>NZ_JBSSEQ010000001.1:2500-4802500 GCF_054061875.1 Bradyrhizobium sp. S3.7.6 | reverse complement strand
GCGCATCGCGAGCGAGATCAAGCCGAAGTTCTTGCGCATCGGCGGCTACTGGTATCCGCGCGGCGGCATCCCGATCGACGTGTTCTGGCAGACCGGCCGCGTACCGAAGGGATTGTGGGTGCCGGAGCAAGGCGTCGCGCCGTATCGTGGACGGGGTTAGTTGGAGACGAATGACGATGACATCGATATCAGCAACATTCCGCAACATTGCCTTCGGCGTTCTAACCGTCCTGTGGCTGACCGGCGTGGCCGAAGCTGCCGAGGTCCATGTGATGATCTCGGGCGGATTGACGGCTGCCTACAAGGCGCTCGTGCCGGAATTCGAGAAGGCCACCGGCAACAAAGTGCTGACGGAATATGGGCCGTCGATGGGGACGACCACCAATGCGATCCCGGTCCGGCTGGAGCGCGGCGAACCCGCCGATGTCCTGATCATGGTGGGCTATGCCCTCACTGACCTCGCCGGCAAGGGCAAGGTCGTGGCCGGCAGCCAGGTCGACCTCACCAGATCGCCGATCGGCGTTGCCGTGAAATCGGGTGCGCCGAAGCCGGACATCGGCTCGGTGGAGGCGGTCAAGCGCGCGCTGCTGGCGGCGAAGACGATCGCCTATTCCGACAGCGCCAGCGGCGTCTACGTTTCGACCGAGATGTTTGACAAGCTCGGCATCGCCGACGTCATGAAGGACAAGGCACGAAAGATTCCGGCAACGCCGGTCGGCGAGATCGTCGCGCACGGCGAGGCCGAGCTCGGCTTCCAGCAGATCAGCGAGCTGAAGCCCGTGAAGGGCATCGACATCGTCGGACCGCTGCCGAAGGAATTGCAGAAGATCACGATCTTCTCGGCCGGAATCGCGGCCGGTTCGAAGGAGCCCGAAGCCGGCCGTGCCCTCATAAAATTCCTCGCCTCCCCCGCCGCGCGCGAAGCGATCATCGCAAGCGGGATGGAGCCGATCCCGGCGGGGGGCGCGAATTGAGGCAGGCCTACTCCACGCGCTGCTCCTGACACGCCCTCAACAGATTGGCTTCGCCACTCTTAGTCAATCGGAGGCTGCTGAGGTCTTCTTGACCGGACCGAGATCGCGCGCCGGATAGTTGGCGCCGGATTCGACGATGTGTCGTCGCACTGCTGCAACGAGCGCGGCGAGATCGCGAGACTCGATCGCATCGACGATCTCGACATGGTGTGCAGCACTTCTCTGCAGCTCGGCGTTCGAGGGCCACAAAGCAATCGGCCCTGGTCTGGCGCGATTTCTGATTTCCACGATGAGGCTGGCGAGCGATTGGTTCGTTGCATGGCGATAGATCTCGTCGTGAAAGGCTGCGTTGGTATTTGCCTGATCCGCCTTGCTGCCGCGCGCCACAGCATCTTCGAAGATTTGCTGAGCCTGCTTGATCTTCTCGAGTTCGTCGGGACCGATATTCGGTAGCGCCTGCCTTGCCGCTTCAACTTCGAGCAGCGTGCGGATCGCCAATATCTCGCGAACGACGTTCAAGTCGGGTTGCGCGACCCGGTATCCACGATTTTCGACGTGCGTCACCATCCCGCTTGCGGCGAGCTGAGTCAGCGCACTGCGAACGTCAAACCGTTTGGCAGCGAAGGCTTCCTCCAGGTCGATCTGGCGCAGCCATTCGCCGGGCCGGTAGTCGCCTTGCAGGATGGCGGCACCGATTTCCGCCGCCAACAGCCTCTTCTGCTCCTTCCGTACTTTCATGGCTGCTTCCCTTTTTGGAGCGCTTGACTCACCGCAACTATTGCGCACAAATTGGCGCCAATAAATGTACATAACAAATCGCGGCGGCCGGAGGAACAGTAGATGTCGAGCATCGATCGTAGAAGCTTAATGGTGATGTCGGTTCTCGGCGCCACGATGGGGCTCCGGGGCACGGCCCAGGCGGCGCCGAACGGGTATCCCGAGAATTATCAGAAGATCATCGACGACGCTCATAACGAGGGCAGCCTCCTCATTTACTCGATTATGTCGCCGGAAAACTGGCGTCCCGTGATCGAGGGCTTCAACAAGCTCTACCCGAAGATCAAGGTCGAGACCCTGGATCTCCCCGCCTCCCGCGAGAGCTTCGAGCGATATCTGGCCGAGCGGAGCACCAACAGCCGCACCTGCGACCTCATCGCGACGGCCGATCCGGGCGGATGGATCGATTTCCAGGAGCGCGGTGAAGTCCTCGACTACGTATCGCCTGAAGCGAAGGCCTGGCCGGATTGGTCAAAGCCGTTTCCCGGCGTCTACACCGTCTCGTCCGACCCCATGGCGCTGATCTGGAACAACACGCTGGTGGCCGACGGCAAGCGTCCCAAGACACTTGCCGAGTTCGTCGAACTTGCGGTCGCAAACGAGAAAACCTGGCGCAACCGCATCACCAGCTACGGCGTGCATCAAACAACTTTCGGCTACGGCATCAGCTACGCGTTCGTGAAGAAGCACGGCGAAAAGGCCTGGGACTGGTTCGCCCAACTTGCAAAGCTTTCGCCCCGATTCGAGCGTTCCGGCGGCCCAATGACCGAGAAGGTCACCTCCGGCGAATACACCATGGGCTTCTTCGTTTCGGCCATCACCTTCTGGCCGCGCCTGAACGATCCGGCGCGGGCAAAGATCCTCGGCTGGAGCTTCATCGGAGACGGTCAGCCGGTCGTGCTGCGTGGCATCGCGATTCCGAAGGGATCGAAGAACGTCAACGCAGCAAAACTGATGCTCGACTACGTCGTCTCGGAGGACGGTCAGCGCGCATTCGGACGGGGCGGCCTGACGCCGGCACGCCCCGGTGTGAAGCCGGGTGACGGAATCCGCCACACCTACTCGTCGATCGTGGAAGCCGTCGGCGAGCAGAACATCTGCTACATCGGCTACGATCGGGACGCGGTGCGGGACTACGACAGCTTCCTCGCGCGCTGGAAAAAGACCTTCAATGTCGCTTGACGCAAGCAGCGCGCTGGGGTCGTCGGCCGCGGACGCCCTGCCGAAGCCGCTGCCCGGCCGCGATACCGTCATCCAGTACGGCATGGCGCTGCTGACAAATTGTCCTGATCGCAGCGCCTCTCCTGCCCGTTCTCTATCAATCCTTCCTGGATCGTGCGCTCTACGATTCCGGCCAGCAACTGACGCTGGGCAATTTCGGGCGCCTGCTTCGCACCGACGGCTTCGCGCTCGTCATCTGGAACACGTTCGTGTTCGCCACCCTCACCACTGTGATTTCGCAGACGCTGGGCACGCTGGCGGCGGTGCTGTTCGGCCGCACCGACATGCCGTTTGCCCGGTTGTTCGGCGAGCTCTTCCTGTGGCCGATCTATCTCTCGGCGCTGGTACTGTCGTTCGGCTGGTACACGATCTACGGACCGGCCGGCTACCTCACGCTTCTGGTTCAGTCGATCTTCGACGGCGCGCCCTGGAATCTCTACTCGCTGCCGGGCATGGCGATGATCGCGGGCGTCTCGCAAGCACCAGTCGCTTACATCTACTGCATGTCGTCGGCCTCGATCACCGATCCGACTTTGGAGGAAGCCGCGCGCGTGACCGGCGCCGGCACCTTGAGGACCTTGTGGCGGATCACGCTGCCGCTCCTCATGCCGGCAATCGCCTATAGTGCCGTGCTGAACTTCACTGTGGGACTGGAGCTCCTCGCAATTCCGCTGGTGTTCGGAGATCCCGCCGGCATCACTGTGCTGACCACGTTCCTCTACAACAACGGCGTAGCGTCGGCCCGCCCCGACCACGGGCTGGTGGCAACGGCTGCCGTGCTGATGCTTGCCGTCGTCTGCGTGTTGGTGTGGCTACAAGGACGCCTGCTCGGCAATACAAGGCGCTTCGTCACGCTCGGCGGCAAGGCCACGCGACCGCGCCCTTTCCGCCTGAACAACCTGCGCTGGCCGCTTTGCATCGTCTCGGCGATCTACATCACCGCAACTGTCGTGATGCCGATCGGCGCGCTGCTGCTGCGCGCCTTCACGAGCCTGCTGTCGCCGATGGTGCCGATCAGCGAGGTGCTGACGCTCGGCAACTTCGCCAACATGCTCGAATACCCGGTCTACCCGCGTTCGATCTGGAACTCGCTGATCGTCAGTTCGGTCGGTGGCGTCGTCGCCACTGCGATGGTCGCCCTGATCGCCATCATCGTGCTGCGGTCCGACTTCCGCTGGCGTGGCGCGCTACACTACGTCGCGCTGTTTCCCCGTGCCGTGCCCGGCGTCGTCGCCGGCATCGGTTTCTTCTACGCGTTTGCGCTCGTGCCTGGCCTGGGCGGCCTCCGAAACACGATCTGGATTCTGGTTGCCGCCTTCACGATGCACTTCATTCCTGTGGGGCTCGGTGCGGTTGCTCCGATGTTGTTGCAGATGAGCCCGGACTTCGATCGCGCCGCCCGTACGCAGGGCGCGGATTGGTGGACGACGAGCCGGCGCATCGTTTTGCCCTTGCTGCGCCCGGCGCTGGTGGCCTGCTTTATCATCCTCTTCATCACGTTCTTCAAGGAATACACGACAGCGATCTTCCTGTTCGCACCCGGCAGCGAAGTGATCGGGACCACGCTGCTCCAGGCATGGACGCAGGGCGAGGTCGGTCTGGTGTCCGCGCTGGCGACCGTCCAGATCCTGGTCATCGGAGTCTGCGTCACGGCGGCGCGCGCTTTTCTCGGAGTGAAGCTTTATGGCTGATTTGCTGATCGAGAACCTGCACAAGCGGTACGGACCTGTCAAAGCGATCGACGACGTCAACATCCACGTTGCCGATGGCGAGTTCGTCACGCTGCTGGGGCCGTCAGGGTGCGGCAAGTCAACAACGCTCGGCGCCATTGCCGGACTGGATCAACCGACGAGCGGACGCATCCGCGTCGGCAACAAGACCTATTTCGACGGCGAAAAAGGAATCTTCCTGCCGCCGGAAGCGCGCCATTGCGGGCTCGTGTTCCAGAGCTACGCTTTGTGGCCGCACATGACGGTCTATGACAACGTCGTGTTTCCGCTCAAGCTGCGCAAGGTATCGACTGCCGACTGCAAGCGCCGCGTCGAGGAGAGTCTCGCTCTCGTCGAGATGGAGCGCTTTCAGGACCGCTATCCGCATCAGCTCTCGGGCGGCCAGCAGCAGCGTGTCGCGCTCGCACGAACGCTGGTCTACCAGCCCGAAATCCTCCTGCTCGACGAGCCCCTGTCGAATCTCGACGCAAAGCTGCGCGATCGCGCCCGGACCTGGCTTGCCGAACTGCGCACGCGCCTCGGCCTGACGACGATCTACGTGACGCACGACCAGGTCGAAGCGCTGGCACTGTCCGACCGCATCGTGGTCATGAATGGCGGCCACATCAGCCAGATCGGCTCGCCCCAAGAGATCTACACGCGGCCGGCAGACTGTTTCGTCGCCGACTTCATCGGAACGACCAATTTCCTGAACGGCGACGTGGTCGGGGCGCCCGACGGCGATGGACAGACACTGGTCAGTCTCGCCGATGGTCAGCGCGTTCTGATCAAGTCCGACAAACGTCCATCCCTGGGCGACAAGGTCACGTTTGCCTATCGCCCCGAGCAGATGCGCCTGGCGGCGGCCAACGATCAGGCGATCGGAGGTTCGATCGTTGAAGCCGACGTGGTCAGCCATTCCTATGTTGGCGGCCGATGGCAAATCGGATTGAGCGTCGGCGGAAATCAGATCCGCATCGAAACCCAGGAGGCAACGACTGACCGCCAGTTGCGCCTGTGGCTGCCTGTCACCGGCGGCATCCTGTTTACAGAACGGAACCATGGCAAATCCCACTGACGCCACCTCTCCCGAAAGCGGACTGCATCAGGCCGATTACACCCCCGGTGTCCGCGGCCCGCTGACAGGGCTCCGCGTCATCGACCTCTCGAGGCTGGTCGCAGGCAATCTGCTCACCCAGCATCTCGCCGACTTCGGCGCCGACGTCATCAAGGTCGAGCCGCGCGAAGGCGATACGCTGCGCGGCTGGCGCACCAAGGGTGTCGAGACCAACTGGAAGATCCATTCGCGCAACAAGCGCAGCATCTGCCTGGAATTCCGTCACGACGAAGCGGTGCCGCTGATCCGCAAGATGATTCCCGGCGCCGCGATGCTGGTCGAGAGTTTCCGTCCCGGCACGCTCGAGCAGATGGGGCTCTCGCCGGAGGAACTGCTGCGGCTAGAGCCCAAACTCGTGATCGTTCGCATATCGGGATGGGGGCAGACCGGCCCCTATCATCGCCGGCCCGGCTTTGGGACGCTGGTGGAGGGCTTCTCCGGCTTCGCCGAGATGAACGGCTTCCCCGATCGTGAGCCGGTATTGCCGCCTATGTATCTGGCCGATGCCCTGTCCGGTCTCACCGGAGCGTTCGCCGCGATGGCGGCCCTTCGGGAGGTCGAGATCAACGGCGGAAAGGGACAGGTGATCGACCTGCCGCTGCTCGACCCGATCGTCAACTCGCTCGGGCCTCAGGCGGCAAATTACCGTTTGACCGGCGTGGTCAAACCGCGCAGCGGGAGCCGCTCGAGCGGCTCGGTACCGCGCAATGTCTACCGCACGCTCGATGGCGGCTGGGTTTGTCTGTCGGCATCCACGCAAGGCATGGCGATGCGGGTGCTGCGTTCGATCGGCCGCCCGGAGCTCTGCGAGGATCCAAAGTTCAAGACCAACGAGCAGAGGCTCGTCCATGTCGCCGAACTCGACAAGATCATCGGCGATTTCATCGCGACACGAACGGTCGACGACAACGTCGCCTTCTTCGAGGCGGCCGAGGTCACGATCGGTCCGGTCAACGACACCGTCCGCTTGATGAACGATCGCCACGTGCAGGCCCGGGGACTGCTGGCCGACTATCCCGACGAGGACATGGGAACGTTCCCGATGCACGCCGTCCCGGTTCGCCTGTCCGAGACGCCCGGAAGCATCCGGACGCCTGCGCCACGCCTCGGTCAGCACAGCCGCACCATCCTGGCCGAAGCCGGCCTCAGCCCTGACGACATCGATGCCGCCCTCGCCTCGGGCGTTGTGAAGGAAACCAGCACATGACAGTTGAACGAAAATTCCCGGTCTGGCGCTCTGCGCTGTTCGTACCCGCGAACGTCGAGCGGTTCGTGGTCAAGGCCGTCGAGCGCGGCGCGGACGCGCTGATCATCGATCTCGAGGACAGCGTGCCGCTGGCTGAAAAGGCCAACGCTCGAAAGCTGATCCCGGGCATCGTGAAGCGCTTTCGCGACACCGGAAGTTCGGATGTCATGGTGCGGATCAACCAGCCGCTCGAATTGGCGGTGCCCGATCTGGAAGCGGCTGTCATCGCCGGCGTGGACGCGATCAAGATCACCAAGGTCGAAGGCGCCGAGCATCTGCGCCTGCTCGACGAGATGGTGACCAGACTGGAGATCGAGCGCGGATTGCCCATCGGCAATATCTGGTTTGTCGGCCTGATCGAGGCGCCCGGTCCTCTCTGTAGGGCTCACGAGATCGCGCGATCGATCCCGCGGCTGGCCGGCATTTCACTGGGTGCGGAAGATTATGCCACCGCCATCGGCGCCAAGCCGACGGAGGAAACCCTGTTGATGCCGAAGCAACAGGTCGTGCAGGCAGCCCGCGCCGCCGGCATCATGCCGCTCGGCACCATCGGCTCAGTCGCCGATTTCTCCGATCTGGAAGGATACACAAGGATAGTCAGGCGCTCTGCGGACTTTGGCTTCGTGGGCTCTGCCTGCATCCATCCGTCGCTGGTGCCGATCCTCAACGAGGGTTTCAGTCCCTCCGCCAAGGAGGTAGCGGACGCCGAGCGTGTCGTTGCGCTCAACAAGCAAGCGGCCGCCGAGGGACGCGCATCCTTCGCCATCGACGGCAAGATGATTGATATTCCGATCGTGCAGCGAGCCGAAGCGCTGCTCGAGCGCGCGCAAGCAATCGCCGCCCGCGCGCATCGCCCTCGTTGATTGTGCTACCCCAGCGCGGCGCGAAGCGCCGTCTCTGGTGGCCAAGGAGAGCGCGCGCCAGCTTACGCCACCGCCCTCACCTTGCTGATAAAGCCGTCGACCTCCGACGTCAGCGAGGTCGACTGGCTCGACAGGTTGGCGGCGGCCTTCAGCACGCCGGACGCGGCGCGGCCGGTCTCGTTCGCCGCTGACGACACGGTTGCGATGTTGCGGGTGACAGTCGAGGTCGCTTCCGCCGTGTGCTGCACGGTGTTTGCGATCTCGGCGGTGGCCTTGTTCTGCTCCTCGATGGCGGCGGCGATGACGCGGTTGATGCTCGAGACCTCCTCGATGGTCTTGACGATGCCGTCGATCGCCGAGACCGCCTTCTGCGTCGCCCCCTGGATCTCCGTGATCTGGGCGCTGATCTCTTCGGTCGCCTTCGCCGTCTGGGAGGCCAGGTTCTTCACCTCGCTCGCCACCACCGCAAAACCCCTGCCGGACTCGCCGGCTCGGGCTGCCTCGATCGTTGCGTTCAGCGCCAGCAGATTGGTCTGGCCGGCGATCGAGGTGATGAGGCCGATAACCTCGCCGATGCGATCGGCGCCGTCGGCAAGCGCGCGCATGGTGCTGTCGGTTTCCTTGACGGTGACGACCGCCTGCTCGGTGGCGCGCGTCGCCTGCTCGACCTGACGGTTGATCTCGCGGATCGAGGCGTTGAGCTCCTCCGCCGCGGCCGCCACGGTCTGCACGCCGCCGCCGACCTGGTCGGCCAAGGTCGAGGCCGAGCCGGCCTGGGTCTGGGCCTCGGCCGCCGTGCCCGACATCGAGCGCGCGGTCATCTCCAGCTCGCCCGACGCGCTCGACAGCGTCTGTACCATCTGGCCGATGCGGCTTTCGAATTGCCGCACGAGGCCGGACAATTCGGCTGCACGCTTCTCCTTGTCGGCGCGCTCGACGGCCTGGTCGCAGGACAGGCGCTCGGCGTTGATCATGGCCTCCTTGAACACCTGGAGCGCCGCGGCCATGCGGCCGATCTCGTCGTTGCGGCCGAGACCCGGCACCTCGCCGGCGAAATCATGCGCCGCGAAACGGGTCATGACACCGGTGATCGCGGTCAGCGGCTGGGTGACGCGGTTGCGCATCAGCATCAGCCCGCCGACCGTCAGCGCCAGCGAGGCCGGCACCAGCAGGCCGAACAGGATCAGGCTGACGCGGGCGCGCGAGGCACCGTCTTCGGCCCGCGAGATCATGTTGGCGAGCGCGGTTTGTGTGACGATCACGACATTGTTGGCGCCGACAAGCTGACGATCGCGGTAGTCGATGCCTGCGACGCCGGCGGGCTCGCCGGCGAGCAGCTTGGTCGCAATGGCATTGCGTTCGTCGCTGAGCGCGCCGGAAATTTCCGGCTCGGCGTTACGGATCGCCTGCAACAGCTCGGGCGAGGCCACATTCGGGCTGAGATCGCGCACGACCACCCAGGACTGCTGGATGCGGCCGCGCAGATCGGCGAAGGTGACACCATCGGCCGCGGTCCAGGTCTTGTTGGCGAGGATCGAGGAGAACTGGATCAGAATGGTTTGGCCGGCATTGGCGCGGGCCTGCCAGGAGGCCTGCTTGGCGATCAGGAGGCGATCGACCACGGGATCGATCAGCGTCATCGCGTTGTCGACATGGGCGGTGACGTCGCCGATCGCGTCCATATAGGCGTCGCTGATCCTGGCCCAGCTCGGTTGCAGGTTCGCGTCACGCGCCGCCTTCTCCTGCTTCAGGGCAGTGACCGCGCGCGGCCGCAACTCCTCGAGCTGCGCCCAGATGCCGCGGAGCTTGTCGAGCTTTTCGGCAAGACCGGGCGCTTCGGCAGAGGCGAGGCTCTGCAAGGCCTGCGCGTAGTTCTTTTGCACCGTGGCTCGCTGCTCGGCGAGGCTGCTCATGACGCTGTCGGGCGCGGGGGCAGCCGACGCCAGATAGCTCAGCGTGTCACCGCGCTCCAGGCGGAAAATCACGAGCGTATTGGTCAGGTCGCGGCTGGCGACCGCGAGCGAGACGATGCGGTTGCTGTCCGAGTAGCGGGTGACCGCGAGCTTCAGCGCATAGGCGCAGATGACGACGAGGACGAGACCGAGAGATCCAACCACCGCCCCGAGGATGCGGGCGACCGAACGCTGCTTTTGCATCGACTGATCCATATTGCCGCCAAGACGCGGTTCGCGGGCAATCTACGGAGCGAACGATGAGATTTGATTTAAGATTGAACGGCTTTGGCTACCAATCTCTTCCGGGAAAATACGGAAACCGGTAGTTCGATACTCCCCTCAGACCCGTGCGTCCGAGGGTGCCCGCTGCTTGAGCAGCCGGGCGCAGACGAGACCAAGCGCCACCATGATCGCGGCGCTCGTGAGCAGGGTCGAGACCTTGCCACCGTGCTGGAGGCCAAGGCCATAGGCGATCGGGCCAACGGTCTGCCCCATGAAGAAGAAGAACGAATGCAGCGACATCGCCGTTGCCCGCGCCCCGATCGACAGCTCGCTGGCGAACACCTGCAGGCAGCCGTGGATCATGTAGAACCCCCAGCCCATCGCCAGCATGCTGGCGAATTGCAGCTTCCATCCGGGACCGAAGGCGAGCACGCCGAGCTGCAGTCCGACGAGGCCCGCGCCCGCAATCATCATGCCTCTCACGCCGAGCCACGGCAGGAAGCGTGAGACCGTGAAGGTGTAGAACAGTCCGCCGATCGCAAAGCCCGCGATCACGATGCCCGCGATCGACGGTGACTTCTCGCCGAGATCGAACAGCAGCGCGGCGATGAACGGAAACAGGCCGAATACGCAGCAGCCCTCGACGAAGACCGCCGAGTAGCAGTAGCGCGTGTTGGGGTTGGCGAAGATGGTCCGGTAGCCCTGCCGCAAGGCCTTCAGATCCGTCTTCGGCGGCGCCGTCAGCGCGGCACCGCGAAAGCCCGCCGCCACCGCAACGGCCGCGATCAGGCCGAGCGCGCCGAGCATCATGAGCACACCGCGCCAGCCGATGAGTTCACCGATGATGCCGGAGGCGGTCGCACCGAGCAGATTGCCGGTCATCGAACCCGCAAGCGTGCGGCCGATCGCGACCTGCCGCTTGGCGGGAGCAACGAGGTCGGCGGTCAGGCCGAGAGCAACCGGAAACACGCCACCGGAGGCGATACCAGCGAGGATGCGGCTCGCGAACAGGCCCGAGAAGGTGGTCGCGACCGCGCCAAGAATGCAGGAGACGCCAAGCAGCGCCAGGCACAGTGTCATCAACCGCGCCTTGCCGAACAGATCGGCGGCCGCTCCGATCACCGGCTGAACCAGCGCGTAGATCAAGGCGTAGCCGGCCGCGATGCTGGCGGCCGTCGTGATACTGATCGAAAAATCTTCCGCGACATGCGGCAGGACGGGATCGAGCGCGCGCGTGGACAACGCCGCCGAGAAGCTCGCGAGCGCGATGATATTGATCGCGGGCGGAAACTTCTGGTCGGACGACGGCCCGGTCGCAGGCTGGGACATCAGCGCGTTGTGCTTTTCGTCACCGCGTCGAATGCCATCAGCGTGCGGATCAGTCCTTCGAAGTCGCGCAGCGGCACCATGTTGGGCCCGTCCGAGGGCGCGCGATCAGGGTCGGGATGGGTCTCGATGAAGACGCCGGCAACGCCGACCGCGACGGCTGCGCGCGCCAGCACCGGCACGAACTCACGCTCGCCGCCGGAGGACGTCCCCTTCCCGCCCGGCTGCTGCACCGAATGGGTGGCGTCGAAGATCACGGGCGCACCGGTGGTGCGCGCCAGGATCGGCAGCGCGCGCATGTCGGAGACCAGCGTGTTGTAGCCGAACGAGGCGCCGCGCTCGGTGACGAGCACGTTGGGATTGTTCGCGGTCGTGATCTTGGTCACGACATTGGCCATGTCCCAGGGCGCGAGGAATTGCCCCTTCTTGACGTTGACGACCTTGCCCGTCGCGGCGGCCGCCAGCAGCAGATCGGTCTGCCGGCACAGGAAGGCCGGGATCTGGAGGATGTCCACGGCTTGCGCCACCTCGGCGCACTGCGCGGCGTCATGTACATCGGTCAGGACCGGCAAGCCGAGGGAGGCGCGGATCTCGGCGAAGATCGGCAGCGACTGTGCGAGCCCGAGACCGCGTGCCGCCGACGCGCTGGTGCGGTTGGCCTTGTCGAACGAGGTCTTGTAGACGAGTCCGATCTTCAGCCGCGCGGCGATCTCCTTCAGCGCGGAGGCCACCTCCAGCGCATGTTGGCGGCTTTCGAGCTGGCACGGCCCGGCAATGATCGAGATCGGCAGATCGTTGCCGAACCTGACTGTGCCAATGGTGACGACCGGCGCCGCTGAATTCGAAGAGCTCAAGGCCAATGTCCCTCGTTTCGGCGCGACCATAGCCGCCATCAGGGTCGGATCAACCCCATTCGCCCCGGGCCACCCGAATATCAGGGTTGCGCCGGGGTTCCGTGCGAGGCCCTTGCGCCGGCGGCCCCTTACTTCACCGCCGAGAAGGCGGTCGGCGTCAGGAGCTGGCTGACGATGTTGCCGACGATCTGGCCGTCCGCTTCGCTCTCGGCACGCGCCTTCATCCAGTCCGGGTCGGTCATGAACTTGCCCCACTTCGCTTCGCGGTCGGCGAGCGAATCCCACGCCAGGAAATAGGTCAGCTCCTGGTTGGATTCGCCGATCAGCGTGGTGAAGAAGCCGGCCTGCTTGATGCCGTGCTTCTCCCAGAGCTTCAGCGTGACCGTCTCGAACCGCTTCAGGAGCGCCGGCAGGCGGCCGGGCACGCAACGGTAGATGCGCATTTCATAGATCATTCTTGTTCCTCCCTGATGACGTCGGGGGTTATAACGGCTGGCCGTGACGGTGTCTTCGGCCCTGCCCGATACCGCCCGCGGCGTCTAGCGCATGGCTTGCCGGCCCCGATCGCACCCGGTTCCCGTAATGCTGCCGCAATGATACTGCCGCTACAACGCCTCGGTTGAGGCTCAGGTGCGGATCATGCGGATTTTGCTCGTCGAGGATGAAGCGGAGATGGCCGGAGCGCTGGCCTCGGCGCTCAAGCGGTACGACATGATCGTCGATCACGTGCCAACGCTCGCCGAGGCCGAAGAGGCCATTTCCGCCGACGTGCACGCCGCCGTGCTGCTCGATCGCCAGCTGCCCGACGGCGACGGTCTTGCCCTGATTCCGAAACTGAGAGCGCGCGCCGACGGTGTGCCGATCATCGTGTTGACGGCACGCGGCGAGCTCGCCGATCGCGTCGCCGGGCTCGACAGCGGGGCGGATGATTATCTGGCAAAACCGTTCGCGGTGGAGGAATTGCTGGCGCGCCTGCGCGCGGTGTTGCGACGGCCCGCCGGGCTTCAGCCCGACATCATTCGCGCCGGCCGCCTCGCCTTCGACTTCGGCCATCGCGAGGCGAGCGTCGACGGGGCTCCGCTCGAACTGCCGCGGCGGGAGCTCCTTGTGCTCGAAGCCCTGGTCCGCCGCATGGGCCGGACCGTGCTGCGATCGGCGCTGGAGGAAGCGGTTTACAGTTTCGACGACGAGATCCAGTCGAACGCACTCGATACGCATGTCTCGCGGCTGCGCCGCAAGCTTGCCGAAGCCGACGCGCACGTGGAGATCCACGGCATCCGCGGCGTCGGCTATCTGCTGAAGAAACTGCCGTGAGCAGGCACTCCGACCCATATTGCCTGCGCTCTCGGCTGAGCTGGCGCCTGCTTTCGCTCCAGGCCGCGCTGTTCGTCGCTTTGGTCGTCGTCATCATCGGCGCACTGTGCGCTACAGGCTTCGTGCTGGTCCAACGGGACGAAGACCGCGTGATCGACGTCGTGCAGAGCGCGCTCGCGCGCGACGCAGCCGGCGGCCTGACGCTGCGGCCGACGGCTGAGCTGAAAGCCTTGCGCGAGGAGACCCCCGACCTCTGGTTGCTGGTTCGCGACAGGCAGGGGCATTCGCTCAGTGAAGGCTCCGTACCGGCTGAATTCGCCGGGATCGGCGGCGCCCTCGACCAGATCAGCCAGGCGCGGCTCGGCTGGCAGCTCTTCGAGGACGATCCACGCAAGCCGGCGGCGCGGTTGAAACGCATCGACACGGCCGTCGGCAACGTGCAGGTCATCACGGCGACGCAGGGGAAGCTCAGCGGCGCCAAGGCGGTGTTCACGACGTCGCTCGTGTTGCTGGGCATCGCGCTCCCCGGCCTGCTGTTGATGGGGACCGCGACGTTCATCGCGACGCCGATGGTCGTGCAGCGCGCTTTCAGAGGATTGGACGCGACCGCAGACCAGGCCCGGCGGATCGATATCCATCAGCGCGGCGCGCGGCTGTCAGTGGAGCAAATTCCGCTTGAAGTCGTACCGCTCGTGGCCGCGGTCAATGACGCTCTGGCGCGGCTCGATCAGGGTTACGCCCGCCACAAGCGCTTCGTTGCCGACGCCGCGCACGAGCTGCGTACGCCGATCGCGATCCTGAACACGCGCCTGGAGTCATTGCCGTCGGGACCGGACAAGACGCGCCTGATCGAGGATGCGGCGCGGCTCGCGACGCTTGCCGAACAATTGCTGGATATCCAGCGGCTCGACCGTTGCGGGCATCCATTCGTGCCGGTCGACCTGGTCTCCGTCGCGCAAGGCGTTGCCGCCGACCTCGCACCACTGGCGATTGCGGCTGGCTATGAGCTGTCCTTCGACGCGCCTGCGGCGCGGATCGACGTACTCGGCGACGCGGCCGCGCTCGAACGCGCGCTGACTAACCTCGTGCAGAATGCCATCCAGCACGGCCCTCGCCGCGGCACGATCGTCATTCGTGTCAGCCGTCCCGCCAGCATCGAGGTCACCGACGAGGGCGCGGGCATTCCGGCCGATCAGCGCGAGCTGATCTTCGAGCCGTTCTACCGGCTCACGCCGCTCGATCGCGGCGCCGGCCTCGGCCTCAACATGGTGCACGAGATCATGCTCCTCCATGGCGGTCACGTTTCGGTCCTGGACGGACCGAACGGCGGTGCGTGCTTCAGGATGACGCTGCCGCCCCTGCAACAGGGCTGATTCAATTCGTCTCTGCGTCTCAAGCGCAATGCTGTCGCAATGCGCTCAGGCGACTCTTCGACCGCCTCACCTCTGCTTTGCGAGGCGCAATCGAAATGCCGGAGTGCGCATGCCCAACGATTTCCTCTCATTCTTCCTGTCCTGGATGTCGGCCCCGCGGCGGGTCGGCGCGATCGCGCCTTCGGGCGCAGCCCTTGCCGATCTCATCACCCGCGAGATCACCGCAACGACCGGCCCGATCCTCGAGCTCGGCCCCGGCACCGGCGCTTTCACCTACAAGCTCCTGAAACGCGGCGTGCACCAGCAGGACCTCACGCTGATCGAATACGGCTCGGACTTCACCAAGCTCCTGCAAATCCGTTTTCCCGGCGCGCGCGTGTTGTGGATGGATGCAGGACGGCTCACGACGGAGCGGCTCTATGACGGCGCGCCGGTCGGCGCCGTGGTCAGCGGCCTGCCGCTGCTCAATATGTCGACGCGCAAGGTCGTCTCCATCATTGGCGGTGCGTTCCGTTACGTCCGCCCGGGAGGCGCGTTCTATCAGTTCACCTACGGGATGAGCTGCCCGGTGCCGCGGCCGGTGCTCGACCGGCTGGGCTTGCGTGCAAAGCTGGTGGATCGCGCCTTGCTGAACGTGCCGCCGGCCGCCGTCTACAAGCTGACGCGACGGCCGCAGATGAAGATCGTCACGGGAACGCTTGCGCCCGATGCCTCAATGCCGGTCGCGCCGGCGCCGATGCACCTCGTGCGCGACTACACCGCTGCGCCCTGAGACATCACACCAGCCGCGACTGCACCATCGCCGCCTGAATGAACGAGGCGAAGAGAGGATGAGGCTCAAAAGGCCGCGACTTCAGCTCGGGGTGGAACTGAACGCCGATGAACCAGGGATGATCCTCGTACTCGACGATCTCCGGCAGCACGCCATCGGGCGAGAGGCCGGAGAATTTCAGCCCGTGCTGCTCGAGGCGGTCCTTGTAGGCGGTGTTGACCTCGTAGCGGTGGCGGTGGCGTTCGGAAATCTCGGTCGCGCCGCCATAGACCTGCGAGACGCGGCTGCCGCGGTTGAGCGCCGCGGGATAGGCGCCCAGACGCATCGTGCCGCCGAGATCGCCGGCCTTGGAGCGCTTCTCGAGCTCGTTGCCGCGCAGCCATTCGGTCATCAGGCCGACCAGCGGCTCCTTGGTCGGGCCGAACTCGGTGGAGTTGGCGTCCTCGATGCCGACGAGGTTTCGCGCGGCCTCGATCACCGCCATCTGCATGCCGAAGCAGATGCCGAAATACGGCACGTCGCGCTCGCGCGCGAACTGCGCCGCGCGGATCTTGCCTTCGGCGCCGCGCTGGCCGAAGCCGCCCGGCACCAGAATGCCATTGACGTGTTCGAGGAACGGCGCGGGATCTTCCTTCTCGAAGATCTCGCTCTCGATCCAGTCGAGATTGACCTTCACCTTGTTGGCGATGCCGCCATGCGAGAGCGCCTCGATCAGCGACTTATACGCATCCTTCATGCCGGTATATTTGCCGACGATGGCGATGGTGACGTTGCCTTCGGGATTGCGGACGCGCTCGTTGATCTGCTGCCAGCTTCGCAGCTCCGGAGGAATCCGCGAGCCGATGCCGAAGGCGGCGAGCACTTCGTCGTCGAGGCCCGCGTTATGATAGGCCTCGGGCACGGCGTAGATGTTGTCGACGTCGCGCGCCTCGATCACGGCGCTTTCGCGCACGTTGCAGAACAGCCCGAGCTTGCGCCGCTCTTCCTTCGGGATCTCGCGGTCGGTGCGGCAGAGCAGGATGTCCGGCTGGATGCCGATCGAGCGCAGCTCCTTCACCGAGTGCTGCGTCGGCTTGGTCTTCAGCTCGCCCGCGCTCGGGATGTAAGGCAGCAGCGTCAGATGAATGTAGACGGCATGATCGCGCGGCAGCTCGTTCTTGAGCTGACGAATCGCCTCGAAGAAAGGCAGGCCCTCGATGTCGCCGACGGTGCCGCCGATCTCGACCAGCACGAAGTCGTAATCGTCATTGCCGGAGAGGACGAATTCCTTGATGGCGTTGGTGACGTGCGGAACCACCTGGATGGTCGCGCCGAGATAATCGCCGCGCCGCTCCTTGGAGATGATGTCCTGGTAGATGCGCCCGGTGGTGATGTTGTCCTGCTTGGTCGCAGGCCGGCCGGTGAAGCGCTCGTAGTGACCGAGATCGAGATCGGTCTCCGCGCCGTCATCGGTCACGAACACTTCGCCGTGCTGATACGGCGACATCGTTCCAGGATCGAGGTTGAGATAGGGGTCGAGCTTGCGGAGGCGGACCTTGTAGCCCCGGGCTTGCAACAGGGCACCGAGTGCCGCTGAAGCCAGACCCTTGCCGAGCGAAGAGACCACGCCGCCGGTGATGAATATGTACCGCGCCATGGGACTTAACCTCTAATCCCTCGAATTCGATTCGCCAAAGCGATTCGTATTCCGCCCCAAATATTTTGCGGGCCTGTGGGTGAGCCAAAACTAAGAGTGGTGACAGAGCCTTGATGGGGATTCTTGATGCAGGACGGTAGAAGCCGCCCTGCATGGCCCCCCTGCTTTATTGCGAGCGCGGCACCTGCGGGCCGGCTGGCGCCTGGTTCTGCTGCTGTTCGTCGGCCTTCTTCAGCGAATCCAGGATGCCGCCCGAGGTCGGCGGCGCGATCGGGGCGCCTCCGGCCGGCTGGGTCTGGGACGCCGGCGCGCCGATGATCGACGAAGGCGCCCGGTTGTAGCCGGCATGCCAGGACAGGAACAGGCTGGTGAGGAAGAAGCCCCCAGCCAGGATCGCGGTGGTCCGCGTCAAAAGGTTCGCGGTGCCGCGGCTCGACATGAAGCCTGCGCCTCCGCCCATGCCGAGGCCGCCGCCTTCCGACTTCTGAAGCAGGACGGCGCCGATCATGACGGCGACGATCATGAGGTGAATGACGATGACAACAGTCTGCATAGTGTCCTTCCGTCACAAGCCGACAGCGCCGAGACGGCGGCCGATCGCGCTTCGCGGGTTTTCCTGAAGTTGCGCGGTGTTACACGATCGGAAGAGGCATTGCCACCCCCCGATCGGCCACGGCCGCGCTTTGAGATTAGCTAGGGGCAGCCCTTCGCAATCGCAAGGAAATCGGCCGCCTTCAGGCTGGCGCCGCCGACCAGCGCGCCGTTGACGTTTTTCACGGACATCAGCTCGGTCGCGTTCGACGGCTTGACCGAGCCGCCATAGAGGATGCGCATCCTGGCCCCGTCCGCCCTGAACCGGGAGGTCAGGAGTTCCCGGATAAAGCTATGAATCTGCTCGACATCCTGGGCCGTCGGGGTCAGGCCGGTGCCGATCGCCCAGACCGGCTCATAGGCCACGACCAGGTTGGCGGCGGTCGAGCCGTCCGGCAGCGAGCCGTCGAGTTGGCCGCGCAGGATGTCCAGTGTCTGGCCGGCATCGCGCTGGCCCTGCGTCTCACCGATGCAGACGATCGCGGTGACGCCGGCGCGCCAGGCGGCCTCGGCCTTCTGCCGGATCAGGGCATCGCCCTCGCCGTGGTCGGCGCGACGCTCGGAATGGCCGACGATGATGGCGGTCGCACCGGCATCGGCCAGCATTTCGGCAGCGATATCGCCGGTATGGGCGCCGGAGGCCTTGGGGTGGCAATCCTGCGCCCCCACCGCGACCTTGCTGCCGCGCGCCTTGTCGGCGAAGGCCGCGATCAGGGTCGCCGGCGGGCAGACCAGCAGGTCGGCCTTGGCGGCCACCTCTGCCGCGCCTTTGAGCATGGCGTCGAATTCGGCAGCCGAGCCCTTGAGGCCGTTCATTTTCCAATTGCCGGCGATCAGCGGTCGGATGGCGTCGGTCATGTCAATTTCCAGCAAAATGAGGTTTGTGCATCCGCTAGCAGAGCTGTCGCGGCAGTTCCAGAGAGCCCAGGGCTTTTAACCGCAGCGTCGAGGGACCGCGTGGCCTGAGGTTGCGGGGGGAAAGCCACCACTTTATGATGATTGATCAATTTGGTGACGCGCTTTTGCGGAATCTGCATTAAGACGCGCTCCCGTTCCCCTCCTGCCAAACAAGTTGGACCAAATGCTTCGAGGAATGCGCAAGGCCTCATCAAACTGGCTCGGCAAGACCATTATGGCCGTGGTGATGGGCGTGTTGATCATCAGTTTCGGCGTTTGGGGCATCGCCGACATCTTCAAAGGCTTCGGGCAGTCCACGGTGGCCAAGGTCGGCAGCACCGAGATTTCGTTGAACGAGTTCCGGCAGACCTATACCGACCGGCTGCAACAGATCAGCCGCCAGTTCGGCCGGCCGCTGACGCCTGACCAGGCGCGTGCCTTCGGCCTCGACCGCCAGGTGCTCCAGCAGACGATCGCGGAAGCCGCCCTCGACGAAGAAGCCCGCCGGCTCGGGCTCGGCCAGTCCGACGAACAGATCCGCCAGGTCATCATGAACGACCCCAACTTCAAGGGCGTCGGCGGCAGCTTCGATCCGAACCGCTTCCAGGCCGTGATCCGCAATTTCGGCTATACCGAGCAGCGCTACGTCTCCGAGCAGCGCAAGGTGTCGCTGCGCCGGCAGATCACCGGCACGATCGGCGCCGGCCTCGAACCGCCGAAGGCCATGATCGACGTGCTGACGCGCTTCCAGAACGAGCAGCGTGCGATCGAATTCGTCAGGCTCGACGCCGCGCAGGCCGGCACCATCGACGCTCCCTCGCCCGAAGCCCTCGCCGCCTATTTCGAGGACCATAAAGTCCAGTTCCGCGCGCCCGAATATCGCAAGATTTCCTTCGTCGTGGTCTCGCCGGAAGAGATCGGCAAATGGAGCGAGGTCTCCGACGAGGACGCCAAGAAAGTGTTCGACCAGCGCAAGGACCGGCTCGGCACGCCGGAGAAGCGCCAGATCCACCAGATCGTATTCCCCAACGCCGCCGAGGCGCAGGCCGCACGCGAGCGTCTCGCCGGCGGAATGTCGTTCGAGGACCTCGGCAAGGAGCGCGGGCTGAGCAGCTCCGATGTCGACCTCGGGCTCGTGACCAAATCGTCGCTCGACCCCGCGGTCGGCGATGCCGCCTTCGCGCTTCCCGCGGGCGAGATCAGCCAGCCGATCCAGGGCCGTCTCGGCACGTCCATCGTCAAGGTCGACAAGATCGAGCCGGGCAGTGAAGCGAACTACGCCAGCCTTGTCGGCGACATCAAGCGCGAGATCGCCACCGAGCGCGCCCGCGTCAAGGTCAACGATCTCCGCGACAAGATGGAAGACGAGCGCGGCGGCGGCGCCAGCGTGATCGATGCGGCGCAGAAGCTCGGCCTCACGGCCGTGACCATCGACGCCGTCGACCGCTCCGGCCGTACCCCGAACGGCCAGCCAGTCACCAGCATCCCGCAGGGCCTCGACGTGGTGTCGCAGGCCTTCAACACCGATGTCGGCGTCGACAACGACGCGATCTCGTTCAAGGGCGGCTATGTCTGGTACGACGTGCTCGCCATCACGCCCTCGCGCGACCGCAATCTCGACGAGGTCCGCGACCAGGTCGAGGCGCGCTGGCGCCAGGACCAGATCGCCGCCAAGCTGAAGACCAAGGCGACCGAGATGGTGCAGAAGCTCGAACAGGGCGGCAAGCTCGCTGACGAGGCCGCCGCGATCAACGCCAAGGTCGAGACCGCCTCCGGCTTCAAGCGCGACGACTCGCCCGCCGGCGTGCCCGCCAACGTCGTTGCGGCCGCCTTCCGCACCGCCAAGGACGGGGTCGGACAGACCGCGGTGAGCGGCGGCAGCGAGGTAATCGTCTTCCGCGTCACCGACATCGTCGAACCCGCGGTCGACGCCGCGTCCGACGCGGTGAAGAAGCTGAAGGACAGCCTCGACCGCGCGCTGACCGACGAGCAGGTCGCCTCCTACGTCAACAAGCTTGAAACCGACATCGGGACCACCATTAATCAGGCCGCCTTCGCGCAGGTGACCGGCGCGAACCAGTGAGTTGAAAGCACGCGATGGACGACCTGAAATCGATCATTGGAAAAGTGGCGACCGGCGCCAGCCTGTCGCGTGACGAAGCGGCTTCCGCCTTCGACGCCATGATGTCCGGCGAGGCCACACCCTCGCAGATGGGTGGCCTCCTGATGGCGCTGCGGGTGCGCGGCGAGACCGTGGACGAAATCACCGGCGCGGTCTCGGCGATGCGCTCCAAGATGCTCACGGTCGACGCGCCCGCGGACGCCGTCGACATCGTCGGCACCGGCGGTGACGGCTCCGGCTCGGTCAACGTCTCGACCTGCGCGTCCTTCATCGTCTCGGGCACCGGCCTGCCGGTGGCCAAGCACGGCAACCGTGCGCTGTCGTCGCGCTCGGGCGCCGCCGACGTGCTGGCGTCGCTCGGCGTGAAAATCGACCTCAGGCCCGAGCAGGTCGGCCGCTGTGTGCGCGAATGCGGCATCGGCTTCATGTTCGCCCCTGCCCACCATCCGGCGATGAAGAACGTCGGCCCGACCCGGGTCGAGCTTGCGACACGCACGATCTTCAATCTGCTCGGCCCCCTGTCCAACCCGGCCGGCGTCAAGCGCCAGATGGTCGGCGTGTTCTCGCGGCAATGGGTGCAGCCGCTTGCGCAGGTGCTGAAAAACCTCGGCTCGGAATCCGCCTGGGTGGTGCATGGCTCCGACGGCCTCGACGAGATCACCCTCACCGGCCCGACCTTCGTCTCCGCGCTCCATAATGGCGAGATCCGGAATTTCGAGGTGACGCCGGAGGACGCCGGCCTACCGCGCTGCGATCCCGGTGCGCTCAGGGGCGGTGACGCCGACGCCAATGCGATCGCCTTGCAGAGCGTGCTCGACGGCAAGCCGAGCCCCTACCGCGATGTCGCGCTGATCAACGCCGCCGCAGCGTTGGTCGTGGCCGGCCGCGCCAAGGATCTCAAGGAAGGCGTTGCGATCGGTGCGAAGTCGCTCGACAGCGGCGCCGCGAGCGCGCGGCTGAAGCATCTGATCGCGGTCTCGAACGGTTGAGCCTGACATGTCGGACATCCTGACCAAGATCGAAGCCTACAAGCGCGAAGAGATCGCAGCCGCCAAGCGCGCGCAGCCGCTCTCGGAAGTCGAGGCCAAGGCCGAGGCGCAAGGAGTCCCGCGCGGCTTCGTGCGCGCGATCAAGGCCAAGCACGCCAATGGCGACTACGCGCTGATTGCCGAGGTCAAGAAGGCCTCGCCGTCGAAGGGGCTGATCCGCGCCGATTTCGATCCGCCGCTGCTCGCCAAGGCCTATGAGGCCGGCGGTGCAGCCTGTCTGTCGGTCCTGACCGACACACCATCGTTCCAGGGCCATCTCGACTTCATGGTGGCGGCGCGCGCGGCGACGTCGCTCCCGGTGCTGCGCAAGGATTTCATGTTCGACACCTATCAGGTGATCGAAGCGCGCGCGCACGGCGCCGACTGCATCCTGATCATCATGGCCGCGCTCGACGATGCCACAGCCAAAGATCTCGAGGACGCCGCCCTCACCTACGGCATGGACGTGCTGATCGAAATCCACGACCGCGCCGAGCTCGACCGTGCGCTGAAGCTGCGTTCGCCGATGATCGGCGTCAACAACCGCAATTTGCGCACCTTTGAGACCACGCTCGCGACCAGCGAGACGCTGGCGCCGCTGATCCCTGCGGAACGGCTGATGGTTGGCGAGAGCGGCATCTTCACGCCCGCCGATCTCGCCCGGCTCGAGCGCGTCGGCATGTCGACCTTCCTGGTCGGCGAGAGCCTGATGCGCCAGGCCGACGTGACCGCCGCCACCCGCACGCTGCTTGCGCGCGAGAACGTGCCGCGCGCGTCGGGTACGCGCTGACATGGCGCGCAAGCCCGCCAAGGCCAGGCAATCCAAAGCGAAAGCCGGCCCTGCCCTCACCCATATCGGCGCCTCCGGCGAGGCGCGGATGGTGGACGTGTCGGACAAGCCCGCGACCGAACGGCTCGCGGTCGCCGAAGGCCACGTCGTCATGACCAAGGCGACGCTTGATCTCATCGTCTCGGGCAACGCCAAGAAAGGCGACGTGCTCGGCACCGCGCGCATCGCCGGCATCATGGCCGCCAAACGCACCTCGGAGCTGATCCCGCTCTGTCATCCCCTCGCGCTGTCGAAGGTCACCGTCGACATCGAGCCCGACCCGAAGCTGCCAGGCTGCCTCGTCCGCGCCAGCGTGAAGGTGACGGGCCCGACCGGCGTCGAGATGGAGGCGCTCACGGCGGTGTCGGTCGCCTGCCTCACCATCTACGACATGATCAAGGCGGTCGAACGCGGCGTGCGCATCGAAGGCATCCATCTGGTCGAGAAGCTCGGCGGCAAGTCGGGCCACTACCGCGCCTGAGCGCCGCGTGATCTATTTCGCCTCGCGCTGCCGCTCGCGATAGGCGCGCGTCTTCATCCGGTTGCCGCACAGCGTCGACATGCACCACCGCCGCGTCGATGGTTTCGACCGGTCGAAGAACACCCGGCGGCATTCCTCCGACGCGCACATCTTCAGCCGGTCCAGTGTTCCCACAAGCGTTGCGTCATGGAGCTCGATCGCGATGGCCGAGAGGCCTGCGAGCGCATCCTCGCGCGCTGCCGACAGCATCGCGCCACGGCCTGCGCGCGCCTCCACCCGCAACGGAAACGGCGCGAGCGCCTCATTAAGAGTGCTGAGAACGCTCCTGTTCCGGGGCCGCTCGGCAGGCTCACATTGCAGATAGGCGCGCAAGGCGCCGCGCAGTCGTAGCGCCGTCTCAAACATCGCGGGCGTGACACGCCCGCCCTCGGCGCCAAGGCCGCGTTCCCGCATCCAGTCCGCAAGTTCCTTCGGCCCGCCGAGCTCATCGCTCTCCGGGTGCTCCACGCCGAAATGCATGAAGTGGCGAACATCGAGCGTGTTGGCGAAATCGTAGACGTTCGCCAGCGTGTCGGGAACCTGGAATTTGCGAGACTCTTTCGACATCGGGACACCAAAGATTGGAACACCAGTAAAACAGATTTACTGGTTGACAGCAAGCGACACCTGTATCCTAATTATACTAGTGTCGAATCCTTCGGGATCGAGCGCCCATTGCGATCACCAGAACGGAGACCCCGAACCGATGGCCGACGCCCTGCACTATCTCGAACTCACCGCGCTCGCAGCACGCCTCAAGGCGCGCGACATCTCCGCGCTGGACGTGACGCGCGCGCAACTCGACCGTATCGACGCCATGGACCGGGGTCTCGGCAGCTACGTTCACGTGATGGCAGAAACGGCCATCGCCGAGGCAAAAGCCGCGGACGCCGAAATCGCACAGGGCCGGTATCGGGGGCCGCTGCATGGCGTGCCGATTGCGCTCAAGGACCTGTTCTGGACCAAGGGCATTCCGACGGCGGCCGGCACCATGCTTCATCGCGACTTTCGTCCCCACGAAGACGCAACCGTCGTGCGCCGGCTCAAGGACGCAGGCGCCGTGATACTCGGCAAGCTGCAACTCACCGAGGGCGCCTATTCCGATCACCATCCATTGGTGACGCCGCCGAAGAATCCGTGGAATGCGAGTTACTGGCCGGGCATTTCGTCCAGTGGCTCGGCGGTCGCAACCGCTGCCGGGCTTTGCTTCGGCTCGCTCGGCTCCGACACCGGCGGTTCGATCCGCTGGCCCTGCGCCGCCAACGGGCTGACTGGATTGAAGCCGAGCTGGGGTCGCGTCAGCCGACACGGCGCGTTCGAGCTGGCCGCGACGCTCGACCACGTCGGACCGATCGGCCGCAGCGCAGCCGATGCGGGCGCGCTGCTCGGCGTCATTGCCGGACACGATCCCAACGACCCGACCTCGGTGTTCAATCCGGTGCCCGACTATCTGGCCGCGGCCGCACAGGACGTGCGGGGCTTGCGCATCGGCGTCGATGCCGCCTGGAACAGCGACGACGTGGACGTTAAGACACAGCACGTGCTGGCAGACGCCATCGATGCGTTCCGCGCGCTAGGCGCCGGCATCGTCGATGTCAGATTTCCCGACGTCATGCAGGCGATTGCCGACTGGACACCGAATTGCGCGGTGGAAGCCGCGGTCGCGCACGAGGCGACCTATCCTGCCCGCAAGAACGAGTATGGTCCGATGCTCGCCTCGCTGATCGAGGCCGGTCGCGCTCTCTCTGCTCTCGATTATCAGAAGATCCTGCTGCGGCGGCTGGCGCTGCGCGGCCGTGTCACCGCGCTGTTCGAGACCATTGACCTGCTGCTGATCCCGGTACACCCGTTCCCGCCGGTGACGCTCGCCATGATCCAGACGCTCGGCGAGCAGCCGGATCTGATCGCGAAGCTGCAGCGCTACACCTGCCCGTTCGACATGACCGGTCATCCCACGATCACGCTACCAGGTGGTGCATCGGCCGACGGACTGCCGATCGCGTTCCAGCTCGTCGCCGCTCATCTCGACGAGGCCATGCTCGTGCGCGCCGGCGCGGCGTTCCAGCGTGCCACGTCCTGGCATCGCCGCCATCCTTCCCTCAGCTCGCGGAGGCAGCATTGACCGTTCAATCCACGCTCGTTCAGCGAAGCATTTTCCATGGCTGGTTCGTGGTCGCGGCGGCGTTTGCCGTCATGTTCGTCGGCTTCGGCTCCGCCTACACGTTCAGCGCATTTCTGGAGCCGCTCCAGCGCGATTTCGGCGCCTCGCGCGGTTCGATCTCGCTCGTGTTTTCGATTGCGGGCTTTCTGTACTTCGCGCTCGGACTCGTCAGCGGTCCCCTCGCCGACCGGCTCGGCTCGCGTCCGCTGGCCATCGCCGGCATGATCCTGATCGCGGTCGGACTTGCGGCGGCGAGCGCGGCACGTTCCCTTGTCGAGGTCTATCTCGCCTACGGGCTGGGCGTCGGCCTCGGCCTCGGCTGCGCCTATGTTCCCGCGATCGGCGCGGTGCAACGCTGGTTCGTCAAGCGCCGCGGCTTCGCCTCCGGGCTCGCGGTGAGTGGCATCGGGCTCGGTACGCTGGCGATGCCGCCGCTGGCCTCATTGTTGATCGCATCGGTGGGCTGGCGCGGCGCCTATCTGGTGCTGGGCGCGATCGCGCTGGTGCTGGGCGGCGGAGCGTCGCTGCTGATCGAGAACGATCCGAAGCATCGCGGCCTCGGACCCGACGGCGATCCGCCTCGCGAGGCCGCGGGCGCAAGCAATGCCGGCGGCGCTTCGGTGCGAGAGGCGGTCCGGTCGACGCGATTTGTCGCCCTCTACGTATCGTGTCTGGTCTGCTCGTTCGGCGCCTTCGTCCCGTTCGTCCATCTGGTGCCTTACGCGCGCGACCACGGGGTCGCGGCGTCCTCAGCGGTGCTGCTGCTCGGCGTGATCGGGGCCGGCAGCACCGCAGGCCGCTTCTTTCTCGGCGCGCTCGCCGACCGGATGGGCCGCGACCGCTCGCTCATCATGGTCCTGGTCGGAATGGCGTTCGCGATGGCGATCTGGGCCATCGCCGCCGATGTCTGGACCCTCGCCGCTTTTGCCTTCGTCTACGGCGTGTTCTACGGCGGCTGGGTCGCGGTACTGCCCGCTGTGATCATGGATTATTTTGGCGGACGCAACGTCAGCGGAATCATCGGTATTCTCTACACCAGCGTGGCGTTCGGCACGCTGGTTGGCCCGAGTGCGGCCGGCTTCGCCTATGACGTCAACCACAGCTATACGTTGCCGATCTTGATCAGCGCCGCCGCGAACGTCGTCGCGGCGCTGATCGTGGCGGCGATATTAGCGCGCAGCGGAGCCCACGCGATCAGCGCAGCGAAGAGCTGATCGACCCGAATTTGGCGTTAAGCTTGGAGCCCATGCCGTTCACGACGGAAATGATGGCCAGCGCGATGCCGGCGGCAATCAGGCCGTATTCGATCGCGGTCGCACCACGCTCGTCGGCGAGGAAGTTCTTCAAGGTGTTTGTCATCGTCGTGTCCTCTCTGTGTCGTCGGCAGGCATGTTCGCAAGTCACGTGCCAATGCCGACTCGAGGATCGCCAACATCTTAGATGGTTAAGCCTTGGTTGACCGTGGCACGACCGGCAGGAATTGACCGGCATCGCGAGAGAGTCCGGCAATTCCTGCACGTCTTGCGTCGCGCGCATCGATTGCTTTTGTACGCGGCCGTTCATGTCGCATTAACTGCGCTTCCTAACTTCGCCTCCATATCGTTTCCGTAAACCAACGGATGTTCTCGGGATCAAGAAGCGATCCTGACGTGTGCGCGGCAACGATCGACATGATGACGAAATACGGCAGTCGCCTCTTTGACCAGGTCTTCGTGCGCAGCGGACCGATCCGCTGGCTGGTGGTGGGCGGCACGTTGCTGATCGCGGCCATCGCCATTGGCTCGGTCCTGATGGCGCAGAATTTCCGAGAGCGCGCGCTGCGCAACAGCGGCCGCGAGCTGGAAAACACCGTCCTTCTGCTCGCTCATCATTTCGATCAGCAGTTGCAGGATTTCGCGGTCATCCAGAAGGATTTCGTCGACCACGTCCGCGCAACCGGCATCGCAAGCGCCGAGGACTATCGCAAACGCCTCTCCGGCCAGGACGTCCACCGGATGCTGCGCTCGAAGATCGAGGCGCTGCCCTACATGGGCGGCGTCAACATCAGCGATGCCGAAGGCAATCTCATCAACTCGTCGACGGCGTGGCCGGCCCCCAAAGTGAACGTCGCCGATCGCGCCTATTTTCGCACTTTCAAATACGATCCTTATTCGCCGAACGTGCTGATCGAGCCGGTGCACAGCCGCGTCTCCGGCGCCTGGACCATCCTGATCGTGCGCAAGATCGTGGGACCGAACGGCGAGTTCATGGGCGTGGTCGGACGCGGCATCGAACCGGCCAATTTCGAGAAGTTCTTCGCCTCCGTCGTGCTCGGCGAAGGCGCCACGATCTCGATGCTGCATCGCGACGGCACGCTGCTCGCTCGCTATCCCCATTCCAGCGAGCAGATGGGCAGGAATTTCAAGACCGGCCCGTTCGAGCAGCAGAGGATCTTCGGGCTCGATCACTTCGCCGGCCGCATCATGAGCCCCGTCGACGGCGAAGACCGTCTGATCTCCTCGCGTGCCCTGCCCCACTTCCCGATCCTGATGATGGCAACCACGACGCGCGCGGCGGCGCTAACGGACTGGCGCGAGCAGATCGGCATCCTGATCTCGGTTGCGGGCGCCTCCGCGCTCGCCATCGCGGGCGTGCTGATCGCGATTGTGCGCAAGCTGCTGGAGCAGCACCGCGCCTCTCGCGAGCGGCTGACGCTGGAGAAGCAGCGCCTCGACCGCGCCGTCAACAACATGACGCAGGGCCTGCTGCTGTTCGATGCCGAGCGGCGGCTGGTGATCTGCAACCAGCGCTACATCGAGATGTACGGCCTGTCAGCCGAGGTGGTGAAGCCCGGCTCCAGCTTCCACGACATCATCGCCCACCGCAAGGCGACCGGCTCGTTCACTGGCGACATCGGCGACTATGTCGTCCGTGTGCTGCGCGACATCCATGTGCGCAACTCCATGGTGGTCGACACCTCCGACGGGCGCTCGATCCACATCCTTAACGAGCCGCTCGCGGACGGCGGCTGGGTGGCGACCCACGAAGACGTCACTGAGCGCCGGCGGACCGAGGAGCGCATCACCCACCTCGCCCATTACGACGCGCTGACCGACCTGCCCAACCGCACCATGTTCCACGAGCACCTACGCGCGGAGCTCGCCGCCATCGCCGGTGGCGAAGAGATCGCGGTGCATTACATCGACATCGACGAGTTCAAGGGCGTCAACGACGCGCTCGGCCATCTCGTCGGCGACGAGCTGTTGAAATCGATCGCGACGAGCCTCAGCCGCTGCGCGGGTCTGCAGGACTTCGTGGCGCGGCTAGGCGGCGACGAATTCGCCATCGTACAGAGCGCGGTGACGTCGCTGGAGCAGGTCAACGAACTCGTCGCGCGGGTCTTCCAGGCCATCCGCGCGCCGTTCGACTGCATGGGCCATCATCTCACCACGGACGCCAGTATCGGCATCGCGCTGGCGCCACGACACGGCACCGCGCTGGACCAGATCCTGAAGAACGCGGACATGGCGATGTATGCCGCCAAGGCCGCCGGACGCCGCACCTATCGCTTCTTCGAGCCGGAGATGGACGCCAAGGTCCGCGAGCGGCGGCAGCTCGAGATCGATCTGCGCCACGCCATCGCCCAAGGTGGGCTCGAAGGAGGGCTCGAGGTCTACTACCAGCCCTGCCTCGCCCTGAAGGACGACCGCATCACCGGCTGCGAGGCGCTGGTGCGCTGGCGCCATCCCGAGCGCGGCATGGTCTCGCCCGCCGAGTTCATCCCGATCGCCGAAGACACCGGCCTGATCAACGAGATCGGCGAATGGGTGCTGGCCACGGCCTGCCGCGATGCCGCCAACTGGCCCGACGACATCCGCCTCGCCGTCAACGTCTCGCCGGTGCAGTTCAAGAGCGGCACGCTGGCGCTGAAGATCATGGCGGCCCTTGCCGCCTCCAATTTGCCGGCGAGCCGGCTCGAGCTCGAGATCACCGAGGCCGTGCTGATCCGCGACGACGACACCGCGCTTGCGATCCTGCATCAGCTCCGCACCATCGGCGTGCGCATCGCGCTCGACGATTTCGGCACCGGCTACTCCTCGCTGAGCTATCTGCACCGCTTCCCGTTCGACAAGATCAAGATCGACCGCTGCTTCGTCAGCGACATCGCCGGTCCCGACGGCTCCGCGAGCATCGTGCAGGCCGTCGTCAACCTGGCTGCCGCCCGCCGCATGACCACCACAGCCGAGGGCGTCGAGACCGAGGAGCAGCAGCGCCTGCTCCGTGCGCTCGGCTGCTCCGAGATGCAGGGCTATCTGTTCAGTGCCGCAAAACCGGCCGACAAGGTGCTGGAGCTGTTCGCGCTGCACCGCAGCCGCCTCGCCCAGCGCGGCGGCGAGGAAAGCCGGCACCGCGAGGCCAGCTAAAGCGTGATGGCATTAAGTTCGATAGCCTGAATTTTTCAGGTAATTGGCGCATTCCTCGGGGGTGAAGGCATCGAGTGCGTGGCCGATTGCGGCGCAGACCGCGTCGACGGTTCGCGCGGCAGCTTTGCGGAGCAGATGCTTGAGCTTGGCAAAGACCTGCTCGATCGGGTTCAGGTCGGGTGAGTATTTGGGCAGGAAGAAGAGTTTGGCGCCGACCGAACGGATGAGTTGGCGAACTGCTTTGCTCCTGTGGCTACCGAGGTTATCCAAGACGACGATATCGCCGGGTCGAAGGACAGGCAGAAGAACCTTCTCGACATAGGTGCGGAAGCTCACGCCATCGATCGGCCCCTCGATGAACCATGGTGCATCGATCCGGTCATGGCGCAGCGCCGCCAGGAAGGTCATGGTCTTCCAGCGGCCGTGGGGAACCGTGGCAGGAAGTCTGTGCCCGCGCGGCGCCCATCCCCGCAAAGGCGCCATATCGGTTCTGGTCCATGTCTCGTCGATGAAGACGAGCCGCTCAGCTTCGACGCGTCCTTGATATTTTGTCCACTGGGCTCGCCGCCGCGCGACCGCGGGTCGATCGCGTTCGCCAGCCGCCACGCTTTTTTTTGAAGCTGAGCTTCTCGGCATGCACGAAGTCCCACACCGAGTGATAGTCGACCTTCAGGCCGCGTCCAGCAAGCTCGGCAACGAGCCCCCGTATAGTGAAATCGCCGTCCTTGATCCGTTGCGACAGCCAAACCGCGTGGTCTCCCGAAACCGCCTTCGGCTTATGACCGCCCATCTGACCAGGCTCAACGCTGCCGGTCTCCTCTACCCGTTGCATCCAACCGATTGCTGTGCTGATCGCGACCCCAAACTGCTTGGCTGCCTGATTGCGGGACATCCCGCCCTCGATCGCGGACACGACACGCTTGCGAAGATCCAGAGAATAAGGCTTGCCCATCCATGCTGGCCTCCAACCCAGCCAGCATGGTGAATCAGAAACACACCGATTTGGGAATCCCAAATCGATTCAACCTAACCCCATCCTGCTTTAGGGCGGTCTTCCCAACAATTGGAAGCGTCACCGCACGAATTCGCCCGGGAGCGGTCATCCGCTCCCGGGCGATATCTGGACGTCGTAAGGTTTTAGTTCGGTACCGCCGCCTTCGGCGCGGGCTTGGCGGCGACCGCATTCGCGGTCACGCCGTGCAGGAAGTCGTAGGCCGCATGCAGGGCCTTGTCGTCCTTCTCTTCCGGCGGGACGTAGGACTGCGATCCGGTCTGCTCAGTGCCGTCGGCGGCCTGCAGATGGCCGCGCATCTGCGACTCCGCCATCGTATCCATCCGGCCCTTCAGCTCGGGTGGCACGTCCTGCAGGATCTCGATGTCGGGCGCGATGCCCTGGGCCTGGATCGAGCGGCCCGACGGCGTGTAATAGCGCGCCGTGGTCAGCGCCAGCGCGCCATTGCCGGCGCCGAGCGGAATGATGGTCTGCACCGAGCCCTTGCCGAACGAGCGCGTGCCGATGATCGTGGCACGCTTGTGGTCATGCAGCGCGCCGGCGACGATCTCCGAGGCCGAAGCCGAGCCGCCATTGACCAGAATCACCAGCGGCTTGCCCTTGGTGAGGTCGCCGCCATGGGCGGTGAAGCGCTGGGTCTCTTCGGGATTGCGGCCGCGGGTCGAGACGACCTCGCCGCGCTGAAGGAAGGCGCTCGACACCGAGACGGCCTGGTCGAGCAAGCCGCCCGGATTGTTGCGCAGGTCCATCACGTAGCCGACCAGCTTCTCCGGCGGAACGTCCTTGGAGATCGACGCGATCGCCTTCTTCAGGCCGTCAGTGGTCTGCTCGTTGAACGAGGTGACGCGGATATAGCCGATGTCGCCGTTCTCGACGTGGAAGCGCACCGGACGCACATGGATGATCTCGCGCTTGATCGCGACGTCGAGCGGAGCGTCGGCGCCCTTGCGCACGATGGTGAGCTTGGTCTGGGTATCGACCGGCCCCTTCATCTTGTTGACGGCCTGCTCGAGCGTCATGCCCTGCACGGCATCGCCGTCGATCTTGCTGATGAGGTCGCCGGACATGATCCCGGCCTTGGACGCCGGCGTGTCGTCGATCGGCGAGACGACCTTGACCAGGCCGTCCTCCATCGTGACCTCGATGCCGAGCCCGCCGAACTCGCCGGAGGTGGTCTCCTGCATCTCGGTCCAGGCCTTGTCGTTCATGTAGCGTGAATGTGGGTCGAGCGAGGTCACCATGCCGGTGATCGCACCCTCAATCAGCTTGGAATTGTCGGGCTTCTCGACATAGCTCGCCTTCACCCGCTCGAACACTTCGCCGAACAGATTGAGCCGGGAATAGGCATCATCCGCGCTCGCTGCCGCCCGTGCCGCCCATACTCCACCGTGCGGGCTGGCGACCAGAAGGGTTAGACACGCTCCCGTGAGTGCGCCCAGGGGGAACAGCAGGTTTTTCCGCATGGATAGACTGGCCTTCTTGCTTGGAGCTTTGCTTTGGGCTTGTGAGGCGCCATGCAAATGGCGATCCAGCCCGCTGTTCACAATACCATTCTGGTTTCTTCAAGGCCGGGACGCCACGCTGGCGGGTACATCGTAAAAATCTCTTCGCCCGGGCCTAAACTTTTGGCAACGTTCCGAAACCGTTTCGCGCAACGCGGGAATCGGCCGGCCGGCCCACGCCTCTCAGCTATGCGATTTTAGGATGGTTTTGGAGGGCCGGACACGATAGGCGATGACAATAACGCTTCAAATTCTCGGGAGGACAACAATGAATGACGCGCCCCGCATCCGGCCGGAAAGGAACGTCGAACTCGGCGCCAGCGCCGAGCCATTCCAAAACCTGCACGAATTCATCCGCAAGGCGCGCGCCAACCTCAACCAGAACGCCTGGGACTATATCGTCGGCGCCGCCGAGACCGAGACCACGATGCGCCGCAACCGCATGGCGCTGGACGAGATCGCCTTCCGGCCGCGCGTGCTGCGCGACGTCCGCGAGGTCGACGGCTCGGTCGAGCTGTTCGGGCGCCGGATGCGGCTGCCGGTGGTGCTGGCCCCTGTCGGCGCACTGGAGATCTTCGATCCGGATGGCGCGGCGAGCGTCGCCCGCGCCTGCGGCACCTTCGGCGCGGCGCACATGCTGAGCTCGGTGTCCGAGCCCGGCCTGGAGAAGACCGCCGAGGCCGCCCCTGATGCGCTGCGGCTCTATCAACTCTATGTGCGCGGCGACGACGATTTCGTCGCCGATGTCGTCAGCCGGAGCGAGAAGAACGCCTACGCCGCCTTCTGCCTGACCGTTGATACCGCCCATTACAGCCGTCGCGAACGTGACATTGCCAAGCGCTATGTTCGCGAGAGCCGCCTGCGCGCCACCGGCGGCGATTACCAGAAGGGCCTGGAGTGGCGGACCGTGAAGATGATCAAGGACAAGTTCAAGATCCCGCTCATCCTGAAGGGCATCGCCACCGCCGAGGACGCCCGGATCGCGGTCGACCACGGCGTCAAGTGGATCTACGTCTCCAACCATGGCGGCCGCCAGCTCGATCACGGCCGCGGCGCCATGCATGTGCTGCCCGAGATCGTCGACGCCGTGAAGGGACGCGCCAAGATCATGGTCGACGGCGGCTTCTGCCGCGGCACCGACATCGTCAAGGCGATCGCGGCGGGCGCGGACATGGTCGGCATCGGCCGGCTGCAATGCTGGGCATTGGCCGCAGCCGGCGAGGCCGGCGTGAGGCGAATGCTGGAGTTGCTCGAGGACGAGGTGCTGCGCTGCCTAGGCCTCTTGGGCGCCACCTCGTTCGCCGAGGTCGACAAGTCCTGCCTGCACCAGGCGACCGCAACGAATGCGCCGAGCGTGTTCAGCGCGTTCCCGCTGTTCGACCATGACCCCTATCGATATTGAGTGAAAGGATGCAATGAGCTCGCTCTCTCCCGGCAGCGCGGACGCGCTCCTGTTCGATCTCGGCCGCGTCGTGCTCGACATCGATTTCTCCAAGGCGATCGCCTGCTGGGCGGGACATGCCGGCTGCAAGCCGGAAGCCATCGTCGCGCGCTATGTACGGGACAGCGAAGCCTATCGGCTGCACGAGGTCGGCAAGATCAGCGACGAGGCCTATTTTGACTCGCTGCGCGTCTCGCTCGGGATCGGCATCTCGGACGCGCAGTTCCTGGAGGGCTGGAACGCGATCTTCGCCGGCGAGATGCCCGATATCGCCGAGCTGCTGCCGCGTGCGGCCAAGCAGTTGCCGCTCTACGCCTTCTCCAACACCAACCGGCCGCATGTGGACCACTTCTCGAAGGAATATGCCGCCCTGCTCGGCCATTTCCGCGAGCTGTATCTGTCGTCCAGCATCGGCCTGCGCAAACCCGATGTGGAGGCCTTCGACCATGTCGTGGCGGCGATCGGCGTGCCCGCGAACCGTATCGTGTTCTTCGACGATCTTGCCGAGAACATCGAAGGAGCGCGGTCGCGCGGCCTGACCACGGTCCACGTGACCTCGCCCCGCGACGTCGGGAACGCCCTCAAGGCGCTCGGAATCTGATCTCTGGCCGGCAAGCCGACGGGCCGCGAATGGAACTATTTTGCCTGGGGGCGAGGAACCAAAACCCTTTGTGCATTTTTATACGGAGTTCCCGGAACGATTGCCCCTCTCAGGACTCATGAGTCCGTTGGGAATTCTACATCGGGCTTATCGTCGTGTTGGGCAAAACCTACCTCACCAAGCAGGCCTCTCTGCTGATGAAATTCGCCAGGACCACATCGGATTCTGAGCTTTCCGCCAAGCTGATCAGCAAGGCCGCCGACCTGAAATCCCAGGCCGACCCGCTGCCTGACAGGGATCAGGGCCCCGCAGCGCCGGACGTCAGTCCGTACAAGCAGCCGGGGGGCTGACCGATGCTGGCCGTGGCTCTCGTCTTTCTCGTCCTCGCCATGGCCATCCTCGTACCGGTCTGTCTCGCCTTCTGGATCATGCCGCGGCGGACTTGATGCTCACCCTTCATCGCAGAGCGGATGACGCAGGATAAATCATCCTGCGCGGCCACTGTTTTGCCTCTGCGCCTGCACTCGGCTAGAACTCTCGCCGCCGATTTGCCCGAACGGGCCCAGCAGGAGTTTTCACCCGTGGCCCTGATGCCGGTTTCCGACGCGCTCGCTGCGGTGCTGGCGGGCGCAGAGCCGCTGCCTGAAGAGATGATCGCGCTCGACGCAGCCTTCCACCGCGTGCTCGCGCGCGACGTCGCCGCGCGGCGCACGCAGCCGCCGCAGGCGATGTCGGCAATGGACGGCTATGCGGTGCGCGCGGTCGATGCGGCGAAGATCGAATCCCAGCTCACCCTGATCGGCGAGGTCGCGGCGGGCCGCCCGTTTGCGGGATCGATCGGCGCCGGCGAGGCCGTGCGTATCTTCACCGGCGGTGTCGTTCCCGATGGCGCTGATGCGGTCGTGATCCAGGAGGACACGATCGCGGACGGCAAGCGCATCACCATCAAGGAAGCCGCCGTAACGGGGCGGCACATCCGCCCCGCCGGCGTCGACTTCTCGGAAGGCGACGTGCTGCTGCGCAAGGGAGCCCGGCTCACCGAGCGCGACCTCGCGCTCGCCGCCGGCATGAATTACCCGCAATTGCCAGTCCGGCGACGCCCGAAGGTCGCGATCCTCGCGACCGGCGACGAGCTGGTGATGCCGGGTACGACGCCGGGCCACGGCCAGATCGTCTATTCCAACGGCTACGCCCTGCACGCGCTCGCCCGCAGCGAGGGCGCCGATACCATCGACCTCGGCGTTGCCGCCGATACGCTGGAGGCCACCACGGCCGGCATCGGCCGCGCGCGGGAGAGCGGCGCCGACATCCTGATCACGACCGGCGGCGCGTCGGTCGGGGACCACGATCTGGTCCAGCAGGCGCTGAGGGACGAAGGTATCTCGATGGCGTTCTGGAAGATCGCGATGCGGCCGGGCAAGCCGATGATGAACGGGCGGCTCGGCGCGATGCGCGTGATCGGCCTGCCCGGCAATCCCGTGTCATCCTACGTTTGCGGCTTCCTGTTCATGGTGCCGTTGATTCGCGCGCTTTCGGGCCGTTCGATGATTCATCACCGCCGCGAACGCGCGGTGCTCGGCCGCGATGTCGGCGCCAACGACCAGCGCGAGGATTACCTGCGCGCACGCCTCGAGCTGCGCGATGACGGCACGCTCGTCGCCCTTCCGGTCAATCACCAGGATTCCTCGCTGCTTGCGAATCTCGCTGCGGCACAGGCACTTCTCGTGCGCGCGCCATTCGCGTCGAAGGCCGAAGCCGGCACGCCTTGCGAGGTCTTGCGGCTGCCCGTCTGAGCGCTTCGTTCGCGTGCGTTCCGCGAACTTTGTCGCGTTCACGGTAAATTAAGCAGTTGCGGAACATGTATCGAACATATAGTGTCCGTTCATGATTTGTTTCGGGAATGTAGCGGCTTACTGCTGAATTCAGCGTCTCGGAATCGAACGACATCAACCGGGGGATTTTGGTCGAGATGTTAACGCGCAAACAATACGAGCTCCTGCGGTTCATCAGCGAACGGCTGAAGGAAAGCGGCGTGCCGCCCTCCTTCGATGAGATGAAGGACGCGCTCGACCTGCGCTCGAAATCGGGCATCCATCGCCTGATCACTGCGCTCGAGGAGCGCGGCTTCATCCGGCGCCTGCCCAACCGGGCCCGCGCCATCGAGGTGATCAAGCTGCCCGAGCTTCAGGCCGCTGCCGGCAGCCGCCGCGGCTTCACGCCGAGCGTCATCGAAGGCAATCTCGGCAAGATCCGCACGACTTCGAGCCCGCCGGCGGACGAGGGCGAGCGCCCCGTCGCGGTCCCCGTGATGGGCCGCATCGCGGCCGGTACGCCGATCGAGGCCTTGCAGACCCGCAGCCACACCATCAGCGTACCGCCTGACATGCTCGGCTCGGGCGAACATTACGCGCTCGAAGTGCGCGGCGATTCCATGGTCGAGGCCGGCATTCTCGACGGCGACATGGCGCTGATCCAGCGCAACGAGAGCGCCGATACCGGCGATATCGTGGTGGCGCTGATCGACGACGAGGAGGCGACGCTCAAGCGCTTCCGCCGCCGCGGCGCCTCGATCGCGCTCGAGCCCGCCAATGCGGCCTATGAGGTCCGCATTCTGCCGCCCAACCGGGTGAAGATCCAGGGCAAGCTGATCGGGCTGTACCGGAAGTATTGATACCGGACGTGCCGGTATCGGTTATTTGGCGCCCCGCGCGCTTTGGATCGGCATCGCCGATCCGAGATTGGAGCGGACGATTGTCCGCTTCCGCTGGATAGTCTTTCTGGTTTCGCGCAGATTATCCGGCCCCTCCTCCAGCGGTAAATCCTCGGCACGCCGCACGAAGCAGCTCTGCTTCGCGGCCTTCAGGTTCGAGGAGAAGTCATGCGCCGGATCGTTCTGAGCACAATTGCTGTGGCGCCGCTGATCGCAGCATCAGCGTCGCAAGCCTTGGACGTACAAACCTTAGCCGCGCAATCGCGGCCCCATGTCCGCAAGGACACCGCCGTTAGCGAGCAAGTCCGCAAGGCCCTCGACGCCGTCGACCAACCGTCGCGGCCGGGCTGGCAGTATTCCGGCTGGTCGGCGCCTGCGGGGCGCTGACACGCGCCTGCAGAATGCAAAGGGGCGGGCTTTGTTCCTGGTGGATTCGGGAAAGTTAATGTGATTGCGGCCTGCGGCGGCGAGCCGTAGATTTGCCTACAACCCGGCAGAACGTTTGGTATTTCCACTCTGATAGAGGCCTGCGCCTCGATTAAGAGACGTGGGTCGCTATCCCTGCATGAGGAGCACCCGATGTGTGACTACAGCCTGCATGCCGTCGCGTCGCGTCCCGCCGAAGTCGGCGAGACGATCGTCACGACAACCTTCCGCGGCACCTCGACGCGCGGCTTTGCCTCCGCGGCCGATCCGACCGTCGCGGTCTGCCTGCTCCCGGGGACGGAGCTCGCCTTCGCCGACAACGTCCGCTACGACAATCGCTGGATCTGGACGCGCACCGTCAATTCGCGCGTCGGCAAGTTCGGCAAGATCGATCCGCACATTCCCGATCGCCATCATGATGCGATCGAATTCCCCGACGGCAAATCCGTGCTGGTGACGCAGCTGGTCGAAGGCCAGCGTGCGACCGTGCTGCAGCTACCGGTGACCCAGCCGCTCGGCGAGCGCGAGCACAAGCCGCAGACCATCACCGACAGCCGGACAACCATCACCCGCCTGCCGATCGGCTGATGCAGCCATTCCCGGCCGACAGGTCGGGCCAGGATTGAAATCGCCATCGCCGGCCGAGGCCGGCGAGATGGTGTCGTTTGTGTCCCGCGAAACTCCATCGGGCGGACCAAGCCGTGGCGTCTCCCACCGCACGAAGTTTGCGCTGTCCTGCCTGAATTTTGAACGTCCGTTCCGCAGCCAAATGGCCGATGCTTGGTGCGGCTTGAGACGGCGGGCACGTTCGATGAAGACCTTCATTCGCGTCGTTGAACTCTGGGTGCCTGACCGCACGCGCATGCGGCTGGAATTCGGCGGCGGCCTCTACGGCGAAGGGTTGTCCGCGTTTAGGGACGTGAGCGAGGATCTGCACTTCGGATATGACGAGGGACTTCCCGGCAAGGCCTGGGCCGGCGGCCACCCCGTGATCCTCACTAGATTCACCGATTCCTATTTCAAGCGGACCGATCAGGCCATCGCCGCCGGGCTGACCTGCGGCGTGGCGGTGCCGGTGTTTTCAGGCGAATTCCTGCAAGCCGTCATGGTGCTGTTCTGCGGCGACGACGAGGCCCATGTCGGCGCGATCGAACTCTGGCACAACGATGCCGAAACCTCCCACGAGATGGGGCTCGTCGACGGCTATTACGGCACCGCCGACATGTTCGAATTCAACTCCCGCCACACCAGATTTCCGCGCGGCTTCGGCCTTCCCGGCCGCATCTGGAAAGCCGGCCTGCCGCTGATCATCAAGGACCTGCACGATGCCAGGAGTTTTCTGCGCTGGGAGGACGCCGCCAAGGTCGGAATCAATCTCGGCGTCGGCGTTCCCTACCGGACCGGCACCGATCAGACCTGGGTGCTGACATTTCTCTCCGCGCAGGCGACCCCGATTGCGCGACGCTTCGAGATCTGGGTCCCGGACGAGGCCCGTTCGGCGCTGGTCTTCCGCGCCGGCGATTGCAGCGCGCAGACCGACCTCGCCGCGCTCTATGCGACGAAATCCATCGCCAAAGGCGAAGGCAGCATCGGCGGGGCCTGGGCCACCGGCATGCCCGCACTCAACGACGATCTCGCGCGTGACGTCTCGGTCGCGGCCTTGCAGGCCAGCGCCTCTGGGCTGAGCCAGATGGTCGTCCTTCCGGTGATCGGCAACGCCAGGCTCGACGCCGTGCTGGCCTGGTATCTGTAACCCGTCCGCTCAATCCTCGGCCTGCAGGTCGGCTTCCGATGGCGTCGCGTCGCGGTTGCGGGGAGCCGCCGCCTGCGGCGCAAGGCTCGCGCTGAAATCCGCCTCGCCGGCCGCCGCCGGCGACCACGGACGGTCTGTCCCCCTCGTCTTCGCCGCCTGAACCGCAAAACCGTCGCCGCTTCGCGTCAGCGCCAGCGCGCCTTGCCTTGCGAGACGCTGACGGCCGACAACCATCGCCGCGCAATCCGGCGGCGCCGGCCGCGCCGTCACCACCAGCGCGGCACGGCTGCAATCGTCAGCCAGTGAATCGATGCGCAAGGCCAGCGCGACCAGGCGCCCGTCGGCGAGCGGCGTCACGCAGCCGGCTTCGTCGCACGACACGCCGGCGGCCAGTGAGGCACTGCCGGCGTCGCGCGGATCGGCGTCGGCGGCGAGCCATTCCTTCAGAAGAAAACTGTCCTTGCTCGACCTGATGAGATGCAGGTGCCCATCCCTGCCCCGCACCGCGACGCTCTGGCCGTCACCGGCGATCAGGATATCGGGCTGGCGCGCGCACAGTCCCCAGAGGATCGCGGCCAACAACACCACCGCGCCGGCCCAGCGCAACGGCGTGCGCAACAAGCCCATCACGATGATTCCCAAGCTTGCCGCGATCAGCGGTGCTATGCCGAAAGCCGAGATGCGGCCGACCGCGCCCGGCAAAGCGGCCACCCAGCGCGACACCGCAACCATCCAGTCGATGCCGATCCCCATCAGCCACCAGAACGGACCATCGAGTCCGAACGGCGCTGCAATCAAGCCCAACAGGCCCGCGGGCATCACCAGGGCCGAGACCACCGGCATCGCCCCGAGGTTGGCGAGCACGCCGAACGGCGTCACGCGGTGAAAATGGAAGGCGGCATAGGGCGTGGTCGCGAGCCCCGCAATCAGCGAGGCCAGGAACAGCATCGCGATTTCGCGCCCGCCCCACATTGCAATCCGCGCGGTCGCGGAATGATCGGGCGACGCAAACAGGTTCGGCATGCCGATCTGCACCAGCGCCACCAGTCCGAGCGTCGCGGCGAAGGACATTTGAAAACTCGGATGCACAAGTGCTTCCGGTGCGACCGCGAGCACGATCAGCGCGGCCACCGCCAGCGTGCGGAAGGTGATGGCACGGCGATCGACCATGACCGCGATCAGCACCACCGCCGTCATGAAGAACGAGCGTTGCGTCGCGACCTCCGCGCCCGACAGCAGCAGATAGAACGCGGCTGCGACCAGCGCCGCGGCCGCCGACCATTTCTTGATGGCAAAGCCGGCCGCCATTCCAGGGATCAACGCCAGCAGCGCGCGCACCGCGAAGAAGACCACGCCGGCGACGACCGCCATGTGATAGCCGGAGATCGAGAGCACATGTCCGAGCCCCGAGATGAACATGGCGTCGTTGACGGGCGTGGTAATCGCATCGCGCCGGCCCGTGAGCAGCGCGGTCGCAATCGCCCGGTTGTCGCCCTCGAGCGTGGCTCGGATGCGCGCGTCTATCGCATCGCGCAGACCCTGCATGAAGGCGGCATAACGCAGCCGCAAGCCACCGGCATCCGGCGGCACCGATGCCGCAATCGTACCCATCACGAAGCCGGAGGCGCCGATGCCCTGGAAGAACATGTCGCGCGAAAAGTCATAGCTGCCGGGGCGCACCGGCGACAACGGCGGCAACAGCCGCGCCTTCAACTGCACGAAGCTGCCGACCTCGGGCGCAGTCCCCTTGCGCACGGAGAGGCGCACGCGCTCGAGCTTGACGTCGCTGCGCTGCGCCTCCATCGCGGTGACACGCAGCACGAAGCGGTCGGTGCGCTCACGGATGTCGCGGGTCTCGACGAAGCCCGACAGCGAGACGGAATAGAGCGGCTTTGCCAGCACCGTGTGCGCGATCCGCGCCGTCTTCCAGGTCGCCATGGCAAAACCGGCCGCCACCGCCGCGATCATGATCGCCGGAGCAAACAACCGGCTCCGACGCAACAGCAACGCGCCAAGCATGAGCACGATGGCCGTCGCAGCAACGACCCACAGCACCGGTTCATGATCGACGGCAAAATAGAGTGCGATACCGCCGCCGAACGCGACCGGCACCCACGGCAACAATCGCCCGGCGCCGGCCTCGGCGCGCGCCCATTCGCTCAGGGTCCCGGCCAGCGACGTCCAGACATCGAACCCAGCCGGCGCGAGGCCGCCCGCGGATGCAGCTCGGCCGACGGGCCAAGTCCCCGCAATCCAAGTCCCCGCGATCCCCTGGGACCGAACTGGCCGGCCCGGCTCCGCCATTCCCTGCACCCTACGATACGCGACAGGCCTGGAGGCTACCGGAACGTGCGGCTGCGCGAATAGCGGTACGAATCAGGAACGGAGCGAAGGTCCCCCTACTTTTCCTCTTCCATCGTCACGGCGACGTCCGCCTTGGCTGAGAGCCGAACCTTGTTGCCCTCGACACCGGCGACGAGGCCCTTGTCGATGAAGTGATGGTGGCCCTTGTGGCTGCCCTCGCCGCTGTCCTTCTTGGTCAGCTTGATGCGATGGCCCTCGACCTTGTCGACCGTGCCGATGTGGACACCATCGGCGCCGATGACTTCCATATGCTCTGCGATGTTCTGCATGGTGGGTTCCTTGTTGGACCCACCCCAACGCGCGGGGGCAGCGTTCGTTGCTATCGCCATTCCGGGGCGCGCCACTTGGCGCGAGCCCGGAATCCATAACCACAGGCCGGGGTTATGGATTCCGGACCTGGCCCTTCGGGCCATCCCGGAATGACGACAGAGGCGGAGTAGCGCGACGGCTAGATCAACGGCGCGCGCGCCGAGGCGTGATGATTGACGATCTTCCAGTCGCCGTCCTCGCGGATGATGACCCAGCTCATCTTGACGACGAGATCGTCCCGCTCGCCGGCGAGGTCGAACGTGATGGTCGCGCCCATATTGATGAGATCAGGACCGGCCTGTCCCGCATTCACGTCGGAAAAGGCCGCGCTCGGCTGGCGCCAGCGCGGCAGGCCGTTGAAGTAGTCGGCGACGCCGTCCCTGCCCCGATAGAGTCTTGGATTCGAGCCGAAGAAGAACGCGTTCTTCGCGTAGAGCGACGACAGCGCGGCCGCATCGAGTGTCGCGAAGCCGGCGCACCATTTCGCGATGATGGCGGAAACGATCGCGTCGGCTTCACTGCTCATAGGCCCAATCCCCTCAGCCCTTGGCGACTTCCTTCGCGAACGTATCGCGCAGGCCAATGGTGCGCGAAAACACCGGCTTGCCCGGCCTCGAGTCCTTGTCGCGCACGAAATAGCCCTGACGCTCGAACTGCATCGGCTCGGTCGAATTGCTCTCCGCAACCGATGCCTCGATCCGCGCATTGGAGAGAATCTCCAGCGACTGCGGATTGAGATCGGCCGCGAAGTTCGAGGCGTCCGGGCTCGGGTTGGAGAACAACTGGTTGTAGATGCGGATCTCCGCCGGCACCGAATTCGCCGCCGGCAGCCAGTGCATGGTCGCCTTGACCTTGCGGCCGTCGGGCGCGTTGCCGCCCTTGGTCGCGGGATCGTAGGTGCAGCGCAGCTCCACCACTTCGCCCGCGTCGTTCTTGATCACGCCGGTGCACTTGACGAAATAGGCGTAGCGCAGCCGCACCTCGTTGCCCGGCGACAGGCGGAAGAACTTCTTGGGCGGATTCTCCATGAAGTCGTCCTGCTCGATATAGAGCTCGCGGCCGAACGTGATCTTGCGCGTGCCGGCCGAGGGATCGTCGGGATGGTTGATCGCCTCGAGCTCTTCAGTCTGCCCTTCCGGATAGTTCTCGATGACCACCTTGAGCGGTCGCAGCACGCCCATGCGCCGCTGCGACGTGCGGTTCAGCTCCTCGCGGATGCAGAACTCCAGCATGCCGACATCGACGACGCTGTTGGCCTTGGCAACGCCGATGCGCTTGACGAATTCGCGCAAGGCCGCCGGCGGCACGCCGCGGCGGCGCATCCCCGCTACAGTCGGCATGCGCGGATCGTCCCATCCGGCGACATGGCCGTCGCGGACGAGCTGGGTCAGCACGCGCTTGGACAGCAGCGTGTAGGTCAAATTGAGCCGCGCCATTTCGTACTGGTGCGGCTTGGACGGCACCGGCAGCTTTTCGATGAACCAGTCGTAGAGCGGCCGATGGTCCTCGAACTCCAGCGTGCAGATCGAGTGCGTGATGCCCTCGATCGCGTCCGACTGGCCGTGCGCATAATCGTAGCTCGGATAAATCGACCACTTTGTGCCGGTGCGCGGATGTTGCGCATGCAGGATGCGGTACAGCACGGGGTCGCGCAGGTTGATGTTGCCCGCGGACATGTCGATCTTGGCCCGCAGCACGCGCGCGCCGTTCGGGAATTCACCGGCCTTCATGCGGCGGAACAGGTCGAGATTCTCGTCCACGCTGCGGTCGCGGAACGGCGAGTTCTTGCCGGGCTCGGTCAGCGTGCCGCGCGCTAGGCGAATCTCCTCCTGGGTCTGGTCGTCGACATAGGCGAGCCCGTCGCGGATCAGCTTCTCCGCCCATTCGTACAGACGGTCGAAATAATCCGAGGCGAAGAACAGGTTCTTGCCCCAATCGAAGCCGAGCCAGTGCACGTCGGCCTGGATGGAATCGATGTATTCCTGCTCTTCCTTGACCGGGTTGGTGTCGTCGAAGCGCAGATGGCAGCGGCCCGGAAACTCCTGGGCGATGCCGAAATTGAGCGCGATCGACTTGGCGTGGCCGATATGCAGGTAGCCGTTCGGCTCCGGCGGGAACCGGGTCACGATCTCCTGGTATTTGCCCTGATCGAGGTCGGCCTGGATGATGTCACGAATGAAATCGCGCCCAACCTCGTTCGCCACCGGTTCTGTCATTACGAAAATCCTGTAGGGAAATCAGCGGCCCTTCTGCCAAATTCGCTTGGCTGAGCCAAGAGCTTAGCGGTCCACTGCCGGGCTTTAGTTATGCTCCGGTCCTGTTATATACCACCGCCTCCAATGCATAGGCCCTGCCAAGAATGACCGATTCCGTCGTCACCCGCTTTGCTCCCTCGCCGACCGGCTTCCTCCATATCGGGGGCGCCCGCACGGCGCTGTTCAACTGGCTCTATGCGAAGAAGCACGGCGGCAAGATGCTGCTCCGGATCGAGGACACCGACCGGGAGCGCTCCACAGAGGCTGCGATCGGCGCCATCCTCGACGGCCTCAAATGGCTGGAGCTCGGCTGGGATGGCGACGTCATCTACCAGTTCAGCCGCGCCGCGCGTCACCGCGAGGTCGCCGAGCAGCTGCTCGCCGACGGCAAGGCCTATCGCTGCTACGCGACCGCAGAGGAGCTCACCGCCATGCGCGAGAAGGCGCGCAGCGAGGGCCGCACCCGCCTCTATGACGGCCTATGGCGCGACCGTGACCCGGCAACAGCGCCTTCCGACGTCAAGCCCACCATCCGCCTGCGCGCGCCGCAGACCGGCGAGACCGTGATCGAGGACCAGGTCCAGGGCCGTGTGGTCTGGCAGAACGAGAACCTCGACGACCTCGTCCTGCTGCGCGGCGATGGCAATCCGACCTACATGCTCGCAGTGGTCGTGGATGACCACGACATGGGCGTCACCCATGTCATCCGCGGCGACGACCATTTGATCAACGCCGCCCGCCAGAAGCAGATCTACGACGCCATGGGCTGGGCGCTGCCGAGCATGTCTCACATCCCCCTGATCCATGGCCCGGACGGCTCGAAACTGTCGAAGCGCCACGGCGCGCTCGGCGTCGATGCTTACCGCGCCATGGGGTACCTCCCGGCCGCGCTCCGCAATTATCTCGTCCGGCTCGGCTGGAGCCATGGCGACCAGGAGATCTTTTCGACCGAGGAGATGATCGCCGCGTTCGACCTCGCCAGCGTCGGCCGCGCCGCCGCCCGCTTCGATTTCGCCAAGCTCGAAAACCTCAACGGCCACTACATCCGCCACGCCGACGATCAATCACTCGTGAAGATGTTCGAGGATGTGCTCGACCACGTCGTGCCCAGCCGCAACGAGCTTAAGGCCAAGTTAAACGACGCGACGCGGGCGCAGCTTCTCAAGGCCATGCCGGCCCTGAAGGAGCGCGCCAAGACGCTGATCGAGTTGATCGACAGCGCCTGTTTCATCTTCGCCGACCGGCCGCTGGAGCTCGATCCCAAGGCGGCAGCGCTGCTGACGCCCGAGAACCGCAAGCTAATCGGCCAGCTTCATTCCGCGCTGGAGAAAGTCGAGACGTGGAGTGCGGCGAATGCGGAGGCCGCGCTGCGCGCCTTTGCCGAGGAAAATAGTCTCAAGCTCGGCGCCGTCGCCCAGCCGCTGCGGGCGGCGCTGACGGGACGGTCGACATCGCCTGGTATATTTGAGGTTTTGGACGTGCTGGGACGCCAGGAAAGCCTGGGCCGGCTTAAGGACCAGGCCAAGGACTAGGCCAAGGACCAGGCTACGACGTAAGTCGACCATGCGTGCGGCGATCTTGCAGCGCACACAGCAATAATATACCCATCTCACCCGTACCTTCTGGAATATCCGGCCTGCCCCACCAAGTCATTGGGGCCTTCCGGGTCCGGCCCGTTTCACCACACATCGGGGACCTCTGATGGACGCAAAAGCAAGCAATAAGACCGCCACGCTGACGGTCGGAAACAAGAACTACGATCTCCCGATCCACAGCGGCAGCGTCGGGCCTGATGTCGTCGATATCGGCAAGCTCTACGCCCAGTCCGGGCTGTTCACCTACGATCCCGGCTTCACCTCGACCGCAAGCTGCGAGTCCAAGATCACCTATATCGACGGTGACGCGGGCGTGCTGGAATACCGCGGCTATCCGATCGAGCAGCTCGCCGAGAACGGCGACTTCCTCGAGACCTGCTATCTCCTGCTCTACGGGAACCTGCCGACCGCCGCGCAGAAGAAGGATTTCGACGACCGCGTGATCCATCACACGATGGTGCACGAGCAGATGGCCCGCTTCTTCCAGGGCTTCCGCCGCGACGCCCATCCGATGGCGGTGATGGTGGCCTCCGTCGGCGCGCTCGCCGCGTTCTACCACGACTCCACCGACATCAACGATCCGAAGCAGCGCATGATCGCGTCGATGCGCATGATCGCCAAGATCCCGACGCTGGCGGCCATGGCCTACAAATACACGATCGGCCAGCCCTTCGTGTATCCGAAGAACTCGCTGAAGTTCGCCGAGAACTTCCTGCACATGTGCTTCGCCGTGCCGTGCGAGGAGTACAAGATCAATCCGGTGCTCGCTGACGCGCTGGACAAGATCTTCATCCTGCACGCCGACCACGAGCAGAACGCCTCGACCTCGACGGTGCGCATCGCCGGCTCCTCCGGCGCCAACCCGTTCGCCTGCATCGCCGCCGGCATCGCCTGCCTCTGGGGCCCGGCGCATGGCGGCGCCAACGAAGCCGCGCTCGCGATGCTCGCCGAGATCGGCTCGGTCGACAAGATTCCGGAATTCATCGCCAAGGTGAAGGACAAGAACAGCGAAGTCCGCCTGATGGGCTTCGGACACCGCGTCTACAAGAACTACGATCCGCGCGCCAAGATCATGCAGAAGATGTGTCATGCCGTTCTCAAGGAGACTGGCCATGGCGACGATCCGATGCTGAAGGTGGCGCTCGAGCTCGAGAAGATCGCGCTCAGCGACCAGTACTTCATCGACCGCAAGCTCTACCCGAACGTCGACTTCTATTCGGGCATCACGCTGAAGGCGATGGGCTTCCCGGTCTCGATGTTCACCGTGCTGTTCGCGGTCGCCCGCACTGTCGGCTGGATCAGCCAGTGGAGCGAGATGATCGAGGACCCGCAGCAGAAGATCGGCCGTCCGCGCCAGCTCTACACCGGCGTCACCCGCCGCGACTACGTCGCGATCAAGGATCGCAAGTAAGATCCGCCATTGCGGCTTTTGGAAACGGCGCCATCCTGCGATGGCGCCGTTTTTGTTTTGGAGGACGCCGTAGGGTGGGCAAAGCGCAGCGTGCCCACCACCTCTCCGAGACCGAGCCAGAAACGGTGGGCACGCTGCGCTTTGCCCACCCTACGATATGGAGAACCTGATGCTGAGCGGAAGCTGCCTCTGCGGAGGCGTTGCCTACGAGGTCGATGCGACCCCGGGCACCATCATGCACTGCCATTGCCAGACCTGCCGGAAGACGCACGGATCGGCCTTCTCCACCGTCACCAACGTCCCGCGCGACCGCTTCCGCTGGACCAAGGGCGAAGATTTGCTGCGCGGCTTCGAATCCTCGCCCGGCAAAACCCGCTATTTCTGCTCGCAATGCGGATCGCACATCGTCGCCTCGCGCGAGGGCAGGAACACGGTTCTGCTGCGGATGGGCTGCCTCGACACACCGATCGCAGAACGGCCCGAGGTGCACATCTGGCGATCGGACGCCGCCAACTGGTACGACCCGAAGGCTGAATTACCGGAGTGGGCCGAAGGCACCGCACCGAAAGCCTGACCGGTTCTTCGCCTCATCTTGCTGCCACGCACAACAACAAGTCGACTCATCGCGTCCGCAATCGCTTGACAGTCGAAACGCTCCGCGCGCAAATTCTTACACTAAGTAAGAATGACGACAGGGATGGAAATGCCGGAGCAGCCGAGAAGTCGGCGGCAGACGCGCGCTGCCATTTTGACTCACTTGCTCCAGTCCGGCGGCTCGTTCCGGCCGCCGCTGGCCAAGGCCGTGCGGCTGTCCGAGGCGAGCCTGTCGCGCATCCTGTTTGACCTGAAAGCCGAAGGCCTGATCGAGGAAGTCCGGCGCCCTGCCCCTTATGTCGGCGGTCCGACAGGCCTCGTGTCGCTCGATGGTTCCGTGGCGCTTGCGGCCCTCGAGCTGACCGGCCAGTGGCTCAGCGTGGGCGTTGGCGGCATGTCGGGCGAAATGCACTACACCGAGCGTGTTCCGTTGCTGAAGAAGCCGACCGTCGAGACCGTCGGCCGGGTGTTCCGCGAAGCCCTCACCTTGCTGCGCGACTGGACGCGCCGCCGCCGCATCAGTCTTGCGCAGATCGGCATCACCATTCCCGGCCTCGGCCGCCTGAGCGCCGCGGGCAATCCGATCATTCCGTGCGACGTCGAACGCATCGGCGACATGCTCGGCGGAATGTTTGCCGGCGTGCCGGTCGAGTTCACCAATTCGGTCGTCGCACACGCCACGTTTCACCGCTGCCGTACGCAGGACTATCCCTTCAGTGGCGCACATCTCTTCGTCTTCGTCGGCCAGGGCGTTGCCGGCGCCTGGATGGACGATCCGCTGGAGGCCGATGCCCCGCAGCCGGTTGAGCTCGGCCATATGGTTTTCAATGCCGACGGGCCGCGCTGCCGCTGCGGTCATCATGGCTGCGTCGAGGCCTATACGTCGCTTCCGGCCCTCGCCGAGCTCCTCGGCGTAACCGAGGCCGAATTGCTCCAGCTCGGCGGCGAATGGGTGAGCACGATCCCGCGCTCGTCGAGAATGCGCCAGGAGTTGCGCCAGCGCCTGTTCCGGCTGGGCCTTTCGATCGGCAACACGCTGAACGTGAAGCCGTGCAACGGCGTCGCGATCAGCGGCTGGCCGTCGCTTCTCTCGGAAGAGGATCGGAAAGCGGTGGTCGATGGGATCGACGCCTGCCTCCTCGGCGGGCGGAAACTCGCGCAGGTGTCGCTCGCCTTCGTGCCGCCCTCGAACGGCAACGATCCGCAAGCAGCTCTCGCCTTCGCCGCCTTTTGTCTCGCCAGCCGCGGCGGGATGCCCGCGGCTTCCACGGAGGCCGCCTGACATGCCCTGAGCCGCGTGGCTCAACGCGCCAAGAAAGTTCACACCGGGAGGAACTGCCATGCCGATCACGACAACAAGACGCCGTCTGCTCGCTGGATCTGCGGCCGCACTCGCATTACCGGCATTCGCCCGCGCGCAAGGCGCGGCCAAGCCGCGCCTCACCGCGATCTCGCAATGGTCCGCAGGCAGCGATGGCGCGGCGATCACCGCACTCGGCAAGAAATTCGAGGAGAAAGGCGGCGTCTGGCAGCACTCGCCCGTCCCCGGCTTCACCACCGAGATGATGAACAAGCTGCGCGCTCAGATTATCGCCGGCGATCCGCCGGCCTGCTCGCAGCTGAAGGGCCCCGAGATTGCGGCCTGGTCGAAGATCGCCCCGACCGTCGATCTCGACGCCCTCGTCGCGGCCGCCGGCTACGAAAAGGTTGTCGCTCCGGACCTCGCAAAATTGCACAAGCCGGGCGGCAAGTGGATTGCGCTGCCGTTGCAGATCTACAGCACCAACATGCTGTTTCTCTCCAAGCGCGCGATGGACAAGGCCAAGGCCGACAAGGTCCCGGTCACCTGGGCCGACTTCAACGATCTCGCCGACAAGATGAAGGCTGGAGGCATCACCTACCCCATCGCCAACGGCGGCACCCGCCCCGATGACGGGCAGAAATTCGAGGCCTCGTTGGCCGGCATCAGTCCCACGGCATACCGTGCGGCCATCATGAATCTCGACAAGAAGGCCCTGGAGGGCCCCGAGATCAAGGCTGCCTTCGTCCAGGTCCGCAAGATCGCCAACTGGATGGACCCCAACGTCGGCGCCCAACCCTACGCCACCAATTTGAAGCGCTTCGTCGACGGCGACATGGGCATGATGATCATGGGCGGGTGGGCGCAGGGCGTGTTGCGCAACGCCGGTTTCAAGTTCGACGACTTCATGATCACGCCGGGCCCGAGCGACAATGGCAAGCCGGTCTTCCTGTTGAATGCCGACGCCTTCATTTTCTGGCAGCGCAAGGAGCCCGACCTCCAGGCCGGTCAGACGTTGATGGCCCAGCTCGTCATGGATCCGGCGATCCAGACCATGTACTCGCAGATCACGGGATCGATCCCGGTGCGCACCGATGTCGACCTCTCCGGTGAGGGCTGGTCGGACGGTCAACGGCGGACCGCAGCCGCGCTCAAGGACGCTGTCGCCAACAACCAGGCCGTCCTGAGTCTTGCGCACAACATGGCGCAGGAGAACGGCCTGACGGCCGCGATGATCGACGTGCTCACCGAGTATGTGAAGAACAAGACGATCACGCCGGAGCAGGCGGTCACCCGCCTCGCCGAGGCCGTCGAGGGTTCGCGTTGACCGACACCGTCTCCACAGCAACGCGGCCGGCGACGTCTGATGTCGTGCGCCGGCTGCCCGAATACCTAATGATCTGGGTGCCACTGCTGTTGTCGGCTGCGCATCTCATTTCGTTTTCGCTGTGGACGATCTGGATTTCGTTCACGCCCTCCACGCTTGTTCCTGTTACGGGCTGGGTGGGTTTGCGCAACTACAACGCGGTCCTGGCATCGCGGAACTGGCAGATCGCCTTCGACAATCTGCTGCTGTTTGGCAGTGCTTTCGTGCTGCTGAGCTTGATCACCGGCCTTATGCTGGCGATCCTGCTCGATCAGCGCATTCGCGGCGAGAATGTGCTGCGATCCATCTTCCTGTATCCGCTTGCGGTGTCGTTCGTCGTCACCGGCACGGTCTGGAGCTGGCTACTCAATCCCGGCATCGGGATCCAGAAGCTCGTCCATGACCTCGGCTGGACCTCCTTCCGGTTCGACTGGCTGATCGACCGCGACATGGCGATCTGGACGATCGTGATTGCTGCGATCTGGCAATCCTCCGGCTTCGCCATGGCGCTCTTCCTCGCCGGCCTTCGGTCCGTCGATTCCGACATCATCAAGGCCGCCCAGATCGACGGCGCCGGACCGGTCCGAACCTATTGGCGGGTCATTCTGCCGACGCTCTGGCCGATCACCATCACCGTCGTCGTCGTCCAGTTGCAATTCGCGATTTCAGCCTTCGACCTCGTCCGTGCGCTCACCAATGGCGGGCCGGGGATCGCGACCCAGCTGCCGGCCCTTGTCGTCTACGACCTCATGTTCCAGCGCAGCCAGCTCGGCCGGGGTGCCGCGGCGGCGGTGCTCATGCTGCTCATTCTACTCGCGGTGCTGCTACCCTATGCGGCGTGGCGTTATGTCCAGCGAAGGCAGGCCACTCATGCGTGACCGCAGCTTCGCACCCAGCCGAATTCTGATCTATCTCGTCGTGATATTGTTCGCTGCGGCCTATCTCGCGCCACTCGTTGTTGTCGTCCTGAACTCTCTCCGCACCAACGAGGAGATCGCGCAGGGTTCGATGATCGGCTGGCCGCAACATTTGGCCTGGAGCAACTACGCCAAGGCCTGGAGCGGTTTCTGCGTCGCCGAGACCTGCGCCGGCATCCGGCCGTACATGCTGAACTCCGCGCTCGTCACCATCCCGGCGACGATTTTCTCGACCCTGCTCGGCGCTGTCGCCGGTTACGCCGTGTCGCTCTGGCGCTTTCGTGGCGATAACTGGATCTACGGCATCGTGACCCTCGGCCTCTTCCTTCCCCAGCAGATGCGCCTGCTTCCCTGGACCATCGTGCTGCGGGACACCGGTCTCATCAACACGCTGACGGGCCTCGTGCTGATTCACACGATCCAGGGGCTCTCCTTCACCACACTGTTCTGCCGAAACTACTATGTCGCCATTCCACACGAGTTGATCAGGGCCGCACGCATCGATGGCGCCGGGTTCTTTCGTATTTTCTGGCGCATCATCCTGCCGCTCTCGGCTCCTATTCTGATCGTCACCGTGATCTGGCAATTCACGCATATCTGGAACGAGTTCCTCTATGGCGTGACATTCACCACCGGCCAGCAGCAGCCCGTCACGGCCGCGCTCATCGCGCTCTCTGCCGCAATTGCGGACATTCCGCAGCATGGCGTGCAGAGCGCCGCGGTGATCATCGCGGCGCTGCCCACTTTGCTGATCTATCTCCTCGGCGGACGGTACTTCGTGCGCGGCCTGACCGCCGGCGCAGTGAAATGATGGGGTCGTCATGGCAGCACTGAGCATTCGCACCCTGTCCAAGCGCTACGCCAATCTGGAGGTGCTGAAGGGGATCAACCTCGACATCGAGAGCGGCGAGTTCACCGTGCTGGTCGGGCCATCCGGCTGTGGCAAGTCCACCCTGCTCAACATCGTCGCCGGGCTCGATCGTCCGAGTGACGGAACGATCGAGATCGGCGGACGCGTCGTCAACGACGTCCCGCCCAAGGATCGTGACATCGCCATGGTGTTCCAGTCCTACGCGCTCTATCCGTCGATGACGGTGCGCCAGAACATCACCTTCGGCATGGAATGCCGTCACGTTCCGAAGGCGGAGCAGGAGAAGGCGCTGGCGAATGTGGCGCGCCTCCTTCAGATCGAGCCCCTGCTCGGCCGCAAGCCGTCGCAGCTGTCCGGCGGCCAGCGCCAGCGCGTGGCGATGGGCCGGGCGCTGGTGCGCGATCCCCTGCTCTTCCTGTTCGACGAGCCGCTCTCCAACCTCGATGCGAAGTTGCGCGTCGAGATGCGGATGGAGATCAAGCGGCTGCACCAGCGCATCGGCGCCACCATCGTCTATGTCACCCACGATCAGATCGAGGCGATGACGATGGCAACGCGAATCGCCGTGATGCATCGGGGCGTGGTGCAGCAGTTCGCCGATCCGGACACCGTGTACCGCTATCCGGCCAATCTGTTCGTCGCCCGCTTCATGGGTTCGCCGCCGATGAACACCATGCCGGGGCGGCTCGAGGCCGATAGCGGCGGACCTGTGGCCGTAATCGGCGCGGGGCGACCCGACGAGGTTCGTCTGCGCCTGCATGGACACGACGCGGCAACATCTTATCTCGGCCGCGAGGTGGTCGTCGGGATCAGGCCGGAATGCATCGCCGAGGCCAGCCGCGTCTTTTCCGGCGAGGCGCCCGTCCTCGTCGACGCGCCGGTCGAGATGATCGAGCCGACCGGCGCCGAGACAATCGTGCTGCTGCGTCTCGGCGGCGAGACTGCACTGGCGCGCATCACCCCGGATATCCGTCCGGCGCCCGGCGCGACCGCCACCTTTGCGCTCGACACGCGGCGCATTTGCCTGTTCGATCCCGAAACGGAGCGGCTGATCGCATGACCCGGACCATCTATCCCAGCCTTGCCGGCCGCGTGGTGTTGATCACCGGTGGCGCCAGCGGCATCGGTGCCGTCTTCGTACGCGCCTTCGCGACCCTGGGCGCCCGTGTCGCCTTCCTCGACATTGATGCGAGCGCCGGCGAAGCGCTGGTGCGGGACGTCGCGGCCACATCCGGCTCCACGCCTCTGTTTGTGCCCTGCGACCTCCTCGACATCGGCGCCTTGCGCGCTGCGATGGCGCGGGTGCACGGATCGCTCGGCGATGCCGCAGTCCTCGTCAACAATGCCGCCAACGACCAGCGTCAGGTGCTGGCCGAGGTGACGCCGGCCGAATTCGACTGGACGATCGGCGTCAATCTCAAGCACGTCTTCTTTGCGGCCCAGGCGGTGGTGCCGCAGATGCAGGCGCGCGGCGGCGGCTCGATCATCAACATGTCGTCGGTGGCGTGGATCCGCGGCGCGCCGGCGCTGCCGGTCTATGCCGCGGCGAAGGCGGCGATCGTCGGCTTCACCAACTCGCTGGCCAGGTCAGTCGGCCCCGACCGCATTCGCGTCAACGCGATCGCGCCCGGCATGGTGATCACCGAGCGCCAGCGCCGGCTCTGGTTTCCGGATGAGCAGAAGATCTCCGAGCTGCGCACCCGCCAGGCCGTTCCCGATGCGGTGACGCCGGAGGACATCGCCAGCATGGCGCTGTTTCTCGCATCGGACGAGAGCCAGCGTATCACCAGCCAGTGTTTTCGCGTCGATGGCGGCCTCGCCTAGGACCGTAGGGTGGGCAAAGCGCAGCGTGCCCACCACCTCTCCGCAACCGAGAAAGAAATGGTGGGCGCGCTTTCGCTTTGCCCACCCTGTGAAGCCGTCTGTTACCGCCTGCCCTTGCGCATCGTCGCGAGCACGATGTCGGCAGCGAGTACGCTCGGCGATTTGTTGCCGGTGGACATGATGGTGTCGAGCCGTGCGAAGGCCTCAACCTGTCGTTTGCGCAGCGGCGTGTCCGTGAGCAGCTCCGACAGTGCCGGCGCCAGCTTCTCCGATACGCAGTCCTCCTGCAAGAACTCCGGAATGACATCCTCGCCGATCACGAGATTGGCGAGGATCACCGAGGAGACGCGGATCGCGCGGCGCAGGATGAAGGCTTCGATCGCGCCGACGCGATAGGCCGTCACCATCGGAATGCCGGACAGCGCAAGTTCCAGCGTCACAGTGCCGGATTTGGCCAGTGCCGCGCGCGCGGTTCGGAACGCGGCGCGCCTCTCGGTTTCGCCGACCACGATTTGCGGCTTGACCGGCCAGCTCGCGGTGCCTTCGCGGATGGTGGCTTCGAGATGCGGCATGGTTGGCAGCTTCAGTTCGAAGGCGCGGCCTTCGGCCTGGAGCCGTCCGAGCGTCGCGCCAAACACGTCAAGATGGTGCCTGATCTCGCTGCGGCGGCTGCCGGGCAGCACCAGAAGAACCGGCGGCTCGGCATCGCGGCGCCGCTGCTCCTCCGCGTTTGGCCGCAGCAACGGCAATTGCTCGATCAGGGGATGGCCGACATAGCTGCATGGCGGTCCGCTCAGCTTGCGGTATTCCTCCGGCTCGAACGGCAACAGGCCAAGCACATGATCGACGTAGCCGAGCATGGTCCGCGCCCGTCCCGGCCGCCAGGCCCAGAGCTGCGGCGAGACATAGTCGACGACTGGGATCGCGGAATTCTTCGCACGCACGCGGCGGGCAACGCGATGGGTGAAATCGGGGCTGTCGATGATGACGAGCGCGTCGGGCGCAGCCTCCAGCACGGCATCCACGGTCTGGCGGATCAGCCGCAATATCTTCGGCAATTGCTGCACCACTGCGGCAAAGCCGACGATCGAGAGCTCCTCGATCGGAAACAGCGTCTCGAGCCCCTCGCGCGCCATGGTCCGGCCGCCGACACCCACGAACTGCACGCCGTCGCCGAGCCGCTGGCGCAACACTTTCATCAAGGCGCTGCCGAGCCGGTCGCCGGATTCCTCCGTCGCGATCAGGAAGATCTTCCGCTTGGGATCGCGGCTCTGCATCATGCCGTCAGGCCGATGACGAAGAGATATTTGGCGTCGGCGAGCGAGATCATCGCCTGCGGCTCGGCGGCGATGGTGTTGCCGGCGACGACGGCGATGCCGGCCAGTCCAGCGCGGGCGACGCCCTCGAGGGTACGCGGGCCGATCGTCGGCAGGTCGAAGCGCAAATCCTGCCCGCTCTTCGGCACCTTCACCAGCACCCCGCGTCCTGTCGCAGCGCGGATGCGACCTTCCTCGCGCAGGCGTGCCACGCGCGAGAGCAGCGCGTCGGTGCCCTCGATATCCTCGATCGCCACTACATGGCCGTCGATCACGACCGCGGCCTGGCCGATGTCGAACGGGCCGAGCGCGGTCAGCACCGCGCGGCCGCGCTCGATGTCGGCCTTGCTGTTGTCGTTCGGCCAGGCGCGGCTGATGCAGCCCTCGGGCATCAGCAGATCCGGCGCAACATCCTTGATGCCGACCATGCGAAAGCCGCCCTGCTCGAGAATGCGCCCGACCCCGGACAATAGATGATCGTCGCCGCCGCGGAAGGCACGGATGACGTTGCCGAGCAGGCGCAGTGTCGTGACGTCGAACCTTATTTCGGACAGCGCGGGCCGCACCAATGTGCCGATGAAGATCAGATCGCGGCAGCCCTCCTCGCGGAACAGCCGCATGGCGCGGCCGAGCTGGCCGACCGAGATCCAGCGATGGCGGAATTGCTCCACCCGCGTCGGATCGCAGGCACCGCGCAGCGGGAACAGCACCGGCGTGATGCCGCGCGCGGCAAGCGAATCGGCGACTGCGAACGGCATGGCGCCGCCGCCGGCGACGACGCCGACCGGCGACGAAATCTCCGAAGCCGCCGATGTCATGCCCGCGGCCATCCCGAAATCACTTCTCGATGGCGGGAAGACAGATCGGGCGATGCTTGCGCTTGCCGATGAAGTCGAGGATCTCGGCAATCGCGGGGTCTTCGCCCGCGAGCGGCTGGGCCGCCGCGAGCCGCTCGGCGAACGTGCCGGGGCCGTGGAAGAGTTTTTGGTAGAACGATTGCACGGTCGCGCGCCGCTGCTTGGTGAACTGCCGCCGCTTCATCCCGATGAGATTGAGGCCTTCCAGCGCCGCATACTGGCCGTTGGCGAGGCCGAACGGAATGATGTCGTCGCGCACGCCCGAGAGGCCGCCGACCATCACCTGCGGGCCGATGCGCGTGAGTTGATGCACCGCCGACAGGCCGCCGATATAGACGAAATCGCCGATCTCGCAGTGGCCGCCGAGCGTCGCCGAGGTCGCGAAGATCACGCTGTTGCCGACCATGCAGTCATGGCCGACATGGCTGTTGTTCATGAAGTAGCCGCCGTTGCCGACGCGCGTCAGCCCGCCGCCCTTGATGGTGCCGACATTCATCGTCGCGCCTTCGCGGATGGTGCAGCCGGAACCGACCTCCAGCCTGGTCGGCTCGCCCTTGTAGCTGAGATCCTGGGGCGCGCCGCCCAGCACCGCGAAGGGCGAGATCACGCAGCCGTCGCCGACCGAGGTGTGGCCGATGACCGTGACCTGTCCGATCAGCTTGCAGTTAGCGCCGATCACGGCATTCGGACCGATGATGCAGAAGGGTCCGATCTCGGTACCCTCGCCGATCACGGCGCCGTCCTCGACCCGTGCGGTGGGATCAATCTTACTCATCAAGCAATCTGACTCATCAAGAAGGTCTGATTATGTGTTGAAGTCGCTCGGTTTTCCGGTGGTTAGCGCGACTATGCCCGATCTGTCCAGTGACGTATCATCTCGGCCTGTTTCAGGCACCGGATGAGCCGGCCGTCTTAAAGCCCGATGAGATTGGGATGAATCGTCGTCGCGCTTCAGGCTATTGTTTGAGCATGATCCTTTCGGAAAACCGCTGCAGACTTTTCCGGATCATGCTCTAGCCCTTCAACGCCTTCATGTGGAGCTTGAAGTCATCGTGGTCAGGGCCCTGGCAGTTCTGCTTGCACAGCTCGTAGCTGCCCCGATCGTCTCCGAGACGGTCGAGACCGGCGAACGCCGCTTCGTCGATCTCGGGACGTTCGAGTGCCGCGACATCACCCGCAGCACAGTGCTTCAGCGGGTCTGCTACGACCGCGCGCGGCGGGACCTCATCGTCGCGATCGACGGCCAATATGACCGCTATTGCGGGGTTGCGGCCGAGACGGTCGACAGCCTGCTCGGCGCGCCGTCCATGGGCCAGTTCTTCAACCGGAATATCGGACGCGAGACGCCGGCGGCCGTTACGGCTGCGGCGCATAATCCATTTCCGCTGGCCTGAGCCGCTCAGTCCGTCAGCATGGCCCCGACGTCGGCTTCAGCAACGATCTGTCCGTTGACCTTGGCGTCGCCGTGAAACCACCACATCGCCTTGCGGCGGCCGATCGAACGCATGTGATATTCGATGGTGTCGCCGGGCAGCACCGGCTTGCGGAACTTGCACTTGTCGATGGTGAGGAAATACACCGCGCGCGGCTTCTCGGTGCCCTCGACCGAGGTGATGCCGATCACGCCCGCGGTCTGCGCCATCGCTTCGATCATCATCACGCCGGGATAGACCGGGCGCTCCGGGAAATGCCCCTGGAAGGCCGGCTCGTTGAAGGTGACGTTCTTGATGCCGATGCCGCTGTAATCGGCGCGGATATTGATCACACGGTCGATCAGCAGCATCGGGAAACGGTGCGGCAGAGTCCGGAGGATCGCGTTGATATCCACCAGCTCGAATTTGATCGGTGATTCCTCCGTCATTCCCGTCCCTCGTTCTTCGGATCGGCCCTGCTGTCGCGTACCAGGCGCTCCACCGCGATAATTTCCTTGAACCACTGCTTGGTCGGCTTGGCGAAAAAGCCGCCCCAGCGCCCGTTCGGCGGGATGTCGTCCTTGACGCCGCTCATCGCGGTGACCTGGGCCCCATCGCCGATCTTGAGGTGATTGTTGATGCCAACCTTTGCTCCCAGCGCCACGTTGTCGCCAATCGTCAGGCTGCCTGCGAGCCCGATCTGGGCCGCCAGCAGGCAGTTCCGACCGATGGTCACATTGTGGCCGATCTGGACCTGGTTGTCGATTTTGGTGCCCTCCCCGATCACGGTGTCGCGCAGGGAGCCGCGATCGATGGTGGTGCCGGCGCCGACTTCCACATTGTTCTGGATCAGCACGCGGCCGGTCTGGGGCACCTTGAGATGGCCCTCGGGGCCGAAGAAGATGAAGCCATAGCCGTCCTGGCCGATCGAGCAGCCGGGATGGATCAGCACGTTGTTGCCGATCAGCGCGCACTGGATGGCCGTGCGGGCGCCGACATTGCAGTCCCGGCCGATCTTGACGCCGGGACCGATGACCACGCCGGCCCCGATCACGGTGCCACTGCCGATCTCGACGTCAGGGCCGATGACGGTCAGGGGATCGACGATGACGTCGTCCTCCAGCCGGGCCGAGGGATCGATGATGGCCGACGGGGCGATGCCGTCATTACCGACCCAGGACTGCGGGCGCAGCGCATCGCCGTGCCATTCCCGGGCGAGCCCGACAAAGGCGCGGAACGGCTGCGCCACCCGCAGCACGGCCACATGCGCGGGCACCTGGGCCTCGAAGCGCGGACTCACCAAGCAGGCCCCGGCCTTGGTCGCCTTGAGCTCGTCGGCATATTTGAGGTTGTCGAAGAACGCCAGATGCATCGGGCCGGCTTCGTCGAGCGAAGCAAGACCGGTAATGACGTGACCGCCCCTGGCAGGGTCGACGAGCTGCGCCTTGGTCAGCGCGGCAATGTCAGCCAGCGCCGAGGCCGGCGGCTTTTTGAAGAAGGTCGGCTGCGCCATTCCACCCCATCGCGGTCCGGCTTCGGCATGAAGCGGTCAGGCCGCATCATGCCTTATCTCACGGATTGAGCACGATCTTTTTGGAAACCGGCCCCAACAAGGGGCCGGCTCATGCCCTGCTGATCGAATTAGAACGAGGTGCCGCCGCCGAACCTGAACTGCTGCACGCGATCGAACTGGCCCTTGGTGAGCGGCACGGCGTAGTCGAAGCGCAGCGGACCGAACGGCGACTGCCAGATCAGGCCAATACCAACCGACGAACGGACGACATTGCCGTTGTCATACACCAGGCCGGTACAGGTTCCCGCCGAGGGCGGGTTGACGGTCGACGGCGTACAGTTCGAGTTCCTGGTCGTGGTCATTTCGTTGGTCAGCGACCACGTCGTCGGGCCCTGATAGTCGAAGAGGCCGCCGGCGTCGGCGTAGACCGCGCCCTTCAGACCCACTTCCTTCGGCAGGAACCAGAACGGCATCTGCAATTCGAACGAAGCGCCCCAATATTTGGTACCGCCAAGCGCGTCTTGCGTGCCAAAGGGATTCAAATCGCGCGGACCGATGCCGTTCGGAGCAAAGCCGCGGACCAAGTTCGGGCCCATCTGGAACTGATCCAGCATGCGGATATCGTTGTTGCCGATCTTGTTCAGCATGCCGCCCTGAAGGTGAACGAGGCCGACGATGTCGGACACCAGCGGAGCGTAGTACTTCGCGTCGACGACGGACTTCAGGTAGGTGACGTCGCCGCCCACGCCGGCGAAATCCTGACGGAAGTCGACGAGCAGACCGTCGGTGGGGTTCTTGTTGTTGTCCAGCGTGTTGTAGGTCAGCGTGTAGCCGAGCGCCGAGGTCAGGGTCTTGCCGCCGGCAAGCTCCTTGCGGACCGGCAGCGAGGCTTCGCCGTCGGAGTAGCAGCCGAGACCGCCGGTCGAGGTCAGATCGATCGGCGGCGTTTGCGATGCGGCAAAGGCCGGGCTCGGGTTGAAGGCCGACGAACCGAGGACGTTGTTACAGTTCGCCAGGTAGGACGGCAGCGTGATTTCCTGCTGGTAGATCGAGTAGCGCAGCTGGAGCGACAGATCTTCACGCAGGCTGAAGCCGAGGCGCGGGCTGAAGCCCAGCGTCTTCGTACCGTAGGAGATGTAGCTGTTGGAGAGCTGCTGACGCTGATAGAGGTCGAGACCGAGCGCGACGCGGTAGTCGAGCAGATACGGCTCGACGAACGACAGCGAATAGCCGCGCGCATACTGGCCGTAGGTCACCGACGCCTTGGCGAACAGGCCGCGGCCGAGCAAATTGCGCTCGGAGATCGAGACTTCGGCGAGCGCGCCGTCGGTCGTGGAGTAGCCGCCCGAGACCGAGAAGTCGCCGGTCGATTTCTCTTCGAGATCGACGATCAGGACCACGCGGTCGCTGGAGGAGCCCGGCTCCGTCGTGATCTTCACGCTCTTGAAGTAGTCGAGGTTCTTCAGGCGGCGCTCGGCACGGTCGACCAGCGCGCGGTTGTAGGCATCGCCCTCGGAGATGTCGAACTCGCGGCGGATCACGTAGTCGCGCGTGCGGGTGTTGCCGCGGACGTTGATGCGCTCGATATAGGTGCGCGGGCCCTCGTCGATGTTGAACACGACGGCGACGGTGTGCGCCTCGAAATTGCGGTCGCCGCCGGGACGGACCACGGCGAAGGCATAGCCGCGACGCGACGCCTCGATCTGCATTTCCTCGACCGACTTCTCGACCGATTCGACGTTGTAGAGCGCGCCGACATTGACGCGCGAATAGTTGCGCATCGTGGTCGGATCGAAGTTCGGAATGGAGGAGCGGAAGTCGACGGTGCCGACGCGGTACTGCGAGCCTTCCTCGATCTTGAAGGTGACGTTGAAGCCCTTCTTCTCCGGATCGTATTCGGTGAGCGCGGCGACCACCTGGACGTCGGCGAAACCGTTCTTGAGATAGAAACGGCGAATCAGGTCACGGTCGGCCTCGACGCGATCGGGATCGTAGAGGTCGTTGCTGGCGAGGAAGCTCAGCAGGTTCGATTCGTGCGTCTTGATGACGTCGCGCAGGCGGTAGGACGAGAACGCGTTATTGCCGACGAACTCGATCGACTTGACGCCGGTCTTGGCGCCCTCCTCGACCGTGAAGATCAGGTCGACGCGGTTGTTCGGCTGCTCGATGATCTCGGGCGTGACGCGGACGTCATAGCGACCCGAGCGGCGGTAGATTTCGGCGATTCGCAGGGTGTCGGACTGCACCATGGCGCGGGAGAAGGTGCCGCGCGCCTTGGACTGGACTTCAGCGGTGAGCTGCTCGTCCTTGACCTTCTTATTACCTTCGAACGCGATGCGGCCGATCACCGGGTTTTCCACCACGGAGACGATGATCTGGCCACCGGAACCGCGATTGATTCGCACGTCCTGGAACAGGCCGGTCTCGATCAGGGCCTTCAGGCCGTCATCGATGGCGCCCTGATCCAGGCGGCCACCCGGGCCCGGCTTGAAATAGGAGCGGATCGTCTCCACCTCGACACGGCGATTTCCTTCGACGGAAATCGACTGGACGGTCTGAGCAAGCGCAGACGAAGACACAAAACCAGCCCCAACCGGGGCAAGCACCGGCGCGCCGAACAAGATCAGGGATGCGAGCAAGCCCCCCCGGAGTCGCAGTCCAAACTTCATTGCGCAACGCGCCCTTATCAGTACCAGACCCAACCCCAACGCCGGTCCGGGAGATTCCCCAAGTTCGAAGCCGCTTGTAGCCAATTTCCCCGATGTCGCAAACGGCCGCTGACACCGTAATTTCAATTTCATTCCAAGACGTTGCTCATGAGCAACGCCACAAAAAAGCCCGTATCAGGAAGCTGCCATCCGCAAGATGTCGTTATAGGTGGCAAACACCATCAGCATCAGCACCAAACCGAGCCCGATTCGGAACCCCATCTCCTGAGTCCGCTCGGACAGGGGTCGGCCCCGGACCACCTCCGCCGCGTAGAACATCAGGTGACCGCCATCGAGCAGCGGGATCGGGAACAGGTTCAACAGCCCGATCGACACCGACAGCACCGCGCACAGATTGATCACGAACTGGAACCCGGCGCTGGCCGCCTGCCCCGACATCTTGGCGATGCCGAGCACGCCGCTGACCTCGTTGGGATTGCCTTGTCCGACAAACAGCGAGCCAAGGAACTTGAAGGTGCTGGTGATGATGAACCAGACCTGCTCGACACCGATCTTGAGCGCTTCGCCGACGCCGACCGGCGTGGTCGAGGCCTCGCCGGCCTGGGACTTGTGCTCGACGCCGAGCACGCCGAGGCGGTGGCTGTTGCCAAAGGGATCCTTGCGCTCGAGCAGCGCCGGCGTCGCGGTCAGGGAGACGATGGCGCCGTCCCGCTTGACCTGGAAGGCAAGTGCCGAACCGGCATTCATCGCAACGATTCGCTGCATGTCGGCAAAGCTCTCGATCGGCTTGCCGTCGATCTGCACGACGACGTCGCCGATCTTGAAACCGGCCGTGGCCGCAGCGCCGTCGGCGACCACGCCGTCGACGCGGGCGATCGTGCTCGGCTTTCCGTAATAGAGCGCCATGGCGGCGAAGATCAGCGCGCCCAGGATGAAATTGGCGATCGGTCCGGCCGCGACGATGGCGGCGCGCGGGCCGACCTTCTTGTGATGGAAGCTACCGGCGCGCTCCTCGGCCGTCATGGCCGCAAGTGTCTCGGCCGACGGGGTCGAAGCCTCGCTCTCGTCGCCGAAAAACTTGACGTAGCCGCCGAGCGGGATCGCCGAGATCTTCCAGCGGGTGCCATGGCGGTCGTTGAAGCCGACGAGCTCCGGTCCGAAACCGAGCGAGAAGGTCAGCACCCGAACGCCTGCCCAGCGCGCGACCAGGAAATGGCCGAGCTCATGGAAGAACACGACGATCGTCAGGACGAACAGGAAGGGAACCGCGTAGCCGAGGAGCCCATGGCTCAACGTATTGAAACTATGGACGAAAAAGTCGATCATCGAATTCCCTCATCCAGCGCCGCAAGGCCCTGGCCCCGTGCCATCTAGGATGCCTTTAAGGCAATTTGAGGCAATAGGGCGGCAGCTCTATTTCGCGCAACATGGTCAACAGAGATTGCATCGTCAGCGGACGTCAGGGGAGCCTGGTTCCCGCCGCGAATCCAGTCGTCCAACGTCGCCTCGACCAGCCGCGCGATCGCGCCGAACCGGATCTTGCCGGCGATGAACGCGGCGACCGCAACCTCGTTGGCGGCGTTGTAGACGGTGGTCGCCCCCTTTCCCGGTCCGGAGCGAATCGAAGGCCAGCCGAAGCCCAGGGAAGCGCTCGAAGTCCGGCGCCTCGAAGGTCAGCTGGCCGATCTTGGCCAGATCGAGCTTGGCCGCCGGCCCCTTGATGCGATCGGGCCAGCCGAGGCAGTGCGCGATCGGCGTGCGCATGTCGGGAGAACCGAGCTGGGCCACCACCGAACGGTCGGAGAACTCGACCATGCCGTGGATGATCGACTGCGGATGCACGAGGACGTCGATCTCGTCGGGCGAGAGCGCGAACAGATAGGACGCCTCGATCACCTCGAGGCCCTTGTTCATCATCGAGGCGGAATCGATCGTGATCTTCTGGCCCATGCTCCAGTTCGGATGCTTCAGGGCCTGCTCGAGGGTCGCCTGCTCGATGTCGGCGGGCTTCCAGGTCCGGAACGGCCCACCCGAGGCGGTGATGATGACGCGGACGAGTTCGTCGCGGTTGCCTGAGCCGAGCGCCTGGAACAGCGCATTGTGCTCGGAATCGGCCGGCAGGATGCAGGCGCCCGCTTTCGCCGCGCGCTGCATGAAGAAGTCGCCGGCGCAGACGAGACATTCCTTGTTGGCGAGCGCGACATGCGCGCCGCGATCGACCGCGGCCAGGGCCGGCTTCAGTCCGGCGGCGCCGCTTACGGCGGCCATCACCCAATCGGCCGGACGCGCGCCGGCTTCGATCACAGCGCTTTCGCCCGCGCCGCATTCCGTGCTCGTTCCCGCGAGCGCAGCCTTGAGCTCGGCGAACTTGGACGTGTCGGCGATCGCGACGTAGCGCGCGGAAAACTCCTTGGCGAGCTTGGCCAGCGCTTCGACATTGCCGTTCGCCGTCAAGGCTTCGACGCGATAGCGCTCGGGAGAGGCGCGCAGCAGATCCATCGTGCTGTCGCCGATCGAGCCGGTGGCGCCGAGAACCGTGACACTGCGGACGGTCGACGCCGCAGCCTTGTTGTTACGCAATGGGACCGCGCTCATATCCTCACCAAACCATAAGACCGCTTCCGGCGCTATGCACACCATGGCGGAGAAAGCCGATAATCCATGCCATCAGGATGGCGGCAACAAAACCGTCCAGACGGTCCAGTAGCCCGCCATGGCCGGGAATCAAGTGACTGGAATCCTTGACGCCGAAGCGCCGCTTCACCGCGGATTCGAACAGATCGCCCGCCTGCGATACCACCGACAGGATGGCGCTGACGAGCAGCAGTGGAACCGCCTTTCCGATCCCGCACGCCGCAAAGCCGGCCGCAACCAAAAGGCTCGCCGCAAAGCCGCCGAGCGCCCCGGACCAGGTCTTCTTCGGGCTCACGCGCGGCCATAGTTTCGGTCCGCCAATGCTGCGTCCGGCGAAATAGCCGCCGATATCGGTCGCCCACACCACGAGCAGCACGAACATCAGCGCGGCGAACCCGTTGACGAGATCCTGCCGCACCAGGATCGAGGCCAGCAGCGCCGCCGATGCGTAGGCGAAGCCGGTGGCCGCCCAGATGAACTTGGCCCGCGCGATCAGCGTCACGATTGCGCCGCCGATGAGGCCGGTGATGATCGCGGTCTTGAGCGCGCCGAAGGCGACGCAGGCCCCCATCATGGCAATGACGATCGTCCCTGCCCCGGTCAGTGCAGCAGACCCCGCGCCCACCACCATCAGCCATTCCGCGAACAGCCCGATCGACACCAGGGTGACGAGAAGCGCCCACAGCCAGCCGCCGGCATAAGCGAGTGCAATAGCGAGCGGCGCCAGCACCAGCGCTGCGAGGACTCGCATCACGAGATTGCTCGGGGCAGGCTTCTCGCCCGCTGATGCGGCGTCGGGTTCGCTCACGAGGCGTTTTTCGCGACCAGACCGCCGAAACGGCGCTCGCGTCTGGCGAATTCGGCGATCGCGCCTTCCAGCGCCGCCTTGTCGAAATCGGGCCAGTGGATCGGCACGAAGACCAGCTCGCTGTAGGCGGCCTGCCACATCAGGAAGTTGGACAGCCGCTGCTCGCCGCTGGTGCGGATGATGAGATCGGGATCGGGGATGTCGGGCGCATCGAGATGAGCCCCGATCGTCTCGGCGTCGATCGTTTCAGGGGCGCGCTTGCCGTCTGCGACTTCTCGCGCGAGCTTCTGCGCGGCTTTCGCGATTTCCTGCCGCGAACCGTAATTGAAGGCGACGACCAGCGTCAGGCGCGTGTTGTCGCGCGTCAGCTCCTCGGCCTCGTTGAGGAGTGCACAAATGTCGCTGTCGAGTCCGTCGCGCTCGCCGATGATGCGGACCTTGACGCCGTCGCGGTGCAGGCTCGCGAGATCGTTGCGGATGAAGCGACGCAGGAGACCAAACAGATCGCCGATCTCGCTCGCCGGGCGCGACCAGTTCTCCGAAGAGAAGGAGAAGATGGTGAGATAGCGGATGCCGAGCTCGTGCGAGGCACGCACCACCCGGCGCAGCGCCTCGACACCGCGGCGATGCCCTTCGGCCCGCGGCAGGCCGCGCGCGGCGGCCCAACGCCCGTTGCCATCCATGATGATGGCGACATGCGCAGGCGCGTCGGACCGGTCTGGTCCTTCGGTTGCTGGCGCGGCGGCGTTGGACATGAAGGCGGCCCTAAAGCATGATCCGGACAAGTGCGAAGCGGTTTTCCGAAAGATCATGCGCGAACAATAACCTAAAGCGCGATGATCGCGCTTTAGACGGTGAGGATTTCTTTTTCCTTGGCAGCCAGCAACTGGTCGATCTCGGAGATGGTGCCGTCGGTCGCCTTCTGCACCTCGTCGGCGTGACGCTTCTGATCGTCTTCCGACATCTCGTGATTCTTCTCGAGCTTCTTGAGGACGTCGAGGCCGTCGCGGCGGACGTGACGCGCGGCGACCTTGGCCGCTTCCGCGTATTTGTGCGCGACCTTGACGAGCTCCTTGCGACGCTCCTCGTTGAGCTCGGGGATGCGAAGGCGCAGCACCTGGCCTTCGGTCGCGGGCGACAGGCCGAGATTGGAATCGACTATCGCCTTCTCGACCGGCTTGACCATCGACTTGTCCCAGACCTGCACCGAGATCAGCCGCGGCTCCGGCACGCTGACGGTGGCAAGCTGGTTGAGCGGCATGTGGCTGCCGTAAGCCTCGACCTGCACCGGGTCGAGCATCGAGGCCGACGCGCGCCCCGTGCGCAGGCCGCCAAGCTCGTGCTTGAGGGCCTGGACGGCGCCCTGCATGCGACGCTTCACTTCGTTGAGGTCGAAATTACCCGTGGCCATCACGTTTCTCCTTCAAAATCCCGGCGACCCACTCCGCGCCCCTCAGGCGCGACCGACGAGGCGTCAGCCGGCGACGACGGTTCCGTGGCCGCCGCCACGCAGCACAGCGCCGATCGAACCCGGCTCCGCGATCGAGAATACGATGATAGGCAGCAACGTCTCGCGGGCAAGCGCGAAGGCGGTCGCATCCATCACCTTGTAGCCGCCCTCGATCGCCTGCGAATGCGTCAGCCGGTCGAATCGCGTGGCGGTCGGATCCTTTTTGGGGTCGGCCGAGTAGACGCCGTCGACATTGGTTGCCTTCAGCACAGCCTCGGCTCCGATCTCGGCGGCCCGCAGCACCGCGGTCGTATCGGTGGTGAAGAACGGATTGCCGGTTCCGCCCCCGAGCAGCACGATCCGGCCCTCGGCGAGGTATTTGTGCGCCGCGGTGCGGGTGAACAGCTCGGAGATCTCGGGCATGACGAAGGCCGACAGCGTACGTGCCGGTGTGCCCTTGCGCTCGATCGTCGCCTCCAGCGCGAGGCAGTTCATCATGGTGGCGAGCATGCCCATGGTGTCGCCGGTGGTGCGCGACACCCCTTGCGAGGACACTTCGACGCCGCGCACGATGTTGCCGCCGCCGATCACCACCGCAACCTCGGTGCCGAGCTGGCGGGCGGCGATCAGATCGTCCGCAACCCGGTCGAGGGTCGGCTGATCGATGCCAAAACCCTGCTGCCCCGCGAGATACTCGCCGGACAGCTTGATCACGACGCGACGATAGACCGGATCAGTCATGAGCACTTTCCCCGCCCGGGCGCCGCTTCCGGCGGCAAGCCGGAAGGAACGTACCGGCGCTTACTTCTTGCCGCTGGCCGCTGCGACCTCGGCCGCGAAGTCGCTTTCCTGCTTCTCGATTCCCTCACCGAGAGCATAGCGCACAAAGCCCGCGATCTTCACCGCGCCGCCGACCTTGCCTTCGGCTTCCTTCACCGCCTGCGCCACCGACTTGCCGGTGTCGTGGATGAAGGCCTGCTCGAGCAGGCAGACTTCCTTGTAATAGGTCTTGAGGCCGGACTCGACGATCTTCTCGATCACGTTCTCGGGCTTGCCCTGCTGGCGATATTTGTCGGCGAGCACGTCCTTCTCACGCTTCACGACCGCCGGATCGAGGCCGGACGGCTCGAGCGCGAGCGGGTTGGTGGCCGCGACATGCATCGCGATCTGGCGACCGAGGGCCGCGAGCTCGTCGGCCTTGCCGGGCGATTCGAGCGCGACGATCACGCCCATCTTGCCGGCGCCTTCGACGACGGCGCCGTGGACGTAGCTCGACACGACGCCCTGCGTCACTTCGAGCGAAGCTGCGCGACGCAGCGTCATGTTCTCGCCGATGGTGGCGATCGCGTCGTTGATCGCGGCTTCGATCGTGACGTCACCGACCTTGGCGGCCTTGATCTTCTCGACATCGGCGCCGACGTCGAATGCGACCTGCGCGACCATCTTGACGAGGCCCTGGAACTGACCGTTGCGCGCGACGAAGTCGGTCTCGGAGTTGACCTCGACCACGACGCCCTTGGTGCCCTTGGTGAGCGCGCCGATCAGGCCTTCCGCGGCGACGCGGCCGGACTTCTTGGCGGCCTTCGACAGGCCCTTCTTGCGCAGCCAGTCCTGCGCCGCTTCCATGTTGCCGTCGTTTTCGGTGAGCGCGGCCTTGCAGTCCATCATGCCTGCGCCGGTGGACTCGCGCAGATCCTTGACCATCGCAGCTGTGATCGTTGCCATCGTTGAAAATCCTTCTTGCCTGCCGGTTTGCCGCGGCGTGGCATCAAACAGCCCCGCCGCGGTCCATCTCAGGAATTCGCGTCAACTGAAATGGTGGCCGGACTTATATCCGGCCAACCCATCGCTCTTTTTGACTATTCCGCTTCCGCGGTCAGCGCCTTGGCCTTGGCCACCCAGGCATCCGCACGGCTCGGCAGACCGACTTCTTCGCCGATCTTGTGCGCGGTGTCGTGATCGAGCTCGGCGAGCTGCCAGAAGTGGAAGATGCCGAGGTCGTTGAACTTCTTCTCGATCGCGCCCGACACGCCCGGGAGCTTCTTGAGGTCGTCGGCGGTGCCGCGCGGACCGGCAAGGCCCTGGAAGCCGCTCGAGGAAGCGGCCGGCAGCTCTTCGGCGACCGGACGAGCCGAGGCACCGATGTCGATGCCCGAATCGCCCTGGGCGCGCGAGATGCCGTCGATCGCCGCACGTGCGATCAGGTCGCAATACAGCGCGATCGCGCGGCCGGCATCGTCATTGCCCGGGACCACATAGGTGATGCCCTTGGGATCCGAATTGGTGTCGACGATCGCGGCGACCGGGATGTTGAGCCGCTGGGCTTCCTGGATCGCGATGTCTTCCTTGTTGGTGTCGATCACGAAGATCAGGTCGGGCAGACCGCCCATGTCCTTGATGCCGCCGAGCGAGCGATCGAGCTTGTCGCGCTCGCGCTGAAGCGTCAGGCGCTCCTTCTTGGTGTAGGAGCTGGCGTCGCCGCCGGACAGCACGTCATCGAGATGACGCAGGCGCTTGATCGAGGCCGAGATCGTCTTCCAGTTGGTCAGCGTGCCGCCGAGCCAGCGCGAATTGACGAAATACTGCGCGCAGCGCTTGGCAGCGTCCGCGACGCCGTCCTGCGCCTGGCGCTTGGTGCCGACGAACAGGATGCGGCCGCCCTTGGCGACGGTGTCGCTGACCGCCTGCAAGGCGGTGTGCAGCAACGGCACGGTCTGCGCGAGGTCGACGATGTGGATGTTGTTGCGGGCGCCGAAAATGAACGGTGCCATTTTCGGATTCCAGCGGTGAGACTGGTGACCAAAGTGCACGCCAGCTTCGAGGAGCTGACGCATGGTGAAATCGGGAAGCGCCATAGTTTCAATTCTCCGGTTGGTTCCTCCGGAAACGTGTGAGCAAAACGGAGCGTTCTCGCCCCGGTTGCCACCGGACGGCCTTGTGAGCCATGTTTCCGTGTGAGATGGGGCGCTATATAGCGCCATTTCGGCCAGAAGCAAGGAAATAAGGGCCTTTCGGGGGCTGTTTTCGCCTCCCGAAGGCTCTCTTCCGTAAAGACCACGCCAGCCCGCAAAGACCTAGCACTTGGGCTGGTTCGGCGGGCACTTTTTCGCCGCCGGCGCCGCTGGGTGCGGCGGAGGTGCCGCTGGACGCGGCGGGGGCGCGACGGCCATCCGCGGCGGCGGCGGTGGTGCCGGCCGGGCCATTGGCGGAGGCGCCGGCCGTGCAACGGCCACAGGCGGAGCCGCTCGGGCCGGCGGAGGCGATGCGACATGCGGCGGCGGTGCCGGGCGAGCGGCGGGCGGTGGCGGCGTCGGCCTCGCCACGGCCTGCGGCCGCGATGCTGGAGTTGACGGCGACGGCCGGGCGGCCTGCGCTGGAGGGGTCGCGGGCAAGTTCTGCGGTTTGACCGGCTCGCGCGCGGCCGAGGGCGGCGGCGTGACCGGCTTGCCCGCGGCGCCCGAGGGCGTGCCGGGCGGCGTGCCCGCAGTAGGTGGCGGCGCGCCAGCCGGCTCACGGGTTGCAGACTTGCCGCCAACGGGCGCGCCGGCAGGCGGGGTCTGAGCAACCGGCGGCTTCGGCGGTTGGCCGGGCGCAGCCGGATTCGCGGTGGGCGCAACGGTCGTCGGAGTGCCGGCCGTTGGCGCACCAGGATGGGGCGGCAGCGTTGTGCCGGGCGCAGCCGTGGTCGGCGCCCCCGGATGCGTCGGCGGGAGCCCGCCGGGTGCATTTGCCGTCGGCGCCAAGGGCCTGCCGCCCTGCGGCGTCCCTGCCCCAGCCGGCGGCCCGCCTTGGGCGCCCGGAACCGGCAGCGTATTGGCCTGCGGCAGCCTGGTCGGCGGTGCGGCAGGGGGCGTGCCGGTCGGCGCGACATTGGCCGGCGTCCCGGGAGGCATCCCCGGCCTCGCCGTCGGCTGGACCGTCGCGCTCGGCGGCATCGGCGCCTTGCCCTGCTGGATCAGCGCGGCGCGCTGCGTAGCGGCTTGCGGCAACATTGGCGCTACCGGGTTGGCGCGGTCGGCAATCGCTGGCCTCAGATTGCCGGGCCCGGTCCCTCCTCCCGCTCCTGCGGGCGGGGCGGGCGGCCGGTTGATCACGGTGTTGATGACCGTGGTGTTATGGATGTTGTTGAAGACAATGTTGTTCGGCGGCGGCGCGACATAGATCGGCGGCCTGACGAACACCGGGATCGGCACGAATAGCGGCTGCGGCAGCACGAACAGGCCGACCACGGGCAGCGGCGGCTCGAGCACGATGAAATCCGGCGGCGGCGGCGGCAGATAATAGACCGGCGGCGGCGGTGGCGGCGCGAAGCCGAACACGGGGTCGCCGAACAGCAGCACGGGACGGTCGACATAGACGATCTCCTCGGGCGGCGGCGGCGGCACGTCATAGTCCATCATCGCGAAAGTCGGCGGCGGCTCGAGCGGCGCGGTCAGGATTGCAAGCCTGCGCCGTGCATCGCCGGCATGCGGACCGCGCGAATAACGACGCAGATACGACCAGTAGGCGTCCGGCGTATCGGCGCGATAGGTCCGCCGCCAGGTGATCGCCTCGCGGCGCGCCGCGACGATCGCCATCACGCGCTTCGACATCGGATCACCGGGATAGGCCGCGAGAAATTCTTCATAGGCCGGCAACGTGTCGCGCTCGAGCGCGGCCGCATAGGCGTCCTGCACGCCGAGATCGCGGATCGGCTTGTTGCGGATCGCGGCAACCTGGTCGGGCGCGGCCTCCGGCGGCGGCGCATCGGGCCCGCGCTCGAAGAACGAGAAGGGTGCCGATATCTTCGCCTCGTTCCACGGCACCTGCGCGCCCTTGCTGGCCTCGTTGACGCGCAGACGGACGCGGTCGAACACCTCGGCCAGCGGCAGACCGCCGGTACGGATCATCTCCGCCAGCGATTGCGCATAAATGCCGTACGGGCCGGGCTCTTCCGGCGCGACCGTGCCGGGCGCGGCGTTGAAGGCGATCAGCATGTTCGGATCCGGCTCGACCAGCGCCAGTCCGCTCGCGATCTGCTGGCCGCCCTCGATGAAGGGCTGTGCGCGCGCCGCGTCGAGCACGACGATGTTGGCCTTGAGCGGAATGGAGGCGAGCTGGCGGGCGTAGTCGCTGATCCGCAGGCCTTCGGTCGGAATGTCGGTGTCGCGGACGATGTTGGAATCGACCGGGATGAAATAGTTCTCGCCCGCAAGCTGGACGCCATAGCCGGCAAGATAGATCATCGCGACGGTGCCGGGACCCGAGGCCTGCGCCTTCTGGATGAAATCGCGAAGACTCTTGCGCAGCGTGTCGCCGTCGAGATCGCGCGCGCCGACCACGTCGAAGCCCGCCGCTTGCAGCGTCTGCGCGATCAGGCCGGCATCGTTCGCGGTCGTCGCCAGCGGCGACTTGGCGTAGGCGCCGTTGCCGACCACGAGCGCGATGCGCTTTTCCTGCTGCTGCGCGCGCGCCGGATCAGGCGCGGCCGCAGCGAACGCCAGGATCGGCAAGAGAAAACAGATGAAGGCCTTGTAGGTCCCACGCATGGCTTGCTTGCCCGCTATCGTTGTTGAGCTGCCACCGTACATGAGACGCGCGGCCGGCTGAATGGCTCTTGAACGAAAAGCGCGGATTGAGGCGGCGGCATGGCGCCCCGCCCCATCAAGTCCCTGCGTCAGGCCCGCGTAAGCCTCGCGACCGCGCTGTGGCGCGAACCTCGCTCAGCCCTGCGCGATCAGATCGACTGTTCCCGTGGTGAGCCGGTAGATGCCACCGACGACCTTCAGCTTGCCCTGCTCCACGGCCGCATTGAGGATCGGCGCGGCCGACTTCAGCTTCGCGACGTTGTCGATCACGTTCTGCCGGATCGCCTTGTTGAGCACGTCCCCGCCCTGCTGCATCGCAGCCTTTGCGGCGGGCGCGATCGCATCGACCAGCGAGGGAATGTGTCCCGGCGGCGACGTGTTGTCCTTGATTGCCTTCAGCGTCGCATCGACCGCGCCGCAGGCATCATGGCCAAGCACCAGGATCAGCGGTGCGTTGAGCACGGCCACCGCATATTCCATGCTGGCAATGGTTTCGGTGCCGGCAAAATTTCCGGCGACGCGGCAGACGAAGAGATCGCCGCGGCCGCTGTCGAAGGCATATTCCGGCGCGATGCGTGAATCGGCGCAGCTCAGAACCGCCGCGAACGGATTCTGTCCACCGGCCAGCGCCTCGCGCTCGTGCTTGAAATCGTGGCGCCGCGCCACACCGTCGACATAGCGCGCATTGCCCTCCATCAACCGCTTCAGCGATGCGTCGGGCGACAACACGTTCTGCGGCTTGGGTGGCTGCTTGGCCTCCTTTGCCAAGGCGCCGCTCGGGAAAGCTCCGCCGGCGAAGGCCATGCCGAATGCAGCGGCGCCAAACAGCATCGCGGATCGCCGCGACGGCGCGATGTCTCGATGCAGAGATTCATGATGCAGAGATTCAGAGCACTTGTCGCACATGTGACGTTTCCCCAGGTACAGTGGGCGAATGGAAGCGCCGCGATGATAGGTGCATCGATGTGAAGAAATCACCAATGATAAATGATGCAACTGATGATTGCTGCAACGCGAACCGTGCTGCAAAGCCGAAGCGATCGCTCGCCTCACGCGCAACGACCGCACAGAGCTGCGTCCATCTGCATATATTCGAGATCGGCTGCTAAAGCATGATCCGGAAAAGGGCAGCAATTCTCACTCACCACAAACGCGGTACGCGTTTGTGGTGAGATCATACGCCAACGCCGATCCCAAGCGCGAAGACGATTCTTCCAGATCTCATCGCGCTTTACAGCTGCTGCACGTCCACCACGCCCGCGACCGCCTTGATCGCGCCGGCGATCTGCGGCGAGACCTTGAAGCGGCCCGGCAGCTTCATCTCGACCTCGGTCTCGAGGTCGAGCATCATCACCAGGGAGACCTCGCCGTCGCCGTTCGAGCGCGGCGCGATGCCGGGACTGCCGACTTTTGGCGCGGCGCCGTTCGAGGCCGCCATGTCGGGTCCGGCCAGTCGCTTGGCGATCGACTCCAGCGGCTTGGTGTCGCGCACGAAGATGCGCAGGCCCTTCTGCGTCTTGGCGGCCGCGTCATCGAGCGGCTCGGCATGCAGCACGCGGGCGCGGACGTCCTCGCCCTGCAATTCCGCGCCCAACTGGAGCAGCACGGCGGCGCCCGGCTCGAGCACATCGCGGTATTGCGCGAGGCCTTCGGAGAACAGCACCGCCTCGAAATGGCCCGTGGGATCAGACAGCCCCATGATGCCCATCTTGTTGCCAGTCTTGGTGCGCCGCTCCATGCGCGACACCACGGTGGCCGCGACCTTGCCGGCGGTGGCGCCGGTCTTCACCGCACGCGAGAACTCGGCCCAGCTCTGCACCCGCAGGCGCTTCAGGACCATCGCGTAATCGTCGAGCGGATGGCCCGACAGGAAGAATCCGATCGCGTCATATTCGCGGCGCAACCGCTCGGCCGGCAGCCAGGGCTCGATCTGCGGCAGCATGATGGTCGGTGCGTCCGCCGACATGCCGAACATGTCGTTCTGGCCGATGGTCTCGGCCTGATGCGCACGCTGGCAGGCGGCCAGGATCGAGTCCGCGCCGGCAAAGACCCGCGCCCTGTTCGGCTCCAGCGTGTCGAAGGCGCCGGCGGCAGCGAGGCTTTCAATGATGCGCTTGTTGATCGCGCGCGGATTGACCCGCGCGGCGAAGTCGGCGAGCGAGGTGAACAGCCCGCGCCTGGTCCGCTCCTCGATGATCTGCTCGATCGCCTGGATGCCGACGCCCTTGAGCGCGGCAAGCGCGTAGTAGATCGTCTTGTCACCGACCTCGAAGGTCGGGCCTGAGCGGTTGATGTTCGGCGGCTCGACCTTGATGCCGAGGCGCTGCGCCTCGGAACGGAATTCGGAGAGCTTGTCGGTGTTGTTGAGATCGAGCGTCATCGACGCTGCGATGAACTCCACCGGGTAATGCGCCTTCATATAGGCGGTGTGGTAGGACACCAGCGCGTAGGCCGCCGCGTGGCTCTTGTTGAAGCCGTAGTCGGCGAACTTTGCGAGCAGCTCGAAGATGGTCTCGGCCTGCCCCTTCGGCACGCCGTTCTTGACCGCACCGGCGACGAAGATGTCGCGCTGCTTGTCCATCTCGGCGCGGATCTTCTTGCCCATGGCGCGGCGCAGCAGGTCGGCGTCACCGAGCGAATAGCCCGACATCACCTGCGCGATCTGCATCACCTGTTCCTGGTAGATGATGACGCCGAAGGTCTCCTTCAGGATCGGCTCCAGCACCGGATGCAGATATTCCGGCTCCTCGTCGCCGTGCTTGCGCGAGCAATAGGTCGGGATGTTCGCCATCGGGCCCGGGCGATAGAGCGCGACCAGCGCGATGATATCCTCGAAACGGTCGGGGCGCATGTCGACCAGCGCGCGCCGCATGCCCTGGCTTTCAACCTGGAACACGCCGACCACCTCGCCCCGCGCCAGCATCTGGTAGCTTTCGGCATCGTCGATCGGCAGCGTCGCGAGATCGATGTCGATGTTGCGCGGCTTCAGGAGCTTCACCGCGACGTCGAGCACGGTCAGCGTCTTCAGGCCGAGGAAGTCGAACTTCACGAGCCCGGCCGGCTCGACCCATTTCATGTTGAACTGGGTTACCGGCATGTCCGACTTGGGATCGCGGTACATCGGCACGAGTTCGCTCAAGGGGCGATCGCCGATCACGATGCCGGCCGCGTGCGTCGAGGCGTGGCGGGTCAGGCCTTCGAGGCGCTGCGCGATGTCGAAGGCACGCGCCACCACCGGGTCTTCATCGCGGAACGCCTGAAGCTTCGGCTCGCTCTCGATCGCGGCGGCCAACGTCACCGGCGCGGCCGGATTCTGCGGCACCAGCTTGGTCAGCTTGTCGACCTGGCCATAGGGCATTTGCAGCACCCGGCCGACGTCGCGCAGCACGCCGCGCGCCTGCAATGTACCAAAGGTGATGATCTGCGCGACCTGGTCGCGACCGTAGCGCTCCTGGACGTATCTGATCACCTCGCCGCGGCGGTCCTGGCAGAAATCGATGTCGAAGTCCGGCATCGAGACGCGTTCCGGATTGAGGAAGCGCTCGAACAGCAGGCCGAACTTGATCGGGTCGAGGTCGGTGATGGTCAGCGCCCAGGCGACCAGAGAGCCGGCGCCCGAACCGCGCCCCGGTCCGACCGGAATTCCCTGGCCCTTCGCCCATTTGATGAAGTCCGACACGATCAGGAAGTAGCCCGCGTACTTCATGCGCATGATGACGTCGAGCTCGAACGCCAGGCGCTTGCTGTAGTCCTCTTCCGTGGTGCCCTGCGACAGGCCGTGCACGCGCAGGCGGTTGGCGAGCCCCTCCTCCGCCTGCCGCTTCAGCTCGGCCGCCTCGACCGACGCGGCGTCGGAGCTTGCGGCGGCGCCGACGGTGAAGAACGGCAGGATCGGCTTGCGCGTCATCGGGCGGAACGAGCAGCGCTCGGCGATCTCCACCGTCGAGGCCAGCGCCTCCGGAATGTCGGCGAACAGCACCGCCATCTCGGCGCGGGTCTTGAAGCGGTGATCGGGTGTGAGCTGAACGCGATCGGTCTCGGCGATCAGCCGCCCGCCGGCAATGCAGAGCAGCGCATCGTGCGCCTCGTAATCGTCGTTCGAAGCGAAATACGGCTCGTTGGTCGCAACCAGCGGCAGGCCTTTTGCGTAGGCGATGTCGATCAGCCCGCTTTCGACGCGGCGCTCCTTGTCGATGTTGTGGCGCTGCAATTCGACATAGAGGCGATCGCCGAACAGGCCGGCGAGACGCTCGCAGCGCGTCGCCGCAATTTCGGCCTGCCCGCTGGCAAGCGCGAGCGAGATCGGCCCGTCAGGGCCGCCCGTGAGTGCGATCAAGCCTTCGGTCTCACCGTCGAACCAATCGAACTTGATGAACGGCGCGTGGCTGTCAGGCGATTCGAGGAACGCGCGCGAGTTCAGCCGCATCAGGCTGCGATAGCCGCGCTCCTGGGCCGCCAGCAGCACCACACGCGACGGCAGCAGCGCGTTGCGCGCGTTGGGATCCTGGTCGCCGAAATCGATCGCGAGCTCGCAGCCGACGATCGGCTGGATGCCGGAGCCCGCCATCTTGTCGGAGAACTCCAGCGCGCCGAACATGTTGTCGGTGTCAGTCAGCGCCAGTGCGGGCTGGTGGTCTTTCTTCGCAAGCTCGGCGAGCTTGGCGATCTTGATCGAGCCCTTGAGCAGCGAATAGGCCGTGTGAACGTGAAGGTGGACAAATCCGGCGCTCGGCATGGTCGCGTGACGGCCTCTTGCAGTGAGATGGAGCGGTCGCCGGCTCCAGGGGGATCATGAGGACATCTTCCGCCCACCCAGCCGACTCGCCTCACAATGGTGGGGCGTCACCGCTTCAGAGTCCACGCCGGAGCCACGAAACGGCCGCGTCGTCCCGCTTTTCCCCAAGGGCATGACCAAGGGGTCTGGCCAGCTGCGGCCTAGAGCTGCGGAATCACCTGCGCCCAAATTGCGATCATCCCGACGAACAGCGAGATCGAGGCGAGTGCGGCGGCTTCTTCCACGAAAATCCTGAACATGGCTTGCTCCATCACCAGAACGTATGAAGAACATTGTTCTCATTTCGTTCTCGAGAGTCAAGCCACCAAAGCTCTCTCGAAAAGTGATGGTTAACTCGCTGAATTCACGCAACAAAAAAGCCCCGGCGCAAGGCCGGGGCTTTTCGACGATCGCTCGAAATGAGCGACCAGTCTCAGTAGCGACCGATCATCGGGCCGCCGAACTTGTAGTTCAGGCGGACGAGACCCATGTCGACGTCCTGACGGATGCGCTCCGAGCCGGCGAAGCCAGCGAAGGTCACGTCCTTGTCGGACAGGAAGATGTGGTTGTACTCGACGCCAACCGACCAGTTCGGCGCGAAGCCGTACTCGAGGCCGGCACCGACCGTGCCACCCCAGCGGCTGTCGCTGGACGAGGAGAGCAGCGCGCCCGCCGTGCTGGAGATCTCGTACTTGTTGCTGACCACAGCCGCACCGCCCTTGACGTAGACCAGGACGTTGTTCCAGGCGTAGCCAACCTGACCGGTGATCAGGCCGAACGCATCGATCTTGGTGCGGTTGCGGGAGGCGAACAGCGCGCTGTTGTTGTCGCCCGAGAAATCGGCCCAGTTGCCCTGGCCTTCCACGCCGAACACCCACTGGCCGGACTGCCAGCGATAGCCGATCTGGCCACCGACCGTGCCGCCCGTCGCATCGTGCGAACCTTCGCGGCCCACGCCAACGAAATCCCAGGTCGCGTGCGACGAACCGCCGCCGCCGTTGATGCCGATGTAGAAGCCGCTCCAGTCATAGACGGTCGCGATCATCGCGGGCGCCTTGGTGTAAGGCCGCGCAGCGAGGTCAGCAGCCAGCGCCGGCGCAGTCGCGCTCAGCGCGACAAGGCTCACAGCAGCAAGCAACAGATTCTTGTTCATTTGATTCCCGTTCCAGTTTCGTCGTTAGGCCCCCGGGCCGTAGGGCCGTCATATCAGCGCTCGACGGAATTGCTGTAACCCCGACGCAACAGTCGGGGCCAAAGGGCTGTGCTGCGTTAATGAATGTTTAGCAGCGCGCGCGGGAAACCCTTTGAAACAAGGGTTTTCATGAGTTCCAATGTCGACTACACGACGTATGTTGCATCTGTGCCTGGACACCTGATGCACGCACGATTGTGTGATTGGAGATTGAGATGCGCAGACAGATTGCCCTCCCCATTGTCGCCACATTTTCGCTCGCAATCGCCACATTCGCGCTCACGCTGAGTGCAAGCACGCCCGCACGCGCATTCGGCACGCATCACGCGTTCTGCCTGACCGGCCAGGAATGGCCGGGGCTGAGCAATTGCACGTTCGACAGTTACGCACAGTGTCAGGCAAGCTCGTCGGGCCGCGCGCTGACCTGCATCGCGAATCCGTATTTCACGGGCCAGAGCGACGATCCCTACGCCTATCAGAATCGTCCGCGCGCGCAGACACCGGGCTATTCACCCGGCTACTACCCACCGCGCTGAGATGCGCCGCGCCCGCTTCGCGCTCGTCGCCACCGGCCTGCTCGTCTCGGGCGTGCCGGCGCACGCGCAGACCTACGATCCCAGCTATCCCGTCTGCATGCAGATCTACGGCCCGGTCGGCTATTTCGACTGCCGCTACACTTCGCTCGACCAGTGCAGATTTCTCGCCGTCGGCCGCTCCGCGATCTGCGCCGTGAACCCGTACTTTCCGCAGAAGAGGTCAAAGGCTCCCCGACGGCTGAAGCAGGCGGACTAGGCGTGCTCCCATGCCGGGACTCGCCAACTTTGGCGCCCTTGCGAGCTTAACGCACTTGCGAGCTTTTCCATCGCGCCGACATTGCCCGCTTACCCCCTCGTCGCGGATTCAGAAGTTACTTTCCGAGCGAGGTCTTGCACGACATCCAAGAACGCGGCCGACGCCATCGGCCGATACGGCTCCAAGGCCTGGTCCGAGGGCGGTAACGTCAGCAGCAGGTCCGCATCGCCATGACAATCTCGATAATCTTGCAGCCAGAGCGCTGTCACGTGGACCGCGGGCACGGTGAGCAGGAAAGCCTCGAAGCGTCCTTCCCGAACTTCAGGAAGCTTCTCGGCGCGACGGATCGCCTCCGACGTCGCCGCCACAAACGGCCCTTCGTTCAGGTCACCCAGTTCATACGTCGTCTCATACGTCGTCGCTGCCGACTTCACGATTGTCGCAGCAGCGATCGGCTCCTGTTCCTCTCCTCCACCATCATCAGCGGCGGTGCGCCGCTTCGCTTCAATCACAAGAAATCTCCAATTGCCTAGCTTCGCAGCCGCTCTGAGTTTGTCTGCGCGACGGATCTTGCCAAAAGCCAGATAGGCAATGCGATGCGGCAGGGAAATGAAGACCGCGTCGCGCTTGGCAGTGGAAAGCCTTGATCGCGGGAATTTCGGGTTGCCCACCCGGCTGGCCACCGCTCGCTTCACAGCTACGACCGCAGCCGCCGGAGGATCGCTGGGATGAATTGCCATCTTTTCTCTCCTTTCACGGTGGCGAGGTTCTAGACCGGGGCCTTGGTGAAGTAAGTGTCCGTCCAGACACCTTTGGCGTCCTGATAGTTTGAGCAAAATCGATCAAACTGGATCTCCGGTGTTAGGCCGAAAAGGGGATCCTCGATGACCAGGCTGTCGGTATCCTCCAGATATCCGACGATCGCGACGAAGTGCGCCGGTCCCTCCTCATCTTCGTCTCCCGACCAGACCGTGCGAACACAAATGGGTCGCCCTGCACTGATCTCCTGCTGCACCTCCATTCGTGTCGCTCGTTGGTCGAGGGCCAACACGGCGAGGCAGCGGACTCGGTTGAGCGGTGATCCGAGAGAATGCGTCACATCGAATTCCAGGCCCGGCGTGCCGCAAGGGAAATCACAGCAATCATGCCGGTTCAATTCAAGGTCGGCGATGCGGCACTGCGTGAAAGTACTGGTCTCGTCGTAATAGCGCGAGATGCTGGAAGCGACGGCTGCCCAGCACCAATTGATGTGACACTGATGTTGCATCGTGAAATCTGGCGCCAACTGAATCCGTGTCCTTTCGATGACGGAAATTTCTTCCACACCCATTGCAATACCTCGTGGTTGAGATCGATTGGTCCAACTTCAATTCCTTGTGGCCGTGCGGAGCGCATCCTTGCAAAATCCAAGGATGCGATCTCGGCTGCGGCATTAGGCACTGTTCAATGCTCTTGTTTTGCCGCCTCGGTCACCGCATGGAAGGTGCTGCATTGCTGGAGGTACGGAAACACGGCTTCAGCAATGGCCTTCCCGGCAGCCGTGTCACTCGGGTAGTGGACGCCAGCGATCTCGCGATTCTTCCCGATCCGCGCGGCCAGCGCCCTCAGTGCACTCTTGGCACCGGGGATAATCTCTCCCAGCGCCAGTGCCATCAGGTGACTCTCCAGCGAATGTCCGCTCGGATAGGAGGCGTGCCAGGGCGACGCGACCAATGGGAAAAGCGCCGGACACACCTGTTGCGGCCGCCCGCGATTGAACCTGAGCTTGTAGTAGACGGCGACCATCAGCCCAACATGATCGGCCATCTCCAGAATCTTGATCGTATTTGGATGCGCAGACGGCGAAAGCATGAGGACCTGCGCAAAATAGCCGACAAGCCTCACGTCCTGATCGACGATCTCATCTGCCAACCTCTTGCGACGATCCATCGACGCCCCAAGCAGTTCATCGATCTCGCCGAAAATCACATCGTGATCCGTTGGCGGGCCGGCGACAGTGATGGTTTGCCAATCGGTCTTGGCAAATTCGAGCAATGCGATCTGGGCAAAAAAGTCAGGGCGCCAGGCAGACAGCGGGAATGTCGCCCCGTAATTCAAGCTACCGGGCAGGACTCCGACGAAACTCTCGAAGATCGGGAAAGGACGCGGGGGAATTCCACCACCAACGTAACCGCCGCTGACTGCGCCGTTTCCGCCACCACCGCCGCCGCCGCCGCCTCCGCCGCCGCCGCCACCGCCGCCACCACCGCCACCACCACCGCCTCCTCCTGCAACACCAGGCATTGTGCTCTCCATCGAGGGGCTAATAATTTGAACCGGGCTCCTGGCCCCATCAATCCGGCAACCCAGCTGCTCCTAATCGCTCGACATACAAAGACCCCTGGGGCTCCTTGAACGGACAACGGCGCGCATAGTCCGATACCCTGAAGCCGGGCAGGATGTTCTTATGGTGCTGCGAAACCTGCCGCGCTTCCTCCAGGCGACCAACCGCGACGAGGCTTGCGGCGAGGACGCGCGCGGCGTTTCCAAAACGCGGGCTGAGGGTCAAAGACTTCTTCGACCAGCGAATGGCATCGTCAAACGTTCCGTTCAGATAATGATTTTGGCCGAGCAGGCAGAAATTGAAAAAGGCCTGTTGGCCAAGTGGTGAAAGCCGGATGGCGCGCTCCGCACGGGCGATTCCGGTTGAAGCATCGCCGATGAACCCGGGGGTCCCGCTCCCGAACACCCATGCCCACGAATTGCTGGGGGATATGGCAAGAGCCCGCTCACACAGGTCCAATCCGCTGTCGTAGTCACGAAAGAACATGCTCTTGCCGTGCCCCTGTATCGCGAGCGCGAGAGCATTTTGCGGGTCTCTTTCGATGGCACAATTGGACAGTCGGATCACGTCGGCCGAATCCGCATCGAAATCCGACGACCACCCCTCCGCGATCTTGAAATTGTGCCACTTCGCAGCGAACGCGTACGGCGCCGCGTATTCGGGGTCTTCCTCGCTGGCTTTCTCGAGCAGCCCTTTGGCGCGCGAGAAGCTCGCGAAATCGAATTTGTAGAGCAGCTCAAGCGCCCGCAGGAGATAGTCATACGCATTGAGGCTCTTCGGCGGCTTTCGCAGCGCCCGCTTGATCTCTGCGCGACGCACATAGGCGGCGATCTTCTCAACGACACCAATGGCGATCTCGTCCTGGACTTCGAAAACGTCCGCAAGGTCCGTGTCGTATTTCTCGGCCCACACCACGGAGCCAGTCGCAACATCGACCAACTCGACCGAAAACCGGAATCGCTTGCCCGATCGACGAACGTGACCGCTGACGTAATAGCGAACGCCAAGCTTCTCGCCGATTTCGACGGGATCGATCTCGCGCTGACGAAACGGCATCGTCGACCCGCGAGACACCACCAGGAGCTCCTGAATATTACTCAGGCTGACAATGATGTCTTCGACGAAGCCTTCGGCAAAATAGCTGTCGTCGACCTCCGAAGAGCTGTTCGCAAACGGAAGAACGGCGATCGAGGGCAGTTTGGTTCGTCTCGAGGATTTGGTGGAAGCGCCGATCACCGTGCGGCGGTCCACTCCCGGCGAGAGCAGGAGAAAGGCATGAACCGGCCGCGACAGGTTCTTGAGATGAAGCTCACCCAGGTCGTCAAACTTGAATTCGCTCAGATCGGCGACTACTCGCAAAAGGGCCGACGACACCACAACGCCGCCCGCGGGAGCGACAGATTGCAAGCGTGCTGCGATATTGACGCCATGGCCGTAGACATCGTTCAGATCAAAGATGACAGGCTCCCAATGGACGCCGATGCGAAAGGCTATGCGGCGCTCGGGAGGTTGCAAGGTTTCAAGCCCGGTGACTTCACGCTGCAACTCGGAGGCACAGCGAAGGGCATCGAGCGGGCTCTCGAACACCGCGACGAAGCCGTCGCCGGTGTTCTTCACAATCTCGCCTCGTCGACCGATCAAAGCAGGATCGATGACGCTCACGCGAAGAGCCCGATAGCGACTATGCGTCTCGACCTCAGCAGCTTCCATAAGTCTGGTATAGCTGACGACGTCCGCCACGAGGACGGCGCGGAAAGGTCTTTCGAATTCGAGGATCTTACCTACTTGGGAATTAAAGTCCTGTTCGGCAGCACCAACCAACCTCGCACCACTGTCGTTGGCGGTGTTCGGCGACGACGGGGGGTCGCTCGTAGGCTCCGACTTCATTGATCCCTCAGCGGCGAATAAAGCCTCTTGCCGAGCAGAGTCTCGTCGTTGAACCAGTCTGCAACACGCTAAACGCAATTCGGTTGAGGCGCTACCAAAATCACCCGAATGGCTCGGAGCGGCAGCGCCACAACAAGTGGCGGCGGAGAGTAAAAGGGCTTCTTCGGATTACCTCATCTTGGCGATCAGCGGCTCGCGCTGGAATAAGGCGCCCGATCAACGCACTCTACCTTTCGAATTCCTTTTGAATTCCTTATGAATTCCTTCTGAATTTCGACAGCATTCGCGAATTCCCACTTGCACCGGGCCCCGAAGTGGAAGCCCTCGCGCCGGGCGCGATGGCAAAAGGTCGCGCCGACCGCCTCAACCGCCAATACGCTTTGCTGCAGCTATGCAACTGTTTTGCCCTCAAGCGAGTCGACCCCGTCTGTAGAGTGGATAGCGAAAGTCGCGGGAAGGCCGAAGCGCACCGATGAAGCCACAGGCTGGTGCGCGACGCGTCCGGATGGCGCCACACTTAAATCGGGACGCTGATATGCGGTATGCCTTGCATCGCGCCTCCGATGTTGACGCGGGCGGGCGCGGGTTTAAGTACGACGACAAATCTTGCAGGGGTGGCGACGTTCGCTGGGCTGATTCCCGTTGCCGCCACCAATGCAGGACACATGACGACCTCGCCTCACGCGACCTCGCCCCGCGCCTCAGCGCCCCCTCACCTCGCCATCGTCCTGTTCTCGCTCGCGATGGGTGGTTTTGCGATCGGAACCACCGAATTCGCATCGATGAGCTTGCTGCCGTTCTTCGCCGCCGACCTCGGGATCGACGAGCCGACCGCGGGGCACGCGATCAGTGCCTACGCGCTCGGCGTAGTGCTGGGCGCGCCGCTGATCGCCGTGCTTGGCGCGCGGTTCGCCCGGCGCACCCAGTTGCTGGCCCTGATGGCCGTGTTCGCGCTCGGCAACGCGCTCACCGCGCTCGCGCCGGGCTTCGGCTGGATGATCGCGGCTCGATTTCTGTCGGGATTGCCGCATGGCGCCTATTTCGGCATCGCCGCGCTGGTCGCGGCCTCGCTCGTTCCGCAGCACCGCCGCTCGCAGGCGATCGGCCAGGTGATGCTCGGCCTGACCTCTGCCACGATCATCGGCGTGCCCTTGGCCAATCTGATCGGCCAGGCGGTCGGCTGGCGCGCGAGCTTCGGCCTCGTGTCGGTGCTGGCGTTGATCACGGTCCTGCTGTGCGCCCTTTTCGCGCCGCGCGACCAGGCCGGTCAATCGGATCCACGGCGAGAGCTTGCGGCGCTCAGAAGCGGCCGCGTCTGGATCACGCTGGCGATCGGCGCCATCGGCTTCGGCGGCATGTTCGCTGTCTACACTTATCTGGCGACGACCCTGATCGAGGTCACCAAGGTCGGCCCCGCGGTCATTCCGTTCTTTCTGGCCGTGTTCGGCATCGGCGCCACGCTCGGCAATCTGTTCGTGCCGCGCTTTGCCGACCGCGCCTTGATGCCGACGGCGGGCGTCATCCTGCTGTTCGCCGCGGTCGCGCTGCTGCTGTTTCCGCTTGCCGCCGGCAATCCCTGGCTGCTCGCGGTGGACGTCTTCGCCATCGGCGCGAGCGTCTCGCTCGGCGCCGTCCTGCAGACGCGGCTCATGGACGTCGCGGGAGACGCACAAGCGCTCGCTGCTGCGCTCAATCATTCGGCGTTCAACACCGCCAATGCGCTCGGCCCGTTCCTGGGCGGCCTTGCCATTCGCGAGGGGCTGGGCTGGACCTCCACCGGTCCCGTCGGAGCCGCGCTCGCGCTTCTTGGCTTCCTGATCTGGATCGTCGCCGCGCGCGAGGCCGGAGCCGCGCCGGTCGAGGACGCCTCGAGCGACGCTGCCTTGCTGAAGGACGCTCCCGCGCGGCCGGCGCCACCGCTGGCGCCGGATGACCGAAGCCGTTCGGATGCCGTCAGGGATCCGGTGGCTTAGCGGCAGCTCAGCTTTGCCAGGGCGTGTTGCGGATGCGCGTACACACGTTCGGCTTGTGGAAGCTGGGATCGTGATCCTGGATATAGTCGAAATTGACGGTCCCGAATGTCGTCTGCGGCTTCTTCAGCGCTGAGCAGGTCTGCACCTTCAGAAACTCGTTCTTGAAATCGCCGCGCGGGAACGCAGCGATCACCTGATCGCGCTGCTCCGGCGTGTACTCGTCATATCCAACGGCCCCGACGTCCACCACAACTCCTGCCCTCGTGAGGGCGATTTCCGGTCTCATATATTCCGGAATGCCGGGTGTGGTATGCAGCGCAATCGCCTCCCAGACCAGATCGGCCTGCGGCTCGGCGATGCCGCGTGCCCGGAGAAAGTCCCGCGCGGCGTCGGCACCGTCGACCTCAAATCGCTTTGTTTCGGTGTGGTAGTGATCGACCAGGCCGAGGTCGTGAAACAGCGCCGCGACATAAAGCAACTCGGAATCGAATTTCAGCTTCTGACGCAGCCCCTTTATCGCGCCGAACACGTAGACTCGAACCGAATGGTTGAACAGCATCTCGTCTTCGTAGCTGCGCACCAGCTCGGCGGCCTCGCGCGCCAGCTTGCTGTCGGGAATTTTCACGCCGGAAATCACGCTCGTCATTTTCTAACTCCTGCCTTGCATCTGTTACGGCCGATGCCGTTCGCGGTCCGTCAGGCTGCCTTCTCGACGGCAGCCTGCGGCGTCTTACGGAAGCTGATCGCCATGCGATTATACGTGTTCATCAGACCGATCGCGATGGTGAGGTCGACGAGCTCGCGCTCCTCGAAGACCCCGCGCGCGGCTTCATAGGCCTGATCCGGCACGCCGGTATCCGCGACGCGGGTCACCGTTTCGGCCCATCCGAGTGCGGCGCGCTCGCGCGCGTCGAACAGATGGCCGGCTTCCTCCCACGCCTGCGGCAGCGCGAGCTTTTCGATCTTCACCCCGCTCTTGAGCAGATCGCGCATGTGCAGGTCGAGGCAATAGGCGCAGTTGTTGATCTGGGATACGCGCAGATAGACGAGGTTGATCAACCCCGCCGGGAGATTGCTCTGCATGATGTAGCCGTACACGCCGCCCAGCGCTTTCACACCCGCCGGCGCGATACGATCGTAGTCGAGACGCCCTGTCATTTTCCTGCTCCTTGATGACCGATGCCCGGCCCTTGTCTCCGCCTTAAATGCCCCTGCCCTGGTCCATAGAAAAGGACCAAGAACGCATGAAAATCGTGTACCATGAGGCATGACCAAACCGCTGCGGCTGGAACTGGATCGCTCTGCGAAGACGCCGCTGGCCGAGCAGATCCATGGGGGCATCAGGGCCGCCATCGAGAACGGCGTGCTCGCACCCGGAGCGCGCCTGCCCTCCTGGCAGGACTTGGCAGCCCAGCTTGGCGTCGCGCGGGGCACCGTGCGCGCGGCATATGAAAAGCTGTCCTCTGCCCAACTGATCGTCGCGTCACGCGCGACCGGCACGCATGTCGCGGATCGGCCGTCCTTTCCCGTTCGCAAGGACAAAGCCCCGGCGCCCGGCTCGTTCATGGAGATGTACCAGGAGCTCACGGCGGGGCCGGCAATCTTCCAGATGGGCGTGCCCGCGCAAGAGACCTTTCCTGCCAAATTGCTGGCGCGCATGCGCGCGCAGGCGGTTCGCGCCGAAATGAGCGCGCCGGCGATCTATCCGGATCCGCGCGGCGAGCTCGACTTGCGACGCGAGATCGCAGCCTACCTCGCGCTGGCGCGCGGGATCGCATGCACGCCGTCGCAGATCATCATCACCAGCGGTTTCAGCGGCGGACTCGGATTGGCGCTCCGTGTCCTCGGCCTCGAGTCAAAGACGAAGGTCTGGATGGAGAATCCGGGCTTTCCCTTCACGCGGCACGGTCTCGCGCTTGCAAGACTGTCGACCGCGCCGATCCCGGTCGACGCCGACGGCATCGATGTCGATTACGGCCTGAAACATGCTCCTGACGCCGCGCTCGTTGTGGTGACGCCCGGACAGCAGGCGCCACTCGGATCCACATTGTCGCTGGCAAGGCGTTCGCGCCTGCTCGACTGGGCCACCCGACGCAAGGCGTGGGTGATCGAGGATGACTATCTCAGCGAGCTTCAGCTCAAGGGCCGGGCGACGCCGGCACTTGCCTCGCTCGATCGCGCGGGCCGCGTCATCCATATCGGGTCTTTCAGCAAGACCGCGACCCCTGCCCTGCGGCTCGGCTTTGTCGTCGCGCCGGCCGCTCTGGCGTCGCGATTTGCCGAAGCCGCGGCGTGCCTCGCGCCGGCGCCCGGGCCCGCAGTGCAGCTCGCCACCGCCGATTTCATGCGCGATGGCCATTATCTGCGGCATCTCCGGCGCACGAAGCGGGTCTACGCCGCGCAAGGCGATGCATTGCTGAAACAGCTTCGGACACGCACCGCCAACGTTGCGCTTGCCGGATTGGCAGCGGTCCTGCGGCTGCCGGATGGAGCGCCCGATCTCGCCATCGCCAGGGAAGCGGCATCGTTCGGACTGGCGCCTACCCCGCTGTCGCTCTGGTATGCGTCCACGGCTTCGGCGCGCCCCGGTCTGTTGCTGGGTATCGCCACATCGCCGCAAAAGCGGATCGAGGCGTCCTGCGACCGGCTCTTCGAAATCATCGATCGTCTGACGTGACGAACGCTGTATTTCGAGAAAGCACGATGTGCTGCCCGGCGCAATAAACGCGCGCCGGCGTGCCACCGAAAGTTGTAGGCGCGCCGATCATCATGTAACGTCGGCGCCTATCTTCACCGCGCGTGGCCCAGTCGTTACATGCTTGCCCGTATTTTGTTTCTCGCGGCCGTGCTGCTTCCATGCGCGCTGCATGCCCAAGAGACGCCTGCCGAAAATCCCGGATTTGCGCGCAGGCTGACGATCTATCTTGCCAAGGGGGCACTGGACGCGTGCGGGCCCGGCTGCGACCGCTGGATCGCCATCGAGGGCGAGATCGATGGAGACGCTAGCCAGCGCATTCGCCGCTTCCTGGCCGGCGTCAAGGACACGCAGCGTCCGATCTACCTGCACTCGCCCGGCGGGAACGTGGAGCAGTCCTACGTCATTGGCCGGCTGCTGCGCGGTCGCAAGGCGATCGCGCGGGTCGGCCGGACGATCGCGACGGCGTGCGCCGCCGGCACACAGGTGGACGCCGCATGCCTGAAGACGAAGGCCGCCGGCGGCGAGGTCGAGGCGGAGCTCACGACCTACCATGCGATGTGCAACTCGGCCTGCGGTTACCTGTTTCTCGGCGCGACATCACGCGAGGTCGCTCCCGACGCCGCCCTGGCGGTCCATAACTCCAGGCTGGTCCTCGTCTTTCACGGGCATCCTGCTCCGCAGGCGGTCGTGGAATACAGGCAACGCCGGATCGCGAACGCCGACCGCGACCGCGCTGCGTTCATCGCGGCGATGGGGATCAGCCGCGGGCTCGACGATCTCATCCGGACCGTGAAGTTCGAAAATCTGCATATGCTGACGCGAGCCGAGCTCTATCGTTTCGGAATCGACACGCGACCGTTTGCCGAAGGGATGTGGAGGCTGGAGAAGGCAACGCGGCCGTTCATCAGCAAGATCGCGGTGATGAAGAAGGAGAGCGGCTCCTCGTTCCGGACGATGGAATGGCGCATGTTTTGCGAAACCAGGAATCGCGTGCCGCTGCTGTTCGCGGGCGAGATCGACGAGGCGAGCGTCGGCAAAAGCACGATCATGATGACGGCGGACGCCGACAAGGACCAGGAGGCCGGAGGGTTTCCGGTGCGGGCCGCGAAGTACGAGATGTGGAGCGGCAGCATCGACCCTGACATGGTCAAGGCGATCATGGCGTCCCGCTCCCTCCATATCCGGCGGACCACGCCCATGCTGGACGAAAAGGTGGACGTCGCGAAATTCGACATCGACCTGACGGGCCTGGCGTCGATACGAACTCAGCTTGCGGCGGCGTGCACGTCGGTCGCGGCCAAGCCGAAAGGTCCCTGGCCGGCAAGCCCTTGGCCAGCAACTCCGCTGCCGAACGTCTCCGCGCCGCCCTCGGCCATGCCGTCGCCGTAAGCGCAGGAGCGCCCGATCCTTGTTGGGCGCGCACCGGCAACCTCCTGCCGTTCATCCCTCCGGCACCCCGGCCATGCGCATGCCCTCATACACACGCTCGCGCCCGGCGAGATAAGCCGGATGGTCGCTCGTCACGCGGGCCCGGTAGCGGCGGAGAGTGAAGGTCGGATTGAGCACAAGGCCGGCCTGTGCGGCGGCCCGCGCCTCGTCCGGTGAGCCGAGCAGCGACAGCGCAGCGGCGAGATAGTAATGCGGGAGGGGATGATTTCGGTTGGCCTCGATGCTCCGGCGCAGCCAGGCAACCGCTTCCACGTCGGCGCCGAGAAACAATTTGGCGAGACCGACAAACATGAACCACCGGTAGGCGTAGGAATCGCGAGGAGAGAGGCGAAGCGCCTCGCGGATATGGGCCTCGGTCTCGCTACTGCGACCGAGAAAAAACTTGGCGAGACCGATGAAGGCATGAGCGTCGGCCAAATTGAGATCCAGTGCCAACGCCCGCTCGCATTCAGCGATGGCTCGGGCCGGGTTGCTAAATGATTGGACCAGACCCAGGATGCTACGGGCCCGAGCATGGTTTGGCGCAAGGGACAGAGCCTTGGTTGAGGCTGCCTCGGCCGCCGCCAAGTGCGCTTTCCAGTCGTCGGTGACAAGATTGGCCCCAAGCGCCGCTTCAACCCGCGCCGAGCCGACCAGCGCCTCGATATTGTCGGGATCGAGTGCCAGGGCGCGGTCGAAAAAGGCCTGCGCTTGCGTCATGTATTGCGGGGTCGTCCCATTGTTCTCGTAAGCCCAGCCCTGGAAATACAGGTCCATTGCATCGGGATGGGTTGAACGTTCCGCTCGCCGCGCTTCAACCTGAATGAGCTGGGCATTTAGCGTGCTTGCGAGCCGCGATACGATCTCGTCCTGCATGTCGAACAGGTCGGCGACGGGTTTCTCGAACCTCTCGGCCCATAGGTGATTGCCGGTTTCGGCATCGATCAGCTGAACATTCACCCGAAGCCGATTGCCGCCTCGTTGCACGGAACCTTCGAGCACATAGCGGACGTTCAACTCGCGTCCGACTTGCTTTACATCGACGGCTTTGCCCTTGAAGGTGAAAGCGGTGTTACGCGCGATCACGAATGAGCCACTGATGCGCGAAAGGTCCGTGGTCAGGCTGTCGGTCACGCCATCAACGAAATAGTCCTGCTCGGGATCACCTCCGAAGTTCGCGAATGGCAGCACGACGATGGAAAGGCGCGGCGCAGGAATCGACATCGCAACGGTCGCGGCGTAGGACCGATCTGGACCGGCGATACCCTGAAATCCCCGTTCACCGGAATCGGCTGTGAGCGCCGCGTCTGCGGGCCTCTGCACTTCCTGCACCGTTCCAACGAAACGGAAGCCTTTGCGTTGCAGAGTTTTGATGAGACGCTGCTTTTCGCCGGAATCGCCAATCACACTCCGAGCGACGTTCAGCCGCGTCGTCAGTGCCGCATCGGACACGACACGGCCGTTCCAGATGGTCTTGATGAGGTCGTCCTTGCTTACGACCCGTTCCCTGTTGCGGATCAGGTAATCGAGCAGGTCGAACACCTGCGGCGCAACCGAGACCACGTGCGCCCCGCGGTAAAGCTCGCGAAGGTCGGTGTCGAATGCGTACTCGTCGAAGAGATACCGCAAGCTGGCAATTCCCTGGGTGGCTTTCCCCCGTCGGTCTCTCGCGCCGGTTGCAGCGCAAGAGTAAGCCGGCGGTGAAGAGAATGTAAGCAGAATGTCAAGAGCGCCCGCCCATGGCCTGCTACCATCCTCGGGACGGCACAATTTGCTCAGGAAGCAATCCATGAGCACGACCAACGGCTTGCCGTACCGCGCAGCAGTGCCCCGAGCAGCGGCTCAGGATTCAACGTAGGGCCGTCCGCTTGAAGGACTGGCAGTAACGCCACGACGCGCGTCCTCGGAATACAAACATGATGGAGACCGTGATGGCATTGAAGATCACGCGCCGCGCCTTCATCGCAACCGGCGCAGCCACCATCGCTTTGTCGTATCATGATAGCGGGTGGACGCAGACCTGGCCCTCCCGGCCGATCAAGATTGTTTGCGCCTATCCCGCCGGCGGACTTGCGGACACCCTCGCGCGCGTCTACGGCGAATACCTCTCCCAGAAGCTCGGCCAGCCGGTGATAGTTGAGAATAAGGCGGGTGCCAGCGGTTCGATCGCTGCAGCAGCCGTGAAGCAATCGCCACCGGACGGTTACACGTTACTCCTCGCCATCACCGCAACTCTGGTGCAAAGCCGCGTGCTATTTAAGACTTTGCCATACGACGCCGACAGGGACTTCGCGCTCATTTCCAGCATGTCGGCAGGATATCTGCCATTGGTCGCCTATAAGGCGACCAATGCCACCAATTTAAAGGAGTTCGTCGAATACGCCCGCAGGAACGTGACCAACGTCGGGACCTTCGGCGCAGGCTCCTACCCTCATATCGTCGTTGCAGAGCTCAACAAGCAGTACGGGCTGCAGATGAAAGCCGTGCACTACCGCGGCGAAGCGCCGATGTGGCAGGACCTCGCGGCCGGCGTGCTCCAGGCGGCGATGGGGAGCTACGCCAATGCCGTCAACGCGCTGGAATCCGGAGTTGGGAGGGCAATCGCCGTGCAGACGAGGACGCGGAGCAGAAAGCTTCCCGACGTTCCCACATTTTTCGAGCAGGGTGCCGAATCCGAGCTCTTTGCTATGACCGGTTACGTCTTTCTCGCCGGTCCCATCGGCATGCCGCAGGACATCGTGGAGCGCCTTTCCGGCCTGATGGTGGAGGCAGGCAAGACCGACAAGATACAGAAGCTGCTCGACGCGTACGGCATCGATGAGTCCGCTCAAGGACATATCGCGTTCAGAAAGCTGTACGACAGCGAAACGCCTCCCTTGGTGGCTGCCGTGAAGGCATTGGGGCTGACGCCTGAATAGAGTGCGGATGCCGGCGCCCGTCCGCCTTGCAGATCGCCGTGGGGCCACGAGCGGATCTGTGCGCCATCGGCTGAATGGATGAACCCGTCACCTCAGCAGAACTCAGGGAACAAGCACCGCTGGCATTAGTCCCGTTGGCAGCGGTACAAACTGATTCTGCTGCCCCGGAGCCATCGCCAGGATCGCCAATGCAATTGCGAGGACGGCCAAGAGTCTGGCCATCAATCAAATCCGCTGAAGATCTTGCTGGTACGTACGAGATGATCTTGGCTCTGCGCTCCTTTTGGAAAGGCAATCGTTCGACAGCGACTGGGATCGACCGGTCACAATCAATACATGCATGCCGAAGTTATCAGCACCGTGAACATGTCGACGTCGAACTCGTTCTCCAGGCTAAGTCCGAACCGCTCCAGCCATTTATCCTGAGCCAGGTAGGCCAACTTCTCTCGCGCCTGTGGGCAGACAAATTTGAGCCCTCCAACATTCTGAAGGTGATGGACCATTTCGTGTACCAGGACCGATTGGTCGGTCGGCGAAGTGCCGCCCCAATCATCAGGAAGCAGGATCGTTCTCGTCTCGTTGTCGTAAAGTGCAACGACCTCGCGCTGAGCTAGTTGCCCATCGCTTTCCATGAAGCCTTGCGAAGAAGTACGGTCCCTTGCACGCAACCTCGCAAGCTCCATCTTCGACGCAAATTCAACGACGGGACGCTGTTTGATGGCAGGCAGGTCGAAATTCGATGAGAGCCAAGTCACAATGTCATCCAACAGGGCTTCCGCAAGTTGAGCTGCATCAGAATGCAACGAAACCGAACGCGACTCGGCGGACGCGCTGCGCTCCAAAGCATATTCGCAATCCGCTTTAGAGGATGTGGCTAACGTCAGGGAGGCTATCGCCGCGACCAAGAGGAATTGCTTGAACATGACCCTCTCCTCAGAGGCTGTCCGAAAAAGACACTCTTCAAAAAATCAGTCGGCAATTGTGAATGGCTGGAACATAGCATTCGCCTGGCCACGTCGTTGTGAACCCATTCACACCCAAAGAACTCACAACGCCGCCGGTCACCGAACATGCGGGCGAGCGGCGTGCCTCGTACTTCACCGGGACACCGGCCGCCCGTTCAGCAGACGACGGAACCACGTCGCTAGGGCGTGGTAGCGGACGTGAGCGCCGGGGCAAACCGTTTGGAAGACGTTGCTGCCTTGGCATCCCGAACTGCAGCAATCGAGGCCGTCCGCCGTTGCTGGAATTCAGCGGACGAGCCTAGTTCGTCTTGACGAACTTGTACGTCCCCTTCTTGTGGCCAATGACCTGACTGATGCCATCGAAGTTGCTCTTGAGAGGGTCGATGGTGACGACGAGCGCGGCCTGGAGACCTTCGAATTTGCCGGTCCCACCCGTTATGTTGCAATTGTTGGGGGATGCGGGCAACCAATCGCATTGCTCGAACAACTGGTCGCCGTCCTTGTCGACGTAAGTACAGAACCCGTGAAGCTCGGCGGTCTTCGCCGAAGGATCCGTCAGGCGGCTGAGCTGACAACGTCCACCCATGTTGTTGAGTACAGGATTTCCCGCCTCGTTTGAGGCTGCCATGGCCTGGTTCATGAGAACAAACTCTCTACCGCCGCCGATCGGCATCGGCTTGAGAGCAGGAATCGGCGTCGCGGTGAATATGACCGAGACGGGGCCCTCCGGCGGCATGCTCTGAGCCTGGACACTCGTCGTTGCCAGAACTGATGCGACTGAAAGCAATGCGAGGTTTGCGCGCAAAATGGCCATCGCTGACTCCCTTTGAGGTGGTGCAGAGAACGATTGCGGGCGGAGAAGGCTATGCCTTGAGTTACTTTGCGGCCTGCTGCGGCTGGGGCGGCGGCGGTTTGGGGACCGACGTGAGCATGCGAATCTTCCATTGCCCGTCCTCACGAACATCGAGAGCGGTCCAAACAACGGTGAAGTCTATGGGAGCGCCTGTCTCGCTGTTGCCGGTAACGCGAGACTCGCCGGTGACCAGAGCCATGCTTTCTGACAATGACTGAACCTCGGTCATCTTGACCTCGAGGCGACTAACTCCCGCCTTGAAAGCGTTCTCATAGTACCTGGTATTGTCCACGACGCCGTCTTCAGTCACTCGCATATAGTTCTTGGTATAGAGCGAAGTAATCCCGGCGGGATCCTTGTTGCTGAAGTACCGCTCGTATGCTGAACCTATCTTTCCAATTTCCTCCTTGAGATTTTGATCTGACGCAGTCGCAGGAATTGCCGATAGTAACAGCGAGATACATACAGCTCCAAATCCGCGCATAATGTCACTCCCTACTGTTGACGCCGCTCCAGACGAGACTTGAGACCAGGCTTGCCTCCATCCCCCTTGAACTCCCGATGCCGCTGCATTTGAGCCCGCAGCCTCGTTGTTCTCCACGGACAGGAAGTCTCTCTTGATCTGACGCAAGGATTTTTCTCCGCTGTCAGCGCCGCTCGAAACTTGGTTGTTCGTCTTCATGGTGGCAGCAGAGCGGCCGCGATTCCGCCGCTAAGGTCAGGCGCCCGCACGAAGAGAAAACGGGAGGTCGCCGGTATTTCAGCGTCATCTCGGCCGTCCTGGCCGATCAGGATCAATCCGGCTCCGCCATTTGCCACGTTGAGAACCACGGGCTCTCCGCTCCACGTCTTGATCGGCTGCATTCCCACGATGAGGAATTCACCCATGGGCTGATCGAGATACTGAAGACGCAATTGCGGACCGACCTCCGCTGCCGCAAGTTCAAAGCCGAGTTGTCGGGCCCGTGCGTAAATGACGGCCAGAGGCACGCTATCGGTCTTGAAGCCGAGCTGGACCGCGGATACCGCCACAAGCTCCACGTCCATCTTGTTGGAACTGACCGTAAAGGCCGGTCGAGCGAGAACTTCCGCGGCCAGCCCGCCGATGTTGCAGCCGACCGCATCCAATGCATCGCGCAACGCAACGGAGTTGCCAAAAGTGCCGACCGCAATCGTCTTCCATGTCGGAACGTCGCGGACGGACGCGATGAGTTTTTGCGGCAAATCAACTGCACGAACCTTGCCGAGTTTCAGTTGATTCTGTAGCACGTCGCGCGCCGAGCATTGTCCCCACGCCCTGGGCGCGAACTGAAACAAGGAAGCGGCACAGAGCAACGCAACCATCAAGCAATGGCTGCCCCATCTCGCGTTCGGATGGTGATGTGGTGCGGCGCGATCCGCTTGGCTTGTCAGAATGCACATGTCGAATATCGACTTGTTGCAAAATTCAACTGAAAAGAACCCGCCTCCGAGTCAATGGGAAGAACGGAGGCCAATGAAAAACATCGCCCGACCGAACTCAAAAGGGGGGCCGGAGGCGGGGAGCTATTGGCTCAACTATTACAATTTCAAATGAACGGGCGGCGGTCCGTAAGCCCGATCGCCCGTCGCATCAAACCGAAAGCGGAATGACGTGTTCAAACGTAGCACCACGAGTCCCTCGGTACAATCAGCAACTCCGCCCACCAGCGTGCATTGCGATCACTCGATCGCGCTTCGCCGCGAACACCACTCCGAGGCCGCAGACGTTTGTCATGGGTCACAAGCCGCGACTGTTCGCCGCAAGCTCATCGACGACAATCGCCCGATCGCGCCGTCGCGCGTCCGTCGGCCGCGCCACGTGACGACCCCTGTGCCTATCACAATCGGCCGCGCGCAGACGCCGGAGCATTCATCGAGCTATTCTCGGCAGATGGGCTCACATCATCAGCGTCCGACCTCAAGACGATGAATCATCGGATGAAGGGCTGCTCCATTTCGAGCACACGAGGTTGCAATCCAATGACGATCCGGCGCTGAAGCTCGTCATCTAAACGCCGGTCTCGGACGTCGGTTCACGATCGCCTGGCGTCAGCTTTTGAGGGCCAAGCGGAGCGCAGCGATCCGTCAGAGCAACGCCGCTCGTGACCCGTCGGCGGACTCCCTTGATCTAGATCAACCAGAACGCGGCGCTTCGCCGCTTAGCTGGCTCATCCTCCTTTGCCTGAGTTGGAGGGAAATAGGAAAACACCCGCAGTGGCGGCACTGCATCGCCCCACTCGGCCAATGCAGCGAATTTCAGGAGAACCCTTATGCAAAAGCATCTGTTGTCGCTTGCTGCGATCCTGTCGGGTTTGAGTCTCATCGTGTCGACATCGACCCCGAGCGCCGCTCAATCGATTTCTGCGGAAGAGGCACAAGCGATCGCTGCGGAGGCCTATGTTTACTTCTATCCGCTCGTGACGATGGACCTGACGCGCAAGCAGCTCATCAATTCCGATCCCAAAACTGCGGCAATAGGCGGTCCTCCGAACACGTTCGACAATATCCAGGCCTACCCGACCGCAGACATGAAGGCGGTGGTGCGGCCCAATTTCGACACGCTGTATTCGAGCGCCTGGCTCGACCTGACCCGCGAACCCATGGTCGTTTCGGTTCCTGATACCGGTGGCCGCTACTACCTGCTGCCGATGCTCGACATGTGGACGGATGTGTTCGCGTCGCCGGGATGGCGTACGACAGGCACCAAGGCAGCGAATTTCCTGGTCGTGCCGCCGGGCTGGAACGGAAACGTGCCGGCGGGCTTCGCACGTATCGACGCGCCGACGCCTTATGTCTGGATCATCGGCCGCACCAAGACCGATGGTCCTGCCGACTATGCTCCGGTTCACGAGGTGCAGAAGGGGTACAAGATCACACCGCTATCTGGGTGGGGTAAGCCCCCGGTCGCCGTGACACAGACCATCGATCCCAACGTTGACGTCAAGACGCCGCCGAAGCTGCAAGTCGACACGATGGCAGGCGATAAGTTTTTTGCCTATGCGACGGAGCTATCCAAGGTCCACCCGCCGCACATCACAGATGAGCCGATCATCGCGCGCATGGCGCGGATAGGGCTCGAACCGGGCAAGACGTTCGATATGACCAAAGCCGATGCGACGATACGGAAAGCTATCGAGGATGCGCCGGCTCAGGCGCAAAAACTGATGGCATGGAAAGTCCCTACACTGGCGCGCGTCGCAAATCACTGGTCCATGAACACGGACACGATGGGCGTCTACGGTAACTACTACTTGAAGCGCGCGATCGTCGCGCAGCTCGGGCTCGGCGCTAATCTGCCGGAGGACGCGATCTACCCGAACAGTGTTGGCGATGAAAACGGCAAGCCGCTCGACGGCGCAAACAAATACATCGTCCGCTTTGCCAAGGACGCGGTGCCGCCGGTCGAGGCATTCTGGTCAATCACCCTGTATGACGATGAAGGCTTCCAGGTTGCCAATCCACTCAATCGCTTTGCGGTGAGCAGCTGGATGCCGTTCAAACGCGAGGCCGACGGATCGCTCACGCTCTACGTCCAGAATGACAATCCGGGCGGCGATCGCGAAGCCAACTGGCTGCCCGCGCCCAAAAGCCCGTTCAACCTCACCATGCGTCTTTATGCGCCAAAGTCGGAGGCATTGACCGGCGTGTGGAATCCACCCGCCATCAAGCGGGTCGATAGTGAAACCGTTGGCCGGCAGCAATGACAATGCCAAGGGAGCCCGGCCGGGCAAGGCACGCGCGGCGCATTTAAAGCGCCCGAGAAAGGGCAGAGTTGATTACGCTCGCGAAGCCTGAACCAGGATCACGCCGCCGAAGACGAACCTTCATCGAGATCGAACGGGAGGTTCGCTCCTCAAACGTCGCTCGATAATTGCCTCTTGGACAGTTTACACAGCTAAGGAGGTAGCCCATGCCGATCGTTCAATTTACTCGCTTCAAAACCGAGAAGGTCGAGGAAACGGTCCAGATCATCCGGCAGGCGAAGAAAATCTTTGAAAAACACGGTGCCGAGTTTCTTCGGCTCTCCCGTTTCCACACCGGTCCCTGGGCAGGAGAGTTGCTGGTTACGACGCGCTACTCCAATTGGGAAGTCTACGGCAAGGTGCAGGAGGCCGTATCAAAGGACGCGGAGTTCGCGCAGCTGCAGGCTGATGGAATGAAGATTGCCGAACTACAGGGCCGCAACATCGCCGTCAGCATCGATCTCTAGTCGGGGCGCCGCCCCGCAAACCACAATAAGCGCGGAGGCCGCCGGACATATGCCGGTGGCCTTCCCGATCTGGTGACGGCGTTCTACGCCCCGACTGGCGTATAGATCACGAGCTTCAGCGCGGGATCGTCGTTGGCCTGAAAACTCGTGTGCTCGAAATGGAGCACGCCCAGAGTTGGATGAGACATCGTCTTGAGGCCCGAGGCCGTGCTGCGGATCTCGTGGGCTTCCCACCATTTGACGAATTCCGGGCTGCCCTGCCGCAGCCGTGTCAGCAACTCCGCAAAGGCGGGATCGCCGGCCCAGACGTCGTGGGTGGCGCGAAACATTGCGACCATGCGCTTGGCGACCTCCGCCCAGTCCGCGCCGTAAGCCTTGCGCGTCTGCTTGTTGGTCATCATCAGGAGCATCGTGTTGCGATCCTCCTCCGGCAACCGGCCGAACGCAAAAACCTGCTCGGCGGCTTCGTTCCAGGCCAGCACGTCCCAGCGCCGCCCGGTGATATAGGCCGGATGCGGCAGGCTCTCGATCAGCCGCAGGATCGGCGGCGGCACGATCTCGCGCGTGAACGCCCGCTTGTCGCCGTCGCGTGCCAGCGCCTTGAGATGCGCATGCTCGGCCTTGCTCAGCCGCAGCGCACGGGCGAGCGCATCGACGGTGGTGACCGACGGGCTGACGGTGCGCCCCTGCTCGAGACGGATGTACCAGTCGACACCGATGCCGGCGAGCTGGGCGACCTCCTCGCGGCGCAGGCCCGCGGTGCGCCGGCGGCTGCCCGCGGGAAGACCGACCGTCTTCGGCGTCAGCTTTTCGCGGCGGGACCGCAGGAAGTCGCCGAATTCGATGCGGCGCGGGTCGGCCATGATGTTGCGCTCCGATGGAGGGCCTTCGTGATACTAGGATAATACCAGGCCTTCCCGGCCCTTCCAAGGCGGCGCATAAGCCCTTTCACCCGACTTTGAGGTGAACATCATGAAAGCTGCCGTACTCAAATCCTTCGGATCGCCGCTGGTGATCGAGAATGTGCCGGAGCCGGTGCTCGGCACCGGCGAGGTCATCGTCGACGTCGTCGCCACGCGCGTCCTGTCCTACATGAACGAGGTTTTCAGCGGCGAGCGCAACTACGCGCTCGACCTGCCGATCATCCCGGGTCCCGGCGGCATCGGCCGGGTGCGCGCGATCGGCCCGGACGCGACCAAGCTCGCCGTTGGCGACTGGGTGTTCTGCGACCCGACGGTGCGTTCGCGCGATGACATCGTGGCGCCCGATATCGCCCTGCAAGGGCTCACGGCCGCCGGCCCCGGCGGTATGCGCCTGCAGCGGCATTTTCGCCACGGCTCCTATGCCGAGCGGATGCGCGTGCCGACCGAGAATGTGAAGCGGCTTGGCGCGATCATGTCCGCGGAAGCCACGCAATGGTGCGCGCTGGGCACGCTGCTGGTGCCCTATGGCGGCTTCCTCGCCGCCAACCTTCAACCCGGCGAGACCGTGCTGGTAAGCGGCGCCACCGGCAATTTCGGCAGCGCGGCCGTCTCGGTCGCGCTCGCGATGGGCGGGGCCTGCGTGGTCGCGCCAGGTCGCAACGACAGGATTTTGGCCGACCTCGTCCGCCGCTTCGGCGATCGGGTGAAGCCGGTGAAGCTCACCGGCAACGAGAGCGACGACTGCGAAAGCATGAAGCGCGCCGCACCGGGGCCGATCGACTGCGTGTTCGACATCATGCCGCCCTCGGTCAGCACGACCGTCGTACGCGCGGCGATCATGACGGTGCGCGCTTACGGCCGCGTCGTGCTGATGGGCGGCGTCGGCATGGCGGGCGGCGCAGGCCTCGATCTGCCCTACCCCTGGATCATGCGCAACTGCATCAGCATCCACGGCGTCTGGATGTATCCGCCGGATGCGGCGAGCCGCCTGATCGCGCTGGTGCGCGCGGGATTGTTACGGCTCGACGAATACGCGACGACGGATTTCGACCTCGACCACGCCAACGAGGCGGTGGAACACGCCGCGGCGAATGGCGGACCGTTCAAATTGACGGTGATCAGGCCGTAGCCGCCCCGCCACTGCGGCGATGCGCCGCCGCAGCCGATAGGCCCGACATGCCAAATGGCTGGAAGGCGTCACCCCGATCGTAGCCGGCCAAGGCCGGCTACTGTGCATGGGGTTGTTTTCGCAGTTTTTATTATTCGAGCTCGACGACCTGGCCGTTCGACAGCGACACGCGCCGGTCCATGCGGCCGGCGAGCTCCATATTGTGGGTCGCGATCAGCATGGAGACCTTGGTTGCCTTGACCAGCTGCATCAACGCCTGGAAGACGTGATCGGCCGTGTGCGGATCGAGGTTGCCGGTCGGCTCGTCCGCGAACAGCACACGCGGCGCGTTGGCGACCGCGCGCGCGATCGCGACGCGCTGTTGCTCGCCGCCCGACAATTCCGCGGGCCGATGGGTGATGCGGTCGCCGAGGCCGAGATAGCCAAGGATCTCCTTGGCGCGCTTGACGCTCTCCGATTTCTTCAGACCACGGATCATCTGCGGCATCATCACGTTCTCGAGCGCCGAGAACTCCGGCAGCAGCCGGTGCGACTGGTAGACGAAGCCGATATCGGTGCGGCGGAGCTGGGTACGCTCGATGTCGGGCAGCTGCGAGGTCGGCGCGCCGTTGACGTAGACCTCGCCGGAATCGGGCGCTTCAAGCAGCCCCGCGATGTGCAGCAACGTGGATTTGCCCGAGCCCGACGGTGCGACCAGCGCCACCGATTGCCCGGCCCACAGTGCGAGCTTGGCGTTGTCGAGGATCGTCAGCGGCACCTCGCCCTGCAAGTACTGCCGCTTTATCTCGTGGAGATAAATGACCGGTACATCTTCCGCCCCCTGCTGGCTCTCCATCAGCCCCTCACTCGTACCGCAGCGCTTCGACGGGATCGAGGCGCGCGGCGCGCCACGACGGGTACAGCGTCGCAAGGAACGACAGCGTCAGCGCCATGATGACGACCGCCGTGGTCTCGCCGACGTCGATCTCGGCGGGCAGCTTCGACAGGAAGTAGAGCTCCGGCGAGAACAGCTCGGTGCTGGTCAGCCAGGACAGGAATTGCCTGATGGACTCGATGTTGAGGCAGATCACGAGGCCGACGAAGAAGCCGACCAGCGTGCCGACCACGCCGATCGAGGCGCCCGTGATCAGGAAGACGCGCATGATCGAGCCTTGCGAGGCGCCCATCGTGCGCAGGATCGCGATGTCGCTGCCCTTGTCCTTCACCAGCATGATCAAGCCGGAGACGATGTTGAGTGCGGCGACCAGCACGATCATGGTCAGGATCAGGAACATCACGTTGCGCTCGACCTGGAGCGCGTTGAAGAAGGTCGAGTTGCGCTGCCGCCAGTCGACCAGGAAGACCGGCCGGCCCGCGGCCTCCGTCACCGCCTTGCGGAAGGCGTCGATCTTGTCGGGGTTGGTGGTGAACACCTCGATCGAGGTGACGTCGTTGCTGCGGTTGAAATAGGCCTGAGCTTCGGCCAGTGGCATGAACACGAAGCCGAGATCGTATTCGGACATGCCGATCTCGAACACCGCCACGATCTTGTAGGGTTTTATGCGCGGCGTCGTGCCCATCGGGGTGACCGCGCCCTTCGGCGCCACCAGCGTCACGCTGTCACCGGCATGCAATGACAGCTGGTCGGCGAGGCGGCGGCCGATCGCGACCCCCTGCCCGTCGTCAAAGCCCTCGAGCGAGCCCTGCTTGATGTTCTTGGCGATCGAGGTGAGGTTGTTGAGGTCGTCGGAGCGGATGCCGCGCACCAGGACGCCCGAGGCGTTCCACGGCGAGGACGCCAGCGCCTGGCCGTCGACCACGGGCGCTGCGAGCCGGATGCCCTGGACCTGGCTGAGGCGGTCGGCGACGTCCTTCCAGTCGGTCAGCGGCGATTCCAGCGGCTGCACCAGGATGTGGCCGTTGAGGCCCAAAATCTTGTCGAGCAGCTCTTTGCGGAAGCCGTTCATGACAGCCATGACGATGATCAGCGTCGCCACGCCGAGCATGATGCCGAGGAAGGAGAACCCGGCGATGACCGAGATGAATCCCTCCTTGCGGCGCGCCCGCAGATAGCGCGCCGACAGCATCCACTCGAATGGCGCAAAAGGCGCGGTTTGCTTGGTCTCGGTCATGGTCTCATCCATCGCTCGATAATCCCATGATTCGGGGTCAATTGTGGCCGGATTGGCGGCCGCGATATCGCGCGATGAACAATATTCAGCCGACCAGCCGGGCGATCGCGTCCGCAGGCGACATCGTCTCGCGGGAGCCGTCACTGCGCTTCTTGATCTCGACCTTGCCCTCGGCGAGGCCCTTCGGCCCGATCATGATCTGCCAGGGGATGCCGATCAGGTCGGCGGCGGCGAATTTGGCGCCGGCGCGCTGGTCGGTGTCGTCGTAGAGCACGTCGACGCCCTTGGCGGTGAGCTCGGCGTAGAGCTTCTCGCAGGCCGCATCGACCGCGGCATCGCCCTGCTTGAGGTTGAGAATCGACACGCGGAACGGGGCCACCGCCTCCGGCCATTTGATGCCGGCATCGTCATGGCAGGCCTCGATGATGGCACCTAACAGGCGCGAGACGCCGACGCCGTAGGAGCCGCCATGGATCGGCACATCGACACCGTCGGGGCCCGCAACCAGCGCCTTCATCGCGTCGGAATACTTCGTGCCGAAATAGAAGATCTGCCCGACCTCGATGCCGCGGGTGTTCACCCGCTTGTCCGCAGGCACTTCCTGCTCGAAGCGCGCGGCGTCGTGCACGTCTTCCGTCGCCGCATAGACCGAGGTCCATTGCTTGATGATCGGCGTCAGATCGCTGTCGTAGTCGACGTCCTCGCCCGGCACCGGCAGGTCCAGCACGTCGCGATTGATGAAAACGCCGGATTCACCGGTCTCCGCGAGCACGATGAATTCGTGGCTGAGATCGCCGCCGATCGGGCCGGTCTCGGCGCGCATCGGGATCGCCTTCAGCCCCATTCGCGCGAAGGTGCGCAGATAGGCGACGAACATCTTGTTGTAGGCGACGCGCGCTGCGGCCTCGTTGAGGTCGAAGGAATAGGCGTCCTTCATCAGGAACTCGCGGCCGCGCATCACGCCGAAACGCGGACGCTGCTCGTCGCGGAATTTCCATTGGATATGATAGAGGTTGAGCGGCAGGTTCTTGTAGGACTTGACGTAGGCGCGGAAGATCTCGGTGATCATTTCCTCGTTGGTCGGCCCATACAGCAGCTCGCGCTTGTGGCGATCGGCGATGCGCAGCATTTCCGGGCCGTAGGCGTCGTAACGGCCGCTCTCGCGCCAGAGGTCCGCGAGCTGGAGCGTCGGCATCAAGAGTTCCAGCGCACCGGAGCGGTCCTGCTCCTCGCGCACGATCTGCTCGATCTTCTTCAGCACGCGGAAGCCGAGCGGCAGCCAGGCATAGATGCCGGCCGCCTCCTGCCTGATCATGCCGGCGCGCAGCATCAGCCGATGCGAGACGATCTCGGCCTCTTTCGGATTTTCCTTCAGGATGGGCAGAAAGAATCGCGACAACCGCATGGCAATACTCTGGGAATCAGTGATCGCCTGCAGTGAAAGCGGATTGGGAGCGAAAACACAAGACCGGGAATGAGGAAAAGCCGCTAAGGCGGCGGAATTCCTGTCATTTTTCCGTTGCCTTCAGGTTCAGCATGAACCGCACCGGCGCGCTTTAAGGCAGCCCCAGATCGAGCTCGTCCTCCAGCGTGACCTTCTCGAAATCGGTCACCAGCGCGTCGATCCGCACATGCCAGCGGCCGGCGAAGGGGAGCTCGACCTTGCGCACATGCCAGTAGCCGTCCGGCCCGAGCGAGGCGCCCCGCTCCATCGGCTCGATGCCGCGCTCCGGCAGGCTCAGGGTCAGCGTCACCTCCTTCGCGATCAGCGGCGTGGCCTCGCCGGTCATGAGCTGGAGCACGAAATCGTCGAGCCCGGCCTTGCCCGGCGAGACCAGCACCTGGAACATCGCCTTGTCGCTGTGGATGTGGATCGCCAAAGGCGTCTCGGGAATGATCGTCCGCGGCGGCGGGGTGAAGCGCCAGCCGGCGACGACGGCAAGGATGGCGAGTGCGATCGCGCCTTCCAGCAGGATCGAGCGCTTGAGCGCGGGCGTCCCATTCTCGTCGCGGGCCAGGGCCGGTGTCAGCCTGAACCGATTGAGCGCGGCGAGCGCCAGCAATCCCGTGACCAATGCAAGCTTGATCGAGAGGATGAGTCCGTAGCGGGTCTCGACCAGCGCGACCGGCTTTTCGAGCTGAACGATCGCGAGTGCGAGGCCGGTCAAGGCCAGCACGCCGACCGCCAGCGCAGCGATGCGGGAAAAGCGGTTCACGACGGGGAGCGTCGCAGTCGTCGGCTTCGACACCAGCGCGACCAGCGGCGCGAGAGCACCGATCCAGATGGTGACGCCGAGGCCGTGGAGAAAGATCGCCGGCCGGGTCAACGCCTCCGGCGGGGCCGTTGCAGCGTGCCCGGTCATGGCAAGCGACAGGCCGACGCCAACGAGCGCGATGATCGCAAGAGCGCGCGCATACCATGCTCTGCGCAGCGCCATCAACGCCAGCAGCATCGCAACAATCGCAACCAGCAGCGCGGGGCCGGCGCTGGTCGCGAACGCGACCTTCCACGGGGCGGCCGTCGCGAGAGCCGCTGGCGGCAGCCCGAGGAGATCGAGGCCCAACGCGCCAACGGACGCTGTGGCGCTCGGAATGCCGATGGTCAGCGCTACGCGCGGAACGGTCATGCCCGTCGTCGACCACGCAACCCAGCGCGCAAAGAACACGCCTCCGACACCGACGAACAGCCCGAGATAAAGACCAACCCGCGCAAGCCAGATCAGCACGTTCAACCCGCGATCGGCATTGGCGGGAGGTTGCGTCCCTGTCGGCATGCCGATCGAGAAGATCACCGATCCCGCGACGGGATGGCCGTCCTGCGAGATCACGCGATAGCTGACGACCGCAGTGCCTTGCGGCAGGTCGGGCGGCATCGCGACCGAGATCGTTTCGCCCGACGCGCTGACGCGCGCATCGTCCCGCGCCCTGCCTGCGCCGTCGATCAATTGGATTGCGCCCGGCGTCACCGCCTCGTTGAAGCGCAGCTCCACCGCCTTCGGCGCGCTCGCAAGCATGCTGCCGCTCGCCGGCTCGACCGCGACGAGCGCCGCATGTGCGGACGCGCCGGTCGTGAAGCCGACAACGCAGAGCAGCGTCGCGAGCGCGGCGAGCAGGCGCATCAGGGCTTTGGCAGGAGCTTCACGCCCGGTGCCGGCGATTTGCCCTCGTGCGAATGCCCTTCCCCGTCCGCCTGGATCTCGATCCAGCGGCTGACGCCGGTCTCGCACTCCTGGACGACGGGGAAATACAGCGTCGTGTTCGGCTTCAGGCTGTTGGTCAGGAAGCTGCTGATGACGAACTCGTCGTAATTGTGATCCGGCAGCTTGCCGCCGGACCAGGGCACCTCCCTGACGCCGGAGGCAAGCTTGTTGCCGTGATAGTCGTATTCATTGGCGTACTTGCCTTCGACGACGTCGACGCTCCAGCCCGCCTTTGGCATCGGCTTCACCGCGATCACGCCCTCCGGAATCTGCACCCTGATCTTCACCGTGGGCGAACCCGCGCAGCCGTGCGGCACGGTGAAGACGGCCTTGTAGTAGGAACCAACCGTCGCCTGCTTGGTCTCAAGCGTGATATGCGCCGATGCAGGCGACGCGGCCAGCGCGGCGATCAGGAACAGGCAGGATTTCTTCGACATGTTTGGCCCCTTCGACAACGTCATTTGATCAGGATCGGTGATTCCACGCTGACATGATCGGCCTCGGAGATCGAAATTCCGAGACCCAGCATCCAGCGTCCGGGCGTCAATTGCGCGACCTTCACGCGCCAGCTGTCCTCGCCGTCGCGCGAAGCCTCGACCGGCGCGAGCTTCCGGCCGGACTGCGTGTCCACGAGCGTCACCGACACGGCTCTCGCGTAAGCGGCGTCTCGTCCGTGGTTTCGAGCTGGATGGCGATCTCGACCGGGCCGGCGCGGCCCGGCGACACCGTGACATTGGCCATGGCCTTCTCGGTGTGCAGGTGCGTGAAAAAGCTGTCGTCGTCCGTCGCCGCCGCAAGCGGTGTGGCGGCAACCGACAGCAACGCAGCCATCGCGAGCGCAAGGCCTGTGAGGGATCGACGCGAGGTCATCGGAAACTTGATCTGTTTCATCACATCTTCATTCCCGAATGATCCGGCATTTTCTTCATCATGTGCCCGCCGTCGCCTGGCGCCTGCGCACCGACGCCCTGGACGTCGAGGGAGACGGCGACCTTGCCGGCCTTCTCGAACTCCAGCGTCACCGGTACCTTGTCACCCTGCTTGAACGGACCCTTCAGCTCCTGGAGCATCAGATGATTGCCACCGGGCGCGAGCTTCACCGTCTTGCCGGCATCGATCACGAGCCCCTTGTCGAGCGGACGCATCTTCATCACACCGTTGTCCATCGCCATCTCATGAACCTCGGTCTTCCCCGCGATGTCGGCGGAAACGCTGACCAGCCTGTCCGCCGTTGTCCCCTTGTTCTCGATGGTGAGATAGCCGCCGGCGACCTTGGCGCCGCCCGGCGTCGCCCGGCTCCAGGCCTGCGAGATGACGAGATCGCCGGCCTTGACGTCCTCGGCCGCCGCTGGTGCTGCGCAGAGCGCGAGAGCGAACGCTGCGAGCAGCACATCTTTCAACATGGTCTTCATATCGGTATTCCCGTTTGCAGATTGAATTTCAGTGTGTGGCGAGCTGTTGGCCCGACCATTTTTCGAGATCGGCCATCTCGGCCGAGCCTTCGATCGTCGTGATTGTCCCGTCCCGGGAGATGAGCATGGTCCGGGGAATGTCGCCCTGCCAGGCGGGGTCGATCTCGAACCTCAAACGCTCGACAAAACCGTCGTTGAAGATGAAGTTCTCGGTCGACGACAGCCCCGCCTTGTCAAGCATCGACTGCGTTGCCGTCGGCAAGTTCGGCACGAGATCGGCGCTGATCGTGACCACGTCGATCCCGGGATGGTCCTTCGCAAACCGCCCGAGCAACGGCAGCTCGACCTTGCAGGGCCCGCAGGTCACGCCCCAGAAATGCACGAGCGTCGGGCGGCCCGCATGTCCCCTAAGGACGCCTTGCCAGGTGCCGCGCTCGAACGGTTTCAGGGCCGGCGCTGCTCCCAGCGTAGCCGTTGACGCGATCAGGAGACCCAGACCCAGAATGCCTGCAAATCGACGTCTCATGGCTGGTCCTCGATTGCTGTGAGCCGATAGCCGTCCGCTTTCGTCATCCATGACAAATAGACCTGTTGGCCATTGGAAACGAGCAAGGGATGATCGGATGTGTCGGTCGTGCTCGATATCGTCTTCGGCGGCGACCAGCTCTCGCCATCGTCGCGGGAAATCATCATCTGGACCGAGGTCTTCTCGCCGTCGAACTCCTTCCAGACCATCACCGTTCCCACAGCACTTGCGAGCACGTAAGGACGCGTCGGATTGCGGCCCGGCTGCCCCAGCGCCATGGGCGCAGAGAAGGTGCGGCCTTCGTCGCGCGAGTGGGCGTAGAACAGTCCCTTGCGCGCCTTGCCGTTCGTGTACCAGGCGACGTGATAGGTCCCGTTCGGCGCAACGGTGAGGCTCGGTCCGTGATGCGGGCAGGCGTTGATCTGCCAGTCGTCATTGCTGACCCGATGGATTTCCCCCGGCGTCGAGACGTCGGCGAAGGTCATGACCGCGTGATCGCGCACGCCGCCCTCGAAGATATTTCTGAAGATCACGGCCGGACGCCCGGGCGCCGCGAATGTCAGTCCCAACCGGCAGCATTCGCAGGTGTTGTCACGCGCAAGCTTCGCCTCCGCGTAGGTGGCGCCGCCATCGCGCGACGAGGCGAAGAACAGCCCCGCTCCCTCGTACTTCCGTCCCACCTCCTTCGCGGGAACGCGATTGCGCTTGTCCAGCCATGCCGCAAAGACCGTTCCGTCCTGATCGAGCGCCAGCGCCTCAAAACGCTGGCTCTCGTTGTTGGCGGTGATGGGCTTCAGCTCCGCGAAGCTCTTTCCGCCATCGGCCGAACGTGTGTAGAGCACCTGGCCGTTGAAAGCCTCATCCCTGAAGATCGAGAATGCGAGCGCGATGCCGCCCTTGCGATCGACCACGATCTTCGGCCGCGCATCCGGCCCCCAGTCGAGGTTCAGCCGCTTGGTCGTGACTTGGACGGGAGCCGAAAAACTGCGGCCCGCATCCTGCGAACTCGCAACCGAGACCTGCCCGCCTGCCATCCAGACCAGCCACAACGCTCCGTCCGGACCGAATGCGGGCGTCACCTTGGTTGCGCAGCGCAACGTGGGCTCCTCACACGCCGCTTCGGAGGCATGCGGACCGTGCATCTGCGCGAGCGCCGCACCTTGCAGGAATGCAAGAGCGACTATCCCAAGCAAGCCACGTCGGACCATGGCCCTACTCCCTTCGAGAGCCCGGATCATCTGAACGCCACCTTCATACCCGCAACGAACAGGCGCGGCGAGCCCGCGTAGATCGATCCCGTCGTGTTTGCGAGCACGCTCGCAGGATTTTGAAGGCCCGCCGCCGTCACCGTATTGGCGATGTTGTTTGCCGACGCGACGTAGGTGCGGTCGAAAACATTCCTGACTTCGAGGAACAGGTTCAGGGATCTGAAAGCGTCGGACACGAGATCGGTCTTGTAGTGGACGTTCAAATTGACCAGCTCATAACCCGGCGCTTTCAGCAGATTTGCATTGTCCATGTAGAAGGAGTCCTTCCACTGGACTTCCACGAAGCCACCGAGACCTGCCAGTGGCCCGGCAAACTCGTCGTAGCCGACCCGGGCTGTCAGCTCGTTGGGCGAGATGCCGGGGATCTTGTTGCCGGCCCGGTTGAAGCTGAAGACCGCACCATTGGTGATGTTCTCGACATACTCCGTGTAGACCTCGTCGAGGTAGGTGTAGGCCGCCATGAACCGCCAGCCCGGATAGAACTTCCAATCGGCCGCAAGCTCGATGCCGCGATGCTCCGAGCGCGGCGCATTGAACGTGTAGCTCGTGTTAGGTGAATTGACAGGTGTTGCCTGCGATACAAGTTCGTCGCGAAAGAACTCGTAGAAGCCCGTCGCGCTGACTTTGAGCGTGTTGTTCGGTGTCCAGTCGAAACCGAGGTCGTAGCCCAGATTTTTCTGAGCCTGGAGCTGGGTATTGTTGCCCGACAGCCCACTCGGCAGGACAAACAGGTTCGAAACCTGCGGAGTGCCGTACCCCGTAGCAACCCGCCCCCTGAGCACCCACTCGTTGTTCACCGTATAGAGCAACGCTAGTTCAGGCGCAGTGTTCTGGAATTGCCTGTCCGCGGTCGTCAGCGTCGTCGTGGTAATGCCAGTGGGGCCAGCGTACGCATACGCAGTGTTGATCCCCTTGAGAACGGTAGTTTCCCAGCCGATGCCTGCGACAGCCGTCAAGGATGTCGTCAGCTTGAGCTCTTCCCGCGCGCGAACGCCGTAATTGGTCGTCTGGCTATAAAGATTGCTCGACAGACTGCCGAGTGTGGCATTGCCCCCCGGCATGACGTTCCGCGTGTCGCTCGAGGCCGTCAGGGTGTTGTAGAAGGCACCGAAGAACGTGGTCGATTCCAGCCCGAGAATCTCGCCCCGCTTGGTGACGTCGCTCATGAAATTGTACGAGGGAAAATCTCCGATCGCGCTGGTCGTGCCGGTCGGCTGATTGATGTTCCTGTCGTCGAACACGAACTGGTTGCGCCAGGTCGTGGTGTTGTCGAAATCGTGCTCCCAGCGGCCGCCGACGATGGTGCGGCGGTCGTTGCGGCCAAGCCCGGCCTGCACGGCCGTCTCCTTGTCGGTTCCAGCGGTTGCATTGAAGCCGTTGTTGAACAGTGTGACCGTGCCGCATCCGGCGGCGGCCGAGACGCCGGTCGCACAGCCCTGCTGGAAAGGGTTTTGATAGTACTGGTTCAGCGACTGCCGGATCGGCAGCCTAGTGCTGAGGTCGTTGTTGATGATCTTGACCGTGAAACGATCGTCCGGCGTCGCCTTGAGCGTGCCGAGGAAGTTGACGGTCTGCGTATTGAACCAGCTATTGCCGATATAGCCGTCGCCTCGCGTGTCGCTTGCGAACAGCGAGCCCTCGAAGTTCCCGACCTTTTTGCCGGCCGCGAGATAATTGTTGAGATAGCCGTAGCTGCCACCGTCAACACCATATTCGACGCCGTCGATCGTGCCGCCCGGGCGTGTCCGGAAATTGAGCGCGCCGCCGGTCGCGTAATTGCCGTAGAGCGCCGACGAGGGGCCGCGGATCACGTCGATGGCGGCATAGGCCCGCGGATCGATCAGGTCACTGCGCGACAGGCCGTCCGGCTGCGTCACCGGGAAGCCGTCGTCGAAGATCACGAGATTGCGGATGCCAAAGCCGTTCCGGGCGTTGGAGCCACGGATCGAGATGCCGATATCGCGGGGTCCGTTGCCCTGCTTCACCGATATGCCGGGGCTCTCGCGCAGCACGTCGGCCACGGTAACCGCCGGCCGGTTGTCGAACTGGCTGCGATAGATGGTCGTCTCGGTCTGGCCGGTTGGCGCCTGATTGAGACCGGCTCGCGCAGCGCTGGCCGTCACGGCCCCGTTTGGGGTCGATGCGCTGACGCCCGCACTCGGCGTAACGGGCCTCGCCGCGCGGCCGGCCGAAGCGGCTCGCGGCCGCGAAGGCCGGGTGACTGGCTTGGCACGGGCAGTCTGCGGCGCCTCAACGGTCACCGCCGGCAGCTCCGTGTTCGTGCTTTGGGCAAAGACCCCGCTCGACGACGCAAGCAGCGCGGCCTGGACCGCGACGACGCTTACGCCACGGCGGGCATGACAACGTAACATGGGGCATTCCTGACGCCGGCTTTCTCTCCGGCCATTCGACAGCATCGATCGCCAGCGGACGGACCGCGGCAATCACGAGGGTCGTCAGGAAAATTGAGGTGGTGCGCGCGCCTGGGCGCTTGTGCCCTTATGGATCGCGACGGCGGATACATCCGCCGCATGCCACACCACGCGCGCGGCGTGGCGGAAGGGAATGGCGAGCGCAACGTGCGGCGGCGAATCGAGCGATGCGCCTGCCTGAGCCAGGCAGCACAGCGCGCACGCGGCACCATGTGCGGTCGGCGCGCCGGTCTGGTCGTCCAGACCGCCCTGCTCGCTGGCGCTGTGGCAGATGACGCCGGCAGACAACGGATCGGCCACGGCCTGGCCGGCCGCCAGACAGGCGGCAATCGGCGCCAGCACCTGCATCGCCAAAGCGAGCAGGACCAGGGGTAGGAATTTTTGCAGCCGTGCGCGCATCCGCCGAGCCATTCGTTCGCCTACGAACTAAACACCTCGCCGAGACCTGAGTCGAGGTCAGTTCCGCCGGCTTCTTGGCCCAGCGCAAATTTCTCGAAAACTGTGATCCCGCCGCCCCATGGGCTAGGACGTCCGGCATTTGAGGCAGTCCGGCAACCCGCCCCGTCCACAGATTTCTTATATTTGTCATATGCTTACGGGCTAAACAGCCCGATCATTTCGTCAGCTGCTCTAATTTTGAACAATCGTTGCCGAAAATGATGACAAGTGAGAAAAGTTGATCTAGCATCCCTCTTGCTCAGGCTGGCCGCGAGGTCGAAGTCTGGTGGTCCAAGTCTCGGGAGGAGCCCCTGGCGCGCAAAACGCAGCGTCGCCCCGTCAATCAAGAGCAAATCTTAGAATCGGGGATAATAGGGTCGACACAATTTTCGAGCGGGGCTAGGGCCCCGCTCTTTTTTTGCCCGCAAGGCTTCTTTTGCCCGCATGGCTTCGATGCCGATGAGCGCTCCCTCTAATCCAATCGAAAACAGCTTCGAACTCGCAGCCTCGCGCTGCGCGGATCTCACGCCGCGCGTCTACCAGCGGCTGTTCGAACAGCACCCCGAAACGCAGACCATGTTCCGCTCGCAGGGCAGCGAGCTGGTGATGGGATCAATGCTTGCGCTGACGATCGAGGCGATCCTCGACTTCGCCGGTGAGCGTCGGGGCCATTTCAGGCTGATCGCCTGCGAGGTCGCCTCGCACGATGGCTACGGCACCCCGCGCGAGCTGTTCATCGCGTTCTTCGCCGTCATCAGGGATGCGCTGCACGACCTCCTCGGCGACGAATGGTCGCCGGAAATCGCACAGGCCTGGGACCAGCTGCTCGTCGAGATCGACGCCTTCGCCACTATTCCGGCCTGACGCTTTGCGCTGCACCAACACGAGCTGCGGCGATCTCGCGATCGATTGCAGATTGAGTGGCAGGAACTCTTGTGAGAGACTTTCGGACATCGGTCGCGCAATCAATGACGCGCCGACGAAAATTTTATGGGAGCGAGCGATGTCCGGGACGAAAGATTTCTCGACGACGAGGCGCGATCTTCTTCAGGCGGCGGCGACCGCTGGCGCCGCGACTGCCCTTCTCGGCAGCATGGGCATAAACCCCGCCCTTGCAGCCGAGGTCGGACGATCCGAGAAGCCGCTGAAGGCGGCCTTCTCCAATGCGGGCCTCCAGGCCACCTGGTGCGCCCAGGGCAAGCAGGCGGCGGAATTCTGGGGCAAGCTGTTCAATGTCGAGGTGACCTGGTTCGATGGCCAGCTCGATGCGGTCAAGCAGCGCGCTGCGATCGACAACATGGCCTCGCAAAAGTGGGACTTCGTCGCGATCCAGGCCTTCGGTATCGGCACCCTCACCCAGCCCGTGCAGAAGATGATCGATGCCGGCACGCCGGTGATCGACATGGACACGCTGATTGCCCCGCTCGACCAGATCAACGTCCACTCTTTCCTTGCCCCCGACAACGAGTTCATGGGCGCCTCCGTGACGCAGGCGCTGTGCAACGCCATGGGCGGCAAAGGCAAGATCATCATGACGCAGGGCGCGCTCGGCCATACCGGCGCGCAAGGCCGGGCGAAAGGCTTCAACACCGTCGTCAAGCAGTTCCCGAACATCGAGGTGCTCGACACCCAGCCTGCCGACTGGGACGTGTCGAAAACCGCGCGCCTCTGGGAAACCTATCTGACCAAATATCCGCAGATCGACGCGGCGTTCTTCCACAATGACGACATGGCGCTCGCCGCCGCCAACATCATGAAGGCGCGCAATCGCACCAACATCCTGATCGGCGGCGTCGATGCGATGCCACCGGCGATCCAGGCGGTAAGCGAAGGCCGCATGTTCGCGACCGTGCGCAATCCGTCCTGCCGCATCCATGGCGGCGCGATCATCGCGGGCGTTTCCGCGGTCGTCGGCGGCGAGAAGAGCGGACAGGGCATTCCCAAGCACGTCATCACCGACGGCCCGGTCGTGACCAAGGCCAACGCCGCCGGCATGCAATGGATGGAAGATCACTTCCTGATCTGAGCCTCCATGCCTGAGGTTCGTTCGCCCATCCTGGAACTGCAAGGCATCACGAAGAGCTTCGGCGGCGTCGAGGCGCTTCGTGGTGTTGACTTCGCGCTCTCACCCGGCGAGATCCACGGTCTCGTCGGCGAGAACGGCGCCGGCAAAAGCACGCTGATGAAGATCATCGCCGGCGTGCACAGCGAATTCTCCGGCCGCTTCCTGATCGACGGGAAGGAGACGCATTTCCGCTCCGCCCGCGATGCACACGCGGCCGGCATCGCCATGGTGCATCAGGAGCTGAGCGTCGCGCCCGACCTCACCGTCGCCGAGAACGTGTTCCTGGGCAACCAGCCGACCAACCGGTTCGGCCTCGTGCAATGGCGGCGCATGGCGCGCGAGGCCGGCGAGCAGCTCGCCCGCTTCGGCATCGACGTCGATCCGATGTCCAGGCTCGGCGACCTCCCGATCGGGCTGCAGCAGCTGATCGAGATCGCCCGCGTGCTGTTCTCCGGCGCCCGCATCGTCATCCTGGACGAACCGACCTCCGCCCTCTCCCCGCCCGAGGTCGAGCGGCTGTTCGCGACGCTGCGGCGGCTGCGCGAGGAAGGCACTGCAATCGTCTTCATCTCGCATTTCATCGAGGACATCCTGCTCGTGTCCGACACGGTGACCGTGTTCCGCAACGGGCGGAAGGTCGCCGAGACCGCGGCGGCTGCGACCAGCAAGGGCGCGCTGATCGAGGCCATGATCGGCCGCGGCGGCGAAGCGCTAGAGCACAGCTACACCGATGACCTCATGCTGCCACGGCCGAGCGACAGCTCCGTGGTCCTGAAGGTCGACCAATTGTCGCTGGCCCGCAGCCTGAAGGACATCTCCTTCGAGGCGCGCGCCGGCGAGGTGCTCGGCATCTACGGTTTCATGGGCTGCGGCCAGCAGGAGCTATCGCGCATCCTGTTCGGCAAGCTGAAGCCGGACGGCGGCACGCTCGCCGTCGAGGGCAAGCCAAAAACCTTCGCCAGCACGGCGGCGGCGCGGCGCGCCGGCGTGGCGCTGGTGCCGGAGAGCCGGCGCGCCATGCTGTTTCATCAGGAGCCGGTCTACAAGAACATCTCGATCAGCATTCTCGACCGAATCTCGTCGCTGCTGCTCAAGCCGGCGCAGGAGCGCGATATCGCTAGGCGTCAGGTCGAGCAGCTGCAGATCAGGCCGCCCGTGGTCGGTCTCGACCTAGGCATGCTCTCCGGCGGCAACCAGCAGAAGGTCGCGCTGGCAAAATGGCTGACCTATCCGCCGAAGCTGCTGGTGCTGTGCGAGCCGACCCGGGGCATGGATGTCGGCGCCAAGAACGACGTCATCAACATCGTCCGCGATCTCCGCGCCAAGGGGCTTGCGGTCATCGTGCTCTCGACCGAGCCGGAAACGGTGCTGTCGCTGGCCGACCGCATCCTCGTGCTCAAGCGCGGCGCATTGGTGCGGGAATTCAAGAACGAGCCGGTCAGCAAGGACCGCCTGCTGGAAGCGGCGTGACGGAGAAGCACCATGGCGAGCAGTGAGACGGCTTTGGCGGCAGGTCAGCGGCCGCGCGGCGTTGCGCCCTTCCTGCGCTCGCAGATGCGCAACATCGCGCCGTTCCTCACCCTGATCTTCCTCTCCGCCTTCTTCGCCGTTGCCAGCCCCTCCTTCGCGACGCTGGACAATCTCGGCAACATCCTGACGCAGGTGTCGGTGACCGGCATCATTGCGGTCGGCCTCACCTTCGTGATCCTCTGCGCGGAGATCGACCTCTCGATCGCCAGCATCGCCAACGTCACCGGCATCGCGGTCGCCTACTTCACGCTTCAGGAATCCTACGTCAACATCGCCAACATCCCCCTGCCCGGCGCGGTCGCGATCATCCTGTCGATCCTGCTCTGCGCGCTGCTCGGCCTCGTCAACGCGCTCGGCCTGACCGTGATCGGCATCCCCTCCTTCATCATGACGCTGGCCATGATGCAGATCGCGGCCGGCGTCTCGGCGCTGCTGGTGCGCGGCCAGATCGCCTACAAAGTGCCCGGCCTGATCACCACGCTCGGGTCGGGCTCGATCGGCGGCATCCCCTGGATCGTCATCGTCGCGGCGATCATGCTGCTCGGCGGCCATCTGGTGCTGACCTACACGCGCTTCGGCCGCTACGTCTACATGGTCGGCGGCAATCGCGAGGCGGCCGAATATTCCGGCCTCAACGTCAAGCTCATCCTCGGCGCCGTCATGGTGATCTCGGCGGTGTGCTCGGGCATCGGCGGCATGCTCGGCGTCGCCCATTTCGGCAGCGCGCAGCAGAACGAGTTCGACACCTATCTGCTCGACTCCATCGCCGCCGTCGTCGTCGGCGGCACCAGCCTGTTCGGCGGCCGCGGCGGCATCGGCAACACCATCGTCGGGCTCTTCGTTCTCGGCGTCCTGAATAACGGCCTCGACCACGTCAACATCGACAGTTTTTTGAAGATCCTGATCCGCGGCCTGATCCTGCTGGCGGCGCTGGTCATCAACGTCTACGCGCAGCGGCTAAGGGAGAAGACGGCGGAGTAGGCAGCCCTCAAAACAAAAACGCGAAAACAACCCCATGCACAGTAGAAACTGTAAGGAATTTCAGCCGCTTACCGAACGCGCAATTGCGTGAGCGCGATTGCGCCGACATTTGACACGTCGGGCAACACAGGAGCAGGATGTCATCATGGCGCGAATGTCGATGGGCTCAGGACCGTGCCCGACCTCCGTCATTGCGAGCGCAGCGAAGCAATCCAGACTGCCGCTGCGGAGAGATTCTGGATTGCTTTGCTGCGCTCGCAATGACGATGTGGCAACGGCGGACAATACAACACCACCTCGATCGCAGAGCATGAGAAGGCGGGTTAGCTCTCAGCCTTCTCATCCGATGGTAGCCGCGCGAAGCGGAAATTGCAGTGGCTCGCGCCGCCCGCCAATGTTTGTGTGCGCTGCAGGCGGATGCCGCGCGCTGCGTAGGCGACGAAATCGAGGCCGCAGATATTCGGCAGGATGTCCTTGTCCCCGTGGCGCGCTGCGAGCTTGCAGAAGCCGCAGGCCTTGTAGTTGATGCCGAATTCGAAGCTGTCTTGCGGACCAGGCTCGACGAAATCGTAGACGAAGTCTTCCGGAAACTCTTCCTGATGAGCTTTTGTAACGCTCCTTGCCGCCTGCTCGCGCAGCAAGGCCTGGTTCTCAGGCGACATGAATTGTCGCCCCGAGGCGAGACGCTTCGCTTCTGATACGGTCAGCAATTGCGCCTTGTAGGTGTCTCGCTCGATCTCGCCAATCACAGGCACCGGCACGCCGTGTCGTCGCAGCACCCGGCTGATGGCCATGAACCCCATCAGGCGCATGAAGAAATCGCTCATGCGGCTTGCCGCGCCGCCGACATAGGGCATTTGGGTGAGGACAATCTCGAATTCCTCCATCACCTCCCGCCTGATCCCGTCGATGTCGGTGAGATGCGTGCGCTCGCGCAGCATCGCTTCGGCAAGGTCGAGTCGATCGCGCATGGCGACCTCCATTGCGCTCCGATGCGTCTGGTCGAAGGGATGGATGTTCTCAGCCATTGGACACCTGAGGGCTCATTGCAGGGTTGGCGAAGCTGGCTTCATTCCGCGGCAATCGCCTCGATCTCGAGTAGCCATTTGCTGTCAACGGTCTCGACGACCACGACCGTCAGCGCGGGCCGATGTTCGCCGAGCACCTTGCTGCGAATGGTGCGGTTGGTCACGACTTGAGTCCGGTCAGTCAGGAACGTGGTGACCTTGACCAGATGCTCGACGCCAAGCCCCGCGGCGGCGAGCACCTCGATCACGTTGCGCCAGGCCTGCTCGCATTGCGCCTCGAAACCTTCTGGCACGGTGCCGTCGGTTTTCTCGGGCACCTGGCCGCTGATGAACAACAGGCGGCGATGCTGCGTCAATTCAAGTCCCATGCTGTAACCGCCGGCGGGAGGATGGACCGTTGCGGGATTGTGGTTGACGATGTGAGCCATGTCAGTTTGCCTCCTGTTCGACGAATTCGAGCGCCAGACCATGCGCGGTGGCGGGTGGCACCAACAGCACGGCACCGGTCATCGCGAAGCCGACGCCGTTGTGTTTCAGTGTTCGCCCTGTCGCATCCAGATCAGCGACCGCCAGACGCGCCGCGCAAAAGCGCGGCGAAGCGCTGTTCGCGAGGCCCGGTAACCGGCGCGCCAGCTCGGACGGGCCAAGCAAGGTGATATGATTGCCGCGCTCACCAATCGTCAGCCGCCCCGGCGCAAGCTCGGCCGTGCCTTCCGTGAGGCGCTCGAGGAAATCGCGATGCGCCGCCGGCTCCGCCGCCGACATCACCACCTCGACCACGCGGAGGGCGCCGTTGGGATGACGCTGATACTGCGCCTTCCAGAACAGTTCCGGCGGGTGACGCTGCTGGCAGGTGAAGAACGCGATCCCGGGCATGGCGGGATCGGTGGCAAAGGCCAGCGAAAACGCGACGCGCGCCGTGCCTCCGCCCGGGAGCACCGCGTCGCGGCCGAAATCGAACGGCGCATAATCGCCGATGCGGTCGGCCCTGAAACGCACGGCATCGGCATGGGCGTCGGTGCTGTGCAAGACCAGCATCGACATTCCCTCGGCGGTCGCAAGAAAATCGCGGTTGTGGGCCGCGAAGCTGAAATGGCCCGGCGTGGCTGGCGGCACCAACGCATTGTCGGTGACGGCCAGCAACTCCAGAAAATTGTCGGCGAACTGCGCCAGGCGGTTGCTGGTTCCGAACGGATGCACACCGGTCGGCGTGAGGTTGAAGCCGAGCCGCTGCCAATCCAGCGCGGCCTGTTCCAGATCGCGGACGCAAATGACGAGATGATCTAAACGACGGGGCACGGGGGGTCTCCGGATTGCGGGCCGACCGTATCCGGCGATGACGGCGCCGATCAAAGCATTGTTGCTGCGGTTCAGCGCAAGAAAATCTATTGCAAGGCCAAGGCCCATCGGTGTCAAACTGCGGTGCGATGACCTACGCCCTTCCCCCGCTCAACGCGCTCCGCGCTTTTGAGGCCGCCGCCCGGCATCTCAGCTTCAAGCTGGCCGCGCACGAGCTGCACGTGACACCTGCCGCCGTGGGACAGCAGGTGAAGGCGCTGGAGGCACGCCTCGGCGTGCAGCTGTTCGAGCGGCTGCATAAGCAGCTCATTCTCACCGCGGCCGGTCAGGCCTATCTGCCCGGGGTCTCCGAAGGTTTTCGCCACATTGCGGAGGCGACCTCGCAATTGAAGCCGGCGGGCGCGGTGCTGCTGCAGTTGGGGGTCCATGGCAGCTTCGACCTGCGCCGGCTCGAATTGGCGGAGTTTCGCAGCGCGCATGCGGAGATCGGTTTGCGGGTGCTGCAGCCGGCCGGCCTGCACGAATTGATCGAGGGCAAGGTCGACCTCTTGATCGCCCGCGGTCTCGGCCACCATCCGGGCTATCGCTGCGACCGGGTCAATGAGGGATCAGGCCTCGGTGATTGGCTGATCGCGCCTGAAGGCACCGCGGATTGCCCCGAAATCGTCGGTTTTCGCGCGTGGCTGCGCGCCCTGCCGGCCGAAAATCCTCTCGCAAACCGCCGCCCTCGTCTGGTCGGCATCAGCGGAAGTTAAGGCGGCCGTGAGGCATGGCTTGAGCCCTCGCCGCTAGGACGTTTGAGACGTCAGGCAAAACACCGGCACAAGTCCATCATGGCGCTGGTCCCGTAAAGACCACCGAGCTCACGGCAGCGGTTCGACCTTCGCCGCCATATCGGGAACGCGCGTGATCTTGTACATGGCGTTGCTGCATTTGAGAACCCAAACGTCGCGATCAGGTCGAGACGCCTTCGTGTTCTTCTTTGCGCCGAGTGGCTTTTCGCAAGTGAAGCCTTGCGTGCGTATCTGGGCCGCAAGCATTCCCTGAACGGTTTCGGCCGGAATCTGCTGCGCCCGCACTTGCGGAGCAAATAGAATAAAAACGAAGGCAAGTAGTAATGATCCAGATGCTCTGTGCATGATTTCAACCCTTGAAGCAGCCGCCCCGCAAGTTCGAACGTCGCACTATAGCAGAAACACCGGTGTTGTCCGCGCCGGGCCTTCCGCGCCGTAGCGCGCTAGCTGCACTCATTGTCAGGACAACGAGCGCGGGTTGGTGGCAATTTGCCCGAAAGCAGACCTATTGCGCTCAGTTCAAGCTTTGTCGTTCATGACCCAAGGCGGACCTGACGCGCTCCCGGTGCGGTGTGTTAAAATAGCAGGGAACGGATCGTGTCTATGCCAAGAACTGCTGCCGTCATCGGCACCGCCATCTTCTTCCTGTTCGCACCCTGCGTGGTGGCTGGGGTGGTCCCATGGTGGATTTCACGCTGGGAGTTCAGGTTGCCGTTTCTCGGCGTCGAGCTCACGCGCTTCGTCGGCGCCGCGCTAATTGTTGCCGGCTTAGCCGGGCTCGTGGATTCATTCGCGCGTTTCGCACTGCAGGGGCTCGGCACGCCGGCGCCGATCGCCCCGACCCAACATCTCGTCGTTACCGGCCTCTATCGCTATGTGCGCAATCCAATCTACGTGGCGGTCGCCGCCGTCATTTTCGGCCAGGCGCTCCTGTTCGGCGATTGGGGGCTGTTCGCCTACGGCGCAGTCGTCTGGCTCGCCTTCCACCTTTTTGTCGTGGGCTACGAAGAGCCGACGCTAAAAAGGTCATTCGGCGCGGAATACGAAGCGTTCTGCATCAATGTGCCGCGTTGGATCCCGCGCCTAACTGCGTGGCGAGGCGGTCGGTAGCTGCCGTAGCGCATGACCTCGGCGCTGATTTTTGATGAGCTTCTCGAAGGCTCCTCAACAAAGCTTGTCTGCAATTGGGCCCATCAGCGAAGTGGCGGCACGCCTCATTGAGGTCCGATCAATAGGGCATAGCGGACTGAATTTGCTCAGGTTGAGTTTTTCGTGGTTTGACCCAGAGCGGTCATCAGCCGCCGTATTCGGGCGAAGTTGATATAGATCAACCTTGATGATGTGCATAGTCGATACCGCAAAATGTTGCTTGCAGTCTCTTCGGTAGGAATGAGCCGCAAAGGATAGTCAGTCGTTCAATCATTGACACATAAGGAGACGCGCAAATGAGGAAGCTTGCTTCGGTAGGACTGATCGCCGCGGCCATGTTCGCTAATCCGGCCATGGCCGCGTGGTACGACCAAAACGGCGCAGCCGTCCATCCGTCCCGCGTCGTTCACTGCATCCGGGCTCCAGACGTTGGCAGTTTTGCCGGAGGGCCGTTTAATAAGCCTCCCTGCGAACCGGCAAGCTGGCGTAGGTCGGCGTGGCGCGACAAAAGCGGTGCAGTCGTCCCTACCTCCAACGTCGTTCACTGTGTCCGGGCTCCAGACGTCGGCAGTTATGCCGGAGGTCCGTTTAATAAGCCTCCCTGCGAACCGGCAACCTGGCGCTAAGGCGAGCGGCAAGATGCCGCCAACGTTCCCTGCGAAGCGAACGTTCAATGTCGGGACGGTTCGTTGACGCTGCGCGCTGGTGCCAAAATCACCGAGCGTAGACAAGTAGACAAAGAGAGCAACTGGCTGCCTGCGAGTGGCCAGTTCTCGCTTTACATCCGCGTCTACTGGGCGGGAGCAACATCCTCGATGGTCAGCGGAGACCGCCGTTTGTCAAGCGAATACAATCGAGCAGTTAACTACGGCGTCCGCGACGCGGTTCCGAGATGCGAACGGACGATATATCGAACGTCGGTTGTTGGCCCTTAACGGACCTATGGACGCTGTCGTGGATTTGTCTGCTGCTGACCCAGCTGAGACATCGGCGCGGGGCTTCTGTCCCGCGTTTTGTGTCTAGGACCACGGCGGCTCTTCGCTCTTCCCGACCGCCTCGTGGTGGGTCGTGACACCCGCCGAACGCAAGCCGGTCAGCAATACGGTTCTCACAGAGGCCGGATCGAATCCAATATCCTTGGCGTTTGGTGGATGGGCCTCGCTGCCCTTCAACCGGAGCGCCAAGTGCAATTGCTCGCAAAGGTGCTGAACGACGAGATTGACCTGATCGTCAGTCATGATCTGCCTTTCCTGCTACATTTTGCTACCCAACCATGTAGCACACATGAAAATAGGGCGGTACGCGATTGGACCGCGCCAAGGATCAACCCCAGGCGATGGCCCATGGGCGGATCCTAAAAATCGTCCGCCTGTCAGGACAGACCGGACGTGACTAGCGGGCCGCTAGAGCGACGCTTTTGACCGCGACGGACGCGCCTTCCATCCCTAGGGATGCCCGCCTCCGGTCGAGGCCAATGCCGCCTGCCCCGCCATCTCGTCAGCCCGCCAGCACCTCACCTCATGTCCATCGGCGCGCGTTTCCAGCACCGGACCGGGCTCGTGGCGGCACACGGCCTCCGCGTACCGGCAACGCGGGCTGAAGGCGCATCCGTTCGGCGGATTGAGCGGGTTGGGAAGGTCGCCCCCTGTCGTCGCCAACGGCGCATGACGCAGCGGATCGGGGATGGCCGCGATCAGGGCTTGCGTATAGGGGTGCGCCGGCCGCTCGAAGATTTCGCGCCAGTGGCCGTTCTCGACGATGCGGCCGAGATACATGACGGCGACGCGGTCGCTCATGTGCTCGACGACGCCGAGGTCGTGGCTGATCATGATGTAGGAAAGACCGAGCGTGTCCTTCAATTCCAGCAGCAAATTGATGATCTGGGCGCGGATCGAGACGTCGAGCGCCGACACGGGCTCATCGCAGATGACGATCCTGGGATTGAGGATCAGGGCGCGCGCAATCCCGATGCGCTGGCGCTGGCCGCCGGAGAATTCATGCGGATAGCGGTCGGCCTGTTCCGGCCGCAGGCCGACGTGCCGCAGCATCGCCGCAACACGGTCCTCGATCTCACTTTTTGCGGTCACGCCATGCACACGCAGGGGATCTTCCAGCGTGCGGCGGACGGTCTGGCGCGGATTGAGCGAGGCGTAGGGATCCTGAAAGACGATCTGCACGGTGCGGGCCAGCGACTTTCGGTCGCCGGATTGCCTGTTCGTCACCACCTGCCCGTCCAGCACGATGCGGCCGCGCGTCGGCGTCAACAGACCCAGGATCGACAATGCGACGGTCGACTTGCCCGAGCCGGATTCGCCGACAAGGCCGAGGCATTCGCCTCGTCTCAGCCTGAGATCAACGCCGTCGACGGCACGGAGCACCCGCCGGCTGCGGCCCAGCAGGCCGCCCCCCATCGGAAAATGAACCGCGAGATCCTCGACACTGAGAATGAGATCGTCGTCCGGCCTCGCTTCCCCCTGCATGGCTTGCGGCTCATGCATGGTGGTAACACCGGACGAAACCGCCGGCCTCCAGCAACTCCGTCTGCGGCGCAACCGTGCGGCAAATCTCGGTGGCCTGCGTACAGCGCGGATTGAACCGGCAGCCATCCGGGAAATTCGTGATGGCTGGAACCACGCCCGCGATCTCCTTGAGCCTGGTGCGGCCAAGCGCGGCCCGACTGCCCAGCCGCGGCAGCGAGGCGACCAGGCCCTGCGTATAGGGATGCGAAGGCGCCCTAAAGATATCGGCGGAGCCGCGCTCCTCGACGATGCGGCCGGCATACATGACGGCGACACGGCGGCAGACATTAGCGACGAGGCCGAGATCGTGGCTGATCATCAGGATCGCCGTTCCCCTCTCGGCGCACAGATTGCGCATCAGCTCGATGATTTCCGCCTGCACGGTCACGTCGAGCGCGGTGGTCGGCTCGTCGGCGATCAGGAGGTCCGGACCGCACGCAAGCGCAATGGCGATCATGACGCGCTGACGCATGCCGCCGGACAGCTGGTGCGGGTAGTCGTTGACGCGCCGCTCCGGTGCGGGGACGCGGACGCTCGCCAGCGCCTCGACCGCGAGCTGGTTGGCTTCCCGCCAGCTCTTGCCCTTGTGCAGCACGAACATCTCGGCGATCTGCCGGCCCACCGGCGAGACCGGGTTCAGCGCCGTCATCGGCTCCTGGAAGATCATGGCGATGCGATTGCCGCGCAGCTCCCGCTGCCTGGCCGCGGAAAGGTGCTGGATCTCCCGTCCCTCAAACCGGATGACGCCGCCGCCGATCGACAACGGTTGCCGCAACAGGCAGATCAAGGCGAGCGCCGTGATGCTCTTGCCGCAGCCGGATTCGCCGACCAGGCCGAATGTCTCGCCGCGATCGATGCGGAATGAAATGCCCTCGGCCGCCGCGACGCGCCTCGCTCCGTCGTCGAGATCGATGCGCAAATCCTCGACTTCGATCAGCGGCGCGCCGGTCATGTCCGCCGGCTCCGCGACTGGGGATCGAGAATGTCGCGCAGGCCGTCGCCGAGCAGGTTCAGGCCGAGCACCGTCAGGAAGATGGCAAGGCCCGGAAAGACCGAGAGCCACGGCGCCGTCGTGATCTGCTCGCGCGCATCCGACAACATGCTGCCCCAGCTCGGAAACGGCGGGCGGACGCCGAGGCCGAGGAACGACAAGGCGGCTTCGGACAGCACCGCGCTGCCCATGCCGAGCGTGCCGATGACGACGATCGGTCCGAGCATGTTCGGCAAGAGTTGCGTGACCATGATCCGCAGATCGCCGTAGCCGAGCACGGTCGCCGCCTGCACATAGCCCTGGCTCCTCAGCGACAGCGCCGAGGCCCGTGCGATCCGGCAGGTAAAAGACCAGTTGGTCAGGCCGAGCGCGATCAGCAGGCTCGTGAGGCCGGGGCCAAGCACCGCCATGATGGCGAGCGCGAAGATCAGCGAGGGGATCGCGAGCATCAGATTGGTCAGGCCGTTGACGAAATCGTCCCACCAGCCGCCCCAATAGCCCGCGCTCAAGCCGAGCGCGACGCCGATGACGCTGTTGATGAGCTGCGAGACGATGCCGACGGTCAGCGAGACGCGGGCGCCGTAGACGACACGGGAATAGATGTCGCGGCCCTGGTCGTCGGTGCCGAACCACCAGGTCCAGCTCGGAGGCTCCTCCGCGTTCATGAGGTTGGCGTCCAGGACGGGATCGGTGTGCGCCAGCCAGGGCGCGAGCAGGCCGACCAGGATCGCGAGCGCGAACACCGCGCCACCGATGATGAGATTGGCGCGGAGCTTCATGCGTATCTGATCCTGGGATCGATCACGCCGTAGAGCACATCGATCAGCAGATTGATCGCGAGAAAGGCCAGCACCACCACGAGAATGGAGCCCTGAACGGCGGGAATGTCGCGCTGGAGCACACTGTCGACGAGCAGCGAACCGATGCCCGGCCAGGAGAACAGTTTCTCGACCACGACCGCCTGCCCCATCAACCCGCCGAACTGAAGGCCGACGGTGGTGAGAATGATGACGAGCGCGTTGCGCATCACGTGCCACTTCACCACACGCGTCTCGCTCATGCCCTTCGAGCGCGCGGTGCGGACGAAATCGGCGGTCATGATCTCGAGGACCGCGGCGCGCGTCGTGCGGGCAAATAGCGCCATCGGCGAGACGCCAAGCGTCACGGCCGGCAGAAGCAGATATTTCAGCCCTCCATCGCCATAGCCGAAGCTCGGCAGCCAGCCGAGCTTCAACGCAAACAGATACATCAGCACCAATCCGAGCCAGAATTTGGCAATGGAAAGGCCCGACACCGCCAGCACCATGGCGAGCGTATCGACGATGCCCCCGGGTTTCAGCGCTGCGATGAAACCAAGGGGAACACCGATCAGAATCGCAAACGTCATGGCCGTGAAGATGAGCTGCAGCGTCGGCCAGGCCCGTTTGGCGATCATGGTCGTGACAGGCTCGCGGGTCCGGAACGAGGTGCCGAAGTCACCGGTCGCGAGCTTGGCGATGTAGGCGCCGAAACGCCAATAGAGGGGATCGTCGAGGCCGAGCTGCTTCTTCATGCGCAGCTCGACCTGGGGATCGCTGTCGTCGCTCATGGACGAGACGATACTGCCGGGAACGACGCTGAACAGCACGAACACCAGCAGCACGACGGCGAGCACGGTCGGAATGGTTTGCAGGAGACGGCGGAGCAGGAACGAGAGCATCCAGGCTTTTCCTCTCTCCCCCCACCGCTCGTCGCGATGGAGGGAGCGCGAGAGCGCGTGTTACTTCGCGGGCGAGGTCTCGTCGACCCAGAGGACTTCGACGTTCTGGTGGGTCAGCTCCGTCGCATTGAGCTGAACGCCCTTGAGCCACGGCTGCACCGCCATGACCGCCTTGTTGTAGTTGAAGAACCAGACCGGCGCTTCCTCATAGAGCAGCGCATTGGCCTTTTGCAGCAGCTCGGTGCGCTTTGCGGGATCGTCGGCCTGCCCTGCCGCATCGATCAGCTTGTCGAAGTCGGCATTCTTGTAGTTCATGTAGTTGCAGGCCGGCTGCGGCGTCGAGGAGTGGAAGCATTTGAGCGCGGCCTGGGGATCCGGGCCGGTCGCCTGGGAATAGATGAAGGCCTGGTAGTCGCCGCTGCGCACCACCTCGGCCAGCACCGCGGTCTCGACCTGCTTGACCTTCGCCTTGATGCCGACCTTGTCCAGCATCGGGATGACGGCCGAGACGATCGGCAGGCCCCAGCTTTCATTCTGGCTGGTGGTCCATTCGAATTCGAAGCCCTGGGGATAGCCGGCCTCCGCGAGCAGCTGCTTGGCCTTGGCGGGATCGTAGGGGTACGGCTTCATCGCCTTGTCGTAGGCTGGAGATGTCAACGGCAGCCAGCCGGTGGCGCGATAGGCTTTGCCCTTGACCAGCTTGTTGATGATGAGGTCGGTATCGATCGCGTAATTGATCGCCTGCCGGACGCGCTTGTCCGTGAACGGCTTGAACGAGGGATTCATGCCCATATAGCGCGTGAAGACCTCGGCGACTTCGACGATGGTGCCCTTGAGGTCGGCGTCGGACTGATAGGCGACATATTGCGCGGGCCCGAGCACCGAGGTGTCGATCTCCTTGTTGCGGAAGGCAACGTCGCGCGCCGCGGCCTCACCCATGATCGACACGATGACCTTGTCGGCGTAGGGCTTGCCGGGCTTGTAGAACCGGTCCCACCGCTCCAGAACGATGCGCGAACCCGGCACGTGCTCGACGAATTTGAATGGCCCAAGACCGATCGGCTTCTGGATGAAGCTCTCCTTGGCGGCCTCGTCGGCGGGATAGATCGAGGTCAGCGCGGTGAAGAAATAGAAGCCCGGATCGACTTTCTCGGTCAGCTTCATCTCGAGGGTGAAGTCGTCGATCTTCTTCAGGCCGGAGATCTCCTTGGCCTGGCCCTTCTCGACCGCGGCCGCGCCCTCGATCACCCGGACAAAGCGCGCGCCGGGATAGGCCTTGGTGCCGTCCATGATGCGGTTGTAGGACCAGATGACGTCGTCGGCGGTCATCTTGCGGCCGTTGTGGAAATAGGCGTCGTCGCGCAGCTTGAAGGTGTGAACGAGACCGCCGCCCGAGACCACGTCCTCCTTGGCGAGCTCCAGAACCGGCTTGCCCTCCGCGGAATTCCAGATGTAGAGCGACCGGTGCAGCGCCTTGGCGTAGATCTCGTCCTGGGCGCGCTGTGTGGTGTGAATGTCGAGGCTCGTGAAACTCGAACCGTAAGGCGCCGTCATGCGGATGGTTCCGCCCTTGCGCGGCGCCTGGGCCTCCGCCGAGGTGGCGAGCGCCAGCCCCAAACCAGCGACGATCGCGATCATCCTGAACATCATGTGTCCCCCAACAACGCAGGTATTCCGATTAGGGATTTGATCATTCGTAGCCCGTCGAACGCAAGCTTCGTTTTGATGGCGACGGGTTCCGGAACGCGGCGCTCGCGAGACCCTCGGAGGCCAGGTTGCGTCCCAAGCGGTGCAAGCCGCCGATTGCGGTGCATCATGAGCGACCAAGAGCAGTGAACATTTTTCGTGATCAACGCGACCAAGCTCAGGATCATTATCTGAGCCCCAGGGATCACGGAAAAAATGAATCGCCGAACGCTAGGTATCTTGCTCGCGGGCGGACTGCTCGCCGCCACGGCCGTGCTGGCAAGCCCGGTCGCGGCCAGCCTCGGCCGGTACAGCGAGGCGGACAGCATCCGGTTCAGCTGGAGTCGCACCATCGGCGTGAACGACTATCTTGACGAAACGTGGTGGGCGGTCCGGGGCCATGACACTCCGGACAATTTCGTCGAACGACTGCTGAGCATCCCCGTCAGAGCGGTCGCACGGGGCGCAGGTGCGGGTTTCGAAGCCAGGGTTTCCCAGGGCACCGGTCTGCCACTGCCCGAGAGCTGGAGCATCGCTACGGCGAAGAATTCGCCGTTCATCGCGTCAGTCTACGCCGAGACCCCGCGCGATCTCACGGCGGTGCTCGGCTTCTATCGTGCCGAGCTCGGCAAGCGTGGCTGGATCGAGACGGTGGTCGAACCAGACCGGGCCGTGATCACCTTCACGACGGCCCGTGGACCGGTCCTGCTCCGGCTTTCCCGTCAGGACGACAGGACAATCGCCGAACTTTCGCTGCGCAAGCCGGGTATCGCGAATGCCGGCCTCCTGCCGAGACCGAGGCAGGCAAAGCTGATGCTCGGCAACAAGTCGGACGAGGCGGCGGTCATCACCGTCGCCGACCAGACCATCAAGCTGGCGGCGCACGCCGGCGAGAAACTGGCGCACTCCGACTCCGCCGCAGCCGAAATACCTGACGGCCAAAAGATCGATCTGCCGCCCGGCAAGTACAAGGTCACCCTCAAGGTCGAGGGCGGCACGACGCAGAGCCGGGAGTTCGAGGTCACGGCCAACGAGACCTGGGGTCTGCTGGCCGGCACGGACGGCGTCCTGCTGCCGATGCGGCTTTATTGATGCGCATCGGCCCCTAGCCGTCGGCAAACTCCGGCATCCAGTCCCGCAGCTTTCGTGCGGCGCCGGTGACGTCGGCGATCGTCCCAAATGCCCCCGTCTCCACCATCATGGCCCGCGCCAGCCGCACGGCGCGGGCTTCGCTGATCGCGCGCTTCTTCGGGTCCTCGATCAGCTCGAAGTCGATGTTGTGGGCGAGGCCGAAGATACGGCGTAGGGTTTTGGCGGCGGCGAAGCCGACGGTGTCGGCGAACAGCCGCTGCATGTAAGCCTGCCGCTCGGCTTCCAGGCATGCGGCGCCCTTCTCGCCGGCGAAGAGCGTGACCGGATAGGCGTCGCCGGTGGCGCCAGCGCGCCAGAGATCGAGGAACTTGCGGGCGAACTCGTTCCAGACCTTCTCGACCGTCTCCAGCACCCAGCTTTCGAACGCCTGCCGCTCGCCCGGCGTACGCTCGTGACCGGCCGAGGCAAAATAGGCCATCAGGAGGTTCGCGAGCACGGCGCCGACGTCGAATCCCATCGGGCCGTAGAACGCGAATTCGGGGTCGATCACGCGCGTCTGGCTCTCCGTCACCATGATCGAGCCGGTGTGGAGATCGCCGTGGAGCAGCGCCTCCGGGCTTGCCATGAACTTCAGCTTCAGGCGGGAGATCGCGACGTGCAGGTCCATGTCGTCGCGCAACTCTGTGGCCAGGCCGTCGAGATAAGGCGCGGTCCAGCGGTTCTGCTCGGCAATGCGGTAGGGATCGGTGAAGATCAGGTCCTCGGTGATCTTGCAGAGCGCGTGGTTGCCGGCGAAGGCCGCGATGCCCTGCTTCTTCTCGGCCGCCGACAGGGCGAGGTCGGAGGTGAAGAACAGGGTGCGCGCCATGAAGGTGGTGATGTCGTCCACGAAACCGGGATATTGCGTTGCGGCGATCATCCCCTTGCGCATGATGATGTGGGGCTCGAGCAGCTCCATCACCGTCAGCGCCAGTGTCTCGTTGTGGTGCAGCAGGGCCGGCACGAGGCCGGGCGCGAGTTCGGCCTGCTTCGACAAGGCGAGATACTCGTAATGGGCCCGCGACAGCGGCAGCGGCCAGCTCTCGCCGACGAGGCGGACGTAGGGCAGCGCCTGCTTCACCGCGACGCCGCCGCGCGCGCCCTTGACGATGAAGACGAGATTGAGATTGCCGTCGCCGACCTCGGTGATGCCCCAGGCGGCCGGCTCGCCGCCGAGGAGTGCCTTCAGGTCGGCTATGCCCGCGAGATAGTCCCGCAAGGCCGCCTCATGCAGAATCCGGTAGTCCCCCGCGTCGGCCATGACGATCCCACCCCATGATATTTGAGCACGATCTTATCGGAAAACCGCTTCGCACTTTTCCGGATCATGCTCTTGGCATGGCCGGATCGTTACTCCCGCTCCAGGAAGCTCGAGCCGATCTCGGCCTTTCTTTTGATGGGATCGTAATCACAATAGACGCTGTCCGCCACCAGCGTGTAGCTGGCGCTGACGGTGTATTTGTCCAGCTTGACCGAGTTCAGGCCGATCACCGAGGTGCTCTTGCCCCCGTTCCACTTGAACGGCGTCGAGCTCTTGGCCTGCTCGCAGGCCATCACGGCTTCGTTGAAGACAGAGCCCTCGACGAACGCCTTCAGCGTTCGGACCTGCACGGCCATCTTCCACTCGAAATAGCCGATGGCGCCAAGGCCGGCGACGATCAACACCAGAAGCGCGATGACGATCCGCTGAAAAGTCATTCGTTTCCCCCAAAACAATATTGCCGGCAAAAACGTCTAGAACGGCATTCCCATCAATTTTGACAAGCGTTCGATCGAAAGATAGCCGGCATGATAGGCGGCTATGCCGATCCCGTAGATGATCGCCGAGATGATCGTGGTCCAGATCAGCTTGCCTCTCATCCGCGTCAGGACCGGTGCGCCGGGGTCGGTGCCGGGCGCGCCGACGCCGTCCTCGTGCTGGCTGCGCACGCCGAACGGCAGCGTCAGAAACAGCGCGATCCACCAGATGACGAAGTAGATCGCAAGCGCGGTCGATATCTGGATGGCCATGATCCGACGCCCTACGCCTGCTCGATTTCGACCAGCGCCCCGGAAAAGTCCTTCGGGTGCAGGAACAGCACCGGCTTGCCGTGGGCGCCGATCTTCGGCACGCCGTCGCCGAGCACCCGCGCGCCCTCCTTCACCAGCGTGTCACGCGAGGCGATGATGTCGACGACCTCGTAGCAGATGTGATGGATGCCGCCGTCGGCATTGCGCTCGAGGAACTTCGCGATCGGCGAGGCCTCGCCGAGCGGCTCGATGAACTCGATCTTGGTATTGGGCAGCGTCGCGAACACGGTGGTGACGCCATGCTCGGGCAGCGCGACCGCCTCCGAGATCTGCGCCCCGAACGCCGCGCCATAGATCTTGGCGGACTTGACGGCGTCCTTGGTCGCGATCGCGACATGGTTGAGGCGACCCAGCATGTTTCTTCTCCCTCAGCGCATGATCCGAAGACCATGCTCAACTACACCGTCAGGACGTGTACCAGACAGGGGGGCTTTTTGCCCCAATGTTCGTTGATGACGGCCCGGACAGCGCGTCGCACCGACTCAGCCAGGGCATCCGCATCGCGGCGGCGGGCCTTCGGCAGGCCCTCGATGGTGGAGACCACGGCATCGAAGACGAGGTCGTCGAAGGGCTCGCCGTCCCGGTTCTTCTCGGGAATGCCGACGAGATCGACCTCGGGATCGTCGGCAAGCTCGCCCTGCTCCGTCATCGCGACCGCGACGAAGGCGCAGCCGGAGAAAGCCATGCGGCGACGCTCGACCACGGCGCGGGACTTGGAGTCCTCCAAGATCGTGCCGTCCTTGTAGATCCGGCCGGAGGGCACTTCGCCGATGATGCCGGGATCACCCGGGCCGAGCTTGATCAGGTCGCCGTTGCGAACGACCAGGACGCGCGGCACGCCGGCGGCGCGCGCGAGCTTGGCATGCTCGTTCAGGTGCAGCGCCTCGCCATGGACGGGGATCAGGAGCTGCGGCTTGGTCCAGGCGATCATGTCGCGCAATTCGTCGCGGCGGGGATGGCCGGAGACGTGGACCAGATGGTCGCGGTCGGTGAGGACCTCGACGCCCTGCAGCACCAGATTGTTGATGATCGAGCCGACGGCCTTCTCGTTGCCCGGGATGGTGCGGGAGGAGAAGATCACGCTGTCGCCGCGGTTGAGCGTGATCTCGGGATGATCGTCATTGGCGATGCGCGCCAGCGCCGCGCGCGGCTCGCCCTGGCTGCCGGTGCACAGCGCCAGCACCTTGTCCTGCGGAAGATGGCCGTAGACCTCGGGCGAGCGGAAGTTCTGCACGCCGTCGAGATAACCGGTCTCGCGCGCGACCTGCACCACGCGCTCCATGGCGCGGCCGACCACGACGACCTCGCGATCGGCAGCCCTGGCCGCGGCAGCGACGGCCTTGATGCGCGCGACGTTGGAGGCGAAGGTCGTCACCGCGACGCGGCCCTTGGCGGCCTTGACCAGATCGATGATGGTTCGCGCGACCTCGGCTTCCGAGGGCGAGCGGCCGTCACGCACGGCGTTGGTGGAATCGCCGATCAGGGCGAGCACGCCCTCCTCGCCCAGTTCGCGCAGCCGCTTCTCGTCGGTCGGGCTCCCGAGCGTCGGGGTCGGGTCGATCTTCCAGTCGCCGGTGTGCAGCACCGTGCCGACGTCAGTGTGGATCGCCAGCGCGTGCGCTTCCGGGATCGAATGCGCGACGGGAATGAACTCGACGTTGAACGGGCCGATATCGACGCGGCCGCCCGACGGCACCACCGTCACCGGGATTTTCGGCGCGTTGCGCTCGGCGGCGCATTTGGCCTCGAACAGCGCCGCGCTGAACTGCGTGGCATAGATCGGGCATTTCAGCTTCGGCCAGAGGTCGATGATGGCGCCGAAATGGTCCTCATGGGCATGGGTGAGCACGAGACCCATCAGGTTCTTGCGTTCCTTCTCCAGGAAGCTGATGTCGGGCATGATCAGGTCGATGCCCGGCAGATGCTCCTCGTCGCCAAAGGAGACGCCGAGATCGACCGCCAGCCAAGCGCGCTGCTGACGGTTGCCGAGGCCGTAGATCGACAAATTCATGCCGATCTCGCCGACGCCGCCGAGCGGCGCAAATACCAGTTCGTCAGGCTTCGCCATCACGCAGCTCCCACGGAGGCGGCCGAACCGAAGAACACCTCGCCGGCCGCCACCGGGAGGCGTCGGCCGTCAACGGTGCGGACGATCAGGCAGCCGGTGTCGTCGATGGTGTCGAAAATGCCTTCCAGCGTCATCGTTCCCGTGTTGATCGCGACCCGTTCGCCGAGGCCGCAGGCGCGTTCCAGCCAGAGTTTGCGGATCTCCGCAAAGCCGCGGCCATTGTCCCAGATGCCGAGGAACTCGACCCAGGCGTCCGACAGCGCCGAGAACAGCTCTTCCGCGCTGATCTGGACGCCGAGTGCGGCCAAAGACACGGCCGGCGTCGGCGTGCCCTCCGGCGCCGCCGCGACGTTGGTGCCGATGCCGACGACGACGGCGAGGCGATCGCCGATGGCCTCGGCTTCGAGCCCAATGCCGACCAGCTTCTTGCCGCCCGCGAGGACGTCATTCGGCCATTTCAGGGCGTATCTGGGCCTGTCAGGACCAAGCCGGAGCGCGGCCTCGAGGCTGACCTTCTCCAGGGCAGCCTCTTCCGCAAGCCCCGCCGCAAACCCGATGGTGGCGGCAACCGCAGGCGCAATATCCAGCAACTCGAGGACGCTCGCGGCGAGATTGCCCTTTGGCGCGATCCAGGCGCGCTGGCGGCGGCCACGACCGGCGGTCTGGTCGGAGGTGACGAACCACATCGGACCGCGTTCGCCGGCCCGCGCGTGCTCGATGGCGTCGGTGTTGGTCGAGCCGGTCCGTTCGAAAGCTGCGAGCTTGTAGCCCGCCGAGAGTGCGCGAGGACCGAGCGCGAACCCCATCCTAAAACAGCGACTTTGCCGCGGCGGAGGCGACGCTCACCACCGGGCCCGCGAACAGCGCGAAGAGGATGTTGAACAGGCCAAAGACAGCCAGCACAGTCTTCACCTCGACGCGCACCGGATCGACCTGACCGGCCGGCTCGTCGAAGTACATCGTCTTGACGATGGTCAGGTAGTAGTAGGCGCCCACGACGCTGGTCAACACGCCGATGACGGCGAGCGTGAACAGGTTCGCCTTGATGGCGGCGACGAAGACGTACCATTTGGCGAAGAAGCCGGCGAGCGGCGGGATTCCGGCGAGCGAAAACAGCAGCATCGCGAACATGAAGGCGAGCAGCGGATTGGTCCGCGACAGACCGGCGAAATCGCTGATCTTCTCGACGGCCTGGCCGTTGCGCTTCATCGCCAGAATGACCGAGAACGAGCCGAGCGTCATCGCCACATAGATCACGATGTACATCAAGACGCCCTGCGCGCCCTCGACCGTGCCGGAGGCGAGGCCGACCAGGGCAAAGCCCATGTGGCCGATCGAGGAATAGGCCATCAGGCGCTTGATGTTGGACTGGCCGATCGCGGCGAAAGAGCCGAGCGCCATCGAGGCGATCGCCACGAACACCAGGATCTGCTGCCACTGCGAGACGATGCCGGGGAACGCGGTCAGCGTGACGCGCGTGAAAACGGCGAGCGCGGCCACCTTCGGCGCCGAGGCGAAGAAGGCGGTGACCGGCGTCGGCGCGCCCTCGTAGACGTCAGGCGTCCACATGTGGAACGGCACGGCCGAGACCTTGAAGCAGAGGCCGGCGAGCAGGAAGACCAGGCCGAACACCAGGCCGATATTCGAGACCGTCGCGGCCGCCGCGATGCCGGTGAAGCTGACCGTGCCGGTGAAGCCGTAGACCAGCGAGGAACCGTAGAGCAGCATGCCCGAGGACAGCGCGCCGAGCACGAAGTACTTCAGGCCGGCTTCGGTCGACTTGGCGTTGTCGCGGTTCGAGGCCGCCACGACGTAGAGCGCGAGCGACATCAGCTCGAGGCCGAGATAGAGCGAGATCAAGTCGCCGGCCGAGATCAGCACCATCATGCCGAGCGTCGAGAGCAGCACCAGGATCGCGTATTCGAAGATCCGGCGCGACGGGTCCGACAGGAACTCGGTCGACAGCACCAGCGTCACCGCCGAGCCGATCAGGGCCAGGATCTTCATGAAGCGGGCAAAATCGTCGACGATGAAGCTGCCGCCGAAGGTGACGTGCTTGCCCGCAGGCTGTGCGTAGACGAGCACGCCGACCACGACCAGCAGCAGGACCGAAAGCGTCGTGACGGTCCTGGTGGTCTCCTGCCCGCGATAGGCCCCCAGCATCAAGAGTGCCATGGCGCCGACCGCGAGCACAATCTCGGGCAGCACCGGCGCCAGTTGATAACCTGCAGTCTCAAAGCTCATGGCGATATCCTGACCTGCCCGATCACTGGAGCAGTGCGGCGGCCTTCACGGCCGTCACAGCGGTGTTGTAATTATTGACGAGTTGCTGGACCGAGACGGCCGACATGTCGAGCACCGGCTTCGGATAGACGCCGAACAGGATCGTCAGCGCGATCAGCGGGAACAGCGTCACGCACTCGCGGAAAGTGAGATCCTTCATGCTCGCCAGCGACGGCTTGACCAGCGCCCCGAACACGACCTTGCGGTACAGCCACAGCGCGTAGCAGGCCGACAGGATCACGCCGAAGGTCGCGAAGAACGCGGTCGGGATCGAGACCTTGAAGGTGCCGAGCAGCGTCATGAACTCGCCGACGAAGCCGGAGGTGCCGGGCAGACCGACATTGGCCATGGTGAAGATCATGAAGGTCAGCGCGTAGAGCGGCATCCGGTTGACGAGGCCGCCATAGGCCGCGATCTCGCGGGTGTGCATGCGGTCGTAGACGATGCCGACGCAGAGGAACAGCGCGCCGGAGACGATGCCGTGCGAGATCATCTGGAACACGCCGCCGGCGACGCCCTGCATGGTGCCGGCGAAGATGCCCATGGTGACGAAGCCCATATGCGCCACTGACGAGTACGCGATCAGCTTCTTCATGTCCTCCTGCATCAGCGCCACCAGCGAGGTGTAGATGATCGCAATCGCGGAGAGCGTGAAGATCAGCGGCGCGAAGTCGTGCGAGGCCAGGGGGAACATCGGCAGCGAGAAGCGCAGGAAGCCATAGCCGCCCATCTTCAGCAGGATCGCGGCCAGAACCACCGAGCCCGCGGTCGGCGCCTCGACGTGGGCGTCGGGGAGCCAGGTGTGCACCGGCCACATCGGCATCTTCACCGCGAACGACGCGAAGAAGGCGAGCCACGCCCAGGTCTGCAGGGATCGCGGCACGGCGGTGTGCATCAGGGTCGGGATGTCGGTGGTGCCGCCGTTCCAGTACAGCGCCATGATGGCGAGCAGCATCAGCACCGAGCCGAGCAGCGTGTAGAGGAAGAACTTGAACGACGCGTAGACCCGGCGCGGACCGCCCCAGACGCCGATGATCAGGAACATCGGGATCAGGCCGCCCTCGAAGAACAGGTAGAACAGCACGAGATCGAGCGCCGAGAAGGTGCCGATCATCAGCGTTTCCAGGATCAGGAACGCCATCATGTATTCGCGGACGCGGTTGGTGATCGCCTTCCAGCTCGCGATGATGCAGAACGGCATGATGGCGGTGGTCAGGATCACCAGCGGCAGCGAGATGCCGTCGACGCCCATGTGGTAGGTGATGCCGGTGGCGAGCCAGTTCGCCTTCTCGACGAACTGGAAGTCGGCGCTCGACGGATCGAAGCGCATCACCAGGATCACCGACACCGCGAAGGTGATCAGCGTGGTCCACAGCGCGATCCAGCGCGCATTGCGCCGGGCCGCCTCGTCATCGCCTCGGCTGAGATAGACGATCAGCGCGCCAACCAGCGGCAGGAACGTCGTGACCGAAAGGATTGGCCAGGTTGTCATTTACTGGCCTCCAAAGCCGAACATGAACCAGGTGATCAGGCCGGCGGCGCCGATCAGCATGGCGAACGCGTAGTGATAGAGATAGCCGGTCTGGATCTTCACCACGTTGCGGGTGACGTCCAGCACGCGGGCCGAGATACCGTCGGGGCCGAGGCCGTCGATGATGAAGCCATCACCCTTCTTCCAGAGCTGATAGCCGATCCACTTCGCCGGGCGGACGAAGATGAGATCGTAGAGCTCGTCGAAGTACCATTTGTTGAGCAGGAACTGGTACAGCATCGGCTGCGTGTTCGCGAGCTCGACCGGCAGATACGGCCGGCGGATATAGAACAGGTACGACACCAGGAAGCCCAGCACCATCATCACCGTCGGCAGGATGGCGATGGTCTCGGGGATGTGGTGCATCTCCTCGATGATGTGCGGGTTCATCTTCACGGACTCGCGGAAGAACTCCTCGACGCCGTGACCGGCGAACAGCTCCTTGAACGGGAAGCCCGCGACGATCGAGCCGACCGCGAGAACGCCGATCGGGATCAGTATCCAGAGCGGAGCCTCATGCGCGGCCTCGTAGTGATGCTCGTCATGGGGCTCGCCGTGGAAGGTCTTGAAGATCAGGCGCCAGGAGTAGAACGAGGTCAGGCCGGCGGCGACGACCGTCATCAGGAAGCCGTACATCGCGAACGGATTATGCGAGGCGTAGGCGGACTCGATGATGGCGTCCTTGGAGAAATAGCCCGCCGTGAGCGGGAAGCCCGTGAGCGCCAGCGTGCCGATCACCATCACCGCATAGGTGTAGGGGATCTTGCGCCAGAGGCCGCCCATGTTGCGGATGTCCTGCTCGTGGTGCATCGCGTAGATCACCGAGCCGGAACCCAAGAACAGCAGCGCCTTGAAGAAGGCGTGCGTGAACAGGTGGAACATGCCGACCGAATAGGCCCCTGCTCCCATCGCCACGAACATGTAGCCGAGCTGCGAACAGGTCGAGTACGCGACGATGCGCTTGATGTCGTTCTGGACGAGGCCGATGGTCGCGGCGAAAAACGCCGTGGTGGCGCCGAAGAACATCACGACGGCCTGCGCGTTCGGGGCGAGCTCGAACAGCGGCGACAGGCGCGCCACCATGAACACGCCGGCGGTGACCATGGTCGCGGCGTGGATCAGCGCGGAGACCGGGGTCGGGCCTTCCATCGCGTCCGGCAACCAGGTGTGCAGCAGGAACTGCGCCGACTTGCCCATCGCGCCCATGAACAGCAGGAGGCAGGTCAGGGTCAGCGCGTCGGCGTGCCAGCCGAGGAAGTCGATGGTCTTGCCGGTCAGGCTCGGAGCTGCATGGAAGATGGTCTCGAAATCGGTCGAGCTCGTCAGCATGAAGATCGCGAAAATGCCGAGCGCGAAGCCGAAATCGCCGACGCGGTTGACCACGAAGGCCTTGATCGCCGCCGCGTTCGCCGACGGCTTCTGGTACCAGAAGCCGATCAGGAGATAGCTGGCGAGACCCACGCCTTCCCAGCCGAAGAACAGCTGCACGAGGTTGTCGGCCGTCACCAGCATCAGCATGGCGAAGGTGAACAGCGAGAGATAGCCGAAGAAGCGCGGCCGATACGGATCCTCGTCCATGTAGCCGATGGAATAGAGGTGCACGAGCGAGGACACGGTCGTCACCACCACCAGCATCACGGCGGTGAGCGTGTCGACCCGCAGCGTCCAGTAGACCTGGAGGTCGCCAGACATGATCCAGGGCAACAGCGGAATGCGCATGTCGTGGTGCATGAAGCCGACATCGACCAGCGTCATCCAGGACAGCGCCGCCGAGACGAACAGCAGCGCGGTCGTGATCAGCTCGGCGCCCCGCGAGCCCGCGGCCGGCGGCTCGACCGGGCCATGGCCGTGGTCATCGTGAGCGTGATCGTCGTGACCATGGTCGTCATGGGCCGCCGACGCATGCGCGTCGCCGTGGCCATGATCGCCGTGATGCTCGACCTCATCGCCCGAGGGGTTGCGGGCATGCGCGCCGAACAGCGCGATCAGGCCAGCAAGGATGGCGCCCAGCAGAGGCAGAAAGACAATCGCCTGAACCATGACTGAGCTCAGCCCTTCATCAGATTGACGTCCTCAACCGCGATCGAGCCGCGGTTGCGGAAATAGACCACCAGGATGGCGAGACCGATCGCGGCTTCCGCAGCCGCAACCGTCAGCACCAGCAATGCGAAGACCTGGCCGACGATGTCGCCGAGGAAGGTCGAGAATGCCACGAGGTTGATGTTGACCGAGAGCAGGATCAGCTCGATCGACATCAGGATGACGATGATGTTCTTGCGGTTCAGGAAGATGCCGAGGATCCCGAGCGTGAACAGGATCGCGCCGACCGCCAGATAATGTCCGAGCCCGATCGTCATTTCACCCACTCCGCCGCGTCGCTGTCCTGGAGCCCCTGCCCCGACGCCACCTTGCGCATCGCCATCGCCATCTCGGGCGTGCGTGCATTTTGAACGTTGATGTCCTGTCGCTTCACGTTCGCCTTGTGGCGCAGCGTCAGCACGATGGCGCCGATCATGGCGACCAGCAGCACCATGCCCGCGAGCTGGAAGTAGTGGATGTACTTCGTATAGAGCACGAGCCCGAGCGCCTCGGTGTTGCTGACATTGGTCGGGATCGCCGCCGTGATCGTCTTGGAGACGCCGGGGTTGATGACCCAGAAGCCGACGGTGAGCAGCAGTTCGAACAGGAAGATGCCGCCGATCACGAGGCCCACCGGCAGGTACTCGATGAAGCCCTCGCGCAGCTCGAGGAAGTCGACGTCGAGCATCATGATCACGAACAGGAACAGCACCGCGACGGCGCCGACGTAGACGACGATCAGGATCATCGCGAGGAATTCGGCGCCCATCAGCACGAACAGGCCGGAGGCGTTGACGAAGGCCAGGATCAGGTACAGCACGGAGTGCACGGGATTGCGCGAGACAATCACCATCACCGCCGAGGCGACGCAAACGCCGGCGAAGAGATAGAAGAACAGCGCGGGAAGGATCATGCTCTCATCTCACCGGTACGGCGCGTCGAGCTCGATCGCTTTCGCGATCTCGCGTTCCCAGCGGTCGCCATTGGCGAGCAGCTTGGCCTTGTCATAGAACAGTTCCTCGCGGGTCTCGGTCGCGAATTCGAAGTTCGGACCTTCGACGATGGCGTCGACCGGACAGGCCTCCTGGCAGAGGCCGCAATAGATGCACTTCACCATGTCGATGTCGTAGCGCACGGTGCGGCGGGTGCCGTCGTTGCGACGCGGGCCGGCCTCGATGGTGATGGCCTGCGCTGGGCAAATGGCTTCGCACAGCTTGCAGGCGATGCAGCGCTCTTCGCCGTTCGGATAGCGGCGCAGCGCATGCTCGCCGCGGAAGCGCGGCGAGATCGGGCCCTTCTCGAAGGGATAGTTCAGCGTCGGCTTCGGCTGGAAGAAATAGCGCATGGCGAGGAAGAACGCCGAGACGAATTCCGACAGCAGGAGCGAGCGTGCAGTGGCGTTGATGTTGATACCCATGACGGCCCTCACTTCGGCGCGATGCCGGCGAAATGCAGCACACCGGCCACCACGACCACCATCGCCAGCGACAGCGGCAGGAACACCTTCCAGCCGAGGCGCATCAATTGGTCGTAGCGGTAGCGCGGCACGATCGCCTTTGCCATCGCGAACAGGAAGAACATGAAGAACACTTTGAGCGAGAACCAGATGATCCCCGGCACCCAGTTGAAGGGCGGCAGATCCACCGGCGGCAGCCAGCCTCCGAGGAACAGGATCGTCGCCAGCGCGCACATCGTGACGATCGCGACATACTCGCCGAGCATGAACAGCAGATACGGCGTCGAGCCGTATTCGACCATGAAGCCGGCGACGAGCTCTGATTCAGCTTCCACGAGGTCGAACGGCGGACGGTTGGTTTCCGCCAACGCCGAGACGTAGAAGATCACGAACATCGGGAACAGCGGCCACACATACCAGTTCAGGATGGTGAGCTGCGGCAACCCGATCAGGCTGGCAAGGCCACGGGCATGCTGGGCCTCGACCACGGCCGACAGGTTCAGCGTGCCGGCGCAGAGCAGCACCGTGATGATGACGAAGCCGATCGAGACCTCGTAGGACACCATCTGCGCCGCCGAGCGCAGCGCGGCCAGGAACGGGTATTTCGAGTTCGACGACCACCCGGCCATGATGATGCCGTAGATCGACAGCGACGAGATCGCGAAGATGAAGAGCACGCCGACATTGATGTCGGAGATCACCCAGCCGAGATTGGTCGGGATCACCGCCCAGGCGGCGAGCGCGAGCACGCATGAGACCAAGGGAGCAAGGAGAAACACGCCCTTGTTGGCGCCGGACGGGATGATCGGCTCCTTCAGCACGAACTTCAGCAGGTCGGCGAAGGACTGCAGCAGGCCCCAGGGGCCGACCACGTTCGGGCCACGGCGGATCTGCACCGCCGCCCAGATCTTGCGGTCGGCAAGCAGGATGTAGGCGATCGCGACCAGCAGGACGACGAGCACCAGGACGCTCTCCGCGACCATGATGATCAGCGGCCAGAGGAAGCCGGTCCAGAATGCGCTTTCGAAGAATTCCATCGGCTCACTCCGCTGCGGTCAGCATCTGCCCGGAGGCAAGCCGCGAGCATTCCGCCATCACGGCGGACGCACGCGCGATTGGGTTGGTCAAATAGAAGTCCTCGATCGCCGGCTTGAACGGCGCCTTCTCCGGCGAGCCGCCCTTCCCCGCCAGCTTCTTGATCTGGTCGGCGGCGCCGGCCTCGATCTGGTCGAGACGGATCAGATGCGGCACGGCCTTGAAGATCGCTTGGCGCAGCGCCGACAGCGAGTCGTAGCCGAGCTTCTTGCCGAGCGCCTCCGACAGCGCGCGCACGATCGCCCAGTCCTCGCGGGCTTCGCCCGGCGGGAACGTGGCACGGCCGGTCATCTGCACGCGGCCTTCGGTGTTGACGTAGATCGCGGACTTCTCGGTGTAGGCAGCCGACGGCAGGATGACGTCGGCGCGATGCGCGCCGCGGTCACCATGGGTGCCGATATAGACGACGAAGGTGCCGTCCGACGGCTTGATCTCGTCGGCGCCGAGCAGGAACAGCAGGTCCAGCGTGCCGAAGGTCGTCATCTGCGCCGCGTTCAGCCCGCCCGCACCGGCGACAAAGCCGATATCGAGCGCACCGACGCGCGAGGCGGTCTCGTGCAGCACGGCAAAGCCGTTCCAGCCGTCCTTCACCGCGCCGACATCGAGCGCAAGCTTGGCGGCGGCGGCGAGAATGGCAGCGCCGTCGTGACGCGAGGCTGCGCCCGCGCCGACCAGGATGATCGGGTTCTTGGCGTTCTTCAGCACGTCCATGAAGGAATGCTTGCCGGCCGCGAGCTCGCCGAGCGTCTCGGTGCCCGCACCCAGATGATCATAGTCGTAGGTCAGGTCGACCTTGGCGCCGATCACGCCGACCTTGAAGCCGCCGGCACGCCAGCGCTTGCGGATGCGGGCGTTGAACACGGCCGCTTCCTTGCGCGGATTGGCGCCGATGATGAGCAGCGCATCGGCCTGCTCGACGCCGACCAGCGTCGGATTGAAGATGTAGGAGCCGCGGCCGAGCGCGGGATCGAAGGCGTCGCCGCCCTGCACCGTCAGATTGCCCGAGCCGTACTTGGCGAGCAGGTCCTTCAGCGCGAACATCTCTTCGACGCCGGCGAGGTCGCCGGCGATCGCGCCGATGCGCTTGCCGTCGGTGCGCGCCGCCTTCGCGGCGATCGCGGCAAAGGCTTCCGGCCAGCTCGCCGCCCGCAGCTTGCCGGCTTCGCGGATATAGGGCCGGTCGAGACGCTGGGTGCGCAGGCCGTCTACGACGTGGCGGGTTTTGTCGGAGATCCACTCCTCGTTCACGGCCTCGTTGATGCGCGGCAGCACGCGCATCACCTCACGGCCACGGGTGTCGACGCGGATCGCCGAGCCGATGCCGTCCATGACATCGATCGACTGGGTCTTGCCGAGCTCCCACGGGCGTGCCGCAAAAGCATAGGGCTTCGAGGTCAGCGCGCCGACCGGGCAGATGTCGACGAGATTGCCCTGCAATTCGGACGTCAGCGCGTGCTCGAGATAGGTCGTGATCTCCATGTCCTCGCCGCGGCCGGTGGCGCCCATCTCGGGCGCGCCGGCGACTTCCGCCGAGAAGCGGACACAGCGCGTGCACTGGATGCAGCGGTTCATCGAGGTCTTGACCAGCGCGCCGAGGTACTTGTCCTCGACGGCGCGCTTGTTCTCGGCGAAGCGGCTGGTGTCGACACCATAGCCCATCGCCTGGTCCTGAAGGTCGCACTCGCCGCCCTGGTCGCAGATCGGGCAGTCCAGCGGATGGTTGATGAGAAGGAATTCCATCACGCCTTCGCGCGCCTTCTTCACCATCGGCGAACGCGTGGAGATTTCCGGCGGCTCGCCCTTGGGGCCCGGACGGCAATCGCGCACGCCCCAGGCGCAGCTTGCGACCGGCTTCGGGCCGCCCTTCACTTCGACGAGGCACATCCGGCAATTGCCGGCGATCGACAGCCGCTCGTGATAGCAGAAGCGCGGAATCTCGGCGCCCGCGGCTTCGCACGCCTGGAGCAGCGTGTACTCGGCGGGGACATCGATCTCTTTTCCGTCGATGATGAGCTTGGTCATTCTCTCTACTCCGCCGCGACCATGTTCACGGGATCGCGGACGCCGATATCGTCGATGTCAGCCTTGTGCGAATACTGGTCGATGCGCGCTTCGATCTCGTGACGGAAATGCGCGATCAGGCCCTGGATCGGCCAGGCGGCTGCGTCGCCGAGCGCGCAGATGGTGTGGCCTTCGACCTGCTTGGTGACTTCCAGCAGCATGTCGATCTCGCGCTTGTGGGCGCGACCGTCGGCCATGCGGGTCAAGACGCGCCACATCCAGCCGGTGCCCTCGCGGCACGGCGTGCACTGGCCGCAGCTCTCATGCTTGTAGAAATAGGAGATGCGGGCGATGGAGCGGATCAAATCGGTCGACTTGTCCATCACGATCACGGCCGCGGTGCCGAGGCCCGAGCGCAGCTTGCTCAGGGAATCGAAATCCATCGGCGTGTCGATGATCTGCTCGGCCGGCACCATGCGCACCGAGGAGCCACCGGGGATCACGGCCTTGAGGTTGTCCCAGCCGCCGCGGATGCCGCCGCAATGCTTCTCGATCAGCTCACGGAACGGAATGCCCATGGCCTCTTCGACGTTGCAGGGCCGCTCGACATGGCCGGAGATGCAGAACAGCTTGGTGCCGACATTGTTCGGACGGCCGATGCCGGCGAACCAGGCCGCGCCGCGCCGCAGGATGTCGGGCGCAACCGCGATCGACTCGACGTTGTTGACGGTGGTCGGGCAGCCGAACAGGCCGACATTGGCCGGGAACGGCGGCTTCAGGCGCGGCTGGCCCTTCTTGCCTTCGAGGCTTTCGAGCAGCGCGGTCTCCTCGCCGCAGATATAGGCGCCGGCGCCGTGCGCGACGTAGATGTCGAACGGCCAGCCGTTGACATTGTCCTTGCCGACGAGCTTCGCCTCATAGGCCTGGTCGATCGCGGCCTGGAGATGCTCGCGCTCGCGGATGAACTCGCCGCGGACATAGATGTAGCAGGCATGCGCGTTCATCGCGCAGCTCGCGATCAGGCAGCCCTCGATCAGGAGATGCGGATCGTGCCGCATGATCTCGCGATCCTTGCAGGTGCCGGGCTCGGATTCGTCGGCGTTGACGACGAGATAGCTCGGCCGGCCGTCGGTCGATTCCTTCGGCATGAACGACCATTTCAGGCCGGTCGGGAAGCCGGCGCCACCGCGCCCGCGCAGGCCCGACGCCTTCATCTCGTTGATGATCCAGTCACGGCCCTTGTCGATGATATTCTTCGTACCATCCCAGGCGCCGCGGCGCCGCGCGCCCTCGAGCCCCCAGTCGTGGAGGCCGTAGAGGTTCTTGAAGATGCGGTCCTTGTCCTCGAGCATTTCAGTGCTTTCCGATCAACGATTGGACTGCTTGTAGGCAAGTCCGGCGGCGCAGACGGCGAAGGTCAGCGCCCAGAGTAGGCTGCTCTCCTGCGTCGCGTTCATCACGAAGCGCTGCAGCAGGAACATGAAGGCGGCCGCGACCGCGGCATGCATGGCGACGAAGCCCCATTTGTTCACGGCCTCGTTCCCTCCAATTGCGGGGAGATCGCGCATCAGGTGATCTCCTTCAGCGTGGTCGGCCCGCCCGTCGGCGCCGAGAACTGGCGGCCGTTCTGCGGACCGGGCTTCGGCGGATTGCCCGAGGCGAAGCCGTCGAGCACCTTGCCAAAGGTTTCCTTGGTCAAATCCTCATAGGTGTCCTTGCCGATCAGCACCATCGGCGCATTCACGCAGGCACCGAGACATTCCACCTCTTCCCAGCTGAAATTGCCGTCCTTGGAGAGATGAAACGGCTCGTGGTGGATGCGGTGCTCGCAGACGTGGATGAGATCCTCGGCGCCGCGCAGGCGGCACGGAGTGGTGCCGCAGACCTGGACGTGGGCCTTCTTGCCGACGGGAGCGAGCTGGAACATCGTGTAGAAGGTCGCGACTTCGAGCACGCGGATATAGGGCATGTCGAGCAGATCGGCGACGGCGCGGATGGCGGCTTCCGACACCCAGCCGTCGTGCTGTTCCTGGACGCGCCAGAGGATAGCGATGACAGCGGAGGCTTGCCGGCCGGCCGGATATTTCGCGATCTGCTGCTTGGCGAACGCGAGGTTCTCATCCGTGAACGCAAAGCTCGCGGGCTGGAATTCCTTCGGTGCTAATCGTCGAACGGACATCTCTTATCTCTCACTGCATACGGCGCGCGGTTTTCGCATTCAGGGCATCGATCCTGTCCTGCCAGAATGCGCTTGCGGTGCCGAAAACGTTGTAGCCGACATGGGTCGAGACCTTGATGCGGTCGAGGATCGACAGCTCGGTCACGGTCTCCATCCGGTTGCTGCGCGGATCGAACACGATCAGCTTCAGCGGCGTCTGTTCGAGGATAAAGCGCGACACCGCGTGGCTGCGATCGCTGCCGTGCTCCTCGCACATGATGACGCTGTCGGTCTCAAGCAGCCGTGCGCCGCCCTTGATCGCCTCGATCTCGACGCCCTCGACGTCGAGCTTGATCAGGTACTTGCCGTGGGCCGCCACCTTGCCGTCGTCGATGAGATTGTCGAGCGCGAGAACCGGCACGTCCTCGCCGCCCGCCGACGGTGCGCCGGCGATGCTGAAGGCCTCATGCTTGGTGCCTGACAGCCGTGCGGTACCGCGCGCCGCGCCGATGGCGCATTTCAGCGTCTCGAAGCGGTTGCCGTTGACGCGAGCGTTGTTGGCAAGCTTCGGATAGTTCTGCCCCGACGGCTCGATCGCGATCGCCTTGTGCGATCCGAACGGCTTGCTCGACACCAGCACCGACCAGTAGCCGTAATTGGCGCCGCAATCGAGCAGCGTGTAGTCGACGTCGATGGAGTCGGCGAACAGGACCTCCAGCTCGTCCTCGTAATTGTAGGAGCGGTTGAGCAGCTTGCTCCAATAGCCGTCGCCGTAGGGGAATTCGAACACGGCGTCGGGATTGAGCCTGATCGCGATGTTGCGCTCGGGCAGCGTCTTCCGCAGCAGGTTCGCGCAGGCGATGTAGCCCATGTGCGAGAAATGCGAGGAGATCTTCGATCCCGTCACCAGCGCCAAGGCAGCCGTCCGCTCCCACAGGTTGGCCCCTTCAAGGGCCCCCGAGGCACGGTCAAACTGGATTGGCGCCTGCGCCATCACCGATCGACCTCTCCGAACACGATGTCGAGCGAGCCGAGGATCGCCGAGACGTCGGCGAGCAGATGGCCGCGGCAGATGTGGTCCATCGCCTGCAGATGCGCAAAGCCCGGCGCGCGGATCTTGCACTTATACGGCTTGTTGGTGCCGTCCGAGATCAGATAGACGCCGAACTCGCCCTTCGGCGCCTCGACCGCGGCGTAGACTTCGCCGGCCGGCACGTGGACGCCTTCGGTGTAGAGCTTGAAGTGATGGATCAGCGCTTCCATCGAGCGCTTCATCTCGCTGCGGCGCGGCGGCGCGACCTTGTTGTCTTCGACGACGACAGGCCCCTTCCCGTCGGCTGCGTTCAGCTTCTGGATGCACTGCTTCATGATGCGCACGGACTGGCGCATCTCTTCCATGCGGATCAGGTAGCGATCGTAGCAGTCGCCGTTCTTGCCGATCGGGATGTCGAAATCCATCTCGGCGTAGCACTCATAGGGCTGCGACTTGCGCAGGTCCCAGGCCGCCCCCGAGCCGCGCACCATGACGCCCGAAAAACCCCACTCCCAGGCTTCCTTCAGCGGCACCACGCCGATGTCGACGTTGCGCTGCTTGAAGATGCGGTTGGCGGTGAGCAGGCGATCGAGGTCGTCCACGACCTTCAGGAACGGATCGCACCAGGCCTCGATGTCGTCGACCAGCTTCTGCGGCAGGTCCTGATGCACGCCGCCGACGCGGAAGAAGGCTGCGTGCATACGGCTGCCCGAGGCGCGCTCGTAGAACACCATCAGCTTCTCGCGCTCTTCAAAGCCCCACAGCGGCGGGGTCAGCGCGCCGACGTCCATAGCCTGCGTGGTGACGTTGAGCAGATGCGAGAGGATGCGGCCGATCTCGCAATAAAGCACGCGGATCAGCTGGCCGCGGCGCGGCACCTCGATGCCGAGCAGCTTCTCAGCCGCCATGCAGAAGGCGTGCTCCTGGTTCATCGGCGCGACGTAGTCGAGCCGGTCGAAATACGGGATCGCCTGCAGATAGGTCTTCTGCTCGATCAGCTTCTCGGTGCCGCGGTGAAGCAGGCCGATATGGGGGTCGACACGGGCGACGATTTCGCCGTCAAGCTCCAGGACCAGACGCAGCACGCCGTGCGCAGCCGGATGCTGGGGCCCGAAGTTGATGGTGAAATTGCGAAGCTGTTCGGGTTGCTCGTTCATGATCAGACCTTCGGCCCTGCTTTTTCATCGCCCGGAAGAACCGGATAGTCGGGGCCTTCCCACGGAGACAAAAAGTCGAACTTGCGGAATTCCTGGTTGAGCCGGACGGGCTCGTACACCACCCGCTTCTCCTGGTCGTCGTAGCGAACCTCGACGAAACCGGTGGTCGGGAAATCCTTGCGCAGCGGATGGCCCTCGAAACCGTAATCGGTCAGCAGGCGGCGCATGTCGGGGTGTCCGACGAAGAACACGCCATAGAGGTCGTAGGCCTCGCGCTCGAACCAGTCCGCGCCCGGGAATACGTCGATCAACGACGGCACCTGCGTGGTCTCGTCGGCCTGGGCCTTGAGCCGGATCCGCGCGTTCAGGGTCGGAGACAGGAAGTGATAGATCACGTCGAAGCGCTTTTCGCGCGACGGATAGTCTGCGGCCGTGATGTCGGTGAAGTTGATGAACCGGCATTTCGGATCGTCGCGGAGGTACTTGACCACCTCGACGATCTTGCTGACCTCGACATCCACCGTGAGCTGGTTGAAGGCAACCGAATGACCGATGGCGGCGCCCGGAAGCGCGCTAACGATCGTCTGCCCCAGGGCGTCGAGCTTGGCGTCGTCCATGACGTAAAACCTTAGCGTTCGATGGTGCCAGTGCGGCGGATCTTCTTCTGCAGCAGCAGCACGCCGTAGAGCAGCGCTTCCGCCGTGGGCGGGCAGCCCGGCACGTAGATGTCGATCGGCACGATCCGGTCGCAGCCGCGCACGACCGAATAGGAATAGTGGTAGTAGCCGCCGCCATTGGCGCAGGAGCCCATCGAGATGACGTAGCGTGGCTCGGGCATCTGGTCGTAGACCTTGCGCAGCGCAGGCGCCATCTTGTTGGTCAGCGTGCCGGCGACGATCATCACGTCGGACTGGCGCGGCGAGGCGCGCGGGGCGAAGCCGAAGCGCTCGACGTCGTAGCGCGGCATCGAGACCTGCATCATCTCGACCGCGCAGCAGGCGAGACCGAAGGTCATCCACATCAGCGAGCCGGTACGGGCCCAGGTGATGAGGTCGTCGGTCGCGGCCACGAAGAAGCCCTTGTCGGACAGCTCGGAGTTGACCTCGACGAAAAACGGATCGTTGGCGCCAACCGGCCTGCCGGTCGACGGATCAAGGATGCCCTTGGGGGCCGGCGCGACGACCGGACCCGAGGCCGTTGCAGGGTTCAATCCCATTCCAGTGCTCCTTTCTTCCATTCATAGGCGAACCCGACCGTGAGCACGCCGAGGAACACCACCATGGACCAGAAGCCGGTCGCACCAAGCTTGCCGAACGCCACCGCCCAGGGAAACAGGAACGCCACCTCGAGGTCGAAGATGATGAAGAGGATGGCGACCAGATAGAAGCGGACGTCGAACTTCATGCGGGCGTCGTCGAAGGCGTTGAAGCCGCACTCATATGCCGACAGCTTTTCTGGGTCCGGCTGCTGGAACGCCACGATGAAGGGCGCGATCAGCAGCACGAGGCCGATGAGGCCCGCTACCCCTATAAAGACGACGAGTGGAAGATAGTTCTGCAGAATGCCGCTCATTGACGAGCCCTTTTTCCCGCAGCCTCGGGACAGCCACGGATTCGTCCAGTTTGGAATTGTTCTGAGCCTTAGCGCAGTGCACCAATGGGCGCAAGACACGCTCTTTTTAGGCCCTTTACCGCCCCCAGAACGATAGAAATCCCGGAATCGCCCCGCGGCTGGTATGGAGCAGATCGCCAATCCCAGCAAGGGCGGCCACAGTTTTGCAGGGCAGCCGTTCGAGGATTGCGGCACACGGGCCGAGGCAGCTATTTGCCGCGTGTCGTCCGCGATAGTTGCCCGGTTTTCCGGGTGCGGCAGCGCACCCAGACCCAGGCAATGACCAGCACCGGGGCTCCCACCGTCACCCAGGCGACATACTGGCCGACCGTTCCCCAGAGCAGCGCAGCCAGCAGGCCGGTGATGGTCGCAGCCGCGAGCAGGATGGGTGCAGCAAAGACACGTATCCACAGGCCCGAGCGGTCAGAGGAGCCATGCATCACGACGGGACCGGGGTTCGTCTGGCGAATGCGTCGCTCCGGGCGGGCGCGCGCTTGCGCCGCCGTGCCAGCCAGAGATAGAGGCCGCTCCCGATCACAACGATCGTAAGAATGTCGAGCACGGCCCAGATCACCTTGAGCGGCATCCCGCCATAATCGCCGAAATGCAGCGGCTGCGAGATCAGGAGCGCCTGGAGATAGACCGGCAGCGCCCGGCTGTCGGCGACCTCCCCTGTTTCGCCATCGAGCAGGACCGGCTTGAGCAGCCGCGCCGTCAGCGCCGTGTCGCCGCGCATGAAGGCGGCGAAGTGGTGCGAGGAGGTGAACGGCGTTCCCGGAAACGCGATGAAGGCAACCTCCATCCCGGGCGCCGTCTGCCTCGCGCGCGCCACGACGTCGTCGAGCGAAGCCAGATGCGACGGCGGCGGCTTGCCGGCATAGGGCGCGACCATGCTGGCAAGCTCGGTGGCCTTCCACTGGTTGAGCATCAGCTCGGCCCAGGTGTTGACGACGCCGGTGAGGCCTACCACCAGTGCCCAAGCCACCGTCACGACGCCGATCAGATTGTGCCAGTCGAGCCAGCGCACGCGGCGCGAGGCGTGGCCGCGAATGGTGGCAAAGCGCAGCCGGCGGGTGAACGGCCAGTACAGCACCACGCCGGAGATGATGGCGATGGCGAACAGCAGGCCCATCCCGCCGAGGAACAGTTTTCCGGGCTGGCCGGCAAACATGTCGGTATGCAGCTTGAGCATGATCAGCATCGGCCCGATGCCGACCGGTCCGAGCAGCTTGGTCGACATCGCATCGAACGCGCGCACGGTCGTGTTGTCGGGCAGCCCGTTGACGGCGCTGTTGGTGAACGCGGTCACGATCCCGGGCTCGTCCTTGTCCCAGGCGATATATTGCAGCACCCGGCCGGGATCGGCGGCGAGCGCGGCGTCGGCGACGGCTTGCGTCGTCGCACGCGCCGCGCCCGCATGAGCTTCGGGCTGGGGGGCATAGCCCAGGAGCTCATCGATCTCGTGATGGAAGATCAGCGGCAGGCCGGTCAGGCAGAGCAGCAGCAGGAAGACGGTCGAGATCAGGCTGGTCCAGGTGTGGACCACGGACCAGAGCCTGACCGTGCGCGCCTTCACGAGGCCCTCCCCTCGCCGGTGCCTACCACTTGTAGGAGACGCTGGCGGTGACGCGCCGGCGGTCGCCGTAGAAGCATGACGAGGCCGCCGCGCAGCTTGCGACATAGATCTTGTCGGTCAGGTTGATCACGTTGATTGCCGTGCGCCAGTTCTGCCACTCGTAGTGGACCGCGAGGTCGCCGAGCACGACCGCGGGAACCTCGAGGGTGTTGGCGGCGTCCGCCCAGGAGGCGCCGACATAGCGCACGCCGCCGCCGAAGCCGAATCCCGCAAGCGGTCCGTCCTTGAATGTGTAGTCGGCCCAGCCCGAGACCAGGAGCTCAGGCGTGTTGGTCGGCGTCTTGCCGACCAGCGCCGGGTTCAGGTCCCTGCTGGTGAAGAGATGATAGGCCGTGAAGGCGCCGATGAACTTTAACTCCTTCGTCGCATTTGCGACCGCTTCGAGCTCGATGCCGCGCGAGGTCACCTCGCCGGTTTGGTTCTGCAGCGTGGTGATGATCGGATCGGTAGTGGGTACATTCTGGCGCTTCAGGTTGAACACCGAGGCAGTGAAGTAGCCATCAAATCCCTTGGGGGCGACCTTGACGCCGATTTCGGCCTGCTGGCCGGTCTCCGGCTGGAACAGCTGATTTTGCGCGTTGAGCCCGATAATCGGGTTGAAACTCGTCGCGTAGGAGATGTAGGGCGCGATGCCGTTGTCGAAATTGTAGATCAAGCCTGCGCGACCGCTGAACTGGCTGTCATTGTTGCTGGCGAGCGTCGCCCCAGTGTCACGGGCGGCCTGCGTCGTCTCGACCCAGTCGTTGCGGCCGCTCAGCACCAGCGTGAAGTTACCGAGCTTCATCTGGTCCTGGAGGTAGGTGCCGGCCTGCTTCTGCGTGATCAGGAAGTTACGGAACGGCGGGCCTGTGAGCGGGATGTTAATGCCGTAGACCGGATTGAGCACATTGATCGGAGGAACGGTGCCGAAGTTGAAGGCCTGATAGTCGTCGATCTGATAGCCCTTCAGATCGACACCGAACAGCATCGTGTGCCTGACAGGACCGGTGTTGAAGCGATATTCCAGCTGGTTGTCGAGATCGGCCTGGTTGGCGGTATCCTTCGCATACCAATTGTAGCGACCGAGAGAGGCCGCATTGATATTGTCCCAGCCGTTGCCGATGTAACCGCGATAGGTCAGGTCGATATGCGCAAATCGCGCATTCTGCCGGAACGTTAGATCGTCGGTGACATTGCGCTCGAACTGATAGCCGAGCATCTCCTGCTCGCGCGTGAACTTGTCGACGCTGGGATCGCCGGCGAAGAAGCTGGTCGGGATCTTGCCGAACGGCGCGTTGGTCACCGTGCCCTGGTAAGGCAGGAAGTTGATGCCGCGGGTGTCGGTCTTCGATGCCGACGCCAGAACCGTGAAAGTCGTATCGGCATCCGGCTTCCAGGTGAAGGACGGCGCAATGAAGTAGTTGTTGTCCGGCGTGAAGTTGACCTGCGTGTCGCCGTTCCTGATCTCGCCGACGACGCGGTAGAACAGCTTGCCGTCCTGGGGCTGCGTTGCAACGGGCCCGCCGACATCGAAGCCGACATAGGCGTTGCCGAAATTGTTGACGCCGGTCTCGATGTAGCGGATCGGCTCGGTCGGCGGCATCTTGCTGATGACGTTGACGATGCCGCTCGGGCTCGATCCACCATAGAGCACTGCCGACGGGCCGCGTAACACCTCGACTCGCTCCATATTGGACGGCGGAAGCCGCCAGCTCGCATAGGCCGTGTAGAACAGCTGCGTGCCGTCGAGAAACAGTCCGATGTCGTCGGACTTGAAGCCGCGGATCAGCCACCAATCGTTGCGCGTGTCCGCACCGAAGGTGCCAGCCCGCACGCCGGCGGTGTAGCGCAGAACCTCGTCGAGCTTGGTCGCCTTCTGGTCGCGGATCTGGTCCGCGCCGATCACCGACACCGATTGCGGCGTCTCCATGATCGGCGTGTTGGTCTTAGTGCCCGACGAGCTGCGGTTGGCGACGTAGCCGTTCACCGGACCGCGCGGCGTCTCGACGAAGCCGACATTGCGCTGCTGAAGCGGTCTGCGGCTGGCGGCGGTCTCTACCGACGGCCGCGCCACGCGGCGGGCGGCCGCAGCAGGTGCGCGGCGTCGTGCTTCCGGCGCGTTGACGGTGACCGACGGCAGGTTTTGCGCACCGCCTTGCGCCGAGGACTGCGCAAGCGATGCCTGCGGTACCACTGCGAAAGCAGACGCGGTCGCCAAGACGACCGACCGCAGCATACGAAGACTGTTCAACGCGCACCCCAACATGTCTGTTTGCTTGCGTCATGCCGTCGTTCCCCCAACGGCAGGCGCTTGCAGTGACGCTTAGGTGAGCGCGCGCGAATTCCCTAATTGAAAACCTCTTAGAAGGGTTCTTAGAAATGATCCAACATTCCCGGAGATTTCCGAGAGATCAGCGTGAAACTTTCTCGGCTTCGAGCATCTTCTCGGCTGTCGCCGTGAGACGGTCGATCTGCGCCAGCAGCGTCTCGAACTCGTCCTTGCTCAACTGTTCGAGCAATTGCCGATTGCGCTCCTGCGCGCCTTCGACGATCGCATCATGCGCAGCGAGCCCTGCCGCGGTCAGCGCGACCAGCACCTCGCGGCTGTCCTTCGGGTTCGCCGACTTCGCGATCAGCTTGCGCGAGACGAGCTCCGCGAGCGCGCGGCTGATCTGGCCCTTGTCCTGGCCGACGGCTTCGGCGAGCCGCGCCACGCTCATCGGCGGACGGCGACCGAGCGAGGCGACCAGACCGAACTCGACCGAGGACAATCCGGCGAGGCGCTTGTAGCGCAGGATCGCGCCGCGCTTGAGCAAATTGGCGAGCACCATCAGCCGTGACGACAGCATCACGGTGATCGGCGCCGGCGAGTGGCTTTCGTCCGCATCGGGCGATGCGTGCCCGTCCCTGCTCGATGTCTGGCTCATGATCCACCTCTGCCAAGAAAGCCGGGGCGTGCCAAGCGCTGGTAGCGCAACCTCCCCAACCTGATTCCAAATGCGATTAAGAGGCATTCTGGAATATCGTTGACATTGTCATCGAATTATTTTTCACTGGGTCACCGCATCAAAACGACCCGGCCACCCAAGGCCCGCGGCGGGAGGAACAGCATGACGATGACCCAGCGGGATCGCGATCTCGGCACCGCCTATGCGATGAAGCCGGCGCATACGCGCATCGAGCTCACCTCAGTCGTGCGCGGCACACCGATGGGAGAATTGCTGCGCCGCTACTGGCATCCGGTCGGGCTCGTCAGCGACGCCACCGACACGCCGAAAAAGGTCCGCGCGCTCGGCGAGGATCTGGTGCTGTTCCGCGACAAGCACGGCCGCGCCGGCCTGTTGCACGCGCGCTGCTGCCATCGCGGCACCACGCTCTACTATGGCAAGGTCGAAGAGGACGGCATCCGCTGCTGCTATCACGGCTGGAAGTTCGACACCGAAGGCCATTGCCTCGAACAGCCCTGCGAGCCCGACGGCGGCCAGTTCAAGGACAAGGTGCGCCAACCCTGGTACCCGGTCGAGGAGCGCTACGGGCTGATCTTCGCCTATATGGGCCCGGCCGAGAAACGCCCGGTGCTGCCCGCTTACGAATGCCTGGAAAACATGGACGAAGGCGAGTTCGTCGAGGCCGACGATTCCTCGATCGGCGGCGGCGGCCCCGCGATCATCCCCTGCAACTGGCTTCAGCATTTCGAGAACGTGGTCGATCCCTATCACGTGCCGGTGCTGCACGGCTCGTTCTCGGGGCCGCAATTCACCAACATGATGGCCTCGATGCCGGAGGTGAAGTTCGACAAGACGCCGCGCGGCATCGCCGTGCGCTCGATCCGCAAGCAGGACGACGGCAAGGTGTTTTACCGCGTCACCGAAGCCGCCCTCCCCACCTTGCGCGTCGTGCCGAACCCGCGCGTGGCGCAATTCGCCCGCGTCGAGTCGATCGGCTGGACGCTGCCGATCGACGACACCTCGTTCCGCATCTACGTTGCCGGCCGCGTCAAGACTTCCGGCGACATCGGCCGCATGCGCTCGAAGTTCAACGGCAAATTCTGGTGGGACATGACGGAAGCCGAGCACCAGCAATTCCCCGGCGATTACGAGGCCCAGGTCGGCCAGGGCCCGCAGACCATCTACTCCGAGGAGCATTTCGGCCAGAGCGACCGCGGCATCCTGATGATCCGGCGCATGCTGAGCGAGCAACTGGAGGCGATGGAGGCAGACCGCGATCCGATCGGCGTGTCGTTCGACGCAAGTGCTGCGCCGGTCGAATTCGAAGCGGGGAATTACATCCGCGAAGGCTGAGTTTTTGTTTGGCGCGTTTTCTTCACGCGAACCGGTATCCACTTCGCTCGAAAACGCTCTCGACCAGCCTCACGAAGGGCTGGACCGGCAACGATAACAAAGACAAATTGGGGGGATGCGATGGTCGATGTGACGTCACAGATGTCGGTGCAGACGACTGCGGCGGCAAAACCCCCGGCGCGGCGCTATTACGTGCTGGGCCTGCTCACCATCATCTATGCGCTGAACTTCCTCGACCGCACGATCTTCAACGTCCTGATCGAGCCGATCAAGAAGGAGTTTCAGCTCAGCGACACCATGATGGGCCTGCTCGCAGGCTTCGGCTTCGCGCTGTTCTATTCCCTGCTCGGCATTCCCATCGCGCGCGTCGCCGACCGGCTCAACCGGCGCAACATCGTCGCGGTGGCCCTTGCGTTCTGGAGTGCGATGACGGCGCTGTGCGGGGCAGCCTCGAGCGTGACCTCGCTGGCGCTGGCGCGCATCGGCGTCGGCATCGGCGAATCCGCGGGCTCGCCCGCCTCGCAATCGATCGTCGCCGATCTCTTCACCAAGAACGAGCGGCCGCGCGCGCTCGGCATCTACGCCATCGGCACCTATCTCGGCGTCTTCCTCGGCTATTTCATCGGCGGCTACGTCAACCAGCACTATGGCTGGCGGATGGCGTTCTATGTCGCCGGCCTGCCCGGCATCCTGCTCGCATTGATCCTGTGGCTGACGATCTCCGAGCCGAAGCGCGGCGCGATGCAGGAGAGTTTCGTGCCCGAGCCGCTCGGGCCGACGCTGCGCTTCCTGGCCTCGCAGCAGAGCTTCATCATCGTGCTGGTCGGCTTCTGCCTCACCACCTACACGAACTACGCAACGGCGGCCTGGATCCCGCCGTTCCTGGCGCGCGTGCACCATCTGTCGAGTGCCGAGATCGGCACCTATGCCGGCACCTTCAAGGGGCTCGCCGGCATGGCCGGCACCCTGCTCGGCGGCTTCGTGGTGGCGCAGATCAGCCGCCGCGACGACCGCTGGAAGCTGTGGGCGCCGGCGATCACCTCAGGGCTAGCCGGCCCGGTGTTCGCGCTGTGCATGCTGACGCAGGATTTCTCGATGATGGTCGCCATGCTGGCGCTGACCTCGTTCCTGGTCGGCTTCCATCTCGGACCGATCTTCGCGATCGCGCAGACGGTCGCGAAGCCGAGCATGCGGGCGCTCGCCTCCGCCCTGATCGCGCTGACCGCCACCTGCTTCGGCCAGGGCGTCGGCCCGCTTGCCGTCGGCATGGTCAACGACGCCCTCAAGGGCAGCTATGGCGCCGATGCCGTGCGCTATTCCCTGCTCTCGGCGGCGGTCACGACCACACTGGGCGCCCTGCTGTTCGTCTGGGCGGCCCGCACGATCCGGGGCGATATCGGCCGGGCGGCCGCCTGAGACCCGTTCCGGCCGCCAGCCCGGCGAAACCAAGCGGGCGCATTAATGAAACCATTTTGCGGAACCCGCGAAACCATCCGGAAACAGATGGTCCTTAAGACATGAGCCCATAGACGGCGGCTAAGCCCGTCGGGAGGCTTATATGAACCACTCAATTCACTCGGCTGATCGTGGCACCCACCTGAAGATCGTGGTGGTGGCGCTGGTTGCTGGTATTCTGGTCGCCGGCTTCGGGATCGCAGCCCGCACCAACGTCGATTACAGCCAGACCGCCCAATCGGCCCACGTGATCAAGGCCGGCAAGCCGGTGGCCGTGACCAGCGCAGGCACGTCGGAGATTCGCTGACACGCCCTGTTTCGGGCTGACCGAGGCCGCCGCCTGGCGGCCTTTTTCGTTTTCCAGAGCAATGCTTAGCCGATGCGTCCTGACAAAGCGCAACGTCCTTGACTTCACCAAGCCCCGCCTTTAAGTCCCCCCTCGTTCCGCGCGCTTTCAGCGAACCACGCGGGAGTAGCTCAGTTGGTTAGAGCGCCGGCCTGTCACGCCGGAGGTCGCGGGTTCGAGCCCCGTCTCTCGCGCCATTTTGGCAATCCCTTCATAGTCTTAGCCCGAACTTCTCGATGCCTTTCGCGGCATTGCCGGCGTCTGCCGGGAACTCCTGGCATAGTCAGTCCGCGCCCGAATCGTCTACGCCTTCCAGGACTTGGAGGGATCCCCACGCTTGACCGGCTTTTCCGGGGCTTCCCTGTCATTGAGGAGGCCAGACATGGCTAAGAAGGATTCGGCCAAGAAGGATTCGGCGAAGAAGGCAGCCGCTCCCGCCACCATCACGCTCAAGCACCTCGCCGCTGACGTCGCGGAGAGCCAGGACCTCTCGAAAAAGCACGCCGAGGCCGTCCTGACCGACATGGTCGATCTGATCGCCAAGCACCTCAAGAAGGGCGACCGCGTCCGCATCGTCGGGCTCGGCATCCTCCAGGTCCGCAAGCGCGCCGCCCGCACCGGCCGCAACCCCACCACCGGCGAGGCGATCCACATCAAGGCCAGCAAGAAGGTTGCCTTCCGCCCGGTCAAGGAGCTCAAGGAAGCGATCTAGCAGCTACGTTTCGTTAAGCCTGATCCGCTTCGTTCCGGCCGCATCACGGCCCGCTTTTCTGATATACCGCCTGCTTCCCCCAAGCCTTGCTTCCCCAAGACCCGGCGGTTTGACCAGAAATGTCCTCCCTCTCCTTTTCGCACACCGTGACCGAACGCTTCCTGCGCTACGTCACCATCGACACCCAGTCCGATCCGGAATCCCCGGCCTCGCCCTCGACCGAGAAACAGAAAGATCTCGGCCGCGTGCTCGCCGCCGAGTTGAAGGCCATGGGCGTCGCCGACGCGCATCTCGACGACTTCGGCTACGTCTACGGAACGATCCCGGCCAACACGACCAAGAAGGTGCCGGTGATCTGCTTCTGCTCGCACATGGACACCTCGCCCGACGTGACCGGCAAGGACGTCAAGCCGCAGCTGGTGAAGGACTATCGCGGCGGCGATATCACGCTGCCGGGCGATACCAGCCAGGTGATCCGCTTCACTGAACATCCCGCGCTGAAGAACCAGATCGGCAACGACATCATCACCACCGACGGCACCACGCTGCTCGGCGCCGACAACAAGGCCGGCGTCGCCGAGATTATGGATGCCGCGCATTTCTTCATCAACAACCCCGATGTGAAGCACGGGACCATCAAGATCCTGTTCACGCCGGACGAGGAGATCGGCCGCGGCGTCGACAACGTCGACCTGAAGAAGCTCGGCGCCGATTTCGGCTACACCATGGACGGCGAGAGCGCCGGCAGCGTCGAGGACGAGACCTTCTCGGCCGACGGCGCCACCATCACCATCAACGGCGTCAGCGCCCATCCCGGCTACGCCAAGGGCAAGATGGAGCACGCGATCAAGATCGCAGCCGCCATCGTCGAACGCCTGCCCAAGGAAGGCTGCTCGCCCGAGACGACGTCAGGCAAGCAGGGCTTTCTGCATCCGATCGGCATCGACGGCGCGCTGGAGCAGGCGACGCTCTCCTTCATCGTGCGCGACTTCACCGAGGAAGGGCTGAAGGAGAAGGAAGTCCTGCTCGAGAACATCGTCAAGGACGTGATGAAGGACTATCCGCGCTCGACCTACAAGTTCGAGGTCAGGGAGCAGTACCGCAACATGAAGCAGGTGATCGACCGTCACCCGCAGATCCTCGAATACGCGATCGAGGCGATCCGCCGTGCCGGCCTGCGCCCGATGCGCACCGCGATCCGCGGCGGCACCGACGGCTCGCGCCTGTCCTTCATGGGCCTGCCCTGCCCCAACATCTTCGCCGGCGAGCACGCGTTTCATTCGCGGCTCGAATGGGTCAGCCGGCAGGACATGGAAAAGGCGGTGCAGACGATCGTGCATCTCGCGATGATCTGGGAGGAGAAGGCGTAGGAACACCGCACCTCCCGGCAGCAGGGCAAAATAATTCCGAGCCCTGCGGAACGATCCAGTGCGGGGCGCGTTAGCGTCTCAAGTCCCAAGGATGAGAATGTGAGCACATAAGGCCTCAGCCGGTCAGCCCCGGGCTGGGGCCTTTCCGCGTTTGGATCGCGCACAAAGGCCACCCTCAGGCAGTCACGGCAGCTTGCCCACCGCGATACTCTGCCCATGCTTGCCGCAAGATTTGCAGCGACGAGGTCAGGAAGATTCCAGCCATTACCGCGGCGACAGCCAGATCGGGCCATGCCGTCGCGGTTCCAAATACACCGATGGCAGCGACCATCACGATGACGTTGCCGATCGCGTCATTGCGCGAGCAGAGCCAAACCGAGCGCACGTTGGCGTCGCCGTCCTTGTAGCGCGCGAGCAAGAGAACCGAAGTCAGGTTCGCTGCCAGCGCGGCCAGGCTCATCGCTCCCATCAGCTCCGCACGCGGGAGCCCCAGGACCAGGGTCTGATAGAGCGTTGACCCGAACACCCAGGCGGCCATGGCACTGAGCGACAACCCCTTGAACAACGCGGCGGTGGCACGCGTCTTGATGCTCGCGCCGATCACCGAAAGGCTCAGGCCGTAGGTGACCGTGTCGGCGAGGAAGTCGAGAGCGTCGGCCTTGAGAGCCTGGGAGCCGGCCAAATGGCCCGCCGCCATTTCACTCACGAACATCGTCGCGTTGATGGCGATGACGGTCCACAGCACGCGCTTGTATCGCGGATCGAGCCCGTCGAAGACAGGAACGCCCGCCGAGCAGCAGTCGGCGCAGCCTGACGCGGCGACTTCCTCCACACGGGGTTTGGCGGCTTCCCCACAGCACGCATCGTGCGAGCAACAAGACTCTTCCGGCATTCCAGGCTCCCTCGCGGCGTTCCTATCTACCATGCGACGGTAGCGATGGCGATGAACGGACGTCGCTGCTTGCAATCGCATGGATACATGCGGGTGCGACGTTCAGTTCCGCACACGTAACATTATTGCGGGTCGACACTGTTCCAGTCGCCATGCTACGAACCCGGACGTAACCAGAGTGACTTCGTGACTGCGATCCGCCGCCCGATCAGATTGTTTCGCCTGCGCAACTGGCGCGGGCTGTTGGCTGCGTGTCTCGCAATCAGCTACCTGCTGTCGGGCGTGTTGCATACGTGCCAATGCCTGGACGTGACCAATCCGTTCGGCCAGCTGGAAATCGCTGCGTCGCCGGGACCCGATTCCGGAGATACGGATAGCAAGACGCTAGCAGCCCATCACTGTCATGGCTGTTTCTCGGTGGTCTTCGCGCAACTGCTGCTGCCTGACGCAATGTCGGAGTTGGTGGCCGCGTCAGATCCGCCTCGTCTGACTGTGCTTGCAGGCGTCGTGCCCGACACCGACTCTCCGCCCCCCAAACATCTGACCTGAACTGATCAGCCGGGCGCCCGTGCGCCTACGATGCTATTGTTCACAGGTCACCTTCATGTCTTGCAGACGGACTGCCGCGCGCCTGGCGTGCGCGATGGCGATTTTCGTCAGCCCCTGGCTGACGCAGCACGCCCACGCCCAGACCCTGTCCATGCGCGCCGCGCTCACGCGCGCCTTGGCAGCGAGCCCGCGGCTCACCGCGGCAGAGCGCGACGTCGGCATCGCCACGGGGCAGCGCATCCAGGCCGGCGCGCTGCTCAATCCGGAGCTGTCCTATGAGCAGGACAATTCGTTCGGGTCGGGCATCTATCGCGGCACGAGATCGGCCGAGACGACGCTCCAGATCAGCCAGGCCTTCGAGCTGTTCGGCAAGCGTGATGCGCGGATCGCCGCAGGCGCCGCCGGCATCGAGGTGGCCGCGATCCAGCGCAAGGCGGTCAGGCTGGAGGTGCTGTCGGAGACTGCGATCGCCTTCCTCAGCGTGCTCGGCGCGCAGCGGCGCATCCAGATCCTCGACGAGCAGATCGCCGCGATCGACCGGCTGACGCCGCTGCTGCGCCGCCGCGTCGAGGCCGGCGCCTCCTCGCCGGCCGAGACCGGCCGCGCCGAGGTGGCGTCCGCCCTGGTGAAGGCCGACCGCGAACGCTTCAAGGCAACGCTGGCGAGCGCCAGGCGCGAGCTTGCGGTGCTGATGGGGGATCCCGCGGCAAAGTTCGGCGAGGTCTCCGGCCGGCTCGATACCACGGGAAAGACGCCGACGTTCCAGTCGGTCGTGGCCGCCATCGATGCCAATCCGCAGCTGGTGCGCTGGACCGCGGTCTATGCCCAGCGCAACGCCGAGCTGTTGATGGCGCGCTTAAGGCCCTATCCCGACGTGCGGATCGCGGCGGGATGGCGCCATTTCAACGAGACCAATGACGACGCGGTGCGCCTCACCGTCTCGGTGCCGATCCCCGTGTTCGACCAGAACCAGGGCAATATCCTCTCGGCGCAGGAAAGCCTCGCCAAGACCAGGGCCGAGCGCGAGGCCAACCGCAACACGCTGATCGTGGTCGCCGGCCGCGCCTACGACTCGCTCCAGGGCTCGCTGCGCGAGCTCGCGGTGCTGCGCGAGAGCGCGATTCCGAAAGCCACGGAAGCCTCGGAGGCGATCGCGCAGGGCTACGGCCAGGGCCGCTTCTCGCTGCTCGAAGTGCTCGACGCTCAGGCGAGCGTCACCCAGGCGCGGCTGCGCGAGCAGGAGGCGCTGCAGAACTTCCATGCCGGCGTTGCGACCATCGAAGGCCTCGTCGGCAATCCCTTTGCGCTGGCCCGGGAGAGCGCGCGATGAAGACATCCTCCACCATCCTGATCGCCATCGTTGCCGCCGCACTCGGCGCTTACGGCTATTCCCTGCTCGCGCCCAAGGTCGCGCCGACGGAGCATGCCGAGCATTCCGAACAGAAGAAGCCGAACGACCATGTCGAGCAGGACGAACACGGCGCCGACCGCATCCGCATCTCCGACGTCAAGCTGGCAGCTGCCGGTGTCACGCTGGCGGAGGCCGGGAGTGCGACGCTGACCGATACGCTGTCCTTCAACGGCATCTTGCGCGCCAACCAGGAAGCCGTTGTGCAGGTGACACCGCGCTTTCCGGGGGTCGCCAAATCGATCCAGAAGCGCATCGGCGACAGGGTCGGCAAGGACGATCTGCTCGCCGCGATCGAGAGCAACCAGAGCCTCACCGTCTACGAGCTCAAGGCGCCGATCGCCGGCACCATCATCGAGCGGCAGATCTCGCTCGGCGAATACGTCTCCGAGCAGAAGCCGGCCTTCGTGGTCGCCGACCTCTCGACGATCTGGGTCGACCTGTCGATCTACCGGCAGGACCTCCGGCGCGTTCGCCTCAATGACGAGGTGCTGATCGATCCCGACGACGGCCGCGGCGAGATCAAGGGCACGATCGCCTACATGGCGCCGATCGGCAGTAGCGAGACCCAGACCGCGCTCGCCCGCGTGGTGCTGCCAAATCCGGACGGGCGCTTGCGTCCCGGCCTGTTCGTCACGGCGCGGCTTGTGCTCGCAAAACGTCACGTCGCCGTGGCGGTACGCACAGGGGCGATCCAGATGCTGGAGAATAAGACGGTCGTGTTCGTCCGCGAAGACGACGACAAGATCGAGGCCCGCCCCGTGGAAACAGGCGATTCCGATGCGAAGTTCGTGGAGATCCGTGCAGGCCTCTCGGCCGGCGAACGCTACGTCGCCGAGAACAGCTTCGTGGTGAAGGCGGAGATGGGCAAGGGAGAGGCCGACCATGATTGACGCCCTCCTCGCCCTCGCCATCCGCCAGCGCTGGATGGTCATCCTCATCACACTCGCGGTCGGCGCCTTCGGCGCCTGGAACTTCACGCGTCTGCCGATCGATGCCGTGCCTGATGTCACGAACGTCCAGGTCCAGATCAACACCCGTGCGCCCGGCCTATCGCCGCTCGAATCCGAGCAGCGGATCACCTTTCCGATCGAGACCGCGATGGGTGGCCTGCCCAAGCTCGAATATACCCGGTCGATCTCGCGCTACGGTCTCAGCCAGGTCACCGTCGTGTTCCAGGACGGCACCGATATCTATTTCGCACGCCAGCTCGTTAACGAGCGCATCCAGCAGGCACGCGACCAGTTGCCGGCCGGCGTCGAAGTTGCGATGGGGCCGATCTCGACCGGTCTCGGCGAGATCTACGTCTACTCGGTGGAAGCCAAGCCGGGCGCGAAATCTCCGACCGGCCTCGAATTCACGCCGACGGAATTGCGTACCATCCAGGACTGGATCATCAAGCCGCAATTGCGCACCATCCCCGGCGTGATCGAGGTCAACTCGATCGGCGGCTACGAGCGGCAATTCCACGTGCTGCCGATCCCCGCCCGTCTGATGGCCTACAAGCTCGGTTTCCGCGACATCATGACGGCGCTGACCGCCAACAACGCCAATGTCGGCGCTGGCTATATCGAGCGCAACGGCGAGCAATATCTCGTCCGAGCGCCCGGCCAGGTCGCCAATATCGACGACATCAAGGACATCGTGATCGGCTCGCGTGGCGGGGTGCCGGTACGTATCCGTGACGTCGCCGACGTGCAGGAAGGGCACGAGCTCCGCATGGGCGCGGCGTCAGCCAACGGCAAGGAGACCGTGCTCGGCACCACCATGCTGCTGATCGGCGAGAACAGCCGCACCGTAGCCCAGCGCGTGGCGGCTCGACTCAACGAGATCGCAAAATCGCTGCCTGAGGGCGTGATCGCGCACGCGGTTTACGACCGCACGCATCTGGTGGAAGCCACCATCGAGACCGTCGAGAAGAACCTCGTCGAGGGCGCGGCGCTGGTGATTGCAGTGCTGTTCCTGATCCTCGGCAACATCCGCGCCGCCCTGATCACCACCTGTGTCATTCCCCTCTCGATGCTGTTTACGATATCAGGCATGGTCGAAAGCAAGGTCAGCGCCAATTTGATGAGCCTGGGCGCGATCGATTTCGGCATCATCGTCGACGGCGCAGTCATCATCGTCGAAAACTGTTTGCGGCTGCTCGCCGTCGAGCAGAGCCGGCGCGGACGGCTGCTGTCGCTGGAGGAACGGCTGGAGACGATTCACGCGGGCGCGCGCGAGGTCATCAAGCCGAGCCTGTTCGGCACGTTGATCATCGCGGTCGTCTATCTCCCGGTCCTCACCCTGACGGGCACCGAGGGCAAGATGTTCACGCCGATGGCGCTGACCGTGCTGATGGCGCTCGCGGGCGCGGCGCTGCTGTCGGTCACGTTCGTCCCGGCTGCGGTGGCGATCTTCGTCACCGGCAAGGTCTCGGAGAAGGAGAACATCTTCATGCGGGCGGCAAAACGGTTCTATTTGCCGCTGCTCGAGCGTGCCATCCGCTACCGTGGCAGCGTCGCGTTTGGTGCCGTCCTGATCGTCGCCGGCAGCATCTTCGCCGCGACGCGCATGGGCGGCGAGTTCATCCCGAGCCTGGACGAAGGCGACATTACCATCGAGACCATCCGAATTCCCGGCACCAGCCTGACCCAGAGCGCCGACATGCAGATTCGGCTGGAGAAAGCGGTCAAGCAGGTTCCAGAGGTGGCGACGGTCTTCTCCAAGATGGGCACCGCCGAAATCGCCAACGATCCGATGCCGCCGAATGTCGCCGACACCTTCGTGACGCTGAAGCCGCGTGAGGAATGGCCCGATCCCGCCAAGCCGAAGAACGAGGTGATCGAGGACATCGAGCGCACCGCCAACACCCTGCCCGGCACTGCCTATGCGATGACCCAACCGATCCAGATGCGCTTCAACGAGCTGATCGCCGGTATCCGCAGCGATGTTGGCGTCAAGATCTTCGGCGACGATCTCGACGTGCTGGCCGGCATCGCCCAGCAGGTCAACGGCGTGGTCCGCGGCATCGAGGGTGCCGCCGACGTAAAGACCGAGCAGGTCGCAGGCCTGCCGATCCTCACCGTCAAGCTCGACCGCCAAGCGTTGTCGCGTTACGGACTCAGTCTCAGCGAGGTGCAGAACCTGGTCGAGATCGCGATCGGCGGCAAGCCGGTCGGAAAGCTGTTCGAGGGCGATCGCCGCTTCGACATCGTGGTGCGGCTGCCGGAAAACCTGCGGGCCAACCCCGATACGATCAAATCGCTGCCGATCCCGCTGCCGCCGGGCGACGATGTCCCCGCCGTCACCAAGTCCGCCTGGCCGGGTGCATCGGGTTCGACGCCCCGCTACGTGCCCCTGTCCTCGGTTGCGACGATCGAGATCGCGCCCGGCCCCAACCAGATCAGCCGCGAGAACGGCAAGCGCCGCGTGGTGGTGATGGCCAACGTTCGCGGGCGCGACCTGCGCTCCTTCGTCGCCGAGGCCCAAGAGGCCGTGGCCGAGAAGGTCAAGCTGCCGCCCGGCTACTGGATCGGCTGGGGCGGACAGTTCGAGCAGCTGGTGTCGGCGACCAAGCGGCTGACGATCGTGGTGCCGGTTGCGCTGCTGCTGGTATTCCTGCTGCTGTTCATGGGCATGGGATCGGCGGCGGATGCGGCGCTGGTGTTCTCCGGCGTGCCGCTGGCGCTGACCGGCGGGGTCGCCGCGCTGTTGCTGCGCGGTATTCCCTTATCGATCAGCGCCGGCGTCGGCTTCATCGCATTGTCGGGCGTGGCTGTTCTCAACGGCCTCGTCATCATCGCCTTCATCGAGCGGCTGCGCAGTGAGGGGCGGCCCGTTGCCGACGCGGTGCGCGAGGGTGCGCTGACGCGGCTGCGCCCGGTGCTGATGACCGCGCTGGTCGCCTCCCTCGGCTTCGTGCCGATGGCGCTCGCCACCGGCGCCGGCGCCGAGGTGCAGCGTCCGCTGGCGACCGTGGTGATCGGCGGCATCATCTCCTCGACCGTGCTGACGCTGCTGGTGCTGCCGGCGCTCTATGCGCTGTTCCGGCGTGACGGGGCTGCCGAAACGCCTACAATGGCGCCTGATTTGGCGGCGTCCGGGGAGCGCTAGATTTGGGCAGCCACGACCATCACGGACATCACCACCATGATCATGCCGGCCACGGGCATGATCACGGGCATAACCACGGTTCTGGCCACGCGCATGTCCATGCGCCCGCCAATTTTGGCACGGCATTCGCGATCGGCATTTCGCTCAACACCGCGCTGGTCGTAGCCGAGGCGATCTACGGCTATATCGGCAACTCCACCGCCCTGCTCGCCGATGCCGGCCACAACCTCAGCGACGTGCTCGGCCTGGTCGTGGCCTGGTGCGCATCGATCGCGGCACGGCGCGCGCCGAGCGGCCGCTTCACCTATGGCTTTCGCGCCTCCACCATCCTGGCGGCGCTTGCGAACGCGGTGTTCCTGCTGGTCGCGACCGGCGCGATCGGCTGGGAAGCGATCTTGCGGCTGCGCGAGCCGGAGCCGGTCGCGGGCGTCACCGTGATGGTGGTCGCCGGCATCGGCATCCTCATCAACGGTTTTACCGCCATGCTGTTCGCGCGCGGACGCAAGGACGACATCAACATCGAAGGCGCCTATCTGCACATGGCGGCCGACGCCGCGGTCTCGCTCGGCGTCGTGGTCTCGGCGGCGCTGATCATCTGGACCGGCTGGCTCTGGCTCGATCCCGTCACCAGCCTCGTCATCTGCGCCACCATCCTCTGGAGCACCACCAGCCTGCTGCGCGGCTCCATCGACATGTCGATGGCGGCCGCGCCGAAGGGCACCGACATCGCCGCGATCAAGATCTTTCTGCTGGAGCGGCCCGGCGTCTCGGGAATCCACGATCTCCACGTCTGGCCGATCTCGACCACCGAGACGGCGCTGACCTGCCATCTCGTCATGCCCACGGGAGCCGGCGATGCATTCCTGATGGAGACGGCGCAGCAGCTCAAGGCGTCATTCCGCATCGGCCACACCACGCTCCAGATCGAGATGCATCCCGACAATGGCTGCGCGCTCGCGCCGGATGATGTGGTGTAGGACTCACAGGCCCATCCACGCCGTCACTGCGAGGAGCGAAGCGACGAAGCAATCCAGACTGTCTCCGCGGAGGCAGTCTGGATTGCTTCGCTACGCTCGCAATGACGGTGGATAGAGCGTCGCCTACGCCGCCTTCGCCGTGACGATCCAGATCGCGCCCGGCAACGCTACGCTTTGTCCCTTCATGAACGGCGCGAGCATCTCGCGGATCGAGGCTTTTGCAGCGGCATATGTCTCCGGCGGATGGCCTTGCAGCGCGCGGCTGGCGGGGCCGATCTGGAGCGAGCCCTCGACCGCGGCATCAAGCCCACCGCCGATTGCGACATCCATAGCGAGATTATGCGGCTCCATCGCCACGTCCACGAATCCCGCGCCCTTGAGGATGCGCGTCACGCGCTCCTCTGAGGCGAAGGCGAACGGGCCCGGTTCTTCCGGCCCGACCGGCGGCATCTTCGGGACATGTTTGTAGACCGCCATCAGCGGCGCCATCATCCACGGATTTTCCTTCGGCTCGCGCCAGCAGGCAAAGGCGAGCCGTCCGGTCGGCTTCAGCGCGCGGCGGAGGTTGGTGAAAGACGCGATCGGGTCGGCGAAGAACATCACGCCGAAGCGCGACGCCAACAGGTCAAAGCTCGCTGGCTCGAACGGATGGACTGTCGCATCCGCCAGCACGAAATCGAGCGGCAGGCCTTTTGGCGCAAACGCACGCGCCTGCGACAGCATCGGATCGGAGACGTCGAGGCCGAGCGCGAAGCCATCAGGCGCGACCGCCCTCGCGAACGCGAACGTCGTCGCACCGGAGCCGCAGCCGACGTCGAGAACGCGTTCACCCGGCTTCGGCTTGGCGCGGTCGATCAGCACGTCGGCGATGGGGCCGAGCAAGCTTTCCTGGGCCGCGTGCCGATCGGCCCAGCGCTGCCCGCTCGGACCGTTCCAATAGGCGATCTGGTCGGCATTCTCTGCGTGTCCGCTTGGCTGTTCCATGGATCCCCTCCGGCAGCTTGGTCGAAAGACCCCGATGCCGAAAAGCAAGGACGCCGTCAACTGAGGCGACCTGCTCGGTCCACCTGTCAGCGAGACGTTCTTGCGTTCACGCCGCACGGCACGGCGTCAGAGGTTGACGGACGCTGAGGTCTTCAACTGCCGACCTGCGCTACGCCGGATCATTCGGCCGCGAGCGAAACTCCGGTTCGCTTGGCGAGGACGCGGCGAAAGTCGGCTGCCAGCTCGTCGTAATAGTTGGCAAGCTCCTCGTAGAAGGCCCGACCGGCCTCATCAGGAGCTTCTTGAGCCGCTTTCATGCAGTGGGCGGCTTTCGACTCGTACCTTTCCAGCTTGATGCGAAGATCACTCATCACGGCGATACTCCACGCTGCCACAGGGAGCCGTAACGTTGGTTCGGATGGCGATCAAAAAGATGACCGAAAAAGGGCAATTTTGGACCCTTGGAGGGCGGCTCGTGGGCGTCCGATGCCAGGCGCAAGGAGCCAGGACAGCCGCCAGCGGCCAAATCGGCGCGCCGTCAGCCGGAACTACCAAATTGGAATGATCGAGCCGCGGCGGCTCATGCGTCGCACTTCGCGCAAACACGCCCGGCAAAAATGTCGGTAGATGAGGTCCAGCAGAGCACACATTGGCCACCCCTCCATCGTGAATTGCGGTGGACATTGGCCGACTCGCACACGGACGCCTGTGACAATCATCACAAAGGCGGTCTTGCTCGAGCCCTGTTTGCGATGCGTTCGGGCCTTGCTCGAACACCCGCGGGAGGGCTAAAGAGGCGCCTTGGGGCGGTTAGCTCAGCTGGTTAGAGCATCTCGTTTACACCGAGAGGGTCCGCGGTTCGAATCCGTGACCGCCCACCAGCCTGCGCTCGCGCAGCGACGCAGGCTGCCACGCCGAATCCCAACGGGCGAAGTCGGGCTTTTTGCGGCGAGCTTCGGCTTGGCAAGCCAGCCTAATCCCCCGGCCTCCCCGGCAGCAGCGGCACCGCGTCGATCCACACCGCCGCCGACTGGCACCAGATCTGCCTGACGGGCCGCAATTTATCGCGCTGGCGGATTGAGCCCCAGCGGATGCCCCAATCGTCGGCCTGATCACCCTCGCCGCTGGTGAACAGCGGGGAACCGCAGTCGGCGCAGAAGTGCTGGAAACGCATCCGGCCGTTGTCGCCGCGCTTGCCGTAGACTTTTGGCGTGCCGCTGGTCAGCCTGACGTCGGCCTTGGTGCAGATCGCGGTCACCCGGAACGGCGATCCCGTCAGGGCCTGGCAGTCCCGGCAATGGCAGACCGACACCGTCTCGGGGTCGATCTCGGCCTCAAAGGTGATCTGCCCGCAATGGCACTGCCCGTCGATCTGCATCGCCCTGATCCCCTGCCCCCAAAACAAAAACGGCGCCCGAAGGCGCCGTTTTATCATCTTTCGCTGAACCTTAGTGAGCGGTCAGTCCGCCGGCGGCCTCGTCCCCGTCCGGCTTCACCGTCACCTTGGTATCTTCTTCCCAGACGATCGGCACCGGCTTCTTCACCAGCGCCTTGGCGACGACGTCGTCCAGACGCGACACCGGGATGATCTCCATGCCGCCCTTGATCGCATCGGAAATCTCCGTGAGATCCTTGGCGTTATCCTCGGGGATCAGCACCGTCTTGATGCCGCCGCGGGCAGCGGCCAGCAGCTTCTCCTTCAAGCCGCCGATCGGCAACACACGGCCGCGCAGCGTGATCTCGCCGGTCATCGCGACATCGTGGCGGACCGGAATGCCGGTCATGACCGAGATGATCGCGGTGGCCATCGCCACGCCCGCCGACGGACCGTCCTTCGGCGTCGCGCCTTCCGGCACGTGCACGTGGATGTCGCGCCGGTCGAACAGCGGCGGCTCGATGCCGTAGACGATCGCACGCGAGCGCACGTAGGACGCCGCCGCCGAGATCGATTCCTTCATCACGTCGCGCAGATTGCCCGTGACCGTCATCTTGCCCTTGCCGGGCATCATGACGCCTTCGATCGTCAACAGCTCGCCGCCGACATCGGTCCAGGCCAGGCCCGTGACGATACCGACCTGCGGCTCGCTCTCGATCTCGCCGAAGCGGTACTTCGGCACGCCGAGCAACTCTTCCAGAGTCTTCTCGGTGACCTTGACCGACTTCTTCTTGGAGATCATCAGCTCCTTCACCGCCTTGCGGGCGAGTGTGGAGAGCTCACGCTCCAGATTACGCACGCCCGCTTCGCGGGTGTAGCGGCGGATCAACAGCAGCAGCGCGTCGTCGTCGATCGAGAACTCCTTGGAGTCCAAGCCGTGCTTGGACACCGCGTTCGGGATCAGATGCTTGCGCGCGATCTCGACCTTCTCGTTCTCGGTGTAGCCCGCGATCCGGATGATCTCCATGCGGTCCATCAGCGGTCCCGGAATATTGAGCGTATTCGCGGTCGTGATGAACATCACGTTGGACAGATCGTAGTCGACCTCGAGGTAGTGGTCGTTGAAGGTCCCGTTCTGCTCGGGGTCGAGGACCTCGAGCAGCGCCGAAGACGGATCGCCGCGGAAATCGGCGCCCATCTTGTCGATCTCGTCCAGCAGGAACAGCGGATTGGACGACTTCGCCTTCCGCATCGACTGGATGATCTTGCCGGGCATCGAACCGATATAGGTGCGGCGGTGACCGCGGATCTCGGCCTCGTCGCGCACGCCGCCGAGCGAGACGCGCACGAATTCGCGCCCCGTCGCCTTCGCGATCGACTTGCCGAGCGAGGTCTTACCGACGCCGGGAGGTCCGACGAGGCAGAGGATCGGTCCGGTCAGCTTGTTGGCGCGTGACTGCACCGCGAGATACTCGACGATACGGTCCTTGACCTTCTCCAGCCCGTAGTGATCGGCATCCAGAACCGCCTGCGCCGATTCCAGATCCTTCTTCACCTTGGACTTCTTGTTCCACGGGATCGACAGCAGCCAATCCAGATAGTTGCGCACGACGGTCGCTTCCGCGGACATCGGCGACATCTGGCGCAGCTTCTTCAATTCATGCTGCGCCTTCTCGCGCGCTTCCTTGGAGAGCTTGGTCTTGGAGATCTTCTCTTCGAGATCGGCGAGTTCGTCGCGACCGTCGTCGTCGCCGAGCTCCTTCTGGATCGCCTTCATCTGCTCGTTGAGATAATACTCGCGCTGGGTCTTCTCCATCTGGCGCTTGACGCGCGAGCGGATGCGCTTCTCGACCTGCAGCACCGAGATCTCGCTCTCCATCAGGCCCAGCACCTTCTCGAGGCGCGTGGTGACCGACAGCGTCTCCAGGATTTGCTGGCGATCCGCAATCTTGACGGCGAGATGCGAGGCAACGGTGTCGGCGAGCTTGGCGAAATCGGTGATCGCCTGCACGACGCCGACGACCTCGGCCGAGATCTTCTTGTTGAGCTTCACATAGCTCTCGAAATCGGACACGACCGAGCGCGACAGTGCCTCCGCCTCGACCGATTTCGCATCGGTGTCGGCGAGCGCAATCGCGGTCGCTTCGTAGTACTCGCTGCGATCGGTGTACTTCTGCACGCGCGCACGCTCGAGCCCTTCGACCAGCACCTTCACGGTGCCGTCGGGAAGCTTCAAGAGCTGAAGCACGCTGGCGAGCGTACCGGTCTCGTAAATGGCATCGGGCGCCGGGTCATCGTCGGACGCGTTCTTCTGCGTCGCGAGCATGATCAGCGCGTCGTTCTTCATCACCTCTTCGAGCGCGCGGATCGACTTCTCGCGACCGACGAAGAGCGGAACGATCATGTGCGGGAAGACGACGATGTCGCGCAGCGGCAGCACGGGATAGGCGTGCGTTTCGCCATGGACGATGGTTGGCCGGGGTTTTGGATTAGTCATGGCCTTTTCCTTTTGCTTTGCCCCCTTGCACGCAGCCCGCCATGCTCATGCGCAACCGCCACAAGGTGCCGAGGTGATCCAGAAAACCGGCCTACCATTCGAAGGTTGGACCGGGCTTGCCGGATCGGAACTGAGGCGAATCTTGAAGAGAATTCTCGCTCGCCGCCGACATTAGGTGGCTATCGACCGGGGGGGTGTCAAGTCATTGAAAGACGCGCGCCATCAGGCGCTTACGCACGCGTATAAGCGACGCAACATCGGCTGCGGAGAACCATTCCGCAGCCGCTACTATCAAAGACGATTGGAGCGTTCCAGCGCCGTAAATCAGGCGCTGGCGTTCTCGACGGCGCGATCGGACCGATCGGCGTAGATGTAGAGCGGACGGGCCGTACCTTCCACGACTTCGCGCGAAATCACGACTTCTTCCACACCTTCGAGGCCCGGCAGGTCGAACATGGTCTCGAGCAGGATCGCCTCGAGGATCGAACGCAGACCACGCGCGCCGGTCTTGCGCTCGATCGCCTTGCGGGCGACCGCGCCAAGCGCCTCGTCGGCGAAGGTCAGCTCGATGTTCTCCATCTCGAACAGCCGCTGGTACTGTTTCACCAGCGCGTTCTTCGGCTCGGTGAGAATCTTCTTCAGCGAGGTCTCGTCCAGATCCTCGAGCGTCGCCACGACCGGCAGACGGCCGACGAATTCGGGGATGAGACCGTACTTCAGGAGGTCCTCAGGCTCGACGTGGCGGAAGATCTCGCCGGTACGGCGATCCTCCGGCGCGAGCACCTGGGCGGCGAAGCCGATCGAGGTCGACCGCCCGCGCGCCGAGATGATCTTCTCGAGGCCGGCGAACGCACCGCCGCAGATGAACAGGATGTTGGTGGTATCCACCTGCAGGAACTCCTGCTGCGGATGCTTGCGGCCGCCCTGCGGCGGGACCGAAGCCACCGTGCCTTCCATGATCTTCAGCAGCGCCTGCTGCACGCCCTCACCCGACACGTCGCGCGTGATCGAGGGATTGTCGGACTTGCGGCTGATCTTGTCGATTTCGTCGATGTAGACGATGCCGCGCTGGGCGCGCTCGACATTGTAGTCGGCGGCCTGGAGCAGCTTCAGGATGATGTTCTCGACGTCCTCGCCGACATAGCCGGCTTCGGTCAGCGTCGTGGCATCGGCCATCGTGAACGGCACGTCCAGGATGCGGGCGAGCGTCTGCGCGAGCAGCGTCTTGCCCGAACCGGTCGGACCGATCAGCAGGATGTTCGACTTCGCGAGCTCAACGTCGTTGTGCTTGGTCTGGTGGTTGAGGCGCTTGTAGTGATTGTGCACCGCGACCGACAGGACCTTCTTCGCATGGCTCTGGCCGATGACGTAATCGTCCAGGACCTTGCAGATTTCCTTCGGCGTCGGAATGCCGTCGCGCGACTTCACGAGCGAGGATTTGTTTTCCTCGCGGATGATGTCCATGCAGAGCTCAACGCACTCGTCGCAGATGAAGACCGTGGGACCCGCGATCAGTTTGCGGACTTCGTGCTGGCTCTTGCCGCAGAACGAGCAATACAGTGTGTTCTTGGAGTCGCTCGTGCCGACCTTACTCATTCATGTCTCCGTCCGCGGTTCGATCCCGCTCCGCTCGATCGCTCCATTCCGGCACGCATGCCGTATGAAGTTCAAATAGAGCAAATTCCGTACCAAAAAAGACCCTACGCGTTACATCCCGTGCGAATCACGGTCACTCGATTCTCCGCGATCATAGCCGATCAATCGTAGCCAACCATGCTGTCACCCGACTATCAAGAATTCGCTAATCGAGGGGGCGCTGGCTACCCGTGACAATACCGTGATTTCACGTCTTGGCACGGACGAAGTGATCGAAATCGCCCCGGAGTTGCTGGATTGCCACGAAAAACAAGCACGAAAGCGGAACTTTCTGCCTGTCGCGGGGCGCAACACTGTTTTTGCGCCGCCGCGTAGTGCCGCCGTTAACGTGAACGTCGCCCTGACGATCCCGAGAAATCCCCATAGGTATTCCAGGGATCGATGTTGCAGCCCCGTTCGCGTTACTGCGGTTTCGCCGCCGGCTCTTCGGCGCGCTTGTCGATGACCCTGTCGACCAGGCCGAACTCCTTGGCGTCGTTCGCGGTCAGGAACTTGTCGCGTTCCAGCGCGTCCTCGATCGTCTTGTAGGTCTGACCGGTGTGCTTCACGTAGATCTCGTTGAGCCGCTTCTTCAGGTTCAGGATTTCCTGCGCGTGCAGCATGATGTCGGTGGCCTGGCCCTGGAAGCCGCCGGAGGGCTGATGCACCATGATGCGCGCGTTCGGCAGCGAGAAGCGCATATCCTTTTCGCCGGCGCAGAGCAGCAGCGAGCCCATCGAGGCGGCCTGGCCCGTGCACAGCGTCGAGACCGGCGGGCGGATGAACTGCATGGTGTCGTAGATCGCGAGGCCCGACGTCACCACGCCGCCCGGCGAGTTGATGTACATCGAGATTTCTTTCTTCGGATTTTCCGCTTCAAGGAACAGGAGCTGCGCGACCACCAGCGTCGACATGCCGTCTTCGACCGGCCCGGTCAGGAAAATGATGCGCTCCTTCAACAGGCGCGAGAAGATGTCGTAGGCGCGCTCGCCACGGTTGGTCTGCTCGACCACCATGGGCACGAGGTTCATGTAGGTTTCAACCGGATCGCGCATGAGTCACCTAGGGTTTTAGGAGGCGGACATTGCCAGTCTTGGCTGCCAGTTTAGCTGGATTTGCCGGAAGGCCGATGGACGCCAGTGATGCAGGAAGTGGGTAGAGGTAGAACGCTTGGTATAAGACTTGGTACAGGGCATACCGACAGATATAGCCCAATTCGCGCCAGACAAGTGCGGAGCGAATTAAGGCTTAATCCACGGGGCACTTGAAGCTGATTCTCGCAAATAGGCCCAGCCAGCCAGTTGGCTAGCCGGGCCCCTTTGATGATCATCCTTAATGGAAGGCTGTTCTTGAGCCCCGTTCCGATGGAATTGGAACGGGGCTCTAGATTCTAAGTTTAACGCGTTTTCTTTACGCGAACCGGTATCCACTTCGCTCGAAAACGCTCTAGAGCCTTCAGGCTGCGGTCTTTTCCGCGTCCTCGTCCTTGTACAGGTCCTCGCGCGAGACCTTCTTCTCGGTCACGTTGGCGAGTTCGAGGATGAAGTCGACGACCTTGTCCTCGTAGATCGGTGCACGAAGCTGGGCCAACGCCTGGGCGTTGCTGCGGTAATAGTCCCAGACTTCCTTCTCGCGGCCCGGCATCGAGCGAGCGCGCTCGATCACGGCGCGGCCGACCTCGTCGTCGGTCACGGTGATCTTGTTCTTCTCGCCGATCTCGGACAGCACGAGGCCGAGCCGCACACGGCGGTCTGCGATCTTGCGGTACTCGTCCTTGGCCTTGTCTTCGGTGGTATCCTCGTCCGCGAAGGTCTTGCCGGCCGAATCCATCTCGGCCTTGACCGAGTTCCACATCAGATTGAACTCCTCGTCGACGAGCGACGGCGGCGCTTCGAAGCGATGCGCCTCGTCGAGGCGGTCGAGCAGCGCACGCTTGACGCGCTGGCGCGTCGCGCCGGCGAACTCGGCAGCCAGACGCTCGCGCGCGGCTTCCTTCAGCTTGTCCAGCGATTCGAGGCCCAGCGTCTTGGCGAACTCGTCATCGATCGCGACGTCCTGCGGCGCCTCGATCGAGGTCGCCGTGGTCTCGAACTCGGCCGGCTGGCCGGCGAGCTTGTCGTTCATGTAGTTCTTGGGGAACGACACTTTCAGCGTGCGCGTCTCGCCCGCGCCGATGCCGGTGAGCTGCTCCTCGAAGCCGGGGATGAAAGTATTGGAACCGATCGCGACCTGGATGCCCTCGCCGGTGCCGCCCTCGAAGACTTCGCCGTTGATGGTGCCCTTGAAGTTGATGGTGACGCGGTCGCCCGACTCGGCCTTGGCGCCCTCGGCCTTGGCCGCATAGCCGCGGTTGCTGTCGGCGATGCGCTTGATGGCTTCGTCGACATCGGTGTCGGACACGTCGGCGACAGGCTTCTCGACCTGGAAGCTCTTGAAGTCGGCGAGCGCAATCGCGGGCACCACTTCGATCGCGACCGTGTAGGTCAGATCGGTCTTGCCGTTGAGCAGCTCCTCGACCTCGGCCTGCTCGGTCGGCATGGTGATCTTCGGCTCGGTCGCAAGGCGGAAACCGCGGTCGGAGAACAGCTGCGTGTTGGTGTCGCGGATGGTCTGGTCGATGGTCTCGGCCATCACCGAGCGGCCATAGACCTTCTTCAGGTGAGCGACCGGCACCTTGCCGGGGCGGAAGCCGTTGATGCGGACCTTGTCCTTGAGATCGACGAGTTTGGCACCAGCCTTGGCGTCGAGATCAGACGCGGGAACGCTGATCTTGAACTCGTGCTTCAAACCTTCCGAGAGGGTTTCTGTGACCTGCATGGCGTCCAATCTTCTTCTCGCTCGGCCCCGGCACGCATGCGTCGGGACGCTGTCATTAATCGAACCGGCGCGAGGCAAGACGCCTCAACGCCGGTGGTTCATCGGACCACTTCCGCCGGAAACACTCCGTGAGGAAGCAGCCCTTCGGTAATCCGTGCAAACGCTGAAAGCGCTTGGTGCGGGCGGAGGGACTCGAACCCCCACAACTTTCGTCACTGGAACCTAAATCCAGCGCGTCTACCAGTTCCGCCACGCCCGCGTGAATTTGCATCAAGACCGGCCGCGATGCCGCGGGCGGCCGGGCTTATAGCATGTGCCTGACTGTTCGCAGCAAAAAAATGGCCCGATAGCGGCAGGCTTTAAGTAGGCGCGACGGCTGGACTTATCCAGCGCTTCATGGTCCGCATCGAGCCATGAAAACGCGGATCTCTGACCCGACCCGGCGCGAGGTTTTGGCCGGACTTGGAGCTGGACTTGGAGCCGGACTTGGAGCCTCCGCAGCCGGGTTGATCGCCGGCGGCGCGGCCCCCGCTGTCACCGCCCAACTCGCCCTGCAGGCAAGGCCGGCAACCCTGGCGCTCAAGCCGGGCCAGCCGGCGACACCGATCTGGGAGCTGGCCGCCGTAAGCCATATCGGGAACGTCCGTCTCAAGCGAGGCGACCGCTGCGAGGTAGTCTTCCGGAACGACCTGCCTGTCCCGCTTGCGCCAGTCTGGTACGGCCTGAATGGCCCGGCCGCGGCCGACCCGTTGCGAGGGCGTACGCCGACTGCGCCGGATGTGACTGAAACCTCAATTGTTTCAATACCAAATGCAGGAACTCTGGCAGCCGACTTCCGCCTCTTCGAAGACGGTCTGAAGCTGCCCGCGCGTCCGCTTCCGATCATCGCCGGCGAGACAAATCGCGTCGCCGTCGACCGCGACGAGGTCTTGTTGATCGAGGAATGGCGGCTGCGGCCAGATGGGACCGCGCTTCCGCCCGGCCGCGCCCCTGGGGACACGACACCGCTCTTTACCCTCAATGGCCGGACTTCATTCGAACTCTCAGCCGCAGCCGGCGAGCGGCTGCGGCTGCGCTTTATCAACGGCTCGCAACGTTCTGTTCTGGCGATCAAATTGGAAGGCCACGAGGTCCAGGTGATGGCCCTGGACGGACAGCCGGCCGAGCCATTCCCGGCGCGCAACGGCGCCCTGGTGCTCGCCCCCGGCGCACGCGCCGACGCCTTCGTGGATGCGGCCACATCGGCCCCATTCCTGTTGCATGACGGCAAGGAGGCGCGCCAGGTCGGGATCCTCACGATATCAGGCAAGCTCGAGCGGCGCGCGCCGCTGTCGCCGCCACAGCCGCTCCCCCTGAACGACCTCCCCGAGAAGCTCGACCTCAAAGGCGCCCTGCGGTTCGATATCGCGCTCGGCGCGCCCGACGCCGGCTGGGCGCGGCCTGCAAGCTTCTCCGTCTCCTCCAATCCCGTCTTCCGCGCCAGGGCCGGCCGCACCGTCGTGCTGGCCCTCAAGAACCCCGGACCGGCCACGACCGTGTTTCACCTGCACGGCCATCATTTCCGCCTGCTCGACAAGCTCGACGACGGCTGGAAGCCCTACTGGCTCGACACGCTCGCAATCGAGCCCGGCCAAACCCAGCGCGTCGCGTTCGCGGCGACCTCACCCGGACCCTGGCTGATCGAATCCGTCGTGACCGACTGGGCCGCGCCACGGCTGGTGCGCTGGTATGGGGTGGAGTGAGCGACTACCGCCGCGTCCAGAGGTAGCGAGCGTCAGGCTCCCGCTCCTCGTTCCGCGCCCCGTCGGTTTGTTCAACCAGTGCGAACCCGCGCGTCTCATAGAAGCGCCGCGCCGGCGCGTTGCGCTGGAAGGTCCAGAGCTCCAGCCGGTCGCTGGCCCGCTTGGCGACATCAAGGAGTTCTGTGCCGACGCCGCGCCCCCGTGCGACGGGCAGTACATAGAGCTGCTCAACCCAACCTTCGTGGAAGGCGATGATCCCGCTCAGGACGTCATCATCGAACCGCCCCCACACACGGCACGTCGTGAATACGCGCTCGCGGTAGAACCAGCGGTCCTCATCGGGCGTGTGCAGCCCAACGAGCCACGGCATCGCCTGGTCGAACGCAATCCGATGGACCTGCGCGGCCGCGCCCATGTCGGTGAGCGCGAGCTGCCTGAGCACTAAAGCAGGATGGGGTTAGGTTGAATCGATTTGGGATTCCCAAATCGGTGTGTTTCTGATTCACCATGCTGGCTGGGTTGGAGGCCAGCATGGATGGGCAAGCCTTATTCTCTGGATCTTCGCAAGCGTGTCGTGTCCGCGATCGAGGGCGGGATGTCCCGCAATCAGGCAGCCAAGCAGTTTGGGGTCGCGATCAGCACAGCAATCGGTTGGATGCAACGGGTAGAGGAGACCGGCAGCGTTGAGCCTGGTCAGATGGGCGGTCATAAGCCGAAGGCGGTTTCGGGAGACCACGCGGTTTGGCTGTCGCAACGGATCAAGGACGGCGATTTCACTATACGGGGGCTCGTTGCCGAGCTTGCTGGACGCGGCCTGAAGGTCGACTATCACTCGGTGTGGGACTTCGTGCATGCCGAGAAGCTCAGCTTCAAAAAAAAGCGTGGCGGCTGGCGAACGCGATCGACCCGCGGTCGCGCGGCGGCGAGCCCAGTGGACAAAATATCAAGGACGCGTCGAAGCTGAGCGGCTCGTCTTCATCGACGAGACATGGACCAGAACCGATATGGCGCCTTTGCGGGGATGGGCGCCGCGCGGGCACAGACTTCCTGCCACGGTTCCCCACGGCCGCTGGAAGACCATGACCTTCCTGGCGGCGCTGCGCCATGACCGGATCGATGCACCATGGTTCATCGAGGGGCCGATCGATGGCGTGAGCTTCCGCACCTATGTCGAGAAGGTTCTTCTGCCTGTCCTTCGACCCGGCGATATCGTCGTCTTGGATAACCTCGGTAGCCACAGGAGCAAAGCAGTTCGCCAACTCATCCGTTCGGTCGGCGCCAAACTCTTCTTCCTGCCCAAATACTCACCCGACCTGAACCCGATCGAGCAGGTCTTTGCCAAGCTCAAGCATCTGCTCCGCAAAGCTGCCGCGCGAACCGTCGACGCGGTCTGCGCCGCAATCGGCCACGCACTCGATGCCTTCACCCCCGAGGAATGCGCCAATTACCTGAAAAATTCAGGCTATCGAACTTAATGCCATCACGCTTTAGTACTCCACCCCGAGCGCATTATAGATCCGCCGGTGCACGGCCGGCAGCGTCTCGGTCAGGTCCTCCGCGATCAGGCCGGGCCCCGCCTCGCTTCCCGCCTCGCCATGCATCCAGACGCCGATGCTGGCGGCCTCGAAGGCCGGCACACCTTGGGCGAGAAGGCCCGCAACAATGCCGGCGAGCACGTCTCCGGCGCCGGCGGTGGCGAGCCAGGGCGGCGCGTTGGCGGCGATGGTGGCGCGCCCGTCGGGCGCGGCGATGGTGGTATCCGGCCCCTTCAGCAGCACGACCGCACCACAGCGCTCGGCGGCGGCGCGGACGCGCTCCAGCTTCGAGCGGCCCGGATGTTTGTTGCTGAGGTCGGAGAACAGGCGCGGAAATTCGCCCTCGTGCGGCGTCAGCACGACCGCACTGTCCTCAGAGGACTTGATCGATTCAAACAGCCGCTCGGGGTTTGCGGCAAAGCTCGTCAGCGCATCCGCGTCCAGCACCAGATGCCGCTGCGCGTGAAGCGCCGTGTGGACCAGATCGCAGGTGCGATCGCCGACGCCCGCGCCGGGTCCGATCAGGCAGGTGTTGTAGCGTTTGTCGCCGAGCAACGCGCTGAATTCGACCGCTGTGTCGCAGGCGCGAACCATCACCGCGGTGAGCGCGCTGGCATTGATCGCGAGCGCATCGCGCGGGGTCGCCAGCGTCACGAGGCCCGCTCCGGCCCGCAAAGCCCCACGGGCGGCGAGCCGCGCCGCGCCGGTCGCGGCGGCATCGCCCGAGACCGCCAGCACGTGGCCCCGTGCGTATTTATGGCCGTCGATGCGCGGCACCGGAAAGGCGGTGCCCCAGAAATCCGGATCGTTCTCGAAGGTCCGCGGCGCGATCTCGTCCAGCACCTGTGCGTCGATGCCGATGTCGGCGACGCGCACGTGGCCGCAATGCATCCGGCCGGGCAGCAGCAAATGCGCCGGCTTCTTGCGGAAGAAGGTGACGGTCTCGGTGGCGTTCACCGCCGCACCCATCACGGCTGCGCTGGTGCCGTTGATGCCGCTCGGCAGGTCGACCGCGAGCACCGGGGCGCCGTTGGCGTTGATCGCTTCGATCATCGCATGCGCCTCGCCGTCGACCGGGCGACTGAGGCCCGCGCCGAACAGCGCATCGATGATCAGCGCGGGCTTGCCGATCGCCTGCGGATTGAACGGCAGCACCGGGTGCTTCCAGCCGCGCGCCGCGGAGGCCGCGTCACCCTGGAGCTGGTCGCGCTCGCACATCAGGATCACCGAGACGTCGCGCCCTTGCGCGGCGAGCTCCGCGGCTGCGACAAAACCGTCGCCGCCATTGTTGCCGGGACCGGCCACGATCAGGATCGGCCCCTCCTCCACCAGCGCATTGGCGGCCTCCGCGACCGCCTGCCCCGCGCTGAGCATCAGCTTGAAGCCGGGCGTGCCTGCCGCAATACTGAGCTGGTCGGCACGCTGCATTTCAGCGTTGGTCAGAACTTCCATGCCACTTCCCTGGTCCAAACGCCTTTTCAACAGGCACGTTCCGTACAGGCCCACCCGGCAGAACAACGATTTGCACAGATATTGAACCGATTGCCTATTTCGTAGTCTGCGGTATTTTGAGCCAGTCGGCTCCACCTATCAGAGATGCGCGTTAAAAGGCTGATAACGCTCCAATAATCAGGGCATTTGCAACTTGGCATAGACCCTGCTTTCGAGGAAGCCGCTTCGGTTCGTCGTGCTCACTGGCAATCTATCAGGGTGTGGCCGGCCGTTGTTGCCGGGCTGGTCAGGCATCCCGGCATAGCGAAGACAAGATCGTGCGTTAAGAAAAGCGCATCCTGACGAAGACGTTGCTATTTGATCGAAAGGCCGGGAGGCGCGCAGTGAAGAAAATCGAAGCCATCATCAAGCCATTCAAGCTCGACGAGGTGAAGGAAGCGCTTCAGGAAGTCGGCCTGCAAGGCATCACCGTGACCGAGGCCAAGGGCTTTGGCCGGCAGAAGGGCCACGCCGAGCTTTACCGCGGCGCAGAATACATCGTCGATTTCCTCCCCAAGGTGAAGATCGAGATCGTGATCGGCGACGATCTGGTCGAGCGCGCCATCGACGCGATCCGCCGCGCCGCGCAGACCGGGCGCATCGGCGACGGCAAGATTTTCGTCTCCAATATCGAAGAGGCGATCCGCATCCGGACCGGCGAATCCGGGCTGGACGCTATCTGAGCCGGGTGCTATCCCGCATTTTGCGACACTCCGACAAGAAAAAGGCTGCTTCGGCGGCCTGATTTTGTTTGTGCGCTCGCGCGCGAACTCGCCAAAAGCGAGAACAATCTTGCTCATCTGGAAACCGACCCGCAGAGCCAAAAGGGGTATGCATGAAGACCGCCAAAGACGTCCTGAAATCGATCAAGGACAACGACGTCAAATACGTCGACCTGCGCTTCACCGATCCGCGCGGCAAGTGGCAGCACGTGACGTTCGACATCAGCATGATCGATGAGGACATTTTCGCCGAAGGGACGATGTTCGACGGCTCCTCGATCGCCGGCTGGAAGGCGATCAACGAGTCCGACATGTGCCTGATGCCGGATCCGGTGACCGCGACGATCGACCCGTTCTTCGCCGAGACCACCATGGTCATCACCTGCGACGTGCTCGAGCCGACCACCGGCGAGCCCTACAACCGCGACCCCCGCGGCATCGCCAAGAAGGCCGAGGCCATGGTGAAGTCGATGGGCGTGGGCGACAGCGTGTTCGTCGGCCCCGAAGCCGAGTTCTTCGTGTTCGACGACGTGCGCTTCTCCGCCAACCCCTACAACACCGGCTTCCGTCTCGACTCCTCGGAGCTGCCGACCAACTCCGACACCGAATATGAAGGCGGCAATCTCGGCCACCGCGTCCGCACCAAGGGCGGCTACTTCCCGGTGCCGCCGCAGGACTCCGTGCAGGACATGCGCTCCGAAATGCTCGGCGCCATGGCCAAGATGGGCGTCAAGGTCGAGAAGCATCACCACGAAGTCGCGTCCGCCCAGCACGAGCTCGGCATGAAGTTCGACACGCTGACGCTGATGGCCGACCACATGCAGATCTACAAGTACTGCATCCACCAGGTCGCGCACATCTACGGCAAGACCGCCACCTTCATGCCGAAGCCGGTCTATGGCGACAACGGCTCGGGCATGCACGTGCACCAGTCGATCTGGAAGGACGGCAAGCCGGTGTTCGCCGGCAACAAGTACGCCGACCTGTCGGAGACCTGCCTTCACTACATCGGCGGCATCATCAAGCACGCCAAGGCGATCAACGCCTTCACCAACCCGTCGACCAACTCCTACAAGCGCCTGGTCCCGGGCTATGAGGCCCCCGTGCTGCTCGCCTACTCCGCGCGCAACCGCTCGGCCTCCTGCCGCATCCCCTACACCGCTTCGCCGAAGGCCAAGCGTGTCGAGGTGCGCTTCCCCGATCCGCTCGCCAATCCCTATCTCGGCTTCGCCGCGATGCTGATGGCCGGCCTCGACGGCATCAAGAACAAGATCGATCCGGGTCCGGCGATGGACAAGGACCTCTACGACCTGCCGAAGGAAGAGCTGAAGCAGATCCCGACGGTGTGCGGCTCGCTCCGCGAGGCGCTCGAAAACCTCGACAAGGACCGCGGCTTCCTCAAGAACGGCGGCGTGTTCGACGACGACTTCATCGACAGCTACATCGAGCTGAAGATGACCGAGGTCGAGCGCTTCGAAATGACCCCGCACCCGGTCGAGTTCGACATGTACTATTCGGGCTAAGCGGCCCAAACTCTCTGCGACAAGCAAAAGGCGCTCCGCGAGGAGCGCCTTTTCGTTTTGGGGAGTCGCAGGGTGGATTACGCTAACCCACCCTGCAGGACACGACGCGCCCAATCACCACGTTGCAGTGAAGGCGCGCTGGAGCTCGGCCGGAACCGTCACCCCGCCCGCGATCAGCAATTGAGTGAGAACACGGGCCTTCTGCGGATTGAGGTCCTCGGACACGACGAACCCGTTCTTGTCGTCGTCAACCTCGACATTCCGGGTGACGAAGCCGGATCGGACCCGCGTCGAGCGGACGACGATGACGCCCTTCTTCGCCGCCGCTTCGAGCGCATCGAGGGCCTGCTTCGACGTGTTGCCGTCGCCGACGCCGGCCAGCACGATGCCCTTGGCGCCGTGGGAAATGGCGTCCTCGATCGGAACGGCGTCCATGTTGGCATGCGAATAGACGATCTCGACGCGCGGCAGTTGCTCGCCTGCCGGGAGCGGATAGGTCGTGCGCTTGAAGCCGGCGGCCTGGGTCATGAAACGGATGCCGCCGGCGGTGTCGACATAGCCGATCGGGCCGTCATTGGGAGAGCTGAACGTCTCGATGCTCGTTGTGTTGGTCTTGGTGATCGAGCGGGCGCTTTGGATCTTGTCGTTCAGCACGGCCATCACGCCGCGGCCGCGAGAGCGAGGATCGGCCGCCACCTGCACCGCTTCGTACAGATTGCCGGGGCCGTCCGCACTCACCGCCGTGGCCGGACGCATCGAACCGACGATCACCACCGGCTTGTCGCTGCGCACGACATTGTCGAGAAAGAACGCGGTCTCCTCGAGCGTATCCGTGCCGTGCGTGATGAGGATTCCATCGGCTTCATTCTTGTCGAAGGCGTCCTGGATGCGGCGGGCCAGGGCAAACCAGACTTTGTCGTTCATGTCCTGGGATCCGATCGACGAAATCTGCTCGGCATTCAGCTTCGCGAGCTTGTCCAGGCCCGGCACCGACTGCATCAACTGTTCGCCAGTGATCTGGCCGGACTTGTACGCGCCGGTCGCGCGCGCGTCGGCCTGGCCTGCGATGGTCCCTCCCGTCGCAAGCACGAGAATGCGCGGCAGGCTCGCCGCCGTCGCGTCCTTGCCCGGCTCTGCGGCCCGCGCCGCATCGATCCCCCACGACCAAAGTGCGAGGGCGACCAGCGGGACGGTGAGCATCAATGTCCGATTTCGGCGGCGGCTTGCTGGTCTGGCGGCATGCTTCGTCATCGAATTTTCCTCCCGTTTAAGTTGGGAGCAATATTCGACACCTCCATTTGGGCCGAAGATGGGTCATCCTGCCGCTTATGGCTACGGGTTGTCGCGCCGCGGCACAAAATGGTCGAGCAGGCCCGTCGGCAGCGGAAAGACGATGGTCGACGACCGTTCGCCCGCGATGTCGTGCAGGGCGGCGAAGTAACGTAGCTGCATTGCCTGAGGCTCCTGCGCGAGAATCCGGCCGGCCTCGACGAGCTTTTCGGCAGCCTGCTGCTCGCCCATCGCATTGATCACCTTGGCCCGCCGCAACCGCTCCGCCTCGGCCTGTTTGGCAATCGCGCGCACCATGGTTTCATTGAGATCGACGTCCTTGATCTCGATGCCGGTGACCTTGATGCCCCAGACGTCGGTCTGCTTATCGAGGATCTCCTGGATGTCCGCGTTCAACCTGTCGCGCTCGGCAAGCATCTCGTCGAGCTCGTGCTTGCCGAGCACCGAGCGCAAGGTGGTCTGGGCGAGCTGGCTGGTGGCGGCCATGTAGTCGCCAACCTTGATGATGGCCCGTTCGGGGTCGACGATGCGGAAGTACAGAACGGCGTTGACCTTGACGGAGACGTTGTCCCGCGAAATCACGTCCTGCGGCGGCACGACCTGCACCATCACCCGCAGATCCACCTTCACGAGTTGCTGCACGATCGGAATGAGGATGATGAGGCCCGGACCCTTCACGCCCGTAAAGCGGCCGAGCGTAAAGATGACGCCACGCTCGTACTCGCGCAGGATTCGAATAGCCTGGGACAGGAACATGATGACAAGCAACGCGAGCGCCGCATAGGTCAGATATTCCAGCATCATGATGTACCTCCCTCGCCTGTTGGTGCGCGCCGTATCAGCAGCGTCAGGTCGACGATGTTGGCGACTTCGACCGTCTCTCCGGGCTTGAACGTTTCGGCGCCGCGCGCCTGCCAGCGCTCACCATGGGCGAAGACATGACCTTCGTTCCCATTCCAGTCGAGAACCTCGGCGGGCAAGCCTCGCATGGCCTGCGCGCCGACCAGTGCAGGAGCCCTGCCGACGCGCCGAAGCGAACCGAGCACGACGAGCGCAAAGCCGGCGAACACTGCTGCGGTGATGCCGATCACCCACCACGACAGGTGGTAGCCCGGCGCCTCGCCCCTGAAAAGCATCAGCGCTCCCAGCACGAACGCGATGATCCCTCCGAGCCCGATTACCACGGTCGGGTTGAAGGCTTCGATGGTGAGAAGCACGAGTCCAACCAGCATCAGGGCGAGGCCGGCATAATTGATCGGCAGCAGATTGAGCGCATAGAGGCCGATCAGCAGGCAGATCGCGCCGACGACTCCGGGGGCGACGGCTCCAGGAGACATGAACTCGAAGATCAAGCCGTAGATACCGACCATCAGGAGAATGAACGCCACGTTCGGATCGGTGATCACCGCCAGGAAGCGGGATATCGGTCCGGGATCGATGGCTTCAACGACCGCATCCTTCGTCACCAGGCGTTCCGTCTTGCCGCCCGCAACCTCGACCACGCGACCATCGATCTGCCTCAGCAATTCAGCCTGATCGCGCGCGACGAGATCGATGGCATGAGCCTCTAGCGCGGCGTTCGCAGAGAGCGTGGCAGCCTCACGGACCGCCTTCTCCGCCCAGTCCACATTGCGGTTGCGCAGTTCCGCAAGGCTGCGGATGAAGGCAACCGCATCATTGGTCGCCTTTGCCGTCATCGCATCCTTGGGCTGATCCTTGGACTCGCTCTGCTGGTCACCGTCCTTCTTGTCCTTGCCGCCCTTGTCCGCCGGTCCGCTCGGAAGACCCGGCAGCGGCCCGCCGATCTGCACCGGCGTCGCGGCGCCAATATTGGTGCCCGGCGCCATCGCCGCGATGTGGGTCGCATAAAGGATATAGGTCCCCGCGCTCGCCGCGTGGGCGCCGGAGGGCGCGACGTAACCGACGACAGGGATCGGCGAGGCCAGCACATCCGCGATGATCTCGCGCATGCTGGAATTGAGGCCGCCGGGCGTGTTCAGTCTCAGAATCACGACCTCGGCACGCCGTTCGCTTGCCTTGGCCAAAGCCTCCTTGACGTAGCTGGCCGACGCAGGGCCGATGGCTCCGTCGATCGAAACGACCAATGCAAAACGGCCGTTCTCCTCCGCTGAGCTGGGAAGGAGGCAGCAGATCAAAGCCACGACGCCAATCGCCGCAACGAGGGCCGCCTTCATGGTCTGCACGGCAGGGCTCCCTTGCAGAGCATATGGTGCGCGTCTTGCGAACCTCAATGCGGCCGCGTGCGGGCCATGGTCGTGATTGTGATTGTGCGATGCAATGGAAATCGCCCCGCAGATCGATTGAGCACAGGGCGGTGGCGAACCATGCCTTGGGCTGGTCCGCCCGCGCACGCTGTGCTGCTACGGCCGTGGGACCCGCACGCCATCCGCGCCGATCGTGCCGAACATACCGGCGATGATCTCAGGCGTCGGCTGCATGCCGCCCAGCGACCAGTGCGCCGGCTCCTGCTCCTCGATCCTGACCCAGACGTTGCGGCGGAAGTCCGGATTGCCCTGCCCTTCGACCTCGACCAGGAGATCGGTGACGCGTTCGAGCAAGGTCTTCTTTTGCCTGGCATCCAGGATGCCGCGGACGGTGGAAATGGTGACGTAAGGCATGTCTCTCTCCAATGATGTCGTGTGACGACGGCACGAGACTGGACCTGACAGCGCCGGCAAGGCAGTGGCGGATAAGACAGAGATCGGGCAATTTCCGCCACGCAGCCCTGCGCCGATCGGCTAGGATCGCCGCGCCTGTCCTGGAGGTCTCATGAAGCTCGCAATTCTGGCGCTGGAAGGCTGCATGCATTCGGCGATCGCCGGGATCGCCGACATCCTGTCGCTTGCCAATCACGTGATGCAGCAGAGCGGTGCGAAAACGCGCTTCGCCTGGGAGGTGCTATCGCTCGACGGCAAGCCGGTGCGCGCCGGCGGCGGCCAGATGGTCGCCGTCGATGGCGCGGTCGGCAAACGCGGTCGCTTCGACGCGATCCTCGTCCCCGGCAACCTTGTCGATCACGTCACGGCGGAACGCCTGCAACCGCTATATGCCCGCGCCGGCGCCTGGCTTCGGCAGCAGCATGCGAGCGGCCGGCTGATCGGCGCGTTCTGCAGCGGCGTGTTCCTGCTTGCAGGCAGCGGCCTGCTCGACCACCGCCGCGCCACCATCACCTGGTGGCTGCAAGGCGAGCTGCGGCAGCGCCACCCCACCATCGACCTCGCTGCCGACGCCGTCATCACCGTCGCGGACCGCATCGTCTGCGCGGCCGGACCAATGTCGTGGGTCGACCTCCTGCTCAGGCTGATCGAGATGGTCGACGGCAAGGCGATTGCAAAGCTCTGCGCGGACTACGTCGTCATCGACACCGCGCAACGCACCCAATCGATCTTCATGCCCGTCGGCTATTTGCTGTCGCAGGACCCGCTGCTGACCAGGGCCGACCTCCTGGTTCGCCGCACCGGCAAGAGCCCGATGACGGTCAAGCGCCTCGCCGATGCGCTCGGCCTCAGCGAGCGCACGCTGAACCGGAAGTTCCAGGAGCTCACGCGCGAGCCGCCGCAAGCCTTCATCATGCGTCGCCGCGTCGAGCACGCGCGCACGCTGCTGGAGACGACGGCGCAGCCGATCAAGACCATCGCACGCACGGCCGGCTACGAGGACGAGAGCAGCTTTCGCAAGGCCTTCCGCAAGCTCACCTTGATGTCGCCGCAGGCCTATCGCGCGCGACGGATGGAGCGGACGGCGTAAGCTGCGAAACCAAGGCGCCGTTCAGTCGAGGGCTGCGAGCGAGCTTCTTGCTACGCCGCCGCGCGCTGGCGCTCGACCATTGCTTCGCCAAAGGCCTCGAACAGCTTGCGGTTGATCGGATTGCGCTGCGGGTCGTATTCGGCGTGCCATTGTACGCCGAGCGCGAAGGTCGGGGCTTCCGCGATGCGGATCGCCTCGATGGTGCCGTCCTCGGCGATGCCTTCGATCAGCACGCGCTTGCCGGGGTCGAGAATGCCCTGGCCGTGCAGCGAATTGACCCTGATCTTCTCGCAGCCGAGCAGCCGCGCGAAGGCGCCTCCGGGCGTGAGGTCGACATCGTGACGGTCGGCGAACACCACGGTCGGATCGGGATGAATCTCGCCGTTCTCGAGCCTGGGCATGCGGTGGTTCATGCGGCCGGGGATTTCGCGGATCTCCGGATGCAGCGAGCCGCCGAAGGCGACATTCATCTCCTGGAGGCCGCGGCAGATGCCGAACAGCGGAATGCCGCGGGACACGCAAGCGACCGAGAGCGCCAGCGCCACCTCGTCGCGGTGGATGTCGTAGGGCTCGTGCCGCTCGCACGGATCGACATTGAAACGGGTCGGATGGACGTTGGCGCGGGCGCCGGTGAGCACGATCCCGTCGACCACATCGAGCAGCGCGCCGATATCGGTGATGTCGGGCGCTCCCGCAAACATCATCGGCAGGCCGCCGGAAACCTCGGCCACAGCGCGCAAATTGCGCTCGCCGACCATCTGGACCTGAAATCGATTTTCGACGCGATGGGCGTTCCCGATCACGCCGACGACCGGCTTTCTCATCTCCCGTTCCGACCTCCCGCGTAAGAAGATTCTCCAAACATGCCCTTGGGATGGAACAAATTCAACAGAAGGGATCGCGGGACGGCAATGCTATTTTCGCGCAAATGCCTCCCGGGCCGCGGTTGTCCCCACGACGGGCAGGCCGGCGGCCTTCAGCGCGGTTGCCGCGGGATCGTCCGGCGTGGCCAGCCAGGGCAATTTCGCCTCGATTCCGCGCGTCACGGGCTCCCCGAGCACCCCGCCGAAATCGATCGGCCAAAACCCGTTGGGTACCACCTCGGCGGTGAGGCCGCGGACGGCGTAGCCGTCGCCCAGAACCGTATCCGCATGGTCGCCGGCGACAAGGCGCGCGGTCTTGGGGTCTTTGGGATCGCCAAAGCTCACGAGCACGGGGACCAGCTCCCCCTGCACCGGGACAATGCCGGCCTGCCGGCTGATGTCGTTGAACGAGACGCGGTTGCCGCGCGCGGCGCCATAGGCACGGAGCGCGACATAGTTGATGTCGTCGAGATCGAGCTTGCCGCCCTGCTGATGCGCCAGCAATGCCACTAGGTTCTTGCCTTTGCCGCCGTCTTGGCCGAGATCGACGAACACAGCCTCCCCGCGCATCGTGGTGCGGCCGCCGTGATTATAGTTGCGGTCGGGCACGACGGCGAGAACACCGGACCCCGTCTTGATCCCGTCAGGCGTCGTCACCTCGACCGTGAGGCGGTATTTGTGGCCGGGCCGGTTGATCCGGATCTGGTCGCCAATCACGATCACGGCCAGAAGCCCGAGCAGACCGGCCCACTTGCTGATGAAACTCAAGCGCCCCCCACCTGTTTTCTCCTCATCGATCTGCACCGTTCGCGCGACAGCGTCAAACCAGCGCGTTGACGCGGTCTTGATCGGAAGTGCGTTTGTCGAAAGAGTGCCCCGCCCGCAGCCGCCGAAAAGGACATGATGTGACCATCCTCGCAGACCAACGCCCCACGACCCGCACCGATCTGGCTTGGGCAATTTCGGTCGGCGGCATCGGTGTCGTGCTGTTCACGGCGATGCTGGTCTTCACTTGGTATTTTGCGACCACGCTGCTGCTGATCTTCACCGGCATGCTGCTCGGCGTCGGCCTCAACGCGCTGACCAACGCGCTCGGCCGCCGCGTGCACCTGCCGCATCCGGTCCGGCTCGCGATCGTCTGCGTCGTGCTTGCGGTGCTGCTCGCAGGCGTCGCCTATCTCGGCGGCGCCACCATCGCCGAGCAGGCCTCGCTGCTGAGCAAGACCATCAAGTCGCAGATCGGCAACGTGAAGACCTTCCTGGACAACCACGGGATCGACACCAGCTTCTTCGATCTCGGCAGCGCTGCGTCTGACGCTTCGGCCAATCCACCATCGGACTCGACACCCTCGCCAGCAGCACCCCCGCGCGGTTCCTTGCCCGGCGCCGGCGCGCTGGCCTCCAGCGGTGGCGCGATCGTGAGCCAGACCTTCAAGCTCCTGCTCGGCACCATCCACGGCGTGGGAAACATCTTCATCGTGCTGTTCCTGGGGCTGTCCTTCGCCGCCCAGCCCGGCGTCTACCACGACGGCCTGTTGTTCCTGGCGCCGGCGAGGCATCGCACCCGCGTCACCCTGATCATCGACGGCATCAGCGAGACGCTGGAACGCTGGCTGATCGCGCAGATCGTCGTGATGATTGCGGTTGGCGTCGTGACCTGGATCGGGCTTGCCATCATCGGCATTCCCGGCTCGTTCATCCTGGGCATTCAGGCGGGCCTGCTCGCCTTCATTCCGACCGTCGGCGCCATCATTGCCGGCGTCGTCGTGGTGCTCGCGAGCCTCGCCTCGGGCTGGATTCCGGCGCTGTCGGCCTTCCTCCTCTTTATGGGCGTGCACGCGATGGAGAGCTATGTGCTGACGCCGATCCTGCAGCGGCAGGCGCTCGACATCCCGCCGGCCACGCTGTTCGCGTTCCAGATCCTGCTCGGCGTCGTGTTCGGCATCTGGGGCCTAGCGCTGGCGCTGCCGCTGGTCGCCATCGCCAAGGTCATGATCGACCATTTCAAGACGTACGAGGCGCCGCCCCTGGCAGCATGATCCGGAAAAGTGTGCAGCGGTTTTCCGAAAAGATCATGCTCAGGCAACGAGGCGTCGTGAAGTAGCTCAGGTCGTCAGCACGGTCTCGGTGTGCTCGACCTCCGGGGGCGAAGCAAAGTACTGGCCGACGAGGCCGCGCCATTCGGTGAAATTCTCCGAGCCGCGGAAATCGACGGTGTGGTTCTCCAGCGTCGCCCACTTCACCATCAGCCGGTAGCGCTGCGGCTTCTCGATCGACTTGTGCAGCTCGAAGCCGTGAAAGCCCTTCGAACCGCCGAAGGCGGCCTTGGCCTTGGCGACGGCCGCCTCAAAGTCCTTCTCGCTGCCCGGCTTGACGTCGATTTGCGCGATCTCGGTGATCATCGGTTTCCACCCTGTTTGTTTGATGGGTGTGTCTACCGTAGACCGCAACGAAGAAAAAGGCACCGAATCGGCACCCTGACCGGTCAAAAATGCGTGCTCTCAGGCGAACAGCAGAGCGGTGCCTGCCACGATGAGCGCGCAACCGATGAACAGCGCGAGCGGCCAGTAGCTACGGCTTTGCGTGTAGCGCCCCTGCGCGCGGCGCTCGGTGATCAGCGCGCGCTCGTATTCATCCGCAGTGGAGAACACGCAGGCGAAGCCGCCGCGTGCCGAGGCCGCAGCGGCTTCGAGCGACATCAGGGCAGCCTGCGGGTTCTGTCGACGGATCGATTCCATGACCGCAATGGTAGGGATCGAATGGTAAACAGCGGATTACCGAAGGCGCCTCTTGAGGCGCCTCTTGGCTTCAGGCGGTGGCCGGACGCGCCTGCGGCGCACCGACCCGCGCCGCGCTCTGGCGGCGCCAGTTCTCCAGCGACAGCGGCAGCTCCTCCGCCGCCTCGACCCGGTTACGGCCACCGCGCTTGGCCTGGTAGAGCGCGGTGTCGGCGGAGGCCAGCAGCACCTCGAGCTCGGTGCCGGCCGGACCGCCGGCAACGCCGATGCTGACGGTGGTGTCGACCGGGCCTTCGTCGACCACGACGCCGGAGGTCTCGAACGCCTCGCGCACGCGCTCGGCAACCAGCACGCCCTCCTCCAGCGAACACGGCAGCAGGGCGGCGAACTCCTCGCCGCCGATGCGGCCCGACATGTCGGTCATGCGCAGGTTGCTGACGACGACGGTCGAGAACAGTTTCAGCATCTCGTCGCCGGCGGGATGGCCGAAGCGGTCGTTGATCGACTTGAAGTGATCGATGTCGAAGATCATCACGGTCACGGAACGGCCGGCCTTGGCCTCGCGCTCGATCACGCGCCCGCAGGCTTCCGAGAAGCCGCGGCGGTTGAGCATGCCGGTCAGGGGATCGGTGGACGCGGCGGTCCGGTGCGTGGTCACCGTGCGCTCCGACACCAGCATGAAGATCACGAACACGGTGCCGACGGCATAGAGGATGAGCTCGACCGCAAACACCGTGACCCAGATGCTGCCGGAGAAGCCGGCATCGTTCGGACGCAGGAAGCTGCCGAGCACGATCGGCAGCATCAGCACGCAGCCGTGCATCACCGGCACCACGAAGGCCGGCCAGCGCCGTTGCAGGCTCTTGCGCCGCTCAACCCAGAGCTCGCTCGCGGTCAGCGCCGCATAGACCGAGACGATGCCGGCGCCGACGATCATGCGCAGCATTGACGCGGCGGGATCAAGCAGCGTCACGGCGGCGGCCCAGGCCAGCGCGCCGACGAGGAGCCCCGGCCAGTTCGGCTTGCGGCCGTGGAAGACGCGCGCCGCATTCCCACACCATGCCGCAGGCGACGAAGCCGACCGCGTTCAGCGCAAGGTAAAGATGCGGGCCGAGCTTGTCGCCGGCCGCGGTCCATAACGCGACGGACGCTGCGCCGAGCAGATACGCGGTGCCCCACCATTTCAGCGCGGGGCTGTTCTCCTGCGTGCCGAAAAACACCATCATGGCGCCGAGCAGTGCGGCAACCATGGTGGCGACCAAATAGAGCGTGATGCTATCGAGCGACATCATGTCGGCCCCCTTCTAGACATAGCAAGTTACGCGATCGGCCCAGCCGACTTGCGCGCCCTTCCAGATGCGACGCTATGTCCCGCGAGTTCCATTTAGGTTTTCACGCGAGGCTAAGTTTTCGGGAAACACGCCATCAATTTGCATACAAACGAACAACAAAAAGGGCGCTGAAATCAGCGCCCTTTTGCATCTCATTGAAGCCGCTTTCGCGGCGAATGTGACCGAAGCGATTAACGCTTCGAGAACTGGAAGGACCGGCGGGCCTTGGCCTTGCCGTACTTCTTGCGCTCGACCACGCGGGAGTCGCGGGTGAGGAAGCCGCCCTTCTTGAGCACGGTACGCAGCTCCGGCTCGAAATAGGTGAGCGCCTTGGAGATGCCGTGACGGACGGCACCGGCCTGGCCGGACAGACCACCACCGGCGACCGTGCAGATCACGTCGTACTGGCCGGAACGCGCGGCCACCGAGAACGGCTGCTCGATCATCATGCGCAGCACGGGACGGGCGAAATAGACCTCGACCTCGCGCGAATTGACCGTGACCTTGCCGGCGCCCGGCTTGATCCAGACACGGGCGACCGCGTCCTTGCGCTTGCCGGTGGCGTAGGCGCGGTTGAACTTGTCGACCTTCTTCTCGTGCTTGGGCGCGTCGGGCGCCGCCGCCGTCTTGAGCTGCGAGAGCTGGTCGAGCGACTGGATGGATTCGGCCATGTTATGCGGCCCTCGTGTTCTTGCGGTTCAACTTGGCGATGTCGATCTTCTCGGGCGTCTGGGCCTCGTGCGGATGATCGGCGCCGCCATAGACGCGGAGGTTGCCCATCTGCACACGGCCGAGCGGACCACGCGGGATCATGCGCTCGACGGCCTTCTCGAGCACGCGCTCGGGATGCTTGCCTTCAAGGATCTGGCGCGCGGTGCGCTCCTTGACGTGGCCGACGTAACCGGTGTGCTTGTAGTAGGTCTTCTGCTCGCGCTTGCGACCGGTGAGGACCGCATGCTGCGCGTTGATGATGATGACGTTGTCGCCGCAATCAACGTGCGGGGTGTAGGTCGGGAGGTGCTTGCCGCGCAGGCGCATGGCGACGATGGTGGCGAGACGGCCGACGACCAGACCCTTGGCGTCGATCAGTACCCACTTCTTCGTCACCTCAGCCGGCTTTGCCGAAAAGGTTTTCATATCGGAGTTTCCGTGGACGGGAGATATCGGCGCGAACACCGCGCCGGACTGGGCGGTTTTCTAGAGAAGAGACGCGCAACGGTCAATGCCCCAGATCTGGAATTACAATAGCAAAATCAATATCTTAAAATTATGGTGCTATATTACCTGCGAAAAGCTCAAACATTTGGAATGGAATAGGTCGAGGTGACATGAGCGATCGGATCGGGCGACGTGCCGGACAGCAGCTTCACCTCGCCGACCGCCAGGCGCTTGCCGAGCTTGAGCAGACGCGCCTCCGCCAGCACGTCCTGGCCGGGCTGGCCCTTGCGCAGGAAGTTGATGTTGAGATTGGTGGTGACCGCGAGCCCGATCGGCCCGATCGCGGACAGCAACACCACGTACATCGCGAAATCAGCGAGTGCCATCAGCGTCGGGCCGGACACGGTTCCACCCGGCCGCAGCATCCTTTCGCTGTAGCGCTGGCGCAAAAGGCAGGTCTGGCCGTCGGCGCTCTCGATCGTGATGTCATCGCCGCTGAAGGCCTGGGGAAACTCGTCACGGAGAAACTGCTCGACCTCCGCCACGCTCATTTTCGCTAACGCCATGCTTCGCCTCACCCTCGCTTCGCATCCCCTGTTACATTAAGTTATCTGCGTCATCCAATTGCAAGAATCCAACCGGAAACGCTTCGATGTCCGCCCAGGCCGCCCGCGCCCCCTCCCCGCAACCGTCGAGCCTGCTGCGCGAGACCATAGGGCCCATCGCGGTCCTGACGCTGAACCGCCCGGCCGCCCGCAACAGTCTGTCGCAGGCGATGATCGCAAGCCTCCATGCCGAGCTCAACGAGATCCGCGACGACAAGGCGATCCGCGGCGTGGTGATCGCCGCCAACGGCCCCGCCTTCTCCGCCGGCCACGATATGAAGGAACTGACCGCGCGCCGCACTGACCCGGATCGCGGCCGCGCCTTCTTTGCCGAGATGATGACCGCCTGCAGCGCGATGATGCAGGCGGTTGTGCACTTGCCGAAGCCCGTGGTCGCTGCCGTCCAGGGCATCGCGACCGCGGCCGGCTGCCAGCTCGTGGCAAGCTGCGATCTCGCGATCGCCTCGGAAGCGGCGAGCTTCGCCACGCCGGGAGTCGATATCGGGCTGTTTTGCTCGACGCCGATGGTGGCGTTGTCGCGGAACGTGCCGCGCAAGCAGGCGATGGAAATGCTGCTGACCGGCGAGCCGATCCCGGCCACGCGCGCCCGCGAGATCGGGCTCATCAACCGCGTGGTCGCGGCCGGCACCGAGCGCGAGGCCGCAATTGCCCTCGCCGAACAGGTCGCGCTGAAGTCGGCCTACACCGTCAAGCTCGGCAAGGAGGCGTTCTATCGCCAGGCCGAGATGAGCCTTGCGGACGCCTATCGCTATGCGGCAGAGGTGATGACCGAGAACATGATGGCGCGCGACGCCGAGGAAGGCATCGGCGCCTTCATCGAGAAGCGCACGCCGACATGGCGGGATGAATAGTCAACTCCTCATCCTGAGGAGCCGCGGAACGCGGCGTCTCGAAGGATGGAGGCCCGACTGTGGCCTCATGGTTCGAGACGCGCGGGCCGCGCTCCTCACCATGAGGGTCAGAGAAAGAAAAAGATGAACCACGACGCCTATCCCGACAACTACATCCGCGGCATCCTGAACAGCGTGAAGTCGATCGCAATGGTCGGCGCATCGCCGGTCAATGTGCGGCCGAGCTATTTTGCGTTCAAATATCTGGCGCAGCGCGGCTATGACATGATCCCGGTCAATCCCGGCCATGTCGGCAAGGATCTGCTCGGAAAGCCGTTTGTCGCCTCGCTCTCCGACATCGGCCGCCCCGTCGACATGATCGACATCTTTCGCAACTCCAGCCACATCATGCCGGTGGTCGAAGAAGCGCTCACGCTCGATCCGCTGCCGAAGGTGATCTGGATGCAGCTTGGCGCGCGCGACGACGCGGCCGCAGCGAAGGCCGAGGCGGCCGGGATCAAGGTCGTGATGAATCGCTGCCCCAAGATCGAATACGGCCGCTTGTCGTCCGAGATTTCCTGGATGGGCGTCAATTCGCGCACCCTGAGCTCCAAACGGCCGCCGGCGCCGACGCAAGGCATGCGGCTATCCCTCAATCGGATGAGTGTCGGCGGCGGCGACACCGCGGCATCGGATCGCGCCGCCAAAAACAAGAGCGAACAAAGCTGACGCAATCGCGGAGGATTCCTTTCGCTCACGCGACAGCGCGTAGCACGATCGTTTCCGATGTGACGCGGCGCCTTGACGGCGGGCGCGTCGCCGATCAGCATGCCGCGCGATTTCAGATCACAAGAACAGGACGCCCTCAATGAGCGATCGCCTTCCGGGATTTTCAACCCTCGCCGTGCATGCCGGTGCACAACCCGATCCCACCACCGGTGCGCGCGCGACCCCGATTTATCAAACCACCTCTTTCGTCTTCAACGACGCCGACCACGCCGCCTCGCTGTTCGGCCTGCAGGCATTCGGCAACATCTATACCCGCATCGGCAATCCCACCAACGCGGTGCTGGAAGAGCGTGTTGCCGCACTCGAAGGCGGCACCGCCGCGCTTGCGGTCGCCTCGGGCCACGCCGCACAGGTCGTGGTGCTGCAGCAATTGCTTCAGCCCGGCGACGAATTCATCGCCGCGCGCAAGCTTTATGGCGGCTCGATCAACCAGTTCACGCATGCGTTCAAGAGCTTCGGCTGGAACGTGGTCTGGGCTGATTCCGATGACATCGCGAGCTTCGAGCGCGCGGTGACGCCGCGCACGAAGGCCATCTTCATCGAGTCCATTGCCAATCCCGGCGGCAGCATCACCGACATCGAGGCGATCTCGACGGTGGCGCGCAAGGCGGGCGTGCCGCTGATCGTCGACAACACGCTGGCCTCGCCCTACCTGATCCGTCCGATCGACCATGGCGCCGACATCGTCGTGCACTCGCTGACGAAATTCCTGGGCGGCCACGGCAATTCGCTCGGCGGCATCATCGTCGACGCCGGCACGTTCGACTGGTCCACGGGTGGCAAATATCCGATGCTGTCGGAGCCACGGCCCGAATATCACGGCATCCGCCTTCAGGAGACCTTTGGCAATTTCGCTTTCGCGATCGCCTGCCGCGTGCTGGGCCTGCGCGACCTCGGACCGGCGCTGTCGCCGTTCAACGCCTTCATGATCCTGACCGGCATCGAGACGCTGCCGCTGCGCATGCAGAAGCACTGCGACAACGCCAAGGCCGTTGCAGAATTCCTCGCCGGCCATCCGGCGGTGGCCTCGGTAAGCTATGCGGGCTTGGCAAGCGACAAGTACAATCAGCTCGCGCGGAAATACGCGCCGAAGGGCGCAGGCGCCGTGTTCACCTTCAGCCTGAAGGGCGGCTATGACGCCGGCGTCAGCCTGGTGTCGAAGCTGCAGCTGTTCTCGCACCTGGCCAATGTCGGCGACACCCGCTCGCTGGTCATCCACCCCGCCTCGACGACGCACAGCCAGCTCGACGACGCCGCCAAGGTGAAGTCCGGCGCCGGCCCCGACGTGGTGCGGCTCTCAATCGGCATCGAGGACAAGGAAGATCTGATCGCAGATCTGGAGCAGGCGCTGGGGGCTTAATTGCCATCGTCATTCCGGGATGGTCCGAAAGGACCAGACCCGGAATCTCGAGATTCTCAGGTGCACAATTGCGCACCTGAGTTCGGTCCTGCCGGACCATCCCGGAATGACGGCGGCCGTTCTGGCCGCCGTCAGTTAACAGTCATTAACCATATCTGCCGCATACATCGTCCTTGGATCGCCCCTTTGATTCGGAGCCGACGATGCTGCGCTGGATGGTACCTGCCCTTGCCGCCATGCTGACGGTCTCAGCTGCCGTTGCCGCCGATCTGCCGGCCACAGCGAGACGGCGCGCTGCCGTGCCGCCGCAGGACCCGCCACAGGTCTATGTCGAGACCGATCCGGATGCGCTGATCTCGCCGGCCTATGGCATCGGCAGCTACATCCGCAACCTGCCGGGCACGCCGCTCCTGCCCGGCTCCAGCACCTTGCCGGGCTATTATGGCCGGCCCTGGAGCTACGATTATCAGGGCCCGTACTACGGCGGACCACAGGTCGGCTATTTCTGGCGCCTGCCCTACGCCTGCGGCGTCTACGGCTATTGCTGACCTGATCAGCCGGCCTGACCGACCGGAACCGCGCGCGGCTGCGCCTGTGCAGATTGTCGCGAGGCCAGCCGCTCCACCTGCATCACTGCAAGCGTGAGCACCACGATCGCAACCGCTTGGTGCGAAAGCGCGAGATCGATCGGCACCTGGTTGAGCAGCGTGAGGATCCCGAGCACAGCCTGCAGGCTGACCGCGGCGAACAGGCAGAGCGCACCGCCGGCCGCCGCGCGTGAACGCACCGCATCGAACGCGTGCAGCGCCGCCAGCACGAACAGCGCATAGGCCGTCATGCGGTGCTCAAACTGCACCGTCAGCACGTTGTCGAACATGTTGCGCCACCACGGCGTCTCGAACCAGAGCCGGTCGCCTGCGGGAATGAACGCGCCGTCGATCTGCGGCCAGGTGTTGTAGGCGCGCCCGGCGCGCAGACCCGCGACCAGCGCGCCGAAATAGATCTGGACGAAGGTCACGATGAGCAGCAGCACGCTCGTGAATCTCAGCCGCGCGGGCGCAATGATCTGCGGCCGCTCGGCGAGCCGCCGCACCGCCCAGACGATGCCGGCGAAGATCAGGAGCGCGAGCACCAGATGCGTCGCCAGTCGATATTGCGAGACCTCGACACGTTCCGTCAGGCCCGAGGCCACCATCCACCAGCCGACGGCGCCCTGGAGTCCGCCAAGCGCGAACAGCAGCCACAACCGCCGCTTCAACTCACCCGACAGGCCGCCGCGCCACAGGAAGAACAGGAACGGCAGCAGATAGGCCACGCCGATGAAACGGCCGAGAAAGCGGTGGCTCCATTCCCACCAGAAAATCTCCTTGAATTCGGACAGGCTCATGCCCGCATTGAGCTCGCGATATTGCGGAATTTTCTTGTAGGCCTCGAAGGCCTCGGTCCACTGCGCCTCCGACAGCGGCGGCACGCTGCCCGTGACCGGCTTCCATTCGACGATCGAGAGGCCGGATTCAGTCAGCCGCGTCGCGCCGCCGACCAGCACCATCAGCGCGATGAGGGCGGCCACGGAAATCAGCCACCAGCGCACGGCGCGATGCGGATTGGTCGGAGCGAAAATCGTCGTCATTTCAGGGGCAAAACCAAGCCTTGTTGCAAAGAGACTTGAACCGGACTGCGTGCCCCTTATAGTCCCCCGCTCCCGCAGCGCAAGTTACGCGAAGGCCGCAGCATTCCGCCATGACGATCCGCACCCGCAAGTTCCTCGGCGCCATCCTGCTCCTGGTGCTGGCCACCGTCTGGGCCCTGCTCGGCATGGCGCTGGCGCAGATGCCATGGATCGCCGAGTCCGGCTGGCGGCAGGCGATCTATTACGTGGTGGTCGGCATGGGCTGGGTGCTGCCGGCGATGCCGATCGTGAGCTGGATGCAGCGGCCGGATCGGGTCAAATCTAATTCGTAACGCTGCCGGTCGGTTTCACCGGCGCGAAGGCAACACCGGACACCAGCACACGCAGCAAGCGCAGTGATTGTATCCGGCCGTCCCAGGAAATCCGCGGCAGTGCGCGCAGATTGGTGCGCCCCTCCGCGTCCACGATGCCGGTGATGGTCGAGACGGCGCTGGCAAAGCCGGCCTCCTCCGCCATGACGACATGGCTGCGCCGGAAAGACGAGCGATCGCCGAACGGAAAGGCCAGGTGCCTGATCTCGCGGTCGAAGGCCGCTTCCGCCACCGCCTTGCCCATCGTCATCTCGCGCAACGCGGCGGCGTCCTTCATGTTGGCGAGAACGGGATAGTTCACCGTCGCGCTGCCGACCGTGACCAGCGGATCCGCCGCAAGCTTTGCCAGATCCTCCCAATCCATCGATGCTTCGCGCGAGAGCGCAGCGAGGTCGATCCGGTAACGCGTGCAGAGATCGGCGATCGCAGCCGACACATCCGCCGGCGGCAACGAGCGCAGCCAGTTCTCGACGAACGAAAACAGCGCCTGCTTCTCGGCGTTGCCTGTGACGGTGAAGCGCTGCTCTTTCTCGCCCATCATCAAGTTGATGCGGCTCTCGCGCGCGATCATCCGCTCGAGCCCGAGCCACCAGGCCTCGCCGACTCCATCGGGAAACGCGGTGGGCACATAGATCGTGAACGGCACGGCGTGGCGCGCCAGCACCGAATAGGCGAAGCTGATGAGGTCCTTGTTGGCGCCGTCGAAGGTCAGCGCCACGAAGCGCCGCTTCTCCGGCAGCGTCACCGCGCGGCGGCAGACATCGTCCATGCCGAGGAAGTCATATCCCCACTGCTTCAGCGCACCAATGGCGCGATCGAGAAATTGCGGACTGATCTCGCTTTCACGCAGCGGCTGAAACGCGCCGCGCCGCCGCGGCCGCACGTGCTGAAACCGCAGGATCACGCCGGCACCACGGCTGCGCAGCACGGCCTGACCGGTGAACCAGGCCAGCTCGAGCCGCAACCGCTCCAGCCATCTGTCGTCGGATGCCAATATCCCACCTTCGCGTTCGCCTGATTGTCATTACCCTTTGTTGACATTTCTTTGCAAAGGTCGGCCACAGGCCGAAATACGCAAATTTTTCGTTTCTCGACAGGTTTCGTGAATGACCATGGCTGCGGCGATGCAAAGCCGGACGGCAGAATCGCCAGCGCGGTCGAAAGCGAGCCGTATCGCGCATGTCGATATCGTCACCGATCTGGCCGAGGCCGAGACGGTCTGGCGCGCGTTCGAGGAGAGCGGCCACCTCTTCACGCCCTACCAGCGCTTCGACCTGCTCAGCCCATGGCAGCGGCTGGTCGGCAGCCACGAAGGCGCCAGCCCCTTCATCGTCATTGCCCGCGACGCCGGGCGCCAGCCGCTCCTGCTGCTGCCGCTCGCACTGCGTCAAGGCCACGGCGTACGCACGGCCTGCTTCATGGGCGGCAAGCACACCACCTTCAACATGGGCCTGTGGAACGCCGAGTTCGCCGCCGAGGTCGCCATCGCCGATCTCGACGCGCTGCTTGCGCCGCTGCGCGAGCATGCCGACGTGCTCGCGCTGACGCAGCAGCCGCTGCGCTGGCACGACCAGCACAACCCGTTCGCGCAGCTGCCGCGGCAGAGTGCGATCAACGGCTGCCCTCTCCTGGCGATGGAGCCGGGCGGGCCGCCCACATCGCGGATCAGCAACTCCTTTCGCCGCCGCCTCAAGAGCAAGGAAAAGAAGCTCCAGGCGCTTGCCGGCTATCGTTATCACCTCGCCACCACGGATGCGGACGTCACCCGCCTGCTCGACTGGTTCTTCCGGGTCAAGCCGGCGCGGATGGCCGAACAGAAACTGCCCAACGTCTTTGCCGAGCCCGGCGTCGAAGCGTTCATCCGCAGCGCGTGCCTGTCTGCGCGCGGCGAAGGCCGCGTCATCGACATCCACGCGCTCGAGTGCGACGACGAGGTGATCGCGATCTTCGCCGGCGTCGCCGACGGCCAGCGCTTCTCGATGATGTTCAACACCTACACGATGTCCGAGCACGCCCGCTCCAGCCCCGGGCTGATCCTGATGCGCTACATCATCGACCGCTACGCCGAACGCGGCTACCGCTCGCTCGATCTCGGCATCGGCTCGGACGATTACAAACGCATGTTCTGCAAGGACGACGACGACATTTTCGACAGCTTCGTGCCCCTGACCGCGCGGGGAAAACTCGCGGCGATGGCGATGTCCTCGCTGAGCCACGGCAAACGGCTGGTGAAGCAGAACCAGGTGTTGTTCGATCTGGCGCGGCGGCTGCGGCAGACGTTCGGGTAGGAATTCTCCACTTGCGAGCTGCCCTTCCCTTCTCCCCTTGCGGGAGAAGGTGGCGCGAAGCGCCGGATGAGGGGTATCTATCCGCAGACTCAAAAGCAGTGGGACTCGCGGAGAGATACCCCTCACCCGTCGCTCCGCTACGCGGCGAGCCACCCTCTCCCGCAAGGGGAGAGGGAAGAGAGATCACGCCGCCACGACGCGCGGCGTCTCCGCCGCGTCCGATGGCTGCACCGGCCGGCTCAGCATCGTCACCTCGCTGAAGCCGACCGCCTTCAGCTGCTCGCACATCAGCGTGCGGGCATCCGGCGCCATCGACGCGTCGGGCACCACGACGGCGCGGGCATGCGCCGTCAGCAGTTCGGCCGGGAGGTCCGAGGCGCTGCCGGCGTCCACCAGCACGTGGTCGTAGGCGCGGAGCAGTGCATCGATCGCGAGCGTCACCCGCGGCGATTGCAGCAGGCTGCGGTCGAAGCCGGGACGGCCGGCCATGACCAGATGCAGCCGCGAGAGCTTGTCCCGGGTGATGATTTGCGCGAACGACGCCTCGCCCTGCATCAGCTCGGCAAGGCCGGGAGCCGAAGCATCCACGGACACCGCGGCGATGGTCGGCGAGGATGCGGCGAGATCGACCACAACGACGCGCGCATCGCGCGCCAGGTGCCGGGCCAGCGTCAGCGTCGACAGCGTGATGGCTTCGCCGGCCGCGGTGCCGAGCACCGTGACCTTCTTCGCCGCCGGTCCCGCAGCGCGCAGGCTGTCGGCAAGATGCTCGATCTCGGCGAATTCAGTGACGTCGGCATCGGCCGCCATCTCGGGCTGAAGCGGCGTAAGGTCTTCCACAACCGGATCGAGCATTGGTTCGGCCACCGACGGGACGACCGGCTGGACCACCGGCTCTTGGCGCACCGGCGCCTGCGTCTGCGCCGGCGTGAACACCGCCACCGCGCGTGGCGCGGTCTGGCGCAGCAGCTCGCCGGTGACGACGACGCCGGACGAGAGCAGCAGCGTCGCGATCGTCGCAATCAGCACGATCGGCAGCTTCTTCGGATAGGCCGGCGTATTCGAGACGATGGCGCGCGAGATGATGCGGCCTTCCGCCGGCGCGGTATCGATGCTTTCGCGGGTGCTGGCCTCGCGATACTTCCCAAGATACGTCTCGAGCAGGTCGCGCTGCGCCTTGGCTTCGCGCTCGAGCGCGCGGAGCTGGACGTCCTGACCGTTGGTCGAGGTCGCCTGCTTCTTGAGCTGATCGAGGCTCGCCGTCAGGCCGTCGACCCGGCCACTGGCGATCCGCGCATCGCTTTCGAGCGAGCGCGAGACCTTGGCCGCTTCGTCGCGAATTTGGTTGTCGAGGTCGCCAAGCTGCGCCTTCAGCTCCTTGATCCGCGGGTGATTGCCGAGCAGCGTCGATGACTGTTCGGCGAGCTGCGCCCGCAGCGTCACCCGCTGCTCCGACAATCGCCGCATCAGCTCGGAGTTCACCACCTCGGACGCCTCGATCGGCTTGCCGCTCTGGAGCATCTCTTTGATCAGCCGCGCCCTGGATTCGGCATCCGCCTTCATCGAGCGTGCGTTGTTGAGCTGGGTATTGACCTCGCCCATCTGCTGGTTCGAGAGCGTGGTGTTGTTGGTGCCGACGAACAGCGACGACTTGGAACGGAAGTCCTCGACCTTGGCTTCGGCATCGGAGACTTTCTTGCGCAGATTTTCGATTTCGCCCGAAAGCCACTGGCTGGCGCTGCGGGCCTGGTCCTGGCGCGCATTCTGCTGGAGCACGAGATAGCCGTCGGCGATCGAATTGGCGACGCGCGCGGCAAGGTCAGGATCGGCGGACTGGAATTCGACCACGATCACGCGCGACTTGTCGACGGCGTAGGCCTGGAGCCGCTCGTAATAGGCATCCAGCACCCGCTCTTCCGGCGTCATCGAGAACGGATCGCGGCCGATGCCGATCAGCGCTGCGAGCGACTTCAGCGGCGAAATGCCCTGCAGCACCGGATCGAATTCGGGGCGTTCCGCGAGCTTGTTCTTTCTGATGATCTCGCGCGCGAGATCGCGCGACAGCACGAGTTGCACCTGGCTGGTCACCGCCTCGGGATCGAGCGACTGCCGCTCTTCGGTGCTGCGGTCGCTGCTCGGCCGCAGGAACACGTTCTCGCGACCGTCGATCAGGATGCGGGATTCCGACTTGTAACGCGGGGTGACGAGATTGACGGCGGCGATCGACGCGACGAGCGCGAGCACCGTCGGCACGATGATCCAGCCGCGCTTGCGGGCGAGCACCGCGCCGAGCGCATGGAGATCGATGTCGCCGGATTCGGCTTGTGCCTGCTTCGCAGCAACCGGCGCAGGCTTTGCCTCAATCTCGGGCGCGGCTTCGCTCGATTTGGCTTCGGCTTTGGGCTTCGAAATAGCCCGCTCGACCACCGCCTTGTCCTTGCCGGCACGCCAGAACGCTAAACGCATCGAACACTCCCGCAGGGCAACGCTGCGACTCTACCTCAACCGGGGCGATTACACTCCATTAAGGTTGCTGCTGGGTTAATCGCGCACGGCCGCGACCGGCGCGCACGGCGCCGACACCGTTTGTTAACCACGAGGGCTCTTAATCCATCTCGATATTTCGAGAATTGTTCGAGCATTCGCCGTCGAGCGCTGGTTCTGATCATGCCCCCCTCTCCCGACCGGCCGCTCCGCATCCTGCACGCCGTGCGCGCTCCCGTGGGTGGCATCTTCCGCCACATCCTCGATCTCGCCAACGGTCAGGTCGATCGCGGTCATCACGTCGGGATTCTTGCCGATAGCCTCACCGGCGGTGAGCGCGCGGACAAGGCGCTGGCCGAGCTCGCGCCGCGGCTGAAGCTCGGCGTGCACCGGCTGGCGATCCGCCGCGAACCGTCGCCTGACGATTTTCTGGTGTGGCTGCGGATGCGGCGCCTGATCGCCGCGCTCAAGCCCGACGTCACGCACGGCCACGGAGCCAAGGCCGGCGCCTTCGTCCGCATGCGGCGGCGATCCAACGACACCATCCGCATCTACACCCCGCATGGCGGCTCGCTGCACTATCCCCTCAACACCTTCAAGGGCGAGTTTTACGCGCGGCTCGAACGCACGCTGATGGACGCGACGGACCTGTTCCTGTTCGAGAGCGCGTTTGCGCGCGACACCTATCAGCGCATCGTCGGCACGCCCAAGGGCGTGGTGCATTGCGTCTTTAATGGCGTGACGCCGGAAGAATTCGAGCCAGTTAGCATCGCCGACGATGCCACCGATCTCGCTTATGTCGGCGAGTTCAGGCACATCAAGGGCGCGGATTTGCTGGTCGATGCGGTGGCGCGCCTGCACGAGGGCGGCAAGAAGGTCACGCTCACGCTCGGCGGCGACGGCGAGGAGACGGCGGCGCTGAAGGCGCAGGTCGACAAGCTCGGTCTCTCCAGCGCCATCCGCTTCATCGGTCACGTCAAGGCGCGCTACGGCTTCTCCAAGGGGCGGCTGCTGGTCGTGCCCTCGCGCGGCGATTCAATGCCGTACGTCGTTATCGAGGCTGGAGCTGCCGGCATTCCCATGATCGCGGCCCGCGTCGGCGGCATCCCCGAGATTTTTGGGCATGACAGCCCGGCGCTGTTTGCGCCGAGCAACGCCGAGGCCATGGCCGAAGCGATCGCGGCCGCCCTCGACGATCCGCAGGCGACTGAACAGCGCGCATCCGCCCTGCGCGAGCGCATCTCCGCGCGTTTCTCCCAGCAGGCGATGGTTGACGGCGTGCTCGCGGGTTATCGCGACGCATTTGCCAATCATTAACCATCCTTAAGACCGCTTTAGAGAATCTTCCGATTTGTCCGATAATCGACGTGCCAGGGGATGCTCGCCCGGGGCGCAACGCTGCGACCCGCGGGTTTTTTTGGAATGGACGTGGACACCCGTGGAACCGCTCAACGCACGCTCGATGCTCGACGCCGCGACCAGCGCCGCGGCGAAGCCGGTTGACCAACCCTTTGTGGAGCGCCGTCGCCGGCTCTCGCCCGCCGCGCTCGACGTCGTCAACCAGAAGGTCGCCCGCGCCTATTCGCCGATCGTGATCACCGGCTTCGTCCGCTTGGCCGATTTCGCCCTGCTGAACCTCGTCGGCATCGCGCTCTATGTCGGCTATGTCATGCCGCTCGCCGGCTCCTTCAGCTGGGTTTATCCCGCGCAGATCATCGCCGTCGCGGTCGCCGCCGTGGTCTGCTTCCAGGCCGCCGACATCTATCAGGTGCAGCTGTTCCGCGGTCAGCTCCGGCAGATGACGCGAATGATCTCCTCCTGGTCGTTCGTCTTCCTGCTGTTCATCGGCGTATCCTTCTTCGCCAAGTTCGGCAGCGAAATGTCGCGGCTGTGGCTTGCCGCCTTCTACTTCCTCGGGCTCGCCGCGCTCATCTCCCAACGTCTGGTGCTGCGCTCGCTGGTGCGCGCCTGGGCACGCCAGGGCCGGCTCGACCGCCGCACCATTGTCGTTGGCTCCGACAGCAACGGCGAGCAACTGGTCGAGGCGCTGAATGCCCAGGAGGATTCCGACATCCACGTACTCGGCGTGTTCGACGACCGCAACGACAGTCGCGCGCTCGACACCTGCGCCGGCGCGCGCAAGCTCGGCAAGGTCGACGACATCGTCGAATTCGCCCGCCGCACCCGGGTCGATCTCGTGCTGTTCGCGCTGCCGATCTCGGCGGAGACGCGCATCCTGGAGATGTTGAAGAAGCTCTGGGTGCTGCCTGTCGACATCCGGCTCTCCGCGCACACCAACAAGCTGCGTTTCCGTCCCCGCTCCTATTCCTACCTCGGCGAGGTGCCGACGCTCGACGTGTTCGAGGCGCCGATCACCGACTGGGACCTGGTGATGAAGTGGCTGTTCGACCGCATCGTCGGTGGCCTCGCGCTGCTCGCAGCCCTGCCGGTGATGGGACTGGTGGCGCTGGCGGTGAAGCTCGACAGCCCCGGCCCGGCGCTGTTCCGCCAGAAGCGCTTCGGCTTCAACAACGAGCGCATCGACGTCTACAAATTCCGCTCGATGTACCACCATCAGGCCGACCCGACCGCCTCCAAGGTCGTGACCAAGAACGATCCGCGCGTCACCTGCGTCGGCCGCTTCATCCGCAAGACCAGCCTCGACGAGCTGCCGCAGCTCTTCAACGTGGTGTTCTCGGGCAATCTGTCCCTGGTCGGCCCGCGTCCGCATGCGGTGCAGGGCAAGCTCCAGAGCCGTCTGTTCGACGAAGCCGTCGACGGCTATTTCGCTCGTCACCGCGTCAAGCCCGGCATCACCGGCTGGGCCCAGATCAACGGCTGGCGCGGCGAGATCGACAATGAAGAGAAGATCCAGAAGCGCGTCGAATTCGACCTCTACTACATCGAGAACTGGTCGGTGCTGTTCGACCTCGTCATTCTCCTGAAGACGCCGGTCTCGCTGCTGACCAAGAACGAGAACGCGTATTGAGTTTTGTCGTACCCGAGCCTCACTGTCATCGCCCGGCTTGACCGGGCGATCCAGTAATCGCCGGCAGTAGCAGCTGCCACGAACGGCTCAGAGTACTGGATGCCCCGCTTTCGCGGGGCATGACGTCGGAAGTTGTGTGCGTGTACGAGTAGCGTGAGCGTGTGATGGCGTATGCGGCAACAGCCGGGGAGATGAATGCAGCGGTTCGCGCTGCGCCCGGCGTACTGGCCATCCAGCGCGCGCTGGTGTGGCTGGCCGGCGCCTCCGGCGCCATCGTCTTCATCGAGCCAAGCCCCTACGAGATCGTGACGCTGCTGGCCGCCGTCACCTTCTTCGCGACCGGCCTGCGCCTGCGGCTCGTGCTGATGCCGCTGATCCTGATGATGGTCCTGCTCAATGTCGGCTACACGATCAGCGCGGTCCCGCTGTACGAACAGTCCGAGGTGGCGAGCTGGATTGCGACCTCCTGGTACATGGCGGTCACTGTCGTGTTCTTCGCGATGGTCACCTCGGAAGACACCGCGGCCCGGCTCGACATGCTCCGCCGCGGCCTCGTGGTCGGCGCGATGGTCGCCTCGCTGTCGGCGGTCGCCGGCTACTTCCATCTGGTTCCCGGCGGAGACGATCTCCTCACACTCTACGGGCGCGCGCGCGGCACGTTCAAGGATCCGAACGTGCTCGGCGCCTTCCTGATCCTGCCGGCGCTGTTCGCGCTCCAGAGCGTGGTCTCCGACAAGTTTGCCAAGGCGTTCCGCAACGTCATCGCCTTCGGCATCATGTCGCTGGCGATCCTGCTCGCGTTCTCCCGCGCCGCCTGGGGCGGACTGGTGCTGACCTCCGCCTTCATGCTGGCGCTGATGGTGCTGACCAGCCGCACCAACGCGCAGCGCTCGCGCATCGTCGTCATGGCGATCGTTGCCGCGGTGCTGGGCCTCGCGCTGATCGCGGTGCTGCTGTCATTCGATTCCACCGCCGAGATGTTCAAGCAGCGCGCAAGCTTCGACCAGAGCTATGACGAAGGCCGCTTCGGCCGGTTCGGCCGGCACATCCTCGGCGCGGAGATGGCGCTCGACCTGCCGTTCGGCATCGGCCCCCTGCAATTCCACCGCTACTTCCCCGAGGACACCCACAACTCCTACCTCAACGCCTTCATGTCCGGCGGCTGGCTCTCCGGCGTGTGCTATCCCGCGCTAGTCTTCACCACCGTAATCATGGGTATCAGGCACATCTTCGTCCGTGTGCCCTGGCAGCGCGCTTATCTCGCCATCTTCTCCGCCTTCGTCGGCACCGTCGGCGAGAGCTTCGTGATCGACACCGACCACTGGCGGCACTTCTGGATGATGCTGGGCGCGATGTGGGGCATGATCGCGGCTGCGCAGGCTTACAAGATCAAGTCTCGCGACGAAGTTTCTTCAGCTTGAGATCGGGCCGCTTTTCCGGCGGCGTGTCGAGAAGTCCCTTCAGCGCCTCGGTTGCCGCGAGCACGCCCTTGTAGCCCTCCGTCGCGAAGCGCAGCAGCAGGCGCAGCTCTTCGTCGGAATAGGCGCCGAACACCTTCTCCATCGCCTGCTGCATCGGCACATAGAGCTGGCCGATCTTCATCGCCTGCTCCGGCACGACGGAAATGAAGACCTTGCGGCGGTCTTGCTCGTCCCGCTCGCGGCGTACCAGCCCGGCCTTCTCGAGTCGGTCCACCACGCCGGTGATGGCGCCCGTCGTCAGCCCCGTGACCTCGGCGAGCCGGCCCGCGGTGACGCGGCCCTCCAGATAGAGGATGTCCATGCATTCGAGGTCGGAGTTGGCAATTCCGGCAACGTTCGCAACCGTTTGGCCATAGAGCACGCCCTGCGCGGACGACCGGCGCATCGCCTCCTCGAACTCCTGCAGCAGCGCCGCGCGCGCCTTCGTCCTTGACAAGGCCGACCTCATATCTTAGTCGATATATATCTTAGTCAGTAAGAGATTTAGCAACCGTAATTTCTCCTAGCACCACGGAAACGTCGGGAGCAAGCCATGTCCAACCGTCCCCGCAAGGCCCTGATCATTGGCGCCGGCATCGCCGGGCCCGTCACCGCGATCCTGCTGCGCCGCGCCGGCATCGAATCCGCGATCTACGAGGCCTGGCCTTATTCGAAAGGCATCGGCGGCGGCCTCCAGATCGCACCGAACGGCATGCATGTGCTGGACGAGATCGGGCTCGCGAACGAGCTGATCAGCCGCGGCTCGATCGCCGAATCCTTCGACTTCTATTCGCAGAGCGGCGAACGGCTCGGCTCGATCAACCGTGATATGGCGCGGCGCTTCGGTCAGCCGGCAGTGAACGTCTGCCGCGCCACGCTGAACGAAATCCTGATCGACAAGGCCTGGTGCGCCTGCGTCTCGCTCTATTTCGAGAAGCGCCTGATCAAGATCGAGGACCGCGGCGACCAGCCGATCATCGCCTACTTCTCCGACGGCACCACGGCAGAAGGCGACTTCCTGATCGGCGCCGACGGCGTGCACTCGGTCGTGCGCCGCCAGGTCGTGCCGGACGGTCCGCAACCGTTCGACACCGGGCTGATCGGGTTCGGCGGCTTCGTGCCGCACACCGTCCTCGATGGCAGGCCGATCGGCCGGCACGTCGAGACAACGTTCGGCAAGAGCGGCTTCTTCGGTTACGGCTATTGCAGCCCGGATCCGAACGACGGCGTGATGTGGTGGAGCACACAGCCCGCGCACGGCATGGACGCGGCGATGTTCCGCGCGCTCGACCACGCGACGCTGAAACAGCATCTGCGCGGCTTCCATCACGGCTGGCACGATCCGATCCCCGACATCATCGACGCGGCCGAGAACATCGTGGTCACCGACACGCTCGACGTCGCGACCTTGCCGACCTGGTCGCGCAAGCGCTCGCTGCTGATCGGCGATGCCGCGCATGCGACCAGCCCCCACGCGGGCCAGGGCGCTTCGCTCGCACTCGAGGATGCGATGCGGCTCGCGCGGCTGATGCAGGAGGGCCAGGAGCTCGGCGCCACCTTCCAGGCCTTCGAGGCCGAGCGGCGCCCGCGCACCGAAAAGATCGTCGCGATGGCGCGCCGCAACGGCAACAGCAAGCGCGAGTTCAGCGCCACCGGTGCATGGGTCCGCAATCAGATGATGAAATGGCTGTTGCCGCTGGGATCGAAGAGCATGGAGTTCATGTACGCGTATGATGCGCGGGCGGCGTAGCGGCAATCTCACTGTCATCGCCCGCGAAGGCGGGCGATCCAGTACGCCGCCGCCTCTCGATTCAACAACACTGTCTCTGGAATACTGGGTCGCCCGGTCAAGCCGGGCGACGACACCGTCATTTAAGCACGCAAAAGCCGCCTACCCCTCCACCTCGAACCTCAGCCCTGCATTCTCCCGCAGCCGCCTGATCAGCTTGTGCTGCATCGCTGCGCCCGGCGTCCAGAGACCAGCCGGGACATCAGGCGTGTCGCGCAACAGGCAGATCGCGCATTCGGAAACCATCTTCGCCGTTGAGGCATAGCCGGGATCGAGATCGCCCTTCACCGCCGCGCGAACCTGACGGCCGTCGGGCGCGATCGCGACATAGAGCAGGTCGTAATGACCGTTGTCGCACTCTTCCTTCGATGGCCCCTCGCCGGGCTTGAGCGCTTTGGGGCCGGTCTTTTCGCTATTGGCGGCCATGACGAGCTTCGCGTCGGCCTGCCCTTCGTCCCCCGTCCCCGTCAGCACCATCTCGTCGTAGACGAAATCCCGGCCATACGGGAATCCCATCAGCATGTTGGAGCGATGGACGTTGCGCGTGTTCAGCGTCGCCATAGCAAACGGGGCGGACCAGGATTGCAGGTCTTCCTCGAAAACGGGCTTGTTGCCGCGCGGCTGTTTCGGCCCCTCGAAGCCGGGCGTGAATGCGAAGGGGTCCTTGAGGATCGACACCAGGCTGAGATCCTGCGCGACTGCTTCGAAGGTAACCCTCGCGCTCGCCGAGGTGCCGCCGGAGAACTTCCAGCTGAGGTCGCGGACGCGCCCCTTGACGCGCGGCGCCGGCGCTCCGAACACGCGACGGGCTTCCTCCTGCACGAAGAACGCACCGAGCTCGAACGGGATGGAATCGAAGCCGCAGGAGAACATGATGCGCGCGCCGCTCGCCTTCGCCGCCGCGTCATGCCTGTCGATCATCTGCTTCAGCCAGATCGGCTCGCCGCAGAGATCCATGTAGTCGGTGCCCGACGCGACGCAGGCGGCGAGCAGATCGGAACCATAAAGCTGGTAGGGACCGACCGTTGTGACCACCAGCTTCGCCTGATCGACCATCGCGCGCAACGACGCAGGATCGGCTGCGTCCGCCGCGATCAGCGGCGTGTCAGCGGATGCGCTGATCGCATCGCGAACGGAGGCGAGCTTGTCCCTGCTGCGCCCGGCCATCGCCCATGTCGGCGCGCCGTCACCGGCATAGCTTGCAGCGAGATATTCGGCGACGAGCTGGCCGGTGTATCCCGTTGCGCCGTAGACGACGATGTCGAACTTCGCGGACACGGACCTTACGCTTCCACTCCGAACGTCAGCCCAGCATTGTCCCGCAGCCGCTTGATCAGCTTGTGCTGCATCGCCGCGCCCGGTGTCCAGAATCCGGCCGGGACGTCTGTCACATCGCGCAACAGGCACATCGCGCATTCGGAGATCATCTTCGAGGTCGAGCCGTAGCCGGGATCGCGGTCGCCGGTGACACCTGCGCGGACCATGCGGCCGTCGGGCGCGATCGCGACATAGAGCAGGTCGAAGCGGCCGTTCTCCCGCTCTTCCTTCGACGGCCCCTCGCCCGGCTTCGGCGCGTTCGGACCGGTCTTCTCGGCGTTGGCGGCCACCACGCGCTGCGCGTTGGCTTCGCCCTTCTCGCCGGGACCCGTCAGAACCATCTCGTCGTAGACGAAGTCCTGGCCGTAGGGAAAGCCCATCAGCATGTTGGAGCGGTGGACATTGCGCGTGTTGATCAGTGCCATCATGAACGGCGCGGCCCAGGATTGCAGGTCCTCCTCGAGCAGCGACCTGTTGCCCTTCGGTTGCTTCGGGCCGGTGAAGCCCGGCGTCAACGCGAACGGATCGTTCAGGATCGCGATCAGGCTGATGTCCTTGGCGACCGCATCGAAGGTCGCCTTGGCGCTCGCCGCGGTGCCGCCCGAGAGCGTGCCGCGCATGTCGCGCACGCGGCCTTTCACACGCGAGGCCGGAGCGCCGAACACGCGTTTGGCCTCTTCCTGCACGACAAACGCGCCGAGCTCGAACGGCACGGAATCGAAGCCGCAGGAAAACACGATACGCGCACCGCTCTCTTTCGCTGCCGCCTCGTACTTGTCGATCATCTGTCGCATCCAGATCGGTTCGCCGCAGAGATCGAAATAATCGGTGCCGGTGGCGACGCAGGCCGCGAGCAATTCCTCGCCATAGAGCTGATACGGGCCGACGGTGGTGATCACCGACATCGTCTGCTCCGCCATCGCCTTCAGCGAGGCCGCGTCCGCCGCATCCGCGACAATCAGCGGCGTATTCCCGGGCGCGCCGATCGCGTCGCGTACCGACTTGAGCTTGCCGAGGCTACGGCCTGCCATCGCCCATTTGAGCGCGTGGTCGCCCTTGTAATGCTGAGTCAGATATTCGGCGACGAGCTGGCCGGTGAAGCCGGTCGCACCGTAGACGACGATGTCGAATTTCGCTGAGCTCATGGTCGACCTTTATTTCTTCGCGTAACTCACGCCCATGCCGGCGCGGACGTCGCTTTGAATCCCATAGGGCGGAATCGGATAGCGCAGGCCGTTCTTGGCCAGCGCCTTCATGCCTTCGATCGCCTTGGCAAGATGCGAGGGCTTCAAGGCCATCAGCATCTCCTCGTCCGGCACGCCGCCATAGCGCCGTTCGGCATAGCATGGCAAGGACAGGCTGGGCTCGCCGGTTTTCAGCGCCCGCCCCCAGGAATCGGCGCAGGCGGTCTCACCGACCACCCCCCATTCGAACTTCTTGTAGCCGGTATATTGCAGCCCGTTGATCAGAATGATCATCTGCCCCGGCGTTGCATAGACCAGGCAGATGTCGGGCGGATCGAGCCGCCCGCTCGCGAGCGGACTGACCGCAAGCGCCTGATACTGCCCGAACGGAACCACGTCCAGCGCCTCCTGGCGCTTGCGCGCGTCCTCGGCGGTGCCGTGCCAGACCCCGACATAGTTTTCGCCGGCGAGCCATTTTTCGTCCTGCGGCGCAAGCCCGATCACTGCGCGACACTGCGCACCGACAAGATCGTCGGCGGTGATGCCGACCGTCCAGCCCAGACGTGCAGCCATGCTGACGATCTGGTCGGTGGTGTGGACCGCGTTCGGCCGCCGGATTTTCGGGATCGCCTCCATGTCGGCGGCGCTCGCGAACAGCTTCATGCCGATCACCGTCGTCTTCAGCCGCAGCAGGCTGTTGAGGTCGGCGACGAGGCCGGCAAGATCGATCCTGTCTGCGCTCTGCTGCTGCATGGCGTCCTCCCGACCGACGATCGCGCGCCGGTACTCTGTTCTTGTTCTGCGGCTCCCGTTTTAGTCCTTGCCCGGTCCCGGAAGCAACTCGCCGGTCCGCCCCATGATGCGATACGCCAAAAGGCCGATCCATTCGCGCACGGCGACGTCGGTCTTGCCGAGACCATCGGCCCCATTGCGGGTGAAGGCGAAGAGCGCGTCGCGCTCGCCCATCCGCCAATCCACCGGATAGGCTTCGACATCGAACCCGGCCTTGCGGAAAATGCCCATCGCGCGCGGCATGTGGAAAGCCGACGTGACCAGAAGCCAGCGTTCGCCCGGCTTCGGCGTCACCAGCTGCTTCGTGAAGATGGCGTTCTCCCAGGTGTTGCGGGACTCGCGCTCGAGGATCAGGCGCTCCTTCGGTATGCCCAGGCTTTCCAGGATCGGCGCGGTGTAGTCGGCCTCCCTCGCCTCCGTCGCGACCAGGTTCGCCGAGCCGCCGGTGAAGACGATGCGCGCGTTCGGATAGCGCCGCGCGAGGTCGGCCGGCGCCAGCATGCGATCGGCCGCGTGCGCAACCACGGGCGTGCGATGCGCCGCCGACAGATCGGTGTCGATCGAGCCGCCGAGCACGATGATGCCGTCGGGGGCGCCTCGCGACGGGTCCCACGCCGGGAAACGCGACTCCAGCGGATAGAGCAGAAGATTGCCGATCGGCGAGAACGCGACCAGCGCCAGCAGCACCAGCGTGGTCACGGCAAGCTTGCGGCCGACTGCAGCAAACCGCGTCGCCATCAGCAGCAGCGACAGGATTCCGAGCTCGATCAGGAGATTGATCGGCAGCAGAGCGGTGCCGAGGGTCTTGGAAAGAACGAAATACAGGGGAGCCTCGCTGGAATGATCGTGCCGGGCTTGACCGGCCCGTCCATCTTCAGAAATCTTCTTGAAAGAGGATCGATCGCCCGGTCAAGCCCGGGCATAACAGGTTCTCATGACGAGTTCTGATGAAACCGATTGGACGCGGCCAATGACCCATCACCACCTGCATTCAAGCCCCGAGACCTGCCATTGGGGCTTCTTCGAAGCCGCGCTCAAACCCGTCCTCACCGTCAAAAGCGGCGATGAGGTGACGGTCGACACCATCAGCGGCGGGCCCGACATGCTGCCCGACCGCACCAAATTTCACATTCCGCCGGAGATGCTCGAGGTTCACGCCAAAAACGAGCGCATGCTGCCCGGCCACATCCTCACCGGCCCGATCGCAGTCGAGGGCGCCGAGCCCGGTGATGTGCTCGCAGTCGAGATCCTCGACGTCCAGCTCCGGCAGGATTGGGGCTGGAACATGATCAAGCCGCTGTCCGGCACCCTGCCCGACGATTTCCACGAAACGCGCATCCTGAACATCCCGCTCGACCGGTCGCGGATGGTCGGCCGCATGCCCTGGGGCCTCGATCTGCCGCTCAAGCCGTTCTTCGGCGTGATGGGCGTCTCGCCGCCGCCGGCCTGGGGCCGCATCTCCTCGCTCGTGCCGCGCGCGATGGGCGGCAGTCTCGACAACAAGGAGCTCGGGGCCGGTGCGACGCTCTTTTTGCCGGTGTTCGTCCCGGGCGCGATGTTCTCCTGCGGCGACGGCCATGGTGTGCAGGGCGACGGCGAGGTCTGCGTCACCGCGATCGAGACCGCGCTCCAGGGCCGCTTCCGCCTGACGCTGCGCAAGGATCTCAGGTTCGACTATCCGCGCGCCGAAACGGCGACGCATTACATGACCATGGCCATGGACCCCGACCTCGACCAGTGTGCGGTGCGCGCGCTGCGCGACATGATCGTGCTGCTCGGCGAGACGCGAAACCTGTCGCGCGAGGACGCCTACACGCTGTGCAGCCTGGCCGCCGACCTGCGGGTGACGCAGACCGTCAACGGCTGCAAGGGCATCCATTGCATGATCGAAAAGGCGATCGTGCACGGCTAGCCACACCCGCCTGCCCGGACCCGTCTCCACTCCGCCTCCGCTCGGCATCCCGCGCGGCGCGCGGAGCTGCGCCTGATTTCCCGAGCGATTCCAATGAGCTGAAACACCGGTCTTGCCCGGATTTGACTCCCACCCCTGAACCTAAATAGAGTCTTAATCGTTACTTTTATGTACCCGAGTAAGAGGCTAGCGTTCGGGCCATGGCCACCGAAAAAGCCGAGACTGACCGCATTCCCGTAACCTTGGCGCTCTCGACCATCACCTATCTGGAAAAACTGGTGAGACAGGGCACCCACGGCACCAGCGTTCCCGGCGTCGCACGCACTCTGATCGAGGAAGGCATCCGTCTCGCCATCAAGGACGGCCTTTTGTCGATTCGCGACAACGGCAGAACGTGAGGGCGCGCCGGACGTGAGGCGGACGGATCTCGAGAGGCGGATGGCCGACATCTGCAACCTGGGACCGTTACAATGCCTGTTCTCTCACCAACTTCTTCACCGACTGCTTCTTCACCGACTTGGACCAACGAACGAATTGAGCTTCTGAAGCAGCACTTCGAGGCCGGCCTCACCTGCAGCGAGATCGCCGCCGACATCGGCGTCAGCCGCAACGCGGTGATCGGCAAGCTGTCCCGGCTCAATCTCACGCGCGGCAGGACGAGCGACGAGCGCAAGCTCGAGCGGAGCCTCGCGCCGCGGCGCGGGACGAGAGCCGTACCGCGGCTGCAATATGAGATGCTCGCCACGATCTACGGCGACACCGATACACCTGTGGTCGCGGGTCCGATCGACGATGCCAACCGCTGCTCGCTGCTGGAGCTCGCCGAGAATCGCTGCCGCTGGCCGATCTCGACGCCGGGCGCAGACGACTTCTGCTTCTGCGGCAATACCGCGCCCGACGGCCAGTCCTACTGCGTCGGCCACAGCCGCCTCGCCTACCGGCCGAACTCGCGCGCCCGTGTGATGCGCGGCTGAAGGAAAATCCCAAAACGAAAAACCTCCGGCGGGGCATCACCGGAGGTTTCTGGAGGCTTAGCATGAAGCTAAGAGCCGTGACTTTCGTAATCGGCTGAAAACAAGATAGCTGATCAACTCAGGTAAGTAAATAAGTTTGAGGGCGATCGATTCGCATAGCTCGTCTTCGTCGTTTGCAACGTGTTGCCGGATTTTCCGAAGGCCGCTTTCATGAAAAAGCCCCGGCGGTTTCCCGCCGGGGCTCTATCAGATCGGAACGGTCTTCAGCTTACCAGTTGCGCTGGGCGCGCAGCAGCAGGCTGTAGGTGTCCTGGTCCTTCAGCTCGTAGGTTGCCGCAGGCTTGGCAACCGACGCCAGCGCCGGGGTGGTGATCACGCCCGAGTACTTCTGGTCGAGGTGGCTGTAGACGAAGTCAGCCGAGAAGGTCAGGTTCTTGACCGGCGTCCAGCGGGTGATGACGCCGATCTGGCCGATGTTGAAGTCCGGGTTGCAGGTGCCGGTCAGCGAGGCGAACGCAGCGCTGCCGCAGATCAGGCCCTTCGCCGTGCCGCTGTAGTTGACCGCAGCCCACGCGCCGTAGAGCGCCGTATTCCAGTACGGGTTCCAGTTGTGGGTGTAGGCACCACGGAAACCGTAGGTCTTGGTCAGCTCGAGCTGGCCGTTGGGACCGAACACCGCGTCAGACACGCCGGCAAAGCCGATGCTCTGATACGCGCTGCCCGAACCGCCGAACATCGAGTAGCTGGTCGCCGCCAGCGACTGGAAAGTTGTAGCGGCTCGCGCCGTCGGTATAGACGCCCGAGATGTTGATCACGTCGCCAGCACCGGTCGGGATGTTCTTGATCTGCAGAGCTAGCTGAACGGCCCAGCCCCACTTGTCTTCCGGATGACCGGTGACTTCGGACGCGCCGTAGTAGGCGACGTGGTTGTCGTGCGCAGCCACCGACGCCTGGAACAGGCCCCAGGCCTGGTCGACACGAACCATGCCGACGATGTCGGGCGACCTAGTGCCGCCGATATCGTTCGAGCCGTAAGCACCGCCGAGGACGCCGCTGGTGGACATGCCGGCGGTGTTCCAGATGTTGGTCGTGAAGAACTGGGTCTGGTCCTGCGCCGAAACGGTCGCGGTCACGCCCTGGCCGAAATCGGCCGTGTAGGTGAACTGGGCGACGCCGTTCACGGAGCCGCTGCCACCGACGAGCTGGTCGAAGTTGTTGCCGGGATAGTTGGTCCAGGGCGCGTCGAACTGCGACACGGACTTACCCATGGTGAAGCCGGCGAACTGGATGAACGCATAGTAGACGCCGAGCGTACCACCCGAGATCGTGCCCGAGTTTGCGTTGTTCGGCGCAGACACGCCCGTGCTTCCGAGTTGCGAGTAAACGGTCGCGCCTGTTGCCGAGCCGCTTCCCGTATAGTTATCGGTCGTCCAGGTGAACACCGCGTCAAAGTAAGTGCGAACCACCCCGTACTCAGTCGCGGTACGGGTATCGATGTTGAGGTCCTCGCGAGCGCGCGCCAAATAGTAGTTCGACAGGCGGTTGTTCGCGCCGGAAACACCGTTGTAGGCGGCGCTGTAGTTGCCGCCGGCATTGAGCGCGACTTCAGCACGCAGATAGCCGCCGAGCTTGATGCAGGTGTCGGTGCCCGGGATGTAGTAGAAGCCCGCGCCGTAGAGCGAGCAGATCTTGACGTACTCGACCGCCTTGGCCTTGACCGGAAGATCGGCCGCTTGTGCTCCGCCGACGGCGATCAGACCCGCCGCAGTGCCGAGCAAAAGGCTCTTCACCACTTTCATATAAAACCTCCAAGTTGCTCATTTTACGGAGACCGGACCGTGAGGCCCCCCAGATCCCCGTCTTTTCAAATCCGCTCGGCCGCTTCGCGCTTTTGGACACACCCGCATCGACGCGAGGGACGTGAGCGAACCACCTGCAACGGGACGATTGAGTACCCCCCACCGTCACGGGCCAATATGCCTGCGCCGTTCCGCTAATCAAAATAGTTTATTTAGTCAGCTTTGTTGTTTCACTAAACCTGTGCCCCGCGCGCAACACCGCGAGTGAGGGAATATGCTGAGCTGATCATCTTTGTAGTTTTAGTGACAAAATTACCCTGCTCTGCACTTGCGTCAGGGCAGACTTGCGTGGACTATGGCCGTGCAAGACACCGGCCGGAAAAGAATCAGATCACGGGAGTGACGCTGTGTCAGCGACCAGGAAGGAAGGGGCGCGCCTCCGCTCCATCGGCAATCTCGATATCATCAGGCGTTTCACCTGGGAAATTTCGTCGATCAACATGTATCTGGAGGAGTTGCGTCAGTTCTGGGCGAGAACGCTGGGCATCAGCGGTCCGCAATGGCTGATCCTGATGGCGATCTCCGACCTCGACAAGGACGACGGCGTGCCCGTCAACGTGGTCTCCAAGCTGCTCCACGTCGATCCGTCCTTCGTCACCACCCAGTCCAAGCTGCTGGAGAAGAAGGGCCTGCTGCGGCGGCGGCCCTCGCCGACCGACGCCCGCGTGGTGCGGCTGTCGCTGGTCGAGAAGACGCAGAAGCACATCGCAAGCCTCAACGAGCAGTACAAAACGATCCGCGAATTCGTCTTCCAGGAATTCGACGAGAACGAACTGACCGAATTCACCGGCAAGCTGGCGACGCTGAAGACCCGGCTCGAAAAGGCCTGCGTCAGGATATCCCTCGACTACTAAAACATGATCCGGAAAAGTGCGAAGCGGTTTTCCGAAAAGATCATGCCCAAGCAACAACCTAAATCGCGATGACGATTCATCCCAATCTCATCGCGCTTTAAGACAGCAGGCGGCGTTCAGATCCGCCGCCCCGTGGCGCCCAGTTGCGATTCCAGCCAGTCGAAGATGTATTCGTTGGCAAGGCTGGGATTGTCCGCATGGGCCTGCGCCGCGCCGGTCTCCTGCGCGGTGAACACCTTCAGCACGATGTCGGAGCTGCCGAGTCGCGACTTCTGCACGATCTGGCGCGCCCGGTCGGCCTTGAGCCAGCCGTCCTCGCCGAGCGTGATCAGCACCGGACAGTCGACGCTCGAGGCCATCAACGGCGCCGACGGCACCGGGACGATGCTGAGGTCGCTCATCGCAAAGCGGCTGGCGAAGAAGGATCGTTCGTGCAGGTCCCACAGACCGCCGTCGCAGACGGCCGCGGCGAGCCTCGGCTCCTGCAACACCGCGCGCGCGACGAAGGAAGAGCCCCACCCGTCGGCCACGATGGCGACGCGATCGAAATCGACGTCGCCGCGTGTCTCCAGATAATCCATGACGCTGGCAATCGAGCTCTCGAGGTCGCGGCGCTGCAGGAGCGTGTCGGTATAGTCGTCACGCTGGTCGCCGAGCAGGTCCAGCGCGAGCATCGACAGTCCGCGTTCGCGCGCATGCGGCGCGAGCTTGAACAGGAATTCTTCCTTGCGGTGTCCGGGCTCGCCGATGCAGATCACGGTCGGAGCCCGCTTGCCGGCCGGGGACGCAGGCAGGAAATAGCCTTGCAAAACGTGTCCGTCATCGGCCCAGGGAATCGTGACGACCTCGCCAGCCGGACCGCGCGCGGTGAGGAAGCGGCGCGCGCATTCCTGCATGGCGAGCACCGCGACCCAGCGGCGCTCGTCGGCCTGGTCCAGCGGCATCGCGGCCGCGCCGTAGTAGTTCATCGCCCGCAGCCAGTTGCGCTGCGCGGTCGCCATGTGGCCTTCCGCGAACGCCGCCTCGGCACGCTGCCGGTTGGCTTGCGCCAGCCGCTTCCATTCGCGGTGCCAGGACTGCTCACCGCCCTGCTTGAGCTGCCGCGCGATCATCAGGCATTCTGCGATGGTGGCGCCACCCTCCTGCGCCGCGGTGAGGAGCCGCGTGAATTCAGCGGAAATATCCTCTCTCTCCGGGCAGAGGATCCAGTCGTCGGAGAGGCATGCGGGTATCATCGGAGCTACGCTTTATGATGGCGTTACCCCTGATCGACTAAACTATTTTGGTTCACCAACCAAGCTGCCGTGCGCCGAATGAGACCCGTTTCACATCACCATCGCTTGAACATTGCTTGAACGACGGAGCATGTCGCATGCGTGACATTCCAAATCGTCATAAGGCGTCGGAAAGTGGCAAGAGGTGGCACGTAAAGTTACCTGCGTAACATGTAAATTACCTGTGTAATAATAGGTCCGCACCTCTTGCCATGATGGTCGTCATACCTACATACGCGGACGTTCGTTGACAGTCTCAGCCAAACCGAATCAACCGAGCCGCCAGCCAACTTCCTGCGTAAAGCTTTCATAGAAGGCGCGGTCGTAGGCCTGCTCCGGCGTTGCGCGCACGCGTTCGTCAAGGCGCTTTGCGTCTTCGCCCACAAGAATGCGCCACCGGTCCGCCTTGACCCCGTTGAGGATGATCTTCGCGGCCTGCGCAGCAGTCGTCGGCGCGTCCTCGAGGAAGCTGCGGGCGCGTTCGGCGAACGCAGCCTGGATGTCCTCGTCCGACATCTTGTCAGCATCCGGCACGCCAGCCGCGACCATGCGCTTGCGGGTCAGCGCGACCTCGTCGGCATTGAGCCGCTCCGACCCGTCGGCGCTCTGCACCTTGCGCGAATTGGAGACGATCGAGGTGCCGATATGGCCGGGCATCACCACCGAGCATTTGACATGCGGCGCGTGCAGACGGAGGTCGTTGATCAGCGCTTCGGTAAATCCTTTCACCGCGAACTTCGCCGAGCTGTAGGCGGTGTGCGCCTGCCCCATGCCAATCGAGGCCCAGAAGCCGTTGACGCTCGCCGTGTTGACGATGTGGGCCTCGTCCGCCGCCACCAGCATCGGCAGGAAGGTGCGCACGCCGAGATAGACGCCGCCCCAGCAGATGTTGAAGGTACGCTCCCACTGCTCGCGCGTGTTGGTGAACAGGCTGCCGCCGCCACCGATGCCGGCATTGTTGAACAGGAGATGGATCCGGTCGGTCTTCTGCTGCTCGGCGAGCTCATCGCGAAACCGCTTGAGATGGTCCTCGATCGAGACGTCGGCGACGTGGGTCGTGACCCGCAGGCCCTGCGGCAGCTTCTCGACCTCGCAAAGCCGTTTGGTCTCGGCCATCGCGGCTTCGGAGACGTCGCACATCGCGACATTGCAGCCCTCCGCGACGAGCTGCCGTGCGAGCTCGCGTCCCATCCCCGTGCCGCCGCCGGTGATGACGGCGATCTTTCCTGCAAAATCCTTCATGGGACTTCGGTCCCTCCCCTTGTCGGTATGTTTCTTCACAGCTGGCGCCGCGCATCGCGGCGCGCGCAAAATGTAGCAGCGCCGCATCCGCAGGTAAAAGCGGATCGGCGCTGCCATTCGACATCGATAATTTCGGCCGGCGGACTATTCGGCCGCTTCGACACGCACCCCGTTCAACGCGCCGAGTGCCTCCAGCGCCTTGCGGGTGGCGGCCTGCTGCGCCGGCGAGGCCTCCGGCATCGGTGCGCGCGGATAGGTCCTGGGCAAGCCCTGGAGCGTCTGTGCGTAACGCGTGCAGGCCGGCAGATTGTCGGCGATAACGGCGTTCCACAGCGTCAACAGCTTCTTGTGCAGATCGAGCGCGCGCGGATGGTCGCCCGCCTTCACCGCATCCCACAGCGCGACGGAGGCATGCGGCGCCGCGGTCAGGATCGCGGCGATCGAGCCATGGGCGCCGAGCGTGTAGGACGGATACATGAGGGCATCGACCGCGCTGTAGATCAGCTTGTCCGGCGCCATCATCATGAGATCCGCGAACAGCTTGAGATCGCCCGCGCTCTGCTTGACGCCGACCACCAGCGGCACCTCGGTCATGATCCGCACCAGCAGTGCCGGCGACAGATAGGACCACGGCACCACGTTGTAGATGATGATGGGCATGCCGGTCTCGTCAGCCATGGCGCGGAAGTGCGCGACCATCGCCTCGTCATCGGGCTTGAACAGATAATGCACCGGCGTGACCTGGAGCGCTGCGACATTCATGTCGCGCACGAGCTTGCCGCGGCGGATCGCATCGCGCGTGGAGTCCACGATGATGCCGGCGATCACGGGAATGCGTCCCTTCACCGCCTCGACCGTCGCGGCCATCAGGTCGCGATATTCCTCGTGATCCAGCGTGTGGCCCTCGCCGGTCGAGCCGCCGGCCGCGACGCCATGCGCGCCGGCGCCGATCATCCAGTCGACCTGGGCCGCCACGAGCCCAAGGTCGATCTCGCCGTCCTTCCGGAACGGCGTCGTCATCGGCGGGATCACGCCGGTCGGTCGTGCCTTCATGGTCTGCCCTCGCGTTTCCTTTGGTCCTGTGGCGGTCCCGCTCTCTTGACGAGTATCCGTCCGCTTTCGAGCCTATCGGCTGCGCAGGCCTTGTGAAGGGGCGGTTCACGCGGCGCTGCCCCCACAATCGCTCATTCCTGCGATCCTTCCTCGCCCTTTTCCTTGGGGATTCCCCGTATTTGCCCGGCTTCGGTTTAGGGGCAATTTTTTTACAATCCGAATCACCAAATGGAGGTGGACGCTGGGTCGAGTCGGCCAGGTCAGCGTGTTGTTTGTGTCACAGGCTCTGGCACTCCGCTTGCATCCTCTTCGTGGTCTGAAACTACCGATGAGGTGACAGGAATGTTCGTGACCGTGGTTGCCGTGCTCTGCCGGCTGAGCGCAGCCAGCTCAGGCAGTTGCATCGAGGAAATCGTGACCGACAGCAACATGACGCCCGAGATGTCGATGATGCAGTGCGCGATCGGCGCACAGGCCCCGCTTGCCAAATGGATGGGCGAGCATCCGATCTATCACGCCAATTGGCGCCTCGAGCGCTACAAATGCGTGCCGGGTCACTACGAGATCAAGGGCCACGCCTAAGGCCCCGCAAGACTACGGATGAGGAAACGCCCCGGAGGTAGCCTGGTCTCTCCGCGCGGGCACCGCTAGCGCCAGACCCCATTGCGGCGGCGCGCCCCTGTGACGACGATCACGCCTTCCCTTTAAGCCACTGCACGCAGAATGATCGCACGCGCCTGTCGCCCTTCCGGCGTCGGCATCAGCGCGAAATTGTGCGGCTGGTCACGGAGCAGATGCAGCTCGACCGGCACGCCCGCCGCCCTCGCGCGCTCCGCGAGATCGACGCTATCGGGATAGAGCAGATCGCGCGTGCCCGAGAAGATTGTCATCGGCGCGAGCGAACGGAAGGCGCCGTTGAGCGGGCTGACGAAGGGATGGCCGACATCGAGCTCGCCGGCATAGAGCCGCCCCGCCTCAATGATCCCCGGAATGTCCTGGATCGGATCGCGGCCTGCGATCTCGACCTGCTCCGGACGGCTGACCGATGCATCGGCCGCCGGCGAGATCAGCATCAGCCGGCCCGGCTGCCGATGCCCGCGGTCGCGCAGCCACTGGCAGGCAGCGAGCGCCAGTCCCGCGCCGGCGGAATTGCCGACCACCGTGACCTTTGCGGGCCCGACATCCTCCAGCAGCATCCGCAACAGTTCGGCCGTCGCCGGCACGAGATCCTTGGCGGTGGCATGCGGCGCAAGCGGATAGATCGGCACGACGCAGACGACGCGCGCCTTGCGCGTCATCTGGCCGACGAAGCGCCAATGCGCCGGCACGATCTCGTTGATGAAGCCACCGCCGTGCAGGAACATGACGTGGTTGCAGCCCTCATGGCCCGATGATGGCGCCGTGTAATAGACCGGCCATCCGCCCATCTTGGTCAACGTCACCTCGACGCCGCGGCCCAAACCCGTCGGCTCGTAGGAGGCCGGCTGCAATGCGAGTTTCTGCACATGCGCCTGCACGGCCTCGGCCGAGGCAAGGTGCTTCTTGAACGGAAGCTGCCGCAACAGCGCGTTGAAGCAACGACTCTGCAGGCTCGGCGCGGGATCGCCGGATGGCCGCATCCTCAACAGCCGGCCGCCCGGACAGAACTGGAAGGCCGATGCGATCTTTGCAACGCTCATGTCAGGTCTCCTCCAGACCGGGCTCTCTGTATGGGCGACGAAAAGGCTTGTGTCGACCGCCGCCACATGCGGATATAATGCGAGCATTCGCTCGCTTTTCCTACTCGCATTCGGATCGCAGGCCCATGGCGCGCAAACCGCCGACAAAACCCCGGAAAAATGCCTTGCAAGCGCGATCGCGCGCCACCGTCGACGCGCTGGTCGAGGCAACCGCTCGCATTCTGGTCCGCGAAGGCTTTGAGAAAGCCAGCACCAACCGGATCGCCGAAATCGCCGGCGTCAGCGTCGGCTCGCTCTATCAGTATTTTCCCAGCAAGGAGGCGCTCGTCGCCGCCGTGATCGACCGTCACAACGAGGAGATCATGGGCATCGTCCGTGCCGCCCTCACCGAGGTCGCCGACCTGCCGATCGACAAAGCCGTGCGCCGCCTCGTCACCGTCGCGATCGAAGCCCACCGTATCGATCCCAAACTACATCGGGTGCTTGCCGAGCAGATCCCGCGCACCGGCCAGCTCAAGGACGTCGAAGCCTTCAACCGCGAGGTCCACACCCTCGTGCGCGCCTATCTCGAAAGCCGCCGCAAGGAGATGCGCAAGATCGACCCGGGACTGGCGACCTTCATCTGCGTCAGTGCGATCGAGGCGGTCGCGCACAACACGGTGCTGAACCAGGCCGAGATGCTCTCGGAGAAGATGGTGCGGACGCTGGTGGACGAGACAACGCGGATGGTGGTGGGATATTTGAGGTAGTTTGCGAAAACGTCGCCTCATGCCCGCTCTACGCGGGAGAGCGGGCATCCTGCTAAGCAGCTGATTTATCTGCGGGCTGCATTGAGCCGAGCCCATGGCCATGAGTTTTCCATTTTTGATGGCGATCAATTCAGCTTTCCTATTGAGGACAAAACATGCCCAAGAAAAATTGCCTGATAGTCCATGCCGCCGGAAGACAGCTCGACCTACTGCGCGGAGAGGCTTCCCGCATTGCGAAGGCGAACAAGGTCGACTGGTGGATCGATCGTGCCGACGTCGGCACACTTTTTTGCTTTGAAGACGCAAATGCTACAGATGCCTTCGCTCGCACCTGCGACAACTTCGGAGTCCGATGCCAAGACGGCTAGCTCAAAAACCCCGCCGACTTTGTGAGCCGGCGGGAGTTGAGTGAATACCTACGAAAACCGGCCCATCGCCAAACGCGCGTCGGACGGTGGGGCCGTTCCGGGTGGATGGCGAGACCTTGAGGAGGTCCAGATTCGCCACAGACCGATTTTTCAATCTCTCCCTTGGAGAGTCGTTCCTCAGACGCCGCGATGCCAATATTTTTGTGATCTGGCGCAAAAGGAAGGCCCCAGCCAATGGGGAAGACCGGGGCCTTCACAGGCCTTGCGATGGATCACACGCAAGACCGATCGCAGGATAGCTACAGGAGCGCTCGTTCCTCCTGCGGAACCAATCTCGACCCAAGTTGGCTGCAACTCCAGATGAGTCGCGAGAGCCAGCATTCCAGCAGCCAAATCGGGGCTAGAGTGTGTCCGAAGTTGAACTAGACGCGGGCGAAACCAACGTGCTGAAGCCGCGATCCAACTCGAGTGTTTCGCAAATCATCGTTTCTTCGTAGGCCGAACCCGCGGCGAACGACTAGGGCGCGTGGGTGAAGATATCCACTCGTCGATTTCGTCTGGCTCTACTCGCCACGAAGGCGAGACGCCATCGGCTGTCCGGGCTGTGACACGGTATCGGCGCTTACGGAGCTTGGCTGCCAAATTCTTCGCGCCATCTTCGTCTCGACATTCAATAGAAAAATTACCGTAACAAACAACCCAGCGCTTTCGACTTACTTTTCGTTTGGATCGCGCTGAACGCTCCATCTAAGGGACCCCGTGAGTCCCCAAGCCCGTCCCAGTATCAAGACTCCATTCTTACCAAACCGTTTAAACCTGTCCGCGACCTCGCCAAGGGCAGCGGACTACCTACCCATCCTAGCAACCCCCGACGCAAGACATGAGGTCTGGTGAACTTCATCAGCAAGATGTCATTCAATCACCTCGTCTGCGCGGCTCAGAACGGACGTTGGAAGCACCAGGCCGAGCGCCTTCGCAACCGGGAGGTTGACTACCGTGAAACTCGCGCGGCGCGGACGCTACTTGCTTGCCGCCAGGACAGGTTACACATCATAGCGCGGGGAGAAGACAACTCCGCTCCGGACGTCGCGCCTCCCAAGTCCCTGCGACGCAATGCATTGAAGCAGCTGTCGTGAATATTCCCCCGTCCCACAGGCTGGCATGGTGACATCATGCTCCTGTTTTGCCCGACGCGTCAAACCACTTCGGAAAAACATAGTTCGCCAATGGGTTCGCTACTGTGCATGGGGTTGTTTTCGACATTTTAATTTTCCGCCCCCAGAAGCAGCCGCCCGCAACCGGTCGTCGCGCATGCATCACGCAGCGGGAGCAGGCTCCACGCCGACGGTCAATCCACCGATGAGTTGGAAAAAATGGTCGGAGCGAGAGGATTTGAACCTCCGACCCCTAGTCTCCCAGTTATAAACGACCTGATTTATAGCCATTCCTGACGTTGGATGGCGCGCAACAAATGGCTGTAAATCAAACGTAATCCAACCAATGACCACTTGCCTTTTCCGAGCCAATAGCCAGACTGCTGGCTACATACTGGCTATAAATTTGGTGGGGCATGGCAACGATCAGGATTTCGACCGATAGCGTAGCGGCGCTCATGAAGTCTGCGGTTCCCAACAAGACGACCTACTATTTCGACGACGATCTTGCGGGCTTCGGTCTCTACCGCACCACCACGGGCACCGGCACCTACTTCGCCGAATTCCGCCCCGTAGCCGGCGGCAGCAAGAAGCGATTGAAGTTGGGCCGGGTCGGCACCCTGAAGGCCAATGAGGCCCGCGAGGCGGCCCGCAAGGCGATCGCGAACGCCGCATTGGGGAAAGACCTTGCCCAAAATCGGAGCGACGAGCGGGCCAGCCTAACGGTTGAGGAATTGGTCTCGAAATACATCGAGGAATACGTCGCCGAGCACAAAAAAGCGTCCACCGCGGGCCTTTACCGCATGCTCCTAAAGAAGCACGTCAAGCCTCGGATGGGCTCGACTAAGGCAGTGGTGCTGACCCGAGTTGATGTACAACGCGCGCACTCTCTAATGACGCGCGAAGCCCGCATATCCGCTAACCGGGCAATCAAGCTGGTGTCTGCGGCGTACGGTTGGGGATCGCGGCATGGCCACGTGCCGGAAGGTACGAACCCTGCCTCCGGCGCGAAGCTGAACGAAGAGGAAGGCCGCGAGCGCTATTTAACGACCGCCGAGCTACTGGCGATTGGCAACGCCATGATAGAGGCGGAGACCGTTGGCCTGCCTGTTGAGGCCGGTGACGCCAAGCACGCGCCTGTCGGGCAGCTTGTGAAAATGTCGCCCTACGCCACCGCCGCAATCCGGATTCTTATGCTGACCGGCGCGCGCTTGCGGGAGATCCTGCACTTGCGCTGGGACGAAGCTGATCTGGATCGCGGTGTGTTGCGGTTGCCCGACTCGAAGACTGGCAGAAAGACGATCTATCTACCGGCTGCGGCAATCGACATCATCAAGGGCCTGACCAAGCTGGGTGCTTTCGTCATCGCTGGAGAATCGGCCGGTACCAAGAATGAGAAACCGCGCGCGGACCTGAAGCGCCCATGGGCAGCCATTTGCAAGCGGGCTGGCGTGACCGGTGTCAGGATCCACGATCTGCGGCACAGTTTTGCCAGCGTCGGGATCGGTGACCAGATGGGCCTCCCGGTGATCGGCACCCTGCTCGGTCACGCCGATCCGAGTACGACAAACCGATACGCTCACCTGGCCGACGAGGCAGCCCGCCGCGCGGTTGAGGCCATCGGCGGTAAGATCGCCGCTGCGCTGAGTGGAAAATAGCCCGAGGAACCTAAACCAGCCCGCAAGATTTGATTCCTGCCGGGCTGGAACTGCACGGAGAACCCCATGCGAAAAATCCGCCGCCGCTTCGAACAAATTCAATCTGCTGAAGAACGTCTGGTTGAGCAAGCCGCGGAACTGCGGGAGCGGGCTAAGGCGATGCCTCCGGGGGTCGAGAAAGATGCCCTTCTCCGGCGCGCCCGTCAGGCTGAGACTGGCACTCACGTCAGCGAAAGGTCGCTGGGGTTGTAGTTGTCGACGGCGCTGGAGCCCGGCCGAACGGAAAAACGAGGCCAGGGAGGCGGTGCTTCCGGCTAGCGTTAGACGAGCTACGGTGGTGCGGAGCGACGTTACTCGTCGATCTCGCGGAGCTTGCGTTCTAGACGGTCCATCTCGGCGCGCAGGCGTTCGGCTTGCTCTAAATCCCAGCCAACTCGCCGCAATTTTTGGCGACACTCCAGAATCTTCATCGCGAGTTCTACGCGCTCGTTCTGGTGGGGCACGGTGGGCATTTCCGATGGTCCTTTCTATTAGGATCATCGAAGGCCCGATTAGTTCAACGGGGCTACTCTCGCTCAACAGGCCAATCGGCCATGCTGCGGTTTCTTATCTGCGCAAGTAGAAACGAGTAGCGAGCTGTGGAATTAGGGGTGGATGGCGGAGCCGTTCGGCAACAGTTTTACTGTCGTTGAGGTAGCCTCGGACGACGCAAAAACTGAGATAGGGATTGCGTTGGCTAAGCCGAGCCAGGCGCCGACCCTGGTACTCGCCGCCGTTCCAGAAGGCTGGACTGCAGCTGTTTTAGATGTCCCGATCACCGCAGAGCAGCAGGGAATGTTTGAAGAGCTTAACCTTCAGCCTGGTGATGTCCAGAGGTTGCAGGGCGCCTACGTAGGCGTACGCCGCTCGCTTTCAGCGCTGTTCGCTGCCCTCAGAAGCTCTTCGATATAGGCGGCGATGTCGCCAATCGCAGCCCGCAAGTCGGCCTCCGGAATGCCCTGCCCCTTGGCAGCCTCGATGAGACGTCGCGAGAGTTCCGGCACATCCTGCGACGCGCCCGCAGTATGGTCCTGTTCGACAGCATGTATGCTGTTCTCTACCCAGAAATCGATAAACTCGCGGGCCCCGTCTGACATGTGACGTCCCCTGCTGGGACACGCTTAGCGCGCCCTTCTCAAAAGGGACAATCGAAATCACGGTTCCCGTGTGAGTAAATGAAAGGCTCCTGGGAAAGCGGTAGCCCGCCTCAACCTGCGCTGCGGCATGCTGCGCGCTCGGCTCGCGCTCGCGCGATTATAGCGCGACCGGCTCTCCCACCTACAGACAGGCCCGCCGCAGGCGAAAGTCGTAGGAACGAGCCCTCATCGCATTGCATTGATTTGTCGCCCTACTCGAACATGGAGATGTGAATGCGAAAAATTGCACTAGCAGCATTGGCTGCCGGCGCGATCTCCGTCGCCGCTGTCGCTCCCGCCGAAGCCCACTGGCGTGGCGGTTGGCACGGCGGTGGCTGGGGTCCAGGACTTGGCTTTGGTCTCGCCGCTGGAGCACTCGCCTTTGGCGCCGCAGCTGCGGCCTCTCCCTACTACTATGGTCCCGCTTACGGCCCGCGGTATGGTTACTATGGCCCGGGTTATTACCGACCCCGCGTTTATTACAGGCCATACGCTCGGGGCGGATACTATGGTCCTCGGTACTATGGCGGATGGGGACGTCCAATTTACGCCGGCTGGTAACTCAAAAACAGAAGCATGCGCCCCACCCTTGCGGGGTGAGGCGCTACGGCGGCATGCCTCCGCACGGAACCTTTCTTAAAGTCCGATTTTAAGGAGTTTCAGGGAGGTATCCCAGGAGGAGTATCGCAGATGCCCGAGTCACATCGGCGGTGGAGTGAAGAAGATATCTCCGAGCTCAAGAGCCTGGCGGGGAAGATGCCAGTTGGCCAGATTGCCGCTAAACTGGGCCGGAGCGAAGGTGCTGTCATGGTGGAAGCTTCGAAGTTGAAGCTCTCGCTTCGCGTTCATCGAACGCAACACCCGCAAACCGCCTCGGCTTAGCTTTTCAGCTCAGCCGCCGGTTAATGCGCGTTGCAGCGGGAACGCCCCACCCTCGCGGGTGAGGCGCTACGGCGGCGCGGTCAACGGCCCTACTGGCGCGCGCCAAGCAGAATCACCTCATCATCCGAAGTTCGCTTCGCCCACGCAGCGCGTGCGTGTTCTCGCCGGAGCGAACCGTCCCGATCGTGGCTCGCGGCCCACGTGTTTAGGCTGTCTGTGGATGCCCCCTTGAGAAGGACGTGAAGACCGCCCTTGTGAACAACGGGGTCGCAGCCCTTAGCTCTTAGCCCGGAATAAAGGTCTTCGCAAAGAAAGGTCTGGATGGGTCGATTTTGATGGTGGCGCCGCCGCTAAGATTAGTCATTGGTATTATTTCCCTACCCCCGTCCCGCGAGCATTCAGAGGACATGATTTCGTGGCATCATGATTCCATGAAGAAAACAACCAATGATCGCACGCTTCCACAGAAGCGGCCTGCTGTGACCGGGGCCCCGGTTATGGTCCGTATCCAGCCCGACATGGCCAAGGAATTAGACGACTGGCGCCGTCGCCAAGAGGATCTGCCCGGCCGGCCAGAGGCCATCCGCCGGCTGGTGGAGATCGGACTGAAGGCCAAGAAATAGATGCCAGCGCGTGCCAGTCATCTGCCGACCAGCTCGGAGCGAGATGCATTGCAAAAACTACGCGCGGGTCGCGAGCTGACACTGAGAGCCCTTGAGCCCACCGGTCAGCGCACCATCGCAAACATGCTGTCGAAGAGCTGGATTGAACGTGGGAGCACGGCAGGAGCGTACCGGATCACGCCAGCAGGCCTCGCTGCCCTGCGCGTCAAGATACCCTAGCGCCGAGAGCTGATTCGCATTTCGCCGTCAAAGGCAGAGGAACCATCCTGCGGGCCAGAGATTTCTCTCTTGCTTCAGGTTTCCCCGGCCTGAGGCGCCTTAACAGCGGCCTCCGCGTTGCCCCCGCGGGGGCCGTTCTGCATGCGAGGTACCATGGACGAGAGCTTGAGGGTGATGCTTGCGATCGGCGCGACAATGGCCGTCGCCGCTGGGGCGTTCTTTGCCATCCGTTTTATCGTGGGGTTTTACGGCTAGACGTTGCACGTTAGGGCGTTACCCGTATTTTTCCCAAGGTTGATCTCGCAACGTGGCACTTTCGCATCCCACCCGGCTCCCTATAGTTATCGCGTCAGCGGCGGCCGATTCCGGGACCGATCATCAAAATGAACTGTTCAATTACCAGAACCAATAGCGTCAAGTTGTCGAAGCCCATGCCCTTCGTTAACCGCGTTCCGCTGATTGCCGCAGCTATGTTTGTAGCGCTTACGGGCTCCGCGCACTCGAAAGCTAGTGTCTTCGATAAGAAGGACGTGAAGGGATGGATTGTTCTCGGGCAAGCGTGGGACACTGAAGCCGACTGCTTCGCTACAAAGAGCTTCGGTGATGGCACCGTAGTCAGCTTGTCTATGAATCCGGGTGATCCGAACGGAAAAATCACGTTCAAGGCCAACAGGTCTACAAAAGACGCCGAAATCCCGATGGACGAAATCAAGAAGGCCCTCGGGGCGTGTAAGTGGCGGTACGAAAGTTTGTATAACGAGTAACAAAATGGGCAGGCACAAGCCGCTTTCCGCCGACGAACCAATCACAATCGACCTGCTTGAACGGTGCCTCGACCGGTTGGCCTATGAAATGCGCCGCGCGCCACAAGGCGGTGAAGTCTATCTGCCGCACTTCGAGCGCCTTGAATCAGACCTAGCCGCCGCTAAAGCGAAGGAGGATATGTTGGAACGAGCGCGCGTTAGGGCTGCGCGCTATATGTGGGAGCACTCCATTAAGAAGTAGCCACTACGAACCCGACTCTCACGCGGGGTTTCGCCGCGTTTTCAGCGGCTACAGCTAAGGCCCGAGACAACTCAAGCGCCTGATCCGCCGTCGCCTGGAAATGACTGCCGACAACACTCGCGATGGCAACGGTGATTTCGTCGTCGATTTGCTCAACGCAGATCGCCGCAGACTCGTCGATTTCGATCCGCGCAATTTGGCCCGCCCAATTATCCCGCTCATTCGCCATCACGGCAATCCATGCTTCCGGCGAAAGTCTATCGGAGATACCGTCTCAGGTCACGGTCGACCAAAATCCTAGTTGCCCAACCCCGTACTGACGCCGTAAAGTTGCGGTGGGTCTGGGGGATTTCAATGAAGATATTTTTCTCAACGCTCGCGCTGCTTGCGGTGTGCGCCAATTCAGCCAATGCAGCCGACTGCAAATCTATCGCCGATCCACAGGCGCGCTTGGCGTGCTTTGACCGGCCTGTGGCGCAGAAGCCCCATAGCGTTAAAAACGTTGTCGCGGCCCCTGAATTCACCGCAGCAAAAGGCGTCATAGAGCGCAAACTAAAAGACCCCATGTCCGCACAGTGGGCCGATCTCTTCAAGGTAAAGACCAAAGAGGGTGAGTTCGTTTGCGGGGCAGTGAATTCCAAAAACAGCTATGGGGCTATGTCGGTTCGCGAGGTTTCATTTTTGACGTGCGATTCAACACGGCGACCATCATGCTGAGTGGCGCGTCAGACCCCGATTATTCCGGTGAGGATGCGGCGCGCTATTGCCTCTATTGCCTTCCCGATCCTCGCTCAGAGCAGAGCGTTGCTCCTTACTGCGCGAGCCTGATCAAGTCTTATGTTCGATGATTCCCAGCGCAGCTAAAACACGAAACAATCACTATGTCCCGCAATGGCACCAAGAAGGGTTCTTCGAGGAGAGGCGAAACGTTCTCGCTTACCTCGATTTGACACCAGACGAAACGGTGCTGGCAGACGGCCGCACAATTACCTTCAATGCTTTTGAACATCGGCCGACTTCGCTCGCCTTCATGCAGCGCGATCTTTACTCGACGTTCTTCGGAACGTCAGTCAATGACGAGATTGAGCGAAAGATGTTTGGCGACATTGATCGCAAGGGCTCTCAGGCAATTCGAGCTTTCCAAGGCAATGAAATAAGCGAGTGGCATCGTCACTTTCAAACTCTCTTCGAATACATAGACATCCAGAAGGTGCGCACCCCTAAGGGGCTCGATTGGCTACGCCGGCATTACCCGAAGCCGTCTCAAAACGAACTTATGCTAGAGATGCAAGGGATCCGCGCGCTTCATTGCACAATCTGGACCGAAGGCGTTCGAGAGATTGTGTCTGCTGAAGATAGCGATGTAAAATTCATCCTCAGCGACCACCCTGTGACGGTATACAACTATGCTTGTCCGCCGGACGCGCTGCTGTGCACCTATCCCGACGACCCCAGTATTGCTTTGAAGGCTTCCCAGACCATTTTCCCCCTATCGAGAAACTATTGCTTGATACTGACCAATCTCGAATACGCGCAGAACGCCTCAACTGACCCGCTTGAAAAGCGGACGTTCGCCAAGAATTTCAGGAATTCGATGGTGCGCACAGACGCATTTATTCGCGCGCGCAAACTTCGCTCCTTCGAAGTGCTGAGAGTGAATCGCGTTATCAAAGCTAGAGCGAAACGCTACGTCGCGGCTGGACGAAAAGAGTGGCTGTTCCCGGAAAGCCAAAGCGCAGAGCCGTGGGAGGCGATCGCACAAACATTGCTGCCGCCCAAAGACGAGCTTTGGCACTTCGGCGGAGAGATGTTTGCAAAATTTTCCGACGGCCGGGTCTATTACCAAGACCAATTCGGTCGAACCGAAAAACAGCGTGACTTTCTGTTCAAGGACTTATCAGCTCCACAAAGCTCAAAGCATCCTTGCGGCTGCGGCTCTGGCAAGCCCTTTGGCGCGTGCTGCGAAAAGAAGCCACCATTCTTGCGCCCCTCTTGGAAAGAACTCAGCATACGCGAACGAAACATCCGGCTCTACATTGTCATCACCAAGATTCTCGATTTGGAAAATGCCAAGGATTGGACCCAAGTGCGCCGCGGTATCACGGACGACAAGATCCGAGACGTCTATTTTTTGTATCAAGCCCTCTGGCCGTTAGAAACGGACCTTGTCGGCCTTTTACCTAAGCCAGACGGCGAACCACGATCTATTTTCACCGGCCTCATTCATCCGACGACGATCGCGCCGATGGCTTTGACCGGCGCATTGTATTTCGGAACTGTCTTAATGCAGCACCCGTTCCAACATGCTGGGACGGTAAAACCAAAGTTTAGCCCGGTCGACAATCCAAGCGCCTACCGCCAGGAGTTTCTCAAAGACATTTTGATCTTCGTCACGCTCTTCCCACTAATCGATCTCGGCTACATCAACCTTTTTCCAGACCCTTGCATCTTCGACGCTCACTTGCGGCGTCAGATGATGGATATGGCCGAAATGCGAAATGCGCAAAATCCGCTCTACGATCGTAACGAGCAGGAGCGGCTCGAGAAGCTGGCGGAGGAAGACACCAAACGGATGATCCTGTCATTTCCCGATCAGGTTTTGCGCCGGCAACTGCTGCGCTTTAAGCCTGACATGAAGGAGCCACTTCTTGAAAGCGTGATCGATCATATCCAGCGCTCAAAAGAAAGCGACCCGCTGGCGATACTGCAAGCCGCTGATGCTACAAGTCAGGGGCAAACCGCGGGCTTGCTCAATCTAATGAAAATGACGCCGAATTTTGAGATAACGATTTATCTCGCCCAACTGACGGGGTCGAGCATTTTTACCGACAGCGCGTATCGATGGCGCGAGATCAGAGGCGCTATTGCCAGCAAGGAAGCGCGCCTCGCTAAGCTTTCATCCAACTTCAAAAGCACCACGTTCCAGATGCCAACAACGGTAGTCGATGCCGTAAATTTGATAGATGAAGGAGCTACCGCGACCTATCCGGCCCTGATGGCTGATATCTTCAAATATCTACTCAGAGCGAACAATAGCGGCATGCCAAAGCCCAACGTGGAAGATCGCCTCGCTGCGCGGTTTTCGCGATTGCATTCGACCGCACAAACATCGCTTGGGAAAAAAATGAAATGGCCGATCGCTTCGCAGATCACCAGCGCGTTTCCGTCAGGCGGTGACCTGCCCCTGCCGATTTCCTCCAGTTGAAGTTAGAGTCCGGCCTTCTGAAGGACGGACAGATGAAGCGAGCCAGGTTTACGGAAGAGCAGATTATTGGCGTGCTGCGTGAGCATGAGGCGGGTGCGAAGGCTGCCGATTTGGCGCGGAAGCATGGCGTCTCTGAAGCGACGCTGTACAATTGGAAGGCGAAGTTCGGCGGTCTGGACGTCTCCGATGCCAAGCGGTTGCGGCAACTCGAGGACGAGAACGCCAAGCTGAAGAAGCTGCTGGCCGAGCAGATGCTGGATGCTGCAGCGCTACGCGAGCTTTTGTCAAAAAAATGGTAGGGCCCGTCGCCAAGCGCGAAGCCGTCGCGCACCTGCAGGCCGTCATGGGTCTGGCGGAGCGGCGGGCCTGCGGCATCGTCGGCGCTGACCGCAAGATGGTTCGGTACCGATCGTGCCGACCGCCGGACACCGAACTACGCGGCCACTTGCGCGAGCTTGCTAATGCCCGTCGGCGGTTCGGCTACCGCCGGCTGTTCGTGCTGCTTCGCCAGCAGGGCGAGCCGTCCGGGCGGAACCGGATCTACCGTCTGTATCGAGAGGAAGGCCTCAGCGTGCGCAAGCGCCGGGCCCGCCGCCGCGCCGTGGGCACCCGAGCGCCGATACTGGTCGAGGCTCGGCCGAACGCCCGGTGGTCGCTGGATTTTGTCCACGACCAGTTCGCCAGCGGCCGTCGCTTCCGGGTCCTGAATATCGTCGATGACGTGACCCGGGAATGTCTGGCGGCCATCCCCGACACCTCGATCCAGGGGCGGCGGGTGGCACGCGAACTGACGGCGCTGATCAATCAGCGCGGCAAGCCGGGCATGATCGTCTCCGACAACGGCACCGAGTTCACCTGCAATGCCATGCTGGCCTGGTCGGAGGAGAACAAGATCGACTGGCACTTCATTGCGCCGGGCAAGCCGATGCAGAACGGCTTCTGTGAAAGCTTCAACGGCCGGATGCGGGACGAGCTTCTCAACGAAACCTTGTTCTTCGGCCTCGATCACGCCCGCGCCAAGATTGCGGATTGGGTCGGCGACTACAACGGCCAACGCCCGCATTCCTCGCTCGGCTATCTGACCCCTGCGGCCTATGCCGCCTACCTCACCGCAACGTGCGATCGGCTGCGCAACCCCGACCAGCTCCGCCGATCGCACGTTGCTCACACCGCGCCAAACGGCGTAACATCCGCCGAGACTCTAACCGCTACTGGGTGAAACTTCAGGGGCAGGTCAGCGGCATACAACATAACAACGTTAATCGTCTTCTGCTGATGTCTAGCTCCGAGCACCATCTCTCTAGCGTTCCGATGGCTTTCCTAATTTCCCGACAGGATTGACCAACTTTGCGCGTCGCCCTCCTCGCCCTCACCGCTTGTCGCGGCCTCACCGGCCTTCCCGCTCTATCCTCAGGCCAGGTGTGCACCGCGCGTTGCGTCACACCATCCCGCGTGACGGTCGTACCTTCCGTGTGCTAGACCGCGCCATCAACACTGAAGGAGCGCGTCTTGGCTAAGAAGAAATAGAAAGCTGTTCGTCGCGAGTGGACCGCTGCAGATATCAAGGACCTGAAGGCGCACTCCAAGGCGCGGACGCCTGTGGTCAAAATAGCCAAGATGACCAAGCGAACCGAGGGCGCGCTCCGCCAGAAGGCTCTCGTATTGGGTTTCGGCCTGGGCCATCAGCGGTAGTTTACTCTACTGTTCAAGCTTAATTTCAGGCTTCGATTGCGCCGCTCGCCTTTGCAGTTACGCTGTCATGGCCGGATGAGTTGCCCTGTCCGGCTTCAGCCTAGCGAAGTCGGCGCGCCATCATACTGGGTGCGTCGGATTCGTTTTTCCCAAAGGAGATCAGCCGGTGTGGCCCTACGGAATCGCGGCGCTATGCGTTGCGCTCGTGATCGTCGGAGCTTTCGCACTCATTTTTCTCAGCTTCGATTTTCCGGACGAGCCTAAGGCCTGAGTTTAGCAGTGAGGCGCGTTGAAATGATCGTTGGGCAATGAATTTCCTCACGCGGGTTTGCACGCCACGCCTCATGTGTTAGACCGCGCTCCTATCAATGAAGGAGCGGCGAGTTGGCCAAGAAAAAGAAGACTGTTCGTCGCGAGTGGACGAAAGACGACCTGAAGACGCTGAAGTTACTTGCGAGGCAAAAGACTGGTGTCACGAAGATCGCAAAGAAGTTGAAGCGAACGCCGGGCGCGACGGCGGCTAAGGCATTTGTTCTTGGCGTGTCGCTCAGCACGCAATAGGCGGGCACCTACTAGTCATCCGACAGCGCTCGCTTGCGCGGAACCTTGATCTGACGGGATGCCGCGCGATGCGACGCGCTTTTCTGAGCGCCGTTGATCGCGCGCGGCATTCGTTAAGCATTTCCCGGTTATGCGGATGCCATGTTGCGGGCGTTGGGGCAGTTGCTGTTGCGAGGTGCGGTAAGCGTTGCGGGCGCCGCTCTGACGGCCCTCTGCATCGCTGGTGTTCTGTCGTTGGTGGCGACGCACTTTCCGACCAAAAAACAAGCAGTCGTCGAAACCATCGCGCTCAAGATCGGTTGCCTACCCAGCCGATGCGGTACGAGGGTGAACACTGAGCATTAGCGGGAACAGCGATGCTTTCTGGGATGGAGTATCCACACTGGTTTATGCTCGCCGGAGCTGTCCTCGTGCTGGCGGGATTAATCGGATGGGCATTCCAAAGAAACCGACAAGCTTCCAAAGATATCGTGCGAGAACCCGCCGCACCTGAAATCGACCAACCGGCCGTCGAACCGGAGGCGAGTCCCAAACCGCGTTGAGAATCAAGCCCGTCAATCGGCCTAGAAGGTTTAAGCCCGGCCGCCGGCTTACGCGAGCGATCCGCCAGGCACCAGTAAACCGACGGGATAATCTTCCGCCCGGCGCTTTGCATATCTTTGCCGCGATCCTGCCGCCCCAATTCCCGGCGTCGGATCAATTACCGCTCTTCAACGATTTTGCGGTGTCCAGGTGCTTTTGCAACGTATCTATCTGGCCGGAAGCATATTCTCCAGCAGCATCCTTACTTTTTGATGCCTTCTTGTACTCGGCGATATCCGTCTGGTGGTCTGCGACCATGTGGGTAGCGAACATCTTATCGAAACCCGCGCCGGTCATTTTTGACATCTTGTCATGGTCAGCTTTTTGCTTCGCATTCGGTCCGCCTGGTGAGTTCATTCCCAGTGCTTGGGCAGCATTTAATGCCTTCTGATTGGCGGCAGCGTGGTCTGTAGAGAGCATTCTGCCAAACGATTTGACGGCGTCGCTTTGACCGTTTTGCTGCGCCAGCTCTCCCATGCTCACTTCAGCGAAATTGCCCTCGATTGCCTTCTTAAGGAAGGTTTCGCTTTGCTTGTCTTTCGCAGATGCGCTGGCAATTGAGATTGCCATCAAGGTTGCTGTCCCGAGTGACATAAGCATTCTGATCATCGGCAACTCCTGTGGGTTGTCTGTCGATGAACACGTCAATTGCGGAAGAGGTTCCAATTGAGGATATGGCGCGTTGGATCTGGCGGACGCCTCTTGGGTTCGGACGCAGGACCTACCGCAGGATATTAGTAGGCCGAAGTCGGCACGATCCCCGACAGGAACCGAATAGTGCGGGCGCTATTAGCTCGCTATGAGCGATCGGGTCCTGTATGAAAGCAGCAATGGCGACGTCTGGTCTTTGGCGCGACATCCAGCTTCGAGCACGCCAGTCGTGAAGCATCAGCCGAATGCCGGCTCAGGAGGACGGACCTCGTACATTGAAATCGGCCGATTCCTGCGCGACAGCGTAAACGGTCCGGAGCACCAGGCGCTGCTCAACCTGATCGGGACTTTGATACCAGACTAAGGAGGACGCAATGATGCGGTATCCTTGGACTTTAACGGCAACGCTTTTCGCAGTCGGCGTCATCGCTTGGGCTGTGCTGGCTGAGCGCCCTCCAGAGAACCCGCTCCGGATCGAGGCTTCCCTGACCATAGCCGCCGACCCCGACCTTCGATTGGTCTCAGAGCGCAGCCCTTACATGCGGACAGAGCGATGATAACGAACAGCGCCCAGCCGCCAGCGTGAACCGGCGGGCCTTTGTGATGGACTCGCGATCGGCTTACCAAGGAAGATAGAGCGCGACGAACAGCGCCAGGCCGATCAGACCGCACGCCCACGCGACCGGGCCAATTGGTGTCTGCGTATCCACGATACCCCCAAAAAACTGCGAACTCGACTCTGAAGGGCGGCCCGCGCCTCGATCTCGTCCACGGAGCGCCTACAATCCTCGGCGACCTTCAGTAGTCCGATCCGCTCGATATCCATCGTGGCAAGCGCGGCCTCAGCTAGACAGATCTGCTCTATCCGCCGGAGCTCTTTCAGGTCTCGTTTCATCGGCCATGCCCCCCATTGGCAGATGCTGATCCCTTTGTGGTGCAAAACTGTGGCAATAAAACTTATGCGAGTAAGCGTGCATATAGTTCCAAGATTTGCCGCAAGGTCCACGATGCCACTCGCAGAAGTGCCTTTTGTCACAGCCGGGTCGGCAGCCCGAACGGCCCACACCCGCGACGCAGTAGCTCGCACGCGTTCCGTGGGCGAAAACTTGCTGTACTTAGAAGCGGTCCGCTGGGTCGGACCGCCGAGTAGCCCGTTCGATGCGTCTTAACCGTGCCTTAAGGCGCTCGATCTTGAGCCGAGCCCTGCGCATGGACGTGCGCCGAGTTTCGGTAAGGCCTGAGAGACGATGTATTGAGCTGCGCCAGCACTATTCGGTTGGCATTTGTCATTCGAAGCTCGGTCGAAGAAAACCCGCCGACCTTGCGAGCCGGCGGGAGTTTTGACTGAGATATTGGCAATCGGCGGGCACCGATTACAGGATTAAGTTAGCGGAGTCGCCGGCCGAGCGCGAACCGCGGAATCGTCTTCAGCGCTTCAGCCGACGGCGGTGCGTCATCAGCCGCTGCCGGTCGCGCCTCCTATGGGCTCGGCGACGGCGGCTTCATTGGTCCACGCTGGGCCAGGATGCGCCTGATCTCGGCGTCAATCGCCTGATCCTCCGGCGAAAGTGGAGCATACCTCGCTGCGAGCTGTTCGGCACTCGGCAGCTACGTCTGTCGGCAGCGGCGCTCGTTGAGGCCCATCAGACGGCAGCCGAGCATCCGGTCGAAGCTGATGCGGTGGCGCTGGCAGTACTCGGCAAGGTCTTTTGGCGGGTCCGGCCAACCCTCGGCGGCGCCCCTGTGTGCTAATAGCTGGCGGCTTTCCCACACTCATGAGCGGCAGTAGCCCGCGCTCTCGACGAGCCACTTCACGCCCTGCCGCCTGCCGGATATACACGGGTGAACTCTCCTTGGCGCTTGATGCGGTCGTAACGAAACGCGCAGCCATGCGCGCGGGCAAAGACTCCTGCCTCTGCAATCGCGAGGGCACGCGTACCGCCGAACGCGCGCTCAATGTATCGGCCGCGAACTATCAGCCGCTCGTCCATCGCGAGAACATCCAAAACACTCGCCAGCCGGAGCAAGTAGTCTTCGCGCGTCTCCATGAAGGCCGGCCATCGTGAGGTTTGTCTTGCCGCGATCCTGCCGAAAGCCAACCAGCGTGAACGAGCATGCTGTCAGCTAGCCAACACTAAGATTCTTTGCCTCGGTCTTCCCTTTCCGGTGTCCTGACGGCGCGGCCCGTCAGTTATGGGAAGCAACCAGCTGCGCACACCGAGGACACACGCCGTCGGCCGCATCCGTGAGTTGGCGCACAATCTCCTCCATGAGATCTTCACGCTCCCAGCACGTGCCATCACTCTTGGTGATGCTTCTGGCGCGGTAATAAGCATGTGTTTCGGCGTCGCTGTCTCCGACGCGGATCATGACCTCGGGATGGAAAGGACAGAGGGCTATAGCACGCGTTGTCAGCAATGCATAGCGCATGGTCGATTCGAGATTGTCGGTGTGGAGCGGCATCATAGCCTCCTGCTTCGGGCCGCAAGCGTATGTGAGCGCGCAAGCAAAGGCGCAGCTCAATTCTGACTCTGCCTTACGCTTGACCTCAGCGTCCTCAGCGTCGCGCGGCACAATGCATGGCGCGACGCCATAGCGATTACTTACGCTCGGCGTCAGCCTCCTGCTCAAGCCGCACAATATGTGCGCGCAGCGTGTCAAACCGCTCCTCGGCAACGTCGCTGAATAGCGGGTCATTGTGACTCGTTGCGGCTGAAGCGATCTCAGTCCAATCTTGAGGCTTGAGAACCTTAAGTGCCACGGGAAAAAAATCGCGTTCTTCCATCCTCATGTGACGGCGCTCGTGCGCGATAAAATCCCGAACGATAAGATCCACATCTTCGCGCAGAATCTCACGTTCCGCGAGAACGCCGTCGACCGCCTGAGCGACGCGGCGCAAAAGTTGGGCCCCTTTCTGGTGTTCGCGAGCTAGATCGCCGACCTTCGCAGCAGCAGCCGGATCTCGTGCCCTCAGCTTGGCAAATACCAAGTCTTCCTGGGGATGATGATAAACTTCTGGGTAGACTTCGAAGTAACTGATAACCGCGTGAATGACCTCGTAGTCAGCACGGTCCCCGCGGTCGAATACCTCGAGTTCCCGCTCGAGGATGGCCAGCAGCTTCTCAATGTTGAGATGCTCTTGGGATAAGCGCTCTATGATCATGGCAGAGCTCCATAAACCAGTCTCCAGTATAGTCTTTGGTCCGGTGTCAGCAGGTGCCGTCGCAGGGTTGGTAGGAATTAGGGTTGGCGTAGTCTCCGGGGTGATCAACCTCGAATCGTCCGGCGTTGAAGCGTCGGACTGGAGACTACGCCATGACCAAGTTTACTACGAAGCCTGATTCCATGCAGCCTGCGACCGAAATGGCTGTTGATCTTTTCGACAACTGGTTCGATCCGATCGAGACCGAGGTGCGGGCTCGGGCGCGTCAGTTCATCGAAGAGCTGATCCGCGGCGAACTCGATACCGCGCTGGCACGGCCGCGTTACGAACGAAGCAAGATGGCCGGCAATGAAGCAGGAGCCTGCGTCAAGGCCCACCGTCATGGCAGCCGGACGCGCTCGCTGACGGGCACGTTCGGGCCGATCGAGATCGCGGTGCCGCGGGCCCGGCTGACCACGCCGGAGGGCGGGACGGCGGAATGGAAGAGCCAGGCGCTGCGGGCCTATCAACGACGCACGCTTGCCGCCGACGCGCTGATCGCCAGCAGCTATCTCGCCGGCACCAATACCAGGCGGGTGCGTCGCGCGCTGGCGGCCTTGTTCGGCGGGACGGTCGGCAAGGACACGGTGAGCCGGACCTGGCGCAAGGTAAAGGGCGACTGGGACGCCTGGAACAGCCGCTCGCTGGCCGCGGAGCCGATCGTGCGCCTGATCCTCGACGGCACCGTCGTTCGGGTGCGCCTCGACCGCAAGGCGACCTCGATTTCACTGCTCGTTGTGCTGGGCGTGCGAGCGGACGGCCAGAAGGTTCTGCTCGCGATCAAGAGCATGGGCGGCGAAAGCGCCGAGGCCTGGCGCACGGTGCTGGACGATCTCATCAAGCGCGGGCTGCGGCGTCCCGAATTCCTCATCGTCGACGGCGCACCAGGGCTCGACAAGGCCATTGCAGTCGTCTGGGACGGCGTGCCGGTGCAACGCTGCACGGTTCACAAACACAGAAACCTGCTGGCCCATGCCCCCGAGCGCCTGCACGACGAGATCACCGCAGAGTACAACGACATGATCTATGCGACGACGCCTGAGGAGATCACCGTTCGCCGCAAGGCCTTCATCCGCAAATGGCGGCTCAAGCATCGTGCCGTTGCCGACAGCCTGGAGGAAGCGGGAGACCGCTTGTTCACCTTCGCGCGCCTGCCGCCGAGCCAATGGCGCAGCCTACGCACGACCAATGCGATCGAGCGATTGCACGAGGAGTTCAAGCGCCGGATCAAAACCCAAACCGTACTGCCGTCGGCCGACACCGCCGCGATGATGTTCTGGGCGCTGCTCGCCTCGGGACAGATCAGCATGCGCAAGGTCGATGGTTGGAACACGCTCGCCACAAAACCCACCGATCAGCCAATTGACCTTGCCGCCTGAAACGATAACTTCATGTTACCCGGGAATACGCCATACCGAATTCCAACCGCATTCCGGACGGCACCTGTCAGCATTTGCCACAGATCAATCCGAGACAACTTAAATCGGCCGCCGGCTTTCCCGACGGCAGTCTCAGCCGTGCCTAAAGCTCGATCACGACATTGGACGGGAGCGCTTCTTTCGCTCTGTGGCTGCTCAGCTGAAAGTAGGGCTCGCCAACTCAGCCAGCCCCGGCGGCCTTCGCTCTTCGCGTGCCGTGCGCGCGGTTAGTCCTCGTGACCGCACAAAGAGACTGTCGGTTTCGTTGAGAGGGCGATGCGTGCGGACGGCAATCGCGCTGCCATTCGCTAAAACGGAGATGCCGGCATGTCCTGTCTCAATGAGCAGCATTAAAGAAACTATATGATCTCCGGCTCATCCGAAAGTCAGCACAACTGACCGGGTATCGCGACTCCTGAGACGACCAACCAGCGCGTCGCAAGGTCCGCTAATGGGATGGACCGGCTGCTTCCTCCGCGGGATCAGTCTGGAAAGACTACCCTGCAGCATCCGGAGAAACATCCCATGGACACCACCACACAGCCGCTGGCCTCGATCGGCATCCATCGGGAAGGAAGTCTTCCACGTCGTCGGCTTTGGCACGGACGGCAAGATCGCGCCAGCGTCGACCAGTCGGCACGCCCTTGTGCGGTCGGTGACCGCATAAGGCTGTCATGGGTTGCAGCCAACGTGCGCCGATCGACTTCAACCTCGGACCGGAAGCGGAAGCAATCGGCACCGGCCCGGTCCAGTGGTGCAGAGGACCACTTCATATCAGGCGTTTAGCCAGTGTTCCCTCTTGAAGCCATTGACCCCCGCGCTTACTCGCAGTCCTGGTCGGCCGCCGTTACCTTTTTCTGGGACGGCGCGGGCTCGGCCGCACCGGCCGTCGCCTTCTTTGATTGTTCCGTGGGCGCGGGGCGGGTCTGCTCGACGGTGCCTGCCGTTCGATCCGGTGACTGGGCAGAGGGTGCGGGGTGGGTCGCCTTTGATTGTTCGGCAGCGGTCGGCTGGCTCTGCATCTGGCGCTGAGCATCTTCCGACGACGTTGCGGTATTCTCCGAGGCTTTGCTCATCGAAGATGTCGGCGGTTGCTGCTTAGAATCAGTTGCTGTGGAACCAGTGGTTTGTCCCGTATAGCCCGGGACATTTCCTGATCCTGCATCGCGGCTCACCGTGGTGCAGGGACCGGCATAAACGGAGTTGGCGCTGAAGGCGAGCAACGCACCCAAGATCATAAATCTGTTAGCGATCATAGCCCTTCTCCTTTGAACTCTCTGGACGATTGAACAAAGGATGGCGCCTTCCGTTCCGGACGCGCAAGAGCAGCGCCAACATTGACGAGTGGCTGAGTTCACCGGGGCCAAAATCGCCACCTAAAATAGGGCCGCTCAGTTGGCGGCCTCATTATCCTCGTCTTTGCCCACTTCGCCTTCCGATACAGGTTTTCGCCATGGGATCGGAGCTGGAGGTTGTTTGAATCGATGTCGACGACGATAGATTGATGATTGGCGTGCGACACTATTCTCCGAAGCTAGGAACACCCCTGGAGTGGCCGAGTTAGGCCGACAAAACCTACATTCAAGGGACCGAGGTTTATGGAGCAGATCGAAAGAACATCGGTGAGATTGATCACCTCATCATCGACAAGGTCACAGGTCGCGTGGCTTATGCCGTCTTGAGCTTGGGTGGATTTGTTGGATTGGGCCATAGCCATTACCCCATTCCGTGGGGCGCTCTAAAATACGATACGTCGCGCTTGGTGGTTTTCGAACCAACATCACCGAGCAACAGCTGAGGGACGCGCCTGAGTTCAGTGATGACTCATGGCAGGATCGAGACTGGGAAGCGCGCACCCACCGGTACTATGGGACGCCGACGTACTGGGAGGGTCGGGGTGGCTTTTATGACGCCCGGCAGTGCATCTGAAACTTCCCAGTCGTGTGTTGCCAGACTGAAGAACTGAACGACCAGCCCTTGGGTCGGCACGGCTGTCAGCGGCGCGTTTATGGGAAATAGAAAAGCACGTTGTTGGGCGGACGACATTCCCGCATCTCCCTATCGCGCGCGAACATGGCGTCGCCTATGTTGACGTGCTGTTGCTCTCCGATCGGCTGGAGGGGTGCAGACCCGAGGTGCGATCCCGCCGTCCTCGCCGGCCTGGGCGCATGCGACGTTTACTGCTTGGGCTGAGGAGCGCGAGCGGCGCGCACTGGCGTGATCACCGGAGCGCTACGCGGCGCACGATAACAAGGTGCAGCTCTGGCCGCACGAAGCGCTTAAGCGTTGACCAACAGATAGAGCCCTGAGACCAGAGCAGGCCTCAAAATCCAGCGACTGGTCCCGCGCCTGACTTGCCCCTATTCTTGTGGAATGACCGCCCTCACCCGTCGCCGCGGTAACAATCCGCACGAGGAATCTTGGCAGATCTACTTCACCGACGTCCGCACCGGGACCATCGGCGCGCGCGCCGGCGTACCGATCCACGCCGATCAATGGGGTTGGTCCATCGGCTTCTATCGTGGCATGGAGCCAGGCACATGGCGGAGTGGCATAGCCGCCACCTTCGAAGCCGCGCGCGAGGCTTTCGAGGCCGCGTCGTCCGAGCTGCGGCTCACCATCCCAGACACCGCCTTCGCCGAATGGCGCCAAGATCGCGACTGGCGGGCCGAGGTTGCGGCCAAGCGGGCGCGGGGCGAGAAGCTCGACAGCGAGATCCGGAGCACACTGATGCGCTGCGTCTGCGGCACCACGTTCGACAGCTGGAAAACGGCGGAGAGCTACCCTCACCGCGCACACATCACCGCCGCGCGGGCGGCCAATGGGACACGACGATGAAGCACACCGCAGAACGACCCTATGCAGACCCGGATGCGGCCGCGCGCAAGCTCGTCGAGCTCGCGGCCAGCGTCGCGGCCGTGCAGGACGGCCGCATCTACATCGAGCGGATCAACGGGCAGTTCATGATCGAGCTGAAGGGCAGCGGGAGCGAGTTCGGCGCCGGGCTCAGATACGCCATCGAGCGCGGCTGGTTATCGAAGCATGAAAGCGGCACCTACGTGAAGCTGATGCCGCCCGGGGAAGATCTGCTGACTCGCAAATAGGAACCGTCCTTACTGCTTCGTCCTACTTCTGTCGAAAATGAATGCGGCTTGAAACACCCGCTCAACTTCTATCCTCACTTCCACGGAAACGTCCTGCCGTATGGTGGCAAAGTCCTTTGCCAAGTTCGCAAGCGACCTAGCGGCTTCGACCTCGGCCTCTTGCTGAGTGTCGAATTCCAGACCTTCCTCGTCCGGGTACAAACCAGTGTCGTCCCGGATGTCGAAGTAGTACCGGGTCATAAGCCGCCCTCATTCGAGGGAGAGCATAGAAGAAATGTTCGCGTGTTCCTATTCTGGCGGCTGCAGTCCGGGTGATCTCAACCACTCGCTCAAGTGCGAGCCGGTCTCGGCCTGTCTGGCCTTGCGGAGGAGAGCTTCTCGCTCGAAGCCGGCAGGGAGCTTCTTGGCTAGCTCTCTTAAGCGTACGGCTTCTTGGGCAAGACGTTCTTCGAGGGACACAGTTTGTTTAAAACGACGGCGTCGCTGCATGACACACCTCGATCTTACGGGTCCTAACCGTTGGGTTTGAGTTCTTGCAGCCTAACGCGCGGGCAGTTCCGTGGTCTGTGCCCTAGTGAACACAAGTTCCACGCGATAACGCGGGAACCTCGGATCACAATTGAATGTTACTTATCGCGGGCAGCCGGAGGGGAACGCCATGGAAATGGACCTTGCCGAGCGCTTCTTTTTGGGTCTCGCATTCATAGGTGCAAGCTGCCTCTGTGTCGTTTTCTCCGTCTGGATGCTTACTTGAAGTTCTGGCCCGCCAGCGTGAACCGGCCGCCGGACTTGCTTTTCCGCACCCAACGACCAGCAGTAGCCCGCGCTCTCGACGAGCCACCTCACGCCCTGCCGCCTGCCGGATAAGCACGGGTGAACTCTCCTTGGCGCTTGATGCGGTTGTAGCGAAAAGTGCAGCCGTGCGCCCGGGCAAAGACCTCCGCCTCTGCAATCGCGATGGCACGCGTGCCGCCAAACGCACGCTCGATGTAACGGTCCCGAATTATCAATTTCTGGTTCGACCCGACGTCATCCAAAACCGTCGCTAGCTTAAGCAGGAAGTCTTCGCGCGTCTCCATAGGGACAAACATGCAACGGCGAACGCCTGAATGCCAGCAAGGAGCTATGAAAGGCGAAACCTCGCCGCACAAATAGCCCGTCCTCAGTCTTTGGGCGGGAATGGATGGACGACGGCTTTTGCGTCCGTCGCCTGTGCGATCAGGACTGCAATTCCGTCCAGCGTTTGTCAGTCGTTGATTCCGAGCGACAGGCGCCGATACCGGGCGATCTTGTCGTCGTACTGAACGCACTTCTCACACATGGCTTCCGCTTGGCATAGAGGGCGGGAGCATGAAGCACTCTCAGTCACCAATGGGCGCCTCGGACGGGGCGGTGATCTCCGGACCATAAACCAGAACTCGGGTTCCCGACAGAAGGAACACAGCCCGCCAACGGAGGCGGCCTCAATGCCTGCGCCGTTCGACCGCGAATGTGAATTTGAGCTGGAGCACCGGACCGCTCTCGTCCCGGACTTCAATCGACAGCTTTTGGCTATCGCCCCCTAAGGCGCGGACGGCATCTCTGGCCATATCGGCAAGCGAGCGCGCCGCCTCTTCCTGCACCTTCTCTATGGTTGAGAACTCTAGACCTTCCTCATCCGGGAAAATCTCGTCACCCTCTCTGATGTCAAAATAATACCGTCTCATCAGACCAGAACGACGCCAACCTCAAATTGTTTCTTTCGTAAAACAGGCCACGCCCAAATCAAACTAGGCGACTGATGCCGAAAGCAGGCCGGCCACCTACCTCAGCTCGTTCCTCGCGAGAGAAGCCAGTCTGTCCAGTTGGCCAGCCAAACCCACATAAGTTCGGGCGATGTTTTTCAGGACGTCGGCGCGATCTTTGGAAATGCCGCTCGCGCCAGAAAGTCTCTTGTAGAGGTCAGCATGTTCTCGGCACTCAGCAATGTTGATCACTGGCTCTGCCTTCTGTTGGCCGTGCGGGTCACAGCAGCGCCTTCCCCGCTGGCTTGCCTTCTACCATGTTAGCGCCCGTTAAAATCAGTCTTATGACACTGGTTAAATACGGAAGCGCCCCCTTCAGTTTGGAAAAGGAACCACAAGGGCGGCTGATATTTGACTGGCTCGCCGGCAGAGCTGGCGGAGCGGCCTCGGCCTACCCCCTAGGCCCCTGCAGCCGGGGCCGTCTCTCGCTCTTGTTGTATCGGAGTAGCGTATGCGTTCCTCGCCCTCGATCGTGCCGGCCGACCGCCTCGACCGCGATATCTATCTGGTGCTTGAAGACTCTGGAGCGCGCCGGTTGCGCCTGGCGCGAGACGGATGAGGCTGACACCAACCTCGAGGGCGTCCTGCAAACTCCCCTATCGCTAGAGCCATCCCGGTCCCGATGGAACGAGAACCGGCGATGCTCTCAGTCTTTCGTGAAGGCGCGTGAGCCTCAGGCTTCCTTGAAGCGGTAGCCGACGCCGTAAAGTGTCTCGATCATCTCGAACTCGTTGTCGACCACCTTGAACTTCTTGCGCAGCCGCTTGATGTGGCTGTCGATGGTGCGGTCGTCGACATAGACCTGGTCGTCATAGGCGGCGTCCATCAGCGCGTTGCGGCTCTTCACCACGCCGGGGCGGGTCGCCAGCGCCTGGAGGATCAGGAATTCGGTGACGGTCAGCGCCACCGGCTCGTTCTTCCAGGTGCAGGTGTGCCGTTCGGGGTCCATGCGCAGCAGGCCGCGGTCGAGCGCCTTGGCATTGTTCTCCTTCGGCGCGACAGTCGGGTCCTTCGGCGCCGAGCGGCGCAGCACGGCCTTGACGCGCTCGACCAGCAGGCGCTGCGAGAATGGTTTGCGGATGAAGTCGTCGGCGCCCATCTTGAGGCCGAACAGTTCGTCGATCTCTTCGTCCTTGGAGGTCAGAAAGATCACCGGCAGGTTGGACTTCTGCCGCAGCCGGCGCAGCGTTTCCAAGCCGTCCATGCGCGGCATCTTGATGTCGAGAATGGCAAGATCGGGCTGGGTGGTGCGGAAGCCGTCGAGCGCGGAGGCGCCGTCGGTGTAAGTCATGATGCGGTAGCCTTCCGTCTCCAGCGCGATCGAGACGGATGTGAGAATGTTGCTGTCATCGTCGACCAAAGCGATTGTGGGCATGAGCCTCTGCTTTCTGCTTTCCGTTTGGGTCGTGCTTGAAACGGCGAGCAATCCACTGATGTGCCGCATACATGGGTGCCGAAGTCGGCGATCGAACCTTGTCGCCGAGCAATGCAAACTGGGCTGAGGTGTGACCAAGTTCCACAAAGCGCGACAGATTCGCCCCGTTTCGCCCCTTAACCTGACCCCCGTTTACCCGAAAAAAGACCTCCCTTGCAACCACCTGACCCGAGAAGGCCGATGCACCCGACCCCCGATTTCGACCCTCGGGCCAGTACGCCTATCCGCTCCGGATTGTATCCTTCAATCCCGTCGAGGGGTGGTCGCGGGACGCGACTTCCGAGGTAGCCGATGCGTAGGCCCGGCGCGCGGCCGACACCGACGCCGAGGTCTCGTCTGCGTTGCAAGACTTCATCGCCGCCAACGCCACAAGGCGCTTCGACACGCAGCTCGCGCTGCCCTTGCGCGGGGTCGCCTGACGGTGGCGGACTTCCGCTCTAGCAAGAGGGCAACGCAGATTCGAAACAATCGAGTCAATGACCCGGCGCTGGCTCGGCTGTTGAAGGTCGACGCTTTGGCATGGCGTGGTATCGCAAAGAGATACCGAGCTGATGCGCTTTAACAGCCACCGACGAGACGCCTCGGTTCAATTCAGCGGCTATCTCTTCGCGGCGGTGATTCCCGGCCATCGCCTTGAGCGTCTCAAGGTCTTCCGAGGTCCATGGGCGAACAGAATTGGCCATATGGCGGCCTCCCAAACAACAAATTTGGCTCACGTAGCGCAATAGCCCATGGGACCAAAAGTTTCATTCCGCCCTCTTGGATAGATCGCACGTCGGCTCTGTTATGAGCGCCACCGCGCTAACCGCAAAAATCTAGAAGCACACCGCAGAACGACCCTATGCAGACCCGGAGGCGTCCGCGCGCGAGCTCCTCGAAACGCAACATTGCGGCCAGGGACGCCAGCAACCTGACATTGTCCTTTGGTACAATGATCTAAGGGACATGGAATGAATATGGTCGCTCGTCGAACGACCTGGTGGCAAAGGATTATTCAAAGGATTTGATGCGGAAGAGGAATGACCGATGTTTGTGCGTATCACAACGGATCGACGACCTCAGCCCAATACGCTCGATGAATTCGGTTTAGCGGGTACATTCAACCGAATCATCGGCCTCAGCGAATTTAAATACCGAAAAGACACCGAAATCTTCGGTGAAAAAGAGCCCGCTGTGTATGTCTATCAAGTCAAGCATGGTGCGGTGCGAAGTTACAAGTTGCTCTCGGACGGTCGGCGTCAAATCGCCGCCTTTCACTTAGTGGGCGATATCTTCGGGATTGAGAATGGCGACACGCATCGATTTACCGCAGAGGCGGTCGTCGAAACCGTCGCGCGCCTGATTAAGCGAGAAAGCATTCAATTGGTGGCCGCAAGAGACGCGGTTGTCTCGCACAACCTGCTCAGCATGACTACCCGCAACCTGGAGCACGCAGAAAACCATATGCTGCTTCTGGGCCGCAAGACCGCGGTAGAAAGGGTTGCCGCCTTCTTACTTGAGATGGATTGCCGCACCGGAGCAGACAATGTGTCGCTCCCGATGACTCGTCGCGACATTGCGGACTATCTCGGCCTGACGTTGGAGACGGTTTCTCGCGTGCTATCTAGCTTGCGTAAAGCGGGCGTCCTTACGTTCCTCGACGGCGATCAGCGAGAGATCATGTTAAACGACAGGAGCCGGCTTGCCGATTTCGATCGGCAAGAACCGGCACAACCCTGATACCAAAAGCGACGAGCCGTACTGGCGACGATGATGAATACGCAGACTCACATCATGATCGCGGATATTGCGGGAGCTAGCACGAAGGTCCGTTGACTTAGATCAAGGATTGCCGGCGATCTAGGTTCAAGGCCTCTGCCATGAACAAGCCTTCCGATACCGAGCCCAAGCCAACCGAACCCGAGCCCAAGCCAACTCGCTTGGAGGAGGCGCGCCGGATCGTTGAGGATTATGCGAATGACCTTCGCGAGTTCATCCGAAAGCTCCGTGAGAAGATGAATTGAAGCGGATTGGCGCCGGGCTCAGATATGAGATCGAGCGCGGCTGGTGATCGCAGCATGAAAGCGGACGCCGCCCGGGGAGGATCTGCTGACTCGCAAATAGGAGGTGCTGGGCGGGGTAGCCCGCCAACTGAGGCGGCCTTGCTTCGCAAAGGGCAACCGCAACGGTTGTCTTGCGCTTTCAAGTTTCTCCGTTCGGCAAAACAGTATCGATTGTGTGCCTAAGCTTATCCAGCGTGCACCGTTTGACTAAGACGGGCGTTCCTTCAAATCCATGCGGCACGCCGCTGCTGCCGTATCCGCTCAAGAAAAAGAACGGCAGCCCTCGTCTCCTTATTGCTTGGGCAACGGGCCCCACGTTCATACCATGCAAATTGATGTCGAGGATCGCGAGATCGTATTCCCCGATCTCGGCAACGGATCGCGCATCATCTATATTCCCCACTTCAGCGATGACCCTGTGTCCGAGTTCCTCGACCATCTCGACAAGCATCATTCGAATAAGCGCCTCATCTTCCACGAGGAGTATTGATGCCTGCGTCATCTCTCGCCTCAAGCCTTGCCTAAATCGGCCACCGAGCGCTCGTTAAGGAGCTGAGAGACCGCCGTTGTAAGCTGCGCGAGGGCAAACGGTTTCTGAAGAATTATGCTGTTGGGAACGCCTTGTGCCGGCCAGTCGTGGGCCGCTGCGCCCGATATGTAGACCACGGGCAAATTGGGATCGGTCTCGCGTGCCGCCCGCGCGACCTCCCAGCCGGTGAGGCTTCCTAACAGATTGATGTCAGTCACTAGAGCGCAGTATGCAACGAGCCGACCTTTGAGCAGTGTTACCGCCTCCTCGCCGGTCTTGGCGCTGGTGAACTCGAAGCCCCCCTCCCTCAATGCTTCCTCGACAATGCCTTGGATCGCATCGTCGTCTTCTACCAGAAGAACTGTCGGCAGCACTTCCGTCATAGTTTTCCGCCGAGCACACGTGAACTGGAGGTTACAAAGTGCACACAAGCCAAAGGTTCCCGGGAAAGTTTGGCAGTCTTGAAATCCGGGGTCCAGCTCCTGTCGGAGGATTTTTTGGCCTTGACCTTTTCGCGGATGAAGCTGACCCGCAACTGGTCGCCGTTTACTCGTTCGAGCTGACAGCGACGATAGGCAAGTCCAGTGGACGAAAGCAGAAGAAAGAACTCGTTCAGGGTCAGCCCCTCAATCGAGGTCTCAACTTGAAGTGTTGCTCCGACATTTGAGACCTCCTTAAGCGTGCACGCGCGACGCCACGTGCCATCAATGGCCATCATTTGCGCAGGCAACGGATGCTCGAAGGTGACCCTTCGGTCTTCTTGCTCTTTTTATGCTGGCATCGGGTAAACGGAAGTGGTCCCCCCCTATATCCCCGATCAACTAAAAGGTAGTAGCCGCGGTCGGGAAAAGTTGGCAAATTGGGATCTGCTTGGGACACCGAAGTTGAAATACGAACAGCGTCCGTGAAGTCGCAAGCAGGCCAGTGCCGCCTTACTTCAGCTCCATTGTCTGCTCGTTCCGCGCGAGAGACGCCAGTCTATCCAGTTGGCCGGCCAAACCGACATAGGTTCGGGCGATGTTTCTCAGGGCGGTGGCGCGGTCCTTGGAGATGCCGCTCGCGGAAGAAAGTCTCTTGTAGTGGTCAGAAAGTCTCTTGTAGTGATCCGCATGTTCGCGGCACTCAGCAATGTTGTGGTCGAGAGGGGCGGCTGGCATGATCGAGAGCGAGGAACGCATACGTTACTCCGATATGACAACGTAGAGAGACGGCCCCGGCTCTAAGGGCTCAATCCAGCAATCAACACGTCCTGTTGGGACGCATCCATCGCTAATCCCGGCGGAAAATCTGGCCCCGCTCGGCCGCGAGCGCGAGCTCTGTCCATTCGCCCGCAAGCTTCAGCCAGCCTTCTCGATCGACCTGGTCGAGGCTGCGAGCCGCCTCCCCGCGACAGGCCGTCGCCTCCTTGAAAAATTGCTGAGCGGAGGCGGCCATCTTATCGTAGTGGGACAACTTCCCGGGTAGCTTGGTCTTCATCGTTGCCTCGGCGCATAACCATGCAACACAGACGGTTCGAAAACTCGTGGAATTGCCACTTGTTCCCGCAACCAATAAGTACGGCCAGCGCCTAAGGTCGGACACAAGCCAGTGCCCATTTTTGGAATGATGGTCCCAATAGGAACGACGAGCGCGGGCAATTATTGAGTCGTCGCTGGCTCGCCGGCAGAGCTGGCGGAGCGGCCTCGGCCTACCCCCTTGACCCCTGCAGCCGGGGCCGTCTCTCCGCCATTATCGTACACCCGGCTCGGCGGCCTCGAGCACGAGAAGCCCGCCACAGTTGCCTAGGGCCTTCTCGCAACGACTGATCTCCCAACCGCACCGGCGGTTCGCGCCAATTCGGCAATGACGAACTAAGGCCCCGCGGAGTGACGCTCCGCGGGGCCTTAGCTCTTAACAGCCTACACGCCTTGACCGATCAGTCGATGATTTTCACGACCCGGCGCGTGCGCGGTTCGACGATGACACGGCGGTCGTTCACGACCGCGTAGCGATACTCGGTGTAGTTCGGCACCGGGCGCAAGACCACGGTCGGGGGCAAGGGCTCGCCGACGACGACGCGCTCGTGGATCACGACGGAGTCGTCGCGCGGAATTCCGCCGAGCACGGCATTCGGAATTTCGAGGCCGGCGCCAACGGCCGCACCGACGGTGCCGCCGACCATCGCGCCGACCGGGCCACCGATGTCGCCACCCGCACGCGCGCCGTCCCTAGCGCCCTGTTCGGTCGTCGACTGGGCAAAGGCCGCAGTCGACGCCGCCAGCAGCGACACAGCAGCCAATGAAATCGCAAGACGGGTTTTCATGTCCACTCTCTCCAGTGGTTGTTGATGCGCCGTCAACCGCTGGGCCAGAGCATTGTTCCGGTTCCTCCGATGAAAGGCGCGTCTGGAGAATGTTACTGCGTAACAGTTCAGGCCGCGGTGGCGCAGCGTTGCTGTCAGGCATACGTTGCTAAGACGGGTAGCTCTTGATTGGAAAGCCGCAGTATCATGGGCCGGTTGCAAGAAGTTGCGACGAAGAAGGCTATCGCAATTATTGCAATCTTTTGCTCGACGGATTCGAAATCCGCGTTTTCTTGAACGACGCGTAGCAAATCGGATACACTGCGGCAAATCCTGAAGAAGGGTGGGTTCGGGTGATTCAAGGCGAGCTCGGCCATCATAAACGGCGAGGTCGTGATGCCGGCCGCCGATGGCAGCACCGATTTCTCCGTCTTGCAGAACGACATGGTCGACCTTGCCGGCATAGATTAGGTGGTCGCCCTTGCGCCTCGCGAGATAAATACCGTCCCATTTGCCCTCGTCGAGCGCGAAGCCGGCAATTGTTAAGGTCTCGCGTTGGGCGCATGTCTTTTTGATCCAATTGTTGCCCCGGCCGCTGGCGTAGATGCTGTCACGCACCTTCGAGACTACGCCTTCGAGCCCGACCTTGCAGGCGTGCGTGAACATCTCGCGGCCATCGATCTCGAAGCTATCGCTTAACTGTAGGTCGCTGCCGGTGATGATCTTCTTCAGCGCCGCCTTGCGCTCCAACAGCGGCACATTCCGGAGGTCCCTGCCGTTGAGATAAAGCAGGTCGAAGGCGACGAGCACGATCTTCGTCGAGGCGCCCTTGAGCTGGCTTCGACAAGACATCGGCGGCCGAGCTGCGGCGGCGCCTCGAGCCGCTGGTCCGTAAGACACAGCCCTATGCCAAGAGGATTGCGCACAAAGGCATCTGGGTCGAACCGAAGCTGCTTGCTGAGATCGAATACCAAGCGAAGTCGGCCGAGGGGAAGGTGCGGCTCCCGTTCTTCAAGGGGTGCGAGGACCTGTAACGGCGCGGCGATCGGCGGCAAAATTTTTTCAGCCCCCTCTTGAAACCAAAACCGGCTTTGCTAATTTTTTTGTCGCCATCTGACGATGTGTCCGGGCGCCTCATGGGCCCGGGCCAAGAGACGGGCACCGTGTCCGGTGCCGCTCGTAGACATCTTGCTCTTAGGAGGATTTGGCTATGCGCACCTACGATTTTGCCCCCCTCTGGCGCTCGACCATTGGTTTCGACCGCCTCTTCGACCTCGCAGAAACCGCTCAGCGGGCCAGCGAGGACAATTACCCGCCCTACAACATCGAACGGCTGGCGGAGGATCGCTATCAGATCTCGCTGGCGGTGGCGGGTTTCTCGCCCGAGGATATCGTCATCACCGCCGAGCAGAACGTGGTGACGGTTGAAGGCAGCAAATCCGACAAGACCGAACGTGATTTCCTCTATCGCGGTATCTCGCACCGCGCCTTCAAGCGCCAATTCAGCCTCGCCGAATATGTCCAGGTGAAAAGCGCCGCATTCGACAACGGCTTGCTGACCATCGAACTCGTCCGCGAGATTCCGGATGCGATGAAGCCGCGCCGGATTGCGATCGGCGATGCCTCGACCGGCAGCGTGCGGAAGCTGGAAGCCAAAGCCGCCGCCTAGTAGAGGCGCCATGGAGCCGCGCTGCAAGTCGTGCGGCTCCCATCCATTCGTCAATGAAAAGGAGAGGACCATGCGGCCGACGACCGCTGACGACAACGTTTTCGACTTCGACGCGCTGCTTCATCCCGGCACGGTCTTTGAGACACCCAAAGACGTTCTGGATCACCCTGCCCTGACGCTGGCCGAGAAGCGCGCAATCTTGGCATCATGGGCGTCCGACGCGTCCGCGATCGCCTCTTGCCCGTCGATGCGCGCACCTGCCGGCCTCAAGAAGCCGGTATCGATCGACGAAATCTTGGACGCGTTGCGCGCCTTGGACGGTGGCCCCCGGACGCCACCCGGCGGAAAGCCCTACCGTCTCCGTTCGACCGAACGTGCGGCCGCGGCGTGAAGTTCGGAGCCTCAGATGACAACGGACGAAAAACTAGCGCGGCTTCGCGCCCATCGCAACAACGTCCACCGCTACCGCCGCCTGCTGAGCACTCGGCTCTCAGATCTTGAGCGCGAGTTCTTGATGAAGCGACTCTCGGAGGAGCAAATCGCTATTGATGCGCTATCGACGACGACTTTCCCATTTTCCTTGAATCTCGACGGTCCAATCACCGGTGCAGCATCCAGGGTGGCTTAGCTTCAATGCTGGACCTTATATTGATCGATCGCAATCGGCGTGGTTGGGAATGGCGAGTTTGCGACCAGTCTGGCACTGCCCTGGGTAAGGGCCGTGAAAGAACGCGAATGGCCGCGAGATATCGCGGTTATCAGGCGATGTTTCTATTGCTCGCAAGCGGAGCCCGGTTAATCGATCCGGGGCCGTTGGCGCCATAAGATGAGCTTACGGCTCCTCCCCGGCAATGGCCGAAAGCGGCGGGCCTGCAACAATGTCCTTCCTGACCGGCCCCGGGGCCACCAGGTAGGCGCCACTCCCCTGACGGACTCAGTTTCCGTAATTGGCCGGTAGCGGTCGTCACGGCAACGATGACGAGGTGTTGGATTCACGGGGCATCAGACGTGGTCGGCAAGTCCGGCCCGGCATCCAGGGACATCCCTCCGTTACCGCGATTGCCGCTATGGGCTTCATGTCGCGCGGCACTCTTCATCGATACTTGGTGCTAAGTCCTCAGGACGCATTCCGCGGATGATCCAGCTCAGTGCGAATTGGTCCTTTGGCAGGATTTCGGGAAACCCCTCGGCCTCACGCCCTCGGCCGTCCGAACCACGGTTAGCAGCTGCTTTTTGTAGGCATATCCGGAACGGGAACCTAGGCTTGCTGCCCGCCGTTATGCAATTCCTCTGCGGATCGCCTGGCTCAGGGCACGCCCCTGAAATATTAAGAAATCAATATGCTCAAAGACACAAAGGGGGATCGATGACGTTACGGGCTACGCCATCGGTCGACCGCATGTCCGTCCTTGACACCCTGAGCGATTTCATCCGTCGGATCGACGATCCCGATGCTCTTGCGTATGCCGCGGCTGAACTTCTCGGAAGCAGCCTGGGGGTCAGCAGGGCCGGCTACGGTACGGTCGATACATCGGCCGAAACGATCACCATAAGCCGTGACTGGAATGCGCCGGGCATATCGAGCCTGGCGGGCGTTCTTCGCTTCCGCGACTACGGTAGCTACATCGAGGATCTGAAGCGCGGTGAGACGGTCATCTGTGCGGATGCGGAGAAGGACCCTCGTATCGGCGAGCGTGCCGATGCTCTTGAAGCAATATCGGCTCGCGCCCTGGTCAACATGCCAATCTCCGAGTCCGACGGTGTTGTGGCACTCCTGTACTTGAACAACGCGGAGCCACGGGAGTGGACCGCAGAAGAACTCGAACTGGTGCGCGACGTTGCCGAGCGAACCCGCACAGCTGTGGAACGTCGTCGGGCCGAGGTCGCTGTCAGGGGAAACGAGGCTCGCCTGACGTTTCTAGATGCCCTCAACAGGGAAACCGCCAAAACCAGAGACGCAGACGGCGTTTTAGCTGTGACGACTAGGATGCTTGGCGAACATCTGATGGTATCGAGCTGTGCCTACGCCGATATGGATCCGGACGAGGACGGCTTTACCATTCGGGGAGATTGGGCGGCACCAGGGGCAATGCACATTCTTGGGCACTATAGCCTGGCCGATTTCGGTCAAAAGGCCGTAACCGAGCTCGGAGCGGGCCGCCCCCTGGTCATCAATGACAATTTGAAAGAGATTGCGCCCGAAGAAGCGGCTACGTTCCAGAACATTGGAATCGGCGCTACCATTTGCATGCCCTTCGTGAAGGAAGGACGGCTAACAGCTTTGATGGCGATCCATCATCGGCAAGCGCACCGGTGGAGCAAGCGCGAACTCGCATTGCTTACAGAGGTGACCGAACGCTCGTGGGCGCACATCGAACGTGTACGGTCGGAGCAGGCAGCCCGGGAAGCGGCAGAGCGACTCGGCCTCGCCAACAAGGCTGCCGGCATAGGCACTTGGGACTATGATCCGGTCAATGACGTTCTGCGAAGGGACGATCGTTGCAAAGAATTGTTCGGCTTGTCGCCTCAGGCGGAAATAAGTTACGAAGGCGCGTTCCTGAAGGGCTTGCATCCGGACGACAGGCAACGTGCGCACGAAGCGGTCTCTGAAGCACTCGAGCCGACGTCTCCCAAGCCTTATAACATCGAATACCGAACCATAGGTGTCGAGGATGGAACCGAGCGCTGGATCGCGGCGACCGGCGAGGCGATCTTTTCGGGAGGAAAGGCCGTCCGCTTCATCGGCACCGTTCTGGACATCAGTGCGCAGAAGAAATCCGAGCGCCATCTGCGCATACTGAACGACACCGGGGCTTCCGTGGCCCGCGAACGAGATCTCGAGAAGATAGTTCAGACCGTAACCGATGCCGGCGTCGAGCTCTCGGGGGCTCAATTCGGCGCCTTCTTCTACAACGTCCTTACACCGGACGGTGGAAGCTATATGCTTTATTCGTTGTCTGGCGTACCACGATCGGCATTCGAAAACTTCCCTATGCCACGCAATACGGCGGTCTTCGAGCCGACGTTCTTGGGTACGGGCGTGGTGCGATCAGACGACATCCTGAAAGATCCGCGCTATGGCAAAAATGCTCCGCGAAAAGGAATGCCGGAAGGTCACCTTCCCGTCAGGTCATATCTGGCGGTACCCGTAATTTCACGTTCGGGCAAAGTACTTGGCGGACTTTTCTTCGGTCACGCTGAGCCAAGGAAGTTTCAAATCGAGCACGAAACCACACTTCTGGGCATCGCCGGCCACGCCGCCACTGCGATCGACAACGCGCGTCTTCTGATGCGACTGGAGTCCCTCAATGCCGATTTGGAGCGACGCGTAGCCGAGGAGATATCGGAACGTATGAAGGCCGAGGAGCAGCTCCGACAGTCTCAGAAGATGGAAGCTGTCGGTCAATTGACGGGCGGGATTGCTCACGACTTCAACAACATGCTGGCCGTGATCATCGGCAGTCTGAATCTTGCCAAACGACGACTGGGCAAGGGAGAAATCGACGTGGACCGCTTCATCGAGGGAGCCATAGATGGTGCAAATCGGGCAGCCACACTAACTCAGCGCCTACTGGCGTTTTCACGCCAACAGCCGCTTGCGCCCGAGGTCATGGACCTCAACAAGATGGTTGGCGGGATGAGCGAGCTGCTCGACCGATCGCTGGGAGAACTCGTCCGTCTCGAGATGGTTCTGGCGGCCGGAGTTTGGCGAGTCAAAGCTGACCCCGCTCAGCTGGAAAGTGTCGTGCTAAATCTCGCAGTGAATGCGCGTGACGCCATGCCGAGGGGCGGCAAGCTGACGATCGAAACAAGCAATTCGTCTATAGACCAGAAGTATGCGCGTGAGTACGCGCTGACGCCCGGTCAATATGTCCTGCTTGCCGTCACTGACAATGGCGTTGGAATGCCTGAAAACGTGCTTGGTAAAGCATTTGACCCATTCTTCACGACGAAGGCGGTGGGCAAGGGCACCGGCCTAGGTCTCAGCCAAGTCTACGGCTTCGTGCGGCAGTCGGGCGGTCACGTAAAGTTATATTCCGAAGTGGGAGTAGGAACGACGGTCAAAGTCTATCTTCCGCGCTTTTTCGGCGTCGAGGAGACATCGGGTGCGCCCGAGCCGAAGGCGAACATCGGCGCGAGCCTGCACAAAGAGACCATCCTCGTCGTGGAAGATGATGACCGGGTTCGCAATATCTCGTCGGAAAGCCTGCGTGACCTGGGCTATACCGTCGTCGAGGCGGCAGGTGCTAAAGAGGCGATCAGAAAGATCGACGACGGACTCGTCCCGGATCTGCTCTTTACGGACGTGGTCATGCCCGACACGACAGGCGCCGAATTGGCGAGCCGGGCCTTAGAGCGATTGCCCGGGTTGAAGGTGCTGTTCACGACCGGCTATACGCGCAACGCCATCGTCCACAATGGCATGCTCGATGCCGGCAGACACTTGATTTCCAAGCCATTCAATATCGAAGACCTAGCGGCGAAGGTCCGCGGACTGCTCGATGAGATCTAGGTCCAATGCTGGTCTGTCCGACTTCGCGAATCGCGCTGCTACGTTTGTTTGTTCAGTTCGGCGTAAGCTCTCTGGTGCATCGGCTTGATAGCACACTCCAGAGACATGTCTGGAGCAAGAGCTCGTGCAGAAGTGGTCCGACTCAGAGACCGCCCCCTGCCCTTGACCCGACTTCTTGCAGCACGGTAAAGCTCACTACCGGGACCAGCTGTGATTGAGCAGACTCCAAGCCCTTTCGGGGCCCCCGCCTCCTCCATGCCGCTCGGAGGGCAAGCCTGACGTTCGCTGAACAACGCCTCTGGAAGCTTTGCGAAACTGACGGACCTCGCCTCGAACTCGTCCGATTAAACCGGAAGAAACGCGGCCGGCTCAGACAGGTTCCTATCGCTCCGGAAATAAGCTTCAGGCGGCTGCATTGGTTGCCGCTGCACTTTCTGATAGCCTAGAGCGATGTCGCTTCTGAACTTCAGCCTGCCTGCCCGGGCACCCGCTCTCTTTGCGTCTTTCCTATCACTCGACCAGACCATCCTCGACGCGCTCCCGATCGGCGTTTATGCCTGCGATATTGAGGGACGGATCGTGAGGGTCAATGAGCGGGCGATCCAGCTTTGGGGACGCGCTCCGAAGCTGCTCGATCCCGAGCAGAAGTTCTGTGGCTCGTTCTGGCTCGAGACCCTGCAAGGCGATTTCATTCCGCCCCACGAAACGCCGATGGCGCGGGCCGTGCTAGCGGGGGAGAGCTTCGAAGGCGCCGAGGCCGTGGTGCGAAATCCCGACGGACGGCGATGGGTGGCGCGCGTCAATGTTGCGCCCATGCGCGACGCTGGCGGCCAAGTCGTCGGAGGGATCAATTGCTTCCTGGACGTCACGCATGAGCACGACATGCGGCTGGCACTAGAGCGTCAGCAGCGTACCTTCGATCTCGCCATGGTCGCTTCGAAGATGGGCACGTGGCGCTACAGCATGGCAGACAACGTCTGTGTCTACGATGAGAACGCCCAGCGGCTCTATGGTCTGACTGAGGCGCGCTTCCTCCACGACACGGCCGGCGTTGAAGCCAAGTTCCATCCGGACGACATGGATCTGATGTGGGCCCGCGTCGCCAGAGCGATCGATCCCGAAAGCGACGGACGCTATGAGGTTGAGTACCGGGTGAAGCAGACTGACGGGAGCTGGCGCTGGCTGAGTGCCTGGGGCCTCGTGGAGTTCGAAGGGCGCGGCGCCGAGCGCCAACCCGTCGCCATCGCCGGCGCGAGCCGCGATCTGACTGAATTGAAGCAGTCCGAGGAGTTGCAGCGCCTGCTCACCAACGAGCTGAATCACCGCGTCAAAAACAGCCTTGCCACCGTGCAATCGATCGTCAATCAGACGCTTCGGGACGCGACGAATGTGCAGGCGGCCCGCAGGACGATCGACGCACGCATCGTTGCCCTCGCCGGAGCACACGATCTGCTCACTGCCCGCAGTTGGAAGGGCGCCGATATCGCCGATCTCGCTGCGGGGGCGGTCGCGCCCTTCGCCACGGATCAGATCCTTACCGAGGGGCCTTCCCTGGATGTTTCCCCCGGCCAGGCTCTGGCACTCTCGCTGGCGCTGCACGAGCTTGCCACCAACGCCGTAAAATACGGAACGCTCTCACGGCCCTCGGGCCGGGTCGAGCTTCGCTGGCGTGTGCAGGAGGAGATGCTCAATCTGAGCTGGCGCGAAAGCGGCGGCCCGCAGGTTTCTCCGCCGACTCGCCGCGGGTTCGGCAGCCGCCTGATCGAACATGCAAGCCGCGACGTGAACGGGAAAATCCGGCTCGACTTCGCGCCGGAGGGGCTTGTCTGCTCGATCACCGCCGCGCTTGAGGCGATCGAGACACGACCGCAGACGGCCGTTTGATGTTGCTGGTCTGACTTACACGGCGAAGCTAGGCTCTGCCGACAGACGCGTCGGGTAAAACACCTATAATGTGGCACCATCACAAAACTCGTCGAGCTCGATGTCAACGGTCGCGGGCTTCTGCGCCATCCAACACTTGTGCCCCTCCGCATCGACCTCATAAACCCGATAGCTTGGCATGCCTCCCTTTCTCCCTGCGTCCTCGCTGAAGCGCTGTTCTGCCCAGAACGGCGGAGCCCGATCCTTAACATTTGTGCGCTGGATGAGAAGTGCCCAGAAAGTTAGCCTATGGACAGGAACGAAAATCGCTCACGAAGCGTTCTGCGTTCATTGGGTAGGAACTCATTCTTAAGCAAACAATCAGACAGATTGAGGGAGCAAGCTTTTCGGGCGGAGCGGCTCTCCAACACCGTCAGCGACATGTCGGCATCCCGTACCTTACGGTCCCTTGCCGAGCAATACCATGCGCAGGCCGACGAGCTCGAACAGGCAGAGATGTCAGGCCAGGCGGCTCCGCAAGCGACGCCTCTCCAAATTGCCGCTTCCAAAGGGGTAGTTAGGCGAGTCTACCTCTTAGGATGACTGGCGACATCGTTGTGGTGATGCCAAAGGTTATTCAGTGATGGACCTAAAGCAGATTTATCGCGACTATATCGACTGCCTGAATGAGCAAGCTTGGTCGCGCTTGGGCACGTTCGTCGCCGACGACATCACCCACAATAGCAATCCCCTCGGCCTGGCGGGTTATCGAAAAATGCTCGAACAGGATTACGCGGCAATTCCCGACCTTCGCTTCAACGTGGAAATGATGATTAGTGAGTATCCCCACCTAGGAAGCCGGCTACGGTTCGATTGCTCTCCAGCAGGCGTCTTTCTCGGCTTGCCGGTAAACGGCAGGCGAGTTTCCTTTCACGAGAACGTTTTCTATGAATTCGATAGCAACAAGATAATGCGCGTTCGATCGGTTATCGATAAGGCGGCCTTGGAGGCGCAACTGTAGACAGTTGGCGTCAAGCGGCTAGCGCTCACACCGCCGAGTCTCGAGCACGCCGCGCAATCACCCTAAATACGAAATGTCCTTCGCTCGCGACGCGAGCTCACCCTCCACTTTGTCGAATTCGGTTGATTGCGCTCGATGAAAGCCGCGAGCTCATCCGCGACATCTCAGAGAGGGCTTTCTGCTGGGACGACGGGTCCTTGCGAGTAGGAGCAATGTGCCCTGCCCGATCTAGAACTTTGATCGACAGATCGGCTCGGACACGGGCGCTAATGCTTGTGTCTTGGAGGAGCGACTTCGCAACTCGATAAGCAAGCGGGGCACCTACGACTGCAAGGTCAAGCTGTATCGATTCCGAGATCGCAGCCGCGGCCGCTGGCAGTCGCATTGTCTTATAACCCGATACTTGGGGTGATATCCGGCGAGGTCGGCCGCTTCTTCAAGCTTCTTCCCGTCGTTGACGATTAGGCGCACCAGCGTCCGCTGCTATTCGCTGAGGTCGTAAGCTGCAATCCACGGCATCCTAAGCCCCTTAGTTTTCACGGGATGCGTTGGCGGCCGCGATAAGACGACGCAAGTCAATGTTGTACTGCGGCACGTTCGGGTTCTTTACAGCCCGCTCCAGCAGGAGCTGCCACGTTCGGATCGAACCGAGCCATGTGCATGATCTCGTCCGCGTTCTGCTTGTTCGAAGGAAGCTGCTCGAGAAGCAACTTAAACCGCTTGATCAAGCCTCCGCCGGCGAGATCGCCCTTGAAGTGGCGAACGACCTGTTATTCGGCGCATGGTTTGCCCCCCGATCGGCGCCCAAGGCTGACCCCGCCCAACACCATCGACCTAGCGCCGACTCGCCACCCAGATCCCAAGCAGGAACGCCACAAACAGGGATTGCAGCGGCGCCTTCAAAGTCATCTCGCGCAACTGTTCGGCCCAGCGCATCGCGGCATCATGCGAATGCGACGGGCGACGGCTCGCATCCGCCTGGCGGCTCGACCTCGCTAAGGAAGCCTGCTCTATGCCGCCGTCATCATTCGTCAGCCCGGAGGCTTCCGTCATTGCCGAGGTTTCTTTCATATCCATGCGGTCCTCCTACGATAGCGTCGGAGCAACCGATCTCCCGACGGCTCGTTCCTACGCGGACTTCCGCCGCGTCCCGGCCCCCGGCTTCTTGGCGGCCGCCTCCTTCGCCGACTTCTTGCCGGCGATCGGCATCAACATCTCCTTCTGAACGGCCGAGGTCTCTTTGGCCTTCTTGGCCGACTTTTTTGGAACCTTGGCTACGGCTGCGGCGCCCCCAACGCTTTTCCGCCGCGTCCATCAGATCGACGACGTTTTCGCCGCGCGGACGCTCCTTCGGAGTGATCGGCTTGCCGGCGCGCTTCTGATTGATGAGCTCGATCAGAGCCGTTTCGTAGTGGTCCTCGAATTTCTCGGGATCGAACGTGCCGGACTTCTGGTTGACAATGTGCTTTGCGAGATCGAGCATATCCTTGGTGACTTTGACGTCTTGGATCTCGTCAAAATGCTGGTTCGCTCCTTCGCTCTAGTGTTATGGCCTAAAGCTACGTGTCAGATTGTGCATTGCGTGATGCTGAAAACTCGGCCAAAACTTGATCTGCCGCGAGTCTCGCACATCGGTCGTCATGCAATTCGTCGAGTTTTCTCAAATAGGCGACTGCCGCTATTTGCAAGAGATCGAAATCATCTTCGCCGGTATTACGAAGATGAGCGACGTAGCGATAGAGGGCGGAACACCTGTCGTCGTTCTCGCTGATGCCACTGTGGAGCAGCAAGTAGTTCCGCCACGCGAACGCGCACGCACCATCTACGGCCTGAGATGTCATGGGCGTCTCCCAAAGTCAGAGAAAGACTGACGATGCCTTTCGTTCCGCGAATCTCACAGATGTAACGTTGTTCCGTAGTTGCGCCGCAAGATGGATTCCACGGGGCAATGTCGATCGTTGCACAGAACGGTCAATGCGATTGGCTGTTCGAAAAAGCGTCGAGCTGGGCTGGCCGCCTTGCAAGTAGCTGCTTTGCCCGAATGAGCCTGCATATGTTCCCTAGAAAAGAAGATTTGGGAACATGCCACCTTTGCTCATGGGGGCCCTTAACCGACCTCGGCATCGGCACCAATGTCCGCTTTGCGCGCGACAAGCTTCCGCCCCAATGAAACGCGTCGTAGCCCAAAGCTTACCCCTGAGCTAAAAGTGCGAATTGGGTGGTGCGTCCCGACGGGTTTTGAACGGCCGACCTCCGCCATGTCACAGCGGCGCTGCTACCAACTGTGCTGCGGACGCGGGCCGGTATCGACGCTCTGACGCGTACGTCGCTGGCGTTTACCCCAGCGGCCGATCTCCGGCTCTGCCCCTTCCAATTCACATATTGCCCCTCGTCCTCGCAGTTCAGGCGCGAGGCAGGTGGATTTCCGCTGTCTGAAATCGGGCGCCGCAGGTTTCGCGGGTCCAGAGAGGCATGGCCATGATCCAGGAGAAGCAAGGGGCACCCACGAGATGACGCCGTAACCATCCCATCGCAGGGGCGGAGGAACCACCGCGATTGGCCCATATTATCCTCTGGTCCGCCCCCGCGCCAATTGGCTGGCCATGTCATCGCGTCTTGTCAGCCCTGCGTGTACGGGACCACATTCTGTCGGAAGTCGTTCAGCGTCTCGATGGCATCGCGCTCCCCTCCCCGCCTCTGGCCCCTCTACGCAGTCAACTTCTTCATGGCCGACATGCAGTCGGGCATCGGACCGTTCGTCGGCGTGTTCCTCCAGGAGCGCGGCTGGGCGACCGGACTGATCGGTACCGCGCTGACGATCGGCAATGTCGCCGGCATGCTGGTCACAACGCCGATCGGCGGCTTCATCGATTCGAGCCGCAACAAGCGCCTGTGGGTCGTCATTCCCGGCATCTGCGTGGTGCTTGCGTCCGCGATCATCCTGATCTCGCAACATTTCTGGGCGGTCACGTTGTCGCAAGTAGCGCAATCGCTCGCGAGCGCTGCGATCGTGCCGGCGGTCACAGGCATCACGCTCGGCATCGCCAGGCAAAAGGGCTTCAATGCGTTGAACGGCCGCAACCAGGCCTTCAACCACGCCGGCAACATGGTGGGCGCGGCGCTGTCGGGCTATCTCGGCTACAAGTTCGGCTACGTCGCCGTGTTCGTGCTTGCGGCGGTATTCGGCGCCATCGCGATAGCCTGCGTGCTGATGATCCCGGACAACTCCATCGACGATCGCCAGGCCCGCGGCAGCAAGGAAGACGAGAGCAAGAACCCGCCGGATGGCATGTCCGTCCTGCTCAAGCACAAGCCGCTACTGGTGCTGGCGTTTGCGCTTGCCATCTTCCATCTCGGCAATGCAGCGATCGTGCCGCTCTATGGACTTGCAGCGGTCGCCGAAGGCCAGGCCAACGGACCGAGCTTTGTTGCGACCACCGTGGTGATCGCCCAGGGCGTTATGGTGGTGACCTCGCTGATCGCCATGCAGGTCGCGGGAAAGCGCAACTACTGGCCGGTGATCCTCATCTCCTTCATGTTTCTGCCGATCCGCGGCGTGCTCGCCTTCTTCGTAACGGGATGGTGGGGGGTGATTCCGACGCAGGTGCTGGACGGCATCGGCACCGGGCTGCAGACCGTCGCCGTGCCTGGCATGGTGGCGCGCTCGCTTGACGGCACCGGCCGCATCAATCTCGGCCAGGGCGCCGTCATCACCGTGCAGGGCGTCGGCGCAAGCCTGAGCCCCGCGCTTGGCGGCTGGATCGCGCAGTGGATCGGCTACGGCCCGACCTTCTTGCTGCTGGGCGGCTTCGGGCTCGCATCGATGGGGCTGTGGCTGGCGTTCGGTGCCGCAGTGAAGAAGTATTGAGGCAAGCGGCCGGCCGGACATCACGGCGCGAATTGCTTTTGCGATCCGGGCACACCAAGCTGCGGCACCTTTGGCACAAGACCAGCCATGCGCCGAAGTCTCGCCGGTACCAATGGCGGCGACCACGGCGGTCGAGATCAGAGGGCCGACGCCCGGAATGCTCATGAGGCGACGGCAGTCAGTTTCCTTCTCACCGATCTGGTCAATCTCGCCGGAAAGGCTCTCGACCCGTTCATCGAGAGATATCCAGTCTTCGTACAAGCCAGCAATCAGGCCGCGCATTCGTGGCGATATCTCATCCTGACGGCTCTCCAGGATCGCCAATGAGCGCGGGGGCGCGAAATGCCACTGTTCCCCAGCGATACGTGAGTTGGTTCAGGCGCCCTTCATATTCGGCCCGCTAAACTGGCGGACTGGGATTTGAGACCAGCGGAATAAGCGCCGCCAGGACAATGTATTTTGAGCCTGGCGGCGTTCAATTTTAAGGCCAATGAGAAGCCCGCCCGCTGAACCGGCGCATACGAAGAGGCTGCCAATTGAGGGCTTCTTTATTTTGGCGCCGTTTCACCGATCAGATCGAATAACCGCGTTCAACGCACGACTCATGTACCGGGCGCGCGCCGGATTGGGTTATCCCGCCCGGAGGCGGTTTTCGGCGGTGCACACATTGGCGAAAGCTCGATTCTTCCCAATTCCGTTGGCTCCATCAGGACGCTTGTGCCGTCAATCTTGCGGCCGGGTGCAATCAATCTCGTGCGCCATAAGAACCACAGAGACCTAGAGCTGCGCCCGTTCGATACGAAAGTGAACTAGCGGCGTCGTGCACAACTTCCCCACGTGCCGCCGCCTCCAATGCGTTGCGCTGTGATTTGGTAAGAGTCGATCGGCCAACCCCGCTCACGATTTGACTCCGAAGCATCGCCCTTAATGGGCTCACCAGGTGTGGGCCCGCCAGCGTGAACCGGCGGGCCATGATCGCTAGCTAGCCAGAGCCGAAGCGCAATGTTGTCGCCGCGATCGAGACAGTGGCGAAGCAACTCGGCAACACGCCTGCCATCTGCCGCAAGAGCTACGTACACAGAGGTCTTGACTGCCTACATGTCCGGCGAATTCGTCGATATGATCGAAGCGAAAATAGCTCAAAAATTCAAGAAGCAGTACGCGCAACTGACGCCCATCATGGTTCTGGCCTTTCTACACATGCGCCTGGCGGCGTTGAAGGCGGCAGATTCAGGATCTTAGAGGACGGCTGCGAGATAATTCGCTGTCCGGCTCCGTGATTTCTTCGCGACCTGCGACGGCGTGCCTGAGGCTACTATCCGACCGCCTTCGTCGCCGGCACCGGGCCCGATATCGATGATCCAGTCGCTGGCGGCAGCCACCGTCATGTCGTGCTCGACCACGATGACCGTATTGCCGGCCTCAACGAGGCCGTGCAGTTGCCTCATCAATTTGGTGACGTCCGACGGATGAAGTCCAGTCGTCGGTTCATCCAAAACGTAGAGTGTCTGACCACGTTGCGCCCGTTGCAGCTCGGTGGCGAGCTTGACCCGCTGCGCCTCACCTCCTGACAGTTCGGTCGCCGACTGGCCGAGCCGGACATACCCGAGCCCGACGTCGCGAAGCACGCCCAGACAACGACGTAGAAAATCCTCACTACTGAAGAACTCGAACGCTTCGTCTACAGTCAACGCCAGCACGTCAGCGATTGATTTGTTCCGGATCTTGACCTCCAACGTTTTGGCGTTGTACCGCGCGCCTTTGCAAGTCGGACAGGGAGCGTAAACGCTCGGCAGGAAGAGAAGCTCGACACAGACGAAGCCTTCCCCTTGGCACGTCTCGCAACGGCCTTTCGCTACATTGAAGGAGAACCTTCCCGCGTCATAGCGCCTTGCACGCGCCTGTTTGGTTGAAGCGAATATCTTGCGAACATGATCCAGCAGGCCGGTGTAAGTCGCGAGGTTCGATCTCGGCGTGCGGCCGATCGGCTTCTGGTCCACTACTACCAATCGCTTGATGTCATCGAGGCCTTCCGCAATCTCGCCACCTAAGGTTTCGACCGAAGCCTCTAGCTTGTCGTCCTCGTCGCCCGCCTCTTTGCGATGGCCCAGTTCGTCGCCCACGGCATCGACAAGAAACTGACTAATGAGGCTCGACTTGCCGGATCCCGAAATCCCCGTGACGCTCGTAAACACGCCGAGCGGAATTTCCGTGTCTAGCCGATTGAGATTGTTGCGCGTGACACCGCGAAGCTTGAGCCATCCGCGGGGGTTTCGTGGAGCCCTTGCCACGCTCTCGTGCTGGCCACAGAGGTAAGGTCGCGTCCGAGACGCTTCCACGTCTTTCAGTCCTGCCAGGGGACCGCTGTACATAATACGCCCTCCCTGCGCGCCTGCGTCGGGGCCGACGTCGACGATCCAATCGGCGTGCCGCACCACGTCGAGCTCGTGTTCGACGACAAACAGCGAGTTGCCGGCCGACTTCAGGCGGTCGAGAGCGCGCAACAAGGCTTCCGTGTCCGCCGGATGCAGTCCCGCCGAGGGCTCATCCAGGACATAGACCACTCCGAACAGATTAGAGCGGACCTGCGTCGCCAATCGAAGCCGCTGAAGCTCGCCTGGCGACAGCGTCGGCGTGCTGCGTTCGGGCGTCAAATAGCCAAGACCGAGATCAAGTAGCACTTCAAGGCGTGCCGACATGTCCTCCGTTATCCGTTGCACCACGAGAGCCTTCTCAGGATGGCCGACGAATTGATTCCTTTTCTTGTCGAGATGCCCGCCGAGCAACAAGCGGAGCTGGTTCAACGGCAGTCGCGAAACCTCGGCAATGTCCATTCCGGCGAAGGTGACGGACAGCGGTTCGGGTTTAAGCCGCTTCCCCTTGCAGACTGGGCAATTTGAGCTCGACAGAAATTGCGCCACCCGGCGTTTCATCATAGCGCTCTGCGTCGTGGCGAACGTCTGCAGCACGTATTTGCGCGCGCCGGTAAAAGTACCTTGATAGCTCGGCTCCTCCTTCCGCTTCAGCGCCCGCCTCGTCTCGGCAGGCGTATAGCCGGCGTAGACCGGCACGGTCGGCTGCTCGTCAGTAAACAGAATCCAGTCCCGATCTTTCTTCGGCAATTCGCGCCACGGCCTGTCTACGTCGTAGCCGAGGGTAACGAGAACATCGCGTAGGTTCTGGCCTTGCCACGCGCTTGGCCACGCGGCTATGGCCCGCTCGCGAATGGTCAACGTGTCGTCGGGAACGAGCGAACGTTCATCGACCGCATGGACGCGTCCGATGCCATGACAGTTGGGACAAGCGCCCTCGGGCGTGTTGGGCGAGAACGACTCCGCATATAGCAACGGTTGATGCTGCGGATAGTCGCCGGCGCGCGAGTACAACATCCGCAGCAGATTGGACAGGGTCGTCACGCTGCCGACTGATGACCTTGTCGTCGGCGAGCCTCGCTGTTGCTGCAAAGCGACTGCGGGGGGAAGCCCCTCGATCGAGTCCACTTCGGGCACTGCCATTTGGTGGAAAAGGCGGCGGGCGTACGGTGAGACCGATTCCAAGTAACGCCGCTGGGCCTCTGCGTACAAGGTCCCGAAGGCGAGCGACGACTTCCCGGATCCGGACACGCCCGTGAACACCACGAGCGCATTTCGGGGTATCTCGAGCGAAACGTCCTTCAGATTGTGCTCGCGGGCTCCGCGGACGCGGACGAAACCGTCGTCTGTATGGATATTCCGCTCGCCCTTATCGCCGATCAGCGACTTGTCCATCGTACGGTTCCTCGCCACTCGCGGAACGCTATGGCCGTCTCGAAGAGGAAAGTCTCCGGGAAATGACCGGTTCCGTAACGGTCACTGTCCGTCCCTTCAGCGCCGAAAACCCAAGCTCCTGTGAATTTACATCTAGGAACCGGCTCTCGCGCCCGTCGTTCAATTCCCGACAAATGTTGAGGATTCTCTATGAATGACCGCGCGCGACAGATCTTCAAACCGGAATTCCGTTTCGGCCTCGGTGGCGTTTCCCTCGGCAACGAGTTCAACAAGCATACCGATAAAGAAGCCGAGGCAACCCTTGAAGGCGCATGGGCGATGGGCGTTCGATATTTCGATGTAGCGCCTTGGTATGGGCTCGGACTCTGCGAGCGTCGCTTCGGTCATTTTCTGCATAACCAGAAGCGCGACGATTATATGCTCTCGTCGAAGGTCGGGAAGCTTTTCAAGGCGTCAAAGAACAACAAACATGCGGATATTTATCCGCTGTCAGATTCGCCCAATGACATCATTTTTGACTATACGGCGGACGGTGTGCGCCGCTCGATCGAAGACAGCCTGCAGCGCCTCGGCGTCGACAGCCTGGACGTCGCTTTCGTGCACGACATCTCACCCGATTTCGCGTTCTTTCCGAACGGCTGGGAAGAACAGTACGAAATCGCCCGTAAAGGCGCGTTTCCGGCGCTCTCCAAAATGCGTGACGAGGGCATCATCCGCGCTTGGGGCATCGGCGTGAATACACCGCTTCCCATCCTCAAAGTCATGGAAGATGCGGATCCTGACGTCTGCCTTTGCGCCCGCCAATACTCGTTGATCGATCACGCAAGTGCGGTGAACGAACTTTTCCCGGTCGTGCGAAAAAAGAACGTTTCGCTCGTCATCGGCTCCTCTCTCAACGCCGGCTTCATCTCAGGAAGTCCACGTTACAATTACGGAAAAGAGAACTTCAAGATTCCCGCTGCTGTCATCGAGAAGCGGGAGAAGCTCAGGACGATCGCCTCTCGGTATGGCGTGGACCTCCGAACTGCCGCACTTCAGTTTTCGGCGGCGGCCGACGTCGCGGTCGCTCTGGTCGTGGGGGCACGGAGCGCTCAACAGATCCAGGAGGACTGGAATTCGCTCCAGGCCAAGATCCCTTCGGATTTCTGGGGTGATCTCAAGCAACAAGGCCTCATCGAGAAAAGCGCCTCGCTCCCTGCTGCTTCGGAGGCTTGAGCATGAAGGTCGGCGATTTTGTGGTCGAACGGCTCCACGCTTGGGGCGTGCGCCGCATCTATGGCTATCCGGACGACGGCATCAACGGTGTGATCGGCGCCCTGCAGCGCGCCGACAGCATTGAATTCATCCAGGTGCGGCACGAGGAGATGGCCGCCTTCATGGCGGTCGCACACGCCAAGTTCACCGGTGAATTAGGGGTGTGCTTGTCGACCGGCGGCCCGGGAGCAACTCACCTCATCACGGGATTGTACGATGGTAAACTGGACCATGCTCCCGTTCTTGCTATCTGCGGGCAAGCTGAGGCAACCGTTCGAGGTGCCAGTTACCAGCAGGAACTTAACTTAGACCGGATGTTTGCGGACGTCGCTGGCTTCGTACAGGAAGCGTCATCCCCTGCCCAGGTGCGGCACCTCCTTGACCGCAGCATCAGGGTCGCTAAAGCCGACAACATACCTTCCGTCATTATCTTGCCGAAAGATATTCAGGACGAGGAATACGAAGAGCCCGCGGTAGCGCACGGGTTTACGCGGTCTGGAGTGGGCTATTCCAAACCCAAGATCATTCCAGAGGATGCGGACCTATCCAAGGCGGCCGAGGTCCTGAATGCCGGCAAGAAGGTAGCCATTCTGGTCGGCGCGGGCGCTCGTGGCACCGCTCCTCAACTCATCGAAATGGCGACCTTGCTCGGCGCCGGCATTGCGAAGGCATTGCTGGGCAAGGATGTGTTGCCGGACGACCTGCCGTTCGCTACCGGCGCGATAGGCCTACTCGGGACCGAGCCAAGCTGGGATCTTATGCAAGGCTGCGATACGCTCCTGATGGTCGGCACGGGCTTTCCCTGGTCGGAGTTCTTACCCAAAGACGGGGCCGCACGCGCCGTCCAGATCGACATCAAAGCCTCGATGCTGTCGCTGCGGTATCCGGTCGACGTCGGCCTTCACGGCGATGCCGCCGCAACGCTTAAGGCGCTCCTGCCCCTAATCCAGCGCAAGGAGGACCGGGAATGGGCGAAGACGATCGAGACCAACATAACTGGGTGGTGGAAGAAGCTGGAAGGTCGGGCTAAGGCGGAAGCCAATCCCGTCAATCCGCAGCGCGTCGTTTGGGAAATGTCACCCTTGCTACCTGCTAACGCCATCGTGACCAGTGACAGCGGATCCTGCGCCAACTGGTATGCCCGCGATTTCCGGGTGCAGCAGGGCCAGGCTGCATCGCTTTCGGGAGGCTTGGCGTCGATGGGCGCAGCAGTCCCCTATGCCATCGGGGCCAAGTTCGCCCATCCGGACCGGCCGGTCATCGCACTTGTGGGCGATGGCGCAATGCAAATGAACAACATGACCGAACTCATCACGGTCCAGAAGTACTGGAAGCGTTGGGCGGATCCGCGATGGATCGTATGTGTATTCAACAATCAGGACCTCAACGAAGTCACTTGGGAGCAGCGGGTCATGGAGGGAAACCCAAGATTCGAGGCTTCGCAGGATATCCCCGACTTTGCCTATGCCAAATTTGGCGAACTGCTCGGGCTCAGGGGGATCTTCGTTGATTCTCCGGGTCGCCTGGCATCCGCATGGCAGGAGGCACTTTCGAGCGATCGCCCTGTCATCCTGGAAGTGAAGACAGATCCTGAGGTGGCTCCGCTGCCGCCGCACGTCACGTTCAAGGAGGCCCGCTCCTTTATGCCTGCGATGGCTAAAGGAGACAGAGGCGCTGGCCGTGTCATCAGCGACACCGCAAGACAAGTTGTCGACGGCCTATTCGGCAAGAGAGATTGAATTTGGGGCCCGCGGCGCTTCAACGCGTTGCGGACCTCCGCCGACGGCGGGTAGCTTACTTAACCCACGAATCTTCCAACTTCGAAGGCGATGCGGTGTTCCGAATCAAAAAGACACGGTGCACGCCTGAACACAGCTAAGGACGGATCACACGTTGCGCTTTGGGATACCGCGCCTGCCGCATCAGCCTCAGCAAATGTACTACCCGCGCTGCGCTTCTTGCGAGGTTCGCTATTACTTCTGACAGGGGCGCGTTGGCGCACGTCGCCCCAGGCCCGAGTTGGACCACGTCCGGGCTCTCCTTCTAATAGGTTCAAGTACGCGCCCCGGAGCTCGCTCCCGCTTTCTTGTAGATGCTTTGCAAGCCCTGCGGACCGGGAAAACTTGGAACTTCTCAGTTCAGCGTATGTTGGGCCTTGCCACGACAGGAGGACGATATGAAAAAGACATTTCTTTTGCTGCTGACGGCTGCTTCGCTTCTGGCGGGTCCGTCGTTTGCGCAAAATCCGCCGGCGACCGATCGGCCCAACAACAATGCGGTCAACAGTTCCGGCCAGAACAATTCCAGCAAGCCGGTTGAAGGCGCCAACAGCTTCACCGAGGGCCAGGCCAAATCGAAGATCGAGGACGCGGGCTACAGCAACGTCACATCCCTGAAGAAGGACGACAACGGCGTTTGGCGCGGAAAGGCCAGCAAAGGCGGTGCCTCGACCAATGTCAGTCTGGATTTCCAGGGCAACGTGAACGCGGCCAAGTAACCTGGCGACCACCAGCGAAAATTAAGAGGGATTCAGCATGACCGTTACGATTTCACGTCTCTACGATAACTACTCCGATGCGCAGCGCGCGGTGACGAGCCTGGAGGCCGCGGGCGTGCCGCATTCGGATCTGAGCATCGTCGCGAACAATTCCGACAACTGGTACAGCACCGACAAGAAGGTCGATCGCGATCGCGATGGGGTGGACGATCGGGCGGAAGGCGCAGCCACGGGAGCGGGCGTCGGCGCAGGTCTTGGTGGCGCTGCCGGCTTGCTCGCGGGCCTTGGTTTGTTGGCTATCCCCGGCCTGGGTCCGGTCGTGGCGGCCGGATGGCTCGCATCGACCGCGCTCGGTGCCGTTGCCGGCGGCGCCACAGGCGGGGTCGTTGGGGCGCTGACGCAGGCCGGCGTATCCGATGAGGAAGCACCACTCTACGCCGAAGGTGTGAGGCGCGGCGGTACGCTGGTTTCAGCTCGTGTGCCGGATGCGGATCGGACGCGATACGAAGCGATCTTGAATCAGTCCGCCGTCAACCTGCGCGACCGGAGCGCAGCCTGGCAGAAGGCAGGGTGGAAAAATTATGATCCATCCGCCCAGCCTTATGGCGCGGAGGAGGTCCGGAGAGAGCGCCAGCTCTACGGCACCGGCCTGCGATGAATTACCCGGCGGCCCGCCAAGGCGGGTCGCCCTTTTCTTGCGTACGTTTGCCCATCGAACTCAGGAGCCGAAGATGAGTCGCGGAATGCCATCAATGACCGCCCTCTTGGGTATGCTCGCAATCGCCGGTTACCAAAATCGGGACTCGCCGACATGTTTCGCAACGCTACCTCCGGTCAGCCGGCGGGTGCCAAGGATTCCCTGAGCGGTATGCTCGCAATCTTGGCGGCCTTGTGGGAGGCGGCGGCGTGAGTTCGCTGCTGAACGGCAGGATCGGCGAGTTGCTTGAGCACTTCAAGCAGAACGGACAGGGCGATGCGGCCCAATCCTGGATCAATCAAGGGCCAAACCGGGAAGTCACCCCGCCCGAACTCCAGCAGGCTATCGGTCCGGACGTCCTTCAAAAACTGGAGCAGCAGACCGGCCTGTCCCGGCAGGAGATTCTCGACCGATTGTCTCGCGAGCTGCCGGCAAGCGGTGGACAAATACACGCCTGATGGACGTCTTCCGGCTCCATCGGGATCGCAAGGCTAGGGGAGAGACATGAGCATCATCTGGACGATCATCATTGGCTTCGTCGCAGGCGTCATCGCGAAGTTCATCATGCCTGGCGACAACGAGCCCTCCGGCTTCATCCTGACCACTATCCTGGGAATAGTGGGAGCGTTCGTTGCGACCTATCTTGGCCAGTCACTAGGCTGGTATCGGCCCGGAGAAGGCGCAGGGCTGGTGGGGGCGGTCGTGGGCGCCATCATCGTGCTTTTTGTCTACGGTTTTGTGGCCGGTCGCAGTCGACGGGCTATCTAACCGCGGTAACCGGAAATTCTTCGCGTAAACGCGAATATCCGTCCGGCGCGAAAGGCACAGCAGATGAAATGGATGCTCGTTGTCCTGGTAGGAGGCATGACACCGGTCAACACCGACCTGGTCTTCGACAAATTCGCCGATTGCCTTGCAGCCAAGGAGCAGATGCGAAAGCACTACACCGACGCCTTCGAGGTCTGGGACCGATGGGCCGCGGCAAATATCGAGCGACGACGCGAATACTCAAAGATGCGCGACCTCCAGGCCAAACGCCTGCTTAGCAACATCGGTACGTGCGTTCCTCATGCAGGCGGCGATACCATAGCGCCGCAGCAGCCGAGCAATTGATGCCCTCTCAGCCTCCTCAAGCCGCACCCACGCCGCCGCCAAGTCCGAAACCGTGACGTCTGAACGTTCGGAACATAGGGGTCGCAAACGAGTGTTGTAGCTGCCTTGAAAAAGCTCTTCACCGCCGTTGCCGTCGGCGGGCGTAAGCTCCGGCGGCTTAGTGTGCGTCGCGAGGCAGCCTGGTAGGGAAGCTAGCGCTCGAACCTTCGGCCGTATCCATTCCGCTCCTCCTCCAATGGCTCCTCGATAAACAGCCGGCGCCAACCAGGCTACTCAACGCCAGAACAGGTTCCGGGTTCGATGCTGCGCTTACCTCGATAAACACTCGCCGACCTGACCGACCGGAGTCATTCACGCCAATCGGCGCCGGGGGGCCACGCTCGCGGTGCATTTGCTGTCATCGTGAGCCGTCGACGAAGGCGATCGGAGTGCCCTTCGCGACGCTCGTTGCAACCCGCTCCGCATCCCAGTTGGTCAGACGGACGCAGCCATGGGATTCCGCCTTCGAGACCTTGTCGGGCGACGGTGTGCCATGAATGCCGTATCCTTCAGCGGTGAGGTTGATCCACACCGTTCCAACCGGATTGTTGGGGCCCGGCTTGATGGTGAAAGGTTTTCGGGATTGAACGCCCTTAAAGTGGTAGGCCGGATTGTAGCGATAGGTCGGATTTCGGTCGACCTCGGTCACCTTCAGAGTGCCGGATGGCGACGGCTTCTCCTCGCTCCCGACCGTTGCCGGATAGAAGCCGATAAGCACGTTAGACTTGTCGAACAGCTTCACGGTCTGCCGACTCTTGTCGACCTCGACCCTGTCCGCCCTCGACGGCGCGCCGGCCTCTGCACTGCCAGTATCCACAACGATGATGTCGTCGCCGGGGCGGTCGAAGCGCTGCCCGGGATTGAGCGCCGCCAGCAGTTGCTCGCTCATATGAAATTTCTCGGCCAGTCCTTCTCGCGGACTGGTGAAACCCAGCTTCGGCAGGTCTTTCATTTCCTCCATCTTCGACGGGAGCTTGCTAAGAAAAGGTCCGGCGACATCCTGCTCGGTGATCGTGTAGTTCGCCGTGACTCGCCGATCGTCCGCGCGCAGTGCGTTCCAGACGTCCTCGGTCGGAACGTCCGAGCTCGGCAATTGCCGCGCCTCCGCGAAGGCGCGGAGGGCCTTCTTCGCGTTCTCGCCGAATCTGCCGTCGATCTCACCTGGCGAGAAGTGGGCCCGGTCGAGCAGGACTTGTAACCGAACGCCCGCCGGCGTCGGCTTCTCGTTCGACAAGATCTTCTTCGATGGTTCGGCGGCATCGATAGCAGCCGCCCCCATTTCGGCGCACCGCGCCGCCGGGTCGGCCATCACGGCCAGGAGAACAATGATGTGTTTCACCTTTCGAGGCCACATCGCCAAATCCTTTCATGGTATCGATGGCTGAGCACCTGGGCAAAGGTCCGTTTCCTTCACGCCGGGATCGGCGATCAAGCCTCGGTAGGCGCGCTCATACTCTCGCGCCATCCGGCTTGCGGAGAAGCGCGCTTCGAAGCGGGCGCGGGCTACCCTCCGGTCGAGACGGCCAAGCTCTCCAACCGCCCTTACCGCCTGGTCCTCATTCTCGACGATGAAACCCGTCACGCCGTCCTCAACGACTTCCGGCACGGATCCGGATCGGTAGGCAATAACGGGCGTTCCGCATGCCATCGCCTCGATCATGACGAGACCGAACGGCTCAGGCCAATCGATCGGGAATAGGAGGGCCGCTGCGTCGGCGAGGAACGGCTGCTTCTTCGCATCGTCGACTTCCCCCACAAGCTGAACCATTCGACCATCGATGTGCGGCTCTAGCTTCTTCTTGAAGTATCCGGTCTCACCGCGCGGGATCTTTGCGGCGATGCGCAGTGGCTTGCCGGCCGCCCGCGCGATCCGGATTGCGTCCTCGGGACCTTTCTCCGCCGTGAGGCGACCAAGGAAAGCGAGATAGGATCCCTCATCGAAAGACGGGCGGAAGAGGTGCGAAGGCAGCCCGTGCTGGATCGTGGCGATCCAGTTCGCCTCCGGAAGCGGCACGCGCTGGTGCTCGGATATCGAGACGAAGCCGGCGCCGGGAAACTCGCGCACCACGTCCGGCAGGCCCGGGAGGTCTAGCCGACCATGCATCGTGGTCAGGAAGGGCACGCCGAGCCGACTGAGCAGCGGAAGCGGCAACCAATCGATGTGTGCGTGGATCACGTCGAAGTCTTTCGCGCGCCTGGCGATGGCCTCCAGCAGCACGGCACTGGCCGCATTGGGGTCCACGCCCTTCCGACCGAGGCGCAGCGCGCGTGGCCACACGGGATGGAGTTTGCCTTTCGTCCTGGAGTCGCCGCTCGCGAATAGTGTGACCTCGTGACCGAGCTCTACCAACTCGTCCACCAACCATGCCACGACCCGCTCGGTGCCGCCGTAGAGCTTTGGGGGAACGCTTTCGGCGAGGGGAGCAAGCTGAGCAATGCGCATATTGCCGATCCTCTAGACTGGAAACATCAAAAGGAGGATCAGCATGATGGCAGCCGAAACGAGCTTGGAGATGATCAACAGCGTCCAGTCCGGCCTCGCGGTGCTTGCCACCAATTGCCTGACGAGCTTCTCCATAAGCCTCAACATTCGTCCTTGGGGAGACGGTTCAAGTAGGCCAGGCCGAACCCGGTCAGTTCTTCGACCTCGCTCACGCGCGCTTCCCATCTTCCTTGAAGGTGGCGCTGCAGCAGACAACGCCGGCTGTCCGCGGCATCCACGTCGCGATGCTTCGCACGATAGAGGGACCAAACTGTATCCACGGCTCGCCGCCGCAGGGCTTCGTCGACCATGTTCCGGGTCCAACAAAATTGACGTCGTGGGACGGCAACTCATCGCCCGAGCGGAGGTTTCCAGTTTTTCCCGAAAATCTTAAGCCCAGTGACGGAGATGGACCGTATCGAGGCCGTGACGGCTCACGGGACACCTGGAGTTCGCCATCGCCGTCCAAGCGCAATCCCATCGCTTCGAGCTCCAGTGCCAATGCTAAACCATGGCCGATGCGAATAAGATCGACGAGCAAGAGCAAGCCCTGCGCCGGATTATTTCCCTACTTGTCGAGCGGCCGGAGAAGACCCTCGATCCAACAGCGCCTAATGGGATCCTCCAACCGACTTAAGTCATAGCAGTTCATACAAACGTACCGATCCCGCCCCCGCCGGGTTCTGTCAGGCGCGCGTTCATTGGACCCGCCTCACAACGGTCAAGGCTTCCGCATCGGTTGGTCTATCGCCGACATCTGAGTATCCCCACCGAGTTAGCATAGGCTCCTCTCAGGCCGCAGCTCAGGCGCGTGGCGCATGTTTCCCCAACCGGGGGCTAAGGCCGGAAACCTCCGAAGTCGCCGCGAGGAATTCCCTTCAACCACTCCGATTAACTTTCGCGGAGAGGCTCATGAAACATGTTGTCGATGGCACGCCCCGCGGTCGCGCCGACCATAGTGGTTGGAGTATCGCCGCGGCGCTCGGCTTGTTGGCCGCGGCATTCCTGGTCGAGCGCTTTGCCCCTTTAGAGGACGAAATCCATCCGCCGCTGGCGGAGGCAAAGCGGGACACCGCCGCTGCCGGCCTGGCGGCGGAAGGCGACGGTCGCGGCCGGAGCGCGACTTCTCCGTTGGAGATCCCGGCGGAAGGGTGGAAAGACATTCTTTGGCGTGTATACGGCAACATCGGCGAACATCGCATTCTCGCGCTGGCCGCCGGTATGACCTACTACAGCATACTCGCGATCTTTCCGGCGATCGCCGCTCTCGTCGCCATCTACGGGTTGTTTTCGGATCCAGGCAGCATCGCCAGGCACCTCGACGACGTGTCCGGCTTCATCCCGGGCGGTGCCGTCGACGTGGCACGCGAACAACTCATGCGCGTTGCCACCAAGGGAGATCGGACCCTGGGCTCTTCACATTCGCGATCGGGCTGGGAATCTCGCTGTGGAGCGCGAACGCCGCTATGAAGTCGCTTTTTGACACCTTAAACATAGTCTACTGCGAACAGGAGAAGCGCGGCTTTCTGAAATTGAATGCGATGTCCCTAGGCTTCACCGCCGCCGGGATCGCGTTTGTTATAGCGGCGCTGGGTGCGGTCGTCGTCGTTCCGCTGCAGTACGTTGGCCTGTCGAACGCAGCCAAACTCCTGGTCCGGATTGGGCGCTGGCCGGCGCTCTTTGTCGTCCTCGCGCTCTCTCTCGCCTGTATCTACCGCTTCGGGCCAAGCCGCCAAGCGCCACGCTGGACGTGGATCACCTGGGGCAGCACGGGCGCGACCGTGCTCTGGCTCGTGGCTTCGGCGCTGTTCTCCTGGTACGCCGCCAACTTCGGCACGTTCAACCAGACCTACGGCTCGCTCAGCGCCGTCATCGGCTTCATGACGTGGCTCTGGATCTCAGCGATCGTGATCCTGCTCGGATGCGAACTTAACGCGGAGATAGAGCATCAGACCGCACGTGACACCACGACCGGCGCGCCTAAGCCGCTCGGCGCGCGGGGCGCGAAGATGGCGGACACGGTCGGCGCGGCCCGTGTGGACCGATAGACCAGCAGGAACCGCCCAAACATTCGGCGGTTCAGACTCCTGAGTGAATCGGAGTTCCGCGTGCGCATCCTTTTCGTCGAAGACGACCCTCTGATCCGAGAATTCATCGTCGAAGCGCTACGCGAGGAAGGCTATGACGTCATCCACGCCTGCGACGGCGAAGAAGCGCTTGCGTGGTGCAAACGTACGGCGGCCGACGTTCTTGTCACCGATGTGAGGCTGCCCGGAAAGATCGACGGCTGGCAGATCGCCGAACACTGCCGTCAACATCATCCGGAGTTGCCGGTGATCTATGCGACGGGCTTCTCTCCCGTGACGCCCCGACCGGTGCCGAACAGCCTCATGTTACGGAAGCCCTACCATCCGGAGCAGATTGTCGAAGCCGTGAGAGAGATGACGGCGGGTCGCTAACGTCTGCTAGTTTTTGCCGTTGCCGCGGTTGGTGACGCGGGCGTTGCCCAGTCCCGTCCCGATCGTCAGCACGCCCCACCGCTTCATGTCCTCGGATGCCGGTCGAGTAGTGGCGCAGCGAGCTCGTCGCGCTCTGCGTCGCGCGACGCAGGAACGGCGACCGACATCGAACGTTGAATAAGCTTCGAGGATGTCACGATACTCGAAGAGCAAAACTTAGGGCCCGCGCCCTCGTGGCGCCGGCCCCTTTTCCCGCCATCGCTCCTGCCGACGTTCGAGGAAGAGTGTCTCTTAAATATGGCGTGGCACGTCGCTCTAAAGCGTGATGGCATTAAGTTCGATAGCCTGAATTTTTCAGGTAATTGGCGCATTCCTCGGGGGTGAAGGCATCGAGTGCGTGGCCGATTGCGGCGCAGACCGCGTCGACGGTTCGCGCGGCAGCTTTGCGGAGCAGATGCTTGAGCTTGGCAAAGACCTGCTCGATCGGGTTCAGGTCGGGTGAGTATTTGGGCAGGAAGAAGAGTTTGGCGCCGACCGAACGGATGAGTTGGCGAACTGCTTTGCTCCTGTGGCTACCGAGGTTATCCAAGACGACGATATCGCCGGGTCGAAGGACAGGCAGAAGAACCTTCTCGACATAGGTGCGGAAGCTCACGCCATCGATCGGCCCCTCGATGAACCATGGTGCATCGATCCGGTCATGGCGCAGCGCCGCCAGGAAGGTCATGGTCTTCCAGCGGCCGTGGGGAACCGTGGCAGGAAGTCTGTGCCCGCGCGGCGCCCATCCCCGCAAAGGCGCCATATCGGTTCTGGTCCATGTCTCGTCGATGAAGACGAGCCGCTCAGCTTCGACGCGTCCTTGATATTTTGTCCACTGGGCTCGCCGCCGCGCGACCGCGGGTCGATCGCGTTCGCCAGCCGCCACGCTTTTTTTTGAAGCTGAGCTTCTCGGCATGCACGAAGTCCCACACCGAGTGATAGTCGACCTTCAGGCCGCGTCCAGCAAGCTCGGCAACGAGCCCCCGTATAGTGAAATCGCCGTCCTTGATCCGTTGCGACAGCCAAACCGCGTGGTCTCCCGAAACCGCCTTCGGCTTATGACCGCCCATCTGACCAGGCTCAACGCTGCCGGTCTCCTCTACCCGTTGCATCCAACCGATTGCTGTGCTGATCGCGACCCCAAACTGCTTGGCTGCCTGATTGCGGGACATCCCGCCCTCGATCGCGGACACGACACGCTTGCGAAGATCCAGAGAATAAGGCTTGCCCATCCATGCTGGCCTCCAACCCAGCCAGCATGGTGAATCAGAAACACACCGATTTGGGAATCCCAAATCGATTCAACCTAACCCCATCCTGCTTTAGTCGCCCATGGCCGCTCGATCGAGCCGCGCTACGAAGGTATTGGTTCGATCTGTCATCAGTGTCTCCGTGTCGCAAGGCGGAACCGCCGAAGACCCTTCGGCGTTCCGTTGACATCATTGCGAGAGGAGAAATCGATTATGGGCTTCTTCACCAAAGACATCAAAACCATGGATGACCTTCTGATCCACGGTATTCAGGACATCTACTACGCCGAGCAGCAAATCTTGAAAGCGCTGCCGAAGATGATCGAAAAGGCCACCAACCGCGACCTGGTTACCGGCCTCAAGAACCATCTGGAAGAGACCAATAAGCAGGTAGAGCGGCTCGAGAAGGCCTTCGCAAAGCTCGGCAAGGAGCCCAGCGGCACGAAGTGCCCGGCCATCGACGGCATCATCAAGGAAGCCGACGAGACCGCCGGCGAAATCGAAGACAAGGCGGTGCTGGACGCGGCCATCGTCGCCAACGCGCAGGCCGTCGAGCACTACGAGATGTGCCGCTACGGGACGTTGATCGCCTGGGCCGAAGAACTCGGCCATGACGAGATCGTGCGCTTCCTCACGACCAACCTGAACGAAGAGAAGGCGGCGAACACCAAGCTCAACACGGTCGCGCTGCGCAAGGGCGTCAACGCCAAGGCCTCCGACGCTGCCTGACGGCTGACCAACTTCAGAAGGGCCGGCTTCGCGTTAACGCGGGCCGGCCCTTTCGGCTACGGGCGAGCTCCGACATGATCTCGCCTTGCGTCGCACGAACCAAGCCGCGACCGACACCGCCAGCCACGCCAGCGAGGCGCTCGCAAATGCGCCGGCGACGCTTCGTTCGACCAGTAGCCAGAACACTCCGGCGAACGCCAGCATCCCGAGCGCGCCGAGCGCAGCGCCGGCGGCGTCGAGCGCTGCGGCTTGTTGCCCTCGCCGCTTTCCGTCAAGTCCGGCCTCGCGCATGCGGCGGATCTCATGCTTCTCGATGAGAGTGGCGCTGGCGCAGAAGATCGCCGGTAGAGCAAGGAATAGGCCGCCGATCGAAGCCCCGTACCAACTGCTGACCAGGCCGGCGAAGACGGTCGCTGCGCCGCCCAGCGCGAAGCGGACCGCGTATTCGTGCCAGCGTCCTTCTCGCAGCGAGGACGGCGAGATTTCAATCGGCGCGCTCATGTCTGACCTCCCGCGGCCGCCCACAGGCCGAAGGCAGCTGCGAGCCACACGACGATCGACAGCAGCGTGGCCGGCAGCGCACGCATGCGCGCCCGGATCAAGAGCTGGCAGACGACCAAGCTGTAGATCCCGAGCGCGATCGCACCGGCCATCATCGAATGGGTTTGGACGGCTGCGTAGGATTCGCCGTGCTGATAGATCGCGATGCCTAGAGTGGCGAGCGCGACCGAGGGCGCGGCTCCGAACAGGCCGGCGAAGCTCTTCGGCCTGAGCACGTCTCCGAGCATCGCGAAGGCCGACACAACGGCGCCGCCTACCAGGAAGCGGACGACGTACTCGCTCATTTCGGTTTCTTCCATAGCTTTGAGAGCAGGCCTCCCGCGCCGTACACCGGATCCTTGCGCGGGACAGGCACCTTTGGAATCGTCTTCAGAGCTTTCGGACGGTCCTCGACCTGCGTGCACTCGTCGTAGGTGCCGACGCGCGGATAGGCGCCGACGACGAGGAAGTCCTCATCTGCGAACAGGCATTGGTGTCCCGTGCCCGCCGGCAGGATGGCGACATCGCCCGCCTTAAGCTTGAAGATCCGGCCTTTGCTTCCGCCGAAGCGTACACGTCCCCTACCCCGCGCGATGCCAAGCACCTCATGGATACGTGAATGGTAGTGAACGTAGTCGTAAATCCCGTCCCGCCAAGTTTCGCCCCAGCCGTTGGCCTCGAACAGGTCCTCCATGACGGCCGCCGGATCATGCCCGTCGCCGAGATCCACAGCGCCTCGGTAGATGACGAGAGGCCAGCGCGGATGGTTCGGGATGAGACCGTCGTCCTTGAAACGAGCCGTCTGAGGCTTTCTTGGCCGCGCTAGGTCAGGCGCCTCCTTCTTTCCGGGTCGGCGCAGACCGGTCGCGCGCTGCACGTATTCCTTCACGTCCTCAAGGATTGGCATTGTCATCCTCCTTCGGTGGCGACATTGGATAGCCGGTCCAGAGACGCAGTAACCGCTCCATGATGACTCCGAGCGCGAAGCCCGCGATCACGTCGCTCGCCCAGTGCGCCAGCACTATGACCCGCGTCAGGGAAAGGCCGACCGCCAAGGTACGGATTAGTCGCCGCAGCAGAGGCGGCAATGTGCCCGCAGCGGATGCCAGGGCGCCCATGTGGAGCGCGTGGCCGGACGGAAATGCGTCCTCGCGCTTGCCGGAAAACGAGACCCCGTGCAGATGACCGAGCACCGTCGTGCGATCCGGGCGGGTCTGGTCGAAAACCGATTTCATACCGTGAGGCGCCAGGGAGGCTGCGACTGTGACCAGGAGAGCGTGGTTGCCCGCGCGCTGCAGCTGCTCCGATCTGCCCCTCGTCACGACCCAACCGGCGACGGCCAAAGCCAGGAGGATCTTTTCGTCGCCGCCCCACGTCAGGCCGCGCGAGACCCTCTCCGCGCAATGGTTGGTCTTACTCGCCACGGTCCGTGCAATGAGCACGTCAGGCTTGGTAGGTTTGACAGTGACCAGCGCCATCACCTCGATCCGTGACGGCGTCCGCGTAGTCGCGGACGCCTCGTTTGAATTGCCTTTGCCATCATAACGTCGGAGCAGGTTCCAAGTTCATCTGCCTGTCATGGAACCAATCGACCAGGCCAAGATTTGGAAAACGATGGGTACAATCGGGAAGAAGCGGAAATCGCAATGGCTCGCATCTAGTGGAGCGCTGGTGCTCGCGACCGTTTTCCTCAGTTACCCGCTGATCGGCGGGAAGAATTCCGGCTCCGTCCACGCCAACTCCGGTGTGAGCACCGAGCAGGCCGCGGCCGATGTCGGCGCGAAAGTCCTTCCTACCGATCCTAAGCTCAAGATCGAGCCCAAGTAGCTACCGGCTTGTCGACCCTTGCCCCCTACGTCGGCGCACTTGCCGCCTTTCTCGCCTCCCTGTCCTACGTGCCGCAGGTCCGGAAGGCTTGGCCACGCGGATCCACGGACGACCTCTCTCTCGGCATGCTCACGGCACTCACGCTCGGCCTGACGCTCTGGATCGTCTACGGCGCCATTAAGGGAGATTGGGTCATCGTCGGCTCCAACGTGGTCGGCGCCGCCCTCGCCGGTGCCGTCCTCGGCTGCAAGCTCCGCGACCGCAAGTGCCACTCGCACAAGCGAGGAACCAAGCCCTAGCAGGTCCGTTGGGGCTGGCTTTCGAGGATGGGAGCGATGTCAAAAAAGGACGAGCTCAGGTACGGGCCCGTGGGCGCCGAGGCGATCCACCTCTGCGTCGATATGCAGCGCATGTTCGCCGAAGACACGGATTGGAAGATGCCGTGGCTGCCCCGCGTCCTGCCGAACGTCGTGGCGATAACGGCCGCGCACCCGGCGCGCACGGTCTTCACCCGCTTCATTCCGGCGAGCGCTCCCGGCCACGGCGTCGGCATGTGGCGCCGCTACTATGAGCGCTGGAGCTCGATGACCATCGACGAGATCGGTTCCGACATGATCGATCTTGTACCGAATCTCGCCCGCTTCGTTCCACCTGCCCGCACTTTTGACAAGTACGTCTACTCGCCGTGGATCGGCAGCGACCTGCACGCGCAACTGCGCGCCGCCGGCGTCGACACCGTGATCGTCACGGGCGGCGAGACCGACGTCTGCGTGTTGGCGACCGTGCTGGGCGCGGTCGATTGGGGCTTTCGAGTCGTCCTCATGACCGACGCGATCTGCAGCTCCGCCGACGAGACCCACGACTCCATGATGACCATCTACGCGAACAGGTTCGGGCAGCAGGTGGAATGCGTGACGACGGAAACGCTCCTCGCCGCCTGGCCCGGCGGCACCCGCACGGGCCTTCTGCCATGAGCGAGTCCTATCTTGTGCAGATCCTGCTACCGAAGGAGACGGGCAAGGGAGAAAAGATCCCGAAGGATTGGTTCGACGGGCTTCTGAGAGAGCTGACCGACAAGTTCGGCGGCGCAACGAGCTTCATCCGAGCGCCCGGCGAAGGTCTGTGGCGAAGCGGCGGCGGCACCGAGCACGACAATATCGCCGTCGTTGAGGTCACGACGGAGCTTCTCCTCCCGGACTACTGGCGCGGTCTTCGCGAGCGACTGGAGTCGGAGCTCGCGCAGCATAAGATCGTCATCCCCGCGCAGCAAATCCCGCTGTAGCGCGTAGGAACGGTCCCCCCGCCGGTCGTTTGGAGTGCGAACCCAACACAGGAGGACGCCATGGGCTTTTTCACCAGGGACATTAAAACGCTGAACGACCTTCTTCGTGCATACGCTGCAGGATATCTATTACGCCGAGCAGCAGATCGCGAAGAACCTTCCGGACATGATCGAGAAGGCAAGCGATCCCGGCCTCAAGAACGGCTTCCAAACGCATCTCTCCGAAACCAAGGGCCAGATCACCCGGCTTGAGAAAGTCTTCGAAATGCATGGCGTCGCGGCGAAGGGCGTCGATTGCCCCGCGATCGACGGCATCCTCAAGGAAGCGAGTGAGGTCGCGGGCGACGTCGACGACAAGCAAGTGCTGGATGCGGCTCTGATTGTGGCGGCCCAAGCCGTCGAACACTATGAAATCACCCCGGTACGGCACACTGATCGCATGGGCCAAGATGCTCGGCCGCGATGATTGCGCCTCCGTCCTGCAGCAGAATCTCGATGAGGAGAAGGCGACGGACGAGAAGCTCAATACGATGGCGCTGCGCAGCGTGAACCGGAAAGCCGCCTAGTCCGTTGGCAGGATTGACGTGGAGGGCCGCCCGGAAGGCGGCCCTTGTTTTGAGCAGGAAAGCATGAGCCTTGAAGTATTAAGGACACTGGCAGCCGCCATGACGATTATCGCTGCCGCCATGGTGGCGGCGAACTGGAACGCGCGCATCACCGTGTGCGGGTTCGCTCTCTTTATCGCCGCGTCTCTCGCATGGATCGCCGACGGGATAATGAACCGAAGAACTCGCTCATCATCCAGAACGCCGTTCTTCTTCTGATCAACTTACTGGCGTACAGCGCTGGCTACCGCGCGCCGACAAGGAAGCCGCCGCGTCTCGGCCTGCGGATCACGCGGCCCGGTAGAGAAGATCAGGCCTGCTTCCTGTCTGAAATGGCCCGGCGCGCGAGCGCGGCTTCTCCCGCCTCCGTCAAACCGCCGATCGATGTCTGCCCTTTCCTCGCGCAGGCGATGATGCTGTCGGCGATATGGCTATCATTGATGAGGCGGCCGTCCCATGCTTGCGACTAATCGGCATCCGCAACTGATTTACTTGTCGACGACCAAAGAAAAGCGGAGCGCGTTGCTAGCGGGTTCATGAAGGATCTATTCTTCGACTACGGAGCACTGATCTCGCCGCGCTTTCGCGCGGCATGGGTCTTCTCGTCAGGTGCGTTTACAATACAACCTAAGATACCCCATATTTTGATTTGTGGATGCGCGAAATTTCGGGGGCCGCCGGTGGTTAGTGGCGAAGGTTGGAAGGATCTGACCCACCCCTCCCCGGTCCATGCGCCTCAGATGCTAAGCGAGATTTGTCGACGGCACATGCCCCCTCAACCCTGCGGCGCGCTGCCACGTCGGGATCAGCATCCCTACACTTGTATACGTTCCCAGATAGGGTCGAGGGACGCGCGTCTACAAAGACATAGGCAGTCAGTTCAGAAACTTCACGGCGAGACGGCGCTCATCACGCCATACAACCGAGCAATCCGTATCCAAGCCAGCACTTGGAACGCGCAGGCCGAAGGCTGCGGGCACGAGAGGCGCGTTATCTACTTGTACGACCGCAGAGGAATCAGTGAGGTGGCGGACCTTGCACCGCACAGGACTGCCGTCGACCATTATCTGCGCAGCATAGACATTACGTCGCCGCTCGTTCGCCACGACTCGCAGTCTCCCCCGCTCTGGCGCGCGGGAGATACTGATCGGCGATTCCAGGCTCAAATGAGGCTAGACCATGATTTCATTGCTAGGCTGCGATCTCCGGCGCGGCGAACGCCAATAGAGCGGCATCCTGCAGCCCCCGATCCTGCGCTCGCCGCCTTGCCATCGCCCCAACCGTTCGCAGCGGCAATCTCCCGCGCGGTCGCGCCATCGAGTGACTGCTCCAACACATCACGGTGTTCGCCCAGCGCAGCAGCAACGCGTGGCGTATCCAGGACGGGTGTGTTTCATGGATTGTCTCTTCGTGACGTGACGTTCTGGCCATTCACTGGCTCTTGGTATGGCTGCACACAGGGGAAAACAATTTGAAAACTTGCGGGATGACGTCCGTAACTGTGGGGCCGGAAGTTAAGGCCGATGGTGGGAGAGATTGAGTCGGCCCCACCCCTATGCAGCCAGCCACGGTAGCAGATCGCCGAGGCCACCCTCCATAAGCGACTCCACCGCAACCCATTCCCATGTCCACTCGCCAGTGGCGACGTCGCGCCCATATGCGTGCAGCGCCTCGCCATCGCATTCCTCGGCGTCTTCGATATCGTCCCCTTCGTGAAGTGGCCGCGAGAGTCCCTTGCGCGCGCGAGTCAGTAAGATTGAGAATGTCCCTTGAAGATAGAAAAGAACGGGATTTGCTCTATGTGACGCGCGCGCAAGGGCCAGTTGCGGCCACTTGCTATTACTGCAACGAGCCGGAGATAATCCGGCGGACCTCTTCACGGCGTGCCTTCTCTGCCTCGGCACGGTCAGCGAACAGTTTGTGGACCGATGGCAGCACCTGCCATGTCAAGGAGTCGCGTCGGCCTGTTTGCACGGGCTCTAGCCAGCCAAAGGCATCCAACTGCTCCAGAACCGCCTGGGCCTGGTCTACGTCCATCCCCCGCATTATGCGGTCACCTCGCCTGACGTCTCGCACCGAGATAGTCTCCAGCTTGCGCGCTAGAATAAACCCAGCCGCCGCCAACACCATGTCATGCCGATCCGAGAGTCCGAGGATATCGACGTAGAACGCGACAGCGTGCGGAAACAGGAACTTCTCAAGGAACGCAGCGGCCCGGCTCGCGGTGTCTTCCTTGATGACGGATGCCGGTCGCGCACCGTCGCTCTCAATGCAGTGAAACACGATGCAAAGACGAGCGAATAGGCCGTCATATTTCCCGAGGTGCGAAGCAAGTTTCTTATTCACCGCCTCCCACGCACACTGCATCTCGAAGTACTTCTGCGCTAGCGAGCTGCGCAGATCCTGCGCGGCGTCATCGAACTGCAGCGGCACTTCAACATAGGTACTGAGCGCACCCTCTCCTGTCGGCCTGCGTAATCGCGTCAGGCGGGCCACGGTAGCCTCATATGCGGCAGCGGCATCTGGCATGGGCTTATCGACACCGGCACCGGCGGCGCCGAGAACGATGGGAAATAGCCTCTGAAGCAAACCATCGTCATGGGCTTCGGCAGCGAGAGCGCGGATTGGCTCGGGCTGGATGCCGCCTAAGAGCGAAACCGATAGGTTCTCAATCAGCACGGCGCCGCGCCCAATGCGATTCACCGTGTACGGGCCGCCATTGAATGATTGCAGCCAGAAGCCCCGGTCCTTCGCAGAGCCACGGCCGGAACTGTACTTGTCCATAGACCCAAACCAGCCCGATAACTCATCCTGCAGGCACAGAACACCATCAGGACTATCCTTTAGGACTTCCTGTGCAGCTTCGATCGTTGTGTCTTCTAGGCGCAGACGAACATGCTTGGGTGCGGGCGCGTCCTTCTTGTCTGCTGGTGACTGAGAATCATACTTGCGCCGCGCCTAATCGTAAGTACGAAACATATCGCGATCGAGCCGTTTTAGTGGCGCGGCAGCAGCGGAAATCAGCGGGGATTTCTTCGTGGATGGGTCACCAATTGGCGCGACCCACAGGCGAGCAGATTCCAGCCAATTCGGATCATGGCGCTTAACCCTCAACCGAATGGAATCGGGAATTGCAGCTGCACATACCGCAAGGGCAGCAGCCGCCAGGCCGCCGGGATCAACACCCATCAGTTCGCCCTGTGCCAAGGCGAACTCCTCAATGACTGGCGGAAGAAGCCCAAAGGGAAGCGGTGGGTGCGCACGACGCTGCCAAAGGTCCACCGGAGGTACGTTGTCATTGGCCGCCGTCAGAGACGACGCAAGCGCTGCTCCAGCCTCACGCATCTCCGCATGCCTCTCTCCGTATTTGCCCCAGAGGCGCGTGAAGTCCACGCGAGCACGGTCTTCAGAGCTATAGCGGGCAAACCAATTGCCCCTAGCTGATAAGAAGAGAGCCGCCGCGGCCTCAGCACTGTGACCGTCGAAGGCCATCTGCTCGACGACCACTGCCGCGTAGTCAGAACGGTTGCCAACATCGTTGGCCGCAAGCATCGCCGCCAGCTTTTCCGACACCACGATGCCGTCAATATCGGGGAGGTCGCCAAGCTCCATGGGCTTTGCCTCCGTCGCTGGTGGAGATGCCCAAGGCGCCAGCGCCCCGCGGAAGGCATCCACGTTAGTCAGATCTCCGCACCATTCTTGCAGATAGCGCACCGGAGCTGGATCTGGTGATCGACCGCGCTTCAGTTTGGCTTCATTTGGCCAATTCTTTGTTCCCGGAACGCGCCACACGTGGTCGACATCAGCGGTGCCGTGATCAGATCCTGTTGCGCGCTTCAGGGCCAACGCGAGCGGCGCAGCCTCGGCCACAGACAATGGCCGGTCAAACAACCAGCATGGCTGTTGATTGCCGGGGCTGGTTTCGACGATATAGTTGGGCTCGAGCGGCAAGTCGCCAGCGTTGCCCGTGTCCGCGTCCATGTCTGCCGTCAAACCGACCACGACGACGATGTCGGCCTTCGTTCCGCGTTTACCGCGCGGCAAGCCCCGCTTCATGATGTGGGGGGCGGTGTAGACGTTCGCGCCAGGCGTATCTTGATGCGCCAGGATGGCCTCGACCATGCCGTCAACGTCGCCCACCCTGTGGTGCGTGATGGTGCCCTTGTCGCCCTTAAGATTGGCATTGAACGCAGACACAACGAACACGCCGTCAACGCGCTTAGCAAGCCCATGCAGCATTTCGCAGTGCGTGCGGATCGGATCGGTATTGTCGGTGATCTTAGCTGCGGCGAATCTCGTCACTGGCGTTCAAGCCCCCATCAAATGCATTGCTGGCAAGTTGCGTAATTTCATCGGCAAAGGTGCCAACGAAGGTCGCGGTACGCCGTCCCGCGGCGTTCTGTGAGTAAGTGAGGCGACGACCGCTTTCGGTCTGCACGAGTCTTAGGTCGTACATTCGCAGTTCTGGCGTCAGCTCAATATCAAAGCGAGCCAACGTCTTTCCCTCTCCAGGCGGTGCCGGGCGGATGGATAGGATTTTCACCGTTTCCCGTCTTCCTCTACGGCCTTAAAATACGCCGCGCACAACTGGTCGTGCTTCCACACATCGAACTCGCTGCAATCGCTCAGCGTTGCGTCGGGGATACTCGCCCGCGCGGCCCGTAACATTTCGTCCTCCAGTGCATCGATTTGGGCAGCAATGCGCGCGGATTTGCTGTCGCCGGAATCTGGCGTGCCCGTCATGTTTGGATTTCCTAGTTTGGTTACGGGTGCACCTGGCTAAAGGGCCAGTCGTGCTAGGCGGCTTGGGTGCCGCTCTTTGAATTGTCGTTGGCGATGGTGCAGGTCCGCGCCCATTCGTCGAGTGCTTCGGTAGAATAGACTACGGCTTTGCCGAAACGCATGAACGCGGGACCGCTGGTCCCGTAGCAGCGTGCTTTATCCAGAAAGGATTTCGAAACGCCGAGATATTCGGCCGCCTCCCGAACCCTGATGTTCGCCACTAGTTGCCTCCGTGTGTTGGCGTTGGAAGCACAAATGGATATCAAATCAAATTCGAACAAATAGGGCACAAACCGTAATTGCAATCGCTTTGAAACCAAACGTTATTGCGACTGGGGTTTTTGCCGCCTCTTGGGCGAGGAAGTCAATCGCGCGGGCCATTCCACACATGGGAGGTAGGCTGGCTACATAGTGGCTAAAAATCTTTTAGCCAGCTCTTCAGACCTCCGGCTAAGTCTTTGATTTTAATGGTCGGAGCGAGAGGATTTGAACCTCCGACCCCTAGTCTCCCAGACTAGTGCGCTAACCGGGCTGCGCCACGCTCCGAACGTCGTTCCATTAGCTAGGATCGCCGCTTTGCGCAAGGCGAGGTCGCAGCATTTTGGCGTCCGTGCCCACAGCCCCGGAACTGCCGGCAAAGCTCGCGAAAAGCGCCCTAGCCGTCCTTCAGCGCCTGATCCAGCATCTCCCGGCACGCGACGAGGTCAGCGAGCACCCGTCCGAGCCGCTCCCGGTCGATGGCGCTGGGCCCGGCAGGTGCGGCGGGAGTGCCGCCCTTGCGGAAGGTGGTGAGGATGTCCTCGTCGTCGACCTCCGTGAAGCGGAAGTCGATGCCTTCCTCCTCGTCGCCCTGGTAGTCGTCTTCGTCGGCATCCGTGACGCCCTTGATGGGCGCCTCGTCGTCGTCGTCGGGCTCCATCAGGCTGGCGCCGATGGCATCCTCAATGGCCCCGAACGAGACCGCGGCCGCGCCGTCGGCGAGGCCCTGCACCGACTTGACGCCGTGCTCCTTGAGAATCCGCTGCACCCCGCGGATGGTGTAGCCCTCCCCGTAGAGCAGGCGGCGGATGCCCTTGAGCAGGTCGACATCGTCGGGGCGGTAGTAGCGGCGGCCGCCGCTGCGCTTCATCGGCTTGATCTGGGAGAATCGGGTCTCCCAGAACCGCAGCACGTGCTGCGGAATGTCGAGTTCCTGCGCTACTTCGCTGATGGTTCGGAACGCATCCGGCGCCTTGTCCAAATGCCAAATCCTTCGCGCAGGCGGTTACGCCTCGGGTTGAGCCTTGCTGGCGTCGCCATTGCCGCGATGCTGGGTGTTGATCCGCTGCTTCAGGATGGCCGACGGCTTGAACACCATGACGCGGCGCGGCGAGATCGGCACCTCGGTGCCGGTCTTCGGGTTACGGCCGATACGCTGACCCTTCTTGCGGACCATGAAGGAGCCGAAAGAGGACAATTTCACCGTCTCGCCCTTCTCCAGGCAGTCGGTGATCTCCTTCAGGACGAGTTCCACGAACGCAGACGATTCCGTGCGCGACAGGCCCACCTTCTGGTAGACGGCCTCGCAGAGATCAACACGCGTTACGGTTTTGCTTTGGTCGGTCATCGCCCTGCCCCACATCACGGCGAACAATTGTTGTCTGAAATTATGAGGTTACGATACGCCGGTCAACAGCGCTCATCAATGCAGGCGCATCGATAATGGCAGCTAATTCCGGCAAAATTTTATCGAATGTGGCGCTACCAGCGCACCAGCGCGGAGCCCCAGGTGAACCCGCCGCCCATCGCCTCCAGCAAAACCAGGTCGCCGCGCTTGATGCGGCCGTCCTTGCGCGCCACCGACAGCGCCAGCGGGATCGAGGCCGCCGAGGTGTTGCCGTGGCGGTCCACCGTCAGCACCACCTTCTCCGGCGCGATGTGGAGCTTGTGGGCGGAGGCGTCGATGATTCGCTTGTTGGCCTGGTGCGGCACGAACCAGTCGATGCTGTCGGCATTGAGCCCGGTAGTCTGGAAGGCGTCGACGATCACGTCGGTGATCATGCCGACCGCGTGCTTGAAGACCTCGCGGCCCTCCATGCGCAGATGGCCGACGGTCTGGGTCGAGGACGGACCGCCGTCGACGAACAGCTTTGCCTTGTGGCGGCCGTCGGAGCGCAGGTGAGTGGTCACGATTCCGCGGTCGGTCGCGGCATTGCCCGGCTGCTCCTGTGCCTCCAGCACCACCGCGCCGGCACCGTCACCGAACAGCGCGCAGGTGCCGCGATCGTTCCAGTCGAGGATGCGCGAGAAGGTCTCGGCGCCGATCACCAGCGCGCGCTTGAAGGCGCCGGTGCGCAGGAAATTGTCGGCGGTGGCGAGCGCGAACACGAAGCCCGAGCACACCGCCTGGAGATCGAACGCCGCGCCATGGTTGATGCCGAGCGCGTGCTGCACCGCGACCGCGGTGGCGGGGAAGGTGTTGTCAGGCGTCGAGGTCGCAAGCACGATCAGCTCGATCGACTGCGCGTCCACGCCGGCGTCGCTGAGCGCAGCCTGCGCCGCCTTGATCGCCAGATGCGAGGTGAACTCGCCCTCGGCCGCGATATGCCGCTCGCGAATGCCGGTGCGCTGCACGATCCATTCGTCGGACGTGTCGATGCGCGCCGCCAGCTGGGCGTTGGTCACCACCTGCTCCGGCAAATAAGAGCCGCAGCCCAGCACGACCGAACGAATTTGAGTCACGAAACAGCCTCCTGCGCGGTCTGCACGGAACTAAGTGCACCACCCTCGCGGTTGAGCATCTGATTGATCTTGTTCAGGAGATCGTAGTGAGCCATCTCATAGCCAACATCGATCGCATAGGCAAAGCCTTCGGCGCTGATTCCACCATGGCTCTTGACCACGATCCCGTTCAATCCAAGGAACACACCGCCGTTGGACTTGTTCGGGTCCATCTTGTCCCGCAGGGCCTGGAAGGCGCTGCGCGCCAAGAGGTAGCCGAGCTTGGACAGCCAGCTCCGCTGCATCTCGTTGCGGAGTAATTCCGCCATCTGCCGTGCGGTTCCCTCGGCGGCCTTGAGCGCGATATTGCCGCTGAAGCCTTCGGTGACGATGACGTCGGCCAGCCCTTTGCCGATACCATCCCCCTCGACGAAGCCGAGATAATCGAGCTCCGGCAGGTTCACCGCACGCAGCCTGTCCCCGGCCTCGCGGATCTCCTCGTGCCCCTTGATCTCCTCGGTCCCGATATTGAGCAGGCCGACCGTGGGCCGGGGCTTGTCGAACAGGACACTCGCCATCGCGGCGCCCATGACGGCGAGCGACACCAGATGGTGTGCGTCGCCACCGATGGCGGCACCGAGGTCGAGCACGACCGATTCGCCGCGCTTGGTCGGCCATACCCCGGCAATCGCCGGGCGGTCGATGCCCGGCAGCGTGCGCAGGTGGAAGCGCGACATCGCCATCAGCGCGCCGGTATTCCCGGCGGAGATCACGACATCCGCCTCGCCCTTCTTCACCGCGTCGATGGCGAGCCACATCGAGGAGGTCTTGCGGCCGCGCCGCAGCGCCTGGCTCGGCTTATCATGCATGGCGACGGCGACGTCGGTATGGATGATCTTCGAAGCGGCCTTGAGGGCGGGATGCTTCTCGAGCTCGGGCTCGATCTTGGCGCGGTCCCCGACCAGCAGGAATTCGATCTCGCGATGCCTGTGAAGCGAGATGGCGGCGCCTGGAATGACCACGGCGGCGCCGACGTCGCCCCCCATGGCGTCAAGCGCGATGCGAACCTTGCTTGGCATAAAAGTCCTGGAAACCTGGTCTGGTGCGGTCTTGAACGAGCGGTGCCGCAAAATGGGTCCGCCATGGACATGGCGACCGGTCAGGCGCCACGCGGCGCCCGGACCGGGGCGCGACAATAGCGTTTTGTTATCCCGAAACAACCTCTTGCCCCCAGCCTTTTGCATTCGGGGCGACCCGCGGGCGGCGGCGAAAATTCACAATAAGCGCATTGAAATCAAACAGATATAAGCTCCTTTCAAAGCATCCGGACAGGCATCTCACGCACCCCGCAAAGCGATCCCCACCGGGAATGCCCAGCTATTTGCCCTTCTTCTTGTCCTGGAGCGCCTTCAGCGCCGCGAACGGATGGTCCTCGGGGTCCAGCGCGGTGACCTCGGCCTCGAACTTGACGCCCGGCTTGCGCGGATAGGGATCGACCGCCAGGAACAGCGCATCGGTGGCAATCCGGCCGAGATCGATGATGCCGTTCACGATTGCCTCCGGCGGATCGATCACCTCCGGCGGCTCCGCATCGTCCTGCCCCTCCTCGATCAGGTCGGCCATCTTCCGAACCTCGGCTTCGGGGGCGAACACCAGATCGACCTCCTCCTCGATCTCGCTCTCGATCGGATCGAGGGTGACGACGCAGATCTGGCCGATCCGGGCACGGACGTGCCCCGTAACCTGGATCCGGCCGCCGCTCTTGGGCACGACGTCGAAAGCAGCCTGGGCGGAGAGCACCTCCCGCAAGCCGCCGACCTCGGCGATGGCCTGCAGTTCGGCGGCTGAAGCCTCGAGCCTGCGGTGCAGGCCGGTGTCGGGGATCTGCGCGACGATGACGGGGGACCGCCAGGGATCGGCTCTGGATTCGGCGTTCGGTCGGCTCATCGCGTGATGTCCTCAGTGAGCGCTGGGGGATACTTGAAGGATGCGCACAGCAGCGTGGCCTCATCTGTCCGGCCGAGATCGGCCTCGGTGGCCCGGGCGTAGGCCGCGAGCTGCCGCGCCTGGTCCATGCCGGTCCCATTCAGGATATTCTTGCAGATGGCGGCCGCCAGCGCCTCGCCGCCCCCTTCGATGGCCTGGTCATAGGCCTGAACGCGGCCGTAAAACGCCTCGCCGAAGGCCCGCATCCGCTTCGGCACAGTCTGGTCGCCTATCCCCATCTCGCGCAGATTGTCGTCCATGTCCTCGCAGAAACGGTCGAACAGCGCCTGCGACAGCTCCGTGGCGCCTTGGCCCTGGTTGGCGCTCTGGACCGTGCGAAGGCGTCGCAGCAGCAGCCAGAGATGCAGCAGCAACAGGTCGAAACGCCCGTTAACCGTATCGGGCACGCCCAAGTCGCGGTAAAATATGGGTTCTCGCGCCTGCGTCACGATCATGCCATAGATGGCTTCAATGGTGCCGCGCGGGGCTTGCCGGGGTTTCCTGAAGTGATTGAACGGCCAAACCATTGTGGGTTCCGCAAGCGGGCGTGCGCGTGTTGCAATTGCAGTCTCCGCCCGGTACTTCAGCGCCTCGCGCGACGCAAGGGGACGGAATCAGTTCCACGATGACGATAACGAACCAGACCAGCCTGCGCGCCAACAAGCCGCGCGGCCTTCATGCACGCTGGCGCGGTTTGCGCATGCTCGCGGCCGTCGCCCTGGTCGGCGCCGCCCTTGCCGGCTGCACCGGCGAGCAGTTCCAGAAGGGTTACATCCTGCCGCCCGGCGCGCTGGAGCAGATTCCGATCGGCGCGAGCCAGGACCAGGTGCTGATCGTGATGGGCACGCCCTCCACGGTCGCAACCCTCGACGGTGAGGTGTTTTACTACATCTCGCAGCGCTCGGAGCGGATGGTCGCCTTCATGAACCAGAAGGTGGTCGACCAGCGCGTCATCGCGGTCTATTTCGACAAGAATCGGCGCGTGCGCCGGCTGGCGAATTACGGCCTTCAGGACGGCAAGATCTTCGACTTCATCAGCCGGACCACGGCGACGTCGGGTCAGGAGATGAACTACCTCACGCCGCTGTTCAAGCTGCTCAGCTTTAACTGAGTCTTCAGCCTGCGGCGTCGTGCCGCCCTCCGCGCGGCACTTGCCGTCGCGTGCGGCTTGCCGTTGCGCGCCCGGTTCCATACGCTCCCTGCAAAACAAGAAGCAGGGAGTGGATTCGTGCCCAAGACTTTGTTGTCCCGCCGTCGCGTGCTCGCCGGTGCTGCCGGCCTCTCGGCCGCAGCGATCCTGCCGCGATCGAGCCTGGCGGACTGGAAGCCCACCGAAAACGTCCGCATCATCGTGCCGGCTGCGGCCGGCGGCTCGACCGACGTCATGGGCCGGCTGCTGGCCGCGCATCTGCAGACCGCCTGGGGCCAGTCGGCGGTCGTGGAGAACCGCTCCGGCGGCGGCGGTACGATCGGCACGGCCGAGGCCGTCCGCGCCAAGCCTGACGGCCACACCATCCTGATCGGCAACCCCGGGCCGAACGCGATCGCCTACAGCATCTTCAAGAACCTCACCTACAAGCCGGACCAGCTCCAGCCGGTCTCCAACATGATCCGGATCCCGAACATCGTCTCGGCGCATCCGAAGACCGGCATCAAGTCGGTCGCCGAGCTGATCGCATATCTGAAGACCAACCCGGACAAGCTCAGCTACGCCTCGTCCGGCGTCGGCCAGAGCCCTCACCTCACCGGCGCCTGGTTTCTCCAGCTCACCGGACTGAAGATGACGCATATCCCGTTCCGCGGCGCGGGCCCCGCGCTCCAGGCCGCGCTGGCCGGCGACATCCAGATCCTGTTCGACAACCTCTATCCGAGCCTGCCGCAGGTGCAGAACGGCACCCTCACCGGCCTCTGCGTCACCACGACCGACCGTAGCGACCTCGCGCCGAACCTGCCGACCATGCGCGAGAGCGCGCCGGAGCTGGCCAATTTCGACGTGTCGTCGTGGTTCTCGGTGTTCCTGCCGAAGGGCGTGCAGCCCGCCGTGCTGGAAGCGCTCAATCTTCAGGTCAAGGCGATGCTGGAGCGCGACGACATCAAGAAGAACATCTCCGCCATGGGCGCCCACGCCGATTACGGCTCGCCGCAGCAGTTCGCCGACTTCGTGGACGCCGAGACGAAGAAGTTCGCCGGCATCATCCAGAAGGAAGGGCTGCAGATGGACGTGCAGTAGGCACCACATCCGTCATTGCGAGCGCAGCGAAGCAATCCAGACTTTCGCCGCGGGAAGATTCTGGATTGCTTCGCTACGCTCGCAATGACGTGGTGAGAGGCTCCGGCCCACCAAAACAAAAACCCCGCGGCTCGCGCCGCGGGGTTTTGTCTTGTGTCGCTTGCGCCGCTCAGTGCGCGAGGATCGCCAGCAGCAGCAAGGCCACGATGTTGGTGATCTTGATCATCGGGTTCACCGCCGGTCCCGCCGTATCCTTGTAGGGATCGCCGACGGTGTCGCCGGTCACGGCCGACTTGTGGGCATCACTGCCCTTGCCGCCGAAGTGACCGTCCTCGATGTACTTCTTGGCGTTGTCCCAGGCGCCGCCGCCCGAGGTCATGGAGATCGCGACGAACAGGCCCGTCACGATCACGCCGAGCAACATCGCGCCCACCGCGGAGAACGCAGCCGACTTGCCGGCCGGGCCGCCACCCGCGATCGCATAGATCACGAAGTAGACGAAGATCGGCGACAGCACCGGCAGCAGCGAGGGGATGATCATCTCCTTGATCGCCGCCTTGGTCAGCAGGTCGACCGCCTTGCCGTAATCCGGCTTGTCGGTGCCCTGCATGATGCCCGGCTTTTCGCGGAACTGCCGGCGCACCTCCTCGACGATCGCGCTTGCCGCGCGACCGACCGCAGTCATGCCCATCGCGCCGAACAGATACGGCAAGAGGCCTCCGAACAGCAGGCCGACAACCACGTAGGGGTTGTTGAGCGAGAAGTCCGGATTGACGCCGGCGAAGTACGGATGGTGCGCGGAGTCCGCAACGAAGAACTTGAGGTCCTGGTTGTAGGCCGCGAACAGCACGAGGGCACCGAGACCGGCGGAACCGATCGCGTAGCCCTTCGTCACCGCCTTGGTGGTGTTGCCGACCGCATCGAGCGCGTCGGTCGACTTGCGCACCTCCTTCGGCAGGCCCGCCATCTCGGCGATGCCGCCGGCGTTGTCGGTGACCGGGCCGAAGGCGTCGAGGGCGACGACCATGCCGGCCAGCGCCAGCATGGTGGCCGTCGCGATCGCGATGCCGAACAGGCCCGCCAGGCTGTAGGTGACCAGGATGCCGGCGATGATGACGATCGCGGGCAGCGCGGTCGCTTCCATCGAGACGGCGAGACCCTGGATCACGTTGGTGCCGTGACCGGTCACCGACGCCTGGGCGATCGACTTCACCGGACGATAGTCGGTGCCGGTGTAGTATTCGGTGATCCAGATGATCAGCGCGGTGACGACGAGGCCGACGATGCCGCATTGGAACAGCGACATGCCGGTGTAGTCGACGCCGTCGAGCTTGCCGAAGCCGATCAGATAGTAGATCACGCCGGCGATGCCGATCAGCGACAGGATGCCGGTTGCGATCAGGCCCTTGTAGAGCGCGCCCATGATCGACTGGCTCGGCCCGAGCTTCACGAAGAAGGTGCCGATGATCGAGGTGATGATGCAGATGCCGCCGATGGCGAGCGGCAGCGTCATCATGTTCATGAGGATCGGCGTCTTGGCGAAGAAGATCGCCGCGAGCACCATGGTGGCGACCGCAGTCACCGCATAGGTCTCGAACAGGTCGGCAGCCATGCCGGCGCAGTCGCCCACGTTGTCACCGACATTGTCGGCAATGGTGGCCGGGTTGCGCGGATCGTCCTCGGGGATGCCGGCCTCGACCTTGCCGACGAGGTCGCCGCCGACGTCCGCACCCTTGGTGAAGATGCCGCCGCCGAGACGGGCGAAGATCGAGATCAGCGAGGCACCGAAGCCGAGCGCCACCAGGGCGTCGACCACGAGACGGCTATCAGGCGCCAGTTTCAGCGAGTGCACCAGGAAGCCGAAATAGAGGGTCACGCCGAGCAGCGCGAGACCCGCCACCAGCATGCCCGTGATGGCGCCTGCCTTGAAGGCGAGCTCGAGGCCGCCGGCAAGCGACGTGGTCGCTGCCTGGGCGGTGCGCACATTGGCGCGAACCGAGACGTTCATGCCGATGAAGCCGGCCGCCCCCGACAGGACGGCGCCGATCAAGAAGCCGATGCCGACGTAGAGACCAAGGAAATAGACAAGCAGGACGAAGATGACGACGCCGACAATACCGATCGTCGTATACTGGCGCCGCAGATACGCCTGTGCGCCTTCAGCGACTGCGCCTGCAATTTCCTGCATGCGCGGTGACCCCGCATCCGCACTCAACACCGAAGACGTCGCCCAGATCGCGTAGACGATGGAAAGCACTCCGCAGAGCACTATCAACCATAATGCTGTCATGTGATTTTTGCCTCAGATCCTTGATGTACGTACCCCCGGCGCCTTTTGTTTTTCCGTCATGCGGTGGGCGCCCTTATTTGAACAGGGCCGCCCCTTGCACGAAGGTGTGGCCCTGGTCGGTCACAAGCTTGCCAAAATCAAATTGAGGGTGCAACGCCGGATGAGGCCGAAAAAGCCGATCTCGGCAAGTATTTAGACCTAATCCCGAGCGCTTGGCCGCCGGCCTGGCGCAGCACCGGGAGGCGACCTCAGAACCGGGCGAGGCTTGGCCTGGGCCACGCCTAGGCCATCGCCCTCACGGGATGGCGAGAGGCTGACGCCATTTCCAGGGTCTGCCCGTCGGCTGTTGTACGCCGGTTGAAGATCTTGACCTCGTAGACGCCGCCATTCGGGCCGACCTCGTGCGTCACCGAAACGACCTGCTCGCGTGTGAGGCTGCCGAGCTGCACATCCTGGTCGGGCAGGATGAGCGTCGCCAGCTCATTGACGAACACCACCACGAGATGGCCTTTCGGCATGTTGCTCTTCGACAACAAGCGCAACTGGCCGTGATAAGGCTGCCGCGTCCAGGCCGATGGCACGCCGGGATCGACCACGACCTGGATGTTGTTGGTCTCGGGGTGCAAAGTGAGCACCATCTTCGACTGATCGGGCTTCCATTGCATGGACATCGTCGGCTCGGTTTTCCAGAGACAATTGAACGCCGCGCACTCGCTCGGCAGTTTGTCGTGGATCGTGCAGCCTCGGCCGGGCTTGCAATGCGAGCACCACTTGCCGGCGGCCTTGCCGAGCTCGACCACGTTGTAAACCTTGCAGCAGAGCGTGCAGCTTCCGCACTCCCTCCCGGGAACAATCTGCGCCTCGCTCAAACCCGCAACGGCCGCCGTCATCGAATCAAATCCATTGGCTGCATTCGCACCAACGGTTCGGATACATCTACTTGCTTTCGTCGGGGTTGCGGCAAGCGGCGACCGGCAAATCCGGATAGATCGGGCTTGAGGCGAGTCGAATTCAGAAGTGGCTGTAGGACAGGCGCTTCAAGGCCAGTTCCTGGCCCTGACCGTCCAAAAAGCGCGGCCGTTCGCGGCCCGCGACGATCGTGCCGATCGCCGTGACGGCCACGCCCGCCGCCTGCCCTGCGGCAATCAGCGCCTCACTTTGCGCCGGCGGCACCGTGCACAGCACCTCGTAGTCGTCGCCCCCGGCGAGCAGCGTCTCAACGCAAATAGCGTTGCGCGCGATCAGGCCGGCCGCAGCAGCCGAGAGCGGCACGTTCGCGACGTCAACCGTGGCCGAGACGCCCGACGCTGCACAGAGTTTCGCCAGATCGCCGGCGAGCCCGTCGGAGACATCCATCGCGGCCGTCGCGTGGTCGCGCACGGCCTGCGCCAGCACATTGCGCGGCTGCGGGATGCGATAGCGCGAGACCAGCATTTCCCTCGCTTGCGGTTCGGACGCGAGCGCCCCGGCTGCGGCGCCGCCTGTGAGCAGGTCGAGGCCGAGCGCGGCATCGCCGATCGTTCCCGTCACCAGGATGCGGTCGCCCGGCCGCGCGCCGGTACGGCCGACCATCCGCCCCTTCGGCACGCGGCCGAAGGCGGTGATCGAGATCATCTGCGGCCCCGGCGTCGACACCGTGTCGCCGCCGAGCAGCGGGCACACGAAGGTCCTGCTGTCCTCGCCGAGCGCGTCCGCGAACGGCCTGAGCCAGGCATCCTCCCGGCTGCGCAGCGCCAGCGTCAGCACGAAGCCGGCGGGCGCCGCGCCCTTGGCGGCGAGATCGGACAGGTTCACCCGCAGCGCCTTGCGCGCGATGGTGTCGGGCGGATCGGTTGCAAGATAATGCACGCCCTCGACGACGGCATCGGTGGTGACCACGATGTCGTCGCCGGACGGGGACAACACCGCGGCATCATCGACCAGCCCGAACGCACCGGGGTCAGTCGCCAGCGGCTTGAAATAGCGCGCGATGAGGGAGTCTTCGGCGGAGGGGTTTTGAGAGTCTGCCATCGGCCTTAGCCACACCCAATGCTGTCATCGCCCGGCTTGACCGGGCGATCCAGTACGCCGAGACGGCAGTGATGAATTACGACCGCCGCGGCGTACTGGATCACCCGCCTTCGCGGGTGATGACAGCGGAGTATGGGGCAGCCGCATCGCATCTCTTCACCGCCCTCGTGGATAACTACCCCCGCCCGAACTCATCGCCGCGGAACTGGCGGCCGATCTGGTCGAGCACGGCGTTGACCATGCCGGTCTCCTCGCGGTCGACGAAGGCATTCGCAACGTCGACATATTCTGACACGACGACGCGGCCCGGCACGTCCTTGCGATGCTGGAGCTCATAGGCCCCTGCCCGCAGCACCGCGCGCAGGATGGCCTCGATCCGCTTCAGCGGCCAGCCCTTCGACAGCGCCTCGTCGATCAGGGGATCGAGCATCTTCTGGTCGCGCACGACGCCGGAGACCACGTCGCGAAAGAAGGCGGCTTCCGCCGGCAGATAGGTATCGCCCTCGACCTCGTTGCCGAGCCAGTGGCTCTCGAACTCCGCAAAGATGTCGTTGATGCCGGCGCCGGCGATGTCCATCTGATATAGGGCCTGGACGGCCGCGAGCCGCGCCGCACCGCGCCGGTTCGCTTTCTTCTCGGTGCCAGCCGGCGGCTTTTTGCTGTGATCGGCCATGATCAAGCCCGCGCCAGCCGGCGCTTGATGCGCAGCATCGCAAGCGCGGCGCGCGCGGCATCGCCGCCCTTGTTGAGCTCGCTGGCGCGCGCCCGCGCCCAAGCCTGCGCCTCGGTGTTGACGGTGAGGATGCCGTTGCCCAGCGGCAGCTTTCGCGAAACCGCAAGATCCATCAGCGCGCGCGAGGATTCCTGCGAGACGATCTCGAAGTGGATTGTGTCGCCGCGGATCACGCAGCCGAGCGCGATCACCGCGTCATAGGGCTTGCCGTTCGCCGCAGCGGCATCGATCGCGATGGCGACCGCCGCCGGGATTTCCAGCGCGCCGGGAACCGTGATGACGTTATGCGTCAGACCGGCTGCCTTCAGCTCGGTCACCGCGCCGTCCAGAAGCGCATCCTGGAGATCGTCATAGAACCGCGCCTCGACAATCAGCGCGCGTGCGCCGGAAATGTCGGTCTGGTCCTTCAGGGGTGCGCGTCGCGCGTCTGCCATCGTCTAAATCCGTTCTACAGAGGTCGGCGCTATGTAGTCGCCGGACGCATGTAAGCCAAGTTCAAAGACACTGTCATTCCGGGGCGATGCGAAGCATCTAGCCCGGAATCTCGAGATTCCCCGGTGCGCAATTGCGCACCTGTGGTCTGGTCCATCGGACCATCCCGGAATAACGGCTCCGCCGTCACTTCATTTCCGTCAGCCGCGCTGCATAGCGGGCCATCAGGTCGACCTCGATATTGACCTCGGCGCCCGCTTTCCAGCCGCCGATCGTCGTGACCGTCAGGGTATGCGGAATGATCAGCACCGAAAAGGTCACGTCTCTCACCGTATTGACCGTCAGCGACACGCCGTCGAGCGTGATCGAGCCCTTGGTGGCGATGAAGCGCGCGAGCTCCCGCGTGGTCGAGAGCTCGAACCGCGCCATATCAGGCAGGTCCTCGCGACTGACGAGGGTGGCGACACCGTCGGCATGGCCGGCGACGATATGGCCGCCGAGTTCGTCGCCGATCTTGAGCGCGCGCTCGAGATTGAGCCTCGTGCCGACCTTCCAGTGCTTTGCAGTTGTCAGCGCCAGCGTCTCGGCGGCGGCATCGACGTCGAACCAGGTTCTGCCGCCTTCGACTCCGGAAGCAACCACCGTCAGGCAGACGCCGTTGCAGGCGATCGAGGCGCCGTCGGCGATGGTGGTCTGATCGTAGCGGCAAGCGATGCGCAGCCTGTGCAACTGGCCCTGCGCTGTCGGCGTGAAGCCGACGATCTCGCCGATATCGGTGACAATGCCAGTGAACATTACGCGCGCTCGTAGGTGGTGAGAGTATCCTTGCCGAATGTCTCGCTAGCATGAACCTTATAGGCCTGCGACTGCGTGATTTTCGACAGGGGCAATGCATCGAGCGCATCGACGCCGCCCGGGCCGACCCCTTCCGCTCCGCGGAACAGCCAGATCTCGTCGGCGAGGTCGGCCGCGACGAAGGACGCCGCGACACGGCTGCCGCCCTCGACCATCAGCCGTGTGATGCCTTTCTCCGCCAGCACATGCAGCACGGCCGAAAGATCAAGCCCGGAAGCGTTTCCCGGCGGTACGCGGATGATCTGAGCGCCTGCCGCTCCGAGCCGCGTGGCGGCGGCGGCTTCCGCAAGCTCCGAGCCGATCACCCAGAGCGGCGTCTCCCGCGCGGAACGACCAAGCTGGCTCGCGGCCGGAATGCGCAGATTCTGGTCGAGCACGACGCGTATGGGAGAACGCGCTTCCATGCCCGGCAGGCGACAGTTGAGCTGCGGATCATCCGCCAGCACCGTGCCGATGCCGACCAGGATGGCGTCGCTCTGGGCGCGGAGCAGATGCACGCGATTGCGCACGGCCTCGCCCGTGATTGCAAGCGGCTTGCCGCCAGCCGCACCGATCTTACCGTCAGGCGAGACCGCGAGCTTCAGGATCACATGCGGGCGCTCGTCACGGATGCGGCGAAAATGCCCGGCATGGTCGAACGCGGCCTCCGCCGCGCACAGACCCACATCCACCGTGATGCCGGCGGCGCGCAAGCGCGCATGACCCTGGCCCGCGACTTCCGGATTGGGATCCTCGATCGCCGCGACCACCCGCGTGATGCCGGCGGCAATCACCGCGTCTGCGCAAGGCGGCGACTTGCCGAAATGCGAGCACGGCTCCAGCGTGACATAGAGCGTAGCGCCTCGCGCGGCCTCGCCGGCCCGGCGCAGCGCTTCGGGCTCGCCATGCGGTCGCCCGCCTGGCTGCGTCCAGCCACGGCCGATGATGAGCCCGTCTTTCACGATGACAGCGCCCACGGCAGGATTGGGCCAGGTGCGCCCCTGCCCGCGCTTGCCCAGCGCCAGCGCCAGCTGCATGAAGCGGCGATCGGCGTCCTTGGACTCGCGGGCCTTCTGCGCGAACTGATCCTCCAGGATCCGAAAGATCATTTGCGGATCGCGGCGAGCCGCGCTTCCTCCTCACCGGAGAGCTCGCCGAGCACGTCGGCGAAATCCTTGGCCTCGCGGAAATTGCGATAGACCGAGGCAAAGCGCACATAGGCGACGTCGTCGAGCGTGCGCAGATGCTCCATCACGGTCTCGCCGATCACCTCGGAGGAGATCTCGGCCTCGCCACCGGTCTCGAGCTCGCGGACGATGGTGGAGACCATCTTCTCGACCCGCTCCGGCTCGACCTGTCGCTTGCGCAAGGAGATCGACACCGAGCGCATCAGCTTGTCGCGGTCGAACGGCACGCGGCGGCCGTTGCGCTTGATCACCGTGAGCTCGCGCAACTGCACACGCTCGAAAGTGGTGAAGCGGAAATTGCAGGCGACGCACACGCGCCGCCTGCGAATCACGGAAGAATCCTCGGTCGGACGCGAGTCCTTTACCTGCGTATCGAGACTGTTGCAGTTCGGGCAGCGCATCCGTTTACCCTAGGCTTTACTGATAGATCGGGAACCGATCGGTGAGCGCCTTGACCCGCTCCTTGATCGCGGCTTCGACCAGCGGCGCCTTGCCGTCGTCGGACTGCGCGATCGCGTTGAGGACCTCGGCGATCATGCCGCCGACCTGCTGGAACTCGGCGACGCCGAAACCGCGGGTCGTCGCCGCCGGGGTGCCGAGACGCAGGCCCGAGGTAACGAAGGGCTTTTCGGGGTCGAACGGAATGCCGTTCTTGTTGCAGGTGATGGCGGCGCGGACCAGCGCCTTCTCCGAGACGTTGCCCTTCAGGCCCTTCGGCCTGAGGTCGACCAGCATCAGATGGTTATCGGTGCCGCCGGAGACAATATCGAACCCGTGGCTCTTCATCGCCTCGGCCAGCGCCTTGGCGTTCTCGACGACGTTCTTCGCATAGATCTTGAAGTCCGGACGCAGCGCTTCGCCAAAGGCGACCGCCTTCGCCGCGATCACATGCATCAGGGGCCCACCCTGCAGGCCCGGGAAGATCGCCGAGTTGAGCTTCTTGGCGAGCGCCTCGTCGTTCGAGAGGATCAGGCCACCGCGCGGACCGCGCAGCGACTTGTGAGTCGTCGTGGTGGTGACGTGGGCATACGGCACGGGCGAGGCATGCACGCCGCCGGCGACGAGACCGGCGAAGTGCGCCATGTCGACCAGGAGGTACGCGCCGACGCTGTCCGCGATCTCGCGGAAACGCTTGAAGTCCCAGGCGCGCGAATAGGCCGAGCCGCCGGCGACGATCAGCTTGGGCTTGACCTCTTCGGCCTGCTTGGCGACCGCGTCCATGTCGATGATCTGGTCCTCGCGGCGCACGGTGTAGTGCGCGGCCTTGAACCACTTGCCGCTCATGTTGACGGGCGAGCCGTGGGTGAGATGGCCGCCGGCCGCGAGGTCGAGGCCCATGAAGGTGTCGCCGGGCTGCAGCAGCGCCAGGAACACCGCCTGGTTCATCTGGCTGCCGGAGTTCGGCTGCACGTTGGCGAAGTTGGCGCCGAACAGCTTCTTGGCGCGATCGATCGCGAGGTTCTCGGCGACGTCGACCCACTCACAACCGCCATAGTAGCGCGCGCCCGGATAACCCTCTGCGTACTTGTTGGTCATCACCGAACCCTGCGCTTCCAGCACGGCACGGCTGACGATGTTCTCGGAGGCGATCAGCTCGACCTCATGGCGCTGCCGGCCGAGCTCGCCCTTGATGGCGGCGGCGATTTCCGGGTCGGCCTGGTCGAGCGAGGCGGTGAAAAACGAGTCGGGCGCGGAGGCGGTTCTGGCTGAGGTCATCTTGCGAATATCTCCACCGCCGCAGCCTTTTGGCGGGCTACGGGCGGTCTGGTGTGGCGATCGGAAGCGGCGAGCGCGATCTACCACATCACCCGCCACCGGCCAAGTATTTGCGGGTCGGGCCTGATATTTATGCAAGATATGGTGGGGATTGAAGGATCTGGGCGAACGGACGGCTGCTTGAACCGTCCGCCCCGATCAGTCCTGAAGGGTCCGATTTGGACCTTAAAATCCGTGCGGGCCGGACCTGCCCCTACAGCCCGGTATACCCCGCCTTTACGGGATCGACGCTGCCGTCGAGCTGGCGCAGATAGGTCAGTCCGCACACCGTCAACCTGTGAGTGTCTTTCTCGCCGGCTTCCATCAACGTATTGAGATAGTTCGTGACCTTGGCCCGCGCCTCCGCGCTCGCCGCGGACGTGCGGTTGGCGAGCAGGTCGTAGGTCTGCATGATGCGGTCGATGGCAGCTTCCATGGCACCCTCTGGTTCTGTCGAATTCTGGGAGTTTTGCTCAGGCAACCGCGCGGGCCCCGGACTGGGCCTCGAACCGGCCAATGGCCTTGTTGGCGAGCCTGATCTTGTTCAATTCGCCGTGCTGGAGCAGCTTGATGATGATCTCGAGCAGGCTTTCGTTGGTGACCAGCGTGTCGGGAATCGCGCCGGAGCGGCGGAGGTAATTCGCTGCGATGGCATAGGCGTCGCTCACGAGTTCGACGTTCATTGCCTGAAGCCCGCGCTCAACCAGCATCGCATCCTCCGATCCGCAGTAACAACTGCGCTGCGGGGAACTGGTTCCGCCCGGCCGGGTCATTATTTCGCAGTCGCGAAACGACAAAACGCACCGGTCCGGGCAAAGCCGGGCCGGCGCGCTTGGGGAGGTCAGGCACGTTCGGGAGGCTTGCCGGTCTTGTTGTGGGCCGGCTTGGCCAAGTCCCGTCGTAAAGAACTCAGAGACGATACAGGATCTGGTCGGTCCAGAACCGCTCGAGGCGGTGCAGCGACTTGTTGAGGGTCGAGAACTCCTCGCCCGAGATGCCGCCGACCTGCTCCACCGTCTTGACGTGCTTCTGGTAGAGGGAGTCGACGATGCGGCGGACTTCCTGGCCCTGCGGGGTCAGGCGGATGCGCACCGAGCGGCGATCAACGCGCGAGCGCTGATGATCGAGGAAGCCGAGCTCGACGAGCTTCTTCAGATTGTAGGAGACGTTGGAGCCGAGATAGTAACCGCGCGTGCGCAGCTCGCCCGCGGTCAGCTCCTTGTCGCCGATGTTGTAGAGCAGGAGCGCCTGGACCGAGTTGATGTCCGCACGGCCGCGGCGATCGAATTCATCCTTGATGACGTCGAGGAGCCGGCGATGCAGCCGCTCCACCAGAGTCAAAGCTTCCAGATAGAGCGACTGCACCGAACCCTGCTGGCCGGAGACGCGCTCTGCGGTATCTGCCGCAGTTGCGACGGCTTTCATCATGACACTTCCCCTGTTGTCGTTTTTATCGACACTCATTCGACGAAACTTGTGCTTCGTCTGATAGGTGCAACTTAAGGGGGGCGTTTGAAGATCGGCTTAAATAAGAGAATAAAGAGATCATGAATTTAAGACAGTGAATTGCGGATTAAGCCTGTGTCACAAGGGCTTTTCGCAACCGTCTGTTGACCCTCGCAAGGTCCTGTTCACCCTCCGTCCGCCACCTCTGTCGCATTCCAGTACAGGGCCGCCCCGTTTCGAAACGGGCGCGTAAGAGCTGTGGCGGAACGCACGGAGTCAATGAAAAGTTACCTCGAATTTTAGGCAACGAACGGTCAACCAAGCCACGACTTCGGAAATGCCGCTCTCGTGTCCCGGACAAGCGCAGCGAAGCGGAGCGCAGAGCCGGGACCCAGAAGCCGCAAACGAGATCGTGGAGAGCTGGGCCCCGGCTCAGCAGCGCAACACTGCGTGCTGCGCTGCGTCCGGGGCACGAGAGAGTGTGAGTGTGCGTTGAAATCGTAAGCGCGCTACGGCGGCCGCTCGCGCGCGGCCATCCAGGCGAGCGCGAGATAGGCGGCGAGCATGAAGGCTTCGACACCGACAACGATCAGGCTGCCGCCGTAGATGCCCGGGAACATCAGTTCGATCACCGCCATCGACACCACGGTCGTCAGCCACACCACCGCGCCCCAGGGCGTCGCGAGCCAGAGGCCGACCGCGGCAACGAGCTCGATCACGGCGAAATAGACAGTGGCGGCCTGCCAGGCCATCGACTGGTTTTCGAACGCCTCGTCCTCGCCGCCGACGAAGCCGGTGACCTGGGCCCAGTGATAGAGGCCCTTCAGAATCGACAGCAGCGCCATCACGCGCAGAAACAGCACGAGCCGGCGCGTCCAGACATTGTCGTCGGACTCGGAGCGCTCCGACGAGATCGCCGCCACCGACATCGCGTTGTCCTTGGCGTTGTCTCTGGCGGCGTCCCTGGCACTGGCGCCGTCGCGGGCCGCATCGCGGGTGGAGATTTCGGACATGGCCCCCTTCTGGCTGCTTCGCCCCGCAAAATCAATCGGCTGCCCGAGCGACCTCAATTTTGCCTTGCGGCAGGTCAAGCCGCGGTGGCGGGAACCATGCGAGCTGGTATAAGAATAATTCCAGCCGGAGGAAGAATGATGGCGATCAAATACGGACGTCCGATCGAATTGCGCGAGGTTTCGCGCCGGGATGGCGCCAGTGCCTCCCCTGCCCTCGATCTGGCCGTCCGCCCGCGCCGCAACCGCAAGGCCGAATGGGCCCGGCGCATGGTGCGCGAGAACGTGCTGACCACCGACGATCTGATCTGGCCGCTGTTCCTGATCGACGGCAACAACAAGCGCGAGCAGATCGCCTCAATGCCGGGCGTCGACCGCCTCAGCGTCGACCAGGCCGTGCGCGAGGCCGAGCGCGCCATGAAGCTCACCATCCCCTGCCTCGCGCTGTTTCCCTACACCGACCCGTCCCTGCGCGACGAGGAAGGCTCCGAGGCGACCAATCCGAACAACCTGGTCTGCCAGGCGGTGCGCGCGATCAAGAAGGAGTTTCCCGACATCGGCATCCTCTGCGACGTCGCGCTCGATCCCTTCACCAGCCACGGCCATGACGGCCTGATCTCCGACGGCAAGATTTTGAACGACGAGACGGTCGCGGTGCTGGTGCGTCAGGCGCTGGTCCAGGCCGAAGCCGGCTGCGACATCATCGCGCCCTCCGACATGATGGACGGCCGCGTCGCCGCGATCCGCGAGGGGCTGGACCGCTCTGGCCTGCTCGACGTGCAGATCATGGCCTATGCGGCCAAATACGCCTCCGCCTTCTACGGCCCGTTCCGCGACGCCATCGGTTCGGCCAAGACGCTGACCGGCGACAAGCGCACCTACCAGATGGACAGCGCCAACACCGACGAGGCGCTACGCGAGGTCGACCTCGACATCTCCGAGGGCGCCGACATGGTGATGGTGAAGCCCGGCATGCCCTATCTCGACGTGGTCCGGCGCGTGAAGGACACCTTTGCGATGCCGACCTTCGCCTACCAGGTCTCCGGCGAATACGCGATGATCGCAGCGGCCGCCAACAATGGCTGGCTCGACGGCGAGCGCGCGATGATGGAGAGCCTGTTGGCGTTCAAGCGCGCCGGCGCCGACGGCGTGCTCAGCTATTTTGCGCCGAAGGTGGCGGAGAAGCTGCGGAGCCAAACGTAAGGTATCGCGGGATGGGCCAAGCGGCTTGTCCGCCGTAGCTCGAAGAGCGAAGGTGGAAGCGTGCCCACCATGCCAGCTAGCGATCGCGGAACGATGGTGGGCACGGCGCTAACGCGCCTTTGCCCACCCTACGACGCCTTCCCTGAACGACAGCGGTAACAGCCCCGCCCCCGAATTGCCGGAATATTTCGGCTTGTTGACGCCCGCACGCCCTTGGCACGGGGATGACTTGCTCCCATGTCCTGCCACGGGAGTTTCCCTTGGGAGAACGGACCATGTCGTATTCGGACTCGGGCAATGCCTGGCGCAATGACGGCGCCATGCAACCGCACGCCTTCGATCCCTATCTGCACCCGGAATTGTTCCGTGGCGTGGCAACGCGGCGGGCGTTCGCGTTCCTGATCGACATGGTCGTGATCTCCGTTCCCGTGATCCTCGGCTACATCTTCATCGCGCTGTTTGGCATCGTCACGCTCGGCATCGGCTGGGCGCTGTTCTGGCTGGCCTGGCCGGCCTCCGTTGTTTGGGCGATCGTCTATTACGGTGCCTGCATCGGCGGTCCGTCGTCCGCGACGATCGGCATGCGCCTGATGGATCTGGAGTTGCGCACCTGGTACGGCGCGCCCGGCTATTTCGTGCTCGGCGCCACCCATGCCGTGCTGTTCTGGGTGACGGTCTCGTTCCTGACACCTTTCGTGGTGCTGGTTGGGCTGTTCAACGGCCGCCGGCGCCTGCTGCATGATGTCGTGCTGGGAACGGTCGTGATCAACAATTCCGTCCGCGCGCCCGTTCCGCAGGCCGCAAGGACCTACTGAGAGCCTGATGATCAAGAACCTATCAACCAGGACCGACTAAACTGACTGATCTGACCTGCCGAGTAGACCGATTGACCGAGGGCCTTCGTAGCGCGATGCTAATGCCCACTTTGGAGGCCCACGACGTCCCTTGACCCAACACTCGCGCGACACCCCCCAATTTTACCTCACGGCGCCCTCTCCCTGCCCGTATCTGCCGGGCCGGCATGAGCGCAAGGTGTTTACGCACCTCGTGGGGGAGCGCGCAGGTGACCTCAACGACCTCCTGACCCATGGCGGGTTCCGCCGCAGCCAGTCGATCGCCTACCGGCCGGCCTGTGACCAGTGCCGCGCCTGCGTCTCGGTCCGGGTGGTCGCCAACGAGTTCCGCCCCTCCCGCAACTTCCGGAAAGTCATCGCGCGCAACGCCGACATCATCGGCGAGCAGCGCAGTGCGGTGCCGACCTCCGAGCAATATTCGGTGTTCCGCGCCTATCTCGACTCCCGCCACCGCCATGGCGGCATGGCCGACATGACCGTGCTCGACTACGCCATGATGGTCGAGGACAGCCATGTCGAGACCCGCATCATCGAGTACCGCAAGCGCGGCCCCGACAGCGGCATCACGGGCCGCGGTGAGGAGCTGATCGCGGTGGCGCTGACCGACGTACTCAGCGACGGCCTGTCGATGGTCTATTCGTTCTTCGAGCCGAGCCAGGTCAGCCGGTCGATGGGCACCTTCATGATCCTCGACCACATCGCCCGCGCCCGCCGCCAGGGGCTGCCTTACGTCTATCTCGGCTACTGGATCGAAGGCTCGAAGAAGATGGACTACAAGGCCCGCTTCCTGCCGCAGCAGCGCCTAGCGCCGTCAGGCTGGCTGCGCATCGATGCGCAAGGTGACGCGACGTCAGAGCCGCAGGACTAGCTCGCTGTCATGCCCCGGCTTGACCGGGGCATCCAGTACGCCGCGGCTTCTCGGCTCAATCACAACCGTCTCTGGAATACTGGGTCGCCCGGTCAAGCCGGGCGACGACGGCGGTGTGTTGGGCGAACACTCACCCGAACAGTGTATCCACCAGCAACTTCACGTTCAAAACCACGATCACGCCCGCGACGATCCACGCGATCGCGGCGACGTATGGCGGTATCGCGAACTTCCCCATCTTGCGCCGATCCGAGACGAAGCGGACCAGCGGGATCACCGCAAAGGGCAGCTGCATCGAGAGCACGACCTGGCTGAACACCAGCAGATCCGCCGTGCCGCGTTCGCCATAGATCGCGGTGACGACGATCACCGGAACGATGGCAATGCCGCGCGTCAAGAGGCGGCGTGCCCAGCTCGGCAAACGCAGGTCGAGAAAACCCTCCATCACGATCTGGCCGGCAAGCGTCGCCGTCACCGTCGAGTTCAGGCCCGAGGCGAGCAGCGCAATCGCAAACAGCGTCGAGGCGATACCGAGGCCAAGCAGCGGCGACAACAGCTCGAAGGCCTGGCCGATTTCGGCGACGTCGGAATGGCCGCTCTTGTGGAAGGTCGCGGCTGCCACGACAAGGATCGCCGCATTGATGAACAGTGCCAGCATCAGGGCGATGGTCGAATCCGTCGTCGCCCATTTGATCGCTTCGCGCCGGCCGGTGTCGTTGCGCTCATAGGCACGCGTCTGCACGATCGACGAGTGCAGATAGAGATTATGCGGCATCACGGTCGCGCCGATGATGCCGATCGCGATGTAGAGCATTTCCGGGTTGGTGAAGATCTCGGTCTTCGGCATGAAGCCGTGCAGGACTTCCGCCATCGGCGGCGCGGCGGCCACGATCTGGACCACGAAGCAGACCGCGATCACGACAAGCATCGCGATGACGAACGCTTCGAGGAAGCGAAAGCCGCGGTTCATCAGGAGCAGCAGCAGGAACGCATCGAGCGCGGCAAGCAGCGCGCCGCCGATCAGGGGAATGCCGAACAGCAGTTTGAGCGCAATCGCTGTGCCGATGACCTCGGCGAGATCGCAGGCGATGATCGCCGCCTCGCAGGCGAGCCAGAGCAGGAAGTTCACCGCCGGCGAATAGGTCGCGCGGCAGGCCTGCGCGAGGTCGCGGTCGGTGACGATGCCGAGCCGCGCCGCCAGCGACTGGAGCAGGATCGCCATCAAATTCGAGAGCAGGATGACCGAAAGCAGCGTGTAGCCGAACCTCGACCCTCCGGCGAGGTCGGTCGCCCAGTTGCCGGGGTCCATGTAGCCGACCGAGACCAGGTAGCCGGGGCCGACAAAGGCAAGCAACCGCCGCCACCACACCCCCGCCGTGGGGATGGCGATCGTGGCGTTCACCTCGGCGAGGCTCTTGGTAGCAGGCGCATCAGTGCGCCAGCCGGCGGCATCTTGGGTCAAATCGGGGGAGCGGGCATCCATATCAGCAGAATACCGAAGTCGAAGCTTATTGCAACTCATTTGCAACTGCATCTAGCCGGTGAGGTCCCGACGCGGCGGTTATCCGCCGCCCTGTCGGGAAGCGGGTGGGTTTGGCCGTCCTCGGGGGCGGATACTGGCGCCAACACGACTTTGCAGGAAATGCGCCATGTCAAACCCCCTTCGCCTCCCCGACACCTTCAACCGCCTCGCATGGTCCAACCTGGCGGCGCAATCGGCCGAGCAGATCGCGCTGGCCGCGGCCCCGATCGTCGCCGTGCTCACGCTGGGTGTTGCGGAAGGCCAGACCGGTCTGCTCCAGACCGCCCTCACCCTGCCCTTTGTCCTGTTCGCCATTCCGGCCGGCCTGCTCGCCGACCGCATCTCCCGCCGCTCGCTGATGGCGGGTGCCGAAGCGCTGCGCGCGGTCGCGCTGGCGGCCATCGTGCTGCTGCTCACACTGGGCGCGCTCAATTTGCCGCTGCTGGCTCTGCTCGGCTTTGCCGCCGTATGCGGCACGGTCGTCTACAGCGTGGCGGCGCCGGCCCTGGTGCCCTCGCTGGTGAGCGCGGAGCTGTTGCCGTCGGCAAATGCCCGCATCGAGCTCGCCCGCACCATCGCCTTTGCGAGCGGGCCTGCGCTCGGCGGTGCGCTGGTCGGCTGGTGGGGTGCGAGCCCGGCCTTCGGCTTTGCCGCGGCGCTCTCGGCCATCGCCGTCGTGCTGCTCTCCGGCATCTACGAGCCCACCCGTACGCCCTCGCCGCGGCGCCATCCGTTCCAGGACATCCGCGAGGGCGCGGCCTTCGTGTTCCACCATCCGCTGCTGCGGCCGGTGTTCATCACCCAGTTCATCTTCAACACCGGCTGGTTCCTCCAGATCGCCGTGTTCGTGCCCTATGCGGTGCGCCATCTCGGCCTGACCGCCGCAGGCGTCGGCACCGTGCTGACGATGTACGGAATCGGCATGGTGATCGGCGCGCTGTTCGCCACGCGCGTGATGAAGCGCATCGCCTTCGGCACGGTGGTCGGCCTTGGCCCGGTCACGGGTTTCGTCGCCGCCGTGGTGATGGCGCTGACGGTGCTGGTCCCCTCGCCCTGGCTCGCGGCCTTGAGCTTCTTCCTGCTCGGCGTCGGGCCGATCCTGTGGGTGATTTCGACCACGACCCTGCGGCAGTCCGTGACGCCGCCGCGCCTGCTCGGACGCGTCTCCGCCATCAACATCATGAGCTACGGCGCCCGCCCGCTCGGCTCGGCGCTGGGCGCGATTGTCGGCGGCCTCTGGAGCGCGGAAGCGTGCCTCTATCTCGCAGCCGCCGTGTTCGGCGTGCAGGCGCTGGTGATCTGGCTGTCGCCTGCAGTGACGCTGGACCGGCAGCCGGCCATGGTAGGGGACGAAGTGCCGGCGCGGTGCTAGTCCGGTACGCAACCAGCGGCGATGGCCCGCGCCAGTCGGGCAACCGCCGGCGCAATGGTCTGCTGCGGGTAGCCGCTAAAGCCAAGCATCAGCGCCGACTGCGCCGGCGCCTCGATATAGTGGCGGCTCATCGCGCGAACGGTGACGCCGTGGTCGCGAGCGGCCCGCTCGATCTTCACGTCGGACAGTCCCCGTCGCGTGTAGGCAACCAGGTGCATGCCCTGGTCCGGCGGCTCGACCGACAAATGGTCGCCCAGGCGCCGCCTCAGTGCCGCAACGAGGGTATCGCGCTGGCGGCGGTACACTTCCCGCATTCTGCGGATGTGGGCTGCGAAATGCCCCTCTTCCATGAAGGCCGCAGCAACGGACTGGCAGAGGCTCGACGGTTGACGGTCGATCAGATAGCGCGCGGTAACGAAATTCCGCACCAGCGGGTGTGGTAGCACGGCGTAGCCAAGCCGCAGTCCGGGGAAGAGCGCCTTGTTGAGAGTTCCGACGTAAATGACACGGCCGGCCTCATCCAGGCCCTGGAGCGAAGCGAGGGGACGGCCGCCGTAGCGGAATTCGCTGGCGTAATCGTCCTCGATGATCCAGGCGCCGGACTCGCGGGCCCAGGCGAGAAGTTCGAGGCGGCGCGCCATCGACAGGGGAACGCCTGTCGGAAACTGGTGCGAGGCCGTTATGAAAACTGCGCGCGCCTTCGGGGCGCGGCGGATCCCTTCCGTGACGTTGACGCCGTGCTGGTCAACCGGGATGGCGCAAACCTTCGCGCCTGACGCAGCGAGCGTAAGACGGGTCAGGGTATAGCCGGGGTCTTCGATCCAGACCTCCTTGTCCGGCCCGGGCATGACACGTGCGACGATGTCCACGGCTTGCTGCGTGCCGGCGGTGATCACGATCTGGTCGACCTCGCAGCGCACGCCGCGTGCAGCCCGAAGGTAGTCGCAAACCGACTTGCGCAGCTCCAGCAAGCCACGCGGATCGCCATAGCCGAGATGATGTCGCTCAAACGATCGCAGCGTGCGCGCAGTGAGCTTGCGCCACAATTCGGCGCTACGTGCATCCAACAGCGTGCGACCCAGGTTGAAGGGACGCCCGTCATTCTGCGTCGTCACATCGACGAAATCGCCGAGGCCGTGAAAGGAGGCCGCGCCTGCCGCGGCCGGTGCCGCCCGCGTCTTGCGGCCATGAGGCGCGGCAAACGGTTCAGGCAGATCGGACGCAACGTAAGTCCCCGCCCCCTTCCTGCCGAAGGCATAACCTTCGGCTAGCAGCTGCTCGAAAGCCGAAACAACTGCGGTACGCGAGACACCGAGCTGCGCCGCAAGGTCGCGCGTCGAGGGCAACTTGGCCGCCGGACGAAGCGCTCCGGACAGAATTGCCGATCGTAGTTCGAGATAGATTTGGCGGAATACCGGCGCCTCCGCCGTGCGGTCGACGCTGAAGGAATAGAGTTCTGCCCAGCTCTGCCTGCTCTTCACGGGTCCTCGTCCGACAGGGTGAGCCGCACGTCGAGAAGTGGTATGCCGCAAGAGGACCAAGTGGACCTTTGCTCAAGACCACTATTTTTCTATCCTGTTTCGGATAACAAGGAAACCTGAAATGTCCGCTCATTCGGATGGCGGCGCGGAGCGTCTTGCACCATGAGTTCACCGCAAATCCGTCGCGAGGACCGCACCATGTCGCAGGAGCGGATCCTGGAGATGCTGGCACGCGGATATGCTGGCCATCTTGCGACAGTCAGCGAGGACGGCTTTCCCTACTGTATCCCGCTCCTCTATCTCTGGCTCGACGGTGAGGTGTATCTGCACACGACAGCCGCCCGGGGACATCTGCGCGCAAACATCGAGCGAGATCCCCGCGTCTGCATCGAGATCGATGAGCACGAAGGTGTCTTCGACTATGGCCGGTTCGAATGCGATTCCGGTCTCGCCTATCGAAGCATATGCCTGTTCGGCCGCATCAGGGTCGTGGGCGACACGGGCATCAAGCAGCGATTCTGCGAAACGTTGATGGCCAAATACGGCAAGCCGGATACGACGCGACCGAAGGGGTTCTTCCCGCGGCTCGACATCATCACCGTCTACGCCGTCGCCATTGAGCGCATGACCGGCAAGGAGACTTCGATGCCGCCGCTTTCCGAACAATGGCCCGCCAAGGATCGAACGAAGACGCCCAATGTCTCGGCCCCTGCGATCCGCCGCTAATTCGCCAGATACCGCTCGTAGCTCCCGGTCACCGGCTCGCTCGTATCGACCTCGGGATCGAGCGTGTAGAGGTCCTGCGCGCGGCCGATGCCGCGCAGCGCGTAGCGTCCGGTGGAGACGAGGTAGCGACGGCCGGTGGCGTCCAGGCCCTTGTAGAACTCGGCCGAGGCCAGCAGCTCGCGGTCGACCGAGCGGCTCATCGAGGCGATGCGACTGACCTCGTTGACGGTGGGGCCGACGACGGTGAAGTCGAGCCGGTCCGCGCTGCCGATATTGCCGTAAAAGACCTCGCCGACATGCAGGCCGATATAGGCCGACGTCGTGGGACGGCCATCGGCCTCCCGCCGCTTGTTCAGCGCAGCGACGTTCTTGCGGAACAGATGCTCGGCGCGTAGCGCAGCGCGCCGCGCGTCCGACATGTCCTCCCCCCAGAACATCGCGAGCACGCCATCGCCGATCAGCTTCAGGACGTCGCCGCCGGCATCGTGGATCGCGTCGATCACGGCCTGGGCATAGTCGTTGAGGAACGGGATGATCTCGTCGGGGCCGATGCTCTCGCTGATCCCGGTCGCGCCGCGCAAATCCGAATACCACAGCACGGCATTGATGCGCTCGGTGACGCCGCGTGTGATGCGCCCGCCCAGCACCTGCGCGGAGGCATCGCGGCCGAGATAGACGCGGCCGAGGGTTCGCGCGATGTCGACCTGCTGCGCCGACTTGATCGCGAGCCCCAGCACCGGCACGAGATCGCGCAGAGCTTCGAGCTCGGGTTCGGAGAAGCCGCTGTCGCGGCGCGTGGTCCAGCAGGAATAGAGGCAATCCATCAGGCCGAGCGCGCCGTTCTCGCCGAAGCGATGCACGAAGGCGAGATAGTGCTTGTGGCCTTTTTCCGCGAGCTCGCCGATCTGTGAGAAATCCATTGAGGGCGCATCGGCGAGATCAATCACCATCTCGTCGTTGCCGTGCTCGAGCATGTGGAAGAACACCGAGCGGCGCCAGCTCTTGGCCGCGTCGCCCTCGGCAGTCGAGCCGTATTCGAATGCGTCGCTCTCGTTGCTGGGACGGTCGCTCCAGCGGAAGCCGCGGCCCTCATAGATCGGATGCAGCGTGTCGATCACGACGAGCCCGCGCGAGAGTTCCAGCCCTTCGGCGCGGCAGCGCTCGCAGAAGCCGCGGAGCAGCTCGTTTTCGGGCAGGCCCGTCAGCCCTTGGCCGGTCAGCCAGTTCATCAGCGCGAGGCGCGAGGTCAATTGCATGCGCCATTATGGCGTGCATTCGTGACGAGCGAAAGGCCACGCGCGAACCGTGCGCAACCAAGGCTCCCGTCCGCAGCAGATCGAATATGTCGCGGACGCTGTTGACGCACTCTCGCCGCGGGCCGCAAATGCAACCGATGACACCGCCGCACACCGAGACCAGAATCGCACCGAGATGAGCCAGCGCCAGCTTCCAATCATCCTGGCGCTCGGCACCACGCAGACCCTGGCCTGGGCTTCCAGCTACTACCTGCCGGCGCTGCTCGCCGATCCCATGGCGCGCGACCTCGGCGTCTCCTCCAACTGGATCTTTGGCGCGTTCTCGGCCTCACTCGTGATCTCGGCGATGCTCGGCCCGCGCATCGGGCGGCAGATCGATCTGTTCGGGGGCCGGCAGGTGCTGTCGGTCTCGAACCTGACGATGGCCGCGGGTCTCGCCCTGCTCGGCCTCTCGCACTCATTGGCGGTGATGGCGTTCGCCTGGCTCGTGCTCGGCATCGGCATGGCGATGGGGCTCTATGACGCCGCCTTCGCCGCGCTCAGCCGCATCTACGGCACCGAGGCGCGCAGGCCGATCACCGGCATCACGCTGATGGCAGGCTTCGCCTCCACCGTCGGCTGGCCCCTCACCGCCTGGGGCCTGTCCCATATCGGATGGCGCGAGACCTGTTTCGCCTGGGCGGCCGCCAACATCCTGATCGGCCTGCCCCTGAACTTCTTCATGCTGCCGGCGATCAAGGGCGCCAAGCAGGCCGCGGCGACGGCCGAGAAGCCGCATCTGCCGCTCGACCGCACCATGGTGCTGCTCGCCTTCGTGTTCGCGGCGGTCTGGACCGTCACCGGCGCAATGGCCGTCCATTTCCCGCGCCTGCTGGAGGCCATGGGCGCGACGCATGTCGAGGCCATCGCCGCCGGCGCGCTGATCGGCCCGGCACAGGTGGCCGCGCGCATTCTCGAAGCGGGTTTCCTGAGCCGCTTCCATCCGCTGTGGTCGACGCGCCTTGCCTGCGTCACCCACCCCCTCGGCGCCGCCGTCCTCGCCATCTTCGGCGCGCCTGCCGCAACCGCGTTTGCGCTGCTCCACGGCTCGGGCAACGGCATTCTCACGATCGCGCGCGGCACGCTGCCGCTGTCAATCTTCGGCCCGAAGGATTTCGGCTACCGCCTCGGCATCATCGGCGCGCCGGCACGGATGGCGCAGGCGGTGGCGCCGCTGGCCTTCGGCCTGCTCATCGACGTCATGGGCGCCAAGGTGCTGATCGTCTCCTCCGCGCTCAGCCTCTCGGCGCTGGCCGCGCTGTTCCTGATCCGCGCCGAACGGCGCCCGGATTGACCGCGCAGCCCCTTTCGCGCACAAGCGGGCCATGAGCGAAGACAACAGCCCGCCCCGCACCTTCAAAGGCCTGCTGCGCTGGGCAACCACGCCGCCACAGGCCTGGGGCGTCTATCTCCTCGCCATCATCCTGGTCTGGCTGCTCTCGTTCTACGCCGGCACGCTCAAGCCGAAGAAGACACCGGACGCCAGCCCGCCCCCGGTCACGGCACCGCGCAACTAGGCCGGCTTCGCCTGGCTGGTCGCGATCCAGATGCCGGCGAACACAGCAACTAGCCCGATCAGAAGGTTTGCGGTGATCGGCTCGCCGATGAGCAGCGCCGCCAGCAAGGTCGCGGCAATCGGATTGACCGTCATGGTATTGGCAACGCGGGTCGGCGTCGCCCGCGCCAGCGCCATCACCCAGAGGATGAAGGCGAGCGCGCCGCCGCCGGCGCCGAGATAGATGCCGGCAATCCATTGCGCCGTCGTGAAGTGATCGAGCGCCGCAAAGCTGCCCTTCACGAGTCCCGCCAGCACCAGCACGGCGGCGCCCGCGCCCATGCCGACGGTGAGAAAACCCAATGCGCTGGAGCGCTGCATCAGCGGGCGCGACAGCACGTTGTAGAACGCCATGCAGAACACGGCACCGGTCATGATCAGTTCGCCGCGCCATGCGCCGGGCGGGCTCTGGGCGAGCCCCGCTGCCAGCGCGGCCGTCACACCGAGCACGGCGATGCCGACGCCAATCATCTTGCGCGCCGTCAGCCGCTCGACGCCGAGGATCGCACCGACCACCATGGTGTGGAGCGGCAGCGTCGCCAGCGCGAGACTGGCGCGCGCCGCGGTCGTGTAGGACACCGCGATATTGTAGAGGATGAAGAACAGGCCGAAGAAGCAGATGCCGAGCAGCGCCACCGCCGGCCAGTCGGGCCGCTGCGGCCAGCGCACGCCGAGCAGCAGCGCGCAAGGCAACAGGCAGAGAAAGCCGATCCCCCAGCGCAGGATCGCGAGCAGAACCGGATCGGCGCCGACGACGAGATAGCGGGTGATCGCCGCGGCGGTGCCGCCGAGGCTGCTCGACGCCAGCGCGATCGCAACCCCGGCCCACTCTCCCACGATCATCTCCTGTCGCGGAGCTCTCCGGGGCCGTAACACGCTGCTGCTGCCAGCGTCATGGCAGCAGCCTCGGCGCAAACGTTAGTCGTAAAACTCAGGCGCCATCTTCTGGCTGTCGCGCTGGGCCTTGTCGTGGTTGATCCAGAGCTGCGCCTTCTCCTTGACGAGCGTGTCCGCGATCTTCTGCATCGACGCCGCGCTCTGGTCCTTGTTGGCGTTCATGCTGGGGACGCGGCGGTTATCCCAATTGTCCTTGAAGTGGACGGCGTCGCCCGACAGCACCACCGCGCCGGTTTTCGGCAGTTTCACCAGCAGAGACTGGTGTCCCGGCGTGTGGCCGGGCGTCGACAGGATGGTCACGCTGCCGTCGCCGAATACGTCCTTGTCACCCGCGAGCAACTCGACCGGATGCGAGGGCTTGAAGCGCGGTTCGTTGTTGGCGCCGGGCCAGTCATATTCGGCCTTCTGCACGTAGAGCATGGCCTGCGGGAACAGCTCGACATTGCCGGTGTGGTCGGGATGCGTATGCGACACCGCCATCGCCTTGACGTCATCCGGCTTGAGGCCGAGCTGTTCGAGCTGGGCGGCCAACGTCTTCGGCCGGCGCCAGGTGACGGCCTTGGGATCGGCGGGGACAAGGCCATTCGGCATGGCGGCGACGGCATCGGCGATGCCGGTGTCCCACAGGAACCAGCCCTTGCTGCTGTGCTTGATGAGATAGCAGCTGTCGACGAAATCCATCGACTTGCCCTCGTTCAGGCCGGGCGTCCAGCGCGAGATGTCCCCGGCGGTGCCCTCCCCGCAATTGAGGACGTAGAGCTTTTCGACGCCCGATTTCTCGGACTGCGCAACGGCCGCGTGGCCGGACAGAGCCAGTGCTGCAACGGCGAGAGCAAACTTGATCCTGGGCATCATCCTTGGTCCCTCTTGCAGAGCCGTGTATGGCTGCGACCGAGGATCAACCCCGGCCGCGCCGCCGAATTCCGTTTCGGCAGATCACATCAATGCGGGCAGATCTCGACCTCGACCGTGACGTGGCTCAGGCCCTTCAGCCCGGCGAGCCGCTTCTTGTAGACGGCCGGCTGCTTCGGCTTGTCCGACACCACGGAGACCAGCACGGCGCAATGGCCGGGCCCGACCTGCCAGAGATGCAGGTCGGTGACGCGGTCCTCTCCGACCTCCATGCGGGCGCGGATGGTGCGTTCGAGCTTCTCGTCGGCGCGCACGTCGAGCAGCACCGCGCCTGATGACTTGACCAGGCCGAACGCCCAGCTCGCGATCACGGCGCTGCCGATCAGGCCGACGGCCGGATCGGCCCAGACCCATCCCGAATACATCGCGACCACCAGCGCTGCGATCGCCAGCACCGAGGTCGCCGCATCGGCCATGACGTGGACATAGGCCGCACGAAGATTGTTGTCGTGATGATGGTGGTGATGACCGTGATCGTCGTGATCATCATGCGCATGCCCAAGGCCGTAGTCATGGCCGTGGTCATGGCCGTGATGATGGTGATCATGGCTGTCACGCAGCAGCCACGCGCTGACGAGATTGACGCAGAGGCCGAGGGCGGCGACCGCGATCGCCTCGCCATAGACGATCGGCACCGGCGTGAACAGCCGCAGCACACTCTCATAGGCGATCTCGACCGCGATGAGGCCCAGGATGATCGCGCTGGAGAAGGCGGCGAGATCGCCGAACTTGCCCGTGCCGAAGGTGAAATGCGCATTCCCCAGATGCCGGCGCGCGAAGCGGTAGGCAAAGGCTGCAATGCCAAGCGCGGCCGCATGCGTGCCCATGTGCCAGCCGTCGGCCAAAAGCGCCATCGAGCCGAACAGCGAGCCGGCAACGATCTCGCCGACCATCATGACCAGGGTCAGGACGACCACGAGCCAGGTGCGCCGCTCGTTCTCGTCGTGCCTCTCGCCCAGAAAGGCGTGGTCATGGGTCCATTGCTCGGTCGAATGGGAATGCATCGAAAAGTCTCCGAAAGGTCCGGTCCGTTGACCCGCAATATAGACCTGCGGAATGTCCGGGCAAAATCAAGTCAACGAGCCGATTGACAGCCCGGCGCGGTTTCGTTGTAATGACGCTCATGGGGATTGAGCGATCTCCCCACGAGGCGACAAGCCCAAGTATCGCGTCCCGTTTGTCTTTACGAGGGCGCATCATGTCTTCCTACACAACGATATCTGCTGACAAATTGGCACGGCTGATCGGCACGGCGAACGCCCCTGCCCTGATCGACGTGCGCACGGACGAGGATTTCGCCGCCGACCCGCGACTGATCCCCGGCTCGATCAAGTTCAGCCACAACAACGTTCCGGACTGGGGCGGCGAATTTTCCGGCCGCTCCGCCATCGTCGCCTGCCTGCGCGGCGAAAAGCTCGCGCAGGGCACGGCCGCCTGGCTGCGCCAGCTCGGCGTGCAGGCCGAGACGCTGGAAGGCGGTTTCGAGGGCTGGAAGAACGCAAAGCTGCCGCTGGTCGATGCTGCAAAACTGCCGGCGCGCGACGCCAAGGGACGCACCGTCTGGGTGACGCGGGCCCGGCCGAAGGTCGACCGCATCGCCTGCCCCTGGCTGATCCGCCGCTTCGTCGATCCCAACGCGGTGTTCCTGTTCGTCGCGCCCTCTGAAGTGGTCGCCGTGGGCGAGCGTTTCAACGCGGCGCCGTTCGACATCGAGAACGTGTTCTGGAGCCACCGCGGCGAGCTCTGCACCTTCGACGTGATGATCGAGGAATTCGGAATTGCCACGCCACCGCTGCTGCGGCTCGCCACGCTGGTGCGCGGCGCCGACACCGCGCGGCCCGACCTCGCACCGGAAGCCCCCGGCCTGCTCGCGGCCTCGCTCGGGCTGTCGCGGATGTACGACGACGATCTTGAACAGCTCGAAGCGGGCATGACGCTCTACGACGCCTTCTACCGCTGGTGCCGCGACGCTACGGCCGAGACCCACAACTGGCCGACCAACAAGGTGAAGGCGTGATGGACACCCGCGCCAATCAAACGGGGGCTGATGCCGGTCACGGCATCAGCTTCGGTGAAGCCTTCCGCGTCTGGCTCCGCGTCGCCTGCCTGAGCTTTGGCGGCCCCGCGGGCCAGATCGCGGTCATGCATCGCATCCTGGTCGAGGAGAAGAACTGGATCTCCGAAGGCCGATTCCTGCATGCGCTGAACTACTGCATGCTCCTGCCCGGACCGGAGGCGCAGCAGCTGGCTACCTATGTCGGCTGGCTGATGCATCGCACCGCCGGCGGGCTGATGGCGGGCGGGCTCTTCATCCTGCCCGGCATCATCGCCATCATGGGCCTCAGCTACATCTACGCGGCTTTCGGCAATGTCAGCTTCGTCGAGGCGCTGTTCTTCGGGCTGAAGGCGGCCGTGCTGACCATCGTCCTCGAAGCCGTGGTGCGCGTCGGCAAGCGCGCGCTGAAGAACCGCATCATGATTGCGCTCGCCGCAATCGCCTTCGTCGCGATCTTCTTCTTCGCGGTCCCCTTCCCGATCATCATCATCGCCGCCGGCGTGATCGGATATGTCGGCGCGCGGGCCGGCCGCCCGGAGTTTGCCCCGGCGGCTCACGGCCCCGGCGGCAGCACCGCCGTGATCGACAGCATGCTCGGCGAAGCCGTTCCCGAGCATGTGCGCCCCAACACCGCGCGCGCGATCCGCGTCGGTGCGCTATGGCTCGCGCTCTGGCTGGTGCCGGTGATCGCGCTGCTTTTGATTCTTGGTCAAGCCAGCGTGTTCAGCCAGATCGCGCTGTTCTTCTCGAAGATGGCGCTGGTCACTTTCGGCGGCGCTTATGCGGTGCTGGCCTATGTCGCCCAGCAGGCGGTCGAGCATTATCACTGGCTGAAGCCGCACGAGATGCTCGACGGTCTCGGCATGGCCGAGACCACCCCAGGGCCGTTGATCATGGTGCTTCAGTTCGTTGGCTTCATGGCCGCCTATCGCGATCCAAGCGGCCTGTCGCCAATGCTTGCAGCGACGCTCGGCGGACTGCTTGCGACCTGGGTCACGTTCACCCCCTGCTTCCTCTGGATCTTCGTCGGCGCCCCCTACATCGAGCGCCTGCGCGGCAACACGGGCCTCGCCGGCGCACTCAGCGCGATCACCGCCGCCGTCGTCGGCGTGATCCTTAACCTCTCGATCTGGTTCGCGCTGCACACGCTGTTCCGCGAGACCGTGCCGGTGCACGCCTTCCCGCTGTCCTTCGACAGGCCGGTGCTGACGAGCGTTGACGTCCCGGCGCTGCTGCTGTCGATCGCGGCCGCGACCGCGATCTTCCGCTTCAAGCTCGGCATGCTCACCGTGCTCGCCGGCAGCTGCGCCGCGGGCGTGGTGCTAAGGCTGGTGGGCCTGATCTAGGCCGCGGCAGCCGCACGACCGGGGTCGAACTCTCCGTCGCGCGGCTCAAGCAGGCGCGACGGTTGCTCCGCGCCCGGCTGCGCCGAGGGACGCTGCGCGGCATCGCAGGTGCCGCGCCACTGCTCGATCAGATCGAGATTCGAATTGGTGCGGAGCGAGTCCTCCAGCGCCGGCATCGCGCTGGCGCCATCGGCCCCCTGCAAAATCCGATCGAACTCCTCGGACCTTCCCTGGAGTCGCGCCTGCCACGAAGCCCACAGCAGCGAGCTCGCCGTGCGGATACCGTGCGTGCGTAGCTTTTCGCGTGCGCTGCCTCCTTCCTTCGGCTTGGGCTGCGGCCCAAGCTGCGTGTAGAGGATGGCCTGGTCGGTCCAGTCGATGATCCGCTCCGGCGGAAGGCGCGTGTTGAGCAGGAGCTCGACGATGTCGGCAGTCGCCATATTCGGGACGTTCTCGATGTCCTCCTCCTCGAGCCTGACCTCGTGCCAGACGGTGAGACCATCGAGATCGCTGATCGGCAATTGCGAGACCATGCTCGGCAAGATGAGGCCCGCCGCCTTCTTGAACATCTGCTCCACGACCTGCCAGAGCACGCGCGGGAATACGCCGAAGACGAAGCCGGCGAGCAGAAGCAGATGGTCGTTCGCGCTAGACACAGCCGTGAAGGTCCAGATCCCGATGACGGCCAGAATGATGCGCAGCGACACCGCGACATAGGCGCTGCCACCGAGATCCTCCAGGACGTAGCGGCGAAACAGCATCTGGAGCGAGAAGAAATAGGCGCCGAGGAACGCGAGCTGGACCGGCGTGCCCGACGGCGTCAGTGCCTGCACGCCCGGACTCACGGTGAAGACAACGTCGGCCTGATACGGCGGCAGCGTGACAAACCAGCCGAGCGAAATCAGCACCGTGGCGAGCAAGACCGGGACCGTCGCAGTCGAGAGTGTCGTCACGCCGCCGGTATCCGCCCTTGAATATTTGCCGAGACGGCCGCTCAGCACATCCGCATAGACGTTCGGCGCAAGCTCGCCATAGATGGCTTCGAACTTCTGAAGATACCCCTGAACGCGACGTCCCCGGATCGCCGCATCCTCGTTCCGCACCTGGCGCAACAGCCCCAGACGATCGAGATTGACCAGGTATTCGTTCAGCAGGCTCGCCTTGCGCGTTCCGACGAAGAGATACCACATTGCGCCGGGCAGCAGGCACACCACGGCCAGGAACACGCCGCGCAGCACCGTGTACTGGTAGAATTTGCCGAGCGAGGCAACAATGGCCACGATCGACACCAACACCAGCATGAAGAATATGAAGAGTCCCGCACGTGTGGACGCCTTGCTCTCTCTCAGCCATCGCTGCCCGATCGGCATCAGCAAGATCGTCGGGATGACGACAGCGGCGAACACCACGATCGGGATGATCACCTGGCGTGAGTCCCAGATGAAATTGCGGAGCGGCTCCACGCTGAGGACCACGATGAAAACGCCGCCAAGAAATGGAATCACCTCGAAGAACGATTCCAGCCGTTTGGCGAATCCGGATGCGGGCGCCGGAGCTTCAGAATCTGCAAGGTCCGCCTGAGCCGACTCGTCGGCGGGCACGGGTTTTGGAGTGTCGCTCATTGCCAGACCTCCCTTCATTGCGGGAACAGCGTCTGAAAATGCGAACCGCCAGCGCTTATCGGGCATGGCGTAATTTGAGCCGAACTCCGGCCATGGTGCTGGGTCAGCCAGCGCTGTCGAATGCTAGCACGACCCCGCTGTGACCGCTGTGAAGTGGTTCACCTTCGATGGCACCAGGTAAAATCAGCATCGACGTCAACGAGCCGTCATGCTCGCCGCGTGCATCGGATCCGAGCGTGACATTTGCGCCACGGCTCTACCCCAAATTGTGCACATCATGCGAATTGCACTTTCCCGAGCAGCGGCATTTCTGGCAGACATGTGCCAAGTTGTCGCAGGCGGGAATGGGGACTGACATGGGGCGTTTCGCGGTCGCTTGGGTGGGCGGGCTTTTGGCAGTGGGATTTTCCAGCGCGGCCTTGGCGGCTGATCTGGCGGTGAAGGCACCTCCCCTCGCGCCCATCCCCTTCACCTGGACCGGTTGCTATGTCGGCGCACACGTCGGCGGTGTCGTCAGCGACGACCGAACCACCAACTCGCTTGGAAACTCTGTCTCCTTCAGTTCAACAGGCTTCGTTGGGGGCGGACAGGTCGGCTGCGACTATCAATTCGCGACCAGATGGGTCGTGGGTGCCGAAGGCCGCGCGGCCTGGAGCAGCCTCCGCAACTCGCACGCCGGCACCGTCAGAAACCTCGTGACCGGCGTCGTCGTCCCCAGCCAGTTCACGATGAGCAACGACTTCCTGGCCTCGGCTACCGCGCGGCTCGGCTACGCGTTCGCTGATCGCTGGCTGGTGTTCGTCCGGGGCGGCGGCGCCTGGACGCGTGAAAAGCTTGACGAGGCCTTCACGCCCGCTGGCGGCGTCCCCGTCAATCCCAGCGGAGCCAGCACCCGAACCGGCTGGACCGCCGGCACCGGCGTCGACTGGGCGTTCGCGCCGCATTGGTCTGCGGTTTTCGAATACGACTATTACGACTTCGGCGACCACAGCGCGTTCCTGAGCAACGGGGCCGGCACGACCGTCAACATCTTCAGCCTGAAGGATCGCATTCACGCAGTGACCGCAGGCGTGAACTATCACTTCTAGCGCTAACGCATCAGCATCCGCGCAATCGCCTCGCCGATCACCACCGTCGTGAAGTGGGTGTTGGCGCGGCAATCGGACGGCATGATCGATGCGTCTGCGACGCGCAGGCCTGAAATGCCTTTCACGGAGCCATCGGGGTTTACCACACCATCGGCGTCGTTGACGCCGGTCATGCGGCAACTGCCTGCGGCATGCTGGATGTCTCCTGTCTCTCGCAGCAGCAGCGCATCGAGCTCGCGATCCGGCAAGGCCGCAGCTTGCGGAAGCGTCAGATCGGTGTCGGTCAGCCTGATCCAGTCGGCAATACCTGAAAGCGCCGGCTGGGAGGTGATCACGGCCAGTCGTTTCACCGCATCCTTCATCCGCAGCATGTCGCGGGGATCGGCCAGCATGTTCTCTTCGACGATGGGATCGATCGCGGGGTCGGTCGAAGCCAGCTTGAGCGTGCCGCGCGAATAGGCGTTGAACAGGCCGGCGCCGATCGCCCCGGGCACGCCGATGCCGCGGTGGTTGAACGCGATCAGGATCATGTCGCGCTTGCCGCCATCGGCGAGGCCGGAGGAATAGGTCACGCAGCAATTGGTGTGGCGGGTGTCCGGATCGGTCGGCCGCAGGTTTTCGTGGAGCTGGATCGTGGCGCGAAACAGCGGGTGATCGAAGAAGTGGCGGCCGACCGGCAGATCGCGCTCGACCGCGATCCCCATCGCCTTCAGCTCATCCGCCGGTCCGACGCCTGAACGCAGCAGGATCGCCGGACTGTGGATGGCGCCGGCGCCAGAGCACGATCTGGCGCGCGCTGATCTCGTGGGTGCCCTGCCCTTCGATGTGAACACGAAGGCCGGTCGCCCGGCCGTCGCTGATCAGCACGCGATCGACCAGCGCATGCCCGCGAATCTCGAGATTGGCACGGCCGCGCGCCGGCTCGAGGTAGCCCTCGTTGGTCGTGATGCGGCGGCTGTCGCGGCTGTTGATGGGATAGCAGGCGACGCCCTCGCCATCAGGACCGTTGAGGTCGGCGCACCAGGGATAGCCGCTCGCCAGCGCCGCATCGCGCAGGCCGCGATCGATCGGGCCCCACTTCTCGGGCGGAGCGCGATAGACCGGCAGCGGTCCGCCGCGTCCATGGCCGGGGGCGTCACCAAATTCCAAATCATCCTCGATCACCGAGAACAGCGGCATCACGTCCTTGGCCGACCAGCCGGTGCAGCCGCCGGCGGCCCATTCGTCGAACGCGTCGGCGACGCCGCGGATGGCAATCTGGCCGTTCATCATCGATGAGCCGCCAAGCCCCTTGCCGCGCCAGTAGAAGCGCGGCTCCTGTCCAGCCACCCGGCGCGTCAGGAGATCGGGCCATTGCCATTTCTCCTGGTACTCGCGCTTGTGGATGATCGGGATGGGATTTGGCGTCATCACCTCCCAGGGCGCCTCGTCGGCGCGCCAGTCCAGCCCCGCCTCGATCAGCAGGACACGCCGTGCGGGATCTTCGGACAACCGTGCCGCAACAGCGGCGCCGGCGGAGCCGCCGCCGACAACAATGACATCGTACATCGCGTTACTTCTCAACGTTCCAGAACACCGGGATGGCGGACGGTATCAGACCACGCAGGGTGGCGCGATAGGCCGCCGGCTGCGCGAACTGGCCCCACGGGATCGCGGGCGCCTGATCGTACATGACGCTCTGAATCTCGCCGGCGATCTTCTTGCGATCCTCCTCGGCGGGCGCCTTGGCGAAGGCTTCCATCAGCGGCGTGATGCGCGCATCGCATTGCCAGCCGGTGAAGTCGGCGCAGTTGAAGGCGACCATGACGTTGGTCAGCGGCGAGCCCAGGTCAAAACCGCCGGCGTGAACGCCATAGACGCTCCAGCCCTCTTTCTTGGCGCGGCGCGCCAGCACGCTCGCCCAGTCCATCACCTGGAGATCGACGTTGAACCCGGCCTGCTTCAGCCGCTCGGCCAGCACCTGCGCCGAGACACGCGGGGCTTCGAGGTCGTTGGCTTCCATGACGACCACGGGCTCGCCGGCATATTTGGTCGCCTTCAACGCGGCTTTCGCGGCTTCAATCGACGTCTTTGCGGCCGCTTCCGTGCCGGCCTTGCTCTCATAGGTGGTGCCGCAGGTGAAGAACGTCGCGCAGGGAGCGGCGTATTTGGCATCGAGCCCGAGCGCATCCAGCACCTCGCGCTGGTCGACCAGCTTCCACAGCACGCGGCGAATTTCCGGATCATCAAACGGCTTCGATGCGGCGTTGAGACGGTAGGCGCCGGCGAACATGTTGCCGCCGGTGAAATTGACCAGCTTGACGCGGGAATTCTTTTCCAGCTGCGGCAACAGATCGAACGGCGCATATTGCATGAAGTCGACCTCGCCCGCCTGCAGCGCGGACGCGGCGGTCGCACCATCAGGGATGACGCGGATCTCGAGCGTGTCGATGCCGACGCGCTTGCCGCCGGCGAGGAAATCGGCGGGCTCGGGGCGCGGCACATAGTCGGCGAATTTCTTCAGGATCATGCGATCGCCGGTGCGGTGATCGGCCTTGCTGTAGACGAACGGGCCGGAGCCGATGATCTCCGTGATGCGCTGGTCGCCGGGTGTTTTCGCGATGCGCTCGGGCATCATGAAAGCGACCGGGCTGACGGGATTGCCGAGCGCATCGATCACGAGGCCGGACGGCTCCTTCAGCGTCAGCACGAAGGTTTTCGCATCCGTCGGCTCGAGCGAGGCCGTGATCGCGAAGATCCGACGGCCGAGCGCGCTGCGGGTGCCCCAGCGGCGCAGCGACGCCACGCAATCGGCCGCCGTGACCGGCTGGCCGTCATGCCATTTCAGGCCGTCGCGCAGCGCAAACGTATAGGTCAATCCGTCGGATGAGACTTTCCAGTCCTGCACCATCTGCGGCTTGATGTCGCCCTTGGAGTCTTTCGCAAAGAGCGTGTCGAACACCATGTAGCCAAACGTGCGCGAAATGTAGGCCGTGGAAAAATGCGGATCGAGCGTGACGATCTCCGCCTCGAGCACCGCAACGAGATTGCCCGCCGCATGCGCGGGCGCCGCGACCAGCGCGAGGCCGAACAGCGCGGGGATGAAAGCCTTCAGTTTGAACATTGGTGTATTTTTGCCTTTTGACTGAAACGTTCGCAGTCACTAGGAAAAAGCAATGTTCGTGCCCCCACGTATGCTCTCGTGGTTATCTGCCACGCGTTTGCGGGATGCGCACTTTTGAGTTGGAGAGCGGCGCTATCGCATCTCGTCATTGCGAGCGCAGCGAAGCAATCCAGAGTCTTTCCACGGCGGCAGTCTGGATTGCTTCGCTGCGCTCGCAATGACGGTGGGGAGACAGATGCGCGCCACTCTCTCGCTCTCATCGCCCGCGAAGGCGGGCGATCCAGTACTCTGTGACGTCAGTAATTGAACCGAGAAGCCCCGGCGTACTGGATGCCCCGGTCAAGCCGGGGCATGACACCGTTGTTGTGGCGTGAGCCGCCCTAGCCGATCACCTTGCCGAACTTGTTCGACTTCGGGAAACCCTTCGGCGGCATGCGGCCGGCATCCGCACGGGTACCTTGCCACTCAGCGAGCTCCTTCATGGTCGCGGAGAATTCGCGGCCGGCGGAGTCCTTCCAGGTCAGGCCCGCCTTGGCCTCGAACACGGCGACATCGGACAAGCCGCCGTCCTTGTACTTCTGCAGGCGCACGCCGCGACCGCGGGCCATCTCCGGCACCTGGTCGAGCGGGAAGATCAGCATCTTGCGGTTCTCGCCGATGACCGCGACTGTGTCCCCGATCACCTCGGTGACCGTGCGCGCCTCGTTCGGCATGTCGACGTTGAGGACCTGCTTGCCCTTCTTGGTCGTGCCGACGCAATCGTCTTCGTTGACGACGAAGCCCTGGCCCTCGTGGCTCGCGACCAGGAATTTACGCCCGCCCTTGTTGACGAACAGCGCAACGGGAGCGGCCTCCTGCTCGAGGTCGATGAACAGACGGATCGGCTCGCCGTGACCGCGACCGCCCGGAAGCTTTGCGACATCGAGCGAGTAGAATTTGCCGTTGGTGGCGAACAGCAGCAGCTTCGAGGTCGTCTCCGCAAAGAAGGCAAAACCGAGCTTGTCGTCCTGCTTGAAGGCCAGCCCCGAGAGATCCTCGACATGGCCCTTCATGGTGCGGATCCAGCCCTTTTCGGAGACCACGACCGTCACCGGCTCGCGCTCGACGAGGGCTTCTTCCATTGCGGCGAGGTCGTGCTCGGGCGCATCCGCAAAGGTGGTGCGACGCTTGCCGAGGGGCGTCTTCGGTCCAAACATGTCGCGGACCTTGCCGACCTGCTCGCCGACCTTCTTCCACTGCTCCGGCTCCGAGGCGAGCACCGCGTTGATGCCCTTGAGCTCGGCGCGGAGGTTCTTGTCCTCGGTGCGGATCTCCATTTCCTCGAGCTTGCGCAAGCTGCGCAGGCGCATGTTGAGGATGGCTTCGGCCTGCACCTCGGTGAGCTTGAACGCCTTGATCAGCGCCGGCTTCGGCTCGTCCACGGTGCGGATGATCCTGATCACCTCATCGAGGTTCAAGTACGCGATCAACAAACCGCCCAGAACTTCGAGCCGGTGCTCGATCTGCGTCTTGCGGAAGTTGGTCCGGCGGATCAGGACGTCGCGCAGATGGTCGAGCCATTCGCGCAAGCACTCCGCGAGCCCCACGACCTTGGGGATGCGGCCCTTGATCAGCACGTTGAGGTTCAGCGGAATCTTGTTTTCGAGCTCGGTCAGCCGGAACAACGATTCCATCATCAGGGCGGGATCGACGTTCTTCGACTTCGGCTCGATCACGATGCGGACGTCTTCGGCCGACTCGTCCCTGATGTCGCCGACCAGCGGCAGCTTCTTCTGGTCCAGCAGCTCGGCGACCTTCTCGATCAGGCGCGACTTCTGCACCAGGAAGGGGATCTCGGTGACGACGACGACCCAGGTGCCGCGCGTACCCTCTTCCTGCTCCCATCGAGCGCGAACACGGAACGAGCCGCGACCGGTCGCATAGGCTTCAGCGATCGCCTGCTTGGAATCGACGCAGATGCCGCCGGTCGGGAAATCCGGGCCCTTCACCCACTTCAGCAACGCCTTGGATTTCGCGTCGGGCTTCTCGATCAGGTGCAGCGCGGCGTCGCAGAGCTCGGCCGCGTTGTGCGGCGGGATCGAGGTCGCCATGCCGACCGCGATGCCTTGCGCGCCGTTGGCAAGCAGGTTCGGAAAGCCGCCGGGCAGCACGACCGGCTCTTTCGACTGGCCGTCGTAGTTGGGCCGGAACTCGACGCCGTCCTCGTCGATGCCCTCGAGCAGAAGCCGCGCGACGTCGGTCATGCGCGCTTCGGTGTAGCGATAGGCAGCCGGGTTATCGCCGTCGATATTGCCAAAATTGCCTTGGCCGTCGACCAGCGGGTAGCGCGAGGAGAAATCCTGCGCGAGGCGTACCATGGCGTCATAGATCGCCTGGTCGCCATGCGGATGGAACGAGCCCATCACGTCGCCGACGATCTTGGCGGATTTCTTGAACGCCGTGCCGGGGTCGAGCCGGAGCAAGCGCATGCCGTAGAGGATGCGCCGGTGCACCGGCTTCAGACCGTCGCGCGCATCCGGCAGCGCACGGTGCATGATGGTGGAGAGCGCATAGGCGAGATAGCGCTCTTCCAGCGCCTCACGCAGCGGCACCTCGTGAATTTCGGCCGGTTCCTCCGGCGGAATCAATCGTTTTCCCATGCCGCCCGGTTAAACCGTGGAAACGAATCGGGCAAGGATCGATTGGTTCCCTGTGGGCGGCTATTGCCCTGCCCAGCCGGCGGTCACTGGCTGCTGGGTCTTGGCTTGCGCGGTGACCGGCGCATTGGTCAGGCAACGCCGGGCGACCTCGATTTCGGCCTCCGTTGCCCCCTTGGACCGCGCCCAACTCTCTGCGGCCGCAGCGGAATATTTCGCCACGTAATACCGGATCACGGTGCAGGATGCCCGGCGAAAGACACCCAGTTGCGGCTCGCCAGCCGCGGCGTCAGGCGCGAACGCAAGCAACGCCGCCGACACGGCGAATCCCTTGATCAACATTTTTGGCTGTCCCCGTTGTGGAACCCTGCGAGGGCCAATTCGACCAGGCGGATTTCGTTCCCGGGGAACTTCCATGTCTGGCGACAGGGCAGAAGCGCTCTCAGGTCATGGCGCCGGAATGGCCAAATTCGCCTGCTGCCGCGTCAGCGCATTGATGAAGCCGGCGCGCGCGTCGGAATGGCCTTGGCCGCGCGGCTCCAGCACATGGCGCAGCAGGAACAGGCCGGTGAGCCGGAAGCCGTCCTGGAGATCCTGGTCGGTGAGGTCGCTCGCGGCCTCGCCACGACGCAGGAACGGCGGCAGGCGCAACAGCCGGTCGCGCCATGGCTCGCCGGCCCCGCGCGACACCGCGCCGCCGGATTTCGGCGAAACATAGATCAGATCCGTGGTCTCGCCGGTCACCGCGCAGTTTTCCAGCGCCAGCCCAAAGCCGAGCTCGGCGAGCATCGCCAGCTCGAAATGGATGAGGTGCACCGCGGCACTGCCGATATCGTCGAAATCATCGAGTGAATGTTCGAGCATCGCAAAGATGTCTTCGTGCGGATCGCGCTCCGGCAGCAGCCGCGCAATCGAGGCGAGATGGGTGACGCCATAGACCCCGTGGGCGGATCCCAGCAGCGTCGCCGCGCGCAGCTTGAGGCCCTCAATCGCATAGGTGCCGAGATGCTCGTCGAGCCGCGCCCGCCACACCACACCGACGCTGTTGCCGGGCTGCAAGAGCGGCCGCATCCGCGAACCGGCGCCACCGCGCACGAGGCCGAGATGCCGGCCGTGCGCACGCGTCAGCAGCTCGACGATGGCGCTGCTCTCGCCATGCCGCCGCACGCCCAGCACGATGCCTTCGTCGGTCCATTCCATGGAACGGAGCTTATCGCATTTCAGGTGAGTGTAGGACGGGCAAAGCGAAGCGTGCCCACCAATTTGATCCGCAGCGCGATTATGGTGGGCACGGCGCGCAAGGGCGCGCCTTTGCCCACCCTACGGCATCGCGCAAGACGTTAGGCGTTGAACCAGCCCTGGGCGTCGCCGCTGAACGAGAAATACAGCCCCATCGCGGTCAGCACGCAGGAGACGATCTCGATGACGCTGTCGAGCTCCAGACCCTTCTCGCCGATGATCTGGCCGAGCGAGATCACGGACAGCACGAGGGCCGCCGCCAGCACCCAGCGCGGCCAGTTCTTGCGCCAACGCGCAGCCAACCAGACGAAATAGACCAGCAGCAGGATCATGCCGCCGGCGAGCAGGGTCGCCATCATGATCATCGGCTCGGTCATCTCGGCACTGGGCGTGCGGTCCTGCACCGCGACCGACAGGGCATCCAGCATCAATGACGCATAGAGCAGCGCTTCGAAGCGCCGGACGTTGCTGGGTACGCTCATCGGTGACCGATCTTTTCTTGGTTATTCTTTGGGAAATTCCAGGCCCATCTCGCGATAGCGATCGGGATCGTCGCCCCAGTTTTCGCGCACCTTGACGAACAGGAACAGGTGCACCGGCACGCCTAGGATCTCGCCGATCTCCTTGCGCGAGTCCGCGCCGATCGACTTGATGGTGGCGCCGCCTGCGCCGAGCACGATCTTGCGCTGGCTCTCGCGCTCGACGAAGATCGTCTGCTCGATGCGCACCGACTTGTCCTTGCGCTCCTCCCACTTGTCGGTCTCGACCGTGGATTGGTAGGGCAATTCCTGGTGCAGCTTGCGATAGATCTTCTCGCGCGTGATCTCGGCCGCAAGCTGCCGCATCGGCGCGTCCGACATCTGGTCTTCGGGGTAGAGGAACGGGCCCGGCGGCACGATTTCGGCCAGCGTATGCCTGAGGTCGTCGACGCCGTCGCCCGAGATCGCCGCGATCATGAAGGTCTTTGCAAAGGCCATGCGCTCGTTGGCGGCCTGCGCCAGCGCCAGCAGCTTCTCGCGCTGGACCAGATCGACCTTGTTGATGACCAGGATCTTCTCGTGCTTGACGCTGGCGACCTTGGTGAGGATCGCCTCGGCCTCTTCATCAATCCCGGCCTTGGCGTCGAGCAGCACGCAGACGAGGTCGGCGTCGTGCGCCCCGCTCCAGGCCGTCGAGACCATGGCGCGGTCGAGCCTGCGCTTGGGCAGGAAGATGCCGGGCGTGTCGACCAGGATGATCTGCGCGTTGTCCTCGATGACGATGCCGCGGATCAGCGCGCGCGTGGTCTGCACCTTGCGCGAGACGATCGTGACCTTGGCCCCGACCAGCGCATTGACCAGTGTGGATTTTCCGACATTCGGCGCGCCGATCAGCGCAACGAAGCCGCAGCGCGTTGTGGAGGGCGCCTCGCCGCTTGCTTCAGCCGTCATTGCCGCCGCCAACACCTTCACGTTCGATCATCACTGAGGCCGCCACCTTCTCCGCTGCACGCTTGCTGCCACCGATGCCTTCGGCCGACGCCAATCCCGGCAGATCCACCGCGACGCGGAACTGCGGATCGTGATGCGGGCCGGTGCGCTCGACCTCGCGGTAGACAGGCGTCGGCAGCCCCTTCCCCTGCGCCCATTCCTGCAGCACGGTCTTGGGATCGCGCAAGGGACGCCGCGGCTTGTGCATCCGTTCGGTCCAGTTGCGCCTGACGAATTCCGCCGCCGCCGCATAGCCACCGTCGAGGAAGACGGCGCCGATCACGGCCTCGCAGATGTCGCCGAGCACGCTCTTGCGCAGGCGGGCATCGGCGCTCGGTCCGACCGAACCGAGCTTGACGTCGTCGAGCAGACCGAGCGACTTGGCAACGTCGGCGCAGCTCTCCTTGCGCACCAGTTCGGCAAGTCGCTTGGACAGCTCGCCCTCGTCGGCATTCGGGAAGGCGTGATACAGCATGTCGGAGACGACGAGCCCCAGCACGTGGTCGCCCAGGAATTCCAGCCGCTGATAGCTGTCGCCGCGCTTGCGCCCAGACTTCAGCGCCGAGACATGCGTGATCGCCTGCATCAGCAGATTCGGATCGGCAAAGCTGTGGCCGATGCGCGCCTCGAGCGCCGCGTTCGCATCCGAGGCCTTGGCCTTGCTGCTGCGCACCCGCTTCTTCTTTGCAGGCGTCTTGGTTTCAGGTGTCTTGGTTTCAGGCGTCTTGGTCGCAAGCGTCTTGGTCGCAGCTTCGCCGTCGGCGCCCGCCGCGGGCTCGGTCGATTGGATCGGGATGTCCTTGGCTTCGTCTTTCATCGGACGATTTTGAAGAAACGGTTCCAGCGCACCGCCCAAGGCCAGCGCCAGAACATCCAGGCATGCTCGCCTTCGGCGATGGAGAAGAAGATCATCTGGGCGCGGCCGATCAAATTCTCCTGCGGCACGTAGCCGACCTGGCCGAGGAAGCGGCTGTCGGTGGAGTTGTCACGGTTGTCGCCCATCATGAAGAAATGGCCCGGCGGCACGTTGTAGACGTTGGTGTTGTCCATGTAGCCGTTGTCGGCGCAGTCCAGCGTCTCATAGGACACGCCGTTCGGCAGCGTTTCCTTCCAGCGCTTCACCCGCGAGATGCCCCCGCCTTCGGAGCCGCAGGGATCCTCGCCGACAAATTCGCTCATCCGCTGCCGCTCGACCGGAGTGTCGTTGATGTAGAGCAACCCATCCTTCATCTGGATGCGGTCGCCGGGAAGGCCGATGACGCGCTTGATGTAATCGGTGGAGTCGTCCTTCGGCAGGCGGAACACGACGATGTCGCCGCGGTTCGGGTCCGAGCCCCAGATCCGCCCCGAGAACAGCGGCGGCGAGAACGGGATCGAGTAGTGGCTATAGCCGTAGGAATATTTCGAGACGAACAGATAGTCGCCGACCAGCAGCGTCGCCTTCATCGAGCCGGACGGAATGTTGAACGGCTGGAACAGGAACGTGCGGATCACGAGCGCGATCAGGAGAGCGTGGATCACGACGCGGATCGTTTCGCCGACGCCGCTTTCAGTTTTCGTTCCCGAAGTCACGCTCATTGCTCTCTCAATTCCGGCCGGCGGTCACAGAGCGCCCTCCTTCCGCGAACAGCCCATCGCTTCGCGGCCCAAGGAGATTGTCCTGATTCTGATAATGAGGGCCAATTCCGGCGTAAAGCCGAATTCGCCCAGCCTGATTTGCGTTCGCGGACTTTTAGACGGTTGTCGGGGGCCACGCAATCAAGGATCGCATCAAAACTGCATAAGACATTGATTTTTAATGTGAATTATAAAAACAGCCCGCCGACGGTCAGGGCTTGGCCAGCGGCACCGCGGAAATGATGACGAAGGCCTGCGCCAGCGGCCAGTCGTCGGTGATCGACAGGTCGATTTTCGCCTCGAACCCCTCGGGCGTCAGGGCCTGGAGCCGGGCCAGCGCCCCGCCCGTCAACTGCATGGTCGGCCGCCCTCCCGGCAGGTTGACCACCCCCATGTCGCGCCACCAGACACCGTTCCGGATGCCGGTACCTAGCGCCTTCGAGCAGGCCTCCTTGGCCGCGAAGCGCTTGGCGTAGGTTGCAACCACCATCTTCTCGCTCTTGGCGCGCCGCTCCGCCTTGGCCCGCTCGGCCGCGGTGAAGATGCGGTCGAGGAAACGCTCGCCATGGCGCTCGATCACCTTGCCGACGCGGGTGATGTCGATCAGGTCGGAGCCGATGCCGATGATCATGCCCGGCTCCGGCCGCGGTCCATCGCCGCGCGCATGCTGCGCACCGTCTCGGCGAGCCCGACGAACAGCGCCTCGCCGATCATGTAGTAGCCGATGTTGAGCTCCATGATCTCCGGCAGCGCCGCGATCGTCTCCGCCGTCGCATAGTCGAGCCCATGGCCCGCATGAACCTCGAGCCCCGCTTCCTTGGCCAGCTTCACCCCTGCCACGATCCGCTGCCATTCCGCCTCGGCCTTCCCGGTGTGGCCGTCGACGACGGCGTCGCACCAGGCCCCCGTGTGGATCTCGATCACGGGCGCACGCAGCCGCGCCGCCATCTCGATCTGCGCGGGATCGGCGGCGATGAACAGCGAGACCCGGATGCCCGCATCGTTCAGCCGTGCGATGTAGGGCGCGAGCGCATTGTGCTGGCCGACCACGTCGAGGCCGCCTTCGGTCGTCACCTCCTGGCGGCGCTCCGGCACGAGGCACACCGCGTGCGGCTTGGTCGCAAGCGAGATCCGCATCATGTCGTCGGTCGCCGCCATCTCGAAATTGAGCGGCTTGGAGATCCCGGCCTTCAGCCGCGCCATGTCCTCGTCGCGGATGTGCCGCCGATCCTCGCGCAAGTGAGCGGTGATGCCGTCGGCGCCGGCCTCGATCGCCAGCAGCGCGGCACGCACCGGATCGGGATGGCGGCCGCCGCGCGCGTTACGCACGGTTGCGACGTGGTCGATATTGACGCCGAGGCGGAGCGGAAGTGCGGGCATTTCAGGACTCGCGAGATCGGGGGACGGACGCCTACGAAAGGCGTCTATCCATTAACACGTTCGACGCGGGCGACGACCGCCTTGGCGCGCAACTGGGCGAGGATCGCGCTCAGATGCTTGAGATCGTAGACTTCGAGATCGATCGTCGTCTCCGTGAAATCGGGCGAGCGGCGCTGCATGCTGATGTTGTCGATGTTGCCGTCGTGCTCGGCGATCACGGTCGCGATCTGTGCCAGCGCGCCGGGCTCGTTGACGTTCTCGACCTTGATGCGGGCCGGGAAGCGCTGCGGGGCGGAATCCTCGATGTCCCAGCGCACGTCGAGCCAGCGCTCCGGCTCCTCCTCGAAATCCTTCAGGGCCGGCGCCTGGATCGGGTAGATCGTGATCCCCTCGCCCGGCGTGACGATGCCGACGATGCGGTCCCCGGGCACGGCGCCGCCGTTCGGCGCGAACTTCACCGGCAAATCGGAATTGATGCCGCGGATCGGGATCGCGACCGGGCTGCGCGGCGGCTCCGACGACTTCTCCCTGAGCTTGGCGGCGAGCCCCTTCTTGACGCCGTAGCGCGCGATGCGCTCCTCCTTGTAGTCGGGATACATCGCACGCGCGACGTGGGAGGCCTTGATCTCGCCGCGGCCGACCGCCGCCATGACGTCCTCGATCGAGGTGCGCGCGAGCCGCGGCAGCGCGCCCTTGAGCTTGTCGTCGGCGTATTCGATCTTGGCGCGCTCGAACAGGCGTTCGACGATGCGCCGGCCGAGACCGACATATTGGTCGCGCACCGCCGTCCTGGTGGCGCGGCGGATCGCGGCGCGCGCCTTGCCGGTGACCGCGAGCGTTTCCCAGGCCGACGGCGGCGCCGCCTGCGCCTCCGAGGTCAGCACCTCGACCTCGTCGCCGTTCTGGAGCTCCGAGGACAGCGGCGCGAACTGGCCGTTGATCTTGCAGCCGACGGCGCTGTTGCCGACGTCGGTGTGCACGGCATAGGCGAAGTCGATCACATTGGCATGGCGCGGCAGCGCGATCAGCTTGCCCTTCGGGGTGAAGCAGAACACCTGGTCGTGGAACAGCTCGAGCTTGGTGTGCTCGAGGAATTCCTCGGGGTTGGCGCTCTCCGAGAGGATGCCGATGGTGTGGCGCAACCAGGCGAACGCATTGGACTCGCGCTTGAGAAACTCGGTCGGCGAGCCCACGTCTTCCTTGTAGAACACGTGTGCGGCGATGCCGCGCTCGGCGATCTGGTCCATCGCCTCGGTACGGATCTGCAGCTCGACGCGCTGGTTGCCGGGGCCGATCACCGTGGTGTGGATCGAGCGGTAGTCGTTCTGCTTCGGCGTCGAGATGTAGTCCTTGAAACGCCCGGGCACGACCGGCCAGTTGGTGTGGACGATGCCGAGCGCGCGATAGCAGGCCTCGATGTCGTTGACGACGAGGCGGAAGCCGAAGATGTCGGACAATTGCTCGAAGCCGACCGACTTGCGTTCCATCTTGGTCCAGATCGAGAACGGCTTCTTGCGGCGGCCATAGACCCGCGCGCCCAGCCCCCGGTGGCGCAGATTGTTGGAGAGCTGGTCCTCGATCTCGCCGATCAGGTTGCGGTTGCGCTCGGCGAGCGCGTCGAGCCGCTGCATCACCACCGAATAGGCTTCGGGATCGAGGGTGCGGAAGGACAAATCCTCCAGCTCCTCGCGCATTTCCTGCATGCCCATGCGGCCGGCCAGCGGCGCATAGATGTCGAGCGTCTCCTCGGCGATGCGCCGTCGCGACTCCGGCGGCACGAAGTCCAGCGTACGCATGTTGTGCAGGCGGTCGGCGAGCTTGACCAGCAGAACGCGGACATCGTCGGCAATGGCCAGCAACAATTTGCGCAGGTTCTCGGCCTGCTTGGCCTCGCGCGACACCAGCTCCAGCCGCTTCAGCTTGGTCAGGCCCTCGACCAGCGCGCCGATCTCAGGCCCGAAGATCTGGTCGATCTCGGCACGCGTCGCCTCGGTGTCCTCGATCGTGTCGTGCAGCAGGGCGGCCACGATGGTGGCGTCGTCGAGCTTTAGATCGGTGAGAATCGCCGCCACTTCGAGCGGGTGCGAGAAGTACGGATCGCCCGAGGCACGGGTCTGCGAGCCGTGCGCCTTCATGGCGTAGACATAGGCGCGGTTCAGCAAGTCTTCGTTGGTATTGGGATTGTAGGACCTGACGCGCTCGACGAGGTCATATTGACGCATCATGCGCGCGCGAGGCTTGGCCGGGCGCCCCACCGGCGCAGTCGGGGCCACGGCAACCGATTCGGTTGCGGCCAGCATCTGCGTTTGTCTCCGGCGCCGATACACCATGCCATCCTGCCTTCAAACGGACCATGAGCCGCCCGTTGCATACATCTTAGCCCCGATCGCGCGTGCGTCCGATCAATTCGGTGACAGGCAAGCAACGCGATGCGGCAACGCTATGGTAACCACGAAAACGCCAACAAAAGCAAAGGCCCGAACACGGGTTCGGGCCTCTGATAAGATCACAAGAAATCGACGACTGCGACGGGACGATTACTCGTCCTCCTCGGGCTGTTCTTCCGGCGGCGCGAGGCCCTCGAGGCCCTTCAGGAGCTCCTCTTCGGTCATGCGCTCAACGGCAACTTCGGTATCGTCGGCATCGACGCTGGCACCGGCGGAACCGATCAGCGGGACCGTATCGGGCTCGGGCTCGTCGACCTCGACGAATTTCTGGAGCGAGTGGACCAGCTCCTCGCGGAGGTCCTCCGGCGAGATGGTTTCGTCCGCAATTTCGCGTAAAGACACAACGGGGTTCTTGTCGTTATCGCGGTCAACCGTTAGTTGTGAACCGGACGAAATCATGCGGGCCCGGTGGGCGGCCAGCAGGACCAGGTCAAACCGGTTGTCGACCTTGTCGATACAATCTTCTACGGTGACGCGAGCCATGGACTGTCGCTCCGTTGTGGGTGGGACGAAATATGTGGATGATTGGGGCTAGTTATAGGGGACAGGGCGATTTCGCAAGGCCAATTTGTGATTTGGCCTCGCCAAACGGCTCTGCTACCCCCACATTGGGGCTGGGATGGGTGGTTTGCCGGGCTGCTATTGAGGGTGGCACCGGGCGTATGCAGGTCCGCCATAACTATACCTTGATTGCGACGACTTCTCCGGATTTGCGGTTTCGACGGGCTTCGGCGGCACCATAGACCTGCGCGGCTTGCTGTCGCCGCGCCAACAATAAACGATCAATCACGAACGCTACGCGAGCAAACTGAATGTCACCTTCTGCCACTAACAAGATCGCGCTCTTCATCGATGGGGCCAATCTCTACGCGACGGCGAAAACTCTCGGCTTCGACATCGACTACAAGCGCCTGCTGAAGGAGTTTCAGAGCCGCGGGACGCTGTTGCGGGCGTTCTACTACACCGCGATCATCGAGGATCAGGAGTACTCCTCGATCCGCCCGCTGATCGACTGGCTCGACTACAACGGCTACACGGTCGTCACCAAGGCGACCAAGGAGTTCATCGACGCCTCCGGCCGCCGCAAGGTCAAGGGCAACATGGACATCGAGCTCGCCGTGGACGCCATGGAGCTCGCCGAGCACATCGACCAGATGGTGCTGTTTTCGGGTGACGGCGACTTCCGCTCCCTGGTCGAGGCAGTCCAGCGCCGCGGCGTACGGGTCACCGTGATCTCCACCATCGCGAGCCAGCCGCCGATGATCGCCGACGAGCTGCGCCGCCAGGCCGACGTCTTCACCGACCTCGTCGAGCTGCAATCCAAGCTCGGCCGCGACCCGTCCGAACGCCCCGCCCCGCGTGAGCGCGGCGAGCGTGGCGAGGGACGCCATCACGCCCCCCAGTTCCTCCAGCGCGCGACCACGATGGCGCCGAGGGGCGATGACGACTTCGAGGAGTGAGGCGGCCCGGTCAAGCCGCCAGCCTCTCACCCTCGTCCCTGACCGTGACTGTCCGCTTTGTCCGCGCCTGGTCGCCTTTCGCGAGGCGAACCGCGCGCGCGAGCCGTTGTGGCACAACGCGCCGGTCCCCCCCTTCGGCGACATCAAGGCACGCCTGCTGATCGTCGGCCTGGCGCCAGGCATGCAGGGCGCCAACCGCACTGGCCGCCCCTTCACTGGCGACTATGCCGGCGACCTGCTCTACGCCACGCTGCTCGAATACGGCTTCGCCAAGGGCACCTATCAGGCGCGGCCCGACGACGGCCTGAAGCTGGTCGACTGCCGGATCGCCAATGCCGTGCATTGCGTTCCGCCGCAGAACAAGCCGCTGCCGGTCGAGATCAACACCTGCCGCCAGTTCCTCGGGGCTACGCTCGCGACGATGCCGAACTTGCGCGCCATCGTCGCGCTCGGACGGATTGCGCACGACACGGTGCTCAAACCGCTGAACCTGAAGGCCTCGCAAGCTCCCTTCGGCCACGGCGCCGTGCATCAGGCCGGCGCATTCAGGCTCTACGACAGCTATCATTGCTCGCGCTACAACACGAACACCGGCGTGCTGACGACGGACATGTTCCGCAGCGTGTTCGCGAAGGTGAAGGCCGACCTGGACTAGGGCTCGGCTGGATTGGCCTTCAGCCAGTCCAGGACATCGCCGGCGTTCCGGTCGGGCGGAAACACCGGATAGAACACATGCGTGACTTTGGCGTCGTCGATGATCAGCGCAAGCCGCTTGATCAAGGTCAGGCCAGCGACCTCCATGGTCGGCAGATTGAGGGCGCGCGTCAGCGCCAGCTTCTCGTCCGACAGCACGGGGAACGGCAGGTGCAGCCGCGATGCCATCTCGGTCTGGTACGCGTTGCTCTGGGTCGAGAGGCCGTACACCTGGGCGGCGCCGGCAGCTTTCAGCTCGGCAAACAGATCACGAAACGCGCAAGTCTGCGGCGTGCAACCGCGCGCGCCCGGGATCATGTCCCAATCGTCGACCAGTCCGATCTTGCCGGGCTCGCCGGTGCGCGGATAGGCGAACACCACGGTCCGGCCGGAGAGTGCTGACAGATTCACCGACGTATCGTCGGTGGCGAGCAGGCTGATCGCCGGTAGCGTCGTGCCCTTGAGATGCGCGGCGCCGCCGTCGTCGGCGGGTGCGGGAATCTGGCTCCAATCGACCTCGAGCAGGTTCTTCTGAGTCATCCACCAACCTCTTGCCGCTATCCCCTCGCCCGCAACAGTCGGCCCTTCTCCCGGCTCCAGTCGCGCTTCTTCTCGGACTCGCGTTTGTCGTGCAGCTTCTTGCCCTTTGCAACCGCCAGCTGCAGCTTGGCCCGCCCGCGCTCGTTAAAATAGAGCTTGAGCGGGATCAGCGTCATGCCTTCGCGGTCGACCGCGCCCATCAGCTTGTTGATCTGCTTGCGATGCAGAAGCAGCTTTCGCGGCCGCTTGGGCTCGTGATTGAAGCGGTTGCCCTGGAGATATTCGGGAATGGTGGCGTTGATCAGCCAGATCTCGCCGTCCTTGGAATCGGCGTAGGACTCCGCGATCGTGCTCTTGCCGTTGCGGATCGATTTGACCTCGGTGCCGGTGAGCGCAATGCCCGCCTCGATCGTGTCTTCGATCGCATAGTTGAAGCGGGCCTTGCGATTTTCCGCCATGACCTTGATTGGACGTTCGTTCTTATCGGCCATGGAAGACAAACCTGATCGAGATGCGCGAGGACGCTAACAGTTTGGATGAAGCGCGCGCGTCAAGACTTCTTGAGGAGATCGCGGATCTCGGTCAGCAGCTCGACCTCGGCCGACGGTTTTGCCGGAGCCGCAGGCGCCGCCTCCTCCTTGCGCTTCAGCGTGTTCATGGCGCGGATCACCAGGAACAACACGAAGGCGACGATGATGAAGTTGATCGTCAGCGTCAGGAAGCTGCCGTAAGCAAGCACTGCACCTTGCTTTTTCGCATCCGCTAAGTTGGTGGCGGTCACCGCCTTCGACAAGGGGGCGAAGTAGTTCGAGAAGTCGAGGCCGCCGGTCGCGGCGCCGATGATCGGCATGATGACGTCACCGACCAGCGACGTGACGATGGCGCCGAAGGCCGCACCGATGATGACGCCGACGGCGAGGTCGACGACGTTGCCTTTCATGGCGAACTCGCGGAACTCCGTGAGCATCTTCCTGCCCTTCTCGTCGACGCTCATGAACGGCTCCCCGGTTGGCTAAATCAGTTGATCAGCCCAGCATGAACCATCGCGCTGCGCACGGCAACGCGCGTCGGCTCGGTGACCGGAACCATCGGCAGGCGCAGCGTCTCGTCCAGCTTGCCGAGCAGCGACATCGCGTACTTGATCGGCGCCGGATTGCTCTCGATGAAGAGGTTGTTGTGCAGCGGCATCAGCTTGTCGTGGATTGCGAGCGCCGCCTTGGTGTCGCCCTTCGCCCAAGCGGCCTGGAATTCCGAGCACAGCCGCGGCGCGACGTTCGAGGTCACCGAGATGCAGCCATGGCCGCCATGCGCCATGTAGCCGAGGATGGTCGCGTCCTCGCCGGAGAGCTGGTTGAAATCCTCGCCCATCGCCGCGCGCTGCTGCGAGACGCGGACCATGCTGGCGGTGGCGTCCTTGACGCCAGCGATGTTCTTCAGCTCCCACAGCCGCTTCATGGTGTCGACCGACATGTCGATCACCGAGCGCGGCGGAATGTTGTAGATGATGATCGGGATGCCGATCGCATCGTTGATCGCCTTGAAGTGCTGGTACATCCCTTCCTGGGTCGGCTTGTTGTAATAGGGCGTCACGACCAGCACGGCGTCCGCGCCGGCCTTCTCGGCGTGCTGCGCGAGCTCGATCGCCTCTTTCGTCGAATTGGAGCCGGCACCCGCGACCACGGGTACGCGCCCCTTGGCTTCAGCGATGCACCATTCGACGACCTTCTTGTGCTCGTCATGGCTGAGCGTCGGGCTCTCGCCGGTGGTGCCGACCGGGACCAGGCCGTTGGTGCCTTCCGAGATCTGCCAGTTGACCAGCGAGCGGAACGCCGCCTCATCCAGCGAGCCGTTCTTGAACGGCGTGACCAAGGCGGTGAACGATCCCCGGAATTTCGTCTTGGCTGCCATGGACTTCCTCCGTACGCGGCTATCTCTTGAGCAAGCTGCATTCATATCGGGTCTATCCCGCCGGTAAAAGACCCGCTTCCGTGTGACGCACCGTTTAGGCCGCGATTTTGCCGCGGTGGTGGTGCAAACCGGGCAAAGGTAAGCAGCTGTTGGTATTTTGTCCGCATATTCAAGCGAATACAGCTAGGTCTTGAGCCAACTGACTGATTCGGGGCGACCAAACGCCGTGACCTCCTTTCCTCGTTCCGCATGGCGATCCACCGGTCTGGCCGTGTGCCTCATGGCCGGGCTGTCGGTCGGCTGCGCCGCCCTGGCCAAGTCCAATGAGACGACCGCGGACGGGGCCAAGGACACCGCGAAGCCGGCGGCCAAGGACGCCGCGAAGGGATCAGCCAAAGAAACAACGAAGGGAACCGGCAAGGAAACACCGAAGGGCGCGAGCAAGGGAGCAGCTGCCGCCCCGGCCAAGGATGCCGCGAAGAAACCCGGCAAGGATGCTGGCAAGGACGCCGCCAAGGATGCAGGCAAAAGCGCCGGCAAGGAACCCGCCAAGGACAAGCCCAAGCCCGCAGCCGCCGCGCCAAAACCACAGCCGGCCGCCAACGGCTCGCCCCCCAAGACCGCACCCGCGCCGGCCGTGACGGCCACCGTCAGGCCTGCCGCCCCGGCGCCCGTCGCCAAACCCGTCGCAGCTCCTCTGCTTGCGCCGGCGACCCGCCAGCACGCCACGCCGCGCAAGCCGGTCACGCCGGCCGCGGTCGCTGCGACCTCCTCGACGTCGCAGGCCGACAAGGACACGCTTGAGAACGTCATCGAGCTCGTGCGCAAGCGCAAGGCGGCCGACGCCACCAATTACGCCGCCTCGATCTCGGATCCCGTCGCACGAAAGCTCGCCGAATGGATCATCCTGCGCAGCGAGGACAATGGCGCGACCGTGGAACGCTATCGCGCCTTCCTCTCCGCCAATCCGAGCTGGCCGTCGCAGACCTTCCTGCGCCGGCGCCTGGAGGCCGCGATGTGGGACGACAGGCGCGACGATTCGGTCGCGTGGTCGTGGTTCGAGAATGAATCGCCTGTGTCCGCCAAGGGCCGCTTCACGCTCGCCAAGGCGATGCTGGCGCGCGGCGACCGCGCCAACGCCGAGCGGCTGGTGCGCGAGGCCTGGCGTAGTGATCCGATGTCGGAGGAGACCGAGAACAACGCGCTCGACCAGTTCGGCGCCCTGCTGACGCCGAGCGACCAGAAGGCGCGGATGGACACCTTGCTCTACGGCAGCGAGAACGAAGCTGCGCTCCGCGCCGCAAAGCGCCTCGGCGCCGGCTACGTCGCGCTCGCCAAGGCCCGCATCGCCTCCGTCAAGAAGGCGCCGAACGCGCGCGCGCTGCTCGACGCCGTGCCACGCGAGCTGCACAACGATCCCGGCTTCATCTTCAGCAAGATCCAGCTCCTGCGCCGCGAGGAGAAGTTCGCCGAAGCCGCCCAGCTGATGCTGTCGGCGCCGAAGGATCCGAACCGGCTCTACAATCTCGACGAATGGTGGATCGAGCGGCGCCTGCTGGCGCGCAAGATGATCGACACCGAGGAATTCCGCAGCGCCTATCTGATCGCGCGCGACGCGGCCCTGCCCTCGCGCGACATCTACAAGACCGAGCAGGAGTTCACCGCCGGCTGGATCGCGCTGCGCTTCCTCAACGACCCCGCCGCCGCCACCCAGCATTTCGCCCGCATCGGCGTCGGCAGCGTCAATCCGACCACGCTGGCGCGCGCCGGCTATTGGCAGGGCCGCGCGGCGGAAGCGGCGGGCCGCCAGCAGGAGGCGCGCAACGCCTACGCCCGGGCGGCCGAGCAATCCACCAGCTATTACGGCCAGCTCGCGCGCGCAAAACTCGGCCTGCCGCAGATCGAGCTCAACAGCCAGCCGCGCGGCCGCGGCGCCGAACGGCTGGAGATCGTGCGCGCCGCGCACCTGCTCTACGAGCTCGACGAACGCGAGATGGCGATACCTGTTCTCGCCGACATGGGCGAGAACGGCGATCCCGAGGCGCTTGCCGGCCTTGGCGAGCTCACCCAGCGCTACAACGACGCGCGCGGCATGCTGCTGCTGGGCAAGGCCGCGCTCAACCGCGGCCTCCCCTTCGACTTCTACGCCTATCCCGTCAACGGCATTCCGCAGTTCACGCCGATCGGCCCCGAGGTCGAGCGCAGCATCGTCTATGCGATCGCGCGGCAGGAAAGCGCGTTCAACCCCTCCGTGGTCTCGCCGGCGCAGGCTTACGGCCTGATGCAGGTGACGCCGGACGCCGCGCGCTATGTCTGCAAGCGGCACGGCGCGACCTACGATCTGGGGCGGCTGAAGAACGATTCGGTCTACAACGCCACGCTCGGCTCGGCCGAGCTCGGCGGACTGCTCGAGGACTACCGCGGCTCCTACATCATGACCTTTGCCGCCTACAATGCCGGCCGCGGCAGCGTGAAGAAATGGGTCGACCGCTACGGCGACCCGCGCGATCCCAAGGTCGACGCGGTCGACTGGGTCGAGCTGATTCCGTTCTCCGAGACGCGCAACTACGTGCAGCGGATCATGGAGAATCTTCAGGTCTACCGCGCCCGCTTCGGCGGCGGCACACGGTTGCAGATCGAAGCTGACCTGCGCCGCGGCACCGGCAGCGTGGAATAGAGCCATCCTCCTGTGCGCTCCCGATTGACCGCCGAGAGCGTCGGCGGCGAGCGCCGCAGCGCCTCCGGACGTGAGCTGCTGAAGAAGAGCTGAAGCTCGCGCGTGATCTTCAGGCGAGCCTTGCTCGACGCTGAGCCCTGAGCGCTCCCTGGTCGTAGTCCGATCGGCAAGCTCGCCGTTCCACGTCCTCGAACATGAAGGCGTCGATCGCCGCCTGCTGCAGCGTCAGGACGGTGGGGCGCTTGCAAGGCCATGCCGGTCAACGGCAGGCGGCCCGTTGCATACATTGCGCGGAGATGCCCGCAGCGCAGAGGCCCTCCTCCGTAACAGCCTCGTCGAGATCGTCACGGACGATGGAGCACGGGAGCAACGCCAGCCCTCCGCCAGCATTCCGCGGCGTTAGAACAGCCATGCCGCCAAAAGAAAAGCCCCGGCGGTTTCCCGCCGGGGCTCTCTGTCAGGTCGTTAGACCGAACTTACCAGTTGCGCTGAGCGCGGAGCAGCATGCTGACCGTGCTCTGATCCTTCAGCTGGTACACGGCACCCGGCTTGGCCACAACTAGCGCAGGGCCGGCGGCCACCGTGCTGATCGTACCAGCGTACTTCTGGTCGAGCATGGTGTAAGCCACGTCCGCCGAGAAGGTCAGGTTCTTCACCGGGGTCCAGCGGGTGATCAGACCGATCGTGCCGATGTTGAAGTTCGGATTACAAGTGGTGATACCCGCAGTGGCGGCACCCAACGTAGCGAGTTGGCCGCAAATGAGAGCCGCACCACCGTTGCTGTACGTCAGCTGAGCGTACGAACCGTAGATCGCGGTGTTCCAGTACGGATCCCAGTTGTGGGTGTAGGCGCCGCGCATACCCCAGCTCGTAACCGTGTTGATACCGGTCCCGTTGGCGAACACACCATCAGCCGCACCGGCAAGGCCAATGCTCTGATAGGCGCCAGCCACGTTAGTACCGCCGAACATTGCATAGTTCTGCGAAGCCAAGCTCTGGAAGTTGTAGCGGGTCGCACCATCGGTGTAGACCGCCTGGACGTTGATCACGTCGCCCGCGCCAGTCGGAATGTTCTTGATGGACAACGCCGCTTGGACAGCCCAGCCCCACTTGTCGCCCGGATGACCGGCCGCTTCGGTTCCGACAAGACCAGGGGTCGCGTAGTATGCGACATGGTTGTTATGCGCCGCTGCGGACAACTGGAACAGACCCCAAGCCTGGTCAATACGGACCATACCCTGGATGTCAGGAGCCCGCGTGCCGCCGAAGGCATTGATGCCGTAGCCGCCGGTACCAAAACCCGCGACCGAAATGCCGGAGCTGGTGTTGTACAGGTTGCTCTGGTAGTAAGCGGTCGGGTCAACGGCCGAAATCGCGGCAGTGATGCCCTGACCAAAGTCAGCGGTGTAGGTGAACTGGTTCACACCAGTGACCGTGCCGCCGCCACCAGTCAGACCGTCGAAGTTGTTACCCGGATAATTGGTCCAGGGGGCGTCGAACTGGGCAACCGCCTTACCCATCGTGAAGCCAGCGAACTGGATGAAGGCGTAGTACACGCCGAGCGTACCGCCGGCGATTGCGCCTGCGTTGGCATTGTTAGGGGCGCTAATGCCCGAAGCGCCGAGCTGCGAGTAGATGGTGGAGCCGTTAGCGGAGGCGCCGTTGCCCGAGTAGGTGTCCGTCGTCCACGAGAACACAACGTCGGCGAAGGTACGAACCACGCCGTATTCGGTCGCGGTGCGCGTATCGACGTTGAAGTCTTCACGGGCACGAGTGACGTAGTAGTTCGTCAGACGGTTCGCAGAACCGTTAACACCGCTGAAATTACCGTTGAAATCGGTTGCGTTGACCGCGACTTCAGCACGCAGGTAACCACCCAGCTTGATGCAGGTGTCAGTGCCCGGGATGTAGTAGAATCCGGCACCGTACAGGGAGCAGATCTTCACGTATTCGACCGCTTTGGCCTTCACGGGGAGATCGGCTGCCTGTGCTCCGCCAACGGCAATCAGACCTGCCGCTGAACCGAGCAAAAGGCTCTTAACCAACTTCATGTTAAACCTCCAAGTTTGCTCTATAGGGAAGGTTCCGGATCCGCTGGGTGACGACACCCTAAGGTTGGTTCCCTTGTCCCTTAACTCACCGCTTAGTCGCTTCGCGCCTTCGGACACACCCGCTGAACGCGAGGGACTTAAGCGAACCACCTAAAACGGGACGACCTCGGGATGCCCCCCTCCGTCGCTCAGTCACAATTACCGAACGTCTTTGCACACACAACAAGAGAACGCTCCGTAGCGAGCCCATGACGTTTGTTTTCCGAAGGGTGTTGCACAAATAACACGCAGATGTGATCGAAGCGCGCTCGCAACATATTGTTTTTGCTTATGTTTCTAGGACGGTTCCGTTTGCCGTCAAAATTCCCCACCTGAGGCGTTGTGGACGGAACTCCGGCCTGAACAGGCTTTGACGCGCACGAATCGTGGAATCAGAAGGAGACTCAAGGAGAAGGCACACAGGTCTTCCCGCGACTCTCCACCAGGCGCAGACATGGTCGCGGCAACGCCCAAGGCGCGCTGCGAAGGCTCTTTGTCGATGGTGGGGATGATTGAGACCGGAGCGGACAGCTCGGCTGGCGGAGACGGAGGGATTCGAACCCTCGATAGGCCTTTACAAGCCTATAACGGTTTAGCAAACCGCCGCCTTCAGCCACTCGGCCACGTCTCCAATATGCCGGGTATGCCCGACACGGCGGCGAGCCGCAAGCGGCAGAATCAAGGTCTGTGCGTTCTTTCACCTGAAAGCGACCGCCGGACGACCGCGAAAGCCTGGCGCATGGATCAGCGCGGCACGCGCAACCGATTCGCGCTCTCTATATATGTGCGCATCCATCCACGGGATTGCCGGATCCGCCGCTGCCAGGGCGCATTCAGCACCACCTCGCCGGCTCAGATATTGAACCAGACGCCGGAGCTGCGCCGGGACGGAAGGCCCAAGACCTCTACATCCCCGGCAAGAGGCCCGTCTTGTGCGGCCGTCCGGGTTCCAGAGCGGAATCGTCGGGCGGCGGCTCGGTCATGCCGCGCGGGTCCGGGTGGCGACACGACGAAGGAACCTGATTGAGCGCAATCGGGCTACCCGTGAAGACAAGGGTGCGGATGCGATTCTCGGCTCAGTGAGCCGAGACCCACGCCCTCGCCTCGCGCTGCGCGGCCGAGATCTCGGCGTCCGACATATGCCCGGCGACTTCCTGGCGGAGCGCCACGGCGTCCTTGCGGCCCTTCAGCGCGGCGAGGTTGAACCATTTATGTGCGGCGACGAGGTCGACGAGGCCGGAGCGGCCGCTCGCCCAATAGATCCCGCGCTTGAACAACACGTCCGACAGCGCGCTCGCGTCGATCGGCGTCGCCGTCTCCAGATCGAAAGTACCCTGAAACATAACGCATCCCCTTTTTTTCTGCCGCCTCGTTCCCCCGAGCGCGGCTCCCGTCCAAAGACCTGTTCAACTCATCCCCATGCCGTTTGCCGGCTTGTTGAAGGCGATGATGGCGGGCAAATTTGAATGGCAGTTTAAGTATCGCGATGAAGCAGACGTAAACGCACCCGCACGGCGCGCGCGCGACGAATGCAAGAAGTCCCCGCTTTGCAGGCACTTCTGCGATTCGTCAGATTCGGTTTACCCTGGGATTTTGGGAGAACGATAACCATCGCGCGCGGTGACGCGCGCCCTGCGGTTACAATTCATGGGAGGGGCGCGTTGTGGGAGGGGCGCGCTGGCAAGGCCACACAGGCGCCTCGCGCGGCGGCGCCACCCCGTGGCCGGCAGGCCGCGCAGCGCGAAGCGCGCGACTTTAGGAATCGGAGCGCCGGCCTCGCATTGCGCCTGCGCGGCGAACGACAGTTCGCCCCAGCCCTCGCCTGCCCCAAGGCAGCGCGGCCACGTCACGGTCAGATCAGCAATGTGGGAAAAGGGAATGCCGGCAATACCCCGGCCTCAAGAGAACGAGGGCGTCGGCGAACACGTCAGGACCAGATTCCACGTTGGCCCGAAGGCCGCTTGTGAAATTGCGGAGCCCTTGAGAAGGAGAACCGCACCGAACGAAGAAAACTTGTTTCTTCTGCCGGACCGTACTTTGGCGAGCGAACCCGCGAAAGAGAACGATCCGACCGTTGGCCTGATGTCTCGCCGACACCCTCTATCGCCGACCAGAACCTGTTAGAAGGCGCTGATGACGTGCCGGCTCTCTAGGAGCCGGCAACTTCAGAAGCGAAGTTACTTCTTCTTCGCGACCTTGCGGGTCTTCTTCGCAGTCTTCTTCACTGCGCTCTTCGCCTTCTTCGCCTTCTTCGCCTTCTTCGCTTTCTTGGCCATGTTGCCCTCCGATGTGTGAGATGGCTGTAATCGCTGCATGCAGTCGGGGATCGAATGCACACTCATCCCGAATACACCAACACGACGAAAAAAACAGCTTCTCGCTTAAAGAAGTGTTGACGGCACAACGCGCCTGCGCTTGGCGAGCGCGATGCGGGCGCACTGCATGACGCGTGCTTGCGATCGCGGGGAGTGCCCGCATCGTCGATGTTTGCGCGAGATGCGATTGCAGAAAAACACTACACGGCAAGTATTTTTCTGCACGCGCGCATTGCGCATGCGCGATGCGATGATGTGCATCGTCGATCCCGCGATCGCCGCGCAAGGGCGCTTCGCGGACTCTGAGTCGCGAGTTTTGGCAACGAAAATATTTTCATGCTTAACGGCGCAAGCGCTCGTCAGCGCGTGTGGAAGCCGCCGTTTTGCGCGAATCGCGTGGCGGCGATTCGGCCGCCGCATCGCCGTCGGTCGGGATGGAGTTTGCCGCCGAGGGTGCGCGCGAGCGTCGCAGCGCGAACCGGAAGCGAGGTGACGAAGCGTATCCGTCACCTCGTTCGAACGTGTGACGTCAGATGCCGAGCTTCGACTTCAAGAGGTCGTTGACGCTCTGCGGGTTGGCCTTGCCGCCGGACGCCTTCATCACCTGGCCGACGAACCAGCCGAGCGACTGCGGCTTGTCCTTGACCTGCGCGGCCTTGTCGGGATTGGCCGCGATGATGTCGTCGACCACCTTCTCGATCGCCGAGAGATCGGTGACCTGCTTCATGCCGCGGCTTTCGACCAGCGCGCGCGGATCGCCGCCCTCCTGCCAGACGATCTCGAACAGATCCTTGGCGATCTTGCCGGAGATCGTGCCCTCGCCGATCAGGTCGATGATCGCAGCCAACTGCTCGGCGTTGACCGGAGCGCCCGTAATATCCCGCCCTTCCTTGTTGAGACGGCCGAACAGCTCGTTGATCACCCAGTTCGCCGCCACCTTGCCGTCGCGGGCACGGTTGCCGAGCGTATCCAGCACCGTCTCGTAGAACACCGCGCTCTCGCGCTCGGCGACCAGCACGCTCGCATCGTAAGCCGACAGGCCGAAATCAGCGACGAAGCGCGCCTTCTTCTGGTCCGGCAGCTCCGGCAGCTCTGTCTTCAGCTCGTCGACGAAGCTTTGCGAGAATTCCAGCGGCAGCAGGTCGGGATCGGGGAAGTAGCGGTAGTCATGCGCCTCTTCCTTGGACCGCATCGATCGCGTCTCGCCCTTGTTGGGATCATAGAGCCGCGTTTCCTGGTCGATCTCCCCGCCGTCCTCGAGGATCTCGATCTGGCGCCGCGCCTCGTACTCGATCGCCTGGCCGATGAAGGTGATCGAGTTCATGTTCTTGATCTCGCAGCGGGTGCCGAGCGGCGCGCCCGGCTTGCGCACGGAGACGTTGACGTCGGCGCGCAAGGATCCCTTCTCCATGTCGCCGTCGCAGGTGCCGAGATAGCGCAGGATCGAGCGCAGCTTGGTCACATAGGCCTTGGCCTGCTCGGCGTCGCGGATGTCGGGCTTGGAGACGATCTCCATCAGCGCCACGCCGCAACGGTTGAGATCGACATAGGACATGGACGGCGACTGATCGTGCAGCAACTTGCCCGCGTCCTGCTCAAGATGAAGGCGCTCGATGCCGATGGTCGCGGTCTTGCCGCCATCCAGTTCGACCACGACCTCACCTTCGCCGACGATCGGCGACTTGTACTGGCTGATCTGGTAGCCCTGCGGCGAGTCCGGATAGAAATAGTTCTTGCGGTCGAACACCGAACGCAGATTGATCTGCGCGTTCAGCCCGAGCCCGGTCCGGACAGCCTGTCTGACGCATTCCTCGTTGATGACGGGCAGCATGCCTGGCATCGCGGCATCGACCAGCGACACGTGGCTGTTCGGCTCGCCGCCGAACGTGGTCGAGGCGCCCGAGAACAGTTTTGAGTTCGAGGTCACCTGGGCGTGGATCTCCATGCCGATGACCATCTCCCAGTCACCGGTGGCGCCCTTGAGAAGCTTGTGCGTGGCCGTGCTCATGTCCTGCTCCCGAGCAGCGTGGCAGCGATCCGCTCCCACTCCGCCTCCAATGAATCCTTTGCCGCGGGTTGGCCGGCCTGGCGATACCAGTAGCCGGCATTGCCGAGATCGCCTTCGACCCGGTGCAGATAGGCGTGCACCCAGGCGGCGTCACGGCTGTTCTCGTCCTGAACGATCTTGTGCGCCTGATCCCAGTCGCCCTTCGCGGCCCACCAGAGGCCGGCGAGCGGCGCGTTCAGATCCGGCGCGGGCGCCGCGCCGTCGAGGCTCGCGATGAACGCGGCGACATTCACCACCACCTCGCGGGCGTGAAGCGGCCGGCGGCCTGCTCGATCACCTCGCCGAGCGAGAACAGCGTCTCCTCATCGAACGGACGGCCGATCAGCTGCAGGCCGAGCGGCAGGCCTTGCGCGTCCTTGCCGGCGGGCACGGCGATGCCCGGCAGGCCCGCCATGTTCACGGTCACCGTGAAGATGTCGTTGAGATACATCTCGACGGGATCCGCCCCGCCCTTCTCGCCGATGCCGAAGGCCGCCGACGGCGTCGCCGGCGTCAGGATCGCGTCGACGCCCTTGGCGAAGCAGTCCTCGAAATCCTTCTTGATCAGCGTCCGCACCTTCTGCGCGCGCAGATAATAGGCGTCGTAATAGCCGGCCGAGAGCACATAGGTGCCGATCATGACGCGGCGCTTCACCTCCGCGCCAAAACCCTCGGCGCGGCTGTTCTCGTAGAGCTCGATGATGTTCTTGCCCTGCTCGCGCAGTCCGTAGCGCACGCCGTCATAGCGCGCGAGGTTGGAGGACGCCTCCGCCGGCGCCACGATGTAATAGGCCGGCAGCGCGTATTTGGTGTGCGGCAGTGACACCTCGACGAGCTCGGCACCGGCCGCCTTCAGCCAGGCCGCGCCCTCGCTCCAGAGTTTCTCGATCTCGGCCGGCATGCCGTCGAGGCGATATTCCTTGGGGATGCCGATCCTGATGCCCTTCACGGACTTGCCGATCGCGGCCTCATAGTCCGGCACGGCAATGTCGACCGACGTCGTGTCCTTCGGATCGTGCCCGGCCATCGAGCGCAGCAGCATCGCGCTATCGCGCACGCTGCGCGCGATCGGACCGGCCTGGTCGAGCGAGGAGGCGAAGGCGACGATGCCCCAGCGCGAGCAGCGGCCGTAGGTCGGCTTGATGCCGACGGTCGCGGTGAACGCCGCCGGCTGGCGGATCGAGCCGCCGGTGTCGGTCGCGGTCGCACCCATGCACAGCAGCGCCGCCACGGCCGAAGCTGAGCCGCCGGACGAGCCGCCCGGCACCAGCGTCGTGTTGCTTCCCTCACGCCGCCAGGGATTGCCGACGGGGCCGAAGCACGAGGTCTCGTTGGCCGAGCCCATCGCGAACTCGTCATTGTTGAGCTTGCCGAGCATCACCGCACCATCGCGCCAGAGCTGGGAGGTGATCGTGGACTCATAGGTCGGCACGAAATTGCCGAGAATCTTCGAGCACGCCGTGGTGCGCACGCCCTTGGTCGCGAACAGGTCCTTGATGCCGAGCGGAATGCCGGCGAGCGGGCCGCCCTCACCCTTGGCGATCTTTTCGTCCACGGCCTTCGCCATGTCGCGCGCGCGATCGGGCGTCTCCATCACGAAGGCATTGAGCACGCGTGCTGCTTCGATCGCGTTCAGATGCGCGTCGGTCAGCTCGAGGGACGTGAAAGTCTTGGCCGCGAGACCCTTGCGGGCCTCGGCGAGCGTCAGCGATGTCAAATCGGTCATTTATTGATCGGGCTGCAGAAGAACGGAGACAGGGTTTTGTCGTTGGCCGGGTCGTCTTTTTTCTTGGCGGCGGCGTTCGCGGCGGCCTCGATCTCGTCGAGCACGGCATTGACGGCGACGTTGGGATCGGCAGCCTTGCCCTGCCGCTCCATCTTGTCGAGATAGTTCATGTAGGCCTGATAGGCCTTCTCATCGTCGCAAAGCATGCACATCGGACTTGGTCCTAAGGCTCTTTAGTTTGACGCGTTTTCTTTACGCGAACCGGCTTCCACTTCGCTCGAAAACGCTACGTCACTCGACCACCTTGGGCACAAGAAAGAAGTGACCTTCGGTCGCGGGCGCGTTGGCAACGATATCGTCGGCGATCTCGCCGTCATTGACCACGTCCTGCCGCTTCTTCATCTGCATCGGGGTGACCGAGGTCATCGGCTCCACGCCCTCGACGTTGACCTCCGAGAGCTGCTCGACAAAGGCGAGCATGGCGTTGAGCTCGCCCTGCAGATGCGGAACCTCGCCCTCGGAAACCGCAATGCGCGCCAGATGCGCGATGCGGCGGACGGTAGTGGCGTCGACGGACATTATATAAGGCCTCTCACGGCAAAATCTAACTGCCGTATAGCAGAGGCCGGTTTTGCGCCGCAACCGGCGGCGCGACCTTAGCCAGCCAGTCCCTTCATGCGGGCCAGGGCCGATTTGGCAAAATCCCGGGTCAATTCGGCTGCGGGGACCTCGCGGCCCAGGGCCACGGCCTGGCCGGCCCAGAGATTGGTGAAATCCACCCTGCCCTGCTTTTCGGCAGCTGCCTTGAGCGGCCCCAGCGCGGTCGCGGCATGGGGAAAAGGCGGCGCCTCGGGCGAGATCGGGCCGGCTTCGCGCATCAGGCGATTCTGGACGCCGCGCGCCGGACGCCCGGTCATGACGTTGGTGATGACGGTGGAATCGTCCCGCGCTTCAGCCAGCGCCTTGCGCCCGCCCGCGCTGACCTTGGATTCCGGGCAGCGCAGATAGGCGCTGCCGATCTGCACGCCGGATGCGCCGAGCGCAAAGGCTGCGGCGATGCCGCGCCCGTCGGCAATGCCGCCGGCCGCGATGACAGGCACCTTCACGGCGTCGGCGACCTGCGGCACCAGCGCAAAGGTGCCGGGCTGCTCGGAGATCTTGTCGGTCAGGAACATGCCGCGATGGCCGCCGGCCTCGGCGCCTTGCGCAATGACGGCATCGACGCCGCGCTCTTCCAGCCAGACTGCTTCCTTCACCGTCGTGGCGGACGAGATGACGAGGCAGCCGGCAGCCTTGACGCGCTTGAGCAGCGCCTGATCCGGCAGGCCGAAATGAAAGCTGACGATCTCCGGCTTCAGCTCCTCGACGACCTCGCAGAACGCGGCGTCGAACGGCGCACGGTTCGCGGCGTTGATGGGCGCTGCGGGATCGAGGCCGTGCTCGGTGTAATAGCCCGTAAGCCGCTGCTTCCAGCGCGCTTCGGCTTCGGCCGTGAGGTCAACCGGCGTGTGGCAGAAGAAGTTCATGTTCACCGGCGCCTTCACGCGCTGGCGAATGATGTTGACCTGCTCGCGCGCCTTCTCCGGCGACAGCATCGCGCTCGGCAGCGAGCCGAGCCCGCCGCCCTCCGCCACGGCGATCACCAGTTCGGCATCCATCACACCAGCCATCGGCGCCAGCACGATCGGGAATTCGGTCTTGAAGAGATCGATCAGTCGACGGTCAGGCCACATAATTCTTGCCTCATGTTCGCTCTTCCCTCGCCCCTTGTGCGAGAGGGTGGATCGCCGCGCAGCGGCGAGACGGGTGAGGGGTTTGCATCCGCGGAGACAGACCCCTCATCCGGCGCGGATTGCCTCCGCGCCACCTTCTCCCACAAGGGGGGAAGGAAAAGAAGAAACCGAGTTGCGCCGGCCGGCGAGCAATTGCCCCGCTTCAATCGCAATCCGCTCCACGATCTCGGCCGCCGGTGCAATATCATGAATCAATCCGACCGCCTCGCCCGCGATCACGGCCGCGACATCGAAATTGCCGGCTGCTTTCGCGGCCGCATAGTCCGCCGCGACTGCGGCAACATTCTGCATCAGCTCGACCTCGCGGCCGATCCAGCGCCTGGCGTGGTCGTTGATGAGGCACCTTCCCGTGAACGGCGCCGGCCAGACATTGTTGCGCGAGAGATCGAAGATGATGCCGCGCACGGTCGTGCCGCTGTTCGCTGCGCAGATACGCCGCTTGGCCTCCTCCGCGCCATCAGCCTCCTGGCTCGCATAGAAGCGCGTGCCGAGCAGCACGCCGCTCGCGCCCAGCATCATCATGGCGGCGAGACCGCGCCCGTCGGCGATGCCGCCGGCCGCGACGACAGGCACGTGGCCCGCGGCAAGATCGACGATTGCAGGCACGAGATCGACGGTGGTGCGAGAGGCGCCGTGACCACCTGCCTCCGTGCCCTGCGCGATCAGGATGTCGGCGCCGGCATCGAGCGCCTGCCGCGCCATGGCTTCATCCTGCACCTGGCAGATCAGGCGTGCACCTGCGGACTTGATCTTCGGCGCGAACGGCGCGGGATCGCCAAACGACAACATGATCGCAGACGGTTTTGCGGCAAGAGCGACATCGAGAAGCTCGGGCCGCTTGGCGAGGCTCCAGGTGATGAAGCCGATCCCGAATGGCGCCGACAACCCCGCGAGCTTCGCAGTCTCCTGCTCCAGCCACACCTTCTCGCCATAGCCGCCGCCCAGAATGCCGAAACCGCCGGCACGGCTCACGGCCGTCACAAGCCGGCTGCCGGCAACGATGTCCATCGGCGCCAGCAGGATGGGATGCTCAATCTCCAGCAGCCTAGTCAGCGACGTCTCAATGGGCATAGCCCCTCCCTGATCTGGACAGGGAGACTAGGCGCGACTAGCATTCTCGAAAAATGAATTGTTGCGAACGCTGCCATCACAAAAGCGAAACGACGCCATGGAACTCAGCGATATCCAGACCTTTGCCGCCGTCGCCCGCACCGGCGGCATCACCCGCGCCGCGGAGGAGCTCAACACGGTGCAATCCAACGTCACCCAACGCGTGAAGGCGCTGGAAGCGGAGATCGGCACACCGCTGTTCGAACGCCACAGCCGTGGCATGACGCTGACCGGCGCCGGCAAACGCCTCCTGCCCTACGCACAGCGGATGGCCGCGCTATCACGGGAGGCCGTGCTCGCCGCGCGTGACGACGGCGAGCCGAAAGGACCGCTCGCGATCGGCTCGATGGAGACGACGGCAGCCGTGCGCTTGCCGTCCCTCCTCGCCGATTTCCACCGCAACTTCCCTGCCGTACGGCTGAGCCTGCGCACCGCGACCACCGCCGACCTCGTCGCGGGCGTGCTCGAAGGCACGCTCGACGGTGCCTTCGTCGCGGGCCCCATCGCACATGCCGACCTCACTGCGACGAGCGCGTTTCGTGAAGAGCTGGTGCTGGTCAGCGCGCGGCGCTGGGCCTCGCTTGCCGAGCTGCGCGCCGGCACGCCGGAGTCCGGTCCGACCGCGCTGGTGTTCCGCACCGGCTGCACCTACCGCCAGCGTCTCGAACAGATCTTTGTCGAGTTCGGCTGGCCGTCGGCGGCACGCTTCGAGCTCGGCACGCTCGACGGCATGATCGGCTGTGTCGCCGCCGGCATGGGCGTGACGCTGCTGCCGCGCGCCGTGGTCGAACGCAGTGCGATGGCCGGCAGCGTGTCGATCCACGCGCTGAGCCCGTCACATGCGCGCGTCGAGACGCTCTTCATCCAGCGCAGCGGCGGACATCAGTACAGCGCACTCAGCGGTTTCATGTCCTGCCTGAAGAAAGACAACGACGTCATCGCGGCCTGACACCGGCGCAGCGTTCCACGTGGCGAAATTCGTCACAAATCCATCGCGCTTGAATTGGTCTGCGCTGCGTTCAGCCGCCGCAGCGCAGCACCTCGAAATGCTTTGAAGCACGCATCCGTTCTACGTTAGGATGTGTCACTGGCCAGCGCAAAAACACAACGAAGCCAAAACATCGGGAGGACTATCGATGCGCAATACGCTCGTGTTGTGCTGTGTCGCCGCGTTGTCGGCGATATCAGGAACTGCAAGCGCACAAGACTGGACCAAATCGAAATGGGGACCGAACGACGAGATCGGTGCCGCCAATTACATGACGCCGGAGCTGGTGGTGAAGGCCGCCTCGCTGGTGAAGACCGGCAAGACCTACGCCCTCGGCATTCCCGTCACGCCACAGACACCCGCCTATCCGCCACGCACGTTCAAGCTCACCATCGTTCAGCCCGGACAGGCCGGCAGCCCGGGCCTCGGTCCGAACAAGGCGACCTATAACGACGACATTCTTGATACGTGGGTCGGCATCGGCAGCCAGCTCGACGGCCTCGGCCATCTCGGCGTCGAGCACGTCTATTACAACGGCAACAAGCTCGCCGATTTCGCCGATCCGAATGGCTTGAAGAAGCTCGGTATCGAGAAGGTCCCACCGATGGTCACGCGCGGCGTGCTGCTCGACATGGCCGCCTATTTCAAAACCGACATCGTGAAGGAAGGCACCGCCTTCAACGTCAAGGAGATCGAGGAAGCCGCCAAGCAGCAGAACGTCGAGATCCGCCAGGGCGATGTCGTCATCTTCCACACCGGCTGGCTCAGTCTGATCGGCAAGGACGACAAGCGTTATTCGGCCGGCGAGCCCGGTCTCGGCGTCGAAGGCGCGAAGTACCTGACCGGCAAGGGCGTGGTCGCCATCGGTGCCGACACCTGGGCGCTCGAGGTGCTGCCGTTCGAGTCCAAGAACGTGTTCGAGGTGCACCAGATCCTGCTCGCGATGAATGGGACCTACATTCTCGAGAACATGGACACCGCCGCGCTCGCTCGCGACAAGGGCTACGAATTCCTGTTCGTGCTCGGACAGCCGCGCTGGACCGGCGGCGTGCAGGCGATGATCAACCCGATCGCGATCCGCTGATCGGCGACGTACTCAGCGGGCGAGGATCGGCCTGCCGCCCGGCAGGCGCCCTCGCCCGACCTGTCCGTCATCGCGGCCTCAGATGCCATCGCCGCAATGCAACGAAGGCCCAGATGGCTTCGACGAGACCAAACGGCCAGGCGCCTTGCAGGAAGCCGTAAGCCGAGCCGAGCGCGCAGGACACCGCGAACAGCAGCACGAACCAATGGCTGCGATCCTCCAGGGCATAGCAGACCAGCATCGCCGTCACGGCAAACAGGCCGAATAGTGTCAGTGCATCCATGTTCCGGGTTCACTCCGCAGCGCGACGCGTGATAAGCGCTAGTCCCATGCCGGCTCTTATCCTGCCCCTGATCGATGCTGCAACCCACTGGCCCGAACGCGGCGGGTTGGTCGGCCTTGACCTCGGCACCAAGACCATTGGCGTTGCCGTGTCCAATCCGGACCGGCGGTTAGCGACCGGCGTCGAGACCATCCAGCGCAAGGCGTTCAAGCAGGATGCCGCCCGGCTGCTCGCGATCGCGGCCGAGCGCAAGGCGGTCGGCTTCGTGCTCGGCCTGCCCATCAACATGGACGGCAGCGAGGGCCCGCGGGCGCAATCGACCCGCGCCTTCGCCCGCAACCTTGCCGGGCTGACCACACTCCCCATCGGCCTCTGGGACGAGCGTCTGTCGACCGCCGCCGTCGAGCGCGAACTGATCGGCATGGATGTCAGCCGCGCCAAGCGCGCCGAAGTGATCGACGAGCACGCCGCGATCTTCATCCTGCAAGGCGCGCTCGACCGCCTCGCCAATCTTCGCGCGGCATCGGGCTGATCCATGGCCGTCGTGATCGCGGCGCTGCTGCCGGTCTTCATCCTCATCGTGCTCGGCGTGGTGCTCAGGCGCACCCTGATGCGGCTCGACACGCAATGGCATGGGCTGGAGCGGCTGACTTATTTCGTGCTGTTCCCGATGCTGCTGATCCAGACGCTGGTGAAGGCCGACCTCTCCAGGGTGCCGGTCGCCGGCGTCGGCGGCGCGCTGCTGCTGTCGGTGCTGGCGATGTCGCTGCTCTGCCTCGCGCTCCGCCCAGCGCTCGCGCGGTTCGACATCGACGGTCCCGCCTTCACCTCGATCTTCCAGGGCGCGACGCGCTGGCAGACCTATGTGGCGCTCTCAGTGTCCGCCAACATGTTCGGCGATGTCGGGCTGGCGCTGGCCTCCGTGGCGATGGTCGCGATCATTCCGCTGGTCAACGTGTTCAGCGTCGCCGTGCTCGCGCACTATGCTTCACCCGAGAAGCAGTCCGCCCGCGCCATCGTCATGACGGTGGTCCGCAATCCCCTGATCTGGGCCTGCGTGGTCGGCCTCGTCATCAACGTCATTCATCTGCCGCTGCCAAGAATCTGGCACGAGGTCGCGGATGCCCTCGGCCGTTCCTCGCTCGCCATCGGCCTGCTCGTCACCGGCGCTGGTCTGCAGCTCAAGGGCCTGCTCCGCCCGAGCGTGAGCGCAACCATCGGCGTGGCGTTCAAGCTGGCGCTGATGCCCGTGCTGGCGCTGGCGCTCGCCGCCTGGTTCGGGCTCTCGGGCGACAGCCTGGCGATCGTCGCAATCTGCGCGGCGGTGCCGACCTCGCCCAGCGCCTATGTGCTGGCCCGCCAGATGGGCGGCGATGCGCCGCTGCTGGCGCAGATCATCACGCTGCAGACGATCTTGGCGGCGGTCACGATGCCGATCGCGATCGCGCTGGTGGCTTAGGCCTCGTGCGAGGCCTCAGCTCCCCAGCCACATCGTCAGCACCACCGCAGTCAGATTGTTCAGCGCATGCAGCACGATGGTGAGCCAGAGCGAGTTGGCGCGATAACGCATGTAGCCGAACCACAGGCCGATGGAGAAGACCTCGGCGAGGAAGTACATGTCGTACTGCAGGTGCACGACCGTCCACACCAGTGACGACAGGATGATCGCGCCGGGCACGCGCAGGAAGCTCGCCGACCAGCCGCGAAACAGGAAGCCGCGCGCCAAAACCTCTTCCGACATCGGCGCAGCGACACTGAACGCGAACAGCAGCATCACAGCCGCGCCCTTGTCGCGGCCCGATTTCAACAGATCGGTCATGAAGCCTGGCGTCGCCTCGCGGCCCAGGCTCCGCGACATCGTCTCCCAGGCGACAACGATCAGGACAAGCCCGATGGCGCCGAACAGCATTTGCTTCCAGGACGGCCAACGCAGCGCGAGGTAGTCGACGAACGAGGCCTTCTTGATGCGGATGGCGAGCCACACCGCGGCCAGCGTCGCCGGCAGGCCCATGGTCACCGACAGCGCGAGCGCCGCGGGCTCGCGACCGACGCGCTGTAGCGACATCAGGTCGAGGGGGTCGCCACGGTCCCAGACCAGATAGAGGATGGCACCGACCTGGCCGAGAAACATCGCGACGAAGATGAGCAGGCCCCACACCGCCGTGCCCCAGAATTTCCAGACGCGCGGCGCGGCTAGCGTCACGGTCATCGGCGGGAGATCGGGATTGAGGGAGTCCATTCAAGCGCTTTCGTTGGGACGGCACCGTCATTCCGGGGCCGTTCGCACGACGATCTACTTCGTTCGCGGCGGAATCGGGAAATCATAGGCCGCCCCGCCCGCCCCCGGCAGGGAAAAATGCCACCACTCCTTCGCATAGTTCACAAAGCCTTGCTTCGCCATCGCGGCCAACAGCCGCTTGCGCCAGGCACGCTGGTCCGGATTGATCGACGTTACAGCAGTATGCCCCTTCGCGTCCGTGCAGTCGTAGCCCGTGCCCATGTCGACGCTGCCCTCCGGCAATCGTGCCTCGACCGGCGCCGTGCAATCGGCATAGGTTTTCGACGGGTCGTATCTGGCGGAATTGTCAGCCTTGAGATCGACCAGCGTGAGATCGAGCGCCGCGCCCGTGGAATGCTGCGAGCGGCTCGCGATGTAGCCGAGGCGGAACAGCTCGCTCTTCGGGATCTTCGGATTGTAGCGCCGCTCGGCCGCCGTCTCGTAGCCGTTCTGCGACCACTTCACCATGTCGAGCGAGGCCCGCGCCGGCCGGTAGCAGTCGAACATCTTCAGCGACAGGCTTTGCGCCGCCAATTCCTGCTGGACCGCCTTCAGCCGCAGCCCCACCTCGCGCCTCACCACGCATTCGCCGGCGCCGTAGCCGGCGAGCGGACGGCCGACGAAATTGTTGGACGTGGCGTAGCGGATGTCCTGGATGATGCCGGGATCGATGTCGCGCAGATAGACGAAGCCGCCGGGGAGCGACTGGGCGTGGGCTTCGGCCGTTATCATCGTCAGCGCAATCACAATTCGGATTAACTTCACGTGATCCATCCCCATCGTCATGGCCGGGCTTGTCCCGGCCATCCACGTCCTTTGCCTCAAATGCGGTAGAAGATCGTGGATGCCCGGGACAAGCCCGGGCATGACGGAGATACTGGCGACAGGCCACGCCAGAGCGACGAACTTGACAGATCAGGGGATAACTCCCCGCCCCGGCATTGGCCCTTGCCCCCCCAGCCATCCCCGCCTATAGCTCTCGTTTTAATGACATCGAAATCGACCTTCGTCCTCGGCCACCGGCATTTGCTGGGCATCGAGGGCCTTTCCGCGGCCGACATCACCGGCCTCCTCGACCTGTCCGAAGAATATGTCGAGCTCAACCGCCAGGTTGACAAGAAGCGCACCGTCCTGCGTGGACGGACGCAGGTAAATCTGTTCTTCGAGGCCTCGACCCGGACCCAGTCCTCGTTCGAGCTCGCCGGCAAACGGCTGGGCGCCGACGTCATGAACATGTCGGTCTCCTCCTCGTCCATCAAGAAGGGCGAGACGCTGGTCGACACCGCGATGACGCTGAACGCCATGCATCCGGATATCCTGGTGGTGCGCCATCACGCCTCCGGCGCGGTGGAACTGCTGGCGCGCAAGGTCGACGGTTCCGTGATCAATGCCGGCGACGGCGCGCACGAGCATCCGACGCAGGCGCTGCTCGACGCGCTGACCATTCGCCGCAACAAGGGCCGGATCGAGGGCCTCGTGGTCGCGATCTGCGGCGACGTGCTGCATTCGCGTGTCGCCCGTTCCAACATCATCCTGCTCAACACCATGGGCGCCCGCGTCCGCGTCGTCGGCCCTTCCACGCTGCTGCCGCCCGGCATCGAGCGCATGGGGGTCGAGGTTGCGCGCGACATGCGCGAAGGGCTCAACGGCGCCGATATCGTCATGATGCTGCGGCTCCAGCGCGAGCGCATGAACGGCTCCTTCGTGCCGTCGACCTCCGAATATTTCAACTATTTCGGGCTGGACCAAAAAAAGCTCGCTTACGCCAAGCCGGATGCTCTCGTCATGCATCCCGGCCCGATGAACCGCGGCGTCGAGATCGACACAGCGGTCGCCGACGGCGCGCAATCGCTGATCCGCGAACAGGTCGAGATGGGCGTGGCGGTACGGATGGCCGTGCTCGAAGCGCTCGCCCGCAATTTGCCGAACGCGTGATGCTCATGCTGACTGACCGCCGTCCCATCCTGCTCGCCAACGCCCGCGTCGTCGATCCCAGCAGGGATTTCGACGGCCCCGGCGATGTCCTGATTGCCGACGGCATCATCCGCGAGACCCGTCGCGGGATCGGAGCGGCCGGCGTCCCCGAGGGCACCGACGTCGTCAACTGCGCCGGCAAGATCGTGGCCCCCGGCCTGGTCGACATGCGCGCCTTCGTCGGCGAGCCCGGCTTCAGCCACCGCGAGACCTTTGCCTCCGCGAGCCAGGCGGCCGCGACCGGCGGCATCACCACCATCATCTGCCAGCCCGACACGTCTCCGGTGATCGATAACTCGGCGACCGTCGACTTCGTGATGCGCCGCGCCCGCGACACCGCGATCGTCAACATCCAGCCGATGGCGGCGCTCACCAAGGGCATGCACGGCGAGGAGATGACCGAGTTCGGCCTGCTCAAGGCCGCCGGCGCGATCGCCTTCAGCGACAGCGACAAGAGCGTGATCAACGCGCAGGTGATGCGCCGCGCGCTGACCTACGCGCGCGATTTCGACGCGCTGATCGTGCATTACACCGAGGATCCCGATCTGGTCGGCGAAGGCGTGATGAACGAGGGCGAGTTCGCCTCGCGGCTCGGCCTGATGGGCATCCCGAACGCGGCGGAGGCCGTGATGCTCGAGCGCGACATGCGTCTCGTCGCGCTCACCGGCGGGCGCTATCACGCGGCCTCGCTGACCTGTATCGACTCGCTCGACGTCCTGAAGCGCGCCCGCGACGCCGGCCTCGCCGTGACCGCCTCCGTCTCGATCAATCATCTTGCGCTGAACGAGAACGATATCGGCCCCTACCGGTCGTTCCTGAAGCTGTCGCCGCCGCTGCGGACCGAGGACGACCGCCGCGCGCTGGTCGCCGCGGTCGCCTCCGGCCTCGTCGACGTCATCATGTCCGACCACAATCCGCAGGACGTCGAGGTCAAGCGCCTGCCGTTCGCGGAAGCCGCACCCGGCGCCATTGGGCTCGAGACCATGCTGCCGGCGGGCCTTCGCCTCGTGCACAACGAGGAACTCGACCTGAAGACGCTGATCCGGGCCATGTCGACGCGGCCGGCCGAGATCCTGGGCCTGCCGGGTGGAACCCTGCGCACGGGCAGCCCGGCCGATGTCATCGTGATCGATCCCGATGTGCCCTGGATCGTCGATCCCGCCGACCTCAAATCGCCCTGCAAGAACACGCCGTTCGACGAGGCCCGCTTTACAGGCCGCGTGGTGCGCACCATTGTCGGCGGACGGACGGTGTACGAGCATGTCTGACGGGCAAATTCATGCGTGGCGTCGCGGTTCAGCATGGAGATGCGGCCATGGGGCTTGAAGCCTTCCTGCCGGTGGCCTTTGTCATCGGCTACCTGCTCGGCTCGATTCCGTTCGGGCTGGTCCTGACCAGGCTCGCCGGCACGCAGGATATTCGCTCGATCGGCTCCGGCAGCATCGGCGCCACCAACGTGCTGCGCACGGGACGCAAGAGCCTTGCCGCGGGCACCCTGCTGCTTGACGCGCTCAAGGGCACGGTCGCGGTGGTGATCGCCGGCTACATCGCGGGACCCAATGCCGCCATGGTGGCCGGGCTCGGCGCCTTCCTCGGCCATCTCTTCCCGGTCTGGCTGAAGTTCAAAGGCGGCAAGGGCGTCGCCGTCTATATCGGCATCCTGCTCGGCCTGTTCTGGCCCGGCGCGATCGTGTTCTGCCTGCTTTGGCTCGCCACCGCCTTCACCACCCGCTACTCCTCGCTGTCCGCGCTGGTGGCGGCGTTCATCACCCCGATTTTCCTGTGGTGGTTCGGGCACCTCGCGCTCGCATCGCTGTTCGCCGCGCTGACGCTGCTCTTGTTCTACGCGCATCGCGAGAACATCAAGCGACTGCAATCCGGCAAGGAAAGCCGGATCGGCGAGAAGGCCTAGAGCGTTTTCGAGCGAAGTGGCTACCGGTTCGCGTCAAGAAAACGCGTCAAAACAAAATCCAAGGCCGGAAAAAGTACGGATATCGCCGCACCGCCTCCGCATTATGTGCCAATTCCTGTTCGCAACTCGGAAGCTGCTCGCGGCCGGAGTGGCGAACGAGTTCCACGCCTGTCATCCTGACAGCGGAAATGGCGTTACGCGGTAGCTCAGAATGAGCGAGAAGGTTGTCGGCACGCATGACGGGTCCGGTTCGCACGGTGCTTCCAGCACCGCAGCAAGCCGGCTGCTCTCGATGACCAATATCTGGTCCGATGCGCCATCGCCGCTGCCCGCGCCCGAGCCTGCTCCCGTACCCCCGCCAGTGACCCGGCCTGCGCCCGTCGCGCAAGCCGCCGCGCCAGTCGAGATCGTGACCATTGCAGCGCCGGTCGCGGCCGTGCAGCCGCGCTCCAGCCAATGGCCGCCGCAAAGAGTGTCGCTGGCCCTTCAGGGCGGCGGCACTTTTGCGGCCTTCACCTGGGGCGTGCTGGAGCGGTTGCTGGAACACCCGACCATCCAGATCGACACCATCAGCGGCGCCAGTGCCGGCGCCATCAATGCGCTGCTGCTCGCCTCCGGCCTCGCCGAAGGCGGACGCGAAGGCGCCCATTCGCGGTTGAACCGGTTCTGGGCCCGCCTGATGCACGAGGCCTCGTTCCGCTCCTTGATGCTGGTCGGCGGATTCTCGCCGGCGGGAAGCTCGGTCGCATTCGGTCCGACGTTGCGCTCCGGCCAGTTCGATCCGTTCGATCTCGATCCGCTGCGGCTGGCGCTATCGCGCGACATCGATTTTGCCGCCTTGCGCGACGCGGCCTGCCCAAAACTGCTGATCGCCGCGACGCGAATCCGCGATGGGCAGCAGCAGATCTTCCGCAACGATTGCATTACCGCCGACGTCGCGCTGGCCTCGACCTGCCCGCCTTTGGTTCACTGCGCCGTCGAGATCGACGGCGAGGCCTATTGGGATGGCGGCATTGGCGGCAATCCGCCGCTGGTGGGCCTGGCGCAGGAATCGACAGCCTCCGATCTGCTGCTCGTCCAGGTCACGCCCACGCGCGACAGCTACGTGCCGATCACGCTCGCCGCGATCGACCGCAGGCTCGACCAGATCGCAGCCAACGCCGCCCTCAACGCCGAGATCGCGGCACTCGAATGGGCGCGAGCCACGGCTGCACCTTCGCTGCGGCTCTCCAGGATCGCGGCCGAAGACTCCGTTGAGGGCCTGGCGCAGCGCTCATCCACCGATCTCGGCCGCGGCTTCATTCGCACGCTGCACCGGAGTGGCCGCGAGGCCGCCGAGCGTTGGCTCGGACAAGGCGCTGCAGGCGCCGAGGCCGAACGCGCGCTGCCCGCCGCTGAGCCTGCGCTAGCCTGATTTCGCCAGCGCGTCCTCCAGGAACCATGCCGCCGCAAGCGCGCCCGGATCGTTGCCGAAGCGCGCGATCACCTGCACGCCGATCGGCAGGCCGCCCACTTTCATCACCGGCACGTTGACGCACGGGTTGCCCATCAGCGTCCAGAGCCGGTTGTAACGGGGCGAGCCGGTCGAGGCGAGCTCCTTGGCCGGCGCGGTGCCCGGCGCCGAATAGGTCAGCAGCACGTCAAACCCCTCGAACAGTTCGCCGAGCTCGCGGCGGCCACGGCGGGCGATCCGACGCGCGTCGTCATACTGCTTCGGCGTCAAGCCGACGGTGTCATCGAGGCTGGCACGCAGCATCGGCGCGATCTCGTCGTGATGCTCCGAAAACTCCCAGGCCAGCGCGCGATGCGCCTCGAAATCCTGGATGATCGGGTGGATGCGCCAGGCTTCCTGCACCGACTCCGGCAGATCGATGGTCTTGACACTGGCGCCGGCCTTCTCGGCCGCCTTGATCGCAGCCTGCAAGCCCTCTTCCGCCGCCGGCTCCACGGCCTCGGCAAACTCCTGCCTCACCACGCCGATGCGCGGCGCCTTGGCCGCGGCGATGCCATCGAATTCAGTGCGGCCGGTGATCGCCAGCAGCCCGCGCGCGAGATCTTCCGCGCGCGATCCGAACAGGCCGACAGTATCGAGCGCCCACGAGTAGCACTTCACGCCGATGGTCGGCAGCATCCGGAACGACGGCTTGATCGCGGCAGCCCCGCAATAGGCGGCGGGCCGGATCACCGATCCGCCGGTCTGGGTGCCCAGCGCTAGCGGAATCATGCCGGCGCCGACGGCCGCAGCCGAGCCCGAGGACGAGCCGCCCGGCGTATGGCCGAGATTGTGCGGATTGAGCGTCGGGGTCGGATCGCGCGAGGCGAACGCCGTGGTGGTGGTCTTGCCGATGATGGTGGCGCCTGCCCGCTTCAGCATCATCACGACCGGCGCGTCCGAGCGCGGCTGCCAGCCGCGATAGATCTCCGAGCCCATCTCGGTCGGCATGTTGGCGGTGTCGATGATGTCCTTGATGCCGACGGCGATGCCGCGCAGCGGGCCGGAGGCTTGCGCCTTCGCGGATTTGTCGTGACGGACGAAGGCGTGGACGTCCTTCTCCCTGGCCTCGATCGCCGCGTGCGACTGGGCGATTGCGTCATCGGGCGAAAGCTCGCCCGCTTCGATGCGGCGCTGGAGGTCGGCGAGTGAGATCATGGCAATACCCTTCTTATTGCCATCGCTTTTAGCATCGGGACGAGGTCGCGCAAGCGCACGTGGACGCGGTCGATCCATGCGTGCAGTCGACCGGGACCAGCGGCTCGACCAGAGCATCCGCGTCCGCGGGCGCCGCGCGGATGAGATCAAAAATGGAAACAGTATCTTTCAATTATTTCTATTTTTATCGCGATTCAATCGAGCCAGTGTGAGGTCACAACGCAGGGCCCTGCGGCGCGCACTCTCTTACGAACCACAAACGCCTGGTGCGTCACCGCCGTCGGACCTCAACCAAGCACAGGAGCGATGACCATGGATACGACCCGTTATGCTTCCCTCGTTGGCCGCCTGCTGATCGGCCTCCCGTTTGCAATGAGTGGCTTCAGCAAGCTCACCGCTTATGGTGCGACGACCGCTTACATCGCCGCTGCGGGATTGCCGGTGCCCCCGTTGGCATATGCGATCGCAGTTCCCGTCGAGCTCGGTGGCGGTCTCCTGCTGATCGCGGGCTATCAAGCCCGCTCGGTGCGCTGGCGCTCGCCATATTCTCGCTAGCCGCGGCAGTCTCGTTCCACAACAACTTTGCAGACCAGAATCAGATGATCCACTTCCTCAAGAACGTGATGATGGCAGGCGGCCTGCTCCAGATCTTTGCCTTCGGTGCCGGTGCGCTTAGCCTTGACGCTCGCGTCTCCCGTGGCGGCGTCGCTGTCGCTCAGGCGGCGCACGCGCGTTGAATCGACGACCTTGCGGAAGACCCGTCGACCACGTCGGGTCTTCCGGCAGCGCCTTTGAAGCCCGATCAAGCGCACGTAACTGTTGCCCACGCCCTCAGGTTGTTCCATGCTGCTCCCACAAGGAGACGCCGTGGACGCCATCAATCCGAGCGTGGAGCTGACTGAAGCCGAGCGGATCGACCGCCTGCGGCTGATCCGCTTCGACAATGTCGGGCCGCGTGGCACTAACGCGGAAACGCCGCAACCTTTGCGTTAGTTCTAAATTGCCCCGACAATCAAGGCGATGAGATTCGAATTGCCGGACTGTTGGACGCTCACGCCGTCTCGGCTTAGGCTGTGCGCCTTCTGACCCAACCTGTTCATTGACGCGGCTGGACCAATGTCGAAAAATGCTTACTCTCTGCCAGAGGATAAGCGATTTAGCGGTGCTATGAAACGACGCGGATTCATCACTTTGGCTGGCGGGGCGTTGGCGTGGGCAACGGCCGCACGCGCTCAGCAAGTGAAGCGCGTCTCGCGGATCGGCCTTTTCCTCCCCCACCGCGAAATTTGGAGGTCGACGCGTTCCTCGTTGCGCTTCGCGGTCTCGGTTGGGTTGAGGGCGAGAACGTCCACGTTGAATATCGCGACGCCGACGGCGACGATAACCGGCTTCCGGCGCTGGCTGCTGAACTGGTCGCCCTCGGCGTCGACGTTCTCGTGACAGCCACATTTCCCGGGGTTCTTGCCGCGCACCGTGCGACGACCACAATTCCAACCGTGATGATCGTGGGTCCCGATCTGGTGACCTTGGGCCTTGCAGCCAGCATGGCTCATCCCGGTGGCAACATTACGGGACAGACCTTTTTCCTTACAGAACTAGCTGCGAAGCGGTTAGAGGTTCTTGCGAGCATAGCTCCCTCGATGACCCGCGCAGGGGTGCTCATGCAGCGAGGCAACCCCCTGAACAACGGCACCATGAGTGCCATGACGAACGCCGCGCGGGCAATGAAGGTTGAGCTGCGACCGATCGAGCTTGACGTCCCCGGCGACCTCGACAACGCGCTATCAATCTTCGGCTCCACCGCCATGGACGGTCTCGTCATCACGGACGCCAATGCGTTTGTCACCAATTCGGCGTTGGTCGCGGCGATTGTCGACAAGTGCCGCGTGCCATCGATTGCCGCACCCATCGTCGCGTCCCGGGGGGGCGCACTGGTAGGGTACGGGGTAGACTTCACCTCCATGTTTCGCCGCGCCACTGTTTTCGTTGACAAGATATTGAAGGGCGCGAACCCGGCCGACATCCCCATCGAGCAGCCGACGCTGTTTAAGACGGTCATCAACTTGAAGACCGCCAAGGCGCTCGGCCTCGAGATACCGCAGTCGTTGCAGGTGCGCGCGGACGAGGTCATCGAATAGCAAAAGCCTTGAGGAATGAGGCAGCGCGTTGCTCCATTCCTCCTCCGCCCATGATTGGGGCGATAGAAACAACCACACGCCACTGTTGCCCACGCCCTCAGGTTGTTCCATGCTGCTCCCACAAGGAGACGCCGTGGACGCCAGCAATCCGAGCGTGGAGCTGACCGAGGCTGAACGGATCGACCGCCTGCGGCTGATCCGCTCCGACAATGTCGGGCCGCGCACCTTCAAATCGCTGGTCGATCATTTCGGCAGCCCGCGCGCCGCACTGGAGCGGCTGCCCGATCTGGCGCGCCGCGGCGGCGCTCAACGATCGGGGCGCATCTGTAGCGTGGACGAGGCGAAGGCCGAGCTCGACGCAAGCCGCAAGTTCGGCATCGCGTGGCTTGCACCCGGCGAGGACGGTTATCCGGCGCGGCTCGCCACGCTCGACGATGCGCCGCCGCTGCTCGCCGTGCGTGGCGACAACGCAACCTTGATGCGGCCGATGATCGCGATCGTCGGTTCGCGCAACGCCTCCGGCGCCGGCTTGAAATTCGCCGGGCAGCTCGCGCGCGAGCTGGGCGAAGCTGGCTTCATCGTCATCTCGGGGCTCGCCCGCGGCGTCGACCAGGCCGCACACCGCGCCAGTGTCGAGAGCGGCACCATCGCCGTGCTCGCCGGCGGACATGATTGCATCTATCCGCCCGAGCATGGCGACCTGCTCGCCTCGATCCTCGATCACGCGGGCGCTGCGATTTCCGAGATGCCGCTCGGCCACGAGCCGCGCGCCCGCGACTTCCCCCGCCGCAACCGGCTGATCTCGGGCGCAGCCCTCGGCGTGGTCGTGGTCGAGGCGGCGCATCGCTCGGGCTCGCTGATCACCGCGCGCATGGCGGCAGAACAGGGCCGCGAGGCGTTCGCGGTGCCCGGCTCGCCGCTCGACCCGCGCGCCGCCGGCACCAACGATCTGATCAAGCAGGGCGCAACGCTCGTCACCGAAGCGTCCGACATCGTCAACGCTGTCGCACCGATCATGGAGCGGCCGCTGATGCATCGGGCGAGCGAGCCCGACAGCGAACCGTTCGAGAGCGATCCGCAATCACACGACCGCGACCAGATCACCGGCCTGCTCGGCCCCGCCCCCATCTCGATCGACGATCTCGTGCGGATGTCCGGCGCATCGCCAGCCATCGTGCGCACAGTGCTGCTGGAGCTCGAGCTTGCCGGCCGCCTCGAACGCCACGGCGGCGGTCTCGTTTCTCTTCTCTAGGTGTCGTTGCGCTCATCGAACCGCGTGCGTGCCGCCGCGATCTGCGCCTGGTGCTCCTTCGCCCATAGCCCAAGCGCCATCACGGGCTGCTGGAGCCCGCGGCCAAGATCGGTCAGCTCATAGTCCACGCGCGGCGGAATGGTCGGGAAGATCGTGCGCGTGACCAGGCCGTCGCGCTCCAGCCCGCGCAGGGTCAAGGTCAGCATCCGCTGCGAGATGCCGTTGATCATCCGCTTCAGCTCATTGAAGCGCTTGGGCCCGTCGCTCAGCATCATGATGACGAACACGCTCCATTTGTCGCCGACGCGCGCCAGGATCGAGGCGACCCCGCGGCAGTCCGCGTGGTCGCGATCCGGCATCTGGGGAGCAGGAAAATCGGTGTGTGCAGGTCTCAAAGATGTGCCCATGGCTCAAAAAAGTGCGTTCTTGCGGGGAATTTGACAGTCACTCATGTAGTGCGGGTTACAAATCTATACCATAGGTGAACCCCAATGAAACTCCTCCATATCGACTCCAGCGTGCTCGGCCCCCACTCCGTCTCACGGCAGGTTTCCGCCGCCATCGTCGACCGTCTCAGGCAGGCGACGCCGTCGCTCGACCTCGTCTACCGCGATTTGACGCAGATTCCGCTCGCCCACCTCTCCGGCTCGCACCTTGCGGCCGCGCAAGGCGCGCCGGCGCCGGCGGAACTCGGTCCCGACCTGGCCGCGAGCGCGGCCGTGCTCAACGAGTTCCTTGATGCCGATATCGTCGTGATCGGCGCGCCCATGTACAATTTTACGATCCCGAGCCAGCTCAAGGCCTGGATCGACCGCGTCCTCGTGGCGGGGAAAACGTTCAAATACGACGCGAACGGCCCGCAGGGTCTTGCCGGCGACAAGCGCGTGATCGTGGCGATCTCGCGCGGCGGCTATTACGGCCCGGGCACGCCGGCCGCCTCGCTCGAGCACCTCGAAACCTATTTGCGCGGCGTGTTCGCGTTCATGGGCATCACGAGCCCCGAATTCATCGTCGCCGACGGCATCCAGGTTGGCCCTGAGCATCGTGAGAAAGCGCTGGCCGGAGCGCTTCAGGCTGCCACCAGCCTGCAGGCGGCGTAACACTTACGCCGACACCAGCCGCTGCCGGACTCCGGCGGCGGCTGAGAGTTCGACAGCGCTAAAACCAGGCGCCCTGAACGCCAAGAATGACGGCGATGAGCGAAATGAAAAGCCCGATGCCTGAGAAAAGTGCCACCCCGATGAACTCGGACGTGTCGGAGTGCTTGGCGGGAATAGCGGAATGTTCGGTGTAAATACGCGGTTCTGAAATCGACGAAGAAATACGAGCTGCTTTTGACATCGCGGGCTCCCTGAAAGTGAGTCTTATGACCCTGCCCGCAAAAGGGTCTTGGCAGCGCAAGCGAAGGTTCAACGCCTCACGGAAGGTTCAGAGGAATACAGCCACCGAGGTGTAGGAACAGGCCGGCGCAACCGATGTCGTCGCGCCGACCGATTCAATTTTCGCAAACGTTGATCAGCCGCGATAGATCGGCGCGCCGCTCGGAGACGCCACCGCGCCGCCGTCGACGAAGATCTCCTGGCCCTGGATGTGCCCGGCATCGTCGGAGGCGAGGAACAGCACCGTCTTCGAGATGTGATCCGGTTCAGCAATGCGGCCGAGCGGCGTGGATAGTCCAAGGCGCTTCTCGAACGCCTTCTCCGCTTCAGGCGTTGCGATCGCGGCGCCCCAGATCGGCGTGCGGGTCGCGCCGGGCGCAACGACGTTGACGCGGATGCCGCGCGGCGACAGTTCCGAGGCCATGATCCGCGCCAGCGCGCGCACGCCGGCCTTGGCGGCCCCGTAAGCGGAGTAGCCGGGAACGCCGAGCACGGAGATCACCGAACCGTTGAGGATGATCGAGGCGTTGTCGTTGATATAGGGCAGCGCCGACTGCACCGTGAAGAACACGCCGGTGAGGTTGGTGCTGATCACCTTCTCAAAGACATCCAGCGTCGTCGAGCCCAGCGGCGTGCTGCCGGGGATGCCGGCATTCGCGAACACGATATCGAGCTTGCCGAATTTTTCGGTGCCCTTCTTGATCGCCGCTTCAGTCGCGGCGACGTCGGTCGCGTCCGCAACCAGCGCGAGCCCGTTCGGCCCGAGTTCCTTTGCTGCGGCCTCCAGCGTCTCCTTGTTGCGCCCGGTGATGATCACCTTCGCGCCCTCGGCCACGAACAGCTTTGCCGTTGCCAATCCAATTCCGCTGTTGCCGCCGGTGATGAGTGCCGTCTTGCCGCTCAGTCTCATGCTCGCCTCTCCAATAGTTTCATTATGAAACCATATTGCAATCTAGGCGGATGGTTTTATGATGCAACCACACAAGCGCGTGATTGGCGCCGACATCGTGCGAATGTGAGGGGACCTCAGACGATGGTGAAACGAACGAGTTTTGAGGGTGACGGCTGCCCGGTCGCGCGGTCGCTGGGAGGCGATCGGCGACTGGTGGACGCTGCTGATCATCCGCGAAGCGATGCTCGGTGTGCGCCGCTTCGGCGAGTTTCAGGGCAAGCTCGGCATGGCCAAGAACATCTTGTCGGCGCGCCTGCGCTCAATGCTCGAACACGGCATCCTGGCGACCGCCCCCGCCTCCGATGGCAGCGCCTACCAGGAGTATGTGCTGACGCCGAAGGGACTTGGCCTTTTCCCGATCCTGGTCGCGCTCCGGCAATGGAGCGAGGAGTTCGACGACACGCCTGAGGAGATCGACACCGTCATGGTCGATCGCGTCAAAGGCCGCCCGGTGAAGAAGCTCGAGCTGCACGCCGAGGATGGACGGTTGCTCAGCCTGGCCGACATCACGCTGAAGCCCCGACCGGCACCGCGGCGGCGGTCGGCCTGATCGCGGCACGCTGCCACCACACCGTCATTGCGAGCGCAGCGAGGCAATCCAGAGTTTCACCACGGAGGGATTCTGGATTGCTTCGCTGCGCTCGCAATGACGGGATTGATGCGGCGCGCCTCCATATATCGCCGTCACCCTGAGGTGGCCGCTTCTTCAGCGGCCCTCGAAGGGCGACGGCCCGGCTGCGGCATCTCGGCCGCTCATCCTTCGAGGCTCGCTACGCGAGCACCTCAGGATGACGGATTGGATGGTGAGCGCCGCTACGACAGCTTGCGCTTGCTCCGCAGCCGCAGTTGCTCGTCGGCCTCCAGCTTGGTCATGCCCAGGAGATAATGCAGCACGTCGAGCTTGTGGCGCTCGGCGAGCTTGCGCAACGCCCCGACCTGCTCGGCGATGAAGGCGACGGCCTCATCGACGCCGCCCTCCCCTGGTTCCTCACCGCGCGAGCCCCCCGGCGCGCCTGATGCGGCGCGCGCCCGTTTCTTTCCTGGCTTAGTCACCAGACCCCACCCGAATCCATGCCCCGGGAGGACTCTACGCCGACATTGACCGCAACTCCAAGGTGGTATTTTGCAACTTTCTCGATATGAAACTTTTCCCATTTGGGGTGCTTTCAACACCCCTCGATTTGACAGCGAGGGCCTCACCACCCATGTTCGGGTCGAAACGGCCGATCCGAATCTCATCGAAAGCGGCTCGTAATTTCCCCGTAAGCTACTGGAACTACATGAATATCGTCATTGTGGAGTCGCCGGCGAAAGCCAAGACGATCAACAAGTATCTGGGCTCGTCCTACGAGGTTCTGGCCTCGTTCGGCCATGTCCGCGACCTCCCGGCGAAGAACGGTTCCGTCGATCCGGACGCAAATTTCAAGATGATCTGGGAGGTCGACCCCAAGGCGGCCGGCCGGCTCAACGATATCGCCAAGTCCCTGAAGAACGCCGACCGCCTGATTCTGGCGACCGACCCTGATCGCGAGGGCGAGGCCATCTCCTGGCACGTTCTGGAGGTGCTGAAGGAAAAGCGCGCGCTGAAGGACCAGAAGATCGAGCGCGTGGTGTTCAACGCCATCACCAAGCAGGCGGTCACGGATGCGATGAAGAATCCGCGCCAGATCGACGGCGCGCTGGTCGACGCCTACATGGCGCGCCGCGCGCTGGACTATCTGGTCGGCTTCACCCTCTCCCCCGTGCTCTGGCGCAAGCTGCCGGGCGCCCGTTCGGCGGGCCGCGTGCAGTCGGTGGCGCTGCGGCTGGTCTGCGACCGCGAACTGGAGATCGAGAAGTTCGTCGCGCGCGAATACTGGTCGTTGATCGCGACCCTGCTGACGCCGCGCGGCGACGCCTTCGAGGCGCGCCTGGTCGGCGCCGACGGCAAGAAGATCCAGCGTCTCGACATCGGCACCGGTGCGGAAGCCGAAGACTTCAAGAAGGCGCTGGAAGCGGCCGCCTACGCCGTGACCGCGGTCGATGCCAAGCCGGCCCGGCGCAATCCGCAGGCGCCCTTCACCACCTCGACGCTGCAGCAGGAAGCCAGCCGCAAATACGGTTTTGCGCCGGCGCACACGATGCGCATCGCCCAGCGCCTTTATGAAGGCATCGACATCGGCGGCGAGACCACCGGACTCATTACTTATATGCGTACCGACGGCGTGCAGATCGATCCGTCCGCGATCACCCAGGCGCGCAAGGTGATCGGCGAGGACTACGGCAACGCCTATGTGCCGGAGGCCCCGCGCCAGTATCAGGCCAAGGCCAAGAACGCCCAGGAAGCGCACGAAGCGATCCGTCCGACCGACATGTCGCGCCGCCCCGACAGCATGAGCCGCAAGCTCGATGCCGACCAGGCGCGACTCTACGAGCTGATCTGGAAGCGCACCATCGCGAGCCAGATGGAATCGGCCGAGCTCGAGCGCACCACCGTCGACATCACCGCGAAGGCAGGCTCCCGCACGCTGGAGCTGCGGGCGACGGGCCAGGTCGTCAAGTTCGACGGCTTCCTCGCGCTCTACCAGGAAGGCCGCGACGACGAGGAAGACGAGGACTCCCGCCGCCTGCCCGCGATGAGCCCGAACGACGCGCTCAAGCGACAGTCGCTCGCCGTCACCCAGCATTTCACCGAGCCGCCGCCGCGCTTCTCGGAGGCCTCGCTGGTCAAGCGCATGGAAGAGCTCGGCATCGGCCGTCCCTCGACCTATGCCTCGATCCTCCAGGTCCTGAAGGACCGCGGCTACGTCAAGCTCGAGAAGAAGCGCCTGCACGGCGAGGACAAGGGCCGCGTCGTGGTCGCCTTCCTCGAAAGCTTCTTCAGCCGCTACGTCGAATACGACTTCACCGCCAATCTGGAGGAGCAGCTCGACCGCATCTCCAACAACGAGATCTCCTGGCAGCAGGTGCTGAAGGACTTCTGGACCGGCTTCATCGGCGCCGTCGACGAGATCAAGGATCTGCGCGTCGCCCAGGTGCTCGACGTGCTCGACGACATGCTGGGCCAGCACATCTATCCGCCCCGCGCCGATGGCGGCGATATCAGGCAGTGCCCGAGTTGCGGCAACGGCCGGCTGAATCTCAAGGCCGGCAAGTTCGGCGCCTTCGTCGGCTGCTCGAACTATCCGGAATGCCGCTACACCCGCCAGCTCGCCGCCGACAGCGAGACCACCGCCGACCGTTCGCTCGGCCAGGACCCCGACACCGGTCGCGATGTCTGGGTCAAGGCCGGCCGCTTTGGGCCCTACATCCAGCTCGGCGAGCAGAAGGATTATGAGGAAGGCGAGAAGCCGAAGCGCGCGGGCATCCCGAAGGGCACCTCGCCGGGCGACGTCGAGCTCGAGCTTGCGCTGAAGCTGTTGTCGCTGCCGCGCGAGATCGGCAAGCATCCGGAGACCGGTCAGCCGATCACGGCAGGTCTCGGCCGCTTCGGGCCGTTCGTGAAGCACGAGAAGACCTACGCCAGCCTGGAGAGCGGCGACGAGGTCTTCGACATCGGCCTCAACCGCGCGGTGACGCTGATCGCGGAGAAGGTCGCCAAGGGCCCGAGCCGCCGCTTCGGCGCCGACCCCGGCAAGGCGATCGGCGATCATCCGACGCTGGGCACCGTCACGGTGAAGAGCGGCCGTTACGGCGCCTATGTCACGGCAGGCGGCGTCAACGCGACGATCCCGGCCGAGTTCGAAAAGGACACCGTCACGCTGCCGCAGGCGATCGCGCTGATCGACGAGCGCGCGGCCAAGGGCGGCGGCAAGAAGCCGAAGAAGGCGGCGAAGCCGCCCAAGGCCAAGAAGGCTGCGGCGAAGGCCGCCGACGGCGATGACGCCGCGCCGAAGCCGAAGAAACCGGCCGCGAAGAAGGCGGCCAAACCAAAATCCGAATCCACCAGCAAGGCGCGCGCCGCCGTGTCGTCGACCGCAAAAACGTCGCCGACCAAGGCCGCCGCCCCCAAGGCTCCGGCCAAGAAGAGTGCCGGCAAGACCTAGATCAAGAATTAGAGGTTAAGTGAAACGCAAGAATGACCATGGCTTTCCCGACCGGAGCGCCATCGTCGCCTTCATCAAGGCAAATCCCGGAAAGGTCGGGACCCGCGAAATTGCGCGCGAGTTCGGCCTGAAGAACGCCGATCGCATCGAGCTCAAGCGCATGCTGCGCGAGCTCGCCGACGACGGCACCATCAAGAAAAAACGCCACAAGGTTTCCGAGCCGGACGCGCTCCCGTCGACGCTGGTCGCCGACATCACCGGCCGCGACAGTGACGGCGAGCTGATCGCCTCCCCCACCGAATGGGACGAGGTCGAAAGCGGCGAACCGCCAAAAATCCTCATCGTCATGCCGCGCCGGCCAAAGCCCGGCACCGCGGCCGGTGTCGGCGATCGCGCGCTGCTGCGCGTCGAGCGCTCGGACGAGAACGAAGGTCCGGCCTATCGCGGCCACATCATCAAGGTCTTCGACAAGACGAAGAGCCGCATCCTCGGCGTGTTCCGCGAGCTTCCCGAAGGCGGCGGACGGCTGGTCCCGGTCGACAAGAAGTCCGCCGACCGCGAGCTGAACATCGCCGCAGCCGACGCGCACGGCGCCCGGGACGGCGACCTCGTCAGCGTCGACATCATCCGCTCGCGCAGCTTTGGGCTGGCATCAGGCCGGGTCAAGGAGAAGCTCGGCTCGGTCAAGTCGGAGAAGGCAATCAGCCTGATCGCGATCTACGCGCACGACATCCCCCTGCAGTTCCGGCCCGCGGCAGAGCGTGAAGCCGAAGCGGCAGAGCCGGCCAATCTGAAGGGACGTGAAGACTGGCGCGACGTGCCGCTCGTCACCATCGACCCGCCGGATGCGAAGGATCACGACGACGCGGTGCATGCGCAGCCCGATCCTGATCCGAACAACAGAGGCGGCTTCATCGTCGATGTCGCCATTGCCGATGTGAGCTTCTACGTGCGGCCGGGCACCGCGCTCGACCGCGACGCGCTCGATCGCGGCAACTCGGTGTATTTCCCGGACCGCGTTGTGCCGATGCTGCCCGAGCGCATCTCCAACAATCTCTGCTCGCTGGTGCCGGGCGAGCCGCGCGGCGCGCTCGCGGTGCGGATGGTGCTCGGCCCCGACGGGCGCAAGCGCTCGCACAGCTTCCACCGCATCCTGATGCGCTCGGCGGCGAAGCTGAACTATGCGCAGGCGCAGGCCGCGATCGACGGCCGGCCCGACGACACCACCGGACCCCTGCTCGATCCGATCCTGAGGCCGCTCTATGCCGCCTATGCCTGCGCCAAGCGCGCCCGCGACGAACGCGATCCGCTCAATCTCGATCTGCCCGAGCGCAAGATCCTCTTGAAGAGCGACGGCACGGTTGATCGCGTCGTCGTGCCTGAACGTCTCGATGCGCACAAGCTGATCGAGGAGTTCATGATCCTCGCCAACGTCGCGGCGGCCGAGATGCTGGAGAAGAAGTCGCTCCCGCTGATCTACCGCGTGCATGACGAGCCGACGCTGGAGAAGGTCCACGCACTCGCGGAGTTTCTGGAGACGCTGGACGTTCCCTTCGCGAAAGGCGGCGCGCTGCGCCCGGCTTTGTTCAACCGCGTGCTGGCGCAGCTCGAAGGCCACGACCACTTCCCGCTGGTGAGCGAGGTCGTGCTGCGCGCGCAGGCACAGGCCGAATACTCCTCCGAGAATTACGGTCATTTCGGCCTGAATTTGCGCCGCTACGCGCATTTCACCTCGCCGATCCGCCGCTATGCCGACCTCGTCGTGCACCGCGCGCTGGTCCGCGCGCTCGGCCTCGGCGAAGGCGCACTGCCCGACAGCGAGACGCCGGAAAGCCTCGGTGAGGTCGCAGCCCATATCTCGGTGACCGAGCGGCGCGCGATGAAGGCGGAGCGCGAGACCGTCGACCGGCTGATCGCCCATCACCTCGCCGACCGCATCGGCGCAAGCTTCCAGGGCCGCGTCTCCGGCGTCACGCGCGCCGGCCTGTTCGTCAAGCTCGCCGAGACCGGCGCCGACGGCCTGATCCCGATCCGATCCCTCGGCACGGAATATTTCAACTATGACGAGAGCCGACACGCGCTCGTCGGCACGCGCAGCGGCACCATGCATCAGCTGGGTGACGTCGTTGACGTCCGTCTGATAGAAGCAGCTCCCATCGCAGGCGCGCTGCGCTTCGAGCTGCTGTCGTCGACCGGCGAGACCGCGCCGCGCGGCCGCAGGCCATCCGGTCCGCAACGCCGCCCCTCGTTCAAGGCGCATCCTGGACGCAGTCCGGATAAAAAACGCAAGCCGCCGAAGCAAAAGTCCGGCAAACCCAAGAAGGGCAAGGGCAAGAACAAAGGAAAAGGCGGGGGTCAGAAGGGCAAGGCATGGTGACGACGAGCACGGCCCCAAAGATCTGGACGCGCGAGACCGGCCTCGTCGAGAAGCGCGACGTCTGGACGGCCATGAAGCGCGGCTTTCGCAGCCGCTGCCCGCGCTGCGGCGAGGGCAAGTTGTTCCGTGCCTTTCTCAAAACCGCGGACAATTGCGCGGTCTGCGGCCTCGATTTCACGCCGCATCGCGCCGACGATCTGCCGGCCTATCTCGTGATCGTCATCGTCGGCCACATCGTGGTGCCCACGATCCTCTGGATCGAGACCAACTACACCACGCCGGTCTGGCTCAGCTTCGCGGCCTATCTGCCCTTCACCTTCGTCGCCTCGCTCGCGCTGCTCCAGCCGGTCAAGGGAGCTGTGGTCGGCTTGCAATGGGCTCTGCGCATGCACGGCTTTGACGACAACCCTCCGGATGGTATTCCGCCGGTCTAAGCAAATAATCAAAAAGCGGTTTGGGTGAGGACATGACGGATACGTCGCAGGGAGCCGAGAAGGCCAAGATCCACGAGGGCAAGGAAGCCGACCACCATCCCTATTTCCGCCCCCGCGATGCGGCGACGCTGATCCTGGTCGATCGCAGCGGCAGCATTCCAAAAGTCCTGGTCGGCAAGCGCCACGACAAGGTGGTGTTCATGCCCGGAAAGTTCGTCTTCCCCGGCGGTCGTGTCGACAAGGACGATTACCGCGTGCCGTGTGCAGCACCCATCACCGCCGAGCTGGAAGCCAATCTCGCCAAGGGCAGCCCGAAGACTCCGGCCTCGCGCGCAAAGTCGCTGGCGATTGCCGCAATCCGCGAGGCCTGCGAAGAGACCGGCCTCTGCCTCGGACGCAAGGCCGAGGGGAAAGCGAAACTCGAAGGCGCCTGGAAGCCGTTCGCGGATGCGGGCCTGCTGCCCGATCCCTCCAGCCTGTTCCTGATCGCACGCGCGATCACCCCGCCCGGCCGCGTCAAGCGGTTCGATACCCGCTTCTTCACCGCGGATGCCTCCGCGATCACCCACCGCGTCGAGGGAGTGATCCATGCGGATGCCGAGCTGGTCGAGCTGGTCTGGGTCGAGCTCGGCTCAAAGCCGCTCGCCGATCTGCATCCGATGACACGCAACGTGCTCAACGAGCTCGACACCCGCCTTGCCACCGGCCCGCTCCGCCACGACGCGCCGGTGCCGTTCTTCCATTTCTACGGCGGCAAGATGCAGAAGGATATTTTGAGTTGATCCGGCCACAAAGCTCTCCAGGCTCGTTCACGCGATCAGCAAACTCAGCGCGGCACCTCTGAAGGCGCGGTCTTCGCTGCCACCTTGTCCGTGGCCGATCGCCCATTGCTGCGGCCACACAAGCTGCCCCAACCCTCGCGCCGTCGCAGAGGTGAAGGACGACCAACGCGGGGAGCCGTGATCGCGGTACAAGAGACCGCCGGGGCCCATATCCGGGTAGATCGCGACGTGAATATCGAAACCCTCGCCCGCCGGAAGATCAGGTCCAAACCAATAGGTTGGGCTTCGCCCCGGCTCACGAGCAACGATGGCTGTCAGGGTTTGCCTCGGTCCCCGAAGCCCAAGCCAGAACGGCGCGATCGAACCCGGCGCGAAAGCCGTGAAAATCGTCTGGGCCGCTGCGACTTCGGTCGCAGCGCTTTGCCCCACAAGCCTCAGCTCGATCCGCCGCCCGCTCTCCACACATCCGCTGAACGGCGCTTCGGCTTCACCGAGCGCCAGCTCCCTCCACAGGGCGGGATCAGGATCGCGCAGCGGCCATTCCATCTTCTCCCTGACAACGCCGTCGGTATCGAGCACCTGATAACGCAGGCCTTCCTCGTCAAGCGCGGCCTGAATGCAATGCAGATACTCGACGCCTTCCGGCATCCTGTGAGCCGTTCCCGCGCCCGCAGTGCAGATCTGCAGGACACCGCGATGCGCCTGCACGTCAAAGGCGAGGATGTGGCTGCACAGATAGGCAAGCACGTTTTCGTTCACCAGGATGTCCCAGAACGGGCGAGCATATTCGTGGCCGATCTCGCGCTGATACGTCCCCGTAAAGCCGTTGATCGGAAACACCGGATGATGGCCAAGGACGAGCTTGTGTCGGGCATCGCCATGCTCTCTGAGCGTTGTTTCGAGCCACGCGAGCTCGACATGGCCCTCACCTCCCAGGCCGCTCCAGAGCGTGTTGACGAACACCATCAGGAGGTCGCCGCGCCGCACGAAGTAGGAGAGGCCCGCCTGTCCCGGCGGTCCATTTTTCGGCAGCTCGAGCACCGCACGAAACACCGCCTCGCTCATCAAATCATAGGTCGTGTGATTGCCGGTTGTGTGCCACATCGGAATGGCCGCACGGTCGAGCCATGCCATTTCCGTATCCAGCCAATAGCGCCACTGCGCGCGCAGCGCGTCCGGATCCGGCGTCAGTCCGATGATTTCATCGCCCGGGAAGAGAACGAATTCAGGCTGCGGTCTCAGGCGTTGAACGACCGCATTGACCGAGGCGAAGGTCTTTTCGTGCAAGGCACCCGGCACACCCGAGCAGGAGTCGCCATACAAGAGAAACTGATGGCCCTTGCCGCGCGGTCGAAGCGCGGGAATGGAGTTATTCGCTGAGGTCATGGCCTTCCATTGCGGTGTTCGGCCGCGAGGATGGCAATTTCCGCAACGGGTAGCAACAGGTCGTGGCTAGACCTAATCAGGAAGCATCAGGCTCGGTGCCGACATAGTCGCGCGCCGGCAATTTCAGGACGCGACCGATCTCGCTTGCGAGCTTGTCCGCCTCCTCGCGCCTGGTGAAGCTCTGAAGCGTGATCGGCTCGGTGCCCCTGTTACCGCAGAGATTGACGTCGTAGGTCGTCAGATCCGCATCATAGTCATCGGTGATGCTGACGAAGTGATAGTCGGCGAGATCGCGCTGGCTGCGGATACTGAGCGGGCCGAACTGCCTGGTGATGACAATCTGGCGCAGCGTCTCGTTGAGCACGACGAAAGTGCGGTACGTCAGCAGGATCATTCCGGGGATGCCGACGAGCAGTCCCAACCCCGTGAACACCAGTACCGGCACGAGATCATCGGCGAGCCGGCCGAAGCCGGAAAAATCCTGGCGCAGGCCGAGGCCGACATTCCACAAGAGATAACCGCTCGCGGCCAGCAGCGGCAGCGACAGCAGGCGGCCAATCCAGGGCATGGGCCGGTCGATGCGAACGGTGCCGCCGTCCACGGTCATTGCGCCTGCCATGTCGGGTCTCCTCACGAGGTCATGGCTTGGTCGGGGCGAGCGGCGGATCGGTTCGATGGTTCCCCCTTGTCATTCCGGGGCGCCGCGGAGCGGCGAGCTAGGGTGCGCAATTGCGCACCTGAGAATCCATAACCACGATCGTGAGTATGGATTCCGGGCTCGCGCTGCGCGCGCCCCGGAATGACGGAAACATGCTGAGCATGTCGCGAAAAACGAAAAAATCTTCCCGCCTCCCCCAATGGCGGAGTTCCCGCGCGCACCTATGTCTTCCCTAACGACACCCAGAACGGATACGGGGCGATGGCACAACGGCAACTCAAGCTTGGCGCGTTCATGCGCCCGATCAGCATCCACACCGGCGCCTGGCGCTATCCCGGGGCTTGGCCGGACGCCAATTTCAACTTCGGCCATATCAAGACGCCGATCCAGAAGCTCGAGGCCGGCAGGTTCGACGCCTTCTTCATGGCCGATCACCTCGCCGTGCTGAACATGCCGGTCAACGCGCTCAAGCGCAGCCACACCGTGACCTCGTTCGAGCCGTTCACGCTGCTGTCGGCGCTGTCCGCCGTCACCGAGCGCATCGGCCTGATCGCGACGGGCTCGACGACGTTTGACGAGCCCTATCACGTGGCGCGCCGCTTCGCCTCGCTCGACCATCTCAGCGGCGGGCGCGCGGGCTGGAACATCGTCACCACCTCGAATCCGGACGCGGCGCTGAATTTCGGCCTCGACGACCACATGGAGCATGCCGAGCGCTACAAGCGCGCCCGCGAGTTCTACGACGTCGTCACCGGCCTCTGGGATTCCTTCGCCGACGACGCCTTCGTGCGCGACGTCAAAAGCGGCGTGTTCGTCGATCCCGCGAAGATGCACGTGCTCGACCACAACGGCAAATATCTGAAGGTGCGCGGCCCCCTCAACATCGCGCGGCCCGTGCAGGGCTGGCCGGTGATCGTGCAGGCCGGCGCATCGGAGGACGGCAGGCAGCTTGCGGCGGAGACGGCGGAAGCCGTGTTCACCGGCGGCGGCCCCCTCGCCGACGGCCAAAAACTCTATGCCGACATCAAGGGCCGCATGGAGAAGATCGGCCGTGATCCCGAACATCTCAAGATTCTTCCCGGCGCCTTCGTCGTGGTCGGCGACAGCGTCGATGAGGCCAAGGAGAAGCGCGCGCTGCTCGACAGCCGCGTGCATTACGACAGCGCCATCGCCTCGCTCTCGGTCATCCTCGGCACGGATGCCTCGGGCTTCGATCCGGACGGGCAACTGCCGGAGATTCCGGAGACCAACGCCAGCAAGAGCGGCCGCCAGCGCATGGTCGACCTCGCCAGGCGCGACAATCTCACGGTGCGCCAGCTCGCCCAGCGCGTCGGCGGCTATGGCGGGCTGTCCTTCGTCGGCACCGCCAAGACCATCGCCGACCAGATGGAGGAATGGCTGGTCGGGCGCGGCTCCGACGGCTTCAACATCATGTTCCCGTTCCTGCCCGCCGGCCTCGACGATTTCGTCGACAAGGTGGTGCCGGAGCTGCAGCGTCGCGGGATTTTCCGCAAAGAGTATGAAGGGGCCACTTTGAGGGAGAATCTGGGCCTGCCGCGGCCGAAAAACCGGTTCTTCGAGGCGTAATGGGACCGTTTTGGGTGGTTTTCCGCCCTAGAGCCCCGTTCGGGGCTCTAGGTTGTTGTTTTTGACGCGTTTTCTTGACGCGAACCGGTGCCCACTTCGCTCGAAAACGCTTCGAAACCTTGACATCAGGCGGTTTCTGGCTAGGTTGCCGGCCAACGCGGGCCGTTTGGCCGGCTCCAGATTCCCTTCATTCCTGAGGTTCTGAACATGGCCAAAGCGGTCACCATCAAGGTCAAGCTCGTGTCCTCGGCTGACACCGGCTTCTACTACGTCGCCAAGAAGAATTCGCGCACCATGACCGACAAGCTGGTCAAGAAGAAGTACGATCCGGTCGCGCGCAAGCACGTCGAATTCCGCGAAGCCAAGATCAAGTAAGAAGATCAAGTAAGATCGCGGAATAAGCTACGGACTTTTGACGGGGCCTCACGGCCCCGTTTTTATTTTGCGGCTCACGTCTCGGACGGCCGGCTCAGTCGTTGCGTAAAGCGGTGTCGGACCGAACACGCGTCACTTCGGCTGCATCGATCGGGGCAGCGGCACCACCCCAGCTATTTCTGACAAAGCTGAGCACCGCCGCGACCTGGCGATCATCGAGCTGCCAGCCGTAGGACGGCATGCCGGGTGCCGTCGGCTCGGCCTTGGTGCCGACGCTTCGCGCACCACGGAGCACCATTCGGATTGCCGTTGTGGGATCATTTGATTGCACCATCGTAGACTCTGCGAGGGCGGGAAACAGGTGTGGAACGCCCTTGCCTTCGATCCCGTGGCAGGCGGAACATTGGTCTCGGTAGATCGCGCCTCCGGCCGCCATCACGTTCGCACCCACCGGGGCAAGCCTCGCCTCATCCTTGTTGCCCGGCAATGATTTCAGATACGTCGCAATAGCCTTCGTATCCTCATCCTTCATCCTGGACGTCGACAGCTCGACGGCCTCCGCCATCGGCCCTGTCGCAGCGGTAGCGCGATTGTGCCCCGTCTTGAGGTAGAGCGCGACATCGTCTGCCGTCCAACTGCCCAGTCCTGTCCGCCGGTTGTTGGTGATGTCAGGCGCCGACCAGCCCTGGAGATTTGCTCCCTGCAGATATTGATCGGTTCGATCGCCTCCGAGCAGCGTCTTCGGCGTGTGACAGGCTCCGCAATGCGCCGGCCCGTCGACGATGAACTTGCCGCGATTCCATTCGGCGGATTTGGTCGGTTCCGGCTTGTATTCACCTGCCGTGAAGTAGAGCGCGTTCCACACGATCATCGTTGAGCGGATATTGAATGGAAACGGAAGCGTATCCGCGTTGCGCGAATTTCGGACCGGCTCCAGCGAAGTCAGATAGGCCCGGATTGCCATCACATCGTCACGCGACATCCGAGTGTACGCATTGTAAGGCATGGCCGGATAGAGATGCGCGCCGGTTCGTCCGATACCCTTTCTCACCGCGGCATCGAATTGATCGTCGCTCCAGGCTCCAATGCCCGTTTCCAGATCGGGCGTGACATTGGGCGATATGATGTTGCCGAACGGCGTTTCGATCGGCCGCCCACCCGAAAACGGCTTGCCGCCGGGAACGGTATGGCAGCCGGCACAGTCCGACAGGATCGACAGATAGCGCCCGCGTTCGATCTGGGTGAACTCTTGCATGTTTGCGGAGCCGGCATGCGCGCGGCCAGCCAGCGACGCCGAAGCGAGCACTGCGCAAACGAGCGTGCATACGCGAGGAATCCTACGCATCGACCAGCCTTCCGGGATTCTTGAGGTACTGGTTCCGGATCGCGGCCGCCGACCAATAAGCGAGCGCGCCGACCGTGAGCGTCGGGTTGTAGCCGGCGTTCTGCGGAAAGGCGCTTGCCCCCATCACGAACAGATTCGGGACATCCCAGCTCTGCAGGTATTTGTTGAGGACGCTTGTCTTGGGATCGGCCCCCATGATCGCACCGCCGTTGAGATGCGTCGTCTGGTAGGTCGTTATGTCGTATGGCGCGGTCCGATACTGCACGGCGAGCTTTTCAGCGCCCATCGCCTTGATGATCTCGGCGAACTTGTCGGTGAGAAACTTATTCTGCTTGATCTCGTTCTCCTTGAGATCCATCGTGATCCGCATCAGCGGACGCCCGAACCGGTCCTTATAGGCGGGGTCGAGATCCAGGTAGATGTCGCGGTAGGCGTAGAAGCTGCCATGCACACCAGTGCCGGGCTTGACCGTGCTGAGATAATTGTCCTTCACCGCCTTCTTCCAGTCGGCGCCCCATGCCGGCGTTCCCGGCGGCACCAGGGTGCTTTCGATCGGACGAGCACCTGTCTGCACCTGGCCGACATAGCCGCCGCCGACGAAACCATGCGGCCCGTGATCGAAATTGTCGCCGTTGAACTCGTCGATACACATCCCGATCGAACCCGATGCGATGAACGGGTTGAAGTTGAACTTCTTGTTGTCGAAGAAGCCATTGACCGACGAGATCGTCTGGTGGGTGTAGTTTCGGCCGACGACCCCAGTGTTGGTGACGGGGTCGTAGGGCTGCCCGATTTGCGAATGCAGAAGAAGCTGCACGTTGAACATCGTGTAAGCCGACAGGATCACGAGGTCGGCCTGCTGCTCCCATTCTTCGCCGCTCGAGTCCACGAATGTCACGCCGGTAGCGCGCTTGCCTGAACGATCGACATTGATCCTGACAACCTCTGAATTGTCGCGGAGGCTGAAGTTCGATTTTCGAATGAGATGCGGCAGGATGGTTGTTTGCGGGCTAGCCTTGGAATAATTGCCGCAGCCAAACCACTCGCAGAAGCCACAATAGGTGCAGGGGCCAAGGCGCATGCCCAGCGGGTTCGTATAGGCTTGCGAGAGATTGCCCGAAGGCTGCGGGAACGGCTTGTAACCAAGCTCGCGCGCGGCTTTCCCGAACAGCGTATGGCTGAACGGCTGGGCCTGCGCCGGGGTCGGATAAGGACGGGACCGAGGCCCTTCGAACGGATTGCCGCCGTCCATGATCTTGCCGCTCAGATTTCCGGCCGTCCCCGACGTGCCGCACAGATATTCGAAGCGATCGTAATGCGGCTCAAGCTCGTCATAGGTCACGCCCCAATCCTGGATCGTCATATCCGGGGGCAGGAACGCCGCGCCATAGCGTTCGGTCAGATGTGTCTTCAGCACGAAATCCGACGGAAGAAAACGCCACATCTCGGCGTTCCAGTGCACGCCCCCGCCGCCGACACCGTTCGGCGGCATGAACGCACCCCAGCTTCGGATCGGCAGGGCGGTCTGACCCATATTGTTTCGAAACGTGAACGTCAACTGGTCCGGACGGAGGAACAACTCGTGCCGGATGCGGTAACGAAGCTCGTCCTGCATGTAGCCCGGCGGAAAGTCCGTCGGCGCATCGCGCCACGGACCGCGCTCAAAGGCGATGACCTCGAGCCCCTCGTCGGTCAGCTCATTTGCCATGATCGCGCCGGTCCAGCCGAAACCGACGATGACGACGTCCTTCCTGGGAAGCCTTCGGGACATGCTACGACCTCGTCCATTGCGCGTTGCCGGTCATCCCGACCGGCGGCAGTGGAAAGCGCTCGTTGTGGCGGTTCACCCAATCGAGATAGTTGTAGCGCGCGCCCGGATAGCCGATCATCTTCCACGCGACCATGTCGCGATTGCCGCCATAGATCGGGTCCGCGAAGAATCCCATCTGCACGTCCTTGACGAGTTGCGCGAAGAACGATTTGCCATCGACACCGTCGAGTTTGAGCTCGCCCTTCTCAACCGCCTTCAGAACCGCGATCCTGTCGTCGCCCGACAGCTCGGCGAAGGGCTTTCCCCCGCCCCTCTGCTTGCACGCACGATCGAGTGCAGCGAGGCCTTCCCGGTAGTCTTGTGCGGGGCCGTTCGCCGACTGATGGCCCTGGTTCTTCGCACCGGCCTGAAACGGCGGGCGCACATACAATCCCTCCTGCCGGCCATAAGGCCCGGCCAGCTGCCGGTCGATAAACACGGCACAGCCGGCCTCCTTGCCGCCCGGTGTCTCCGGGTCCGGCGGGATGATGCAATCCACGAGCGCCTCCATGGCCCGGCCTTCTTCCCCGTTGAAGAACTCCCACGGTCCGACCTTGATTGGCGGCGGGGGATTTCCCGCATTTGGAGCCCAGGGCAACCTCCCTGCGATTGTGGCGGCTTTGACGGTCGTCGCGCTGAACAGCAGCAGGGCCGTCCCAGCAAGAAATTCCCTGCGTCGCAGGCCGATCATTGTGGGCGTCCCCTGTTTCATTTTTCTTCCTCGTCGGTCCACCGCGCTGGAACTTCGATGAGCTTTCGGAGAAGTGAAACGCCTCCACGTCGCTCACGACCTGCATCTATCGGTCATGATCGACAACAATTGCCCGTGAACACCTCACCGACTCTCAACGCGCGGCTTCTCGTTGTACGATCGCAAATTGATCGCGTATTTCACGAAGCCGGCGCGTTTCCAAAAAAACACGGAGCCGATTGCTGCGAGCAGGCAGCGGAATCTCGCGGCAAGTCTCCTGTGTCCCGGACGCGCTGCAGTGCGCAACGTTGCTACGCTGCGTCCGGGGCACGAGACCGAAGTTGACGCGCTGCTCTTTCTCCACGCCGTCGTTGCGGGGAGTTCTTGCGACGGAGCAATCCAGAGCCGTTCCGCCGAGGGCCACGCTTTGTGTGGATGGCGAGTTTATAGGCAGATGCCACCTCAACCCTCGGTTGCCCAATCCGAAATGTATGTTACCGTGCATTTACCGGGGCGGCATCTCCGTCCCGAATTTGGGAAGGACATGCTCATGAAATTCTCGTCAAGCTTTGTCGTGCCCTCAGCCGTCGCTGTCTTATCAACTGCCTTGCTGTGCGCCCCGGCAGCGTCGCAAATCCCGACTGGCTCCGCCGCCACGATTCCCCCTGTCACGGTCGACGCGCCGAAACAGGTGGCAAAGCCGCACGTGTCGGAGCGGGGAGCAAACACAACGGCGCCGCGTCGGACTGCGTCAACCGCTCGAACGTCAACCGCGAGCACGCCTTCGTATGCGCCGGGCTCGGTGATGGGGAGGCTTGCCAGCCTGGAGAAAGTCGCCAGGAGCTGCAACGGTGGCTGTGCATCAAGCTTCCCAAGCGGCAAAGATCCCTGGGTCGGATGCAGCGAGTCGGGCGGCGGTACGGACTATGGACCTTTCTCGCCAACGTGCCGAGACACCATCACCCATAAATCCTACCTGGATTGCGTTGAAACCAAGGTGTTCCTGGGCGAAAACCGAAACAAGGCCCACTGGTTTTGCAGCAGCCTGGCCGCCGGCAACAGGTTTAAGGTCGCCGAACTCAAGCGATCAGGACGTCGCTAGTCCATACCGCCCGCTGGCTTTCTGTTTCAGTTGAACCTGGACCCGATGTCGGCCAGCGCTGGCCGCTGCTAGCCCCAGCGTCGCCCGCCGGTCGCGCGCAAGCGCACCGGCGAGGTGACGCTGCGCTGCGCCGGGGCACGAGAGCAAAGACAGGCGTGCTCCTGGCGGCGGTGGACCATTCTTTTGCGTTCCGCAAGCAAACGATTCTTTCTGTATTTGAACGACGAGATCGCGCTAGGTCGCGCGTATGCGATCAAGCGAGCTTGTTCAGCGCAGATGTCGATCCAACTCCTCTCGCACCGGCAGCACGATTGCACCGGGCAATGATGGAGATGGACCATGACTGGACTTAAAATTCTCGCTGCCGTGGCTTTGTTGTCGGGCCTGACCGCAAGCGCCGCCTACGCGCAATCCGGCTTTGCGAGCAGCCATCCCGATACGTACGAGGCCGAGAACCCCAATCGCAACCTGAACGGCACGCTGACGCCGGCCGGTCGGCTGGGCCTCGAGTTGCCGGATGGCGCAGCTCCTGCGCAAGGCGCGGACAGCGCCATGGCTCGCGCGGATGGCACTGCTTCACGTTCCTGCGCGGAGCGTTATCGATCCTACGATCCGGCAACGGGCACCTACCTCGGGTGGGACGGCAACCGCCATATCTGCAGGTAATGCAAAGCCGCAAGTCACCGGATCACGTGGACGTCCGAACGGATGGCCAGATGACCCGGTTGGATTCGAGGCGCCGTCGAGATGGCGTCTCGAACTTTCCATGACACCTTACGCGTCACGGCCAACGCGTGATTCTCCTCGGGTCTTCATGCTCATCGTTCTGCCGGAGGAGACACCTCGGGTGCCGACGCTCGTGACAGCGCGCCCCGAAGCGCCGCGTTGCCTCCAAGGCACGAGCGCAGAAGTAGATGTGTGCTCCTGACTTGTCGCGTCCGCTATGCGCATGGAAGACGACGTTGATACCTGGTTGCCCATGTCAATGATGGGCCACGAACGGACATCCGGCACGCTTCCCAATCCCTCGAAAACGCGGTCATATGGCGTCCGGGTACACTTGGCGTTTTGGCGCGAGGGTATCCGCTTGCACGGGGAGAACGCGCGTGAAGGAACTCGCTGGAAAGACTGTGTTCGTGACCGGTGCAGCGTCAGGCATTGGACTGGGGATCGCGACCGCCTTCGCCCAAGCGGGGGCGAAGGTCATGCTTTGCGACATTGAAGAAGCGGCTCTGTCCGCAGCGCTCGAGCAACTGAGGCTCACCAACGTCGATGTCGACGGCGTGAAAGCGGACGTTTCACTCAAAGCCGAACTCGCGGCGGCCGCCGAAGCCACGACTGCTCGCTATGGCAAGGTGCATATCCTCGTCAACAACGCGGGCGTCGGCGGCGGTGGGCCTTATGGCGCCTGGACCGAGGCGTCGTGGAACTGGACCTTGGGCGTCAACCTGATGGCGACCATTTGGGGGATCGAGATTTTCGGGCCGTTGATCGAGCAGCATGGCGAGGGTGGACACATCGTCTCCACAGCCTCGATCGCTGGCCTCATTTCAGGGGAGAGCAACCCATACAACGTCTCCAAGTATGGCGTTGTCGCGCTGTCCGAGGGCCTGCGGCGTGAACTTGCGCCCCGAGGGATTGGCGTATCGGTGCTGTGTCCAGGGATCATCCGCACTCAAATCATGGACTCGAGACGCAATCTCCCCAAACGCTTCGAGGGGGCGCTTCCTCCCTTGCCGACTTCGGGCCCACGTGCCGAGTGGATCAATATGCTCCGGGAACGCATCTCTCAGGGCATAGAACCCAACTATGTCGGCGAACTCGTCCGCGAAGGCGTCGAAAAGGACTTGCCATATATCTTCACCGACCTCGAATTTGAGCCGATGATCGAAGCGCGCTTCGCCGCAATCAAGCAAGGCTTTGACCACATCCGCGGGCGCACCCCGAAACGTTGAGCGCGCAGCCCTTCCACCAGCCTTAGCGGCTAACACGAATATTCGGATAGGGCTGAAACCGGCTTCAAAGCCGTTGCGCAGTGGACCGCCAATGTCTCAGTTGGATCAAAATGCGAAGAACTCAGAGTGAGCAAAGTCAGTCCGCTCTACCTCACCAGGCGGACCTCAATGAAAGGTGTCGCCACTTCGCTGATGGGCCAGAAGCGGACGACGAGACCGAGCGTCTTGGCATCCCCAAGGCCAACGATAAGCTCGAACTTCTCCGGTGACTGCGTCCATCTGGGCTTGCCTTACGAACCCACTGACTACACGCTACCCAAATGAGCAGATTCCACGCCCGAGGTAAGGTCGTGATCGGCGCCACGGCACTCCGTGCGCTTGTGCTGACTGCAGCTTTTTTCGCGGCGTTGTCGCCGGCCACCTGCCTTGGCGAAAACAGCAACCGCTTGCCGGCCAAGGCTACAAAGGAGCTACCACCCGAGTTGCTCTCGCTGCTCCGACAAAAGAAGATGCCAAAATACTCGCCTATCCTTGTGCGCGTCTTCAAGCAAGAGGCGGAGCTCGAAGTCTGGAAACAGGACACCACCGGCCTCTTCAAAATCCTCAAGGTGTACCCGATCTGTCGGTGGTCGGGGGATCTCGGGCCGAAACTGAAGGAGGGTGACCGTCAGGCTCCAGAGGGGTTCTATACGATTACTCCCGAGCTGATGAATCCCAACTCCGATTACCATCTCGCGATCAACGTCGGCTTTCCCAACAGCTTCGACAAGGCAAACAATCGCGACGGCAGCTTACTCATGATCCATGGCGACTGCTCATCGAGCGGTTGCTATGCCATGACCGACGAACAGATAAGCGAGATCTATTCGCTAGCGCGGGACTCCCTCGGCGGCCGACCGTCCTTTCAGGTCCAGGCTTATCCATTCCGCCTGACGCCGGCAAACCTGGCGCAGCATCGAAATAGCCCGAACCTCTCCTTCTGGAAAATGCTCAAAGTCGGCAACGATCACTTCGAGACGACGCATCTCGAACCTAAGGTGGGCGTGTGCAATCGACGCTATGTGTTCGATGCGCAAGCTCCACCAAATTCGCCGTATCCTCTCGTGTTCAGTCCCACCGATAAATGCCCCGCGTTTGTCATGGATTCCAAAATTGCGCGGCGGGCGCTTGAGAAGCAACGTACCGACGAACTCGAATTCGCGCGATTGCTCAATGACAACGTGCCGGCAGCCCCGATCTATAGCGGACTGGACGGCGGAATGAACGAGGCTTTTCTAGCAAAGTATCTGGTCAGAGCGACGCTTGCGAAAGTGATGCCGTATGCATCTTATCTGCCGCAACTGCCGCCAATCCCCTGGGTCACCAACGATGGTTCGTTGACGAGTAGATGGTTTGGCACCTCGTTCTCGAAACCCATTGCATGTGATCTGGCTCGTTCCAGCTTCCTGTCGACCGTCGTGGAAGGAGACGACGGGTGCTAGAGCGCCCGGTCTACTTCAGGCTTGCATCCCCGCGCTCGCTATCAGCCCATGCTCCCCGGCATGAAGCAGCGCGGCTTCGGATGACCATCTAGGTAGTAAGGCCAGACCATCGTACGGCCAGCGCGGTTCGGTCCATCCACGACAGCTTCGTTCGGAACATCAACCCACTCGCCATCAAGGCGTACGCGATAGTGACCGTCCTTAGTTTCCCAATCGGCGTCATCAACGCGCTTCGCATCACTGCCATCGCAGCAAGGCCCTTTGCCACTGTGCAAGCTCTCATACCAGCTGTTCAACTCGGGGTGCTGATAATCGTGGGCGCGAGCGTGACCGATTGTAAAGATCGGCAGCATGACAGTGAATACAGCAAGCGCTGCATGCCGAAGGTGATTGTTCATCTTACTCCTAATCCCGCAGTGGAAGTCCCACACGCCGAACACGTCAAGGCACGCCAAACTTGGGCCCGTAGTAGCCACTCCAGGGCCACACACATCGCCGCCCCGGTACCGCAAGTTTAAGCTTGCTCACTCACCACCGGATATGAAAGGCCAACAGTGCTTGTATTCTCTCTGGAGATGGAGAATCGATCGACCGATTAAAGGAATATTTCGTCACATCGTTTTCAACGATGCGCGATGTCGACGCGTCGTATGATCACGAGTTCCGGCGCATGCTGAAGAAGTTGAGTTTGGCCCTAAGCACGCCCTCCGCATCGCAGCGCCCGGTCCGCAATCTCAACGACGCAGCAGTATCTCCGTCCGAGATGACAAATCCGCCTGCTCCGATCGTCAACCCGCTATTAATTTCGATGTCGGCACAGTAGGCGGATATCGCTGCGACCACGACGCACGTCCGCTTCGGGTCACCCCCCGAAGAACTCGGGCTGAGCATATCAAGTCTGTAAGCGCTGTTTCGGTCCCACCTTCCATTGAAGGCGTCGAGCGAGGAATGATCGATCTCTGATTGGAGATCGGCTTGTGTCTAAGCTTGAACATATGCTTGAGCCCAGGACCTCGGTTCGTCTGGTCGAGGTCATCACGGAGAGCGGCCGACGCCGGCAGTTCTCGGCCGACGACAAGGCGCGGTTCGTCGAGGAGACGCTGGCCCCGGGAGCCGTGGTATCGGAGGTCGCGCGGCGGCACGGATTGTCGCCGCAACAGCTGTTTACGTGGCGCCGGCAAATGCGACAGCCGGTTGCGATCCCTGTGGCTCCCGAGCCGCAGACGTTCGTGCCCGCTGTCGTTACCCCATCGTCCACGCCGCCGGAGCGCTCACCGCGGCAGCGCCGACGCCTCCGGAAGGCGCTCGAGGGCGCCGAGAACAGCAGCATCATCGAGCTCGAGATCAACGGCGTCGCGGTCCGGGTCGGCCGCGGCGCGGATGCCGCGACGATTGCGGCCGTGATCCATGCGCTGAAGACCTGCACGTGATCGGTCCGACGGGCGCGGTGCGGGTGATGGTGGCGACCAGGCCGGTCGACTTCCGCAAGGGTGCCGAAGGGCTCGCGGCCCTGGTGCGTGAGAGCATCCAGGCCGATCCGTTCTCCGGCGCCGTGTATGTGTTCCGCGCCAAGCGCGCCGACCGGGTAAAGCTGATCTATTGGGACGGCACGGGTGTGTGCCTGTTCGCCAAGCGGCTTGAGACCGGTTCGTTCTGCTGGCCCAACGTGCAGGACGGCGTCATTCGCCTGACCGCGGCGCAGCTGTCAGCCTTGCTCGAAGGACTAGACTGGAAGCGCGTCCACGCCGCGCGCGAGACACCGTCGCCGATCCAAGCGAGTTGAACTGCGGCACAGTGAATCAGTATGCATGTCGCGCTCGCGGGATGCCGCGACGCATGGTGTAATCGCATCATGGCGACGACGGCCGACACGCTTCCGGACGATCCCGGCACGCTCAAGGCGATGCTGCTGGCCGAACGGGCGCGCGCCGCGCGGCTCGAGCAGATCATCAAGGAGTTGCAGCGTCATCGCTTCGGCCGCCGGGCCGAGACGCTGCCGGAGGACCAGTTGCTGCTCGGCCTGGAGGAGGTCGAGCAGGTCGAGGCGAGCAGTGATGCGGCGACCGATGCAGCCAATGCTGCCGAGCGATCGAGCCGAGCCGCACGGCGCCGCAGGAACAGAGGAGCGTTGCCGGCGCATCTGCCGCGGGTCGAGATGCTGGTCGACCTCGACGATCACGCCTGCCCGTGCTGTCAGCAGGCGCTGCACCGGATCGGCGAGGATGTGAGCGAACGACTGGATATCGTCCCGGCCCAGTTCCGGGTCCTAGTCGTAAGGCGGCCGAAGTATGCCTGCCGGGCCTGCGAGACCATGGTACAGGCACCGGCGCCAGCGCGGCTGATCGAGGGCGGGCTACCGACCGAAGCCACCGTGGCGCAGGTACTCGTCGCCAAATATGCCGACCATCTGCCGCTGTATCGGCAGGCTCAAATTTACGCCCGCCAGGGCCTCGAGCTGGATCGCTCGACCCTGGCCGATTGGGTCGGGCGGGCAGCCTTCCTGTTGCGGCCGGTGCATGAGCGACTGCTCGCGAGGCTGAAGCAGTCGCCAAAACTGTTTGCCGACGAGACCACCGCCCCGGTGCTCGATCCCGGACGCGGCCGCACCAAGACCGGCCAGCTCTGGGCCTATGCCCGCGACGACCGGCCCTGGGGCGGCACGGACCCGCCCGCCGTCGCCTATGTCTACGCTCCCGATCGCAAGGCCGAACGGCCGATCGTCCACCTCGCGGGTTTTGCCGGCATCCTCCAGGTCGACGGCTATGCCGGCTATCGGGTCATGGCCGAGCGCGGTGACGTAGAACTGGCGTTCTGCTGGTCCCATGTGCGCCGGCGCTTCTACGAACTCGCCGCGGCCGGTCCCGCACCGATCGCCAGCGAGGCACTCGAACGTATCGCCGGGCTCTACGTCATCGAAGCCGAGATCCGCGGCCGCACCGCCGACGAGCGTCGCGCCGTCCGCCAAGAGAAGAGCCGGCCGATCGCCGACGAGTTCGAACCCTGGATGCGCGCCAAGCTTGGTCTGATTAGCCAGAAGACCAAACTCGCGGAGGCCGTCCGATATGCGCTGTCGCGTTGGGACGGGCTGACGCGCTTCATTGCCGACGGCCGCGTCGAGATCGATTCCAACGTCGTCGAGCGCGCTATCCGCCCAATCGCGCTCAACCGCAAGAACGCCCTGTTCGCTGGCTCGGACGGCGGCGGCGAACACTGGGCCGTCATCGCCTCACTGATCGAAACCTGCAAGCTCATCGGCGTCGAACCCCACGCCTATCTCGCCGACGTCATCACCCGCATCGTCAACGTCCACCCGAACAGCCAGATCGACGAACTGCTACCCTGGGCCTATCTCGCTACCCAAGAACGCTGGCGCGTGGCCTGAGAACATCGCTTACTCAAGTCTGCTTCAGCCCCAAGGAGCGGACATCTAGCGGACATGCCGGGTCGACCGCTTGGGGCCAAATCCGGACCTTCCCGTGGGCTAGGCAGAGACTTCGTTTCACATGTTCCCCAGACTCGTCAGGTGACGTAGAATGTCGTTGCCCTTAAAGTGGGATGTGCCGAAATCACCGTCTGGGCAAACGAGCAGCACTGGTGCCATCGGCAAGCACGCTCTCTTAGAAGCCGTTCTTTTTTCGGTTTCGACCACCGTTCACCACGAACTTTGCGCGCTGCTTATGCGGCGGCTCGTTCGGTAACGTCGGGAGAAAGCGATGAGCAAGATCGATCGAAGGTCCGCACTGGGAATCGCGTTGGCAGCGGCCTCGGCTGCCATGGTCAGGCCAGCCGCCGCTCAAACCACAGGCTACAAGGATATGACGCCTTGGCCAGGTGTCGTGGTGCGTGAATATGAAGGCGAGACACCATCCCTGATCCCAGGTTTTAAGACCGTCTCAATGCGCGATGTCATCATGCAGCCGGGGGCGAAGACCATGGGGCCCCCGATGATGAATGCCATGATCTGCCATATCACCGAAGGGGAGCTTCGGCTTGAGCAGGACGGAAAGACCTTTACGGGCAAGAAGAATTTTGTCTGGACCTGCAACAAGGAAACAAAAGAACAGGCGTACAACGACGGGAATGTGGTCGCGATTATGCGGATCACGGACCTGAAAGCTTAGGGCCCATGTGGAGGAGCGGATGGCGCACGCGACGACGCGCCATCCGCCTGCAGGATCATGAATTGTTGCAACGTCACAGCCGGAGAAAAGTTCGTCCGCGCGCCAAGCTTCGGGTCACACGCTGCCATCACGACGAAACAGCACGGCGTCCCCTGCAAGCTCCCTCTGACGTTCGCGAGCACCGCCCCGCTACGCCGTCCGCAGCACCGGCGACGGCGGCTGCGATGGCCGGATCAGCGCGAATGCGACCTGGATGATGCCGCCGGCCAGACCGAGCGCCACGCCGATGCGCCAGGCCATGGTGTAGGAGCCGAGCGTGTCGTAGAGCACCCCTCCTCCGTAGGCGCCGAGGAAGCTGCCGATCTGGTGGCTCATGAAGGCGAGGCCCTGGATCATCGCCTGCCAGCGCAGGCCGAACATCTCGGCGACCGCGCCGGCGACCAGCGGGCCGACCCCCATCCAGAGAAAGCCCATGATCGCGCCGAACAGCAGCGTCGAGAACGACGTCGCCGGCAGCATGAAATACCAGGCGAGCGCGAGCGAGCGCAGGATGTAGATGCCGCCCAGCAGCGCCAGCTTGTTCCAGCGCTGGCCGGCCCAGCCGAAGAACAGCGAGCCCAGCACGTTGAAGCCGCCGATCATGCCGAGCGTCTGTGCGCTGAGCATCGGATCGAGGCCGCAGATCGCCAGATAGGACGGCAGATGCGTGGTGAGAAACACGAGCTGCATGCCGCAGACGAGATAGGCGCAGGTCATCACCACGAAGGACGCGTTGCCGAACGCCGTCTTCGCAGCCGTCGCGGCGGTGGCATCCCCGATGTCGTCGGCGGTCGGCTTCGGCAGCGGAATCGCGTCGACACGGCCGGCATACCAGGCCGCAGGGATCATCAGCACCGACATGATCACGAAACCGGCGAGCCCGACGCGCCAGCCAAATCCTTCGTTGAGCATCTGTCCGAGCGGCGCCGACAACAGCGCGCCGAGCGAGCCCGCGCCGGAGACGATGCCGAGCACGGTCGAGCGTACAGTCTCCGGCACCGCGCGCGCCGCCACCGACATCGCGATCGCGGCCGCGGTGCAGGCCAGCGACGTCCCGATCAGCACGCCGGCGCCGATCATGATGCTGACGAGCCCGTTCGCGGTCGCCATCAGAATGAGGCCCACGATGTACATCAGCGAGCCCACGATCATGATCGGGCGGAAGCCGTAGCGCACCGTCATCGCGCCGGCGAGCGGCTGGAGAAAGCCCCAGGCGAGGTTCTGCACGGCCAGCGCCAGCGTGAAATCCGAGATCGAAATGTGGATGTCATGCGTCAAAGGCTGCATGAAGATGCCGAGGCTCTGCCGCAGCCCCATGCTCAGTGTCAGCATGATCGAGGCGCCAATCAGGATGGGCAATGTCGGACGCAGGACCTGCAAAAGGGGCATATTTTTCTCCCTCGTCGGCGCGACGCGCGCGCCGGCGTCTGCAATTCTCGATGTTTTTAGTTACACAGACCTGTGTACTTAGGCTATGAAAGGTGCACGCTGTCAAGCGAACAGGACGCACGCTGCCGCATGGCTCCCCCGCCCACACCACAGACGATGAAGGAGCGGATCCTCGAGACCGCCGACAAGCTGTTCTATCTGCAAGGCATTCGCGCCATCGGCGTCGACACCATCGCGGCCGAGATCGGCATCTCCAAGCGCACGCTCTACAACCACTTCCCCTCCAAGGACGCGCTGATCGCGGCCTATCTGGAGCGCCGTTTCGTCGCTCCGCGCCCCTCCGACAAGCCGCCGGCCGAGCAGATTCTTGGTACCTTCGATTCGCTGGAGCGGCGCTTTGCGGCCAAGGATTTTCGCGGCTGCCCGTTCGTCAATGCGGTCGCCGAGCTCGGCCCAAAGGACCGCGCCGTGAAGAAGATCGCAATCGCCTTCAAGGAAAGCCGCCGCGTCTGGTTTCGCGAGCGGTTGAACGAGCTAGGTGTTGCGGATGCGGATGCGCTCGCCACACAGCTCGTGCTCCTGGTCGATGGCTCGATCGCACAGGACCTCGTGCGTGACGACCCCGCGATGGCCCGCGCCGCGAAGGAAGCGGCGAAGGTGCTGCTGCGGAATGCCGGGGTGGATGTGGGTGATGCGGAGAAGACGGCCGTGACGCACAGCAAGCGCACGCCGCACTAATCAGCATGGCCGTATCGTTCGGTGTCATCACCCGCGAAAGCGGGTGATCCAGTATTCCAGCGGCGGTTGTGATTGAACCGCGAGGCCGCGGCGTACTGGATTCCCCGCCTGCCGCCTACGCTAAAGCTTCGGCGCCCCTCGACCTCAAACCCCGGCGAAGCCTTGGCGTAGCCGGGTCGCGGGGAATGACGGCGGAGCTTGTGGAACAGCGGAGCTTGGGGAGAGGGCTTCGCGCAACAACCGCGCCCTGCCCGATCCTATCAAAATGCTCCTGTTTTGCCCGACGTGTCAAACCCCCGGGCAATCGGCATAGGCCCGCCTCGCTACCCGCATAAGCCATTGATCCGGCTAACGCCGGCCACTGTGCATGGGGTTGTTCTCGCAGTTTTTGTTGCAGGCGGCCTCACGCCGCCTGCGACACCACCCGATTGCGGCCGTCGTGCTTGGCGCGGTAGAGCGCGGTGTCGGCGCGCTTGAGGACGTCGGCGACCGCCTCGCCCTTCTGCTCCAGCGTGGTGAGGCCGATCGAGATCGTGACCTCGATGCGCTTGGTGCCCTTGTGGACGGCGAACGGCTCGCCCGCGATTGAGCGGCGCAGGCGCTCGGCGACCATGCCGGCGACGTGGAGATCGGTCTCCGGCATCACGATGACGAACTCCTCGCCGCCGTAGCGGCAGGCCAGGTCGATGCCGCGGATCGACTTGCGCACGCGCACCGCGAACTCGCGCAGCACGTCGTCCCCGGCGTCGTGGCCGTAATTGTCGTTGATCGACTTGAAATAGTCGATGTCCAGAATCATCAGCGCCAGGGGCTTGCCGCGGGTCGAGGCTTGGTCAGCGAGCGTCGCCAGATGGCTCTCCATGTAGCGGCGATTGTGCAGGCCGGTGAGCGCGTCGGTGATCGCCATCTCGATCGAGTTCTGCACGTTGTCGCGCAAATGATCGGTGTAGCGGCGGCGGCGGATCTGGGTGCGGGCGCGGGCCAGCAGCTCGGTCTTGTCGATCGGGCGCAGCAGGTAGTCGTTGACGCCGATCTCGAGGCCGCGGAGCAGCCGCGTCGAGTTCTCGGGGTCCGCGATCGCCAGGATCGGCACGTGGCGCGTGCGCTCCAGCGAGCGCGCCTGGCTGCACAGCCGCAGACCATCGAAATTGTTGAGGTCGAGCGAGACGATCAGCAGATCGTAATTGCCCTCGGCGGCGTGGAACAGCGCCTCTGTCGGGTTCGGCTCGACGTCGATGGTGTGCTCGGCGGCGAGGATCGTCGCCAGCCGCTCATAGGAGGACTGACGGTCGTCGACCAGCAGAATGCGGCCGCCCCGGCCGGTGTCGGCCACGGCGCTGCGCTCGGGCGCCTGCATGCCGATCTCGAGCGAAGTGATGGCGCGCATGCGCAGCTCATCGGTCATCATCTTCAACCGCGTCAGCGAGCGCACGCGCGCGATCAGCACGACGTCGGAGACGGGTTTTGTCAGGAAATCGTCGGCGCCGGCTTCCAGCCCGCGATTGCGGTCGGCGGGGCTGTCGAGCGCGGTGACCATCACGACGGGGATGTGGTGCGTCGCCGGATCGGTCTTGAGACGGCGGCAGACTTCAAAGCCGTCCATGTCGGGCATCATCACGTCGAGCAGGATGATGTCGCATTCGGCGCGGCTGGCCAGCGCCAGCGCTTCGGTGCCGTTCGAGGCGGTCATCACGTCGAAATATTCGGCAGACAGGCGAGCTTCGAGGAGTTTGACGTTGGCGGGAACGTCATCGACAACCAGGATACGCGCGGACACTTTGAACTCACTTCCTATCCGATAAAACGCCGGACCGTCTCAATGAATTTGCCGACCGAGATCGGCTTGGACAAATAGGCCTCGCAGCCGCCCTCGCGGATGCGCTCTTCGTCGCCCTTCATCGCGAACGCCGTGACCGCGACGACGGGAATGGCACGCAGCTCCGGATCGTCCTTGATCCAGCGCGTGACCTCGAGGCCCGAGACCTGCGGCAATTGGATATCCATCAGCACGAGGTCGGGTCGCATCTTGCGAACGAGGTCGAGCGCCTCGTAGCCGTTGCTGGTGCCGGAGGTCTGGTAACCGTGCGCCTCCAACAGGTCGCGGAAGAGCTTCATGTTGAGCTCGTTGTCTTCCACGATCAGGACGGTCTTAGCCATCCCGCCCTCCTGATTGGCACGAAGCCCTATACATGTGACGCCTCAGGCGCCGCTCGCCGGCGCTTCGAAAACTGGATTCAAACTAGCCTCAGATTCGCTTGAGTTTCGTTAAACCCGAGGGCCGACTTTCTGCGATGTGGTTTCCAGTTGCTTGTCGGGGGTCTTGAGACTCGGGCATGATGGTTTCAAAGTAGACACCGAAAGTTAACGGAAAGGCAAACCGAACCCTTGAAAAAGCCTGTTCACAACCCTCGCGAAGTCGCTGAAATCGTTGCGATTCAGGCGCTCTCCTTCGTGGCCGGCGATCCGGAGCGGCTTGGCCTGTTCCTAGCTGAGACAGGCGTCGGTCCGGAGACCCTGCGCAATGCCGCCTCGGACCCGAATTTCCTCCTCAGCGTACTCGATTTCGTGATGCGCGATGACGCCACCGTAAAGGCCTTTGCCTCGACCGCGGAGCTGCATCCGACCAACGTTGCTGCGGCGCGGCAGGTGCTGGGCGACGCGCTCGGCGACCCCTCCTGGGAGCGCGACGTGCCGTGACCGTCCCTGATACGGCCGGACCCCGCTGCTTCTGCCGGGATTGTCTGGCTGATCTGGATATGGGCGTGCGGCGCTGCTCCGCCTGCGGTTCCCCTCGCCTCGTCCGCCACCGCGCGCTCGCAGGCCTGACCATCGCCCATATCGACTGCGACGCCTTCTATGCGACGGTCGAGAAGCGCGACAATCCTGACATCGCCGACAAGCCCGTCATCATCGGCGGAGGCAAGCGCGGCGTGGTGTCGGCCGCCTGCTACATCGCCCGCACCTATGGCGTCCGCTCGGCTATGCCGATGTATAGGGCGCTCGAGGCCTGCCCGCACGCGACCGTGATTCCGCCCGACATGGCCAAGTACGTCCGTGTCGGCCGCGAGGTGCGCCAGGCCATGCAGGCGCTGACACCGCTGGTCGAACCGCTCTCGATCGACGAGGCCTTTCTCGATCTGTCGGGCACCGAGCGGGTGCACGGCATGATTCCGGCCAAGGTGCTGGCGCGGTTCGCGCGCAACATCGAGCGCGACATCGGCATCTCCGTCTCGGTCGGCCTGTCCTGCAACAAGTTCCTGGCCAAGATCGCCTCCGACCTCGACAAGCCGCGCGGCTTTGCCGCGCTCGATCAGGAGGAAGCCCGTTTGATGCTGGCGGAGAAGCCGGTCGGCTTCATCTTCGGCGTCGGCCCGGCCACGCAGGAGCGTCTGGTGCAGCGCGGCTTCCGCATCATCGCCGACCTGCAAAAGGCCGACGAGATCGAGATGATGCGTCAGTTTCCGAGCGACGGCCGCAGGCTGTGGCGGCTCGCCCGCGGCATCGACGACCGCCACGTCGAGCCCGATCGGGGCGCCAAGACGATTTCGAGCGAAACCACCTTCGAGACCGACATCCGCGATTTCGCGACGCTGGAGAAGATCCTGTGGCGGCTCTGCGAGAAGACGTCGTCGCGGCTCAAGAACAGCGAGCTTGCCGGCTCGACCGTCACACTGAAGCTGAAGACCGCCGATTTCCGCCAGCGCACCCGCTCGCAATCGATCGCAGGCCCGACGCAGCTTGCCGCCAAGATCTTCTCGATCTGCCGCGAGATGCTGGCGAAGGAGATCGACGGCACCGCGTTTCGCCTGATGGGCGCCGGCGTCAGCGCGCTGCGCGAAGGCTCGCCCGCCGACGACACCGACATGCTCGACCGCCGTGCTGCGCATGCCGAGCGCGCGGTGGACAGCCTGCGCAAGAAGTTCGGCAACTCCGCCGTCATTCGCGGCATCGCGTATGATGGCCCTGAAACAGGACAGCAGGAATGATCGAGTCCTGCTCAATTCAGTCGCGTTCGAAGATCCGTGCACCCGGATAGACACGCCGGGCATACTGAATGACCAACTGCCGATCCTGAGTCGCCAGGAACGGAGTTCGGATCTGACAAGACCCGACTATGAGGTGCCACAGGCCGTTGAGCTTTCCAATCATGACGTTCATTTGAGCTTCCTCGCAGTGACCCGAGTAGACTCAAATTGTAAGAATCTCCGGCCGTCGCTCAATTGTACCAGCGTAAGGTCAGCGTATGAGAAGGATTGGAAGAGATATACAAAGGTATGTTGGCGAGGCCCCTGTCAGGTTCCGGCGTTGATGGGTTTCGCAAGGGCTGTACGCATCCGAACGCGCTGAGAGGCTGGCCATCGTGACAGGCGAACGCGACCTCGACGCGCTGTTGAGAAACATGAAGCCGGAGCTGCTGGACGGCACCTTCGTGTTTTGCACGATCCCACCCAGCGAGCCGATTCCCGCAGCGGTCAACCCGCTGCTGACGTTCCGCGAGCAGGAAGGAACCACGCTGGTGATCCTGCGCGAAGAAGCCGAGGCGTCAGGCTTACGCTACGCGTTCGCCTCGCGCCTGATCACCCTGACGGTTCACTCCGCGCTCGATGCGGTGGGCTTCCTGGCTGCGGTCACGGCCCGCCTGGCCGAAGCCGGCATCAGCGTGAATGCGGTGTCGGCCTTCCACCACGATCATCTTTTCGTACCTGCCGACAGGGCCGATGAAGCGATGACTGTTTTGCGAGCTATGTCCGCAGCAAAGTAGGATGGGTAGAGCGAAGCGAAACCCATCGAGCTCTTCCCGCGCAACAAGGGTGATGGGTTTGGCTTCGCTCTACCCATCCCACGGTCGGATCAATCCGCGACCGCCACCGCCTCGATCTCGATCAGCCATTCCGGCGCGGCGAGCGCGGAGACGCCGACGAGGGTGCTGGCCGGCGGCTCCATGCCTTCGAAGAAGGCCGAGCGGGCCTTGCCGATGATAGGGCGCAGCTCCGGCTTGTAGTTCACGACGAAGGTCGTGATCTTGACGATGTTGGCGTAGGTCGCGCCGGCCGCCTTCAGCGCATGGCCGAGATTCTGCATCACCTGCGTCGTCTGCGCGGCAATATCGCCCTCGCCGACGATCCGCCCTTCCTCGTCCACCGACACCTGGCCGGAGATGTAAATCGTGCGCGCACCGGAAGCGGTGACGACGTGGGAATAGGCCGGATTGTGATGCAGGCCGCTGGGGCGGAGATGGTCGAGCTTGGGCATGGTGCTTGCCTCCCGGGTTTGTGGTTGGGAGGGAGCGTAGCTGGAGAGCGAGCGGAGGGCCAGCCTCGCCCCTCAATTGCAGGGCTTGCTGTCCTTCGCGTCGAACTTGCCCATCGCGCCGGAAATCACGAAATCATTGTAATCAAGCACGAGCTGGCGCGAAACGCCGTTTTCGTAGAGCTCGAACGCCATCGCGTAGACCGGCGTCTGCTCGCCTTCCTTCTGCTGGGACTCGCGGTCGAAATAGCTGACGGTAACCGGCCAGCGCTTGAGCGACTTCATGTGCTCGTCCGTGGTCGATGCATCGGGCGAAGCAGTGCGGTCGGCGGGAATCGGCTGACCGATCACGGTCAGCGTGTTGTAGACCTTCTGGCCGTCGTCGGAGCCGTCATAGACCGACAGCTCGAGCAGCGACTTGCCGTCCTTGGCGGCGGCAATGATGCGCTGGATCTGCTCGGTCGGGAACACGATCTTGCCGTCGAGGGTGAAGCTCTTCGGCGCCGGCAGCTTCAGCTTGACGTTGATGTGGTCACCGTCGCGCTCGGCCGAACCGTCGACCCGGCCGGCATCGGCCTCGTTCATCCGCGTCTCGATCTTGAAGCGGTAGCTTTTTCCCGCGGCGTCCTCCCAGGAGTTCGAGCGGAGGTCGCTCAGCGTGATCTTGCCCTCGCCGCTGTCGAGCTCGGAGACCTGGCGGAATTCGGAGGTGTAGCCCTCGCACGAACTTCCCGTGAAATTGTAGAGGATGCGGCCGCGCGCGCTGTTGATCGAATTGGAGCGCGATTTGACGAGGCTTAGGTCATAGAGCGCCTGGTGCGCAAGGAACGGACCGCTGGCCGCCTGCGCTCCACCGCCTGCACCGAAAGCAGCCGCCGCGAGCGCCATCACACCAAGCGAAGTCCGGAAAAGGTGCACCATGTGTCATCCCTGGGGAAAGCGCAGATTCGACATTTTAATGACCGTTCCATTGCGTCGCAACTGAGGCCGTTTCACGTAAAGTTGCGGCCCCCGCCTTGAACCTGCTGCCTGGCCACAACAAAATGCAGTCGCTCCGGTTGCTTGCATGTGACGGCACGATGGGCGAAACAGGGCGCGCCCGGCCTCCAAATGGACGCAGCCGGGCGGATGAAATTTGGACAACGAGGTCGAACATGGCGGGCACGGTCGAGCAGAAACTGGCGGAACAGGGCATCAAGCTGCACGAGGCCCCTACCCCTGTCGCCAATTACGTGCCGTTCGTGCGCACCGGTAACCTGCTGTTCGTCTCCGGCCAGGTCTGCTTCGACCCCGCCGGCAAGCTGATCGCCAAGGGCAAGCTCGGTGCCGGCGTTTCGATCGAGGAAGGCGCTGCCGCCGCACGCGGCTGCGCCGTCAACCTGCTGGCCCAGGTCAAGGCGGCGCTCGGCGACCTCGACAAGGTCGTGCGCGTGGTGCGCCTCGGCGGCTTCATCAACTCGGCACCCGACTTCCTGGACGGGCCGAAGGTGCTGAACGGCGCCTCCGACCTGATGGTCGCCGCCTTCGGTGACAAGGGCCGCCACGCCCGCACCACCGTCGGCGTCGCCTCGCTGCCCGCGGATGCGGCGGTCGAGGTCGAAGGCGTGTTCGAGGTCGCCTGACACGGAGCTGACGGCGTTGCGCGCTCCTGATTGGCTGACAGCCCGGCCGGTCGCCCATCGCGGCCTGCATGACATTTCCCGTGGCATCGTCGAGAACATGCCGGGCGCGGTGCAGGCTGCCATCGCAGGCAATTTCTCGATCGAGGTCGACATCCAGCTCTCCGCCGACGGCGAGGCCATGGTGCACCATGACCACGCGCTCGGCCGTCTCTCCGAGGCCACCGGCGAGGTGGTTGCGAAGACCGCGGCCGAGCTGAAGGCGGTCAAGTTCAAGGACACGAACGAGCGGATGATGTCGCTGTCCGACCTCTGCGCCATGGTCGCAGGCCGCGTGCCGCTGGTGATCGAGGTGAAGAGCCATTTTGGCGGCGACCGCAAGCTGGTGAAGCGGATGGCGGAGGTGCTGGCGTCCTATGACGGGCGTGCGGTCGGCATGTCCTTCGATCCCGACCAGGTGCTGGCGCTGCGTGAGCTGTTGCCCTCCCGCCCCCGCGGCATCGTCGCCCAGCGGACCTATGAAGACGAGTATTGGGCGAAGCTGACGCAGGCGCAGCGCGACAGCATGCTGTACCTGCGCCATGGCTTTCAGACCCAGCCGCATTTCGTCGCCTTCAAGGTCGACCACCTGCCGGCCCCGGCCCCCTGGATCGCCCGCAACGTCCTCGGCTGCGCCCTGCTCGGCTGGACCGTGCGCACTCCGGAGCAGCGGACGCGGGTCGGGCAATATGCGGATCAGATGATCTTTGAGGGGTTCGTCCCGTAGGGCTTGCTCACGCCCGCTCTCGTGTCCCGGACGCGCTGCAACGCGCAGCGTTGCTGTGCGGAGCCGGGACCCAGAAGGCGGCACGCTATGCGGAGAGATGGGCCCCGGCTCTGCATCGCACCGCTGCGCGCTGCGATGCGTCCGGGGCACGAGAGTGCTCGGTTCCCGCCTCTTGAAGTCGCTGCTGCAATGCACGATCTTGGGCACGATGGCATCATCTGAAATCACACTCGAGGCTGTACCCTCGATTGACGAGGTATCTGCCGAGGATTGGGACGCCTGTGCCAATCCCGACAAGGCTTGCAACGGGCATGGCGCGGGAACTTCATCCGGGCTTCCAGGCGATTCCCTCGGCCTCTCAAAACCCGCTTATAACCCGTTCGTCTCGCACGCGTTTTTATCCGCAATTGAGAAATCGGGTTCAGCAACCATTCGCACCGGCTGGGGGCCCCGGCATCTGGTGGCCAAGGTCGATGGCCGCGTCGCCGGGGTCGTGCCCTGCTATCTGAAATCGCATTCCCAAGGCGAGTACGTGTTCGACCGAGGCTGGGCGGACGCCTATGAGCGCGCCGGTGGACGGTACTATCCGAAGCTCCAGGTCTCGGTTCCCTTCACCCCGGCCACAGGGCCCCGGCTGCTGGTCCGCGACGGCGTCGATCGCGAGCGCATCGCGGAGGCACTGGCGAGCGGGCTGGTGGCGCTGTGCGGCATCAGCAAGGCCTCCTCGGTGCACGTGACCTTCGCGCGTGAGGCGGAGTGGAAGCGGCTCGCCGGGCACGGCTTCCTCCAGCGTACCGATCAGCAGTTCCACTGGCATAACGAGGGATTTGCGACCTTCGACGATTTCCTCACCACGCTCAATTCGCGCCACCGCAAGTCGATCAAGCGCGAGCGGCGCGATGCGCTTGCCACCGGCATCACCATCCACTGGCTCACCGGCAGCGACATCACCGAGGATGCCTGGGACGCCTTCTTCGAATTCTACATGGAGACCGGCTCGCGCAAATGGGGCCGGCCTTATCTCACGCGCGAATTCTTCTCGCTGATCGGCGAGACCATGAGCCAGGACGTGCTGCTGGTGATGGCCCGCCGCAACGGCCGCTGGATCGCGGGCGCGATCAACTTCATCGGCTCGGATACGCTGTTCGGCCGCAACTGGGGCGCGGTCGAGCATCATCCGTTCCTGCATTTCGAGGTCTGCTACTATCAGGCGATCGATTTCGCGATCAAACACGGCCTCGACAATGTCGAGGCCGGCGCGCAGGGCGAGCACAAGATCGCACGCGGCTACCTGCCGCGGACGACCCATTCCGCCCACTTCATCGCCGATCCCGGTCTGCGCCGCGCCATCGACGATTACCTCAAGCGCGAGCGCGCCTATGTCGCCGAGGCCGGACGGGAGCTGGCCGAGCTCGGCCCGTTCCGCAAAGGCGTCGACGAGGCGCCTTGACGGTTTGCCACGGCTGATGACAGTAAGCGCAAAATTCGAGGAGCCGCCGCCATGACCGCCTACGACCCCAACAACATCTTCGCGAAGATCCTGCGCGGCGAGTTTTCCTGCCACAAGGTCTATGAGGACGAGCATGTGTTTGCCTTCCTCGACATCATGCCGCGGGTATCGGGCCATACGCTGGTGATCCCGAAGGCCCCTGCCCGCAACATCCTCGACATCAAGCCTGACGACTACGCCCACGTCGCCCGGGGCGCGCACAAGATCGCGGCCGCTGCGATGAAAGCGTTCGAGGCCGACGGCATCACCGTGCAGCAGTTCAACGAGCCCGCCGGCGGCCAGGTGGTGTTTCATCTCCACATGCACGTGATGCCGCGCCACGACGGCGTGGCCATGCTGCCACCCGCCAGCCGCAAGGAAGACGTCAAGGTCCTGGAAGAGAATGCGGCCAAGCTGATCGCGGCGCTGAAGGCGGGATAGCGCCAGATACACTCCGTCATTGCGAGCGCAGCGAAGCAATCCAGACTGCCTCCGCGGAAACAGTCTGGATTGCTTCGTCGCAAGAGCTCCTCGCAATGACGAGGTCAGGGCGGCGCGCCCCTCACTCCGTCTGAAAATCCCCTGCCTGCGGAGCGGCCAGCGGCGTGAATTCGCAACGATCTGGCTTGATGTCGATCAGCGGCGTGTTGTCGATGCAGTCGAGCCCGCGCACCAGAATGGCATTGCCCTCGATGCCGACGAGCTTGACGATCGAGGTGCCGATCGGGTTGGGCCGGACCGGTGAGCGCAGCGAAAACGTGCCGCGGGTCTTCTCGTTGTTCTTCGGGCTTTGCAGGACGATGTCGCGGCGCGACTTGTCGAGCCAGTAGAGCACCTCGAGATTGCTGTAGAAATCGACGCCCTTGATGGCCGGCACGAACGGCTCGAAGATCTCGAGCCGGCACACCGGGCCGTCCTGACGCCCCTGTCGCGGCGTCTCCATCCGCGAGGTCCAGGGCGTGCGGATGCGGCCGATGAAGACGAGGCCGGCATCCTCCGTCGACGGCAGCTCGATGGCGATCTCGCCCTCGCGGAGCTCGTTTTCGCGAACCATATTTCCCATTCCTTGCTGTTCGCCGGTGGTTTTAGCCTAACCACCACTTTCCGGCCAGCATGAAGACTTCGCCTGTCACCACGCCCGCGAAGATCGAGCGGCGGGTCAGCAGGAAGGCGACGAGGCCTGCGCCGACCGCGCCATAGCGCAAGACGTCCGGCACGCTGGCGAGCGCCCCCGGCGGCTCCACCACGATCTGGGCGATGACGCCGGCCAGGATGGCGGTGGCGACCGCCCTCACCCAGACCAGCAGCTCCGAGCCCTCGTCGATGCCGCCGCCGAACCACAGGCCCAGCATGCGCCATATCTGGTTGGGAACAACGCCCGCAACGAACAGCACGACGAGTGCGTGCCAGTCGCCGATGAGCTGCGCAAAGCTCATGCGCGCACCTCCCGCCACCAATGCACGCCATAAGCGATCGTGCCGGCCACCAAACCGCTGACGAGAATGTCGAGCCCGGAGTTCATCTTCGCAGCTAGCGGATAGAGCAGAACCCCGAGCGTCAGCGCGACGACGTCGGCGACCTCGCGACTGTTGCGCGCGGTCGAGAACAGGAACGACAGCGGCGTCAGCATCAGGATCGCGGCGCCGAGCGTCTGCGTCAGGTTGGCGGCAAGGAAATAGCCGACCGTGTTGGCGGTGAGACACACGGAGACCAGACCAAAACCAAGTCCGTTGACGAAGGCGATGCGCCGCTCGCGCGGCACCTGCGGCAGGAAGCGATGGCATTCGACCCACAGTGTCACCGCCGTAAGATGCGCGGCGAAGAACAGCTCGCGCCGCTTGGTCGTCGGCGTGCGCATCAAGGGCAGCACCGAGACCACCATGGGAAACAGCCGGATCGCGCTGACGGTGACCGCGATCGCCGATTGGATGATGGTCGCGCCGGAGCCGAGCGTGGTGATCAAAATGATCTGCGCGGGGCCCGCCCAGACGAACAGCGTCGAGCAGAGCGCCCAAAGCAGGCTGAAATGGGTGTCATGGGCGAGCGCGCCGATGCCGAGATAGGTCGCGAACAGGACAAGCGTGAGGATCGTCTGCGTGATCGAACGCAGTCCCCACGCAAACGCGCGCCAGGAACTTTGCCATTGAGGGGAATCGAGCGGAGGAAGCGCCACGGGAGTCTTTGGCCGGATTGCGGAATCGTGCTCGCATAACGGGCAATGCCGTGGCTGGCGTCAAGGAAGCGCGCGGCGGGGCTGGCATGCGCGCGCGGGCAGACGCGCCTACCCGCTCACACCCCGGTTCTTCAGCACGAAGCAGGCACCGCCGGCCTTGCGGATACGGTTGCACAGATCATCCGCCTCGCTGCGCGTGTCCGCGCCGATGCGCACCTGGTAGAACGCGCGCGTACCGCGGCTGCGCATCACCGAGCTTAGCAGGCTCGGATCGCGGTCGCCGATCACGGTGTTCAGCCGCGTGACGGCGCGGGAATACATCGCCAGCGCCCTGTTGCGGTCGAAGCCTGCAGCGAGCTGTACGCCCCAGACCTTTGCGGCGGCGAGCTCGACATGCTGTTCGAGCTCGGCGACAAAGGCATTCGGCGCGCGCTTCAGCAGCGCCATGAGATCGCGGCAGCTCGTCGGCGGCGAACTCGGCGGTCCCTTGCCGGTCGCTCCCGCCTTGGCCCACGCGTCAACGCTCGTGCCGGTGATGGCATAGACGTAGTTGCGGGTCTGCTCCGGCATGCCGCCGGTGCCGGCGAGCCATTCCTGCACCCGGCGCGGCCCGGCGTTATAGGCGGCTGCGGCCAAGCCGAGATTGCCGAACTGGTTGCGCAGCTCGTTCAAAAATTCGGCCGACTTCGGCAGCGCCTGCACCGGGTTGAAGGGATTGAGCAGCCCGCGCTCGCTCGCAGTGCCCGGCATGAACTGCGCGATCCCCTGCGCATGCTCGCCGCTGCGCGTCATGGGTCCCACGGCATCGGCCTGGAATCGGCTTTCCTGCCAGATCACGCGGGCGAAGAATTCCAGCGGCAGATTGGCATCCCGTGCGGCGGCCTCGACGATCAGGCAGATCGATTCCCGCGTATCGCTCTCGCGCGCAGCGACCGGATTCGCCGGTGGCATCGCAAGCTCCTCGACGCTGGGGACAGCAATATTGGTCTTCGCGGGCGAACTGTCCCACGCCGCCACCCGTGTCGCCGAGACGAGCAGTGCGGCGATGATGAGTGATGCAGTTCGCGTCAGCCGTGCCCAAGCATCGCTGTGGCGTGCTCCGGCGCGGCATGCAACAAGATGATCTGCCATGTTGTGGCATCGTGCCATGGTTCGACGAGTTGCCAATATATGCTGTTTGACCCGCTTCTCCCAATGCGCTGCCCCGCCCAGGGGATCCGCGCGATCCTCGTCCTCCTAGCCCTCGTCCTGTCCGCCGCGCCCGCCATGGCGCAAGTCAACTGGCGGATGACCACGGAATATCCGCAAAACAACATTTCCGGGATCGGGCTCACCAGTTTCGCCGATCGCGTCGCGGCGCGCACAAACGGTTTCGTGACCGTAGCTAGCGCTTTCGACAACGAGCTCAAGATCAACTCGGGCGAAATGCCGCGCGCCGCGCTGGATGGTCGCATCGCCGGCGGCGACGCCTTCGCGGGCGTGCTTTCGGGCCTCGACCCGGTGCTCGGATTGTCCACCCTGCCCTTTCTGGTGCAGTCCGTCGACCTCGCCCGCGCCACCAATCTGCGGGCGCGCCCGCTCTACGAGAAGGCGCTCGCGGCGCGCGGCCTGAAGCTGCTCTACGTCACGATCTGGCCGGCCACGGGCCTCTGGTCGGACCATGCGCTGGAAGGCGCCGACGCCCTGCCGAGACTGAATTTGCGGGCCTACGACGCCAACTCCGGCGAGGTCATGCGCGCGGCCGGCGCGAATGCACAGTTCCTGCCGATGGACGCGGCACTCGCTGGCCTCAGGGAGCACCGGCTGAATGCGTTCCTGACCTCCGGCGACGGCGGCGCGGGACGCAAGCTCTGGGACTTCCTGCCCTACTTCACAGCGATCAACTACGCGATGCCGGTCTCGATCGCCTTCGTCCGCAGCGACGCATTTGCCGAACTGTCCGAGCCGGTGCAGCGCGAGGTCCTGGCCGCGGCGGCCGAGACCGAGCAAAGCCAATTCGCGCTATTGACCCATCGCACCATCGAAAATTATGCGCGCATGCGCGACAACGGCGTCCGCATCGCCGAGCCGGCGCCGGCGTCCCTCGTCGCCGCGCTCCGGAAAGCGGCAACGCCCGCGATCGCCACCTGGGAGACGCAGGCGGGCGCCGATGCCGCGGCGATCGTCGAATGGGCGAGACAGCAATAGGGCGAGCCGTGGCGGCCGCCGGCTTGCCACAGCGGTGCTGCGTTGAAATGTCCGCCAGTCCCGCCCTTCACTCGCTTCGGTCCTATGCCGAGGCCGGCTTTTCTGCGCTGATTGCGCGGTCCAGGGCATCGATCAGCGTTTGAAGCTCGACAAACTTGTTCCGTGCTCGCTCGGCATTGTCGCGATCAAAGGGAGCGGCCAGCACCTTCGCATGCGTGTCCCTGTCCTCGATCATTCGATCGCGGGCCTTCTTCAATATGTCCAGTCGCTCGTTCATCTGTGCCTCTCCGCCAATATCTGCTCGACCACGATCAGGGCCTCAGTCGAAACCAGCCGGAAGCTCGCCCTTTCGGAAGAACACCGTAGGCTCATCGTCATAGTCACCCATTTCGGGATCGCCGCTGGACGAGAACGCGACGACGCCGAGTTTGCTCAAGGCCAGTCTCTCCGCCGTGCGCAGCGCGCCGCTTTCCGACTTGCAGACGATGGGAGAGTCGGCCTTCAGATTTCCACCCTTGCCGGCGTTGAACGCCTGCACCACGTAGGTTGTTTCGCGGACCATGACGGCACCTCTGACCTGTTGACACACGGAGTTGACGTCAACGACCGCGACAACCGCGCTCAGCCGCGCATCGCTTCGATGAGCGCGGAAATCCTGATCGTTGCAAAGCTGGAGAAGGTGTCCGACACGGCATATGGCAGGATGATCTGGTCATTGTGCCTCATCGCACCGCAGGTATAGACGACGTTGGGGACATACCCTTCGCGTTCGGACGGTTCAGGCCGCAGCAGCGGCTCGGCCGAGCGAGCCAGCACCCTGGACGGGTCGCGCTTGTCGAGCAGAGCCGCTCCGATCGAGTATTTCCGGATCGGGCCGACACCGTGCGTCAGCAGCAGCCAACCTTCGTCAAGTTCGATGGGTGCCCCGCAATTGCCGATCTGGACGAACTCCCAGGGAAATTGCGGTTTCAAAAGCACCCGGCCGCCCTCCCATGTGTAGAGGTCGTCCGAATAGACCAGATACAGGTTCTCATTGTCCTGTCGCGCGATCATGGCATAGCGGCCGTCGATCTTGCGTGGGAACAGCGCCATGCCCTTGTTGTGGGCTGCAGCCCCCCGCAAAGGCGTTAGCCGAAACGACATGAAGTCGCTGGTCTCGATCAATTCAGACCGGATCGCACGTCCGCTATAGGCCGTATAGGTCGCGTAGTAGATCGCCCGATCACCGTCGTTGAATTTGACGAAGCGCGCATCCTCGATGCCGTTAGATTGGGATTCGGTCACGGGAAAGATGACCCGCTCGCTGAGGTCTTCCTCGGGCCTGAACACCAGTTCCACACGGTCGCCGTCCGATCCGGATACGCGATGGCTGATCCGGGGGACCGAGGCAAGGCGCGCCGTCGGATCGACGGCCAGGCTTCCGTCAGCCGCAATCGTTCCGGTTCGAAACGTCAGTGACGACACATGCCCCTCGCCGATGGCCCGGAGGCTGACGATGAATCGCGAACCTCCGTTCGGTGCTCCCGATTGATCGGGGTGCGGGACGATGCTGGGGTTGAACAAGGCAGAGGCTTCGAACGAATACTCACTGAGAAAATAGGCACCAATCAGCTGGCGCTGCGTCTTCGAGAAGACGCCATGCGTGGCGAAAGCGTCCTCCATTTCATCCGCTCGGGTCTCGAACCGCTCCAGGAGGTTACGATGTCGCCCCTGGAAATTGTCGAGCACATCCGCAAGCTGAACTGCAACGGCCTCCGAACTGAGCGCCAGAACCCGGTCGACGATATGATTTGCACGCATCTTGTCGGTCGGGTTCAGGTCGCGGGGTTCGGTTGCCGGCTTGAAGGGCCGCACGATGACTCGCGCTGGATCGGGGCGCAGATTAAGCCCCTGCCGGTTCAGGAAAGAAGCTTGTGACACGGTATCCTCGGCGTGCTGAATGAAAAGATGAAGTTTAGGCGCTCACGGCGCGCAAGGCTGTGGGCCTCGTCAAGCTCGGGTTGACGCGCGCAAGCTGGCGCATCTCAGCAAGCCCGAGGAGATAGCAAACAACGGACTCGCCCCCGCGGTTTTCGTTGGCGCGATCAGCGTGCAAACCATCCCGGCAACTGCCAGTGAGCGGATCGACCAGCGCCACTGAGAGATCGTTGCTGCCCAGGAACCAGGCGAAGGCCCGAGTTGCCATGGCTTTCCATTCGGCATCGCCGTCGGCACGCCACGCAGCGAGGCAGGCGGCGATCGTCGCCGTTGCCTCCACGGGCTGCTGATCAAACGCACGGGGACGTTGCCGCCGCTCGCCGAAGCCGGCGGTGCCGACCGGCCGGAAATGCCCTGCCGCGGTCGTCTGCTGCGTCATGAGCCAGCGCAGAGACCTCAATCCGGCATCGAGATATTGGGGCGCCTGCGTCGCCATGCCTGTGAGGATCAACGCCTGCGGCAGCCGCGCGTTGTCGTAGGCCAGCCCTTCCTCAAACCACACCCAGTCCGACGTCTCGACCGACGCCAGACACGCCATCAACCTGCCGGCAAGGGAATGCCGGACGTCCCTGGCGTGGAGATCGTCCGGAGCCACAGCGCAATAGGCGTCCAAACCCAGCAGCATGAATGCCCATGCGCGGGGCGAACGAAAGCTCGTCGCGATCGACAATGCCTGGGCGAACAAAGCAGCGGCCCACAGGCGCCGGGCCGGGCTCGCGTCTCTGCGTGCAGCCTCGCCCAAAGCCCATAGCGTCCGCCCGTGACTGTCTTCTGACCCTCTGTCCTCAAGCCAGGTTCGATTGAACCCCATGAAGTTGCGAAATTGCCCGGTGTCGGGATTCCAGGCGTGCTGCACGAATGCCGCAAACCGGCTCGTTAGGATTTCCGACAGCGGCTGTTCGCCTGGACCATTGAGGGCGCAGGCCAGCAGCAGCGCTCGGGCATTGTCGTCGACGCAATAGCCGTGCGCGCGATCCGGCACCGAATGGACCGCATGCTGGAACAGGCCGACATCATCGCACATCGACAGGAAATGGCCGATCTGCATATCGGGCGATGCGGGGCTACGTGGCTCCGGCACATTGATGTCCGAGCACGCGAAGAGTTTAAGCCGATGGCCTTGCCGTACATTCTCGAAGACGGACACGTAGCGCTCGGCCACCCGTTCCCATGTCATCATCCGGCTCGCCGCATAGGCGCGCCGCGACATCGCCTGCCGGCGGGCGTCGTCGGTCAGCAGGCCTGCGATCTCGTTGCCGATCGCCGCGGCGTCGCTGAAAGGCACCAGCACGCCGCACCCGTCGGCAAGCAGCTCGCGGGCGTGCCAGTAAGGCGTCGAGACGACCGGCTTCCCCAATCCGAAGCTGTAGGCCAGGGTTCCCGAGGTCATCTGGGCCTCGTTGAGATAGGGCGTGACATAGACGTCGCACATCGAGATGAATTCGAGCAGCGTGGCGAGATCCGCGAACCGGTCGAAGAATACCACGTGGTCGTCAATTCCGAGTTCGCGCACCCGCGCCATCAGGCTCTCGCGATAGGCCTCGCCCTGATTTCGGACCAGGTTGGGGTGCGTTGCGCCAAGCACGACATACACCGCATTCGCGCAGCGCTTCAGAATCGACGGCATGGCGTCGATCATGATTTCGATGCCCTTGTTCGGTGACAACAGGCCGAATGTCAGGATGACCGATTTTTGCTCAAATCCAAGCTTGGCCTTCGCTGCATCGGGCTCGACGAAGGCGACATCCGGAATGCCGTGGGCGATGACCTCGATCTTGTCATCGGCCACCCGGTAGACGTCGCGCAGCAGTTCGCGGCCCTTATTGGCCATCACCACGACCTTCGACGACGCCTCGACGATGCGCTCCATGACCGTCCGCTGCGCAGGTGTCGGATCGGCGAGCACGGTATGGAACGTCGTCACCACCGGCATGGCAAGGCGGGACAACAGCACGAGGATATGGGCCCCGGCCTCACCACCGAAAATCCCGAACTCGTGCTGCAAACACACCGCATCGAACCGGCCGGCATTGAGGAAATCCGCGGCCCGCATGTAGTCTTCGATATTGCCGTCCTTGATCTGGAACGCGACCGCCGGAGGATAATCATAGGCTTGACCGCGATCGGTCATTGCCACGATGCTGGTCTCCAGATCCTGGCGCGAAATCGATATCGCGTTCTTCAGGTCGGTCGTATAGGTCGCAATTCCGCATCGTCGAGGCAGCGAGTTGCCGATCACGGCGATACGGCGGAGCGGCGTCATGTCGGCACCTCTATGATTTCGCTTGATGTCGGAGCGTGCACGGCGGGCGGACGCGCCGGCGAATTCTGTCGTCCGTCACCTCCGCCACGCGCTGCTTGATTGCAAACCTCAACAGCCGCGACAGATATTCTTCAGCTTCGCTGCGGTTCTGGCCTCTTCCGCAATGAACGGGTCCTTGTAGGCAGCCCGCGCTGCGTCTTGTTCGGCAGCAGTGGGTTGCTTCGCTTTCGGCGGAAACGCAGCGTCGTAGCAGGCAAGCCGTCCGCTCGTGCTCTCGATCGCGCGGCAGTCCGGCTCTTTGGCGACTGCACTTTGCACGAATGTGCCAAGCGCCAATGCGACAATAAGGATTTTCATACGGGTATCGTTCCTCGCGAAGGATCCGGGCGCGCCGTTTGACGCCCCTGCGCTCCTCATGCCTCGAACTGGTCGAACTCGTCAGACAGCAGAACCCGGCCCTGCGGCGTGCATATCCGCACGTCGACATAGCCTTCCTGCAACAGCTCCCTTGCCTTCTTCAGAGCGGCGGCCGTCGTGGTGCGGGCCAGGCTGACGTAGCCGCTTTGATCGCGTCCGCTCACCAGATATTGGAGCGGCGTCCTATCCATGCAGAAAAGCTGCAGCAGCCACCAGGAGCAACAGAAACAGAGGGACGATCACCGGCGGCACGATCCAGTCGGCCAGATTAAAGCGAGGCATGCGCGCTCCTCCTCGTTCGGCGGGAGCGCTAGTGACCCTCAGTCACCGATGGATGCCATGGGAAGGGCGGTGATCGCAGGACCCTACGCTTATGCCCTGCCAATAGCGAGCCTTAAAACGGCACGCATCGACGCGGCGGCGTTGCCTTGAGCAGCGGCCTCGTTTAGGTCAAACAACGGCGGTATCAACACGGGCACGACTGGCATGGCTACAATCTTCTTCGATCTCGACGGCACGCTGACCAACCCGAAGCCCGGGATCACCCGCTCGATCCAATACGCGCTGGAGCGGCTCGACCTTGCCGTGCCGAGCGAGGACGAGCTGACCTGGTGCATCGGGCCGCCCCTGCACGCCAGCCTGAAGAAGCTCACCGGAAGCGACGAGCTCGCCGACCGTGCGCTACTGCTTTATCGCGAGCGATTTGCCGATATCGGCCTGTTCGAGAACGAGGCCTATGCCGGCATCATCGACACGTTGACGACGATCGCGGCAACCAGCCAGCGTATGTTCGTCGCCACCAGCAAGCCCGCGGTCTACGCCACCCGCATCGTCGATCATTTCGGCCTGAAACCGTATTTCGAGCGCGTGTTCGGCTCCGAGCTCGACGGCACGCGTGTCGACAAGCGCGACCTGCTGCGCTATGCGCTCGACGAAACCAAGGTCGATCCCGGCAGCGCGATCATGATCGGCGACCGCAGCCACGACGTGATCGGCGCCCGCACCAACGGCATGACCGCGATCGGCGTGCTCTATGGTTATGGCAGCGAGGCCGAGCTGCGGGATGCCGGCGCACATCACATCTGCGCCGCGCATCCCGAACTGCTCGGTCACTGCGCAGCCTAGGCGCTGACGGTCTCGACGGCCGCCAGTATGCCGGTCTTCGAATGGCAGTTCAGATATTCGAAGAGCTGCTCGTCCGCGGCCGCCACCGTGACCTCGTGATAGAGCCGTAGCTTTGCCGACGGCCCGAGCGTCGACAGGTATTTCATCGCCGCGCCGAATATCTTGACGTGGGTCAGATGTGACTCCGCCCAGCGTTCCAGTGCGGCGAGGCTCTTCCACCAGCTCTGGCCGTAGGACTTTTCGCTCACGTTGCCGTCGGCGGAGAGCACCTGCATGTAGCGGTTGGCGTAGCATCCGATGGCTAGCCCGTCGTCGCGCAGGAAATCCATGCCCTCGCGCAGCACCGGCTCGACATCGTCGAGATAGAGCTTGCGTTCCGATGCCTCCGTATCGCTCCAGTCCTGCCCGGAGCGGATCAGGCAGAGATTGTCATGCGCCTTCACCCGCAGCCGCGCGCCGTCGCGGATCAATTCCGGCGCGCCGCCCGGCGTCATCGGATCGGTCTGCGACAGCGGAATGCGATCGCGCATGCCGCCCCAATAGGCGTGCTCCTGCACCTCGCCGCTCATGCCGTCGGCGATTGCGGCCACGCCCTCGGGCCGGTCGAGCGAGGAGAACAGCGTCTCGTGCCGGGCGACCGTGGGACGCAGCACCTCGATGAAGGTGCCGATGCCCTCGCGCGCCTTCACAGTCCACGCCTCGCGTGCCGGCGCGAACCATGCGTCGAAGCGCGCGATGTCATCCCAATAGGCAACCGACACGGCGGTCTCATAACCGGCGCGGTCGACGTAGCGGGCGCGGTCCCAATGCGAAGGCCCGCCCTCGGCAGCAAACCGCGCCGCAATCTCGGCGAGTGCCTCCGTCGCAGCCGCCGGCGCCGCGCCGCGATGCTGCACACCGAAATAGGCCATCACGACGCTGCTTACGGCGGGCTTGTAGCGCGCCACGAACGACGGATATGGCGGCTGGTAATCGTCCGGCACGCGCTTGTGGCGCGTGCGCTGGGTCTCGAGATGCAGAGGAATTGCGGATTCCATGATCGTACCCTCCCCTTGATCCCGGCGATCAGCTCGCCGCCGCCGCGATGTCCGTGGGCTCAATGGTGTCGACCGGCAGCGCGAACTGCTCGACGCGCTGATATCGCTTCTTGTTAAGCAGGAGCCGCGTCACGTCGGGCCGCGAATAATGCCCGGCGGGATCGGCAGCGTTCTTGGCAACACCGATGGCACCGAGATCGATCTCGGCCATCAGCAGCCCTTCCTGGTCCGGCGCCAGCTTGTCGCCGATCTGGCTGCCGTCGGGACCGTAGATCGCGGCGAATCCGCCACCGACATGCAGCAACGCATTCTTGTCCGGCCGGTCGCAGAGCTCATCGATCATGGCCTGCGAGACCGTCGCGCACGGCGCGAGCACGAAGCAGGAGCCCTCCACCGCATAGACGCGCGAGGCGGCATTGTTGACCTCGGCGCCGAGCGCCGGCGCGAAGGGATCGTAGAGCGAGAAGCTCGGCCAGGCCGCGACATGCACCTGCTCGTTCTGGGCGTACATCGCATATTTCGACAATGGCTGGAGATGCTCCCAGCAGCACAATGCTCCGATGCGGCCAATGTCGGCTCTTGCGTGGACGGCAAGATCGCTGCCGTCACCCTCGCCATAGACCGTGCGCTCGGCATGGGTCGGCCGCAGCTTGCGGCGCTTTGCGATGGTCTCGCCGTCCGGCCCGATCAGCCATTGCGCCAGATAGAGACTGCCGCCGTCACGCTCGGACAGGCCGAGCACGGCGGTGAGCTTTGCCTTGCGTACGGCGTCGCGCAGCCGCTCGGCCTGCGGACTGTCATAGGACAGCGAGTTGTCGAAGTAGCGCTGCACGAAGCCGCGGCCGATCGCCCAGGCCGGCGAGTCCATCCAGATATGCCAGGGGTAGCCGGGGATGAAGGCCTCGGGAAAGGCGATCAGCTTGGCGCCCTTCTCGGCGGCGTCCCTGATCAGCGCGATCGACTTGTCGATCGACGCGTCGAGATCCAGCCAGGCCGGCGCCGCCTGCACCACCGCGACCTTGTATTTCGGATGTTCGATGCCCATTCCCGCCTCCATTGCCGGTTGATCGGAAGCCACGTCCGATGCAGTCTATTTGGCCAAGCCACCCGGCCGGGCGCTCGACCGCAGTGGAACAAAAACTCGACTGGCCGGGATCGCCGACGGGTACGGGACTTGCCTTCGGCCTGGCTGGATCTGCGCCTACATGCGGTTTTGCTGGATGTGACAGGGAGGCTTGCCGATGCCAATCCAGTTCACGACAAACGGCAGCCCCGGCTACCGGCGGCTGGCGCTGTGGCAGGACATTGTCTGCGACGTCTTCGTCGGGCTCGACTGCAAGTCCGACCTCGGCAGCGCCTTTCGCGGCTCGGTCACGCAGGCCCCGCTCGGCAAGGCCGTGTGCTCCGAGGTCTGCTCCGACCGCCAGCACGTGTTCCGGACGCCGTCCCGCATCGCGCGTTCGGATCAGGATTTTGTCCTGGTTGCGCTCGGCAATCGCGGCGACGGAGGCGTGGTGCAGGACGGCCGCGAGACCGTGATCCATCCCGGCGAGTTCGCGCTCTACGACACGACGCGTCCCTATGAGCTGAAGTTCAACCACGCCTTCACGCAGACCATCTTCAAGCTGCCGCGCGAGATGTTGCAGCGCCGGCTCGGCGCCACCGAGACACTCACCGCGATGTCGTTCGGCGCCGATGTGCCGCTCGAACGGCTCGCCTATGATTTCATCTTCAGGCTTTGCCAGAGCGCGGACCGACTTGCCCCGGACAACGCTGCGTCGTTGTCGGAGCAGGCCGTCGATCTGCTCGCGATGGCGCTGAGCGAACGGCTCGGCAAGACATCGCTGCCGTCCTCCACCCACCGCTCCGCCCTGCTCTATCGCTTGAAGGCCCATATCCGCGCTCATTTGGCGGATCCCGACCTCTCGCTGTCGGAGGCCGCTGCTGCACTCGGCATCTCGCCGCGCTATGTGAACGATCTCCTCGCCGACGAGGATACCTCGTTCCAGCGCCATGTGCTTGCCGAGCGTCTCGCCCAATGCCGGCGAGACCTCGCTTCGCCCGTGCTGGCCCATCGCCACGTCAGCGAGATCGCCTTCGCCTGGGGCTTCAACGATCTCTCGCATTTCGGCCGCGTTTTCCGCGAGCATTTCGGAATGTCGCCGCGCGACTTCAGGCAGAGCCAGTTGCGGCACTGACATCCAGCCAGCTATCACCTCGAGCCTTCGCTGCAGGCGAAGGCAAGGCTCGTCAATTCCAGATTGCCTTGTCCGGCTGTGCGCATCAGGCTCGCGTGCATGAGGACTCACGCCACCATAAGCGGATCGGAGCTGTTGCTGGGTGTGATCGCGATCAGGCTCGCGGTGCTGGTCCTGGTGGGGTGGGGGCTGACGCTGCTGCCGCGGCAGGCGCGTGACGGCGAAGCCGCCTGCTTCCCCTCGCCCGCAACCAGGGTCGAGGTTCAGTCATCGGTGAAGTCGCCCGGCGCGCGCGTTGCCGATGCAGCATTCGATGACATGCGCCTGCACGACTAGGCCATTCCCGAGCAAGGCCGGTATGTGAGCGCGTGATAGGACGCGGCCCGCGCTTGCATTACCATCGCCCAAAGGCCGCACCGGTCAACCAGCGGCCAGCCGAGGAGCATATCATGGAATACCGACGCTTGGGCCGATCCGGCCTCATGGTGCCCGCTTTGAGCCTGGGAACGGGCACCTTCGGCGGCGTCGGCCGCCTTGCTGCATGGGGTACGACGGACGCGGCCGAGGCGCGGCGCCTTCTTGATATCTGCCTCGATGCCGGGGTGTCGATGTTCGACACCGCCAACGTCTATTCGCTCGGCGAATCCGAGCGCGTCCTCGGCGAGGCCATCAAGGGCCGCCGCGACAAGGTTCTGATCTCGACCAAGGCCACCTTCCGCTTCGGCGATGGGCCCAACGACATCGGCTCGTCGCGGCAGCATCTGCTCGCGGCAATCGACGGTTCGCTGAGCCGGCTCGGCACCGATTACATCGACCTGTTCCAGCTTCACGGCTTCGACGCGTTCACCCCGCCTGAAGAGGTGCTTGCGACTCTCGACGTGCTCGTGCGCGCCGGCAAGATCCGCTACGTCGGCGTCTCCAACTTTTCGGGCTGGCACCTGATGAAGTCGCTCTCGGTTGCCGACAAGCATGGCTTCCCACGCTACGTCGCCAACCAGACCTACTATTCCCTGATCGGGCGCGACTACGAATGGGAGCTGATGCCGCTCGGCGTGGACCAGGGGTTGGGCGCAGTGGTCTGGTCACCGCTTGGCTGGGGGCGCCTCACCGGAAAAATCCGACGGGGTCAACCGAAGCCCGAGGTCAGTCGCCTGCCCAAGACCGCCGATTTCGGCCCGCCCGTGCCCGATGAGCACGTCTATCGCGTCGTCGAGGCGATCGACGAGGTCGCCAAGGAGACGGGCAAGAGCGTCTCGCAGATTGCGCTGAACTGGCTGCTCCAGCGTCCGACGGTCTCGACGCTGATCATCGGCGCGCGCAACGAGACGCAGCTGCGCGAAAATCTCGGCGCGGTCGGCTGGACATTGACCCAGGACCAGATCGCAAAGCTGGATGCCGCGAGCAAGGTGACCTTGCCCTATCCCTACTGGCACCAGCGCACCACCTTCACCGACCGCAATCCGCCGGCGGTGTAGAGACGGCCAACTGCCCGACCGCTCGGCTCCCCGAGCCCTCGCGAAAGCGGTCCCGACGCGTTTTCCTGTGCCGGAAGGCCTGCTTCCGGCACAGGAACCGTCCGGGTCCTGCCGGGTTGCGATCCATCCTGCAACTTCCTAATTCGGGGATGAATCAAGGCTCCAATCAGGCTCGCCTCCATCATGTCGTCTGCCCCGATCGAGCATGCCGACGGCCTGCCGCAGCCGCTGCGCAACCAGGCGGTGCTGACGATTGCACTCGGCATCATCATGGCGGTCGTCGACAGCGCCATCGCCAACGTGGCGCTGCCGACAATCGCGGCCGACCTCGATGCGAGCCCGGCCTTCTCGATCTGGATCGTCAATGGCTACCAGCTCGCGATCACGATCTCGCTGCTTCCACTGGCGTCGCTCGGCGAGATCGTCGGCTATCGCCGCGTCTATCTGGCCGGGCTCGTACTGTTCACGCTCGCATCTGCCTTCTGCGCGCTGGCGCATACGCTACCGCTGCTGACGATCGCGCGCATCATCCAGGGTTTTGGTGCGGCCGGCATCATGAGCGTCAACGCGGCATTGGTGCGCTTCACCTACCCGCGCAGCCAGCTCGGTCGCGGCATCGGGATCAACGCGCTCGTCGTCGCCTTCTCGGCCGCGGTCGGCCCGACGCTCGCCGCGGGCATCCTGGCGGTCGGAACCTGGCCCTGGCTGTTCGCCATCAACGTCCCGCTGGGTGCGGTGACGCTGGTGCTCGGCCTGCGCAGCCTGCCGCACACAAAACCCGCCAGCCGTTCCTTCGACTGGCAGAGCGCAGGACTATCCGCGATCACCTTCGGCGTCGGCATCGCGGCCGTCGACAGCGTCGGTCATGGCGAAGCCGCCATCACCTGTCTCGTTCAATTCGCCATCGCAATCGTCGCAGGCGCGCTGCTGATCTACCGCGAAACCCACATGACCTCGCCGCTGCTGCCGGTCGACCTGTTGCGCATCCCGGTGTTCGCGCTGTCGATTGCGACCTCGATCGCCTCGTTCTGCGGACAGATGCTGGCCTTCGTCGCGATCCCCTTCTACCTCCAGAGCCGCTTCGGCTATTCCGCCGTGCATATGGGACTTCTGATCACGCCCTGGCCGATCGCGGTGGCGCTCGCAGCCCCGCTCGCCGGCCGCCTGGTCGAGCATTATCCGGCCGGCCTGCTCGGCGGCATCGGGCTCACGCTGTTTGCCTGTGGCCTCGGCGCACTCGCCTTCCTGCCTGTAAGCCCGACACCGCTCGACGTGATCTGGCGGATGGCGCTGGCGGGGGCCGGCTTCGGCCTGTTCCAGACCCCCAACAACCGCACCATGATCGCGGCCGCCCCGCGCGAGCGCGCCGGCGGCGCCAGCGGCATGCTGGGCACGGCGCGCCTGCTCGGCCAGACCACCGGCGCGGCGCTGGTGGCGCTGCTGCTCGGCCGCTATCCGACCGAGGGAACCAGGATCGCGCTCCTTGTCGGCGTCGGATTTGCGCTGTGCGGTGCAGTGCTGAGCATGCTGCGGCTGTCGCCCGCGGGCGCGCGCGGCGCCGAGCACGTCCGGGTACAGGACGACCAGCGCCTGCGCGGCGAATAGCTCACGTCCAGGTTCTGCTGCTCTCGCGCGCAACTTGTGCGTGGCTTAACTATCTGGACCAATGACGTATTGCCCTCCCGGTTGCGCTTCATTGACGCGGGGAATAAGGGGCATTTCATGCGTTCATTTGGAATTGTGGCGCTCAGCGTCATGCTGGGCGGCTGCGCGTCTGTCACGCGAGGCACGACCGAAAACATCAGCATCTCATCGACACCGTCGGGCGTGGAAGCCGTCGTCAGCGGAATGGAAGTTCCGACCACCTGCACGACGCCGTGCTCCGTGGTCGTCAAGCGGAACGCCGACATTTCGATCACCTTCCAGAAGGAAGGCTATGAACCGCAGATCGTGCCGCTCAGCCGGGACATACCGACCTCCGGGGCCGCCGGCTTCGCCGGAAATCTTTTGCTCGGCGGTGTCGTCGGCATGGGCGTCGATGCTGCCACCGCGGCGGCAACCGATCACAAGCCCAACCCTGTCATCGTGACCATGCAGCCGTCAGCTCCCGCTCGCGCACGGCCACCCGCGCCGAAGAAGCCGCGGCCGCCGGCGGCGCCTGCGCCTGACACCGGCACCTAGCGCCTCGCAACTGCCACGCAAACAAAAAGGCCGGCTTTTCAGCCGGCCTTTTCAATTCATATCGCTCGCAATCAAGCCTTGACCAGCGGGCCCTTCGAGGTCGGCCCCTTCGAACCGCCGGAGCCACCACCGCCCGGCTTGGACTTGCCCGGCGGACGCTTGCGGGCGCCGGGCAGCTTCTCCTGCTTCGGCGTGATCGGACCGTCGAGGAACTCGAACCCGATCTTGTCCTTGGTCTCGTCGGCCTCGTCCTTGACCAGGACGACGCGGACGTGGCCGCCACCCTTGAGCTTGCCGAACAGCACCTCGTCAGCCAGCGGCTTCTTGATGTGCTCCTGGATGACGCGGGCCATGGGCCGTGCGCCCATCTGCTCGTCGTAACCATGCTGGACCAGCCAGGTCTTGGCGGGCTCGGACAGTTCGATGGTGACGTCGCGATCGCCGAGCTGAGCCTCGAGCTGAAGCACGAACTTCTCCACGACCGTGCCGATCACCTCGACGCTGAGATGGCCGAACGAGACGATGGCATCGAGACGGTTGCGGAATTCCGGCGCGAACTGCCGGTTGATCGCCTCGTGGTCGTCGCCTTCCCGCTTCGAGCGGGTGAAGCCGAACGCCTGCTTGGCGAGATCCGAAGCACCTGCGTTCGTGGTCATGATCAGGATCACGTTGCGGAAGTTGACCTGCTTGCCGTTGTGGTCGGTGAGCCGGCCGTGATCCATGATCTGGAGCAGCACGTTGTAGAGGTCGGGATGCGCCTTCTCGATTTCGTCGAGCAGAACCACGCAATGCGGATGCTGATCGACGCCGTCAGTGAGCAGACCGCCCTGGTCGAAGCCGACATAGCCGGGAGGCGCGCCGATCAGACGCGACACAGTGTGCCGCTCCATGTATTCGGACATGTCGAAGCGCAACAGCTCGACGCCGAGCGACGCCGCGAGCTGCTTTGCAACCTCGGTCTTGCCGACGCCGGTCGGACCCGAGAACAAATAGCAGCCGATCGGCTTCTCCGGCTCGCGCAAACCGGCACGCGCCAGCTTGATCGATGCGGCAAGCGACTCGATCGCCTTGTCCTGACCGAACACGGTGCGCTTCAGGGTCTGCTCGAGATGCTTGAGCACCTCGGCATCGTCCTTCGACACGCTCTTCGGCGGGATCCGCGCCATCGACGCGATCGTGGTCTCGATCTCCTTGATGCCGATGGTCTTCTTGCGCTTGTTCTCAGCCACCAGCATCTGCGCCGCGCCGGACTCGTCGATCACGTCGATCGCCTTGTCGGGCAGCTTGCGGTCGTGGATGTAGCGCGAGGAGAGCTGCACCGCAGCCTCGATCGCCTCGTTGGTGTACTTCAGCCGGTGGTAGTCCTCGAAGTAAGGCTTGAGGCCCTTGAGGATCGCGATCGCGTCCTCGACCGTCGGCTCGTTGATGTCGATCTTCTGGAAGCGCCGCACCAGCGCGCGGTCCTTCTCGAAGTGCTGGCGGTATTCCTTGTAGGTGGTCGAGCCCATGCAGCGGATCGTGCCCGAGGCAAGCGCCGGCTTGAGCAGGTTCGACGCATCCATCGCCCCGCCCGACGTCGCGCCCGCACCGATCACGGTGTGGATCTCGTCGATGAACAGGATGGCGTTGGGATGCGCTTCGAGCTCCTTCAGCACCTGCTTCAGGCGCTCCTCGAAGTCGCCACGATAGCGCGTGCCCGCGAGCAGCGTGCCCATGTCGAGCGAGAACACGGTCGCAGCCGCAAGAACCTCCGGCACCTCGCTGTCGACGATGCGCTTGGCGAGGCCCTCCGCGATCGCGGTCTTGCCGACACCGGCCTCGCCCACGAACAGCGGATTGTTCTTCTGCCGGCGGCACAGCACCTGGATCGCTCGGTTGATCTCGGAATTGCGTCCGATCACCGGATCGATCTTGCCGTCGCGCGCCTTCTTGTTGAGGTTGACGCAATAGGTCTCGAGCGCTTCGCCCTTCTTCTTGGCGTCCTCGGTACCCTTTGCCTCGGTCTCTTCGTCGACGCCGCGCACCGGCCGCGCCTCGGAGACGCCCGGCCGCTTGGCGATGCCGTGGCTGATGTAGTTGACGGCGTCATAGCGCGTCATGTCCTGCTCCTGCAGGAAGTACGCGGCATGGCTCTCGCGCTCGGCGAAGATCGCGATCAGCACGTTGGCGCCGGTCACCTCTTCGCGACCGGACGACTGCACATGGATCACCGCGCGCTGGATCACGCGCTGGAAACCGGCGGTCGGCTTGGCGTCGTCGGCGCCATCCGTCACCAGATTCTCGAATTCGGTTTCAAGGTAATTGACGAGGCTCGTGCGGAGCTTGTCGAGATCGACGCTACAGGCGCGCATGACGGCGGCTGCATCGGAGTCGTCGATCAGGGAGAGCAAGAGATGCTCGAGCGTCGCGTATTGGTGATGACGCTCGTTTGCGATCGCCAGCGCACGATGCAGGGATTGTTCAAGGCTTTGGGAAAAAGTCGGCATTCGCGTCCTCTATGGCCCCCACCATCATGATCGCCATCGCCCGGTCAGGCAACAACAACCTTTGTCACATATAGTTATACAAGACCGCGGCGAAAGACCGGTTCCGCGACTCAAATGGGCATTACGCGCCCACGGCATGCTCGATGCAAAACCCGTTCCGATTTGGGCAGAACTACCCATTTGGGCAGGATTGACGCCGCTGATTTTCGCGGGATCACGCAGCAGGATGTGCTGCCGTCACATACCGCGCGACCAGAACCGATCTAAATAACTCTGGATGTGAACGCGCAGCTATTTCTTTTCCATCACGCATTGCAGCGGATGCTGGTGCTTGCGGGCGAAGTCCATCACCTGCGTCACCTTGGTCTCGGCGATCTCGTAGGTGAATACGCCGCACTCGCCGATGCCGTGATGATGGACATGCAGCATGATCTTGGTCGCGGCCTCGATGTCCTTCTGGAAGAACTTCTCCAGCACATGGACGACGAATTCCATCGGCGTGTAGTCGTCGTTCAGGATCAGCACACGATACAGGTTCGGCCGTTTGGTCTTCGGCTTGACCTTGGTGATGACAGACGTATTCGGCCCCGTCGGTCCGCCCGAACGGTTCTCGTCATTGCTCATACGAGGAGCGTGGGCAGCGGCTTGCGCGGACAGGTCTAGTCTGAAAGTCAGGTGCGGCATGGCTCAGGCGTTCAAATTCCCCACGGAAGCGAGTGACGGTCAGCCGCGCGGCCCCGCCCTTCGGAGCTTTGCACGGGCGCGCCGCCTTGTTGGATCACCGCTTCCAACCGGTCCGGTCAAGCCCGGCTCGATTGTAGGGAATATGGGCCCGCCCCCGGCTCGCCGCAAGCGTGCAACGGTCTGGCCAAAATGGTCGAGGCAGTCCCGATTCCCGGTCCGGCGATCCTGACCAAGGTTAGTCAATCCGGACCGATTTGACAAAAGTTTCGGCCGGCACCGTTTAGAACATCTTCACCAGGAATCCGGCCGTTAAGCGGCAGCGGCGATTTCGCGGGATACCTCCGGTTTTCTACGGTCCCATCGAGCTGCCGTTCAATCGCTTGGCGCCTGGTGCGCATGCGCGTCGCCATGCTGCTCGACAACGCCGGCTCGATGGCCCAGGACGGCAAGATGTCGGCGATGCCGACGGCCGCGAAGAACCTGGTCGATCAGCTCAGTGGCCTCGTGCTCCTCGCCGGCGCTCTCGATGCGCAGAATCGCTGGTGGTACAGCAATGCCTCGCAGATCGACACGCGGCGGAAGAAGCTGCGCGATGACGCCGAAGCGGCGAGCATTGCGCGAGCGGCATCGACACGTTCTGTCCAGACCGTGTGGGGTTGACGTCGGTACGTCGTTGTCGAAGCTGCGCGTGGCGCGCTGAACCGGATCTCTGTCGCGACAACAAAAAAACCCGGCTGAACCAGCCGGGCTTTTCGATTCCAGGAGTTCCAGAGGACGTTAGTTGGCAGCCGGGGTGAACTTCGAAACGATGGTCTCGACCGGCTTGAACGCCTGCTTGGCGAGGTCGCTGTAAAGGCCGGCGATCTTCTGCGATTCCGCAACGAAGGTCTCGTAGCTGGAACGGGCGAAGTCGGTCTGCGCTTCCACGGCCTTGTCCAGCGACTTCACGCCGGAAAGCTTCTCGACGAAGGACTTGGTGTCTTCAAACGACTTCTTGGTGTAGTCGCCATACGCGCTGGCGATCGCCTGGAGGCCATGCTGCATCGAGGTCGCGGAAGCAACGCACTGCTCGAACTGCTCTTTCCCGTAGCTCTGAAAGTCTTCAACCTTGAACATTTCGGAATCCTTTTTCCCTGGCTTTGGTCCGGAAGCCCCGGCTCCCTGACTCCGCCCAAAAATAGTGCAACGCACAAAAAAGTCAAGAATCTTGTGCGGCGCACAAAATTAGATGCAAATCGCTGAGATTCCCGGGGTTTCCCGCAATGGTTCCTTAAGCTTTTGGAAACCGCGGACCCCTACCCTGATTCCCTGGACGTGTTCAGCTTCCGCGAACGGTCAAAAGCCGTTCGAGAACATCACCTTAGCCAGAACAGCGGCTCAGGCCCAACGTTTCCCGCAGCGAACACCAGCGGAGAGACAGCCTGAGCAGGTAATGATCCCGGGTCGAGTGGGCACAATTTCGCCTCACGGGCCGGTGATCAAGTCAGAAACGGGGACGGGGTTTCATGCTTCGTAAAAACTTGTCTTCCTCGCGCTTGGCGCGGGTTGGCGTTTTCGGGCTTCTTACGGTCACCGCCGTAGTCATCTTCACCGATGCTGCCGAGGCACGGCGTCACCGGCGCCAATACGCTCACCACCGGGTGCAGCGCGATGTGTCCGACAGCTCCAGCCCGAAATTCGCATCGATCATCGTCGACGGCAATTCCGGCTCCGTGCTCCAGGCAACGAGCCCGGACGGAATCCGCCACCCCGCCTCGCTCACCAAGATCATGACGCTCTATCTGCTGTTCGAGCGCCTCGAGTCCGGCAGGATGAAGCTCGACACCGAGATGCCGGTCTCGCAGCACGCCGCCGATCAGGATCCGACCAAGCTGAACCTCCGTGCCGGCCAGACCATCCGCGTCGAGGACGCGATCAAGGGCCTCGTCACCCGCTCCGCCAACGATGCGGCCGTCGTGATCGCGGAAGCGATCGGCGGCGACGAGGACGACTTCGCCCAGATGATGACGCGCAAGGCGCGCTCGCTCGGCATGTCCAAGACGGTCTACCGCAACGCCAACGGCCTTCCCAACGACGAGCAGGTCACGACCGCGCGCGACCAGGCCACGCTCGGCCGCGCCATCCAGGAGCGCTTCCCGCGCTACTATCGCTATTTCGCGACCTCGACGTTCAATTGGCGCGGACAGTCGATCCGCAACCATAACCACCTGCTCGGCAGCGTCGAGGGCGTGGACGGCATCAAGACCGGCTACACCCGCGCCTCCGGCTTCAACCTCGTGACCTCGATGCGTCGCGGCAACCGCCACCTGATCGGCGTGGTGCTCGGCGGCCGCAGCGGCGGCTCGCGCGACGCCACCATGCGCAACCTGCTCGCGGAGAACCTCGAGAAGGGCGCCACCACCCACACCGTCGTCGCCGTCACCGAGCGCAACGGCGCAGATGCCAATACCGACGTCGCCGATGCATCGGAGACCCCGGCCCGCCCCGCTCCGCAGGTCCAGCAGGCCGCGGCCGCCCCTGCCCCCGAAACGGCCCCGCAGCGCCTCGCCTCGCGCCTCTCAGCGCTGGCGGCTGCGACCGCCGCGATGCCGCCGGCTCAAGCCAGGCCTGACACCAGCAAGCCTGAGGTTCGGCCAACTGAATCCAGGATCGAGCCCGCGCCGCTCACCAATGGCGTGATCTCCAGCCAGCCGCTCTCCATCATCCCCGGCTCGTCCGAGCCGATGAAGCCAGTCCGGGTGAAGACGGTTCAGGTCAAGGCCGGCACCGTGAAGGTCGCCTCCGCCGCGCCGGCTCAGGTCACACCGCAGGTCACGAGCACGATTGCGGCCCGCTCCGACGTCGCGGAGACCTCCGGCGCCGTCGTCGCCCGCGCCGATCTCATCAACAAGCCCGAGATGGCGAGCCAGCCCGAAGCGCCGAAGGCCGAGCTCGCCCGCACCGAGATGCCCCGTCAGCCGGCGGGCTTCGGCACCGGCAATGGCATCCTCGGCGTGCTGCCCGCCGCAACGGCCGCGGCGCCCACTCCGGCTGCTGCGAAGCTCGCTTCGGCCGATCCTGTGCCGCAGCCGATCCAGATGAGCGCCACCACCAAGCCGGTCGTCACCCATAGCGGCTGGATCGTCCAGGTCGGCGCACTCGAGAGCGAGAACGAAGCCCAGCAGCGCATCGACGCCGCCCGCAGCTCCGCCCGCGGCCTGCTCAGCAAGGCCGACCCGTTCACCGAGCCGGTCCTCGCCAAGGACAATCGCAAGCTTTACCGGGCCCGTTTCGCCGGGCTCGAGCGGGACCAGGCCGAAGCCGTCTGCCGCGCCCTGAAGCGCGCCGACATCTCCTGCATCACCGTCCGCAACTGATCTGTCGTACCGCTCCAATCAAAATGCCCGCGCCTTGCGCGGGCATTTTTGTTTTGGGGGATGCGGCGATGCCAGTTCCGCGACAACCTCTCGTCAAGGATTTACGGTTAAAACTTTACTCAAGGGATCGACCACGCCGACAAAGGCGGGCATCGGGGCGACGGCAGACAGAGCAAGCGGAGCTTACGCGGTACGGGCGTTTGTAGCGTAGTGCCGGAGTTAGCCGTTATGCGTGCGAAGCAGAGTATCCTTGGCCTCGTTCACACGGGCAGCGAGATACGTCGAGCCCCCCTGGTCGGGATGGAGTTTCTTCATCAGGGACTTGTGCGCCCGGCTGATGTCGTCGCGCCCCGCGCCCGGCTGCAGGCCAAGGATCTGATAGGCTTCCTCCGCCGTCATTTTGCCGCTCGGCGCCGTGCGGCGCTGCCGCCCTGCCGCATCGCCCTGCGCGTTCTGACGCCAGGCGGGAAACCGGCGGTCCAGATAGCTTTCAAGTAGGGCCACGCTCTCGGCGTCGAACGCCGGAGCCATCGCCAGCAGGCCAGCGAGATCGAACTCCTGGAGATCGCGCCCGGCGTGAGGACCGGCGACGATCTGGCCGGCGAGCTGACCCGAATCGTGGTCGAGCCGCATGTCCAGGAATTGCGAGCGTACGCGCGAGGCCTGTCCGGCCGGGCGCGTTGCGCCACCGCCGAACAGCCCGCCGATATTGCCGAAGCCGGCATTCGCCAGCGGCGTCCAGCCCAGGAGCCCGGCGCCGAAAATCCCGAGCGGGATCGCCACCGCCAGCTCGCCCCGCAGGCCAGTGAACGCTGCGACCGCGAGCGCCACCACGCCGCCACCGAACTTGATGGTGCGCGCCAGCACCGCCGGATTGGCGGAGCGGAACATCTGGAGCAGCAGATAAAGCGTGATAACGGCGATGGCGCCGGCGATCAGGGTCATGGCCGGAATATAGTCGCCCTCACGGCAAAATGCATGGCGTCCGTCTCCGACGCGGGCCGCTACTTCATCTGCCCGATCAGCTTGGCCGCACCGCTCGCACTCTTGGCAAGTTTCAACAGCGCCTCGCGGCCGCCGGCGGCATAGGCCGCGGCCGCGCGCAACAGCTCGCGAAGCTGCGCCGCCGCGCCGGGATCGAACCGGCACCAGGCCCCGCCGGTCAGCCGCGCGATCTCGCGAAAGGCCTGCTCGGCCACGGCGTCGGCGCCTTCCTGAAACACGAACACGGGGACCTTGAGCATGCCGAGCTCGCCGGCCTTGGCGCAGAGCTCGTCGACCTTCTCCTCCATGGCATCGCCGACGAAGACGACGGCACGCACGCCCGAGGCGACCGCCTCGCGCCGCACGTCGCTCAGCACCTTGCCGATCTGGGTGTCGCCGCCGCGACAGTCGATCTTGCTCATCAGCGTCGCGAGCTTCGCGCTGTCGGAGATCCAGCCCGTGGCGCGACACTCGTTCAAGCCGCGATAGTAGACGAGCCGGATGTCGAGGCTGCCGATCGCTGCGGCCTCGCGGAACATGTCCGCCTGGAGCGCGCAGGCCATGTCCCAGGTCGGCTGCCGGCTCATAGTCGCATCCAGCGCGAAAATCAGCCGCCCCTTCGCGCCGGGGGCATGCGGCGACAGCGCACGCGCCTTGGCGACGAACGCGGCGATGTCCTCCGCGGTGCTGGCTTGAGGCAGCGTGCCGCCGGTTTGGCTCGAGACGGCATCACGGCCACGCGGTTTGACGGGTTCGCCGGGCATCCCTGCTCGCTTCTTGCGTGAGCGGCTAATGTGGATAGCGCCTGCGGCCCGGTCAATGTGCAAAGCCTCCGCTGGCGGATGCCGGCGGAGGCTTTGCAGGTCGTGCTGACGATCGGAGCGGGTCGGTGTCAGCTGGTGTCGGTGTCAGCTCTTGGCAGGCGCCATCAGAGCAACCGGACCGGGCTCCAGGATATTGGGCGGGGCCGAGCGCGTATCGACGGGCGCCACGGCGCTGTCGCCGTCGCTCAGGAACTTGTCGAGCATGCTCTGGATCGAGTTCTTCGCTGCATCCGGACCGGTGTCGCGCATGTCGTTGTGCTGGAATTCGGTCTTCACGACCTGGATGCCGGCCTTCTCGCATTCCTCATCGGTTGGGATGACACCCGCGTCGGTCTTGAACTGCGGATCCTGCGAACGGAACGACAGGATCTTGAACTTGCCGGCAGTGACGAAGGGCACGCGCAGATTGTCGAGCGTGACGACCTTCTTGACCTCATCGGGATACTGCTTGGCGAAATACATCGTGATGTCGCCGCCCATGGAGTGGCCGACCATCGTCACCCTGTCGTAATCGGCGTTGGGCTGAACCTTCTTCATCTCCTGCATGGCGAGATGGATGTTGGCAACGCCGCGCAGGATCTGCGGCAGCCGGCCGACATAGAGCTCACCGGGCTTCGTCACCATGGGAGGATCGGTCGGCAAATCATGCTGCGGGCTTACGACCATATAGCCGCGCGCCGCGAAGATGTTGGCGAGGAAGCCGTACTCGGTATTCTTGACGGTGTTGCCGTGATTGATCACGGCAACCGGCAGCGTGATCATGCCGGCATTGGCCTGCATTTCCTTGTCGCGGCGAACCGCGATATCGACAGGCACGGGACGGTTGTCGCGCGAGGCGTCGTAGAAGGTGACGGTCTCGTGCCTGATCGCCCACTTGCTCGCCGTGACATAGGCGACGCCGAAGAGGGCACTAACCGAAACCAGAACGGCAATTCCACGCTTCATTTTCGTCCTCAGCCTCAGGCTCTTGCGGCCTGAATCCCTGTTGAAAATCGTGTTCTTCCGGGGCTCTTCGGCCCCTGGTCGCCTATTCCCTAATATATGTCACAGCCGCGTGACAGGAAGCTTAAATATTGTGAACTTCAGCCCTTTCATTGTGCGGCGCACGCGTTTCTTGGGCATCCCATTCTCAGGCGGCTACGTCAGGTGGCAGGCTACCATCCGACGCAACCGGTCTCGATTGGCTTCAATTTCACGGTAAACACAGGGTGAAACGGCCAAGCCCGCACTCAGTTCCGGCGGGAACCGGCAGCTTCAATCGGCTGGAAGTAGCGATATACCGCCGCCTCAGGCGCCGAGGATGTCGTGGACTTCGAGCGGCTTGTCGACCTGGCTGAACCACTCGGCGCGATTTGCCGCACGGCGGCGGCCGCGTTCGTCGAGCGGCAGCTTGAGCTGGCGGAGCAGACCCGTCACCTCTTCCCGCGCGGTGAGATGGCCAAGGTTGGGCCGCATGCCGAGCGTGGCCTCGTCGATCTCATCGAGCGCGGTCAGGCCGCGCGGAAAAAATTCGCGATAGACGACGCGCTCGGCAAAGCCGTCGACGTAGCGGAAGCCGAGCCGTAGCGACAAATCCTTGAGGCCCTCGGCGACGAGCTGCTTGTTGCGGGAGCCGAGCATCGACAGGCGGTTGCGCACGACGATCCAATCGGTGCTGGAGCCGTCGAGCTGGCGCCGCTTGCGCCTCACATCCCGCACCATCTCGGCATAGTGGCTCTCGCCCGTCACTGCGTAGTTGGCGGGATCGACGGTGCCGAGCACGTCGAAATCGAGGAAGCTGTCGTTGATCGGCGTGACCAGCGTGTCGGCCATCGAGTGCGCCAAGCGCATCAGATAGCTGTCGGTGCCCGGCGTATCGATGACGATGAAGTCGAAATTGCTCTCGACCGCCGAGACCGCCTCCATGAACTGCTGGAACTCGGAATTCTCGTTCTCGGCGATCTGCATGGTCTCGCCGAGCTTGATGCAGCGATGCACCGGCAGCTCGAGGCCGAGGCCGGTGCGGCGCGCCCAGGCGGAACGGTTGCCGATGTAGCGGGTAAAGCTCTGCTGACGGCAGTCGAGGTCGATGGTGGCGACGCGCTGGCCGGCCTTCAGCAGCGCGACCGCGATGTGCAGGGCGGTGGTCGACTTGCCGGAGCCGCCTTTTTCGTTGCCGAGCACGACGACATGCGCCGAGCCGGATTGGCCTTGGCTAGCCTGCACAAGCATAGCGATCCTCAACACCCCTGATGAATATCTTCGAGTTGGCCGCGTCTGCGGTCAAGTGAAATGCGTGACAGTAAATGCAAATCGCAGCGCGCCGTGTTCGAAATGAATCACGGCACCATCTCTCGCTTGTGATTCAGCCATGTCGCGACATCGTGCGCGGCCTCGCGCGGGATGCTGTGCCGCATCCGAATGCATGGCGTCCACGATCGGCGCTTGTTAAGGTTAGCCGGCCGGGCGCCGGGACGCGCCCGCTTCCCATTCCCAACCCCGTCGAGTCCTGATGTCACGAAGCCCCTTGATCGCCCGCACGGTCCCCGCCTTGCGACGCGCCGTCGACAATCTTCGCAAGCGAAAGGCCACGATCGCGCTGGTCCCGACCATGGGGGCGCTCCATGACGGACATGTGTCGCTGGTGCGCCTCGCCAGGCGGCGCGCGAGTCGCGTCGTGGTGTCGATCTTCGTCAACCCGACCCAGTTCGCGCCGACCGAGGACTTTGGTGCCTATCCGCGCACCTGGAAGTCCGATCTCGCCAAGCTCGCCGCCGAGGACGTCGACATCGTCTGGCACCCCGGCGCCGAGGCGATGTATCCGGACGGCTTTGCGACCCGCATCGTGCCGGAGGGGCCGGCGCTGGCCGGCCTCGAGGACCGCTTCAGGCCGCACTTCTTCGGCGGCGTCGCCACCGTCGTCGGCAAGCTGTTCACGCAATGCCGGCCGGATGTCGCAATCTTCGGCGAGAAGGACTTTCAGCAACTGCGGGTGGTGACGCAGATGGCGCGCGACCTCGACCTCGGCGTCAAGGTGACCGGCTCCCGCACCGTGCGCGAGCGCGACGGGCTCGCGATGTCTTCGCGCAACGTCTATCTCTCGCCGGAGGAGCGGCAGACCGCGACCACGTTGTACCGCGCCATGAAGGACAGCGCCGGGCGCATCCGCGCCGGCGAAGCGATCGCATCCGCGATGGCGCGCGGCGCCGGGATGATCACGGCGGCCGGCTTTGCGCTCGACTATTTCGAGGCGCGCCATGCCGAGACGCTGGCGCAGGTCACCTCGCGCAAGGACGGCCCGTTGCGGATCCTGGTGGCGGCCAAGCTCGGCACGACCCGGCTGATCGACAATATCGCGGTGTAACCGCCAGGGTCGATCTTGCGCGTTGCCTCGCCCGGATGGATGATCGGGGCGAGGAAACGAGCCGACCGGCAGGGGCATGTCATTCATCCGCACGATGATCGTGAACGGCGTGCTGGCGCTTGTCGCCGCGACTGCCGCCCAGGCACAACAGCGCCCGCCGATCGGCCTCTACGGGTCGCCGCCGGATGCGATGATCTTCTACGTCGCCCATGGCGCCGCCGGGGCCTGCGGACCGGGCTGCTCCGACTGGATCGCCGCCGAGGGCACGGTGCAATGGGACAGCTACAAGCGGCTGATCGCAATTCTCGATCGCCAGGCGGGACACAAGCTGCCGCTCGTCATCCATAGCCGGGGCGGCTCCAACCTCAATGTTGCGGTCAGCATGGGCCGCATCCTGCGCGACCGCGGCCTGGATGCCACCGCCGGCGCGACCGAGGTCGAGGCCTGCGCCGGCAAACCGGAGGCGGATTGTTTTGCGCTGAAGCGCCCGGGCGGGCCGCTCGACGCCAAGGTATCCTTGCCGGATCCGGCGTGCGATTTCGCGTGCGTCCTCATGCTCGCCGGCGGGGTGCATCGCAGCCTCCCGCAAGGTGCGACGGTGGTGCTGGCCGGCCGCTCCATCCGCAATCGCCGCGCGCCCAACGTGGCGCCCGAACAGCGCGAGAGCCTGACGGCGATCTTTGGCGAGCAGTATCGCAAGTACCTGCACGAGATGGGCGTCGAGCCCGAGCTGGTCGACATCATCGACGCCATCGGCGAAGGCGGACGTCCGGTCGTGATGCCGTCCTCCGACTGGGCGCGGCTGCACATCGTCACGCCGCCATGAGCGGCCGCGTCAGAGCAGTCCGAGATCGCGCAGCTCGCGTCGCATCGGCTCCGGCATCGCCGCGATCGAGCCGGCGGCCGACTTGCCGAGATCGGGCGGCACGGAATCGTCGCTGAGGTAGCGCCAGCCCTGGAACGGCCGCATCGGCCGCGGCGATACCGAGATCACCTTCGGCTGCATCACGATCCGGCAACGGCCGATGCCGTCCTTGTCGCGGAACGGCTCGATGCCGATGATCTTTTCACGCGCGGCGATCTCGCCCTTGATCACCCAGTAGAGCGATCCGCCCGCCAGGATCTCGGCGTCGCGCTTGGGCACCATGCGGGTGATGTGGATGTGATGTTGCGGCAGACCCTTCTTCTTGGCGGTCTGCATCCGTTCGGCGACCCACCCCTTCAATTCCTTGACGGAGTCGCAGCCGACGGCGAGCTTGATCAGATGTAGCGGCATGGCCCCAGCATTAGCCGGGCCGCCACGCATTTGGAATGCCGAACTATTCGTTATCCGCAGCCGCAGGAGCCGCGGCTGGGGGGGCCGGCGGGGCGAGCGGAACCGGTGCTGCGGCCGGCGCACGCGCGGCCTTCGGCGCCGGCGGCTTCTTCGCAGCCGGCGCCGCAGGAGCAGCAGCCTGCGCCGAGGTCGGAGCGGACGCGCGCGGCGCCGAGGCTGCGCCTCCGGCAGGCGCCGCCTGTCGCACCGCCGCCGTGGGCGGCTCCGGATTCATGATGCTCACCGGCGGCGTCGAAGACGCGCTCGGGAACTCCGCATTGGTCGGCCTGCCCGTCGGCATCGATGGCGGCATCCCGGCAAGCGCCGCGGTGGCCGGCATCGCCGGGGCCGTTGCGGGCGCGTTCCAGCCCGGCGCATAGCGTGCGACCAGCGTGTCGTAGAGATGGGAATCCATGTTGGCGGCGACCCGCTGCTGATCGGTCAGCGAGCGGAAGGCGGGGCAGTCGAACTGCGTGCAGCCGTCGCGCGCAACCAGCACCTGCGCGACGAAGCCGTAGCGATCGCGCTCGAGCGCCTTGCGCAGCACCTTCACGTCCAGCGTCAGGCTCTTCTCGGCGGTCGCGGCATCGCCGAGCGCGGTGAGCCGGTCGATCCGTGCGGCGGTGTAGGAGACCGCCGCAGCCGCCGCGTCAGGCGAGCCGAACAGCGCCTTCTCGCAACCAATCGCCACGGCATTGCCGGCGAGATCGTCGAGACAGGACAGCGCCGGCAGGCTGGCGATGACCGCGCTCTGCGCGCGCGCCTCGCCGGGCGGCGCCTCCTCCGCCGGACCATAGACGCGCACGGTGGCAGCCACGGCGATGGCAATGGAAAGCAGCGTGATGACGGTCAGCGCGCCGTTGGCAACCGACCTTTCGGCGCGCACCAGCGTAATCAGGAGAATCAGGCCGAGGAGGCCGGCGGCTACCAGGATCATCCACATCGGAAAGGCCTGTGGGCGCGAGATTTGGTCGAACGAAGTGGCCCATGCCCAGTTCATGCGCGACGTCCCTCACGCGAGCAAAGAGCGAATGGTCAAAGCGAGCCCCCGCGAGTCGGCAACTGCCCCCGGTTCACCATGTCGAGGCGAAGGGGGCCTTTTGACGGCGAGCGAAGCAAATTCCTTCGCGATGTCAACGCGCGGCACCGTCATCCGTCAGGATTGGGCGAGCTGGCTTTCCTTGGCGACGCGCTCGAACGCTTCAGTCGAACTCTTGATGCGGTACTGGCAGTCGTCGCCATCCGTCGGCAGCAGGCGGATGATCTCGTATGAGCCACTCGCAGCCGGGCGCGCGACGTTGCTGGCAGTGAACAGTACGCGCGTTCCCACGGGGAATTTATGCTTCAACGCCCATCTCCATGACTCAAACAGCGCCGGCCGTGCCCAGGGTCCCACTGCGTCGGACCGGCTGAAAACCCGGCGTGACATATAGCACGCAATGCGGCGTTTTGGCCAGCGGTATACAGGCATGGCAAATAGGCCGATCCGGCAGTATTTTCAGGACGATAGTGCGGGAACCGGTGAGTGGAGGATACCGCTGGAACCGGCTCCCTCAGGCGGTGTGGGGCAGATGCCCCTCCGGGCTTGCCTGGTCCACGGCCTTGGGCAGTTCCTGGGCCAGAATCTGGCCGAGCTGATCGACCGGGATGTTGTAGCGCGCCGCAAGCTGCCGAACCGTGTCGCTGCCGAGCACCGCGCGGAGCTGGTCGGCCGAGATCGGCAGGTTCTGGCCGTTGCCGAGCCAGGATTTGACCTGGTCACCGAAGCCGGACTGCTGGAGCTTCGCGACGATTGCGCTGAGGCCGCCCTGATTGTTGCTGCCGAGCACCTCGTTCAACACCGCCGGCAGGACCGCGGCGCCGAGCTGGCCGAGCGCGCTGCGAAGCGCCGGATTGTTTTCCAGCGAGTCCAGAATTCCCATGCCCCTGCCCTCTCCCAAGCGGTCCTTCCGCCGCGATTGAGCGCCGCCAGCCTGCACATCGTCAAGCGGCGCCCGATCACATTCGCGGGTTAGACGTTCTCGAATTTCTCGATGACGAGCGTTTCGGCGATCCCGTCACGGGTCCATTCCTGGAACGCCGGCAGCGCCATCATCGTGTCCATGTAGGCTCTGGTCTCCGGCGTGACCTCGATCGCGTAGGTGCGGAAACGGTGCACGACCGGGGCGTACATCGCATCCGCCGCACCGAAGCGGCCGAACAGGAACGGTCCCTTGGCACCGTAGCGCGCCCGGCACTCCCGCCAGATCTCCTGCACGCGCGCGATGTTGGCCCTGGCGTCCGCCGACAGCGTCACGGCGCCCACGGGGCGGTGCAGGTTCATGCCGCATTCGTTGCGCAAGGCCATGAAGCCGGAATGCATCTCGGCGCACACCGAACGGGCGTGTGCGCGGGCGGCGACATCGTCGGGCCACAGCTTCACGTCCGGATAGCGCTCGGCGATGTACTCGATGATGCTGAGCGAATCCCACACCGTGATGTCGCCGTCGACCAGCACCGGCACCTTGCCGGCGCGGCTGAAGGACAGGATCCGATCCTTGTCCGCGGGATTATCCGTGTAGAGCGGAATGACGGTCTCGACGAACGGGATGTCATTGGCGCGCAGTGCGAGCCATGGCCGCATCGACCATGACGAGTAGTTCTTGTTTCCGATCGCGAGCTTGAGCGCTGCCATGTCGCTGGTCCTTCCCTAGGTCCTTTGGATGCGGCTGCTTTTAGCGCCATCGCCTGCTGCCAATCAATCGTTGCCGCACCCGGCCGCGCGTGGCAATCGTTGCGATCTTCGTGAGGAGTGAGACATGGGCAGGCATTGGGTCGACATCACGGCCGTCGGCTTCTTCATCATCGAATGGCTGGTCTATGCCCTGACGCTGGAGCACTCGGCCTATGGCCGCGACAGCCTGTCGGCGCGCATGAACCGCTATCGCGAGGTCTGGGTCCGCCGCCTGCTCGACCGCGACACCCGTATGGTCGACATGCAGATCATGGCCTCGCTCCAGAATGGCACCGCCTTCTTCGCTTCCACCAGCCTGTTCGCGCTCGGCGGCGCACTGGCATTGCTGCATGCCACCAACGACGCCATCACGATCCTGAGCAAGCTGCCGATCGACCTCAGCACCTCGCCCGCAATGTGGGAGCTGAAATGCGTCGGCCTCGTGCTGATCTGCGTCTACGCCTTCTTCAAATTCGCCTGGGCCTATCGCCTGTTCAACTATGTCGCGATCCTGTTTGGCGGCATGCCGCCGGCTGACCGGCGCGACACGCCCGAGGCCGAGGCCCACGTCATCCGCACCTCGCGCCTGTTCGAATCCGCCGGCCGCCACTTCAACCGCGGCCAGCGCGCCTTCTTCTTCGCACTCGGCTATCTCGGCTGGTTCGTCAGCCCCTGGGTGCTGTTCGTGACCACGGCGGCGGTGGTGATCGTCACCTGGCGAAGGCAGTTCGCATCGAGCGCATGGGCGGCGATGGCGCCGGAGGAGATGGATGGTGCGGAGACGCGGAAGCGCGGCTATTGAGGCATCTGCTGCGCGCGAGCGAAGGGCGGCACGCGTTTTCTCCACACCGTCACTGCGAGCGCAGCGAGCACTCCAGGATCTTTTCACGGTGACAGTCCGGATTGCTTCGCTACGTTCGCAATGACGACGCGACTAGCTCCGTCATCCCAAGGCGCGAGGCTCGCCCACTCGGCGATATCCCGGCCTACTTCCTGCGCATCGTCCCGGACCGGCAATCGAATCTGGCCACAGGCCGATCCATCTGCCAGAGCTCCACGTCGCGACCGTCGACGAGCCTCTCCGCGGAGCTGATCGCGGCTTCATCATCGATGCAATCCATGTGAATCATTCTGATAGGACGATCGTGTAGTCCCACGATCAATGCACGGTAAGCGGACATTTTTTGTCTCCAGGCAAGGCGCGATAGCACGCGCGGGCCGGAAGAATGGCGCTGACGGCATTTGAATGCGATGGGGAGTGCATCGTCTGTTTATAAGCGCGGCGTAAGTTTCCGGCAGCGCGCGGCCGAGGCCGGTCCTATGCCGATCCTATGCAACCGCGATCGCGCCAATCTCGAAATCATACAGCCTCCGGCACCATATCCGCTCCGTTGCGCAAGCTCGCGCGGCGTAGCGAACTGGTGAAATGATGTCGAACTCAGGGGTCAGCGACAGGATCATCGATCCGATGATGGCCATCGCGAACTGCTCGACGCGGCAACGCATCGTCGTGGTCGGCGCGAAGAGCATGGAATTAGTGATTGAGCTGCATCGTCGCGGATATCTGCTGGCGGCTGCTGCAGGTAATTGCGGCCGGCCGGCAGGTCAATATGAAGTCGCGCTCGTGGATTGGCGGCGACGCACGCTTCACGCACTCGATGCGACAGTGGATTGGCTCGACGATTTCCTGAGCCCCCGCGCCGTGCTGGTGATCTGGCTCGACGCGCAGAAGGCAGCTGCGAAGGACACTCTTCGTGCCGCAGTGACGAAGCGCGGCTTCGTCGTCCTGCAAGGCGCCGAGCATCCATGTGGCAGCGTGTTTCTGGCGCGGCGCTCGGAGGCCATCCCCCTTCGGCAGGCCGCGTGAACATCCACCCGAACTCATGGATTTGATCCGATGCCAAAATCGAAAATTCGACGTGCCGTCATTCGCGAGTGGATGGCTCTCGCGCCGGCGCAGCGAGGCTCCGCCGAGCAGGCCGGCGCCTTTGCACGGCGCACCATCGAAAGACATAGCTTGCCACGCAGCCGGAGAACGCCGCACGCCGTGATCATGGCATGGCTGAAGCCGCGAACCGGGAGGCCTTAGCTCGCAGGATGGGTACGAGCCGCCTACCCTCCGCCAAAATCCCGCGGCGAGAACGGCAGGTCCAAGATCTTCCATTCACCATACTTGTCGGGCGGCAGCATCTTGTAGGGCTGGCAGGCCTGGAGCGCGGCGGTCGCGGATTTCACGATGGCCACGCCCTTCGCGGATGGCGGAGCTTCGATCAGGATCGGCGGGCGGGCCAGCGTGCCGTCGGTGGCGAACACCGTGCGCAGCTTGATGTTGACGTTGTCGGTCGGGTCGACCCCGGCCGGCAGTTTGGCGCAGCTCTTCAGGTGGCGACGCAGCGCGGCGATGACCTCGGGTGGCAGCTTGGCTGCGATCGAATCCTTGGCATCGCCGCCATCGTCCTTGGGGGCGTCTTTCGGCAGCTCCGGCGGCAATTCCGGCGGCAAGCCCAGCATGACGCCGTACTTGACCGTCACGTCAGGCTCCGGCGCCTGATAGGCCGGCGGCGCCGCTTGCGGCTGCTGCATCGCTTGTGGCGGCGGCTGTTGCGACGGCGGCTGCGGCATCACCTGGGGCGGCGGTTGTTGCTGGGGTTGCGGAGGCGGCTGTTGTGACGGCTGCGGCTGTTGAGGCTGCGGCTGCACATTGGCCTCCCGCTGCTTCGGTGCCTGCGAGGGTTGCGGCTGCGGCTGTTTCTGCTGCGGTTCAGGCGAGGCCTGCGGTGACGGCGACGGCGCCGCGGCCTGCTGCTTGGTCGCAGGCTTCGGCGCGGGTTCCGCCTTGTCCTTGTCGGTGAAATCCAGCTTCGGCAGTTTCAGGTCCGGCAGCGGCTCCGGCGGCTTCTCCTTCGCCTGCTCCTGAGCCTGCTCCTGAGCCTTCTCCTCGGCCTTGGCCTCCTCCTCCTTCACCTGCTCCGGCGTGACGATGTCCACCGAAACAGTCTCGGGCACCGCGGCGTGAAACGGATGGACTTCGCTGATCAGGATGATCAGCGCCACCAGCGTCAGATGCGCGACCGCCGACGCTGCAATGTCCGTCCGTATGATCTTCCGCAGTTCCATCGATCGATCTTGGGTTGCCACGCCGGTCCTAGCATACAGCGGCCCCCTCTCAATCCCATTTTGGCGCGAAGCCGAAATCGGTCAGGCGGCCCTTGGGATTTGCCAGCGCGGCGATCTGGGCCATCTCGTCGTCCGAGAGCTCGAAATCGAAAATATCGATGTTTTCCGACAGACGTTCGACGCGCGAGGTGCGCGGGATCGCAGCGACATTCTGTTGCACCAGCCAGCGCAGGCAGATTTGTGCCGGCGTCTTGCGATGCGCGCGCCCGAGCCCGGCGAGCGTCTGGTCGGCCTTGACGCGCCCCCTGGCGATCGGGCTGTAGGCGACCAGTGCGAGGCCATGCTGGTCGCAGGTTGCCCTCACCTTCGTCTGGTCGAGATAAGGATGATATTCGACCTGGTTGCAGACGAGTGGCTCCGGCGACAGCGCCACCGCCTGCTCGGTCAGCGCCACGGTGAAATTGGAAACGCCGATGTGGCGGGTCAGGCCCATGCGCTTGGCATGCGACAGCGCACCCAGCGTCTCCTCCAGCGGCACGTGCGAATTGGGCCAGTGCAGCAACAGGAGATCGACGGAGGAGAGCCGCATCCGGGCGAGGCTCTCCTTGACCGAGCGTTCGAGATCATGGGGCGCGAAATGGTTGGTCCAGACCTTTGTCGTGAGGAAGATGTCGTCGCGGCGCACGCCTGAGCCGCGCAGGCCGTCGCCGACCTCGCGCTCATTGTCGTAGACCTGCGCAGTGTCGATGTGGCGATAGCCGAGCCGCAGCGCCTGCTCGACCACGCGGCCGCAAGCGCGCCCGCCCAGCTCCCAGGTCCCGAGCCCGATCGCCGGTATCCTTGCGCCATTGGCCTCGACGAACAGCATGAGGAATCCTCTCTGTTGCGATCGCCTCAAAACATCATCCGGGCGCCATTATGGACCCGGCCCGTGACACTGCCAACGGACGACGCCGGCGCCGGCGCCGGGCCGGATATTCAGGGCAATGCTAACGGGAGGTTCGCGCCCGGCCTTGACGTCAGGCTTTGGCGAGCGCCTGGAATACGGTGTCCGGCGCATGCGCGATCACGGCGAGCAGCGCGCGGGCGGGTCCTCGCGGGGCGCGCTTGCCCTGCTCCCAGTTGCGGATGGTCTCGACGGGAACGCCGAGCTTGGCGGCGAACTCCATCTGGGTGAGACAGGCGCGACGGCGCAGAGCGCGCACCGCAAGCGAGCTGGCATCTTCGCCAGGGGCGGCATTGGCCGCCGGCTGGACCGGCAACGGCTGGACTGGAAACGGCTGGACCGGAAGCTCCTGCCCATCCCGCAACTCGACGACCCGTCCGTCCGCCTTCAGCCGCAACCGCATGTTCATTCCCCCAAGCACGGGCAATGATGCGGCAGGTCGCTTAAGTTCGGATTAAAGATGATGGTGGGCGAAGACGGTCTCGTGCCCCGGACGCAGCGCAGCGCGCAGCGGTGCGCTGCTGAGCCGGGGCCCATTTCGCCACCACGTGCCGTGCTGCTTTCTGGGTCCCGGTTCTGCGCAGCAACGCGAAGGGCGTTGCAGCGCGCCCGGAACACGCGAGGGCATAGCGCGCCTTACCTCAACCCGAACCACAGCGTCGCGATGCCGAGGAAGGAGAAGAAGCCGACGACGTCGGTCACCGTCGTGACGAACGTGCCTGACGCGACCGCCGGATCGGCCCTGACACGTTCGAGCGCCATCGGGATCAGGATGCCGCCGAGCGCGCCCGCGACGAGGTTGCAGATGATCGCAAGCCCGATGACGATGCCGAGGCCCGGGATCTTGAACCAGGCCACCGCCGCGATGCCCGTGATCAAGGCGAAGGCAAGGCCGTTCACGAGCCCGACCAGGCCTTCGCGCATCACCACCCGCCAGGCGTTGGAGGAGCCGAGCTCGCGCGTCGCAAGCGCGCGCACCGCGACCGTCATGGTCTGGGTCGCGGCATTGCCGCCCTGGCTCGCGACGATCGGCGCCAGCACGGCAAGCGCGACCATCTTCTCGAGCTGCCCCTCGAACAGGCCGAGCACCGAGGATGCAAGAAAGGCGGTGGCGAGATTGACCAGCAGCCAGTTGAACCGCGCGCGCGCAATGGTGAACACGGTGTCGGAGAGTTCTTCGTCGCTGTTGACGCCGCCGAGCGCCTTGAGGTCTTCGTCCGCCTCCTCCTCGATCACGTCCACGACGTCGTCGACGGTGATGACGCCGACCAGGCGATCCTGGGTGTCGAGCACCGGGGCCGCGACGAGATTGTACTTGCCGAACATGCGCGCCACCTCCTCCTGGTCCTCCAGGACGGAGACGCGACGGCGATCCTCGTCGGTCAGCTCGGCAAGCGCGACCGGGCGGCGGGCGCGGAGCAGGACGTCGAGCGAGACCGCACCCTGCCAGTGCTGGTCCTTGTCCACGACGTAGATCTCGTAGAAGCGGTCGGGCAGATCCGGCGTCTCGCGCATGTAGTCGATCGCCTGCCCGACGGTGAAATCCTGCGGCACCGCGATGAACTCGGTCTGCATCCGGCGGCCGGCGGAATTTTCGGGATAAAGCAGGCTGCGCTCGAGCGCGACGCGCTCCTGCAACGGCAGCTTCTCGAGGATCTCCTCCTGCTCCGCCTCGTCGAGGGTTTCCAGCAGCTCGACCGCGTCGTCGGATTCGAGCTCGCGGACGCCTTCCGCAACGGTCTCCGGCGGCAGCTCCTCGAGGATCTCCTCGCGCACGCCCTCGTCGAGTTCGTTCAGTGCCGAGAAGTCGAAGTCGCGCCCGGTCAGCTCGACCAGGCGAACGCGGTGGTCGGGCGCGAGAGCTCCGATCAGATCGCCGAGATCGGCCTCGTGCAGCTCGGCAACGCAGGCGCGCAGCGCGGCGCTGTCGCCGGCCTCGATCGCATGGGCAATCTCCTCGACGAATTCGTGACGAATTTCGCCGTCTTCATTGCGCATCGGAACGTGGTCGAGTACCGAGGCCTCGGCGGATGGGGCACCGTCCATATGTTCATCCATGGCGCGCCTCGCCGTTTGACAGGTTGGAACGAGTGGTCTGAGCTGACGGTCAGGCAATACCCACAAGCGAACTGCGAGCGCAATGGCAAAGATGCTTCGGCTGAAATGGATGTCGATCTCGGTGGGCGCGGTCTTCGCGGGCCTCGCCGGCATCGCCGCTTCGGAGGCCGCGGACTGCCCGCGCAAGGACGCGCTCGGCACCTCGCGCGTTCTGAGCGTCGACGCCAAGACCACGCCGCGCGTGGGCCTGAAGAGCTTTCCGCAGACGCTGCCGCTCGCCGATCACGAGGTCGTGCTGACCTTCGACGATGGCCCGCATCCGCCGACGACGTCGAAGGTGCTGGCGGCGCTGGCGCAGGAATGCGTGCGCGCGACCTTCTTCCTGATCGGCCTGCACGCCTCCGAACATCCTGACATGGTCAAGCGCATTGCCCGCGAGGGCCACACCATCGGCCACCACACCTGGTCGCACCCGTTCATGGCGCGGATCCCGCTCGAGAAGGCGAAGAGCGAGATCGACCGCGGCATCGCAGCCGACGAGACGGCGCTCAAAGGCGCGTCGACGACGACGCCCTCGACGCCGTTCTTCCGCTTCCCCTATTTCGAGGGGACGCCAGCGCAGCTCGACCTGCTCCAGTCACGCGGCATCGTCGTGTTCGGGGCCGACCTCTGGGCCAGCGACTGGAACGAGATGACGCCGGAGCAGGAATTGAAGCTCGTCACCGAGCGCCTCGCCGCCGCCGGCAAGGGCATCATCCTCTTCCACGACCCCAAGGCACGCACGGCCGCGATCATGCCGGCCTTCCTGCGGTACCTCAGGGACAACGGCTATCGCGTCGTTCACGTCGTGCCGGCGGGCACATCACAGAAAAGCGCCGATGCGCATTGATGCCGTAATGTCACGCCGGTGCAAAATGGGGTGATTTGGGCCCTATTAACAGTCTGTTCATGCTACGGCATGCAAGGATGTAGAGGGTATTGCGCCTGAACCGTTTCTGGGCGTCTCCGACCAATTAAGGCGGCAGTCGCGTAAGGAGGCAGACGAGGTTCATGATCGGAAGTAGCGTTGTTGTTCGGACGCGATCGTGGATCGTCCTGTGTCTGGGGCTGTTGGTCGTCGGTTCACCGGCGGCCCTTGCGGCGGACTGTCCCGGCCATCCGGACGCGCTCGGGACTTCCCGCACCCTCGTGGTTGATCCGCGCGAGCATCCGCGCATCGGCACCATGCAGTACCGCGAAACGCTGCCGCTGAAGGACCATGAAGTCGTCCTGACCTTCGACGACGGTCCGCTGCCGAAATATTCGAACCAGATCCTCAAGATGCTCGACGACGAGTGCATCAAGGCGACCTTCTTCATCATCGGCGAGCAGGCCAAGGCGAACCCGGAAGGCGTGCGCAAGCTGATTGCCGCGGGCCACACTGTCGGCACGCACAGCATGAACCATCCGCTGACGTTCGACCGGATGCCGCTCGACAAGGCCGAGGCGCAGATCAACGGCGGCATCGAGTGGACCTCGGCCGCGATGACCGATTCGTCCAAGCTCGCGCCGTTCTTCCGCATTCCCGGCCTGATGCGCGCCGAAGGCGTCGAAAACCTGCTGATCTCGCGCGGCATCCAGGTCTGGAGCGCCGACTTCCCCGCCGACGACTGGCGCCATGTGTCGTCCGACCGCGTCTACCAGCTCGCGATCCAGCGGCTGGAAGCCAAGGGCAAGGGCATCCTGCTGCTGCACGACATCCAACCCCGTACGGTGGCGGCGCTGCCGAAGATCATCCGCGACCTCAAGGCGCGCGGCTATCGCATCGTGCATGTGGTGCCCGCGACCGCCGACCGGCCGGCAACGCCGACCACGCCGGTGGAATGGCTGCTGCATCCACCGACCGAGACCGTGCCGATCGCACGCTGGCCGTCCGTGCCGAACTTCGTGTTCGCGCAGACGAAGACGCTGCCGGCGCCCTCGCTTGCCGACCTCAACGCGCAGACCGAGCATCAGCCGCTGCTGCCGCGCAAGACGATGGCGCTGGCGAATGTCGCGGCCACCCTGCCCGTGCCCAACCGCGATCTCTTTGCCATCCCCGAGGGCTCGGTCGAGGTCCTGCTGTCGACGACCTTGTCGCGGCGCGCCGCGATGCGGCTGGCAATGGCGGCCGAGACGCCCCATGCGGCCAAGGGCAAGGCCGGCAAGTCGCGCGGACATCGGACCGCACATACGGCGCCGGCCGGAGCGAAGCACACCGCGCAGGCTACGGGCACCGCCCCCAAGAGCATTGCCCCCAAGAGCACGGCGCCCAAGGGCGCCACACCGCGGAGTTCCGCGACGCATCCGACCCGCGTCGCCAGCCTGAAGAAGCGCGCGCAGTAAGCTCTACTGGCGCATGATGTTGGCGACACAGAGCAGCACGATCAGCGCCAGGAAGAACAGGTCCATATAGGACTTGAGCTCGCCGTCGCGGCGCAGCCGGCCAACGTCGGCCACGACCTGCTTGCGCGCGTTCGTTGCGCCCGAACCGTCATTGATCGGAGCCTGCAGGCGCTTGGTCTCCGCCTCGAGCTTCTCGATCTTCTGGAAGAAATAGAACGCACGCAGCGTCGAGGCCGCGCGCATGCCGGCATAGACCAGCACCAGGATCGCGAGGATCGCCCGGTTCTGGTATTTCTCCATGAAATTCAGGCTGAAATAGACCATCGCCATGAAGGCGAAGTTCGTCACGAAGCGGTAGACGAAGCTAAGAAAGACCATGCTGGCTCCAGCCCTGAGCGGTGCGATCCGTCTACGCCATCTTTATTTCGACAAAGATACGATCGCCGGCCGCCTTTTAGCCACGCGCGTTCATAATGCAAGCGAGAGAACCGGGGCCTGCCTGTTCCACGTAAACGCAAGGTTGCCAGCTGCGCGATGGAGATTCGCCGGAAGCTACGGTACATTGGCACAGCCACCGCATGTGGGGTCTGCCGATGCCGAAGAAGGGAATCACGGGCCACGACGACTGGGTTCTGACCGAGGCCCTGGCGACCGCGCTCGTCGCGCTGGAGCAGCTCGAAGCAAAACACCAGCCGAGCGCGCATATGGACGACATCCGCAAGATGCTGGCGAACGGCAAGGAGCCGTCGGCGGTGAGCCTGCACCTCGCCCAGGCCAAATGCCGCCTGTTTCCGGACACGGATCCGCTCGAGATCTACCGCGAATACGGGATTGGCGACGAATACGGCTAAGTCCGTCGCGCCGGTCCTTCGAGCGCGCTGCCCTGGGGCTGAGCGGCAGCCGATCGCTACAACGATCATCCACCTCAATGTTCGCGTGAATTTCAGCTGAGCTGCGAAACGACTTGACGACGGCGCCGCCAGCGAATGTAATGTTATAACATTACATATCCGGTCCCAATGCCCCTCCCCAAGCGTCACCGTCCTATCCCGTTGAAAAGGCTCTTCGATCTCCATGCAAAAACTCCCCGTCACCGTCTTGTCCGGCTTCCTCGGGGCTGGAAAGACCACTTTGCTGAACCACGTCCTGAACAACCGGCACGGCCTGAAGGTGGCGGTGATCGTCAACGACATGAGCGAGGTGAACATCGATGCGGATCTGGTTCGCGATGGCGGTGCGAACCTGTCCCGGACTGACGAGAAGCTCGTCGAGATGACGAACGGCTGCATCTGCTGCACACTGCGAGACGACCTCCTGAAGGAGGTGCGCGCCCTCGCAGAAAACGGCCGCTTCGATTATCTCTTGATCGAATCCACCGGCATCTCCGAACCTCTGCCGGTTGCGGCGACCTTCGATTTCCGTTCCGAAGACGGCGAAAGCCTCTCCGATGTGGCGCGTCTCGACACCATGGTCACCGTGGTCGACGCCGTGAACCTGCTCAAAGACTATTCGTCGACGGATTTTCTCGATCAGCGCGGCGAAGCGCTTGAGAACGACAAGCGCACGCTGGTCGATCTCCTCGTCGAGCAGATCGAATTCGCCGACGTCATCGTCCTCAACAAGGTCGATGACGCGTCGCCCGCACAACGCGAGGCAGCGCGAAAGATCATCCGCGCGCTCAATCCGGACGCGGATCTAATCGAAGCCAACCACAGCCGGGTCGCCTTCGATCGCATTCTCGACACCGGACGGTTCGACTTCGAGCGGGCGCAGCAGCATCCGCTCTGGTTCAAAGAGCTCTACGGCTTTGCCGATCACGTGCCGGAGACCGAGGAATACGGCGTGACGAACTTCGTCTATCGCGCGCGCCGGCCGTTCGATCCCGAAAAGTTCGACAAGTTCGTCAGGGAGCCCTGGCCCGGCGTCATTCGCGCCAAGGGACATTTCTGGCTGGCAACGCGCCCGCAATGGCTTGGCGAGATCAGCCAGGCTGGCACGATCACGCGCACGCAGGCGCTTGGCTTCTGGTGGGCGGCCGTACCTGCGGAAAGATGGCCCGATGACCCGTCCTGGCGGAAGCAGCTGCGCGCGAACTGGAACGACATCTACGGCGATCGCCGCCAGGAAATCGTATTCATCGGCACCGGTATGGATGAAGGTTCGCTCCGCGCCCGTCTGGATGCCTGCCTCGTCCCGGGAAAGCCGGCGATGAACGTCACGGAATGGGCGAAGCTCGCGGACCCCTTCCCGGTCTGGCGCCGCGCCGACGAAGCCGCGGAACGCAAATGACCAACGTCGTTCGATTCGTTCCGAAATCCGAGCTCGAGCGGCAGCGCCTCATCCGTGAGGCGCGTGCGATCTACGACAGCATATTCCCGCCGGTCACTTTGACCGGCGGACAAGCTGATGATCGCTTGGACCAACGAGCACCGCGCGAGGCAGCCACCGAAATCCAGCCAAAACAGCGATAAGGATGAAGGTGGTGCGCTCGGAGGGCACACGCAGTCCTTCCCGGCTCAGCCGCCATATTGCTGCTTCATGTATTTCAGGTAGTTGCCGAGGTGGTGCTGCCAGAAATAGTCCAGCTTCTGGCATCCCGGCGTCCCATCGGTCGGGTTGCCGCCCGGGTTGGCGAAGAGCGGCAGCAGCGCGCCGGCGTCAGCATAGTTCAGCGAGGCCTGAAGCTGGTCGAGGATCTGTTGGATCAAGTCCGAGATCATTGACCCCGTGATCGGTGCGGCGGTTGCCGCGCCGAGATCGGCGGCGGTCAAATGGATCGTCTCGGATATCAGTCTCCGAGAAAGACTCTCGACCCGCTGCTTGAGCCGCCTCACCGCATCGTCGCGAACGCGATTGACTGCGCTCTCACCGTCGGTGACCACGCTGCCGAGCGCGATCGTTGCTTCAGGATTGAGACTGCCGCCGAACCCACGCAGCGGATTTGGCGTGTTGAGGTCTGATATCCACTCCAGGGCAAACGGTGCCTGCGGCACCCAGTCCTGCGTCGACGTCACGGCCCAACCGTATCCGTCGACGGCGGCAAGCCGCGCGTAATCGTATGCGTAATGGTCGTTGCCGGCCTTGGCAGGCGCGAAGGTATAGGTCTTGTAGGCCGGCCCCTTAAAAACATCCGTCGAGTGCCGGACCAGCGAGGTCAGCAGCGTGGCGATCGAGGCACCCTGGCTGTGCCCGGTGATGTAGACGTCGTTGCCCTGCTCCGCGAGCAGCCCCAAGGTCACGAACAATGGGCTATCGGTGGTGAACAGCATGAGCAGCAAACTCAGAGCGAAGCCCGAATGCACACCGCCTTTCACCGCACTGTCACCCTCATCGCGGGCAAGATAGAACGGCAGCGAGATCGGACCGAGCTTCACGTCAAAGCGCGCGTTGATCAGGGGGAACAGCAAGTCGGCCAACACGCTGGCCGCACTTGCGACCGTGCCGCGCACTGCGATCGCGTATTGGGTGGTGTCACTCTGGTTCTGCCAGACCTGCCAGTAATTATCCAATAGCGTGGCACTCGTCGGGGTGAGGTCCTTGCGGATCGCCCAATTTGAGCTTGGATCTGGCACGGAGGGCACGCCGCAGGTTGCCACCGCTTCGGTCAGCGATGGCGTGCCCGCGTAGGCACGCTGCGCCATCTCAAGCAGAAGTTGCGCCTCCGCGAATTGGAATCCCGACTTGAGCGTCATGCTGCCCTCCTTGCAAAGGCGCTCGACTCCAGCCGCCCGTGTTCGGACCCGGAAGCCAGCGACCGATATTTCGTGTCTCTCGGAGTTCATCAATTATAAGATGTGATATCGTAGAAACGCAATAAGAAGGTGTCGATCGACCAGCGCCCCTGGCAGACTACGTCCGGGAACAATTGCGTGAGCAGGGAGGATCCCGCGGGGTGGCCGGTGTTCCAGGCTTTGCCCGCTCCAACTCATTCCAACCGGACGACATGAGGCATCTGCGGATTCATCGGCCACAGGTTTCGATGATCACGCCGGAGGAAGTCTATAATTTCAGTTTCGACACAATCGATTGGGGACCGCCGCCGCACCAGGCTGCCGTGGTCAATCTCGGCAAATCAGATTGGCTGAATAGATTCGCTCAGACGCATCTCGTCCGATGCAGCCAGTTTCGTCTGATGTTCTATGATCAGATCGTCGACTTGATCTGCGAGGGCATTTCGGCAGAAACAGGCCCCTACCCCGGCTAAAGCGGCGCGATCCGCCGTTTGGTGCGTTCGGAGGGCGGTCGCATTTATTGAAGTTTCAATGGCTTGCGGAAATGGGCAAAGAGTTCAGGTGGATCTCCAGCTGATAGGTGCTTTTTCCAGTCGATTGACCGAGCCTCACAATAGCTTGCGGGACTTCAGCTTGCGGGACTTCGCCGCGCAGCGTAACTTTCAACTCCACGTAGCTCATTCGAAAGTGATCTGACGGGTTCGGCCTAGCGGGAGATAGCGATGGCGGATGTCCCATGGCACCTTTCCGGCGACTACTTCGAGAATTGCAGTTGCAGCATCGTGTGTCCCTGCCTCGTGTCGGCGGCTCCCCCGCTGACCGCGCGACCGACCGAGGGCTTCTGTAACGTACCGCTGATCTTCCACGTCGAGAGCGGCCGCTACGGCAACATCGAGCTCGATGGACTCAATGTCCTGGTCATCCTCCACGCGCCGGGGATCATGGCAGACGGAGATTGGTCGGTGGCCGCCTATATCGACCAGCGCGCCAACGATGAGCAGACCGAGGCTCTAGCTGCGATCTTCACTGGCGCCGCCGGTGGTCCGATGGCTGCGTTCACACCGCTGATCAGCAAGAACCTGGGGGTTCGCAAGGTCCCGATCACATTCCGAATCGAGGGCAAGACGCGATCCGCGGAAATCCCTGATATTCTGCACATGTCCGTCGACCCGTTGCCGACCATGCATCCGAGCGGGGAAATGTGGGCCAACATCGGCCATCCAGTCAGCCCCGACAGGATGGTCATGGCAGTCGGCGCCGCCGGTAATACGTTCAGCGATCATGGCATGCGCTGGGACAATTCCGGCAAGAACGGCCTCTATGCGCCGATCCGCTGGTCGAACCAGGCGTGATGCAACTCCTGATCCGGCCTTGCGAGAAGGCCGGCAACACTTATCGCAAATGACCGACGGCCCCCTGGAAACCGTGCTGCGGCGCGATCGCTGGATCGTCGGCGGCGCGATCGGGATCATTGTCGCGCTGGCATGGGGCTATGTGCTCTGGCTCGCCAAGGACATGGACATGGGCGGCATGGACATGACCGGGTTCCGCATGATCCCGGCCGGGATCGGAATCATGTTGCCGGCGAGCGAGCCTTGGCGAGCGATCGAGTTCGCGTATGTGTTGCTGATGTGGGTGGTGATGATGGTCGGAATGATGGCCCCCTCGGCAGCGCCCATGATCCTCATGTACGCCCGCGTGGGTCGACAGGGGAAAGCGCAGGGCAAGCCGTTCGCTGCGACCGGCTGGTTTGCGGCCGGTTATCTCCTCGCCTGGGGCGGCTTTTCGCTGGCAGCAACCCTACTCCAATGGGCGATCGAGCGGGCAGTTCTGCTGGATTCCCGGATGACAATCGCCAGCAATCTACTCAGTGCAATCGTGCTGATCGCAGCGGGAGTCTATCAATGGACACCGCTCAAGGACGTCTGTCTCGCCCAATGCCAGTCGCCATTTCTGTTCCTGATGCGCAACGGCGGCTTTCGCGACGACCTGCGAGGCTGCCTGCTGCTGGGGCTCCGGCACGGAGGCTATTGTGTCGGCTGCTGCTGGGTCTTGATGGCGCTTTTGTTCGTAGGCGGGGTGATGAACGTGCTTTGGATTGGGCTTTTGGCCCTGCTCGTCCTGTTGGAGAAACTTACGCCGATCGGACGATGGATCGCGCGCGCCGCCGGCATTGCGTGTGCGGCCGCCGGCGTCTGGCTACTGGTGACGTTGCCACGGTGATGAGCAACCTGCGTGATGTTCAGTACGCGTGCCCTGTTGCAAACGGCGATCACGCCGAGCCGCCAGCCCTACACTCGAACCGTCAGGCGGGGACGGCCGAACGGCGAAGACCTGGGCTGCCAGAGCCGGTCTCTCCATCGATCGGCTTTCGAGGTTGGTGCGCTCGGAGGGACTCGAACCCCCACGATTTTACTCACTGCCACCTCAAGGCAGCGCGTCTACCAATTCCGCCACGAGCGCTTTGGGGATGCCGGCTTAGGGCTTGAGGCCTGCCGGATCAACGGCGCCGATCTAACAAATCCATCAGAGGGGTACAAGCCTGCAAAGGCCCAGAATTCCACAAGCTTGGCAGGAAAAATCCGGACCCCTGCCCGGATCGGCCCTATCGAGGGCCCCGGCCCTGCCGGCTACCCCGGGCCGCTACCGCGTGCCCGGGCCGCTACCGCGTGCCCGGGCCGCTAACGCGTGCCCGTCGTGCGCGGCAGCATCTGCTTGACCTCGACCGCGATCCGGTTGCGGTCGACCAGCACGACGCCGGAGGCGACCGGCAGATTGTTGGCGAGAACCTTGACCTCGTCGGCCTCGGTTGCGTCCAGCTCGATGATGGCGCCGCGGGAAAGACGTAATACTTGATGGATCGGCATGGTGGTCGTCCCGAGGACGACCATGAGATCCACGGTGACTTTATCGAGAGTGGGCACTGTCAGGACCGCCGCAACTTGGGACTTAAGCCAAAGGACTTGGCATTTGCTCCCCAGATGATCACCACGTTATGGTTAGCCAATGGTTAATTCGCCTCAAAACCCCCGCCAAGACCTCGATTTGACGTCGTTTTCCGCCTCCACCGGCGAGCCCGTGGAGTGGCGGATCTCGGACGCGCCGGTGCCCTATCCGGAGGCCGTGGCCGCCATGGAGGCGCGAGTCGCTCAGATCGCCGCCGGCGAGGCGCCCGAGCTGGTCTGGCTGCTCGAGCACCCCCCGCTCTACACCTCCGGCACCTCGGGCAAGGAAACCGACCTGCTCGATCCCCGCTTCCCGACCTTTGCCACTGGGCGCGGCGGGCAGCTGACCTATCACGGGCCCGGCCAGCGGGTGGCCTATGTCATGCTCGACCTCAAGCGGCGCCGGCCGGATGTCCGGGCCTATGTCGCGAGCCTGGAGGAATTGATCCTGCGGACGCTCGCCGCCTTCAACATCCGCGGCGAACGGCGCGAGGACCGGGTCGGCGTCTGGGTGAAGCGCCCGGACAAGGGGCCCGAGCACGAGGACAAGATCGCGGCGATCGGCGTGCGGCTGAAGCGCTGGGTCTCGTTCCACGGCATCGCCATCAATGTCGAGCCGGAGCTGTCCCATTTCGCCGGCATCGTGCCCTGCGGCGTCGCCGACCCCCGCTACGGCGTCACCTCGCTGGTCGATCTCGGCCAGCTCGTGACCATGGCCGATGTCGACGTGGCGCTGCGCCAGGCGTTCGAGGAGCTGTTCGGACCAACCCGCGCGCTGGTGGCGGAAGCGGCGGTCTAACTTTTCCTGTTCGAGCCTGACCGGCGCATATTCTCCGCTTGTGGTGGAATCGGCTATGCTCGTTTCAGGTGCCGCCCACGCCTCCCCCCTCCGCCGGGAAAGCAGACATCATGCCGGGCGAATGATCATCGGACCGACTGTTCGAGCGCCAGGCATAAGGAGGGATTGCGCTTTCTGCTCGCAATGGGAGGTTTTAACGATGAGACTCTCTGCGCCGATCTATCATCTGAAGCGCAAGGCGAAGCGCCTGTCCCGCGAGGAAGGCATTCCGCTCCACGACGCGCTTGACCGCATCGCCGCGACGGAAGGCTTTTCCGCCTGGAGCATGCTCGCGGCAAAGGCCGCCGCACTGACGCCCGCCAATCGCCTGTTCCCGCAATTCCGGCCGGGTGATCTGGTGCTGGTGGGCGCGCGCCCCGGCCAGGGCAAGACCCTGATGACCCTCGAACTCGCGGTGGAGGCCATGAAGTCGGGCCATCGCGCTGCGTTCTTCTCGCTCGAATACACCGAGAAAGACGTCTTCGACCGCTTGCGGGCGATTGGCGTGGACCCCGCGCAATTCGCTGAGATGTTCGAGATCGACTGCTCCGACGCCATCAGCGCCGACTACGTCGTCAAGCAGATGGCCGCGGCGCCTCGTGGCACGGTCGTGGTGATCGACTATCTGCAACTGCTCGACCAGAGGCGGGAAAATCCTGATCTCGCTGTTCAGGTGCGCGCGCTGAAATCCTTCGCGCGCGACGCGGGGCTGATCGTCGTCTTCATCTCGCAGATCGATCGATCCTATGATCCGTCGGTCAAGCCGTGCCCAGACCTCGACGATATCAGGCTGCCGAACCCGCTGGACCTCAAGCTGTTCGACAAGACGTGCTTCATCAACAACGCCGAAGTCCAGTTCCGCGCGGCGGGCTGATGGCTTCAGCCCGCGGGTGAGTTTCTTCACCCGCGGCTTGCGACCTCAAGCTGCCTGCAACGCAACTTCGAGCTTGCCGGCAATGTAGCGCCGCTCCTGGGTCAGGCCGCCAAAGCCGTAGGCGTCGCCCTTGACCTCGTCGACATGCAGATACGTCTCGGGATGCAGCGGGCCCAAAATCTCGGCCATGCGCTTGAACATTGTGGCGAGATAGGCCGCCTTCTCGTCCTTGGTGTTGGTGCCTTCGCTGACATGGATGTCGATCCAGTAGCTGGCCAGTTTCTGCTCGGCGAGCGACTTGCCGCCGGCGAACCAGTCGCCTGCGTCGACCGATTTCACGATCATGGCGGTCACCCTGGGATCCTTGTGCAGGATCTTTGCGGTCAGCTCGGACACGGCGTTGGCGATATCGGCCTTCAGCGACGGCGACTGGCGGGAGGTGGTGTAGGACACGGTGATCAGGGGCATGGTGGTTCTCCTCAAGATGCTGCGCGGAGTTTGCGCGGCGTTGATGAGAAGGTAGACCTTGCTCTGTCATTTTGGTATCTTATCTCTGTTGATACCAGTGATAACACTTCATAATGACAGCAACGCTCGACATCGCCACCATCAAGGCCTTCCTGCTGGTCGCCGACCTCCAGAGTTTTACGCGCGCCGCCGAAGCACTCGGCACGACGCAGGCCGCCGTCAGCCTCAAGCTTCAGCGGCTGGAGGCTCTGCTGGGAAAACGCCTCGTCGAGCGCTCGCCGCGGGCGGTCCGGCTCACGGCCGACGGCGCCGCGTTCCTCGATCGCGCCCGCGCGCTGATGGAGGCGCATGACCGCGCGCTGTCGGACGAAACATCGACCGCGCAATCGCTCTCGCTCGGCATCTCCGATCACGCCGCGGGCCCCGAGCTGGTGCCGCTGCTCGAACGCCTGCACGCGATGTCCTCAAGCCTCACCCTCGCCGTCACCATCGGCTTCTCGCGCGAGATGCAGGACGCCTATGACGCAGGTCAGCTCGATGCCGTGATCGTGCGCCAGGAAGGCAGCCGCCGCGGCGGCGAGAAGCTGGCCGAAGACGAGTTCGGCTGGTTCGCGGCCAGACGTTTCACCCTGCCGAAGGGTGAGCCGCTGCCGCTCGCAACCCTCGCCCCGCCCTGCGGCGTCCGCGCCATCGCCGTGCGCGCGCTCGACAAGGCCGGCATCGCCTGGCGCGAACGCTTTGTCGGCGGCGGCGTTACGGCGGTCGTTGCGGCTGCGCTTGCCGGACTTGCGATCGCACCGCTGGCGCGGCGGATCGCGCCTCCCGGGCTGATCGACATCGGGCCTGCGCACAAGCTGCCGAAGCTCGGCAGCTCGAAGGTAATGCTGCATTCGAAGGTCAGCGATCCCGCCAAGCTGACAGCGCTGCGCGCGGTCGCTGCGACGTTCCGGAGCGCGGCGGCTTAGCTCTTAGGTTGCTCCGTCTCCGCGCCCGCATATCTGCCTGCGATACACCAATAATTCAGCCCGGCGAAGCAACCGGCGGTGACGTATAGCCAACCCAATTCATTGACAGACCTGTAAAGCACCATCTGGCTCGCGGACCCGATCAAACCACCGGCAAGCACGAAGAACACAAGCGAGCGGATGCAAAGCCGTTCGCTCAGCCAGATCGTGGCGATCGACGGAATGCCGCTGAGCACGCAAACGAAGAACAGGATCAGTGGCACGCCGATCAAGATCGCGAAGACAAAATCCCACGGGGACATTGGGGTGACGCGATTGGCACTAGCCAACGCCAGGATGAACAGAAAGAACAGCTGAATAACGGCCGTCGCCGTCAGGCATCCGCCCAACCAGCCTCGTGTCGTCCGGGCGCAGGTCTCGCAAGCCATGACATCACCTCACAGGATCGCCTCGAACGCGCTGCGCAGCGTTTCATGCCGAAACACAAACCCGCGGCTCAGCGCCTTGTTCGGCAGCACGCGCTGGCCGCCGAGCAGAAGCTCGTCGGCAAAGCCGCCGCCGATCCGGCGCAACAGGCCGCCGGGGATACGAAACACCGCGGGCCGGTGCAGACGGCGGCCGAGCTCTTCGGTGAACTTTGCGTTGGTGACCGGGATCGGCGCGGTGGCGTTGACGGGCCCAGTGAGATCAGGCGTCGCCATCACATAGGCAATCAGCCGGATCAGATCGTCGCGCTCGATCCAGGACATCCACTGCCGCCCGGTGCCGAGCGGACCGCCGAGGCCGAACTCGAACGGCGTCAGCATCCGCGTGATGAAGCCGCCTTCGGTGCCCAGCACGAGGCCGATGCGCAAACAGACCACGCGGACGCCGAGCTCTTCCGCCGGCCGCGCCGCCTTTTCCCACGCCGCGCACAGCTCGTGGCTGAAGCACGCATGTGACTTCGCCGATTCCGTCAGCACCTGATCGGCCCACAGGCCGTACCAGCCGATCGCAGAGCCGCTAACGAGGACCTCCGGCTTGCGCTCGAGCCGCGCGATCAGTTTGACGACCTCGCCGGTCATGTCGATGCGGGAGCCGAGAATTTTCGCGCGCTTTGCCTCGGTCCAGAGGCCGTTGCCGATCGGCTCGCCAGCGAGATTGACGATGGCGTCGATTGGCGTGTCCGATGCGAGCTGATCGAGGCTGGTGATCAGCGTGACCGGCGGCGGCAGCATCTCGGCCTTCGCGGGGTTGCGGATCAGTGCGATGACGTCGTGCCCTGCCCCGCTGAGGCTCGCGGCAAGGCGGCTGCCGATGAAGCCGGTGGCGCCAGTGATCAGCACGGTCTTGCGGCCGGCGAGCTTCTCGACGAGCCCGTGCGCGGGCACGCTTCGCATGCGGCCGAGCCGGCGCATCGCCGCAAAGTCCCTGACGCCGCAGAGCGCTGCACCGACTGCGCAGGCAGTGGCGGCGATGCTGAGCAGGCCCTGATACACGACACTCACGCCGAACGGCTGCATCGCCCATTCGATCAGCACCGGCAGCAGCAGCACCACGATGGCGCCATAGTTGATCGCAAGCAGCGTGTGGTTAATCCGCTCGCTCGGCGGCAGTTTGCGGCTCAGATCCTCCTCGACGAAATCCATCAGCGTAATGACGATCTCGGCGACCAGGACTGCCACGATCAGGATCGCCAGCACGCCGTAAACCTCCAACCAGCCGAGCAGCAGGAACAGCAGCGCATAGAGCATGTTGCGGATACCGTGCAGCTTCAATTCGAAGCGCTGCGACGGGCGCCAGGCCAGGCGCTCGGTGAATTCGTGGTGATAGAAAGTGTCGAACACGCCCATCACGATCTGGATGGCGATGAGGATCCACAACAGCGGCGTCATGATACGGCCTCCCTGAAGACGGCGTACTGGTGGATCAGCACGCCGTAACGCGGGTGAGTGACATCGAGGGTGAAACGGAAGGCGCCCTCGCCGAGATCGCTATGCGTCACCGTGAGATCGCCGGGCGTGAGCCATTGCGGCAGCGGGATCCACAAGCGTCCGAGCTGGAGTCCGTAACCGGCACTACGGAAGGTCAGCGCCTGTCCCTCGACCGCGATGCGGAGCGCCATCGAGACGCCGAAGCCGACATACTCTTCGAGCCCGGTCGGACCGGCGAAACGCTTGGCGGAATGGATCACTTGCGGAAAGCCGCGCTTGCGCGCGCAGATGCGGGTCCAGGTCTGGCCGCCGGTGCCGCCGTCCTCGGTGACCGTGACGATCATGGGCACACCGGTGTCGCGGCCGGTCGGCAGCGGTCCGCCGATCAGGCGGGCGGCTTGCGCGAACCACCAGCCGATGTCGCTGAAGCTGATTTCGTCGACCACGGCGACATAGACGACGCTGTCGCCATCAGCGACCCGTTTCGAAAAGCGCCGCCAGGTCGCGAGCGGCAGCCGGCCCCAATCCTCGTCCGACAGCAACGCGCGGAAGCGGCGGTCGTCGAGTAGTTTGACGTGAGCTGAGGGAGATGCGTTGGAGCCTGATAATCGAGCCGACGTCATCGCACCCTCCTCAACGCTATTTGGCCTTGCCCAGCGGCAGCAGGTTGGCGATCTTCTCGCCAAGCCGCACCAGGGCGACCAGCCGCGGCCGCGGCACCTTCAGCATCTGCATGAACCAGTGGTCGGCGAGCTCGGTGAAGGCGAGCATCTCCTTCAGCCGTTTGGCTGCGACCGGATTGATGGTCGGATCGTCCGCGGCATCGGACACGCAGGCCCGGAGCGCCGTGATCGCCGGATCGAGCTCCCGCTCCTTGCGCCGTGCCGCGATTCTCGCGGCGACCTCCCAGATGTCGGTCTCGGCCTCGTAATGGTCGCGACGGTCGCCGAGGATCGGCACCCGCCGGATCAGGTTCCAAGCGAGCAGCTCCTTCAGCGAGTTCGAGACGTTGGAGCGCGCCATGCCGAGCGTGTCGGCGATGTCCTCGGCCGTCATCGGCGCCTCGGCGAGATAAAGCAGCCCGTGGATCTGGCTGACCGAGCGGTTGACGCCCCACCCGTCCCCCATGTCGCCCCAATGCAGGATGAAGCGCTCGACGGCGGCAGGCAGTTTCTTCTTTCCGGTTATTTCTGTCATGACAGAAATGTCTGACGAGCGCGACTGATTGTCAAGAGCGCTCGGCGGCTTGCGTCCTGCATACCGTCCGTCATATTTGCCTAAAAACGACCCAGAGAACGGGAACCAAATACCCTTCCGGGCGTTTGCCCCGGTTCCAGGCGGGTTGAGAATGACGACAAAGTCCAGTCAACAGAGAGACTTGTTCGAAAGCGAGCGCAGTTTTCGGCTGTTGGTGGAAGGAGTCGCGGACTACGCGCTCTACATGCTCGATCCCACCGGGATCATCACGAGCTGGAACATCGGCGGCGAGCGGATCAAGGGCTATTCGCCCGAAGAGATCGTCGGCCAGCATTTCTCGCGCTTCTACACCGAGACCGACCGCGCCAACGGCAAGCCCGCGCGTGCCCTCGGCATCGCGCGAGACCATGGCCGCTACGAGGAGGAAGGCTGGCGCGTTCGTAAGGATGGCACCTTCTTCTGGGCGAGCGTCATCATCGATCCGATCTACGAGCACGGCAGCCTGGTCGGCTTCGCCAAGATCACCCGCGACATCACCGAGCGGCGCAATTCGCAGCTCAAGCTCGAAGCGATGCAGCGGCAGCTTGCCGAGTCGCAGAAGTTCGATGCGCTCGGGCAGCTCACCGGCGGCGTCGCGCACGATTTCAACAATCTCCTGATGATCATCAGCGGCAGCCTTCACATCCTCAAGAAGCGCGATGAGGACGACGCCAAGATTCAGCGCGCGATGTCCGCGATCGAGACCGCAACCAAGCGCGGCGCCGCACTGACCGCCCAGCTCCTGACCTTCGCGCGGCGGCAGAGCGTCAATCCCCAGGCGATCCGCTTCGGCGACCGCATCGAGGCGATCCGCGAAGTGCTTCACGCCGGCGTCGGGAGCGCCGTTCGTCTCGCCTTCGACATCGACCGCGAGGTCTGGTCGGTCAAGGCTGATGTCTCCGAGCTCGAGACGGGGCTGCTCAATCTCGTCATCAACGCTCGCGATGCCATGCCCGACGGCGGTACCGTGACGGTCGGCGCACGCAACGTCGTCCTGGATGATCCGCTCTACCGCGGGGAGTTCGTCGCCATCACCGTCGCCGATACCGGGCTTGGCATCCCCTCCGACGTCGTCAACAAGATCTTCGAACCGTTCTTCACGACCAAACCCGTCGGAAAAGGCACCGGCCTCGGCCTGTCGCAGGTGCACGGCTTCGCTCATCAGGCGGGCGGCACGGTCAAGGTCACAAGCGAGCTCGGCAAGGGCACGACCTTCACCATCCTGCTGCCGCGCGAAACCGCGACCGCACCAATCGATATCCCTGAAGCAGTGCCGGTTCCCGGTAGCGGCACCGTGCTGCTGGTCGAGGACAATCCCGACGTCGCGCTCGTCAGCATCGGATTGCTGGAGCAGCTCGGCTATCGCGTGCACCGGGTTGCCGACGCCGAGTCCGCCTTGCGCGAGCTCGAGAAGAACGGCGTCGACTTCGTGTTCACCGACATCGTGATGCCCGGCAAGATGGACGGGCTCGGTCTCGCCCATCATCTGCGCCAGATCCACCCTAGCCTGCCGATCCTGCTCGCCACCGGCTACAGCGAAGCCGCCGCCGATGTCCGCGGCGACTTCCCGATCCTGCGCAAGCCCTACGAGATTCACGAGCTGAGCGAGGCGATCTCGAAGCTGCCGCGGTGATTTTTCACCTCTCTCCGTAAGAACGGGGCGAGGGAGCGCACCGCCCGCGCGGAAAGAGAATCCGCTCTCACACCGTCGGCAACACCGAAAACGCTTCCCCTGCCCTCCGCAGGTTCAACTCATCCGCACCGGCCGTCTCGCTCGTCACGCTATCCACACGCGATGACGGCGGGCCGTGGCGGCACAGCGCGACCATGTCGGCGACATGCTTCGGCGTTCCTGCGAACAGTGCTTCCACGCTGCCGTCGCGGCGGTTGCGAACCCAGCCTTCGAGGCCACTTGTTGTCGCCTGGTACTCGACCCAGGCCCTGTAGCCGACGCCCTGCACGCGGCCGCGGATCATGACCTGGAGGATCGCCCGGCTCATTTCTTCAGCCCGAGAAGATCGGCGCTGCGCGCCTTGACGTCGGCCTCGCGCATGACGCGGCTGGTCAGGTCCGGCGATGGGAGGCCCTTGAGGTTCTTCGGCGGCGTGCCCTCGCGCAACGCTTTCTGCGTCTCGTAGACGGCCTGTATGGCAGCCGCGATCGGCGCGTGGCCCTGAAGCGCGATGCGGACGCGCTGGCTGGCGAGATAGTCAATCGCGTTCAACTCGTCCGGCGCGCCGCCGAGCACGATGGGGAGATGCGTCGCGGCTACGATGGCTTCAAGCTCAGCGCGCGACTTGACGCCGGTGAAGAACAGCGCGTCGACGCCGGTCGCCTCATAGGCCCTGGCGCGGCGGATCGCATCCTCGATCGAGGTGACCGAGGCAGCTCCCGTGCGGCCCATGATGACGAGCGAGGGATCGCTGCGGCCATCCAGCGCCGCCTTCATCTTGCCGACGCCTTCTTCCAGCGAGATCAGCTGTGTCTTGGCCTCGCCAAAGGCGGCCGGCAATAGCGTGTCCTCGATGGTGAGGCCGGCGGCGCCCGCGGTCTCCAGCTCCTGCACCGTGCGGCGCACGTTGAGCGCATTGCCATAGCCGTGATCGGCATCGACCAGCACCGGCAGCGTCGCCGCGCGCGACATCCGCCGCATCTGCTCGGCAAGCTCGGTGAGCGTGATCAGCGTGACATCGGGGTCGCCGAGCACCGCGAGCGAGGCCACCGAGCCGCCGAACATGCCGAGCGGAAAGCCGAGATCCTCGGTGATACGGATGGAGATCGCGTCATAGACCGAGCCGGGATGAACGCAGGTCGAGCCCGTCAGGATCGAACGCAGTTTTTCTCGGCGGGAACGAAAGGCCATGGTGCCCTCTCAACTGTTGCGACGCAGCCGCAACATACTCCGTCATTGCGAGCGCAGCGAAGCAATCCAGAATCTTTCCGCAGAGGCAGTCTGGATTGCTTCGCTGCGCTCGCAATGACGGTGTTGGTGGGGCCAGTGAGGGCCCCACTCACTTGCTTTACGCAAACTCCAGAATCAGCGCGTCCACCGCGAGCGTCGCGCCCGCGCTGGCGTGGATCTTCTTCACCGTGCCGTCCTGCTCGGCGCGGAGCACATTCTGCATCTTCATGGCTTCGATCACCGCGAGCGTCTCGCCGGCCTTGATCTCCTGCCCTTCGGTCACCGCGATCGAGACCACAAGGCCCGGCATCGGGCAGAGCAGCTTCTTGCCGCTGTCGGAGGCCGTGGTCACCGGCATCAGCCGCGCCGAGGCTGCTTCCGCCTCGGTCCAGACATAGACCGGCACCTCGACGCCCTGATGCGCCAGACGGATGCCGTTGGCGATCGGGCGCGCCTGCACCGCGACGAAATGGCCGTCGATGGTGCCCTGCCAGACCGGATCGCCCGGCTTCCACGGCGACTGCAGCAGATGCGCGTTGCCGGCCTTGCCTTCGGCATCGACGAACCGGATCGCGATCGCCTCGCCCTCGCGTCCGACCTCGAGCAGAATCTCCTGGCGGTCGAGCCAGACCGCGCGGCGACGCTCGCGCTGCACGATGCGGCCGCCCATCTGGCCCGATATCTGTCGCTTGCGCTCGCCGAGCACGTGGTCGATGGCGGCGCCGACCGCCGCGATCCGACGCGCGACCTCGCCTTCGGGCACGCGCACAGCAAAGCCCTTGGGGAATTCCTCGGCGATGAAACCGGTCGAGAGCCGTCCCTCGCGCCAGCGCGGATGGTGCATCAGCGCCGACAGGAACGGGATGTTGTGCCTGATACCCTCGACATAGAACGAATCCAGCGCGGTGGCCTGCGCCTCGATCGCGGCCGCGCGCGACGGCGCATGCGTGACGAGCTTGGCGATCATCGGATCGTAATGGATCGAGATCTCGCCGCCCTCCTGCACGCCGGTGTCGTTGCGCACGGTGATGCCGTCCTGGCTGGCTTCGGCCGGCGGCCGATACTTCACGAGGCGCCCGATCGAGGGCAGGAAGTTACGGAACGGGTCCTCGGCGTAGAGGCGGGATTCCACCGCCCAGCCGGTGAGCGTAACGTCCTTCTGGGTGATCGCGAGCTTCTCGCCGGCGGCGACGCGGAGCATCTGCTCGACGAGGTCGATGCCGGTGACGAGCTCGGTGACGGGATGCTCGACCTGAAGGCGCGTGTTCATCTCCAGGAAGAAAAAGCTCTTGTCCTGCCCTGCGACGAATTCGACGGTGCCGGCGGAGTCATAATTCACCGCCTTTGCCAGCGCGACGGCCTGCTCGCCCATCTTGCGGCGGGTGGCCTCATCGAGCAGCGGCGACGGCGCCTCCTCGATGACCTTCTGGTTGCGGCGCTGGATCGAGCATTCGCGCTCGCCGAGATAGATGACGTTGCCGTGCTTGTCGCCCAGCACCTGGATCTCGATGTGGCGGGGATCGACGATGAACTTTTCGACGAAGACGCGGTCGTCGCCGAACGAGGCTTTCGCCTCGGCCTTGGCAAGGTTGAAACCCTCGGCAACCTCGCTCCTCGAATGCGCGATGCGCATACCCTTGCCGCCACCGCCGGCGGAGGCCTTGATCATCACGGGATAGCCGATCTCGTCGGCGATCTTCACCGCGTGCTTGTCGTCCTCGATGACGCCGAGATAACCCGGCACGGTCGAGACCTTGGCCTTCGCGGCGGCCTTCTTGGATTCGATCTTGTCGCCCATCGCGGCGATCGCGCCCGGGTTCGGGCCGATGAAGACGATGCCGGCGGCCTCCAGCGCACGCGGAAACGCCTCGCGCTCGGACAGAAAGCCGTAGCCGGGATGCACGGCCTCGGCGCCCGTCTTGCGGCAGGCCTCCACGATCTTCTCGATCACCAGATAGCTCTCGGAGGCTGCGGGCGGGCCGATCAGCACGGCCTCGTCGGCCAGCTCGACATGGAGGGCATCGCGGTCGGCCTCGGAATAGACCGCAACCGTCTGAATTCCCATGCGGCGAGCGGTCTTGATGACCCGGCAGGCGATTTCGCCGCGATTGGCGATCAGAATGCGTTTGAACATGCTTTTCTTGAGTCTCGACCTTGGGCGGGACCCTTCCCTGGCCGTTGGGGCCTGCGGGGACGGGCCGTGTGACCCCCGTGGTACATCAAAATCGGCCGGAGGCAACGGTCTAAATCCGCGCCCTCTGGCGTACCAGCGCAAGACCGAAATCGGCCTGGTCAGCCCATGAGCGGACCTACGGCTTCGCGGCCTTGGCCACGTCCCGGACCAGGCAGTGAATGAAGCCCAGCTTGCCGACCACCGCCGGAGACAGGATGAACGGATAGAGATCGCGCAGCCCCATGGCGCGGTTGACGCTGTTGATGGCGAAGGTGAAGGGCAGCCATGCATTGACGAGCGCCTCGACGTCCCTCGTCTCATAGGGGTTGAAACGGATGCGCGCCGTCAACTCCCCGTCGCGATCGACCCTGGGGCGCACCTCCATGCCGAACTCGGAGGCCATCTCCAGGGTATCGACGATGTGGAGGTAGTGCGCCCAGGTCTCGGCGAAATCCTCCCAGGGATGCGTGGTGGCGTAGGCCGAGACGTAGGTCTGCTGCCAGTCCGGCGGCGCGCCTTCGGCATAATGGAGCTGCAAGGCCTGGCCGTAATCGGCGGAATCGTCGCCGAACACCGCGCGGCATTCCTCCAGCCTGCCGCCCTCGCGCACGAGCACGTCCCAGAAATAGTGGCCGACCTCGTGGCGGAAATGCCCGAGCAGCGTGCGGTAGGGCTCGCCCATCTCGAGCCTGCGCCGCTCGCGCTCGATCTCGTCGGTCTCGGTCAGCGCGATCGTGATCAGGCCGTTATCGTGGCCGGTCATGATCCTCTGCCCGCTGTTCGGATCGTCCGCGAGGAAATTGAAGATCAGCCCATGTTCGGGATTTTCCTGCCGCGTCTGGAGCGGCAGCTTCCAGCGGATCAGGGAATAGAACAGCCGGTGCTTCGCCACCTCCAACTCGCGCCAGCCGGCAAGCTGAACCGGATCGGACAGATCGGGCACGATGCCGTTGTGGCGGCAGGCGCGGCAATAGCCGGTGGTATCGCCCGCATCCGTCAGCCAGTTGCACGCGTCGTATTCGGCGTTACGGCAGAGCATCCGCCCCTTGCCCTTGTCGGCGAGCGTCATCCAGGCCTTGCCGTCGGGCTCGATCGCCGACATCGTCTCCTTCTCCGGCAGGAACGCGACGCGGTGGCCGCAGCGTTCGCAGGCGCGGTTCTCGAAATAGAGGACGTTGCCGCAGTCCTGGCAGACAAAGAGCTTCAAGATTTAGCCTCTTCGGGAAGGGAGTCTTATGATTAAGAGTTGCGACGCCTCGCAAATACGCGCGCGGGGGCTCATCGTTCCAACATTCGGGAACAAATAGCCAGACCCGGCGTTCGTTCATACCCGCCCCTGCGATCGGTGGCCCTTTCCGTCCTTATCCCCTTTTGAGTAATGGCTATCACGCTTTGTCTGTGGGAATATCGGCCCGGCACGTGCGCTCTAGCATCACAACGGCCGACACCTTGAACGATCCCTTGCCCGATACCACCGCCGCCGAAAGGCTGCGCCAGCACCTCGAAGAGATCGCGCGCGAGCGCGACGACGCCTATCACGCGCTCCAGGAGCGCGAGGCAGAGCTGGCGCGTATCCAGCGCATCGGCAAGGTCGGCGGCCTCGAGGTCGACTTCCGCGAAGGCTTCAAGAACCGCCGCTCGCCGGAATATCTGATGCTCCACGGGCTGCCGGCGGATGCCACCGACGAGTCGCATGAGGATTGGGTCAACCGCATCCATCCCGAGGATCGCGACGCCGCGGTCAAGCACTTCCTCGATGCGCTGGCCGGGACGAACGAAGACTACACCGCCGAATACCGCATCATCCGCCCCAACGACGGCGAGACCCGCTGGATCCGCGTCGTCGCCAAGTTCGAGCGCGACAGTGACGGCCGCGCCATTCGCCTCGTCGGCGCCCATATCGACATCACCGCCCAGGCACTCGCGCGCGAGACGCTGCGCGAGAGCGAGGAGCGCTTCCGGCTGATCGCCGACAGCGCGCCGGTGCCGATCTGGGTCACGAAGCTCGACCGCACGCGCTCCTTCGCCAACCAGGCCTATGTCGACTTCATCGGCCTGCCCTACGACCAGGCCATCGATTTCGACTGGCGCAAGATATTGCATCCGGACGACCTGCCGCATGTGCTGCAGCAATCCGTCCAGGGCGAAGCGTCGCTGAAGCCGTTCGTGCTGGAAGCGCGCTACAAGAACGCCAGCGGTGAATGGCGGTGGCTGCGCTCGGAATCGCAGCCGCGCTGGGACCCGACCGGCAAGCACATCGGCTTCATCGGCGTCGCCCACGACATCACCGCCGCCAAGCAGGCCGAGATCGAGCTGAGGCGACTCAACGAGACGCTGGAGGAGCGCATCACCGAGCGCACCGCCGAGCTCGAATCCAACGAGGCGCGGCTGCGCGCGATCCTGGAGACGAGCAACCAGTATCAGGGGCTGGTCAATCTCAGGGGCGAGCTGCTCTACGCGAACCGGACTGCGCTCGATGGCATTCGCGTGGAGGCCCGCGACGTCATCGGCAAACCGTTCTGGGACACGCCCTGGTTCAACCAGACCCAGGGCATGAGCGCCGTCGTGCGCGAGGCCTTCGACACCGTGCTCAGAGGCGAAGCGGTGCGGCTGGAGATGCGCCTGCGCCTGCCCATCGGAGAGCGCGATTTCGACTTCGGCATGCGTCCCGTGCTCGACCGCCACGGCAACATCACCGGTGCGGTGCCCGAGGCCGTCGACATCACCGAGCGCCGCCGCGGCGAGGAAGCGCTGCGGCAGTCGCAGAAGATGGAGGCGATCGGCCAGCTCACCGGCGGCGTCGCCCACGACTTCAACAACCTCCTCACCATCATCCGCTCCGCGACCGACTTCCTGCGCCGCCGCGAACTGCCGGAAGAACGCCGCCGCCGCTATGTCGACGCCATCTCCGACACCGTGGAGCGCGCCTCCAAGCTCACAGCGCAGCTTTTGGCCTTTGCGCGCAGGCAGCCGCTGAAGCCGCAGATCTTCAACGTCGGCAGCCAGGTCGAGGCCGTGGCGCAACTGGTCCGGCCACTGGTCGGCGGCCGCATCGCGATCGCCGTCGAGGTGAACGATGCCGACTGCTTCACGGTGGCCGACATCGCGCAGTTCGAGACCGCGCTGATCAACCTCGCAATCAACGCCCGCGACGCCATGGATGGCGAAGGCCACCTCACCATCGCCGTGCGCAAGGTCGCGGGCATCCCGAGCCTGCGTGCGCAGTCGGCGCGCGGCGGCGACTATGTCGCGATCTCGGTTGCGGACACCGGCAGCGGCATCGCCCCTGAAAACATCGACGCCATCTTCGAGCCGTTCTTCACCACCAAGGAGGTGGGTAAGGGCACCGGCCTCGGCCTCAGCCAGGCCTTCGGCTTCGCAAAGCAGTCCGAGGGCGACATCGCGGTGACGAGCACACGCGGCGAAGGCGCGACCTTCACCATCTACCTGCCGCAGGCGCACAGTCCCGCCGCGGAGAAGGACGCTGCGGCGCTGACCAGCGAGGCCGCCACCACCGGGCGCGGCTATCGCGTGCTCGTGGTCGAGGACAATGACGACGTCGGCCAGTTCTCGACCGAGCTGCTGGAAGATCTCGGCTATGTCGTCCGCCGGGTCGCCAACGCCAATGCGGCGCTCGGCATTCTCGGCGAGAACGAATTCGCGGTCGACCTCGTCTTCTCCGACGTCATCATGCCCGGCATGAACGGCGTCGAGCTCGCCGGCGTCATCCGCGAGCGCTATCCGGGCCTGCCCGTCGTGCTCACAAGTGGCTACAGCAACGTCCTCGCCGAGAACGCGCATCGCGGGTTCGAGCTGATCCAGAAGCCGTACTCCGTGGAATCGCTGTCGCGCATTTTGCGCAAGGCGATCACGGAGAAGTTGGCGGCGGCAAGGTGAGAGATAATCGATGAAACCCGCCCTCTTCTCCGCCTGGCAGACCTGGGCGCTTCTGTCGGCCTGCTTTGCGGCGCTCACCGCGATCTTCGCCAAGGTCGGCGTCGAGAACATCAATCCGGATCTGGCGACGTTCATCCGCACGATCGTGGTGCTGCTCGCCTTCTCGGTGCTGCTGTTCTTCACCGGACAATTCGCGGTGCCGTCGGCGGTCTCGTCGAAGACCTGGCTGTTCCTGGTGCTGTCCGGGCTTGCGACCGGCGCGTCCTGGCTGTGCTATTTCCGTGCGCTGAAGCTCGGCCCGGCGACGCTGGTGGCGCCGATCGACAAGCTCAGCGTCGTACTGGTCGCCCTTTTCGCCTTCACCTTTCTCGGCGAGCGTCCGACTGGACAGGGCTGGCTCGGCATCGCCATGATCGGCGCCGGCGCGGTGCTGCTGGCCGTGAAGTTTTGAAGGGCGGAACAAAGGTGGCGTGAGATCGGTTTCTGGCGGATCGCTTCCCAGCCTCGATCGAGAGACCGATGTCGAGCCAAGCCTCCCATTACCCCACCGACCAGACGAGACGCGCCGGCCGCGCGCTGGATGCGGCCAACTTCTTCCTCGCCGACGTCCGCGACGGGCTTGGGCCCTATCTCGCCGTCTATCTCCTCACCGAGCAGCACTGGGACGAGGCACGCATCGGCCTCGTGATGTCGATTGCGACCATTGCCGGCATCGTGGCGCAGACGCCGGCCGGCGCGCTGGTCGATGCGACGCGGGCGAAGCGGCTGGCGATGGTCATCGCCGCCATCATGGTGACGCTGGCGTCATTGTCGCTGCCGCTGTTTCCCAGCTTCCTGCCGGTCGCGGTCTCGCAAGGCATCGCGCAGGCCGCCGCCGTGATCTTTCCGCCGGCGATCGCCGCCGTCTCGCTCGGCATCTTCGGTCATGCCGCCTTCACCCGGCGGATCGGCCGCAACGAGACCTTTAATCACGCCGGCAATGCAGTCGCCGCCGGGCTGGCGGGACTTTCCGCCTATTGGTTCGGCCCGACCGTCGTGTTCTACCTTCTCGCTGCCATGGCGGTCGCAAGCCTCGTGAGCATTCTCGCAATCCCCGCCCGCGCCATCGACCACGACCTCGCGCGCGGGCTGCACGACGCCGATACCGGTGACCAGCCGGAGCAGCCTTCAGGTCTCACGGTGCTCCTGACCTGCCGCCCCCTCCTCGTCTTCGCAGTCTGCGTCGTGCTGTTTCACCTGTCCAACGCGGCCATGCTGCCGCTGGTCGGGCAGAAACTCGCGCTGCAGGACAAGAACATGGGCACCAGCCTGATGTCGGCCTGCATCGTCGCAGCTCAAGTTGTCATGGTGCCGTTCGCGATGCTGGTTGGCGCGAAGGCCGACCGCTGGGGCCACAAGCGCTTCTTCCTCGCCGCATTGTTGATCCTGCCCATTCGCGGCGCGCTCTATACGCTCTCCGACAATCCGTTCTGGCTGGTCGGCGTGCAGCTTCTGGATGGCGTCGGCGCCGGCATCTTTGGCGCGATCTTCCCCGTCATCGTCGCCGACCTCATGCGCAACACCGGCCGCTTCAACGTCGCGCAGGGCGCCGTCATCACCGCCCAGAGCATCGGCGCGGCACTGTCGACGACGCTTGCGGGCCTCGTCGTGGTCGGAGCCGGCTACAGCGCGGCGTTCATCACGCTCGGCGCGGTCGCCGCGATTGGTGCCGTCGTCTGCCTCCTCGCTTTGCCCGAGACCCGGCGTGGCACCTTGCAGGCACAGGGGAAGACAGCGGCTCCAGCATCGGTTATCGCTGCCGAATGAACCGACCCAACCTCAAGGACTGAACGTGCCGTCTGACGCCATCTGGGCCTGGAGCATCATCGTCGCCGCGACCGCAGGCGTCATCATCCGGCCTTTTCGCCTGCCCGAGGCGATTTGGGCCGTGATCGGCGCCGGCGCCCTGGTGCTGCTCGGCCTCCTGCCGTGGCAGGACGCGCTCACCGGCATCGAGAAAGGCGTCGACGTCTATCTCTTCCTGATCGGCATGATGCTGATCGCCGAGCTCGCCCGGCTCGAAGGCCTGTTCGACTATCTCGCCGCCCTCGCGGTCGAATATGCAGCCGGCTCGCCGCAGCGGCTGTTTCTGCTGATCTATCTCGTCGGCACGGTCGTCACCGTGCTGCTCTCCAACGACGCCACCGCGATCGTGCTGACGCCCGCCGTCTACGCCGCGACGCGCGCGGCCGGCGCCAAGCCGCTGCCCTATCTCTTCGTCTGCGCCTTCATCGCGAACGCCGCGAGCTTCGTGCTGCCGATCTCGAACCCCGCCAATCTCGTGGTGTTCGGCTCGCGCATGCCGCATCTGACCGAATGGCTGCGTCAGTTCGCCCTGCCCTCGCTCGCCTCGATCGTGCTGACCTATGTCGTACTGCGCATCACCCAGCATCGGGCGCTGAAACAGGAGGTCATCGAGCGCCGCGTGCCGCACAAGGTGCTCAGCCGCGGCGGCAAGCTGACCGCGATCGGCATTGCTGCGATCGGCGTGGTGCTGATCACGGCCTCCGCGCTCGACAAGCAGCTTGGCCCGCCGACCTTCATCTGCGGCGCCGTGACGACCGGCCTCGTCCTGCTGCTCAGCCGTCAGTCGCCCATGCCGGTACTGAAGCACGTGTCCTGGAGCGTGCTGCCGCTGGTCGGCGGGCTTTTCGTTATGGTGGAAGCACTGGTGAAGACTGGCGTGATCGGCCATCTCAGCGCACTTCTGCACGAGGCCGTCGCGCAGTCCGTACCCGGGGCCGGCTGGAGCGTTGGGATCGCCACCGCCATCGCCACCAATATTGCCAATAACCTGCCGGTCGGCCTCGTCGCCGGGTCGATCGTGGCCGCCGATCACCTGCCCACCTCGGTCGTCAGCGCCATCCTGATCGGCGTCGACCTGGGACCGAATTTCTCGATCACCGGTTCGCTCGCGACGATCCTGTGGCTGGTTGCGCTTCGCCGCGAAAAAATCGAGGTCGGCGCCTGGCCGTTCCTCAAGCTGGGCCTGCTGGTGACGCCCCCCGCCTTGATCGCAGCGCTTGCGGCTGCGATCCGGTAATCGCGCGCAATTTGCGGCGCATCAATGTCGCCACCAAGGCCGGACCTATGCTTCTTCGCGTCGCGCAGTCTCATACGGCGCGGCACGGAGGTCCATCATGCAGATTCAATCAAAGGCATTGCCGCAGAGTTTTTCCCTACGCCGGTCGTTTCGGAGCTTCACCGCGCCGGAACAAGGTGGCGGGACATATCACCCCCTGCTCGTCGTCTCGGTCGTGGTGCTGCTGACCCTGTTTGCGATCGTGGAGATCGACCTCCACAGCGCCCAGCTTCAGGCGATCGGCCTGCTCGGCCATGGGTCCGGGATCAATCCCGTCTTCCTGAGCCCGTAGCGGGAAAAGCCCGATCGCGGCCACAAGGCCGCGACCGGGCAACGCGTTAGTCGTTCTCGTAGCCGTAGACTTCCGGCAGGATGAAGATTGCGGCGAGCAATCCGATCAGCGGGAAGATCGCGACCATCAGCGTGGCATTGGCCTGCCCGATCGCGGCGAATACCGTCGGGAACAGGAAGATCGCCAGGAACGACGGCAACTTCACGAACATGTAGGCGAAGCCACTGGCGGTGCCGCGATACTTGGGCTTCGCAACCATGGTCGGGATCGTCATGCAGTTCGACGCGTCCCAATAATGGCCCCACAACATGGCGGCCGCTGCGAACGGCAGCAGGATCTTGTTGTCGGTGTAGAGCGCGAAGGCCGCGACCAGCAGCGAGGCCAGCACGATGCTGAAACCGGCGATCGAGATGCCGCGGTGGCCGATCTTGGGCGTCAGCAGCGGACCGACCCAGCCGGACAGGGCCGCGAAGGAAAACAGCGCCATCGTCACCAGATTGATGCCGAGCACGCTCGACACGCCAACCATCACGAACAGCACCGGCAGATAGAATGCGAAGGTCGAGAACTCGCTGCCTTGCGCGAAACAGGCGATCCAGCCGTAGATCGTGGCGCGCCAGCGGATCGGGTCCTTCCTGAGGTCGGCGATGAAGGCACGTGTGCTGACCTTCGGCACCTTCACGTCCTGGTCCGGCAACATGTCGAGATTGTCGTTGAACATCTCGCGCGCGACCTTCTTGGCCTCGCGGTAACGTCCCTTCTGCACCAGCCACACCGCCGTCTCCGGCACGTCGTGACGCATGATCAGGATGATCAGCGCCGGCACTGCGCCGAGACCGAGCGTCACGCGCCACAGCATCTCGTGCTGCATGTCGATCAGCAGGAAGATCACGATAACACCGATAGTGAGAACTTCACCGACGGCGAACATGAATTGCCAGCGATTGCCCATGACCTCGCGCTCACCCTTGGCCATGGATTCCATGATGTAGGTGTAGCCGGTCGAAATATCCGAGCCGAGCGGAATGCCGAGCAGGAAGCGGATCACGATGAGCCAGGTCACGTTCGGCACGAAGGCCTGCGCCAGCGCCAGCACGATGAACAGCACCATCGTCACCAGGAACATGACGCGGCGGCCGATCTTGTCGGAGAGCCAGCCGCCGAGCAGCGCGCCGATTAAGGCGCCGCCCTGCGTGCCGGCTGCAGCGAGACCGAGCATCAGCGGATCGGGATTGTACTGCTCCTTGATGAAGATCAGCACGAAGGCGATCGAATAGAGATCCCAGGCTTCGACCAGGATCGAGGCCATCATCAGCCAGCCGACCTTGTTGCCCTTGGGACTGTAGTTCGTGATGAGGTAGCGGACCGCGGCTTCGCTCGCGGTCGGTTGTGGCATCGCCGTCGTTAACATCTTTGGTCCTCTCTTCAAAACTTTCTTACGTGCCGAGCAGCGGCTCGATGCTGCAATCGAGCAGGCGCGGATCGATCCCCGCCTCCATGCCCGTGAACATGTGGTCCATGTAGTCGATCAACGCATCGCTCGCCTTCACGGCGTCCTCGACATGGCGGCCGGCGACCGCAACGAGAATGGCGAGGTGGCGATCGATCGTGCCCGACAGCTCGGCCTGTCCCGGCATGAAGCGATGGTGGATGTAGCCGATGCGGCGGTACAGCGTGTGCAACGGCCGCAGCGTGTGCACCAGGAAGGGCTCGCCGGCGGCTTCCAGCACCAGCGCGTCGATGCGGCGATCGATGCTGTTGAATTCGTCGAGGGTCAGGGTGGCGCGGCGTTCGCGCAGCAGACGCTCGATGTGCAGCGCCTGATTGCGATGCGACAGGCTGGCGCGATCGGCCGCGAGCCGCACGACAAAGCGCTCCATGTCGCGGCGCAAGGCCAGCAGCATCCGCTCGCGCGCAAGATCGATCGGCGCGATGTGCAGGCCGTGGCGCGGACGGATGATGATGAGCGTGTCGGCGGAGAGACGATTGACGGCGTGATGCACTGGTGTGCGCCCGAACCCGGTGATGTGCTGCAATTCCAGCATCGTCATGAATTGTCCGGGCTTAAGCTCGCAGTGGACGAGCAGCTCTTCGATCCTCTGGTAAGCCAGCTCGAAGAAGTTGAGCCGGTTGCGCCGGGAGGGCTTGCCCTCGCCGTCGTCCTCGTTTCTCACCACCTCGAGCGCGCGCTTGCGCCGTGCCATGTCGTCCTCCTGTCAGCCGCGCTCTCATTGCTGGGTGGCGCCTTAGTTGTGGGACCCTTAAAACATGTTGTGATATATTACAAGCAAGCGTAAGACGTTCGCGCGACCTGCAACATGTTGCAGTGCGAAATGAGACGTCAGGCGCGAGGCGCCTGTGATGGGAGGATTATTGCCGTGAAGATCACGTCAATCGAGACGCTGCGCACCGAGGAATTTTCCAACGTCATCTGGGTACGCGTTCACACCGACACGGGCATGATCGGTCTCGGCGAAACCTTCTATGGCGCGGGCGCGGTCGAAGCGCAGATCCACGACACCTTTGCCGGCCGCCTGCTCGGCCGCAATCCGCTGCACATCGAGGCGATCCACCGCGACATGCTGAACCTGCCGATGGCGCAATCCTCGACCGGCGTCGAATACCGCGCGGCGTCCGCAATCGACATCGCGCTATGGGATTTGTTCGGCAAGGTCTGCAATCAGCCTGTGCACCAGATGCTCGGCGGCCTCTGCCGCGACAAGCAGCGCATCTACAACACCTGCGCCGGCACTCAATATGTCCGCTCCACCAATATCAGCCCCGTCGCCAACTGGAATCTCGGCGCCTCCAAAGGCCCCTACGAAGACCTCGACGGCTTCATGCACCACGCCGACGCGCTGGCCGAAAGCCTGCTGGAGAGCGGCATCTCCGCGATGAAGATCTGGCCGTTCGACCCGGCGGCACAGGAGAACAAGGGCCTCTACATCACCGCAGCCCAGATGAAGCGGGCGATCGAACCGTTCGAGAAGATCCGCAAGGCCGTCGGCGACAAGATGGAGATCATGGTCGAGCTCCACTCGCTCTGGAACCTGCCGACCGCCAAGCAGATCGCGCGCGCGCTCGAGCCCTACAAGCCGACCTGGTACGAAGACCCGATCCGGATGAACTCACCGCAGGCGCTGGCCGAATATGCCCGTTCGACCGATGTTTGGGTCTGCGCCAGCGAGACGCTGGGCTCACGCTTCCCCTACAAGGACATGCTCGACCGCGACGCCATGCATGTGGTGATGGCAGACCTGTGCTGGACCGGTGGCCTCACCGAGGGCCGCAAGATCGCGGCGATGGCCGAGACCTATCACCGCCCGTTTGCGCCGCATGACTGCATCGGCCCGATCGGCTTCATCGCCGCCATCCACATGTCGTTCAGCCAGCCCAACACGCTGATCCAGGAATCGGTACGCGCCTTCTACAACGGCTGGTACAATGAGCTCGTCACCACGATGCCGACGATCAAGGACGGCTTTGTCTATCCGATGGAAGGACCCGGCCTCGGCGTCGACCTTCTGCCCGCCGTATTCGACCGCTCCGATCTGACCGTGCGTCGCTCCAACGTCTGAGGATTTTTTGAGATGAGCACCGCCCTCTTCGACCTTTCCGGCCGCACCGCGCTCGTGACCGGCTCCTCCCGCGGGCTCGGCCGTGCCATTGCCGAGGGCATGGCCAAGGCCGGCGCCAAGATCATCATCAACGGCGTCGACCCCAAGCGCGTCGAGCAGGCCGTGGCCGAGTTTCGCGCCGCCGGACATCAGGCCGAGGGCGCCGCATTCAACGTCACCGACGAGCCCGCGATCGTCGCGGCCTTCGAGCGCTTCGACCGTGAAGGGCTCGCGGTCGACATTCTCGTCAACAATGCCGGCATCCAGCACCGCAAGCCGCTGGTGGAATTCACCACCGACGAATGGCGCAAGGTGATCGAGACTGACCTCACCAGCGCCTTCGTGATCGGCCGCGAGGCCGGCAAGCGCATGATCCCGCGCAAGCGTGGCAAGATCATCAATATCGGCTCGCTCGGCAGCGAGCTCGCGCGTCCCACCATCGCGCCCTACACCGCGGCCAAGGGCGGCATCAAGAACCTGACCCGCTCGATGGCGGTGGAATGGGCCCAGCACGGCATCCAGGCCAATGCGATCGGCCCCGGCTACATGCTGACCGACATGAACGAGGCGCTGGTCAACAACACCGACTTCAACAACTGGCTGATGGGCCGCATCCCCTCCAAGCGCTGGGGCAGGCCGGACGAGCTGGTGGGCGCGGCGATCTTCCTGGCGTCGGACGCTTCGACCTACGTCAACGGACAGATCATCTATGTCGATGGCGGCATGATCGCCGCGATGTAATCGCGAAAGCCTAAGGGAACGAGACCATGCGCGCCGTCGTCATCCACGCCCCGAAAGACGTGCGGATCGACAGCTATCCCGATCCAGCCCCCGCCCCGGGCGAAGTCCGCGTCAAGATTGCGAACGGCGGCATCTGCGGCTCCGATCTGCACTACTACCATCACGGCGGTTTCGGCGTCGTGCGCATCCAGCAGCCGATGGCGCTGGGCCACGAGATCGCGGGCGTGGTCGCGGCCGTTGGTGACGGCGTCACCAATGTGAAGCCGGGCGCGCGCGTCGCCGTCAATCCGAGCAGACCGTGCGGCCAGTGCCTGCATTGCCAGGAAGGCATGCGCAACCAGTGCCTCGACATGCGCTTCCTCGGCAGCGCGATGCGCTTCCCCCATGTCCAAGGCGGCTTTCGCGAGTTCATCACAGTAGATGCCACGCAAGCCGTGCCGATTGCTGACAAGCTGTCGCTGGCGGAAGCTGCGGTGGCCGAGCCGCTCGCGGTGTGCCTGCATGCCGGCAAGCAGGCCGGCCCCCTCCTCGGCAAGCGCGTGCTGATCACGGGTTGCGGGCCGATCGGTGCACTGATGATCCTGGTGTCGCGCTTCGGCGGCGCGTCCGAGATCGTGGTGACCGATGTCGCCGACGCACCGCTCGCGGTCGCGAGAAAGCTCGGCGCCACCCACGCCATCAATGTCGCGACCGATGCCACAACGCTCGATCCCTGGCGCGCCGGCAAGGGCGTGTTCGACACCCTGTTCGAGGCCTCCGGCAACCAGGCCGCGCTGCGAACGGCGCTCGACGTGCTCAGGCCCGGCGCCACGCTGGTGCAGCTCGGTCTCGGCGGCGAGATGACGCTGCCGATCAACTCCATCGTCGCCAAGGAATTGCAGCTCCGCGGCACCTTCCGCTTCGACCCCGAATTCGAGCTCGCGGTGCGGCTGATGGGCGAAGGGCTGATCGACGTGAAACCGCTGATCACGGCCACCATGCCGTTCGAGAACGCGGTCGCCGCGTTCGAGCTCGCCAGCGACCGCTCGCGGTCGATGAAGGTGCAGCTGACGTTCTAGGGCTGGTATCGCGGTTACTGGCTCCCGATCAGCTTATCGCTGACCAGCCTGACCGCGCCCCGTTTCCACGAATAGTCCGCGCCCATGCGCAGGCCGCTGTCGCCACGCGACAGCACCGCACCGGTCCTGGCATCGCGGACCTGGAAGCCGAGCGTGTATTCGGTGCGGCTGACCCGCCGCACCACGCCGATCAGCGACTGATCCGCGCCGAGCTTTTGCGCGAGCGCCGCCTCGCAGCCACCGCAATCCCGCAAGGCGCGCGCCTTGACCGCCTCGCCGCCGGCATCAACGATGCGGTAGCGGCCGGATTGGCCCAGCGCCTCGCGCACGCTGGCGGTAACTTCGGCCAAGTATGACGTATCCGACGTGGCTGAAGCGCCCGCCGAGGCGGCGGTCGTATCCTCGAGCTCGAAATCGAACACGGCCAACGCGACCGGCGCGGGCGTGGCGAGCGCGGTCATGACCTCGCGAGACACGAAAATCTCGGCACGCTCCCATGATTCATCATTGTCGCCGCGGAAGGTGTAGAGCTTGTCCATCACGAGCTTCTTGGCGCCGACGTCGATGACGGCGACCTTGGCCCATTGCACCAGCGTGCTGGTCTTCTGGATGCCGCCGATGACCTTGAATGCCGCGCCGTCCTGGGCAGACGGCACCGGCCGGTAGCGGCCGTCCGCACTGATATCCCGCCTGAGCGCGGCCATGAACGCCGACAGCCGCCGCTCATGGGCGGCGGTCTGGTTGGCCGGCTCGGCCGACGTATCGGTGTAGCTGAAATCGTCCATGGCAACGCCGATGGCATCCTCGGCGCCGGCAGGCGAGGAGGCCGCCGGGAGGACGAAGAGGAGGAAAGCAGAGAGGATCAAGCTGATACGGCGCATGCGGGCCTCGTGTGATGGAGCGGCGGCGCAATCTGGACGGCAACCTCATGCCATGCAGCTGCGCTGGTCCCGATCAAGGCCGGGAAAATTTCACGACGTTGCACCGCGGTATGCGCAGTGCTTTCCGCCGCTCGCGTTCTGCCGTTTAATGCGCCGGCGACAATTCCGTTCGCGCCAGGTGCCCGCCGATGTGGAACCGCCCGAGGTTCGATCTCAAGGTCCGTCTGACGTTGCGCGTGGCCGCCATATCGGCCGCGTGCTTCGCCGCGATCTCCGCCTATTTCCTCATCACCGCCGACCGCGCGGCCCATGCGCGCCTCGACGACATCGCCGCCATCGTGGCCAAGACGCTGGAGCTGCAACAGGGCAAGATCCAGTGGGTGGCGAGCCCGCGCTCGGACTTTCCCAACCTCGACCCCGTTTCGGCCTATGTGATGACGCCCGGCCTGTGCCTGGCGTTCCGCGGCGTGAGCGGCGACATCATCCAGCGATTCTGCAGTGGCGCGCCGATCCCGGCGAACCCGCCGCCGCAAGTCTTCGTGGCTTTCTATCGCAGCCTGTTCGACCCCGGCCGCGAGGCGGCACGGCCCGTGATCGTGCGCGGAACGAAGCTCGGCGAGACCGTGGTCTCGGTCGACCCGGCCGTGCAGACCGCCGACGCCTGGCACGAGGCCGGCCGCCTGATGCTCGCACTTGCAATCGCACTGCCGCTGTTGTGCGTCCTGGTCTACGCCGCACTGGCGCGTGCCCTGCGCCCCACCCGCATGATCCGCTCCGGCCTCGAACGGATCGCCGCCAATGACCTGTCGACGCGGCTGCCGCCGTTCGATCTCGCCGAGCTGTCGGCGATCCGCGACGTCTTCAACCATCTCGCCGAAAGCCTCGACACCGCTCTGGCCGAGCGCAGCGAGCTGACGCGGAAACTGATCGCACTCCAGGACGAGGAGCGCCGCCATCTCGCGCGCGAGCTGCATGACGAGTTCGGCCAGTCGCTGGCCGCCATCCGCGCGCTCGCCTCCTCTGCCCGCCAGACCGCCGTACAGGACTGCCCCTCCCTGCTTGGCGAGTGCGACGGCATCGCGCGGACCGCAACCGGCATGATGGAGACGTTGCGCGGCGCGCTGTTCCGGCTGCGCCCGCCTGATGTCGAGGAGCTCGGGCTCGTGGCGAGCCTCGAAGGCCTCGTCGCGGGCTGGAACGGGCGTAGCCGCGGCCAGACACGGTTTTCGATCCGTTTCGACGGTGCGTTCGCGACCCTGCCCGCCACGATCAGCGCGAGCCTGTACCGTATCGTGCAGGAGGCGCTCACCAACGCCGCCAAGCATGCCGGCGCCACGCGGGTAAGCCTGGAGCTTGCGATGCGTGCCGACGAGATCGCACTTGCGATCGACGACGACGGACGGTCGAACGATCCCGTCGCAAAATCCGGAATGGGCCTGCTCGGCATGCGCGAGCGCGTTGCGGCCTTGCGCGGCCAGTTGAGCTTCGAGGCCGCGCCGAACGGCGGCTCCGCGCTGCGCGTGGTCATTCCGCTTGCAGGCCTCGATCGGCAGCCACTGGAGCGCGCGGCATGAGCGCGGCCGATGCGACCATTCTGCTGGTCGACGACCATTCCGTCGTCCGAGAGGGCTATCGCTCCGTGCTCCAGAAGCAGCCGGGGCTTCGCGTCGTCGCCGAAGCCGCCGACGGCGCCGAGGCCTACCGTCTCTTCAAATCCGAGGCGCCCGACCTCGTCATCATGGATCTGAGCATGCCCGGCATCGGCGGCATCGAGGCCGTCAGGCGCATCAGGCAATGGGACAAGGCGGCACGGATCCTGGTCTTCACCATGCACGAGAATGCCGGCTTCGCCGTGCAGGCGATCCGCGCCGGCGCGCGGGGCTATGTCACCAAGACCAGCCCGCCCGAGACGCTGGTGCGCGCCGTGATGGACGTGCTCGCCGGCAAGATCGCCATCAGCCCCGACATCGACCACGAGCTCGCGCTCAGCCGTATCAGCGGCGAGAGCTCGGCCGCCGACGTCCTCACGCCGCGCGAGTTCGAGGTGCTGCGGCTGCTGCTCGCCGAGAACACGACGGAGGAGATCGCCGAGACGCTCCACGTCAGCCCGAAGACGGTGGCGAACCTGCATTCGCTGATCAAGGACAAGCTCGGCGTCGGCTCCGACATCGAGCTGGTCCGGCTGGCGCTGCGGCAAGGCCTGCTGACGCAGGCCGATCTCGGCGAAGCCCGGTCGCTCAGGCCAGATAACGCGTGAGATAGCCTTCCATGGCGTAGAGCGCGCAGAGCGCGAGGCTCGACCACACCGCAGCGGTGAAATACAGGAACATCCAGGTCAGCTCGCCCTTCCAATGCGCGATGTCGTGGGTCACCACCCAGCGCGTCGCGACGTCATGCAGACCTTCGAGGAAGCCGAGGAGCTTGTTGCCCTCTTGATGCCCTGCCCGCCAGCGGCTGAGATACATCGGCACGTCGACGGTGACGAGGAAGGCGAGGAAGCAGGCGATGCCGACGATGCCGGCGATCAGCGCCCATCGCACCGGTCCCTGGAATTCCGGCATGAGGCGGCACAGCGCGATGCCGGCGAGGAAAAACGTCACCGCCCACAGCGAGTTCTCGATCGCGTTGTAGAGGAAGTTGGTGGTGACGACCGCGTACCAGGAGAAGCACTCCGCGACGATGATGATGGGCACGATCACCAGCGCGATGTTCACCGCGGTCTCCGCGCCCGTCATGTGACCCAGCTGATGCAGGATGATCGCCCATTGCGCGACGAAGCACAGTTCGGCCACGGTCGCGACGGTGCGGCCGACGAAGACGCTGGAGAGCCAGGTGTCGAACAGGCAGATGCGCTGCACGTCGGCGCGCGGCAGGAACGATCGGAACGCGCAGCCGAACACATAGCCGGCGCAGAGCAGGAACATCAGCCCGATATCCGAACCGCCGCCGGCGCTGCCGGCAACCGTCGGATAGAACTCGCGGTACAGCATGAACCAGACGAGAATGTTGGCACTGCTGACAAGCGTCAGGGACCCCCACCACCACGCGAGGGGATTTGACCGCGCCTGCCACTGCAACATGAATCGCTCCGCCGTAACCGATATGACATTTAGTGGTAGCAATTCTGTCATAAATCGGCGGCACGACGCGACAAAAATCTACGTTATGGCGCTGTCATAATTGACCTGCGCGCTGTCATATTCGCGAAGGCGGCTGCTCTCCCCATGCGTTTCCGAGCTTATTCCGGGGCGCCTCTTCGAGGCCCCCGGAATAACGCGGGGACTCTATTTCTTCATCCCACCAACATACGCCGCGAGCTTGTCCAGCGTCTGGTAGCCATATTCGACGGCACCGAAGCCGATCATGCCGTCGCGCTGCTCGGTGCTCGAGGCCAGTTGCCGCATCATCAGCACGGTCTTGCCGTTGGCCTGCTCGGCAAAGGTAACAGTGAAGCGGAACATGCCGGGATCCTCGTCCTGGTCGACGCCGTGATCCATCTCCATCAGCGCCGGCCGCTCGATGCGGCGGAAGCGCATGCGGTTCGGATAGACGATGCCGTCAGGACCGATCATGTTGAAGCGCCAGACGCCGCCGACACGCACGTCGATCTCGAAGGTCTCGAGCTTGAAGCCCTTCGGCCCGAACCATTGCGGGAGATGTTTTGGATCGGACCACGCCTCGAACACCAGATCGCGCGGCGCGTCGATCACGCGCGACATCACGATCTCGCGGTCCATCGACCATTGCGACAGAGCGGGATTGGCAGAATTCGTCATCACTCAGAACCTTTCCGTTTGGTTGTGCGGGACGGTCGCTTGGCGGCCGCCCTCTCCTTCTCTTTCTTCAGTTGCATGACGTAAGCCTCGAACCGGTCGAGCCGCGCCTCCCAGATCGCGCGCTGCTGCTGGAACCAGTCCTCCGCGCCGACGAGCGCGTCCGGGCTGAGACGGCAGGTGCGCACGCGGCCGGATTTCTCCGACTGAACGAGCCCGCTCGTCTCCAGCACATGGATGTGTTTCATGAAGCTCGGCAGCGCCATCTCGAACGGATCGGCGAGCTCGCCGACCGACGCCTCGCCGGCGCAGAGCCGCATCACGATCGCCCGCCTTGTGGGATCGGCAAGGGCTGCGAAGACATGGTCGAGCTGGGACAATTGGTTAGCCATGAAGCTAACTATAGACCCGCTGCCGCCCAGCGTCAATAATTGTTAGCTCACAAGCTAAGTATTTTTCCGCAAGCCCCCGCCGGCGGAACCCACAACGCGGAATCGTGAATTGGGGCACCCGGCCCTCCCCGTTAAAACAGAGAGGGGGCGCATCGCATCAAGCGTCAGAGCCGTGCCGTCTGTTGTCACCTCATCACACCTCACCCGGCGGGCCCTCGCGCGGGCTGCGCTGGTTCCCCTCGCGCTGGCCTGGCCGCGCCGCGCATCCGCGGATTCCGACATGATCGCGCAGATGCGCGACATCGTCGCCAACGAGCTGGCGCCGACCGCGACGCCGGACCAGCCGGGCGGCCTCGCCGCCGCGCTCTATGCCGGCCGCCATGTCGAGTTCTTCAACTACGGCTTCGCCGACGACGGCACGCGACGACCGGTCACACCGGACACGCTGTTCAACCTTGGTTCGCTGCGCAAACCGTTCGAGGCGACGCTGGTGGCGCTGGGCTCGCTCCGGAGTGAATTGCGGCTCGACGACCGCCTGCCGAAATATCTGCCCGAGCTCACGGGAGACTATGTCCGCCGCGTCACCGTCGGCCAGCTCGCCACGCACACGTCGGGCATGCTGCTTTCGACCGACCATCCGCCCTGGCCGAACGACTCATTCTCGCAGGCGCAGTTCATCGACATGTTCAACGCCTGGAAGCCGCAGGCCGGCGAAGCGCCCGGCAAGCAGCGCATCTACAGCCATGCCTGTTACGTTCTGCTTCAGCTCGTGCTCGAGCGCTGCTACGACGCTCCGATCGCAACCTTGTTCGAAGAGCGCATCCTTGGGCCGATCGGCATGAATGCAACCTCTCTGCCGGAGCGCGGCGAGGACAACCGCGCCGTCATGGACGCGGCGTGGATGCAGCGCGTCGTGCAAGGCTATTCGGATCAGGGCATGGCGCTCGGCCCACCCGGCAACCAGCAGAGCTATTTCGACTTTCCCGGCGCCGGCCAGATGTTTTCGTCCGCGCGGGATCTCGCGACCTTCGTTGCGGCCTGCGTCGACGGCCGCTCGGTCGATCCACATTTGCGCGAGGCGCTGCGGATGACGCAGCGCGAGACCTTCCGCGTCGACGACAAATTCGGACAAGGCATGGCCTGGGAGACGGTCCACCTCCCCGACGCCACCATCGTCGACAAGCCCGGCGGCCTCAACAATGCCTCCGGCTATCTCGGCCTCGTCCCTATCAGGCAGATCGGTTTCGTCCTGCTCGCCAATCGCGGCGAATACCCGCACGAGATCGTTCGCTACAAGATCCTGCCCGCGCTGGCGAAGCTCGTCGCCTCGCACTGAACCGTCCCTCGCAACAGAAAGCCCCGGCAGAGCCGGGGCTTTCCGCGCCAGATCAGGAACGGGATGCTCAGTACCTGGCGACGACCGGTCCGCCGAACTTGTAGTTCACGCCGACGCGCACAATGTTCGACTTGAGATCGACCGAGTGGGTATAAACGTTACTCGGATATTGCGTTACGCCGCCGACCAGATTGGTACTGGTCGCGCTGGCGCGGCCGAGATCGACGTAGAGATATTCGGCCTTGAGCGACCAGCCGCCGCCGAAGGCATATTCGGTGCCGACGCCCGCGGTCCAGCCGAGGCGCGTGTCGCGAATCGCGGCCGACTCGGTCGCGGCTGAGAACGTGTCGGTGAAATTGAAATTGCCCTTCACCTCGGAGATCGCCGCGCCGCCCGTCGCGTACAGCAGCCAGGTCGGAGCCGCGAGGAAGCCGATGCGACCGCGGATGGTGGCGAGCCAATCGGCCGAGACCTGCGACGACACGGTAAAGCCTGTCGGCGCGCAGCAGGGATAGAGCGCAGAGCCCGTCGCGCTGCCCTTGAAACCGAGATAGTTGATGTCGCCTTCGAGGCCGAGCACAGCGTGGTTGACCTGCCAGTTGTAGCCCGCGGTAAAGCCGCCGGTCACGCTGGAGCTGTTGACGCCCTGGGCGCCGACCGTGTTGATGGCGGGGACGCTGCTCGCCGCAAAATAGCCGGCCGGCGTCCAGATGGTCGAGGTGTTCAGATCGGCGTTGCCCCACTGCCCGCCGACATTGCCGCCGACGTAAAAGCCGGTCCAGTTGTAGGCCGGCGCCATCACCGGCGCCTTGGTGTATTGCGCCGCGAGGTCGGCCGCATGCGCGGATGCGGTGCCGAGCACAATTGAAGCGACCGCCAGCAAAAACTTGTTCATTCCGAGTCTCCATGCCCCACGCGATCGACGCTCGCGTTTCAATTGCGCACCGGTGGGAGCCATCCGGCGCAGATTGGGGATAGGGAGTGGATCGCTCGCCGTCTCGGTCTGCGGCGCAGTTCGTATGGACTGTGACGTAGTCAGTGACTTATCGCGCAAGACCAGTGACGAGTGTGACCCGAACGCCACGCGTCGCCCCATCCGCAGCGGCGCACCGCGCAGGCCGCGCGTCGCGTTACGACAAGTGCACTGGAATGGCGGAGCGAAGCCGCGCGACGACTCACACCGAGCGCGTCAGTCCGCCGTCGACGCGGATATTCTGGCCGGTGATGTAGGCGGCACCCTCGGACGCCAGGAACGACACCGTCGCCGCGACCTCCTCGACCTTGCCGTAGCGCTTCATCGGCACGCTGTCGCGCCGCGCATCCAGCTGCGGCAGGCTGTCGATCCAGCCCGGCAGAACGTTGTTCATGCGGATGTTGTCGGCGGCATGGGTGTCGGTGAAGATCTTCGTGAAGGCGGCGAGGCCCGCGCGGAACACCGCGGAGGTCGGGAACATCGCGCTCGGCTCGAACGCCCAGGCGGTCGAGATGTTGATGATGGCGCCGGCCTTCTGCGCCTGCATCACCGGCGTCACCAGCCGGGTCGGCCGGATCACGTTGAGGAGATAGGTGTCGAGGCCGGTGTGCCACTGCTCGTCGGTGATCTCCGTGATCGCCGCGCGCGGCCCGTGGCCGGCGCTATTGACGAGCACGTCGATGCGCCCCCATTTGGCCATCGCCCCGTCGACGAGCCGCTTCAGATCATCGTTCGACTTGTTGGAGCCGGTGACGCCGAGGCCGCCAAGCTCGACTGCCAGCGCCTCGCCCTTGCCGGAGGACGACAGGATCGCGACGCGAAAGCCGTCGGCCGCGAGCCGCCGCGCAGCCCCTGCCCCCATGCCGCTGCCGCCAGCCGTGACGAGTGCGACCTTCTCTGCTGCCATGACCGATCATCCCTGTGTTGAGGCGAGCCCCGGGCCCGGCCTATCATGAGGCCTTCTACCGCCGGACCTGCCGGCAGGTCCACCGCCGAAGGCATCCGTCATGAGCGATCTGCAGATCCGCAATTTGCGCCCCGAGGAGATCGCCATCGCCGTCGACTGGGCCGCGGCCGAGGGCTGGAATCCGGGCCTCGGCGACGCCGCCTGTTTCGCGATCCCGGACGCGAAAGGCTTCTTCGTCGGCGAGATCGACGGCCAGCCGGTCACAACAATCTCCTGCGTCAATTACGATGATCGCTTCGCCTTCCTCGGCTTCTACATCGTGCGCTCAGGCTTTCGCGGCGCGGGCCACGGCCTGCGCATCTGGAACGCCGCGATCGCGCATGCGGGCGCCCGCGTGATCGGGCTCGACGGCGTCGTCGCGCAGCAGGATAATTACAAGAAGTCCGGCTTCCAGCTTGCCTACGCCAATATCCGCTACGGCGGCATCGTCGCCGCGCTGCCGAATCCGCCCGCCGAAATCGTCGCGCTCGACAATGTCCCGTTTGCGCTCGTTGAAGCCGACGACGCGACCGTCTTCCCGGCCGCGCGCAGCGCCTTCCTGCGCGCCTGGATCAACACATCGGGCCATCTCGGCGGCGCGCTGCTGAGCGACGGCAAGCTCGCGGCATGGGGGGTGATCCGGCCCTGCCGGACCGGCCACAAGATCGGCCCGCTCGTCGCCGACGTCCGCGGAGCGGCGGAAGCGATCGTGCAGGCGCTGCTGGCGAGCGCAGGCGGCGGCGAAGTCTTCTTCGACGTCCCTGCGATCAATCGCGAGGCCATCGCGCTCGCGGAATCGCTCGGGCTCAAGCCGGTGTTCGAGACGGCGCGGATGTACACAGGGCCGATCCCGCCGCTGCGGATCGACCGCGTCTTCGGCGTGACCAGTTTTGAACTGGGCTAGCTGGGCGGACGACGCCGCTCAGTAGCAGCGCATGATGTTGACCGTGTGCTCGGCGCCGCCGCGGCCGGGCACCGTCACCTGCTCCGTCGGGCAGCTTGGCACATAGGGCCGGTCGGACGGCACCACGTTCGGCGGGAAGCGATGGGTCCAGTCCCAGGGAACGTCGTACGTATAGGTGTAACGCACATCGGTGGAGGCCGGCTGCCCGGCATCGACGAAAGGCTGGTTATAGCCTGCGTTGTCGTAGAACCCGCCGCCGCCCGGCCAATAGACCCAGGGCGTGTTGCGGCCGCGGAACCGGGCGCCAGGACCGATCTGCGGACGCGCGATCGCGCCGGAAGGCGCGGCGGCCATCCCGTGCGCGGCGGTGGTGGTGGCGCCGGGCCTGGCAAAACCGTCATTGGCAGACAGGAGCAGCGCGGCTGCGCTGAGCGAGGCGAAGAGCGCCCCATATGATCTGGACATCATGATACGCACCAACTCGTTTGGCTTCGGCGGCTCCCCACCGCACGCTAGGCCGGGCCGTCGCCCACCCGCAAACGTATAATTAATTGTTGGTTAAGGCACGGGATTAACGGGGTACCTGGTGCGGCAAGTCGCCCGGGATTCTGTGCTGATTTCAGACACTTCGTTCCGGGGTAGTCCTCATGACCCGTTGATCGGAGTTGATCGCGCTCGCCGAATTTGGCGGCGGCAATTTTGCTTGAAGTCGCCTCCTCCCCGAGCGCAGCGAAGCAATCCAGGGTCTTGCCGCGGAGGAATTCCGGATTGCTTCGGTGCCCTCGCAGTGACGGCGTCGAGGCGGCTGAGCGCAACAACTGTGATCTCGTGCCCGACAACGCCCCATCCGTGGGTGCCTGGTCACCTCCCCGTCACTTCTGCTTGCTCCCTGGGTCTTGTAACAAAACTGTCATGCAGCAAAACTAAACGATGGCCGGGGGCCGCGGTCGCGGCCATTGCCGCCTCACCGCAGGAGATTTCGATGCGCCGTTCACTGGTGTTGCTGTCCGCCGGACTGACAGTCTTGTCCACCGGACTTGCCTCCGCCCAGAACAACACGCCCCGCAACCTGATCCTCTTCATCCCCGATGGTTTGCGCGCACTGAAGGTGACGCCGGAAACCGCGCCGGCGATGGCCGAGGTCCGTGACAAGGGCGTCAACTTCAAGAACCCGCATTCGCTCTTCCCGACTTTCACCATGGCCAACGGCTCGGCGATGTCGACCGGTCACTATCTCGGCGACACCGGCGTGTTCTCCAACACGATCTGGACCAACTACACGTCCGTCCCCGCCGGCGACACCGTCGTCCCCTTCATCGAGAACGACGCCGTGCTTGGCGACATCGACGAGCATTTCAAGGGCGACTATCTCAACGAAGAGACGATTCTGAAGATGGCCCGCGACAAGGGCTTCAGCACCGCGGCGATCGGCAAGGTCGGTCCGACCTACCAGTTCGACCACACTGACAAGCCCGAAAAGGCCGGCCTGCATTCGGTCGTGTTCGACGACTCCACCGGCGGCAAGAACGGCGTGGCGCTGTCGGACGAGGTGAAGGACGCGCTGACCAAGGCCGGTCTGCCCCTCGCCACGCCACCGCGCGGCGACAATTCCAAGGCGGGCGATGCCAAGACGCCCGGCACCGTTGTCGCCAACGTCGCGCAGCAGGCTTATTTCGCCGACGTCGCCGCCAAGGCCGTGCTGCCGATGTTCAAGGCGCGCAACAAGCCGTTCGTGCTGGTGTTCTGGTCGCGCGACCCTGACGGCACCCAGCACAACCAGGGCGACAGCCTCAACCAGATCAAGCCGGGCATCAACGGCCCGAGCACGATGGCGAGCATCAAGAACGCCGACAACAACCTCGCCCAGCTCCGCAAGGCGCTCGACGAGCTCGGGCTGGCCGCGAATACCAACATCATGATCCAGGCCGACCACGGCTTCTCGACCATCTCCAAGGAGAGCAAGACCAGCCCCTCAGCCAAGGTCAGCTATGACGACACGCCGAAGGACTTTTTGCCGATGGGCTTTTTGGCGATCGACCTGGCCAAGGCGCTCGACCTGCCGCTGTTCGACCCCAACGACAAGAACGCCGCCGTCACCGGCAACGCCCATCCGAAGGCCGGCAACGGCGTGCTCGGCAAGGATCCGACCAAGCCTGACCTCGTCATCGCCACCAATGGCGGCTCGGACCTGATCTACCTGCCGAACAAGGACAAGAAGCTGGCGGTCAAGACCGTCAAGGCGCTGCTCGAGCAGGATTACGTCTCCGGCCTGTTCGTGGACGACTCGCTCGGCCGCATCCCCGGTACCCTGCCGCTGTCGAGCATCAATCTGCGCGGCAAGTCGGCGACGCCAACGCCGGCGATCGTCGTCAATTTCCGCTCCTATGCCAGCGATTGCGGTGAGGCGCCGACCAACTGCTCGGTGCAGGTCGCCGACACCGTGCTGCGCCAGGGCCAGGGCATGCATGGCAGCTTCAGCCGCGGCGACACCATGAACTTCATGGCCGCGATCGGTCCGGACTTCAAAGCCGGCTATGTCAGCCAGATCCCGGTCAGCAATGCCGACGTCGGCATGACGGCCGCCCAGCTCATGGGCCTGCGCGGCCCGCAGAACGGCGGCCTTGTCGGCCGCGTGATGTCGGAGGCCCTGCCCAACGGCATCGTGCCGAAGGCCTATACCGGCACGCTGAAGTCCAAGCCCGCAGAGGGCGGCCTGGCGACCGTGCTGAACTTCCAGCGCGTCGGCAGCCAGCGCTATTTCGACGCCGCCGGTTTCCCGGGCCGCACGCTCGGGCTCGAGCCGGACGCCGGCAAACAAAAAACGGCGGGGAAATAACCCCGCCGCTGTCTGTCGCGCCTCGCAAGGGGCGCGACAGTCTCGTCTAACTCTTACATTCCCAGATCTTTTACATGCCGATGTCGAATACGTTCGGCAATTGGCCTGCCAAAGGCAGCGCAGTGGCGCCCAGGAAGGTCGCCACCATCGCCATCAGGCGACGGTTGTTCTGGCGCTTGCCGCGCATCTGTCCGGCGATCCACTCCAGCATCTCGCTGTTGACCTTGGCGGCGTAGGACGGAGCCCAGCTCTCGATCTCAGACTCTGCCGACAGCGCAACGCTGCGCGGCGGCACCTTCAGGCCCGAGGCGCTCGCGGCGTAATGGGCAACGGCCTTGGCGAGCAGGTCGTCGAACCGGCCGCCATCGGTGCGCTCGGTTGCGGCTTCATTGATCTCGAACAGCGCCTCGGCTTCGGCGCGGCTGACCGGCTGGTCGTTGACGGCCGTGGCGGTCAGGATGCGCGCGCACCAGGCGGTGTCATCGGCATCGAGCGAGCGGGAAAAGTGGACCCGGCCCTTGGTGGTCGGGCCTTCGCCCGTGATCACGCCGTCGCGCACGACGGTCAATGCATGAGCCGCGGTATCGCGGCAGGACGGTTCGAGGGACGGCGACTCAACAAACTTATGCGCAGCGGCAGACATAGTTCACTTCCAGATTTCTTCTGATCGACCAGCATTTTCATGCGGGCGTAAAGGGGTGGTTAATGATTCGATACGGGGATCGCGACTTTTCTCAATGGTTGCCGATTAGTCGCTACGAGGACCATTTCGGTTCCGGAGGCGTCGGGGCGAGCGTGATGCGGGTCATAAAAGGCTTTATGGGGGCAATCGAGACCGTACGGCTCCGGTCGAGATGTTTCGTCGCAGGCGCGGCTGTAACAGAAAGGTGCTAGGAAATCGGCCCTTCAGAGAAGAAATTCACATTTTACTTGAAGCGGTTCACTTAGGGCCGCGAAGACCCTATACTGACCGCGACGGCCAAAGATAAATTACCAAGTAAATTCAATGAGATGAGGTAGAACCATGACACTCCCGATCGGCACCACCGCGCCCGACTTCGAAGCCGAGACCACCGAAGGGAAGATCAAGTTCCACGACTGGATTGGCAATAGCTGGGCTCTCCTGTTCTCTCACCCCAAGGACTTCACGCCGGTTTGTACGACCGAGCTCGGCGCGCTTGCCAAGCTGAAGCCGGAATTCGACAAGCGTGGCGTCAAGCTGATGGGCCTTTCGGTCGATCCGGTCGACCGCCATTCCAAATGGTCGGAGGACATCAAGGAGACGCAAGGCGCCGCCCCCAACTACCCGATGATCGGCGACACCGACTTCAACGTCTCGAAACTCTACGAGATGCTGCCGGCCTCGACCTCGGGCGATCCCCTCACCCGCACGCCGGCCGACAACCAGACCGTCCGCAACGTCTTCATCATCGGGCCGGACAAGAAGATCAAGCTGGTTCTGGTCTATCCGATGACCACAGGCCGGAATTTTCAGGAGATCCTGCGCGTCATCGACTCGCTTCAGCTGACGGCCAAGCATCGCGTCGCCACGCCGGCCGACTGGACGCAGGGCGAGGACGTCATCATCGCCGGCTCGGTTTCCAACGACGAGGCGAAGACGATCTATCCGCAGGGCTGGAAGGAACCGAAGCCCTACATCCGCATCGTGCCGCAGCCGAAGTGACTTCTGGCGGTCGCGGATAGCGACCGCAAAAAAGTCATCCCGGGCGATGAGTCAGCATCGAACTCTGGTGCGCCATTGCGCACCAGGGCTCGGTCCTGCGGACCACCCCGGAATGACTAAGCTGGATTAGGCCGCGTGCACGCGGTCGAGGAAGCTGTCGACCTCGGCCTTCAGATGCAGGCTCTCGCCTGACAGCGCCTGGGCAGAGGCGAACATCCGGCTCGACGTCTCTCCCGTCTCGCTCGCGCCCTTGGCGGCGTGACGGACATTGACCGCGACATCGGCAGTACCGGAGGCCGCAGCGCGAACGCTGGCTGCGATGTTGTGGGTGGCGCTCCTCTGCTGCTCGACCGCGGCCGAGATCGAGCCCGCGATGCCGCTGATGCGCTCGATGGTCTGGCCGATCGCCTTGATGGCGGTGACCGATTCCTCCGTTGCAAGCTGCATGCTGGCGATCTGGTTCGAGATCTCGTCCGTCGCCTTGGCGGTCTGGCCGGCGAGCGTCTTGACCTCCTGGGCCACCACCGCGAAGCCGCGACCGGCGTCCCCGGCGCGTGCGGCCTCGATGGTGGCGTTCAGCGCCAGAAGATTGGTCTGCTCGGCGATCGAGGTGATCAGCTTGACGACGTCGCCGATGCGCGCCCCCGCTTCCGAGAGCTGCGCCATGCGCTGGTCGGTGGCTTCGGCCTGCCGTACCGCCTCGGCGGAGATCTCGTTCGATTCCTGCACCCGGCGGGTGATCTCGGAGATCGAGTGGGACAGTTCGTCGGAGGCCGAGGCCGCCGTGCGGACGTGCTCGGAGGCGTTCTCGGATGCGCCTGCCGACTGCGCCGACAGATCGGCGGTGGAGCGTGCGGTGTCGGTGAGTTGCCGCGCCACCCGCTCGAACTCACCGGAGGAGCTCAGCACCTTATCGAGGATGCCGCCGACGCTGCCGCGGAACTGCTCGACGAAATTGCGCAGCTCCGCCTTGCGCTGCTCTGCCGCGGCAGCCGTGGCCGCGGTCTGCTCGCTGCGCAGGCGCGCCCGCTCCAGCGAGTTGCTCTTGAACACCGCGACTGTGCGGGCGATCTCGCCGATCTCGTCGGCGCGATCCTCGCAATCGATCTCGACGTCGCTCTTGCCTTCGGCGAGCGCCGTCAGCGAGCGCGTGACCGAGGTGAGCGGCCTGGTGATACGGCGGACGACCAGCAAGGTGAGGACTAGGACCAGGAGCGCGGCAACGCCGGCCGCGATCGCCATGCTCTCGATGGCCTGGGTCAGCATGCTCTCGAACTGCGCCATGGGGATGCCGACATAGAGAATGCCGACGACCTTGCCGGTGGCATCCGCGACCGGGAAATAGGCGGTCATGAAGGTTTTGCCGAACAGCGTGGCCGGGCCCTTGTACGCCTCGCCGCGGCGCAGGACGGCCTGCCCGGGATGATCGGCGGCAAGCTGGGTCCCGACAGCGCGGTCGCCGTTCTCCTTCTTCACGTTGGTCGAGCGGCGGACGAACTGCCCGCTCGCATCATCGAACACGAACAGGGTCGCGTTGCCGCGGACATAGGACACCGCACGATCGACGATGGCGTGATCCCTGAACTCCGGCATTTTGGGAATCTCGGCGCGCGCCACCCCGCCATCCCGCATCGTGATCTTCGCGTCGGGAACGACCTCGGCAAAAGCCAGGGCCAGCGTGCGCAAATTGACCTCGATGTCGCGCAGCGCACGATCGTTGAAGGCGGAGGTGAGCGACCAGTATCCGGCGCCGACCACGAGCGCCGTGTTCACGGCGATCAGCAGCACGGCGCACAGGACGGCCTTGGTACCCAGCTTGAATTGCGGCAAGAACTTTGCCGTCGCACGGTTGGACATGAATGGAACTACCCCCGGAATTCCTGCATATTCATGCAATCGGCTTACGACCGAATTAACGACGGTTCACACCGCCGCACGCGGCATGCTTGCCAAATTGTAAACGAGGCCTGCCCTGACCACGCCAAGCGCGCCGCCTGTCATCGTCTGGTTCCGCGATGACCTCCGCCTGTCCGACCATCCCGCCCTCCATGCCGCCACGAAGACAGGCGCGCCGGTGATCTGCCTCTATGTGATGGATGAGATGGCCGGACGGGCGCTGGGCAGCGCGACGCGCTGGTGGCTGGCGCAGTCGTTGCGGGCGCTCGGCGCCGAGATCGCCACGCGCGGCGGATCGCTGATCCTGCGCAAGGGGCCGGCGGCCAAGGTGATCCCCGAGGTGGCGCGCGAGAGCGGAGCGGGAGCGGTCTACTGGAACGGGGTCGCGCAGGCGCCACATCAGGCCGTCGAGAAACAGCTTGAAGCTGCGCTGGCAAAGCTCGGCGTGGCCTCGCAGAGCTTCCCTGGCGACTTGCTGGTCCCACCCTCGGCGATCCGCAACAAGGAGGGCCGCGGCCTTCGCGTGTTCACGCCGTTCTGGCGGCGGGTGCTGTCGCTGGGCGATCCGCCCAAGCCTCTGCCCGCACCGCGGGAGCTACGCCCTGCGCCGCAGCTCGCCAGCGACGCGCTGGAGAGCTGGACGCTCGAGCCGACAAAGCCCGACTGGGCTGGCGGCCTGCGCCAGACCTGGACGCCGGGAGAAGCCTCGGCCCGCGTGCGCCTCCGCGACTTCCTCAAGCACACCGCGCGCGTCTATGTCGGCGATCGCGACCGTCCGGATCGCGAGGGGACTTCAAGCCTGTCGCCTCACTTGAGGTTCGGCGAGCTCAGCCCGCGGCAGATCTGGCACGCCGCGCGCTTTGCAGCAGCGGAGAATCCCGCGATCGGGCCCGGCGTCGAAAAGTTCCTGAGCGAGCTCGGCTGGCGCGAATTCTGCCGCCACCTCCTCCACGATCACCCGAGCCTTGCCACCGAAAACCTGCAAACGAATTTCGATGGCTTTCCCTGGAAGGGAGACAAGAAAGCGCTCGCCGCCTGGCAGCGCGGACGCACCGGCTATCCCATCGTCGATGCCGGCCTGCGCGAGCTCTGGCACACCGGCGTGATGCACAACCGGGTGCGGATGGTGGTGGCGTCCTTCCTGGTCAAGCATCTCCTGATCGACTGGCGCGACGGCGAGAGCTGGTTCTGGGACACGCTGGTCGATGCGGATGCCGGCAGCAATCCCGCCAACTGGCAATGGGTCGCCGGCTGCGGCGCCGACGCCGCGCCCTATTTCCGCGTGTTCAATCCAACTCTCCAGGGCGAGAAGTTCGATCCTGATGGAGCCTATGTCCGGCGCTGGGTGCCCGAGCTGAAAGACGTGCCGGCCAAGCTGATCCACCTGCCCTGGCAGGTATCACCGATCGAGCTTGCGAGCGCGGGCGTCACGCTCGGCAAGACCTATCCGCAGCCGATCGTCGATCACGCGAAGGGGCGCGAGCGCGCGCTCGCCGCCTACGCAAAGATCCGCAAAGGTTGAGCGCTGCTTTGACTCGATTTTGAAACCCGCTATCGTCATCGCTCCATACAAACCGTGGGGGACGATATGGACGACGAGAAGCCGATCACCGAACAGGCGCTGGACACGATCACCACCGCCGTGGAAGCAACCAGCGAAGCCGCAGTCACCGCCGTCAAGAAGGTCAGGAAAGCCGCCAAGAAGGTCGCGAAGAAAGTAGCGCCGAAGAAGGCTTCCAAGAAATCTGCGAAGAAAGCTTCGAAGAAGGCTGCAAAGAAGGCCACCAGGAAGTCCGCGAAGAAGGCAGCCAAGTCGAAAAAGAAGGCCAAGCGCTGATCGCAGCGCTCGAGCAGGTCTCCGGGTACGGGCGCGCCCGGAGACTTCTCCCGCCCCTACCCTCGCCGCTTGGCGGCGCGCCGGCCCGGGTGATGCTCGCCTTGCGGATCACGAAATTCGCTGCGATGGCCGCGCCGGTCCTCCTTGGCGAAGCGCCTCCGCTTCTCGGATGAGCCGAACTGCTTGATCACCTTCCGGCCGTTGACCTTCTTGATGACATAGCCGCCTTCCGTCATCGAGAACGGCGCCTTGAGCGACCCCATATGGTCGAACTTGGTGCCGCGGGGATGCTCGAACGGTTCGAACCAGGACGGATAGACGAAGTTCGACATCGGAAAGCCGTTGACGAGAAAAGACTCCTCTTCCACGGCGTCGCAGACCTCGTAGGCATATTGGGTGTGCCGAGTCTTGTCGGCCCACAGATTGGCCATGGGATCGAGCACCATCTCGAACAGTTCGTGCGAGGCCGCCAGGCTGACCGGATCGTCCTCGCCGAGTGCCTTCAGAAAGATCTTTGAAATCGGCTGGCCGCGGTGCGTCAGCTCGTGCCGCCCGAGGAAGTTCTTGTGGGTGGCGTCGTCAAAATAGAGCAGCTGCCAGTCCGTCGGCTTCGGGTTGCGGGTGACGTCGAGATCGATGGGATAGCCCCAGACCGGCAGGAAATGCTCGTCGTAGCATTTCTGCAGCGCCGCCGTGAGCCTCCCCATCATCCGCTCGCTCATCATCTCCTCGGCGTAGTTGATGCAGGCAATCCGGACCGGCCTCAAGGACCTGCCGAGCAGTGCACGCCGTGCTTTTTTCATGGAAATCACCTTGCCAAAGGGAAGCTGAAATCAGTCCAGCCTAGCACGAGCGCGCGCCGCACGTCAGGGATGTACTCCGACGTACTGGCCTGCCTGCCTAGAAACGCCGGTTGACCACGAACACCGCCGCCGCGCACATCGCCATGCCGGCAATCGCCAGCGCATCGAGCTTCTCCCCGAACAGCAGATAGGCCATCAGCGCCGTGACGGCGGGCACCAGGTAGAACAGGCTCGCAACCGAGGTCGCGGCAGCGTGGCGGATCAGCCAGTACAACAGCCCGATCGATCCGATCGAGAGCGCCACGGCGAGCCAGGCAAGCGCGAGCACGAACTCCCGCGTCCAGTGCACCACGCGGTCCTCGAACAGGAAGGCGCCGACCGTGAAGAAGACGGTGACGGCGATATATTGGACGAGATTGCCGGCGCGCCAGTCGATGTGGTTGCAGTAGCGGCGCTGATAGAGCGTGCCGAGCGTGATGCTGATCAACGACACCACCGAGGCGAGCCAGCCGAGCCCCGCCTCGCCCGTCATCGGGCGGCCGTGCAGGATCAGCGCTACACCGCCGAGGCCAAGCACCAGGCCCGCCCATTGCACCGGCGTCACGCGTTCGCCGAGCCAGCGATTGGCGATGGTCGAGGTCAGGATCGGCTGAAGGCCCGGAATCAACGCCGAGAGTCCGGCCGGGATCGAATGCGCGATCGCAATCGCCGTGCCGCCGAGATAGAAGCCGTGGACGAGAATGCCGGCAACGGCGCTATGCGCGACGTCGACACGGTCCGGCCATTTCGGTCGCGCGATCGCCACGATGATCGCCATCAGGCCGACCACGATCGCCATGCGAATGGCGAGATAGGTCAAGGGATCGGCGTTGTTGATGATGTATTTGGTGCCGATGAATCCGGTGCTCCAGAGCACGACGAACAGGATCGGCGCGGCGCGGGCGGTCAGGGCTTCTTGATTATGGTTCATTGCCGCCCTCATTGCCCGACCGGGGCCTGTGCGGCAATGCGAATTTCCGAACGAGCGATGCTGCGCTGCGACGGTCAGCGGGAGCGCAGCTCAGCCGCTCACCATTCTTCCGGACAGGGGTCGATGATCTTCCAGAGCTCGACACCGTTCTTGATCTTCTTCATGTCGGTGGTGAGCCCGCCATTGCGGCGGATCCAGTCCTTCACCGTGTTGGGGTAATAGGACATCAGGTCGGACGTCCCCTCCGCGCTGGTGACCTTGATGCCGAAGGTGAAGGCCTTGTCGTAATAGGCCTGATGGAAGCCGAGGCTGGCGCGCGGCGTCACGCAGATCTTGTTCATCGGCACCATGCCGAGCACCAGGGTGCAGGCCGAGTTGCAGATGCCGTCGATGATGACGCGCTCACCCTTCTCGCGGACGCGCTTGTACTTGGCCTTGTACTCCTCGACGTAGCCGCCGTGGTCACGGGTGATGTGCAGCTCGGCGCGCGCCGGCGTAGCGGCGGCGACGGAGAGCAACAGCAGGCTCAAAAGCGTGATGCGCATGGTGCGTGACGGCGAAAGCCTTCAGGAATGGACCGGCCTCGAAGGACCCCCAAAGGGCCGGCGACAGGATTCTTAAGCGAATTCTCTTTGGCCATACTTGTGTGGGGAATTCGTTAAGCATCCCGAAAAGGCCAAAAATGGGCAGCCTTCGACCCTGCTTCCGGCAATTCTGTCACACCCACCCGGGAATCGGCGGGATTGGCCCCGATTTCGGGGTGCCGGACGGGTGTCCCGGCGGCTCGAAATGGCTATAAACACCTGACCTATTCGCGCGGGTTCCGGAGAATCGAGATGAGCACGTTGAAGCTTGTAGCCGCGGTTGCTGCCCTGTCGGCCGCCATCCTCGCCCCTAGCCTTGCCGAGGCGCGGGGACACCACCGGTACCACCGCCACTACACCAACCCGCTGCCCTACCCGATCAGCTATCTGCACAATTACGGGCCCGGCGTTACCCCCGGCACCTTCGCCTTCTACGACGGCCCGTCGAACAACCGCTGCTACCAGAGCTCGGCCACCTATATCGGCCAGGACGGCCGCCGGCACCCCTGCTTCTGAGGGGCGCTGGCGCGTCCTCTGCGGGTGCCGCTATTTGGCGGCGCCCGACAGCAGCAATTGCTTCTCGATCTCGTAGACCGGCAGCTTGACGAGGTCCTTGCCGACCTCGCCTTGAAGCGCCTTGCGCACCACGACCGAATAATCGGCGCGGATCATACCGAGCGCGCGTGGTGAGGCCACCATGGTCAAGGCCGAGGTCTCGCCCGCGCTGACGGCGGCATCGAGCCGGCCGGCCAGGCTCCGCAGGAAGGCCCGCTCGGCCTCATCGTGCCAATCGGTCTGCTCGACCGAGCTGCGCGCGCCGCCGACGGCGGCGTTCAGCCGGCCCGGCGCATCGGTCCCTTGCGCACCGGTCGAGGGATTGGGCTGCTCGTGCACCTCCCGGGTCTGGAGGTTCGGAAACATCTCGTCGCCGAGGTTTTCCAGAATGAGCGCCTTGCGCCCGTCGCACACGATCAGCCAGTCACCCTTGTCTAGTCTCATCTTGTCCATTGCACAGCTCCAGGCAATCTCGCGAGCCTGCTCTTCGAATTCCTCAAAGCGCTGGCTACGGCAAGACTAGGGATGAAGTCGTGCCGGCGAATTGCGCAGGATCAAAGATGAACGCAATGTCCTGCCAGGCAGCGCCAGTGCAAGCGCAGCATTGGTCACGCGCGCGAACCTGGGATAGTCTTGCGAAGCGAAAGGTCGGGTCTGCGGCGAGCTTTGCTGAAGATTTGTTCATCAGCATTACATTTCGGTTCCGCCACAATTTGATCAGAACAACTTCGATATCCTGTATTGCGTAAGCAGAGGAAGACATCATGAATCTCAAGACTGGCCTCGTCGCCGCATCCCTGTTCGGTGCCATCATGGCATCGCCGGCGGCGTCCGCCATGCCCATCGCGCCCGCACCTGCGACGCCGCAGGTCTCCGACGTCGAGCAGGTCCGCATGGTCTGCGACGCCTGGGGGCGCTGTTTCTGGCGCCCGAACTATGATGGGTATTACGGCCCGCGGCCGTATTACGGGCCCCGATATTATGGGTATGGGCCACGCGCCTATGGGCCTCGCTATTACGGACCACGCTATCGCCGCTGGTGATCTCCAAAGGGGCCCTCTCGGGCCCCTTCGCTTTTGCGAGATCGCGCGTTGCGTCCATTCGCGTGCGCGCGGCTTGCGTGGAGCGATTCCAAAACTGATCTAGATCAAAGATGAAATTCGATGCGCCGTCATTCTACGTCGATGGCGGATTTCATTGTTTTCCGATGCCCCCAGACGGGCATGAATGTGCAGACGCATCTCGAGAGGCAGCCAAGGCTTGACGAGCGAAGGCCTGACGAGCGGAGGCTTGAGGGGCGGCGGCTCGAGGGGCGGAGCTTCGAGTCCTTCGCATGTCCCGCCTGCACGCGCCTCCATTTCATCGACCTCGCCTCAGGCCAACCGATGAACCGGGACCGTTGACGGTGACATCGAACTGCCGCGCCGCGTGGCATGATGTCCGCAATACTACGGCCCGGAATCCGGTTTACTGAATCATCCTGTTTCGCCATTGATTGCGATGTATCGAATTTTATTTAATTGTCACATTTCAGCATTCGGCCAGAAGCATGTTCTTCGACGCTCTCGCCCCCTCCTCCGCGCTCCAGTTGATCCGGTTTTCCGATGTCGACGCGTTTCGACCGGCCGAGTCGATGGAAGACGCCCGCAGCATTCCGCTCGACGTCGCCAACTTCGCTGCGGCGCGTGCGATCGTGAACCTGCCGGGGTGCCGGCTCATCGTGGCGAGGTCGTTTGCGCGGATTCTCGATACCGCCTATCGCGCACCGGGCGGCATGGTGATCCTGCCGATGACCGACGATCTGCGCGCCAGCTCGAGTGGGATCGAACTCGACTCGCGCTTTTTCATCGCCTTGCGCGGCAATCATCATTGTCATTTCGTCGAGCATCAGACCAATTACCACGCGCTGATCATGTTCTCCCCCGCGCTCAGGGATCGCGGCTGGTTCGATCGCGCCGATGCATTGTGGGTTCGCATCGCGGACCCCGTGGCGCATCTCTACGCGCGTCAGCTTGTTCTCGACATCCTGCGGACCGCGTCCGTAGAGCCGCACATGTTCGAAACCACAGAGGTCGCCGCGCATCTCCAGGAGGGTCTGCTGCTCGCCTTCGACGACCTGTTTCAAATCGACCCGTTGTCTGATCGCACCGCCCCGAATGCAGGCGCGCGATCAGCCAGGCTCGTGCAACAGATCGACGATTACGTCTCGGCCTATCCGACCGCTCCGATCTATACGGCCAATCTCGCCGGCGAGTTGGGCGTTTCGGTCCGAACGCTCGGCGGCGCGGTGAGCAAGGTGCGCGGCATGAGCCTGCATCAATACATCCGCCTGAAGCGGCTGTGGGCCACACGCTCGCGGCTCCTGAAGGGCGGCGGCGCGACGGTCGCCACGTGCGCACGCGCCCAGGGATTTCATCACCTCGGCGAGTTTGCCGCGGCCTACCGCGCGACCTTCCACGAGGCGCCCTCCGACACGCTGGCACGGGCCCGGCACACCTGCCGTTCCGCAAGCTGACATCACAGGCGCGACGCCGATGGCTTGCCTTGACCACGCGTCGGGGGGCTATGGAACAGGTTCCCTCGAACGAGGTTGTCAGGTCCGAGCAGTGCGCGCCAGCCAGCCCCGGGGGCGCGCTGAGAAACCCCGCGTGCCCTACGCGCGGGGTTTCTCTCGCCGCCAATCAAGTGGTTCAGGGAAGAGAATGTCTATCAACCGTAACGTCCTGTTTCTGATCATCGGCGCTCTGGTCGTCGCGGCAGCCATGCTCGGCTTCAATCTCTACCAGGCGAAAAAGCAGCCCGACGGCCTGCAGATCAATGTCGGGCCCAACGGGCTGAAGATCCAGGGCAAGTAAGGGGACCCGCGGATTGAGCCGGCCGGGCCTCGAGGCTCCGGCCTGGCAAGTGGCGCGCTCGGAAGGATTCGAACCTCCGACCCTCGGAATCGAAATCCGATGCTCTATCCAGCTGAGCTACGAGCGCCCCGGCCCGGGTATTGGGCCGCAACCGAGAAGCGCCTGACCGCTGCTGGCAAGCCAGCGCACCGGACGGCGTTCGGATCGGTTCGAATTAGCAGAGAGATTGACCAATAAAAAGCCCTCTCCGTCTCGTTTCGAGACGGTCGGAGGCGCCCTTACCAGGTCGTGTTGAAGAGACCGAAATGGGGCTGCTGCGCGACCAGCATCATCGACCGGCCCTGCTGTGGAGCCGGATGCGCCCTGGCGACCTTGCGCTTGGGCTGAGCCTGGATCTGAGGCGTCTGCCCCTGGGGAAGCTGAGCCTGCGCCTGAACTTGCGGCTTGGCCTCGGTCTTCCTGGCCGCAGCGGCGTTGGCCTTCGGGGCCGGCGTAAACTGGGCGAAGGTCTCGCGCACCCGCGCCTTGGCCGACATCTCGGCCAGTTCCGGCGAAGCAGCCTCCTGCACCGGCGCCTGAGGCGCAACGACCGCGGCGGTCTTCACTGCGGGAGCGGCAATCGTCGGCTGGCTGGTGTCGAGCACGACACGCTCAGGCAAATGGCGATCCGACCGAATCCGGATCAAGGGCTGATCGTTGCTTGCGGTGACAATGGCCCGTGCGACCGGTTGCGACGGCAGAACGTAATTCGCCGCGAACAACAGTGCGAGCAACGCTCCACCGACGAAAACGAAGTACCTGAAAATGGGCATCGGCCACGCTCCGCCCCCCGCATCCCCGCGTGGGCTCTTCGCCTTAAACCGGCGATACTCTAATTGGTTCCTGCACCCGGCCCTTGGTTCAAATGGCAACGCCAAGTTTTTCGGCCAAGGCCTGCCGACAGTAACTTTTCCGCTACCGGGAACTCCGGGCGTTACGCGCGCCGTGCTGCGACCAGCGAACACTTCGCCTGATCGGCATTAACGTTGATGAAGCCGACAGCAATACGGGCAAAGGTCTTGCGGCTCTTCATCGTTACCGTGTCGGCAAGCACGCGGCTGCGGTCGGTGAGATGACTGCCATCGCGCCGCGTGAACGCGCAGACGATCTCCAGATCCTTAACGGCATAGTCATTGTCGTTTCGCAGCGTGAACGTCACCAGCGCCTTCGAGCCGAGCCCGCCTCGGCGCCAGGTCTGCGATGAGATTTTGAGGCGATCGAGTTCTGCCGCAGCTGGCGCCTGAGCTTCGACAATCGGCGAGACCGCCGCCGCCGTACTGCCCGGAGGTGCCGGTTCGACCGTTGCCACGTCAGACTTCACCGGCTCGGTGCTGTTGCCCCTGGAGAGCGGCAGCAGCATCCACACCCCGCAGCCGACGATGATCGCCGCCAGTAGCCAGAGCAGGCTTCGCCCGAACGAGACGCTCGCGATCGTCACGGCTCGCGCCAGGCGCTCGCCGCTCCCGGCGAAACGTCCCCACCCGATCCGATCAAACCTGGCGTTCATGGCTGTATCACCGACCGCGGCCTGGGCTCGTTCGACGACGGACTCGGCCACTGCTTACCTTAATCCGGGAGACGAACTAAGGTTCCCGCGCTCATGCCGAGTCGGCAAGGACGGTGGCGATCACCAGCCGGGGCCGCTAACATGCGCTGCAACATCGAAGACCCCGTTGGGAGAACATGAAATGCCAGTCGTCGTCACTTGGGATCACGTCCATCTGCGCAGTCCCGATCCGGAGGCCACAGCGGCTTGGCTGCGGGACATCCTCGGCGGCGAGATCGTGCGCGCACCGGGACGGATCGACGTGAATCTCGGCGGCGCAAAGATCTTCATCGCATCGCTCGAGGGCGACAACGCCGTCAACCCGCCGCCGCCGCACCCGCATCAGGGCCTCGACCATCTCGGTCTCACCGTGAAGGACATCGACGCCGTCGCGGCCGAGATCAAGGCCAAGGGGGTCACCTTCACGCGCGAGCCGACCACGATCCGGCCCGGCGTGCGCATCTGCTTCATCCGCGGCCCGGAAGGCATCTCCATCGAGCTGCTCGAGCGCGACAAGAAATACACCTAACGCGGCGCCGCATCTGAGGTCGACGAGAGGCCGGGCGTGCTGTCGCCCGGCTAGCTCATGCTGCCGGGCATAAAGCAGCGGATGGCGACGCCCATGTAGCCGTAGATCGGCCACACCATGGTGCGCCCGACCCGGTTCGGCTCCGAGATGACGGCCTCTTCGGGCACATCAACCCAGACGAGCTCCTGCTGCTGGCCGTCGAGCACGTGGCCCAGGCGCGGGATGCGGACACGATAATGTCCGTCCTTGCTCTCCCAGTCAGTGTCCGAGAGCGCCGAGCCGTCGGCATCGGAACAGCAAGGCCCCTTGCCGCTGCGCAGGCCGTCGAACCACGCCTTCAATTCGGCATTGGTGTTGACGAACTGGCCGCGGTCGCGTGCATGCCCCGAGGGGGCTGCGAGCGCGATCAGAGCCAAGGCGCAAGTGAGGCTCACCATGCTTCGCCAGCGTGGCGCACCACCGGTCGGCCGTTGTGTTTCGCAAATCGTGGGACGCACACTGTACAGACGCGGCTCATCGCCGCCGGAATCGATCCAGTTGCTCACGTTTGTCTTGCTCCAGCACCCCGCGGCCAGTGCAACAATGGTTATGCATTTCGCGGGCCAACTTGATTCGCAACGACTGGCCTCGCGTCATGATCAGACCGTCATGGCGGTGTCATAGACAAGCCGGGACAACTACGGCTGGCGGCGGCAAGATCGCACCGCCGCCCGGCAAACTGCCGCGTTGCGCGCGGGAACGCGCTTTGGCATAAAAGCTCTACCGGTTACGCCGTTGGGCGATGGCGGCCGGCCTGTGGGACGTGATGAAGAACGGCCTCTATTCGATTCACGTGAACCTGCTCGACGGTCGAGTCGGTAAGGGCAGCGGCGTGATTCTTTTTCGCGACGGCAAGATCCTTGGCGGCGATGCGTACCTCTATTACACCGGCAGCTACGTCGTGAAGGACGACCACACCTTCAAAGGCGAGGTGCTGGTGCAACGGCACACCTCACCGCGGGGCGATGACAATCCGCTGTTCGGCGGCCCTGCCCCGGTCGGCATCGGCGTCAGCGGGACCTACACGGACACCCGCGCGGAGATGACGGGCACAGCGCTCGTCGGCAAGGCCAGCCTGATTTTCGGCGCCACGCTGCACAAGCTCGCGGAAGCTGATTAGGCGCGGGACTATTCCGCAGCCTGCTCGAGCGGCGCGGTACGCGGCAGGATGATCTGGATGCGCGTCCCCTCGCCCGGCTCGGAATCGAGATCGAGCCGCCCGCCGAGGCGATTGGTGACGATGCTGTAGACGATGTGCAGTCCGAGGCCGGTGCCGCCCTGGTCGCGCCGCGTCGTGAAGAACGGATCGAAGGCGCGGCGGCGGACGTCGAGCGACATGCCGCAGCCATTGTCCGAGAAGATGATCTCGACATTGTCCTTGCCGGACTCGCGCACCTGGATGTCGATGATCCCCGGCCGGCCGTCCGGGAAGGCGTGCGCCACCGAATTGAGAAACAGATTGGTCAGCACCTGGCCATACGGGCCGGGATAGCTGTTCATGGTCAGGCTCGGCTGGCACTCGACGTTGAGCGTCAGATTGTGTTTGCGCAAGCCGGGCCGCAGGCTCATCACCACCTGCTCGGTGAGGTCGCCGAGATCGAAGCTGCGCTGGTCCGAGTAGTTGCGGTCGGCCGCGACCTGCTTGAACGACTGGATCAGTTCGGCCGCGCGGTTCAGATTGGAGACGAGCTGCGAGGACGCATCGCGGCTGGTGTTGAGGAAGTCGTTGAGCGTGGAGCGACGGAGCTCGCCGCGCTCGACTTCGGAGGTGAACATCGCGGTCTTGCGCTCCAGCGCGGATGCGACCGTGAGGCTGATACCGACGGGATTGTTGACCTCGTGGGCGACGCCGGCGACGAGCCGTCCGAGCGCGGCGAGCTTCTCCGCCTCGATCAGCGAGGCCTGGGTCTCGCGCAGGTTTCGCAACGCGGTCTCGGCCGATTCCTTGGCTTTGCGCATCTCCTGCTCGCCGCGCTTGCGCTCGCCGATGTCGAGCGCCACGGTGACGATCCGCTCGATCTCGCCGTCGGCATCGAGCAGCGGCAGCTTGTTGACCAGCCATTGCCGCATATTGCCGGAGGAATCCTTGTACTCCTCTTCGTAGAAGCCGAGACCTTTTCGAAGCCTGAGCACCCGCTTGTCGTTCTCGTCGGTCTTGGCTGCACCGTAGCGCGACATCAGATCCGCGGTGGTGCGGCCGAGCGCATCGGCGGGCTCGATGCCGAAGATGCCGGCCATGTAGCGGTTCATCAGCACGTAGCGCAGCTCGCGGTCCTTGACGTTGATGACCGCGGGCACGGTGTCGATGACCTGCTGGAGCAGGCGCCGTCCTTCGGCGATCGCGTCTTCCGCCCGCTTCTGGTCGGTGATGTCGCGCAGCGTGCCCTCGTAGCGGACGATGTTGCCCGCCTCGTCCCGCACGCCCGTGGCGCTGTCGGAAAGCCACAGGATATTGCCGCTGCGCTGGCGCACCTGGTACTCGAACTCGCGGACGATGCCGTCGCGCGCCATCAGCCGCTGGTATTCGGCGCGCGCCTCGGGGTGGACATAGATGGTGTGGGCGATGTCGTTGATGCTGTCGATGAGCTGCTGCGGGCTGTCATAGCCCATCATCCGCGCCAGCGCCGGATTGGCGTTGAGGAGATCGCCGGCCGGCGTCGTGACATAGATGCCGTCGACCGAGCCCTCGAACAGTTTGCGGTAGCTCTCTTCGGCGAGGCGCTGCTCGGTGAGCGCCCGCACCGCCGCCTCACGCGCCGTGTCGGCCTCCTCCAACGCGCGGCGGAACACTTCGGCCGCGCGCGCGATGTCGCCGATCTCGTTGTCGAGGTCGGCCGACGGGATCGAGGTGTCCTTCTCGCCCGCTGCGAGCGCACGGATGGATCTCGCGATCTTCGCAAGCGGCCGGACGGTCCGCCGCACCACGAACCCGGCCGCGAGAATGCCGATCAAGACGCCGATGGTGCCGAACACGATGCTCTGCCACCGTGCCTCCGTCAGCGTACGGGCGAAATCGCGCGACAGCACGTGGCCGCGCCGGGCGCTGACCTCGCGCAGGAGTTCCGTGACGCGGCCGATCAGGCGGCCCTCGGTGCCCAGCACCTCGCGGTCGATATCGGCGATCTGCCGCTCCCGGACCGCCACCGCGATGATGGCCTCGGCATAGTCGTTCACGGCCGTCTTCAGCCTGGCGTCCGCGATGTCCATCGCCCGCATCCCCTGCGCGGCCTGCTCGGCGGCGGACGGGTTGCGCGCGAGCAGCCCGAGTGCGATCCGGCTCTGCGATTCCGACAGGCGGGAGGCGAGCTCGCGGTCCGCCGCGGCTCCGACGGCCACGTCGAACCGGTCGCGCAGCGGCGGCAGGCCGGCGAGCAGCTGGGCGCGGCGGTCGATCAGGGTCGAGATCCGCTCGAGGCCATTGCGATAGGTCGCAAGGCGCTCGGTGACCCCGTCGATCATGTCCTGCTGCTCGGGCGCGAGCTCGATGCGGGTCTTCCTCAGGATGTCGTTCAGTGTCGAGGCCGCCTCGCCGACCTGCTTGAACTGGGTGCCGGCGCCGGGATCTGTGACGAAGTCGCGCGCGGCGAGCCGCAGCTCGTTCATGCGGCGGTCGATGTCCTCGGCGAGGTCGCCGACGCTCTGGAGCCGCTGCAACTCGGCGAAGGTCGTATCGATGTGCCGGATCGCGATCACGCTCGCGGTCGAGGTGACGATGATCACCGCCAGCACCAGGAGGAAGCTGCCGAAGGTGAGCTGGCCGATGGAGAGCGAGAATGTTCGCTTTTTCTCAGGGGTCGGCGTCAATTCGGCGGACATTGGGGCTTTTGAGGACCGGGCTATTGGAGGCCCAATATACGATGGTTTGCGGCCCCGGGGGAACATGCCTCGCGCTGCCGAATATCCTTAATATCGCGAGACCGCCGCCCTTCTCCCCACCTGATTATGACGTTTTGACGCTGACCGGCCGCCGGGCCGGGATCGTCATGGCGGCGACGCCGAGGACGACGCAGGCAAGCCCGATCCAGGCGGTCTGGCTCAGGGTTTCGCCGAGGAAGGCGACGCTGATGGCGACCCCGATGGGCACGCGCAGATAGGCCTGCGCGGTGGTGCCGACCGAGCCCAGCGTCTGGATCAGGCGGAAGTAGATCGCGAACGCCGCCGCAGTCGAGAAGGTCGCCAGCGCGAGCAGCGCCAGCACGGAACTCGGCGAGGGCGACAGCGTCCAGGGCTGTTCGACGATCAGCGAGGCCGGGATCAGCGCCGCCGCACCCGCAAGCAGCGAGCCCGCGGCTGGTGCCATCGGATCGAGGCCTTTAAAGCTGCGGCCGAAGATCGCGGCGCAAGCGTAGCAGATGGTGGCGGCGACGATGGCGGCCTCCGCGACGAGGCCACTGCCGACGTCGTGGAAAGCGTCAACGCCGACGATCAGCAGGATGCCCGCCAAGCCGGCGACCACGCCGAACAGTTTTCGCGGCGTCGTCACCTCGTGGCGCGTGACGACGGCCGTGAGCAGGAAGGTGAAGATCGGCCCGGCCGAGTTGAGGATGGTCGCGAGCGACGCGTCGACATGACGCTCGCCCCAGGCGATCAGCGTCCAGGGGATGACGCTGTTGAGCACGGCCTGGAACGCGAAGCGCTGCCAGGTCGCGGCATCCGTAGGCATCCTGATGCCGCGCGCCCACATGACGACGAGCAGCAGCAGACCGGCGATCGTGGTGCGCGCCGCGATCAGCGTGATCGGCGGAATGGTGGCGACGCCGAGCTTGATGAAAGTGTAGGAGCCGCCCCAGAGCGTTGCGAGCGCGACCAGCAGCGCCAGCTCGACGGCGATGTTGGGGTCCCGTCCCTTATCCATTTTGCACGTCCCGTCCATTCGCGATGGACGGAACCTAGCGCGTCCGTGGCCGCCAATACTTCGTTTGGTGTCGAAGTATCCTAGCCGACCGCCCCGACCTCGAAGACCTCGCCGTCATAGCCGGCTTCGCGGGGAATGCGGAGCTGGCGGCCGCCTTCGGTCTTGGTCATGACCGGCATCACCGTGACGATCGACATGCCGCGGGCGTGCTCCAGCGCGGCGCCCACGCTGCCCTGCTTGGCGAGCCGGATCAGGTTGCGCGTGGTCGGGAACGGCAGCTTGAAGCGGCCGCTCTCGCCGCCCTCCACCGCCTCGCGCGGCGACACCCAGATCGAGTCGGTCGACTCCCGGCCGTCATGGGCGCCGAGCTGATCGGGCGGTGCGGCCGCGAGGAAGAACCAGGTGTCGAACCGCTTCGGCATGCCCTCCGGCGTGATCCAGTGCGCGTAGGGCACGAGCGTGTCGAGCGCGAGCTGGAGGCCGTTGTCGGCCAAGATGCTCAGGAAGCTGATCTTGTGTTCGTTGAGGGCGACGCGATGCTTGTCGGCGATCTCGCCGGCGCGCCTGGCATCGATCGGCGTACCCGCGCCCTTCGCCCGCGCCAGCAGGATGCCGCTCTCCTCAAAGGTCTCGCGGATCGCGGCGATCCGAAAACCGCGATCCGATTCACTTAAGGCTTCGCCGCCCGAATAGAGGTCGGCACGGGCGACGATCTCGTTGTCGCCGGCATCGACACTGCCGCCGGGAAACACCAGCGCGCCCGAGTTGAACTCGATCTGATGATGGCGGACCATCATGAAGACTTCAATTTCCTTTGCGCCGTCACGGAGCAGAAGGATGGTCGAAGCCGGGCGTGATGCTGATGTCTCTGGCATTCAACTAACCTGCGGCGCTGGATTGCGGGCCAAGATTGGCGCGCTTGTCGACGCGGGCGACGCGCGACAGGAGGTAATCGACCTCCGCCTTGGCCGCCGGCGTGATGGTCGCGCCCGGCTTGCGCTGGGCGCTGGACGAGATGATGCCGCGCTTCTGCAGCACGTATTTGCGCACGGCCAGACCCGCGCCCGGCTGCTGCTCGTAGCGGATCAGCGGCAGATGCGCGTCGAACAGATCATGCGCGGCGTCGCGCTTGCCCTCCTTCGACAGGCGCACGACGTCGATCAGGAGCTCCGGGAAAGCGTAGCCGGTCATGGCGCCGTCGGCGCCGCGCTCCATCTCGAAATCGAGGAACAGGCCACCATTGCCGCAGAGGATCGAAAGCGGACGGAGCGAGCCGTCCTTCTGGAAGTTGCGCAGCGTCGAGATCTTTTCGAGGCCCGGCCAGTCCTCGTGCTTGAGCATCACGCAATTCGGATTGTCGGTGACGATCTTGCGGATCACCGCAGTGGTGAAGATCACCGAGAGCGTCAGCGGATAATCCTGCAGCACCCAGGGCACATCGGGCCCGATCGCCTCCGCCGCCTGCTTATAGTAGCCGACGATCTGGTCGTCGGTACGGAGCGACGGCGGCGGCGCGATCATCACGCCGGCCGCGCCGGCATCCATCGAGGCCTTCGCCAGCGAGCGCATGATGGCAAAGCCCGGCGCGGAGACGCCGACGATCACCTGCATCTTCTTGGCGCGCTTGACGAAGCGCACCGCCACCTGCTCGGCCTCCGCGGCATCGAGCTTCGGCGCCTCACCGAGGATGCCCAGCACCGTGACGCCGTCGCAGCCGACCTCCTCGTAGAAATCGGTCAGGCGGTCGATCGAGCGCTCGTCGATCCGGCCGTCATCGTGGAACGGTGTCGGCGCGATTGCGAAGGTGCCCTTGGCGTCGGCGGTCAGTTTCATCGGGTCTCTCAATCCTATCGGCTATCGTCTTTCCGGGCTCGCGACGTCGTCGCGTCCCGGAATGACAGTGTGGCTAAAACCGCCGCGCCCCCATCTTGATCTGCTCCTCGGAGAAGAAGATCTCCTTGGCATGATCGACGATGTCCTGGGCGTTCCAGCCCGAGTGCGGCGGTTTCCAGCCGTCCATTTCCATCATCCGCATTTCGCGCACGCCGCGGGGCCCGGACACACCCAGTACCTTGCCGGTCTGGTCGCCCGACAAGTCGCTGACCATGTATAGCACGGCCGGCGCGATGCCGTCCGGCCCCAGCGCCGCACCGGGGTTCTCCTTATAGCGGGGCAGGTCTGCGGTCATGCGGGTCAGCGCGCCCGGCGCCAGCGTCCAGATCCGGATGTTGTACTTCCGGCCCTCGATCGCCAGCACGTTGGACAGGCCCCAGATGCCGCCCTTGGCCGCGCCGTAGTTGGTCTGACCGAAATTGCCGATCAGCCCTGATGTCGAGGAGGTGTTGACGATGACGCCACCGCCGTTTTCCCGCATCCAGCGAAACACCGGCATGGTGCAACAAAAGGTACCCTTCAGGTGCACCTTGATCACCTTGTCCCAGTCGGATTCGGACGCCTTCGCGAAGGTCTGGTCGCGCAAGATGCCGGCATTATTGACGAGGATATCGGCGCGGCCGAAATGCTTGATGGCGTCGTCGAACACCGACTGGCCGCCCTCCATGGTCGAGATGTCTGCGCCGTTGGCGACCGCCTTGCCGCCGTCGGCCTTGATCGCGTCTACCACGAGCTGCGCCATCGACTTGTCGGCGCCAGAGCCGTCACGGGGGCCGCCGAGATCGTTGACGACGACGGACGCCCCTTCCCGCGCGAACAGCTTTGCGTAGGCCTCACCGAGCCCTCCGCCCGCGCCGGTAATCAGCGCAACCTTGCCGTCGAGTAGTCCCATGGTGGCTTCTCCCTGTTTTTGTTTCTTCCTTCGCCTCTCCCCGCTTGCGGGGAGAGGCCTGAAATCAAGCGCAGCTTGATTTCAGGGTGAGGGGGAGCCTCCGCGTGCTCGACTGTCACCGTCCCCGAGGAGACTCCCCCTCACCCCACCCTCTCCCCGCAAGCGGGGCGAGGGAGCGAACCGCCGGTGCCCGCCTAACCCAGCACCGTCTTGCCGTTCTTGATCACGGTGACGCCGCGCGACTTCACCTTGGCTTCGAACGAGATCGTGTTGCCGTCCTTCCAGAGGTCCATGGTCACGGTCTCGCCGGGATAGACCGGCGATGAGAACCGCGCGACGTGCTGGCGGAAAGCAGAGGCGTCGTAATCGGCATAGGTTTGGAGCACACCGCGGCAGGTGATGCCGTAGGTGCACATGCCGTGCAGGATCGGGCGCGGGAAGCCGGCCTTCTTGGCGAACTCGGGATCGCTGTGCAGCGGGTTGCGGTCGCCGCAGAGGCGATAGACCAGCGCCTGGTCCGGACGCGTGACGATGTCGATGGTCCTGTCCGGTGCGCGCGACGGAATCTTGTGCGGATCGGGCTGCGTCAGGTTCGGCCCGCCAAAGCCGCCGTCACCGCGGGCGAAGCGCGAGGCGACCAGCGTTGCCAGTTTCTCGCCCTTCTCGTTCTTGAGCACGGTCTGGTGGCTGATGACGACGCCCTTGTCCTTGCCCTTGTCGTAGACCTCGACCACGGAGGAATCGGCGGTGATGTTCGCGGCGACCGGCAGCGGCTGGTGGAAGGTGATGTCGCGCTCGCCGTCGACCACCATGACGCGGTTGAGATTCATTTCGCCCGGCCCAGAGCCCCACGCCGCCACGGACGCAAAGGTCGGCACCACCTTCAGCGGCCGCGGCGTCAGCGTGCCCTCATTGACGAAGGCGAGTTCCTTCTCGTCCATCGGATCGGCGCCGAGGCCGATCCCATAGGCGTAGAGCATGACCTCGCGATCGCTGTAGGCATATTTCTGGCCGATGTTTTTCAGGCCTTTGAGTTCTTCGTATCTAGCGGACATTTTTCTGGTTTCCTCCCGGCATTCGTCTCAGCGAGCAACGGCGCTCGTTAATGTGCCCTCTCCCTTGTGGGAGAGGGCCACGAGGTGCTCGCAACAAACTCACTGGGGTGAGGGGTTGCCTCCGCACGGAAAATTTTCTCCGCGGAGCGATACCCCTCATCCGGCGCTTCGCGCCACCTTCTCCCACAAGGGGAGAAGGAAGAACTCGTAGGATGGGTAGAGCGCAGCGAAACCCATCATTGCCGACGTCGGTGGGTTTCGCTTCGCTCTACCCACCCTACGCAGCTTCGCCCTAGACCGGCGTGAAGAACGGCAGCGGCGCGCCATCCGTCGGCTTGAACACCACCTTCACCTTCTGACCGATCTTCAGCTTCTCGAGATCGCAGTCGACGATGTTGGTCTGAAGCGACGGCCCTTCCTTCAGCGTGACATAGGCGATGGCATAGGGGCCGGTCGGCGATTTGCGCATCAGGCTCCAGGTGTAGATCGTGGCCTCACCCGAACTCTCCTCCCACACCGTCTTGTCCGAATAGCAGAACGGGCAGATCGAGCGCGGGAAGTAATGCGCTTCGCCGCACGCGGTGCAGCGCTTGATCATGAACTTGCCCTGCTTGGCCGCGTCCCAGAACGCCGCGGTCTCGGGGTTCGTGACCGGTGCCGGATACTTTTTCGCTTCGCTCATCACACGCGCTCCAGAATGGCCGTCGAGGCGGCGTGGCGAACGCCCAGAAGGCCGCCGGTGCCGTGGGCGATGGCGAGATCGCAATTCTTGACCTGCACCTTCGGATGCGCCTCGCCCCGCAGCTGCCTGACGGCCTCAATGATCTTGGTCATGCCGCCGCGATTGACGGGATGGTTGCTGCAGAGCCCGCCACCGTCGGTGTTGAGCGGCAGCTTGCCGACGCCCGAGATCAGATTACCGTCGGCGACGAACTTGCCGCCCTCGCCCTTCTTGCAGAAGCCCAGGTCTTCGAGCTGCATCAGCACGGTGATGGTGAAGCTGTCGTAGATCGATGCGTATTTGATGTCCTTCGGCGTGATACCGGCTTCCTCGAACGCGCGCGGGCCGGACCAGATTCCGGCGGAGTAAGTGAGATCGAGATCCTTGCCGCCGCGCGGGCCCTTCATCGCCTCGCCATGGCCGATCAGCTTGACCAGCGGCTTCTTCAGGCTCTTCGCAATCTCCGGCGTCGTCACGATCAGCGCGCCGCCACCGTCGGAGACGACGCAGCAATCCATGCGATGCAGCGGATCGGAGATCATCGGCGAGTTCAGGACGTCCTCGACGGTGACGACATCCTTGAGCATTGCATGCGGATTGTACTGCGCGTGATGCGAGGCCGCGACCTTGATCCAGGCGAGCTGCTCGCTGGTGGTGCCATAGTCGTGCATATGGCGCATGGCACACATGCCGTAGGCATTGTGCGTGGTCGCACCGTAAGCGGACTCGAAATCGGCTTCCGCGCCGGCTGCGCGCGGCGGCATCACCCCGGTGCGCGGTTTGCCGGCGAGCGTGATCAGCGCGATCGAGCACTTGCCGGCCGCGATGGCTTCAGCGGCATGGCCGAGATGGATGATGTAGGAACAGCCGCCGGTCTCGGTGGAATCGACGTGGCGGAGTTTCTTGGTGTTCAGGCCGAGATAATCGACCATCGGCCAGGCGCCGCCCGGGGCATCGCCGGCGCAGAAATAGCCGTCGACATCGTCCTTGGAGAGCCCGGCGTCCTCGATCGCCCCCTTGGCGACCTCGGCATGGAGCTGGGCGGTGGATTTGTCCGGCGCATGCCGGGTCGGGTGTTCGTAGATCCCGGCAATGTAGGCCTTGCCCTTGATGGTCAAAACGTCAGGTCTCCGCGCTCGCGTTTCTTCTTGCTCCGTTTTTCTGAACCGCGGGGGCCAGCTTGGCAAGCGCGGAAATATTCCGTCGGGCGAGAGGGCAGCGCGTCGGCGCAACTCCCGGCTACCGCAATCTCGAAGTGCGGCGGGAAGGCCACTCTGCCACCGCGTCGTCATTGCGAGCGCAGCGAAGCAATCCAGAGTCTATCCGCGGAGGCATTTCTGGATTGCTTCGCTGCGCTCGCAATGACGGCCAGAGTCCTAAAGGTGTTTTGCCCGACGGCACAAGCGATTTTCTTTTTTGCGAAAACAACCCCATGCACAGTAGGACGGTGGTTGATTTCAAAGACGAAATCGTAGGGTCGGCAAAGCGACTTGTCCGCCGTAGCTCGAAGAGCGAAGGCGGAAGCGTGCCCACCTCTTGCGTTGCAGTCGTGGTGCGATGGTGGGCACGGCGCTTTGCGCCTTTGCCCACCCTACGAGATTGGGGCTCCGTCCCTACTCCGCCGCGATCTGCCTTGGCGCGGGCGGCGGGCTCGCGAGGTCGGCCGCGAGCTGGGCGTAGCGGGCTTTCGCGTCCGCGACGGCCTTCTCCTTGACCGGGCCGTAGCCGCGGATGCGGTCGGGCAGCGATAGCAGCTCGACCGCGGTGTCGATCGTGAGCGGCGACAACAGGCCGAGCACGGTGGCGACGTCCTTCTCGTAGCCCACGATCAGATCGCGCTCGAGCTTGCGGTCGGCGCTGCGGCCGAAAATGTCGAGCGGCGTGCCGCGCAGGAACTTGAATTTCGCCAGCACGCGGAAGACCTTCAGCATCCACGGGCCGAAGGCGCGCTTCTTCGGGCGTCCGAGCGCGTCGACACCACGGCTGAGGATCGGCGGGGCAAGGTTGAAGTTGAACTTGAAGTCGCCCTCGAACTGGTCGCGGAGCTGCTGCTCGAAAGCACCGTCGGTGTAGAGGCGCGCAACCTCGTATTCGTCCTTGTAGGCCAGGAGCTTGGCGTAGTTCACCGCGACCGCGCGCGGCAGCGCATCGTCATAACCGCCCTGCTTGGCGGCATCGCGAACCTGATCGACCAGCTTGTGATAGCGTTTTGCCAGGCGGCCGCTCTGGTACGCGGTCAGGTGCTTGGCGCGGTGCGCGACGACCTCATCCAGCGTCATTGCGTCGAGCGTCTTCGGCGCAACCACCTCGTCAGTCCCCTTCAACATGTCGGCGAGGCGCTGGGGATCGGCGACCGCGAGGCGGCCGAGGCGGAAGGCCTCCTTGTTCATCTTGATCGCCACGCCGTTGACCTCGATCGCCTGCTCGATCGATTCTGCCGACAGCGGGAACAGGCCTTTCTGATAGGCATACCCCATCATCATCATGTTGGTGGCGATGCTGTCGCCAAGCAACTGCTCGGCCGGCTTGGTGAAGTCGAAGAACACCGAGTCCTTGTGCAGCGCCGTTTCCAGGAGCCCGTTCAGCTTGCGGGTCTGGAAGTTGAAGTCGCGGTTGAGGACGAAGTCGGCGGTCGGAATGACGTGGCTGTTGATGATGCCGCGGGTGCGGCTGGTGTCGCAGAGCGAGATCGTGTCCTTGGCGACCGCGACCACCTCGTCGGCGGCGAGCACGAGATCCGCCGTACCAGTGACGATGCGCGAGCAGGTCACCTCGGCCGGATGATCCGACAGACGGACGTGACTGAGCACCGCCCCGCCCTTCTGCGCCAGGCCCGACATGTCGAGGATCATCGAGGCCTTGCCCTCGATATGAGCGGCCATGCCGAGCAGCGCGCCGATCGTGAGGACACCGGTGCCGCCGACACCGCCGACTGCGATGTTATAGGGCTTGTCCACCGTCGGCCGAGACGCGGGCTCCGGCAGCTCGCCGATGTCACCGAGATCGGCCGGCGCACGATGGCGCGGCTTGCCGCCGTCGACGGTGACGAAGGACGGGCAGAAGCCCTTCACGCAGGAATAGTCCTTGTTGCAGGACGACTGGTTGATGGCGCGCTTGCGGCCGAACTCGGTCTCCAAGGGCTCGACCGAGATGCAGTTCGACTGCACCGAGCAGTCGCCGCAGCCTTCGCAGACCGCCGGGTTGATCATGACGCGGCGCGCCGGATCCTCCATCAGGCCGCGCTTGCGGCGGCGTCGCTTTTCGGCCGCGCAGGTCTGCACGAAGACGATCGCCGAGGTGCCCTTGTACTCGCGGCACATCTTCATGACGTTGTCGAGTTCGTCGCGGTGATACAGCTTCACGCCGGGCGCGATGGTGTCGGCTGGATAGGTGTCGGGCGCCTCCGAGACCAGGTAGATCTCGCGGATGCCTTCGGCGTGGAGCTGGAACGTGATCTGCTGCGGCGAGAGATCGCCGTCATGGCGCTGGCCACCCGTCATCGCGACGGCATCGTTGTAGAGGATCTTGTAGGTGATGTTGGTCTTGGAGGCGACCGCCTGCCGGATGGCGAGAAGGCCGGAGTGGAAGTAGGTGCCGTCGCCGAGATTGGCGAAGATGTGGTTCTCGTTGGTGAAGGGCGCGATGCCGACCCACGGCACGCCCTCGCCGCCCATATGCGTGAACGTCTCGGTCGAGCGATCCATCCACAGCGCCATGAAGTGGCAGCCGATGCCGGCGAGCGCGCGGCTGCCTTCGGGGACCTTGGTGGACGTGTTGTGGGGACAGCCGGAGCAGAAATACGGTACGCGAGAGACAGGCGCCGTCGCCTGCATTTGCGTGGCCTGGCGGCCGTTGAACCAGTCGGCCTTGGCGCGGAGCATCTCCGCGATCTCGGGGTTGAGATTAAGGCGGAGAAGCCGCTCGGTGAGCGAGGTCGCAAGCGAGGCAACGCTGAGCTCGGCAGCGAAGGTCAGGAAGCGCTTGTCGTGCTCGTCCATCTTGCCGACGATGCGAGGGCGCACGTCGTCGCGCCAATTGAACAGCTCCTGCTTGACCTGGTTCTCGACGATCTCGCGCCGTTCCTCGATGATGAATATCTCTTCGAGGCCGACCGCAAACTGGCGTACGCCTTCCGGCTCCAGCGGCCAGGGCATGCCGATCTTGTAGAGGCGAAGCCCGATCTTGGCGGCGACCTCCTCGGTGATCCCGAGCTCGCGCAGCGCCTGGCGAACGTCCTCATAGCTCTTGCCCGACGCCATGATGCCGAAACGGGCGTTCGGCGAATCCATGGTGACGCGGTTGACCTTGTTGGCGCGCGCAAAGGCGATCGCGGCAAAGCCCTTGTAGTCCTGGAGGCGGCGGTCCTGCTCGAAGCGGTCGTCGGGCCAGCGCAGATTGAGGCCGCCGGGCGGCAGCTCGAAATCGGGCGGGATGATGAACGGCTTCATCTCGTCGGTGAGGTCGATCTCGGCGGTGGTCTCCACCGTCTCCGTGATCACCTTCATGCCGACCCAGCAGCCCGAATAGCGCGACATCGCGATGCCGAGCAGGCCCATCTCGATCATTTCGTGGATGCTGGAGGGATAGAGATACGGCATCAAAGCCGACATGAAGGCGTGGTCGGACTGATGCGGAACAGTGGAGGATTTTGCACCGTGGTCGTCGCCGGCCAGACACAGCACACCGCCGTTCTTGGCCGAGCCGGCGGCATTGCCGTGGCGGAACACGTCGCCGCAGCGGTCGACGCCGGGGCCCTTGCCGTACCAGATGCCGACGACGCCATCATATTTGGCGCCGGGCGAGAGGTTGAGCTGCTGCGAGCCCCACACCGCGGTCGCCGCCAAATCCTCGTTCACGCCGGGCTGGAACTTGATGTTGTACTGCTCGAGATGCTTTCGCGCCGCGAAGAGCTGCTGGTCATAGCCGCCGAGCGGCGAGCCGCGATAGCCAGAGATGAAGCCCGCGGTGTTGAGGCCGTTGGCGCGGTCGCGCCGGATCTGGGCCATCGGCAACCGGACCAGGGCCTGGATGCCCGTGGTGAAGACGTGTCCGGTTTCCTGGGTGTATTTCTGGTCGAGACTGATCGGACCCTGGTTGATACCCATTCTTGTCCTCTTCCGCCCGTTTGAGCGTTTGGCCACTTAAGCCGTTGCCTGCCCGTTGTTTTTAGCTAGGGCGCGCCGACCAACTCCGCCACTCTATGTCGGATATTTAACGCTCCGCATCACAAATCTGGACCAAAGGAAGCGCCGGGTAATAATCGCAATTTCGTGGCTGCAAAGGCATCAAGCATTTTCAATTTGTGTCACCATACCCCCACCGACGCGAAACGACGTGAGGCTCCTATCCGGGCGATTGGTCGCAGGGGAAGCTTTCGATGCGAATGATTCTGGCTGTTGTCGCATTGTGCAGTGCAGTTGCGAGCGCGGCCCGCGCCGCCGAGCCATCGCCGGAGCTGATCGCCTATGGCAAGGCGCTGGTCGAGGCCGGCGACTGCGCGGGCTGCCACACCACCGATCCGGCAAAGCCATTCGCTGGCGGAAAGCGCATCGATACGCCCTTCGGCGCGATCTACGCGCCGAACCTGACGCCGGATCGTGACACCGGGATCGGCGCCTGGACCGACGCCGATTTCACCCGCGCGGTGCGCACCGGCATCGCGCCCGACGGCTCGAACTATTACCCGGCCTTCCCCTATCCCTATTTCACGAAGGTGACGAAGGACGACACGCTGGCGATCCGGGCCTATCTCGGAACGCTGGCGCCCGTGGCGAGCCGCAACAAGCCGCCGGAGCTGCGCTGGCCGTTCGGCTATCGCGGCCTGATGCGGGTCTGGAACGCCATGTATTTCAAGCCCGGCCTGTTCGAGCCGGACCAGAGCCAGAGCGCGGCGTGGAACAGAGGCGGCTATCTCGTCACCGGGCTCGGCCATTGCGGCGCCTGCCACACACCGAAGAACTATTTCGGCGCGGACAAAACGGCGCAGGCGCTGTCGGGCAACGAGGTCGGCGGCTGGTACGCACCAAGGCTCGATGGCGCCGCGCGCACCGGGCTGAAGTCATGGAGCGTCGAAGACATCACCGAATATCTGCAAAGCGGGCGAAACGTCAAAAGCCATGCCGGCGGGCTGATGGCCGAGGTGGTCGTCGGCTCGACCTCGAAGATGAGCGATGCCGATGTGCGCGCCATCGCGGAATATCTGAAGAGCCTGCCGCCGTCGCGGCGCGAGACGATCGTGACGCCGCCCGACGATGCCGAGATGAAGGCCGGTCAGGCCGTCTACGCAAAACTTTGCATCGCGTGCCATGAAGCCGACGGCTCCGGCGCGCCGCGCATCTATCCGCCGCTGCCCGGCAACGCGCTTCTGCAATCGGTCAATCCGTCCTCCAGCTTGCGCATCATCCTCGACGGCGCCCACACCGTGACGACGCCACGCGCGCCCAACAGCGGCGAGATGCCGGGCTATGCCAAGCAATTGTCCGACGAAGAGATCGCCGCAGTGACGAACTACATCCGCAATTCCTGGGGCAACGCCGCGCCGCTGGTGACCACGGCGCAGGTGGCGAAGGCGCGGAAGGAGCAGTAGTTCACGCTCCTCAGTATTCACCAGAGGTCGTCATGCCCGGGCTTGTCCCGGGCATCCACGTTATTTCGTGCCGTGGCAAAGGTCGTGGATGGCCGGGACAGGCCCGGCCATGACGCCGTGGATGCGATAGCGCTCAAACTCTACGAAAGGCGAAGTAAGCCCTACCGCTCCTCACCTTCCGTGAACACGAATTTCGGCATCTCCCATTTGTAGCGCACCGCGAGCAGGCGGAAGCTGACGCCGAGGATAAACGTCAAAATGGTCCAGAGCTCCGCGTTGAGATTGAGGCCGAAGGCGGTGGCGTAGAACAGGCCGGTCGCCACGGAAACGGTCGCGTAGAGCTCGGAGCGGAACAGCAGCGGCACGTCGTTGCAGAGCACGTCGCGCAGCACCCCGCCCGCGCAGCCGGTCACCATGCCGGAGACGATGACGATCGGCAGCGCGGCGTTCGTCTGCCAGGCGATGTCGCAGCCGGCCATGGTGAAGACGACGAGACCGATGGCATCGAGCACGATGAAGGCCACCTTCAGCCGGTGCACGAGCCGCGCGATCAGAATGGTGAGGAAGGCGGCGCCGCCGGCCAGCGCGAGATAGATGGGATGAGCGACCCAGGCCAGCGGATAGTGCCCGAGGAAGAGATCGCGCAAGGTGCCGCCGCCGAGCGCGGTGATACAGCCGAGGAAGCAGACGCCGAGCCAGTCCATGCTCCGGCGGCCGGCCGCGAGCGCGGCGGTCATGCCTTGCGCTGCCACCGCGACCAGCGACAACAGATGCAGCACGCTATCGCTTGGCGGCAAGCTCCACATCGCCTCGTTCCCTTCCCCTTCGATGGAACCGACGCGCAACTGTTCCAAAATGAACAGGTTCCCGATTCCTCGCGCAAGGGCAACATGCGACGAAAGCACTAAGGAGGGCGGAACAGAATCTCGCATCTAGGGGTTGTCCAGCCGCAATAATCGAGGAGACAAAATCGATGGCTGACGACCGTTTTCCCAACGATCCGTATCGCCCGAATCTCGCCGATGATGAGTATGTCCGTGCGGCGCGACGGGATGCCGAGCTTCAGGTCGATCCCGAGCTTGGCGAAGGCCCCGCCTCCAGCGGCAAGGTAGCCTTGTTCGCAGTGGCGATCGCCTTGGTACTGGGTGCCGTGTTCTACGGACTGAACAACACGAGCACCGGCAACCAGGCCAGCAACACGCCGGCGACGCAGACCGCCCAGCAGGCTCCGCCTGCGAATCCGGCCGCGCCTCCCGGCATGCGTGACGTGACGCCGCGCAACAACACGGGACCCGGCGTGACCACGGGTGCTGCCCCGAGCAAGCCGGCGGCGCCTGATCCGGCCGCCCCGTCCGAGGGCGCGAAGTAACGACAACAGCTGTCGTCGCCCGGCTTGACCGGGCGACCCAGTATTCCACCAGCGGCGGAGATTGAATCGTGAGGCCGCGGCGTACTGGATGCCCCGCTTGCGCGGGGCATGACACCGAGAGGATGAGAGAGCGGCGGGACCTCACATCCCGCCGCTTTTCGTTTAGCTGAACATCTTGTTGAGTTCGCCGCCGGAATAGCCGGTGCCGAGCTCCGCAAAGGTCCCCTTCTCCGCCATCTCCTTCGCGGCGCGCATGAAGCCGCCCCAGGCGGCGCGGGCGAGCGAGCCGCCGACGCTGATGCGGCGCACGCCGAGATCAGCGGCCTCCTGCAAGGACAGGCCGGACGCGCCGATCAGCAGGTTGAACGGCTTTGGTGCGACAGCCTTCACCACGGCGGCGATGTCCTCGCGCGTCTTCAGGCCCGGCGCGTAGAGGCAGTCGGCGCCTGCGTCCGCATAGGCCGTGAGCCGGTCGATGACGAGCTTGAGGTCGGTCACGCCCCACAGATACGCCTCGCAGCGGCCGACCAGCAGCGTGCCGCTGTCGCCGATCGCCTTGCGCGAGGCCTTGATGCGCTCGACCGCGAGCGCGCGCTCGTAGAGCGGCTTGTCCTTGTCGCCGGTGGAATCCTCGATCGAGAGGCCGGCGACGCCGGTGCGCACACCGCGCTCGACATTGTCCGCGACCTTGTCCGGCTCGACCGCAAATCCGCCCTCGAAATCCGCATTCACGGGGATGTCGACGGCCGAGCACAATGCTGCCAGATGCTGACAGACGTCGTCGACCGTGACGTGGTTGTCGGCCTTGCCGATGGTCCAGGCAAAGCCCGCGCTCGATGAGGCCAGTGCCTTGAAACCGAGATGCTGCAACGCCTTGGCGCTGCCGACGTCGACCGGATTGGGCAGGATGAAGCAGCCGCTCTCGTGCATCGTCTTGAACGTCGCGCGCTTGTCAGCGGTTGTCACATGCATGTTTCTCTCCCTTGTTGGCCGCGCAGACATAAGCGCGCGCACTGGGCAGCGCCAGTGCGCGCCCGCAAAAGCTAGTGCGCGTCGTGCACGGCGCGGCTGTCCTTCGGCGCCTGCTCGCGATCATTCATGCTGTAGTCGCGGATGACGCTGGCGATGCGCAGGTGATAATCGGCAAAGATCTTCGCCCTGCCCTTCGCCTGCGTGCGCCGGTGCTCCATCGTATTGCGCCAGGCCTGGACTGCTGCCTCGTCCCGCCAGAACGACACCGACAGGATCTTGCCCTTCTCGGTCAGGCTTTCAAAGCGCTCGACCGAGATAAAGCCATCGATGGTTTGCAGGATCGGCTTCAGGTCGGCCGCGAGGTCGAAGTAGTCCTGGCGATGTTCCGGCTTGGGCCAGACTTCGAAAATCACGGCAATCATGGGCGTCTCCTTTGCGTTGGCGGTCTACAATACCACCTTGCGCAGGAAGGTGCGCTCTTCCGCGAGGATGAATTTGTTCTCCTCGGCGAAATGGAAATTGGCCATGCCGTCTGCGTCCTGCCGCAGCCGGGCGCGATAGGCCTCATAGGCGGCCAGACTCTCGAAGGTGATCAGCGCAAACGCGATGTTGTTGGTGCCCTCATGCGGCATGAAATAGCCGATCAGGTCGCCGCCGCATTTCGGGATGATGGTGAGCCAGCGCTTCGAATACTCCTCGAACTGCGCGCGCTTGAAGGGATCGAGCTGGTAGCGGATGAAGACGGTGACGGACATGGTGAGCTCCTTGATTTTTCATTGCGGCAAGCGCGAGTAACACCGTCGCCGCTGAAGCAACTGGATTGCTTCGCTTCGTTCGCAATGACGTGTTCGCAGAAACAGACTACGTCCTTGCTCCACCGCAATGCTTCGGCTACCATCGAAGCATGAAATCAGGTCCTGACATCGCCATGATTGCCTCGCTGGTCGGCGACCCCGCCCGCGCCAACATGCTCACCGCGCTGATGAACGGGCGCGCGCTGACGGCGAGCGAGCTCGCGCAGGAGGCCGGCATCACGCCGCAGACCGCGAGCTCGCATCTGGCCAAGCTCGAGGCCGGCGGGCTGATCGAGCCGGAGAAGCAGGGCCGCCACCGCTACTACCGCCTCACCGACGATGACGTCGCCGGCGTGCTCGAAGGCCTTGCGGGACTTGCCGCGCGGACCGGCCACATGCGCGTGCGCACAGGGCCGAAGGATCCGGCGCTGCGGCGCGCGCGGATCTGCTACGACCACCTCGCCGGCGATCTCGGCGTGCAGATGCTCGACAGCCTGCGCACGCGAAACCTGGTCAGGCAGAAGAAGCAGGACATCGAGCTGACGGCCGAGGGCGAGCGGTTTCTCGCAAAGCATTTGCAGATCTCGCCCGACATGCTCACCCATCCGCGCCGTCCGGTGTGCAAGGCCTGCCTGGACTGGAGCGAGCGGCGCCACCATCTCGCCGGCACGCTGGGCGCCGCCATGATGCAGCGGTTCGCCGAGCTGAAATGGGCCGCGCGCGACGCCACGCCCGGCAGCCGCGTGGTGAACTTCACCCGCACCGGCGAGAAGCAGTTTGCGACGCTGTTCGGGACCGGGAAGGATTGATCACGCCAGGTGCGTGAGATCGCACGTTTGCGTGTGAACCACGGCTTCCGTCATGGCCGGGCTTGACCGGGCCATCCATCGCTTTAAGCGCAGTATCGTTCCGAGGCGATGCGAAGCATCGAACCTGGAACTTCAAGATTCCGGGTTCGCGTGTTCGACGTGCCCCCGGAATGACGGCTCCAATTACGAGATCTTCATGAACCGCCTCCTCCCGGTCGCGCTTGCCGCCGCCCTCCTCGCTTCCCCCTTCACGTCCGCCCACGCCGCCGACGCCGCCCCGCGCGAGCCCTACGGCATCGCGCTCGAAGGCTTCGCCTATCCGTATCCCGTGCATCTGCTGCCTGTCATCAATGACGGCGAGCAGCTCAGCATGGCTTATATGGACGTTGCGCCAGAGCGGCCGAACGGCCGCACCGTCGTGCTGCTGCACGGGCGCAATTTTCCGTCGAGCTACTGGGCGCCCGTCATCAAGATGCTGAGCGAGGCAGGCTTCCGCGTCGTGGTGCCGGACCAGATCGGCTTCGGCAAATCTTCGAAGCCGACCGGCGAATTGCACTTCGACAATCTGGCGCGCAACACCATTGCGTTGCTCGATCATCTCAAGATCGACAAAGCCGAGGTCGTCGCGCATTCGCTCGGCGGCATGCTGGGCGTGCGCATCGCCCGCGCCTATCCGGACCGCGTCGCCCATCTCGTGCTGACCGCACCGATCGGGCTGGAAGACTACCGTCTCTATGTGCCGCCGACGCCGACCGAGAAGATCATCGAGAGCGAGGACAAGCTCACACCCGACGGCTATCGCAAGCAGCTCCAGACCAATTACGCGATCAAGCTGCCGGGCGACGCGATCACGCCGTTCGTCGACGCCCGCTTCAACATCAAAGGCAGTCCCGATTATCCGCGCTGGCTGCGCGCCTACGTCAGCTCCGGCCAGATGATCTATCGCGAGCCGGTCGCGCACGAGGTCGCGTTGATCACAGAGCCGACGCTGTTCATCATGGGCGCCGACGATCACAACGCGCCGGGCCGTCCGAACGCGCCGGAGGCATTGCGCGCGAAAATGGGCCAGAACGCGGAGCTCGCGAAAGCGCTTGCGGCCAAGATGCCGAACGCGCGGGCCGAAGTGATCCCGGACACCGGCCACCTCGTCTTCCTGGAGGCGCCGGAGAAGTACAAGGAATTGGTGCTGGGCTTTCTCGGTCGCTAGAGCGTTTTCGAGCGAAGTGGATACCGGTTCGCGTCAAGAAAACGCGACAAAACAAAAAACATGGAGCCCCGTTCCGATTCCATCGGGACGGCGCTCCAGCGCCATTGCTGTCGCCGGAAGCCGCATGCGGAGAATGTTCATGCCGCATTCAGGTCATGATTGGCAGGTTTGGATCGCGACGTGTCGGCACGTGCCCAAATTTAACGTGTCGAATCGTGTCTTTTGATTCATTGTGCGCCGCAAGCGCCCCAAAAACCTGCCCAAGGACAAGAGGAAGTTCACATGAAATACCTGTTTGCCGCCGTCATGCTCGCCAGCGCGGTCGTCGGTTTCAGCGAAGCGGCCAGCGCCGCCGGTGGCTGCGGCCCCGGCTGGTACCGCGGCGCCTATGGCGGCTGCCGCCCGATGCGCGGTGCGGTCGTTGTGCGGCCCGGCCCGGTGGTGGTTGCCCCGCCGGTCGTCGTCGTGCCCCGCGCCCGCGTCTGCCCGTACGGCTTCCGTTGGTGGGGTGGCCGCTGCCGCCCGATCTGATCTGACCTTTTCGTATTGCGAGATGGCCGTGCGGCAAAAGCCTGCGCGGCCATTTTCGTTTTGAACGCCTGACGTCGCATCCGCCAGCTCCGAATCAAAATGGGGACCGCAATCGCGATCCCCGTTCAAGGCCTGGCTTGTGCCGAGCTTACCAGTGGTGGCGGTGCCAGCGCCGGCGATGCCAACCCCAGTGGCGGCGGCGCCAGCCCCAATGGCGGTGATGGCCATGCCAATGCACCTGCTCGGGCTTGAGCTGCGCGGTCTCCTCACTGGTGGTGACGGCGGGACGAGCGTCGGGATTGCCTTGCGGCGCGCGCGCGGGATCACCGAGCGGCTGCGGCGCCAACGGCGCAGCTTGTGCGGTCGCGGTCAACGTCGCGGCTCCAGCCGCGACGCCGAATGCAAGTTTCAAAAAGTTCCGACGCTCCATGACATGTCCTCTAGGCTATCGAGCAAGTGATGCAGAGGGAGTGTCGTGGTCACGACATGAACGAAAGCTGAATCGCATCTTCAGGTTCATGACATGGGTGTCAGGGACAAGCGAGCTACGGGACTCGGTGCGCGCTACGCTCCGGCGTCCTGCTTCGCAAACTCCTGCGCGAGCACCAGCGTCTCGCGCGTGCGCTTCACGTCGGGCCAGTCGCGATTGAAATCGGCGACGAGCTGCTTCAACGCATCGCCCCTCAGCATCGCAGCCAGCTTGGCCTCGTCATCGAACTGATACATGGCCTGATGCAGCGAGGGATCGTCCAGGCTCCAGAACCGCCAGGCCTTAGCTACGCCGAACGCCTTCACCGCGTCGGGCACATGCGCGGTCTCGTACCATGTGTCGAAGGCGGCGCGCTTGCTGGCGTCGGTGACGGTGGCGCGAACGACGAAGTAGGCAGCAGGCATGTGTTTCCTCCCGTTGTTTGGCCGCAGCATAGACGGTTATAGTGGCCGCAACAAAAAACCCGCGCGACGGAACTTCATGATCGCGCCGATGGGGGAAGGAATGGCCATGCGCAGGATCATCACGGGCCTCGTTGCGATCACCTGCCTGTGGCCTACGGCCTCACTCGCCGAAATCGTCCGCTTCGACATCCTCGCGCGCGAGCCCGCCTTTGCAGGGCGCAGCTTTGGCGATGTCGGCACCTATGAGCGCATCACCGCGCGTGCGACCTTCGCGCTCAACCCGTCGGACGATCGCAACGCCGTCATCACCGACCTCGCGCTCGCGCCGCGTAGCTCCGACGGCAAGGTGGCAGCCACCGCCGACGTCGTGATCCTGCGGCCCACCGATCCCACTCACGGCAACGGCACGCTGCTGCTCGAGGTGCCCAATCGCGGCCGCAAGCTGGCGCCACAATTGTTCGATGATTCCGCCCAGCCCGGCGCCAACAATGCCGACAAGGCCGAGGACGCCGGCATCGGCTTCCTGCATCGCCAAGGCTTTACGATGGTCTGGGTCGGCTGGCAGGGCGACATCCCCTCCAAGCCCGGCCAGATGGCGATGACGGCGCCGGTGCTGAAGACCATCACCGGGCCCGCGCGCGAAGAGGTGGTCTTTGACAACACGACCAATCCCGCGCGTGCGACGCTGACCTGGCCGGCGACTGATGCCGCCGACCTCAAGGTCTCCGTGCGCGCCGCCTGGGTCGATGCGCGGCAGACGCCTTCCGGCCTCCTCGCAAAGCTCGTCGATCCCGTGACGGTGGAGATCACCCGGCCCGACGGTTTTGATGCCGGCGCGCTCTACGAGATCACCTACACCGCGCGCGATCCTGTGCCACCCGGCATGGGCTATGCCGCCGTGCGCGACGTCGTCAGCTTTCTCCGCCACGATGAGACGCAAGCGAACCCGCTGCTGAACGGCCCGCATCCCTCCGTCAGCCGCGCGATCGGCTTCGGCGTGTCGCAATCCGGCCGCTTCCTGCGCGACTTCCTCTATCTCGGCTTCAACGAGGACCTCCAGGGCCGCACGGTGTTCGACGGATTGATGCCGCATGTCGCGGGCACGCGGCGGATGGCGACCAACGTCCGCTTCGGCCAGCCCGGCCGCAACCCGCGCCATCCGCAGGATCCGGCGTGGCAGGCCGATCTGTTCCCCTTCACCTATGCGAGCCTCAGCGATCCCTATTCCGGCAAGACCGACAGCCTGCTCCGCCGCTGCGCGCTCTCGGCGACGTGCCCGAAGGTGATGCAGACCGACAGCGAGCACGAATGGTGGGCCTCGCACGCCTCGTTGCTGGTCACCGACCTCGCCGGCAATCACCTCGACCTCCCCGACAACGTCCGCGCCTATATGATCGCAGGCACGCCGCATTTCGCCGAAGCTTCCGACGTGATGCGCAAGGGCGTGCCGGCGATGTCGCTGCCGCAGAACCCGATGCATGCGGGCGGGCCGATGCGCGCGCTGCTCACCGACCTCAACGCCTGGATCAGCGACGGCATCAAACCGCCCGCAAGCCGCGTCCCCATGCGCGCCCACGGCACGCTGGCGCCGGCGCAAGGCGCGGTGCCGATGGATATCCCCGGCCTGCCCTATGCCGGAATCCATACGCTGGCCGCCTTCTCCGACCAGAGCGTGCTGCCGCCCAAGGAGATCGGCCGCTATCCCGTGTTCGTGCCGAAGGCGGACAATGACGGCATGGCAATCGCAGGTATCCGCCAGCTTGCGCTCGCGGTCCCGCGCGCGACCTACACCGCATGGAATCCGCGCGCGCAAGGATTTGGCCCGACGGCGCTCTATCCGCTGCAAGGCGCGGTCGTGCCATTCGCGCCGACCGAGGCTGCGCGTAAGGAAGTGCATGATCCCCGACTGTCGATCGCGGAGCGCTATGCGGATGACGGGGCGTATGTGGCCGCGGTGCGGCGCGAGGCGGCGCGGCAGGTCGCGGAGCGGATCCTGTTGCCGGAGGATGCGGAACGCGCGGTCGAGGCCGCGAAGCAAGGCAAGCTGGCGAAGCTTGGGCAGTGAGCGAAGCCCAGTGGCCCCGTAGGGTGGGCAAAGCGGAGCGTGCCCACCACTTCTATCGTCGGCCAAAAGATGGTGGGCACGGCGCAAGCGCGCCTTTGCCCACCCTATGGTCGCTGCCCGCGGAGAAAAAAAGTCTCACGCTGTCGGAACGCCCGCCCCTCATCCGTCCTATGCCCAGACAGCACGGAGACACCGCATGGCCAACCTCACCCTCACCACCTTCGACTGGGTTCCCGAGATGCCGCGCGGTTTCGTGCGTGACCTGCGCGTACGCTGGGCGCTCGAAGAGGCCGCACTGCCCTATCGCGTCGCGAGCGTGCCGTTCGGCCCGAGGGACGCCGCGCATTTCGCGCACCAGCCGTTCGGCCAGGTGCCGTGGCTGACCGATGGTGACCTCTCGATCTTCGAGAGCGGCGCAATCCTGCTGCATCTGGGTGAACTAAGTGCGAAGCTGATGCCTACCGATCCGTGCGGCCGCAGCGATACGGTCGAATGGGTGTTCGCGGCGCTCAATTCGGTGGAGATGCCGGCCCTGCCCTGGACGATGTTCAAGTTCACCGGCAGTGACGATGGCTCACCCGCCGTGAAGTTCGTCGACGACTTCCTAAAACTCCGCCTCAAGCACATGGAGACGGTGCTGGCCGGCCGCGAATGGCTGGCGGGCTCCTTCTCTGTCGCCGACATCCTGATGTCGGACGTGCTGCGCGTCGTCGATCGCTTCGACGGGTTGGCGGCACATCCAGCCTGTCGCAACTACGTCGCGCGCGCCATCGCTCGCCCGGCCTTCGCCAAGGCCCGCACCGACCAGATGGCGCATTTCGCTGCGGCGGATGTCAAACGCAGGGCGGATTAGCGCAGGCGTAATCCGCCAGCGCATGTTTCAACAATGATGGTGGGTTACGCCGCGCGAACTGCGCTTCGCGCAGTCGCGGGGCTAACCCACCCTACGAACTTCGCCTCACACCAATTTCAGCGGCGTGTCCTCAACCACGCGAAGATCGATCCTGCCGATCAGTTGCGCGCGAAGCGCCTCGGCTGCACCGATGGCGCTCTCGGTTTGCTGCAACGTGCTGATGTTCGAACCGAGCGACACGATCCCGCCTAGCACCAAGGCGATCGATCCGAGCGCCGCAGTCAGACCTGTCCCGAACAACCCAAGGATCGTGATCAACAACAGCGCGCCGCCGCCGCCAATCGCGATTTTGGATGCCAGAATGTACTTCCGGCATCGCTCGGCGATCTCGGCCAGCCGCTCGATCCGCGCCTCAATGTCTGAAATCTCGTCGGTCGAATCGTCTTCGGTCATCAGCGACATGCGGCACTTGGGTTAAAAACCCGGATTTCGCTACGCTCCATCCGGGCTACTTGTCGTCACAACGGCAAATTGTCGTGCTTCTTCGCCGGCGTTTCCACCTTCTTGTCCTTCAGCATCGCCAACGCCCGGGCGATCCGCTTACGGGTCGAGTGCGGCATGATGACGTCGTCGATGTAGCCGCGCTCGGCAGCGATGAAGGGGGACAGGAAGCGGTCTTCGTATTCCTTGGTGCGCGCGGAGATCTTGTCGGGGTCGCCGATGTCACTGCGGAAGATGATCTCGACCGCGCCCTTGGCGCCCATCACCGCGATCTGGGCGGTCGGCCAGGCGTAGTTCATGTCGGCGCCGATCTCCTTGGAGGCCATGACGTCGAAGGCGCCGCCATAGGCCTTGCGGGTGATGATGGTGACCAGCGGCACGGTGCACTGCGAGTAGGCGAACAGCAGCTTTGCGCCGTGCTTGATCAGGCCGCCATATTCCTGCGCGGTGCCCGGCAGGAAGCCTGGCACGTCGACGAAGGTGACGATCGGGATGTTGAAGGCATCGCAGAAACGGACGAAGCGCGCGGCCTTGCGCGAGGCGTCGCTGTCGAGCACGCCGGCCAGCACCATCGGCTGGTTGGCGACGAAACCGACGGTGCGGCCGGCGATGCGGCCAAAGCCGGTGACGATGTTCTTGGCGAAGGCATCCGCGATCTCGAAGAAATCGCCCTCGTCCACGACCTTCAGGATCAGCTCCTTCATGTCGTAGGGCTTGTTCGGATTGTCGGGGATCAGCGTGTCCAGGGACATGTCGACCCGGCCGATGTCGTCAAAGCTCGGCCATTCCGGCACGCCATCGGTGTTGTTGGACGGCAGGAAGTCGATCAGGCGACGCATCTGCAAGAGCGTCTCGACGTCGTTCTCGAAAGCGCCGTCCGCAATCGAGGAGCGCGTGGCGTGCACCGAGGCACCGCCGAGCTCTTCCGCCGTGACGACCTCGTTGGTGACGGTCTTCACCACGTCGGGGCCGGTGACGAACATATAGCTGGTGTTCTTCACCATGAAGATGAAGTCGGTCATCGCAGGCGAATAGACGTCGCCGCCGGCGCAGGGGCCCATGATGACGGAGATCTGCGGGATCACGCCCGAGGCGAGCACGTTGCGGCGGAACACATAGGAATAGCCGGCGAGCGCCGCGACGCCCTCCTGGATGCGGGCGCCGCCCGCGTCATAGAGGCCGATGATGGGCGCCCGCGCCTTCATCGCCATGTCCTGAAGTTTCGTGATCTTCAGCGCATGGGTCTCCGACAGCGAGCCGCCGAACACCGTGAAGTCTTTCGCGAAGACAAACGTCTTGCGGCCGTTGACGGTGCCCCAACCGGTGACGACGCCGTCGCCGGGGATCTTGTTCTTCTCCATACCGAACTCGGTGGAGCGGTGCTCGACGAACATGTCGAACTCCTCGAACGATCCCTTGTCGAGCAGGAGCTCAATGCGCTCGCGCGCGGTCAGCTTGCCGCGGGCGTGCTGCGCCTCGATGCGCTTCTCCCCGCCGCCGAGCTTTGCGCCGGCGCGACGATCTTCAAGGGCGTCCAGGATATTCTTCATTTGCTCCCGCCAGTTCTTAGCCTAAATGCGATTGTCGGGGGTTCTAACACGGCATTTTGCGGGCCGGGAAGCCGCTTTCGGCGCCGCAGGGCTGCCTTGCCGCAGCGGGAAAGCGCAAGGAATTACAGAGTTTTGCCTGGGAGACGACGATGGATGAAACAACGGCCGAGACCGGCGCGGCGACCGGCGGCGTCAATATCCTGCTGCGGCTGGAAGGCCTGACCCTGTTCACGGGCATGGTGATGCTCTACGCCTCCTGGGGCGGCTCGTGGCTGGTGTTCGCCCTGCTCTTCTTCGTCCCCGATCTGAGCTTCCTAGCGTACCTCGCCGACGCCAGATTCGGGGCGCTGGTCTACAATGCCGCCCACAGCTACATGGCGCCGGTGGCGCTGCTGACGCTGGGCTTCGGCTTCGCCTCGCCGCTCACGCTGTCCATCGCCATGATCTGGCTCGCCCATATCGGCATCGACCGGGCGCTCGGCTACGGCCTGAAATATTCGGCCGGGTTCGGCTTCACCCATCTCGGGCGGATCGGCCGCCAGAAAGACGCCTGAGGGGATTGCCGTCGTTTTGTCGGCCCCCACCGGTTGACCGGGCCGGCCGATTCAGGCTTGCTCCCTTCACGATCAGGCGCCGAATGTTGCGTGAGCTCAGTCGGTACGGCGGCGGTCACCACGTCTGGCTGCAAGCATCACCCATGTCCGCCACGGTCGTCCCTCTGCCGCCGAACTCATCGTCCGAAACCACCGACTTCCTGCGGCGGATGGCCAGCATGGTGTCGGGGCGCAACGGCGAGATGCTGCTGCGCGCGGCCGCGCTGATCGAATCACTCAAGCAACGGGCGATGTCGGCCGAACGGCTGTTTCACGAGCAACAGGAAGAGAACAAGCGCCTTGTAGACCTGCGCGAGGCGACCGCGCTCGCCTCTGAAGCCATGGTCAGCCAGATCGCGGCGCTGGGGACTCAGCTCGCCGAGGTAACCGCGGCCGCGGCGGCCGAGCGCGCGGCGTTCGACGCCGAGCGCGGCAAGCTGCTCGGCCTGATGCAGGATGCGGAAAGCCATATCGGCAAGCTCACCACCGAGCTCGACGGCTTGCGCGCCTCCGTCGACAGCTTCAACGAGACCGTGGTCTCGGTGCCGCTCGAGGTGCTGCGTCTGGCACGGACGCAGTTCGATGTCCTCTCCGCGGGTTTTGCCCGCAAGGGCGACGTGATCTCGGAAGCGATGAGCGAGATCGGCGGCTTTGCGATCGACCAGGCGCTGATGGCGAAGAAGGCGGATAAGGCCTGAGGTCGTCGCGCATCAAATTGACAGTGCGCAGACCGGTTGTTCTACTCCATGAAAATCATAGGGGAGGATCACGATGCCGACGGCATTCCGCGTCGCTATGGCGCTCTGCATTTCAACACTGTTCGCCGGTAGCGCCAACGCGCAATCCCTGCCGAAGGAAGTCGCCACCCGCGCCGAGATCTACCCGATCCCCTCGCTCACCCTCTCCGACCAGCAATTCCTCAGCGGCGATGCGGCGGCCGGCAAGCCGGTGACGGTCGCCGGCGAATTCCGCGTCGCCCAGGGCACCGGCAAACTTCCCGTCGTGGTGCTGATGCACGGCTCGAGCGGCGTCGGCGCCACCACCGAGGCCTGGGTGCACGCGTTCAACGCCATGGGCATCTCGACCTTCGTGATCGACGGTTTTACCGGCCGCGGGCTGACGGTGGTGGGGCCGAACCAGGCCCTGCTCGGCCGGCTCAACCTGATCGTCGACATCTACCGCTCACTGGAGATTCTTGCGAAGCATCCCCGCGTCGATCCTGACCGCATCGTGCTGATGGGCTTCTCGCGCGGAGGACAGGCGACGCTCTATGCGAGCCTCGATCGCTTCAACAAGCTCTGGAACAAGTCCTTCGTGCAGTTCGCGGCTTACATTCCCTTCTATCCGGATTGCTCTACGACGTATCAAAGCGACGGCGACGTCGCCGCACGCCCGATCCGCATCTTCCATGGCACGCCCGACGACTACAATCCCGTGACGAGCTGCAAGGCGTTCGTCGGACGGCTCAAGACGGCCGGGCGCGATGTGGTGCTGACCGAATACCCCGACAGCGCGCACGGCTTCGACAGCGGCCTGCTCGGCGTCAGCGCCGTTGCGGTGTCGGCCAACGCGCAGACCGTGCGCAACTGCCGTATCAAGGAAGGCGACGGCGGCGTGCTGATGAACGGCGATACCAACGCGCCGTTCACCTACAAGGATGCCTGCGTCGAGCTCAACCCGCATGTCGGTGGCAATCCCACGACCGCCGCGGAGTCGCGCAAGGCGGTGGTGGAGTTCTTGCAGGCGCTGTTCAAGCTGGGGTGAGACTGCTCAGCTTGCGCCGATGCCGTAGGGTGGGCAAAGCGACTTGTCCGCCGTAGCTCGAAGAGCGAAGGCGGAAGCGTGCCCACCGACCTATAGATCACCGTATGGAGAGATGGTGGGCACGGCGCTGCGCGCCTTTGCCCACCCTACGGTATCGCAATTTGTCGTGAGCTCCTCGCGACGACGAGCCCTTACGGCTTGCCCGGCTTGAACGGCTCCTGCTTGTCCGGCGGCACCGTCTCTTCGGCCATCGCCAGCAGCATCGCAACCATCACGTAATTGCCGGCAACCGCGGTGAGATCGACGATCTGCTGATCGTTGAACACCTTCTTCGCCCGCGCGTAGGTCTCGTCGGAAACTTTCTTGGCCGTGGTGATCTCGGTGACGAAGTCGTAGACCATGGCCTCGTCCTCGGCCATTTTCGACGGCCGCTTGTTGGCCTTCAGCTCCGCGATGATATCCGCCGACAGGCCGGCCTTGGCCGCCAGCGGCGCATGCGCGAACCATTCCACCTGCGAGCGCCACTGCCGCCCGATGATCAGGATCGCGAACTCGTTCAGCTTGGTCGGGACCGAGGTTTCCCAGCGCAGATAGTAGAACAGGTCGAACAGTCGCTGGCCGAGCACCGGGCTGCGGATCATCGGATTGTAGGGACCGCCGATGCCGACGCTCGACACCTTCATGATCTGCTCGCCGAGCGGCTTCTGCTTGGCGTCGAGCTGGTCCATGGTGAGCTGCGGAAAGCGCGGCTCCTTGCTGGTGGCGGGTGCGGCAAACATCGTGGCTGCGAGCCAGCCGCCGGCGGCGGCCAACGTGAGCGACGACAGCCAGAGTGGCGTTGAATTCATTTTATCCTCCCGACCTTTTCTTTTGTTTGGTCGGAAGGATGCTAGCAGGTTCGTACGCGCCAGCTAGATCGCGCCGATCTCGGGCAAGGCAGGCTTGCGTCAACGGCATGTGCTCGCCGACGAGACGCGGCTCCTTGCAGTCCATGTTGAGCGCGAACACGGTGTGCGCCTCGCCCTTCTCGGCCCAGCCGACCATCCAGCCAAGCGACGGCTCGCCGCGCTCGGCGCCGAGCAAGCCGGATTTGGCGCGGATGACGCTGTCGCCGACCTTGGTCACCGGCAGGATGTCGGCGACGAGGTCCTGGCTGCGCTTGCTGATCGGCAGCGCGCGGCGGCGCAGCCGGTCGACGAAATCGATCTGCTCGACCGGGTCAATGCGCAAATTGCCGGTGAGCCAGAACTGGTCGATGCCGCCGCCGATATCGCGATTGCCGTAGTCGAACAGATCGACGTACTTTTGCATCCGCTCTTGCCCGATCCGGCGCGCGATCTCCTGATAGACCGGCACGGCGCTGACCGCGATGGCGCTGCGCATCGTGTGGTCCTTGTTCCAGGCCTCGATCGGCCGCTTCACGCCGTCCCAGGGGAATACGTCCTTGTCGGGATCTGTGACGACGCCGGTCTCCAGCGCAATCAGCGAGTTCGGGATCTTGAAGGTCGAGGCCGGCAGCTTTGCTTCGCCGGAGCGGTCCTTGTCGCTGGCGACGATCAGATAGTCCTCGACCTTGTAGCCGACGAAGGTGCCTGATGTGCCGAGGTCGGTGAAGCGTTTTGCCAGGCTGTCGCGAATCTCGTTGCGCGGCGGCGCGACGTGGCCGAACGCGCGCTGCGGCATGGTGGCAGCTGCGGCAAGAAGGCCCAGAGTGGAACGGCGGGTCAGCAAGAGCGGTATCCGTTGAGCAATGAAGATGGCCGCGACCATGCGGCCGCTATCGTGGTGAAACGATGACAGGTTATTTCTTGAGCACGATCTTGTCGGAAAACCGCTGCACACTTTTCCGGATCATGCTCTACCGCCCCCGGCCCGACAGCCGCAGCACGAACACCAGCACTTCGGCGACGGCCTTGTAGAGGTCGGGCGGGATCTCCTCGCCGAGCTCGACCTTGGATAGCGCGCCGGCCAAGATCTCGTTCTCCTCGATCGGGATGTCGTTGGCTTTGGCGATCTCGACGATCTTTTCGCCGATCGTGCCCTTGCCCTTGGCGACGACGACGGGCGCGTTGCTGCCCTTCTCGTAATGCAGCGCAATGGCGAGCTTGGATGGATCGCTCATGTGGCGCGATCCAGGAAGTGGCCGGCGCGGGTCGGCGCCGGCTGCGGTGGCGCGCCGTCGCGCACCAGGATGTCGCCGGGCTTGAGCTCGGCGCGCGTCAGGGCCTGATTGAGCTCGCCGATGCCGGCGCGGAGCTGCTGCGCGGTCGCGGGCCGCTCCGCCCACATCCGCACAAAAGTCTTGTCGCCGTTGAGCGTGATCAGGGCATGCACGGGGCCGGCCGGCTCGACATTGAGCGTGAAGCGCGCGCGCCAGGCGCGCTTGGCGGGATCGGCGGATTCGTTGCCGCCGTCGCGCGAGATCTCGAACTGCGCCATCGCGGTGCCCTGCGGCGTTGCAAAGGGAATCTCGAAATTCCACTGCGGCACGGTCGGATCGATGCGATGGCCAGAGGCATCTGTGCGATCGGGCAGCGAGGCGACCTGCAACAAGGTCTGCCGCGCGATCGCGGCATCGGTGTCGTCGAGCAGGCGGTGCACCGTTGCGGAGAGCGGCGTATCCGGCGCGAGCGATGGCGATGCGATCGCCTGCGGCGCCGGCAGCGCGCCGCGGAACGGCGGCGGTGTCGCGCGCGCGGCGGCCTCGAAGAGATGGCCGTCGGGCACGGCCTTGTTGGAGCCGGGCACGTTGCCGATCAGGCGCGGCAGGTTTTGCGTGACCTCCTGAAGCAGGGCCGCGGCAAGGCCGGCGGACATGGTTCGCGGCATCGCGGCCTGCGGAGCGCCGCCGGCGATGTCGGCGAGCACAGCGGCCGCGAGATTGGCGCTGCGCGGCATCTGCGGCTGCTGGGCCATATCGAGCTCGGTTGACGGCGATGCAGCCTGACCCGGCACGGCGGCGACCTGCGGTGTCCCCGCCGTAGCGATCGCGGCGCCTTGCGCCTGTGGCGCGGCGGTCTCGAGCGTGGCCAATGTCTGGCGCAGCACCAGCAGCGCGGCCTTCAGGTCCGGCATTGTGCCGGAGGACGGCGTTGCGCCTGCGGCCAATGACGCCTCGAGAAACAGACCGGACTTCTGGAAGGCGGATTCGATATCGCCGCCATCGAGGGCGGTGTTGAGCGGCGTCTGCTGCGCCAGCACGTCCAGCACCGCCTGCTTCAGTCCCGCCGGCAGATCGCTGCCGGTGACGACGGAGGCGAGATTGGCGAACAACGGCGCCTGGCTGCCCTGTTTCGTGACCGCCTCGGCCGAAGCCACGGTGACGGCGACCTGCTCCAACGGCGTCAGCGTGTTGCGTGCGGTGGTCGCAGATGGCGCCAGCGACGGGCTGTCCACGAGTGACGCCGCCCGCGGCGTCAGCGTGATCTGGTCCGCCGTCGGCTCGCCTGCCCCGTTCATGATGGCGAGCCTGATGGTGCCGTCGTTCTGCGACACTGCGAGCTGGAGATTTTGCCCCGGCGTCAGCGACACCTGGGACATCACATCCATCGACAGATTGGCGATCGCGATCCGCACCAGATTGTCGGCCATCACGCTGACGACCCTTGCGTCCACGACGCTGCCGGCCTGGAGCACAAGATCGGGCGTCGCCGCATCAGCCACGGGGCTGGCGGCACTGACCGGAACGATCGAGCTTATCGGCGTTGGCATTTCAGGGGCCCAGGGAACGCTGGCCCCACCCTAAGGCCGCCCTCGTAAACCTCTCGTTAAGGACCTTTGTCCGCTTGCGGCTTCACGGCCGCCAGAACCGCCACGGCGGCCTGAAAATCCTTCAGGCGGGCGGCGCGGCGGGCAGCTGCCTCCTCGTCCACGCCCCATTTCTCGGCGTTCCAGTCCTCGTCGACATGGGCGGCGGCCCAGACCTGGCCGGCATCGCGCACGCCATGGGCGAGCGCCAGCGCCAGCAGCGCCGAACCGGTCAGGGTCGTCACCACGTGGAGCGCCGCGATCGACCAGGGATCACCGGGCAGCGCCGCGCGGGCGGCCTGAACGGCCTCGTCCGGCTGCTTCACATGCATGATGCCTTCGGACAGGATGAAATGCGCGCCCAGCGTCTCCGCGGCCCAGAACAGCACGGGATCCCAATGCGTGGCCTCGCGGGCGACCAGCCCTTCGGGGTGGCCGGCGCGATAGAACAGCAGGTCGGTCTCGAAGTATTTTGCAAGGTCGGCGCTGACGAGCTCGACGCGATCGATGACACCCTCGACGACGCTGTTGGCGATCCGCGTCAGCGGCATGGTCACTGGATTAATCGTCTCGCCCTGGGCCGCCCATTCCGCGGCCACAGCATCGGCCAGCGCGCGCGACGGGATCACCACCTGCCGGGCCGATGGCGTCCGGATCGGCCTGCCGTCCAGCGTGATGGCGAGGCCGCCCTCGGCCTCGGCCACGCCCGCCTCCTTGTAGAAGCGCTTGCGCTGCGGCGTACGCGCGGCCTGGCGCACCGCCTCCTGCGGATCGAGCGGGGACCGCCCCGCAACCTCATCGAACAATTCGCGCATCTCGTTTCGGCCCCGGTCTCTGAATGCTGTAAGCCAAGACCGGCGGCTGATAAAGCGAGCGGCAAGGCATGAGGGAACTTGCGGGCATTGCGGCCCTACTCGCCGGGCTCTGGCTGGCCGCGGCGGACGCCGGTTTCCGCACCCCGGAATCGCTGGTCCGCAATGTCTACGCGCATTACGGCGATGGGGCGCCGGAACTGTCAAAAGGCCTGCCGCGCGATGCCGCCTCCGCCCGGCAATTCTTCGACCCCAGCCTGCGCAAGGCCTGGAGCGCGCCGAGGGTCGAGCCCTACGACTTCCTGGTGCAGAGTCCGAGCTGGAAGCTCGGCCCGGTCGCGATCGCGGTCGTCCGCAGGCAATACGACAAGACCTATGTCGCGGCGAATTTCGACAATCGCGGACGGAAGGTCACGCTGAACTTCGTCCTGGTCAACGGACCCGAAGGCTGGCTGATCACGGATGTCGAGAGCCCGCATGACAGTCTGCGGATGTTTCTGGAGCAGTTTCGGAAGTGAGGGGGTTGTTCGACTCACAGCTGTCATGCCCCGCGAAGGCGGGGCATCCAGTACGCCGCGGCCTATCGATTCAACCGCGGCCGTCTCGGAGTACTGGATCGCCCGCCCCAGTGCGCAATTGTGCACAAGGCGGGCGATGACACCGGAGAATGTGGCTTACTCGGTCGCGCAACTGCCGCAGCCGGCACGTCCAATCCCTACTCTTCCGGCGCGTTCTCGATCGGATCAAACCGGCTCGCATCGAGCCCGAGCAGATTCCACGACTGCTGCATGTGCGGCGGCAATGGCGCGGTGGCGTCGATCACGCCGCCGCGGGGATGCGGAATGACGATGCGGCGCGCCAGCAGATGCAGCCGGTTTTGCAAGCCGCCCGGCAGCTGCCAGTTCTCGATGTTGAAATATTTGGGATCGCCGACGATGGGGTGGCCGATATGCTCCATGTGGGCGCGCAGCTGGTGGGTGCGGCCCGTCACCGGCTTCAGCGACACCCAGGTCAGCTTGTTGCCGGCGGTCTCGACCACCGCATAATACGTCACCGCGTGGCTGGCACCTTCGTCGCCATGCTGGGCGATGCGCATGATGGTGTCGTCCTCGCTCTCTTCCTTCGCGAGGAAGGTCGAGATGCGGCCCTGCTTCGGCTTCGGCAGACCCGGCACCAGCGCCCAATAGGTTTTTCGCGCGGACCGCGAACGGAACGCGCCGGTCAGATGCGAGGCGGCAAACCGCGTCTTGGCGATCAGGAGACAACCCGAGGTCTCCCGGTCGATGCGGTGCACCAGGCGCGGCTTCTGACCCTTGGAATCGCGCATCACCTCCAGCATCTGGTCGATGTGCCGTGTCATGCCCGAGCCACCCTGCACGGCGAGGCCGAGAGGCTTGTTCAGGACGAGGACGTCGTCGTCCTCGTAGATCGTCATCTCTTTGAGCGCCTGAAGCGTCTTTTGGGCACCTTCCGACAGCTCACCGGCGGCCTTCGGCGTGTCGAGCTTCAACGGCGGAATGCGGACGCTCTGGCCCTCCTCCAGCCGATCCTTGCTGTCGACACGCTTGCCGTCCACGCGCAGCTCGCCTTTGCGGACGACGCGCTGGATGTGGGAGAACGACAGGCCGGGAAAGCGCGCTTCCAGGAAACGATCGACGCGCATGTTGTTCTCGTCAGCCGTCACCTTGACGGTCTGCACCTTCGTCGGCAGCAGCGCCTCGACGGGCTTTGCCGGCGCAGGCGCTTCGGGCGCAGCCTTGGGCGGCCGCCGCTCAGCACGCTCCGCCGCAAAGCGCGGCGGCTTCGCACCCGGCTTGCCACCCGGCCGTGGTCCCGCCTTCTTCGCAGTGCGCGCCTTGAACGGACGCGAATCGTCGCGCTCGTCACGCGAGCGGGGCTTTGGGTTCATTCTCTTGATGCGGCGGCTCATGGTTGCCTGCGTACCCTAAAAGCCGGCTCCCGTCACGGCGAAATGGCCGCTTCTAGCGCGAGCCTCCCCGCTCCTTCCGCAGCTTGGCCCAGTAATCCAGCCGCTTGCGGATCTCGCGCTCAAAACCGCGCTCGGGCGGGTCGTAGAAGGTCTGGCGGCCCAGGGCTTCCGGAAAGTAGTCCTGGCCGGAGAAGGCGTCGGGGGCGTCGTGGTCGTATTCGTAGGCCGCGCCGTAGCCCTCCGACTTCATCAGCTTGGTCGGGGAATTGAGGATGTGCTTTGGCGGTAGCAGCGAGCCGGCCTGTTTTGCGACCTGCATCGCGGCCTTGAAAGCCGTGTAGACGGCATTCGATTTCGGCGCGGTGGCGAGATAGACGACGGCTTGCGCGATCGCGAGCTCGCCCTCGGGATGGCCGAGGAAGTCGAAGGCGTCCTTGGCCGCGTTGGCAATGACGAGCGCCTGCGGATCGGCAAGGCCGATGTCCTCGACCGCCATGCGTACGACGCGGCGGGCCAGGAACAGCGGGTCCTCGCCGGCATCGAGCATGCGCGCGAGGTAATACAGCGCGGCGTCGGGGTCGGAGCCCCGCACCGACTTATGCAGCGCCGAGATCAGGTTGTAGTGACCGTCGGCCGACTTGTCGTAGATCGGCGCGCGGCGCTGCAGGATCTCCTGCAACTGCGCCGCGTTGAAAATCTCGTCCGCCCGCGCCGAACGCCAGACCTCCTCGACAAGCGTCAGCGAGGCCCGGCCGTCGCCGTCGGCCATGCGCACCAGCACAGCGCGCGCCTCGTCATCGAGCGGCAGCTTGCGGCCCTCGACCTCTTCGGCATGCGCGAACAGTTTTTCGATCGCGGCGGCATCGAGCGAGCGAAACACCAGCACGCGCGCGCGAGAGAGCAACGCCGCGTTGAGCTCAAAGGACGGGTTTTCGGTGGTCGCGCCGACCATCACGACGGTGCCGTCTTCCATGACGGGCAGAAACGAATCCTGCTGGGCGCGATTGAAGCGATGCACCTCGTCGACGAACAACAGCGTGCCCTTGCCCATCTCGCGGCGGGCGCGTGCGGCGTCAAACGCCTTCTTCAGATCGGCGACGCCGGAGAACACCGCGGAGATCTGCTCGAAATGCAGATCCGTCGCATCCGCCAGCAGCCGCGCCACCGTGGTCTTGCCGGTGCCGGGCGGGCCCCAGAACACCAGCGAGCCGAGCGTGCGCGTCTCCAGCATGCGCGTCAGCGCACCGTCGGGACCGAGGATATGGTCCTGGCCAACGACCTCCGACAGCGCGCGCGGGCGCAGCCGGTCCGGCAGCGGATGCGGAGCCTCGTGGTCGAGCCCCGCCGCGGCGAAGAGAGTTGGCGTCTCCTGTGGTCGCTTCGGGCTCATCCGCCCAGCGTGACGTTGATCTGCTGGCCGCCACGCACCAGCGTGATGCGCCAGATCCGCGGCCGTTCGCCCGCCGCCTTTTCGAGGTCGGCAGTCCTGCCGATCTTCTGGTTGTTGACGGCGAGGATGATGTCGCCCTTCTGGAAGCCGACACTCGCAGCCGCGCTGTCGCCGCCGAGATCGGTGATCACGACGCCTTCGGTGTCGGCGTCCAGATGCAGCTCGTCGGCAACCGCCGGCGTGATGGACGAGACCTTCGCGCCCTGGAACGGCGAGCGCGCGGTGACGACGAGTTCGTTGCGGCCGGAGTCGGGTGCGGTCTCGAGCGAGATCGTGACCTTGAGTGGCTTACCGCCGCGCTGCACGTCGATCTGCGCCGTGCCGCCGAGCGGACGCGTGGCGAAACGGTAATCGAAGGCGTTGGGATCATCCACGGTCTGGCCGTCGATCCCGGTGATGAGGTCGGAGGATTTCAGGCCGGCCTTGGCCGCAGGGCCGGTCGAGACCACGCTTGCGACCAGCGCGCCGGTCGGCGAACGCAGGCCGAGGCTCTCGGCGATCTCGGGCGTCACCGCCTGCAATTTTGCCCCTAGCCACGGCCGCTTCACCGCCTTGCCGCCGCTCTTGGCGGAGGCCACGACGACGCGCACCATGTTGGCGGGGATCGCAAAGCCGATGCCTTGCGAGCCGCCGGAGCGCGAATAGATCGCGGTATTGATGCCGGCGAGCTTTCCGCTCATATCGACCAGCGCGCCGCCGGAATTGCCGGGATTGATGGCCGCATCGGTCTGGATGAAGAACTGGTAGTCGGTGATGCCGACTTGGGTGCGCGCGAGCGCCGAGATGATGCCGTGGGTCACGGTCTGGCCGACGCCGAAGGGATTGCCGATCGCGAGCACGACGTCGCCAACCAGCAGCTCGTCGGAATTGGTGAAGTCCAGGGTCGGAAACTTTTCCTTGGTGTCCTTCAGGCGCAGCACGGCGAGATCGGTGCGCGGATCCTTCAGCAGGATCTCGGCCTCGAATTCCCGCTTGTCCGACAGCGATACTTTCACCTGGTCCGCGCCCTCGATGACGTGGACGTTGGTGACGACGAGGCCGGAGGCATCGACGATGACACCGGAGCCCAGCGAGCGCTGCATCTGCTCGGGCTGCTGGCCCGGTACGCCGAAGAAGCGGCGGAAGATCGGGTCGTCCAGCAGCGGATTGCGGTTCTGCACCACCTTGCCGGCGTAGACGTTGACGACGGCCGGCTGCACCCGCTGCACGATCGGCGCATAGGACAGCCGCAGCTCGGCGGGCGAGGACGGGACACGACGGTCCTGCGCGGCGGCCGGATTGAGGTGGGCTGAAAACGCTATGCACAATGCCGTGATGACGGCGGTCCGGGTCGATCGAAACATTCCTACCTCTCGGAAAAGACGCCGGAATATAGGCGCGTTCGCCCGCCAATAGAAGGGCGCCAGGGGGCATTATTCAGCCGCCTTTCCGGTGTGTCCGCCTTGCAAGTCCCGCATGCGAAATGACAATTTACCTGGGCGGTGGATTGGCATGATGCGCGTCATCCACCATTGTGGTGTCGAGCGGATTCGGTTGCGGCGAATTGGCATCAGTGGGAACCGCGCAACCGGGCGCAGCGTCGCGGGGCAGTCATCGTTCATACCTAGGCTCTCCCGTTGCGACTTGGGGAAGTTCGTCAAACGATGGAGTCATGATGTGAGCAGGACAAGACTTGCAGCCACCGCGATTGGTCTCGCCGGTGCGCTGGCGGCCTCGCAGGCCCAGGCCCAAACGGCAAGCAGCAGCGATCAGGAGATCGCACTGCTGAAGCAGCAATTGAAGATGCTGGAGCAGAAGCTCGACAAGCTCCAGAGCCAGACCGCCGCCAACACGGCGGCCACGGCGAAGGCCAAAGTCGAAGCAAAGGCAGAGGCCAAGGCCGAAGCGCGCTCGGAGGCGAAGGCGGTCGTGGCCAATGCCAGCGCGGCGATCCCGCTCAAGGGACCGGCGCCCGCGTCCGGCGCCGTCGTGACGATGCCGAACAACCGGCCGACCATCTGCACCGCCGACGGGGCGAACTGCGTCGCGATCACCGGTCGCGTGCACTACGATATGGGCGGCTATGACTATCGTCCCAACACGGCGGCAACTGTGCCGCAAAAGCTGGACAGCGGCGAAAACGTGCGTCGCGCGCGCATCGGTGTCGTCGGCAAATTCCTCGAAGACTGGAATTTCGCGCTGATCTACGATTTCGGAGGCTCGTCCGACGGATTTGGCGGCACGGGCGCCGCCGGCGCGACCCCTGTCGGCTTCCTGCCGGGCGGAGGCACCTCCGGCATCGAGAATGCTTGGGTGAGCTACACGGGGCTGAAGCCGTTCGGCGGCAAGATGGCAATCGAAGCCGGCATCATGGACCTTGCCTGGACCCTGGATGAATCCACGAGTTCCAACGACATTGCCTTCATGGAACGCGCCTCGGTCGGCATCATCGCGCAAAATATCGCCGCCGGCGACTTCCGTTCCGCCGCCGGTGCCCGCTGGTACAATGACGTGTTCTGGGCCGGCGCTTACGTGACCGGCCCGACCTCGGGTGCCATTCACTCGGCCTCGAGCGTGTCACCTCCCGGGACCAGCGAGCAATACGGCGCGACCGCCCGCGTTGCGGGTCAGGTCGTGAGCGGCAACGACTACTCCGTGCATCTCGGCGCCGACGCGGAATGGCTGATCCAGCCGCCGCGCAATCTGCTCGCGAACACGCAAACGCTCACGCTCAGCGATCGTCCCGAGCTGCGCATCGATCCCACGACGCTGATCTCGACCGGTGCGATTGCAAATGTGTCGGGCGCGCAGGTCTATGGCGTGGAAGCCGCGGCCACCTATGGACCGCTCTGGGTCCAGGGCGAATACTACTGGTTCAACATCGATCGCGGTGCGAACACCGCGGTGGCGCCCATCGGTACGTCGAGCCTCAAATTCCAGGGCGGCTACGCACAGGCGGCCTATGTCCTGACCGGTGAATCGCGCAAGTACAATCCGAGCAACGCGGCCTATGGCGGCGTCAAGCCGAACAATCCGTTCTCGATCAACGGCGGCGGCTGGGGTGCCTGGGAGATCGCCGGTCGCTACTCGACCATAGATCTGAACGATCAGTTGGCGACCGCCGCCGGCATCGCCGGCGGGCGGCAAACCGTCTACACGCTGGCGCTCAACTGGTACGTCAACGGCAATGTGCGCTTCATGCTCGACTATCTGCATGGCACGGTGTCGAAGCAGGCCTCGGCGGTGTCGGCGGCGGACACCGGCTCGAAGTTCGATGCGGTCGCGTTGCGCACGCAGTTTGCGTTCTGATGCAATCTCTTCCGGGAGCGGCACAGTCCGCTCCCGGAGAGTTACGCTGCGCGCTTCGGCTTCTTGACCGGCTCCGCTGCGGGCGGCGGCGCGCAGGACAGCCGTTGCTGATGGCTCTCGCCCCAGGCCTTCAAAATATCGATCACCGGCCGCAGGCTCTCGCCGAGCTCGGACAGGCAATACTCCACGCGCGGCGGCACCTCGGCATAGACCTTGCGGATGACGAGCTTGTCCTCCTCCAGCGCACGAAGCTGCTTTGTCAGCATGCGCTGGGTGATGCCGGGCATCCGGCGGCGCAGTTCGCCGAAGCGCTGGGTGCCGTCCTGGAGATGGTAGAGGATCACGCCCTTCCACTTGCCGTCGATCAGGTCCAGCGTCGCCTCGACCGAGCAGCCGGGACGCCGGGTAAAATCTCGCCGCTTCATGCGTATTTTCCCAATAGTATCCAAACAGGGACTATATCCCCGAATTTACAGTACTTGCCAAATCGGGGCTAGCGGGACAGTTAGCGGGGTCAGGCGCAGATCACAAGCTACGCGCCATTTGATGGAGACAAGCCATGAAGGCCGTCGGCTACAAAAAATCGCTTCCGATCGAGGATCAGGACGCGCTGATCGATTTCGAGACCGCAAAGCCCGAGCCCAAGGGGCGCGATATCCGCGTCGCCGTGAAGGCCATCTCGGCGAACCCGGTCGATTACAAGGTACGCAAGCGTGCCGCCCCGCCCGAGGGCGAGACGAAGATTCTTGGCTATGACGCGGCCGGAATCGTCGATGCCGTGGGTCCGGACGTCACGCTGTTCAAGCCGGGCGACGAGGTGTTTTACGCCGGCTCGATCCTGCGCCAGGGCACCAATTCCGAATTCCACCTGGTCGACGAGCGCATCGTCGGCAACAAGCCGAAGAGCCTGTCGTTCGCGCAAGGAGCAGCCCTTCCCCTCACCTCCATCACCGCCTGGGAACTGCTGTTCGACCGGCTCGGCGCCGTGCCCGGCAAGAGCGTCGATCCGCGCACGCTGTTGATCACGGGCGGCGCCGGTGGCGTCGGCTCGATCCTGATCCAGCTCGCGCGACGCCTCACGGGCCTCACGGTGCTCGCGACGGCGACGCGGCCGGAGTCACAAAAATGGTGCCTCGATCTCGGCGCGCATGCGGTGATCGACCACGGCAAGCCGATGAAGGAGCAGATCGAGAGCTTGAGGCTGCCGCCGGTCGCGCTGGTGGCGAGCCTGACCTTCACCGACCAGCACTACAAGGCGATCGCCGAGTTCATGGCGCCGCAGGGCCGGTTCGGCCTGATCGACGATCCCCCGGAGTTCGCCGTGAGCACCTTCAAGGGCAAGGCGATCTCGGTACACTGGGAATCGATGTTCACGCGCTCCTCTTTCCAGACGCCCGACATGATCGCGCAGCATCATCTGCTCAACGACGTCTCCGACCTCATCGACAAGGGCGTGCTGCGCACCACGCTCGACCAGACCTTTGGCACGATCAACGCGGCCAACCTCAAGCGCGCGCATGCGCTGCTCGAAAGCGGCAAGTCGCGCGGGAAGATCGTGCTCGAGGGGTGGTAGGCAGCCGCAACGTTGGTGCGTGGCTGCGTAGGGTGGGCAAAGGCGCGCTCGCGCCGTGCCCACCATCTCGCAACGGGTGCGACAAAAGTGGTGGGCACGCTTCCGCCTTCGCTCTTCGAGCTACGGCGGACAAGTCGCTTTGCCCACCATACGGTGCCACGCTTCCGGTGCCACGCCTTCGCGTAGTCTCAGGCGATCGTGTTAACGATACCGCCTTCCGCGCGCAGCGCCGCACCGTTGGTCGCGGACGCTTCCTTCGACGCGACATAGACCACCATGTTGGCGATTTCGTCGACGCTGGCGAAGCGCTGGATCAGCGAGCTCGGGCGGTGCTGCTTGACGAAATTGGCCGCGGCCTCATCGACCGACTGGCCATTCTGCTTGGCGAGATCCTTCACGAAGGTCTCGACGCCTTCCGACATGGTCGGACCCGGCAGCACGGAATTAACGGTGACGCCGGTGCCGCGGGTGAGCTGCGCGAGGCCGCGGGCGACCGAGAGCTGGGCCGTCTTGCTCATGCCGTAGTGGATCATCTCGACGGGAATGTTGAGCCCGGACTCCGATGAGATGAAGACGATGCGGCCCCAGTTGCGCTTGAGCATGCCCTTCATATAGGCGCGCGACAGCCGCACGCCGCTCATGACGTTGACCTCGAAGAAGCGGCTCCAGTCCTCGTCAGGGATCTCGAAGAAGTCTTTTGGCTCGAAGATGCCGGCGTTGTTGATGAGGATGTCGACCTCCGGCAGCGCCGCCACAAGCGCCTTGCAGCCCGCTGCGGTCGAGACGTCGGCGGCGATGCCGCGGACCTTAAGGCCCGCCCCTTCCAGCTTGCGCACGGCGGCATCGACCTTGTCCTGGCCGCGACCGTTGATGACCACGCTCGCGCCGGACGCGGCGAGACCTTTTGCGATGGCGTGGCCGATGCCGGCGGTGGAGCCGGTCACGAGGGCGGTCTTTCCGGAAAGGTCGATCTTCATGAATCATCTCCATTGTTGCTGAAGCGGATATCGTGTCCAGCGCACGCCGCTTCAATCGCCACAAGTGCGAAATCGTAGGGTGAGACAAAGCGACTTGTCCGCCGCAGATCGAAGAGCGAAGGCGGAAGCGTGCCCATTTTTTCGACACGAGTTGAAAGCGAAATGGTGGGCACGGCACGCGAAGAGCGCACCTTTGCCCACCCTACGGCACTATTGCCGCGGCGGTAGCGTCCTGAGAAACGCGACGATGGCATCGAGATCCTGGGCCGTCATGCTGGCATAGGCAGCATAGGCCATCGGCGGCTTGAGCTTGTGGCCGTCGCGCGCGATGCCTTGCGTAATCGCACGTTTGATTTCGTCGTCGCTCCAGCCGCCCAGGCCGGCCGCGGGATCGGCGGTGATATTGGGGGAGATGGATTCGCCCCACGGCCCCTTGAACGTGCGGCCACCCTTGCCGCTCGCACCCGCGAAATCATGCACGGCGGACGGGCCCTCCGGCGTGTGGCATTCCAGGCAATGGGCGATGGTCAGGAGATAGCGGCCGCGCGCGAGCTTGTCGGAGAGCTCGGCCTCGGTCGCCTGCTTGCCGGCATAGGTCGGCGTTTCCGGCTTCAGCGCGATCCTGTATTCCGGCGCCGGCGTTTCGTGGCGCACTGCGGGTACTGAGCGCAGGTAAGCGGTAAGCGCATCGAGATCCCGGGCCGTGAGCACCGTGTAGAATGCGGTCGGCATGATTGGCGCGACCTTGGTCCCGTTCGGCCTGTGACCGCTGACCAGAAACCGCTTCAGCTCGGCATCGCTCCAGTTGCCGATGCCGGTGTCCTTGTCCGGCGTGATGTTGGAGCCGGTGACCTTGAAGGCAGGCTCATCGAAGACCTGGCTGCCGCCCGCTAGCGCGCGCGAGAGATCGAGGCCCTGCGGCCCGCGCGGCGTGTGGCAGTTGTGGCAGACCATCACGCTGTTGACGAGATAGGCACCGCGCTCGACCAGCGTCTCGCCAGAGGCCGGCGACATCAACAGCGCCAGCGTGATCCCAAGCACAATCCTCATCGACAGCCCCCCGGCCGGAATCGCGTTCACCAGACGATGCGCGGCATGAGATATCGCCGCGCCATACAAAAAAGCGGCGCCCAGGGGCGCCGCTTTCTGAAAACTGAGGTACCGGCCGGCTTACGCCGCCTCGGCTTCCTTCTCCTGCACCGGACCGGAGTCCTGGCCCTTGGCATCGACGTCACGGTCGACGAACTCGATCACGGCCATCGCGGCGTTGTCGCCATAGCGGAAGCCGGCCTTGATGATGCGGGTGTAGCCGCCCTGACGGTCCTTGTAGCGGGGCGCCAGCACGTCGAACAGCTTCTTGACCTGGTCCTTGTCGCGCATCTCGGAGATGGCCTGGCGACGCATGGACAGGCCGCCCTTCTTGCCGAGAGTGACGAGCTTCTCGACGATCGGACGGAGCTCCTTGGCCTTGGGCAGCGTGGTGACGATCTGCTCGTGCTTGATCAGCGCGGCGCACATATTGGCGAACATCGCGCGGCGATGCTCGGCCGTGCGGTTGAGCTTCCGATGAACCTTGCCGTGACGCATGTAACTATTCCTTAGTTTGAAACTGCCGCGACGGTTCGTCGGACATGTTGCTCAGGTGGGCTGCCTGCGTTCGCCCGCGAAAGCGCGTTGCGCTTTCGCTTTCTTGTTTGAGCATGATCCTTATCGGAAAACCGCTTCGCACTTTTCCGGGATCATGCTGCGCTCAGTAGTGATCCTCGAAGCGCTTGGCGAGCTCGTCGATGTTCTCCGGCGGCCAGCCCGGCACTTCCATGCCGAGATGCAGACCCATCTGGGCCAGCACTTCCTTGATCTCGTTCAGCGACTTGCGGCCGAAGTTCGGGGTGCGGAGCATTTCCGCTTCGCTCTTCTGCACGAGGTCGCCGATGTAGACGATGTTGTCGTTCTTCAAGCAGTTGGCCGAACGCACCGACAGCTCGAGCTCGTCCACCTTCTTGAGGAAGGCCGGGTTGAAGGCGAGGTCCGGGATGATCTCCTGGGCGACTTCCTTGCGCGGCTCTTCGAAGTTGACGAACACGTTGAGCTGATCCTGCAGGATGCGGGCGGCATAAGCCACCGAGTCATCCGGCGTCAGCGCGCCGTTGGTCTCGATCGTCATGGTCAGCTTGTCGTAGTCGAGGATCTGGCCCTCACGGGTGTTCTCGACCTTGTAGGAGACCTTGCGGACCGGCGAGTACAGGCTGTCGACCGGGATCAGTCCGATCGGCGCGTCCTCGGGACGGTTGCGCTCGGCGGGCACGTAGCCCTTGCCGGTGGCGACCGTGAACTCCATGCGGATCTCGGCGCCCTCGTCGAGCGTGCAGATCTGGAGGTCCGGGTTGAGCACGACCACGTCGCCCACGGTCTGGATGTCGCCGGCGGTGACGACGCCCGGGCCCTGCTTCTTCACGACCATGCGCTTGGGGCCTTCGCCCTGCATCTTGATCGAGATGTCCTTGATGTTGAGCACGATGTCGGTGACGTCTTCACGGACGCCAGCGATCGAGGAGAACTCGTGCAGCACGCCGTCGATGTGCACCGACTGCACCGCCGCGCCCTGGAGCGAGGAGAGCAGGATACGGCGCAGCGCGTTGCCGAGCGTCTGGCCGAAGCCGCGCTCGAGCGGCTCGGCGACGATGGTCGCGAAACGGGTCGAATCGCTGCCGGGCTGGATCTGGAGCTTGTTCGGCCGAATCAGTTCTTGCCAATTTTTCTGGATCGTCACTGTTTCACCCATACAGGCCAGTCAAACTGCTAGTGCAGACACTGGCGTTGGAGAAAGGCCGCGGATCATTCGCGCGGCTTTGCAAAAAGTCATTGCGGGCGACCAATGCGCCCGCAACTTGGTATCAAACGCGCCGACGCTTGCGGGGACGGCAACCGTTGTGCGGGATCGTGGTCACGTCGCGGATCGAGGTGACGGTGAAGCCCGCGGCCTGAAGCGCACGGAGCGCCGACTCGCGGCCCGAACCGGGACCAGCGACTTCGACTTCGAGCGTGCGCATGCCGTGCTCCTGCGCCTTCTTCGACACGTCCTCGGCGGCAACCTGCGCGGCGTACGGGGTCGACTTGCGCGAACCCTTGAAGCCCATCGTGCCGGCAGAGGACCAGGCAATCGTGTTGCCCTGCGCGTCGGTGATGGTGATGGTCGTGTTGTTGAACGACGAGTTCACATGCGCGACGCCGGAGGCGATGTTCTTGCGCTCACGACGACGAACGCGGGTGGCTTCCTTGCCCATAGAGTACCTTTCCTGAAGATCTCAAACGCCGCCGTAATGCCAGCGGCTACACCTGTGGAACGAAAGGCGTGTGGCGAACGGGATGTCCCCTGTTCGCCACACGCCGCGATTGGATTCGAAAACTTACTTCTTCTTGCCGGCGATGGCCTTGGCCGGACCCTTGCGCGTACGCGCATTGGTGTGGGTACGCTGACCGCGCACCGGCAGGCCACGACGATGACGCAGGCCGCGATAGCAGCCGAGGTCCATCAGACGCTTGATGTTGATGCCGACCTCACGACGCAGGTCGCCCTCGACGAGATAGTCGCGGTCGATCACTTCGCGGATCTGGAGCACTTCGGCATCGCTGAGCTGGTTGACGCGACGATCCTCGGGGATCTTCACCTTCTCCAGGATCTCACCAGCGATCTTCTGGCCGATGCCATGGATGTACTGGAGCGCGATCAGCACGCGCTTGTTGGTCGGAATGTTCACGCCGGCAATACGGGCCACGGCCTTCTCTCCTGTTGCCGATCCCTCGTCAGGAATCAGGCTTTAAGTGCTTGGTTTCTCGGGCAGGTGTTCACAAACGCGAACACGACGCCCACCCCTGGTCTTCCTGGGGCCCGGCATCGTTTGAAACTATCCGACTTGGATGCGGGGCTTATTAGGGGATTCAGGGGGCTTTCGTCAACCGCTGCTAGCGCTTAGCTCGCTTTTTCGTGACCTTTTTTGCGGCCTTTTTGGCACCTTTTTTGACAGCCTTCTTGGCGGTCGTTTTGGCTGCCTTTTTGATCGTTTTCTTGGCCGCCTTCTTGGCGCCCTTCACGGCCTTCTTGGCGGCCTTTTTAGCGGATTTGGCAGCCTTTTTGGCCGTTTTCGCCGGCTTTTTGGCTACCTTGGCCTTCTTGGTACCCTTCTTGGCAGGCCCCGACTTGGCCGCGCTGCGCGCTTGGGCCTTGCCATGCGTCTTGGGTTCGACCGCCCCGAGGGCCAGGAGCTGGCGGTGAATCGCGCGGGTCACCTCATCAATGGCCATCATGCCGTCGATGGTCGAGAGCTTCCGCCGCTCGGAATAGTAGTGAATCAGCGGTTCCGTCTGGCTGCGGTAGCTGGCGAGCCGCTTGGTCAGGACCTCCGGGGTGTCGTCGACCCGGACCTCCTCCCCGCGCTCCCGCATCTGGGCGACGCGGGTCTCGACGCGACTCAGCAGCGCGCTCTCGTTGACGCGGAGCTCGACCACGGCGTCGAGCTTGAGATGCTTGTGCTTGAGCAGCTCATCCAGCGCCTCGGCCTGCGGCACGGTGCGCGGGAAGCCGTCGAGGATGAAACCGTTCTTGGCGTCCGGCTGGTCGATGCGGTCGGAGATGATTCCCACCACGATCTCGTCGGGCACGAGGCCGCCGCTGGCCATGATCTCCTTGGCCTTCAGCCCGACCGGCGTTCCCGCCGCAACGGCCGCGCGCAGCATCTCTCCGGTCGAGAGCTGGACGATGCCATAGCGCTGCACCAGCAGTTGCGCCTGGGTCCCCTTGCCCGACCCCGGCGGTCCCAGAAGTATAATTCTCATCGGCGTACGCCCCCCGGATTGGTGAGCGATACGTCGCGCACCTGTGTTTGAAGTCCAATGACAGTGCAAATCATAATCGGCGTCGCACCGCTACCCATATCATAGGGGAGCAAATGCCAGGACGCCAAGAAGGCCTTTGAAATCAGTGATTGCGTCGCAGGGAGAGCAGCTCTGCCGATGTCTTGGAATGGCTGACTGGTCGCCTCGGCGGGCGCCGCGCGCTGCTCGCGCGGCGAATCGGCGGCGCTGTCGCGTCGCCCTCGGAGAACGCCGCGCTTAGCGGCGGCGGCCGCGCAGCTTCGACTTCCGGATCAGGCCCTCATACTGATGCGCCAGCAGATAGCCCTGCACCTGCGCCACCGTGTCCATGGTGACGCTGACGACGATCAGCAGCGAGGTGCCGCCGAAGTAGAACGGCACCGAGGCGTAGGAGATCAGGATTTCCGGGATCAAGCAGACGATCGCCAGATAAACAGCGCCGAGCACGGTGATGCGCGACAGCACGTAGTCGATATATTCCGCGGTGCGCTCGCCCGGGCGGATGCCTGGAATGAAGCCGCCATGCTTCTTCAGATTGTCCGCGGTCTCGGTCGGGTTGAACACGATCGCCGTGTAGAAGAACGCGAAGAACACGATCAGCGCGAGATACATGATCAGGAACAGCGGACGGCCGTGGCCGAGCTGGGTCGTGATCCACTGGAACCATTCCGGCCCGCTGCCGGCGTTGAAGTTGGCAACCGTGGTCGGCAGCAGCAGCAGCGAGGACGCGAAGATCGGCGGGATCACGCCCGAGGTGTTGAGCTTGAGCGGCAGATGCGAGGACTGGCCCTCGAACATCTTGTTGCCGACCTGGCGCTTCGGATACTGGATCAGCAGCCGGCGCTGGGCGCGCTCCATGAACACGATGAAGGCGATCACGGCGACCGCCATGATGATGACGACCAGGATCAGGCCGGTCGACATCGCGCCCTGACGGCCGAGCTCGAGCATGTTGGCGAGCGCCGCAGGCAGCTCGGCGACGATGCCGGCGAGAATGATCAGCGAGATGCCGTTGCCGATGCCGCGCGAGGTGATCTGCTCACCCAGCCACATCAGGAACATGGTGCCACCGGTCAGCGTGATCGCCGTGGACAGGCGGAAGAACATGCCGGGGTCGCTGACGACGTTGCCGGCGCCTTCGAGGCCCACCGCGATGCCGTAAGACTGGAACGCGGCCAGAATCACCGTGAGATAGCGGGTGTACTGATTCAGCAGCTTGCGGCCGGACTCACCTTCCTTCTTCAGCGCCTCGAGCTGCGGCGAGACGGTGGTGAGGAGCTGGATGATGATCGAGGCCGAGATATACGGCATGATGTTCAGCGCGAAGATCGCCATGCGGTGGATACCGCCGCCGGCGAACATGTTGAACATGCCGAGGATGCCGCCCGCCTGGGAGCGGAACACCTGTTCCCAGATGTTGGGATCGATGCCGGGAAGCGGGATGTAGGTCCCGAGCCGATAAACGAGCAGCGCACCCAGAGTGAACCAGATGCGCTTCTTCAGTTCGTCAGCCTTGGCAAACGCACCGAAATTGAGATTGGCTGCCAGTTGTTCCGCTGCAGAGGCCATCTTGGACTTTCTCCCGCCGCCTATTGCGCCGTCATGCCCGCGGCCGGGCTACTCTAGCGGACGCCGGACATTATCTGGGGCTCGGCTTCGATAAGTCCACGTCCCACACGCGTAAAGGCCCGCGAGCCGCGGGCCAATGACGCAGTTGTTACGCCGCCTCGCCTTCTTCCTTGGCAGGGGCGAGGATCTTCACCGAGCCGCCCGCCTTCTCGACCGCGGCGATCGCGGTCTTCGTGGCGCCGTGCACTTCGATGTTGAGCTTGGACTTGAGCTCGCCGCGGCCGAGCAGCCGCACGCCGGCCTTGGCGCGGCGCAGCACGCCGCCCTTCACCAGGGCCTCGACGTTCACGACGCTGCCGGCGTCGATCTTCTTGGCATCGACCGCTTCCTGGAGCCGGTCGAGATTGATCTCGGCGAACTCGACGCGGAAGATGTTGTTGAAGCCGCGCTTCGGCAGACGGCGATGCATCGGCATCTGGCCGCCTTCGAAACCCTTGATGCGCACGCCCGAACGCGCGGTCTGGCCCTTGCCACCGCGGCCGGACTGCTTGCCTTTGCCCGAACCAATGCCACGGCCGACGCGCATACGCTTCTTGCGCGAGCCGGCGTTGTCGGCGATATCGCTGAGCTTCATCGCCCTGCTCCTTGTTTCTTGCGCATGATCTTCACCGAAAACGGGTGCCCGCTTTTCGGGATCCTGCGCCTTTGCTTACTTCTCGTCGACGATGCGAACGAGATGGTGAACCTTCTCGATCATGCCACGAACCGCCGGGGTGTCCGGCAGTTCGCTGGTGCGGCCGATCTTGTTGAGCTTGAGTCCGATCAGCGTCGAACGCTGCGAGTGATGGCGGCGGATCGCGCTGCCGGTCTGCTCGAGCTTGATCGTCTTTGCTGCCTTGGCCATGGGAGTCTACTCCGAAAAGCTTCCGTTAGTCGGCAGCCGCCTCGGCGTCACCACCGATACGGCGGGACTGGAGGGTGGACACCTTGATATTGCGGCGGGCTGCGACCGAACGCGGCGAATCCTGATGCTTCAGCGCGTCGAAGGTTGCGCGAACCATGTTGTAGGGGTTCGACGAGCCGATCGACTTCGCGACCACGTCCTGGACGCCGAGCGTCTCGAACACGGCGCGCATCGGGCCGCCGGCGATGATGCCGGTACCGGCCGGAGCAGCACGCAGGTAGACACGGCCCGCGCCATGACGGCCGGCGATGTCGTGATGAAGCGTACGGCCCTCGCGCAGCGACACGCGGGTCAGGTTGCGCTTGGCGGATTCAGTCGCCTTGCGGATCGCCTCAGGCACTTCGCGCGCCTTGCCGTGACCGAAGCCGGCGCGGCCCTTCTGGTCGCCGATCACGACCAGCGCTGCGAAACCGAAGCGCTTGCCGCCCTTGACGACCTTTGCCACGCGATTGATGTGGACGAGCTTGTCGACGAACTCGCTGTCGCGCTCCTCCCGGCGTTCACGTCCGCCGCCGCCGCGTTGATCGCGTCCACCACGTTGTTCGCGTTCTGCCATTTTTCCAATCCTTCAGAGGCTTGCGCCTCAATCCTCAAATTCTGTTAGAAGCTCAGCCCGCTCTCACGCGCAGCGTCGGCCAGTGCCTTGACGCGCCCGTGGTAGAGGTAGCTGCCGCGATCGAACACGACTTCCTTGACGCCCTTCTCGGCGGCGCGCTCGGCCAGCAGCTTGCCGACCGCCTTCGCCGCATCGATGTCGGCGCCGGTCTTGCCGCCGTCGCGCATCGACTTCTCGAGCGACGAGGCAGAGGCCAGCGTCTCGCCCTTCAGGTCGTCGATGACCTGGGCGTAGATGTGCTTGGACGAGCGAAACACCGACAGACGCGGACGACCGCCACCGGAGCGGCGCAGCTTCAGCCGCACACTCCGCTTGCGCCGGGCATTGGTAACCTTGGCTTTGGACATGACCGGCTCCGTTACTTCTTCTTGCCTTCCTTGCGGAAGATGAATTCGCCAACATACTTCACGCCCTTGCCCTTGTAGGGCTCCGGCGGACGATAGGAGCGAATCTCGGCGGCGACCTGGCCGACACGCTGGATGTCGCTGCCGGTCACCGTGATCTCAGTCGGCTTCGGCACGGTGATCGTGATCCCTTCCGGGATCGCGTAGACCACGTCGTGGCTGTAACCGAGCGCGAGCTGCAGGTTCTTGCCCTGCATCGCGGCGCGGTAACCGACGCCGGTGATTTCGAGCTTCTTCTCAAAACCCTTGGTGACGCCTTCGACCAGATTCGCGACCTGGGCGCGAGCGGTACCGTACAGCGCCCGCGCGCGGTTGGTCTCGACCCGCGGGTTCACCTTGACCTGGCCGTTCTCGAGCTTCACCTCGACGTCGTTATGGACGACGAACTGAAGCTGGCCCTTGGGCCCCTTCATCTTGACGGTCTGCCCGTCGACGGTCGCGGTCACACCCGACGGAACCGCCACAGGCCTTTTGCCAACACGTGACATGGATCAACAATCCTTCTCAGAACACCGTGAAGAGAACTTCGCCGCCCACATTCGCTTCGCGCGCGCTGTGGTCGGCCATGATCCCCTTCGGGGTCGACAACACCGAAATGCCGAGCCCGTTGTTGACCCGCGGCAGAGCCTTCACCGAGGCGTAAACACGACGCCCGGGCTTGGAGACTCGTTCGATCTCGCGGATGACGGGCTCGCCGTCGAAATACTTCAGCTCGATCTCGATCTCACTGCGGCCCGAGGAGTGCTCGAGCGTGGCGTAACCGCGGATGTAGCCCTCGGTCTTGAGCACTTCGAGCACATTCTCGCGCATCTTCGAACCAGGCGTCGAGACCTTGCTCTTGGAGCGCATCTGCGCGTTGCGGATACGGGTGATCAGATCGCTGATTGGATCGTGCGTAGACATCTAAACGACCCTCCTTACCAGCTGGACTTCACGAGGCCCGGGACCATGCCCTTGGAGCCAAGGTCGCGCATCGCGATGCGAGACAGTTTGGTCTTGCGGTAGTTCGAGCGCGAACGGCCCGACAGCTCGCAACGCAGACGGATGCGGGTCGCCGACGAGTTGCGCGGCATTTCCGCAAGCTTCAGGGTGGCGGCGAACCGCTCCTCCATCGGCAGCGTCTTGTCGGCGATGATCGCCTTCAACCGCTCGCGCTTCGGGGCGGCGTTCTTCGCCATCCGCTTGCGCCGGTTGTTCTTCTCGACTGAACTCTTCTTTGCCATGCTTGGCTCCTGGGTATCCGCGTTTGAGAGGCTTTAGGTCAGCGTCTCACTGCCGGAACGGGAAATTGAAAGCGGTCAACAAGGCCCTCGCCTCGTCGTCGGTCTTGGCCGTGGTGCAGACGGTGATGTCCATACCGCGGGCTTCCGTGACCTTGTCGAAGTCGATCTCGGGGAAAATGATGTGTTCCTTGAGGCCGAGCGAGTAGTTGCCGCGGCCGTCGAAGCTCTTCGGGTTCAGGCCGCGGAAGTCGCGGACGCGCGGCAGCGCGACCGTCACCAGGCGATCGATGAACTCGTACATGCGGGCCTTGCGCAGCGTGACCTTGCAGCCGATCGGCTGGTTCTCACGCAGCTTGAAGGTCGCGATCGCGATACGCGAATAGGTCACGATCGCCTTCTGGCCGGCGATCAGCGTCAATTCAGCGGCGGCGTTCTCGGCCTTCTTACGGTCGTTGACGGAGTCGCCAACGCCCATGTTCAGCACGACCTTGTCCAGACGCGGAACCTGCATGACGTTCTCATAACCGAACTTCTCGGTCATTTCCGTCCGGATCTTCGCGTCATATTCCGCGCGCAGGCGCGGCGTGTAAGCGACCTCAGCCATCGATCTCAGCTCCCGAGCTCTTGGCGATGCGGACCTTCTTGCCGTCCGCCAGAATCTTGAATCCGACGCGGGTCGGCTTTCCATCCTTGCCGACGAACGCGATGTTGGACAGTTGGATCGGCGACTCCTTCGAGATGATGCCGCCCTCCTGGGCCTGCGTCTGCTTCTGATGACGCTTGACCATGTTGATACCGCGCACCAGCGCCGTGCCGGCGTCCGGGCGAACCTCGAATACTTCGCCGGTGCGACCCTTGTCGCGACCGGTCAGCACGACGACCTTGTCGCCCTTGCGGATCTTCGCAGCCATCACAGCACCTCCGGCGCGAGAGAGATGATCTTCATGTGGTTCTTCGCGCGCAGCTCGCGCGGCACGGGCCCGAAGATACGGGTGCCGACCGGCTCGGACTGGTTGTTGATCAGAACGGCGGCGTTGCGGTCGAAGCGGATGACCGAACCGTCGGCGCGGCGGATGTCCTTGCGGACGCGCACTACGACGGCCTTCATCACGTCGCCCTTCTTCACCTTGCCACGCGGAATCGCTTCCTTGATCGAGACGACGATGATGTCGCCGATCGTGGCGTAGCGGCGCTTGGAGCCTCCGAGCACCTTGATACACATGACACGGCGTGCGCCAGAATTGTCGGCCACGTCGAGGTTGGTCTGCATCTGAATCATTGATGCACCTCGTCCTCTTCTCTCTTGCGCCAGCCCAGCCGGCGCTCAACATTTTCCTGAAGTCAGTCGGCTAAAGCCAACAGATCAGGCGCTTTTCTTGTGTTCGCCCCGGATCACGATCCAGCGCTTCAACTTCGAAATCGGCTTGGTTTCCTCGATCCACACCATGTCGCCCGGCTTGAACTGGTTGTCCTCGTCGTGCGCGTGGTAGTTCTTCGAACGGCGGATCGTCTTCTTGTAGATCGGGTGCGTGAAGCGGCGATCGACGCGCACCACAACGGTCTTGGCAGTCTTGTCGCTGACGACCACGCCTTGCAAAGTACGTTTCGGCATATTCGTAAGCCCCTTACTTCTCTTTCGCGCGCTTCTGCGCGGCGACGGTCTTGATGCGGGCGATGTCACGGCGAGCCTCGCGCAGGCGCGAGGTGTTCTCGAGCTGCCCGGTGGCGCGCTGGAAGCGCAGGTTGAAGCGCTCCTTCTTCAGATTCAGGATGGCGTCATCCTGCTGATCAGGGCTCAATGCACGGATGTCTTCGATCTTCATCTGGGCCATGGCCATTACTCCGCAATGCGCTCGACGAAGCGCGTCTTGATCGGCAGCTTGGCGGCCGCCAGGGTCAGCGCTTCACGCGCCGTCTGGGTGTTGACGCCGTCGATCTCGAACAGCACCCGGCCGGGCTTGACGCGCGCGACCCACAGTTCCGGAGCACCCTTGCCGGAGCCCATGCGGACTTCGGCCGGCTTCTTCGACACCGGAACATCGGGGAACACGCGGATCCAGACGCGGCCGGCGCGCTTCATGTGGCGGGTCAGCGCGCGGCGAGCGGCTTCGATCTGGCGCGCGGTAACGCGCTCCGGCTCGGTCGCCTTCAGGCCGAACTGGCCAAAGGCCAACGTCGCACCCGAAGACGCAACGCCGTGGATGCGGCCCTTATGCGCCTTCCGGAACTTCGTTTTCTTAGGTTGCATCATGGCTTCAAGCCCTCAAATTCTCTGTGCTGGCGTCAGGCCGCAGCGTTGTCACGGCGCCCACGGCCACCGCGATCACCACCGCCGCCGGTCTCGCCTTCGGCCATTCTCTTGTCCTGGGCCATCGGATCGTGCTCGAGGATCTCGCCCTTGAAGATCCAGACCTTGACACCGCAGGTGCCGAAGGTCGTGAACGCGGTCGCAACGCCGTAGTCGATGTCGGCGCGCAGCGTGTGCAGCGGCACGCGACCTTCGCGGTACCACTCCATGCGCGCGATTTCCGCGCCGCCCAGGCGACCCGAGCAGTTGATGCGGATGCCTTCCGCGCCGAGACGCATCGCCGACTGCACGGCGCGCTTCATGGCACGGCGGAACGCCACGCGGCGCTCGAGCTGCTGCGCGATCGACTCGGCCACCAGCGTCGCATCGAGCTCCGGCTTGCGGATCTCGACGATGTTGATGACGACGTCGGACGAGGTGATGTCCGCGACCTTCTTGCGAAGCTTGTCGATGTCGGCGCCCTTCTTGCCGATCACCACGCCCGGACGAGCCGAGTGGATGGTGACGCGGCACTTCTTGTGCGGACGCTCGATCACGATGCGGGCGACGGCCGCCTGCTTGAGCTCCTTGTGCAGGATCTCGCGGATCTTGACGTCCTCGTGCAGCAGCTTGCCGTATTCCTGCTTGCCGGCGAACCAGCGGGAATCCCAGGTCCGGTTGATGCCGAGACGCAGACCGATTGGATTGATCTTTTGACCCATCGTTTTCTCCTGCGACCCTTAAGCCGCTGCTGCTTCGGCTTCGACCTGACGAACAATGATCGTCAGCTGCGAAAATGGTTTGTAGACACGGCCCGAGCGGCCACGGCCGCGGGCGGCAAAGCGCTTCATCACGAGGCCGTTGCCGACGAAGGCCTGCGCCACGACGAGATCGTCGACGTCGAGGTCGTGGTTGTTCTCGGCATTGGCGATAGCCGATTCCAGGCACTTCTTCACGTCAACCGCGATCCGCTTGCGCGAAAACTGCAGGTCGGCGAGCGCAGCAGCCGCCTTCCGGCCGCGAATGAGCTGGGCGACCAGGTTGAGCTTCTGCGGGCTCACCCGCAGCATCCGGGCGACCGCCTTGGCCTCGTTCTCGGCGAGGCTCCGTTCGCGCTTAGGTTTGCTCATCGTTTAATCCTCAAGCCTTCTTGGCTTTCTTGTCGCCGGAGTGGCCATGGAAGGTCCGGGTCGGCGAGAACTCGCCGAACTTGTGACCGACCATTTCCTCGTTGACGGCAACCGGTACGTGCTTCTGACCGTTGTAGACGCCGAAGGTCAGGCCGACGAACTGCGGCAGGATCGTCGAGCGACGGCTCCAGATCTTGATGACGTCGTGACGGCCGGACGCGCGGGCGGCATCTGCCTTCTTGAGCAGAGAACCCTCGACGAACGGGCCTTTCCAGACTGAACGAACCATGTCCGGCGTTCCTTACTTCTTCCGCTTGTGGCGGCTTAGGAGAATGAATTTGTTGGTCGACTTGTTGCTGCGGGTCTTCTTGCCCTTGGTCGGCTTGCCCCACGGGGTGACCGGGTGGCGACCGCCCGAGGTACGACCTTCACCACCGCCGTGCGGATGGTCGATCGGGTTCATCGAGACACCGCGGTTATGCGGCTTGCGGCCCAGCCAACGATTGCGGCCGGCCTTGCCGATCGAGGTGTTCATGTGATCCGGGTTCGACACCGCGCCGATCGTGCCGCGGCAACGGCCGTGCACCAGGCGCTGCTCGCCCGAGTTCAGGCGGATGATCACGTAGTCGTGGTCGCGGCCGACGAGCTGGGCGTAGGTGCCGGCGGAACGAGCGAGCTGGCCGCCCTTCCCGATCTTGACCTCGATGTTGTGGATGATCGTGCCGACCGGCATGTTGCCGAGCGGCATGACGTTGCCCGGCTTCACGTCGACATAGTTGCCGGCAACCACGGAATCACCGACGGCAAGGCGCTGCGGCGCCAGGATATAGGCCTGGGTGCCGTCTTCGTACTTGACCAGCGCGATGAACGCAGTGCGGTTCGGATCGTATTCCAGCCGCTCGACCGTCGCGGGTGCATCGACCTTGTCGCGCTTGAAGTCGACGATGCGCAGCGTCTGCTTGTGACCGCCGCCGCGGAAGCGCACGGTGATGCGACCGGTGTTGTTGCGACCGCCCGAGGAGTGCTTGCCTTCGGTGAGCGCCTTGACCGGCTTGCCCTTGTAGAGGGCCGAACGATCGACCATGACCAGCTGGCGCTGGCCCGGCGTCGTGGGATTGAATTTTTTCAGTGCCATCGTCGTACGACCTTACAGACCGGTGGTCACGTCGATCCGGTGGCCCTCTTCGAGGGTCACGATCGCGCGCTTGCTGTTCGACTGCGAGCCGAGATTGCCGCGGAAGATCTTGGTCTTGCCCTTGCGGACCAGCGTGTTGACGCTCTTGACCTTGACGTCGAACAGCTTCTCGATCGCTTCCTTGATCTGCGGCTTGGTCGCCTTCGCGGCCACCTTGAACAGGACCTTGTTGTGCTCCGAGGCGATCGTCGCCTTTTCGGTCACGACCGGCGACAAGATCACGTCGTAGTGGCGAGGCTCGATGTTCTTCGTCATTTGAAGCGCGCCTCCAGCGCATCGATGGCGGCCTTGGTCAGAACGAGCTTCTGACGGCGCAGGATGTCATAGACGTTGATGCCCTGGATCGGCAGCACGTCCATGTTCGGGATGTTGCGGGCCGCAGCGGCAAAGCCGTTGTTGAGCTCGGCGCCGTCGATGATCAGCGCGTTGGTCAAACCGAGGCCCGAGAAGTGGCCGAGCAGCGCCTTGGTCTTGGCGGCTTCCAGCGCGGCCTTGTCGATCACCAGCAGATCGCCGTCCTTGGCCTTCGCCGACAGCGCATGCTTGAGGGCAAGCGCGCGGACCTTCTTCGGCAGATCGGTGGCGTGCGAACGCACCACCGGACCGAAGGCACGGCCACCGCCGCGGAACTGCGGCACGCGGGCCGAGCCGTGACGAGCACCGCCGGTGCCCTTCTGCTTGTACATCTTCTTGCCGGTGCGCCAGATCTCGGCGCGGCCCTTGGCCTTGTGAGTGCCGGCCTGACGCTTGTTGAGCTGCCACTGCACGCAACGCGCAATGATGTCCTGGCGCGGCTCGAGGCCGAAAATGGCGTCGGAAAGCTGGACCGAGCCGGCTTCCTTACCTTCGAGGGTCGTGACCTTCAATTCCATCTCACGCCTCCTGCGCAGCCGGAGCAGCGTCCGCTTCGCCAGCAACCTTGAACTTGCCGGGCTTCGGAGCATCCTTCGGCAGCGGCTTCTTGACAGCGTCGCGCACGCGGATCCAGCCGCCCTTGGAGCCGGGAACGGCGCCTTCGACGAGGATCAGGCCGCGCTCGACATCGAGCTGAACGACTCGAAGGTTGAGCGTGGTGATGCGGTCGACACCCATGTGGCCGGGCATCTTCTTGTTCTTCCAGGTCTTGCCGGGGTCCTGACGGCCACCGGTCGAACCGATCGAACGATGCGAGACCGACACACCGTGGGTGGCGCGCAGACCGCCGAAGTTCCAGCGCTTCATACCGCCGGCGAAGCCCTTACCGACCGAGGTGCCGGTGACGTCGACGAACTGGCCGACTACGAAATGATCGGCAAGGATCTCGGCGCCCACGGGGATCATGGCATCCGCGGAGACGCGGAATTCCTCGACCTGCCGCTTCGGCTCGACCTTGGCGACCGCGAACTGGCCGCGCTCTGCCTTGGGCATGTACACGGTCTTGCGGCTGCCAGAACCAAGCTGGAGCGCGACGTAACCGTTCTTCTCTTCAGTGCGGTGGCCTACGACCTGGCAATTGCCGAGCTTCAGCACGGTCACGGGGATATGTTCGCCGGCCTCTGTAAAGACCCGCGTCATCCCGACCTTTTGTGCGATCACTCCGGAGCGCATCGGCGTGCTTCCTGTTCTTTCTGTCCGCTAGTCGCGAACGTGATCCAAAAATCTTAGAGCTTGATCTCGACGTCGACACCGGCGGCCAGGTCGAGCTTCATCAAAGCATCGACGGTCTGCGGGGTCGGATCGACGATGTCGAGCAGGCGCTTGTGAGTGCGCATCTCGAACTGCTCGCGGCTCTTCTTGTCGACGTGCGGCGAACGGTTGACGGTGAACTTCTCGATGCGGGTGGGCAGCGGAATGGGTCCGCGGACCTGCGCGCCGGTGCGCTTCGCCGTGTTCACGATCTCGCGGGTCGACGTATCGAGGATACGATGGTCGAACGCCTTGAGACGGATACGAATGTTTTGGCCGTTCATTGCCGTGGTCTCTCTTTAGTGGGGGGTGGCGAATAGCGAATAGCGAATGTCACACTCGCTACGCGCCAATCCCTATTCTCGTAATTACTCGATGATCGAGGCGACGACGCCGGCGCCGACGGTGCGGCCACCTTCGCGGATCGCGAAGCGGAGCTTCTCTTCCATCGCGATCGGCACGATCAGGTGCACTTCCATCGCGATGTTGTCGCCCGGCATCACCATCTCGGTGCCTTCCGGCAGATGCACGACACCGGTCACGTCGGTGGTGCGGAAGTAGAACTGCGGACGGTAGTTGGTGAAGAACGGGGTGTGGCGACCGCCCTCTTCCTTGGTGAGGATGTAGGCCTCAGCCTTGAACTTGGTGTGCGGCTTGACCGAACCCGGCTTGCACAGCACCTGGCCGCGCTCGACGTCCTCGCGCTTGGTGCCACGGAGCAGCGCACCGATGTTGTCGCCCGCCTGGCCCTGATCGAGCAGCTTGCGGAACATTTCGACGCCCGTGACCGTGGTCTTCTGCGTGGCGCGCAGACCGACGATCTCGATTTCCTCGCCGACCTTGACGATGCCGCGCTCGACACGGCCGGTCACGACGGTGCCGCGGCCCGAGATCGAGAACACGTCTTCAACCGGCATCAGGAAGGGCTGGTCGACCGGACGCTCCGGCTGCGGAATGTACTCGTCGACGTTCTTCATCAGCTCGAGGATGGCGTCATGGCCGAGCTTCTTGTCGGAATCTTCGAGAGCGGCGAGCGCCGAACCCTTGATGATCGGGATCTTGTCGCCCGGGAAGTCGTACTTGGAGAGCAGTTCGCGGACTTCGAGCTCGACGAGCTCGAGGAGTTCCGGATCGTCGACCATGTCGCACTTGTTGAGGAACACGACGAGCGCGGGCACGCCGACCTGGCGGGCGAGCAGGATGTGCTCGCGGGTCTGCGGCATCGGGCCGTCAGCGGCCGACACGACCAGGATCGCACCGTCCATCTGGGCGGCGCCGGTGATCATGTTCTTCACGTAGTCGGCGTGGCCGGGGCAGTCGACGTGGGCATAGTGGCGGTTCTTGGTCTCGTACTCGACGTGCGCCGTCGAGATCGTGATGCCGCGCGCCTTCTCTTCCGGCGCCTTGTCGATCTGGTCGTACGCCGTGAACGTCGCACCGCCGGTCTCGGCGAGGATCTTGGTGATCGCAGCCGTCAACGACGTCTTGCCATGGTCGACGTGACCGATGGTGCCGATGTTGCAGTGCGGTTTGTTACGTTCAAACTTTGCTTTGGCCATTTGACTCTCCGTTCAATCGTCAGTTCGAGACCGACGACAATCAGGCAAACTTCTTCTGGACTTCTGCCGACACATTGGCCGGCGCTTCTGCGTAGTGGTCGAACTGCATGGTGAAGGTCGCGCGACCCTGGCTCATCGAGCGCAGGTTGTTCACGTACCCGAACATGTTCATGAGCGGCACCATCGCGTTGATGACGTTGGCGTTGCCGCGCATGTCCTGACCCTGGATCTGACCGCGCCGGGAATTCAGGTCGCCGATGACCGAGCCGGTGTAGTCTTCCGGGGTCACCACTTCGACCTTCATGATCGGCTCGAGCAGGACGGACTTGCCCTTCTGCAGCGCTTCGCGGAATGCCGCGCGCGATGCGATTTCGAAGGCGAGCGCCGACGAGTCGACGTCGTGGTACTTGCCGTCGACGAGCTGAACCTTGACGTCGACCACGGGGAAGCCCGCGACGACACCAGAGCTCATCACGCTGTTGAGGCCCTTTTCGACGCCGGGGATGTATTCCTTCGGAACCGCACCGCCGACGATCTTGGACTCGAACTCGTAGCCCTTGCCGGGCTCGTTCGGCTCGACCACGATCGACACTTCCGCGAACTGACCGGTACCGCCGGTCTGCTTCTTGTGGGTGTACTTGACCTCGGCCTTCTTGGTGACGCGCTCACGGAACGCAACCTGCGGCGCGCCGATGTTGGCGTCGACCTTGTAGGTACGCCTGAGGATGTCGACCTTGATGTCGAGATGGAGTTCGCCCATGCCCTTGAGGATGGTCTGGCCGGACTCCTGGTCGGTCGACACGCGGAAGGACGGATCCTCCGCGGCGAGCTTCGCCAGCGCCACGCCCAGCTTTTCCTGGTCGGCCTTGGACTTCGGCTCGATCGCGATCTCGATGACCGGCTCGGGGAATTCCATCTTCTCCAGGATCACCTGCTTGTCGGGATCGCACAGCGTGTCACCGGTGCGCGCTTCCTTCAGGCCGGCCAGCGCGACGATGTCGCCGGCATAGGCTTCCTTGATGTCCTCGCGGTTGTTCGCATGCATCAGCAGCATGCGCCCGATGCGCTCCTTCTTCTCGCGCGTCGAGTTCACGACACCGGTGCCGCTCTGCAGGACGCCGGAGTAGATGCGGCAGAAGGTGATGGTGCCGACGAACGGGTCGTCCATGATCTTGAACGCGAGCAGCGCGAGCGGCTCCTTGTCGTCGGCCTTGCGCACGACCTCGTTGCCGCGGTCGTCGGTGCCCTTGATCGCGGGGACGTCGATCGGCGACGGCAGATAGTCGACGACGGCGTCGAGCAGCGGCTGCACGCCCTTGTTCTTGAAGGCCGAGCCGCACAGCACGGGATAGAACGCGCCGGTCAGCACCGCCTTGCGGATCAGCCGCTTCAGCGTCGCTTCATCCGGTTCGTTGCCGTCGAGGAAGGCGGCCAATGCGTCATCGTCGAGCTCGACGGCAGCTTCCACCATCTTCTCGCGGTATTCCTTGGCCTGCTCGACCATATCTTCCGGGATGTCGACATAGTCGAACTTCGCGCCGAGCGATTCATCGTTCCAGATGATGCCCTGCATCTTCACGAGGTCGACGAGACCCTTGAAGTTGTTCTCGGCACCGATCGGAAGCTGGATCGCGATCGGCTTGGCGCCGAGGCGGTCAACGATGTCGGCCAGGCACTTGAAGAAGTCGGCACCCGTTTTGTCCATCTTGTTGGCGAAGACGATGCGCGGAACCTTGTACTTGTCACCCTGGCGCCAGACGGTCTCGGTCTGGGGCTCGACGCCCTGGTTCGAGTCGAGCACGCAGACGGCGCCGTCGAGCACGCGCAGCGAACGCTCGACTTCAATGGTGAAGTCGACGTGGCCGGGGGTGTCGATGATGTTCAGGCGCTTGCCGGCCCAGAATGCGGTGGTGGCAGCCGAGGTGATCGTGATGCCACGCTCCTGCTCCTGCTCCATCCAATCCATCGTCGCGGCACCTTCGTGCACTTCGCCGATCTTGTGGCTCTTGCCGGTATAATAGAGGATGCGCTCGGTGGTCGTGGTCTTGCCGGCATCGATATGCGCCATGATACCGAAATTGCGGTAGTTCTCTATGGCATGAACGCGAGGCATGGGCTGATCCTTAGATTCCGTGTTTCGCCGTTACCAGCGATAGTGCGAGAAGGCGCGGTTGGCTTCCGCCATCCGGTGCACGTCTTCGCGCTTCTTGACGGCGTTGCCGCGGTTGTTCGAGGCGTCGAGCAGCTCAGCCGAGAGCCGCTCGGTCATCGTCTTCTCGTTGCGATCGCGCGCGGCCGAGATCAGCCAGCGAATGCCCAGCGCCTGACGGCGCACCGAACGAACTTCGACCGGCACCTGGTAGGTCGCGCCGCCGACGCGGCGGGAGCGCACTTCGATCGTCGGCATGACGTTCTCGAGTGCCTGCTCGAACACGCCGAGGGGGCTCTGCTTGGTCTTGGCTTCGATGATGCCGAACGCACCGTAGACGATGCCTTCGGCGACCGACTTCTTGCCGGCGTACATCACCGAGTTCATGAACTTCGTGACGATGATGTTCCCGAACTTCGGATCGGGAAGAACTTCGCGCTTTTCCGCTGAGTGGCGACGAGACATTGAGCTGGTTCCCGCTTACTTCGGACGCTTCGCGCCGTACTTCGAACGACGCTGCTTACGGTTCTTGACGCCCTGGGTATCCAGAACGCCGCGGAGGATGTGGTAGCGCACGCCGGGCAAGTCCTTGACGCGGCCGCCGCGGATCATGACCACCGAGTGCTCCTGGAGGTTATGACCTTCGCCGGGGATGTAGCCGATCACCTCGAAGCCGTTGGTCAGGCGCACCTTGGCGACCTTACGAAGCGCCGAGTTCGGCTTCTTCGGGGTCGTGGTGTAGACGCGGGTGCAAACACCACGCTTCTGCGGCGACTGCTGCAGCGCCGGCACCTTCTTGCGCGACTTCTGCACTTCACGCGGTTGAGCGATCAGCTGGTTGATCGTCGGCATCCTGGCCTTACCCTTTGTTCTGCCGCGGTCCCTTCCGGGTCCGCTGTCTTGGCGCGGCCCGTTGCCGGAACCGCAATTTTTTTCGGGCCACCCGCCCGACGAGGTCGCCTCGCACGGAACAATCCGCACAAAGCGAAATTGCGCCAACCGCTCCATCACCGAGCGGAAAGCGTTACGACGCCACAGAGGACCGCAGTTTCAGGGCAATCAGCATAAAGCTGCGGCCCGCGCACCGAGGTCATGCATCCGAATTCGATCTCAAGAGAACGAGCTCAAGAGACCTAAAATCGCACTGGCATTGCCTAGCTATGATCGACAGCGTTTGAGCGGCATTCGTCGAGGTTGGTGCCCGCCTTAGCGATCCCTGAGGATCCGATCCTTGGGGATCTAATCCCTGCGGATCAACGGGTGGCCCGTTCCGACGCTGGCGATGCTCACCGCCTGTCGTTAAGTGAGGCGCTTTCTATAAGTGAGAGTCGGCCAAGTCAAGGTCAAACGACAGTCAGAAAACGCTTCTGCCACCTGACGAAATCGCTGTTTGCCCGCACTCACCGCGCCTGCCGGATATGGGGACCGGACGTCCGTTCCGCCAGCCCAAAAACAATTTATACCCGGGTTAAATGTACTTTTATAACCCTTGCTAAGGCTTTTTTTCCTGTTGATGCGTCAATCTGCCGCCTGCGGCAGAGATTTGCACCATGCGCTACACCGACACTGCCATTATCGGCGGGGGATTGTCCGGCTCGACCGCCGCCGCAATGCTCGGCCGCGCCGGCATTTCGACGGTGCTGATCGACCCGCATGAGAGCTATCCGGCGGACTTTCGAGTCGAAAAACTCAGTGGTCACGTCCAGGTCGAGCGATTCCTGAAGACCGGAATCGGAGAATCGGTGCTGCGCCGCGCGACCTTTGCCGGCGAAAACTGGATCGCTCGATTCGGCCGTTTGCTCGACAAGGCACCGAGTCGGCAGTTCAACATCCTCTACGATTCGCTCGTCAACGCCGTCCGTGACGAGATCCCTGCCGGCGTCGAGCGCATCTGCGCCAAGGCGGTCTCGCTCGAGACGAGCCCGGAGCGGCAAAAGATCACGCTCTCCAATGAGGAGACGATCTCGGCCCGGCTGGTCGTGCTCGCCAACGGCCTGAACGTCGGCCTGCGCCACCAGCTCGGCATCGCGAGAAAAGTCATCAGCGCCTGCCATTCGATCTCGATCGGGTTCGACGTGGTGCCGGCGGGACGGAATTCGTTCGACTTCCCGGCACTGACCTATTTCTCGGAACGGCCGAGCGACCGAATCCCCTACATCACACTGTTTCCGACCGGTCCGCGGATGCGCGCCAATCTGTTCGTCTATCGCGGCGTCGACGACCCATGGCTGCGCGAATTGCGCCGCGCGCCAGCCGAGACGCTGAACGCCGCCCTGCCCCGGCTCAAGCGCATCACCGGCGCCTTCGACATCGCCGGCGAGATCAAGATCCGTCCGGTCGACCTCTATGTGAACGACGCAAGCGGCCAGCCCGGCCTCGTGCTGGTGGGCGATGCGTTCTCGACCTCCTGCCCCGCCGCCGGCACCGGCTGTGACAAGGTCTTCACCGACGTCGAGCGGCTCTGCAACGTCCATATCCCGGAGTGGCTCGCCTCCGACGGGATGGACGGGGCCAAGATCGCCACCTTCTACGCCGATCCGGTCAAGCGGGCCTGCGACGAATGGTCGGCGGCGAAGGCGTTCGAGTTCCGCTCCGTCTCGACCGCGACGAGTCCCTACTGGACCGCGCAGCGCTGGGCGCGCTTCATCGCTTGGTCAGTTCAAGGCTTGCTGCGGCCGCTCGGAGGAGCAATTCATCTGGAGCCGAACTTCCTCGGTCACGCCTCCTCGTCGTCCTCGTCCTCATCATCCTCGTCGAGGTCGTCTTCATCCTCGTCGTCATCGTCGCTGTCGTCATCGGCCTGAGCCACAGCGCCATGCGGCTGGTGGATCTGGTCGTTCCACAGCTTGCGATAGGTGCCGTTCCTGGCGAGCAGCTCGGCATGCGAGCCGCGCTCGATCGCCCTGCCCCCTGAGATCACGATGATCTCGTCCATCTCGACCACGGAGGTCAGGCGATGGGTCGACCAGATCATGGTGCGCCCCTTCGCGACCTTCAGCAGCGTGCGGTTGATCGCGGCCTCGGTGGTCTGGTCGAGCGCCGAGGTGGCTTCGTCCAGCAGCAGCACGGAAGGGTTACGGATGACCGCGCGCGCAATCGCGATGCGCTGGCGCTGGCCGCCCGACAGCGTATCGCCGCGCTCGCCGACCGGCGTGTCGTAGCGCTGCGGCAGGCTCATGATGTAGCGGTGGATCTCGGCCTTCTTGGCGGCGTCCTCCACCTCCTCGTCGGTCGCGCCTTCCTTGCCGAGCCGGATGTTCTCGCGAATCGACATGTTGAACAGCATGTTCTCCTGGAACACCACCGCCATGCTCCGGCGCAGCGAATCCAGCGTCACCTTGCGCACGTCGACGCCGTCGATGGCGACGCGCCCCTCGTTGGGCACGTACAGCCGCAGGATCAAATTGAGCAGCGTGCTCTTGCCGGAGCCCGAGGGGCCGACGATGGCGATGCGCTTGCCGGCGTTGAGCTTGAGGCTGAGATTGTCCAGCACCGGCGTCTGGCTGCCTTCGTACTGGAACGTCACGTGGTCGAAGGTGATGTCGTTGGTGATGCGCGGCAGATCGGGCGCGCCGGGACGATCGGCGCCGCGCGTCGGCTCATCCAGCAGCTCCTGCATGTGGCGGATCGCGGCCGCCGAGGAGATCGACACCGGGATGAAGTGCATCACGTGGGCGATGTTGTAGGAGACCTCCCAGAACGCGCTCTCGAAGGTGACGAAGGTGCCGATGGTGATCTGGCCCTTGGTCGCCAGATAGGCGCCGATCGCGAGCACGACGAGGTGCAGCAGCAGCACCGAAATGGTGACCGTCCGCTCCACCATGGTCGACAGGAACGCAGCCGAAGCGATCTTGCGGCGGGTCTCGTCGTTGCGGAAGCTGAAGAAGCCGAACATCTTGCGTTGCAGGCTGAACGCCTTGATCACGGCCTGCGCGGCCACGTTCTCCTGCACCATGCCGAGCAGCGCGCTCTCGTTCTGCTTCTGCTCGTAATTGGCCTGCACCGCCTTCGGGGTGAGGATGCGCGGCCCGATCAGCGTGATCGGGAACACCAGCAGCGCGACCGCGGCGAGCTGCCAGTTCAGGAACAACATCAGGATGATGCCGGCGATCAATTCCAGGAACGGCAGCGCCGCACTGTTGGCGAAGGTCTTGACCGAGCCCTCGAAGGCCGAAAGGTCGACGGAAAAGCGCGACAGTATCTCGCCGCGCTTGGTGCGGCCGAAATAGGCCGCCGGCAGGTCCTGGACATGCTCGAACAGGCGCTTGCGGACATCGGAGATGATGCAGGCAGCCAGCCTGGCGTCCCAGCGCTCGTACCAGACCGCCACGATCGAGGTGAAGATGCCGGCGACCGCGAGCACGCCGAGGATCTTGTAGAGCGCCTGGAAATCCTCCTCGCCGAGCGCGTCGTCGATCAGGTACTTCAGGCTGAGCGGCATGATGACGTTGAACAGCGTCTCGACGCAGACGCCGAACGCCACGAATGACAGCATCCGCTTGTAGTTGGACAGGAACGGCTTGACGAAACCCAGGATGGTCGCGAGCGCGCCTGCGGCCTCGCGCGCGGTAAAGACGACGAGCTCCTCGTCCTCATCGTCGTCGTCGAGCTCCAGCTCGTCATCCTCCTCGTCTTCGTCGTCCTCGTCGTCTTCGAGGTCCGCCTTGACGGGGACAAGCTTGTCGTCGAGCTCGGCCGCCTCTTCCGTGGCGAGTTTCTGTTTGTCGGGCGGGAGGGGCTTGGACGCCATGAAACCAACCGATGCTGACGGCCGGCATGACCGCGGAGAAAGCAGGAAATAGCGGCAACCGCTATCGCACCGATTCTATGCGATCATGACGAATTCGGCAAAGCAATTGGCTACGCCGGTCCGATCCTGTCTCTAGTCGTCGTCCTCATCCTCGACCTTGTCGAAGAAGGAATAACGCAGGCTGTCGGCGTCGGCGTACCACTGGCCCGGGCCCTTGTTGGCGGCAAGCGTCGCCTCCCAGAGCGCGTCGGTGCAGTCCTTGCGATGCATCGACAGGTCAAAGCCGTTGCCGAAGAACAGCTCGGACCATTCCCACCAGGTGCCGAGCTTCTTGACGCCGCGCAGCAGGTCGTAGCGGTCGATCACCACTGAAGCCATGTCCGAGGTGATCGAGCCGAACACGAGGCCGGTCTTGACCACGCGGTTCAGTTCGCGGATCGCGCGGACCACCTGCTTCGGGGAAACATGGCAGAGGCTGGTCTCGAACACGAAGTCGAAGGCGCCGTCCTTGAACGGCATGTCGGTGATCGAGCCGAGCTTGTTGTACTTCTTCAGCGCCTTCGGCGTCCTGGCGTGGATGGCGCGGTTGTTCTCGATGCCGAAGGCATCGATGCCGCGATCGCGCAGCGCGCCGACCAATTCGCCGCTGGCCGAGCCCGCGACCAGCAGCTTGGCGCCCTTGGCCTTGCCCCAGACGATGCCGATCAGCTTGGTGAGATAATCGGGATCGGTGAAGTGGCGCCAAGCTTCGCTGTAGGGACCGAGGCCGCGATAGTTCTCGAAATAGTCGCGGTCGATCTTGTCCGAGACCGGCTCGCCCTCCTCCTGTCCGCGCTCGCGGCGCAGGCGCATCATCTCGGTCAGGATGATGTCGGTCGCCGCGTCCGAGGAGTCGAGCAGACCGTTCAGCGTGGAGTCGAACAGATAATCGCCGACCACCACGATGCCGGGATGCTCCTTCGGCTCCGGCCGGTGATTGGTCATGACGTCGCGCACGGGCAGACCGCCGGGGATGGCGTTCACCGACGACAGCCAGCGGTGGATCTTGCCTTCCACGAAATGCGAACGCGCATCGCCGAGCGAGGCGGGCAGCGATTTCAGTGCGGCGTCGATCAGCTCCTGATCCGACAAATTGGCGAAGGCCAGCGCGTCGGAGCCGGGAATCAGCCAGTTCAGCACGCCGTGCTTGCCAACGTCATGGCGCGCGCCCTCGTTGTAGACGCAGCAGCCGCCGAAGGCTTCCGACATGAACCAGGCGCCAGAAATCTTCTCGCCCCAGAACGGCGTGTCGAACAGGATCGAGACGCGCAGATAGTGCGCGGGACGATCGAAATACGAGACGTGCTTGACCATCGACTTGCGGAGCTGCTCGCCTTCCCAGCCCATCGTCGCGAGCCACGAATGCGGCAGGCAGACCAGCACGAGGTCGAAGTCGCGCGTCTCCGGCCCCTTGCCGTTCATCATCTTCAGCTGGTAGCGGCCGGTCGGCGCCTTGCCGACGGTGAGCACGCGGTGATTGAGCTGGACGTCGGCGTTGACCTCCGACTGCAGGCACTCGATCAGCTGCTCGTTGCCGTTCTGGATGGAATAGAGGCCGATATAGCCGTCGACGTCCATCAGGTAGTTCTTGAGCGCGTTGAGCCCGTTGGTGTTGTGGCTTTCGGTCGCGATGTCGGAGCGCGCCATCACCTTGAAGAAACGCTTTGCGGTTTCGTCCTCGACCTCCTCGTCGAGCACCTGCTCGGCGGTCTTGTAGGCCCAGGGATTCTCGTTGTCGTGCGCGCCGACGCCCTCGTAATATTCGATCGGCGTCATCGCCTCGGCGCAGCGGTTCCGGAACGCCTCGATCGCAGCCGCAGTCTTGGCGCCGTATTTGCGGCGCATGCCCGCGACGTCGTTGAGGAGCTCGCCGCCGAACTGCACCTGCTCGGCGTCCATCGGAATGGTCTGAAGTCCGAAATGCTGGATCAGCTCGCGCAGCGGATCGGGACCGGTCATCGAGTAGTCGTAGATCTCGGCAACGCCGGCCTCGTACATCGCCGGCGCGGAATCGAATTTGCGCGTGACGATCTTGCCGCCGAGCCGGTCGGAGGCCTCGTAGATGGTGATGCGGCAGAGGTCGCCGAGCTTACGCTTCAAGTACCAGGCGCTCATCAGCCCGCCGGGGCCGCCGCCTACGATTGCGAGATCAAGCATATGAGTTCCGTGGTCTCCGGCCCTGCCCCCGTCACGGGACCACCGGTCTAACTTCCCTTAGCAGAAGCGCTTTTGCGCCTGAAGGAAAGATGAACAAAGGTTGATCCTGCACCGCAACAGGCAAACAAAGCAGCAAAAAGGCCGGCTTGCGCCGGCCTTTTCATTGTCCTCGGTATTCCTACGGATGAACGATTATTCCGCAGGAGGCAGCGCAGGAAGCTCCGCTTCCGGCGCGGGCGACACGACGGCCGCCTGCTTCTCGCGCTCGTCCAGGATCAGCTTGTCGCGCTTCATCGCGACTTCGCGGATCTTGGCCATGGAGGCGCCGGTGCCCGCCGGGATCAGCCGGCCGACGATGACGTTCTCCTTGAGGCCTTCGAGCGGATCGACCTTGCCGTTGACCGCCGCTTCCGTGAGGACGCGGGTGGTCTCCTGGAACGAGGCCGCCGAGAAGAAGGAGCGGGTCTGGAGGCTCGCCTTGGTGATGCCGAGCAGAACCGGCGTTCCCGTGGCGATCTTCTTGCCCTCTTCCTTCGCCTTCTCGTTGAGCGCGTCGAACTCGATCTTGTCGACCTGCTCGCCGGAGATCATGTCCGTGTCGCCCTGGTCGGTGACTTCCACCTTCTGGAGCATCTGACGGACAATCACCTCGATGTGCTTGTCGTTGATGAGCACGCCCTGGAGCCGGTAGACCTCCTGGATCTCGTTGACCAGATAGGCCGCGAGCTCCTCGATGCCCTTGACCGCCAGGATGTCGTGCGGCGCCGGGTTGCCTTCGACGATGAAGTCGCCCTTTTCGACGACGTCGCCGTCCTGAAGGTGGATGTGCTTGCCCTTCGGGATCAGGTACTCGCGTGCCTCGTCGGTCTTGTCCATCGGCTCGATCGAGATGCGACGCTTGTTCTTGTAGTCGCGTCCGAACCGGATGGTGCCCGAGATTTCGGCGATGATCGCCGCATCCTTCGGACGCCGTGCCTCGAACAGTTCCGCCACCCGCGGCAGACCGCCGGTGATGTCACGCGTCTTGGCGCTTTCGGTCGAGACACGGGCGAGGATGTCGCCCGTATTGACCTTGGCTCCGACGTCGACCGAGAGAATGGCATCGACCGACAGCATGTAGCGGGCATCGCCGCCACGGGCGAGCTTGAGCACCTTGCCGTCCTTGCCCTTAACCACGATGGCCGGACGGAGGTCCGCGCCGCCGCGGGTCGAGCGCCAGTCGATGACCACGCGCTTGGCGATACCGGTGGCCTCGTCGAGCGTTTCCGAGATCGACTGCCCCTCGACCAGATCCTCGAAGCCGATGGTACCTTCGACTTCGGTGAGCAGCGGACGGGTGTAGGGATCCCACTCGACGATGCGCTGGCCGCGCTTGACGGTGTCGCCCTCGTCGACGTGCAGGCGCGAACCGTACTGGATACGGTGCGTCGCACGCTCGGTGCCGTCGGCATCGACGATCGCGATCACCATGTTGCGGACCATCGCGACCAGGTGACCTTCGCTGTTGCGGGCGATGGCCTTGTTCCTGATCACGATCTTGCCGTCGAAGTTGGATTCGACGAACGACTGCTCGTTGAGCTGCGCCGCACCACCGATGTGGAAGGTGCGCATGGTCAGCTGGGTGCCGGGCTCGCCGATCGACTGCGCCGCGATGACGCCGACGGCTTCACCGTGGTTGACCGGCGTGCCGCGGGCGAGGTCGCGGCCGTAGCACATGCCGCAGATGCCGTTGACGAGCTCGCAGGTCAGTGCCGAGCGGATCTTCACCTCCTGCACGCCACCCTGGTGGATGGCGTCCAGATGGCTCTCTTCCATCAGCGTACCGCGCTTGATGATCACCTTGCCCGAGCTGTCACGCACGTCTTCGCAGGCCGTGCGGCCGAGGATGCGCGAGCCGAGCGAGGCGACCACGGTGCCGGCATCGACGATGGCGCGCATCTTGATGCCGAGCTTGGTGCCGCAGTCGTTCTGCGTGATGATGCAGTCCTGCGCCACGTCGACGAGACGACGGGTCAGGTAGCCCGAGTTCGCGGTCTTCAACGCGGTGTCCGCGAGGCCCTTACGGGCACCGTGGGTCGAGTTGAAGTACTCGAGCACCGAGAGGCCTTCCTTGAAGTTCGAGATGATCGGCGTCTCGATGATCTCACCCGACGGCTTGGCCATCAGGCCGCGCATGCCGGCGAGCTGGCGCATCTGGGCCGGCGAACCGCGGGCACCGGAGTGAGCCATCATGTAGATCGAGTTGATGTCGGCATCCGCCCCGCTCGCCGTCTTCTTGGTCGAGGAGATCTCCTTCATCATCGCCTTGGCGATTTCTTCCGTGGCCTTCGACCAGGCGTCGACGACCTTGTTGTACTTCTCGCCATGGGTGATCAGACCGTCGTTGTACTGCTGCTCGAAATCCTTCGCCAGCGTACGGGTGGTGTCGACGATCTTCCACTTGGAGTGCGGCACGACCATGTCGTCCTTGCCGAACGAGATGCCGGCCTTGAACGCGTTGTAGAAGCCGAGCGCCATGATGCGGTCGCAGAAGATCACAGTCTCCTTCTGGCCGCAGTGACGGTAGACCTGGTCGATCACGCCCGAGATTTCGCGCTTGGTCATCAGCTTGTTGATGATCTCGTACGAAATCCGCGGGTTCTTCGGCAGCAGGTTGCCGAGCATGACGCGACCCGCGGTGGTCTCGATCCAGCGCGTCGAGACCTTGCCGGTCTCGTCCATGCCCTGCCACCGATACTTGATCTTGGTGTGGAGGTGGATGACCTTCGCGTGCAGCGCGTGCTCGAGCTCAGCCATGTCGCCGAAGATCTTGCCCTCGCCGGGCAGGCCTTCACGCATGATCGAGACGTAGTAAAGACCGAGCACGATGTCCTGCGACGGCACGATGATCGGCTGGCCGTTCGCCGGATGCAGGATGTTGTTGGTCGACATCATCAGGACGCGCGCTTCCAGCTGCGCCTCGAGCGACAGCGGAACGTGCACGGCCATCTGGTCGCCGTCGAAGTCGGCGTTGAACGCGGCGCAGACCAGCGGATGCAGCTGGATCGCCTTGCCCTCGATCAGCACGGGCTCGAACGCCTGGATGCCGAGACGATGCAGCGTCGGTGCGCGGTTGAGCAGCACCGGATGCTCGCGGATGACCTCGTCCAGGATGTCCCAGACCTCGGGCCGCTCCTTCTCGACCAGCTTCTTCGCCTGCTTCACGGTGGTGGACAGGCCCTTGGCGTCAAGCCGCGAGTAGATGAACGGCTTGAACAGCTCGAGCGCCATCTTCTTCGGCAGGCCGCACTGATGCAGGCGCAGCTCGGGACCGACCACGATCACCGAACGGCCCGAATAGTCGACGCGCTTGCCGAGCAGGTTCTGACGGAAGCGACCCTGCTTGCCCTTGAGCATGTCGGCGAGCGACTTCAGCGGACGCTTGTTGGCGCCCGTGATGACGCGGCCGCGGCGGCCGTTGTCGAACAGCGCATCGACCGCTTCCTGAAGCATGCGCTTCTCGTTGCGGATGATGATGTCCGGCGCGCGCAGCTCCATCAGCCGCTTCAAGCGGTTGTTGCGGTTGATGACGCGGCGGTAGAGGTCGTTGAGGTCCGAGGTCGCGAAGCGGCCGCCGTCCAGCGGCACCAGCGGACGCAGGTCCGGCGGGATCACCGGAACCACGGTCATGATCATCCATTCCGGCTTGTTGCCGGAGTGGCGGAACGCTTCCACGATCTTCAGGCGCTTGGCGAGCTTCTTGTGCTTGATGTCGGAGTCGGTCTCCTGCATCTCGAGGCGCAAGGTGGCTTCGAGCTTCTCGAGGTCCATGCCCTTGAGCAGCTCGCGGATCGCTTCCGCGCCGATCATGGCGGTGAAGGAATCCTGGCCGTACTCGTCCTGTGCCTTCAGATACTCGTCTTCCGACAAGAGCTGACGGTCCTTCAGCGCGGTGAGACCCGGCTCGAGCACGACGTAATATTCGAAATAGAGGATCCGCTCGAGATCCTTCAGCGTCATGTCCAGCAGAAGGCCGATGCGCGAGGGCAGCGACTTCAGGAACCAGATGTGCGCGACGGGGGCTGCGAGCTCGATATGGCCCATGCGCTCGCGCCGGACGCGCGACAGCGTGACCTCGACCGAGCACTTCTCGCAGATGATGCCCTTGTACTTCATGCGCTTGTACTTGCCGCACAAGCACTCGTAGTCCTTGATCGGCCCGAAGATGCGGGCGCAGAACAGGCCGTCGCGCTCGGGCTTGAAGGTACGGTAGTTGATGGTCTCCGGCTTCTTGATCTCGCCGTAGGACCAGGACAGAATCTTCTCAGGAGACGCGATCGAAATCCGGATCTGGTCGAAGACCTGAGCCGGAGTCGTCGGGTTGAAGAGATTCATAATTTCTTGGTTCATCGTCTTCTCCTCGCGTGCCGGTCGCCTACGGCCGCAAATTCGAAAATCACTCAATCGGGGCGCCCTGCCCTCAAGGCCTCGGGAGGGGCGCCGATGCCCGGCCGTGAAGGCCGGGCATGAAAGGTCGTATTACTCGGCTGCTTCCGACGTCGGCGCCGGTCCCACCTTGGAGTTGTGCAGGTCGACGTTGAGGCCGAGCGAGCGCATTTCCTTGACCAGCACGTTAAACGATTCCGGAATACCGGCCTCGAACGTGTCGTCGCCGCGGACGATCGCCTCGTACACCTTGGTACGGCCGGCGACGTCGTCCGACTTGACCGTCAGCATCTCCTGGAGCGTGTACGCCGCGCCGTAAGCCTCGAGCGCCCACACTTCCATTTCGCCGAAGCGCTGGCCACCGAACTGCGCCTTGCCGCCCAGCGGCTGCTGGGTGACGAGCGAGTACGGACCGATCGAACGCGCGTGGATCTTGTCGTCCACGAGATGGTGCAGCTTGAGCATGTAGATGTAGCCCACCGTCACCTTGCGATCGAAGGCATCGCCGGTACGGCCGTCATAGACGGTCGACTGACCCGAAGCGTCGAGACCGGCAAGCTTCAGCATCTCCTCGATGTCGGCTTCCTTGGCGCCGTCGAACACCGGCGTCGCGATCGGCACGCCGCGGCTCAGATTGTGACCAAGCTCGATCAACTCGTTGTCGTTGAGCGACTTGATCGTCTCGTCCTCGCCGTAGACCTTCTTCAAGGTTTCCTTCAGCGGCTTGATGTCCTGCTTCGACAGATAGGCATCGACCGTCTGGCCGATACGCTTGCCGAGGCCGGCGCAAGCCCAGCCGAGATGGGTCTCGAGGATCTGTCCGACGTTCATGCGCGAGGGCACGCCGAGCGGATTGAGCACGATGTCGGCATGCGTACCGTCTTCGAGGAACGGCATGTCCTCGATCGGCACGATCTTCGACACCACGCCCTTGTTCCCGTGGCGGCCGGCCATCTTGTCGCCGGGCTGGATCTTGCGCTTCACCGCGACGAAGACCTTGACCATCTTCATCACGCCGGGCGGCAGTTCGTCACCGCGCTGAAGCTTCTCGACCTTGTCGAGGAAGCGCTGTTCCAGCCCCTTCTTCGACTCGTCGTACTGCTTCCGCATGGCCTCGATCTCGGCCATCAGCTTGTCGTTCGGCGAAGCGAACAGCCACCACTGCGACTTCGGGTACTCCTCGAGCACCGCACGGGTGATCTTGGTGTCCTTCTTGAAGCCCTTCGGGCCCGCAATGCCCTGCCGTCCCTCGAGGAGCTCGGCAAGACGGTTGTAGACGTTGCGGTCCAGGATCGCCTGCTCGTCGTCGCGGTCCTTGGCCAGACGCTCGATCTCTTCCCGCTCGATCGCCAGCGCACGCTCGTCCTTGTCGACGCCGTGACGGTTGAACACGCGCACTTCCACGATCGTGCCCTGCACGCCCGGAGGAACGCGCAGCGAGGTGTCGCGAACGTCGGAGGCCTTTTCGCCGAAAATGGCGCGCAGAAGCTTTTCTTCCGGCGTCATCGGGCTTTCGCCCTTCGGCGTGATCTTGCCGACCAGGATGTCGCCGGCGCGCACTTCCGCGCCGATGTAGACGATACCGGCTTCGTCGAGGTTCTTCAGCGCTTCTTCCGAGACGTTCGGAATGTCGCGGGTGATTTCCTCAGGGCCGAGCTTGGTGTCGCGGGCCATCACCTCGAACTCCTCGATGTGGATCGAGGTGAAGACGTCTTCCTTCACGATCCGCTCGGAGAGCAGGATCGAGTCTTCGAAGTTGTAGCCGTTCCACGGCATGAACGCGACCAGCACGTTGCGGCCGAGCGCGAGCTCACCGAGATCGGTCGACGGACCGTCGGCGATGATGTCGCCCTTCTTGACGATGTCGCCGACCTTCACCAGCGGACGCTGGTTGATGCAGGTCGACTGGTTGGAGCGCTGGTACTTCATCAGACGGTAGATATCGACGCCCGACTTGGTCGGATCGAGATCTTCCGTGGCGCGGATGACGACGCGGGTCGCGTCGATCTGGTCGATCACGCCCGAACGGCGCGCCGCGATCGCGGCACCCGAGTCACGCGCAACCACACCTTCCATGCCGGTGCCGACGAACGGCGCCTCGGCGCGAACCAGCGGCACCGCCTGGCGCTGCATGTTCGAGCCCATCAGCGCGCGGTTGGCGTCGTCGTTCTCGAGGAACGGGATCAGCGCCGCGGCGACCGAAACGAGCTGCTTCGGCGACACGTCCATGTAGTCGACCTTGTCCGGCGTCACCGGCAAGACTTCGCCGGCGTGACGGCAGACCACGAGATCTTCGGTGAAGCGGCCCTTCGGGTCGAGCGGCACGTTGGCCTGCGCGACCGTGTAGCGGCCCTCTTCCATCGCCGAGAGGTACACGACCTCGTCGGTGACGCGGCCGTCCTTGACCTTGCGGTACGGCGTCTCGACGAAGCCGTACTTGTTCACGCGCGCGAAGGTCGCGAGCGAGTTGATCAGGCCGATGTTCGGACCTTCCGGCGTCTCGATCGGGCAGATGCGGCCGTAATGCGTCGGATGCACGTCGCGCACCTCGAAGCCGGCGCGCTCGCGGGTCAGACCGCCCGGTCCAAGCGCCGACAGGCGGCGCTTGTGGGTGATCTCCGACAGCGGGTTGGTCTGGTCCATGAACTGCGAGAGCTGCGAGGAGCCGAAGAACTCGCGCACGGCGGCAGCCGCCGGCTTCGCGTTGATCAGGTCCTGCGGCATGACCGTGTCGATGTCGACCGAGGACATGCGCTCCTTGATCGCGCGCTCCATGCGCAGCAGGCCGATGCGGTACTGGTTCTCCATGAGCTCGCCGACCGAGCGCACACGGCGGTTGCCGAGATGGTCGATGTCGTCGATCTCGCCCTTGCCGTCGCGCAAATCCACCAGCGTCTTGATGACGGAGAGGATGTCTTCCTTGCGCAGCGTACGCTGGGTGTCGGGCGCATCGAGGTCGAGGCGCATGTTCATCTTGACGCGGCCGACCGCGGACAGGTCGTAGCGCTCGGCGTCGAAGAACAGCGACTGGAACATCGCCTGCGCCGAATCCAGCGTCGGCGGCTCGCCCGGACGCATCACGCGGTAGATGTCGAACAGCGCGTCCTCACGCGTCATGTTCTTGTCGGCCGAGAGCGTGTTGCGGATATAGGCGCCGACATTGACGTGGTCGATGTCGAGCAGCGGCAGCTCCTTGTAGCCCTGCTCGTTGAGGGCCTTCATCGACTTGTCGGTGATCTCTTCACCGGCTTCCGCGTGGATCTCGCCGGTCTTCGGGTTGACGAGGTCCTCGGCGAGATAGTTGCCGACGAGCTCCTCATCGGACAGCCGCAGCGCCTTCAGGCCCTTCTCCTGCATCTGACGCGCACCGCGCACGGTGAGCTTCTTGCCGGCCTCGAGCACGACCTTGCCGGTGTCGGCGTCGATCAGGTCGTTGATGGTCGAGTAGCCGCGGAAACGGTTGGCGTCGAACGGAACGCGCCAGCCTTCCTTGGTCCGCTTGTAGAGAATCTTCTTGTAGAACGTGGACAGGATCGCCTCGCCGTCGAGGCCGAGCGCGAACATCAGCGACGTCACCGGAATCTTGCGGCGACGGTCGATACGCGCATAGACGATGTCCTTGGCGTCGAACTCGATGTCGAGCCAGGAGCCGCGATACGGGATGACGCGGGCGGCGAACAGCAGCTTGCCCGACGAGTGGGTCTTGCCCTTGTCGTGATCGAAGAACACGCCGGGCGAACGGTGCATCTGCGAGACGATGACGCGCTCGGTGCCGTTGACGATGAAGGTGCCGTTCATCGTCATGAGCGGAATGTCGCCCATGTAGACGTCCTGCTCCTTGATGTCCTTCACCGACTTCGCGCCGGTTTCCTCGTCGATATCGAACACGATGAGGCGCAGCGTCACCTTGAGGGGTGCCGCGAAGGTCATGCCGCGCTGGCGGCACTCGTCGACGTCGTATTTCGGCTGCTCGAACTCGTAGCGGACGAATTCCAGCATCGAGGTGCCCGAGAAGTCGGAGATCGGGAACACCGAGCGGAACACCGCCTGCAGGCCCTCGTCAAGACGCCCGCCCGCGGGTTCGTCGACCATCAGGAACTGGTCATAGGACGCCTTCTGAACCTCGATGAGGTTCGGCATCTCGGCGACTTCCTTGATGTGTCCGAAGAACTTGCGAACGCGTTTGCGACCGGTGAATGTCTGCTGCGCCATCGTGGCCTCTCATTTCGTCGCCCGCTCCGGGCGCGCCGTCCAGGAGGCGGTTGCCACCGCTCCCCGGGTTGAATTTTTCGAACCCGTTTTGGGGACCAAAAATCCAGATTCAGACCGTCATGTCCTGAATCTGTTCTTCAGACCTTCAAAACGCAAAACGACGCGCGGGGCGCATAGGCACGCCCGCCCGTCACAACGATTGTCTTCACGGACTGCAAAAGCCCGAAATAGCCTGCTCTCCCAACGGCTTACAGGGAATCCGGCATCCCTGCCCACCGCGCTTTCGTGCTGTCGAACCGATATGGGGCGACAATAGTCGAGATTCGAGGGGTTAACCTTCAAATCCCAACACTTTTTCGTGTTCGGCCCGCGTCGGGATGTTCCGTCGCACGCCTTTTGCATATTGCCCACCCCTTAGATGGGTGGTCCGAGACCCCGGACTTCGCTGATGCTCGCCCGGGATCTCGCGCCAGTAAGCGTTGCTTACTTGAGCTCGACCTTCGCGCCAGCCTTCTCGAGCTGGACCTTGAGCTTCTCGGCCTCGTCCTTGTTCACGCCTTCCTTGACAGGCTTCGGCGCGCCCTCGACGAGGTCCTTTGCTTCCTTCAGGCCCAGGCCGGTGATGGCGCGGACTTCCTTGATGACCTCGATCTTCTTCTCGCCGGCGGCGGCGAGAACGACCGTGAACTCGGTCTTCTCTTCAGCCGGAGCGGCGGCAGCGCCACCACCAGCCGGGCCGGCCACGGCGACAGCCGCGGCAGCCGAAACGCCCCACTTCTCTTCGAGGAGCTTCGCGAGTTCGGCAGCTTCGAGCACGGTGAGGCTCGAGAGGTCGTCAACGATCTTCTGCAAGTCAGCCATTGTTCAGTTTCCTTGAGTGTATGTCTGGTTCGGGTTTGAGTTTTGCGAAGGGCGTCAGGCCGCTTCGCCCTTTGAGGCATGAGCCTGGATGACGCGCGCGAGCTTGCCCGCGGGCGCATTGGCGAGCTGAGCGATCTTGGTCGCCGGGGCCACAAGAAGGCCGACGATCTTGGCGCGCAGTTCATCAAGCGACGGCAGCGAGGCAAGTGCCTTCACGCTGTCGACATTCAGGACGGTCTTTCCCATCGAGCCGCCAATGATGACGAACTTTTCGTTCGTCTTGGCGAATTCGACGGCGACCTTCGGCGCCGCTACCGGATCGTTCGAAGTGGCGATCACGGTCGGTCCCTTCAGCATGGGGCCGATGGCAACGACGTCAGTGCCTTCAAGAGCAATTTTGGCGAGACGGTTCTTCGAGACCTTCACCGAGGCGCCAGCCTGCTTCATCTGCATACGCAGCTTCTGCATCTGGGCAACGGTCAGGCCGGAATATTGAGCAACGACCGCGACGCTCGTGGTCTTGAAGACCCCATTGAGCTGTTCGACCGCTTCCTTTTTTGCCGCTCGTTCCACAGCAAGCTCTTTCCGGTTGGCGGTCATCGCAAGAAGCGGGACCGCCGGGTTGCACCCATCGTCCCACCCAAAACCTGAACCTCGGGGCCAAAACCCCTTGGACACGCGCCGGGCGAGACGACAATTCAAAGCCTGCCCTCCGGGAGCCCTTAAGGCCCACGGCGTGTCGAGGTCCGAACCAGACCCGTTTCGCAAGCCAGCCGTTAAAGCTGGGCGCGAAGTGAAATCCGGTCTTCACCCGTCTATGCAGGCCATGCGATTAAGCCGTTGAGAAATCGAAATTTCCCGCGGGCGCCTGCAGTCTTGGACAGGACAAGGTCAGCCGGCGAACCGCCCGACCCCTGCCCGCACTCCACCAACCGACGGGTTTTCCTTCCTTTTCGGGCAAATCCTCACGGACGTCCTGAAAAGGAATGATCTCCTGTCTTGTCGGGTTTTCGGAATACGTGCACGAACGCGCCAGCCGAGGCCGGCACGTCCGGAAGCGGTTCTTTAACCGCTCGGAGCCCGCTTGCCAAGAGCAAAATTCACACCAGTTCCAATCGACTGGCGGCAGGGCTTGAGACGGCCCGACAAGGGCCGATTCAGGCCGATTTGACCCCGTATGGCAGCGGCTTGCCCGCGAAGAATGCCGTCAGGTTCGCCAGCACGCAGTTCTGCATGGCGACGTGTGATTCGAGGGTGTGGCCGCCGATATGCGGGGCGAATACGACATTGGGGAGCGCCGTCAGCGCGTCGGGGGCGTGCGGTTCCTTCTCGAAGACGTCGAGGCCGGCGCCGGCGATGGTCCTGTCGGTCAGGGCCGCGACCAGGGCCTTCTCGTCGATCACTGAGCCGCGAGAGATGTTGACGACATAGCCGTGCTCCCCGAGTCGCCCCAGGATATCGGCGTTGACGACGTGCTGGGTCTCGGCCCCTGCCCGGACCGCGATCATCAGCACGCTGCACCAGTCGGCGAGCGCCTCCAGCGTCGGGAAATATTGATAGGGCAGATCGTATTTGGTGCGGCTGAAATAGCCGACCTCGCTCTCGAAGGCGGCGCAGCGGGCCGCAATCTTGCGGCCGATCTCGCCCATGCCGTAGACGCCGATGCGGCGGCCGGGCATGCCCGCCTGCGGGCGCATCATCGGCGACTGCTTTGAGCCGGCCCAATCGCCGCTGCGGACATATTGGTCGGCGACCAGGATCCGCCGCGTCGTCGCCAGCATCAGGGTCATCGCGATGTCAGCGACGGAAGCCGCATTGGCACCGGGGCTGTGGCCGACCGCGATGTTGCGGGCGGCGGCCGCCTTCAGGTCGACGCCATCATAGCCGGTGCCGTAGCAGACGATGGCGCCGAGTTTTGGGAACAGGTCCATCGCATCTGCGGCGAGCGGCGAGCCGCCAGCGGTGAGCATCGCGCGGATGCCGCCGAGCTCATCGGCCGAAAACACCTCGCGCGCCGGCTTGCCGCCGGTGTCGAGCAGTTCGAACCGCTCGGCGAAACGCGCCATCATCGTCTTCGGGAAGCGCGAGTAGATCAGGACCTTGTCAGCCATTTTTTCTTGTTTCCCGGTTCTTGCTTCCGATGACAGCCACAAACGACGAGGGGCGGAATCGGTTGCCCAATTCCGCCCCTCGCCTCATGCAATTTCCAAACCTCAGCCGAGGCAAGCCTTAACCGAGAATGGTGCCCGGCTCGACCTTCACGCCGGGGCCCATCGTCGAGGACACCGCAACGCGCTGGATGTAGGTGCCCTTGGAGCCAGCCGGCTTCGCCTTCGAGACAGCATCGGCCAGGGCCTTGATGTTCTCGACCAGCTTCTCCTCGGAGAACGAGGCCTTGCCGACGCCAGCCTGCAAAATGCCGGCCTTCTCGACGCGGAACTCGACCGAGCCGCCCTTGGCACCCTTCACCGCACCGGTGACGTCCATGGTCACGGTGCCGATCTTCGGGTTCGGCATCAGGCCGCGCGGGCCGAGCACCTTACCGAGACGGCCGACCAGCGGCATCATGTCGGGGGTGGCGATGCAGCGGTCGAAATCGATCGAGCCGTTCTGCACCTTCTCGACCAGGTCTTCGGCGCCGACGACGTCGGCACCAGCAGCCTTGGCTTCGTCAGCCTTGGCGCCGCGGGCGAACACGCCGACGCGGAGCGTACGACCGGTGCCGTTCGGCAGGGTCACGACGCCGCGGACCATCTGGTCGGCGTGACGCGGATCGACGCCGAGATTGATCGCGACCTCGATGGTCTCGTCGAACTTCGCCTTGGCGCGTTCCTTGACCATCTTGATGGCGTCCGCGAGCGGGTAAAGCTTTTCGCGGTCAACACCTTCGCGGGCTTTGTTCAAACGCTTTCCGATTGCCATGACCGCTTACCCCGCCACTTCCAGACCCATCGAACGGGCAGAGCCCTCGACCATCTTCATGGCCGACTCGATGGAATCGCAATTGAGATCCTTCATCTTCTTCTCGGCGATCTCGCGCACCTGCGCCTTGGTCACCTTGCCGGCCTTATCACGGCCCGGCGCCTTCGAGCCGGACTGGATCTTGGCGGCCTGCTTGAGGAAGAAGGACATCGGGGGGGTCTTCATCTCGAACGTGAACGAACGATCGGCGTAGATCGTGATCACGACGGGAATCGGGGTGTTCTTCTCTTCCTTCTGGGTCTGGGCGTTGAACGCCTTGCAGAACTCCATGATGTTGAGACCGCGCTGACCAAGCGCGGGACCGATCGGGGGCGAAGGATTCGCCGCACCGGCCGGGACCTGAAGCTTCAGGTATCCGGTCACTTTCTTTGCCATGTATCACTCCTGTTGTGCCGGCCAGGCCGGCGGTTTCAGGTTCGTGGTCTGGGTCGGATGCGGCTGGCAACCGCCCTCTCCCTCCCACGGCCTCTTGCTAGCGTGAGACCGAAGCCTCACGCCTCAATCGATCAGACCTTCTCGACCTGACCGAATTCCAGTTCGACCGGCGTGGCGCGGCCGAAGATCGACACCGCGACCTTCACGCGCGAGCGCGCCTCGTCGATTTCCTCGACCACACCCGAGAACGAGGCGAACGGGCCATCGGCCACGCGCACGTTCTCGCCGATCTCGAACGACACCGACGCCTTCGGCCGTTCCACGCCCTCCTGCACCTGGTGCAGGATGCGCATGGCCTCGGCTTCCGAGATCGGCATCGGCTTGTTCTCGGCGCCGAGGAAGCCCGTGACCTTCGGGGTGTTCTTGATCAGATGGAACGCCTCGTCGGTCAGCTTCATCTTCACCAGCACGTAGCCCGGGAAGAACTTGCGCTCGGCGTCGATCTTGCGGCCGCGGCGCACTTCCGTGACCTTCTCGGTCGGAACCAGCACCAGCTCGAACAGCTCCTCGAGCCCGCGCTGCTTGGCCTGCTCGCGGATCGATTCGGCGACCTTCTTCTCGAAGTTCGAGTAGGCGTGGACGATGTACCAGCGCTTGTCGGTCGATTGGGTTGCAGCGGCTGTTGCCATCAGTGAATGCCCAAAAGGAAGGTGATGAGGTAACGGATGATCTGGTCGGCGGCGAAGAAGAATATCGAGGCCACGGCGACCATCACGAACACCATGATGGTGGTGATCGTGGTCTCACGACGGGTCGGCCAGGTGACCTTGGCGGTCTCCGAGCGCACTTCCTGCAAAAACTTGAACGGGCTGACTGCCATCGTTTGATGTCCAACGTCCGTCGACAGACGCGAATGAATTTCAGGGATCCGAACAGCCGCCGTTGGCCCAGCCCTCTGTCTCGAAGGATGAGCCGGGAACCGGGCTCGATTGTTCGGGGATTTCAAAGCCGCGCCGGAAATCCGCGTTTAACGGGCCGGCTGCGAGTGCCGGGTAGATACTGCGGATGGGGCCAAAGGTCAAGGTGTGGGCTGCCCGGGACACGCGCGGCCGAGGCCAGCGGACCCGATCCGGATCAAGGGCTTACCCGGTCCGCATGATCCACGGTCCGAGCTTGTCGGCCCGCTGCCGTCCTGCCTGTCGATCCTGGTTGTCTGGGATTAGCTGGCAGGAGTGGCAGGGCTCGAACCTGCGACCCCCGGTTTTGGAGACCGGTGCTCTACCAATTGAGCTACACTCCTACGGACCCTCGCGTCGCCACGCGGATCAGGGGCGCTTTCAAGCACAGGGGACGGCTGGTTTGCAAGGGTGAAGCGCGCTGGCTTCGCTTGTTTGTGCCGCGCCTTCTGGGCCACAGTTCATTCCCGATAATAATGTGCCCCCGGGAGTGAACATGACTGCCACAGCCGCCGCCCAAGCCGCCTCCGCGCCGAAAACCCCGCCTTTGCCCGAGGCCAGGCCGGAAACGCTGGGCCTGTCGCGCCCTCGCCTCCAGGCGATGTCGGACGCCTTCAAGCGCGAGATCGACAAGGGAACCATTCCCGGGGTGACCGTGCTGGTGGCGCGGCGCGGCCAGGTCGGCTGGTTCGAGGCGCTCGGCAAGCAGAGCCCGGTGGGGGCCGCGCCGATGGCGCTTGATTCGATCTTCCGGATCTTCTCGATGACCAAGCCGATCGTCTCGGTCGGCATCATGGCGCTGGTCGAGGATGGCCATTTGCTGCTCGCCGATCCCGTCGCCAAGTTCATTCCGGAGTTCGCTGACCAGAAGGTCGGCGTGGTCAGCGGCGGCAAGCTGGAACTGGTTCCGCCCCGGCGGCCGATGACGGTGCAGGACCTGCTCCGCCACACCTCTGGTCTCACTTATGAGCACCAGGGCGACGGCCCCGTGCACAAGCTCTACCAGGAGTCCCGCGTCCGCAGCCGCAAGATCACCAATGCCGAGCATGCCGCGCTGGTCGCGAGCTTCCCGCTGGTCTGCCATCCCGGCGACGAGTTCAACTACAGCCGCTCCACCGACATCCTCGGCCGCATCATCGAGGTCGTCAGCGGCAAGTCGCTCGGCGCCTTCCTCACCGAGCGCATCCTCGCCCCGCTGCAGATGACTGAAACCGCCTTCTCCACCAGCGAAGCCAATGCCGGCAGGCTCGCCCAACCTTTCGAAGCCGATCCCTGGACCGGCGACAAGGTCGCGCTGTTCAACATGCTCGAGCAGCCGGTGATGGAGTCCGGCGGCGGCGGTCTCGTCTCGACCACGATGGACTATGCCCGCTTCGCGCTGATGCTGCGCAACGGCGGCACGCTCGACGGCAACAGGATCATCGGCTGCAAGACGCTGGAGCTGATGGCATCCGATCACCTTGGGCCGCACGTTGTGACCAACGGCACGCTGCTGTCGCCGGGCCACGGCTTCGGCCTCGGCTTCGCCGTGCGCCGCGAGGCCGGCATCGCGCCGTTCCCCGGCAGCGTCGGCCAGTATTTCTGGAGCGGCATTGCGGGGACGTTCTTCTGGATCGACCCGAAGGAAGATCTGTTCGTCGTGTTTATGTCGCAGGGACCGGGGCAGCGCGACCACACGCGGACGCTGGTGCGGGATCTGGTTTACGCGGCGGTGGATTGAGGAGACGCCAGTTAGACGCGGCGTTGCATCTCCGCACTCACTGTCATGCCCCGCGACCCGGCTACGCCAAGGCTTCGCCGGGGCTCAGGTCCAGGGCCGCCGAAGCTTTAGCGTAGGCGGCAAGCGGGGCATCCAGGGCGGATTCAAACGGTCGTCGCAACACCAGTTGTTTTCACTCATAACAGCAATTCGTCAAGCGCCTCCGCCGGCGTTTTCCAGCCTAGTGTCTTTCTCGGACGGGCATTGAGGGCCGCTGCCACAGCGGATATCTCGTCGGCGCTATGGATGCTGAGGTCTGTGCCTTTCGGGAAGTACTGTCGCAGCAACCCGTTGGTGTTCTCGTTAGTACCGCGCTGCCAAGGGCTTTGCGGGTCGCAGAAGTAGACCTGGATACCCGCATCGATCTTGAGACGATCGTGCTGAGCCATTTCGGCTCCCTGATCCCAGGTCAGCGAGCGACGCAGTTCTTCGGGCAAGGTGATGACGGTGCGCGTGATCGCGTCGCGCACGGCCTCGGCCCCGTGTCCCGCGAGCGCAGGTCCGTTCTTCGCGCGCGGAGCTTCGCCGTGCCCCGCCAACCGGGGAAGGTGCAATAGCATCGTGAAGCGCGTCGTGCGCTCGACCAGCGTGCCGATTGCCGAGCTGCCAAGACCGAGGATGAGGTCTCCCTCCCAATGTCCCGGCACTGCTCGATCGGCAGCTTCAGCAGGGCGCTCACTGATCATGATCTCCGGCGAGACAAACCCCTTGCCTCGCCTGCGTACGCGCGCCCTGGGCATCCGTAATACACGCCCGGTTCGCAAGCAGGCCGTCAGCTCGCGGCGCAGTGCCCCACGGCCCTGAACGAAGAGAGCTTGATAGATAGCTTCGTGGCTGATGCGCATCGTCTTGTCGTCCGGGAAGTCGATCGGCAAGCGTCGGGCAATCTGCTCGGGACTCCAGGCTTTGGCCCATCGCCGATCCTTGCGTGGGCCATGCCGGCGGCCCTTCCACAGAACGGCGGGACCAGGAACGAGCGCGCCGCTCGGGGCTACGACGCCGCCAGCAAGTCTCTCCTCCACATAAGTGCGCAAGGTTGCATTGAGCGCAAGCTTGGTCGGCTTGGGTCGGCGGGCGGATCGATTCGCATGCCATTGGGCAGTTGTTGCCCGATACTCCAACCCGCCGCCGCGGGTAGCCGCGTTGCGTCGCAGTTCACGGGATATTGTCGAAGCAGCCCGCCCCAGGCGACGTCCAATCTCTTGCCTGGAATGGCCCTGCACCTTGAGGAGTGCGATCTCCTCGCGCTCTACCAATGAGAGGTACCGCCCGGAGAGTACCTTTGCCGAAGATCTGAACATCGCTGGTGGCATGCCGCCCGCCTTTCGGAATAATCTGCTTCCGACAGGTTGTGACAATCCGGCTTCCAGCGCAGCATCCTCGCTGCTTAGCCCCGCGGCAATCGCCAGCCAAAATCTATTCTGTTCATCGCGTCCTGCAACAGACGGCCGTCCTGGCGATGGCAATGGGGCTCGTCCTGACCGCGCCGATCGGCGCCTTACAACGTTCATCGCAACCTCCAACCTCCGAGTGTTGCGACGACCGTTTGAATCCGCCCAGTACGCAGCGGCGGATGTGGTGAAAGCGAGCTCTCTAGCGCCGGCCTCTGGGATACTGGATCGCCCGCCCCAGCGCGCAATTGCGCACAAGGCGGGCGATGACAGCTGTGTGTGGGCGGGCTGGGTGCCCCTTCCCTCCCACGCAACGCCTCAACTAATCGTCGCGCCGCCGTCGATCACCATGGTCTGGCCGGTCATGAAGTCGCCGGCCTTCGATCCCAGGAACACGGCGGCGCCGGCGATCTCGTCGGGGATGCCGATGCGGAGCAGCGGCGAGCGCGAGGTCGAGGCCTTCAAATTCTCCGGATTGTCCCACAGTGCCTTGGCAAAATCGGTCTTGATCAGACCGGGCGCGATGCAGTTCACGCGGATGTTGTGCTTGCCGTACTCGCAGGCGAGGTTGCGCGCGAGCTGCATGTCGGCGGCTTTCGAAATTGCGTAGGCGCCGAGGATGGTCGAGCCCTTGAGGCCGCCGATCGAGGAGACGATGATGACCGAGCCGTCCTTGCGCTCGATCATCTGCGGCACCACCATCGAGATCAGCCAGTTGTTGGCGACGATGTTGTTGTCGAGAATCTTCCTGAACTGATCGTCGGAGATGCCGGCGAGCGGACCGTAATAGGGGTTCGACGCGGCGTTGCAAACCAGCACGTCGATCTTGCCGAAGGCGCGGTTGCTCTCGTCGATCAGGTTTTGCAGATTTTCCTTCGACGAGATGTTGGCGGCGATCGCGACCGCCGTGCCGTTGCCGAACTTGTCGTTGATGCCCTTCGCAACCTGGTCGCAGACATCGGCCTTGCGCGAGGAGATCACGACCTTGGCGCCGTGCTCGGCCATGCGCTCGGCGATCGCCAGCCCGATACCGCGCGTCGAGCCGGTGATGACGGCGACTTTCCCCTTCATGTCGAACAAGGTCATGGTTTCCTCCCAGATTATGGTTTGATTGACTTGAAGCTTACGCCGTGTCCGCGCGCGCGGACAACTGTATCAGGCGAGCTTCTTGACTTCCGGCCCCGCCAGCTGATGCATCTCGGCGTGCGCGTCATCAGCGATCCACGGCTGCTGGTTGACCATCGGCAGTCGCCAGACCGAGCGTTCGGGGCTTGAGAAATAATCGAGCCGCGTGATCGACACATTGTCGATGTCGAACGACAGGGCCCGCTCTACCTGGCCGTCGAGTGCGAGGCCGATCGCCGCCTTGATGGTGCCGCCATGCGCGACCGCGATCACATCCTGCCCGGCCGCCTCGTTGTTGATCCGCTCGACGGTGCGGCGCGTGCGGTTGTAGAGATCCATGAAGCTTTCGCCGCCGGGCGCGGGCTCGTTGATGTCGGCGAACCAGCTCGAGCCGACGGGGCGGCTGGCGATGAACTGGGCGCGGTTCATGCCCTGCCAGCGTCCGAGATTCTGTTCGGCCAGGTCTGCTTCCCATTTCATCGATGCGGGCCTTGGGAAGCCGGCCGCCCAGATCGCTTCCGCGGTCTGGTGGGTGCGCATCAGATTGCTCGAATACCAAACCGCCTTGCGTGGCAGCACCTTGGCAACAGCGTTGAACACGTAGGTGTCGCTGGTGTCGCAGGCGAGATCGCTCTGGCCGTAAATGTTGCCGCCGTCATTGCGCACCGGCGCATGACGGACCCACCACCACCGCGTCGTGACCACTTTGGGCTTGTCTGTGCCTGTCATCGAAACTCTTCCATCCCGTGTGATGTCGCTGTACGTCAGGTGTGAACGTGTCTCAAGACACTTTACCGTTTGAAATCTTGTTTGAAATTCCGTTGCGCGGCAAGCGTCGCGCAGCATACCAAAGGGAGAAACGCATGGGCCGTCTGCAAGGCAAATCCGTCATCATCACCGGCGCCGGCAGCGGCATCGGCCGCGCCGCCGCACTCCTCTTCACCAGGGAAGGCGCCAAGCTGATCGCGGTTGACCGCACCGAGGCGGTGAAGGAGACCGTCGACGAGGTGAAGAAGGCCGGCGGTGTCGCGGAAGCCATGGTGGCCGACGCGGGCTCCGAAAAGGACGTCATGGCCGTCATCGACAAGGCGGTGAAGACGCATGGCCGGCTCGACGTGATCTGGGCCAATGCCGGCGTCTCCGGCGGGCTCGTGCCGCTCGGCGAGCAGACCGTGGAACAGTGGCAGGAGGTGCTGCGCGTCAACCTGATCGGCCCGTTCCTCGCGGTGAAGCATTCGATGCCGCACATGGTGAAGCAGCAATCCGGCGCGATCGTGCTCACGGCGTCCGTCGCGGGCCTCAAGGCCGGCGCCAGCGGACATCCCTATGCGGCGAGCAAGGCCGGCGTGATCAGCCTGGTGCAGACCACGGCGTATTCGCTCACCGGCACCGGCGTGCGCATCAACGCGGTCTGCCCGGGCCTGATCGAGACCGGCATGACCAAACCGATCTTCGACCGCGCCAAGGAGCGCGGCACCCAGGACAAGATCGGCCAGCTCAATCCGTTGAAGCGCCCCGGCCAGCCGCACGAGCTCGCGGCGATGGGGCTGTTCCTGGCCAGCGACGAAGCATCGTATGTCAACGGCCAGGCGTTCCCGGTTGACGGTGGTTTGACGGCGTCGATGCCGTATACGGGCAAGCCGGTTTAGCACGCGCTCTCTCGCATCCCGGACGCGCTGCGTCCGGGATGCGAGACCGGAGTTTTGGCGCGCAACTGCCTCAACATCGTCATTGCGAGCGCAGCGAAGCAATCCAGAATCCCTCTGCGGAGGCAGTCTGGATTGCTTCGTCGCAAGAGCTCCTCGCAATGACGGAGTGTGGGGGGACACGGCCGCTTCATCATACGCATCTTCATTGCGGACACACCCTCGCATCCTCGCGGCTTGCTTCGCCCGAGCTTTGCTTGGTCGCCTCACCCCCAATTGAAAGAGGGCGCAGGGAAGGCCGGGAGCCGGCTGGCTCCCATTGTCCGCTATGCCATGAGTAGTTTGCGCTACAATGCACAGCGGGTAACAGGGCAACCGGAGCATCCCGGCCTTCCCTGCGCAGTGGTTGGAACGGCTTATGTCGTGCTCTCCCCGGGGAGCGATGCACTATTGCCCCCGTCGCCGTTGCGGATGGCTGCTGCGCATGCCCGGTCGGGCTGCCACATCACCGCAAGACTTGGCGCACAGACCCCGGGCGCCAGGACGACACGATTTGGCCGTACGCCGATCACATCTGTCGTTGGCGCGAGGTCTTCGCTCACGGTCGCCCGCCCTGCGAAGCTTTTCGTGCCGATGTGACCTGCGTCCACCGCCGCCCGGCCCGCGTTCGTGACGATCGCGATACGCCCCTCTTCCTTGGGCCGGGTTGCGGCAACAGATACGCCGTTTCCGAATTTCGGTAAAGTGGAATATTTTGGCGAGTACACATTGACCGAGAGTTTGAGTGTTTTGCCCGACGGGCAACGCAAGGTCTTGTAGACTGGAGATCTTGTAGCCCGGATGGAGCGAAGCGTAATCCGGGGTTTGCGCCCCCCGGACATAGTGGCCCCGGATTTCGCTTCGCTCCATCCGGGCTACGATGCCGATTTGGCCTACGAAGCCAGCGCTGCGACAAACAACCCGCTCGCGACCACCGACGCAACCGTCCGCACGTGGTTCCAGAACGTCCAGTCCTTCAGATACGCCGCCCACACCGCGCCAGCCTCCGGCGCGGACGGCTGCAACGCGGCGAGCGCGTTGTTGAGCGGGACGTTGAACACCATCGTCACCACGAACATCCCGATGACATAGAGGCCGCCGCCGGCGATCATGCTCACTGCCCCCGGCTCGCTGACGCGCAACGTACCCATCACCACCAGCGCCGCGCCTGCTACCGTCGTGCCGAGAAACAGCGGCATGAACAGCGAGCGCACGATGTCGACATTGATCGCGTTCATCGCCGCGATGCCGGCCGCCTGGCCGAGCCGGCCGAACGCGGCCATGATAAAGGTCGAGAAGGCGAAATAGATTCCGGCCATGAGGCCGCAGCCGATCGCCGAAAACCAGAGCAGTCCGGTCGTGAAACCCTGCCACATGCCGCAGCTCCCTATAATACGATAAACTCTCGTATTTGATAAATGCGATAAACTCTCTTATTTGTGACGTCAAGCGCGGATGGCGGGAACCAGGATGCCGGAACGGAAAAGCAGGACGGACAAGACGACGCACGCGGCCGCGCGACGCACGCCGCTGGTGCCGACGCAGGAGCGAAGCCGCGAACGCTTCGACCGCATCCTGACCGCTGCGGCCGAGATTCTCACCGAGAAAGGCAGCGACGCCTTCCGGATGAGCGACATCGTCGAGCGCACCGGCATCGCGTTCGGCTCGCTCTATCAATATTTTCCGGACAAGAGCACGGTGATCGGGACGCTCGCCGAGCGGTGCAATGTCATCGGCCGCGAATGCGTCCAGCGCGACCTCGCCGAGATGAAGAAGCTATCCGACCTGCACGCTGCTCTGTGCCGCATCACCGACGGCTATGACCAGATGTTCCGCGAGCATCCCGTGATGCATCACATCTGGCAGGCGACGCAAGCCGACCGAAGCTTGCAGAAGATCGACGAGGAGGATGTGGCCTTTCTCGCCGGCCTCTTGCGCGAGGCGCTCAAGCGCGTCGCGCCGAAACAGCCCGCCGCCGCCCTCACCTCCTTCTCGCAACTGGCGATGATCCAGATCGCCGCCGCGGTTCGTCACGCCATCGCCTTGCCGCCGGCGGAGGCGCGGCGTACGCTCGAGCTGTTCAAGCGAATGCTGCCGAAAGATCTCTCCGCGCTCGGCTGAGGTTCAGCGAAAGCACCCTTCGCGATCCGATTTGCCCGAACCGCCACTCCGTTGGTATGTTTCGTGCAGGCGGCGAAGCCATCCTCCATCTCATGAACGAGACAATGCCCAACCCGATTTTCCCGAGTTCACGACCCGATCGCATTCGCAACCTCCTCGCCGACCTCGTCGGCTTCGACACCGTCAGCGACCGCACCAATCTGCCCTTGATTGCCCATATCGAGAGCTATCTCGCTTTCCTCGGTGTCAAGGGCGAGCGCATCGTCGACGACACCGGCCAGAAGGCCTCGCTCTGGGTCACCATCGGACCGGAGGACCGTCCAGGCCTCGTGCTGTCGGGACACACAGACGTCGTGCCGGTCGTGGGCCAGGACTGGAGCCACGATCCGTTCAAGCTGGTCGAGCGCGACGGCAAGCTCTACGGCCGCGGCACCACCGACATGAAGGGTTTTGTCGCGGTGTGCCTCGCCATGGTGCCGGAGATGCTGGAAGCGAAGCTGACGACGCCGATCCATCTCGCCATCTCCTATGACGAGGAGATCGGCTGCGTCGGCGTGCGGCCGATGCTGCGCGAGGTCGCGAAGAAGAAGATCAAGCCGCTCGGCGCCTTCATCGGCGAGCCGACCGAGATGAAGGTCATCATCGGCCACAAGGGCAAGCACGGCGTGCGCGCGACATTCCGTGGTCTCGCCCGCCACTCCTCGATCGCGCCCGACGGCGTCAACGCGATCGAATACGCGGCCGAGCTGATCACCGAAATCCGTCGCCGTGCCGTGAAGCTTGCGGCCGCGCGATCGAATGACAGCCTCTACGACGTTCCGCATTCGACGCTGCTCACCAGCATCGTGCATGGCGGCGCCGCGCTGAACATCGTGCCCGATACCTGCACGGTGGATTTCGAATGCCGCGGCATCGGCATCACCGAGTCGCGCGAGGTGACGGATGCGATCGTCGCCTGGGCCAAGGCCGAGCTCGGGCCGGAGATGAAGGCGAGACATCCGGAGTGCGGCATCGATTTCGAGGAGATCCTTGATTATCCCGCGCTCGACACGGCGGCCGACGCCGCCATCGTCACACTGGCAAAAAGCCTCGCCGGCCGCAACGACCACGCCAAGGTCGCCTTCGGCACCGAGGCGAGCCTGTTCGCCAGCATGGCGGATATCCCGTCGGTGGTGATCGGCCCCGGCGCGATCGCGCAAGCGCATACGCCCGACGAGTTCGTGGCGATGGCGGAGCTGGAGAAATGCGCAGGCTTCGTGGAAAGGCTGATCGCGCATTGTGTGAAGGGCTGACCCGTAGGGTGGGTTAGCTTAGCGCAGCGTAACCCGCCACTTCTGTTGCGCCGTGCGAATGGCGGACAACGATGCGCCTTTGCCCACCCTGCGGGAGCTGATTTGCCCGACAGGCAAGGCTCCCTTCTGCTAGGCTCCAGACTCTCGCCTAACCGAAGGGAGAACTCCATGAAGGCCATCGCACTGGGCGCACTCGGGGCCGTGCTGGTTGCGGCCGCCGCTCCCGCCGCGCCGCTCAACGCAACGACGATCGGCTCTGCCGAAATCTCCGACGTCGACCAAGTCGGTCTGATCTGCAACGAGTATTATGGACGCTGCTGGCGGACCCGGGGACGCTATGTCCTGCGCTACTTTGACGACCCCAGCTACTTCCCCGGCAGGGGCTACAACTACTACGCCGGTCCCGGCTATTACGATCGCGGATACGGCGGCTACTACGTCGGACCGAGGTTCACCATTCGCGCCCAGTAGCAGGCCAATCACCATCAGAGCGGCCCTCGACGCCGTCGCGTCGAAGAAGAAGGGCATGAACAGCGAGCGCAGGATGTCGACATTGATGGCGTTCATCGCCGCAACCGTTCAGAGCGTAGCCCGCATGAGCGTTAGCAACATGCCGGACCGCCGTCCCGGGTGTCGCTGCGCTCACCCGGGCTACGGGAGCACGCGTTCCTCATCGCTCCTGCAACGCCAGCCGCACGCCGACAGCGCAGTAGATGGTCCCGACCACCTTGCCCTGCCATTTCACCACGGCCGGATGGCGGCGCAGGAGATTGCCCAGACGACCGGCGCCGACGGCGAACACCACGGTGCTGACGAGACCCAGCAGCACGAAGACGATGCCGAGGATCGCAAGCTGAAGTGCGATCGAACCGTGCTCCGGCCTCACGAATTGCGGCAGGAACGCAAGGAAGAACAGCGCGGTCTTGGGATTGAGCACTTCGGTCAGCACGGCCTGCCGGAAGGCCCGGCCCGCGCCGATCGCGGGCGCGCCGCCGTTCAGCTCGACCGGCGCCTTGTCGAGCATCGCGCGAATGCCGAGATAGATCAGGAACGCAGCGCCCGCATATTTAACGATGCTGAACAGCAGCGCAGAGGTCGCGATGATCGCCGAAAGACCGACGATCGCCATCGAAGTGTGGATCAAGTCACCGGCCGCAATCCCCGCGCCGGTCGCGATGCCGACCTTCGTTCCCGAGCTAACCGCGCGCGCCATGGTGAGCAGCGTCGCAGGCCCGGGAATGAAGACAAAACCGAGTACGATGAGGATGTAGGTGATGAGGGTGGCGTGATCGATCATGTGGCTGGCCGTTCTTTCACTGATGTCGCTACGACAGCGGTGTCATGCCCCGGCTTGACCGGCGCATCCAGTACGCCGCGGCTCCTCTGCGTCCACGCGCTGTCTCTGGGATACAGGATTGCCCGCTTTCGCGGGCAATGACACCGAAAGTGTGGAGACGGCGAACCACAAAGCGAAAAGGCGCGGCCATCAGCCGCGCCTTTGTGTGTCTAAACCGCGCCCGCCTTCTGCGCGTACTCCCACGACGCCTTCGACAGCGGCACGGTGCGCTTGGCTGACTCCAGCGCCTTGGCATTGGCCGCGGTGCCGTCGCGAACGCGGCCGGCGATGCCTTGGGTGATGCCGGCGAGGCGGAACAGGTTGTAGGCAAAATACCAGTTGAGATCAGGCACCGTCATCTTGGTGACGTTGCAATAGATCTGCGCGGCCTCTTCCACGCTTGGGATGTTGAGCGCCTTGAGGTCGGCGCCCTCCAGGCCCGGCATGATCCACTGCATCAACAGATAGGTGAAGTCGGCCATGGGATCGCCAAGCGTCGACAGTTCCCAGTCGAGCACGGCCTGCACGCGCGGTTCCGTCGCGTGGAAAATCATGTTGTCGAGGCGATAGTCGCCGTGGACGATCGAGACGCGCGCCTGCTCCGGCACGGTTTTGGGCAGCCATTCGGCGACCTTCTCGAACTCCGGAATGTGCTGCGTCTCGGACGCCCGGTACTGCTTGGTCCAGCGGTCGATCTGCCGCGCAAAGTAGTTGCCGGGCTTGCCGAACTCGCCGAGGCCGATCGCTACGGGATCGTACATGTGGAGTTTTGCCAGCGTCTCGATCTTGCTGGTGAATATCTTGCGGCGGTCCTCCGGCGTCTGGCTCGGCAGCGTCGGATCCCAGAACACCCGGCCGTCCTCCATCGACATGATGTAGAAGGCGGCGCCGATGATGCTGTCGTCCTGGCACAGCGCGTAGGCGCGCGCGACCGGAAAACCCTGCTTTCCAAGGGCTGCGATGACGCGATATTCGCGATCGACCGCGTGCGCCGACGGCAGCAATTTGCCGAACGGCTTGCGGCGCATCACATATGAGCGGTTCGGCGTGTTGAGCCGGTAGGTCGGATTCGACTGGCCGCCCTTGAACTGGAGCACGACCAGCGGGCCCTCATAGCCTTCGACGTTGTCGCGCATCCAGGCTTCGAGCCGCATCTCGTCGAAGCGATGACGCTCCTCGACCGGCTTGGTGCCCGAGAATTCTTCGTCTTTCCTGACGCCGTCAGCCACGATGACGCTCCCTCTTCAGTCCGAACATGATCCTAATCGGTAACCGCTGACGCACTTGCGTCAAGCGGTCACCGAATGCGGATCAGCCCTGTCGTCTTTTTCAAGTCGGGAGCGCCGCAGGACTCTCCCTCTTAATGCTTGGGAGAATTGGCATACTTCCGAACTTCGAGCCTTGCAATGGCGCGATTGTGCACCTCGTCCGGACCGTCGGCGAGCCGCAGCGTGCGGATGCCGGCGTAGTCCTTGGCAAGACCCGCTTCGTCGGAGACGCCCGCGCCACCAAAGGCCTGGATCGCCTCGTCGATGATTTTCAGCGCCATGTTGGGTGCTGCGACCTTGATCATGGCGATCTCGGCCTGCGCGGTCTTGTTGCCGACCTTGTCCATCATGTCGGCGGCCTTGAGGCAGAGCAGACGCGTCATCTCGATGTTGGTGCGGGCCTCGCCGATGCGCTGCTCCCACACGCTGTGCTCGACGATCTTCTTGCCGAAGGCGGTGCGCGACATCAGGCGCTTCACCATCTTCTCCAGCGCCTCCTCGGCCTTGCCGATGGTGCGCATGCAGTGGTGGATGCGGCCGGGACCGAGGCGGCCCTGCGCGATCTCGAAGCCGCGGCCTTCGCCGAGCAGGATGTTCTCCTTGGGCACGCGCACGTTCTCGAGCAGCACCTGGGCGTGGCCGTGCGGCGCGTCGTCGAAGCCGAACACCGGCAGCATCTTCTCGACCTTGATGCCGGGAGTGTCGAGCGGAACCAGGATCTGCGACTGCTGCTGGTGCTTGGCCGCCTTGAAATCGGTCTTGCCCATCAGGATCGCGATCTTGCAGCGGGGATCTCCGACACCGGACGACCACCATTTGCGACCGTTGATGACGTAGTGATCGCCATCCTTCTCGATGCTGGTCTCGATGTTGGTGGCGTCGGACGAGGCGACCGCCGGTTCCGTCATCAGGAACGCCGAGCGGATCTCGCCGTCCATCAGCGGACGCAGCCATTTGCGCTTCTGCTCCTTGGAGCCGTAGCGCATGAACACTTCCATGTTGCCGGTGTCGGGCGCGGAGCAGTTGAACACTTCCGAAGCCCAGGAGATGTGGCCCATCTGCTCCGACAGCAGCGCGTATTCGAGATTGGTCAATCCCGCGCCACGGAATTCGTCGTCCTCATGCTCGTTCGGCGGCATGAACATGTTCCAGAGGCCTTCGGCCTTCGCCTTCTTCTTGAGGTCCTCCAGAACCGGGATCACCTTCCAGCGCTCGCCGCTGTGATCCTGCTCGTTATAGATCGGCACCGCCGGACGCACGTGCTTGGTCATGAACGACTGCACGCGGTCGAGCCATTCCTTCTGCTTGGGGGACAGATCGAAATCCATGGGACGCTCCTCGGTCTCTCTTTGCAAAGCTGTTTTGCGCCGGACTGTCCTCCCGCCGCACGCGACCCGCAAGCGCGAATGCTTGCGGACGCCTCGGAACCGGCTCGCGCGTTGCGAACGAGTCTCGATTGCGGATTGACTTTCTCCGGCCTTCAAACGATAGTTTCATACAAGTGTTTGAATTGCAACTCCCTCCCCGAGGGGCATCCATGGCCAGCGATCATACGAGGTCTGCCATTCTCGCCGCCGCCGAACGGCTTTATGCCGATCGCGGCTTTGGCGACGTGACGCTGCGCGACATCGTCGCGGAGGCCAACGTCAACCTCGCGGCGGTGAATTATCATTTCGGCTCGAAGGACGAATTGATCGCAGAGCTGTTCGTCTCGCGCTCGATCGCCACCAACCGCGAACGCCTGCGCGAATTGAAGGCCGCGGAAGAACAAGGCGGCGGTCGTGCGCCGATCGAGGTGATCTTGCGCGCCCTGGTCGGCCCGACCTTGCGCGGCTGCCTGGGTCCGGAAAACCAGCGCTCTACCGCGGCGCGCTTCATGATCCGCGCCTCGATCGAATCCGTGCCGCCGATCCGCCGCATCAAGAACCGCGAGATCGATCATTTGCGGAAATTCGCCGGCGCCATGCGGCGCTCCCTGCCCGACCGCAGCGACGTCGATATCTATTGGGGCCTGAACTTCGCGCTCGCCATGGCGCACCACACCATCCGCGAGAGCGAGCGGTTGACGAAGCTGTCGGAAGGCAAATGCGATCTCGACGATGTCGAGGACGTCGTCGCGCGCGTCGTCAGCGTCGCGACGATGGCGCTGACGGCGGGGCGGACCGAGACGAAGGCGCCGTCACGGGTTGTCGCGCGTTAGCGCTCACATCATCGCGATGCAGTCGATCTCGACGTCGAAGGGGCCGAACCATTCCGGGGTGCAGACGAAGATGCGCGCCGGCGGATCGATCGGGAAATAGCGCGCATAGATCGCGTTGAAGACGGCGAAGTGTTTGGTCGAGGTGCAGTAGACGTTGCACTTCATGACATTGTCGAGCGAGGCGCCTGCCGTCTCGAGGCAGAGCTTCATCTGCTCCATGATGATCCCGCTCTGCAGCGCGATTGGCATCCCCCCGATCTCGCCCGTCTCGGGGTCGAACGGCGGCAGGCCGGCGACGAAGATCATGTTGCCGGCGCGCGTGACCGGCGAGGTCGGCGCCTTGACGCGGTCGAGAAAGGACGAGATCGGTTCGACGCGGAGCGCTTCGCGTTTCATCGGCGGCCACCTTCGGTTCGAGCGAGACTGGCGCCTTGCTACATTATTCTGCAGCCGGCATGCTTCGCTAAAGCTCGAAGTGTGGTTGCGGGCCTAAAGCGCGATGAGATCGCGCTCTAGTTTTTGTTTGAGCATGATCTCCGCGCAAACGCGTTCCGCGTTTGTCGCGAGGGAAAACCGCTGCGCAGTTTTCCGGATCCTGCCTTACACCCGCTGCGGCATCTCCTCGGCCTCTTCCTTGGCGAGCAGCAGCAGCATCTCGATGCCCATCTCGCCTTCCTGGGGCGAACGGATGAACTTTATCTCGTCGGCGCTTTGCCGCAGCGCTGCAATGATGGCGACGGCCTGATTGGCCGTTGCTGCCTCGGTTGCCAGAACTGCCTTCTGGTTCTTGGCCTGAAACCCGATCGTGTAGGACATGCGTTCCCTCCCGGACTTACGTGGGGAGGATGGCATCAGAGTCGCGCGCAAAGCGGAAGCCTGTGCGAGTACGGACCGGGTTTATCTGGGGGTTGCGCGCAAGCCTCAGGCAAGGCCGAACATGGCGCGCGCGTCGTCCGCGGTCGCAACCGTCGCTCCCAGGCTGGTCAGGATCGCTGTCGCATGCGCGCCAGCATCGGTCTTCGCCGGCACGCCCCTGGGAGGGTCAGGACGCGAAGCTAGATGATCCCCTGCTGCTTCAGCTGCTCGATCTTGCCGGCATCATAGCCGAGCTTGCCGCCGAGCACCTCCTGGGTGTGCTCGCCGAGCAGCGGCGGGGCGCGGTAATTCTCGATCGGAGTCTCCGAGAGGGTCAGCGCGTTGCGGATCAGCGACAGATCGGGCTCGAACGGATGATCGACCTTCACCCGCATGCCGCGCGACTGGACGTGCGGATCGGAAAACACCTGCTCGAAATTGTTGATCGGGCCTGACGGCACGCCGGCCTCCTCCAGCTTGTCCAGCCAGTAGGCCACCGGCTGCTTCAGGAACAGGCCGGCAAAGATCGCCATGATTTCCTTGCCGTGCACGACGCGGTCGTTGTTCTTGACGAAGCGCTTGTCGTTGGCGAGCTCGGGCTCGCCGAGCACGGCGCAGGTGCGCTGGAACTGGCCGTCATTTCCGACCACCAGCATCAGCTCGCCGTCGGTGCAGCGGAATACGCCGGCCGGCATGCCGCCATTGCCCCAGGTGCCGCGGCGCGGCGGCATCTTGCCGTTGACGAGGTAGATCTGCAGCCAGTGCGACAGCGATGCGATGACGGTATCGAACAGGCAGACGTCGATGTGCTGTCCCTGCCCGTCATTGGCGTCGCGATGGTACAGCGCCGAGAGAATCCCGATCGAGGTGTTCATGCCGGTCATGTAGTCGACGATCGACGGGCCGACCTTCATCGGACCCTCGCCGGGCTCGCCGTCGATATGGCCGGTGACGCTCATCAGGCCGCCCATCGCCTGCAGGATGGCGTCATAGCCGGCGCGCGGGGCGTAGGGGCCGGTCTGGCCGAAGCCGGTCACCGAGCAATAGATGATGCCGGGGTTGATCGCCTTGATCGTCTCGTAGTCGAGGCCGTAGCGCTTGAGATCGCCGACCTTGTAGTTCTCCATGAAGACGTCGACGTCCTTGGCGAGCGCGCGGATGATCGCCTGCCCCTCCGGCTTGGCGATGTTGACGGTGACCGACTTCTTGTTGCGATTGGCGCAAAGGTAGAACGAGTTGTTGTTGTTGGCCTTGCCCTCGGGGTCGGTCAGATAAGGCGGACCGAAGGCGCGCGCGTCGTCGCCGGTGCCCGGCCGCTCGATCTTGATCACCTCCGCGCCGAGATCGCCCAGCATCTGGGCCGACAGGGGCCCGGCCAGCACGCGGGTGAGGTCAAGGATCTTGATGCCTGAGAGCGGCAAGGCCGACATATCGATTTCCTCCGGGAACTGGATATTGGCGCGGCGGCCTTAAGCCCTGGCCGCGCTCCCTGCGGATACACCATTTTGGAGTTCTGAGCACTGCGTTCGGGGCATACGGCTATCCATCGCCCGGCAGCAGGAGCGGCCCTGCGGCGGGCGAATTTCCGCGCCACGGCTATCACGCCTGCGCCGGCGCTCCGCCACGGCGATCCGCGCCGCTGATGACGGCTAGAACCTGACGCTGATTCCACCGCGCACGGACTGGAAGCGAGGATGCTGCTCGTAGCTCCCGACGTCGGGCCAGTCGAAGCGGGACGTGCCGAAATCGCTATAGCGATATTCCAGGCGCGCCGTAACCCGATTGGTCAGCGCCGCTTCTCCGCCGACGCCTGCGGTCCATCCGGTCTTCGAAATGTCGGCATCCACCGTGGGAACTGCCAATGTCGACGTCCACCGGTACTTCAGCTCGGTGAACGCCAAGCCACCCGTCACATAGAGCAGCAGGCGCTCAGTCGGTGTAAAGCCGAGCCGTCCGCGAACGGAGGCCTCCCACTCCTTGCGCGCGTCGTATCGGAGAAACGGGATGTTAAATCCGCCGTTCACCGGGCCCACGTCTACATCGGCCTCAAGGCCAACAACGAGCCTGTCCAATTGATGGTTGTAGCCCACATGGACACCGCCGAAGCCGCCGTCCGCGCGGAACCCATGCGTGAAGCCGGTCGGAGGCCCGCCCAAGAAGAATTCGACAGTGCGATCCTGGCTCCACGCGTAACCACCTTGGACACCTGCATAGAAGCCACTCCATGCGAAGGGCGACACGGCGACAGAGCGCACTGCCTTAACGGGCAAGTCGGCAGCATCCGCAGCGACGGCGGAGCAGGCCAGCGCGGCGAGGCAGATTAGCGTGCGTTTCATTGCAAATTCCAGCCCATGGGATTGACGATTCCAACTCTAGCGGGTTCCCCCCGCGTTTGCTGTGGCGGCCGGGCGACACTCGGTGAAAACGAATAGGAAGCGACCGGCAACTCGCGGCAACCGACGTGCCGCCGACCTCACACCACACCGGCCGCGGCCACCTGCGGTCGGCGGCGGCCGAGCAGAACCAGGATCAGCACCGCTGCGCAGGAGCAGACGAAGGTGAGACCGAGCGCGCCGCGGCTGCCGAACTGGGTGAGCAGGCCGGCAAGAACGGGCGGCGAGATCGCGGAGGCCAGATTGAGCGGCAGCGCAATCATCGACGACGCCTTGGCGAACTCGGCCTGATCGTAGAACACCAGCGGGATCGTCGCCCGCGCCACCGCCATGGCGCCGCTGCCGGCGCCGTAGAGCAGGATGAAGACCGCGACCGCCCAGGTCGCCCCCTCGCTCAGCATCAAGAGCAGCATGGCAACGGGCAGCGCCGTGCCGGCGACAAGCCCCGTCGTAATGCCGTCCCAGCGCCCGCCGCCGAGGAAGTCGAGCCCGCGGGCGCTGACCTGGATCACGCCGAGCATCGAGCCGAAGGCGATCGCCTGCGCCGGCGCCAGCCCCTCTGCCCGCAGCAATTCGATGAAAACGGCACTCAGGCCGAACGTGACGAAGGCATTGACGGTGATCGCGGCGACGACGAGGCCGAACGTGCTCCGCGGAATCGACAGCGCATTGGCCTGTTTTGCGGGAGCGGTGCCCCCCTCCTTCGCGATGGCCCGGCGCGGAGTTGCGAAAGCATAAAGCGGCAGCGAAACGAGAAACAGCATGGCGGCGTAGACGAGGCAGGTGCCGCGCCAACCGAAATGGCCGCTCAGGAACGAGGTGGTCGGCCAGAAGATGCTGCCGGACAGTCCCGTCACCAGCATGAGCGCGCCAATCGCGCTCTTGGCCTGTCGCCCGGCGACCTCGTTGAGCATGATATAGGCGCCGGTCGACAGCGTGGCGCTGCCGCCCATGCCGAGGATGACCCAGGCCACGAAATAGAGCATCGGCTCGTGCGCAAAATACAGAAGGACATAGCCCGGCACGGCCACGACGGTGCCCACCATCATCACCTTGCGTGCGCCGTGCCGCGCAAAAGCCCTGGCGAGCCAGGGCGCGCAAAGGCCCATGGTGACATAGAGCGTCGAGGTGCCCGCAAACACCATCGGCAGGCTCATGCCCAGATCGGCCGCGAGGTCGCGGCCCACGATCGGCGGAAGGCCGATCGTGCCCCATCCAATGAGCTGGGTGATTGCAAGCACCAGCAGGACCCCGATGAGCCTGCCGTCAGATTTCAAGAACCGCATTCAGATCGTCGCCTGCCCCAGCTGCATGCGTGCGCACAGACACGTCATAGCGGGAGTCTTGATAACGGAAGTCCTGGCGCAGCGGAACGCCGGCCGCCGAATGGCAGAAGGCGGCCGGGAGCATGTCAGCAGGAGGCAGTAGCCTCTACCCCGCGAGCCCGAGCACGGATCGCGCCTCGGCCGCGGTCGCGACGCGCCGGCCGTGGCGCGCGACAGCCTCGCCGGCGATGGTCACGAGCTCAGCATTGCTGGCGGCCAGGCGGGTCTTGTCGATCCTGATATTGTCCTCGAGCCCGGTGCGCACCGCGTCGGCGCCGCGCGCAAGCGCCCAGCCCATGACCTCGGCCTGATGGCGTCCGATCCCGGCAGCGGTCCACGTCGCTTTCGGGATCAGCCGCTTCAGCTCTCCCAGGAGGATGTCGAGGACATGCTCGTCCGCAGGCATCGCGTTCTTGACGCCCATGACGAATTGCACGTGCGGACGCGAGTCCATCAGCCCCGCCTCGATCAGACGCCGCGCACCGTGTAGATGCGACAGATCGAAGATCTCGATTTCCGGGCGGATGCCATTTGTCTTCATGCCGGTCGCGAGAGTCTCGACCAGGGCGGCGCCGTTCTCATAGACGATCGTCGGAAAGTTCACCGATCCTGTCGACAGCGAGGCCATGTCCGGCTTCAGATAAAGCGATGATCCCCGCGCCGAGGGATCGCGGCCCCGCCCGCCGGTCGAGAACTGAACGATCATCCCCGGACAATGCTTTTTGATCCCCTCCTGCACCTGCGCGAAGCGCGCGGGGTCGGAGGACGGCGTCTCGTCATCGTTGCGAACATGGATATGGGCAAGCGTGGCGCCGGCCTCGAAGGCCTCCTGCGTCGACTCGATCTGCTCGGACGGCAAGATCGGCACCGCGGGATTGTCCTTCTTGCGCGGAACGGAGCCGGTGATGGCGACAGCAACAACAACGGGGTTCATCCCTTGACCTCATGATGATCGCGCTCGCGCGCACGGACTTCGAATAGGCACTCAAGTAACGCATCGAGCCCTGCCGCTGCAAACATCATCGATCGCAGCGGCAGGCCCCTTGCGTGCCCTTCAGGTCGGAATTGCGGCCGCACCACTCGCCGCCTCCGCACGCTGCCGCTCATAGTCGGCCCGCGGCATCGGAACGGCCTTGGGATTGCCGAGATCATCGATACTGACCCGATAGGTCTCCCGGGCCGTGACGGCCGCCAGCGCCGCGATGACAGTGATACCGAAGGCGATCGCTCCCACCGTCAAGGGGACATTGTCCGAGCCGGGAGGTGCCACGGTCGCAAACAGGGCCGGAAGCAATGCGGTGATGGTCGTTCCGATGTTCTGCGAGATCGCCATCGCCGACACGCGGGTGCGTGTCGGAAACAGCTCGGGGTAAAAGCTCGGGAAGATCGCGTTGTAGCCCTGATAGACGACGCCCCACATCAGCAGCGACACCAGGATCGCCAGCGGCACATTCCTGATGCTGATGGCATAGAGATAGACGAAGGCAAGCAAGCCTGAGAGCAGCGCGCCCACGATGATCGGAGGCTTGCGACCGACCTTGTCGGAGAGATTGCCGACGAAGGGAATGACGAATATGGCCAGCATATTTCCGAGGACCGGGATCCACAGATAGACGTCCTTGGCAAAACCGATGCCATAGGCCGGCTGCACCGCGTAGGCCGCACCGAAGATGGTCGCAACGACCGGGATGACGTTCATCAGAGCCATGCAGATGACCCTGAGCATGTCGCGCCAGCTCAGCTTGATGGCCTGAACAATGGGCGACCGCGGCGTTTCTCCCCGTGCGCCCTCTTGCGCAAAGGCAGGGGTTTCGTCGACTTCGCGACGAATGATGTAGCCTGCGACAATGACGAAGAAGCTGAGCAGGAACGGAATCCGCCATCCCCAGCTATTGAATGCGTCGGTCGGCATATAGGCCGCCAGCGGCAGGAACACGGCTGCCGCGAGGATTTGTCCGGCCTGCACGCCCTGAAGGGCGAAACTGACATAGAAGCCGCGCCGGCCGAACGGCGCATGCTCCAGGATCATCGAGCTCGCGCCGGAGATTTCACCGGCCACCGCAAATCCCTGCACAAGGCGCAGGATGACGAGCAGGATCGGCGCCAGGATGCCGACCTGCTGATAGGTCGGCAGAAAACCCACCGCCATCGTCGAGATGCCCATCAGGAACATGCAGACGATGAGAACGGTCTTGCGGCCATGGGTGTCGCCCCAATGTCCGAGAACGAAAGCCCCGATCGGCCGGGCCACATATCCCACACCATAGGTCGCCAGCGATGCGACGATGGCGACGGTGGGATTTTCCGACGGGAAGAAGATTTGCGGGAAGATCAGCGACGCGGCGGTCGCGTAGATGAAGAAGTCATAATATTCGAGAGCCGAACCGATCCAGCCGCTGGCAGCGGCCTTCCTGGACTGACTCATGTGACGGATCGTGCGAGTCGTGGTCATCGCAGAAAATTCCTCCACTGGGTTTGCTGACGTCCCGTTGTCGGGCTTCGCTAGAAATTGGGCAGCATTCTCCGGGCGCTCTGCCGACTTCCGCGAGCGCTTGTCACTGCCGATGGGTATCCGATTGGTCGCGACAATAGGCTTTCGCCGGGCTAACACAATTACCCAGTTATGCGATAAACCTAACATGATGTTATTTTCGCCGGACTTGAACAGAGTTGGCGATTGTGCGCCGATCAGCAGCGCTCCGGCGGAGACGCGTCGTCGACATCCGACGCAGAGACGACCAGATATTTTCAGACCGTCCGTTCAAAACACGCTTTTCGCCACAAGCGCACGCTGGGCTCGCTTCTCCCATGCCAGCAAGATTGCCCGCATCAGACAGCGCGACTGTGTGTGGGAGACCAGCCGCCGCCGTCTGCCACGAGAAGAGCTCCCGTGACGACTACACCTTGTTTGGCGTGGGCATCAAAAATCAGGCGGCCCTCTTCAAGCGCTTGAAGCGCTCCATCCGGAAGGGTGCGGGATCTACGCAAGGCGTCGAACCGGTCACGAGATCGGCCATCAGGGCGCCGGCGCCAGGACCGATACCGAAGCCGTGGCCCGAGAAGCCGGTCGCGAGATAGAAGCCTGGAACGGAGCCGACCGGAGCGATAACTGGAACGGCATCCGGCGTGACATCCATCAGGCCGGCCCACATTTGCATGATCTTGGCGCCGCGGAACGCCGGGAAGGCTTCGCACAGATGGGTGACGCCGCCGTGGACGAACCGCAGCGACGGATCGGGATCAAGAATGCGGACATGCTCGAAAGGACTAACCTCATCACTCTTCCAGCTGCGGGCCATTTTCACCTCGCGAACGAACTGACCGCCGATGCGAAGCGTCAGTTCGTTCCAGCTCTTGATGAGCGTCGGCGCATAGTCGCAGAACAATCGAAAACTGTCCGGCGTAATCGGGGCGACGTTCGCGTTGCGCTGGGCGACGGTGAACCCGCCATCTAGACGGCGGCGGAAAGCGAAGTTGCCCGCACCAACGGCAAAATCCGGAACGCCCTCGATCGAAGAAACGCGGGCGACGCTGCCGAGGATCTTCAGGACCGGAAGATCGATGCCCATGTTGCCGGCGAAGAGGCGCGACCAAGCCCCTCCCGCCAGCACGACGGACGAACAGCGAATCTCGCCGCGCTCGGTGACACAGCCGCTCACCCTGCCCGCCGATCGCTCGATGGAACGGACCGCGCAGTTGGTGAGGATATGCACCCCTTTCGCGGCCGCGCCGCGCGCGATTGCAGGGACGGCGATAAACGGCTCCGCCTTGCCGTCGCTCGGCGTATGCAGCGCGGCACGGAACGGTTTCGCCATACCCGGCATGAGCGTCTTCAGCGCCTCGCCCCTTACGAAGCGAGAGTCGAGATCGAAAGACGTGGCGTGTTTCAACCACTCGTCATACATCGCAACGTCGGCATCCGTGTCGCAGAGATAGGCGATGCCGGCCTGCCGAAAGCCGGTTTCGCCGCCGATACGCTCGTTCATGCCACGCCAGAGCCGAAGACTCTCGATCGCGAGCGGCAACTCGGCCGGATCGCGCCCCATTTGGCGTACCCAGCCCCAGTTTCGCGACGACTGCTCTGCTCCGATCAATCCCTTTTCGCACAGGGCAACGGAGACGCCACGCTCAACCAGCGAAAGCGCGGTCGACACGCCGATGATGCCGCCGCCGATCACGACGACGTCCACATGCGCAGGCAGCTCCTGCGGCGCGACGACAAGATCGGGAATAATCCTGGACACGTGGTCCTCCTTGAAACGGGTACGCGGAAGGCGAGCCGGGCCGGATGTGCCGCCCGGGCTCAGCGTCCCGGACGGTCGAGGAAATCGCGCAGGCGATACCAGCCGGCAAAGAGCGGCACGAACCAGGGCTTGCCCGAATAGAAGGGCACGGCCGTGAATGTCTCGCGATCGAAGGCCGATGGCATGTTCTGCTCGCCGAGAATTTTGCGTGCTGTCTGGTAGCCGAGAAAGGTCATCAGCGCGACGCCGTTGCCATTGCAACCAGCCGCGAAATCCGCGCCGTCGCGAGCCCCGAGATGGGCTATCTTGTCGACGGTCATGGCCACGCGCCCGCTCCAGGCATGAGTGATCTTCACGCCCGCAAGCTGCGGCCAGATGGCCAACATGCGCGCATAAAGCCGCTTCGCGGCCAGCTTGTCGGGCATGTCGAAGATGCCCGGGCGTGAACCAAACAGAAGCCGTGTCCCGTCAGGCGACGGCCTGGCGTAGATCAAATCACGGCGTGTGTCGGACACCATGCGGGCCTGCGGAACGAGCTCGGCCAGGAGATCGGCCGGCAGCGGCGCGGTGGCAATCTGATAGCTCTTGACCGGCACGATACGGCTGGCGAGGCCAGGCGTCGCATCGGCGGCGGTGTAACCGTTTGTGGTTGCGACCACGTGGGCAGCCCGGATGGCGCCTCGAGCGGTCGGCACGATCTTCTCTCCTTTCGCACCATCCTGCACCATACCCGCGCGCGCATGCGAGCGCAGCATGACGCCGGCGGCGCGCGCCCGGTCGCGCAGCGCCTTGTGATACTTGCCCGGATGCAGACCGCCATATTCGTCGATCACCATGCCGCCGTGATAATAGTCCGAACCGATGGCCGATCGCTGATGCGCGCGATCGAGGAAATGTACGGTCACGCCGGTCTTTTCCGCCAGAAGCATGCCGTGCCGCTTCAGGGTTTCGTAATCGCCCGCGGCGTGGGCGCCGAAAAAGCGGCCGCTGAGCGCAAGCCCCGCATCCAGCTTCTCCGTCTCGACCAGCATCTTCAGATAATCGAAGCTCTCGTTGCTCTCGCCGATCAGGCGCGAGAAGAGCACGGGATCGATTCCCTTGATCGCACCACTAACCACCAGCTTCTGGCCACTCGACACCATCCCGCCCGAACGCGTCGAGGCTCCCTCCCCGATCCGGTCACCGTCGATGACGACGACGGAGCGCCCGGCGCGCGCCAGATGAGTCGCTGCATTCAACCCGGCATAGCCCGAGCCGATGACCACGACGTCGGCTCGCTCCGGCAGCGGATCGAGATCGGTCTCCGGTTCCGCGGCCTCCCACCAGTAAGGCGTCTCCTTGAAGTCCTTGGCGTAGATGTCATCAAAACGAGGCATGATGTATTGGGCCTTCCGGCTCACCTTTCATTTTCATTGCACGTGGGATGGCCGCACCACGCAGCGCGTCCGCCCCGGTGGTGCGATCAGAGAACCTGACCGAGGAATTCGCGCGTGCGCGGGTCTCGCGGATTGTCGAAGAGTTCCGCAGGAGGTGCACTTTCCACGATCAGACCACGATCGGTGAAACAAACGCGTTGCGAGACTTCCCGGGCGAACTTCATCTCGTGCGTCACGAGAATGCAGGTGAGGCCCTCCTCCACCAGTTCGCGGATCGCGAACAGCACGTCCTTTACCGTTTCGGGATCGAGCGCAGCCGTCACCTCGTCGAACAGGATCGCTTCCGGCTGCATCGCGAGTGCGCGGGCGATTGCCACGCGCTGCTGCTGGCCGCCGGACAGCTGCCCCGGATAGCTGTCCGCCTTCTCCGAGAGCCGCACCTTCTTCAGGAGCTTGCGGGCCCGCTCCTCGACTTCGGCGCGATCGTGTCCGAGAACCTGGATCGGCGCCATCATGATGTTTTCCAGTGCCGTACGATGCGGGAAAAGATTGTACTGCTGGAACACCATCGCGACCTGATGGCGCAGCACCCGCATCTGCTTTTCCGACCTCATTTCATGCACACGGTGTGCGCCGACGCGGACAAAGCCTTCGTCCACGGGAATCAGGCCGTTGATGCAGCGCAGAATGGTGGACTTTCCCGACCCGGAAGGACCGATAATGCAGACTGCCTCGCCCTTCTGCACGAACATCGAAATGCCCTTGAGAACAGGGACGTCACCGAAGGACTTGCGGACGTTGTCGAGCTCGATCAGCGCGTCGATGCGGTTCACAGGCTTTCTCCCTTCACGGCGCGCTCCAACCGGCGCGCGACGACCGCGATCGGATAGCAATAGGCGATGAACAGGAAAAGGATGGTCAAATAGAAGTAGACGATCACGCGCTCGTTCTCCATGGCGAGCAAAGTATTCAGAATTGTCAGCACGTCCTGGATACCGGTCACCGTGGCGAGCGCTGTCGCGATCATCAGCAACGCGTAGGAATTCATCCAGCCCGGGATCATGCGCCGCAGCGCCTGCGGCATGATCACGTGGCGATAGATCTGGCCGGTGCCATAGCCTAGCGAACGTGCCGCTTCCCACTGACCGCTGTGAATGGACTGAACGGCGCCCCGGATCACCTCGGAGAAATTCGCCGCCGTCGGCAGCGCAAGGCCAATCACGGCCTTCACGAACGGCGGGAACGCAATGGTCGTGCCGAAGACATGCATCTCAAACGGCAGGAAATAGAGCGTTGCAAAAAGCAGAACGAGCCAGGGTGAATTGCGCAGGAAATTCATCAGCAGAAGAGACGGGACCCGGATCGGCCCGAACCTGGCGAGCGTCGCAAGACCCATGATCGTACCGAGCACCGTCGCCAGTGCCATGGAGGCGATCGAGAGAATGATATTGAGGGCAAAGCCGCCATTGATCGGCCAGCCGGACGCCGAGCCGGTGAGAAGCAGAGGAAGCCGCGCCAGCACGCGGCTCCAGTGCGCCGAGCCGCCCGCCGCCGCATCGACCCCGATCCAGACGGCCACGCCAAAGGCGATCAGCAGCAGAACGGCGCGCTTCTTTCCGTCGTAGGAGAGCATGGAGCCCGCGATCAATGCCCCCTCCCGTAACCTGGGAAGGCCATGAAGGCTTCGAGCCTCGCCATTGCAAATGTGAGGATGGACACCAGCACCACATATATGAGGAGGACCAGAATCATGACCTCGAGCGTGCGGAACGTGTCATTGTAGATCTGCCCGGCGTAGTACATCAGTTCCGGCACGGTGATGACGGATGCCTGCGACGTCGTCTTAAAGAGGTTGGTCAGGATGTTCGTCAGTCCCGGCAGGCAGATGCGGGTGGCGATCGGCGCCTCGATGCGCCAGAAGCGGGCCCATCGGCCGTACCCCAGCGACCGTGCGGCATCGATGATCGACCGCGGCATGGTTTCGATGCCCGAGCGGAAGGCTTCGGTCGCCAGCGCCCCGCCGAAGAGACTGAGCGAAATCGCAGCACAGGCAAAAGCACTGAGAAGCGGAACCGATAATCCCGTCGACGGATCGGTCACCTTGAGGCCGAGGTTCGAGAAGGTGAAATAGGCAAACAACATCTGCAACAGCGGCGGCGTGTTGCGGAACACCTCTACGAACAGCTCGATCAGGGCATCGAGCCAGAAAATCCGCAGCGTGAGCCCGAGGGCCCCGAGCATCCCGATGAGGATAGCGGCCGCCGATGAGAGCGCCGCCAGCTTCAGCGTGTTGACAACACCGGTCAGCAGCCATTGCTGGTACGCAGGATCCGCGAGCCAGGAATAGTCGAGTCCGAACAAAGGCCGCTCCGTGTGCGTCAGTTCTTCTTCGCGACCGCAGCCTTCGCCCGCGCGGCGATGTAGTCGGAGTGCGGCATGCCGAACTCCGTCTCCCACGCGATCAGCTTGCCTTCGGCCTCGGCCTTCGCGATGGCCTTGTCGACGGCTTCGCGGAATTCCGTATCTCCCTTGCGAAGGCCGCCCGCCATCGGCTGGAATTCATAGGGCGCCACCGCGATCTTGTAGTTTGCCCAATCGGGCTCCTTGAGCTTCTGCTGAAGCGTCATGTCGTCAAAGACGAAGCCGATGCAACGATTGTCCTTCAGCGCACGATAGGCTTCCGGCTGGGTCTTGAAGGCCACGAGATTGATGCCGAACTCCTCGGTCATCTTCTTGTTGTAGTAGGAGCCCTGGATACCGCAGACCGACTTGCCCTTCAGCTCTTCCCACTTGGAGACCGTCGCTTCCTTGGCCGCCAGCACGGACGGGCCGGCAGCGGAAACGTATTCCGTCGTGAAGTCGATGACCTTGGCGCGCTCGGCCGTGACGCCGAGCGTGGCGAAGATCGCATCGATGCGGCCGGCGGTCAGGAATTCGATGCGATTGGACGCGACGACAGGCACGAGCTCGATCTTGTCCTCGGAGCCAAGGAGCTCCTTGGCAACGTACTTCGCAAGCGAGACCTCGAAGCCGACGATGTCGCCCTTGTCGTTCAGATAGCCATAGGGCACGTAATCATTCTTCACGCCGACGACGAGCTTGCCGCGCGCCTTGACGTTCTCAAGCGTGCCCGCCACGGCGGCGCTACCAGCAAAAAAAGCAGCGAGCGCAACAGCGGAAACGCCCATCATCGTTTTGAAGCCTGTCATCCTGTTCCTCTGGATAAATCACGGCCCTCCAGCCCTGTTGCCACAGCGCCGCGTCAGCCATCAGCTTTGCGAATGCAGAAATCAGGTCGCTCAAAAAATATGCATCAATCCCAAGCGACCTAATTTTCATCATTGGAGACGCATCTTTCTCAATGTACAAGTTGTTGAGACCGCTTTTTTCATGATGTGAGATACTGTGCCGGTGATCGCCCAACCGCCCTCCAGTGGAGCCCAGTTGCTCGACCGGACCGTCATCCTGCTGGATCTCGTCGCCGATGGCGGCGTCGAGGGCCTATCGCTCAAGGACCTGGCGGCCCGCTCCGGGCTAAACACCGCCACCTGTCACCGCATCCTCAACACGCTGGTCGGTCACAAGCTGCTTGCCCGCGACGACAAAAAACGGCGCTACAGGTTGGGTGCGCGCATGGCGATCTACGGCGTCCGCGCGGCTCGCGGCCCCGGCATCATCAGCCGCTGCGAGATCGCGCTGTCCCGGCTCAGGCGCCGCACCGGCGACACGACCCATCTGATGGCCCGCTTCAACCACGATTCCGTTTGTCTCGACCGGCGCGACGGCGAATGCATCGTGCCGACGCTGACGGGATCGATCGGCGGCTTCGTCCCCCTCGGCGTGGGCCCGGGCTCGATCGCAATGCTCGCATTCCTGGACGAGGACGAGCAGGACTACATCATCCGCGCCAACCTCGGGCGCTACGCGTCCTATCGCAACCTCACCGAGAACAAGGTTCGACAGCTGATCGCCGACACCCGTCGCCGCGGTTACGCGGTGGATGTGGGCGAGCTCATTCCCGGCATTGCCGGAGTTGGATTGCCGATCATGACGCCGGGCGAAAAGCCGGGCGCGGCGCTCAGTTTCACGCTGCTCTGCGCCAAGCTGACGCCGGGCGTCCTCGAACATTACGGCGCCCTCCTGAAAGAGGAAATCGACGCCATCGTCGGTCAGTAGGAAGGATCAGGGTGGCGTGGCGACGGCCGGAAACAGGTTAGCGGATCTCGTTCACTAGGGATGATGCGCAGTCGTGGCGCGGTACTCGCTCAGGATCACAAGCGCACGGGCTTGATCGTATCCCTAGCTTCCCAGCGCATTCTCGCCGGCTTCACGACCGGGAACGCTGACATGCACCTCATGCCCCTGACGGATCGCCAGGGAGGCGGCAGCGACCGCGGACTCGAACGCGGCTTCCTTGGTCGCGTATTTGCTTTTGACGTCGCCGTCATGCAGCACGCCCCATTCATCCTCGACCGGCACGATCGCGTATTGAGCAAGGCCCATGGTGCAACTCCTCGATATCTAGCGCTGCGTGACCTGCCGATGGGCCGCCGTCACCCGCCACACGGCGTTGCCGCTGTCGTCGGCGACCAGCAATGTGCCGGCCTTGTCGATGGCACCAGCATCGGATGACCCGCGATTTGCGCGGTGGAGCGCACGCGCACGGCTTGTTGCACGGTCGGCCTCGTGTGGCTTTTCGCCCTACCCGACCGGCCAACTCTTGTTTGCGGTGAAGGTTCCTACTCTCGCGCCGCCACCGGCGCGCCGGCCTGATACGCCGCATAGGCGCACTTCAAGCCATCGTGAAGCGAGGTCGTGGCACGCCAGCCGAGCTTGGCGAGACGGCTAACGTCGAGCAGTTTGCGCGGCGTTCGATCGGGACGCGAGCTATCGACACTGATATCGCCGCACGCATTTGTCGCGGTTTCGAGTTCGACGTCGGTATTGACGCAACACCTCACCACCGCAGTAGCCGCGGCCCGAGCGCGGCCCCCGCCAGAGTGCACACCACGATCGTTCCACCGCGAAACAGTCGATCGCAAAGCGAGCATCAGGACGTGTCAAGCAGCCGATTTGTCAGACTGAAACCTGACCACTCTCGCAAAATCTTCGAAAAATTTGGAGCGGGTGAAGGGAATCGAACCCTCGTATTCAGCTTGGAAGTCAAAACCATATCTATCCCGCGACTTCACCGAAGTTCACCAAAGTGCTTAAAACAAGCACTTTACTGAATTTTCGACTGCACGCGATGTCACTCGAAATACCCAAAAAGCCGTCCAAGTCACGCCCTATTGCGCCCTATGAGCGCCCTGAAAAATGGAACTTTCGGCGACGCCGGCCAACAAAAAAGGCGCCGTGTCAACCGGCGCCTCGCACTCTATCAGCTGTTTCGATTCTATTCAGCCGCTATCAACCGTCCGGTGGCACGCTTGATAGCCTCAGCTACTGCAGCGCTTACGTCCGCGAATGCGATCTTGCGATAGCCGCCTACCAGGGGATCATCGAACGGCACGATAACCAGCGGCTCCAGTTCATCATCCGGCCCGGACACGGTGCCATCAAGCACATGCGGGAAATTCCCCGTCGGCGCCGTGGCATCAGCCACAGCAGCGAATTCACCGCCGCCCAGATGGCGCCAGCCGTTCACCAGCGCACCCACTGGCAGTTTAAATTTGACCTTCATGATTCTCTCCTAATAAAAAATTCCGACGCTAACCTAACTGTCATTCGGTCGCCCCTGCCCCAGACTGGAGCTTGGCCAGATCCCGCTCCGCCCGCGCCCGGTCCTCGTCGTCCTCTGCCTCCTTCACCCGCTCCTTGAAGATCAGGACCAGCTTGTCGTGCAGCGGCATCTTGTTGTCGCTGCCGTCGTCAGTGGATTTGAGGAAGAGGATCATACCGGGATTGTCGCATCACGACATATGGTGGCCGATCTTGGCGGCGGCGCAGACGATGGCGCTGCGAGTGGCTGCGGCCTCATCGCCGTCGTGATCAGCGAAGTCTACCATGCAGGTATTTGACGAAAGTCGCCCAGGTAGCAGGAAGCGCGCTGTGGTGGCCCATCAGTCATCGCGCTCAATCTGCACCGTCAGCCCGAGCTTCACCGCCAGGCGCAGCGCGTCACCGTCGTCGGTGAGCGGATTCCATGACTCTGGGCCATTATCAGTGACGACGAACGCTATCATCTCGTACCAGCCGATATCGATCCCCGCCACCTTCGCTGCCAACGCCAGCAGCTCGCGGTCGGCGGTCACGATTCACTGCCCTTCAGGAACATGCGGATGCGCTCGGCCAGCGGCGGCGCGTCAACCAAGCCGCCAGCCTTCTCGATCGCTGCGATGTCGTCATCGGATTTCTTCATCACGGCGGACAGCATCGCGCGGGCGGCATCAAGCTGCGCACGCAACTCATAAATCTCGCCGGCGTTGCATGACAGCGTGTTTTCGATCAACTCTGATTCCAGCCGATCAGTCGGCAGCCCCTCGCACGCATTCCAGCACGCCGCTAAGCGGCGGGCGTCAGGTTCAAGAACCGATCTCGCCACAGCAACCACCTGCCCAGGTTGATACGGGACCACTAAGCTGAAATAGATTACGCCGTCATTTTTCTCTGGGTATGCGTAGTTCAGCCGGCCTTGTGTGTGCTGACTTTCTCGATTGATTTCCATACACCTCCCTTGTGAGTGTTTCGTCAGTGGGCCCTGCGTGAAGGCGGTCATTCTGCATCCTGCTCGGCGTCAGGATTCATGTCAGCCAGAGAGTCCCAGCCGACCCCCAGAGTGAACAAATTTCTGATTGGTTGGATCGCTGCTGGGGCTTTGAACGGCGCCGAGAAATCCCACCCTTCGGATCCATCGTATTCACCGCGCCACATTTTGGCGCCATCGGAGAAAACGATGATCAGGTCTTCGGCTACTTTCTGCGAGCCGAAGCCTGCATCATATTCCTTATCAGCGAGGATCTGGAATTGCTCCCATGTGCAGCTGTGTCCAGTTTCCTCTGATCCGATAAAAACAATATCATCCGTGGAATGGCCTGATTCCTGAATTGCCGCCACGGTCTCAGTCAGTAAGTTCATACACCTCCCTTGTAAGTGTTTCGTTGTTCGGTTGATTTCAGGTTGTATTGTAGCTCATATTTGAGCAATCGTGCTTCTATGTTGTTGCTGCACTACGCTTCAAGGGCAGGTCTTCATGTTCGAGCTACCACCATTTCGTCAGTGCCCTCGCTGCAAGAAGGAGACGTTCGGCACACTTTCTGTCGGCGACAACAGCGTAACGAAGCGCTGTCAGCAGTGTCGCTACTCGCACGATGAAGGACTGCCCGACCTAGACAAGCGCGTCATATACCTGGATCAGTTCGCAGTCAGCGAGCTGTACAAAACGAAATCAAAAACGCGAAAGCCAGGCGCTGCTCACGAGAAATTCTGGCAAGATTGCTATGCTGCGGCAAATCGAGCCTATCTGCGCCAACAGGTAATCTTCCCGATCTCGAACCTCCACGCCGACGAGACTATCGTCTGGCATTCTCCTGAGGAGCTCAGGCTGGCGCATGAAATGTTCAGCGGGGAAACCTCCCTTGAGCGTACTGAGGTGATTGCCGCTGAGCAGGAATGGCAGTTTGCCGAAGCTTACATAAAGAAACAGCCGGCGCCGGCGATTAGCTTCAACGTGGACGACATTCTCACGGGCGAGCGCAATGTGTGGCTACCGGTGTTCCACATCAACGTGAACTCTAACATGTCGATTTTCGCTCCAGGCATTCGGAGCGACCGCGCAACAGCAGAAGCGAGTTTGCAGGATCTCGCAGATCAATGGGCTCAGAAAAAACCAACATTCGACGAGGTGTTGAAGCACGAACTCAACGCCTACGGACCGGCGATGCGTCAAGCGTTAGTGGCTCAAATTAAGAGGAATGAAGCCGCGATGGCTTCCAACGATCCATCGAGCGTCCTGCAGTTGAGCTTCAACCTGATCAATCGATATCAGCAACTGACTGATCTCTTCATAAAAAGTGGCACGCCTCGTAACGCAGCATTCAACGAAGTCTTGAAGTTTCTGGATTGGCCCGAAAATCATTTCCAACCGGCGCACCGGATTTTTGCTTACCTTTTCGCTGCGCTTGCTTGGAGGATCTCTTCCGGGCAGCGCACAGCGATGAAGGCGAGCATCCTCAACGACTTCAACGCAATCGCGACGTATGCCCCATTTGTCGACGCAATGTTCGTCGATCGCCAGTGCGCATCGCTGCTAACCCAAGGGCGCCTTAGATCAGAGATAAGTTACAGGGCAAAAATCTTTTCGATGAACGATCCGAACGCATTCATCGGTTATTTGGATGACATCTCAGAACAAGCTCCGCCGGAGATCGTAATGCTCTCGAAAGACCTGTACGGAGCGACGTGAAGCAGTGACATTGCGTGACATCGACGCGCGATCATCATCGAATCAAAAACAGCCGCCTAATCTGTTGATGTAAGCACACGAACATCACTGCACTTCACGAAAACGCTTTGAAAAAAGGCCGATTCGGAATTCTATAAACAAAACTGCGGGCAAGTTGCTGTTTGTGCTGTCGATTTAGAGTGCGCCCTATGAGCGCCCTAAGAATGTCGTGGACAGTCTTATTTCGGACTCTTGACGACGATTCCACCCCATGCAACTCATTGAATCGTAAGTGATTTTCGAGGTAGGGGAAATTGGAGCGGGTGAGCGGAATCGAACCGCCGTTCTCAGCTTGGAAGGCTTCCCCGCCCGCATAATTTGGCGTCACGCTGTCTCACCCTAAAGTAAGCGTGGCGTTGAGGCCCTTGAGAATTTTTGTACTCAGTCCTGAGAGCACCGCCAGAAGAGTCTTCTTCTGCAAGGGTGCTCACAATGGACGACCATTCGGATGACATAAGACGACCGTTGTCATCGCGTATCGAAGTGTACGCAGGCGCAGGTCGAAAGCGCTGGCCGGACGACTTGAAGGCACAGATTGCCGCGGAAAGCCTCGAGCCGGGGGCGATTGTCACAGATGTCGCGCGTCGCCATGGGTGCCGGCCCCAGCAGGTGCACGACTGGCGGCGCCGGGCGCGTTTGGGCCAGTTGGTACTGCCGGCTTCGGCGGACACGCTGTCGTTCGTGCCGGTGGTATCGGAATCGGCGCTACCGGCGGCCGCAGAGCCCACCGGGTCGCCGGAAGCAGCCGTTGTGACGGTTGAGCTCCAGGGGGCACGAGTTGAGGTGCGAGGGACGCCTGGCCTTGCTGTGTTGAGTGATGTGTTCTTGGCGCTTCGACGGACACGTTCATGCTGACGCCGCCCGCGAGCCTCATGATTTACGTGGCGACGCAACCTGTGGACTTCAGAAAAGGTGCGGAGGGCTTGGCGCTCTTGGCAAAGGAGACGCTGGGCCATGACCCGATGAAGGGCGTGGCGGTGGTCTTCCGTGCGAAGCGCGCTGACCGTGTGAAGATTGTCGTCTGGGATGGCAGCGGCCTTGTGCTGTACTGGAAGCGGCTCGATGGCAGCGGCTTCAAATGGCCTCCCATCGTGGCCGGCGTGATGCGGATGAACGCTGCGCAGCTGTCGGCGCTGCTTGCTGGCATGGATTGGACGCGCATGCACGCACCTCGAATCCCGCAGCCGAAAGCGCTTGCGTAAAGATATAAATCTTCGCTGCATCGGGGCGCGAAGCATGGCAGACTCGGGCCAATGAGTGATTTGCCTGATGAGCTGCCGAGCGATCCAGCCGAGTTGCGCGTCTTTGCCGCGGCTCTGCTGGATCGCTGCGCCAGGCTCGAGCGGTTGCTCAAGCTTGCAAAAGATGCGCAGTTCGGTCGATCCTCGGAAAAGCTGGACGCTGATCAGTTACAGGTTGTTCTGGAGGACATCGAAGAGGCCGTCGCGGCTCTCGAAGCAGCCGAGGATCGCGCCAATCCCAGAACCTGCGAGAAGAGAACTGCCGAGCGTAGAACCAACCGTGGTCAACTTCCGGAACATTTGCCGCGCATTGTCGAAATCCTGATACCGGCCGAGACCTGTTGCCCGTCTTGTAAGGGCGACCTCTTCGAGATCGGTCACGATGAGAGCCAGAGGCTAGACGTCGTACCGGCGCAGTATCGCGTCATCGTCACCCGCCGGCCCAAACTGGCCTGCCGCGCCTGTCATGGCGTCGTCCTCCAGCACGCTGCTCCCGAGCGATTGATCAGGGGTGGATTGCCCACTGAGCGGCTCGTCGCGCATGTGATCGACGCCAAGTATCATTGGCATTTGCCGCTTTACCGCCAGGCGCAGATGCTGGCGACGCACGGTATCGCCATCGACCGTTCCACGCTCGCCTTCTGGGTAGGCTATGCCGCCCAGGAATTGAAGCCCTTGTGGCATCGTCTGCGCCAGCTTCTGCTCGCCTCTTCGAAGCTCTGTGTCGATGAGACCCCGGCGCCGGTGCTGGACCCGGGGCGCGGCAGGACCAAAACCGGCTACTTCTGGGCGCTGTCACGCGATGACAGGCCCTGGGCCGGACCTGACCCACCTGGCGTGGTTTACGCCTATGCACCGGGCCGTGGGGCCGTTCATGGCTTGCAGCTGCTTGAGGGCTATCGCGGCATCATCCACTGCGACGGCTATCAGGCTTACAAGACCATGACCCGAGAGACGCGTGTGGACGCCTTGTCCGGGACGCTCGCCTTCTGCTGGTCGCATCTGAGGCGCCAGTTTGTGAAGATCGAGCGCGAGGTTGCTCCGGCGCCAGCTCCGGTTGCCCGCGAGGCTCTTGAGCGCATCGCCCAGCTTTACGCGGTCGAGAAAGCGCTCCGCGGCCGATCAGATGCCGAGCGCCGTGCTGGCAGGCAGGCGCATGCCCGACCTCTGGCTACAGCCTTGAAGCAGTGGTTTGAGGCCAAGCTTGATCACCTTGCACAGAAGAGCGACACGGCGAAGGCCTTGCGTTACGCGCTGCGTCATTGGGATGGCCTGACGCTCTACCTTGATGACGGGCGCATCGAGATGGACACGAATGCTGTCGAGCGTGCGATGCGGCCGATCAAGCTCAACGCCAAGAACTCCCTTTTTGCCGGTTGCGACGAGGGCGCCGAGAATTGGGCAGTTCTGGCTTCGTTAATCGAGACCTGTAAGCTCAATGGCGTCAGTGCCGAGCACTGGCTCGCTGATGTTCTCGCGAAGCTCGTCAATGGTTGGCCTGCGGCGCGACTGGACGAACTGCTCCCTTGGGCGTCGATCTACACGATGCATGCACACGATCCGAGGCTGGCGGCATGAGCCTGAACACGACCGCGGTCCGGATCAAGGTGACCCTCGAGGACGTGAAACCGGAGGTGATGCGATGCCTTGTCGTGCCGCTCACGCTGCGCCTTGATCGGCTGCATCTGACGCTTCAGGCGGCGTTTGGCTGGACGAATAGCCATCTCTTCGAGTTCCTGGCTGGCGAAGGACGTTGGGGTATTCCTGATCCCGATGGAGATTTTGGCCCTCAGCCCATCGATGCTCGCAAGACGCGGCTCTCCAATATCGTTCACGAGACCGGCGCGAAGACGATCCATTATCTCTACGACTTCGGCGACAGCTGGGATCACGTGATCAAGCTCGAAAAGTGGTTCGACAACACGACAATGGAGGGACTTCCCGTCTTGCTCGAGGCCGCGAGCCGTTGTCCTCCGGAAGATGTCGGCGGTGCGTCAGGCTATGCCGAATACCTCGACGCCATTAGCGACCCCACCCATCCGGAGCACGAACAAATGCGCCTCTGGGGCCCCGAGCAGTTTGATCCCAACGTCGTCGACCGGAAGGCGCTCGAGGCCGCAGTCAACGCATTGTCGGAAATATGGAAGCCGCGCCGGCGCACCACGCGTTCAAAATAGACGTCAAGCACCAATCAAATGGGCCTCAGAGCTACGCTTACACCCTAAACCACCGCAAACATCTTGTTTTATAGGGTTTTTCGACGTTTTCCGCGAATTATCGTTACCCTTCAAATGCTTGGTCACTCCGACCCTTTTGCCACCAAAGTTGCCACCAAAACGAAGAGCATGTTGTTTTCGCGCTACGTGCGCTGCAAATTATTTACAACTGTAAATAGAATTCAGGTATAGTTCTATTCATGGGCAGCGCAAACAGCGAAGCCAAACCAACCGGAGCAGATCATGAATAAAGTAATCGCACAAAACGGCAGCCGCGTAGTTCGTACCTGCAACATGAATTCAGCTGGCCTGTTTGAAAGCCGCCTGTATGTGAACAAAGGCGATACCGCCACCCTGATCTGCGCCAAACATAAAACCCTGGCTGGCGCTCAAAAATGGGCATCGAAAGCTGTTGCGTAATGGGAGCCGCCGAAGCAAAGGCGCTTCAACAGCGCCAGCGCCACTACGACGAGGCGCACCATCAATTGCGTGTGCAATGGCTTAATAGCGAATCGCCAACTTGGGGCGACGGATCGCCAGTTGGTTCGCATGATCGTCTTATGCTAAAAAGTGGCAGCGAAGAATGCCTGCGTTTAATTCGCGATCAAGGCATGTCGACAAATTCAGTTGATCTTTCCGACCTGGCATATATCGCCGAGCTAGACGCTAGTGCGGCGGTGGATACACGTACGCCATCACCGCCATGGCGGCCTGAATAACCGTACCAAGAGCAGACAGACCGGCGGCGATTGCAGCATAGATCGTCGCCTTTTTCATTGTGTCGTGCTGACGCGATGCGAGGATGTGCCGCGCTAAGTGGCCGCGCTGCGATCCTTGAGTTTCAGTAACGAAGTCCAGCAAATCGGCGTCGCTCATTTTCGAATATGTCGCGTAGTCTTCCTGTTTCATGCGTCCACCCTCCCCCCCCCCGCAATCAAGGATAGAGTGAGTCGTGGAAAACAAGAACAATTCACTTGATTTGAGAAGTGCCTGCAACACAAAGCGCGAGGCAACTTACCACCGAAGTTGCCACCAAAATAAATTGCGCACGACGAAAACCGCCGCTAACCAATTGAAAACATTGGAGCGGGTGAAGGGAATCGAACCCTCGTATTCAGCTTGGAAGGCTGCTGCTCTACCATTGAGCTACACCCGCATCACTGGCTCCCTAACACGACCGGGCGGCAGTCTCAACTGCTCCGGACCGGACTTTCCCGCCTTGCGGACAGGCCAGTTCCCGCCCCCGGGGCGCCCCTTAACGGCGGCGGGATTTCGGCCTATATTCAGAGTCCCGAAACCAACGAAAGGAGGTGATCCAGTGTCTTATCTCAAGCGCTGTCACCTCGCTGGGATCGCCCGCTAGGCTTTGACGAAAGGCCTGGCATCGGGGCGCTCTCAGCCCTGGACCAGCGAGCAAGAAATCGGGCGCGACGGGGCCTCCCCGCCGCGCCTTTTTCGTGGGTGGGCGCCTGCGTGGATGGCTCCGCTCAGGCCGGCGGCTCGCCTGCAAGCACCTCGCGGATCTTCTGCGACAGCTCCGATTTCCGGTACGGCTTCCTGAGCAGCGCCAGGCCGGGATCGAGGTGTCCTTCGTGGACGATGGTGTCGTCGGTGTAGCCGGAGGTGTAGAGCACGCTCGTCCCCGGCCGTCGACGCCGGACGGCTTCGGCCAATTCCCGTCCGTTCATGCCGCCGGGCATGATGATGTCCGTGAACAGGAGATCGAATTTGACGCCCTGGTCGACCAGCGCAAGCGCGGCTGCGCCGTCGCTGGCGGCGAGCGTGCGATAGCCGAGGGTGCCGAGCTGGGCGATGACATAGCCCTGCACCAGCGGATCGTCCTCGACCACGAGGATCGTCTCGTGCCCGCGTGCCGCCGCGGGCGGCTGAACCGGCGTCGTCCTGGCCGGCGCCTCGCCCTTCGACCGCGGCAGGAACAGCCGCATCACCGTGCCGCGCCCCTCCTCGCTCTCGATGACGACGGTCCCGCCGGTCTGGCGGGCAAAGCCGTAGACCATGCTCAGCCCAAGTCCGGTGCCGCGGCCGACGCCCTTGGTGGTGAAGAACGGCTCGAACACGCGCTCGCGAATATCGGCCGGGATGCCATGACCGGTGTCGGCCACCGCGATCATCACGAAGGCGCCGCGCATGACATCGCCGTCGCCGGCACCGCTGGTGCCGTCGAGCTCGCGGTTCGCGGTCTCGAGCGTGAGCCGGCCGCCGGCCGGCATCGCGTCACGCGCATTGACGGCGAGATTGACGATCGCCGACGAGAGCTGCGACGGATCTGCCATCGCGGACCAGGCGTCCTCCGCGAGCCGGGTCACGAGCTCGATATGCTCGCCGAGGATCGGCTTGAGCAGCTTCGCCGTTTCGACCACGAGTGCGTTGACGTCGATGTCACGGGGCTCCAGCGGCTGGCGGCGCGCGAAGGTCAGCAATTGCGATGTGATCTCGGCGCCGCGCGCCGCCGCATCGTCGATCAGCTGTGCGATCGCGGCGAACTCGGGCTTGTCGGCAAGCCCTTCCTGGATGATCTCGATGGTGCCGGTGATGACCGTGAGCACGTTGTTGAAGTCGTGAGCGACGCCGCCGGTGAGCTGACCGATCGCGTCCATCTTCTGGGATTGGCGCAGCCGCTCCTCGGCCTCGTGCTGCGCGGTGAGGTCGGTGGCCGACCCGCGATAGCCCATGAAGCGTCCGTCCGCGGCGAAGATCGGCTGGCCGTTGACGTTGAAATGATGCATACGGCCGGCCACGTCGCGCCCGCGATATTCGAACTTCCGGAATGGCTCATGGCGGTCCAGCGTCGCCACGTGCGCGCGCCATTTCTCAGGCTCGGCCTCGCGGTCGGAGGCGGCATCGACGCGGTGCTTGCCGACCAGCGCCTTGTTGTCCATGCCGAAGGCGCCGGCCCGGTCGGATACGTAGGTGAAGCGATGATCCGGTCCGGTCTCCCAGAACCAGTCGGACGCGGTCTCGGCATAGTCGCGGAAACGCTCTTCACTGGCACGCGCGTCCTCTTCGGCGCGCCGGCGGATATTCAGGTCGCGCTCGAGATTTGCGTTGGCCTCGCGCAGCTCGCCATAGGCGCGCCCGAGGTTCGCGCACATCGCGTTGAAGGCGTCGATCACCTTGTCCAGCTCGTCGGGATCGCGGGGCGGCCGGCGCTCGAGGTGCAAAGGCGGCGGCGGCCGCGACAGGCTGTATTGGCCGACGAACTCGGCGATGGCGGCCAGATGCCGCGTCACCAGCAGATGGAACATGTAGATGATGAACAGCGAGACGACAAAGGTCTTCGCGGCCTGGCTTGCCAGGATGACCAGGGCCCGGTTCAGCAATTGCTGATAGACCTCGGCCAGCGTCGCCTCGACATGGAGCACGCCGATCGGGCGTGACGTCCCCTGGACGCTGTAGTTCAGCGGATAGTCGCGTGTCACGGCTGAGCGGGTGCTCGGCTCGCCGACCGCGACACGGATCGGATTGGGGCGATCGGCGACCTCGCGCACCTCGGCGGCGCGAATGTCGGGCAGCCGCATGATGCCGTCGAGCTGGAGCTTGAGCTGGTTCTGGTCGAGATTCCACAGGCTCTCGCCGAGGCTGCCGGTCGTGCTGCGGCCGATCTCGTCGAGCCGCGTCTCGATGACACCGACCTCGCGGTCGTAGTCGAGATAGAGCTGAAGCGCGGTCAGCATCAGCGTGACGATCGAGGAGAACAGCAGCACGGCGGCCAGCAGGCGCGGCCCCACGCCGCTGCGCGACCAGTTGAAGATCCGCGACAACAGCGCTCCGATCATCCCTGGCGCAAATGCAGCGCCGATCCCGCTCAAATCCTGCTTCGCGGCCGCCGGGGGACCGGCGCGACTGCTGCGCTTGGAGTCCTCGTCGCCTGCGTTGCCCATGCACCACGTCCCCGGAATGGCGGCACCCTGCTCCGGACGGCGGGTCGCAGCCGCGAGCAATTCGACAGTTGAAATTCTTTCATCACGCGACCTGCGTGGCGATCCTGCCGGCCCATCGGCGGCTTGGCGGGGTCTGATCTTGCGCCCAGCAGCAGGATTCTCGCGCAAACTATCACTTCGCGTGCTGGAATGACATTGGTTAAAGTCCGCAGTCGTCTGCAAGACGGGCGAGCGGTGCGGCCGCCACACGGGTGCCACCCCAGGTGGATCGCGGCCATCCGAATCCAATGGTAGCCATGCAGGGTAAAGGAGACGCGTCATGTGGCGGATCATCGTCGCCTGCCTGTCATTGCTCGCCGCCGGTCCGTCGCACGCGCAGGAGCTGATCCGGCTCGCGCGGATCGCCGACATCCCCGATCAATATGTCGGCGGCGAGATGCTGCGGGCCGTCTACGCCAAGCTGAATATCAAGCTGGAGTTCGAGGACGTCCCCGGCAAGCGCGCGCTGGCGCTGTCGAGCGCCGGCGCGGTCGATGGCGAGATCCAGCGGATCGGAACGCTCTCCAGCGACTACCCGACGCTGATTCAGGTCACGCCGGCGATCAACTACATCGAGCCGGCGGTCTTCACGACGAAACTCCGTTTCGACGTTGCCGGCTGGAATTCGATCAGGGAGTACAGCATCGGAATCGTCCGCGGCGTCGGCTCCTCAGAGGCCGGGACACGCGGCATGGCCCGCGTCACCGCGACCACCAGCCTCGAGAACATGATCAGGATGCTCGACGCCGACCGTTTCGAGGTGATGGTCACCGATCTCTTCAGCGGGCGCGTCGCGGTGAGGAAACTCAATCTGCAGGCCAGGATTGTCCCGCTCTCGCCACCGCTGGAGCGCATCCACATCTACCATTATTTGCACGAACGCCATCGCGATCTGGTGCCGAAGGTCGGCAAGGTGATCGCGCAGATGGAAGCGAGCGGCGAGCTGGCAACGCTGCGCGAGGCGCTGGTCAAACAGGTCCTGAGCGCGCCGTGACAGCGCTGGCTGAGCTCGCGCGAAGCCGCTCACGCAGGGCAACGGCGGCAATCAGCACGCCGACGCACCAGGCCATGACCGCCCGATGAGGCTCGTCGCCGAGCAGCACGGTGATGAGCTCATCAGCAGGCACGGCGCGATTGCCTTCCCCGTCCGGCTCATCAGCGCAAGCAGGAACGGCATCGGCGCGATCGATATTTGCAGGACGTCCATGTTGAAAGACAGTATCGCCGAAGGCGTCAGAAGCCACACACATTGAGCGCGCGCGGGCGTTTTCCGCGGCGGCTTTCGACGATCCGCTCGCCGCCGTTCTCGGCCGAGCTGCCGTAATAGCGGTGGTGGCCGGACTGGTCGTGCAGATCCGCGGCTTCCGATTTTCCCGCCCGACGCGCGTCGCAGATGATCTTTATGGTCGACATGGCCGCCTCCGAAGTGTTCTTGGTGGCAATCAGTCGCCTCGGCTTTGGGCAGCGTTCACCTCCGAGGGCGGCAATCGGGTTTCAGGACGGTTTCGTCGCAACTTCCGCGACGCAATATGTTAGTCTCCGGGATTGTCGGTATCGGCGGCGCTCATACATCCTTCCGACTGCGAGCTTGAAAAACAAACGAGGTGACGATGCTTTACGCCATCCTGGCCTACCACGTGGAAGACGAGATTTTGTGCTGGACGGCAGAGCAGGACGCCGCGGTCGTGGCCAAAGTGATCGAGGTTCAGGCGCCCTTGAGGGCAAGCGGACACCTTGGGCCGGCCGCCCGTCTGGATGAGACCCGAAAGGCGCACACCTTGCGCGGCCCCGGCGCGGGCATGGTGCTGGACGGCCCGTTTGCCGAGACCAAGGAGCAGCTTCTCGGCTTCCACCTTGTCGACTACGATACCGATGAGGAAGCGATCGCGGCGGCGCGGAAGCTGCGCGAGGTCAACCCGTCAGCGGTCTACGAAATCCGCCCGGTCATGCTTTACGTGCCGGCCGACGGGTTCGGCGCGACAAAGGGATGAGCCGCCGCCTCAAGCCTCTGGTTCGGCCCGCCCGACGTAGAAGCGCTGGATCAGCAGCCCGCCAAAGGCGATGAACCACACGTAGGGCGCGACGTGCGGCGCGAAGGCCGCAACGATCGTGCCCGGAATGAACACCAGCAGCGGAAACATCGAGGCCATGATCTCGTGGCGCCAGCCGCCCAAAATCGTCCACCACAGCCAGGCATTGAGGCCGGCGATCGCGGTCAGATGCAGGCCGTAGAGCACGGCCACCGCGCTGCTCATGCTGTAATTGGTGTAGAGGCCGTTGGTCACCGGCAGCAGCACGATCGACAGCAGGAAGAACAGGTTGAGGATCACCATGCCGCGGCCGCCCACGGGCTGGCGTGCGAGCCGGCGGTGGTGGCTGATCCAGAACACGCCAGCGATGATGAAGCTGAGCGCGAGACCGGCGAGCTTGCCGGAATAGACATGGGCGAGATCGCTCCAGCTCGGGGCACTGGTGAACACCGCGGCCTTGGGCAGGTCGTAGGCGAGTAGCGTCATGGCGACACCAAAGATGGTGTTGCTGAGCGACTCCAGCCGCCGCATCTCGAACTGGTCGGGCTTGAGCTCGGTCATGCCGGTTGCGCGGTTCTCGGGCTGGAACTTCGGGCCGTCTTGTCCCTAGATCTTAACATTGGTTCCGTCCAGCCGCATTGCGATTCATGCCGGGATCGCCGACTCTCACCCTTTCACCGGGGCGATTCGTGGCGACATATCTGGACACGCTCAATGCGGAGCAGCGCCGCGCGGTGGAGCATGGCGTCGCCGACGGCGCGACCGTGGGCGCGCCCCTGCTCGTCATCGCCGGCGCGGGCTCCGGCAAGACCAATACGCTCGCCCATCGCGTCGCGCACCTGATCGTCGCGGGCGCCGATCCACGACGCATCCTCCTGATGACGTTCTCCCGCCGCGCCGCGGCCGAGATGGCCGGCCGGGTCGAACGCATCGCACGAAAGGTACTGGGCGAGAACAACGCCGCAATCATGCGCGATGCCCTCACCTGGGCCGGCACGTTCCACGGCATCGGCGCGCGGCTCCTGCGCGAATATGCCGAGCGGATAGGCGTCGATCCAGCCTTCACCATCCACGACCGCGAGGATTCCGCCGACCTGATGAATCTGGTTCGGCACGAGCGCGGCCTGTCGAAGACCGAGAGCCGCTTTCCGGCCAAGGGCACGTGTCTGTCGATCTACTCGCGCTGCGTCAATGCCGAGATGGAGATCGAAAAAGTGCTCGGCCAGCACTATCCTTGGTGCGCGGGCTGGGCCGCCGAGCTGAAGGGCCTGTTCGCGGCCTATGTCGAGGCCAAGCAGACCCAGCACGTGCTGGATTACGACGACCTCCTGCTCTACTGGTCGCAGATGATGAGCGATGCGCTGATCGCCGAAGAGATCGGCGGCCGCTTCGATCACGTGCTGGTCGACGAATATCAGGACACCAACCGCCTGCAATCCTCGATCCTGCTGGCGCTGAAGCCGGATGGACGCGGGCTGACCGTGGTCGGCGACGACGCGCAGTCGATCTATTCGTTCCGCGCCGCCACTGTCCGCAACATCCTGGATTTTCCGCAAAGCTTCTCCCCCCGCGCCGAGATGATCACGCTCGACCGCAACTACCGCTCGACGCAACCCGTGCTGGCGGCGGCCAACGGCGTCATCGGGCTAGCGCGCGAGCGCTTCACCAAGAACCTGTGGACCGACCGCACCTCGTCGCAGAAGCCACAGCTCGTCACCGTCCACGACGAGGCCGACCAGGCGCGCTACATCGTCGAGGAGGTGCTGGCCAACCGCGAGCAAGGCGCGCTGCTCAAGCACCAGGCGGTGCTGTTCCGGACGTCCTCGCATTCCGGTCCGCTGGAGATCGAGCTGACCCGCCGCAACATTCCCTTCGTCAAGTTCGGCGGACTGAAATTTCTCGATGCCGTGCATGTCAAGGACGTGCTGGCGCTGCTGCGCTTTGCCGAAAATCCGCGCGACCGCGTCGCCGGTTTCCGCATCCTGCACCTGTTGCCCGGCGTCGGCCCCGCCACCGCGCAGCGCGTGCTCGACCAGATGGCGGAGAGCACCGACCCGCTTGCCGCGCTCGGCCAGCTTGCGGTGCCGCCACGCACCGGCGACGAGTGGACCGACTTCGTCCGCACGGTCGGAAATCTGCGTTACTCGGAATGGCCCGCCGATCTCGAGCGCGTGCGGCTCTGGTATGAGCCGCATCTCGATCGCATCCACGAGGATTCCGAGACGCGCCGCGCCGATCTCATGCAGCTCGAGCAGATCGCGAGCGGCTATGCCTCGCGCGAAAAATTCCTGACCGAGCTCACGCTCGACCCGCCGGATGCGACCAGCGATAAATCCGGTCCTCCGCTCCGCGACGAGGACTATCTGATCCTCTCCACCATCCATTCGGCCAAGGGCCAGGAATGGAAGTCGGTGTTCGTGCTCAACGTCGTCGACGGCTGCATGCCGTCGGATCTCGGCGCCGGTACCTCGGCCGAGCTCGAGGAGGAGCGCCGCCTGCTCTATGTCGCGATGACGCGCGCCAAGGACGATCTGCATCTCGTCGTGCCGCAGCGCTTCTTCACCCACGGCCAGCAAGCCAAGGGCGACCGCCACGTCTACGCCTCGCGCACCCGCTTCGTCCCGGAATCCCTCGTCTATCTGTTCGAACGCACCGCCTGGCCGAAGGCGGCTTCGGCTGCGGCCCGCGCGGCGGCGCAGGGCCCGAAGATCGATATCGGCGCGCGGATGCGGGGGATGTGGCGGTAGCGCAGGCTTGTTTAGACGTGTTTTCCCAACGCGAACCGGTATCCTCTTCGCTCCAAAACGCTTTAGGCGTTCAGCCGGTCGAACTGGACCTTGCCTGCCTTCATCACCATCGGGATATGCTCGCCCTGGCCGAGCAGGCCGGCCACATCGCGCAGCGGGTTGCCGTCGACCACGAGCAGGTCCGCAATAGCGTCGGGCGCGATCCGGCCGAGCTTGCCCTCCATGCCGAGCACTTCGGCGCCGATCAAAGTCGCGCTGGCGATGACGGAGCGCGCTCCCAGAATTTCGGCGCGAATGCGGAATTCGTCGCTCTGGAGGCGTTGAGAAGCTCCAAGCAGATCGCTGCCAAATCCCATCTTTACCCCGGCGTCGCGATAGATCGCGAGCGAACGCAGACCGGCGTCGCGGACATCGGCGATCTTGGCCACGCTCTCCGGCGGCAAGCCGTATTGGGCGCCCTCGTTGGCCAGCGCCTCGTAGGTGACGAGGGTCGGCACCACATAGGCACCCTTTTCGGCCATCAGGCGCGCGGTCGGAGCATCGACCAGATTGCCATGCTCGATGGTGCGCACGCCGCAGCGGACCGCGCGTTCGATGGCGGCAGCGGTGTAGGCGTGGGCGAGCACGTAGGTCTGGCGCCCGCGCGCCTCCTCGACGATGGCGCGGATCTCGTCCTCGGAGTAGCCGAAGGCGCCGACCGGATCGGTCGGTGAAGCGACGCCGCCGGACGCCATGATCTTGATCTGGTCGGCGCCCATCTGGAGCTCCTCGCGTGCCGCCCTGCGCACGCCATCGACGCCGTCGGCAACGCGCGCCAGCGCCCCGACACGCACGCAGCAGGGACACGGGGCGTCGCTCGCGAGGTAATCCGAGCGCGCCCGCATATCACCGTGGCCGCCGGTCTGGCTGAGCGCACGGCCGGAGACGAACAGCCGCGGCCCGTCGGTCAGGCCGGTCTCGATCGCCTGCTTCAGCGCATGGCCGGCGCCGCCGGCGTCGCGGACGGTGGTAAAGCCACGCCGCAGCATGCCGCGCAGCAGCAGCGTCGAGCGCAGCGTCACCAGCACGTTCGGCATGTGCACCTGCTGCGCCAGGTTAAGCTCAACGGCGATGGCGTGCACATGCAGGTCGATCAGGCCGGGCATCAGCGTCCTGCCCTTGAGATCGATGGTGCGATCGGCGGTGGCCTGGATCGGCCGGTCCGAGACCTCCTTGATCAGGCTGTCTTCGACCAGCACATCATGGCCTGCCAGCAATTCCGCCTGGAGCGGATCAAGCAGCGCGGCGTTCTTGAAGAGGATGCTGGACATCGCGGAATCCTGTCAGAAGTCGGCCGGCGCAAGCAGCGCCGGCAAGGTGAGCTGGGCAAAGGGAAGGCACGCGGCGATATCGTCCTCGCCATACCAGCCCGCCTCGTGAAGCAGATTGAGCGAGCCGAGCGTACGGCCGCGCCAGCGCACGGGCATGTTGAGCACGCTCGCGCAGCCGAGCGAGGCGATCAGCTCGTGGTCGGAGAACACCTTGCGCAGATCGTCCCGCGTTCGGCCGATATAGGCCTCGCCGCGGTCGAGCACGGCCTCGGTCCACGGGCCCGGCGCGAGGCGCTTGCGTCCGCCGGTCGGATACGGACCGGGAAGATTGGAATAGACCCGCGCGGCTTCGCCGCTGTCGCCGTCGTAGGTCAGGATCGTGAACAGCTTGTGCCCGATCGCCGACTTCACGGCTTCGTCGAGTGCCGCGAACAGTGCATCCGGCTGATCCGCCCTGCTCTGCGCCGCCGCGACGGCGCAGAGCCAGGGATCAGCGGTAACTTTCGTCCGCGTCATGCAACTTCACCCGCCGCGATCTCTTCCAGCGAGCGGCCGCGCGTCGGCACGCCCATCAGCACGACGGTGACTGCCCCGAGCAGCAGCACAGTGGTGGTGACCCCGAATACGCCGGCGAAGCCGAAATTCGGATAGAGATAGCCGACCAGGATCGGCGAGACGATCGCGCCGATGCGACCGATTGCGGAGGCGAGCCCGGCGCCCGTGGTCCTGACCGGCGTCGGGAATACTTCGGCGGTATAGGCATAGACGCCCGCATAGGTGCCGTTCATGAACAGGGACAGGAAGATCCCCGCCGCCATGATCTGCTGGTCGCTTTGCGCGAAGGCGAGCCCGAGCGCGCTGGCACCGCCGAGCACCATGTAGGTCGCGATCGTCGCCTGCCGCCCGATGCGCTCGTTGAAATACGCGGCGCTGAAATAACCGGGGATCTGCGCGCAATAGATCGCGATCGAATAGGCGAAGCTCTTGGTAATGCTCATCCCGTTCTGGACCAGCAGGCCGGGGATCCAGACGAAGAAGGAATAATAGCTGAAGGTGATCGCCAGCCACATGATCCACGTCATGATGGTGATGCGCGCCTGGCGGCCGGCGAGCAGCGCCGCGAAATTGGCGAGCAGCGTTCCGGTAGCTCCGGCCGGCGCCGTCGCTTCGACGACCGGCTGCGGCAGGACATGGCCCGCGCGCGCAAAGCCTGCCTCGATCCTGTCGAGGACGGCTTCGGCTTCCTTCTCCCGCCCCCGGCTTTCGAGCCAGCGTGGCGATTCCGGCAGCGCCCGGCGCCACCACAGCAGCATGACGACCGGCACCGCTGTGATCACCAGCACGATGCGCCAGCCGTTCTCGTAGGCGGGAACGATGAAGTAGCCGAGCAAGGCTGCGGCGACGAAGCCGAAGGAGAAGAAGCCGGCGAGTGCGCCGGTAAAGCTGCCGCGATAGCGCCGCGCGACGAACTCCGCGAGATAGGGCGCGATGATCGCGCTCTCCGCGCCGGTCCCCATGCCGGCGACAACGCGGGCGGCAAAGAAGGACGGCCAGGTATCGACCATCGCGCTCACGATCGATGCTGCGCAGTAAAGCGCCAGCGCCGACATCATCACCGCGCGGCGCCCGATCAGGTCACCGAGCGTACCGGCGAACAACGCGCCGAACAGGAAGCCGATATAGGTGCTGCTGCCGAGCACGCCGATCTGGACGCTCGACAGATTCCACGCCGTGCGCAGCACCGGCAGGATGAAGGCCAGCACGGCAGCGTCCATCGCGTCGAATGCGTAGCCGAGCCCGCCCATCAACAGCAGATGCGTGTGGAAACGCGCGAATGGAAGGCGCTCGACGCGCGCCGAGATCATCGACATGAAAGTCCCCTCAGTCTTGGCGGCCCGGCGCTCCGCGTGTCCCTTGGGGAACCATAGACAAAGTGACATTATCGTCATAATTTATAATCATGATCTAATATATCACCATGGTGAATATCTGTGTCGTTCCGCGCGCTCGACCTCAACCTCCTGAAAGTCTTCGAGGCGCTGATGACCGAAGGCAGTGTCACCCGCGCGGCGAGCGCGCTGACGATGACGCAGCCCGCGGTCAGCAACGCACTCGCACGACTGCGCGGCGCGCTCGGCGACCCCCTGTTCGTCCGATCAGGCACCGGGATTCGTCCGACCCAGCGCGCCGTGGTGCTGTGGGAGCCGATCGGCGAGGCGCTGGAAAGCGTCCGTGGCGCGCTCGACGAGCAGGTATTCGATCCCGCCCGCGCGCAGACCGAGTTCAGCCTGTCGATGTCGGACTACGTCGCCTCGCTGGTGATGCCGAACCTCCTCGGTCATCTCGGCAAGGTCGCGCCCAAGGCGCGCGTCCACACCGTCCCCAACACCATTTTGGAGATCGCCGATCAGCTCGAGGACAACAGGGTCGATTGCGTGCTGAGCGTCTACGTCAACGAGGCGCAACAGCCGGCCGCCATTCGCTCGCGGTCGCTGTGGACCGTCGACTACGCCTGCTTCATGCGGCGCGGCCATCCGCTCGCCGCGATGAAGCGGCTGAGCACGCGCAGCTTCCTCAATGCGGGGCACGTGGACGTGAGCCTCGCCGGCAAGACCTTGCCGTCCTACGATCTCTTCCTCGCCTCGCGCGGGCTGTCGCGCAACCTAGTCGCGACCGTCAATCATTACAGCGCCGCCTACGAGGTCGTGCGCCAGTCCGACCTGATCGCCGTGCTGCCGAGCGATCTGCGCTCGCAATCCCGGCACGCGCCGTTCCTGCACGCCATGCCGATTCCGCTCAAGGCGCCACCGCGCATCGTCAGCCTGTTCTGGCACCAGCGCAACGACACCGTGCCGGCGCAGCGCTGGCTGCGCGAGACCCTGGTCGAGATGTTCGCCAGGTCCGATTGATCCCGCCGGCGCGGTGAAAAACTGGAAACCATGCCTTTCCCGGAGCAGCATTGTCGAAGCGGCCTCCGCGCCCTAGCTGCACAGCAAACAATTTCCCACATGCGGGCGCCGCTCGCGCCCCCCACAGAGACCTGATCGATGACCGCACCGCTCGAATTCGGACTGGATACCTTTGGCGACGTCACCAGGGACGGCACAGGCAAGACGCTCGCGCATGCGCAGGTGATCCGCAACGTCGTCGACGAGGCGGTGCTGGCCGACGAGCTCGGCATCGACTTCATTGGCCTCGGCGAGCACCACCGCGCCGACTTTGCGATCTCCTCGCCCGAGACCGTGCTGGCCGCGATCGCGTCGCGCACCAAGCGCATCCATCTCGGCTCGGCCGTGACGGTGCTGAGCTCCGACGATCCGATCCGCGTATTCCAGCGCTTTGCCACGCTCGATGCGCTCTCCAATGGCCGCGCCGAGGTCATCCTCGGCCGCGGCTCCTTCACCGAATCCTTTCCGCTGTTCGGCTTCGACCTGCGCGCTTACGAGGCGCTGTTCGAGGAGAAGCTCGATTTGTTCACGGCACTCTTGTCGCAGCAGCCGGTGACCTGGGAAGGCAAGCTGCGTCCGCCGCTGAAAGATCAACTGGTCTATCCGCCGGTCGAGAGCGGCCGGCTTAAGACCTGGATCGGCGTCGGCGGCAGCCCGCAATCGGTGGTGCGCGCCGCGCATTACGACCTGCCCCTGATGCTCGCGATCATCGGCGGCGATCCCGCGCGCTTTGCGCCTTACGTCGATCTCTATCACCGCGCCTTCAAGGAGTTCGGCCGCCCCGCGCAGCCGATCGGCGTGCACTCGCCCGGTTACGTCGCCGAGACGGACGAACAGGCGCGCGAAGAGCTGTGGCCCGACTACAAGGCGATGCGCGACCGGATCGGCAAGGAGCGCGGCTGGCCGCCGATGGGCCGCGACGAGTTCGTCAATGAGGCCGAGCACGGCTCGCTCTATGTCGGCTCGCCGGAAACCGTCGCGCGCAAGATCGCCAAGACCGCAAAGGCGCTTGGCATTTCGCGCTTCCAGCTGAAATATTCGGCGGGGCCTTTGCCGCACGGGAGGCTGATGAAGAGCATCGAGCTTTACGGGCGGAAAGTGGTGCCGATGGTGCGGGAGATGATGGGGTGACTTACGCTCTGGACCGGTCCGCCTACGCCCTCCGGGCTACGGCGTGACAGCCTTCGCTAGCTTCGCGTGACGGTGATTTGGTCTGGCTTGCCCAGCCGTAGCTCGCGAAGCGAGCGAAGGCTGGTGGGGGAGGCAGGACTCGAACCTGCGAAGCCATGAGGCGGCTGATTTACAGTCAGCTCCCTTTGCCACTCGGGACACTCCCCCGCTCGACGGCAGCACAATCGGGCCGGACCTTGCCGGCGACCGAAAACGGCCATGGAACGTGAAGGCCGCGACAGCCCGGATGGGGGCGCGACCGGGCGCGTTTATGGGCGATGCGGTGGGGCAAAGTCAACCGAGGCGAACAGCTAAAATCGCCCCCGAAGCCACCCAAATTGCCATATTCCGGGACCCGTGACACAAGCGAGCCCATGAAGGATCGAAAATTTACCCCAAGGGGCCCCCGCGGCGGGGCTAAGCCCTTCAACAGGCCCGGAAAATCAGCCGGCCGGCCGGCCTGGCGCGACCGCGATTCGCAGTCCGACGGACCGGTCATCCTCTATGGCTGGCACACCGTGACCATGGCGCTGGCCAATCCTCAGCGGCAGATCCGCAAGCTGACGCTGACCGAGAACGCCGCAAAGCGGCTTGCGGACGAAAACATCGCGACCCGCGTCACCCCCGAGATCGTCCGGCCCCAGGAGATCGACCGCCTGCTGTCGCCCGACGCCGTGCACCAGGGCCTGCTCGCCGAGGCCGACGCCCTGCCCTCGCCCGACATCGAGACCCTGGAGCAGGAAGGCATGGTGCTGGTGCTCGACCAGATCACCGATCCGCACAATGTCGGCGCCATCCTGCGCTCCGCAGCGGCATTCGCGGTGAAGGCGATCGTCACCACGGCACGGCACAGCCCCGAGGCAACCGGCGTGCTGGCCAAGGCCGCCTCCGGCGCTCTCGAGCTGGTGCCAATGGTGACCGTGCAGAACCTCGCCCGCGCACTCACCGCGCTGAACGAGCGCGGCTTCCAGACCGTTGGGCTGGACAGCGAAGGCAGCGAGGACCTCTCGAACGTCACGCTGCGCGAGCCGCTCGCGCTGGTGCTTGGTGCCGAAGGCAAGGGCCTGCGGCAACTGACCCGCGAGACATGCAGCGTCGTGGCGCGGCTCGACATGCCCGGCGAGATCAAGAGCCTCAACGTCTCCAACGCCGCCGTGCTCTCGCTCTATGTCGGCGCGAGCCGGCTCGGGCTGATGAAGCGGTAGAGCGTTTTCGAGCGACGTGGATACCGGTTCGCGTAAAGAAAACGCGTCAACTAAGAATCCAAACAACAAAACGCCCATCCGCATCGCGCGGACGGGCGTTTCTCAATTCAACCGATCAAACGATCAGTAATAGCGGCGCAGCACGCGGTGGCCGCCGTAATAGTACGGCGCGGCGCGACGGGCATAGCCGTATCGGGGACCGTAGCCGTAATGCACGCGCGGCAGATAGCCGTAGCGCGGGCCATAGCCGTAGCGATACGGACGGTAGTACGGGCGCTGATAGGGATAGGCGGCCGGGGCTTCGACCGCGGCGGCACGATAGCCATAGCCGTTGCCGTAGCCATAACCACGGCCGTAGCCGTAGTTAGCGGGCGCGGCGACCGCGTCCTCACGATAGGTCGGGTACGGCGCGAATGCGCCCGGTCCGGTGTAGGTCGGCCCCTGGTTGACGTAGTAATACTGCGTGGCCGGCTCGGCGAGGTGCTCAAAGCCCCATCCGCCATAACCCGGGCCATAGCCCCAGCTACCGCAACCCGTGTTGCAGCCGCTATAGACCGGCGCAACCGGTGCGCACGTGCTGAAGCCGCAAGCCGCGGCGGGCGCGGTGGCGACGAACATCACGGCAACCGCCGCAACCAGTCCCGAAATCATCTGACGCATTACTCTCTCCTGTTGATTTTCGTATCTTGGATTTTTTCTTGAATTTTTGACGTTTCTTAAGTTGGCGGCCTTCCGGGCGCCTCTGCATGCGGCCGCGGCCGAGTACGCCGCGGACGGTCGTTGATCTCAGGCGCAAAGATCACCGGCGGCGGATTGACGGGCACGTCCATCTGCGGCGGCAGCGGCGCCGATTGCACACCCCAGCTCTTGTGATAGCTCTCGGCGGGCCTGGGCAATTTGCGGTTGGCGGGCGGCTCGACCTCGAGCCGGCCGTAGCCGGGCCGCAAGCCCATGGTCGGATAATAATGGCCGACGTCCTCGGGCTGCCGCTCGGCGATGTAGCGCCCGCCATAGATCGTCGGCTGCACCTGGACGTTCTTGCCGAGACCCCAGACACCCTCGACCACGCTGTAGGACGCGTCGATGTTGTCGATGATGATGGGCACGCCCGGGCGGCCGGGAACGACGATATCGAAGCCGCCGCCGGCAAACGCCGTCGCGGGCAATCCGATCAGAAAGGCGGCGAGCGCGAGAGCGCGCATGGAAGGATCCCGGTTTATCCGACGCGCAACCTATCCGATCGCCACGCGGAGAGGGTTAAGGCCCGCTCACCAATTTCCGGTAAGCCTAACGTGCAAGGGTCGATAGCGGCTCAAATGCCGCAAGCTGCGCTAGCGAAGCGTTAACGGGACACAAACCCGCCGCACTGCCGGATCGCACGAGGTTGTGTGGCGCAAACGGCACATCCTCGGCGGGCTCACGTCGATGTGACCCCACATGCGAGAAGCCGCGGAACGACTGCCGGATGGCGCGCTTAGCACAGGTCTCAACAACATGGAGCAAATGCCATGACGAGCCTGAAGCGTCTTGGCTTGGCCGCGATCGTCGCGTCCACGCTGGCAACACCGGCCTTCGCGCAAACCACAGTCGACAATTCGGGCCGCTGCACGGGGCTCTTCCAGGATCCCAATTGCCAGAATCTCACCCCCGGCAACCCCACCACCGATCGCGCCTATCGGCGCCGGCACATGGCCCGCGACCAAGTGAATCCGAATGACGGAACTCGATCGGGCTTCTGGCCGGTCGACACCGCAGGCGCAGTTGCTGGCGCCGCCGTCGATACCGCGGCAGCCGTTGCATCCGCGCCGTTCCGCGGCTGGGACAATTCCTACGCCTATGACACTTCCGGTGGATATGCCGGCGGCCGTAGCGAAATGGGCTGGTACGGCAATTGGGATACCTATGCGGCCCGCAACGGCATCGTTTGCCGGCCCGGGACCTGGTACAAGGGAGCGGACGGCCTCCAGCACATCTGCCAGTAAGGCCTTCTTCCATCGGGTTGAATGGTTTCAGGCGGCGAAACGCACCTCTGGAAGCATGGAATGCCGAAAAGTTCACTTCGCGGATATGAGGTGACACATGAAACGACTACCCGGCACCGCCGCCATCGGCAGCACCGCTGTCATCGGGTCGTGGAACGGCGACAAGGCTGCGATGGCAAAGTGGTGCGCTGGCGCTCCCAAGACGCTGCGCATGATCGAAGAGGGTATGAAGCCATGAAGTTTGCCCTCACCTCCGTCACCATTCGCGCTCTGCCCTGCAATGCGCAGGCGCAGACGATGGAGGAGAAAGGTCGCTAGTGCTTTAGCGCGGCGCGTTCGCTATCATCTTAGCGACCCTTTCCCTTCATGATCTCGTCTATCATCATGAGCGTATCTTTATACGCTTGATCCATCACCGGGCGGCAAGTGCCCTCGAATTGATCACGCAACACTTTGATGTTGTCGCACTTGCGCGACATCTCGTTTGTCATCTTGTCGTTGGCGATAGTAGCCAAGGCTCCAATCGCTTCTTTGGAAACGCCAGCCTGCGCACCTATGCGAATGCTGCGACCGTGCAACACGCCTGCTGCAGTCTTGAGTTTGCCGAGCAAAGGGTCGCTTGGGTCTTTTTGCTCACGACAGACGGCATCAATAGTCGCGTAATTCGCGCAGTTAGGCGCCGCGTGAGCGTCGGCGGCTGCGAGTGCAGCGGCGATGGCGAGAAAGCGTTTCATGTCTCGTCCTCACTCCAAAGGGACGTATTTGGTTCTGAGACCGCGCAAGGCTTTGACAGCTTTGGAGCACCATTCGTTTTGTCAGCTTTAGTCTTCCAAGAATTGATTGACGGTTGCGCCGACGATCATCCGCTCTTTTGGTTCTGACATCCTTCGCCCGTACGTCCTTGAAACGGGGCAGTCTGGTTTCACAAAGCGATTTCCGGCTCTACACATTTTCTGCCAGGCGGCGGTGCGGACAAGAGCGCAAGCCAGTCAGACTAGACCTACACCCCGACTGCGGCTATATCGACGCAAACGCTGCCCGACCGTGCACCCCAACGTGCCGACCGGACAAGTTTCTTCTGGTTAACTGCTTATAATCATTTGGTTTTGCCGGCTTAGCTCAGCGGTAGAGCAGCGGTTTTGTAAACCGAAGGTCGGGGGTTCAATCCCCTCAGCCGGCACCAGCGCTTAGCTTGTTTTATTTCGATGTCCCTCAACCGGGCGCGGCGCTTGTACCCTTAGTGTTTTCATTCCCGGGGCAGGCTTTGCTCTAACCTAATTTTTTTGACCGGCGTCGATAGACTTTGGACAGGGCCGCCCCACAAAGGCGGCCCTTTCTTCTGCGGGCTTCACACCCCATCTGCAGCCTATGCGTACCGCGTTCGAATTCTGCCTGACGACTTAGGATACCTAGGGTGAAACAGCATCTCATATCGACGCAACGCTGATGACATCCAACGTCCCGCGAAAGACCATATCACCCGCCACATAAAGGATGACGGCTAGACCGACGTAAGCAATCCATCGATAAGTTTGCAGAAGGCGCGCAATGAAAGAAGCGGCCACACCCATCATCGCGATGGAAAGCCCCAGGCCGAAAATCAAGATCATCGGATGCTCGCGTGCTGCCCCTGCCACGGCCAGAACGTTGTCGAGCGACATGGAAACGTCGGCCACGACAATCTGCCAACTCGCTTGAGCGAGTGTTTTGTGAGCTTTGCTGCCTGCAATTGCTCCAGCGGCGTCCATCGCACCTGTTGGCCCTGTGGAGAATGTGCGCAACTCTCGCCACATTTTCCAGCATACCCACAACAACAGGATCCCGCCAGCGAGCAAGAGGCCGACGATCTGGAAGATTTGCGTCGCCAACCCGGCGAGTAAGACGCGCAGTATCGTCGCGGCAACAATACCGATCAAAATCGCCTTGCCTCGTTGCGCCTCAGGAAGTCCGGCTGAAGCAAGACCGATGACGATGGCGTTATCGCCAGCGAGCACCAGATCGATCAAAACGATCTGCAAGAAAACGCTAAGGACATCTGTATCGTAATAATCAGGCACGGGTCATGTCCCCGCCGCAGGGGAATGGCAGCTGCAAGCGAGATCGCATACGTCTATCGGATCGGTTGACCGATACCTGCCCCCAAGAAACGGGGGTCCTAACGCCGCCGGTTATCAGGGGCTAGCGCTATCGCCTAGAGCCGCGTCCGAATGTAGTCTGACCGGTTGCTCGAAAAGCAGTGCCACTTGATCTGGTTCGCCAAGAATCGCTGCGGCACAACCCAACATGGTCAATGCCCCGGCAACATCCCATAGCGTTACATTTTCTAATGTCGCATTTCCCGACTTTGCCCAAGCCAAGACCGCAGTGATCATCGCGTCTGAGAAAAATAGAATACTGAGCGCTGGTAAGACGAGCTGGGAATCCAGCAGGAGTATCATCAAGAATGCAGGAGCTGCGACCAGTATGCTCAACACCGCGCATGTGCAAAATGCTTGCCGCCAAGAAGCATTCCTGTTTGTCCAACTTGCACGAGAAAGGATCATTTGATCCTCCTGCATAGGAGCACTTTTTAGCGCCACTCACCTGCTGAACTACTCTGGTCTAGCTGATCGTTTTCCGACGTCTCCCCATCAATGTTTTGTCCTATGCCGCTGACTCTCGATTAGCGTAAGAATGCCAGCGGTCACCACGGCAATAACGACGACGGCTGCCAGCGCCTCGACAGAGGCCAAGGTCCCGTACCACTTGTTCCAAAGCTCAATCATGTGCTGGCTTCTCACGAGAGCGCACCCACGATCGACAAGATCTGCTCTCCAAGAAGAACGAACCGGGCGATCAAAAAAGCAATGCTACTCATCGTCGCGCGGTTTTTCACCGCGCGGCAAGGTGACTTATGTGGCAAGCCTAAGCTGAGCTTCATTGCTGAACCGGAACTAAGAACCTAGCGTTCCCACAGTGAACGGGAACGCGCACCACATGCCCAGCGCTGTGGTCAAGCTTCGTAGATCGCCTCGAAGGTCGGGGGTCCAATCCCCTCAGCCGGCACCAGCGCTTGAGGCGGAAACCTCAGCTTGCATTCTTCGTCGCACTGCTTTGCTGAAAGTGCTCCGCACCGTTGATTTCGACCCAGCCATGTTTCGACTGCTCAAAAACCGATCTTAGCGGAGTCGGGAAATTCGGGTCCGCCATCGCGCCGACGGCGACGCCGATCATCCCTGGCAGATTGTCCGCCTTCCAGTAGACCGTCGAACCGCAATGGGTGCAAAAATAGCTGCGGACCTTGCCGCCGCTCGCGGCCTTGCGAACGTATTCGCTTGGGGTCCCCGAGATCGTGACGGCCTCAGCCGCGTAGAAGGCACCGACGCCGAAGGGCGCACCGGTTCGGCGCTGGCAGTCCATGCAGTGACAAGCAACGACCGCGCGGGATGGCTCCGCGAGCGACAATGCAACGGCGCCGCAACTGCATCGGGCATCGATCATCGCGCCTCCGAACGTCGCGTTCACTCCGTCCCCACCTCGAACGCCAGCAGCACGTTGCCGGCGACGCCGCTCCATTGGCCGTAGCCGGAATTGGTGTAGAGCATGCCGCCGGCGATGACCGGTCCGGGACCGTCGATCGCGCCGCCATGGGCGGGGACGCCGTTGACGGCCTTGTAATCCTGCGCGGTGTCGAACTCCCAGAGCAGCTTGCCGTCGCTGGCATAGGCCCGCAGGAAGCCGCTGACGCCGCCGGAGAACACGACGCCGGGGATCAGGCTCACCGCCGCCGACAGCGCGGGACTGCATTGGAGACGATCGCCACAGGCGACCGGGGGCACCTCCATCACGACTGTCCCGCTGGCGAGATCGAGCCCGAACAGGCCGCCGCCTTGCGTGGAGTCGAGACGTCTGGTGCCGTCACGCAGGAAACGCACGTCGGAGTTCGCGACATAGATGCGATCCTGATCGGCCGCCGAGCCCCATTCGCTACCGCCGAGCGCACCGCCCTTCCCGATCCGCGTCTGCCACAGGATCTTGCCGCCGTCGTCGGGATCGAGCGCGTGCACGACGCCGGATTTCTGTGCGATGGCAAGAACGCTCCTGCCGTCGCGCAGGGTCACCAGGATCGGCGACTGGCCGAAATCGTGGTCGGGTCCGTGATCCTCGGGACAATTGGTCTTGTCCACGCCGTAGCATGCCACGACATAAGCGTCCTTCGGCGTGGCCTGCTGGCTCCAGAGCAGCTTTCCCGTCGCAAGATCGAAGGCGAGAATCGCGTCACTCATCGCGGATGGCGGATTCGAATAGGAATTGCTGGTCGCGACATAGATCGCGCCGCGCTTCACATCGATCGTCGGCGCCGACCAGATCGCGGCACCGGACGGGCCGAACAGCTGGACGCCCTTCGCGTTCTTGTCGGTCGGATGCGGCACTTCCGGGATCGTATAGGCTTGCCAGACCGGCTTGCCGGTCGCGGCCTCCAGCGCCACCACGCTGCCGCGGAAGGTGCAGCATTCGTAAGAGGGTTGCGAGCCGGCGGCTTCCTCGAGCGAGGACACCGGCACGTAGAGCACGCCGGAATGCAGCACCGGTGCGCCGGTGATGCGCGCGGCCGGATGCTCCTCCACCTTCGTCTTCCAGATCAACGCCCCCGTCAGCGCGTTCACGGCATAGGCGTTGGCACGCAAATCACCGAAGAAGATCGCGAACTGATCGGAGCCGGGAAGCGGTGCGACCGTGATCGCGGCGCGCACCGCCGCATCGATCGCGAACGTCCACAGCGTGCAGCCGGTTCGCGCGTCGAGCGCATGCACCTTGCGGTCGGTGCCGCCGATGAACAGCAGGCCGCCCATGATCGTCGGCGGCGCAAAGGACACCGAGGCGCCGGGAAACGCGTAGGCCCATTTCAGCCGCAGGCGCGGCACCTGCGCCGCGGTCAGGCCCGCCATGTCGGCCGGCTGGAAGCGGCTGTTGTTGAGATCGACGCCCCACCCGTTCCAGCGTGGACCGTCGAGCGGTTGCGGAAAGCCGCTGATCTGCTGCGTGCAGCGGCCCTGCCCGTCGGACGCGCTGTTGATCGTGGCCTTGCCGGTGACGAAAGCGGCAATCGCGCGACGCTCGTCGTCGCTGCGCTCCTTCGCCATCGCGGCCATGCTGCCGGAGGTCAGCGTCCCCAGCACGTGATCGAACGACATCGCCTGCATGGCGCCGCGCGCGGGCGCGCGGTTCTGGGCATCGCCGGCATCGTGACATTGCGCGCAGTGGGTGGCGTAGAGCGCGGCGCCGTCCTGCTGCGCCAGTGCCGGCGTCGAGCACCAGATCAACAGAGCCGCTACGGCAAAACTCGGCCTCATGGCGTTCTCCGGCATCGTCGACACGCGACCCGAAGATCGCGTCACACAACCTGAAGTGTATCGCCAGTGCGGTCACGGACGCAATGGAGTTCCGCCTGCGTCCGTCACATCGCCGTGGCCATGCGGATACGATCGGGCAGTTCATCCAGCCGCCATAGGGCAAGGCTCTTGTCGCGCCAGCCGCCGCCGCCCTCCTCGCAACGCTCGTTGATCAGCGCGCGCGGCGACGGCCAGTTGAATGGTGCCCTCTCCATGTTCAGCGCGCGCCAATCGCCATCCGCGCAATCGCGATTTGCATCCCATTCGGGAAATGTCGTGACCAGCAGGAAACCCGCGCCGCTCTCGGTAAAGCGGGCAACGGCGCGGGCGATGTTGTCGAAGCTCAAATGAACCAGGCAGTCCCGGCACAGGATGACATCCGCGCGCGGCAGCGCATCGCGCGTGATGTCGGCAACGAGAAACCGGCCGGACAATTCGCCGCCGGCCACACGCCGCCGATTGGTCTCGATCAGCGACGGGACGATGTCGATGCCGGTGTAGTCGAGGTCGAGCTTGATGCGGCCGATCCAGCCGGCATCGCCGCAGGGCGCATCGAGCAGCGAGCGCGCGTCGAGCCGTTGCAGCAGAGGAGGAAGCTCCTCCCGGATCGCGGCGGTCGACGGGTCCTCCGAGCCGAGGCCCGAGACTGATGTGGCCGCGCCCCACAGGTTGGTCCGCTCGATCCGCTCGAACCGCGCGGCGAGATCGAGGCCGTCAAAGCTCTCGCGGTCCGCAACGAAGCGCTCATGGGCGAGCACGGGTGGACGATTGGGGATCATCGGGCGGGACTCGCGTCAAGATTCCGTCGCAAGCACACTATACAGCCGACGCGTCGCCTCCGAAATCTCCCTGGCGCGAGTTCGCTGATGATTACCCGACGAACGGCCATGACCGGCATCGCCGCGCTGCTGACGTCTATCCCTGCACACGGTGCACCAGGCGAACAGTTCAGCGTCACCTCCGGCAATGACAGCCTGCCTGTATCACGTTACGCGGCGACGGTGGCCGGGAAGCGCCCTGCCGTGATTTTGCTGCACGGGTCCCGCGGCATCGAGCTTAGGCTCCGCGCCTACGAGCGATATGCCGATGCGCTGTCCGCCAAGGGCATCGACGTCTATTTTCTCCGCTATATGACACCGGCCGATACGGCCGCGCTGACGCCGAAATCTAGCACGCATGAGAGCCGCGATGCCTATGACACGACGCGGTTCGACGATTGGGCCAACACGGTCTCCGCCACCGTGACGGCCATCCTGGGCCGGTCCGACAGTTCCGGGCGCATCGGCCTGCTCGGCTTCTCGCTGGGCGGCTACGTCGCCGCCGACACCGCCGCGCGGGACACGCGTATCGCCGCGCTCGCGGTGCTCTATGGCGGCATGCCCGACGCTATGGCCGCCAAGGTCAAGCACCTGCCGCCCCTGATCGCATTGCATGGCGAGGCGGACAGGAACGTGCCGGTCGCGAAGGGACGGCAACTGGTCGAGCTCGGCAAGTCGGTCGGCGCCGAGGCCGAATTCGTGCCCTATCCAGGCAAAGCCCACGGCTTTGATTTCTCCGACACCGACCCGATGACATCCGATGCGATCGATCGCGTCACACGGTTCTTCCAGCCAAGGCTCGCCGCCTGACCGAGGCGGGTCACGAAGATGGCTCTTGACCGCAGATTGGACCGAAGTTCAACATGAGGTAGCATGCAGCCCGCATGCGCTCGACCACCAGCAAAGAGAAGGCAAAAATCGTTGCCGGCGCCGTGACGGCCGTCGTCATGACGGCCATGCTGTTGGTGTTCGCGCTCGGCCTCTTGCTTCCGCACTAGGCGCGGTGAACGCGGCGGACGAGTGCTGCCGCACAAACTTACGCCGCGCGCACGGTCTGCAAGAATTTTCCGACTTCGTCCTTCAGCCGGTTGCTGTCGGTCGCCAGCATCTTGGCGGTCGAAAGCACCTGCGAGGACGCCGAGCCGGTCTCGGCCGCGCCGCGCTGCACGTCGGTGATGTTGGTGGAGACCTGCTGGGTGCCGTGAGCGGCCTGCTGCACGTTGCGTGAGATCTCCTGGGTCGCGGCGCCCTGCTCCTCGACGGCGGCGGCAATGGTGGACGACACCTCCGATAGCCGCTCGATAGTCGCGGAGATGTCGCGGATCGCGTTGACGGATTCCTGGGTCGCGGTCTGGATGCCGGAAATCTGCTGGCTGATCTCGCCGGTCGCCTTCGCGGTCTGCTCGGCCAGCGTCTTCACCTCGGAGGCGACGACCGCGAAGCCGCGGCCGGCCTCGCCGGCGCGTGCCGCCTCGATCGTGGCGTTCAGCGCCAGCAGGTTGGTCTGGCCGGCAATGGTGTTGATCAGCTCGACGACATCGCCGATCCGCGTCGCCGCGATCGAGAGCTCGCTGACCCGCTCGGTCGTGGTGCGCGCCTGGGTGACGGCCTCGCCCGCCATCCGCGCGGATTCTTGCACCTGCCGGCTGATCTCGTTGACCGAGGACGACAGCTCCTCCGTGGCGGTCGCAACCGACTGCACGTTGCCCGTGGCTTCACCCGAAGCGACCGCGACCACCGAGGTCAGCTCCTGCGCGCGGTGCGCGGTGGTGGCCAGCGTCGAGGACGACGCTTCGAGCTCGGTGGACGCCGAGCCCACCGTCTCGATGATCTCGCCGACCGCACGTTCGAAGCCGTCGGCCAGGTTGACCATGTCACGGCGGCGCTGCTCGGCAGCCTGCTTCTCGATCTCGAGCTGCGCAGCCTTGAGACGTTCGACCTCGAGCGCGTTGGTCTTGAAGACTTCGACGGTCCTGGCCATGTCGCCGATCTCGTCGCTCCGGTCCTTCTCGGGCACCTCGGTCTTGAGATCGTTGCGGGCGAGACCCTCCATGGCGAGCTTGAGCCGGGCGATCGGCCGGGACATCGCATTGAGGCCGATGAACAGCGCGATCGCGATGCCGACGATCAGGCCGCCGGCGCTGACGCCGATCACGGTCCACGTCGCGGACCTGGCGTCGCGGTTGATGGCTTCCTTGCGGTTGCTGACCGCCTGTGCGGACTCGGTCACGAACTGGACGATGCGTGCGAGCGCCGCGTCCAGCACCGGATCGCACTCCTTGTGCGCACGTTCGGCGGCCTTGGCATTCTCCTCCACGCTGCTTGCCTGCGCGCCGGCCTGAAGTACCGGATCGCAGCTGGCGAACGCGGCCTTCAGCTGGTCCCCGATGCTCTTGACCTGGCTGGCGCGCGACGAGTCGTCCTGCACGGCCGCATCGAGGTACTGGCCGATTTCGCTACGGTTCTGGTTCGCGATCTTGAGACGGCCAGCGTTGCCCGCCTCCGTCGCCTCGGTGAAGACCGCATAGAGCGCGGCATGATAGGTCTCGGCGCGGCGCTGGGCCCGCGTCAGGTTGAGCGCCGAGGATTGCGCGGCGGAGAGTTCGGCAAATCCGTCGACGGTCGCCGAAAGTTCACGCGCGGCGAAGCCGGCGACGGCAAGCATCGCGCATCCCATCACCGCCACGATCAGTGCGACCTTCCACACGATTTTCAGATTGTTCAAAAAGCTCATCACAGCCGCCCCAATGCTTCTGCCGACGCATAATCCCAGCAACGGGCATTGGAACCGGCGGACGTTAAGATTTGATGCCAAATCCCCCGAGTAGTCTTACGGAAAAATAACTATTCGGGGGCTCGGCGTAAGCCTCGTGTAAGCTTCTGCCTGTTTTGGGGGCGTGATCCGGACATGACCGGCCGGAACGGGTCGCCGACGTCAGTCGTTGTCGGCCCATGCGGATCAAGGAAGAAAAACCGAAACATGTTTCTGCTGGCGACGGTGACGCTGTGCTGTGTCGCCGTGGCCGGCACCGTTGCGCTGTTCGAGCTGGCACCAGCGCCGGCTCCGGCAACGCAGGTCGCCGAACGCGCGGCGATCGACCTTACGGCTCCAACACCGGTCCGGGTGGTGGGGGCGCCGTTCGAGCCCAACATTAACCCGCGCGAGCGATAGCGCTCACGTCGGCGATGCCTCTGTGCCTGCCTCGGGCCGGCCTTGGGCCCGCGCCAATTCCTCCACGAACGCGATCACCTCCGCCCGCTTGTCGGGCGGCAGCGCCAAGAACGCACGAACGAGCCGCAGGCCCTGCGCTTCGTCCGACTGGTCTGATTTGACGTCCATTCCCCACTGTCAGGCGGGCGGGAAAAATATGCAATCCCCAGCCGAACACCTCCTTGATTCGGCCGGCCAGCTTTGCTGGAATAGCTCCAACAGAGGTGGACCATGAAGTGGATCAGCGAGCGCGACGCACTGATCGCGCAGACAATGGCCTTCGTCCAATCGGTGACCGGCAAGAAGGGTGACTTCCATCCGCCGGAGAGACCGACGGCTGCACCGGACGTGCCGGTGGAGACCGTCACCGTCGAGACCGTGGCGGTCGACACATTGGCGGTCGAGATCAAGCCGCCGCCAGTCCCGCTCGCCCCGCCCGTCATGATCCCGCCAGCACGGACAAGCGGCGATTTCCGCTCCGAGATGCAGGCCCGCATCGCCAATTTCCGCAAGCATCAGGAGCGGTTCGAGCGTGAGCGGGAGGAGTATTGCGCGGCGACCCTGACCAGGCTCCGCGCGGCCATTCGTGACCCCTCCCTCCGTCCGCCAGCCGAAAACTAGGGCCGGCGGTCGATCAGACGCCTACAGCCAGGACCAAACCAACCAGAGATTGGCCGCACAGGCGCTGAGCAATCCCAGCGTCAGTGGCAGCAGCATGTGCCCGCAGCAGGTCTTGAGGTCGGTCGTCATGGCCGAAAACATCCCCTGATTCCGGCAAATGAGTCCCAGGGATTCTTTTTTTGGGGATTCAGGACTCGTTAAAGACTCAGGGCCCGCGGCTCCGATCACGCCCCCGTGACCGCCCCGGAACCCCTTGCCCCGTGAAGCCGTTAACGCGCTTTCCGGGAGCGGGAAGAATGCCCTACGCCCTGTTCTGCAACGACGCCCAAATCAGCAAGGCCTATCCCAGCGAGGCCGACGTCTGGCAGCTCGCGCAGCAAAGCGGCCTCGTCGTGGATGTCAGCACCGACGACCAGCGCCACGGGCCGCGCCGGGTCCTGGACAATGATTACGAGATCAAGCCCTGCCGGGCCGCCCAGGGCGAGGACCCCGCCAGGAACAAGGCCGAGGCCGAACAGCAATCGAGGATGGAGCTTGCGCTGAATTCCTGAGGTTAGACCCAGGGTATCTCAGGAAGGGATCTCTCAGGGGGTCGCGGTCGCCAGCGAGGCCTGCTCGCCCGCCAGCACCACGCAGGCCTTGCGACGGTGCAGCCCGCGGATCGCGCCCGTTACCTTCAGCACCTTGCCGGATGGGCAGGAAGCGTCCTTGACGAAGGCCACCTCATAGGGTGCCAGCATCAGAGGCTCGGATTTGAGGATTGTCTGTGCAGCGCACGGCAGGGAGATGAAGCACGAGAGCACTACTGCCGACACAAAGATACGCATGTCCGTCGTCCCACCAGCCCGGTAATTCTCATATAACGCCTTCCGGAGCGCGAGTTCCGTAGGCGGCAAAAATTATTTTTGCTTTACGCCAGTCCCATGACGCGCGTGAGAACGCGCGCCCCAGACCGTTTGCTTGCAAATGACGCGCCAGATGGTTCACGCAAAGCAAACAACAGGCAGGCAAACAAGGGCCAGGCAAACGAAAGGCCGACGTGAGCCGGCCCTTGTCAGGTCGTGGTCGCTGTTGGGCGTCAGTAGCGCGAGGCCGCCGGTCCGCCCCAGCCGAAGCGGTAGTTCACACCGACCTTGACGGTATGCTCGTCCTCCCGGCCCCGGACGCCGACGACGTCGGCCGGACCGGAGGTGAAGGTCGTGCTGCCAAAGTTGTAATACTGGTACTCGGCCTTGGCCGACCAGCTCGGTGCGAACATGTATTCGAGGCCGGCACCGACAGTATAGCCGTCCTTGTTGTTGCCAGTGGCGGTGAAGGGCTGCGCCACGCCGGCGACATTGACGCCGAGGCCGCCATTACGCCAGGCGTAACCGCCCTTGGCATAGACCAGCGCCGGTCCCCAGGTGTAGCCGATGCGGCCGGTCACCGACCCGAGCTGGTCGGTGTTCGACGTCACCTGCGTCCCCAGCGGGAACGTGACACCGTTGTTGTTGGTCGGCAGCCAGGAGTACTGGGCCTCGATGCCCACCACCCAATTGGGCGCGAACTGGTAGTCGAAGCCGCCCTGCACGCCGCCCAGGAAGCGGGCGTCGCTCGACTGGAAGCTGCTGTCACCGGCGAACGCGCCGCCGACATGGCCGCCGATGTAGAAACCGGTCCAGTTGTAGATCACCTGCGGCGGCGTATAGGCGGGCGCCTTGGTATAGGTGCGCGGCTGCATGTCGGCCGCGGCGGCCGGTGCAGCCAGCGCCAGCAGAGCGACGGCGCCCAGCAAAATCGTCTTCATGATCATCCCCGTTCTTTCAAATTCGACACTCAGGAAACAACGTGGCGTGAATTAGGTTGCTTCGCGGCGATGCCGGAACGTTGATCGTCTGTAACTGTGACGGGTTGGCAACAACGCGATTTTGTTCCGTCACACCTGCTTGCACCGACTGTTTTCGTCGTCTGCGCAAGGCGGGCTGTAACGATCTGTCGCAAGGCAAACCAGCCCCGTTCAAAGCTCGCAAAATTGTGATCCAGCGGCTCCGGCGGCCCCTGTCCTAGCACCTGCCGATGAAGGCCGGCTTTGCGCTACCGCGCCATCTTTTCCAGTTCCGGAAAGGGTGCGTAAACCGCACCGGCGCAGAGCTCGCCGGCGCGATCGACGATGCGGTCGCCCCGCCCGTTGACGAACACGGCGGCCCGTTCGCGCATGCCCTTGTAGCTGCCGTCGGTCTCGCGTGGCGTGAAGTGCAGGCAGGCGACGTAGAACTGCCGTCCGCCGATCTCGCGGAGCACCGGATCGGCCATGGTGGCCTCGCGCACGCCGACGGGATTGTTGAGGTAAGCGCGCATCAAGGCCAGCGTGTCACTGCGAAAATTGTCGGGAAACGGCTGCGGCCCTCCCGCCTGGGTCCCCTCCATCAGGGATGGACGATCACCGTCGCTGCCGAAACATGCCGCGAGCGCCAGCGGCAAGACCAGAACCAACGCCAAGATCACCGCACGCTTCGCCAATCGCCCCACAGGCCACGCTCTCCGCTCGATCAGACTCGGAGGATGTTCTAGCTCCAAGGTTGCACGAAGGGAATTCGGTCCTGCTCGTAGGCTGCGCAAATAACGCACCGCCCCGCCGCCGGCGCCTGCGCTTTCGCGCTGACGCCGAGACGACGGGCCGGGCCTGAATTCCGCACGCGGCGGCGGGCAATGCCAGGGATGCCGCCGCGCCGGATCAGTCGTTAGCTGCGCTTGTCGATGGCCGCCGGCTTGGTCACGTCAGGCTGCGCCTTCAGCGACTTCTTGGCCGACAGATGCTTGTGGTGGTGACGATGCGTGCGCACGGCCTTGTGCTCATCGGGCGTGACCGCGGCATTGGCGTTCATCGCCTTCGACTTGGTATCCACCTTGGCGTCCGCCTTGACGTCGGCGGCCTTCGTGTCGGCCTTGACGCCGGCCTCGGGTTTCACGGTGGTGGTCGACACCTTGGTCTGGCTCTGGTCCGCCTTGATCACCGGCGCGGTCGTGGTGGTCTTGCCGGCTTCAGCGGCGAAGGCCGGGGCTGCGATTACGGAAGCGGCGAGCAAGGCTGCGGAAATGGTCTTCAACATGGTTGGTCTCCTCTTGGAAGGATCTTGAGGCGGCGCCCTCTCGCCTACTCTTCGATCGTGGGTGGGAGCCTAGGCGGCGCGCGCTGAACCCAGTCTGAAGTCCCTTGCAGGCTTCTGTTCATCTCGATGACAAGTTTGTCATCTGCGGAGGGGCGAATAGATCGTGCGAAGCGGGAATGTTTTTGCCCTCTGGGTGTTCCGGTCTTTGGGCAATCGTGTAGGATCGCCACGTTCCATACGGGAGAAGATAGATGCGCAAACTTTCCATGCTTCTGGTACCGGGGCTTGTCTCGATGGCGTTGGCCGCCGGACCGATGCTGACCAGCGCCTACGCCGCGGGCAGCGACGAGCCCTCGCCGCCGCCGAAGTCGGACAGCTCGACCAAGAAGGGGAAGAAGAAGAGCTCCTCCATCAGCGATCCCAAATTCCTCGCGGCCTATCGCACCGCCTACACCACGATCTACGACGGTCACGACTACACGAGCGCGATCGGCCAGCTGAAGTCGCTCGAGCGCGACGACGTCGCCGACGTCGCCAATTTGATCGGCTACTCCTATCGCAAGCTCGGCGACTACCAGTCATCCAAGGTCTATTACGAGATCGCGCTGAAGGACGATCCGAACCACGTCCGCACCTGGCAGTATTACGGCCTCTGGCAGCTCGAGCAGGGCAACCGCGAACAGGCGCAGTACCACCTGAACAAGATCGCCTCGCTCGCCGGCACTGACAGCTCCGAGTATCGCTCGCTCGCCGCGGCGCTCGACAAGCCGACCGGCGCGACGCTCGTCTACTGAGACATCGCATCCTCGAACGAAACGAACGGGCACAACCTCGGGGTTGTGCCCGTTCCGCTTTCTCGGTTAGCCTCTCGCATCAAGTGCTCCCCTCGCAAATTGGTGCGCAATGGATACGTGGCTGCGATCCGCGATCGACTACATCGGCTCCTGGATCGAATTCCAACAGACGACATTCCAGCAGCCCGGCGTCATCGTCGCATTTGCCCATCGCGGCGAAATCGTCGCCGAGCACGCCTTTGGTCTTGCCAATCTCGACACCGGCGAAAAACTCACCCCGCGCCACCGCTGCCGTATCGCCTCGCATTCGAAGAGCTTCACCTCCGCCGGCATCATGAAGCTGCGCGACCAGCGCAAGCTGCGGCTCGACGACACGGTCGGCCAACATGTCGGCGGCCTGCATCCGCGCGTCGCCGAGACGACGATTGCGCAGGTGCTCTCGCACAGCGCGGGGCTGACGCGCGATGGCGCCGATTCCGGGCAGTTCATCGACAACCGTCCCTATCTCAACGCCAGGGAGTTGCTCGCGGAATTGAAGCTGCCGACCGCGATCGAGCCGGGGACGCGCTTCAAATACTCCAACCACGGCTTTGGCCTGCTCGGCCTCGTCATCGAAGCCGTGTCGAAGGAGCCCTACGCCGCCTGGATCAAGCGCGAGATCATCGAGCCCGCAGGCCTGCGCGAGACTGAGCCGGATGCGCCGCTTCCCAAGGGCGCATCGTTCGCGCGCGGCCACACGCGAAAGGTGCCCTTGGGCGGAGCGTTGCGTGATCCCCGGCGACAATCCGACGCACGCGATGGCGTCCGCTACGGGCTTCGCCGCCACCGCCGGCGATACGGCCCGCTTCTTCGCGCAGCTTGCGCCCAACGCCAGGAAGAGCGTGCTCTCAGTCGCAAGCCGCCGCGAAATGACCCGGCATCACTGGCGCATCCCGCAGAGTTTCGAGGCCTATTACGGCCTTGGCATCAACGCCGGCAAAACCGACGGCTGGGACTGGTTCGGCCATGGCGGCCATTTTCAGGGTTACATCTCCCGGACCTGCTCCATCCCCGCTTGCGAGCTCGCGATCAGTATCCTCAGCAACTCCATCGACGGCGCGGCGCCGTTCTGGATGGACGGCGCGATGCAGATCCTGCGCGTGTTCAGGACTCGCGGCGCCCCCGACCGCCGCGTGCGCGACTGGAACGGCCGCTGGTGGACGATCTGGGGCGCAACCGATCTCGTCCCCGCGGGCAACCGCGTGCTGGTCGCCAATCCGCAGTTCATCAATCCGTTCATGGATGCCGCCGAGATCGAGGTCACCGGCCGCGACACCGGCAAGCTCGCCTGGGCTGCCGGCTATTCCAGCCACGGCGAGCCGGTGCGCCGCGTCCGTGACGCGCGCGGCAAGGTCAGCGACATCTGGATCGCCGGCGCCAATATCAAGCCGGAGCGTGTCGTGGCGCGCGAGATCGCGCGGAGATATCCGCCGCGCAAGCGGCGGCCTACTCTCGGATAAGAGCCTCGACCTCGCTCCGAAACGCCTGCCGCGAGCCGTCGCGCGAATAGAACATGTGGCCGCCGGGATAGACGACGAACTTGACCCGCTGCGTGGCGAACGCCGGAAGCTGGTCGAGCACCCGCTTCGATCCGAAATAGGGCGTGGCGAGATCGAACAGGCCGTGCGCGACCAGCACGTTCAGCTTTCCGTCGGTGGCGAGGATCTGGCGCAGCTCCGACACCGACTGGGGCGGGTTGATGCCGCGGCCGAAATCCCAATTGCCCTCGACGGCGCCGTTGAGGACTTCATAGGAGCCATCCGGCCGCCAGTTGAGCTTGCGCGTGAGAACATCGACCGCCGCGCTCGTCAGCGGCGCCTGGAGCGCATCGCCCGAGGGATCGCCGAACCGGGAGCTGCTCGAATCCGGATAGGGATCATAGCCTCGCACCGAGGCGTCGTAGCGCCCCGTGACCTTGCCGTTCTTGCGGTCGAACTCGCGGCGGAATTCACCGACGTCGAAACGGCCGGCGAGCCGGCGGCTCACGGCCTGATCGATCCCGGTGAGCTCAGCAACCTTGTCGGCAAGGCGATTGGTGGCCTCCTTGTCCGCCTCGCCCTTGACGAGGTCGGCCAGGAACTCGCCCCGCGCGTAAGCCTCGACGTCGGCGAGATCGGCGCGCTTGACCGCTCCCTTGGCTTCGCGCGCCACCGCGACATAGCTCGGCAGCGTCGCGACATATTGCAGGAGGCTGGTGCCGGTGAACTCGCGGAAGTCCAGGAGCGGCGACACCAGGATCAATCCCCTGACGCCGACGCCGTGCTGGAGCTGCAACTGGCGCACGACCTTCGGCCCGCGAATGCCGCCATAGCTTTCGCCGCCGACATATTTCGGCGAGGTCAGCCGGTCGTGCTTCTCCAGCCAGCGGCGGATCACGAGCGCGATCGAATTGGCGTCGCCGTCGACGGAGTAGAAGGACTTGCGCGCGTCCTCGCCGCTGGCAACGAAACGGCTGTAGCCAGTGCTGACGGGATCGATGAAGACGAGATCGGTGAAGTCGAGCCACGTCTCCGCGTTCGGCTTCACATCCGGTGAGGCGGACGGCGACAGGGCTTCGCCATCGAGCGGCAGCCGCCACGGACCCGCAGCGCCGAACTGGAGCCATGCCGAGGACGCGCCGGGACCGCCGTTGAACAGGAACGTCACGGGGCGCGTCGCGCGGTCGGCACCATCGAGCTCATAGGACGTATAGGCGATGTCGGCGAGCGGCTCACCCTTGCCGTCGAACACGCGGATCGAGCCGGCAGTCGCGGTAAAGTCGAGTGCACGGCCCGGCAGATCGAGCGTCTGCTTGGTGGTCGAATCCGACGGAAGGCGATGCGGCTCGGCGGCGGACGATGAACCCTGTGACGCGCCTGGCGTGTTGCCGCCGCGCCCACCACCCTTCTGTCCCGCTGGGGCCGCCGTCTCGGCGCGCGGCTGCGGCGGATCGTCCGCGCGGGCAAATCCCGCGAGCGCGAAAGTCGACACCGCCAGTACCAGGGTCGCGCGGCGGAGCGCCGGCAAACGCATGACCATGATCGTTCTCCTTGTCCGGCTGCGAGAGCCGGCGAGCATCGCAAGGCTAGCGAGAAATTGCGACAGTTTGGGGGATAGCTGGCCCGGCGGCGCCTGAAGAAGCCGGGCGAGCACAAATCGATCCGGATTTGCCCTGAATCGGGATGGACGCTGTTTGCCTTGAACAGCGGTCCTTCTCGACAATGCAGGCCCAGGTCGTATAGACGAGCCCGGCGGAACTTTCTCCAGCCAGCGGCCCTGCCCGGAAGCCATGACCAAGCCAGCGCGATACAACCGGATCGCCTTTGTCGCGAGCCCAAGCAGCGAGGCGCAAACCGCCTTCGGCCAGCTCACTCGGGACTATGGCAATTGCGACCCGAACGACGCCGATGTCGTGGTCGCGCTCGGCGGCGACGGACTGATGCTCCAGACGCTGCACCAGAACATGCACTCGGGCAAACCGATCTATGGCATGCACCGCGGCACCGTCGGCTTCCTGATGAACGAGTACTCGACGGTCGACCTTCGCGACCGTCTCGAGGCGGCGCAGGAATCCGAGATCAACCCGCTCCTGATGCGCGCGACCGACGTGAACGACCGCGTCCACCTGCATCACGCCATCAACGAGGTCGCCCTGTTCCGGCAGACCTACCAGGCCGCGCGCCTGCGTATCCTGATCGACGAGCGCGAGCGCATGGCTGAGCTGATCGCCGACGGCATCATGGTGGCGACGCCCGCCGGCTCCACCGCCTACAATCTGTCCGCGCAGGGACCGATCCTGCCGATCAACGCCGCGCTGCTGGCGCTGACGCCGATCAGCGCCTTCCGCCCGCGCCGCTGGCGCGGCGCGCTCCTGCCCAATACGGCTTACGTCGTGATCGAGGTGCTGGAGGGCGACAAGCGGCCGGTGGCGGCGGTGGCCGACCATGACGAGGTGCGCGACGTCCGCCGCGTCGAGGTGCTGTCCGACAAGACCATCTCGATGCGCATGCTGTTCGATCCCGGCCACAGCCTGGAAGAGCGCATCCTGCGCGAGCAGTTCGGCTATTGAGCGCCGGCGCGGATCACTGGCCGCAAGGCTGAATCGATTCCAGGCCGCCCGCCATGGCGGGATCACCGAGCAGATCGAAATCCCTGACGACGGGAACGAAGCTCGAAGCTCTTCGTCTCCGACGTCATCAGATAGATCGTGACAAGCAGCGATCCCTGCGGCGCCGCGTTCGCACGACAGAATTCCTTGGCTGCCACGCCGAGCCCCATCGACCCGCGTTTGCCTTGCTTCCCCTGCTCGACCATCGACGCACGCAGCGCTTCGAAGCGTGCAGCATCGCCCGGCGACAAGCGATAGGCGTAGGTCGAGGAGCCCAGCGGCGGCGCAGGCAGGCCGGCGCGATCTCGCGCGTCGCTCATCTCCATCATGGCGAAGCTCGTCTTGGTCTCGGCCTCGCCGGCCACTTTGGTGACGACGTCGAGCTTGACGCCGCCCGAACGTGGCCGCAGCGCGTCAGGCAACTGCACGGCGACGCGCAGCATCGACAGATCCGTCGTCCTGGCATCGATGCGGGCAAGCGGCGGGATCGATGTCAGCGGCACCGAGCTGCAACCGGCAGGCATGAGCGCAGCCGCGCTCGCAAGAACACGCGCCAGGCGGTTCATCGCAGGCATCTCCAATCTGGACTTGAAGGATTGGCTAGGCCGATTTCCGGCCGGCCCCGCGCGGCTCCAGCGCGTCGTCCGCGCTGTCAGGGACATATTCCAGGATATCGCCGGGCTGGCAGTCGAGCACGGCGCAGATCCGCTCGAGCGTGTCGAAGCGGATGCCGCGCACCTTGCCCGACTTCAGCAGGGAGACGTTCGCCTCCGTGAGCTCGATGCGCGCGGCAAGCTCGCGCGACCTGATCTTGCGCCTGGCGAGCATGACGTCGAGGTTGACGATGATCGGCATGGTCAGATGATCTCACTGTTCTCGTGCCACATGCGAACGGCATCGGCCATCACGGTCGCGAAGGCGACGAGCGCGAGGCCACTCAGCACCGACAGCACATGCGACTGCTCGATGCCGAACATGACCACGAGCTGGCCCGGCTGGTTGGCCCGCGTCAGGTTGATCGTGGTGAGCATCTGCACCAGCGGCGACATCAGCGCGTTGGCGATCAGCGCGAGGCCCATCCGGCGGATACGCCAGGCGTTGTCGGTCACGAAGACCTCGCCGCGCGCGAAGCGGGAGAACAACATCGAGAGCTGCAACAAGGCGTAGAGAACAGGCGCAAGTCCGATCAGGCTGATCAGGGCGCCGGCGAGGCGCGTACTGAAATTGAGCGTGAAGGGCCGCGCCCCCAGCGGGGACTGGGTCGCGATCCAGTGCCGGAGCATCTCGTCGCTCGACCAGAGCAGCGGCACCGCAAGCACAGCGCCGGCGACGCACAGGAGCGCGCCGACGGCCACGATCCGTCCGATGCGCCGCAACCGCGGCTCGACCGGCGCAGGAAAAGGAAACGCGACGACGCTCATCGGACTAGCTCCCATTTAATTGTATATTTTTATCGTTTTACAATAAAAAATGGCAGAATTACGATATTAACCCCTTCCCTCGTCACGTACTCCGCGAAATGCCGGCAGCAACCCTTCCTTAACCCCCGCCGCGATATGGTTAACGAAAGTTGACCGCTCCGGCCCAGGCGTCATGTTCCGCATCGATTTCAACAAGCTGCGCTTCCTCGTCTGCGACGACAATCCGCACATGCGCCGCATCCTGCGGACGCTGCTGCACTCCTTCGGCGCGCGCGAGGTTTATGAGGCCGAGGACGGCGCCACCGCGCTGGAAATGTACAGCCATTACGTGCCCGACATCGTCATCACCGACTGGGCGATGCCGATCTTCGACGGGCTCGAGCTCGCGCAGATGATCCGGCAGCCGGAATCCAAGGGCAATCCCTACGCGCCGATCATCATGCTGACCGGTCATTCCGAGAAACGCCGCGTCACGGTCGCGCGCGATGCCGGCGTCACCGAATTCCTGGCCAAGCCGATCTCCGCCAAGGGCCTCTACCAGCGCATCCTCAACGTCGTCGCCAATCCCCGGCCCTTCATCAAGACCAAGACCTATTTCGGTCCGGACCGACGCCGCAACACCAACTCCGCCTATATGGGCCCCGAGCGCCGCGTCGGCGAAAAGCACGAGGTGCTCCAGCAACCCTCGCTGCTCGACAAGGCTCGTTCCTCCATCTAGCGCAACGTTTCGATCGGGGCAGACATCATGGCGAACAACGGCGCAAAGGACATCGAGGTCACGGCCTTCGCCACGCACCAAGTGATCACGCAGCCCAATCCGCTGCGCAAGGTTCTGCGCCGTGTCGAAGAAAAGGACCTGGACGATCCGGTCGCCCGCGCCGAGCAGGCGCTCGCGGGCCTCTCCAGTGAGTTCAAGGACTGGATGACGACCGAGGTCAATCGTCTGTCGGCCGCTTACGTCGCTGTTCGCCATGAGGGCTTCACCAAGGAGCGGCGCGACGAGCTGTTCCGCGCCGCGCATGACATCAAGGGCGACGCTGCGACGTTCGGCTATCCGGCGGCGGCGGGAGTTGCGGAGAGCCTGTGCCGCGTCATCGAGCACGCGCCCGATCTCGACAAGGTGCCGGCCGAGCTGTTCACGCACCACATCAACGCCATCCTGGCCATCGTGCATGAAAACACCAAGCTCGACAGCATCAGCGTCTCGGCCGAGCTCAGCCGCCGCCTGCGCAAGGTCGCCGACGACTATCTCGCCCACGCCAACCGCGACCGCCCCGAGCATCTCGAGGTGATTTTGGCACCGAGCATCGTGCCGGCGGAGTAGCGGCTCCCGCTCTCTCCTCTCGTTATTGCGAGCGCAAGTGTCGTAGGGTGGGCAAAGCGACTCGTCCGCCGTAGCTCGAAGAGCGAAGGCGGAAGCGTGCCCACCTACTAATATAAGCCGTGCGGATCAATGGTGGGCACGGCGCTACGCGCCTTTGCCCACCCTACGGCGTCTCGCTACGCCGCGATCAGGTCGTCATAGATCGGATCGAGCGCGTCATCCGCGACGAGCTCGTCGCAGAACAACCTTGCCTCTTCGCGCGCGGATTCCGTGGCGAAGCGGCGGAGCAGGACCATCAGCGGTTCGGTCGCGCCGCGGTCGGTCTCGCAATGGGTGAGCACGCGCTCGACCATGCGCCGGCGCAGCCGCGCCGCGCCATCATCGGTATCGACAAAACCTTGCTCGTGGCAGGCATCGAGTGCGACCTGGAACGCCGCGAAGGTCGCCTCGGGAAGTCCGGCGCGGCGGAGCAGCGCGTGCAGGCTGTTGCCGCCACGGTCGTGCAGCAGCGCACAGACGCGTGCCAGCGGCAGGTCGGCGAGTTCGGCGAGTGCCGCGTCGAACAGATCGAGATTGCTCGACAGCAGCGCGCGCAGGATGAGGCCGGCGGTGAGCTGGCCCGTGATGCGCAGGTGGCGCACGAGGCCCTGCATGTCCTCGCCGCGCGAGCGCGCTGCGATGTTCATGGTCGAGCGGTCGCGCGCCTCGACCGTGATGCGCTCGGCACGATCGGCGCTCAGCCAGTTCCGCGCCACCACGAATTGTGCAAGGGTCTCGGAGAGCTTGGCCACCAGAGCGGCGCGCGTCGCGGCCGGCAGATCCTCAAGCACCAGCATCGCCTCGCGGATCGCGGCGAGATGGCCGTGGCGCTCGACGATGCGATTCCAGGAGAACGGCGCGAGCTCGGCGTGGGGATTTTCGATCAGCTCGAGGGCTGCCGCCGCGCAGCCGACTTCGGCGATGGCGGCGCAGACCGACACCGGCAACGCGATGCGGCGGGCGACCGCGCATTGCACCTCGTCATTGCCGGTTGCGACGATGTCGACGAGATCGGCGTCGATCAGCAGCGGCGAATGTTCGAGCACGGGCAGCGCGACGGTCGGCTGGTCCGCCGACAGCGCCCGCACGATCGACGCCGGCGCATCCGTGCTGCGCGCAAAGGCCTCGGCCATCGCCTGCCGCACCAGCGGCGAGGGATCGTCGAGCAGCATCAGGAGCGCGCCTTCGGCCGCGATACGGTCGTCATGGGAAAGGTCTGAGATCAGCCAGGCCCGGGCCAATGCCCGCGTCGCCTCGGCCCGCTCGCCGGCGGGCGCCGTCCTGATCCAATTGATGAACTGCCGAACAATCATGCTGCTTCCGGCTTACACAACAAACGAAAACGGTGACGGCTTGTCACCTGCAACACAAAATAAACCACGACGCTTAACAAAGCGTTCACCATAACTGGCTGGTTTTATTGACGTTTTGTTAAGGGAACAAAGGCGCCTGCCACGCGTCCGGGACACGAGAGCGGGTTATTCGCGCGACGATCAGCTCGAGAACGTACCGCTGCGATCGCTGAAGAGATCGAGCGGTTGCGGCGGGCGCACGTCAGGCGTCGCCGATGCGATCGAAGCAAGCGAGGCGTTGTTGCCCCACAATTTCTGCACCGTGGTCGAAACCGGCTGCGTGGTATCGCCGGGCTGATAGATCGAGCGGAATGCGGGCGTGATCGGCGTGTTGTCCGCAGCCGTTGACGACGACGTCGCACTCACCGGCGTCACGCCGCGCGCCTCCGGAAAGGTCTGCAGATAAGCGGCGTTGTCGATGACAGGCGCGGTGGGCTGCACGCCGTTGGCACTTGCGACCTGCGTCGTGGATGGCGAGTCGCCATACATCGCCATTGCGCTGCGGGTCGTTTTCGAATTCGCCGCGCTGGCGTAGCGCGCGTCGAGCACCGAATAGACCTCGGAGACGCTGCGTGCGCGGCCGTCCCTGGCGTAGAAGATCGAGCGGTTGGCGGAGGCCGCATTAGGAAACAGCCGCGCGCCGACCGCTTGCGGATTGTCCTCGGCATTGGCGATCAGCTTTGCGGCGCCGCCGAGACCCATGAAATGCGCCATGTAGAGTTCGCTGTCAGACGGCCTGCGGCCGAGCAGTCCGGTGAGCTTGAAACTGTTCGACTGCGTCAGCGCTGCGGCCATGGTGGAGGCGGCTTCCGGATCGTCGCGCAGCTTCATGATCGACCGCTTCATGGCGGGATCATCGACCGCGTAGCCGCCCGACGACGTCCTGGTGATGGCGTCGGAATAATTGCCATAGCCGAGCTGGGTGCCCGCCTCCTTCACCGTACCCAGCCAGGTCTGGTCGATGAACTGGTAGAGCCCGTGGGCGGACGACGTGGTGGCTCCCGCCGTCGGATCGAAATCCGATTCCATCTTGGCGGTCGTCAGCATGTACTGAAAGCTGACGCCCGTCCGGTTGGAGACCTGCTTGATCGCGCCGGCGACGCGTGCCCGCGACGGATCGAGACCCGTCGTCTGAGAGGCACTGGAATTGTCGACCGACATGATGGAGTGCCCGCCCCGTGCGGCGTTGAGCGACGCCGGCAATTCGGCGCCTGTCGTCTCACCGTGGGACAGGTATGGTTAATGCGGGGTTAATCTGGCCGTTCGCCGTCATTCCGGCCCGAACCCGGCGTGACGACGGGCTATTTCTTGTAGACGGCGTCCGGATCGAACAACCTGTCCGCATCGACAAAGACCAGCTTGGCGCCGCCGCCCTCGGCCTCGACCTTGCGGTAGAAGCAGGACCGGCGGCCGGTGTGGCAGGCCGCGCCGATCTGCTCGACACGGATCCAGACCGCGTCCTGGTCGCAATCGGTGCGGATCTCGACCACGCGCTGGGTCTGACCCGACGTCTCACCTTTTCGCCACAAGGCATTGCGCGATCGGCTGAAGTACCAGGCCTCGCCGGTCGCAATCGTCTTGCGCAGCGCCTCGTCGTTCATGTGCGCGACCATGAGCACATCACCGGTGGCAACGTCGGTCGCCACGCAGGTCACGAGGCCGGCAGCGTCGAACCTGGGCAGGAAGGCGAGGCCTTCCTCGATCTCATGGGAGTGAGCGGACACGGGCGTCCTCGCTTGGAGCATGACGCGGACATAGACCTTCGCGAGGTCAGCGCGTCGTGCCTCGCACCAGGGACAGGAAACGTGCTTGCTCCGCCGGATTGTCGCGGAACATGCCAGTGAAGCGGCTGGTGAAGGTCGAGGCACCATGCTTGGCAACGCCTCGCACCGACATGCAGGTATGCTCGGCCTCGATCAGCACGGCAACGCCGCGGGGCTTGAGGATCTCGTCGATGGCCGCCGCGATCTGCGCCGTCATGTGCTCCTGGGTCTGGAGCCTGCGGGCGAAGATGTCGGTCAGACGCGCAAGCTTCGACAGGCCGACGACGCGTTCCACCGGCGTATAGGCGATGTGCGCCTTGCCGTAGAACGGCATCATGTGATGCTCGCACTGCGAGGTGAACTCGATGTCGCGCACCAGCACGAAGTCGTCATAGCCGGCCGTCTCGCCGAAGGTGCGGTCGAGCACCTCGGCCGGGCACTGGTGGTAGCCCTGATAGAGCTCGTCGAAGGCCTCGACCACACGGCGCGGCGTGTCGAGCAAGCCTTCGCGCGCGGTGTTCTCGCCGATATAGGCGAGCAGCGTCTTCACCGCCGCTTCCGCCTCTGCGCGCGCGGGGCGCGGCTGGTCGGCGCGGACGGCGGCCGCGAGGAATTCGGCAGGGTCAAGCTCAGCCGGGCGGCTCTCGGGCTGGCGGTCGGAGGGCTTGCCCGGGCGGATGGATTTGATCGTAGCGTCCATGTCTACTCCGTTCGACGGCCTCGCGGCCGGAGTGTCACCGGCAGACGGGGCGGCAAGCCGCCGGACGCCTGAAGAGAACAGTTTTGACGAAAAAGGTCCTTTGGGTCATCACGCTGGCAGCGCAGATCTGGACCGCTGCCGCCGCACCGCTGGACTGTTTTTCCGCCAGTTCCGCCCCTATATAGGACCGTGGGCGGCGCCCGCCAAGGCCGATCCGGTGCGGAAGTGTTGGACTCCATCACATGCTGAACGACATCTATAACAAGCGGATCATCGAACTGGCCGGGAATATTCCACGCCTCGGACGGCTGCCGGACCCCGACGCCACCGCCACCGCCCACTCCAAATTGTGCGGCTCGACCGTGAAGATCGACCTCAAGATGGAGGGCGACAAGGTCACCGACTTCGCCCATGACGTGAAGGCCTGTGCCCTCGGACAAGCCTCTTCATCCATCATGGCAAGTCGCGTCGTCGGCTCGACCGCGAGCGAACTCCGCGAGTTACGCGAAACCGTTCGCAAGATGCTCAAGGAGAACGGTGCGCCTCCTGAAGGCAAATGGGAAGAGATCAAATTCCTCGAGCCGGTCCGCGACTACAAGGCGCGACACGCCTCGACCCTCCTGACCTTCGATGCCGTGGTCGATGCCATCGGCCAGATCGAGGCGAAAGCCAAGCAGCCGGCCGCGGCGCAGGGCTGATTTGGCCGAGGTCATTCCGGCGCACGCGCCGGCATGACGATCAGGGAAATCCTACTTCTGCGAGCCCGCGCTTTGCGCCGCACCGGTCGGCACCACGGCTTCCGCCGTCTTGGTCGACTTGACAGGCTGCGGTTCCGCTTCCGCGCCGAACCTCGCCTGGGTCTTCGGTGCAAGTTCCGCCACCGCGGGCGCAGCGACGTCCACATGTGGCAGCACGTCGGCCACCAGGTTGGTGGTGACGAGATTGGTGAGCTTCAGCTCGCCAGCATCCAGCTCGTGCAGATCTTCCCACGGCGGCACGCTCAGCGCGAGCGAGAGCAAGTCGCCGGCGCCGCCCATATCGAACGTGTATTTGGCGAGCCGGCCGATGTCGCGCTCCACGATCATCAGGTCCTGCGCGCTGTAGCTCGCCGCCTTGGCATCGTCGGCACGATCGCCCATCCAGATCTGGTGGACCCGGACGTGAGCTGCTTCCGGCACGTAGCGCTTCTTGCCGGCCAGCAGCAGGAACACGCACATGGATTCGCAATAGGCTTCGGGCGCAACCGCCGGACGGGCCGACTGCCCGCTGCGGTTCTGAACGCTGATGCCGACGGTGGTCGAAAGTCCAAGATTGCGGAAGCGCCGGCCGAGCGTGATCGCGTCGTTGACGGAACCGCCGCTGGAGTCGAGCACCACGGTCGCGCCGCCAAGTTGGCGTCCGCGCGAAAACTCCTCGAAATCCCTCGGCGTATCGGCGGTGATGATGCCGACCGCGCTGACCCAGCCGCGGCAGTTCGGGTCGCAGGCGACCCAGTTGAACTTCATCGGCAGCTTGCGCTCTTCGAGGGCGGCACCGGCATGAGCCGTTGTGCCGGTCGTGGCCACAGCTCCGAAGAGTGCGGCGCCAAGTGCGGCTGCCCCAAGCAACAACCAACCGCGACGATCGAGGGAGTTCAGAAGTCTCAATCTGGTTCCTTCCCCAAGCCCCAAAGGTTCCCCAACAGTCCTCGGTAGCGCCCTCTGAGTCCATCATACGGGCGTATGTTTCTACACACGGTCGTCATAAAAATGGTATCCGGGGGAATACAGATCGTCCACAGGTACTTGCTGCACTGCTCCCAAAAAGCACGGGAAATATGGCGCAGAAACAACAACTTGCGGTTCCCTGCGCCGGAACCGCGCAATACGTCGCTCACGATCGCAGCACAGCGCCCATGAAGCATTCAACCTGCGAGCACTGTTCCACTCCCATCGAGGGCGCGCTCCGGCTCCCGCGCCGATTCGGCCGCGCATTGATCTGGCTCTACCGCCACACGCTCTCGCCGCTGGTCGGCTACAATTGCCGGCACCTGCCGACCTGCTCCGTCTATGGCGACGAGGCGATCGAGCGGTTCGGCCTGTGGGCCGGCGGCTGGATGACGCTCGCGCGACTGCTTCGCTGCAATCCTTTCGGCACATCGGGAATCGACAACGTGCCCCTCAGCGCACCGCAAGGCGCGCGCTGGTATCTGCCCTGGCGCTATGGCAGGTGGCGCGGCGTCAACGCATCCTGAATATCACCAGGAACGCCGCGGCGCTTCGCGCATCGCTGCCTTGAATGGAACCGGAACTTCCCCCTCGCGTTGTTGTGATGCTCCTACGGGAGGAAACAAGAATGCGCTGGAAAATCAGCCCTCTTCACTTCAGGCTTGGTCCACATCCTGGTTCCAGAGGGCATCACGACCCCAGAACCCTCGACATGATTGCCATCATTGCGCTGCTGGCGCTCGTGGTCGGCTCCGGCTGGTATCTGGCAACGAGCCTTGCCACGGCGCCGAGCACCACGGCCTTCATCGTGCCGAGCCAGAGCGTGCACTGGTAGGCTGGACGTTAGAGATCGAGCACCAACCGATCCGCATCGGGTTTGGCGACATATCATCAGATGGCGTTCGCGTTCGTACGGCTGGTTGTCATCGCCCGGAGCGCGTGACACCCGCCTCAACAGGCAACCTAACGAAACCAGAAAAAGCGCCCGGGCGGTGGCGGGATCGACTCGGGCGGACGCAGCCGCTTCGGACGCGGCGGCTTTGGCGACGGCTCGGCGGACGAGGTGGTCTCCGCAGCCGGCGCGGTCTCGCTTCCCGGCACCCTCACCGACAGCAGCAAGTTCGATTCATGCGTCCGCCAGCGATAGCCGACGCCGAAATCGATCGGCTGGGCGCGCGTGAACAGTTCGGCGTAGCGCTCCTGGTGGCGGCCGGGGAATTCGTCGATCGGTCCGAGATAGCGGCCGAACGGGAAGAACCGCCACTGTTGCGCATTGTAGTTCGCAAGCGGAATGCCGGAATCGTCCTGGATGATGGTCGCGCTGTTGGCCAGCAGCCAGTTGCGAGCGACGGAGAAGTCGCCCTTGTGCAGGAGATAGGACGCGCTCTTGAGCAGGCTGTTGCCGGGCCCGAGCGTCTCGCAGAATTTCAGAAATCCCGTGTTGCGCGCGCTGGCATTGGAGAGATCGGTCGAGAAATAGTACAGCGTGCGCGCCTCGCCGTCGCTTCCGGCAAAGGTGATGCGGACACCGCGCGTCGCGTTCCGTCCCGGATTGTCGCCTCCCGTATGCACCCCGCCTTTGTCGTCGAGCGCGATCATCTCGACATTGCGGATGGTCTTGCCGGAGCGCGCGAGGAAGACATAGAGGATCGGCAACGTGCCGTTGACCTGGTTGGCGTGCAGGTCGACCTTCATGTGCTTGGTGATGAAGAAGGAGAAGCTCAGGATCGAGCCGAGCGAACGCTCGACATTGTAGAGCGCGGCACCGACCGAGCCGCGCGGCAGCCGCGTCAGGTCAGGCACCGCGCCGACCGGCTCCAGCGCGCCGAGCACATAGGTGCTGGCCTTGGAGTAGAACGCATCGGCGTAGAGGAAGTCGGGGCCGCTGAACAAGTAGAACATGGTCGGCCGGGGCGCGGCCAGATTGACGTCGGCCCAATTGCGGATCTTCGAGAGCTGCCGCTGCTCGAGCTGGGCGAAGGCGCCGTCGAAGAATTTTGCGTGGCGCTGCCAGCCCGGGTTTTTGGTGAGCGGCACCAGCGGCGAGTCCGGCGAAGGCTGCATGCCCGCGAGAAAGCGCGCGGTATCATCGAAGGTGACGTCGGCGGCACGTGCAGACGAGACGGCCGCGGCCAGCAGGGCAAGAGCGACGGCCGCAATTCTCATGGGTCGAAACATGTCTATTCGCGGTGTGATGACGTACCAGCGGCGACCGGCCGCCTGCGGAAAACAGCATAGATCAACAGGCCCGAGAGCATGAGCAGCATCCCCGCCAGCGACTGCACCGGCCGCTCGGTCAACAGGTAGTACATCATGAACGCGGTCACGAGCAGGAAAACGAGCGGCGTGAACGGGTATCCCCAGGCGCGATAGGGCCGCGGCAGGTCGGGATCGGTGATGCGCAGCTTGACGACGCCGGCGACCGTGAAGAACGAGCAGAACAGCAGCGCGAACTGGATGAAGTCGAGCACCGCCTCGAAGCTGCGCGTGAACAGCAGCAGATTAGCGACGGCAAGCTGAAACAGGATGGCATAGGCCGGCGCGCCGCCCCCCGATCGCTTCGAGAACACGCGCAGGGCCGGAATGTCCTCGCCCATCGTCATCATCACGCGCGGGCCGATCCACATCATCGCGCTGATCGAGGAGATCAGGCCGACGCAGATCATCGCACCGACGATCCGGCCGCCGAGGCTGCCGAAGATCGCGCTGCCGGCGACGCTGGCAACATCGAGCTGGCCGGCCAGCGCACTGACCGGCGTCGAGTAGAGAAACACCGCATTCAGCGCGACGTACAGGACGAGCACGATCATCGTGCCCGCGAGCAGCGCGCGCGGCAGATCGCGTTGCGGCATGTTCATCTCGCCGATGATGTAGGTCGCAGCATTCCACCCGGAGAACGAGTACATCACGAAGACGAGCCCGATCGCGAAGGGCGCGCTAACGATATGCGCGAGATCACCCGGCTGCGGCGTGAAGGCAATCGGCTGCGGCGTGCCGATGACGAAGCCCGCGAGCAGGAAGGCGACGATCAGCACGACCTTGAGGATGGTCGAGATCAGCTGGAAGGTCGATGAGTGCCTGACGCCGGTCAATTGCACGATCGAGACCAGCCACACCACGCCGATGGCAAGCGGGATCGGCGGCAGATCGGGAACGACCGATTTCGCGTATTCGCCGAACGCCATCGCCGCAAGCGCGACAGGCGCTGCGAAGCCAACTGTCGCCGAGACCCAGCCGGCGAGAAAGCCGAAGGCGGGATGATAGGCGCGGCCGAGGAAATTGTACTCGCCGCTCGAGCGCGGAAACATGGCGCCGAGCTCGCTGTAGGAGAACACCCCGCACAGCGCGACGATGCCGCCGACGGTCCAGAGCAACAGGATCGAGAAGCCGGACGGGATGTCCTTGACCTGGAAGCCGAGGCTGGTGAAGACGCCGACCCCGATCATGTCGGCAACGACGATGGCGGTTGCGACCAGAACGGAGACCCCCGGCCCGCCCGTCAGCCGGCCGGTCCAAGGTGCGGGTCCCGCATCTGATGCCGTCATCGGGGTCCTCAACCTCAGGCGTCACGTGTCGTTGGGAGCATCGTGCAGTCTGGTCCAGTCAATTCAAGCAGGGTTAACAAGGGTTAAATGTGGCGCGTGGAATCGGTATCGCGGCACCTTTTGTGCGCGATCCTGGGCAATAAAGCCCCGCAAACACCGGAGAATCCCGTTTCGCACCCCCACAATCAGGACACGATTGCATGGTCCCTTTGAGCATTCCGGATTTGGGGAAGTTTATCCGGACACTTAACGTCGCCTAAACGCCAGTCGGCTCAATTAGCTTGAATATTGCCGCTGGGCTTGTGGACATGACTTGGGGTCATGGGTGGATGGTCGGGGCCGCTCCGAAATTGAGAGCTGACATTCGTGCTGATCGGACGCTGTCCGGCGCGCGCAGTGGTGCGCGCCGGATCGCGCTGGTCTCAGCCTTGGTGCCGCTGTCGCTCACGCTGGTTCAATGCGGCAGGGCCCCCAACCCGGCGGCGCTCGCGGCGAACTCGCAGGCCAACGTCCAAATCGTCGCGAAGACCAATCCTCAGGTCGCAAGCAGCGACACGTTCGAGGATCGCTTCCCCGCCCCGCAATTCAAGGAGCGCTTCCCGTCGGCGAGCGAGAGTCTTCTGCAACGGCAGATGTCGGACTTCTCGCCCAAACGCGCCGTCCAGCAGCAGCCTCAGCCGGAGCAGGCGGCGTACAAGGTCGCCTCACTCGCACCGCAAATCCCCTACCAGCGTCCGGCACGTGAAGACCTGACGACACTCGTCAGCATGAAATCGTCGGCCTTCCCCTATTTCGGCAACAACCCCGCCTCCGACGCGCCGTTCCTCAACATCTCCAAGGGCGATCGCCGCGGCCACCGCAGCTATTCCGGGCGCGTCTACTGGCAGGACGAGACCTACAGCGACAGCCGCGTGCTGATGCACGTGCCCGAGCATTTCGACGTGCGCAAGCCCGGCGTGATCGTGGTGTTCTTCCACGGCAACGGCGCAACGCTGGAGCGCGACGTGCGCGACCGCCAACTCGTACCGCAGCAGGTCACCGATTCCGGCGCCAACGCCATCCTGCTGGCGCCGCAGATGGCGGTCGATGCCGCCGATTCCAGCGCCGGCAAGTTCTGGCAGGCGGGCGGCCTCAAGCGCTTCATGGAAGAGTCGGCGGCCCATCTGGCCCGGCTCACCGGCGATCCCAACAACGCCCGCGCCTTCGCCAACATGCCGATCGTGATCGTCGGCTATAGCGGCGGCTTCCTGCCGACGGCCTGGAGCCTCGAGGTCGGCGGCATCAGCGACCGCGTCCGCGGCGTCGTCCTGCTCGATGCCGTCTACGGCGAAATGGACAAGTTCGCCTCCTGGATCGAGAGCCACCGCTCCGGCTTCTTCGTCAGCTCCTACACCCGCTACACCGCGCGGCGCGACCGCGAGCTGATGAGCATGTTGCGGCAAAAGGGCATTAGCGTCTCCGAGGACATGGACGGGCCACTCCGTCCCGGCAGCGTGGTGTTCGTCGAAACCGGCGACGGCATCACGCATCGTGATTATGTGACGCGCGCCTGGACCCGGGACCCGCTCAAGGACGTGCTGGTGAAGATGTCGGCGACGCCGTCGTTGGCGCTGACGCGCGTTGCGTCCACCAATCCGGCCGCATCGAGCCGCTAGCCGATATTGCGCGCGCCGGCATTTGGCCGCGCTGCCCGCAATTGCCGCAGGCTTTGATCAAAATGTGATGTTGATGGCCGACATCCCCGGGAGCCACCGGATTGCTTCCGCTGGCAACGATCATAATTTGCCGGCCAAGTTTTAGCTTGAATTCTGCGGGGACAGACGGTGCGTCAGGGACTGTACAAGGTCGACTTCCACACGGTTCATGGAACCGGCTGCGGCGTCGTCTATGTGACGGATGGCAAGATGCGCGGCGGCAATTCCGCCTTCGCTTTCATCGGGACCTACGTCGGGGAAGGCGACAGCATCAAGGTCAAGATTTCGACCCAGCGCTACAACGACGACCCGTCCTTCAAGCCGCTGTTCGGGCACGACAGGATCACGCTGACGCTGGCCGGCCGTGAGGACGGCGACACGGCGGAATTCGAAGGCACCGCGCTGCAAGTGCCGGGCGTTGCCTTCAGAGCCGTGCTGAGCCGGATCAGCGACTAGCCGTCCGGCTTCCAGGCTCTCGATCTTCAGGTCTTGATGATCAGGTCTTGATCTTCAGGTCTTGGGCAGCTTCGGAATGCTCTCGGCAAAGCCGTTGAAGCAGGCCAGCCGCTCGTCCTCTTCCTTGAAGAAGCGGCAATCGGCGTAACCCTTGGCCTTCGCCGGTTTCGGCTTCGGCTGCGGCGCGATCACGGCGTCGTAGCAGTTGAGGCGGTCCTTGGTGCCGTCATCGAGGTCGAGGCAGGCCTGGAGCCGTGCCGCGATCGACTGCGGCTTGCCCTTCGGCGCTGCGGCCGGCTTGGCCGCGGCTTCCTTGGTGCCCTTGGGCGTGACCTGCACCAGCGGCTTGTCCCCCACCATGGGTGGCTTGTCGGTTTGTGCAAACGCGGAGGCTGAATAGAGCACCGCGGCAACCGCCAGAATCATCCTCATGTCAGTCAACTCTCTTTGGTCCCCATGCCTCGCCTTCTAGCGCTCCCGCGCGTGGTTTGCCAAGCACCTTGCGCATAGGAAAACGCACCCTTCAGGCCGTGGTGGCAGCAGCCGGCCGGGGTCGGGTCAGAACCACGAGGATCAGCGCCAGGACGACGAAGCCGACCGCGACGAAACCAAGCGGATGCAGCAGTTCGCGGGCGAACAGCAGCCCGCCGATGGCGGAGCCGACAGCCTGGCCGACATAGAGGACGGAGGTGTTGAGCGCGACGGTCGCCGATGCGAGCGGCGGCGCAGCCGCGACCAGCCGCACTTGCTGCATCGAATTGGTCGAGGCAAAGCCGAGGCCCCAGATCGCGACCGCGAGCGCCATCAACACCAGGCTCCCCGCGCCGAGCGCCCAGCCGGTGATGCCTGCAAGCAGCAGGCAGGTGAACAGCAACGACGCCCGATAGGGCCCCCAGGTGTCGACGATGCGGGTCGCGATGACGACGCCGAGGAAGCCGCAAACACCGTAGATGCCGAACACCATGCCGATTGCATCCGGGCTCGCCTCGGTCAGCTTCTTGAGCAGCGGACCCATGAAGGTGAACACCACGAACTGCCCGGACATTTGCAGCATCGTGATCGCAAGCAGCAGCAGGATCGTCCTGCTGCGGCCGACCGCGCTCCAGGTCTTCAGGTCAACAGGCGTGCCCTTCAGGCCCGCCGGCAGGCGCAGCAGCAACAACAGGAAGCTGATGCAACCGAGCGCGCCGATCCCGCCATAGGCCGCGCGCCAGCCGTAGCGGCTGGCAATGAAAGTGATCAGCGGAAGACCGACGGCCGCAGCTAACGACCAGCCGAGAAAGATGTAGGCGATGGTGCTGCCCCGCCGCTTCACCGGCACGATCAGCGCCGCCGTGCCCGCAGCCTGCGGCGTGTAGAGCGCGCCGACCGCCAGCATCAGCAGGCGAATGATGAGGAGACTTGTGTAGTCAGGGGCAAATGCCGAGCCGAGATTGCCGAGGGCCAGCACCGCCAGTGTCGTCGCGAGCAGCGTCCTGCGGTCGATGCGGCTGGTGAGCCAAGCCGTCAGCGGCGAGCCGATGCATAGCGTGACCGCACCGAAGGTGATCAGCAGCCCGGCCGCGTGAATGCTGACGTCGAGCCCCGTTGCCAATTCCGGCAGCATCCCCGCCGGTGCCAGCACCGAGCAGCCGGTGACGAGATTGCCGAGCATCAGGGCGGTTGCGGTGAAACGGCCGGCGGCGGGCGGATTTTCCATGCAAGTGCATGTAGAGCAGGCCTGCGACCAGTTAAAGGGCGCGTTGCGAAATAGTTGGAGCATCGCCCAAGCTTTTGCGCGCGACTTTCTTGGAAATGCCGGATTGCACAGGCCGAATCGCCTGATATATCGCTCTTTCCCGCTTACCTGCGCTCGTTCGCAGGAGTGAGCCTCAGGAGAAAAGCATGACCGACCAGCCCAAATCCGAATCCGGCTTTCAATACAGCCTCAGCAATCTGAGACCCGTGACCCCGCCCGAAAAGATCACCCTCACCTTCCCCGACGGCGCCCGGCGCGAATACGCCAAGAGCATCACCGGCCTCGAGATCGCCAAGGGCATTTCGCCGTCGCTGGCCAAGCGCACGGTTGCGATGGCGCTCGACGGCGTAGTCGCCGACCTCGACGATCCCATCGAAGCCGATGCCAAGATCGAGCTGATCAACCGCGACGATCCGCGCGCGCTCGAGCTGATCCGCCACGACTGCGCCCACGTGCTCGCCGAAGCCGTGCAGACGCTGTGGCCGGGCACCCAGGTCACCATCGGTCCCGTGATCGAGAACGGCTTCTACTACGACTTCTTCCGCAACGAGCCGTTCACGCCGGAAGACTTTGCCGCGATCGAGAAGAAGATGCGCGAGATCATCGCGCGCGACAAACCCTTCACCAAGGAAGTCTGGGATCGCGAGAAGACCAAGCAGGTGTTCCGCGACAAGGGCGAGGCCTTCAAGGTCGAGCTGGTCGACGCCATTCCCGGCACCGAGCCGATCAAGATCTACTACCAGGGCGACTGGTTCGATCTCTGCCGCGGCCCGCACATGACCTCGACCGGCAAGGTCGGCAACGCCTTCAAGCTGATGAAGGTGGCCGGCGCCTATTGGCGCGGCGACAGCAACAACCCGATGCTGACCCGCATCTACGGCACGGCGTTCGCGAAGCAGGAGGACCTCGACGCTTATCTGAAGCAGATCGAGGAAGCCGAAAAGCGCGACCATCGCAAGCTCGGGCGCGAGCTCGACCTCTTCCACTTCCAGGAAGAAGGTCCGGGCGTCGTGTTCTGGCACGCCAAGGGCTGGACCATCTTCCAGCAGCTGATCGCCTATATGCGCCGGCGCCTCGCCGGCGACTACAGCGAGGTCAATGCACCGCAGATCCTCGACAAGTCCTTGTGGGAGACCTCGGGCCATTGGGGCTGGTATCGCGAGAACATGTTCGCGGCGCAGTCGGCCGGCGACGAGGCCGAGGACAAGCGCTGGTTTGCGCTGAAGCCGATGAACTGCCCCGGCCACGTGCAGATCTTCAAGCACGGCCTGAAGAGCTATCGCGACCTGCCGTTGCGCCTCGCCGAGTTCGGCGTGGTGCATCGCTATGAGCCCTCCGGCGCCATGCATGGCCTGATGCGCGTGCGCGGCTTCACCCAGGACGACGCGCACGTCTTCTGCATGGAAGACCAGCTCGCCGACGAGTGCCTCAAGATCAACGATCTCATTCTGTCGACCTACGCCGATTTCGGCTTCACCGGCGACCTCACGGTGAAGCTCTCGACCCGGCCCGAGAAGCGCGTCGGCACCGATGCGATGTGGGATCACGCCGAGCGCGTGATGGCGACGGTGCTGCGCGAGATCCAGTCGCAGAACAATCACATCAAGACCGAGATCAATCCGGGCGAAGGCGCCTTCTACGGGCCGAAGTTCGAATATGTGCTGCGCGACGCCATCGGCCGCGACTGGCAGTGCGGCACCACGCAGGTCGACTTCAACCTGCCGGAGCGGTTCGGTGCGTTCTACATCGACCATGACAGCGGCAAGAAGGCGCCGGTGATGGTGCACCGCGCGATCTGCGGCTCGATGGAGCGCTTCATCGGCATCCTGATCGAGCACTATGCCGGCAACTTCCCGCTCTGGCTGTCGCCGGTGCAGGTGGTGGTCACCACCATCACCTCGGAGGCCGACGAGTATGCCAAGCAGGTGCTGGAACAGGTCCGGCGCGCGGGGCTTCGGGCCGAGATCGACCTGCGCAACGAGAAGATCAACTACAAGGTCCGCGAGCACTCGCTGGCCAAGGTTCCGGCGCTGCTCGTGTGCGGGAAGAAGGAGGCCGAGACGCAGTCGGTCTCGGTCCGCCGGCTCGGAAGCGACGGCCAGAAGGTGATGACGACGGTGGAGGCGCTCGCCGCCCTCGTCGACGAGGCCACCCCACCGGATGTCCGGCGGGCGCGCGACGCGGCCTGATCGCTGAAATCGATCTAAACTCGCTTTCGGTTGCGGGCGTGCATGCTTATCTCGGCATGGCACGCCCGACGACCAGCCGAAGAGGACATCGCAGTGCCCGACGCCATCGAACTCCTGAAAACCCGTCGCTCGGTCAAGCCGCGCGAGATGACCGGGCCCGGCCCCTCCCCCGCCGAGCTCGAAACCATCCTCACCATCGGTGCGCGCGTGCCCGACCACGGCAAGCTCGCGCCCTGGCGCTTCATCATTTTCGAGGGTGACGCCCGCGAGCGGGCCGGCGAGGTCATCGCGAAGGTCTTTGCCCGCAAGAATCCGGACGCACCGGCGGCGAACATCGAGACCGAGCGCAAACGCCTCACCGACGCGCCGCTGGTGATCGGTATCGTCAGCTTCACCAAGCCGCATCCGAAGGTGCCGGCGTTCGAGCAGGAATTGTCGGCCGGCGCCAGCGTCATGAACATTGTCACGGCCGCGACCGCGCTCGGCTACGGCGCCTGCTGGCTGACCGGCTGGTTCGCCTTCGACCGCGACGTGCTGGACGGCCTCGGCCTCAAGCCGGACGAAAAGCTCGCCGGCCTCGTCCATATCGGCACGCCGACCAAGCCCAGCGAAGACCGTCCGCGGCCGTTCCTTTCGGAAATCGTGACGCGTTTTTAATCGATGTATTGTTGACGCCTCCAGCGTCTTGCGGCTTTGATCCCGGCGAGGGAGGAAGCCCGGATGAAGCGTCGTGAATTTCTGGTCGGGGCCGCGCTGCTGGCCGGCACGATGGGGCGCAGCCGCGCCGCCGACATCCCTGCCCCGTCGGCCGACGGACTTGAGCGCATCACCGCGTATTTTGACAACGAGTTGGGAAGCGGCCGGCTGCCGGGCGCCGTGATCCTGGTCCAGCAGCACGGCAAGCCGGTGTATCTGAAGAACTTCGGCGTGCGCGACACCAGGACCGGCCTCGCCATGACGCCGGATACGATCTTCGCCATCCACTCGATGACCAAGCCGATCACGTGTCTCGGCGCGATGATGCTGATCGACGAAGGCAGGCTCGCGCTCACCGACCCCCTGTCGAAATACGTCCCGCTCTTCGCCGACACCAAGGTGGGCGCGGAGCCGGAGGGCACCTCGAAGGTCGAACTCGAGCCGCCGATCCGCCCTGTCAACATCGAGGATCTGCTGCGGCAAACCTCGGGCATCAGCTACGACTATATCGGCGCCCCATGGGTGATGCAGGTTTACCAGGCCGCCAATATTTTCGAGGGGCCCTTCAACAACAGGCAATTCGCCGACCGCATCGCCAAGCTGCCGCTCACGCGCCAGCCCGGAACGCTGTGGCGCTACGGCCATTCCACCGACGTGCTCGGCGCCGTCATCGAGATCATCTCGGGCCAGACGCTGTATGAATTCCTCAAGCAGCGCATTCTCGATCCGCTCGGAATGAACAGCACCAAATTCGTGCTGAAAACGCCGGAGGAGCGCGCCCGGATGGCGCGGCCGCTGCCGAGCGACCCGGTCCTGCTCGCCGGCGAGCGCGACCGCCTCGACCATCCCGAATGGGAGTCCGGTGGCGGCGGGCTGCTCTCGACCATCACCGACTATCAGCGCTTCTCGCAGATGCTGCTCAATGGCGGCGAGTTCAAGGGCAAGCGTTACCTCAGCCCCGCCGTGTTCAAGGCCATGACGACCGATCACGTCGGGCCCGGCTCCGGCGTGGGACGCGACTATTTCTATTTCCCGGGCGACGGCTTTGGCTATGGCTACGGCATCGGTGTGCGCACCGATCCCGGTAACGCGAAGCCGCCGCCGGCCGGATCGATCGGCGAATTGAAATGGGACTCAGGCAGCGGCACCTATTTCGGCGTCGATCCCAAGCTCGACATGGTCTATCTCCTGATGCAGCAGACCCAGAACGAGCGCAGTCGCATCACGCCCGCCTTCAAGGAACTGGTCTACGGCTGCTATCCCGAAGGGTTACGCCGCCCGTGAGGCGCGCTGGCCGAAATCGGCCAGCAGCTTTGCGATCTCGGCGGCGGGCCGCGCCGCGCTGAACAGAAACCCTTGCACCTCGTTGCAGCCTTCGGCGCGCAGCCAGTCGAGCTGATCCTCGGTCTCGACGCCTTCAGCCGTCGTGGTGATGTTGAGGCTGCGGCCAAGCCCCGAAATGGCGCGCACGATCGCGACGCAATCGGGCCGCTGCGCCAGATCCTTCACAAACGAACGGTCGATCTTGATCTTGTCGAACGGGAAGCTACGGAGATAGCTGAGGCTGGAATAGCCGGTGCCGAAATCATCCATGGAGATGCTGACGCCGAGCTCCCGCAATTGATGCAGGATCGCAAGATTGGCATCGGTCTCCGCCAGGAAGATCGACTCGGTGATCTCGAGCTCGAGCCGCTTCGGCGACAGGCCGGACTGCGCAAGCGCGGAGATCACGACCTGGACGAGGTTGCGGCTGCGGAATTGCGCCGGCGACAGATTGACCGCAACCTTGACATCGACAGGCCATTTCACCGCTTCTGCGCAGGCTTCGCGCAGCACCCACTCGCCGAGCTGGGTAATGAGGCCGATGTCCTCGGCGACCGGAATGAATTCCGCCGGCGAGATCATGCCCTTGTCGGGATGACGCCAGCGCAAGAGCGATTCAAAGCCGGAGATGCGGTCGGACGCGATCGACACCAGCGGCTGGTAGTGCAGCTCGAACTCGCCATTGGCGAAAGCGCGGCGCAGATCGAGCTCCATGTCGCGGCGCTTCTGCGCCTGGAGGTCCATCTCGCGCTCGAAGAAATGGTGCACGCCGCCGCCGTCGGACTTCGCCCGGTACAGCGCCATGTCGGCATTGCGCATCAGCTCCTCCGACGTCGTGCCGTCGCCGGGCGACAGCGCGATGCCGATGCTGGCGCCGATCACCATCTCCTGGCCGTCGAGATCGTAGGGCGCCTTCAGCATGTCGATCAGCAAGGTCGCGCAGGCGCTGGCTTCGTTCGGCGAGACGTCGGCTGCCAGAACCACGGCGAACTCGTCGCCGCCAAGCCGGGCCGCGAGATTGCCGCCGCGGACCGCGGTGGTGAGGCGTTCGGCAACTTGCTTCAGCAGGCGATCCCCCACCGGATGCCCGAAGGAATCATTGATGTTCTTGAACAGGTCGAGATCGATATAGAGCACGCCGACCCGTTTTCCGCCGGCCTGGTCGAGCGCCTGCTTCAAGCACTGCTGGAAATGTTCGCGGTTCGGCAGATCGGTGAGCCCGTCATGGTGCGCCATGTGGGCGATCCGCGCCTCGGCCTTGCGCCGCTCCGTGATGTCGACCACCGCGACCAGATAGCCGTCGCGATCGTCGAAGGCGACGCGGCGGCCGAAAGTGAGCACCTCGATCTCGCTGCCGTCGGCACACAAATGGCGCCAGTTGCGCGAGGAATGATAGGTGTCGCCGATGCGTTCGAGCGCCTCGGCGTGGCTGTCCCACTCGTCCTCGGGCCAGATCTCGTGCAGCTTCATCCGCAGGAAGGTGGCGCGGCTGTAGCCGTAATGCTGGACCGCGGCATCGTTGACGCTGAGGAATTCCTTGGTCTGTGCCTCGAACACCCACATCGGCATCGGGTTGTTGTCGAACAGCAGGCGAAACGATGCGTCGCGCCGCTTCAACGCGGTGACGTCGGAGATCGTCAGCGAGACCAGATCGGCGAAGGCGGTGGCACTGAGCCGAAGGTAACGGTCCGTCGTCTTCGATCTCGAGCTGCTCGCCGCGGCCGCCGGAGACGACCTTGAGCAGGAAGTCCATGATTTCGGGCGCGGCCAATAGCGTGTTCCCCTCGCCGATCCGCCGCCACAACAGGCCCGCGCTCGCGACCTTCAGCAGCGCACCGGCGCTCTTGTTGTGATGCACGATCTGGAGATCGAACGGCTTGCCTGCGGCATCGCGCAGCGTCGCCAGCGAAACCACGGCGTCATCGGTCGACGAGAAGATCGCGTCCAAGAGATTGTATTGCGCGCCGCGCTCGTTGATGTAGGCGCCAACCAGCGTGGCGCCCCAGCGGGAGGCGGTCGGCAGCGCCAGCACATCGTAGGTCCGGACCATGCCGTCGCGCACGCAATGCGCGCTGGCCTGGTGCGGACGTCCGTTCTCGAGCGCGCTCGCCACAGCTTCCGACAGCGCCGTGGCGCAATCGGGCGAGAGCTCGGCGACCGGGATATCCCAGCGCTCCTCGCCGAGCCATTTCTGCACGTAACGCCCGCTGCGCGACAATTCGAGCGCGCCATCGTTCTTCAGCAGCGCGATGTGGTCGGCGAGCCGTCCGAGGCTCCCAAGCATCACGTCCTCATAGCGCGGCAGCCGTTCGCCCGGCTTCAACGCGGCACGCCATTTGCGTTGAAGCACCGGGATGTCGTCAAACATTTCGGCGGCCGGTTTTCCCGGCATCTTCTTCGCGGCAGTCATTGCAGTCCCCAACGCACTTTCCCCGCGCATCCAATGCAGCCGCGCTTAATGCCGTGTAAAAAGGACGCAGCCGCGGGTTCCATTCGGCGATTATGACAGTTTTAAGTCAGGTGTTGGTTAGTGCGCGTTAGAGACTATGACAGTTGCCTAAAATGCGATGCGTGCGCGTGAGAGTGAAGTTATGCTGCACAGCTGCTTCATCCTCGTCATTGCGAGCGCAGCGAAGCAATCCAGACTGCCGCCGCGGAAAGATTCTGGATTGCTTCGCTGCGCTCGCAATGACGGAGTGCGCAGGAGCCGCGCCCGCCCCTCTCGAGTCCCGGACGCGACGCAGCGCGTAGCGGTGCGGCGCAGAGCCGGGACCCAGCAGATGACACAACACACTGACGCATGGGCCCCGGCTCTGCAGCGCATCACTTCGTGCTGCGCAGCGTCCGGGGCACGAGAGCGTCGTTGAGTGACTGACATGGGCTCGCATCCTCGCGGCGCATTTCGCCCGAGCTTTGCCTGATCGCCTCACCCTCGAATGAAAGAGGGCGCAGGGAAGACCGGGAGCCCGCTGGCACCCGAGGTCCACTGTGCGGAGTTGTAGTGAGAAGTCTGCACAGCGGCATACAGGTGTAGCCAGGACATCCCGGCCTTCCCTGCGCAGGGAAGAATTCAAGAGCAAAAAGCACAATTAAATCAATGGTATGCGGTTGTCGTGTTTACATTTCTATCGCGATCCGGTGAACGATCCGGCCGCGAAAATATATATGAATGCCTATCAAGCCCTGTGGATGGCGGCGGACGTGATGGTCAAGCTACGATCAGCAGATGGCGAATCCCATGTCCAAGATCCTGCTCGCACTGGCTGCACTCGCTGTTCTGGCGACCGACGCCTCGGCTGACCTGCTGAGATGCAAAATCGAAGGCTTCAGCGACAGCATTTTCATCACGTCTCCACCCGACACCAATCAGAACGACGGTCAATACGCGCGGATCGGCATCTCCCCCGGCATCGGAAACAGAGCTTTCGCTTTCGCCGACCGCATGGGCGCTCACCTATTCGTTTAATTGAATGCTGACGGTACGCCCGTTGGGTTGGACGGTTCAGAAGGATATGCGCGTGGTCAATTCACGTCAGTCAATCGATCCTTCGGGCATGGTGTTTGCGCCATCCCAAACTGTGGGCGTGTGTACTCGATGCGAGTCGCTAAAGGCCTGTTCGTCACGATGACCAAGAGATATCGCACTCCTCGCGTTCGCGATGATGATGACCGAGCGTCGGCGCAATCGCCGCTTGCCGTCGCCAAAAAATACAGCGAAGCCGCATTAACCAGCTACGGCTTGTCCAGCGGCGAGCCCGCCAAAAATGGCTTTTCGAAAATGCGCCGACAAGTGGCGCTAAGCCTTTAAGCTCGTCGGTCAACAGATGGATGCAAATCCGGCGCTCAAAGAGGCACAAGAAACCTGCATCAAAAAATCAGGTCCATCGTCTTGCCCAGCACCGCTGCCGTCGATCGTCCATCTGATGAACGCAGTACAACGGACCTTCCAAAATTACACTGTGACCAAAGTCTTCGACATCCGCGCCAAGACCGCCGGGAATAGGATTGGCGCGCAGCTCGTCACAGCTCTGTTCTGATGCCAGAATGACCTACCCCGTCAAGATCACCTTCGGCGAGATGCGCGAGATGGGCGTCCGCGGCGTGCTGATCTACTGCCGCGACTATCGCTGCTCGAACCACACCAAAGCCAATGCCGACCACCGACGACGTCAGGCTGCCCGATGTCAGCCCAAGTTTGTCTGCACCGCCTGTGGCCAACGCGGCGCCTAGATCCGCCCAGATTTCGGGCCGGCCAAGATGGGCAGCGGTTCGGTGTCTGAAGTTGGCGAGCGCAATGTGGGTGGCTTTTTCGACGACATCGAGCGCATCGCCGCGCCGTTCGATGCGACCATTATCGACGCGGGGATGGTGCGAGGACCTAGCGCTGTTCTGCCTCCCGGCGTGGCCAGGCGCAGCACTACAGTTTTAGGCTGACGGCGCCTTTGCGTTCGTTGCCTAGTCTAGGGGCTCAGCTTCGCCGCAGACAAACCAATTGCGGGGGCGGAAAACCGCTGAACGATGCTAACCTATTGATTGGGAGTGCGGTTCCGAGCCCGCAATCGTCAAATTAGCCTGTCGCGCCTCTGGTCTTCAAAACTGCGCACGAATTTTTCTGCGATGTCAGTCGCTTAAGGCCATAGCGAGCGAGTACCGCAATCATCAGCGGTTTTTTCCCGAAAGCGCGCATGACCGCCGCATCGCCGGCGTCTTTCGCCCGTTGATCATCGCTGGTCAGAGCGCCTTCGAGCAACTCGCGGTGCCGTTGTTAGAAGGCGAGCGCCTGGAGGCCATCAACGCGGTATTCGAGTTTCTCTTTCATAAACTGAAGTGCGGCATAAGCCGCAAAGCCCCTGCGCATGAGAAGTATGTGCGCAAAAAAACCTTTATTAATCAATGTGATGCGACTTTAGTGTCGTCATTTGTGTCGCGATCCGCCGGGCGACCGATAGCTGTGCATAATTCTGCGATGCGCGCCCATGCAATGGTTGCTTGCACCCTGATTTCGCCCTGCGCTGTGGTTGCAATTTCGGGGCAACTCGCTCGCGTCACAGGGACGCGCGCTGGTGCGTCTGCGGGCTACGCGCGTCATTCGATGCGCGACGGGGCAGACACGCACCACGGGGCGTCCCTGCACAGTCAGTGTGTCGGAAGCCGGACAGACAGAAATGCCATAGGGATATAGCTTGAGGCATGGCGGGACTGCTGGCCCGTCCATAAAAGGACGGCCCCGGCCATTGCCACCAGCCCCGCAATGCTGGGGCCGCTTCTTCAGGACCCGTCGCGGCACTTAATGATTGCCATCTACCATAACGGGTCAGCGGCCACCGCAGGGGATGCGGCTGCAATGACAGATCAGTCCCACGAGAACCCGCAGGACTTCCGTACCCTCGTTCGCATAGTCTCAGCTTGCACGTTGGGCCTCTGGGCATTTGCAGCAGGTTTGCTAATCGGGGTCTTTCTATTTTAGAGATAGAGTGTCTGCCCCTGCCGCCGAATTTTTTTGGCGCGCGTACATTCTAGTCTAAAGGTCCCAGCAATTCCTCATAGCGTCGCTCGATCCGGTCGTAGCAATCGCACGCGACCGCGTGGAGGCCGTTCACGTCTAAAATGGAAAGCCGACCTCTCCCGACCTGTATGAGACCGGCGTTCTGTAGGCTGCGTTCGACCAGATTGATGGTCGTGCGCTGCACTCCGAGCATCTGCGCAAAGAATTCCTGGGTCAGCGGAATATCGTTGCTACCTAGCCGTCTCCTGCACTGCATGAGCCAGCGCGCGGCCCGGCTCTCGACCTGGTGCGGCGCTTGGCATGCGGTCGATTGCTGTGACTGCGCCAGCAAGGAAAGGTCGAACGCCAGCACCGACCAGGGCGCAACCGCCGAGAGACGAAATTGACTGTCGTCCGTCATTTAACGGCCGAGAATGTCTCGGCAGGACGGGTCCGAAATGCCGTAGACGCCAGATCGAAACCTCGTTTTAGTGGTCGACGACGACCCCGGAATGTTAAGGGGAGTAGAGCGTCTGCTCCGGCGGCACGGCTACGAACCCATCCTGTTTTCGTTCGCGCAGGCTTTCAAGAGCCACACCGATTTCGAAAAGGCGGCTTGCGTCATCCTCGACATCAACCTGAACGACGGGTTAGGGATCGAGCTGAGACATGGTCTCAACGAAGCAGGGATTTCCGTGCCCGTGATCTACATGACCGGCAATGAGGACCCTGCCGTTCGCAGATCTGCGGTGGCCTCCGGCTGCATCGCGTTTTTAACAAAGCCCTTCTCGTCGCAATCGCTCATTGAGCCGCTCAAGAGAGCATCGGCAGGTTAGTGATAGGCTCGATCAGGCTCAGCTTGCCATTGCTTTGGGGTCCTTCCCCAGAGGGAGATAAATGGGGGGACCGCGCAACGGCACGTCGTGAAGATATTTAACCCGGGTGTTATCCAGATTGCGTTGCGGAGGCGGTGCTGCCTAAGAATGGGCCGGGGCCTTCGAGGTTTGCCCTTACGAGCTTGGGCGTCGGGAAAACTCGGCAAAAGCCGCGATGTTCCTGGCGCCGATCCGGTCGGCAATCGAGCCTTGTCCCTGCCCGGCGGGTGTGAGTTCCGACAACCGTAGCGAGCAGATTGCGGACGAACTATTCCCAGCGACCACTCAGCTTGGTTCGCGCGGCGATCGTCGTCTCGATTTCCTAAATCATGTCCCGGAGCCGTTCGGCAAGCCGTCCGAATAGGGCACGCGTCTGCCTGTCTGGCGCAGTTCTCGCCAATCGGCCGCAATACTCTGCCTCCGCCCGAAACTTATCGAGCTGGGCCATCAGTTCTTCCATCCCGCGACGTCCCACCCAAGCGATCCAATGGGCGGAAGATGTAGCGCCCAGCGACTGGGCCGGACACTTGGGAAATTTCCCAGGGTGCGAGCTCTACGCTTGCGCGGCAGAAGAAAGATTGCGGAGGCGGTTGCCGTCTAAAAAGGAACCCCGGCTTTGGAGCATGAGCCGGGGCCTTGAGGCTGCCCTCACGGCTTGAGGGTAGCCGGAAAACTTGGCAAAAGCCGCGATGTTCCTGGCGCCGAGCCGGGACCCACGTCACGGGTCGATGCTGCGAGACAAACCGCGTGTGTTTCATGCCGCGATGCCGCTACCCGATATCGGTCGCTCCCCTCGCGCCGAGACGAACCGTAACGGCATTTTTCTCTCTCGTGGCTGCAATCAAGTGCTTTACCGCCGCACTCCGACGCGATTGACGCCGCCATTTGCATTGCCACCGGCGTTATGACGGACTGCAGCGCGCGCCACCGGACGGGGACTGAGCACGACGCCAGCCCGGGCAACGCAACCAGCCGGGTATGCAGTGTACTGGCAGTACACGACCGCATTGGCTGGGGACGGATTGAGTGTGAGACCTGAAAGGCCTAACAGGGCGCTAGCGGCAATCCCGGCAACTGTCGCTGACTTGATCGAAAGACGCCTTCTTGAATGCTGCATGGCGGACCTCCTTCTTCTTGCGTCACTGATAAGGTGACGGGAGCCGCCTCAGGCGGCTGAACATAGCGTGAGCGCCAGAGGATCGCTGACATTGACCTAGATCAAGGGAGGGCCTGTGCCGATGCGTCGCTCCCGTTGTGACGCTGGCGCGCTCGGCGTGCTGATGAAGCGATGACGTGGTGTCGTCCGCCATCGGTTGCCAGTCCGCACCCGGGTTGGCGCGCTTTAAGTCAGTCGCTCTGACGATAGCGATTAGGCCGAAACGGAATGTCGTCGATGTACGGTCGCACAACCCGCTTGGTCTTGAGCATGTCGCGCCACGCATAGGCATAAAACGCGATCAAGACAGATACGAAGGACGTCCACAACAGGATGATCCACTTCATCTGCGTCCTCCTCTCGATGTAGGCGAGCAGATAGCGTCTATGCGTATCGGAACCCAGTTTGGAGGTGCTTGCGTTAGATCAACACTCGGGCTGATTGTGGCGTGGCCTACGCGACGGCACGAGCGCGATGTTCCTAGCGCGCCAGAATAGCGGAAGCTGGATATCGACCCGGTCCCCGTACCGGTCCAGAAACGCCTCTAGCGCGCCGGGAAACTTTCCAATTTCGGACGCTTATTTGAGCAGTGCTTCGCGCGCCGACCTCATGAGAAGCGTAATGTCGGCCTTCGAGATTGCGAAGCGGGCCGGATCGACCGGCCGGCGAGCGGGGGTTCGCCTATCCGCCGCATGAGCCATTCGCGAAATTCCTGCCGCTCAAGGCGCAGCGCCGCCCGCAGGCCCGATTGGAAGAACCGCTCGCGCTGCTGCGGGTTGAGCCGCGCCCAGCCCTGCATCGTGGCCTCAAACAGATCACGCGGCATCTCGCGACCTTTCAACAACGTGGTGGCTGTAACACGGGCGATGTTAGAGCCAACAAATCGGATAGGTCGAGGCGGTTTGTCGAAATCTCGTAGCCACGTCTTTCGCCGAGAGCCGGGTTTTCAAGTCCAAAATTGGACTTTCGCGCACCGCCATGCTGCGCCTCCGGATTAATCCGGGCATAGGCCATTGCGCGCTGGCCCGCCGTCATGTGGCGGCGCGGCGATGGCTTGATCCAGATCAGAACCGAGATCAGCGAGGCGCGCAGAGTTGTAGTGAGCGGGGGCGTAAGAATGAAAGCATCGGAGGGACCGATGTGGCCCATGGAAACCTCTGGAAGCCTGATCTTTATCGGATTGGTCGCCGTGATGGTCGCAGTCGCGGTGATGCTGGCGCTGGCGTGATCGTTGATGACCGGCGGCACTGGTGAAGCAAATCCGGCGGCAGGCTATCGACGTACAGGCGGTGCGCAATATGGCGCATGTCGAGCGCCCAGGCGCTGATCTTTCGTCGGTCTTCTTCGCGGCGGTCGCTTGATCGTTCACGCCTGCTGCGGGCGGCGACCCGTCAATGACGCGACCTGCGGCTTTGCCGTTGTCAGCGCGGGTTCCATTGACACCCGTTTGCCGTACACCGGTCCCTACTTGCCCACCTTCAAATGCAAACACCGCCCCAACTCTGGTTCCGGGTCACCTATGCCAACTGTGAAAGACCGTGCGTCCGCAATCCTCGGCGAGTACCAGCAAGCCCAGACAGAGGTTGTCGGCAAGGCCGTGATCCTCTCCGACGGAACGGCCGAGACGGTCGAGAGCGTTTGGCTAGACGATATGCACGGACTGCGAATTTCTATTGTAGGCCACTTTGGGAAGTGGCCTGTCTCCACCATCAAATTCATGCAGCCGGACTGAAAATTGGATTTTAGCTGCGGCGAGCGGCTTAGGCGCGACCGAGACGATCCTGCGCGCGCTCAGCAACCTGCCGATGCGGCTCTGCCTAGCGTTCGTTTCCGCATGTAAGGGCTTTGCTCGGAGACGCGTTTTTGTTCGGGATTGGCCTTGATCTCTTGCACAGTACGCAGACGGGCCGGGTTCTCCGGATTGCCCCAGAAGGCCCAAACGGTCGCACCGACGGTCCCGCCGGTTATAGCCAAAAGGTCCCGCCTCATTGCGTTCTCCTGTTTTATTGGCTCGTTCCGGACTGACAAAGCGCTAAAATCGCTCGGGCCGCAACCCGCGACTTCCAGTTTTGGACCCATAGCGGACCTGCCAAACGTATTCAGACAATGACGCTTTTGACCCCAGCAGCGTCGCTGGGTTGACTTTTGTTCTGGCGTCGCTCTGGTACCGGGTGCACACTGGTTCCGTCACCGCACGGCACCGTGCTTTGCTCGGTGATGAGAACGCCGGTTGCGCTCCCGCCCAATTTCGTCCTCGCACATTAGAACGATGCGAAGCTCGATATGCCCGTCGAGGCCCATGATATGTGCGCGGTACTCTTGCATCTGCTCCCTACGCGCCCAGTCGGCCTGATACGGCCTTATTGCTCAGGGGGTTGCAGACCTGACGACGTCAGCCATTCGTCTATATTAGAAGCGGTTTCGAGCTGGCGCAGTCTGCGTTCTAGAAGATCACGCTGCGATCCTGGCTGCGTATTTTCCAGCTCCGCTATGATGCGGGCTCTTTCCACGTTCAGATTGTCGTCAATGTGGGATTGTGTGCGTCGTCCCATGGCACTCTCCTGTCCCTGCGTGAACCGAAGCCAAGAAGCGCGCCAGATCCTTGGCTGACGGCTTCGACGTAGAGCTGTGGTGTCAAGAGCGAAAGGTCGCGGAATTTAAGAGTGAGTAGCGGCGCCTCGGTCGGCGGCCCTTCGTTGTGCCCGTCACGTCATCCACCGCAATCTGTAGCGGCTTGCCTGTTCCGCGTGGCCCGGCGATCTTGTCTCGTATGGGCACCAAGTCACGCGAGAGGATTTACGGCGCGTCCGTCCGGGCGGCGGCAGAACGCGCGGCCGAAGCGCGGAAGGAGGCCGACCGGCTCGCCGTCGCGGCGTGGAACGCGCGCATGCTCGGTTTCCAGGGTCCAGCGCAGCCGTCGTCCAAGCTCGGCGATGCGCTCAATGCCGGTTACCGCTACCTCGAAGTCCGCTGCCTTGGCTGCGACACCAACCAGACGGTTGCGCTCGACATCGTGCGACGACCGAAGGCAACGCCGGTCCATGAACTGGAACGGTACATGCGGTGTAAGGACTGCTCGCAAGTCCGGGGCTATCCCTACAAGCGAAGCCATCTGGTAGCGCTGCGGGCGACCAAGATCAGCGCGAGCGATCCGCCCTCGACGTGGTGGCCGGGCGAGCGATGATGCAGCCCTTCCGATTTACACTACCTCTGGCCCTCATAGCAGCCGTGCTTTCTGGTTGCTATTCAGATCAAACGCTAGCTCTCGCTACGTGCAGGGACAACGCGGAAAGCCGTGTGGACCGGTCTACTGGCGATGTGGCACAGATGGAAATCTCGGACGCGATCGCGCTTTGTATGGAAGCGTCAGGGTATGAGCGGATTGAGGAGGAATGCCCAAAGTCTTTTCGAACTGCCGGTGTTGTTCGAGGCAGGACGTACGAAGAAACCAGTCGAAAAATCAAGATGCTTGAAAATATGCAGAAGAACGAACCCTCCTGCTACGCACCAATCAAGTGGTTTGGAAAGGCAATGCGCAGGCTAGAAAAAGCATTATCGCTAGCTCCGTCCTACAAGTAGCCTGCATGTGCAACCTCTTGTCTGATTGCGGTTGCTGGCACAAGGGTTCAGCTCGTTACCGACAGCCTGCGAGGCTCGCTCTTGTCTACGAGGTCGACGTTCATAGCCGCCTCACGATGGTAGTCCGAAGATCGGGAGCTGCTATCTATTAGGCGCGTGCTGCAGGCACAGAGGTTGCAGCGCAGTCACCCCGACCTCGTCCTCGCAGGACGTCGTCCCGCCTTTTCGGCGGATCCGCTGAATTGCTAATTGATCATGCGGTCGCCTCCTCGCGGGTCCATCGGAACTCGCTTCCATCTGCCCAGATCCGATGCATCACGATCGCTAATTTTCGTGCGACTGCTACGACCGCTCGGCGAAGGCCGCGTCGCTTGGCCACCCTTACACCCCAAGCTTTCAATGCGGACCAACGCTTGGTGCGGGTTAGAAGTGCAAGCGCGGCCTGATAAAGTATGGTCCTGAGCATCACATCGCCACACCTCGAAATAGCGCCATTCCGATCGGTTTCCCCAGATGCGTATTTGCGTGGCGTAAGGCCAAGATGCGCGCCAACATCGCGGGAGCGTTGAAAGCGATCCGGGTCATCAATGGTTGTTAGAAACGTGATTGCCGTCAGTGCACCTACGCCCGGTATCGTCATGAGCCGCTGACATGTCGGTTCGCGGCGTACTATTTCAAGTACCATCTTGTGCAGGACGCCGTACTGTTCACGCAGCGCGGCTCGAGCCACAAGCATTGGGCGCAGCATCGCCGCGAGTCGTGGATGGCCATCTGTGAGTTCATTAGTCTGCTGCTCAAACCTCGCTTGAGGTATACGACCAGATAGCTTTAAGCCGAAGATCGCGTAAGACGCCGCGAATTTCGTTCTCGATATCGATCTGCTTGATCAAAAGCGTCTTGCGATTGTTGAGAAGCATTCGTAGCTCCTGGCTCACGTCACCCTTGATATGAACAACGGTGTACCAGCCGACCCGCATTACCTGTGCAATGGCGCGAGCGTCGTTTCGATCGGTCTTAATCGGCATCGTCTTAGTCACGCCACGCAGTCTTCGGGGATCGATGCAGACTGCGTGTAAGCCGGCAGCACGCAGTTCGCTGTACAGCCAACGAGCGAGACCACCAATCTCAATCCCGATCTTGACAATGGGCAATCCGCTTTCGTTGAGCCAGGCAACAATAGCCTCCGGTTCCGAAAGTGCCTTGCCCTCGCGAATGACGACGCCATTCTCGTCCACAACACAGATAGCCGTCTCCTTTAGCGAAACATCCAGACCGACATAGTGCTTCATGTTCCCGCTCCTGCTGCCACCGGCTCGCCGGCTTCCCTTCCAGGCTGAGCCTTTCGAGCAGCAACCGCAATCACCCCATCTACAGCATCACGACCAATCAAGCCGCCATTGCTGCGCTGTTCCGCGTCGTCAACCGCTATGTCGGCAATCTCGCGCCGATGCCCGGCGTGTTCCCGGATTATCCGGCGCCCGTCGTGCGCAACACGGACAACGGGCGCGAGTTGAGCATGATGCGATGGGGCATGCCGCCGCCGCCCCCCAGGCGGGCCGCCGGCTACCAACATGCAACACGTCGTCACCGCACTGGCGCGGCTGGCTCAAGCCGGAGAATTGCTGCTTGGCAACCGCACTGAAGAAGGGGGACGGCCTGTTGATCCGAAACGGACCTCATCGCCAACGCCGCGTTCGCGACCCTGCCAGGTTCCTTGATTTGTCCGCTATCGGACTGACAAAGCCCGGGAAGGGTTTTATACTGTCGAGCGGAAATTCGTTGAATGCGCCGATATGAAAAATCCGTTAGACGAGAAACCGACCGGCAAAGAGTCCAAACTGTCCCGTACCGATCAGGCCCGGGAAGTCGCCGAGGAATATGCCGATGATCTGCGCAGGATCATCAAAAAGCTGCTCAAGATGCTCCCGCGCTCGCAGAACCAAGACAGCCCTTCCGGACTTAGCTGATATCGTTAGGTCGTTCGCTCGCGACCGAATAACTGACGATGACTGAGGGCGCGGTCGCTCCCGGAACAATCGGGAGGCTTTCGATGATTTCCGTCAAAGAGTGAAAAACATACACAGCCGAATACAAAATTCTGGGACGCGAACCGCATATTCCTGCTCGCCGATCCACTGTGCTACTTGGCATCTCACGTAGTTCGACGGCTGGCGCACCAACTTGAAAGCCTGACGATGGTAGTCAAAGACGAACAGAAGTAAGGCCGCCGCAGGTGGCGGCAGTTGGCGATCTAAACTATCTCAACCGCCATATCGCTTCCGGGTTTTGCGTGGTCATCGTCCAATCGAAAAATTCTGCGCGGCGCTAAACCCGATACGATAAGCCACTCGTCAGGCTTATTCCCCTCGCCAATAACCACCGTAGCATCCTGATCGGGCAGCGCTTGAAGCGCCTGCACAAGTTCACGAACTTTCATCTGCCATTCCCCTCTCAGCTGGAGGCCGCCTCAGGCATCAAAGAAAGCATAGTGAGCCTGCTGATACTGGCGAGCCCAAACCATCGATTGAGTGATGGTCGCACATGCGCGATACGGGTTTGGTCGCCCATACCAAGCAGCACCTGAGAGTGGGAGGTGAATTGAGATAGATCAATGGTGGAGGATCAACGCCGAGAGGCGGCCTCGGCGAAGACACCCGCCACAACAGCGACAACACGCCTCTTTCATCGGGCTAAGCCTGCGATGTCGCCTTTTGGCCCTGCAGAGACTTGCCGACCTCCACGGTGAATGTCCGCGTTCTAGGGGCGGTCTCAACTGATCGACGCAACACTTTATCTTAGAGGAAAAGATGGAGTGTTGGATGGAACGGAGATTTCATAGAGGTTTCACTGCGGCAGAAAAGACGGAGTTATGGGACCGGTGGAAGCGCGGGGAGTCACTGAAGGCGATCGGGCGAGCTTTTGGTAAGCAGTCATCGTCGATCTATTTTCTAGTTGCTCCGCATGGAGGGTTTCGTCCTGCGGAGCGGCGTCGCTCCAGGCTGGCATTGACGCTTGCGGAACGCGAGGTGATTTCCAGAGGCGTTACGGCACATCAATCGGCCCGGTCGATCGCCAAATTACTTGGCCGCTCCCCATCGACGGTGAGCCGGGAAATGAGCCGCAATGGCGGCTATGACCGCTACCGGGCGACACTTGCGGACGAGAATGCCTGGGCACGATCCCGTCGTCCAAAATGTTGTAAGCTGGCGACCAATCCGCGGCTTCGGCAGGCAGTGGCAAGGAAGCTCAGATTAGATTGGTCACCCGAGCAGATAGCCGGTTGGCTGAAGAGAACGTATCCTGAAGACGAGTGTAATCAGGTGTCACACGAGACCATCTACCGCAGCCTGTTTGTCCAAGCGCGTGGCGTGCTCAAGAAAGAGCTGCATAGTCATCTTCGATCGAGGCGTTCGATGCGCCGCTCTAGGCCGGTTGATCCGAATGGCGATAGACGGGGACACATGAAGGATGCCGTCTCAATCCGTCAGCGACCGGCTGCGGTTGAAGATAGGGCTGTGCCTGGCCATTGGGAGGGCGATCTGTTGTCCGGGCCGAACAACACCTACATCGCGACCTTGGTCGAGCGTCAAACGCGTTACGTGATGTTGGCCAGGGTGGCAGGCAAGGACACCCGGACTGTAGTCAACGCGCTCATCAAGCAGGCGAAGAAGCTACCTAAAGAGCTGTATAAGTCCCTGACCTGGGACCGGGGCAAGGAACTGACGGATCATCGGCGCTTTACGATGGCGACCAACATCGATGTCTATTTTTGCGACCCGCAAAGCCCGTGGCAGCGCGGGTCGAACGAGAATACCAATGGCCTGCTCAGACAGTACTTTCCAAAGGGCACCGACTTGTCGGTGCATTCGCAAGCCCATCTGAACAAAGTGGCTCGTCAGCTAAACGAACGACCACGTGAGACCTTGCAATTTGAAACGCCAGCAGAGAGATTTAATGCCTGTGTTGCGTCGACCGGTTGAGCCGGCCAGGGCAAAGCGGAAAAAAATATACTCGCACTGAATTCTTCTCAGTTTGACCCTGAGCGCGCGCTCGGCGAGGTTTCACTCCCCTTTGCCCCGGGGCGGGGCAGCTGGTCTCTCCCCCTAGAATTCCCAGTGGTCCGTTTTGGCGCGAACTGCGCAGGCTTTCTGGCCTTAACCTGAGTTAGTTTAGGTCATGGGCAGTGAGGCACCAACTGACGCGGCCTTAGTCGTCCCGGCCTAGTTCGCTTTTGAGCCAACGCTTTGTTCTCGGTTTCATTGGTCCTCCCAGCGCCTTGTAGACCAGTTTGCACTTAGGACATTCAAGCGTGCGCAAATCGGGACCAGCAAAGCTGGGCTCGACACCGACCAGCATCATGCAAATCTCGCACTTGGGGCAGCGAGACCGCTCGATCATGCGAGCGGAATGAGATTCCGGCATGTGATGCACTCCCTACGATCAGGGTAAGCGCTGTTTCGGTCCCACCTTCCATTGAAGGCGTCGAGCGAGGAATGATCGATCTCTGATTGGAGATCGGCTTGTGTCTAAGCTTGAACATATGCTTGAGCCCAGGACCTCGGTTCGTCTGGTCGAGGTCATCACGGAGAGCGGCCGACGCCGGCAGTTCTCGGCCGACGACAAGGCGCGGTTCGTCGAGGAGACGCTGGCCCCGGGAGCCGTGGTATCGGAGGTCGCGCGGCGGCACGGATTGTCGCCGCAACAGCTGTTTACGTGGCGCCGGCAAATGCGACAGCCGGTTGCGATCCCTGTGGCTCCCGAGCCGCAGACGTTCGTGCCCGCTGTCGTTACCCCATCGTCCACGCCGCCGGAGCGCTCACCGCGGCAGCGCCGACGCCTCCGGAAGGCGCTCGAGGGCGCCGAGAACAGCAGCATCATCGAGCTCGAGATCAACGGCGTCGCGGTCCGGGTCGGCCGCGGCGCGGATGCCGCGACGATTGCGGCCGTGATCCATGCGCTGAAGACCTGCACGTGATCGGTCCGACGGGCGCGGTGCGGGTGATGGTGGCGACCAGGCCGGTCGACTTCCGCAAGGGTGCCGAAGGGCTCGCGGCCCTGGTGCGTGAGAGCATCCAGGCCGATCCGTTCTCCGGCGCCGTGTATGTGTTCCGCGCCAAGCGCGCCGACCGGGTAAAGCTGATCTATTGGGACGGCACGGGTGTGTGCCTGTTCGCCAAGCGGCTTGAGACCGGTTCGTTCTGCTGGCCCAACGTGCAGGACGGCGTCATTCGCCTGACCGCGGCGCAGCTGTCAGCCTTGCTCGAAGGACTAGACTGGAAGCGCGTCCACGCCGCGCGCGAGACACCGTCGCCGATCCAAGCGAGTTGAACTGCGGCACAGTGAATCAGTATGCATGTCGCGCTCGCGGGATGCCGCGACGCATGGTGTAATCGCATCATGGCGACGACGGCCGACACGCTTCCGGACGATCCCGGCACGCTCAAGGCGATGCTGCTGGCCGAACGGGCGCGCGCCGCGCGGCTCGAGCAGATCATCAAGGAGTTGCAGCGTCATCGCTTCGGCCGCCGGGCCGAGACGCTGCCGGAGGACCAGTTGCTGCTCGGCCTGGAGGAGGTCGAGCAGGTCGAGGCGAGCAGTGATGCGGCGACCGATGCAGCCAATGCTGCCGAGCGATCGAGCCGAGCCGCACGGCGCCGCAGGAACAGAGGAGCGTTGCCGGCGCATCTGCCGCGGGTCGAGATGCTGGTCGACCTCGACGATCACGCCTGCCCGTGCTGTCAGCAGGCGCTGCACCGGATCGGCGAGGATGTGAGCGAACGACTGGATATCGTCCCGGCCCAGTTCCGGGTCCTAGTCGTAAGGCGGCCGAAGTATGCCTGCCGGGCCTGCGAGACCATGGTACAGGCACCGGCGCCAGCGCGGCTGATCGAGGGCGGGCTACCGACCGAAGCCACCGTGGCGCAGGTACTCGTCGCCAAATATGCCGACCATCTGCCGCTGTATCGGCAGGCTCAAATTTACGCCCGCCAGGGCCTCGAGCTGGATCGCTCGACCCTGGCCGATTGGGTCGGGCGGGCAGCCTTCCTGTTGCGGCCGGTGCATGAGCGACTGCTCGCGAGGCTGAAGCAGTCGCCAAAACTATTTGCCGACGAGACCACCGCCCCGGTGCTCGATCCCGGACGCGGCCGCACCAAGACCGGCCAGCTCTGGGCCTATGCCCGCGACGACCGGCCCTGGGGCGGCACGGACCCGCCCGCCGTCGCCTATGTCTACGCTCCCGATCGCAAGGCCGAACGGCCGATCGTCCACCTCGCGGGTTTTGCCGGCATCCTCCAGGTCGACGGCTATGCCGGCTATCGGGTCCTGGCCGAGCGCGGTGACGTAGAACTGGCGTTCTGCTGGTCCCATGTGCGCCGGCGCTTCTACGAACTCGCCGCGGCCGGTCCCGCACCGATCGCCAGCGAGGCACTCGAACGTATCGCCGGGCTCTACGTCATCGAAGCCGAGATCCGCGGCCGCACCGCCGACGAGCGTCGCGCCGTCCGCCAAGAGAAGAGCCGGCCGATCGCCGACGAGTTCGAACCCTGGCTGCGCGCCAAGCTTGGTCTGATTAGCCAGAAGACCAAACTCGCGGAGGCCGTCCGATATGCGCTGTCGCGTTGGGACGGGCTGACGCGCTTCATTGCCGACGGCCGCGTCGAGATCGATTCCAACGTCGTCGAGCGCGCTATCCGCCCAATCGCGCTCAACCGCAAGAACGCCCTGTTCGCTGGCTCGGACGGCGGCGGCGAACACTGGGCCGTCATCGCCTCACTGATCGAAACCTGCAAGCTCATCGGCGTCGAACCCCACGCCTATCTCGCCGACGTCATCACCCGCATCGTCAACGACCACCCGAACAGCCAGATCGACGAACTGCTACCCTGGGCCTATCTCGCTACCCAAGAACGCTGGCGCGTGGCCTGAGAACATCGCTTACCGATCAGGCGGGAGCGCAACACTCTCAGTCACCGATAACAGCCGAGGGTGGGGCGGTGATCAGGTATCCTACACCGGCAAAGATGGCGGAGAGCCGACGTAAAAGTGCAATCTAGGACACGATTTCCAACTGATGCGGCCAATGTCCGAGCCCTCGGAGATGACCCAGCCGGCTCGAACCGAGCGCCGCTTTCCTGCATAGAATACCAACCGTACTACAAAACCCCATACGTCAGTTAAGTGCCCCATAACCGGCCGCTGATTTCCTCAGCGGCTCAATGATCGCTCGGCAAAGGATACTAGGTGCGCGACGGATTGGACCTGCATTTTCTTCATGACCATGTGGCGATGAGCCTTAATAGTACGTTCGGTGCAACCTAGCGCGCAGGAGGCACGCTTGCTGGTGTTGCCGCTAACGATCAGGTCGAACACCTGTCGTTGGCGCGGCGTCAATGCCGCGAGACGAGCATGAGCTACGTCCGACTTGATCTTTAAGTCGCGCGCTGCGTCATGCTGCGCAATCGCCCGCTCAACGACCTCAAGAAGTTGCTTCGATGTTATGGGCTTGATCAGAAAGTCAAGCGCACCCGCCTTTATCGCCGCCACCGTTGCCGGTATGTCGGGATAATCAGCAACGAAGACGATTGGCAGGGTCGCGCCGAGTTCGCTCAATCGAGACTGAAGTACCAGGCCACCCAATCCGGGCATTTGCGCGCTGAGGAGAAGGCAACCTGGGGCACTTTCGCGCGGCAAGTAATCCAGCAGATGCTGAGAAGAATTGTAGGTCGCAATCGCATAACCGGCGCACCTTAAACGGCGTTCTGTCGCTGTCAGGAAGGAGGCATCATCATCGAATATATGCACGAGCGCAGACCGCAGATGCTGGGCGGAACGGGGCTCCGGATCAGAATTAGGATCCTGTTGGTTCATGTCGCGCCAGACAGTTCAGGCGGGAGCATGAAGCACTCTCAGTCACCGATGGATGCCTAGGCGGGTCGATGATGAGATTAAACTAGCTCTGTCCGATACCCGACACAATGGGCGAACAGGGGCCGGAGGGACAGTGTCGCTGCTGAGGTCAGCCAAGCTGCCCCTTTTCGTTGCTCGATGCAGCTCTTGTGGACTAGCGCGATTGATTTCCCGCGATGGCGAGGCGATGTTGGACTGCCTTCGGCTTTGCCTCTGAAAGCCAACATGACACGGGTTCAAGCGACCTTCGGCTAAGGGCCAACTCTAGACCATACCGGCTTCGGCCTGCTTTCTCTCATCGACGGAGCCGCGAAGCAAGAACACTCGGCGAAACCTACGGACCGACCGTTAACTCCCGAAGTGTCGCCATCAATTGAGTGGGATCGTAGGGCTTAGGAAGAAAGCGCCCGCCCTCAGGCAAGTCGTCTGCTCGTACGTCGACGATCCCCGAAGTCGCGACGATCTTGATCGGGGGCCAGCGCCCTCTGACCGCAGCCGCCAGTTTTAGGCCATCCATGCTGCCCGGCATTTGAATGTCCGTGAACAGAATGGTGATGTCCGATCTGGCTTCAAGAATCGAAATAGCTTCATCCGCGTTCGATGCTTCGATCACATCGAACCCGGCATCTTCAATGATTTGAGCCGCATGTAACCGGATCAGCAGATCGTCCTCGACGATAAGGACCACCGGCCGCCTCGCTGCGTGTGCAGAACTCATGGGCCCGTCCTTTATCCAAGACATCTAAACAAATGGCCGCAGGAGCAAACGTTCCTGGCTCAGCGAAGATATATGTCCGGGACCGGACAATTATTCTTCGATTCAATATCCGGCCCCTTGCCCCCATCTAAGCGATAGGCATTGCGGGACAATCAGATCGTTGCACGTCGACTGCAAACGCAAGATTTGGCGCAAAGCACGGTACCGGACGGACAATCCGTATAGTTCGTCACTATATAGAATTCTTCCCGCGAGGACCGCCTTCGGAGCGGCGTCCACCTTCCCCCCTGCGAGAAACGGCCCGACCGATCGGGCAGGATATCGCAGTGCACATCAAAAATTTAGGGCGTCCGTTGGACAATAAGTTGCTTGCTGCTCTGCCGCGCCACCAATTCGATTTGCTGGCGCCCAATCTGACCACCGTTTCGTTGCAGCAGGCCGAAGTCTTGGCTGAGCCGGGTGATGAGTTCGATCAGGTCTACTTCCCCCAAAGCGGAATGCTCTCGCTCCTTGCCGTGCTGCGAGACGGCAAAGCGATCGAGACGGCGACGGTAGGACGTGAGGGGGTTGTCGGCGCGATGGCTGGATTGGGGCTCTATAAATCCCTCGTTCGGGTTGTCGTTCAGCTCCCGATGATGGTGAGCAAACTTCCTGCTTCACAATTCAGAAAAGCCGCGGCTCAAAGCGAGGCGGTCCGAAATATGTGTATCCAGTATAATGAAGTGCTTCTGTCTCAGGCGCGGATCACCGCGGCCTGTAATGCCCTACATGCCGTCGAGGCGAGGTTCTGCCGCTGGTTGTTGCAATCTGCAGATCGCGCCGAAAGCAATACCGTGATGCTGACCCACGAATTTCTTGCCGAGATGCTTGGAGTTCGCCGTACCTCGGTCACAGAAGTTGCGAGCAAGATACAGGCTACGGGGGCCATTAGCTACACGCGCGGGCAAATTACGATTCTGGATCGATCCGCTTTAGAGAGAATGTCCTGTGAGTGCTATCAAACACTGGTGGACCAGTCGGCTATTCTAATCTAGGCCAGCCTTGCTGCGACTCTGATCTCTGCCCGGCGACAAAACTTGCCCGCCTCCTCAGAGACGGACTTACTGCCTGCTTTTAATTTCTGCGATCTTTCTATCTTGGTGCCATACCTCTATGTCGTGGTCGTCCACGTACTGCTCGGCATGCTTTTTGGCTGCTTCATCGTCTTTAGACCAAAACTCGATGCGGTCCTTTATGTGACCATCGGGTCCCATGACATATGCGCTGTAGTCTCGCATCGCCCCCAGCGAAAAACTTTAACAGACCCTAGGATGATAAAATTATCACTTCGGCGGCTGCAAATCCCGGCGACGGTAGCCATTAGTGCATGTGTGAGGCCGTTTCGGCTTGTCGCGCTCGGCGCAAAAGCAACTCGCGGGCCGTACTGCCAGGAGGTTGCTCTTCGGCCGCTTCCGTAAATCGCCGGGCCTCTTCCGCTAGTCGCTCCTCAAAAGTGGTCGTGTGCTTGACCCGCCGTCGCACCATCGTACGGCCCTCACTCTTACGCCCCAATAAAACTAAACTCCTGTTCCCGTTCCCTGTCTGTCCGGGACCGCACACAAATCAGACAAGACACTTCCAAATTCTCTTAGGACACTCGGATCGCCGCCGCCCTATCTGAGCATGCGTGGTCAGTCGATCAACTTAGGAACATGATGGGACGTTCGAGCGGAGGTCGGCTACCCACAATCCAAACGTGCAATTCGCCTTCGCAGATCGTCCCCTCAAACTTTTCTTGTTTCTGTCATCTAAGTTCGCCAGAATTAAAGGGCCGGGATTTCCAGAATTAAAGGGCCAGGATTTAAAGACCCGGCCGATGGGAATGCCGGCGTTGAGAGCGAAGATACTCCGCGCCAGCAACGTCTTTGGAATGTTGCCTCGGGGTCACCTCACCCGTGAAGCAAAAAGGAATGTGATAGTAGCCGTCAAAGGAAGACGATGATGATTGACGACCAGTTGGCGCGTGCACACCGCAACAACATTCGACGCTATCGACACTTATTGCGGACTAGCCTGACAGAGTTCGAGCGCCAGTTTGTCGAAAGGCGTTTGAAGGAAGAGCAATCGAAGCTCGAACTATTAGTCGTCTCGTTCACAAAAGAAGCGCGCCACGATCCTTTCAAAGGGCCGGACAGCAGCTTGGCTTAAGTCGTTCAAGCGGCCGTGGGACCGGCGGCCGCCGAGGCGCTGCCCGTCGGCAAATTTCTCGGCATCGGGCCGGCGACCAGCGCGAAGATGAACTCGCTTAGTCTCTACACTGGGCCCGACATGCGAACTCAGATGTTGGAGTTCATGCAAGCCAACTTCGGCAGGGACGGCACGTACTTTTCGCCATCGGACGTATCTGAGCAGTTCGTCGGCGGCTTTCGCGAAGGCGTGTTGCACGTCTGGCGCGGAGCTTAGGCCTCAGCACAGGGCGGGGCAGCGAGCGTGCACCGGGGCCCGCTCTCCGACAATTTGCCTGCCATAGATTGGCAGGAAACGGCCCATTAACCCCCAACGTCCATCATTTATCCTGTCTAGCGCATAGTCGTTATCAACGAACTCACACAGGAGCCGTCGCTGATCCCAACTCGGCGACGGTCTTTCTGTTGATTGGACCGATGGACTATCGAGCTTTCACGAACGACAGTATCACCATGATGTATGAGAGTGTTCGTGGCGCTCTCGCGTCGGACGATGCTCAGAGGGCTGCCGGAGAGAAACCTCGCTTCCAAGTTCACGAAACATCTGATTGGCAGGAGCATGCCGCCAATCTAGAGACGGAAATGCTTCGGCGAGGCATGTTCTTCGAGATTATTGATTGGTCCGAAGATCAGGGGCGATTGTCTTTCTAGCTCTGCTTTATGGAATTTTAATGGATCGTCGCCCACGTTGAGACCATTGCAATCGTCGCGGCGGCGACACCCGTTTCGCTAACTATTGTCTGGACCTGCTCGGTTGGCAGTCTCTTCATGGGAGAGACCGTTATGCTCAAAGGTTGCATGATTGTTGCTTTCGCGCTGCTTTTTCTGACGCTGTGCGATCATCAAGTATCAAATGGCAAGTATACTGACGCGGTTATCGTCATGGCGAAACAGATCACGCGTTCGTTCGGCGTTTGACGTTGGCGGCGCCATGAGCGAGACGGATTACCTTTTAAGGCGTCGCCTCTCTAGGGACCTCACGACCTCGAATAGGACAAGGATGGACCCGACCATGACGGTTCCGATGGTCAGCAGAAACAGGATCATTCCCAGCTTGATCGGTCTGCGCATGCGATGCCGTAGGCGGGATCGGGGGCGGTCTGGGCAAGCCATTCGTGGACGGGCGCGGCTTGGTTACAGCGCGAGCCAAAAAGGCCCGCCAGCCCAAGGAATCTGCAGCTCACGGGAGAGTTCCCGACAGCCAGAGTTCGCGATCAAATGCAAATCTGCCTGTAACCTTTGTGGCGAGATCTTCGAATAATGGAGGCCAGAGGAGCAGCGTGAAGCGGGCAGGTTCGTTCTGATGAGTGCCGTTGTGGGGGACCTTTTCGGGGATTAGGGTGATGACGGGGCGATTGGACGGTTGGCGCGCTTTCTCCACGGGGCGGCCGGTCAGTTCCGGAGTCCGGCAGATGAATGTGTCCTCGCCGATCCCCACGCACGGAGATGGCGGTCTCGAACTCCTGTGGGACGACGGGGAGCGCGTCTTTTGCCGTGAATGGCGCCGTGGCGCCGATGGCAACGTCAACAATGTCTTGATCGTAAAGGCCGCTACAGAACATCCGCCGGCCGCGGTCCTCGACCGGCTCGCCCATGAATACGCCTTGCGCGACGAGCTCGATGGGACCTGGGCCGTACGGCCGCTGGAGCTGATCCGCGACGGTGGTCGAACCCTGCTGATATTGGAAGATCCCGGCAGCGAGCCGCTCGAGCAGTTGCTCGGCGCGCCGATGAAGCTGGACCATTTCTTGCGATTGGCTCTCGGCATCACCACCGCCGTCGACCAGCTGCATCGGCAGGGCCTGGTCCACAAGGATTTGAAGCCGGCCAATCTTCTGGTGAGCGGGGCAGACGAGGTCAGGATCACCGGATTTGGCCTTGCATCTCGCCTGCCGCGCGAGCGACAGCAGCTCGAACCACCGGAGACCATGGCGGGCACGCTGGCCTACATGGCGCCCGAGCAGACCGGCCGCATGAACCGGTCCGTCGATTCCCGCAGCGATCTGTACGCACTTGGCGTGACGTTCTACCGGATGCTGACGGGCGTACTGCCGTTTACCGCGGCCAATCCGATGGAATGGGTGCACAGCCACATCGCGAGACGTGCCGTTCCGCCTGCCGAACGGATCGATGGCGTGCCTCGCGCCGTGTCGGCGATCATCATGAAGCTTCTCGCCAAGACTGCCGACGACCGCTACCAGACCGCAGCCGGCCTCAAGAGCGACCTCGAACGGTCACTCGCCGAATGGGAAGCGCAGGGGCGGATCGATGATTTCGTTCTGGCCCAAGCCGATATACCGGACCGCCTGCTGATTCCCGAACGGCTCTACGGCAGGGAGCACGAGATCGAGGCGTTGCTCACCTCGTTCGATCGCGTCACCCGGAGCGGCACGCCCGAGCTCGTCTTGATCTCGGGCTATGCGGGTATCGGTAAGTCGGCCGTAGTCCACGAATTGCATAGAGCCCTGGTCTCGCGCGGTGGCCTTTTGGCCTCGGGCAAGTTCGATCAGTACAAGCGCGACATCCCTTATGCGACGCTGACACAGGCCTTTCAAAACATCGTCCGTCGCCTCCTCGCCAAGAATGACGCCGAACTCGCATCGTGGCGCGACGCGATCTGCGGAGCATTGACGCCCAACGGCCAGCTCATGGTCGATCTGGTTCCCGAATTGAAACTGATCATCGGCGATCAGCCGCCGGTCCCGGATGCTTCACCGCAAGACGCCCTGCGACGATTTCAACTGGTCCTGCAGCGCTTCATCGGCGTCTTCGCGCAACCGGACCGGCCGCTTGTGCTGTTCCTCGACGATCTGCAGTGGCTGGATGCTGCGACGCTCGATCTGCTCGAAGAGTTGCTGACCCGATCAGACTTGCAACATCTCCTGCTGATCGGCGCTTATCGCAGCAATGAGATCGATGCCAACCATCCGCTGAGGCGCAAGCTCGCCGCAATTCACGATTCGGGCGCGCGCGTCCGGACGCTCAGCCTGGCACCCCTCATTCGCGCCGACGTCGAGCATTTCATCGTGGATGCGCTTCGCTCCGAGCCGGCCCGCGCCGCGCCATTGGCGCAGCTGATACATGAGAAGACCGACGGCAATCCGTTCTTCCTGATCCAGTTCCTGCACGCACTCTCGGAGGAAAGCTTGCTGGCCTTCGATCATGAGGCAGGCCACTGGCGGTGGGACCTTGAGCGCATCCATGCCAAAAGCTATACCGAAAACGTCGTTGACTTGATGGTCCGCAAGCTGAGCCGCCTGCCGGAAGAAACGCGGACGGCTTTGCAGACGCTTGCATGCCTCGGCAGCGGCGCCGAGATCGCAACGCTGTCATTGATGCTCGGCACATCGGAACAGCAGGTCGATCTGGATCTCGTCGACGCGGTGCGTCTTGAGCTGGTCGAGCGTCAGGACCGGCACTGCAGGTTCGTGCACGACCGGGTCCAGGAAGCCGCCTACGCACTTATTCCCGAATCCGAGAGGCCTGCGTCGCACTTGCGACTCGGTCGGCTCCTGGTGGCAGGCACACCGCCGGAGCAGCGCGAGTTGGCGATCTTCGATATCGTCAATCAGCTCAACCGCGGCCTGTCCCTCGTCGGCTCGCCGGACGAGCGCGAGCAACTCGCCGAGCTCAACTTGATTGCCGGCCAGCGCGCCAAGGCATCCTCGGCCTATAGCTCGGCACTTGCCTATCTCTCCACCGGAAGCGAGCTCCTGACCGCCGATTGCTGGGTGCGGCGGCACGAGCTTGCCTTCGCATTGGAAATCAATCGGGCCGCATGCGAGTTCCTGACCGGCGAACCGGCTGTCGCCGACGATCGCCTGACTGCACTGGCGACGCGCGCGACCAACCCGCTCGAACAGGCCGCCGTCGCATGCCTGCGCATGGATGTCTATACAACGCTCGGTCAATCCAGCCGCGCCGTCGACGTCGGCCTGGGGTACCTGCGGCAGCTAGGCGTGCACTGGTCTCCCAATCCGACTGATGCGGAGGCGCGTCGGGAGTACGATCTGATCTGGACGGGCATTGGGGAGCGCAGCATCGAAGACCTCGTCAAGCTGCCCTTGATGAGCGACCCTGCCTCCCTAGCGACGATGGATGTTCTGACAAAGCTGCTGCCGCCCGCCCTCTTCACGGATATGAACCTGCTTTCCCTCACGATCTGCAGGGCCGTCAATCTTGGGCTCGAGTGGGGCCACAGCGACGGGTCGTGCGTTGCTTATGTACAGCTCGGAATGGTGGCCGGCCTGCAATTCGGCGACTACAGATCCGGCTTTCGCTTCGGAGAGCTCGGTTATGAATTGGTCGAGCAGCGCGGAATAAGCCGCTTCCAGGCTGCGACCTATCTGATTTTCGGCGCACACGTCGTGCCGTGGACCAGACACTTCAGGATCGCGCGCGATCTCCTTCGCCGCGCTTTCGAAAGCGCGCACAGGAGCGGCGATCTTACCTATGCGGCCTACAGCTGCAGCAATCTGAACGGCAATCTTTTCCAGGGAGGCGATCCACTCGTCGAGATTCTGAGCGAGGCCGAGACTGGCCTCGCCTTCGTCCGGAAGATGAGGTTCGGGTTCATCGAGGACATCATCGCCGCGCAACGCGGGCTGTTCCGGACGCTCCGCGGGTTGACCCCAACATTCGGCTCCTTCGACGACGAGCAGTTCGACGAGCTTCGGATCGAACAGCACTTCGCCGCCAATCCGAATTTGTGGCGCGCTGAGTGCATTTACTGGATCCTAAAGCTCCGGGCGCGCTTTCTTGCCGGCGACTACGCAACGGCGGTCGGCATCCTGTCGAAGCTGCAACGGCGGCGATGGACGCCGCTCACTCCGGCGGAGGCAGCTTCGTATCACTTCTATAGTGCGCTTTCTCTGGCTGCACTGCCGGAAGCGATCGCCGCCCAGCAGGGGCACATCGACACGATTGTCGGGCATCATCGGCAACTCCAGGCCTGGGCGGAGAATTGCCCGGACAATTTCGCGCATTGCGCGGCGCTGGTCGGTGCCGAGATCGCCCGGCTGGAGGGCCGCGACTCCAATGCAATGCGCCTTTACGAACACGCAGTTCGCTCGGCCCGCGCAAACGGACTCATTGCCGATGAGGGTCTCGCCTACGAACTGGCTGCGAACTTCTATGCGGCTCGCGATTATGGCGCGTTCGCCGACATATATCGTCGGAATGCGCGCGACGCCTATTCCCAGTGGGGAGCAGAGGGCAAGGTACGCCAGATCGATGAGATGTATCCGCACCTTGCGGAGAACGCACCCGTGGCCATTGCAACTGACACGATCGGTGCACCGATAGAACATCTGGACCTTGTGGCGGCGCTGAAGGTCTCAGAGGCCGTGTCCGGAGAGATCGTCCTCGATAAGCTGATCAACATTCTGATGCGCACGACCATCGAGCACGCCGGTGCGGAACGAGGATTGCTGATTTTGCAGCGGAACGCAGCGCTGCGAATTCGAGCGGAGGCGACGACCCGGGGAGCTTCGATCAATGTCGATCTGTGCGATCGCCCGATCTCCCAGACGGAAATCCCGGAGTCGCTCGTCCTGTACGCGGCTCGCACGCAAGGGAGCGTTATTCTCGACGATGCCGCGGAAAGTGGAACCTTCAGAGGGGACCCGTACCTTCAGCTCGAGAGCGCACGGTCGGTTCTGATCATTCCGCTCACGAAGCAAGGCAGCCTGGTCGCTCTGCTGTATCTCGAGAACAATCTTGCGAAGGGTGTATTTACGCCCGCAAAGGTCGCCCTTCTCAAATTTATCGCGTCCGAGGCCGCGACGTCGCTCGACAACGCTCGTCTGTACCGGGAGCTTCAGGAGCGCGAGCAGCGTTACCGCGAGGCTCAGATGGAGCTGGCCCACGCCAACCGCGTGGCGGTGATGGGACAGCTGACAGCGTCGATCGCCCACGAGGTCAATCAGCCGAACACCGCCGTCATCGCCAGCGCGCAAGCGGCCTTGAGCTGGCTCGATCACCAACCGCCGGCGCTGGAGCAGACGCGCAGGGCGCTGACACGCGCCATCGAGAACGGCATCCGCTCTAGCGAGGTCATTGAGCGAATCCGGGATCTCGTCAAGAAATCACCGCCCAAACGGGATTCCCTGGCGATCAACAACGTCATCGGCCAAGTCATCGAACTCACGCAGGCTGAGGCGGCACGGAACGATGTCGCGATCCGGACGGTATTCGCCGATCGTCTGCCCAAGGTCATCGGGGATCGCGTCGAGCTGCAGCAGGTCACGCTGAACCTGATCCTGAACGCCATCGAGGCGATGAGCGAGACAACGGAGGGCAAGCGCGAGCTGTTGATCCAGACCGCGAGAGCAGATGCCGAAAGCATACGCGTATCGATCACCGATTCGGGACCGGGCTTGTCTGCGGAGGGCCTCGCGCGGCTGTTCGAACCCTTCTACACGACCAAGTCGGGCGGCCTGGGTGTCGGACTGTCGATATGCCGCTCGATCATCGTGGCGCATGGCGGCAGGCTCTGGGCGACTGCAAACGAACCGCGCGGCGCCGTCTTCCAGTTCACTGTTCCGATCGATGACGGCTTTACGGTTGGTTGAATCATCTCGGCTGGCGTCATCACACCGCAAAATTGGTGGGATGACCTGTAACCAAGGCCGGGCCGCGGGCGAAATATGACCATCGGATCGCGCCGGCGAAGCCAAGCACGGGCCGGAACAGATCCGCCATCGACGGCGTGCTGCAGGGAGAGATCAGTTGGGACTGTCCTGGCAACAAGGCCCGCTTTCAACGGGAGCAATCGGCCGCTTTCTCGTCCCCGAGCCGCTGCCCAAGCGTCTCCTGTACGTCGAACCATTACGCCGCCGCCTCCGCGTGCGCTTTGGGGGAAGCTGGATCGCCGAGAGCGAACGAGCGCTCCTGCTTTTCGAACCGGGCCGTTATCCAGTCGCCTATTTCCCGGAGGCCGATGTTTCCCCACATGTGCTGGAACGCACCGAGCACATCACTCAACACGCCGATCTTGGGCCGACGTCCTGGTACAGCGTTCGGGTCGACGAGCAACACATCGCGGCGCGAGGAGCATGGCGGCACACCGACCTGCCCGCCCATGCGGGCGATTTGCAGGGTCTGATCGCCTTTGCCTGGCGGGCCATGGATGCCTTCTACGAGGAAGACGAACGCGTCGTGGGCCATGCCGCCGATCCCTATCACCGCATCGACATCCGCCAGACCTCTCGTAACCTCGTGGTCAACCACCAGGGCCGGGTCATCGCCGATACAAAGCGGCCGGCAGGTCCGTTACGAGTCCGGCTTTGCACCGCGTTGGTATGTTCCACGTGCCGACATCGATGAGTCTGCCCTCACTCCGGTCAAGCTCCAGACCTTCTGCCCTTACAAGGCCCTCTGCAGCTATTACTCCATCGGAGATGCGCGCCAGGCGGCATGGTCGTATCCCGACGCCTATCCCGAAGTCCGCCGCATCTCCAATTTTGTATCGTTCGAGCCGGACATCGTGTCGGTCCATCTCGATGGCACGCAGCTGCGTCTCGAACCCGGCCAATTGGTGGTTCCACGCGGCCCCGATCGCAATCTTGACATCGCCGAGGTGATCCCCGAGCCAACGCTGCTGACTGTGGTAAGCCGCCAGCGAGCATTCAAGCTCGCTGGCGACTTCTCGCTCAAGCAAAAAGGCGATCAAGGAGGCTGGTCGCTGATCCAGACTAGAGGCGTCCGGCGGCGAGCGGCATCGATACTCCGCCATGCTCCAGGTACAGGTCGTTCGCCAACGTCCCGGCGCTCTGTTTCCTCTAGAGCTTTATGATTACGCTCGCGACACGCGCACGAAATCATCGATTTCGGCGAAGCCGTCTCCATTCCCCGAGACCGTATTGGGAAAGCCGCGCTCTTCGGATGTCCTGCGGCCGGTTCGAGAAACCCATACTTCCGTCTGCATTATTGCATCATAACCGCTAGGTTGTGCGCAGTCTTTTCAGTGGGCACCCTGCAACAGGCACTGCATTCGGCGAGACTCGACGCGAGTTGGATCTGTCCGGGAGATTTCTCACTTTCCGAGGAATTGCTACTGCGCAACCGCCATGATCTCGCGTTGGGGCACGCCGTCTAAATATTTGTAGCTGAGCTACAGCACACCCAGACGAGGCGTACTATGAACACGGACCAGAAGGTTGTTGTAGTTACGGGCGCTTCGCGAGGCCTTGGCGAAGCAATCGTCAAAGGATATCGCAGCCGCAACTATCGCGTTGTCGCAACTTCTCGATCGATTGCACCATCTTGCGATCCTGACCTCCTTGCAATTCGTGGTGACGTCGCCGATCCGGAAAACCGGAAGGCGCGTCATCGAATCTGCTTTGGAGCGGTTCGGTCGTGTCGACAGGTTGATCAACAATGCCGGCATCTTCATCCCCGGGCCGTTCGAAGAATATACCGAACAGAATTACAAGGACGTGCTCGCAACCAACCTGAACGGCTTCTTCTTCATTACCCAGCATGCCATCAAGGCGATGCTCGCAAAAAAAGTGGTCACGTCGTCCAGATTACCACCACCCTTGTCGAATACGCCAACTCAAACGTTTCTGCCGTTCTGGCGTCGATCACCAAGGGCGGCCTCGCCGCCGCAACGCGCGGTCTCGCAATCGAATACGCTTCCCGCGGCATTCGGGTAAATGCGGTGGCTCCCGGCATGATCAAGACGCCTCTTCGCTCCCCAGAGACGCACGAAGCTCTGGCATCGCTGCATCCTCTCAAGCGGATGGGTGAACCCGAGGATATTGCGCAGGCGATCCTCTACTTGGAAGACGCCAGCTTCGTCACTGGCGAAACCATTCGCGTTGATGGTGGCCAGATCGCAGGTCACTAATTCAGAGACTGCCGCCGCAATTCGCGAGCGTACCCCTCTCTGAGCTATCCCCCTTGGCGGGGTGCCACCATGGCGATGTCCCCTTCCCTTTTGTCAACAGGAGAAAACACCATGAATTTTATCGTCGATGCGATCGGCCGTTCGGGCCTGCTACGCCGCGATCTCGACTATCACCTGCTCCGTGCCTCGATGGTGATCATCTTCGCGTGGTTCGGGTACGACAAATGGTTCGAATCCGAGATCAAAGGGTTGGTTCCATTGATCACCCACGGGCCGTTTATTTTTTGGACGATTCCGGTCTTGGGGATCGGAGGCACAAGCGTTCTTCTAGGAGCTTCAGAATGGACCTTTGGTTCGCTACTGCTACTGGGATATTGGAACAAGAAACTGGGTGTACTTGGCGCTCTCGGTTCTTGCTGCACCTTCATTGCAACCTTTACGATTTTGCCATTCGCTCCTGACGCCTGGGATCCCGGCGCCGGAGGGTTCCCCGCCATGGGAATAGTCGCCGCCTTCCTTTTGAAAGATCTCGTCTTGCTGACTGTCTCTGTCTACCTGCTGAAGCAGGATGTCCAGCGGGTGATCGCGGCGCGTGAGAAACCGACATTGGCCCGAGAGCGTAGTGCGTTGTCCGCTACGAACTGAGAAACACCCGAAAAACGTGATCCACACCGCCGTAGTGGCGGAGCGAAACTGTATGCATCGAGCGATTTCAGACTTCGATGAGGAAGGGAAGATGGTATGATTTCCGCGGCTTTTCCGTACCAAAAAAAGCGCATGCAGATTCTGGGTAGAGAGATGGCCTACGTAGAGGTGGGAGAGGGCAACCCCATTGTGGTGCTACACGGCAATCCTAGCTCCTCGTACCTCTGGCGCAACGTATTGCCACGTCTACAGATTGTGTTGCAAAAGTCGAAAGTTGCAGGACTCAAGATTTTTCGCAAACACCAAGCAGCGAGCGATCGCTGATTCGTATGACCGCAATCGCGTTACCGAAGTCGCCTGTGAATTTTGCGTGAGGCCGTGCGGTCCCTCGCATCTTGTACGCGAAAGTCCGCCCAGGGCCCGCAGAATTTTGGTCATCTGCGAAAATCGGCTTTTTGCAACAATATCGGCCAACAAGCGACATCGCCCTTTTGGAAAGGCGAAGATGCGGGCGACAGGACTTGCTCATTTGAAGGAAGCCGCGATCCGCTGAATCGCTCGCGGATACGTGTCTTCCAAGGCTCAGGGAGGGCATGGTATTTTGTCATACCAACGTCATCGGTAGTCTCGCGCCAAAAAAGCAATGTGCGATGTCTCAGGCCGCGATAGAGGCTCATCGCCGCATCGTCATCGTCGGAGCCGGATTTGGTGGCCTAAGCGCCGCCAAACGTCTGGCGAAGTCGCCGCTCAACGTCACCATCGTGGATCAACACAATTATCATCTGTTCCAGCCGCTGCTGTACCAAGTGGCGACTGCCAGCCTGTCACCAGCCGACATCGCCTCTCCCATCCGCAGCCTTCTTCGGAATGTCGACAACGTTAAGGTCATCTTGGCCAAAGTCTCCGGCGTGGATGTTGCGCGCCAGGAAGTAGTGGCCGAGGGGCACCGCATTCCGTTTGATGATCTGATCATCGCCACCGGGGCCGAGCATGACTACTTTGGGAACGAATGGGCGCAGTTCTTACCCGGTCTTAAGACCATTGACGACGCCACATCTATCCGATGCCGGATCCTGCTCGCCTTCGAGCTTGCCGAGACAGAGCCGGACGCGGACGAGCGGCGACGGCTGTTGAATTTCGTCGTCGTGGGCGGCGGCCCGACCGGCGTCGAAATGGCGGGCTCCATCGCGGAACTCGCCAATCGCGCGCTTGCGTCGGACTTTCGCGTCATCGACCCGCGAGTCGCCCGCATCATCCTCATCGAGGCTGCGCCGAGGCTGCTGACGTCCTTCGACCCGTCACTGTCTGAGACGGCACGGCGTTCGCTCGAGCAGCTTGGAGTCGAGGTGCGTCTTAGAGCGGGCGTCACCGGATGCGATAGCGGCGGCGCGTCGATCGGCGCGGAACGCATCGAATCCCGCACCATTATTTGGGCTGCCGGCGTCAAGGCAACGCCCGCTGCCGAATGGCTCGGCGCAGAACACGATCGCGCCGGCCGCGTCAAGGTCGAGACGGACCTTTCGATCCCCGGCCATCCGAACATCTTCGTCATCGGCGACGCCGCGCTCATGCTCGGCGCGAATGGCAAGCCGAAGCCCGGCGACGCGGGGGTCGCCAAACAACAGGGCAAATATGTCGCGAAGCTACTGATCGCTCGCAACAAGTCGAAGTCATTCCCGCCATTTCGTTACCGCCACCTCGGTTCGATCGCGGCGATCGGACGCAAGAGCGCAATTGTGCAAATGCACTGGCTGAAGCTCACCGGTTTGCTGGGCTGGCTCGTCTGGAGCATCGCACACATTTACTACCTGATCGGCTTCCGCAGTCGCACCATCGTGGCGATGAACTGGGCGTGGAACTACCTGACGCTCCAGCGCGGGACGCGACTGATTACGGGGGTTGCCGGCTCCGGCGTCGCGGAAACGGCACCTTGCGTCCCGTCGCCGGCGGCCGCCAAGGTCGACGGCGCGGCGGTGCCTCGTCCCGCCGGCCCCGACGCTCAAGCACAATAACCGTCATGCACCGCGCAACCCGTGCTTGGCGACATCCACTGTGTGTCAATCGAGTCGGTTTGCGCTGAACCGGTGACTTCCGGTCTGACCAGATAAGCGGACATCGTCACATCGGACCGGCATGTCTCGAACCGGCCAGTTCCGGACACCGACAGCGCACGATGTACTCGCCCATCATCGTAACGGAGCGTACTGCTGGAGGTGGAGCGCAATGGAAGAGGCACTTGGTCGGTTGCTTGCAACTGGCAACACAGCCGAGATATTCGAGTGGGGCTCTCGGGTGATGAAGCTCTACAAATCGCCCGCGGCAAAGCCAGCGGCATTCCGAGAGGCGGCGACGAGCGCAGCTGTGGAGGCTCTGGGACTTCCCGCTCCGAAAGGTATGGAACGTACATGATGTTGGGGGTCGATGGGGACTGGTGTTCGACCGGGTGACTCAAAAGTCATTCGCCGAGCAAATGTTCGACAAACTGGACGATGTTCCCCGATATCTTGAATGCATAGTGCAGCTCCAGATACGAATTCATAGTCACCAAGCAATACAATTTACTGGGCTTAAGATCACACTTGCGGGCAACATTGCGGCGAGCTTGCCTCTCGACAAGCTGCGCAAACAAGAACTGCTGGACACACTCGTGGATATGCCGGATGGCAACCGACTATGTCATGGCGACTTCCATCCATTGAACATTCTGGGTGACACTTCGGACCCGGTGATCATTGATTGGCTGGACGCGCGCCGAGGCGATCCGGCGGCTGATGTGTGCCGTTCCTACCTGCTGCTCAAATTGCATGCCGCTGAAATTGCCATGCCCTACCTCGACGCATACTGCCGCCTCGGCGATATGGATCGCGATGCCGTGCTGCGCTGGATGCCCTACCTTGCGGCCGCAAAGCTCGCTGAGGGTGTCCCTAGCGAGCGCGCTGGATTGCTCGAAATCGTCGGCTCGAGTCCGATGAGAGGGGCCTCATCGACGTAGGCTTCTGCGCCGCCTCCCGCCCAGAGGGCCGCTTTGGGTCAAGAGCGCCGTCTCGACTGGCGACATCAAGGGGCTCCATTCTAAGGGAAAATGAGTGAGAGAAGATAGAGCAAGTATCCGACCACGAGCGCGCCCTACGGCCACTGAAAGTCATAATAGGGGTTTGTCATCGCTCATCGGCAACCTTCCGGCGAAATCCCGAACTCGTGGATCAATCGGTCGGCTAGGTTGGCGAAACTCGCTCGATGAAGCCCTTGGCCAGGGCGTGATAGATGCCCTCGTCGCAAATCATTCGAGAGGTTGCATGCGCGATCAGCGCAGCCGCCATCAATGGTACGACCATGCCGTGATTGTCGGTCATCTCGGTCACGATCACGAATGCGGTGATCGGCGCCTGCACGACGCCAGCGAAGTACGATACCATGCCGAGCAGCATGATCGCACCGAGCGGTGCGTCGTGGAAGATCGAAGCGACATTACTGCCAATGCCGGCACCGACGGCAAGAGACGGGGAGAAAATGCCGCCCGGTATGCCGCTAATCGCGGCAAAGGTCGTCGCCAGAAGCTTGAAGACGCCGAAATCTTGCGGTAGCGGCGAGCCATGATCAAGCGCTGTCTTCACCTGCGAGTAGCCCGTGCCATAGATCGTATCGCCGGACATCAAGCCGCAGATCGCGACAGCGAAACCGGACGCGAATGCGAACCACAGCGGATTAGCCTTGATTGCACGGCCGAGTGGATTCCTGAAACCGCGAGCCATCGTGATGACGATCCGACTGAATAGCCCACCGGCCAGGCCGCCAACCACGCCGCAGATCGGAATGGCGAGCCAGTCCGCGCCGCGCGCAAGAGCTGCCGCGCTGCTGCCGAAATAGGCGTAGTTTCCGGCCAGTGCGAGCGACGTCAGGCCTGCAGCGATCACGGCGCCAATAATGAGACTGGATGTGCGGGTTTCAAAGGCGCGGCTCATCTCCTCGATACCGAAGACGATTCCCGCCAGCGGTGTGTTGAAGGCCGCAGCAACGCCAGCGGCGGCACCGGCCAGGATCAGCCCGGGCTTGCGGCGCGGCGAGAAGCAGCCGAGCGCAAACATGATGGAGGCGCCGCACAGGAGCCCGAACAAGGTGAGGACCATCTTGCCGATTGCGATCCGGATTGAGACAAGACGCTCGCGTTCGCTCTGATCCGTCAGATGCCGCGCGGCGATCGCTTGCGGGATTCCACTGCCCTGGGCGTTCGGGAACAGGCGGATGGTCAAATAGGCCGACAGCATGAAGCCCAGCGGCGTCACCGCCAGCACGGCGTAACGGGACTTGGCGAGCAGGAGCGTAAAGCCATGCTGCGCGAGATCAGCGAGTTGAGCCAGAGCCACCGCCGCTGCGCCGACTCCGATCCCGCCGAGCAGGAAGATCGCTCGCCGTTGCCATCGCGTGGAGGTGATTTTGAATAGCCGCTTGTGGCGGTTCGAGAGGAGCGTCATGATCAAGATCGAAGCAAAGGGGCTCGGCTAGAGGCCGCCGATTCAGGCGGCATTAGACTTCGGTCATATCGGTTCAAGCTGGATTTGGCTTAAGATCGCCTCATGCGGGGAATGCTCATAGTCACGATAGGCTTTTTGGTGCTGGCGCTTGCGTTCTCACGAACGCACCAATTCGTGATCCAGCCGACGAAGCCGCTTCCTCCTGTGAATGCACTCGCCGACTGAGGCGACCTTGCCCCGTTGAGCAGTGTACGCCCATTATGTTGAACTGTGGCGATTTAGTGGAGTTTCTCAAAAGTTTCGGATTGGTCTCGAAGCTCGGCTTCAAGGTCGGCGATCCCGTCTGCCATAACCCCCACAAGGAACTGATGCCTGAGTTCAAGGCAGCGCGCGAGGTCGGCTTCGGGTCAATCGCGCCGGCTTGCCCCGATGTGATGACTTCCGGTCTGACCGGATAAACCGATATCTTCAGATCGGACCTGCATGTCTCGAATGGGCCATCTGTGGACGGCTCCGGGTTGGCAAGAAGAATCTTCACGTCGCAGTATTGGTCGGAGCAGCCATGTGTTCGGCCTGTTTGCGCGGCTCACATGACCGCTGGCCATAATGCCCTCCGCGGATCAGGTCCCGGTCAATAGCACGCATTCGAAGATGCTGTGGCCCAAGTGGGTTGTCCTGATCGCCGGATCGACCGGCACTGCATTACGTGCTGTTCGTCCTCCCAACCGTTACGTGACGCCGGAATGTCCGGCGCGATGTCGTTTAGGCCGCCAGCGCGGCCGGTTCCTGGTAGCGCTCGTTCCTGGCCATCATAGCCCAGGCCATCCTGGCGAGCTTGTTGGCGAGCGCGATGGCGGCAACCTTGGTCGGTCGCCGCGCCAGCAGTCCCGTAAGCCAGGGCCGATGCCCGGTGCCATGGATCTTGGCGTAGCGGATTACGGCGAGTGCGTCAGCGGTAAACAGGCTGCGCAAATAGCGGTCGCCTTGCTTGCTGATGCTGCCAAGCCTGTCCTTGCCACCACTGGACTTCTGCTTCGGCACGAGCCCGACCCAGGCCGAGAAGTCCCGTCCCGATCGGAAAGCCTTGGGATCCGCAATGCTGGCGACCAAGGCTGTTGCCAACGCCGGCCCGACGCCGGGGATCGCGTCCAGCCGTTTGCTCGTCGCGCTTGATCGATGCCAGGCGATGATGCGTCGGTCGAACTCCAGGATTTGGGCCTTCAGCGCTCGCAACTGAGCGCCGAGTGCCGTAATGCAGGCGCGGGCCACTTCCGGGAGCCGGGAGTCAGCTGTATCGGCTACGACTTCCAGAAGTTGCTCGACACCTCTGCGTCCGACGGGGGCGACGATCCCGAACTCGGCAAGATAGGCCCGGATCGAGTTGATGACGGCCGTCTGCTGGCGGAGTGAAGATGAAGAGATGGCGGGCGCGGTGAAGCATCAGGCAGCTCTGCTGCTCGACCGTCTTGGTCGGCACAAACCGCATGTTGGGTCTGGCGACCGCTTCGCAGATCGCCTCCGCGTCCGTGGCGTCGTTCTTCTGCCGCTTGACGTAGGGCTTCACATGGGCCGGCGGCATTAATCGCACCGTATGCCCCAACGCCTGCAACTCGCGGGACCAATAGTGGGAAGACGCGCAAGCCTCAATCCCAACCAGGCATGACGGCAACTTCTCAAAGAACGACAGCACGAAACGGCGCTTTAGCTGGCGACGGATCACCACCTGTCCAGCAGCGTCAATGCCGTGAACCTGAAAAACCGACTTGGCAATGTCCAGTCCGATTGTCGTAATCATCTGCATTGGTAGCTCCTCAAGATCGTGGGAGCTCTAGTAGCTCCCATATCCATGGCACTCCGATCTTTCTGGGCACGTTCCTCTATGCCATCGGCTTCGTCACGCAATATATCGTGCCCAAGACCATCGACACCGGCGCGCCGACCTCGCTAACCAACGCGCTCGCCATCAATCTGCTGTTGCTATCGACCTTCGCGGTTCAGCATAGCGGCATGGCGCGGCAGGGGTTCAAGCGGCTGTTCGCGCGCTTCGCTTCGCCGGTCATCGAGCGCTCCAGCTACGTGCTGCTGGCAAGCCTGACGCTCTTGCTGCTGTTCTGGCAATGGCAACCGATTCCGACGGTCATCTGGAACATCGAGTCTCCCGCCTTGGCCGGGCTCGTGATTGCGGGCGAGTTCCTGGGCTGGCTGATTGTGCTCTACAGCACATTCCTCATCAGCCATTTCGAACTGTTCGGCTTGACACAGGTTATCAGCCATTTCGCCGGCCGGCTCACCGCGCCCGTCAAGTTCAAGTCGCCGGGCCTGTATCGCCTCATCCGCCACCCGATCTATCTGGGGTTCATCATCGCCTTCTGGTCGACACCGGTGATGACGCTCGGACACCTGATATTCGCATCAGTGACAACGGCCTATATCTTCGTCGGCATCTGGCTCGAGGAGCGCGATCTGGTGGCGCTCTTCGGCGACGAGTACCGAAAGTATCGGGAGCGCGTCGCGATGCTGTTGCCGGGCCTTTTCTGAACAGATTGGAAAGGCACCATCGTGACCGGACAGGATTTGATCGATCGTGCAAAAGCCTTCGTCGCGGCAGTCGCCGCGGCGAAGCCCCGCCAGACCGTCGAGGCCTTTTATGCCGATGATATCGTGCAGGAGGAATTTCCAAACCTTCTCCTGCCGCAGGGCGCAGTGCGCGATTTCATCAACTTGCGAGCGTCTTACGACAGATCCCGTTACATCCTTGCCTCGCAATCGTTCGAAATCGTCAACGCCCTTGCGTCAGGCAATTGCGTGGTGATGGAGACGATCTGGACTGCAACACTGGCGGTCGGCGTCGGCAAGCTTGCTCCCGGCCACACTATGCGCGCCCGTTTTGCGCAGTTCTTCGAATTCCGTGACGGGCTGATCTTCAGGATTCGCAACTACGATTGTTTCGAGCGAATCTAGTCCGTAGGGTGAGTTACGCCTGTCGACTGCGCTTCGCACGGCCGAAAGGCTAATCCACCCTGCAGGCCGTCATGCCAACCGTTCGATCACGAGATCCAGCAGCGCGCGCAGGCGCGCCAGGCGCCGGAGATCGCGGTGATAGCCGACATAGGTGTCGCGGCCGGGCGGCGTTGCGCCGATGTCGAGCACGACGAGACGGCGGTCGCGGTCGCCGAGGGGGCGTGGCAGCACGGCGAACCCGCCGCCGCCGGCGCACAGCTCCGCCTGCGCCTGGCGGTTGTTGCTGCGCGAGGCGATCTCCGCATTCGGCAGCGTGCGCTTCAACCAGATCGCATCTGGCATGTCGGCGAATTCGGCATTCATGGTGACGACGCGGGCGCCGCTTCCGTCGCCGGCGCGCGGCGGCTTGCTGCCCTTCCTGCCATAGAGCGCGTAGGGAATGTGGAGCAGCTTTCTCGAGATCACCTCGGGTTCGCTGAACGGCTTGATGCGGAAGACGAGATCGGCCTCGCGCCGCGGCAGGCTGTAGAGACGGGCATCGGTCAGGAGCTCGACGGTCACCTTGGGATGGCGCTTGCCGAAGGCGGCGATCACCGGCGACAGCATCACCGCGCCGAACCAGTCCGACGACGACAGGCGCAGCATGCCGTCAAGCTGCGTCTCCGCACCCGAGGCGTGGCGCTGAAGCGCGAGCGCCTCCTCCTCGATCCGCTCGGCGTGGCGCAGCACGGCGGCGCCCTCGTCGGTCAGCACAAAACCATCGGCGGTGCGCTGGAACAGCGTTTGTCCCAGCGCGGTTTCGAGCGCGCGAAGCCGCCGCCCCATCGTCGGCTGGGTCTGGCCGATCTTGCGCGCGGCAGCCCCGAGCGTGCCTTCGCGCGCGATCGCCAGGAAGATACGCAGATCGCTCCAGTCCATCGAAATGACCTCATACAGAAATGCACGATCATCGTACATCCTTGTGCATTTCCATGCAAAAATTCATGGGCATATTGGAGGCCAACAACGGAGCAAGACGATCATGACGAGACAATCGACGATGCGGGCGGCGATCCTGGAGACCCACAACGCACCGCTGCGCCTCTCAACCGTCTCCACGCCCGAGGTCGGGCCGCGCGAGGTGCTGGTGCGGGTGCATGCGAGCGGGGTCAATCCGCTCGACACCAAGATTCATGCCGGCGCGGCAGCACATGCGCGTCATCCGCTACCCGCCATTCTCGGAATCGATCTCGCCGGCGTGGTCGAGCAGACCGGGCGCGACGTGACGCGGTTCAAGCCGGGCGACGAGGTCTATGGCATGACCGGCGGCGTCGGCGGCGTGCCGGGATCGCTCGCCGAGTTCGCCGCGGTCGATGCCGACCTGCTGGCGCCCAAGCCCGCCAATCTCAGCATGCGCGAAGCGGCCGCCCTGCCGCTGATCTTCATCACGGCCTGGGAAGGCCTGATCGATCGCGCGGCGCTGAAGGCCGGCCAGAGGGTTTTGATTCATGGCGGTGCCGGCGGCGTCGGCCATGTCGCGATCCAAATCGCGCGCGCCATCGGAGCAGACGTGTTCGCGACCGGCTCGGCAGCGCAGCGCGCCACCATCGAAGGCTTTGGCGCTGTGTTCATCGACCGCGGCACTGCGATCGAAGCTTACGTTGCAGAGCATACCGGCGGCCGCGGCTTCGACATCGTCTACGACACCGTCGGCGGCAAGGTGCTCGATGCCTCCTTCGAAGCCATGCGCCGTTTTGGCCATGTGGTGAGCGCGCTGGGCTGGGGCACGCACGCGCTTGCGCCGCTGTCGTTCCGCGCCGCCAGCTATTCCGGTGTGTTCACGCTGCTGCCGCTGCTATCAGGCGAAGGCCGCGCGCATCACGGTGAGATCATGGCGGAAGCGACGCGCCTGGTTGAAGCCGGCAAGCTCGCGCCGCTGGTCGATGCAAGGCGCTTCACGCTGGAGAGTGTTGGCGATGCCTACGCTCTGATCCGGCATCACGCCGCCAAGGGCAAGCTGGTCGTCGACATCTGAGGTGAGGCTCGTAGCCCGGATGGAGCTGTCTGCTGCACCCGCCGCTAGTCCTCGCTGGCCGCCGCTGAGCGATTGCGCAAGTAAGCCTGCGACAACAGGAAGAACAGTGCGCGCTCGCCATGATATTTGGCGGACGGCCGGGTGCGCTCGAAGCCATCGGCAAATATCTTGCCGGACTGGCACACCTGCCATCGCCAGCCAAACCGCTTACGCCTGGTGATGATCACTTCAAACATGCCGACGGGCTTGGTCCCCTGCTTCTGCCGGTCTCGCAAGGCATGCGCCTGCTCCGGCCTCCCCCGTTAGACGGATGCCCGACATATAGCGCAGCAGGACGGAAAGAGAATAAAATTGATTATCGGAAATCCGTATCTTCCACCGGCTATGACGAAGTCGCGACGCTTGCGGAATAAGCCTGTGCTGGCGGTGTTAATCGCTTCCTTCAACACTGCTTGCAACGCTGCTTGGTAGCGCTGGCAAAGGTATTCAAGTTGGAACACAAGACGCGTATGCCCGGTAAGCGAACGCTCACCGGGCATTCACGCCGCAGCTCAGCGGCCGACTCGCGCCTGGAGATGCGCAGGATAGCGGTCGCCCTGCACGGCGACCTTGGACAGCACCCCTGCAATTGCAGTGAGGTCCGCGTCCGACAGCGTCACCGCAGCCGCGCCGAGATTTTCCTCGAGCCGGTGCAGTTTGGTGGTGCCGGGGATCGGCACGATCCACGGCTTCTGCGCGAGCAGCCAGGCCAACGCGATCTGCGCCGGCGTCGCTTTCTTCATTGCGGCGATCTCGCCAAGCAGATCGACGAGGGTCTGATTGGATTTGCGTGCGCTGGATGAGAAGCGCGGCACGATGTTGCGGAAGTCGCTCGCATCGAACGTCGTGCTCTCGGTGATCGCGCCGGTGAGAAAACCCTTGCCGAGCGGGCTGAACGGAACGAAGCCGATGCCGAGCTCTTCCAGCGTCGGCAGGATCTCCTGCTCCGGCTCGCGCCACCACAGCGAATACTCGCTTTGCAACGCGGTCACGGGCTGCACCGCATGGGCGCGGCGAATGGTCTGCGCACCCGCCTCCGACAAGCCAAAATGCAGCACCTTGCCGGCCTGGATCAGATCCTTGACCGCGCCCGCGGTCTCCTCGACCGGCACGTCGGGATCGACACGGTGCTGGTAGAACAGATCGATGCGATCGGTCTTGAGCCGCTTCAGCGCAGCCTCCGCCACCGCCTTGACGTTGGCGGGCCGACTGTCGAGCCCGGCCTCGACCTTGCCGCCCTTGAAGCCGAACTTGGTGGCGATCACGACCTTGTCGCGGAACGGCTGAAGCGCCTCGCCGAGCAGCTCCTCGTTGGCAAAGGGCCCATAGGCCTCGGCGGTGTCGAAGAAGGTCACACCGCGCGCGACCGCGGTCCTGATCAGCGCGATCGCCTGCGACGTCTCGGTCGCCGGGCCATAACCGTAGCTCAGGCCCATGCAGCCGAGGCCGAGGGCCGAGACCTCGAGGCCGCTCTTGCCCAATGTTCGCATCTGCATCGTCAGCTCTCCCTGAAGTTCATGTTCGGCAGCGAATTTAGGCCACGCGCCGGCCCGCGATTAGATGATAAAATCGGTATGTACTGATGAGATGGATTCATGAATGACCCGCACCAACGTCAATGACCTCCTGGCCTTCCTCGCGGTCGCGCGCGAGCGCAGCTTTACCCGCGCGGCAGCCCAGCTCGGCGTGTCGCAGTCGGCGCTCAGCCACACTGTGCGCGGCCTGGAGGAACGGCTCGGCCTGCGGCTGCTCACCCGCACCACCCGCAGCGTCGCGCCAACGGAAGCGGGCGAACGTCTGCTCCGCAATGTCGGGCCGCGCTTTGCGGAGATCGACGCAGAGCTGTCGGCGCTGACCGCGCTCCGCGAGACGCCGGCGGGCACCATCCGCATCACCGCCGGCGAGCACGCCGCACAGACGGTGCTGTGGCCGGCGCTCGCAAAGCTGCTGCCGCGCTACCCCGATATCAAGGTCGAGCTCGTCGTCGACTATGGCCTGACCGATATCGTCGCCGAGCGCTACGACGCCGGCGTGCGCCTCGGCGAGCAGGTCGCCAGGGACATGATCGCGGTGCGGATCGGGCCGGAGATGCGCATGGCCGTGGTCGGCGCGCCCGCCTATTTCGCCGCGCGGGGCAAGCCGAAGCTGCCGCAGGATCTCACCGAGCACAATTGCATCAACCTCCGCCTGCCGACCTATGGCGGGATCTATGCCTGGGAGTTCGAGAAGCGCGGACGCGCGATGAAGGTGCGGGTCGACGGCCAGCTCGTGCTCAACACCGGCCTGCTCAGGATGAATGCCGTGCTGGCGGGGCTTGGCCTTGCCTATATCCCCGACGATCTCGTGAAGCGCGAGATCGCCGACGGCCGGCTGATCCGCGTGCTCGCCGACTGGTGCGCACCGTTTGCGGGCTATCACCTCTATTATCCGAGCCGTCGGCAGCCGACGCCGGCGTTCGCGGTGCTGGTGGAGGCGCTGCGGTATCGGAAGTGACGGGGCGCGGCCCTCCTCCTTGTCATTGCGAGCGCAGCGAAGCAATCCAGAATCTTTCCGCGGAGATACTCTGGATTGCTTCGCTGCGCTCGCAATGACGGTGGGGAAACAGCCGCGCGTCGAAACTGCGCTCTCGTGCCCCGGACGCGGCGTAGCGCTCCTTCAGCGGTGCGCCGCTGAGCCGGGGCCCATCTATCGAGATATGTGCTTGTGGCTTCCTGGGTCCCGGCTCTGCGGAGCGGCATTGCATGCCGCACCGCGTCCGGGACACGAGACTAGCGCGCGACCACTTCCACTTCGCCGTCGACGCCGTTGACGACGTTGAAGCCGCGCTCGTAGACCTTGCCCTCGTTCTTGGCGATGGCGCGGTATTCGCCTTCGGAGAGCACGACGCGCGGGAAGGCGCCGATCGATTCCTTGATGACGTCGCCGCCGGGGGTCAGCACCGACCAGGCGGTGTTGGCGAGCGCCTCGCCGCCCCTGTCGCTGACGAGCTTGAGCGTGATCACGGCGGCGCGGTGGGTGATGGTGACGTCGGTGAGCTTGCCGGCCTGGACGCGGATATCCGAGCGCACCACCGAATTGGCGTCGCCATAATTGGAGATGATGTAGTAGGTGCCCTCCGGGATCAGCACGACGTCGCCGGCGGCGACGTTCGGCACCAGCGAGGCGCGCTCGCCGGACTCGAACTGGCTGCCCTTGTAGATCGCGAACGAAATCTGGTTCTGCGGAATGCGGCTGGTGCCGACGCGCCCCTCAATGCGCAGGCCGCCGGCCGGCAGCACGAAGGATTCGCGATCGGTCTCGGCCTTCAGGCTGACGGTGCGCACCGCGCTGACGAGGCCGAAGGCGACGTGCACGACGTAATTGCCCGGCGGCAGCACGATGTTCGGCGTGGCGTTCCGATCCTCGCGGATCAGCTTGAAGGTGCCGTTCTCGTCAGGACGGTCGGCAAACACGCGCCAGACCAGGCCGCTGGTGATCGCTGGTGTATCCTTGCCGTATTTCGCGGTCAGCGACAGAACGCCCTGGCCGGGCACGGCTGCGTTGAGCGGCGGGGCCGCCGGCACGGTGCTGACCGCGGGCGGTGGCATGCTGGGCGTATTCGGCTGCAGCAGGGTCGGCGGCAGGCTCGGCGGCCCAGCACCCGGGCCTGAGGGGGGCGCGAGGCTGACGGCGCCGCCGGGGTCGGGCACCGAGGCGGGCGGCACCGGGGGCGGACGATCGGAGAAAAGCTGCGCCTGGGCAGCATTTTGGCCAAGGATATAGAGGCAGGCAGCAAGGATCAGCGTCGGCAGCAACGATGTGCTGCGCCGCCATCCGATGATGCCGTCACCCCCGAGAGTCATGCCACCTGCTTTTCACCGAAAACGCGGCAAATTCAAGCCTCCGAATCCCCGGGGAATACGGCCGGATACAGTTCTTTGGAACCCGGTTGACGCCTGCGTGATTAAACGGGAGGCAGCCGCTCCTCGCCACACTCCTGCCCCCTGCTTCCCGAACGGTATAAACCATGCTTTGCCCTCGTTCTGGCGGAGCGGAAGTACGGCGCCTACTCTGCTGTGAGGGCTGGCCCGGGGTAGGAGGGTTTCGGTGCTTGATATCTTGAAGGGTCGGGGCGCGAACGGCTCCAATGGAGAGAAGGTCGGTCTTGGCAGCGTGCGACGGCCGGTCATTGGCCTGGCGCTCGGCGGTGGCGCGGCGCGCGGCTTTGCCCATATCGGCATCCTCAGAACCCTGGCCGCCAATGGCATCGTGCCTGACGTCGTGGTCGGCACCTCGATCGGCGCCGTGGTCGGCGGCCTCTATGCGGCCGGCCGGCTCGACACGCTGCAGGAGTGGGGACGCAGCCTGCAGGGGATGCGCAACATCCTCGGCTATCTGGACATCCGACTGAGCGGCTCCGGCCTGATCGGCGGTGAGAAGCTGGCAACCCGGCTCGAGGACGCGGTCGGCCAGACCCTGATCGAGGATCTTCCGATCAAGTTCGCCGCCGTCGCAACCGAGGTCCGTACCGGCCACGAGATCTGGCTGACGCGCGGCCGCGTGGTCGACGCCATGCGCGCCTCCTACGCCCTACCCGGCATCTTCTCGCCCGTCCTGATCGGTGACCGCTGGCTGGTCGACGGCGCGCTGGTGAATCCGGTGCCGGTCTCGGCCGCCCGCGCGCTCGGCGCAGAAATCGTCATCGCGGCAAATCTTTCCAGCGACATCTTCACCCATTCCACGACGATCTATTCACACGGCGCGGTGCCCGAGACGGTCCCGCCGGCGGCCGAGGCAACCACGGCGAAGCGGCGCTTTCCGCGATTGTTCTCGCCCGAGAAAACCATGAAGCGCGAGTTCTTCGGCGGCGCCGGACGGCCCGGCATCTCCTCGGTGATGGTCGACGCCTTCAACATCATGCAGGACCGCATTACCCGCGCACGCCTCGCCGGCGATCCGCCCGATCTCCTGATCACGCCGCGGGTCGGTCATTTCGGCTGGTTCGACTTCCACCGCGGCGAGGATCTGATCGCGCACGGCACCCGCGCCGCCGAGCGCGCGCTGGAGTCGATCCAGGAGGCGATCGAGGTGCTCGCGCCAGCGCCCGCGGGCAGCGCGCCCAAGGCGGGCGAGCCCAAGGCAGACGAATAAGGCCGACGAGTAAGGCCGCTCAGGCCGTCTTGATATAGTCGCGCAGGGCTTCCTGCTCGGTCTCGTATTCCTGGACGCGGCGCTTGACGATGTCGCCGATCGAGATCAGGCCGACCACCTTGCCATCGTCGACGACCGGCAAATGGCGGAACTTGCCGGTGGTCATCGTCTCCATGAGCTCGGCGACCGTGTCGGTCTCCTTGCAGGTCACCACCTTGCGGGTCATGACCTGGGAGACCGGCTCCTCCAGCGCGCCGGCGCCGCGCTCGCCGATCACGCGCACGATGTCGCGCTCGGACAGGATGCCTTCGAGCCGGCTCTGGTTCATCACCAGCACCGCGCCGATCTTCTTCTCGCCGAGCAGTTTGACCGCGGCAGCCAGCTTGGCGTCGGGCTCGACGCTCATGATCTGGTGGCCCTTGGTGTTGAGAATGGAACGTACCGTCATTGTCGGCCTCCCTGAATCGGATCCGTCCGCATTTCGCGGACCGGACTTGTTCGTCGAGTCTTCAACTAACAGTTTAGGCGCCGGTTGCACGCTGAGGCGCTTTGCGAAGCATCGCCGCTAGCGGCTTGTCGCTTCGGAACATTCTTCTCGGGAATGATGGATGAATTCGGGCGGCGCCGCAAGCGGCGCTTCAAATGCGGTTTGAAATGTCCTGTGATGACGCATCCGCAGCATCGTTTCGCACGCGCGGCACGGGATCGAACAGCGCGAACAGCAGAAGGCCCGCGAAGAAGCCGCCGATATGCGCCTGCCAGGCGACGCTCGTGGTTTCGGAATCGACGCCGATCGCGCCGACGCCGAAGATGATGTTGACGCCGAACCAAACGGCGAGGAAGCCGACCACCCGACCGTCGCGCAGTGCGCGCGACAGTGGCAGTGCCGGAACCCTTGCGGCGGTATCGGCGTCCGATCGGCTAAACGACAGGAAGCTGCCGCGGACAAAGGCGAAGCGGATCGCCGCCGCCATCGCGCCGGACACCGAGGCCGAGGCGCCGATCATCGGCGCCACCGCGTGCTCATGGGTGACGAGATGGGCGAGCGCGCCGGCCGCTGCCGTCACCGCGAGAAACAGGAAGAACCTGATCGCGCCGAAGCGCCGCGCCAGCGCGCTGCCGAACGGCAGCAGCCACAGCACATTGAAGCCGAGATGTGTCAGATTGGCGTGCAGCAGCGAATAGGTGACGAAGGTCCAGACCTTGGCGCCGGCCCCGCCGGGGATCTGCAGGTTGAGCAGCGAGGAATCGTAGCGTTTCGGGATGAAGCCGAAGACGTCGATGGTCCAGTTCTCGAGCTCCGGCGGCAGCAGCACCCGCAGATGGATCACCGCCAAAAGGAGGATATAGGCGGTCAGCGCGACCGGCAGCGTCAGGATCGGCTCGCGCGGAGCTTCCTCGACAACGGCCGGCAGCTCCGGCGGAGAATCTTGCGGGGAATCCAAGGCAGCTTCGCTTTCAGGCGCGATCGGAGCGACAGGCTTAACGACAGCCTTGGAGATAGTCGCCTTTGCCGGCCTTGCGCAAGTGCACAAAAGGAAAAGGCAGGGCCCTGGGAAAGCCCTGCCTGTCCGTGTCGGTCTTCCGGTACCCAGAGGAATAAGGTGTATCCCCACCCCTCCCCGCGGCCCGTGACCAAACTGTTTGACGCCCGTGTACAGGCCCCGCCGAGAACCTGGATGAAAGCGGCAAGGCTTGCGACCGCGATCACCATAGCAGCGGGGCGCCGGACGGAAAGCGCATAGTTAATTTAACGTTAACGACGCAAAGACAGCCTCCGGAGGCCCGAAAACGCCTCCACGGCATGGACGCTGCAAATCCCCTCCTGCACAACAACGAAAGGGATCGCGGGTGCACTGAAGCGGGACAGGTTTGTCCCGCGAGCTAGCGCCCCGGGGTAAGCGTTCAGTCATGAAACATCCGTCGAGCCGCGCGTTCTTCGCGTATTGGGACAAGAAGCGCGGCACTGCGCGGGCCCCTGATCGGGCCGATATCGATCCGGCCGCGGTCCGCGGCCTGCTCGGCGACATCTTCGTGCTGTCCTGCGAACAAAACCTCGGCTTCCCGTTCCGCGTCGCCGGCACGCGCGTCTGCGCGCTCGCGGGGCTCGACCTCAAGGACCAGAGCTTTGCTGCGCTGTTCACCGAGGCCAGCCGCAGCGAGATCGAGGAGATCACCACCATCGTCGCCGACGAGACGTTAGGTGCGATCGCCGGCGTCACCGCCGCGCGCGAGGATGGCAGCAAGGCGCATCTCGAGCTGCTGCTGCTGCCCTTCAACGCCCGCCCGCATACGCCGGTGAGTGTCACCGGCGTGCTCGCACCATTCAACGACGAATGCGGCGCATTGTCCGCATTCGCCCTCACCTCCTGGCGCTATCTGCATCAGCCGGAGAAGCTGCTGCCGCGCGCAATCCGCAAATTGCAGATCGCACGCGGGCTGATGGTGTATGAGGGGCTGAGGTAGTTTTCGTTTCGACGAGGGCGAACGCCGCGACCTCGATACGGTCTCTCACCGGGATGACACAGCCATGTCCGACATCATCAGTTTCGGTACGCTTCAGCTCCGCTTCCTGCACAGCAAGGACGACACCGGCGGCAGCGTCGACATCTTCGAAATGACGCTCCAGCCGAATGCGCGGATGCCGATCCCGCATTATCACGACCGCTGGGACGAAACCATCTACGGGCTGTCCGGCGTATCGACCTGGACGATCGACGGCAAGCAGAACGATCTCGGCCCCGGAGAATCGGTCTTCATCAAGCGCGGCATCGTGCACGGCTTCACCAACCGTTCGACGGGACCGGCAACATGCCTGTGCATCCTGAGCCCCGGGGTGCTGGGCCCGCAATATTTCACGGAGATGGCCGCACTCCTGTCGGCCGGCGCGCCACCCGATCCCGCAAAGATGAAAGAGACGATGCTGCGCTACGGACTGGTGCCCGCGCCGGCAGCGTGAGCCAGGCTCGCGATCCATCATTGGAACCTTACCTGCTGCAGGACGTTTAGCTGTTTGCCGGGCATATGCCTGCACGGCAACGCGGCTCGGCCGGAGACGATGCGTTTGCTCGCCGCCGGGCCTCCGTCGAGGGACGATTCCCCGTGATGGAGCACGCGACCAGAGTTGGTAATCGCCTGTTAGCTGCATTACCGCCGGCCGACTTCGCTTTGCTTGCACCGTATCTCCGGAAAGTACCGCTCCAGCACGATGCAGTCCTGGTTCGATCGGGGGACCGGGTCGAGCACCTTTGCTTCCCGTGCAGCGGCGCGATCGCCCTCATCATGGAGTTGCCGAACGGACAAACGGCCGCAACCGCCGTGATCGGCAACGACGGCGTCGTCGGCCTCATGACGGCGCTCGGCCCCGTCCGATCCCCCCTGACGGCGGTTGTCCGCGTGGCCGGGACCGCACTGCAGATCTCGCCCGCGCGATTTCAAGCGACGCTCGAACGCAGTCCCGCCCTCGCAAGCGCGGTTCAGATTGTGACCAGGGCGATGATGACGCAATTCCTGCACGTCGCGGCCTGCAATGCCCTGCACTCCGTCGAGGCCCGCCTCGCCCGCTGGCTGCTTCACATTCACGATCGGACGGAGGGCAGTGGTGACGTCCTGCACCTGACGCAAGAGACGTTGTCGGAATTGCTCGGCGTCCGGCGGACCACCGTCACGCACGTCGTGAGCGCACTTCGAACCTCAAGGGCCCTGAAATCCAGTCGGCGCGGCCAACTCGAGATCGATCGGCCCCGGCTCGAGGTCGTCGCCTGCGAGTGCTACAAGGTGATGAGCCGCAGGATCGATCGGATCGTTTCGCAGGATGCTGTCAGGCGGCTTCACACCGCGCCCGCGCGGAACGGCTGCCCGCCCCCGGACTTCCCGTTCGCCAAGACCGATTCATAGACCCAGGCCTCTCGGGCGAACCACTCATGCGTCGCCGCGCACATCCCGCAATATGTGCGCGAAAAGAACACCGTACTGCACCGAAATCTTTCGCGATCTATCTCGATGCCCGTCGGAATGGCGTGGCCCGTTTCCGGGCACTTGATCATCACCATACCCATCCTGACTTCCTCCAGCTTGGCATCACCTCACGGCAAGGCTTCTCACGGCAAGGCCTCGCCGCCTCGGCCGGACCGCGTCTCTTCTGGCGAAGACGCTCGTCCAGCCGATCCACGCGGCCAGTAGCCTCGATTCAAGCAGCCCTATGCAGAACCAGGTTGAAACTCTTCTTGATCGGCTCGGCCGTCTCGGTTGCGACCTTCTGGGCGAGGTCCCAAAGCTCCCGGTTTTGGCGAGAAGCCGCTTCAAAGGTCTTGCGGCTGTGGGTGGTGGAGAGGTTCACGACATCCGCAAACGACCTCGCATCCGCAAGCTGGGACATGAACTCCAGCGCGGAGCTGGTATTGATGTTTGATATTTCGATGACCTTGGTGCCGTAATCGGCGGCACGCGTGGCATTGGTCGAACAGGCTTCGCGGAGCGCTTCGGTGATCTCCTCGGAAGCCGCCTTCATCCGCTCTAAATTTGCCTTGGCCCGGGCGGCGCCCTGTTCGGCGAGATCGCCGAAGATCGCCTGGAAGTTGAAAAACGGCAGGTCGAACCTGGGCATTGCACCGCCATTCGCCGTCCCGTTCAGTGCAGTGGCGTTCGTCCCGGCTTTCAGATTGGCGTCATTCATGGTCGTTCATCCCCTCACGCGAAACCAGATAATGGATTGAAGACTCCCAGAAGCTCCCAGGTGCGGACCGCACCGGGAAACCAGTGCCCCTACTCTCAAATGGAGGGATGCTGCTGCCGATATGCCGCTTTCGCCCCCTGCCGGAACCAACTATGACCAACCAAAATCGGGCCTTCGGTTCGCTTTCGGACTCTCGACTTGAATAAATTCGATTCAAGCGACGGCGCGCCACGGGCGGCGTTTTTACTTCTTCGAAGTTGTCGCGATTACCTCCGCCAACTTGAGATCAGTCCGGCAAGCGGTTCGGAGACGCCGGCGCCGGTGGCCTTCCGCTGGGGCGCGGCGAGGATTCGGCCGCTTCCAGATGGCGCCCTGTCACTAATTGACAGCGAGTTGCTGGAGCCGCTCCGCAGCGCACCGCATTGAACGATACGTCGCATCGCCAACGCGGCGTTGCGCTGCGTCCGAGGCACGAGACCGGTGGCATCTCGTCAATGTCAGACACCACCTCGCATTCCCGCGGCGGATTGTCCGCTCACGGCATCGCCAGATGCCAGGCGCCGTTCAGAAAGCCGTCGCCGGTGATGTCGCCGGGCTTCTGGTCCTTGGCGAAGGTGTAGAGCGGCTTGCCCTTGTAAGCCCACTGCCTGGATCCGTCGTCGCGCGTGATGACGGTGTAGCCGTCGGCCGCGGCATCGCTCGCCTCGGCCTTCAGCACCGGCCAGTTTGTCGCACACGGTCCGTTGCAGGCCGACTTGCCGTCCGCATCCTTGTCGAAGGTGTAGAGCGTCATGCCCTTGGCGTCGGTGAGCACGTTGCCCTTGTCGGACTTGCCGGTCTTGGTCGGCGGCGCGGCGAAGGCAGCGGGGATGATGGCGAGCGATACGGCGAGCGTGAGCGCGAGGCGGATCGAGGACGTCATGGGTTCTCCTGTCATGCAATTGGCTTGCATGGGGTAGGACGCCGCGCAACGCTTCGTATTCCTGGGACGGCGGCAAAGATATTTTTCGCTGCGCGCATCGTCGCGACGGAATAAACTGAATGGGTGAGACCGACCAACGGACCGACATGAGCAAGCCGCATTGGCGTCCCGCGCGCGCCGCCGACCTGGTCGCGATCAGCGCGATCGCAGCGCGGATCCATCCCGATCTCCCTGAGAGTCCCGACGTGTTCGCGGAGAAGATGCGACTCTATCCCGATGGCTGCCGACTGCTCATCGCCGACGAAGAGATCGCCGGCTACGGACTCGCGCATCCGTGGAAGCAGCACCGGATTCCGCCGCTCAACGGCTTCCTGCAACAATTGCCCGATGATGCGGATTGTCTCTACGTGCACGACGTCGCCGTGCTGCCCGATTTCCGCGGTGGCGTCGCGCGCGATTATATTGCCGATATCGAGAAGCTGGCGCGCGCATCACACATCACAACGCTCGCGCTGGTCTCGGTCTACGCCACGCGGCCGTTATGGGAGCGTCTCGGCTTCCGGCCCGTCGCGGCGGATGCGGAGGCGCGCGCAAAGCTCGCCTCCTATGGCGAAGGCGCGACCTACATGCTTCGCGATCTCGCTGCGACATAACGTCCCCGCCCGGCTCACGCGGGCGTGAAGCGTCCCCTCGAACCGCCTTCGATCACCCCCCGTCGAAGGTGTGCGCGGGCCGTTCTGGTCTCGCCTAACCGAGACTGGAGAATTTCCATGAAACTCACATTGTCGAAAGTTGCTTTGATTGCATTCGCCGCGGCGGCCGCGTTCAGCGCAACCAGTGCCAACGCGGCGCAGGTCCGGACCTACGGCTGCGATTCCGCCTTCTTCGAGGGCTGCGGTATCCCGGTCGAGACGCCGACCCCGGGCAGCAGAAGCCGCGTCAACCTCACTCACGACACCTCGCCCATCTACATGAAGCAGACCGACCCCCGCTACAGCTCGTCGATGCGCGATGCCGGCGGTGGCGGCGGCGGCGGAGGTGGTGGCGGCGGCGGCGGTGGCCGCTGAGTTCGCAGCTGACTTTTCAGATGATGTCGCCGGCGCAATCCGGCGGCATCATTGCTGTCTGCACGGTCAGGCGCAGTTCAGCCCCGATGCTTTTTCTTCGCCTTCTTTTTTCCAGGCGCACCCTTCAACGGCCACGGCGTGACCGCCGGCTCGGCATGGCCAGGCTTGTTCTTGTGCTTCTTTTTCTTTCCGAACGAAGGAGCATCGTCGAATTTCGGCCTGCGCTCGCCGTGAGCCTTGTCGCGTGGCTTGAATCCAGCTGCATCGCGCGGGCGATCGTCGCGACGTTCGCGATGATCGCTGTCGCCGCTCTCGCGCCGCGGCGGCTTTGACCGCTCTTCCGAAGGCGCCTGCCGCTGCGGCGCATCCGTCATCGGTTCCAGGCGGATATTGTCTTCCTTGTCCGGACGCTTGATCTTGGCAGCGAAGGATTCCGCGACCCGCTCGGAAATTTCGAACTCGGTCGTCGTGTCCATGATCTTGATGGCGCCGATGTCGCCCTTGTCGATGCCACCACGGCGGCAAATCATCGGCAGGAGCCAGCGCGCTTCCGCATTCTTTTTTCGTCCGATGTTGGCCCGGAACCAGACGCTGCCCGCCGCCATGCCATGTTTCGACGACGACTTTCCTGATTTGGGTCGAGGCCTTTCGGGGCGATCATCGCCGCGCGAAGTGCGGGCATCGTCGCGCGGCGCGCGGACGTTGTCGCGACCGCGATCGTCGCGCGGCCGGCCGGCTCGCTCGCCGGGATCGATGATGTCTTCGGGAGACGGCAGCCGCGCGCGATAGAGCCGCGCGAGTGCGGCTGCGATATCCTCGGCCGACCGCTCGGCCAGCAGCGCCTGCGCCAGCACCAGATCGTCCGTGGTCGTCTCCTCGGTGAACAACACGTCCTTCATGCGGTCGTGATCGAGCTTGCGGATTTCCTCAGCTTGAGGCGCCGTTCCCCAGACCGCGTCGATCCCCGAGACATTCAGCAGCATTTCCGCACGTCGCCGCCGTACAGGCGGCACCAGCAGGACGCTCGTCCCCTTGCGGCCCGCCCGCCCGGTGCGGCCGGAGCGATGCTGCATCACCTCGGCGTCGTTGGGCAGATCGGCATGGATGACGAGATCGAGGCTCGGCAGGTCGATGCCGCGGGCGGCGACGTCGGTCGCCACACAGACGCGGGCGCGTCCGTCCCGGAGCGACTGCAGCGCCATGGTCCGCTCGTTCTGCGTCAATTCGCCTGACAACGCGACCACGGAGAAGCCGCGCTCCAGCAGCGCCGCCTGCAAATGCCTGACGTGATCGCGCGTGCTGCAGAACACCAGCGCGCTCGGCGCCTCGTAGAAGCGCAGCACGTTGACGACGGCATGTTCGACATCACCGGGGGCGACCCTGATGGCACGGTACTCGATGTCGGCGTGACCGCCTTCATCGCCGGCGACCTCGATTCGAAACGCCTGCTGCTGATATTGCTTGGCCAGCGCCACGATGCCGCGCGGAAACGTCGCCGAGAACAGCAACGTGCGGCGTGTCTCCGGCGTGGTCTTGAGGATGAATTCCATGTCCTCGCGAAAGCCGAGATTGAGCATCTCGTCGGCCTCATCGAGGACGACCACTTTCAATTCCGTGATGTCGAGACGGCCGCGACGCAAATGGTCGCACAACCGGCCGGGCGTGCCGACGACGATGTGAGCGCCCGCCGCAAGCTCGCGCTGCTCGCGCCGCGGATCCATGCCGCCGACGCAGGAGACGACCCGCCCGCCGGCATGCCCATACAGCCATGCCAGTTCGCGCTGAACCTGCAAGGCGAGCTCGCGGGTCGGCGCCACGATCAGGGCGAGCGGCGCCCCCGCCTGCTCGAACCGCTCGGCATCGCCAAACAGATCCTTGGCCATGGCGAGGCCATACGCGAGGGTCTTGCCGGAGCCGGTCTGGGCCGAAACCAGGAGGTCGCGGTCGGCGGCTTCGTCCGCGAGGACGGCGAGCTGGACGGGGGTGGGTGAATCATAGTTCCGCTCGGCCAAAGCGTGGGCGAGCGGCGGGGTCAGGGCCGGAAAAGACACGGGATGGAGAACCTTGGTTAATGTCAGGCGCGGAACGGTGAACCGGCGGACCTGAGTTGCGTGCGCGGCAAACGGCCCGGCCGCACGCTGGATGTGATTAGGGCGCTCTTTACGCCAAGTGCTCTTGAATCACCATGCCTATGATGCATGGCTTGACGGAAAGAACCGCGCCTGAAGGTTGCAGCGGACCTTTGCGGCCACCTCCATTAACCTGAAGCCAACCGGCTTAGAGGGGGACGACCGCGTGACGCCTTCCGCCAAACGCGCCTGCGGCGATTGCACGCTTTGCTGCAAGGTCATGGCCATCGAGGCGTTGGCCATACCGGCTGGAAGCTGGTGCCGGCACTGCAAACCCGGCCAGGGCTGCGCGATCCATGCCGAACGCCCGGCCATCATGGGCCAGCGCATGATCCTCGTCACGCCGGACCGCGAGTTCGATCGCGGCATCGTCGGGCCGGACGAGCGGATCGTGCGGGAGCTGGAGGGGACCAAGGTCGTCGGCGCGACGGTGGTGAAGGAACATCAGATCAGCCATGGCTGGTTGGTGAACGTCCCATCAGCCGATGCTAGATAGGTCCGGTGACCTGGCAGAGTTAAGTTCAGGCAAAGCAGCACGGGGAGCATGACGATGCGATTGGCAGTCATTTCCGATATCCACGGCAATCTCGCTGCGTTTGAAGCGGTGCTGGCCGACATCAAGGCGCGCGGCGTCGATCGTACGGTCAACCTCGGCGATTGCGTCACCAGCCCGCTGTGGCCAAAGGAAACTTTCGAGGCTCTCCAGTCGCTGTCGTTGCCGACGGTGCGCGGAAATCATGATCGCTGGATTGAGGAGTTTCCAGACGACGAGCTCTCACCGGCAGGTCTGTTTGCGCGTAGCGCATTGACCGCGGAGCAGCGCCGCGCACTTCACAGCCTGCCCTCCCAAATACGGCTGGACGACGGGATCCTGGCCTGCCACGGCACACCCGACGACGATACGACGTGCCTGCTCGAAGAAGCGCTCGAGGACGGCCGCTTCGTGCCGGCGCGTCGCGACGTGCTGACCGCGCGCCTTTCGAGCGCGCCAACGGCGCGTGTCGTGCTGTGTGGTCACAGCCACCGCCAAGCGGCTGTTCAGGGCCCGGGCGACCGCCTGGTCCTCAATCCCGGCAGCGTTGGTTGCCCGGTGTTCGCGGACATTCCTTTTGCCGCAAACCTGGAGCATCGCTCGCCTCACGCCCGCTACGCGATCCTCACGAAACGAACAAGAGGCTGGCAAGTCGAACTGCTGGCCCTGGAATACGACTGGGAAGCCGCGTCCGCGCAGGCGCTCGCCAACGGCCGCCCGGAATGGGCGGAGGCCATGTTATCAGGACATGTCAAATAGCTGGCCTTGCCACGTCGGTCATTTGATCCCAAATCGTGCCTCACAAGAGCGCAAAGGGGGAAACATGGCCGACAGCATATCGCTTGCCGACAAGCTCGCGACCTTTGGGGATTATTGGTCGCCGCGCACGGTCACGACCTTCAACGATTGCGACGTGATGGTGGTGAAGGTGAAGGGCGAGTTCACCTGGCACAAGCACGATGACACCGACGATTTCTTTCTCGTCCTGAAAGGCAGTCTGGACATCGAATTGCGGGATCGCACGGTGACGCTCGGTCCGGGCGAACTCTATGTCGTGCCCAAAGGGGTCGAGCATCGCCCGGTGGCACGCGAGGAGGTTCACCTCCTGCTCATCGAGCCCACCGGCACCCCGAACACGGGCGACAAGGCCACAGCCGCAGCACGCAAGCTCGCATAGAGGACAACGCTTGGCGCGCGTCTAATCCCTGGAGGTCGCCAGCTTGCTGAAGCGGCCGACCAGCCTCGCCTTTACCCGTGCAACTGTGTCCCTCGCCGCGCGGCTCAGGGCGCGGATGGCGCGCCAGGCGTCGGTTGCCTGCAGCCACGCCTTCACCTCAGAGAACTTGCCGTACGCCCAGGCGAACGCCGGAATCCGCATCAGCTTGTCGCGCGTGAGATGGAACAGGCGCTCGACCAGCACGAGCTTGAGCAATTCGCCGACGATGAAAGTCACGGCGGCGCTCACGATCTGACCTGTTGCAGCGAGGTAGGCCGCCACCGGCTTGATCGGCTCCAGAATGATCACGGGCACGGAAAACAGGGCGAGCGAAGGATAAGGGGACAGCGACCTGATCCAGGTGCGCAACCACTTGAATTCGAAATGCCGCCCAATCCAGCGCGCCATTGGCCGCGCGACGGCCATGAAGACGGCATCCACCAGGAAGTAGATGGCCGCCAGGATGTAAGTAACGGGTTTCAGGATTCGCTTCACGATACCTCTCCCGTGAAGTGAAAGTCGGAACCTGGGCCTAAGTTTCACCTTAACATGGATAGATCGGGGATTCCCGATGGAACTTTTTGGGCGCCTCAGATCTCGGCATAGACCTCCAGCAAATTGCCGTCGGGATCGCGAAAGAACAGCGTCCGATGTCCGAACGACTGGTTCGTCGGCGGTGACAGCAGCGCCACGCCCTGCCGCACCAGTTCATCGGAACATTGATCGACCTCGGTCGCGGACACCTTGAAGGCCAGTTGCAGCGAGGCGCTGCCCGCCGGTGTCGGCGCGTCGGCCGCGGTCCGGCTCGGTCTCGCCAGCGCCAGCGTGTTGCCGCCCAGGCCGTACTCGATCCAGTTCAGCGAGAGCTCGCGCAGCAGCGGAAAGGCGAGAACGTCCTCGTAGAACCGGCGCATCGCCGCCATGTCGCGCACGAAGATGACGGTGTAGTCGATCGCGCCAATGGCGCTGAAGGGGGAGCGGGTGTGCGGGTTAGGTTCGTCTGTCATCGTAGCCCTCATTCCAAACTCAGGCTCGTAGCCCGCATGGAGCGGAATGCGGGACCGGCGGCCCCGGATTGCGCTGCGCTCCATCCGGGCTACAAGGTTCAAGAATTATCGCAACAAACCGCCGCTATAGCGCAGCTCGTACAGCGGTGCGCCATCATGCCGCGAGATCGTCTCGACGCCGTGGAAGCGATCGAGCGCCCTTTCGACCTCGTTGCGGTAAGTCATGCCTGCCTGCTCGAACAGGCGCGGTCCCCGATAAGGCTCCTCGACGCTTACGCCCAACAGCGCCTGGCGCAGGAATTTGTAGATCTCGAGCAGCGTGGACCGATCCGTGATGTCCGTGCGGACGCCGCCGCTGTAGCTCATCGACCAGATGACACGGTCATCCCGTGACGCGGTCTCTTGGCCAACGAAAAATCCCATCCCGAAATAGATATCGCGATAGGCAAAAGGTGGCGCGCGATGCTCGAGCTGCTTGGAGCCGGCGAGCAGCGGCGCGGCCACGGTCGCGTCGTCGTCCAGCCCCGCATAGGTGCGCCGCTTGGCTTCGACCAGGAACGCAGCGAGATCGGGTGGAATGGACGGCATTGTCTAGTCCACCAATTCCGGCCACGGCACGATGGTCGATTTCACCGTCTTCATCGCCATCGCATCCCTCACTGCCTGCGCGACGCCCACTTCCGTGAACGGATAGATCGTCTGCATCTTCAGCCAGGGATATTTGTCACGCGTGCGGTAGAGCATGTCGACGCCGAGCGGGAGATCATTACCGGTAAAGCCCCAGGATCCCAGCACGTTGAGGTCCTTGGTGCAGATGCGGTGCCAGGAGGTCTCGATCGAGCCGGCATCGGTGAACTGACCCATCTCGACATAGGTGCCGCCGTCGCGGAGCATCTCGATGCCTTCGGGGCCGGCGGTCGGATGTCCCGAGCAATCCATCACGAGATCGGCGCCGAAGTGGCCTATGATCTCGCGCACACGGGCGATGCGCTCCTGCGGCGATTTGATCTCCTCGATGTTCACCGTCGCCTCCGCGCCGAACTCGCGCGCGAGCTTGAGCCGCGGCTCTTCCGGCGCGCCGACGCAGATCACACGCCCTGCCCCCATCTCCTTGGCGGCCGCGACCGCGAGAATGCCGATCGGACCCGAGCCCTGGATCACCACCGTGTCGCCCCAGGAAAAACCACCGGCGCGACTGGCGCGGTTGAAGGCGCGGATGCAGGACGTTAGCGGCTCCGAGAGCGCGCCCAGCCGCAGCGACATGTCGTCGGGCAGCTTGTAGATCTTGGTGCCCGGCAGCATCTCGAGATCGACATAGACATATTCGGCCCAGCCGCCCCACATATGCGGCGCCTTGTCGAAGCCGAGATAGCGGCCGTAATAGACCGGCGTCAGGCACTTGTTGGCGGTCTGCGGATAATGGATGCAGTAATAGCAATGGCCGCAGGGCATCAGCGGCGGGATCATCACTTTCGAGCCGACCGTCAGCGGCTTGCTCATGAAGTCCTCGGTGAATTCGTCGCCGCATTCGACGATGATTCCGCCGAGCTCGTGGCCGAGCGTGAACGGCCAGGGCAGCGGCTTCGGCCAATGCCCTTTGAGAATGTGCAGATCGGTGCCGCAGACGCCGCAGGCGCCGACCTTGATCAGCGCAGCCTTTTTGCCGACCTTCGGCCATGGCACGGTCTTGATGACGGGCTCCGAGCCCGGTCCTGCGTGAGTGCAGACGCGGATCTGGTCCATGGGTGTTTCCTCGCTGCCCGTCTGTTATGATTGATGGTGCGGGCGTGAGGCAAAGCGTATGTGAGATGCGCGGTCGTGCCAAGCGTGTGTCTCGTAGCCCGCATGGAGCAGCGCGAAATGCGGGACCGGCGGCCCGGATTACGCTTCGCTCCATCCGGGCTACAAGGACAACGTCGATGCTACGTGACTATCAGCCAACGGATGCGGAAGCGATCGTGCGCGTCGCTCTCGCGGCATTCGCGGAGTTCGAGCAGCACTATTCCGACTGGCCGTTGTTTACGACCCATGTCGCGAAGATGCCGGAGCTTGCCAAAACCGGCGAGATCATCATCGCCGAGGATGGCGGCCAGATCGTCGGCGCCGTCGCCTATATCGGACCGCAAGCCCCGAAGCCGGCCTTCTTCGATCCGGCGTGGCCGGTCATCCGCATGCTGGTGGTCGATCCGGCCGCGCGCAGCAAGGGCATCGGCCGGCAATTGACCGAGGAATGCCTGCGCCGCGCCGAACGCGACCAGTCTCCGGCCATTGCCCTGCATACGACGCCGATTATGACGGTCGCGCTGCCGATGTATCTGCGGATGGGGTTTACCAGGGTTCGCGAGGCGCCGGATATTTTGGGCGTGCCGTATGCGGTTTACGTCAAGGCGCTGGGGTAGGATGGCGTCGGCGTTGATTCTTTGACAGTCGTTGCGAATGACAAACTGGACGAGCCGAACCTGCGCGGCAAATGGCATCGACATCCATTATTTACGGACCGGGGACGACAAGCCTGCGCTGATTGCACTGCATGGTCTGACCGGAAGCGGCGCCTGCTGGACACCGTTGGCGCGCGCTCTCGAGGACGGCTACGACGTCATCATGCCCTCTGCGAGAGGACATGGCGCGTCGAGCGCACCGTCCGGCGGGTATCGGTACTGCGATCTCGCAGCCGACGTCATCGGCCTCATTGACGCGCTCGGGCTGACTGCCCCGATCCTGCTCGGCCATTCCATGGGCGGCATGACCGCCGCCGTGGTTGCGAGCGAGATGGGTACGGCCATTCGCAGCGTTATCCTCGCCGATCCGACTTTCTTGGCACCGGAGCGCCAGCGCGAGGTTTACCGGAGCGACGTCGCCGAGCAGCATCGCCGGCTTCTCGCTCGGGACAAGGATGAGGTACTGGCCGAGGCCCGGCGGCGGCATCCGCACCGCTCATCCGAGCTGCTTGACCTGATCGTTGATGCGCGGCTGCGGACCGAGATCAGCGCCTTCGAGGTTCTCACGCCGCCGAACCCGGATTATCGCGAGCTTGTCAAAGCCATTGCCGTCCCGAGCCTGCTTGTCATCGGAGACAATGGCGTTGTCTCCGTCGAAACGGCGCGGGAGCTGCAGGGGCTCAATCAACACCTCAGCCATGAGGTGATCGCGAATGCGGGCCATGGGTTGCCATATGACAAGCCGGATGAGTTTGCTGCGGTGGTCAGGTCGTTTCTGGCGACGGAGATCGCGTGACTCGCCGCTTCGTAGCCCGCATGGAGCTCTGCGGAATGCGGGGCCGGCGGTCCCGGATTGCGGGCCACGGACACACACCCAAGTGTCTTGAGCGGCCGGCGGCGAACGTGTATGGCCCCAAGGGTCTCACCCTGGTGATCGCTTGAACCCCCTTCCCCAAAATCCTGTTGTCGCGTCCGGATCGTTCGCGGCGATGAAGTCGGTGCCGTACCGGCTCCAGTTCATCGCCTACGTGCTGGCGATGATGGCGGACAACATCGAGCATGTGATCAGCTATTGGGTGGTGTTCCAAAAATTCCATTCGCCGACGCTGGGGGGCTTTGCCGTGCTGTCGCACTGGCTGCCGTTCCTGCTGTTCTCGGTCGCGGTCGGCGGGCTCGCCGACCGGTTCGATCCGCGGCGCATCATCCAATGCGGCATGCTGCTGTTCATCGTGGCCTCGGCCGGATGGAGCTTCTTCTTCATCACCGATACGATCCAGATGTGGCACGCGATGCTGCTGCTGGTGATCCATGGCTGCGCCGGCGTGCTGTGGCAGACGCCGAACCAGCTTCTGCTCTACGACCTCGTCGGTCCCGCGGATCTTCCGAGCGCGGTGCGCCTGAATGCGATGGCGCGCTATCTCGGCATCCTGGTCGGCCCCGCCGTCGGCGGCGCCATCATGCTCACGCTGGGCACCTCGCACGGCATCATCTTCAACACGCTGTTCTACCTGCCGATGCTGCTCTGGCTGTTCTGGGCGCCGGTACGCGACAAGAGTGTCGCGGTGCGGCGCTTTGCGGTGCGCGGCCTTGCCGATATCGTGCTGACGATGCGTGCCATCGGCACGCAGCCGGTGCTGACCGCAATGACGTGGCTCGCCGGCCTCACCTCCTTCATGATCGGCAACGCCTATCACGCCCAGATGCCGGGCTTTGCCGGCGATCTCGGCCACGGCGATCCCGGCGTCTCCTACAGCGTGCTGCTCGCGGCCGACGCAGCAGGTGCACTGCTTGCGGGCATCGCGCTGGAATCCTGGGGACGGTTGAAGGGCACGCCGCGCACCGCGATCACGCTCGCCATGCTGTGGAGCGTGGCGCTGCTCGGCTTCGCCGCGGTGCGGATCTATCCGGTCGCGATCGTGCTGCTGTTCTTTGCGGGCTTCTTCGAGCTGTCGTTCAACACCATGGCGCAGGCGCTGGTGCAGTTGAACGCGCCGCACGATATCCGCGGCCGCGTCGTCGGCCTCTACAACATGGCCGGGCTCGGGATGCGGGCCTTCAGCGGCATCACCGTCGGCCTGTTCGGCGCGGCGATCGGCATTCACTGGTCTCTCGGGCTCTCGGCCGCGGTGCTGCTGGCGCTGCTGTGTCTTCTCTATGGGCGCGCGACGAGGAAGACGGCCGGTTGACTATCGTCCCTCCCCACCGCACCCTCGAGATGGGCCTGAGGAGATGAGGCGTTGCGCAATCGCTGGGGCATTCTTGCGATCCTGTTCGTCGTGCGCCTCACCATCGCGTTCCAGTTCCAGAGCGTGGCCGCTGTCGCGCCGTTGCTGCAACAGACCTTTGGCGTCGGGCTCGCCGATATCGGCATCCTGATCGGACTCTATTTCACCCCCGGCATCGTGCTGGCGCTGCCGGGCGGCGCGATCGGCCGGACTCTTGGCGACAAGCCGACGACGATCGCAGCGCTGCTGCTGATGACCGCGGGCAGCCTCGTCATGGCCACCACCGACATCTGGGGCTGGCAGATGGCAGGCCGGCTCGTCTCCGGCGCCGGCGGCGTGCTGTTGACGGTGCAGCTCACCAAGATGGGCACCGACTGGTTCGCCGGGAAGGAGATCGCGACCGCGATGGCGATCTTCGTCAACTCCTGGCCGGCCGGCGTCGCGATCTCGCTGCTGGTGCTGCCGGCGATCGGCACGGCCTATGGCGCAAGCGCGGTGTTCCTGACGGCGGGCGCACTCACGGCCATCGGTATCGTGCTGATCACGCTCTATCAGTCGCCGCCGGGAGCCACAGTCAGCGCGGCCGGCCCAGGCCGGCTCGATCCCCTCGCACTGCTGGCGGTGATCGTCGCGGGCCTGATCTGGGGACTTTTTAATGTCGGCTTCGCCATGATCTTCTCGTTCGGCCCCTCCCTGCTCGCCGAGCGCGGCTGGAGCATTGCGGCGGCAGGCTCCGCGATCAGCCTCGTGATGTGGCTGTCGGTGATCTCGGTGCCGGCAGGCGGCTACCTCGCCGACCGCTTCAAGCGTCCGCTCACGCTCGCGACCGCAGCCAGCCTCATCGTGGCCGGGCTGCTGGCCTGGTTGCCGCGATCGGATGCAGTGATCACGGTCCTCGTCCTGATCGGCCTGATCGGCGGCCATCCGGCCGGCCCGATCATGAGCCTGGCCGCCCGCGTGCTCGCGCCGGAAACAAGGGCGATCGGCATGGGCGTGTTCTACACTCTCTTCTATGCCGCGATGATGCTGGGGCCGGCGGTGGCCGGCCGGCTGGCCAAATCGGCCGGGACGGCCGCGGTGGCGCTCGACCTCGGCGCGCTGACGGTGCTGGCCTGCCCGCCGTTGATGTGGCTTTTCGAGCGCATTGTGTCTGTCCGTAATCGACGCGCCCAATCCTAACGCGGCGTTAACCCTGTGCACCTTAGGGTCGTCCCGGACTCCGCCAGGCGGGGGGTCGGGTTGTGAAAATGGCGTTGGCGAACAAAAAATTTCTTCCGGCCGCCGAGGAGCGTCGGCGTTTCCAGCGGGTGAAGGTTCATCTGCTCGGCCGCTACATGCTGCCGGACCGCCGGGAATTCCCCTGCCAGGTGATCAACATGTCGCCGGGCGGACTGGCGCTTCTGGCCCCCGGCATCGGCAATGTCGGCGACCGCGTGGTCGCCTATCTCGACCATATCGGCCGGGTCGAGGGCAAGATCACCCGCATCATCGACAACGGTTTCGCCATGACGGTCGGGGCGACGCCCCGCAAGCGCGACAAGCTGGCGGCCCAGCTCACCTGGCTTGCCAACCGCGACATCCTCAATCTGCCGGAGGATCGCCGCCACGACCGTATCGTGCCGCGCAACCCGATCGCGGTGCTGACGCTCGAGGACGGCACCAAGATGACCTGCCGCATCATCGACCTCTCGCTGTCCGGTGCCGCCATTGCCGCGGAGAACCGCCCGCCGGTGAAATCGATCGTGCTGCTCGGCCGGGTCCAGGGCCGCGTGGTCCGAAACCTCGAGGACGGCTTCGCGCTGGAGTTCATGCACGAGCAGCCGATAGAGACTCTCGAAGAGAGCGTTACCGCGCGGTAAAGCGCAAGGACGCTAAAACGCCTGTATTTCCAGCCCTGAAGGCGGCTTCCGCGATGCGGACGCCGCCTTTTTCGTGTCCGGCGACCGCCTCGCGCGGGTTAACGCGAGGGCCGCGTGCGCGCGCAAACAACAGTTCCGCCAGCGTTTCCGCGTTAATAGATAAAATTTGAATCAATTGAAGTCATTTCAAATCTTAGTCGAATTCGATTCAAGTATAGATCGAATTCATCGCGCCTTTTACTTGTATTCGTCTCGACTTGACTTGGCCGACTTAGCGGCAACTCAAAAGCTCCATGCGAAATGTGGTCCCAACAAGAAACGGGGGCCGCAATGTTGGACTTCAGGGGACAGGGGAAAGGGCTGGCACTGGCTGCCATGCTCTTCGGGATCAGCGCGGCAGCGCAGGCCGGCGAAGGCCGTCTGCTCTACGCGAGCCTCGGCGACACCACGCGTGCGCCGATCGGCTGGGTCGAGTTCTGTGCGGATAATGCCGCCCAGTGCCAGGGCGCGCCGACGCAACCGCGCGACATCGTGATGTCGCAGGCCGCATGGCGCGACCTCGTCAAGGTCAATCGCTGGGTCAACGAGACCGTCAAGCCTCTGACCGACCAGGAGCACTGGGGCGTGATCGAGAAGTGGTCGCTGCCGACCGACGGTTACGGCGATTGTGAAGACTACGTGCTGCTGAAGCGCAAGATGCTGATCGATGCCGGATGGCCGCGCGAGGCCCTGCTCATCACCGTCGTGCGGGACAAGAAGGGCGAAGGACACGCGGTGCTGACGGTGAAGACCGACAAGGGCGAGTTCGTTCTCGACAATCAGAACGAGAACGTCGTTGCCTGGACGGAGACCGGCTACCGCTTCGTCAAGCGCCAGTCACAGAGCGATCCCAACGTCTGGGTCTCGCTCGGCGACACCAAGCCGGCGGTCTCCACCGCCAGCGCCAAGAACTAGCAGTCAGGAAAACGAGTTACGCGGCCCGGTCACATCCCCACCCCTCCCCGTCCCAGACCGGTTCGCGCGCGGCCAGCCATCCCCCAATGGCTGGCCGCAACTTTTTTTGGGGCGAGCAATCAGCCCTGCGACGACCAGGGCACGCGCGCGGCGGTGAAATCGCGCCACGTGCGTTGCAAAGCGGGCTGCACGCCGATCGATGCACGGGCCTGCCAGCCGGCGATCGCCGCAGCCGCGACGGCGCTGTCGCGTTCAGTACCGAGCCCATCGAGCAGCGATGCCGTGACCGCCATATCGTTGAATGCGCCAAGCTCCTCCTGCAAGGCTGCGAGCCTGCGCGAGAAACGTCGCGCCGACTTGCGATCCTCGTACAGCGGCAGCAGGAACTCGCTGAGATAGCGCAGCCGCTTGGTCGCGAGCCGCACCCGGTGCAGCTCTTCTGCAGGAAGCGACTTGAAGCGGCGGCCGCGCTTGAGCACCTTGGCGTATTGCTCCGACAAGATGCGTCGCGCGAAGTCGACGGCAGGTTCGGCGAGCTGGCCGAGATCTTCGGCGGCAACGTCGTTGCGCCAGCCTCGCGTCTCGATCCAGTTTCCGAGGCCGATCAGGAACACGGCGCAGCGGCGATCGTCGAGCGCATCATGCGCCTTGCGATAGGCGTCCGACTGGCGCTCGGCCGCAGCCCGGCCCAGCGCATCGAAGCCGGCGACCAACGGACAGGCCTGTGCGATCGTCGGCAAGGTATCGAGCTGGAACACGTCCCAATCACGGGCGGCGGAGAGGTCTTGCGCCAGCCATTTGACCTCCGACCGCAGCGCGTCGAGATTGCTGAGCGTACCGACCGACCTCATCAGGTCGAGCGCCGATCGCAGCCGGCGCAGCGAGACGCGGAGTTGATGCACGCCTTCCGGGTTGCGCCCGTCCTCGGCGGCCGGCAGCGACTGAAGCAGATGGAGGAAGCAGGAGCGCAGGATCGTCGCGAAGGCCTCGTCGAGCGTGACCGACGCATCGAGGCGAAGTTTTCGCGGGCGACGTGCCGGGGGCGGCTCATCGGCGGCAAGATCAAAGCCGCGCGCCGACTTGGTACGGATAGACGGCTTCACCGCACCCTGCTCCGCGAGCCGCAGCGCGACCTCGTAGATCGTGCTGGCGCTGCCGCTCTTCAGCTCAAGCTCGATCTCGCTCACCTGTAGCGTGCGATCGCCAGCCGTCAGCTCGCCTTGATCGAAGGCGATTTCGACCGCGCCGGACGACAAGTCGATCATCCTCGCGTGACGACGGATGTCGGCGGTGAAGACGGCTTCGAGCGGCTGCGTCACGAGGTTGCTACGAAGCTTCTCCGGAATGAAGGGCATCGCCAGAGCGAGATCGGGCGCAAGCGATGACACGCTCGCCTCCCACTCGCCACGGCGCAACGGATCGTCCGCGGCGTCCGTCTTCACCGTCTGCACGAAGCGCGCGCCGCTCTGGCGGACGCGCAGGCTCAGGCCATTGCGCCGAAGCAGGCGCTCGGCCGTGTCGTAATAGACCGACTTGAGATGCTTGCGCGTGCCCTTGTTGCGCGCGTTGGCCGTGATGACCGGCGCGGCGTTGAAATGCGCCATGCGATCGGCATCGACGAGCAGCTTGAGCTCGATCTCACCGGCGGGACGCGCAGCAGTGCCGGACTGGGCTGGCTCCGGTGCAGGCGTCGTGTCTTGCGATGGCGTCTGATCAATCACAGCGCCCTCGACGATCGCATGTTCCGGGTCGGGCTCGGCTGCGTCACGTTGCCTGAGGAAGCCGGCGACGACTTGCGTTCTCTTGTTCCTGTCCTTGAGGATAGGATTCCCATCCGGCGCGCTCATGGTTTTGCGAGCCGGCGTAGCGTCTGATTTCAACATTTCCGGTGACATGACAGTTTGATGACAGAGCGCAGCATATAGCTCGTCAGGCCCGCAAGGAATAGCAACGTTACGTCGCAACGCATCATCGTCCACATGCGCCATGCGCGACGCTAAAGATCGGGCAGGACTGTCATAATTCGTCCGGCGTGACGAATTAAATTGCCGCCGCGTACAGTTAGTGATCGAATTGATAGCGAATCTCGTCGTTCTCGAAACCGAGATGAACGCGTCAGCGAGCTTGACTCATGCTAGCAGAAAAATTCTTTCTGGTTTTGGAGACGCTCAGAAGTCACGCCTCCGATGGTGACAGGCCGGAGATTGTGACAAGCCCCGCGCGGCCTCCTGCGCTCCCGGAGATCGCAAAAGGCTCTCGACCAGGAAAGCCGGTTCCTGACCAGCGAGACTAGAGGCGATTGAATTTCGCGGGCTCACACCTGCCCAGCGCGCATCAATGCGCGAGCCTGTTCTTGTAGATCCTGCCGTCCTTCATGATCACCACAAAATTCTTCGCGGGATCTTCGACCAGCTTGATGTCGTCGAGCGGATTGCCGTCGACCAGCAGGAGATCGGCGAGCGCGCCCTCCTCGACCACGCCGAGCTTGCCGGGATAGGGATTGCGCAGGCCCGACAGGCTCAAGAGTTCAGCGTTGGTCGACGTCGCCATCGTCAGCGCTTCGGCCGGCGTGTACCAGCGCGTCAGTGCGGCCAGCATCGAGCCCTGCTTGTCCGCCAATGCCTTCGAGAACAGGACGTCAGTGCCGAACGCGGTCTTGATCTTGTACTTCTTCGCCAGCGCATAGACGCGGTCGGTGCCGGCAACGACCTGCCGCATCTTGTCCTGCTCCGACGGTCCCAGCGCCGCGGCGCCGGAGATATCAAGGAACGGTTGCGTGCTCAGCCAGACGCCCTTCTCCGCGATCAGCTTCGCGCTCGCCTCATCCATGAGATGTCCGTGCTCGATGCATCTCACGCCGGCTGCGATCGAGCGCTGGATCGCGACCGGCGTATAGGCGTGCGTGGCGACATAGGTGCCCCAATTGTCCGCGGCCTCGACAGCGGCGCGCAGCTCGGGCTCGGTGAAGGTGGAGACATCGAGCGGACTGAAGGGCGATGCGACGCCGCCGCCCGCCGTGAGCTTGACCTGCGACGCGCCTTGCATCAGTTGCTCGCGCGCGCGCACGCGCACCTCGTCCGGGCTGTCGGCGACCAGGCTGCCGCCGATCAGCTCCATGCGGCTGAGCATGCCGCCGATGGTTCGCGGCAGATCGGTGAGCTGGCGGAAATCGCCATGACCGCCGGTGATGGTGATGATGGCGCCGGACGGATAGATGCGCGGACCGGCGACGAGACCCTCGTCGATGGCCCGCTTGAGGCCGAAACTCGGCCCGCCCATGTCGCGTATGGTGGTGAAGCCGCGCATCAGCGTCGCTGTCGCCTCGCTGGCGGCGAGCAGATTGTTGTAGCCGACATCGCCGAGGGCCGCGGCCGGCGTCGGGCGCACCAGCATCGCGTGCCAATGCGCGTCGATCAGTCCCGGCATCAGCACCCGGCCGCCGCCGTCGATCACCTGACCGGTGGCCGCGATATCGGCGGTCGAAATCTTCTCGATCTTCCTGTTCCTGATCAGGACGTTGGACGCGGCCGAGAGCGTGGCATTCTTTCCGTCGAAGATCCGAACGTTGCGGAACAGGACGGCGGAGTCCTGCTGGGCTTGTAAGGGCAACGGGCTGCCGAGGCTTCCAATCGACACAAGCAATGCGGCGGCTCTGAAGAGTCCGGCCGGCGTGGTCCAACCCCACATGTCCAATCTCCACGCAGATCCGGGCGAACGCCAGCCAGCTGACGCCGCGCGATGCAGCTATGGATTGATGCCTGCAAACCGCATCGAGTCAATTTGCAACCACAGGGAGGTTTTGCAAATCAGCCATACGGACGCGAAGAGAAGCGTCCCCATCAAGTTGGATAGGCGAATGGGTAAGTGCACCTGTCGCACTCGCGTCGAACTCAAATTAAAAACGCACTATCGATTTCGACCCGCCAGCAACGGTAGATTGCAACTTTCTCGCTCGGGAGTACGATCCTGCGCGGTCTACGCGATTTGAGCCACTGGGCAGGAGGGGCTTGCGGTCGTCTGTAGAATTCAAATGACGAGGCGTAACATGGTGGCGCAAACGAGTGACGGACGCATCCTGCTGGCCAAGAAGCTCGGCGGGCTCATCGCAATCATCTTGGGATGCCTGCTGACGGCCGTAGGCGTGACGTTCGAATACAGCGGCATGACTTTCGTCGGCGTGTTGTTGCTCGTCCTCGGAGCCGTCCTGCTGGTGCTCAAGATCATGAGGCGAAATCAGGAACGTCCGTTCTGACAGACGGCAGGCGGTCACACGCCCAGCACGTCGGCGAGCCGCAACTCGTCGGCGGCGGGATCCTTCAAGAACAGTTCGGCCTCGATCTCGTCCAGATGCGACAGCATCTGCACGCGCGCAGCCTGCTTGTCGCGCTTGCGGATCGCGGCGACGATGCCGGCGTGATGATCGGTGCCACAGGCCGGCGTGTCGTGGCGGCGGTAGAGCAGGATGATGAGCGAGGAGCGCGCGATCAGCTCTTTCAGGAAGCCGAGATAGATGCTGTGGCCACTCATCTCCGCGACGAGGCGATGAAACTCGCCGGAGAGCCGGACCGAGGCGCGCGCGTCACCGCGCAGCTCCGCCTCGCGCTCCTCGGCGAGATGCTGATGGAGGCGATCGATCCAGGCCGGTGACACCGCATCAATCGCGTGATCGACGATGGTCGGCTCGATCAGGCGGCGCGCCTCGAACACTTCACGGGCATCGCCCGGCGTCGGCCGCGCGACGAAGGCGCCGCGGTTCTTCTCGATGTTGACGATGCCTTCATGCGCAAGCTGCTGGAGCGCCGTGCGGACCAGCGTGCGGCTCGCGCCGTAGATCTCGCCGATCTCGTCCTCGCCGAGCTTCGTACCGGGCAGCAGGCGATGCTCGAGGATCGCGGCGGTCACCCCCTCACTGATACGGCTGACGCGATCGCTCGCATCTGGCGCGTCGGATTTCGGGGGAGTCTTGGCGGCCATCAGTTCGAAGGGTTGGGTGTGAGGGCTCGATCGGCGACGTTCAGCCTTGAATGTTAGTCGACGACCTGTATCCAATCACAGGCAAAAGTTTATACAATCCGCGCCCGTTTTGTGTGCAGCGAGACAGACGGGTGCTGGGACGGCCGAAGGCGGCGGATTCGATCTAACGACCTGACTCTGCTGCACAGTTCTGGAATTCAGCCGGCCAAGGGCGGTTGGCACGGACCTTGCGGAGAGACGGGAGCATCGCCCCTCCCTTGGACACGCCATGGCCACTCCCGCCGCTCTCGAACTGGTCGCCGTCACCAAGCGCTACGACACGACGCTGGCGGTCGACACCGTCAATTTGAAGATCCCGGCCGGGACCTATTGCTGCCTGCTCGGCCCCTCCGGCTGCGGCAAGACCTCGACCTTGCGGATGATCGCGGGCCATGAGGCGGTCAGCAAAGGCGACATCATTCTCGGTGCGCAGAACGTGACCGACCTCGAGCCCGCCAAGCGCGGCACGGCGATGATGTTCCAGTCCTACGCGCTGTTTCCGCATCTGACCGTGCTCGACAATGTGGCGTTTGCGCTCAAAATGCGAGGCGTCGACCGCGCGACCAGGCACAGGCGCGCCGGCGAATTGCTCGAGCTGGTGGCGATGACACCCTATGCGGGCCGGCTCCCGGCCCAACTCTCCGGCGGCCAGCAGCAGCGCGTGGCGCTGGCTCGCGCACTGATCACCGAGCCGCAGATCCTGCTGCTCGACGAGCCGCTCTCCGCGCTCGATCCGTTCCTGCGGGTGAGGATGCGCGGCGAGTTGAAGCGCCTTCAGCGCGAGCTCGGCATCAGCTTCATCCAGGTCACCCACGGCCAGGAAGAAGCGATGGCGCTCGCCGACCACATCGTGGTGATGAACCAGGGCAGGATCGAACAGCAAGGCACCGCGCGCGAGATCTTCCACCGCCCCCGCACTGAATTCGTGGCGCGCTTCATCGGCGGCCACAACGTCCTCAGCGACGCCGGAAACCTCATCGCCGTGCGCGCCGATCAGCTCGGCATCGCGCCGTTCGCCGAGGGCGCGTTCGGCGCGCCGGCGCTGCTGACCCAGACCGAGTACCAGGGCTCCTACATCGCCGTCTCGCTCACGCTCGACGACGGCACCGCCCTGTTCTCCCACCTCCCCGAGGCCGCCTTCGACGTCCACCCGTTCCGTCCGGGCGATCGCGTGCTGGCCACCTGGGATCCTGCCAAGGCGCAACGCCTGCAATAGCGCCGATCGATCACTGGAATGCGCAACAGAGGAGTGACTGATATGACCGAGACCACCAGGACGAAGGGCGTCAGCCGCCGCACGCTGCTCAAGGGCACCGCAGGTCTCGCGGGCCTCGCCGCCGGCTCCGGCGCCATCACCGGCTTCCCCTATGTGAAATCGGCCGATGCGAAGGTGCTGCGCTATCTCGGCACCGCCGTGAACGAGGGCGACGACATCTCCAAGCAGTGCCTCAAGGACACCGGCATCAAGATCGAATACATCACCGCGACCACCGACGACGTCACCAAGCGCGTGATGACCCAGCCCAACTCCTTCGATGTGCTCGACACCGAATATTTCTCGCTGAAGAAGATCGTGCCGTCGGGCAACATCCTTGCCCTCGATGCCAAGAAGATCAAGGAATTCGACAACATCACGCCGGTCTTCACCAAGGGCGAGACGCCCGGCGGCAAGAAGATCGGCGGCCAGGGCACGGCGCCCTGGAAGGTGCTTTATCTCGAAGGCAAGGACTCCAAGAAGTTCGCGACGTCGGCGACCGAGTTCGTCACGCTGATCCCGACCGTCTACAACGCCGACACGCTCGGCATTCGTCCCGACCTGATCAAGCGCCCGATCAGCTCGTGGTCCGAGCTGCTCAATCCCGAATTCAAGGGCAAGGCCTCGATCCTCAACATCCCCTCGATCGGCATCATGGATGCCGCGATGGTCGTGGAAGCCACCGGCAAGTACAAATATGCCGACAAGGGCAACATGACCAAGGAAGAGATCGATCTCACCATGAAGGTGATGACCGAAGCCAAGAAGGCGGGGCAATTCCGCGCCTTCTGGAAAGATTTCAACGAAAGCGTCAACCTGATGGCTTCAGGCGAAACGGTGATCCAGTCGATGTGGTCGCCGGCCGTGACGAAGGTGCGCTCGATGGGCATCCCCTGCACCTTCCAGCCGCTCAAGGAAGGCTATCGCTCCTGGGCCTCGGGCTTCTGCGTCTCCAAGGGCGTGTCGGGTGCGAAGCTCGAATGGGCCTATGAGTTCGTGAACTGGTTCCTGTCCGGTTATGCCGGCGCCTATCTCAACCGCCAGGGCTACTACTCCGCCGTGCTCTCGACCGCGAAGGCGCACATGGAGCCGTACGAGTGGGCGTACTGGATGGAAGGCAAGCCGGCCGAGAAGGACATCAAGGCACCCGACGGCTCGCTGCTCGAGAAGGCCGGCGCGGTGCGCGACGGCGGCTCCTACGAGGACCGCATGGGCGGCGTCGCCTGCTGGAACGCCGTGATGGACGAGAACGACTACATGGTCCGCAAGTGGAACGAGTTCATCGCGGCCTAACGTGATGGACACGTCAGAGGACATCCTGCAACAGGCGTCCCCGGGATTGATCCCGGGGTCGGGCACGGCGCGCGCCGCGAAAGCGACGCGCCTGTCGCCGTCCTTCATCTCCTGGCTCCAGGCCGGGCCGATGATGCTGGTGTTTCTCGCCTTCTTCCTGATCCCGCTGGTCTTCGTCGTCATCGTCTCGTTCTGGGACTACAACGAATACCAGCTGCTGCCGGCCTTCTCCGGCCGCGGCTACACCGACACGTTCGAGGGCTGCATCGCGCAGCTCCCCGATCTCTGCACCATCGCCAAGACCTATCTGAAGACGCTGAAGCTGTGCTTCCTGGTCTGGGTCATCACGCTCTTCATCGGCTTCTGGGTCGCCTACTTCCTCGCCTTCCACGTCAAGTCCAAGACCTGGCAGATGGGATTGTCGCTGCTCTGCACGATCCCGTTCTGGACCTCCAACGTGATCCGCATGATCGCCTGGATCCCGCTGCTCGGGCGCAATGGCCTGGTGAACTCCGGACTGGTCAAGAGCGGATTGATCAACCACCCGCTGGAATGGCTGCTGTTCTCTGAATTCTCCGTGGTGCTGGCGCTGGTCCACCTCTTCACCTTCTTCATGGTGGTGCCGATCTTCAATTCGATGATCCGCATCGACAAGTCGCTGATCGAGGCCGCCTATGACGCCGGCGCCACCGGTTTCCAGACGCTGGTCAACGTCATCATTCCGCTCTCCAAGCCCGGCATCGTGATCGGCTCGATCTTCGTCATCACCATCGTGATGGGCGATTTCATCACCATCGGCGTGATGGGCGGCCAGCAGATCGCCGCCGCCGGCAAGATCATCGAGACGCGGGTGAACGCGTTGCAATTCCCGGCTGCCGCCGCGAACGCCGTGATCCTGCTCATCATCACCTTCCTGATCATCACCATGATGTCGCGCATCGTCGACATCAAGAAGGAGCTCTAGAGCATGAAGGAAGGACGCCCGCGCTCGTTCTACGTGCTCGCGATCTTCTTCGCGGCCTATGTGGTGTTTCTCTACGGTCCGATGATCGCGATCTACGTCCTCTCGTTCCAGGGGCCGCAGGGCGGCCTCACTTTCCCGATGAACGGCGTGTCGACCTTCTGGATCGCAAAACTGTTCCAGGGCACCGGCATCGTCCATCTCGGCGCGGCCTTCCGCCGCTCGCTGCTGCTTGGCCTGATCGTGATGGTCGTGACCGTCGTGCTGTCGGTCGCCGCCGGCATGGCCTTCCGCCGCAAGTTCAAGGCGCAGGGCATCTTGTTTTACTCGGCGATCGCGAGCCTCATCGTTCCCTCGATCATCACCTCACTCGGCATCTCGCTTGAATTCCGCATCATCGACGACCTGATCAAGGCGCACTGGAACGAGAATTTCGAGACCTCGATGGGCCTGTTGACCTCGGGCCTCGGTGCGCACCTGACCTGGACGCTGCCGTTCGGCCTGCTCATCATGTTCGCGATCTTCAACCGCTTTGATCCCAGGCTCGAGGAAGCCGCGCGCGATCTTGGCGCGACGCCGTGGCAGGCCTTCCGTCATGTCGTGCTGCCGATCATTCTGCCCTCCGTGATCGGCATCGGCCTGTTCGGCTTCACGCTGTCCTGGGACGAACTCGCCCGCTCCAGCCAGGCGATCGGGGCGGTGAACACGCTGCCGCTCGATCTCCAGGGCCTCACCACCACCGTGACGAACCCCGACATCTATGCACTCGGCACCGTGATCTCGGCGGTGTCGTTCACCGTGATCGCCCTTGCACTCGGCACCATCCACATGCTCAACAAACGGCAGGCGGCCAAGGGCTCGGATGCCGGCCAAGGGCTTGTCTGACAAGGGGCTTGTCTGAACTGATGCGGCTGCACGTCGTCAATCCCAACACCACCGCGTCGATGACGGCGAAGATCGCCGCTGCGGCACGCAGCGTCGCCCTGCCCGACACTTTGATCGATGCGCGCCAGCCCGCGATGGGCCCGGTCTCGATCGAGGGCTTTTACGACGAAGCCTTCGCCGTGCCCGGCATGCTCGGCTGCATCCGCGACGCCGACCGCGACGGCGCCGACGCCCACATCATCGCCTGCTTCGACGACACCGGCCTCGACGCCGCGCGTGCCGCCGCGAAAGCGCCGGTGATCGGCATCGGGGAAGCCGGCTTCCACATGGCGAGCCTGATCGCGGCGCGTTTTGCCGTGGTGACGACCCTCGGTGTCTCGATCGTGCCGATCGAGCATAATTTGCGGAAATACGGTCTCGCCGAGCGCTGCGCTCGCGTCCGCGCCGCCGAGGTCCCGGTGCTCGCGCTCGAGGAGCGCAATGCTGATGCTCTCGGCAAGATCTCCGCGGAGATCACCGCCGCGGTCCGCGACGATCGGGCGGAAGCCATCGTGCTCGGCTGCGCCGGCATGGCTGACCTCGCCGCCGAACTCGCCGCCACACATGGCCTGCCCGTGGTCGACGGCGTCGTAGCGGCGGTCACGCTGGCAGAATCACTGGTGCGGCTGGGACTGAAAACCTCCCGACTCGGGCCCTATGCGGCGCCGCGCTCGAAGACCTATTCCGGACCGTTTTCGCCGTTCCAGCCTTGATCCCGGCTCTTTTCGAGGACCTTGAGGGGTCCCAAGACCAGCTGATTGCTGGTTTTTTCCCGTTAGCCTCTTTTTGGTCCCATTTGTTGCCGAATGGTAACACTTTCGGGACGTCCCGGCGACCTCTGGTTGCCGCACTTCGCCACTCACCAAGTTTCAATTTGGGTTTTGTCAGCGATGATCGATCTCGCCCAGGACAGGCCGTCCAATCCCCTCCTTCGCCTTGGCGCCCAGCCGATCGCGCTGACCGCCGCAGCCCTCCTGCTCCTCATCGCGGGCGTGAGCTCGATCGCGATCTGGCGCGCCTATACCGGCGCAACTCCCGAGACCGACCGGGTGGTGGCGTCGCGGCAGCTCCAGGCCCGCACGGCCCAGGCCTCCGAGCAACTCGTCGAGAAGACCAAGGGTCTCGAGGCGACCCAGCAGGAATCGATCGACCAGCTCCAGGTCGTGCAGGACCAGCTCCAGACGGTGAAGAAGCTGCTCGCATTCCAGCAGGCCGACACCAAGCGACTGTCCGAGCAGGTCACGACGCTGAACGAGTCCATCGACAGCCTTCGGCAGTCCTTTGCCAGCGCCCGGGCCACGGAGGCGGAGACACCCTCGGTTACCCGCAGGAAACCGTCGCGCCGTGTCCACGCCAGCGCCCGCAAGCGCTCGCGCGGCTAGCCGGGTCAGGGTCCGCGACTTAAATTTTTCCACATGTGAACTGGATCACATTCCCCCGTATGATTCCGCGCCATGCTCGCGGTTACCGGATGGCGTGAGCCGATTTCAATGTCCGGGGCTGGCAAGGTCGTTGACGGTATACTGCGTCAACGGCCTTGTTCTTTAGTGGGTCCAGTCTTTTGGCAGATCTGGCTTCCTAGTCTGGCTGAGCCTCGTGGCCGCTATTCGCAGACATCCACGCGGCGGACACGCCAGCCCGACGGCGTCATGACACGCTTCCGCGCGACATAGCAGCCGCCATAACCGCCATCGTCGTAGCCGGTACCAGAGTAATAGGGATCGCCGTAATAGGGGTAGCCGTAGCCGTAATAGCCGCCATAGTAGCTGGCGCCGGCGAGACCTGCCCCGATCGCCACTCCGGGCCAGAAGCCGCCGCCACGCCAGTGACCGCCATGGCCCCAACCGCCACCATGGCCCCAGCCGCCGCCGCCATGACCGAAACCGCCCCGCGCCTCAGCCGCCTGCGGCGCCGACAAGCCGACTGCCGCGACGGCCAGCGCCGCCATCATCATCTTGCGTAACATCACTCGATCCTCCGCGTGGAGACGTTCCACGCTCAAAGCGGGACCAAGCTAACGTCACCCGCGCCTTCCTGACAGCCTCACTGTCTCACTTCCGCGCGAGCATCAGCAGCCGCGATCGAAGCATGTGAATCCGGAGGAAGCTGACGCGCTGCGCGCGCGGACCGCTATGCGGCGGCCGCCATCTTCTCGGCGGCCCACGGCTATTTTCAGCCGATCCGCTTCAGGCCTTTCTTGAAGCGCGGGCCGTTGGCCACGTAGAACCTCGCCGCACTCCCCATCTTCTGCACCTGGGCGTCGTCGAGCGTGCGGATCACGCGCGCGGGTGAGCCGATGATCAAGGAGCGTTCGGGAAATTCCTTGCCCTCGGTGATGACCGAGCCCGCGCCGACGATGCTGTTGCGGCCGATCTTCGCGCCATTCATCACGATCGAGCCCATTCCGACGAGCGCACCCTCCTCGATCGTGCAGCCGTGCAGGATGACGTTGTGGCCGACGGTGCAATTCTTGCCGATGACCATGGGGAAGCCGAGGTCGGTGTGGCAGGTCGAGCCATCCTGCACATTGGCGCCATCGCCGATCTCGATCCATTCATTGTCGCCGCGCAGCACGGCGCCGAACCAGACGCTCGCACCCGGCTTCAGGCGCACGCGGCCGATCACGGTCGCGGTCTCGGCGATGAAGTAATTCCCGTCGGCGGGAAGATCGGGTGCCTGTCCGTCGAGCTCGTAGATCGCCATGGGGTTCTCCTGTCGCGTCGACCCCAGCCATAGCGAAACGGCGACGCGGAGGCAAAGGGCCGCCGCGCCACGCAGCTCTGTCAGACCAGAACGCCGGCGGCGCGTAGCGTCATCAGGAAGAAGGTGCCGCTCATCATGCTCCAGAAGCCGGCGATGACGGTCGCCATCATCACGAATTCGACGCGGCGGCTTTCCACCCGCATGCCGCGCAGCGTGTTGCGCATGATGATGAAGGGCGCCGCGAACACCAGGAACGGAACCGCGGCAAACGTCTTCGGCGCCACGCCGTCCTGCAACAGGCCGAAGCCCGCCGGCCGCTGCGCAAACGCCTGGTATCCGTTCACGAGCGCGCCCGCGAGCGCGAAACCGATGCAGATCGAGAACAGAGAATTGAAGGCTTCAGGTGTCATCGGAACGGTCCGCCCTTACGCAACGCCGGAGCCTTCCTGTGACAAAGAGTGCCGGTTAACGCTACATTATCCTTAAGGGAAGGTTAACGCGGGATCTAGTGATTTCAATGACTTCCCGGGGGGTGGTTTCCCACTTCCGTCCCATTGCTTCCGTGTTGATCCGCCGGGCGGTCGATTGCCTGGGGCGGAGTTGGGGCTACTTCACGACCGAGATGCTGGCCCGACGATGCCGGAGCTTCTCTTGGGCCTTACGCGCCCGCTCCTCATTCCAGGCCGCGATCATCATCTCGTTCGCCCGACGCTTCTCCGCTTGCTCCGCATAGTAGAGCGCGAGCCTGTCGGTCTTGTGCCCAGTCTGCGACTTGATCCCCTTCACCCCAACGCCAGGGAGAAGCGAGATTTCGCAAGCGCCGGTATGCCGCAGGCCATGCATGGTGAAGCCCTTCTTTTGTCGCTTCTTCCGGGCCCCGATCCTCACCAGATGCGCCTTGATCGCAATGCTCAATGACCGAGCCCTGGTCCAAGAGCATCCCCACTTGTTAACGAGGACGTACTCCGATTTGAAATCGGCGGCGGCCGCCACCTCCTTCGCCGCATCAAGCTCCTGGATCAGCTCGTCTGGCAACAGGTGATAGTTGGGCTCCGCGATGACGCCCTTCTTCGTCGTCTTCTCGGGCCAGACGTAGATGCCTTTCCCGTCATAATGCGACCACTTGATCTTGATGGCGTCGCCGCCACGCTGCGTCGTGAAGTGAAGCAGTCGGCGAGCAAGCCGCAGATTGTCCGGCGCCGTCGCGTCGAATTTTTCCTGAACGTCCTCGGGCCAGATCAGGTGAGGCACGCTGTCTGATGTGCTGTGCTTTCGTTCGATCTCCACCGTCGGGTTCGACAGGTCGCTGATGCCGAACTCTTCATTCTCCCGCACCGCGACCCAGATATTCGAAATCAGGGTGAGGTAGAGATCAGACATCGAGCCCCTGCCGTCCTTCTCGAAGATGCCATTGACGAAACGTTGAGCGGCTTTTCTGGTCATCTCGCGCAGCGGCTCATTGCCGATCCTCACTTTCATCTTTTCGAGGAGCGGGATGTAAACGTCGTGCGTCGCTTTCTTCTTTTTCTTGAAGGCCTGCGAGTTGCGATAAATCCCGATCGCCTGACTGATGATGCCTGTCTTTGCCTTGGCGACCTTCTCAGGCCTGGGCTTGGGCGGCTCGGGAGGACTGGCCTCGATCTGCATCCTGCGCAACTTTTCGGCGCAAGCGTCATACTGCCGCTTGAACTCCGCCGACGCCTCATCTATCGGCAGCGGGAACAATTTGCCGCCGAACTCCTTCGGCATTCGGAAATACAGATAAGGCCGCCCCTTCACGACCTTCCTGTAGAGGTAGTCAGCACGTTTTATTTCGACCTTTTGCATCTTCGTCCTCAAGCTCACGCAGGCGCCGCAGCAGCGAACTCTCACTTCCCGGCTCGTCCTTCAGATTGTCGAAGGCCGCATCGAGTTCGAGCCGATCCCAGAGCGAGGCGTTACCCACCTTCACCGGGGGCGGCATCTTCTCGTCTTGCACCATCTCGTAGAACTTGCTGGTCGAGATCGAGAGATAAGCCGCTGCTTGCACTGCCCGCATTGCGCGCGGCGGGTATGACAGACCATCCGCCAACTTTTTCCCCATCGAACGCACCCCTCAATTTACGCGGGAACCCCGCCTCGGACGACGACTAAAAACGCTCGAAAAACGCAATCATTTCATGGCCTTAGAACCGCGCTTTAAGGGCCGCGGGGGCGCCTGCCCCAAACCCGGACAAATCCCCCACACGGCCCGTCAACCCCTCTATCCTGGGCGGCCTTGGCTGAACCCAATCGGCGCCGCATCGGCCTCATCCTCACACAGACCACCGACGCAGGCGAAAGAATTGGCCGCCGCGATCCGGCAGTGCGCCGAGCTGCTGGAGGGTGAGAAGCGCGATGGGGAGCTGCACATCACCGCCGCGATCACCACCAAGGCGTCACCTCGCCGCCGGTCTCAACGCGGATGTCAGTGCCCTTTGGAATTTTCATGTCGGTTCTCCCTTTCTGATTGCTTCCCATTTTTCCATGACGGTCTTGGCGAGCTTGAGCCACGCGATGAGGTCGTCAATCTCGTCCGGCGTGGCGCACTTGCACCAGCAGGTGACACTGACGCCGCCGCCCGCATCGCAGTCGATGCCAATCCTTCACCGCCCGCGCCCACCGCGCTTCGATGCCTTGATGTTGGTCACCTTGCCGATCGCCTCGATCTTGACCTTGCTCTGGGTGTCGATCAGCCGCTTGTTGGCTTCGACCCGCGCCTCACGCTTCGCGCGCAGCTCAGCTTCCTTTGGTCCAACCTTGCTCATGACGGCACGCCCTCCTTGCTATGCCCGGCGAGATAAACCCGCACGATGTTGCCATGCAGCTTCATCATCCTCGCGATCTGGACTTTCGGGATGCCGCGCGCGAGCAGCCGGGTGGCGACCTCAACGCGGGCCTGGACGACGCCGGGCGCATGAGTGACGGGGCGCTCCATGATCGCCTCCGGGGCGATGGCATACTTGCGCGCCACCTCGCCGAGGATCGCGTGCAGCAGGGCGCGCGGCGTCAATGTTGGTTCATGCATCAGCGGTCCCTCCCATGCCAAGGTGTGCGGCAATGTCGACTTCCTCCTCGACGATCCGCGTGGTGAACAGCAGCAGCCGCAGCGCATGCAGCTCGATGTCCAGGCAGTGGGCATAGCCCGCATTGCCCTGCCATCGGTCGCGGGTCGCTTGGATGTGGTAAATGACGTCCTCGATCTCGCGAGATGTCGGCTTGTTGATCACTTCAATACGCCCCTGCAATACCGGTCGATGTCATCGTCGGTCAGGTCGTGTTGCTTCATCATCGTCTCGAACTGCTCCCGCGTGATCAGCCCGTCGCCGAACAGCCCCAGGATTTGGTGCAGTCGTTCGCGCTTGGTCTGCTGTGCCCTCTTCATCCCCCGCCCAGCGCCTTGCGGATCGTGTCGAGCGCCTTCCCGATATGCTCGGCCTCGTGGTTCAGCCGCTTCAGGTCAGTCACGATCGCCTCCGCTTGCGCGGTCGTTTTCTTGACCTCGTCGAGCAGCTTCGATGCCTCCGCGAGCTTCTGCCTGATTTCCTCATTGGCCACTTCGTCGCCGAAATTCTCGTCGCGGATCAGCTTGACCCACGCGCGCGGCACGCCGAGGTCGTTCGCGACCTTTTCATCGGTCCAGCCCGCGCCATAGCCGACCTTGTCGTTGACGTAGACCTCGTTGAGTTTTTCAAAAATGATCCGGCGGTCCTCACGCCCCAACATGCGCGCGGCAACATCCTTGAGCGACTTGATGGGCGTGACTGACACGGGCGTTTCTCCGTTGGTGGCCGCGGCACTATTCTCGGACGCACGCCGGGCGGCGGTGGCCTTGATCGATGAAAAGCATTTCGGGCATCGATGCTGAGCGGGCTTGCTCCCGGTCTTCCAGCCGCGCGTTTCCAGCTTGCGCTTCAGAAGCTGGACTTCCACGTCATCACCGGCCCCGTTCCGCAAATTGTTGGCAGGAACGTTCTCGACCGCGCCGCAATGACCGCAGGTGACGCTGACGCCGCGCACAAACTGCCCGTTGTCGCCATAAGGCACCCTCGTCACGCCAAACAATTCCGCGACTTGGTTCTGCACGCTGCTCATCGCCACTCCCATCCGCCGCCGATTTTCATCTTGATGCCGCTGTCGCGTGATCCTGGCATCGGGCGCCCTTTGCGTTTCTTGATCCCGAGATGCTTCATCCGCACCCGGTTGTTGATGCCCTTCTCGGCGACATCGCGCGGCGTCTTCACCGCGCGGTCGCACGCCTCATGGATCGGCCCGAGATTGCTCTCGCGGTTCTCGCCGCCGTTGACGATCGCCTTGCGGTGATCGCAGACCCAGCGACGCCCTCTGATCTTGACGCCGCATTCGCAGCAGACGCCGTTGAACCGCTCGAACACCCGCACGCGAACGTGCGGCGGGACCGGCGTGTCGTCAGTCTTGCCAATCCATTCTGGAACGGTACGCATCGTCACTTGCCCCAATACCGCGATGCCACAGCAGAAGCGCGACCAGCATCATGCTCGGCAGGCACCAGATCATCAGCCAATAGAGCGCGGTGCTGATCATCAGTGCGCCGTCGCGATGCTGGCGATCACCGCGTAGTTGCAGCCGCGCGCCCTGAGATCGGTTTCCGCGCCGCACGCCTCGCACTGCCCGAAATGGAAGAATTTGTTCGGCTGCCCCATCGTCTGGCGCGAGCCGCACCCCGCGCAGGTGAATTTCTGGAAGACGGTGTGGCCCGCTTTTGCCCAGGTCTCGGCCTCGCGGGCGACCTCATAGAATGGATGGTCCTTCATGCGCACAGCTCCTGGTTTCAGTTCGCTTTCGCCGCGTCGGTGCGCTCGCCGCTGCCGTTGGTCAGGAACATCGGCAACGCCGCGTCATCCTCGGCGGCGAGCTGCCGCTCCTGCAATTCCCGCTCGCTCTCGTGGTACTTGTTGATCCCGCTCACGAGATTGGCTCCGGTCTGATCGAGCAGGCTTTTGATCGCCTCCGCGCGCCGCATGTAATTGTCGCGATCCGCCTGGGTCTTGGCGAGCGCACGCCGCAGGCTCTCGTTCTCGAATTCGATGATCGCCTTGTTGTGCTTCAGCACTTCGTTCTCCGACCGCAGCGATTGCAGTTCGGTTTCCATCGAGGAGATTTCGTTGGCGAGGTTCACCGGTTCTGCTCCTTGGGTTGATCGATGGTGGCCGCGCCGTCGCCGTGGGCTGGGGGCGGAGGCGACGACGCGTCCTCGGCGGATGGCATCACCTCATCCGCCGCTTGACCGGCAGGAATGGTCTTGCCGGACCTCTTGTGTTCGGGGTTCTCTTCCACGCGCGCCGACCTGATCGCAGCGTCGATGTCAGCGGTCATGTCGGTCGCAAGTGCATCCGGCCCGCGCAGCCGCTCGCGCAGGCGCGGTGGCAGGTCGCTGGGCCGCGTAACCTCAACCACTTCGGTGTAACCCGCGCCGACCAGCTCCTCGCGCGAATAGGCACCGGCCACGATGTCGGCGCAGTACATCCGCGCCCAGTCGCGGCTCATGGCGTAGAACATCTGCAGGGCGGGCTTGTCTTCCCACAACGGCGAGCCCTTGATCTGCCCGCGCTCATTGCGCTCCGGGCGCAGCTTGCCCAGCGTGAATTCCTTCTCAGTGCCAACGGGCGGAAACTGGCGCGGCTCCGTCTCGCCCTTGAAGGTGGCAGAGACGATGCACACCAGATCATCGCCCTCGCCCTCATAGCGGGCCGCCAGCCGCGCTTTGATCGGCGCAAACTTCTCGACCATGGTGCGGAAGTACACGCTGTCATAGCCGACGCGTTGCACGCCGTGCTTCTCGGTGACGTACATCATCTGCGCCAGCGCCAACGCGGAGATGCCGATCTCCTGCGAGCGCAGCAGCACCGCCCAGCAGCCACCGACATTCCCCTGCAGCCATGGCGGCAGGATCGGGCCTGCGGTCGCCATCAGCTTGGCGGCTTCGGCGAGCTGGAAGGCGTTCTCGAACTTCAGCCCGCCCATCACGTCGTTCATCGGGATCAGCGAGGTGCGCTCCGGCGACAGCACCTTCTCGATCCTGCCCTCGGCCAGATCGCGCCGGGTCACGCGGCCAGGGTCTTCCATGGTGGTGGTGTCAGTCATGCGCCGTACCCTTCAATGGCAAACCGCCTGCCGCGCTTGCCGGTCAGTGTTTCGGAAACCCGCCCCGCGTTGACGTTGACCATCACCGCAATCTCTTGCTCACTCAGCTTCGGGTTTGCGACCTTGATGTCGTGAATGCGCTGCTTCACCGATGGCGTCAGCTTCACTGAGCTGATCGGCGCGCGGCGGATCGAGCGCTGACGCGGCAGCCACGATCGGACAAGGACCAGCCGCGCCCGCAACGTGTCGGACATCTCGGCATAGGCGATCAGCTCGCCTAGCTCGCGGAAGGCGCGCGGAACGTCGCTCATGCCGCCTCCCGCAGATCGTATTTCAGCCGCTCATCGATCTGCGTCCGCTTCCAGTCGGGCAGATCGATGTACTCGGCATCGTCATGGCCATCGCCAGGACCGGGCCAGACGCCGGATGCAAGGCAATCGGCAATGATGCGCATGGCTGCGACATTCTGCCGGTGCCCGCGCGCCAAATCTTCGTCCTTCAGTTGCGTCACCCGCACCGCATAGGGCGGCGCGCTCTCGACCCAGACCAGCGTGAACGAATTGCCTTCGAGACCAACCTCGCGTGCCCCTTCGAGGATCAGCGCGCCCTGCTGATGGTAGGCGTAATCAACGATGCTCATCTGCAGATCGCGGTACATCACCGACTGCGTGGTCTTCAGGTCGGCAAAGTCGCCGCTGTCATTCGGGATCGCATCGGGCCTGGTCTTGATCCACAGCCCGGTCGCCTTGTCCTTCCAGAACATCGAATGCTCCAGCAGCCCGCGCAGGATGCCCGCGCGGATCAGCGGGTGCAGCCCAAGCGATGCCGCCATGCCCGTCATCTGCTCGACGTTCTTCTCGGTCAGCACGGTCTTGCCGTCGCGCTTCCAGCGCTGCAGTTGATGCTGGCAGTCGTGCCGGTTGCCATTCCACTTCGATCCCCTGAACGTCTCGGGCCGGATCACGAAGCGGTCGCCGAAGCCCGGCTCGCGCGCGACCACCCAATGCAGGGCGCTGCCCAGGCTCATCGCCTCGCTCTCCTTCGGCTCGGCGCGGTTGGGGTTGAGCGGGGACTGCGCGTAGGCGTGCGCTGGCGATTTCGTGCTGATCGCCCGCAGCGTGGTCGACGAAACGGACGGCCCGACGCAGATGTCGGCGCGATGGTAGGTGTCGTTCGGAATGCCGCTGTAGATGCCCGGCTGCGAGATCGGCTCGCCATTCCATCGGATCACCTCGATCATGCGATCACCTTCAGCGCTTCGATGGTCTCGGCGTGGTACTCGGCGCACAATTCCGCTTGCAGCGCCTCGATCTTTTTCTTCTCCGCCATCTCCGCATTCCGCCGTTCCCAGGTGGGCAGAAGCGCAGCGGCGAGCGACCTCGCAATGGTAGCAATCGATTGGTCCGACATAGCAAAGCACCCTGTGTGAAGGCGCGTCAGCGCTATTCCGCCAGTTCACGCTGCGCGTGTTGTTGATTGTCCCGAGACGCAGGCGGTAGGTCTCGATCCGCCCTGTGAGAAAAATATGAACCAAAAAAATCGGGCTGTCGCGTCAAGCAGGTTTACGCTGGCGAAATTATTTTCAGCGAACGCGATCTAACGCGCCGCGTAACGCGACGGCGAACGGAAAGTAAATCACGAGCAACAAGGGAGGTCGCGCCGAAGCGCTCCCTAATAGGTAATAGATATATTTCTTAAGCCGCGCGTAGCACGAAGCGTGCCAGCCGCTTCGGCGATCATCGAAAATAAATCGCCTAACGGACGTTGGCTAACGGAATGCGGCAACATCGTGCGCTCGCAGTGCAGCGAGTAAAGTCGCTTGACGCAGATCGCGCTCGAAACTTTTTTTTCTGCTTGACCGGGCTTTCGCGCCTGCGCCAACAATAGCGACTGCACAGCCAACCACCTTCGATGAAATGCCCGAGTTGTTCGGAGCGCGCATTGAGCGCGCGCGCCACTGCTGTGCCGCGATGCCATCTATCAAAGGAGCCAACATGGCGAGCCCAGCCACCACGAACGAACCATCAACCGAGCACGTGCAGGAAGCCGTCGACCAGATCGAAAAGCTCGACGCCGATCTGATGGCCGAGAAGATGGCCTACATGTCGAAGTGCAAGACCATTCGCAAGATCAAGGCTGATGCCTACGATCACGCCAGCGACCAGGGCATCAGCAAGAAACTGCTGAAGAAAAAGATCAAGGAGCGCGATCTCGGGCGCAAGATCGACCGCATCACCGCCGACCTCGAAGACGACGAGCGCTCCGAATACGAAATGCTGTCCGAGAAGCTGGGCGAATTCGCCGACACGCCGTTGGGCAGTGCGGCGCTCGCACGGGCTGACGGGGGCAACATCCATCGGACGGGTGCGTGATGCGGAAGATCGAAGCACATCCCGACGCCGCGATTTTCCCGATGATGTCCGCCGACGACCTTGCCAATCTGGCGGCAGACATCAAAGCGCATGGCCTTGTCCACCCGATTGTCATCGGCAAGATCGAGGTTGCTGACGGCAAGACCAAGGAGGTCATCGTCGATGGCCGCAACCGTTACGAGGCCTGCGAGATCGCAGGCGTCGAGCCGAGGTTCGCCGAACTCAACGGCCACGATCCCAAGGCGTTCATCCTGTCGAGCAACATCGCCCGCCGCCACATGACGGCGGGCCAGCGCGCGATGGCGTATGCCCGGATTTATCCGACACAGGGCACCCGTGGTCGCGGAAATAAAATCCCCAAATTTGGGGAATTTACAGGCGTCACCTCGCAGCGGGTGGCCGACGCCCGCCTCATCCTCGAATGGGCACCGGACCTCGTCGATAACGTTCAGAACGGCAGCACCATCATCTCGGAGGGCGTCAAGGAAGCCAAGAAGCGGGCGGATGCCGCCAGCACCGAGGAAGCAAAACTCGATCAGCTTCGCAACGCTGCCCCTGATCTGGCTGATCTTGTCGCCGAGGCACGGATGAAGCTCGACGAGGCTACCGCTGCAGCAAAGGAACGGGCTGACAGCCTGATCCGACAACGCAAGCTGGTCGCCGAGGAGATGGCGCGGACGCTCGACTTCTTCGTGCAGGACAACCTCGACGCCGAAACTCGCGCCGAGCAGATCGCCGCTCTGTTCGATGTGACCCAAGCAACCGCCGAAATGAAGCAGATGTCCGAGACCTTGGCACTGCTCATCTCGCATGCCCAGCGGGGGGGCACTCATGGCGAATAAGATGAAGTTCGCGCGGCTCTATCGTACATGCGACAGGATCGCCGACCCCATTTTGGCAGAGAACGGCCGCTATAACCTGACGCAGATCAAGGTCGCGCTGAAGGAGCGACTGATCAAGGCTGCGGCAGATGGTGATCCGCTGGTCGATTTCGATATGATGGCGCACGACGTGGTCGCCCGGTGGGACGATCAGAAGCGCGCCGCCGCAGAACGGGATGTCGAAAAGTCCGACAGCACCTTCGTTTATGTCCCTGACTTGCCGTGCGCGTTCGGCGACGGCACGCGCGTCCCGCTTCAAAATCTTTCGCGAACGGAATTTTACGCTTGGGATCGGTTGCAGGATGCGGCGCTCGATGTCGTGCTGAAAAAGCACGGCATTCGCAAGGAATATATCAATTCACGCAAGCGCGCTTGGCTCCCTCATCATGAAACGCTCAACGACGTCGAGACCCAGGTGTTCGGCTTCGTAAAGTCAGAACCAGTGGATCAGCCCGAGACCGAACCGGTGTAGCGCCCATGCCCGCGTCCGTGCTTGCGCTCGACCTTGCATCTGTTTCTGGCTGGGCCGTTGGCGAGCCGGGCGGCAAGCCCGCGCATGGGTCGCACCGCTTCGCATCAGCGGGCGCATCGCATGAGGCGATCTTCGCGGGTGCGGTGCGATGGCTTAACGGCATCCTCAACGAATACGATCCGCGTATTGTGGTGTGGGAAGCGCCGATGCCGACCTCGTTCAAGACCAGCAACACCAACACCACGACGCTGCTCTATGGGTTGCCCGCCGTGATCGGCGCGGTCGCATACCTTCGCGGCATTTACGACATCCGCAAGGCCAGCACGAGCGACGTGCGCAACCACTTCATCGGCAGCAACCCGAAGCGCGCCCAGGCGAAGCCCCTTGTCGTCCGTCAATGTATCGCGATGGGCTGGCCCGTAAGCGACGACAACGAGGCCGACGCCCTGGCGACGTGGCATTACCAGTGCTCGCTTCTCAACCCAAAACTTGCGCTTGTCCCAACCCCATTGTTCGGACGGTCGGCGTGAACATGCAGCATGGCAACTTCGAAGCCGAGGACAACCGCGACCTGTACGATGCAGGCGGGCAACCGCTCAGTGACCGCCATGCGGAAGAACAGCTCTTGGGCGCGCTGCTATTGAAGCCGCAGGCCGTCGACAAGGTGGTCGAGATCGTGCGGCCAGCGGATCTGATCGACCCGTTCAACCGGCAGATATTGGAGTGCCTGTTCAGCGCGCATGGCAACGGCGGCGAGGTCAGCATCGATGCGATCAACGCCAAGCTCGGCGGCAAGGATGCGCTGATTGGCGATGGGCTGACGGTCGGGCGCTATGTCGCGCATCTGATCGCCGACGCCGACACCAGTAACGATCTGTACGATGTCGCGGACCATCTGCAGCAGATCAGCGAGCGCCGCAAGACCGGGGAAGCCTACGACATCGACTGGCGGCAGCCGTTCGTCTCGCGCTTCGGCGGGCTGCGCTGGGAGGAGATTGCCACGCTCGGGCACGCCTCCGGCTATACGTGGCTGATCGAGGACATCTTCCCGATGGGCGAGATCAGCCTGATCTTTGGCGACAGCGGGTCTGGCAAATCATTCGGCACCTTCGATATGGCCATGGCGGTCGCGCGCGGGCTGAAATGGAACGGCAAGAACACCGAGCCGGGCCTTGTGATCTATGTCGCCGCGGAAGCTGGCAAGGGGTTCGGCAAGCGCAAGCTCGCCTATTCCATCGAGCACAATCTGCCGCAAGACGCTGATATCCCGTTCTATCTCTGCACCAAGCGGCCAGACTTTTTTGCCAGTGATGCCGATGTGCTCGCGCTGATCGAGGAGATCATCACCGTCTCCAAGACCTATTCGCAAAAGCTGGTGCTGATCGTGCTCGACACCCTTTCGGCGCTCGCCCCCGGCATGAACGAGAACGCCAGCCAGGACGTGTCGATGGTGCGCAAGCGGCTGGTCGTTCTGCAGGAGAAGTTCGACGCGGCAATCTGCCTCGTTCACCACAAGCCTAAGGGGGGAGCAACCCCGCGCGGTCACTCATCGCTGACCGCCGACTTTGAGACGACGGTCGAATTCGAGATCGTTACTGACAAGCGGACGCCGACCGGCGGCAATATCCACCGCGCCACGGTGCGCAAGCAGCGCGAGGGCAAGGCGGGCCTTCGCTGGGAGTTTACCCTGCCCGTGGTCACGGTCGGGCGCAACAAATGGGGCAACGAGGAGACCTCATGCGTGGTGATCCCGTTCGAGACCAGCCAGTCCACCGCGCGCGGCGGCTACAACGGCAGCGCCAACGAGCTGCTGCTGATGCACGCGCTCTACGATGCGCTGGGCGACTACGGCGTCGCACCGCCCTTCCCGCTCCCCGCCGCGATCAGCAAGGTGGTCGATGTCGCCCATATCCGCACCGCCATGCGAGCCAAGGTGGTCGATAGCGACACCGATGAGGAAGCCGCTGACAATCGCTTTCGCGGCGCGTTCAAGCGCGCGGGCGACAAGCTGCGGGATGCAGGCATCATCGGCATCCAGAAGCCGTTCTGGTGGGCGACAGGCAAGCCGGTGAACGGCATGGGCGGGTGAAAATATGCGAGCTAACGCGGAGAAAATGCAATGAGCACAGACATTTGCGATCCCGCTGTAACGGCGTCTAACGCGCCCTCTAACGGAATAAGGCAGAACATCGACGCTCTCAGCGAATTCGAGTTCGAGGAGGTCGCCACCAGCGTCGAGGAGCGGTTTCGCCGCGCTTATGACGCCGCCAAGGTCGGCAACGCCAGGGTCGAGAGCCAGATGGAGTACGAGCTGGTCTCATTGGGCTGGTGGCTGGTGATCAAGCGGCTTGGGCTGGCGCTGTGGATCGGCAAGGACAAGCCCGCAATCGAGAGCGGCGATCTGCTCAGCATCACCATCAGGAAGCGCGACCGATGAGCGAACTGGACGCCATCATCAAGCCGCCGGAATACAAACGCGCCAGCAATCATGGGTGCTGGGCGCTCTGCTCAAAGCAGGGCAATGGACGCTGGCACGTCCGGCGGATTGTGTGGGGCATCCTGATGGCGCGCGCGGAGAAGCGCCCCGGCGAGGTGATCAAGCGCGCGGCAATTCTTTTGAGGGAGTGAGCACCGTGTTCAAGATTGAGTTCGACTACGACCAACTCTTGCAGCAGGCCAAGAGCATCGAGGGCGTCGCCGACCAACTGCCCTATGCACTGTCGCTTGCCATGAACCGCTCCGCTGACGTGACCCGAAACCTGCTGATCAGGGCGACGTGGCCGACGCATGTGAAGCAGCGCAACGCATCCTTCATCGCCGCATCGCTCACCACGCGGGATGCACGGGCAAGCAAGCAGTCCCTGGCGGTCGAGATATACGACAAGCTGGATCGCGGTAACCTGCAGATGCAGGCCAAGGGCGACATGCGAACGCCGCATGGCGGGTCGAGCCTCGCCGTGCCGGTCAGCTCAGTGCCGAAGGGTTCACGTGGTGTGCCTGCCCGCTTGCGCCCCAAGAACCTGCCGACCGCCGTGCGCAAGGGTGACGTGCTGTATGCCAAGGACAAGAAGGGCCGCCTGCGCCTGCTCTATGTGCTGAAGCACCAGACCAACGTGCCAAAGCGCGTGCCGTTCTATGAGGACTTCGCCGTGTCGATGCAGCGTGAATTGGAGAGGAACATCCCGCTTGCAGTCGCAAAGGCGATGGCAACCCGGAGGCGTTGAACGTGCCGCACCTGAGAGCATGCGCACGGTGCGGCGCTGGCGTCAGCAGTACAAGGCGCTATTGCGCCCCATGCGCCGACGAAAGGCGGATCGAAGCCAAGCAGAAGCAGAACCGAAAGCGCAAGCACCTCGTGCAGGATGCGCCCGCTGTCCGCTACGTCGGCACCAAGCGCGGCATGTTGAAGGTGCGTCGATGACGAGCTGGCAGCGGGTCGTGTTCTCTGAAGATTGCGACGAGGATGGCAACTCCCGCTGTGCGGGATCGACTATGCGGAATGCGGCTGCCCTGGCCCGACCATGGATGGCTACGAGTACAAATGGATCAATAATGTGCTGCACGCCCGATCGATCGGAGGACGACGGATCAGATGCGCAGCAGGGCACGCAGCGCGCGTCAGGCAGAGGCTGAATGGGATGGGGTGCAGTGACACGACGCACTGCCCGAACGCGCACCACGGACGCCCCTATTCGATTTCCGGGTCCCTCGGGGGCCAGGGGCAAGTGCGGGGACCGCGCGACTGCGCACTTTGAGGATATTTGTGGTTTTTGATTTTCGAATTTCTTTTCGTACCATCTCTCACGCAGGCTGGATGTGGGGCCAACGGGGCGCGGCATCATGAATTGCAAAATCTTCATACGGCGGGGTCGCGCGGTCCCCGATCTCTTTCCCTCTAGAGGACCCCCCGCGATGACGGCGTGTACTCGGCTTACTTCTTCTCGTCCTTCGGAGCCGGTGCACCGTCCTTGTCCCTTTTGATATTGCCCTTGGCTGTGCTCATGCCGGTCGTATCCATCGAACCATCTGGCTTGGCGCCGTCCGTCGCTCCGGGTTTCTCCATGCCGGTCTGCGGAGCGGGGCCAGTGTTTTGGGCAAAGGCTGTGCCGCACATGAGCGCGAACGCGGTGACGGTGATAAACTTCTTCATAGGTTGCTCCTTAGGACAATAGGTTTCTCCTTAGGATGAATGACCGACGAATAATGCGGCGCGCAAAATGTGGTTCCTGAATTGGCGATTGCGTGGCGCATCCCTTTTGCGTCCGCGCAAGGCGTCTCGTTTCCCGCGCTTCAATTCGCCGTGCGTCGGTCGGAACCTCCGCATGGCCGGAGACGTTTCCCTCCCATGCGCACGACATCAAACATCATCTTGGCCAGCCTCCTGATCGCGGCCTCAGGCAGCGCGATCGCGCAGGCCCCGCCCGCGCCCGCGACACCGCCGCAAGCGACCGCGCCGCCATCGGCCCAGCACGCCGCCAATTGCATGCCGCAGGACCGCCCGAACCGCGCCACCGCGCCCGACGGCACCACCACCGGCCAATCCCGGGAACCGCTCGGCGACAAACTGGCCAAGTCCGACGGCGTGCTCTGCCCGCCCTCGGGCGTCGACCCCGACATGCACGCTCCGGCCCCCTCTACGGACGGTGCCATGCCGGTCATCCCGCCCCCCGGCAGCCCCGGCGGCGACCCGACGGTCAGGCCCAAATAGGCTGATGCTTCGTTCGCCTCTCCCCGCTTGCGGGGAGAGGCCGGAGCGCATCGAAGATGCGATCCGGGTGAGGGTTACAAGCCAACATGCGGAAGTGAGCCCTTTAACCCAAGGCGGATTACATCGGACCTAAGTGAGCGTTGCTTCTTGCTCGACGAGCGTCGCGTAGCACTCACAGGAAAGCCGTTCCAGCTGGGCGCGATCCAGGATCGTGATAACCCCGCGTGCGTAGGTGATGACGCCTTTATCCTGAATTTTGCCTGCGACGTCCGTAACGGAGGTTCTGCGCACTCCAAGCATCTCGGCCAGTAACTCCTGCGTCAGTGTCACGGTATCGCTTGCGGCCCGATCGGATGACTGCAGCAGCCAGCGGCAAAAGCGCTCTTCGATCGGATGCAGGGCGTTGCACGCAGCGGTGGTCCGCGCCTGGGTCAGCATGACCTCATTATAGCGGATACATAGATCGCGAACCGCGTCGCTCGCGCCGACGACGCGCCGGAACGCCGAAGCGGGTATCCTGCTTGCGAGAAGCGGCAATTGGACCACCGCTCGAACCAGCGACCTATAGAGACCCAATCCGGCCATAGCCCCGACCACGCCCTCGCGGCCCACAGTCGCGGTTTCGATGGCTTTGCCATCTCGCATCACGGCGAGCAGTGAAAACATTCCGCCACTGGGAAAGTAGATATGATCGACCTCGTCGCCTACTTCGTAGATGACCTCGCCCTGCGGCAATGACACATGCGTCAAATGCGCGGCTAAGATGTCGAAATCCCTGCGCGGCAATTTGGCGAGCAACTTGTTGTCCAGCGAGCTGGCCGTAGGCGTGTGCAAGAGCGGCTTTCCGGCCCGATCGGTCGGGCGCTGATACCGCAGGGGATGGAATGCGCGCTCCGAGGGGGCGCTCCGCGGGAATGGCTGATACTATGATCGGCACAATGCCCTTGTCGGTCCGGTACCTGCATTTGAGGAGACATCCGCACCTTTGTATGCAGGCAGCGAAAATATAGCACATTCGGACGATGCCGTCGGACTATTACGCATCCCGGTCGCGCTATTTGTCCGATATCGGACGCTGTCGGGATCAGTCTTCACGCGCGGATTGGTCACCGTGACTGATACGGTTCGTCAAATAAGCGCTGAAGTCCTGCTTTTGCACCCAATTACTTCGGAACGAATTGTCGGCCCATAAGTTCGCCCGTAGGCACCGACTTTGTCCGGTATCCGACATAACAAATGGGTGAGGCGCACCCATCGAGGGCGTGGGTCTCATGCCCAACAAAAACAGGCGTCAAATGATGCAGCGAGAAGCATGCGGTCGACCTGCCGTGCTCGTCGTCGAGGACGAGATATTGTTTCGTTGGACGACCGTCTCGGTGATCGACGAGACCGGCTTCAGCGCGGTCGAGGCCGGGAGTGCCGTAGAGGCCATTTCAATACTGGAAACGCGAAGTGACGTGTGGGCTGTCGTCACCGATGTCCAGATGCCCGGCTCAATCGACGGTCTTAAACTCGCCCATCTGATCAGCATCCGGTGGCCGAAGGTTAAGATCATTGTCACCTCCGGCCAGGTCAGGTTGCGCGATGACGACATGCCGGCGGGCGGTCGGTACCTGCACAAGCCTTACGATCCGTCGCACCTGATCGGTATTCTGGAAGAGTGGGTCGCCAACGAATAGCTGGCCCTAGTTTGAAAATGGCAGTGGCCTGGTCGGGTACCGGACAGACGGCCCTTCCAAACAAGCGTTAATCTCCTCGCCCTTCACCAAAAATGGGGAAAGGAGCGCGTCATGGAGAGACGCCGTTTTAAGCAAGAAACGCCACTGGACCAGCGCCTTGAAGACCTCGCAAAGTGCCTACGTAAAGAGGCTAAGGGCACGCCCCCAGGCTTCAGGCGCGATGACTTGATACGTCGGGCGAGACAGGCCGAAACCGCCGCGCGCATCAGCGACTGGCTTTCGTCGCCCGGACTACAGCCACCCAAGTGAACGAGTATCGGGCCTTTACGGTCGGCCATGATGGCCATTTCACCGCGTACCGCGCGTTCGTGTGCGCAAGCGACGAAGACGCGATCGTTTGGGCAAAGCAGCTAGTCGACGGCTATGATGTTGAACTTTGGAGCGGCGACCGCTTCGTGGTGCGGCTAGCTCATAGAAAGGATTGCCCACCCAGCCGCTGAGGGTTTTATTTCCAAGATACTTTTTCTTTGCAGGGTTTCCTGTCCGCAAGTCATTAGTCCATATTGCCGAGTTGCCAATTCGCAGGCGAATTTTTTCGGCTCCGAGACACGTCGGTGACAGTCAGGGATGCAGGATCAAAAAATCGTTCTAGTCGTGGATGACGACCCTGGAATGCTGAAGGCTGTACAGCGGCTCCTTCGAGCGCACACCTACGAACCCATCACGTTTTCATCCGGGGAGGCTTTCAGAAGCTACCCCGCCATCGAGAAGGCGGCTTGCGTTATCCTGGACATCGACCTGCCGGACGGATCAGGCATCGATCTGAGATGTGATTTGAAAACCGCAGGCGTATCCGTGCCGGTTATCTTCATCACAGGCAATGAGAACCCTGCCGTTCGCCAAGCAGCGCTCGGCTCTGGATGCATCGCCTTTTTGACAAAGCCATTTTCAACGCATGAGTTGATAGAACCGCTGAAGAGAGCTTCCGTCGCCTCATAGGCACGTCGCCAGCGTGATCGACACGGCCACCGCCAAAGCCGCAGGAAAGCCCTCCAGCGGCCCGCCCTGCGCGCGGCTACCGGGCACTGGGCCAGCCGCGCAAGCGAGGCCGCCACGCCGGCCCATGAGTTTTTCCAGTGCCTGTGCTACAGACGCGGCCCGGAGTTCGGGCATCTCAGCGGCCTTCCCGGGGATCGCAGGCTTTCCGCATATTTTGATTTTTGGGGTTTCGTTCCACTAAAACGGGGAAAACCTTAATGGATGAACGCGTCAAAACTGCTCGCGGCCCCGCCTGGACCATCGAAACACGCAGGGTCAACGAGCTGATCCCATCGCCTCGCAATGCGCGGCTGCACTCCGACGCACAGATCGAGCAGATCGCCGCGTCGATCTCGCAATTCGGCTTCACCGTCCCGCTGCTCGTCACCGAGGACGACACCATCATCGCAGGGCACGGCAGGCTCGACGCCGCGAAGCATCTGGACTTGCTTGAGGTGCCGGTCATCGTCGCATGCGGCTGGACCGAAGCCATGATCCGCGCATACGCGCTGGTCGATAACCGTTTGCCCGAGCTGGCGACGTGGAACCTCGACCTTGTGAAGCTGGAGGTCGAGGCGTTGCGGCTCACCGACATGCCGATCGACCGCCTGGGCTTCTCCGACAAGGATTTGGGCAGCATGCTCGCCGCCCGGCAGTTTCACGACGAGCAATTGGTCGATCCGTTGCAGGGCACGATCGACAATCGAGGCGACCTCCTCGCCCGGCTGGAGATCACGATCGCCGATCCCCGCCACTCCATCGAGCGCGGCGACCATTATCGCCTGGGCCGCCGTCATCACCTCTTGTGCTGCGGCGTCATGGTCGAATGGGAGCGCTGGAAACCATTGCTGACCGGCACCACCATCTTTTGCCCCTATCCTGGGCCGTTCGTCGCCTTCGGCGAGAAGGCCGACAAGTATGATCTGTTGCTGGTGCAGCCGGACCAGTACACCGCTGGCCACATCGTCGACCGGTACGAGGACATTCACGGCACGGGTTCCGTCGTCAGGATCACCAATGATTAGGACCGGCGGCAATTGGGACCCGGAGGCATGGCCCATCTATTTCATCGCCAGTGAGCCCAAGACGCTCGCCCATGCCTACCGCGTCAACCGGCACCTGCTGGTCGCCGTCAATGAGATCCACGCCGACGAGCATTTCGGCATGCTCGACACCTTCATCGAAGCCGGGACCGACATCTTCATCGACAGCGGGGTCTACAATCTCTCCACCCGGCACGCGCACGCGCACCGCATGTCGATGGACCGCGCATTGTCCCTCGCGCCGGACGACATCGACGACTTCACGCAACTGTTCGACCGGTACGTCGCGATTGCACGCCGCATCGGCGATCGGGTCTGGGGCTATATCGAGATCGACCAGGGCGGGCGCGACAACAAAATCCACACCCGCACCAAGCTCGAAGAGATGGGCCTGCGCCCGATCCCGGTCTATCACCCATTCAATGACGGATGGGATTACTTCGATTACCTCGCCGAGCGGTACGATCGCATCTGCTTCGGCAACGTCGTCCAGGCAGACATGGAGACCCGGCGGCGCTTGATCGCCACCGCCTGGGAGCGGCGGCGCAAATATCCCAAGCTCTGGATACACGCGCTCGGCCTCACCGCGTCGGAACTCACCACGGCATGGCCGCTCAATTCGTGCGACAGCTCGACATGGCTCGCCGCCGTTCGCTGGGGACGTCACTTCGCCACGGTCGCCAACAAGCGATGCTGGCATGTCGGCTCTGGCTTCAACTATCAGCCGAGCGAACCTATCAGCGCACCCATGGGCCACGAGGCAGCTCGCACCATGTGTGGCTATGAGGCGCATTTCGTCACGCGCACAATGAAGCAGATCGTCGAGGAAGCACGGCAGGCGGTCGGCGCTGACCCGACAGGAGCACTTACATGAGCGATGCCACGATCTTTGTCCGGTTCACCTTCGCGGGCTTCCATCGCTGGGCAGGCGCACCCGCCGGGCGATCGTATCTCGCTGATCGGCATCGCCATCTATTCCACGTCGAGGTGCGCATGCAGGTCGCGCACGACGATCGCGAGGTCGAATTCCACGATCTGCAGGACGAGGCGCGCGTCATCTTCGAGGGCTTTAGTGTCAACGGACATTTCGGTTCGCATTCGTGCGAGATGCTGGGCCGTGAACTCGGCAGCGCGCTCGTTGAACACTATCAGCGGCCCGTCAGCGTCATCGTCTCGGAAGACGGCGAGTGCGGCGCTCAGGTCGAGGTCGCACCCGCATGAGCAAACACAAAAACGGAAGCACGCGCCGCGAGAATAAGCTCCGCAAGCAGCGCAGGGCTTATCGCGGGCGGAAGAGGCAAGAGATAATAAAACCCCCCGCCGAAGCGGGGCTTTCCTTGAGACCTGCGGGCCGGTCTGGCGAAGTCTGTTGATCGGGGTAGACCGGAAGTCACCGGCTCAGGGCCGAACCGAGCGAATGACCCTCAACGCTTGTTGTGGGAGCCGCAGCGAGCGGTAAGCTGCGCAAGATTTTCACAGAGTATTCGTATGCCAGATATTTTGATCCACTGTCCTATCGCGGGGCAGCCCGTCCGACCGGATTGGGCGCTGAGACTGTCGTTTTTGAAACCTTGCCCGATATTGCAATTCCTCTCAAATGTCCGCGCTGCGGACAAACCCATTTTTGGAGACCAAAGGATGCTTGGGTCACTCGTCCTGGTCGAACCGACGCTCCAATAGGACAATCAGAGGCGCGCCATTCGACGGGTGATGCCGTCATAAATTCGTAATCTTCCACCAATGAACCTTTTTGGAGCTCCAGTTTTGCCATACGCTGGGGCACAGCGGACGGGGTAAGCAATGACTGAACGCACACAAATGACGCTGGTACTGCGTGACCGCCTTTTAGAGGAGGCTCGAAAGGAATTGCTCGATTTCGAGCGTCGGGAAAATGAGTTCCGTAAGAAGGACCGAGAGGAGCGCGCCGCAGAGCTGCGACTTCCACTGAACAATATTCACTAGCCCGGAGGCCGCCTAGTGGCGGCTGACGGTCCAGCCTTACCAGAGCTTTGAGAGATTAAGGCCGTTTAAGTTGGATACATCGTAAGGAGAAGGAACCGTGGGCGCGGAAATTGAACTCAAGCTCGCCACGTCCAAGCGCGGTCTGCAGCAGGCGATGGCGCTGCCGTGGCTGAAGAAGCAGGCCAACGATGTCAGCCGCAAGCAAGAGCTCACCTCGGTATATTTTGATACCAATGATTTCGTACTCCGCGAACATGACATCAGCCTGCGGGTACGTAAGGCCGGTGCACAGCGGCTGCAGACCATTAAAGCCAACTCCAGCGCGCTGGTCGCCCGCGAGGAATGGGAAACGGAGATTGACCGCGACGAGCCCAAACTGGAGTTGGCCCGCGACACCGCGCTCGCGCCGCTCCTGACGGCCAAGCTGACGAAACAGCTGAAGCCCATATTTGAGACGCGCGTGGAGCGCGTCGTCATTCCCTTGCATATTGGCGACAGCGATATCGAGCTAGCCTTCGATCAAGGCTGCGTGGTCACGGCGGATGCGAAGCTCGACCTCGCCGAAATCGAGATCGAATTGAAACATGGTGATCGCAGCGAACTCGCTCGGCTTGCGAGAAAACTCGCGCAAATCGCACCCGTCACGCTGTCGGTTCGCGCCAAGGCGGAGCTAGGCTATGCGTTGCTCGACGGCGCGCTGGATGCTCCTGTCTTCGCTGAGCCGGTCATGATAGCGCGACAGGCCACAGTCGCAGACGCCTTTGCCACGGTCGGCTTGGCCTGTCTCCACCAGATCGCGGGCAACGAGGGCGCGGTACGGAACGGGGAGCCTGAAGGCATTCACCAGATGCGGGTGGGTTTGAGACGGATGCGCGCGGCGCTATCGTTGTTCAAGGATATGCTGCATGACCGCAAGGTGAAGGGACTGAAACGAGAGCTGAAATGGCTTACCGAACAGCTCGGTCCCGCGCGCGATTTCGATGTGTTCGTCAGCAAAACGCTGACGCCATATCGCGCCGAGCATCCGGACCGGCAAGAGTTCGAGATCCTGGAGCACGATCTCGAGAGAACACGCAGTGCCGGTTTTGCGACTGCAAGAGCGGCGGCTGAAAGCGAGCGTTTCCGCAGCCTATTGCTGGATTGCGCGTTGTGGCTGCTTGATGGTGACTGGCGCAACGATATCGATGCGTTGACGCAAGCGCTGAGGAAGCGCCCGGCGCGTGCGTTCGCGCAGGACGAACTCGCGCGCCGCATCCGCAAGGTTAGCAAGCGGGGGCGCAAGCTTGAGCGGCTCGATTGGCGCAAGCGTCACAAACTTCGGATTGCAGTGAAAAAGGTGCGATATGGTCGTGAATTCTTCGCGACGCTCTGTTGCGATGGCCGCAAAGCCGGGCGTAAGCTCGACCGTGCCCTGAAAGAACTTCAGAGCGAGCTCGGCATACTCAACGACATGCGCGTGCACCTAGAGCGGGCTCGCGAGTTCGCCAGCGCCGGCAAAGCGGCAAAAATGGCATTCGCGATTGGCTGCCTCACCGGCCGCGAGGAGACTTCCGCAAGCGACGTGCTGACGAAGGCACTTGCAGCAGGGAAGCGATTGCAGAAGGCCGCGTAACATGTGCTTAACATACACATAATGGCCAGTATCTGGCCGGGGTTATTCACCGGCCCTACAGGACAGGCGGCGATAACGATCCATTTCATCTTAGTGCTCGCTCGGCAGTAGGATCACGTTGCCCTCGACCCACAGATCGACTTCATCGAGCGGGAAGTCAGTCCAGTCGAGCCGTTCGGAATGGACAATGTTGCCGTTGCCGTCATCGCAGGTCAGCACGGCGGTCCGATCCTGGGCGACCTTCAGCTTCCACGATTGGAAGTCCTCGGCTTTCACCTTCGGTTCGAGCTGCAAGCAGGCCACCTTGTCGATCAGCCAATAGGCGCCGCCGCTCTCGGCGAGATATTGCACGCCTTCGGTGTAGGTCATGCTGCGCATAAGGCTGTGGCGGAACACCTGCTCGCTGCCGGTGAACTGCCTGAGATCGGCGTGAGTTAGTTTCGACATTGCGAATTTCCTTTTCAGTCGTTGTAGATGCGAAGAGAGATGCAGCCGTTCGCTTGGCTGCAGGTCACCCACAGCAAGTCGCCGTGTTGCGATTTGGAGTGGCTCAGAATGAAGGGCATCCCGTTGCCCAGGTCGGTCTCGATCCGCGTCGGCCACTCGCCGACACGGATGCCGAGGGTGGAAGCCTCGGCCGAGTACTTGTGCAGTTCGCATTCGCGAACCCCGAGGCGATCGCAGTCGCTTCTCATGAGGCGGTAGCCGCTCATCGCCGCACCCCCTTCGCCTTCGTCAGGCTGTAGGAGCCGACTACGTTGCCGTTCATGTCCACAACGATGCCGTCTAAATCGCCGTTCTGCACGACCACGTCAGCGACCTTGCGCAGGATGCGCGCAATCTCGGTCGCGGGCTGGTCATCGAACGCCGCATTGTCGGCTGTGAACTCAAGTTTGAATTTTGCCATGGTGATGTTGGTCGCGTGTCGTTGGTGTTTGTCCTTGCACAGTTTGTTTTGTTTACTTCGCGGTCAGGAAGTAGGTCACGGCGCGACCATCGCGCTCGACCTTCAGCTTGTAGCCAAAGCGATCAGCGACACCGGTCTTCTTCGGATTAGAGAAGAACCATTTCCACGGTGCGCCCTTCCACTTGGAATGCTCATTGAGCTGGGCGGGCGTGACGCCGCTCGCGCGCAGTGCTAGCTTCACAAGCTCAGCGGTCATCCCGCTGGGGTTGTCGCTGTCGCGCTTGGTCGCGGCGGCCTTCTTCTTCTTAGCGGGCGCTGCCGTGGCCTTCTTCGCTGGCTTCGTTTTCTTCTTCGCCGCCGCCTTCTTCACAACCTTGGCCTTCGGCGGCTTCACGGTCGCGAGCACCTTGTCGGTGACTGCGTGTCGGATGGTCACCGGCTTGCCGGTTGCCTTCGCTTCCTTATCGGCGGCGGCGCGTGCTTCCGTGCCGGGGACCAGGGCGTCGCCATTTTCGCTGGTGACGGAGACGGGCTCTTTGCTGGTTTCGAAGTCCATTGGTCAGTCCTTTTTTCGGATTATCCGGGCGCGCGGAATTGCTCGCCAGCCGGGACGCTAGATGGCTATGCAACCACAGACAACGATAGAAAATGCAGGCTAATCCATTGAAAGATAAGCAGAAACTTGCTCAGCTGACCCCTAAGCCGGGTGAGACCGTCCGAAATCGGCTCAAATCAGGGGGCCGGACCTATCTGGCCAACGACAACATTTTCGACGCCCTGCTGCCCGGCGATCTCGCCGCCATCGAGGGCGAGGTCGAGCGCTGCGCTGGTGCGATGCTCGACGCCCTGGTGATCGACACCGAGAACGATCACAACACGCGGGGCACCGCAAAGCGCCTCGCAAAAATGTTCGTGCATGAGGTGTTTGCTGGGCGCTATCTGCCACCGCCGACGTGCACCGACTTTCCGAACGTCAGATCGATGGATGAGATTTACGTTGTCGGCCCGATCACCGTTCGATCAGCGTGCTCGCATCATCTCTGCCCGATCGAGGGCGAGGTCTGGTTCGGCGTCATTCCTGGCGAGCGCGTCATCGGCATCTCGAAGTTCTCGCGCATCGCCAACTGGATTTTGTCCCGCCCTCAGATACAGGAAGAGGCCATCATGCAGCTCGCCGACGAGGTCGAGCGCATCATCGCGCCGCGTGGCCTTGCCGTTGTGCTCAGCGCACGCCACTCTTGCATGACATGGCGCGGCGTGAAGGAAGACGGAACCACCATGACCACATCCGTGATGCGCGGCATCTTCCGCGACGGCCCGGCCGCCCGCGCCGAGGTGCTGTCGCTCATCCAAGCGAAGGGCTTCCGATGCCAATAATCCGCGCCACCCGGTATCACGACATCTCATGCGGTCACCGCGTCGTCGATCACGAGGGCAAGTGCCAGTTTCTGCATGGCCATAACTATCGCGTGCACTTCCACTGCGAGGCCGATGCCCTCGATCACCTGGGCCGCATCATTGACTTCGGCGTCATCAAGTCCACCCTCTGCCAGTGGCTCGAAGATAACTGGGACCATCGCATGGTGCTCTGGCATCGCGACCCGCTCCTGCCCGCACTGCTGGTGATCGAGCCGTCGATCGTCACCGTCCCGTTCAACCCGACCGCCGAGAACATCGCGGCGCATCTCCTGACCGTCGTCGGCCCCCAGGTCTTGCCCCCGACCGTCCGCTTGGTCCGCGTCGTAGTCGATGAGACCCGCAAATGCTCATGCGAAGCAGCGATCTGATGCTCCCGGTCAACGAGCTGTTCGAAACCGTCCAGGGCGAGGCCACGTTCACCGGCATGCCCTCGACCTTTGTCCGGCTGCAGGGTTGCGATGTCGGCTGCCCCTGGTGCGACACCAAATACACCTGGGAACTGAACCACGCGCCGCCCGATCCGCTCGCCATCATCCTGGGGAAGATCGAGCCAAGCCCGAGCTTTGCCGCCGTGTCAATCGATGAACTGGTGCAGACCCTGTCGCAATCCCAATCCCGGCATCTGGTCCTGACCGGCGGCGAGCCGTGCATGTATGACCTCACCGAATTGTCGGGCCGCATGATCGCCGACGGCTGGACGGTGCAGGTCGAGACCAGCGGCACCGAGCCGATCCGTATCGACCCCCGCGCCTGGGTCACCGTCTCGCCTAAGCTCAACATGCCCGGCGGCAAGACCTTCCAGGCCGAGGCGTGGCAACGCGCCAACGAAATCAAGATGCCGATCGGCAAGCCAGCCGATGTCGAGGAGCTGCTCGCCCTGGTCCGCTTGCATGGTCCGGCGCTGGTCTGGTTGCAGCCGCTATCGATGAGCAAGAAAAGCCACCGAGCTTTGCATGGAGGCGGCCCGCCAGAACCGGTGGCGCATCAGCGTTCAGACCCACAAATTCCTGGGCGTGCGGTGAGCAACGAAGAAGACATCGGCGACGACCAGCCGCCCGCGGGCGATCGGTTTGTCTCCGTCACCGAGTTCGCGGCATTCGCTGACTACACGGCAACCTATATTCGCCAGCTCCAGCGAGAGGGGTCATTGCCTCGCGGCGGGCGCGGAATGATCCCGTTCATCGCAGGCGTCCGCGCCTTGATCCGCTTTCTGCGTGACAGCGAACGTCGCAGCAGCAAGAGTGCCGCCGACAGCCGGGTGCGCGATGCCCGCGCTCGCGAAATCGAATTACGCAATCTGGAGAACGAGAAGCGGCTGGTCGAGATCGAGGACGTGAACGGCCTCGTGGATGAGATGGTCGGCAGCTTCCGCTCCGAATTGGCAGGGCTGGCGGCCCGCGTCACGCGCGACCTAACCTTCCGCCGAACGATAGATCAGGCGCTCAATGACATCCTCCATCGCCTTGCGGATGCTTTCAACGAAAAGGCAAACCTTCTGGGCGCGCGCAGCGCTGCTGCTGGTCCCGTCCAAGGAAGTGACCCCGGACGTTTGGGCAGCGGAGAACCGCATTTACCCGCGCACGGCGGCAATACCGGGACCGCGTGATCCTCTCTTGACGCCCTATATCGTCATGCCGTCGAGCCTCATCGCGTCGGCCGAATACAAGCGCATCGTGCTCGCTTTCGGAGCGCAGACCGGCAAGACCGAAATGATACTCGACGTCGTCGGGCAGCGCCTCGACCAGCGCCCGGCCCCGATCCTGTATGTCGGGCCAAACAAGCAATTCCTGAGCGAGCAGTTCGAGCCCCGCGTCATGGCGCTACTCGACGAGGCGCCCACGCTCACCGCGAAGGTCGCGCGCGGCAAGCGCATGACCAAAACGCGCAAGGTCGTCGGGGGCGTCCCGTTTCGATTGGCGCATGCCGGGTCCTCGACCGCGTTGAAATCCGATCCCGCCGCACTCGCGCTCGTCGATGAGTACGACGAGATGAGGAACAACGTGAACCACCAGGGCGGCCCGCTCGGACTGGTCGAGCGACGCGGCGACACCTATGCAGACTTCGTCTGTGTCGTCACCTCGACGCCGAAGCGCGGCAGGTTGGCCACTGTCAAGGACGAGACCAGCGGCCTGTTTTTCTGGGAGGTCGCGGTGGCCGAGGACATCGAAAGCCCCATCTGGCAGCTCTGGCAACAGGGCACCCGGTATCACTGGTGCTGGCCGTGCCCGCATTGCGACGAATACTTTGTGCCGCGCTTCGACCTGTTGCGCTTCGCGCTCAAGGCCACGCCGCTTGAAGCCGCGCGCGAGACCTTCCTCGAATGCCCCCGCTGCCATGGCGTCATCGAGGACCACCACAAGACCGAGATGAACGCGCGTGGTCGCTATGTCGCGCCTGGGCAGACCATCGACAAGGGCGGCAACGTCCACGGCGCGCCGCCTGACACCATGGCGGCTTCGTTCTGGGTCAGTGGGCTGGCGTCGCCGTTCGTCAGCTTCGGCGAGCGCGTCGCGGTGCTAGTCGAGGCGCAGCAGAGCGGCGACCCCGCCATGGTGCAGCAGGCGATCAACGCAGGCTTCGGCGAGCTGTACTCACCCGGCGGCGGCGAGGTGCCCGAATGGATGGAAATCAAGACCAAGTCGCAGCAGGCCACCTACAAACGTGGCGAGGTGCCCGACGATGTGCTCTATCTGACCCTCACGTGCGATGTGCAGCGGCAGTCGATCCCCTGGGTGATCCGCGGCTGGGGCGCACGCGCGACATCGTGGCTGATCAATTACGGCTATCTCCGTGGCGACACTTCCGAAGAGGAAATCTGGACCGCGCTCGGGGATCTGGTGTCGCAGCCGATCGACGGATTGCCGATCCGGCTCACCTTCGTGGACAGCGGCTTCCGACCCGGTAAGACCGACACGCTGCCGCTCAACCGGGTCTACGAATTCTGCCGCCGCTTCATGCGCCGGGTCCGGCCGACCAAGGGCAGCAGCTCGCCGATGCGCACGCCGCTTATCTTTTCCAAGCTTGAGGTCAGCCGCAAGGACGGGCGCGCGGCCAAGTACGGCCTGGAGCTGGTCCGCCTGGACACCGATCACTGGAAAAGCTGGGTGCATGAGCGGCTGCGCTGGCCCGAGGGTCACATCGGCGGCTGGCATGTGTTCAAGAATGTCGATGACGATTACTGCCACCAGCTCGTCAGCGAAGCCCGACTTAAGCAGCCGACCGGCAGGGTCGAATGGGTGCAGCGCTCACGCGACAATCATTTCTTTGATTGCGAGGCGATGCAGGCGGCGGCGGGCTACCTGCTCAACGTGCAGCGCATCCCATTGCAAAACAGTCATGACAGGAATAAGGATGGCGTTGGCACGCAGCCGGAAACCCCATCCGAGGTAGAGAGCGCTCGCGAAGCGCCACCCGTTCCTCCCGCAATATCGCGCGGTCGCAGGATCAGGCGCATCGTCAGATCGAGCTATCTCGGAGCCTAGTGGCTCCGTGCCGTGTCAGCAGACCAACCCCGTGCAGAGTTGTCGAGCGCGCAGCAGCTTGCGCTGGCGCGCGCGCTCGATCCGCGCCGCCGCCAAGCCAAGGCCACGCTGGAAGAGATCGTCTCGCAGATCACTGCGTTGAAGACGCTCATCGTCTCCGGCGTCAACAGCGCCGCCTATGGCGACAAGCGCACCGAATTCCGCACCCTGGCCGAGCTGCGGCAAATCCTCTCCGGCCTCGAAGAAGACCTTGCCGATGCCTTGGGCATGGGCGGGCGCATTCGCCAGATCAGGATGACCACTCAAGCCGACAAGGGGCTGTGAGATGGGTGCCTTCCGCGACATCCTGTCGGAGGGAATTCTGGGCCGGTTCATATCGAGCACCAGCAAGCGCGCCAGCAATTACTATGACGGCGGCGCCCAGCGGCGCCGACTGAAGAGCTGGCAGCCGACGCAGTACACCACCAACACGATCCTGTCCTCGACCGGCGCCCTGCTGCGGGCTCGCGCGCGCGATGCACTGCGCAACAACCCGCACGCCAACGCGGCCTGCGAGAGCTTCGTCGCCAACCTGATCGGCACCGGCATCAAGCCGTCCTCGCTCCTGACCGAGAACGCCGAGCTGCGCGACACCATCATGCAGCTCTGGCTCGACTGGACCGACGACGCCGATGCCGATGGGCTGGCCGATCTGTACGGCATGCAGACGATTGTCGCGCGCGCCCTGTTCGAAGCTGGCGAGTGCTTCATCCGCTTCCGCAGCCGCCGGATCGAGGACGGCTACGCCGTGCCGCTCCAGTTGCAACTGCTCGAAAGCGAGATGTGCCCGTACTGGCTGAACATGCAGGCGCCCAACGGCAACTGGATCATGAACGGCATCGAGCTGGACCTGTTGGGCAAGCGCGCCGCCTACTGGTTCTATCCGGTCCATCCCGGCGACGCGCCGATCGAGATCACCGGCTCGCTGCAGCCGGTGCGCGTCCCGGCATCCGACGTGCTGCACGTCTTCAAGTGCACCCGGCCAGGCCAGATGCGCGGCGTCCCGCTGATCACGCCCGCGCTCGTGCGGATGTTCCTGCTCGACCAGTACGACGACGCCGAGCTGGAGCGGAAGCGCATCTCCGCGATGTTCGCGGGCTTCATCACCACGCCGACGCCGGAGGACGTGATCCCGATCGACGGCACCGACACCAGCGCACCGCAGGACAACATCGGGCTGAGCGGTCTTGAACCTGGCACCATGCAGACACTGCTGCCGGGAGAGGACATCAAGTTCTCCGAGCCCGCCGACGTCGGCGGATCATACGAGGCATATCAGTATCGCCAGCAGCTTGCGCTGTTCGCGGCACTCGGCATCCCCTATTCGGTCGGCACGTCCGATCTGCGCCGCGCCAACTATTCATCGTTGCGCGGCTCGATTGTCGAGTTTCGGCGCAAGCTCGAGCAGTTCCAGCACAACATCATCGTTTTCCAGATGTGCATGCCGATCTGGAAGCGCTGGATGAACACGGCAGTGCTGGCGCAGGCGATCCCCCTCGATGCGTCCGCCTACCTTGCGCAGCAATCATCTTATCAACGCGCGAAATGGATACCGCAGCGCAATGATTGGGTCGATCCGCTCAAGGACCGGCAGGCCGAAAAACTCGCAGTCGATGCGGGCTTCAAGAGCCGCAGCGACGTGGTCGAAGCCGAGGGCAACGATCCGGAGGAGAACGACCGGCGCATTGCTGCAGACAAGGCGCGCGAGGAAAGCTTCGATCTCACTTTCCCGGTGGTCTACGCGGCGGCTACCCAGCCCGGCGATCAGGCAGCAGCGGATCAAGCCGCGCAAGACGCCGCGGATGCCGCCGATCAAGCAGCACAGGAACAAGCCGACGAGGCCGCAGCCTCCGACGCGGCATGAAGGAGGACGCCATGCGCCAGTGGTTCACGATGAAGGCCGACGACAAGACCGCCGAGATCATCATCTACGACGAGATCGGCAAGTCGTGGTGGGGCGAGGACACCGTCAGCGCCAAGCAGTTTCTGGACGACCTGACCGCGCTGGGCGATGTCGATGCCATCACGTTGCGTATTAACTCACCCGGCGGTGACGTATTCGACGGCGTTGCGATCCACAACGCGCTGAAGAACCACAAAGCCACGGTCACCGCGCAAGTGGACGGTATCGCCGCTTCAGCCGCCTCGTTCATCGCGATGGCTGCCGACAAGATCGTGATGCCGAGCAATTCGTTCCTGCTGATCCATGGCGCATCCGGCATCTCGCTGGGAAACGCCGACGACATGCGCGCAATGGCCGACGACCTGGACCGCATCGACAAGTCGCTGACCGCGACCTACGTGGCGCGCGCCAAATCAACGACGGCCAAGGTCAAGGCACTGATGAAAGAGGACCGGCTGATGGACGCAGCCGAAGCGAAGGACTGGGGCTTCGCCGACGAAGTCACCTCAGAGAAAAGGATGGCCGCGAAGTTCTCCTTGCGGCTTCTGCCCAGGGCGGCAGCCGATCGCTTCCGCGCCGAGACAGGTGACCAGCCGGGCGACCCGCCTTCCCCGGCAACGGAGCCTGAGGTGCCGGAGGAGCCGCCGGTAGCCCCTCCGGCACCGCCTGCCGCGCCCCCTGCTCCAGAGACGCCGCCAGCTCCGGCGGCAGCGACTGCGAAGGTGATCACGCTCGACGCGGCCAAGCAGCAGGGCGTCGATGAGCATCGGCAGTACGTCGCAAGCGTCACTGACCTCTGCACGCTGGCGCAGCAGCCGCAGCGCGTCGGCGCTTACGTTCGCGCGAGCACGCCAATCGAGCAGGTCCGCAGGGAGTTGCTGGAGCTGCGCGCCGCTGAGCCGCAGATCATGCCGCAGCATCCGTTGGTGCCGCCAACGGCAGCCCCTGCAACGGCGTGGGCAAAGATCACAGACAAGCTCAACGCTCGCCTCAAGAAGTAAGGCTCACCCGAAGAGAGAAGGAGTTCCGCAATGACCGACCACGAGACCAAGAATGCCGACAACGAGCGCGAGCGCCGAACGCCGAAGAGCAGCGCGACCAAGGACAGCGGCGTCGATCAGAGTGTGGCTGACGCGCAGAAGAAAGCCGCCGAGGGTCGCCGTGCTGTGCATGAGCGCGAGCAGAAGGCTCGCGAGGACGAATTCAAGGCGAACGAAGAGCGCATCGCGCGGGAGAACGAGACTGCATTGGAGCAGGCGAAGGAAGCCGATCGCCGCGCCAAACTCACCCCGGGAGAACTCGCAGCTGAAGTCAGCCCGTTCGCTGCGACCGTGCCGCACTTCCCCGTCCTGACTGAGCCGCATCACAGCGCGGAATTCATCTTGTCGGAAGCGAACGGTCAGCGCTCGCGCGGTGCCGGTTACTTCGCTGACCCGGCGACGATCTATGTCGGCATGCCGGTGAAGAAGACAGCACCGGCAACCGCCACGCAACCGGCGACCTACGTTCCGGCTGTGGCTGGCGCGGACTGCGAAGCGCTCTGCATCTATGCGGGCGGCACAATCCCCGGCGAGGGTCTGCGCACCGCACTCATCGTGGCCGATGCCGAGGTGAACAAGAACCTGATTACTTGGGGCGCGATTACGGCACCCGAGCAGATCATCGGCATGCAGACGCTCGCGACCAAGGGCATCATCGCCCGGTAGTCGGGCGATCCCATCAACCGCTCGCCGACAGGCAGCTTAATAAGGAACACGGATATGCTTGACGTATTTCGCGGCGATGCCTTCGGCGTGGTGCCGCTTACAATCGCCATCAATAATCTGAAATTCATCCCCGGCTACATCAGCAGCAAGGGACTGTTCACCGAGACAAGCGTGGCGACGACCGCCATCGCCATCGAGGAGAAGAACAACGTCCTGTCGCTGGTCGCACCGACGCCGCGCGGCGCACCGGGCGTGACGATTGCGAAGCCCCGGCGCGCGATGCGCATGCTGGGCGTGCCGCACTTCGAAATCAACGACGCCATCATGGCTGAGGAAGTGCAAGGCGTGCGCCCGTTCGGCGAGGAGACCGGGACCGAAAGCGTGATGACCAAGGTTGCCGAGCGGATGCAGACCGCAGGCCAGTCGCTGGAGTACACGAAGGAGCACGCCCGCGTCGGCGCGATCAAGGGCATCATCACCTACGCTGACGGCCAGCAACTCAACCTCTTCACCGAGTACAGCCTCACCCCGCCTGTGGCGATCAACTTCGTCTTCAGCGCCAACCCGGCAACGGGCGCGGTCAGGCAGCAGTGCGCGGCACTGATCCGCACCATCGCCGCGAACCTCGACGGCCAGTCTTTCTCGGGCGTTGAGGCGATCTGCGGCGATGCGTTCTTCGACGCGCTGATTATGTCGCCGGAGGTCCGTGCGACCTATCTGCAGACGCAGGACGCCGCCGAGTTGCGCAACCAGTACATCAGCGCAGCCGGGCTTTCATGGGGATCGTTCGTGTTCGGCGGCATCCTGTGGACCAACTATCGCGGTTATGCGTCGGTCGCAGGTGCAGCGTCGGCTCCGATGGTCGAAACCAATCAGGCGTACTTCTATCCGACCGGCGTGCCGAACCTGTTCCCCACCGTGTTCGCGCCTGCCGACTACATCGAGACCGTGAACACGATGGGCAAGGAGCGCTACGTCAAGCAATACGCGATGCCGAACGACAAGGGCGTGCACCTCGATACACAGATGAACGCGCTCAACTTCTGTTCGCGTCCGCTGGCGTTGCAGAAGGGCACGTTCTCCTAACCTTCCGAGACTTGACCCGGTACAGTCCAGCGCCGGGTTTTATTCGAGGCAGCACATGATCGACTTCGATGCGCTGGTGCTGAGGCCAGCGGGCGACATCTTTCAGATTAAGGTCAGCGTCACCCCGCTGGTGACGCAGCCGGGTCAGCCTGCCTATGAGGCGAACGGCGTCTACAACAAGCGCGACCTTGACGTTGAAATGCAGGATGGCACCATCTTCTCCGACCACGAAGTCTCGCTTGGCATTAGGCTGTGGGACTTCGTGACCCCACCGGACCAGGGCGATCTGATCACCATCATCGACATCAGGCACCCCGCGTTCGGCCAGCAATATTGGGTCGGCGACAGCGACGAGGACGGGCAAGGCGGCGCGACGCTGCTGCTCCGCACCAAGGAGCCGCTGTCATGAGCCACTACGCCAGTCAGGTGCAACTGAAGGCGATGGAGCTGGCTAAGATTTACTTCGGCCCCCGCTTCAAGACCTATCGCCTGACGCCGATGCTGCAGGTGCAGCCCGGCGATCTGCCGATCCTTGGTGTCTACCTGTTGCGCGAGCGGCGCTTGCAGGACGATCACGCCAACCACACCGAACCGCACTTCAAGCACACTATGACGCTGGGCTTCTCTGGTGGCGTGCATGTCGAGACCGACAAGCAGACTGATCTACCGGCGCTGGAAGAAATGATGAGTGAGCTGGACGACGTGCTGCTCAGCGATCCGCATTTCGTGAACCTGACCGAGGGCGTCATCGAGATGGACCGCGTGGCGCAGTTCGCCAAGGTCGGCGAGACAACGCTGTACGAAATCAGGGTGGAGATGTCGCTGGAGTTTTCCAGCCGCTTCCCGCCGCGCGTGCCCGACGACCTCAAGGTCGTGCACGTCACCACGCAATTCCCCGACAAGGAGCATGTCGATAGTGGCACGCCGCAGATCGAGCGCGTCTACGACATCGAGACGACACCCTAAAGCGGGCGCCGCCCGCATTACCGCTGGCTGAGAAGGAGACCGCGCCGATGCCCGTGTCATTCAATTCAATTCCGCAGAACTGGCGGATGCCGCTGTATTGGGTCGAGGTGGACCCGAGCATGGCCGGTTATCCGCGCTCGCGGCTGACCTCGCTGATCATCGGCTCCATGAACGCCGACGGCGAGGCGCTGCCCGACGTGCCGATCCCGGTTCCGTCTCAGGCAGACGCGCGCAGGCTGTTCGGCTTCGGCTCGATGCTCGACGGCATGGTCGAGTTCTTCACCAAGAACAATTTTGCGCAAGAGCTGTGGGTGGCCCCGGTCGCGGAGCCAGCAGCGGGCGTGGTCGCCACCGGCACCATCACCGTCGCCACTGCGGCGACTTCGGCTGGCACGCTGCCGGTCTACATCGCCGGTCGCAGGGTGCAGATTTTCGTCGCGGCAGGCGAAGCCGTGGACGAGACCGCAACCAAGATCGCCGACGCGATCACCGCCGATCTGTCGATGCCGGTGACGGCAGTTGCGGCGGCAGGCGTGGTGACGCTGACCTGCAAGTGGAAGGGCGTCGAGGGCAACGACATCGACGTGCGCCTGGCCTATGGCGGCTTGCTCGCGGCAGAACAGGTGCCGTTCGGGCTCGAAATCACGCTCAGCGGCAACAAGCTGACCGGCGGCACCGGGACGCCCGACATCTCGCAAGTGCTCACGAACCTTGGCGACGAAATCTATGAGTACGTCGCCACCGGCTTCACTGACAGCACGTCACTGGCGCTGCTGGAAGCCGAGTACGGCTTCGGCGATAATGGGCGCTGGGGCTGGATGCGCCAGCTTTATGGGCACGTCTTCGGCTCACGCACTGGCATGGTCGCGAGCGGCGATCAGACCGGCTACACCGATCTGCTGACTTACGGCCCCAACAACAACAGCGGGGTGCTGTCCATCATGGGGGTCGAGCATCATTCGCCGACGCCGCCTTACTGCTGGGCGGCGGCTTACACCGCGAAGGCCGCGCGCGCACTCTTGAACGACCCGGCGCGACCGTTGCAGACGCTGGCGATGGAGGGTTGCCTGCCCGCGCCGAAGCACCAGCGCTTCACCATGACGCAGTGCAACGACCTGTCCGGCGTCGGGATCGCAACACAGGGCGTCAACGCTGATGGTGTCCCGGCAATCAGGCGGGAGAGCACGACCTACCAGAAGAACCTTTATGGTCAGGGCGACGACGCCTACGAGCTGGTCCCAACGCTCGCCACGCTTGCGAGGCTGTTCCGCAACCAGCGCTATGCGATCACCAGCAAATATCCGAGGCACAAGCTGGCGGATGATGGCACGCGCTTTGGTGCCGGTCAGGCCATCGTGACGCCGAAGGTGATCAAGGCCGAACTGATCGCGCAGTACCGCGCCGACGAGTTCATCGGGCTGGTCGAGAATGCGGTAGCGTTCAAGCAGAACCTGATCGTGGAGCGCGCGCCTGATGATCCGAACCGCGTCAACGTGCTGTACCCGCCGGACCTGATCAACCAGCTCCGCATCTTCGCAGTGCTGGCGCAATTCCGGCTGCAATATAACAGAGGTGTGGATACAGCGATCGCGGTCTAACTGATGTACGGAAAGATCAACAAGCCGTTCTGGGATGACAGGCCCGTTGCCGTGATCGGCGGCGGGCCTTCGCTCCTCGACCTCAACTATGAGGAGCTGCGTGGCGCGCACGTGCTCGCAGTCAGGACTTCGATCTTCGACATCCCCTGGGCCGACGCGGCCTTCGGTCTCGACTTCAACGGGAGCCAGGACAAGCTCGCCAGCGTGCAGAGCCGGGTCTATCTCGCCGTGCGGGAGGATCAACTCGCGGGCGCCGAGCCGCCATCGAAGAACATCACCTATCTGAAGCGGCTCGACGGCCAAGGGCTGTCCGACGATCCGGGCGTGATCTATGGCGGCGGCTGCAGCGACTTCGGCGCGATGCAAATCTGCATCCACAAGCGCGCCAAGCAGATCGTGCTGTTCGGCTTTGACTACGAGGCGCGCTGGTCTGCCTGGGCGGAACACTTCCGCGTCTATGTGCCGTACCTCACCGCGCACGGCATTAATGTCGTCAACGCCTGCCCGTCCTCCGCGATCGGGTGTTTCCAGAAGGTCGCGTTGCGGGACGGCATTGCGATCTGTACCAGCGGTAGAGCGTCATGAGCGAGCTGATCGTTGCATGCATCCGCACCAGAGAGAGCACTCCGTTCGACCTCGTCACGACGATGCGCAACAAGGTCGCAAAGAACCTGCCCCTGCCCTACACCATGGTCTGCCTGACCGACCAGCCGGAGCGCTGCAGCGACGTGGCCTTCGTGGACATCGGCGCGTTCGATCTGTTGGGCTGGTGGAATAAAATGGTGGTGTTTGAACCGCTTTGGCGCGGGCGCGCGAAGGTGATCTATCTCGATCTGGACATTGAGATCGTCGGCGACCTCTCGCCGCTGGCTGATGTCCCCGGCGAGTTCGCGATCCTCTCCCAGAAAGATGTGGCTGGGAGATACAATTCTAGCGTGATGGTCCTGGGCGGTGGCATGGGCAATTTCGTCTGGCATGGATTTGAGCGGCGGCGCGAGCTGCTGATGATGGCGCATCGGCGAGCGGGGCCATCGTCCTGCATCGAGGAGCTTTACCCGACCGCACCGTTCCTCCAGCCGCTGCTGCCGCCGGACTTTTTCGAGAAGCAGCTTCGATGGAGCCGCTTGGATGCCAGACGCAGTCTTTGACTTCGCCGCGATCGCAGCGCGTCTGAACCGTCGCCCGCCGCCGGAACAGATCATTCCGGTGGAGGCAGATGGGTCCACTATCGCTCGCGCCATGACGCACGTGCCCGCGTCGGACCCTACCCGCAAGGCTGTTTCCTGACGTTCTGAGCGTTCCGCGCCGAGCCGCGTAGTGACTTCCCTTGCGCATCGTTCATCTCGACGCAGGAGAGGACCATGCCGCAAGGACCGATTGCAGGTACGGCGTATCTGAAAGTCAACGGCGACCAGTATCCACTCAAAGGCAACCTGACCGTCTCGTCCTCGCCGATGGAGCGCACCGGCATCGCTGGTCAGGACTACGTGCACGGCTATCAAGAGCTGCCGCGCGTCCCCTACATCGAGGGTGACATCTCGACACTGCCTGAAATCAGCACCGAGTTCATCGAGAGCATCATCGACGCCACCATCCAGGCCGACCTGATCAACGGCAAGACCTATGTGCTGCGCAACGCTTGGCACAAGGGTCCGGTCGAAATCAACACGCACGACGGACAGTTTCGGGTCCGCTTCGAAGGCGTGTCTTGCGACGAAATTTCTTGAGGCAGGAGACGACGATGGCGGGAGAGAACGCAGCGCGGAAGCCTGAGCCGGTGCAGGCGGCACCTGCTCCGGTCGAGAAGCCAGCGCGACCGAAGGAAGTTGTGATCGACCTTGGAACGCCCGTGCAGGCGCACGGCGAGATGCTGAGCAAGATCACGTTTCGAAGGCCGACCGGCAAAGACATCATGGCAATCGGCGATGACTATCCGATCCACATCGATTGGGCGACCGGACAGGTTCGTCCGAACCCACCAGCGATGGGCCAGATGATGTCGCTGCTCGCTGCAGTGCCGCCGTCAACGATCCAATCAATGGACGCGGAGGACTGGTCCACCTGCGCCCATGCGCTGATGGGTTTTTTCCCGCCGGGCGCACAGGCGATGCAGTTCTAGCCTGCTATCGCTTGGCGAAAGCCTACGGGCTCAACCCGGCAGAAACTCTGGCGATGACGCTGGAGGATGTCCATCAGCACCTGAAATGGACCGAGAGATTGCTGGAGGTCGCGGACGCACGGCGACCACAACAATGAGACGGCAGCATGGTTGATGATGTCCTCAGAATGCGGGCGACGGTGGTCAGCGATCAAGCGCTGGCCGAGTTGCGCAAGATCGGGCGCGAGATCGGCATCGTCGGTCAACGCGGTGCGCCCGGCATCAAGACAATCAACACCGAATTCTCCCGGCTTGGCACGACCATTCGCGGTGTCGGTCGCGAGCTGTCGCAAGCGATCCCGGCACTCGGCGGCTTCGGTCTGGGCGCGGCGGGTGTGGGCCTCGCAATGGGGCAACTGCATCGCACGATGGGCGAAGTTGCCAAGCGCACCGTCGAACTGAAGTACGCCTCCAAAGAACTCGGCATGAGCGAGCGCGATCTGCGCGCGTGGAGCAGCGCCGCCGAGAAGGCTGGCATCTCCGCATCATCAATGATGCAGGGCATGGAGGCGTTCAAGAAGACGACCGATGGTCTGAAGTACAACATCGGCGGCGCGCGCGACGAGTTGTATGCGATGGGCGCTGGCCCGATCGTGCAGCGCATGCAGGCGGCGACCACGCAAGCCGAGAGGATGAAGGTCGCCTTCGACTTCAAGGAGCAACTGGCGAAGTCTGATCCGTCCGGCTTCAAGGCGCGCAAATTCTTTGACGACATCGGGCTCGGTGCCGACAAGGCGCGGTTGAGCTACGAGCAGTTCGTGCAGGCGCAGGGCAAATTGCGCGAGCGCACGGAGGAGGAACAGGCCGCCGCTCAGAAATACGCCGACGCGCTGGTCGATCTGGGCGACGCCTGGAACGACCTGAAGAACATGGCTGGCAAGAGCATCTTCCCGACGCTGACGCAAGACCTCAAGGACATCGAGGCGATCCTGCGTCTGCTGGAGAAGGTCAACAACTGGACCCAGGGCAAGGGCTTCACGCTGACGCCGGGTGGCGCTGGCGGCGTCACCGCAACCCCTGCCCCTGATTTCAACAGCCGTTTCCCTGGCGCGAATGAATTCGGTGCGCCGAATGCGCTGCGCCAGAACCAGAACATGCTGCGTCAGCGCGGAAACTCGCTCTATCAGCCGTCATCATTCGGCGACGGCGGCGGGATGTCCGAGGGCTCGCGCATGATCAAGGACGGCGTCTTCGCCGCCTTGGTTGAATTCCAGAGCTACGTCCAGACGGGCGGCGCTGCGTCCGGTGGCGGCTTCACCCCTGCGACGTTCGGCGGCAGCGCTGGCGCAGCGGCTGGTGGCGGCATGGGTGGTCTTGGCGCTGGCGGTAGTTGGGGAGGTGGCGGTTACAGCGTGATCCCTGACGCCGGGGGTGGCGGTGGACAGCCGGGCGGCGGCGGTGGCGGCAGCAGCGGTGGCGGTGGCGGGGCGCAGCCGGGCGGCTCCGGCACGGGCACCAGCGGGCCGTCCGGCGCGACCAGCAGCACGGGCGAGCTGCCGGGCTCTGTTCCGAAAGACGTGATGCAGGAAGCGCGCGGCATGCTGTCGCGCGGCGCGTCGAGCGGGCAACTGTCGCAATTCATGGCGTCGAAGGGCTACCCGCGATCCGGCGCGTGGTGCGGGCAGTTCGCAGCGTCGGTGGTGCAGTCGGCGGGAGGCGCACCGCCGAAGGGTGCCGCCATCGCGTCAAACTGGTTGAACTGGGGCCAGCACGTCGATCCATCGGACGTGAAGGAAGGCGATGTCGCCGTGCGCAAGACCAGCCGCTATGGCGGCATGGCGAAGCCCGGCCAGCCCGGCAGTCACGTCGCCTTCGCGGGCGGCGCGGTCGCAGGCGGCAAGTTTGAAATGGTCGGCGGCAACCAAGGCGGCATCCGTCAGGGCGTCAACGCCAGTCAGTACGAGTTTCGGCGCGGCACCGGAGAGAAGACCACTGCAGCAGCGGCAGCTTCGGCTGGACCTACGGCGGGCGGCGGCAGCGCGGGTGATCGCAAGACCGTCAAGGGCTCCTACTTCGGCAGCGCGCCGGGCTGGCCGTCCGATCCAAGCGAGCCCGCATCGCGCCCGACCGCTGGCGGTTTCAAGAACACTGATCCAGGCATCGCGCTGCCGCGTAGCGTCGCAGGAAAGCCGACCGGCGCGCTGTACGAAGTCACGGGGCCGGACGGCAGGACGATGATCCTGCCGCACACCGACAGCGGCCCGCATGCGCGCACCGGGCGCGGCATCGACATCACAGCCGCTGGTGCGGCGAAGATAGGTTACTCCAGCAAGACCTTCCCGACCGATGGCGGCTTCAGCTACCGGCGCGTCGATGAGCAGATCGCGAACAAGCAGGAAGTCAGCGGCAACGTCAACGTCAAGATCGAGAGCAACGGCACCGCCGCGCGAGGCAGCGCGAGCGCGGATGGTCTTTGGCAGAAATCGACCATCGAAAACTACAAGCAGATGCAGCCGACCAATGCGCCCGCCACTGTTGCTGAAGCAGGACCGTAGGCATGGCACCGATCCGATCATTCAAGAACCCGTGGCGCGATCGCTGGCAGCAAGCCGCATTTCGTGGCGCGCCGTTCTTTGTCGAGACCGGCGGGCAAGGCGGCGGTCGGCGCGTGACGATGCATGAATATCCGAAGCGAAACACCCCGTATGCCGAGGACATGGGCAAGCGCGCCAACCGCTACACCGTGCAAGGCTACCTGATCGGGCCGGACTATCTGTCGCTGCGTGACGCGCTGATCACGGCACTGGAGAAAGATGGTCCCGGCATGCTGCGGCTGCCGCTGCCGTACAAGATGCAAGACGTGAAGGTGATGGTGCAGGGCTACAGCATCACCGAGGCGCGCGAGCGTGGCGGCATGTGCGCCATCGAGATGGACTTCGTGGAGTACGGCGACCCGAACTACCGCAGCACCAATTCGACGCCGGGCGAAATCCAGAAGTCAGCGACCGGCGTCGAGAACAGCGTGATCGGAGATCAGGAGCCGAGTGCCGAGACCGCGCAACAGGCTGCGCCCTACGCCCAGGTCTACAACAACGCCAATGTCTCCAACAGCGTGCCCAACCTGCCATGACCAGCGATGAAGCCGACGAAGTCTTGGAAATTGTCCAGCGCATCTGCCCGGTGGTGCTGTCGGCGGCTGTCGATCCGCGTGGCGATGTCGGCACCTCGTTGCGTCGCGTGGTCGGGATGATGGGCGCCGATTTCAACATGATCAACCTGCCGACATTCTGCATCGCGCTGGGCATCGCGCTCGATCTGGCGCGGCACAGCTATGCGACCCTTGTGACGATGGATCGGGTGCGCAAGGCGGCGCTGGCCGAAACGCCGAAATCGCTGCCTGCGGTGCTGTGCGTCAACGCGATCGTGCGTCTGACCCTGTGCTGCGAGGCGCGCATCATCGCCTTCATGACCTTCCGTTCCCGCGAAGAGGTCGACCGGGTCTCCGACGCGATGAACGAAGCCTTCAGCGAGACCAGCGAGGCCGCCGCCGATAGCCTGGACGCGGGCACCTACATGGCGCTGATCCGGCTGCACGGCGATGTCACCGCGCATCTGGCCGATCGCGGACGGCAGTTGCCTCGCGTGATCCGCTACGAATTCCAGCAGGTGATGTCCTCGCTGCGAATGGCGCAGCGCGCCTACGCCGATCCGAAGCGCTACAAGGAGCTGATCAACGAGAACCATGTCGTGCATCCCGCTTTCATGCCGCGCGTCGGCAAGATGTTGGCGGTGTGACATGAGCAGCTTCAACGAACGCTTCACCAGGGCGACCGAGCTTCCGCCAATCACAGTCGAAGCGCCGGAGGATCAGGGCCAGACCGTGCCGAGCAATCCGACCCGCCTCTATGTCGGCAGATCACCGATCAGCGCCCCGCCCAAGGACGACGATCGCCTGAACACCGGCAAGGAGATCATGACGCTGGAGGTGCGTGGCTCGCTCTTCACCAACTGGACCAGCGTGCGCATCGAGCAATTGGTGACAAAGCCGTTCCCGACCTTCCAGTTCGAATGCTCTGAGGAAGCGGACATTCCCCTGCGCTGGGATGCATTGCAATTTGTCCCTGGCGATATCTGTCGCGCCTATGTCGGCGGCGTCCCTGCAGTGTTCGGCTACATCGTGGAGCGCCACGTCGGCCTCGATGCCAAGAACCACGGCGTTCGCCTGATCGGCTGCGGCGACACGGTGGACCTGACCAACTCGTCGGTGCCCATCGAGAAGCTGGACGGGCACGACGGCAAGTCATGGTCGGCGCTGGCAACAGACCTGATGGCGCATCTCGGCATCAAGCTGAAAAAGCAGGGCGCAGTCGATGACGCCCCGTTCGAGAAGATCCAAATCCAGCCCGGCGAGCGGATCATGGATGCGCTGGAGCGCTACGCCCGCATGCGCAACATCGTGATCGGCTCCGACGCTAATGGCGGGCTGCTTGCGATTGGCGAGAACAGCGCCTCGCCATCCGGTGATCTGATCGAAGGCGTGAACATCCTGCGCGTCAACGCCGTGCTGCGCGACCAGATGGTCTACAAAAAGATTTACGTGATCGGGCAGAGCAACGGCAGCAACCAGGCGTATGGCGACGGGCAGAACAAGCAGATCGCGACCGAAGACGGCACCTCCTCGCGCAACCGCATGCAGGTGATCCCGGCTGAGCTGGCCGACGACATGCACGGCATCAAGCGGCGCGCGATGATGGAGAAGGTGTTTACCGAGGGCAGCTTCATCGAGGCGCAGGTCACCGTCCAGGGCTGGTTCAAGAACAACAACCAGAGCGACGATGTGTGGAAGGCTGGCGAGTATTACACCGTGACATCGCCGATGCTGATCATGAACGGCATGGTGCTGGGCTGCGCGGGTTGCGTATACGAGCAGACCGACCAAGGCTCGATCACCACGCTTTCGCTGGTCGATCCGATCCACATGAACGGGCAGCTCAACTACCGCGACGCCGTGCAGAAGACGCTGCAGGCAGAGCGCGAACGTGTTCTGGCGGAGAAGGCAAAGGGAGCGAAGTGATGCACCGGAATAGTCTGACCGATATGGCGGGCCGGATCATGCACCACGCGGTGCGGCTGACGATGAACAAGGCCAACGACAACCCGATGATGCAGGAGCTTTCGTTCGACGGCATGAATTCAGAAGGTCGCAAGATCGTGGAGCGGCTGCAGACCTTCGGCATGACCACGATGCCGATGCCGCGCGATGAGAAGCAAGGCGGCGACCAAGGCGGTGGTGGCGGCGTCGGCGGCGGCGGCGCGGCGAAGAAGGGACCGGCTGCGGAAGGCATCGCCCTGTTCCTGGGCGGGCAGCGCAATCATCCGGTGGTGATCGGCGTCGATGACCGCAGGCACCGTCCGATGGGGCTGAAGCCCGGCGAGAGCGCGCAATACGACCATCAGGGCCAGATGACGCTCGTCCGCACCAACGGGCTGTACATGGTCTCGCTCGATGACGAGGGCGAAGGGCAGCAGCCGGGCGCGGCGATGCTGCGCGATGCCGAAGGCAGGGAGACCGGCAAGAGCGAGAAGAAGGAGCGCATGGTGTCGCTGCGCCACGTCACCAAGAAGAAACAGGATCGCGAGAAAGGCGGCACGCCCGAGAAGAACTTGCAGACCTGGGCCGACGCTGGCGTCGACATCACCCGGCTGACGCCGGAGGAGCGCGCCGAGAAAGCGAGCGCACCCAACCACGAGGACTACAAGCACGAGGGTGAAGAGGTGAACACCGAGGTGCGTTCGACCAAGAACAAGGTCGAAATCTTGGACGGCGAAAACGTGGTCGCCGTCTACGACAAGCAGGCCAAGTCGTGGACGTTCACCTGCACGAAAATGGAAATCAACTGCAGCGACACGATGAAGATCGATGTCAAGAACAAGCTCGACATCAAGGGGCATCCGATCGTGTTCAACGATGGTGGTCCGTCAACGCCGCCGTTCCAAATCCCATAGGTGAACCATGGTCGGTGACATCCGCTACCTGCAGCAACTCGACTTCCCCGCCTATGCGGTCGAGCTGGACTGGCTGATGTCAGACCAGAAGCTGATCGTTGACGGCTACGATCTGCAGTCGGCGGTCATTGTCGCGCTGGGCACGGATGCGCTGGCACCGCCGGATGAGGAACTGCCCGATCCCGACGCCACCGATCGCCGCGGTTGGTGGGGCGACATGGATGCAGAAGAAATCTGGGGCGGTTGGCCGGTTGGATGCCTGCTGTGGCTGTTGCACCGGGCCAAGATCACCGGGCCGCTCGCCAAGCAGGGCTCGACACTGGGACGCGCCGAAGGCTGGACCCGCGAGGCGATACTGCCGTTCACGCAGCGGCGCATCACGTCGCGCATCGACGTGCTGGCTGAGCAGATCGACACCCAGCGCATCGACGTGGGCGTGGTGATCTATCGCGGGCCGGAGCCAGCGGTGGAACTGCGCTACAGCGAACTCTGGGATGAACTGGGGAAATAGCATGCCTTGGTCAACACCAACGCTGAAGGACGCCCGCAAGCTGACGCGGGACTATGTGCTGTCGCAGCTCGGCGCGCGCGCGATGATCCCGAATTCGGTTCTTCGGATCATGAGCGACAGCATGAGCGGGCTGGCGCACCTTGCGTTCCTGTATCTCGATTGGCTCGCCAAGCAGTTGATGCCGGATACCGCAGAGCAGGAATGGCTCGATCGCCACGGCGTCATCTGGCTGTCCAATGCGGACGGCTCCAAGGGGCGCAAAGCGGCGACCTACGCCCAGGGCACCGTCCAATTCGAGGGCATCGACAACGTCCTGATCCCGGTCGGCACCGTGATGACCGGCGGCAGCAGCGTGCAGTATCAGACCGTGACCGAGGGCGAGATCGCCAGCGGCGGCTTCGGCACTGCTGAAGCGGTGGCGCTGGCGGCTGGCGCGGTGGGCAATCTGCCGGACGGCAGCGCGCTCGATCTGACCGAGGAAATTCCAGGCGTCACGCTGGTGACGTTGCTCGGCGACATGACCGGCGGCGTCGATGAGGAGACCGACGACCAGCTCCGCGAGCGCATTCTGTTCCGCATCCAGAACCCGCCGATGGGCGGCAGCCAAGCCGACTATGTCCGCTGGGCCATGGCGGTACCCGGCGTCACGCGAGCCTGGGCGGCGGCGGAGATCGGACCCGGCACCATGACGGTGCGCTTCCTGATGGATGACCTGTATCCCGACAATCATGGTCTGCCGCAGCAGAGCGATATCGAGACGGTCGAAAACTACATCGACAGCAAGCGGCCCGTCACGGTGAAGGACTGCTTCGTGATGGCTCCGATCCTGTTCTTCTACGACATCACCATTCGCAACCTCACCAACGACGACCCGACCGTGCGCGCCCGCATCGAAACCTCGATCGCAGAGATGGAGTTCGCGCGATCGAAGCCGGGGCAGACCATGTACCGCTCCTGGGTCGATGAGGCGATCAGCCAAGCCGTTGGCGAGGAGACCCACGAACTCGATTTCGAAACCACCGAGATGCCCGCACCAGCCTACATGCCAGTGTTAGGGACGATCCTCTATGCCTGATCCAGATCGCGACAAGCACTTCACGCGAACCGGCGACGATTACGCCAGCGCGATGATGGACCTGATCCCGCAGGGACAGGCATGGCCGCGCGCGATCGGCAGCGCGCTGGTGAACGTGGTCACCGGGCTGACCCGCATCTGGGGCGACTTCGAAATCCGCGCCAGCAAGCTGCTGGAAATGGAGAGCGATCCAAGGACGACGATCGAGCTGCTGCCGGACTGGGAGCGCAACTGGGGCTTGCCTGATCCCTGCTACAGCGCGCCGCATTCGATCGCCGAACGCCAGCTCGCCCTGGTGATGCGCATGACGCTTGAGGGCGGGCAGTCGCGGCAGTTCTTCATCGATGTCGCGGCGATGCTTGGCTACACCATCACCATCACCGAGTATCGCCCGTTCTTCATCGCTATGGACGGCTGCGGCGACTGCCGCGTCTACGGCGATCTGCCGCCTGATCGGATGCGCAACCAGTGGGGCCAGAAGATCATGGACGAGAACGGCGATGCGCCCGTTCTGGATGGCGAGCTGGCGGAGTGGCCTAACTACGGTCTCTGCGGCGAAGTGTGGGTGCGGTCTTATTGGACCGTGCATGTGCATGAAGCAAAGCTGACGTGGTTTCGCGTCACGTCCGGCCAGACCGGCGTCGATCCGCATCTGCGCATCGGGCTCGCCGACGATCTGGAGTGCCTGCTCAATCGCTGGAAGCCAGCGCACACGCAAATCATCTTCGACTACAGCAACCTTGAGACTGGCGGGCGAAATGGCCGGGACACCTTAAAAAAGGGGAATTGCGATGAAGTACCATCAGCCCTACGGCGTCAGCGACCCGGACGCGCCGTATGTCAACGGCAACCCCTCGACCGGCACGATGGGTTCCATCCCGCCTGCCGCGTCGATTGAGTATCCGCAGCGCGAGATCGTGAGCCTGATCACGCATGCCGGTCTCGCCCCGCCCGACGACGCCGACCTCAGTCAGCTCGCGCGCTCCGTGCAGTCGATGCTGATGAACTCGCAGGACGATGCGGGCACGGCGAACGCCTATCAGGTGACGATGCATCCGGCACCGAACGCCTACTACAAATACCTGATGGTCATCCTGAAGGTCGGCAACGACAACACCGGGCCATCGGTGCTGAACGTCAATGCGCTGGGGCCGAAGCCCATCGTCCATATCGATGGCACCGCGCTCGACGCTGGCAACATGAAGGCCAACGCAATCGTCTGCCTGATGTACGATGGCGCAGCTTTCCAGATGGTGTGGTCGTCGGGTGGCGTTGCGGGCGTTCCGGGTGCGCCGGTCTTCCTGACCGCGCCGCGCACGCTCTATGTCAACTGGGCGACCGGCAACGACGCCACGATGGACGGCACCACGGCTGCAGCGGTCGCAGGCACCATCCATGGCCCGTTCAAGACGCCGCAGCGCGCCACCGACGAGATCAACAAGTACAATCTCAACGGCTTCAACGTGCAGGTCTATCTCGCCGACAGCCTGAACTACCCCAGCTTCGCGCTGCCGAGACCCAGCGGGAGCGGCAATGTCGGCTGGCAGGGCAATCTGGCGACCCCAAGCGCCTGCGTGATCACGGGCGTGAACATCACGGCGATTTCCGCAAGCAATTGCGGCCAGCAGATTATCGCTGGCATGAAGGTCACGGCGAGCGGTAACCCGAATATCGTACCTGATCCGATCTGCGGCATCTATATTTCCGGCGGCGGGTCGGGCGTCGTCGTGCAGGATATCGAGTACGGCAACTGCCTTGGCATGCAGCTCGTGTGCGCCCGCTCGGCGGTCGTGACCATGCTCGGCAAGCAGATCATCACCGGAAACAGCCCCGGCTCGTCGTTCTTCAACGGTGGATTTGTCCAAGCCTTCGCGTTGGGCTTCATCCAGACCGGCGTCAACCAGCCGGTGTTCTCGGCCCCGGCCGGGCCGGTCACCATTCCGATCTTTGCGTCCGCAAGCACGGGCGGCAACATCGGCATGTCGTTCCAGTCGATAGCCAACGCGGGCAACATCATCGGTAAAAAATACGATGTGTCCTTTAACGCCTGTATCGTGAACGGCAACGGCATCAACTATTACCCCGGCACCATAGCGGGCACGACATCGACCGGAGGACAATATGCCTGACACCTACCCCGTTTCCCTTCGCACCTTCTATCGGCTGTACACGCCACTCACTTGGTACTGGAAGGCTGATGATGGCCGCGTGTTCGCATCGGAGCGTCAGCTCATCGTGGACGAGACTGACGCGGGCTATCTGGACTTCATCACCGCCGGGCCGCCGAGCGAGTGGCCGCCCGATGCGGCTGGCGTACAGACCGATCAAGCGTTGCAGGATTTGGTCGATGATCTTGAGATCAAAGTCGGCGGCGAACCCCTCCCCGTAGCCGAGACAATGTCAGTCCCCGGAGCAAAGAGCCGCCATGGCCACCGTGAACATCACAATCGCGAATGATGCGGACTTTTACCGCACCTTCATTTGGAGAACGCTTGCCGGGTCGCCCATCGACCTGACCGGCGGCGTGATGGAGATGATGCTGCGCCGTCACGCCAAGGACGAGGCAGCCGAGCTGCGGCTCGGCAGCGACACGGGCGAGATCGTGTTTACTGACCCGCCTGCCGGGCAGTTCACCGTGCGGATCGTGCAGGAGGCGCTGGAGCGGCTGGCGCTGGGCGACTACGACCAGTCAAACATCTTCACGCGCGGCGGCAACAAGGTGCGCGTCTGGTCTGGCAGGCTGGCCAACAACGCGGGGCCAACACGATGACCGAAGTCGAAGTCATTCAGGACAACGATGTCACCCTCATCGCAGAGGACGACGCAACTTCGATTGTTGTGACCTTCGATGACGAGACCGAAATCATCCAGACCTTCGAGCAAGGGCCTCCCGGCCCTCCCGGCCCGGAAGGCCCGCGCGGTTATCAGGGCGACAAGGGCGATCCGGGCGGTCCGGGTCCGCAGGGTGATCCGGGTCCGAAAGGCGATCAGGGCGATGTCGGCCCGCAAGGTCCGCAAGGCATCCCCGGCGTCAAGGGCGACAAGGGCGATACCGGCGCTGCTGGTGCGCCGGGACCGGCAGGCCCCTCAACCATCACCGTCTCCGATACGCCACCCGTTGGCGCGGCTGACAATACGCTCTGGTGGGAAAGCGACACCGGTCTGCTCTACGTCAGAGTGAATGACGGAAGCAGCACGCAATGGGTAATTGCCTGTCCGCAGCCCGACTTCACCGCGTTCGTCACCAAGAGCGGTGACACCATGACCGGAGCGCTGACGATCAAGCCCGCCGCAGGATATGCCACGCTGTCTCTCGACAAGCCGAACGCTACAGTCGGAAGCACGCTCATCGGCAAAAACAATGGAAGCACGAGATGGCAACTCCATCTTGGCGCTCCCGGCGCTGAGAGCGGTGGAAATGCCGGATCGGATTTTTTCATCCAAAACTATTCTGATGCTGGTGCGGGCCTTTCTACGGCACTGCAAATCTCTCGCGCCGATGCCAGCGCAACGATGTCGGGGACGCTGACGGTCGCGGCTATCAACGGCGTCAGGTCAACGGCACCGGCCAACAACGCACACTTCTGGTTCTACAAGAGCGATGCCACGACGGGCGGCATCTTCTATTACGAAGCAACGACCGGGCATCTCCGGGTGCAAGTCGCGAGCAATCCCAATCTCTTCGGCTTCATGACGACCGGGCTTTTCCAGCCAGCGAATGGCTTCGCGGGCAAGCAGGGCTCATCGGGCGGCTACGGCGCGAACGGCTGGAATTTCTACTGGTCCACCAGCGTGCTGCAGGGCTGGGTCGATAACGTCAATCTCGGCAACGTCTCCTTCACGTCGGACTATCGCATTAAGAAGGACGTGGCCGATCTGCCCGGTATGTGGGAGACGGTCAAGGCGCTGCGCCCGATCAAGTACACGCACACCGATTTCACGCCGCCCGCGCAGATGGAGCTGCAGGCGTCGCGTTCAACCGGCGAGATGCAGCACTTCGTCGTCGGCGACGACATCGAGCGCTGGGGCTTCATCGCGCACGAGTTGCAGGGGACGCTGGTACAGAGCGCCGCGACCGGCGTGAAGGACCAGCCCGACCTGATCCAGTCGCCGAACCCGTTCACCATCATCGCCGCGCTGACCAAGGCACTGCAGGAAGCCATGGCGCGGATCGAGACGCTGGAAGCAAAGGTGCCGTAATGCTCGACTTCCCGAACGCGCCAGTGCTCAACCAGAAATATCCACAGCCGCCGGTCGCGGGTGTGCCGGTCTACACATGGGACGGCGAAAAGTGGACGACCAAGGCTGATGCGCTCGGCACCAGTTACGGGCGCAAGAAGAACTACATCCTCAACGGTGCGATGGGGGTCAACCAGCGCAATCCAGGCATCGCGGTCACCGCCAACGCGGCCCACATTGTCGATCAGTTCTTCATCTCGACGGTGACGGACGGCACGATGTCGTGGCAGCAAGTTGCATCGCCAACGCCATCGGGCTCGCCGAACCGTATTCGCGGGACGGTGACGGTCGCTGATGCCGCGCTCGGCACCAATCAATACATGCAGGTTGGCGCCAAGCTCGAAGGCAGCCGCGTGGCCGATCTGCTCTTCGGCAGCCCCGCCGCCAAGCAATTCATTTTGCAATTCGGCGTCAGGCTACCGGCTGGCACCTTCGGCGTCTCCTTTATGAACGCTGCGCAAACTCGCTGCTACGCTGACACCTACACGGTCGCGGCAGGCGAAGCGAATAGCGATGCGACCAAGTCCATCGTTCTGACCGCCGATACGCTGGGGACGTGGATCAAGGACAGCTCGGGTGCAGGGCTCGACATTCGGTGGAGCTTCGGCTGCGGCACGAGCTTGCAGGGCGCGACGGGCGTCTGGGGCGCTTCGTCGCTGCACTCATCCGCTGCTCAGCTCAATGTGATGGCGACAAACGGCAACGTGGTCGAGCTGTTCGATGTCGCTCTGTACGAGGGCAATGTCACCCAAGTATTCGAGATGTCGGATTTCGCCGAGACCCTGCGCAACTGCGAGCGTCTCTGGCAGTCGAGCTACGCCTATGGCACGCGCCCCGGCACCGCGACGAACGTCAATCAGGAAGCGGCGTGGGACAACGGCTCGACGGCCAGCATCATCATGAGAAATATCCATTGGCGCGGCAAGATGCGGGCCGCGCCCACCGTGACCATGTTCTCGCCGGTCACCGGAGCGTCGGGCGTGGTCTACAATTCGGCCGGTGGCGTCGATGTTGCCGCGACGATTGACAGCGTCGGCGACCAATCGGCTCGCATCAACGGCACGGCGACGCAGTCGTGGTACGGGCACTGGGTCGCGGACGCGGGGATGTGACGATGGCCGAGTATCAGCTCACCACCGAGGACGCCAACGGCCCCGTGCAGCGCGCCGCAGACCACGCCTGCATCCCCAACGATCCCGCCAACCGCGACTGGGCCGAATATCAGGCGTGGCTCGCCGATGGTGGCGTACCCGATCCATATGTGCCGCCAGCGCCGGTGCCGCCGATGCCAACCGTCGAAGATCAAGTGCTGTTCGACCATGAGAACCGCATCCGCGCGATGGAGGGCCTGCCGCCGCTGTCGCTGGACGAATTCATCGCGAAGATGAGGGGCGAGCCATGAACGTCCCAGGTGACCTCGCGCACAAGGTGGTCGACCAGATGAAGGAGACGCCCTTTGTGCTCGCGATCCTGATCGTCAACATCACGGTGCTCGCTGGCTTCGCCTACACCCTGCACGAGGTCAGCGGCGCCGTTGCGCGCCGCGACACCATCCTTGAACGCTGCATCAAGTAGGAGAACACCATGGGCATCCTGATCAGCTTCCTGAACCTGCTGCTCTACATCGCCATCATCGTCTTCATCGCCTTCGTCATCGTCTGGGTGATCCAGTCGTTCATGGGCTGGGCAATCGACGCCAACGTCATGAAGTGGGGCAAGGTCATCGTCGGCCTGCTCTGCCTGATCGCCGTCGTGATGTGGCTCGCGGGGGTGCTGGGAGCGGCCCCGGCCTCCCCCACTTTTGGAGCTACCGATAAACGTCAATCGCAGCTTGACGCCCTGCCACCGGCAGAGCCAGCACCGCCGTCAATCTGCAAGGGCCAGATCCCGCGCGCCGGACAGTCGGCGACGTGGGAGCCGGTGCGTGAGCTATTCCCTTCAAAGTGGAAAACCGCTAAGAATAACGCTGCAGTTGACGACCTCAGGAGGGCCTATGACCGTGGGGACATCAGCATCGACCGAGCCCGAAAAGCAGTCTTCGACCTTGCTGGCGGAATTGGAACGCCTGAGTGGGCAAGACGTGGCATTGGCGCGACTGCTCCATCACAGGGATCAACATATCGGTAAGCTGGCCGAAGGCTTCATTGCCATCAACTGGTGTGGGGAGATGCCTGAAGTGATCGAGCCTGAGGAGCAGCACATCATCGATTTGCTGTGCGAGTACGACGCGGCACTCGCGCATGAGGCGCAATAACCCGCTTAGCCGTCCGGCCATACAGCGTCGTGGTTTCTTGGGTGTCGGTGACGCGCGGCCAGCGTTGCGCCCGGCGGCATCGTAGAACTGGCGCTGCTGGGGCCATCGCGTCACCGGAAGCGATCAGAACCAGCAGCGCGATCAGCGCCCTCATTTGGACCTCCCGAACGTCTTTTCGGACTTCAGCAGGAACAGACCCTCGTTGCGGTCATCATCGTAGAACCCGATCCAGTAGTATTCCCGGTGGTTAGGCGGTCTCTCGCCGCCGCAGACGAACGTCGCGCGATACTCGACATCGGCCCGCGTCGTCGGCCATTGCGGCCTCAGCCCGACAAGTCTGCACCCAGCTTCGTTTCCAGCCTCGTAGTGAAACCCGCGCGCGGTGATCTGGATGCCTTCCTCATCCTTCCCGCAGTGCTTCATCATGTGCGGCTCGCCGCACCATCGGCCGTGGAACATCGAAGGCATCTCGGCGGCGTCGGCGGCGTTCGCGGCGACCAGCAGCAGGCCGCCCAGCAGGATTGTCCTCGTCAGTTCCATCACCAACCCGTTGTTGTTGAAGCAGCCATAGACCCACTTGCTATGATCTCTCGGGAAATAGGTCCATGAGCCGTCTGGATTTTTGGTGACGACACGCGCGCGACCATTGAAGTCGGTGAACTGGATAGTCGCGATCTGATCGCGGTCGACCATTTCATAGGCCACGACCGGAAAATTGAAGCTGTCCTTTCGGCTACCTCCTTTTGGCCTGGCTTGATCTCAGGGAGACGAAGCCACGCTGACCAGGGGTCGTGCAGACGAGCGTATGGTCAGCGGCCCGCGCAAACTCCGTCGCGGGGGTGATCAGCCTAGGCGCCTGCACGTCCAATAGCGATGCTTGTTCTTGGTGAAGTAGAAGCGATGGCAGCCAGACGCCCGCCGCCGGGCCTTGTCTGGCGGTCAGGCTGCCTTCACCGGAGCCTGCGCCACCACCGGATCGACAACAGGCGGTGCGGGCCAGCGCTCAGCGAAGGCTTCGGCGTGCGCCAGCGTTGCTGTGCAGATCGCCGCTATGGTGAACCGTCCCCTCATCATCCGTCACCACCATCCTCGCCTAGCGCCTGCAGCACTTCGGCGAAGGTATGCGTCTTGACCGCCTTCATGCCGCTCTTAATCTCGTGCCACTCGCCCTTGGCATCGAACGGCGGCGCGAAGATCACGATGGCATCGTGCTGATTGAGCCGGACCAACGCAGCCTTGCCCTCCTCCGCCCGCCGTAGCATCCAGCGCCGCAGCGCCGGATCGCGGTGGGCATCAGGGTGCTTCGGATCGATCCAGACCTGCACGACCTGGATGTTCTGCGGATCGCCGCCATCGTCGGGCGCGATGGTGATGAAGTCCGGCATAATGTCGATGACGTAATGGGCGTGGTCGGGGCGCCTGAGATCGGCGGCGTCGTCGTTGACCAGCCAGCGGCAATTCCAGACAGCACATTCCGGCGGCATCGCGGGGGTGTGATAAACCACGCAGCCCTTGTCGTGTTTCCGGTGCTTGCAGCGTTGACCCGCCTTCTTGCCGAGCCGCGGCACCGGCAGCAGCTTGCAGCACAGCGAACAACTACCGCATTGTCGCACGACGCGGTCTCCGTCCAGTCGGTCTCCGTCCAGTCCACTCAGGGTCTTCGCTCGACGGATACTCGTCTGCCTCCAGGGCAAGCCTCCGGGCAGCATCTTCCAATGCATTGTAGATCGCCTGATAGTCCTCATTCCAGCGCGGCGAGCCAAGGTGCTTCCTGACCACCAGCTCAAGTTCAGTTTCAAATTCGCTCATGCTGACCCCTTCATCTTGCGGAACTTCTTCGTCATTTGCATCCTCACGCTGATCCCCGCTCCGGGCCGAAGCCCGGAGCTAGCCTACCCCTCGCTATTTCTTTTGCTGGTTGCGGTCGGTCTCGCGCTTCTCGTGCCAGCGTTCCGCCTTCACCATCTCTGCCGCGAAGTCCAGCTTCTCGACCTGCTTGATGGTGAACGCGTACCCGATGCCCGCTAGCGTGGCCTTCATCGTCAGATGCTGCGGGCGCTTGGTTTTTTTCTTTTGCCAGTTGGCGAGGGTCGAATTGCCGACGCCGGACAACATCGCGGCTTGACTGACGGTCAGGCCCTCCTTGGCGATGACGCTGCAGACTTCGTCCATGTCCGGGTCGTGATCATGTTCGATGATTTTTCTGTAGAGCCGGATCGTTCCGTTGCGCTTGTTGTGTCCGGGCTTGCCGTGTCCGTTCGTTGCGGCCTTCGTCTTCTTAGCCATGTGCCGCCACTCCACTGCCGTTCAGTGACGCGCCGTTAGGGATAGGTGCCGGGGCTTCGGCGGCTGCCTTCGCACCCTTCGCAAGAACTGTGTATTCACCTGGGCCTGCCTTCTTGATCAGCTTCTCGCTCGCCATCTTGGACAGGATCGGGCTGATCGATTTCTCCTGACGCCCTTCTTTCACGAACAAATCCCGCAGCTCGCGCACCGTGAATTGCTTTCGCCCCTTGATGGCGCCCTCGATCAGCCCTTTGTTCGGCACCTCATAGTGCTGACCCTTCGCCTTCGGCTCCGGCGCTGGCAGCGCCTCGACACGAATGAACTCGTCACCGCTTTTTCTGATGACGTTAGCCTCGGCCAGTTTCTTGAGCCCATAATATGCAGCACTGCCCTCGCGGCCCGCCGCTTTGAAGTGCGCGACGATCGCCGCCGACGTGAACCTGGGATTTGCCTGCACGTATTCGGCGGCGAAGTCCGTCGCGCTGACCTCATGCATCTTCTTGTTCTTGAAGTGATTGACGTGGGTGATGAACTCGTAGCCGACGTCTACGACGCCGATGCGTTCCAGCGCAGCGATCGCTGGCCCCATCTGCGCGATCGATACCACCGCGAACAACTTCACTTCCTCGGTGGTCTCTGGTTCCTTCTTTGCCATTCCGCGTTTCCTCTTGTGATGAGAGTGGGTTTTCAGTTTCAGAGGCCCTCGAACCGCCTCGCCAGATCGACGATCGCCGCTCGCAGGTTTTCGTCTTTGATGGTGACGAAGCTGTCGACCAGCTTCATGCCGTCGCGCGTCGCAACGATGCGATCGACGTTCGACAGTCCTTTCGACTTCCTCCCAGCGCGCCGCTCCGGAAGCAGGTCAACGATCTCGCAGTCGAAAATCTGGGCGACCTGCTGCAGCCGTGATCCGGACAGCCGGTTCACGCCCTTCTCATACTTTTGCACCTGCTGAAACGAGACGCCGAGCTGTTGCCCGAGCTCGTCCTGCGAGAGTTTGAGCTGATTGCGATACCCCCGGATTTTTTCGCCGATGTATGCGTCGACGTCCGTGACCGATCTAACGTTGGGCATGATGTCCTATTCCCTGGGTTGGTGTTTGGTTGCGAGTTGTTATTTCAAGGGATCGGGCACGTTGCCGCGCAACGCGAAGGAAGGTCAACCGCCACCCTTCGGATGAACTCTCAGCGCGTGAAACACCAAATCGCCTATCGCTGCAGGCGATATCGCCGATCACTGCACGCGATGTCGATGCGCGCGCGCATGAGCGGAATTCATTTTTGCCGGAACGACAGCCGGATCGTGCCAACAAATTCCGTTTTCCCCACACCGATCTCTCCCCGCACAAATTTTCGGTTTTGATTTTTCGAGACGCTATGTCATGGAGCAACCGCGCGCAAGCTGAGCCTGCGTCAAGCAGCTTTACGCACGCAGGTAGAGTAAAGCTGCTTGACGTCAAGCGGCTTTACGCAAAGCGGCAACAACAAGAAGAAAAGGTGGCAACTTGGATGACAACAACTGCTGCACTAAGCGAGGAGCATAGGGCATGGCTCAATGAGCATCTTGATCGCAATGGACTGGGGTGGGAAATTGCGAGCGTCATGCAAGGTCGGAAGCTGTTCAAGGCGGGCGACGAGGTAACGCGGACAATTTTGGTTTTGAAGGGTCTGATCAAGCTCAACGTCGAACGAGACGGCAAGACTGTCCTTCATGAAATCAGGCCACCAGGAAGTTGGCTCGGCGACGCTGTCGGTAATGGGCGTTGCCATCATCGCCACGCCGCCGTCGCGGCAATGGCCAGCGAGGTTGTCGTCTTCCCGCGAGCGACGTTTAACAAGACGCTTGACGATCATCCGGCGCTCAACGCCCTGTACAGGAGCGGGCTGGAAAATCATGTCGGCACGCTGAAAGATGCGCTGGACGATCAGCATTTCGCCTCCTCCGCTACGCGGCTCGCCCGCTTGTTCCGCGACCATTTTACTGGCGAGAACGCCAATGCCGATGAGCTGCGTTACGAGACGACACCGACCAAGGTTGGCCAGTTGATCGGGTACTCTCGCCAAACCGTTAACGACACGATCCGTGACAAGCTTGATCCGGCGGGCGCGGTGAAGAAGATGAGCACGAATGTCTACCACCTCTACAGGCAGAAGCTGGAGGAATTCCTCGCCGGAAACCGTGACTGACGACCAACCAATCACAACGAGAGCGCAAATGAGACTGACACTCGGACCAATCATCGACAACACCAACGCGAGCCTTTGCGTCGATGAGGAAGACATCATCACCGTCCACTGCGAGAACGCGCGAGCGGTCGCAGAACAGATCGCCCGCGCCGTCAACCGCGACAAGATATTCGACGCCCTGGTCGCTGCGCTGTCACCGTTCCGATCCGATGAGATGGGCGGCAAACTGGTCACCATGATCGACAACCGCGAAGATGGCGGTGAAGAGGCAGAGAAGCGGCTGCGCAGGCTGGTCACGATGATCGACGTGATCCTCAACACCGTCGAGGCGGCCGATGATGAGGCCTATGCCGCATGACTGTGACGCCGACGCCGACGCCGACGCCGACGCCGAACGAGGTCGACGCGCTGGTCGAGGAGATCAAGAAACTGCTGCGGGGCCAAGGCCCCGAGTTTCAAGGCGCAGCACCCTGCGATCTGGTCTCGATGTACTTTGCTGGGCACCACCCAGCGCTGCGCGAGGAAGTGATCGAGCACTGGATCAAAACCATGCGAGCGCTGATCCCGCCCAACGAGGAGGCCCTGTTCGCTCACTACGGCAAGCCCGAGGGTTGGGAGAAGCAATGAGCGAATGCAACCGCGCCGCACGGCATTGAATGGATCGCATCCATACAATTCCGCGATCTAAACATCTTGTTAATTGCGAGCCGCGTTGGAGAACCAGAAATAAGTGGCAAAGGCGCGTTCCTATGAGTTCGATCATCACGATACGGCAGAATGAATTTCGCGATCCCGAGGCGCTGCACGAGGCGGTGCAGAATGCCCAATCGGACATCGCGCAGCTTGAGCCCGGCCAGATCACCGTGAAATTGACACACCTAGCTCTTGGCTCGGTTGGCGTTTCGACGGGCGACTTCACGCGCGGCATTCGCCAGCGCGGCGTGTTGAGCCCCGACCGATGGGTGTTTGGCTTCATCGCCAATCCTGCGGTGATTTGCTATTACGACATGGCACCGGGCGATCTTTTAATCCTCGCGCCCGGTCAGGAACTCTATTCGAGTTTTTCGGGTGCCAACAATTATGTCACGGTCCTCGCCGAGCAAGAGGAGATGTTCGCCCGCCTCGTTCCCGAGCCCGGCGCGCAGAATGCGCCCGCTTGGCGGCAACCGAGCACGCTGCTGACCGCCGATCCAGCCCTCGCCGCCGCTCACACCGCAGAGGTGCGGAGGTTGCTCGCGGTAATCGCCGAACATGTGGCAACGATGCCGCCGTGGGAGGCTGAGCATTACAAGCACGCCATTCTGGAACTGGTTACCGCGCCAGTGATCGACGCCGCCGGCTATCGCTATCGCGGCCCGCGTCTGCGGTCGGAGGTGGCGCTGGTACGCGAGGTCGAGAACTTTGTGATCGAAGCCGGTACTCGTCCGCTGCTCGTCTCCGACTTGGTCGTCCATGCAGGCGTGTCTCGGCGCGCCCTGTACCGCGCGTTTGACGAAGTGCATAGCATGTCGCCCATGGAATTCCTTCGCCGCAAGCAGCTCTCCGATGCGCACAACACGCTTTTGACGGCAACGCCCGGCACGACAGTCGAGAGAGCCGCGATTAAGCACGGCTTCGCCCATCTCGGGCGGTTCGCGAAATGGTATTACTCGCAATTCGGAGAGATGCCGAATGAGACTTTGCGTCGGCCCTCGCCCTTCCGCCGCCTGCAGTGAAGCCAAGCCTGCTCGCTCATTTCACCACCTTGAGGGATCGTAACTGTTCAACGGTGCGGGCGTGCATCGCTTCCGCCCCCTCCCAAGTCGAGGTGCGGCTCAGATCAAGATCATGCTCACCGCCGAAGATTATGGTCTCAAACAGCAGCGGCGGCCCCTCGCCCATGAAGCGATGATCGAGGCCCAAGAACACGGTCGAGACCGTAAGGCTGCGGCCGAAGTCGGTGAAGGCGACGCGCCACGGGTCGATGCCGCTTTTGGTGATCTCAAGCCGGCGATCCGCAAAGACTTTGCCGAATGCAAGGCGGTTCTCAATCGGGACCGGCGTGCGCCAGACCAGCCGGTAGCAGCGGGGACCGAAGTGCTTCCACAAGTTCTCCAACTCGTCGGCGCTGGGATCGACGCGCAGGAATGTCGAAAAGCGGATGTTGTTATTGTCGTCTGCCATCCCCGACCACCAACAGTCCCTGCGCCCGCGCGAAGGCTGCTTCCTTGCTCAATCGGCCATTGATAGCGCGTGGGCTGGCATTGTCATCGAAATAGACGAACTCGACCGAGCCGTCCTGGCGCACGATCTCGAAGCTCTCGTCGTCCTGCACGATCTGCGCGTTCGGCATCGGGGGCGCCGTGATGTCTTCGCGGTCCCTCTGGCGGACCACCTTCACGGTCCAGCCGCGTTGCTCGCACTCTTTGCGCACCCGATCCCTCGACCAGTGCCGCATGTAGCGGACGATCGGCGCGGTCTCGACCACCACGTCATCGAACAGCACGATCCCGGCGGTGAAGCTGGGCAAGCGGATTTGGGCGAGTATTTCGGTGATCATTCGGCCGTTAAGGGGTCAGACAGGCGCATCATCAGTTAATGCCCGGCGGCAAGCGCCCGAATGCGGTCGGCCTCCTTCTGGACCTCATCCATGTGCGCCTCGAACTCGGCCTCTGTGAAATTCGTGTAGGTCCGCTTGTTGAACTGATCGACCTCCTCGCCCAAGGCGTCGAACACCTCAAACCAAGCCGCAGCCGTGCGCGGAATATGCCTGTCGAACAGCTCGCGCAGCTCGCGTCGGAACTCATTCAGCTCGTGCTGGGTCATTGGTGATGGCCTTCGTTCGCTAAGCGAGGCTAATCTAACCAACCGGCAGATCATCGGTCCACTGTTACAAACGACAGCGTCAGAAATGATCCTGCACGCGCTTGTAGGCTGGGTGGCTGCGGTTCTTGACCTTGACCCAGTGGGTGCAGCGGCCCGCCGTGTAGCGGCGCTCGCGGTGCTTGGACACCAGCCCTTCCAGGCCGAGGCCGCAGGCGGCCTCAAACAGTTGGGGACCGACCTCGCCCTGTTCGAACGGCGCGACGAAGATGCCCTCAGGACGGCCCCGCAGCAGCCGGTCTAAATGGGCCTTGCGCATCGACAGCGGCAGCTTGCGCATGTCGTCGCCGTCACCCGCCAGCATGTCAAAGGCGTAGAGCTGGACCTCTGCGTTGTGCTTGCCGGAATGCAGCCCGTCGAAGTCAGAGATGCCGTCCACGCCCAGCAGCACCGCCTCGCCGTCGATCACGAACCGGGTCTGCCTGATCTTGCGCGCGACCTCGGCGATCCACGGAAAGCGCTTCGTCCAGTCCATACCGCGCTTGGTGATCAGGCGCACTCGCGGATGACCTGCAAGCGGTAGCCGTCGTATTTGACTTCGTGGAACCAGTCTGGCCCAGCCGGAACCTTGTCGGCCTTCACCGGCAGGGCGAAATCCGAACGCCTGCGCATGGCAGAAATGTAGAAAGCCGTCTGCGGATTGCCAGTCGACGCTACGCCGCGACAGGTGATCGAACCTCGCTACACAGTTCGGCGATATCGTCGATTGCGTCTGCTAGCAGATAGGGCTTTTCCCTTCGGTGCACATGCCTAAATCGATCGGGGATTGTCTCGGCGCCGTAGCCAGTCATGAACATAAATGGCTTGTCCATACGCGCAAGTTCGTCCGCGAACGGATAGCTAGAGTGGCCGCGCAAATTTATGTCGAGTACGGCAACATCGAAGCAATCATGATTGAGAGACAGCGCTTCTGCGACGTGGGAAATCGGTCCAGTCACATGAGCGCCGAGCGAGCGTAGCGCATTAGCGAGGTCATCCCCCACCAAATACTCATCTTCAAGGATGAGAACGCGGCAGCCCTTCAGGGGATCTATGTGGGTCATACTCCACCCCCGTGTTCCGCCTCAGAACCCCAAGCAGATGCGTGAGGAAATGTTCCGCAAGGATGTTCCATATTTCGCGCCCGAATTGAAATTACCGATCGGTGCGCGGCATTTGACACACGGTACAAAGCAGCCAACCATCATCGGCGAGTGGAAGGCCAGGAACATTGCGGCGGTTCTCAAGTTTTTCGGCCGCCCTTGAGAAAGGGCAATCATCCTTCTGGCCCCAGCACAGCTCCCCGAATGAGATGGGCTCTTTTTTTCCCTCGAGGGCCGTCCTGCCACGTGAAGAGATACGCAGGTCCTCCAGATCGATGACCGCGGCTGCCTGTTGGCGGTGGGAGCGGTAAATCGGTTGATCTGGCGCAATGGACGTTCACCGGTGAGTGTTATGGCTCCGGTACCCAATCCGGTAAGCCGGAGCCCAAGCCTACGCGCTCAGAGGAAGCCCGCCGGATCATTGAGGAGTACGCGAACCACCTCCGCGAGATAATAAGGAAACTCAGTGAGGGGTTGAATTAAGACCGCCTTGGGTTTGAAGGTCCCCAGCTAGGCCCGTCAGCTCGACCCACTGCATTACCAAGCCTTCGGGAAAACTAGGAAGCCAGCTTCACTTGCCCCAGGGGCTCGGCATGTCAGCTCGGCCTAGAGGCACTGCCTGCCTCCGGGAAAACTAGGAACTCGGTGGGGTGGTGCAAGTTGGTGCGGCATGCCAAGGTATTACTTCGACTATCGCGGTCCGGCCCTCGTTATTGATCATGACGGTATCGATCTTGCGGACCAGAAGGCTGCCGAATGGCTGGCGCTGGAATTATTAGGAGAAACCATAATTGGTTTTGCTCGCGGCCCTTTCACCAAACCGGTCGAAGTCGACGTAAGAGACGAGCAGGGTCCAATATTGCGCGTGTCCGCTACGATAGACGTCAAAGACGCGCGGCCACGTACCTAAGCGCTGGCGATACGCGGAGCGCGGCGAAATCCGGCGCGATTGAAGGCTCCCTTCGCCAATTCCACTTAGTTCGAGACTGCAGTTAGGAACGCAGCTTTGAACGCGGGGGTTAGATGGCGATAACCTGTTGGAGCAGCGCGTGTCGCATGTACATGTACAGAGAGCCCGTCCTTGACGAGCTAAGGCAGGTCGAGCGTCAGGTAGTTGAAGGTGAGGGGCAACTTGCAGAGCAGGAGGCTCTCGTCTTCGGCTTGAAACGGCAGAAGCAGGATACGAGCAAGGCGGAGGACGAACTCGAACGGATGCGCACCGACCAGCGCCGACTTCAACAGGAGCGACAACGCCTCTTGTCGGGGCTGCAACCCTAAGTCTCGTCGGTAGGCGCCCTGATGCCGACGCGGTGACCGCCCGCCCGTTCGATCGCATGAGCCGACCGGGGTGGTGACATGAGCAACCGTCACGACCGTCGCCGTTATCGGCGCGAGGCATCCGGTGCGCTGTTGACCTATTTGGTCGATATCGATGATCCGCTCGATGCTCACCCATTGCTGCAACGCGCCGCACGCCGCTGGTGTGATGGTCTCTCGGCACCTCCACATAGAGAATGCGTCACCTGCGGCGTTCAGATGTCAGGCAAGAGGTGTGTCGGGGCATTGCTGCTCACCACGCCAGCATCCACTAAACCGACTGTCGCCAGTGTCTTCGGGGTCTGTCGCGAGTGCTGGCTTATCCGTGATCTTTCACTGGAGGTGATAGAGCGCAAGGCAACGGAGGTGCTGCAGGCAGTGGTGCCCAACGGCAGGTTCGAACCGCACTCGGACGCGCGAACATGAAGCCGATACGACACCGGGCGTGCCTCCCTGGTGTCCTTTGGTGCGGCCCGCGCCGCCACCGAAGGCTGGCCAACTACACGCGCACCAGGTCCAGCTCAAATACCGGGTAGCCTTTGTCGGGTTCATACTCCAAGCCAAGAAAGGCGCGGGTTATGAGGCCGCTGCTGAACCTCGCGCCTTGCAGGAAGCGCTCGACGGTGTTGCTGTCCAAGAAAAATTCGGCGGTGTGAATGACGAGGACGTACCGCTCGTAAGATCGCACGGGCGGTTTCGAATTTTTCACATCCAGCAATTTTTGAAGGGCAACAACGAAGTCGTCGCGGTCCCAGTTGAAATAGGCTTCGGGCTTCCGAGGCTCTTCGCCTCGCGCTCGTTGTCTTACCGCCTTGATGGATCGTTCGAGCGTGGGACGGTGAACCAGTTCGGTCACCTCGATGCCAGAAAATTGGCCGTTGAGCATGGCTTCGCAGTCCGGCGGGTCTTCGTCGAGCGATCTCAGATCAGTAACCTCAAGCTTGGCGGCCTCAAGGACTTCGCGCGCAATGCCTCTTTCGCCGACAGGCTTGTCGCGCCAGAACCAGAAGCTGTTCCATTCTCTCTTGTTGACCCGGATCAACTGTCCAAGATCGTCATCGTCATCGTCGTTCATCCCTAAACCCACCCGCTCGCACGCCATCCTCGGACCTTCGTCTCGGCGATGTCGGCCTGCGCCGCCGCGAGCCGTCCGGGCTCTCTGGTGGCGTTAGCTAGGGGCGCGGCTCGCGCGTTTTTCGGAACGCCCATGATCGATGCCTCATTCCGCTGGACAAGGCCACGCTTCCATCAGCGCCTCCATCGCCAAGCCCTGAAAGCTCAAATGTAGTCTTTCTGGATGTCGTTCGAGCCAACTGACAACGACACGATGTGCTTGCATGTGAGGGATACCCTTTGGCGCGCAAAACCTTCCACGTTTTGGAAGGGAGGACCCGACCCAAACCAAGGTATCGATAGTCCCCCCGCACTGCCCCTCCCAAACGCCGGGCGGTTTATCCTCAATAAGGGCCTTGCAGTGCGGAAGCATATAATTTCCGCTATCGAAGTCGGGAGCAGCAAAAACGGACGAAGAAGCAAAGAGCAAAATTAGAACCAGCGATAGTTTGACCGTCATGGATGTCCTTCCAAGGTGATGCTCGCAGCTATGAGCGCGTTGCCCCGCATCAACACGAGTGCCGACTACCGGTCTAGACCCGTCAAGGTCGGCCCCGGACCGGCGCAGGAACATCGGGGCTTTTGCCAAGTTTTCCGGCTACCCTCAAGCCGTGAGGGCAGCCTCAAGGCCCCGGCTCATGCTTCAAAGCCGGGGTTCCTTTTTAGACGGCACCGCCTCCGCAATCTTTCTTCTGCCGCGCAACCGTAGAGCTCGCACCCTGGGAAATTTCCCAAGTGTCCGGCCCAATCGCTGGCGCTACATCTTCCGCCCATTGGATCGCTTGCGTGGGACGTCGCGGGATGGAGGAACTGATGGCCCAGCTCGATAAGTTCCGGGCGGAGGCAGAGTATTGCGGCCGATTGGCGAGAACTGCGCCAGACAGGCAGACGCGTGCCCTATTCGAACGGCTTGCCGAACGGCTCCGGGACATGATCCAGGAAATCGAGACGACAATCGCCGCGCGAACCAAGCTGAGTGGTCGCTGGGAATAGTCGTCCGCAATCTGCTCGCTACGGTTGTCGGAACTCACACCCGCTGGGCGAGGGACAAGGCTCGGGCCGGATCGGCGCCAGGAACATCGCGGCTTTTGCCGAGTTTTCCCGACGCCCAAGCGCTCGCAAGGGCAAACCTCAGAGGCCCCGGCTCAGCCCCCATTTGGGCCGGGGTCCTTTTTCATGCGGTCATGCCCCCAGGGCCAGCCCGCCCTGGGGACAGTTCCACGCCCCCACCTTCCGGGTCACGTTCTCGGCAGTCGCCCACCGCCACGAAAAAAACGCCGCCCCGGACCAGGGGCGGCGTCACTTTCTGGGGCCAAAACCAAAACGGACCGGAAACGAAACCTAGGGAAATCGACCCGTTCTAAGTGGGAAACTCAGTGGGAAACCATTGATTTCATTGAAAAGACCCAGAAGGGAAGGTTAACAGCGGGGGCCGATCCGCGCAGGGCCCTTCCCCGTCCCGGCGGCCGGGAACGCTCCGCGAATTCGCCGCCGCATGGCATATTCGCCGCTGATTCGTCGGCCACCGGCCGACTTCCCGGTTCGACTTGCGCAAGCTCATGACGATGTTTTCGGCAGCTCCCCTTAGGTCCTCCAGGACGCACCCTCGGGCGCATGTCGTCCCGATCGTGCTCGGCGGCATTGCGGCGCTGGGCGCGGTGGCGCTCGTCGCCTATTTGCTGTGGCCGACCTGGGGCTCGGGCGGCGCGAATGCTCCGGACCGGCTGCCGGTGAGTGTCGGCGGCACGCTGTTCAACGTTCCCACGACCGCGATCAGGATGAAGATTCAGCGGCACTCCGGGCCGCAGGAGCGCATCGATCTCGACTTCCTCTACCCTTCGCTTGAGCCGCCGGGCGCGCCGAAACATGTCACCGCCGACACCGTGGAAGAGGCGATGCAACCGATCGACCGTGTCTTCCTGTCGATATCGGCGCATCACGATGCGCTGGCGCCGGAGCAGCGAACAGCCACGATCTATCCGCGCTATCTCGACCAGGCCGCGACCAGTGTGGCGGACGGCCTGACGATGCGGATGTTCCGCGCCGACACGCCCTATGGCAGCGAGGACTTCTATTCCGCGACAAGCCCCGCGCTGACCGCACGCTGCACGCGCGATGCCGCCACGCCCGGCATGTGCCTCTCCGAACGCCGTGTCGGCGGCGCCGATCTCACCTTCCGCTTTCCGCGGAGCTGGCTGTCGCAATGGCGTGATGTCGCGGAAGCGCTGGACCGGCTGTCAGCGCAGCTGCGCGGGCCGAAGGGATGAGCGCGGATCGCTTTGCGCCGCATTGACTGGCTGATAGGCTCGTCGCCAACAACATCAAGCGCGGCGATCGACGTGACCGATGCAGCAGCAAACCTGCCTCCGGGCGCCCAATTGTTGGGGCGCGAATGGCTCGGCTTTGACGAGGGCGGGCGTGCCTTGATCCGCTTCCAGGCGCAGCTCGCATTCACCAACAGGCATGGCACGATCCAGGGCGGCTTCCTCGCGGCGATGCTGGACTCCGCCACCGGGATTGGCGCTCTGGCAGCGCTGTCTCCCGACCTGACAGTGGTCACCAGAAGTCTGGATACGCGCTTCCTGAAGCCTGCAGCGGTCGGAGCCATCACGGCACGCGCGCGCGTTGTCGAACGGACGGATCGCGATATGGTCGTGCAGGCCGATCTCGTCGATGCGAACGGCATCACTGTCGCTGATGCCACGGCGCGACTGCGCATTCTCGCGAAGAAATAGAACTACGGAACCGCGGAGTTAACGTTCGTCATTGCGAGCAGAGCGAAGCAATCCAGAATTCCTCCGCGGAAAGATCCTGGATTGCTTCGCTTCGCTCGCAATGACGGAGAGAGAAACTATTCCTGATCGACGAGATCGTCCTCGAGGATCGCCATCTGGAATTGGAACGAGCGATCATCATCCTCGTCATCGACGAAGAGCACGCCGATGAACTCCTCGCCGATATAGACCTCGGCGGAATCATCCTTCTTCGGCCGCGGCACGACGCGGATCTTGGGATTGCCGAATACGCGCTTCAGATACGCGTCGAGCTTCCTTACTTCCTTGACGTCCACGGCAAGTCTCCAATCGAAATCTGGGTTGGCGGGGTTTTAGGACGAGACGCGACGAACCGCCAGCATCAATTGCCAAAGAATTTGGGGACGAACAGGGCCGCAGAATCCGGCCATTTTCTCTCGCTCAAAGTCCCATCGCGTTGATCATCTGATCCATGGTGCGCGACGGCTCGGCGCAGCCGGCCTCGCCGACGATCTTGGCGGGCACGCCGGCAACCGTGACGTTGTGCGGCACCGGCTTGACCACGACCGAGCCGGCGGCGATGCGCGCGCAATGACCGATCTCGATGTTGCCGAGGATCTTTGCGCCGGCGCCGATCAGGACGCCGTGACGGATCTTCGGATGGCGGTCCTCGTTCTCCTTGCCGGTGCCGCCGAGCGTGACGCCGTGCAGGATCGAGACGTCATCCTCGATCACCGCGGTCTCACCGCAGACGAAGCCGGTGGCGTGGTCGAGGAAGATGCCGCGGCCGATGCGCGCGGCGGGATTGATGTCGGTCTGGAACACCGCAGACGCGCGGCTCTGGAGATAATACGCAAAGTCCTTGCGGCCCTTCAGATAGAGCCAGTGCGCGAGGCGATGGGTCTGAATGGCGTGAAAGCCCTTGAAGTAGAGCAAGGGGTCGATGAAGCGCGACGTCGCGGGATCGCGATCGTAGACGGCGACGAGATCGGCGCGGAAGGCGTTGCCGAGATCGGGAGCCTCGCGCAGCGCCTCGTCATAGGTCTGGCGAACGAGATCACCCGACAGCGCGGAATGATCGAGCCGGTCGGCGAGACGATGGATCACCGAATCTTCCAGGCGACTGTGATGCAGCACCGTCGAGTAGATGAAGGTCGCAAGCTCCGGCTCGCGATGGACGATGTCCTCCGCCTCGCCGCGGATCCGATCCCAGATCGGATCGAGCGTTGCGAGCTTTCCTCCCGGACTGACCTGATGCACTGCCATAGGATCTGCTCTTTCGAATTGGCTCATTTTGCTGGCTCTATAACACAGTCTAGCCGACGAAGTCCCGACGGGCTTGCCTGAGAGTGAACAGTGAATTGCTCCGCGAAAGCACGCCAACGCCTTGAAACACAACAGTTTCTTCTGACGCCCCCAGGCGGCGAGGTCGGCTCAAAATGGTCAGGGTTTTGCCAAATTCAAGCCGGGCAGCGTCAAACTATTGGTGAATTCCGCCTCGACGGCTGTTGCGGGCATGGTCGGGGAACACGACGGAGCGGATTTGAGCATCACCACCGATCAATTGCGCGCGGGCGCCGCGGGCTCGCTTTGGCTGCGGCTGGCGGCGGTGGGACTGCCCCTCCTCTTGATCGCGCCGGCGTTCTGGAACGGCTATCCGCTGTTGCAATGGGATACCGGCGGCTATCTGGCGCGCTGGTACGAAGGCTATCTGGTCCCGAGCCGCTCCACCGTGTTCGGCCTCTATCTGCACTACGGCGAGAGTTTCGGCTTCTGGATCAATCTCGCGGGCCAGTCGCTGGCGACGCTGTGGCTGTTGCAACTGACGCTACGCGTACTCGGGTTGATGCAGACGTCTCGCTTCGTCGCGATCAGCCTCTGCCTGATCCTGTCGACCGCGTTGCCCTGGCTCGCGAGCATGCTGCTCACGGACATCTTTGCAGGGCTCTCGATCCTGTCCGTGTTCTTGCTGGTCGTCGGCGCGAGCCGGACATCGGGCCTCGAAAAGATCTCGCTGTTCGCCTTCACCGCCTTTGCCGCCTCAACCCACAGCGCCACACTCGGCGTGCTGTTCGGTCTCTGTGCCGCCGGCTGGATGGTGCGGCCGTTCCTCGGCGCGCGCCTGCCGCTCGCCGGACTAACGCAGGCGAGCCTCACCATCGTCGCGGGCGGCCTGATGCTGGTGTCGGCAAACCATGCGCTGTCGGGCAAATGGGCCTGGACGCCCGGCGGCTATGGCGTCGCTTTCGGACGCATGATGCAGGACGGTATCGTCGCGCGCTTCCTCGACGATCACTGCCCGCGCGAGCGCTACAAGCTCTGTCCCTATCGCGACCAATTGCCGGCGACCGCCGACGAGTTCCTGTGGGGCAAGAGCATGTTCAACACGCTCGGCCGCTTCGAAGGCATGAACGACGAGATGGGCTATATCGTCGTGCATTCGCTCGCCGACTATCCGGCGTGGCAGGCCGGCGCGGCGTTGCGGGCGATGGGCCAGCAATTGCTGCATGTGGCCACCGGCGAAGGCACCAGTGTCTGGATCGGGCACACCTACGGCATCATCGAGCGCTACATCCCGGCGCAAGTCGCGCCGATGCGCGCGGCGCGGCAACAGAATCACGGCCTCGATTTCGATCACGTCAACCGGCTGCACGTTCCCGTCGCGCTGGCCTCGATGCTGGCGCTGGTCGTGTTGCTCGCGCATGCGCTGGCGAGCCGCAGGCTCGACGATCTGACGCTGCTGGCGGCAACCGTCGCGCTGGCGCTGCTCGGCAACGCCTTCATCTGCGGCGTGATCTCGGGCCCGCACGACCGCTACGGCGCACGGATGGTGTGGGTCGCGACCTTCGTGGTGCTGATGGCGCTGGCACGTCGTTTCGGTGACGACCAACCTGACGACGAGACCTCAGCCGCGGCGTGACAGGAAGTCGAGCACGCCGGTCTTGTAGACCTTGTCGCCGACCGCGCGCATGTGGTCGCGGTTGGGGATATCTAGCACTTCCGATCCCGGGATGATGGCGCCGAGCGCGCTGGCGGATCCTGCGACGTCGTCGGCGCTGCCGACCGCGATCAGCACGGGCACGTCGATGCGCGCGGCCTCTTCCTTCGTCATGAGGTCGCGGGTGCCGCGCAGGCAGGCGGCGAGCGCACGACGGTCGGAACGGGTCTGATCGGCGAAGGCGCGAAACGTGCGGCCGACCGGATCGGTGACGTCGTCGAGCGAGGGCGCCTCCAGCGCCTTCGCGACGTTCTCGCCGGGCCCGGTGCCCTCGATCAGGCCGCCGATACCGATGCCGCCGAGGATCGCCGAGCGCAGGCGCTGCGACTCGTTCAGGGAGAGCCAGGCCGTCATCCGTCCGCCCATCGAATAGCCCATCATGTCGGCCTGCGGAATCGCGAGGTGATCCATCAGCGCGAGCACGTCGCCGGCCATGGTCGGGATCGAGTACTGCTTGGGCTCGTAGAGCTTTGCGCTTTCGCCATGGCCGCGATTGTCGAGCGCGATGACACGGCGGCCGTTCTTGCGCAGTTCCGAGACCCAGGTCGGATAGACCCAGTTCACGTTCTTGCTCGAGGCAAAGCCGTGCACCAGGATGATCGGATCGCCCTCGCCTTCGTCGAGATAGGCAATTTCAACGGCGCCGTTGTGAAAGCTCGGCATCAGCAGTTCCGGAAGTCGTTGTGGGGGAGACATCGATCTTAGGCGGTAAGCGCCGCGTCCGCCAGAGCGGATTGGGCCGCCATCTGCGCGCGGCGGAACCGGCGCGCCCGTCTGCGATCACACCAGGCCTGGGTCAGGCGCTCCGTCGCCGCCTTGATCGAAGACAGCAGGCCGAACAGCGTCAGTGCCGCGCCGAACAGCCAGAGCGCCAGATCGAACATGCCGCCGACGAGCAGCAGCGCGCCGCGGCCGAGCAGCTTCATGATCGCGCGGGTCTTGCCGCCCTGCGCTTCCGCAAGCCGGGCCGCGCGCGCGACGTCCTTCGGGCCTTCGGCGATGCGCAGCGTATCCATGGCGCCGCGCGTGCCGGTCTTTTCGGCAACGCGGGTGACGTCCTTGCCGAGCCGGACCAGCGCACCGGCCTTCTCGGCACGGAAAGCGGCCTTGATCGCGCTCGCGGTCTCGCCGGGGCGGAACACCGAACCCTTGGCGACGGCGTTCTGGAGCATCGGCGTATCGACCACCTCACGCGCCGACCGGCCGGCCCATGCGGCAAGTCCCTCGCCGAGCCGTCCGACCTTGCGGGCATCCTTCACCAGCGTCAGTCCAGCGCGAACAGGCGCAGCGCCGCCAACGGAGACGTAGGTTGCGGCCGTCACGGCAAGGCCCGCGGTCGCAAGCCCCAGCACCAAGCGATCGGTGTCCTCGCCCATGGCAAGGTGCTTGCCCTCGCGCACGACGTCCCTGATGTCGCCGATCACGAAGAGATCGCCGGCGACGGTTCCGGACAGGCTCGCGACATCGTCGGCGTTGCCGGTGACGAGCCCGGTGGCGAACCGTTTGGCGAAATGCCGCGTGGAATTTTCTTCCTTGACCGCATCGCTCACGCGGTTGAGGAGGTCGTCGGGCAGCGCGACGTTGCGTTCACGCGCCAGCGCGACAAAACTGTCGGCGAGATCAGCGTCGCCGGCGGCGAGCGCGGCCTCGATATTGTCCTGAACCAGGCGGTCGTTCTGCCGCAGCAGCGCATCGAGCTTGAGTTCGGAGAGCGCCGCCGGATCGTCCTGGGCGGAGAGCAGCGCGCCGGCCTCGCGGGCATGCGGCGCTACCTGCGCGAGCATGAAGCTGCATGCCGCGATACCGGTCAACGCCGTGCTGATTCGCAGCCACTTCATGCCAAGAGTCATACCAAGAGTTGTGCCAAGAGCCTGGACGATCCCGAGATCATTGCGCCTGATGGTTCGTCTTTCGTCGCAATTCCGCTTGTCCAAAGACATAGTATGCCAAAATTGCGACACAACGTCCCCGACGAAAGAAGGGCTTCTCTCAGGCCGCAAGATTGTGTCGAATTTGCATGAGCAAATGAGCATGGGGCAATTGCGAACCTTTCGGTTCCGCTGGACTAGCAATCATCTGCACCCAACAGTATGGTCCGCGGCGCCTCAAAGATGCCGCGTCAGTGTTTGATTGTGTCTGCCGCCATTGCCACTCCAGGATGAACTACGATGTCCGACCATGTCGTCCCGCACTTCCATAACGATGCCGGTGTCCCCGTCATCGAGATCGGCTCGCAAGAGTTCATGTGCGTCGGCGCCAATCCTCCGTTCGATCATCCGCACGTCTTCCTGGACCTCGGCAACGACAACGAGATCATCTGCCCCTATTGCTCGACGCTGTACCGTTTCGCCGCCGACCTGAAGCCGGGCGAAGCCCGTCCGCCGGAATGCGTGCTGAAGGACAAGGTGGCCTGACCGCCTCTCACGGCAGGGGTGGCGCTCTCCCGAACGATTGTCATCGCCGGTGCCGGCATAGGTGGACTGACGGCCGCGCTTGCGCTCGCAGCCCGTGGCTTCCGCATCGTCGTGCTGGAAAAGGCCGAGCGGCTCGAGGAAGTCGGCGCCGGCCTGCAACTCTCCCCCAACGCCAGCCGCGTGCTGGTCGAGCTCGGCCTCACCGAGCGGCTCAAGCGAAGCGCCGTCACGCCTGAGGCGCTCTGCGTCATGAGCGCGCGGGCCGGCGGCGAACTGCTGCGCATGCCGCTCGGCGAAGCCGCTTCCGCGCGGGCCGGCGCACCCTATTGGGTGGTGCATCGCGCCGACCTGCAATCCGCGCTGGCCGGTGCGGTCTCCGACCATCCCGATATCGATCTGAAGTTAGGTGCGACCTTCGAGGATGTGGCGCCCCACGCCAAGGGGCTGACGGTCGTCCATCGCAGCGGCACGATACGCCGCAGCGATCTGGCCAGCGCACTGATCGGCGCCGACGGTATCTGGTCGACGGTACGCCAGCATCTGTTTCCCGAGGTGCAGCCGCGCTTCTCCGGCCTGATCGCCTGGCGCGGCACGCTCGATGCCACGCAACTGCCGAAGGATTTTACCGCGCGGCGGGTCCAGCTTTGGATGGGGCCGAACGCCCATCTCGTGGCTTATCCGATCGCCGGCGGGCGCCAGATCAACGTGGTCGCGGTGCTGCCGGGGACCTGGAACAGGCCCGGCTGGAGCACGCCGGGCGACCCGTTCGAGGTGATGGACGCCTTCGCGGCACCGCGCTGGCCATCGGCGGCCAGGATGATGCTCACTGCCGTCGACAATTGGCGCAAATGGGCGCTGTTCGGCGTGCCCGACGGCTGCCCCTGGAGCGAAGGACCGGTCGGCCTGCTCGGTGACGCCGTGCATGCGATGCTGCCATTCGCGGCCCAGGGCGCCGGCATGGCGATCGAGGACGCCGCCGTGCTCGCCCGGCATCTGAGCCTCGAGGCTGCCGAGAGCGCGGCCGGTATCGCGGCGGCGCTGAAGCAATATGGCCGCGCGCGGCAGGCGCGGGTACGCCGGGTGCAGCGAACGGCGCGGCAGCAGGGCCGCATCTATCATCTCGGTGGGCCGTTCGCGATCGCGCGCGATGTTGCGATCCGCGCGCTCGGCCCGGAGCGCATGCTGGCGCGGCAGGACTGGATCTACGGCTGGCGGCCGTGATGTGGGCGCAGTCGTGCCGGCTCAGCGAACGGCGCTGCCGGATCGCGGGGCGGGCTTGATGTCCGGCCGCTGCGGAGCAGAGGCCGCCGGCGTCACACCGGGCGGCGTTTCCCGGCACTTGTTGCGGCGCCATGCCTCCTCGGCAAGTTGCGACTGCCCGCGCACCGCGATGTAGTCGTTGCGATAGGCGAGCTCGGACACGACCGCGCCTCCCGCCCCGGTCTCAGCCTTCTCCATCAGCTTCTGCAACTGCTCGGTGCGGCTGGCGAGCGCCTTACGCTCAGCCTCGAGTTGCTTGCAGTCGTACAATTCGTACTTGCCGGGATCGGCAAAGGCCGGTGCGACCGTCTCGGTCATGCTGGCGCAACCGGACAGCGCCGCGCCCGCCGCGAGTAGCGCCAGAAATGCGCCCGAGTCGCGCAGGCGAGAGGAAAACGAAGCAGCCATGCCGGATGAATAGTCCCCGTGGATTGAGAATGCCTAAAGCAACAACAGATGTCCGGATTGAGGCTTTGCCTTGCGCGGCCGGCTCGCTTAAGGAAGAACCGCCCATCGGCCCGCGAAACGCGCCAATTCCAGACGGCCGGAGGTGGACTTAACTAGTTGATCTCGTTGGATCAAGCGGGCATGGCGGAATTGGTAGACGCAAGGGACTTAAAATCCCTCGGCGCGCAAGCGCTGTGCCGGTTCGACTCCGGCTGCCCGCACCATCGGAGCTGACGGGGCGAGCCTTCGCCCAAAGGCGGACGGCAGACCGATGCAGTCACGAACCCGCTGGAGCCTGCGCGGGGGCAAGGCGCCGTCCCTTTTGCGGCGGACGCGGCGGCATGCGCTATGACTGCGCGCCTTCCGTCGCCAGCCGCTTCGGCTCGGCGCGAAAGTCGAGCAGCAGGATCCAGAAACTTGTCAGCGCAATGATGAGGAGGATGAAGCTGCCCTCGAATGCCGTCCCCAGAATCGAGATCAGTGCCGGAAAGGCGAGACCGACGGCGAGGAACGCGGCAAGTGACAGGGCCGGAAGATCGACGACGAGGATCGCGGCATAAAGCGCGAGCTCGAAGAAGGCATATTCCTTGAGGCGCGGCGAGCTGAGATAGAGCGCAAACATCGCGAACACCGTGATACGCATGGCGACGCGGGGATGATCGATCAGCCAGCGATCCAGTCGCACAAGAAGCGATCCGCCTTCCTGCGCCGGCTCGCTCGTGACCACGCGCAGGATGGACAAAGCGAACGGCACCAGCACGAGCGCGAGTGCTGCGCATGCATAGGTCGCGAACGTCACCGCCTTGCTGTCACCGAGGCCGGCATGATCCATGAGGTCGCGCGCCGCCAGCAGCAGCGACGGATTGATCTCGAAGAGATCGACGAGATGCTGGTCGGGGATCTTTCCGCCCATCGCCAGCTGCCAGCTCGCGAACAGCTCGGGGTACATCAGCCGCGATATCAGGATCGGCAATGCGAAGCTGAACGCCGCAACCGCGATCAGCGTGAGCTTGCGGCCACGCGGCAGCGGCAGGAAATAGAGCGCGGCCAGCACGGGAAAGAACACCAGCTTGAACGATGTCACGAGGCCGAGCAGCGCGGCGCCGGCGAGCCGCAACGGAAAGCTGCGGCCCTCAGGCGCGCCGGACGCCGACCGAGAAAGCAGAAACCTCAGCGCAATCGCGGTCAGCACGCCGCTCAGGATCGCGAAGTTGCCAGACGCCTGCACCCATTCGAAACCGACGAACGCGCCGAGCGTGCAGAGCACCCTCAGCGCAACATCGCGCGCGCTCGGGCGCGTTCGGCCAAGACCGGGCAAGAGGAGCCCGCAGATCACGGCGAGGACAGGAAAGATGCCCTTGTAGTGATCGATCAGAAGTCCACCCGCGCACAACGGGCGGAAGACATCCAGAGTCACCGGCAGATAGGGATAAGAGAGCTTGGTGCCCTTCAGGTTCTTGACGAAATAGGGATCGAGCCCGCTGGCATACGCATCGACCGCCGCGCAATTGACGCGGGTGTCCCAGCCATATTTCATATCGAGCACGGCGTCGTTGGCGAGATTGCCGAGCACCAACAGTGTGGTCAGTGCGATCAGGCAGGCAAGCCAGAAGTTCCGCCGCGAAGCCATGTCGGCCGAGGGTTCCAACCATCGTGCTGCACCGGTGACATCGGACACAATCGGATACCTTGTTTGGCCAGGTTTATGCCGGCGCCGACGCGGCGCCAGGCCGTGCCACCATGGACAGGATGGGTTGCGGATTCATCTCCCCTGTGCGTAGCGCTCGCGCTTATGGTGAATCCCTGGTTGCCAGCCGTCCGCCTGGACGGCAGGGGGAACCGGTTCCCTATCGCCGCGACCGCCAGATCCGCCGCACCACCCCTAGCGCGAGCGGGCGGCAAGCCAGGCATCGAGCGCTTCGCGCGTGTCCCGGGTCGCCGCCATACGTGCGAACTGCTCGCTCTCGATGGCGAGACCTTCAGAGATCGAGACGTTGAGGCCCCGCGTGGCGGCGGTGATGACGCGGGCGACCGCCAGGTGCGAATGCCGCGTGATGCGGTCTGCCAGCGCGAAGGCTGCGTCCAGAAGCTGCCCGTGCGGCACGACGCGGTTGACCAAACCGATCTCATGAGCCCGCTGTGGCGAAAAGGAATCTCCTGTCAGGAGATATTCGAGCGCCCGCTTCCGACCCGCGAGCCGTGGCAGGCGCTGCGTGCCGCCGAAGGTCGGCGTGATTCCGATCGCGATCTCGGGTTTGGCGAAGCTCGCGCGCTCGCTCGCGACGGCGAGATGAACGGCTTCCGTGATCTCGCAGCCGCCGCCGAAGGCGATGCCGTTCACGGCGGCGATGATCGGCTTCGGAAACGCCTCCATGCGCGCCGTCATCGCCTGCCCGCGCAGTACGAAGGCCTTTACCGCTGCGTCCGGCCCGCATTTCACGCTCTCCGAGAACTCGGCAATGTCGGCGCCGGCCGAGAAGGCGCGGTCGCCCGCCCCGGTCAGGATCACGGCACGGATATCGGCATCGTTCTCGATACGATCGAGGATCGCCATCAGACGGTCGACGAGGGCGTAGCTCAGCGCATTGAGCTTGTTCGGGCGATTGAACGTCAGCAGCGCGACAGCGCCTCGCGTTTCGGAGAGTACGAGATCGGACAAGGGCAGGCTCCTTCCAGGTCGAATTCCAGGTCGAACAGGCGCGGAAGTCAGCCACAGCGATCTTGTCGTGTATACTCACTAGGCAGTATACATTGGCGATGTCAGGCAAAGGCGACACCACACGCGAGCAGATCGTCATCGCGGCGACGCGCCTGTTCTATGGCGAAGGCATCAGGGCGGTGAGCATGGACGCGGTCGCCGAGAAGGCCGGCGTCACCAAGAAGACGCTCTATTATCACTTCACCAGCAAGGACGAGCTCGTCGCCGAGACCATCGCGGCCAGGGACCAGCCGACGCTGGAGCTCTATATGCGCTGGTTCGCCGAGACCGAGGGCACGGTGGCCGACAAGGTCCGCGGTCTCTTCACAAGGCTCGGACGCTCCGTGGATACGCCCCGATGGCGCGGCTGCGGATTCCTGCGCACCATTGCCGAGCTCGCAAACACGCCGGCACATCCCGCGGTCAAGGCCGGCGCGGCGCACAAGAAGCGTTTTGAAGCGTGGCTCGAAACCGTATTGCGCGGGCATGGCGTTGCCGGTGCAGCGGCGCTCGCGCGCCAGCTCGTGATCCTGCTCGACGGCGCCACTACCGTGATGCTGATCCATCGCGATCTCGACTATGTCGACACCGCGGGACGATTGGCGCTCGGCCTGGTCGAGCAGGCTGGTAGCGCACGATGATGGACGAGGCAGCCCTCCCCGGGCCCGGCGACATCACCAATTCTTGTGCACCCGCCTGTCAGCCATCCCGAAACATGGGTTGTGCGACGCAGCATAACCGATCAAAAAGCCTCTGATTTTCAGAGGTGAGCTTTGTCCGACGTCAATGCCGACGATTGGGTGTCCTCGGGACACCGGCCTATGGGTTTTCCAGAATTCGTCATCGTGATCGCGTCCATCATGGCGCTGAATCCGCTTGCGATGGACATGATGCTGCCGGCGCTGCCCAACATCGGGGCAGCCTTCGCCATTCCCAACGCCAACCATCTTCAGCTGGTGCTCTCGACCTTCCTGATCGGCTTCGGTGCCGGGCAGTTCGTCATGGGCCCGTTGTCGGACCGCTTCGGCCGCCGCCCGGTGCTGCTCGGCGGCATGGCGGTCTATGCGGTGGCAAGCGTGCTGGCGGTCGCCGCGCCCTCGTTCGAGACGCTGCTGCTGGCGCGCGCGCTGCAAGGGCTCGGCACGTCGGCGACGCGCGTGATCGCGACCTCGATCGTGCGCGACTGCTATGTCGGCCGACGGATGGCGAGCGTGATGTCGCTCGCCATGATGGTGTTCATCGCGGTGCCGGTGATTGCGCCCTCGTTCGGGCAGGCGGTGCTGCTGGTCACGCAATGGCGCGGCATCTTCGTCGTACTGATGCTCTACGGACTGCTCGCGCTCGCATGGAGCGTGCTGCGGCTGCCCGAAACCCTTCCGGAGTCCGAGCGCAGATCGCTGGCGCCCGCAGACGTGCTCTCGGCGTTCCGGCAGACCGTGACCAACCGCCAGACCATCGGCTATGCGACGGCCGCCGGCAGCGTGATAGGCGCGCTCTTTGCCTATGTCTTCTCGGCGCAGCAGGTCTTCACCGGCGTCTATCATCTCGGCCATTATTTCCCGATTGCCTTCGCCGCGATCGCGGCCGGCACCGCGATCGCCGGCTTCCTCAATGCGAAGCTGGTCGGACGGCTCGGCATGCGCGTGATCTCGCACGGCGCGCTGACGCTCTACACCGCGGTTGCGGGCGTGATGCTGCTGACGGAAAGCCTCGGCATGCTGCCGCTCTCCTTGTTCATGGTGCTGTCCGCCCTGATGATGTTCTCGTTCGGCATGATGGTCGCGAACTTCACCGCACTGGCCATGGAGCCGCAGGGCCACATCGCCGGCACCGCCTCCTCGCTCTACGGCTCGATCACGACGCTGATCGGCATCGTCGTCGGCATGGCGATCGGGCAGAGTTTCGACGGCACGCTGCTGCCGTTCTCGGTCGGCTTCTTCCTGTCGACGCTGGCGGCGCTTGCGATCGTGCTGGTGGTGGAAAAGGGACGGCTGTTCAAGCCGCATCATCGTCCCATCGCATGAGGAACTTCCCGGCCGCATCGATGTTGTACTGCAGCAATTCGAAAGGCCGCCTCATGGAACCGGAACATCGCGAAGACAACACCACCCCGGATCGGGCGGAAACGGAACGCTCGACGTCGGGCGCCGACCGAACTGCGTTCACTCCCCCCTTCGCGAGCGAAGGCCTCGAGCGAATCCGCGACAGCCACTGCTGAGCGCAAAGCCTAGTCCGTCGGGCGCCTGCTGGCGCTGAAGTCCTGCGCGGCGCTCTCGGGCGTCGCGCTGCTCGTTCGCGGTGGCACGATCAGCACGACCACGTCTCGAGTCAGGCCGGGCCTGCCCCATAGCGTCGCCTGCACGGTGAACTGGCGCTTGACGAAATGCTCGGCGCGCGCGGACACGGACTCCATCCACCTGCCGCAATAATCCTGGCCGCTGAAACAGAGCGCGGCCCAGCCGCGATCCAATGTCGTCCTTCGCGGCATGCCCCACGTGTACTGAAATTCGAACGGCCGCGCGTAATACGGATGGTCCGGACTGTAGAACGCAGTCGCAAAGGCCAGCGAATCGTCGCCACTGACGGCGCTGAGCGGTTCCCCGGTCAGCTCGTGCCATTCCCGGGTGATCTCATTGGCTACCTGCGCGTAGAAATTCCGGCCCTCTTCGTAGCCGTGATTGTTGCGATAGACGGCGTGAATCGGGGCGGCGACGAAGACAGCGGCGAGCCCAACGATCGCGGTGATGACCGCGACATTGACGGTGTAGAATCTTTCGATCGGGTAGCGCGTGCCGCAAACGATCAGCACGACGAACAGGAACAGCCCTTGCAACGCCCATAGCGACGGCAGATCGGTGCCCATCGCCAGCGACGTCAGGACCGGCAGTACGATCGTGCCGATCGCAACGTAAAAAAGAAGCCGCAGGCCGGAACTCATCGCGGCGAAGTCGGCAGCAAATTGTTTCAGCCGTGTGCCGGCGATGATCACCCAGAAGACGGCCGATACGCTGATGGCCGCCACGAGTCCGAGCAGGAAGTTCTGCACCTCGCCGAGTGAGCTCACGAAGTTGCCGTTGGCGTGCGCCATCGCGTAGGTGAAGGCCGACGCCCCCGTCGTCGCGAGCCAGTAGATGTGCGGCGACAACACCGCGAGCCCGACCACGACCGATATCCACGGCGAAGCGGACGTGAAATAGGCGCGGCGCGCGGGATGAGCCAGCGCGGCAAATGCAAAGCTCGCCACCAGGAAGACCGAATAATATTTGCCGACCATCGCCAGCGCCGTCGCGCATCCTACGGCGACCGCCCAGGCCGCGCTGCGGGTCTCGAACGCGCGCAGAAAAGACCAGGTCGCGAGCGGCCAGAGCGCAAGCAGCACCGCATTGGCGTTGAAGCGCTGGGCGTGGAATTGATAGGCCGGCGTCAGCATCAGGAGCAGCAGCACCAGGATGCGTTTGTGCCCGGTCACGAACTGCCGTGCGATCCGGTCGACGAAAAACAGGGCGAGCCCGGCATTGGCCATCGCCATCAATTGCAGCGACCAGTCGCTGAGCGGGAAGACGGCGGTCCACACCGCCGTAACCCAGCCCATCAGCGGCGGATGCTTGTGGTAGCCCCACGCGAAACGGCGCCCGAGCGTCCAGGCCTCGAGGGTATCAGGGTGCAGGCCGCTGCCGGCATAGGCGACGGCCAGATAGATCGTCCAGAGCGCGACAAAGCACACAATGAGAAGCGGAACGGCCCAACCCGTCTCGACGCCGTCGAGCCAGCGCAGGAAAGGCCGCCGCCATCGCGCCGGCGCGCGATCGGACCGCTCGGCCATCGCCCGAAATGAAAAATCAATCGACACGGGACTCAAATGCAGGAAGGAAGTGATGTGCGAACTGCGCACATCTATTTCAAGTCAGAAACAAATAGCAATGATTGGACACTGGAAGAGTTAAAAGCTGACGCGAGGCTGACAAACGAAAACGGCGCCGCTGATGACAGCGACGCCGCGTAACGCTCGGACCGAAGGTGCGAGATGCACCTTCCCTTACCTGGACTTGGCCTTACTCGGTCTTGTCGATGTTCCAGAACACCGGCGTCGCTGGGCCGTCGAGCACGCCGGTGAGCGACTTCCGCCACGCGCTCGGCGCCAGATACTGGCCGAGCGGCACGTAGATCACCTGGTCATAGGCTTCCTTCTGGATCTCGGTCGCGATCTTCTTCTGATCGTCGAGCGAGGCGGCGCGGACGAAATCGTCCTTGAGCTTCTCGATCTTGGCGTTTTCCGCCCAGCCGAACCAGCCCTTCTTGCCCTGGCCGCCGATCGACAGATTGGCGATCGGGTTGGACACGTCGGCGCTGACCCAGTTGGTGAAGAACATGTTCCAGCCGCCCTCCTTCGGAGGCTTCTGGCTGGCGCGCCGGCTGACCACCGTCTGCCAGTCGGTCGCCTGCGCGTCGACCTTGAAGCCGGCCTCGCGGAGCAACTGCACCGCGACCGTCGGCTGCGCCTTCAGCGTCACGACGTCGCCGGGCACCATGACCACGACGGGCGTGCCGTCATAGCCGGACTCGGCGAGCGCCTTCTTGGCTTCCGCCATGCCGTTGCCCTTGACCAGCGATTCCGAGCCGACGTCGGTCGCGAACGGCGTATCGCAGATGAAGAACGCACCGCAGATCTTGTAGTATTTGGGATTGCCGACGAGCGCGTCGAGCACGTCCTTCTGGTTCATCGCCAGAAGTGCGGCACGGCGGATCTTCGGATTGTCGAAGGGCGGATAGAGGAAGTTCATGCGCCCAAGGGTCTGGTAGCCGAACTTGTTCAGCGTCTCGGTCTTGAGGTCGGCATTGCCTTCAAGGACGGGCAGCAGATCCCACGGCGGCACTTCCATGAAGTCGATGTCGCCCGATTGCAGCGCGTTCACTGCGGTCTGCGCATCCGGCATGGTGATCCATTCGACGCGATCAACCTTGACCACCTTGCCTCCGGCAGTCCAGCTCGACGCCTCCTTGCGCGGCACGTAGTCGGTGTTCTTGACGTATACCGCCTTCACGCCGGGCTGGAATTCACCCTGCACGAACTTGAACGGACCCGAGCCGATCTGCTCGGGGATCTGCTTGTCCGGCGGCGTTTCGGCGAGACGCTTCGGCATCATGAAGGCGACGCGCGAGGACGGCTTGCCGATGGATTCGAGCACGAGGCCGTAGGGCTCCTTCAGCTTCAGCGTGATCGTCTTGGGGTCGGTCGCCTCGATGCTCGCAGTAAACTGCATCATCTGCTGGCCCATGCCGTCGACCGCGGCCCAGCGCTTCAGCGAAGCGGCGCAGTCTTCCGCCGTCACCGGCGTACCGTCGTGCCACTTCAGGCCGTCGCGCAGCGTGAAGGTGTAGGTGAGCTTGTCGTCGGAGATCTTCCAGTCCGCCATCTGCGGCTGGATCTTGAAATTCGAGTCCGTCGCGATCAGCGTGTCGTAGACCATGTAGCCATGGTCACGCGTGATGTAGGCGGTGGTGAAAATCGGATCGATGATGCGCAGATCCGAATGCATCACCGCGGTGATGGTCTTGCTGGCGGCGGCAAGTACCGGCGAGGCCATCGCCGTCGAAAGCGCAACGACCGATAGCGCAAGTGTGGAGGCGAACGCGCGACGCCCCCGGCGCATCAAGCTCAACATAAAAGTTTCTCCTGACGTGAAACTGTTCAAAGGCAGGTTATTGGTTGAGCATTCGGTTCGTTCTTTAGGCGAACTAACCTCATGCGATGCCTTTGTCTTTCGAGACTTGCAGACAGTGTTGAGCGCGTCAATCCGGTTTCGCTGCAGCCCCAAGCGGCGCGCCCACGGGCTCCACAAAGATCGGTTTGGCTCTACAACGCTTTCCGCCAGTCCCGTCCGCGCCAATGCAATGCGCGTTCCATCTTTCGAAGCTTGAGAGACATTAAGATGAATCCAGCCAATCTTCCCTTCGATTCCGAGGCGATGCTCGAGGGCCTGCGCACCTGGGTAGAATGCGAGAGCCCGACCTGGGACGCGGGTGCCGTCAACCGCATGCTCGATATCGCAGCGCGGGATATGGCGATCATGGGTGCGACGATCGAACGCATCGGCGGTCGACAGGGCTTCGGCGGCGTGATCCGCGCGCGCTTCCCGCATCCGAAACAGGGCGAGCCGGGCATCCTGATCGCCGGCCACATGGATACCGTCCACCCGGTCGGCACCATCGAGAAGCTGAAATGGCGGCGCGAGGGCGACAAGTGCTACGGCCCCGGCATCTACGACATGAAGGGCGGCAACTATCTCTCGCTGGAAGCGATCCGGCAGCTGGCACGTGCGTCCTTCACCACGCCGCTGCCGATCACCGTGCTGTTTACGCCCGACGAGGAAGTCGGCACGCCCTCGACGCGCGACATCATCGAGGCGGAGGCTGCGCGCAACAAATATGTGCTGGTGCCCGAACCGGGCCGCGCCGACAACGGTGTCACCACCGGACGTTACGCCATCGCGCGTTTCAATCTGGAAGCGACGGGCCGGCCGAGCCATGCCGGCGCAACATTGTCGGCCGGACGCTCGGCGATCCGCGAGATGGCGCGGCAGATCCTCGCCATCGACGCGATGACGACGGAGGACTGCACCTTCTCGGTCGGCGTCGTGCATGGCGGACAATGGGTCAATTGCGTTGCCACGACCGCCACCGGCGAGGCGCTGTCCATGGCCAAGCGCCAGGCCGATCTCGATCGCGGCGTCGAGCGGATGCTGGCGCTGTCGGGCACGACCAATGATGTCACGTTCAAGGTGACGCGCGGCGTCACGCGCCCCGTATGGGAGCCCGATGCCGGCACCATGGCACTTTATGAAAAGGCGCGCGGCATCGCCAAATCGCTCGGCACTGAGCTGCCGCATGCGAGCTCTGGCGGCGGCTCCGACGGCAACTTTACCGGCGCGATGGGCATCCCGACGCTCGACGGCCTCGGCGTGCGCGGCGGCAACGGCCACACGCTCGAGGAGTTCATCGAGGTCGAGAGCCTGGTTGAACGCGGGCGCCTGATGGCCGGCTTGCTGGCGACGCTCGACTGACGACGCAGCCTTCGCACTGCACAATGCGTTGGCAGTCGCGGTTTAAATTTAGCCTTGTCTAAAAATGAGGCGCATCGTACTGCTCGATTGTCCACGCGACGATGCGGGAGAGATCGCAACGAGAGTTCAGGCTTTCGTTGCGGCGCCGACGGAGCAACCGCCCCGGAAACTCTCAGGCAAAAGGACCGTATCGTCAGGACGATCTGGAGAGAGGCGGCACGGCCAATGTGGTCGTGACGTCCACCGAAGGGGATAGTCCGGAGCTGACCTCGCCGAGGTCCGCGCCGGATCAAGCTCTCAGGTAACCGTGACAGATGGGGCGCCGCCAACGGCCTTTGGCCGGCGGTTAGCCGACTCTAACTCACGGGAGCCCCGAACCTGCCATGACCCATATCGCCATCATCGGCGCCGGCATCACCGGCGTAACGACCGCCTATGCCCTGCTCGAACGCGGATACAAGGTGACGGTGCTCGACAAGCACCGCTACGCCGCGATGGAGACGTCCTTCGCCAATGGCGGACAGCTCTCCGCCAGCAATGCCGAAGTCTGGAACAGCACCGCCACGATCCTGAAAGGCCTGCGCTGGATGTTCCGGCGTGATGCGCCGCTGCTGATGAACCCGCGGCCGAACTGGCACAAATATTCGTGGATGAGCGAGTTCGTCGCCAATATCGGTAACTACCGCGCCAACACGGTTCAGACCACGCGGCTCGCGATCGAAGCCCGCAAGCATCTGTTCGAGATCGCGGAGCGCGAAGGCATCGACTTCGATCTCGAACGCCGCGGCATCCTGCACATCTATCACGACAAGAGGGGTTTTGAATCCGGCCTGCAGGTCAATGCGCTGCTGAAGGAAGGCGGGCTCGATCGCCGCCCGGTGACGCCGGAGGAGATCCGCGCCATCGAGCCGACGCTGCGCAAGGACTATTTTGGCGGCTTCTACACGCCGTCGGATGCGACCGGCGATATCCACAAGTTCACGCGCGGACTTGCGGAAGCCTGCAAGCGGCGCGGCGCGACCTTTATCCACGAAGCCAACATCGATTCCATTGCCCAGGCAGGTGGCGGCTTTGTCATCGGCTGGGCTGATCTTTCGGCCAGTGATGCTGTCGCATCCGCGCGCGGCATGCTGAAGGCGGATGGCGTCGTGGTCTGCGCCGGTGTGGCCAGCCGCCACTTCGCCGCCCTCCTCGACGAGCGCGTCAACGTCTATCCGGTGAAGGGCTATTCGATCACCGTTCAGCTCGACACTGCCGCAAGCCGCAATGCGACGCCGACCGTGAGCCTGCTCGACGAAGCCGCCAAGATCGTCACCAGCCGGCTCGGCGCCGATCGTTTCCGCGTCGCAGGCACCGCCGAATTCAACGACTTCAACCGCGACATCCGCGCCGACCGCGTGCAGCCGCTGGTCGACTGGGTGCGCAGCAACTTCCCCGGCGTCGAAACGTCCAAGGTCGTGCCTTGGGCCGGGCTGCGGCCGATGATGCCGAACATGATGCCCGTGGTGCGCGCAGGACGGATGCCGGGCGTGTTCTTCAACACCGGTCACGGCCATCTCGGCTGGACCTTGTCGGCGGCGACCGCGCAGATGATTGCCGGGACCATCGACGGCTGGCGCGGGCTCAACGCACCGCCGACCGCACCCTCACTCAGGGTTGAGCGCGAGTTCCGCCATGCATCCTGAGTGGCCGATATCGGAGGCTCGGCGGCCTCTTGCGACCGCCCTGCCCTTGGCACACAATTTGCCCCGAAAGGTCGGCTTCTCCGGCCGGCTTTCCAGCCCGAGTGACAGGCGTGCATGATAGACAGAACCGATTCCACAGGGGCCTCTCGGCCCCACAAGTTCCGCAGCCGGAGATAGGTGCATGCTAGGTTATCTCATTCGCCGCGTTCTGGCCGCGGTGCCCGTGATGGGCGTCGTCGCGCTGTTCGTCTTCCTGCTGCTGCGGCTGACGCCGGGCGATCCCGCCGCCATTCTCGCCGGCGATAACGCCACGCCGGAACGGCTGGAACGCATCCGCGACTCGCTCGGCCTCAACGAACCGCTGATCGTGCAATTCATCACCTGGGTGAACAAGCTGCTGCACGGCGATCTCGGAACGTCGCTGATCTCCAACCTGCCAGTCATGAAGATGATCAGCCAGCGCGTCGAGCCGTCGATTTCGATCGCGCTCTCGACGATCATTCTCGCCGTGATCGTCGCCGTGCCGCTCGGCGTCATCGCGGCGTGGAAGCACGGCACCTGGATCGACCGTTTCGTGATGGGCCTCTCCGTGCTCGGCTTCTCCGTGCCGGTGTTCGTGGTCGGCTATCTCCTGATCGAGGTCTTCGCGATCGACCTGCGCTGGGTGCCGGTGCAGGGCTTCCGCAGCATCTTCAACGGCTTTGGACCGTTCTTCGAGCGCATCATCCTGCCGACCTGCGCGCTCTCGTTCATCTACATCGCGCTGATCGCGCGCATGACGCGTGCGGCGATGCTCGACGTGCTCGGTGAGGACTACGTCCGCACCGCCCGCGCCAAGGGCATCAACGAGGTCGCCGTGATGATGCGCCATGCGCTGCGCAATGCCGCGGTGCCCGTCATCACCGTAATCGGCACCGGCTTTGCGCTGCTGATTTCCGGCGTCGTCGTCACCGAGAGCGTGTTCAACATCCCCGGCATCGGCCGCCTCACGGTAGACGCTGTGCTGGCGCGCGACTATCCGGTCATCCAGGCGATGATCCTGCTGACGTCGCTGATCTATGTCGTCGTCAATCTCCTGATCGACGTCGCCTATACGCTGCTCGATCCCCGGATCCGGTACTGAGGCAAGGATACCAACAATATGTCCGTCGATAGCCTCCCCCAGTCGTCCATTCCGATCACGTCGCCACTGCGGCCGCGTTTCGGATTCCTCACCTCGACGCCGATCATTGCGGCGGCCACGATCCTGCTCGCGCTGATCGTGCTGGTCTCGATCCTGGCGCCGCTGATCGCGCCGCACGATCCGGTCCAGCTTGCGCCCTCGCAGCGGCTGAAGCCGGCCTCGGCGCAGTTCCTGCTCGGCACCGACGCCTATGGCCGTGACCTCTTGTCGCGCGTCATCTATGGCGGCCGCATCTCGCTCCTGATCGGCATCGGCTCGGCGATCCTGTCGATCGTCATCGGCCTTGCGATCGGCCTCGTCTCCGGCTTCTTCAAGCTGGTCGATGCCGTCCTGATGCGCGTCATGGACGGCCTCATGGCGATGCCGAGCATCCTGCTCGCGATCGCCGTGGTGTCGCTGTCCGGCGCCAGCATCTGGACCGTGCTGGTCGCGATCACCATCCCCGAAATACCGCGCGTGGCACGCCTGGTACGCTCGGTCGTGCTGTCCGCGCGCGAGGAGCCTTACGTCGAGGCTGCGATCTCGGTCGGCTCCAGCCTGCCGAAGATCATGTGGCGCCATCTGATGCCGAACACGATCGCGCCGCTGATCGTCCAGGGCACCTATGTCTGCGCTTCCGCGATCCTGACCGAGGCCATCCTCTCCTTCCTCGGCGCCGGCATCTCGCCGGAGACGCCGACTTGGGGCAACATCATGGCCGAGGGCCGTCAGTATTTTCAGCTCAAGCCGACGCTGATCTTCTGGCCGGGCCTGCTGCTTTCGATCGCCATCCTCAGCATCAATCTGATCGGCGACGCCGCCCGCGACGCCCTCGATCCCCGCATGAAGCAGCGGGAGGGCAAGTGATGACGGATCAAGTGATGACCAACCCAGTTCTCGACATCAACAACCTCGTCGTCTCCATCGGCAAGAAGCCGAAGGGCGCAAACATCATCGACGGGATCTCGATCCAGGTGCATAAGGGCGAGACACTGTGTCTCGTCGGCGAAAGCGGCTCGGGCAAGTCGGTGACCTCGCTCACCACGATGGGCCTGCTGCCGAAGGGCACGCTGGTTCCGACCGGCGGCAGCGTCAAGCTGGTCGGCGAAGAGATTCTCACCGCGACCGATCGCCGCCTGCGCCAGCTCCGCGCGACGCAGATGGCGATGATCTTCCAGGAGCCGATGACCGCGCTCAATCCGGTGGTGCCGGTCGGCCGTCAGATCGACGAGGTCCTGCGCGCCCACACCGATCTCGACGCCAAGGCGCGGAAGAAGCGCATTCTCGACATGATGGAGCAGGTCCGCCTGCCCCAGGTCGAGCGTATCTTCGCCTCCTATCCGCATCGCCTGTCCGGCGGCCAGCGCCAGCGCATCATGATCGCGATGGCGCTGGTGCTGGAGCCGAAGCTGCTGATCGCCGACGAGCCGACCACCGCGCTCGACGTCACCACGCAGAAGCAGATCCTGACGCTGATCCGCGACCTCCAGCGCGATCACGGCACCGCCGTCCTGTTCATCACCCACGACATGGGCGTGGTCGCCGAGATCGCCGACCGCGTCGCCGTGATGCGGCAGGGCCGGCTGGTCGAGACCGGTCCGCTCGAGACCGTGCTGCGCAACCCGACCATGGAGTACACCCGCAATTTGCTTTCTGCGGTGCCGAGCCTGGTGCCGCGCGCGGCGCGGCCCGAGACCAAGGAGCCGGTGGTGCTGGAGGCCAACGAGCTCGGCAAGGTCTATAAGGAGCGCGCCTTCTTCGGCAAAGGCCGCGAGGTCGTCGCCGCCGACAAGGTCACGCTGACGCTGCGCAAGGGCCGCACGCTCGGCATCGTCGGCGAGAGCGGCTCGGGCAAGTCCACCGTCGCGCGGTGCATCGTGCGCCTGATCGATCCGACCTCCGGCGGCGTGCGTCTCGCCGGCCGCGAGATCGCCGACATCTCGCGCCGCCTGCTCCAGCCGCACCGGCAGAAGATCCAGATCGTGTTCCAGGATCCCTATCGCTCGCTCAACCCGCGCATTACCGTCGGCGAGAGCATCGCGGAAGGCCCGATCAATTACGGCACCTCGCATGCCGATGCGATGAAGCGGGCGCGCGAACTGCTCGAGCTCGTTGGCCTGCCCGCGGACGCAGTGACGCGCTATCCGCACCAGTTCTCCGGCGGCCAGCGCCAGCGCATCGCCATTGCGCGTGCGCTCGCGCTCGACCCCGACGTGCTGGTCGCGGACGAAGCGGTCTCGGCACTCGACGTCTCGGTTCAGGCGCAGGTGCTGGAACTGCTCGACGAGATCCAGAACCGGCTCGGCATCGCCATCCTGTTCATTACCCACGATCTGCGCGTCGCAGCCCAGATCTGCGACGAGGTCGTGGTGATGCAGCACGGCCGTGTCGTCGAACAGGGCCTGGCCGCCGAGGTGCTGACGCATCCGAAGGAAGCCTACACCAGGGCGCTGCTGGAGGCCGCACCGGGCCGTGGCTGGGATTTTGCGAACTTCAGGCCGGTGTCGGAAGGCGTCGCGGCTACGGCTTAGGTTTGTCCACTCGTCATTGCGAGCGGAGCGAAGCAATCCAGAGTCCTCTGCGGAGACGGTCTGGATTGCTTCGCTTCACTCGCAATGACGGGTAGCGACCATCATCATTCGAAAATGACTTAAAGCCATGCGCGGCGGCATGGGCTCCTCGCTTGCCCCCGCCTCGAAGCCAAGGCTAACGTCGCGCACTTTCAAACGCTGGACCAGAATTAATGACACGTATCGCCGTCGGCGGCTTCCTCCACGAGACCAACACGTTCGCCCCGACGAAGGCGACTTTCGCGGACTTCCAGCATGGCGGCGGCTGGCCGGCCATGACGGAAGGCGCCGACGTATTGAAGGTGATGCGCCGCATCAATGTCGGTCTCGCCGGCTTCGTCGACTGCGCCGAAGCGAATGGCTGGAACCTCATTCCGACGATCGCCTGCGGCGCAAGTCCGTCGGCGCATGTCACCAGGGACGCCTTCGAGCGTATCGTGAAGGTGATGGTCGACGGTATCGCCGCCGCCGGCCCGCTCGATGCGGTCTATCTCGATCTGCATGGCGCGATGGTGACCGAGCATCTCGACGACGGCGAAGGCGAGATTTTGGCGCGCGTGCGCCGCGTCATCGGCAAGGACGTTCCGCTGGTTGCCAGCCTCGACCTGCACGCCAACGTCACGCCCGAGATGATGGAACACGCGGACGCGCTGATCGCCTACCGCACCTATCCGCATGTCGACATGGCCGAGACCGGCCGCGCCTCCGCAAGGCACCTCGCCCTGCTGCTGCAGACCAGCCAGCGCTTTGCAAAGTCGTTTCGCCAATTGCCGTTCCTGATCGCGATCAGCTGGCAATGCACCAATGACTTTCCCACCAAGGGCATCTACGAAAAACTTGCCGCGCTCGAGAGCGACGCCGTTCCGACGCTGTCCTTCGCGCCCGGCTTCCCCGCCGCAGACTTCCGCGACTGCGGCCCGAGCGTGTTCGCCTATGGCAAGACGCAGGCCGATGCCGACCGCGCGGCCGATGCGATCGTCAAACTGATCGAAAGCCACGAGGACGATTTCGACGGCAAGATCTGGTCGCCCGACGACGGCGTGCGCCATGCGATGGAACTCGCCAAGGGCGCGAGCAAGCCGATCATCATCGCCGATACCCAGGACAATCCCGGCGCCGGCGGCGATTCCGACACCACCGGCATGCTGCGCGCGCTGGTACGCAACAAAGCGAGCGCCGCGACCGGCGCGATCTACGACCCGGTCTCGGCCAAGGCCGCGCATGAAGCCGGCGTCGGCGCCACCGTGACGCTGTCGCTCGGCGGCAAGTCCGGCATTCCCGGCGACGAGCCCTATCGCGAAACCTTCATCGTCGAAAAGCTCTCCGATGGCCGCTTCATCGCGCCCGGCCCCTACTACGGTGGCCGCGAGATGGAGATGGGTCCCTCCGCGTGCCTGCGCATCGGTGACGTCCGCGTCGTCGTCTCCTCGCACAAGGCGCAGCTCGCCGATCAGGCGATGTACCGCTATGTCGGCATCGAGCCGACCGCGCAGAAGATTCTGGTCAACAAGAGCTCGGTGCACTTCCGCGCCGATTTCGAGCCGATCGCGGAAAAGCTGATGATCTGCGCCGCGCCCGGCGCGATGCCGGCCGACACAGCCACCCTGCCCTGGACGCGCCTGCGGCCGGGCATCCGCATCAAGCCGAACGGCCCCGTTTTCACGCCCCCATCACGCTAACCGGACAGGACACATGCCCACGATCGACCGCATCGACGGCTTTGCCGACGAACTCACTGCTATCAGGCGCGACCTCCACGCCCACCCCGAGATCGGCTTCGAGGAAGTGCGCACCTCCGGCATCGTCGCCGACAAGCTGAAGAGCTGGGGCATCGAGGTGCACCGCGGTCTCGGCGGCACCGGCGTGATCGGCGTGATCAAGGGCAAGGGTTCGGGCAGCAAGCGCATCGGCCTGCGCGCCGACATGGACGCACTGCCGATGGAAGAGAACACCAATCTGAAATGGAGTTCGAAAATCCCCGGCCGCTTCCACGGCTGCGGCCATGACGGCCACACCACCATGCTGCTCGGCACCGCGCGCTACCTCGCCGAGACCAAAAACTTCGACGGCACCGTGCACCTGATCTTCCAGCCGGCCGAGGAAGGCCTTGGTGGCGCTCGCGCGATGATCAAGGACGGCCTGTTCGAGAAGTTTCCCTGCGACGAGCTCTATGGCCTGCACAACGCGCCCGACCTCAACCTCGGTGAGATCGCGATCCTGCCCGGCCCCGCGATGGCCAGCGCCGACTTCTTCGACCTGCGCATCACCGGCTACGGCGCGCATGGCGCGATGCCCGAACGCTCCAAGGACGCGGTGATCATCGCGACCACGCTGGCGCAGGCGATCCAGACCATCGTCAGCCGCAACGTCGAGCCGCTGCAGGCCGCCGTCATCTCGATCACGCAGATTCACGCCGGTTCCGCCTACAACGTCATCCCCGGCGAGGCCCATCTCTGCGGCACCATCCGCACCTTCTCGGATGAAGTCCGCGCCCTGATCGCCGAACGCATCCGCACGATCTGCGCCGGCATCGCGAGCGCCTATCAGTGCGTGATCGAAGCCGACATCCGCGACACTTTCGGCGTGCTGGTCAACCAGGTCGAGCAGTCCAAGGTGGTCGAGGAGGTCGCGCGCACCGTCGTCAACCCCGCCAACGTGATCACCCGCGCCCAGCCGAAGATGGGCAGCGAGGATTTCGCCGACATGCTGCAAACCATCCCCGGCGCTTATTTCTGGATCGGCCACGACGGCTCGGTGCCCGTGCACAATCCCGGCTTCGTGCTCGACGACAAGATCCTGCCGATCGGCGCCAGCATGTTCGCCCGGATCATCGAAACGCGCATGCCGGTAGGTTAGCAATGCACAAAAAGAGCGTCGAAGAGGCCGTCACCTCGCTGCACGATCTCTCCGCGGTCGATCTGATCGCGGGCTATCGGGCCAAGCAGTTCTCGCCGAGCGAGGTGCTGGAGGACGTGCTTGCGCACGTCGCTGCGTGGGAACCACACCTCAAGGCGCTCTACGCGTTCGATCCCGACAGCGCGCGCGAGGCCGCGAAGGCCTCGACCGCGCGCTGGAGCGGGGGCGAGCCATCAGGCGCGCTCGACGGCGTGCCTGTGACGGTGAAGGACAACATCGCGACCAAGGGCGTGCCCGTCCCGCTCGGCGCTGCGAGCGTGAAGCTCGTGCCGGCCGAGAAGGACGCCCCGCCGGCTGCGCGACTGCGCGAGGCCGGTGCGATCATCTTCGCGAAAACCACCATGCCCGATTACGGCATGCTGTCCTCGGGACTCTCCAGCTTCCATGCGCTGGCGCGCAATCCCTGGGATCTCTCCAAGAATCCCGGCGGCTCCAGCGCGGGCGCAGGCGCCGCTGCTGCGGCCGGCTACGGCCCCTTGCATCTCGGCACCGATATCGGCGGCTCGGTCCGCCTGCCTGCGGGCTGGTGCGGTCTCGTCGGCCTGAAACCGAGTTTTGGCCGCGTGCCGATCGACCCGACCTATGTCGGCCGTGTCGCCGGTCCCATGACCCGCACGGTCGACGATTGCGCGCTGATGATGAGCGTGATTGCAAAGCCCGACCGGCGCGACGGCATGAGCCTGCCCGCCGAGCCTCTCAACTGGAAGGGACTGGAGAAATCCCCGCGCAAACTGCGCATCGGCCTGATGCTCGATGCCGGCGTCGGCCTGCCGGCAGAAAGGCCGGTCCGCGATGTCGCAGTGAAAGCCGCAAAGGCGTTCGAATCCGCAGGGAGCGTCGTCACCGAGGTCGACGGCATCTTGACCCGCGAGATGCTCGACGGCCTCGACAATTTCTGGCGCGCGCGGATGTGGGACGATCTGTCGAAACTGACGCCGGCCGAACAGACAAAGGTGCTGCCCTACATCTTCAAATGGGGCGCATCCGGCGCAAAGCTCTCGGGTGTGGATGTTATCCGCGGGTTCAACCAGACCATGGCGATCCGGGCGGCCGCTTCAAAACTATTCTGCGAGCTCGACTATGTGATCTCGCCGACCGCGCCGAACGTGAACTATGCGGCGGAATGGGCCTCGCCCACCAACGATCCGATGCGGCCGTTCGAGCACATCTGCTATACCGTACCATGGAATATGTCGGAGAACCCTGCGGTCTCCCTCAACGGCGGTTTCGACGCCAACGGCTTTCCCATCGGCGTGCAGATCGTCGGCCGCCGCTTCGATGATATCGGCGTGCTCGGCATGGCCAAGGCTTTCGAGAGCTTGCGCGGTGCACAGAAGCCCTGGCCGAGCCCGCCGCCAAAGTAGGCATTCCGTCATGGCCGGGCTTGTCCCGGCCATCCACGTTCTCGTACCGGCCGCCACATGCCCAGTCCGCGCAAGACGGATGGTGGCGACCATGCATGACGTCTCTTCGAGACAGAATTCACGGCAAGGCAGGAAACCACCATGGCGTATGAGACCATCAAATACGAGGTCGCCGAGCAGATCCTCACCATCACGCTGAACCGGCCCGACAAGCTCAACGCCTTCAACGCGCAGATGCAGGCCGAGTTGATCGACGCGTTCGACGCTGCCGACAAGGACGACGACGTCCGCGCCATCATCGTCACCGGCGCGGGCCGCGGCTTTTGCGCGGGCGCCGACCTTTCCTCGGGTGCGGATACCTTCGATCGCGATGCGCGGCGCGGCCCGGTCAAGCGCTTCGCCGACGGCAAGGTCGATTACAGCGATCCGCAGGTGCGCGACGGCGGCGGTCAGGTGACCTTGCGCATCTTCAAGTGCCTGAAGCCCGTCATCGCCGCCGTGAACGGCCCAGCCGTCGGCATCGGCGTCACCATGCAACTCGCGATGGACATCCGCATCGCCTCGGATGCCGCGCGCTTCGGCTTCGTGTTCTCCCAGCGTGGTATCGTGCCGGAGGCCGCCTCGAGTTGGTTCCTGCCGCGCATCGTCGGCATCTCGCAGGCGCTGGAATGGTGCTATTCCGGCCGCGTCTTCCCGGCCCAGGAAGCGCTCGCCGGCCGCCTCGTCAGCAAGGTCGTAGCTCCCGATGATCTCTTGCCGACCGCCCGCGCGCTGGCCAAGGAGTTCGCCGCCAAGACCGCGCCGGTGTCGGTCGCGCTGATCCGCCAGATGATGTGGCGCATGATGGGTGCCGACGATCCCATGGAAGCCCACAAGGTCGACAGCCGCGGCATCTATACGCGCGGCCGCTCGGACGACGTCAAGGAAGGCGTGGTGTCGTTCCTGGAGAAGCGTCCGGCGCAATTCAAGAACAAGGTGTCGAGCGATATGCCGGATTATTTTCCGTGGTGGACGGAGCGGGAGTATAAGTAGAGGGATCGTAGGGTGGGCAAAGCGGAGCGTGCCCACCACTCTGATTTCGGTGAGTGATAAATGGTGGGCACGGCGCAAGAGCGCCTTTGCCCACCCTACGGCACCGTCAATCCATCACCAGCGCCACACGCCCGATCGCCTTGCGGTCGATCAGCAATCGCATCGCTTTAGCATAATCCTGCAGCGGCAGGCGGTGCGAGATGTTCGGGCGCAGCTTGCCTTCTTCCGCCCATTGCAGCAGCGCCTTCAGGCGCACCTCGCCGAGCGCGGGATTCTTCCGTACCGCCTCACCTGCACGCACGCCGAGCACGCTGGCGCCCTTGATCAGCAGCAGGTTGGTCTTCGCCGAGCCGATGCCACCGGTAAAGCCGATCACCAGCAGCCGCGCGCCCCAGGCGATGCAGCGCATCGAGTTCTCGAACACCTCGCCGCCGACGGGATCGAACACGACGTCGGCGCCACGGCCGTCGGTGATGCGCTTGACGGCATCGCGAAACGGCTCCCGATCGTAGCGCACGAGATGGTCGGCGCCGCGCGATTTCGCAATCGCGAGCTTCTCGTCGCTGGAGGCGGTCGCGATCACGGTCGCGCCCAGCATCTTGCCGATCTCGACCGCGGCAAGCCCCACGCCGCCGCCGGCGCCATGCACCAGCAACACCTCGCCCGGCATGACACGGCCGCGATCGATCAGCGCGTGATAGGCGGTGCCGTGGCCGGCGAGATAGGTCGCGGCTTCCGCATAGTCGAACGTCGACGGCATCGGCGTTAGCTGCGTCGGCGTCACCACCGCTTCGTCGGTGAAGGCGCCATGGCGCATCTTCACGATGACCTTGTCGCCGACGGACACGCCGCTTGCCTCAGCGCCCACCTCGGTGACGTCGCCGGCGGCCTCCATGCCGGGCGTGAAAGGCAGCTCCGGCTTGAGCTGATATTCGCCGGCCGCCATCAGCACGTCCGGAAAGTTCAATCCGGCGGCGCGGATCGCAACGCGAACCTCACCCGGTTTGACGGCGCGCGACGGAAATTCCTCGAGCCGCAACGTCTCGGGCGCGCCGAGTTCGCGGCAGACGACAGCCCGGACCATCAGGCCGCACTCGCCTTGCTGCGTTCGAGCGCCTCGCGGATCAGCGGCAGGCGGTCGTTGCCGAAGTACATGTCGGTCTTGCCCACGAAGATCGTCGGTGAGCCGAAGCCACCGCGTGCCACGACCTCTTCCGTGTTGGCCTTGAGTTGGTCCTTGATTGCCTGCTCGGAGATGCCGGCAAAGAACTTCTGCTCGTCGACACCGACCTTCCTGCAGATCTCGGCGAGCACGGCGTCCTGCGAGATGTCCTTGTCGCCGCCCCAATAGGTCTCGAACACGGCAGTGGCGAACGGCACCATGTCTTTCCCCAGCCAGATGCAGCCGCGCATGACCTTCACGCTGTTCACCGGGAACACCGTCGGCGGCATCTTGATCGCGAGGCCGGCCGAGCGCGACCAGTCGGCGAGGTCTTTTTTCATGTAGCGCGCCTTCAGCGGCACCGGCGTCTCGCGCTGCGCGTAGACGCTCGGATTGACCGTGTTGAAGATGCCGCCGACCAGGATCGGCCGCCAGATGATCTCGGCCCCCAGCTCCTTTGCCAGCGGCTGGATGTTGTGGAAGGCGAGGTAGGTCCAGGGGCTGGAACAGTCGAAGAAGAATTCAATCATGGCGTTTCCTTTGCGTCTTGTTTGTCGTGCTCTATCCCCGTCATTGCGAGCGACTTGTCCGCCATAGCTCGAAGAGCGACGGCGGAAGCGAAGCAATCCAGAATCTTTCCGCGGAACCAGTCTGGATTGCTTCGTCGCTTCGCTCCTCGCAATGACGATGGGCGAGCAGCCTACTTCTTTCCCAGCACTTCCCTGGCACGCTGTCCGAACATGATCTTGCGTGATTCCTCGTCGAACGGCTCCTTCACGAACTTGCCGATCGCAAGCCCCGCCTGCACCTGCGGCCTTGCGCGCACCTCGGCGTACCAGCGTTTCACGTTCGGATAGTCATCGAGCGTAAAGCCCTGCGCCTTGTGGGTCATGGTCCAGGGGAAGCAGGCGATGTCCGCGATGGAATAGTCGCCGGCGACGTAGGCTCCGGTCTTGGCCAACTGCCGGTCGAGCACGCCATAGAGCCGCGCGGCCTCGTCACGGTAGCGCTCAATCGCATAAGGGATCTTTTCCGCCGCATAGAGCGCGAAATGGCCGTGCTGGCCGAGCATCGGCCCGAGGCCCGCCATCTGCCACATCACCCATTGGATGGTCGTCGAGCGGCCGCGCAGATCGCTGGCCAGGAAGCGGCCGGTCTTCTCGGCGAGGTAAATCAGGATCGCACCGGTCTCGAACGCCGAGAACGGCGCACCGCCGTCGGCGGGTGCGTGGTCGACCATCGCGGGAATGCGATTGTTGGGGGAGACCGCCAGAAATTCGGGGCTGAACTGCTCGCCGGCGCGGATATTGACGGGCTTCACGTTATAGGGGAGCCCGAGTTCCTCCAGCATGATCGAGATTTTCCAGCCGTTCGGCGTCGGCGCATAAAAGAGGTCGATCATCGCCCTTCCCTGTCGTCGCCAATGGAATAGAGAGCGACTTTTGTTGTTCTGTACCTTGACGTTAAGACATGGCAGGAAGGGGCGCAACACAACCTGCCGGGAGAGCCGCCATGCTGTTTCCAACCACGATCGCCGGCTCCTTGCCGAAGCCGGAATGGCTCGCCGAGCCGAACATGCTCTGGGCACCCTGGAAGTCGCAAGGCGCCGAGCTACTCCGCGCCAAGCGCGACGCGACGTTGCTTGCCGTCAAGGTCCAGGAGGATGCCGGCATCGACATCGTCACGGAGGGCGAGCAGGCCCGCCAGCATTTCGTGCACGGCTTCCTGGAGAAGATCGACGGCATCGATTTCGCCCACAAGGTCGAGATGGGCATCCGCAAGGACCGCTACAAGGCGATGGTGCCGCAGGTGGTCGCGCCGCTTCAGCTCAAGGGTCGTGTTCATGCCGACGAGGCGCGCGTGGCGCGCACGCACACGAAGAAGAAGCTGAAGTTCACCCTGCCCGGCCCGATGACCATCATCGACACGATTGCGGACCGCTACTACGGTGATCGCGTCAAGATGGCCTTTGCCTTCGCCGATCTCCTCAACGAGGAAGCCAAGGCATTGCAGGCCGACGGCGTCGATCTCGTGCAGTTCGACGAGCCCGCCTTCAACGTCTACATGGACGAGGTCAACGACTGGGGCATCAAGGCGCTGGAGCGTGCCGCGCAGGGGCTGACCTGCGCCACCGCCGTGCACATCTGCTACGGCTACGGCATCAAGGCCAACACCGACTGGAAGGAGACGCTCGGCGCGCAGTGGCGGCAATACGAGCAGATCTTTCCGGCGATCGACGCGAGCCCGATCCAGCAGGTCGCAATCGAGTGCCGCAATTCGAAGGTGCCGCTCGACCTGCTCGCGCTGCTCAAGACCAAGATCGTGCAGGCCGGCGTGATCGACGTCGCCAGCGACACGGTGGAGACGGCCGAGGACGTCGTGCAGGTGATCGACGCGGTGTCGAAGTTCGTTCCCAAGAGCAACATCATCGCCACCACCAATTGCGGCATGGCGCCGATGCGGCGGGAGATCGCCGAGGCCAAGCTGATGGCGCTCGGCGCCGGTGCCGCGCTGGCGCGCGAGAAGCTGGGGTGATGGTGCTCCGAACGGCACTCGTCGTCACGGCTCTTGCGGGGATCACATTCGCTGCGCGCGCGGAGGATCGCTCCGTGCTGCTGAATTGCAAGGCCATGGTCGAGCGTGCGTCAAAGGATACGGGTACGGCAACCGAGGCCGAGCTCACCCGCTGCCGCCAGATCATGCGCGAATGGGCGCTGCGCGATGCGCGGACGACGGTGGATGAGCAAGGGCGGCCGCTGAAATAACCCCACGCTCGCTACGCTCCCTCCCGCTTGCGGGGACGGTCAGGCGCGGTGCGCGCTGGGGTGCAGCGTGACCTCATAGCCGGCGCTCATCGCGCGCAGCGTCGACGGCGGGGTCAGCAACTGCGCATCGTCGAGCTTTCGCGCGCCTTCAACATAACCCGCCGTCGACCACAGCAGCGCCCCGCCCCGCATCAGCAGAAAGCTTTCCTCGCCCTGCTGCAGCATCGCGCCGTCTGGAAGCTGCTCGAGCGGCACCAGCAGCGCGTGAAGCCGCTTCTTGCCGTGATCGAGCCGCTCGTGGTGCAGCACCGTGTCGATATCGTGCATGCGAACGTCACGGACGCGGTTGCCCTTCTCCCACGCGGCCCGGAAGCGATTGGCGTCGTCACGGCGGCAGTAGAAGCAGGGGCGATGGCCGGCGGCGAGCGCGGTGGCCTCGTCGAGGAAGAACAGCTCGGTCCAGCTATGCGTCGTCATCACCTCGCGACGGCGGCCGCGGAATTCGCAAACACAGGTGAGCCAGGCCGGCGACGACCACCGCTTCTTGAGCAGCGTCCTGGTCGCGGGATCATGGATGATGCCGCGATTGCCGGTGAACAGGCCACGGTGCGGCGTGGCGATGATGTCGCCGGTCGGCGTGACACGGTTTTGCAGGGGCATGGCCACCTCCACCTGTCATTGCGAGCGAAGCGAGGCAATCCAGAAATGCGTCTGCGGAAATCGTCTGGCTTGCTTCGTCGCTTCCCTCACGCCGCGCCGTCGCGCAGCGGCGGGTGGTAGGACAGCGCGGTGTCCCAGGGGAAGAAGATCCAGGTGTCCTGCGAGACTTCCGTGATGAAGGTGTCGACCAGCGGGCGTCCCTTCGGCTTGGCGTAGACGGTGGCGAAATGCGCATCGGGCAGCATGTCGCGCACCAGCCTGCCGGTCTTGCCGGTGTCGACGAGGTCGTCGACGATCAGAAGCCCCTTGCCGGTGCCGCCGCCGAGCTTCATCGCCGCCTCGGACATGCCCTTGAGGACCTGGAGCTCGCCCTGCTTGTCGTGGTCGTAGCTGGCGATGCAGACCGTATCGATGATGCGGACACCGAGCTCGCGCGCCACGATCGCGGCCGGCACCAGCCCGCCGCGGGTGATCGCGATGACGGCGTGGAACGGGCCGACCTCGTTGAGCCGCCAGGTCAGCGCCCGGCAGTCGCGGTGGAACTGGTCCCACGAAACAGGAAAGGCCTTGCCGGCCCGCTCCTGCGCGCTCAGTTCCGGTGCTTCGCCAGCCATTGTTGTCTCCTGCCAATCTTCATCCGGCAGCCATTCTGCTACCGGGTGATGTTCAATCCCGCCAGCATTTCCTTCACCGCCGCCATCGCCGCTGCCAGCTTGTCCGCGTCGCGCGAGCGCACCACCAGATTGGTGTTCGGCTTCTGATCTTCGTCCATGAACGGATAGCTGCCGATGATGGTGTCGGGATGGGCGGCGGCGATCGCGCGCAGCGGGCTGCCGATGTCACCTTCGCGCGCATTGGCGCGGACCGATTCGGAGAGCATGCGCACGCCCGACTTCAGCTTGGGCGAGACGATGTCCATCATCGCCTGCATGATCGAGGGCACGCCGGCCATCACGATGACGTTGCCGATCTTGAAGCCGGGGGCGAGGATGGTCGCGCTCTGGATCAGCTCGGCGCCATCGGGGATGCGGGCCATGCGCAGGCGGGCCTCGTTGAGGTCCTGCTCGCTCCAGCGCTCGCGGAAGCGGGCGACGACCTCCGGATGGTGGTCGATGCCGACGCCGAACGCCTTGGCGACGCTGTCGGCGGTGATGTCGTCATGGGTTGGCCCGATGCCGCCGGTGGTGAAGACATAGGCGTAGCGATGCCGCAGTGCATCCAACGCCGCGATGATGTCGTCCTCGTCGTCGGAGACGACCCGGACTTCCTTCAGGTCGATGCCGATATTGGTCAGGTATTCGGCGATGAAGCCGATATTCTTGTCCTTGGTGCGGCCGGACAGGATTTCATCCCCGATGACCAGAATGCCCGCCGTGACGATGTCGCTCATACCTTAAGTCCCTCACCTGTCGGCCCGACTTTGCCGAGGTAACGCGTTGAAGTCACGCGGTTTTGCTGCCGAAATAAGCAGTCCTCAGCCATTTTTTGAGGCACCCTCCCGGCTGTCCCCGGCAAATGCCACAACTCCATGCTTATCGCGCTGGCCCAGCCCTTGCTACCTCCTCAGAGTCATGCACTCTTGCCGCATGGCCAGGACGTTGCGGTCTTCACCAAGGCCTGACGACCTGTCGAATGGCGCAACGCCTTGCGGAGACAAGTCGGGATCTATGGCAGTCGCGTTTGATGAAATGAACATTCCCGGCGGGGACCTTCGCCCCGCCTATCAGGAGCTGGCGCGCTGGCTCAAGGAGACGCCTCCCGAGGCGCTCGAATATCGCCGCCAGGAGGCCGAGCTCCTGTTCCGCCGCATCGGCATCACCTTTGCCGTCTATGGCGATTCCGAATCCACCGAGCGCCTGATCCCCTTCGACGTGATCCCGCGAATCATGTCCGGCAAGGAATGGGCACTGCTGGAGAAGGGCCTGAAGCAGCGCGTGCGCGCGCTCAACATGTTCCTGCGCGACATCTATCATGGCCGCGACATCCTGCGCGCCGAGATCGTGCCCGACGACCTGATCTTCCAGAACCCGGTGTTCCGCCCCGAGATGAACGGCCAGCAGGTGCCGCACGACGTCTACGTGCACATCGCCGGCATCGACATCGTCCGGATCGATGCCGAGGACTTCATCGTGCTGGAGGACAATGCCCGTACGCCGTCGGGTGTGTCATACATGCTGGAAAACCGCGAGATCATGATGCGGTTGTTTCCGGACTTGTTCGCCCGCCACAGGGTGGCGCCGGTCGAACGCTATCCGGACGAGCTGCTTTCCGCCCTGCGTTCGGTGGCGCCGCAAGGCGCCTCCGGTGAGCCGACCGTCGCCCTGCTCACGCCCGGCGTCTACAACTCGGCCTACTACGAGCACTCCTTCCTTGCCGACAAGCTCGGCATCGAACTGGTCGAAGGCCGCGATCTCATCGTCAAGAACAACGAAGTGTTCATGCGAACGACCGAGGGGGTGAAGCGGATCGACGTGATCTATCGCCGCGTCGACGACGATTTCATCGACCCCCTCACCTTCCGCCCCGACTCCGTGCTCGGCGTGCCCGGGCTGATGTCGGCTTATGCGGCCGGCAACATCACGCTCGCCAACGCAGTCGGCACCGGCATCGCCGACGACAAGGCGATCTACTCCTACATGCCGGACATCGTGAAATTCTATCTCGGCGAGGAGCCGATCCTGAAGAACGTGCCGACCTGGCGCTGCCGCGAGCCGAAGGACCTTGCCTATGTGCTCGACAATCTCGGCGAGCTCGTCGTCAAGGAAGTCCACGGCTCCGGCGGCTACGGCATGCTGATCGGCCCTGCCGCGACGAAAGCGACGATCGAGGCCTTCCGCGAAAAGCTCAAGCGCGAGCCGGAAGGTTTTATCGCGCAGCCGACGCTGGCGCTCTCGACCTGCCCGACCTGTACGGCAAGCGGCCTCGCGCCACGCCACGTCGACCTGCGGCCCTTCGTGCTCACCGGCAGCAAGAGCACCACAATCGTGCCCGGCGGGCTGACACGGGTCGCGCTCAAGGAAGGCTCCCTGGTGGTGAATTCGAGCCAGGGCGGCGGCACCAAAGACACCTGGATCCTGGACGAGTAGTCAGATGCTGTCGCGTACCGCCGAAAACCTCTACTGGCTCGCCCGCTATGTCGAACGGGCCGAATATCTCGCGCGCACCATCGATGCGACGCTGCGCGTCACCGCGCTTCCCGCCGCCTATATCGGCAAGACCAATGAATGGGACTCGGCGCTTCTCACCGCCGGCGTCGCCGCGAGCTTCTATCAGCAATATGAAGTCGCCAACGAGCACAACGTCGTCGACTACCTCTCGTTCTCGGCAAGCAATCCATCATCGATCCGGAACTGCATCGAGGCGGCGCGGCTGAACTCGCGCTCGGTGCGCACCGCGCTCACCAGCGAGATGTGGGACACCATCAACTCGGCCTGGATCGAACTCCAGGAGGTCTGGAGCAAGGGCACCTCTACGCGCGAGGATCTCGCCAAATTCCTGCGCTTCGTGCAGGAGACTTCGCTGCGCTTCGACGGCTCGGCCTACCGGACCATGCTGCGCAACGACGCCTACTGGTTCTCGCGGATGGGCGTTCATCTGGAGCGCGCCGACAACACCGCGCGCATTCTCGACGTGAAGTACCACGTGCTGCTGCCCGAGGAGGAGCATGTCGGCGGCCCGCTCGACTTCTATCAGTGGAGTTCGATCCTGCGCTCGGTCTCGGCGCTGACGGCCTATCACTGGGTCTATCGCGAGACGCTGAAGCCGTGGCTGATTGCGGACCTGCTCATCCTCAACGACACGCTGCCGCGCTCGCTGGCAAGCTGCTACGGCAATCTCGTGCGCAACCTCGACCAGATCGGCGTCGCCTATGGCCGCCAGGGCCCCGCCCAGCGCCACGCCCGCGGCATCCGCAACCGGCTGGAACACAGCAATATGAACGACATTTTCCAGCATGGCGTGCATGAATTCATTCAGGAATTCATCACGGACAATTCCAGGCTGGGCGAAATCATCACGAAGCAGTATTTGATCTGATGTCCCCCGGCTGACGAAAACGGGATATCGTCATGGCCGGGCTTGTCCCGGCCATCCACGTTCTTGCTTTTGCGCGGCGAGGAAGATCGTGGATGCCCGGGACAAGCCCGGGCATGACGAGCTTCTTCGCAATAGGCAGCGGGTCTAACCACTAACTTCACGGTCCACCATGCGCCTGCGAATCCTGCACACCACGACCTATCGCTACGAGCCGCCGGCCACGAGCGTGATCCAGATCCTGCGCATGACGCCCGGCAGCCATGACGGGCAATATGTGGCGGAGTGGCAGATCGACGTCTCGACCGACACCAAGCTCGACACCCATGAGGACGCCTTCGGCAACGTCACCCATGTGCTGTCCTGCGGACCCGTCGGCGACATCAAGATCACCGCCGAGGGCCTGATCGAGACCCACGACACCGGCGGCGTGCTGCGCGGCGCCGACGAGCGCTTTCCGGCCGGCATGTTCTTGCGGGCCACCGACCTCACCACCGTCAATCCGGCGATGACGGCGGTCGCGCGGCAGTTGCGCAGCGAGGCCGAGAGCGACACGCTCGGCTTCCTGCACACGCTGATGACGCAAATCAGCGATCACATGACCTTCGACGAGGATCCGACCAACAGCGGCACCTCGGCGGCCGAAGCGTTCACGCTCAAGCGCGGCGTCTGCCAGGACTACGCGCATATCTTCATCGCCTGCGCCCGCAGCGGCGGCGTGCCGGCGCGCTTCGTCTCCGGCCATTTCCTGCGCTCGGACGGCACGGTGCACCAGGATGCCGGCCATGCCTGGGCGGAAGCTTACGTCGACGGTCTCGGCTGGGTCGGCTTCGATCCCGCCAACTGCATCTGCACCACCGACGCCCATGTCCGCGTTGCGATCGGGCTCGACTATCTCGGCGCAGCCCCCGTGCGCGGCACCCGCTATGGCGGCGGTGCGGAGACGCTGACGGTCGCGGTCAAGGTCGAGCAGGCCGGCCGCGGCGGGCAATCGCAGTCGCAGTCACAGCGGCAGAGCTAGGCGCGGCGGTATCTCGTCACGAGGCATCCGCGGCGCAATCACGTCGCAGCGTTACAGCTGTAATCGACGACGGCCCGCGCTGAAACTGTCCCGTAGCGCCGTCCCTTCAGCCTCCGTTGTGATCCGTTTCCGCAACAGAGGTTGAGACAGATGCGGCTTCACGAAAAGAACAAGAAGCATTCCGTGCTCCTGCGCGATCCCCACCAGGACATGCTTGCGGGGATCCGGGAGTTGGCTCCCGAGATCAAGGCCCGCGCCGCCGAGATCGAAGCCGCACGCCGCGTCCCGCCCGACCTCGTGGAACGGCTGCGGTCGATCGGGCTCTTCCGGATGTTCGTTCCGCGGAGCCATGGCGGGCTGGAGCTGGATTTTCCGGCTGGACTGGAGGTTATCAAGGCACTGACCCAGCTCGACGGCTCGATCGGCTGGATCTCGATTGTCGGCGGAGTCGGCAGCCTTTTCGCCGCCGCAGCACACCCTGAACTGTACCAGCAAATTTATAAGGACGGTCCGGACGTGGCGATCTGCGGCTCATCCCAACCGGGTGGAACGGCAGAGCGCGTGGCCGACGGCTATCGCGTCAAGGGCCGCTGGCCGTTCGCCAGCAGTTGCACCCACGCCGACTGGATCGGCGGGTTCTGCATCGTCACCGAAAATGGCAAGCCGGTCCCCGGCCCGCAAGGCAAGCCGCAGGTTCGCGTCGTTGTGCTGCCGGCGCGTGACTGGGAGATCGAGGACACCTGGCACGCGGCAGGGCTGAAGGGCACCGGCAGCCATCACATCACGCTGCGGGAGACGCTGGTTCCCGAGACCCATGTCTTCGAGGTCGAAGCTCCCCCTCGCATGTCGGGTCCGCTCTATCAGGCGTTGCGGCAATGGTTGCCATTGGTGCACGGCGCATTCTCGGTGGGTCTCGCCGAAGGCACTGTCGACGACTTGCTTGCGCTGGCCCATACCGGGAGGCAGCAATTGTATGCGGCCGTCCCGATGCGGGAGTCCGAGACCTTCCAGTACGAGCTCGGCCGGATTTCCGCCAACCTCCGGGCTGCGCAGGCCTTGCTCGAGGTGCAGATCGCCAGCCACTGGCGCCGCGCGATGGCCGGCACGCTGAGAGACGAAGACCTCGTGATCGAGGGCGCCCGATCCGCGGTCTGGCTCGCCACGACCTGCGTCGGCATCGCGGATGCCTGTTTTGCGCTGGCCGGAAGCAGCGCGGTCTACGACAGCTCGCCGCTGCAGCGGCGCCTGCGCGACGTTCACGTCGGGGCGCAGCACGCCCATGCGCAGCAGCGGCAATATGTCGACGTCGGCAAGCTGGCCTTGCGCCGCTCGGCCGGGCATGCCGGCTGAGCGCTCGAGCCGTGCTACACTCGCGGGATCAGACCTGACCCCGCGAGGTACCCCATGGCGACCGTAAAGCTGCTTTCGGACGATGAACTCTCCGCCGAGGCGCGCGCCGTTTTCGACGATATCCGCAAGGTGCGGAAGTCGGACTTCGTCAACAATTTCTGGCGCGCGCTGGCGCATGATCCGAAGACGCTGCGGCGGACCTGGGAGAGCATCAAGGAGGTGATGGCACCCGGCGCGCTCGATCCCAAGATCAAGGAAATGCTCTATGTCGCAGTCTCGATCGCGCATGGCTGCAGCTATTGCATCCATTCGCACACCGCGGGCGCACGGGCCAAGGGCATGACCGAGGCCGAATATGGCGAGATGCTCGCCATCGTCGGCATGGCCGCGGAGACCAACCGGCTGGTCACGGCGCTCGGCGTCCCCGTCGACGAGGCGTTTCTCGTCGATGCCGCTGACTGAGCGGCAGAGATAGCTGTTTCGCCGGAGAATGACGACCTCCCCCGGGGAATCGGGGGTTTCATGCCTCCCCGAAATTGGCTAGTAATTCCGCGCAAACGCGTTCGGGGACGGGAAATGACCTATTGTTGCGGAATCCTGGTTCGGGACGGTCTGGTGATGATCGCCGACACCCGTACCAATGCCGGGCTCGACAATGTCTCGACCTTCCGCAAGCTCCACATCTTCTCCAAACCCGGCGACCGCATCATGGCGATCGCCAGCGCCGGTAACCTCGCCATCAGCCAGTCGGTGCTGTCGACACTGACCGAAGGCCTGGAGGACCCCACCACGGGCGAGGTCGAGACGCTGATGAACGCACCGACCATGTTCCAGGCCGCCCAGCGCATCGGCCGGGCGATCCGGGCGGTGCACGCGACCGAAGGACCCGCGCTGAGATCCGAAGACGTTTCCTTCGACGTCTCCTTCCTGTTCGGCGGCCAGATCAAGGGCGCGCGCATGCGCCTGTTCATGGTCTACACCGCCGGCAATTTCATCGAGTGCACCACGGACACGCCCTACCTGCAGATCGGCGAGCACAAATACGGCAAGCCGGTGCTCGACCGCGCCATGCATTACGACGTCGAGCTCTACGAGGCGCTGAAGACCAGCCTGATCTCGATGGACTCGACCATGCGCTCCAATCTCGGCGTTGGGCTGCCGATCGACGTGCTGGTGGTGCGTGCAGACGCCTGTGATGCCGATCTCAACCACCGCATCGAGGCGGGCGAGCCCTATTTCCACGACCTCCGCTCGCGCTGGTCAGCGGCCTTGCGCGCGGCGCATCAGAACATTCCGCGGCCGCCCTACAAGAACGAAAAAGAACCAAAAACCTGACAGCCAACTTGAAGAGAGAAAAGGCAGGAAACGATGAGTGAAGCAAACAAGATCGCAGTGGTGACGGGCGCGGGCACTGGTGTCGGGCGCGCGGCGTCGCTGGCGTTGATGAACATCGGCTTCACCGTGGTGCTGGTCGGGCGCCGGCTCGACATGCTCGAGGAGACCGCAAAGCTCGGCCCCGCAGGCAAGAGCCTGTGCGTCACCGCCGACATGACCAAGCCGGACTCCATTGCCGCGCTGTTCGACAAGGTGAAGGCGACCTACGGCCGGCTCGACGTGCTGTTCAACAATGCCGGCATGGGCGCGCCGGCGGTGAACTTCGAGGATCTCAGCCTCGAGCAGTGGCAGGCGGTGGTGAACACCAATCTCACCGGCCCGTTCCTGTGCACCCAGCACGCCTTCCGCATCATGAAGGACCAGAGCCCGCGCGGCGGCCGCATCATCAACAACGGCTCGATCTCGGCGCACGCGCCGCGTCCGTTCTCGGCGGCCTACACCTCGACCAAGCATGCCATCACGGGCCTCACCAAGGCCTCCAACCTCGACGGCCGCATGTACGACATCGCGGTCGGCCAGGTCGACATCGGCAATGCCGCCACGCCCATGACCGATCGCATGGTCAACGGCCCCGGCGTGCTGCAGCCCGACGGCACCACCAAGCACGAGCCGCGCATGGACGCCAAGGCGGTCGGCGACGCCGTCGCCTACATGGCCGGCCTGCCGCTCGATGCCAACGTGCTGACCATGACGGTGATGGCGACCAAGATGCCGTTTGTCGGACGGGGCTAAACTAAAAAAGTGAAAAACAACCCCATGCACAGTAGGCGGCGTGGGGTTGCGACTTGCCTTTGGCAAACGCGGTGACGTCGGCTAAATCCCCGCGCTGCCTCCACAATCGTCATTGCGAGCGCAGCGAAGCAATCCAGGGTGTTTCCGCGGAGAGATTCTGGATTGCTTCGTCGCTTTGCTCCTCGCAACGACGGATGAGAGAGCGGCGCCCTACTCCAAACTCTCCACCTGCCGCAGCGCCGGAAACAGCTTCATCCACAGCAGCGCGACCGCGACGGTGCAGACGCCGCCGAGCACGGCAGCAGGCATGGCGCCGAGCAGCGCGGCTGCGACGCCGCTCTCGAACTGGCCGAGCTGGTTGGAGGCGTTGATGAAGAGGAAGTTCACCGCGCCGACCCGGCCGCGCATCTCGTCGGGGGTTGAGAGCTGCACCAGCGAGAAGCGGATCACGACACTGATCGTGTCGGCCGCGCCGAGAACCGCGAGCGACAACACCGACAGCCACATCCAGGACGACAGCGCGAACACGACCGTGGCAGCGCCGAACACGATCACAGCCTGGAACATGCGCAGGCCCACATGCCGCGAGATGGCGTGACGCGCCAGCACCATGGTCATCAGCAGCGCACCGACCGCGGGCGCGGCGCGCAAGATCCCGAGCCCCATCGGGCCGGTCTGGAGGATGTCGCGGGCATAGATCGGCAACAGCGCGGTGACGCCGCCGAACAGCACGGCAAACAGATCGAGCGAGATGGTGCCGAGGATCGCCGGATTGCTGCGGATGAAGCGGACGCCGGCGAAGATGTTGTCGGCGTCCGTCCCCTCCTTGGAGACCGCCTGCGGACGCGGCCGGATGAAGCCGGTCAAAATCATCCCGAGAATCCAGAACAGCAGCATCACGGCATAGGCAAGATGCGGCGCGACCGCGTAGGCAAAGCCGCCGAGCGCCGGCCCGGTGATGGTTGCGACCTGCCCTGCGCCGCTCGCGACTGCGGTTGCGCGCTGGAGCGATCCCTGAGGCGCGATCAGCGGCAGCAGCGCCGCGGTGGTCGGGCTCTCGAAGGCGCCGGCAATGCCGAGCACGAAGGTCGCGATGAAGATCTGCACCTCGCTGACCAGGCCGAGATAGGTGATGATCACGAGATAGAGCGCGGTCGCGGCTTCCACGAGCTGGCAGAGCTGGACCACGCGCTTGCGCTCGAAACGGTCGGCGGCGTGGCCGGCGACGAACACCAGAAGCGCGGTGGGCAGGAACTGCACGAGGCCGACCATGCCGAGGTCGAAGGCCGAGCCGGTGAGATCATAGATCTGCCAGCCGATCGCGACCGCCGCGATCTGGCTGGAAAAGCGCGACAGGCTGCGCGAGAGCAGGAAGAACAGGAAGGCGCGGTGGGCGAGGAGCGCGCGGGCACTGACCGGCGGACTGGCTGATATTGGCTGCTCTGGCATCGCCTCTTGGGTCACCCTGGACCGTCCGCCCCCCTGATGTCGACGTGCCCCCGCGTGACTGAGGCGCCCCTGCTTGTCAACAGCGAGAGGCTCAGGTCACCTCCCGGCATTGCGTTTGCAACGCGGGCGCGGCCATAATCATTGAGGGTTTGGGGACACCATGCTGCGCTTGCAATCGGCACTCGGCATTTTCGCATTGCTGTTGATCGCTTTCGCGTTGGCAGAGAATCGCCGCGCCGTATCGCTGCGGCAGGCTGCGATTGGCCTCATCGCGACATTCGTCACCGCGGCTGTCCTCCTGAAAGTGCCCGTCGTCGCTCGGGCTTTTGGGGCGATCAACGACGCGGTCGGCGCGATCTCCGCGGCCTCCCGCGCCGGCTCCTCCTTCGTGTTCGGCTATGTCGGGGGCGGTCCCCTGCCCTTCGATCTGAAGGTGCCGGGCGCCGATTTCATCCTGGCGTTCCAGGCGCTGCCGATCGTGCTGGTCATGAGCGTGCTGACGACGCTCTTGTTCTATTGGCGCGTGCTGCCGCCGGTCGTGCGCGGCATGGCCTGGCTGCTGGAGCGGACGCTGGGCGTCGGCGGCGCGGTCGGGCTCTCGACCGCAGCCAACATCTTCCTCGGCATGGTCGAGGCACCGCTGTTCGTGCGGCCGTACCTGGCGCAGATGACGCGCAGCGAATTGTTCCTGGTGATGACCGGCGGCATGGCCGGCATCGCCGGCACGGTGCTGGTGCTCTATGCGACGCTGCTGGCGCCGCTCATTCCCGATGCCGCCGCGCATTTCGTCATCGCCTCGGTGCTGGGCGCGCCGGCCGCGATCCTCGTCAGCCTGATCATGGTGCCGGAGACGTCAGACAAGCGCACCGGCGGCGCGCTGGAGGATCCCGAGATGGATGTCTCCGGCCCGATGGATGCGATCGTGAAGGGGACGAGCGCGGGGATCGAACTGCTGATCAACATCGTCGCCATGCTGCTGGTGCTGGTGGCGCTGGTCTATCTCGTCAATGCCGTCCTCGGCCTGCTGCCCAATATCGGCGGCGCCGCGATCTCGTTGCAGCGGCTGCTGGGCCTCGTGATGGCGCCGGTGTGCTGGCTGATGGGATTGCCCTGGGACCAGGCGGTGACCGCCGGCAGCCTGATGGGCACCAAGACCGTGCTCAACGAGTTGATCGCCTATGTCGACTTCTCAAAACTGCCACCCGATACGCTCGATCCGCGCTCGCGCCTGATCATGCTCTACGCAATGTGCGGCTTCGCCAATTTCGCCAGCCTCGGCATCATGATCGGCGGCTTAGGGGTGATGGCGCCGGAGCGGCGCGAGGAGATCAACGCGCTCGGGCTGAAATCGATCGTGTCGGGAACGCTGACGACGTGTTTGATGGGGGCGGTGGTGGGGGTGTTGAGTTAGGCTCTCTCCACCCGTCATTCCGGGGCGCCGCGAAGCGGCGAGCCCGGAATCCATCGGGCGTCAGCACATGCCGAGTAAATGGATTCCGGGCTCGCGCTGCGCGCGCCCCGGAATGACATCAGGCCTTCAACTCCACCGTCCTGAACTCCGCCGGCAGGATCACCTCCAGCAGCTCCACGTCATCCGAATAATCCAGGATCATGTGCTTGATCTTCGGCGGCTGGGTCCAGGCGCTGCCTTCCTTCATCAAGGTCTCGCCCTGCCCGTCCATGTAGGTCTTCACCCAGCCCTTGAGCACGTAGACCATCTGGAATTCGACGTCGTGGAAGTGCAGCTTCGAGACCTCGTTCGGATCGCAGGGGCCTTGCAGGCGGATCACGTGCGCCTGTGCCAAGCCATGCGAAGCTTCGGCGATGCCGAGATCGCGGTACTTGGCGTAGGTGCGCAGGCCGTCGGCCTTGAAGTCTTCCTCGCGGTGATGACTGATGGCGATGCGCTGCTTGGGACGGGCGGCCTTTTTCGGAGCGGCCTTTGCCGGTGTCGTGCGCGCCTTCGCCTTCACCGCCTTGCGCGCCGAGGATCGTGCCACGGCCTTGGCTCCGCTCCGCTTCTTCACCGCGGCCTGGGCTGCACTGCGCGATTTTGTTTTCTTGGCCATGGGCCGCCTCCCTGTTGTTATAGGCGGAGGCTAGCACAGAACGAGATATCGTAGGGTGGGCAAAGCGAAAGCGTGCCCACCATTGCCAGATGCAATCGTGGAGAGATGGTAGGCACGGCGCGAGCGCGCCTTTGCCCACTCTACGATGCCGGCGCGCTGTTCAATGCAGCCGGAACACGCCATCCACGGCGCGCAGCTCGGCCGGCTTGATCAGCTTGGAATGCGCGACGGTCACCGAATGGAGCGGACCGTCGAGCTTCTCCTGCCAGAACGCCAGGAAATCCTTCAGCGCCGGAAATTTCGGAAACATGTCGTAGTTCTGCCAGACGTAGGTCTGGAGAAGCGAGGGATGATCGGGCATCCGATAGAGAATTTGCGCCGTCGTCAGCCCGTAACCCAAAAGCTGTTTCCGGAAATCTTCGGAAACGCCCCCACTCCGCAAGCCCATGCCAACCTCCTTTGCAGGAGCGCATTCAAGGGGCGGCTTGGTCGGTGTGCGCCTTACGAGCCACCCGGTACTGATGCGCTCACATGAGAGAAATGTGACGCAAACTGACAATCCATCTCAAGCCTAAAAGTTTAACAAGCTGTTGAAATTCAATGCTTTAGCAGCAGAGGCGGCTCCGTGCTAATACGGTCACCGGGCGGGTTAACGATGGTAAAGAGATTCTGGCACCCGGGCCTTCAGAGTGCCGATTTTTCTGCTAGAAGCCCTTGCCCCCGCAAAATTCCTGTCCTATTTCAGCCTCGCTTGTGCTAGCACTCGCTGGCACAGACTGCTAACGCCAAAAAATTCCCATACCGTGCAACTACTTAGGAGGACTGCATGAAATTCCGTCCGCTTCACGACCGCGTCGTGGTCAAGCGTATCGACGCAGAAGAGAAGACCGCCGGCGGCATCATCATTCCCGACACTGCCAAGGAAAAGCCCTCGCAGGGCGAAGTCGTCGCCGTCGGCCCCGGTGGCCGCGACGAAGCTGGCAAGCTGATCCCGATCGACCTGAAGGTCGGCGACCGCGTGCTGTTCGGCAAGTGGTCCGGCACTGAAGTCAAGATCGACAACGTCGACCTGCTGATCATGAAGGAAAGCGACATCATGGGCGTCCTCGACGTCCCCGCTTCCAAGAAGAAGGCGGCCTAAGAGCCCCCTCTCCCCACCAGCTAAACACCTAAGGAAAAATCCAGATGTCAGCTAAAGAAGTCAAATTCGGCGTCGATGCACGCGACAAGATGCTGCGTGGCGTCGACATCCTCGCCAACGCCGTCAAGGTGACGCTCGGCCCCAAGGGCCGCAACGTCGTCCTCGACAAGTCGTTCGGCGCTCCCCGCATCACCAAGGACGGCGTCACCGTCGCCAAGGAGATCGAGCTCGACGACAAGTTCGAGAACATGGGCGCGCAGATGGTGCGCGAAGTCGCCTCCAAGTCGGCTGACGCGGCCGGCGACGGCACCACCACCGCAACCGTGCTCGCGGCTGCGATCGTTCGTGAAGGCGCAAAGTCGGTTGCCGCCGGCATGAACCCGATGGACCTGAAGCGTGGTATCGACCTGGCCGTGGAAGCCGTGGTCGCCGACCTCGTCAAGAACTCCAAGAAGGTCACCTCGAACGACGAGATCGCCCAGGTCGGCACCATCTCCGCCAACGGCGATGCCGAAATCGGCAAGTTCCTCTCCGACGCCATGAAGAAGGTCGGCAACGAGGGTGTCATCACCGTCGAGGAAGCCAAGTCGCTCGAGACCGAGCTCGACGTCGTCGAGGGCATGCAGTTCGACCGCGGCTACATCTCGCCCTACTTCGTCACCAACGCCGACAAGATGCGCGTTGAGATGGACGACGCCTACATCCTCATCAACGAGAAGAAGCTCTCCTCGCTGAACGAGCTGCTGCCGCTGCTCGAGGCCGTGGTGCAGACCGGCAAGCCGCTGGTCATCGTCGCCGAGGACGTCGAAGGCGAGGCGCTCGCCACCCTCGTCGTCAACCGTCTGCGCGGTGGCCTGAAGGTCGCGGCCGTCAAGGCTCCGGGCTTCGGCGATCGCCGCAAGGCCATGCTGCAGGACATCGCGATCCTGACCGGCGGCCAGGCGATCTCGGAAGATCTCGGCATCAAGCTCGAGAACGTCACGCTCAACATGCTCGGTCGCGCCAAGAAGGTGATGATCGACAAGGAGAACACCACGATCGTCAACGGCGCCGGCAAGAAGGCCGACATCGAGGCGCGCGTGGCCCAGATCAAGGCGCAGATCGAGGAGACCACCTCGGACTACGACCGTGAGAAGCTCCAGGAGCGTCTCGCCAAGCTCGCAGGCGGCGTTGCGGTGATCCGCGTCGGCGGCGCGACCGAGGTCGAGGTGAAGGAGCGCAAGGATCGCGTTGATGACGCGATGCATGCGACCCGCGCGGCGGTCGAGGAAGGCATCGTCCCGGGCGGCGGCGTCGCCCTGCTCCGTGCCTCCGAGCAGCTCAAGGGTCTGCGCACCAAGAACGACGACCAGAAGACCGGCGTCGAGATCGTGCGCAAGGCGCTGTCGGCTCCCGCTCGCCAGATCGCGATCAACGCCGGTGAAGACGGCTCGGTGATCGTCGGCAAGATCCTGGAGAACAAGACCTACGCTTACGGCTTCGACTCCCAGACCGGCGAGTACGTCAACCTGGTCACCAAGGGCATCATCGACCCGACCAAGGTGGTCCGTACCGCGATCCAGAACGCAGCCTCGGTTGCCGCGCTCCTGATCACCACGGAAGCCATGGTCGCCGAGCTGCCCAAGAAGGGCGGCGCCGGTCCGGCGATGCCCCCGGGCGGCGGCATGGGCGGCATGGACTTCTAAGTCCGGCCACCTCAAGGACTACGAAACCCCGGCAGCGATGCCGGGGTTTTTGTTTTGGGGCGGCGCCCCGATGCAACGCCTTGTGGCGACCTGCGAGCGCACCTACAATTCAAAGGTGTATCCTTCGGATCACTAATGCTGCAGGATCCCGTGGAGCCCTGACGAGAATTGCAATGCCGCACCGCAAGATACGTCCGCTGCTGGCAGCCCTTGTCATGATCTCCGCTGCGGGCCTTTCCGCGCCGACGCCCGTAGACGCGGCGGACAACAATGACGCGATTGGGAAGATGGAAGGGACATGGCCGGATTGGCTTCCGCGAGCCGAGCAATGCCCCGCTGACTCCATGCCGGCGAACGCGGGCGCACCTGCTTTTTCGATCGAAGGATGCTCGGCTGCGGCGGAGCAGTGCCTTGATCGCTGTCGGGCGGGCAACGCGAGCGACTGCTACGCAGCCGCACTCGTCGTCCAGCGGATGATCAAGACCGGGCCGCTCTCCGATGCGCTGTTTCTGAGGGCCTGCAAGCTCGGCGTTGCTTCAGGCTGTACGAACGTTGCCGCCAGCATGGAAGACAGCGGCGACTATGCCTGTCCCAATCGGACGTATGAACTGGCATGCGGCCGAGACGATCCCTGGGCCTGCACGATGATGGGATTTCACTTGATCAAAGGTATCGGCGTCGAAAAGAACAACGACCGGGCGCGGCGTTTCTTGGCGAAATCCTGCCGCTTTGGCGACACGGACGAAGCCTGCGCAAAAGCGAAGGCCTTTCTGAAAGAGATTGGCGACTGAAGGGCTCGGCCCGACGACCTTCGGGAAACGAACCTTGCGGACGAATGAATTCCGGGCTCGGCGCTACGCGCCGCCCCGGAATGACGGCGGCGCCCCTCACCACACCTTCCCCAGCCGCACCATGTGCGGCTCGCCGTCTTCGTCGAGCGACCAGATGATCCGCGTCACCTTGCCGATGAGATTGTCCATCGGGATGAAACCCATCACTGACATCAGCCGGCTGTCGGACGAGTTGTCGCGGTTGTCGCCGAGCGCGAAGAAATGGCCGGGGGGCACCGTGAAGACGTCCGTGTTGTCGAGATAACCGTTGTCGACGCAGTCGTAGGTTATGTAGGACGCGCCGCTCGGCAGCGTCTCGCGCCAGCGCTTGACCTTCGCGCCATCATCGGTGCCGCAGGCAGAGCCCGCGGGCACCTCCTTCAGAGGGACGCGCGTCACGGGGCGATCGTTCAGGATGAGTTGCCCCTTCCGCATCTGGATGCGATCGCCTGGCAACCCGACCACGCGCTTGACATAGTCGGCCGAAGTCCCCTTCGACGAGCGGAATACGACGACGTCGCCGTGTTCCGGATCGGCGGCCCGGAAGCGGCCCGAGATCCATGACGGCGCGAACGGAAAGGAATAGCGGCCGTAGCCATAGGCATATTTTGCGGCGAAGACGTAGTCGCCGACGACCAGCGTCGGGGTCATCGAGCCGGAAGGGATGTTGAACGGCTGATACAGGAAGAAGCGAAACAGGAACGGCGGCGACCACAGCACCGGGATCAACAGGATCAGGACGACGATCGCTTTCCATTCCCGCGGCCGGGCCGTAGGGCGGATCGTTTGCTGAAGAGTGGTCATTCGCTTGCCATGATCGAGATTGTGGTCGTCACCGTGAGATTACGCAACCTTCGCGCGCGTGCAATACCCACTCATGGTTTTGGTCGCACGGGCGCGCGCACGCGTTCATCGCAAGCGTCGACAATGGAGATGTGAAGGGCCGCCCGTGGGCGGCCCTCCTGCTTCATGCGCTCTCGGGCGCCTTCAGGCGCACGAGCCGGGTCAGGAGGGCATCGAGGCCCTCGCCGTTGCCGGCATGGAGGTCGATGCGGCCGACCTTCTCGACCAGCCGCTCCAGCGACTCCAGCTCCTTGAGCCGCAGCAGCAGGGGGTTCTCCTCCATCAGGCGGGCGGTGTTCAGGAGTGAACGCGTCGCCGCGGTCTCCTCCTGCCGGCGGATCAGGTTCGCCTTCGCGACCCGCTCCGCCTCCACCACCTTGTTCACCAGCTCCCGGATCTCGCCGGGCAGGATCACATCCTTGACGCCGAGCTCGGTCACCTCCGTGCCGGACTCCGCGACGCGTGCACGCACATAGTCGCGCAGCTCCGCATCCAGCGCCGCCTTCGCAGACAGCACCTCGTCCAGCGTCCGGCCCGCCACCGCCTCGCGGATCGCGAACTGCACCAGCCGGTACAGCCACGCATCCACGTCGGGCACGGTCGCAACCGTGCGCTCGGGATCGACGATCCTGCGGAACGCCGTCAGCGTCACCCGCAGCGCGATGCGATCCCTGGTCAGCATCTCCTGCGCGGTGATCTCGACCGCCTGGGGCCGCAGGTCGAGGCGCTTCACCTCGATCTTGCGGCCGACGGTCCAGAAGGCGTGCCGGCCGGGCGCAAGCCGCTCCACGAGCCGGCCCTCGACATAGAGCAGGCCCGCCTCGTGGTTCTCGACCACCGCTTCCATCACGACGGTCGAGCGGTTGCGCTCGATCATGGTCAGGTGCCGCGCGCCAACCCGGGGATCGGCGGACACATCGATGCGCTCGACATCGATGCGGGTCGCGACCTTCCAGTAGACGCGCACCTGCCAGGGCGTCATCAGATGCACGGGCCGGCCGTCGAGGCTGACGATGGCGATCTCGTCCGCCTTGGTCTCGATCGCCTCGAACAGCTCAGCGGCCAGATCAGGCCGCGCGGCCTTCAGCACCGCGTAGCGATCCGCAGGGAATTCGCTGCGAACCACGTCGAGCACCTCGGCCTTCAGCTCGTGCAGGGGATCGAACAGCCGGTGCTTGCCGGGCGCGAGCACGCGCACCAGCTGTCCGTTGCGCGTGAGCAACGCGCGCTCGCCATCCTTCACCGTCACGTTCAGCATCAGCAAATGCCAGGTCTCTTTAGATGTCATGGCACGCCTCCTTCGTTTGCGCCCGGCCGGATGCCTGACAGCAGGTTTCGTTTGCAAAGGACGTGAGGACGCGGACGACGCTTCCCGGGAAATCGGCGGGCCGGGGCTTGAGCTTGCGCGATGACGGGCGCACGCGCGCGATCGCTCGACGCGTGTCGAGCGGTCATGCGGAGCCACCCGGCATCAGCGCAAGCGGTATCGACCCGCGGCGCAAAGCCGGTCTCACAGTGTCTAGGTTCGGACGGAAAGCCTTTCGGCAAAACGGCCGGACTGCGACTGAAGCGCGCGTCCGGTCCTCGTCAGAGGTATCAGCTTTTCAGGCTGAAACGGAGCGCTGGAGCGGGATTCGAACCCGCGACAGGATGAGTAACAGTCATCTGCTCTACCAAACTGAGCTATCCTTTGTGCAAGAGACCGGAATCGAACCGATGCCTTCGGGTGTTCAGCCCGACGCTCTCCATGAGCTACGTCCTGCGTTTGCCCTTCATTCGGCGGAACACGAAACCGCAGAGCGGCTCGCGCCAGTCGGGATCTCAGAGAGCCCGAACCCATGGCCTAGCGAAGGAGGGCGCTAATAGACGAAGCACGTTCGGGTTGCAAGGGGGAAAGCCAAGATTTTTCGTCACGCACTCCGCACTGTGACGCGATGATCACAATGCGATGTGACGTCAACCGCGCGACGTTTCCTGAAAACACGCCCTCACCCAGTCGATCGTCACACGCGTCGCGGGATCGCGCTTGAGGTGATTTTGCACGAGCAGCCAGGCGTCGCGCCGCTTCGGCAGTAGCGTGGCGCGCAGGCGGCGATCGCCGAGCAAGTCCGCGCAAACATATTCCGGCAACACGCCGGCGGCCCGATGCGCGCGGATCAGGTTACGGATGACGCGAACGTTGTCGGTGACGCAGCGCGCGCGGGGTTGCTTCATGCGCAGGAATTGCATCTCGGGAATGGCACCGAGTTCGTCCGGATAGGCGCACAGCACCGGTTCGCCCTCGGTCGCAACAGGCTCGAAATAATAAATGCGGATCTCGCCGAGCCTGGAGATCGCGAAGTCACCCTTGTCGGGTTTGCGCAGCCGGATGGCGAGATCGGCTTCCCAGCGCGAGAACTTGACGTTCTCGCTCGAGGTGAGGAATTGCAGCGTCAGGCCGGGATTGGCGCGCAGGAAGTCGCTCGCGCGCGGCGACAGCACCTCCTCGGCGAACGTGTTGGTGGAGGCGATGCGCAGGCGGCCCACCGGACCTGCCAGGCTCGCGCCGACGCGACCGATCTCGGCGGCATGTGCGGCCATCGCCTCGACATGCGCCAGCACCGCCTCGCAACTCCGCGTCGGCCGGCGGACGCCGTCCGCGGCCTCGAACAGACGCAAACCGAGCGCACGCTCGATGCGCGAGAGCCTGCGCCCGACCGTCGTCTCGTCAATGCGCAGCCGCGCGCTGGCGCCCGCGTAGGTGCCCTCGTCCCTGACGGCGGCGATGATGCGCAAATCGTCCCAGTTCATAGCGTCAGGTTATACCGGCCTGGAGCAGCCTGCAATATCGCAGCCACCCGCTGGCAATATCCCTGCATATCAGCAGGCATTCCCGGGCTATGTTTGTGCAGCCTTTTGCCCCGGAGATTTCCAGACCATGACGACCGCAAAGACCCTGCTGCAGCTCGCCGGTGCCGATCTCAACCCGCCGCGTCTTGGCGACGCCGCGCTGGTGCTGATCGATATCCAGAACGAATATCTTGCAGGTCCCCTCGCTTTGCCCGACGCGCGGCCCGCGATCGCACGGGCGGCTGCGCTCCTGGCACGGGCCCGCGAGAGCGGAGCCGCGATCATCCATATCGCCCATCGCGGCAAGGCCGGCAGCCTGTTCGATCGCGGCGCTGAGCGCGGCGCCATCGTCGCCGAGCTGAGCCCCCGTGCCGGCGAGCTGGTGATCGAGAAGGAGTTGCCCAATGCATTTGCCGGCACTGATTTGCAGGCGCGCCTTGCCGCAACCGACAGGAAGAACATCGTGCTGGCCGGCTTCATGACGCATATGTGCGTCAGCTCCACCGCCCGTGCCGCGCTCGACCTCGGCTTTCGCACGACTGTTGACGCCGATGCCTGCGCCACGCGCGACCTGCCCGACGGCCGCGGCGGCACGCTGGACGCCCGGACCATCCACGAGGTTGCACTCGCCGAGCTATCCGACCGCTTCGCGATCATCGCGCGCGGCGATGCGCTGAAATAACGGAGCAACGCGATGCTGCAGCTCTATTTCTCGCCGATGGCCTGCTCGCTTGCGAGCCGCATCGCGCTGATGGAGGCCGGCCTCGATGCGCGTTATCATCTGGTGCATCTCCGGACCAAGACGGTCGCCGACGACGACGGCGATTTCCGCGGCGTGTCGCCGAAGGCCGCGGTGCCGGTCCTGGTGCTGGAGAACGGCGAACGGCTGACCGAAAGCGCGGCGGTGCTGCAATACATCGCCGATGCGAAGCCGGAGGCGGGTCTCGCGCCCCGGTTCGGCGATCCCGACCGCTACCGCCTGCAGGAATGGCTGAGCTTCGTCGGCACCGAGATCCACAAGGCATTCCTGTTTCCGACCTTCTGGTACAAGGACGACGGCTCGCTCGCCAAGCCGCGTGCGAGGATCACGCAGACTCTGTCGGTGCCATCAGCGCATCTCGCGGACCGCGAATTCCTCGTCGGCGACCGTTTCACCGTCGCAGATGCCCACCTCGCCTGGGCCCTGCTGCTGCTCCGTCCCGCGGGCGTCGACATCGCGCAATGGCCAAGCCTGTCGGCCTATCTTGCGCGCATGCAGGCGCGGCCCGCCGTGCGGGATGCGATTGCGACCGAGATGGAGCTGCGCAAGACGGTGGCGGCAAACCCGGCGTGACAGGATGTCACGGTCGCCAAATCTGACCGGGCCACAGCGAGGGCATTGATACCGACGCGGCATGCGCTAATCTGGGGCATATTTTTCGATATTTCCCTGGAAGGCATTCATGCGTGCTCCTTCTGGAATTTTGCGTCATTTTTTCCTGCCCCTCCTCGCCCTCTGGCTGAGCCTTGGACTGGGCCTTGGTCCCGCATCGGCGGACACGCGGGTCGCGCTGGTGATCGGCAACGGCGCTTATGTCTCTACAGCGCAGCTTCCCAACCCGTCGCATGACGCCGAAGACGTCGCAGCCTCGCTCAAGCGCAGCGGTTTCGAGGTGTTCCAGGGTATCGACCTGCGCCAGGCCGACATGCAGGACCTGACCATCCGCTTCGCGCGCGCCGCCAGCCGCGCCGACGTCGCGATGTTCTACTACAGCGGCCATGCGATGCAGTACAACGGCGTCAACTATCTGATGCCTGTCGATGCTGTGCTGACGGATGAAGCAGACCTCAAGCGCTTCGTACGTGTCGACGACATCGTGAACGATTTGCAGCAGGCCAAGAATTTGCGCATCCTCGTGCTCGATTCCTGCCGCGACAATCCGCTGGCCGAAACCTTGAAGCGCTCTGCCGGCTCGACGCGCGCCGCCTCGATCGGACGAGGCCTGTCGAAAGTCGAGGCGCCGCGCGGCACGATCGTGTCGTTCTCTACGCAATCAGGGCAGGTCGCCGCCGACGGCACCGGCCGCAACAGCCCCTACACGACCGCGTTCCTCAAGCATATCGAGGAACCGCAGGAAATCGGCGACGTCTTTCGCGACATCAGCAGCGACGTCTATGACTCCAGCGGCAAGACCCAGCTGCCGGAGCTCTCGCTGTCGATCATCGGCAAGTTCTACCTGAACGGGCCTGTAACGGTCACGGTCGCGCCGGCGGCCCCCCAAGCTGCACCGAAGGCCGATCCCTGCGCGGCCGCCGAGGCGCACTGGAAGGCTGCTGAGGGCATCGGCACGCTGGGTGCCTTTGAGGATCATCTCGCGAGATTCCCGAACTGCATCTTCGCCACCCTCGCCAAGGCACGCATTGAAGGCCTGAAGCAGAAAGTGGCGGTCGCGCCGAGCGGCAATGCCAGAACCACCGGCAGCAAGGATTTCGACGGCAGCTGGGACGTGACGTTGAACTGCCCGGCTTCCGGCAAGGCGCAGGGCTTCACCAGGCCCCTGGTCGCCACCGTGACCAATGGCGTGTTTCACGCCGAGGTGCAGGGTCCGGGCGGTGTCAATCGGCTGGAGATCGACGGCCAGATCCCCGCGGACGGCAAGACGACCTTGAGCGCGCGCGGCACGACCGGGGCGAGCACCTACACACTCAACAATCTCGCACCCGGCTCGCCTTACGCCTTTACGGTCGATGCGCAGTTCGATCGCACCCGTGGCAGCGGAAAGCGCAACGAGGCGCGTGCCTGCAACCTGGTTTTCGTCAAGCGCTAAGCCGCGCGATGATCGCGCGGCCTCGCGTGCACGCCCGCTCACACGCCCGTCTGGCTGATGAACTTGGTGTTGAAGTAGCCTTCCATCGCCTCGGTGCCGCCTTCCGAGCCATAGCCGGAATCCTTGATGCCGCCGAACGGCACCTCGGGCAGCGCCAGACCAAAGCTGTTGATCGACATCATGCCGGCCTCGACCGCCGCGCCGATCGCAGCCGCCGTCTTGGCCGAGCTGGTGAAGGCGTAAGAGGCAAGGCCAAAGGGCAGCCGGTTCGCCTCCTCGACCACGTCGTCGAATGACGAGAAGCGGGAGATCAGGGCGAGCGGGCCGAACGGCTCCTCGTTCATCGCGCGCGCATCCTTCGGCACATCGCTCACCACGGTCGGCTCGAAGAAATGGCCCTTGTTGCCGACGCGCTTGCCGCCGGTCTCGAGCCAGGCGCCCTTGCCGACGGCATCCTGCACCATGCCTTCGATGGCGGTGACGCGGCGCGGATTGGCGAGCGAGCCCATTTTGGACTCGGGATCGAGGCCGTTGCCGACCTTGAACGCCTTGGCGCTGTCGACGAATTTGTCGACGAATTCGCGGAACACGTCGTCCTGCACCAGCATCCGCGTCGGCGAGATGCAGACCTGGCCGGCGTTGCGATATTTCGCCGCCGCGAGAATCTTCGCAGCCGACGCGACGTCGGCATCCCCAAAGACGATCGCCGGCGCATGGCCGCCGAGCTCCATGGTGGCGCGCTTCATGTGCAGGCCCGCGAGCGCGTTGAGCTGCTTGCCGACATGGGTCGAGCCTGTGAAGGAGATTTTTCGGATCACCGGATGCGGGATCAGATATTCGGAGATATCCGACGGCACACCGTAGACGAGGTTGATGACGCCGTCGGGCACGCCCGCGTCCGCAAACGCGCGGATCAACTGCGCGGGCGAAGCTGGCGTCTCCTCCGGCGCCTTGACGATGATCGAGCAGCCGGCGGCGAGCGCAGCCGAGAGCTTACGCACGACCTGGTTGATCGGGAAATTCCACGGCGTGAACGCGGCGACCGGGCCGACCGGCTCCTTCATCGCGATCTGGTAGATGCCGGGGCCGCGCGCGGGGATCAACCGGCCGTAGGCGCGCTTGGCCTCCTCCGCGAACCACTCGATCACGTCAGCGGCGGCCATTGCCTCCATCCTGGCCTCGCCCAGCGTCTTGCCTTGCTCCATCGTCAGCAGCGGCGCGATCTCGTCATTGCGCTCGCGCATGATCGCGGCGGCCTTGCGCATGATCCGGCAGCGCTCGAACGGCGCGACGTTGCGCCAGATCTTGAAGCCGGCGGAAGCGGCGGCGAGCGCCTCGTCGAGATCGGATTGGCCGGCATGCGCGACGGTGCCGATCACCTCCTCGGTCGCGGGATTGCGCACCTCGATCGCTTTGCCCGAATGGGCCGGGCGCCATTTGCCGGCAATGAAAAGCTGCGTGTTCGAATAGGCCAACGGAGTCTCCTTTTAGGTCGAGCTGTGACAAATCGCGTCCGCGGCGCGCGTCATTTCCGGTCCGAGATAGAGGCGGAAGCGCGGTTCGGCGGCGAGCGTGCGGAAGTCCGCCATCCGCGTCACCCCGCCGCCGGCGACGAACAGGAATTGCTCGGCGATCTCGGCGAGGATGTCGAGGTGCCAGCTGGCTGTCGGATGCATGCAGAGGATGACCAGCCTGCCCTCGTCGCGCAGCTTGCGGAAGAAATCGAGCATGAAGCCGATATAGCCGTCCTGCAGGTTGAACTGCGGTTCGTCGAACAAATGAACCAGCGGCGTCCGGGTCGGCGACGGCGCCAGCAAGGCGGACGGAATGCGCTTGCGGAACCGCCTGACCTGATAGGACTGGTGATAGTGGATCGCGAGCCGGTCGCGCTCGCGATATTTGACGCCATGGATATCGGTGCCCGCGACCAGCACGCGCCCCGAAGTCGGCGCGTTGGAACCGGTCATCATCTCGAACAAGGTCGTCTTGCCGGCGCCGTTCGGCCCGACCACGCCGACGATACCCGGCTCCTCCAGCGACAGGTTTGCCTGAAGCGTGAACGTCGGACGGCGGATGACGCGGCCCCTTGTGTAGACCTTGCGAACGTCATCGAGAACGAGCAGCGGTGCGGCCACCTATTGTACTCCCAGCAAGCGCTGACGAAGGGCGCGATCATCACGCAAGGTCGCGGCCTCACCGGTCCAGACGATCCGACCACGGTCGATCACCGCGGCGTGGTCTGCGACCGACAGCGCGATCTCCGCATTCTGTTCCACGACCAGCGAGGCGATCCCCTCCTCTTTCATGTGCAAAATGGTCGCGAGCACGTCGCCGACGATCTTTGGCGCAAGACCCTGGCTCGGCTCGTCGAACAGGACCAGTCCCGGCGAGCCGACCAGCGCGCGCGCAATGGCGACCATCTGCATCTCACCGCCCGACAGGTTCTCGCAGTCGCGCTCCATGAGATATTCGAGCGGCGAGAAGATTGCGGCGGCCTCCTTGACGCTCCAATTGCGAAAGCGCGTGCGCTTCTGCGCGATGGTGAGGTTACGCGCCACCGACAAGGTCGGGCACAGCCGCCGGTCGTCGGGCACCCAGCCGATGCCGGCGCGCGCGATCTCGTGGGTCGGATCGCGCGTCACGTCATGCCCGTCGAAACGAACCGCGCCGCGGCGCGGGCGGGTCAGTCCGAGAATTGAACGGAGCATGGTGGTCTTGCCGGCGCCGTTCGGCCCAAGCAGTGCAAACACCTTGGCGTGCTCGATCGCGAGCGAGGCGCCGAACAGCGCCTGGGTCTCGCCGTAGAAGGTATCGACCCCATCCACTTCGAGGATCATGCGAACTTCCCGAGATTGGAACGACGCACCCATTCGTTCTGCTGCAGCTCGTGCGGCGTGCCACGCGCCACCACCTGGCCCCAATGGATGACCGAGATGCGATCGGCGAGCGAAAACAGGAACTCCATGTCGTGCTCGATGGCGACGATGGTCAGCCGGCCTTTCAGGCGCGCCACCAGAGCGGCCAGCCGCTGCACGCCGTCGGAGCCGAGGCCGGAGGTCGGCTCGTCCAGGCACAGCACGCGCGGGGCCTGCGCCAGCGCGACCGCGATCTCGAGTGCGCGGCGGTCGCCATAGGACAGGTCCTTGGCGCGGACATCGCCCTTGTCGGCAAGCCCGACCGCGGCGAGCGCTTCGGATGCCTGCTCGGCAAACCTGCGGTCACCGGCTGCGGCACGGGCGATATCGAGGCCACGAGCGCGAAACGCGGGCAAGCCCATCATGACGTTGTCGCGGGCGGAGAATTCGTCGAACAGGGTCATGATCTGAAACGAGCGGGCGATGCCCTTGGCGGCGATGCGGTGCGGGCTCAATCCCGTGACATCCTCGCCGCCGAGCAGGACTCGGCCGCGGCTTGGTTTCACCCTGCCGGTGAGGACGTTGAAGAAGGTGGTCTTGCCCGCACCGTTCGGGCCCATCACGCCGTGAAACTCGCCCTCGGCAACCGCGAGATCGACGCTTTCCAGCACGACGCGATCGCCGAAGCGAACGTGCACACCTGCGGCCTCGATCATGCTCATCGCCCGCCCCCGACCAGCAGTCGCATCGCGGACGTGCCGCGTCGCCTTAGCGCGTTCAATGAATGTTGCTGCACGGCGGCCGAGAGCGCGCCCGCAATGCCTTCCGGGCGGAACAGCACGATCGCAATGAACAGCAGACCGAAATAGAGCATCCAGGCATTGGTCAGCGCGCCGATCACGTCGCGGGCGGTGAGGAAGAGAAACACGCCGATCACCGGCCCCCAGAAGCTGACGAGCCCGCCACCGACCAGCGTCATCATCACGACGTAGCCGGATTGATGCAGGCTCATGACGTCAGGGAATGCGGCGAGCTGCGCCATCGCGAACAGTCCGCCGGCAAAACCGGACACGGCCGCCGACAGCGCGAACACCGATGCCTTGTAGAGCCACACGTTATAGCCGAGATGAGCGGCGCGAACCTCGCTCTGCCTGATCGCAGCGACCACGCGGCCATAGGGCGAGTGCACCAGCCGCCACAATACGGCGGTACCGACCGCGAAGACCGCGAGCACGAAATAGTAGAACGCGACATTGTCGGTGAGATCGAACGACACCAGCCCGAAATCGGCCGGCAAACGCTTGATCTTGAGAAGCCCATCCTCACCGCCGGTGATCCGGTGCGACTTGATCGCCAGCGTCCAGAAGATCTGGCCGAATGCGATCGTCATGAAGGCATAGTAGATGCCGCGCCGGTGCGAGATGAACAGCGCCACCAGCACGCCGGCAACCCCCGCGACCACGGCCGCCGCAGCGAGACAGATCCAGAGATTGGCGACAATGTCGAGCTGGCAGAGCCCGAACGCATAGGCGCCGATGCCGAAATAGGCGCCATGTCCGAACGAGGGAAGTCCGGCCGTGCCCAGCACCAGGTTGAACGCAAGCGCATAGAGCGACCAGATCAGGATCTCGATCCCGAGATAGGGATAGAGCCCGATCCGCGTGATCCACAGCGGCACCGTTGCAAGCACGAGCCAGAGCACCAGCATCGTCGGCGTGACGAGGCGCGCAGCGTCGGATGACGATTTTGATCCCACAATCATTCCCTAGGCCTCGAGCACGCTCTTCTTGCCCCACAGGCCGCGCGCACGGAACGTCACGACGGCAACGAGCAGGATGTACATCGACAACAGCGACCATTCGGACGCGTAAGCGCCGGCAAGGCCGACACAGAGTCCGACCAGCAACCCCGCCACGACCGCGCCCCAAAAGCTGCCGACGCCGCCGAGCACGATCACCAGGAAGGCGGGGATGACGGCATCGACGCCCATATGCGGACGAATGCCCCAGATCGGCGCGACGATGATGCCCGCGATCGCGGCCAGCATCGTGCCGAACACGAACACCAGCAGCCGCAATCGCGACAGGTTGATGCCGAGCGCGCGGACGATCTCGCTGTCATGGGCACCGGCCTTGACGGTTGCGCCGAATGAAGTCTTTTCGATCAACAGCCAGACCAGGCCGATGATCCCGGCCGCGATGCCCGCCGCGTAGAAACGATAGGTCGACCAGATCAGATCGCCGAACAGGAAGCCGCCATTGATGGCGGACGGCACCTGGAGCACATAGTCACGCGTGCCCCAGACAAGGCGGATCAACTCCTCGATCACCATCGCGGCGCCGAAGGTCAGGAGAAGCCCGTACAGCGGGTCCTTGCCATAGGTACGCCGCATGCAGAGCTCGATCAGCATGCCGACGAGACTCACGATCACGGGTGCGATGACGAGCGTCGCGGCATAGCGCCAGCCCAGCGGGAGCGCGAGCCACACCTTCGCAAGATCGGCCGGCAATGGCGGGCGCGGTCCGGTGAGCTGCATGGCGACATAGGCCCCGAGCGCGAACAGGGACCCATGCGCAAGGTTGATCTGCTCCATCAGCCCGACAATGAGCATGAAGCCGAGCGCGATCAGCGCGAACAACAGGCCGAGCGTCAGGCCGTTCAGGAGATGCGGAAGAAGGTCGAACAAGGTATTGGCTCTCGCAACTGGCATTGGTCACCCAGGCGTCGATGGCCCGGGCCTGCGGCGCGCGACATGCGCGCCGCTCGTTCCACGACGCGACGCACCGTCTCTAGGAGTCGACGGTCGGCACCTGCTCGTAGGGCGTGAGCTTGCACTTGCCGGGTGCGGCGTCATCGGCGGCGGATTTCGGCTCGGTCCAACTGATGATCTCGAACAGATCGGTGTTGTCGGCCGGCTTGGCGTTGCGTCGCGCCAGATAGATCGTCTGCTGCATCTGATGCGTCACGGGATCCATGTAGGCGTCGAAATGCTGCATGCGGTCCGTCGCCGAGACCTTGAGGTTCTCGATCTCCTTGATGATCTTGACGTTGTTGGTCGACCCTGCCCGCTCGATCGCACGGAGCAATTCGCGCGTCGACATATAGCCGTTGTAGGAGACGTTGCCTGGCACCGGGATCGGGCCGTCCTTGTTGGCGGCCTGCCATTTCTTGACAAAATCGGCGACGCCGGGCAGTTGCAGCTTGTGATACCAGGTCGTGCCGAACACGCCGAACAGGCTGTCGGGCGCGCCCCAGACATCGGGCCAGTCCTGCTGGTTGTTGATCCAGGCCGGCTTGCCGTCGAGCTTGAGCTGCGCCACCTGCTCGCGTAGCGCCTTGATGTCGTCACCGCCGATCGCAGTCGCGACCACGTCGGGTTTCGCCTGCTGGATCTTCAGGAGGTAGGCGGTGAAGTCGCGGGTGTTCTGCGGCACCAGGAGATTGTCGATGATCTTGCCGCCGGCCGCCTCGACTTGCGCCTTGGTCGCGGCAGACGTCGTGTGACCCCAGACGTAATCGTTGGTCAGCAGCATCCAGTTCTTGCCGATGGAATCGACCGCGTTCTTGACCGACGCCTTGGAAAAATTGGTGCCGTTGCCGTCCCACACGAATTTCACACGTGAGCAGTTCTCCCCGGCCTCGCTCGGCGCGGAGGAATTGGTGTTCATGTAGATCACGCCGTATTTGCTGGCGACCTGGGTGATGGCGTTGGCGACGCCGGAATGCAGCGCGCCGATCAGGATGGTGCAGTCCTCGCGGGTGATGAATCGTTCGGCGACGCGGCTGCCTGTCGCCGGCGTCGTTTCAGTATCCGCAGTGATGAACGAGACCTGGCGGCCGAGCACGCCGCCTTTGGCGTTGAACTCGTCGATCGCCATCTTGATGCCGCGGAAATCATCCTGGCCGCTGTTGCCGTATTGGCCGCTGGCGTCGCAGGTCAGGCCGAGCTTGATCGGCTTGGCGCCTTGCGCCCACGCGTGATTCTCTTTCCACGGCCCAAAGAAGCTGCCGGTGCCGCCGATGACGCTGGCCATCAAGCTGCCCTTCAGAACGCTTCGCCGTGAGATCTGACGCCCTCTCATCGTTTCCTCCCGTTTTCGAAGTCTTTTGCTTTTTTGTGCCATTAGAATATTCATTCCATTTGTTATGTAAAGTAGAATATTTGATCCAAACGGTGAAATGCCGTTAAACAGGCGACCGATCCGGAGACCCGAGACGATGAACAAGGCACAAGGCGCGATGAGCTACGACGAGCTGCGCGGCGCCATTGCGCAGCGGCACCGGGCGCTATCCGGCCGGCTGCAGCAGATCGCGGAGTTCGTGCTCGATCACCCGACCGATGTCGCGCTCGGCACCGTGGCCGAGGTGGCGCAGCGCTCGGGCGTGCCGCCCTCGGCGATCGTTCGCTTCGCCCATGCGCTCGGCTTTGGTGGCTTCACCGAGATGCAGCAGGTGTTCCGCTCCCGCCTCGTCGCCGGCGTCGCGCCGAGCTACAAGGCGCGGCTCGCGCGCATGAAGAGCGAGGAGAAATCGGTGCTCGGCCGCCAGCCCGCCGCGGTGCTGTCCCGCTTCGTCTCGGAGGCGCAATCGTCGCTGGTGACGCTGAGCCAGTCGGTGCATGCGCGCGAGCTCGACGCGGCAACTGCGATCCTTGCGAAAGCGCGCGACATCTATCTGCTCGGCCTCGGCGGCTCGTTTCCGGTTGCGACCCACCTCGCCTACGTGCTGCGCAAGCTCGGACGCCGCGTCGTCCTGCTCGACGGCACGGGCGGCAGCATCCACGAGCAGTCGCATGCCGCAACCACGGAGGACGCGCTGGTCGCGATCAGCTTCCGGAACTACTATCCGGATACGGCTCGGCTGTTTCCCGAACTCGTTGCGCGAGGCGTGCCCACGATTTCCATCACCGACAGTCTCTTGAGCCCGATCGTCGAAGGCGCGAGCGTCGTGTTCGAGATCCAGGACATGCCCGAGCCGGCGCTGCGCACGCTGGTCGCGCCGATGTGCCTCGTGCAGGCGATGGCGATCGGGCTCGATCTCGCGGCGGACTGACATTCACAACAGGAGAAGATCATGGCTGCACATGACGGGAAAGTATTGTCAGGACAGGTCGCGCTGGTGACCGGCGCGGGGCGCGGACTCGGACGCGCCTTTGCGGAGAAGCTCGCCGCGCTCGGCGCCGACGTCGCCTTCCACGGCATGCGCGAGAACGGGCCGGCGGAATATGGCGAGGGCACCACCCTCACCGCGGTCGCCGCAGAGATCGGCCAGCAATTCGGCGTCCGCAGCCAGCGCGTGCTCGGCGATCTCACCAGGGGCAAGGACATCGCGCGCGTGATCGCCGAGACGGAAGCAGCCCTCGGCCCGATCGACATTCTTGTGCACAATGCCGGCGGCGACATCGCAGCCGCCGGCGGCAAGCCGGACCCGAACGACGCGGTGAACATCAAGGAGGCCGATGTGCGCGCGGTGCTGGAGCGCAATTTGCTCTCGACCATCCTGACCTGCCAGGCGGTCGCGAAGGGAATGATGGAGCGGCGGCGCGGCCGCATCGTCACGCTCGGCTCGGTCGCCGCGTTCAAGGGCCGCACCCAGGGCTCGATCTATGCGGTGTCGAAGGCCGGCGTAACCCACTACACGCGATGCCTGGCCGACCAGCTCCGCGCTTACGACATCGCCGTCAACTGCATCGCGCCCGGCGATACCCGCACCGGCCGTTTCCTCGGCACGCGCGCGGTGGACCCCGACAGGATGGTCGAGACCGGCACGCTCGACCGCATCGCGACCGTCGATGAGGTCGCGCGCGTCGTCGAGTTCTTCGCAGGTCCCATGGGCGCCTTCGTCTCGGGCCAGGTGCTCAGGATCGACGGCGGCGGACAATGCTGGCCAGGCTAAATCAGAAAAGAAAAGGGCCGCTGCAAGCGGCCCTTTGAGATCATCGCGAATTGACTGAGATCACTCGACCCGCGCCAGCACCGCGAGCTTGCGGATGCCCTTGTTACGGTAGGCGTCGAGGAAAGCGTAATAGTCCTTGAACGACACGCAGCCGTTGGAATCGCCGTTCGGCCCGAGCATGAAGGTGTGGGCGAGCAGGCCGTCGCGGCCGTAGATCGCGCTCTCGCCGCCGATCGGGGTCAGGCGCAGCGCCGGCACGCCATGGAACAGCGCTTCGCGCGGCTTCAGCGTGTAGATGTGCGGCGGCGTCACGCCGCGCATGCGGACACGCGAGGAGCGCGGATCGTCGAGATTGGAGCCGAGGCCGGAATGCGCCTCGAGCTTGGTGCCGTCGGGCAGGTAAACCATCTTGGCGGTGATGTCGTAGACCGCCGTGTCGCGCTCATAGGGCGCCGAACCGCCGAGCATGGGGTTCTGCTCCCTCGGCGCGATGGACGCGGTCACGCTGGCATCAGCCGAGGCATAGGCCAGCAGCCCGCCGGACGGCTCGCGCTTGCCCCATAGCTTCTCGACCATCGACTGGCGCGGACCGGTGATCGACATCACCGCGGCCTTGGCGCGATCGGCAAACGATTTCGGCTTCGCCTCGGGCGCCAGCACGATCTCGGCCGGATCGGCCGAAGCCAGCTGCATCTGCGCATCCGGCGCACGCTTGGCCTTGTCCGCAGACTTGTCAGCAATCTTGGCCGGCGCCGCCGGCTTCAGCGCGTCCGCGACCTTCGCGATCACGCTCTGCTTGGGGGCGTCCTTCAACGCTTCCTTGGCGACGGCGACCTGGGTTGCGGGCGCGGCGCTCGCGTTCGACGCAACGCCCTGGGTCGCAGCCGCGGCAAAGCGCTCGTTGAACATCTCGCGCGAGATCGGGGCTGCGACCTGGAGCCGGTCGGGCAGCAGCGCAAAGGTGTCCCTGATGGCCTCGCCAGCCTCACGCAGCGCCACCCTGGGCGCGCGCTTGATCACGGGCTCGTCGTAGCCAATGCTGCCGACGGTCGGATAGACGCTGGCGCCGAGGACGTTGCTGTAGATGGTCCAGCCGGCGCCCATCACGACGCAGCCGATCGCCGTGGCGCCCAGCCAATTGGTGGTGGTCATTTTCCGGGAAGGCTTCCGAAGTGAATTCTTGGACTTCCGTGCCGCGTTACTCTGCGCAGCGATACTCGTACTCATTCGCCTTGCGTCCAGGACGGTGTCACTCAGTCCCCCTTCGAAGTGCCGCTGGTCACGATCCGGGAACAGCATCTCGCAGGAGGTCGGAGCGTCATTAAGGCGACTTTTAGTTAAATGCAGATTAAGTTCGGGCAGATGTGAGGCACCGCGTTAACGCTGTCCCATTTCGAGAAAAAAGTCCGCAGAACTACGGACTTAGCAGCATCTGTTAACTATAATTCTCGGCCGGTTCGGCGCGTTCGACGGACGTCACAGGCCGCCCCTCTAAGGCCATCCAACCAAGTCGTTTTCGTGGTCTTCAATACCCGGACAATAGCGGGGAAGCGTTGCGCGAGGCTGGTGCGCGCTGCCCTCTCCAGCGGGTGTCAGCAGGGTGGCGGCAGAGCCCGTCCCACATCACACATCGCGCACAGAGTGCTCACGCGGCACGACGCCCTGACTGAAAGTTGATCGCGCCGGACTGGAAAAGACCGCACCGAGGAAATACCTGCGAGAGCGGCACTTTTCAGCAGCCTCTGCGTGTGATACGGTACCGTATCAACATCGCTTTGAACTGTGCCAAGCACGCAAACGGAGGCTGGCATGAGAGGGATCGCGGGCGCCGGTATTTTCGCTCTGGCGTGGTTGTTTCAGTTGATCGGGTCTGCGAATGCACAGCCGGCTGTCAATGTCGGCTGCACGGCATCGCCATCGGCTGCGGGCACGCAAGTCTGGCGCTGCGACAACGGCATCACCATCGTTGCGGAAAACGGCGCCAGATTTGAACTTAAGGACGCCAACCGCGACGGACATATTGACTCCGTGGAGTTGAGCAGCAAGGCGCTGCTGATCGAGGTGCCCAAGAAGCCCGGCGGCAATCCCTTCAAGGTGCTGACGCCGCAGGCGATCGCCGCAGTGCGCGGGACCAAATGGGCCGTCGATGTCGCTGAGGCCAAGACCGCGGTCTTCGTTGCTGACGGCCGTGTCGGTGTGAGCCGCAGGGCTCGTGGACGCGGCGTCGTGCTCGGACCGGGCCAAGGCGTCGATGTCGAGGCAACGGGCTCGTTGACCGTCAAGACCTGGGGCCAGCCGCGCGTCGACGCGCTGATGGCAAGACTGGGTCAATAAGGCCTGGACAATTAAGGCCCGCGCAGCAACGCCCGGGCGACAAAGAAGATTGCATTACGTAATGACTAGACGCGTTCAGATTCTGGTGGCACTCGTCCTCACCGCGCTGTGGGGTGCCGGCATCTATGCCGGCCACGCCAACGGTCATCTGCGCTTTCTTGATCGGCTCGAGGCGACGCTGACGGATTGGCGGACCCAGGTCCGCGGCGTGCAGGCTCCGCCCGATCTCGTCACCATCGTCGCAATCGACGACACCGTCGTGAAACGCGGCGGCAGCTATCCGCTGCCGCGCGCCGATCTCGCGCGCGTCGTCGACACCATCGTGCAGTTCAAGCCGAAGGTCGTCGCGATCGACCTGCTGCTGGTCGACCGCAGCGCTGCGATCGGCGACGCGACGCTGGCCAACACGCTCGCCACCGGTCCCATGGTGCTCGCCGCCGCGGCGATCTTCCCGACCGCCAGCGAGACCGTGGAGCCGGGCACCCAAGGTCCCCTCGCCGCGCTGCCACAGGCCGAGCGCTTCCTGCTGCCGCTGCCCGCCTTCGCCGATCACGCCGAGGTCGGAGTCGTCAACGTCGCGACGGGGCAGTCGGGCTCGCCACTTTCGGTGCCGATGCTGTTCCGGACCCGCGACAAGGTCGAGCTGTCATTTCCCTTGCGCGTCGCGGCGCGCGCGCTCGACAAGCCGCTGACGATCGCGCCGGATCATCTCATGCTCGGCGATCGCGCGGTCTCGACCGACAGCGATTTCGCGCTGCCGATCACCTATTACGGCCCGCGCCGCACCATCCGCACCGTCAGCGCGCAGAGCATCTTCGACGGCACGCTCAATCGCGCGGCGATCGAGAACCGCATCGTCGTGATCGGCGCCGCGGTCGCCGGCGGCGGCGACTTCTATCCGACACCGTTCGATTCCCTGATGCCCGGCGTCGAGGTGATCTCGACCGCGATCACCCATCTCGTCTCCGGTGACGGCATCGTGCGCGACCGCAAGGTCCACATCGCCGACGCGCTCACCGCGATCCTTTTGCCGATGCTGCTGGTCGGCCTGCTCGCCTGGCGGCGCAGCGCGCCCGGCATCATCGCGGCAGCCGCGGTGATGATCGCCTGGGCCGGGCTCAATCTGTTCGCCTTCACGCACGGCGTTTGGCTGAACGCCGCGACGACACTTGCCGCCGCGGTGCCGCCGGTCGCGGTCTTTGCCGGCGTGCAGCTGTGGGCCGGCGGCCGCCGCACGCAATATTTTGCCGCCAAGAGCAGGTCGCTGGCGCAATTCCAGGCGCCCGCCGTGCAGGAATGGCTGACGCGCGATCCGAATTTCCTGTCCAGGCCGGTCCGGCAGGATGCGGCCGTCGTCTTCATCGATCTCTCCGGTTTCACGACGCTCAGCGAACGGATCGATCCGGACGAGCTGCAGCATCTGCTGAGGGCATTTCACGCGCTGATCGACAAGGCCGCAGTCGATTGCGGCGGCCTGATCACCGGCTTTCTCGGCGACGGCGCCATGATCCTGTTCGGACTGCCACACGCGATGCCCGACGACGCGGCGCGCGCGCTGCAATGCTCGATCGACCTGTATCGCAGCGTCGATCGCTGGATCGCTTCGCTGCCGCCTGCCCTCCGCGGCCAGCTCGGTTTCAAGATCGGCGCGCATTTCGGCCCGATCATCGCCTCCCGCCTCGGCGAAAGCCACCAGCACATCACGGCGACGGGCGACACGGTCAACGTCGCGAACCGCTTGATGGAGGTTGCCGCCCAGAACTGTGCGCGGCTCGCGCTGACCGATACGCTGCTTGATGCGGCCGACTTCCACGGCGCTCCCGACGGCATTCTGTCAGGCCCCCTGCTCACGCAGGTCCGCGGCCGCTCCGGCGTCGTGACCGTCTGGTTCTGGCGCGACCAGAACGGGCCGAGCCAGGCCACCGCCAGGGCCGAGATGATCGACTAGCCGATGCGGCACGCCACACACTCCGCCGTCGTCCCCGCGAACGCGGGGACCCATACCCACAGGGAGAAGTTTGGCGAAGGCTGCTAGTGAGCGGCTTTTTCGCGCGGTACAGGCACCTGCGTTCATCGACAGACCACGCGGTATGGGTCCCCGCATTCGCGGGGACGACGATCGAGAGCTACCGCGCTTCCGGCGGCGGCGAGCGGTCGAGCACGTCGCCCTTGGCGCCTTCGAGCAGATCAATGCCGTAGGTCTCGATCACGAGCGGCCCGCGCTTGCGCTGCAATTGCGCAATTTGCGTCACCTTCGCGAAGAGCTCGTCGAGGGCGGTATGGCCGCCCGGGCGCAGCTCGTCGACAGAGATCAGCTTGCCGGCAAGCAGCTTTGGATCGGGCTCGGGCATGTTGACCCAGCGGATGCGCTGGTTCTGCTGCAGCACGCAGGTGCCGCGCGGCAAGTAAAAGGCGAGCCAGCCCGTGGTGCCGTAGTCCTGCGCGAGCACGCAGGTCGCGCCACTGCGCACGCGCGCCGCTTCGATCTCGGCGGCGAGCTCGCGCCAGCCGACGCCGACGCTGCGCACCGTCGCGTCGCGGCGATAGCCCGACAGCCAACCGGTGTTGGCCTGCACGATCAGCGCGGCAAACATCACGATGCCCACGGGCGCGGCCCAGCGCAGGCAGAAATCCACCAAGCGGCGCGCGCGTGGTTGCCACGGCACGAGATTGGCGGCGGCGGCCGCGGCAACGATGAAGGGCGGATAGACCGGCGCGAACCAGTTGGCCTCGACGCGGGCATGCAGCGAATGCCAGACGAAATAGACAACGATGGTCCAGAACAGCGTCTTGATCAGCAAACGCGAGGCCAGCGCGCCGGCCCGGCGCCAGGTCAGCGCGTGCAGGCCCATCGCGCCGAGGATGAAGACCAGCGGCGTTGCGAAGGCGATCTGGGTCGGGATCAGCTCGGCGATGAAGACGGGACGGAAGTCCTCGATCTTCGCGCGGCCGAGCTGCTTTACGAACGAGACCCATTGATGATCCGCATTCCACAGGATCACCGGTGAGAACAGCGCGAACGCAACGAGACCGCCGAGATAGGGCCAGGGCGAGAGGAACCAGCGCCGCAGTTTCGGCACGGCCGCGAGCCAGATCAGGATCGCAGCGCCAAAGAACATCGCGGTGTATTTCGACAGCAGCGCCGCGCCGACCGCCGCGCCGACGGCGAGCCACCAGACGCCGCGGCCGGTCTCCAGCACCTTGGCGAGGAAGAACAGCACGAAGCTGGAGGCAACCAGCAGCGGCGCATCCGGCGTGACGATCAGCGTGCCGACCGAGGCCATCATCGTCACGTTGAGCAGGATGGCGCTGGTCGCTGCCACCCGCACGCCGCCGAACAGGATGGCGGCGGAGCGGTAGATCGCATAGCTCATCGGCAGTGCGAGCAGGATCGAGAACACGCGGACGCCGAGCTCGGTGTCGCCGGCGATCATGGTGCCGGCGCGGATCACATAGGCGACCATCGGCGGGTGGTCGTAATACCCCCCGGCGAGGTTCTTCGACCACATCCAGTAATAGGCTTCGTCGAAGGTGATCGGCGTGAACGCGGCCGCAACCAGCCGCAAGCCGACCAGCGCAACGATCACCAGCGCGGTATTGCGGACAATCCGCGCGTCAGCCCCGCCCATGTCGAGCTATTTCTTGCGCCAGACGAACAGTCCGGACATCGCGTAGTTCCACACCACGCCCATCAGCGCGCCGGCCATGCCGGCCAGCCACCAGATCGGCTCCTGGTCGTAGACCGAGAAGGCGACGCCGACATTGGCGAGCAGGCCCACGCTGCACACGATGTAGAAGGCGATCAGGCCGCGCAGCAGCGCAAAGCCCTTCAGCCGCTGGTCGCGGTAGGTGAGGAAGTTGTTGAGGACGAAGTTGCTGGTCATGGCGACGACGGCGCCCGCGGCCTGCGCCTCCGCGAACGGCGCCTTGAATAGCTGAAGGGCGATGAACAGCGTGGTCAGATGCACCACGAGGCCGATGCCGCCGACCATCGCGAACAGGATGAAGCGCAGCGAGACAGCATCGTTGGTGAATTTGGCCAGCACCAGGCCGAGAAAATCCAGCGCGACCATGGAATCGAGCTTGCTCTCGCCGTGCTGGCGCTCGCCGAACGTGTAGGGAATTTCAACGGCTCGCAAGCTACCGTTCGCGCTCGCGACGAGGTCGAGCAGGATCTTGAAGCCGTGCACCGACAGCTTCGGCGCCAACTCCTCGAAACGGTCGCGCCGAACCATGAAGAAGCCGCTCATGGGATCGGCGATCTCGACCCGCAACGCCTTCCTGGCGAGTTCGGTCGCAAGCGCGCTGGCGCCGGCGCGCTGCTTGTTGAAGCCTTCGCTCTTGTAGCCCTCGATGTACCGGCTGCCGACGACGAGATCGGCCTGGTCGCTTGCGAGCAGCAACAGCATCTTCGGCAGTTGCGTCTCGTCGTGCTGGAGGTCGGCATCGATCACGGCCACATAGGGCGCGCTGGAGGCCAGGATGCCCTCGATGCAAGCGCCCGACAGGCCACGGCGGCCGATGCGGCGAACGCAGCGCACGCGGTTGTCGCGCTGCGCCAGCGCGCGCACGACGTCCCAAGTGCCGTCAGGCGAATTATCGTCGACGAACACGACTTCCCAGGCGACGTTGGCGAGCGTCGCCTCCAGCCGCCGGTACAGCACCGTGACGTTGTCGCGCTCGTTGAACGTCGGGACGATGACCGACAGTTCCGGCGCCTCTTGAGCCTGCGGGGGAGTGCCGGAGCCCGGTCTGATCGCTTCATTCATGACGGCAGCGTATATCCGCCGCGTCCTGCGCTGCCAAGACGTTGCGCTGCCAAGATCTACCGAGCTGGGGTCTGTGGGGAAAGGCCCAAAAAGGGCCCAAAAATGCCAACGACCCCGGAACGGCGGACCGCGCGTACATCCGGCGCAAGCCCAAGCTATTCCAAGGTCGTTCCAGCGCCGGAGGTTTCGCTCAACGTCGCCGTTACAGACTAGATAGGAACGGTAAAACCGCTTTGCAAGGGGGCATAGCGGCCCTTTTTCAGACCCTTGCTAGTTCGGGACTTCCTTGATCACCGGCCCACGCGGCACGGGGGCGGCCGGGACAGCGGGTGCTGCGGCCGAAGCCGGCTCGGCCTTTGCCGGCCTGGGCGGCTTGCCGTACTGGCCGATCGGCCCCAATACGACGGCGACCGCAAGCACGACCGCGGCGACGATCGCGCCCAGAATGCCACCCACCGACTCAGACGACATGGAAGCCCATCCCTGTTCCAGATGCCTCCAGTGATACCATGGATGCGCGCGGAGCTGGAAGAGCCCCCCGCGGAGGGGCGAGTAGCGAATGGCTCGTCGCGAATGAAGAGCGCCGGCTTACGTGCCCTCTTCGCGATTGGCCATTCGCCACTGCCCTACTTTGCGGGCGGCCTGTGCTTGACGAAGGCCGTCACGATGTCCTTCTGCGCCGACTCGACCGCCCTGTTCGCGGTGGCGAGATGGGCGCCGGCATCGATGTTCGGATATTGCGTGGTGAGATAGTCGAGCAACGCCACCCGGTAATATTGCCGCTCCGACGGACAGGCGCCCGCGACCGAGCGGCCGAAATCCTGTTCCGACATTCCCTGATTGGAGTCGCGCGAATATTCCCGCGCCAGGCAATGCCAGTAATCGTCTCGGCCCTGCATGGCGAGCTTCTGCGCACCCTTGGCATCGTCGTCATCGTCGGCCATGGCACCAAACGTCATGGCAGCAGATGTCATCATGACGAGCGCCGCTCCCACCATCAGCATCCGCATTCTTGTTCTCCTTTTGCGCGGGTCCCGTTGCGACCTTAGACGGGACGGCGCAACTGGCCAATCACATCTGGTTTGATTAGGATGAGGTCCCTCCCCGTCGATGCGAGACCCTCCCGTGGCCAAAGCAAAAACCGCGTCCAAAAAATCCGGCAACATCTTCATCGGCGTCGGCGGCTGGACCTTCGAGCCCTGGCGCGGCGTGTTCTACCCGGAGAAGCTCACGCAGGCCAAGGAGCTGTCCTATGCCGCCTCGAAGCTGACCTCGATCGAGATCAACGGCACCTATTACGGCTCGCAGAAGCCGGAGAGCTTTCGCAAATGGGCCAGCGAAGTGCCCGATGGTTTCGTGTTCTCGGTGAAGGGACCCCGCTTCGCCACCAACCGCCGCGTGCTCGCCGAGGCCGGCGATTCCATCAAGCGGTTCTATGATTCCGGCGTGCTGGAACTCGGCGACCATCTCGGACCGGTGCTGTGGCAGTTCGCGCCGACGAAAAAGTTCGACGGCGCCGATTTCGGCAAGTTCCTGGAGCTGCTGCCGCGCAAGCTCGAGGGGCGCGCGCTGCGCCATGTCGTCGAGGTCCGCCACGACAGTTTTTGCGCGCCGGACTTCGTCGCGCTGATCCGCGAGTTCGAGACGCCTGTCGTGTTCGCCGAGCACGGCAAATATCCGGCGATCGCCGACGTCGCCGGCGATTTCGTCTATGCACGGCTCCAGAAGGGCAACGACGAGATCAAGACCTGCTATCCGCCGAAGCAGCTCGATGCCTGGGCCAAGCGCTTTCAGGACTGGGCCGAGGGGAGCGAACCCGACGATCTGCCGAAGGTCAACGAGGCCAAGCCGAAGAAAGAGCCGCGCGACGTATTCGCCTATGTCATCCACGAGGGCAAGGTGCGCGCACCGGCCGGCGCCATGGAACTGATCGCACGGGTGAGCTGAGGATGGTTCATGGCAAAGGCGAAAAAGCTCTTCACCATCGGTTATGAACAGACGCCGCCCAAGGCGGTGCTCGACGAGCTGGTAGAGGCCGGCGTCAAGCTCGTGGTCGACGTGCGCGCGGTGACCTCTTCGCGCCGGCCCGGCTTTTCGAAGAAGCAGCTGTCCGCGGGCCTCGACGAGCGCGGGATCGCCTATGTTCATCTCGCCGCGCTCGGCACGCCGAAGGAAGGCCGCCTCGCCGCGCGCAGCGGCCAATACGAAGTGCTGGAGAAGATCTATTCAAAGCACCTGAAGACGCCGCAGGCCCGGGAAGAGATGGACGAGCTCTCGGCGCTGGTGATGAAGGCCGGACCGGTCTGCCTGCTCTGCTACGAGCGCGATCACACCCATTGCCACCGCCAGATGATCGCGGAGATCATCGAGGAGCGCGATGGCGTGGCGGTGAGGAATTTGGCCGGACGACAGGTGTAGCGGCCTTCGGGCGGGGAGCACGACTTTAACCGTAGCCGTCATCCTGAGGTAGCCGCTTCTTCAGCGGCCCTCGAAGGACGACGGCGTGCCCCGATGTAGCATCTCGGCCGTGCATCCTTCGAGGCTCGCAAGGGCTCGCACCTCAGGATGACGGATCTGGCGCGAGCTCGTCTTGGCGCGTGGAGAGAGTTCACCCCTCGCCCGTCAGCCGAAACGTCCCTTCCATCATCTGCACGCAGCTGCCGCCGACATGAGCGGACGTGATCTTACCATCCTGCTTGCGCACGCGCGTCCGGAGGATGCTTGGCCGTCCCATGTCAAAGCCCTGGCCGACGGTGAGCTTCAACTCGCCATCGCGCGTGGGATCGAGATCGGCAAACAGCGCGGCCGCGGCGACCGTCGCGCTGCCGGTGGCGGGATCCTCAACGAGGCCGCTGGCGCCGCGCATGAACATCCGCGCCTGCCGATCGCAAGGCGTCTCCGCTGGCGGCACATCGCGGGTGTAGAACCAGACCGAGCGGGCGCCGTCCCGCGGCAAGACCTTGCCGTAGGCCGCCGCATCGGGCCGGGCGCGCTTGAGCGCCTCGCGCGAATGCAGCTCCATCACCAGAAACGCATTTCCGACGCTGACGATCTGCGGCGCGTGGCTGTCGACCTTGATGTCATCCGCACCGAGCGAGACGCAGCTTGCAGCTTCAGCGGCAGACAATTGCGACAGCCGCGCCAAAGGCTGGGGCGCGGTGAGCTCGGTTCTGACCACCCGGCCCTGCTCTCTCACGATCTCGACCGGCACGAGCCCGGCCTTCTCCTCAAGCAGCAGGCGCGGCTTCAGCTCTTTTGCCATCGAGGCCAGCACGAAGGCGGTGCCGACATTGGGATGGCCGGCAAAGGCAATCTCCAGCACCGGCGTGAAGATGCGCACCTCGGCGTCATTGGCCTTGTCGCGCGGCGGCAGCACGAAGGTCGTCTCGGAATAGTTGAACTCGGTCGCGATCGCCTGCATCTGCTGCGTCGTGAGCCCGCCTGCATCGAGCACCACGGCGAGCTGGTTGCCGCCGAAGGCGCGGTCGGTGAACACGTCGGCGGTGATGTAGCGGCGCTGCATCTTCACTTCCTCATGAAAATCGCGGCCTCAACCGGCCGCATCGCCGGCAGTCTACAGGCCGGCGACATCGCTCGTCATGCCCCAAAATTCGGAGCATTCGGAGCAATCGCGCGAGGAGATCAAAAGGGAGAATCAGAAGCGGAACAGCTGATGCGGCGATGCGAGCACCCGCGCGCGCTCGCCGTCATCGACGATCAGCGCATCGAGAAACTGCCTGTTTTTCGCGTAAGTCTGCGACGCCTCGAACTGCGTGTGCGGCCAGTCGCTGCCCCACAGCAATCGATCCAGGCCGTAGGCCTTGCGCAGCAGCGGATAGGCCTCCTTCGCAAAACTCTCGCCGCTCGCACCGTTGCGATACGGCGCCGAGGTCTTGACCCAGACATTTCGCGTCGCGCCGAGCTTCAGCACCGACTGGAAGCCGGGATCGGCGACACCGAGTTTCGGATCCGGCAGCGCATAGTGATCGAGCACGACGGGGACGCCATGGTCGAGCAGCTGCGGCGCCAGCAGTGCGAGATCGGACGCGTTGCGCTGGAGCTCGACTTGCCAGCCCATCGATTTCACGTTTCCGAGCAGCGCCTTCCATTCGCCGGCAGCGAGATCGGGCAAGGACTGGCCGACGAGATTGAGGCGGAGACCGACGACGCCGGCGCGATCAAGCGCGCGCAGTTCGTCCGCGGTCACGGACGGATCGACCACCGCGATGCCACGCAGGCGTCCGCCGGAAGTCTTCAGGCTCTCGACCAGATAGGAATTGTCGGTGCCGAGAAAGCTCGGCTGCACCAGCACGCCATTGCTCATGCCATTGCGGTCGAGCTGCTCCAGATAGAGCGCCAGCGGCGCATCGTAATCGGGGGCATAGCGCCGGCCGGGCGCGAGCTTGAGGCCGCGGTGGAAGACATGGGCATGGGTATCGATTGTCGGCAAGCTCGTCTCACTCTTCGCTCGGCTCGCGACGGCCGTGGCCGACACGAGGGATACAAGGCCTGTGCCGAATTGGCGGCGCGTCAGGCCACGCTCGCGGGATATCATGGTGACTGCTCCCCATCCGGCGTCAGGCGCGCGTCGCCGCGGCTTGTTCGAAAACCTTGCCGCGGGTTTCGGGCAGCAGCACCACCGCGATCAGCACCAGCGAATAGGCGAAGGCCGCATCGACGCCGATCGCCGGTCCGAGCCCGATATGGTCGCTGAGATAGCCCACGAGGAAGGGGAACGCGGCGGAGACGATGCGGCCGAAATTGTAGCAGAAGCCGACACCGGTGCCGCGCACGCCGGCCGGATAGAGCTCGCTGAACAGCGCCGCCATGCTGGCGGGAATGCCGGCCGAGAAGAAGCCGAGCGGAAAGCCGAGCACCAGCATCTCGCCGTTGGTCAGCGGCGCGAAGATGTAGATCAGCACGGTGACGATGCAGGCGCTGGCGAAGAAGGTGACATTGGCCCTGCGGCCGATGCGGTCGCTGATGATGCCGCTCGCGATGCAGCCGCAGAAGAAGGCAACGATGATGACTGCGAGATAGCCGCTGGAGCCCAGCACCGACAGATGCCGCACTTCGCGCAAATATGTCGGCAGGAACGTGGTCAGGGCCGCGTAACCGCCGTGGGCGCCGATGCCAAACAGGCCTCCGATCAGCGTCGAGCGCAACACGTCGCGATGGAAGATGCCCGAGAGCGTGGCGAAGAATGGCGTCTTGTCGGCTGCGACCGCGCGCGGCGGCTCCTTCAAGCCGCGGCGGATGAAGATGATGAGGAGCGCGGGCAACAGCCCCAGCGCAAACAGCAGCCGCCAGGCGATGTCGGCGGGTGCATAAGTGAACACGAGGGCCGAGAGCAGCACAGCTGCGCCCCACCCCACGGCCCAGGCGCTCTGCACCGAGCCCAGCGCCTTGCCGCGATGCTCGGGGCGAATGATCTCGGCCATCAGCACCGCGCCGCAAGCCCATTCGGCGCCGAAGCCGAGGCCCTGAATCGCCTTCAGGATCAGGAGCTGGTTGTAAGTCATCGCGAACGCGCAGGCGAAGGTCGCGAGCGCAAAGGTCGCAACGGTAATCTGAAGCGCCTTGACGCGGCCAAAACGGTCGCCGAGCGCGCCGCCGAGCCAGCCGCCGAACGCGCCGAAGAACAGCGTGACCGAGCCGAGCAGGCCCGCATCGGCCTTGCTGATGCCGAAGGCGGCGATCAGCGCGGGAATGGCAAGGCCGAACATCTGGACGTCGAGCGCATCCAGCGCCCAGCCGCCAAAGCTTGCCCAGAACGTGCGCCGCTCCAGCGGCGAGCTTTCGCTGTACCAGTTTGACATTGTTTCTCCCTTGAATTCGTTATTGCTTGATGTCGTTGAAAGGTCGCTCTCACCTGATCTCGGCGTGGTAGCGGAACCGGTCGGCCGGCCCCCGCGACCTGCGCCATTCGATCGGCCGCCGCTCCAGATCGAGCGCGAGGCGCTCGATCACGATCAATGGTGCGTGCGCTTCGAGGCGCAGCAGCCGCGCCTGCATCTCGTTGGCCATTTCGACCGTCAGAATTTCCTCGGCCGACACCACCACCTCCCCGCAACGCTCCTCGTAGAGCGGATAAAGCAGGTCGCCGAATTCGGCGGTGTCGATCTCCAGGATCGGCGCGAAGCGCGATTGCTGGAGCCAGATCTCCTCGGCGAGCAGCGGTACATCGTCGATCAGGCGCAGACGCGACAGGCTGATCACGGGCTCGCCGACAGGGATGCGCAGCGCCGACGCAACCGCCGAATTCGCCAAAACGCTCTTGCGCCGGATGATGCGGCTCTTCGGCACGCGCCGCTCGCCGCTCTCGGACTGGAATCGGAAGAAGCGGAATAGCGAGGAGTTGAAGCGCGCCCGGCGCACGAAGGTGCCGCGGCCCTGCTGGCGCTCCAGCACGGTATCGGCAACGAGCTGATCGATCGCTTTGCGCACGGTGCCGATGGCGACGCCGTAATGCGCCGCGAGCTCGGCCTCCGACGGGATCGGCTCGCCCGGCCGCCATTCATTGCGGTTGATCCGCGCGGCGAGGTCGTCGCGCAGGCGCTGGTAGCGTGGCAGGCGGTCGTCGTGCGGAGCTGCATTCATATAGTCATATAGATGACTAGATGAGATAGGAGTCAAGAACTACCAAGGTACCGCAATTGCGAGGCCGGCGACGCGAGGTCGGGCCGGCGGACGTTGCCAACCCGACCTCGCCTTGCGCGTTAGTTCGCTGCCCTCGGCGTGCAGGGAGGCTGCTTGTAGGGCGCAGAGGCAAACGCGCCCTGTGCCGGAGCCCTTACGCAATCCGCGGCCGCCTGAGGCGAGGCGCGCCGCGGGGCGACGTCGCGGGCGGCTGCGGCCTGGGTTTGATAGACGGCGGCGGCGATCAGGGCGGCCGAGACAAGGGTCAATCGGGTCATGGGTTCTCTCCGCGTGGCAAACGGAAGCCGAGAGGTTTCGGCGTCCTGACAACATGAGCGGAAATCGCAGTGAGATATTTCATCACGCGCCTTCAACGAAACGCGAGCACCCTCACCCCAGTTGAAACACCGCCACCTTGTGCTCGTAGCCGCGAATCGCGACCTCGCCGAGTGCGACGGCGTCCTCACCGTCGTCGCCGAGCGCCTCGCGGACGGACGCGGAGATCAGCAGGTGCGAGCCGAACTCCTTGTTGAGTGCCTCCAGCCGCGAGGCGAAATTCACGGTGTCGCCGATCACCGTGTACTCCTTGCGCCGAGGCGAGCCGATATTGCCGGCAACGACCTCGCCGAAATGGATGCCGATGCCGATCCGCAGCGGCCAGCTCGTTTGCGCGTTGATGCGGTCCATCGCGGCCAGCATCTCGCGGCCTGCGGCAACCGCGCGGTGCGCGGCGTCGGAGGCCTCCAGCGGCGCCCCGAACAGGGCGAGGAAGCCATCGCCCAAAAACTTGTTCACGATGCCGCCCTGACGATCGAGGATGTCGACCAGCACGGCGAACGCACCGTCGAGCCGGTCAACCACCTCCTGCGGGGTGCGCAACCGCGCGCTGGCGGTGAAGCCGCGGAAATCGACGAACATCACCGCGACGCGGCGAAGGTCGCCGCCCGCGCTGGGCCCCGCCGCCATCAGCCGTTCCACCACCTGCGGCGAGACGTGCTGGCCGAACAGGTTGGTGACGCGATCACGCGCGGTGGCGGCCGCGATGCTCGCGGCAAATTGCCGCCGCAGCCGCGCGCCGACGGAGCCGGCGAGCACGCCGCAGATCAGGATGATGGTGCTGCGCACGGCGTGAAAGTAGATCAGCGGTTCGCCAGCCTCGCTGGCCGAATTGTAGTACAGCGCGACGGCCAGGAGTTCGGCTGCGGCCACAAATCCCGTGAAGGTGGACAGCCAGAAATCGAGCCGCAGCGTCGAAAGAATGATGAAGATGAAATAGGCCAGTGGCAGCACGAAACCGAGCGCGGGCCCAGCGCCCATGCTGCGAATCTGGAGAATCAGGATGATCGTCGGCAGCGACGTTTCGATGAGAGCGCCGATATAGCGCCTGATCACCGGCAGGTCGCGATCGAGCTTGAGGTTACGCCTGATCTGGCTGTGGACCCAGACCTCGAAGAGGATGAAGCCCCCCAAGAGCATGTATTCGCGGACCAAGCCCTCCGTCCCGCGCCAGACCCGGTTCACGATGGCAGGGTCGATCAGGTAGGTTGCGGTGAGGAACAGGATCATGACGCAGCCCGTCGTGATCAGCGCCCTCACCCGCAACAGCTCGGTGCGCAGCACTTCTCGCGTCAGCTCGCGCTCGAACTCCTCCGACATCACGGCATGCTGCCGGGTCTTCCTGCTGGCAAACCTGACCATTTCTCCCCTCGATTCAGGGGCATTGTGCCTCAATCCAGCGTGCGGCGGAAGCGCGTCACCGCGATGGTCATGGCGACCAGCATCAGGATCGCCAGCGCCAGCGCATCGAAGCGCAAATTCTGCATGGTCGCGCCCTTCAGCATGATGGCGCGGACGATCCGCAAGTAGTGGGTCAGCGGCAGGCATTCACCGAGATATTGCGCCCAGACCGGCATGCCGGCGAACGGGAACATGAATCCGGAGAGCAGAATGCTCGGCAGGAAGAACATCATGGCCATCTGCATGGCCTGGAGCTGGTTCTGCACCACGGTCGAGATGGTGTAGCCAATCGACAGATTTGTAGCGATGAACAAGGTCGACAGCAGCGCAAGCAGGAACAGATTGCCGAGCAAGGGCACGCCGAACAAGCCGACGCCGATGCCGATGATGAGGAAGGCCTGAAGGAAGCCAACCAGCACATAAGGAACGATCTTGCCGAACATCACCTCGACCGGCTTGATCGGCATCGACAGCAGGCTCTCCATGGTGCCCCGCTCCACCTCACGGGTGACCGAGAGCGCGGTGAAGATCAGCATGGTCATGGTGAGGATGGTGCCGACGAGGCCCGGCACGATATTGAGGCTGGACGACGCGGCCGGATTGTAGCGCGCATGCGCGCGGATCTCGAACGGCATCTCGGGCGGATTGCCGATATAGAGATCGTGCGCAAGCGCGGTCTGCACGACCATGCCGAGCGAGCCGAGCGCGGCGCTGGCCGCAACGGGATCGGTGGCGTCGGCCGCAACCAGCAGCGCCGGCCTGTCGCCGCGCCGCACCGCCCGCTCGAAGCCGCGCGGAATCTCGACGCCGAACAGCACCTTGCCCGATTTCAGCAGGTTGTCGAAATCGTCGACGTCGTGCACCTCGTAGATGAAGCGGAAATAGGCGGTGTTCTCCAGCGCCTTCAACACCGAGCGGGCAAGATCCGAATCCTCCTGGAGCAGCACCGCGCTCGGCAGATGGTGCGGCGTGGTGTTGATGGCATAACCGAACAGCAGAAGCTGCATCACCGGCAGCATCACTATCATCGCGAACGAGACGCGGTCGCGCTTGAGCTGGATGAACTCCTTGACCAGCATCGCATAGGAGCGCTTCCAGAAGCCGAAGCGCTCGCGGATCTCGTGCGCGGGTGCGGGGTGATCGGCGGCGCTCATTGGAAATTGTCCTTGGAACGGCTCATCAATTCGATGAACACGTCTTCGAGCGAGGGCGATGATTTGTGCCAGTGCAGGCCGCCCTTCTCGCGCCACGGCGCGATGCTAGCCTCGAGCGCGGCCACGTCGCGCCCGGAAACGTGCAGCGAAGTGCCGAACGGCGCCACCATGTCCACGCCGGGCTTGCCGGTGAGCGCGGCCGTGAGCCCGTTGAGCTCCTCGCCCGTCACGGTGTAGGTCGTCAGGGCGGACTTCGCGATCACCTCCTCCACCGTGCCGTGCGCCAGCAGATGGCCGTAGGCGATGTAGGCGATCTCGTGGCAGCGCTCGGCCTCGTCCATGTAGTGGGTCGAGACCAGGACGGTGAGGCCGTCGGCCGCGAGCGCATGGATCTCGTTCCAGAAATCGCGCCGCGCCTTGGGATCGACGCCGGCGGTCGGCTCGTCCAGCAGCAGCAGTTTCGGACTGGGCAGCGTGCAGGCCCCGAGCGCGAGCCGCTGCTTCCAGCCGCCGGAGAGCTCGCCCGCGAGCTGCTCCTCGCGCCCCGACAGTCCGAGCCGCTTGATCATGTCGCGCGCGGCGCCGCGTGCATCGGCGAGCCCATAGAGCCGCGCGACGAATTCGAGATTCTCGCGCACCGAGAGGTCCTGGTACAGGCTGAAGCGCTGGGTCATGTAGCCGACCTGGCGCTTGATCTTTTCGGCATCGCGCCGGATGTCGTAGCCGAGACAGGTACCCTCGCCGCTGTCGGGCGTGAGCAGGCCGCAGAGGATGCGGATGGTGGTGGTCTTGCCCGAGCCGTTCGGCCCGAGGAAGCCATAGATCGAGCCGCGCTTCACCTGCATCGACAGATCGTGCACGACCTCGCGGCCGCCAAACGACTTGGTCAGGCCCTTGACGTCGATCGCGATGCCGTTGCCGTTGCCGCCGCTCATCGCTTGTCCGCCACCGGCGTTTTTGGATGGAGATAGACGTCGATCGGCTGTCCGACCCGCAGGGCATCGGGCCGCGAGGGCCGCGCCTGGATCAAATAGACCAGCTTGTTGCGCTCATCGAGGCTGTAGATGACAGGCGGGGTGTATTCGGCCGAGGTCGCGATGAAATAGATCTTTGCGGTGAGATCCGCCGCGCAATTGTCGCAAGAGATGCGCACCGTGTCGCCGATCGCAAGCTTCGGCAACTCGGTCTCGGGCACGAAGAAGCGCAGCTTCATGTTGCCGGGCGGCATGATCGAGAGCACCGGCCGCTGCGCCGCCACCATTTCGCCCTCGCGGAAGTAGATCTGCTGGATGGTGCCGGCAACGGGCGCAAAGCCCCTGCGCCGCGCCATTCGCGTCTCCGACGTCACGACCCGCGCTTCGGCGACACGCAAGGACGACACGGCGGAATCGAGATTGGCCTGCGTACCGGAGCCGGTCTTGTTCAGCGAGGCCGCGCGATCATAGGTCTGCTGCGCATTGGCCAGTGTCGCCTTGTTCTGGTTGAGGTCGGCAAGCTGAAGATCGTCGTCGACGGAATAGAGGGCATCGCCGACCTTCACCTCGTCGCCCTCGCGCACATTGAGCTTCGTCACCCGGCCCGCTTCGTCCGGGCTGACGAAGATCATGTCGGCCTCGACCCAACCCTGAAATCCAGGATCGCGCTTGTCCTTGCAACCGGCAAGGACGGTTGCCAGCACGGCGGCCAATGCAAGCACAGAAATTGCTCGTGACGACTTCATGTCGTCCTCCGTTCGCCAAAAATCAAATCGAGATGGACGCGCAGCATGTCCTGGGCGTCGAGCGGCGCGTGCCGCGCAAACAGGCTCTGCCAGATCACCGCGATCATCGCGGGGGCGACCAGGATCTGCGGATAGCGCGCGAGGTTCTTCTCGCGGATCTCGCCGCGGGCAATGCCGAGCTCGATCAGCGCGCGCATGCCGGCGATCCCGCGCGAGACGACCTCGCGATAGTAGAAATCGGCGACGGACGGAAAGCGCGGCCCTTCCGCCACGATCAATCGCACGAGATCGCCGCGCCTCGTGCCGATGACCTCCTTGAGGAAGTTACCGGCAAAGGCCTCGACGAGATCGCGCACCGAGCCCGTCGGCGGCGGCAGCGCATTCAGCTTCGCTACCACCGGCACGATCACAGTGCGCACCAGCTCCTCGAACATCGATTCCTTGTCCTTGAAGTGCAGGTAGATCGTGCCCTTTGCGACACCCGCCCGCTTGGCGATGTCGTCGAGCCGCGTCGCCGCAAAGCCACGCGCGATGAACTCCTCCATCGCCGCTTCCACGATGGCCGACCGACGCTCGGCCGCACGCGTGGCACGATTCGAAGCGGGCGCAGCGTCGGCGGGCGCACGGCCCTTCGCATCGGCGCGAGCTGCGGTTGGCGTGGCTGCTTTGGTTGGCTTCTTTGTCATTCCCTATTTATGACTGACCGGTCAGTCATAGTCAAGACAGCGATCCGACCTTATGCAAGCCAACAAATTAGCATTGACTAATGCATTAGCACATGCTAATCGAATATCCATGATCGAAGCCGCCCCAAATCCCGTCACGACCGTGATGCGCGCCCTCGCCGATCCGACCCGCCGTGCCGTGTTCGAGCGCGTGTTCGAGAGCAAGGAGATCAGCGTCGCCGAGCTCACCCGCGGCAGCGGCGTGACGCAGGGCGCGATCTCACAGCATCTGAAGTCGCTGAAGCAGGCCGGCCTCGTCGCCGAGCGCGCCGAGGGCCGCAACGTCTATTACCGCGCCGCGCCGCAAGGACTCGAGCCGCTGGTCACCTGGATGGACCATTACGGCGTGTTCTGGCGCGAGCGCTTCCAGAATCTGCGTGACCTCTTGAAGGAGATCGATCCGTGAGTGCAGCCGAGTTCAGAGCCGAAACAAAAGACATCGTCCAAGACATTGTTTTGGAGGAGGTCTTCCCTCACGCGCCCGAGACGATCTGGAAGACGCTGACCAGCGCCCAGTTGATCGCGCGCTGGCTGATGCAGCCGACCGGCTTCGAAGCCGTCGAAGGCAAGGCCTTCACCTTCCAGACCACGCCGGGCGGCAAGTGGGATGGCGTCATCCATTGCCGGGTTCTCGAAGTGATACCCAACCGGCGCCTCGTCTATGCCTGGAAGGGCGGCGACGAACGCAACACCGGCTACGGCGCGCCGCTCGATACCGTCGTGACGTGGTCCCTCACCCCGGTCGAAGCCGGCACGCGGATCCGCCTGGTGCATGCGGGCTTCGTCATGCCCAGGAACGAGTCGGCCTACACGGTCATGAGCGGCGGCTGGAAGAAGGTTGTCCGCCAGCTCGACGAGATCAGTGGCGAGAAGTGAGTGGGAGATATTTCGATGACCAGGCCTTTTACCGGCGGCTGCGCCTGCGGCGCGATCCGCTATTCGATTCTCGGTGAGCCGCTGTTCAGCAATCACTGCCAGTGCCGGGATTGCCAGCGCGAAAGCGGCGGCGGTCACGGCTCGTACATGACCTTCGCGCGTGCCGGCGTCACGGTGACGGGCGAGGCGAAGCACTGGGACATGGTCGGCGACAGCGGCAACGTGAAGACGCGCGGTTTCTGCACGCAGTGCGGCTTGCCGGTCTACATGACCTTCGCCGCAATGCCCGACATCTTCACCATCCGCGCCGCAAGCCTCGACGAGCCCGCCCGCTACAAGCCGCAGGTGGTGACCTACGCAGCACGTGGACATGATTGGGATCGTCTCGATCCCGACCTGCCGAAGTTTGCAGGCATGCCGCCGGGGTGAGGCGGCCGTATTTGGAGTGTCGAAGTCTCGGCATCGTCATGGCCGGACTGTCCCGAATGTCATTCCTGACGCAATGCTCCGGTCCGCGCATCGCGCGGTACCCGTTGCATCGTCAATGGCAGCAGGAGGATTATCCCTTGGCGTCGCAGGCCCAGGCGCGGATCACGCATTCCTTGCCGCCGTATTTGTAGCATTCGCGCGTGGCGGCATTGAGCGAGGCCGAGATCTTCGGCTTGACGGCATAGCCATACGCGCCGCACGGGTTGGCCATATCGACCGACATCGCCGCGCAGGCACGCTTCATGGTCACGGTCGTGCAGTCGCCCTTGCACTGCTTCTGTGCCGCGGCACGCGCCTCGCGCTCGGCGCCGTAATCAAAAGCCTGGCCATAGGCCCCGCACTTGCCGACCGCAAACGCACCGGCAGCGTGCGCATCCGTGATGTAGCGAGCGCCGGCGACACAAACCGACAGCGCAAAGAAAAACATCGCGCAACGGCGCGCGACGACATTCGAAGCCATGGAAAAACCCCTCCCCCCAAGGCAGGTGGAGAGGACTCTAGGCGGTGGACGTTTCCAGATGGTGAACGAGGGGTGAAATCGAACGAATGAGAGTGCCGTAGGGTGGGCAAAGGCGCAAAGCGCCGTGCCCACCATCCATCCACACCATCATTCAAAATTGGTGGGCACGCTTCCGCCTTCGCTCTACGAGCTACGGCGGACAAGTCGCTTTGCCCACCCTACGGCACCGTCATCCGCGTCGTGCCGCTTCCAGCGCCTGCGGCGTGTCGATGTCGAGGAAGGCGCTCTCGCCATCCACGGGGACTTCGGCCACCGCTTCGGTGTGCTTGGCGATCAGATGGCGCGCGCCGACGTCGCCGTCGAGCGTCATCAGCTCCTTAAAGAAGCGGCGCGACCACAGCACGGGATTGCCGCGGCGCCCGTCACTGACGGGCACGACGATGAGGTTGCCGCGGTCCGGCGCAAAGCCGTCGATGAGACGGTCGATCAGGCCGGCATCGATCAGCGGCATGTCGCCCAAACAGACCACGGCGCCGTCGCAACTTTCCGGCACGGCCGCGATGCCGGCCTTGACCGAGCTCGCGATGCCGCCGGCGAAATCCGGGTTGCGGACGAACTTCACCTTCAAGCCTTGCAGCGCCTGCTCGACCAGCTCTGTCTGATGCCCGGTGACGACGATCACCTCGGAGGCCTTGGAGGCCAGCGCCTGCTCGGTCGCGATCCGCACCAGCTTCTTGCCGTCGAGCTCGGCGAGCAGCTTGTTCGGTCCGCCCATCCGGGTCGAGCGGCCCGCCGCGAGCACGATGGCCGCGATCTGGCTGTTGCCCTCGATCGCGGGTTCTGCGCGCGGCTGCGGCCGCGTGACGATCTCCATCAGGAGGCCGCCGACGCCCATGCCCATCAACTCGGACCGCGTCACCTTGATGCCGGCGAGCAGCCGCATCAGCACCCAGTCGAAACCGTTCTCGACCGGCGAGCGTGCGCAGCCAGGTGCGCCCAGCACCGGCACCCCGCCGGCCCGCGCGATCAGCAGCAAATTGCCGGGATCGACCGGCATACCGAAATGCTCGATCTCGCCGCCGATCCCGGTGACGGCCGCCGGAATCACGTCGCGGCGGTCGGCGATCGCGGACGCCCCGAACACGATGACGAGCTCCGCACCAAGCCCGAGCAATTCCTTGATCGCGGCCGACAGCGCCCGTTCCTCATGCTGCACGCGCCGCTCGGCAATGATGCTGGCGCCGGCCGGCGCGAGCCGCTCGGCGGTGACGCGCAGCGTCTTGTCGATCACCTTCGACGAGAGGCCCGGCAGCAGCGTCGAGACCACGCCGACGCGCTTGATGACGTAGGGCGCGATCTTCAGCACGTCCCTGCCCGCCGCCTTCACCGCGGCATCGCGCAAATTGCCTTCGACGCCGAACGGGATGATCTTGACGGTGCCGACCATCTCGCCCTCGACCACCGGCTTGTAGGCGGTGAGCGTCGCAAAGGTGATGGCCTCGTCGATATTGTTGATGCGGTCGACCGCGGCGCGGTCGATCACCAGCACGCCCGGGCGCGCGGCGAACAGATTGGCGCGGCCGGTGAAGGCGCGCTCGACATGAATGCCCTCGCCGCCGACGGCCAGCGCGATGCTGGCGGCGGCGACATCCTCGGAGACGTCGCCCTCCTCCATGCGCACCACCACGACGTCCTTGATGCCGGCGCGCTCCAGCGCCTCGACCTCGGCCGGGCCGATCGTCGTGCCTTTCTTGAGCACCAGCGGACCCTGGCGCAGGGTGTGGACGGTCACCCCGCCGATCGCATCCTTGGGGCTCGCCGGTCCGAATTTCATGCCGCTTCTTCTTTTTCTTTTGGAGGCAGGCGCAGCACCGCCGTGATCTCGGCCATGATCGACACCGCGATCTCGGACGGCGAGACAGCGCCGATCGCCAGCCCAATGGGCGCGTGGATGCGCGCGACGTCGCTGTCCTTGGCGCCCTGCGCGCGCAGCCGGTCGCCGCGCTTGGCATGCGTCTTTCGCGAGCCGAGCGCGCCGATATAGAAGCAGTTGCGCTCGAAGGCGTGCAGCAGCGCGGGATCGTCGATCTTCGGATCGTGCGTCACCGCGACGAAAGCCGTGTAGGCATCGACATTGAGCGGCGGCAGCGCCGTGTCGGGCCATTCGGCGACCAGGGGAATGTCAGGGAAGCGCTCCGCGCTCGCAAACGCCGTGCGGGGATCGACCACGGTGACGTCGTAGCCGAGCGAGCGCGCCAGCGGCGCCAGGGCTTGGCTGATATGGACCGCGCCGACGATGACGAGCTTTGCGGTCGGCGCATAGACGTTGAGGAACAGCTTTTTGCCGCCGGCCTCGACACTGGCGCTCTTGCCCATGCGAAGCTGCTTGTCCAGTTCGGCACGCAACGGGTCCTTGGCGAAATCCGCGGATTTCACCAGACGCTGCTCGCCGCTCTCGGTGTCGGTCACCAAAATCGCCGGCCGGCGCGCGGCGCGCTCGGCATTGAGTTCGTGCAGGATTGCGAGCTTCACGGCTAACCGACCTTCTCGACGAAGACGCGAATGGTGCCGCCGCAGGACAGCCCGACATTCCAGGCCGTCTCATCGGCAACGCCGAACTCCAGCATCCTGGGCTTGCCGCTCTGGATCACGTCCATGGCCTCGGTGACCACGGCGCCTTCGACGCAGCCGCCGGAGACCGACCCCAGAAACGTGCCCTCATCGTTGATGACGAGGCTCGAGCCCGCCGGGCGCGGCGCCGAGCCCCAGGTCTCGACAACGGTGGCCAGCGCGACGCCCCGGCCGGCCTTCTGCCAATCCTCCGCCGCCTTCAGAATATCCTCGTCGCGATCGAGCATGGCTTAACCTCTCAAGCTGCGGAACGGATCAGGCTGCGGTGATGCGGCGGCAGCGGCCGGGAGAGCGTCGTGATCAGCTCCTGGATCGAACTCAAATTATGTACCGGGCGGAATTCGTCAACGTGCGGGAGCATCATTTTGATGCCCTGGGCCTTGGCCTCGAAGCCGCCGAACCGCAGAAGCGGGTTGAGCCAGATCAGTCGCCGGCAGGACCGGTGCAGCCGGTCCATCTCGAAGGCGAGCCTGGAATCGGCCTCCCGCTCCAGCCCGTCGGAGATCAGCAGCACGATGGCGCCCTGGCTCAGCACCCGCCGCGCCCACAATTTGTTGAAGTTGTGCAGCGAGGCCGAAATCCGGGTGCCGCCGGCCCAGTCCTCGACCGAGGCCGAGCAGCTCGCCAGCGCCTCATCAGGGTCGCGCTGGCGCAGTGCCCGGGTGACGTTGGTCAGCCGGGTGCCGAACAGGAACACCGAGACGCGCTTTCGCGCGTCCCCGATGGCATGCAGGAAATGCAGGAACAGGCGGGTGTACTCGCTCATCGAGCCCGAGATATCGAGCAGGGCTACGATCGGCGCCGGCTTCTCGATGCGCCCGAGGCGATGGATGTCGATGATGTCGCCGCCGGTACGCAAGGACGCGCGCAGCGTGCGGCGCAAATCGAGACGAAGCCCGCGGGGATCGGGCCGGTGCCGGCGCGTCAGAAGCTCGGCCTGCGGCAACCGCATCCGCTCGACGGCGCGGAGCGCTTCGGTGATCTCGGCCGCGCTCATCTGGGCAAAATCCTTCTTCTGAAGGATCTCCTTGTCGGAGACCGACAGGCGCAAATCCTGCTCCTGGTGCTGCGGCGTCTCCGTCATCCGCGGCTGCGACATCGCCTCCTGCACGCGGCGGGAGCCGGCCTGCGGCTTCTTCTTGGCCTGCTCCGGCAACGGCACCGAATCCAGCATGTGCTTCCACTCTTCCGAGGCGCGGAAGAACAAGTTGAAGGCCTGCCTGAAGATCAGCGCATGCTCGTGGCGCTTGACGAAGATCGCCTCCAGCGTGGTGAAGACGTCGGCGCGGTTGCCGATGTCGATCACCTGGAGCGCGCTCATGGCATCGATGACGGCGCCCGGCCCGACCGGCATGCTGGCTGCACGCAACGCGCGGGCAAAGCCGACGATGTTGTCGGCGAACTGCTCGGTCTGGTCGGGCGCAAGGTGGTTGATGGCCATGGTCTCGTATCCATCCCCTCGTCATTCCGGGGCGCGCCCGCTTGGGCGCGAGCCCGGAATCCATTTATCCGCAGTACGTGCGGCCCGATGGATTCCGGGTTCGCGCTACGCGCGCCCCGGAATGACGAGCGCAATTTGACGCGAGATCAATTCTCGCTCGTCGCTTCCTTCAGCACCTTTTGCAAGGTATCGCCCTGCATCCGGGTGATATCGTCCTGGTACTTGAGCAGCGCCCCCAGCGTGTCGCCGACCACTTGCGGGGTCAGCGACCGGGCATCGAGCTCCGACAGCGCTGTGGCCCAGTCGATGGTCTCGGCGACGCCAGGCGACTTGTAGAAATCCTGGTTGCGCAACGCCTGGACGAAACGCACGACCTGCTGCGACAGCTTGGCGGAGATGCCGGGCACGCGCGTCTTGACGATCGCGAGCTCGCGCTCGGCTTCGGGATAGTCGACCCAGTGATAGAGGCAGCGCCGCTTCAGCGCGTCATGGATCTCGCGGGTACGGTTGGAGGTGATGATGACGATCGGCGGATGCGGCGCCTTCACGGTGCCGAATTCGGGAATGGTCACCTGGAAGTCGCTGAGGATTTCGAGCAGGTATGCCTCGAACGCCTCGTCGGCGCGGTCGAGCTCGTCGATCAGCAGCACCGGCGGTCCCGCGACGTCGGGCTCCAGCGCCTGAAGCAACGGCCGCTTGATCATGTAGCGGTCGGCGAAGATGTCGGACGAGAGCTGATCGCGGTCGGTGTCGCCGGCGGCTTCCGCCATCCGGATCGCGATCATCTGTGCGGCGCTGTTCCACTCGTAGACGGCAGAGGAGACGTCGAGGCCCTCGTAGCACTGCAGGCGGATCAGCTTCCGCCCCAGCGCCGCCGACAGCACCTTTGCGATCTCGGTCTTGCCGACGCCGGCTTCGCCCTCGAGGAACAGCGGCCGGCCCATGCGCAGCGACAGATAGGTCACCGTCGCCAGCGATCGCTCCGCGAGATAACCGCGCGAAGTCAAAAGTTCGAGCATCGCATCGACCGATGCCGGCAGGGCCGTGAGAGTCATGAAAATGCCAGTCTCGCTACGCCCTCACCGGGGACAAGTTTGGGCCGAGGCGTGAGGTTCACTCACTCCTTGGCGTTGGCGGCATCGAGGGCACGCCGCGTCAGCACCCCGATGAGATGCGCACGGTATTCGGCGCTGCCGTGGATGTCGCTGTTGAGGCCTTCCGCCGGCACCTCGATGCCGTCGAGCGCCTTCGCGGCGAAGCGCTTCTTCAGGGCTTCCTCGAACGCGGTGACGCGGAACACGCCTTCGGAGCCGGCGCCGGTGACGGCGACGCGCACGTCCGAAGGACGCCGCGCCACGAACACGCCGACCAGCGCATAGCGCGAAGCCTGGTTGCGGAACTTGATGTAGGCCGCCTTCTTCGGCAGCGGGAACATCACCTTGGTGATGATCTCGTCGGCTTCGAGCGCCGTCGTGAACAGGCCCTGGAAATACTCTTCCGCCTTGAGGCGGCGCTTGTTGGTGACGATGGTGGCGCCGAGCGCGAGCACCGCGGCCGGATAGTCCGCGGTCGGATCGTTGTTGGCGAGCGAGCCGCCGATCGTGCCCTTGTGGCGCACGGCCGGGTCGCCGATCTGGCTGGCAAGATTGGCCAGCGCCGGGATCGCCTCACCGACGATCGCGGAGCTTGCGACCTCGGCATGCCTGGCGGTGGCGCCGATCACGAGCGCGCGGCCCTTCATCTCGATCGTGTTGAGCCCCTCGATGTGGGAGAGGTCGACCAGATGCGGGGGGCTGGCGAGACGCTGCTTCATGACGGGAATCAGCGTGTGGCCGCCGGCGATCACCTTGGCGTCTTCGTTCTTCACCAGGAGGTTGGCCGCCTGGCGAACGGTCCCAGGGCGATGGTATTTGAATTCGTACATCTGAATGTCCTGATCGCAGAATGCGCGCGCGGTTAGGCGAGATCGGATTTCGCCATCGCCTTGGCGCCGGCGGAGATCGAAGCGACGATGTTCTGGTAGCCGGTGCAACGGCAGAGATTGCCTTCCAGCTCCTCGCGGATGGTGTGGTCGTCGAGCTCGTGGCCCTTGCGATGGACGATGTCGATCGCGGTCATGATCATGCCCGGCGTGCAGAAGCCGCACTGCAGGCCATGGTGCTCGCGGAAGGCCTCCTGCATCGGATGCAGCGGAGCGCCGTCGGCGGCCAGTCCCTCGATCGTCTTGACCTCGTGGCCATCGGCCATCACGGCCAGCGTGGTGCAGGACTTCACGGCCTTGCCGTCGAGATGCACGACACAGGCGCCGCACTGCGAGGTATCGCAGCCGACATGGGTGCCGGTCAGGCGCAGATTCTCGCGCAGGAACTGCACCAGAAGGGTGCGGGGATCGACGTTGGCCGTGACAGGATTGCCGTTCACGATGAGGGAGATTTTTGCCATAAGCACTCTCTATCAGCGCCCCGACGGGTCCCGTCGAAGCGGTTCTTATAATTATTCCAACCCATCATATGGGCCATTATGCCCGGGGGCAACATCGCCCCGGATGCAAGGCGCCATGCCGAAAGGCGATAGCCTTCAGCCCTGTACCGCTAGCCCTGTACCGCTTTGGCGAAGTTCGCGAAAAATTCGTCGGCCAGTTTCTTGGCGGCGCCGTTGATGAGGCGCTGGCCGAGCTGCGCCAACTTGCCGCCGATCTGCGCCTCGACCTCGTAGGAGAGCAGCGTACCGCCGTCCTTCTCCGCGAGCTTGACCACAGCGCCGCCCTTGGCGAAGCCGGCCACCCCGCCCTCGCCTTCGCCGGAGATCTTGTAGCCGTTCGGCGGGTCGAGATCGGAGAGTGTGACCTTGCCCTTGAAGCGCGCCGACACCGGCCCGACCTTCATTTTCGCCGTCGCGCGAAAGCCGCCGTCGTCGGTCTTCTCCAGCTCCTCGCAGCCGGGGATGCAGGCCTTCAGCACCTCGGGATTATTGAGCTTCTCCCACACGGCCTCGCGCGGCGCCGCAAGCTGGACTTCGCCGTTCATCGTCATGGCCATGGGGTACCTCCCGGATGCTTCTCTATAATGTGCTCAAGTAACGCACGGAGGCCGCAAAGGAAAGGGCAGCCCCCGGCCACGTGCAATGCATATTCGCAACTGCAAAAAGCTTTGCGCCGATGGTTTGGGATTGGCAGAGCCGGGGCATGGTGATTAGGTCCCGCGCAACATGAGCACAGCCCTCTCCCCCCTGCTCGCGCCGATGCTGTCGAGCCCAGCCATGCGCGCGGTCTGCGACGACCGGTCGACCCTCCAGAACATGCTCGATTTCGAGGCAGCCCTGGCACGCGCCGAGGCCGCCACGGATGTGATTCCCGCATCCGCGGTGGGCCCGATCGAAGCTGCGTGCAGGGCCGATACCTTTGACATGGCCGCTCTGGGCGAGGCCGCGACGCGATCCGGCAATCTCGCGATTCCCCTGGTCAAGGCGCTGACCGCCAATGTCGGCAAGGCCGATGCGGAGGCCGCCCGCTACGTCCATTGGGGCGCGACGAGCCAGGACGTCATCGACACCGCGACCATGCTCACGCTTCGCGCCGGCATCGATGCGCTCGATGCCGATCTCAGCCGCGCCATCAAGGGCTTTGCCGCCCTGGCGCGGAGCCATCGCAACACCGCCATGGTGGCGCGGACCTGGCTCCAGCACGCGCTGCCGATGCCGTTCGGGCTCAAGGCCGCGGAATACGCATCAAGCCTCGCCCGCGCCCGCTGCCGCCTGCGGCGGCTCTCCCGCGAGGGCCTTGCGCTGCAATTCGGCGGTGCCGCCGGCACGCTCGCGGCCCTCGGCGACAAGGGGCTCGTCGTTGCAGAGCGATTGGCGCAGGAGCTCAACCTGCCGCTGCCGGAAGCGCCCTGGCACACCCATCGCGACCGGATCGCGGAAGCCGCATCATGCTTTGCGATTCTCGCCGGAAGCTGCGGCAAGATCGCGCGCGACGTCTCGCTGATGATGCAGACCGATGTTGGCGAAGCGTTCGAGCCCGCCGGCGAAGGCCGCGGTGGCTCCTCGACCATGCCGCACAAGCGCAACCCGGTCGCGGCCGCGAGCGCGCTGGGCTGCGCAACCATGGCGCCACAGCTCGCCGCGACGATCTTCGCAGCTCAAGTGCAGGACCACGAGCGCAGCGCCGGCCCCTGGCACGCGGAATGGCCGACGCTGCCGCAATTGATGCTGGTCGCCTCGGGCGCGCTCGCCGCCATCGTCGATATCGCGGAGGGCCTCGACGTCGATGCCGCGCGCATGCGCAGCAATCTCGATGCGACGCATGGGCTCATCATGGCGGAAGCCGTTACGTTTGCGCTGGCCGACAAGATCGGCAAGAGCGATGCGCATCATCTGATCGAGGCCGCCAGCAAGCGCGCGGTCGCCGAGAAGAAGCATCTGCGCGAGGTTCTCGCGGCCGATTCGCAGGTCACGGCGCATCTTTCGCCGGAAAAAATTGCGGCATTGTTCGAGCCGATGGCCTATCAAGGGGCTTCCCAAGCCCTGATCGACCGGCTGCTCGACAGCCTCGAGCGCGACTGAAACGGAGACGCCCAGCATGCCCATGATCGATGCCGACGGTTGCCTGATCAACGTCTCCGTCGAGGGCCGCGACGGCGGGCCGACGCTGATGCTGTCCAACTCGCTGGGCTGCACGTTGCAGATGTGGGAGCCGCAGATGAAGGCGTTGACGCAGGTGTTCCGCGTCATCCGCTACGACCGCCGCGGCCACGGCAAGTCCAACGTTCCGCCTGCCCCCTATACGATGGAGCGCTTCGGCCGCGACGTGCTGGCAATCCTCGACGACCTCAACATCGAGAAGGTGCATTGGTGCGGCCTGTCGATGGGCGGCATGGTCGGGCAATGGTTAGGGGCCAATGCGCCGGAGCGCTTCGGCAAGCTCATCCTCGCCAACACCTCCTGCTACTACGCCGAGCCGACCAAATGGCTGGAGCGCATCGACGCCGTGAAGAAGGGCGGCATCGCGGCGGTGGCCGATGCCGTCATCGCGGGCTGGCTGACCCAGGATTTCCGCGAGCGCGAGCCGCAGATCACGGCGAAGATGAAGTCGATGCTGCTCGCCTCCCCCGTCGAGGGCTATCTCGCCTGCTGCGAGGCGCTGTCGACGCTCGACCAGCGCGAGCTGCTCGCCAAGATCAAGAGCCCGACACTGGTGATCGCCGGCCGCCACGACATGGCGACGCCGATCTCGGCGGGTGAATTGATCCGCTCCAACATTCCCGGCGCAAGCATGACCATCATCGACGCCGCGCACATTTCAAATGTCGAGCAGCCGCACGCGTTCACCGACGCGGTGGTGGGTTTCCTGACGCAGCGCTAGCCGCTATCCGGAGAAAAAACATGGACGACCAGAAGCGCCGCGATGCCGGCATGAACGCGCGCCGGAAGGTGCTGGGCAATGCCTGGGTCGACAAGTCGATCGCGAACCGCAATGCCTTCAACACCGACTTCCAGGACATGATCACGCGCTACGCCTGGGGCGAGATCTGGACGCGGCCGCATTTCGACGAGCGTACGCGGCGCGTGCTCGTGATCGGCACCATGGTCGCGCTGGGGCAATGGGACGAATTCCGCCTGCATGTGCGCGCGGCGCTCGCCGAGGGCGGCTTCACCCCCGACGACATCAAGGAAATCCTGCTTCAGCAGGCAATCTATTGCGGCGTGCCGGCGGCGAACCACGCCGTCAAGGAAGCCTCAGCGATTGTGCAGGAGCTCGGCCTGCTCAAGAGCTAGCGGCGCGGCGGTTTCGACGGCCTCCCGAACGTTCTTGGGCGCCGGCGCGGGCCGCTCGATCACCACCACGATGGCAGCGCCGAGCAGCAGCAGGAGTTCGGTGGCATGCAGCCGGAGCGCGGCCATCTCGCCGACCTTCGAGGCCATCAACATGCTCGTAAACGAGATGAGGCTGCCGATCGCAAGCGCAATGCCGAGCGCCTCGTCGCTGCCGCCATTCTTGCGGACGCGGGGAATACACAGAAGCGCGAGATAGATGGCAAAGAACGCCACCACCGTCAGCCGGCCCAGCGCCAGCAGCCAGGCGGCACGCACCGTGCTCATCCCCGCCATCTGAAGATGATCGCTGAGGAACAGCGCCACCGCGACACTCGGCCGCTCGTAGAGGCCGTGCACCGGTGCCACCATGATGTTGAAGGCCACGAGCGTCCAGGCCGGGATGAAATAGGCCGCCAGCAGGGCGCCGTTGACCGAACCGATCCGCCAATTCCTGAACATGCCGCTTCCCGCTTCGCTCGCTGCGCGCCTTCCATGGAAAGGCTTTGCCGGGGAGCTAACTCGCATCAGACCATGGCGGCAATTTAAACCCTTTGTTTACCTTAACCGGCCCGCCGGGCGGCGCGCCCAAGGAAAAAGGCCCCGCCTCCCGGCGGGGCCCTCTTCACGTCTAGGCTCCGAAACTACTTGTCCTGACCGTGCTGGCCGCCCTGTTGCTGGCCGGGCTTCTCGCCCTGGCGCTGCGGATCCTGCTGCTGCTGTCCGGGTTTCTGCCCGCCACCCTGCTGCTGCCCGGGTTTCTGAGTCTGCTGGCCCGGATTCTGATCTTGCTGCTTCGACATTTGGGGGAACTCCCTAGTTGGACCTCAGAGGAGAGACAACGGCCGGGATTCAGTTTGGTTGCTTTGCGGAACCCGGTTCCTCGCACCTGCGGAACCGAAATGACATCCGTAGCGAAATGACCTCTGTACAAGCCTTTGTGTCGAGGCATGGCCAGTTGCAGCCACCAGTTCCCTCCTGTTACAAAACGAGAAGAATGCTTAGGGGCTGCCGGGGCCCGAGAAGAAACTCAATCACACTTTCTCTCGAAGAGCTCCCTTTGAGCCGCGTCAGGTTTGGTAACGGCAGCCCATGGATTATTTCGCCCAGCAGCTCATCAACGGTCTCGTTCTGGGCTCGATCTACGGCCTGATCGCCATCGGCTATACGATGGTCTACGGCATCGTCGGCATGATCAATTTCGCCCATGGCGATGTCTTCATGATCGGCGGCTTCATCGCCCTGATCACCTTCCTGATCCTGATCTCACTCGGCTTGACCGCGATCCCGGTGATCCTGCTGGTGGTGCTGCTGGTGTCGATGGCGATCACCGCGCTCTATGGCTGGACCATCGAACGCATCGCCTACCGGCCCCTGCGTCATTCCTTCCGCCTCGCCCCGATGCTGTCGGCGATCGGCATGTCCTTCGTGCTGACCAATTACTCGCAGGTGGCGCAGGGCGCCCGCGTCAAGCCGATCCCGCCCTTCATCACCGGCGGCTATACGCTGCACGAAAGCGCGGACGGTTTTGTGATCCAGCTCTCCAACATCCAGATCATGGTGGTTCTCACCACCATCGTGCTGCTTGGAATCTTCACCTGGCTGGTGTCGCGCACCCGGCTCGGCCGCGACATGCGCGCCTGCGAGCAGGACCAGACCATGGCGGCGCTGCTCGGCGTCAACGTCGACCGCACCATCTCCATGACCTTCGTGATCGGCGCCGCACTCGCCGCGGTCGCGGGCCTGATGTACCTGCTCTATTACGGCCTGGTGGATTTCTTCATGGGCTTCGTGGCCGGCATCAAGGCGTTCACCGCGGCGGTGCTCGGCGGCATCGGCTCGCTGCCTGGCGCCATGCTGGGCGGTCTCGCGATCGGCCTGATCGAGACGTTCTGGTCGGCCTATTTCTCGGTCGAGTACAAGGACGTCGCGGCGTTCTCGATCCTGATCGTCGTGCTGATCTTCATGCCGACCGGCCTGCTTGGCCGTCCCGAAGTCGAAAAAGTCTGACGGTCACCGCGTGACAATTCTCTCGAGCAATACGGCCAAACCTGCAACGGACATCCCCGCTCTGCTGAAGACGGCCTTCGTCAACGCCCTGATCGCGCTGGTGCTGTTCTCGCTGATGGTCGGCGTCCGCACCGAAGCGGGTTCCGACGGCCAGCTCACCTATTGGACCCGCTTCGGCGAGGTCGCCTCCCTCGTTGCCGCCGTGTTCGGCGGCTCGATCGTGCTCGGGCTGTTGCGACAGTGGATCGGGTCCAGCGGCACCGACAAGCTGGTGCCGCCGGCTGTACGCAGCGGCATGTCGTTTCTGGGCCGCTACCTGGCGCCCGCACTTCTGATCTTCACGGTGCTTGTGCCGGTGATCTTCTATGACCAGCGCTATATCCTCGATCTCGCGATCCTCGTGCTCACCTATGTGATGCTGGGCTGGGGGCTGAATGTCGTGGTCGGGCTCGCCGGCCTGCTCGACCTCGGCTACGTCGCCTTCTATGCGGTCGGCGCCTATTCCTACGCGCTGCTCGCCACCAATTTCGGCTGGTCGTTCTGGGTCTGCCTGCCGCTTGCCGGCATCCTCGCCGCGTTCTGGGGCGTGCTGCTCGGCTTCCCCGTACTGCGCCTGCGCGGCGACTATCTCGCCATCGTGACGCTCGCCTTCGGCGAGATCATCCGCCTCGTCATCATCAACTGGCAGAGCCTCACCGGCGGCCCCAACGGCGTCTCCAGCATTCCCCGCCCCTCGTTCTTCGGCATCCCGCTGGACAACAGCGACAACGGGCTCGCCGCCAGGCTCGGCATCGAATATTCGCCGACCCAGCGCATCGTCTTCCTGTTCTACCTGATCCTGGCGCTTGCGCTGCTCACCAACTGGGTGACGATCCGGCTGCGCCGCCTGCCGATCGGCCGCGCCTGGGAGGCCTTGCGCGAGGACGAGGTCGCCTGCCGCGCGCTCGGCATCAACACCACGACCACCAAGCTCACGGCGTTCGCGACCGGCGCTATGTTCGGCGGCTTTGCCGGTGCGTTCTTCGCGACGCGCCAGGGCTTCATCAGTCCGGAATCCTTCACCTTCCAGGAATCGGCGCTGGTGCTCGCCATCGTCGTGCTCGGCGGCATGGGCTCGCAGCTCGGCGTCGCGCTCGCCGCGCTCGCCATGATCGGCGGCTTCGAGCTGTTCCGCAGCCTCGAGACCTACCGCATGCTGGTGTTCGGCATGGCCATGGTGCTGATCATGATCTGGCGGCCGCGCGGCCTGATCGGCCATCGCGCGCCGACCGTGTATCTGACCAAGGCGCAGGCGATCTCTTCCGACCTCGTCAAGGAAGGGCACGGATGAGCGCCGACAAGATTAGCGACAAGATTCTTGGCGTCGATCGGCTGACCATGCGCTTCGGTGGCATCGTCGCCGTGCAGGACCTGTCGTTTGCGGCCGAACGGAAGAAGATCACCGCGCTGATCGGACCGAACGGCGCCGGCAAGACCACCGTGTTCAACTGCATCACCGGCTTCTACAAGCCGAGCGGCGGCGCCATTCGCCTCACCCATGACGACGGCAAGCTGATTGCGCTGGAGCGGCTCAACGATTTCCGCATCGCCAAGCAGGCCAAGGTGGCGCGCACCTTCCAGAACATCCGCCTGTTTCCCGGCATGACCGCGCTGGAAAACCTGATGGTGGCACAGCACAACGCGTTGATGCGCGCCTCCGGCTTCACTTTTCTCGGCCTCATCGGCGCGCCCGGCTACCGCGACGCCGAAAAGCGCGCGATCGACCTCGCCACCGACTGGCTGAAGCGGGTCAATCTGCTCGACCGCGCCGACGATGCCGCCGGCAATTTCGCCTATGGCGACCAGCGCCGGCTCGAGATCGCGCGCGCGATGTGCACCGAGCCCGCGCTTTTATGCCTGGACGAGCCCGCCGCGGGTCTCAACGCGCGCGAGAGCGCCGCCTTGAGCGAGCTCCTGCTCTCGATCCGCAACGAGCTCGGTACCTCGATCCTGCTGATCGAGCACGACATGTCGGTCGTGATGGAGATCTCCGACCACATCGTGGTGATGGACCATGGCGTCAAGATCGCGGAAGGCACCCCGCGCGAGATCCGCGACGATCCCAAGGTGATCGCCGCCTATCTCGGCACCGACGAGGAAGAGGCCGTGGCGGTGATGGAGAGCGGGTCGTGACGTCGGCGTCCACTCCCCTGCTCTCGATCCGGGGCCTGCGCGCCGCCTACGGCAAGATCGAGGCGCTAAAGGGCGTCGATGTCGAGATCAGCGCCGGCGAGATCGTCGCGCTGATCGGCGCCAACGGCGCCGGCAAGTCCACGCTGATGATGACGATCTTCGGCAAGCCGCGCGCCCGCGCCGGCCATATCCTGTACGAAGGCCGCGACATCACCGACGTTCCCACGCATGAGATCGCCCATTTGCGCATCGCGCAATCGCCGGAAGGCCGCCGCATCTTCCCGCGCATGAGCGTCGCGGAAAACCTCCAGATGGGGGCGGATGCCACCGGATGCACCGACGCCGAACGCGAGGCCACGCTGCAACGCGTCTTCACGCTGTTCCCGCGGCTGAAGGAGCGCTACGCCCAGCGCGGTGGAACGCTGTCCGGCGGCGAGCAGCAGATGCTGGCAATCGGCCGCGCCCTGATGAGCCGCCCCCGCCTGCTTCTGCTCGACGAGCCCTCGCTCGGGCTGGCGCCGCTGATCGCGCGCCAGATTTTCGATGCGATCCGCACCCTGAACCGCCAGGACGGCCTGACGGTCCTGATCGTCGAGCAGAACGCCAACCATGCGCTGAAGCTCGCCCATCGCGGTTACGTCATGGTCAACGGCCTGATCACGCTGGCCGGGACCGGCGCCGAGTTGTTGCAGCGCCCCGAGATTCGCGCCGCCTACCTGGAAGGCGGCCGGCACGGCTGAGGTTGCCCGACGGCGGAGCCCGTGCGGCCGAATGTGGCGAGATATCTCCGCCAATGCCCGTATTTTGCCGGTGACTTCTCCCGAGATTCATTCGAGAATGGCGCCGGTTTGGACCGGGCGTATCCGGCAACTTCCACAGGCGACCACCCGCGAGGTATCTCATGAAATCACTGAAGCTCATCGGTCTGGCATTCGGCGCGTCGATCGCGCTATCGAGCGCGGCGTTCGCGCAGGATGTCACCGTCGCAGTCGCAGGCCCGATGACCGGCGGAGAGTCCGCCTTCGGCCGCCAGATGAAGAACGGCGCCGAGATGGCCGTGGCTGACATCAACGCCGCCGGCGGCGTCAACGGCAAGAAGCTCGCGCTCAACGTCGAGGACGATGCCTGCGATCCGAAGCAGGCGCGCTCGATCGCCGAGAAGATCGCCGGCGCGAAAATCCCGTTCGTGGCCGGGCACTATTGCTCGTCGTCGTCGATCCCCGCCTCCGAAGCCTATGCCGACGGCAACGTGCTCCAGATTACCCCCGCCTCGACCAATCCGAAGTTCACCGATAGCGGACTCTGGAACGTGGCGCGCGTCTGCGGCCGTGACGACCAGCAGGGCCTGGTCGCGGCGCAGTACATCGCCAAGAACTACAAGGGCAAGAACATCGCGATCCTCAACGACAAGACCACCTACGGCAAGGGTCTCGCCGACGAGACCAAGAAGGCGCTCAACAAGGCCGGCATCACCGAGAAGATGTACGAGTCCTACAACAAGGGCGACAAGGACTTCAACGCGATCGTCTCGCGCCTGAAGCGCGACAACATCGACCTCGTCTATGTCGGCGGTTATCATCAGGAGAGCGGCCTGATCCTGCGCCAGATGCGTGACCAGGGCCTCAAGACGATCCTGATGGCCGGCGATGCGCTCGCCGACAAGGAGTACGCCTCCATCACTGGTCCGGCCGGCGAAGGCACGCTGTTCACCTTCGGCCCCGATCCGCGCAACAAGCCGACCGCGAAGAAGATCGTCGACGCCTTCAAGGCCAAGAACATCGACCCCGAGGGCTATACGCTCTACACCTACGCGGCGATGCAGGTCTGGTCGCAGGCGGCAAAGAAGGCCGGCACCACGGACGCCAAGAAGGTCATGGCGGCGATCAAGGCCGGCAAGTGGGACACCGTGATCGGCCCGATCGAGTATGACGCCAAGGGCGACATCAAGCAGCTCGACTATGTCGTCTACAAATGGGACGCCAAGGGCGGCTACGCCGAGATCAAGGGCAACGGCACCTAAGACAGGATGCCTGACCTTTTAACCGGATCAATCCAACGCCCCGGTTCGCCGGGGCGTTTTCTTTCGCCGTGCGGTCACACGGCTGCGGAGAGTTCGCCGCCCGCCGCAGCCTGGGCCTTGTGGAGCGCTTGCAGGAGATCGTTCGGCCGAAATGGCTTTTGCAGGCATACCACGTCGGCCAGACCAGGCGCCTCGCCCATGAAATCCAGCGCGGTCATGCCGGAGACCGCGACGATCGGGAACCCGGGAACTCGCTCGCGAATGGCCGCCATGACGTCAACGCCGCTGGTGTCGGCCAGGAAAATATCGACGATCGCGGCATCGAAAGCGCCCTCGCTGAAGGCTTTCAGGCCCGCTGCGCCGCTCTCGGCTTCGACGACGTCAAAGCGGTTGACCCGAAGCACGATCGCGACCATGGCGCGGACCTCCTTCTGGTCGTCGACAACGAGAACACGGCGCATGGGAACAACTCCCGGATACGTATCATTATTTGGTTCAATTCACCGCAAGTGCCCGGCAAGGCAGTATGGGTCTGTCCCGGTAAATCACCTCTTACCAGCTACCTGTTCCAAGTCCCACCCCAAGTTAAATAAGCTGTAACCTTCGGTTGAGTCGCATGCGCTTTCTGTCAGGATGCGCGCCCGGAGCGGGCTACCATGCGGGTAGCGGCTTCCCGGCCGGAAGAGATTGACGTAGGAGGTCATCATGCCGGCTTACGAGAGATCGACGTGCTAGCGCCTAACGACCGAAGCACATTCCTGTCGACCTTGCCGGCTACGCGAAGCGATCGCAGGGCTGCGTTGGCGATCGTCGGCATCTCCGCGATCCTGTTCGCACTGGCGGTACCGTTTGCGGGCTTGCCGCTCGCGCAGGTGCCGGCCTTCGTGGCGAGCTACCAGTCGGCGCTCGCGGTCAGCGACATCATCACCGCCGTTTTGCTGCTGTCGCAGTTCGCCGTGCTGCGCAGCCGCGCGCTGCTGCTGCTGTCGATCGGCTATATGTTCACGGCGGGCGCCGCGGTGACCCACGCCCTCACCTTCCCCGGGCTGTTCGCCCCGGCCGGATTGTTCGGTGCAGGCCCGCAGACCACCGTCTGGCTCTACATGATCTGGCACGCCGGTTTCCCGCTGTTCGTGCTGGCCTATGCCTGGCTCAAGGACGGCAACGGCGGCAACAGGGTTGCGGGCGCGACGGCTCCCGCGATCGCACTTTCCGTCGCCGGCGTGTTCGTCGCGTTGACCGTCTTCGCCTGGCTGGTGACTGCGCAGCACGGCCTGCTACCGGTCCTGCTCAAGGACGGCCACTACACCCCCACCATGATCGGCGTGGTGTCGTTCGTGTGGTCCCTGAGCTTCGCGGCGCTGGTCACGCTGTGGTTTCGCAAGCCGCACACGGTGATCGACGTCTGGCTCATGGTCACGATGTGCGCCTGGCTGTTCGACATCGCGCTGTCGGCGATCGTCAACGTCGCGCGTTTCGACCTCGGTTTCTATGCCGGCCGTCTCTACGGCCTCTTTGCGTCGAGTTTCGTGCTCGCGGTGCTGCTCATCGAGAACGTGCGGCTCCAGGCCAACACGGCAGGCATGGTCGGCGCGCTGCAGCGGCAGTCGAGCTCGGAGCGGAACTATTATGCCGAGCGCGAGCGGCTGTTCAGCGCCGTCGTCGAGTCCTCCAACGACGCCATCATCACGAAGTCGCTCGACGGCACCATCACGTCCTGGAACAAGGCGGCAGAGCACGTCTTCGGCTACTCCGCCAGCGAGGCGATCGGCCGCCAGGTCGATATCATCATGCCCGAGGGGCAGCGCGAGGAAGTCGCCGAAATGCTGGCCCGCACCCGCAACGGCGAGGTCATCGACCAGCACGAGACCGTGCGGCTGCACAAGAGTGGCCAGCCGATCGACGTCCTGCTGAGCCAGGTCCCGCTGCGATCGACCGACGGCAAGATCATCGGCGCCTCCAAGGTCGCTCGCGACATCACCGAGCGGAAGCGGGCGGAATCCGCCCTCAACCGCGAGATCGAGGAGCGCCAGCGCATCTTCGAGACCTCGCAGGACCTGATCCTCGTGACGGACGGTTACGGCAATTTCATCCAGATCAGCCCGAGCGTGAAGGACATCCTCGGGTACAAGCCGGAGGACATGATCGGGCACAGCGCCATCGAGTTCATTCACCCCGATGACCTCGACAACACCCGCAGCGAGATGCGCGCGGCGCGGCGTGGCGCGGTCAAGCGCAGCTTCGAGGCGCGCTACTACCACTACGACGGTCACGAGGTGACGCTGAACTGGATGGGCACCTGGTCGGAGCCTGTGAAGCGCCATTTCTTCATCGGCCGCGACCTCACCGAGAAGCAGGCCGCGGAGGCCCAGCTCAGGCAGGTCCAGAAAATGGACTCCATCGGCCAGCTGACCGGCGGCGTCGCCCACGATTTCAACAACGTGCTGACCGTCATCACCGGCACGATCGGCATCCTCGCGGATGCGGTGGCCGACCGTCCTGAGCTCGCCGCCATCACCAAGCTGATCGACGACGCCGCCGAGCGCGGCGCGCAACTGACCAAGCACCTGCTCGCCTTTGCCCGCAAGCAGCCGCTCCAGCCGCGCGAGATCGACGTCAATGCGCTGGCGCTCGAGGCCGCCAAGCTGCTGCACCCGACCCTCGGCGAGCAGATCACCATCATGCCGCAGCTCACCGAGGATGCCTGGCCGGCGCTGGTCGACCCGGGCCAGCTTTCCACCGCGATCCTCAATCTCGCGCTGAACGCGCGCGACGCCATGCCGGACGGCGGCACGCTGGTGCTGGAGACCCGCAACATCTTCCTCGACGACGGCTATGCCAGCATGAATCCCGACGTCGTCGCCGGCAGCTATGTGATGATCGCGGTCAGCGACACCGGCACCGGCATTCCACCGGACCTGATGGAGCGGGTGTTCGACCCGTTCTTCACCACCAAGGAGGTCGGCAAGGGCACCGGGCTCGGGCTCAGCATGGTGTTCGGCTTCGTCAAGCAGTCCGGCGGCCACATCAAGATCTACAGCGAGGAAGGCCACGGCACGAGCGTGAAGATCTACCTGCCGCGCTCGAGCGGCGTGCAGGAGAGCGAGTACGAGTCGCTCCAGAACGTGCCCATCGCCGGCGGCGACGAGAAGATCCTGATCGTCGAGGACGACGCGCTGGTACGGCAATATGTCGTGACCCAGATCAAGAGCCTCGGCTATGCCGCGCTCGAGGCCGCCAACGCGGCCGAAGCCCTCACCATCATCGATGCCGACAAGGGCATCGACCTGCTCTTCACCGACATCATCATGCCGGGCCACATGAACGGCCGCCAGCTCGCGGACGAGGCGGTGCGGCGGCGTCCCGACCTGAAGACGCTGTTCACCTCGGGCTACACCGAGAACGCCATCGTCCATCACGGCCGGCTCGATTCCGGCGTGCTGCTGCTGGCCAAGCCCTACCGCAAATCCGAGCTCGCCAAGATGCTCAGGACGGCGCTGGCGAGTTGAGCGCGCGGCATCGGTGCGCTATCGCTGATGCCTGAAGCGCATGGAGTGCCGGCCTTGAATAATCTGCTTACCGATATCGCCGGCGTCCGCGTCGGCCATGCCGAGGATGCGAAAGTCGCCTCCGGCACGACAGCGATCATCTTCGATGCCCCGGCGGTCGCGGCGATCGACGTGCGCGGCGGCGGGCCCGGCACGCGCGAGGATGCGCTGCTCGACCTTGCCAGCACAGTCGAGCGCGTCGATGCGATTGCGCTGTCCGGCGGCTCCGCCTTCGGCATCGAGGCCGGCGGCGGCGTCCAGGCCTGGCTTGCCGAACAGGGCCGCGGCTTCCGGATTCGCGAGGCGGTGATCCCGATCGTGCCGGGCGCCATCGTGTTCGACCTGCTCAACGGCGGTGACAAGGCCTGGGGTCGCTTCGCGCCCTATCGCGATCTCGGTTACGCGGCAGCTGTGGCCGCGGGCCACGATTTCGCGCTGGGCAGCGTCGGCGCGGGCCTCGGCTGCACCACTGCGACCTTCAAGGGCGGGCTCGGCTCGGCTTCAGCGGTCTTGCCCAACGGCATCAAGGTCGCCGCCATCGTGGTCGTCAACGCGGTCGGCAGCGCAACCGTCGGCGAGGGACCGTGGTTCTGGGCGGCGCCGTTCGAGGAGAACGGCGAGTTCGGCGGGCGCGGCCTGCCAGCCAAGTTCACGCCTGACATGCTGGCGATGCGCATCAAGGGCGGCCCCGCCGCGAGCGCGCGCGAGAACACCACGATCGGCGCCGTCGTCACCGATGCGACGCTGACCAAGGCCCAGGCCAAGCGGCTTGCGATGATCGCGCACACCGGATTTGCCCGCGCCATCTATCCGGTGCATGCCCCGACCGACGGCGACGTGCTGTTTGCGGCTGCGACCTGCGAGAAGCCGATCGAGCCGCTGGTCGGCCTCACCGAGCTCGGCACTGTCGCCGCCAACGTGGTCGCGCGCGCGATCGCGCGCGGCGTGTACAGCGCAACGGCGCTGCCGTTTGCGGGAGCATTACCGGCGTGGAAGGACCGCTTCGGCGCGTAAGGGGCACGCGCCTCTCGCCACATATCGCGCGTCATCGCCCGGCGAAGACCGGGCGATCCAGTATTCCAGAGGCAGTTGTGATTGAACCGAGAAGCCGCGGCGTACTGGATGCCCCGGTCCCGGCTCCGCCAAGGCTACGCCGGGGCCACAAGGGTGCTCGGCCGCCGAAGCTTTAGCGAAGGCGGCAAGCCGGGGCATGACAGCGAGTGGGCGTCAGACGCTCATCGACATCGACGAGCCGGCGGTCGCTGAGGCGCCTTGCCCCTGCCCGCCTTGCCGCTGCATCAACTGCGCGAACAGATCGTAGGCCGAATTGCGAGAGGAGCTGGAGGCGCCCGGGACCGTCGTCGACATCTTGAAGCCGTCGGCATAGGTGACGGTGGTGGTGGTCGAGCCGTCGGCCGCGGTCGTCGTGGTCGAGGTCGATCCGCCGCTCGGCTTCGAGGCGGAATCCGATCCATCGCCGGAGCCGCTGGCACCGTGGGCATGGCCGTGATGGCCGCTCTTCAGCGCCTTCGACATCTCATCCAGGCTGACGCTGCCGTCGGAATTCGTATCCATCTTCGAGAACACGTCGTCGGCCTGCGCTAGGTTGGTGCCGCCAGCGCCGAGCGCGTTCTCGAATTCGGACTTGGTGATCTTGCCGTCGCCGTCCCCGTCGATCTGAGAGAACAGGTCCTTCAGCGCAGCGTCGCGGCTCGTCGAGGTCGAAGACGTCGAGCTCGACGAGGTCGAGCTGGCCGCGCTGCCGGTGCTGTCCGTCGACTGGCTTTGCGCGGCGAACAGCGCGTTCATGGTCTCCGGCGAGATCTGCGGAGTTTTGCCCGCGTTGACCGGCGAGGTCGCGTTGCTCGTCGTGCTGCTGCTGTCGATCGCGAACGGATTGGTCGGCGCGCTCTGCGAAGACCCCGTCTTCTGGGTCGACGAGGACGATTTCGAGTTCGTCAGCGACTGGATCGCGTCGAGCGCGCTCGATACGGCACCAAGGGCAAACAACATTGCACAACTCCAACCGATGCGGCACGCCGCAGCCAATGTTCTGGCGGTGATGCCAGCAAGCGTCGTGCCAGCGCAAAAAGCTCAATGAAATCCGCGTTCGCGACGCCTGGCGCGGCTCGGGAACACCGGCAATTCATGCCGGTCGCGGCAGAAATTTCCGCCCACAGGAAGCACACCAGCCCTGCATTGCCCGGCTGAGAGGCCCATGTTAGGCGAGCATCATCTTTCACGGCCGCCACGGGACACCGCGCCATGACCCCAGCCTTCACTCCCCGCCCCCTGGCCATCGCGCCCTCGATCCTGGCCTCGGACTTCTCCAAGCTCGGCGAAGAGGTGCGCGCGGTGGACGCGGCCGGCGCCGACTGGATCCATCTCGACGTGATGGACGGTCATTTCGTGCCCAACATCTCCTACGGCCCCGACGTCATCAAGGCGATGCGCCCGCACACCAAGAAGATCTTCGACGCGCATCTGATGATCTCGCCCTGCGACCCCTATCTCGAGGCCTTCGCCAAAGCCGGCTGTGACCACATCACCGTGCATGCGGAAGCCGGTCCCCATCTGCACCGCTCGCTCCAGGCGATCCGCGCGCTCGGCAAGAAGGCCGGCGTCTCGCTCAACCCGGGCACGCCGATCAGCGTGCTCGAATACGTCATCGACCTCGTCGACCTCGTGCTGGTGATGTCGGTCAATCCCGGCTTCGGCGGCCAGGCCTTCATCCCGTCTGCGATCGGCAAGATCCGCGACATCCGCGCGATGACGGCGGGACGTCCGATCGACATCGAGGTCGATGGCGGCGTCGGTCCCGATGTCGCGGGTCCCCTGGCCGCGGCGGGCGCCAACGCCTTCGTCGCCGGCACCTCCGTGTTCAAGGGCGGCACGCAGGAAGCGTACAAGACCAACATCGCCGCGATCCGTAACGCCGCCGCAGGCGCACGCGGCGAAGCGATCTGAAGCACAAGCAACATATTTGCTGAAAAGCTGCGGGTCTTACGGGCGTTGCGACGCGCAATGCCTAAATTGCACCTTGATCCGTACTCCTCCGGGCTTCCCTGATTCGTGCAAATCACCGCTAGTGATTCTTGCCTGTTTTCGCGGGAGCACATCATGACGACGACCCTGGTTTGGACTGGCGTGGCGTTGTGGCTTGGTTTCAGTGCGTTTGTTGTGTTCGGCCCATCGGCCGGACCGGCGAGGGTGCCGGCACGTTCGGCCCGCATCGTCCGTCGCGACTGGTATCGGGCCTGAGCCCATGCAGATCGCGCTCGTGAAGCGTCAACTGAAGCGCAGGTGCCGCATCCCGCGGCGCCCGCATCCTGACCTCGACTATTTCTTCGGTCGGCTCGAACGCACCGAAGGCGAGAGGCGCGACGACACCGGGCCCGAGATGGCGGACCCGGATCACCCGCTCCGGTCACCGCGCCGGCATTGAATTCTGTTCTGGACCACGCCCGATGAAACCGCACTGCCCGAACTGCCTGAAGGAAATGACCAAGGCATCTGCGTCGCGTAACCTCTTCAATTGCGAGCCCTGCCGCGAGATCATCCAGTATTTCGGCGGCGGCGCGGATCACGGCGAGCCCGGCCCGCAATTCTGCTGGCCGATCCGCCGCAAGCGCTCCGTCCACGCCGCCCACGCGGCGTGATCTTTCCTAGCCCCACACGACGCCGGCGTCTGGTTTCGCAGCAGCCATTCGCGGCGGCCGCACCACAGTGACGGTGCAGGCCGCCTCCGAGGCCACCTTGGCCGAGACGCTGCCGAGCAGCGCGCGGCGGAACGAGCTCTGCCGTGCGCCGATGATGACGTGGTCGACCTGATTGACCTCGGCGAATTCCAACAGCGCCGCGGCGGGGTCGACGGCCTCCAGCACGTGAACCGACAGCCGGCTCTCATCCAGCTTGAGCGGCGTCGCCCAATGCCGGAGCGCGACCAGGCGGTCGATATGCTTGTTGGAGCCCTGCTCGTCGAGCGTCCGGTCGATCGCGATGCGGTTGAGCTTGAGCACGTTGACGCAGGCAAGCCGCGCCGACGGCAGCGTCGCGAGAATGCGCTCGGTCGTCACGCGCAGCGCCTCGTTCAGCTCGCCCGCGCCTTCCACCGTGTCGAGCGCGACCGCGAGGATCGGGCTGGAGGCGATTTGCGCGGCGACGTCCGATTTCGCGCGCGGCGCCATGACACCCAGGTTGAAGCGCCGCCGCCAGGCGACGCTCAAGGGGTCGCGCTTCAGCCGTTCCGAACGCGCGGTGAGCCTGACCTGGTCCGGATGAGCGAGATCGAAGGCGAGCTGGGACGCGGTCGGATAGCGCCGCACCGGCTCGATCTCGAGACAGCGCAGCACCACCTCCTGAAGCCAGGGCGGATAGTCCGCGCGCAATTCGCGCGGCGGATGCGGATCGCGCCACAGCCGGCGACGCATCGCGCGCAGCGTCTCGCCCTCGCCGAAGGGACGCTCGCCGGTGGTGAAGAAATAGAGCAGCACACCCAGCGAAAACAGATCGCTGCGCGGATCGTCGCGTACCCCCAACAGCCGCTCGGGCGCCATGTAGGGCGCGGTGCCGTAAGGCAGGCGGAATTCCTCCTGCAACAGGTCCGGCAGATGGTTGTGGTGCGACAGGCCGTAATCGATCAGGACCGCCTCGCCGCTATCGCGGAACATGATGCTGCTCGGCTTGATGTCGTGATGGATCACGTTCTGCCGGTGCAGATCGGCCAGCGCGGCGGCGATCTTCGCGACGAGCTGCCGCGCCTCCTCGTATGGGAGCGGCAGGTCGGGCAGCCGCTTGTAGAGCGTGGTCCCGGGAATGCGCTCGATCACGGCGTAGGCCTGGTGCGCGAAGTCGCCGGTGCCGAAACACGAGGGCACGTGCGGCCCGGCGACCCGCGGCAAGATCATCATCTCCATCTCGAACGAGACGATCGCGGCGGGGTCCTCGCCCTCCGACACCCGCGGAATCTTCATCAGCAGCGGCACGTCGATGCCGGGATGGGTGACGGTCCACAGCGTCGCCATGCCGCCGGCATGGACGCATTCACCGATGGTGTAGCCGTCGATCTCGGCGCCTGATTTGACCAGGGATTGCGGCATCGGCCTCTAGCGTCCCTGCGACAGCCGGTCGGCGAGCCAGGGCGGCAGGCCGTTCTCGCGAATCTTGTTCGCCGCGCTCGCGATATCATAGGGCGCGCGGCAATAGGTGATCTGGCACGACACGGTGTCGAACAGCACGAAGGCTGCGGATGGATCGCCATCGCGAGGCTGGCCCACCGAGCCGAGCACGGCCAGCCATTGCCGCCCGCGCAGCAGCGGCACGGAAACGTCGGTCTTGGGCACGAGGCCCGTCATCTTCGCCGTCACCGACATCGAATAGAGCGCCGGGCGATGGATGTGGCCGCAGAAGGTGACATGGGCGGGCGTCGATATCAGGCTCTTGGCGGCATCCGCTGTCGAACGGACATAGTGCCAGCGCTGCGGGCTCGAGGCCTCCGAGTGGACGTAAAGGCGCTCCTTCTCATCCACGAGCATCGGCAGCTCGGCGAGGAACCGCCGCTGCGCGACGTCGAGCCGTCCGCGCGTCCATTCGATCGCGATCTGCGCCTCCGCATTCATGGCTTCGGTCGTGGTGTTGACCGCCTCGTCATGATTGCCGCGGACGGCGATGGCGCCCTCCCGGACCAGACCCATCGCGGTATCCACGACCCATTCCGGATCGGCGCCATAGCCGACGAAATCGCCGAGCAGGACGAACCGCTCCGCGCCCTTCGCGCGGGCAACCTTCAGGCAGGCCTCGAACGCCTGCCGGTTGCCGTGGATATCCGAGAAGACAGCGAGAAGCACGCACCCTCCACCCCAAAGGTCTTATCGGAAGCCGATAAGGCCAAATTGAGGGACGTCAAGAAGATGCGCCAGTGCGGGTGCGTTTTCCAGCGTGCCCCTGTCGCGATGGTGAAGAGCCTATTGCTCGTCTTTCGGCGGCATCCGGGGCGGCGGAATCGGGGTGAACACCGCGCCTTGCGCGCCGGCCGGAGGTGCGAGGAATTCGCCGGTCGAGGAATCGCCGCCGGTGGTCTCCAAAATGGTCTTCGGCGTCACATATTCCCGGACCATGTCAATGAGACTGCCATCGCCGCCGCCGAAATCGGCGGCGCGGCCGCCTTGCGGATGTCCCAGCGCGATCTCGTTCTCCGCCGCATGGGTCTTGTCGGCCAGCCTGTCATTGTAGGGCACACGAAAGGCGCGCGGGATGCCGCTCGGCCGATTGTCCTCGTCGAGCTGCTCGACCCAGAGATAGATCGAGCCGGGATCGCCTTCCAGCGAATGCGGCTCGACGATGCGGGCCTTCAGCAGCTTGAAGGTCGCCGGCAGCCGGTCGGCGCTGGCCCAGCCGAGCAGTCCGCGCATCTCGGTGAAGCTGACGACATAGAAGGCGCTGGTCACGACCACCGCGACGGCCTTCAACGACCAGTGCAGCCGCGCATAGACCAGCACGACCAGCAGCAGCGCGCCGATGACGGCGTAGGCGACCGACAGCGTGAGGATGACCGTCTGCAGGCTAGTCACGGCGCACCCTCACAGCGTTCTTGCTCACACCGGTCCTCGGGTCGAGATCGGCGCCGTTGCGCCAACTGCTGCGGAACGTCTCCAGCAGCGATTTCGGCCGCTGGTCCACATTGACGACCTTGCCCTCGGCATCGAGCCGGAACCGCACCGCGGTCTTCTCGTCGCCGGTGTGATCGAGCGTGAATTTGTTGTCGAAGACCACCTGCGCGGTCGGATTGAGCTTCTGCACCTTCACATTGGCCTGGACCGGCTCGCCCGTCGTCGCCACGAAATGTGAGACATTGACGGTGTATTCGCCGGCGAGGATGCCGCGCACCGTGACGATCTCCTCGCGGATCGGCGAGGCGATCTTCTTGCCGTTGACCATGATGAAGTCGTTGGCCCCGCCGCGGTCGTCGCGATCGAGCGTGAGGAAGCCGGCTTCGCGGTGGCGATACCAGGCGATGTTGCCGGCGGGATCCTGCACGAACAGGTCGAGATCGTCTGGATGGCTGTCCGGCCAGTCCAGCGTGATCATGAACTCGGCCTTGGAATCGATCTTGCCGTCCTTGGCATCGGGCGACACCGCGAGGAGCGCGAGGAAGAACAGGAAAGCGATCACCTGGAGCGCCTTGAACAGCATCACGCCCAGCGGATCGAACGGCTCCTCGCGTGGATAGAGACCAAAGTCATCCATCATGACGCGGTTCCAGCGCCTTTGCGCTCCAGCACCGGCGTCACATAGGTCTCGGTCAGCACCACCGCGTCCGAGAACACGCGCTGGGTCGCGGCATCCAGCATGTAATACTGGATGCGCACCAGGATCGAGCCGACGAGGCCCGCCAGCGTCGTGTACATCGCGACCGCCATGCCGTCGCTCATCAGCCCCATCGAGGAACGCATCGCGACCTTGTCGGCGGCGTCCAGCCCCGCGATCGGCGCCAGCATGATGATGAAGCCGATGATGGTGCCGAGCAGGCCGAGCTTCATCAGCGTGTCCGAGACGAAGGCACCGAACCCGTTGGAGCCGCGCAGCCGGTCGGCCAGCGTCCGCAGCAGCAGCGTCTGGTCGACCGCCCGGTAGTCCTGCGCGGACGCTTTCGTCACGAGGCTCTCGATATGGTCCCGCACCAGCCCGCGTGGCAGCGCGGCCGCGCTGCCGTCGAGCACCTTGCTGCCCCCGGGCGCCGCGAGCACCGCCCGGCAGCGCCGCGCCGCCGCGCCTTCACGGGCGATCGCCCGCGTCCGCAGGAAGCAGTGGCCGCAGGTGACGACATAGAGCAGCGCGATCACGCTGGAAATGTAAGTGCGGTCCGAGCTCAGCATCAGACGGATCAGGCCGAAGCGCCACAGCAGCACGACGGCGAAGATCGACAGCCCGGTGAAGATCATCCAGAACAGCAGCGCACTGCGCTCGGATGGGTCGGCAGCAGACCCCGCGATCGGTCCAATCGTCATCGAACTCATGCTGCACTGCTCCTGGCTTGCAGGGATTGGCCTGCAACGATTCCACCCCGATTAGATCAAAGCCGCCGCGCGCGGTCCAAAGAGCCATGCCCAATCCGGCTTGGGAAATTTGCCCGAGCTGCAATCCGGCCCAAACCCCGCAATTGGCAAGGCGCGGCGGCGTTGTTAGGCTGACCTTACCAAACGTTGAGGGTGATCGCATGCGCCTCGTGCTTCAGCTTGTCGCCCGTCTGCTTCTCATTGTCGCGCTCTGCCTTGGCGCGGCGACCGTCTGGGCCACGTTCGACGCCTATCGCAGCGTCGACCGGGCGACCGCGGCCTCGGCGCAGCGGGTCGCGCAGGCACTTCAGGCGCTGTACTGGCACGAGTTCTTGTTGCGCAGCAGCAGAACGCGCGAGCAGCTCTTGCCGGTTCCGGAGTGGCGCACCCTGGAGACGATGAAGCTGATCTCGCCCGGCGTCTGCGTCGAGTTCCAGCCGGCCATCGCATTCGAACGGCCGCTCTGCGGCCAGAGCGTGGGGCTAGGCAAGACGCCGCCGCACTGGTTCACCGCGATCGTACCCATCTTCCTCGGCAGCCACGCCGAAGTGATAAGACCCGTCAGTCCCCGCGCGGCAGCCGCCGGAACGGTCGTCGCGACGCCGGATGCCGCAGCGGCCATCTCGCTTGCCTGGGAGTATCTCCTCAACGTGGTCGACGTCGCGCTTCTGATGGCGGCGGCGATCGCGCTCTTGGCGTCGCTCGCCATCGCGCACGCGCTGGCGCCGGCGCGCACCATCGTCGCCGCGCTCCAGCGCATGGCGCGGGGCCAGTATCGCACGAAACTGCCGCGCTTCCGCTCCATGGAGCTGGCGATGATCGGCAGCGCCGTCGGCGAGCTCGGCGGCCGGCTCGAGGAAGCCACCGAACAGCGCGCGGCGCTGACAAGGCGGCTGATCGAGATCCGTGACGACGAACGCCGCGCGCTCGCCCGCGAGCTGCACGACGAGTTCGGCCAAAATCTCTCCGCCATCCTCGCCTTCGCCAACACGATCGAGACCGCAAGCGCGAAGGAGAGCAAGGATAACGCAATCGCGCAGGACGCGCGCATGATCTCGCAGGCCACCCATCATCTGATGGCCTCGTTGCGCGATGCGCTCAAACGCCTGCGCAATCCCCTGCCCGAGGAGCTTGGGCTCGAGGCCAGCTTGGTCAATTTGGTGGACAGCTGGCGCTCGCAAAGCGCTGCCCAGCCGACCATCCGGCTCGACCTCAGGGGCGACCTCACCGACATCAGCGGCCCGGCCGCCACCACCGCCTATCGCGTGGCGCAGGAATGCCTGACCAACGCACTGCGCCACAGCTCGGCGCGCGAAATCTCCTTGCGCATCGAGCGGCGCGCCGGTGACGACGACGCGTTACTGATCCGTGTCGAGGACGACGGCGGCGGCGACGCGGCACGCGTGGCGCAGTCGACCGGCTTCGGTCTCACCGGCATCCGCGAGCGGGTCGCGGCGGCCGGCGGATCGCTCTCGATCCTGCCTGCGCGAGGAGGCCTCAGCGTCGCCGCCACCATCCCGCTCGCCGCGTGAGGCCGACATGAGCGATGTCGCGGCAACAGGCATCTCCGTGCTGCTGGTCGACGACCATCCGATCGTCCGGCAAGGCTACCGGCGCGTGCTGGAGAGCCAGGGCGATCTCCATGTCGTGGCGGAGGCCGACAACGCGGCCGACGCCTACGGCGCCTTCAAGGCGCACGACCCCGATGTCGTCCTGCTGGATATCTCGATGCCCGGCGCGAGCGGGCTGGAGGCGATCCGCAACATCCGCGCGCGCAGCCCGCGGGCGCGCATCCTCGTCTTCACCATGCACAACGAAGCCGTGCTGGTGAAAGCCGCCTTCAGCGCCGGCGCCAGCGGCTTCGTCACCAAGAGCAGCGAACCCTCCGCAGTCGTCACCGCGATCCGCAGCGTTGCGCGCGGCGAGCGCGCCATGAGCGACGACATCGCGCACATTTTGGCCGAGGACAGCCTGTCGGCGGGCTCGGCGCTGGACCAACTGGGTGAGCGCGAGATCGAGATCCTGCGCCAATTCGCCGGCGGCGCGACGACCGAGCAGATTGCTGCTCATCTCAATCTCAGCGTCAAGACGGTGCAGAACTATCACTATTTGATCAAGACCAAGACCGGCGCGCGCACCGACGCGCAACTCGTGCGGCTGGCAGCGAGCTGCGGGCTGACGAGGATCTAGAGCTTGGCGGCTGGACGCCTATCTGGTTCCGGCCGGCCGCCCCAACGAAGGTCTCCAGTCGCTCTCGGATTGTGCTAGGCTCGATCGCAGCCACGGCATCCGGCACGAGACCGCCGGTGGATGTCTGTTGGGCTCCGATCTTGACGCGAGCCTCCCGGCTCTTTCGAAGCCGCCCTCGTTCCCGTTGTATGTTTTGCATGACAACAGGAGACGCTTCCATGAACATCAGGGACAGTCTTCTTGCCGCACTGATCGCCTTCAACGTTTTCGCGACCGGAACCACCGAGATCGCAGCAGCCGACGCGAAAGACCAGATCACCATTCTTTATGACGCCTTCGGCACAAATGACGCGATGACAAAGGACTGGGGTTTTTCCGCCCTTGTCGAAGTCGCGGGAAAACGCATCCTGTTCGACACGGGTAACGACGCCGAAATCTTCGCGGCAAACGTGAAGGCCAGGGGTGTCAACCTCTCGAACCTCGACTTTGTCGTTCTTTCGCACCGCCACTCCGATCATATGGCGGGTTTGTCCTACGTCCTAAGCGTCAATCCGACCGTCAAGATCTACGCGCCGAAGGAAGGATTTGGCATCTATGGCTCTTCGTTGCCTTCCGGCTTCTTCCGGAAAGACGAGGCCTTGCCGCCGGAGATGCGGTACTACGGAGGCAAGCCCCCAGCGGTGATGAAGTTCGGCTCGGCATGGGCCAACGCAAACTTCGAACTGATCGATCAGACGACCGAGATTGCTCCCGGCATCACGCTGATTTCGCTGATCTCCGACGCGCCCGGGACAAGAGAGCTCAAGGAGCTGTCTCTGGCCGTCAACACCGCAGAAGGCGTAGTCCTTCTGGTCGGTTGTTCGCACCCCGGGATCGAGCGCATTGTCGAAGCGGCGACCGGTATCAATCCCAGGATTCATCTCATCGCCGGCGGATTTCATCTGGTCGTGGCGCCTGACGAGACAATCGCGAAAGTCGTTACCGCTCTGAAGGACAGGTTCAAGGTCGACGCCGTAGCACCGGGGCATTGCACCGGTGAGCCGACTTTTGCCGCGCTCAAGAAGGCGTTCGGCGACAGCTATCTCTATGCCGGCCTCGGCACGTCGATTCCGGTTGGAACGAGTGGGAATGTCCGACGCGGAGAAGGTCCGACGCTTGACGACCTTGCGACATATCGGAAACTGGCCGGGCGTGAAGACCCGTTCGGCATCTTGCGGTCGCGCGGCCTGCGGTCGGGATCCGCGCTCTAGCGCGGCGGCGCGCAGTTCGCGCCTTTATCCAGCGCTTGAGGCGAGCGGAATGGAACCGACACCGTCGCGCTTTGGTTAGCAGCAGAGTGAAGGAGTTGCGCCATGAGTAAGGCCATGCACCGAACGGTCGTCGATCCTCCGCTCCTCACCGTGGGCGAGCTCATCGACGAACTCTGCCGCTTGCCAGATACGGCCGTCGTCCACTTCCGCTGCCCCGCACTCGATCAGGAGCTTACATTCTACCGCATTCGGAAGCGGTCGAAGGACGCTGTCGAAATCGCGGTGAACACATATCCGGAGAGCCCGCCGGTTGTCCCATCCTCCAACGGAAGGCAATCGACCCACTCGCCTGCCCTTCGCGAGGAGGCCCTTTTGCACAAGGCGAAAGGCTGAATCGACAGTTACACGCTTTGGCGGGACCGTGTCGGTCTAGGCCGCCTTCAACCCGCGCAGCACCAGCGCCAGGGTCGCATCGACACGAGCGGGCAGATCGGCGTCCTTCCACTCGTCGGCATGTGCCGGGTGGTGGAAGCGGACGGTGGCATCGAAGATGGCGCGGGCGGTGGCCTTGACGTCGCCCACCTCGAACACGCCCTGCTTCACGCCGTCGGTCAGGATCGACGCGATCTGGTCGATCATGGTGTCCTTGTGGCACTTGACGGCGGCGCAAGCCTCGCGCGCCAGCGTCAGATAGGTGTCGAACATCTCGGGATCGTCGAGCACGCGCGAGCGCTTGGCGGCGAACAGCGTGCGCAGCCAGCGGTCGAGTCGGGCCGGCGCCGGCCCCTGCTCCTCGGCGATCGCCAGCAACGGCGCGTCGATGCGATCCAGCCAGCGTTTGGCGACGGCCTCGCGCAGCGAGGCCTTGCTCGGGAAATGGCGATAGACGCTGCCGTGGCTCACATCGAGCGCACGGGCAACGTCAACCACGGTGGCCTTGGCAAGTCCGTAGCGCCGCAGAACGTCCTCGGTGACTTCGAGGATCCGCTCCGGCGTCAAGATCACGGCTTCATTCATGCCAGCACCATGTTCCCGTTGAGGGCTCAGTTACCCGGCAATGGAGCTGCTTCCGAAGCGCCCGTGCCGGTCGTTTCGGAAAGCTCTCGCCTTAATGAGGCAGTTTTGCAGCCTGCGCCGCGATCTGGCGCGCAACCAGTAAATTGAGCCAATGCCCAATCGTTCCGGTGAAGTTGATGATTTCGGTCGTCATTGTCTTAAGTCTCCATTCGTCCGCGGTCCCAACCTCCTTATGTCCCGCGATCCGCAACTGTTTCGGACCTCGGGCTCCCCGGGCGGGTCGCCGCGGGACGCCCAATCGGAGCGTCCGAGAACGGATATACACGTCCCGCTGACAGATTTCAATATCTGTCAGTCAATGATCCGTGATTGACAGTTAACTTTTGTGGGCGGCGTCTCCTCAGCTTGGGCTGGTCCAGGGGCGGTGGATAGCTCGCCGATCCCCCTCGCCTGGGGTCCAGATCGTTTGTTTCGCCCTGCCCGCTCTGCTAAATCACGGCGTAAAAAGCATTTTGGCCGGTCGCCGCCCCCTTGGGCCGCCCGCCCACCTTCCTGGAGCAGTCTGATGATCCCCCGCTATACCCGCCCGGAAATGGCCTCGATCTGGGAGCCGCAGACCCGGTTCAAGATCTGGTTCGAGATCGAGGCGCACGCGGCGGACGCTCTCGCCGAGCTCGGAACGATCCCCAAGGAGGCCGCGAAGACGGTCTGGGCCAAGGCCAAGGACGCCACTTTCGACGTCGCCCGCATCGATGAGATCGAGCGCGAGACCAAGCACGACGTCATCGCCTTCCTGACCCACCTTGCCGAAATCGTCGGCCCCGAAGCGCGCTTCGTGCACCAGGGCATGACCTCCTCCGACGTGCTCGACACCTGCCTCAACGTCCAGCTCACCCGCGCCGCCGACCTCCTGCTCGCCGATCTCGACAAGGTGCTGGCCGCGCTGAAGAAGCGTGCCTTCGAGCACAAGATGACGCCGACTATCGGCCGCAGCCACGGCATCCACGCCGAGCCTGTGACCTTCGGCCTCAAGCTCGCTTATGCCTATGCCGAATTCTCGCGCGCCAAGGAGCGCCTGATCGCGGCGCGCAAGGAAGTCGCGACCTGCGCCATCTCCGGCGCCGTCGGCACCTTCGCCCAGATCGACCCGCGCGTCGAAGAGCACGTCGCCAAGGCGATGGGCCTCGTCCCCGAGCCGATCTCCACTCAGGTCATCCCGCGCGACCGCCATGCGATGTATTTCTCGACGCTTGGCGTGATCGCCTCCTCGGTCGAGCGCATTGCCGTGGAGATCCGCCACATGCAGCGCACCGAGGTGCTGGAGGCCGAAGAGTTCTTCTCCGAAGGGCAGAAGGGCTCGTCCGCGATGCCGCACAAGCGCAACCCGGTGCTGTCGGAAAACCTCACCGGCCTCTCCCGCATGGTCCGCGCCTATGTGACGCCGGCCCTGGAAAACGTCGTGCTCTGGCACGAGCGCGACATCTCGCACTCCTCCGCAGAGCGCATGATGGGCCCGGATGCCACCGTGACGCTCGACTTTGCGCTGGTGCGCCTCGCCGGCCTGATCGACAAGCTGCTGGTGTATCCCGCCAACATGCAGAAGAACCTCGACCGCCTCGGCGGCCTCGTGCATTCGCAGCGCGTGCTGCTGGCGCTGACCCAGAAGGGCGCAAGCCGCGAGGATGCCTACAAGCTGGTGCAGCGCAACGCGATGCCGGTCTGGCGCGGCGAAGGCGACTTCCTCCAGCTCCTGAAGAAGGACACTGAAGTGAAGAAGTATCTCACCGACGCCGAGATCGAGGAGCAGTTCGACCTCGGCTATCACCTCAAGCATGTCGACACGATCTTCAAGCGCGTGTTCGGCGAGAGCTGAGCGCGCGTCCGTAGAAACTGCCGGGTGGTTAGCCGCAGGCATCACCCACCATTCCTCGTGACACGGCGGTGGGTTACGCTACGCTAACCTACCCCACGAACAAGAAACGGATCCCCTCATGCCCATCGTCAACCGCGTTGCCGCCCTCTCCGACGAAATGGCCGCCTGGCGCCATGACTTCCATGAGAACCCGGAGCTGCTCTACGAGGTCCATCGCACCGCCGGCATCGTCGCCGATCGCTTGCGCGAATTCGGCTGCGACGAGGTGGTGACGGGCATCGGCCGGACCGGTGTCGTCGGCGTGATCCGCGGCCGCAAGTCGGCCTCCGGCAAGACCATCGGGCTGCGTGCCGACATGGACGCGCTGCCGATCATGGAGACGTCGGGCGTCGCCTACGCCTCCAAGGTTCCCGGCAAGATGCACGCCTGCGGCCATGACGGCCACACCGCCATGCTGCTCGGTGCCGCCAAATATCTCGCCGAGACGCGCAATTTCGACGGCACCGCGATCATGATCTTCCAGCCTGCGGAGGAAGGCGGCGGCGGCGGCAAGGCGATGGTCGAGGACGGCTTGATGACGCGCTGGAACATCCAGGAGGTCTACGGCATGCACAACATGCCGGGCCTGCCCGAGGGCCATTTCGCGACCACGCCCGGCGCGATGCTGGCCTCCTCCGACAACATCCAGATCACCGTCCACGGCAAGGGCGGCCACGCCGGCGCCGGTCCGCACAAATCCGTCGACAGCGTGCTGATCGGCTCGCAGATCGTCAACGCGCTGCAGTCGATCGTCGCGCGCAACGTCGATCCGCTGAAGTCCGCCGTCATTTCGATCACGCAATTCCACTCCGGCACGGCCTTCAACATCATCCCTGAAGTCGCCGAGCTCGGCGGCACCGTCCGCACGCTCGATCCTGAAGTGCGCGATCTCGTCGAGCGCCGCATCGGCGAGGTCGCCGAAAGCGTCGCCCGCGCCTATGGCGGCTCGGCCGAGACCAAGTACACGCGGATGTATCCGGTGACGATGAACCATGCGCGCGAGGCCGGCCTTGCCGCCGACGTCGCCCGCGACATCGTCGGTGCCGAGCGCGTCAACGACAAGTTCATCCCGATGATGGGCGCCGAGGACTTCTCGTTCATGCTGGAAGCGCGTCCCGGCGCGATGATCCTGGTCGGCATGGGCGACGGCAACGAGTGCCACCACCCGGCCTATGTCTTCAACGACAACATCCTCGGCCACGGCGCCTCCTACTGGGCGCGCCTGGTGGAGACGCGGATGCCGGCGGGCTAGCGTCGCTTCGCGGCAGCCGTGGCCCGGGCGACATTGCCGCCAAAGGGCCACGCAACGCGGAGCCCGTCATCGAGCCGCAGAGCGTTGCCCCGTTGGCTCTTCCGTCTCCAGCGGGCTGGATGCGGTCTCGTCTGAGGCGAGAGGCAGGGTGAACTGAAAGAAGGCGCCCCGCGGCTCGTTTGCGCCGGCCCACATCCGCCCGCCATGCGCCTCGATGATCGAGCGGCAGATGGCGAGACCCATCCCCATGCCTGTGGGCTTGGTGGTGTAGAAGGCTTCGAACAGGCGATCCACGTTCTTCGGATCCAGCCCCGGACCGGAATCCCGCAAGGTGACGTGGACGCCGTCGGATGCATCCCGACCGGTGCTGATCAGCAACTCCCGTCCCCCCTCGCCGACCGCGGCCATCGCCTCGATCGCGTTGACGATCAGGTTGAGCACCACTTGCTGAACTTGAACCCGGTCGGCCTGAATCGGCGGCAAGCCCTCCGCAAATTGCATTCGCACCGAGACGCCGTTCTTGAACGCTTCGCTGCGTGTCAGCGCGATGACCTCAAGCACCGCCGGGTTGATCTCCAGGGTCTCTTTTTGCGGGGGCGCGTTCCTGATGAGCGCCCGGATCCGGCCGATGATGTCGCCGGCTCGCATACCATCACCGGTGATCCAGTCGAGGGTCTGTCGAACCCGCTCCAGGTTTGGCGGTCGCGCCTCCAGCCAATTCAGCCCGGCCTCGGCGTTCGCCACGATCGCGGCGATCGGCTGATTGACTTCATGGGCGATCGAAGCGGTTAGCTGTCCCATCGTGGTGACGCGATTGGCGTGCGCGAGCTCCATCAGCGCTTCACGGTAGCGCCGCTCGTGTTCGCGGCCTTCGGCTTCCGCCCGCTTGAGAGCCGTCAGATCGAGGACGAAGCCGACGCCATGATCCGTACCTTCTCCGAACATGGTCCCACCGATCAGCACCGGAACGCGGCTTCCGTCCTTCCGCACATACTCCTTCTCGAATGGCTGGGCCGTCCCGACCCGCTTCAGTTCCGTCACGGTCTGCAAGTCGCGGTCGCGCCATTCCGGCGGCGTGAGGTCGGTCCGATGCAGGCGCCCTGCGGCGAGATCTTCCCGGTCGTATCCCACGATGCGCAGGAAGGCATCGTTGGCCTCGAGAATGCGCCCCTCGACTTCCCAGATGATGATGCCGATGATGTTGGCATCGAACAGGCGCCTGATCTTGATATCCCGTGCTGCAAGATCACTCTGGAGCTGGATGTTCTCCTCGGTCGCCTCCCGCCGCCGTTTCGCTTCGAGCCGCGCGAGCGCCAGCGCCGCTGCGGCCAGCGCGACGACGAGGACAACGGCGCCGGCGATCAGCCAGGTCCAGCGTTGCTCGAATGCTTCTGCGCGCGCCTCCCGGCCGGCGAGCCGAAAGCGCTCGTGATCCACCATCTGGTCGATTTGCGAGCGGATCTCGTCCATGCTGCGGATCATTGCCAGCGCGGCCAGCCCGGACGTGCCGGCCGTCTTCAGCAGCTCGTCGATCTCGCGCAGCGTGGCTGTAACGGTCAGCGCCAGATGTCCGGCCCGAAGGCCCTGCAACGGATCATCCGCCACCAACATCTGCAGCGCCTGAGCCTCGCGCCGTACGCTTTCGTCAGAGACGCCGTAGGCCTTGAGATAGGCGGGGTCGAGGGTCATGAGATACCCGCGCCTTTCAGTCTCCAGTTCCGCGACGATCGCCCGCAGCCGATCAAGCGTTTCGAGGACCTGGCGGCTATGCTCGATGAAGTGATGAGCTGCTTGCCGCTCCTGCCAATATTGCAGGCCGAGGAAGCTGGTCGCGGCAAACAGGGTCACAAGCACTGCGACCGCAAGGATCAGCGGACGAGCAAACCATCGCAGAGGCAGGGCCCGAACAGGAACGGACATTGGCCGTGGGTCTTCGATGCTCGTGTGACCGCGCGTGTTCTGGTGCCGACGCCAGAGCATGATGGGACAATAGCACGGATAAGGAGGTCGGGAACCCGACATTCATCGGATACGCCAGAGGTCGGGCCGTGATGTCGCAGGACTGCGGCACCGTGCGTGTGCTATGGATGAATGCCCTTGGTTGATTCAAGGAGCATCATCATGGCACAGGGTGAAAACTCATTGAGCCATCCGGCGAGCCGCCGCAGTTTCATCAAGGGACTGGGGGCGGCTGGCGCGGGCCTGACCGCGCTGCCGCGATGGGGCTTTGCCGAGGATTCCGCTGCGGCTAACGCCAACGCCGCGATCGACTGGAAGCAATTTGCGGGACAGACGATCGCACTTTCGGGTGCGATCCATCCGTGGTCGAACGCGATCGCGCCGCTGTTGCCGGAGTTCACCATCCTCACCGGCATCAACGTCACCATCGATTTCCAGCTGGAAACCACCTACCTCGGCGCGCTGCCGATCAGGCTCGCTCGCGGCAGTAGCACGCCCGACGTCTTCATGTTCACGACCTATGGCCAGGGCATCACGAACGGATGGGTGGAGCCACTGAACGGCTATTATTCCATGAAGTCGCTGACCGACCCCGCCTGGTATGACGAGAGCGACCTGCTCAAGACGGCCCGCGCCTTCCCGCTGTGGTCGGACGGCGAACGGTACGCGGTCCCGATTACCTCAGAGGCGACGACCCTGTTCATCAACAGCGATGCGCTGGCAGCCAAGGACCAGCCGGTACCCCAGACTTTCGACGAGCTGCTTGTCACCGCCAAGGCGGTCAAGAGCAACGGGATGTCGGGGATCGCGATGCGGGCCCAGGCGAGCGGCAATTCCTCCCCGCCAGCCATGGGCTTCCTGTTCTCCTACGGTGGGGCCATGGTCGAGCACAACAGGGTCGTTTTCGCGAGCCCGGAGGGGATCGCGGCCGTCGAGATGTACGGACAGTTGCTCGGTCAGGCCGGGCCTGCCGGCGTCGGCAGCTACGAATGGTACCACGTGCTGGACGACTTCCTGCAGGGGCGGACGGCCATGGCGATCGACAGCAGCAACTTCGCGACCGACATTTCCAATCCAGCGAAAAGCCGTGTCGCCAAGCAGGCCGGGTTTGCAACCTTTCCGCATCTCGCCGGTCGCGGCCCCGTCCCCTTCATGTCGCACTGGCAGGCGTGCATCAATTCCAAATCGCGAAACAAGCGCGCGGCTTTCCTGTTCCTGCTCTGGGCGACGAGCAAGGCGACCTCGCTGCAGACTGCTGCAGCAGGGCTGGCGACGACACGCGTGTCGGCCTGGTCGAGCGAGGGCTTCAGGAAGGCGTTCGGTCCGCAGGCCGCCGAGGCGGCGCTGATCAATTTGCAGAATGCCGACGTCGACCGCGCCAAGGCGATTCTTTTCCATCCGCAATCGAGACTGATCCTGGACGCCTTCATGATCGGCGTGAATGAAGTGGTCAACGGGGCGAAATCGGCCAAGGATGCGATGACGGGCGCGGCCGAAAGGGCCAATGCGGCGATCCGCGGGTAACGGCGAGGCGTCGCCCGATCGGAAGAGGTGGCCACGGCGGACAAGTCGCCGACTCCCGTTGCGCGGCGATTACCCCTGATATTGCAGCACGTGCATTCCGGCATTCCAGTCCGACACGAACATCAGCCCGTCAGGCCGGACATAGGAATCGCAGGTCTTGGCTGCGAGCGCGACGTTCGGCCGGGGATCGATCAGCTTCTTCGGTACCGGCGGCACCCAATACGCGATCTCCTTCGGCGCAAACTGATCCCTGACGTCAAACACCCTGACGCCGGCATTGTTGTAGGTCGCGAAAATCGTCTCCTCGCTCTGGAAGGAGCCGGGGCGGTTCTCATGCAGATTATGCGGACCGAAGGTGCCCTTCGCACAGAAGTCGCGATCGCGTGGCGTCGGCAGCGTCGCGATCGGCACCGGATTTTGCGGCGCGCGCACGTCAAGCACGAATGTGTGAAACAGGCCCTTGGCGCATTGATCCGCATTGGCTTCATCCGCGACGATGGCGAGCTGGCGCTTGGGCAGCGGCAGCGGCGTATGCGTGCCGCCGGCGAAGGGCGGCGACCAGTTGATGTGCGAGAGCAGCTTCGGATTGGCGGGATCGCCGATGTCGTGGATGGTGAAGCCGCCGTCGCGCCAGGCGGCATAGCCGCGATCGCCCGCCGTGATCATGTGATGCAGCGCAAAGCGCTTGCCCTTGGGCGTCGCCGGCTCGCCGGCCGCGCGGTTCATGCCCGGCAGCCACCATTTCGCGACGATCTCCGGCTTGGTGATGGTCTTGAGATCGACCACGCAAAGGATGTGGTCGGTGAAGCCGTCGAAATGCGCCGACACATAGGCATAGCGGCCGCCAGGCCACCACAGCCGGTTGATGCCGAAGCCCGGCATTTCGAGGAACGCGACCTCGCGCATCTCGCCCGGTTTCGAGATGTCGTGGATCGACAGGCCGGAGCGGAATTTCTTGGCCTTGGTGATGCTGTCGGCGAGCGAATTCTCGAAATAGCCGCGCATGCTGTCGTAGGACTGCATCGCGACGATGTTGGCGCCGTTCGCAAGCAGCAGCAGGTCTTCCGCCACCTGCAGATGGTGGGTGCGGGTGTATTGCCCGGCAGTGAAGAAATTGACCGGTTTCAGTGCGCGCGGATCGGATGCGTCCAGGATCGTCACGCCGTCGCTGAACATGTGTCCGACATAGACGTGCTGCCGGTTGAACATCACCTGCACGGTGTCGGGCCGGCCGCCGACATCGCTGTACGAGATATGCTTGATGCCCTTGCCGATGCCCTCCGGCGGAATGTCCGGCTCTGACGCCCATGCCGGCCGTGACAATCCGGACAGCGCAGCGGATCCGAACACGGCCGACAATTGTTGAAGGTGACGGCGGCGAGAGAGTTCAGGCATCGGCTTCCCCCCATTTTTTGAGAGGATGATGCGCGCTCGCGGCGAGGCGCGCAAGCCTCGCGTGCCCTTACCTACGCCTGCACCACCTCGTGCCGCATCACGAACGGATCGAGCAGCGTGTGCACCTCGCCAGCGACGAGTTCGCGCTGGTCTGCTGGCAGGCCCGCGAGCGTCACAGTGGCGATCGAGCCGTGGCTGCCATGCGCGCCGACCTTCACCTTGCAGTCGATGCCGCGCGCGATGATCGGCGACAGCACCTTGGTGAACACGCGCTGCGCGGCATCCCAGCGCAGCTGCGGCTTGAACACCTTGCCCACGCCGGTCACCGGCATCGGATCGATCGGAATGACCTGCACCGGAACGGCCGCGCGCTCCGGCGTGCGTTCGCGCACCCAGGCTTCCAACTCGCCCGGCTCGACCGTGGCGCCCGGCTTCAGTTGCACGTAACCGACCGGCAGCTCGCCCGCATAGGCGTCGGGCTGGCCAACCACCGCGGCGAAGCCGACGGCGGGATGGCGAAACATGATCTCTTCGATCGGCGCCGGATCGATATTGTGGCCGCCGCGGATCACGAGATCCTTGGCGCGGCCGGTGATCCAGAGGTAGCCGTCGGCATCGAGACGTCCGAGGTCGCCGGAGTTGACCCAGACATCGTCGACGAACGCGCCCTTGTTGTGCTCGTCGTTGAGATAGCCGCCGAACACGCCGGGCCCGGCCATGATGACGACGCCGATCTCGTCGGCTGCGCAGTCGCGGATCAGGCGGCCGTCGGCATCGAGCTGCACGATGCGCACGCGCGCGTAAGGCATGGGAAGACCGACCGAGCCGAGCCGGATCGGCCGGCTGGGATAAGCGAGCGTGTGCACGCTCGAGGTCTCGGTCATGCCGTAGACCTCGACCACCGGCAGCTTCAGCTTCTCCTGGATCGCCGAGCCGACGGCGACGGGAATCGCCGAGCCGCCGCCGGCGGCATATTTCAGGCTGGAGATGTCCGCATTGCCTGGCGGCACCGCAAGCGTGGCCGCCAGCACCGTCGGCACGCTCGACAGCGCCTCCGGCTGGAAGCGCTCCACCAGCCCCCAGATGTTCTTCACCGAATTCGGATTGCGCCAGCCGCTCGGCGACAGCACGACCAATGAGCCGCCGGCGGACAGCATCAGCAGCACCTGCGTCAGCGATCCTCCGACATGGAATAGCGGCATGCCGAACAGCATGTTGGCGCCGGGCTTCGACTTCAGCAGCAGATTGAGCGCCCAGGCCTGATAGACCTGATTGGCGTGGGTGTGCCGCACGAGCTTCGGCGTGCCGGTGGTGCCGCCGGTGTGGAAATAGGCGGCGATGTCGCTCCCCAGGATCTTGCGCCCGCTGATAAGCCGGTCGGACGGCTGCTGCTTGATCAGGTCGTTGAAGGCGAAGATGCCCTTGTCCGGATCGCCTCCGCCGAACACCTGCACGACCGCCTTGAGATGTTTCAGCTGCGGGCGGATCTGCTCGACCTTTTGCCAGATGTCGGTGCCCGGCATCGGCCCGAGCGCAACCAGAACCTTGGTGTTCGCGGCCTCAAGGATCTCCGCGATCTGGTGCGGCTCGAGCAGCGGATTGACGGGATTGGCGATGCCCGCGGCCTCGGCGCCGAACAGCGTCACGAAGGCGTCGGGCACCAGCGGCAGCATGAAGCTGACGACGTCGCCCTTCTCGACGCCGAGCGCGTGAAACATGTTGGCGGCCTGCGTGACGCGCGCGACGAAATCGCGATAGGTGACCATCACAGGCGTATCGGCCGGATCGGCATTTTGCAGGAACTGGATCGCGGCGCCGTCGGGATTGCGCGCCGCACCGAGCCTGATGGCGTCATAGGTGCTCTCGGCCGCGACGCGATCGGCGTAAGGGACCTGCTCGAAGGCCCGGACCTCTGCGTCCGTCGCGAAGTCCGGATAGTCGTTGCCGATGAACCGATCGAGCGCGTGGATGCCCGCCATGGAATTCCGTCCTCCCTCAGATGCATTTCCCCGCCCCCTGTCTTTTTGACATTTTGGTCGGCGAGGCCTCGGCCGATGGCCGGTCGAGCGCGGACAGAATGATGGATGATTGAGCGTTCGTCCATGGCCGAACGGCTACGGCCGTAGCACGCGTCTTCGAGGCCATTGAACCTCCCCGCCCGATCCGGGGACCAAGAACATGCATCGGACTCCCCTGCCAGCGTCCTGCCGCAAGACTTGAGGAAATCATGACCACGCCCCCGCGGGATCGCGTCACACGGCTGATTGTCGCGCTCGCCGTGACCTCGGCGATCATGACTTCAGCGATCATGACTTCAGCGATCATGACTTCGGCGATCATCCTGCCTCGCGCGGCGCGCGCCGAGGACGGCCAGTTCGACAAGATGCGTGCCAGGATCGCCGCCTTCGTCGCCGACAAGATGGAGAAGCTGGGCGGCTCGCGCATCGTCTACAAGGTCGATACCGGCGGCTTGCGCGAGAGCGTCGTCACGACTTGCGCGACGATGTCTACAAGACCCTGCGCGAGGGCAAGATCGCCTTCTCCGGTCTTGCGATCCGCGACGCCGGCGTGGAGGTGAAGATCGCGGATGCCAAGGGCCGCGAACAGCTCGCACGCAAGCTCGCGTCGGCCGCGGAGGGATTGCCATCGCATGCACTCACAGTGACCGACGGCGGCGACGGACTGGTCAGGCTCGCGCCGACCGATGCCGCATCCGCGGCCCGGCTGCGCGATCTCGTCGAAGATTCCATCGCCATGATCGAGCAGCGCCTCAAGGATGCCGGCATCAACCTCGCCAGCGTCCTGCCGGATGGCACGGATCGCATCCGCATTTTCATCCCGGGCATGATGGAGCCCGCCCGCGTGACCGCGGTCTTCGCCAGGAAGGTCAAGGTCAGCTTCCGCCTGATCGACCTCTCGATGCCCGCGGAGCAGGCGCAATCCGGCACGCCGCCCACGGGCACCGAAGTCCTGCCCGGCTTCAAGGACGAGCGCCATTACCTGGTCGCCAGGGACAGCGCACTCGACGGCGACGACATCAGCTATGCCGGCCCGGGATTTGCCAGCGGCACGAAAGACCCGATCGCCTCGTTCCGTTTCAATGGCCGCGGCACGCGGCGCTTTGCCCACGTCACCGAGGAGAACATCGGAAGGCCCTTCGCCATCGTGCTCGACGGCAAGGTGATCTCCGCCCCCGTGATCCGCGAGCCGATCACCGGCGGCTCGGGCCAGATCTCCGGCAATTTCACCCTGGAGGAAGCCAATAGCGTCGCGATGTTGCTGCGCGCCGGTTCGCTGCCGGGGCACCTCGACCTCGTCGAGCAGCAGGTCGTGCAACCCGCCGCCAAGCCGTAAGGGCCGGTCGCCCTGCGCCCCCGCCCCGTCGGGAGGCGCCACGGTCCACGACGCCGAAGCCCGCGCCCCCGGGGGGCCCGAATCACGGGCGCGCCACGGCCATGCGCACAACCAACGGGCAATTGCCGAAACGCCCGATCAGGCTAAAATTTGCCTCTTGCGGCATGGCGGCCGAAGGCTTCATTTCAAGCGGTCGTCATTCGATTTCGGCTATACGTGTCGAGCATACCGACCAGGACTGAAGGCCTTACGCGGGGTTAGTACATGCCGTCCGGCAGCGCAGACATTTCCTCGATCCTCGACCGCATTCTGGATGCGGCGACGGACAACCTCAGGATCGCAAAGATCCTGGTCCAGATGGGCCTCGATCCCAACAACGTCACCTACGACGCGATCTTCAACCGGTTGCTGGAGATCTTTGTCCAAAACATCACGCTAGCCAATCTGTTCGCCGCGGTCGGCGCCGGCTTCTTCGTCGCCACCCTCCTGATGCGGACGATGGTGCCGCTGCGCGTCGCCAACATGGTCGGCTGTGCGTTCTTCGCCGTTTTCGGCGCGCTCTCGGCCAACGTCTCGACCTTCCTCCTCTATCTGCTGCTGCTTCCGATCAACGCCCTGCGCCTGCGGCAGATGCTCAAGCTGGTCAAGAAGGCGCGCCATGCGGCCGAAGGCGACATGTCGATCGAGTGGCTCAAGCCGTTCATGACCGAGCGCAGATATCGCAGTGGCGATACGCTCTTCAAACTGGGCGATCCGGCCAAGGAGATGCTCCTCACGGTCACCGGCAAGTTCCTGGTCAAGGAGATCAATGTCGAGATCGGGCCCGGAGCCCTCATGGGAGAGCTCGGCTTCCTCACGCCGGACAACCGGCGCACCGGAACGATCGAATGCGTCGAGGACGGACAGGTGCTCACGATCACCTATGACCGCCTGCTCGAGATCTATTTTCAGGACCCGCAGTTCGGCTACTACTTCCTGGTGCTGACCAGCCAGCGCCTGCTGCAAAACATCGATCGCTTGCAGAAGCAGCTGGCGAGCGAGCGGTCAACGACCACGAACCGGATCGCGTGAACCGGGCAGCCGAATGCGCTTCGGCCACCCGGCCACGGCTCAGAGCTTCGAGCCGCCGTCGACGTGGATGGTGTCGCCGGTGATCCAGCGTGCGTCGGGAGAGGCGAGGAAGGCAACAGCGTCCGCGATGTCGTCGGGCTCGGCAATCCGCTTCAAGGTCTGCATGCCGAGCGTGTAGTCGCGCCCCGCATCGGTCTTGGTGAAGGACGACATCTCGGTCCCCACCACGCCCGGTGCCACCGCGTTGACGCGCACGCCGCGCGCACCGAGCGCTGCCGCGAAGTGCTTCACCAGCGTATCGATCGCGCCCTTGGTCGCGGCATAGGCCGGCAGCGTCCCGACCACCGCATGGGCGGCAAGCGAAGAGACGAGTACGACGCTGCTGCCTTCATGCAGGATCGGCAGCAATTGCTGCACCAGGAAGAATGGTGCGCGAACGTTGACGGCAAACAACCGGTCGAAATCCTCAACCGTCGTTTCCTCGATCACGGCCGACTTGGCGATGCCGGCATTGGCAACCAGAATGTCGAGCCGATCGCCGACAATGCCACGCACGCGGGTCGCCAGTTGATGCGGCCCGTCCGGGGCGCCGAGATCGGCCCCGATCGCATCGGCCCGCCCGCCGCTCTTGCGGATTTCGGCGACGACGGCCTTGGCCTCCTTGGCGCCCTGGCCGTAGTGCACCAGCACCTGCGCGCCGCGCTTTGCGAGCGCCAGTGCGGAGGCGCGGCCGATGCCGCGCGAGGCGCCGGTGACGAGAGCAGTCTTTCCCTTGAGATCGGTCATGGTCATTCTCCTTCGCCGGGCGTCGGCAACCCATTCCCTGCCAATCAGGTATGGCGTCGATGCAGCGCCCTTTGCTGGAGTGCTATCTGGTGTAGGCTGGAAGCTTTGAAAAAGACTTTGTAAGCTCCATGGCATACCCAGGAGGTATGCTTCATGGAGCTGCGTCATCTCCGTTATTTCATCGCCGTGGCCGAGGAAGGCAGCCTGACGGTCGCCGCCGAGAAGCGGCTGCACACCGCGCAGCCCTCGCTCAGCCGCCAGATTCGCGATCTCGAATACGAGGTCGGTGTACCTCTGCTGGTACGCAGCGTGCACGGCGTCGTACTGACGGCCGCGGGACGGGCCTTCCTTGATCACGCGCGCCTTGCGCTGACGCAGGCCGATGCGGCGATCGAGGCGGCGCGGCGCGCCGGCCGCCCCGAGAAGTCGCGTTTTGCGCTCGGCTTCCTCACCGGTCAGGAAATCGATTGGCTCCCGGAGGCTATGCGCGTGCTGCGCGACGAACTGCCGAACATCGACGTGACTGTGACGAGCGATTTTTCGCCTGTGCTGGCCGACGGCCTGAGGCGCGGGAGCCTCGACCTCGCCTTCATGCGGCGCGAGGCAAGCTCAGCGGACCTCGTCTACAAGACCGTGATCGAGGAGGCGCTGGTCGCAGTGCTCCCAAGCGACCATCGCCTCGCCAAGCTCGACCGCATCGACCTCGCCAAACTGGAGGGGACGCCCTTCGTCAACGTCTCCGACACCGCTCCCGAGCTCCTCAAGATCATCAACAGCCATGTTCGCGAAAGCGGCCTGCCGATCGCGACGGCGCATGATGCCGACAACATCGCCATGGCGGTGTCGATGGTGGCTTCCACCCGCGGCTTCGCGCTGCTCCCGGGCTACGTCAAGAACTTCCTGCCCTGGTCCGTCGTCAGCCGTCCGCTCAGGGGCAAGGCGCCGACGATCGATCTCGTCGTGGGCTATCACAAAACCAATGCCTCACCGATCCTCGCAAAATTCGTCTCGAGGCTGAGCGACTTGATCGAGCGCGCGACCAAACATATGGCGCACTGATCATGACCCGTTCTGCGGCTCAGCTCAGCAGCAGCGCCATTCCCGGATCGCCCTTCTCCATCGCGCGCCGGTAGGCCGGGCGGGCACCGACGCGGCCGAGATATTTGATCACATTCGGGCAGCGCGACAGGTCATAGGGCTGGAAGTAGCGCATCGTGGTGAGCGAGAAGCCCATCATGATGTCGGCGGTGGTGAAGGTGTCGCCCGCCAGATATTCGGCGTCGCGAACACGCGCATCGACCAGGTCGAAGGCGCGGTCGGTACGCCCTCTGCTCGCGACCAGCATCGGATTGTCCTCGGCGAGCTTGAGCCGGTTCAGGATCATCAGCCGGCCCATGCCGGCCTGCAGCGTGCCGTTGGCGAAGTGAAACCAGTACAGGAACTGCGCGAAATCAGGATGATCAGGGCGGAGCGCAAGGCGCCCATCGCCGTATTTGGCCATGATGTAATCGACGATGGCGCCGGACTCGGCGAGCACGAGGTCGCCGTCCGTGATCACGGGCGCACTCCCGATCGGATGCAGCGCCTTGTAGTCGGGCGGCGCCAGCATGGTGACGGAATCGCGCGCGTAGCGCTTCAGTTCGTAGGGAATTCCCAGTTCCTCGCAGAGCCAGACGATGCGCTCGGATTGCGACTTGCCGAGATGATGGACGGTGAGCATGGCGTCTCCTGCGACCGTGAGTTGGACCTGCCGTGACGCCGCATCTTAACCCGTCATTGCGAGCGCAGCGAAGCAATCCAGACTGCGACCGCGGAAAGACTCTGGATTGCTTCGCTGCGCTCGCAATGACGACGTGGAGGGACCGCCCTACCCCGCCTCGTCCGCCACCATCCGCGCCACGACGCGGTCGCGGCGGATGAAGTGGTGCCAGAGCGCAGCGACCACGTGAATCGCGATCAGCGCCAGCAGCACATAGGCAAAGAGGATGTGGCGGTCCTCATAGGCGCCCGCCGCCGCACGGTCGGGAGAGGTGAATTGCGGCACGTGAAACAGGCCGAAGAAGTCGGAATAATCAGGCGTACGCGCGCCGGAATGCGCCCAGCCCAGCATCGCGACCAGGATGACCACGAGATAGAGCGCGCCGTGGCTGACATGGGCCGCGATCTTCTGCCAGCGCGAGGTTTCGGGCGGCATCGCGGGCGTCGGGTTGACGGCGCGCCAGACCAGGCGCCAGCACGGTCAGCAGCAGGATCACATAGCCGATATCGGCGTGGATCGAGCGGTAAAAGAAGCGGTCGGGACGCGCCGGGATGTGGTTCATCCACCAGCCGAAGCCGATCATGGCGAGGATGGCCAGCGCCAAAATCCAGTGCAGCCACCGGGAAACGCTGCCCCAGCCGCTACTGGTGTTTCTGATCATGTCGGCTCTCCGGAGTTTTGCGGATATGTCCCCGTCCGCAGCGCTGCTGCTGATAGCGGGAACTTGCGGCAACCGTGAAATTGAATCGTTCCAAATTGGTACCAAGCGGGCCCCGCCGCAAAACCGCCCCAAAAACCGAATGGTAACCATGGTGCCCTTAAGGTAGCGACGTGACCTATTCCCCGACGATCCTGGTGTTCGATTCCGGCCTTGGCGGACTCACGGTGCTCCGCGAGGTCGTGGCCGCGCGCCCGGACGCGCATTTCGTCTATGTCGCCGACGATGCCTTCTTCCCCTATGGCCACCACAGCGAGGACGAGATCATCGCCCGTGTCGTGCCGCTGATGGGCGAACTGATTGGCACGCACGATCCTGACCTCATCGTCATCGCCTGCAACACGGCGTCCACCCTGGTCCTATCTCACTTGCGCGCCGCTTATTCCCTGCCCTTCGTCGGCACCGTGCCGGCGATCAAGCCCGCCTGCGCGCAGTCGAAGAGCCGCCGCGTCTCGGTGCTCGGCACCAAGGGCACGGTGAAGCGCGAATACACCAAGGCGCTGATCCGCGATTTCGGGCTAGGTTGCGAGGTGACATTGGTCGGCTCGCCCGAGCTCGCCTCGCTGGCAGAAGCCGCGCTCAGCGGCCATCCGATCAGCGACGGCGACATCCTCGCCGAACTCGCCCCCTGCTTCGTCGGTGATCCCGCGGACGCGACATCGCGCACCGACACCGTGGTGCTCGCCTGCACGCACTATCCGCTGCTGCTCGACCGGATGAAGACGCTCGCGCCCTGGCCGGTCGAATGGATCGACCCCGCGCCGGCCATCGCCCGCCGCGTCTCCGACCTGCTCGGCACGCAAATCGGCGGCATCGCGCAGTCCGGCGCCGAGATGATCTTCACCTCGAAACGCGTGCATGGGCTTTCGGCCACGCTGACGCCGTTCTTCGGCGGACGCGCACTGGCCTGACCTTGCGCCTCGACGGCGCGCTGCTAGGTTTCGCCGTCGCCATCTTCGCAGGTTCATCCCCATGTCGGTCCCCGCAGCGCCGCTCAACCGTCTCCGCCAGCTCTGGAGCGAAGGGCGCCCCGCCTTCGGCGCGATCGCGACGATCCCGAGCGTGCAGACCGTGCAGATCATGGCGCGCTCGCTCGACTGGATCATCGTCGATCTCGAGCATGGCCCGATTGGCTTGACCGAAGCGCATGCGATGATTGCGGCCACGACAGGCACGCCATGCACGCCCCTGGTGCGGATCGCGGCGAACGAGCCGTGGCTTGCGAAAGCGCCGATGGACATCGGCGCCTTCGGCATCAATTTCCCGATGATCACCAATCGCGCCGAAGCCGAGAAGGCGGTGCGCAGCGTGCGCTATCCGCCGCGCGGCGATCGTCTCTGGGGTCCGTTCCACGCGCCGTTCCGCTGGGGCCAGTCGATGCCGGACTACATGGCCAGCGCCGACGACGAGATGATCTGCATGATCACCATCGAGCATGTCGAGGCCGTCAATCGCATCGACGAGATCATGGCGACGCCGGGCATCGACGTCGCGGTGATCGGCCCCGGCGATCTCGCGACGTCCATCAACAAGCGCGGGCAGATGGACGATCCGGAATTGCTGGAGCTGGTCGCCCGCGCCGAGGCCGGTATCCTCAAGAGCGGCGTGCCCATCGGGGGCGTGGCCCGCACCGCAGACCAGGCCAACGCCCTGGTCGACCGCGGTTATCGCGCGATCGCTCTGGGTTTCGACTGGTCGCTGTTCCAGCGCGGCATCATGGCGGCGTTCGAGGGAATCAAGCGCTGAACGAGCCGATCGCGGCCTTGCCGGGAACTGCGACGCTGCTAGGGTCGGCGGTTCCAGGGAGGAAGAACCATGCTCAAAAAGACTTTGCTCGCTCTCGCCTTTACCAGCCTCGCCGTTGCGGCCTTCGCCCAGCAGACCGGCATCAAGCGGACCCCACTGCAGAAGGTCGAATTTCCCGACGGCTACAACACCGTCACTGCCATCGCAGAGGTCCCGGCGGGCGGCGCGGCCGGACGCCATACCCATCCTGGGGTCGAAACCGGCTACGTGCTCGAAGGCGAGCTGAATCTCCTCATCGACGGCCAGCCGGAGAAAACCCTGAAAGCCGGGGATTCCTACCAGATCCCGGCAGGCGTCGTGCACGACGCCAAGGCTCATGGCGACAAGGCCATGAAAGTACTCGGGGTGTACATCGTCGACAAAACCAAGCCGCTAGCCTCGCCGGCACCCTGATGCGGCGAACCGACCGGCCCCAGGCGGGTTGGTTCGTGCTAGAGCACGCGGCGAGCGGGGCCACCCGCTCGCTGCACATATTTTAGTCCGCAGGAACCGAAAGACCCATGCGTGGGACGCCCAAGACCATTTCGCTGCCGCGCCGCCTGATTTGCGACCTCATGCGGGCGTCGATGGACGTGCCATTCGTCTCGCTCTCCCGCCCCCTCAATATCCGCCCCCTGCTGGAGGCGCGTGCCGGAGCGATGGCGCCCTCCGGCTGGGCCGCAATGTTCGTCAAGGCCTTTGCCCTGGTCGCCAGGGACGAGCCGGTCCTGCGCACCGTCTACGCCAAATGGCCCTGGCCGATGCTCTACGAGCTGCCCAATAGCGTGGCGTCGGTGGCGATCGCCCGGGTCCAAGACGGCGAGGAATGCGTGATGCCGCAGCGAATCGCGGCTCCCGAAGCCATGGCGCTGGCCGCGGTGGACGCCGAAATCCGGCGTGCCAAGACGGCCCCGATCGACGATATCCCGATGTTCCGCAAGGTCATGCGAGCCATCCGCCTGCCGCTGCCGCTGCGGCGGCTGTGCTGGGCGGTCGGGCTGAATTTCGGCCGACAGCGGGGCAACTGGTTCGGCAGTTTTGCCGTGAGCTCAGTGGCCGCCTATGGCGGTGGCGAGCTCCATCCCATCACGCCGGGCCCGTTCATCGTCAGCTATGGGGTGGTCGAGGGCGACCAGACCATCCATGTCGTGATCCGCTGGGACCACCGGGTCACCGACGCCGCCCCCATAGCCCGGGTCCTGACCAGGCTGGAACAGGTCCTGAACACTGAAATCGCTGCCGAATTGCGCGCGGCCGGGCCGAAGCCGATCCGGGCGGTCCGGACATGATTTCGGGGCTATTCGCATTGACAGAACGGCCCAAACTCACCTAAAAGCCGCCTGCTCGCGGGCCGATTTCGGCCCGCGAAGCGTTTCGCGACCCGTGGTCCTCTCCCTTAAGCTTTGGGGATCGGACCTGTCAGTGCCGGGCCCAGCCCGTCACACAGGAGGGCGCGTTTCCTCAAACCATGTACCTGAAGAGGACGCGATGACTAAGCGCAGTGAGGCGAAGTACAAACTCGATCGCCGTATGGGCCAGAACATCTGGGGCCGCCCGAAGAGCCCCGTCAATCGCCGCGAGTACGGCCCCGGCCAGCACGGCCAGCGCCGCAAGGGCAAGCTCTCCGACTTCGGCGTGCAGCTGCGCGCCAAGCAGAAGCTGAAGGGCTACTACGCCAACATTTCCGAGCGTCAGTTCCACGGCATCTATGTCGAGGCGAGCCGCCTCAAGGGTGACACCGGCGAGAACCTGATCGGCCTGCTCGAGCGTCGTCTCGACGCGGTCGTGTACCGCGCCAAGTTCGTCTCCACGATCTTCGCCGCGCGCCAGTTCATCAACCACGGCCACGTCAAGGTGAACGGCCGCAAGGTGAACATCTCGAGCTACCAGCTCAAGATCGGCGACGTGATCGAGGTCAAGGAAGCCTCCAAGCAGCTCGCCCACGTGCTCGAAGCCAGCCAGCTCCCCGAGCGCGACACCCCCGACTATCTCGAAGTCGACCACGGCAAGATGACTGCCAAGTATGTGCGCATCCCCGGCCTCTCCGACGTGCCGTTCCCGGTGCAGATGGAGCCGCATCTGGTCGTCGAATTCTATTCGCGCTAATAGTTCGGCAGAACGACATTCAAAGGCCCCGGTTCACCGGGGCCTTTTTGTTTGAGCTAGCGATTCCCATGTCTCAGGCCATCTGTGCTATGATTGCACATCGCGGAGTTGAGCATGACTCGTCTTCTGGAAGAGGCCTTCAGCAAAGTTTCCGGCCTGCCCGATTCAGAGCAGGACGAACTGGCGCGGACCCTGCTTGAGCTTGCCGGGGTCGATCAGCCACCAATCCAGCTGACGGCGGCGGAAGAGGCAGATCTCGCCGAGGCCGAAGCCGAAATCGCCCGCGGCGAGCTGGCCAGCGCCGACGAAGTCCGCGCGATGTGGGCTAAGCACGGCCTGTGAAGGTCCGCTATACGAAGCGGGCGCTCGCCCAAATCGACCAAATTCTGACCTACATCGAGGCGCACTCGCCCCAAGGCGCAGGCCACGTGCGCGGCCGCATTGTCGCTCTCATAGCATTGCTAGAGACCTACCCCCACGCAGGTCGAACGACTACGCGTGCATACGTCCATCGCTTGCCGGTCAACCCTTATCCCTATCTGATCGATTATCGTGTGACCGAGACAGAAATCGTTATTATGCGGTTTCGTCACGCCGCCCGGCGTCCACCCAGAGCTCGCTGACCGCGAGCGAGTGCCATTCCCCTCAGGGAGCAAGTTGATGCTCTACACCCCTCCCCCGATCGATCCCAAGGCGCCGCCGGTGCGCATCAATCTGCTCTCGGACACGCAGACCAAGCCGACGGCTGCGATGCGCGAGGCGATGGCGCGGGCGGAGGTCGGCGACGAGCAGGTCGGCGACGATCCGACCGTGAACGCACTGTGCGAGCGCGTTGCCGCGCTGATGGGCAAGGAAGCCGCGGTCTACATGCCCTCAGGCACGATGTGCAACGTCACCGCGACGCTGGTGCATTGCCGTCCCGGCGACGAGATCCTCGCCCACGAGAGCGCACATATCATCGCCCGCGAAGGCGGCGCGCATGCCGCGATCGGCGGCTTCCAGGTCACCCAGCTCAAGGGACCCGACGGCCAGTTCACGCCCGAGACCTTTCGCAAGGCACTGCATCCGCGGACGCGCTACCAGCCGCCGCAGACCGTCGTCAGCGTCGAGCAGACCGCCAATATCGGCGGCGGGACGATCTGGAAAAAGGCAGCGCTCGACGAGATCGTCGCGATCGCCAAGCAGCACGGCCTCGTCACCCACATGGACGGTGCGCGCCTGCTCAACGCCACGGTAGCAAGCGGCATCTCCCCGCGCGACATGACCGCGGGTTGGGATTCGGCCTGGATCGATTTCTCCAAGGGCCTGGGCGCGCCGATCGGCGGCGTGCTCGCGGGCACCCGCGCCTTCATCGATGCGGTGTGGCAGTGGAAGCAGCGCCTCGGCGGCTCGATGCGGCAGGCCGGCGTCTGCGCGGCCGCCTGCATCTACGCACTCGATCATCACGTCGATCGCCTGGCCGACGACCACGCCAATGCGCGCGCGCTCGCCCGCGGCCTGTCGCAGATCGCAGGCGTCGAGGTGCAGGAGCCCGAGACCAATCTCGTGTTCTTCAAGCCTGATGGCGCCGGAATTGCCGGCGACAAGATGGTCGCCGCACTGCGCCAGCGCGGCGTGACGCTCGCGATGATGGACGGCCGCATCCGCGCCTGCACCCATCTCGACGTCAATGCGGCCCAGGTCGAGGAAACGATCGGATACGTGCGCGAGATCGTGCGCGGGGCGTAAGTCCGTAGCCCGGATGGAGCGCAGCGAAATCCAGGGTCTTCGCCTCGCGGAAAGATTTTCCCGGATTGCGCGGAGCCTGTCATCGGGCGGCGCTTCGCGCCGACCCGTTGGCTCCATCCGGGCTACGAAGGCGGCTAGCTACCGCCCCATCGCCTGATAGATCAGCGTCTTCAACGCGAGCTGAATCCGGCCACGCTGCGACGGGGTCTGCACCATGAAAATTCCGAACAGATCGTCTTCGGGATCGATGAAGAAGAAGGTGCCGCCGACGCCGTCCCAGCGATATTCGCCAAGCGGCCACGATGTCCCCGATGGCACCGAGGTGCGCACGGCGAAGCCGAGGCCGAAACCGGAGCTTCCGCCCGGATAGTAATTCTGATCGCGCGCAATCTTCGTCTCGGGGCCGATATGATCCGACGCCATCAGCGCGATGGTCTCCGGCTTGAGATAGCGCCGGCCTTCATAGCTGCCGCCGTTGAGCAGCATCTGCGAGAAGCGGGCGTAGTCACCGACCGTACCGACAAGGCCGCCGCCGCCCGACTCCCACCTCAGCGGTTTCCGGGGATCGCGGATCTGTGTCATCGGGCTAATCGCGCGATCCTGCGGCATCGGCTCGGCGATGCGCGGCCACTTGGCAGGATCAGCGACATAGTATGCAGTGTCCGTCATCCCGAGCGGATCGAGCAGCCGCTCCTTCTCGAACCCGAACAGCGATTTCCCCGATATGACCTCGACGATGCGGCCGAGCACGTCCGTGGAGTGGCCATAGTCCCAGTTCGTGCCGGGCTGTTCCGCGAGCGGAAGCGTGGTGATCTTCGCGACGAGTTCGGCGTTGGTCAAAGCCTGGTTGTCGAAGAGGCCGGCGTCGGCATAGAGCTTGTTCACCAAGCCCCTGCCATAATAGCCGTAGGGCAGCCCGGCAGTGTGGCGCATCAAATCCTTGATCGTCACGGGGCGACTGAGCGGCTCCAGCGCCAGCGCAACCTTGCCGTCCTCGGCCTTCGTCTCGACACCGACCTTCATCTTGCCAAAGGCCGGAATGTATTTTGCGACGGGATCGTCGAGCGAGAGCTTGCCCTCCTCGACCAGCATCATCGCCATGACTGTCGTGACCGGCTTCGACATTGAATAGAGCCGGAAGATCGTGTCCGCGCTCATCGAGATCTCGGTGGTGACATCGCGGACGCCGAAATTCTCGTAATAGACCGACTTGCCGTGCTGCTGGAGCAGCAGGATCGCGCCCGGAAAGGTGCCGGCTGCGACCTCGCTCCTGATGTAGTCGGAAACCTTTGCCAGACCTTCTGGCGAGAAAGTGTGGGCGCGCCCCTCGGAGCCCGCCTGCGCACCACCTGCACCGAACAAAAGAACGAGCGCCGCGATCAGCGCGCGGCGCCCGAACATGTCACTTCTCCATCGCTTCATAAACCAACTGCTTCAATGTCCGCTGCACGCGCTGGCGCTCGGTCGGGGTCTGTTCCAGCAGCACGAAGAACATGTCCTGCTTGGGGTCGATGACGAAATAGCAACCGGAGGCGCCGTCCCACTTCAATTCCCCGAGATCGCCGGGCGGCGGTGGCTTGGCGTTGCCGGGATCGGTGCGGACCGCAAGGCCGAGGCCGAAGCCGAACCCGTCGCCGGGGAAATAGAAATAGTCGCGACTGACCCCCGAGGTCGGGCCGACCTGGTCGGTCACCATCAGCTTGAACGTCTCGGGCTTGAGGATGGTCTTGCCGTCGAGGCTGCCGCCATTGAGCAGCATCTGCGCAAAGCGCTCATAGTCCGCCATGGTCGTAACCATGCCGCCGCTGGCGAATTGAATTTTTTTGACAACCGTCGGATCATTGATCCGGCCGACACGAAAATCGGCGTCATTCGGCACCGGCTGCGCCAGAAGCTTCTGCTTCTCGGGCGCGGTGACGAAGAAGCCGGTGTCGACCATGCCGAGCGGATCGAGCAGCTTCTCCCGCTCGATCTCGAGCAGCGGCTTGCCGGTTGCGACCTCCATGACTCGCGCCAGAATGTCGGTGGAATGGCCGTATTGCCACAGCGCGCCCGGCTGGTTGTGCAGCGGCAATTTTGCGATGCGCTCGGCGAACTCAGCGAGATCGAAATCGCCGTCGTAGATCTTGGCGTCGCGATAGGCCTTGCGGACCAGGCTGTCGCCATAGAAGCCATAGGTGACGCCCGAGGTGTGCGTCATCAGATCGCGCACCGTCATCGGCCGGCTCAGAGGCACGAGCTCGAGCGACTTGGTGCCGTCGTCGGCCTTCTTCTCGACGCCGACCTTCACGTTGGCGAAGGACGGAATGTATTTCGAGACGGGATCGTCGAGCTTGATCTTGCCGTCCTCGATCAACTGCACCGCAACGACGGAGGTGATCGCCTTGCTCATCGAGAACAGGCGGAAGATGGTCTGGTCCGTGATCGGCGCCTTGCTCACCACGTCCTGCACGCCGAAGGCTTCGCGGAAGACGGGCTTGCCGTGCTGCTTGATCAGCACTGTCGCGCCGGCGATCTTTCCGGTCGCGACCTCGTTCTTGAAGAACTCGCTGACCTTGGCGAGCTTGTCCTGATTGAAATGCGCGCCGGCCGGAATCTCGTAGGTGCCTTCGGCGCGCGCGAGCGACATCGCACCCAGCGACACCAGTGCGCCGCAAATCAACGCACGCAGTCCGAAATGTGAATTCATATCCCCTCCCCGGAAGGTGGCCGAGCGGAGTGTACTGACCGCGTCATCAGGCACAAGGGCTGCTGTACCGCGCCAGAACGTCCGTGTGGAGCGCGGCGCTTGTCTCCGAGAAACAACAGAATATGACGCGGGTGACCAGCGGCGCAGCCGGCAGGGCTTCAATGATTGTGTGGACCGCAATCTTCGCGGCCTGGTCGGCCGGAAAGCGATATACCCCGGTCGAGATCGCGGAGAAGGCCAGAGAGTTCAGTCTATTGGCCTGGGAGAGCTCAAGCGCACGGCGATAACAGGAACGCAGCGAATCCGCCTCGCCGCGGCTGCCGCCGTGCCAGACGGGGCCGACTGCGTGGATCACATGTCGCGCGGGCAGACGGTAGCCCTTCGTGATCTTGGCATCGCCGGTCGGACATCCCCCGAGCGTCCGGCACTCGGCCAGAAGCTCGGGACCGGCAGCGTCGTGGATTGCGCCATCAACGCCGCCTCCGCCAAGGAGAGACGAATTTGCGGCGTTGACGATGGCGTCAACGCCGAGTGTCGTGATGTCAGCGACGATAACCTCGAGCTCGGCGCCGCCGATGCGGCGCGTCAGCTGGGTCACACGATCAGGCCGCGACGGCGACGCCCTTCTCAGAGAAGAGCTGCTGCAGTTCGCCGGCCTGGAACATCTCACGGATGATGTCGCATCCGCCGACGAACTCGCCCTTCACATAGAGCTGCGGAATGGTCGGCCAGTTCGAATATTCCTTGATGCCGTTACGCAGTTCGGCGGATTCGAGGACGTTGAGGCCCTTATAACCAACGCCGATGTGGTCGAGGATCTGGACGACCTGGCCGGAGAAACCGCACTGCGGAAATTGCGGCGTACCCTTCATAAACAGAACCACGTCGTTCGACTTCACTTCGTTGGCGATGAATTCCGCGATGCTCATATCCGTGTCCTTCTGGGGCGGAGCCCTCAACAATCACTCCGGGCCGGCTCAGCCGATTTAACCCGATACCTGCCTATATATGTAGCCCAAACCGTTGTGCATCCAAAGTAAAATGGCGGCGAACACCCCTTGAACACCCCCTGGGCGGCCGGTCCAGGCACGCCGGCCCCATTGCATGATGCCACGAATATCATCGCCGGGGAGGACTTTCATACCGTAACGGAGCCCCTATCTAGGACGAACCCAGGTTTTGGAACCGGGCAACGCCAACAACGTTCTCTTGTCCTGTCTGGAGAAAAACGTGACGAAATCAGCCTCCGCTACGGCCACCCCGCCGCTTTCGTCACCGTCGGCCGACCCACGCGGCCTCGCCCAGGGGCTGGAAGAGGCATTTCTCGCCGTCCGCAACGAGACCGAGCGCCGGGCCGCGCCGCTGTCGCCCGAAGACCAGCAGATTCAATCCATGCCGGATGCGAGCCCCACGAAATGGCATCGGGCCCATACCACCTGGTTCTGGGAGCAATTCCTGCTCGGCGAGCACTGTCCCGGCTACCGGCCCTTCCACCCTGATTTCGCTTTCCTGTTCAATTCCTATTACGTCAGCGCCGGCCCGCGTCATTCCCGCAATCACCGCGGCGACATCACCCGCCCCAGCGCCGATCAGGTCGGCGCTTATCGAACATATGTCGATGCGGCTGTCGTCAAATTCTTCCGCGAGGTCGGCCCGGACAAGCTTCGCGAGATCGCGCCGCTCGTCGAGGTCGGGCTCAATCACGAGCAGCAGCATCAGGAATTGATGTTCACCGACATCCTGCATGCCTTCGCGCAGAACCCGATCCCGCCGGCCTATGATCCGGACTGGCGCTTCCCGGCTTCGACACGCGCGGGGGAGGATTGGCTGACGCTGAACGAGGGTATCCACACCGTCGGTCATGTCGACGACAGTTTTCATTTCGACAACGAGAAGCCGGCGCATCGCGCCCTCGTCGGTCCAGTCAGGGTCGCACGCAACCTCGTCACCAACGCCGAGTGGCTCGCCTTCATGCGCGACGGTGGCTACCGGACCGCAACGCTGTGGCTGATGGACGGCTTTGCCACCGTCAACAACGAAGGCTGGGACGCCCCCGGCCATTGGCGCGAGATCGACGGCCAGTGGCACACGATGACGCTCGCCGGCCTCAAGCCGGTCGATCCGGACGCGCCGGTCTGCCACGTCAGCTATTACGAGGCCGATGCGTTTGCGCGCTGGGCCGGAAAGCATCTGCCGACCGAGATGGAATGGGAGGCTGCTGCGCGTGCCGGCCAGCTCAACGACGCCTTCGGCATCGTCTGGCAGTGGACGCGTTCTTCATATTCGCCCTACCCCGGCTACCGCGCCATCGAAGGCGCGCTCGGGGAGTACAACGGCAAGTTCATGATCAACCAACTGGTGCTGCGCGGCTCCTCGCTTGCAACTCCCGAGGGCCACAGCCGTATTACCTATCGCAACTTCTTTTATCCGCACCACCGCTGGCAGTTCACCGGACTGCGGCTCGCCGATTACGTCTAGTTTTCATCCGACGATAAATGCGCGCCGGACAGCGCGTTCAGGAGAGTATCATGAATGTGCACGCCAGCGCTTTGGCCGAAGCCCATCTCCCCGACGAGCAGACCACCGCTTTCGCCCGCGAGGCCATCGAGGACCTCTCGCAGCAGCCCAAAAAACTGTCGCCGAAATATTTCTACGACGCGACCGGCTCGGAGCTGTTCGAGGCGATCACGCGCCTGCCGGAATATTACCCGACGCGCACCGAGCTTGCGATCCTGAAGGAGCGCGGCAGCGAGATCGCGAAGATCATTCCGCAGCATGCGGCGCTGGTCGAGTTCGGCGCCGGAGCAACCACGAAAGTCCGCCTGCTGCTCGATCACTGCAAGTTCGCGGCCTATGTGCCCGTCGATATCTCCGGCGACTTCCTGAAGGCGCAGGCCAACGGCCTGAAGCGGGACTTCCCGACGCTCGGCATCTATCCGGTGGCGGCCGACTTCACCACGCCGTTCGAGTTGCCCAAGGCCGTCGGATCGATGCCCAAGGTCGGCTTCTTCCCCGGCTCGACCATCGGAAATTTCGAGCCGCATGAGGCCCAGGCCTTCCTGAAGAGCGCCCGCAAGATCCTGGGCAAGGGCGCGCAGATGATCATCGGCGCCGACCTCGAGAAGGAAGAGCGCGTCCTCCACGACGCCTACAACGATGCCGCCGGCGTCACCGCCCGCTTCAACCTCAATGTGCTCGTGCGCATCAACCGCGAGCTCGGCGGCAATTTCGACCTGTCCGCCTTTACCCATCGCGCGATCTACAACCGCGAGCGGCACCGGATCGAGATGCATCTGATCAGCAAGAAGAGCCAGACCGTGCGCCTGCTCGGCACCAGCTTCTCGTTCCGCCCCGGCGAGAGCATCCACACCGAGAACAGCTACAAGTACAGCCTCGAGCGTTTTGCTGCGCTGGCGCAGGGCGCGGGCTGGCAGGTGCGCGAAAGCTGGACGGACGCGGCGAAGATGTTTTCGGTGCACGCGCTGGAGGCGGCGGAGTAAGTGCTCCGTTGAATCTGAGAGCGGTTTCCTGCGGCACATCCTACGAGACGCCCGCCTTCGGCGGGCTCCTCAGGATGAGGACGGAGCGCGCGGCAACAGTTTCAACGGGTGCCTATGCCGATTAGCCTCATCCTGAGGAGACCGCGCAGCGGTCGTCTCGAAGGACGAGGCGTGCGCTCAGACAGCTCTACGAGGACATGTGCGGCCGGAGCTCAATGCGCCTCTGCCTCCTCCGCCTTCGATCCCAGCGACACCGACTCCCATACCGCGACCACGATCATGATCACGGTCGACGCGACCGACAGCCAGAGCGGTGAGAGATCGGCGGCGAACCACCACAGCACCAGTAGCAGGATGATGCCGATGCCGTGGGAGAGCTGGAGGAAGCCGCGGATCGCGTGCTTGAACAGGATGGTGCCGACCAGGAACACCAGGGGACCACCGACCGTGCTCACGATGGTCCTGATATCGGAATGGCCGGTCGGATGCTTCAACACCAGTTCGTCCGACACTGCGGTCAGGATGATGCCGGCGACGATCGGCATGTGCAGATAGGTATAGGCCATCCGTGCCAGCCGGCCGGATTCGGTGGATTTCGAGAGCCGCTCGGAGCCGGCCTCCGCGCCCTTGTGGAAATAGACCCACCACATCGCGATGGCCCCGGCCAGCGCCGAGACGAAGGCCAGGATGTTGTCCGCGGTCCAGTCCAGTTCGGCAAAGGTGGCGCCGTTGACGACGACGGCTTCACCGAGTGCGATGATGATGAAGCCGGCGCAGCGCTCGGCCATGTGGCCGCCCTCGACGGCCCAGGCCTCCACCGACGAGAAGCCGAGCTTCGGGACCCAGAAGCGCACCGCGGGCGAGACGTATTCGATCGCGAGCGCCGCGATCCAGAACCACAGCCGCGCTTCGTCATGGGCGAGACCGCCGAGGATCCAGAAGATCGCGGAGCCAGAGAGCCAGACCAGAATGCGGATCGCGTTATGCCGGACGGCCGTTCGATGGCGCGGGGTCGCGAACAGCCAGAAGGCGGTGCGTCCGACCTGCATGGTCGCGTAGGCGATCGCGAACCACAGACCCCGCCCCTCGAACGCGGTCGGGATCGTGGTCGACAGCACGAGGCCGCCCAGCATCATCAGGAAGATCAGGATGCGGACCGGGGTCAGCTCGGGATTGAGCCAGTTGGTGACCCAGGCGGTGTAGACCCACACCCACCACACCGCGAGGAACAGCACCGTGACGTGCACCGCGCCGAGCGGGGTGAAATGGTGCAGCAGCGTGTGCGAGACCTGCGTGACGGCGAAGACGAAGACAAGGTCGAAGAACAGCTCGGCATTGGTGACGCGGCTGTGCTGGTTCGGAGCGATGACGCGAAACATCGCGCCGCGAGGATTGTCCGCAGCCATCGTCATCCCCCCGTCGCGCGATCAGATCAGGCCCCCGGGACCCCGGTTTGCAGCGCCAGCGCATGCAGCACGCCGCCCATCTGGCCCTGCAGGGACTGATAGACGATCTGGTGCTGCTGGACGCGGGACTTGCCGCGGAAGGATTCCGAGATCACGGTCGCGGCATAGTGGTCGCCATCGCCGGCGAGGTCACGGATCGTCACCTCGGCATCGGGGATCGCTGCCTTGATCATCGCCTCGATATCGTGGGCGTCCATGGGCATTCGGGTCTTGCTCCTGTCTCGGCTTCGAATCGCTTGCCGGGGTCCCCGGACCGGCAGGGCCAAACTTAGCGTGAACGGCCTTCTACGTCACGCATTCCGGCACTATATCCCTGATCCCATCCGGATAAAGGCACGACAAAGTGCCGCGCGCGCAAGATTGATCGAAAAGGCGTGAAATCATGAAGCTTCCAGGGCCCGACCACCCCATCACCATTACCCAAAATCCCCGGCGCGTCCGCGTCACGGCCGGCGACATCGTGATCGCCGAGACCAGCAAGGCACTGATCTTGAAGGAGGCCAAATATCCGGCGGTGCAATATGTGCCGCGGGAGGACGCCAACATGGCGGTGCTGGAGCGCACCGACCGCGTCACCCATTGCCCCTACAAAGGGGACGCGAGCTATTACAGCGTCAAGGCCGACGGCAAGACGCTCGACAACGCGATCTGGACCTACGAGACGCCCTTCCCCGCGATGACGGAGATTTCCGGCCATCTGGCCTTCTATCCGGACAAGGTGAAGATCGAGGAGCTGGGCTAGGCTCATCGCGCCGGAGGCGATCGCAGGTCGCTTCCTCTCAGTCGACACAAGGCTCAAGATGCCGCGCAAAGCCGCAAGACTGATTGGGGTCTCGTTGCTGGGCGTGGCCGGCATCCTCATTGTGGTGGCCGCCGCCGGACTGGGTTTTCGCGCCTATCGCCAGCATCTTGCTGCCGAAACCCTCGCGATCCGCTCACCAAAGGGCGTGCAGGAGGGAGGGTTCGTCGACATCGGCGGAATCAAGCAATGGATTCAAATCCGCGGCGAGGATCGGGATAACCCGGTCCTCCTGTTCGTCCACGGCGGGCCCGGAGGGTCCAGCTGGCCAATGTCGTCGGGCTGGCGCCCCTGGGAGAAGCACTTCACCATCGTGCAATGGGACCAGCGCGGCACCGGCCGCACATATGGCGCCGCCGGAGACACGCTGGCGCCAACCATGACGTTGGAGCGCATGGCGCAGGATGGCGTCGAGCTGGCCGAGCATCTGCGCACGCATCTGCACAAGGACAGGATCGTCCTGGTCGGGCATTCGTGGGGCTCGTTCCTGGGAATTCACATGGTGAAGCAACGCCCGGATCTGTTCTCGGCCTATGTCGGCACGGGCCAGGTGGTTGGCAGGACGACCTTCGAGAAGGCATTCGAGCTCACGATCGCGCGCCTGCAACGGCTTGCGGCATCCGCCAACAATCGTGAAGCCCTGGCGGAATTGGCGCCGATCGCTTCACAGCCGACCCTCACCCCGGAAAATCGCCTGATTGCGGACAAATGGAGCAACGCGCTGGGTCTGCCGCCCGCCGATGGCTTCCAGCTCGCCGGCCCCATCCCGCCGCTCTTCATGCCGGATGTCTCGCTGCTCGACTTGTACAACTGGCGCAAGGGCGTCGCCTTCTCGGCCAAATATCTGACCGGACGGAACGGGCCGATGTTTCAGAGCGACATGGCCTCGATGGGATTCATATCTTCGATCCCCGTGTTCTTCATTGAGGGCGACGCGGACGGCGTGACGCCGGGCGAACCCGCCGAGCAATATTTCAAGGAGATCACGGCCCCGCATAAGGAATTTGTGTGGGTTCGCGGCGGCGATCATTTCATTCCGTTCGATCGTCCTGATGAGTTCCTGGCTGAGCTGATGGCCCGCGTCATGCCATTCGCAGGCAATTGAGGGCCGGCCCCCGCGATTCGACCGGCAGCCCGGCTACGCCCTGAAGATCGTGAGCCCCAGTACCAGCAGCACCAGGAAGATCACGACGAATATATAGAACAGGAAGCGGGCGACATCGGCCGAGGCGGCCGAGAGGCCGGTGAAGCCGAGCACGCCGGCCACGATCGAGATCAAGAGAAAGATCAGCGCCCATTTCAGGATCGTCATAACCAACTCCGACTAAAATGCCGCATGTTTTGCGGCCCTCAACCTACTCGCGAACGCTAACTTCGCTGCGCGGAACTGGTTCCTGAGGGCACTCCGCGGGCAAGGCGCGGCACAAACTGCGCTTGCTGAATCCGGTTCCCGGCGGCACAGTCCGGCCAGGGCTGGAGCGCAATCGGGGCGACCATGATGACGATGTCACATTCCGCGACGATCGGCGCGGAGGCGCACGCCGCGCCGAAAGCCAAGACGCGCAATCTGTCGCTCGATCGGACCCGCACCTTTCTCACGCTGGTGGTGCTGCTGCACCACGCGGTCATTCCCTACACCTATTTCGGTCACACCGACCCGGCGTCCTGGATCGGCTTCGACGTCGTCGTGCTCTGCACCGACAGCTTCTTCATGGCGATGTTCTTCTTCCTGTCGGGACTGTTCACGTGGTCCGGCATCGCGCGCAAGGAACCACAGGTTTTCCTGCGCGACCGCCTGTTGCGGCTCGGGCTGCCGTTCGTGATCGCGGCCTTCACGGTCATCCCGCTCGCCTATTACGCGATCGCGCTGCGGCACGATCCCGAGCTGACCTTCGCTTCGTTCTGGTGGAAGACAATCACCGTCGGGCCGTGGCCGAGCGGGCCGATCTGGTTCGTGTGGGTGCTGCTGGCGTTCGACCTGACTGCGAGCCTGCTCTACCGGGTCTCAACCCACCTGGTCGATCCGGTCAACCGCGTTTCGGTGCGCGGATTTGAGCAGCCGGCCGTGTTCTGGCGGCTGCTCGCCGTCGTCACTGCCGTCGTCTACGTGCCCGCGCTGGTCCATTTCGGGGCCAACAAATGGTTCGAGTTCGGACCGTTTTCGGTGCAGGCGAGCCGCGTCCTGCTCTACTTCGCCTATTTCTTCATTGGCGTCAGCGTCGGTGCCGCCAACTTCGATCGCGGTATCCTCAGCGCCGAGGGCCAGTTGCCGAAGAACCGATGGATGTGGGTGATCGCCACGCTGGTCCCCTACTGCCTGATGTGGTGCATGATCTACATCAAGCGCGCAATCCTCGGGAATCCCAACGTGCTGCCGGACTGGTATCAGGCGATCTACGGCACGTTCGTCGTGCTGTTCTCGGCCGCGATCCTGCTCGCGATCCTCGCCTTCTTCCTGCACCAGAAGTCGCCGGGGCCGAACCTGCTCGACCGCATGCAGGCGGACGCCTACGGCATGTTCCTGGTGCACTACCCGATCGCGCTGTGGATCCAGTATGTGCTGTTCGACTACTCGTGGCCTGCGATCTTCAAGGCCGCGATCGGCTTCGTGCTCACGGTGTTGCTGAGCTGGGGACTGACGGCAATGTTGCGGAAGATTCCGGGCGCGTCGCACGTTTTGTGAGGCCGAGGTCTCTCCGCCCGTCATTGCGAGCGTAGCGAAGCAATCCAGAGTCTTTCCGCGGAGACAGTCTGGATTGCTTCGTCGCTTTGCTCCTCGCAATGACGGAGCGTGTGGCGGCGCCTTACGCCGCCTTCCCGCTCATATATTCCGGCAGCCAGCGCTCGAACGATTTCCGCAGGCTATCGATCGACACTGGCGCCTCGCCCGCGATCGCGATCGCATCGCCACCGGTGGTGCCGATGCGCACGCAGGGCACCTCGCAGCCGCGCATCTTAGCCAGCACGCGGCCGGCGTTCGCTTCCGGCACGGTGACGAGATAGCGCGCCTGGTCCTCGCCGAACCAATAGGCCTGCGGCACGAGCGCCGCCGGCGCCGCCAGCAGTTTTGCGCCGATGCCGCTCGCCATTGCCATCTCGGCGAGCGCGATCAGGAGGCCACCGTCGGAGAGATCGTGTACCGCGGTCGCAGTGCCCGCATGGATCATGCCGCGCACGCAGTCGCCGTTGCGCTTCTCGGCCGCGAGGTCGACCGGCGGCGGCGCGCCCTCCTCGCGACCGCAGATGTCGCGCAGGTAGACCGACTGGCCGAGCCAGCCGTGGGTTTCGCCAACCAGGAGGATCGCCTCGCCCTCGGCCTTGAAGGCCAGCGAAGCGGACTTGGTGAAATCGTCGAGCAGGCCGACGCCGCCGATTGAAGGTGTCGGCAGGATCGCGCGGCCGTTGGTCTCGTTGTAGAGCGAGACGTTGCCGGACACGACCGGGAAGTCGAGCGTGCGGCAGGCTTCCGAGATGCCCTTCAGGCAGCCGACAAACTGGCCCATGATCTCGGGCCGTTCAGGATTGCCGAAATTGAGATTGTCGGTGATCGCGAGCGGCTTGCCGCCGACCGCGGTGATGTTGCGCCAGGCTTCCGCCACCGCCTGCTTGCCGCCCTCGAACGGGTCAGCTTCGCAATAGCGCGGCGTGACGTCGACGGTCAGCGCCAGACCCTTCGGCCCGTCCTGCACGCGCACCACGGCGGCATCGCCGCCGGGACGCTGCAAGGTGTTGCCGAGGATGACGTGGTCGTATTGCTCCCAGACCCAGCGCTTGCTGCACATGTCGGGCGTGCCGATCAGCTTCTCCAGCGCGGCACCGACGCCCATCGGCGCCGGCACCTCGCGCGCGTGCACCACAGGCAGCGCGGCGGAGGGAACGTGCGGACGGTCGTAGAGCGGCGCCTCGTCACCGAGCTCCTTGATCGGCAGGTCGGCCATGACGTCGCCGCCATGCTTGACGACAAAGCGCTTGCTCGGCGTGGTGTAGCCGACCACGGCGAAGTCGAGGCCCCACTTCTTGAAGATGGCCTCGGCTTCCTTTTCCTTCTCGGGCTTGAGCACCATGAGCATGCGCTCCTGGCTTTCCGAGAGCATCATCTCGTAGGCGCTCATGCCGGTCTCGCGCGTCGGCACCGCGTCGAGATCGAGGTCGACGCCGAGGTCGCCCTTGGCGCCCATCTCGACTGCCGAGCAGGTCAGGCCGGCCGCGCCCATGTCCTGGATGGCGATGACGCAGCCCTTCTCCATGATCTCCAGGCACGCCTCGAGCAGCAGTTTTTCGGCGAAGGGATCGCCGACCTGCACGGTCGGGCGCTTCTCCTCGGACTTGTCGTCGAACTCCGCCGAGGCCATCGAGGCACCGTGAATGCCATCGCGGCCGGTCTTGGAGCCGAGATAGACGATCGGCATGTTCACGCCGGAGGCGGCCGCATAGAAGATCTTGTCGGCGTCGGCGAGGCCCACGGCCATCGCGTTGACGAGGATGTTGCCGTCATAGCGGGTGTGGAAGCGCACCTGGCCGCCGACCGTCGGCACGCCGAAGGAATTGCCATAGCCGCCGACGCCGGCCACGACGCCGGAGACGAGGTGCCGCGTCCTCGCATGCTCGGGCGCGCCGAAGCTCAGCGCATTGAGGCAGGCGATGGGCCGCGCGCCCATGGTGAAGACGTCGCGCAGAATGCCACCGACGCCGGTGGTCGCACCCTGGTAGGGCTCGATGTAGCTCGGGTGGTTGTGGCTCTCCATCTTGAAGACCACGGCCTGGCCGTCGCCGATGTCGATCACGCCGGCATTCTCGCCGGGGCCCTGGATCACCCAGGGCGCCTTGGTCGGCAGGCCGCGCAGATGGATGCGCGAGGATTTGTACGAGCAGTGCTCGTTCCACATCGCCGAGAAGATGCCGAGCTCGGTGAAGGTCGGCTCCCGCCCGATCAGCTTCAGGATGCGCTCGTACTCGTCGGGCTTGAGCCCGTGGGCGGCAACCAGTTCGGGGGTGATCTTGGGTTCGTTCTTCATGGATTCGGGGCTTTCGGCGGCGTTTTGCCGTTCTTAGGAAGATCGGGGGCCTACGAAAAGCCCTTTATGGCCCATTTTCCCGCTGTCCCACGTTTTGCGGGCAGGCGATCGGCGGGAACGGGAATTGCAAGGCGCTGACGGATCGGATTTAAGGACTAAAGACCCGTAATTGAAGGCCCATTTCCTTGCACGAATTGACCAAAGTCCCCTCCACCCGCCGCCCGGACCTGCACGTCGCCACCGATGGCGAGTTCACGGGCTGGCGGACCTGGATTCGCGACAGCTTTGAGAGCCATATCGGCCCGTTCTGGCACAAAATCGAGGACGACGGCAGCGTCCGCTCGGCGTTCCGGGTCGAGAAAAAGCACCTCAACGGCTCCGGGAACGTCCATGGCGGCTGCTTCATGGCCTTCGCCGACTATTGCCTGTTCGCTATCGCCACCCATGAGCTGGATGGCCCGGCCGTGACGACGAATTTCTCCTGTGATTTCCTCGACGCGGCCCGCGAGGGCGAGCTGGTCGAATGCGTCGGCGAAGTGTCCCGCGCCGGCGGCTCGCTGATTTTCCTGCGAGGCAAGCTGACCTCGGCCGGGCGGCCGCTGTTTACCTTCTCCGGCACGATCAAGCGGGTGAAGCGGAAGCCGGCACTCCAGCCAAACGCATAGCTCGACGCCTTCCCTTTTCGCGTTCCCTCGCCCAGACTTGTTGAAAGCGCTTTTGCGCGGGGGAGCAAGAACAAGGTGCCGCAGAGCACATCCGGATCGGGCCACACAACGCCCTCCGCGTCAGCGCCATTGCCATCCATGACAGCCGTCGGCGCCCGCAACTGGCGCGACTATGCGCTGCTTTTCGCGCTCGCCTGCTGCTGGAGCTCGACCTATCCGCTGGCCAAGCTCGCGCTTCCCACGATCCCGCCCATCACCTTCATCTCGGCGCGCTCGCTGATCGCGTTCGCCTTCCTGTTTGCGATCCTGTGGATGCGCGGCCTCAAGCTCCCGACGGATGCGAAGGCCTGGAAGCTGTTCGCAGTCCAGCAGCTGATCAACTCGACCTTTCCGTTCCTGATCATCACCTGGTCGCAGCAATATGTCCCTGCCTCGAACACGGTGGTGCTGGCCTCGACGACGCCGATCTTCGCTTTCCTGATCACCTCGCTGATCACGCGGCATGAGCCGGCCACGCTGCTGAAGCTCGCGGGCGCAATTCTCGGCCTCGCCGGCACGATCGCCATCGTCGGGCTGGACGCGCTGCGCGGCTTCAGTGGCGAGATCGTGGCGGAGGTCGCGATCCTGCTCGCCACCATCTCCTTTGCCTGCGCGACGATCTTTGGCCTCAGGCTCTCCGAATACGATCCGATGGTGGTGGCGACCGGCTCGCTGCTGTTCGGTGGCCTCGTGCTGCTGCCGCCCTCGCTGATCATCGACCAGCCCTGGACGCTGCACCCGACGCCGACGGCGATCGTCGCCACCATCGTCATGGGCATCGTCTCCAGCGCGCTGGGGCTGATGCTGTTCTACGTCTGCCTCGGCCGGCTCGGCACGCTGACCACGAACGCACAAGGCTATCTGCGCATTCCGATCGGCGTCGGATTGTCCGTGCTGCTGCTCGGCGAGAGCGTGCCGTCGAACCTCGCGCTGGGCCTGCTGCTGGTCATGGCCAGCGTCGCCGCGATGACGGTGCCGGCGGAACGGCTGAAGCTGCGCTAGCGCGGTACGGAGACCACGCTCGAGCAATACCCCAAAGCGCGATGACGATTTATCCCGATGTCATCGCGCTTTGGTCGGGCGCGGGCCGAGCCCCGCCGTTGTACCGATCAAGCAGCCAAGTTTGGTTGCCGGAAGGCCGCTTCCATCTCGCGGCGCACCCGCACGGCGAGACTATTGGGATCGTACTCCACGTCCTCCCATTTCAGGCGCTGACCTGGCGCGATATCGGTCTTGAGCTTGACATGGTGGGCAAGGCCGAGCGGCAGGTAGCCATGCTTCAGCGAAGCGTCGGCAGGGGTCTGCTTGCCCCAGACGCAGAAGCCGCCCTCGCCGTCGAGCATCTCCCCGGCCTTCAGCTTGCGCTTGGCGGTCGCGACCACGTCCGAATTGAACACGATCGGCGCGCCGGTCGGCTCCTTGCGCAGTGCCGCGGAAGCCACGGAGATCCCGAGCTCGAGCCCGATCATGTGGATCGGCCGGTACAGCGAGGCATATTTGCCGGTCTTGTCCGGCAGCATGCTGTATTCGCGGAAACATTCCTCGGAATAGGCGCTGTCGGTCTCGAACACGACATAGGTCCCCATTACGAGGCTCTGCGGCACGTCGGTGCCGTCGCGATAGACCGAGGACGTGACCTCGGTGACGCCCGACTTCTCGAGCATGCCGCCGTCGGATTTCGGCTTGCAGATCTCGGCGTGCTCGAACCGCGTCGCCGGCGGGAACGACAGGCCCTCGCTCTGCGCATGCAAGCCCGTCGCGTTGCAGACCGCCGTCATCTCGATGCCCGACTTGGTGCCGTCGACGAAGGAGTTGAACATCTTCGGATTGATCGAGTTGCGATCCTTGATCTTCATGTATTTGTCGAGGATGTCCCAGACCGTATCCGGCGTCGACTGGTGATAGGTCGGATGGTAGCGCGTGCCCTTGCCGGCGGCGACGACCTTGAAGCCGGCCGCGCGGGCCCAGTCGACGTGATCGGCGATCAGCGCCGGCTGGTCGCCCCAGGCGAGTGAATAGACGACGCCGGCCTGCTTCGCCTTGCGCGCCAGGATCGGGCCTGCGACCGCGTCCGCCTCGACATTCACCATCACGATGTGCTTGCCGTTCTCGATCGCCTTCATCGCGAAGCGGATGCCGGCGCCGGGATCTCCGGTCGCCTCGATGATCACCTCGATCGCGGGATGAGTGATCAGCGCGTCCGCATTATCGGTGACGATGGTGCGGCCGTGCTTGAGCGCGTCGTCGATGGAGGTTGCCGCATATTGCTCCTCGGGCCAACAGCCGAGCTTGAGCTGCGAACGGGCGCGGCCCGTGTTCAGGTCGGCGACACCGACGAGATGCATGCCGTCGGTCTGGCGGACCTGCGACAGGAACATCAGGCCGAATTTTCCGGCCCCGATCAGGCCAATGGTAACAGGCCTGCCGGCCGCCTTGCGCTCCAGCAGCATGCGATGGAGATTCATCTGGATTTCCTTAAGCGTTCCTCGGGTGACGGCGTTGTTGCAGCCGTGAAGTCCGGCCGCGCTCGCCTTGCACGGAAACGTTAGGCAGCGGTGAATCCAAGGGCAATTCAGATTATCTGCCGCGACGATGTAGACGCGCTAAACAATCCGCGCGCTTTGGCCCGCGCTCCAGGCGTCGCGTTCCCCGCGCAACCAGTCGAGGAAAGTGCGGGTCTTGCGGTGGCGCAGATGGCCATGCGGGCAGACAATCCACTGCGTGGTCAGCGTGACCTCGGGCGGATTCTTCACCGGGCAAACCAGGCGACCGTCACGCAGTTCGCGCCAGGCCAGCAGCTCGCTCTCCAGCCCGATGCCGAGGCCGTCGACGGCAGCGTCGATCGCCATGTGGCTGCGGTCGAACAGCACGCGCTTCCAGCGTTCGGCAGGCTCGATGCCGGCCTCCGTGAACCAGCGCGGCCATTGCATCTGCGATTTCACCGAATGGATCAGCCGGTGCTCGAGTAAGTCCTCGGCTGCGAGACTGCCCGCCGCAAAGGACGATGGCGCGCACAGCGGAAAGAACCGCTCCTTGCCGAGGCTTTCGACGAACAGGCCGGCCCAGCCGCCCTCGCCGTGGCGGATCTCCAAATCGACATTCTCCTTGCGGAAATCGGTCGGCTCATTGGTGCCGTCGAGCCGCAATTCGATGTCCGGATTGGCGTCGACGAAGCTCGCAAGGCGCGGCAGCAACCATTTGCTCGATACGCTCGGCGCGGCGCGCACCGTCAATGTAGTGGCCGAGCGGATGCCGCGGACATGCTGTGTGACGTCGGTGACGTGCTCGATCTCGCGGCTGATCATCTCGAAATAGCGCTCGCCGGCCTCGGTCAGCGTGATGTTGCGCCCCACCCGCGAGGTCAGCGCCGTGCCGAGATGCAGCTCCAGCGCCTGGATCTGCTGGCTGACGGCCGACGGCGTCACCCGCAATTCGTCCGCCGCACGGGAAATGCTGCCCGCGCGCGCCACCGCGTGGAAGACGATGATGGCGCGGAAGGGTATCTGCATCAGGAAACCTTTTAGGCCAGCTAAAGTGACGGCGAATATAATTCAATTGTCGTGCATGACCAGCGATCTAGGCTTCAACCTCAAGGCAACCCGCGACAGACGGGTGCCGATAGAGGAAACAGGACGGCGCAGAGCGCCGGTCCGCCCGGGGGAAGGAACGCAAGGCCAAGCCCTTTCACCAGACAAGCGATTTTGACGACACCGGCGCAGCAAAGCCTGCGCGCCGCAACGACCACGTGCGCCGACAAAGGCGCCGAACGAGACCATCAGGGAGGACCAACGATGTCGGGCAAGAACCACACGCTTTCACGCCGCAACTTCATGGTGGCGGCTGCGGCCGTTCCACTGGTCGCGATCCGCACCCGGCCGGCGCAGGCCGCGGAGTTCGAATACAAGCTCGCCACCGGCCAGTCGCTGACCCAGCCGATCAACACCCGCCTCGATCAGGCCGTGAAGCGGATCAGGGAAGCGAGCGGCGGCCGGCTGGAGATCAAGTTCTTTCCCGCCTCGCAGCTCGGCTCGGACACCGATCTCCTGACCCAGATCCGCAGCGGCGGCGTCGATTTCCTCAACATCGCGGGCTCCGTGCTGTCGACGGTGGCGCCGACCGCCGGCATCGCCAATGTCGGCTTCGCGTTCTCGGACTACGGCCAGGTCTGGAATGCGATGGATGGCGACCTCGGCAAGCTGATCGGAACCCAGATCGAGAAGACCGGCGCGCTGGTGGTGGCCAAGCCCGCCGACAACACGTTCCGGCAGATTTCGTCGTTCACCAAGCCGATCAAGACGCCGGCCGACCTCGACGGTTACCGGATCCGCGTGCCGGTGTCGCCGATCTTCACCTCGCTGTTCAAGTCGCTCGGCGCCAACCCGACCTCGATCAACTTCAACGAATTGTACACGGCGCTCCAGACCCATCTCGTCGACGGCCAGGAGAACGGCCTCGTCACCATCGAGGCCGGCAAGATCTACGAGGTGCAGAAATACATCTCCGAGACCAACCACATCTGGGATCCGTTCTTCATCCTCGGCAACCGGCGCTCGGTCAAGGCGCTGCCCGACGAGTTGCAGGCGATCGTGCGGCGTGAGTTCGACCAGGCCGCGATGGAGCAGCGCGCGGACACCGCCAAGCTCAATCTGACGCTGAAGGACCAGCTGATCGCCAAGGGCATCACCTTCGAGGTCTCCCACAAAGAGGCGTTCCGCAAGGGACTGTCGGCCGCCGGCTTCTACAAGGAATGGCGCGCCAAGTTCGGCGAGGATAATTGGAAGACGCTGGAGGCCGCGGCCGGAGCATTGGCATGAGCGCCGTGGTCGGCATGCAGGAAACCGTCACGCTCGGCGAAGCACGGCCGTTGCGCGGACGCTGGCTGGAGCAGTCGCTGCGCTGGCTGGTCGAGATCCCGGCTGCGATCGCCGTCGTCGCCGAAGTCGTCATCCTGTTCGCCGGCATCGTCGCGCGTGGAATCTTCCACCGGCCGATCATCTGGTCGGACGAGTTGGCCTCGATCCTGTTCCTGTGGCTGGCGATGCTCGGCAGCGCGATCGCCGTGCAGCGCTCGGCGCATATGCGCCTGACGTTCTTCACGTCGTATCTGTCACCGCGCGCCGAGGCCTGGGCCTCGACGCTCGCCGCCGGCGGGGTTGCGCTGTTCCTCGCGATCATCCTGCATCCGGCGCTCGATTATGTGGAAGACCAGGCCTTCGTGGAGACGCCGGCGCTTGGCTGGTCCGGCATGGTTCGCGCGGCCGCCATCCCGGTCGGCTGCATCATCGCGCTCGCCAGCATCTGCCTCACACTCGTCAAGCGGTCGGCAAAGGACCTGCTCGCCGTCGGCGTCCTGTTTGCGGCGATTGCCGGGGTGCTCTATCTCGCAGGTCCCTCGCTGAAATCGCTTGGCAACTGGAATCTGCTGATCTTCTTCGTCGGCCTGCTCGGCTGCGCCGTCATGGCAGGCGTGCCGATCGCGTTTTCCTTTTGTCTGGCGACCGTCGCTTTCCTGCTGACCACGACACGGACGCCGCTGCTGGTCGTGGTTGGGCGGATCGACGAGGGCATGAGCTCGCTGATCCTGCTCGCGGTGCCCCTGTTCGTGCTGCTGGGACAATTGGTCGAGCAGACCGGCATGGCGCGCGTCATGGTCGCGTTCCTGGCCTCTGTGCTCGGCCATGTCCGGGGCGGACTATCCTACGTGATGCTCGGCGCCATGCTGCTGGTCTCCGGCATTTCCGGCTCCAAGACCGCCGACATGGCGGCGATCGCGCCGGTGCTGTTTCCCGAGATGCGCAAGCGCGGCATGAAGGATGGCGAGCTGGTCTCGCTGCTCGCGGCGTCAGGCGCGATGAGCGAGACCATTCCGCCGTCGATCGTGCTGATCGCGATCGCCTCCGTCACCGGCGTATCGATCGCGGCACTGTTCACCGCCGGTATCCTGCCCGGCATCGTGCTGGCGATCGTGCTCGGCTTCGTCGCGCGCTACCGGGCGGGCGCCGAGGAAAACGCCGCGCTCAAGATCGCGCGAGCGCCGATGTCGGTGGTGGCGAAGACGTTGTGGGTCGCCTTGCCGGCGCTGACGCTGCCGTTCCTGATCCGTAGCGCGGTGGTCGAGGGCTACGCGACCGCCACCGAAGTCTCGACCATCGGCATCGCCTATTGCCTCGTGCTCGGCCTGATCATCTATCGCGGCAGCCTGGTCTGGAAGAACGTGCTGCCGATGCTGGTGCAGACCGCCTCGCTGTCCGGGTCGATCCTGTTCATCGTGGGTGCGGCGAGCGCGATGGCCTGGGCGCTGGCGCAATCCGGCTTCTCGCACGATCTGGCGGCGCGCATGGCTGGCGTGCCGGGCGGAGCCTACGGCTTCCTACTGATCTCGGTGGTCGCCTTCATCGTGCTCGGCAGCGTGCTGGAGGGGATTCCGGCCATCGTGCTGTTCGGCCCGCTGCTGTTCCCGGTGGCCGCAACGTTCGGCATCAACGAGGTCCACTATGCGATGGTGGTGATCCTGGCGATGGGTCTCGGCCTGTTCGCGCCGCCATTCGGCCTCTGCTACTACGCAGCCTGCAGCATCGGCGGCGTGTCGCCGGATGCCGGCATGCGCCGGATCTGGATCTATCTCGCCTGGCTGTTCCTGGGCCTGCTGCTGATCACCTTCGTGCCCTGGATATCGCTGGTGTTTCTATGAGATTCCCGACCTGAAGCCATTCCGCTTGGCACGCCCCTTCAGGTCGAAATCTGCTTCTCGGCGATCGAGAGCCACTCGGCCTGCGCCTCGCGCAGATATTTCGGAGCGCGCCGCATCTGGATCAGGAGTTCGTTGAAGACCACGCGCGCCTCGGCGCTGCGGCCGACCATCTGGAGCAGCATGCCGTAGCGCACCCGCGCCTCGGCGCCCGGGAAATAGCCGGCGACGGCGTGATATTCCTCCAGCGCCTCGGCGAGCCGGCCGACCTCGGCGAGTGCGCGGGCGTAGAGCAGGTGCGCGTCGGCGGAATCGAAGTCCGGCCATTGCTTCTGAAGATCGTCCAGCGTCGCTAGCGCATCGGCCGGACGCTTGGCGGCAAACTCCGCTTGCGCCTTGCCGAAGGCATAAGCGGGGTCGTGGCCCATCGGCAGGCTCAGGATGTGACCGTAATGCTGCTCGGCCTCGCTGAAGCGGCCGACCTTCGCGCATTCCTCGGCCAGCGCCGCACGGTTGGCGATGGTGTCGGTGGCCGCCAGCCGGTCGCACAGCTCGCGATAATGCTTCTCCGGATCGAGCCGATTGGCAACGCGCTGACGCGCCTGTCGCGCACCGGGGCTGGAAAACCATTCAGGGACGAGCTCGACTGCGATGTAGGCGAGCACGCCCATCATCGGCACCAGCAGGATGATGAAAGCCCAGGGCCGCAATCGCCCGGTTCGCGACGCGTGATAAATCAGTGTGATATCGAGCAGCAGAACGACCAAAGCGACGGGCATGTGACATCCGGGAGCACAACGACAGCGCACGCTTCCTGATATCGCAACTCGCGCGGCGAAACAACTTTGAGTTGCTTCCACCCGCGCGGAAATCAGCGACCCCGGACGCGCGCACCTTGATGGCGACGAGGAGTCAGTCGTCTCAAACGCGATTGAGGTTCATGAGACAGCAAGCCCAAAACCGCCATGACTTGCTATGATTTGGGCGGCTGCTACTTGGCGTCGTCGGCGAGCATCTTCCGGTATTTCTCGACGTCGCGCGTCACGAGCTTTTGCAGAACCTCGGGCGTGTGCTCGTCGGGGTCGGGCGCGACGGTCGAGAGCTCGGCAAAACGCTTCTTCACCGCGTCGGTTTCCACCGCCGTGCGCGCAGCCGCGTTCAGCTTGGCGATGATGGCCGGCGGCGTGCCCTTCGGCGCGAACAGGCCGTTCCAGCCCTGCGCCTCGAAGTCCGGCAGGCCTGCCTCGGCAGACGTCGGCAGATCGGGCAGCGTGGCCAGCCGCACGGTCGAGCCAACCACCAGGCCCCTCACTAGCTTGTCGCCGATCGACTGCGAGACGGAGGCGGCGGCGTCGCAGACGCCGTCGATCTGGCTGCCGACCGCGTCGGTGAGCGCAGGCGCCGCGCCGCGATAGCCGACCAGCGTCGCGTCGATCCCGGCGGCCGTCACGAAGCTCTTGCAAATGAGGTAATTCGACGAGCCGACACCGGCGTGGCCGAGATTGATCTTGCCCGGGTTGGCCTTGGCGTAGGCGATGAACTCTTTCAGGTCCTTCGCCGGGAAATCCTTGCGCAGCGCGATGATACCGAACGTCTTCGCGACCATGGCGATCGGCACGAAGGATTCAGGCGTGAACGGCAGTTTTGGATAGATCGTGTAGGTCGCGGCATTGGTGCCGGCATTGCCGATCGCGATGGTGTAGCCGTCAGGCTCGGCGCGGGAGGCGCGCGCCAGTGCGGTCGAGCCGCCGGCGCCGGCGACGTTCTCGATCACGATGGTCTGGCCGAGTGCGATGCCCATCTGCTCGGCGACCGTGCGCGCGATCACGTCCGACGTGCCGCCGGCCGCGAACGGCACGATCATCGTGATCGGGCGCTTGGGGAAATCCTGCGCGAAGGCGGCGGTCGCGAGCGAAAATGTCGCGAGCGACAGCGCCGCGATCGCGGCGAGAGCCCGCTTCCCCACGAACGCGATCACGCGGCCTTTTCCAGATGGGCAGTGAGGCCGGCGAACAGGCCGCGGCCATCGGTGCAGCCCATGATGTCTTCGACGTGGTTCTCCGGGTGCGGCATCATGCCGAGCACGTTGCCGCTGTCGTTGACGATTCCGGCGATGGATTGCGCCGCGCCGTTAATGTTATGGGCCTCGTCAACCACGCCGTCGGCCGAGCAGTAGCGATAGAGCACCCGCCCCTCGCCTTCGAGCCGCTTGATGGTCTCTTCGTCCGCCTCGTAATTGCCCTCGCCATGTGCCACCGGCACGCGGATCACCTGGCCCGCATTGTAGCCGCGGGTGAACGGCGTGTCGGAACGCTCGACGCGCAGATGCACGTCGTGACAGATGAACTTCAGCCGCGCGTTGCGCATCAGGACGCCGGGCAGCAGGCCGGACTCGCAGAGGATCTGAAAACCATTGCAGACGCCGAGCACGAGACCGCCCTTGGCCGCATAGTCGCGCACCGCGTCCATCACCGGCGACCGCGCCGCAATCGCGCCGCAGCGCAGATAGTCGCCGTAGGAGAAGCCGCCGGGCACCACGACGAGGTCGGTGCCCGCGGGCAGCGACGTCTCGGCGTGCCAGACCATCGCGGGCTCGCTGCCGGAGATCAGCCTCAATGCGCGCGCCATGTCGCGCTCGCGGTTGATTCCGGGAAAGACGAGGATGGCGGCTTTCATGGTTCGGGTTCCGACGGTGATGGGAATCGGGCTGGCCAAAGAGGACCAAAATCGTGAAGAGACATAGCCATTTGACGGGGATTTTACCAGTGCTAGCCTCGCCGGGCGGCCTTGTACACAGGCCATAGCCACGGCACTTTTGCCCGACGATCTTGCCCGGGATTGAAGCCATGAACGTCCCGTCGCTGCCCGCCTCCCCCTCCGAACCGGTGTCCACTCAGGGCGTCATCGCCGCCGGCGCCTATGTCGACGGCCGGCGTGTCGCCAATATCGCCATCAGCGAGGCTTCGAGCTGGCGGGCCAAGCCCGGCCACGTGGTGTGGATCGGGCTGCACGAGCCTGACATGGCGCTGCTCGGCGCCGTGCAGAAGCAGTTCGACCTGCACGACCTTGCCATCGAGGACGCCAACAACGCCCATCAGCGGCCGAAGATCGAGCAATATGGCGAGGCCCTGTTCATCGTGGCGCGGACGGCGCAACTGATCGAGCGCCGGATCGCCTTCGGCGAGACGCACATCTTCGTCGGCGAAGGCTATCTGGTCTCGGTGCGCCATGGCGCCTCGACGTCCTACACACCGGTGCGCGAACGCTGCGAAAGCTGCCCGCGGGCGCTGGCGCGCGGCGAGGACTACATCCTCTACGCCATCCTCGATTTCATCGTCGACAACTACTCGCCCGTGCTGGAGAGCATCCACGAGGAGGTCGAGGGCATCGAGGACGACGTGCTCTCCAAGCCGATCAGCAAGGCGCAGATCGAGCGGCTCTACATGCTGCGCCGCGACCTGTTGCGGCTCAGGACCGCGATCGGCCCGCTGGTGGAAGTCTGCCGCCGCCTCGAGCATGACGAGCTTGCGATGGTGCGTGCGACGATGCAGCCGCTGTTCCGCGACGTCACCGACCACGTCAGGAACATCCAGGAGCGCATCGATTCCATGCGCGAGGTGCTGGCCTTCGCCTTCGAGGCGAGCCTGCTGGTCGGACAGGCGCAGGAGACCGCGGTCTCCAAGAAGCTCGCCTCGTGGCTGGCGATCCTCGCCGTGCCCACCGCAGTCGCAGGCATCTACGGGATGAACTTCAAGTACATCCCCGAGCTGCAATGGGAGTACAGCTATTTCGTCGTCATGGGGATGATGGCGCTCGCCTGCCTCGCATTGTACTGGCGCTTCCACCGCGTCGGATGGCTGTGAAGCGCCGCGCGGGTTAGACGATCTCGACGCGATAGTTCTCGATCACCGTGTTCGCCAGGAGCTTGTCGGCGGCCTCCTTCAGCGCCGCTTCGGCCTTGGCCTTGTCGGCGCCGGCAAGCTCGATGTCGAACACCTTGCCCTGGCGGACGCTGGCGACGCCGTCGACGCCGAGCGACTTCAGCGCGCCTTCGATGGCCTTGCCCTGCGGATCGAGGATGCCCGTCTTCAGGGTAACGGTAACACGTGCCTTCACGTCAAATCCCTCTTAGCTCTTCACCAGCACCGGGCCAGTGCCCTGCGGACGCTCATTCTCCATGAGGATGCCGAGGCGTTTTGCGACTTCGGTGTAGGCCTCGAGCAGGCCACCGAGATCCCTGCGGAAGCGGTCCTTGTCGAGCTTCTCGTTCGACTTGATGTCCCACAGACGGCAGCTATCCGGCGAGATCTCGTCGGCGACGATGATCCGCATCATCTCGTTCTCGAACAGCCGGCCGCACTCCATCTTGAAGTCGACGAGGCGGATGCCGATGCCGAGGAAGAGGCCGGTGAGGAAGTCGTTGACACGGATGGCGAGCGCCATGATGTCGTCGATCTCCTGCGGGGTGGCCCAGCCGAACGCGGTAATGTGCTCTTCCGACACCATGGGGTCGTTGAGCTGGTCGTTCTTGTAGTAGAATTCGATGATCGACCGGGGCAGCTGCGTACCCTCCTCGATGCCGAGGCGCTGCGACAGCGAGCCGGCGGCAACGTTCCGCACCACCACTTCCAGCGGCACGATCTCGACCTCGCGAATCAACTGCTCGCGCATGTTGAGGCGGCGGATGAAATGGGTCGGCACCCCGATGTCGTTGAGGTGCTGAAACAGGTACTCCGAGATCCGGTTGTTGAGGACACCCTTGCCCTCGATCACCTGATGCTTTTTCGCATTGAACGCGGTGGCGTCATCCTTGAAGTGCTGGATCAGGGTACCGGGCTCCGGGCCTTCGTAAAGAACCTTTGCCTTGCCTTCATAAATACGACGCCGACGGCTCATGGGGATGTACCGTGTTTTGTTGAAATCCATGTATTTGGTGTGCTCCGGTTACCAGGTTACGACCCACAGCGGAGCTGCCGTGAACGGCTGGGAACCCGTCTATAACCCCTTGGAAACAGAACGGGAACCAAACCTTCAGGCAACCTATCCGATTGGCTGTCCCAGCACAATCGATCCGGCCGCCCGGCATCAACTTATACCGTCTTGCCTGCGGCTTAACGGCTCGTTGTTTTGCCGATTCGTGCCCCCTATCTAGGCATGCGCCGGGGCCGTCGCAACGATGGCCACCGGATCCAGTCAGCAGGGAATTGGAAAAGGCATGAGCAGTTTGGACAAGCGCGAGGAAGGCTTCGAGAAGAAGTTCGCCCTCGACGAGGAGCAGAAATTCAAGGCGGAAGCCCGCCGCAACCGGCTGCTCGGCCTTTGGGCCGCCGAGAAGCTCGGCATCACCGGCGAGGCCGCCACCGCCTACGCCAAGGAAGTGGTCGCGGCCGATTTCGAGGAGGCCGGCGACGCCGACGTCCTGCGCAAGGTCATGGCCGATTTCGCCGCCAAGAACGTCGCCATCACCGAGCAGGCGATTCGCGCCAAGATGAGCGAATTGATCGCCGTGGCCGCGGCCGAGGTGAAGGCGGGCAAATAGGCGAATAGGGAGCGGCGAGTAGCGAATGAACCCCATTCGCTACTCGCGATTCGCCATTCGCGTCCCTCACCCCTCCTTGAAGCCGTATTCCGGCACATTGCCGCTGGCGCCGTAGTATTTGTACGGCAGAAACTTGCCGCTCATGGTGATCTTGACGCGGTCGCCCTTCGGGTTGGCAACGCGCTCCATTGCCATGTCGAAGTCGATCGCCGACATGATGCCGTCGCCGAACTCCTCCTCGATCAGCGCCTTCCACGCCGGACCGTTGACCATCACCATCTCGTAGAAGCGATAGATCAGGGGATCGGTCGGCGGCATCGGCGTGCCGGTGCCGCGCATCGGCACCTCGTTGAGCATCGCGGTCTCTGCCTTCGACAGGCCGAACAGCTCGCCGGCATTGGCGGCCTGCGGTTTCGTCAGCTTCATCTGGCCGAGAATCGCACCGACGATCAGCACCTCGGAATAGCCGCCGACCTTGTCGCAGATGTGTTTCCAGCTCCAGCCGTTCTCGCGCTTGATGTCGAGCAGCTTTTCGGTGAGGTCTTCGCGTTTCATGTCGGGGTCTCCCTTCGCCAGGCATCGTGTCACGTCGTTTGTGCCGCTTTGGGAGGCACGAAACGTGCCAATAAATGAGGCTTGAGGCGTCACCGCCTCGACCTCCCCTCACGCGGTAAAGCCTCCGTGAACCGCTTGATCGCCTCCAGCACCGGCTGCTGATCGCCGGCAAAGAACCAATGGTCATTGCCGTCGAGCTCGACGAATTCTGCACCGGTGATCCGGCTCGCGATGTCGCGCCCAGCCGCGATCCGCACGGCCTTGTCGTCCCGCCGATGCAGCACCAGCGTCGGCACCGCAATTTGCGCCAGAAGGTGTCGCACGTCGGCGTCGCGAAAGGCCTCGAGCACGGCGGAGATGCCGCCGGGACTGGACGCCGCGCGCAACAGCCCCGCCCACCAGGCGCGCGCTTGCGGATCATCGGCCAGGCTCGGCGCGAAGGCTTCGATCCCGACCGGGCCGCCCCATTGCGCAATCAGGTGCTTGCTCCAGGCGTCATACTGGCTGGCGCGCAGCGCGTGCGGATAGTCCTCCGACCAGCAGCCCTTGGCCAGTGCGCCGAACAGAATGAGCCCGGCCACATGGCGGGATTGCTCGACCGCAAATTTGATGCAGGCCGGCCCGCATTCGGATGCGCCAAACAGCACGACGCGGCGCGAGTCCGCCGCCCGCAGCACCGTGCCGATATCTTCCGCAGTGGCATCGATGCCGGGGGCCGATCCGACCCGGTCGGACAGGCCGATGCCGCGGCGATCGAAAACGATCAGCCGCCCAAGCCTCATCAATGCGGCCAGGAACGTCCGGCTCGCCGGATGCTCCCAGGCGCGCTCCACATGCGAGACGAAGCCGGGCATAACCAGGATGTCGAGCGGACCACTTCCGTAAGTCTGATACGCCAGATGCACGCCGGCGCCCTTCACATAGCGTGTCGCTGGAAGAGCATCGCGCAGCGGCGCGGCCGCGCGGCTCATGAGCGCTTCGGTCTCGGCTTCCGGCGCGACGCCAAGCTCGTCGCGCAGCCGCTGCGCAAGTGCCGCATGATGTCGTTCCGCCGCGCTTCGGTCGCCCGCCAGCAGCAGGCTGCGGATCAGGTGCCGGCCATACACCTCGCTGAGCGGATCGAGCTCGACCAGACGGCCCGCATGCAGTGTCGCGGCGAGATGATCGCCCGCGGCATTCCTGTCCTGCACCAGACGCTCGAGCGCCTGCACGAGCCGTCCCCGCAACGCCTCGCGGCGAAAGAACGCCCAATCGTCGAATTCGGGACAGTCGTCCGGAGAAAAGCCCGCCAGGAAGTCGCCGCGATAAATCCGGCAGGCCGCTTCAAAGTCGCCGCGATCGCAGGCGCGCTCGAACCGATGCGAGTCGATCTTCAGCTCGACCTCCGGAGACCAACGCAAGCTCGTGCGGTCGGTCTCGAAAACCGCCTGCCCGAGCGTGAGCTCGACGCGGTGAAGCAGACGCCGCAATCGCGCAAGGCCGGTCTCGCGGGACGTCTCGGGCCATAGCAGCGTGGCAATGACGTCGCGCGCGACGGGGCCTTTGGCTTCCGCGAGATAGACCAGCAGCGCAAGCCCCTTGCGTAAGGCCAGCTTGATCGGGCGGTCGTCGGCATGGACCTCGGGGAACCCGAACGTGACAAGCGAAAAGGCCGTCATGGAGATCCTCCCTCCCCGGTCGGCGCCCCCGGGGGACGCGCAGGGGACGGTCCAGCGATAGCAGTCAAGCCAGATCGAGCCCGCTCGCCAGCGAGCGGTTCAGGCTCCTGAATGCGGCACCGCCGCCATCGGCACAATAGGAAAAACCATGTTCGCGCGCCTCGCAATCCTGCTCTACGCCATCGTGAGCTACGCTGTCTTCACGGCTTCATTCCTCTACGTGCTCGGTTTCGTCGGCAATTATGTCGTGCCCAAGTCAATCGACACGTCGATCGACGTCGGCGCGCCTGCAAATTTTGGTGAGGCCATCGTCGTCAACCTGCTGCTGATGAGCCTGTTCGCCATCCAGCACAGCGTCATGGCACGCCCGGCCTTCAAACGCTGGTGGGCGGGAAGCCTTCCCATCGCCTGCCAGCGCAGCACCTATGTGCTGCTCTCCAGCCTGATCCTGCTGCTGCTGTTCTGGCAGTGGCGTCCGATCCCGGCGCCGATCTGGCAGGTCAGCGGAATTACAGCGTGGTTCCTGACCGGCGTACATTGGCTCGGCTGGCTGATCGCGTTCGCATCGACCTACATGATCGATCATTCCGATCTGTTCGGCCTGCGCCAGGCTCTCGTCGCGTTGCGCGGAGCCGAGATATCAGGTCAATCCTTCCGGGCGCCGCTGCTCTACAAGATCGTGCGGCATCCGCTCATGCTGGGCTTTCTGCTCGCGTTCTGGGCGACGCCCGAGATGACCGCCGGCCATCTGCTGTTCGCGATCGCCAACACGGCCTACATCCTGGTCGCCCTGCAGTTCGAGGAGCGGGACCTGATCGCCGAGTTCGGCGCGACCTATCAGGACTATCGCCGGCGCGTTCCGATGCTGTTGCCGCGCATTTTCGGAGCGCCCCGATGAAAGCGGTTCTGTGCAATTCGTTCACTGGCCCTGCGGATCTGCGCCTCGGTGAGATCGCTACGCCGCGGCCTGCCGGCGACGAGATCCTCATCGACGTCCACGCGGCGTCCGTGAGCTTCATGGACCAGTTGCTGGTCTCGGGCCTCTACCAGATGCGGCCGCCGACGCCCTTCGTGCCCGGCACGGAAGCTTCCGGCGTCGTCGTCGCGGTCGGCGACAAGGTCACGATGTTCGCACCCGGCGATCGCGTGGCCTGCAGTGCCTGGACCGGCGGCTACGCCGAACGGATGATTGCGAAGGAATCGAAGAGCGTGCGGCTGCCTGATGGCGTCGCGTTCGAAGCCGGGGCGACGGTGCTGCATAATTACGGCACGGCCTATTACGCGCTGGCCGAGCGGGCACGGGCTCAGCGCGGCGAAACACTGTTGGTCACGGGCGCGGCCGGCGGGGTTGGACTCGCCGCCGTCGACCTCGGGCGTCATCTCGGCCTGCGCGTCATCGCCGGTGTCGGCTCCGACGACAAGGCCGCCCTGGTGCGGCGTTACGGGGCCGGCGATGTCATCAACTATCGCAGCGAGGACCTGCGCAACCGGATCAAGTCGATCACATCGGGAGACGGCATCGATATCGGCTTCGACAATGTCGGCGGCGCGATTTTCGAGCAGATAGCCCGATCGATGAAGTGGGGCGGACGGCTGATGCCGATCGGCTTCACCAGCGGCGAGATTCCACAGATCCCGATGAACCTGCCTCTCCTGAAAAATTACGCCATCATCGGCGTCTTTGTCGGCGCCTGGGCGGAGAAATTCTCCGCGGAAGCCGCGCGCGTGAATGATACGCTGATGCAATTGCTGGCCGACGGAAAGATCCGCCCGCACATCGACCGCGTCCTCCCTTTGGAGGAGGCCGGCGACGCCATGCGCGCCGTCGCCAATCGCACGGTTCACGGACGAATTGTGCTCAAGATCAGGTAGACTGCGCCCGACGAGGAAGAGAGGATAAAACCGATGACCGAGATCATCATCGACAAGCGCTTTTGCGGTCCTCCGAACTCCGGGAACGGCGGCTATGTCTGCGGCCGGCTGGCCCGCCACATTCCCGGCGGCGCCGAGGTGACGCTGCGCGCACCGCCTCCCCTGGACAAGCCGCTCGATGCTGTCGCTACGGACGACGGCACATGGGAGCTTCGCGATGGCGGCACGGTCGTCGCGACCGGGCGCGCGGCCAGCGTCGAGCTTGCGCGCGTAGAGACAGCCAGCTTGCAGGAAGCACGCGCGGCCGAATTGCTGGCGCTGTTCAAGCCGCACGAGCATCCGCTGCCGAACTGTTTCGTCTGCGGTCCCTCAAGAGCGAAAGGCGACGGCCTGCGCATCTTCGCCGGCCCGCTCAGCCGTCATGGACAGCTTCCCGTTCTCGCGGCGACCTGGATGCCGGATCAGAACCTGGCCACCGAGGATGACCTCATCGCACCCGAATTCCTCTGGTCCGCGCTCGATTGCCCCACCGGCTTTGCCTGCAATTTTGATCAGCAGAACGGCAGCTTCGAGAAGACCCCACTCCTGCTCGGACGGATGTCAGCCCGCATCGAGACTCGGCCCCGCCCCGGCGAAGGCTGCATCATCACCGCCTGGCCAACCGGCCGCGACGGCCGCAAGCGCACGGCCGAGGCTGCGCTCCATAATGAATCCGGGAGATTGCTGGCCGTAGCCCGGACAACATGGATCGCAGTCGATCGTGACGTGCAGCTTGGACGTTAGTGCGTAGGGTGGATTAACCCGCGGCTGCCCGCAGCGCAGTCCGTGGGCGTAATCCACCACTTCTCTCTCCGCACGGATAGCAAAGAGGTGGATTTACGCCTTCGGCTAACCCACCCGGCTCTGCCTGACAGCAGTCAGCGATTCGCCCGCAGCGCGCCGAGCTCGACGTCGGCGGCCTGCTTCTCGACAAAGGCCTTCGGGCAATCGGCTGCCGCCAGGTCGAACAGCTTCAACGCCCCTTCCTTGGAGCCTCCCTGCAGTGCGCGCTCTGCAAGATAGAAATTCGCCTCGCAGACCTGCGCCTTCTTCTTCGTGGGGTCGGCATCGTTCGCGGCGCTAAGCACTTGCTCCGGCGTCATCTTGCCGAGGAAGAGATTGACGATCGGCGCGGGCCATTTCGTCGCGTCGAGCTGCTTTGCCGCCTCGCTCAGCTGGCTCGGTTGGTCACTGCGCTTTGCGACAATTTCGCGCCATAAGACCGGATAGGCATCCTTTGGATTGAGCTGGATCGCCTGATCGAGGTCGGTCAACGATTTGGCGAGCGAAGCCATCTGCCAATAGACCCTCGCGCGATGAAAGTAGACGCGCGCATCCTTCGCATCGAGTTGCACGGCTTGATCGTAGTCCGCGATGGCACGGTCGAAGTCCCCCTTGGTTTTGTACGCGTTGCCGCGAGCCGATATTGCTTCCTTGTCCCTGGGATTGAGGCGGATCGCCTCATCATAGTCCGCGATCGCGCGGTCGAAGTCCCCGTTCGCGGCGTAGGCCCCTCCCCGAGCGCGGAGCGCAATGCCATCCCCTGAAGCGAGTGCAATCGACTGACCATCGGCCGACGACGCATAAGCTGGATCGTCGACTTGACCTTGAAGCTGAGCCTTCCGATCGCCAGAGCCCCTTTGATCCTGATGTGCCAGCTGCATTGCCTGGGTGTAGTCGGCAACGGCACGGTCATGATCGTCGTTTCGAGCATTGACGATGCCGCGGTAGAAGTAGCCCGATGGGCTTCGTGGGTTCAGCTCGATGATCTGGTCATAGTCGGCGATAGCGCGGTCGAGTTCGCCCAGCTGAAAAAAGGATTTGGCCCGGAAGTAGTAGAGATACTCGTTCTTTGGCTTGATCTGCATTGTTTGATCGAGTTCGGCCAATGCGCGCGCCCTGTCACCCTTGGCGAAGTAAACCCGGCCGCGGCACAGCTGGCCCATGCCGGTTTGCGGGCCGATCTCGACCACTCGGTCACAGTCGGCCATGGCACGACCCAGGTCCCCATTGCGGATGTAGATGAGGCCTCGGTCGACATGCGCATTGACGTTATCTGGATGGATCAGGAGAGCCTGATCATAGTCGGCGATGGCGCGGACGAAGTCGCGTCTCGCCAGGTAGACTTGCGCGCGCCCTATGTAGGCGTAGGTACTTTTGGGATCGAGCTCGATGACTTTGGTGTAGTCAGACAGCGCGGCTGCAGGCTCTCGCTTTCGGAGATGCGCAAAAGCCCTCTTGAGTCGGGCGGGCAGATTGTCTGGATAGCGCTCGATGATCCGGTCGTAATCGGCGATCTCAAGGTCGATCTCGCCTTTCTGGCGGTAGAACATGGCGCGGCGGATGTGTGCCATGACCACGCCTTGCTGCATGACCGGCGCCGCCTCGATCAAGGCGGTACAGCCCGCGATCCGGTCATCGACACTGAAATTTCCGACCGCGTTGCACTTGGCGGACAAGGGCATTTCCGCGCGGGCACTTGATATTTCGAGCACGTTCGCCAGCGCCAACGCACTCACACCTGCTGCCGCGCCAACGAGCGCGCGGCCTGTCATTCCAAACATGCAGTCCCCAACTCAATTCCTGGGAGCTGCCATAGCAACCGACGACGCGTCTGCACAGCCCTTGGTTGCAGAATTTGCAAACGGCGCTTCAGTTGGCCGAAAGCTTAGGGCCTGGTCGCGAGTGCCGTAGGGTGGGCAAAGGCGCACAGCGCCGTGCCCACCACTTCTGTCTCAGCTCCGTTGAGCGACATGGTGGGCACGCTTCCGCCTCCGCTCTTCGAGCTACGGCGGACAAGTCGCTTTGCCCTACCTACTTCTAATCACGCAACACATCCGTCGCCGCACCTTCGGCCTGCACCAATCCGCATTCTCCTGCACGCCCGCGGCCGCGCTTGCGACGGTTTACCTTGCGTCAAGCACGCCCGGCAATCGATGGCTGTCTTAAAAGGCTTGTTAGGAGTGGTCATCGTTGTTGGCGCCCGGAATACGGGGACGCTCTGCAATGCAATCGGACGAGGGACTCTACAGTGCGCCACGCTGGCGCCTGACACGCTGGCTCGCCGAGCCGGGGCTAGGTGTTCCCGACGACATCCGCGCCGCGCTCATTGTCCAGCTCTATGGATCGCTGCCGGTTTTTGCTGCCGGCGCCGTCAACACCATTGCCGTCGCCGCCGTGATCGCTGGCCGCAAGCAGACTGCACCATTCATTGTCTGGCTGGTCATGGAGATCGCGATCTGCCTGGCCCGCCTCGCCGTGCTCGTCAGCGCGCATCGCAGGGCGCGTGCCCACCGCCCGACGCCGACCGACCTTCATCTCCTGCTCGCGGTCGCCTGGAGCGCCAGCGTTGGATTTGGCGTCGTTGCCAGCCTGGCCAGCGGGGACTGGGTCGTCGACATGCTGGCCTCGCTCTCGGCGGCGGCGATGGTCGGCGGCATCTGCTTCCGCAATTTCGGCGCGCCGCGGCTGGCCGGGACCATGATCCTGCTGAGCCTCGGTCCCATCATCCCTGGCGCTGCGTTCGCCGGCGAGCCGCTGTTCTACATCGTCTACCTCCAGGTGCCGATGTATCTGGCCGCGATGACGGCCGCCGCCTTCCGCCTCAATCGGATGCTGATCACCACCATGCGCGCCGAACGCGAGAACAGCCATCGCGCGCATCATGATGCACTCACGGGGCTGCTCAATCGCGCGGGCTTCGTCGAGGCACTCAGCGCCAGACTTGGAGCCCACGCCGAACGACGGTTCGCTGTGATGTTCTTCGATCTCGACGACTTCAAACCGGTCAACGACACGTTCGGACATGCGGCGGGCGACGAGGTGCTGAAAGCGGTGGCCGGGCGCGTGCGCCGGGCGCTGCCGGACGGCGCGGTGGTCGCCCGGATGGGCGGCGACGAGTTCGTCGTGCTCGTCGACGGCGTCACGGCCGAAATGGCCCAGGAGGCGGGATACCGCCTCATCAGCGAGGTTGCCGTCTCCTATGAGCTCGGCGGCGAGGTGCGCGCCGGTGTCGGCGCCAGCGTCGGCATTGCGATGTCGCCGGATCATGGCGCCGAAGTCGAGGAATTGCTCGCGGTCGCCGATGCAGCACTTTACGAGGCGAAGTCAGGCGGCAAATCGCGTTGCTGCCTCGCCTCGGTCGAGACCAACCTCGCGGCGTTACGTCGGCTGCAGCAGAGCGGCCCAAAAGCCCCGGTCGCAAGCGCCGCCTGACGCAGTACGACTAACGCACCCCACAAGCGCGATCTCGTAGGGTGGGCAAAGCGAAGCGTGCCTACCATCGCGCTCGAAGGCAAAATGGTGGGCACGGTGCTACGCGCCTTTGCCCACCCTACGAGAGCTCCGGCCTACGCGCTCTGCTCGATCATCCCCTGCAGCCGCACCAGCTCCGCCTCGAGATCGCGCTCGACGTCCGCCGCCCGGATCTCCAGCACGCGATAGTCGCGCGCCTCCAGCCACGTCCGCCGGCCCGCACGATCGGCCGCGATGGTCTCGCCCTCGCCCGGGTTGACCAGTTCGATCGCGATCCGGTGCGGGAACGAGACGAAATCAGGAATGTGCCGGCCGACCGGAGTCTGGCGCTTGAACCCTCCTGCGAAGCGGCGGTCGCGGGTCAGGGCCTGCCAGAGCAGGCGCTCGGCATCGGTCGGGTTGCGGCGGAGCAGGCGCGCGAGGCCGCGCACCGTAGAGCCGCTGTCGGGGACACCGCCGCCCTGCCCGTGCTCGGCCAGCAGCGCGCGCAAGCGCGTGGCCTGCTCGCCGTCGAGCACGCCGCCCTTGGCTGGGCCCTTGCGGCCTTCCGCGATCGCCATCACCACCCCGTGCAGCGTGTGCATGTCCTGCTTGGTCGGCTCCATCCGGCTGAAGATGTTGCGCAGGTTGACCAGCATGGTGTCGCGCTTCTCGGCCGGGCGGAGGAATTCGACCCGGTCGAGCTCGCGGATGAGGTTGTCGAAGAAGGCCTGCATCTGGTGCTGCGAGGCGCGTTCGGAGCGCTCGGGCATGCTGTGCGGCAGCTCGCCTGACGTTGCCCGCTTGAACCATTCATAGCCGACCAGCAGCACGGCCTGCGCGAGGTTGAGCGAGGCAAAGCCCGGATTGACCGGGAAGGTGATGATGCGGTTGGAGAGCCCGACCTCCTCGTTGGTCAGCCCCCAGCGCTCGCGGCCGAACAGGATGCCGGCCTTGCCCCCGGTCGCGACATGACCGGAGATCTCGGCCGCGGCCGCCTCCGGCCCGACCACCGGCTTGGCCTGGTCATGGGGACGCGCGGTGGTGGCGAACAGCAGGTCGAGATCGGCGACCGCCTCGCCGACCGTGTCGAACAATTCGACCTTTTCCAGAATGTAGTCGGCACCGGCCGCCGCGCGCTGGGCGGCGATATTGGGCCAGCCGTCGCGGGGATTGACGATGCGCAATCGGCTGAGCGCGAAATTGCCCATGGCGCGCGCGGCCATGCCGATGTTTTCGCCAAGCTGCGGCTCGACCAGGATCACGATGGGACCGTCGAGGGAAAGGCCCTCCTTGCTCTTGTCAGTCCCCGACATCTCGCTTCGCTCTCACACTGGTTCTCAAGGCCTTGGCAAGGCGCTCTTCAGGAATTGATTCAAAGCCGGTCTGCCCCGATCCGTTGGGGCCGGCTGCCCGTTCGCCTGTCGTTTGCCTGTCCTGACGAAATTCTCAAGGGAAATAACGGGTTGGATTCGACTTTTGAATCTCTTCTGAAGCCTGAGGCCCGCCCCCGCGGCAGGGCCCGCCCCGCCCCCCATCTGGGCAAGCTGGATGAGCTAAAAGTGCATAATCCCTTGGCTTTCGCCCGCTGCAGTCCGGTGCTAAGAGGCGGCGGATATTCCCGTGGCGCGCCAAAGCGCCGTTCCCAAGAGGCTTCCCCGATCATGGCAAAAATCAAGGTGTCCAACCCCGTCGTCGAACTCGATGGCGACGAGATGACCCGGATCATCTGGCAGTACATCAAGGACAAGCTGATCAACCCGTACCTTGATGTCGAGCTGCTGTATTTCGACCTGGGCATGGAGTACCGCGACGAGACCAACGATCAGGTCACCATCGACGCCGCCGAAGCCATCAAGAAGGTCGGCGTCGGCGTCAAGTGCGCCACCATCACCCCGGACGAGGCCCGGGTGAAGGAGTTCAACCTCAAGCAGATGTGGAAGTCGCCGAACGGCACCATCCGCAACATCCTCGGCGGCGTGATCTTCCGCGAGCCGATCATCTGCAAGAACGTGCCGCGCCTGGTTCCCGGCTGGACCAAGCCAATCATCATCGGCCGCCACGCCTATGGCGACCAGTACCGCGCCACCGACATCAAGTTCCCCGGCAAGGGCACGCTGACGATGAAGTTCGTCGGCGAGGACGGCACGGTCATCGAGAAGGAAGTGTTCAAGACCCCGGGCTCCGGCGTCGCGATGCAGATGTACAATCTCGACGACTCCATCATCGACTTCGCCCGCGCCTCGTTGAACTACGGGCTGCTGCGCAACTACCCGGTCTACCTCTCGACCAAGAACACCATCCTCAAGGTCTATGACGGCCGCTTCAAGGACATCTTCCAGGACATCTACGACCGCGAATTCAAGAAGGAATTCGAGGCCAAGGGCCTGACCTACGAGCACCGCCTGATCGACGACATGGTGGCCTCGGCGCTGAAATGGTCCGGCGGCTATGTCTGGGCCTGTAAGAACTACGACGGCGACGTGCAGTCCGACACGGTCGCGCAGGGCTACGGCTCGCTCGGCCTGATGACCTCGGTGCTGCTCACCCCCGACGGCAAGACCGTGGAAGCCGAAGCCGCCCACGGCACGGTGACCCGCCACTACCGCGAGCACCAGAAGGGCAAGGAGACCTCGACCAACTCGATCGCGTCGATCTTCGCCTGGACCCGCGGCCTGTCGCACCGCGCCAAGCTCGACAACAATGCCGAGCTCGCCAAGTTCGCGAGCACGCTGGAGAAGGTCTGCGTCGACACCGTCGAGGAAGGCTACATGACCAAGGACCTCGCGCTCCTGGTCGGCGCCGACCAGCGCTGGCTCTCGACCACCGGCTTCCTCGACAAGGTCGCCGAGAATCTCACGAAAGCGTTGGCGTAAGCCCGCGCATTATTTTCGTCTGATCGGGGTTAGAGATCATTATGGGCCGCGCTTGGGCGCGGCCCATTCATTTTGACACCCTTGCGCGGAGGCCACCCATGTCCATCATCAAGTTCGCCGTCCCCTGCCTGCTGCTCGCGGCCGTGGCCGGACCCGCCGCAGCCGCGGAGCCGCTCCCCGACGCCATCGCCGCCCCCGGCGAGACCGTCGTGCTCAGCGTCCATGCCGAAGGCGCGCAGGTCTATGACTGCAAGGCAGCCGCCGACGGCAAGCTCGCCTGGGCTTTCCGCGAGCCGGTCGCGACGCTGCTGTCCGAGGGCAAGACCGTCGGCCGCCACTATGCCGGCCCGAACTGGGAACTCGCCGACGGCAGCGCCGTGGCCGGCAAGGCCATCGGCAACGCGCCGGGCGCAACCGCCGCCGATATCCCCTGGCTCAAGCTGGAGGTCGCCTCCCGCCGCGGCAGCGGCATCCTGACGCCGGTCACCACCGTCCAGCGCATCAACACCCACGGCGGCAAGCTCGAGGGTTCTTGCGACAAGGCCGGCGAATTCAAAAGCGCGCCCTACTCGGCCGACTACATTTTCCTGAAGAAGAGCTGACCGCCTAGCGGTCGGTGTCGTCGCGCTCCGCCTGCGCCAATTCTGCCGCCGCAAGATCGCCGGTCTCCTCGAGCCGTGCCTTCGCGGTCTGATGGACGTGCGCGGCGAGCGTCGGCATGCGCTCGATCAGCGCGTGAAAATCCTGGGCGTCGAGCACCAGCAGCCGCGTCTTGCGTGTCGCGGTCACCGTGCCGCTGCGCTTTGTCTTATGCAGCAGCGCGATCTCGCCGAAGAAGGTGCCGTCGGTGAGCCGCACCTGCTGGCTCGGCAGCGCGATCTCGACCTCGCCCGCAGTGATGAAATACATCGAGGAAGCGGCGTCCCCTCGCCGCACCAGAACCTCGCCCTGCTCGATGGTGCGGGCCCGGAGCAGCCGCATGATGTCGGCGATCTCCGCGGCCGAAAGATGCGAGAACAGCGGCACCCGCGCCAGCATGCCCCAGGTCACCACGAAGTCGCGCCGCCTCACCTCCTCGGCAAAGGCGGTCGAGATGATCGCGACCGGCAGCGCGATCATGGCAAAACCCGAGATGATCGCGAACACCGAGATGAACTTGCCGAGCGGCGTCACCGGCACGACGTCGCCATAGCCGACGGTGCCGAGCGTCACGATCGCCCACCACATCGCGTCCGGAATGGTGCCGAGCTTGCTGGGCTGCACATCACGCTCGATGGCGTAGAGCAGCGAGGCGAAGGTCAGTACCACACCGATCAGGATGACGATGCAGCCAATCAGCGCACGCCGCTCGGCATGGATGGCCGCGAGCAGTGAGCGCATCGCCGGCGAATAACGGATCAGCTTGAAGAACGGCAGCACGCCGAGCCCAGCCAGCGTCGCGTGCCGGCCGGTGGCCAGCACGATCGCGGCCGGCAGGAACGCCATGAGGTCGATGATGCCGAGCGCGGAGAAGGCATAAGAGAGCCGGTCGGACAGCGCGGAGCCGTTGCGCTGGGTGTGCCCCGCAACGGTCCACAGCCGCGCCAGATATTCGAGCGCGAACACGATGACGGCGAGGACGGCGACCGCGCTGAACAGCGTGTCGAACCGCGCGTCGAGCTCCGGCACCGAGGCGAGGATCATCGCGACCACGTCGAGCACGATGACGCTGATGATCACCTGGATGAAGCGCGACCCGATCGAGTAGGCGAGCGGATCGTGCTCCAGCAATTCGTACAGGCGATCCCTTAGGTTGGGATCGGCCGAGCCACGTCCTCGCGGAACGAGGCGCATGGCCGTTTACGCGCCTGCCATCGCTTTTTCGATCGCCGCGAGCGCCTCGGGCGCCTTGGCGCCATCGGGACCGCCAGCCTGCGCCATGTCGGGCCGGCCGCCGCCGCCCTTGCCGCCGAGCGCCTCGGAGGCGACGCGCACCAGGTTCACGGCATTGAAGCGCGCGGTGAGATCGGCGGTGACGCCGACCACGATCCCAGCCTTGCCGTCCTCGGTGACGCCGACGATGGCGACCACACCGGAGCCGATCTGCTTCTTGCCGTCGTCCGCAAGGCTCTTGAGATCCTTCATCTCGATGCCCTCGACCGCGCGCGCCATCAGCTTGACGTCGCCGACCTCGCGCACGCCTGCGGCTGCGCCGTTCCCGACGGATGTACCGCCGCCCATCGCGAGCTTCTTGCGGGCGTCGGAGAGCTCGCGCTCGAGCTTCTTGCGCTCCTCCATCAGGGCTGTGATGCGCGCCGGGACGTCGTCGATCGAGGTGCGCAGCTCGTTGGCCGCGGTCTTCGCCAGCGCCATGGTCTCGTTGGCATGCCGGCGCGCATAATTGCCGGTCAGTGCCTCGATGCGACGCACGCCGGAGGCGACCGCGCTCTCGCCGGTCAGCGTGATCAGGCCGATGTCACCGGTGCGCTTCACATGGGTGCCGCCGCAGAGCTCGACCGACCAGCCGAGCGCGTTGGCGCCGCGCTCCCGCGCGGTCCTGCCCATCGAGACGACGCGGACCTCGTCGCCGTATTTCTCGCCGAACAGGGCGCGCGCCCCGGCCTCGCGGGCCTCGTCCACGCCCATGACGCGCGTGGTGACCTCGTCATTCTCCAGCACCACGTCGTTGGCGATGTCCTCGACGCGGGCAAGCTCTTCCGCCGTGATCGGCTTCGGATGCACGAAGTCGAAGCGCAGGCGGTCGGGCGCGACCATCGAGCCGCGTTGCGCGATGTGGTCGCCGAGCACCTGGCGCAGCGCCTCGTGGATGAGATGCGTCGCCGAATGGTGCGCGCGGATCGAGGTGCGCCTGCCGTGATCGACCTCTAGCTGCAGCGCGGTGCCGAGCTTCAGCTCGCCGCTCTCGACGGTGCCGACGTGGACGAAGAGATCGCCGAGCTTCTTCTGCGTGTCGGTAACGCGGAACTTGATGCCGCCCTCGCCGCTGAGCACGCCGGTGTCGCCGACCTGGCCGCCGGACTCCGCGTAGAACGGCGTCTGGTTGAGCACGATCGCGCCGGTCTCGCCGGCCTTGAGGCTCGCGGTTTCCTGGCCGTCCTTCACCAGCGCGGAGACCACGCCTTCGGCGCTCTCGGTCTCATAGCCCAGGAATTCGGTGGCCCCGAGCTTCTCGCGCAGCGGGAACCAGATCGCTTCGGAAGCCGCCTCGCCCGAACCCTTCCAGGACTCGCGCGCCTTGGCCTTCTGGCGCTCCATCGCGTCGGTGAACGAAGCTTGATCCACGCCGATGCCGCGCGACTTCAGCGCATCCTGCGTGAGATCCAGCGGGAAGCCGTAGGTGTCGTACAGCGTGAAGGCGACGTCGCCGTCGAACATGTCGCCCTTCTTCAGGGACGCGCTCTTCTCGTCGAGGATGGCAAGGCCGCGCACCAGCGTCTTGCGGAAGCGGGTCTCTTCCAGCCGCAGCGTTTCCTCGATCAGGTTTTCCGCGCGCATCAGGTCGGGATAGGCCTGGCCCATCTCGCGCACCAGCGCCCAGACCAGCCGATGCATCAGCGGCTCCTTGGCCCCCAGCAGCTGCGCATGGCGCATCGCGCGGCGCATGATCCGGCGCAACACATAGCCGCGGCCCTCGTTCGAGGGCAGCACGCCGTCGGAGACGAGGAACGCCGAGGAGCGCAGATGGTCGGCGATGACGCGGAACGAGGCCACCGTCTGCTCGTTCGGCCCGCTGCCAAGCGCGGACGCGGTCGCGTCGATCAGATGGCGGAACAGGTCGGTCTCGAACACGCTGTCGACGCCCTGCATGATGCAGGCCATGCGCTCCAGCCCCATGCCGGTGTCGATCGAGGGACGCGGCAGATCCACGCGCTCCTCCTTCGTCACCTGCTCGTATTGCATGAACACGAGATTCCAGAATTCGAGGAAGCGGTCGCCATCCTCTTCCGGCGAGCCCGGAGGTCCGCCCCAGATGTGATCGCCGCGATCGATGAAGATCTCCGAGCACGGGCCGCACGGGCCGGTGTCGCCCATCGCCCAGAAATTGTCCGAGGTCGGGATGCGGATGATGCGGTCGTCGGAGAAGCCGGCGATCTTCTTCCACAACCCGGCCGCCTCGTCGTCGGTGTGGTAGACGGTGACGAGCAGCTTGTCTTTCTTGAGCCCGAACTCCCGGGTGATCAGGGTCCAGGCCAGCTCGATCGCCCGCTCCTTGAAATAGTCGCCGAACGAGAAATTGCCGAGCATCTCAAAGAAGGTGAGATGGCGCGCGGTGTAGCCGACATTGTCGAGGTCGTTGTGCTTGCCGCCGGCGCGCACGCATTTCTGCGACGTGGTGGCGCGCTGGTACGGCCGCTTCTCGACGCCGGTGAAGACGTTCTTGAACTGCACCATGCCGGCATTGGTGAACATCAACGTCGGGTCGTTGCGCGGCACCAATGGCGAGGACGACACGATCTCGTGGCCGTTCTCGGCAAAGAAGTTCAGAAAGGTCGACCTGATCTCGTTGACGCCGCTCATGTTCATCCAATCGGGTGTGCTTGGACCCGCGATACGCCATCCAAACCGGGCATTTGGGCTGATATCTGCGGGTCAAAGCGCTTTTAGACAAGGCCAGCTGCGCTGTCCAGAAACTGTGCAAGGAGATCAGTGAGTTGCCGCAGGCGCGCAATCCCGTTTGCAATCCCGTTGAAAGGCGCCAGGTGCGCGTTGACAGGCTTGGCCGGCCTGTGGTCTGTACCCATCTGTATCGTACGGCCACGTCGGGAGAGACCGGCTTTGGTGCCGGCGCCGAAGGAGCAACCGCCCCGGAAACTCTCAGGCAAAAGGACCGCGTGGCTTTGACGACATCTGGAAAGAGGCGCCGACGGGCATAAGACCCGGACTGCGTCCGCCGACGGGATAATACTCTCAGGCACAGCGACAGATGGGGCTTCGACTGGTTGCTACCGGGGAATCGTCCCCGGGGAACCACCGAGGGCCCCGTGATGCTTGCGCGCGACGACCAAGATTCCCTCAAACATACGCCCCTTCACGGGCTTCACGTCTCCCTCGGCGGCAAGATGGTGCCGTTCGCGGGCTATGACATGCCCGTACAGTACCCCGCGGGCGTCCTGAAAGAGCACCTCCATACCCGTTCCTCCGCCGGCCTGTTCGACGTCTCCCATATGGGCCAGCTCGCGCTTCGGCCGAAGTCGGGCAAGGTCGAGGACGCTGCCCGCGCGCTGGAACGGCTGGTGCCGCAGGATATCGTGGCGATTGCCCCGGGACGGCAGCGCTATGCCCAGTTCACCAATCCGGACGGCGGGATTCTCGACGATCTGATGGTCGCCAATTTCGGCGACCACCTGTTCCTGGTCGTCAACGCCGCCTGCAAGGAAGCGGACGAAGCGCATCTGCGCGCGCATCTCGCGGACGACTGCATCATCGATTCGCTTCAAGACCGCGCCCTGATCGCGCTGCAGGGCCCGAAGGCGGAAGCGGTGCTGGCGAAATTGTGTGCAGAGGCGCCCTCCATGAAGTTCATGGATGCCGGCCCGCACAAGGTCGCCGGTCTCGACTGCTTCGTCTCGCGCTCCGGCTACACCGGCGAGGACGGGTTCGAGATTTCGGTCCCCGCGGCCGATGCCGAGCGCCTCGCCAAAACGCTGCTGGACAATCCCGACGTGATGCCGATCGGCTTAGGGGCCCGCGACAGCCTGCGGCTGGAAGGCGGGCTCTGCCTCTACGGCCACGACATCGACACCGCCACCACGCCGGTCGAGGCCGCGCTGGAATGGTCGGTGCAGAAGAGCCGCCGCAGCGGCGGCGCCCGCGCCGGTGGTTTTCCCGGCGCTGATGCGATCCTCGCCCATTTCGATCACGGCGCGAGCCGCCGCCGGGTCGGCCTGCGCACGGAAGGCCGCGCGCCGGTGCGCGAGGGCGCGCTGCTGTTTGCGGATGACGCCGGCGGCGAGCCGATCGGAAAGGTCACCTCGGGCGGTTTCGGCCCGAGCCTGAATGCGCCGGTCGCGATGGGCTATGTGCCCACGGCATCGAGCGCGCTCGATACAAAACTCTTCGCCGAGGTGCGCGGCCAGCGGCTGCCGCTCACGGTCGCCGCCATGCCTTTCGTGAAAAACACCTACAAACGCTGAGGACTGAGAAAATGACCACGACGCTGTACTCCTCCGACCATGAATGGCTGGCCATCGACGGCGATGTCGCCACCGTCGGCATTACCGACTACGCGCAGTCGCAGCTCGGCGACGTCGTATTCGTCGAACTGCCGAAGGTCGGCCGCAGCCTGAAGAAGGCGGAAGCCGCCGCCGTCGTGGAATCGGTGAAGGCCGCCTCCGACGTCTACGCGCCTGTCACCGGCGAAGTGCTCGAGACCAACGACGCGCTCGCCACCGAGCCGGCGCTGGTGAACTCGGACGCGCAAGGCAAGGCGTGGTTCTTCAAGATCAGGATGGCCGACAAGAGCGAGCTCGGCGGCCTCATGGATGAAGCCGCCTACAAGGCACATACGGCGTGAGATGAAGCGAACTCTGACCTCATATTCGGTGTCATCACCCGCCTTGTGCGCACTGCGCACTGGGGCGGGTGATCCAGTACGCCGCGGCTTCTCGGCTCAAGCCGTGACGCCTGCGTTTACTGGATGCCCCGCCTTCGCGGGGCATGACGGCGACAGCGAAATCTAAAGCGAGGACCCATGATGACCGCGCACCGCAAATCCAATGGCGACACCGCCGCCACCTTCGTTCGCCGCCACATCGGCCCGTCGGCGCGCGACGTCACCGCAATGCTGGAGGCCGTCGGCGCCAAGAGCGTGGACGCCCTGATGGCGGAGACGCTGCCGGCCTCGATCCGGCAGACCGCCCCGCTCGACCTCGGCAAGCCCTTGAGCGAGACCGAGGCGATCGCGCACATGGCCGAGCTCGCGCGCGAGAACCAGGTCTTCACCTCGCTGATCGGCCAAGGCTATTCCGGCACGGTTTTGCCCGCGGTGATCCAGCGCAACATTTTGGAGAACCCGGCCTGGTACACGGCCTACACGCCCTACCAGCCCGAGATCAGCCAGGGCCGGCTGGAGGCGCTGCTCAACTTCCAGACCATGATCTGCGACCTCACCGGGCTCGATGTCGCCAACGCCTCGCTGCTGGATGAAGCGACCGCCGCGGCGGAAGCGATGGCGCTCGCGGAGCGGCACTCACGGGTCGAAGCAAAAGCCTTCTTCGTCGACAAGGACGTGCATCCGCAGACGCTGGCGGTGATGCGCACCCGCGCCGAGCCGCTGGGCTGGACCCTGATCGTCGGCGATCCCCTCGCCGATCTCGACAAGGCCGACGTGCTCGGCGCGCTGCTGCAATATCCGGGCTCCTCGGGCGCCGTGCGTGACCTCAGGCCCGCGATCGCGACGTTGAAGGCCAAGGGCGCGCTCGCGATCGTTGCCGCCGATCTCTTGGCCCTGACGCTGCTCGCCTCGCCCGGCGAGCTCGGGGCCGACATCGCGATCGGCTCGGCGCAGCGCTTTGGCGTGCCGATGGGTTATGGCGGCCCGCACGCGGCCTATATGGCGGTGCACGATGCGCTGAAGCGCTCGCTGCCCGGCCGCATCGTCGGCCTCTCCGTGGACTCGCGCGGGATGCCGGCCTATCGCCTCGCGCTGCAAACCCGCGAGCAGCACATCCGCCGCGAGAAGGCGACCTCCAACATCTGCACCGCGCAGGTGCTGCTCGCCGTGATCGCCTCGATGTATGCGGTCTATCACGGCCCCGAGGGGCTTGCGCAAATCGCGCGCAATGTGCATCGCCGCGCCGCCGTGCTTGCCGCGGGCTTGCGCAAGCTCGGCTTCGCGCCGCAGTCGGATAGCTTCTTCGACACGCTCAGCGTGGATGCAGGTTCCAAGCGCGCCGAGATCGTCGCGCGCGCTACCGCCGAGAAGATCAACCTCGGCGTTGGCGAAACCGCGCTCCGCATCGCGCTCGACGAGACCACGACGCCGGCGACCGTCGAGGCGGTCTGGCGCGCGTTCGGCGGCACGCTTGTTTACGCCGAGATCGACGCGACCACGCGCGAGGCGCTGCCGGAGGCGCTGAAGCGCACCACCGCTTTCCTCACCCATCCCGTGTTCCACGCGCATCGCTCGGAAACCGAGATGCTGCGCTACATGCGCAAGCTCAGCGATCGCGACCTCGCGCTCGACCGCGCCATGATCCCGCTCGGCTCCTGCACCATGAAGCTGAACGCAACCACCGAGATGATGCCGCTGACCTGGCCGGAGTTCGGCAGCCTGCACCCGTTCGCCCCGCGCGAGCAGGCCAAGGGTTACCACGCACTGTTCGCGCGGTTGGAAAAATGGCTGTGCGATATCACCGGCTATGACGCGATCTCGCTGCAGCCGAATTCGGGCGCGCAAGGAGAGTATGCCGGGCTGCTCGCGATCCGCGGCTATCATGCCGCGCGCGGCGAGACGCACCGAAAAATCTGCCTGATCCCCTCCTCCGCCCACGGCACCAACCCGGCTTCGGCCGCGATGGTCGGCATGGACGTGGTGGTGGTCGCCTGCGAGAAGAACGGCGACGTCGACGTCAATGATCTCCGCGCCAAGGCAGAGAAGCACTCGAAGGATCTCGCCGCGGTGATGATCACCTATCCCTCGACGCACGGCGTGTTCGAGGAGCACATTCGCGAGATCTGCGACATCGTCCACGACCATGGCGGCCAGGTGTATCTGGACGGCGCCAACCTCAACGCGCAGGTCGGCCTGTCCCGGCCCGGCGATTACGGCGCCGACGTCAGCCATCTCAACCTGCACAAGACCTTCTGCATCCCGCATGGCGGCGGCGGCCCCGGCATGGGCCCGATCGGCGTGAAGGCGCATCTCGCGCCGTTCCTGCCCGGTCATCCGGCGACGAATGGGGACGCGCCGGTCGGTCCGGTGTCGGCCGCGCCGTTCGGCTCGGCGTCGATCCTCACCATCTCCTACATCTACATTCTGATGATGGGCGGCGACGGCCTGAAGCGCGCGACCGAGATCGCGATCCTCAACGCCAACTACATTGCCGCGCGCCTCGATGCGCACTTCCCGGTGCTCTACAAGAACGCGAAGGGCCGCGTCGCGCATGAGTGCATCGTCGACCCGCGCGCGCTGAAGACGACCTCGGGCGTCACCGTGGACGACATCGCAAAACGCCTGATCGACTACGGCTTCCATGCGCCCACCATGAGCTTCCCGGTGCCGGGCACGCTGATGATCGAGCCGACCGAATCGGAATCGAAGGCGGAGCTGGATCGTTTCTGCGACGCAATGATCGCGATCCGGAAGGAGATTGCCGAGGTCGAGGCCGGCCGCTTCAAGATCGAGGCTTCGCCTTTGCGCCACGCCCCGCACACCGTGCACGACATCGCGGATGATGCCTGGAATCGCGCCTACACCCGCGCCGAGGGCTGCTTCCCCGTGGGCACCTCGCGCACCGACAAATATTGGTGCCCGGTCGGCCGCGTCGACAACGTCTACGGCGACCGCAACCTGGTGTGCTCGTGCCCGCTGGTCAGCGATTACGCGGAAGCGGCGGAGTAAGGGATCGTAGCTTCGTAGGGTGGGCAAAGCGACTTGTCCGCCGTAGCTCGAAGAGCGAAGGCGGAAGCGTGCCCACCACCTTTGTGCGCGTTGGAATATGGTGGGCACGGCGCTTACGCGCCTTTGCCCACCCTACGGCCCCGAACGCGTATCTAGGGTGCAACCAGCGAACAGTTCTTTCGGTCCCACCGCCAAAGCCGTTCGTTGGTGAGAAGCGTACCACCCCACCAGCGTCGAATCGGGTTTTGACGGCGGAAATCCTCCCGGCCTTCAAGGACCGCTTCCCCAAATTCGGTGAGCGATAGCCGGCTTCGGCGAAAGGCGGCGTTGCGGCCTCGCGCATCGTGCGGGGCCAGCGTCGCGAGTTTCGGATCGAGACCCGTGATCACCGGCATTGGGCCGGACCCAAGCCCTTCGAGCAGCGGGCCCAATTCCCATTGATCGAACACGCGCGTTTGCAGCGGACCGTCCGGTTGAAACAGCTCCTTGGTACGGTTGTGCCCCCGCGCAATCAGGTCGAGAAGCCGCGCTTCCGTCGTACCTAGTCCGGTGATTGGTGATGGCAGTTCTGCCAGCAATTGTTCCATCGCAGGCTTCAGGAAGGGCAGCCTGGGGAAATCCCTGCCGAGCAATCCGAAACAGAGCTCCGGCGTTGGCGCCCGGTAGGCTTCCCAGGCCATGTTGGCGATCTCGAAGTCGCAGTCCGCGACCTCCAATTCCCGCACCATACGATCGCGAAGCCCTGTGCCGTCCGCTCCGCGCAGATCGAAATTGACACGTCGCAATCTCAGACGATCGGTGATCGATGGATGGGACCGCAAATAATCGAGGATCCAGATCAGTTGCAACTGACTATTGGGCTCAGGGTCGAACCACAGCTCGATGAGATCGACGCCATAGGTCTCGCAAAACCAAATCAGGCCTGTCTCCTTGTGCGCTAGACCGGTCTGAGGCAACCGGCCAACAAGATCGGACCAACGCACCTCTGGATCGCCTCTGACATAGCCTCCCGTCAGGTATTGCTCGAGGTGATGCGAGGTAGGCAGTGGCCCCGAAACGAAGCGAAAGATAAACGGGACGACCATGTCGGCACGATTTGCGTAGGTGAGACCCACGCCGGACGAACTGGTCAGGATCACGCGTTTCATCGCGAACGCCCCCAAAACGAAACGGGCACTGACGACGTCGGCAACTCAACGTCTTCAGCGCCCGCTCCTCGCGATAATTTTTCGCGTTAGGTCTTACTCGTCCGCCGGCTCCTCGCCGTCGGCGTCGCGCTCGGGGGTGCCGGCAAGAATCTGCTCGGCAATCAGGCCGGAGTTCTGGCGGATCGAGGTCTCGATCTTGGCGGTGATGTCAGGGTTGGCCTTCAAAAACGCTTTCGAGTTCTCGCGGCCCTGGCCGAGGCGCTGGCTGTCGTAGGAGAACCAGGCGCCGGACTTTTCGACGATGCCGGCCTTGACGCCGAGATCGAGGATCTCGCCCATCTTGGAGACGCCCTCGCCGTACATGATGTCGAATTCGACCTGCTTGAAGGGCGGCGCCAGCTTGTTCTTCACCACCTTGACGCGCGTGGTGTTGCCGACCACTTCGTCGCGCTCCTTGATCGCGCCGATGCGGCGGATGTCGAGACGGACGGAGGCATAGAATTTCAGCGCGTTGCCGCCGGTCGTGGTTTCCGGCGAGCCGTACATCACACCGATCTTCATGCGGATCTGGTTGATGAAGATCACCATGGTGTTGGATTTGTTGATGGAGGCCGTCAGCTTGCGCAGCGCCTGGCTCATCAGACGGGCCTGGAGACCCGGCAGCGCGTCGCCCATCTCGCCCTCGAGCTCGGCCTTCGGCACCAGAGCCGCGACCGAATCGACCACCAGCACGTCCACCGCACCCGAGCGCACCAGTGTGTCGCAGATCTCCAGCGCCTGCTCGCCCGTGTCCGGCTGCGAAATCAGGAGCTCGTCGATGTTGACGCCCAGCTTGCGCGCATAGACCGGGTCGAGCGCGTGCTCGGCGTCGATGAAGGCGCAGATTCCGCCCTTCTTCTGCGCTTCCGCCACCGTGTGCAGCGCCAGCGTGGTCTTGCCCGAGGATTCCGGCCCGTAGATTTCCACGACGCGCCCCTTCGGCAGACCACCGATCCCGAGCGCAATGTCGAGCCCGAGGGAACCCGAGGACACCGCCTCGACATCCATCGACCGGTCGTTCTTGCCGAGCTTCATCACCGAGCCCTTGCCGAACTGGCGCTCGATCTGGGAGAGCGCGGCGGCCAGAGCTTTACTCTTGTCCATGGAAGATCCTTCGACGATACGCAGGGCAGTGTTGGACATTGGGTCGTGCTCCTTATGGCGAGGATTCGCTAGAGGGACAAACGATTGGCGGGGCGGGCCGGCGATAAAAGTAATGTACCCTATTTGTTCCAAGTTCGCAATATGTTCTTTCGCGGATTTTGGTACTGGCCTGTTTCCGGCGACATTGGCCTGGTTTGAAATGACACGTGGCCTGTTTTGTTCTGGGCCAACCATAAGGTGTATTCACGGGCGGAACACGCCGTCATATATTACCGAAATTTCCCGGTTCTGGCACAATCTGCATAGACGCTCGTTCCGATTGAGCGCAGGGTTCCCTCTCAATCGGGGGGTGACACCATGACCGAGCGACTTATTCAGACAGGTATTGTCACCGTAGGCACCGTGAACGCTGGCCTAATCGTCTGGCTGATCCTGATGATTTGAGGCCGCCTCAGTTGGCGGCCTCTTTTCCATCCAGCTTCTCATCGATGTAGGCCCGCGCTCCCTTTGAGGCCGCTCTAGTGGGAGCCATTCCTGCGAAGCGATCTCCTTGCCCGATCCTGGGATAAACAATCCATTCCCATTTTTCTTCGGTGAGTGGCCGGCCATAAAGCCGCCGTCCGGTGCGGTCCTATAGTGGCCCTACTTCGCATCTGCGAGTGGCCGGCATCTAACCGGCGGGTTTTTCTTTGTCCTCGTGCGGCTGCTCGCCACGGTTTTCAGCAGTCTGCTCCGGATCCCCGGGCTTCTTCCCGGCCATGTTCCCAGGATTGAAATGGTACTTGCCGTCCGGATTCTCGCCGGGCTGCTTCTCATTTGGATTTTTATTGTTGTCGTCGGTGCCGTCGCAGGGTTGGTAGGAATTAGGGTTGGCGTAGTCTCCGGGGTGATCAACCTCGAATCGTCCGGCGTTGAAGCGTCGGACTGGAGACTACGCCATGACCAAGTTTACTACGAAGCCTGATTCCATGCAGCCTGCGACCGAAATGGCTGTTGATCTTTTCGACAACTGGTTCGATCCGATCGAGACCGAGGTGCGGGCTCGGGCGCGTCAGTTCATCGAAGAGCTGATCCGCGGCGAACTCGATACCGCGCTGGCACGGCCGCGTTACGAACGAAGCAAGATGGCCGGCAATGAAGCAGGAGCCTGCGTCAAGGCCCACCGTCATGGCAGCCGGACGCGCTCGCTGACGGGCACGTTCGGGCCGATCGAGATCGCGGTGCCGCGGGCCCGGCTGACCACGCCGGAGGGCGGGACGGCGGAATGGAAGAGCCAGGCGCTGCGGGCCTATCAACGACGCACGCTTGCCGCCGACGCGCTGATCGCCAGCAGCTATCTCGCCGGCACCAATACCAGGCGGGTGCGTCGCGCGCTGGCGGCCTTGTTCGGCGGGACGGTCGGCAAGGACACGGTGAGCCGGACCTGGCGCAAGGTAAAGGGCGACTGGGACGCCTGGAACAGCCGCTCGCTGGCCGCGGAGCCGATCGTGCGCCTGATCCTCGACGGCACCGTCGTTCGGGTGCGCCTCGACCGCAAGGCGACCTCGATTTCACTGCTCGTTGTGCTGGGCGTGCGAGCGGACGGCCAGAAGGTTCTGCTCGCGATCAAGAGCATGGGCGGCGAAAGCGCCGAGGCCTGGCGCACGGTGCTGGACGATCTCATCAAGCGCGGGCTGCGGCGTCCCGAATTCCTCATCGTCGACGGCGCACCAGGGCTCGACAAGGCCATTGCAGTCGTCTGGGACGGCGTGCCGGTGCAACGCTGCACGGTTCACAAACACAGAAACCTGCTGGCCCATGCCCCCGAGCGCCTGCACGACGAGATCACCGCAGAGTACAACGACATGATCTATGCGACGACGCCTGAGGAGATCACCGTTCGCCGCAAGGCCTTCATCCGCAAATGGCGGCTCAAGCATCGTGCCGTTGCCGACAGCCTGGAGGAAGCGGGAGACCGCTTGTTCACCTTCGCGCGCCTGCCGCCGAGCCAATGGCGCAGCCTACGCACGACCAATGCGATCGAGCGATTGCACGAGGAGTTCAAGCGCCGGATCAAAACCCAAACCGTACTGCCGTCGGCCGACACCGCCGCGATGATGTTCTGGGCGCTGCTCGCCTCGGGACAGATCAGCATGCGCAAGGTCGATGGTTGGAACACGCTCGCCACAAAACCCACCGATCAGCCAATTGACCTTGCCGCCTGAAACGATAACTTCATGTTACCCGGGAATACGCCATACCGAATTCCAACCGCATTCCGGACGGCACCTTGTCGTCGGCCATAAGGCTGTTCCTTTAGAGGGAGGAACAACATGCAACAGGGCGGGCAATCCCTTAGTTCCTACCAGTGGCCTACTTTGCAATCCCGAGTGGCCTATTTCGGCAGTACCCGGATGCTGGCCTGGTTTCCGAGCGCGGTGGCCTAGTTTGATTTTCGCGGTGGCCCGATTTGGATTTGAAGAACGGACCGCAAACGAATGTGTTCCGCTAAGCGAACATGAGGTGTAGAGTTCCGTAGAACTTCTGTGCCCCTTGAAAGTTTTAAGCAGAGCGAACTTTGTGACAGGAGGAAGTCATGAAGCGCTTCCGATTCAAACCGGATAGAGTGCTTGGAGAGCGGCTCATCAAGGAAGCCAGACTAGCGCGAGAAAAGGCAGAACAATTGCAGGCGGCCCCAGAGCAAGAGGCTCTTTTGAAGAAGGCCCACGAATCCGATGTCGCCGCCCGCATTGAGGAATGGTTGAAATCATCCGGCTTGCAGCCGCCGAAGTAAGCCCGTCGCGTTGACTCCGCTGGTTCTCGAAACAGCGGGCCAGCGGGCCATGCAAGATCATCTGGTTCAACTTGAGAAGCTGCGGAAGGACGCGGCGGAGTGCGCTCTCATCCGCGACCGACGCCGCTAAGCGCGAACTATTCGACCGCCTCGCAAGTCATCTCACAGTCCTGGCCGACCAAGTTGAAATGGCGATGCTCGAACGGAAGACCGGTTAAGGCCGCCTCAGTTGGCGGCTTCTTTGCCAGCTTCCCGGCGAAGCTTTCGCAAAAGGATTTCGATGTAGCCTTCCAAGTCAGCCACGCTGTCAGCCGACAATCCCTCCGGGAAAAACGCGCAAGCTCGCCATTCATAGAACCACGGAAAAGAAGTGCCCTAATCCGCCTCTGCGCGTGTGAAACGATCTCGTCTCCCGCCCGTATCTATTGGGCTGGGGGATTTCAATGCCCAGTTCGACGCAGCGCCGCCACGCATCCATTTGAGCTTGGTCGCGTTGTGCCGTTGAACCTTCTCGTCATCCATTCGGACTGATCAATATCCGGGATTTTGCTAATCCCTCTCGGGGCTGGAACGCCGCCGCCTGCGCTTCATTTCAAGCGGGCGGCGTTTTCATTCATTTGTGGCCTGATCTCCACTGAGCGGCGCCGACAGTTTCACACGACTGTCATGGCACGTTCCTAGCATTGTCATGCGACGGGGGTCCGGCGCGCGGCTCTCCGTCCAACCTCGGCCTAGACCACCAGATGGGCGGAGAGCTCGCCGACCTCCTGAACCATGGCGGCACGCCCGGGTTGGTTCGGCATGTATCGCATCCGGTATTTTTGCACCTTCCTCGCCGTGACCGGAATCGGCTTCGTATTTCTGGTCACGCGAACCCGCTTTGTAGGCGGATGAAGTCAGGCCGCCTCAGTGGGCGGCCTGACGGGAACGACTCTGCAACATCGGGATTGAGATTCCGGTCTGTGGCGCGACACTCTCGCGCCATCCACCCGGAACGGTCCATCGTACAATGCGCGTTGGCGATGGGCCGGGTCTCGTGAGGCCGCCTCGGTTGGCGGCCTCTTTCGTTTCGTGAAGTCTTCCTTCCGCCAAGGAAGCCCCTCCGTACTGACTGGTTGATCCCGATAGATCATCTTGAAGATGCTGGCCGCCGGATCCATGCCGCGCCCGTTCTTTCTGCTTTAGCGACACGCCCAGCTCAATAACATGGCGCTAAGTTGCGGCGGAGCGTGCTGTCCGCATTTGAGCCGTTGTGTCCCAAGTTGAATTCGGCAGTGTCCTAATTCGTAAAAGTTCCGAATGGCGGGACAAATTGAGGACTCGCTAATCCCCTGATCCGAGCGCACACTTTCACCATCACCGCCCGGATCGTGGCTACCATCGGTGACGAGAACGCTCCATCACAGCGCTCCCGCCCCCTCGAACAGGGAGCAGCGCCTTGCAAAGACGGCAACGCATCAGACAATCCGTATCTCTTCAGGACAGGCTGCGGGTCTTCGCTGACGATATCCGCACCCGGGCGGCAGAGCTTTCGCCAGGCGTTCTGAAGGATGATATGCTGAGGAAAGCCCGTCAGGCTGACACTGCATGTCACCTCGAAGAGTGGGTCAATTCCTCGGGTTTGCAGGCACCGAAGTAAGCTGAGCATCAATGGCTCAGTATTTTTTCGACCTCAGGTCGGATGGCATCTTCTCGCAGGACAAAGATGGCGTCGAACTGCTGGACGCCGAGGCGGCACACGATATGGCGCTCGGCGCACTTGTCGATGCCGCCCGCGATGCGGTCATGGAAGGTTCGACGGGCCAGCATTTCGCGGTGGAAGTTCGTAACGGAACTGGCCGTGTTCTCGAAGTCACGGCCATTTTCAATTCCAGGATTTTCAGCAAGCAATGATAACGCCGCCTCAGTGGCGGCCTCTTTCACTTGAAGACGTCGTCTTCGCAATCAGCCGAAAGCTCGCGTCAAAGGCCGATAATCTGGCTAGACAGGCGAATAGTCCTTCGGCAATCCCGTAACAAGTACTGCCCCCACGACGTTCTTTCTTCGAGACAATACTGATTCTCAGAAATTCGTGGTACGTGGTGGCCCGATCCCCGCTGCGGCGTCCCGCAACGTGACATAAAACCTTGGCACAGGTTGTGCACACTCATCGTCACCGGGGTTTTGCATCCACCTCTCCGGGGCTGGAAAGCCGCCGCCCGCGCGATATTTAAGCGGGCGGCGTTTTTATTGATGTCCTAATCCGACAGTCCCGTTGTCCTAATTAGGACAGCGCTGGGATTTTGGTGCCGGGCCAACCTCCTGGTCCAAAGCGAATTTCGAAGCGGCTTGATTTTGAAAAGTTCACTTTGGAACTGAAGGTGGCTCGTCTGCATATTAAGTTCACTTGAACTCAAACCCTGCGGTTAGGACCCGTAAAGACGAGGTTGTGTCATGAAGCAGCGCCGTCGTTTCACGCAGACCGTGTCACTGGAAGAACGACTTGCCGGAGAAGCGAAACGCCTCCGCGAACAAGCTAAAGCCCTCCCTCACGGTCCTCAACGAGAGGACCTCCTCCGCAAAGCCAGACAGGCTGAGACCGGCTCGCACATGAGCGAGTGGCTGAGATCGCCGGGGCTTCAACCGCCCAAGCCAGCCTAGAAGCAGACGCGCCTGAGGTATCGCGTTGCCGGCACAGATCCGGATTCTGTCCCGGCGTGGTCATTCGCGTTGGCGGCATCAACGCTTGAGGATGAAGGTTTTCCCAATTCCTGCGGCTGGCCCGATGAACCTTGGCACGGGACGTGCAGACAAAACGATATCGGGATTTTACAATTTCCCTCCCGGGGCTGGAAAGCCGCCGTCCGCGCTTCATTTAAGCGGACGGCGTTCTTGCTTCTGAAGCCCAACAAGCAACATGTCCTGACTTGATGTTCCGAGTGTCCCAATTGGGACAGCACCCGGGTTTGGGCGTGGTCTGTTTCCGACCTCACTGTCCGATTTTGAAACGAGCCGTGGCCGGATTTGAAGTCGTTCAATTGTCGCGAGGTGAGACAGCACGTCGCGGCAGGACGCAGTCACCCTCCACCTGTCACCGAGCGGCCCTTGGCAATCTACCGGTGATTGAAAACGCCATCACGCTCGCGCCTCGCTTCCCTCTTGGAAAGAAGCAACGCGGCAGAGCTTCGCGAAATCCTTCAGGCGCTCCGCAAGAAACTGAACCAACGCCGCCTCGATTGGCCGCCCCCGTCTTGATCCGTCACCGCGTTGGCGCGGCTGCTGCGGCGACAGAAACCGAGGGGAACCAGAACGCTCTTTCACCAAGGCGGACAAGCGGCCGCTTCGAAACGTCGCGGCCTGCGGGAACAAAGTTCATGCGAATGGACGATGACCGCATCGAGATCGTCTCCCTAGCATTCACGCGCCTCGTTCGCTCGGTTCGATTCAAGATCTGCGAACAGGCTCAAACCGAAGAAGGGTCTGCCACTTCCAGCCACGACCGCTTCGATCAACGAGGTACGATGAATGGATCAATTGTACGCCGAGCGGTTCGATAGCTCCCAGAGTTCGGAACACCGCCCATTCATTTCGGTGGCAATACCCACCTTCCGCCGACCGGAGATGGTGCGCCGCGCGATTGAAAGCGTGCTGCAGCAGGAGCACGCCGACTGGGAAATGGTGATCAGCGACGACGAAGGTCCGGAAGGCGCGACCTGGAGCATCCTGTCCGAGCACGCGCGGAGCGACCCGCGCATTCGCGTTATCGAGAACCACCGCGGCCGCGGCCAGGTTGAGAATACCAACAACGCGATGCTCGCATGTCGCGGCGACTGGATCAAAGTGCTGCACGACGACGACTGGCTCACGCCAGGATCGCTTGCGACTTTTGCGGAATTGGCGAGGACGTACCCCGCCGCTGCGTTCATGACCTCCACATCTCATCTCGTTCAGGACAGCGGCATAAGGTACCGGCGAGGACGCCAAGTTTATCTGTATTCGGGCCAGCAGTGCCTGGCGGATCTCTATCTGGCGGGCAAGACCCGATTGCTTGGGATTGTCCCGTCGACCCTGCTGATCAACGGCAAGGTCATCCGGGCCGGTTGCCTGATGCGAAACTACAAGTCGATCAGTTGGGGCGTGGACCAACTGTTCTTTCTCGATCTCGCCTGCCAGGGCGACATGGTGGCGATCGACGACGGTCTTGTGTTCTACGACACGACCAACCACGCGAGCATCACGGCATTGGGATCGTTCCCTCAGATCGACCAGGAGACCATCGAACTCAAGCACCTCGCCTGGAGCCTTCTGGAGGATAAGCGCGGACTTCCCGATCCTGAAACGATGGTGCGTGCATTGCGGGTTGCCCGGCTGCGCACACGGATCCGTCAGCAGCCCCTGAGCGCAACGATCCGCGATGCGCTTCAAATCTTGCGCCCCTCGGTTTTGAAGGCGGCCAACCTGGCGATCCGAGCCTGGGCGCGCGCACCGGGTGCGATTGCAACCTTACCGGGGATCGCTCATTGCACGGATTTCCTGTGAGCTCATTCGGCAGTCCCGGTGTCAGAGTTGCCACAGGTGCGTTTGAGACACCGAGATAGGTGACCGAAAATCAGTCCCTCCCAAAGCCGCTCCCGTCTCCCGATCCGGAGCGCACCGAGGAAGCCGGACGGGAGTATGCCGCGGCCCATCGGTCGCGGGAATTTTTGGCAATGCGGCGGACTTGACTGCCGCGCGCCCGCATAGACATCGGGCGCAGCTGTTTCGATGATCGCCAGGCCCTTGCGCTCTCGGTCGGACATCATCCAACCGATGCCACCCATCCGAATGAAAAAATCTGCCCTGCGAGGGTGCCGGTCAGGCAATACGCACGTCTCCGTGGTCTGCCAATCCAAGACGATAAGGAAACCGTACCGGCCCTCGATATGCATTTGCGCATGCGAATGCGGGGCAGGAAAATTTGGCAATTATGTGCTGAAACGAACAGAGGCGCGGTGAGGGTCGACTAAACTCGGATTCGCTTGGTCTTTGCCAAGGGCCAAGCATCCCCAAGCGGCCCCGGCCTTCACCCCTATCAAGCCCCACCGGCCGGGGCCGTCTTCAGGGACGAGCCTGTTTCCTGGCGTGGTGGCATTTGATTTCGGGAGTGACGCGATTTGTGGCGCAGAACACAACCTGACGACGAATAGCTGTGGTAGGATGCGAGGCATTGCAACGCCAAGGGTCGTCAGCGCCCCGCGTGGGAACCGTATTAGGGTTGAGCTGTTGACCTGTTTCATAGATGGGCTCAATTATGATCGACGCTGCTAAATGCGAGGAACTCGCAAATCATTACAAGGTCCTCTCTCAATCGTCCGGGGTTTCGGCGGACAGGGCCTTCCTGTTGAAGAACATCGCCCGGAGCCTCACTGGCGTGGCTAGCCAATTGGACAGGCTGGCCGCCCTGACGAGAGACGAAGCAAGGGTCACGCCGCCACAGATGTAGGCGGACGCAAGGCGGATCGAGACCGTCCGTAAAGACAGCTATGATTGACCTGGTTCAACGGCGCTCGGCGTCCAGGTCTACGATTGCCCAACCTGCAAGCGGCGGTCCTGGCATTCTCGCCGGCCAACGGGACGCCAACCACGCCCGGGGATTGGGACAGTACCCGGATTCCAGCCGCCGAAATAATTAGGAACGGTCCTCCCAAGGCGGGGTTGGCGGCGATACTCTCTCTGAGAGGCGGCGCCATGGTCCGGTACTTTTTCGATATCCGAGACGACACCGGCCTCTATGCCGACGATGAGGGACTGGAGTTTCGAACCCAGCGCGAAGCAGAGATCGAGGCGACGCAGACATTGAGCGGCCTTGCGCGCGACCTGGCGGGACACGAGGATCGAACAGACGTTGCGATCGAAGTCCGCACCGACGCCGGGCGGGTGTTCCAAGCCGCCCTCATCTTCGAGCCGCCGACAACGAAGCAATAGGCCACCACGGCTCGCCACATTGGGCGTGCACGTCGCGACGGACCGAGGCCGCCTAATCGGTCCATTCCGCGGAGCGCTCGCCCCGCCTCATCTGCAATCTACCTCACTTTGCCCCATCTCGGTCCGCCGCGAGGACGGCGGTTCGTCGTCATGCCTCCGATCGAACTTGAATTGAACGCTACAGTGTGTAACGCTCATATAAGTAGCGTTACTCTGCGTACCGTTCGAACAACCTCAGGAGGCACGATGAAGGCAATCCTCAAGATCGCTCTGGCGCTGTCTGTCCTCGCCGGCTCGGTGCCGGCGCAAGCCCAGATATCGAATGCCGCGACGGCATCGGGCGCCCCGAAGGTCGGCGCAAAGGTGACGAGGAAGTCTCAGTTGCACGACGGCTGCCACAGCCGGCACGCCCAGATGATTGGCAAGCCCTGTCGTTAGAAGCCCTGTCGTTAGAAGCCCTGCCGCTAGAAGCCCTGCCGCTAGCGGGCAACCGATTCAAAGATCAAGTGATTCAAAGATGATGAGAGGCCGCCTCGGTTGGCGGCCTTTTTGATTTTTGCCGATCCTCCGCATTCGTCACCCTTCGACTGAAGATGACGCGCATCAAAGACGCAGCCGCCGTGCGCCGTCATAATTCCGCAATCCTGCGGCATCGAACCTTTCTGCGATGCCCGGCTTTCTTCGAGATCGGATCGCAACGACGGGGACCAGGAACATGACGGAAGACGCGCACCCCAATGCTGTCAGGCGCAATCACCTCCTGGCGGCGGCGCACGAGGAGATGGTGAAGTTCGAGCGGAAGGAAAACGAGTTTCGCAAGAGGGATCGCGAAGAGCGCGCCGCCGAACTCCGCCTTCCCCTCGGTGAGATCAAGGTCCACTAAGCCTGCCGACGGGCTTCTGATCTGACCAAGGCTGCGCCGCGATGGGCGGGTAGCCGCCGTACCGGCCGTCGGGAATGCGCGTCGCAGGCGTGGGCCGGCAGAGCCAGCCCCTGTTCATGTCGAGGATCCGGCATTGCGCTCGGGGTGCGCGTCGGAGCCGTTGCGCGGCATTTAAGGTATCTAAATACCACAACTAAGCCATTGATCGCACAACGAAATCGCCCGACCCCCTACTGTGCATGGGGTTGTTTTCCATGTTTTGAAAGGGCGCGGCGGCGTCCTGGGTGCCCACCCAGGATCGAAGCGCCTGCTTTAGCCCGGTCCGGCCTCGGCTGCCGTCCGCCGGTACGCCTTACAGCAGCGCCAGCAGCACGAGGCCGATCACCAGCACGACGAAGCCAGCCGCCGTCGCGGCGGCGAATGACCGCTCTACGTTATCCATGATGCCACCCCGCTGCCGGCGCACCACGTTTCCCCCATGGCGTCGCCGACGATGCGAAATCTCGCCGAGGGGTGTGGCTCCAGTGGTGCGATCGGGTGGCCAAATTGGGACGCGTGCGGGGCCAGTCTGCGGCCTCCCGACGCGGATTTCGGTGCCGGCCGTCAGGCACCCGTAAGCCTGGTCTCCTAGTCTGGCTGTGCCCGGTGGACCAACACCGGGCCTCCATACACAGTCGAGGACCCCGCTCTGCCCCGAGCGGGGTTTTCTGTTTGCGGGCGCGGACGCGCGGCAGGTTGAAAGCCGATCTGCCGGCCCTGTCAGGCTGTCGTAAGCTCAACCGGCTAGGCTCGTGGGGCTACGGTGTTGCAGCCCAGCACCTCAGCCTCCAATAACCTTTCACCCGCTTGGCTCTCCCCAAGCGGGTTTTTTTCATGCTTGCCAGCCGCCTCACCGAGCCCTCTCCTCTCGCGTCAGCCGCAGCGAGAAGGCGCGGATCGCAGGTGCCGCGAGCAGCACGATCGGCAGCACCGCGGCCCACGCGACGAGCCACGACACCATCCAGTGCGCGAGGAAGACCGTCGCGCCAGGAGCGGGAAAGCTGGCGATGCCCGCGGCGATCAGCGAGGTCAGGCCGGACTGGATGACACCGAAGACGAAATGAGAGTAGCGGCGGGGAATGCCGAGCATGACGCGCCCATGTTGTTTGCCGTCATGAGGCCAAGCAAGGCATGTGCCGCAGCACGCAAGGAGTGGACTTCGACGCACACCGCCGGCGTCGGATCAGTGCCGCGAATCGGACAGCGGCGCGCGCCGCAGCGCGTCAGTGCAATCGGGCCGGCTCGATAGTCCTTCGAAACGCCAGAACGTGACGACGCTGGTCTCGCCGCACTCTTCGCAGACGAGCTTCTCGTCACCAAGCATGAAACGCGCGCGCTTGAAGCTCGATGAGGACGCGGGATGCCGGCAATGGGGACAGGTCAGCGAGAAATTCCGTGCACCCCAGCGCAGCACAAGATGTCTCAGCCAGCTCACACCTTCCCCTTCGTGACATCGCGTTCGAACCGTCGTTCACAAGCAGAGCATAGATACATGACACGCAAAAGTGGAAAAGTATCGACCACACCTGTTCGCTTTGAATGGCGGCAGCAGCAACGCGCGCCGCTTTGGGTTCCACACGATACGGGAAGGAATCCGGACCGCGCTGTGTCAAATGCGCGGATCTCGCGTTCCGGGGTTCTCCGACCATGAACAGAGTTCCTCGGCGCGGATGGTTGCACGGCAAGACCGGGTGAATTTGCCATGCCTTGCCCGGATTCCGTGCACGGTTTTCGGAACCTAATTTCGTTTGTTTCGAACCGCGCGCGGTTCCAAAGATTACCGTGAACTATCCAAGGCTTACCGCCAAATTTCGCTTGTCGCAGGAATAGAGTGACGCCCAACATGTTCACGGTGAATGGAGGGTGAATCGTGGAGATGACCATGAATCACAGGGGCGTTGAGTTCACAGTTGCCACGACGGCGCTTCCCGGAGTCTGGCAGTGGCAGTTCCGCATCGGTGACGAGATCAGGACGGGCAAGACCGAGACGAAGATCGATCTGTTGGCGATCCGGCGCGTGCAGCTGCGCATCGATCGGGAGCTGAAGGCGATCGGGCGCAAGACCGCATGAATAAACCGCCTGAGCCGGGTTCCGCAGCCACGCGCGCGAGGTGTCGTCCGTAGCGGCCCGGAATTGATCTGTCCCAAGTTTGGGACTGCACTGCGCGCGCCCATGGCCCGGGAGGCGGGACCATCATGTGACCGGTGCCAGCCATGCCGCTCTACTTCTTTCGAATTCGGAACGGCCGCTATTCCGGCTGCGCGGACCAGGCGACGGAATTTGCCGATCGCGATGCGGCCTGGAAGATGATGACCAGCATCTGCGCCGACATGGCCGCCGGCCTCGCGCGCAAGCTCAACGAAAACTCCGAATGGCACATGGAGCTGCTGGACGAGGCCAAGGAGCCCGTGTTCCGGATCCGCATCATCGCCGAATCCTTCGAGGAGACTTGACGTCTAGTCGGCGCTGGGCAGCCGCCGCATGGTGAATTCGATCTCGCCGCCCGGCAGTTCGCGCCAAGTCTCGACCGCGCTCATATAGCCTGCCTTGGGGTAGCGGGCGAAGAAAGCCTCCGCCCTCGCCCGCGCCGCCGGGCGCGGCAGAGTGAAAGTCTCACGCAAGAAGCCGTCGCCGCCGCGCTCGCCCGGCTTGCCGCCCATCTTGCGCCGGCGCGCCATCCTCTCGGCGAGATCCCGCGGACGATCGGCCATGCCGTTCCTCCTCAACGCAATACGCTCTCGGAGATGTAGGGAGCAGGCCGGCAGAAGAGGAGTCCCGGCCGGAGGCATCAGCCGCCTCCGATCGGGGAAAAGGTCAATTGGCGGTCGTGCCGGACTTCTTCTTGGGCGCGCTGGTCGCGGCCGATGCCTTCGGCGCAGCCGCCTGCTTCGGCGGGTCGGAACGTATGCCGCCCCAGGGATCGTTGGACGCCTTGGAATCCGGAATCTTCTTCAGCGTTTCCTTGTAGGCCTTGTCACGCTCGGCTTCCGCGGCCTTTTCCTCGGGGGTCTTGCCTGGACCCTCCTGCAGCAAATTGAGATTGGGCATTTGCGCGTAGGCCGGTCCCGCCAGCACGGCCAGCAGCACCGCCGCCATACGGAAAAGCTTCATCATTGACTCCTTGATCATCCATGAAGGGCGGGTCAACCGCGCCTTGTCGTTCTTGTCAACGGCCCGCTAGGCCGAATGGCGCGCTAGAGCCGGTCCGATCTGCACGATTTCGGCGCCTGCAGCCAGTCGTCCCAAATCGGGCCGCATCTGGTGCACCCGTCCAGCGCGAGACCCAGCGCTATCAACCCAAACACAAGGACACACCGACGCAACATCGCCCACCCGTTCCCAAGCCCAGTATCATATCGGCCCAAGTCAGGCATTTTCAAGCCGACAGAGCCGACCGAAGACCGGGTGACTTTGCCGCGCCGATGCGCGCAGAATAGCCGAAACATCCAGCAACACAGGGGGGACCGACAGCAATGCCATCGCAGCCAGAAGCCGAGTTCGGCATCGCTGAGGCCAGACGCATACTCGGCGAGGTCTTTGCGCCCTGGGTCCAGGATCTCAACCTCGCCGTCGAGCGCCTCGAGCACCTGCCGCCATCGGACGTGGCGGACTGGCAGCCGGGCGCGCTCCTGCGCATGCCATTCTCGGAGCGGCTGTGCCGCAACGGCGGCGTGGTGTGCGGCCAGGCGCTGATGGCGCTTGCCGATACCGCGATGGTGATCGCGAACCTCGCCGCCAACCGCGGCTATCGTCCGATGACGACGGTCGACCAGACCACGCATTTCATGCGCGCGGTCTCCTCCTCGGATGTGCTCGCCGACGCGCGCGTGGTGCGGCTCGGACGCACCATGAGTTTTGGCCGTGTCACGCTGCTTTCGGCCTCCGACAACAAGCAGGTGGCGATGGTGTCGAGCGCGTTCGCCATGCTGCCGGGCTGAGCATCATCCAAAAAGAAGAGAGCCGCGTGAGCGCGCAAGGCGCTCCGCGGCTCTCCAATCAATTTCGCATCGAAGCGAGGGACTGAAGCGCGATTGCGTCCGCGCTTCGGTCAGCTTCAGGAATTACTTGCCGAGAATTTCGTCAGCCGCGGTGACGACGCTGACGGTCGGATTCTTTCCGCAATAGGCACCGAACTTCTTGGCGTTCTCGATGAACACCTCGGTGTCGATGATCGCGTTGTCCTCGTCGCCCTTGTACCAGCCGTCCATCCAGGTCAGCACGACCGCGATGTTGTCTTCGCGGCTCTCGAGGAACTGCTTGCAGGTCATGGTCGAGAGGTCCCACTTGACGGCGTGGGCGGGCATCGATGACAGCGAGAGCGCTGCGGCGAACAGAAGCGAAAGCGTAGTCTTCATCAATATCTCCATCGGCGCGTAACGCCACAAAGGAAGGGCTTGTGAGGAAAGTCGGCGGGAAGTGACTCACCGCTCCAACGTCGTAAACGAAGTCTGAAGCGCTGTGCAAGTAGCGCCAGTATTGAGTTTATTTCAACGTAATTTCTATGCACTACTTCACAATCATCGTTATGGATTAATGCCGATGATCGAGAAACGTGCAGCGCAGCGTTACCGTGTTTTCAAGGGTGGAACGATCACCTTTGAAAGCAGCGGCATCGCGTGCACGGTGCGAAACATGTCGGAAGGCGGCGCGGCGATCGAGCTCGATTCCCCCGTCATATTGCCGAAATCATTCACGCTCTCGATCGCGCGCGACAATTTCGTACGGAATTGCCACACCGTATGGCGCAATGATAGGCGCATCGGCCTCGCTTTCGTACGATAGCACGCACGATGTGAACAACTGTTCGCATCGCATACACAACGCAGCATCATGCTTGCTTTATACGACGTCGACGACGCCAGCGCAGGCTCGCGATGATCAGCAGGATGATCGCGAACACAATTGCTGACGACGACACCCAAAATCGTCCGCCCGGACGATCGATGGTGCGCGACCACAGCGACGGCCCTTCACCCGGCCGCGCCAGGCGAAACGCAACGACGCTGTCGCCGATCGAGGTGCCGACCTCGGAGTGGCCGCCGGCGCCGATCGCGACATACTGCTCGCCCTTCCAGAGATAGGTCATGGGGTTGGCGACGCCGGGCACCGGCAGCCGGCCTTGCCACAACTCCCGGCCGCTTCGCGCATCGAAGGCGCGCAGATAGGCATCCATCGCGCCGGTGAAGACGAGACCGCCTGCGGTGACCGCGAGCCCGTTGACGAGCGGCGCGCCCCACGGCAGCGGCACGCCGAGCGGCGCAAGGTCTTCCGTGGTGCCGACCGTTGAACGCCAGAGGATCTTGCCGGCCTTCAGATCGACCGCGACCATCTCGCCCCAAGGCGGCTTGTTGCAAAGAAGCCCGAGCGGCGACATCACCACCGCGCGCGACATCGCGAACGGCGCGCCCTTCTGCTGGCCGAAATCATGACCGGGAGGCAGATCGAATCCAGCCGCCTCCGCACGCGGGATCAGCTTGATGAGATGAACGGCGCGGGCGGTGTTGGCGTAGAGGATCTGGTTGACCGGGTCGAAGGCTGCGCTACCCCAGTTGACGCCGCCGCCGGTGAAGGGAAACTCCGCCGTGCCTTGCGTCGAGGGTGGGGTGAACAACCCCTCGTTACGTGCCTCCGCGAACTGCCTTTCGCAAGCGGAGCGACCCAGGCCAGGGAGGAGCGAGAGCGCATCCTCAGTCGAGATTCTTTGCGATGTCAGCGGCGGCACATGCGTCGGGAATGGCTGCGTCGGCGACAGTCGTTCACCTTCCGCGCCGCCTTGCGGCACCACGCGCTCTTCCACCGGCCACACCGGCTTGCCGGTATCGCGGTCGAGCACGAAGACAAATCCCTGCTTGGTCGGCTGAATCACGACATCGCGCTGGCCGTCTCCGGTGTCGATACGCGTCAGCGTCGGCTGCGACGCCAGATCGTAATCCCAGACGTCGTGATGCACGGTCTGGAATGCCCACACGAGCTCGCCGGTCTCGATGCGCAGCGCGACCACCGAATTGGCGTGCTCGTTGTTGCCCGGCCGCTTGCCGCCCCAAAAGTCCGGCGACGGCGAGGATGTCGGCAGGAAAACCAGCCCGCGGGCCGCGTCGACCGACATCGGCGCCCAGACATTGGCGTGACCGGCTTCGACACCGTCGCGCTTGAGCGGCTCGAAGGTCCAGCGCGGCTGGCCACTGCGCGCATCGAACGCGCGCACCACGCCGCTCGGCGCGTCGACGCGGCGGTTGTCGCCGATCGCGGAGCCGATCACGACGACACCGCGGCCGACCGCCGGCGGCGAGGTGATCTGGAATTCGCCGGGCCAGTCCAGCTTCATGCCGATATCGGGCCTGACCTCACCGCCAGTGCCGAAACCGGCGCAGGGAATCCCGGTCTTTGCATCGAGCGCGATCAGGCGGACATCGTTCGTGCCCATGAAGATGCGCGATCGGCAGGCGGCATCTGCAGGCGCCTCATCGTCGATCCAATGGGTCACGCCGCGGCAGACATAGCGATTGGCGGGCCGCTGATTGGTCGCGATCTTTGGATCGAAGCGCCATTTCTGCGCGCCCGTGCCGGGATCGAGCGCGATCACCTCATTGAAGGGCGAGCAGAAGATCAGGCTGTCCTCGACGAACAACGGTGTCGCCTGGAATTTGGTTCGCCGCATCACCTCGGGCGGCCGCGCCGCGAGATCGCCGGTATGGAATTCGAAGGCCCGAACCAGATTGCCGACATTGTCGGGCGTGACCTCCCGCAAAGGCGAGAAGCGTGAGCCGCCGGGATCGCCACCCCAGCTCTCCCAGGCGATGCCTGGCCACGAGGAAAACAGGAGGAGCACGATGGCGGCGGCCGACTGACACAGACGGCTCGCCAACGCCCCCCTCATTTATTTGGGCTTCTTGGCAGGTTCAGCCGGACGGGCTCCGCCCCACGGGTCGTACTTCTCCTTGGGCTCCGGAATGCGCTCGAGCGCGGCCTTGTAGGCCTTTTCGTCGACCTTGGGCTTATTGTCCGACTTCGCTTCGTTCGGCTGGCCTCTGCTGCGGCCCTGCGCCTGCGCCGACGCAGCCGTTAGCGCGAGCACGGCGGCCGCGATGACCAAAATCCGCATTGATGCAATCCCCCTCGTCTGGGGCACAAATTAGCCTGCAATCCCGTAATAGCAAATGCCGGGGGGCCGGGATTTCAGCAAATCTTGATCGGCCGGGACTTTGCCGGATCGCATTCCTGCCTATCTGTTGGCCCGCAGGGGACCTTCACGGATGTTGCGGATTGTTGCTCATGCGGCGCTGCTGGCCAGCGCCCTCGCACTCGGTTCTTGCGGCTTCGCCGACAGCCGCGCGCCGGTGCCCGAGTTCATGCGCCTGAAGGAAGCCGAGCAGCCGCCCCCCGAAGCGCCCCCTGACGTCAAACGCGTGGTCCGCGAGCAGATCAACGTGGTCTTCCTCAACACGTCCTATCCGCGGGAGGTGCACGTCGCCCCGCCCCATCGGGAGGTGCGGGGACAGGGCTGGACCGCCTGCGTCAGCGCGCAGCTCACCTCCGCCACCGGCTCCACGCTCGGCACCCAGATTTCCATCGTGACGATCTCAGGCGGAAAAGTGGTCGATCGCCGCCGCGCGGAAGCCGACGACATCTGCGGGACGGAAACCTACGAGCCGATCTAGGAACAAATCACGCCGACACGCGCTCCGGTTCCGGGAAAAACCTGTAATTCGACCCGGAACGATCACCGCCTCCCCTTCTTGTTACCCCCGAGGGCAGTTTCGGAGGAGGACACGATGAGGACATTCACGATCGCACTACTGGCTGGCGTCGGCGCCCTCGCTGCGGCGAGCGGCGCGAAGGCCGCGGACATCTACACGACCAGCGAATACGCCAACCCTGAGCTCGTTCAGGAAGTCCGGCTTGTCTGCGATGACGCTGGCAATTGCTATCGCACCCGTGGCGGCTCGCGCGTGATCGTGCGCGACTCCTACAACGCCATGCCGCGCGATCGCTATTACGAGCGCCGCACCTATCGCGACTGGGACGATGGTCCGCGCGGTGGCGTCGGCATTCGAGCGCCCGGCGTCAGCGTGGGCGTCGGTGTCGGCGGGGACCGCTGGTAGTCACTGAAGCTGTCACAGGGCAGGACCGGACGAGATCCACTCGCCCGGTCCTGTCCATATCAGGTTTCGAGCGGATCGGCCGGCGCGACGAAGCGCGTTGACGACGGGAGCTGCGCGATGAAGCGGGCGAGCACCATGCCGGCAAACATCGCGGCGACGAAGATGAAAGCGGACGCCGAGCCGAATCCGAGCGCGGTGAGCGCAGGGCCCGGACAAAAGCCTGCGAGCCCCCATCCGATGCCGAAGATGGCGGGACCGGCGATAATTCTCGGATCGATGTCCTTTCGCGTCGGAAGGTAAAAGCGGTCCGCGAAAAACGGTCGCGCGAGTTTCAAGACACGGCTGAATCCGATGAAGGTCACCGCGACCGCACCTGCCATCACGAAGGCGAGGCTCGCATCCCACGTTCCGGCGGGAATGCCGGCGACGTCCAAGAAGTTCAGCACCTTTGCCGGATTCGACATGCCGGAGACGATGAGCCCGATACCGAAGACGAGGCCGATCGCGAATTGGATGAGGATTGCCATCGTCGTCAGCCCCAGTGCCGCATCACGAAGACAGTGGCGATGCCCGCCGACATGAAGGAGATGGTCGCGACCAGCGACCGCAGCGACAACCGCGACAGGCCGCAGACGCCATGGCCGGACGTGCAGCCGCTGCCCCAGACCGCACCGAAGCCCGTGAGCAATCCGGCGACGATCAGCACCGGCGTTCCCGCCGCGATCGTTTGCACCGGCAGGCTTCCGCTGACAATGCGCACCAGGATGGGCGCGGCGACGAGGCCGGCGACGAAAGCGAGCCGGCCGGCGAACTCGCGGTCCTCGTAAGGCGGAAACAGCCGCGCCGCGATGCCGCTGACACCGGCGATCCGTCCCGTCGCCCACATCAGGAGCACGGCGGACAGGCCGATCAACGCGCCACCAAGGAGCGACGCCATCGGCGTGAAAGGTGTGGCGATCATTGTGATCCTCCAGGTCGAGAGCTTCCATCATGGCACGCCGCGGCGGCCCGAATGCTCAATGAGACGTTAATATTACCATTCGAATTGAAGCGGCGTCCCAACGGAATTTTCCAATCTTTGCGCTAAGCATGACCTTCTGAACGGGGAACGACGGGACGTGGTCGATATCGCGCATCAGGCAGCGATCAATCCGGCATCGGCAAGGGCTGCCGCGGCAACGCGCGCGCTCGTCCCCCTCACGTCCATCGATCCCGGCCAATGGCGCGCGCTCGCCCAGCGCGTGATCGAGCCGAACGGCTATTACCTGCCGGGCTGGGAGCTCGCCGTGAGCGAGGCCGCACGCGGCCGCACGGACGCCTCGGCGCTGCCCGCCCACGACGGCTCGTCGGCGCGGCTGATCGGGCTGATGCCGGTGGTCTCGCTCTGGCGCGCCTGGAAGATCCCCCTGCCCGCGCTGGTGAGCGCGCATCCCTATGGCACCCTGTGCAGCCCGCTGATCGACCGCGACGCGCCGATCGAAGCGGCCACGCGGCTGTTGCAGCAGGCGCGCGAGGCGGGAGCGCATGCGCTCGTGCTGAACGACGTTGCGCTCGACGGCGCGGCGATGAGTTCGCTCAAGGACGTTCTCAATCGCGACGGCCTGAAGCCGCGTGTCCTCTCCTCCTACATCCGCGCCAGCCTCGACGCGACGCAGGATGGTGAAACGCTGTTGCATGAAGCGCTCGGCGCCAAGAAGCTCAAGGAGCTGCGTCGCCAGCGCCATCGCCTCGAAGAGCACGGGCCCGTCGCCTTCGAGGTCGCGCGCAAGCCCGACGAGATCGGGCCCGCACTCGAAACATTCCTGCAACTCGAAGCCAGTGGCTGGAAAGGCAAGCGCGGCACTGCGCTGATCCAGCATGCGGGCGATGCGACTTTCATTCGCCGCGCCGTTCCCGCGCTGGCAGAGACCGCGCAGTGCGAGGTCATCACGCTGCGCGCCGGCACGACGCCGGTCGCAGCCGGCATCGTGCTGCACCACCAGGACCGCGCCTTCTTCTTCAAGCTCGGTATCGACGAACGCTTTGCAAGATATTCGCCGGGCGTGCAGCTCACGCTCGACCTTACCCGCCATCTCTGCGCCGATCCGGCTATCGCCAGCGCGGACTCCACGGCGAGCGCCGACCACCCCATGATCAACCCGATCTGGCGCGGACGCTTCGCCATCGGCGACGTGCTGATTCCGCTGCGGCGTCACGATCCGGTCGTCGCGCTCATTCACGCGGCGCTGGTTGGCCTCAACGCCGCGCACGACGGCGCGCGACGCGTGGTGCGTCTGCTCCGCAAATAAGCGAAAGCTACTCTGCCGCCTGCGCGTTGATCTCCGCCGAGACCTCGCGGATGGCGCGAGCGAGCAGGTTCGGATCCTGCGCGCCGGAGACGGCGTATTTCTGCGCGAACACGTAGGTTGGCACGCCGGAGATGCCCTTCTCGGCGGCTTCCTGCGCGTCGGCCGACACGCGCGCGACGTCCTCGTCGGTGGCGAGGCGCTTGCGCACGTTGTCGGCATCGAGGCCGACGTCGGCGGCCGCCTGCGCCAGCACGTTCACGTCAGTGAGGTCGCCGCCGTCGCGGAAATACAGCTCCATCAGCCGCTGCTTCATCTCGGGCGCCTTGCCGATCGCCTCGGCCCAGAGGATCAGGCGGTGACAGTCGGTCGTGTTGGGCTGGCGCGCGACCAGCTCGGGCTTGTAGACGAGGCCCTCCTCGCTTGCAGCCGCGACGACGCGGCCGGCAATGCCCTTATAGGCCTCGACCGAGCCGAACTTGGTGGTGAGGTAGTCCTCGCGGCTGATGCCCTCGCGCGGCACCCAGGGATTGAGGAAGAAGGGGCGGAAATTCAGCTTGACCGGGACGTCGGGCACGAGCGCCAGCGCGCTCTCGATCCGGTGCTTGCCGATATAGCACCAGGGGCACACCACGTCGGAGACGACATCGATCTGGAGCGGTTTCAACGTGCTCATAGCGCCTCCTTCGGGCGATGCGGGTTTGACTCAACATAAGCCGAAGATAAGCCGAACCCGCCCCGAGGCAAGGGCGCTAGGTCATAGCTGCTGCCATCTGCTTAAGCCGCTCGGCGGTGCGCTCGTCCGCCGGGAAGAACGTCTCCAGCGCCAGCTCCGACAGGGTGATGTCGACCGGCGTGCCGAACACCATGGTGGTGGAGAAGAAACTTAGTATCTCTCCGCCATGGCGCAGCTTGAACGGGATCGCGACATTATCGCTCGACAGCGGCCCGGAGCGCGCCGGAATGGGATAGCTCTTGAGATCGTTATAGAGCTTGATCAGCTCAGGATCGGCCGTTGCCTCGCATTGCCGGTGCAGCCGCTCCAGCAGGTGCCCGCACCACTCCGCGAGATTGACCGTGCGCGGCGCCAGCGCCTCGGGGTGAAACGCGAGCCGCAGCACGTTGAAGGGCTGGCCGAGCAGCCGCTGCGGGATGCCTTCGAGCAGCGGCGCCACCATGCGGTTGGCGGACACCAGATTCCAGTGCCGGTCATAGGCCAGCGCCGGATTGGGCTCATGCGCCCTGAGAACGAGGTCGATCGCCTGGCGAGCTGATTTCAAGGCGGGATCCTCCAGCGGGCGCTGCGGAAACGCCGGCGCATAGCCGGCCGCGACCAGCAGCACGTTGCGTTCGCGCAAGGGCACCTCGAGACGTTCGGCGAGCCTGAGCACCATGTCGCGCGAGGGCGCAGCGCGGCCGGTCTCGACGAAGCTCAAATGCCGCGCGGAAATCTCGGCCTCGCCCGCCAGATCGAGCTGGCTCATGCGGCGGCGTTGCCGCCATTCGCGCAAATGGTCGCCGATATGGACGGGCTGGCCGCGTTCGGCCTGTGCCGTGGATGCATGTGCGTTCATGCTCGAAAACCTAGCACGCGGATTTCAGCCCTTCCATTACCCGCGAGGTAATGAATATTGGTATGTAACCATCTGAAATCGCTTAATCTCTTTTCGCAGACTCTGCTCGACACCAATACCGGACCAGCAAAGCTTGCGAAGAAGGGGGCAACGTCGCCCGCATCACGTGCGAGCTCGCCGCAGCGCAAGTGACCGCGATGAGGCATGCGCACGCTGGAAGTAAAGATTTGGAATTACCTGCACCGCCAGAGAACCGCCGACTATGAAACGGCCGCCCCGGAAACCTTGTCGAAAAGGTGCGTTCGCTCCAGATCGATGGCGACATCTATTGGGCAATCGGGCGCCGCAGAAACACCGACTTGCATCTGCGCCGTGAATGGAAATGCGCCCACGGTTCCAATCACGAGAGTATGCGGCCCGAGCGGCTCCACGTCTTTTACCATCATGCGGACGGAGGAGCCCGATGGCGCATCTTGCCGCAGCACGTGGTCGGGCCGCACGCCGAGCACAACCGGCTTGCCGATGCTCCCTGCATAGGCCGCCTCTCGGGATTTCGGCAATCTCAACGCCGTACCCGAGGGTTCGGTGAAGATCAGTGCACCGTCGCGAGCGGCAATCTCCCCGTGGATGAAATTCATGCTGGGCGCGCCCATGAAGCCCGCGACGAAGAGATTGCTTGGTTTCTCATAGATCGTGATCGGATCAGCCGCCTGCTCGATGCGGCCGCGATTCATCACCACGACCCGATCGGCCATGGTCATAGCTTCGACCTGATCGTGTGTGACATAAACGATCGTCTTGGCGAGACGGCGATGCAACGCCTTGATCTCGGTCCGCATCTCGATGCGGAGTTTGGCGTCGAGGTTTGACAATGGCTCGTCGAACAGAAACACGTCCGGGCTGCGCACGATGGCACGGCCGATCGCCACGCGCTGACGCTGCCCACCGGAGAGCTGCTTGGGCCGACGGTCCACGTATTGCTCGAGGTCGAGAACCCGCGCCACGTCCTCGACGGCTTTCGCGATATTGGCGCGCGACTCGCCCCGCGCCTTCATGCCGTAGCCGATATTCTCACCAACAGTCATATGCGGATAGAGCGCATAGTTCTGGAACACCATCGCGCAATTACGCAAGCCCGGGCGCAGCTGCGTCACATCGCGATTACCGATACGAATGGTTCCGCTGGTGACCGTCTCCAGTCCCGCTATCATGCGCAACGTCGTGGTCTTGCCGCAGCCGGACGGTCCGACAAGCACGACAAACTCCTCGTCGGCCACACTCAGATTGAGCCCCTCGATGATCTTGTAGGGCCCATATGCCTTGCTGACGTTCTCGATCTCGACGTGCGCCATGGATTCCTTTTTCCGTCCCCTATATCGACGGCCAACAAAACCCGGATGATGCTCACGCATCATCCGGGGCAGTCTCCGCGGGAAGCTAGTTCTTCGGTGAGAGGCCCATCGCCGCGCGATAGGCGGCGAGCTGCTTCGCGCGGCCGAACTCATCGGTCAGGCGATTCCATTCCTTCGCGACCGCGTCCAGCGCGGCCTGCGGCGTGGTCTGGCCGGCCAGCGCCTTGCCAAGCTCAATCTCCACAACCTCGGTGTAGGAGAAATAGCCGGGCAAACGCATGTCGAGCGCAACGTTCTTGCCGTTAATGGAGTCGGCCTGGGCGCCGAGATATTCCTTGGCTTCCGTCGGCGAGAAGATCTTGCTCCACAACTCCAGATTCGTGGTGTGCGACTTGCGGTATGGGTTGACACCCGTGCCACCGGTAATCGCGGCCTTGCCGGAGACTTCAGGGCTTGTCAGCGTCTTGACGAAATCCCATGCCGCCTGCTGGTTCTTGCCCACCTTTGGCACGGCAATCTGCCAGCCTCCGAATGCCATGAAGGGTGCCGGCAGCACTGCCGGAAACTTGTCCCACTTCTTGGTTTTGGCGTTCCATATCTCGTCAGAGCCGGGCAGCACCGCAGAGCCCACCTTGCCGGAGATCTTCGATTGCTTGGGGTCGGCGGCGATCACGCCGGTGTCGCCCCAACCGATCGACTCGGCCACCTGGCCGCCGGCCACGGCGGCATTGACCTCGCCGAACGAAAAGTTCAGCGCATTGGGCGGGCCAAGCTTGGAAGCGCGAATATATTCCTCCAATCCCTTCACCCAGCCCGGATTGTTGATCTGGGCATCCATCGTTTCGGGGTCGAAGAACATCGCGCCCGGATAGTTCGGGTTGTTGGCATAGGCCGCCGCGTGGCTGAAGAAGAACCAGAACTGCTGGCCACCGCGACGGAAGGCCTCCGCCGTGCCCCAGAGTCCCTTGTCGGGGCGCTGAAAGAACTCCGCGATGTCGAGATATTGCTTCCAGGTCTTTGGCGGCGCCAGGTCGTAGCCGTACTTGGCCTTGAAGGCGTCCTTCTCCTTGGGATCGCTGAACAGGTCGGTGCGATAGGTGTAGGTGTGAACGTCGCCGTCCATCGATTGCGAATAGATCTTGCCTTCCCACACCATCAGGCGCTCACGGTAGGCCGGCTCGACATCGTCCCAATCCTTGCCGGACTGCATCTCTTTCGGCATCTCGCTGAGATAGGTGACGAAGTCGGGCAGCCAGGCCGGCGCAAAGCTGACCAGATCGAACGTCGCGTCCGATCCGGTAAGCGATGTAACGATCTTCGGGTAGAGCTCCGACCAGGGGAACTCGACCACATTGACCTTGCCGCAGGTCTTCTTGGTCCATTCGTCCGCGCCGAGCTTGAGCGCGGAGGCTATATACGGTCCGGTCTGCGACGCCACAGTCAGGGTGACGCCGGAGTAATCCGGGCTACAGGCAGCGTTCGCCTGGCTCGCGGTGCAAGCCATCGCGAGCGAGGTGGTCAGCATCAGAAACGTCCGTCGCAACATCGTCCAGTCCTCCCTACATAGGTTTTTGCTATTTGATTGCTCCGAGCAGCAGGCCCGACCGCATCATGCGGCTGAGCAGACCTGCCATGATCATCATCGGAATGATGGCGACGAGCGCCGCGGCCGAGATCGCCCACCATTCGTCGCCGCGCTGGCTGTTCTGTCCCGCCACCAGGATCGGCAGCGTCTGCCATCTGGAATTGGTCAGGAACAGCGCGAACAGGAACTCGTTCCAGACGAAGGCGAGCGTGATCATGAAAGTCGCCAGCAGTCCGTTCATCGACATTGGCACCACGATGCCGAGGAAGATGCGCCAACTTGGCACGTTGTCGACCATCGCGGCTTCTTCGACCTCGATCGGAATGGCCTCGAAAAAGTCGCGCATCAGCCAGACCACGATCGGCAGCGAGAACGCGACGTAGCACAGCGTCAGGCCGACATAGCTGTCGATGAGCTGGAAGCCGAGCCGGCCGATTTCGCTGTAGAGGAGATACAGCGCGAAGGCCGTGACGATCGGCGGAAACATGCGCTGGCTGACGAACCAGAACAGGATGTCTTCATTGCCGAGGATCGGCCCCGGCAGCGGCAGGCGGTTGGCCAGGATTGCAGCGACAAGCGCGATCGGGAACGCCAGCAGCAGCGCCTGCGCGCGAGTGAATCCGAGCGAATTATTGAACAGCAGATAGCCGCCGAGCGCGAGCAGGAAGAAGATCAGGCCGGCACCGAAGCGCACCCTGAATTCGAACCGCACCAGCGCATAGGCCGCCATTGCGCCGACGGCAGTCGCGATCGCCGCCGCCGACAAGCCAACGATTGTCGAGTTCAAAAAGGTCCGGAAGAACTCGCCGCGGATACCCTGATAGAGATCAATGAAGGGCTGCAGGGTCGGCGTGAAATCGACGAACGGAATATAGGTCGGGCCGCCGACCACGCCCGGCGGGGTCTTGAACGCCGTCACGACCACCCAATAGAGCGGAAACGCCGTGATCAGGCACCATGCGAAGACACCGGCCGCGACCAGGCGGCGGCTCCAGCGCGACAGTCCGGTAAGGCCCTGCCCGCTCATCGGTGCTTCTCCAGATGCGGCCGCAGCAGCGCCAGATAGGTGACGCCAATGATCGTGATGGCGATCAGGAACAGGAAGCTGAGCGCCGACGTGTAGCCGAGATTGAACTTCTTGAAACCCTCCTGATAGGCGAACAAGGTCAGGGTCTCGGTGTCCACACCCGGTCCGCCGCCCGTCATCACGAATACGGTGTCCATGATCTTGTAGCTCTCGATCAGGCGGATGAAGACGACCGCGGCGGAGATCGGCAGCATCATCGGAAAGGTGATGCCCCAGAACTGTTGCCAGGCGCTGGCGTTCTCGAGCTCGGCCGCCTCGTAGACATCTTCGGGGAGCGTTTGCAGGCCAGCCAGCATCATCAGGATCACGAACGGGGTCCACTGCCAGATCTCAACAGCGATGATGCAGGCGAGCGCCCAATGACCGTTGGTGAGGAACGGCAGGTTCGCCATGCCGAACATGGACAGGAACTGGTTGAGCGGCCCCATGGTCGGATTGAAGATCATGCGAGCAACAAGCGCGACCGCAACCGGGGCCAGAAGCATGGGCAGCAGCAAGGCCACGCGAAATAGCCGTTCGCCCGGAACGCGCGCGTTCAGCGCGAGCGCAACGCCAAACCCGATCACGTATTGCAACCCGACGGCAATGAACGCGATCAGCGTCGTCGTGAAGATCGCATTCCAGAAGCGCGGCTCTTGCAGGAGCGTAGCATAATTGCCGAACCACACGACCCGCGGCGGGATCGGCGGAACCAGGCGATAGCTGAGGAAGCTCGTGGTCAACGAATAGATCAGCGGAAAGATCGAGATCGCCAGCACGACGAGCACCGCCGGCCAGATGAAGACATGCTTGATCGGATCGTTCCGCATCATGAGCAGATCATCCCTTCAACAGGGCTTCAATCTCAGCGCGCCGCGGCATGGCAGGCGCAGTCCCCGCGCGCGTCACGGAAATCCCCGCCGTGGCGGAACCGAAGCGCGCCGCTTCCAGGGGATCGGCGCCGCCCGCAAGCGCTGCAGCGAAGCCGCCGACGAATGCATCGCCCGCGCCCGCGGTTTCGACCACCTTGCCGGCGGCGAACGGGGGCACGTGTAGCGAGCGATCTCGCCCGTGAAACAGCGCCCCGCGTTCGCCGAGCGTGATCAGCGCGGTGCCCGCTCCCTTGGCCACCAACGCTTCGCCGGCGCGCCGGGCGCCGGCAAGATCGCTCACCGCGATCCCCGTCAGCGCTTCCGCCTCGGTCTCATTGGGAACGACGTAGTCGCACAAGGCAAACAGGCCATCGTCGAATTTGACCGCAGGTGCGGGGTTGAACACGGTAATGCTGCCCGCAGCGCGCGCGATCTCGAGCCCGCGCTGCGCGGCCGCGACCGGTTGCTCGAGCTGTGTCACGAAGACGCGGCTGGTGCGGATCGCATCCGCCGCCGCATCGACGTCGGTGGGGCTGAGACCGTCGGCCGCTCCGCTCACCACGATGATGGCGTTGTCGCCGCGCGTCTCGTGGACATAGATGAAGGCCGCGCCGGTCGGCGCCTCCGAAGTCCTGACGACCCGCGGTCGAATGCCCTCGGTTTCCCACGTCTTGATGGCAAGATCACCGAAGGCGTCGCGGCCGATCCGGGAGATGAAGGTCACATCTGCGCCTGCGCGCGCAGCGGCCACGGCCTGGTTCGACCCCTTGCCGCCTGGTCCCATGGCAAATCCCGAGCCGGCGATCGTTTCACCGATCGCGGGCATGTTGCCGGCCCGGAAGGCCAGATCGACGACGAAGATGCCGAGCACTGCGACACCAGTCTTGCTCATGGTCGTCACTCTCCGTCCGGCGCGATGACGCCCTTGGAAAACAGGAAGCAGCCGTAGAAGCGCCGCTCTCCAGTGGCGATCACGCAGTAGGCCGTCTTGGCCTTTTCATAGAAGGCATGGCGCTCGACCCCGACCAGCGGCCAGGAGCGTCCCTCGGCGCGGTCGATCGCGACCTGCACCTCGCGCTGCACCGGCGGCACCTCCTGGGGCTGGCCAACAATCTCCATGCGGATTGCGGCATCGTCGACGAACGTATCGAGCGGCAGCACCGAGAGGATGGCTTCGATCGCCTTTGCCGTACTGACGTTGTCGATGCGAAGCAGCTCGCCGAACACGGTCTGGCGCGCAATGGAGTCGGCAGGAAAATTGGTGTCGCACACCACGAGGCGGTCCCCGTGCCCCATTGCGCGCAAGGCATAAAGCACGTCGGCATTGAGCAGTGGATTGATGCCCTTGAGCATGTTGCGTCCCTCCCTTGTCTTCAAAAAATCGCCCGAACTCTGATGGTCCGGATGCCAACCCGTTTCACCGCAAGGTGACGTCTTTAGTCCCCATAGGGAATCCAGATGTTCTTCACCTGCACCGCGTGGCGGAGCAGGATCGGACCTTCGCTCGCCACCCGGTCGTACCAATCGAGCGCCAGCCCGTGGTCGACCAGCGTGCGCTTGAGGTTGCCGATCGACAGCCGCTCCGCAGCCGTCGAGGCCTCCTGCGAGCCGAACACCCAGAGCGCATCGACGTCGTCATGCTCGGCAAGGACCTTTGCGAGCGCATCGCGCTCGCCGGTGACGATATTGACGACGCCTGCCGGCACATCCGACGTCTCCAGCACCTGATAAAAATCGGTCGCTGCAAGCGGATGCCGCTCGCTTGGGACGGCGACGACGCGGTTGCCCATCGCAATCAACGGTGCCACCAGGCTGATGAAGCCCAGCAACGGGGCCTCGTCCGGACAGGCCACCCCGACCACGCCGATCGGCTCGTGCATGGCAAGCGCCACGCCGCGCAACGGCGGTGCATGGATCGTCCCCTCGTATTTGTCGGCCCAGGCCCCATAGCTGAACAGCCGTTCGATACTCGCCTCGACCTCCGTGCGCGCCTTGGCGGGCGAAACGCCGGTCATATCACCGATGCGCCGGGCGAACTCATCGCCACGCGCGGACAGATTCTCGGCAAGGTAGTAGAGGATTTGGGCGCGATTATGCGTCGTCGCCCGCGCCCACCCCTCGGCCGAGCGCGCAGCGGCCACCGCGTTACGGATATCCTTGCGATTGCCCTCGCCGGCTTCGCCGAGGTGCTTCCCCTTCGGCGACAGCACCGCGCGCGAATAATTTCCGTCGGGACGAACCTGCTTGCCGCCGACGAACAGCTTGGCGGTCCGGTCGATCGACGGCGTGCCAAATCCGGCGCCGTCGTTAGAAGCCGCTGGGGATGGCGGCGGCACCTTCGCCCGCGCCTTCCGCCCGCTCCAGGCCTTCGGCTTGAGATATTCGTAGAGACCTTCCCGGCCGCCCTCGCGACCGAAGCCGGACTCGCGATAGCCGCCGAAGCCGACGCTGGCATCGAACAAATTGGTCGCATTGACCCAGACCACGCCGGCCTGAAGCTTCGGCGCGATATCGAGCGCCAGCCCGATGGTCTCGCTCCACACGCTGGCGGCAAGGCCATAGCGCGTGTTGTTGGCGAGCATCACCGCCTCGTCCGGCGTGCGGAACGTCATCGCGACCAGCACCGGGCCAAAGATCTCCTCGATCGCCACGGTCGATGACGGATGTACGTTCCAAAGCAAGGTGGGGGGATAGAAGCATCCCTCAGCGGGGATCGGCCCCGGCGCCTGATACTTCTCAGCGCCCTCCTTGACGCCGGTTTCGACCAGCGCCTTGATCCGCTCGAGCTGCACCGGTGCGACCACCGCGCCCATGTCGATCGCCTTGTCGAGCGGCGGACCCACACGCAGCGTCTCCATGCGGCGGATGAGGCGCTTGCGGAATGTCTCTGCGATCCCTTCCTGCAGCAGAAGCCGCGATCCGGCACAACAGACCTGGCCCTGGTTGAACCAGATCGCATCGACCACGCCTTCCACGGCGCCATCGATGTCGGCGTCGTCGAACACGATGAACGGCGACTTGCCGCCGAGCTCGAGCGTCAGCGACTTCCCGCTGCCTGCGGTCGACTGACGGATCAACCGCCCGACCTCGGTCGACCCCGTGAAGGCGATCTTGTCGACACCGGGATTTTCGACCAGCAACGCGCCGGTGGCGCCATCACCCGTCACCACATTCAACACGCCGGGCGGCAGGCCGGCTTCCGCCGCGAGCTCGGCGAACAGCAGCGCGGTGAGTGACGTGAACTCTGCCGGTTTCAGCACCACGGTGTTGCCGGTCGCCAGCGCGGGCGCGATCTTCCAGGCCAGCATCAGCAGCGGAAAGTTCCAGGGGATGATCTGGCCGATCACGCCGACCGGGACATGGTCGGCGAATTCGCGGTCCTGCAATTGCGCCCAGCCGGCGTGATACAGGAAGTGGCGCGCGGCGAGCGGCACGTCGAGATCGCGGGTTTCCCTGATCGGTTTGCCATTGTCGATCGCTTCCAATACCGCAAACAGACGAGCATGACGTTGCAGCATGCGCGCCAGCGCATAGAGATGACGGGCACGACCGTGACCACCGAGCTTTGCCCATGACGACTGCGCCGATCGCGCGGCGCCGACGGCAGCCTCGACATCCGCTGCGATGCCTTGCGCGATCTTGGCCAGCGTCTTTCCGGTGGCCGGCTCGATCGTCGCCAGATGCTTGCCCGAAGCCGGCGCGACGAATTTACCGGCAATGAAATGCCCAAACGTCGCGTCGTGCCGCTTCAGCCAGGCGCGCGCCTCGCCGTCCGCCTCGGGAGCGGGACCATAATCCATGGTCTCGTAGTAATGTGCGATACTCATGCTCAGCCCACGGGATGACGGTTGAAGGCCGAGTAGCGGCCGGTGACGTGATGCTCGAGCTGGCGCTCGATGTCGGCGAGCAGACTCGAGGCGCCGACGCGGAAAAGATCCGGCTCGAGCCAATCGCGTCCCAACTCCTCCTTCATCAGGAACTGGTAGTTGAGCACATCCTTCGCCGTCGAGATTCCGCCGGCCGGCTTGAAGCCGATCTTGAAGCCCGTGCGCTCCTCATAGACCCTGATCATGCGCAGCATCGCCAGCGTCACCGGCAGCGTGGCATTGACGCCTTCCTTGCCGGTGGAGGTCTTGATGAAGTCCGCGCCGGCCATCATGCAGACCATCGACGCCTTGGCGACGTTGCGCAGCGTTTTGAGGTCACCGGTTGCCAGGATCGTCTTCAGATGCGCATCGCCGCAGGCCGCGCGGAAATCCCGGACCTCGGCGTAGAGAGCGCGCCAATCTCCGGTCAGCACATGCTCACGCGTGATGACGATGTCGATCTCCTGCGCACCGTCCCTGACGGACGCCTCGATCTCCTTGAGTTTCAGATCGTGAGGCACGAGGCCTGCCGGAAATCCAGTCGAAACCGCAGCGACCGGAATGTCATACCCATCGAGCGCTTCGACCGCGGTTGCGACGAAGCGGTGATAGACGCAGATCGCGCCCGTGTGCAGCCGGCGCCCGGCAAAACCGAGTGCCTCGAGGAGGTCACTTCGTATCGGGGCCCTCGCCTTGGCACAGAGGCGCTTCACCCGTTCGGCCGTATCGTCGCCGTTGAGTGTCGTCAGGTCGATGCAGGTGATCGCCTTGAGCAACCACGCCGCCTGCGCGTCCTTCTTGACGGTGCGCCGGCCCGGCAGGCTCGCAACGCGGCGCTCGGCGGCGGACAGATTGATCCGGATATCGTCGACCCAGTCCATCTCGAGCGCGCGGCCGCTGTTGCGCGCGATCGGATGCGGATGATTGTGATCCCGCGCATGGGGCTGCGCCGGCACCGCGGATGGATTTGATATCAAGACGCCCTGCGCCATCGGTACGCCGCGCAATGCTAGCGAATCGGCTGAAACGGCAGATAGACTGAATGTGCCGATTGCAACATGCGATCCTCCCATCCCTTGGCCGCCGGCGCTTCTGCTGCCTTCCGTCGCCGACAGCGAAACACCCTTCGGGCCAAATGTTATTATTGTAACAGATTGACGTTGCTAAACTCACATCATTGTAAGATCATTGTCAACCGGATAAGCAAGCTCGGTGACGAAAATGACTGAAACACCGATCGCACGCCCCAGCGAGACCCGCGTCCAACGGCTGCAACGGCTGCGACGCGCCGTCGAGACGAGCGGCGCACTGCATCTGAAGGACGCCGCAGAGCTGCTGAAGGTGTCGGAGATGACCGTCAGGCGCGACCTTGCCGGGCCCGAGGCGGCGCTCGCCCTGCTCGGCGGCTACGTCGTCAACGCGGCGTCGCCGACCGGGATCAAGTACACATTCGAACAGGAAATCGACCAGCACACACAGGACAAGCGCCTCGCCTGCCGATCCGCAGCCGCCTCGATCAAGGAAGGTGACACCATCTTCATCGACTGCGGCACCACGATGCAGTCGCTGGCGGATTGCCTGCCTGAGGACATGCCTCTTTCGGTGATCTGCTATTCGCTGAACGTCGCCTCGATCGTCACCCACCGGCCAGCGACGCAGGTGATGTTGATGGGCGGGCTCTACCATCCGTCGTCGCAGTCGTTCTCGTCGGATGACGGCCTGTCCTACCTGCGGCGGCTCGGGGTTAACAAGGCTTTTATCTCGGCCGGCGGCCTGCACTGGACCCGCGGCGCCAGCTGCTCGAATTTTCACGAAGTCGCCATCAAGCAGGCCGTCATCGCTACCGCGATGGAGAGCATCCTCGTGGTCGACGCCAGCAAGCTCGGCAGCCTCAAGCCGGCGTTCTTCTCCGACGTCAGCTCATTCTCGCGGATCATCGTCGGTGGCTCCGTGTCGGCAGACACGCGCAAGCACTTCCGCAGCCTTCCCGTCGAATACGTCACCAGCACGGCCTGATCCGGACGGGGGCTGGTTCGCCCGGATCAGGCTTACTGAGCGATGCGCGGTCTCGGTGGATCGCACATCGCTGTTTCAGGCTAGTTGCAGGCGGGCTTCGCCTTTTTGCAGGCATCCGTCAGCTCGGCCGGCGGGTCCTTCTTGAATACGGTCTTGTAGGACTCCAGCACGTTCGACTGCGTCACCGGCAGCGACTGCACACCGATCCAGCCAGGCGTTTCCTTACCCAGCAGCGCGTTCATCATCGCCATCGCCTCGGCGACGCCCTGGTCGTAGGGACGCTGCGAGCCGGTCGCCTTCAGCGGCCCGCCCTTGGCAATCTCGATCGCCGATTGCAGACCGAGGTCGACCGTCGTCATGGGAATATCGATGCCCTGAGCCCGCATCGAGCTCAGCGTGTCGAGCGCCGGTTGATCCCACACCGCGTACAGTCCCTTGACGTCGGGATTGCCGGTCAGGAAGTCGCCCGCGATCTGCGAGACCTTCGGCGGATCGGTGAAGTCGACCTGCTTCATCTTGATGTCAGGGCGGTTTGCTTTCATCCACTCCCGCACGCCCTTGGTGCGCTCGTTGGTGCTGAAATAGTCGACGCCGAAATTGACGAGACCGATGGTGCCGCCCTGCGCCACGCAGGATGCCAGGATCTGTGCCGCGATCTGGCCATTGCCCTGGCTATCGGCCGAGACCATCGTCGCATATTCCTCGGGATGCTTCAGACCAGTCGGGATGCTGTCCATCAGCACGAGCTTGATGCCGGCTTTGGCGATCTTCTTGTAGGTCGGCGCGGTCGCGGTGAAATCGACCGGAATCGAAATGATGCCGTCCGGATGCTGCTGGATCGTGTTCTCGATATCGGCGATCTGCTTGTCCACCTGATATTCGGCGGACGCGACGCCCGTCACCGTCACGCCGTACTTCTTCAGCGTATCGGTGATGCCCTGGATCTGGAGCTGCGACCAGTCGAGGTTGACCGTCTGCATGGAGATGCCGACCTTGAAGTTCTTCTCCTTGATCTTGGCGGCGTCGGCCTCCGACAGCGCGAGCACCTCGGGGGAAGCCGCCTTTTCGCCGTGGGGTCCCTGGCCGACGATCGACTTCGGCCCGAGCTTCGCGAGATCGACACCCTTGACGCAGGTCGCGGGTACTTCGGCGCGAGCCGACGGGATCATCGAGAGGGCGGCAGCGGCCACCAACGCAGTCAAAGGCAAGGTTTGTCGCAAGATTGGTTTCATTGTTCCTCCATTTTTTGGTCGCCGATTCACCGGAGGGCCAGCGACCTTGCCCCTACCCACGCAGCGCAATGAACTTGTTGTTCAGGCGCTGCGCCTGACGTCGACTAGCGTTTCGTGAAAGCAACCGCGGCAACGATGATCGCGCCCTTGATCACGAGCTGCATCGGCGAGCTCACGCCGAGCAGAACAAGGCCGTTGTTGAGCGTGCCGATGATCAAGCTGCCGAACAGTGTTCCCAGGATGTAGCCGCGCCCGCCGAACAGGCTGCAGCCGCCGAGGATCACCGCGGCGATGACGTCGAGCTCCATGCCCTGCACGACATCTGGCCGCGCGGCATGTGAACGCGCCGACAGCACCAGCGCCGCCAATCCGGCCAGCGTGCCGGTCAGGACAAAGGCCGCAGTCGTGATCCGTTTGGTGTTGATGCCGGAATAGAGCGCCGCGGTCGGGTTGCCGCCGACCGCATAGATGCGCCGGCCGAACACGTTATAGTGCAGCAGCAGGATGCCGATAATCATCGCCGCCAATGTCCAGGCGATCGGAACTGGTATGCCGAGGAATGTGCCTTCGCCAAAGATCGCGAAATAGGTCTCGTTGGTGATGATCACCGGCTTGGTGTTGGTCACCATCATCGCCAGTCCCCGCGCCATGCTCAGCGAGCCCAGCGTCACCAGGAACGACGGGATCGATAGCTGCGTGGTCAAGATGCCATTGAGCAGCCCGACCAGCGCGCCGGTACCGAGCCCGGCCACGGCGCCCACGATCCAGCTGTTGTTGATCTGGCTCATCGCGAGAGCAGCCGCCATGCCCGACAGCGCCAGCGTCGAGGCAACCGACAGATCGATCTGACGCGCGATGATGATGAAGGTCATGCCGACCGCGATGATCGACACCAGCGTGGTCTGGCGCCCGATGTTCAGGAAATTGTCGACCGAGAGAAACCAGGGCGAAGACAGGCTGAACACGACCAGCAGGATCACGAAGGCGATGTACAGCATGTACGGCCGCTCGCCCCGCAGCAAATTCTGGAGAATCTTGCGGCGGCGATCAGATCGGGTCGACGAGGCGACCACGTTGGGAGCAGTCAGTTCGGTCATGCGGGAAGCTCTTGCAAGTGGCCCGGCCCGGAGGCCTGGTACATCTGGAGGAGATGATGCAGCTCTTCGGCATCATCGATCTCGCCACGCGACAGCGTACGAGCCACACGCCCGTTGACGATCACGGAGATGCGGTCGCAGAGCTCGATCAATTCGACGAGATCGGACGAGACGACCAGGACCCCGCTGCCGTCGCGGACGGCATTCCGGATCACGGCATAGATTTCCTCGCGTGCGCCCACGTCGACGCCGACCGTCGGTTCATCCAGGAGCAGCACGCGCGGCCGCGGATCATTCCATTTTCCGAACACGACCTTTTGCTGGTTGCCGCCGGAGAGCGTCCTGACCAGGCTGAACGCGCCCGGCGCTTTCACCGAAAGCCTGGCGACCGCGGTTTCCGCACGCCTGGCGGCGGCGCGTTGCTGCATCCAGCCCCAGCGCGAGAAATGGGGAATTCGCGGCAAGGTGACGTTTCGCTCGATCGAATGGTCCAGGACCAGACCCTGCACATGCCGGTCTTCCGGCACCAGCGCGATGCCCTGCTCGATCGCATCGGCAGGCCCTCTCGGCAGCCATCGCCGGCCCTCGATCTCGATTGCGCCGCTCTCGAGCGGCCGGAGGCCAAACACGGTCTCCAAAATCTCCGTGCGGCCGCTGCCGATCAATCCGGCGAGGCCGTGGATCTCGCCCTTCAGCACGGACAGATCGACGGCGCGAAGCCGGTCGTTGGATACGTCGGACAGCGACAGAACCGGCGACGGATCCAATTCACGCTTCGCGACAGGTTCGGTGCGCGGGCCCGTGGGTGCCGATCGATCGGTTCCGACGATCGCGTTCACCAGCCGCTTCATGTCGGTCTCGGCGGTGACAAACGTGCCTGCGTTAGCGCCATCGCGCAGCACCGTGACGCGCTGCGAGATCTCGAACACCTCATTGAGCCGATGGGTCACATAGATCACGCCGACTCCGCGGCGCGTCGCCTTCCCGATCGCATCGAACAGGATCCGGACCTCATCCGATGTCAGCGAGGAGGTCGGCTCGTCGAGGATCAGAAGCCGGACCTCGCCCATCAGCGCCTTGGCGATCTCCGTCATCTGGCGATAGGCAAAAGGCAGCGAGCCGACAGCCGCACTCGCATCCAGGGGAATGCCGAGCGCGTTCAGGAACGCCTCGGCCCTGGCCATCAGCGCGCGCTGCCGGACGAAGCCGAAACGCGCACGCGGCTCACGGCCGAGCAACAGATTGTCCGCAACGCTCAAGGATTCGACGAGGCTGAGATCCTGATAAACGACAGCGATCCCCGCCTCGCGCGACTTCGCCGGGCTGTCGAATTCCACCGGCCTGCCGGCGATCTCGATCGTGCCGCTGTCGAGGGCATGAACACCACTGAGAATCTTGATCAGGGTAGATTTTCCCGCGCCGTTCTCGCCCAGTAGCGCATGGACCTCGCCGGCGCGAACCTCGAGGTTGACGTCACGCAGCGCTCGCACGCCGCCGAAGCGCTTGTTGATGCCACTGACCATCACAAGCGAGGCCGACGACCGAGGTTCTGCTGCAACCGAACCGGACAGTTCCAAACTTTCCTCCCGTCGCCCCGCAAGACGCTGGTACGATGGTGACATATTGTTATTTTTGCAACTTATCCTGTTATAATTCTATCATCTCCGCCGACCTGTCAATGGCGGATCACGTCGCCGGGCCGGATCTAACCCTGGCCCTATCTCGATTTGTGCGGTTGCGAACGTCAGTACAGACAGCCGGCCTTCCCAGCGCGGATCTGTTCAACATCAGGAACGGACCAAAGCTTCACGACGCGCTCCATCCGATCCTGGCGGCAAGCACCCGATCATCCAAGCTAGAGGAGGCAGGCCCCGCGATCGATCAGCGCAAGCGTGTGCCGACAGAAAGGTAGGTGCATAGGCGACGCGTGACAGCCATGGCGATGAGGCGCCCTTAGCCAAGCACACTAGACCGCGCGCGACACCTCGCTCCAATTCTGTGGATGACAATCCCTGCGATACGTCGTCCTCGTCGCGTCATTCCCGCCGCGCGGGATTACGTTCCTCGCCCTCGATCGTGCCGGCCGACCGCATCGACCGCGACATCTATCTGGTGCTTGAAGACGTCGGCGCGCGCTGGTTGCGCCCGGCGCGAGACCGACGAGGCTGACACCAACCTCGAGATCATCCTGCAAATCTGCGGTCCGGCCAGTACGCCTATCCGGTCCGAATTGTATCCTTCAATCCCGTCCAGGGGTTGTCGCGGGATGCGACTTCCGAGGTCGCAGACGCACTGGCTCGGCGTGCAGCCGACACCGACGCTGAGATCTCGTCGGCACTGCAGGACTTCATCGCCGCTAACGCCACAAAGCGCTTGGGCATGCAGCCAGCGCTGCGCCTTCGACTTCAGACACGTTAAAATGCCTTTGCTGCCTTTCATTCGATGGAAGCACGCTGCGTATGCCAATCCGTCACTGACTGGAAGGCATACCCGGCGCGGGCAAGCGTATCTTCGGACAGATGCGGACCGACGAGCTGCATGCTGAGAGGCAATCGGTCCGCCGCCATGCCGTTCGGTAGCGTGATAGTCGGGCTGCCCGAGAAGTCGAATACCGCCGTGAAGCGCAGGATGCTGAGCAGCACGTTCGGATCGGCGCCGTATTCGCCCATCTTGGTCAGCGTTGGGATCGGCACGGGCATGGTGGGAATCAGGAGCAGGTCAATGTCGCCGAACAGCGCCGCGAGGCTGCCGCAGAACTTCAACCGCTCATGATGGATCTGAGCGATCTCCACGCCATTCATCGACCTGCCCTGCTCGATCAGTTGCGCCAGATCTGGGCCGTATTCCGACTTCCGCGACGGATAGGTTTCGAGATGCGCTTCTGCCGTTTCGATGGAGCACATCGGAATCCACATGCTCACGAGCTTCTCGTAAGCTGGGAACTTGAGCTCACGAATATCGGCGCCGAGGTCCGCAAGCGTACGCTCCGCTTCCAGCAAGGCGGCGACCACCTGCGGATCGATCCCGTCCTGCGTGTAGCTGCGGTCCACGCCAATCCGTAAGCCCCGCACGCCGTCACCGATCCCCGCAAGATAGTTCGGCACCGGCGCCTGAAGGGCGGTTGGATCATTGACGTCTGCGCCCGCGATGACGCCGAGCATGGCCGCGGCATCGGCTGCGCTCCGGCACATCGGCCCGACATGATCGAGAGAGTCAGCCAGCGGGAAGACGCCGTGGCGGCTCACACGTCCCCAAGTGGGTTTGATCCCGGTCAGCCCGCCCGTCGCCGACGGAAACCGGATCGAGCCGCCGGTGTCGCTGCCGATCGAGCCAAAGCAAAGTCCCGCCGAAGTGGCCACGCCCGATCCGCTTGAGGAGGAGCCGACCCAGTAGTCGGTCCCCCAGGGATTGAGCGGCGCCTGGTCGTCGGGATGATGGCTCGTATAGGCGCCCTCGGTCATTTTTAGCTTGCCGAGCGTGACGGCGCCGGCGTGTTCGAGCCGGTCCACGATTGTCGCGTTGAAGGAGGGTACGAACCGGGCGTGGATTGTCGTGCCGCCGGCGGTCGGCGCGAAAGTGGTGTAGCAGAGATCCTTCAATCCGATCGGCACGCCGTGCAGCGGCCCGCGCCAGATGCCCTTGGCAAGCTCGGCGTCGCAGCGCTTCGCCTGCGCCATGGCTCGCTCGGCAAGCACCAAGGCATAACCGTGAAACTTGCTATCGAGCTTCGCGATCCGGCTCAGCATTACCTCGGTCACTTTCGAAGGTAGAAGCTCGCCGCGGCGGAACAGCTCGGAGATTTCGATGATCGACTTGTAGTGAATTGGATCTGCTGACATCTGACAGTCCTGCTGTTGTCGGAAACGGCTTCGCCCACCGGCACCGCAGACGGCCCGGTTTCGTGACTGCGCTACTCAGGGAGCGCCTAGAACTGCACGCCGCGCGTGAGGGCACCGTCGACCACGAGGTTGGTCCCCGTGATGAAACTCGCTGCCTTGCTGGCAAGGAACACCGCACCATTCGCCATTTCCTGCGGCGTGCCCATGCGGCCGGTCGGATTCAGCGCCAGCGCGGTCTTGTACAGCTCAGGATTTCCGTCCTTGATCTGATTCCAGACACCGCCCTCGAAATAGGTGTTGCCCGGCGACACCGAATTGGCGCGGATGCCCTTGCTGGCAAGCTGGAAGGCGAGACCTTGCGTATAGTGGATGATCGCCGCCTTGAACGTGCCGTAGGGGCCGCTCGCGAAGTCAACCTCCCGCCCTGAAACGCTGGCGATGGTCACGATCGCCGCGGCCGTGCTCTTCTCGAGATACGGCATCGCCGCATTGACCAGCCGTACGGTGCCCATCATGTCGGTGGAGAATTCCTTCTCCCAGCTCTCCTCGTCCTGTCCGATCGACAGCGCACTGACATTGGCGACCACGACGTCGATGCCGCCAAGCTTCGAGGCCATGTCCTCGACCCAGGCCTTGAGCGCCGGGCCGTTGGAGACATCGACCGAACGACCAAAGGCAGCGACGCCCTTCGCCTTGATCGCGGCGACTGCGCTATCGACGTCGGCCTGGTTGCGCGCGCAGATGCCGACATCCGCGCCTTCCGCCGCGAATGTGTCGGCGATCGCCCTGCCGATCCCCTTGGTGCTGCCGGTGACGAGAACCTTTGCTCCCTTGAGTCCCAGATCCATGTCCATTCCCTCCCTATTGACGATTTGAAAACATGCCATGCGGCCGTTCAGAGCAGGAGCTGCTCGCGGACATTGTCCTCGTTAACCTCGCCACCCGCCAGCGACTGCGCGATCTTGCCCTTCTCCATGATGTAACAACGCTCGGCGATTGCCAGGATCGTGTCGAGGTTCTGCTCGACGAAGATGATGGTGGTCCCGAGCTCGTTCCGGAACGATCTCAGCGCCTCGCAGATGTGCTGGACGATCGAGGGCTGGATACCCTCGGACGGCTCGTCCAGGATCATCAAGGACGGATTGCCGATCAGCGCGCGGCCTATGGCGAGCTGTTGCTGCTCGCCGCCCGACATCGTGCCTGCGGCCTGCCGCCGGCGTTCCTTCAGTCGCGGAAAATACTCATAGACGAGTTCAGGCAGCTTCTTGCCGCCGGGACCGCCGATCAACTCGCCGACCTGCAGGTTTTCCTCGACGGTCATCTGCGGAAAGACATCGCGTCCCTGCGGGATATAGCCGAAGCCCGCCCTCGCCCGCGCGTCGGCTTCGAGCTTTGTTACGTCCTGCTCCATGAAGCTGATCGTGCCACGCCAGGTTTGCAGCAAACCGATCAGGCACCGCATCAGAGTCGACTTGCCGACACCGTTACGGCCGATCACGCCGACAATCTCGCCGCGGGAGACCGACATGGTGACGCCCTGCAGAATCGGCGTCGCACCGTATCCCGCCCATAATTCCGATACGTCCAAAATCCGGTCAGTGGGATTGGGTTCAGTGAGCATGCGTCTTACCGAGATAAATTTCCGCGACTTTCGCGTCCTGCAAAATGCTTTCGAGATCGCCGCGTGCGAAAATCTTGCCGAGATGCAGCACCGTGACGCGCTGGGCGACCTGGCGCACGAAGGCCATGTCATGCTCGACGACAAGGACCGTCATGCCCTCTGCATTGAACGACTTGATCAGCTCGCCGGTCTTGAAGGTTTCCTCCGGCGACATGCCGGCAGTCGGCTCGTCCAGCAGCAGGAGCTGCGGCTTCAGCGCCAGCGCCATCCCGATCTCGAGCCATTGCTGCTGGCCATGCGACAGCGCACCCGCGAGCTTATCGCTGTCCGGCCCCAGGTTGAGCAGAGTCAGCAGGCGATCCTCCTCGGCGATGCGTTTCGCGCCGGACAGTCGTTCCTGGAGCGCAGTCTGGATGTTTTGCCGAACCGGCAGCTCCTTGAACACGCTCGGAGCCTGCATCTTGATGCTCATGCCTCGCTGCACGCGTGAGTAGGGACGCTCCTTGGTGATGTCGACGGTATCGAACAGGATGCTGCCCTGGCTCGGCGGGTAGAGACCCACGATCAGCTTGAACAATGTGCTCTTGCCGGCGCCATTGGGTCCGATCAGGCAGTGGACCTCGCCGGCGTTGACCGTGAGGTCGACGTCGGAGACTGCGGTCAATCCGCCAAAACGCTTGGACACGCCTTTGACTTCGACCAGCGCCATGATCAGGTCTCTTCCGACTGCAAGTGACCAGCCTCCGCCATGACGGAGCTATCATCGCGCCGCCGACGCCCGCTCCACCAGTCGGCAGCAAGCTTGCCGATGCCGAGCACAAAACCCTGCGGCGCCAGCATCACCGTGGCGAGCAGCAGCGCTCCCATCAGCACGAGTGCTGCCTGCTGGCTGTAGACCGTGATGGTCTGAAAGCCGAACAGCAGCAGGAACGATCCGACCAGAGTTGCGGTCAGATCGCTCCGTCCGGAGAAAGCCACCCATACGATGGGCATCGCCGCCGCAGGCAGGCCGATGCTGGACGGCGTAATGAATTGGCCCCAGGACGTGTACAGCGCACCACTCAGCCCTGCGAGGCCGCTGCCGATCACGAAGGTCAGGAGCTGGTATTTCCGGACGTCATAACCCAGCATCTCGGCGCGCTGCGGGTTCTCGCGCGTCGCCACGATGACGTTGCCGATCCCCGAATTCACCAGCATGCGCAACGCGAGATAGACGATCACGATCAGTGCGATCATGACATAGTAGAGCGCCGATCCCTCGATATAGAAGTCGCCGACGGCGAGCGGGTCCATGCCCTTCATGCCGTTGAAGCCATTCAGCCGCGCCGGGCCGATGTGCCATTCCGGCCCCGCCGTCTGGCCGAGGAAGAAGGCAAGCACCAGCGTCGCAGACAGCGTCACGATCCCGAAGAAGATGCCGTTGATGCCACCCCAGATCATGAAATAGCCGAGGATGCCGGCCGCCACCATCGCAAGGACAACGGACAGCGCAAGCGCGGCGATCGTTGCGGTGCCGCCGCCCATGTTAATCGCGAGCACGCCATAACCGTAACCGGCGATGCCGAAGAACAGGGTCTGGCCGAACGACAGCATCCCGCCATAGCCCCACATCAGGCAGAGGCCGAGCGCCATGAATATCCAGATCAGGAAATAGGCGAAATTCCCTACATCATAGGAGTCGGCGAACAGCGGATATGTCAGTGCGCCCGCGAGCACTGCAAGGAAGCAGGACCAGAAGATCTTGCCACGTCCGAGCGTCTGCGGACCTTCCAGCAGCTTGAACATCACAAATTCCCTTTAACGCCCACGACGAACCAGAACGCTGGAGAGCCCCTCGGGCAACACCCGAATGATCAAAATAACGGCGACCAGCATGCCAATCTGTCCGATGATCTGGCCGTAGCTCGCGTTCAGCGCCATCCGGATCATCGCCAGGAACACAGCGGCCGGCGCTGTTCCGAGCAGCACGTTTGCCCCTCCAATTACGACCGTAACGAAGCTTTCGACCACGAAGGTCGCCCCCATGGTCGGGATCAGCGTCATCGTTGGCGCGTAGAGCGCCCCGCAAAGTCCGGCAAGGCCGGTGCCGATCCCGAAGCTGATCGAATAGATTCGGCCCGTTCGCGCGCCCAACGCCTTCGCCATCGCCGCATTCTGCATCGTCGCCCGGGCGATCACACCAAAGCGCGTCTTCATGAAAACGATGTAGAGACCGCCCAGCACGGCCACCGCGCAACCGAACAGCACCAGACGATAAGTCGAAAACGTATAGCCGCCGATTGCGAAGCTTCCTTCGGGCGTTCCGATGCCCCGCACGGCTGAACCGACAATCAGGAGCATCGATTGCGTCACGATGAGGCTGAGCCCCCAAGTGGCGAGCAGAGAATCCAGCGGCCGCTTGTAGAAGCGCCGCACGATCAGGAACTCGACGGCTATACCGATGAGCCCCGCCGTCAGCGCGGCCAGGATCTGGGCAATCGCGAGCGGAACGCCCAGATTCACCAGACCGACGGTGACATAGGCGCCGCACATGATGAACTCGCCATGCGCCATATTGATGACGCCCATCATGCCGAACACGATAGCGAGACCTGCGGCCGAGAGAATGAGGAACGCGAACACGTCGGCGAACTGATAGAATACCGAGAATACTTCAGCCGACATCTTGGTCCCTTTGTCGATCCCGGCGCCGCATCGTTGCGGCGCCGGCCTTTTCCAAGAACGCAACTCTCAATACGAGCAAAATCCGTGCCCGTCAGGCGTCACGACTTCTTCGGGAGATGGCTCGGCGTGTATTGGTCCTTGTCGTTCTTTTTGGTGAGATCGCAACCGATTTCGCCAAGCCAGTACGGCTGGATCGTCCCATAGTCCTTCTCGACCTTCACCTCATGCTTCGGCCCGACCGAGATCAGGCGCATGCGGTGCGAGGTGTGCTGGCTCTTCGGATCGATGCACACCTTGCCTTCGGGAGCGTCGATGCATGCATCGCCGGTCGCGATGACCTTGCGCATGTCGTCGAGCTTGATCGACTTCGCCTTCTCGACCAGCGCCTTGTACATGTAGAGCGCATTATAGGCATTGTAGCCCATGTCGTTGATGTAGAGCTCGTCAGGGAATTTCGCGTGCCAGCGCTTCTTGAACTCGGTAGCCTCTGGCGTGTCGATCTCCTCGAACCAATTCGCAGTCGCATGCATGTTGTTAAGCGCCGGCGGCTTGAACCGCTTGTGCTCGAAGCCGAGCATGACCTTGATCGACGATCCCATCGGCAGATTGAGGTTGGCCGCAGCCGCCTGCTCGAAGAATGAATCCTGGGCAGCGCCGACATTGATCGTAAGCAGCCAATCCGGCTTCGCCTTCTGGATATTCTGGATGGTCTGCGCGAACTGCGACACGCCGAGCGGAATGAACTCCTCGCCGACGACCTCGCCGCCGAGATCCTTCATGATCTTGCGGTTCCACTCCGCCGAAATCTGACCGAAATTGTAATCGGCGGCGATGACATAGACCTTCTTGCCGAACTTCTCGACCATCCATGGAATCAGCGTCGAGAATTGCTGCTCCGGCACCGCGCCCATGCTGATCATGCTGGCGTCGCAGACGCCGCCTTCATACTGGTTGGTGTAGAAATAAGGTGTCGAGGTACGATCGACGATGGGACGCAGCGCCTCGCGCGAGGCCGAGGTGATGCCGCCGATCAGCACGTCGACCTTGTCGCGGTTGAGCAGTCGACGGCCGAACTCCTGATAGCGCGCGTTGTCGCCCTGCGGATCGAGGTGAATCAACTCGATCTGCCGACCAAGGATACCGCCGCTCTTGTTGATCTCCTCGACGGCCAGCTGAGAGCCGTGCAGCTTCGGCATGCCCATGAAGGCGAGGTCGCCTGACACGTCCTCGAGCAGGCCCACCTTCAATGGCGGTTCCGCCGCCCGAGCAACACTCACCCCCGCCGCTGTACCGAGCATAGCGCCGAGCAAGACCATTCCGAGCTTACGTCCCGAATTCATCGTGATATCCCCTGTTTCTGAAAGCGGCTGAATGTCATGGCTTGAGGTAATTCTTCAGGATCGATGCGCCCATCGTGTATTTTGGGTCGACCATGTTGCCGAGGCGCATGCGGCCGGCCTGGCTGAGCAGCATGTAGGCGTCGATCTCGTCGAAGCCGTAATCGGCCGCCATCCACCGCACGAGCTCGCGATAGGCGATACGGGCCGCGTCTTCGAGTGGGCGGGCGCTGCCGATCGTCATGATGAAGTCCTTGGTCTCGAGCCGCGGCCAGGCAAAGCTCCAGTTCTTGATCAGGTCGACCTGCAGCGTGACGGTCGCGCGCTGCTCGAGCGCCACGCCGGAGAGCTCACCGTCGCCTTGCGTCGCATGGCAGTCGCCGACGTAGAGCATCCCGCCGTCGGTATGCACCGGGAAGTAGATGATCGCGCCAGGCGCGACGTCGGGCAGATCCATGTTGCCGCCGTGGTAGTCAGGCTGCAGCGACGAGATCGCCTCGATCTCCGGCGAGACGCCGATGGTGCCGATGAACGGCTCGTAGGGCAGCGTGATCTTGTCGTTCCAGCGTATGCCGTTCCTGTCGACATGCAGCTTCTTCACGCGCTCCGGCAGGGGCGGATTGAGCAGCGCCGTCGAGCTTGTTCCGACCAACCCGCCGAATTCCGGAATGATGCAGGTCGTACCGGCCGGCTGTTCACCCCGCGTCTCGACGTCGCGGATGTAGATCGCGAGGCAATCGCCCTTCTTGGCGCCCTTGACGGCGATCGGCCCGCATTGCGGGTTGAGATAGGGAAAGTTCAGTTTGGCGGTGGGGCTGTCGCTCTCGCTGGTGAGCACACCGCCGAACGCATCCTCCGTCTCGACAACCACCACTCCGCCGGGGTCGATCGACAGGGTCGGCTTTGCATAGGGACCGTAGACGTAGTGGAAGCCGCCCTGCTCTTCGATCGTCAGGCTATGCGTCGCCCCGGTCGCGCCTTTGGCGACCGCACGCTTGGCCATGATGGAATTCTTCACCCAGTCTTCTGCGGGCATATGATTGGCTCCTCAACTCAGATCCCGGGATGACGCTTGTGCCAGTCGGTAACGCGCTGGAACGCATCGCCCGCGCGAACGAGGCCGGCCTCATCGAAATGACGACCGACGAACTGGAAGCCAACCGGACCGCCATTCGCGGCGAAGCCGCCGGGTAGCGTCACGGTCGGGCTTCCCGTCATGTCGAACGGGCATGTGAAGCGAAGCAGGCCTGCGATCAGCGAGGCGTCCTCGCCGAGCGACGCCATCTTGGCTAGGGTCGGCGCGGCGAATGCCTGGGCCGGCACTGCGAGGAGATCGACCGATTCGAACAGAAGGCGGACGGCGCCACGAAACGCTTCGCGCCGGAGCACGATCTTCTGATAGTCCATGCCGGACTGTTGCCGGCCGAGATCGAGCAGGCCAGCGAGTGCCGGGCCGTACTCGTCCTTGCGCGCGGGATAGGTGTCCTCGTGCGCGACGGCGACCTCGATGCCGCAGAGCGGGAACCAGTCGTCGATGACCGCCTTGGGATCGGGGAACGTGATCTCCTTGATCTTCGCGCCGAGATCGGCCGCTACACGCAGACCCTCGGTCAACACCTTGGCCGCATCGCCATCGGTGCCTTCGCTGGTCCAGCGCCGGTCGACGCCGATCGTCACGCCGCGAAGGTCGCCGGACAAACTGGCGAGATAGTCAGGCACGGGCAGCGGAACCGACGTCGTGTCCTTGGGGTCCTGACCCGCGATCACGCCGAGGATGGCGCCGCAATCGACCGCGCTCCTTGCCATCGGGCCGATATGATCCAGCGTCGCCGCAAGCTCGAATGCGCCGTACCGGCTGACGCGTCCCCAGGTCGGCTTGAGCCCGGTGACGCCGTTAGCCGCGGACGGAAAACGGATTGATCCGCCCGTATCGGTGCCGAGCGAGCCGAAGCAGAGGCCCGCCGCGGTAGCGACGCCGGAGCCGCTCGAGGATGCGCCGGGCCAGAGATCCGCGTTCCACGGGTTCTTCGGTGGGTCGATCTTCGGGTGATGATCGGCGTAGGCGCCCTCGGTTTGCTGCAGCTTGCCGAGGATGATGGCGCCGGCATCCTTCAACCGCGCAACTACCGTTGCATCTTCGGAGGGACGGAAATCTCGATGAATGGTCATGCCATGGGCCGCCGGCGCGCCCTTGGCCCAGCAGAGATCCTTGACCGCCACTGGCACACCATGCAGCGGCCCCTTGATCTTGCCGGAAGCGATCTCCTTCTCGGCCGTGGCAGCGTCCGCGAGCGCCGAGTCAGCCATCACATAAGCAAAACTCTTGAGCTTGCCGTCGAGCTTCTCGATCCGCCCGAGCATCGCTTTGGTCGCTTCGACCGGCGACAGCTCCTTCGCCTGGATCTTCCGCCCGACGTCGACGAGTCCGAGATAGTGGAGATCTGTTGCCGCCATCGTTCTTCATCCTCACACTCGATGTGACGCGCGGTCGTCTCCGCGCATGCGTCACCGTTCTGGCGACGCGGACGCATCGCCAGCTTCCTTGGCGGCAAACGAAAAAAGCCACCCGTCCCTCCCGAATGAGGCGACGAATGGCTCAAATGCCGCGGCTATGATCTGTCGCTTAGGGGCCGCAATCGAACGAAGCACTTAGTGCAAGGAGCTGGACGTCATCGGCCAGATCGGCGCACGCGAGGTTCGACAGGTAGCCCTGTAGGAGAAAAGTCTAAGTAACTGCCCATCGCATTGTCAACGATGCTCTCTGCCTAAATTTCGATAGTGCTGCGCAGCAAAACGGCAAGCCACTTGCACTGTCATCGCCGATGATGATTTCATCTTCGCGTTGCACTACCGAAAGTCGTCAATGACAAAACCGTCTGTTCCCGTTGGCATCATCTGCTCGCAGTCCGGGCCATATCAGGCTATGGGCCGCGAGATCCTCAAGAGCGCGATGATGGCGGTCGACGAGATCAACAACCAGACGGAGTTCGGCTTCTCGATTGCCGCTCATATCCGCGATCCTCGCGGCATCATCTCCGAATACCATACGGTCTGCGACGATCTCATCCGCAATGTCGGCGTCGAGCACATCATCGGCTGCTACACGTCGGCGTCGCGCAAACAAGTTCTGCCGATCGTGGAGCGCACCGATCGCCTGCTCTGGTATCCTGCGCGCTACGAGGGCTTCGAGTGCTCCGACAACGTCATTTATGTCGGCGCCTCGCCCAATCACAACGTCCTGCCGCTCGTCCGGTACGTGCTCGACAATCTGTCACGGGAGATCTTCTGCGTCGGCTCCAACTACGTTTGGACATGGGAGACCAATCGCGTCACCCGGGAGTTGGTCAGCGCGGCAGACGGCCACATCCTGGCCGAACGGCTACTCGAACTCGGCGAAAGCGCCGTCGGGCACATCGTCGACGAGATCGTCCGCCGCAAGCCGCCGATCGTCTTCAACACGTTGGTCGGAAGCTCGAGCTACGACTTCATTCGCGCCTTCCACGCCGGCACCAAGGCCGCCGGGCTCGAGATTCCGATGCTGAGCTGCAGCCTGTGCGAACCGGAACTGTCGATCGTCGGACCGGCGTCGGCCGGCTGCATCACGTCATCGGCCTATTTCGAGAGCATTCGCCTGCCGGAGAACCGCGCATTCGTTGCACGCTGGAAGGCGCGCTATGGCGACGACAGCAGCCCCTCGGTCGACGGGCAGTCCGCCTATGTCGCCGTCTATCTGCTGGCGCGCGCGTTGCAGCGCGCTGGCACATCGAGTATCGCCGAGGTGCGGCGCGCCGCGGCCGGCCATCGCTACAATTCGCCGCAAGGACCGGTCTGGATCGACGGCGGCAACAATCATTGCGTCCTTACACCGCGGCTTGCCGTTTCCAATCCGCGAGGACAGTTTGATATCTTCTGGGAAGCCGACGCGCCTGTTAAGCCTGATCCTTACCTGACGCAGCTCGACGTTGCCGTCAGCCCTTCGAGGGAGACCTCGGCGGGCGGCGCATTGCCGAATGCGCCGCATTTGCGGGTTGTAAAATGAGCAGACCGTCTTCATTTTCGCTGCGCGGGCGTAAGGCAATCGTCGCCATCAAGGACGAACGCGACGCAACCATCGTGCGACGCCAGTTCGAGCGTCTTGGGGTCGACAGCATCGCGTGGGAGCCGACAGAGGCGATCGACTTCGCGCCGGATCTGGCGTTGATCGATGACGAGTTCCTGCCTTTGACGCAACCGGCACGACGCGCGTTCCTGGGACGCTGCCCGGTGATCGCCCTGCTCGGCACCGAAACGCCGAGCCGGCTGAAGCTAGTATTCGAGCTCGATCCGGCCTCGTTCCTGGTCAAGCCGTTGCGCTCGGCCGGCATCTACGCGGCGCTCGTCATGGCAATCGAGCGAAGCGAACGCACCAGCGAATTGAAGCAGCAGGTGGTCAAGCTCGAGCAGCGTCTTCGGTCGCGTCGCGTCGTGCTCGCCGCCGTTCTCCAGGTGATGCACTCGCACGCGCTCGCAGAACCAGCCGCCTTTGCGCTGATCCGCAAAGCCGCCATGGAACAACGCAAGACGATCGAAGAGCTTTCGGCGGAGATTACCGCCAAGGGCATGCTCCCGCGCGCAACCGGCTAGCTCACTTCCATACGTGTGTATTCCTCACCGCACTTCGCCTGACCAACCGGCAATGGTGGGGCGTAGGCTGATCTACGCCGAATGGCCCAAGTTTCGCGAGGACATCGTGACCGGGTTCAGAGTTGCGGAAGCGAGCTTTGAGTCCAGTCTCTACAGTCTGTACAAGACCTGAGTGGAGTCTATTCACGAGCTTGCCGGTCGAAATAGTGCCCTGCCCCGAACGGGGCGGCGTTAGGGAGAGCCTGTTTCGGCCGACGGCAGACTGACGATCCGCGGCGCGCCGACATCGCGGGGCAATGGCGCGCCGAGCACAAGTGAGAGCCGATACGAGGCGTCGGTGAGCCGGGACGCCAGCGCCTGGAGGTCGGCCTGACGGATGCGTTCGATTGGGCCGCTCACGGTCATGGCGCCCACCAGCGCTCCGTCGTGGCCGAAAACGGCGGTGGAGAGGGAGGCCGTCACAGCGTCGTAGATTCCGGAACTGACGAAGACCTGCACGCCGCCATCCGTGCGGTCTGCCCAGCGCGCCGTCCGCAGCACTTGTCCCGTCGAGGTCAAATCGAGTGGCGCGAGATTTGTGGGCCGCGCGACGTCGCGCACGAGCTGCGGCGAATCCACCCGAAACAGACAGAGCCGGCTATCGCGTTCACGCACGTGGAACGCACTGCTCTCCAACGTCTCCTGGCTTAGCCGCTGAAGGACCGGCAGCACATGCTGTTCGAGATTGAAATTGGCCCGATAGGTGATGCCGAGCTGGAATGTCTTTGCGCCGAGCGCGTAGCGGCCGTCGCTGAGGCGGACGACGTAGCCGGCTTCATCCAGCGACACCAGCGAGCGCATCACGGTCGGTTTCGCCAAGCCCGTGATCTTGGCGATGTCGGCCAGGCTGCGCGACCCGGCTCCAGCGAAGGTATCCAGGATCGCCAACGCCCGTTGCACGGCGGCGACCCCTTGCGTCTTGGGCATCGAAAATCCCTGTCCTGCCGATTTTCGGTTGACCTCGGCTCGTCACCGTTACACTATGCGTAACGGCGTTCCATTTTCAATGGGGTTGATATGGCCGTAGGGTTCAGGATCCTTTCCCGCAAGCGTGTTGTCGCAGGCGAATGGGTCGAACGGGCTCGCGCCCTTCCGGTCGCCAACATCAGCGATGTGATGTCGCGCATGGCCGCGGGCGGCGCCACGCTCCGGCCGATGCATGCGGCTGGCGGCATGGCCGGTCCCGCTTTGACCGTGAAGACGCGCCCCGGCGACAATCTGATGGTCCACAAAGCGCTCGACATCGCGGTTGCCGGCGACGTCATCGTGGTCGATGCGGGCGGCGACCTCAGCAACGCAATCTTCGGCGAGATGATGCTCGCGCAGGCCGCCCGGCGCGGCGTCGCCGGCATCGTTATCCATGGCGCGATCCGCGATGCCGCTGCGATCCGGGCAAACCCGCTTCCCGTTTTCGCGGCGGGTGTCACCCATCGCGGTCCGTACAAGGACGGTCCGGGCGAGATCAACGGACCGATCGCGATCGGCGGCTTGGTCATCCAGTCCGGCGATTTGGTGCTGGGCGACGACGACGGCGTGCTAGCCGTCGCCATCGACGATTGCCGAGCGGTGATCGAGGCAGCCGAAGCCAAGCAGTCTGCCGAGACCAAGCAAATGGCGGCGATCGAAGCCGGTACCCTCGATCGTAGCTGGGTCGACGCCTCCCTCCGACGTCTCGGCTGCGAGATGCCAGAGGTCTAGCGATGGCCGGGCGTACGATCTCCGAGAAGATCCTCGCTCGAAAATCCGGGCAGGATGCGCACGCCGGGGACCTCGTGGTCTGCGAGGTCGATTGCGCGCTCGGCACCGACGGTTCGGTCCCGATGGCGCTCGACTATTTCAAGGCGATGGGCGGAGAGAACGTGCGCGATGCCGCCCGATTGGTCTTTGCTCTCGACCATTACGTGCCGCCGACAAGCCCGCAGACGATCGAGCTGCACCGCGTGATGCGGGACTTCGCCAGGCGGTTCAGCGTCACGCTGCATGAAGCCGGTGAAGGAATCGGTCACCAGCTCATCGTGGAGACGGGCCGCGCTCTGCCGGGTGGTCTGGTCGTCGGAGCCGACAGCCATGCCGTGACATACGGGGCACTGAATTGCTTTGCGACCGGGATAGGCTCGTCCGATCTCGCCGCGGTCATGCTGTGTGGCCGGATCTGGCTGCGCGTGCCGGATTCGATCCGCGTCGTCCTGACCGGACAACTGCCGAACGGCGTCTATGCGAAGGATATCGCACTGGCCCTCGCGGGCATGCTCGGCGCTGACGGTGCCGCCTATCAGGCACTCGAATTCGCAGGACCGGGTGTCGCCACCCTCGCGCTGGAGGACCGCCTCGTCCTGAGCAATCTTGCGGTCGAGATGGGCGCGAAGACCGGCATTTTCCCGGCCGATGCTGAAACCGTCGCCTATCTGCAGGGCCGCACCGGCCAGGCTTTCGAACCGATCGCAGCGGATCCGGATGCGCACTACAGCCGGACCGTGGAGATCGCGCTCGACGCCCTCACGCCGCGGATCGCGTTGCCGCATCTGGTGGATCAGGTCGTGGCGCTCGAGGATGCGGCCGGCACGCCGGTACAGATGGTCTATCTCGGCACCTGCACCGGCGGCAGGTTACGCGACTTCCATCAGGCCCTCGCCGTGCTCGAGGCGGGTGGAGGCGTCGCGCCCGGCGTGCAGCTCGTGGTCACGCCGGCATCGCGCGAGGTCCGCGACGCCATGACGGCCGATGGCACGCTCGACGCCCTGGTCGGCTTCGGCGCCACCGTGGTCGAGCCGGGCTGCGGCTCCTGCTGCGGGACCTGTGGGGTGATCCCCGGCGACGGGGTTTCGGTGATCTCGACCGCCAACCGGAACTTCAAGGGCCGCATGGGCAACGCCAAGGCATCGATCTACCTCGCCTCCCCGGCAGCTTGCGCAGCCGCCGCGACCCGCGGTGTCGTGACCGATCCTCGCGAGGTGTCGCGATGACAGCCCTGCGAGGACGCGCGCGACTTGTCGGCGACGACGTCAATACCGACTCGATCATCAGCTCGACCCGCAAGCGGGAGAGCCTCGCCCCCGCCGTTCTCAGGCAATTCCTGTTCGAGCATATCGATCCGACCTTTGCAGCTTCTGTGCAACCGGGAGACATCCTGGTGGCGGGCAAGAATTTCGGTTGCGGCTCGGCGATGGAGGTTGCCGTCACGACCGTGCTCGGGGCCGGCATTCCTGCGGTGCTGGCGCGAAGCTTCTCGCGCACCTACTACCGCAACGCGATCAACAACGGCCTGCTGCCGCTTGTCTGCGAAACCGGCGGGATTCGTGAGGGCGACATCCTGATCTCCGACGGCACCGGCGCGATCCGCAACGAACGCAGCGGTGAGACCCTCAGCCCGGAGCCGCTGCCGCCGATCATGCTGGCTATCCTGCGCGCGGGCGGCCTCGTTCCCTACATGCGTCAAAACGGTGACTTCAAGCTATGACGACCACAGACACTCCGAGCGCCATTGCCTCGACGGGATACCGTCTTCGGCTTCCCGGTCCAACCGAAGTGCCCGAGCGGGTGCGGCAGGCGATGGCTCGGGTGATGGTCAACCATCGCGGACCCGAATGCCGGACTGCAATCGGCGAGGCGGAGGAGATGATCCGCCCGATTTTAGGCACGACGAACCGCATCCTGTTCTTTGCGAGCTCCGGAACCGGCGTTATGGAGGCTGCGCTCGTCAACGCGGCCGGACCGGGCCATCGGATCCTCGTAGTCGAGCATGGTCAGTTCGGTGAGCGTTTCACCACGATCGCCAAGGCCATGAACATCACCGTCGACACGGTCGCGATCGAATGGGGCCAGGCGATCGATGTCGCCGCGGTGGAGGCTCGGTTGCGCGAGCACCCCTATCGCGCCGTCGTCGTCGTGCACAATGAGAGCTCGACCGGGATCGTGGCCGATCTCGCGGCGCTTGGCGCACTCGTGCGCGACCGGCCAACGCTGCTCATCGCAGATTCCGTCAGCGGTCTCGGCGGCATCGCGATGCGGCAGGACGAATGGGGCGTCGACATCGTCGTCTCGGCCTCGCAAAAGGCCTTGATGTGCCCGCCCGGCCTCGCACTTGCCAGCGTCAGCGCCAAGGCGTGGCGCGTGATCGGGCAGGACGAGCAGCGATCGGCCTTCTATTGGGATTTCCGTCGCGCGCTGAAATCCGCGGAGCAGAACGAGACCGCGTTCACGGCACCGGTGAGCCTCATCTATGGCCTGCGTGAGGCCTTGACGATGATGCACGAGGAAGGCTTCGCCAACGTGCTCGCGCGCCACAAGAAGCTCTCCGCCGCGTTGCGCGCCGGCGGCGCGGCGCTCGGACTCGCAGATTTTTGCCGCGATGAGCCACGCTCGAACACGGTCGTGGTTTTCAAAGTCCCCGACGGGCTCGAAGGCGGAGCCATCGTGCGGCAGCTCTACCAGGATCACCGCACGGTGATCGCAGGCGCCCGCAACCGTCTCTCCGGGCGTGTCATCCGGTTTGGCACGATGGGTGCTTTGAGCGCGGGGACCATTCTGACCGACCTTCTGCATCTCGAGGACGCACTCACGAAGTTCGGCCTGCCGATCGAACCCGGCGCCGGGCTCAAGGCGGCCACCGAGTACCTCGCCGCAACCGCATGAGCAATCGCTGAAACCACGAGGGCGAACCACGATGAGATCTCCTGCCTCCATCCTCGCCCGAGTCGTGACGCTCGCGGCATCGCTGTTCGCGGCCGGGCTGGCCTCGGCCCAGCAGAGCGTCGTGCTCTATTCGGCCAACGACGACACCGTGAACAAGCTTGTCGCCGAAGGCTTCGCCAAGGCGACCGGAATCAAGGTCGACGTGGTCTCGACCGGATCAGGCGTGCTGGTGCGCCGCGTCGCGTCCGAGGCCGCCAATCCGCAGGGCGACGTGATCTGGGGCGTCAGTGCGACGCTGCTGCGGCTGGCGAGCCCGCACCTTCAGGCTTACGCGGCGAAGGGCCGCGAAGCCGTGCCGGCGCAATTTCGCGATCCAAACGACCTTTGGCTGGGCACCAACATCCAGGTCGTTGTGATCGGCCAGAACACCAAGGCGATCGACAAGGCCAGCGGGCCCAAAGCCTGGGCAGACCTCCTCGATCCGAAATGGAAAGGCAAGCTCGCCTTTACCGACCCTGCCAATTCCGGATTCTCATATGCGGCCGCGACCACGCTTCTCTCGCTGTGGGGCGCGGACGACGCAGCCTGGACCAAGATGGACGGGCTGCTTGCGAATGCGAAAGTGCTCAACCGCTCGACCCAGGTCTTCGACGGGATCGGCAGCGGCGAATATCCGCTTGGCATCACGCTCGAATATGCCGGCTTCCTGTGGGTCCATAACGGTGCGCCGGTGAGCGTCGCCTATCCGGCCGAGGGCACCTATGCGGGCGTCGAGGGCGCGGCCATCCTGAAAGGCGGACCGAACCCCGAGCCTGCCAAACGGCTGGTCGACTATCTGGCCAGCAAGGAAGTCCAGGAGATGTTGCTGAAGGCGACGTTCCGGCGCCCTGCCCGTCAGGATATCGAGCTCGAGGCAGTCGCACCGGGGATGCTGCCGTTCTCGGCGGTCAAGGTGCTGCCCTATGACGACACCAAATGGGAAGCGGCCCGTCGCGACACCCTCGCGCGGCTGAAGACCACGATCCAGAACACGCGCTGATCCGATGACCGCGATCCGGATTGAAAACCTGACCCGCACCTTCGGCGCGGTGCGGGCCGTGGACGACATCTCGCTCGACATCAAGCATGGCGAGCTGTTCACGCTGCTTGGGCCGTCAGGCTGCGGGAAGACGACGTTGCTGCGCATGATCGCAGGCTTCATCGACGTCGAATCCGGCTCCATTTGCTTCGACGGCCGGCGCATCGATGCTCTGCCCGCGCATCGCCGCGACACCGGCATGGTGTTTCAGAACTACGCGATCTTCCCGAACCACACCGTCGCCGAAAACGTGGCCTACGGGCTGAAGGCCAGGAAGGTTCCGGCTGCCGAGATCGCATCGCGCGTCGACAAGGCGCTCGAGCGGGTGCGCCTTGCAGGTTACGGTCCGCGGTCACCACACCAGCTCTCCGGCGGTCAGCTGCAACGCGTGGCAATCGCCCGCGCGCTCGTGATCGAGCCCGCCGTGCTCCTGTTCGACGAGCCGCTGTCCAACCTCGACGCGCAGTTGCGTACCGAAATGCGGATCGAGGTCCGGCAGCTGCAGCAGGCGCTCGGCCTGACTGCGATCTACGTGACGCATGATCAGGAGGAGGCGCTCGCCATCTCCGACCGCATCGCCGTCTTGCGTCACGGCAAGATCGAGCAAGTTGACACGCCGGAGCGCATCTATCGGATGCCGCAGACTGCCTTCGTCGCCGAATTCCTCGGCTCGACCAATATGGTGCCGGGCATCGCGGGAGCTTTCGACGGCCGTAACACTCCTGTCGCAGCAGCCGGAACGGAATTCACGGTCAGAGGCGAGGTCGCAGCGCCCGGCGCGCCGGTGTTACTGTCGGTCAGGCCGGAGGCCCTGCAGCTGCGAGACGGTTCCGGTGGCTCGCTTGTGCATGCGCGTCTGGCGCTGCGTGAATTTCTCGGCCCGGTACAACGCCTCCACGCAACCCTGCCGGACGGCACTCAGATTCGGATCTCGGCGCTCGGCGGCCAAGCGCTCGATCTCTTGCCCGGCGCGCCGCTCACCCTTGCCTACGACCCTGCCCAGATCACGGCGTATCCAGCGCCATGAAACGCTTCGCCACCATCGTGACGCTGGCGGCGTTGGTGCTGCTCGCGGTGTTTCTGCTCTACCCGCTAGCGCTCGTCCTGGATGCAAGCTTTCGGATCGACGGCACGGGCGGCCTGACACTTGGGAACTATGCGGCGATTGTGAAGAGCCGCTACTATCTCGGCAGCATCGGCAACAGTCTGCTCTGCGCCGCGCTCGCGACGGCCTTCGCATGCGCGATCGGCATCCCGCTCGCCTTCTGTCTTGCCCGGATCGACATACCGGGCCGCGCGCTGCTGCTGACGCTTGCGTCCTTGCCGCTGGTCCTGCCCTCGTTCGTCAGCGCCTACGCCCTCGTGCTGCTGTTCGGCCATGCCGGCGTCGTCACCACCGCTCTGCGCGGGATCGGCATCCCGATCGGATCGATCTACGGCGTGCCCGGCATCGTCATCGTGTTCACGTTGACGCTCTATCCATACGTCGTCATGCCAGTGCTGGCCGGATTCCAGGCAGTCGACGCCTCGATGGAGGAGGCAGCCCGCAATCTCGGCGGCTCACGGCCCTATGTGATCCGCACCGTGCTGCTGCCCATCGTGATGCCGGCGATCCTTGCCGGCGGACTATTGGTGTTCATTGAGGCACTGGAGAATTTCGGCGTGCCAGCGGTGCTGGCTGAGGACCGGCCGTTCCTGGCCGTCGACATCTTCAAGCTGTTCGCCGGCGAATCCGATGCCAACCCGGCCGCGGCGGGCGCACTCAGCGTGCTCCTGATCGCCTGCACGGCGATCGCGCTGCTCGTTCAGCGGCACTACCTCGGCAAGCGCCGGTTTTCGACCAATGCCCGCAGCGCGCCCGCGAAGCTGCCTCTGACGCCGGGACTGCGGCTCACGGCCACGATCGTGAGTTGGGGCATTGTGATTGCCTCGCTGCTGCCGTTCGCGGCCGTGTTGATGATCTCCCTCCTGCGCTTTCGCGGCCCTGTCCTGACCTGGGAGTTCGGATTGGGCAATTACGCCACCCTATTGTCGGGCTCCTATCGGCCGCTGCTCAACACGCTGACGCTCGCCAGCATCGCGGCCGTCGTCACCATGCTGATCGGCGCTCCGATCGGCTATGTCGTGGCCCGGCACCGCTCGCGCCTGTCGGGATTGCTAGATTTCGTCGGCATGGTGCCGTTTGCGGTCTCGGGCACGATCCTGGCGATCGGGCTCATCATCGCGTTCAACAGCGGTCCCTTGATTCTGACCGGCGGCTGGCTGATCCTGGTCATCGCCTATGTCGTCCGCAAGCTCCCCTTCGCGATCCGGTCGTCCTCGGCGATCGTGCACCAGCTCGATCCCTCGCTCGAGGAAGCCTCGATCAATCTCGGGGTCTCGCCAAGCAAAACCTTCGCGACCCTGACCGTACCGTTGATGGCCAGCGGCCTTGTCGGCGGGCTGGTGCTGGTCTGGATCACCGCGGCATCCGAGTTGAGCGCGACCATTGTGCTCTATGCGAGCGGCTGGGTCACCACGACCGTCGTGATGTACCATGCCATCGAGGGCACCGGCGCGGGTCTGGCGGCCGCCGCGGCCGCGGTGCTTATCCTCGTCACCGCAATCCCGTTGCTCCTGATCAATCGGCGCATCAACAAGCAGGAATCAACCGTGATATGACGGCAGGACAGGACGGTATGAACGAAGCAGCCCCGACGCTCCCGAATTTCCGCAGCGACAATGTCGCGCCGGTCAGCCCCGAGATTCTGCGAGCGATCGCCGAGGCCAATCGCGGCCCGGCCGCCGCCTATGGCGACGACGATTATTCAAGATTGTTGAATGCGCGCTTCTCGGAGCTGTTCGAGACCGCGGTCACCTTGTTCCCGGTCTCGACCGGTACGGCGGCCAACGCCTTGTCACTCGCGAGCTGCGCGCGGCCCTATGGCGCCATCTATTGTCACGAAGAGGCGCATATCCACACCGCGGAAGGCGGCGCGACCGAAGCCTTCACAGGCGGCGCGAAGCTCGTCGCCATGTCCGGCCGAAACTTTCGGATCGAGCCGTCGAGCCTGCGCCAGGCGCTGGGCCAGGCGGCTTGGGGAGTCCGCAATCGCTCCCAGCCCGATGCGGTGTCGATCACTCAGGCCAGCGAATATGGAACAATCTATCCCCTCGCCGAGATCGCCGAAATCGGAGCAATCGCCCACGACAGGAATCTGTCGCTGCACATGGATGGCGCCCGGTTCGCCAACGCGCTGGCGCGGCTCGATTGCAGCCCGGCCGACATGACATGGCGCGCCGGCGTCGACATCCTGTCCTTCGGGGCGACGAAGAACGGGGCAATGTCGGCGGATGCGATCGTGGTGTTCGACCAGGATCTCGTCGAATCCCTGTCCTATCGGCTTCGCCGCGCCGGCCAGACCTCCTCGAAGATGCGCTTCGCGTCGGCACAGCTGCTCGCCTACATCGAGGATCGGCTTTATCTGCGGCTCGCGGCGAAGGCCAATGCCGTGGCCGCGCGTCTTGGAGCGGGTCTCGCTGCGCTGCCCGACGTTCAGCTCATTGCGCCAGTGGAAGCCAATCTGGTTTTCATCAACCTGCCCGCTTTGGCCATCAACCGTCTTGCAGCGAGCGGGCTGCAATTCGCGCGACGGGGCCAGGACGTAATCCGGTTTGTGGCTCGCTTTGACAGCACCGAACAGGATGCTGACGAGGTCATCGCGCTCGTCCATCGCGCGATCGCAGGAGGCTGAGAGCGATCATTCCTTAGCCGATCATTCTGCAGATAGTTGCCCCGCCCACCGTCACCCACGCGTCTACAGCCTTCCAAATTTTCGATTGCAGCTCCTGCGCAACAAGAGCATCGCTTGGCAAGCGGCACACGCTCAACCAACTGCCACGCCCGTTAGGGCGCGTGATGTCTGGCCGGTAGAGCCTGCCGAAACGCTTCTTCAAATAACCGGCCCATCTTTCTAGTAGAGCGATGGTCTCGGGACTGCGCACGATGACCAGCCTGCGCGCACCTCGCGAACAGCATCGAACACCTTAGGAGTATCGCGAACGGGCGCATTCTTTACCCGCGAGGTAATCGAATTGGTCCCCGCCACGGCGCATCTTCGGTCGCAACAGGAGATGACCATGATCGCGCTGCTGCTCTACCGGACCATCGCAGACCACCTTGTTCCCTGGGCCGTGACGCTCGCGACCCGCATGCTGGCACGCAGCCTCAACATGCCCGAGCCCCTGGTGCATTCGACCGGCCACTATGTCGTCGCGCAGGTCACAGCCTTCGAGCACGGCGTCGGCAAGAGCCTCTGCCCGTTCCGCCTCGCCCGCCTGCTCCGCGCCTGGTGGCGCGGACGGCACTGAATTCACCCCCAAGCCCAACCCAACCATGGAGACCACGATGATCGACGCATCCACCTTCCTGCGCCGCGCGCTTCTCGCCGACGCCATCTTCAGCGGCGTCGCCGCCCTCGGCTTCACCTTCGGCGCCGGCGCGTTCGCATCGCTGTTCAACCTGCCTGAAGCGCTGCTGCGCGAGACCGGCCTGTTCCTGATCGCCTACACCGCGCTGGTCGGCTGGCTTGCCTCGCGTGCCTCTGTGGCGAGGCCGCTCGTGCTGCTGGTCGTGGTCGGCAACGCGGCCTGGACGGTCGGCAGCATCGCGCTGCTGTTCTCGGGCGCGGTGTCGCCGAACCTCGGCGGCGAGCTTATGGTCGTCGCGCAGGCGATTGCGACCGGCGTGTTTGCCGAGCTGCAATATGTGGGATTGCGGAAGAGCGGGAATGTGGTGGCGGTGTGAGACCACGTCACTCGCTGTCGTCGCCCGGCTCGACCGGGCGACCCAGTATTCCGAGACAGTAGACGGATGCGGATGGGCTGCGGCGTACTGGATGCCCCGCTTTCGCGGGGCATGACACCGCGGCTAATGGCTATGCTCGCGCGCGACCGTTCTTCTTGCCAACGGCATGGCCGTTGAGCTTCTTCTTGCCGGCCTTCGCGCCCGCCTTCTTGGCCTTGGCTTCCGTGCGCGCCTTCACCTTGGTGCGTTCGGCGCGGGCCTCGGCACGCAGCTTCTTGCGCTTGGCCTCGCAGGAAGGGCATTTGCAGCCGATCGGCTTCAGATAGGCTTTGAAGTAGTCGGTGCCGTAATCGTAGTTGATCTCGTCGCCCGGCTCGATGTTCCTGATGGCGCGGATGAAGACCTTGCGCTCGCGCGGCCGGACGTCGGACTCGGCGTTGGGGCGGCAGGAATGGTTGATGTAGCGGGCGAGGTTCTTGCGCACCGACCCGTCGATGGTCCAGCGGTTGTTGAGCTCGAACAAATATTTGTTCTCGATCTCGTCATGCGCGGGAATTCTGGAGTCCAGGATCGGTCCGAAATAACGGATGATCCGGGTCCCCTTCTTGATCGGCATGGTAGCGAAGAGGCCAAGTCCGGTCTTGGAACGGCCGACGCGATAGGATTTGCTGGAAGCGATGGCTGGCATGATCGAATGAGATATGTCGCGGACGAAGCGCGGTAGGCGCAGCGGAAGGCGCCCTTCTAGAACGATTCCGCGCCGCTGTCAGGTACATCCCGCCTCTGTTTGAACCTTGCCCACAGTGAAGACGTCTGAAGGAGGGAGTTCCCTCTGTATCAAGGCGTCGTCATGAGGCGTATCGCGTTCCTTTGTCTGACCGTGCTGCTGACTTGCCTGAGCGCGGGTCACGTCGCCGCCCAATCCATGGGCAGCACCTATTCCTCCACAGCGCCAAAAGCCTGCCGCCAGATCGGCAAGCCCAGCGAGCTCGACGGCAGCACCACGCGGGTCTGCCCGGGAAAAGACGGCCTGATCGTGCTGATCGCCGAGGACGATCTGCGCGAAATCGTCTCGGTCGGCCGCAATCGCAAGGCCGCAGCGGAGGAACCGGCGGCGAAGGTCTGGTTCGCGCCATTCAATTCATCGGAGGCCACCGTCGAATGGCGTCGCGCGGGCACCAAGCCGTTTGCCATGATCCAGCGCTGGCACATCGCGGATAGCACCGATCCCGACAAGCAGGGACGGCCGAACACCAAGGCCATGCTCGTCGTGACGCGGCTGCCGCCGGGGCCGGTCTGCCACGTCGCCTATGTCGATGCCATCGCCAACCCCACCGCCAATGAGCTCGCGCGCAAGGCGGCCGACGATTTCGCCCGCAGCTTCACTTGCGGCAAGGACGAGGTGAAGATTGTCGGCACGCGTGGACGTGCGGTCGAACTCGCGACGATGCGCTAGGGCAGCGCCCGCCCGAAGGCGCTATGCCGGCAGCTTCGCCGTGATGGGCGCCGTCAGCATCGCCTCGAGCAACTGTTCGGCCGTCGTCCCCTCGGGCAGCCGCCCCAAAATATCTTCGAGACGGCCATCGAGCAGCAGCATGGTGAAGCCGTGCACCATCGACCAGGCGCGCGCGATCGCGGCGCCCTGGTTCAGCGTCAGCGAATCTTCGCTGATCTGCTCCTGACGCATCATGCCGATGGCGTTGGCAAGGCCGGCGAAGGAGGCTTCGGCCGCCTCGTGCAGCGAGGGCCTGGAATAATCGAGCCGCTCGGTGCGGAACATGATGCCGTACATGCCGGGATGGGCCTGCGCATAGGCGACATAGGCCTTCGGCCGCGCCAGCGCGCGCTCCAGCGGCGTGGTGGCGGCGTCGCAGGACGAGGCCATCGCCGCGTTGAACTGGCGGAAGCCGACGGCCGCGAGCTCGCTGAGCAGGCCGGTGAGATCGCCGAAATGATGGGTCGGCGCGGCATGCGAGACGCCCGCCTCCCGCGCCACCGCGCGCAAGGTCAGGCCGGAGAGCCCGTCGCGCTCCAGCACCCGTTCGGCGGCCTGGAGCAGCGCCTCGCGCAGGGCGCCGTGATGATACGGCGTCTCCGTCTTCGCTACTGCCGGACGGCGTGCGGAACGCGCCTGCGCGCTCGCGGCCGACGATGTCTTGCGCGGGGTACGCGGCTTGCGCGCTGTTTCGCTGTTGGTGTCGCTTTTGGCCATTTGCAAGCTATATGACGCAATATTGACAGTGTAAAGATTTCACTTGACGAATGCGGCGATCGGCATTATTCGATCTTTACGATGTAAAGATAGGGAGGGATACGCCGTGCAGCACGACGCCGTCACCGAGCGCCGCCATAACCTCGGTCCGATTCCATTCGAAGCCGATGCGCCATTCCTCAAAATCGTCGGGGAATTGCCGCGCGATCTGAATGGCGTGCTCTATCGCAACGGTCCCAATCCGCAGTTCGATGCGCCCGGTGCGCACTGGTTCGTCGGCGACGGCATGCTGCACGCCTTCCACCTCGAGAACGGCCGCGCCAGCTATCGCAACCGCTGGGTCCGAACGCCGAAATGGCTGGCCGAGCACGATGCAGGCCGCGCGCTGTTCGGCGGCTTCGGCCGCAAGCTGCCGGATGCGCCGCAAAACCTCACCGACGGCGGCGTCGCCAACACCAACATCATCTGTCATGCCGGCAAGCTCTTGGCGCTGGAAGAAGCGCATCTGCCGACCGAGATCGAGCCGGGCACGCTGGCGACGCGCGGCTATCACAATTATCAGGGTCGCGTCGCCGGCAGCTTCACGGCGCATCCGAAGGTCGACCCGGTCACCGGCGAACTCGTGTTCTTCGGCTACAACGCCGCGGGTCCGCTGACCCCTGCCCTCTCCTACGGATCAATCGACGCCTCCGGCAAGGCCACGCGCTTCGAACGTTTCGAGGCGCCCTACGCCAGCATGGTGCACGACTTCATCGTCACCGAGAACCATGTGCTGTTTCCGATCCTCCCGATCACCGGCAGCATGGAGCGCGCGATGAGCGGACGGCCGCCTTATGCCTGGGAGCCGGACAAGGGCGCCTATGTCGGCGTGATGAAGCGCAACGGCACGGCCAAGGACATCGTCTGGTTCCGCGGTGAAGCCTGCTATGTCTTCCACATCATGAATGCGTGGGAAGACGGTAACCGCATCATCGCCGACGTCATGCAGTTCGAGGAAGCGCCACTGTTTCCGCATCCCGATGGCCGGCCGACGGATCCGGAGAAATCACGCGCCCGCCATTGCCGCTGGACGTTCGATCTCTCAGGGAAGACCGACCGCTTCCAGCAGACCTACCTCGACGATCTCACGGGCGAATTCCCCCGCATCGACGACCGCCGCGCGGGATTGAAAAGCCATCACGGCTGGTACGCCTGCGCCAATCCGCGGCTGCCGATGTTCGGCGCGCTGTCGGGCATCGTCCATGTCGACGGCAACGGCAGACGGCTCGGTCATTATCTGCTGCCGGCCGGCGATACCATCTCCGAGCCGGTGTTCGTCGAGCGCGCGACGGATGCAGCGGAAGGCGACGGCTGGCTGTTGGCGGTGGTCTGGCGCGCGCGGGAGAACCGCAGCGACCTCGCCGTGTTCAACGCCACCGATGTCGAAGCCGGCCCCGTCGCGCTGGTGCAGCTCGGCCACCGCGTCCCCGACGGCTTTCACGGCAATTGGGTGGGCGCGCAGTAACTCTTGTCATTCCGGGGCGCGACGACGTCGCGAGCCCCGGAATGACATCGCGGATGTCACCAAAGAGGCCTCGCATGCACATGCCCTCGATCACCGCAGATTGCCTTGCCGTCCTCGCCCTGGCCTCCGCTGCGCTCGCACTCCGGATGATCCGGCTGCGACGGAGCGGCCATGTCATCTTCAACGGCGGTATCTTGCTCTCGGTCGGCCTCCTGCTCGCCGCCGCGCTGCCGATCCTGTCGCGCCTGCCCTGGGCGGAATTCGCCGACGAGGCGTCCGACCAAGCCATTGCAGCATTTCATTTTTTGGAAGTTACCTACGTTATTTTGACACTGTAAAGATTTCGCTTGACCCGGCATCGCTTCTGATTTACTTATCTTTACAACGTAAAGATTGGCCAGACCGAGGCGGCTCATGGCGATTTTCCTGATCCTCGCGCCCTACGGCGCCTACACTTTCCTGATGCTGGTGACGTCGGCCACGATCAGCGTGTTCGCCGCGTCTGCAATCTGCCTCGCCACCGTCACGGTCGATATCGCGCGCGGCCGCTCCGTGAAGATCCTGGCGATGGGCTCGGCGATCGTATTCGCCGCAATCGGCATCTACCTCGCGCTGATCGACCCGAAGCTCGGCACGCTGGGCGTCAAGCTGTCGGTCGACATCGGCATCTTCGTCATCTCGCTCGGCTCGATGCTGGTCCGCCACCCGTTCACGCTGCAATATGCGGTTGAAACGGTCCCGGCCGAGACGGCGGCGATGCCCGGCTTCCTCACCGCCAATTACGTCATCACCGGCGCATGGACCGCCGCCGCGCTGTTGATGATGGCCGCCAACATCGCGCTGCTCTACGTCCCCGGCCTGCCGCTCTGGTCGGGCCTTGCGGTCGCCTTCGCCGCCCGCAACAGCGCGATCTACTTTACAAAATGGTATCCCGAGTATCGCCAGATCAAGTACGGTGCGCCGGCCAGCGCAATGCCCAACACCCGCTGAACAGGACAGACGATGAAGGACGTATTCGCCCGCCTCGCCTCCGACTTCCTCTCCGCCATCGTTTTCCTGGTCATCTACCTCATCACCGACAACGTCGTCCTGGCTACGTCGGTGGCGATTGCCGGAGCGATCGCGCAGGTGATCTACGCGCGCGTGAAGGGGCAGCAGCTCAATTACATGACCTATGCGAGCCTCGCGCTCGTCGTCGTGCTGGGCACCGTCACCCTGCTGACCAATGATCCCCGCTTCATGCTGGCAAAGCCCTCGATCGCGCATTTCGCTATCGGCGCCATCATGCTCAAGCGCGGCTGGATGCTGCGCTACATGCCGCCGATCGTCGTCGAGACCGTTCCGGAATATGTGACGGCCGCGGGCTATGCCTGGGCGTTGCTGATGTTCGTGATCGGCGCCGGCATGATCGCGGTCGCCTCCACCGGCGATCTGAAGCTATGGGCGTTCTACATCACGGTGGTCGCAGGCGGCGCCAAGATCCTCGCCTTTGCCGTGCAGTATGTCGTGCTTCGCCTCATTGTCACCAGCCGGCGCCGTGCCGCCGCCCGCGCCTAAATGCCTCCAAGGGAGGGTTAGGCAGCTGCTGCGAGTTGCGCTATATGCTCGGCCAGGGACGGGCCGCGGATCGTCGCTGCCCGCCGGGATTTATGGGAGACACGAATGGCCGTGGACGGCAACTGGACTCTGACCATGACGACGCCCATGGGCGAGCGCAAGGCCACGCTGACTTTGCTGAACTCCGGCGGCACACTGACCGGAACACAGGGCGCCGACGGCAATTCGGCCGAGATCTTCGACGGCACCATCAGCGGCGACGCCGTCAACTGGAAAGTCTCGATCACCAATCCGATGCCGTTGACGCTCGAGTTCATCGGAACGGTCTCTGGCGACAGCATGAGCGGCGAGATGGGCATCGGCCCGATGGGCAGCTTTCCGTTCACGGGCGCGCGCGCGTAGGCACGTTGCGATCCGTGCGCGTGCTCCGTCTCATCGCGGCAGCGATCCTGTGTGTTGCGACACAATCGGCGCGCGCGGATGACACCGAACCGGCGTGGCGCGCAAGCGCGCTCGCCATGGTGCCGGCGGGCTATGTCGCCGGCACGGCCTATCGGACCGAAGGATCGACCGGCACCCTCGCCGTCTATCCGGCCTCGTCGAACGATCCGAAGACACCGGCAAGCGTGTTCGCTGCGCGCCAGGCCCTCGTCGTCACGCTGACGCCGGATGCGACGCGCGCGGTCTCGGCCGAATTGAAGCCGCGCAGCGGGCCGGATCCTGACAACGACGACACCGATTTCGCAAAGCTCCACGCCGATCTCGCCGCCCGGCGCGCAACGCTGCCCGATGGGACCGAGCCGTGCGATCTCGGCGCCTGGTCCATCGACAAGGATCCTGATGGCCTCAACGTCCGCGCCGAGCCCTCGGCGAAAGCGCGCGTGCTCGGCACGCTGCCGCCGCCCTACCGGCTGAAGCTTGGCGGTGCCGAGAACACGCCCGACGGCGGCTGGCTCACCGAATTCCGCATCATCGGCTTCAAGGATGGCTGGTTCCTGATCGAAGGCGCAAAACCGCCGGGCAAGGACTACGAGGACGACAAGAGATATCCGCGCAGCGCGCCAAAACCCTATGCGGGGCGCGGCTGGGTCGCGTCCAACAAGGTCGGCGCGTCCTACGCCAATGGCGCGACGCGCATGGGCGGACTTTTCCAGGCGCCGTTCGTCGATGCGAAATGGATGCCGGCCCAGCGCGAGCTCGGCGGCCCAATCGACACCGACGGCGGCCCGAAGCGCATCTTTGCCTGTAGCGGGCTCTGGGGCCTCGTCGAGAGCCAGGACGGCGTCCGCGGCTGGTGGCGCTCGCTGTGCTCGAACCAGGTTACGAATTGCAGCTAACGGGAGAGAGCGCTCCGCGACATTCTCGCCCTTGCCTTCCTCACAATTCAGGATTGTATTTGGGGATAGCGTCCGGGAGGGAAGAATGCCTGACAGCATCACGGGTACCTCTCATCGATCACTGACGGCCGCATTCGTTTGCCTTCTGCTGGGAGCGACGATCTCGGCCGGGCGTGGCGAACCGTTGCCGCCGAAGATTGCTCCGGAGGCAACGATCTGGAAGCCCGCTTCGATCTTCAAGGAGAATGAGAAGCACGAAAAGCTCAAGGATCAGCCGCGCATGAACCTGAGCGGTGCCGCGTGCGTACCGACCACGCCGAAATTCACATCGTGCCTGATTGCCAATGATCAGCAGAAGTATGCGCAGTTCTTCTCGATCGAAGACAAGATGCTCGTTCCGCGGGACCTCGTTCTGCTTTCGGATGAAAAGAAGGACCCCGATGCCGAGGGCGTCGCTTATGAAGACGGCTTCTTCTATGTCACCGGATCGCATGGCCGAAGCCGTCACAGTGACAAGAAAAACCTATCGAGTTACGTCGTGTTTCGGATTGCTGTGGATCCGCAAACCGGAACTCCCAAGACCAAACCTAACGCTACGAACGTCGATGGCGTGGAGTCGAGCTCGCGGCTGCGCAAAGTGCTTAAGAATGACGACGACGTCGAAGCGTATTTCAACGAGCCGCTTGCGGAGAGCGGTGTCAACATCGAGGGGATAGCGGTCAGGAACGGGCGCATGTACTTCGGACTGCGAGGACCATCGGTGAAGCGTCACGCCTACGTGCTCAGCGTCAACGCGGATGCGCTCTTCACCAAGCACGGCGATCTCAAGCCTGAGACCGCCTCGATCGAACTCGGGAAGGATACCGGGATCCGGGACCTGGCCGTAGTCAAGGACGGCATATTAATACTCGCAGGCCCGACGCGCGATGAAGATGTTCCCTATACCGTCTGGCTGTGGGACGGCAGCAACGAGACCGCTGCCAAGCCCTTGGCTACGCTCGATCTGAGCAAGGTCAAGGAAGGCGCCAAAGCAGAGATTCTGCTTCCCCTCGAGGACGACGCAACCAGCATTCGCGTCCTTGTCATGTTCGACAGCGTCGAAAACGGCGGCGCCATATCGTTCAAAATAAGGCGCTGAGCGCACGCCGCCACCGTCCGCCGAGCAGGGACCGGCGGACGATGGCAGATCTGCTAGCCCAAATTCAGCTCCTTGAAGAAGTCATTCCCCTTGTCATCGATGATGATGAACGCCGGGAAGTCGACGACTTCGATGCGCCAGATCGCCTCCATGCCGAGCTCGGGATATTCGAGCACCTCGACCTTCTTGATGCAGTGCTCGGCGAGGTTCGCAGCCGCACCGCCGATCGAGCCGAGATAGAAGCCGCCATACTTCTTGCAGGCCTCGCGCACGGCAGGCGCGCGGTTGCCCTTCGCCACCATCACCATCGAGCCGCCAGCGGCCTGGAACTGGTCGACGAAGGAATCCATGCGGCCCGCGGTGGTCGGGCCGAACGCGCCGGAGGCGTAGCCCTCGGGCGTCTTGGCGGGGCCGGCGTAATAGACCGGATGGTTCTTGAAATAGTCCGGCAGCGGCTCGCCCCTCTCGAGGCGCTCGCGCAGCTTGGCATGCGCGCTATCGCGCGCGACGATCATGGTGCCGGTCATCGAGACCCGCGTCTTGGTCGGGTACTTCGAGAACGTCGCCAGGATGTCCTTCATCGGCTGGTTGAGGTCGATCTTGACGACCTCGCCGCCGAGCGACTGCTCGACCTGCGGCAGATACTGCGCCGGGTTGTGCTCGAGCTCCTCCAGATAGACGCCATCCCTGGTGATCTTGCCGAGCACCTGGCGGTCGGCCGAGCAGGACACGCCGAGCCCGATCGGCAGCGAGGCGCCGTGGCGCGGCATGCGGATCACGCGGACGTCGTGACAGAAATACTTTCCACCGAACTGCGCGCCAACGCCGAGCGACTGCGTCATCTTGTGGATTTCCTGCTCCATCTCGACGTCGCGGAAGGCGTTGCCGTCGGGCGAGCCGTGGGTCGGCAGCGCGTCGAGATAGCGGGCGGAGGCGAGCTTCACCGTCTTCATGCACAGCTCGGCCGAGGTGCCGCCGATCACGATGGCGAGGTGATAGGGCGGGCACGCCGCGGTGCCCAGCGTCAGGATCTTCTCCTTCAGGAAGGCGAGCAGCCGATCCTTGGTCAGCACCGAGGGCGTGGCCTGGAACAGGAAGCTTTTATTGGCGGAGCCGCCGCCCTTCGCCATGAACATGAACTTGTAGGCGTCGTCGCCCTCCGCGTAGATCTCGCACTGCGCCGGCATGTTGTTGGCGGTGTTCTTCTCCTCGTACATCGACAAGGGCGCGACCTGCGAGTAACGCAAATTGCGACGGAGATACGCATCGCGCGCGCCTTCCGACAGCGCCGCCTCGTCGTCACCGTCGGTGATGACGTTGCAGCCCTTCTTGCCCATAATGATCGCGGTGCCGGTGTCCTGGCACATCGGCAGCACGCCGCCGGCCGCGATGTTGGCATTCTTCAGGAAGTCCAGCGCAACGAACTTGTCGTTCGGGCTCGCCTCGCCGTCCTCCAGGATCGCGCGGAGCTGCTTCAGATGGCCGGGGCGCAGATAGTGGTTGATGTCGCCAAAGGCCGCCTCCGACAGCGCCCGCAGCGCCTCGCGCGACACCACCAGCATGTCCTTCCCCAGGACCTTCTCGACCCTGACACCCTCGGCCGTGATCTTCTTGTAGGGCGTCTCGTCCTTGCCCAGCGGGAACAGCGGGGTGTGCTTGTAGGGCGGAACGGGTTTTGCGGGGTCGGGGAAGGCGGTGGGAGCGTTCATGGGCAAATCTCGGGGTTTTGGAGCCCTCGCGGGCCTCTAAGCGTAGAAGCGTTCTAAGCTTTTTTGCCGCGAATGGAAGGCGTTCTGGCGCGGCCGAGGCATCCCGATTCGGCGTCACGACGGCCCTTTTTGGTTGCCGTCGGCCGGACGCAAGGTGGCGACGACCGTCCCCGGCAGGCTCTGGGTGCCCCCCTTGCGCTCGGCGCGCGACGAAGGTTGAATGCGCGGCCTAAGGGGCTTTTCATCATGATTTTCAAACTGAACGTCCGCGGCGCGATCCTGGTCGCCGCCGCCATCACCGGCCTTGTGACCCTCGCCTCGCCTGCCCGCGCGGATCGCTGCGATGACAGCGCCAAGGAGCTGACGAACCAGGTCGAGCGCCTCAAGGTGAATTTCCGGGCCGCCAACATCGTCTACCTCTCGCACCCCGCGGCCAAGGAGCTGTCCGTGGGTTGCCGCGGCGACAAATATTCCATCGAGCTTTATGCCAAGGGCGATCGCAAGCCGACGCCGGACTTCTTGGCGCTGGTGGGTTCGATGGCGGCGATCGTCTTCACCGTCACGAAGGACGACACCACGACGGGCGCGACACGCTGCCTGAAGCGGATGGGACTGTTGCGCGGCGACAAGGTCGTCATGCGCTACCGCCGGCTCAACATGGAATGCACGCGTACCAAGACGGATGCGTCCATCGCGATCACGCGCGGCAAGGACGAATAAGCGGGGCACTCGCTCTTTCCACACGCTCCGTCATTGCGAGCGCAGCGAAGCAATCCAGAGTCTTTCCGCGGCGGGATTCTGGATTGCTTCGCTGCGCTCGCAATGACGAGGAGAGAGCCGCGGTCCACTCAAATCGTGCACTCGCGGGACCAAGAACGGCATCCCACCGCACCAACTCCCTCGCATTTTAACGATTGGCTTGACGGAAGCTTCGCTCCTCGCAGCGCAAGGTCGATTGTTTCCATGTGTGAGGATTTGTGGATGAGCGTCTCTACCGTTGCGCCGCCGCCGATCGCGATCGTGGTGCCGAGCTACGACGCGACCAAGCAACAGGACGACCAGAAGACCAAGGACAACGACCCGACCTACAAGCCGCCGCCGCCCGCGCCGCTGCCGCCGGGTCAGGGCACACGGATCGATCAGCTCGCCTGATCAAGCCGGTCGAAGATGAAACGCCCGATCCGGTCGATCGGGCTTTTCGCGTGTCCGGCCGCATCTTCCCCGGATAGCGGGACCAATATCGTGCGCGGCTGACCTGCGCATGATCGCATAATTGCCGTTGCAGAACACGATCACCGCCGCGGCCACGGGCGCGCTGCTGTTCGCTTGCGCCGGGACGATGCACTGGCCTTCGGCCTGACTGTTCCCGCGCCACGTCCGTCCGGCCCGTTCCTCCCGGCATCTCGCTCAGCGCCCGCCAGGGCTGCGAGAGCGTCTTCAAGTGTGATCCGGCTCATCAAATTTCCACATCCGGCGTGCTCATCTGCGAGGCCGAACGAGCCCATCCATCCGTTCATGGACACGCTTATGGAACTGAATGAAAAGCTGCTCTCGCTGGTGACGGACATCTACGATGCAGCGCTCGACGATTCCCGATGGACGGCGACACTTGGCAGCATCGTCGACATGGCGGGCGGCCAGAGCGGTGGTCTGGTCTGGATCGGGGCAGCCGGCGAGGCCGTGATCTCGCATGCCGTCGGTGTCGAACCCGCCTATGTTCAGTCTACATCGAAACCTACGAGCCATTCGATCCGTCGCGCAGCGTGCTCCACGCCGCGGTCGGCCAAATCCAGACGATCAGGGACTGGATCGACGTCGACGAATTCCGGACGACCACATTCTACAACGAATGGGCGCAGCCGCAGGGTCTCGAGGACGCCGCCAACATCCTGCTCGGCAAGTCTGCCGAGGGAATATCCCGTCTCTCGATCATGAAGGGCGGCGGGCCTGTCGATCGCAGGATGTATCAGACCATCTCTCACCTGACGCCGCACATGCAACGGGCCATGCTCGTCAGACAGAAGCTGCAGCAGCAGAATGCATTGGAGACGACGTCGGTCCGCACGCTCGACGCTCTGCGCACCGCCGTTCTGCTGCTCGATGCCGACGGTCATATCACGCACGCCAATGCGAGCGCGCGAGAGATTTTGGACGAGGCCGACGTCCTTCGTTCGGTCCATGGCCGGCTCGTGACGTCGGACCTGAATGCCGATCGGATGCTGCGGCAGGCACTGGCGGGCACCGCTCTCGGCGACCGGTCGATGACGAGCACGAGCATCTCGCTGCATCTGACGGCCCGCAACGGCTCGCATTATGTCGGGAATCTCCTGCCGCTCACGGCTGGACGCCGGCAAATGTTCGGGGCCGGCTATGAGGCCTGCGCCGTCCTGTTCGTCAGCAAGGCAGCGCTCGAGACGATCGTCGCGCCCGACCTCATCCGGAAGCTCTTCAAGCTGACGCCGGCCGAGCTGCGCGTCTTCCTGGCCATCGTCGAAATCGGCGGGGTTCCTGACGTGGCCAGAAGCATGGGCATCGCCGAAACGACGATCAAGACCCATCTCACCAGGATCTTCACGAAGACCGGAACCAAACGACAGGCGGATCTGGTTCGGCTCGTGGCGGCCTTTACATCGCCCATCAAGATCTGAAGCCAACCCTGTCGCACCGGACGCATGTTTACCCGAAGAATGCTATCAATGCGCCGGCGTGTGACGGAATCAGATCGAACATGATCGCAAAACTGCTGTTGCAGAACACGATCACCACCGCCGGCATGGGCGCGCTGCTGTTCGCTTGCGCCGGGACGATGCATTGGCCTTCGGCCTGGGTGTTCCTCGCCACCTGCGCCCTGCTCGGCCCGCTCTGCGGCTGGTGGCTTTATCGGGTCGATCCGGCGCTGCTCGCCGAACGTCTGCGGCCGGTCCTGCAAAAGGACCAGCCTGCCGCCGACAAGGCCTTCATGATCGTCTTCGTCATTGCGATGCTGGCCTGGCTGGCCGCGATGGGGCTCGACCGGCGCACGCAATCCTCCGACATGCCGGTTGCGTTGCAGGCGCTCGGTCTGGTGCTGTTCGTCCTCTCGACGCTGTTCATCCTGTGGGTGTTCCGCGAGAACTCGTTCGCCGCGCCCGTGGTGAAGCTCCAGGCCGAACGCGCACAGCGCGTGGTCTCGACGGGGCCTTACGCGCATGTGCGCCATCCCATGTACAGCGGCATGATCCTGTTCTTCGCCGGAGTGCCGCTGCTGCTGGGCTCGTGGTGGGGCCTTGCAATGGCGCCGGTCATCGTCGTTTTGTTTGCTGTCCGCATCGGCATCGAGGAGCGCACGCTGCGCGAGGGCCTGCCGGGCTATTCCGACTATATGACGCGCGTGCGCTATCGCCTGCTACCCGGCGTGTGGTGAGCCGCTATCCGGACCGGCTAATTGTCCAATTCCTTGTAGCGCCGGAAAATGCCTTGCTCGTTGAAGGGAATGCGGCGCTCACTTTCGAGATAGGCCTTGATGTTCGGCCGCGCGGCGATCCGGTCGTGCAGGCCGACGAGGCCCGGGATATTTCCCTCGAACGCCTTCATGCGCTTGGGAAAGGCGTAGCGCAGCCCATCGACGATCTGGAACAGGGAGAGATCGACGTAAGTCAGCCTGCGACCGGTGACGTAGGCACCGCCATTGCCGGCGAGGAGCTCTTCGAAATAGCCGAGATATTTCGGCACGCGCTCGTCCCAAAACTCGGCCGTGCGCTTCTTCGCCGGCGCCTTCTGATCTTCATAGTACATCGAAGGCCCGAGCGGGTGATGGGTGTCGTGGATCTCGGTCACGAGGTCGGTGATGGTGAGCTGAAGCTGGTGCACCCAAAGCTTGCCCGCTTCCGTCTTCGGCGCGAGCCCATGACGGGCGCCGAGATAGAGCAGGATGTTGGCGGTCTGGCCGATGACGAGCTTGCCCGCTTTCAGGAACGGCGGTGCAAAGGGCGGCGTGCCGCCATGCGCGTCCATCATCTTCATCATGGCGCTGGTGCCGCGCGCCCCCCGCGCGACGTCGATATAAGCCGCCCCCGCCTCCTCCAGCGCCAGCCGCACATATTCGCCGCGGCCCTGGATCTCGGGCCAGTAGTAGAGCTCGTATTTCATGGGAAGGGGTCCGTGAGCGTGGAAGCGGTCGGACCAATGTAACATGCGGCCGAAGGTTCCGTGAGAGCGAGACGGAACGGCGGCACCACATACCCGTCGTTGCGAGCGCAAGCAAAGCAATCCAGAATCTTTCCGCGGAGACAGTCTGGATTGCTTCGCTACGCTCGCAATGTCGCGGGGAGAGGGCTGCGCGCCCTAACTCAATTCGCCGCGAAACAAAACAGCAGGCCGTCGCCGCCGGTGCTCTTCAGATCGGCCTGCGAGCAGCCGCCGTCAGGACCGCGCGAGGGGTGAGAGCTGTTCCAGGACTTTGACGGCTCGTCGTCGCGCAGGCCCTTACGATCGGCATGGCCGACGACCGCCGCGCCCTGCGTGCTCGACGTCCAGTTCCTGCAGGTCTTGTCGTCGCCCGCGGCAAAAGCGGTGCCGTCCGGTTGCGATCCCGTGAGGATATCGTGTCGGTTCGGCGTGTCGCCGGCGCCGTTGATGACCTCGCCCTTCTCGCTGAGCGCTGTCTGCTTGGTGAGGTTATTGGCCGCGCCGTGCAGGTCGGCAACGTCCTTGGCAATCACCGCACCCTTGGCATTCTGCCACGGTCCCTTGCCAATGCGGTCCTTGGCATTGACGGCGGGCTTGCCGTCAGCGGCCTGCGTCGAGAGATAGGCGCGCCAGGTCTTGCCGCCGGCGCCGCCGGCCTGCGCCAGCTTCTGGCACTGCGCATCGGCTCCCTCCAGGCCGCCGAGATCGGCTCCCTTGCCCGGCCCGCTCGAAGTCACGAAGAAGGTCATGTCGGCTGACTGCGCCCACACCGATGGACTTGCGAAGACCGCGAACGCAACGCCTGCTGGCACGATGACCCTGGCAAGAATGCTCATCCTATCCTCCCGATTGTTCCTGCGATTGCGCCTCGCTGGACGGTCTTTGATCCGCTGACATGAACCCGTCACGACAGACATTATTCCAGCGGCCATCCGCCGCACGCGCATCACCTCGAGCGGCGGCGCACGACCGGTCGCCCCGAGGGCCATGTCGATTAATTGCTTCCCGAGACCGTAGCGCCGGGCGAGCATACCAACGTGGGGCCGATCCTCAAGAGATCGCCCGGGAGAGGACGCGGGAGTCTGCTGTGGGGCCGTTCAGGGCGGCATCCGCGATCACATCGGGGCTGCCGCCGGGCGCGGCGCGAGGGGAGATCGTCATGCACTGGAACACCGTCCGCCCAATCGCGGCAATTGCCGGCTATGCCGCGCTTTGCTGCCTTGCCATCAGTCCGGGCCGCGCCTCGGCCGCGGAATTGCTCAAAGCCCGGCTTGCGCAAAACCTCGGACCGATCTCCGGCCTTGCGATCGTCGCCAAATCGAAGGGGATTTTCGAAAAGAACGGACTGGACATCACCGTCTCGAACTTCACGTCCGGCAAGCAGTGCCTGGACACCGTGATCGGGGGCGGCGCCGACATCGCGACGACGGCGGAGGCGCCGGTCACCGCTTCGGCGATGGCAAACCAGCCCATCGCCTTCGTCGCCGGCATGGAATATTCCGACCTCAAGACGGTCGTCGCGGCCAAGGCCGGCGTCAAGACCAAGGCAGATCTTCGCGGCAAGCGAATCGGATTCACTGCCGGCACCGGCAGCGAGGTCTACACGGCGACTTTGCTGAAGTCGGCGGGATTGACTCCCAAGGATGTCACCCTCGTCAACCTGCGGCCGCAGGAGATGCTGCCGGCACTTGCAGCAGGAAGTATCGACGCGATCGACACTTGGGAACCCCACATCGCCAACGCCAAGAAGGCCCTCAACGAAGCCGTCGCTGAGCTCGATACAACGGGCACTTACTCCGAGACGTTCAACATCGTCGTCACGAGACCCTATCTGGATGCCAACCCTGCGCTGGTTGAGAAGTTCATCGCCTCACTGATCGACGCCGAGGTCTGGACGAAAGCACACCCGGATGAAGCGATCACGGTCGTGGCGGACGCGGTCGGCATGAAGCGGGACGACCTCGCTCCGATCTGGGCCGACTATGTTTACCGGGTGCGTCTCGACGACCGGCTGATCGAGATTCTCAAGACCCACTCCGCATGGCGCCTCGAGAGCGGCAACCATCCTCCGGGAGCGGTGATGCCCGACTTCAGCAAGGTCGTCGTCGCCGAGCCGCTGAAGAAGGTCGACCCCGCACGCGTCACGCTCTCGTGGAAATAGGCACCCGCACAGCCATGCAGGACGGCACTTCAGCAGGACAAGAAATTGCTCTCCGCACCGACGGTCGCGGTCGGCGGCCGGATTCAGCTCGTCTTCGCCGCCTCAATATTCTGATCGGGGCGCTTTCGCTTCCCCTGTTCGTCGGCCTCTGGGAACTGGTCTCTCGTTCCGGGGCCGTCAACATGGTGCTGTTTCCGCCGCCGACAGTGGTAGCTGCGGCGGTCCTTGAGTGGATACGAACCGGGCAGTTCCTTGGCGATCTGCTGGCCAGCCTCTTTCGCGTCACCACGGGGTTCATCTTAGGCGGCGCGCTCGGCATCCTGCTCGGTATCCTCACCGGCCAATTCCCTGTTGTTTCGAGCTTGCTGTCCCCGCTATTCCACATCCTGCGGCCAATTCCGCCGATTGCTTTCGTGCCGATCGTCATCCTGTGGTTCGGCCTGTCGGAGGCGGGAAAACTGTTCCTCGTCGTATGGGGCGTGTTCTTCACGGTTTGGCTTTCGACCCACATCGGCGTGCAGAAGGTCGACCGCGGCCTGATTCGGGCGGCGTTGATGCTCGGCACGCCCCGGCGGCAGATGCTCCAGGAGATCGTGCTGCTGGGCGCGCTTCCCTACATCGTGGTCGGGTTGCGCACCGCTGTCAGCATCTCGTTTTACACGCTTGTCGCGGCCGAACTCGCAGGCGCTTTCGCCGGCATCGTCTACAGGATCGAGATTGCGCAGCAGAATTTGCAAACGGGCCAGGTCATGGGCGGGCTCGCAGCGCTCGGGTTGATTTCGTTCACTGCCGACCGGCTGTTTTCGGCTCTTGCGGAACGTACTGTCTGGTGGCGTTGATGTCTGGAGCTCGATCGACCATGAAACTGGCTCTGGCAAATTCGCCAGCCTCCGTCGAATCGGCGCGGAAACAACCGGCCATTCAAGTCTCAGACCTGAGCATCGTTTTTGACACCCGCCGCGGGCAGACCATCGCGGTGGATCGCGTTTCCTTCGACGTGGCACCTGGCGAGTTCGTTTGCATCGTCGGGCCCTCCGGCTGCGGCAAGTCGACGGTGCTCAATACGATCGCCGGACTGGAGGTGCCGTTTGAAGGCGACATCCTGGTGGAGGGCTCGCGTGTCTACAGCCCGCGACCCGATGTCGGCATGGTGTTCCAGCAGCCGCATCTTTTCCCCTGGAAGTCTGTCCGCAGGAACATCGCCCACGGCCCCAGGATGCTTGGGAAGTCCAGGACGGAAGCGAATGCCATCGCCGACGATCTGATCGCGATGGTCGGTCTCAAGCGTTTCGCCGACGCATATCCGAACACGCTGTCCGGGGGCATGCAACAGCGCGTGGCGATCGCGCGAGCGTTGGCCAATCAGCCCCGCGTGCTGCTGATGGACGAGCCCTTCGGGGCTCTCGATGCGCAGACCCGGGCGGTGATGCAAGACAATCTGCTGGAGCTGCGCGACCGGATCAAGGCGACGATCGTGTTCGTCACGCATGACATAGATGAGGCCATCGTGCTGGCCGACCGTGTTCTCATCATGAGCGCGGGACCCGGCCGCATCCTGCGCGAAGTCGCGGTCAAGCTGCCGCGCCCGCGGTCGAGCTCTGTCATGGTCGAGCCAACCTATCTTTCCCTCAAGAAGGATTGTCTCGACGTCATCCGTGCAGAAGGGTTGCGGGCGTTCAAGCAGTCGGACGCGAGCTGATCCCCCAGAACTTGGAAATCGCGAAGCAGCCCGCAGCGCGCTGGCATGGTTCTTGAATAATCGATGCCGGGTCTCACCGTGGAGCCGGCGATGCACAGGGCGAATAGCGCGATAGCGGCAGGCGTGATGCTGGCCGAGTCGGACAATCTCGTCAGGCCGCTGCCCGGCTTGCTGGATGGTCTCAACCGGGCTGATTGCAATCGGCTGCGCGCGATCGGACGCGAGAAGGCCCTGGAAGCCGGCCAACTGGTTTGGTCTCAGGGCGACACACAGGCTGGGATCTACCTGATCAGCGAGGGACGCATACGCAGCTACTATGCGGCGCCGTCGGGGCGCGAGGTCACGCTCGCCTACTGGTTTCCCGGCAACTTCGTCGGCGGCCCCGATATATTCGGAACGGGCCCGCATATGTGGTCATCGGTTGCGGCCGAACCCAGCCTGTTGACGTTCATGCCGGGACTGGCGCTACGGCGGCTTGCGCTGGAATCGCCGGCGATCGCCGTTGCCTTGCTGGATGCCCTGGCATTCAAGGCGCGATGCTATTCGGCGATGGCCCAGATGCTCGGGACGCGCTCGGTGACCGAGCGGCTGCATAGCCTGTTGATCTTCCTGTCGCACGTCTACGGCGTGAAGCGCGACGGCGAGGTTGTCATCGGGATGCCGTTTACCCACGGCGATCTCGCCAATCTCATCGGATCCACCCGCCAATGGGTGACAGTACAGCTCGCGCGGCTCCAGGAGGAAGGCGTGATCAGGTACGACAGATCCGTGATTTCGATCCTGGATCTTTCGACGCTCGAGCAAGAGATGGAATAAATTCCGTCCGTCAGCCGCCAGGCTTCAATTCGAACGCCGCTCGGCCTGCACTGGCCTCGAACCGCCGCGCCAGTCCGATCAGCGCGCGATCATGCCAGGCCGGCGCCAGCAGGGTCACGCCCATGGGCATGCCGTTCGACAATGTCGCGTTCGGGACCGCCACGCCGCAGAGATCGAGCAGATTGGCAAAGTACGAGTAGTAGCCGAGGCGATTGTTGAGGGTGATCGGATCGCGATCCATCTCCTCCAGCGTGAACGGCCGCGGTGCGGTCGGGACCACCAGCGCATCGATACCCGCAAAGATCGCCTCGGCGTCGCGGCGAAGCCGGTGCAGCCGGTGAATGGCACCAAATGTGTCGATCGCTGAATAGCCGGCGGCCGAGCCCAGCACGGTCCTCGTGACATCAAGCAGGGAGCCAGAATCGATGTCCATCAGCGAAGCGATGGCCGAGTGCCGCTCCGCGACCCAGGGTCCGCTGAACATCAACTCCCCGGCCTGGCGGAACGGCGCGAAGTCCACCTCGATCGCCGTTCCCCCGATCTGCGTGAAACGCTCGCAGGCGCGCTCATAGAGCTCGCCGCATTCCGGCATGCCGAAGCATTCGAGATCGGCGGCCGCAATGCGGCCGAACCGGAACGATGGCACCGCCCCGCTGGCGAAAGAAAAGGCCCTGGGCAGGCGGCTGTAGGGATCTTCGAAATCGAACCCTTCGATAATTTCGAGGATTGCCTCGCCATCGCTGACGGTATTGCAGAACACCGAAACGCAATCGATCGTCGGGCAATTCGGCACCAGCCCGCGTGATGACACCAGCCCAACGGTCGGCTTGATTCCGACGATGTTGTTGAAGCCGGCAGGTATGCGGCCGGACCCGCCAGTATCGGTGCCGAGCGCGAACGCGACGTGCCCGGCCGCGACGGCGACCGCGGACCCGGAACTGGAGCCTCCCGCAATATAGCGCGCATCGGCAACCGACGCGCAGGGGCCATAGGGCGAACGCGCGCCGGACAGGCCTGTGGCGAACTGATCGAGATTGGTCTTTCCGAGGCAAATTGCGCCGGCCGCGGTGAGGCGTTCGACGCTGTGCGCGGAATGCCAGGGCGTGTAGCTGAACGCCGGGCATGCGGCAGTGGTCGGCATTCCCTCGACATCGATATTGTCCTTCACACCAAAGGGAATGCCGAGCAGCGGAAGATTTTCGCCCGTCCGCGCGCGCGCCACGAGCTTACGGCATGCTTCGAGCGCCTCCTCCCGCGGGCGGAGATAGATCCAGCAATTGCGGTCGCGCTCGGCCTCGATCCGGTCATACGCCGCTTCGATCGCCTCCAGCGGCGGGGACGAATTCCTGGCAATGGTTTCGTGATTTGTCCTGGAGCGCGCGACAGACTGGCTCACCGAATATCTCCCTCTCTAACCGGCAGGCGCGAAATTGCGGGAGCTCTGCGCGGGCAACAAGCAATTAAGTGCTTCGCGCAAAATGGTCGGCCGTATCGGGATATAAGCGGCTCAAAGAAAAAGGGCGCCGTGCCGAAGCACGACGCCCTTGTCTTTAATCTGCGTACGATCAGTTGGTCTGCTGGATCGCCGACAATTCCCAGCCGCTGCCCGGACGGCGGGCAAAGGTCCAGATCTCGGTCGCCTCGCCCGGCTGCTCGCTGCCGGCGACAACCGTACCGCTGTTGCGGTCCAGCGTCTTGTCGGTGAGGGCGAAGCGCAGCGCTACCGTGGCGTATTCGGTCTCGCCTTCGCGCCAGGCTTCCGCGAGGTCACCCTGCAACAGCTTGACGTTGGTCACCTTGTTGACGACGTTGCGCGCGCGGTTCTGGCCGAGGTCCTGCTCGAAATAGGAGACCATTTCCGGCGTCGCGAGCGTGTGCAGCTTGGCCACGTCCTCGTTCGACCAGGCGGCCTGGACATCGCCGAGCAGGCGCTCGAACGCCTCATAGTCATCCGGCTTGATCTCGAGCGGCGCGTTGTTGGCGCCGCCGAAGCCGAAGCCGCCGAGACCACCGCCAAGTCCACCACCGACGCTACCGCCACCGAGGCCGCTGCGATGGTTCGGCTGCGGTCCCTGACCGCTGCCTGCATCAGCATTGGCATAGGCCGCCTGCTGCGAGTGGCGGCGCTGCCACCAGGACATCGCCAGCCGCACCACCAACACCACGAGCGCGATCTGGATGATCAGGCCAATGATTGACGACAGGCCGCCGAGGCCACCGAACAGGCCGCCGCCGAACAGCATGCCGAGCAGGCCTGCGCCGAGGAAGCCGGCCGCAAGGCCGCCCATGAAGCCGCCGGCGCGGCCAAACAGGCCGCCACGCGCGGGTGCGGCGGCAGCCGAATTCATGCCGGCACCCGGCTGGGTATAGGTGCGGTTGAACTGCGAGGTCGAGCCCGGCGCGGTCGTGGTCGACGGCGGCGCCGAATAGGTGCGCGAACCGCGCGAACCCGACGACATGCCACCACCGACGCGGGCGTCGGCGGACGAAATCACCAGCGCAGTCGGCAGCGCAAGCGCCAGCATGACGGCGAGGGTCTTGAAGAGAGTGCGGGAGCGTTGCGAGAAAGTCATGTGCGTTTCCCAAATCCCCGGCATGGGGACGTGCTCCTAACATGGGCAGACTTCCCGAAAAGTGAAGCCGGTTTCGGAACTTATGGCTGCGGCCCTCAGTCGCGGGGATGTGGCAAAAGCCCATATTTGGCGGGGGTTTGGCCGGGGAGCCGGAGGAACCGCGGTCGCCGGTTACCGGCGGGTTTACGACAGGAATGCCGCTTTTTCCTCGTCATTTCCAGGAACTCTCGCAAATCGACAGCGGTAGTCGCCGTCATCCCGCCTTTGCCATCGTCTCCTTTACGGCCGCCACGAGCTGGCTGAGCGTGAACGGCTTTGGCAGGAAGTCGAATTGCTGGCCTTCGGGCAGGCTCTTCTCGAAGGCGTCCTCGGCGTAGCCGGAGACGAAGATGAACTTGATGTCGGGATTCTTCTCGCGCATCGCCTTCAGCAGCGTCGGGCCGTCCATCTCAGGCATCACGACGTCGGAGACGACGAGATCGATCGCACCGCTCTGCTCCTCCAGGACCTCCATGGCCTCGACGCCGTTCTCGGCCTCGACCACGGTGTAGCCGCGCGAGCGCAGGCCGCGGGCGTTCAGCGCGCGCAGGCCCTCTTCGTCCTCGACGAGAAGGATGGTGCCCTGTCCGGTGAGATCGGTGCGCGGCTTGGCCTCCGCCGCCGCAGGTGCGGTCTCCTTCGCGGCGCCATTGGCCGCGCCGACCACTGCTGCGGGCTGATCTTGCACCTCGGGCTCGGCGTGATGGCGCGGCAGGAAGATATGGAACGAAGTCCCCTGCCCCGGTTCCGAGTCCACGTAAATGAAGCCGCCGGTTTGCTTGACGATGCCGTAGACGGTGGAGAGCCCGAGGCCGGTTCCCTTGCCCACTTCCTTGGTCGAGAAGAACGGCTCGAAGATCTTGTCGCGGATATCGGCGGGGATGCCGGTGCCGGTGTCGGCGACCTCGATCCGCACATAGTCCGCGGCCGGCATGCCCTTGTAGGCGAGCTTGGCCGCTTCTTCCGCGGTGACGTTGGCGGTGCGGATGATCAGCTTGCCGCCGTCGGGCATGGCGTCGCGCGCGTTCACCGCCAAGTTGACGATTACCTGCTCGAACTGGGAGACGTCGACCTTCACCGGCCAGAGATCGCGGCCGTGGATGGTCTCGTGCTTGACCTTCTCGCCGATCAGCCGGCGCAGCAGCATGGCGAGATCGGAGAGCGCATCGCCGAGGTCGAGCACCTGCGGCCGCAACGTCTGCCGCCGCGAGAACGCCAGCAACTGCCGCACCAGCGTCGCCGCGCGCGTCGCGTTCTGCTTGATCTGCATGATGTCCTGGAACGACGGATCGGTCGGCTTGTGCGCGTTCAACAGGAAGTCGTTCGCCATCATGATGGCGGAGAGCACGTTGTTGAAGTCGTGGGCGATGCCGCCGGCGAGCTGGCCGACCGTCTCCATCTTCTGTGACTGGTTGATCTGGTTCTCCAGCGCGCGCCGCTCGGTGGTCTCGAGCATGTGCACGATGGCGGCTTCGGCCTCGTTCTCGGCGGCATCCACCGGCGTGACGAAGAACTGCCCCCAGCGCTCCTTGGTTCCTTCAAGCGCCACCTCGACCGGCGCGACGTCGGCCTGGCCCTCCGCAGCCTGGTTGATGGCTGTGATCAAAAGTTGCCGGTCGCGCGAATTGACCGCGCGGAAGATCGACTTGCTGGCGCTGTCGAGCCCGAGGGCCTGCCCGAGCTTCGCGTAGCGCGCGTTGGCGCGCACGACGTTGCCGCCTCGGTCGACGGTCGCGATCGCCATCGGCGTATGGTCGAAGAAGCGCATGAAGCGCACTTCGGCGGCGCGATCGGGATCGCTGCGCTCGTCGCGGGCGCGGCTGATGACGAGCGTGCGCGACGGCCCCGGCGCGCCGTCGGCGCCGAAGGCGAGCTTGTGATAGAGCCGCACCGGCATGGTCTTACCGGTGCGCATGCGCAGGTCGATGTCGAAGACTTCCGTCTTCACCTCGCCCGGCACCGCCACGATCGCGGTGAGCAGCGAGGCGCCGTCGCCGGAGACGATGTCGGTGAGCTTCAGCCCGCCCGAGCCGATCTCGGCGAGATCGTAGTCGAGCCAGTTCGCCAGTGTCGCGTTGACATAGGCGAGCTCGCCTGCCGGATTGACCGAGAAGAAGCCGCAGGGCGCGTGATCGAGATATTCGATCGCGTGCTGGAGTTCCTGGAACACGTCCTCCTGGCGCTCGCGGTCGCGGGTGATGTCGGAGATCGACCACACCGCGTATTTCGCCTCGCGCTTCCCGGTGCCGAGCGGGCGTACCCGCATGCGCAGCCAGCGGCCCTGGCTGCCATCATGGCCGGAGATGCGCACCTCTTCCTGCTGCCGTTTTCCTTCGCGCGCGGCCTTGAGCAGCCGGAACACGGCTTCGGAGACGTCGGGGTTGCCGATGAAGACGCGCTCCACGGGCCGCACCTCCTGCGGTCCGCTGGCGCCGGTGAGCGTCAGATAGGCGGCGTTGGAATAGACCACGTGGCCGCGGGGATCGGTCACGGCCAGGCCGTCGAAGGCGTGGTCGGCAATGCGCCCCATCACGGGATCATCGAGACTGCGGTCGACGAAGCGGATGATGCCGGCGGCGAAGGCGAACAGGTTGAACAGGCCGACCATCGCCAGCACGGCGAGGATGCCGAGGATATAGGGCTGCGCCTGCGCGCGCCCGAGCGTCATCAGCCCGACGGCGACGGCGACGAGGCCGGCGGCCACCAGCAGCACCAGCGCAATGCTGCCCGAGCGCGGCGACGGCTCGTGCGCCGCAACGGGCTCGCGTGTGAGGTCGTGGTCGGTCTCGGCAGTCATTTCAAGCTGGCACAGCCTGTCGGCAGAGAATCAACGCGCTACGGGGCGCGTGGGGTCCTCCCTGCCTGAATCGGACCCGCAGGCGCAAGGGCAGCAAGGGCGAAAGGTACGCTGATTCCCAGATTACGGCCATTTCCGGTACTTTTCGGGCATTTTATCCGCGTCCGGCGCCGAATCCCTGCTTCAGCCGCATGACGTAACCGATGACCTCGGCGACCGCATGGTAGTGCTCGGTCGGGATTTCCTGGTCGATTTCGACGGTGGCGTAGAGCGCGCGGGCGAGCGGCACGTTCTCGACGATCGGGATGTCGTGCTCGCGCGCGATCTCCCGGATCTTGAAGGCGAGGTTGTCGACGCCCTTGGCGACGCAGATCGGCGCAGACATCCCGCGCTCGTAGGACAGCGCGATCGAATAGTGGGTCGGGTTGGTGATGATCACGGAGGCCTTGGGAACCGCCGCCATCATGCGCTTCTTGGAGCGCTGCTGGCGCAATTGCCGGAGCTTGCCCTTGATGTGCGGGTCGCCTTCGGACTGCTTGAACTCTTCCTTGATCTCCTGGAGCGACATCTTCTGCCGCTGGAACCAGCTGCGATACTGGAAGAAATAGTCGCCAATGGCGATGATCGCGAGCGCCGCGACTACTGCGCCGAGCAGATGAATGGTCAGGCTGGTGCTGGCGCCCAGCATGGCGGCCGGGTCGAGCCTGACCATCGCCTCCATGCGATGGCGCTCCGGCCACAGGACCACGGTCATGACCGCGCCGAGCACGATCAGCTTGCCGAGCCCCTTGAGGAAGTTCGCGGCCGCCTGCTTGCCGAAGATGCGCTTGAGGCCCTCGGCCGGCGACAGCTTGCTGAATTTGGGTTTCAGGGATTCGGCCGACCAGACCAGGCGATGCTGGAGCACGTTGCCGGCAATCGCCGCCAGCACCAGCATCAGCAGGGGCACGCCGATCGCCGCGAGCACGGCGACCTCGATCTGCTGCATCAGCGCGAGCAGAGCCCTGCCGTCGGTTTTGATCATCCAGGAATTGGCAAGCAGGTTGCGCATCGGCGTCACCAGCCCGCTGCCCACCGAGCCCGAGAAGGTGGAGACCACGAGCGTGCCGCCCGCGATCATGAACCAGGTGTTGATCTCCTGGCTCTTGGCGACGTCGCCGCGTTCGAGCGCCTCTTCGAGACGCTTTTGTGTCGGGTCTTCTGTTTGACTGTCGGGATCGTTGTCGTCTGCCATCGATCACCTATTTGAGCGGCATCATCTGGTGCATCACACCGATGAAATAGTCGAGATACGTGCCCATCATCGCGGTGAGCACCACGGCGAGCACCAGGAAGCCCACGAAGATCGACAGCGGCACGCCCACGAAATAGACCTGCATCTGCGGCATCAGCCGCGCCAGCACGCCGAGCCCGATGTTGAAGACGAGGCCGAACACCAGAAACGGTCCGGAAAGCTGCAAGCCCAGGCTGAACGCGGCGGCAAAGGCGCGCGTCGCCAGCGAAGCGACGTCGCCGCTCGATACGGTCTCGCCGGGCGCGAAGATCGTGTAGCTGTCGTTCAGCGCGGCGATCACCAGATGATGGCTGTCGGTGGCAAACAGCAGCGTCACCCCGAGCATGGTCAGGAAATTGCCGACCAGCACGCCCTGCTGTCCCTGTGTCGGATCGACCGAAGTGACGAAGCCGAGCCCCATCTGCTGCGCAATCACGGCGCCCGCGACCTGAAGCGCCGACAACGTCACGCGCGCGGTCGCCCCCAGCACGATGCCGATCACGATCTCATGCAGCATCATGACCAGCAGCGGCGCGATCGAGCCCATGTCGACGTGGTAGGCGTTGCGATGCAGCGGCAGGATGATCAGCGTCAGCAGCAGCGCGATCGCCAGCTTGATCCGCGTCGGAATGTTGGTCTCGCCCAGCCCCGGCAACAGCATCACCATCGCACCGACCCGGGCGAAGGCGAGCATGAACGAAGCGGCGAGCGCCGGCAGCAGCGAGACGTCGATGCGCATGTCGGGCGCATTGTGCCTCAGCCGCCGATGATTCGCGACGAGATCCGCATCATGTGGGAATGGAGTGCGTCGGCCATGAACGGCAGCGCCAGCAGCATCGTGGCGAAGATGGCCAGGATCTTCGGCACGTAGATCAGCGTCTGCTCCTGGATCTGCGTCAGCGCCTGGAACAGCGACACGACGACGCCGACCACGAGGCCGACCACCATCAGCGGCGACGACACGATCACGATGGTCCAGATCGCATCACGCGCGACGTCGAGGGTTTCAGGTCCGGTCATGTGCAGAATTCCTTGTTCATTTCTCGCCTCCTCACCGCTGTTCCGAGCGAAGCAAAGGCCTATCCCCGTCTTTGCGAGCGCAGCGAAGCAATCCAGACTGCCGCCAGCGGAAAGATTCTGGATTGCTTCGCTGCGCTCGCAAAGACGATTGGGGCGAGCGCGGGCGCCAAAAATCAGATCGGCATCTTCATAATGTCTTCATATGCCGCGATCACGCGGTCGCGGACCGAGACCAGCGTGGACACCGCGACGTCGGTGTCGGCGACCGCCGTCACCACGTCCATCACGTTGGCCTTGCCGGCGGCCATCGCCACCGTCTGCGCGTCGGACTTGCGGCCGGACTCCATGACGCTGCCGACAGCGTCTTTCAGGAGCGACGCGAAGGACTGCCCGCTCGCTTCGCTGCCCTTGCCGGCGCCGCTGTTCTCCAGCACGCGGGCGAGGTTGGCATAAGCATTGGCTGCGATTGTCGGTGATGCCATGGCTTAATTGTCCTGTTCAGCTCTTGAGGATGTCGAGCGTGCGCTGGATCATCCGGCGCGTCGCACTGATGATGTTGAGATTGGCCTCGTAAGACCGCTGCGCGTCGCGCATGTCGGTCATCTCGACCACCGAGTTCACGTTGGGATATTTGACGTTGCCGGTCGCATCGGCGGCCGGATTGCTCGGTTCGTATTTGGTGCGGAAGTTCGACTGGTCCGGCTTGATCCTGCCGAGGGTGACGACCTGCGCGTCGAGCGTGCGGTCGAGCGCGGAGGAGAAGGTCGGCACCTTGCGCCGGTAGGGATCGCCACCTGATGTCTGCGAGGTCGAATCCGCGTTCGCGATGTTTTCGGAGATCACCCGCATGCGCCCGGCCTGCGCGCGCAGGCCGGAGGTCGCGATCGCCATCGAGCGGGCAAAGTCGCTGCTGTCATTCGCCATGATGCGCTTCCCTTAGCTCTTGAACATGATCTCCGCGCAAACGCTCCGCGTTTGTCGCGAGGGAAAACCGCCGCACACTTTTCCGGATCATGCCCTAGCCTTTGCCGATCGCGGTCTTGAGCAGATGCAGGCTCTTGGAATAGAGCGAGGTCGCCGCCGCGTAGTCCATCTGGTTGCTGGCGGCCTTCATCATCTCCTCTTCGAGATTGACGGCGTTGCCCGCGGGACGGGTCTCGAAACCCGCATTCCTGTTCTGGTCGAAGCCCGAGGCCGCGCCGGATGGCGTCATATGGGAGCCGCTGGTGCGGGTGAGCGCCAGGGGGCCCATCGAGCCGGTGACGGCGCCTGATTTGTCGAGCTTCGGCTCGACCAGGTCGCGCGGCCGGAATTTGGGCGTGTCGGAATTGGAGACGTTCTCGGACAGGACGCGCTGGCGTTCCTGGTGCCACTGCATCTTGGTGCGAAGCGCCGACAGCACCGGGAGGTCGTTGATGGACATCGTTGCGGCTCCTTCCGCCTCTCGGACCTGAGGCCCGAAGCTAGGCAGAATTTGCCGCGTGTATGGTTAACAGGTGGTTAAAGGTGGCGTCGATGCATGTCCCTTGACGGAACACCAGTTTGCGCCCCCGTGATTCTACGCATCCAAAAGCGGCATTACCCCAACCGTTTGGCGGGCCATGCACAGGCCAAGAAGTCGTTTTGGATCGAGCGATTCATAGGTTATTAAGAGCTGGGGACGGCAAAACTTGCCGTGGGACGTTAAGAAATCGCAGTTTGGGGCATCCCACGCCGATGGTTGGCGCGTCTGACCATGGGCACGAGAAAAGCGCCATTTGTCGGGGACAAGTATGCAAGGCAGCCCAATCACCTTCATCGTGGCGTTCATCGTCGTTCTGGCGTTGATCGGCGTCGCCGCATGGTTGGTTCGCCGATTCGCCAGCAGCCGGCTCGGTGCCAACACCCAGCGCGGCCGGATGCCCCGGCTTGCCGTGATCGATGCCGCCGCGGTCGATGGCCGGCGCCGCCTGGTGCTGGTCCGGCGTGACAATGTCGAGCATCTCCTGATGATTGGCGGTCCCACCGACATCGTCGTCGAGCCCAATATCGTGCGCGCAGCGCCCGGCCGCGACCAGCTTCCGCAGCGTTCCAATGCCGCCGAGCCGCCGCGCCTTGCCCCGATGCCCGATACCAGCAGCTGGACCGACGAAGCTCCGCGGCCCGAACTGCTCGATCATCCCGAACCGCAAATGCCCGAGCCGCCGCCGCGGCCGCGCCCCTCCTTCGCCGACGAGGTACGCCGGCCCGCTCCCGCACTGGCCGAGCGCCGCAACGAACCGCCACTGGCCGGCTTTCCTCCTGAGCCGATCCTGCCGCCGCGCCCCGAGCGCGAGGCACGCCCCGAGCCGGTTCCGCCGCGCATCGCCCGCAGCGAGCCTCCGCTGATGCCACGCCCTCCGCGGCAGAGCGAGCCGGTGAAAGTCCCCCCGGTGCGCGCCGAGCGCGCGGCCGCGCCGCCGCCTCCCCCGCCCGTGCCGCAGGCTCCGGCCGTTCCGCCGCCGGCCCCCGCTCCTGCCGCGCCCTCGAACGCCGAGCAGAATCTCGCCGAGATGGCGCAGCGGCTCGAAGCCGCGCTGCGCCGCCCCGCCGGCGAGACAGTCGCGCCTCCGGTTGCGCCCGAGCCGCCCGCGCCACCACCGCCCCGCGCCGCACGCAGCGAGCCGCCGGCCCCCCCGGCTCCGCCCGCAAAGCCGGCCGCGGAGAAGACCAGCTTTGAAAATCTCGAAGACGAGATGGCCTCGCTGCTCGGCCGTCCGAAGCCGTCTTCGTGAGGCTGCCGGCCCTCCCGCGTAGAGTTGTTTTTCTTTCTGTTCTGATCGCCGCGGCTTCGCTCGCGATGCCTGCGCATGCGCAGGACATCAGCATCAATCTCGGCGGTCAGGGGGGCGGCGTCACCGAGCGCGCGATCCAGCTCATCGCGCTGCTCACGGTGCTGTCGATCGCGCCGTCGATCCTGATCATGATGACGTCATTCACGCGCATCGTGGTCGTCTTGTCGCTGCTGCGCACCGCGATGGGCACGGCGACCGCGCCGCCGAACTCGGTGATCATCGCGCTCGCGATGTTCCTTACCTTCTTCGTGATGGGACCTGTGCTGCAGAAGTCCTACGACGAAGGCATCCGCCCGCTCGTCGCCAACCAGCTTGGCGTCGAGGACGCACTCCAGCGCGCTTCCGTCCCCTTGCGCGGCTTCATGCAGAAGAACGTGCGCGAGAAGGACCTCAAGCTGTTCCTGGATCTCTCGGGCGAGCCGCCGCCGGCCACGCCGGATGACCTCGCGCTTCGCATCCTCGTCCCCGCCTTCATGATCTCCGAGTTGAAGCGCGCCTTCGAGATCGGCTTCCTGCTGTTTCTCCCCTTCCTGATCATCGACCTCGTCGTCGCCTCCGTGCTGATGTCGATGGGAATGATGATGCTGCCGCCCGCAACGATCTCGCTGCCGTTCAAGCTGATCTTCTTCGTGCTGGTCGATGGCTGGTCGCTGGTGGCGGGAAGCCTGGTGCAGAGTTACGGGGGCGGATAACTGCGGCTCCATCCGCCGTCATGCCCCGGCTTGCCGTCTTCGCTGAAGCTTCGCCGGCCGAGCGCCCTTGTGGGCCCGGCGTAGCCTAGCGGAGCCGGGACCGGGGCATCCAGTACGCCGCGGCCTTTCGATTTCATCACTGCGGTCTCTGGAATACTGGATCGCCCGATCAAGTCGGGCGATGACACCGAGAACGTGGCGTACAGTGAGACGGCGTCGACAGCGCCCCTACCCCTTCACGTCATACTGCTTGCTGAGGTGATCGCCGATCTGCACCAGCATGGCGACGCTTTCGGGGAAGCCCGGCTTATCCGTCGCGGCCTGGTCGGCATCGGCGCGGAATTCCCAGCTGTCGCCGTCGCGGACAATCGAGATGACGAGGTCATCCGGACCATCGGCATGGACCTTCAATTCGGCCCGCGCCATGGCGATGAGTTCGGCTTCGGTCTTGGCAGGCTTGCTCATATCGACGCTCTCCCGGCATGAAGACGCGCAGGTTGCCGCTTCAACGGGCACCTGTCGAGAGGCCTCGTGGTAGCAGGGTTCCTACCGCGTCATCTTGATCTGCCGCACGACGGGGATCGTGGGGCAGCGAGCCGGTGTGGTCGGCCTCGTCCTTGGCTTGCGGCGAGGCCGGTGCGCGGGCGGTGGCGTCGGGGAAGCGCTGCTTCATCTCGCGCAGGAAGCCGTCGAGCGTGTCGACGCTGGCAGCGAGCTTGGCGATCTCGGCGAATTCGGCGCTGGAGGACGCTGCCGGCTTGCTCGCGATGTCGAAGGCGACCCGGTCCGCACTCTCGCTCATCAGCGGCGCATATTTCTCGCGGAAGCGCGACAGGCCGATCGAATCGTCAGCGAGCGCATAGCCGACGGCGGCGCGGATGATGTCACTCTTCTCCACCGCGTTGAGCGGCTTGAAGTCGCGGAAGCGGTCGCCGTAATAGAGCTCGATCTGCTCGGCGGATTCGCGCCAGCGCCGCGCCGCCCAGAAGATGTCTGAGCGCAGGCGGAGCACCTCGCGCCCGGAAACGTTGGAGACGATGTCGAGCGCGAGATCGTGGCGGCCGACGTCGCTTTGCGCGCGCGCCTCCAGCAGCAGCCGCTGCTGCCGCAGTTCGCCGGAGAGATCGCTGATGCGGCTCGCGCGCAGCGCCGAGATCGCCATGTCGGGCTTGCGGTTGGCGAGGTAGATCATGGACAGGCGCGCGGCGACCTGGGCGCGGGCTGCGCCTTCGAGCCGATGGTCGACTTGGTACTGCAACAGCTCGGCGGCCTGGTCGAGCAGGTCGATCGAGGCGAGACGGTCGGCGAGACGGCGGATCAGCTCGTCGCCGCGGCGGCCGATCGGCGTCAGCTCGCGGAACTCGTAGAACATCCCGAGCGCTTCGACCGGCGGCAGCTCGTCGCCCTTGGGCCCCAGGAAGATCTGCGTGAACAGGTCGGAAGCGAGGTCCTGCGCCTGACGCGAGGCCTCGGCGTTCGGCTGGAGCCTTGTCGCCGTGCGCGCCGCCCTGAGCGCGTCCCGGTAGCGCCCGTTCTCGGCATATATCTGCGACAGCATCTGGAGCGTCTTGACCTCAATCGAGTCGCCCCGCCAGGTCATCGACAGCGTCTCGAGCTCACGCAGCGCGTCTTCCTTGCTGATCTCGTCGCGCTTCTGCCGCAGCGCCACTTCGAGCTGCTTCGCCTCGGCCGCCGCCTGACGATCGTTCGAGGCGACCGCGAATTTGTAGTCGTCGAGCGCATCCCTGTCGTGGCCGAGCGCCTCGGCGAGCCGGCCGCGCAGCACGGCGAAGCCGGGCGCCGCCTCTGGCGATATGCCGACCACCTCGATCTCGCTGCGGCGCTTGGAGGCGCCGGCATAATCCTTCACCTCGAGCGAGGCGCGCATCGCCTCCATCGTCACGATGCGCTGGATGTCGATCGGCAGCGAGGCGATGGCGAATTCGACGTTCTTGAACTTCTCGCGCGCATCCGCCCACTTGCCCTGGCGCGCATAGGCAAGCGCCTTCCAGAGCTGGGAATCGTGGCTGTTGCCGATCACGGGATTGGCGAGGTCCTTCAAGCCCTGCGCTGGCCGGCCGATCAAGATGTTCGCGATCGCATGCATGATCAGCGCGCCGCTCTCCTCCTTGTTGAGGGGATCGGCCAGCATCAGGTCGGTCACCGACTTGGCTTCGTGATACATGGCGCGCGACATGTAGAACTGCGCGAGATCGAGCCGCGGCAGCGAGCGCTGTGCCGGCTCGACGGCCGCGATCGCCGTGATCAGGCTGCCCTGGCGCGTCCAGAAATCCTCCGACTGGCCCTTGCGCCAGCCTTCCGGACTGAAGACCGGCCGCACCGCGGTCGGTGCCCGCTCGGCGGAGATATCGACCGGCGACAGCGTCAGTCCGCCCTTCTTGCCGAGAATGACCTTGTCGGATCCGACCTCGACGCCGACCTCGTCGGAGTTCGGCCGGATCGCGATACCGTGCGCGGATTCCAGCAGCGAGAGATCGACGAGATCCTGCCGCTTGATGAAGCCGCGCACCGGCCGCTGCCCGGTGACGACATAGAGCGTGTCGCCGGCGTCGGGATCGGTCAGCTTGTGCAACAGGCCCGGATTGGCGAAGGGGATCGCGATATTGGCGAGCGCGGGGTCGGTGATGTTGCGCGACATCATCAGCGGCAGCGGCGTCGCCTGGATCTTGTCGGCGAGCGTCAGGAGCCAATTGGTCTCCTTGCCGACCTCCTCGCTCGTCAGCGAGTAGACCAGCGGCCGGGTGAGACGGATGCGGACCGCCTGCCCCTTGTCGAGCGGCATGCGGCTGACCTCGCCGATCATCGCACCGCCCCGGCTGCGGATCGCCTCGACATCGATCGGCTTCGGCGTATCGAACACTAGCCACACGGTGTCGCCGCGGCGGAACGCCGCCGCAGGCGTTGCCACCTGAAGCGGGAAGATCACGCGCAAGCCATCGCTGTCGCGGCGGACATCGACGCTGGCCACGGTGGGCTGCGGCGGGGCCGGCGCCTCGGCAGGTGCGGCCTTGACGCTGTCCTTGGCCGGCTCTTTCGCAGCCTCCTTGACGACCTCCTTGGGCGCTTCGGACACCGCGGGCTTGACGGGCGCGACCACAGCTTCCGTTGCCGTTGCCGGCGCCGCAGGCTTCGACACGTCCTTGGGCGGTTCCGCAGCATGCGGTGCTTCAGCCGCGGGAGCCGGCGCAGGCTTCGGTGCTTCGACCGGCGGCATCGCCGCCGGAGCTTCCGGCTTCACCTCGGGCTTCGCTTCGATCTTGGCTTCGATCTTGGCTTCGCGCGCGATCGTCTCGGACGTCGGCGGCGCGATCTCGCGATGGACCTCCTTCGGCTTCTCGGCCGCCGGTTTTTCCGGAGCCGGTCCATGGCTTTGGGCCGCAGGCTTTGCCTGCGCGATCACCGCCTCAGCCGTCGCGGCGGTCTTGCCCTTGTCGGGCTGGAAGGAGATGTCGACGACGTAATTCTTCTCGTCGCGGAAGGAGTGCACGTCCGAATCGCCGATCAGCGCGATCTCGACACTGGTCTGGTCAATGTCGGACTTCTGCTTGATCGAGGCGACGTTCGGGGGCGCGGCGACGACGGCGTCCGCCAGATCGAAATTGAGGCCGGCATTGAACGCGAGCGTCAGCTTCTGCTCGTTGAGCACGGAGGACACGCCGACGCCGTCGGGCATCTCGAACACGAAGCGCACAAAAGTCGGCTGCACCGAGGCGCGCACGCGGATCTGCGGACGCTTCTTGGTCTCTGCCGCGGCGCGCTGGGCTCGCAAGGCCCGTTCGGCGACACGCGCACGCTCGGCCAGTTCCTTGACCACGTCCATGGGCAGGCTTGGCGGCGGCCCCTTCCAGCCCTCCGGCAAGAGGTCGATGAAGGTGCGCTCGCCGGCGTTCATGGTGTTGACGGTGACGCGCCGCGCCAACGACAGGCGGATGGCGCTGCCGTCGGGATCGCGGCGGGCAGAATTAACGTAGTCGGGCGCACCTTCCGGAACGCGATCGACGGGAACGTCGACCGCCCGGTCGAAGCGAATGATGAGAATGGAGCCGGCCGTCGTCACCTCGGAGGGAACGTCCTCGCCGAGCTTGATCACCAGACGGGCAAAGCCGCCACCGGCCGAGAAAGTCGCCTCGCCCCGGACCACATCGGCGGCGCGGGCGGGCGCACCAAGGCCGATAAGCAGGCAGGCCGCCAGCACGGGCGCCTTGCGGACATGGCGCGACAACCCCCGCGCCAAAGCGCGGGCTCGCGACATAAATCCAGCGGCAGCCTTCTGCGCCATTGGCGGCGTTTCTTCCAATTCGGCGGTCCATGCCGGCACTGGCGCCGGCCCGTGCCGTCGACTGTAGGTTTTGCCAATTAAGGACTTGTTAATGCTGTAATGACGAATTCACCCGGCACAGTGCGTCGCGACGCCTGCTTGCGGGCTCGGGCGTTCGTGCTTCGAAATCTGGGGAGCAAGTGGTTAAGGAGGTGTTAACACCCCCTTCGTCCGCACCCGTCAGGAATGCCAATCAAACCCCGCGATTGGCCGGCAAGGCATTCAACTTGCCTCGCGCTTCGCGAATTGACTGCAAGGTCAATCGCTTTTCCGAGATTCGGCTCTCGATGTACTCACGCTCGAGATCGGTCAGCTGTGTGTTCAACAACCGCTGATAGCGACGAATGCTATCGTCGTGAGCTTGAATGAGCGCGAACCTTGCATCCATATTCATCTCCGATTCGTTCCGCCTCACCGAGCCAACTCAGTCGTAATCGACGCCATAACGCGCGAACTCGTCGCCGATGTTCTTCTGAATTGTCCTTGCAGTCGAAATGTCAGATTTTCCGCCGATCGCATCGCCTTGCTTCAGCTTGGCAAGCCCGCGACCAAAAAGCGCGCTCGCCAGTTCGGGGGCGACTCGCAAGGCAGCATTGTAGTCATCGATCGCCGCACCGAACTCACCCATCTTCAGGTGGATCAGCCCACGCGAGTCGTACACGGCAGCGCTGGTCGATCCCGATTGAAGCGCTCTGTCGCAATCCTCCAGCGCTTCTCGCGAGGCGCTGAGAACCGCACGGGTCCAACATCGTCCGCTCCATGCCGCCCGCGAGGCGGGCTGGAGACGGATTGCCTCGTCGTAATCATGCGCCGCGCGCTGGTGGTCGTTTTTCTTCAGGTAGGCTCCGGCGCGGTTGACGAAGGCAGCGCCATAGCCGGGATCGAGCTTGATCGCATCATCAAAGGCTTCGATCGCGAGCTCATATTCACGTCTCCTCAAGTGAGCCACGCCGCGGTTGTTGAAGGCCTTTGCGTATGTCGGATTGAGTGCGATCGACTGATCGAAGTCGCTGATGGCGCTGTCGTAGTCGCCCTTTGCCGTGTAGGCGTTGCCGCGATTGTTATAGGCGATTGCCAGAGCTGCCGACGAATCTGGACGCGCCTGTATGAAAGTCGTGCAGGCACCGATCCGGGCATCGAGCGAGGTGGTACCCGTCCCGTTGCACAGTTCGATATTGCTGAGATAGCTGTCCTTCACCCCGGAGTTCTGGGCCGCGACCGGCAAGCCGACCAGCATCAGGACGACAAGCGCCAGTCCGCCTTCGGCAACGGAGGATCCTGGTTTCATGTCAGGCTCCCGATCTTCTGAGATCTGGCGATTGCACCGGCTGGGACCAATTCTCTAGCAGCCGCGACAGATGTTCAGATTGAGCCTTTGCTCGGCCCTTTGCTCGGGTTGGCGTGGCCCCGCTGCGCCGGGCTTCTTCGTATATTTGTTCTTGCCCTCTTCGATCAGAGTGGAAAACTTGGTGGTTCCGTCGTCCGAGATTTCGACGTGAGGTGTAGTGCCTCGAATGCCCATCGTCGCGACCGGCGTTTCGATCTTCATGTCACCGGTCTTCGCAACCTGGCCGGCAACAAAAACGAACGTACCCTTGGTCAGGTTGAAGGCTGTCGAATTGGACTTTCCACCCGGCTCGTAGACGTATTCGTCCAATGTCATGCGGGCGTTGCTCGACAAGTTGAACGAAGTTCCATCGACGAAATTGATGCCGACCCGACTGTCGGCACCGGTTCGAACCACATCGCCCAAATAGACGGGATCACCGACTTTCGTCTGGATGGATTCGGCCCCGACGTTTGCCTGGACAATGGCGGCGCCCGCATGCTCGATGATGACCGAGCCATCGGCTGTCACAACTTTCCCGATTGGCTTTGACGACGAGTCCAGCACGGCACGCCGCGGAGAATCGTCCTGCGCCTGAACCGGGCGGGGTGACGAAGCGGCCAGCGCAAGGACGAGACCTGCCACGAGAACAATCGCTGCACGAGTGCCCATGGCTTCCTCCTTTTCGAAGATATGATCCTCGAGCATCCGAACGGCTCCGACAGCGCCGACGAAAGCCATCGGGGATAATGGCAGACCAGCAACAGCAAACCACGACAGCCAAAATGGTTATTCCGGGGTAATCCGAATGGCTGATCGCCGTGTCCAAAAGAGTCACTATCCGCGCCAGGCAATTTCAAACAGCTTTTAGCGCTGAAAGCGGTACCGTCGGGCGAAACGTCAGCAATCCTGCCGTGATCAGCCTGGGCGGAATTCTCAGAAACGACAACTTTTTAGCGGGCATAGCTGAGGTTGCCGGCACAAAATTGTTCCCGATCGCGTGACGCGGCAAGCCGGCCAAGACGCGGCGGCATAGGGCGACGCCTGAGGCCGACCGCTAGGGCAATCGAGGTTGAAAAATGGCCGTCACGTCCACTGCAGAGCACGGCGGCGAGCGCGAAGCCGCTGCGGGCCTGCATCGCCGCGTGAAGACGGCGAAGAGCAATCCTCCTGATTTACCCGCTATTCAATCTCATGAGCGAGCCTCTGCCGGCCGTTTCGGGATGCTGTCGCTCACGGCATTGCTCTTCTCGATGATCAAGGAGGTCAGGGCCGCAGACCCGAACGCAACGTTCCTGGACGACGATACGATTACATACAAGGACTTTGCACACGGCACCTTCGAGCTCACGACCAAGGAACCAACCCCGCGGCACATCATCGTCGAGGACCCCGGACAAACGGTCGTGCTGAGCAAGGTCGGCTCCGGGCTTACCGTGAATCAGCTCGACAACAGCGCGACCCGCATGGAGGAGCTGCGGGTGGCCCAGCAGGAGGCGCTCGAAAATTTCTCGAAGGGATTTGGCAAGAACGGGTCCGGCACGCCTCCGTTCGTCGAATCTCTGCCGCTGGAGCCGATCAATTTCATAGCGCCCGCGGCGCCAAGCGCACTGCTACCGTTGCAGCCGATCATCGTCACGGTGCCCGACATCATCACACCCGTGACACCCGTGCGGACGCCGCCGATCTTGAATGTGCAGGCGGGCCCGCTTGAACTCGACACGGTCGCGTTCGACGTCTTCGCCGCAACGAGGGGAACCTTCAGCGCCAGCAGCTCCAGCGCCGCGCTGACTTTCGGCATCAGCGGAGGCGCTACGGGCGCTACCGCGCTGGAGGGAGCGATCTACGACGTATCGAAGACCAGCTCTTATGGCACGCTTTATCTGAACAGCTCGACTGGCGCCTATGCCTTCGTTCCCAACAGTGGCGCGATCAACGCGCTGAAGACGCCGACCACCGATAGCTTTGTGATCACCGTGTCCGACGGATCGCTTTCGGCTCAACAGGCCTTCACGATCAACATCAACGGAGCCGACGACGCGGCGATCATCTCCGGCACGACGACCGGCTTGTCAATCGAATCCGGCGGCGTCGCCAATGCCCCATCCGGCCCACCTGTCACAACCGGCCCACCTGTCACAACCGGCAAGCTTTCGGATATCGACGTCGACGACCCCGCCAACACTTTCTCGGCCGTCAATTCCCCGACGAAGAGTGCACACGGTTACGGCACTTTCACCATGACCGCCGACGGCGTCTGGAGCTACACGCTCGATCAATCCAACAGCGCAGTGCAGGCTCTGAACGTCGGCCAGACGCTGACCGACACCTTCACGGTGACCAGCATCGGCGGGACCCCGCAGTTGATTACCATCACGATCAACGGCTCCAACGACGCTGCCATCATTTCCGGGACAACGACCGGCACCGTGACGGAAGCCGCATGTTGGAAGCCCGGGACTCCGATCGCGACCGGCAAGCTTGCAGATACGGATGTCGACAATACTCCCGACAGCTTCACGCCGGTGAGCTCGCCAAGGGCGAGCGACCATGGTTACGGCTGCTTCCGGATGACGGCTGACGGCGTCTGGACCTACACGCTCGATAACACCAATTGCGTCGTCCAGGCGCTGAACGTCTACGACACCCTGACCGACACCTTCACCGTGACCACCATCGACGGCACCGCGCAGGTGGTGACGATCACCATCCACGGCACGAACGATCCGGCCATCATCCACGGCTGCATCACCGGCTCGGTGACCGAGCCCGATTGCAGGGAACACGGCAAGCCGACGGCGAGCGGCAGACTGACTGACACCGACGTCGACAACACGCCGAACACATTCACGCCGGTCACTTGTGCGACCCGGAGCGCGGGCGGCTACGGCGCTTTCACGATGACCGCCGCCGGTGTGTGGACCTACACGCTCGACACCACCAACTGTGCCGTGCAGGCGCTTCTTTCCTGCGAGACTTTGACCGACACCTTCACGGTCACGACCATCGATGGGACGGAACAGACCATAGCCATCACAATCCACGGCGCCGACGATCGCGACCATTTCGGCCACGCGGCAGCTCTCAATGCCACCGATCCGCCCCACGCCACCGCGCCCCCCGAAGACAATGCGACTGCGAGAGCCTTTGCCGCCGGTCCGACGGTGGCTGCGAGCACCCATGACGCGAACACGGATGGCATCGGCGTCTCCGGCGAAAGTCCGGATCATGGCAAGATCGGCACAAACGGCGGTCGCGACACCTCTCACGACGGGCACGAACAGACCCTTCTTGCCGGCGGCTCCAGAGACGATCATTTCGTCTTTGCCTCGACGTCAAATTCCAGTGCAGCGCGCCCTGATATCATCTCTGGCTTCAAGGCAGACTCTGAGCGGAGCGACCTGATAGCGCTCGGCGCGCTCACCCTCTCCGTTCTGGCACTCGATCCCTCCAGCACGACAGTGCCCGCACATACGATCGCCTGGCTCTACGACAGCTCGGCGAACCAGACCATCGTTTACGTCAATCCGACGGATCAAAGCCTGAGCATCGGCGATTCCAGTCTGGTGGAAATCCATCTCGATGGCTTCTCCACCGTCCAGACGTCGGATTTCATGCTCGCGCTGGAAACGTCCGGTCATGCGATGGCAGCCGCGCCGGCCAATCTGGAACCGGGCGCGGGCAACGACGCGACCGGTAGCCCGACGACGGCGACCAGCCCCTCATCAGGCGAAACCGTCCATGAGCGAGCCGCCCTGATCGACGGAAACGGGCCCGGGCAAGCTGCGAAGGCGAGCGGGTGCACATTCGATGCCGATTGCGAACGGGTTGTCCGGGTCGGGCACACCCAGTTCGTTCAGCCCGACGATGCGAACACGCGATCGGACGCGCCCACCGGCGGGAACGTGGCCTCCGCGGTGAGCCACGTGCAGCCCGTCAACCAGCTTCATCCCACGGCAGTCGTGGAGAATAGGTTCGTATTCGACAAGTTGACACCGTTCGACAACGGCAAGGAGATCGCGCCCGTTCCAGCGAGCGTGGCCGCCAAGGACGGCGGCCCGGTCATACCGTCCACGGTCGACCCAAGCATCGAGTCCGGCCCAGACTCCATCGAGACGTCACACCACGAAAATCACTTGCGCGAGCATCATCATGGGGAGCCGATAGCCGAGAACGGCGTTCCTCGAGTTGCTTCGGTTCACCTCGGGGACTCATTTCATTTCAAGCAGCACGGTTCTGACGGTTCGGGTGACATTGCGCCCCCGTCTTGGCACGCGGCGGTCGAACCCTACGCCATCAAGGATGGTGCTGTGCATGGCCACCATTCAGAGCTCAGCGCAGGTTTGGACGATCCCTCGGACCCGTCTGGTCATCACGAACATGCTGGTGTCGTCCACGGATTCAGGGCGGCGTGGATGCTTGAACCGTCCCCGCCGCATATTGATCCGGCTCACGGCGCAGGCTCAGCTCACGCCCACGTGCCGCACGATCTGATCGTGTGATGTCCGCAGGGCGACTGGATCTTCAGTGTTGTTTTCCCGTGCCATCCGATGCGGTGGAGCTGTCCCGCTCGGGACAAACATCGTCAGTGTCGCCGTCCTCTTCTTGCGGCGGCAATGCATGCTGATGGTCAAGCGCCGATGTCCAGGCCAACGTCATCGCCGCGATGAGCAGCCGATTGACGGCTTCGATTGCGCGTTCTGCTACGGACGAGTAATTCATGGCTTCCGCCCGCGCGGCTGATTGCCGACGGCGGGAGCCTAGGACGAACTCTCCAGCGCCACTGTACTCCAGTTCACAGTTGCACGCGTCAACTCATCGCAGCCTCAGAAGATGCCGCTTGCTTCAGCTGCATCTGCAACGCGAGCCGACGAGCTTCGTGCGGCAAGGACGTCAAGCTCGCGGCGATCACCCCACTCCCCGGCGCGTTTGATCTGCGTACTTGGTTGCCGAGTAGGCTCGCACAACCTCAGAGGTGTTGCGGTCCATCGACGACTCTGAATCAAATGTGATCATTGCGATGCGAATGCGATTGGTCAACTTTTTTGGGGGAGCAATCAATGAGCGGAGAAGCCAACTGCATTGTATGTAGCCAGGCAAGAGCGGTCGTAGCCGTCTTTCCAATCGCGCGGGGCTATGCACTAAAGGTATACGAGTGCTCCTGCTGCCACAGCACCCTTCATCTCGTGACTCGCACGACGAAGGCTGCGCTGATCAGGCAGCACTGCGAGACCCTCCTTCCCGTCGAGAAGCCGCTGAGCGCGACGGGTCCCAGGGTTCAACAGCGGTTCGCGAACTAGACACGCAAGGCGTCTAGCCGCGTACAGGCCGAACGACCGCGCGATTGCGCGCAGGCTGCCGCAGCGCGCCGCGCCTCCGGAGCCCTCAATTCGGCTTTTGCGTCGGCTTGCCGTCGATCTTGGGGAGATCGCCGGCCGCGGCCGATTGATCGCCGCCGCCATTGGCCCGGCGGGCCATCTCGACCGTCAGCCGCTCGGCGGCCTCCGGCGACATCACGCCCATGATGTCCGACATCTTTCGCGGCGCGATCTGCGAGGCGATCTCGATCAGCACGCCCATCTCGAGCCGGTCGAACACCCGTGCGGCGTCCTTGGGCTTCATGCCCTCATACATGGTCACGAGGCCCTTCATGCGCTGGGCTTCGGCGGCCTTCTGCTCGGCCTGGGTCGCGGAGATGCGGGATTCCACCGCCTTCATCTCCTCGACCTTGTTTTCGATGCGCTTCTCGGCGGACTTGAGCAGGCTCTCGCGGATGTCGATCTCGCGCTGGCGGGACTCGATCTCCTGGCGGCGTGCCTGCAAGCGCTCCAGGATCGCGCGCTCGGAGGCCGAGACCTGCGGCTGGGCCTCGTCCATCTTGACCACGGTGCCCTCGGGCTTGGTCTCGGGCGCGGCGGGCTTCGGCGCCTCCTTCGGCGCGCCGTGGGTAGATCCCGTGATATCGGGGTCTTCCCGCCCCGTCGGAAAGTTCAGATTCTCCTGCGCCCAGGATTTTTTGATCTGGCTCGGCTGGTAGTCGAAGACATAGCCGCCATTGATCACGAGGCCCACGACCTTGAGCGTGGCGAGCCCTGCGACGGCGACCAGGACGACTGGAATGACGCGGATGTTACGAAAGGATTTCATACCCTGACTTTATGCCGCAAGGCCGTTAGATCGTCGTCGCTCGGAGAAGGCTTCGGCCGCAGCCGCCACCGCCTTCGCCGATGAGGGCTTGGCCGCGGGCACCGCGGCCGCTTCCGGGCTCGCCGCAGGGCGCGCGGCGATCGCGATCTTGGACAGGCGCCGCACCACGTTGTCGGCTTCGCCGAGCTGCTTGTAGAGCTGGTCCGACATCTGCGTCGCCGCCGCCAGCTGGCTGCCGAGGTTCTCGTTGACGTCGCGCACGGCGAGCTTCAGCCCGCCGATCGCGCGCTCGGCGATCTCGGTGGCGGTGATCAGCTCGCCGATGACCGCCTTCAGCGAATGCTCGTCCGCCTTCAGCCGCGTCAGCCGCTTGTTGAGCATGACACAGTAAACGATGGTCAGCATCAGCAGGATAGCCACCAGCGTCTCGATCGCCATTCCCAGGGAGTGGTTCATGGGGCCTCCATCATCTTGTTCTGCTCGTCCACCTTCTCGAACATCGCAAGTGTCGTACTTGGCTTGCGCAGGGGTTTCGTCACCCGTATCGCGACGCGGTCGCCGACCCGGCCCATCCGCCCCTCGGTCAGAGTGACGTCGCCGCAACGCACGGTCACGTTGGCATCCGCGCGCATGTCGAGCGGCAGGGTGTCGCCGACCTTGAGCCGCATCAGCTGCTTGAGCGGGATTTCGGCCTCGTAGAGCACAGCATCGACCGCGATCTCGGCTTGGTTGATCTCGGTGGCGAAATGGCCCTCCCAGATCGTGTCGCGGCCGAATTTTTCGCCCATGAACATCTGGAGCAGGACGCCCCGGATCGGCTCGATGGTCGCGTAAGGCAGCAGCAGCTCGATATTACCGCCGCGATCTTCCATGTCGATGCGCAGGCGCACCAGGATCGCGGCGTTGGCAGGACGGCTGATCGCGGCGAAACGCGGATTGGTCTCGAGCCGGTCGATCGTGAAGGTCACCGGCGACAGCGGCCGGAACGCCTGCTCGGCGTCGGCCAGCACCACCTCGACCAGCCGCTTGACCAGCTCGGTCTCGATCGTGGTGTAGGGCCGGCCCTCGATGCGGAGCTGGCTGGCGCCGCGGCGACCGCCGAGCAGCACGTCGATCATCGAATAGATCAGGCTGGAATCGACCACCGCCATGCCGAAGTTTTCCCACTCCTCGGCCTTGAACACCGAGAGAACGGCCGGCAGCGGGATCGAGTTCATGTAGTCGCCGAAGCGCACCGAGGTGATGCGGTCGAGCGAGACCTCGACGTTGTCGGAGGTGAAATTGCGCAAGGAGGTCGTCAGCAGCCGCACCAGGCGGTCGAAGACGATTTCGAGCATCGGCAGACGCTCGTAGGAGACCATCGCTGAATCGATGATCGCGCGAATGCCGGAATGGTCGTCGAGCGTGACGTCGCCGACCGCGAAGCCGAGAAGATTGTCGATCTCCTCCTGCGACAGCACCCGCTCGCCGGAATTCTTGCCGGCGCCGAGATCGCGGCTGCCGTCCTCGACCATGGCCGCCCATTGCAGGGCCATGGTCTCGGATAGTTCGTTTTCGGCAGCAGCCTTCGCGGCCTCGGCGGGATCCTCGGAATCAAGCGAGGCCTCCCATTGGGCGGCAATTGCATCCTGGTCTGGTTGGTCGGTGCCTGCCATGATCCCTAGCCCGTCATGCTCACTGGATCACGACTTCCTTGAACAGCACTGCGCTGACCTGGACCGGGGCGACCGCCGCGTTGACGCGCTTGGTCAGCTCTTCCTTGAGGCGGAAGACGCCGGCGGACCCGTTGAGGTCGGAGGAGCGCAGCTCGCGCACATAGGTCTGGAAGATGTCGGTGATGCGCGGCATCGTCGGCTTGATCGCCTCGATCTGCTTCTCTTCCTTCAGCTCCAGCACGACCTTGAGCTTGAGATATTGCACGCGCTCGCCGGGCGCGCCGGCGAGGTTGACCATGATGTCGGGCACGTCGACGAAGGCCGGCGGCTTCGGCGGCGGCGCCGCCTCGGCGTGATGCTCGTCGTCGCCATGACGGAAGAAGAAGAACCAGGTCGCGGCACCGCCGCCGAGGACAGCGAGCAGACCGACGGCCATGATGATGAGCTTGAGCTTGTTCTTCGGCGGAGCGGCTTCCGCGCCTTCGGCGGCTGCGCCGCCTTCCGCTTCATTGTCTGCCATGGTCGATAGGCTCGCTCATCTCATAAGGGGTCGAAAGAGCGAAGCCTCCTGGCAGACAGTGACGCGATACAAATGCCCCAGCGCAGTGCGCTCCTCTTACACGCAAACGCTACGGTAATAATGGTTAACGGAATCTTTCGATTGGGCCTCCACTAGGAAAAATCTGCCGGGCAAACATGGCTAACAGAACCTTTCTGCCGCCTCCCCGCGCCCCTCAAAAATCGACAAGACATTGAAATTACGCCATTTTTCGAGTTGGCACGGCTTTCGCTGAGAGAGGACCGAGGCCGGAGGGTTTGGGAGAACCTGGCGGTCTCGTTCACGGGTCGGCCAAGGCGCTTGGGAGAGCGAGGTGGCAGGCTCACTCAGGGGAGATTTCCGATGCAGAACGCGCTTCTGATCGGCTTGTCACGGCAGATGACGTTGGAACGGCAGATGGATGTCATCGCCAACAACGTCGCCAATGCCAACACCAACGGCTTCAAGGCCGACCATTCGCTGTTCGAGGAGTTTCTCAACTCGAACGCGCGCGAGGACAATTTCATCGCGTCCGACCGCCGGGTCTCCTATGTGCAGGACCGCGGTACCTTCCGCGACGTCGGCCAGGGACCGATGGAGCCGACCAACAACCCGCTCGACATGGCGATCGACGGCAACGCGTTCTTCGCGGTGCAGGCCAATGGCGGCGAACGCTACACCCGCGACGGCAAATTCTCGCTCAACAGCACCGGCCAGCTCGTCACCTCCGACGGCAGCCTCGTGCTCGGCACCGGCGGCCCGATCACCTTCCAGCCCACCGACCACGACATCAATGTCGCACCCGACGGCACCGTCACGGTGCTCGAGGGCACCGCCAAGACCGACTCGATCCGCGGCAAGATCCGCATGGCTGCGTTCGACGATGCGGCGAAGCTGACCAAGCTCGGCGCCAACCTCTACGACGTCGGCTCAGCGACCCCGCAGGCCATCACCAAGTCGACCGTGCGCCAGGGCTACATCGAGAAGTCCAACGTGAACTCGGTCGGCGAGATGAGCCGCATGGTCGAAGTCATGCGCAGCTACACCGCCATCGCCAACCTGCTCCAGCAGCAGAGCGACCTCCACAAATCGGCGATCGAGAAGCTCGCCGACGTTCCGGCCTGATTAGGGGATCATTGACATGCAAGCGCTCCACACCGCTGCGACCGGAATGGCGGCCCAGGAACTCAACGTCCAGGTCATCTCCAACAACATCGCCAACCTGCGCACCACCGGCTTCAAGAAGCAGACGGCGGCGTTCCAGGACCTGATCTACGAGCACGTCCGCCGCGTCGGCGCGCAGGCCTCGGACCAGGGCACCATCGTGCCTGTCGGCGTCGACATCGGCGGCGGCGTCAAGACCGTCGGCACGCCGCGCAGCATGACGCAGGGCACGCTGTCGCAGACCGGCAACGACCTCGACCTCGCGATCTCGGGCGAAGGCTTCTTCAAAATCCTGATGCCCGACGGCACCTTCCAGTACACCCGCGACGGCACCTTCCAGATGGACAACCAGGGCCGCGTCGTCACCGCACAGGGCAACCCGGTGCAGCCGACCATCACCATTCCGAACAACGCCTCCGGCCTCGCCGTCAACGAGCAGGGCCAGGTCTCGGTGACGCTGCCGGGTTCGTCGACGTCGGCCGTTCAGGGCCAGATTGGCGTGACCCGCTTCATCAACAAGGCGGGCCTCCAGCCCGTCGGCAACAATCAGTTCGTCGAGACGCCCTCTTCCGGCCCGCCGCAGGACGGCACCGCGAACTCCGAAGGCTACGGCAAGGTCACGCAGGGCAGCCTGGAGCAGGCCAATGTCGACGTCGTCTCGGAGATGAGCGACCTGATCGCCGCGCAGCGCGCCTACGAGATGAACGCCAAGGTCATCAGCGCCGCCGACCAGATGATGCAATCGACCACGGCGCTGTTCCGCTGAGGTGATGACGATGATCCGCACCACCCTCGCCACGATCTCCGCTCTCCTGCTGCTGGCGCTGCCGGCGCAGGCCGCCGACGATTTCATCGCAGCGCCGACGCTGCGCGCGAGCGTCACCGTGACCTCGGACGTGGTGCGGGTCGGCGATCTCATCGACAATGCCGGCTCGGCCGCGCTGATCCCGGTCTACCGCTCGCCCGATCTCGGCACCACCGGCGCGCTGCCGGTCGCGCATGTGCTGTCGGTGCTGCGCGCCAAGCAGGTGATCGGCGTGATGACCGGCGACATCAAGGAAGTCCAGGTCACCCGCCTCGCCCGCACGCTCGCCAACAAGGACCTCGAAACCGCGGTGGCCTCGGCGCTCGAGCGCCGCTTCGGCCTTGGGGAAGCCGCCAACATCGCCGTCACGTTCGACCGCGGCGTCGCCGACATGCGGCTCGACGCCTCCAACACCGGTGCGCTCCAGCCAGTCGCAACCCGCTATGACGCCCGCAACGGCCGTTTCGACGTCGCCTTCGAGATCAACAACGACAACAATCCGGCGCCGACCAAGCTGCGCTTCACCGGCACCGCGATCGAGACGGTGGAAGTGGCCGTGCTGACGCGCGACATCGACCGCGCCGATCTCCTGAAGTCCTCCGACATCGCGCTGGAGCGCCGGCCCAAGGCCGAGGTCACCGGCGAGGCCGCCTCGCGCGACCGTAGCATTGGCATGCAGCTGCGCCGGCCGATGCGGGCGGGCATGCCGATCCGCGTCGCCGACATCATCAAGCCCGACTTCGTGTCGCGCGACCAGAGCGTCACCGTCATCTACCAGGTTCCCGGGATCTACCTCACCACGCGCGGCAAGGCGCTCGAGAGCGGCGCCGACGGCGACACCGTGAGCGTGCTCAATCTCCAGACCAAGCGCACACTAAGCGGCGTCGTCACCGGTCGCGGCCAGGTGACGATCCAGGGCGCGAGCCAGTCCGCGCCGATGGCGCCTGCGGTCGAGCAGACCTCCTCGCTCAAGCGCGACGAAGCGCCCACCCCCGCGGCCGCTGCTGCTGCGCTCGCACAGAGCCTGGTCCAGGCCCCCGCGTCTCCGGCCCAAGCCGCTCAAGCCCAGATCGCCCAGGCCCAGATCGCCCAGGCCCAGATTCCGCAAGTTCGCGTCCCGCAAGCTCCAGCCAAGTCAGAGTAAGTCATGTCCAGTTTCAGTTCGGCTTCCCGTCTTCGTCGCGTCGCGATCTCTGGTCTGCTGCTGGCAGTTTGCGCGCTGGCGAGCGGCTGCTCCTCGATCGACCGCCTGTCGCAGATCGGCGAGCAACCGAAATTGTCGGCGATCGACAATCCGACGACGCAACCCGGCTACAAACCGGTGCAGATGCCGATGCCGAAGCCGGAAGTCGCCTCGTACAATCCGAACTCGTTGTGGCGCAACGGCAGCCGGGCCTTCTTCAAGGACCAGCGCGCGACCCATGTCGGCGACCTCCTGACCGTGACCGTGAACATCACCGACAAGGCCAACATCGCCAACGAGACCCAGCGCAGCCGCACCGCCAAGGAGGATTCGGGGATTACCGACTTCATCGGCAGCCAGACGGTCACGCAGCCGCTCAAGATCCTGCCCGGCCGCCTTCTCACCACCGACTCGACATCCTCCGCCGACGGCAAGGGCTCGGTCAATCGCACGGAGGCCTTGCAGACCAACGTCGCCGCGGTCGTGACCCAGGTGCTGCCGAACGGCAACCTCGTCGTCGAAGGCAAGCAGGAGATCCGCGTCAACTACGAGATCCGCGAACTCATCGTCGCCGGCATCGTCCGTCCCGAAGACATCCAGAGCGACAACACCATCGATTCCAGCAAGATCGCACAGGCCCGCATCGCCTATGGCGGCCGCGGCCAGATCACGGACGTGCAGCAGCCGCGCTACGGTCAGCAGGTCATGGACGTGCTGTTGCCCTTCTAAGCCTCTCCCGAGCTCCCACATCGTGTTCGCAAACCTAGGCGCGAACGACGATGTACTACGCGGCCCTCGCTAGCTCCCCTCGCGAGGGCCGCATGTATTTTGTAAAGCCGACTGGGACGACTGACGGCGGGGATTGCCGTAGCAGCCTCACGTAAACTCCGCCTCGACCGTCCCCAGCCCGTCGAGTTCCATCCGCACCTTGTCGCCGGCCTTCAGCCACAGTGTCTTCACCAGGCTCCCCGTCAGCACGAGTTGCCCCGCGTGCAGACCCTTGCCTTCGGCGGCGAGGTGGTTGGCGAGCCAGGCGAGGGCGTTGTGGGGATGGCCGAGCACGTCGGCGCCGGTGCCGTGGCTGACCTCTTCGCCATTGACGATGGCGCGGCCCTTGACCGCCTTCAGATCCGGTACCGACGAGCGCGGCACCGCCTCACCCAGCACGCAGCCGGCGGCGAAGAAATCGTCGGCGATCAACGTCGGCGCACCCATCGATTCCCACTTCACATAGCGGTCGTCGACGATCTCGATCGCGGGATGATAGGCCTCGACGGCCTCGCCGACCCATTCGGCCGTGAACGGCGCCTCGCCGGCGGCGAGATCGCGCTGCAATCGCACCGCGATCTCGCACTCGACGCCGACACGGACATAGTCGGCAGCCGCGAGCTTGGCCCCGCTCTCGTGCACGCCCTTCTGGAACACGCCGCCGCCGCAGGGATGCGGGATGCCGATATAGTCCTGCATCACCTGGCTGGTGCAGCCGATCTTGTAGCCGACCAGGGGCCCGACATGCGGCAGCAGCAGATCATGCAGCGCGCGCTGGACCTGATAGCCCTCGGCTTCGTCGGCGGGCGGATGGTCCAGGGCCGCGAGCGGCGCGCGGTTACGGCGCGCGAGCGCAATCGCCTTTGCGGCTTTGAGAATCTTGTCCATCGGCGCCGGCTCCCACGCTACGCAATTGAGGTCGGCACTTCAGCATCCCCGCCGCGGCATGACAAGCGCGGGCCAAGGGACGGCGCACGGGGCGCCCTCTCAGCGCTTCACGAGGCCGAGCCGGATCAGGCTTTCGGCCGTCGCGAGGATCGCCTCGTCGTTGGAACGGGCCTCCCAGCCGAGCAGCGACCTCGCCTTGGCGCTGGTTGAATGCCGGACCCTTCCAAGCATCGGCACGACCGCGTGCAGCAGCGGAATCCGGTTGGCGGCCAGCCGCACCAGCCAGTCCGGGGCCTGGAGCCGCGGAACCCGGCGCGCCCTAGGCCCGAGTTCCCGCCGCAGCACCCTGGCGATATCGAGGATCGACATCGTCTCACCGGAGACCGCGATGAAGCGCTCACCTTTCGCTTCGGGCGCCGTCATCGCGCGCAGGTGCAAATCGGCCACGTCGCGCACGTCGACCACACCGAAATAGACCCGCGGCACCGCCGGCATGGCGCCGACGAGCAGCGATTTGACGATCTCGATCGAGCCGGAGAAGTCCGGCCCCAGCACAGGGCCAAAAATGCCGGCGGGATTGACGACGGACAATTCGAGCCCACCGCCCTCGCGCGCGACGAAATCCCAGGCGGCCCGCTCGGCCAGCGTCTTGGATTTGATGTAGGGCTGCACGTCGGCGCCGTCGAGATTGGTCCAGTCGGTCTCGTCGAACGGCCTGTCGCGCGCCGGATGGCCATAGCCGATCGCGCCCAGCGACGAGGTGACGACGGCCCGCCTGACGCCGGCCTCGCGTGCGGCACGCAGCACCCGCAGCGTGCCGTCGCGGGCGGGAATGATCATGTCGTTCTCGTCCTTGGGAACACTGGTCGACAATGGCGAGGCGACATGGAGCACGTAATCGCAGCCGGCGGCGGCCTCGCACCAGCCGTCGTCCGCGGTGAGATCGGCGATGAAAAAGGACAGGCTTTCCGGCGACGCAGCTCCACCCTCGCGCAACATCGCGAGCACGTCGGCCTGCCGGTCCGGGCGGCGCACCGTGGTCCGCACCTGATGGCCGGCGGCCAGAAGCTGCAGGACGACATGGACGCCGACGAAGCCGGACCCGCCGGTGACCAGAACAATGCTCATTGCCGAATTCCCCTCGTTGCGCAGGCCGGGCGAATTGGTTCCGCCACCCTGCTCAAGGCCGCATCTGGTCACTATCTCCTGGGGAACAAGTAGAATGGATTTCGAGACCGGTATGGAAAACCTGACCAGCGTTTGCGACTGCGGTTGCAGCCCCGACCCTGCCCTGCTCGCCGATTTCAAGCGGGCCATCCATGCGCTTGGCGGCAAGTGGAAGCTGGAGATCCTGTTCGCGCTGATGAACGGCGCGGTTCGTTTCGGCGCGTTGCGGCGATCGATCGGCGGCATCACCCAGCACATGCTGACCACGCAGCTGCGCGAGCTCGAGCAGGACGGCCTAGTGTCGCGAACCGTCTTCGCGGAGAAATCCTTGAGGGTCGAGTACGAGCTGACGGATGCGGCCTACGGCCTGTTGCCGGCGTTTAAGCAAATATTGAGCTGGTCCAGGCTTTATGGCGATGCGCGCCTTGTGGCGTCGCAGCAAGCCTGATTGCAGCCAAGCCTGATTGCAGCGATGTGTGAAGCTGCCGGATCGTTGCCTCAGCCTTCGAGTCGATCTCGTTGATGCGACTCGCAAAACCTCCCGCACCTGAAGTGAAGGCTGTTTCTCATCCGAACTTACGTGAGCTCGGAGGAAGTGACTCCAGCCCATTGATCGCGATTCACTTTTCGTGATCGCGCCTGCGCTGATGCGCATCACGGCAAGCGGCAGACAAAATGCTGATCACGGCGCTCAAGCTGCACCGTGAGCCCAAAAACAAAGAGCCGCATCGCTGCGGCTCGGACTCTATTCGTCGCGGTAGACCTTCTCGCGTTTCTCGTGGCGCTCCTGCGCTTCCACCGAGAGCGTTGCGATGGGCCGGGCTTCGAGCCGCTTCAAAGAGATCGGCTCGCCGGTGTCCTCGCAATAGCCGTAGGTGTTGTCCTCGATACGCTGGAGCGCGGCGTCGATCTTGGCGATCAACTTGCGCTGGCGGTCGCGGGCGCGGAGTTCGATGGCGCGGTCAGTTTCGGACGATGCCCGATCGGCGAGATCGGGGTGGTTCACGTTCTCCTCCTGCAGAGCCTGCAGGGTGAGCTTGGACTCTTTGAGGATCTCATCCTTCCAGGCGAGGAGCTTCAAACGGAAGTACTCCTTCTGCCGGTCGTTCATGAAAGGCTCTTTTTCGGTCGGTCGGTAGTTTTTCAACTTTTCCAAGGGCGGCCTATCTGTCTAAGCAACGACTCGCAACGGAACGGGGTCCGTTAAGCCGGGCTTATATAGCGGCCTCCTGTGACAGACAATATTTCCCTGATCGTTCGGTTAGCGCCCCCAAGCCCTTGCACAGGAAGGTTTATCCTGGAGAACCCGGGGGCGGCCGAAGGCCTAGTAACCGACCGTGAAACGCTGCCTCGGATGTGCCGGCCGCTCGATCTCGTCGGCGAGCGCAATGGCGTAGTCGGCGAAGCTGATCCAGCTTTTCCCGTTCGCATCTGCGAGAAGCTGATCGGTCCCGAGCCGGAACTTGCCGGTTCGCTCGCCCTCGATGAAGAGGGCCGACGGCGAGATGAAGGTCCAGTTCAGGTCCTTTTCCTGTCGCAGCAGCTCAAGGAAAGCCCCGCCCGCCTCCGCTTCGGCCTTGTATTGGGCGGGAAAACCGGGAGTTGTAACTAGTTTGACGCCGGGAGCGACTTCCAGGCTGCCGGCACCGCCGACAACGAGGTAGCGACCAACGCCGGACGCCTTCGCCGCGCCGATCAGCTTGAGCGGGTCGCTGGCCAGGAAGTGCACGGAACTCACGGCGACGTCATGCCCCGCCCACAATCTGGCAAGGCCAGTTTGGTCGAGCACGTCGCCCTTGGTGGACGTGACGTTCGGCAGGGTCGCGATCTTCTCGGGGTTCCGGGCGATCGCCATGACCGCATGGCCGCGGCGCGACAGTTCCTTGGTGATCTCCGACCCGGCCCGGCCCGAGGCGCCGGCGACTGCGATTTTCATGGAAGGCTCCTTTGCTTCGTTTGGTAACTAACAGTTACTAGATATCGCAAAGGATGCTGGTGTTAAGAGAGCACTTTGTGCTTACCTGATTACGCAAGAGTAACCGGGACCCGTCGCCGGCGCGCGAGCCGGCAAGGGGGCCAAACGGATCGTGAGGAGCCGACGATGAAGCCAGACGTCTATGCTGCGAACTGCCCCACGCGCCAGATCCTCGACCGCGTCGGCGACAAATGGGCGGTGCTGATCCTGCTGCTGCTGCGCGAGGAGCCGATGCGCTTCAATCAGTTGCGCCGGACGATTGAAGGCATTTCGCAGAAGATGTTGAGCCAGGTTCTCAAGTCGCTCGAGCGCGACGGATTGATCAAACGCCACGCCATCGCGACCGTACCGGTGACGGTGGAGTATTCGATCACGCCGCTCGGCGTGACGCTCGCCGGCGCGGTCGATCCCCTGCGCGATTGGGCCGAGCAGAATTTGAAAGACGTGCTCGCCGCCCAGCGCCGCTACGACGCGCAGCAGAAGGATGAAGCGGCATAGGCGCTACGCCTGCCCGGCCTTTGCCAGTTCGACCTCGACGCGCAGCTCGATTTCGGAGAGCAAGGAATCGAGGCGGGGATCGCCCGAGGACGATTTCAGGTTCGCCGCGGCATCGCGCAACCGCATCACGGTCGAGGCGTCGAGATTGCCGGACAGTAATCCCATCTTGAGATCGTCAAGCACATCGAGCGCGGTCTTGCCGCGAACGACCGAGCGCTTGCGGCGCTCGACCGGATCTTCCTCGATGCCTTGCAGTGCGAGCAGCCCGTCGATGTTCGCGGCGGCCTTCGGTGCGGCAGCGCCCCGCGTCTCCTGCGCCGACGAGGTGTCGGGCAGCAGGAAGGTGCCGGAGCTCGTCCGCCTGGCCTGGCTGGCCGGCGTACCAAGCGTGGTGCCGTTCGGTCCGTAGATGCGCATCGCAGGAATCCGGGTGATCGATGCCTTCACCTTCGCCGTCTTATGGTTAACGGCGCGTAAACGGCCCGGCAAAATCTGCCGACAGGCGGCAGTTTCGCTCCTCGGGGAGAACGCTCCCTGACATCGGTGGAAACAGGTTTATTCAACCTATTCAATCGCGTAACCCCGCTGCCCCGCGTTGGCACAGCACTCGCAAGGAAAGCGTCGGACCAGCTCGTCATGGGAGTGTCGTGGATGGTCCGAGATGTGAGGAGCCTCGGGGAGCAGAGGATGCCAGGCGTTCGTTGGGTGAGGATTGTTGGGGTGGCCTGCGCCGCGCTGTCAGCGCTGGCGCTCTCGGTCACGTCTGCAAGCGCGACATCGCGCATCAAGGACCTCGCCAATATCGAGGGCGTGCGGCAGAACCAGCTCATCGGCTACGGCCTCGTCGTCGGCCTCAACGGCACCGGCGATACGCTCAACAACATCCCCTTCACCAAGCAGTCGCTGCAAGCGATGCTCGAGCGCATGGGCGTCAACATCCGCGGCGCCACCATCCGCACCGGCAACGTCGCCGCCGTGATGGTCACGGGCAATCTGCCGGCCTTCGCCACCCAGGGCACGCGCATGGACGTCACCGTCTCCGCGCTGGGCGACGCCAAGGATCTGCGCGGCGGCACCCTGCTGGTCACGCCCCTGCTCGGCGCCGACGGCAATGTCTACGCGGTCGGACAGGGCTCGCTCGCGATCTCCGGTTTCCAGGCCGAGGGCGAAGCCGCGAAAATCGTGCGCGGCGTTCCGACCGTCGGCCGCATCGCCAACGGCGCCATCATCGAGCGCGAGATCGAGTTCGCGCTCAATCGGCTGCCGAACGTGCGGCTCGCGCTGCGCAACGCCGACTTCACCACTGCCAAGCGGATCGCGGCTGCGATCAACGACTATCTCGGCGTCAAGACCGCCGAACCGATCGATCCCTCGACGGTGCAGCTTTCGATCCCGCCGGAGTTCAAGGGCAACGTCGTCGCCTTCCTCACCGAGATCGAGCAGCTCCAGGTCGATCCTGATCTCGCCGCCAAGATCGTCATCGACGAACGCAGCGGCATCATCGTGATGGGCCGCGACGTTCGCGTCGCAACCGTCGCGGTGGCGCAAGGCAACCTCACCGTCACCATCTCCGAGAGCCCGCAGGTCAGCCAGCCCAACCCGCTGTCACGCGGGCGCACCGTGGTCACGCCGCGCACCGGCGTCAGCGTCGTCGAGGACGGCAAGAAGTTCGCCGTCGTCAAGGACGGCGTCTCGCTTCAGCAGCTCGTCGACGGCCTCAACGGCCTCGGCATCGGTCCGCGCGACCTCATCAGCATCCTCCAGGCGATCAAGGCCGCCGGCGCCATCGAAGCCGACATCGAGGTGATGTGATGCAGACCAGCATGATCACCCCCCCCCACGTCGTCACCTCCTCGGCCTTCTCGGTGGAGAGCCGCAACGGCCGGCCCGACTTCGAGCTCGCCGCCGCGTTGCAGAAGGTCTCGTCACAGCAGCAGTCCAAGGCGCAGAAGACCGCCACGGATTTCGAGGCGATGTTCCTCAACAGCATGTTCTCGCAGATGACCTCGGGCCTGAAGGGCGAAGGTCCGTTCGGCGACACCCCGGGCACCGGCGTGTGGCGTTCGATGCTGACCGAGCAATATTCCAAGAACTTCGCCAAGGCCGGCGGCGTCGGTGTCGCCACCGAAGTCTACCGCACCCTCATCATGCAGCAGGCGAAAACAATCCGCACGGCATAAGGTCAACCGAGATGAACCACTTCAACGCCTCACGTCAGCCGGTGCAAGCGCAGCGCCCCAACACCGCACCCGGCAACGCCGAGGCGCGCAAGGTCGCCGAGCAGCTGATGGATTCGATGAACGCCCTGCTCGGACTGGTCGAGCGCGAGACCGAGCTCGTCCGCGCCGGCCAGGTCCGCGAAGCGATGACGCTCGAGAGCAAGAAGCAGGAGCTGTCGCGCAACTATGTCAGCGCCGTCAGCGAGTTGAAGACGAACCAGGCCCAGCTCGCGAAATCCGCGCCCGAGCTGCTCTCGACGCTGCATCGGCATCACGACGCGTTCCGCGCGATGCTCCAGGTCAATCTCACCGTGCTCGCGACCGCACACGCGGTCTCCGAGAGCGTGGTGCGCGGCGTCAACGCCGAGATCCAGAAGCGCAACGTGCCCAACACCTACACGGCGGCGGGACGCCGCGCGGCTCCGGGCCCACGCCACATCACCCCGCTCGCGGTCAGCCGCTCGCTCTGAGCACGCGCGAAAACTCCCTGCAATTTTACGAAAAACCGCGCGGCGATATCGTCGCGCGGTTAGGCACGTTTGCTTACCCGGTCTTCAATCCTGGTGTTCCATGGTTGCGTATTGAGAGGGGTTGGGATTTGACTCAGACGAGGCAACCAGGAGGCTGCCATGAGTACAGATTTCAGCATCAGGCCGGTGGGGATACCGGCCCCCGTGCAGATCATAACGACGTCCAATGCGGCGGCGAACGAGGCCGTGCAAACTGATTTGCCGGTGAGCCAGACGGTCGCCGCGAGCGATACGAGCGCGGCTGCGCGCAATGATTTGCAGAGCACCAACGACAGCGTTTCACGCCAGGTCGTTTTCAACCAGCCCGCCGCGTCCTTCGTGTTCCAGGTTGTGAACGAAAGGACCGATGCGGTTGTCGATCAGTTTCCGGACGAAGCGATGCTGCGGCGGCGGGCCTATTTCCACGCACTGGACATGAAGTCCGAGCCCCCGCGTCCACTCAGCACCGATCGCAGCGCCTGACGTTCACGCCGGGGGTCGCGACGGCCGTAGTCGTTCGAACCGGTCGCGTTTACGACCGTCCCGAAAGACCGGCGGCGATATTGCGATTGATCTCGATCAGCGGGCGGAAGTGATCGAGCTGCGGGCTCATCAGCAGCGCTGCAGTCTGGCTCAGCACGAACACGCTGATATTGGCGATCCTCTGCCGAACGTCGAGCGGCTGCGGATTGGTGTCGCGCATCGCCTCGCTCAGGAAGATGGTCCAGAGCTTGCGGTTGAACATCAACGCCTGCGTCGTCTGCTCGTTGAAGGGATCGGCACTGTTGATGGCGTCCTGCAGCTTGTTGGCGGCCTTCAGGAGCGTCTGCGCCTCGATATCGCGAGGAGACGCAGTGGTCGTGGCTACACGCGCGTAGGCCGAAGCAGCAGAACTCGACATCGATCACCCTGGAGGTTTCCTCGCCCGTTGTACAGGCTTAAGGATTTCTTTCCCAACCCTAGGCAGCACCGCTTAAGATTTGCTTACGTGAGAGTGCGGACGAGCTCCGGACAAGTACGGGTCGCGGCATCCACCTTCACCTCAAGGCTAAATCCGAGTGCGCGCACTGTAAACGATTGCATCCATCATGCGCTGATCTGAGCTAATCGACAGTTAGCGATCTCGCTCAAAACAACGGCGAAGCCTAGGCTTCGCCGTTGAATGATTCATCGTGTACGTCAGCGTCGCGGTTAGCGGAGGAGCTGAAGCACGCTCTGCTGCGACTGGTTGGCGAGCGACAGCGCGGAGACTGCGATCGACTGACGCGTCGAGAGCGCCTGGCTGTTGGCCGCTTCCTCGTTGGTGTCCGCAAGCGTCAGGCTCGACGAGCCGGTCTGCAGCACGTTGATCAGGTTCTTGCTGAAGTCCTGACGGATCTGCACGATCGACAGGTTCGAACCGAGCGTCGACGCCTCGGCACGCAGCGTGGTGCTGGCCGAGTTGAGCGAAGTCAGAATAGCGTTCGCCGATTTCGAGTCCAGGAAATCAACGCCCGAGGTCAAGGGAGCAAGGTTGAGGCCGGCGTCGTTGAAGGTGACGCCCTGAATGTTCAGCGTCGAACGCCCGGTTTCGTTGAACACGAGCTTGAGCGTATCGCCGTTCAGCAGATTCACGCCGTTGTAGGAAGAGTCCTGCGCCGTGGTGTTGATTTGCGCGAGCACGTTGTTGTACTGCCCGACCAGATTGGCGCGCGTGGCTTGCGAATCCGGGTCGACGGTGGGCGCCTGCGCGATCAGGCCATAGAAGGGCTGGCCGCTCGCCGCGGCCGTGCCGCCGATTGCGCCGATCGTCGAGGACGCCGAGTCGTTGGAGGTCACGATGTTGAGATGACCGGTCGTGTCGATCGTTGCCTGCAGGTTGTTCGCCGCCAGCGCCGCGTTGAGTTGATTGAGCGTGGAAACCTGCCCGACGCCGGCACCGAAGGTGATGCTGGTGGCGGTGCCGCCGCCGGTCGGACCGATCGTCAACGTCTTGCCGCTGAGCGGGGGCGGAACGCGGGCGGTGGTGCCGGCAGTGAGGCCGAGCGCCGTGAGCACGTTGCCCGAGCCGGAGATCGCCAGATCCTGGCTCGTGCCGGTGCTGAGCACGAGCTTGCCGCCGGAAACTGTCGAGGCCGTGCCCGTACCCGTGATGCCGTCGATCGCGCTCAGTACCGACTGCACCGTGAGTGTGCTGCCCGCACCGATGCCGATCGTGACGTTGCCGAACGAGTCGGTGGTCGAGGTGGTTTGCGCGGTCGAGAAGGTGATCGTCTTGCCGTCGACAGTCAGGACCGAACCGTTGGTGATGGTCGTACCGAGATCGTCCGAACCTGCACCGGCGGTACCGACCAGCTTGGTCGCGCCCGTGATCGGCGCCGCGCCGCTCGTATCGTCATTGTTGACGACGGTGCCGGTGACCGTGTTGTTGGTGTATGCCGTGCCCAGCAGGTTGTTGGCGGTCGCACCGGGGACCGCGGCCGACGTCACGTTGGATTTGGGCGAGTACCCCGTCGGGCTCTGCAGTACCTGGCTGGCGATCGATTTGGCGCTGTCGACCAGCTTTTGCAGCGAGGTGATGCCGGTGTTGGCGGCCTGCAGCACCTGCACGCCGTTGCTGATGCCATCCAGGAGATTGCTGATGTCGCTGGCGCGATTGTCGAGCCCCTGTGCGGTGAAGAAGTTGGTGGGGTTATCAAGCGCCGTGTTCACCTTCTTGCCGGTCGAAAGGCGTCCTTGCGTGGTAGCGAGCAGGTCGGCTGTCGACTGCAGCGACAACAGGTTCTGGCGGACTGATGCCGAGAGAACGATGTTGGACATTGGCAGATCTTCCTCTTGGAGCGCGACGCGTACGGATCGGAGCCCGCCGGTCTGGCAAATGGGCTTTTGTCTAGTTCTAGACGCACTCCTTTAAATTAAGGTTAATGGCGGCTTAAGCCACAGGGTTAACAAGGTATTAACCGGCCAGGGTTCCCTGAAACCCGGCTCACGCCGCGTCACGCGCAAAAAAACGGCGGGGCAAAAGCCCCGCCGTAATGCCTTGTTTGACGATTTTCGTCGCGTATCAGCGCAGGAGCTGCAACACGCTCTGCTGCGACTGGTTGGCCAGCGACAGCGCCGAGACCGCGATCGACTGGCGGGTCGACAGCGCCTGGCTGTTGGCCGCTTCCTCGTTGGTGTCGGCCAGCGTCAGGTTTGACGAACCGGTCTGCAGGACGTTGATCAGGTTCTTGTTGAAGTCCTGACGGATCTGCACGACCGACAGGTTCGAACCCAGCGTCGATGCTTCCGAACGCAGCGTGCTGCTGGCGGCATTGAGCGAGGTCAGGACCTTGTTGGCCGAAGCGTTGTCCAGGAAGTCGGTGCCCGAGGCGAGGGTCGAGATGTTGAGACCCGCGGTGTTGAAGGTCACACCGGTGATGCTCAGCGTCGACTTGCCGGTTTCGTTGAACGTCAGCTTCAGCGTGTCGCCGTTGAGCAGGTTGACGCCGTTGAAGGAGGCATCCTGCGCGGTCGTGTTGATCTGCGCGAGCACGTTGTTGTACTGCGCAACCAGGCCTGCACGCTGCGTCTGCGAGGTCGGATCGGCAACCGGAGCCGCGATGGCAGCGCTGTGGAACGGACCGGTGGCGGTAAAGGCCGAGCCGCCGAGCGTGCCGATCGTCGAGGAGGCCGCGTCGTTCGTGGTCGTGATGGAGATCACGCCGGTCGAGTCGATCGAGGCCTGCAGGTTGTTGGCCGCCAGCGCCGAATTGAGCCCGTTCAGCGTCGAGACCTGGCCGGTGCCGGTGCCGAAGGTGATGCTGGTGGGCGTGCCGCCGCCGGTGGCTGCGATCGTCAGCGTCTGGCCCGAGATGGCGGGCGGGACGCGGGCGGTGGTGCCGGCGGTGAGACCGAGCGCCGCGAGCACGTTGCCCGAACCCGCGATCGTGAGATCCGAGGTCGTGCCGGTGCTCAGCGTGAGCTTACCAGCCGCGACGGTCGAGGCGGTGCCGGTGCCGGTGATGCCGTCGATCGCGCTCAGCACGCTCTGCACCGTCAAGGTGCTGCCCGTGCCGATGCCGATGGTGACGTTGCCGGCGGTGTCGGTGGTCGAAGTGGTCTGCGCGGTCGAGAACGTGATGTTCTTGCCGTTGACCGTCAGGACCGAGCCGTTGGTGATGGCCGTAGCAAGGTCGTCGGACGTCGCGCCCGCGGTGCCAACCAGCTGGGTGGAAGCGGTGATGTTGACCGCAGTGCCGGTGTTGTCGTTCAGCACGGCGGTGCCGGCGACGGTGCTGTTGGTATAAGCGGTACCCAGCAGGTTGCTGGCGGTCGCGCCGGTGATGGCGGTCGAGGTCACGGTCGACTTGGTGGAGTAGCCCGTCGGGCTCTGCAGCACCTGGTTGGCGATCGACTTGGCGCTGTCCACCAGCTTCTGCAGCGAGGTGATGCCGGTGTTGGCTGCCTGGAGAACCTGAACGCCGTTGCCGATGCCATCGAGCAGATTGCCGATGTCGCTGGCGCGGTTATCAAGGCCCTGGGCGGTGAAGAAGTTGGTGGGATTATCCAGAGCCGAGTTCACCTTGCGGCCAGTCGACAGACGGGACTGGGTGGTGGCGAGGAGGTCGGCGGTGGACTGGAGGGAGAGCAGGTTCTGGCGAACCGATGCGGAGAGAACGACGGACATACTGTTACCTTTCTGGTAGCTACGCGTCCTATCTGACCAATTGATCAGACGACCGCCGGACCGTGCGTCCAAGCCTCTAACAATCCGTGAAATGAAACCCGCAGTTTTTCCCGCCGCGACGCCGGAAGCCCCCTTCGAGGCCGCGGCAGACGGCTGGACATGCCGCTATCGGCCTTGAAATTGTTGCATTTTCCATCCCCGGCGCCGTCGTTTACGACCTGTTAACCATGTTGCGCAAGGATCGGCTCCAAATCACGAACGATCGCCCTCATCGCACGAACGCCGCGACGGATCGTTGTAAAAGGGTTGATGGAGAACAGGCATGGCTCTCAAGGTTGAGCTCAAACCGCACGAACGCATCATCGTCGGCAATTCGGTGATAACCAACACCGACCAGCGCGCCCGCCTCCTGATCGACGGCGACAACGTGCCGATCCTGCGCGAGCGCGACATCCTCACGCCGGAGACCGCCGACACGCCGGCCAAGCTCGTCTATCTCGCGGTCCAGCTCATGTACATCTCGCCGGATCCGCAGAGCCAGCACGGCACCTACTTCAACCTTGTGCGCGACATCGTCACCGCGGTGCCGAGCGCCTGGCCGATCATCGAAAGCATCAACAACAACATCATGAGCGGCGATCTCTACCGGGCGCTGAAGGATGCCCGCAAGCTGATCGCCTATGAAGAGAAGCTGCGGGACCAGTACCAAGCGACGCATCCCAAGGGCGACGTCAGCTCGGCCGCCTGATCGGCACGCATCAGCCTGCCCGAACGACAACGGCCCCGGATCATCTCCGGGGCCGTTGTCGTTTCACCTGCGTTCCTGGTCACTGCGCCGCCAGCGGCGGCGCCTCGATCTCGATCAGACCATCGCCGGTCCGCCGCGCGCCGAACTCGAGCACCGCAGCCACAAGCGCGTCGATGTCCGTCTCGTCGGTACGGTGATTGACGATGGCAGCGCGGATCGCGAACCTGCCGTGCAGCGTCGTGCTCGAGGGCGCCGCAACGCCGGACTCCTGGACATCGGCGACGATCTCGCGATTGACCGCATCGTCGGCGCGGTAGCGGAAGCAGACGATGTTGAGGTTCACCGGTGCCAGCAATTCCAGCCGCGGCTCGGCCAGCACGCGCGTCTCCAGATACTTCGCCAGCGCGCAGCTTCGCGCGATCACCGCACCCAGCCGGTCGGTGCCGAACGTCTTCAGCGTGAACCAGGTCTTCAGCGCGCGGAAGCCGCGCGACAGGTCGGGGCCGAGATCGCAGGGCCAGACTGCACCCGCCGCAAGTCCCCTCGCCTCGCGGCGCAGATAGGCCGCCGGCTGCGCAAAGGCTTGCCGGTGCTGCTCGCCGTCGCGCACCAGCAGGAAGCCGGCATCGTAGGGCACCTGCCCCCATTTATGGAAGTCGAGCGCAATGGAATCGGCAAGCTCGATGCCGCCGAGCATGGGCGCGAGCTCGGGCGAGAAGATCGCGAGCGCCCCGAAGGCGCCATCGACGTGAAACCAGATTCCCTCCTCGCGGCACAGCGCAGCGATGGCCTTGAGGTCGTCGATCGCGCCGATATCGACCGTGCCGGCGGAAGCGACGACGAGAAACGGCCTGAAGCCGACCTCGCGGTCGACAGCGATCTGCGCGCGCAGCGCGGCGACGTCGATGCGATGATCGGCATCGACGCCGATCTTGCGCAGCGCATCGGTGCCGAGCCCGGCAATGTCCATCGCCCGCGAGACACAACCATGCGCAGCCTGCGACGTGTAGGCCGTGAGCAGCGCGCCGTCATTGCCGATGCCGTGCTGCCGCGCCAGCGTGCCGAGCGCGCTCGTGCGCGCCACCAGCACCGCCATCAAATTGGCCATCGACGTGCCCGTGACGAAGATGCCGCTCGCACGCTCCGGGAAATCAAACAGGCGCCGCATCCACGCGACGATCTGGCGCTCGACTTCGATCGGCATGTGATCGCGTCCGCCGAGATTGGCATTGAGGCCAGCTGCGAGCATCTCCGCGAGCATGCCGACCGCGGTGCCGCCGCCATGCACCCAGCCCATGAACCCGGGATGGACATTGCCGGTCGCATAGGGCGCGACATGCTCGGCGAATTCGCGATAGACATCGGCAAGGTCGCTCGCCTCGCGCGGCACGTCGGCCTTCAATGCCGCGCGGATGCCGTCGGGAATCGGCTGCCACACCGGCCGCGCGCGGACATTGGCGATGCCGTCGATCGCCTCGTTCAGCATGCGATGGGCGAGCGTGCGAAATTCGCTCCAGTCCTGCGGATCGAGCGAAGCCTGCACAACGGAGCTTTGCGCGTTGCGGATGATCTCGTTCATGCTGCGCTCGCCTTGCCCTCTCCTGCGTGCCGCGACAGCATCGCCGTGAACGCGGCAAAGATCTTGCGCATCTGCGGCGGCTTGTACGGAAACACGACCGGCGGATCCATGTTGTGCACGACGGCGGTGTTGTCGGCTTCGAAGACCAGCAGCTCGCGGTTCTGGTTCTCGGCGCAATCGACGATGAAATAATCGAGGCCGACGCGCCGGCTCATCTCGTCGAGCGCGGCCTTGTGGCGCGCGGCGAAGGCGTGGTCGAAGTCCAGCATGAAGACGGCCTCTTCAGCCCGCTTCTCCTCGCTGAACGCCATGTAGGCGTTGAGATACCAGATGTCCCAGCGATCGGCGATCGCCATGTGGCAGGCGTAGGGCATGCCGTCGACCATGGCGAGACGATATTTGCGATAGAGCCCGTCGGGGCTCGCATAATCGACGAAGCGCGCGACGAAGAAATCCTGCTCCTCGCGCTCGGCGAGATAGGCCGCGAGTGCCGGCGCATCGTCGAGCTTCGCGAGCCCGACACCGGCATGCGTGCCGCGCGGCCGCGCGATCATCGGAAAGCGTAATTCGCCGGCGATGTCCTCGCAAGCGATCCGGCCCTGCGCGAGATCCGTCAATTGCGCGCGCGTCGCGTGGATGGTCGATGGAATCTCGAGACCAGGGATGCCGGCCAGCAGCCGATACAGCTTGTCGCGATCGAGGTTGCCGATGAGATCGGGGCGATTGAGCAGCGGCCGCGGCCAGCGCGGCGCAGCCTTTTCGATCAGGGCCAGTGTTTCCCGGCATTCCTCGGAATCGGATGCAACCACGATGGCAACGTCGTGATCGGGCAACGTTTCAGGCAAGCCGACATCCTTGGTCACATAGAGCGTCAGCAGCTCGAAATCGGAGCCTTCGAGCAGGAATTCGATCGGCGTGTTGCCGCCCATGTCGATGTCGGCCGCAAGGGCGAGCACGCGCAAGCCGGGCTTCGGAGCCGCAGCGGGCGTGCGAAACAATTGATGGAAGGTCAGCACCTCCGACTGGATCGCCAGCCCCGCCGCCTTGTCGCCGAGTAGCTGGACGATCAGCGATAGGTCAAGGCCTTCGCCCGCGTGCGCTGCTCCTTCCGTGATCCGCGTGACGAGCTGATCGCGCAACGGCTGAAGGTCCACACCTTCGAACGCCTGGCGCGTCAGCTGCGCAAAGCCGATGCGGTCGGCATAGTTCGGCATGGTCACGCCGATCGGCGCGGAAACTGGATGCTGCATCTCATACCTCGAACGCGGACTTTTCCGGTGCGGTTGCGGCTGCGCCGCGGTCAAGCAGCAGCTCGATCTTCACCAGGACATGGGCGATGCGATCAAGCAGGTGCTGCACATTGCGTCGTGCCTGCGCCATATCCGGCGACCAGGCCTCGGTCACGAGCCGGGCGCCGACGCAGAGGCGCAGCACGGCCTGCGGCGCGTCGTCCTGCCGCTCCAGCCGGACCGGCTGGCCGATCAGGCTACGCTGGACGGCGACCTGCCGGTCCGCCGCGCTGCCGCTGATTTCGTCGTTCATGTCACGCCGCAGCGCCCGATGGACGGCGCCGGTCTCGGCCATCGAGGCCGGCTTGCCGTCGCGCAGCAGCATGAACGGAAAGATCGTGGCGTGCGCGAACTCCTCGTCGTCCCCGGCAGTCTTCTCGGTCGCCGTTGGAACGGGTTGAAGCGACGGCGACAGCGCGATCATGCTGTCGATGCCGGCGGCAAGCTCGGCCAGCGCCCTGACGCGGAAGGCCCCGGGCACGGCGTAGTAGCTGCCGATCTCCGCGAGCGCCGCCTCCCAGCGCAGCCATTGTCCGAAATTCGGCCGGCGGTCGAAGCGTGAGCGCAGCGCCGTCCAGGCCATCGGCCAATCGCAGCGGCCGGCATAGTCGAAGAAGCCCGGCGCAATCCCCTCAATCCGGTCGAGCGACCGCGAAAACCCTTTCGGCACCAGCACCGCGCCGCTGAAGGCAGGGCCACCGAAGAATTTCGAGCCGGTGATCAGCACCATATAGCCGCGGTCGAGATAGGAGCGCAGCCGGCGGCGGCCGAGCCGCGCCTGACAGGCGTCGACGACGACCTGAACCTTGCGCGGCCAGCGCCGCGCGATCTCATCGAGACAGGCCACGCCCGGCGCGCGCCAGCCGAGCTTCGAGGAATCCATGATCTGAAGCAGCACGGGCGCACCTTGCGCGATCGTCGCTTCGATCGCCTCCAGCACCGCGGCATCGGTGTCGGCGCGCATCGCAATCCCGGGCCCGGCCCGAAGCAGCGGCAACGTCACACTGGCGCCGGCGAGTCCGGCAACCGCGCCATCCTTGCGCACGGCAAGGCCGCTCGCCGTCATGGAGCTGAAATGGCGACCGCGCGCGGTATGGGCCGTGCCGCTACCGGTCTGGTCGGCGCCGACCACGATCGTCACTGGCGGGGCGCCGAGCACCGCACGCGCCAGGAACAGGGCGTGGAGCTGAGAATCCGTCCCGGACGGCGAGAACACGACGTCGACGCGCGGCGAGAGCTGAAGATGGCCGCGCAACTCCTCGCGCATGTCCTCGCAGCGCGCATCGAAGGCGATCTCGACCTCATCGAACAGGCACCTGTGCATCAGCTCTTCGCGCGCCAGCGCGGCGCGGTCGTAGGCGAGTTGCGAGATCGTCGATGCCGTCGAGGAGGCGAAATTCCAGATCTCCGGTTCCGGCGAGGCCGCACAGCCATAGGCGTTGACGCGATCCCCAGCGTCGAGCGCCAGCCGCGGATCTCCGCCGGAGACGAGCAGCGTGTCCAATGGTGTGAAGAGATCGCGCAGGCGGTAGCGCGAGCCGCCGTCGAATGTGCGCTCGGGGACTGACAGACCGGATGCGCCGGCGCTCATCCCGGAAGGCTCACGCCGCATCGGCAGCTGCCGCGGGCGCGGCTGCGAATTGCGAGGCGATGTCGCCGTGGAACACCGACGGCCCGACGTGATCCAGCGAGCTCTCGATGTCGGCCCAGATCTCGCCGCCGATGTCGGTCCAGCGCTTGCAGAAGGCGAAGTCCTCGGAGAGATAGGTGCCGGTCGCCGGATCGATCATGCATTCGAACAGCGCGAAGCGGTTCTGGCTCGCCGCCAGCGTGTCGTGCGAATGCTCGCGGAAGAATTGCAGGCCGGCATAGTTGGGATGGCGGCACATCGCCTCCAGCACGTGGCGGCGGATCATCAGGAAGCCGGTGCCGGCGTAGCGCACGCGGGTAAAACCGTTGACCACTACGATGCGGTCGGGATCCTCGATCTCGAGCACATAATCGAGCGCGGCCGCCGGCACATCCGCGCGGCCGGACTCGATCGCCCGCCTGGCCTTGTCCCAGTTGACCCGCTTGATCGGATAACAGCCGGCGACGACATCCGCGCCGCATTCGATCAGCCGGAACGCCTGCTCGGGCTTGAAGCCGATGTCGGCGTCGATAAACAGGAAATGGGTCGCCTTTGGATCGTCAAGGAACATCGCGGCCAGATTGGCCCGCGCGCGCGTGATCAGCGCATCGCCGTCGCGCAAGAGCACCTTGAGCTCGAGATTGGACATGCCGTGCACGGCGCGCTGGAGCGCGAAGATCGAGCTCGCATAGATGCTCGAGACCTGCCCGCCGAAGCACGGCGTGGCCACCACCAGCTGCATCTTGTCCGACATCGACGGCCCCCGCCCCGCTCAACTCCTCACCAAAAGGTAAAGAGGCATGGTTAACGGCGTCTTAATGCGCCGTTACAGGAACTTGACGAGCGACAGCTGCGCGAGTTTCGAGGTAACTTGGTAGGACGCTTGAAGCGCATTCTGGAGCGACAGGAGCTCGCTCGCCACCTGATCCGGCGAGGCCGATTCCGCCTGGTCGATGATGGACTGGAGCTGCGCCTTGGCCTGAGTCTGGCGCGTGCCTGCGTCCTTCATCGTGTTCTGGCCCATCGCGAGGTCCGTCTGGATGTCCTCGATGTGCTGCTGGCCGGGCTGCTTCGTCAGCGACTGCGTCACCCGCAGGCTCAGCGCGGAGACCTGCCCGCCCGCATACTGGCTGGTCGGCGAGGTCGAAAACGTCCCGAACACGGCGATCGCCTGCAATTGCTGGCGGATCGCGTCCTCGTTGGCCTGCGCGCCATATTGCACCGTGACCGAATCATCCACCCGCGCCATCGCCGTGGAGCGCGGCGAGCCGGGCCCGTCATTGCCGGTGTACCATTTCACGGTATTGGCCGAGCCGTTGACCAGCGTCGTCGCCGAACTCGCCGGTGAAGAACCGACACGCAATGGCGGCTGCGTCGCGGTGACCGGGGTCGAGCCGAAACCGAGCGCGTTGAGTGCGCCCGAGTTCGAGGTCGTGATGTTGAGGCTCGCCGCGTCGTCCGTGTTGATCGTGATCGAGCCGCCATGCACGGTCGAAGGCTTGGACGTGCCCGTGATCTGGTCGATCTTGCTCATCAGCGTCTGGATGCTGTCGCTGACATTGAGCTGGTTGCCGGTCGCGCCCGAACTGACGAAGGTCAGCGTGGTGCCGTTCACGGTGATGGTGTCGCCGGCGGCGAAGCCCGGCGAGATCGAATTCGAGGGGCTCGCGCCGGACAGCGCCGTTGCTCCGCTGACCGGAGCCGGCGGGGCCGCCTGGTTGTTGACGGGCGCACCGGTCGCGGAGCTTGCGGTGTTGAAGAAATTGTCGCCGGCCGTGATCGCGGATGCCGCGACAAGCGAGGTGTTGGCGAGCTTCGTGATCGCGGTGTTCAATGCCGTGTTAAGATTCGTGGCGGTGTTGCCGGGAGTCATCGCGTCAATCGCGAAGCTGCCGATCGGCGTCGGCGTGGCCGAAGACGCGGTCAGGTCGACCTGCCCGGTGGTGCCGTCCGGCAGCGTGAACTGGACGCTCAGCTTGTCGCCGTCGTTCGGGTTGAGGCCGTTGAGATCGACCGAGAACGACACCGGCGAGCCGCTCGGGCCGGTGACCGTCGCACCCGTCAGCGTCGAGGACACCGCCGCGATCTTCATTCCGAACGGCGATCCGGCGACGTCCTCGGATACCCGCACCGAGCTCGGCGTCGGCTGTGTCTGCACCAGCCGTCCCATGCCGTTGGCACCGAGGTCGGCGGCCTGGCGTTCCGCCATGACGGTCTTGAAGCCCGCCTGCGTGGTCGTGCCGTTGATGATGTCGCCGGCATTGGCAACCGACTGCGTGTTGAACGCCGTCCCGGAGAACAGATAGCGGTTGCCCGACTGCGTGTTGAGAACGCCGACCATCGAGCCGAACTGCGAAGCGGCTGTGTTCTGCGCGACGGTCTGTCCGTTGACGTTGAGATCCTGCGCGGTGCTTGCGGAGCCGGTCTGCACCGTGTTGCGGATCGTCGTGAGCGACTGGAGCGCGGTATTGGCGAGGTTGATGTTCACGTTCACGTTCGTGATCGTGTCGGTATAGGCGGCGATGTTGGAGAGCTGCGAGCGCCCGGCGATCGCAAAGCCCTCGTTGGTGCCCATCCCGGAATAGTTCTGCGACAGCTTGCCGGTCGCGAGCTGCGTCGACAGGTCGGTGAGCTGCTGATTGATGTTGCGGATCTGCGCGCCGAGGACCGACGAGGAGTAGTTGATGCTGCTGATCGACATCTTTCAGAACCCTGTACTGGTTACACTTGAGCCTGGATCAACGTGTTCATCATGCTCTGCACCACCGACATGACGTGGGCGTTGGCGGCATAGGCATTCTGAAGCTGGATCAGGTTCGACATCTCCGAGTCCAGATTGACGCTGGAGGTCGAGTCGAACTTGGCCTGGAGCGTCGAGACCACGACGCTCTGGCCCTGCTGGAGCTGGGTGGCCTGGGTCGAGGCGTTGGCCTGGACGCTCAGGAACTGCTGGAGGTAGTTCGAGACGCTGCCGGTGAAGGGCTGGTTCGCCGAGCCGAGGCCGGTCGTCGGCGAATAGGAAAACACCGCATTGGTGAGCTGCGAATAGAGATAGTCCGAGCGCGTGGTATCGCCGGCGGGCGTCACCGGCGAGGTGTTGTAGACGGACAGCCTCGTGGGATCGCTGACCAGCTGCGTGTTCACGGCGATGCGCCCGGCAAGGCCGGTCATCTGCGAGCCCGACGCGGTGATCGCACCGGTGTAGAGCGCCTGCCCGCCGTCGGTGAACACCGCCAGCTGCGGGCTGCCCGAGGTCAGCGACGAGATCGTCTTGGTGGTCGAGGCGGAATTGACGTTGGCAAGGCCGGTATTGTCATCGGTCACCCGCAGCGTCGTGGCCGTCGCCGGCGACGGAGCGGCGGAGAACGTCAGGTGCGAGCCTGAGAGCGCGGTGTTGAGCGCAGCGGCGATCGCATTCATGCCGCCGGAGAAATTGACGCCCACCCGCATCGGGTTGGCATTGGTGGCGTTCTGGAGCGGCAGCGCCGCCGGGTCGGTCACGTTGACGAGCGTGATCTGGCGCTGGGTGTTGGTCGCCGTGTCTTTGTAGGTGATGTTGACCGTATTGCCCGGCTGCGCACCGGCAAGGTCGAGATCAAATCCGGCCGGCGGGCCTGAGACCGTGCTGCCGGCCGTGGTCTTGTCCGACAGCGCGCTCGACATCGTCGCGGCGAGCTGGTCGATCTGGTCCTGCGCCTGCACCAGCGTCTGGTCGCGCAGCTTGAGATCAGCCGCGATCTGGCCGGAGGAGACCACGTTGTTGGCGACGACGTCGAGCTGCGAGCCGTTCGGCAGCTTGATGTTGAGCGCACCGACGCCCGACTTGGCCGGGTCGGCGTTGTAGAGCGAGGTCGCCGACAGCGCGCCGGCGGAGGCAAAGGTGAATTGCGAGGCGAGCCCGGCGCCGACGAGCTGGATGCCTGTCGTGGTGTAGATATTGGCCTGGTTCGAACCGTCGGTGGTGACGCGAACGTCGACATATTTCGACAGCGTGTTGATGGCCTGGTCGCGCTGGTCCATCAGCGTCGCGGCGGACGGGTCGTTTGCCGACAAGCCCTGAAGCTTGGTGTTGATGTCGGCGACCTGCTGCATCGCCGCGTTGGCCTGCTGTGCCGAGGTGCCGAGATCCTGCTCGACGTTGGAGCGCAGCGACTGGATGCCGTTGGTGGTGACGTTGAGCTGCTTCGCCAACGCCTGCGCCGCGCCGAGGGCAACCGTCTGCGCCGACGACGAGCCGGCGCTGGTCGACAGCGCCTGCAACGCCGTGGTGAATTTGTTCAGCGCGGTTTCGAGCGTGCCGCTGTTGCCGGGCGTGCCGTAGACACTCTGAAGCTGCTTCAGGATGTTGGCCATCTGGTCGGCGTAACCGCTGCCGCCGGTCTCGGTGCGCAGCTGGTTCTGCACAAAGGTGTCGAGCTCCCGGCTGACGCCGGTCGTCATCGCCGTCGAGCCGAAATCGCCGGTGGTGACCTCGATCTGGTTCGGCCTCTGGACGACGTAACCCGGCGTCTGCGAGTTGGCGACGTTCGAGGAGACGATCGAGAGCGCGGCCTGGTTGGCACGCAGACCGCTCATCGCACTGGCGAGGGCTGAACTCAAACCCATATCACTAGCCGCCTTTGGTTACGTCACGCGCCGATCAGCGCAACACGTTCAAGAGATCCTGCACCATCGAATTCGCTGTCGTGATCACCTTGGTGTTGGCCGAATAGGCCTGCTGGGTCACGATCAGCTTGGTGAATTCGTCGGCGATGTCGGTGTTCGAGCCTTCCAGCGACGAGCCGCTGATGCTGCCCGACGCGCCGTCGATCGCTGTGCCCGACTGTTCGGTCGCGGCGTAGGCGCCGCCGTCGAGGGCCTTGAGGTAATTGGTGCCGTTGAAGTGCGACAGCGTCACCTGGGCGAGGTTGAGGTTCTGGCCGTTGGAGAAGGTGCCGACCACGAGGCCGCTGTTGTTGACGGCGACCGAGCGGAGCTGACCGGCGGCGTAGCCGTTCTGCGTGATGGTGTTGATCGTCACCGCGCCGCTGGTGCTGGCATATTGCGTCAGCCCGCCCGAGGACATGTTGAAGGCGACCGAGCCGAGCGACTGGCCGCCGACGCTGACGTTGTTGATGGTGATGCCCGATCCGCTCGGCGAGGTCAGCGAGCCGTCGCTGGCAAAGGTGAAGGCCTGCCCGGTGTTGACCCAGCCGACCGTCGTGCCGGTCGCATTCGGATCGGTCTGGTAGAACAGGTTCCAGGTGTCGGAATGGCCGGTGCCCAGCGAGGCGCTGTCGGTCTTGGCCCAACGCAGCTGCAGGTTCACCGGCGTGCCCGCGGCGTTGTAGGCGGTGACCGCACCGCCGCTGATCGATTCCTTGGTGAACGTGGCGATGTCGTTGCCGATCACGCCGCCGGTGCCGGCAGTGCCGCCACCGCCGCGGTTCTTGGAGATGGACGACGTGAAGCCGAGCGCGGCGAAGGCGCTGCTGTTGTTGGGGCTCGTCACCGTCAAGGTGGGATTGGCGATACCGGTATTCAGGGCGATCACGCCGTTGCTGATCGAAGAGCCGCTCGCACCGCTGAGCGTGTCGATCTGGCTGAGCAGAGTCGCTATGGAGTCGGTGATGTTGATCTGGTTCGGAGGGGTAGCGCCGGAGGCCACGAAGGTGATCGTATTGGCAGCTCCCGTGCCGTTGACCTGGATCGTGTTGCCGACCACGAAGGGCGTCGAGAGGACTTCCGCCCCGCCGGGCGTCGCGGTGCCGCCGAGCTGTGTACCACTCGTAATCGCGGGAGTGGACAGCACGTTACCGCCGCGCGTCACGCTGCTGACGCCGAGCAATCCTGCCGCAGTGCCGCCGATCGTCACGTCGGCCGTGGTGCTGGTCGTGATCTGGATGTTGCCGCTGGCATTCATAGTCACGCTGGAGGCGGGAACGCCGGCTCCAGACGCGATCGCGCTGAGGACATCCGACATCAGTGCGCTGGTGGGCGACTTCAGACCAATCGTAGTGACCGCCGGGGGGCCCGCAACCATCGAAACGCCCGAGACGGTGTTATCGAAGTTGATTGTTTGGCCGTTGACCGTCAACGACTTGCCGGCCAGGTTGGTGAGAAGGCTGGTGTTGAGATGCGTGGCCAAGCCCGCATCGAGAGACGTGCTGCCAGTTGCCACCGCCGAAGCGCTGTCCAGCAGTGCCACCGAGCCAGTCGCGGTCGTCGCCGTATAGGCCGAGCGCAGATTGCCGGTAGCCGCCGCGCCGGAGACCGTCGCATTCGAATAGGGCGGCGGCGGCGTGCCGACGATCAGCGGGTTGGCGGCGAAATCGGACGGGTTCAGGCCGCCGGCCGCCAGCAGCGTGCCGCTCGCCGCGGTCGAGCTCGCCCCCGTGTTCGGCACGCTCGGCAGGTTCGCGGCGTACTGGATCGCGGTTGTCGCCTGTGCCGGGATGAAGTTGTTCTGGAATTTCAGGACGGACGCCACATTGCCGGTCGGGTTGCCGGTCTTGGGGTCGACCGTGACGCCCATCAGGTAGTAGCCGGCGCCATTGACGAGATTGCCGTTGGAATTGAGCTGGAAGTCGCCGCGGCGGGTGTAGTAGGTGACGCCGCTGAACTGCGGCAAGTTGTCGACGACGTTAGTCGCCTTCTGGATCGAGAAGAAGCCGTCGCCGGTGATCGCCATGTTGGTCGCGACGGAGGAGGACGAGATCGTACCTTGGGTGGTGATGGTCGCCTTGGCGTTGGCCGTCACGCCGCCTGCGACCTGCTTGCTCGGCACCGAGGCGTCGGGAATGAGATCGACGAAGCTGGTGCCGATGCCCTTGTAACCGGTGGTGGATGAGTTCGCGATGTTGCCTGAAATGTTCTGCAGCGCGTAGGACTGCGCCTGCAGGCCACCCACCGAGGTGTTCATTGCATCGAAGATACCCATAACTTTGTCTCCAGATCCGATCTCGGCGGCCGGTCGACCATGGCCGCAGTCGGAAGAGACAGTCGCAAGGGTTATGCCAATGCGGGTATTCTCAGGAAATCAATGACTTGAATGGGCAAGCCCAGGTCCGATGACCGGGGCACAATTGCCGGGCCGGCAACAATTGCCGGGGCATCGGGTCATTCCGGGGGCGGCACGCAGCACCGAACTCAGGTGCGCAATTGCGCACCTGAGAAGCTCGAGATTCCGGATTCGATGCTCACGCATCGCACTGGAATGACTCCAGCGAGACCTACGTTGCCGACGCGGCGGCCGGGTGGAAGACCAGCCCGAAACCGTCGATGCAATAGCGCAATCCGGTCGGCTTCGGACCGTCGTCGAAGACGTGGCCGAGATGGCCGCCGCAGCGCCGGCAATGCACTTCGGTGCGCACCATGCCGAAGGTGCGGTCCTCGGTCTTGCCGACATTGCCTTCGATCGGCTGGTAGAAGCTCGGCCACCCCGTGCCGCTCTCGAACTTGGTCTCGGATGCGAACAGCGGCAGGTCGCAGCCGGCGCAGGCGAAGATGCCCTTGCGGTGCTCCTTGAGCAGCGGGCTGGAGCCCGGCCTTTCGGTGCCCTCCTTGCGGAGGATTTCATATTGCTGCGGCGTGAGCTGGGCGCGCCACTCGGCGTCCGTCTTCTCGATCTCGAATTTTTGCGTGGCCTTCTCTCCAGCCTCGGCTGGCGTTCCTCTCAGCCAGCGGAAGGCCGAAAGGCCGAACAGGCCGGCAACAGTCGTCAGCAGGATGCGGCGATCAAACATCTCATTCTCCGTGCGCGGGGAGTCCACGCCCTGAGATACGGGCTCTAACGGCCGACGTTACACGTCCGGCCGGGGTTTTTCTCAACTTATTGCGAGACGACGTCGCCCTGCGGAACCGGTTCCACGCCCTCAGCCGCAGGTTTCGGCGGAGGGGCCGGCCGCGGCCGGACGCCCGGCGGCGGACGGCGCGGACCGGTGCCGGCGGCCCGGTTGGCCTCGGCGAGGCGCGCCTCGCGTTCCCGGTCCTTGACGCGGGCCCGCTCGCGGTAGCGGGCGAGCGAGCCTGCGGCGGCGGAACTCGCCCTGCCCCAGACTCCCACCAATTGGCCCGCGACCCTTCCGGTCGTGCCGCCCGCCCAGACCAGCTCGAACGGCGAGAACAGCTTCCAGCGCTCGTCGCCCCACAAAATGCTGCGCGCGATCAGCTGCCCGGCCATGGCCGAGGTGTTCATGCCCTGGCGGCCGAACCCGCTCGCCACCCACAGGCCTTTGCGCAGCTGGCCGATCTGCGGCATGCCGTGCACCGTCTGGCCGGTGGCGCCGCCGAACATGTCTGTAATCTCGACATCGCCGAACTGGGGGAAAATCGATCTGATCCGCCGCCTGACCGCGCCCGCAAAGCGCTGCGGACGCGCGGCCCAGGTGGTCTCGGGGCTTTCCCACATCAGGCGGTCGCCGTCGACGACACGGAAATGGTCGACCCCGTCGGAATCCATCACCGATCCCTTGAACGCCACGATCTCGTGCACGCGCTCGCCGAGCGGCGCGGTAATCCCGGCATAGCGCCAGACCGGCAGCAGCGTCTCCGACAGGCGCCTCAACGGCGCGCCGAGGTGGATGTTGCCGGCGAGCACGATGTGGGTGGCGCGCAGCCGCGCCGAGGGCGTGACGATGCGCTTGCGGATGCCCGAATGATCGATGCTGACGACCGGCGTATCCTCGAAGATGCGCGCTCCCGCCCGCCGCGCCAGCGCTGCGAGGCCGTGCACATATTTGCGGCCGTCGAGCTGGAATGCCCGGGGATAATAGACGCCGTGGAAGTAGCGGTCGGTCTTGAGCGCCTCGCGGACGCGATCCACCTGCCAGCCCTCGACCTCCGTGTCGAAATCCTCGTGGAGCATCTGCAACCGGCTGATCAGCCGGTCGCCGGCATCGACGTTGGAGACCTCCAACACGCCATCGCTCGGGCCAATGCCGGGCATGTTCTCTTCGGTGGCGTTGGCCCGGACGAACTCGGCGCCCTCCTTCGCCAGCGTCCACAATTCGCGCGCGTCCTCGAAGCCGATGCGCTCGATCAAATCGGCGAGCGGCAGCGCAAAGCCCGGCATCACGGTGCCAAGCTGGTTTCCGGAGGCGTTCCAGCCGATATGGCGGCCCTCGAGCACCGCGACGCTGGCTCCGAGCCGGGCTGCCTCCAGCGCGATGGAGAGCCCGGCAAGCCCGGCCCCGATCACGCAGATGTCGGCGTCGAGATCAAACGACAGTCGCGTGCGTTCACGAAAGCCGGCTTCTTCCTGGGACACGCTTGTGAAAGTCTCGCTCATGTCGTTTCCTTAAAGGACCGATCGGGCCCTTGTCACCTTGTCCTCAACCGGCGCCTGTAGATTATTCTGGACGCGTAACGATTCGAGAATGCCATGCGCCGTTTGATGTTGCTGCGTCACGCCAAGACCGAGACTGACGCGCCGAGCGGCCGTGACCAGGATCGTCGCCTCGACGACCGCGGCCACAAGGATGCCGCACAGATCGGGGATTGGCTCGCCACCCATCCCCCCTTCCCCAAGGCCGTGCTGGTGTCGCACGCCGTCCGGGCCCGGCAGACCTGGGACATTGCCTGGGAGACGATGAAGGACCGCGTCGCAGCGCCGCAGGTGGAGGTCCTGCCCGAACTCTACGGCGCCGATCCCGCCCAGATCCTGGAATCCATTCGCACTGCAACCGTTCCGGCCAACCCGAAGCAGTTGCTGCTGGTGGGCCACAATCCCGGCATGCACGAGGCCGCGCTGATGCTGATGGGCGGCGGCGATCCGGCCGGCGCCAAGGCGCTCGCTCACAATCTGCCCACGTCGGGGCTTGCGATCTTCGACTTTGACGTCAAGGATTGGGGTGACGTGGCCTACCGCCGCGGCAAACTGGTGCTGTTCGTCAGCCCCAAGCTGCTTCGATCGGGTTGAGACGCGCGGGGCGCGCCGTCTCGACCGGTTGATCCCAGCTTGGTCAATTGGGAGGCGCAGATGTTCAAGTCCATCCTCGTGCCCATCGACCTCGCCGACACCGATCTGGCCAAGCCGGCGCTCGCGACCGCGATAACGCTGTCGCAGACCTGGAGCGGATCGATACGACTGCTCAACGTGCTGCCGATGACGCCGGTGATGCTCGCCGAATACGTCCCGGCCGACTTCGACGAGCAGCAGCGCCAGACCTCCGAGGAAGCGCTCGCCATCGTCGCGCGGGAGTCAGGCATCGAGACGGGGCGCATTTCCAGCGTGGTGCGACAGGGCGGCATCTATCATGAGATCCTGGAGGAGGCCATGCACATGAAGGCCGACCTGATCGTGATGACCTCGCACCGGCCGGCGATGCGCACCTATTTCCTCGGCTCCAACGCCGGGCACGTCGTGCGCTACGCCAAGTGCTCGGTGCTGGTGGTCAGGCACTGAGCGCCACAACAAACGCTGTCATTGCGAGCGCAGCGAAGCAATCCAGAGTCTTTCCGCGGTGGCAGTCTGGATTGCTTCGCTCCGCTCGCAATGACGACGCGGAGGCATTGTCACCACGCCCGGACTTGCGGGCGTGGCGGCCGAACAAACTCACAGATACCGCGTCAGCTCGGCCTTGAACTGCCCGTAGACGGCGTCCTCGATCTGGCTGCGCGTGATCCCGATGTCGCGCAAGGCGTGGTCGTCGAGCTCGTTCAGCGTCTTGACGGCAGAGCGGCGCTCCAGGCGGTCGAACAGCGCATGGGCGACGTTGGCGAGCGTGCTGAAAAATCCGCCCGACGAGGATGGGCGTAAACTCCGCCCGGCAGTTTGCGAGATCGTGGTCATTTTTCTTCTCCGGCCTATTGTCCGCGCAGCGAAGCAGGTGCCGTTGGCGCGGACGCTGTGAGCGCCTGCACCTCATTTGCCATCGGATTGCTCTCGCTCTCCTCGGCTCAATCGCGGAACTTGATGGAACTTAAATGCTCCAGTACACTACTCGGAGCAAGTAAAACATTGCTCTCGGTGCAATAATGTCCAAGTTCGAATACGTGAAGCTTGCCGATGCCATTGCGGCCGATATCACTAAAGGCACGTTAAGGCCCGGCGACCGGCTGCCGCCACAGCGCAACTTTGCCTATGACCGCGGCATCGCGGTCTCGACCGCGAGCCGGGTTTATACGGAGTTGCTTCGCCGCGGGCTCGTCGTCGGCGAGGTCGGCCGCGGCACGTTCATCTCCGGCGACATCAAGCGCGAGGTCGAGGCGTTGAGCGAGCCGCGCGACGCGCGGATCGATTTCGAGGTCAATTATCCGTTATTGCCGCAGCAATGGGCGATGATCGCCAAGAGCCTTGCCGGGCTGGAGCGCGTCGATGCGCTCGAATCCGCCCTGCGCGTCTCGACCAGCACCGGCACCAAGAGCGCGCGCAATGCGGCCGTCGCCTATCTCGCGCGCAAGGATTTCACGCCGCAGGCCGAGCAGATCGTCTTCACCGCCAACGGCAAGCAGTCGCTCGCCGCCGCGCTCGCCGCCCTCGTTCCCACCGGCGGCCGCTGCGGCGTCGAGGCGCTGACCTACCCTTACGTCAAGAGCATCGCGGCGCGGCTCGGCGTGACGCTGGTCCCGATTCCGATGGACGAATACGGTGCACGGCCCGATGCGATCCAGAAAGCGCATCGCGAAGCGCATCTGTCGGCGCTGTATCTCCAGCCCATCATCCAGAACCCGCTCGGCGTCACCATGAACGCGACGCGGCGCGCCGACATCATGCGCGTTGCCGAGAAGCTCGATCTCACCATCATCGAGGACGCCGTCTACGGCTTCCTCGCCGACGACACGCCGCTGGCAGCGCTCGGGCCGGACCGTTGCATCGTGATCGACAGCCTGTCCAAGAAGGTCGCACCGGGCCTCGCGCTCGGCATCCTCGTCACCCCGCCGCATCTGCGCGAGAGCGTGATGAGCGCAGTCCGGACCGGCGGCTGGATCGCCTCGGGCCACGCGCTGGCGTCCGGGCAGCGGCTGATGGCCGACGGCACCGTCGCCGAGCTGACGCGGCTGAAACGGATCGACGCTGCGCGCCGGCAGCAGACCGCGGCAAGGCTGCTTGCCGGCTACCAGATCGCGGCCGACGCGCGCTCCTATCATCTCTGGCTGACACTGCCGCCGCACTGGCGCTCGCAGACCTTCGTCGCCGCAGCAGCCCGGCGGGGCATCGCACTGACGCCATCCTCGACGTTTGCAATTGCGCACGGACATGCACCGAACGCGGTGCGGCTCGCGCTCGCCCCGCCCTCGCTCGAGCAGCTCGATTCCGGCCTGCGCACGCTCGTGTCGCTGCTCGGCACCAAGGAAGAGGATTTCGACTCGACGGAGTAAGCCAGAGCGTTGCGAGCGAAGTGATACCGGTTCGAAAACGCGTCGCGACAAAGATCCGGCCCTTCGCCGCTCAGGCCGCCGGCCATTCCGCGATAAAGCCCTTCGCCTTGTACGGCTCGATCTTGTCCCATTCGTGCAGGACACGCCGGCGAAACTCGACATCGGTGTGCCAGAGCGCGCGCGGTGTCGCAAAGCTGTCGACGGTGAGCAGCATCTTCTCGACTTCAGGCCAGTGCCGATGCAGCGTCATCGGGTAGCGGCGCGCCGTCCAGGTGTTGCCGAGGCAGATCACGCTCCGGATGTCTTGCAGCCCCAGCGCCGCATCAATGATCGGCAGCGAGAAAGTCACGTTCTCGCCGGTGTTCATCGCGCGATGTTCCTCGAGGATGAGGTCCGCAGGAATGCCGGCCTCGACCATCGCTGCCTTGATGATGGTGCACTCAGATTGCTCCGAGCCCGGCGTCACACCACCGCTGACAATCGACCTGCGGAAAAGGCCCTCGCGCCACAGCCTCGCGGCGGTGTCGGCGCGCAAGCCAACGTCCTCGCGGGTGCCGAACATGAACAACAGATCGGCCGGCCGCAGCGGCGTATCGATCAGATGCGTACGGTTGATTTCGACGATCTCATCCGCTGTAGGCTGGCGCCTGTTGCGATCCATGGTTGGCATGACGGCACGATGCGACACCGGCGCAGGAGCACGAAGTCACGTTTGATTGCGGCCGATTGCACCTAAGGCAGCAACGCCTTCGGCACACGATCGAAACTGTAGCTGTGCGGCTGGTTGCGCCGCACGAAGCCGCCGACCTGCCAGGCGAACAGCGCGGCAAAGCCGATGATGAACAGGGCGCCGGCGAACTCCCCGATCATGAGCGCGCGGATCAGAAGCCCCGTCATCGCCACCGTCAGCACCGCCAGGAAGGCCAGCACCGCCGCATAGGTCTTGCGGCCGAGGCCTGCGGTCAATTCGGCGCGGCTGCCGGCTTGCGCCATACGTGCGTGCAGTTCGATGATGAAATCGCGAAAACCGTTGTCCTGCGGCGCCATCAGCGCCGCGGTCTGCCAGCTCGTCGACAGGATCCTGACGCGGCCGCCGCCGGTGTGGCTGACATCGGCGCGAAAGCGGTGCTGCTGCATCGACACCGGGCGAAACGACAGCCGGATCGCCGAGATCTCGTCATAGCGCCACAGGCCGGAGCGCCCGGCGATGTGCCAGGACAGGCCCTCGTCCGTCAGCTCGAAACGATGCGCCGAGCCGATCAGCGACGCCTTGTAGGCGTAGCTCGTGACCGACGGGCCTTGCGCTCCCGAAACCTGCATCCCCACAATCAATCCCGTCCGCGCAATCCTGCCTGCGATCGGCTTGCGCGATCGCCCTCGCCCATCCTACAAGCGGGGCATGGCTGAGACGACCTTTTTTCCGCGCCGCCTGATTCTCGGTGCCGCCGTGATCTCCGGCGTGCTGCTCGCGCTCGCGGTGCACATGCTGGGTGCGCGCTACGGGCTCGACCTCGGCGGGCTCTGGCATTCCGACTCGCATGAATTCATACCCGCGGGCGCAGCGATCGCCTGGTGGCTGATTGCCACGGTGGGTTTCTCCGGCGGCTATTTCACGGCGACATTGATGCAGAGCGCCGTCTCCGGGCAGATCCCGCAGCGGATGCGGCAATTCCTGATCGCGGTCGGCGTGCTGCTGCTTGCCGGTGCGGGCCAGGTGGCCGCGGCGCCGAGCCCGATCCCGTCCGTCTCGGGCGTGCTCGCCGGGCTGGCCGCGCTATGTCTTGGCGCCGTGATGGCGTTTTGCGGCGCGCATTTCGCGCTGCGCCGCGGCTAGACATCAGGCCGAGGCGAGCAGCCGCGGCCGGTTCAGCATCAACGCGACATCGGATGCGGGCCGCGGCTTGCTGAAAAGATAGCCCTGCGCCTGGGTGCAGCCCTCGCGCCGCAGCAGCTCGAGCTGCGCGTCGTTCTCGACGCCTTCCGCCGTGGTGACGATGCCGAGGCTGCGCCCGAGGCCGGTCACGGCGCGGATGATCGCCATGGAATCCTCGCGCGTCGCAAGCTCCGACACGAAGGAGCGGTCGATCTTGATCTTGTCGAATGGGAAGCTGCGCAGGTAGCTCAGCGACGAATAGCCGGTACCGAAATCGTCGAGCGAGATCCGCACGCCCATGGCGCGCAGCTCGTGCAGGGTGGTCAGCGTCGCCTCGCTGTTCTGGAGCAGCACCGATTCGGTGATCTCGAGCTCGAGCCGCCGCGCCGCGAGCCCTGAGGCTGCAAGCGCATCGGTCACGGATGCGATCAGGTTCGGGCTCTTGAACTGCACCGGCGACAGGTTGACGGCGACATCGACATCGTCCGGCCAGGTGGCGGCGTCACTGCAGGCGCTGCGCAGCACGAACTCGCCGAGCTGGACGATGAGGCCGGTCTCCTCGGCCACCGGGATGAAGTTGATGGGGGCGATCAGGCCACGCTGCGGATGGTTCCAGCGCAGCAGCGCCTCGAAGGCGACGACGCGGCCGCTGGCGACGTCGCGGATCGGCTGGTAGTACGCCTCGAACTCGTCGCGCAGCAACGCTGCCCGCAAGTCCATCTCCAGCAGCCGCCGCGCCTGCGCGCGCGCATCCATGCCGGTCTCGAAGAAACGATAGGTACCGCGGCCGTCCGCCTTGGCGCGGTACAGCGCGAGGTCGGCGTTCTTCAACAGCTCGTCCGGATTGTCGCTGTCCTGCGGCGACAGCGAGATGCCGATCGAGACGCCGATCACGATCTGATGGTCGTCGATCTCGTAAGGCGCGGAGATCACCTCGACGAGGCGGCCGGCAAGGGCTCGCGCCGCGGCTTCCTCGGAGCGCCCGATCTGGACCACGGCGAACTCGTCGCCACCGAGCCGCGCGACGGTGTCGCTCGCGCCGACAGTGGCCTTCAGCCTGCGACCGACTTCCTTGAGCAGCGCATCGCCGATGGGATGGCCGAGCGAGTCGTTGATGTCCTTGAAGTGATCGAGATCGAGGCACAGCACCGCGAGCTGGTCGCCCGACTTCGCCCGGCCCAGTCCCTGCTCGAGCTGCTCGTGGAACAGCACGCGGTTCGGCAGATTGGTCAGCGCGTCATGGCGCGCCATGTGCGAGATCTTGGCCTGCGCCTCCAGCCATTCGGTGATGTCCTCGAAAGTCGCGACCCAGCCGCCGCCCTGCATCGGCTGGTTGACGACGCGGATGGAGCGACCGAACCGGGCGACGACCTGGCTGGTCGTGCGGCCCTCGCGCGCGTCGGCCACGAGGCGTGCGAAGAATTCGCCCGCATCGCCCTGCCATTGGCCCTTGGCCTGCTCTTCCCGCAACACGTCGACGAGCAGGCGGCCGGCGAGCGGAATGTCGGTGCGGCCGAGCAACGCTGCGTAGCGCTCGTTGAAGAGCTGGATCTTGCCGTCCGCATCGAACATGCACAGTCCCTGCGACATGTTCTCGAGCGCGGTATCCAGCACGACTTGCTGGCGTCCCAGTTCGCCCTTGGCGCGGCGGTCGAGCAGAGCCGCCGCGAGCGCAATCGCGATGATCGCAGCGGCGGCGCTGGCGGTGAGGATCGACAATGAGGCCGGCGGGATCGACAGGCCGCTGATCACGACCGCAGGATCCGGCGTCAGCTCCACGGCGCCCATGGCGGTGAAATGATGCGAGACGATGGCAAGCGTCAGCAGCACCGTCGCGCCGAGCGCGCCGGCAAGGCTGTCGCGCCGCCCTGCAACGACCATGGCAAGCGACCCGAGAACGATGCCGAGGATGATCGAGACCGTCACTGTGCCGGTCGTCCAGCCGATGTGCGCGGGAATCTCGAGCGCCATCATGCCGGTGTAATGCATGGCGGCAACGCCGCCACCAACGACGGCGCCACCGAGCGCAACCAGGCCCGCCCGCGTCACCGACACCGAGATGCTCAGCCCGATGAAGGTGACCGCGATCGCGAAGATCAGCGACAGGACCGTCAACGGAATGTTGTAAGCGCCGCCCGCACCAGGACCGTAAGCCTGCATCGCGATGAAATGGGTTGCCCAGATGCCGCCGCCGGCGACGACGGCATCAAGCGCGACCCACGATACGCGAGCTCCCCCGCGCGCCGCACGCGCGCGGTGGAACAGGCTGATCGCCGCCGCGCTGGCGAGCAGACACACCGCTCCGCCAAGTGCGACCAGACGCCAATCATGCTGATCCGTCAGGCAGTAAAGTACTTGATACATTGCCGGCCCCTATTCCAATCGCACTAGAGCCGGCAGAGATGGACAGTCGGTAACCGGCTATGCGCCGGTTTCGGGAATGGTGAACAGAGAATGTGTGGGATCGCTCACATTGAGCGGCCTTGCGCCTTTGCGTCAGGTGCAATTGCGCCGAGGCCGATCACGGCGGCGGCGAGCAGCAGGACGGCCGCCGATATGATTAGCGACTGGTGAAGGCCCGTCATGAATGCACTGTCCGAGGCCACCAGCGAGCCGAATAGCGCGACGCCGAGCACGCTGCCGGTCTGCCGCGTCGCGTTCAGGACGCCGGCGGCGATGCCGGAGCGCGCCTTGTCGATGCTGCCGAGCAAGCTGGAGGTCAGCGGCGGCACCAGCAGGCCAAGTCCGCCGCTGATCGCGATCATCTGCGCAAAGATCGCCCAGTAGCTGGTCCCGGCTTCGGTCCAGAGCAGCCCGAGACAGCCGAGTGCCGAGATACAGGCGCCGACCACGATGGTCGGGCATGAGCCGATGCGCTCGGCCAGACGCGGCGCCAGCAGGTTGACGGGCAGCACCGCCCCCATCATCGGCACGAAGGCGAGCCCGGTCCACCAGGCCGACAGCCCGTTGATCCTCTGGAAATACAGGCTCAGCACGAAGATCAGGCCGTAGATCGCGATGTTGACGAAGAGGCCGACGATCGTGGTCAGGGTAAACAGCCGGTGACGGAACAGCGACAGCGGCAGCATCGGCTGCACGGTGCGGCTCTCGCGCCAGACGAAGAGCACCGCGAATGCGGCTGAGGCAACGAATGCTGCGATCACGGCTGGATGGCTCCAGCCGAGCGCGCCAGCTTCGATGATCGCGCCGGCAAGCGTGCCCAACGCAGCGATCGCGGCGAGCTGGCCGGGCAGATCGATCTCGCGCGCGCGCGACCGCGTGGTCTCGCTGGCGTAGCGCCAGCTCAGCCACAAGCCGGTAAGACCGATCGGCAGGTTGACCAGGAAGATCGCGCGCCAGCCGACCAGCGTGATCAGTGCGCCGCCGACGAAGGGACCGGCAGTGAGCGCCAGGCTCGCTCCGGCGGCCCAGACCGCCACGGCGCGGCCACGCGCGCGGGCGTCCACATAGGCATGATTGAGCAGCGCCAGGGAATTCGGCACCAGGATCGCCGCCGCCAGCCCCTGCACCAGCCGCGCTGCGATCAGCACGACCGCATTGGGCGACATCGCGCAGGCGAGCGAGGCCGCGGTGAAGATGGCGAACCCCGCCATGAAGATGCGCTTGGCGCCGATGCGATCGCCGAGCGCACCGGCGGTCAAAATGAAAGCGGCAAAGGCGATGGTATAGGCGCTGACCACCCATTGCAGCTCGGCGACGCCGCCGCCGAGCGATTTTCCCATCGCATCCAGAGCGGTGTTGACGATGGTGACGTCGAGCTGGACCACGCCATAGCCGAGGCTCAGCGCGGCAAGCGTGAGGGATGTCGCAAAGCGCGAGCCGGCACGCTGCGCAGCGGCTCCGCCGTCGAGGGGTTCATATTTGATGGTGCTGGCTCGCATGCTGCCGCCTCGGTTGCAGCCCCTTGCGAAACATACGCTTCCAGCCCGCATTCATGCTTCGACAATGATCGAATTATGGATGCGTCAAATGCGAACGCCGCGCGGATGACCGCGCGACGCCTTTTTCGCAGCTACGCCCGGTCCTAGCTCGCCGCGCGCAGGTTCACCTTGCTCTCGGCGAGCGCGGTCAGCTTCCTGTCGGTCGCCTTCTCTTCTTCCAGCGTCTTGGCGAGCACGGTGGCGCAGTCGTTGCGGCCGAGCTGCTTGGCCCAGGCGACCAGGCTGCCGTAGCGGACGATCTCGTAATGCTCGGCGGCCTGGGCCGCGTTGATCAGGGCGGCGTCCAGCACCGCCTTGTCGGCGACTTCACCGGCGGTCTCGTCGGCTTCCTCGATGAGGCCGTCGATGGCCGGGCAGTCGACCGCCTTCACCTGCGCGCCGTGCATCTTGAATACTTCCTCGAGCCGCTTGACGTGCTGCTTGGTTTCTTCGAGGTGCGTCAAAAAGCCCTGCTTCAGCTGCGGATCGGTAGCCTTATCTGCCATTTTCGGCAGCGCCTTGGTGAGCTGCTGCTCGGCATAATAGATGTCCTGTAGCTGGTGCACGAACAGGTCGTTCATGGTCTTGATGTCTTTTGTGAACAGTCCCATCGTTCCGATCCTCGCGGTTTCGGGAACACGGAGGCGTCGGCTCGCACGAAAAGCCGATGATTCCGCCATGTTCGATTGCTGATGGAGCGCTAACCAGCGCGCAGTACCGACGTTCCAAAAAAGCTCGCATCGCTTGCGCTGGAACAATGCCGACTACGGGCGGACACGAAATCATGTCAAGATGCGGACGCGCGTTCCAGGCAAGTGCCTCGACTCATATGCTTAACGCGCGCCCGATATGAACCACATATGACAAAAGCGGCGGTCCACCGCAGAACCTATCGGTCGAACGCAGAACCTATTGTTGTCAAGGGCTGCACAAGTCGCTGTTTTTGCCTTAAATGAGCTACATCATGCCTAGCGGTCGAAGCCCATTTCGGGCAGTGATCGCACCCGACCGGCCAATGTCTGGCCGATCGGTCTTGCCCCCCGCCGGGAGGATGAATGCACGGACTGCTGCCCGCGCTGAAGCGCGGCTTCAAGAGATGGATCGGCTGGCGACGGCTCGGTGTTGCTGCGAGCGTCTTCATCATCGCCTTCGCGATCACCACGCTTGCGCGCACCCTCAAGGACATCGATACCGGCGTCATCCTGACCGCGTTGACCGAGATTCCCCGCGGGAATATCGGTCTGGCGGCGATCTGCGTCGTCTTCGCGTTCTGTACGCTGACCTTCTACGATTATTTTGCACTGCGAACGATCGGCAAGAAACATGTGCCCTATCGCATCGCAGCACTCTCCAGCTTCACGTCCTATTCGATCGGCCACAACATCGGCGCCACCGTTTTTACCGGCGGCGCGATCCGCTTCCGGATCTATTCGGACTACGGGCTGAACGCGATCGACGTCGCGAAGATCTGTTTCCTGTCAGGCCTGACCTTCTGGCTCGGTAACATCTTCGTGCTCTCGATCGGCATGGTCATCCATCCGGATGCCGCCTCATCGATGGATCAACTGCCGTCGTCGATCAACCGGCTGATCGGGCTCGGCGGCCTCGCCTCGATCGGCGCCTATCTGGTCTGGCTCTGCATGGGCGAGAAGCGCCGCGAGCTCGGCCAGAAGGGCTGGAAGGTGGTGCTGCCCTCGGCGCCGCTGACGCTGGTCCAGATCCTGATCGGCGTGGTCGATCTCGGCTTCTGTGCGACGGCGATGTACCTGCTGATGCCGGCCAATCCGTCGATCGACTTCATGTCGCTGGCGGTGGTGTTCATCCTGGCGACGCTGATCGGCTTTGCCAGCCACGCGCCCGGCTCGATCGGCGTGTTTGATGTCGCCATGCTGGTCGCGCTGCCCGAATTCGGCCGCGAGCAGCTTCTGGCGACCCTGCTGGTCTTCCGCATCCTCTATTTCGTGATCCCGTTCGGCCTCGCCATCTCCATCATGGGCGCGCGCGAGCTCTGGATGAACGTGGTGGAGCCCTGGCAGGAGCGGCGGCGGCTGGCCGAGGCCTGCGCGCAAGGCAACCTGCCCAAGCAGGTAGCAGCGATGGAACGCGAGCGGTCGTTGCGACAGGCCAGCAAGCGGTAAGGCGGGCGGGCGACCGTCAGACAGAGGTTGCGGGCGGCGCAGCAATGCTCTCTTATTTCCGCCTCAACTTTGCCGTTGAACACGCGGGCCATGATCCCTTTTTCCTTTCGTACCCTTCCCGCAGGCCTCCTGCTGCTTGCCGGGATTCTGACGTCTTTGCCGCTCGAGCGCGCCGCCGCGCAGGACGCCGGTGCGATGCAAATATCCTGGGAGGTGCGCAACCGCTTCCGCCTGTTCCGCGAGGAGCGCGACTTCCAGCTCCATGTCGAGAACGCGCGTAACCGCAGCATCCTCGCCGCCGAGCAGTCGCTGGAGCTCCAGAGCGAGGGCCGCGGCTGGGCCCGCAACATGGTCAACCGGCTCTGCATCGACCTCCAGGGCCGGGTCAACCAGCCCTGCACCCGCGACAACGTCAAAGAGAATTACCTCACCCCGACCGACCATCCGGTGACCGTGCGCCTGACCGGCGCAGTGCCGGTCGGCGCCACCTGCGCCTGGTCGTTCGACGACGGCGACGGGCCGCAGACCTCGACTTTCGATTGCGCCGAGCCGATCAACCTGCGGGTCCGCTACGGCAAGCAGACGGTCGCCAGCGTCGACGTCTCCTCCGGCTCCGATCCGACCCAGCGCGTCCAGGCCGAGATTCAGGTCCGCGACATCTTCGTCGCCGGGCTCGGCGACAGCATCGGCTCCGGCGAAGGCAACCCGGACCGGCCGTTGGCGCTGTCGGACGAGGGCTTCTGCTTCCGCTCCTATCTCGGTACCGCCGGTGCGCAGTACTACCGGCCGAGCCGCGCCGGCTATAAAGGTGGCCGCGCCTGCGAGGCACCCGACACCCTCGCCAACTGGCAACATTACGGCGCGCTCTGGTTCAACTCGCCCTGCCACCGCTCGCTCTACAGCTACCAGGCCCGCACGGCTCTCGCGCTCGCGGTGCGCTACACCCACATCGCGGTGACCTTTCTGCCGCTCGCCTGCACCGGCGCCAGCATCGGCGACGGGCTGCTGGGCTCGCAGCGCGCCCGCGAATGCCCGCCCGGCAAGACCGGCGTCTGCAACACCAGCGTGAACGCCCAGGTCGCCGAGCTGCGCGAGGCGCTCACCGCGGCGAAAAAGCGCCAGCCCGACCGCACGCTTGACCTCGTGCTGCTCTCGGTCGGCGCGAACGATGTCTACTTCTCCGGCCTCGTCGCCGACGTCATCGTCGACACCGCGACCGAGCGCGCGCTGTTCCGCCGCTCCGGCGTGATGGCGAGCGTCGACGATTCCCGCGATGCGCTGGCGCGCGAGCTGCCGCAGAATTTCGCCAAGCTGCGCGAGGCGCTCAAGCCGCTCGTCAGCGGCGACCTCTCGCACGTGGTCTATGTCTCCTACGCCAATCCCGCGCTCGCCGATGGCGGCGTGCCCTGCCGCGGCGGCCGCGCCGGGTTCGACATCCATCCGTCCTTCAACGCCGATCCGCAGCGCCTGGCCCGCGTCTCGACCTTCGTCGACACCGAATTCCTGCCGCAGCTGAAGGGGCTCGCCACCTGCACGCGCGGCGCACTGTGCCGCGATCCCGAAGCCGATCGCATGACCTTCGTGGACTCGCACCAGGCGGTGTTCGCCGATCACGGCTTCTGCGCCCATGCGGGCAACGATCCCGAATTCGACCGCACGTGTTTCGCCGAGAACGGCCAGAGCTTCAATCCCGATATCGTGAGCGCGGCGAGCCAGCCGATGCTGTGCGGCCGCGGCGCCTCGGAGTATCGCGCCTACCTGCCGCGCGCGCGCTGGATCCGCGATGCCAACGACAGCTATTTTGCCGCGATGACCTATCCGCAAGGCCTGCCGGCGGCGAGCCAGCCGAGCGACATCCACGACGCCACCTGGGGCGTGCTCTCCGCCGTCTACGGCGGCGCCGTGCATCCAAGCGCGGAAGGCCACGCCGCGATGGCGGACGCCGCACTGCCGGCCGCGAGCAGCGTGCTCGGCCTCGATGCCGTGCCGCCCGGCGTGACACGCGGACTGTTGGCGCCGCTGCTGGGCACGCAGCAATAGCACGACACTGCTCCCACATACTCGGTGTCATCGCCCGCGAAGGCTGGCGATCCAGTACTCCGTGACAGCGGTGATTGAATCGAGAGGCTGCGGCGTACTGGATTCCCCGCTTTCGCGGCGAATGACAGTGGTGTGCGGAGCACGACCTCGCGCATCACGATCGCACATTCTCGTCACCTCGTGATCGTTCCCCGCACCTGCCGTTCCATCGATCCAAAAACGGCATCGATCGATACTCCCTTGAACTTGGACACTTTGCCGCGCGCGCCTCTAGGAGTCGCAGAGAGGAAACATTTCGAGTTCTAAGGAGGCGCGTGATGAGCGCAGTGGTGTCGTCCGCAGCGGACGTGAGGAGGTCTCGCGTCAGGCTGTTCATCGTGACCATGTTGTTCCTGGTCACGACCGTGAACTATGCCGACCGCGCCACCCTGTCGATCGCGGGCCCCGCACTCTCGAAAGAGCTGCATCTCGATCCCGTCGCCATGGGCTGGATCTTCTCGGCCTTCGGCTGGTCCTATGTCGCGGCGCAGGTGCCGGGCGGCTGGCTGCTCGACCGCTACGGCTCGCGCCTCGTCTATGCCTTCAGCATCATCGTCTGGTCGCTGTTCACGATGATGCAGGGCTGGGTCGGCTTCCTCAGCGCCGGCGCCGCCATCATCGTGCTGTTCGCACTTCGCCTCCTTGTCGGCGTCGCGGAAGCGCCCTCGTTCCCCGCCAACGCCCGCATCGTCGCCGCCTGGTTTCCCGGCAATGAGCGCGGCACCGCATCGGCCTTCTTCAATTCGGGACAGTATTTCGCCACCGTGATCTTCGCGCCGCTAATGGGCTGGATCGCGCATGATTACGGCTGGCGCTTCGTATTCTTCGTGATGGGTGGGCTCGGCGTCATCATGGGCCTGGTCTGGATCAAGACCGTCTACGGCCCGAAGGAGCATCCCGGCATCAACGAGGCCGAGTTCGATTACATCAAGGAAGGCGGCGCGCTGGTCGATCTCGACGCGCCCAAAAACGATCTGGTGCAGGAGCGTGCGCCCGAGTCCGGCTCCGGGTGGGATCACATCCGCCAGTTGCTCTCCAACCGCATGATGCTCGGCGTCTATCTCGGCCAGTACTGCATCAACACGCTGACCTATTTCTTCCTGACCTGGTTCCCGGTCTACCTCGTCAAGGAGCGCGGCCTGTCGATCCTGCAAGCCGGCTTCGTCGCGACGCTGCCCGCGCTGTGCGGCTTCATCGGCGGCGTGCTCGGCGGCGTCATCTCCGACGCCATTCTCCGCAAGACCGGCTCGCTCACCATGGCGCGCAAGATCCCGATCGTCGGCGGCATGCTGCTGTCGATGTCGATCATCGCCTGCAACTATGTCGACGGACAGGCGCTGGTGGTCGGCTTCATGGCGCTCGCCTTCTTCGGCAAGGGCATCGGCGCACTCGGCTGGGCGGTCGTCTCCGACACCTCGCCCAAGGAAGCCGGCGGCGTCTCCGGCGGCCTGTTCAACACCTTCGGCAACCTCTCCTCGATCAGCACCCCGATCGTGATCGGCTACATCCTGGCCGCGACCGGCTCATTCAACGGCGCACTGCTGTTCGTCGGCGCCAATGCGCTGGTGGCCGCGTTCGCCTATCTCGTGGTGGTCGGCAAGATCGAGCGGGTGGTGCTCAAACGTTCCTCCTGAGGGCTCCCGCGGGAGCTTGACCAGGCAACTCAACGGCGGCTCCTCAGCCGCCGTCTTTGTTTTGGGGATGATCGATGCTAGAAGTGCCGGGGAAACGCCTTATCCATCTAAGGCATGTATCGATGTTCGACCTCAACCAGCTCCGCTGTTTCGTCACGGTGGCCGAAGAACTGCATTTCGGCCGCGCCGCCGCGCGACTGAACATGACCCAGCCACCGCTGTCGCGGCAGATCCAGGTGCTCGAGCACATCATCGACGCGCCGCTGCTGGAGCGCACCAGCCGCTCGGTGCGCCTGACGCCGGCGGGGCGCAGCTTCCTGCCCGAGGCAAGGCGCATCCTGAAGCTTGCGGAAAGCGCCTCGCAAGTCGCCCGCCGCATCGCGCTCGGCAAAACCGGCTCGCTGAAAATCGGCTTCACGGCGGCTGCCGCCTACGGCTTCCTCCCGGAGCTCGTCGCCGCCTGCCGCGCCAAGCTGCCCGAGGTCGATTTCTCGCTGAAGGAGATGGTGTCCGGTGATCAGTTCGAGGCGCTCAGCTCCGGCCAGATCGACGCCGGGCTGTTGCGGCCGCCGATCGCGCGCCCCGAAGTGGCCAGCCGCCGTGTCGTCGCCGAGCCCCTGCTCGCCGCGATCCCGAAGAAGCATCCGCTGGCGAATGCCGAGACCATCACCATCAAGGATTTCGACGACCAGCCCTTCGTGATGTACTCGCCCTATGAGAGCCGATATTTCCACGATCTGCTGGTGGCGCTGTTCACCCGCGCCGACGTGCTGCCGCGCTATGTGCAGCATCTGAGCCAGATCCATTCGATCCTCGCCATGGTCCGCGCCGGCCTCGGCCTTGCCATCGTGCCGGCCGCGGCTGCGAGCCTGAAGATCGCCGACGTGCGACTGCGGCCGTTGAAGCTGCGCACCCGCGTCCCCGTCGAGCTGTTCATGGTCTGGCGCCGCGACGACGAGAACCCGCTGCTCTCCGCTCTGGTCAAAATCGCAGGCGAATTGTCCTCCGCGGAGGTAGCGGACGATTGATGCTCAATCCGCATCGGTCGATATAGGCTTTGGCTTGGACGCGCATCGAACGGTCTCCTAAACAACGGCGCATGGACGCGCAGGCTTCGGCCCGCGTCCTCCACAACACGCAATTAAGGGAGCAGCGCCCATGAGCAAGATGACCCCGCAGGAAATGGCCCAGAAGATCGGATCGGGCCTCCTGTCCTTCCCCGTCACGCCCTTCAAGGCGGACTATTCGTTCGATGAGGCGACCTACCGCGCCAACATGGACTGGCTGTGCGGCTATGACGTTGCCGGCCTGTTCGCCGCCGGCGGCACCGGCGAGTTCTTCTCGCTGACGCCGACCGAGGTTCCGCAGGTGGTCAAGATCGCCGTCGACGAGACCAAGGGCCGCGTGCCCGTGCTCGCCGGCACCGGCTACGGCACCGCCACCGCGCGCGAGATCGCGATCGGCGCGGAAAAGGCCGGCGCCGACGGCCTGTTGCTGCTGCCGCCCTATCTGACCCATTCCGAGCAGGACGGCCTTGCCGCCCACGTGGAAGCCGTGTGCGCCGCCGTGAAGATCGGCGTCATCGTCTACAACCGCGACAACGCCATCCTGCAGCCCGATACGCTGGCGCGCCTCGCCGAGCGCTGCCCGAACCTCGTCGGCTACAAGGACGGCATCGGCGACATCGAGCTGATGACCCGCGTCTACACCAAGCTCGGCGACCGCCTCACCTATATCGGCGGCCTGCCGACCGCGGAAACCTTCGCGCTGCCCTATCTCGACATGGGCGTGACGACCTATTCCTCGGCCGTGTTCAACTTCGTTCCAGAATTCGCCACCAACTTCTACGCCGCGGTGCGCAAGCGCGACCATGAGACGATCCATGCCGGCCTGAAGAACTTCATCCTGCCGCTGATCGCAATCCGCAACCGCAAGAAGGGCTATGCGGTCTCGATCATCAAGGCCGGCATGAAGGTGATCGGCCGCGATTCCGGCCCGGTCCGCCCGCCGCTGACCGATCTCACCGAGCAGGAGGTTGCGGAGCTGACCGCGCTGGTGAAGAATCTCCCCGCCATCCGATCGTCACAACAAGCTGCAGAATAACAGACAACAACAGGGAGGAGCGTGCGATGGCCCAGACTGAGGTCTCCGGCGCACCGGTCGTCACATCGATGCAGGTGATCCCGGTCGCGGGCCGCGACAGCATGCTCCTCAATCTGAGCGGCGCGCACGCGCCGTTCTTCACCCGCAACATCGTCATCCTCACCGACAATTCCGGACACACCGGCGTCGGCGAGGTACCGGGCGGGCAAAAGATCTGGCAGACGCTCCAGGATGCCCGCGATCTCGTGATCGGCAAGACCGTCGGCGCGATGAACAACATCCTTGCCGACGTCCGCACGGCGTTCGCCGACCGAGATGCCGGCGGCCGCGGCAAGCAGACGTTCGACCTGCGCGTGATGATCCATGCGGTCACGGCGATCGAGTCCGCACTGCTCGACCTGCTCGGCCAGCACCTCAACCTGCCCGTCGCCGCACTGCTCGGCGAAGGCCAGCAGCGCAAGAGCGTCGAGACGCTCGGCTATCTCTTCTTCGTCGGCGACCGGCGCAAGAGCAAGCTTGACTACGTCAGCGGCGAGACCGGCAAGCCCGAATGGTTCAACCTGCGCCACCAGGAGGCGATGACGCCGGAGACCGTGGTGCGGCTCGCGGAAGCCACCCACGACCATTATGGCTTCGCGGACTTCAAGCTCAAGGGCGGCGTGCTCCGCGGCGAGCAGGAGATCGAGGCCGTCACCGCCATCGCAAAGCGCTTCCCCAGCGCACGCGTCACGCTCGATCCCAACGGCGCATGGTCGCTCGACGAGGCGATCAGCCTCTGCAAGGACATGCACGGCATCCTGGCCTATGCAGAGGATCCCTGCGGCGCCGAAGCCGGCTTCTCGGGTCGCGAGATCATGGCCGAGTTCCGCCGTGCCACGGGCCTGCCGACCGCGACCAACATGATCGCGACCGACTGGCGCCAGCTCTCCCATGCACTACGCTTGGGGGCGGTGGACATTCCGCTGGCCGACCCCCACTTCTGGACCATGCAGGGCTCGGTGCGCGTCGCCCAGACCTGCCGCGACAACGGCCTGACCTGGGGCTCGCACTCCAACAATCACTTTGACATTTCGCTCGCGATGTTCACCCATGTCGGCGCCGCCGCGCCCGGCAAGGTCACCGCGATCGATACCCACTGGATCTGGCAGGACGGCCAGGCGCTGACCAAGGAGCCGCTCCAGATCAAGGGCGGCAAGATCGCCGTGCCCGAGCGGCCGGGCCTCGGCATCGAAATCGACCGCCCGGCCATCGAAACCGCGCATGAGCTTTACAAGAAGCATGGACTCGGCGCCCGCGATGACGCTACTGCCATGCAGGACCTGATCCCCGGCTGGACCTTTGACGACAAGCGTCCCTGCCTCGTGCGTTAAGAAAATCTCGGAGGACTACATGACTGCGATCCTGAAGAACTTCATCGGCGGCGAATGGGTCGACGGCTCCGGCGTCACCAAGAACATCAACCCCTCCAACACCAACGACCTCGTCGGCGAGTACGCCAAGGCCGACAAGGCGCAGACCGAGAAGGCGATCGCGGCAGCCAAGGCCGCCTTCCCGGCCTGGGCGCAGTCGACGCCGCAGGTGCGCTATGACGCGCTGAACAAGATTTCTCTCGAAATCCTCGCCCGCAAGGAAGAGCTCGGCCGCCTGCTCGCCCGCGAGGAAGGCAAGACGCTCCCCGAGGGCATCGGCGAGGTCGCGCGCGCCGGCCAGATCTTTGCGTTCTTCGCCGGCGAAGCGCTGCGCCTAATCGGCGAGAAGGGCGCCTCCGTCCGTCCCGGCCTCGACGTCGAGCTCACCCGTGAGCCCGTCGGCGTCGTCGGCATGATCACGCCCTGGAATTTCCCGATCGCGATCCCCGCCTGGAAGATCGCGCCCGCGCTCTGCTACGGCAACACGGTGGTGTTCAAGCCGGCCGAGCTGGTGCCGGGCTCGGGACATGCGCTGTCCGAGATCATCACCCGCTCCGGCATTCCGGCCGGCGTGTTCAACCTCGTGGTCGGCTCCGGCTCCGTCGTCGGCCAGACCCTGCTCGACCATCCGGATGTGGCCGCGATCTCCTTCACCGGTTCGGTGCAGACCGGCCGCAAGATCGCGCAGGCCTGCGTGCTGTCGAACCCGATGAAGAAGTTCCAGCTCGAGATGGGCGGCAAGAATCCGCTGGTCGTGCTCGACGATGCCGACCTGAAGACCGCCGTCGAGGTCGCCGTCAACGGCGCCTATTTCTCGACCGGCCAGCGCTGCACCGCCTCCTCCCGCCTGATCGTCACCGAAGGCATCCACGATCGCTTCGTCGCGGCGGTGGCCGAGCGCCTGAAGGGCCTGTCGGTGGACGACGCGCTCAAGGCCGGCGTGCATATCGGCCCGGTGGTCGACCAGAGCCAGCTCGACCAGGATCTGCGCTACATCAAGATCGGCCAGGACGAAGGCGCAAAGCTCGCCTTCGGCGGCGAGCTGCTCAAGCGCGAGACGCCCGGCCATTACCTCCAGCCGGCGCTGTTCACCGAGGCCAACAACAATATGCGCATCGCGCGTGAGGAGATTTTTGGCCCCGTCGCCGCCGTCATCCGCGCCAAGAACTACGAGGAAGCGCTGGCGATCTCCAACGACACCGAGTTCGGCCTCGCCTCGGGCATCTGCACGAGCAGCCTGAAATACGCCTCGCACTACAAGCGCAACAGCGAGTCCGGCATGGTGATGGTCAATCTGCCGACCGCCGGCGTCGACTATCACGTGCCGTTCGGCGGCCGGAAGGGTTCAAGCTACGGCGCCCGCGAGCAGGGCTCCTATGCGCGCGAGTTCTATACCACGGTGAAGACCGCCTATACCTATCCGGGTTGATAGGCCACGATCGTAGGGTGGGTTAGCCCGCGGCTGCGCAACGCGCGGTCCGCTGGCGTAACCCACCTCTTCTGCCTCCGCGGATGAAGACATTGGTGGGTTACGCTACGCTAACCCACCCTACACTTTCGGAGTCCTCCCATGGACCAGGACGTCGCAGCGAAAGAGCAGCCCCGCTACATCAAGCTCAACGAGCGCGACAATGTCGCGATCGTGGTCAATGATTTCGGGCTTCCCGCCGGCTCCCGCTTCGCCAGCGGGCTGACGCTGCGCGCCTTCGTGCCGCAGGGGCACAAGACGGCACTGGTCGATATCGCGCAAGATCAGCCGATTATCCGCTACGGCGAGGTGATCGGCCACGCGTTGTCGCCGATCCTGGCCGGCGAATGGGTCGACGAAGCGCGCATCCGCATGCCGGAGGCCCCTGCCCTCGACAAGCTGGAAATCTCGACCGCCGTCCCCGCGCCGCTGCCGCCGCTCGAAGGCTTCACCTTCGAAGGCTTTCGCAACACCGACGGCTCGGTCGGCACCAAGAACATCCTCGGCATCTCCTCCTCCGTGCAATGCGTCAAGGGCACGATGGAATACGCCGTGAAGCGCATCCGCGCCGAGCTGCTGCCGAAATACCCGAACGTCGACGACGTCGTGCCGCTGACGCACGCCTATGGCTGCGGCGTCGCCATCAATGCCCCCGATGCGGTCGTTCCGATCCGCACGCTGCAGAACATCGCGCAGAACCCGAATTTCGGCGGCGAGATCCTGGTCATCAGCCTCGGCTGCGAAAAGCTCGCGCCCGAGCGACTGGTGCCGGAGGGCGTCAGCGATGCCATCGTGCGCATGCAGGACGAAGCCTTCGACGGCTTTGGCGCCATCGTCGATGCGATCATGACCCAGGCCGAAGCCCGCCTGAAGATCCTCAACACCCGCACCCGTGAGACCTGCCCGGCCGCCGACCTCGTCATCGGCCTGCAATGCGGCGGCAGCGACGCCTTCTCCGGCGTCACCGCGAACCCCGCGCTGGGCTTTGCCGCGGACCTGCTGGTGCGTGCCGGCGCGACCGTGATGTTCTCCGAGGTCACCGAAGTCCGCGACGCGATCCAGCTCCTCACCCGCCGCGCCATCAACGAGGATGTCGGCCGCGCGCTGGTGCGCGAGATGGCCTGGTACGACTCTTATCTCGCCCGCGGCGGCGCCGATCGCAGCGCCAACACCACGCCCGGCAACAAGAAGGGCGGCCTCGCCAACATCGTCGAAAAGTCACTCGGCTCGATCGTCAAGTCCGGCTCGTCTGCCATCACCGGCGTGCTCTCGCCCGGCGAGAGGGCGACGCAGAAGGGCATGCTATTTGCGGCGACGCCCGCGTCCGACTTCATCTGCGGCACGCTCCAGCTCGCCTCCGGCATGACGCTGCAGGTGTTCACCACCGGCCGCGGCACACCCTACGGTCTTGCGGCTGCGCCTGTGATCAAGGTTGCGACCCGCACCGAGCTCGCGCGCCGCTGGAAGGACCTGATCGATTTCGATGCCGGCAGCATCGCCACCGGCGAGAAGACCATCGAGGAAACCGGCTGGGACCTGTTCCGCCTGATCCTCGATGTCGCCAGCGGCCGCACGAAGCCGTGGTCGGACCGTTGGGGCATCCACAACGACCTCACGCTGTTCAATCCGGCGCCGGTGACCTGAGCATGATCCGGAAAAGTGCAAAGCGGTTTTCCGAAAGATCATGCTCAAACAATAACCTAAAGCGCGATGACGATTCATACCAATCTCATCGCGCTTTAGAAGCCGGGCCAACCGGCCTCACTGACCGTCGATCAGGTGCATGTCGCCCAGCGTGACGGGCAAGCTGCGCGTGATGAGATCCGTGATCGCCGCGCGTAGCCGTTCGCTCGCAGCGGGCCCCTCGAACGTCGCGTCGATCGGTCCGCTGGGTCCGGCGAGCCGCATGGTCCCCGTGTTGTCGAGCGGCGCGGCCGCCCGCTTCTCGATCACGTCGAACGACTTGCCGTCGATCACGCGCACCTCGTAGAGCGCGTGGATCAGGCCGTAATCCGCAAGCAGCGTCCGATATTGGGCGAGCCCGATGCCCTCGACGTTGCGGCCGTTGCCGAGCTTCGATCTGGCCCGGGTGATGACGATGTACGCATCCAACCCCTGGGGCGCGACATCGCTGCGAACCAGCTCCTTGAACGGATCGCTGCGCAGGAGATTGACGGGCGCAACCGCCGAATCCCTGATCGCGGCAAACGCGGCGCGTCGGTAGCTCACCGCCTGCACGCGAAAGCGTCCGCCGAGCAGTTTCGTCGCCTGCTGGACGATCAGCTCGTCCAGACCCCAAGCGCTGATCGAGAGGCTTTGCCTGGCGTTGCCGAGCGCGATCAGGCCGGCTTGCGTCAGGCTCATCTCCTCGCCGATGGCCGAGACGATGCCGACGGTCTTGATTGCCTGGAGCCGAGTCGCGCGCGTCTCGAACGCCGCGGCCGCGCCGAGGGCGATGCAAGCGATCGCCAGGCCAACCCATAGAAAAGCAATGCGGCGCATGGTGACCTATCGAATCCTGAAATCGAATGAATAGGACGCACCGAGGCCGATCGTCGTCTGGTTCGACGATCCCCGCAGCTTCACGAGCGGGCTGTCTGCGGCGTCGCCCAGCAGCTTCTCGTACTCGACATAGGCATGGACTTCCCACTGCGGATTGATGCGATAGGAGATCTGGCCGCCGAAGCCGACCGAATGCGCACCGCCTCTGGCATCGTACATCGGCAGCCCGGACGCCACGGACTGCACGGCGTCGACGCCGAAATAGGGCGCAGTCGCCTTGGTGCTTTTCCAGGTGAAGCGCGGGCCGGCCGAGATCGTGAGCCTTTGGATCAGCGGCACGATGACGTCGGCGGAGACATCGGCGACCGTGCCGGTATTTCCGCCCATGCCCTGGCGCAATTCACTGCGCAGGCGCAGCCAGTCGACCGGGAAATATTCGACGAACCCGCCGAGCTCGTATGCGGCCTTGACGTCGCCAAGGCCGGTCAGCTCGGCATATTTATCGCTCTTGCGCGACCCGACGTATTTGAACGCAGGGCCCGCGCGAAAATTTCCGACGTCGAACAGCGCGATACTGGCGCTGTCGCGGGGCCCGCGAAACTGGTCGACCGATCCGGCACGGCGAATGGAGAAGATCGGGATCGGCATGAGCTTCCCGTTCTTCGATCCGACGAAATCCGGCGTGTACTCTCCGCCGATGCCGACCATGACGGTCCAGTTGCCGGAAGGTGACGGCAGCATCGGCACGTCGAACGGCGGGGCTGGCAACGTGAACGCCGTCTGCGCCGATGCCGACTGCGGGATTGCCAGGATTGCGCCGAACGCGGCGAGGAAGGCGGTCAGCAAGGTCTGCTGCGCTCTCGCCGCAGGATCGAGAGCGGCTTCGTCAAAATGCTTCATTTACAGGGCCCCGGACCGGCCTTGCTGGCCTGGTCGACTCGTGTGGTTAGGAGCCACAGCATGTGGTCCGGCAAAATTGCCCCAAGATTGCAAGGGGCAGACAGCGCCCCGATCCATTCGCGGCGCATGCCGGGCGCGCCGCCGGATCAATGTTGCCCGAACATTGCCGGGCCGCGCTCACGCTCGCAAACTTTGAGCGCTAGAGCCGGTCGGCGCCCGCGTTCCTGCCTTTTATTCGCCAAGCTCGCTGCCTTAATGGGAACCCTGCGCACGAGCCGGAACGCCAGACTTCGGCCAGGGAGCGTCACGCTCAGGGTTTTGTTGCCCCAGCAGAGTCAAGGACGACCCGCGTGCGCTCCCTCGTAATCGAAGACGAACCGCAGATCGGCGCCTATGTCAGCCGCCTGCTCGGACAATTGCACGGCATTGTCGACGTCGTCGGCTCGATTGCCGATGCCCGTCAGGCGCTGGACAATTTCAAATATGATCTCGCGATCATCGACCGGATGCTGCCCGATGGAGATGCGCTCCAGGTGGTGACGGCGCTGAGCCGATCGGCGGACCGTCCCGCGATCATCATGCTGACCTCCAAGGACCCAAGGAGGATGTCGTCGACGGTCTCAATGGCGGCGCCGACGACTATCTCGGCAAGCCGTTCGAGCCGCAGGAGCTCATTGCGCGGGTGCGCGCCGTGTTGCGGCGGCCCCGGCAGCTCGCGCCCTCGGTGCTGTCGCTCGGCAATATCGAGCTGCATCTCGGCAGCAACGAAGCGGTGGTCGCCGACACGAAAATCCTGCTGCGCCGGCGCGAGGCGCTGATCCTCGGAGCGCTCCTGATGCGCCGCGACCGCGTCATCACCCGCGCCGCCCTGATCGAGGAGATCTACGGCTTCGACGACGAGATCGAATCCAACACGCTCGAAGCGCAGGTCTAGCGCTTGCGGAAGAAACTGACCGAGCTCGGCGGCGATGTCGAGATCCGCAGCATGCGGGGCATCGGCTACATCCTGCGGCTGGCAACACCGCGATGACGTCGATTGCCCGAACGTTTGCGCTGTCGCTTGGCATCGCCGCGACGACGATCTTCCTGATCATGCTCGGTGTCTTCATCTGGCGCTACGCGATGGAGGAACGCGAGTTCAGGGCTTGCCGCGTTGTGGTCGCCGTTCTCGATCGCGCCACGGTGATCGAAGGGCAGAACCTGACGGTACGTCCGACTCCCGCCCTCGAGGAGCTCAGGACGGACAGCCCGAACCTCTGGTACGTCGTGTCCGCTGGCGATCTGGTCAGCGAATACGGGAGCGAACGCCGGCCCGCCCTCCCCTTCGCGTTTCCCTATCACGGGCCGATCGGCTCGTCCGTCTTCAGCACGCTCGACCAGAAGAGCACCTTCTGTCTCGCCGTCGCGCAACGGGGCCCGTTGCAGCTTACGATGATGGTCGGCGCCCCCCAGGTCCGCTTCGGCCGGATTGCCAGGAACTTCCTTGCCCGCAGCATTTTCGGGATCATCACGCTGGCGCTGGCCTTTGCGGCGACGGTTGCCATCGGCTCGATGCTAGCCGCACGTTTCGTCTCGCGCGGCATCGAACGGGTGGCGCATCGCGCGCTCGCGATCGACCCATCGGCCCCGCAGGGCCTGATATCCCTGTCCGAAGTCCCCACCGAGCTGAAGCCGCTGGTCGCAGCACTGAACCGCGCCTTCGGCGAGATCGACGCCTACATCAGGATGCAACGCCGCTTTCTCGGCAACGCCGCCCATCAGCTACGCACGCCGCTCACGCTGCTGCGCGCGAAAATCGAGGACGTGCCCGAGCCGGCGCTGAGGGCGGAATTGGTGCGCGACGTCCGCCGCCTGACGTCGCTGGTCTCCGCCATGCTCGACCTGGCGCGATTGCAAAATCATGCGATCGAGAAGCGACCGATTGATCTTGCCGAGATCACGCTGGACGTGCTCGCCGATTTCAGCCCCTCGGCGCTGGACGCCGGCATAGAGCTTGCGCTGGAACACGCCGAAGAAGGTCCGTTCCTGGTGCAAGGCGTCGACGCCGCGGTACGCAGTGCGCTTGCCAATCTCGTCGGCAACGCGCTCATCCACGCCCATGGTGCGCGGCGCATCGTTGCGACGGTTAGCCGCGGCGACATCTCGATCGACGATGACGGCGCGGGCCTGCCCGACGGTGCGGAGCACAGGCTGCTCGAGCCATTTCAGACCGGCAACAGCGCGGGCGACGGCGCCGGCCTCGGCCTGTCGATCGTCCGCGAGATCATGGCCGCGCACGGCGGAGAGCTGGTCATCTCCTCCGCGCCGGGCCGCGGCACGACGATGAGCTTGCGCTTTCCCGAGGCCACCGCGACGACCAGATCGCCGCACCCCGATCTGCAAACGGGCTGACGAGCCGCTTCTAGCCCTTTGGCGAAACCGTCCGGAAACATTGGCGCGGAAAACTTCTTCCGCGTTTCGTCCTGTCGCATCACGATATCAAATAGATCCGCCGGCGGCGGTCGAATGTTCGCACACAAGCGAACCTGGCGCGGTATCGCCGCGACCAAACCTCCGATTGCCATCTTCCACGGAGATTTTCCAATGCGCGTTCTTTCGATGATTGCCGTTGCCGGCGCCATGATTGTGAGCTCGGCCGGTGCATTTGCCAGCGAGCTTCCCTCTTACGAAGTGAAGTCGTTTCCGATTTCGACGACGCAAGTGCAGGTTCTCGGCGGCGCCGGAGTCGAGGAGCAGTCGGCTGCGCCCGCGATGATCGTCGCCGGCATGCCCGCCTCGCCCGCGCAGATGTCGGTGCTGTCGCCGCGCGTCAAGCGGCTGGCGAGCGCCAACGCCACGAGCGAAGAGCGCTGAGACAGTTTTCGACCCCGGCTGCCCTTGCCGGGGTCGTCGCTCCCGCCGTCAGCGTGAGATATAGCCTGCCGCGATCGGCTTGAACCGATAGATCAGATACGGCGTCTTGTTTTCGGCCTTGCCGCCATGGAACATGGCGGCTGCGGAGACCTGAGACGCGGACACGTACATGTACCCGTCGGGAGAGGCAGTAATCCCGTCCGGCCACACCATGTCCGGATCGCTCAAATAAGTGCGAAACTTCCGGTCGGCCTCTATGACTCCAATCGATTTGGTCTCGACCGCAGTCAGGTAGATGTTGCCCGCATAGTCGATCGACAGGCCGCCATTGTTCGGTTTGTCCGAGTAGCGTTCCACCCGCGCGCTCAGCTCTTCGGCGGGCAGCTTCTCGTTGCCGAGGTCGGTGGCCTTGATGCGGTACAGCGACCGGCCGCTGAGTGGCGCGAAATAGACCCATTCGGACCTGGCATCCATCGTGATGCCGTCGCAGCCGACCTTAATGAGCGAAGGCTTGCCGTCCTTGCCAGGCACGGTCAGATCATTGCCATCCACGGTGATCGGCACATTTTCAGGGACGGTGGATCGATCGCCGTCCAGCACGTGCCGGGCGGCACCCGTATCCATGTCGATGACGATGATCGCAGCGTGAGAGCCATCGCCGCCGGGCCCGATGTTTTCGTCGGCGATGTAGAATTTCCGGTTCTTCTGGTCGATCACGATGTCCTGCGGCTGCGAGCCTTTCACGGTCACGGGCTCGGGCATGTAGTGGATGCGCTCCAGCCTGTTCGTGCGCGTGTTCCAGCCGACCAGCTTCGGCGTGATCTGCGTCCGGAATCCATGTCGATGATCCACACGACACCGCTTTCGTCGGAACGAAGACCCAGGACGTTATCGAGGTACTGATCGGTGCCTTTTCGTGGCGTATTCCATTCCGCATTTGGAAACGGCTCGAACGTCGTCGGCGATGTCAGCCGCGCCACACGAACGTCGGGACTGAAGAATGGATGGTGACTGAAGATCAGCTGATTGTCCGGCGTAAACGCAATGTTGCCGACCGACTGAGGGAGCTTCGCAAAGACTTCCGCGTTGCCGCCTCCGTTCTCCGCACAGGCCGCGCCCGTGACGATTGCCGCCGACAGAAAAATGACAAGTCGAATTCCTCTCCTCACGCTTCGCACCGCTCCCTCCCTTTGTTTTCCACGGTTATTCCGGCGCGCGTGCGCCCGGTCCGCGCCGGCAACCGCCGCAGGATTTCAATGCAGAGACCCAATGCGAGCCGAAGCGGTCGCTCGTTCATCGCCGCCGCGCCGATATCGATCTTTGCGAGAGCCACGATGCGCGCTAATTTGGGGACTGACAATTACGCACAGGCCAGTCCTCTAGTATCACGGAGTGAACCATGCAGAAGCTCGGCAGCAAGACGTATGATTGTGCCGTGGGATGCCCCGTGGAGGCCACCCTCGATCTGATCGACGGCAAGTGGAAGGGCGTGATTCTCTACCACCTGCTCGACGATACGATTCGCTTCAACGAGCTCAAGCGGCGCCTGTCCCGGATCACGCAACGCATGCTGACGCGCCAGCTCCGCGAGCTCGAGGCGGAGGGCCTCATTCATCGCGAGATCTATGCGGAGGTCCCGCCGCGGGTCGAGTATTCCCTGACGGCGCTTGGGCGCTCGCTCGAACCGGTCGTTCGCATGCTCTGGACATGGGGCAATCAGTATCTCGCGACGGAAGCGGCCCGTGCCGGTGCGGTCAACGGCGCCGTTTCGCTCTCGCCGCGGGTCAGACGGAGCCTGCCGGCAGGTCGCGCGTAGGCGGGCCCCTGCGTATCCACGATGCCTTGCGGCGACTGCAAGTAAATCGCACACGTCGATCAAGACGGCGTGGGCCTACGCCGCGACGAGACACGATTCTCCATCCTCACATGAGGCCATCCGCGCGCCGCCATCAAGCGGCGCGCGCTCTACTTATATAAATACTAATTCCAAATCTGATGATTGAGGGACCATTGCGCCCCTCCCGCACTTCAAGCCATCGACTGCGCTTGTTAGTCGTCCGCCCCGCAAATGATGGGGTCGCGAATGACTACATATCTCAGAACGACGGCAGGATTGATCGGCGGCGCGCTGCCGCTGTTGGCAGGCCTGATGGATGCGGCGCCGGCCGAGGCGCAATCATCGTCGCAGGAAGTGCCCGCCGTCGTGGTCGAGCAATCGTCGCGGCCGGCAGCGCGCACACGTCCGTCTCCCTCCCGTCAGGCCGCACAGGCGGCAAGCCGCCGTCGCCAGGCCGAGCGCGCACCATCGAACGCCGATACACAGGCGGCCGGCGCGAGCACGGGCGCGGAGACCGCGACAGGCCCCGTCCGCGGCTACGTCGCGACCCGCAGCGGCACCGGCACGAAGACCGATACGCCGCTGCGTGAGACACCGCAGTCGATCACCGTGGTCACCGCCGACCGCATCATCGACCAGGGCGCGACCACCGTTCAGGAGGCGCTGCGCTATGTCCCCGGCGTGTTCGCCGACGCCTACGGCGCGGACTCGCGCGGCGACTATCCGCGCATCCGCGGCCAGGACCCAAATATCTATCTCGACGGCACCCGCATGGTGAACACCAACAACTTCAACGAATGGCGGCCGGAGCCGTACACGCTGGAGCGCATCGAGGTCTTGCGCGGCCCCTCTTCCGTGCTCTACGGCGACACCTCGACCGCCGGCCTGTTGAACCTGATCTCGAAGCGCCCGCAGGCCGAATCCGCCAACGAGATCGGCGTGCAATATGGCAGCTTCAACCGTAAGCAGGTGCAGCTCGACTCCACGGGAAAGCTGACCAAGGACGGCGAGTGGCTCTATCGCTTCATCGGCGTATACCGCGACAGCAACACGCAGACCGATTACGTCAAGGACGGCCGCATCGTGCTCGCGCCATCACTGACCTGGCGGCCGACCAACAACACCAGCTGGACGGTGCTCGGCACCTATCAGAAGGACACCACGGGGTCCTCCACGGCCTTCCTGCCGCATGAGGGCACATTGTTTGCCGGCCCCAACGGCTACATTCCGGTGCGGCGCTTCGCCGGCGAGCCCGGCTTCGACCAGTACCAGACCGAGACCGGCGCGATCAGCAGCCTGTTCGAGCACAGCTTCAGCGACAGTCTGAAGATCCGGCAAAACCTGCGTTACGCCCATGTCGAGGGCATTTACCGGTCGACGTGGCCGGACCTGAACTTCGTCGATCCAAGCGATCCGAACTATCCATTTCTCGACGCCAGCCGACGCTCCGTGGCGCGCAGCGTATGGAGCCGCGAGACGGTCAAGGACAACCTGACCTCGGACAGCAATGCCGAGCTGAAATTGCACACCGGACCGGTCGCACACAAAGTGTTGTTCGGCACCGACTACCGCGAGTTCAGGGAGCACGCGCAATCAGGCTTCACCACAGACCCGACGCCGTTCGATCTCTACGCGCCGGTCTACCGCGGCGTACCCGCGCCGACGATGTCTCCCGAACCGGATCTGCGCCAGACCCAGTTCGGTATTTACGCTCAGGACCAGTTGCGCCTCGGACCGTGGCTCGCCGTGCTTGGGCTGCGCCACGACTACGTCACCAGTAACACGCAGGCCTCGCCGGTCGAAAACTACCAGGCGACCACCGGCCGCGCCGCGCTGATGTACGAGCTGCCATTCGGCGTCACGCCTTACGTGACCTATGCGCAGTCGTTCAACCCGGTGTTCGGCAGCGGCGTCTGCGCCACGGTGTGCGCGCCGCAGCGCGGCGAGATGGTGGAGCTCGGCTTCAAGTACAATCCGACACCGGGCAATGCGATCAACGGCGCGATCTTCGACACCACCGAACGGAATCGGCTGGCCAGCGACCCCGATGATGACCGCTTCTCGATCCAGACCGGGAAGGTGCGCATCCGCGGCGCCGAGCTCGAGGTGCTGGCGCGCGTCACGCCGGAGCTCGACCTGATCGGCGCCTATACCTATCTCGATGCCCGCGTGGAAAGCGGCGACAATTCCGGCAAGCATGTCGAGACCGTGCCGGATCACCAGGCCTCGCTCTGGGCGAAGTACCGTCTGTCCCTGCTCGGCCTGCCCGGCGTCACGCTCGGCGGCGGCGTGCGCTACATCGGCACCTCCTGGGACGGCACCGACACCCTCAGCACACCCGACTATACGCTGTTCGACGCCATGGTTCGTTACGAGACCGGTTCCTGGCGGCTTCAGGTCAATGCCAGCAATCTCTTCGACAAGCGTCACCTCACCACGTGCCTGGCGCGCGGCGACTGCTTTCTCGGTATCGGCCGCACGGTGCTCGGCAGCGTGACGTACAAATTCTAGCCACGACCGCTACGTCATGCTGCCGGGCATGAAGCAGCGCACGCGCGGATGGCCGTCGACATAGTGCTTCCACACCATGGTTCGACCGATCTTGTTCGGCTCGGTGATCACGGCACCGTCGGGCACGACGACCCATTCGTCGTCGATGCGCACGCGGTAGTGGCCGCGATCGGATTCCCAGTCGACGTCGGCTATGACGTAGCCGTCGGCATCCGAGCAGCATTGCCCGTATTGGCTGTGCAGGCTCTCGAACCAGGGTTTTAGCGGCGAGTTGGCATAGCGGCCGTCGTCGCGCGCCAGCGCCGAGGTCGCAAGCAGCGCCATCGGCCCCAGCAGCGCCGCCGCACATAGTCTGGCAAGTCGCATATCGTCTCCGCGGATCGCAATCAGCGCCGCGAGGGACAGACACCGCCGTCCGCCTTCCGCACGGTCGCGGCAGGCGTGGAGACGGCGACTCGCTCCCCAGCGGCTTTGCGACAGCTATGCAAATCCGGCGCCAGCGCGCATTCCGGGGAACTACGGCCGCACGGCGTTGCCCCGGCCGGCGCGCACGTCCTGCATGTCCAACGCGTCGGCAATTTGCCGCAGCTGTTTTGGAGGCTTTCCTTGTTCCGCGAGGACGTGTACGAAACGGCCGCGGACGCGGGCCGCATCTTTTAATCAACTGTTTCAATTAGAGAAATCAGGTGTTGGCGTGACTGGCATTGGACCGTCAGCGCTATGAGTTCGAGAGAGTTGCTTCCTCGCCAGCAGGATTCGACCGACTTGCCCGCAAGCGAAGTGCAGTTTGCGCTCGTGATTTCGCGCATGCTCGAGACGGTGAAGGACGACGCGGACGCCAGGCGGCAGATGGTCTACGACCTTGCCCGCTACAAGCTCCAGGAGCAGTTCACCTACGCCGACGCCAGGAACATCGACCAGATGAAGTGGGCGCTCGAGGTCGCAATCGAGGAGGTCGAAAAATTCTCGCGCGACCAGGCGCCGCTGGAGCGCTTGCCGTCACAACAGCTCACGTCGTCAAAGGCGACCGAGACAGGCGGTCTCCTGGTGTCCGGCGACGCGACCGTTTTGCGATCGAGGATCGAGATATCCCGCAGCAAGCTGCCTGCGATCTCGGGCCCGCTTCTACCGGTGATCAAGCGTACGGCGGCCATCCTGCTTGCCGTTGGCGCAGTCATCCTGATCGTCTCGCAGCGAGACAACATCGCCGCGCTGCGCCGGCAGATTTCGTCCCAGGCTCAGGAGATCGCGCAGGTATCGCCCAAGCCGGAGACGACGATCACGGTCGCCAAACCGGAAATGATCACCCCCGCCCCACCTCCCCCGACGCGCGTATTGCCAACCGACTACGGCATCTACGCATTGATCGACGACAAATCGCTGGCGGAATTGAATGCGACCGGCGTGATGGCGCCGGACATGCGCATCGCGATTTCACCGGAGTTCAAGAAGCCCGATCGCCCGCATCTGCCGAACGGCCGCGTCAAATTCATCGTGTTTCGGCGGGACGCCGCGAACGTGATCCCCGACCGCGTCGAGGTTCGGGTCGTCGCGAAGATCGCCAGGGAGTTTTCGACCGACGCTGCAGGCAAAAATCTGGGCGGCGGAGAAGATGTCGGGGTGATCCGAAACTTCTCCTATCCGTTCCGGGTGTCGCCGATCCCGGGGAAGCCCGAGATGTACGAGCTTCACACCGGCGATTCAGGGCTCGAGCTTGCGCCGGGACATTACGTCCTGAGCCTGGGACCGCAGGCCTATTATTTCCAGGTCGACGGCGAGATCACCGATCCCCGGCAATGCCTCGAGCGGGTCGTCGCCGGCAACGGCACGTTCTACGCACCTTGCAAGAAGGCACGGACGTATTGACGGTCGTCAAGACCGTCGCTGCTGAGGCAGGCCCGAGCCACACACTCAACTGTCATCGCCCGACTTGATCGGGCGATCCCGTATTCCAGAGACAGCGCGAGGATACGGAGGGGCCGCGATTCCCCGCTTGCCGCCTACGCTGAAGCTTCGGCGCCCCTGAACTGAAGCCCCGGCGAAGCCTTGGCGTAGCCGGGTCGCGGGAATGACAGCCGCATGTGAGGCAATAGCCGAGACGACAGCGGACGCGCAGAGAACCTACTGCTTCGGCGCCGGCGCCATCATCGCGCCGCCCTTCTTCGCCGCGGGCGCGGGCGCAGGTTTCGTCGTCGCGGCGGTCGCCTGTGCCGGAAGATATTTGGCGACGATGGCAGGATCGACCTGGGCGATGTAGGCGTCGGGAAGACGCTTCCAGGTCTCGTCCTTGCCGAACAGGGAAATGCCGAGGAAGCCGCGCATGGTCAGGGTCTGGCCATCCGGGCTGACCGACATCTTGGCCTTCCAGATGTTGCCGTCGCGTGGATTGACCACGTTGCCGCCGTCATACTTCAAGCCTTCGCGCTTCATGTCGCGGATGAAGGAGAGCCCGAGCACCGGCGCGTTCTTGCGATCATCCGTGCATTTCGCACAGACCTCATTCGGGTCGTCGCCGGGGCGCGGAAAGGTTTTTGCGATCACGCCTTCGAAGACGCCGTTGTGGTCGACGAACAGAAACCATCCCACCGTCTTGCCGTCCTCGATCTTCTGCCAAAGACCCGCGGCGGTTGGCTGCTGCGCCTGTGCGGCAGCCGGTTTCACCGCGCCTGGCGTCAAAGCAAGAGCGAGCGCGAGGAGCGACAGCAGCCGAGAGCTGGAAAAGAGAGTCCGCATTATGATCACCTTGCTAAGCCGCCACTGCAATGGCCGCAGACTACGGCGATTTCGCGAACGGTTCCAGCACCAGAAACATGGGGCATTGCCTGCCGAACCCGGTGCCGTCAGTTGACACCGAGCTTCTTTTGCAGACTGGAGGACGAGGTCGTGTACTGGAACACGAGCCGCTTCTCCGGATAGACGTAGCGATGGGCTTTTTGCGCCATCAGCGCGCCCTCGTGGAAGCCGCACAGGATCAGCTTGAGCTTGCCGGGATAGGTGTTGATGTCGCCGATCGCGAAGATGCCGGATACGTTGGTCTCGAACGCGGACGTCTCGACCGGCACCAGATTGTTCTCCAGCGCGATGCCCCAGTTCGCGACCGGACCGAGCTTCATGGTCAGCCCGAAGAACGGCAGCATGGTGTCGCAGGAAATTTCGCTCACGCCGTTGTCGTTGCCCTTGACGGTGGCGCCGGTCAGCTTGCCCTCGGTGCCGGACAGCGCGGTGACCTGCCCGAGCCGCAGATCCATCTTTCCGTCGGCCACCAGCGCGCGCATCTGCTCGACGCTGTGGGGCGCGGCGCGAAAATCGTCGCGCCGGTGCAGCAGCGTGACGCGCTTGGCGAGCGGATGCAGATTGAGCGTCCAGTCGAGCGCGGAATCGCCGCCGCCGACGATCAGAACGCTCTTGTCGCGGAACGTCTCCATCTTGCGCACGGCGTAGTGCACCGAGGTGCCCTCATAGGCCTCGATGCCCGGCACCGGCGGGCGCTTGGGCTGGAACGAGCCGCCGCCGGCCGCGATCACCACCACCTTGCATTCGAACACCTTGCCCGCGTCAGTGGTGCAGCGAAACAGCGGATCGCCGATCTTCTCCACCGTCTCCACCATCTCGCCGAGATGGAAGGTCGGATGGAACGGCTTGATCTGCTCCATCAGCGCGTCGGTGAGGCCCTGCCCCGAAACGTGCGGAATGCCGGGAATGTCGTAGATCGGCTTTTCCGGATAGAGCTCGGCGCACTGGCCGCCGACCTTGTCGAGGATGTCGATGAAATGCGCCTTCATGTCGAGAAGGCCAAGCTCGAAGGCGGCGAACAGACCACAGGGGCCGGCGCCAATAATCAGCACATCGGTTTTTATCACGTCGCTCATGTCGTCTCTTTATCGATCGTTATCGGTTGGACGCCGCCCAGCGGGCAGAAGTGACCCTGCCTGTCTAGCCAACGGGGATGGATCAGGGAAGGCATAAAAGCGGGAGCGCCCCGCAGCCGCGCCCACTTGCCGGGTCAGTATAACTGGGCTGTAACGGGAAGCGATATGACGGAGATCAATCGGTGAACGCACCAAGCCGCCTCGATACGACGCCGCGCCTGGAGGACTATCCCTATCGTCTCGGCGACAATGTCCGCTTCGGCGATCTCGATCCGAACCAGCACGTCAACAACGCGGTCTACGCCACTTATTTCGAGACCGGCCGGGTCACGCTGATGAAGAGCCCGGAATACGGGCTGACGCCGCCGGGCCTCGCCTGGATCATGGTGCGCCTCGACATCCATTTCCGCGCCGAGCTGCACTGGCCGAACACGATCGAGCTCGGCCTCGGCGTGGTCAAACTGGGACGGACGTCGGTGACCTTCGAACAGGTCGTGTTTTCGGAAGGAAATTGCATCGCTTCGGCGATGTCGGTCGGCGTCATGCTCGACGAGGCGACGCGGCGGCCCGCACCGCTCACCGCTGAGATCATCGAGAAGCTCAGACCCTGGCACAAGCGCGGTATCGTGGTCGCGCCGCCGAGCATCTAGTAGATCGAGAGACGATCAGGCCTGTCGTTCCGGCGTCGCCACGACAAGCCCGTCGAGCTCGTCGGAGACCTTGATCTGGCAGGACAGCCGCGAGTTCGGGCGCACGTCGAAACCGAAATCGAGCATATCTTCTTCCATGGGCGTCGGGCTGCCGACCTTCTCGCGCCAGGCTTCGTCGACATAGACATGGCAGGTTGCGCAGGCACAGGCGCCGCCGCATTCGGCCTCGATGCCGGGAATGCTGTTGCGGATGGCGGCTTCCATCACGGTCGCGCCGTTCTCGACTTCCACCGTACGGGTTTCGCCCTTGTGGTCGACAAAGTTAATCTTGGCCATGTGTGCTCGTGCTGCCGCGATGTTGCGAATGAAGGAGGGTCCGGGCTGTCCTATAACGGGTCGATCCGCTCGGCGCCATAGGGTTTTGAAGCGACGTGAATCCCGCTTCGCGGGAAGAAAACGCGTCAAAACAAAAGACTAGAGCGCGGTTTCTCGCCCTGTCGCCCTAGGGCTTCAGGATCGCCTCGATGGCGGCGCGAGCCTCGGTCACCGCCTCTTTCAACGCGGCGAAGGCGTGGGGCTGGCCATGGCCGGTCCGGACCGCGGTCTCCAGGCTGGCCGCGGCATCGGCCACCGCAAAGGCGCCGATTCCGCGCGCGGAGCCCTCGAGCTTGTGGGCGAGTGTGCCGGCCTCGGCCGGCAGTGCTGCCATCGCCGCAACCAGGCGAACCGCCTGCTCGGCGAACATCGCGAGCACTTCCTGTTCCAGCTCAGTGTCCCCGAGCGTCATGCGCGAGAGGTGATCGAGGTCGAGCGGGCTGTCGATGGGTGCAAGCGGGGGCGAAGGCATCCAGTCCATCCGTTGCAGTTCAGGCGTCATGGCGCAGACCCCGGCATCGCGCGATGTCCGCCGATCCGGCGGTCAAGTTCCCCCACCGAAGCATGGAAATGGTTAACGAAGTGTTTGGGCCGTTTTACGCAAATCCGCCCGTTTATTGACGAAAAGTTGCCGCAATCCGGCGAGTCCGGTGGAGAATTCCATTTATTGCTAAGGCGTTACGGCGCTATCCTGTTAACGATGATTAAGATTGTCTTAATCCCGGGCATTTCATTCGCGACGCTCTGCCAATAGGATGTTGGGAGAAATTAGCGGACAAGCCGTCCGGGTGGGGACGGCTGGGAATCCGCGTAAGCGGCATGATCCGGTCTGTGGGCTTGCGTAGCGCGCTGGGCTCGCGGGAGGACGCGTACAAGTAACGAGGGCTCGGACTGAACATGGCGAACACTCCGAAAAAGGTCAAAGACCCCACAGAAGTTGCGCTTTCTGCGATCCAGGAAGCCCTGAACATCAGCGACACGGCCGCGGACACCAGCCGCAACGCCTCGATGCGCAACGAAACGTCGGCTCCGGTGGGGCCGCCGGCTCCCCCGATCTTCGACGAGCCGACCTTCGAGCCGCGTCCTGCCGCCAACGAGCGCACCACCGTGTTCGATACGATCGAGGAGCCGCGCACCTCGCGCCGCGCCGCCAACGATGACCGCGAGACCATCGGTCAGTTGCTCCAGGCGCTTCAGAAGGGCCGCCCTGCCCGCAGCGTCTACACCTTCGCCACCATCTTCGCCGGCGTCTGGCTCGCAGCCTGCGCCGCGCTCACCGTCGGCTTCCTGCCCTCGATCCAGGCCGCCATGGGCCAGAGCGGCGGCGTGCTCGTCATCGCCGGCCTGATCGCGATGTTCTTCGCGCCGATCATGCTGTTCTACTTCCTGGCGAGCCTGGTCTGGCGCGGCCAGGAAATGCGCATGATCGCGCAGGCGATGGCGCAGGTCGCGATCCGCTTCTCCGAGCCCGAGGGCTCGGCGTCCGATTCCATGGTGACCGTCGGCCAGGCCATCCGCCGCGAGGTCGCGGCGATGGGCGACGGCATCGAACGCGCCATCGCGCGCGCCGGCGAGCTCGAGACGCTGGTCGCCAACGAGGTTGCGGCGCTCGAACGCGCCTATTCCGACAACGAAGTGCGCATCCGCTCGCTGCTCCAGGACATCGCGCACCAGCGCGACAATCTGGTCGGCCAGGCCGAGCAGGTCCGCAGCGCCATCTCCGGCGTGCAGATCGATCTGCGCCACGACATCGCGCTGATCTCGGACGCGATCGCCTCGCGCGTCGACGAGGTCGCCAAGAGCATCACCGGCGCGCTGGAAGAGCGCGGCGCCCACATCACCGGCGCCCTGAGCAACGCCGGCGACAACATGATCCTCGCGCTCGGCGAGCGCGGCGGCGACCTGCTCGACCGCCTCGAGGAGGCCAGCAACGAGACCACGCGCGCCGTGCTCGACGCCAGCGAGCGGCTGACCACCAGCCTCAACTTCAAGACCGGCCACGTCCACGACGAGTTCGTCGACCTCGCCGACCGCGTCCACGAGATGCTGAACGAGCGTATCGACCGCATCACCGGCGAGTTCGAGCAGCGCTCCGCCGCCATCGTCGACGGCATCTCCGAGCGCACCGAGCAGGTGCACGACAGCCTGAAGAATTCGTCGGACTCGCTGCTGCTCGAGCTCGAGCTGCGCTCCAACGACCTCTCCGCCAAGATCGACGATGCCGGCAACCGGCTCGCCGGCCACATCATGACCTCCGGCGACAAGGCGAGCGAGGCGCTCGACGCCACCGTCAACACCCTCGTCGCCAAGGTCGTCAGCCAGACCGAGACCGCGCACGACTCGCTGTCGCTGCAGATGAGCGCGTTCGACGAGCTGGTGAAGAACCAGGGCACCGAGCTGGTCGAGAGGTTCGCCCGCGACTCCGGCACGCTCGGCGCGCTGATCACCCGCCACATCTCCGAGTTCGACCGCACCGTGAAGACGTTCGGCGGTGATATCGTCGATCGCATGGGCCAGCGCACCCAGGACATCGCCGAGAGCCTGAAGACCTATGTCGACAATTTCGATACCCGCTTCACCTCGAACGGCGGGGCGATCACGGCCGTGCTCGACCAGCGCCTGGTGCAGTTCGAGACCACGGTCGGCGAACGTGTCACCAACCTCGACGCCTCGCTGAACGACAAGATCGTCAGCCTCGACGGCACGATCGAAGGTCACATCAAGACCTTCGACGACCAGCTCGTCGGCCGCGTCGCCGCGCTCGAGCAGTCGTTCGACACCCGCGCCAAGTCGGTGACCGAAACCATCGACGGACGCCTCAACACCCTCGCCTCGTCGCTGACCGACGGTGCCGCGCAGGCGATCCAGTCGATCGACTCCCGCCTCACCCACCTCACGACGTCGCTCACTGACGGCGCATCGCAGGCCATCGAGACGATCGATACGCGCCTCAACTATCTCGCGACCTCGCTCACCGATGGCGCATCGCAGACCATCCAGTCGATCGATACGCGGCTGACGCACCTCACGACGACGCTCTCGGGCGGCGCCTCGCAGGCGCTCGAATCCATCGACACGCGCCTCACCTACCTGACGACTGCGGTGACGAACGGCGCCTCGCAGGCCGTGCAGTCGATCGACACGCGCCTCACCCTCCTGACCTCGACGCTCACCGACGGCACCGCGCAGGCGATCGAGGCGGTCGACCGCCGCATCACCGGCGTCGCCGAGATGATCGACGGCCGCAGCACGCACCTGACCGACACGGTCACGGCGCGCTTCCAGGACATCCACCAGGCCATCGAGACCAAGGTCGGCTCGGTCGCCAACGACATCGACGTGCGCGTGGCGCAGTTCGAGGACCTGCTCGGCTCGCGTGTCGAAGCCGTCGCCGGCCGCATCGAAAGCAGTGGCCGTCAGGCCAGCGAGGACATGATGTCCCGCGCCGAGATGATCTCGACCGCGATCCGCTCGCATGTCGAGGATGCCGAGCGCTCGCTCACCAACCTCGTCGTCAACACCAGCGAAACGATCCAGACCGGCGCGCGTACCGCCCAGCAGTCGCTGATGACGGTCTCCTCCGACGTCAACGCCCAGCTCAAAATGACCTCCTCCGAGGTCGAGCGCGCGCTGACCGCGGTCGGCACCGGTGCTGCGAACTCGATCCTGAGCAGCGCCCGCGAGGCTCAGTCGACCCTGGTCGCTGCCTCCGGCGATGCCTCCAACCAGATCAAGGGGCTCGCGGTCGACGTCGAACGCACGCTGTCGGCGGCCGGTTCTGCCACCGCAGCCTCGATCCTGGCCGGCGCCCGCGAGGTGCAGACCACGCTCGTCACGGCGTCTTCGGACGCGGCCAACCACGTCAAGACGCTCACCGCCGACGTGCAGCGTTCGCTGTCGCTGGCCGGCGCCACCACGGCGGAATCGATCACCGTCGGCGCCCGCGATGCGCAGAGCGCGCTGATCGCGGCCTCGACCGAGACCGCCAACCAGATCAAGGCGCTGTCCTCGGACGTGCAGCGCTCGCTCTCGATGGCCGGCACCTCGACGGCCGAGATCATCATGACCGGCGCCCGCGAAGCCCAGACCACGCTCGTCAATGCGTCCTCGGATGCGGCGAGCCAGGTCAAGTCGCTCGCGGTCGACGTGCAGCGCTCGCTCTCGATGGCCGGCACCTCGACGGCCGAGACCATCATGACCGGCGCCCGCGAAGCCCAGACTACGCTCGTCAACGCGTCCTCGGATGCGGCGAGCCAGGTCAAGTCGCTCGCGGTCGACGTGCATCGGTCGCTCTCGCAGGTCGGCCAGTCGACCGCCGAGACGATCACGACCAGCGCCCGCGACGCCCAGAGCACCCTGCTCTCCGTCTCGGCCGAACAGACCAGCCAGGTCCGTTCACTGGCGGCCGAGATGCAGCGCGCGCTGGCGACCGCCGGCGGCGCCACCATCGAGGCGCTCACCAGCGGCGTGCGTGAGGCCCAGGGCGCGCTGATCACCGCCTCGACGGACGCGGCAAGCCAGATCAAGTCGCTGACCACGGACATCGAGCGCACGCTGACCTCGGTCGGCGCCGACACAGCCTCGACCATCCTCAACAGCGCGCGTGAGGCCCAGACTTCCCTGACTTCGACGTCGGCGGATGCCGCAAGCCAGATCCGCACGATCTCGACCGAGATCGAGCGCGCATTGAGCACGGCGACGACGAACGCCACCAACGACATCCAGACCAGCGCGCTCAACGCCCAGAACGCGCTGATCAACGCCTCCAACGAGGCAAGCTCGCGCGTCAAGTCGAGTTCGTCCGACGTCGAGCGTTCGGTGCTCGCCGCCAGCAGCAGCTTCGGCCAGGCCATGACCGGCAAGACCGACGAGATCGTCACCTACGTGCAGCAGCAGGCCGACCGTCTGTCGAACATGATCGACGCCAAGCGCGGCGCGCTGGTCGACGCGATCGGCTCGAAGACCAGCCAGCTCACGCTCGACATCGACCGCGTCACCTCGGATGCGCTGAAGTCGATCGAGACGCGCGGCCATGCGTTCTCGCAGACGATGATGGGCAACGGCTCCGAAGTCGCCCGCACCATCAACGCGGCGAGCGAGATGGCCACCGGCGCGGTCGGCAAGTCGCTCAAGGACCTCGAGCAGGCCTCCCGCTCGGCGATCGACCAGTCGCGCCAGGTCTCGATCGCGGCCGTCACCGAGATGCAGGAGACCAGCAAGATCCTGCGTACCGATACGGTGGCCCTGTTCGAGCGTCTGCGCGAAGGCAACATCCTGCTCCAGGAGGTGCTGACCGGTGCGCACGACAACCTCAACTCGCTCGAGCGGGCGCTGGTGACGCGCGTCGCCGACTTCGTCTCGGCGATGAACGACGTCACCTCGCGCAACGGCGCTGCGACGCAGAACCTGGAAGACCAGCTCAACGTCTTCAATACGAAGACCACGCGGGCGCTGCAGGACCTCGGCGAGCTGTCGACCCAGTTCGACGCGCACGGCAAGGCGCTGGTCGAAGCCGCGCAGGTGGTCGAGGTGAGCAACAAGAACACCACCGCTTCCCTCGCCGAACGCAAGCAGGCGCTGGAATCGCTCGTCACGACCATCGACCTGCGTACGGCCGATCTCGACCAGCGTCTGTCGCGCTTCACCGGCCTGCTCGATGAATCGCTGGCCGCCGCCGAAGAGCGTGCCCGCGACATCGCCCGCGTCGTCGCGGAGACCGCCGGCGCAGGTTCCGCCGCGATCACCCGCCAGTTCGAGGCGGTGCGCGTGGCGTCCGAGGAGGAGCACCGCCAGACCATCGAGGCCATGCACGACATCTACCGCCAGACCACGGACGAGGCGGATACGATGTTCAAGCAGTCGACCGAGAAGTTCACCAACCTCGTCTCCAGCATGAAGCAGATGGCGTTCGAGATGCACAACGAGCTCGAAGCCACCCGCAACGAGCTGCGCCGCGGCGTGCTCGAGATGCCGCAGGAGGCCGCCGAGAGCACTGCGCAGATGCGCAAGGTGATCGTCGACCAGATCGAGGCCCTCGCCGAGCTCAACCGCATTGTGGCCCAGCATGGCCGTGGCCTCGACGTCTCCACGACGGGCCGCGCCAGCGCGCAGCGCCAGGAAGAGCCGTTGCTGGCAGCCGTCGGCACGCGCAACACCGAGACCCGCGGCCGCGACACCGGCAGCGCCTCGACGCTGCCGCCGCCGGACCTCGGCATGCCCGCCTCCTCGCGCCGCACCGAAGCGCCGCCGGTCGCGCCCGCAGGCAACGACCAGGGCCGCGACGGCTGGCTGTCGGACCTCCTGAACCGCACGGACGCCAACCAGGGTGCTCCGACCGGACGTGAGGCCCCGCGTGGCCGCGCGACACCCGCGCCGCAGCCGCAGGCTCCGCAGGGTGGCAGCAATCCGCTGGAGTCGCTGTCGCTCGACATCGGCCGCCTGATGGACCGCAACCTCGCCGCCGAGATGTGGGACCGCTACCAGCGCGGCGAGAACAAGGCCTTCACCAAGCGCCTCTACACGCCCGCCGGCCAGAAGGCCTTTGACGAGGTCGCCCGCAAGTACCGCGCCGACCGCAACTTCAAGGGCACGGTCGACCGCTACGTCGCCGAGTTCGAGCGTCTGCTCGACGAAGTCGCCCGCGACGGCCGTGGTCCGCAGGAGCTGCGCAGCCACCTGACCTCGGAGACGGGCCTGGTCTACACGCTGCTCGCGCATGCAGCGGGCCGGCTCGGGTGATCAGCCCATAGCGACAACGAATAGCGAATGAGAACGGAGGCCTCACGGCCTCCGTTTTCGTTTGAGCCCGTCATTGCGAGGAGTCCTTGCGACGAAGCAATCCAGACTGCTTCCGCGGAGACAATCTGGATTGCTTCGCTACGCTCGCAATGACGAGGTGAGGTCCGTGTACTAAACGCCTACTGCCGCCTTCCGCTCGCGGCGGGCGCCTGCCTCGGCGGCTCGGCGGGCGGCGGAGCGGCGGCCGGGGCGCTGTTGCTGGCGCCGAACAGTACGCGGGTCGGGTTGCGGTCGAAATTGTTCACGGCGCGGCTGATGTCGCCGAGCGTGCGCCGGCCGTCGGTCATCAATGCACCGGAGCGCTTGTCGAAATCCTCGGCCAGCTCGCGGATCGACTTCACCGCCTGGAACAGCTCGCCGCCGTCCTTGCCGCCGGCGAGCGTGTTGAGGCCAAGCATGAGGCTGTCGGCCTTGTGCATGACGCCGTCGACCTTGGCCATCACGCCGTCGATCTTCTCCGAGTTGCGCGCGAGCGAGTTGGTGAAGGTCTCGAGGTTCTTCAGCGAGTTCTTCACCGACTCCTGATTGTCCGCGACGATCTTGTTGATGTTCTGGAGCGTGCCGCGGATCGCCTCGGTGACGTCCTGGAGCTTGTTGGGATCGGCCGTCAGCGACGGGATGCCGTCCTCGTCGAGCGGCGGCGGAGGCGCGGCCTCCTCGCCGCCCTTGAGCGAGATCGCGGCGACGCCGGTCAGGCCCTGGAATTCGAGGCCGACCAGGGTGTCCTTGCGGAGCGGGGTGTTGTTCTCGACCATGGCGAGTGCGACAACCCGCCGCGGGTTGTCGAGCTTCACGGAGACCACCTCACCTACTCGGATACCGTTGAAGTTGACACTGCCGCCGTTGCGCAGGCCCGCCGCCGGGCCCTCGAACACGACGCGCAGGGGGCTGCGCTGCTTGGTGGTGTGCAGCGACTGGAACCACAGCACGAAGCCGATCGCCGCGGCGATCACCGCCAGCGTGAATGATCCGATCAGTACGTAATTGGCCCGCGTTTCCATCAGCTACTCCGGCACCTCAGCCCATCACCGCACGGGCGCGCTTGCCGTGGAAATATTGTCTCAGCCAGGGATGCTGCGAGGCCTGCATGTCGGCGATCGACCCTGCCGCAATGATCTTACCGTTCCCTAAAACGGCGATGCGGTCGCAGGCTGTGTAAAGGCTGTCGAGGTCGTGCGTTACCATGAAAACGGTCAGGCCCAAAGTACGCTGGAGCGTCCTCACCAGCTCGTCGAAATCGCCGGCGCCGATCGGATCGAGGCCCGAGGTCGGCTCATCGAGGAACACGAGATCGGGATCGAGCGACAACGCGCGCGCCAGCGCCACGCGCTTGATCATGCCGCCCGACAGTTCCGAGGGAAAGCGATCCGCGACTTCCGGCTTGAGCCCGACCATGGTGAGCTTGGCCAGGGTGATCTCGTCCATCAACCGCTGCGAGACCCGGAGATACTCGCGCATCGGAAACTGGATGTTCTGCCGCACGGTCAACGAGGAGAACAGCGCGCCCTGCTGAAACAGCACGCCCCAGCGACGCTCGACGCTGCGGCGCTGCGCGGTGCTGGAGGAATCGAGGTCGACGCCGAACACCTCGATGGAGCCCGCGACCTTCGGCACGAGACCGATGATGGTGCGCGTCAGCACCGACTTGCCGGCACCGGATGGGCCGACGAAGCCGAGGATTTCGCCGCGCTTGACGTCGAGGTTGAGGCCATCGAGCACGCGCGTCGCGCCGAACTGCACGGTGATATCGCGAACGCGGATGATCGGATCTTGAATCGCGTTTTGAGTTTCTTGCGCCATCGTCACATCCCGATCGAGGCGAAGAAGATGGCGAACACGCCGTCCATGACGATGACGAAGAAGATGCCCTTCACCACGGAGGCCGTGGTGTGCTGTCCGAGCGATTCCGCGCTGCCCTGCACGGCGAGACCCTCGACGCAGGCGACGATGCCGATCACGGCGGCCATCACCGGTGCTTTGACGATGCCGACGATGAAATGGTCGATCGAGATGGCGTCGCGCAGACGCAGCAGGAAGGCTTCGGGATCGACGCCGCCATAGAGCCAGGCGACGAGACCGCCGCCATAAAGCGCGGCCATGGCGCCGAGGAAGGCGAGGATCGGCAGCGCCAGCACCAGCGCCAGCATGCGCGGCAGCACCAGGACCTCGATCGGGTCGAAACCCATCGTGCGCAGCGCGTCGATCTCCTCGCGCATCTTCATCGAGCCGAGCTCGGCCGTGTAGGCGCTGCCCGAGCGACCCGCGACCATGATCGCGACCAGGAGGACGCCGATCTCGCGCAGCACCAGCACACCGAGCATGTCGACGACGAAGATATCGGCGCCGAACCTGCGGAAATGAAAAATGCCCTGCTGGGCGATGATACAGCCGATCAGGAACGTGATCAGCACGATGATCGGCACCGCGCGCCAGCAGACCTGCTCCATGTGGTGCACGGTCGAGGTCAGGCGGAACGAGCGCGGATGGATCAGGACGCGAAAACCCGCCGCGAGCACCGCGCCGAGCATGTCGACGAGGCCCGCAACCGTGCCGGCGACCCCGGCCACGGCCCGGCCGATCTGCTCCAGCATGCCGGTAATGGTGACCGCGCTGCTGTCGACGACCGGCGTCGCCCCGACCCGCCGCACCTCGTCCACGAGGCTCGAATAATTGGCGGAAAGCCCCGCGATCTGCGCCTCGACGGCGCCCTGGGTCAGGCTGCGGCGCAGCCGTTCGATCAGCCAGGCGCCGAAGGTGTCGAGCTTGGCGACCTCGGAGACGTCGATGAAGATGCTTTGCGAGCCGCCGGCGAGCTTTTCGGCGTCAGCCACCATCCGCTCCAGGACCGGCGCGAAGCTCGCGGTCCAGGTTCCGGTGGCGCAGAGTGCCAACGCGTTGCCCTTGGCAATCCGTTCCAGCTTCGGATCGCCGCTCAAGGTCTCCGCTCCCGGGCCGGGGCTCGAGAAACGGGTAGAATCAGATGGTTGCGCACACGCCCTTACCCAGAGAAGGTATCCCCAACTGGTTAATGTTAGTTGCTAGAGGTAACTAGCAGGTTCAGATTTCGCCAGAGTTCAAAATGACTTCCAGCAAAGTTCCGGCCCTGGCCGCGCGAATCGAGCGCTTTCCCATCGCCGGCAGTTTCACCATCAGCCGGGGCGCCAAGACCGAGGCCGTGACCGTCGTGGCCGAAGTGAGCCGCAACGGCCTCACCGGTCGCGGCGAATGCGTCCCCTATCCCCGCTATGGCGAGACCCCCGAGGCAACCCTTGCGGCCATCCAGGCCATGCAGGCGGCCGTCGCGGGCGGCCTCTCGCGGGAGGCCCTGCAAGCCGCCATGCCGCCGGGAGCCGCCCGCAACGCGCTGGATTGCGCCCTGATCGACCTCGAGGCCAAGGCGACCGGCCTGCGGGCCTGGAACCTGCTGGACCGCCCGGTGCCGGGCGAGCGCACCACCGCCTTCACGATTTCGTTGGGCACCCCCGAGGCGATGGCGGCGGCGACGGCCAGGGCCGCGCACCGGCCATTGCTCAAGATCAAGCTCGGCGGCGACGGCGATCCGCAGCGGATCGCGGCGGTTCGGAAGGCCGCCCCCGAATCCGAACTGATCGTGGATGCCAACGAGGCCTGGACCGAGGCCAATCTGGAGCAGAATCTCGCCGCCTGCGACGCCGTCGGCGTCACCCTGGTCGAGCAGCCGCTGCCGGCCGGGAAGGATGACGCGCTGGCGCGGATCAAGCGGCCGCTCGCGGTCTGCGCCGACGAGAGCGTGCATGACCGCCCCTCGCTCGCGCCGCTCCGTGAGCGCTACGACGCCGTGAACATCAAGCTCGACAAGACCGGCGGGCTCACCGAGGCGCTGGCGATGGCCGACGCGGCGCAGGCGCTCGGCTTCGAGATCATGATCGGCTGCATGGTCGCGACCTCGCTGTCGATGGCCCCCGCAATGCTGGTGACGCCGCAGGCGCGCTTCGTCGATCTCGACGGCCCGCTGCTGCTCGCGCGCGACCGCGACCACGGGCTGCGCTACGACGACAGTCTGGTCTATCCGCCCGCCTCCTCGCTCTGGGGATGAGCCTTGAGTCGATGCCGCGCCGACCAGATCACGAGCGCGCCGGCCGCGGCCATCGCGGCCATGACGTAGTACAAGCTGTCGCCGATGCGGGCGTAGATCGCACCTGACGCGATCGATGTTGCTGCGCCCAGCAACCCGTTGCACGCGGCATAATAGCCCTGCCCCCGCGCGATCTGATGCGATGGCACGCGCTGCACCAGCAGGTTCATGGTGCCGACGATGGTCATGCCGAAGGTGAGGCCGTGGCCGAGCTGCACGATCACGAGCAGTGCGAGCGGCGGCTCCTGCGCAGTGACGATCCAGCGCACCACGGCGCTCACGCCGCCGATTGCGATCAGCGTGGACGGATGCAGCGAGAACCGCGGCGACAGCGCAAAGACGACGATCTCGGCGATCACGCCCAGCGTCCAGAGGCCCGCGATCGTCAGCCCGCCGAAGCCGTGGAGCTGCCAGTTGATGGCCGAGAACGTGTAATAGGCGACGTGGCTGCCCTGGATCAGTGCGGCCGACGCGATGACGGCCCAGAAGCCGCCATCGCGCAGCAAGGCCTTGCCGGCATGCGTCTCCGTCGTCCTCCGCCTGACATCGTCGAGCGGCTGCAGCAGCAGGCTGGCGGCGACCGCAACGACGGCCCACGCGACGATGATCCAGATCAGATCGCGCGCAGCGATGTGGTCGACGAGAAAGCCGCAGGCGAGCGAGCCCGCGGCGAAGGCCGCCGAACCCCACAGTCGCAACGGTCCGTAATCGAGCCCGTAGCGGGCGACGCCGCGCAGCGCATAGGCATCGGTCAGCGGGGTCGTCGGCGTCCACATCATGCAGGTCAGCGCATAGATCAGGAACAGCGCCAGCGGCTGCTGCTGCAGGCCGACCGCCGTGAACCCGATCGCGGTTGCCAGCACCGACACCTTCATGCCGGCGCGAATGGCATGTCGCCTTTCGGCAAGGGCGGTGATCTGCGGCAGCGTGGTGAAGCGCGTGATCGCCGGCAGCGCGTTGATGAGGCCGATCCAGCTTGCGTCGATGCCGATCGCCTTCAGCCAGAGCGGAAAGAACGGCAGATGCGTGCCCGACACCGCGAAGACCGCCGAATAGAACAGCGCCAGGCTCACGGCGAATCGCCGCTTCACGGCAGCTTGCGTGGGGATTTGTGATTCGCCTGCCATCAAACCAATTGCGATTCGGTCGATATCGTGGTGATCGTTACAGTAACGCGTAGTGATTTGCGCGACGAGATTGTCATGGCCAACGAAGCATTCGCCCTCTCGCCTATGTCTGCCCGTGCGGCCGAGCCGAACGAGCAGGATTACGACGCGATCCGCGAAGCCTTCATGGAGACCGCGCGCGGCCGCTGGTTCCTCGGCGAATATGCCAAGCGCAACCGCAATGCAGATACCCGCATGGTGCTCGATGCGGTCGCGAAAATCGAAGAAACCCTTGCGGCACAGCGACAACCGGTCGTCGAGGATCGCCTGCCCGAGGCGCTGGTCGAGATCCGCCGCGCCATCCGTGAGGCCGAGACGATCGCGATCGCCGCCTTCGATCCTGCGGCGATCGAGGCCAGCCTCGCGCCGATTCCGCGCGGCGTGCGCATCATCAAGGAGATCTCCTGGCGCTGGCGCGAGATCGGCGCCGACGGGCGAATCTGCGATCTCATTGATTCGCAGCTCGCCTCCATCGAGGCGGCTTGCGGACAGCTATCGACCATCGACCCCCGCGTCGAGCTCAAGGCTGCATTCGATCTGCTCAGGGATCGGGTCGAGCAGCTCGATGGTGACGGCGACACAGCGCCGCAAGCGGCGGCGCATTCCGCACCTGCGCCGGTGCAGGAAGCGCCCGTCGCAGAGGCTGCGCCTGCCGTGATGGCCACCGAAGCACCCGTGGCTCTTACGGAGGCGCCGCAGGACATCGCAGCGACTCCCGCGCCCGAAGCAGCGGTCGAAGCGGCCGGCGCCATCGAAGCACTCGCCGTTGGCGAGGAGGCAATGGACGTCGCCATCGAGCCGGAGTTCATCGCCGGCAATCACGTCGGACCCGAAGAGGAGGTCGCAGAGGCCGCCGCTTTCACTGAGGTGACTGACGGGGTCTCGCTCGACGCCGCCGCGGAAGCCGAGGACGAAGCCATACTCGATGCCATCGCGCTGGAAATGGCCGCACCCGATCCGGAGTTCGACGAGATCACCGAACCGGTCGAGCTGGAAGCGGCCATTCCGGAGCCGATGGCTGCGGAGGTCGCAGCGCCCATTGCCGCAGAGCTTCCGGAGCCGGTCGCAGCCGAGCCGGCCGCCACCGCAGCCGCGGAGGAGCCCGCCGAAGACGCGCCGATCGCGATGGACTCGCTTGCGCGCCTCACCGACGCCATTGCGGAGGCCGCCGCCGAAGTGATGGAGCAGCCGGCCCCGGCCATGGCAGCCGCCGCGACATTCGGTGCGGCGCCGACCGCGACGCTTCCGATGCCCTCGCCCTTGTCCGCGTCCCTGCCCGAGCCCTCGCTCGGCGCCACCATCCTCGCCAGTGGCATCCTGCAAAAGCCCCGCGCGGCGGCCAACGACCCCATGGCGCCAATCCGCCGCATGACCCAGGCCGAGAAGATCGCGTTCTTCTCGTAAGGGGCGCGCGCTCTCCAAATCGTCATTGCGAGCGCAGTGAAGCAATCCAAAGTCTTTCCGCGGGGAGATTCTGGATTGCTTCGCTGCGCTCGCAATGACGGAGCAAGGTGGATCACCGCGCCCTCTCTCGTGTCCCGGACAAGCTGCAACGCGTAGGCATTGCGGCACAGAGCCGGGACCCAGGCTGTTGCACGGGTGCTCTCGCAAACCTAGCCGCGCTACGCGAAGGGGGCCTGCCCGGTCGATGCGTCGACGCCGCCGTCGACTGGAAGGTTCACCCCATTCACGAAGCTGGCGTCGTCGCTTGCGAGAAATGCGATGACGCTCGCGACTTCCTCGGACCGGGCTCCGCGTCCCAGGGGGATACGTTCCACCAGCTTCACGAACAATTCCGGATATTGCTCCATGATCGGCCTCGTCAGGTCGGTGAGGGTCAATGATGGGCACACCGCATTGATGCGCACGCCTCTCGGCCAAATTCGAGCGCCAGGCTGTGTGTGAGATTGCCGACGGCACCCTTCGTGGCGTTGTAGAAGCTCACGCCCCGGTCACCGCCAAGCCCGCTGAGAGACGACACGTTGACGATCGAGCCGCTGCTTTCGATCAGGTGCGGAAGCGCCGCACGCGTCATGTAGAGGACACCGTCGACATTGACCGCGAAGACGTCTCGCCACAGCTGGATCGGCGAGCCCAGGAAACCGACCAGTTGACGAGGATGTCGATCCTGCCGAAGCGCTGCACCACGTTGGCGACCAGACTCTCGACGTCTTCGGCGATCGATCGGATCATGCAGCGATCGGTGCCTAGCTCTGCACCGACTTCGGCCAATTTGAACTCGCGCCGTCCGTTGAGCACGACAATGGCGCCTTCGCCGTGAAAGCGCCTTGCGGCTGCGGCGCCGCTGCCGCTGCCGCTGCCCGTAACGATGACGACTTTGTCCTTGAACCGATCATTCATGCCAATAACTCCATCCGAACCCGCAAGGTCCGGACAAGAGCTAGGACACCGGAAAGACGGCTTGGTTTCAGCCGAACCGGATTCGGTTACGATTGAAATCTGTCTCGCGAAGCGTTCCGCGAATCGATGTGAGGCCGCTCACCCGCAGTTCCAGACCGCGCCGATCGGGGTCCGCGTCCAGCACGGCCCGAAGCTGCCGCCATTGTAGCGGCCGCCGCCGAAGCCGGGCCGGCCGAAATAGCGCCATTCGCCGTCCCAGCCGTAATATTGGGGAACCGGGTCGATATACCAATGGCGGCGATCGCTCCGCGACATGCGGCGCATCGCCTCCTTCTGCTTGTAGAGCGGAATGCTGTTGCTCAGCGGCTGGCGATAGCCCTGGCAGGAAGCCGTAGCCATGCCAAGCCTGCTTAGGACGCTTTTGAACGGGCTCAGCGGGCGCGACGGCCGGCAGCAGAGACAGGATGACAGCAACGGATAGACACATAAGGCGAGACATGAACCGACCATAGACAGTCGGGAGCTGACAGGCCACTCAAATTCGAGTGCGAGACTTTTCGCCGCTTCGATTCACCGTGCTCTCCCGATAAGCTTGAAAAAGCAGCATGAGAGCTGCGCGGACAACCGCTTATTCCGGAGCGAGCGAATGCCTCAAACCCCGCCCGTCGGCGCCTTCGCCATCATTCCGAGCAACGATCTTGCCGCTGCTATACCGTTCTGGGAGCGTCTTGGCTTCACGCGCGCGGGCGGTGACGCCGGCTACGTGATCATGAGGGGTTGGGGCTGCGAGGTGCATCTCACGCAAGCCGGCGATGGCCCGTGGCGCGTGCCCGAACACAATCCCTTCGGCGTCTTCATTCGCACGCCCGACGTCGAGGCCATTGCCGCACGCGTGGACGATCTGATCATCCGGCCGGGCGGCGTGTTGCGCCACCGCGAATGGAGGATGTATGAGGTCGGCATCAACGGACCTGACGGCCTTCTCGTCCGGATCGGCTGGCCTTCCGATCTGATGACCTCCCCCGGCTGACGATGCCCCTCCCGAGTGGGGTGATGGCAGACGATCGCGTAACGATTGATCCGACCCATCGGGGCTTTGTTGCTGTACTGTCTGCTTCGCTATTCGTGGTGCATTGTCGCGAGGAGCATGCATGTCCACGGCGATCTCGACGCTCGGCGGGGTAGGTCTCTTCCTGCTCGGCATGACCGTGATGACGGAGGGCCTGAAGACGCTGGCCGGCTCCGCGCTGCGCGGGGTGCTCGGCAAGGCGGCATCGACGCCGCTGCTTGGCTCATTTTGGGGAGCCATCGTCACGCTGCTGGTGCAGTCCTCCAGCGCGACGACGATGACGACGATCGGTCTTGTCAGCGCCGGCCTGCTGACGTTCCAGCAAGGGTTGAGCCTGGTCTTCGGCGCGAATATCGGCACCACGGGGACCGGCTGGCTGGTCGCGCTGATCGGCGTCCGTGTCTCGCTAACGGCCGCGGCGTTGCCGATGATCTTCGTCGGCGCGTTGACCAAGCTTCTCGGCCGAGGGCGAGTTTCCGGCGCCGGTGCCGCGCTCGCGGGATTTGGACTCGTGCTGTTCGGGCTGACGACCCTACAGCAGGGCATGGGCGGGCTGGCGGAACGTTTGCACCCGGCGGACCTGCCCGCGGTCCTCGGCAGTCCCGGGACGTCATGGTGGTCGGGCCTGCTCGGCGTGCTGGCGCTGGTGGTGATCGGATTGGTCATGACCGCGCTGATGCAATCGTCGACGGCCGCCATCGCAGTGACCTTGTCCGGCTATTTCGCAGGCGCAATCGGGTTGGACCAGGCCTGCGCGTTGATCATCGGCCAGAACATCGGAACGGCGACGAGTTCCGCGCTCGCCGCGATCGGCGCGAGCGCCACCGCGAAGCGGTTGGCCATCGCCTACGTTCTTTTCAAGCTGATCGCCGCGCTCATCGCGCTGGTAGCTTTTCCCGTCGTAACGCCCTTGCTGCTGCGCGCCTCGGACACGATCGACGGCGTCACGCTGCTGGCCGGGTACCACACAGCCTTCAACGTCGTCGGCGTCGCGGTCCTGCTCCCGCTGATCAACCCGTTTACGCGGCTGGTCGAACGGATCCTGCCCGAGCGCGGCTCGCCGCTGACGCGATGTCTCGATCCTTCGGCGCTTGAGACCCCGATCGTGGCCGTCGAGGCGGTACGGCGCACGATCGCGCGCGTGCTCCTGACGGTGTGCGGTTCGGTCGAGGCGAAACTGGCGGCCCGCGCTGCACCGATACGGCTGGGAAAGGACACCGTCTCCGTGCAGGAAGCGGCCGATGCCGTGAGCCAGGCGCAAATATTCCTGTCGGATGTGGCCGGGCCACCCGACACCGACGACGAGCAACGGCGTCTCACGAGCACGCTGCACGCACTCGACCACGCATCTCGACTGACGGACCTCGCAAGTGGAGGAAACAATTTCGGCTCGGTGGCAGGCGGGCCGGAGGACATCCGCGCCGGAGAGCTATGTGCCGAGGTCATGCGGAGCGCCGCCGCGATTGCGCGCGGCGTCGCGGCGCCGCCCCGCGGATCGACGCACTTCGCGCCCGCCTCGCATGCCGGCGACATCTTGGCTGGTCCCCGCGCCGACCCGCCCGACGAGGCCATCGCCGAGTTCGAGCGTTGTACGACACAACTCCGTGAAATGCTGCGCATCCACCGCAGCGCGACGCTTGGTGCGGTGGCCAATGGAACACTGACCGCAGACTCTGCCCTCCTTCGCGTCGAGGCGGTTCGCAACCTCGAGGCGTTGTCGCAGCACGCCTGGCGTTCGGCGATCCATCTCATCGGTCGCGGCTAGCGCGTTTTCAAGCGAACAAGTGGATACCGGTTCGCGTCAAGAAAACGCGTCAAACAAGAATCTGGAGCCCCGTTCCGATCCCATCGGAAGGGGCTCTAGATCACGCCCTTGCGGATCAGGAAGCAGCCATAGCCCCTGCTGTCGCCGACCTGCACGACACCGAACCCCGCCGACGCCGCGCGATAGAATTCCGAGCGCGAGAGCTTGCCGGGGCTGACGGCGCCGCCGGCCGCGCGTTCGATCTCCGCCAGCACCGCGCGCTGCACGTCGGGGACGCAATCGGGATCGTCGACCGGCGCCATCACGCGCACCGGATCGGGATCGAAATCGTAGAGCGGGTCTTTCGCGGGCCGAACCGGCGCGGCCGGTCATCGGCCGTTCACCATAGCAGGTTCCAAGCGTGATTCAGATCACGCAGCTCATCATGGTGATTGCGATCAGGGACCACGGGCTCGAACGCGGCCAAGCTTCCTCGCAACCAATCTCGCATCGAGATGAGTGCCAAAGGAGCACGCCATGTTCCGCCTAAAGCCTTTCCTGATGACGGCTAGCCTCGTGGGAAGCCTGTTCGGCTTTGCCTGCGGCCCTGTTTCCGCGCAGGTCGCCCCGGTCCAGCCTGCCCCGACCGCGCTGCAAGGCCCGGAACAGCGCGTGGCGCTGGTGATCGGCAATTCCAACTACAAGAACGCGCCGCAGCTCCAAAACCCCGACAATGACGCAGAGTCGATGGCGCAGTTCCTGAACTCCGCCGGCTTCGAGGTGGTTGCCGCGACCGACCTGACCCAGAACGACATGCTCCGCGTCGTCCAGGACTTTTCCGCCAAGGTTTCCGCGCGGGGTCCGAACACTGTCGCCATGGTCTACTACGCCGGTCACGGCGTGCAGCTCGCCGGCGAGAACTATCTCGTCCCCGTCGATGCGAAAGTTTCGAACCCCACCGAGCTCGTGAGCAACTCGGTGCGCCTCGTCGACGTGATGTCGACGCTGGAGACGATCCCGAGCCGCATGCGCATCGTCATCCTCGATGCCTGCCGCAACAATCCGTTTCCCTGATGTCAACGACGCCGGCCGCGGCCTCGCCATCGTCGATGCGCCGAACGGCTCGATCGTGGGCTACTCGACCGCGCCGGGTGCGGAAGCACAGGACGGCACCAACGGCCACAGCCCCTACACCCAGGCCTTCCTCAACGTCGCGCGCGAACCCAACGTGCCGATCGAGCAGCTGTTCAAGCGCGTGCGTCTGGAAGTGAACCAGACCACCAGCGGCGCGCAGATCCCGTGGGAAAGCTCGTCGCTGACCTCGGACTTCACCTTCTTCGGCGACACCGCTCTTGCCGCCACCCGCGCCCCGGTGAATGCGCCTGTCGTGCAGATGGCCTCCAACCTGCCGAGCCGTTCGACGCGCCAGGCCTATGACTACGTCGTGTCCGAGGGACGGCCGGAGTACTATCAGGAGTTCATCCAGATGTACCCGCATGACCCGCTATGCGACCACATCCGCTGGCTGCTCTCGAACCTGCTGATCACGCAGGCCTGGCACAAGGCGGTGCTCGCGAACTCCCCGCTCGGCTACAAGAGCTTCTACGACAGCTACGGCAACAGCCCCTATGCGCAATCCGCGCTGAAGCTCCAGACCCAGCCGAAGCTGATCCCCCTGATGCAGGCGACCAAGTTCCTGGCGCCGCAGAACATTGCTCCGACGTTCAAGGTCGGCAATCTCGGCCAGCCCAAATACATGCCGCTGATGCAGCAGGGCAATGGCGGTGGGCAGATGAATGGCAATCTGCCGGTCGTGCAGAAGCCGATCGACAGCAACGTCATCGGCAAGCTCGGCAATGGCGGCCAGATCGTCAACCCGCCGGCCGGCAACAATCAGCCGAACCAGCCGAACGGCACGCCGTCGCAGACCCCGGGCAAGATCGTCACCCTGCCCGCGACCAACACAACGCAGAACGGCCGCAGCAACAATACCGGCACTGCCAACGGCACGACCAACGGCACTCCTGGCAAGATCGTGAGTATGCCGGTGAATGTCGGCAAGGGCGGCTCGACTGTCGACACGAAGCCGGTCGTTCAGACGCAGAACAACCCGATCCGCGCCAACAACGGCGTGAAGCTCAACAACAATCCGGTGAACAAAGTGCAGGTCCAGAACAACCAGCAGAACAACCGCCCGCAGTTCAACAGAACGAACCGCATGGTCAACAATGGCGGCAACAACTTCCGCCAGTCGATGAACCAGGCGCCGAGCACGAATAATGGCGGCAACAATCGCCGCGGCGGCTTCATGCACTGATCGCCACAAGCGAAACGAAGAAGGGGCAGAGCGGCAACGCCCTGCCCCTTCGTCGTGTCAAAATCTCAGAAGATCAGGCCACCAGCTCGGCAAACAGATCCGCATCGACATTGCCGCCGGAGAGCACGATGACGACGTTCTTCCCGGCGACGTCGAGACGTCCCGCCAGCAACGCGGCAAGGCCCACCGCACCTCCCGGCTCGACCACGAGCTTCAGCTCGCGATAGGCAAACGCCACCGCCGCGCCGACTTCCTTGTCAGATGCAGTCACGCCGCGCGCCAAGAGCTTGCTGTTGATCGCAAAGGTCATCTCGCCGGGGATCAGGGCCATCAGCGCATCGCAGATGGTGCGGCCCGCAGGCCCATGCGGCTCGCGGTGGCCGGCGGTCAGCGAAATGCCGTGATCGTCGAACGCCTCGGGCTCGGCCACCACGATCTCGGCGAGCGGATAGCGCGCCTTGACGGCCGTGGCGACGCCCGCGATCAGGCCGCCGCCGGAGGCCGGCGCCACCACGATGTCGGGACTGAGGGCGAGCGCAGCCATGTCCTCGGCGATCTCACGACCTGCGGTGCCCTGCCCCGCGATCACGAACGGATCGTCATAGGGCCTGACCAATGTCGCGCCGCGCTTCTCGGCGATGCCGCGCGAGATCGCCTCGCGGTCGTCGCGGTCGCGATCATACAGCACGACCTCGGCGCCATAGGATTTGGTGCGCTCGCGCTTCGACAGCGGCGCATCCGCGGGCATCACGATGGTCGCATGCATGTCGAGGATCTTTGCAGCCGCCGCGACGCCCTGGGCGTGGTTGCCGGACGAGAACGCGACGACGCCGCCGGCGCGCTTGTCCTGCGGGATCGAGGCGACCTTGTTGAAGGCGCCGCGGAACTTGAAGGAGCCGGTGCGCTGGAGCATCTCCGGCTTCAGGAAGACCTTTGCGCCGACGCGCTCGTTGAGCACGGGAAAGGACAACAGCGGGGTGCGGATGGCGAAGGGCGCGATCACGCGTGCTGCTGCTTCGATATCGGCAGGGCCGATTGGGAGGAGATGTTCGGTCATGCCTGATGTTATCGCGCCGGACGAGGCGCGGGGCAAGACACCTGCGCGCGATGAACCTTGGTTTTCAGGCTACGAAACTAACCGGCTCCGCCCCATTCCTGCCAGGAAGCACCGCGCCAACCGCCTTGATGCTGTCCACAAACGCCCTCGCCGAGGCCTCCCAGGTGTAATTGGCGGCGAATTCGACGCAGTCCTGCCGGGACACGTCGAGCGCCGCGAAGCAGGCGTTGCGCAGATCATGATCGAGGGCGCCGACCGGTGCATCGCCGATCACGTCGCGAGGGCCCTTCACCGGGAAGGCCGCGACCGGCAGGCCGCTGGCGAGCGCTTCCAGCAGGACCAGGCCGAACGTGTCGGTCTTGCTGGGGAACACGAACACGTCGGCCGCAGCATAGATTGCCGCCAGCGCCTCGCCGTGCTTCTCGCCCAGGAAGATCGCATCCGGATAGGCTTCTTCCAGCGCGACCCGCGCCGGGCCGTCGCCGACGATCACCTTAGTGCCGGGCAGATCGAGATCGAGAAACGCCTCGAGATTCTTCTCCACCGCGATCCGGCCGACCGAGAGAAACACTGGCGCCGGCAGGCAGAGGTCGATCCCACGGGGGTGGAACAGGCTGGTGTCGACGCCGCGCGGCCACAGCACGACGTTGTCGAAGTCACGTTCACCAAGCTCGCGGGCGAGCGCAGGCGTCGCCGCCATCACGGCGCGGCTGGGCGCGTGAAATCGGCGCAGCGCCCGCCAGATCAGGGATTCCGGAACCGGCACGCGGGCGCGGACATATTCGGGAAAGCGGGTGTGGAAGCTGGACGTGAACGGCAGCTTGCGCTGGCGGCAGTAGCGGCGGACCATCAGGCCGATCGGCCCCTCCGTCGCGATGTGGATGCTGTCGGGGCGCGCCTCCTCGATCAGCTTCGCGATTCGCGCCGGCCGCGGCATGGCGAGCCGCACGTCGCGGTAGCTCGGCATTGCGAAGGTGCGGAACGATTGCGGCGTCAGGAACGTGAACTCGACGCCGAACCCCTTGGCTGCGTCTGCGAGCTTGGTCAGCGTCCGAACCACACCGTTGACTTGCGGGTGCCAGGCGTCGGTCGCGACCAGGATGCGCATCAAGCGGCCCTTGCTGCGACCTGCGGGACCTGTGCCGGCTTCCGCGCCTGATCCGCCCAGGTGATGATCTCGAAATGACCGTCGTCATGCTCGACCAGCGCCGTGCAGCTCTCAACCCAGTCGCCGCAGTTCATGTAGCGGATGCCGGCCTCGTCGCGGATCACGGCATAGTGGATGTGGCCGCAGATCACGCCGTCGGCGTCGTGACGCCGCGCTTCGGCGGCGAGCGCCTGCTCGAACGCGCCGATATAGTTGACGGCGTTCTTGACCTTCTGCTTGGCCCATTGCGACAGCGACCAATAGGGCACCTTGAACATGCGCCGGAAGAAGTTGACGAAGCGATTCATCTGGATCGCGAAGTCGTAGGCCTTGTCGCCGAGATGGGCGAGCCAGCGCGCGTTCTGCACCACGAGATCGAAGATGTCGCCGTGGATGACGAGATAGCGCTTGCCGTCCACGCCGGTGTGGACGGTGTTCTCGACCACGTCGATGCCTCCGAAATGCGTGCCGTAATAGTTGCGCAGGAACTCGTCGTGATTGCCGGGAATGTAGATGACCTTGGCGCCCTTGCGCGCCTTGCGCAGCAGCTTCTGGACCAGGTCGTTATGCGACTGCGGCCAGTGCCAGCTCGATTTCAGCGCCCAGCCGTCGACGATATCGCCGACGAGATAGATCGTATCGGCATCGTGGTAGCGAAGGAAGTCGAGCAGAAGGTCGGCTTGAGAACCGCGGGCTCCGAGATGAACGTCGGAGATGAACAACGTGCGAAAGCGCCTTTCAGGGCCCTCGTCACTCACATCGTAACTTCCCATGCGACAGCCTGTAACAATATCCCGTGACAGGGGGATGACCAATGAACCTTTGAGGCACCCTCGGATACGAATCAAACCTCGCCTCGCCCGCCCCGCGAATATCAGTCGCATGCGACAATCAGGCGACATGACGCCGCAACGGCCTCCGCAAGACCCCGGAACCGATGGCTGAACAAGTTAACGGCGGCGGTCCCGCGCGCCGCTGGCGGTGCGCTCGCGGCCCGGATCAGTAAAATTTGTGGAAATGATGGATCGGCCCGTGGCCGTGGCCGACGCTGAAGCGGTCGGCGGCCGCGATCGCTGCGCTGATCCAGGCCTTGGCGTTCCGCACGGCCCGCGCGAGATCCTCGCCCCTGGCAAGCCCCGCCGCGACGGCCGAGGACAGCGAGCACCCCGTGCCGTGGGTGTTGCGGGTGGCGACGCGCGGCGCCACAAGCGCGATCGTGTTCTCGGCCTCGACGAGATAGTCGATGCTTTCGGCGCCCTCGCCGTGCCCGCCCTTGATCAGGACCGCGCGGCAGCCCAGCGCCAGCAGCCGGCGCCCCTGGCTCTCGATCTCGGCCTCGCGTGTCGCGACGGGCTCGTCGAGCAGAGCCGCGGCCTCGGGCAGGTTGGGCGTGATCACCGACGCCAGCGGCATCAGCTTCCTGCGCAGGGCTTCCACGGCCTCCGCGGCGAGCAGGCGATCGCCCGAGGTTGCGACCATCACGGGATCGAGCACGATATGCCCCGGCTTCCAGCGCGACAGCGCCGCTGCGATCGCATCGATGCTGGCGGCCTGCGCCACCATGCCGATCTTCACCGCGCCGACCTCGAGATCGGAAAACACGGCATCGATCTGCGCGGTGACGAATTCGGCGGGCACCGCGTGGATGCCGGTGACGCCGCGCGTATTCTGCGCCGTCAGCGCCGTGATCGCGGAGGCGCCATAGACGCCGAGCGCGGCAAAGGTCTTCAGGTCGGCCTGGATGCCGGCGCCGCCGCTCGAATCGGAGCCGGCGATGGTGAGCGCCACGGGCGTCGTCATGGGGCGATTTTCCGCGTTTTTGAGACCATCACCCGTCCTAGCGCGCACCCCGGTGGCCCGCAAGTTCGCTTGCTAAATCCGGCCGGTTTTGGCCTATTAGAGCGTTTTCGAGCGAAGTGGATACCGGTTCGCGTGAAGAAAACGCGTCAAAACTAGAATCTAGAGCCCCGTTCCGATTTCATCGGAGCGGAAATGGCTCTAGCCGCCAGATATGCTTCGGAGTGACTGCAATGGTTCCTTTTTTCGTCCAGATCAAATGCAAGCTCGGCCAGTCCTACACGGTCGCCAACGCGCTTGCCGAAGCCGAGATCGCCTCCGAGATCTACTCCACGGCCGGCCATTACGATTTGCTGGTGAAGTTCTACGTCGACAAGGACACCGACATCGGCCACTTCATCAACGAGAAGGTGCAGGTGCTGCCGGGCATCCAGGACACCCTCACCATCATCACCTTCAAGGCGTTTGGCGCGAGCTAGGGTGTGCACTCACAGAGGGCCGGATGGGAAGTCCGCTTCCGAGACAGCGCAGCGGACCAATTGTGCTCAAAGTGAGTTCTTCGGATTTTGACCATCGCATGCATCATCCAGCGCTCGCCCCCTCTCGCGCTGGCAAGGCCCAACTCGCTTCATCGATGACGGCCGCGTCGACATCGCGCCAATGTCCGTTCAAAAAACGGATAGTCTCCAAGTGGTTGGAGCCTTTGCTTCGTAGCCCACGCGCTTAGGTCCGCGGAGGAACAATTCGGCGGCCCGATCGCGTGCACTTATGCCGCGCGCAAAGTGTGAAACATTTCATTGAACATACAACCCTGGAATGCTCTTTTCGCACGGATCGTGAGCGCCGGGGGCCGGCAATGCCCAAAGGACCGCTTGTTTCGATAGCTGTTGCTGTCTGGGCGCTTTGCACAGGCGGCTTAGCCTGGGCAGTTCGCCCAGCACCGATAGACCCCGCTGCCATCCTCCGTAACCAAGTCGACAAGATTGGTCCGGGTTCAGTTGTATTTACTCCTCCGACGGAAATGACGGTCGGCTATCACGAGCCAATAACCGTCCAGCCGCTCCAACGTCATGGCGAGGCTCAAACTGAACAGATCGAGGTTGGCAGCTTCATGCGGGCTCGCCTGTTCGGTGAAGGATTCACGACAACAACGAGTAGCGATGACGCGCAAGCCGAGTGGCATTATGCTGAGCTTCCAGCGAAGTCGGGCGACCAGACCGGTGCACCGCGCGACAAGATGTATCTCTTCGTTTCGCGAGTTCTGGGCAGCACGGAGGAGGTCTGGCAGGCAATCTTCGCATCCGATCGCCTAACTTATCGGCCACCCCGTCTCGTCCTGTACACAAGCGCCACCTACGCAGCCTGCGGATTAGCCGAGAAAATCATGGGACCATTCTATTGTCCTGATGATCAGAAGGTCTACCTCGACCTTTCGTTCTTCCAAGAGATGCAGACTGAACTTCATGCCTGCGATTCGAGCGGCGCCGACTGTCAACTTCCTCAGGCCTATGTGATAGCCCACGAAATCGGACATCACGTTCAGAACTTGCTGGGAATTATGCCAAAAGTGCGCCAGCTCCAAGAGAGCATGGAAACGGAGGCGGAGAGAAACCGGTTACAAGTTCTTCTCGAGTTGCAGGCCGATTGTCTCGCCGGCATTTGGGCGCGTAAAATTAAAGAGAAAGCGAAGATCAACGCGAGCGACATAGCAGCGGCAATTCGAACGACAGAAGCACTGGGCAATGACACCCTGCAGAAAAGTGCCTTGGGGTACGTAGTGCCTGACTCGTTCACTCATGGCAGCGCCGCGCAGCGCCATCATTGGTTCGATGTCGGTTACGCAACTGGATTGGTGAAGAGCTGCAATACCTTTGCTGGAGCGCGGCAATGAGGCCCGACCTTCCCAACTCTCAACAGCCGAAGTCCGACGACGACTGCATACTACCGAGCGGGGCCGCTCGGGAGCCCCCACTGGACGAAGAGAAACTCCGCGACGAACGCCCGCTCGGTCTCTTGCATTTTCATTTTGAGGGGAGTGCCGTGCCCCAGCATTGGTTAAAATACTTGGCTGTTTGGTCAATTGCTTTCGCAACGGGCTTCGGGAGCAGCTACGCGCAACCGATCGTCGCCGAGCGAGACGTCCTTCAGATTTGCGAAGCGTTTTCGCGGAAGGCCCCAGAGCGAATGCCGGAAATTGTTCAGCCGGAAGCTGCCAAAAATTTCGTTGGGAGATACGCTCGCTTTTCGGACCGGCTACGAGGCTGCCTATCGGCATCGGAGCGCGAGCGCGAACCAAATAGCGTGACTTTTTTGATTCAGAACACACAGTACGAGAGTTACTGGAAGTTCCTCACTGATCCCAACTCAATTCAACGGATTTCTATCGAGAGGTTTAGGCCCATCACGCTGGCAGATGATGAGCCATGGCGCGCGCCTTTTGATGTGATAGTAGCCCCGATCAAGCCGACGATTAAACCCGGCGGCACTAAAATAGACCCGGATATCCAAGGCGGTGCAATTCAGAAAGGGAATCAAAGTACAGCGAGTGGGGCTAACGATACGGACAAATCCTTAGAAAACGCAGCGCAAGACTCCAAAATCGACACACGTATCGTTGAGTTTTTCTATGCAACGAACCGCAAACAGTCGGACACTCCCCCCGATGTCGAAGGCCATCCCCAGCCCGCATTCACAAGCGATGGACCTCCTGTCTACAGCTTAAACGGCTGGACTGCTGTCAGCGGCTACACAGGCGAGCGCAACCCTGATCTGAGTGTCGGGATCGTTCGCGTCCGGGTGCCTGAAGGACACCACATCGGAAACATAGAATTGCCCTCGAGCCTTAAGCTCTTCGGATTTAAGTTGAGAAGAGACACACTTGACCCAACGAAGCATTTTACTATTCGCAGCATCGAGAAAACAGACGAAGCGAAATGGATAAAAACGCTAGCGTCAACGAAGAAGAGAAAGGCTCTCGTGTTTGTCCATGGCTTCAATACCAAATTCCGCGACGCCGTCTTCCGGGCAGCGCAGATAACTTGGGATCTTCAGTTCAGAGGCACCACAATCTTATTCTCATGGCCGTCTCGCGGGGATATCGCGGACTATCTCTATGACAAAGAAAGCGCGTTGGCTTCGCGCACGGCCTTTCTTCGCGTGATCGACGATCTTTACAAAGCCGGATATGACAACATCGATGTGATAGCTCACAGTATGGGGAACTTGATCGCAGTTGAGGCCCTATCAAATAGCGCCGCGACACGATCACCCACGGCTATCGCGCAGTTGATTATGGTCGCCCCCGATGTGGACCGAGACATGTTTGTTCAAGACATCTCCGGCGTTGCAAAGGTCACTAAGGGGCTTACACTTTACGCATCCAAGAACGACAAGGCCTTGCAGCTATCGAAGCGTATTGCCGGAGGTATCCCGCGCGCAGGAGATGTACCTGATGCCGGGCCAGTTGTTTTGCCTGGACTTTGGACGATTGATGTCAGTCTAATTGGAGATGAACTGTTCGGACTAAATCATAACACGTTCGCCACAACACGAAATGTGCTTAACGATCTTGCGATACTACTTATGGAAGGCAAGCCTCCACCACGGCTAGTTGAAATCCGGGGCTTCCCTGAGCCTCCCCAAAAAGCCGCATACTTCCGCTACATACCCTAGACTAGCTGCCTTCCTTGCGTTTCGGCCGCGGCGGCCCGTCCACCGGCGGCAGCGATTTGATGTAATCCGCCATCGCCGCGAGATCCTCGTCCGGCAATTGCGAGGTGTTCTTGATCACGCGCGTCATCGCGCTGCCGACACTGTCGCCGTCGGGCAATTCGCCGGTCTTGAGGAAATAGGCAATATCCTTCGCGCTCCACTCGCCGAGACGCTTCTGTGTGATGTTGGGCACCCAGCCCTCGCCTTCCGGATTGGGGCCGCCGGCAAAGCGTTCTCCGGAGATAATGCCGCCAAGCGCATTGCGCGGGCTGTGGCATTCGGCGCAATGGCCGAAACTGTTGACGAGATAGGCGCCGCGATTCCATTGCGGCGACTTCGTGCCGTCGGCGACGAAGGGCTTTCCGTCCATAAACAAGAATTTCCAGATCCCGATGTTACGCCGGATGTCGAACGGAAAGCGCACGTCGTGGTCACGCACCTTGCCTGCAACGGGCGGCAACGTTTTCAGATAGGCGAAGAGGTCGAGCACGTCCTCGCGCCTGGCGTGCTGATAGGACGTGTAGGGAAAGGCCGGGAAATAATGCTGTCCGTCCGGCGAGACCCCATGCATGACCGCGTTGACGAAATCGGCGTCGGTCCATTTGCCGATGCCGTAGGTCGGATCGGAGGAGATGTTCGGCGCGTAGAACGTTCCGAACGGCGACTTGATCGCGACGCCGCCGCCGAGCCTGGTGCGATCGGGCTGGTCGGGGACGGCATGGCAGGATGTGCATCCGCCGGCGTTGAACATCACCTCGCCATTGGCGAGATTGGGGACATGGGTAGGCGCTGCGGCGGCACCGGCCGCCACCACCGGCGCGCTGAGCCACCAATAGACGTCCACAGCAGCGACCGCGGCAAGCAGCGCCACGACAATTGTTCGTTGCAACATGCAGATCCATTCATTGCTTGCCGCGAACTTATGACCGATGTCCACGCGGCTCCAGCCACGAAGAATTTAGCCCGCCCCGGCCGGATACGGGAATAAACTGAAACGGCCAATGTTGGAAGGTTGGCAGGCCAACGAGGTCTCAGGGAGAATGTCATGAACAAGACCGTCATCGCCATGGTCGCGCTGGGCGCCGCAGCTTTTGCAGCCCCCGCCGGCGCCGAAAAGCTGAAAGCAACGCTCGACGGCAAATCCGAGGTGCCAGCAACCACCACCAGCGGCACCGGAACCGCCGATCTGGACTATGATGCCGCCAGCAAGAAGCTGTCCTGGAAGGTCACCTATTCCGGTCTGTCCGGCCCGGCAACAGCCGCCCACTTCCACGGGCCGGCCGAGGCCGGCAAGAACGCCGGCGTCGCGGTCGCGATCCCGAATGCGACCTCCAGCCCGGTCGAGGGCTCGGCGACGCTGACCGATGCGCAGGCCGCTGACCTGCTCGCCGGCAAGCTCTACGTCAACATCCACACCGCGGCCAATCCGGGCGGCGAGATCCGCGGCCAGGTGACGAAGTAACCTCAAGGCTGCTTCGTACGCGAAGGCCGGGCGCCGGAGGGAGCGTCCGGCCTTTTCGATTCCGCACGCCGCGAGGCGGCCGCGCACGCTCATTCCGGCATGCCGGCAACCCGGAGCGCTTGCGTCAGCTTTTCGACATCTTCCCGTCGGCGGTATCGCCGTGCGTAGGCATCGATACGCTTATTGGGACATAGTTGCATCGCACGGTCGCAAATCCGCCGGGCTTCCCCAACCCGGTCTGACGCCGCATGGCATGCCGCCAGAATGAATTGCGCAGGCGGAAAGATCGGTATCAGCCTGATGGCGGCTGCCGCGCAAGCCAAGGCGTCATCATGACGGTCAGCAAGAAAATGAGCGTAAGCCAAGCCCGTCTGGGCATTGGCGCCCCCATGCGGATGAAGCGGGTTCAAACGCAATGCGGTGTTGAACTGCTCGATTGCGGCGTCACCACGACCAAGCCAGAGTTGGCTCCAACCGTTCCAATGTCGTGCGATGACGAGGTTTGGGTCCAGCTTTATCGCGCGCACGAGAAGAGCATCGCCTTCCTCGACCTCGCTTGCCACCTGGGAGAGCGCGTGTCCGGCCATCGCAAGCACCGACGGATCGTTCGGGTCAAGCTCGACCGCCCGCCTCGCCAGCCGCGCGGCTTCACTGTGTTCATGGGCTTCATCAGTGATCCAGTCGAAAACATTCCTCAGGACATAGCAACGGGCGCCGAGCGCGTATGCACGCGCGAATTCGGGATCGATCTCGCGGGCAGTTTTTGCGAGCTCGATAGCCTCGATGCTTGCTTCCTCGGTGAATTTGAAGAAGGAGGCAAATGCCCGAAGATAATAGTCGTAAGCCTGAAGGTTGTCGGTCGGCTGGCGTTGGGCGCGCTCGATTTCGGCGCGCTCCAGTCGCGGGGAGATTGCGCCGATGACGCTGCTCGTCAGCCGATCCTGCAGGTCGAAAAGATCTTCGATCTCACTGTCAAACCGGTCCGTCCAGAGATTCAGGCCGGTCGTCGCGTCGATCAACTGACCGGCAATTCGGACTCGATTGCCGGCCTTGCGCACACTGCCTTCGAGCACGTAGCGAACGCCCAACTCCTGACCGATCTGTTTGACGTCGATCGCCCTGCCCTTGTAGGCCAGAGTCGAATGTCGCGCGATGACGAAGAGAGACTTCGAACGCGACAGTCCCGAAATGATGTCCTCGACCATACCGTCGGCAAAATAGTCCTGCTCCGGATCCGGGCACAGGTTGGCGAATGGAAGGACCGCGATCGAGGGTTTGTCGGGGAGCGAGAGCGCAGGTTTCGGCGTCTCGGCTCCGCCGTCGGCGGCCGCTGCGCCCTCGGCGGCAAGCGTTTCCCGGACCTGACCCACGAAGCGGAAGCCCCTGCGTGGCAGTGTTCTTATCAGCCGCTGCTCTTCGCCAGAATCCCCGATCGCGCATCGCGCACTGTTGAGGCGGGTCGTCAGCGCGGCATCGGACACGCAGCGCCCCTGCCAAATGGCATCGATGAGTTCATCCTTGCCTACGACGCGCTCCCTGTTGCGGATCAGGTAATCGAGGAGATCGAACACCAGTGGCGTAACTGAGATCCGATCCGCTCCGCGATGCAGCTCTCGCCGACCGGCGTCGAATGCATACTCCTCAAAGAGATAGCGCACGGTGCGAATCCCTTGGGTGAGCCCTCCGGGGCGACCGGGGTGGGCTTTTTGGCCCGCTGGACGTCGCAAGAATAAGCTGCCGGTAGGAAAAATGTAAGCTGTCGGTCAAGCACGCGCGTCGGTCTTCGGGCACCTTCTCGGGGTGAAAAACACCCTCCGAAGGCACTGCAATGACCCTGATCCAAGGTACAATGTGGCCGGAACGGGCGTCCATATCGTCCCGGCATGTCCGCGGCCTGATCTGGAAGTACTGGGATGTCTTTCAGGCACGTCGCGATCGCCAGAGAGTGCGCGGCACGTTGTCCGGCTTGAGTGACCGGGAGTTGATGGACATCGGCACGACGCGCGGCGAGATCGACTACGTTGCCTCCAGCCGCGATATCGACCCGCGAGACATCGTGAGCCATTCGCGCGGAGCGTAAGTCCGGAGCCATTCGGGCTGCCAGGGGACACCAGCCTGACCAACGGCTTGGCACCTTGGCTCGCGCGAGCGGCGGCATGGCCGACCTCATTGCGTTGCTTGGGGACGCTTCGGCAATGTCGGGGCTACGCCCTCAAGCCGCGTTCAGCGCCTGTGTGAGGTCCGCGATCAGGTCCGACGGGTTTTCGATGCCGATCGACAGCCGGATCGTGGAATCAAGCACACCGATTTTGCGGCGGATGTCGGCGGGAACGCCGGAATGGGTCATGGTTGCAGGCAGGCTCGCAAGCGACTCCGTTCCGCCAAGACTCACCGCCAGCTTGAGGATTTGCAGCGCGTTGAGGAATTTCACCGCCGCGTCCTTGCCGCCGACGATGTCGAACGAGAAGGTGGAGCCCGCCCCCAGGCACTGCCGCGCGAACACCATTCCGGCCGGCGAAGCCTTCTCGAGATGGCCGAGATAGTGGACCTTGGCCACCTTGGGGTGATCGCGCAAATAGTCCGCCACGAGGCGCGCGTTGCTGTCGGCCTTTTCCATGCGCAGGCTCAGCGTCTCGAGCGAGCGGTTGATCATCCAGCAGGAATGCGGATCGAGCTGGGTGCCGATGGCGCCACGGAGCGCCTTGATGCCCTTCACGATCGCCTTCGCGCCGAGCGCGGCACCCGCGATCAGGTCCGAATGACCGCCGACATATTTCGTGAGCGAGTACAGGGAAATGTCCGCACCATGCTCGATCGGCCGCTGAAACACCGGTCCGAGCAGCGTATTGTCGCAGGCGATGATTGGAATGTGTCCCTGGGTCTTTCCGATGGCTTCGGCGACGCGGCGCATCATCGCGACGTCGACCAGCCCGTTGGTCGGGTTGGCCGGAGTTTCGATCAGAATCATCGAGACCCGGCCCTTGCGCATGGCCTCCTCCGAGGCCTGGCTGACCGCCGCTTCATCAACGCCATCGGCGAAGCCGACGGCGCCGATCGACAGGCGCGCAAGCGTGTTCGTCAGCAGGGTTTCCGTCCCGCCATAGAGCGGCTGCGAGTGCAGGATGACATCGCCGGGGCGGACGATTGCCAGGATCGTGGTTGCGATGGCCGCCATGCCTGATGAGAACAGCGCGCAGCTCTCGGTGCGCTCGTAGATCGCGAGCCTGTCCTCGACGATTTCGCTGTTGGGGTGGTTGAAGCGCGAATAGACCAGCCCCGCGCCCATCCCTTCCGGCGGCTCGCGCCGGCCGGCGACGAAATCGAAGAAGTCCTGCCCGTCGTCGGCCGTCTTGAACACGAAGGTGGAGGTCAGGAATACCGGCGGCTTGATGGCACCTTCCGACAATTGCGGATCATAGCCATAGGTCAGCATCAGCGTTTCAGGATGCAGCATATGGTTGCCGATGTGCGTCTTCGACGGGAACGGTTTGACCATGGCCTGCCTCGCTGTTTTGATTCAGATTCTCGCCGCGAATTGGAACTCTGCGATCGAAGCACACGACTCGGATGCGCCTGCATCCGACAGCTCTCGTCAACGTCGCAGCGGCTGCGGTTGAAGATAAGCTCATACGTGGCGCCCCGACAGCGATCAGCCAGGCCTCGCAAACAAATTTTGCCCTTGGTGTGGTTCGACGAATCGATGCCTCGGTAACCGAGGCACCTCAACGCAATGGTCCAAGCCTCCCCCGCTGCTGCCCTACCTTTGACGGGCCGCCCGCAAACATCCCCGATTCCGTCCATCCATTTTCGTGTTGCCGCCACAAACAGCACTCACGAAGGCGTGACCGCGTATGGGGAGAAAAAAGTGCGCGCAAGGAGACCATGGAAAGTCGTGGGGGCCAAAGATCACCACTCAAGTGTCGAGCAACTTCAGCTCGATCTGGCGGCGATCAACCGGTGCATACACGTGCTGGAAAAGGCGGACGTCGATCCTCAGGACATTGAGGTACTGACCGTTCATGCGCTGACGCTCGCCGAACAGATCGATGAGGTGCGCTGGTTGAACCCAGCGAAGGCTTTGGGGTGGTTACTCGAAAAAGAGGCTCGCAAGCCTGCCGCTCGAAAAGCTTCGGGAGCCGGCTGAGCAATTGCGCTCGCCTTCGATCCGCCCAGATGCGCGTCCGACCGAAAACGCGTACGAGTCAACCGAGGCGCCTGCCCACAACGCAAAAAGGGCGGATGCCGTGCGCATCCGCCCTCACTTTTTGCCGGCTCCGCGTCAGCTGTTCTTCACACGAAAGGTCTCGTGGCAGCCGCCGCATTCCTTGCCGACCGCGGGAAAAGTCGCCTTGAGCGAATCGAGGTCCTTGATCTTGCCCTTGGCCTCGCCGACGACCTTGGCGAAGCTTGCGATCTTGGCGTCGAAGCCGGCCTTGTCCTCCCAGATCTTCGGCGAGGCGCTGTAGTCGCCCTCGGGCTTCTGGCCCTTTGCGCTCGCCGGGAACAGGTTCGGCAGCTTCTTGGCCGTATCCGCGAACTGCGCCAGCGCGCTATCCACCGTGGCCTGGTCGTAAGGCTTCTCGCCCTTGACGATCGCCGCAACCGCGCCGGCGTTCTTGCCGTTGCCCTTCATGAGGGTCTGGACCTCCTTGACGGACTCCTGCTGCGCCCAAACCGCGCCCATGCCGAGCAGCAGCGCGCCGCCAACAACCAACACTCGCTTCATTCGCAAAATCCCTTTCCCTGAGACAGGATCGTGCTGACCCCACATTGGGCCAACACCGTTTGGCAGAGTTCATTCCATCCAAAGCGCGGCGATAGATCGTCGCACTATGGATTATTTGGTCGAGCTCGAGATTAAAGGCTGTGACGGCGGTGGTGCTCGTTGACGGCGATCCACACCCGCTCCGGGGTGGCCGGCATGTCGATGTGGTCGATCTTGTATTCGCGCCAGAGCCCGTCGACGATGGCGTTGACGACGGCCGGACAGGAGCCGATCGCGCCGGCCTCGCCCGCCCCCTTCACGCCCAGCGGATTGGTCGTGCAGGGAACGTTGCTGGTCTCGAATACGAAGTCCGGACCATCAGCCGCGCGCGGCAGCGCGTAGTCCATGAAGGTCGCGGTGATCAGTTGCCCGTCAGTGGCGCCGTAGACCACCTGCTCCATCAGCGCCTGGCCGATGCCCTGCATGGCGCCGCCATGCACCTGGCCCGCCAAAAGCAGCGGATTGAGCGTCTTGCCGAAATCGTCGACGATCACGTAGTTGACGATCTTGATGATGCCGGTCGCCGGATCGATCTCGACTTCCGCCAGATGCGTGCCGTTCGGATAGGTGCCGTCGGCGCTGGCAAAGGTCGCGCTGCCGTTGAGCTTCGATGGATCGGCGCTCCCGCGCTTGGCGAGATCGGCGAACGACATTGAACGGTCGGTGCCGGCAATCCGCACCACGCCATCGGAGAGCTCGAGGTCGCCGGCGCTGGCTTCCAGCGCCTGCGCCGCGATCTCCTTCAGCTTCTGCCCAAGCTCGCGCGTGGCGCGCTCGACGCTGACGCCGCCTGACGGGATCGAGGCCGAGCCACCGGTGCCGAGCCCCGTGGCGATCTCGTCGGTGTCGCCCTGGCGCACGTGCACGCGCTCCGGGGGCAGGCCGAACTGCTCGGCGACGATCTGCGCATAAGCCGTCTGGTGGCCCTGCCCGCTCGACTGCGTGCCGATCAGAACGGTGACGTCGCCGTTGGGATCGAGCCGCACATTGGCGGTCTCCTCGCCCATCACGCCGCAGATCTCGACATAGCTCGCAAGGCCGATGCCGCGGATCAGGCCATTCTTCTTGGCCGCCTTGGCGCGCTTGGGAAATTCCTTCCACTCGCCGATCTCCATCGCGCGCTTGAGATGCGCGGCGAAGTCGCCGGAATCGTAGACCTTGCCTGTTGCGGTCTTGTACGGCAGCGCCTTCGGCTGAATGAAATTCTTGCGGCGGATGGCGTCCGGCGTCATGTCGAGTTTTCGCGCGCACGCGTCCACGAGGCGTTCGATGACGTAAGCGGCCTCGGGACGGCCCGCGCCGCGATAGGCATCGACCGGCACGCTATTGGTGAAGATGGTGCGCACCCGGCAGTGGAAGGCCTGGATGTCGTAGAGGCCCGGCAGCATGCCGGCGCCGCCATGCGGAATGTAGGGGCCGAAGGTCGACAGATACGCGCCCATGTCGCCCATCAGGTCGCAATCCATCGCGAGGAATTTTCCGTCCTCGGCCAGCGCCATCTTGGCGGTGGTGACGTTGTCGCGGCCCTGCGCGTCGCCCATGAAGTGCTCGGTGCGGTCGGCCGCCCATTTCACCGCCTTCTTGAGCTGCCGCGCGGCGACCGCCATCAAGGCGTATTCGCGGTACGGAAACAGCTTGGTGCCGAACCCGCCGCCGACGTCGGGACAGATCACCCGCATCTTCTCGGTCGGGATGTTGAGCACGTTCTGGCAGAGGATGTCGCGCAGGCGATGGCTGCCCTGGCTGCCGACCGTCAGCGTCAGATGATCGCGCTTGGCGTCGTATTCGCAAACCGCCGCGCGCGCCTCCATGAAGCTCGCGACCACGCGCGGATTGACGATGGAGATCTCGGCCACCGCATGCGCCTTGGCAAAGGCAGCCTCGGTCGCGGCCTTGTCGCCGATCGAGACGTCGAACAGCACGTTGCCGGCCTTGTCCGGCCAGACCTGCGGGGCGCCCTTCTTGACGGCGTTGACGACGCCGGTCACCGCCGGCAGCGGGCTCCATTTGACCTCGATCGCCTCGATCGCGTCGCGGGCCTGGTCGATGGTCTCGGCGACCACGAAGGCGATGGAATCGCCGACATGGCGCACCTCGTCCTTGGCGAGGATCGGGTAAGGCGGGCCGGTGAAGGGATCGGTCTCGAGATTGAACAGGCAGGGCAGATTGCCGAGATCCTTGACATCATCGGCGGTCAGGATCAGCGCAACGCCCGGCAGCGTGCGAGCCCGGCTCGCATCGATGGTGTATTTGGCATGCGCGTGCGGCGAGCGCAGCATCAGGCAGCGAAGCGCGGCCTGCGGCGCATAATCGTCGGTATAGCGGCCCTTGCCGCGGATGAGCGCGTCATCCTCCTTGCGCAGCACGCTTTGGCCAACGCCGAACTTGATGGGAGCCGCCATTTTCTTATCCCGTCCTCATGGTTGTTTTGCGGGCATATTGCCGTGGAAAAAGTGGCAAGGCAAACGGCTTTAGGCGGGCATAGGCCGCGCAGGCTCGCCCGGTGCCTCGCCTGTCAGAGCGGGATGCGACGAAAACGCCGCAGCCCGGTCATTTCCCTGTGAGGAACGGTTCGGTTGATGGCACGATAGTTGCCGAACTCGTCCCGCGGTGCACTCCTAAGAAGTAGTCGCGCTGACTGCCGCTTGTTCGCAAAGCGCATCTCCGCTTCCGACGGTTGATCACCTATATCACGCCCCGCCTCCAAAGATCCGTGGCCCGATCTCTCAGCGTATCGATAGCGCGTTCAGGCGAGATGTAGTCGATCTCACCGCGCGTCAAGCCGATGTCCGTCAGCTCCCTGTCACTCAGGTCCTGCAATGCGACCTGCGGGCGCGGCCGCCGCTCCTGAAACGCACGCCAGTATCGCTTGATCAGTCTCAAGACGATGGAGAGGTCGAGCCGAAGCCTCGCGGCATCGCACTCAATCTCGGATGAGATGTCCGTCTGTTGGGGTGGCATCGGATGCTCCTGCTGTTGTGCCGGCAGGGAGCGTGGCCAAACAAAAGGCCCCGTCCGATGCCGGCGGGGCCTGGTGGAAAAGATGTCGTCGTCGAATTCCTAGCGCGCGACTCCTTCCACGGCCCAGCCGAAGCGGGTCATGTGGTTGCGGTTGAAATGGCGCGACGATTTGATCATGCGGCGCCAATACCACGGCAATCGTGCAAAATCAAGGGATGTGCGGAGGTCGGTTGCACCTTGGAGGCGAGTCCCTCGCTCCGACGAATTCGCTCATTCGACGCGACGGTTCATGCCCCCTACGCGAGGGGCATTCCAAAGCGGACGTTTACGACCGCTCTGAGAGGGCGGCCATTGCCCCCTGGGACATTCTCAACAGCCGGCCGACTTGGACGAGCCGACCGGCTGCGCGCATCAACGGACGTGCGTCGCTCAGGGACGAACGCGGATAATCGTATTTCCCTTACGTCGCTCGGTCGAATTTAAGGCGGCGACGGCATCGTCGAGGGTCGAGACGTTGCCGATGTTGGTCCGCAGTCGTCCGTCCCGCACCCGCTGGACGATCTCACTCAGTTGGGCACGATCAGCCTCGACGACGAAGTCGATCGCCAGCCCGTTGGAAGGCTGCGCCTCCGCCGGCCCGACGATGGACACCAGTGTTCCCCCGGCTCGAATGAGTGCTGTGGACCGCTTCTGGATGTCACCACCGATGACATCGAACACCAGATCGACTTCGCCGATGTCCTCCAGTGCGTCGTTGTCGAGGTCGACGAACTCCTTCGCGCCGAGGTCGAGCACTGTCTGACGATCGGCGGCACGTCCGGAGCCGATGACGTAAGCTCCGGCCGCTCGTGCGAGTTGCGTCACCATAGACCCGACTGCGCCTGCAGCCCCGTGTGCCAGCACGCTCTGCCCCGCCTGTAGGCGACCGTGCTGGAACAGCCCTTGCCACGCGGTGAGGCCCGAGATCGGCAGGCTCGCGCCCACGGTAAAGTCGACGTCGCCCGGCAGCGGCGCAAGGTTGCGCGCCTCGATTGCCACGTACTCGGCCAGCGTGCCGTCGCGATACCAGTCCGCGAGGCCGAACACCCGTTGTCCCACCGACAGCCCCGTCGTTCCATATCCAAGGGCAGAGACCACTCCGGCCAGCTCGTGCCCAGGGATCGACGGCGTTCGGTCGCGATCAAGGCGATCGACCCAGCTCGAGGGCCACGCAAGCTCAGTCGGGATAAATCTCGACGCATGAACCTGGACGACGACATCGTTTATCGCTGCCTGCGGCTCGGGCCGGCGCACCAGCTTCATACCGGCCGTTCCCGCGGCTTGCTCCGTTACAACGATCGCCTTCATGATATTTTCTCCTTGGTCATTTGTCTCTTCGGTGGAAACGTGAGGGAGCGCGCACGCGCCGGCTTTCCACAAAATGCCAGGCAGTGTGGAACTCCTGTCTCCGTGTCGGCGATAGAGTTGTCTGCACCGATCGGAACTCCCGCCAAGCCCGATGGATCGGGCTCGCTCCGATCCATCGTCGTAGCGAGTAGATGCGTTGCGCCTGGCTATAAAAAAGTACCAAGATTGACGATTCTGGCTGTACCAACCGATGCCGTGATGTCGGCCTTGAGACTGTAAGCCGACGAGAGTCGCAAAACTGGGCTTGGCAAGTTGCTGCAGACACCAACCGACTGGACTTATTCAGTCAGCGGGGCATTGCGCGAGAACGTCGCAATCATAAGTTCGGGATCAATCAAAACGTAGCAAGCGGCGACGGTGTCGCCGCCTGCTCTTTCAAGGCTGGATCAAGGTGCGAGATGTGCCTTGATCTCCGCCGACATCTGCCGAATCGCGGCCTGGGGCTCGGGGTCGCTCTGGATGCCGTTCAGCAGGACGAAGTCGTGGATCATCCCGTTGTAGCGGGTCGCGATCACGGACACGCCGGCCTCCTTGAGCTTGCGCGCGTAAGCCTCGCCTTCGTCGCGCAGCGGATCGTTCTCTGCGGTGATGACAAGAGCCGGGGGAAGCCCCTTCAATTGCTGCAGGCTGGCGCGCAGCGGCGAGACGTAGGGGTTGTTGCGCGTCGCTGCGTCCGGCGCGTACAGATCCCAGCCGTATTTCATGAAGGCGCGGGCGAGAAATCGTCCCGTGCCATATTCGTGGTAGGATCCGGTGTCGACGCTGGCGTCGGTCGCCGGGATCATCATGACCTGATAGCTGATCTTGGGTCCGCTGCGGTCTTTGGCCATCAGCGACAATGCCGCGGTCATGTTGCCGCCAACCGAATTGCCGGCCACCGCGATCCGGCTACCGTCCGCGCCGAACTCTTCGGCGTGGCTCGCCACCCATTTCAGCACCGCATAGGACTGGTCGAGCTGCGTGGGAAAGCGCGCCTTCGGCAGGGACGTGTACTCAACGAAAACACCGATCTGGCCGGAGCCGACCACCAGGTCGCGCAACAGACGCTGATGGTTCTGGAAATTGCCGACGATCCAGACGCCGCCGTGAATAAACAGCAGTACGCCGGGCTTTCCGGTCACGTGCTCGGGCTTCATGATGTAGATTTTCGCGGACTGACCATCCTGGATGATGGTCTGCTCGGTCGTGTTCACCCCCGACATGTCGACTGGCGTCTTGTTCTGAAGCTCCGTCAGGATGTCCTGCGGCTTGGGCTGGGGCAGCTCCCAGAACGGGCTCGGATCCTTGTTGATCTCGCGCAGGAAGGCGCGAACCTGGGGATCGATCCGGGGGTCGGTCCCGGCGTCTGGGGCCGCATCGGCGGCTTGGGTCATGAGGATTGCTCCGAGGCTGAGGATTGCGAGTGAAGAGAACAGTTTCATGGTCAACTTTTGCTTGGGGGTAGATGCACTCGCACAGCTAGCCCGCGCGGAGGGGCTGCCGCTTCTGTCAAATGACCAGTCCGATGACGGGACGGCGATCAGTCCGCGGGGCGGCTGATGCTGGCGAGAACGGGGCGTAGCCCGGACCGCGAGGTGATTCCGGCCTTCGAAAAGATCCGGTGCAGGTGGTACCCGACGGTTCTGTGGGACAGATACAGTCTGGCGCCGATCTCCTTGTTCGAGAGACCTTCGGCGGCGAGTTGCGCGATGTGAAGCTCCTGCGGGGTCAGCGTGTCCCACACCTGTTCGGTTCGCCGGCGGCTGGTTTCGCCCGACGCTCGCAGTTCCTCGCGGGCCCGATCGCTCCAGGGCGAAGCGCCGAGCGCATCGAACATGTCGCGTGCCTCGCGCAATGGAGCCCTCGCATTGGCGGATCTGCGCTGGCGGCGCAGCCATCCGCCATAGGCCAGGAGAAAACGGGCTCGCAGGAACGGCCATTTCTTCGCGGCCGGCCCAGGACCTTGCAGTCCAAGACCTTGCAGGAAGAACGGCTCGGCGTCTTCCGGCGCAGCGAGGAACGCCTTGCCATATTGCAGCATCGTCCCGACCCACGGCACCGGCGTCGGAGCCGAGGCGCGCTCGATCTCATCAAGCACGCGGCTCGCCTCGTCCGCATTGCCGGACGACACGGCGGCCTCCACGAAATCCGCGAGGCCAAAGAACTGAAGGCCGAAATTGAAAGCGGGATCGGCCGGCGTGAACAGGCGTCGCAGATGCTCAAAGGCCTCCCAATGACGGCCCGCGCCGATTGCGGATACGCCTCGTGCGATCTGCAACATGGTCAGCAGGAAACTCGCGCCGATGGACAGGGCCAGGGCTTCCGCCTGCGCCGCATACGCTTCGGATTGCTCCAGATTGCCTTGCATTCCTGCGAGCCTGGCTTTCAGGATCGTGGCTGCGGCAATCCACGGAAGCCCGCCGGTCTCTTCGGCAAGCCGGGCGGATTCCTCGGCCTCCCTCATGGCGCCCCGCCAGTCACCGACTTCCATTTCCGCCCACCCTTGGGCGAAAAGCACCCGGGCGAGATCGCTGAGCCGTCCCTGCATGCGCAGCACGGCACTGGACTCGGCGAGAAAGTTCACGCCGATGTCGAAGGTCCCGATGACATTGGCTGTGCTGCCGAGGATGCTCGCAACGGTGGGGTCGCTGTGCGCCGTTCCCGCAAGCCCCTGAAGCTTGAAGTACAAGTCCGCCCCCCGCCGCAGCGGCTCGACGTAAGCGGATATCGCGATCAGGCGGGGGTCCCCGTCAGGCAATTGCCGCGCAGCCGCATCGTAAACCCTTGCGCAGAGTTCATCGCTTGCGCTGCTCCACCAGCAACGTTGCGCGGCTCGCCAAAGAAGATTGGCGGCCAGATCGATCGCGCCAGCGGCGTGGGCTTTCGCGGCGAACCCGATCAATGCGAGAATCTTCGCGGGATCGTTGACCGCCGGGGGCTGGCTGATCTCACGGCACCAGGCGATCCGGACCAGCGCCAACTGGTTCGTCTCGTCGATGTCGGCCTGCCGCAGCAGGCGCTCCATGAGCTCCGGCTGCCCCAGATCGGCGGCGAGTTCGGCCGCTCGCAACAGCCGGTCGCCTCTCGCCTTCGCCGTGCTGCTCAGCCGTGCCGCGCTTTCCAGAACCTCGATCGCCATCGCCACGGCGCCGCGCCGCAACGCGCGCGCCGCCATCAGGTCGTATTCGCCGGCGAGCTCGTCGTCAGGTCCGATCGTTGCTGCGGCACGATGCCACAATTGGCGGTCGAGCTGATCGTGAATCACGGCAGCAAGCGCGGCGTGGATCCTCTGGCGGGTCGCCGGGTCGGCGGCCTGGTGCATGGCGGAGCGAACGAGCGGATGCCGAAACCTCACCTCCGTCCCGTTGATCTCGATGAGCTTCGCAGCGACCGCGGGCGCGATGGCATCGATACCCACGCGCTCGCCCAACACGGCTTCGGCGGCGGAAAGGATTTCGTGGAGCGATGTCCCGTCGTTCTCCGCCGTCACGAACAACAGCAATTGCGCGATGTGCGGGAGGTCGGACAAGCGACTGGAGAAGGCGCGCTCGAGCCGGTCGGTCAGCGGAAGCCACGGCGCATCTCCAGCGGCTCGTTCTCCGCGGGGCAGCTCCACAAGGGCCAGCGGATTGCCCGAGGCCTCCCGAAGGAAGCGGCTGCGCAGCTCCGCCGGAAGGCCCGGCGCGTTGGCGTCCAGCAAGCGCTCGGCGTCGGCTTGATCGAGCCCTGAAAGGCGCAGCCTCAGGGTGGAGGCGTCGCCAAGCGAACTCTTGAAGTCGTCGCGCATGGCGACCACGAGAACGATCGGGTCCGAGCTCAGTCTGCGCGAGACGAAGGCCAGCACCTCAAAGGTCGCCTGATCCAGCCATTGGGCATCGTCGGCAACAAGCAGCAGAGGCTCGCGCGTCGCCCTTTCGCTCAGAAGAGACAGCGTCGCGAGCGCAACCAGGAAGATATCGGGCGGCCCCGCGTCGTCATGCATGCCAAAAGCGGCCAGCAAGGCCGATCGCTGGCGAGGGACAAGGCCCTCGGCCCCTTTCATCAGCGGACGCAAGGCCTGTTCAAGTGCTGCAAACGGCAAATGGACTTCGGCGAGGACGCCGGTCATGCTCAAGACGGAGAAGCCGCGTTCACTGGCTCTGTGCCTGGCAACATCGAGGAGCGCAGATTTTCCGATGCCGGGCTCACCGCTGATAACAAGCGTGGATCCACCTTGGTCGATCCGTTCGATCAGGTGATCGATCAGCGCAATGTCCTGCGCGCGACCCTGCAAACTGGGGGACGCAAGGGTAGCACCAACCCGCCCTTTCCGCGGCGAGATCGCCTTTTTCGCCCGTCTGGTCATCGCACAACCGTTGGTGAGACCGCACCCTTTCGAACTCGACCGAGGTTAAACGTTACCATGTACCGGGAACCAGAGGAGAGCCATATACGTGATGGCTGCTTCCGGCGTGTCTCGCCTGCTGCAGCAGGCTTTGGCCCGTCGGATTGATACAGGCCTAGCCACGCACCAGCGAGACCAACCAGCTGCGGCCGAACAGGATGAGGATCGCGAGCGCATAGACGATGGTGCCTCCGACGGCCAGCAGCACTAGCATCAGCTCATCGCGGAAGTGCATCGAGCCCAGCATAGAACCGCTGAAGCGCGCGATCAGCCAGAAGGCGGCGGCCAGGATGAGCCCGGTCAGCAGGAATTTGGCGAGCGACATCAGCCAGGCGCGGTCCAGCACGAGAAAGCCTCGCCGTACGGCGAAGAACAGCACCAGCAGCAGATTGGTCCAGACACCGACGGCTGTTGCCAGCGCCAAACCGATCTGGGCGAGCGATCCCATCAGCGCGACCTTCAGGGCGACATTGACCGCGATGCCGGTTAGCGAGGCGCGGACCGGCGTTGCGGTGTCCTTGCGCGCATAGAAGGTCGCGACCGCGCTGCGGATCAGCACGAAGGGGATCAGGCCGACGGCATAGGCCGCGAGCGTGGCGCCGGCGGCGGCGGCATCGGCCTTCGAGAACGCCCCGCGGGCGAACAGCGCACGCATGATCGCGTCGGGCACGGTGATGAAGGCCGCCACGAACGGCACCGAGAAAAGCAGCGTGAAATCGAAGGCGCGGCGCTGCGCCTTCATCGCGCCGTCATGATCGTTGGCGGTGATCCGCCGCGACATCTCCGGTAGCAGCACCGTGCCGATCGCGATGCCGATCACACCGATCGGCAGCTGATTGAGGCGGTCGGCATAATAGAGCGCCGACAGCGCGCCTGCGGGCAGGAAGGTCGCGATGATGGTGTCGGCGAACAGCGCGACCTGCGTGCCCATCGATCCCAGCGTCGCCGGCCCAAGCGCTTTGAAGAAGCTGCGGACGTCCTCGTCGAGCTTCAGCGGCGCAAAGCGCGGCAGGCCGCCATGGCGCGCGAGATCGCCCGCAAGCAGGAAATATTGCAGGAAGCCGGAAATCAGGACGCCCCAGGCGGCGGCGTGGCCTGCGCTGGGAAACCAGGCGGCGAGCGCCAACGTCATCATCATGGAGATGTTGAGGAAGATCGATGCCGCCGCGGCGCTGGCAAAGCGCTGCATCACGTTGAGCATGCCGCCATAGAGCGTCACCAGCGTGATCAGCAGCAGATAGGGAAAGGTGATCCGGGTCAGCTCGATCGCGAGCTTGCGCTGCTCGGCATCCTCGGAAAAGCCCGGCGCCAGAATGCTCATGGCCTGCGGCATGAACAGCCAGGCGACGATCAGCAGCACCACCTGCGAGGCCAGCAGCAGCGTGAAGATGCGGTCGGCGAACAATTTTGCCGCCCCCTCCCCGCGCTCGCCATGGACATGCGCATAGGCCGGCACCCAGGCGGCGTTGAAGGCACCCTCGGCGAAGATCGCGCGGAAATGATTGGGCAGCCGCAGCGCCACGAAAAAGGCGTCGGCCACGGGGCCGGCGCCCAGGATCGCCGCGAGCATGATGTCGCGGGCAAATCCCGTCAGCCGCGAGAGCAGCGTGTAACCACCAACCGTGAAGATGCGTCCGAGCATGCGTCTGTTTTAGAGACTTATCGAACAGAGGTCGATTGCATCTTGCGATGCGCGTTGCTGTGCCCTCTCCCCTTGCGGGAGAGGGCGGCGCCGCCAGTAGACACAAGCTCATTGGGGTGAGGGGCATCTCTCCGCTTTTTACGCGGAGAGATACCCATCACCCGTCTCGCCGCTATCGCGGCGAGCCACCCTCTCCCGCAAGGGGAGAGGGGAAGAGAGACAAAACGACGAATTCAGCCCGCGATCGCGCCGCGGACGGCGGCGATGATTCGCTCCTGGTCGGCTTCGGTCAGGTAGGCGTGCATCGGCAGGCTGATGACGTCCTGCGACAGGCTCTCGCAGCCCGGCAGGCCGCCGTCGGCGACCGGATACTGCTTGTAGGCGGTCTGCTGGTGCATCGACTTGCCGTAATAGATCGCGGTCGGCACGCCCTGGGCCTTCAGCGCGGCGGCAAAGCCGTCGCGGTCGGTGCCCTCGGGGAGACGGATCGTGTACTGGGCCCAGACCGAGGTATTACCCGGTGCCAGACGCGGCACAGTGACAACGTTGGACAGGCCACGCGCGTAACGCTCCGCAACCTTGTTGCGGGCGGCGATCTCGTCGTCAAAAATCTTCAGCTTCTCGATGAGGATCGCGGCCTGCATGGTGTCGAGCCGGCCGGTCAGACCGAGGCGGACGTTGTCGTATTTGTCCATGCCCTGCCCGTGCACGCGGATGCTGCGCAGTGTCGCTGCGAGCTCGTCGTCATCGGTGAAGATCGCGCCGCCGTCGCCGAAGCAGCCGAGCGGTTTGGCCGGGAAGAAGCTGGTCGCGGTGGCGAGCCCGAAGGTGCCGAGCTTGCGGCCCTTGTAGCTCGCACCAAATCCTTGGGCTGCGTCATCGAGCACGAACAGGCCTTCGGCCCTGGCGATCTCGGCGATGGAATCGTGATCGGCGGGCTGGCCGAACAGGTCGACCGGAATCACCGCGACCGGCTTCAGGCCGGCCTTGCGGGCGGTCGCGATGCCGCGCTTCAGCGACTCCGGGCTCATGTTGAAGGTGGCTTCATCGACATCGACGTAAACCGGCGTCGCACCGGTCCGCGCCACCGGCGAGGCGGTTGCGATGAAGGTGAAGGACGGACACAGCACGGCATCGCCGGGGCCGACATTCTTCGCCATCATGACCATCAGGATCGCATCGGTGCCGCTGGCGCAGCCGATCACATGCTTGGCGCCGCTATAGGCCGCAAGCTGCTTCTCGAGCTCGGCGACTTCAGGGCCATTGACGAACTGGCAATGGTCGAGGACGCGCTTGACGGCGGCATCGAGCGAGGCGCCGAGCCGGCGGCGCTGCGAGGCAACGTCGATGAAGGGAATGGGTTCGGAACGCAGATGCTGGTTCATGGTCTGGTTCTTGGCGCCTTCTTGAGTGGTCGGCATGGAAAGGGAATCAGCCGACGACGCGGCGCGGACCCTTGCGGGCGGACGACGTGGCTGCGGGCCGCGACGGTGTTTCCAGGCACTGCGTGGCGATCTCGAGGCTGGCGACGCCTTCGTCGCCGGTGACCGCCGGCGTCTCGCCGTTGCGGACGGCCCTCAGGAACGCGATCAGCTCGGCGCGGAGCGGCTCGTCATGGCCGACCGGCAGATGCCGCATCGAATAGCTGCCGTCCGGCTTGAAGCCGAAGCACTCGGTGACCTGGCGCGTCAACAGATCGCCCATCACGTATTTGCCGCGGGTCGCGACCGTGACGCTGCGCGCCTTGAACGGCGTCAGCCAGTTGGTGTTGATGTGCGCGAGCACGCCGTTGGCGGTGCGGAACTGCAAGAGCGCGATGTCCTCGCGCTCGGCGACCGCGCTCGACAATTGCGGCTGCACCTCGACGATGTCGGATTCGGTGAACCAGCGGATCAGATCGATGTCGTGCACGGCGAGGTCGATGACGACGCCGACATTGGACATGCGCGGCGGGAACGGGCCGACGCGGGTGATCGCGATCGAGAGGATATCTTCGCCTGCGATCGCCTGCTTGACGGCGGCGACCGCCGGATTGAAGCGTTCGACATGGCCGATCATCAGCGTGACGCCGGCCTTTTGCGCGGCGGCGACGATCTCGCGGCCTTCCGCGACCGTGGAGGCGATCGGCTTCTCCACCAGAACATGGACGTTCCTGGCGATGCAGGCGAGCGCGACCTCGTGATGCAGATGGGTCGGCGCGGCGATGGTGACGGCGTCGACGCCTTCGGCGAGGAGCTGGTCGAGGGTCTCGAAGCCCTGGCAGCTGGCAAGCTCGGTGGTGCGCGTCAGATGCGTTGGCGACGGATCGACCACACCGACGAGGCTGACGCCTGGAAGACCCGCGAGCACGCGCGCATGGTTGCTGCCCATCACGCCCGCGCCAACGACGCCAACGCGCAAGCCGGCCTTTGCCGGCGCAAACCCTTTGGAACTCATCTGAGCAAACCCCGATTCAACGCAAATCCCCGGGCCGCTTCTAGCACGGGCGCCACATTTGTGGCGAATGTCAGCCGAGTTGACCGGACACGATTTGATTCAAAAAGTTACACGTTCCCCGGGCCTTAGCGCCAAAAGCTTGCGCCTTCCGGCCCGGGTCGCGTGATTCGGAGTTTGCTGGTTACGACCTTTGATAGTCGTCTTCAATCCGGATGATGTCGTCTTCCCCGAGATAGCTTCCGGTCTGGACCTCGATGAGTTCCAGCATGATCTTGCCGGGATTCTCCATCCGATGCACCGCGCCCATCGGGATGTAGATGGACTCGTTCTCGTGCACCGTCTTGACGGTCTCGTTGACGGTCACCCGGGCCGCGCCACGGACGACGATCCAGTGCTCGGCACGATGATGGTGCTTCTGCAGCGACAGCCGCCCGCCCGGCTTCACCACGATGCGCTTGACCTGATGTCGCTCGCCATTGTCGACGGACTGGTAGCTGCCCCAGGGCCGGTGCACCTTGAGATGCTCCTCGGTGACCTTCGGCGCGACCGCCTTGAGCTTCGTCACCAGGCGCTTCAGGCCGTTGGCATCCTTCTGGCGCGAGACCAGCACCGCATCCGCGGTGGCGACCACGACGAGATCGTCGACGCCTTCGAGCGCGACCAGCGCTGCATCAGTGGTGACGTTGCAGTTGCGCGAGTCTTCGAACACCGCGCTGCCGTGCGAAGCATTGCCTTGCGCGTCCTTCTCCGACAACTCCCACACCGCGTGCCAGGAGCCGACATCGGACCAGCCGCAGGACACCGGCACGACTGCTGCGCGCGAGGTCTTCTCCATCACCGCATAGTCGATCGAGATCGCCTTCGCCGCGCCGAACGCCTCGGGCTCCAGCGTCACGAAGCCGAGGTCGCGGCCGGCATTGCTCACCGCATTGGAGATCGCCTCGACGCTCGCCGCGTCGACCCTGCGGTATTCGTCGAGCAGGACAGTGGCCGGGAACATGAAGTTGCCGCTGTTCCAAAGATAGCCCGAACTGACGTAGTCGGCCGCCTTCACTGCATCAGGCTTTTCGACGAAGCGTGCGACGGCGTGCACCTCGCCGGAGATCACCTCGCCTGGGCTGATATAGCCGTATTCAGTCGCCGGCCGCTCCGGCTTGACGCCGAACGTGACGATGCGCCCGGCGCTCGCGGCGGTGAGGCCCTCGCGGCACGCCGCGACGAAGGCCGCATTGTCCTGCACCACGTGGTCGGCGGCGAGCGCGAGCACGATCGCGTCACTGGCGCGGTTCTGCGCGAACACCGCGCCCGCGGCGATCGCGGGGCCGGAATCGCGCCGCATCGGCTCGAGGATCACGTCGGCCTCGATGCCGATCTCGGCGAGCTGCTCCAGCACCATGAAGCGATAGGACGCATTGGTGATAACGATCGGACGATCGAACAGCGAGGCATCCGACACGCGCAGCAGCGTGTCCTGGAAGGTCGAGCGCGTGCCGAACAGCGGCAGGAACTGTTTTGGGCGCACCTCGCGCGAAGCCGGCCACAGCCGCGTGCCGGCACCGCCGCACATGATCAGGGGGATAATGCGTTTGTCCATCGTCATTTCAAACCTTGAAGTAGTCCCGATACCAGGTGACAAAATTACGGACCCCGAGCGCGATCGGCGTTGACGGTGCAAAGCCGGTGTCGCGCGTCAGATCCTCGACATCCGCGAACGTTTCCAAGACGTCTCCCGGCTGCATCGGTAGCAATTCTTTGATTGCGGTCCGACCCAGCTCCTGCTCCAGAAGCCCGACGACGTGCATCAGCTCTTCCGGATGATGGTTGCCGACATTGTAGACCTTAGACGGCGCATTTGCGGCAGCCGGGTCATCCGCGGGCACCCGATCGATCAGCTTGGATACTACACGGGTGACGTCGTCAATATAGGTGAAGTCGCGACGCATTTTGCCATGGTTAAAGAGCCGGATCGGACGCTCCGCCATGATGGCATTCACGAACAGAAACAGGGCCATGTCGGGCCGTCCCCACGGGCCGTAGATGGTGAAGAAGCGCAGGCCCGTGACCGGCAGCCGGTAGAGATGGCTGTAGGACTGCGCCATCAATTCGTTCGCCTTCTTGGTCGCGGCATAGAAGCTCACGGGATGGTCGGTCCGGTCCTGCACGGCAAATGGCAGTTTAGTGTTGGCGCCATAAACGGAGGATGACGAGGCGTAGACGAGATGACGACAAGAGTTGTTGCGGCAGCCCTCCAGCACGTTGAGAAAGCCCTGGAGGTTGGAATCGGCGTAAGTGTGCGGATGGTCGATCGAGTAGCGCACGCCGGCCTGGGCCGCGAGATGCACGACTTTGTCAAATCGATGTCGCGCAAACAGCGCCGCGATGGTGTCGCGGTCGGCAAGATCGGCCTCGACGAAGGCGAAGCGGGAATCGTTCCGAAGCAGCGCCAGGCGCGCCTGTTTCAGCGCCGGGTCGTAATAGCTGTTGAGATTGTCGAGCCCGACCACGGGCCGGCCCTCGGCCAGGAGTTGCCGGGCGACGTGAAAGCCGATGAACCCGGCGGCTCCCGTGACCAAAATCGCCTGATCCGTCATCCTGTTCCCAAGCGATCTGTTGCCACGCGGTCCCCAAGCCGGCCCCGCGGCGCCTCTTTAGCCGCGGTATCGAGGCCGTCGCAATAGCCCCGCGGCTATTCATCACCGCTCCGGATAAGCGCTATTGCAAGATCGGCGCCAAGACCATACCAAAGCGGCCGAATTCGACGCCTCGCGTCGGGTTGCCTCAAATCTTCGCAAACCCTGTTCATGCGGGCGAGATGCGCCGAATCCTGCTGTCGACGGCCAAAATCCTGATTTCCGGAGCGCTGCTCTACCTGGCGCTGCGCAAGGTCGATCTGTCCGAACTGTTTTCGCGCCTGACCGCGACCAGCCTGCTCTGGATCGCCATGGCGATCGCGGTCACGTTCCTGCAAATCTTCGTCGGCGTGGTCCGCTGGCGCGAGATCAGCGCCGAATGCGGCGCGCCGCTCGAGCTCGGCCGCGCCATGCGCTACAACGTGATCGGCGCGTTCTTCAACCAGACGCTGCCCTCCGCGATCGGCGGCGATGCGGTCCGGCTGTGGCTGGTCGCGCGCGCCGGCGCCGGATGGCGCGCGGCCACCTACTCGATCTTCGTCGACCGCGCGATCGGCCTCGTCGCGCTGGCGATCGTCGTCGTCGCGAGCCTGCCCTGGAGCTACGAGCTCATCACCGATCCGCATGGACGCTCGGCGCTGCTGCTCGTCGATTTCGCCGCGCTCGCGGGCGGCGTCGGTTTCCTGATCTTCGGCGCGCTGAAATGGTCGTGGCTGAAGACCTGGTGGGCCACCCATCACATCCATGCCTGCGCCGTGATTGCCAACCGCGTGATCTTCAACGCCAAGCGCGGACCGATCGTCGCAATTCTGTCGCTTCTCGTTCACGTGCTCGCCGTCGTCATTGCGTGGTGCGTGGTGCAGTCGATCGCCGCACCGGTCAGCTTCGGCCAGACATTCCTCCTCATTCCGCCGATCATGCTGATCACCCTGATGCCGATCTCGATCGCCGGCTGGGGCGTGCGCGAGGCGACGATGGGCCTGGCCTTCGGTTTCGCCGGGCTTTCCGCCAACGAAGGCGTTAACGTCTCGCTGCTATTCGGCGCCGTGCTCTTCATCGTCGGCGCGATCGGCGGCCTGGTCTGGATCCTCAGCGCGGAGAAGGCCGCGAAAGGGTCGGCGCCGCTCGGAGTGCCGGAGTGAGCCCAGCCATCGACGCTGTTGCCGCCATGTCCTCGCTGCTTGCCGTCGCGGTCGCCGCGCTGATGTCGGCGATCATCACCTGGACCAGCCGTCCCCTGCTCCAGCGCTATGCCCTGGCGCGACCGAATGCCCGTTCCTCGCATCGCATTCCGACCCCGCAGGGCGCCGGCATCGCGGTGATCACCGCCACGCTGCTGGTCGCATCGGCCTGGGCCGCCTGGGCGAACGTTGCGATCCCACCGACGCTGGTCATTGCAACGATCGTGATCGCCCTGGTCGGATTCGCCGACGACATCGTGTCGCTGCCGGTGTTGGCGCGGCTCGCGCTGCAAGCAGCCTGCGTCGGCGCGGTCGTGTTCACCGCGCCCGAGACCGCGCGCATCGTGCCGGCCCTGCCGCTTCCGCTCGAGCGCGGCCTCATCCTGCTCGCGGGCGTCTGGTTCGTGAACCTCGTCAATTTCATGGACGGGCTGGACCTGATGACAGTCGCGGAAGTCGTGCCCGTCACCGCGGCGCTGCTGCTGCTGGGACTGCTCGGTGATCTCTCGTGGCCCGCCGCGCTGATCGCCACGGCGCTGTGCGGCGCCATGCTCGGCTTTGCGCCGTTCAACCGTCCGGTCGCAAAAGTGTTCCTGGGCGATGTCGGCAGCCTGCCGATCGGCCTTTTGCTCGGCTGGTGCCTGCTGGAGCTCGCCTGGCATGGGCAGCCGGCTGCGGCGCTGCTCCTTCCGGCCTATTATCTCGTCGATTCCACCATCACGCTGTTTCGGCGCATCGCGCGGCGCGAACAATTCTGGTCGGCGCACCGCTCGCACTTCTACCAGCGCGCCACCGATAACGGCTTCACGGTCCGCCGCGTGATCGGCGATGTGTTCGCGCTCAATCTATTGCTGGCGGTGCTTGCCGTCGTCACCGTTCGCGCGAGTTCGACCTCGGTCACATGGCTCGCGCTTGTCGCGGGCGCGATCGCGATCGGATTCGTCCTGCGCCTCTTCTCCCGCCCTCAGGCGTCCTGAGCCGACAGCGCGAGCCGCAGGCCCTCGTCGAGCGAGACCTGCGGCTGCCAGCCGGTCGCGATCGCCTTGGCGAGGTTGAGCTCGAGCGAGCCGATCAGGCTGTCATGGGTATCCTGCCGACCCATCACGCTGAGCAGCGTTGAGAGCAGGTCCGGCGGCATGCCGAAAAGCCGCGAGTTCTTGCCGGCAGCCTTCGCCAGCCGCTCGATGAATTCGGGCGTCGAGACCTGTTCCGTGTCGGCGACCAGGAAGATCTCGAAATTGCTCATGGGATCGGGGTGAGCCAGCCGGCGCAGGATGAACGACGACAGATTCTGCACGGCCAGGAACGCGCGCTGATTGCGGATCGCGCCAAACGGCAGCGGCAGTCCCAGATTCACCGCGCGCGTCAGCAGCGCGAAATTGCCCTTGGCGCCCGCGCCATAGACCAGCGGCGGCCTGATCACCGAGATCTTCATGTCGCTGTCGCGCGCCAGCGTCCTCAGGCCCGCCTCGGCGGCGGCCTTGGACATGCCGTAGAGGCCACGCGGCGTGAGGATGTCCTGTTCGCTGAACGGCGCGCGGCCTTCATTGCTGCGGCCGTGCACGAGAACGGTGCTGACGAAGATGAACTGGCGCGCGCCCGCCGTTGCCGCGGAGCGCGCCAGGTGCAGCGTCCCAGCGATGTTGACGTTGCGGTAGAGCTGGACCGCGTGCTCCTCGTGCTTGTGATGCACGCGCGCGGCGAGATGGACCACGGCGTCGACGCCTTCGAGCGCCGCTTCCCAATCGGTATCGGGGCCGATCGATTCGATCACGACCTCGTCCTCGATCCCCCCCGGCCTGCGCACCGCGCGGCGGACCGACCATCCCGCGCGCGAGAGCTCAGGCGCGACATGATGGCCGACGAAGCCGCTAGCCCCTGTCACCAGCACGACCGGTTTCCGCTCGCTCATCGTTGTTGCTCCGCCAGATCGGGATTGCGCAACAACTCGTCGATCAGCCCGGCGTAGGCGTTCATCGCGGTCGTCCGGTCGAATCTCGCTGCCGCCTTCACCGCGCGCTCGGCCATGGCAGCAGCGTCGCAACGGGATGCCGCACGGATTGCGTCGACGAGCTGATCGGCGCGGCCCGGCGTCACGACCCAGCCGAGCCCGTTCTCCACCACCGTCAACGCAGCCTCGGCCTCTGGCTCGGAGACCAGCGCCACGGGACGGCCGACCGCCAGCAGATTGTAGAACCGGCTCGGCACCGACACCCCCGCTACGTCCTTCCGGTACGGAATGATCCAGAGATTGGCAGCCGCCAGGAACGCCTCGAGCTCGGCATCCGCGACCCGCGCCACGAAGGACACATTGGGCAAGTTCGCTTCGGCCTGCAACTGCTTCAGCCGCTCGAAGCCGATACCCCAGCCGGACAGCAGGAAGTAGATGTCCGGCTCGTCCTTCAAAAGGCGTGCCGCCTCGAACACGATCTCCGGATCATGGGTGAAGCCGAGATTGCCCGACAGGCCGACAATGAATCGCGCGGAAAGCGCCTTGCGGAACGGATTGTCCTGCGACAGGGGACGTGCCGCGGGTACGAGCGTCGCCCAGTTCGGGATGAAGCGGATCTTGTTCCGCGTCATGCCGGAATAGCTCAAGAGCGGCCGCTCCGCATCGCGGCCGATGGTGATGACGGCATTGAGCGCGCGGAACATCAGGCTGTTGGCCGCGCGCATCGTCCGCGTCACCAACGAGCCGGGCTTCAGGATTTCCGCCATCACGAGAACATCGGGGAAGAGGTCGTGCATGATCAGCGCCGCGCGCGCGCCCTTGCATCTTGCCGCTGCCGCGACCGCGTAAGGTAGCATGAACGGCGCGGTGACGGTGACCACGACGTCACCTGCCCTAAGCTCCCGGATCAGCGCGAAGAAGGTGCGCGCCGCGAACAGCAGTTCGGAGGCACCACGCCGCACCAGCGCGGCCTTTCCCGCCATCCGGTTCTTGATGGCAATTACGCGCGGCTTGCCCGGGCCGGTTTGCGAGGCCGGCAATTCGCCGGGCGAGCCCGACAGCACGATGACCTCGTGGTTGACGGCGACTCGGCAGGCGATCTCCGCCATGATCGCCGCCGTCGTGCTCGGATCAGGCGGATAGTGCTGGCTCGCGACGACGATCTTGCCTTGAGACTGCATGGTCAGGCCGCGGTCGACCCGAATTCCGGAACCGCATCTTTCAGGATGGTCTTGATCGTGGCCCGATCGTCCCGCGCGATCGCCTGTTCCAGCGCCGCGATCCATTTGCGCAGCGTCTGCATCGGCGGCTCGTTCGGCTGCGCGGCCATGATGCCGGCGACACCGATCTCGCGGGTCGGCTCCTCGGAGGCGAACAGGATTTCGTGCAGGCGCTCGCCCGGCCGCATGCCGGTGAACACAATCTCGATGTCGTAGCCGGGCTGGAGACCCGAGAGGCGGATCATGCGCTCGGCGAGATCGACGATCTTCACCGGCTGACCCATGTTGAGCACGTAGACCGAGACGTCGGGACGCTGCGTTCCGAGCGCATGCGTTGCCGCCGTGATGACGAGATCGCAGGCTTCGCGGATGGTCATGAAGTAGCGGACCATGTCGGGATGCGTGACCGTCACGGGGCCGCCGGCCTCGATCTGGGCCTTGAACTTCGGCACCACCGACCCGTTCGACGCCAGCACGTTGCCGAACCGGACCGAGATCAACCGCATCGGCGGCCTGGCACTGCCGCTAGCTGCGGCAAGATCGTGGTCGAGCGCCTGGCAGTACATCTCGGCGAAGCGCTTGGTGAGGCCGAGCATCGACACCGGCTCGATCGCCTTGTCGGTCGAGATCATCACCATGGCTTCGGCGCCGGCGCCGTGCGCCGCATCGGCAACGTTGATCGAGCCGAAGATGTTGGTCTTGACGCCCTCGCTCCAGTCGCGCTCCAGGATCGGCACGTGCTTGAGCGCGGCGGCATGGAACACGATGTCCGGCTTGAACTCCGCCATCAGGCGGATGATGCGCTCGCGGTCGCGGATGTCGGCGATTCGCCCCTCGATCGCGGCCGCCGCGCCGTGCGCAGCGAGCGCTTCCGTGACCGCATAGAGCGCCGGCTCGGAATTTTCCACGATCAGGAGGCGCGCGGCGCCGAAGACGACGACGCGCTCGCAGATCTCGGACCCGATCGATCCGCCGCCGCCGGTGACGATGACAGCCTTGCCCTTGATCAGCGCTTCGAGCCGCGCATAGTCGATCTTTTCGCTCGGCCGCAGCAGGAGATCCTCGACCGCGACGGCCGTGAGGCGCGGCGCATCGCCGCTCTCCAGCGAGGGCATGCGATTGACGATCACGCCCAGCTTGCGCGCGCGCATCAGGATCGATTCCGGATGAGCGTCCGGCTCGAACGCGGACGGCGTCATCACCAGGCGTGCGATCGGCTTGTCGCGTTTGGCGAAGTCGCCGATGACGTCCTCGATGTCGTCGATGTCGCCCAGCACCGGCACGTTGCGGATGAACTGGCCGCGATCGGATCTCGACGGCGACAGCACGCCCACCGGCCAGATGCGCTTGATCGCCCCGCTCTCGATGCCGCGCAGCAGCACCTCGGCATCCGCGGCGCGGCCGATCAGCAGCGTCGGCGCGGCATCCTCGCCCCTCGCATGCCGCCGCACCCGCGTATAGCGGAAATAGCGATAGGCCATGCGCAACGCGCTGAGGGAGGCGATCTCGAGGAACCAGTAGAGGACGATCGTCACCTTGCCGAGGAAGAAGGCGCCGCGGACGTTGGGGGCGACGAAGATGTAGTCGAGCGCCAGGAGGGCAACCGTCAGCACGGTCGCGACCCGGATGATGTTCAGCGCGTCGGGCAGCGAGATGAAGCGCCACTTCGTCGTGGTCAGGTTGAAGAGGAAGAACACGACCACGCTGAAGGCGAGGAAGTAGGGCAGGATCTGGAACAGCAGCGGCAGGCGGTCGAAGAAGCCGTCGCCGCCCTCGAAACGCAGGTAGAAGGCTGCGAACAGCGCCGCCGTGGTCGCCAGCAGGTCGTGGAGCGCGATCAGGAAATTGCGCAAGGTGAGATGCGAAAGACGCGTCATCCGCCGACCGATGAAATCCCAGTTAGATGCAACCTGACCGCGCTGATAGCCCATCTCGACAAGACTTGCCAGTACAAGACTTACCAGTACAAGGCTTGCCAGCCGCGCGGCCGTTCAGGAACCGGCTTCCCCCACCTTCGCCTCGGCGTGTCGGGCCCGGATCACCATGCCGCCTGCAACGCCGACGCCGATGACATACATCCAGCCCTCGTGGAAGTCGAACAGATGGGAGTTGAACAGCGAGGTGAAGACGTTCTGCACCACCACCAGCAGGCCAATCCAATGGGCCAGCCCGTCGCCGCGGAACAGCAGGAGATGCAAGATCCAGATCGCGTAGAGAACGACGATGCCGATGACGCCCCATTGCACGGCGACATTCAGCGTCTGGTTATGCGGATTCCCGATCACCTCGGCGGAGGCCTGGTAGTGGCCGCTGGGCGTCGCGACCGCTTCGAACAATCCGCGCGTCGAGCCGGTGCCGTGCCCCTTGATCGGCGCCTCCGCGAAGAAGCCGAGCGATTTCCGCCAGAATTCAAGCCGCAGGCCCAGCGAGGTCGGCTCGCCCTTTTCGACATAGCGCGTGTAGTCGCTGGCGAAGGTGTCCGCGGTCTTGCGCAATTGCGGCGAGGCCTGCCAGGCGAGAGCGGCGCCGGCGAGCAGAGCGGCCGAGATGATCGCGATGCGGCGCCAGCGCAGGTGCAGCAGTGCGAACACGCCGAACATGACCGGAATGGTGACCAGCGCGGTGCGCGACACCACCACGAAGGCCATGTTGACGAAGAAGCTCAGAGCCAGCGCGATCAATAGTCCCGCGAACCAATAGCGCTTCTCGCGCAGCAGCATCACGATGGGATAGGCGAGCGCGACCGCGCACAGCGCGAATTCCTGACTCTGGTCGATGTAGTTCTTGACGAAGATGCCGCGCTCGAGGTGATCGGGCTTGAGCGTCAGGTTGGGATAGAAGGCCACCAGCCACGACATCACCGAGAGCAGCGCGCAGGACACCAGGAACGCGATGAACATCCAGTGCCCGCGCGACGAGCGCTCGAAATGATAGAGGAAGACCGGCAGCACGAGCAGCTTGACGGTCGGGTTGACCGCATAGAGGCGCGCGCCCCAGGCCGCATCCGACCACAGCGTGCCCACCAGCGCGAGCAGGACCAGCGCGATCGGCGCGGCTGCGATCGGGCGCTTCAGCGATTGCAGGAATGCGCGGACGTCGAGAAACGGCACCATGCAGACCAGGAAAAGAGCGTTGAAGATCGCCGCGAGCGAGGTCGACCAGGGCAGCGAGGCCACGGTCAGGATCGCGAACAGGTCGGCCGTCTCGCACCACGCCGCCGGGCTGCGAAAGCGCCGCCACAGCATCTGGGCGGTCGTCTCCCGGGCGAGCGTCGTCGCTTGGTCCGTCACTTGCCCCCTCCCCGCGCGCGATGGACCAGCGCGGTCGTGCTGAAGCCCTGGAGGATGTCGACCAGCACGACGATTCCGCCGGCGGCTTCGACGACCTCGTGGCCGACCACCTGCTCGCGGGTGTAGTCGCCGCCCTTCACCAGCGCGCTCGGCTTGATCCGGGTGATCAAATCGATCGGCGTATCCTCCTCGAAGATGACGACGAGATCGACGGCTTCGAGCGCCGCGAGCACTTCCGCACGCGCCCGCTCGTCCTGAACCGGGCGATCGGCGCCCTTCAGCCGCCGCACCGAGGCATCGCTGTTGAGGCCGACGATCAGGCGATCGCAGGCTCCGCGCGCCGCGGTCAACACCTTGACGTGGCCGGGATGCAGGATGTCGAAGCAGCCATTGGTGAAGCCGACGCGCAGGTCCTGCCGGCGCCATTCCGCGAGCTGTGCGTCGAGCGTATCAGGCTCGAGCACGATCTTCTCCTCAGCCGCGAGATAAGCATGCGGCAGGATCTTCCGCCGCAGCTCGGCCGCGCTCACGCTGGCCGTGCCTTGCTTGCCGACGGCGACGGCAGCGGCCGCATTGGCCATCCGCAACGCCGTGTCCCAGTCCGCGCCTGCCGCGAGCGACACCGCAAGCGCGGCGGCGACGGTGTCACCGGCACCGGAGACGTCGCGCACCTTCACGGGGACAGCCGGAACGTGAACGGCCTCGCCATTGCGCGGCACCAGCGTCATGCCGTGCTCGCCTTGCGTGACCAGGATCGCCTCGCAATCGGCGAGCCGCATCACGTCCTCGCTGGCATCGACGATGCTCTGCGGCGTGTCGGCGCGGCTGCGCGTCGCCTCCGAAAATTCCTTGCGATTGGGCGTGAGCAGCGTGGCGCCGCGATAGATCGCCCAGTTCAGGCTCTTGGGATCGACGATCACGGGCTTGCCGAGCGTTCGCGCGGCGTCGATGGTGTGGCGGATCACCCGCGCGGTCAGCACGCCCTTGGCGTAGTCGGAGAGCAGCACGATGTCGGCGCGCGCGATCTGCGGCAGGATTGCGTCGATCAGCGTGGTCTCGATGTCGTCGGAGGCAGGCACCGCCTGCTCCCAATCCGCGCGCAGCATATGCGTGGAAAAATGCTCGGAGACGAAGCGGACTTTTCGCGTGGTCGGCCGCGACGGATCGCACACCAGCACGCTTTCGATGCCGGCATGCTCCGCAAGTGCCGCTTCGAGCCGCTTGCCCGCATCGTCCTCGCCGACGAGGCCGACGAAGATGCAGCGCGCCCCGAGGGAGGCGATATTGCGCGCGACATTGCCGGCGCCGCCGATATGGATCTCGCTGCGCTGGGCGGCGATGACAGGCGCCGGCGCTTCCGGCGAGATCCGCGACACCTCGCCATAGACGAACTCGTCCAGCATGATGTCGCCGATGCACAGCACCGTACGGCCTGAGATGGCTTGCGCGAGAGCGTCGAAATCGAGAATGGGGGTCGGCATGGTCCTTGAAGCCTCAGCGGAAGCGGTCTGGCCGGTCGAGATAATCGCCGACATAGGCTTTCACCGCATCCTCGAGCGTCGTGAAGCCGCCGTTATAGCCGGCGCGGCGCAGGCGATCGACCTCGCTCTGGGTGAAGTATTGATAGCTGCCGCGGATCTGCTCGGGCATGTCGACGTATTCGATGTTGGGCCTGGTGCCGACCGCGGCATAGGCAGCTAGCATCAGATCCCTGAAGCTGCGCGCCTTGCCGGTGCCGACGTTGAAGAGACCGGACACCGACGGCGTCGCCAGCAGCCACATGACGACGCGGACGACGTCGTCGACATAAATGAAATCGCGGCGCTGATCGCCGTCGGCGATGCCCTCGCGGTGCGACTTGAACAGCTGCACGACGCGGCCCGCCCTCACATCATCGAAGCGGCGCGCCAGCACGCTCATCATCGAGCCCTTGTGGTATTCGTTGGGGCCGAACACGTTGAAGAATTTCAGTCCAGCCCATTGCGGCGGCAGCTTCTCGCCGCGCGCGACGCGCTCGGCGACGGCGAGATCGAACAGGTGCTTGCTCCAGCCGTAGAGATTCATCGGCCGCAGTTTCTTCAATGCGGGCAGTGAGGCGTCGTCGTCAAAGCCGTCGGCACCATCGCCATAGGTCGCGGCCGACGAGGCGTAGATCAACGGCACCGCATCCGCCGTGCACCAGTCCAACAGGCGCATCGACAGGCGAAAATTGGTCTCGATCACGAGGTCGCCGTCGGTCGCGGTGGTCTCGGAAATCGCCCCGAGATGGATCACGGCGTCGAGCTTGCGGCCCTTCAGCCAGTCGAGCAGCTCGGCCGGCGGGACGATATCCACAAGCTGGCGCTTGGCGAGGTTTCGCCACTTGCCCTCGGTCCCGAGGAGATCGCAGACGACGACATCGCTGCGACCGACCTCGTTCAGCGCGGCGACGACATTCGATCCGATAAAACCGGCCCCACCGGTCACCAGCAACATTCCACCTACCCTGCCAGGTTTTGCCCTGCCCGATTTTCACGGCCCGGTCCTGCCCTAGCGCATGATCCGCCAAAGTGTAAGCGGTTTTGGGGTCGGCGCTGTCCCGGCTTTACCTGCAGGTCCGGAGCGGGTAACCGAACCGCCACATCAGCGCGTTCCCGGTCCTATTAACCAATGAACCAAGATTCGCAATTTGGTCGAGATGCAGATCGGAGCGACACACGCCCGATCCTGATCATCCCCTATATGTGGATCGGCGATTTCGTCCGGAATCACACCGTTGTCCGGGTCCTGAACGAGCGCTGGCCCAACCGGCCGGTCGATCTCCTCACCACCTCTCTCTGCGCCCCCCTGATCGATTACATGCCCGGCGTGCGCGATGGCATCGTGTGGGACCTGCCGCGCAGCCGGCTCGCCGTAGGCCGCCAGCTCGGCCTGGCGAAGCTCCTGCGCGAGCGGAATTACGGGACAGCTCTGGTGCTGCCCCGGACCTGGAAGGCGGCCATCGCGCCCGCGCTGGCCGGGATTCCGGAAAGGGTCGGCTTCGTCGGCGAGTTCCGGTTCGGCCTGCTCAACCGCTGGCGCTGGGGCGAGAAGAAGCTGCCCCGCTTCATCGACAAGAACGCCGCCTTGGCCCGGCCCGATGGCGCCCCCCTGCCCCCGGAATGGCCGGTGCCGCAATTGCGGGTCCCGGCCGAGGACATCGTCCGCTGGCGGCAGGCCAATGGCCTCAGCGCCGGGGCGGCGGTCGCGCTGGCTCCCGGCTCAGTCGGCGTCTCAAAGCGCTGGACCTACTATCCGGAGGCTGCCCGCCTGCTGGCCGAGCGCGGCCTGGAGGTCTGGGTGGTCGGCGGCCCCGCCGAAAAGGGCCTCGCCCAGGAGATCGTCGCCGCCGGCGGTCCGGGCGTGCGGGACCTCACCGGCACCGATCTGCGCAACGGCGTCCTTGCCATGGCCGCGGCCGGCGTCGCCATCTCCAACGATTCCGGCCTGATGCACATCGCAGCCGCGCTCGGCACGCCCACCATGGGCATTTTCGGCCCGACCAGCCCCTATCTCTGGGCTCCCCTCAACGGCCTCGCCGCGACCGTGGTCCAGGACAAGAGCGTGCTCTCATGCCAGCCCTGCCAGAGCACGATCTGCAAGATGAACGACCACCGCTGCATGCGGGATATCGCGGCTTCCGAGGTCCTGGCGATCGCGCTGCGGGTGCTCGGAGTGTGAACTCATTGACGCCATGCGTTGGTCGGGCAACTGGCAGCGAATCCAACAGCAGGTCATTCCGTCCGCCAGCTTTAGTCAGTGACGTTGTCAGTTCATTCGCGGGATAAGGCTGCGTCGCTGCCGCTTGTGAAGGCTGAACCAAGATCACGTCGACAAAGACGAATCTTCATCGAGATTCGAACAAGAGGTTCGCTCCTCAAACGTCGCTCGATACATGCCTCTTGGACATTTTACACAGTTATGGAGGTAGCCCCATGCCGATCGTTCAATTCACTCGCTTCAAGACCGACAAGCCCGAGGAAATGATCAAGATCGTCAGGCAGGCGAAGAAAATCTTTGAGAAACACGGCGCCGAATTTCTTCGGCTCTCCCGCTTCCACACTGGCCAGTGGGCAGGAGAGTTGCTGGTTGCGACGCGCTATGCCAATTGGGAAGTTTACGGCAAAGTGCAGGAAGCCGTGGCAAACGACCCGGAGTTCGCGCAAGTGCAGGCTGACGGAATGAAGATTTCCCAACTACAGGGCCGCAACATCGCCGTTAGCATCGATCTCTAGCTGGGGCGCCGCCCCGCAAGCCACTCAAGCGCGGAGGCCGCCGGACAAATGCGGCGGCCTTTCCAGCTTTGACAGATCGCACTCGTCGTCGCGCTACGCTGCGCTTTGCCTCAAGCAGACGAGCGCTCTGCAGAGCCTATTGACTTAGATCAACAACAGCTTCGCCAGTTCGCCGCACCCAAATACTGCTCAAGACCGATACGAAGGGCGCGTCTTGCTGCGCCCCCATCGGCGTCGAAGAGGCTGATCTGGCAGTATTGACCATTTAGTCGGAGAGTTTCATGAGGACCTTCAATCCTTTGGTGACGTTGGTACTTCTCGTGACGCAATCGGCCTCGATTCAGGCTGCCGATTTGAACGGAGCTTGGACAATCGACGCCTCGGCCTGTGGCCAAATATTCACCAAAGAGAACAACAGGCTTGCCTTCAAGAAAGATGCTGATCTCCACGCGGGCGGTTTAATCGTCCAGGGAAGGCAAGTAACCGGCACATTTGAAAAATGCACGGTCAAATCGTTGCGCGATGACGGGCCGAATATGCGAATAATCGCGTCGTGCTCGGACGGCGTCTCGATTTCAGACGTCGCATTCGACCTGACATTCTCCGGAGAGAATAATATCACACTCAGCTCCAAGGAGCCGGTGCCAGTGCAAATGCCGTATGTGCGCTGCCCAATGTGAAGTCGACCGCGACGGTTTGAAGGAACCTGGATGGATGATCCGGGTATCGCAACTGCGGCCGATGATGACATCGTGCCGCTGTTTTGCCCGACGTGTCAAACAGATTCGTAAAATCCGCAACGCATCGCACCGGCCGTCAACCCGTTGATTCCGCTGGCACCGGCTACTTTGCATGGGGTTGTTTTCGAGATTTTTGTTTGCGGTCGCGAAAGCGGCAACTCAGAGCAGCGGACGATAAACGTCGCCGATCCGCGCCGCTTCGGCATCGAGGCTGAACTTCGCCAGCACCCGTGCCCGCCCCCGCGCGCCCATGGCGAGCGCGGCGTCCGGGTCGCGCATCAGCGGTTCGAGCGCGGCGGCCAACGCGTCAGCGTCACCAGTCGGGATCAGCACACCTGTCGAGCCGTCCTCGACAACTAGCGCGGCCGCACCGGCGCGCGCGGCGACGAGCGCGCTGCCGGCCGCCATCGCCTCGATCAGCGTCAAACCAAAACCTTCGTTGCGCGAGGTGAAGGCGTAGATCGTCAGCCGCTGATACCAGCGCTGCACCGCTTCGATCGGCAGTTCACCGGTGATGACGATGCGCGACTGCAGGCCGGCGGCCTCGATCCGCTTCTTCAGATCGTTCGCAAAGGGAGTCTGCTCCGGCGTGACCTGTCCGACGATGATTGCAGTGAAGTCCGGATAGCGCGGCAGCAGCCGGCACATCGCGTCGACGAACACATCCGTGCCCTTCTGCGCGCGCACACGACCGAAGCAGCCGATCGCATAGCGGCCCGGCAGCGCGGCTTCCGCGAAGGCAGCGGCGCGATCTGGCGGCGGCGCATAGACATCCGTGTCGACGCCATGCGGGATCACCGTCGCCTTCACCTTCAGGAACGAGGCCGAGATGTCTGATGTCGCGATGATCGCGTCCATGCGCCGGATCAGCCAGCGCGTGATCCAGCTGTGATGGCGCTGCGCGGCCGACGTGAACACGAGTTTGAGCGGCCAGCCGAGCGCGCGCAGGAGCACGCCTGCGATCATCTCGTTGTTGCGCCGCGCATGCCAAATCAATGGCGTCTTGCGGCCCCATAGCCTGAGGAAATCGGCAGCGCTCAGTAGCGAAATCCCCTCCGGCGCATCCGAGCCGAACCATGCGGCGCGATAGAGCTTTGCCAGCCGCGGCGCCACCATCCGGTTGGTCGCGGTGACCCCGGAATAACGCCTGTGCAGATTTGGCACGATCACTTCGAGATCGCCGGGGGAATTCGCCACGTCATGCTCCGTTACGGAAGCCCCCTATACGCAACATTAAGCATAGTGACCAGTTCAGGGCTGCCGAAACCCCCTCTTCACCGCGCAAACGTTAACGTGGCGCGTTGATCGAAGACGGGTGAGATCATGACTGTGCTAGTCACCGGCGGCGCCGGCTATATCGGAAGCCACACGGTCCTGGCGCTGGCGGAAGCCGGCGAGGACGTCGTCGTGATCGACGATCTCTCCACCGGTTTCTCGGCCTATCTGCCCGAGGGCGTGCCGCTGTTCATTGGCGACGCCGGCGACGAGAACCTGGTTGAAGGCGTGATCGCCCAGCACAACATCGAGAGCATCATCCATTTCGCGGGCTCCGTCGTCGTGCCGGAGTCGATGCGCGATCCGCTCGGCTACTACCGCAACAATTTCATGACCGCGCGCAACCTGCTCAACGTCGCCGTCAAGCGCGGCATCAGCCGTTTCATCTTCTCCTCGACCGCCGCGGTCTACGGCAATCCGGACCTGGTACCGGTGCCCGAGCACGCGCCGACGCGGCCGCTGTCGCCCTACGGCTCGTCGAAGCTGATGACCGAGATCATGCTGCACGACGTCGCCGCCGCCTACGGCATGCAATACGTGACCTTGCGCTATTTCAACGTCGCCGGCGCCGATCCGCAGGCGCGCATCGGACTGGCCACCGTCGGCGCCACGCATCTGCTCAAGATCGCCGTCGAAGCCGCGACCGGCCAGCGCGCCAAGATCGACGTGTTCGGCACCGACTATCCGACCCAGGACGGCAGCTGCATCCGTGACTTCATCCACGTCTCGGACCTCTCGCAGGCGCATCGCTCGGCACTCGCTTACCTGCGCAATGGCGGCGCCTCGACGACCCTCAATTGCGGCTATGGCCGCGGCTATTCGGTGCTGGAGACCATCGACGCGGTGCGCCGGGTTTCGGGGCGCAGCTTCGCCGTGCAATACGCCCCGCGCAGGCCCGGCGACATCATGACCATGGTTGCCGACACCAGCCGCATCCGCGGCCTGCTCGACTGGAAGCCGCAATATGACGACCTCGAGACCATTGCGGCCCACGCGCTGGCCTGGGAGGACAAGTTGTTCCGCGAGCGCCATGGCGAGCTCCGCCACGCCGTCTCGGCCTAGATTCCATCCCAGCGCAAGCCCTTAATTGGGCTTGAAAAGCGCGGCTTTAGCGGGCACAGAGGCCCTTCGATCCCTGACGCGCGGGCAGGCTTTTCCTTGCCCCGTCAATGGACACCGGATGGCCCAGTTTCCAAAGAAAATCACCGACGATCCCTATACAGCGGCAGTCCTGATTCGCCGCCTGGTCACGGAACAGGGGATCATCTACTGGCGGCGTTACCTCGTCGCCTTCGCGCTGATGGCGCTTGCCGCCGGATCGACCGCGGGCGCGACCTACGTGCTCGGCCAGGTCATCAACCAGGCCTATATCGACAAGAACATCCCGGGCATCGCGATGTTCTCGGGCATCACGGTGATCCTGCTCTTCATCAAGGGCGTGGCGACCTACGGCCACATGGTGATCCTGACCAAGATCTCCAACGCGATCCTCGCCACCAACCAGCGCCAGCTATTCGCCAAGCTGATGCGTGAGAGCGTCGGTTTCTTCTCCGAACGGCATTCGTCTGAATTCCTGGCGCGGCTGACCGCCGGCGCCAAATCCATCACCGACGTGCTCAACATGCTGGTCAACGCCGTCGGGCGCGACCTCATGATGCTGCTCGCCATGATCGGCGTGATGGTGTGGCAAGACCCGGTGATGTCGTTCATCGGCCTCGTCGTGGTGCCGCCGGCAATGCTGGTGCTGCGCAAGCTGGTCAAGCGCATCAAGGGCCTCGCCTTCAACCAGTTCACCGGCACAGCCGACATTTTGGAGACGATGCAGGAATCGCTCCAGGGCATCCGCACGGTGAAGGCATTCACGCTCGAAGACACCATGCAGAAGCGCATCGACGAGAACATCGCGATCGTCGAGCGCAATGCCAACAAGATGGCCCGCGTCGCCAACCGTTCCAACCCGCTGATGGAGATGCTCGGGGGCTTCGCGGTCGCCGGCTGCCTGCTCTACGGCGGTTACAGCGTGGTCGCGCTCAACGCCACGCCCGGCGCGTTCTTCTCCTTCATGACCGCGTTCCTGATGGCGACCGAGCCGGCCAAGCGGCTGGCGCGGCTCAACATCGATCTGAACAGCCAGCTGGTCGGCGCCCGCATGCTGCTCGAGGTCGTCGACAGCCCGGCGAGCGAGCATTCCGACGACGACAAGCCGGCGCTGAAGCTGTCCGAAGCGAAGATCGAGCTGCGCGACGTCAGCTTCTCTTACCGGACCGGCGAGACCGTCCTCAACCGCATGTCCTTCGTTGCCGAGCCTGGAAAAGTCACCGCGCTGGTCGGCCCCTCCGGCGGCGGCAAATCGACCGTGCTGGGGCTACTGCTGCGCTTCTACGAGGTGACGCAAGGCGACATCGTGATCGACGGCCAGTCGATCGGCGCGGTCTCGCGCAAATCGCTGCGCGCGCAGACCGCCTATGTCGGCCAGGACGTCTATCTGTTCCGCGACACCATCCGCAGCAACATCGCCTTCGGCAAGCCCGGCGCGAGCGAAGAGCAAATCGTTGATGCTGCGAAAGCCGCCTGCGCGCATGATTTCATTATGAGCTTCCCGCTCGGCTACGACACGCCGGTCGGCGAGCACGGCACGCAGCTTTCGGGTGGCCAGCGCCAGCGCATCGCGGTGGCACGCGCGCTGATCAAGAACGCGCCGATCATCCTGCTGGACGAGGCCACCGCCGCGCTCGATTCCGAGTCCGAGCGGCAGGTGCAGGAGGCGATCGAGCATCTCTGCCAGAACCGCACCACCATCGTGATCGCGCATCGGCTCCACACCATCATGCACGCCGACGCGATCCTGGTGGTCGAGGGCGGCGAGATCGTCGAACAGGGCCGGCACGACGAGCTCTTGCGCCGCTCGGGCCGCTACGCCTCGTTCTTCCGCCTGCAGCACCACGACGCCGGCGCTCTGGCGCCGATCAGCGCAACCGCATAGAGTTTCCTTCACCCACCAAGAGCAGCGAGACCGCTCCATGAACGCCGCCTCCTACGTCATTCCGCTTCCGCCCCAGGCTTCGCTTCCCGTCGTCGGGGAGAGCGGCCGTTACCCGGTGCGCCGCATCTGGTGCGTTGGCCGCAACTACCTCGAGCACATCCGCGAGATGGGCAACGACGAGCGCGCCCCACCGTTCTTCTTCGCCAAGCACGCCGACATGCTGGTGCCCGACGGCGCCACCATTCCCTATCCGCCGCTGACCAAGGATCTGCATCACGAGGTCGAGCTGATCGTCGCGATGAAGAGCGGCGGCCTGAACATCCCCGCCGACAAGGCGCTCGACCATGTCTACGGCTATGCCGTCGGCATCGACCTCACCCGCCGCGACCTCCAGATCGCCTCGCGCAAGAAGGAGCGTCCGTGGGAGATCGGCAAGTCGTTCGACGGCTCGGCCCCCTGCTCCGCGGTGCAGCCGGCCTCGAAGATCGGCCATCCCGCCAAGGGCAAGATCTGGCTGACGGTCAACGGCAAGGAAGCCCAGAAGGGCGATCTCACCGAGCTGATCTGGAACGTGCCCGAGATCATCTGGCAGCTCTCCCAGCAGGTGAAGCTCGCCGCCGGCGACATCATCATGACGGGCACGCCGGCCGGCGTGTCGCAGCTCCAGCCCGGCGACAAGCTCGAATGCGGCGTCGACGGCGTCGGCACGCTGAAGGTCTCGATCGGCCAGCCGGAATAGGCTGAACGACATCTGGAAATCGAAAGGCCCCGGACATGTCCGGGGCCTTTTGCATTTCTACCAGGCCTTCACCGGCCGATTGGCGTGGCTCGCCTGCGGCACACCGCGATTGAGCGACATGTGCGAATGCACGCACAGCCAGCCATCGCCATCTTTTGAAAACACCATCGTCGCTCGGCCGGGGCGCGGAAACGCGCTGCCATCGGGATGGTAGCCCGTGCTCGTCCACGGCGCGACCACCGTCGCCATCGTGCCGTCGGGGGACGCCAGGATCGAGACCTGGTCGAGGACGAAGCGGAAGTCGGTCGTCTTCGGCCAGACGTTATTCCATTGCGTCGTAACCCACTGGACGAGCCCCGGGATGACGTCGTTATGCGTGCCGAAAGCGAGCACGTCCGGGTGAAACAGCGGCCGCGCCGAGGCGTAGTCGACCTCGCGGACATAGCCTGAGAAGGTATCCAACCACTCGCGGAAGAATTGCACGATCTCGGTGTTCGCAAGTGGCAACGGGGCCATTGCCTGCTCCATGTTTGGCCGCTAAATCGCGGCCACCTTGTTGCCATGGACTGAAGTGTGCGGCAAGATTCGCGGTCGAGGCTGAAGGGTCCGCCGCAGAGACTGCATCAGAAAACGAGAGGATGTCTCGGATGTCGAACACGATCACGGAGCTCGAGGGGCTGCTGATGCAGCGCTCGCTCACCGACCCACAGCTTGTGGCCGCAGCGGAGAAGGCAGCGGACTTCCGCATCCTCCCCGATGCAACTGTCATCAAGATCGGCGGCCAGAGCATGATCGATCGCGGCCGTGCCGCGGTCTATCCAATCGTCGAGGAGATCGTCGCCGCCCGCAAGGCGCACAAGCTCCTGATCGGAACCGGCGCCGGCACCCGTGCGCGGCATCTGTATTCGATCGCCGCCGGGCTCCGGCTGCCGGCCGGCGTGCTGTCGCAGCTCGGGGCTTCCGTCGCCGATCAGAACGCCGCGATGCTCGGGCAGCTGCTGGCCAAGCACGGTATCTCCGCCGTCTCCAGCGCGGGCCTGTCGTCCGTGCCGCTGTTCCTCGCCGAGGTGAGTGCGGTGATCTTCAGCGGCATGCCGCCCTATAGCCTGTGGATGCGGCCCGCGGCCGAGGGCGTGATCCCGCCCTATCGCACCGACGCCGGATGCTTCCTTGTCGCCGAGCAGTTCGGCTGCAAGGCGATGATCTATGTGAAGGACGAGAACGGCCTCTACACCGCGAACCCCAAGACGTCGAAGAACGCCACCTTCATCCCGAAGATCTCGGTGGCGGAGATGAAGGCCAAAGGCCTGCAGGATTCGATCCTCGAATTCCCGGTGCTCGATCTCCTCACGGCGGCGCGCCATGTCCGGCAGGTGCAGATCATCAACGGCCTCGTCCCCGGCAATCTCACCCGCGCGCTCGCGGGCGAGCACGTCGGCACCATCATCACCGCGAGCTGAAGAGAGCACCGTCATGGCTGACACCAACCAGATCAAGCACGTCGCCTCGCCGCTCGCGCGCCAGACTCTGCTCGACAGCGATCTCACCCGTCCCGTTGCCGGCAATCGTCCGATCAAGCTGCTGCCCTGGCTGCAGGTCATCAAGATCGGCGGCCGCATCATGGACCGCGGTCACGAAGCGATCCTGCCGCTCGTCGACGAGCTGTGCTCGCTGCTGCCGGAGCATCGGCTGCTCATCCTGACCGGCGCTGGCATTCGCGCACGCCATCTTTACAGCGTCGGCCTCGATCTCGGCCTTCCCGTGGGTTCGCTCGCACCGCTCGCCGCCAGCGAGGCCGGCCAGAACGGCCACATCCTGGCAAGCCTGCTCGCACCGGAGGGCGTCTCCTACATCGAGCATCCCACCATCGCGAGCCAGCTCGCCATACACCTCACGGCCGCGCGCGCGGTCGTCGGCAGCGCCTTCCCGCCCTACCACCATCATGAATTCCCGACCGCACGCATCCCGTTGCATCGGGCCGATACCGGCGCCTTCCTGCTCGCCGACGCGCTCGGCGCCGCCGGCCTCACGATCGTGGAGGACGTTGACGGCGTCTACACGACCGATCCCAATGGCGCGGATGGCAAGAAGGCGGAGCTGCTGAAAGAGACGAGCTTTGCCGATCTTGCGAAGCTGAAGGGCACACTGCCGTTCGATCCCGCGCTGCTCGAGGTGATGGCCAACGCGCGGCACATCACGCGCGTGCAGGTCGTCAACGGCCTCGTTCCCGGCCGGATCGCGGCGGCGCTGCGCGGGCAGCATGTGGGGTCGATCATCAACACCGGCGCCAAGCCGGTGTGAGGCAAAAACAAAGCCCCGGAATACGCTCCGGGGTTTTTCGTAGGGCGGATTAGCGAAGCGTAATCCGCCAACGCATCGCGCAACGCAGGAAGCGTCAATTGTAGATGAACCGAATGGCGGATTACGCTTCGCTAATCCGCCCTACAGGCCTGCGCACCTAGCGCAGCGCCGACATTACGATGAGACCGAGGATCAGCGCCGTCAGCGAATATTTCAGCGTGTAGTAGACGTTGCGGTTCCACTCCTTGACCTTGCGGCTGCCGAGATGGATCTCGTAGAGCTTGCCGAACACCTTGTTGAGCACGCCAACGCTCTCGCCGTCCACGTTCTGGGTCGCCGAGGCCTTGACGATGTGATGGCTGACCCAGCGGTTGATCGCGGTCATGAAACCGTACTTCATCGGCCGCTCGACGTCGCAGAACAGGATGATGCGGTTGACGTCAGTCGCATTCTCCGCGCTGTGGATGAAGGTCTCGTCGAACATGAAGGCCTCGCCATCGCGCCAGACGCATTCGACGCCATCGACGAGGATGCGGCACTTGTTCGAGTTCGGCGTGACGAGGCCGAGGTGATAACGCAGCGAGCCGGCGAACGGATCGCGGTGCGCGCCAAGCTTGCCGCCCGGCGGCAGCATCGCGAACATCGCGCCGTGCACGCTCGGGATCGACTTGAGTAGCTCCACCGTCTTCGGGCACAGCGTGTTCGCCGACGGCAGGAAGTCGTCATACCATTTCAGGTAAAACCGCTTCCAGCCGCTCTTGAAGAAGGAGTAGAAGCCCCAATCATTGTTCTTCGCGGCCGCGCGAATAAAACCTTCGTCGAACAGGCGCACCGCCTCGTCGCGAATGGTCTCCCAATTCTCGCTGAGCGGCTTTAACTCCGGAAACTGATCGACCGGGATCACCGGCTTGTTCGGCACGGCCGAGCCCGCATACATCAGCACGTTGTAGGGCGCGAGATAGGTCGAGTGATCGCCGAGCTGGCGCGCGAAGCGCAGTCGCTGCTTGCCGCGGAAGTGAACGTAAATGGTCGAAGCCGCGAGCACATAGAGAATGACAAGTTGCGGCGCAAAAAGCTGTTTCAGCATTTCCCCAAGTCCCGAGTGACCCAGCCGGGGACGTCATCTACTCCGACCCGGCCCGAGCTGCAAGATATTGGCGTGCATCCTGAGGCTGTTCCGCAGGTTGTGATTGGGACGTCCCGAGCCGTGCCGCGCACAATTTGAAATCGTAGCTGACCCGCCGCCAATCCCCGCGTTGCGGTCGGTTTGCGGCGTGCTATCCTGGTTCCAGGGTTGGAAAATCGGGGTGCGTCTGGGGGATGTGGCGGTCGTTGGCGGGCTCCGCGCTCGCGCTGGTTCTGCTTGGAATATTCGCACCCGTGAGCGGCCAAGGCACTTCGCCGTCACCCCAAGGCGGCAAGCCTCCGGATCCGGAGCTGCGCGGCCAGTGGCTACGCGTCGGGCAGACATTCGCCTGCAAGGTCGAAGCCGGTAAGCGCATCACCCCGCCCGATCCCGACGTGCTCAGCTTTGCTTGCCAGCGGATGGGCGCGCTTGGGGTCGGCATCTCCGAGGCCGCACTCAAGGCCGTGCTCGGCGAGCCGCACCGCAAGCTGCCGCCAGCGGACAACGCCACGAGCTATGTGTACTTCCTCGGCAAGGCCGACCAGCTTCCCTATCTTGCCGCGGTCGTGAAGGCGAACCGTGTCGTCGCGCTTCAGATCAGCGGGCCGGCGCCGGTCGCCACCTACAGCTTCAACCAGGTCAATCTCGGCGACAGCACCGAGAAACTGATGGCGCGCTTCGGCGGCCCCTTCCATGTCGGGCCAAGCGGGCTGGAGAAGACCGAGCTCTGGACTTATGAGCCATGGCCGTTCTCATTCGAGGTGCGGCAGGACCGCGTCACCTCGATCCGGATCGCCGATCCGACCGTCGGGGCCAAGTAGGTTCGATTGCGCGCGCGCCGGTCACACCCGCGACAGCGCCTGCAGGCCCTTGAAGGTGAGGCGCTTGGGGTCGGTGACGCCGGCGAGATAGAGCCGGCGGATGAAGGCGATGACGGCGTCGCGGTCGCAATCGGTCAGCGCGACGACGGCGTCGACCGCAATCTTCTGGGCTTCCATTGGGCTCACCTCGGCCTTGCGAATAACCCCGGCCGAGACAGGCTAGGACTCATCCGTTAAATCGGCGTTAACCGTTCTGGAACCATCGCCGATTCAGCCCGGCGGCCGTATACGCAAAACAACGCATTGGCCGTCGCCGCGCGGCCGCAATGCCCTAGCGTGCACCGAGGCTCTTCTTGAGCTGCGCAAAGTGCTTCTTCAGCCGGGGCACGGCGAAGTCGGTGAAGGCCCGTACCTTGGGCACCGCGAGCCGGCCCTGCGGGCAGATCAAATGCGCGGGCATCTCCGGATCCTCATCGCCGGCCAGCACGATCTCGAGCTCGCCGCGCCCGACCTGCTCGGCCACCTGGTACGAATACATCCGCGCCACGCCGCGCCCGGCAACCGTGGATGCCACCGCCGCATAGGTGCTGTTGACGACGAGGCGCGGCGTGAACTGGACTGTCCTGGCTGCCGATGAGCCAGCCGGTGGCGCAAAGGTCCAGGAATTGGGCAGGTGCGCCATCGCCACGATCTGGTGCTTGGCGAGATCGCCGGGTTCAGCGATGCGCGGGTGCTGCTTCAAATAGCGCGGCGCTGCGACGACGACGCGGCTGATCTCGCCGACCCGCATCGCCACCATCGCCGAATCCGCGAGAGGCCCGATGCGAAGCGCGATGTCGACGCCCTCCTCGATCAGATTGACCGAACGGTCGAACAGCAGGAGCTTTGCCGACACCGTCGGATAGGCATCGAGAAATGCATCGAGGATCGGCCGCAGGACCATCTCGCCCGAGACCACCGGTGCCGTGATCGTGAGCAGGCCTCGGGGTGCCGTGCGCGGTCCGGCCGCGATGTCGTCGGCCTCCTCCAGCTCGGTAAGCACGCGACGGCAGATCGCAACATAGCGCTCGCCCTCCTCGCTCAGCTTGATCGATCGCGTCGTCCGGTGCAGCAGCTCGGCGCCGACCCGCTCCTCCAGGAAGGCGATGGCGCGGCTGACCGCCGCCGGCGAGCGGCCGAGCTTGCGCCCTGCGGCGGCCAAGCTGCCCTCGTCCACCGCAAGGACGAACACCTTCATCGCATCCAGACGATCCATGCCTACCCGTCGCCCCATCAAATTCCAGTGACAAGCTAGGCGTTCGCCCCCGCCGCGACAACCGCCGCCAAAGGCCGGTCCGGCATTCGTTCGCGCCACGTAACAGTGTCTGTCGGACAACGTGTATTCGCAGCCGGGCCGCCGCGGCGTACCTCAGCGCGCAAGCCAGCCGCTGCTGGCGCAGGTTCTGAAAGCCAACAACAGGAGTCCGTCATGGGTATCGAGCAGAAGGTCGCCATCATCACCGGTGCATCGCAGGGCATCGGCGCCGCCCTGGTCCAGGGTTTTCGCGATCGCAACTTTCGCGTCGTCGCAACGGCGCGTTCCATCAAGCCGTCGGGCGACGATGACATCCTCGCCGTTCCCGGCGACATCGCCGACCGGGCCACCGCGGAACGCGTGGTCTCGCAGGCCGTCGCGCGCTTCGGCCGCGTCGACACGCTGGTCAACAATGCCGGCATCTTCGTCGCAAAGCCGTTCACGCAGTACACGGCCGAGGACTATGCGGCGGTGATGGGCACCAACGTTGCGGGCTTTTTCCACATCACGCAGCTCGCCATTGCGGAGATGGAGAAGCAGGGTTCGGGTCACGTCGTCCAGATCACGACCACCCTGGCCGATCAGGCCAATTCGAACGTACCGTCGGTGCTGGCCTCGCTGAGCAAGGGCGGGCTGAACGCCGCGACCAAGTCGCTCGCGATCGAATACGCCAGGCGCGGCATCCGCGTGAACGCGGTGGCGCCCGGCATCATCAAGTCGCCGATGCATCCCGTTGCGACGCATGCCCAGCTCGGCGCGCTGCATCCGGTCGGCCACATGGGTGAGATGTCCGACATCGTTGGCGCCGTGCTCTATCTCGAGCAGGCAAGCTTCGTCACCGGCGAGATCCTGCACGTCGACGGCGGCCAGAGCGCCGGCCACTGAGCGCGGAGAAACACCATGCCGATCGTCACCATTCAAGTGACCCGCGAAGGAACGACGCCGGGAGCGGCGTCGCTCACGGCGGAGGAGAAGGCTGCGCTGATCAGGGGATCGAGCCAGTTGCTGCTCGATGTGCTCGGCAAGCCGCTCGATTCCACCTTCGTCGTGATCGAGGAAGTCGACACCGACAATTGGGGCTGGGGCGGCCTGCCCGTGCAGGACTTCCGGCGCCGCCGCGCCGCAAAGACAGGATGATCCGCGCGCCATTGTGTGCGCAGGAGGATGACATGACTGAACTCAATGCAAACACTGGGCACCACGCCCGGCCGCATCAGCGGCCGGGATCGGAATCGCAATCGACTTCGCGGCAGGCTTGGCGGTACGCCGTGGCGGGATTGTCCGCATCACTGGTCGGGCTTGGCCTCGCCCGCTTTTCCTACACGCCGCTGATCCCGGCGCTGATCGCCGCAAAGTGGTTCAGCGCATCCGACGTCGTTTATCTCGGCGCTGCCAATCTTGCCGGTTACCTCGCCGGCGCGCTCGCGGCACGCGCCTTGGCCACTCGCATCGGCGCAGTCCGCGCGCTGCGGGCGATGATGCTGCTTGCCACCCTCTCCTTCTTCGCGAGCTCTAGCCCGGTGTCGTTCACCTGGTTCTTCGCCTGGCGCTTTCTGTCGGGCCTGACCGGCGGAATCATCATGGTGCTGGCGGCCTCCGTCATTCTGCCGCACGTATCGGCCACGAGGCGCGGCATCGGCGGCGGCGTGATCTTTGCCGGCGTCGGCCTTGGCGTCGCTGCATCGGGCACGCTGGTGCCGCTGCTCTTGCAACAGGGCTTGCAGCAGAGCTGGTATGGCCTCGGCGTGCTCTCCGCCGTGCTCACGCTCGCGAGCTGGTGGAACTGGCCCGCGGAGGCCAGGAGCGATGCCGCGCCTTCGCACCACGCGAAGTCCCATCAGGCCTCGCCGGCCGTCCGCGCGCTTCTGGTCCAGTATGGCCTCAACGCGGTGGCCCTGGTGCCGCACATGGTCTTCATCGTCGACTTCGTGGCGCGTGGCCTCGGCCAGGGCATTGCCGCGGGCTCGCGCTACTGGGTGCTGTACGGTCTCGGCGCCATCGTCGGCCCGCTCGTCACCGGCCATCTCGGTGACCGCTCGGGATTCGGACCGGCCTTGCGCGCGGCCTTCCTGATCGAGGCAGCCGCCGTGCTGCTGCCCACCGTCAGCACCGCGCCTCTCTCGCTGATCGTATCGAGCGTGGTGGTCGGCGGCTTCACGCCCGGCATCGTGCCGCTGGTGCTCGGGCGCATCCACGAGCTCGTGCCGCACTCGACCGAGCAGCAGCGCGCGACATGGAGCCACGCCACCACGAGCTTCGCACTGTTCCAGGCAGCGGCAGCCTACGGTTTCTCCTGGATCTACGCGCAGACCGGTGGCGACTATCTGGTCCTGTTCGCACTTGGCGGCGCCGCCGTGGTGCTCGCGCTTGCGATCGATCTTGGGCTCGCGCTCACCACGCGCAGGGCATAAAGCGGGCGGCTGCGTGATCAGGAATACTGCATCACGCCGTCGTCGATTTTGCCGAAGCGCAAGGAGACGATGTCGAGCGCGTAGTTCTGGTACAGCCGCCATGGCTGCTTCGAGCCCTGCTTCGGCATCTTCGCGACCGAGCGCTGCACATAGCCCGAAGTGAAATCGAGCGACGGCTGCGCGGTGATTTCAGGGTCGTCATTGTGCGGCATGCACTGACGGAAATTGTGCCGGTCCATGTAGTTGATGAGCCGACAGACATATTCGCAGGTGAGATCGCACTTCAGCGTCCAGGACGCGTTGGTATAGCCGAAGGCCGACGCCATGTTCGGCACGTCGGCGTACATCATGCCCTTGTAGGTCAGCGTGTTGGCGAAATCGATGGCGCGGCCGTCGACGCTGATTTCGAGACCGCCGACGACCTGGAGCACCAGCCCCGTCGCGGTGACGATGATGTCGGCCGCAAGCTCGCGGCCGTCCTTCAGGCGAATGCCGTCGCGCGTAAAGGTGTCGATCTCGTTGGTGACGACGGCGGCGCGCTGCTCGCGGATCGCCTTGAACAGGTCGCCGTCCGGCACGAGGCACAGCCGCTGGTCCCAGGGATTGTAGCGCGGCGTGAAATGGGTCGCGACGTCGTAGTCGGGGCCGAGCGCCATCTGCACCCCCTTGAGCACCAGCTCCTTCACCTTGGCAGGCCGGCGCCGGCTGAGCTGGAAGAAGAACATCCCCCACATCACGTTGCGCCAGCGGATGACATGATAGGCAAGCCGCGTCGGCAGATTGCGGCGCAATTTGTTGGCCACGGGGTCCTGCGCAGGACGCGACACCACATAGGTCGGCGAGCGCTGCAGCATGGTGACCTGCGCCGCCTTCTTGGCGAGCTCAGGCACCAGCGTCACCGCGGTTGCGCCCGAGCCGATCACGACGACGCGTTTTCCTGCGTAGTCGATGTCCTCGGTCCATTTCTGCGGATGCACGATGCGGCCGGCGAAATCCGCCACGCCCGCGAACTCCGGCGTGTAGCCCGCTTCGTATTTGTAGTAGCCCGAGCACATGAACAGGAAATTGCAGGTGAAGCGCACGAGCTCTGTTGCGCCCTCGCCCGTGATGCGCTCGGCCTCGACGGTCCAGCGCGCATCCGGCGTCGACCAGGACGCGCGCTTGACGCGATGATTGAAGCGGATGTGCTTCTCGATGCCGTTCTCGGCCGCAGTCTCGCGCACATAGTCGAGGATCTGCGGGCCATCGGCGATCGCCTTCGGATCGGTCCACGGCTTGAAGGAATAGCCGAGCGTGAACATGTCGCTGTCGGAGCGGACGCCGGGATAGCGGAACAAGTCCCAGGTCCCACCGATGCAGTCGCGGCCTTCGAGGATGACGTAGCTCTTGCCTGGGCACTTGCCCTGAAGATGGTAGCCCGCGCCGATGCCGGACAGGCCGGCACCGACGATCAGCACGTCGAAATGTTCTGCGGCTTTGGCCATGGCGTTCTCCCCGGCACAGGATGGGCGACACCGTGCCGAATTGCAACCGTCAGGCGGTGGCAGCGCCGTAGACAAGGGCTGTGTCGAAATACTCGTAGAATTCCACTGCCTTCCCATCCTTGAAACGCCAGAAATCGACCTTCGGGGTCTCAGCGATCTTCCCGGTCCTTTTGTTGGTCCAGGCACATGAGCCGCGCGCGAAAACAGCGTCGCCCTGCGCGACGTATTCATTCATGGTGTAGTGCTGCATGCTCCAGTCAGCCAGCAGACCGTCGAAATAGCCACGCAGCTGCGCGCGGTCGTCATAACACTTGGCAAAGGGCACCGCCGGAGCCCCCTGCGGAAGCGAGTCGAATTTGATCTGCGGGCCGATGACGCTGTCGAACCAATAGTCGACGCTCCCGCCTTTGCTGTCGTTCCACCGACGATAGGCTTCTTTGAGCAACTGAACGTTGGCTTCGCTGGACATCGCATTCCCTCCATATGCATTTGACAATGAACGTGGGAAACGCGGCCACCCGCTTCAGAAGTGGCGGGCTTGTTTTGGCTCTACCTCCGAGCGTAGCACAATGAGTCTACAAAAAAAGGCCCCGGATCGCTCCGGGGCCTTCGTGTCGCAGCTGGATGCGATCTCAGTAGCGGTAGTGGTCCGACTTGTACGGACCTTCTTGCTTCACGCCGATGTAGTCGGCCTGGTCCTTGCGCAGCTCGGTGAGCTTGACGCCGATCTTGGCGAGGTGCAGACGCGCGACCTTTTCGTCCAGCGACTTCGGCAGCACGTAGACTTCCTTCGTGTACTTGCCGTCCTTGTTGTTGGCGAACAGCTCGATCTGCGCCAGCGTCTGGTTGGTGAAGGAGGCCGACATCACGAAGGACGGATGGCCCATCGCGTTGCCGAGGTTCACGAGGCGGCCTTCCGACAGCATGATGATGCGGTGCTTGTCGGGGAATTCGATCTCGTCGACCTGCGGCTTGATGTTGGTCCACTTCAGGTTACGCAGACCCGCGATCTGGATCTCGTTGTCGAAGTGGCCGATGTTGCAGACGATGGCGCGATCCTTCATCGCGCGCATGTGCTCGATCGTGATGATGTCCTTGTTGCCGGTCGCGGTGACGAAGATGTCGGCGCGCGGAGCGGCGTCTTCCATGGTCACGACCTCGTAGCCTTCCATCGCGGCCTGGAGCGCGCAGATCGGATCGACTTCCGACACCATCACGCGGCAGCCGGCCTGGCGCAGCGACGCGGCCGAGCCCTTGCCGACGTCGCCGAAGCCCGCGACCATCGCGACCTTGCCCGACATCATCACGTCGGTGCCGCGACGGATGCCGTCGACCAGCGATTCACGGCAGCCATAGAGGTTGTCGAACTTCGACTTGGTGACGCTGTCGTTGACGTTGATCGCCGGCCACAGCAGCGTGCCGGCCTTCTGCATGTCATAGAGACGATGCACGCCCGTGGTGGTCTCTTCGGAAACGCCTTTGATGCTCTTGGCGATCTCGGCGAAGTAGCCCTTCGGCTTTTCCTTGAGCTGCTTCTTGAGCAGCGCGAAGAAGACTTCTTCTTCCTCGGAGCCGGGCTTGTCGAGGAACGCGGTATCGCCGTTCTCGGCGCGCAGGCCGAGATGGACGTACATGGTGGCGTCGCCGCCGTCATCGAGGATCATGTTCGGGTGACCGCCGCCGTGCCAGTCGAACAGTTTTGCGGTGTAATCCCAGTATTCGGCCAGCGTCTCGCCCTTGACGGCGAAGACGGGAATGCCGGCGGCGGCGATCGCGGCGGCAGCGTGGTCCTGCGTCGAATAGATGTTGCAGGAGACCCAGCGAATGTCGGCGCCGAGGGCTGCCAGCGTCTCGATCAGCACGCCGGTCTGGATCGTCATGTGCAGCGAGCCGGCGATGCGCGCGCCCTTCAGCGGCTGCTTCGGGCCGAACTCCTCGCGGGTGGCCATCAGGCCGGGCATCTCGGTCTCGGCCAGCGAGAGTTCCTTGCGGCCGAAGTCGGCCAGCGAAATGTCCTTGACGATATAGTCGGTGAAGCCGGGCTTCGCATTCATAGCGGAGGTCCTGTTGTTGAATTGGTCGTCCCGGGTCGCCCTGGAGGGGCGACCCGAAATCTCGACATGATGGATAAGGATCCCGGGTTCGCCGCTGTCGCGGCGCCCCGGAATGACGTTGGTACTTAGACTGCGCGCTTGAGCGCTTCGACGAGATCGGTCTTCTCCCAGGAGAAGCCGCCCTCGTTGTCGGGCGTGCGGCCGAAATGACCGTAGGCCGAGGTGCGCGCGTAGATCGGGCGGTTGAGGTCGAGATGGCTGCGGATGCCGCGCGGGGTGAGATCCATCGCCTTGGCGGTGGCCTTCTCGAGCTGGTCCTCCGACACCTTACCGGTGCCGTGGGTGTCGATGTAGATCGACAGCGGACGCGCGACGCCGATGGCGTAGGCGAGCTGGAGGGTGCAGCGATCGGCGAGACCAGCGGCAACGATGTTCTTGGCGACATAGCGCGCTGCGTAAGCCGCCGAACGGTCGACCTTGGTCGGATCCTTGCCGGAGAACGCACCGCCGCCATGCGGGGCCGCGCCACCATAGGTGTCGACGATGATCTTGCGGCCGGTCAGGCCGGAATCGCCGTCCGGACCGCCGATGTAGAACTTGCCGGTCGGATTGATGTGCCAGATGGTCTTCGGCGTGATCCAGTCCTTCGGCAGCGCCTCGCGGACATAGGGCTCGACGATGTCGCGGATCTGCTTCGACGAGATATCCTCGACCAGATGCTGGTGCGACACGACGATCTCGCGCACGCCGACCGGCTTGCCGTTCTCGTACTGCACGGTGACCTGGCTCTTGGAGTCCGGACCCAGCACCTTCTCGCGGCCGGAGTGACGCGCTTCCGAGATGAGGCGCAGGATCTTGTGGGCGTAGAAGATCGGTGCCGGCATCAGATCAGGCGTCTCGTTGGTGGCGTAACCGAACATGATGCCCTGGTCGCCTGCGCCCTCTTCCTTGACCTCGCCCGGCTGCAGCGCATCGACGCCCTGCGCGATGTCGGCCGACTGCGGATGCAGCAGGATCTCGATGTCGGCCTTCTCCCAGTGGAAGCCGTCCTGCTCGTAGCCGATGTCCTTGATCGCGGCGCGCACGACGCCTTCGATCTGCTCGTTGGTGACGGATGCGGGACCTCGGGTCTCGCCGGCGATCACCACCTTGTTGGTGGTCGCGAGCGTCTCGCAGGCCGCACGGATCTGCCACGGATCGATGCCGGCTTTCGGCCCTTCGCGATAGAACAGATCGACGATTTCATCGGAGATCCGGTCACAGACCTTGTCGGGATGACCCTCGGACACGGATTCGCTGGTGAAGAGATAGGACGCGCGCATCAGTAACCCCTTGTTCCGCCGTTAACCTGGCGGGCGTTTGCGATGTTTAACCTTGGATTATGTCAATCACGCCGTCGCGAGATGACGTAGGACTCGTCGAGAAACCAGAGCCCGTTGTACTTCCGCAGCACGTCCCGGGCGGCATCCAGAGTGCGGCCGTTTTGAGTCATTTCTGTCAATCGGTCGTCCTCGATCTGCGCCACATACACCGCCGCATTCCACGCTGCAAAGGCCGTCGAGGTTCCGATGGTACCCGTCACCTCGTTGGGCAGCGCTTCCATATCATACCTGAAGATCGAACGGTTGTCCGCATAAGCATTAAAATTTAGGTCCCGGCCCAACGACCCAAGCTCGTACTTCACGGCGCGCAATAGCTCATGACGGCTGACCGCGAAAGGATTTTCTCCAGGCCAGATCGCCTGGATCATTTCCATGCCGGGATCGTGACCGTGGGAGTGGATTCCGATCAGCCGCCCGCCCGGCCGAAGCGCCCGCGCCAGCGGTGCAATGATCCGCTTTGCCCGGAAATTGACCGAGGACAGGGCGCGGTAGGGCTGGGATGCAATGACCAGGTCGAAATTGGCCTCGGTCTGGCCCGGCCGCGGAATGGTCGAATCCAGCAGGAACCTTTGGTCCTCGCGGTACAGCACCAGGACGACGGGCCGCTCGTAGAGCGGCATGGCCGTGCGCGGGCTGATCGCGGCGCGCCAGTTCTGTTCCAGGAACGGCCTCAACTCGGCGATCTGCTGCTCGAATTCGCCCGACGAGGCGCCCCGTAGCGGAACCTCGTGCCAGACGGTGGCCGCCGCCGCCGCAGGCGATGCCGGCGTGAGCCAGGGCGCCTCGGAGTAGAACATGTTGGTGAAGACGAACACCGACGCCGGATGCTCGAAAATGCGGTCCGGGACCCTCTCCAGCGTCAGCCGCAGGTCCTCGAGGCTGAGCTCCTTGCCGGCGACGTAGAACGGCATGTGCGGGTAGCGCTGGTGCGTTGCGCGCAGCACCCGGGCCAGCACCGTGCCGTCGCCGACGCCTGCGTCGAAGATGCGCAGCGCCGGCGGGCGCGGATGGATGCTGGCGAGCTCCAGCGCGACGCGCTCGGCGACCACCCGCTTCTCGCTGCAGGTATGGACGAACAGCAGGTATTTTTGCCGGTTCTCGAAGAAGCGGAAATTACCGCGCGGATCGCGTTTTTCCGGCGGCACCTGGAGTCCCCGCGGCGGCGGCAGGCCGCCCGTCGTCGATGCGGCGATATAGGCCTGGATCCGCTCCAGCGTGTCGATCGTGATGCGCTTTCCCTCGCGCAGGCGATGGACCAGCTTCCCATCGTTCACCGCGCGCCGGCCAAACGTCGATTCCGCCATGTCCGCCTTGCGGCAGAACTCGGTGATTTGGCTAAGGATTTCGTCGTTCTTCATGAGTGGGAAAGCGGTGGGCAGAACTGTTGGGACCAGCGTCGTAGCAAAATCTGCCCACTGAGGGAATACCCTCTCTTGGCTTTACCCCACGTCCAATGACGAGCGCGTGAACCCCGGCGCACCGCCGGGCAACAAACAAGCGCTTCTCCTTCAAGGGACCATCGCCATGCGCCGCCTGCTCGTCGCGCTCTGCCTGCTCACAGCAACCCTGTGGGCCGCACCCGCCTTCGCGCAGGCGCGGAGCCAGCTCGGGCCGCTCTGCACCACCGACACCACGCCGCCAGACCAGATGATCGACGCCTGCAACAAGATCGTCGCGCTGAAGGTGTTCAAAGGCGAGCAGCTCGCGACGATCTATTTCTGGCGCGCGGTGGGCTGGAACAAGAAGGGCGACTATTCGAAGGTCATCGCCGACACCACCGAGGCGATCCGGCTCCAGCCGAGCCAGGCGGTCTACAATCTCAGGGGATCGGCCTATTACGACAAGGGCGACTACGACATCGCGATCGCCGATTTCGACGATGCGCTGAAGCTCGGCCCGCCTGATGGCACCATCTTCCACAATCGCGGCAACGCCTGGCGCAGCAAGGGCGACTACGCCAAGGCGATTGCCGACTACGACGCCACGATCAAACTGCAGCCCAAATCGACGTTCTCGTTCCAGAACCGCGGCATCGCGAAGGAGGCGCTCGGCGATCTCGACGGCGCGCTTGCCGACATCAACCAGGCGATCCGGCTCGACCCGACACTGCCGCAGCCGCTGATCAACCGCACCGCGATCTGGCGCATGCGGGGCGATCTCGATCGCGCCGTTGCCGATGGCAGCGAGGCGATCCGGCTTGCGAAGGAAAAACCGCCCGTCAATATCATGACGCCGCCGAACAGCGTGCTGATCTCCGGCTATATCCACCGCGCGCTGGCCTATGAGGCGATGGGCGACTACGCCCATGCGCGCGACGACTACAAGGCGACGCTGGCGATCGTGGCGTCCGATGCCGGCAGCAAGGCCAACCAGGCGACCGCCAAGGTGCGGCTGTCGCTGGTGACGGATGCGCTCACTCCCATCCCGCGCGATGCGCCGTCACCGGTGACGCAGCCGGCCCCGCAGCAAACGGGCGCGGCACCTGCGCCCTCGCCTACCCCGGCGACGCCTGGCAAGCGCCTCGCACTGGTGATCGGCAATGGCGCCTACGCGCATGTCAAGGCGCTGCCCAATCCGGCCAACGATGCGCGCGCCGTCGCCAGGAGCCTGCGCGACATCGGCTTCACGGTGTCCGAGGGCATCGATCTCGACCGCGCAGCGATGCAGAAAGTGACGCGCGACTTCCTGCGCGAGGCGGCGCGGGCACAGGTCGCGTTGGTGTACTATGCCGGCCACGGCGTGCAGGTCGACGGCCGCAACTATCTCATCCCCGTCGACGTCGAGCTCAAGCCCGGCGCGGGCATGACGGAGGCGATGATCGACATGGACACGATCATGGCCGGCCTCGACGACCAGGTCCGCACCAACATTTTGATCTTCGATGCCTGCCGCAACAATCCGATGGCGCAGCAGGTCGCAGCCGCCGGCACCAACCGAGGCATCGAGGGCGCTTCGTCGTTCGTGAAGAACTGGCGGCGGCGCCCGGCTCAAGCGGTGTTTCGAGCCGGGACGGTCTCGAAGAAGGCTCGGATGATGACACGCAAGAGCTCTGCGAGCCATCGCAGCAGCAGACCGAAGTTATAGCCGGCGGCGGCGAGAACAGTGTTGATGCGGTCGCCGAGGCGTCCCTTGAGATAATTTCTGTCCATGCGGTGCTCGGCCTTGACGTGGCCGATGACAGGCTCGACAGCCGCGCGACGCTTCATCTCGCGACGGATGGAAGCTGTGACGCGGCGGACCTGACCCGAGATCCAGACCCTGAACCGATGCGGGTGGTTGTGACCGCGATATCCTTTGTCGACGTGGATACGGCGAGTCTCCACCCCGGTGAGCTTCTCCATGTCGGCGATTACGGGACCGAGCGTGTGCCCATCGAAGGGATTGCCATGCAGGGCCTTGGCATGGAGCACGAACTGGCCGCCCTTCGGAGACGTCACAGGGGTGGCGATGCTGACCTTGCAGCCGAACTCGTAGGGCGCGCGGGCTTTACCTTTGCCGATGCACTCAACCTCCGGAGCATGTAACGCATAGACCTTCGGACCGCGCTGATGCTGATCCTGGCTGCGCACCTGCTGCGCTAAACCGAGCAACGGGCCGAAGCGAGCTTCCAGCACCGTATCGCCATCAATCTTGCGGCGGATGTCGCGGATGATCCGGCCAAGCCGTGTCCGCAGGAACTTGAGCTGCCGCCGGGCGCGTTTGAACTGGTGGGCGTGGGTATAGCGGCCGGTCATGATGGCGGCGCGCTTGGCCAGGCGCAGATAGCTCTGGCGTAGCGGCACACGGTTGCGCTTGGCGAGCCCGACCAGCTTGGTGATTGCTCGATGCAGCAGCCGCGCGTCGGTCGGATGTGCAACCGCCTTGGGCTGCACTGTGGTATCGACGACCACCCGTTCCAGGTCCTTGGGACCGATGGCGCCGGTCTTGTGCGCCACTGAAAGACTTTCCTGGATCAGGGCGACGAGCTGTTCCTCGCCGAGCCGCTGCCGCCAGCGTGTCATCGACGATCGATCGAACGGCAGACGGTGGCAGAAGCTCAATTCGCCGCAGAAGTATTGGTAATAGGGGTTCTCGATCCAGCGAGCGCACAGCACCTCATCTGACAGGTTGTGCATGTGCTTCAAAATGAACAGGCCGGCGACTAGCCGCGTCGGCAAGCCCGGCTGGCCCGACCCTGCTTGGCACACTGAACTGAAGCGCTCATTCAGGATGTTCCAGTCGATCAGCGCTGCCAACCGCACCAGCGGATGACCCATGTCGATGATCTGATCAAGCGCCGGAAGCAACAGGTCTTTCTGGCGATCATCCCTCGGCTTGCTCATCGCATTCCCCAATGTCGACGACGCCGTCAGGGAATCACGAATCGCCCAAAAGCAAAATCCTAAAACGCAAGAAAGCGAGGTCCAACACCCCGCTTTCCTGCAAAATCGAATACTACATCAAGACAAATTCTGCTTATTTCTCAGATCAATCCGCATTCTTCACGGACGACCGCTTCGGGCCTCGCAGCGCCAACGAGCCTGGGCGCCGGTGCAACGCTAGGCGCGGGCACGCTGATCGCGTTCGCCACCGCGCCGGGCCAGGTCGCGCTCGACGGCGAAGGCGCCAACTCGCCGTTCTCCGCCGCCCTCTCCCGCCATCTCGGCACGCCGGGGCTGGAGGTGCAACAGATGCTGACGCGCGTGCGGGCGGAAGTGGTCTCGAGCACGAAGAACAAGCAGGTGCCGTGGTCGAACTCGTCGCTGCTGGGCGAGGTCTATCTGGCGGAGAAGTGAGGGCGGGTGAGCGCACTGGTTTTCAAGGGTGCAACGCTGCCCGCCACTCACTCGGTGTCATCGCCCGGCTTGAATCGGGCGATCCAGTACGCCGAGACGTCCGTGATTCACCGAAAAGCCGCGGCGTACTGGATTCCCCGCTTTCGCGGGGAATGACAGCAGCCGCGTGGCAAACTTAGTTGCCCCACACTTCCTTGGCGATCTCGACCGCAAGGCCGAGCTTGGCCCACTGCTCTTCCTCGGAGAGGATGTTGCCTTCCTCGGTCGAGGCAAAGCCGCACTGCGGGGACAGCGCGAGCTGCTCCAGCGGCGCGAATTTGGCGGCCTCTTCGAGGCGACGCTTGATGTCGTCCTTTTTCTCGAGCTCACCGAACTTCGAGGTGATGACGCCGACCACGACGACCTTGTTGCCCTTGGGCAGGAAGCGCAGCGGCTCGAAGCCGCCGGCGCGGTCGCTGTCGTATTCGAGGAAGTAGCCATCGTAATTGGTGCCGGCCAGCATGGTCTCGGCCACGGGCTCGTAGCCGCCCGAAGAAATCCAGGTCGAGCGGAAATTGCCGCGGCAGACATGCGTCGTCACCACCATGTCGGCCGGCTTTTCGGCCAGCGCGTAATTGATGACGCGCGCATAGATCTGCTGGAGACCCTCGGGATTGTCGCCGCGCTCGCGCGCCTTCTTCAATTCGTCCTGCGAACAGAGATAGGCCCACACGGTGTCGTCGAACTGAAGATAGCGGCAGCCGGCATCGTAAAACGCCTTCACGGCCTTGCGGTAGGTCTTGCCGAGGTCTTCGTAGAACGCGTCGAGATCGGGATAGACGTCCTTGGAGATTGCCTTGCGGCCGCCGCGGAAGTGCAGCACGGCCGGCGAGGGGATCGTCATCTTGGCGGTGACGTGGGCCTGGTCGGCGGACTTCTTCAGGAAGCGGAAGTGATCCAGCATCGGATGGTCGTCGGGGAAATCGAGCTTGCCGATCACGCGGACCGCATCATGCCGCGTCTCGACGCCCGCGAACTGGATGCCCGTGTCCGGGTGAAACATTTCGCAGCCGGTGAGCTTGGCCAGGAAGTCAAAGTGCCACCAGGAGCGGCGGAATTCGCCGTCGGTCGCGAGCTTCAGGCCGATCGAGGCCTGCTTGTGCACGACCTTCTCGATCTCCATGTCCTCGATCTTGCGCAGATCGTCAGCCGAGATCTCGCCCTTCTCGAGCCTGACGCGGGCTTCCTTGATCTTGGCCGGACGCAGGAGGCTGCCGACCTCGTCGGCGCGGAAGGGGGCTTTGGTTCGCTGCATGTCTTGTCTCTCCCGAATTTCTAGTGGGCCGCCGCCCCTGCGACGCCGAGGTGGCGCTCGAGGACCGACGGGTCGGCCTTCAGCGCGGCGCTCGGGGCGTCGTGGACGATCGTTCCGCGCTCCAATATCACAACACGGTCGGCGAGCCCCAGAATCTTTTGCGCGTTCTGCTCGACGATGATCGAGCAGATGCCGCCCGCCCGGGTGATGGTGCCGATCGCCTTCAGAAGCTCCTCGACGATGATGGGGGCGAGGCCCTCCGTCGGCTCGTCCAGCAGCAGGACCTTCGGGTTGAGGGTCAACGCCCGGCCGATCGCCAGCATCTGCTGCTCGCCGCCGGAGAGCTGGTTGCCAAAATTGCTCCGCCGCTCCTTCAGCCGCGGGAACATCTCGTAGACCCGCTCGACCGTCCAAGGGCCGGGCTGCGCCACCGCGGTCATGTTCTCTTCCACCGTCAGCGAGCGGAAGATGTTGCGCTCCTGCGGCACCCAGCCGATGCCGGCCCGCGCCCGCTGATCGGGCCGCAAGCTCGTGACATCGGTGCCGGCGAGCGCGACCGAGCCGGAGAAGCGGCGGGTCACGCCGACGATGGAGTTGATCAGCGTGGTCTTGCCGGTCCCGTTGCGGCCCAGCAGCGCAAGCACCTGCCCCTCGGCGAGGCGCAGGGACATGTTGGACAGCACCACCGCCTCGCCATAGCCGGCGCGAAGTGCGTCGATCGCGAGCAGGTCAGACATTGACCGCCTCCTCGCCGAGATAGACGGCCTTGACCTGGGGGTCGCGCGCGACCACGTCGGGCGGCCCCTCGGTGAGCAGCGCGCCCGAGACCAATACCGAGATGCGGTCGGCGAAGGAAAAGACGAGGTCCATGTCGTGCTCGATCAGGAGCACGGTGACGTCGCGCGGCAGGCTGCCTACGACGGCAAGAATGTCGTGGCGTTCGCTCTCGGGCACGCCGGCGGCGGGCTCGTCGAGCAGCAGCACGCGGGGCTTGGCGGCGATCGCGACCGCGATCTCGAGCAGGCGCTGCTTTCCGTAAGGCAGCGTCACGGTCTCTTCGTTCATGACGTCGAGCAGATGGAAGCGCCTCAGGAGGTCGGCGATCTCGCCATTGACGTCGCTCCGCGTGCCCATCCGCCGCCACCAGTCGCCGCCATGGCCGAGACGCTCGGAGACGGCAAGGCCGATGGTCTCGAGCGGGGTCAGGTCGGGATAGAGCTGGTTGATCTGGAAGGTGCGCGACAGGCCGCGCAGCACGCGCTTGTGCACGGGCAGATCGGTAATGTCCTGGCCTTCGAGCAGGATCCGGCCCGAGTTCGGCTTGAGCACGCCGGTGAGCTGGTTGATGACCGTGGTCTTGCCGGCGCCGTTCGGGCCGATCAGCGCGTGGCGGGCGCCCTGCTCGATCTTGAGCGACAGGTCCCGCGTCACGCGCAGGCCGCCGAACTGCTTTTCGAGATTTTGGGTTTCGAGCGCGATGGTCATGCGTCGCTCTCCGGCACGGCGACGACGGCCTTGCGTCCGGCAACCTGCTTGATGATCAGGTTCGGCACATAGAGCACCCAGCGATGCAGGCGCTGGCGGCCGACCAGCACGATCACGACCAGCACGAGACCGATCCAGAACTGCCAATATTGCGGGGTGATGGTGGAGAACACTTCCTGGAGCATGCGGAAGATCACCGCGCCGACCAGCCCGCCATAGAGATAGCCGGTCCCGCCGATGACGAGCACCAGCATCAAATCGGCCGAACGCTCGAAGGCGAACACGTCGAGGGAGGCGATCGCCGTGGTCTGGGTGAACAGCGCGCCCGCGACGCCGGCATAGAACGCCGCGAGCGTGTAGATCGCGATCAGGCGGCGGTTGACGGGGATGCCGATGGCGGCTGCGCGCAGCGGATTGTTCTTGATCGCGCGCAGCGACAGACCGAACGGCGAATGCACGACGCGGCGAGCAAACAGGAACAACAGGAACAGCACCGCCAGCGAGTAGAAGAAGCCGGTCTTGCCGAACATGTCGAACGGGATCTCGCCGAAGATCGGCTGCATCTCGATGCCCTGCAAGCCGTCGGTGCCGCCGGTGATGTTGGAGAAGCGCTCGGCGAGTGCCTCGAGCAGCAACGCGATACCGAGCGTGACCATCAGCCGGGTCAGATCGACGCCGCGGATCACGAGGAAGCTGGTGGCGAACCCCAGCACCATCGCGGCAAGGCCCGCGACGATCAGCGCGAGCACGGGCTCGTTGATGATCCCATGCAAGGCGAGAAGCCCCGCGGCGTAGGCGCCGACGCCGAAGAAAGCGGCGTGGCCGAGCGAGACGATGCCGGCATAACCGAGGATGAGATCGAGCGACATCGCAAACAGCGCCAGCCGCAGGATGTCGGTCATGATCAGATAGCGTGTGGGAAATGCGAAGCCGCAGGCCAGCACGACGAGCCAGAAGGCGACTTCGCCATAGTGCCAGCGCGCCTGGCGCTGGGCGTGATAACCGACGTCGGAGGAAGCGCTCATCGGTGGCCTCAACGCGCGGCGGTGCGGCCGAACAGGCCGTTCGGGCGCCAGATCAGGATCACGATCATCATGGTGTAGATCACGAAGGGGCCCATCTTCGGCACATAATATTTGCCGGCGACGTCGCCGATGCCGAGCAGGAGCGAGGCCAGGAACGGCCCGGTGATCGAGGACGAACCGCCGACGGTGACCACGATCAGGAAGTAGATCATGAACTTCAGCGGGAAATACGGATCGAGGCCGAGGATCTCGGCGCTCAGTGCACCACCGAGACCGGCGAGCCCGCAGCCGAAAGCAAAGGTGAAGGCGAACACCTGCGGCACGTTGATGCCGAGCCCGCTCGCGGCACGGGGATCATCGACCGCGGCGCGCAGCCGGCTGCCGAACCGGGTCTTGGCCAGCACCATCTGGAGAGCAATGGTGAGCAGGCCGCAGATCACGATGATCATCAACCGGTAGCGGCCGATGCCGACGCCGAACACGTCGAACTGGCCCTGGAGCGCAGCCGGCAAATTGATGAAGACGCGCGATGAGCCCTGGATGTAATCGACGGCCGCGACCGACATGAACGTCAGACCGATCGTGAACAGCACCTGGTCGAGATGGCTGCGCGCATAGAGATGGCGGTAGAGCGTTCGTTCGAGCACGATGCCGATGGCTGCTGCGGAGACAAAGGCGAGCGGCAGTGCTGCGAAGAACGGCCAGCCCATCCGGTTGACCAGGACCATGCAGACATAGCCGCCGGCCATGGCAAAGGCGCCGTGGGCGAGGTTGACGAAGTTCATCAGGCCGAGCGTGACCGCAAGCCCGCAAGCGAGCACGAACAGCAGCATGCCGTAGGCAACGCCATCGAACAGGTTGGTGAGGATAGAGGTCATCGGAAGCGGGTGAACCCTGGTAATCACTCGTCATTCCGGGGCAGCGCGCAGCGCTGAACCCGGAATCCATTTCCATCACGTCGAGATCCCCGATGCGCGCTAAGCGCGCTCGGGGATGACGCGCTTTTCGCGCGTCACTTCTTCGTCTTACCGAGATCCTTGACGGCTTCGAAGGTCGCGAACTCGACATTGTAGAGCTCGCCGTCGACCTTCTCGACCTTGCGGATGTAGATGTTCTGCACGATGTCGCGGGTCTCGGGGTCGATCGAGATCGGGCCGCGCGGGCTTTCCCACTTCTGGCCCTTCATGGCTTCGACCAGCTTGGTGCCGTCGGTGTCGCCATTGGTCTTCTTCAGCGCCTCGTAGATGAGGTGGATGCCGTCATAGCCGCTCACGGCCATGAAGCCCGGACGGTTGCCGTAGGCCTTCTTGTAGGCCGCGACGAAATCCTTGTTCATCTGCGAGGGATGCGCCGCGGAATACAGATGCGCGGTGACCGTGCCGAGCACGGCGTCGCCCATGTTGTTGAGCAGGTCGTCGTCGGTGACGTCGCCCGGTCCGATTACCTTGATGCCGGCCTTGTCGAGGCCACGCTCGGCATACTGCTTCATGAAGTTGCCGCCCTGGCCGGCCGGCACGAACACGAAGATCGCGTCGGGCTTGGCATCCTTCATGCGCTGGAGGAACGGCGCGAAATCGGGATTGGCGAGCGGCGTCTTCACCTCTTCGACCACCTCACCGCCGCCGGCGGTGAAGTTCTGCTTGAAGAAGTTCAGTGCGTCGTTGCCCGGCGCGTAGTCGGAGGTGAGCGTCGCCACCTTCTTGATGCCGTTCTTCACCGCCCAGTCGGCGATGATGGTCGAGGACTGCGCCAGCGTGAAGCTGGTGCGCACGATGTAGGGCGAGCGCTCGGTGATGATGGAGGTGCCGGCCGCCATCACGACTTCCGGGATCTTGGCCTGGGTTGCGAGCGGCGCGGCCGCGAGCGCGGCCGGCGTCACGCCGAAGCCGGCGATGAAATTGACCTTGTCGTTGACGATCAGCTCCTGCGCGGCCGTCTTGGTCTTGTCCGGAATCGCGGCGTCGTCCTTGAGGATGATCTCGATCTTCTTGCCGGCGACGGTGTCGCCCTTCTGCTGCATATAGAGCTTGATCGCGTTCTCGATCTGCTTGCCGGTCGAGGCCTGGCCGCCGGTCATCGGCAGGATCAGGCCGACCTTGACGGTGTCCTCGGCCTTGGCCGGCACGATGGCCGCAAGGCCGGCGATGGCGGCCGCTGCCGCGGTCCAAGAGACCTTATAAGAAAACGTCTTCCGTTCGAACATCAGATGTCCCTCCCCTTCATTCCTGATCTCTTGTGCGCCGGACCGAGTGCCCGGTCCTTGGCTCAACCTTAGCTCACGCACGCGCGATGTCGCGCCACATGGCGTCTTTCGCGCCCTTATTGTCAATCGGACGTTTGGCGACCATTCGGCGCAAGCCGCGCGTCCCGATTGCCGACGACAGGGAGCGATGCCGTGGTTACGTCGGAGTAACCCGAGCATCCCCATCCTGGCCGCTCCTATTTGTACGATTGTACAAATAAAATGGACCTGTCAACGAAAAAGCCCTGCCGCCGACCAAGCCAGTTTGTCGCGTGCCCCTTGCCACAGTCTAGAAAGCGACCGGCCGCGTGGATGGAGGATTTCGTCTTTCTTTTGCAGAATTCGGACACCGCGGTTCACGGCAAATCGGTAGTTAATTACCTACCTCGAATAAGTCTATTTTACCTTGTTGAAGACTACTCTCCCCGCGCCAGCCTAACCCGGCGTCCAACACGACTGAATTCGCGCGCACAATGCTCAAGCTTTTCCGCTCCGTCCTGACCCTCGTTGCGCTCGCCGCGGGGCTGTCCGGCTGCGGCACCGTCAACGAAAAGCTCTCCGCCGGCATGGGCGACTACGTCCCGCAATGGGCCGGCGGCCTGCCGGCCGACGCACCGCCGCGGCCCGGCACGCCGCAATACGACGCCTACATGAAAGAGCGCGAACGCAAGCGGCTGCTGCCGGCGGCCGATCGCGAGAAGGAAGAGCAGGCGCAGAAGGGTGCGACCGGCTCGGCGTCCGGCAACGCGGTGCGCTGAGGGCGCTACTCGCCACTCACCATTCGCTAATCCATAAACACCACGGTCTTGCGGCCGTTGAGGATGACGCGGTCGTCGAGGTGGTAGCGGATCGCGCGGGCCAGCACGCGCCGCTCGATATCGCGGCCCTTGCGGACGAGATCCTCCGGGGTGTCGCGGTGGCTGATGCGCTCGACGTCCTGATCGACGATCGGACCTTCGTCGAGGTCGCGCGTGACGTAATGGGCGGTCGCACCGATCAGCTTGACGCCGCGCTCATGGGCCTGGTGATAGGGCTTTGCGCCCTTGAAGCCCGGCAGGAACGAGTGGTGGATGTTGATGCAGCGGCCGGAAAGCTTGGCAGACAGATCATCCGACAGGATCTGCATGTAGCGCGCGAGCACGACGAGATCGGTGCCGGTCTCGGCGACGAGATCGAGGATCTGCGCCTCCTGCTCGCGCTTGGTCTCCTTGGTGACAGGCAGATGGTGGAACGGGATGCCGCCGAAATCGAGCCCGGCATAGACCTCGCGCGGATGGTTGGAGACGATTGCGGTCGGGACCATCGGCAGCTCGCCGGTGCGCCAGCGATAGAGGATGTCGACCAGGCAATGGTCGGACTTCGACACCAGCAGCATCACCTTGCGATGCGCTGCACGGTCACGCATCTGCCACTCCATGCCGAAACGCTCCGCGATCGCGGCAAAGCCGGTCTGGAGCGCCGACAGCTCCACGGCGAGATCGGCCGCGGTGAACACCACGCGCATGAAGAACTTCTTGGTCTCGACGTCGTCGAACTGCTGGGCATCGAGAATGTTCTGTCCGTTGTGGGCCAGAAAGGTCGACACCGCCGAGACGATGCCGGGACGATCCGGACAGGACAGGGTCAGGACATATTGATGATCAGGCATGGCTCTTGATGAAGGTTTGGGCAGCGACTGCGGAACGATCCGCGATTTGCGCCCTGCTCTATCACGGACCCCGCCCTCGCGCCAATCCCAAGACTTGATCGCAAGACTTGCGTCAGCATAAAGCGCGGAGTCAGGATGAACGGACCATTGCAATTTACCGCCGGAGCACACCCATGGCCGACCGCTTGAACGGCTACCGCATCCTGATCCTGGAGACGCGCGAGGAGGCCCAGTTTGCAAAGCTTCTGGCCGAGCAAGGTGCCGACGTCGTGCAGTGCCCGATGTTCACCATTCACGACGCGCCCGATCCCGCCCCGGTCGAGGCCTGGATTCGCCGCGCCATCGACCAGCCCCTTGACGACCTCGTGCTGATGACGGGCGAAGGCCTGCGGCGGATCATGAAGCTCGCGCGGACCCGTGGTCTCGACCAGGCTCTGGTCGCAGCCCTCGCCAAATCGCGAAAATTCACCCGCGGCCCGAAGCCCGGCAAGGCGTTGCGCGAGATCTCCCTCGATGCGCAGCAGAACACGGAGAAGCCGACCACCGAGGGCGTGATCGAAATGCTGGGCAGGCTCGATCTGAAGGGGCGACGCGTCGGCCTTCAGCTTTATCCGGACAAGGACCACAGCGCACTGACCGGCGCACTTGCCGCGCAAGGCGCCGATGTCGATACCGTGCTGCCTTATGCCTACGATTCCAAGGCAGCGGATGCCAACATCGTCGCCGCCATCGACGACATGACCGAGGGGCGGATCGATTCCATCGCGCTGACCAATCTTGGCCAGGTCCGCCGCCTCGTGGAAGCCGCGAAGGCACATGGCAGTGAGGCGAAGTTGCGCGCAGGGTTGGAGCGGACGCTGATTGCGTCGGTGGGTCCTGCGGTGTCGGGAGAGCTCGCCGCGCATGGCCTGCGCACGGACATCGCGCCGGCGGAAGACCACTATTTCATGCGCCCGCTGATCTCGGCGATGGCGGCAGCGCTCGCCGAGAAACGGCCGAAGGTGGCGGGTTAATCACCAGGCGATGATGCCTAGCTTGCCACCTGCGAGGCGGCCGACATCAACTCCTGAGGGCTCGGAGCCCCGAACATGCGGTGGCCACCTTCAGGAACCTCGGTAAAGGTCCAGCGCACGATCCCCTCGCGATCGAGCAGGAACTGGCCGAACAGCTGGCCCTGGCCGGTTGCCGCCATGCGCTGATCGGCCTCCATCATCTCGTAGCCGTCCTTGTTGTTGAGGTACTCGGAAGCCGCCAACCGATTCATCGGCCCCGACGTTTCGCCAGGCACATCCACCTGCATGCTCTTGACGACGTCCATACCCACCTTGCGCGGCCACTCGGTTTCGTTCTCCGTAAACTCGATAGTGGGCAGGCCGAACGCGCGGTGCGAGACCCGCTCGGGGTCGGACGCGGCGAGCAGATTGGGCAAGGGATGATAGCGGAAGTAGAGCCGCGCGCGCTCAATGGGCGTATTCACGACCGTGAGACTTTCGACACCCTTGTCGCGCAGGGCTGCGTCAAGCTGCGCCTGTGCCGCGATGTGGCGCCGACAGAACGGACAGTGCAGCCCGCGAAACAAGCCGATCAATATCGGACTGTGCCCGCGAAAATCCTGGAGCGAGATCGTTCCATCGCGTGTGATGGCGTCCAGCACGACGTTTGGCGCGCGATCGCCCGGTTGAAGCGGTCCATCGACATGAAGTTCTGGCATGGTTGAACTCCTTCATATGACCTAGTCAAGAAATGGCAGCACGATCAGCCCGGCGGGATCGAGCCCGTGGCGAGCGCAGACATCATGGGCCAGCGCGAAATATCGGTCGGCCTCGGGCATGTCGCCTCGATCAAGGCTCAGCGTGGCAAGACCATCATAGCATGGAAACAGCTGCTGCGGTTCGCCGGTTTCGTTCGCCACCTCGATTGCCTCATTGTAGCAGAGGGCGGCCAGATCGGGGCGGAAGTGGCATTGATGGATTTGCCCGAGCACGATCAAGGGCACGGAGAGATGCTCGCGCTGATCGAGCGCGCGGTCGATTTCGATCGCCTTCTCGGCAGCAGGTACCCCTTCCTCGGTACATCTGTCCGTGAAGGTGCAACAGGCAACGGCAAAATTGGCAAGAAGACGCGCCTGGAAGCCGAGATCCCCGATCCGACGCGCGACATCGAGTCCACGCCGGCAGACCTCCACGGCCTTCGCCGGGTCGACAATCGTGTAGAGCACGCCGAGATTGGTGTAGCCGCGGCAGGCTACGTTGAGGAGGCCGGCGGTTTCGGCGGCTGCAACGCTTTGCTCCACCTCGCGTACCGCCTCCTCGTGTCGTCCAAGCCGCGCCAGCGCAACGCCCTTGGTGTTGAGGGCCTCCGCAATGGCACGTGCCGCCTCGAGCCCGCCCTGCTCGTCCGCGTCCGCCGGTACGGACCGTGCATAGCCGAGCGCCTCGTCTGCCCATCTTGCGGCGGCCACGTGATCGCCGGTCCGGAACGCGAGACGGCCGCGCTCCTGCAGGAGATGCGCCCACTCGATGGGCGCGTCGGTCCCTCCAAGCAGGTTGGCCGCCTCGGCGTAATGCGTCTCTGCCTTGATCCGCTTGCCGGCGTCCCACAGCAATCGGCCAAGCTTGCGAAGAATTCGCGCTTCGCCGATCCGGTCCTGAATCGCGCGGTGCCCCTCCAACGCGCTCTGATAGTGTTCCTCGGCCGTGTTCCGGCGGCCAGCCGCGGCACAGAGGTCCGCAATGCGCTCGTACAGGACCAGACGTTCCGGCTCCCGTTCGCCGCCGGTCAACAGCACGGCGAGGGCCTGTTGGTAGAGACGGATGGCATCGTCATTGGCATAGCTGGCGCGAGCGCGATCGCCGGCCGCGCGCAGATAGCGTGCGCCTTTCGGCTTGCTCGCGCTCAGACTGAAGTGATGTCCGAGCAGTATGAGATCTTCGAGGCGCTCGGGCTCGTTGCCATAGAGCCTTTCGAGCGCCCCGCCGATCCGTCCATGAAGCTCGATCCGGCGCTGCAGAAGCAAGTTTTGATAGATCACGTCCTGAAGCATGGTTTGCGTGAAGCGGTAGGTCCGCAGCGAAATCGAGTTCGCGCCCGCGATCTCCTCGATGATCTCCGCGTCGCACAGAAGCTCGAGCCCTGCTTCAACCCTTGCCGGCTCGGTTGCCGCCGCACCGAGAGCAGCCGCATCAAACCGCGGGCCGATCACGGCGGCCTCCTGTGCCAGGCGGCGCACCTGATGCGGCAATCGGTCGAGACGCGCCAGCAACAACGCCTGAATGCTTGCCGGAATATCGGCGGCCGCTTCATCCGATTTCATCCGCCACTGCGCGCCGTCGCGCTCCAGGGTGCCGGCTTCGATCAGGCCGCGTATGATCTCCTCGAGGAAAAGCGGATTGCCGCCGGCGCGATCGAGGATTCGACCGAACAGAGCTCCCGGCGGTTCACGCCAACCGTGACTGAAATAGGCCGCGAGCAGCCTTTGTCCGTCGGCGTCGCCAAGCGGGGGCAGCCGGAGGGTTGTGTGACTGATCCTGCTCGAGCCGAACTGGTCCAGTTCCAGCATCGGCCGATGCGTAAACAGCAGCATCAGCCGCGTCCGCTCCAGTCGGTCCATCAGGAACCGCAACGCTTCAAGCGACACCGCATCGGCCCAATGCAGATCCTCGACGATGATCAGCAGTGGCGACAGTGCCAGGCGGCGTTCGAAGACGGTGCGAATCGCGAAGAATATCTGCCGGCGGAGCTGTTCGGGCTCGACATGCTTGAGCACGGCGTTGGGGTCGCCGAGGCCGAGGACGTGCAGATAGAGGGGCATCAGGCGGTCCGCCTCGTCGGTCGCGAGGCCAAGCTCCGACAGCGCTTCGGCGACCTTCGCCTCCGCCTCCGCGGCGCCCGCCTTCTGCGCGATGCCATAGGCGCTGCGCAGCACGGCGGCGAGAGTGCCGTAGGATTGTTCGCCAAGCGGCGAGCACGCCGCGTGCCGGATCGCCACGCCGGCGAATCGATCCTGGTCGCGGATGCGCGCGACGAATTCGCTGACCAGGCGCGTTTTCCCGATGCCGGCTTCACCGACCAGCCGCACCAGTTGAGCCGCGCCGCCGCACGCGCGATCAAGGCTGCCGATCAGGCGCGCAAGCTCGACGTCGCGCCCGATCAACGGCGCATTGAGGCCCAGCGTGTCGAGACCGCGCGCCGCACGGGGCGTGTCGAGCGGCTCCTTCAGACGGTGGACCAGCACGCTGCCCATCTTGCCCTTCAGCGAGACCTCGCCAAGCGAGTCATAGGAGAACGCATGCCGCGTCAGACGGTGGGTCAACGGCCCGACCAGCACCTCGCCCGGAGCCGCCATCGACTGTAGCCGCTGGGCGGTATTCACCGTGTCGCCGGTCACCGAATAGGATTTGGAAACACCCGCACCGAGCCCGCCCGCGACGACGTGCCCGGTGTTGATGCCGACATGGAGCAGCAGCGGTGAACCGGCATACGCCTTCGCGCGTTCGCTGAGGCGCGCCGTCCGGCCGATCATGTCGAGGGCAGCGCGCACCGCCCGCTCCGGGTCGTCCTCGTGCGCCGCCGGCGCACCAAACAGAGCCAGCAGCGCATCGCCGATGAATTTGTCCACGAAGCCGCCAAAGCTTTGCACCGCGGCCGTCAACTCCTCGAACAATTCGTTTTGAAGCGTCTGCATGACCTCGGGGTCGAGCCGCTCGCTCATCGCAGTGAAGCCGCTGAGGTCGGCAAACAGCACGGTGATGGTGCGGCGGTTCGCCTCGCTGTCGATCTTGTCCGACGGAGCTCGAAATGCGGCGTGAGCCTCCTCCGTCGGCACGAGCGGCGGAGAGGAGGACCGGATCGGAAGCGTCGTCGGGCTCGTCTGCGCCGATGCCTGCCCTCCGCCTATGGGGACCTCAGCGACGAAGGCACCGCATTTCGGGCAATAGGCGAAATCCGGCGCGCATGGAAACCCGCAGCCAGGGCACGCGTTCGGCTGCTTCGTGCCGCACTTCGGGCAGAAGGCAAAGCCGCTCTGGACCTCTAAACCACAGCAGGAGCAGTTCATGGGTCAGGACCTCGCGGAAGCCGCGATGGCGCGAGCTCCTGGACCTGCCGGATGGGCCCAGGAACCTGGCAAGCATGGGCTCGTCACACGGGAAGAGCAAGCGGCGGTTGATCATCCGCTCCGTATCGGCTAGGCGACGAAGCGATGCTGCGGGCGCACTGGCGCACCGCAAATCGTCGGCAAGCATGGCGGCATGCGGTAGCGCCAATTGACAGAGGCATGGCCGGGGCTACCCTGCCAACAGAAGAACAAGAATAAGGGGGAATCGCCGTGAAACCCGTCATCGCATCTTGAGCACATCCGCACGACCTTCCGCACTCGCGCCATTCCGCATCCGCAATTATCGCTTCCAGTGGCCGTCCGATCTGCTCACCTCGTGGGCGTTCGAAGTGGAGACGCTGGTGCTCGGCTGGTACATCATGGTCGAGACGGGCTCCGTGCTGCTGCTCACCGTGCTTGCGTCGCTGCAGTTCGTCGGGACCCTGGTCGCGCCGGTGCTCGGCATGATCGGCGACCGGATGGGCCATCGCGATCTCCTGGTCGTGATGCGCCTTGCCTATACGGCGCTCTCGTCGACCATCATGGTTCTGGCACTGACCGGTCATTTGTCGCCGCTGAGCGTGATGATCATCGTCGCGCTCATGGGCCTGATCCGCCCCTCCGATCTCGGCGTCCGCGGCGCGCTGCTTGCCGAGATCATGCCGGCCGAGCAACTGGTGGGCGCCATCAGCGTTGCGCGCACGACCCAGGACAGCGCCCGCATCGCCGGAGCGCTGACGGGCGCAGGTCTGTTCGCCGTCCTCGGCATCGGCCTCGTTTATGTGGCGATCGCCTGTCTGTATCTCGCGGCCGCACTTCTCATGCTCTGCCTGACCCGGCCGAAAAGGACCATCACGACGAGCGATCTTCCGGCGAACAGCCACGCGGTCTCGCGATTGCTGGGCGACCTCAAGGAAGGGATCGTCTATGCCTGGAACGGCCCGGGAATGCGCGCGGCGCTGTGCGTCGCCTTCCTGGCCAATCTCACCGCCTTTCCCTTCACCGGCGGACTATTGCCCTACATCGCGCGGGACATCTTTCATACCGACCAGACCGGCCTCGGTTATCTCTCGGCGAGCTTCGCCGTGGGCTCGCTGATCGGCTCCATCACGCTCAGCCTGGTCAGCGGACTGCGCATTGCCCGTCTTCTCATCGGCGCGACGCTGGCCTGGTACGCCATGCTGCTGGTGTTTGTCGAGATCAGGACCATGCCGGTGGCGATGGCCTGCCTCGTTCTTGCCGGCATCGCCCAGAGCATGTCGATGATCTCGGCCGCCGTGATCCTGATGCGAACGGCCAGCGCGCACCTGCGCGGCCGCGTCATGGGCGTCCGCATGATGGTGATCTACGGCCTGCCGCTCGGGTTGCTCGCGGCCGGCAGCCTGATCGACATCATCGGCTATTCCGCGACGGGCTCGCTGTATGCCGCCGCGGGCTTCATCGCGATGCTGGCGATCGCGGTACGATGGCGCGCCGACCTCTGGCCGGTGCATGCCCCGGCCAATGCGCGCTAGTCCCCGTAGCTGCGCAGCCGCTCGACATCTAGAATGGTGACGCCGCCATATTCGAGCCGCAGCAGCCCTTCCTTCTCCAGACGGTTCAGGGCGCGGTTGGCGTTTTGCCGTGACATGCCGGAGAGCGCGCCGATCTCCTCCTGGGTGATTTCCAGGTGTGCGGTCGACTCGGGATAGAGGATCGGATTGAACAGCGAGGCGATGCTGCGCGCGAGGCGTGCGGTGGCATCCAGCGTGCGGTTGACCTCGAGCATGCCGATGAACTGGCCGAGCCGCTCGTTGAGCTGACGCACCAGGAAGCGGTTGAAGCCGACGCTGTTCTCGAACAGCCACATGAAGGCGCTGCGTTCCATCAGCGCGACGCGGCTGTCGCGCAGCGCGACCACGTCGTAGCGGCGCGGCTCGTTCTTGAGCACGCTGCCCTCGCCGAACCAGGCCCCGGCCGTCAGCCCCGCAAGGCTCGTCTCCTTGCCATCGCGCGAGACCCCGCCCATCCGTGCCAGGCCGCTCACCATGCCCGCCCAATAGCCGAACGTATCGCCGCGCATGAACACGGTCTCGCCGGTGCGGTAGGACCGTTCCGTGATTCCGGCGCGAGCAACCTCGATCTCCGCTTCCGTGAGCTCGCGCGACCAGGCGGCGACCCGCTTCAGTTGATCCTCTGAAATCATGATGCCGAAGCCAGCCGCACCGTTCGCCACCCAATCTCTCTGCTGCACTGCAACACGATCGCTTCGACCACCATCCGACGAAAGATGAAGGCCACTCCCGCCTGAAAAAACTTTGTCGCAGAATTGTCAGGCGGGAGACATTTCAAAATAGCGCTTTCCCCTATTGAGGACCACCTTGGGTGATGCGGCTTTTGATCCCGATCGGGAGCAAGAGTGGCGCGGCGCCGGTCGAGACCAATAGCTGCATGGCCTCACCGGCACGGCCGTACTAGGATCGCCCGACAGGAACGGACGAAGAGCGCCGCTGAATGCGCCATCACCGGGAGGGATTTGTTTGGTGGCTACCAGTCTCGAAGTGCGCGGCGTGTCCTTGCGATTCGGCGGCGTCCGTGCGCTGACCGATGTCAGCTTTGCCATCAATGACGGCGAGCTGTTCTCGATCATCGGCCCCAACGGCGCCGGCAAGACCTCGATCGTGAATTGTATTTCCGGTCGCTACAAGCCGACCGAGGGCCAGCTGTTCTACCGCGGCCGCGACATCACAGGGCTGACGCCGAACGCGCGCCCCACCCTCGGCATCGGCCGCACCTTCCAGAATCTCGCCCTGTTCCACCACATGAGCGTGCTCGACAACATCATGGTCGGGCGCCATCACCTCCTGAAGAACAATTTCCTCACGGGATCGCTGTACTGGCTCACCGGCGCGCGCAAGGAAGAACTCGAGCACCGCCGCAAGGTCGAGGAGATCATCGACTTCCTCGATCTCCAGTCGGTGCGAAAGGCGCAAGCCGGCACCCTCTCCTACGGCCTGCGCAAACGCGTCGAGCTCGCCCGTGCCATGGCGCTGGAGCCGCGCCTCATTCTCCTCGACGAGCCGATGGCCGGCATGAACTTCGAGGAGAAGGAGGACATGGCGCGCTACATCGTCGACCTCAACGAGGAGTTCGGGATGACGGTGGTGATGATCGAGCACGACATGGGCGTGGTGATGGACATCTCCCACCGCGTCATGGTGCTCGATTTCGGCCGCAAGATCGCCGAGGGCGATCCGGCCGCCGTGCTCGCCGATCCCCACGTCAGGCGCGCCTATCTCGGCGAGGAGGACGAGGTGCTGGTCGATCCGGACGATGCTCCGCCAGCGCAGGAGAGTGCGGCATGATGGATTACGCGGGCCGCGTCGCGCAGGCCGACACCTATCCGAAGATGCTGCGGCTCAATGCCAGGGAGCACGGCAACGAGATCGCGTTGCGCGAAAAGGATCTCGGGCTCTGGCGCGTCTTCACCTGGAATGACTACCACACCCGCGTACGCGACTTTGCGCTCGGCCTCATCGAATTGGGCTTGGGACGCGAGGACGTCATCGGCATCATCGGCGACAACCGGCCGGACTGGGTCGCGGCGGAAGTGGCGACCCACGCCATCGGTGGATTGAGCCTTGGGCTTTATCGCGACGTGCTGGACGAGGAAGCCTCCTACCTCCTCAACTATGGCGAGGCGCAGGTCGTTTTCGCCGAGGACGAAGAGCAGGTCGACAAGCTGCTCGCGCTTGCCGAGCGTGTGCCGCGGCTGAAGCACATCATCTATTCCGATCCGCGCGGCATGCGGAAATACGACGATCCCCGACTGATGTCGGCGGAAGCGTTCGCCGAGCTCGGCCGCGGCCGCGCCACGCGTGAGCCGGAGCTCTACGATCACCTCGTCGATGCCACCAAGGGCGAGGATGTCGCGATTCTCTGCACAACGTCGGGCACCACCTCGCACCCGAAGCTCGCCATGCTCGCCGCCGGCCGCGTGCTCGGCCATTGCGCGACCTATCTCGCCTTCGATCCGAAGGGGCCGGACGACGAATACGTCTCCGTGCTGCCGCTACCGTGGATCATGGAGCAGGTCTATGTGCTCGGCAAAGGCCTCTTGTGCCGGATGAAGATCAACTTCGTCGAAGAGCCTGATACGATGATGAACGATCTGCGCGAAATCGCGCCGACGTTCGTGCTGTTTGCTCCGCGCGTCTGGGAGTCCATCGCCGCCGACGTCCGCGCCAAGGTGATGGACGCAACGCCGTTCAAGCAGCGCCTGTTCGACATCGGCATGAAAAGCGGACTCGCCGCGCTCGCGGACGGCAAACGTTCGAGCTTTGCCGACGCAATCCTGTTCCGCGCGCTCCGCGACCGCCTCGGCTTTACCCGCCTGCGTTCGGCCGCGACCGGCGGCGCAGCACTCGGCCCTGATACCTTCAAGTTCTTCCAGGCCATGGGCGTGCCGCTGCGCACGCTCTACGGCCAGACCGAACTGTTAGGGGCCTACACACTGCATCCCGAGGGCAAGGTCGACCCCGACACGACAGGCGTGCCGATGGCCGACAGCGTCGAGATCCGCATCGACAATGCCGACGTCCACGGCGTCGGCGAGATCGTGGTGCGGCACCCCAACATGTTTCTCGGCTACTACAAGAGCCCCGAGGCAAGCGTTGCCGACATCAGGGACGGCTGGATGCTGTCGGGCGATGCCGGCTATTTCAACGCGAACCGCCAGCTCGTCGTCATCGACCGCATCAAGGACCTCGCCGAGACCTCGCGCGGCGAGCGCTTCTCGCCGCAGTTCATCGAGAACAAGCTGAAGTTCTCGCCCTATATCGCGGAGGCCGTGGTGTTAGGGGCCGGCCGCGACGCGCTCGCGGCGATGATCTGCATCCGTTACTCCATCATCTCGAAATGGGCGGAGAAGAGCCGGCTCTCGTTCACGACCTACAGCGACCTCGCCTCGCGCCCCGAGGTCTATGCGCTGCTCAAGAAGGAAGTCGAGACCGTCAACGCCACATTGCCGCCGGCGCAGCGCATCTCGCGCTTCCTGCTGCTCTACAAGGAGCTGGACGCCGACGACGGCGAGCTCACCCGCACCCGAAAGGTGCGCCGCAGCGTCATCAACGAGAAGTACGAGGGTATCATCAACGCGATCTACCGCGGTGATGCCGACATCCCCGTCGACACCGTGATCCGCTTCCAGGACGGCACCACGCAGCGCGTGCGAACGACGCTGCGCGTGGTGGATCTCGGCGGGCATGGGCATATGGCGGAGGCCGCGGAGTGAGCCTGCTTCGAACCGAGACCGCGCTGCCAGCCGATGCGCCCTCTGCCCCTGTGGGAGAGGGCATCTCCGCCGCTGGCCACACCCTCACCCGGGTGAGGGGTCCCCTCTCAGCACCGTCGCTGCCGAAAGACCCCCTCACCCGGCTTCGCTTCGCGAAGCCACCCTCTCCCACAAGGGGAGAGGGTGCACCGTCATCGCTTCTGCATTTTGCGCGGGCATCGACATGAACACCGCCTTCCTCATCCAGCTCCTGGTCAACGGCCTCGTGGTCGGCACGCTCTATGGCGTGGTCGCGATGTCGTTCGTGCTGATCTACAAGGCGACGCAGGTCGTCAACTTCGCGCAAGGCGAGCTGCTGCTGGTCGGCGCCTGGGTGTGCTGGGCGCTGCTTGCGAAGTACCAGGTGCCGTTCTGGATCGGCATGCCGATGACGCTGGTGTTCATGTTCGTATTCGGCATCGCGATCCAGGTGCTGATCCTGAGACCGATGATCGGCGAACCCATCATCTCGGTGATCATGGTGACGATCGGCCTCTCGACCGTGCTCCAGGCCACGCTCAAATGGATATTCGGCGTCAATCCGCAACCGTTCCCGCGCGTGTTCGAGAGCCAGTCGGTCAGCCTGCTCGGGCTTCAGATCCAGACCGTCTATGTCATGAGCCTCGTGGTCTCGGTCGCCATGATGATCGGCATGGCCTGGTTCTTCCGTGCCTCGAAGTACGGCCTCGCCATGCGCGCCACCGCGTTCAACCAACAGGTCGCGCAGTCGCTCGGCATCTCCGTCAAGAGCGTGTTCGCGATGGCCTGGGCGATCTCCGCGACAGTGTCGGCGGTCGCGGGCGTGGTGGTCGCCGTCGTCAACGGCGTGTCCTCGGGACTTGCGGCCTACGGCATCAAGGTGTTCCCGGCGGCGATCCTCGGCGGGCTCGATTCCGTCGGCGGCGCCGTGCTCGGCGGCATCATCATCGGTTTGCTCGAGAACATCGCGCAATATGTCGACAGCGAGTATCTGCACTGGGGCAATCTCTATGAGATAGCACCGTTCTACGTCCTCATCATCGTGCTGATGATCAAGCCCTACGGCTTGTTCGGCACTCACGACATCGAGCGGATCTGATCCATGGCCGGTCCTGCCCTCATCCCTGCTGGTGATTTCCGCACCTCCTACGCGGCGGACACCACGATCTTCCCGACCACGACCAGCCGCAACTTTGCGGTCATCGGCGTGCTGTTGCTCGGCCTCGTGCCGCAATTCTTTGGCGGGTACTGGCTCAGCATCCTGATCCAGATCGGCATCTTCTCGATCGCGGCGCTCGGCCTCAACATCCTGGTGGGCTTCACCGGCCAGATCTCGATCGGCCATGCCGCTTTTTTCCTGCTCGGCGCCTTCACCTCGGCCTACATCTCCAACAACGCGCCGATCCCGGTGTTCTTCGCGATCCCGCTCGCGGGCGTCGTCACCGCGCTGGTCGGGCTGATCTTCGGCATCCCGGCGGCGCGACTGAAGGGGCTCTACCTCGTCATCGCAACGTTGGCGGCGCAATATATCCTGCTCGACTTCTTCTCTCGCGCGGAGTGGTTCACCGGCGGCTCGGTGCCGGCCAGCGCCAATCCGTTCTCGATCTTCGGCTTCACGCTGCGCGGCGACAGGCAATATTTCTATGTCGTGCTGGCCTATGTAGTCGCGAGCTACGTCCTCGTCACCAATCTGATGCGCACACGCGACGGCCGTGCGCTGGTGGCGATCCGCGACCATTATCTCTCCGCCGAGATCATGGGCATCAACCTCACCAAATACCGCACGCTGTCGTTTGGCCTCGCCGCCTTCTTCGCCGGCATCGCCGGCGCGCTCTATGCGCATTACCAGCTCGTGGTCTCGCAGGAGGGTTTCGGCATCGAGCGCTCGATCCTGTTCCTCGCCATGATCATCATCGGCGGCACCGGTTCGATCATGGGCACGCTGATGGGCACGGCCTTCGTGGTGCTGCTGCCTGAGACGATGGAATTCATCAGCCTCTACCTGAAGGGCGGCGCGATCGACAAGGCGCTGTCCCTCAACACTAACATCACCTTCCTGCGCGAGATCGCGATCGGAGTGATCATCATCGCGTTCCTGATGTTCGAGCCGGACGGGCTCGCGCATCGCTGGCGGCAGATCAAGGCCTACTGGAAACTCTACCCGTTCTCGCATTGAGCACGGGCAACTCGCTAATCAACTAATAAACAAGGAGGAGGCAACCAATGAAGACAAAATCCCTTTTGAGCACTGCATCGCTCGCGCTGGCGATCGCCGCATTCTCGGCCGGCGCGCAGGCGCAGATCGCGATCGGCCATCTCGCCGATTATTCCGGCGGCACCTCCGACGTCGGCACGCCCTACGGCCAGGCCGTCGCCGACACCTTCGCCTGGGTCAACAAGAACGGCGGCGTCGGCGGCAAGCAGCTCAGCGTCGATACCAACGATTACGGCTACCAGGTGCCGCGCGCGATCGCGCTCTACAAGAAATGGTCGGCGCCGGACTCGAAGGTCGCCGCGATCATGGGCTGGGGCACCGCAGACACCGAAGCGCTGACCGGCTTCCTCGCCCAGGACAAGATCCCCGACCTCTCCGGCTCCTATGCCGCAGCCCTCACCGATCCCGAAGGCGTCAGCGGCAAGGCCAAGCCCGCGCCCTACAATTTCTTCTACGGCCCGAGCTATTCGGACTCGCTGCGCGCGATGCTGATGTGGGCGGCCGAGGACTGGAAGGCCAAGGGCAAGCCCGGCAAGCCGAAGTTCGTGCACATGGGCGCCAACCACCCCTATCCGAACGCGCCGAAGGCCGCAGGCGAAGCCATGGCGCAGGAGCTCGGCTTCGAGGTGCTGCCACCGCTGGTGTTCGCGCTCACACCGGGTGACTACAGCGCGCAGTGCCTGAGCCTGAAATCCTCGGGTGCCAACTACGCCTATCTCGGCAACACCGCGGCTTCCAACATCTCCGTCCTGAAGGCTTGCAAGACCGCCGGCGTCGAGATTCAGTTCCTCGGCAATGTCTGGGGCATGGACGAGAACGCCGCCAAGACCGCCGGCGATGCCGCCAACGGCGTGATCTTCCCGCTGCGCACCGCAGTGAGCTGGGGCGGCGATGCGCCCGGCATGAAGACGGTGATGGAGATCTCCAAGATGTCCGACCCCACCGGCAAGGTCTACCGGCCGGTGCATTACATCGCGGCGGTCTGCTCGGCGCTCTACATGAGGGAGGCGCTCGACTGGGCTGCCAAGAACGGCGGGGCGACCGGCGAGAACGTCGCCAAGGGCTTCTACCAGAAGAAGGACTGGGTGCCGGCCGGAATGGACGGCGTCTGCAATGCCTCGACCTGGACCGACAAGGACCACCGCGGCACGCTGAAGGTAGACCTCTATCGCACCAAGATCGCGGGTGCGACCGACGGCGACCTCAATGATCTCATGGCCAAGGGCACGATCAAGCTCGAGAAGGTCAAGACCGTCGAGCTGCCGCGCAAGCCGGAACTGCTGGGGTGGTGAGCCCGGCATTCACCACACGCACGAACGTCATCCCCCGCGAAAGCGGGGGATCCAGTACGCCGCGGCCTCTCGGGGAACGTCGAGCGTCTCTGGAATACTGGGTCACCCGCCTTCGCGGGTGACGACATCAAGAGAGTAACTAGCCATGAGTGAACCGGCTCACATCGAGCGTCCCTCCCCCAGCGTCGTGCCCGCGCCGCCCCTCCTCGCCGTCCGCAACATCGAGGTCGTCTATGACGACGTCATCCTGGTGCTGCGCGGCCTCAGCCTCGACGTGCCCAAGGGCGCGATCGTGGCGCTGCTCGGGGCCAACGGTGCCGGCAAGTCGACGACGCTGAAGGCGATCTCGGGGCTGCTCAAGACCGAGGACGGCGAGGTCACTCGCGGCGAGATCCTGTTCGAGGGCTCCGCTATCGCCGGCATCGATCCCGACAAGATCGTGCGTCGCGGCATCTTCCAGGTGATGGAGGGCCGGCGCATCGTCGCCGACATGACGTCGCTCGAAAACCTCAAGCTCGGCGCCTTCACCCGCAGGGATCGCGAGGTCGATGCCGATCTCGACATGGTCTTCAACTATTTCCCGCGCCTGAAGGAGCGCACCGGCCTTGCCGGTTATCTCTCAGGCGGCGAGCAGCAGATGCTTGCGATCGGCCGCGCTCTGATGGCGCGCCCGAAGATGATCTTGATGGACGAGCCCTCGATGGGCCTGTCGCCGCTGCTGGTGAAAGAGGTGTTCTCGATTATCCAGAAGATCAACCGCGACCTCGGCGTCACCATCCTGCTGGTCGAGCAGAACGCCCGCGCCGCGCTGTCGGTTGCGAGCCACGGCTACATCATGGAACAGGGCAAGGTCGTGCTCGACGGCACCGCGGACGAACTGCGCGACAACGAGGACGTCAAGGAGTTCTACCTCGGCGGCGCCGGCGATCAGCGCAAGAGCTTCAAGAACCTCAAGAGCTTCAAGCGGCGCAAACGGTGGCTGTGAAATTCAGCTCAGCACCTTCTCCGCTTCCGTGACTGCGCAGAGAACATGATAGAACGACGACGCAGGAATGGTGTCGACCAGCGATTTGCCGTCGCGATCGAACTGGTCGTACCAGCCGCCCTTCACGGGATGGCTGAGATAATGCCGTTCGAGCCGCACCAGCGCCGCGCGCGCCTCGTCCGCAGCGCCCACCTCGCCGGACTCGGCCTGCGCGATCCACGCCTTGGCCATCTCGGTCTGCGGCCACAGCCGGCGCGTGCTGCGACGGATGTTGCCGCTGGCATCGCCCTCGTCGACCAGGCACCCCGTGGCCTCGTCGCGATAGCGCAGCGCGGTCGCGAGCAGTTCGGCGCGACGCTGTCCGGTCGGGCAACCCGTGATGCGTTCAAACCCTTTCAGCAGCCAGACCCACTCGGCCTGATGGCCGGGCTCGACACTGACGGGCTCGATCTTGGACCAGTCCTCCTCGAAATACTCCGTCAGGATCCGCTTCTGCTTGTCGTAGAGATTGGCGAGGAACAGCGCGAAGAACTCGCCGGCGCGGTTCTGGAACGACAGATCGTGGGTCGCATCGAAGCACGCGATCATCGCCTCGAACAGATGCATGTGCGGGTTCTGCCGGCGCGGCAGCGAGACCGGCAGGCCTTCATGCACGCCGCCATGCGGCGAGCGCAGATGGCCGTCGAGGAAGGCGAGCAGCGCATCGATCTCGGCGCGAATTTGCGCATCCTGGTCGAGCCCGTAGACGGCCGCGAGCGCAAACAGGATGAAGGCGTGGTCGTAAGCATCGCGTCGGCCGTCCAGCACGGCGCCGTCCGGCGTCAGCCGGTGCACGTAGCCAGACCGGCCGTCGGGCGCCTTCGCTTTGCTGAGCAGATGCTCCAGCCCCTTCAGCGCGATGGCGCGCCCCCCAGGGTACCAGCCCATCTGCGCCGCCTTGGCGTAACAATAGATCTGGCGCGCCTGCACGAGCACGCGCCGCGGTGCGGCCGTGTCGGCCGTGCCGTCACGGTGCAGCCGGTCGACGAAACCGCCTGCCGCATCGTCCCAGCCGACGGACGACCACAGCGGCAGCGCCTCGTCGATCATGCGGCGCTTCAGGCGCGCGACGACGTCCGCCGCCTCGTCCGCCGAAATGATGCCTTCGTCCGCCATCGCGTCCTCTCCACGCCTCGACCCTGGCCGTCTGATACCCATGCCGGCGGCGGCGTGCAACGGATGCCAACCCGGAAAGACCAGCCATGACCGCCCATTACGACGCCCGCGAGACGCGCGAACCGGCCGTGCGCGAGGCGGAGCTGTTCTCCCGCCTGCCGGACGTGCTGCGCGGCGCGATGGCCGCGCCCGCCTACGCCAAGCGGCTGAAGGGCATAGATCCGGCCGCCGTGACCTCCAGGGCGGCGCTGGCGGGCCTGCCGGTGCTCCGCAAGTCGGAGCTGCCGGCCCTGCACAAGGCCTCAGCGCCCTTCGGCGGCTTCGTGCCGGCAGCCCCGGGATCGTTCGCCCGCCTCTTCACCTCTCCCGGTCCGATCTTCGAGCCTGAAGGGCGGCAGGCCGATCCCTGGCGCGGTGCGCGGGCGCTGTTCGCGGCCGGGTTCCGCCCCGATGACATCGTGCTCAACACCTTCAGCTACCACCTCACCCCCGGCGGCTTCATCTTCGATGCCTCGGCGCGCGCGCTCGGCTGCGCGGTGATCCCGGCCGGCCCCGGCAATACCGAACAGCAATTCGAACTGATCGAGGCCTACCGTCCGGTCGGCTACAGCGGCACGCCGGACTTTCTGAAGATTCTGCTCGATGCCGCAGCAAGCTCGGGGCGCGACATCTCCTCGATCAAGCGTGCGCTGGTCTCGGGTGCGGCCTTCCCGCCCTCGCTCCAGGCCGAAATCAAGTCACGCGGCATCGACGCCTACCAGGCTTTCGGCACCGCCGACCTCGGCCTCATCGCCTTCGAGACCGAGGCGCGTGAGGGCATGGTCGTGAACGAGGATCTGATCATGGAGATCGTCAATCCCGGCACTGGCGATCCCGTCGCGCCGGGCGACGTCGGCGAGATCGTGGTGACCTCGCTCGATCCGCACCATCCCTGGATTCGCCTCACGCTCGGCGATCTCACGGCAGCGCTGCCGGGCCCAAGCAAATGCGGCCGCACCAACATGCGCATCAAGGGCTGGATGGGCCGCGCCGATCAGACCACCAAGATCAAGGGCATGTTCGTCCGACCGGAGCAGGTCGCCGAGATCGGCAAGCGCCATGCCGCGCTCGGCCGCCTGCGCCTCGTCGTCATGCGCCAGGGCGAGGCCGATGCGATGACGCTGCGAGCGGAAACTGCGGCCGCGAGCGACGCCCTGCGCGAGGAAATTGCAGGCACCTTGCGCGCGGTGACGAAACTCGGCGGCAATGTCGAACTGGTCAGCCCGGGCGCGCTGCCGAACGACGGCAAGGTGATCGCGGACGAGCGGTAGCACGATGCGCAGAACGAACCCAATTTTTGCGTTGATACCGCTGATCAATTGAGATGAAACGCAAAAAACTGACGCCACATAATACTAACCCGACGGCAGCCTGCGCTTCGCATATGCACGCCGCATGTAGCGGTCGAGCGCGGCCAGCCCTCCGTCTCCGCCAGCATGTCAATATTTTCCCGTGTTTTTAGATTCGGTGGCCTTCCAGCCCACAATTCAGCCCACAAGGCAAATAGAACCGATTCGGTCCTATTTGGGTAAGGCACTGCCGTAGCGGGACTGGGCTGCCAACTTCGTCCTGTAGCTGGCTGTCACTTCGAGCAGACCGGCGCGCTTCAAGGGCGGGGCGCTTTCCTCGGCCAGCTCCAAGCAGATGCGCTCCATGCGCGAGATCTTCGATTTCGTGCTGATGTCGCCCCATAGCCGGGATGAGACTCCGGCCGGCGGTCACCCGTCAAGAGCAGCCGGTGTTGTCCACATCCACGACGGGCAGTAGCTCGCCCGCGCTCTGCGCCGCTAGGAATCGATAATTTGACTCCGGCCGGCGCCGCGGTTCGATGCCGTCATGCGAAGGCAGAGAACCGAGCGGCCGCCAGGGCTTGGCACCAAGAGCGCATGCGTCAGCGCGCTGAAGAAGCGCGGGCCGACGCCATAGCAGCCGATTTGGCCGAGCTGGGCCGGCTTCGTCACTAGCTCATCTTCGGCAGGAAGGATCTCCGCGCGGATCGAGAGAAGCTGATGAAGGCCATCGACGACTACGTCGAAGAGATGACTGGCGATCGTGCTGCACTGCACGCCAAGAACCACAAGTGCGGGTGAGCTTCGCCTGTAGGTTGACATTTGATATTGCGGGAACTTTCGGCAATTTGGTACATTCCCGTTACCGAAGTCTAGTTTGCCGTCGCTTATCATGTCTCTCGGGTTTGAGGAGGTAGCGTTGAGCCGGGAATTAAGGGAATTCCGCAGGCTCGAGCGCGCTTGCAGAGAACACGCGGCTATCGCTTCCCTCGATCTTGAGCGTGAGGGTCTTCTCAAGGTTGCCGAGGATTACCGTAGGGCTATCGAGTCCTTGCAGCGCCAAGCCCACCGCGGACTGCCCCTCGTAAATTTCCCAACGAAAGGCCCGCCAGCGTGAACGGGCGGGTCAGCGCTTCGCTGCATTGCCAGCTAATTCCATCGCGAGATCTAGGGCTGCAATTCCAATTTGGTCGGTCGGACGAGATCGACAGCGCTGATCCATCCAAGCAATTATCGCTGTAAAGTCACCGCCTCCGACAATTTCTCTATCGCCGCTAACATTCAGACCACTGATGAAGCCTACAACCCAGGATTCGAAAGCGCCCTTTACTACCGCATTCTTGGTTCTGTTCGTCCAAGCCGAGCACGACTGCGAACCGGCCCCCACGATGGTGGCCCCGGCGCGGAGCGGATTGGTTGGCAGTAGTAGCAAGGCGACGACCGCCAATACCCTCATCATCAGAACCGGTAAGCTGGATGTCGAAGACCAGCCTACCGATCTAGGTCGCTCTTGTCAGCCGGCGTAAGACAACCCGAATGTTGGCCGCTGCCGGGTGCGCTTCCGGTGCAGTCGACGGCGGGGCTTCATTGGTCGCGCTCGGCCAAGATGCGCCGGAGCTCTGCCGTGACGATCGCTTGGTCCCCAGGCGAGAGCTGAGCATATCTCGCCGCGATGTTTTCGGTGCGGATGACTGCGGCCTCCCGGCCGCGGCGTTCGTCGACCATCCGCTTGAGGCCATGGAGGCAGCCGCCCAACATCCAGCCGTAGCTGATGCGATGGCGATTGCAGTAGTCGGCTAGCGCCTCCGAGGGGGTCGGGCCGATCTTGGGCGGCGCTTCCAGTTGCCACTCGATTGAGAGCCACAGGAGGCACCTGCTGATGTGCCGCGACGAGCTGGCGCGGTCCGAGCTCAATCGGCCTATGGCGCTCTCCCACTGGCTGCGGAGCCGTTTGGCGGCGTTGCGGCGGCGGGTAATCGGCCGGCGGCAGGGCTTCTGCTTTGCCTTGGCCATGGCTCAGCCCTCCATAGAGACGCTGGAGGCCATGCCGAGCGGCGCAGCGAGCTTAGTCTCTGCCTGGGTCAGAAGCGCCTCGCGGGCCGCCGCGTGCTCCCGATCGCGCTGGATCTGCTGGCGGATGCCATAGAGCTTAGTAGCCGCCGCAGCAGCGAAGAAACGATGATGGCTTTGGAGACGTGATCAAAATTGTGCACCGGCGCGCCGCAGAGAGGTCAACCGCCGAGAACAAGCACAACCGGCCAAAGCTTCGCAAGTAGCCACAGCATAAGCGCGAAACCAGCCAAGATGCCCATCAACGTCAAGGCGGCTCGTGAATTCCTAAAGATCATCGTGCTCCAGCGTACTATCATGGGAGCCGCTCGGACAGAGCAGATGAGTGGAGAGCCACGAGCGACACCCGGGATCAGCTCCAGATCCCCGAGAACAGACCGGCTGAGAGGAGTTCTGGGAAAGAGGCGGCTGGAGGTAGATCGTTGCAGATCACAGGCCGGGCGCCTGCCGACCTGAACCGCCGCCTGTTGCTGCGGAAGATCTCGACCTCGTTTTGCCGGCGCTTGTCTGAGGGCCTATACTCTCCGCTGCGTTTGCTCAGTTGGCTTCGATTTGACGTTTTGACGCGATTGCGGGCCTCCTCGATCCTACAGCGTAGCCATCGCTAGGGGAACCGATCGCATCCCCCTCGGCCAACGAGAAAAAATCATGCTGAGAGGCGTGGCAGTCCTTGGTTATTCCTGTCGCTATTCGCTCTTTTTCGTTGTGAGATGATAATGGCTTCGCTGTGCCAGCAGCGGGGTAATGAAAGATTTGAGGTTTGCCCCATCAAACAGATAGGCCTGAATACCGGCCGCTTTCGCAGCATCAAGATCGCTTTGCTTGTCACCTATCATGAAGCTATCGCTCACGCTCACCGGATACCTCTTAAGCAAAGCATTGATCATTCCAGGTTGCGGCTTGCGGCAGCTGCACAGGACTCGGTATCGCGCAATCTGGGCATCGGGATGGTGTGGACAAAATTCGAAGGCATCGATTTGCGCGCCCACACTGGCGAGCTCATTCGACATCCATTCGTGCAGACTTCTAACATGGCACTCCTCGTAGAAACCTCTGGCAATTCCCGATTGGTTCGTCACAACAAAAGCGAAATAACCGGCTTCATTAACCGCCTTGACAGCCTCGAGGGCACCCGCGACCCACCGAATTTTGTGCGGATCAAAAGCATAGCCGTCATCCTCGATGAGGACACCATCACGATCAAAGAAAACAGCGGGACACATAAAATCCTCTTGGTTCCTAACGCACCGAACTCGCACCATTGTTTTCGGACAGTTGGTGCCACTTCTCAACCCGTTTCGGTTCATAGGGAATAGGTCCGTAGCTCATGCCGGAGGATGCCAAGGAGGCAACTGGCCGGGGGATCAGGCCAAGCGCTCCTAGTCAGGGGCGATCAGCTTCGAGGCCCACATCGCGGAGGTGTTCCATGCACCAATCCAGTGACCGGCATAGGGACCATCGCAGCGGCCTGGCCCGAGCCCTGGCCGAGCTAGTAAACCCAGACAAGACCCTGACCGCCGTCATCCGGTCCCCTTCCCCGAAACGACGAAGGCATCTTCGAACTTTGCCGCCCGGGTGCTAGACTCCTGTCGTACTACTTCGCGTTCAGCGCCTTCAAGATATTCTAGTCACGTGAATCTAAAGTTCGCCACATAAAGTCCGCTGAGCTTTATAGCAGAAGCGTTTGACGGAAGCCAAAATCTGGTCTGCGGACTTGGTCCATTTGAATGGCTTCGGTTTTCTGTTGTGCAGGTCGATGAAGGTACGGATGTCGGCCTCGAGCTGCCTGACGGAGGTGTGAACACCTCGCTGGATCTGTTTTCTGGTGAGTTCAGCGAACCAGCGCTCGACCTGATTGATCCATGACGCGGAAGTCGGCGTGAAGTGGACATGATAGTGCGGCCGACGGGCGAGCCACGCTTTGATCTTAGGTGTTTTGTGGGTGGCGTAGTTGTCCATGACGAGATGGACATCGAGGCCTTCAGGAACTTGAGCATCGATCCCTTTTAAAAACTTCAAGAACTCGACTGCCCGGTGCCGCTTATAGCATTTGCCGATGACGAACCCCGAGGCGACATCGAGCGCGGCAAACAGCGAGGTCGTACCATGCCGCACATAACTGTGCGTGCGCCGTTCCGGTACGCCCGGCATCATCGGCAGGACCGGCTGCTCGCGATCCAGGGCCTGGATCTGGCTTTTCTCATCGATACTGAGGACAAGGGCTCGGTTCGGTGGGGACAGGTAAAGGCCGACGATATCGCGGACCTTGTCGACGAACAGCGGGTCGCTCGACAGCTTGAATGTCTGGCTGCGGTGCGGCTGCAGGCCGAACGCCATCCACATTCGGCGGATCGTGGTGTGGGAAAAGCCAGTTTCCCCAGCCATTGAGCGGATCGACCAGTGCGTCGCGTCGGGTGGCGTTGTACGCAATGTCCGCTCAATTACCTCAGCAACCTGATCGTCGTTGATGGTTCGAGGGCGGCCAGGGCGGGCCTCGTCAAGCAGGCCATCACAGCGATCCTTCAAAAATCGGCGACGCCACTTGCCAACGGTGTGTTCGTGGAGGCCGAGTTCGGCAGCCACGGACTTGCTTGGCAAGCCATCCGCACACCGCAGGATCGCGCGGCAGCGCTCAGATAGCGATCGGGCAACGCGATGACGACGAACTTGCCTCTCCAAGTACGCCCGCTCCTGCGGACTAAGCACCAACGGCGCGATCGGCCGGCCTCGTTCACCTGCATTCGCCACGAGCTCTCTCCTCTGTAGAGATTCGAGCTATCAACTAATGTGGCGAACTTGCGTTCCAGATGACTAGCCGCTTAGCACCATGCGGCGCTCTAGACGCTTTTCTCAACGCGCGGCGACTGACGATCCACTCCGCCCGGGCACGATCCACGATGCGGCTGACCAAAAATGAGTGACGCATTGCTTACTAGCGAAGGTAATCCACGCGTACTAGTGACTGGAGCGAACGGTTTCATCGGACGCCATGTGGCCTCCGCGCTAAAAACGCGAAAGATGGTCGGTCCGTCGCGCGGTCCTCAGCTCGGAAGGCATGGACGACGACGTCGTAATCGAGACGATCGGCCCCGACACCGATTGGTCAGCCGCGCTTGAAGGTATCGATTGCGTAGTGCATCTCGCCGCCCGCGTGCATCACAAGCACGAGGAATATGCAGTCCAGATCTACCGCAATGTCAACGTCGCCGGCACGCTGCACCTGGCGCGCAGTGCAGCGACGGACGGCGTGCGACACTTCATCTTCGTCAGCACGGTTCTCGTGCATGGCCGCAGCAATGACGGCCGTGCGCCGTTCAGCGAAGACGACATCCTCACGCCACGCGGCCTCTATGGTATGTCCAAGGCGGCGGCCGAGGCGGGGCTGAGGACGCTGGCGCGCGACAGCACCATGAATATCTCGGTGATCAGGCCGCCGCTGGTTTATGGCGCGGGCGCCAAGGGCAATTTTGCGCTGCTCAAGCGAGCGGTGGATTTGGGACTGCCATTGCCTTTTGCGGCGATCCGCAATCATCGCGCCTTCCTCGCGGTCCAGAATCTCACATCGTTTATCCTGCGACGGCTTGCCCATCGCGATCCGGAGAGTAATTTCGAAATCTTTCTCTTGGCCGACCGGGAGCAGGTCTCGACGCCCGAATTCATCGAGCGCTTAGCCATAGCGTCCGGCAAGAAACCGCGGCTGTTTAGCGTGCGGCTGGAAGTGCTCACCGTGCTACTTGGCGTGATCGGTCGGCAGGATACGCATGACAGCCTGATTGGCTCGCTTGAGCTCAAAGTCTCCAAGGCGATCGCGACGGGCTGGCAACCGCAGGTGACGCTCGATGAGGGCCTGCGGCTTGCATTGTTGGCTCAGGACGCCTAATGGCCGGTCAGCCGTGCGCTGCCTTAGCAATAAAGTGCCTCGCCGACAGCCCTACCTCAATTAGGCGTCTGCCGGATAACATCTTAGAAAAATCGAATTTGCCCGGGCGAATGTTTACTTCGATAGTCGATAGTTCCCCAAATAGATGACATCAAGGCCGGAGCAAAAGTAGGTATGCAGCGCCTCGAGCGGTGCATTAACCGTCGGCTGCTCGTTGATATTGAGGCTGGTGTTGATCAGAACCGGCAACGAGGTCGCTTTTGCGAATTCGCCGATCAGGCGGCTGTAGAGCGGATTGCTGTCAGCGTGGACGCTCTGGATGCGCGCGGTGTCGTCGACGTGGACCACCGCGGGCATGGTCTCGGCAACTTTTCCATTGACCGGAAATGTCACCACCATGAAGGGCGCATCGAACGTGTCCTCGAAATACTCGGCTTGGCGCTCGTACAACACCGACGGGCAGAACGGGCGGAATTCCTCGCGATATTTGATGGTGAGGTTGATGCGGTCCTTCATGCCCGCGTGGCGGGGATCAGCGAGGATCGAGCGGTTGCCGAGGGCGCGCGGACCATACTCCATCCGCCCCTGAAACCAGCCCACCGTCTTCTGCTCCGTCAGGTCGGTGACGCAGCGCGACACGGGATCGTCGAGCAGCTCGAACCGCGCGCCGATCTTGTCCAGCGTCTCCTTGATCGTGTCGTTGGAATATTCCGGTCCCCAATAGGCGTGGGTCAGCGGCGCGATCGTGTGGCCAGCCTCCGCGCATTTCATCATCGCGGCCCCCAGCGCTACGCCTGCATCATGCGGCACCGGCGGAACGTAGAGACGCTTCACGGACGGCTCCGCCGCGATCTCCATGTTCATTTTGCAGTTCAGGCCGACGCCACCGGCGATGCAGACGTCGCCACAACCGGTCTCGGCGATCGCGGAACGGATCACCTCGGTGGTGACGATCTCGAGCTGCTTCTGGCCGCTCGCTGCGATGTTGGTCAGCCGCTGGTCGAGCGGCGCACCACGCAGCCGCCGCGGCCCCAGAATCTCCTCCATCTTCTCGGTGAAGATGCGCTCCTGCCGCGTCGAGAAATCGCTGGTGAAGATTTCGGCATCGCGCCTGCGCTTGTCGAGCTCGGGATCGAGTTCGTAGTTGATGCCGGCCGGGCGCAACAGCTTCGCAAACTTGTCGAGATAGTCGGGGCTGCCATAGGACGACAGGCCCATGACCTTGTACTCGTCATTGGTCATCTGATAGCCGAGATACTGGGTCAGCATCCCGTAATAGAGTCCGAGACTGTTGTTGCGGCCGAACCGCGTCAGGACGCGGAAGTCGTTACCGCGAGCATGGGCGACAAGGCCGGAGCTGGAATCGCCGGAGAAATCGAAGCAGGCGACGGTCGCCTCGGAAAAACCGGATCCGTAGAACGAGCTCGCGGCGTGACAAAGGTGATGGTCGTAGAGCTCGATCTTCGGGCAGTGACCGAACTGGTATCTGAAATATTCGGTGAGGCGCTGCGTGTAGTTCGTGTAGGTCTTCAGCGGCGAGCAGATCCAGTCGACGTCGCGCATGGTGATGCCGGCCTGCTTCAGGCAGAAGCCGATCGCGCCGCGCGGCAGCTCGCCGCGCGCATGCTTGGCCAGCGTGAAACGCTCCTCCTCGGCTGCCGCGATCAGCTCGCCGTCGCGCAGCAAGACGGCCGCCCCGTCATGATGCCCGTGCTTTATACCAGAGCTGATTCCGATCACATACATACGTGCTACCTACGAAATCCGCCTTCTATAGCAACTTGCGGCAAAGTAAATCACCCTTAGCCGGTCTTGCGCGACGTTCCGGCTTATAGCGGATGGCGGGCATGTAGCATGGATGCAACAGAAGACGTCTTTTCGCCGCCCTAACATGCCAAATCGGCAGCTGGCATCGTCGAGGCGCAGCCTGTGGAGGGTTCTCATGCACCGATCAATTGAGGCCATCGCAGCTAAAAAAACGCCCCGCGAGGGTCGAAAAAACGTAGCTGCGATCCCCATTGAGGACGCCATCATGATCAAAAGATGCTCCACGCGGCCTCGTCCCGGTCGCTGGGACCAGCAGACTGACCTTTTGTCGCCCGAAGGAGGTGCTGTGGAGGCCCAGTGGGGCGCACCACTCACACGCCCGGCCCGAACGATCGAGCTACGAACGAAGTGGCGACATAGCACATCGCGGCTCGAGCCCCCATCTCGGGCGAACGGATTGGCACTCCGCTTGTCGAAATCTGCCAACTCAAGTACGACGTCGCGCGGAGACCGGGGAAGTGGCTCGAAGCCAGCACACTATGCATAAGATTCGATTTGGAATACTGATCTGCCTTCATTTGTTCGTCAGCTGTCTCGCGCTGGTCTTCGTTTCAGAGCTATATCCTCAGTATCACGTCAATTTTCGCTGGGATGTTCTACCACACGCGCTCGCGGTCGTGACAGCATACTCGCTGGTGTCCGCTGTTTTCGTTTCTTCTGAATTCAGCTTCGGCTATTTCATCGGCTTCCCCTTCTTCTCTATGATCGGGGGCTATCTTTGGCTGAATTGTTTTTCGGAATTTCATTACGACCATTGGCTCGCAGGTATTTCAGCGTACGCTTCTGCAGTCGCACTTTTCCTACCAGCCCTATTTCTGAAATCACATCTAAGACAACTCTGGACGCCTTCTCACGCGACCTTCAATCGTATTCTCGATTCGATATTGTTATTGGCGGGAGCGACGCTAGTCGCCGGCGCGGCGTACAATTTCGACCTTGCCCAACTGCTACGCCTGATTACGCTGGACGCCGACATCTACCTCGCGCGCGACACACTGAAGTTCCCTAAGCTCCTCGACTATCTTCTGAGGATCACAGCGAGCGCCCTGCTTCCGTTCGTCTTCGCCTGCTTTGTTGAATACCGCAAGGGCGGACGGGCTGCGGCGGCGCTGGGACTTCTGTTCCTCTTCTATCCTATTACCCTAAGCAAGGTCGCCCTTTTCAGTACAGGTTGGATCGGCCTGATCGCGTTATCGGCCCGGTTCATCGAAGCTCGATTGGTAGCCATCCTTTCCCTGCTGGTCCCCGCAGCGATTGGCGTTTTGCTGATCATCCTGTCGAAACTCGGGATATTGCAGAGGCCGGAGACGGCGTCATATTTCGCGTTGATCAATTTCCGGATGATGACATTTCCATCGCTGGCCATGGATTACTACAACGAGTTCTTCTCCAAAAATGAACTCACTTTGTTCTGCCAAATCTCCTTCTTGAAAGCCCTTGCCACCTGCCCTTATCGCGAACCGCTCGGAGTTGAGATCTACAAGGCTTTCGGAATTGGGGGATCTTTCAACGCCTCGCTGTTTGCTACAGAGGGGATCGCGTCGGTGGGTCCCTGGCTCGCGCCCCTCACAGCCTTCGTCGGCGGACTCGTGTTGGCGTTGGGTAACCGTGTGTCCGCCGGACTGCCGCCGCGCCTCGTCCTTACGTCCGCAGCTGTTTTGCCGCAGATTTTCCTCAACGTACCATTGACCGTGACGCTAGTGACCCACGGGGTCCTCGTATTGTTCCTGCTCTGGTACATTACGCCCCCTCCCTTGAAGCAGGAATGAACGCTTCGCAAGCGCATGTCTGCTGTAATTGCGCTCAAGCCTCACGACCCACGAATGTCAGCGTGGATTTGCAGTGCGTCGTTGAGCCGTTCGAGCGGAGAACAGAAAAATCGCAGCGAGGGCCTCGAGAGCAGCACATTGCCCACCGAACGACCAAAGATAGACAATCCCGGCAAATTCACGCCGCGCCGCAAAAATCAACAGCAGATCCCAAAGACCTTCCGACGGTCGCCTGGCTGTACTGTTGTGGGTTCAGTTTTGATCGGAGGATCAGTTGGCTTATACTACCGCAATCGTCGCCCCCCGCTCAAACGCCACATTGTGATGCTGATTGTTCTCCGAGCCGACGCCGATTTCGCCACAGGCGGCGGCCACGTCATGCGCTGCCTCACACTGGCTGCCGAAATGCAGCGGCGCGGTGCCGACGTTCTATTCGTTTGCTCCGCCGAAACCGTCAATACAGTACCCGCGCTGACGCGCTCCGGCATTCTTTGGCTTGAGGCTGATCAGCATGACTGGAACACGGCCCTCGCAGACGGCAAGTTTGCCGAGATGCGGATTGATCTCGTCGTCGTCGACTCCTACCGGCTCGGCGAAACATTTGAGTGCTCGCTGCGCCTGCTTGGGTGTCCAATCCTCGTGATCGACGACGCACCCGGGCGCCCACACGATTGCGACCTTCTCGTCGACATGACGCTAGGCCGAAGCGCCGACGAGTATGCTGGATTAGTCCCGCAGCATTGCCGCGTGCTTGCGGGCGCATCTTACACGCTACTGCGTAACGAGTTCGGAGAGTTACGCGCTGCTTCGCTTGACCGGCGATGCGAGTCGCACGAGCCAAAATCGATATATGTCTCACTCGGGCTCACCGACGTCGGAGGTCAGACGGCGGACATAGCCCGGTCCCTGGCAAATGCGGGGACGTATTCGCGTATCATCGTTGTGATCGGCCCGACCGCATCATCTCTCGATGAGGTCGTCGCGCTTGGGGGAAGAATCAACGCGGGTTCAAGTCCATGTCAACCCTCCCGAGATTGCCGAATTGATGGCGAATGCCGACATCGCGATCGGAACGCCCGGCACATCGAGTTGGGAGCGGTGCTGCCTCGGTCTTCCATCGATCCAGCTCGTTGTAGCTGACAACCAGCGCGAGAATGCTCGCGCGCTCGAGCAGGCAGGCGCAGCACGGATCATCCCACCCGGTTGCGATGTCCCTGATACCATTGCGCGCATCCTGGCTGAACTTGCTCGACAGCCCGACGAACTCGCCCGGATGTCGCGGCAGGCGGCCAAGGTGTGCGACGGCGCCGGCGCGCAACGCGTCGGCGAGGCCATCGATGCGCTTGTGCAGCAGGAACGTACCGGCCAGCTAACGCTGCGCCGTGCGACTGCCGATGACGCATGGCGGCTCTGGTTCTGGCGCAACGATCCCGACGCCCGCGCAATGTCCGGCGATAGCCGGGCAGTGCCTTGGGATGCCCACACGAAATGGTTTAACAACCGCATCGCGGATGCGAACACTCTGATTTTCATCGTCCAGGCCGATGGAAGACCCTGCGGCAACGTGCGATTTCACATCGAATTGACGGGGAAGGCCGTGGTCAGTATTGCAATGGCCCGTAACGTTCGCGGGCGGGGTTACGGTGCCACTGCCCTCGTTTTGGCCTGCCAGGAAGCATTTGGTCAGGGTTTCTGCGAACGCGTCGAGGCACGAGTGAAGCGGGAAAATCTCGCCTCTCAGAAAATCTTCCTGAAGGCCGGCTTCGTGCTCACTGGCCAAGAGGCTGAGTTCCTAGTGTACCAGATTTCTTTGCGCGCCGCGCCCGAAGGAAATAACTGAACGGGAACAAGCGGATGACAGCCAAAATTGCGCTCGACTGGCGGCCTCGGTCGCAGATGCTGTAATGTGTTGCGAGAGGTCAACAATGAGCCCGGACGCGGAACTCGAAATCGCCGGCCGCAAGATCGGTCGCAATCACCCCCCTTATATCATCGCCGAATTGTCGGCCAACCATGGCGGGCGCCTCGCGAAAGCCCTGGAGTTGATCGAGGCGGCAGCGGCGACCGGCGCAGACGCCATCAAGATTCAGACCTACACGCCGGACACCATGACGATTCCGCACGACGGCGCGGACTTCCAGATCAGGGGCGGCCTGTGGGACGGCTATCAACTGCATCAGCTCTACAAGGAAGCCTACACACCCTACGAATGGCATGCAGAGATGTTCGCGAAGGCGCGCGAGGTCGGCATCACGATCTTTTCGACGCCGTTCGACGAAACCGCAGTCGACCTGCTCGCCGGACTCGAGGCGCCAGCCTATAAGATAGCCTCCTTCGAGGTGATAGACCTGCCGCTGATCAAATATGTAGCCAAGCGGGGCAAGCCCATGATCATCTCGACTGGCATGGCGAATCTCGGCGAGATCCAGGAAGCGGTCGAAACGGCGCGGAACAATGGCGCCGGTGGCATCGCCCTGCTCCATTGTACCAGCGCCTATCCCGCGCCGATCGAAGAAGCCAACGTGCGCACGGTTGTGCACCTCGGAGATGCGTTCGGCGTGATATCAGGCCTTTCGGATCATGCGCCCGGCTCCGCTGCGTGCGTCGCCGCCACCGTCCTGGGGGGCGCCATCATCGAAAAGCACTTCACCATCTCACGTGCCGAGGGCGGGCCCGACGCAGCGTTTTCGCTGGAACCGAATGAATTCAGAATGCTGGTCGCTGACTGCAAGTCGGCATGGTCCTCTCTTGGCAGGGTCGACTACGGCCTGGCACCGAGCGAAGCCGCCAGTACCCGCTTCCGCCGCTCGATTTACGCGGTCAAGTCAATCAAGGCAGGCCAGCCGTTCACGCCCGAGAATTTGCGCGTGATCAGACCCGGTTTCGGTCTGCCGCCGAAGCACCTGCCTGACATCATCGGGCGTACGGCCTCGCGCGACATAGCCTATGGTGAGGCGCTGACGTGGTCAGCGATCACGTAATCGACGAGCTGAATCGCCTCGGCGCTCGAGGGCGGTCCATCGCCCTGCCACACGAACTGGAGCGTCCCAAGGCGGCGTGCAACTCCCGCCAACCACTCCGCTTGCAATATTTGCCTGAACTGACTACTACCGGTCGGCTTTTCAACGATCTACAATTGGAACCATGCTCGACAACAAGGCCATTCTCATCACCGGGGGTACCGGCTCGTTCGGCACGGAGCTCGTCAAGACCCTGTTGCGGGATCACAACCTCGGCAAGATCATCGTCTACTCGCGCGACGAGTACAAGCAGGCCATCATGGCGCAGGCGATGCCCGATGACCGGCTGCGCTTCTTCATCGGCGACGTGCGCGATCTCAACCGCTTGAATATGGCCATGCGCGAAGTTGACCTCGTGGTTCACGCGGCGGCCATGAAGCACGTTCCCATCGCAGAGTATAATCCGATGGAGTGCGTCAAGACCAATGTGGTCGGCGCCGAAAACGTGGTGCAAGCTGCGATCGCGAACCGTGTTCCCAAGGTCGTCGCGTTGTCGACGGATAAGGCCTGCAACCCGGTCAATCTGTATGGCGCCACCAAGCTCGCCTCGGACAAGATTTTCGTCGCGTCCAACAATCTGTCCGGCAACACCGGGACTAAGTTCGCTGTCGTTCGCTATGGAAATGTGGTCGGATCCCGCGGCTCGGTCGTTCCGTATTTCCGAGATCTCATTGCTAAGGGAAGCGACCATCTGCCGATCACCGACCCGCGCATGACTCGTTTCTGGATCACGCTCGACCAGGGCGTGGACTTCGTGCTCTCGAGCGCCAGGATGATGCAGGGCGGGGAATTGTTCGTTCCGAAGATCAAGTCGATGTCGATTGTCGATCTGGCCAAGGCAATGGCTCCGAACTGCCCGCACAAGATCGTCGGTATTCGGCCTGGCGAAAAGCTTCACGAGGTGATGATCACCGAAGACGATGCGCGCTTCACCATTGAATTGGAGGATCGCTACGTCGTGCAGCCAGCGCTTGCCTGGTGGAGCTATAAGGGGTACGGCGATATTGGCCGGCTCGTCCCCGAAGGCTTCCGTTACGCCAGCGATAACAATCCGGAATGGCTCAACGCTGCGGCGCTGACGACGATGCTCGAAAATCCAGCGAGCCTACATGGCTAGGGATTCAATTCCTTACGGCCGGCAGATCATAGACGATGAGGATATCGCGTCGGTAGCCGAGACGTTGCGCTCGGCATGGCTCACGACCGGCCCGAAAGTCGGCGATTTTGAGCGTGCATTCGCCGAGTTCTGCGGGGCGCGCGAAGGTGTCGCTGTCAACAGCGGAACCGCTGCGCTTCATGCCGCCGTGCGCGCCCTGAAGATCCGATCCGGCGACGAAGTGATCGTTCCCGCGATCACGTTTGCGGCTTCATCAAATGCAGTGGTCTACGAGGGCGGCACGCCCATCTTCGCCGATGTAGAGCCCGAAACGCTGCTGATCGACCCGGCATCCGTCGAGCAGAAAATAACGGCTCGCACCCGCGCCATCATTGCCGTCGACTACGGCGGGCAGCCGGCCGACTACGACGCCCTGCGCGCGCTTGCCGCCGGCCGCGGTATCAGACTGATCGCCGACGCCTGCCATGCTCCCGGAGCAACTTACAAGGGCGGCAAGGTGGGGACGCTGGCCGACCTCTCTGCCTTCTCGTTCCATCCTGTGAAGCACCTCACGACCTGCGAAGGGGGGATGGTGTTGACAGACGATCCCGAAACGGCTGCGCACATGCGCCGTTTCCGCAATCACGGGATCGATTCTGATCACAGGTCGAGGGAAAAGAGCGGAATATTTTCCTACGATATGGTCGAACTCGGTTTCAATTACCGACTGCCAGACGTGCAATGCGCGCTTGGAATCGCTCAACTGAAGCATTTGTCGTTATGGCTGGATCGACGTCGCGCCATTGCGGCCCGCTACGACGAGATGTTTGCGGAAATCCCGTTCGTGCGTCCGCTCGCGAAACATGCAGACCGATCTCACTCCTACCACCTGTATGTAATCCGCCTCGACCTTGATCAGCTCAAGGTGGATCGACGCCGGGCGTTCGATCATCTCAGGGCGGCCGGCATCGGCGCGAACGTCCACTATGCCCCCGTCTATCATCACAGCTTCTACCGCGAACGATTCGGATATCAGCCTGGGTTGTGCCCCCAAGCCGAGGCAGTGTATGGAGAAATCCTGACCCTGCCGATGTTCCCAACGCTGTCAGAGGCCGAGCAGGACCACGTTGTCACAACCGTCAGTGAACTGAAGCACCTTCGCTAGGCAGAGGCGCCCGTGGGTTGCGCACCATTCTGGAGCCACGGCCAAAGCCCCATTTGATCCCATTGGACTGTGTCGATCGGCTGCGGCTGCCTCCTGGAAGGAGCCTGGCGCGCGCAAGCTGTAGAAGCGCAGTGCTTGCACCCAATGGAACATTCAGAGAACATATAGGTCGGAAGGCTGTGCGAACATCCATCGCGATTGACGGCCAAGTCGGCGATTTCGCCCCTTGGTAGTGCTTACCGGCAGGGTTGATCTTCATGCTTACGCTGTGTAATCCGAATTGCAGGGCAAATGGGGCGATCAGAAGACACTCGATGATCAAGAACGAACTTCGCTCGTTCTGTATTCACTAATGGGACCCCCCCAGGACGGACGCCGCACTTTGGCCGACCCCGGAAGCGATCCTTGCGGCGAAGGCGAATGTTCGAGATCGTTTCGACGATCTCGTTTCGATGGGGGCGCTGATGCGAGCGATGAGATCATTTGCCAAGGTGCACTCGGCGTGACGCTACCAACGATATTGGCGGTCATCCCCGCACGCGGCGGAAGCAAGCGAATTCCCCGCAAGAACATCACCCTCTTTCATGGCAAGCCGATGATGGCTTGGCCCATAGACATGCTGAAGTCGTCCGGTCTCGTAGCAAATATTCTGGTTTCGACGGACAACGACGAGGTTGCGGAAATGGCTCGGAACGTCGGCGCCGAGGTGCCGTTCATGCGTCCTGCCTCGCTGTCAGACGACTACACGGGCACTGCAGCCGTGACAAAGCACGCGGTCGACTGGTTCGTGAGCAACCGCTATCGGCCCGATCTGATCCTTACTGTCTATCCAACCGCCGTGTTCGTTTCCGCCGATGACATCAAAAGCGCTGTAGCTATAATCGATAGACTGAATTGCGAACTGGTCTTCTCGGCCGTCGAGTTTCCCTCGCGGATCCAGCGCGCTCTCTTCTTGACCGACGACGGGCGCGTGCGCATGGCTTATCCCGAATACTATTCTGCGCGATCGCAGGATCTGCCCCCCGCGTATCACGATGCCGGACAATTCTATCTATCCAAAACGGAGACCGCCCTTGCAGGCGCTTCGTACAACGTCGTTCCATCAGCCATCCTTCCGGTCGCGCGCGACACCGCCGTTGACATTGATACGCCCGAAGATCTTGAAATCGCGGAACGCATCTTTCAGTACCGCCTGGAGGGAACCCGATAATCGATGCAGCAACGTGGCCGTGAGCCTCCATCGTGTGCGCCGACAAGCCGCCTCGCCAGTTATCTACGGTTGACCGCTCCTCAACGGAGCCGTTGATCAAAACCGAAAGAGAATGAAGCCATGCCCAAATCTGATCCTCACAGTGCTCAGGAAGCCTTCTGGGCTGGCGATTTCGGGAATGATTATATCGCGAGAAACATGAGCCCCGCGCTTCTTGCTTCGAACATCAAGTTCTTCAGCAAGGGCCTCAATGCTGCCCTTCCTCCCAAGAGCTGCATTGAATTTGGCGCGAATATAGGAATGAACCTGAAGGCCATCCGCCAGATATATCCCGACTGCACCTTGAGGGGCGTGGAAATCAACGAAAAGGCCGCTGCACTCCTTGGCAATGAAATCGGCGCATCGAACGTGTTCTGCGGTTCGATCCTGGATTACGCGTCTGCCGACGTTTCCGAGTTGGCGCTGATCAAGGGCGTACTTATTCACATCAATCCAGAACAACTTCCCCTGGTCTACGATAAATTGTACGGCGCTACGTCTCGCTATCTCCTGGTCTGCGAGTATTACAATCCCAGCCCGGTTTCGATACCTTACCGCGGCCACAACGATCGACTTTTCAAGCGCGACTTTGCCGGGGAGATCATGGATAGATATTCTGATCTACGTCTGGTCGACTACGGCTTCGCGTACCATCGTGATCCTGCGTTTCCCCAAGACGATATCAGTTGGTTCCTGATGAAGAAGGGCGCGTAAACCGATGCTGATCTACTGCAAGCGATGCGTGATGCCGAGCACGAAGCCGGACCTGCACTTTGACGATCAAGGCGTCTGTAGCGCTTGCCGCTCCTACGAGAACCGGAAAGTCATCGATTTCGACGCCCGGCGAGACGAGCTGCTGCGCGTTCTGGAGAAATATCGTCGCGGTGGAACGCACTGGGACTGCATCGTCCCGGTGAGTGGCGGAAAGGATAGCACCACCCAGGTCGTCAGGATGCTGCAACTCGGACTGCGGCCTCTCTGTGTCACGTCAACGACATGCGACTTGTCGGACATTGGCCGGCACAATCTCGATAATATCAAGCAGCTGGGTGTCGATCTCATCGAGATGTCACCGAACCCTCTCGTCCGCGCAAGGCTGAACAGGATCGGGCTGACTGAAGTTGGCGATATCTCGTGGCCGGAGCACGTCGGAATTTTCACCATCCCGGTTCGGGCAGCCGTCCAGTTTGACGTTCCCCTCATAGTTTGGGGTGAGAACTCGCAAAACGAGTATGGTGGACCGGCAGCCGCGGCCGAGAACAATACTCTTTCACGAGCTTGGCTTGAGGAATTTGGCGGGCTCCTCGGTCTGCGTGTGTCGGACCTCTGCGATGTCTACGGCTTTACCCCCGGAGATATCATCCCCTACCAATATCCGTCTGACGACGATTTACAGCGCGTAGGCGTCACCGGCCTCTTTCTTGGTTACTATATGCCGTGGGACGGCTTGGCGAACGCCCTGATAGCGCAAGCGAACGGGCTCAGAACTTACGGCAAGGCCATCGAAGGGTCGGTGGTCGACTATGAGAATCTTGACAACTATCAAACCGGCATCCACGATTATTTCAAGTTTCTGAAGTTTGGGTTCGGGCGTGCTACCGACATAGCGTGCCTGCATATTCGTCGCGGCCGGATCTCTCGAGAAGACGGGCTCGAAATGGTTCGTCGCCACGACGGCAAGTTTCCGTGGAGCTACCTGGGCAAATCGCTGGAAGATATCCTTGAGCCGCTAGACCTCACAGTGGATGAATTCGTCGACGTTTGTGACCAATTCACAAACCGGCGCATCTTCCAAAGTGACAGCAAAGGGAATCTCAAGAAGGACAAACGCGGAAATCTGCAGAAGCAGAATTATGACAACCGATGAACGTTGGCATTATCAACTATGGAATGGGCAATATCGCCTCGGTCTGCAACTCGCTTGCGAGACTGGGCACTTCTGCCGTTGTCCTCGACAAGCCGGGCGATATTGATCAGGTCGACAAGCTCATACTACCGGGCGTGGGCGCATTCGCGGCGGCGATGGCCAACCTGACTGAATTCAGGTGGGTTGCTCCGATACGTGATGCCGTCCTGAATCGCAGAATGCCGCTTTTGGGCATCTGCCTGGGTATGCAGCTCCTCGCGGACGAGAGCGAGGAAGGTGGCATCACGAGCGGTTTAGGCCTCGTCCCAGGTCGCGTCACCTCCTTGGGGGGCAAGGACCCATCGCTTCGAATTCCTCACGTTGGGTGGAACAGCATCTCTCCGACGAGCAACAGCGTTCTATTTCTCGGCGTTCCGTCCGGGACCGACTTTTATTTCGTCCATAGCTTTGCGTTCGAGCCCAAGGATTCCTCCAGCACTGCTGCCACGACAACGTATGGCCTTCCGTTTACTTCTGCGATCGAGCGCGGGCACACTTTTGGAGCTCAATTCCATCCTGAGAAGAGCTCGACGGCCGGCGCGCGCGTAATCCAAAACTTTCTAGAGGTTTAGGCGTGCTCAAGGTCCGCGTTATCCCGACGCTGTTGTGGAAAGGACATGGGCTGGTCAAGGGCGTCGGCTTTGATAGCTGGCGGCGCGTTGGCTCGGTTTTGCCGGCCATCAAGATATATGACAAGCGAGACGTCGATGAATTGGCGCTCTTGGACATCGCTGCAACTGCTGAAGGCAGAGAGCCGGATGTGGAGTCTGTACGAAGTCTGGGTAAGAGCGTTTCGGTTCCCCTCACCGTCGGGGGCGGTATCACCAATATAAATCAGATAGCTGAGCTACTCGGAGCCGGCGCCGACAAAGTTTCCATCAACACCGCCGCCCATGAGAACCCAGGGCTGGTCTCGGAAGCCGCGCGTTATTTCGGTTCGCAGTGTGTCGTGGTCAGCATAGACGTCGCCCGGAATGAAGACGGAACGCACGTTTGTATGAGCCGATGCGGATCGAAACCAGAAAGCACTGATCCGGTCTCCTTTGCGCGAATGGTCGCCGATCTCGGGGCAGGAGAAATCCTGCTCACGTCAGTCGAACGCGACGGGACCATGCAGGGATATGATCTTGACTTGATCGGAGCAGTGGCCAGCGCAGTAAACCTTCCCGTCATTGCTTCAGGCGGCGCAGGACATTATCAGCACTTTGTAGATGCCGTTAAACTCTGCGGGGCCAGCGCAGTGGCGGCAGCCAGCATCTTCCATTTCACTGACAAGACGCCCGCCGAGGCGAAGAAATTCATGGCGAATGCGGGCATACCGGTTCGCAAAGGTCTGACGAAGCCAAGCGCGCAGTAGCAAGCTTCCACGGTGTCTCCCCCGCGAGGCAACGTCGCAATCTACCGGGATTTCGTGCGGATCGGAATCTGCGTGAGTGCTATCCAGAACGCGCACGGCCAGAGATTGGGCACCAAAGTGGTGACTGGTCCTGTAGCAACGACCACAAAGAGAATCGGCGCCAGAATGGCTAGGAAGGTGCTGGCGCCCGCAAACATCAATTCAACACCGGCACGCAAACAGATCCCCACGAAAACTGCAAGCACGAGCGCCACGACCGTGCCAAAATCGACATAGAGCGTGCCCGGCAGCGTGATGTAGGTGCCGTAATTCGGCAGATTCTCTGCCACATCGTACCGCATGTCTTTACCAGTGAGCTTGCTCAGTACCTGCGCGATTTGCGAAAACTGATAAAGGCCGGCGGAGTGTCGCAAGTTTTCAATCCGGAAAATCCGGTCGAATTCGCCAACTCCCTGCGTGAGGTAGATCCAGGCCATCGCTCGGCCATAGCTCGTTGCGATTGCTTGGGAATCACCAGCAGACGAGAGATCGATACCGAAGTTTGCAGCATACTGCAGATAAGCAACGGCAAGGGGATTTTGGTCCACCGCAAGCCTCTCCAGCCCGACCGCTTCCGCGACCTTTTTTGCAGCCGGAGCGTCGGCTGCCTTCAGCTGAGCGAAAGTTTGCGCGGATCGAGCGCCACGAGAAACGAACACCATCTCATTGTAGGCAGTTACTCCGACCGACATCAGCAACAAAATCGCGACGGGAGCGACGTGGATTGGCCGGACGGCGAAAATGTTCACGCGCTGCTCTCGACCGACGTCCGAAACAAAGAAACCCACCGTCGCAAAAAACGATGCCAGCAGAATTGCTGAAGAAAAGAAACGCCCTCCCTCAAACTTCGCCTGGTAAGCAAAGACCGCCGTGGTTGAGACCAACAGGATCGTCAGAGCCGGCCACGAAAGGTCCCTCCATTTCAAGCAAGCGACAATCCACGCAACCGCAATCGCAGAGACGAAAAGCCGGCCCACCCCCCCCAACCACGAACCGACATAGCCTGCAGACGCCGCTTCGATGACGATCGTGCGCAGCTCCGTGACCGGGACATCAAATCCAAAGCCGCGAACGACCGCGAAATTATAGGTCATGACTCCCGCGCCGACAGCTGCGACACATGAGAGACCGATCGTCCAAAAATTCGTATCCCATCTCTTCCGGTCGACCGCAGTCCGGCCGGTTGTGGATCTCAAGCGGACCGGAAGGAAAAAACCAAGGAAGAACGCGAGATACCATCCGAGAAGGAAAGCCCAGGCACCGACGCTAATGGAAGGCCACGTGCCATATACGGTCAGGTACCGGAGGCCTACGACCAGGACCAACGGAACAAGCAGAGTTCCCACGACAAGTGCAATCACCAAGCGACAGCTGATATAAAAAGCCGGCATATTGTCCACGATTGATATCGAACTAGCGCTACTGGTACTATGGCATGACCATGTCAAAAATAAAGATCACACGCCTCTTCGCGACAAGCGGCCCACGAGGGCTAATGCACGCCCTTGCCAAGATGCATTCGGCCGCCGAGGGAATAGCCAACCGAGCTTATTCCAGCTACCTATGGCCAGATTCCTGGCAAAAGGATACCTATATATTCTGGAATTGTCGCGTCAAACATCCGGAGCGCATTGTACTAGGACGCAGTATCAGGATCGGTCCCAATTGTGTCCTGGGAGCAATGGGAGGCATCACAATGGGTGATCATGTAAGATTGTCCGAGGGGGCGTGCGTTGAAACTGGCGGCCTTGATATCGGCGGCCCGCTCCCCTATTCGCACGTAGCCAAACCGATTGTTCTTGGAAACGGTGTCTGGCTTGGATATCGGTCAACCGTGCTTGCCGGTGTGACTATTGGTGAAGGCTCCGTCGTCGGTGCCGGCGCGGTCGTCACGAAGGACGTTCCGCCGAATTCGATTGCAATCGGCTGTCCGGCGAAAACCTTTCCGAAGTCAAAAGGGTGAAGTCTCACTACATCTTCTTCGCGCTCATGGCATTGGCGAGCATGGCAACCCTCGGTAAGTCTGCGATTCTGGCAGGCGTGCTAACACCCGGGGACTTTGCTCAATATTCAGCGGCGTTTGCTTTCGTGAGTCTCGCGGCAAGCGCAATCAGCTTTGGCCTTGCGGAGGGCATGGTCAAGAAATTCACACGTCTGGTCGCGTTCGGCCGCTCCGATGAACTGCGCCGTACGCTTGGATGGGACGTGCGAAAACTCGCCTGGAGACATCTGGCGGCGTTGGGCGCCCTTACCCTGATCGCCCTCGCCGTCTACGGACCACGGATGACGATCGTGGCTTCCGCCGTTGCCGTGCTCGCGTTCGCTACCAATGCCTTCGCGATTTCAGCTTCATTGTTCAGGGCGTACGACAAGCTATTCGCAATGAGCGCCGCGACGATGTTGCGCGCGGTTTGCGCGCTGGTGTTCTGCGCTACGTTTGCATCGCTGTTCAACTGGGAGGTGGGCCTATGGGCGGAAGCCGCGTCTTCTGCACTGATCGGCGTTGCCGTACTGCTCTATTTTCGTACAATCGTTCGTTCGCGAGCCAAAGCTCCGAACCTTGTGGCCAGCGACAAGGATTCGTTCGTCAGCCGGGAGGCAGATGGCGTCTGGCTCTTTGCAGCGACGAGTACCGCGCTTATCCCGATCAGCTTCGACCGAAGCTGGGTACTTCATTCCGCATCAGGAATTGATAGCGCGAAATATGCGTTTCTCAGCATCTGGCTAAGCGCGGCCTACACTGTGACGAGCATATTTGTCCAGAAATGGGGACCGGACTTTATTCGTACGAGACTTGCGCAGCGTGGTGGCATCCTTAAAGCGGCGCTGTCGCGCTCGGCCGAAGTGGCAGTCTTCATGGCGGTCGGAGCAGCGGCTTCCTTCGTGCTCCTGAACCAGGTCTATCCCGACATCTATTGGGCAAAATACCGGCTCTCCTGGTCCGACGCAGCCTTGACCGTTATGGCCTTGACGCTTCAGATCAGTCCCGTCTTCGATTGGGCGCTCATTGCGCTCGACAGTGAGCGAGCAGTCTTCGCAGGAGCGGTGGCTTTTGTGCTTGTCTGGGCAGCACTCTTTCTCATCGTCTCGCTTTTTCAACTGGGATTCCCGGCTTACATGCTGTCGATGGGGTGCGCGCGAGCGGCCCAGATGATCGTCGCAATAGTCATGATCGCGCGAAGGGATCGAGCAGCGACGCCCCGCCCTGCTGATTGACCAGGATATTCCAGCATTCTACTCTGTGCAACGGGCCTATCATGGAACGGGGACCAAATGGGAATTAAGTCTGCGATCAGCAACAGGGCGAAGTTTCTCTACGATCCTCGCTACCGGCACATGTACCTCCAACGTCGCGTGGTTGGCCTCAAGGAAAGAAACGCAGCCGCGGACCGCATTGTCACTCAGCTTCCCAGCTACGTGAATCTGCCACAGGCCTCCGACACGTTCGAGCGGTTGAATGTCGACGGCTATGCCATGCTTCCCGATTTGGTATCGCCACAGCAGGTCAGCGACATCCGTCGATATTTTCAAGCGTGTCTCGCTTTTGACCCGTATCGTCCCGATCTCGGCAAATTCAATGCGCCGGACGGCGTGCCAAAAGGCACCCATGTTGCGCACTTTAATCACCTCGACGTCGTTAGCTGCCCCCACGTTTTGGCAATAGCCAACAACCCTATCGTGCTCTCCGCAGTGGCGGACGTTCTTGGCGCCAAGCCGACGATCAGCTTGATGGCCGCTTGGTGGTCCATCGCGCACGGCGAGCGTGCCCAGGAAGCAGAACTTTATCATCGCGATGTTGACGACTATCGTTTCGTCAAACTGTTCGTCTATTTGACGGATGTCGACGACGAGTCAGGCCCCCACGCTTTTGTGCGCGGCACACACAACATCGACAAGCTGACAAACATCCGCAGACTTTCGGAAGAGGAAGTTGCCCTCGAGTTCGGCAGGGAGAACATGTTGTCGTTTTCCGGACCCGCCGGCACTGCCTTCCTCGAAAACACTTATGGCATTCACCGCGGTGTTCCGCCCAAGACAAGAACCCGTCTGCTTTTTCAGGTTCTTTATTCTCTCGTCGAATATGTCGGCGGCCCCAAGCGGCCGGTTGCAGAGTTTACGCCGGAGCAAAACGGTGTTGCGCTCGACCGATATGTAAATCGAGTCTATCTGCGCTAAAGCGCGATGAGACTAGGATGAATCGTCATCGCGCTTTAGGTTGTTGTTTGCGCATGATCTTTTCGAACAACCGCTGCGCACTTTTCCGGATCATGCTTTGAGGGCTGCGGTCGCGCAGTCGCCGACGCCCTAGAGCGCGGCGACCGAGAGGCCCCTGATCACCTCTCGGACGAGAGTACGCGGGCGGGAACTCCGCCCACGACCGCTCCCGGGTTTACGTCGCTGACGACCACAGCGTTTGCGCCGACTACGCATCTGCTTCCCAGGACAACGGGCCCCAGCACCTTGGCGCCGGCAGCGATGGTCGCGCCATCCTCGACCACCGGCCTTTGGGCCAGGTCGTAGTCCCAGTCAGCCATTTTCGCCCCCAGCGTCACCTGCTGGTAGATGGTCACATTGGCCCCTATCCGCGCGGCGCCGAGGATAATTCCATTCGTGTGTGGTATGATCAGGCCGGGGCCAATTTTGAGACTGCTGGGGATCTCCATGCCGAACAGGCCAAAATTCAACAGGGATGTCAGTTTTCCGAGCCGGCGCCAGCCCGATCTGTGGAATGCATGGGCCCAGCGGATCAGGACGATATGAGCGAACCTGGGCGAGAACGCATCGGTCCATTTCCGGTTTCGGGACGGCTTGCCCATTGCAACCATCAACCGTTGCCAGTCGGCGTCGAGCAGCGCGCGAACGCCGGGTTCCGAATACGACATTAGCGCCGGCCAGTGCAGGACTTACGCGATAATTGCCGCACATGTGAGATGACAAACACTTTGATCCTCTCGCTTGACTTTGACCGTTTCCAATGTTTAGCGGATTGCGTCACAGTCAGTAAAGCCCCGGCAGGCCGCCGATGGCATTCGCCAATTCCGGAAAGCGCAGGTAATCTTTCCATTGACCAAAGCAGTCTCATCAGATCCCTCGGGAATCCTTGTTTTTTGTCGCCCGTATCTGGTTGACGATTTCAAGGCCAATTTCGCTGCGCTCCCGCGCGGGGAGAAGCTGTTCTTTCTCACCGACGGCAGGAAAAAGGGGACCAACGACACGCGTGAGGCATTCTATCGCCATTTGCGATCCGGGCGGCCTCCGGCACTGCTGGATGCAGATCAAAGCGACGATTGCATTCGGCGTTGCCGCCTCCTGCGCAACCTCGACCGGGACGACGCCGAGCGACGGCTTCATGCAATGGCGGCTACGCTCCAGGAGTGGCTGGACCGCTTGAATCCCGAGGGCGTCATCTGCCACTGGGTGGACGAATACGTGACGCATCTCCTGAGCATCCTCGCCCGACGCCGTGGCATCGGGTTTGTGGGCTATGCCCACTCGCTATTTCCAGGCCTTCTCCAACTCACCAGCTCTGCGAATGGCGATGCATTCGACATCAGGATTCCGTCTTCCAACGAGGTCGAGAAAGCCATTGGCGCCGTGGTGAAGCCATTCTTCCGGCAGGACTACAACCAACGCCTGAACTATTCGCTGCGCCGCCACGTGCTCGGCATAGGTCGCTACTATGTCAAGCGCATTGTCTTTCTCGCCAAAGGATATCTGGAGCGCGATCCTCTTCATGTACATTATGCGATAACTCCCTACTTGGCTGAGCGGCGCAGAATTCGGGACTTTCCATCCGCAAATTGCTTCAGCAACGACTGGCAATCCGAGCTAACCTCCCTGCAGAAGAAGTCGTCCTCTCCAACTGTATTTGTGCCGCTGGCCTATTTTCCCGAAGCGGCGATCGACTACTGGATCAAGGATAAATCGATCATCGACTATGAAAACAAGACCGTCGAGATCGTCGCGGCACTATCAGGGGACTGCGTGGTGGCCATCAAGGAGCACCCGCATATGCTCGGGGCGCGCAACGCGGTGTTCTACGAGCGGCTCAAGTCGGTCCCCAATGTCGTGATGGTGCCGCCGCTCGAATATTCGGCGGAGGTTATGGCAAGAAGCGATGCGGTACTGCTGGGAGCCGGCAGCGTCGGCATCGAAGCCGCACTTCGCGACAAACCCATATTCACTTTCAGCAACACGAGCTATTGGTTTGCGCGGTCGGGCGCTGTTTATCTCGACCTTGCGTCGATCGACAATTGGGCCGAAACTATCGTCGTGGCTCTCCGGTCGGCTCGCACCTTGTCGGAGACCGAGAAGCATGATTTCATTAGCGCCTGTCTCGCCAGCTCGGTTTTCCCTCGCTCAGGGGGGCGACGATGGCCACTGATCGATCCGCAGCATCTCGCGATGCTGCTCGAAGCAGTACGAAAGATGCCGGTCTCGCCGAGACCGGTCGGGGGGGTGGAGTGCAGCCGAACAGGATAGAACGTACGTCCTTCTTTGAGGTGAAACCCGGCTTCGATGCGATCCGCTATCTGACGAGCTTCGGACTGCTCACGCTCCTGGCGCGCCGTGCCCGCAAGCGGCCCGCAACGATGTTTGTCGAAGTATCGAGCACGGTCGATCGGCATATCCTGTCGGAGGGTCTGTTCGAAAAGGGCGTGATAGAGGCGTTACGCTACGTCCTTTCCCGCTCCGGCACCACGGAGCTGATGATCGATATCGGCGCCAACATCGGTAACCACAGCATCGCGCTGGCGCCGCTGTTCCGGCGGGTGGAAGCGGTCGAGCCACATCCGATTCTCTATCGGGTGCTGGAGGCCAATGTATTGCGCAACCGGATGTCGCATTTGTCCTGCCACAATTTCGGTTTGGGCAAGACCGAGGGAATCGTGACACTGGAGGAGTCTCCGGACGAGCATTCCATCAGCCGCGTGGCCGAGAGGTCTGTGCTGCCGCCGGAGACGTTCGGCTTGTCGGAAGAGCAATTCGGAAATCGATATTCTATTCAACTCAAGTCGGCACATGATTTCGTGGCGCAATACGCAGACCAGCTCTCTCGCGCGTTCATCAAGATCGACGTCGAGGGGATGGAACAGGAGATCATCGAGTCCCTTGAGCCCCTTCTGCGGCAATACAGGCCACTCGTGGGATTCGAGCTCTTCACAAAGGCGCAGCCCAATCTGGTCAACATTGCGCGCGCGATACCAGGCTATGAGCTACATGCCATTCGAATGCATGACACCGGGCGCTCCAAGATCTGGCGATCTCTAAAGCTGCTCCTGAAGGGCAGAAAGAATACGTTGGAACCTGTCGATCCCGATCGATTGGACGAGGTCTACCCGCTGGTGTTGATGGTGCCCGTCCCTTCCCAAGGGAAGAATCAACAGAGCTGAGCATGATCCGGAAAAGTGTGCAGCGGCTTTCCGAAAAGATCATGCACAAACAATAACCCAAAACGCGATGACGATTCACCCCAATCTCATCGCGCTTTAACGAATCTCCCCGGACGCACCTGGCTCGATGGGTGGCCGCTACAGGCGGCGGCCATATCGAGCGAAGTCTATCAGGTTTGATTTGCGATCAAGGGCTGTCACCAGCGCTCGCTTGAATGCGGCCGTATCCTCGAGCCGCGACGCAGCGCAAACAGAGAGCACGAGCGCTGCTGCAGAAGCCAGAAAGGCAGCGAGCCCCGCTACGACAAACGATTTGTCGCTGATTGCAAGCGATATTGACAGGGCGAGCGCCAGTATAGGGAAATGGGTCACGTAAAGCGTGTAGGAAAAATCACCGGTCTTCACCAGCCATGCTGGGAAGTCGAATCCCTCCCCGTTCCAAACAAGCAAGCCGTAGGCAATTCCGGCGCAACCTATAGCTTGCGCCAAAGTCCCAAAAGAGCCGTCGATATAGTCCGAATAGCCCGGAGTCATATAGCAAAGCGCCACTGCCGCCGTAGACGCCGCGAGGAAGATGCCGGGGTTCCTGGCGCCAGGCAGGTTCGTGAACGCTCCGAGGCACCAGATCACCGCAAAAAAGCAGAAACGATGATGGTCGATGCCAGTCCATACGGCGAACAGCACCAAAGCACAGCCGATCGCTCTTGCTGCCAAGTTTCGTCCGAATGTCAGCATCGCGCCGCCTGCAGCCGCGATGTAGAGCTTTACCTCAATGTAGAGAGTCCAAAGCGGGCCGTCCGCGATTGTCAGTCCGTTGTAAAGCAGGAGGCTTTGCACGAGCTCAGTGAGCCGAAGCGAAATGCCGGACGCGCGAAGAGTGCCGAGGGAGCTGCCCTTCGATCCTGGTAACCCGAATAGTTGAATTGTTACGACGACTGCTACGGTCAGCACGATTGCAAATAGAAGCGGTGGGTAAAGGCGGGCGATGCGGTTGAGAAGATAATCGATAGGATCAAAAGAGCCGTTCCTGCGGATATTGGAACCGATACTGGCCACAATCAGGCGTCCGGACAACAGGAAGAAAGCCAGCACCGCAAAACGTGCGGCCCAGCCGGAAGCCATGTCCGCCCACGAGCCTGCGCCATAAAGCCGCCAGAGGAAGGCCTGAGCAACATGCGCGCCCAACACGACAATCGCGGCCACGCCTCGCACCACGTCAAAATGGAGGTTCATTTTGTGGATCACGAGCGCCCCGGACAAGTACACTTGCGTATACCCCTATCGTTCACGCCCGCCTCGCGCAAGCCGGAAGATTACCCATGACTTGCCCGCTTGAAAACTGCGCCAGCCGATATTGAGGTTGAGCGGACAGTAATCTGCTGGGCTGTACGCGTGACCCAGCAGATCGTCGCTTACGAACTGGCCTCACGGGCAAGACGATATGCGCGCGCCATCGTGTAGAAGCTGTGGTGCTCAGGGCCGATACCATTAATCGTCGAAGCATCGACGACTCTGACGGTCGACGCATCAGACGCTAGTCCTGCAGCGTTCAAAGCGTCGAGGTCGATTGAGTGGTGAAGGTGAATGCCGCGGAGGAACAAATCCGGTCTCCCGGTCCTGAGCAGCGCCGGCCAGGGAAGCGATAAGCGAGACACGGCCTGCGCAGCGTTGTGGTCGATCGGGTTCAACGCAGCATCCTCTCGAGAGAAGTCCAGCGCATCACGGACCAACAGCTGCGCGTACACACTCAACACAGGCGAACGTGGGAACAACCCAAACTTGTTGAAGAGCGCTTCCGCCACCAGCCCCGGTGAGGTCGTCTTCAGGAGCCTGACCATCGCGCTGTTCGTTGGGAGCCCGTATACGGCCCGCTGTTCGATCCCGCGATCGAGCGTGCGGTAATCGAAACGCGCAGGTCGCTGCGTGAGCAGCGCATCACCATCCGAGCTGAATTCAAAAGCGAGCCAAAACCCATCCCCTGCCCTTTCCACCTGCGGTGGAGAATAGTCCGGCGTGTGCTGGTGGATCTGTCCCGCATAGCAGATGATATGGTCTGATATGAACGCTCGCCTGAGATCGGGGGAGACGGATCTGGATAGGATCTTGGGCGAGTTGAGCACGCCTGCCGCGATCCAAAGCCGTCTCGACTTGAACGTTTCATCGGCAGCCAAGACCGTTTGGCCGCCACCACCAATGTCAAATCGATCCACGGCAAGCGGCACAAATCGCAGATTGTCACCGCGCTCGCGCGACAATCTTTCCCATTCCCGCCGCGGCCGCACTGGCCTCCTTGGTACAAAAAGCCAACGCTGGTCGATCTTTTCCTGGATTGAAGTTCGCGGATAAAAATACTGGAAGAGTTCGGCAATTTCGCTGCGGCACTCGCGCGCATAGGGAGCCCTAATTGCTGTCGGGATGACGCCGTGCCAAAAATTGCCTAGTCCCCCGACCCCACTATAGGAGGAGGGGATGGATTTCTGATCACCATAGAATTCCAGTTGCCCTGTCTCGGGCCCGCCAAGAACGAGAACTTTTCGCGATGCAGCGAGGCCAAGGGCAGTCGCAAGCGCCGCCAGCCCGGAGCCAACTATAATGTCGTCGTAAACCACGTCTTGTTACTCAGATAAAGGTAGCCGTACCATCTATATCCCATTCCTCGCAGGACGAAATCGACCGGGCGTAGAACACAAGGCCATTTTCGCAGCACGCGCATGGCGTAACCATAGAGCCTGAATGCAATCGCCTCCGCCTCACTTCTGAAAGGGCGCTCGCAAGGCTTGAACAGGCAAACCTCCTGTTCGACGGTGTCGGGCCATCGCGGCGCCAGCATGAAACCGGCCAGATCATCGTAGCTTGTCGCGATCGTTGCGCCGGCCGGCAGTTCGGAGATTCGGTCGAAGACAACGCCGATGGTTAGAACGCGAGCGTTCAGCCTCTCGCGCGCCAGGTTCTGCGCCAGCAGCTTCGCCGTGGGGTAGTTGTAGCATCTGGTGTACGGAACGACGTTTGTCGTAGCCGACGACACATAGACGTACTCGGCGGCGCCGGCGCGTGCCAGTTCTTCGATCAGCGCCGCGTTCTCGTCCGGCTTCTTGGAATACGCAAAAACCCACAACCGATCAGTCGGCAGAAGTCCAGCATTGTCAATCTCGGTGTGGCCAAGTGCAACTTGGAATTTTGCAGCGATATCCGACCGTCTCGCCAATTCGCGCCAAACAGTCGAGTTTTTCCCGACAATGACCTCGCGCTCGATGTTTTCTGCGACGCCAAGCTTCATCCCTGCGATTTCCTACTAGCCGACGCTCTACTGAACGCTCGTCTCATTTTGATGGCGGCAATGCATTTGCCAGCTCCACAAGCCTCAAAATCGGACGTACTTGAGAAGGGCGTTGCAGGTATACAGAGAGAAATAGAGGGACGAGCTTGGGATGCTGAGGCCCTCGATCTCTCGATAAGTAGACCAGACCTTCTTTGCCGAATTGACCTTACTGCGCGATACTGACCCTTTCAGCACCCGGTAGCGCATAAGATCCTCCTGCAGCGCGCTAGCTACGTGTCCGGCGCGAAGCAATTTCAACCAGAGAGCGAAATCGTCGTAGTAGGTTTTCGTCATCCGAAAATCGCCCGTCTGCGTCCGATCGACCATTGCTGTGGATGTTGCGATCGCGGTGTTGCCGAGGAGCATGCGGTAAGTGAGTCGGTCCGGCACCTTGATCAAGCGCCCTTCGTTGTCACCATCCTCATCGACCCGCCTGAATTGGGTATAGCTGAGCGCCGCTCCTGAACGGCGCATGAAATCGAGTTGACGCTCAAGCTTTGTCGATAGCCACCAATCGTCGCTGTCCAGGAACGCGATGAACCTGCCCTGCGCCTGCCGGAGCGAAGCGTTGCGCGCCATCGCGGGCCCTTGATTAGTGGTCTGTGCAATCAACTTCACTCGCCGATCCCGCTCAGCATACCGGGCGACGACTTGTCGCGTCTCATCGGGTGAGCAGTCGTCCGTTACAATCAATTCCCAATGGCGATAGGTCTGCTGCTGAACAGATGTAATGGCCTTGTCTACGTATTTAGCTGCTCGGTAGGCAGGGGTGATAATTGAAACGAGATCGACCATATGAAGGAGTTCCTACGCACCTTTCAACCATCGCCTTTTCAGCACCATCGGAGGCGCGTGGTCGGGGTGACGCATTGCGATGCCAGCGTCAACAATAACCTCAAGTAAGGAGATCGTCCTACATTCGCTGGCTGGCGTTTTACTCAATTAAGCCCGAGAGCTACAAGCTTAGGTATTTTAATACCATAAGTGGCGATAAAGTAGTTGCTTACAAGGGCCATATCGATACCACTCCCTATCCAAGCCACCTCAACGATAGTTTGACGAACTGGAGAGCCGATGTCGCTTGACCAATACCGTAACAGCCGCCTCCTCGTTACAGGGGGCGCGGGTTTTATTGGATCGCATTTGTGCGAGCGACTCCTGACCGAGGGCGCCGAAGTCGTGTCAGTAGACAATTACTTTACCGGCAGCCGCCGCAATATCACGCAACTTCTTCAGAACCCGTTTTTTGAGGCGGTGCGCCATGACGTCACGTTTCCGCTTTATATCGAGGTCGACGCGATCTTCAACCTGGCCTGCCCGGCCTCGCCGATCCACTATCAGCGCGACCCGGTGCAGACCACCAAGACCTCGGTGCATGGCGCCATCAACATGCTCGGCCTCGCCAAGCGGCTCAAGGCGCGGATCTTCCAGGCCTCGACCAGCGAGGTCTACGGCGATCCGCTGATCCATCCCCAGACCGAGGATTATTGGGGCAACGTCAACCCGATCGGCATCCGCTCCTGCTACGACGAAGGCAAGCGCTGCGCCGAGACGCTGTTCTTCGACTACTGGCGCCAGCACGGCCTGCCGATCAAGGTCGCACGCATCTTCAACACCTATGGCCCGCGCATGCAGCCCAATGACGGGCGCGTGGTGTCGTCCTTCATCGTCCAGGCGCTCAAGGGCGAGCCGATCACCGTGTTCGGCGACGGCGGGCAGACCCGCTCGTTCTGCTATGTTGACGATCTCGTCGAGGCGATCCTGCGGCTGATGGTGACGGACGAAGACGTCACCGGCCCGATCAATCTCGGCAACAATTCCGAGTTCACGATCCGCGAGCTGGCTGAGAAGGTCATCAAGCTCACGGGCTCGCGCTCGCAGCTCGTGTTCAAGCCGCTGCCGCAGGACGACCCGCGGCAGCGCCAGCCCGACCTCGCCAAAGCCAAGGCGACACTGAACTGGGAGCCGAAGGTCGCGCTCGAGGATGGCCTGAAAGAGACGATCGCCTATTTCAAGCACTCACTCGAAATAGCCTGATTAATCTCCCACGCGCAAAGGGACTCTATCCGAATCGACCCATCCTCCGGCACTCTCTGCGGAATGCCGTCTCGGCAGAATTGTCGCAGCGCTTCCGTTTGATCTCCAATCTGCTCAACATCCCGCTCTCCGTCGCCATGGTCACCCATGGCGGCGCGCTTCTCTTCCCGTTCTGGCACGTGATGTCGCGGAGGATCTTCGAGCGGCCACGAACGCCTGACTAGCGAGCTTCTGGATTTTTCATCACGTCTGCGGTGAGTCGAACGAAATCTGCAACGAACACCTTCACGCGCTCTTCGAGATTCGGCAACAGGTCCCGGGCGGTCGCGGGATCGGCCGATTGCGCGACCTGCGACATGTGCTCGGCCAAGGCTTCGGCATCGTGGATGCCGAAATATCGCGCGCGGCCCTCGGTCTGCTCGCGATGTACCTCGAGGCCGGACAGCAGCATCGGGACACCAAACGACTTTGCTTCCTCGACGGTGGTGCTCCACCCCTCGCACTCCGAAGGATTGATGAGCGCCGCCGATGCGCGCAGGAGCGCGTAGACATGGTCGAGCGGGATCATTCCGAGATGCCGGAAGTTCGTCTCGAGGCCGCGCGCTTTGACTTCTTGCATCATCGCTTCGAAAAGACCGGGCTCGCGGAAGTCCAGCGTGCTTCCCGACGCCGCGACGACGACGTCGAGCCCCCTGCGTTTCAAGAGGTCAAGCGCATCGACGACGAGCTGGTGATTCTTGTGACGCCAGAACTGATTTGGCAGGTAGAAATAGCGTGACGGCAGGCCATAACTAGCGATCACGTCGGACGGATTCGTGGCGAGGAGGCTGGCCGGCGGTTCGGTCGCAAACCGGACCACGGAGACGGAGTTCAACAGGCCCGGATAGAATTTCTTGAGATCACCAAGTGCGCTGGCGCTGCTCAACATGACGTGGCGGCCGGAGGCAAGCTGGATCCGAAAGCCGAGATCACGCCGCCAATAGGCGCTCCTCGAGAAAAGATGCGGGAGCAAGCGGTGCTGGAAATCCGGGAACCAGGCGATCGCCGGGAACGGCAGACGCCAGCCAAAGAAGCGCGCGGATTCGAACACTATGTCGATCTTGCGAGTCCTGAACTCGGCGTTGGCGGGACCGTCCAGACCAAAGGCAATCGCGCGGGCGAGATCCGTCGCACGGGCAAGGCCGGTCGCGGCATGATCGAACACCGGCGAGCGCGCGACCTCGACGGCGGGAACGCCGGCCAGCGCCGCGATCTCCTCGGATTCATCAGCGGTTCCGGCAAACAGCACGGGCGTCACCGATCCCGGCGCGTGCCTGTTGAGCGCCTCGAACAGATTGCGTTGATAGTTATAGCCTCCCGCCCATAGGCGGCGCGGAATGTTGGTGAAGGCGATCCGCACCGGCGCGCGCTCAGGCACGGGCTTGGCCCCTGAACCATTTGACGTAGTCGGCCAGGCCGCGCTCCAGCGGGATGTGCCAATCGAAATTCATGTCGAGCACGCGCCCGTTATCGGCCAGCAGGGTCGTCGGATCGCCCGGCCGCGCGACGCCGGAAAACTGCACGACCGTGTTGCCGCCCCAATGCCCGATCAGGCCTTCGGCAATGCCGGCCACGCTCACACCGCGCCCGGAGCCGCCATTGATCACGCCAAAATTGTCCTGCCACGGCCCCTCTGCGACGCGCGCCAGCAGGCGGACAACGTCGCGAACGTCGGTCCAGTCCCTGATCTCGGCTCCTGTTCCACCGAGGTTCAGCGTGCGCTGCTCGTTCCGCAGCCGCGAGCAGATGTCCCACAGAAGCTGCTTGCGAAGGTTGGGACCATAGACCGAGAACAATCGCACGACCATGCAGCGAATGCCGAAGCTCTGGACGTAGCTTTGACACAGCTGCTCCATCATCAGCTTGTGGTGGCCGTAGGGCGACATCGGCGCCGGCGCCGCGCTTTCGGGAATCGGACCGGTGTGATCGGCACCGTAGACCGCAGCGCTCGACACCACGACCAGCCGACTCGTGGGCGCAAAGCTGCGAAGCCATTCAAGCAGGCGCGCCGTACTGGCTACGGTCCGCGAAAAGTCCTCGAACGGACGCTCTATCGACAATCCGACAGACGATCCGCCGGCGAGATGGAAGACGTGCGACGGCAGTCCGTGCGCGGCGGCGAGCGCATTCAGGTTGGCCGCGTCGACTTCACCGTTGATCCAGGTCTGCAAGCCGAGCGCCCGCGCGTCGCCCGGATCGAGGGCACCATGACCGACGCCATGCACCGCATGCCCGCTGCCCGCCAGCTCGTGGACGAGATGGCGGCCGATGAACCCGTTCGCGCCGGTAACCCACATGAGCATGACGTTACCTTGCGGGTCGACGATTGGCTGGTGAGCACATACCGGTCCTCGTTGTCATTCGGTGCTCCTTCATCGCTCGTCCGGCGCCAATTCCCTGATGACGGTGGCGGGATTGCCCGCCACGATGGAATAGGCCGGAACGTCTTTGGTGACCACTGCACCTGCGGCGACGATCCCACCTTCACCGATCATCACGCCTCGCATTACCATCGCGCAGGCACCGATCCACGCATCGTCGCAAATCTTGATCGGGCGGTCGTCGAGAGAGAGCTTCCGCGGGTGCCCCTGCGTGAATATCTGCTTCACTTGCTCGTGCCGTTCGTTCGCGCGGATCGGATGCGAGAGATTATCGAATATGTTCACGGAATGCGAAATCAGGACGCGGTTACCGATGTCGATCGAAGCTCCCGACCAGATCCGCGTGCCCCCCCCGACATAGCACCATTCGCCGATCGTAATTCGACCGCCGTGACCGAGCACCATCAGCTCGCCCCTGACGTGGGAATGGTCGCCAATGACAATCCTGTCGCTATCGCCTAACGCGTTCCGGATCCGCGCGGTATGGGCCAGGAACGCTCGTCCATGCAAGCGGCAGGTCGCCCGTCCGATCAGGCGCTGGACGATATAGTCAAAGTTGATGCCATCGAGGGCATGCGCACAATGACGCACGAGCGTCGAGAGGGTGGACATCAGCAGACGCTCTTACACAGCACGGCCGATCGTGTTCGGATTCTCAATTGACACCTCCGACGGAGCCACTCTCCCCGTCCTTTACCCGACCAGGAAGTTGATATTCACGTATTCAAGCGGAGAAATACTATAGCACGCTAAAGGCGCCCTATGAGCTCCACGAATTCTTTCCATTGGGCATCCTTGCTGTAAATCTCACGGATGCGAGCCCGCCCGAGCGCGGCGATTTCGGCCGACCGGGGCCAGTCCTGCAGACTTCGCGAGGTCACTTCGGCGGCGTGTTCCGGCGTTCCATAGGGCTCGATCGTGACGCCATCCTGCATGCCCTCCGGATATCTTCCGGCGTCGGACACGAGCAGGGCACCGCAGCCCATCGCCTCGAAGCACCGCATATTGCCGCGGTCTTCGCCGGACATGTCGATCGCGCCATTCAGGACGATCTTGGACGATCCGATCAGCTCATAGAGGTCTCTCCCAAACACAGGCGGCCGGGCGATGGCTGCGATGGCATCGGGACGCCGGTGTTGGCGCAGCGGCAGCAACCGTCCGATGGCGCTCTCGGCGAGCCTGGTCAGGCGCGATGCATCGAGACAGAACACGACCTGATGTGCGTCCGCCAGGTGTGCGACCCGCTCCAGCGTCCTGGCACGCGTGCGATGGTGCCGCGAGTAACCGCCGACAAAGACGACGTCGACCGGACGCTCGCCGTGGCCATACTCGTCCATCACGGGATCATGCGCCGGAAAGAACGGTTCTCCCCGGCATCCCTTGCGGCGCCATATGTCGAGAATCGAAGGAAAGTTTGCAAGCACGGCGCCATAGGCCGTGAAATCGGCATTTCCCGACGGTGCGGCACGCCAGCACACTGTCGTCTTCACGCAGCCCGGCAGCTTCGAAACGAACGCGCTCGGATAGCGCACCGGATCGAGGTTGTAGAACACTTCGGTGGCGTGGTGCTCGATCTGCGCAAGCAGGATGGCCTCGAGCGTCGGCTCGTCCGGCATGCCCTGCTCGCGCGCCCAGCGGCGCTGCAGGACCTCGTCGTCCCCGTTGGTGAAAAAAACCTCCGGCGATCCGTCCAGCACCGGCTTCAGGAAATGTGACGCGCCGAAACGGTCGTTCAGAAACACCTCGCGACGCTGTTCGAAGGTGACCGCCTTTGCCGCGAGCATGTTCAACCGCGGCAGATAGGAGGGATAGAAGCAGCTATTCTGGAACAGACGCATCTTACGCGTACCTTGCCAACATCCATTTCATGTTCAGATACGGCCAGATCCGTCCGACCGCCTCCCAGTCCCACGTCTTCGACGCCGTCAAGCGGCTGACCGCCCGGCGCAAGGCCGTTTCATCGACCAGTTCGGCAAACGCCGGCACCTCGCGAGCGAGCAGGTCTGCCGTCCAGCCGGCCAAAGCTCCGTTCAGCCATTCGGGCATCGGCGAGTTGAAGCCGACCTTGCGGCGCGCCGTGCGGATCGACTCCGGCATCAGGTTCGCCATCGCGCGCCGGGCGACAGCCTTGGTGTAGCCATCCGCCGACTTGCTGCTTTCGGGAAGCGCCATCGTGTAGGTCACCAGGCGCCAATCCATGAAGGGCATGCGGACCTCGACGCCGTGGGCCATCGAGAGTCGATCGAAGTTGCGCAGGATGGTGGGGAGCACCGTGCTGTGAAACATGCGGTAGAGGCGCCGGTTCAGCCCGCCCCATTCACGCGGCAGCACATCCTCCTCTGCGACCAGCGGAAGCGGAGCCGGAAGATCGTGCAGGCCACCACGCAGAAAATAGACGCCCTGACGCTTCAGGGCCAACATGCGCAGGAAGTCCACGCCGCGACGCGCCAGCGGCGATCGCGACGCCAGGTCTTCTGCCGCGTTCCGGATCCGAAACGCAAACGTCTGTCCTTCCTGCAAATAGGCGCCCATCAACTCGTCCGCTCCGTGGCCGTCGAGCGACACCGTCACGTCGTTTTGCCTCAATTGCCGATAGATCAGCCATACCGCGCTGGGCAGGCTGATATAGACGTCGTCGAGATCGTCAAGAATCCGGTCGAGATCCGTCAGCGCATCGGCCTGCCCAATTTCAAGAAACGTGGGCTCGACCTTGGCCCAGGCTGCAGCTTCCTCGGCCATCGGCCGCTCGTCATTCGATGCACCCGGGAACGTCGCGACGAAGGCGTGGCGCCACGCGGTACTGTCGCGCGGCCCCATCCCGGCCTGCTCGTGCGACGCCATGGTGCAGATCACCGCCGATGAATCGAAGCCTCCGGACAAGCACGTCCCGATCGGCACATCGCTGCGCATCCGCAGGGCCACGGCATCCTGGAACAGCTCGCGGAAGCCGGCCACGCGCTCGGATTCCGTAGTCGGCACCGACGGCAAATGATCGATGGTCCGCCACCAGCGCCGGACGCTGACCTTGCCCTGGCGCAGCCACATGGAATGGCCGGCCTGCAGACGGCGAACCTGCCGAAACAAGGTCCGCTCGCTTCCCTCGATCCCGAAAGCGTCGAGCAACAGCCGGCGCGCCACCTCCAGATCGACCGAGGGATCGATCAGTCCGCTCCGCACCAGCGCCCGCTGCTCGGAGGCGAAGACAAATCGCTCCAGCGACATGGCATAAAGCAGCGGCTTGATGCCGAAGCGATCGCGCGCGAGGAACAATTCGCGCGTGCTCGTATCGAAGATCGCCAGGGCCCACATGCCGTTGAAGCGCGGCAGCATGTCTTCCCGCCAGGCTTCCCAGGCGGCCAGGATCACTTCGGTATCGGATTCGCTACGGAACACCGCGCCCTGCGCTTCGAGCTCGCGGCGCAGCTCGAGAAAATTGTAGATCTCGCCGTTGAAAACAATGACGTAACGGCCGTCCGCAGACAGCATCGGCTGATAGCCGCCCTCGCCGGGATCGATGATCGCAAGGCGACGGTGGCCGAATGCGAGAGTCCGGTCCGGGCCGAACCAGGTTCCTTCGCCAAACGGACCACGATGCGCGATCAGGCGGGTCAGTCGCGAGATGTCGGACGGCTCGACCGCATTGCCGCGCAAATTGACGATTCCGGCGATTCCGCACATGTCCTAGATGGCCTTCAGGGGTACGAAGCGACTGAGAATTGCCCGCAAGTCTTGCCAGCAGGCGCTTCGATAGGGTCCCAGCTGCGACGCGGCAACTTCGACGACGAAGATGATCGCAGCCGTCAGCGACGAGGCGCCTCCCACGGACCACCAGGACGGGGCAAGCTGGAATGGTGCGCGGTCGAGACCGTAGCGCAGCGACAGGGCCGTCGCGATCCCGATGCCGAGCGGCATCAACACACAATGGATGACGCGCGGCCAAATGCCGGGGAGGTCAAAACTACGGCGCAACAGCATGACGATGGTCGCCATCTGCGCGATCATGCCGGCGCAGGCGCTCCAGCCTGCAGCCTGCCATCCGAAGCTTGGCAAGACGATCGCACTGGTGACGACGGTGACGACGCCCGTGATCAACGCGATGAGCGCATTGGAGCGCGACCGTCCCTGCGCCAGCAGATAGAAGCCGAACACGTTCGCGCTCGATCCGAGGATGCCGGCAATCGACATTACGACGAGCACCCGCGCAGCCTCGGCCGCGACCTCGGCACCGGTCCAGACATGCAGCAGCGGACCGGCCACGGGGATCAATGCACCCAGGGCGCTTGCGGCAAGGACGTTCAAGATCCACGACGATCGGAACAGCAGGTCGACCTTGCGATCCTCGCTCTCCTTTTGCAGCGTGCTGAAGAACGGAAACAGGATCTCACCGACCTTGAGGATGCCGATATAGGTTGCCTCCTGGAGGCGCTGCGCCACGCCATAGAAACCGACGAATTGAGGTTGCAGGAGCGCGCCAAGCAGATATCGATCGGCCTGCCCGGCAAAGAGCGCGCCCCCCTGTGCGACTATCTGCCAGCCGCCCAGCCGAATCAGCCTGCCGAATGCGTCCCGATGCAACGCTGGCCGTGCCAGCCACTGACGCATTGCGCCGCCGGACCAGGCCAGGGCCATCAGCAGGCTGGCCGCAAACCCCAGCGTCTGGCAGCCAAGGAACGTCGATGCGTGTGGCGCGGCGGGGATCAGCAGCAGCATCGACAGGGTCGAGACCACCGTGCTGACGATGCCGATCGAGGCGATCCGTCGGTAGTCCTGCCGCGCGGTGAACAACGAAACGAAGGCCGCTGATACGCATTGGCATAGCCAACCGGCACTGGCCAGTGTGAAAGCCAGTCCAAGATCGTCGGCCGCTGGACCTGCCAGATGAAAGCCGAGACGCGCCAGCGGAGCTCCGGCTACCCAAAAGAAAATGGTGATCGGTGCGCCCGCGCCAACCGCGAGCATGATCGCCGTCGCGAACAGCCGTCGCGCGTCTTCGCGATCGGGCGGCTCCAGTCGCAGCGCAAGCTCGCGTGCCGTCGACAGTCCGAGCGCGTTGCTGAACACCAGCGCAGGCGCAATGCATGCGGTCACTAGACCCGCGACACCGAATGCAGCGAGACCGAGACGAGCGATCACGAAAGGCAGGATGGCCAGGTTCAGCACTACGGCCACAAGGAAGGCCATCGCATTCCACGCCGAGTTCCCCAGAAGATCGGGTGACCTCTTTTTCAACGCCATGCCAGCCACCCCGCCCTCACCACGTCACGCCTTTGCACCTCGCCGCTCAGGGTTCCCCCAGGTACGCCCGAAACCGGCTAGCAGCCAGCACGCCGAATGTCGATAGGCGGAGGAGGCCGCCGCCGCTCCGGGCCGATTCGACTGCCAATCTCAGCTCGCCCCCCACGACCTGCCTAGACAGATCCTGAGCAGATCGGGGATGAGCGACTCGGTCGCGGGCAGGCCGTTCAGAGCTCGTCCGATTCCCGGTTCCTCGGCGTCGAGCGGGGCACCAAGAGACGAAAGGCGCTCCGTTCGTGGTGGGCACCTCTTCTACTGGAGTCGCCAGATCTGCCTAGTCAGCCATCGGTGACGCTGCCGCGCACGCGTACTTCTGCGAGCGGCCCGACACTCCAGATTCCGAAAACTGCCCCCTAGCCACTTTCGCGAGCCTTGTATGAGCGGCCGACCATGTGGACATCGAGCTCTGGCAGGGTGCACACCACCGATGGCTCTCGATTTGATTACGATTGCCCGGTAACGGCGCTCCAAATTTCTCTAATTGCGACCGCCATTTAGATGATCGTGATGTGAGAGCTGACCGCTAACCTTTCAACACTTTAGCTTATGATGAAATAATCCATCGGATTATGGGCCGGTATTTGAGGGGCCATCTCCGCGATGCCGGTCGTCCCGTCGCCGTTCAGATCCTGGTGAAAAGTGGTCTCAGCTTGCTCAAGAGCGGTGCTGTTGCCACCTATCGCGCCGGTGTTGCTTACGAAGTTGCCGTTACTGTCTGTTGTCCAGATGGTGAATTGGTTCGTACCTGGGGTTTGCCACGCGATCTCAAAACCAGTGGGAATTTGCTCTGCTCCGACCGGAGTCCAGCCGCTGAACTGGCCCTGCTCCACCGGAGAGCCATAAAATTTGAGCTCGGGACCCGTCCCGCCCGCAACCGGGTTCATGTAGAAATTGCTACCGCTTTCAATCAGGCTGGTCACACCGAACGTTTCGATCGTAGTGACCGGGATGCCAATCGTCCCGTCGCCGTTCATATCCTGGTGAAAAATGGTCTCAGCTTGCTCCAGAGCGGTGCTGTTGCCACCTATCGCGCCGGTGTTGCTTACGAAGTTGCCGTTACTGTCTGTTGTCCAGATGGTGAATTGGTTCGTACCTGGGGTTTGCCACGCGATCTCAAAACCAGTGGGAATTTGCTCTGCTCCGACCGGAGTCCAGCCGCTGAACTGGCCCTGCTCCACCGGAGAGCCATAAAATCTGAGCTCGGGACCCGTCCCGCCCGCAACCGGGTTCATGTAGAAATTGCTTCCGCTTTCAATCAGGCTGGTCACGCCGAACGTTTCGATCGTAGTGACCGGGATGCCAATCGTCCCGTCGCCGGTCAGATCCTGGTGAAAAATGGTCTCGGCTTGCTCCAGAGCGGTGCTGTTGCCACCTATCGCGCCGGTGTTGCTTACGAAGTTGCCGTTACTGTCTGTTGTCCAGATGGTGAATTGGTTCGTGCCTGGGGTTTGCCACGCGATCTCAAAACCAGTGGGAATTTGCTCTGCTCCGACCGGAGTCCAGCCGCTGAACTGGCCCTGCTCCACCGGAGAGCCATAAAATTTGAGCTCGGGACCCGTCCCGCCCGCAACCGGGTTCATGTAGAAATTGCGACCGCTTTCAATCAGGCTGGTCACGCCGAACGTTTCGATCGTAGTGACCGGGATGCCAATCGTCCCGTCGCCGTTCAGATCCTGGTGAAAAATGGTCTCGGCTTGCTCCAGAGCGGTGCTGTTGCCACCTATCGCGCCGGTGTTGCTTACGAAGTTGCCGTTACTGTCTGTTGTCCAGATGGTGAATTGGTTCGTGCCTGGGGTTTGCCACGCGATCTCAAAGCCGGCGGAAATTTGCTCTGCTCCGATCGGAGTCCAGCTGCTGAATTGGCCCTGCACCACTGGGGAGCCATAAAACTTGAGCTCGGGCCCCGTCCCGCCCGCAACCGAGTTCGTGTAAAAATTGCCGCCGATTTCAATCAGGCTGGTCGCACCGAACGTTTCGATCGTAGTGACCGGGATGCTAATCGCCCCGTCACCGTTCAGATCTTGGTGAAAAATGGCCTCGGCTTGCTCCAGAGAAGTGCTGTTGCCTGCTAATGTACCGGTGTTGCTTACGAAGTTCCCGTTACTGTCCGTTGACCAGATGGTGAATTGGTTCGTGCCTGGGATTTGCCACACGATCTCAAAACCAGTGGGAATTTGCTCAGCTCCGATCGGAGTCCAGGTGCTGAATTGGCCCTGCTCCACCGGAGAGCCATAAAATTTGAGCTCGGGACCCGTCCCGCCCGCAACCGGGTTCATGTAGAAATTGCTACCGCTTTCAATCAGGCTGGTCACACCGAGAGTCTCGATGGAGATCGGCGGGTTCGCGAGCGAAGTGGCCGTAACCGTGAAATCAGCAAACTGGAAACTCTCTACACCCGTCACCGTATCGATGCCGTCCGGTGAAACGGAGCGCTGATCGGTAATGGTAAAGGTTTGTGTTGCAGAATTGTAGAGTACGACGTAGTTGGCTTCGTCGCCTGAATATACGACCGTATCGGTTCCGGCACCGCCGATGATAGTATCATTCCCGCCGCCGCCGATTATCGTATCGTTTCCCGCGCCGCCGTTCAGCACGTTGGCGATGGCGTTGCCTCTGATCGTGTCGTTACCGGAGCCGCCGGTGGCGTTGTCGATGTAGGAGCGCGCGTCGTTGTTGTAGAGATAGGCGTTGTAGACGTTGCCTGAGGCGTAATGGTCGTAGCCGAGATTTTGGTTGTCGCCGAGATTGGCCCGTTGCACGGTTGAGAACAGCGACGTCGCGCCGGGATTGAGATTGATGCTCAGATTCGTCGTGTAGTTGGACAGATCGTAGGTATCGATGCCGCCGCCGTCCCAGATCGTCTCGTAGATGCGGTTGGCCGAGTTGCCGGTGCCGCCGCCCGGCGCGAGTTGTCCGACACCGTTGATGAACTCCTGACCCGTGGTGGGATTCCAGGAGTAGACGGTGTTCCCACCCTGGGTCGCGTAGTTCGCGCCGTACATCGTCTGGAGCGCGAGGATATCGTTGGCCATATAGGTCTGCGGATATCCGTAAGCCTCGTTGCTGGAGCCGGCGGTCGTCGAGGCGCCGACATAGCTGCGATAGCTCATGATGGTATATTCGCTGTCGTCATGCGCACTCGGCACCGCGACATTGGCGGGACCGCCGGTCTCCTGGCTGTGCTTGAGACCGAGAGCGTGGCCCAGTTCGTGCATCGCGGTCGTGAAATAATAGTTGCCGAGCTTGGCCAGCGAGTAATCGTATTGGGTCCCAAACCAGACGTCGCCGCCGGCCGCATAGTCGCCGGGGTAGTAGGCGTAGGAGGTTGCGGGCTTCGACGACTGCGCGATCATGATGTTCGCGCCGTCGGTCCCCACGTACTGGATGCTGGCGTTGGTGTAGCCGAGGATCAGCCCGATCGCGTAGTTGATCGCCGCCTTCATCGCGCTTGGCGCCGAGGCGAAGCCAGACGATGTCGGCTCACTGTTGCCGCCGTAATAGGGATTGGAGTAGTCGCTGGCCGAGTCGGGAAAGCTGTAGGTGATCGTGCCGGTCCACTTGTAGCCCGACAGCAAGCCGTCAATATCAGCGTTGTTGGTGGCACCAACGGTGACAGAATTGGCCAATGGACTCTCCGGAGCAACGGATCACGCGATTCGCGGACGAAGGCGCATGATTCTAGCTTGAGAGTTATACGTTTGGTTAAAATTCGGCAGCGGCCTCCGGCCCCCTTTCATAAGGCAGTATTAGCCATCAAATCAAGTAGCGGTACGGGTCAAGGGCAACGATTCAGGTCCCGCCTGCGGGTATGATCTGTAAAGGAAATCATGAAACCAGGCCCATTTTCAGTCGGTCTCATCGGGGTCCTGGCGGTGTTCGCCGGGCCGGATCGTCTGCCCATCGGAGAACAGCCTGCCATGATCGGGAAAGCCAATGCAGACGACGGCGGCAAGGACGAAGGCAATGAAAGCGGTAAGGCGGGACGCGCCCCCTCCATGCCTATGGCCCGCGACCCCGCGGCGACGGTCACCCAAGAGTACGAGACCGCGCGTCAGAAGGGAACCCGGGAGGCGTTCGAGCTCTTCATTGCGCGCCACGGCGATGACCCGCTGGCCGAGCAGGCACGCGACGGGCTGAAGCGCCTGTCGCGCTGATCCCTTCATGCAGCGCAGCAAACCGCACCAAGCACTGCATTTTGACAGGCGGCATCCGCGCCAGCGCAGACTTGCCGCATGATGTTTCGGCACTATGGTGGCTCCCTAATCTGCCCCGGAGCCCTTAAATGCCCTTTCCGCAAGCCTCGGAAGCCCTGTCGCGCTTCACCGTGCTCGATCTGACCCGTGTCCGGTCCGGGCCGACCTGCGTGCGGCAGCTTGCGGATTGGGGCGCCAATGTCGTCAAGATTGACGCGCTGACCGAGGACTCCGGCGGCGAGCAGCCAGGCGGGCCTCGGCGGGGTTCCGACTTCCAGAATTTGCACCGCAACAAGCGGGCGATGACGCTAAACTTGAAGGACGAGCGCGGGCTCGCCGTGTTCAAGCGCCTCGCCGCCAAGGCCGACGTCGTGGTCGAGAATTTCCGCCCCGACGTGAAGAAGAAACTCGGCATCGACTATGAGAGCCTGCGCGTGATCAACCCGCGCATCGTCTATGGCAGCATCTCAGGCTTCGGCCAGGACGGGCCCTACCACAAGCGCCCCGGCTTCGATCAGATCGCCCAAGGCATGGGCGGACTGATGTCGATCACCGGCGCACCGGGCGGCGGGCCGATGCGGGTGGGCATTCCCGTGGCCGACCTCACCGCGGGCCTATTCTGTGCGACCGGCATCCTCACCGCGCTTCTGGAACGCGAGGTCTCGGGCCAGGGTCAGTGGGTGCAGACCTCGCTGTTGCAGGCGCAGATCTTCATGCTCGACTTCCAGGCCGCGCGCTGGCTGATGGAGAAGGAGGTCGCCAAGCAGGCCGGCAACAACCACCCGACCAGCATTCCGACCGGCGTGTTCAAGACCTCCGACGGCTACATCAACATCGCCACGACCGGCGGGCGGATCTGGGAACGCTGCGCCCAAGCGGTCGGCGCGCCGGAGCTGATCACCGACCCCGCTTATGCGACCGCGCCGGCCCGATCCAAGAACCGCGACGCGCTCAACGCCGAGATCGAGAAGCGCACCGTGACCAAGTCGACCGAAACCTGGGTCAGGGAGCTCAACGACGCCGGGGTGCCGTGTGGGCCGATCTATGCCATCGACCAGATGTTCGAGGACGCGCAGGTCAAACATCTCGGCATCGCGCAGGACGTCCCGAACGACGAGGACCGCCACATCAAACTAGTCGGCCAGCCCGTGACGCTGTCGCGCACGCCGAGCAAGATGGTGGCGCGGCCGCCGGGATTCGGCGAGCAGACCGACGAGGTGCTGAAGGAGTTCGGCTTCGCCCCTGACGAAATCGCCGAACTGAGGCGAGTGAAGGTCGTTTGACGTCGTGCAGCGCTAACGCGCTAGGCCTGCGCGCGGCTCGGGGATCGTTTCGCGGGCCCGCCCGAAGCGATCTGCCACGGCGATTTCGCACCGAAGATTATCATGCTCCAGGGAGCATAACCGCGCGTCATCGTCGTGGCCCGGCGGCCTGCTCGGGCGCGCATCTGAAACGGTGCCGGTCCTTGCCCGCATCACCCAAATTCTCGAGCTGCCCCGCTAGGTTGCCTTCTCGCCTGATCTGCGAATCGGCCTTCCCGTCAGCAATGATCCGTTGATTTATATCGCTCTACGATATATTTCCGGCGCCGGCCAATGTGATTGACGCCACTTCATCATCCTCACAATCGCGTTATCCCGATCGGACTGAGATGCCCCGCCCCATCCCCGCCAATTCCCTGCCGCGCCTCGGTGACTTCACGACAGACCGGCGCGTTCTCGTGCTGGTCGCCATGGCGGTCTTTGTCGGCGCGGGTGGCGCCGGTACGGCATGGCTGTTGCTGCGCGCCATCGCGCTCGTCACAAATGCCGTGTGGCTGCACACGCTGAGCACGCAGACCCTCCCGACAGCCAATCTGAAACCCGACGCCTGGATGGTTGCGGCCCCGGCCTTTGGCGGCCTCGTCATCGGCCTGATGGCGCGCTTCGGTTCCGAAAAAATTCGCGGCCACGGTATTCCCGAGGCGATCGAGGCAATTCTGATCGGCGGCAGCCGTTTGCAACCGAAAGTCGCCGTCCTCAAGCCGCTATCGTCGGCGATATCGATCGGCACCGGCGGGCCATTCGGCGCAGAGGGTCCGATCATCATGACCGGCGGTGCGGTCGGCTCTCTCTTCGCGCAATGCTTCCACCTCAGCGCGGCCGAACGCAAGGCGTTGCTGGTGGCCGGTGCCGCGGCAGGCATGACGGCCATCTTCGGAACACCGATCGCGGCCGTCATGCTCGCCGTCGAGCTTCTCCTGCTCGAGCTGAAGCCACGCAGCCTGATCCCCGTGATCGCCGCCTGCGTGGTCTCGTCGTCGCTGCGGCCCTGGCTGATCGGCAGCGGCGCACTGTTTCCGTTCGCCGGCCAGCTCGATCTGCCTTGGTGGGGGCCGCTTGCCTGCGTCGGCGTCGGCGTGGTCGCGGGATTGCAATCGGGATTGCTGACCACGCTGCTGTACAAGGCCGAGATTTTTTCAGTCACCTGCCGATCCACTGGATGTGGTGGCCGGCGATCGGCGGACTGTTCGTCGGCGCCGGCGGCTTGATCGAACCGCGGGCGCTCGGTGTCGGCTACGACATCATCGGCGACCTGCTCAACGACAACGTTGTGGTATCAGTCGCGTTGCTGATCCTGCTGGTAAAATCCGCGATCTGGATCGTCGCTCTCGCGTCGGGCACATCCGGGGGCGTCCTCGCGCCGCTTCTCATTTTCGGCGGCTGCGTCGGCTGGCTCGAAGGACAATTGCTGCCGGGGCCGCATGGGGCATGGGCGCTCGTCGGCATGGCCGCGATGATGGGCGGCACCATGCGCTCGCCGTTGACCGGTATCCTGTTCGCCGTCGAACTGACCGGCGACTTTCCGCTGCTCGGATCGCTTCTGATTGCCACGAGCGCCTCCTATGCGCTCACCGTGCTGCTGCTCAAGCGCTCGATCCTCACGGAGAAGATCGCGCGGCGCGGCCAGCATGTGGTGCGCGAATACGATATCGATCCGTTCGAACTGCTGCGCGTCAACGAAGTGATGGTGACGGACGTCGATACGCTGCCCACAACGATGACGGTCGGCGAAGCGATGTCGTTCTTCTCCGGGGACGAGCGGCGTCACAAGTCCAACCCGCTGATCGATGCAGGCGGTCAGGTCTCGGGTCTCGTGGGCCGCGCGGACGTCTTGCGCTGGCGCGCACGAACCGGTGTCACATCTTGCGGATCGGATGGTTCTGGCCGACGTCGGGCGCGTGCCGATCGTCGAACGCGCGACCGGGCATCTCGTCGGCCTGGTTGCCCGCAAGGATATCCTGCGCATTCGAGCCACCGCAAGGTCCGTCGAGAAGCAGCGCTCGGCCTTCATCGGCCTTGGCGCCGCAGCCCGTCAGAAAAGGTGACCGCCCTTAACGAAGCGCGGCTTTAGACAGCGGATGCGCCTCGCCGACGAGGTCATACAACTCTCTTTGCTAGTTCGTATCTTGGATAGCTATCCGGCGAGGAAGAAGGAGCCATAAAACGCTGTGTAGCAGACACAAGCGAGCCGTGTTCCCTGCCAAAGGCTCGTCTTAGCAAGAGCAAGAGCCGTTCCAAAAGCAATTAAAGCGAGAGCTTGTTGCATGCGCTAATCATTCGTGAGTTGCGCATACCGGACGCTGCAGAAATACTGACCTGGCTATGGATCCCCTGTTGCTAATTGTCGGCGTTGTGGCCATTTTGGCTGTTGGCGCCACGTTCGCGGTGATCACCTATTTCGATGTTAGAGCTGAGCGCAGGCGCCAACGGTAAGGCCGCCACTGTTCATTTCGGTTTTTAGCGGTTCAATGCTCGCATGATTCCGATACGGGCAAACATTGTCGGGCTGCCGCCTTCCGCCACCAGGATCAGTGCTGCTTCGCGGCTTGCCATTCCGGCGCGGAGTGCTCTTTCTTCGGCAGCGTGGCGATGTACTCGCCGGCGTCGAGCAGCGTCACCAGTACGCGATCACCGATCCTGGATCCTCGAACGGCCGACGCCGTCCTCGTTCCGTCACACCGCCCCCGGTTACCAATAGCCCATGCCACCGATAGGCCTGGCGTTCCAGTTGAAGTCCGGTCGTACGTCTGCGCCACGCCAACTCCGGCTGGCGAGTTTTTATCGCTGACGCGGAACCCCGCCGAAGGCCCGTCAGTTTTATTGAACGGGCGATTCCTTTGCTGAGAGGCGGTGCGTCATGGACTGTCTCAGCCTTGTCATACCGGCCACTATTGGCATGCTGGCGGGTTTGTTCTTCCTGGGCCACAGTAAGATTGATCGGCGGAGACGGTGACGCAATTACCCCGGGTCTACATGAGTATAGAGGACCCGCCCGTTCGCGCTGGGGAGCCTTCTTTGCACGCCCGGCAAACTCCCCTTTGACGCGGCCGAGAAGGCTGTCACATTACTTGACAGACAAGGTGCCAGTTTGGCAGGCGCTGGGATTTCAGAGCCCAGACCGGAATACGCGGCGAATGCTGCCGAGCGAATATATTCCGCTTGTGCAGCGTTCAGTATCCTCTCAATTTCGGGAGTTCGGCGTGTTTGATGCTGAAATAACTGCGCTGCACAGGGCGGTGCTCGAGGAAGTTTGCGAAAATATTCCTGTAAGCGAGACGGGCGCCAGAGCGTACGTTGCCTCGAAGCTGCTGGATGCCGCAGCACACGGACAGCTCGCAACCGACGCGTTGAAAGCGTGGGGCCGCAAGGCCCTCGACCCACCAACGATGTGGCCCTGATTATCCGCTCATCACTCGATCACATCGTGCTCGAATGCGACGCCGTCAAAAGTGCGTTTAGGTCAATGTTGCTTTCTTTTAGCATGCAATTAAGCGCGATATGGAATACCACAGGTTGCATAAGCAGGGGACGCTTATGGATTGGGCGGAACGAACTTATCTGTTCAGCTTTGTCGTGCTGTCGATCTTCAACTGGTATGGATGATTTTATCGCTGTGAGCCGTGCTACGCGGGGCCTTAGCACGCATCGTGCGGTTAGGTCTTGGTGCGTGTCGTTCGGTTGGATTGCGCTACTCGCGATTGTTGCCTACGCGATCGCTAACCTTCCCTGGTAAGGCATCAAGCAACTGCGCTCAACACAACGGCCTTTTCTTTATGCTCAGCGTAGCCACCAGCACCGCTGCCAATAAAACCCAGCCGACGATATGAACGATAGTCGTAGAACCGTACCCTCAAGATTATCAGGGTAGTGCCTTGGCCCCGAGAAAGGTTCAAAATCTTCGTGTGATCGCTGGCGCGTGCGGTCGCTAGTTAGTGACTGGAATCAGGGGCTTTGAACGCTGGTCGGTGGAGTGGAAGCCTTCTGGCGGAAGATCGATCTGATCGTCTATGGCGGGCTCGCCGCCGTTCTTGCCTCCCAAGCCGCTGCCTCGATCCGCCTCGCCCAGAAGAGCGGCAGACTGCCAGCTCATGGTCGAGCCGACCAAACCGTTTGACCAGGACTCCCAGAATCTGCATCGCAACAAGCGGGTGATGAGTAAGCGTCGTTCTCAGGCCACGGCTTTGAGGTCGTGACGGCAATAGGCCCACGGAAGCAGCTCATCGATGTTGCTGTTTGGATGGCCGTTGACGATCCTGGTGAGGGCATCGGTCAGATAGGCAAGCGGATCGACATCGTTCAGCTTACAGGTTTCGATCAGGGAAGCGATGATGGCCCAGTGCTCGGCGCCGCCGTCGGAGCCTGCGAACAGCGCATTCTTCCGGTTGAGCGTGATCGGGCGGATTGATCGCTCGACCGCGTTGTTGTCGAGCTCGATACGGCCATCTTCGATGAAGCGCGTCAGGCCTTCCCAGCGTGAGAGCGCATAGCGGATGGCGTCGGCTAGCTTGCCCTTTTGGCTGATTAAAGCGAGCTTTGCGCGGAGCCACCGTTCGAAGGCTTCCGCCAGCGGCCGACCCTTCTGCTGCCGGACGAGGCGGCGCTCCTCGGCGCTGCGGCCACGGATGTCCTTCTCGATCGCGTAGAACTCGGCGATGTGCTGAAGCGCTTCGCTTGCGATGGGCGCGGGACCGGGTGTGGCAAGTTCGTAGAAGTTACGCCGCATATGCGACCAGCAGAATGCAAGCTGAACCTCGCCACGCTCGGCGAGCTTGCCATAGCCGGCATAGCCATCGACCTGCAGGATCCCCTTGAAGCCTGCAAGATGGGCGATCGGTCGGTCGGCTTTGCGATCGGGCGCATAGACATAGGCGACGCCCGGCGGATCGGCGCCGCCCCATGGCCGGTCGTCCGCCGCATAGGCCCAGAGCTGACCGGTCTTGGTGCGCCCGCGGCCGGGATCGAGCACCGGCATCGTCGTTTCATCGGCAAACAGCTTTGGCCGTTGCCTGAGCTTGCCAAGGAGGCGCTCATGCAACGGACGCAGGTGGAAGGCAGCTTGTCCCACCCAGTCCGCCAACGTCGAACGATCGAGCTCAATGCTCTGGCGGGCGTAAATCTGGGCCTGCCGGTAGAGCGGCAGGTGATCGGCATATTTGGAGACCAGGACCTGGGCGACGGTGGCCTCGGTCGGTAATCCGCCCTCGATCAGCCGGGCCGGGGCCGGCGCCTGCATGATGCCGTCCTCGCAAGCCCGGCAGGCGTATTTGGGACGCCGGGTCACGAGGATCCGGAACTGCGCCGGGACCAGGTCCAGCCGCTCGCTCCGATCCTCGCCGATCCGGTGCAACTCGCCCTGGCAACAGGGACAGGTCTTGTCCTCGATGTCGACGACGACCTCGATCCGCGGCAGGTGCGTCGGCAAGGCACCACGGTTGCCGCGGCGCTTGCGAGCCCGCGCCTCACGGCCTTCAGGTGCGCTCACGTCCTGCGCTTGCCGGCGCCGGTACCACGGCCTCCACCACCGCTGGCACAAACTGGACTTTGTCCGCTTCGGAATGACCGCCTGCTGCTTCTCGCAACTGGCGGCGCCAACCAAACAACTGCTGCGGCGACAATCCATGCCGTCGGGCCACGGAACACACCGAGTCGCCACTCGCCACGATCTCGGCGACGATCCGCGCCTTGTCGTCGTCGCTCCACTTCCGCCGACGACCGGCTCCGGTGAAGACCTCAAGCCGCCGCACCGGCTCCGCGATAGCACTATGCACTGTGTCCATTCTAAGCCTAACGGTCCGAACAAACCACAGACTCGCAGATCACCACGTCATCCGGTAGGTGGCCGCTGAACAGCGCTTACGGTGATGACGCTGAACCTGAAGGACGAACGCGGGCTCACCGTGTTCAAGCGCCTCGCGGCCAAGGCGGACGTGGTGGTCGAGAATCTCCGGCCCGACGTCTAGAAGAAGCTCGACATACGATCAATCCGGGCATCGTTTAAGGCAGCATCTCCGGCTTCGGCTAGGACGGCCCCTATCACAAGCGGCCGGGCTTCGATCAGATCGCGCAGGGCCTCGAAAGACTAAGGGAGGCGGACGTCGTCTGAGTCCACTCACGACAGGGGCAGTCTCGCATTGGGTAAAACGTTGGTTGGCTGTCCGTTCGGGGCCGCCAGGCCCGACCGGATAAGCCTGATTGCCCCTCCATCCCGGTTTTCACGAAAAAAGAGCCTCCGTTCGGGCTGTTCCTAGTTGTTCATGCAAGGCTGCTTTAACCACAGGTGCTCTAGATTTCATCCCATCAAAGCGGAATGAACCCCAATGGCGATCGATTCCCGGACGGTTAGCTACAGCGTAAGCGATGTTCTCAGGCCACGCGCCAGCGTTCTTGGGTAGCGAGATAGGCCCAGGGTAGCAGTTCGTCGATCTGGCTGTTCGGGTGGTCGTTGACGATGCGGGTGATGACGTCGGCGAGATAGGCGTGGGGTTCGACGCCGATGAGCTTGCAGGTTTCGATCAGTGAGGCGATGACGGCCCAGTGTTCGCCGCCGCCGTCCGAGCCAGCGAACAGGGCGTTCTTGCGGTTGAGCGCGATTGGGCGGATAGCGCGCTCGACGACGTTGGAATCGATCTCGACGCGGCCGTCGGCAATGAAGCGCGTCAGCCCGTCCCAACGCGACAGCGCATATCGGACGGCCTCCGCGAGTTTGGTCTTCTGGCTAATCAGACCAAGCTTGGCGCGCAGCCAGGGTTCGAACTCGTCGGCGATCGGCCGGCTCTTCTCTTGGCGGACGGCGCGACGCTCGTCGGCGGTGCGGCCGCGGATCTCGGCTTCGATGACGTAGAGCCCGGCGATACGTTCGAGTGCCTCGCTGGCGATCGGTGCGGGACCGGCCGCGGCGAGTTCGTAGAAGCGCCGGCGCACATGGGACCAGCAGAACGCCAGTTCTACGTCACCGCGCTCGGCCAGGACCCGATAGCCGGCATAGCCGTCGACCTGGAGGATGCCGGCAAAACCCGCGAGGTGGACGATCGGCCGTTCGGCCTTGCGATCGGGAGCGTAGACATAGGCGACGGCGGGCGGGTCCGTGCCGCCCCAGGGCCGGTCGTCGCGGGCATAGGCCCAGAGCTGGCCGGTCTTGGTGCGGCCGCGTCCGGGATCGAGCACCGGGGCGGTGGTCTCGTCGGCAAATAGTTTTGGCGACTGCTTCAGCCTCGCGAGCAGTCGCTCATGCACCGGCCGCAACAGGAAGGCTGCCCGCCCGACCCAATCGGCCAGGGTCGAGCGATCCAGCTCGAGGCCCTGGCGGGCGTAAATTTGAGCCTGCCGATACAGCGGCAGATGGTCGGCATATTTGGCGACGAGTACCTGCGCCACGGTGGCTTCGGTCGGTAGCCCGCCCTCGATCAGCCGCGCTGGCGCCGGTGCCTGTACCATGGTCTCGCAGGCCCGGCAGGCATACTTCGGCCGCCTTACGACTAGGACCCGGAACTGGGCCGGGACGATATCCAGTCGTTCGCTCACATCCTCGCCGATCCGGTGCAGCGCCTGCTGACAGCACGGGCAGGCGTGATCGTCGAGGTCGACCAGCATCTCGACCCGCGGCAGATGCGCCGGCAACGCTCCTCTGTTCCTGCGGCGCCGTGCGGCTCGGCTCGATCGCTCGGCAGCATTGGCTGCATCGGTCGCCGCATCACTGCTCGCCTCGACCTGCTCGACCTCCTCCAGGCCGAGCAGCAACTGGTCCTCCGGCAGCGTCTCGGCCCGGCGGCCGAAGCGATGACGCTGCAACTCCTTGATGATCTGCTCGAGCCGCGCGGCGCGCGCCCGTTCGGCCAGCAGCATCGCCTTGAGCGTGCCGGGATCGTCCGGAAGCGTGTCGGCCGTCGTCGCCATGATGCGATTACACCATGCGTCGCGGCATCCCGCGAGCGCGACATGCATACTGATTCACTGTGCCGCAGTTCAACTCGCTTGGATCGGCGACGGTGTCTCGCGCGCGGCGTGGACGCGCTTCCAGTCTAGTCCTTCGAGCAAGGCTGACAGCTGCGCCGCGGTCAGGCGAATGACGCCGTCCTGCACGTTGGGCCAGCAGAACGAACCGGTCTCAAGCCGCTTGGCGAACAGGCACACACCCGTGCCGTCCCAATAGATCAGCTTTACCCGGTCGGCGCGCTTGGCGCGGAACACATACACGGCGCCGGAGAACGGATCGGCCTGGATGCTCTCACGCACCAGGGCCGCGAGCCCTTCGGCACCCTTGCGGAAGTCGACCGGCCTGGTCGCCACCATCACCCGCACCGCGCCCGTCGGACCGATCACGTGCAGGTCTTCAGCGCATGGATCACGGCCGCAATCGTCGCGGCATCCGCGCCGCGGCCGACCCGGACCGCGACGCCGTTGATCTCGAGCTCGATGATGCTGCTGTTCTCGGCGCCCTCGAGCGCCTTCCGGAGGCGTCGGCACTGCCGCGGTGAGCGCTCCGGCGGCGTGGACGATGGGGTAACGACAGCGGGCACGAACGTCTGCGGCTCGGGAGCCACAGGGATCGCAACCGGCTGTCGCATTTGCCGGCGCCACGTAAACAGCTGTTGCGGCGACAATCCGTGCCGCCGCGCGACCTCCGATACCACGGCTCCCGGGGCCAGCGTCTCCTCGACGAACCGCGCCTTGTCGTCGGCCGAGAACTGCCGGCGTCGGCCGCTCTCCGTGATGACCTCGACCAGACGAACCGAGGTCCTGGGCTCAAGCATATGTTCAAGCTTAGACACAAGCCGATCTCCAATCAGAGATCGATCATTCCTCGCTCGACGCCTTCAATGGAAGGTGGGACCGAAACAGCGCTTACGCTACAGCATCATTGTCCCGGTCTTCAATGAGGAGGCCGTTCTCCCGATATTGCTGCGCCGGCTCGACCTGCTGCTGACCCGGCTCAACGGGCCGGCGGAGGTCATTATCGTCGACGATGGCAGCAGCGATTCCGGCACCATCGTGCTGGAAGCACTCGTCAAACGCGATCCGCGCTATCGCTTGATCGCCCTGTCGCGCAATTTCGGCCACCAAGTCGCTATTACCGCCGGCATGGACGCGGCGCAGGGCCAAGCGATTGTGGTTATGGATGCCGATCTGCAGGACCCGCCTGAGGTCGTGGAGCAACTCATCGCCAAATGGGAAGAAGGTTACGAAGTCGTCTATGCGCGGCGCCTGTCGCGCGCTGGCGAAAGCCGGTTTAAGCGCTCGACGGCCCATCTGTTCTACCGGATACTCGGGCGCATGACCTCGGTTCGGATTCCGGCCGACGTCGGTGACTTCCGCCTGATCGATCGCAAGGTGCTCGACGCGCTGCGCCAGATGCCGGAGCGGGACCGCTTCGTGCGCGGCATGATCGCCTGGCTCGGCTTCCGGCAGACTGAAGTGACCTTCCATCGCCTTGAGCGCGCGGCCGGCGAAACAAAATATCCTCTGCTCAAGATGACCCGTCTTGCGTTGGCTGCAGCGCTCGGCTTTTCCGATGTGCCCTTACGCCTGGCAATCTGGTGTGGGCTCGTGGTGTCGTGCCTGGCCCTCCTCTACGGCGGCTGGGTGCTTGTGCTGTGGATGAGCAAGGACAGCCACCTGGTTGCCGGCTGGTCCTCGACCATGGTCGTCATATCGCTCCTAAGCGGACTTAACATGCTCATGACGGGCATCGTCGGGCTCTACATCGGCCGCATTCATGCCGAGGTGAAACACCGTCCACTCTACGTCGTGCAGAAGCGGTTGGGCTTCGATCGCGCCCAGGCTGCGCCGGCGAGCGCCGCAGCTCACGCCATGCACGAATAGTGAGCCCACATGAGCGAGCTCTTCGACCAGTACCGCAGCAATTACCGGGACGTCGTCCAATCATCGATCGACTTCTCGGGCCTGCCCCACAGCTTCTTCATGCGCTCCAAAGCCGACCTCCTGCGCGACCTGACCGCGCGGCGTCTCGGATCGGCAAGACCCGCGATGCTCGACGTCGGTTGCGGCGTCGGCAGCTTTCATCCGTTGCTGCGCGGCATGGTCGGCAGCCTGACCGGCATCGATGTTTCATCGGAGAGTATCGAGCAGGCGCGCGCCGACAATCCCGGCGGCGAGTACCACGCCTTCGACGGCAGGAGCTTTCCCTTCGACGACGACAGTTTCGATATCGTGACTGCGATTTGCGTGCTGCACCACGTCGCGCCTGCCCAATGGACCAACTTCATCAATGAGATGCGGCGCGTGGCGCGCCCGGGGGGCCTTATCTGCATCATCGAGCACAATCCCCTCAATCCGCTTACCCGCCTTGCCGTTGCGCGCTGCGAATTCGATCGCGACGCCGTGTTGCTCAGCGCTCGCAAGGCACGGAGATTGATGGCGGCTAGCGGTTTGCAGAAGATCGGCGCACATCATTTCCTACTGTTGCCTTGGGAGGCAGAGCCGGCACGCCGCGTCGAGGGCGCCTTGAGGCGTATTCCGCTCGGCGCCCAATACGCCGCCTTTGGTACCGCCTGAACTATTTCAACAACACATCCAACCGCCGATGGGCGACCGCCAAACTTGGTATCGGCGCCGAAGGGTCGGTCATGAGTTGCTCGATTAGAGGTTGCGAATTAGATTGTCGCCCCGCTGGGGGAATCTAATAATCCATCGGTTTGTTGCGCCCGGCTGCCGTTCGCTGTCCGCTCTCGCTCAACGCGTCTATCGGAGGATGGACCGGGAATGGAAATATTAACCTGACCACTTCAACTTGAGCCAGACGGGGGCGAAAACCAATGACGCTCGGCGCACGCTCAGGCGGCGAACCATCTCCGGGGTGACGGCAAATGATCGATAGTAATGATGACTATTCGCGAAGGTTTCAGGAACTAAGGCCATTTCTCGTAAATGACGAAGGTCTCAAATACGCGGACTTCATCAAGACGCTGACGCCCAACTATACGAGGCTCTATCTGGATATTGCGCTCGGCTACTTTGCGCTGATTGTTACTTTTGCGTTTGTCCGCGCCGTGCCCGTGGAAATGGACTATGGACTGCTAATTACTGTGTTTGCTGGTGCAATCTCTATTGGCTTCTGGATCGCCTACCTGCAACTGTTCCTTCATGAAGGCGCTCACTTCAATTTCGCCCCTGATAGAGGAGAGAGTGATTTTCTATGCAACATTCTGGTTGCTTGGATGATAGGCACATCTGTTCAGCAGTACCGCATCACCCATTTTCAGCATCATCGCGCGCTCGGCAAAATCGACGACAGCGAATCGACTTATTTCTCCTCGCTTAATCTGGCATTTCTGATCAAGGCTCTGTTTGGCGTCCGAGTGATGGAAGTGCTGCGGTCGCGCACCGAACTCGAAGCTAAAGCCAAGAGGGTCGATCGAGGCACATGGGTCAGGCCCATGGGTCTCCTTGCGCACATTGCAATCGTCACGATTTCCTTCTTTTCTAGCGAGCTACTTTTTTGCGCCGCGTGGGTCCTGGGGACCGTGATGTTTTTCCCCCTCTTCGGCGCTCTTCGCCAGCTGCTGGAACATAGAGACCCCTCTGCGGATCCATGTGTCGATTACAATGAGCATGATCATGGCGCCTATACGAGGGTGTTTGGACCCGGCATATTCGCTTCGGTATTCGGAGCCGCGGGATTCAATCGCCACCTACTGCACCATTGGGAGCCGCAGGTTTCCTATACCAACTTGCATGAAATGGAGGCATATCTCCTCAAGACGGAGTTAGCATCGGTTATCGAGCAGCGTCGCTCCACATATTTGAAAACGTTCCTCAGTCTCTTCAGGTTCACATGACCAAAATAACGTGCCCGATTTGTGCCGATGGTTCTGTGCGTCATTTCGCGAAAGCCAACGACGTTGAGTATTTTACATCCGGCAGGCTCTTCGATTTCTACCGCTGTGACAGCTGCGATATTCTGTTCATTTACCCGATGCTGTCGGATCGGCTGAATGAAATCTATCCATCCAACTATTATTCGTTTCACGCCAATGCAGCCGATACCTTGGCACTACGCTTCAAGAAGCGTCTTGACGACAGGGCTTTCCAAGCAATCACCAAACAACTCAATGGAGAACGCCTGTCTGCATTAGACGTTGGAGGCGGAATCGGTTGGCTCCTCGACGGGCTGAAGAGAGCTGATTCCAGAATTGCTGATACAACCGTCGTAGACATTGATGCTGGAGCGGCCGATGTCGCCCGCGCCAAAGGTCACAACTTTCACCTCACGCCTATTGAAGGCTTCGAGACTGAAAAAACGTTTGACTTGATCTTGATGCTAAACCTGATCGAGCACGTTCCAGATCCGATCCAGATACTGAAAAAGGCAAAGAGCCTGCTTTCTCCTGGTGGTCTCATTTGGATTAAAACGCCCAACTACGACTCGCTAGACGCTCGTATTTTTAGATATCGTTCCTGGGGAGGATATCACACGCCTCGACATTTTGTTCTCTTCACCAAACCTAGCTTCATTCGTCACTGTGAATCCGCGGGCCTTCATGTTTTGAATTGCTCGTATACGCAAGGCGCCCCATTCTGGACCGTAAGCGCCATTAACGAATTAAAGCGCGTTGGCCTCGCGGAGGTGTCAGCTGCACGGCCATCGCTGCAGAACAGCCTTACTCCCTTTTTTCATCTGCTTTTTGCGGCGTTCGATTTTGTCAGGATGCCTTTCTCTAAGACGTCGCAGATGAATTGCATCCTCACGGCCCAATCATCCACTTCTGAGACATCATCGGCAACACCGATTTCGAGGGCGAAGTTGGGGTCAAGCAGGATTTCTGGCGGTGCGTGATCACGTCGCTCCAATAGGAATCAGCGCGCGGGCCGGACGGCAATCTGAATCCCGGCTCTATATGAATGCCATGGCTGAGAAGACTCCCGACGCTGCCTAGAAGAGCTGCGAGATCTGCGTGCAAGATCATCCGTTCGGCGAGAATTCTCCGACCTCTCTCAGCCATTACCCCACGCAAAGACCTGAGCTCAGGACGTGCCGAACGACGAGGACCGCCACATTCGACTGGTCGGCCAACGCGTCACGCTGTCGCGCACGCCGAGCAAGATGGTGGCGCGGCCGCCGGAATTCGGCGAGCAGACCGACGAGATCTTGAAAGAGTTCGGCCTCAGTGCAGACGAGATCGCGACGCTCCGGAACGCCAAGGTGGTGTAAAAGAACGGCCGCGTCGCGACAGCCGGCCTTTCGGATCCGGGCCGCCGCGGTGATCACCGTCGGCCGCGCATTGACGGCTTAAGCAACCATCTAGATCTTACGCAAACCGTCGAAGCGCGTGCCGACATAGCGGAGAAAGGTCGTTGTTGGACAGGTTGACCGATCCGCCGACTTGCTTGACGCCGATCGTGTCGAAGGAGATCGTCGTGGCGTCAATGTTGATGCCGCCGCCCGAGATGGCAATGCCGGCAACCGAGTTGCTTGACACGACCGAATTGCTGAGGTGAACGGCGGCGCCGGCACCCACGCCGATACCGCTGGCCGCGTTGATCACCTTGACGTTGCTGAGCGTCGCCTTGATCAAGCCCGCAGCCGCGCTTGCAATCGTAAAGCCGCTGCCTCCCATATCCCGAACCGTGGTGTTCACGACGTTCAGCGTTCCAGTTTCCAATCCGCTTGGCTCAAGCGGTAGGCTTCGCCCGCCGCGGCCATCCGACGTAGCGCAGCACGCGGTCGATCACAGGCCAAAACAGCAGCACGATCGCCAAGGTTGTGATCGAGCCGACCAGGCCGTTCGACCAGAACACCTTGAGGTTGCCGCCCGACCCGATCATCGACAGGCGGAAGGCATCCTCGGCGCGGTTGCCAAGCACGAGCGCCAGGGTGAACGGCGCGAGCGGGATGCCGATCTTCTTGAAAACGTAGCCGACGACGCCGAAGCCCAGCATCAGCCAGATGTCGAACATCGCGTTCTGGATCGCATAGGCGCCGATCGCGCAGGACACCACGATCATCGGCGCCACCGCGGCGAACGGCACGCGCAGGATCGAGGCGAAAATCGGCACCGTCGTCAGCACCAGCACGAGGCCGACGACATTGCCGAGATACATCGAGGCGATCAGGCCCCAGACGAAGTCCTTGTGCTCGACGAACAGCAGCGGGCCCGGATTGAGTCCCCACACCATCAACCCGCCGAGCAGGATCGCGGCGGTGCCGGAACCGGGAATGCCGAGCGCCAGCATCGGCAGCAGCGCCGAGGTGCCGGAGGCATGCGCCGCCGTCTCCGGCGCGAACACCCCCTCGATACGGCCCTTGCCAAAGCTCTCGGGATCCTTGGCGAAGCGTTTTGCGAGGTTGTAACCCATGAAGGAGGCCGCGATCGCGCCGCCCGGGGTGATGCCGAGCCAGCAGCCGATGAAGGAGGAACGCAGCAGCGTAACCCAGTATTTCGGCAGGTCCTTCCAGACGCTCAGCACGACGCGGAGCGAAATGCTTGCCGCGTGTCCACGCAGCGCCAGCCGCTCCTCCATTGTCAGCAGGATCTCGCTAATGCCGAACAGGCCGATGACGGCAACGAGGAAGTTGATGCCGCGCAAGAGCTCTGACGAGCCGAAGGTCATGCGCAGATTGCCCGACACCGTGTCCATGCCGACGCCGGCGAGCAGAAGGCCGAGCGACATCGAGATGACCGTCTTGTGCTTGGCCTCGCGCCCCAATCCGACGAAGGAGCAGAAGGTTAGTAGATAAACAGCGAAGAACTCGGGCGGACCGAACTTCAACGCAAAGGACGAGATCATCGGCGCGAGGAAGGTGATCAGCAGCACCGCGACCAGCGAGCCGATGAAGGAGGACGTGAACGCCGCGGTCAGCGCCTCCGCCGCCCTGCCCTGCTGCGCCATCGGATACCCGTCGAACGTGGTCGCGACCGACCAGGCCTCGCCGGGGATGTTGAACAGGATCGAGGTGATGGCGCCGCCGAACAGCGCACCCCAGTAGATGCAGGACAGCATCACGATCGCCGAGGTCGGATCCATCGTGAAGGTGAGTGGCAGCAGGATCGCAACGCCATTGGGGCCGCCGAGCCCGGGCAGCACGCCGACGAAGATGCCGAGCACCAGCCCGACCATCATCAGCACGAGCGTCTTCCACGTCAGCAGGACGGCGAAGCCATGAAGCAAGAGACCGAAAGCTTCCATCGTGAGCGCCTAGTAGCCGAAGGCCGCTTCGAGCGGCCCTTTCGGCATGATGACGTCGAAGGCGATGTCGAAGGTGACGAACATGATCGCCGTGAATAGGAGAGCAGTGAGCAGCGACTTCCACAGCGCGATCTTGCCGACAAGCCGCATGAAACCCGCGATCAGGAGGAAGCTCGCGACGTAGAGGCCGAGGAACTGCATCACCAGGCAGAACAGCAGCGTCGGCACGAACACCGCCATCACACGGCGCGCTTGCGCACGCGTGACGAAGCTTTCGGATGCCGCGCGGTGCGCCACGAAGGCCGCAATCAGGCCATAGAGGCTGCCGCCACCGAGGATGACGGAGAGATAGAACGGGAAATAGCCGGGCTCGGGCCCGGTCGAATCCCAGGAGGCGCCGGTACGCCAATTGTCATAGCCGAGCGTTGCGGCCAACGCGAGCAACAGCAGGCAGACGAATATCTCGATCGTGCCGGAGGAGACGACGGAGGGTGAGTCGTCTTCAGGCGCGGTCGGATCGTCGACAACGATTTCAAGATCGGTTTGGGGCATGAGCTGTCAGGGACGGAGTGCGGTCAATTCTCCCTCGCCACGCTTGAGGGGAGGGGATGGGGTGAGGGGGAGTCTCCGCGGGGACGGTGAGCATTGGACTCGCGGAGAGAGCCCCTCACCCCAACCCTCTCCCCGTAAGAACGGGGCGAGGGAGTAGAGCATCTTACTTCGCGACGAATCCGGCTTCCGTCATCAGCGACTTGTTGGTGGCGTCGTCCTCCTCGAGGAATTGCACCATGTCCTTGCCGGTGAGGAAGATCGGCTTCAGCGCCTGCTTTTCCATGTAGTCCTTGTATTCCGCGGTCTGCGTCACCTTGTGGAACAGATCGACATAGAACGCCTGCTGCTCCGGCGTGACCTTGCCGGGCAGGAACATCGCGCGCAGCATCAGATACTGGACGTCGACGCCCTCCTCCTTGCAGGTCGGGATGTCGGCCCAGGATTGCGTGTCCGTCACCTTGCTGGTGTAGGAAATGCGCTCCTTGTCGAACACGCAGAGCGGGCGCACCTGGCCAGCACGCCAGACTTCGAGATTTTCGCTCGGGTTGTTGACGTTGGATTCAGTGTGGTTGCCGACGAGCTGGGTCGCGGCCTCGCCGCCGGACTTATAGGGCAGATAGGAGAATTTCGCGCCGGTCTTCTGCTCGAGGAAGACGGTCAACACGTGATCCTCGCGCTTGGAGCCGGTGCCGCCCATCTTGAACGGCGAACTCGCCGCCTTCGCGGCCGCGACGAATTCCTTCACCGTCTTCGGACCTGCGCTGTTGTCCCACAGCACGAACTGGTCGAGCGCGATCACCGAGACCGGCGTCAGCTCGCGCCAGTTGAACGGGATCTTCGCCGACAGCGGCAGCATGTAGATCAGCGAATAGGCGATCAGCACCTTGTTCGGGTCGCCTTCGCTCGACTTCATGTACATCAGCGCTTCCGCGCCCGAGGCGCCGCCCTTGAGCGAGACGACGATCGGCTGCTTCATCAGATTGTTCTTCTGAATGGCGGCCTGCATCATCCGCGCCATCTGGTCGGAGGCGCCGCCCGCGCCTGCGGCCACCACGATCTCGACGGGCTTGGTCGGCTCCCAACCGGCAAAAGCCGGCGCGCCACAAAGCGCGGCGGCCAGCACGACCGCGGCCTTCATTCCATGTCCCACGTGCGTCTCCCCAAGTTTTCGCCTATGTTATTGTTCGGATTGGCAATTCGCGAAGCAATGCGAATTGCATTGTGCGGGCGAATGCCGGCCAGTTCAAGCCAGCCCGGCGCCGCTGGGCTTATGACTTTGGAATGAGATCGATTGCGAGCTCGACCGCCGAAATCTCGGGACTGGAATAGAAGGCGAGCCCCCAAATCAACGTGCAGTTCGGGTTGCCCCTACGATCGTTCGGGAATTACCTACTGTTTGGCGGTGAGAGATAATGTGTCACAGCTTTGTGCCACAAAGCCCGCGAGATCATCGGGCGGGTGGGCCAGCACGCCGGATGCAACCGATATGATCACTGGTCTCCAGTCGCCTCAGTGAAGAACGGGCGCGTTTCCTCATTTCGCAGATGCCGAGAGCCTATGGTCTATTTCAATCGAAATTCCACCGGAGGAAAATCAGAGGTAGCTCAAAGCACTTTGGTGTTCGCTGTTGTCGTATTCGTGTTCGTTGTCACAAGCCTCATGATCGCGCCGGGCGCGGATGGGCTGTTAGGTGCATACCTCGCCGCTCTAATGCTCGGCATCGCCTGCAACGACGCCCGCCACTACCTCATTCCAAACGAGCTGACCGCCGCGGCTTTCGGAATTGCTTTGTTACGCGGATTAATCTTACCCAATGCCAGTGCATCATCCATGCTGTGGCTGGTCTTTCGCGCCTCAGCGGTAAGTCTGCCGTTGTTTCTTCTCTTGTTGTTCTACCGCCACTGGCGCGGCCGAAACGGATTGGGACTTGGGGACGTCAAGCTTGCCGCAGTTGCCGGTGCCTGGCTCGAACTCCCAACGGCGGCTGCGGTGATCGAATTGGCGGCACTTTCGGCGATTGCCGCCTACACCGCCAATGCTGTCGTGCGACGGCGGTCGCTGCGACGTACGGCACTCCTGCCGTTCGGACTTTTTATGGCGCCCGCTATTTGGATCGGCTGGCTGAGCGAACAATTGCTTTTGCGCTGGGGCTATTTCTGGCCGGGTTGACCTCGCCGCTTGCAAGGTCGGTGCCTCGGCGGTCCCGCGGCCGCGAGTTGAGACGCGGAGACGTAGTGTTGCACGCTACTTGCCCTTCCAGTTCGGTGTACGCTTGTTGAGGAAGGCGTCCATACCCTCGCGGAAATCTTCGCTCATATAGGCCTTGAGGATCAGGTCCTCGCCCTCTTCGCGCGACAGCGTGCGGCGGATACGGCGCACCGCCTCCTTGGTCGCTTCCAGCGTGAGCGGCGCATGGCTTGCGACGAGCTTGGCGGTCTCGTCGGCACGGCGCTGCAGCGTCTCGACGTCGGGCACGACCTCGTTGAGCAGGCCGAGCGACAGCGCTTCCTGCGCCTCGACGAGGCGCGCCTTGAAGATCAGATCCTTGGTGCGGGCGGGACCAACGAGCGAGACGACGCGGCTGATGTTCGACATCGACAGGCAGTTGCCGAGCGTGCGTGCGATCGGAAAGCCGATGCGCGTGGTTTCGGTACCGATGCGGAGGTCGCAGCAGGCCGCGATGCCGGCGCCGCCGCCGGTGCAGGCTCCCGCGATCGCCGCGATCACGGGCACACGGCACTGCTCGAGCGTGCCGAGCACGCGGTCGATGCGAGCCTCGTAGTCGAGCGCGTCCTGCGCGGTCTTGAAGGCGCGGAATTGAGAAATGTCGGTGCCCGAGGCGAAGGCCTTGTCACCGGCCCCGGTCAGGATCAGCGCCTTGATCGAGCGATCGGCGTTGATCTCCTGGCAGATCTCCGCCATGCGATCATACATGGCGAAGGTCATTGCGTTGCGCGCCTGGGGGCGGTTGAAGGTGATCCGCGCGATGCCGTCCGTCACGGAGTAGAGCAGGTCTTCGTTGGTCGTCGTCGGTGCGTTCATCGCGCGCTCACTTTCTAAGTTAGTTCAGGCCACCTGAGCCTTCAGGCCACCTGAGCCTTGGCCATCGGCACCGCGTCGCGTCCCTTCAGGACGTCCATGGCCGCCAAAACGCCGCCGCTCCGGTGCGGAATCTTTGCAAGATCCAGGCCCATCTCGACGCCGGCGAGTGTGCCCATCAGCATCAGGTCGTTGAAATGGCCGATATGGCCGATGCGGAACACCTTGCCCTTGACCTTGTTCAGGCCCGTGCCAAGCGACATGTCGAAGTTTTCGAGCACCACCTTGCGGAAGGCGTCGGCGTCGTGTCCATCGGGCACGCGCACGCCGGTCAGCGCCGGTGAGTGTGCGGCGGGATCGGCGCACTGCGTCTCCAGGCCCCAGACCTTGACCGCGGCGCGCGTCGCGGCGCTGTGCCGCTTGTGGCGGGTCCAGACATTCTCTAGCCCCTCCTCTTCCAGCATCTTGACGGCTTCACGCAGGCCGTAGAGCAGATTGGTCGCGGGCGTATAGGGGAACGTGCCGAGCTTGTTGAAGGAGATGACCTCCTGCCAGTCCCAGTAGGAGCGCATGCCGGGGTTGGCCTTCGCCACCGCGAGCGCCTTCTCCGAGACGGCGTTGAAGCCGAGGCCCGGGGGCAGCATCAGGCCCTTCTGCGAGCCGGCGACCGAGACGTCGATGCCCCAGGCATCGTGCTCGTATTCTATCGAGCCGAGGCCGGAGATGGTGTCAACCATCAGGAGGGCCGGATGCTTGACGCGGTCGAGCAACTTGCGCACCTCGAGCGGCGGCGTCACGCAGCCGGTCGAGGTCTCGTTGTGGACGACGCAGACCGCCTTGATCGTGTGCTGCTTGTCGGCGGCAAGGCGCTTCTCGATCTCGGCGAGATCGGCGCCATGGCGCCAGTCGCTCGGGATAAAGTCGACGTCGAGCTTGAACTTGTCGGCGATGCCGCGCCACAGCACGGCGAACTGGCCGGTCTCGCACATCAAAACCTTGTCGCCGGGCGCGAACACGTTGACCATCGCCGCTTCCCAGGCACCGGTGCCGGACGAGGGGAAGATGATCACGGGCTGCTGGGTGCGGAACACCCGCTGCATCGAGGCGAGAACCGCAAAACCGAGCTCCGCGAACTCCGGACCGCGATGGTCCAGCGTCGGCATGTCCATCGCCCGCAGCACCCGGTCGGGCACGTTGGTCGGTCCTGGAATCTGTAAGAAATGCCTTCCAGTGTGCACGGTCATCGGCGTCCTTCCCGGTCTAGCCTTGGTTTTGATGGGCGCCGAATAGCACCATTTGACCGGCTTGTCCCCTCTCCTAAAGGCGCCTCCCATGCATAACCGGCAGCCCTCGCCCTGGCCGCGCTTCCCCTACTCCGCGGCCACCACCTTTCCGGAAGGCAGGCGCCTCTCGGCCCCCGTGAACGGGCGCTCCGGATGCATAAGGAAGGCGGAGAAGCCGCCGAGCAGCAGCAGCCCCATCGACATCAGAAACGGCAGGTACCAGTTGCCGGTCGCGTCGATCACGAAGCCGGCAACGAGCGGGGAGACGATGGCGGCGAAGGCTGAGCCGGTGTTCATGAGGCCCGAGGCGGTGCCGGAATATTTCGGGGCGATGTCCATCGGGATCGACCACATCGGGCCGATCACCAGCTCGGCGCAGAAGAAGCCGGCCGACAGGCACAGCGCGACGATCGTGATGTCGTGGACGAACAGGATCGGAAACAGCGAGAGCAGAGCCCCCGTAAATCCCGCAACGGTGACGCTCAGCCGCGCCAGGCGGACATTGCCGGTGCGATCGAGGATCTTGTCCGAGAGCACGCCGCCGACACTGTCGCCGACCACGCCGGCGAAGAAGACGCCGGAGGCGAACAGCGCCGAGTTCTTGATGTCAAGATTGTAGTTGTTCTTGAAGAACAGCGGCAGCCAGTTGAGATAGAGCCACAGGCACTAGCCGTAGCAGAAATAGGTCAGCGTCACTGGCCACATGCGTCCGAGCAACGGCCCCCACGGAACGCGCGGCCGCTCCCCGGTCGGGCGCGGCGGAAGTGCGGCGAGCTCGGCCTCGGTGATGGAGGCGTGCTTCTTCGGCTCGTTGCGGAAGTACCAGACCCAGACGACGCCCCAGACCAGGCTGACGAGACCGAGCACGACGAACGCGCCGCGCCAGGTCAGCCAGAGGATGAGCAGCGCCACCACCGGCGGCGTCACGGCGTTGCCGAGCCGGGCGAAGGAATGGGTCAGTCCCTGCGCAAAACCGCGGCGGTTCGCGGGCGTCCAGTATTGCATCGCGCGCGTTGCCGTCGGGGAAAGGTCGCGCCCTCGCCGAAGCCGAGTGCGAAACGCGCGACGAACAGTGCGGCAAGACCGTTGACGAAGCCGGTCGAGATGGTCGCCGCCGCCCAGATCATGCCGCACCAGAACAGGGTCTTGCGCGGACCGAAACGATCGCCGACCCAGCCGCCGATCACCTGGAACAGCAGATAGGGATAGGCGAAGGCGGAGAACACGAGGCCAAGCTGGGTGTTAGACAGACCCAGCTCCTTCTGGATGTCGCTCGCGGCGGTGCCGATGTTCACCCGGTCGACATAGGATGAAGTACATCGCGCAGAGCATCGCCAAGACGACATGCGTGGCCTTGAACCGAACTCCCATCTCCACCCCTCCCGAATTGCTTGTTATGATTGTCGCCCGCCTGCCCCGCGCGGCTTAAGTGCCGACGACCTTCAGATGCGGCGAGGCATTGCCCTGCGGGCGCTGCTCCAGAAGCTTCATCGCGGCGTCGACACCGCCGGAGCGATGCGGCACGCCCGCAACCGACAGGCCCATCTCCACGCCGGTGAGCGCGCCGAGCAGCGTCAGCGCGTTGCATTCGCCGAGATGGCCGATGCGGAAGACTTTTCCGGCTACCTTCGACAGGCCCGAGCCGAGCGACATGTTGTAATTGTCGAGCACGATCTTGCGGAACTGATCGGCGTCGTGGCCCGGCGGCATCAACACCGCGGTGAGCACCGGCGAGAACTCCGAGGGCTCCTGGCAGAGGATCTCGAGGCCCCAGTGACTGACGGCGGCACGCGTCGCGGCAGCCAGCCGCTGATGGCGCGCGAACACGTTGTCGAGCCCCTCTTCGAGCAGCATCGCGATGGCCTCGCGCAGGCCATAGAGCAGATTGGTCGCCGGCGTGTAAGGGAAGAAGCCGTTGGCGTTGGGCTTGAGCATCTCCTCCCAGTCGAAATAGGAGCGCGGCATCTTGTTGGTCTTCGCGGCGGCGCGAGCCTTCTCCGAGATCGCGTTGAAGCCGAGACCGGGCGGCAACATGAAACCCTTCTGCGAGCAGCTCACGCTGACATCGACCTTCCACTCGTCGTGGCGGTAGTCGACCGAGCCGAGCGAGGAGATGGTGTCCACCATCAGCAGCGCCGGATGCGCGGTGCGGTCAATCGCGGCGCGGATCTCGGCGATGCGGCTGGTCGCGCCGGTCGAGGTCTCGTTGTGCACGACCATGACGGCCTTGATCGCGCGCGCCTTGTCCTCGGTGAGCTTCGCCTCGATCAATGCGGGATCGGCGCCGCGGCGCCAGTCGCCGGGCACGAAGTCGACGTCGATGCCGAACCGCCCCGCCATCTGCCGCCACAGGGTGGCGAAATGGCCGGTCTCGACCATCAGCACCCGGTCACCAGGCGACAGCGTGTTGACGATCGCGGCCTCCCAGGCGCCCGTCCCCGACGAGGGGAAGATCACGACCGGGCCCGCGGTCTGGAAAATTGTCTGGCTGCCTTCGAGCACGGCGCGGCCGAGCTCGCCGAACTCGGCGCTCCGGTGGTCAATGACCGGCATGTCCATGGCGCGGAGGACGCGCTCGGGGACCGGGCTCGGGCCTGGAATCTGAAGGAAATGGCGTCCCTGGTGCATGAAAACCTCCCTGTCGGCGGACTCTAGCCGGCTTCGGAGGTTATTTTGCATTCATTCTTTGTCATTTCAATTGAATTTTGGTATTCGATTGTGAACATCGACGCGATCAAACAGGCAAACTATTGTGCTGCAAATGAAATCCACGATTCCCGACACCGGGGTTCCGATCGCCCCACCCGCCGCAAATGGCGGCGACCGCCAGGAGGCCTCGCTTCACGGCGAGATCCTGCTGCGGCTGCGCGACTACGTGGTCGAGGGCAATATTCCCGACGGCGCACGCGTTCCCGAGCGGCAGCTCTGCGCGATGCTCGGGATCTCCCGCACGCCGCTGCGCGAGGCCCTGAAAGTGCTCGCCTCCGAGGGGCTGATCGAGCTTCTGCCCAACCGCGGCGCGCGCGTCCGCCAACTCAGCCAGCGCGACCTCGAAGAGCTGTTCGACGTCATGGCGGGGCTGGAGAGCCTTGCCGGGCGCCTCGCCTGCGAGGCCATTACGGATGAGGAAATCACCGCGATCGAGCAGCTGCATTACGAGATGTACGGGCACTATCTGCATCGCGACATGCACGGCTATTTCCAGACCAACCAGCGCATCCACGAAAGCATCGTCGCGGCCGCACGCAACGAGACGCTGAAGACCGCCTACGCCAACTTCGCAGGCCGCATCCGCCGGGTCCGTTACTCAGCCAATTTCGCCCGCGAGCGGCAGCGTTGGGCGGAAGCGATGCGCGAGCACGAGGCCATCCTCGACGCGCTGCGCCGCCGCGCCGCCGGCGAGCTCAGCGACATCCTGTTCCAGCACCTACGCAACAAGCGGACGGCCGCGATCGAGCACCTGACCGAGCCCCAAGAGGACGCGCCGGCCTCGCCCTGAGCGGCCGCCCGACTTGCTTATTTTGAATTCATAATATAATCGGTCGTGAGAAATAATGAATAACTCAGCAAGGTTGGACCTCGCTGGGTCAATCCGGGACCAGGGATGACAAACGCCTCCTCGCTCGAACGGCGCCTGCGCGCGGAAAGGACCGGCGACGTCCTGTTCGACGGCTTCAGCCGCGGCCGATATGCCACCGACGCCTCGTTCTACCAGATCATGCCGGCCGGCGTGGTCGTGCCCAGGACCATGGACGAGGCCTTGCGGGCGCTGGCGATCGCCCGTGACGAGGGCCTGAAGGTCACCCCGCGCGGCGGCGGCACCTCGCAATGCGGCCAGACCGTCAATGACGGCCTCGTGGTCGATCTCTCGAAACACCTCAACCGCATCCTCTCGCTCGACGTCGCGGGCCGCACCTGCGTGGTCGAACCCGGCATCGTGCTCGACGACCTCAACCGCCAGCTCAAGAAACACGGCCTGTGGTTTCCGGTCGACGTCTCCACGGCCTCGCGCGCCACCATCGGCGGCATGGCCGGCAACAATTCCTGCGGCGGCCGTAGTCTGCGCTACGGCACGATGCGCGACAACACGCTGTCGATGGAGGCGGCGCTCGCCGACGGCACGCTGGGCCGCTACGGCGAGGTGTCGCGCGATCTCTCCGATCTCGATGCGAACGACAGCGCGCGAGCCCTGTTCCGCGACATGCTCGATCTCGGCGCCCGCGAGGCCGACGAGATCGCCGCGCGCTTTCCCAAGGTGCAGCGCCGTGTCGGCGGCTACAATCTCGATGCGCTGACGCCGCGCAATGCGCGCAACAACATGGCGCATCTCTTGGTCGGCTCGGAAGGCACCCTCGCCTTCACCACCAAGGTCGAGCTAAAGCTGTGGCCAGTGATCCGCAACAAGGCGCTCGGCGTCTGCCATTTCGGCAGCTTCTACGAGGCGATGGACGCCGCCCAGCACCTCGTCAAGCTCAAGCCTATCGCGGTCGAGCTGGTCGACCGCACCATGCTCGCGCTCGGCCGCGACATCGCGATGTTCAGGCCGATCATCTCCGCCGCCATCAAGGGCGATCCGGATGCCGTTCTGGTGGTCGAATTCGCCGAAGAGGACCAGGCGGACAATCTGGTGCGCCTCAAGCAACTCGGCGAATTGATGGGCGATCTCGGCTTCGGCTGGAATAACGACCAGCGCAAATGGGGCGGCGTGGTCGAGGTCACCGAGCCCGCGCTGCAAAGCGGCATCGCCGATTTCCGCGCCGCCGGCCTCAACGTCATGATGTCGATGAAGCAGGAGGGCAAGCCGGTCTCGTTCGTCGAGGATTGCGCCGTGCCGTTGCCGCACCTGGCCGACTACACCGCGCGCTTGAGCGAGGTTTTCGCCAAGCACGGCACGAGCGGCACGATGTATGCGCATGCCTCCGAGGGCTGCCTGCACGTACGGCCCGTGCTGAACCTGAAGCTTGAGAAGGACGTCAAGGCGATGCGGGCCATCGCCGAGGAGGCCTTCGCGCTGGTGCGCGAGTACAAGGGCTCGCATTCCGGCGAGCATGGCGATGGCCTGGTGCGCTCTGAATTTCACGAGACCATGTTCGGCGAGCGTCTCGTCGCCGATTTCAGGGAGGTGAAGAGCCGCTTCGATCCCGAAGGCGTCCTCAATCCCGGCAAGATCGTCGATGCGCCCCGGATGGACGATCGCGCGCTGTTCCGCTTCAAACCCGACTATCGCGTCAACGAGTTGAAGACCAGGCTGGATTGGTCCGCCTATCCCGGCGCCGGCGGCGGATTCCAGGGCGCGGTCGAGATGTGCAACAACAACGGCGCCTGCCGCAAGCTCGAGGGCGGTGTGATGTGCCCGTCCTACCGCGCGACGCGCAACGAGAAGGACGTCACCCGCGGCCGCGCCAACAGCTTGCGGCTCGCGATCTCCGGCCAGCTCGGTCCCGACGCGTTGTCCTCCGACGAGATGATGGAGACTCTCAAACTTTGCGTCTCCTGCAAGGCCTGCCGCCATGAGTGCCCGACCGGCGTCGACATGGCCAAGATGAAGATCGAGGTGCTTGCGGCACGCACCGCCTCCCACGGTCTGACGCTACGCGATCGGCTGGTCGGCTATTTGCCGCGCTATGCCGGCCTCGCGTCGCGCTTCGCTCCGCTGGCGAATTTGCGCAACCGCAGCCCGCTGCTGCGAAAGCTGTTCGAGCGCTTTGCCGGCATCAGCGCGCGCCGCGCGCTGCCCGCGTTCCGCAGCGACGTGTTCGTGCCGCCGGCCGAAACGGTCGGGCCGGAAACCGGCCGCGAGGTCGTGCTGTTCGCCGACACCTTCAACCGCATCTATGAGCGCGAGAATCTCGAGGCCGCGTTGCGCGTGCTCGCGGCCGGCGGCTATCGCGTGCATCTGCCGAAACCAGCAAGCGGCAGCCGTCCGCTGTGCTGCGGCCGGACCTTCCTGTCCGCCGGTCTCGTCGACGAAGCCAAATCCGAGCTCGATCGTCTCGTCGCCGCATTCGCGCCCTTTGCCGCGCGCGGCGTCCCGATCGTCGGGCTCGAGCCAAGCTGCCTTTTGACGCTGCGCGACGAACTCGCCTCACTGCGCAAGGACGATGACGCCAAGGCCGTCGGCGCCCACGCGCTGACCTTCGAGGAATTCCTGGTGCGCGAGGCCGAGGCCGGGAGGCTGCAACTGCCGCTCGGCACCGTTGCCGACAAGGCCCTGGTGCACGGCCATTGCCATCAAAAATCCTTCGGCGCGTTCAAACCGGTCGAGCAGGTGCTGCGCCTCGTCCCCGGTCTGGAGGTCGAGACCATCGAGTCGAGCTGCTGCGGCATGGCCGGCGCCTTCGGCTATGGCGCGGATACCTACGATGCCTCGATCGAGATGGCCGAGCTGTCGCTGCTACCCGCCGTGCGGCGCGCGGACCGGAATACGCTCGTCGTTGCCGACGGCACCTCTTGCCGGCACCAGATCCACGACGGCGCCCAGCGCGAGGCGCTTCACGTCGCGCGCGTGCTGGCGATGAGCCTTGATCGTGCCGAAACCCAATCCACAACCCCTCCCGTTGCAAAGGAAACCAGCCATGGCTGACCTCACCCTCGACACCGCCCGCAAGATCCTCGACGCCGCCTTCGCGAAATCCACCGAGCTGAAGCTGAAGCCGCTGGTCGTCACCGTCCTCGACGCCCGCGGCGTGCTCAAGATCGCCGCGGCGCAGGACGGCACCAGCCTGATGCGCGCCGAGATCGCGCACGGCAAGGCCTATGGCGCGCTCGCATTGGGCATGGGCTCGCGCGCCCTGTTTCAGCGCGCGCAGGAGCAGGCCTATTTCATCGATGCCGTGAACACCATGGCCAAGGGCGCGCTGGTGCCGGTCCCCGGCGGCGTGCTGATCATGGACGGCACAACGCTGCTCGGCGCCGTCGGCGTCTCCGGCGACACCTCGGACAACGACGAGGCGTGCGCGGTAGCGGGCATCCAGGCGGCGGGGATGAAGGACAACGCGGGCTAGCGATCGTCCACGCACCCAGAGCCCCTGCGCTCGACAAGACGTTATGGAGTGCGCCGCGTGGGATCGCTTGTCGGGGGTTCGAGTCCCTAGAGCGCTACATCGCTAAACCCACTCTTTTGGAAGCCCTGTTTTCTTATCGGCGGGCAGCCTAACTCCCGAGCTGGCCTCCCGATAGCCCGTCAAAAGCCGCCGTTCGAGCGCGATTCCTCGCTACCCAAATGGTGCTCGAATAAGGTTCAAATCCCGGAGGCGCAACCACCGATACCGACATTCGGTTCAAGTTGCGATCTGACCGTGGGGCCTCTGCGTCCCGAACGCAGTGAGTATCTTTTAAGTTATTGATATTTCTTGGTGTGGCAGTCGTTCCCGTCCCGTTTTGTTCACTGTCGTTTCACCCAATTCATTGCGATTTCGTTGCGGGCGTTTACCGCGAGAACAGCTACAAACCTCGTCCGATTTCTCTGCGCGAAGGGCGCTTCTCCGGTCGCATGAGGCGGAAAAGGCCCCCGGGAAAGACTCGAACTCGTTTCATGACGGGATGAGCGAGCCACCCGCGAGCGGATGTCGCCGTCATGCGAGCCGAAGCGCTCTCGCGAAAACCCGGCTGCGCAGGCGGTCGCGTTCAGCCACGGGCGATCCGGAACCGGTGAATTCGGCGACGCCGAGCTGATCTGTAATTCGGCGATGTGTCTGAGTACCTGTCCGCGCCCTGACATGCAGCGGGAACCTCGGACCTTTTTATTCGCAATTATCCTTTCGGTAGGCCTAACTCCTCGATGGCCCGGAGGCAGATCTTGGCGGGGTCCTTGAGGCCCGTCTGCCCGATCTCAATGATCTTCCCGGCGGTATCACTTCGGTGAGCGGATCGTTTCGATCCTGTACGCCAATCGTACGGAGGGCCTTCTCGTAAGCGCTGGAAAGCCGCGTGATCTATTCAGGCCCAAGAGGTGAGTTTTGAAATATTCGGTAGATGGCCCAGCGTTAGTCCCCCTGCTGGACGTACCGTAGCATCAGCTCGCGAAGGGAGCATTGCGATTCGAGCCTTGGGCAAACGATTTTCGGTTTTCCGGGATGACCAGAGGCTCGACGGAAGCCGCTCAGGAGGAGTCAGGGAGCCTTCGCGCGCGCCCGTTCGCGGGCGGCTCGGCGGCGCTGATCCCGGCCGAGCCGGGTCGAGGCAGGAAGACGAGCCGCGGGTGTGGTGGCGGCGGCTCGGCTCCAGCTGCCTGCCTTCCGGCCTCGGCTTCAGAAGGCCGAGCTTCCATGAGCTCGAGAACCGCGCGCCCCTTCTCATTGTCACCAACCAGGCCGATCCGGCGCTCGTCCAGGCGAAGCTCGGGAATGGCAAGAACCTGACGGTCCGCGCGCCGAAACTGCACTTCTTCGAAGATGATCCGTTCAGCCGCCCTACGAAAGTGAGGACGGCCTGCCTGAGGCGCTTCGCGTCGGACAGCTTCAATCAAAACGATTCTTTCGCCTCTGTCGCACTATGGAGTTGGCTGAAGTATCACGTTGTCGATAAGCCGCGTCGAGCCGACATAGGCGGCCACGCACAGCGCCGCGGGGCGGTGCAGCGGACTTGACGCGGGCTTGAGCGTGTCGCCGTCGACGAGCTCGAGGTATTGCAGCTGATCAACCGTTTCCAAATGCCTCTTGGCGATTGCAACCAGCTTGTCCACGTTCCGCTCTCCCAAGCCGAACGCCTCCGCTGCGGCGAACAGTCCACGACTGATGGCGAGGGCCTGCCCCCGATCTTCCTCGCTGAGATACCGGTTACGGCTGCTCATTGCGAGACGGTCCGCCTCCCGAACGGTCGGCACGGTCACGATCTCGATCGGCAGATTCAGATCGATGGCCATCCGACGCACGACCGCACACTGCTGAAAATCCTTTTGCCCGAAGAACGCGACGTCCGGCTGCACCATATTGAACAGCTTGCATACAACCGTCGCAACCCCACGAAAATGTCCCGGTCTGAAAGCGCCGCAAAGCGGTTTCGCGAGCTCGCCCGGTTCGACGAAGGTCTCGAATTGAGCAGGATAGATTTCTTGTGAAACCGGCGCGAAGACGATCGTAACACCGGCATCGCGGCATAGCTTCTCATCGCGCTGGAAGTCGCGCGGATACGTACTTAGATCCTCGCGTGGCCCGAACTGGGTGGGATTGACGAAGATGCTGACCACGGTGACGTCGCATTGCGCCCGGCTGGCCTCGATCAGCGCCAAATGGCCGTCGTGCAGATAGCCCATTGTCGGTACAAGTCCGACACGTTTGTCGGCTCTGTGAGCGTCCGCGAGCGCGCGGCGAAGCTCGGCGACCGTCGTGATTGTCTGCATATCTACGCTTCACATCGGGTTCGGTTGGAAGGCGCCCAGTTTGTGATCGTCTCACCTATGCCTTCGGGAAGCCGATAGGATTCTTGCGGTGCCGGAAATGTACCGTTGCGGACATCGGCAACCCAACGCGACAGCGCCTCCTGCAACACCCGAAAGCCGTCGGCGTAGGTCCGAACGAATCTCGGGACATGGCCTTCAATCAAGCCGAGCACGTCGTGGAACACCAGCACCTGCCCCGAACAACCAGGACCTGCGCCAATCCCGATGGTCGGTATCGTCAGCGTTTCCGTCGCTCGCGCAGCGAGCTCGGTCGGGATGCCTTCCAGGACCAGAGCGAAGCAGCCGGCCTCCTGCAGGCGATGGGCGTCGTCGAGCAGGCGCAAGGCGTCATCGGCCTTGCGGCCCTGCACCTTGAATCCGCCCATTGCATAGACGCTCTGCGGGGTCAGGCCGAGATGACCCATCACGGGAATCTCGCACTCGACCAGGGCACGTATCATTGCGACGCGTTTGGATCCGCCCTCGAGCTTCACGGCGTCAGCGCCACGCTGCAGGAAACCTCCGGCGTTACGTATCGTGTCCTCGGGACTGAGGTGAAAGCTCAGAAATGGCATATCGGCCACGAGCAAGGCTCGAGGCTTCGCACGCGCAACCGCCTCGAGATGGTGATTCATCATCGCCATGCTGACCGGCAGCGTATTGTCGAATCCGAGGCAGACGTTGCCGACGCTGTCTCCGACAAGGATCATATCCACGATGGGATCCGCAATGCGTGCGGTGACCGCATCATAGGCGGTCGTCATCACGAGGCGCCGCCCCTCCTCCTTCCACAGCTGCAGCCTTGGAAGCGTGACCCGCTCGAACGCCGTTTCGGACCTGTGGCTCATATCCACTCCTACCGTAAGACTGACATCAGTTCGATTCTGCGGCACGAAGTGGTATGGTCTTGGCGTCGCCTGCCTCGCCCAGGATTTCGAAGCAATAGCGCTTGGCACAATCCCGAGTGACGGAATAGGTCATGCGATCGGTAATGTGGTTGTCGCGATCGAAGGCGAGAATTCTTGGTTTCAGCCGAACGATTTCCGCCCCATCCACGTACGTCGAACTGCAGACGATGATCTGGTCGCCGACGTGGCAGGTGCGCGCGGCGGCACCATTGAGGACACAACAACGTGAGCCGGGTTCGCCAAAGATGACATAGGTCGAAATTCGCGCGCCGGAATTCTTGTTCCAGATCTCCACGAATTCCATCGGCAGAATCCCCGCCTCATGGCACTGATCCGGATCGAGCGTAATCGAGCCGTGATAGTGAAGATTGGCCTCCGTGACATGGATGCCGTGAAGTTTGGCGGCGAGCACCTTTTTCATCTGAAAGTTCCGTCGAACCTCGCACGCATCCCCAAAGCCGGGCATTCCTACGGAGCACGAGATAAAACTGTCAACCTGGATGAGCAAAATGAAACACATCTCTCAAAAATGGCGACCCAACGCATAAAAACGTCCAATGGTCGCGCGATCATCACGTAAGAACTTCCTACCCAATCGCCATGTGAAAGGCGGAGTTGCCTCGAGCTGGGCGCCGACGTCTCAAGTACCCGCGAGCGATGCGCCGCTGGCAGGAACGTCCGGTCAGGCGGCTCGCATTTTGGTCAGAAATTGGTCTACCGCCGTACGCAGCATATCCGACTGATTCTCCAACCCACGCGCATTAGTGAGAACCTCGCCGGCTGCTGTACCGGTGGCGGCCGCTGCGGTGCTGACGTTGCCTATATGCACTCTGATTTCGTTGGAACCCGCGGCGACGGACTGGATGTTGCGCGCAATTTCGCTTGTCATAGCACTCTGCTCTTCGACCGCGGAGGAAATGCTCAGCGTGATGTCACTCATCCTGACGATCGTTTGCGTAATTCCGTTGATGGCGAGAACTGCGTCGTTTGTAGTTGCCTGCATGGTCTCGACCTGCGCGGAGATCTCCTCCGTTGCCTTTGCCGTCTGATTGGCAAGCGCTTTAACCTCGGCTGCCACGACAGCAAATCCGCGTCCGGCGTCGCCGGCACGTGCCGCTTCGATCGTCGCGTTGAGGGCAAGGAGATTGGTCTGCGTGGCGATACTATGGATGAGTTGGACAACTTCGCCGATCTTTTCGGCTCCGCTTGCCAGGACCTGCACCGTAGCGTTTGTGCGCTCAGCGTCACCAACAGCTTGGCGCGCGACCTCGGTCGACTGCAACACCTGTTGCGATATCTCCCTTACCGACGCAGATAATTCCTCGGCGGCGGCGGCTACCATTTCGACGTTCCCGGACGCTTTTTCTGACGCAGCGTCGACGGTGGACGCGCGCAGACTGGCATCGCTGGCGGTCGTGGTCATAATATCCGCTGTGCCCTGCATATCGGCGGCTGAAGCGGCGACCGCACGAACGATGCCATCGACGCTTTGCTCAAAATCATTCGCAATGCTCTCCATGGTGGCACGGCGCTCGGCAGCCGTGCGACGTTGAGCTTCGGCCTCGACCAGCTCCAGCCCCCGAATACGAATCGTGTTGTCCTTGAACACTTGGACGGTCGCGGCCATTGCGCCGATCTCATCTTTCCGACCTACACCTGGAATGTCCTGTTCGAGTTCGCCGTCAGCGAGCCGCCTCATGCACGTGCCAAGTGCTGCCAACGGTTTAGTGATGCTGCGGCCGAGGAACCAGGCGATGACACCCGAGACCAGTCCGATCACGATGATGGCACCCCCGAGCGACCACATGATCGGTTGCAGCTTGGCATCAAGATCATCCAGATACGCGCCGGAACCGACGAACATGTCCCATCCGGGAATGCCTACCGCGTAGGACAGCTTCCTGATCGGCTCCTTTTCGCCGGGCCTCATAAACTCGTAACGCAGCACGACATCGCCGTTCGCCGCCACGCCGTCCCGCAGTTCGCGGATCAGCGCACGTCCGTTGGTCTTGCCGTCAAGACGATTGACCCCAATTGTCTTTGGATCCTGAGAGGCGACCGCGACACCTTCCATCGTATTTGCAAAAATATAGCCCGCGCCCTTGTCATACGTCATCGTCTGAGCACGGCGGGAAAATTCAGCAATTGCAGCCTCTTTGGTGAGTTGGCCTGCCTCGACTTGCTTCTGCAAGCCTAATGCAAAGTTCTTGGCGATCTCGACGATGGCGCGGGTCTGTTCGACACGCGAATTGATCATTTCCTTCTGCATCAAATAGCCCGCAAGCAATCCAGCTGAGAAGAGGCCCAGCATCGAGATCGCAACTAGAATGCTGATCTTGGGAGTGATCGGCATGTTATTGAGTGATTTCAAGGAACGTCTCCAAGGCAACTGCCCGGCGGGCTCAGGCGCATAGATTATTGCTTGTATACAAGTGATCGGTTTAGGTTTCGTTACAGCCGCTACAAGTCGGCCAACACTTGTGCCATGTTGACCAGGATCGGACGACGGAGTGCCAGCTCCTTTCCACTGCGCATGCATCGACGAGATGAGCAGGTCGACAACCCTCATCTCGCCGGTCAAGCCCTTCCACCAGCGTCAAACGCTCGACACCGACGCAGCCTTCATCGTGGCCTCCGTTTCCGTGTCGACCTTGAAGCCCTTCGCGGACAAATCCCGGCCGAGGGTCTCGGGCAGCAAAAGAGAGGCGAGAATGAAGACGGCCGCAGCGGGAAGGGCCACCGCAACCATGCCGTTGAGAAGGCTTCCGCCGAAATGGGCGGCCGCAAGTGGCACGATCACAGGGGCTATGCTGCCGAGCCCGCGACCTCCCATATAGAATGTAGACACCGCTGTCGCACGCAGGTTGACCGGATAGAGTTCCGAGATCCAGACGCCCGTCACACCCAGCGCGACGTTGCCAATGCCGAAGCCGATGTAGAGCCAGAACATCGGCCACTCAGTCTTCGATCCCACGTAGAGCTGGCTCCCCCACACAGCCATACCGACCAAAGACCCGACCCAGAACAGCGCGGGCACGAGGGCTCCGAAGCGGCGGCCAGCCCTGTCATTGAAAAAGCCGTTCGCGAGGTAGCAAATGCCGCTGACCACCGAGAGCAGAACGGCTGTCGTGCGAACGACATCACCTGGCGTATGCATATCGCGCAGCAGCAGTGTCGGAATAAAGGAGACGACGCTGTAGTAGCAGAGCATGTAGCTCATCAGCCATACGAAGGCGATGACGGTCTGCCGTGCCAGCCCATTGCGGAAGAGATCCGCAAGGGGAAGTGTGCGGGCTTCTGCGGTGACCTGACTGGCCTTGCGTTGCGCCTCATACTCCAGCCAGATCTTGGATTCAGGCATAAAGAAACGAATGAAGATGATCAGCAGGATGGGCACACCGCCACTCAGTAGGCCGATGCGCCAGCTCCACTCGTCGCTGAACGCCGCAATCAGCCAGATGCCAACGATTGAAGCCGTGGATGACGCGATCACGGCACAGCCTTGGAGCGCAGCCGCGCCCAAACCTCGGCTGCTCTTTTTCCAGGCCTCGTTGAAGAGCACCATGCCTACGCCATACTCCCCGCCAAGACCGATGCCGGTGATCAACCGCAGCACGGCAAGCGACCAGTAATTCCATGCGAAGGCCGAAATGATCGCGGCAACCGAGAACAGCGCGATTGTGAGTTGAAGCGAGGTCTTTCGGCCAAGTCGATCACCAACGATGCCAAACAGCGCGCCGCCAATGGCCGATCCGAACAATGTCAGAGCTTGCAGTGAACCGACCTCGGCCAACGATAGCGACATCGACCGTTGGATCGCGGGCAAAAGAAACGGAAAGATCAGAACGTCGTAGAAGTCGAGAATGTAGCCCAGCATCGCCGAGATCATAATCGAATACCGTTGCCTCGCCGTGTAATCTTCCGAAGTTCCGATCGCCGTAGACATGTGGTGCGCTTCCCGTTGAGAGAACTGGACAATTGATGGTCGTTATCGAAACGCTTTCCGCGTCGTTGGGAGTCGCAAATGCGGCTCCGGGCACCGATTTTGATGCGCGGGGGCCTAGCGGCCCGGCGCTCTCAATTCCGGATAAGCAAAGTCGCCCTTGTCGAGGATGTGGAAATCGTCGAGCCACAGGCTGCAGCCGCGAAGCGGGATGTCCAAATGACACGGCGTGTCATTCGTACCGCCGAGCTCTGTGTTCGGACCCGTCGAGAACAGGACGTTCCCGTAGAAGGAAAGCGCATTCATGATGTGCTCCGACGCGACTACCTGGGAGGCCGCGATGTGGTGCCAGGTAGCACGCTCGTTCGATCCCCAGCCGATATGCGAGATCGCCCAGCCGCGCGGATCGCCGAAACTGTCGATATAGTTTTTGATGAGGAGCGCGTCGGTGCCCTCGCCCTTGAGGTCGACGATATAACCGCCCTTCACGGTCAGCGTGACCGGCGACTGGATGTAACGCTTGAACGCGCAGAGGATGTCACCGGGCATCAGCACGACCGTGCCGTTGACGTCGCCATCGGTCGCCTGAGTGAAGGCAAAGCCTGACGGGAAATGATCCCAGCGCCCGGGCTCATCCGTGTATCCGTATTCGGAAATGACCGGGTATTGCTTCAGGCCATAAGTTACGTCCGTTCCGCCGGGCGACGTGATCCGCATTTTGCTGGCCGACTGGAGGAGGGTTCGAGAAAGCTCCGTTCGCCGGCGCAGATCTTCGGTCGGGAACATCTTCTTGAGGATGTGGAACGGCTCCATCACGCGCAAGATGCGCGTGCCCGCTTCCTGAATTTCGGCTTGCTCGCGAGAGAACAGCAACCCCAGGAGATCGATCACCATGTCCACGCGCTTGAGCGTATCGATCGCCGGCTGGTTGCCCGTGAGCGCATGCCGGCCCTGCAGGCCTGCGACCTTGCCCTGGCCGTATTTGGGCACGTTGAGATGAAAGGTCGTTGCGCCGAGGCTCTGCGCGGCCAGCATGAAGGCCTGGGCGTATTCCTGCTGATCCTCGCCGCCGCTCAAGACCGCAACGACTTCGCCCTTCTTCACCTTGCAGAGTGTCAGCTCGGCCTTGAAGAGCTCGAGCATTTCAACATCAACGATTTGTCGGGACATCTTCACTGATCTCCTGTTTGCCGAACGTAGACACGCGGCCGTCGAACCGATCGCGTGGTCGCGCTAGAAGCTCTTCGACGATCGAAAGGAAGCCCTCGGTATCGTCGATCTGCATTTGGTGACCCGCGCTTTCCAGCGTCCTGATCGCGATCGACGGCAGCAATCCGCGAATTTCCGCTTCATCTTCGGGTCGAATGACCCCTCCCCGCCCGGCGACGATCAATGCGGTGGGAACGCCGAGATGGGCGAGGTCGCGGTGGATATCATCGTCATGAAAGCCTTTATGACTCTCGATGAGAGCACGCTCGTCGCAGGTATGCATCCACTCGGCCCGAGTGCGGATGTGCAGCTCGGGCCACCGCGGAGCAGAGGGGCTTCGCAGCGCCGCGTCGGCTTCTCCGCGCTTCGCGTTTTGAAGCAATTTGAGAAGCGGTTCGACCGGAATCGGATAGGCGCGGCGTCCGGGACCGGAGACCGGCGGATCGACCAGTATCAGTTGGTCCATGGACGATGGCCGCCAACGCGCGGCGCGGATTCCGATGCGGCCGCCCATCGAGTGGCCCAGCAGCGTATAAGGGCCCATTCCAAGCGCTTCAGCGAACCCGATGAGGTCGGATGCGCATGCGTCGAGCGAATAATTGAGATGCGGGCCGCTTTCGGAAAGGCCGCGACCGCGGACATCGAGCACGAAAACGTCGTGTCCGGAGCACAGGCGTTCTGCGATGAAGGCCCATTGCGCCGCAGTCGTTGAGATGCCAGGGACAATGATGATCTCCGGCCCGGTCCCGCCGAACCGCAAATAATGCTGCCGAATGCCGTTGGCGTGCACATTGGCGCCGTAAAGCAATCCGGATGCCGCGGCGCCGCTCACGTCTGCTGATCCTTTGTGTGGTCATCCGACAGCGCGCGAAGCCGCTCGATGGCGACCTGCGTCGGCATGACATCCGCGTATTTGCTGGCGATATCGAACAGGTTGACGGCGTGAGACGTGGGCGAGCGGTCGTAGACCGCATCGCTCGGCACAATTGACTTGAAGTTCAGCGCGCACGCATCCACAACCGAAGCCCGCACGCAGCCGCTGGTCGTGCAGCCGGTCACCACCAGCGAGTCGACGCCGGCACCGATCAGATAGGTCGCAAGCGGAGTGCCGAAGAACGCGCTTGCCTGAGTTTTCGGCAGCAGCAACTCGCCGGGCTCCGGAGCCACCTCTCGGACGAAGTCGTAGCCCTCGGACGGGATCCGCATGATACCCGGGATCTTCGCGGAGAACGCGCCCTGGTCCTGGCCTACCTTCCGCGCGACATGCGGGAAAATCACCGGCCGTTCTTTCTCGCGAAACAGCAGCACCAATTCGGCGATGTGTGCGATCGCATGCCAACCGGCCTCGCCGCAGCTGGTGGGGTATTGCTTGATCGCGTCGCGGATCGGCATCGGCCGGTCGCCGACCGAACGATACTGCACGTCGATGACCAGCAACGCCGGTCGTCTGCCGAATCCCGCCGCACCACCCAGCCCTGCGAGGGCATAGGTTTCGCGCTCGTCCAGCGGTATCACGTCGTCCCAGGGGTGCCTGGTGCCAGTCACTGTTGCGCTCCAGAGGTCACAATCGTGAGCATGTCAGTGAAGCGGCGCGGTGGCCGCGTCGTACTGGTAGATCCAATCGTATCGCGCAGCCGTCGCGTCCGGTGCCCACTGGGTCTTGATGTAGTCACCCGCTGTCTCCGGCTTGCACAGCGCCTGGTTATGAAAGATCGGCAGCATGCCGGCCGCCGACTTTGCGACCTTGGTGGTGCGATCGAGCCGCAGGCCCTGATACGTCTTGAATACCGCCGCGATGTCATCGGGATTCTCCTCAAAGCAACGGGCGAGGACGGATGCATCCTCCAGGGCCATGTTCACGCCCTGCCCGAGGTACGGCAGCATCGAATGGCAGGCGTCGCCGAGCAGGGTGACGCATCCCTTCGACCACGTACCCAGCGACGGCCGCACGAACAGTCCCCACTTGTTCAGGGTATCCACATTCCCGACCAGTTCGATGATGTCCGGATGCCAGCCCTTGAAGTCCTTCAGGCATTCCTCGACAGAACCCTTCTCCGACCAGGATTCGAGGAGCCAGTCGTCATGGTCGACCTGGCCCGAAAAGGTCATCATGACGGTGTTCCGCCAACGGACCGGATAGGCAGTGACATGAGCGGTGGGTCCGATCCAGGTTGCCACCTCGGGTTCGCGCTGATGCCGCGCAAGGCGGTCGACGGGCACGAGACCACGCCAGGCGATGGCCTTCGTGTACTCGCTCTCGATGTTGCCGATGAGGCCAAGGCGGACCTTCGAATGCGCGCCGTCAGCGCCGATCAGCGCGCGTCCTTCGACTTCGGAGCCATCAGCAAGCTTGGCCCGAACCCCTTCGTCGTCTTGACTGAACCCGACAACGTGGGCGCTCAGATGAATGGCGCCCGGCTTCAACTCGCGCACGCCGTCGACGAGAATCTTCAGCAGGTGAGCACGGAGCAGCAGATAGGGCTGATTGCGCGCCGCGTCGGAGCTGCGGTTGTAGAGGGGCCACCTATCACCGGTGTTCCAGAGCCGGATCGAGCGTCGCTCGGCCGCGATGCAGTTCTGCTCGACCTGTTCGGTGAGGCCGAGATCCCGAAGAACGCGCACGCCGTTCATGGAGATCCAAAGGCCGGCTCCGACCTCGCGCAACTCGGACGCTTGCTCAAATACGTCACAATCGATGCCGCGACGAAGCAGCGAAAGCGCCATCGCCAAGCCGCCGATGCCGGCGCCGGCAATGAGGACACTCGATTTACTGACCTGTTCAAGAATCATGATATCTCCAAACGACATTGCGCTATCTTGCGACGGGCTCGGCGGCGTCTTCGGAGACTTGCTCGGCGGCAAGGCTCCTTACGGCCTCGACAATCTTGGTGTATCCGGTGCAGCGGCAGAGGTTGCCGTGCAGGTAGTGACGGATTTCTTCGTCAGTCGGGTGCGGCGTCGCCTTCAGCAACGCTGTGACAGCCATAATGAAGCCCGGCGTGCAGAAGCCGCACTGAAGGCCGCCGTGAAGCACGAACGCCTTCTGAATCCGCGATAGGCCCTCGGGCGGCGTTACGCCCTCGATCGTCGTGACCTCCCGCTGATCGACATCGACGGCGAGCGTGGTGCAACTCGAGATCGGCTCACCGTCGAGCAGAACGGTGCAGGCGCCGCACACCTCCATGTCACAGGAGCGCTTCGTCCCCTTCAGGCCAAGGCGATCCCGGATCAGGTCGATCAATAGCGTATGGGCAGGAACGTCGATCGCGATCGCCTGGCCGTTCAGCGAGAACGAAATGGGCAGCACATGTGTCATTTCACGCGCTCCCGGCTGCGGCGATCGCCTCGTCCGCGTTTCGCAGAAGCAAGACACCTGCAAGGTGCCGCTTATATTCGGCGCCGCCATGCCGATCCTCGTTGACTTCCAACTCGCCCAGCGCCGTCGGGAGCACCGCCTCGATCGCCGGGCGGACTTCAGCGACGGATATGCCCTGGAGGACATCTTCGATGGCCTTCAAAGGCTGAGGTCGCGAACCGAGCGCTCCGACCCGCACGCGGGCGCTTCTGATCGTCCTTCCGCTGGGGCCCAGCGACCAAGCCATCGCGACATTCACCGAGGGCCTCTCACCATGCTTGAATCGCCGATAGGTCACCGGTCCGGTAGGGCGCGAAAACGCAATGACTGTCAGAAGCTCATCCGGCTCCCGCACCGTTTCCAGCTCACTTCGGATGAAATCGTCAGCGTGAACGACACGCGTACCGCTGGGGCCAATAAGCACCAGCCGTGCGTCCAAGGCCGCGAGCATAGTCAGCGGATCGGCGTGGGGCTCTCCGAAGCACAGATTGCCTCCGATCGTTCCAACGCTGCGGATCCTGATGTTCGCAACGTTGGCACAGAGCGAGGACAGCGCCGGCACATGCGCGCGAATAACAGGATCATTGGCGATCTTGTTGTGCGTACAGCGCGCACCGAGTTCGATGTCATTCGCATCGTTCAGAGCAATGCGGTCAAGTCCGTTGATTCCCTTAATGTCGATGAGCCGGTCCGTATGGATGACGCGCAACTTCAACGCCAGTAGCAATTCAGTTCCGCCGGAGTAGAACATGCCGTCACCGGACTTTCCGACCGCACGTACGGCGCCGGCAATCGTCGAAGGCCTCTCGAATGCGAAGGGTGAAGGCAGCATGATCAGGTCGCGCCCAACATTTCTTTGAGCCGCTTCTCGAACTCCTCGAAGTTCTGATCGACGCGACGCTTGATGACGCCGAACCCCATAGTCGCGAGGCGACCTTGCACGTCGACCTTCGCGTCCACGGCGAATGTGGACCCCGCCCCTTCCGGCGTCACAGTCACGTCGAGAACAACCGCCAGCCTCGTCCCGGTGATCTTGTCGCGGCCCGTGGCGCGCGTGCGGACGTGAGACGGCTCCGTTATCGATTCAACGATGATGTCGGCCGGGACCTCGACCTTGAACGGGCCGATCTTCTGTTTGACGGTCGCTTTGTAAGTTGCAAGCCGCTCGATTTCCTCGACGTTTTCGCAGCCGGGGATGCAACCCGATATGCGAGGGACGTCGATCAGCGTGCTCCAAAGCTCCGCCGGCGTCGCGGGCACCACCATCGACATATTGAATTCCATGAATTCAGTTCCTCTTCTGCAGGGCGCGCCATACCTTTTCGGGCGTCATTGGCAGCTCGGTGATCCGAATGCCGTAGGCGGAGAACAGCGCATTGGCGATCGCGGGCGCGACCGGAAGGATCGCTCCCTCGCCCATTCCCTTGGCGCCGCCTGGACCGGGACCGTCGCCGTTTTCGACAAGGATGGTGTCAAACACGGGGGGAACGTCGGAGATGCGCGGTATCGAATAATCGATCGGCGTCGCATTGACCGGCTGGCCATCCTCGAACTCCAGCACTTCATAAAGTGCGTGTCCGAGGCCCATGATTGCAGCCCCCTCCTCCTGCCCTTCCGCCGCAACGCGATTGATCACGCGGCCGACGTCAGCGGCGCTGGCATATCGGGTGACATGGATCTCGCCGGTGTCTTCATCGACAATGATTTCAGCGAGGCCCGCGGAAGTCTCCCAGAACAGAGGGGACTCAACCAGGGCGCCCTTCTTCGAGCGTGGCGTAATCGCGCCGCGGCCGATGACCTCTCCCGAATCGACACCCAGCGTGCGGTGAAAAATCTGGTGGAAAGTGAGAACCTCGGATCCGGTCGTGACACCGCCCTCAACAAGCGAGAGGTTCTCCCGGGGAAGCTCCCAAACATCAGCAACCATTTCGAGTATCTGATCGGCTGCGTCGAGTGCGGCATTCTCGACGGAAAGGCCGACGACCACGGTCGATCGGCTTGCGCCTGTGCCCCAGTCGTAAGGGGCGACGGCCGTATCGGTGCGCAAGACGGTTACCGCGGAGGCTGGCTGCTTCAAGGTCTGCGATGCGATGCGCGCCATGGTCGCGTGCGCGCCCTGGCCGACTTCAATGCTGGAGACCGAAACGAGGATCGACCCGTCGATCTTGAGACGTACGATCGCGTTACTAATCGGCGTATTGGCCGGATCGGTCGCGGCGACTGCCAATCCGCGCGCTTGCCGGTTGGAGGCCTTCACCTCCGATGCGAACGACTGGGTCACTCGGCCCATCAGCTCACTCATATCCATATCGAACGCCCGCAAATCGGGGCGGATGCGCTCACCGCGGGACGCCAAATTCCGCAACCGAAACTCGGACGGATCCATGCCGATTGCCGCCGCGACATTATCCATGTGCGATTCTTTGGCCCAAACAGCTTGCGGCCCCCCGATCGAGCGGAACGCCGCACCTGGAACGGTGTTCGTGTAGACCGCGCAGGCCTCAAGACGCAGATTGGGCACCGCGTAGGGGCCCATGATGCGATTTGCCGCTTTAGTGGCGACGGCCGAGCCTGTGTCGGAATATGCCCCGCCATCGAGCAGCAGTTTGGCGCTCTTGGCGAGGATCCGTCCGTTGGCGTCCACAGCCGTTCGAATCGTGATGTCGGCGCCCAACCTTCTGCACGTGAGCATCGATTCAGCTATGGATTGGGCAATCCGGACCGGGCGTTGCACCTTCCACGAAGCAGCGGCGACCAAAGGCTCAATCTTCACCGAGGCCTTGCCGCCAAACCCTCCGCCGACAAACGGAACGATCACCCGGACCTTGGCCAGTTGCAGCCCGAAGAGGCGCGATAGCACTTTCTGAACAGCGGTCGGCGTTTGTGCACCTGCCCAAACCGTCAGAGAGTCCCGCTGGAAATCCGCAATGACCGCATGCGGCTCCATTGCGAAGTGAGAAATGGCCGGGAAAGTGAAGCGATCTTCGTGGATATACGCTGCGGTCGCCTCCGCCGCGTCAACGTCTCCGACGTTGTTCCGGTAAGTGTGGAAAATGTTGGTGTTCTGGGTCGGCCGGGCGCCGCCCTTGAAATAAAAGTCTTCCAGATTTTCATGGCGCTCGTGGATGAGCGGCGCTTCTTCCGCCAGGGCTTCCTGGATGGTCGTTGCGCGCGGAAGGTCATCGTATCCCACATCGACTAGTTCTGCGGCGTTTTCTGCGATCTCGATTGTCTCCGCGATCACCACGGCGACGGGTTCGCCCACATATCTCACGCGGTCGGTCGCAATGATCGGCCGGTCTTTAAGCACAACGCCCCAGTTACCGAACGAGGCGACGTCTTCGCCGATCAGCACGTCCACAACGCCGTCCATGGCCCGTGCAACGCTCGAATCGATAGAAGCGATGCGGGCATGAATGGCTGGCGAGCGAACCACAAACCCATGCAGCATCCCCGGAACCGTCAGGTCGGTAACGTACTCGGCGCGGCCCGTAACCTTTTCGATCAGGTCGGGCCGAACGGAACTCATGTTGTCAATCGCCGACATACGCAAATCCGATGGTACTTTGGTGCGCCGGTCCGTAAGGCGTGAAGCCAAGGTCCGGGGAGCAATCTTAGGACACTACAACATTTATCACTTGTATGCAAGTGCTGCACTTGCTTGCAAGTATTAGATGTTCTCTTCCCGTGATCGGAGGCAAGCCGGAGCGAATCGGTCTAGCCCAGCGCGTGCGAGAATGGGTTTGCCTCTTAGGCGGAGCGGATTTCGATATGCGAACGACGGACGCATCGAAGCGAGCCACTTCCGGGGCTCTCAACGAAGCAAATCGCATTAAACAGAATGAAGTCGAACAAAGATGGATTTCCTAGGTCGGGAAATGTAGACAATCGGCCGGCACCGGAGACCTTCGGAGCTTGAGGCCTGTATTTCTTGAACTGAGGCAACCTACGGCAAGGAAGCAAAAAGTGGTGCAACCCAAGACAAAGCCGCGCGCGGCCGGGAAAGTGAAAGAAGCTATAGATTCGTACCGGCTGGATGACGCACCGGGCTTTTTGTTGCGAGTCGCGCTCCGTACTCACACGTCCATCTTTGCCGCTAAGATGATTGAAGAATTAACGGGGCCCCAATTCTCGACGCTAGCGAAATTGAAGGAGGTAGGCCCTTGCTCGCAAAACCACTTAGGACGGCTAATTCATTATGATTCGGCGACCATCACCGGCGTTATCAATCGCCTGAAATCTCGCGGCCTCATCAAGAGCTCCAAAGACCCTCTGGATCCGCGGCGACGCGAGATAGATTTGACCGAGAAGGGAAGACGGATAGCGGACGCAGCGATTGAAACTATTGGCGAGATTTCCGGCGAGACATTCGCTCCGCTGACCCAAGATGAATTTCGAGCGCTCACCGAAATCTTGAAGAAGATCATACGACGCTGATCAACCGGCTTCGAGCGGCACTAGATATCGTCAGCAGCCGAGAAAAAGGGCCCGGCGATCGCGCCGGGCCGAGTAGAGGGAGGAAAACGAAAGATCGCAAATCTTTCGCAGACGCCGAATGCGGAATTCGATCGTAGAAACCCAACGAACGACCTCCGGCAGCAATACTATCGTACATGTCAGACCGCATTTTGTGCTGAAGTCGGCATCTCTCCGCACCGTTTCCGGCATTTGACGGGTCGTACGATTTCGACAGCACGACAAAGAGCGCGCGCGAGACTTGGAAGGTCCCGATCACCAGGCTCCACGCGTCCGGTTCATTTCATCGCCCGGCTCCGATCTCGCAATGCCCGCACCGCCGTACCCGCCTTTGCAATTCAGAGATCCGAATCTCCTGCCAAGGGATGACTGCCGGTCCCCGTTGCGTCGATGAGTATCTATTCCTTGACTCTGCGCGCTGAATGAATCGTGCTAAAGCGTGATGGCATTAAGTTCGATAGCCTGAATTTTTCAGGTAATTGGCGCATTCCTCGGGGGTGAAGGCATCGAGTGCGTGGCCGATTGCGGCGCAGACCGCGTCGACGGTTCGCGCGGCAGCTTTGCGGAGCAGATGCTTGAGCTTGGCAAAGACCTGCTCGATCGGGTTCAGGTCGGGTGAGTATTTGGGCAGGAAGAAGAGTTTGGCGCCGACCGAACGGATGAGTTGGCGAACTGCTTTGCTCCTGTGGCTACCGAGGTTATCCAAGACGACGATATCGCCGGGTCGAAGGACAGGCAGAAGAACCTTCTCGACATAGGTGCGGAAGCTCACGCCATCGATCGGCCCCTCGATGAACCATGGTGCATCGATCCGGTCATGGCGCAGCGCCGCCAGGAAGGTCATGGTCTTCCAGCGGCCGTGGGGAACCGTGGCAGGAAGTCTGTGCCCGCGCGGCGCCCATCCCCGCAAAGGCGCCATATCGGTTCTGGTCCATGTCTCGTCGATGAAGACGAGCCGCTCAGCTTCGACGCGTCCTTGATATTTTGTCCACTGGGCTCGCCGCCGCGCGACCGCGGGTCGATCGCGTTCGCCAGCCGCCACGCTTTTTTTTGAAGCTGAGCTTCTCGGCATGCACGAAGTCCCACACCGAGTGATAGTCGACCTTCAGGCCGCGTCCAGCAAGCTCGGCAACGAGCCCCCGTATAGTGAAATCGCCGTCCTTGATCCGTTGCGACAGCCAAACCGCGTGGTCTCCCGAAACCGCCTTCGGCTTATGACCGCCCATCTGACCAGGCTCAACGCTGCCGGTCTCCTCTACCCGTTGCATCCAACCGATTGCTGTGCTGATCGCGACCCCAAACTGCTTGGCTGCCTGATTGCGGGACATCCCGCCCTCGATCGCGGACACGACACGCTTGCGAAGATCCAGAGAATAAGGCTTGCCCATCCATGCTGGCCTCCAACCCAGCCAGCATGGTGAATCAGAAACACACCGATTTGGGAATCCCAAATCGATTCAACCTAACCCCATCCTGCTTTAGTGACCCGAGGGGCTGTCCTCAATCGTCCCTACCTAGCGCGCGGAGTATCTTCCTTCTATAGCTCGCCAGGTCGAACAGGAGTCTTGGCACTCTTTTGAGCGCAATCGCCTTGCCCTCGATTGCGAGATGTAGAACTCGTACCAATCTGGCAAGACCAAGTTCTACAAACGCGAGCCGAACATGCGGATCGTTCACAATCCTGAGCTGGTTGTCTACAATGACGATGGATGCCGCGAGATCAGGTTTCGTCTCCAGAACGAAGTCTCGACATGCCGCGGCAAATTCCTCCTCTTGAACGCTCAAAGGTACCTTTACTTCCCTGCGAGAACTCCCCGCCATATTCGGGTCCCCTATGAACGAACGGCAGCGAGGCACCTGATGCCGGCTCAGGTTTTTGGATTTCTAGTGGCTCGCGCGCTTGGTCGATCTCTTCGGACCCGGCAACACATCCGTGCAAACACCTTCATACACTTCGCCAGCCAGGCCTATTGTCTCTCCGAACGTCGGATGCGGATGGATGGTCTTGCTGAGATCAATTGCATCGGCGCCCATCTCGATCGCCAGGCAGATTTCTCCAATCATGTCGCCAGCGTGCGGGCCAACGTTCACACCGCCGATGATGCGGTGCGTCTCTTGGTCGATGATCAGCTTGTTCATGCCAAAAGACGCGCCCGAGGCGATCGCTCTGCCCGAGGCAGCCCACGGAAACTTCGCGGATCTAACGTGCCTGCCTGAGGAGGCCGCTTCATGTTCCATGATGCCAACCCAGGCCACCTCAGGATCAGTGTAGGCGACGTTCGGGACGATCTTCGCGTCAAAGAAGCTCTTGAGCCCGGCAGCCGCTTCTGCCGCGACATGCCCCTCGTGAACCGCCTTATGGGCGAGCATCGGGTTACCCGCGACATCGCCGATCGCGAAAATATGAGGCAAATTCGTCCGCATTTGCCTATTGACTGCAACGAAACCTTTGCGTCGCATCTTACACCAATCTTCTCCAAGCCCAGATTTGCGCTGTTAGGCACTTTGCCTGCGGACTGCAGGATCAAATCGTACGTTCGACGCCCCGGCTTTGAGCTTTCAATCTGGACCGATACGCCGTTACTATCTGCCGTGGCGCTTACTATATGCCGCCTCACTGTGCCCGAGCCGAGCATTGAGCTTCTGGATCAGCTGATCCGCGGCGTCTGCGATCACGGTACCGGGCGGGAAGATGGCTTCGGCACCGGCGGCGTAGAGCTCATCATAGTCCTGCGGCGGCACCACGCCGCCGATGATGATCATGATGTCCTCGCGGCCTTGCTTCTTCAGCGCGGCCTTCAGCTCCGGCACCGCGGTGAGATGGGCGGCCGCGAGCGAGGAGACGCCGAGGATGTGGACGTCGTTCTCGACCGCCTGTCGCGCGGCTTCATCGGCGGTCGCGAACAGCGGCCCGATGTCGACGTCGAAGCCGATGTCGGCGAACGCGGACGCAATCACTTTCTGGCCCCGGTCGTGGCCGTCCTGGCCGATCTTGGCGACCAGGATGCGCGGACGGCGGCCCTCGGCCTCCTCGAAGGCGTCGATCAGCGCCTGAACCTTCTCGACCCGGTTGCCCATGCTGGACGCCTCCCGCTTGTAGACGCCGGTGATGGATTTGATCTCGGCGCGGTGCCGGCCGAACACCTTTTCCATCGCGTCCGAAATCTCGCCGACGGTTGCTTTCGCCCGCGCCGCGTCGATCGCGAGCGCGAGCAGATTGCCGTTGCCTTCGCCGGCCGAGCGCGTCAGCGCAGCGAGCGCGGCGTCGACGTCCTTCTGGCTGCGTTCGGCCTTCAGCCGCGCCAGCTTGTCGATCTGCAGGCGCCGCACATTGGTGTTGTCGACCTTGAGGATGTCGATCGGCGCCTCGTCGGTCGGCTTGTACTTGTTGACGCCGATCACCGCCTGCTTGCCGGCATCGATGCGGGCCTGGGTCTTGGCCGAGGCCTCCTCGATGCGCAGCTTCGGCACGCCGGCCTCGATGGCCTTCGCCATGCCGCCGAGCTCCTCGACCTCCTGGATGTGGCCCCACGCCTTGGCGGCGAGATCGCCTGTCAGGCGCTCGACGTAATACGAGCCGCCCCAGGGATCGATGATGCGGGTGGTGCCGCTCTCCTGCTGCAGGAACAGCTGGGTATTGCGGGCGATGCGGGCCGAGAAATCAGTCGGCAGCGCCAGCGCTTCGTCGAGCGCATTGGTGTGCAGCGACTGGGTATGGCCCTGTGTCGCCGCCATCGCTTCCACCGTCGTGCGCATCACGTTGTTGAAGACGTCCTGCGCGGTCAGCGACCACCCCGAGGTCTGGCTATGCGTGCGCAGCGACAGCGAGCGTGGGTCCTTCGGATTGAACGGCTTCAGCAGCTTCGCCCACAAGAGGCGCGCGGCACGCAGCTTGGCGACTTCCATGAAAAAGTTCATGCCGATCGCCCAGAAGAACGACAGACGTGGTGCGAAGCGATCGACGTCGAGACCCGCGGCAATGCCGGCGCGTAAGTATTCGACGCCGTCGGCGAGCGTATAGGCGAGCTCGAGGTCCTGCGTCGCGCCGGCCTCCTGCATGTGATAGCCGGAGATCGAGATCGAATTGTATTTCGGCATCTTCTGCGAGGTATAGGCGAAGATGTCCGAGATGATCCGCATCGAGGGCGCGGGCGGATAGATATAGGTGTTGCGCACCATGAACTCTTTCAGAATGTCGTTCTGAATGGTGCCCGACAGTTTTTGCGGCGGCACGCCCTGTTCGCTCGCCGCGGCGACATAGAGCGCCAGGATCGGCAGCACCGCGCCGTTCATGGTCATGGACACGCTCATATGGTCGAGCGGAATCCCTGCGAACAGCGTGCGCATGTCGTAGATGGAATCGATGGCGACGCCGGCCATGCCGACGTCGCCGCCGACGCGCGGATGATCGGAGTCATAGCCGCGGTGGGTGGCGAGATCGAAGGCGACCGAGAGGCCCTTCTGTCCGGCCGCGAGGTTACGGCGGTAGAACGCGTTGGAATCCTCCGCCGTGGAGAAGCCGGCATATTGCCGGACCGTCCAGGGCTGGTTGACATACATGGTCGGGTAGGGACCGCGCAGGAACGGCGCGATGCCTGGCCAGGTCTCAAGGAAATCGAGCCCGGCGATATCTGCTTCTCCGTATGCCGACTTGACCGGAATGCCCTCCGGAGTCACCCACGGATCGACGGAAACGGAAGAAGCGGCGACCGAGCACCTTTCGAAAGCAATACTTGCAAAATTCGGGATAACGCTGATGGATGACATCTGAGTGTTCGCGTTCGATTATCGATTATCCAGAAACCTTCGGGTTTTGGATCCGGTTGTAAGCGGCATTTAGCGTTGCCAAGGCGTCGCAACTGACGTGAATAAAGCTGCAGATGCCAGCCCGCCGAAACGCGGGCTCGGATAGAGAGGGAAGTCCCGCCAAATAGATGTGCCTAGCTCCGACTTGCTGAAGCGCGTGGGCGGAGATTTCGGCGCACTCCGCATAGATCTTATCGCTGGAGCAAAGGCAGGCAAGTTCGGCACCAGAGCCCGTGAATGCGAGGGCAAGCTCGGCTGGGTCGGCGAAGCCGGCGCCGTCGATAGCCTCAATTCCTCCCGCTTCGAAGAAGCTCTTGGCGAATGTCGCGCGGGCCGTAAAGTCGGTCGGTGTGCCGAGATTAGCAAGAAACACTCGCGGCCGCGCGCCGAGTAGCTTCAATATCGCATCGGACTTATCGCGGAGCGATTCGAACGGTTCCGCAAGCCGGATCGGCGGCAGTGGGTCGAATACGAATTTCTGATCAAAGCTAGGCGGAAGAGCCATCGGTCTTACGCTTAGTACCGCCGCTGCGCCTTCGCCAAGGTTTGCGAACTCGCTCACTCCGGTCAGCGGGCCGCTGCGTTTCGCGAGATTTGCACAGCGCGCTGTGCGTGTAGCTGTGATCTTCGCCTGAAGCGTTCCTTGCTGTAGAGCGGCAAAAATGCCGCCCGCATTTTCAGTCTCTTGAAAACTCCTCCAGGCCGCCTCGCAAAGCTCCGTTGTTAGCGCCTCAATGCCGCCAGCACCTGCGGCAGGATCGCTAACCTTGGCAAGATTGCTTTCCTCCAGCAGCAGAAGCTGCGTGTTGCGGGCCACGCGCCGGGCAAACGAGTCTGGAAGGCCGAGCGCCAACGTGTGCGGCAGGACTGTGATCGCATTGGCACCGGCGATTCCCGCAGAGAATGTAGCCAAGGTAGCGCGCAACATGTTTACGTAGGGATCGCGCCGGGTCAACATGCGCCAGGACGTGTCAGCCGCAATGAACAGCGGCCTCGGCGCCACATCGCACACCGATTCGATGCGCGCCCAGAGGAGTCGCAACGCGCGGAATTTAGCCATAGTCAAAAACTGGTCGGCGTCAGCAGTGAGTCGCGCATAGATCATACTTCGCGCTTGATCCAGCGGAATGCGCGCTGCCTCCATAGCGTGCAGATATGCCACGCCGCAGGCGAGCACAAAGGCAAGCTCCTGCACTTCTGAGCCGCCGGCGTCATGAACGATACGCCCGTCGCTCGCGGCAAACGGCCCCTTGAACCCCAGCGTTACAAGCCCTTTGATCGTGCTGGCAACGTTCCGTGCGATTTCTTCCCAAGTGTATGGACTGCGTCCGCTTAGGGCGCACGCGCCCAGCGGATCGAGCCCAAATCGAATGTCGCAGACGGCAGGATCGAGACCGACCGACTTCACATATTCCGCAACATGGATCGCGGTCTTACGCCCGTCTGTACCAATTTGGAGTTCAATCCCGATGCCGGCATCAAGGTGGACGTCCTTTAAAGCTTTGGCGACGGTACCTGCCGTTTGATCGAGACCGAACCCGCGGCTGCTGTTGGCGCCGGCAAAGACGAGCGCCAGGCCCGTCGCCCCATTCTCCAGATCGTGAAGGGCCTGCCTATTGGCCGTCACCGCGTCTGGATGATCGATGCGCTGCATGATCTGCCAAGGCGCCGCGGGTGCCCGCCCGTCGACTAGTGCAATGTCTTTCGCGCGGAGATAAATCGGCTCGATTCTCAAGTCGTCGTACGTCCTACCAATCAGCTTTTCGAACGGCGCTCCCTTTAGCACGCCATCAACCAGCTTGTGCCAGTCCTGGCGTGAAGCAGGCGCAAAGCCCGATGCCAATGCCAACCGTTCGGTTTTCATCAAGTCCACCTAATCCCAAGTGACGCCGAGCTGCCCAACATGACTTCTGCCTGGAAGTAACCGGAATTCCTGCAGTCAGGCTGCCCATCTCAGGTCGCCTCTTGCGGTATTCAGGAAAACTCCAAAATCAGCGCGTCGACCGCGAGCGTCGCACCGGCACTGGCGTGGATCTTCTTCACGGTGCCGTCCTGCTCGGCGCGGAGCACGTTCTGCATCTTCATGGCTTCGACCACCGCGAGCGTCTCGCCGGCCTTGACCTCCTGCCCCTCCGTTACCGCGATCGAGACGATCAGCCCGGGCATCGGACAAGGCAGCTTCTTGCCGGTATCGGCGGCCGTCGCCACCGGCATCAGCCGCGCCGAGGTCGCTTCCGCTTCGGTCCAGACATAGACCGGCACCTCGACGCCCTGATGCGCGAGGCGGATGCCGTTGGCGATCGGGCGCGCCTGCACCGCGACGAAGTGGCCATCGATGGTGCCCTGCCAGACCGGATCGCCCGGTTTCCACGGCGAGGCCAACAGATGCGAATTGCCGGCCTTACCCTCGGCGTCGACGAAGCGCACCGCGATCGCGTCGCCCTCGCGAGCGATCTCCAGCAGGATCTCCTGGCGGTCGAGCCAGACCGCGCGGCGACGCTCGCGCTGTACGACGCGGCCGCCCATCTGCCCCGAGATCTGCCGCTTGCGCTCACCCAGCACGTGATCGATGGCGGCGCCGACCGCGGCGATGCGCCGGGCGACCTCGCCTTCGGGTACGCGCACCGCAAAGCCCTTGGGGAATTCCTCGGCAATGAAGCCGGTCGACAGCCGCCCTTCGCGCCAGCGCGGATGATGCATCAGCGCCGACAGGAACGGGATATTGTGGCGGATGCCGTCGACGTAGAACGAGTCCAGCGCGGTCGCCTGCGCCTCGATCGCGGCCGCGCGCGACGGCGCATGGGTGACGAGCTTTGCGATCATCGGATCGTAATGGATCGAGATCTCGCCGCCCTCCTGCACGCCGGTGTCGTTGCGCACGGTGATGCCGTCCTTGCTCACTTCCGCCGGCGGCCGATACTTCACCAGCCGCCCGATCGAAGGCAGGAAGTTACGGAACGGGTCTTCGGCATAGAGGCGCGATTCCACCGCCCAGCCGGTGAGCGTGACGTCCTTCTGCGTCAGCGCGAGCTTTTCGCCGGCGGCGACGCGGATCATCTGCTCGACGAGGTCGACGCCGGTGACGAGCTCGGTGACGGGATGCTCGACCTGGAGCCGCGTGTTCATCTCCAGGAAGTAGAAGCTCTTGTCCTGCCCTGCGACGAATTCGACGGTGCCGGCAGAGTCGTAGTTCACGGCCTTGGCCAGCGCGACCGCCTGCTCGCCCATCTTTCGCCGGGTGGCTTCGTCGAGCAGCGGCGACGGCGCCTCCTCGATGACCTTCTGGTTGCGGCGCTGGATCGAGCATTCGCGCTCGCCGAGATAGACGACATTGCCGTGCTTGTCGCCCAGCACCTGGATCTCGATATGACGGGGATCGACGATGAACTTCTCGACGAAGACGCGGTCGTCGCCGAACGAGGCCTTGGCCTCGGCCTTGGCGAGGTTGAAACCTTCCGCGACCTCCGAGGTCGAATGCGCGATGCGCATGCCCTTGCCGCCACCGCCGGCGGATGCCTTGATCATCACGGGATAGCCGATCTCGTCGGCGATCTTGACCGCGTGCTTGTCGTCCTCGATGACGCCGAGATAGCCCGGCACGGTCGAGACCTTGGCCTTGGCTGCCGCCTTCTTCGACTCGATCTTGTCGCCCATCGCCGCGATCGCGCCCGGGTTCGGGCCGATGAAGACGATGCCGGCCGCCTCCAGCGCGCGCGGAAACGCCTCGCGCTCGGACAGGAAGCCGTAGCCGGGATGGACGGCCTCAGCGCCGGTCTTGCGGCAGGCCTCCACGATCTTCTCGATCACCAGATAGCTCTCGGCCGCAGCCGGCGGGCCGATCAGCACGGCCTCGTCGGCCATCTCGACATGGAGGGCGTCGCGGTCGGCTTCGGAATAGACCGCAACCGTCTCAATTCCCATGCGGCGCGCGGTCTTGATGACCCGGCAGGCGATTTCGCCGCGATTGGCGATCAGAATCTTCTTGAACACAGCTCTTCCTACAACGGAATGTTGTCGTGCTTCTTGGCCGGAATTTCCATCTTCTTGTCACCCAGCATGGCCAGCGCCCGTGCGATGCGACGCCTCGTTGCATGCGGCATGATGACGTCGTCGATATAGCCGCGCTCGGCGGCGATGAAGGGTGACAGGAAGCGATCTTCGTATTCCTTGGTGCGGGCCGCGATCTTGTCGGGGTCGCCGATGTCGCTGCGGAAGATGATCTCGACCGCACCCTTGGCACCCATCACCGCGATCTGGGCGGTCGGCCAGGCGTAGTTCATGTCGGCGCCGATCTCCTTGGAGGCCATGACGTCGAAGGCGCCGCCATAGGCCTTGCGCGTGATGATGGTCACGAGCGGCACGGTGCATTGCGAATAGGCGAACAGGAGTTTCGCGCCGTGCTTGATCAGGCCGCCATATTCCTGCGCGGTGCCCGGCAGGAAGCCCGGCACGTCGACGAAGGTGACGATCGGGATGTTGAAGGCATCGCAGAACCGAACGAAGCGCGCGGCCTTCCGGGACGCATCGCTGTCGAGCACGCCGGCGAGCACCATCGGCTGGTTGGCGACGAAGCCCACCGTGCGGCCCGCTATGCGGCCGAAACCCGTGACGATGTTCTTGGCAAAGCTCTCCGCGATCTCGAAGAAATCGCCTTCGTCCACGACTTTCAGGATCAGCTCCTTCATGTCGTAGGGCTTGTTCGGATTGTCGGGGATCAGCGTGTCCAGGGACATGTCGACCCGCTCGATGTCGTCGAAGCTCGGCCATTCCGGCACGCCGTCTGTGTTGTTGGACGGCAGGAAGTCGATCAGCCGCCGCATCTGCAAAAGCGTCTCGACGTCGTTCTCGAAGGCGCCGTCGGCGATCGAGGAGCGCGTGGCATGCACGGAAGCGCCACCGAGCTCTTCCGCCGTGACGACCTCGTTGGTGACGGTCTTCACCACGTCGGGGCCGGTGACGAACATGTAACTGGTATTCTTCACCATGAAGATGAAGTCGGTCATCGCTGGCGAATAGACGTCGCCGCCGGCACAGGGGCCCATGATCGCCGATATCTGCGGGATCACGCCCGAGGCGAGCACGTTGCGGCGGAACACGTAGGAATAGCCGGCGAGCGCGGCCACGCCTTCCTGGATGCGGGCGCCGCCCGCGTCGTAGAGGCCGATGATGGGCGCGCGCGCCTTCATCGCCATGTCCTGCAATTTTGTAATTTTCAGAGCGTGGGTCTCCGACAGCGAACCGCCGAACACCGTGAAGTCTTTGGCGAAGACAAAGGTTTTGCGGCCGTTGACGGTGCCCCAGCCGGTGACCACGCCGTCTCCCGGAATCTTGGTCTTCTCCATCCCGAATTCGGTCGAGCGGTGCTGGACGAACATGTCCATCTCCTCGAACGAATGCTTGTCGAGCAGTAGATCGATCCGCTCCCGCGCGGTGAGGCGGCCGCGCGCATGCTGCGCGTCGATGCGCTTCTCGCCGCCGCCGAGCTTGGCGCCGGCGCGACGTTGTTCAAGGGCCTCGATAACGGACATCGATTGGGCCAACTGATCTACCGCTTTCTGGCGATTGGAGGCAGGTCGGTGCAAATGCCCTCATGGACTTCGGCAGCCATGCCGATCGTCTCGCCGAGGGTCGGATGCGGGTGAATGGTCTTTCCGATATCGATCGCGTCAGCCCCCATTTCGATAGCGAGACAGATTTCCCCGATCATATCGCCGGCATGCGGTCCGACGATCACGCCCCCGACGATGCGACCGGTTTCGGCGTCGAACAGCAGCTTCGTCATGCCATAGGACGCGCCCGACGCGATGGCCCGGCCGGACGCGGCCCATGGGAATTTTGCCGAACGGATCTTCCGTCCGGATTCGGCGACATCACGCTCGGACTTGCCGACCCAGGCGATCTCAGGATCGGTGTAGGCGACATTGGGGACGATCTTCGCGGTAAAGGCCGCCGGCTTCCCGGCAGCTACTTCCGCGGCGACGTGCCCCTCGTGAACGGCCTTGTGCGCCAGCATCGAACCGCCGACGACGTCGCCGATGGCGAAGACGTTGCGCGCCGTCGTTCTCATCTGCTCGTCGACCTGAATGAAGCCGTTCGAATCGATGGCAACGTCGATCCGTTCGAGGCCGAGCTCGCTACTGTTGGGAACACGGCCGGCCGATTGCAACACCAAATCGTACGATCGTGTCCGTACCGATGCGCCTGTGGTACCGACCCTCACGCCGTCCGGCGTGATTTCGGCGGTTGATACGCTGCTTGCGACGTCGATATGCTCGAAGCGATGCGCGTTGCGCGAACGCCAGATCTTCACCGCGTCGGCATCCACGCCCGCCAGGATATCGGGAAGCCTTTCGACAAGATTGATCTTGGCGCCGAGCGAGCTGTAGACGGTCGCCATCTCCAGCCCGATGATCCCCGCTCCGATCACGAGCATGCGGCCCGGAATGCTTCGCAGCGCGAGCGCGCCGGTCGAGGTCACCACCCGCTCGTCCTTGGGAAGCACCGCCAGCTGCACCGCGCGCGAGCCCGTGGCGATGATGCATTGACCAAATTCAATTTGCTGCGAGCCTGCCCCCTCACCGACAATCTCGAGCCGCATGGCGGAGACGAATTTCGCGATGCCGCGGATCACCGTGACGCGGCGCGCTGCCGCCATCTGGCTCAGCCCATCCGTCAGCTTCTTGACGGTGCCGTGCTTGAAGGCGCGCAGCTCCTGCAGATCGATCTGCGGCGCGGCGAAGCGAATGCCCTTGTCCGCGATCCGTTCGGCTTCCTCCTTGACGGCCGCAACATGAAGCAGCGCCTTCGACGGGATACATCCAACGTTCAGGCAAACTCCGCCCAAGGTGCCGTATCGTTCGACGATCGCGGTGTTCAGTCCAAGGTCTGCGGCCCGAAACGCTGCTGAATAGCCGCCCGGCCCGCCTCCGATCACGACAAGATCGTAGCGCGTATAATCTGTTGCGCGCTGGCCAACATCCTGATCCGCCGAGATCGTCTGGCCTTGCGCGCCCGCTTCGTCCGACGCCGACGCCGTGCCAATCATGGAGCCTTGAGACACCTTGTCTCCAACACGCAGCGACATGCTCGTGATCACCCCTGCGATCGGCGACGGAATCTCCAGCGTGGCCTTGTCGGATTCCACTGTGATCAACGCCTGTTCCCGCACGACGACGTCGCCCGCCCTGACGTGGACCTCGACGACTTCGACGTCTCGGAAATCCCCGATGTCGGGGACCCGGATTTCCTCTGTCCGCATCTGCGTCCTCACAATGCGAAGCGCCGCAGATCGGAGAGCACCGACGCGACGAAGCCCAGGAACCGGGCCCCAGCCACGCCGTCGACGACCCGGTGATCCCACGACAGACTCATCGGAAGGATGAGGCGCGGTTCAAACTCGCGGCCGTTCCAGACCGCCTCGGTGGCGGCCCGCCCGGCGCCGAGGATCGCCACCTCGGGCGCGTTGATAATGGGCGTAAATCCCTGACCGCCGATGCCGCCGAGAGACGACACCGAGAAACAGCCGCCCTGCATGTCGCCCGACGCGAGCTGCCCCGCGTGCGCCTTGTCGGCGAGCGAGCGCATCTCCGCGGCAATCTGCCGAAGGCCCTTCTTATCGCAGTCCCGGATCACCGGCACGACCAGACCTCTCGGCGTGTCGACAGCGACGCCGATGTGGACGTAGTGCTTGAGGATCAACTCATCGCCATCGAGCGACGAATTGAAGCGCGGGTATTTCTGCAGCGCCAAGGCCGCGGCCTTGATCAGCAGCGACACCATGGTGAGCTTCGCCGTGTCCTTCGCGGCCTCGGCATTGGCGAGCTGACGAAAGGCTTCGGCGTCGGTCACATCCGCTCTGTCGAAATTCGTTACATGGGGAATGACGCTCCAGTTGCGCGAGAGGTTCGTACCGGTCAGCTTCTGGATCCGTGTCAGCGGCAGGCGCTCGACCGCGCCGTACCTCTCGAAATCCACCTTGGGCCAATCGACCGGGGCGCCGGGCTCAGGCGCCATCGCCGGTCTCGATCGCCCCAGTCCGTTGACGAAGGCCGCCACATCCTCGCGCAAAATCCGGCCCTTGGGGCCTGTGGGCACGACAGAGTCCAGCGTCACGCCGAGCTCACGCGCCAAAGCGCGGACCGACGGCGATGCATGCGCCGCCCCGCTAGGCTGCGGCTGCTGTGCACGTGCTCGCGAGTCATCGACTGGAGCCGCGGGCGCCGGCCGTGACAGCGCCTCCTGCTGCGAGATCCGTTGCTCCACCAGCGGTGCCGACGCAGTCGCCGGCGGAGGCGCGGTGGATTCGCCGCGACCTTCGAGGACCATCAGAACCGAACCTTGAGAAACCCGCACCCCGACGTCGATCATCAGTTTGGCCACCGTGCCTGCGGCTGGGGATGGCACCTCCATCGTCGTCTTGTCGGACTCGATCGACAGCAACGGCATGTCGATCGTGACCTCGTCGCCGACCGACACATTGATTTCGACTACCGGGACATCCTTGTAGTCCCCAATATCTGGCAGAACGACTTCAATTGAACGAGACATGCGCGCTTCGCCCTCTCTCAGCGCGACCAAGGCGATGCAACGCCGGTCGGCAATTCGTAGCTGGCGATGGCTTCGGCGACCTGCTCACGCGCCACTTGACCCAATTTTGCCAGTGCCGACAGCGCCGCAACGACGATCTGCTTGCGATCGACCTCGAAGAACGATCTCAGCGCGGCGCGTGTATCGCTGCGCCCGAAGCCGTCGGTGCCCAGCACCGTATAGGGCGCCTCGATGTAAGAACCGATCAGTTGCGGATACGCCCGGACATAATCCGATGCCGCGACGATCGGCACCTTGCCGCCGAGGCATTGTACGACGTGGCTCTCGACAGGGGTCGACAGCGGCGAGAGCCGATTAGTTCGCTCCACATCGCGCGCCTCCCGCGCCAGCTCGGAAAAGCTCGTTGCCGACCAGACTTCACAGGCCACTTTCCATTCGCTTTGCAGCATCGCTGCGGCGGCGAGCGCCTCCGGGAGAATGGCGCCCGAGCCGACCAGCCTGATCTTCGCCGCCCCGTCAGCGCTCGGCAGAACCCGATAGAGACCCTTGATGATGCCGTCGCGTGCATCGTCGGGCATCGAGGGCTGCGCATAGTTCTCGTTCATCGCCGTGAGGTAATAGAACTCGTCGTTGCCCTGCTCGAGCATCGACCGCATGCCGTGATCGACGATGACGGCCACCTCGTAGGAGAATGCCGGATCGTAGGCCCGGCAGTTCGGAACGGTCGCCGCCATCAGATGGCTGGACCCGTCCTGATGCTGCAAGCCTTCGCCGCCGAGCGTCGTCCGGCCGGCCGTCGCCCCGATCAAAAAGCCACGCGCGCGCTGGTCCGCCGCCGCCCAGATCAGATCGCCGACCCGCTGAAAGCCGAACATCGAATAGTAGATATAGAACGGCAGCAACGGGAAGTTATGGATGCTGTAGGAGGTCGCCGCCGCGGTCCATGACGAAATCGCCCCCGCCTCGGTGATCCCCTCCTCCAGCAATTGACCGTCGATCGCTTCCTTGTAGTACAGCATCGAACCGGCATCTTCCGGCTCGTAGAGCTGTCCCGCCGGCGAGTAGATGCCGACCTGTCTGAACAGGTTCGCCATTCCGAAAGTGCGGGCTTCGTCGGCGACGATCGGAACGATGCGCGGGCCGAGCGTTTTGTCCTTGAGCAAATTGGTGAACAGCCGCACGATCGCCATCGTGGTCGACGTCTCCTTGCCGTCGCCGCGCAGCGCGAACTCCGCGTAGGTTTGCAGCGGCGGCACTGGCAGCGCCGCCGAAGCGCGTCGCCGCGCCGGCATGTACCCACCGAGTGCCGCGCGACGGGCGCGTAGGTACTGAATTTCCGCGCTGTCTTCCGCAGGCCTGAAGAATTCCAGATCCTCGACTTGTTTGTTGCTGAGCGGCAGGGCGAACCGGTCGCGGAACGCATACAGCGCGTCGACGTCGAGCTTCTTGGCCTGGTGCGACGTCATGCGCGACTCGCCGGCGCCGCCCATGCCGTAGCCCTTCTTGGTCTTCGCCAGAATGACGGTCGGCCGACCCTTAATGTCCTTCGCGGCGGCAAAGGCCGCGAACAGCTTCTTGAAGTCGTGGCCACCGCGCTTCAGGCCGTCGATATCCGCGTCCGACATGTGCGCAACTAGCGCCCGGACCTCGGGATCCTCGCTGAAGAAGTTGGCGAGGTTGTAGGCCCCATCCTTGGCGCCGAGCGTCTGATATTTGCCATCGACGGTGTCGGCGAATTTGCGCAGCAGCGCATGCTTGATATCGCGCGCGAAGATATCGTCCCAGTCCGATCCCCACAGCACCTTGATGACGTTCCAGCCGGCGCCCTGGAAAAGTGATTCGAGTTCCTGAATCACCTGCCCGTTGCCGCGGACCGGCCCGTCCAGGCGCTGCAGGTTGCAATTGACGACGAAGGTGAGGTTGTCGAGATTTTCCCGTGCCGCCAGGGCGAGCCCGGCGATCGATTCCGGCTCGTCCATCTCGCCGTCGCCGAACACACCCCAGACGTGACGACCAGCCGTCTGCACCAGGCCGCGATGCTGCAGATACTTCATGAACCGCGCCTGGTAGATCGCGCTGATCGGGCCGAGGCCCATCGACGCCGACGGCACCTGCCAGAACTCTGGCATCAGCCAGGGATGCGGATAGGACGACAGACCGGGGCCACTCAGTTCCTGGCGATACAGCTTCAAATTTTCGTCCGACAATCGGCCTTCGAGATACGCTCGTGCATAGACTCCAGGAGACGAATGCGGCTGGAAATACACCAAGTCCCCCTCCGACTCGGAGCTTGACGCGCGAAAGAAATGATTGAAACCGACTTCGAAGATCTCTGCCGCCGAGGCGTAGCTGGCGACGTGCCCGCCGAGTTCCCCATAGGCCTTGTTGGCACGGACCACCATCGCGAGCGCGTTCCAGCGAATGATTGCCGTCAGGCGGGTCTCGATCGCGATGTCGCCGGGGTAGGGCTTCTGCTGCTCAAGCGGAATCGAATTTCGATAGGGCGAGAACGGCGGAGAGTCCAGCAGAACGCCGAGCTCCTTCGCACGCCGATCGAGCGCAGCCAGGATGTATCGCACGCGCTCGGCACCGGCGCTGTGGTGGAGCGATCCAAGCGAGGCGAGCCAATCGGCGGTTTCGACCGCATCCTGATCGGCGTTGACGGCCTTGCGTGGCGGATCGATGTGTGCAGTCATGCGTCGGGCTCCTCGAAAGCCCGCACTTGGTAGCATCGGGTGCTATGGCACGTGCTGCTGAATACGGCCGCGTTCCGACAGATTGCCCGGCTCCGGCGGGACGCCGAGGCTCGCATTGCAGCATTCTCTGCTGTTGGTTTAATCGGGCGAGTGATCGAGCCGTCGGCCGCCTGACAGGTGCTCCCGCTTGGTCACGGCGCAGCATGCCACATCGCTCAGCGCTCACGCCGCAGTAGCGGGCATCTTGTCGCAGATCAGCGAACTCGACGGCTCGCCGCGACTAGTGACCTGACCTTTCAAAACAGCTAACCTCGGCTAGCAGCAGGATCTGCATCAAAGCTTGACCGACTTGACGAATTGGCAGGATTGAAATGCCGCCCGAGACCGAGTTCGATCGCGAATTTGCGCGAATGGATCTGCCCGATCTTCGGATCAACTATGATCCTGTCGATCCGGATCAGTTCGATCGTCCCGTCACTTCATTCTGTCTCGAAACCAGCAAAGACAACGACGATCTGCCGCTGCACTCACACCGCAAAGGCCAATTGGTCGTCGCATCTCATGGCTCGGTGATGTGCCGGGCGCCTGGCGGCTTGTGGATCGTGCCTCCGCAAGGCGCGGTATGGATCCCGGCCGGCGTGCAGCACAGCAATTGCGTGGCCGATTTCGGCAAACTCTACACCGTGTTCATCGATCCGCAGGTCAGCATGCTGCCGCGGACCTGCTGCACGCTGATGATCACGTCGCTGGTGCGCGAATTGATCCACCGTCTCTCGGTGTTCCCACCGCTCTATCCGCTGGAAGGACCAACCAGCCGTCTCGGCCGCGTTTTGCTCGACGAACTCGTGCAGATGTCGACAACGGATGAAATGTATCTGCCGATCTCCCCCGACGCCCGTCTTCAACACCTCGCGACCTCCTTGTTGAATAATCCGGGCGACCGCAGCACGATGGACGAAGTCGCCTCGCGCTACGCGATGAGCGAGAGTACGTTCGCACGCTTCATCGCCAAGGAAACAGGGATGACCTTCGGGCGCTGGCGCCAGCGTCTCCACATTCTGATCGCCATGCAACGCCTCACGGCGGGCACTTCGGTCCAGGCTGTGTCGCTCGAACTGGGCTACGAAACGCCCAGCGCATTCATCACGATGTTCAAGAAGACGATGGGAAAGAGCCCCCGCCGCTTCCTTGCCGAGCGGTCGCGCCTGATCAATTCGGACGGTTTGCCCTAGTTCGCACGTCCCTGCCTGAGCCTTTGACGACCGCGACCCCACGACGCTTTCGTGGGGCCGCCCGTAACGACGTCAGCGTTTGCTGTAAGGCGCAAGCGGATACTCGAGCGACACTTCCGCAATGGCCTTTGGAGCCACCACCCGCGGCCTGCCTTTCAAACCCTGCAGCATCACCATCGAACAGTGGATGTTCTGGCCGGTCTCGTCGAACTCGGTGTTGTCGCCGTACATCAGGATCGGCTTCATGTCGGTCTTCTTGAGCGCGCCGTGAATCGCCGCCGACTCCGGCGACGCCGCCCGCGTCACGGCGTCTGCGACGATCTGCACCGCCTCGAACGCGCAGCCCGCATTGGCATCGAACCAGTCATTCGGGTAGTCGGCCGCGAACATCTTCACGATCTTGTCGGTCTCGGCGCCCTTGGGATTGAGCCACAACGCCGACAGAATCGGACCGTCACCATACTTTCCGAGCGCGTCGTGATACGCCTTGTCCGACACGCCGTTGGAGTTGGGCGAAAACACCATCTTTGGGTCCCAGCCCTGCTTGATGCATTCGCGCGCGATCATGATCGCGTCGTTGACGCGCGTGACCGAGATCAAAGCATCGGCACCCGACGCTTTCGCCTTGGCGACCTCTACCGACAGATCCTTCGCTTTCTCGTCATAGGCAATGTACTGCGCGATCTTGAGCGGAACATCCACTTCCTTCCACGCCTGATCGATGCTGGCCGCCGTCGACTGCCCCATCGTGTTGTTGAGATGGAGAACGACCGCGCTGCTCGGCGGATCCTTCAGCGTGCCGAGCACGGACTTCAGCTCGGTCAGCGATTGCCGCACGATGGTCAGCGACGTGGGATAATAGCGGAACACCTGGGTGAAGCCCTGCGAAGTCACCTGGGTAGCGCTCGCGATGTGGACCACCATGGGCACCTTGGCGGCCTCGCAGGCCTGCAACGCCGAAATGGTGGCGCCGGAATCCCACGCGCCGATCAGCACGGTGCAGCCCTGCCGGATCAGGCTCTCGGCGGCAATCCGACCGTTCTCCGGACGGCTTTGCGTATCGGCGTGAACGATCTCGATGTCGAGGCCGAACTTCTCACGCGCGAATTTGACGCCGAGATCGATGCCGCGCACGCAGGCTTGACCGGGAAACGCCAGCACGCCGCTGCTGGGCATGATCGCTCCCACCTTCACCTTCGTGTTCGCCGCAAACGATGGCCTAGATACCAGGCCTGCCGCAATTCCCAATCCGCTTCCTACAATCGTCCGCCGCGTGATTCCGCTTCGCTTGGTCATCTCAATGTCCTGTTGCTAAGGGGTGAAATCTTTCTCGACTAGTGGTTTCGTACGTTTGAGGAGCGACCGCCGACGTCAAAGGCCCATCTCGGCCTTGATCAATTTCTCCTCGGATTCGTCGTAGAGCGACGCGATCAGCGACTGATAGCGCTCGTTGATCTGCTTGCGACGCTTCTTCCGCGTCGGCGTCATCACGCCGTTCTCGAGCGACAGCTCCTCCGGCAGAATGCGGAACGCCTTGATCTGCTCGGCTCGCGCCAGCCTTCCGTTGGCCTTGCCGATCTCCGCCTCGATCAGCCGGTTGACGATCTCGGAGCCTGCCAGGTCCGCGTAACTCGCGATCTTGTCGTCGCGCGACTTCGCCCAGTCCATTGTGGCGGTGGCATCCACTTCGATCAGGGCGGTGAGATATTTTCGCCCCTCGCCGATCACAGCCGCCTCGGAGATGAACGGGCTGTGCCTCAGCTCGTTTTCGATCTGAGTCGGGCTGATCGATTTGCCGTTCGACGTGTTGATGATCTCCTTCTTCCGGTCGACAAGCTTGAAGGTTCCTTCCGGCGACACTTCGACGATGTCGCCGGTGTAGAGCCAGCCGTCGCGAAGCGCCGCTTTCGTCTCGTCCGGCTTGTTCCAATAGCCCGCGAACAATCCCGGTCCACGGACGATCATCTCGCCGTCCTGGAGCACGGCGGTTTCCCAGGCCGGATCCGGCAGAGGGACCCCGACGTTGCCGGCCTTCGGCCACTCCGCCATCTGCACCAGATTGGCACCGACCAGTTCGGTCTGGCCGTAGCACTCCTTGAGCTGCAAGCCCCACAACTGCCACAGCGACATCAGCTCGGACGGCATCGCCGCCGACGAGGTGAACGCGACCTTCAGCTCGTCGAAACCGACCTCCGCGAGCAGCGGTAGGAACACTTGCTCGCGGCAGGCCGCGAACAGTTTCGAGACGAAGGCATCCTCGTGGCCGCGCTGACGGTCTTCGAGCGCCCTGCGCGCGATCGTCATGGCGAGCGTGTAGTTCTGATCTCCCGCTTCCCCGGCGGGATGCACCTTGCTGAGGATCTGTGTCGCAAAGCGCTGGTAGAACCGCGGCGGCGCCATATAGTAGGTCGGCTTCACCTCTTTGATCGTCTGGGCGAAATCCGCGGTCGTCTCGCCGAAATATGGAACTGCGTCGGCGATCAGCGGCAACGTGGTCGCCTGCCCGCGCGCCACGGTGTGCGACATCGGCAAATGCACGACCACCCGGTGCTCCTCTTCGCGCATGCTGCGGCCGAACAGGGTGATGCAATGAACGCCGGCGAGAATGGAAAGGTGCGTCAGCATGGCGCCTTTGGGGTTTCCGGTCGTCCCGGACGTATAGCCGATGCTGACGACATCGGACGCCTTTGCTGTCGCGCTCTCCTTCTGCAGATAGTCATGCGCATCGACATCGAGTGCTCCAACAAAGTCGGCCAGCGACTTGATCGACGCCGAGGCCTCGCCGGTCCAATCCAGGTCGAGCACGATGATGCCGCGGAGCTGCTCGGCCCGACCGGAGGCGAGCACGATGCGAAGCTGCGGCTCCCCGCCGACGAACGCGAACTTCGCGCCTGAATCCGTGAAGCAGTAAGCCACTTCTTCGGGTGACGAGGTGAAGTACACGCCCACCATGACGCCGCCGGCGCACATCGTGGCCATGTCCGCGATCAGCCATTCCTCGGACGAATCGCCCATGATCGCGACCCGATCGCCGCGCTCGAGACCAGCACGCCGCAGCGCGCTGGCCAGGTTCACGACACGCTGCGCATAGGCGCCCCACGTCATGGCGGTCCAGGCGCCGTGACGCTTTTGTTGCAAGGCGATCTTGTCGGGCCGCTCCGCGAGTCGCGCGGCCAAAAGCTGCACGACGGTCGTATCCGCCAACTGGGCGCCGGATGTCATCTCAGCGACGTTCATCTCAGCGCTCCGCGAAACGCTTGCGCTTGGCTGCGAATGCGGCAACCGCCTCGGCCCGCTCGGGCGACTTGAACGTCAACATCTCCAGCGCCGCAGAGGTGTCGAGCAGCAGGTGGGCGTACTGCTTGATGATCTTGTTGACGCTGTACTTGGTCCACACGATCGATTCCTTCGGCCCGCTTGCCAGCAGTTCGGCGTATTCGATCGCGGCATCAAGAACGTTGCCGTCTGCGACCACCTCGTTGATCATGCCGATAGCAGCCGCTTTCTCGGCGGAGATAAATTCGCCGGTCATCAGATAGTGCTTCGCGCGTACCGGCCCCATCAGCAGCGGCCAGATCACCGCGCCGCCATCGCCCGCGACGACGCCGGCATTGACGTGCGTGTCGGCGAAACGGGCTGTCGAGCTCGCATAGATCACGTCGCAGAACAGCGCGAGCGTGGCACCCAGGCCGACCGCGACACCGTTGACGGCCGCGACGATCGGCACTTCGACTTCCAGCATGTTGCGGATGAGGTGGCGACCGCTGCGCGTCGGGGACGGCAGCGTTCCCTTATCCAGCGACTTCTGATCGCCACCAGAGCAAAATCCGCGGCCCGCACCGGTGAGAACGATCGCGTTGACAGAACTGTCGTGATCCAGCTTGACGAAGACGTCTTCGAGCTCCTCGTGCATCTCCCAGTTGATCGCGTTGAGGATCTCCGGGCGGTTCATCGTGACGATCGCGACGCCAGTGGCGCGCTGCTCGACGATCAGGTACTTGTAGCCGTATTGCGACATTGATTTCACCGTTCGATTACTGCTTCTGGGTCCGCATCAGCCGGATCTGCCCGAGGATCTCCTCGGTCGGCCGCACGACATTGTTCCCGTCGTTGAAATGCGGGATGACGTAGCGACCGACCATGTCGATCGCCTCCATGATCTTTTCGTGCGGGACAGAGTCCATGTGCAGCAGCACCTCGTCGATACCCATGGCCTCGAACTTCTCGATCTGACGAATGACCGTATCGGGGCTGCCGCACACCGTCGTGGCCGACTCGTTGACCAGATAGTCCCAGTCGTTGGCGGCGCGCTCCATCGACGGCACGCTCTCCCCCATGTATTTGTAGTCGTCGGCAATCGCCGCGAGACGCGGATAGGCATCGGTCGAGATCTTGGCATAGTGCATTAGCGGGCCGGCATAATCTGCCTTGGCCTGCTCGTCCGTTTTCCCGATGCCGATGAACAGCGGAATGCCGATACGCGGACGCTGCAGCGGTCCCTCCGCGTCGCACTTCCAGTTCTTTTGATAGGCGTCGATCAGCTTCTGCTGAGCTTCCCAGCCCTGATAGATGTTGCTGCTCATCACGGCGAAGCCCTGCGAGGCCGCCCAGAGATGACTGCGCTCGCTGGTCGCCGCGATCCCGATCACCGGATGCGGCTTCTGCAGCGGCTTCGGAACCAGCTGGCGCGGAGGGATCTGGTAGTACTTGCCGTCAAACGTGAAAATGTCCTGGCGCATCGCCGTTTTCAGCAGCGCCAGTCCTTCTTCCATCTGCGCCAGCGTTTCATTCGGATCGACGTTGAACGCCCGCATCGCGATGGTGGTGTTGGCGCGGCCGCCGTAGAATTCCATGCGGCCGTTGGACAGGATGTCGGTCACGGCAAGCCGCTCGGCCGAACGCAAGGCGTGATTGATGCGCTGCGGCATCAGCGTCACCGCCGCGCGCAGCTTGACGCGCGACGTCACCGCGGCCAGATAGCCGAACACCACTTCGGGCGCCGAGCTCGAGATCCCGCCCAGTGCCACGTGCTGCTCGGAGAGCGCGACGCAGTCGAAGCCGACCTTCTCGGCCAGACGGACTTCGTCGACCAGTTCGTGAAGCCTGCGCGAGTAACTGTGGCCGACCTGGGTTTCCTGTTCAGACCAGAACCCAAACGTAAGTGCCATGTCTCAATCCTTTTAGCTTGCGAGATGGCACAGGGTTTCATAGGCGTGGCGATATTTTCGCCCGAAAGCCGCGTTGCGTAGTAACGCTTTCCGAATTTTATGCTGTCAGCATTCGCAACATGGCAGACGCCCCGGGAAGCTTCGCCACGCGGCGGACGGGCTGACCGTCAACGGCGGGCGCTAGCGGCTCCGGCCTCGCTATCGAAGGTCTTGATCAGCAACTCGGCGACCGCCGCGAGGCACGCTTCGCCGATGGCGTAGCTCGAGCCGATCGGACTTCCGATCACGCCGTTCTGCGAAACCGATCGGATGCCGTTCTTCCACATCAGCTCGAGATCAGCCTCCGACAAGCCGCCAAGATGGCCCACCTCGAAGCGGTCCGGTCTGACGCTGTCGGGCCTAATGACCATCATCAGCGACGTCTCGGCGATGTCGGCGTGCCCGCCGACGGCCGACACGTCTCCTCCGGCTTCGCGCACCGCATCGCGCCACGTGTCGATCCATTTCGTCGAGTCGAAGAACGCCAGGATCTCGACATCCGAGGGGACGGCCTCGCGCAAGCGACCGAGCATGTCCTTCAGGACCGGAAAATTGCCGATGTGACCCGAGTGAATCAGGATACGCTTGAAGCCGTGCCGCGCCAGGCTTGTGCAATAATCGACGCAAATCGCTTCCAGCGTCTCCGGCCGTAGCGAGATCGTACCCGCGAATGGCAGATGGTGAGACGAGCAGCCGACCGTGATGGTCGGCGCCACCAGCGTGTTGCCGCGGCTGCGCGCGATCCGCTCGGCCAGAGCATCGGCATGATCCGCATCCATGCCCAAAGACAAATGCGGCCCATGCTGCTCGACGGCCCCCAGCGGGATCACTACCGTCGTGCACCCATCGGCCAGCGCCGCGGCGACTTCCTCGTGGCTCATCTGCTCCAGATAGATCTGATCGGGATATCCGCGCGTCATCGGCTCAGCCCTTACTGTTCTTCGACAAAAATCTCGCACGCGCGTTGGTTGAGCTCTCGGCTGTGACATAGGCATCGAGGTCGGCCACGGTCATTTTTTCGAGCGCCTGATCGCTCATTTGCGCGGTGAGGTTGAGCGATCGCTTGATGGCATGGAACAGCTTGCGGTCTTTCTGCCGCAACACGCCGCACACGTCTCGCGCACGGGACGCGACCTCCTCGGTCGGGACGATCTCATTCACGGCGCCGATCGCCACGGCGCGCTCCGCGCCGACGAGCTCGCCCCAGTAGAGCAGCTCTTGCGCCGCCCGCACGCCGAGCTTCTCGACGGCCCGGCGCATGCCTTTGGTCACCGGCAGCAGGCCATGGTTGATTTCCGGAAATCCAATCTTGCACACCGCATCGGCCACAACATAGTCCGCATGCAGCAGAAACTCCAGGGCGCCTCCGACCGCATAGCCGCGGACGGCGCAGACGATCGGGCCCGGATAGTTCTCCATCGCCACGAGGAGTTCGTGGAAGAACCGGATGCGCGGCCTCGCGACGTCGATCCCGACGACTTCCTTGATGTCGCCGCCTGCGCTGAAGAAGCGGTCGCCGCTTCCGGTGAGCACGATGCCGGGCGGATTCTCGTCGTCGGCAAGGCGCCGGATCGCCTCCAGCAACTCGACGATGAGTTGCGCATTCAGCGCATTGGCCGGCGGCCGGTTCATCGTGATCGTAACCAGGTCTTGATCACGCTCGATCAGGAGAGAAGTGGCAGTGTTCATCAATGAGACCCAAGCGAGAGGCGGCTGCAACAGCCGGGGAGCGGTGGACCGAACGGCGGCGCGACGAGAGCCGCAACGCCCGACGCCTCGCCGAGACGGCGCGCCTCACAATCCCAGATAGGCGCGCTGGACATCGGGGTTCTCGAGCAGATCGCGGCTAGATCCATGCAACACCACGGAGCCGTTCTCGAGCACATAGCCGCGGCTGCTCATCGCGAGCGACTTGGCGACATTCTGCTCGACGAGAAGGACCGTGATGCCCTGCTCGTTAAGGGATTTGACGACGCCGAACATCACATCGGTCAGCGCCGGCGACAGTCCGATCGACGGCTCGTCGAACATCACGATTTCTGGCTTCGACATGATCGCCCGACCGATCGCCAGCATCTGTTGCTCACCGCCGGACAGCGTGCCGGCGAGCTGGTCGCGGCGCTCGCGAAGTCGCCCGAACAGCTGATAGACGGAATCAAGCGTATTTGCCAGGTCGTGCCTGGCCCGCTTCAGCGAGCCGCCGATCAGCAGATTGTCCTCGACGGAAAGCGCACTGAAGATCTGGCGGCCCTCGGCGACCTGAGCGATGCCCATTTCGCAGATGTCCCACGGCGGTCGCCGCGAGATTTCGACTCCGTTGATCCTGACGGAACCGCGCGACGACGGCACGATCCCCGCGATTGATCGGATCAGAGAGGTCTTGCCGGCGCCGTTGGCGCCGACCACGCAGATCAGTTCACCCTTGCCGATGCGGAGCGACACGCCGTTCAGCGCATTGGAGCCGTCATAAGCCACGCACAGGTCGTCGATTTCGAGAAGCGCGTCGTCAGGCATGGAAACCGGCTCCCAGATAACTTTCCAGCACCGCAGGATCCGCTACCACCTCTGACGGCTTGCCCTCGGCGATCTTGACGCCGTGGTGAAGCACCACCACGGTCGACGCCACTTCCATCACGATCCGCATCACGTGCTCGACCAGTAGGATCGTCAGTCCACTCTCGGCGAGCCGGTGCAGCACGCCGACGACGCCGGCCGCTTCGGTCGGACGCAGCCCCGCCATCACTTCGTCGAGCAGCAGCAACTTAGGGCGAGTCGAGAGCGCCTTCGCCATCTCGAGCATCTTGCGATCGGGCAACGTCAACTGATCCGTCCGGGCATTCGCCTTGCCGGCAAGCCCGACATTTTCGAGCGACTCATACGCCTTGTCCCGCGCCTCCTTGACGTTCGTCGTCCAACTGAAGGCGCCCACCATGGCATTCTCGAGCACCGACATATCTTTCATCGGCCGGACGATCTGGAAGGTGCGCGCAATGCCCATGCGGCACACCGCTTCGGGCGGCTCGCGCTCGAGCGAACACCCCTCGAACAACACCTGCCCGGCGGTCGGTCTCAGCGCCCCGGCGACGAGATTGAAGCAGGTGGTCTTGCCGGCGCCGTTCGGCCCGATCAGGGCGGTGATGCGGCCTGCCTGCAGTGAGAAGCTGACGTCATTGACCGCGACCAATCCAACGAACGCTTTGGTCAAGTTCTTCACTTCGAGCAGCGTGGTCATTCCTCGGCCTTCCGCAGTTGTGAGATCCGGCCGCGCGCCGGCAGCTGGATCGCCCCGTAGAGCCGGACGATCGCGGGCCAGATGCCGTCGGGCAGAAACCACACGACCAGGATCAGCACCGCCCCGTAGGCGACGCTGTTCAGTCCGGGGAGCCCCAGGCTGTCGCCGAGCGCCCCCATGGCGTGATGCAGCGGGATCGCGGCCATCGAGCCGACCAGCGGGCCGAATGCAGTGCCCAATCCGCCAACCACGGGGCCGATCAGGACATCGACCGAGATCGCCATGCCCATGATCGAATCCGGAAAGATCGCGCCCTGCACCAGGCCCAGGACGCCGCCGCCGATCGCGGCCGTCGCGGCCGATATCGAGACCACCAGCACCTTGTGGCGAAACGTCCGCACCCCCAGCGCGCGGGCGGCCTCGTCGTCGTCCCGCATCGCCCGCCAGACATAGCCCCAATAGGACCGCGAGATCAGCTCCGTTCCCGCGACGCCGATGGCCGCAAGCGCGAGCGCGACGAAGTAGTAAAACCGCGCGTCACCGCGCAGCATCCCGAGGTCCATCGTGCCGCTCGGCGCCTGATAGAACAGGCCCTGCATGCCGCCGACATAGTCCCACCCGCCGAACATGATCCGGGCGAATTCGGCGGCTGCGATCGTGAGCAGCGCGAAATAGATGCCACGGACCTCGAAGCGGAAGCTCAGCCACGCCAGCACCGCGCCGACGAAGCCCGCAATCACCGCGCCCAGCAGCAGACCGATCCACGGGGTGACGCCGTATTTGATGTTCAGGATCGCCACCGCATACGCACCGATTCCAACGAACAGCGCGTGACCGATGGATAGCTGCCCGCCGATCCCGAGCATCAGGTTCCACGATTGTCCCAGGAAGGTGAACAACAGGACGATCGTCAGAAGCGAGATGACGTAGGCGTTGGACATGCCACCCACCATGGCCAGGGCGGCGAAGACCAGAGCGCCGGCGCCCCAACGCTTGGTGTCGCTGGCTTGATCAGATGTCCTTTGCACCGAAAAACCCCCTCGGACGTAAAATCAGGATGATTATCAGGAGCGCGTAAGGGAGTGCAGTTTTCATCGACGGCGTGAACATCAAGGCCGCGATCGCTTCGGCGACTCCGATCGTCAGGCCGCCCAGAAGAGCGCCGCCGAAGCTGCCGAGACCGCCGACGATCACCGTCACGAAGGCCAGCAGCGTGAAGTCGACGGCGAGATAGGGTTGCGCATCGAACAGCGGCGAGATCAATGAGCCGGCGACGCCAGCGCAGGCGGCTCCGATGCCGAAGGTCACCGCATAGACCCGAGGGATATTAAGCCCGACCACCAGTCCGCCGAGTCGATTATTGGCGGCGCCCCGCAGCGATCGGCCGAATGCGGAGTACTTCAGATAGGCTCCCAGTGCGGCGATTAGCAGGCCGGCCGTAGCGGCCGCCTGGATGCGGGCCCAATCCAAGGTGAGCGGTCCCACGCTCACGGTCTGGAAGGACAGCTGAGACGCCGTCGGCCGCGGATCCGGACCGAACGACATCAGCAATACGCCGCTGAAAAGCAGTGAGAGGCCGATGAAGACGATAAACTGATAATGATGCGGCCGGTTGACGAACCGCTTCACGACGAGCGTCTCCAGCAGATAGCCGAACACGAACATGACGACCGCGGCGACCGCAGCGGCTAGAAAGATCGGGACGTCCCAAATTCGAACGGTCCAGTATCCGATGTAGATCCCGAACACGACCATCTCGCCATGAGCGAAATTGACCACGCGCATGACGCCGAAGATGATCGTGAGACCGAGCGCGACGAGCCCGTAAACCAGTCCGATGAGCACCCCGCCGGCGATGACATTGAGCCAGAGCGACAGCATCAGCGACCGACCGCTGATGGATGCGCGATGGAAAGTCTTCGTCTTCCTTGCATGCTGATCGGTTCCATCTTGGCTGTAGCGGAAACGTAGCGGCGCCTGACGTCGTCTGTGTTTCAGACCGCCTTTGGCGCGGCGAAACATCCGTCGATGTAGACGAGCGACTCACATCCGGCTCTCGTGGTCTGAGCCACCACTTCTCCGGTGAAAATGGTGTGACTACTGTCGCTGTAAGCATTCACCACGCGGCAATCGAAGCTGCAGACCGCGCCGACCAGACTCGGTGCTCCGGTTTTGAGATCGCACCACAAACCGTCGCCGAAGCGGATATCGCCCTTGCTGCCGTCCTGCCCGGAAAACTTGAGCGCCAGATCGCGATGCTCGACCCCCAGAATATTCCAGCAGAACGACCGACTGCTGAGAATGGTGTCGTGCGCACCGGCAGATCGATTGACGCAAACCAGCACGCTGGGCGGAGCCGCCGACAGTGAGCAGCCCGCCGTCAGTGTCAGACCATGGCGGTTCGGCGCCCGGCCTGCCGTGACGATCGACACGGTGCCCGGCACGCTGCGCATTGCAGCGCGGAATGCTGCGGCATCGAGTGGGCTCGTTTCGGACAGCGGCGGTGTTGCGGACGGCATGGCTACGACCCTTGGATTCATGGGATGGATGCGCCCTCTTTGTCTGGTTGTGATTCCGGGCATGCAGCGCCGCCCCGGTGAACGTCTGAGCTATCCGGCTGCTTGATAGAACTGGATGACGTTGCCGCCCGGATCCCGCACCTTCACCGCACGGCCGTGACTGGCCATGTCCCGGACCGCGCCGACCTGCGCCCCCATGGCTGCGGCACGCTCCATGGCGGCCTCGAGGTCATCGACATCGAAGACAAGAACAGCATCTTGCAGCTGGTCCGAGACCGACTCCGTCGGTCCGGCGACGCAGAACGCAGCCGCATCGCTCACGAACTGGATCCACTTGCCGGGATCAGCGAAGCGCACCTTCAGACCCAGGCCTTCGTAGAACTCGGCCAGGCGTCCAGGATCGTTCGCCGTCAAATAGACTTGCTTCAGTTTCACGCTCGACATCCAAACCGTCGCTACCCAAGTGCGATCGTGGGTGGATAGTCGCCCGAGCCTCTCAGCATTACTGCTCGAACAACGCCTGTCACAGAAGCTTCATCAGCATTTTATGCTGTAACGACTTGTCGAGTCGCTAGATCCAACTCTGCATCCGGCCGATCTTTGCCATTTTCTGGTTGACGAGGGTGGGCGTCGTTGCTGCCGAACCTTTTGTCTCGCGCAACGCCCGCGGCGTGGTCAGCGACGTGACCAGGGCCACACGCGACGACAGGCGGTTGTACGAAACAGGGCAGCTCTCGACATCGAGCTCTGCTGCACATCCCGTCAAATGACATGGGGAGCCAATCGATGGAGCGGCGGGCATTACATCTTGACCGAATCCGTGGATCAACGTCGGCCTGCATATCGCATAGGCAAAAAATGTATCGGAAGTAGGCAACTAACCTCCTGATCGCAATGAACAATGCGAAGGTTGACGGTTTTTCGATACAAGTCGATGATTTGTCGAAATCCCACAAGCGCAATTGCGGTTAGCTTTTACCACGCGATTGTCATCACCCCGCAAACGACGGTGATACGCGCCGCAGAAGACTGCCATACTTGGGAGATACGCGATGTCAACGACCTCTCTCGACAGAATAGATATCAAGATCCTCAACGAGCTCCAGCAGAATGCGAGCTTGACCAATGTCGAGCTCGCATCACGCGTCAATCTCTCGCCGTCGCCGTGTCTGGCACGCGTCAGAACACTCGAAAAACTCGGCGTGATCGATCGACGGATCGCCCTTCTCGATCCCGCCGTGCTCGGCATTGGTGTAACGGCTTTCATCCAGATCAAGCTGGAAAAGCAGGTCCAGACGTCCCTGGAGAATTTCACCCGATCCATCGACCGGCTGGCCCAGGTAATGGAATGCTATCTCATGACCGGTGAGAGCGACTACATGCTCCGCGTCATGGCGGCCGACATCGAAGATCTCGAAGACCTGATTGTCAACAAACTATCCCGCATCCCCGGCGTCAGCAGCATTCGATCAAATCTGGCCCTCAAGCGCATTTCGTACAAGACCGTGCTGCCGATCGACGCCAATCGGCCGGTCACCGTCAAGGCTTGCGCCACCCCCTCGCGCCCTCTGGAGCGCTCACCAAGACCCCGATACGACCCAACTGGTCCTTTGCTGTCCGATGCGCCGATCGGGCTCGACACCAATCGTCCCAGCTACAGCGTGGAAAGACTATGAGGCGCCCCGCCATGGGCTCCGGCCAGTTGACAATAATGGTGAAGTTAAGATCGGCAGAGTGCTCGAGCGGCGCTGCGAGCCTGACAATCCGCACAAGACCCAACGCGAGCACCCGTCGGTTCTAGCGAGCAGAGCGACCGAGATGATGGGATTGATCGAAGCGGCCCTGCAGGCGTTCGCCGGCGGCGAAATCGTCGTGGTCACCGACGACGACGATCGCGAGGGCGAAGGGGACCTCGTCGTTGCCGCCTCGCGGTGTACCGCTGAGAAGATGGCCTTCATCATTCGCCATACATCGGGAATCGTCTGCGCTCCGATTACCCTCGAAGACGCGAGACGCCTGCGGCTTGACCCGATGGTTGTCGACAACGACTCGGCTCACACCACGGCGTTCACCGTGTCAGTGGACTACCGGCCGGATAACGGTACGGGCATCTCGGCCGAAGAGCGGGCCTCGTGCTGCCGTGCACTCGCCAACCCCAACGCTGGCGCCGGCGATTTTTGCCGGCCGGGACACGTCTTCCCGCTGATCGCAAAAGAAGGGGGCGTACTCATGCGCTCGGGTCACACCGAGGCCGCCGTCGACCTGTGCAGACTGGCAGGTCTCGAGCCGGTCGGCGTCATCAGCGAACTGATGAACGACGATGGCTCGGTGATGAAGGGTCCGCAAGTCGCGGCGTTCGCCGACAAGCACAAGCTGAAACAGGTCACCATCGCAGACCTCATCAGCTTCCGGCAGGCCCGCGAGACGCTGATCGAGCGCGTCTCGAGCGTCACGGCGGAGAGCCCGATCGGCCCGCTCCAGGGCTATTCGTATCGCTCGCCGTTCGACCCCATTCATCACGTCGCCTATATCTACGGAGAACTGGGCGACGGCACCAACGTCCTTACGCGCTTCTACAAACCCAACATCCTGCGCGATTTGTTCTCGGGTCAGGAACAGGCCAAGATGAACGTCATTCTGCAACGCTTCAAGGATAATGGCAGCGGCGTGCTCGTCTATCTGCGCGACGGCGCGGCGGGCGTTCCGCCTGCGCCGCTAGGCCCGATCAGTTCGCGCGAAGACGACCGTAATCGGCAATGGCGCGAGATCGGCGTCGGCGCCCAGATCCTGCGGGATCTCAAGATCAGCTCCATCCGTCACCTCACGTCGTCGACGCATCACTTCAAGGGACTGTCAGGCTTCGGCATCGAGATCGTCCGAAACGAAGCGCTCTAACTCCAGCCATCCGCGTTGCGAAAGTCCATTGAGCGCGTCCCGCACCTCAGGCATCCGGCGAAGCTTGCAGTTCGTCTCGCGGCAGGTCTCCCCCGGGCCAGCTTGGCCGGCCTCGCGCTCGGAGAAGTAGCGCGCCGGCGATTTGCCAAGCGCCTTCTTGAACATGGTGATGAACGCACTCACCGACTCGTAGCCGAGCGCCTCGGACACGGACTGAACCGTGTTGCCAGCAGACAATTTCTGGATGGCGACGATGATCTGAAGCTGCTGACGCCAGCGACTGAAGGTCATGCCGGTCTCGGCGAGCACAATGCGCATCAGCGTCCGCTCGCCGAGCGCGACGGCTTGCGCCCACTCCGCCACGGTCCTACGGTCGGCCGGATTGTCCATCAAGGCATCGGCGATCATACGCAGTTTCGAACTCCGCGTGATCGGAAGATGCAGCCGTTCGGTCGGCATGGCGATCAACTCGTTGAGGAGCACCGCGGCGATCTGCGCGGGCGGGCCGTCGGGATCGTAGAGCGGGGGCAGCGTCGCCATCCGATGGATCAGCTCGTGCAACAGCGGTGAGATCGACAGCGTGCAGCATTCCTGCGGCACGCTCGCCGCATCCATGTCCACATAGAGAAACAGCAGGCTGGCGTTGCCGCTGACGCGATTGCTGTGGGGCATACCGCCGGGAATCCAGACGCCGCAGCGCGGCGGGACCATCCACAGGCCGCTCGGCACTTCGCACGTCACACCGCCGCGCTGGGCGAGGACGAGCTGTCCCTTGCGATGGATATGAACCGGCAGTTCGTCCTCCTGCTCCCGGGTATCCACCATGCCGGCCACGATCGGACGGTCCAAAATGTCAGGATCGAACCGCCGATAGTGCTGATAGAGCGTGCCGCGCATTGTCATCCTTTAGCAATTAATTGGCAGAATAACGAAATTCTCTCGACGCAGCAACGCCTATGGTCTCCGTGCTTCACGGACGATCACATCATGCCTTCACCATTTCTGTCTCGGCTTCTCGCAGCAGCAGCGCCCGGCCGGCTCGATCCGAAATGGGCGCTGTTCTCGGCGAACTCCTTCATCGCGGCAATGCTCGCGATCTATTTTGCCTTCCGGCTCGGATTGGAGCGGCCGTATTGGGCGATGCTCACGGTCTATCTGACCGCACAGCCGTTCGCCGGCGCGGTTCGGTCACGCGCCGTCTACCGCTTTGTCGGGACATTGCTGGGCGCCTGCGCGGCGCTGGCGCTGGTCCCGATCCTGGTCGATCAACCCGCGTTATTGTCGGTTGCCGTTACCGCATGGGCCGGACTCTGCCTCTATATCTCCTTGCAGGACCGCACGCCGCGCAGCTATGCTTTCCTGCTGGCAGGCTACACCGCGACGACAATCGCGTTCTCGAGCGTCAACGTTCCGGCGATGGTATTTGTGACCGCGCTGTCGCGTGTCGAGGAGATCCTGCTCGGCATCGGCTGTGCGACCCTGGTGCACACCCTGCTGTTCCCGCGCGACGTCACTACTCCTGTGCTGAAATCCCTCTGCGCCGCATTGTCGGACGCCTTCGCCCGGACCACCGATGTGCTCTGCGCGCGCGTCGACAAGGCACCGAATACGGGGCGCTGGAAGCTCGCTGCGGACATCACGCAAATCGAGATCCTGTCGACGCACCTGCGCTACGACACCGCCGCGAGCAAGCCGGACCTGCGCGCCATCGGTGCCGTGCAGGACCAGCTCGCATTGGTCTTGCCGATGCTGCTGTCGGTGGAGGACGGACTCGCCGCCTTGGGAGAGCGGCGCTCGGCCGAGTTGAACCACCTGCTGTCTGAACTCGCCGACTGGACACGTGCGCCGGAGCGATCACCGGCCACTTCCGACGAACTGATCAGAAAGTGCACATCGTTCGAAGCGACCTGTTGCAACGATCGCAGCGAATGGGATCGGCTGATCGAGGCCGGAACCGCGGCCAGATTGGCCACGCTGATCGAAGCGCTGGCTGCCGCGCGAAACCTGTCGCGCGCATTGCACAGCGGTGCTCACCCTGCCATTTGGAGCCAAGCTGGCCTGCGGGATCGACACGTGAGGCGACGCCTGCACAGCGATCCCGGCCTTGCCGTTCTGTCGGTCGTGGCTCTTGGCGTCGCCGTGCTCGGCTGCTGCACGGTCTGGATCACGACGGCCTGGCCGGAAGGCGGCGTCGCCACGCAAATCGCCGCCATCGCCGCGGCACTCTACAGCAGCCTCGACGATCCCGCGCCAACGCTGATTTCCTACGCGCTCTGGACGCTGGCCTGCCTGCCGATCGCCGCGATCTACCTGTTCGTGATCTTCCCGGCCATCACCGGCTTTCCGATGCTGGTGTTCTCGCTGGCGCCGACCTTTCTGGTGATCGGCTATCTGCAGGCCAATCCCCGGCATTTCATCAAGGCGCTGGCGCTCGGTCTCGGACTGATCAGCGCGCTCGACCTCCAGAACAAATTCAGCGCCGACTTCGCTCTATTCATCAATAGCAATGCGGCTGCGATGATCGGACTTCTCACAGCGTTCATCGCAATTCGATTGCTGCGTTCACTGTCAGCATCGGGAGCGGCGCAGCGTCTGCTGCGCCACGGCTGGTCCGATCTGGCGAGGCTGGCTGCTGCACGGCGGCCGATGAGCCGCGCCAGATGGACCAGCATCATGCTTGATCGATTCGGCCTGGTGATCCCTCGGCTGGCTGGCGCGACGACGGACATCGCGGTGGAAGCCCGTCCTTTGGCCGCGCTGCAAATCGGCCTCGATCTGCTCGCGCTCAGGCAAGCCGCAGTGCACGAGGACGCGCGCAGCGACCCTGGCCTCCAGCAGCTTCTGCCGATGCTGTCGCAGGCATTCCGCTGGCTGGCCCGCGGCAACGCGAAACTGAAGCCTGACGTTGCGCGCGCCCTTCTGGCCGCGATCGACAACGCGCTGTGCGACACGCGCAAAGACACGACCGCCTGCCAGCAGCGAACGCTCGCGCTGATCGGCCTGCGTCGGACGATGTTTCCGGATGCTCATGCTTTGTCCAGCAAGGCCATGCCATGAACGAAGAAATCGCCATTGCCGGCGTCTACGTTCCGACGTTTGCGCTGGCCTGTGCTTGTGCGCTCGCGGCCTGCTTTATCGCCTCCGCGGCCAACCGCAAATTCATCGGCGTCGATATTCGAAGGTATGCGTGGCACCCCGCGCTGCTCGACTTCGCCGTCTTCGTCATTCTGACCAAGATCTTCTACGCTGTTCTGGGAAAGCTGCCGCTATGACAACGATGAGTTCGATGTTTCCCCGCATGATGCTCACTGTCCTGATGGTGAGCGTCGCGGCACCGGTCGGCATCGGCATGTGGGAGCATTATGAGGCGGCGCCATGGACACGGGACGGCCGCGTCCGCGCCGACATCATCGCCGTTGCCGCCGATGTCTCCGGGCTGGTCGACGAGGTGCTGGTCCGGGACAATCAGGTCGTCCGCAAGGGCGATATTTTGCTGCGGCTGAATCCCGACCGTTTCCGCCTCGCCGTCCAACAAGCAGAGGCGTCTCTGGCCAACCGCGAAGCCGCCGCGGAGAAGGCAGCGAGCGACCGCGTACGATACGAGAAGCTGAGCGAAGGTGTCGTGTCGCAGCAACAGCGCGAGACGATCCGCGCTACGGATTTGCAAGCCAAGGCGCTTTATGGTCAGGCCGTGGCCGACCTTCAGATCGCGCAGCTCGATCTCGATCGATCCGAAATCCGGGCACCCGCGAACGGCCGCGTGACCAATTTCGATTTACGGCCCGGCACCTATCTCGCCGCGGGGCGCGGCATCATGGCGCTGATCGACATCGACACCGTGCGTGTCGAAGGCTATTTCGAGGAGACCAAGATCCCGCGGATCCACCTCGGTGACGCCGTTGACGTGAAGCTGATGAGCGGAGCGACGCTGAGCGGTCGGGTCGAGAGTATCGCTGGCGGAATCGAGGACCGCGATCGAAGTTTGGGGTCCAGCCTGCTCGCCAGCGTCAATCCATCGTTCTCCTGGGTCAGGCTCGCCCAGCGCATTCCGGTTCGGGTCCGCATCCCGCGCAAAGATGTCGATCGCCTGATCGTCGGAACGACTGCGACGGTGCAAGTCAATGTTGGAAACCGCAACGCACCGCCAAACACCATGGGCGTTTTACGGTAACGCTCGGTAACGCGCTCAGCCGGCGCCAAGAAAATCTAATGAAAACAAAGCCGAATGGCGCGCGCGGAACGAGGCGACCGATGCACAGCCTTCACATTGAAAAATCAGTACAAATCAGCGCGACTGCCGCCGGGTTTGTACCACCACTTGTGACCACCGACAAGGCGCGGCACAGCAGGCATCCAGCGCAGCCAACAGCTCCCCGGTGCACTGCTCCCTTTCATCCCGCTTTGCAATCGCTCTTCACGAGCATGAACGAGCCTAGAGGCTTAGATTGTTGATCCTGATACATGTACTCGAAGGCAATCCCGCCATCGAGACCGTTGGTTGTGCGTTTTCCCAAAGCAGAAGGCGAATTTCTGGCCTAACTGCAGAAATCTTGTCCCCACGCCATGCAAGACGTACCGGGAACACGATTCCATAGATCGATGCCAGGACCGCCAAACTCCCAACGACTATTGCAACGTACATGGTCCGTCGGGCCGCTCGCTCAATCCGATAACTCATCGTCAAGCCTTTAGCAGCGTCCTCTTTTGAGAGGGAGCTAACGGCACGTTGCAAACGCTTCTGCTTTACGTGCTTCATGAGCCGGTCACATCATGGAAGTTTTAGTTGCACCGAAGACGCATCGGTTGGGCAATGAATTTATCTCCACCTCATTTGTGCTTCCACGTCTTTGCCGAACATCGCCTTGAGTCTAGCCGCAATTCGAAAGTACCGAACGCGAAAGCGGGAATACTGGATCGTTGGCGGCTGCGGCTCAAAGCCTGTTCTCTGTCCGGCGGCCCAGCATCGAAGCTGAGATTGCATGTAACGCTTGTGAGCAACGCGATAATAGTGCCTGAAAACCGGATACATCGTGGCCACGGAAATTCCGTGGATACGCAGACATTCGGACAATGCGATTTGCTCGATTGTGAGTAGCCTCGCGCCATGATCAAGCATGGCATCGGTCAAAGCTATGGCATCTTTCAGAATCGGAATATGCCTTGCTGGGTCGACTGCAGTTAGCCCGCTATTATACTCAACAGATCGTTTTGTGTCGTATTCGTAAGGTCCAGCATTAGGCAGATTTGTGCGAAATCCCGAAATGGCGCGGAACGGATTACGTCCGTGAAAACGGTCCACGGCAATCGATCCTTCACTTAGCGCCGACCAGAGCTTTTCGAAGAAGCCCTCTTGGAAGAATGTGTCCGTGTCGATCATGACACAGAAATTCGGATTGTTCCTCATTTCTTCCAAGAGAACGCAAGGCTTGATGCGATGATGATAGAGACCATTGCGAGAGAACTCTGTAATTTTCTGTGAGATGTTGACGATCCTAACAGGCAGATCCAAGTAGCGACTTGGCTTGTCCGTATAAACAACAACCTCTACGGGGCGATGAAATTGCAAGTATAGCAAGGTTGTCAAGCTATATCGCAACTCCAAGAAAAGACGCTCAAGATCCCCGTACTCGACATAGATGAACGTAAGCCCCCGATTATCCATACGCCTGATCTTCCAACTCAATCTAATTTCTTATCTGCTTTACTCTCAGCGCGGAGGGCCGACCCAAAGGCACCATCGAATAGGCCTCTGAATTGGATCGCGTTGACATTGGAAATGTGGGCTGTATCGCGGAAATTGGCCTGCCCGTTCCTGACGAGAAAACATTGGTTTTGCTCGCAGACCACCGATTGGGGATCCACCATAACCAGTCGCGGATTGTCCCAGTGCTCGTGGAGGTTTTGAGCGATTTCGGCTCGGAAGCCGCTCATCGTCAGACTAGGATCGGCGTCCACCCTCCATTCACCGATGGCTCCCCCAACGCGGACCTGTTTCTCAATCCATCGCTGTGGCAGGTCGAAGCCAATATTGAGTAGCGGCATGATCAGCACAACGGTCTTGCCGGAGGAAAGCAGTCGGTCAGCCAGCGAGGAGACCTCAAGAGCATTTCCCCAATTACCGCCAACGACAACGATGCTTGGCTCAGTGTGGTTCAGCACGTAGTCCAGCGTGCTGCGGTTGAAATCCCGGCACGGCTGCTGATCTGCAGAGTTTCTAACAGGATCGTCAAGGAAGGGCCTGCACGCGCTCTGGGTTGCGATCAATCCATGGATTCCGTTGGCAAGCGCAGCCGAAGAAATTGGCTCAAGGTACTGGTTAGCAAACGAATCTCCCCACAGCATTACGGAAGGCTTTCCGGCGACCTCCGCGCTACCGAAACTGCAATAGGTCTCGGCCGCCCGCTTTGTGGAGTTGGCGTTCCTGAAACACTCGTCGCGAGGTGTGTTGGTCCTTCTCGCCAGCTCGGCTGGCAACAGGTAATCCGGCAACCGGTTTGGGAAACCATTGGTCAAGGAAGCCAGCGCGATGAAGCCGAGCAACAGAGCGAACGCTGCGCCAGAACTCGTCAGAAGCCTTCGCGGCGTCCAGAAGTCCCGTCGCATTCTGATTGGCTGCTCCACGCAACGATACGAAACGATGCTGAGCGCCAGCGACGCCAAAACCATTAGCACCTTTTGCGTGGCGTCTACGCCATACCCTCGCAAGGACAGCCACCCTAGTGCGAAGACCCAAATCGGCCAATGCCAAAGGTAAAGTGAGTAGGACCAATCGCCTAACCGCTGAATGGCAGACATCCCGAGCAAGCTCGCTTCCCCGGTCCACTGCCGCGCCCTGACTATCATTGCCGCGCCCAGAATCGGCAGGACTGTAAGAACGCCCGGCCATCGCGATTCGGGGAGCGGATAGACGATACAAACCGCGACCAACGCCCAGCCCACGGTGGCGACTATCCCAGTTTCCAGCCACGGAATCTTGGAAGCACCGTTGGATCGTCGCCTGATTTCTGCGGCAGCGATCAATCCACCGGCCAAAGGTTCCCAAGCTCGGGCACGCAAGGAGAAAAAGGAAGAGCCCATCGCATCCCTTTGGGTCTCCCACAAACACCACGCCAAGGAGAGGACAGCGACGACCTGAAGCGCAATCATCACTGTGCTGATTTTAGACTTCGAGCCGGAAGCGAAACGCCAGATCAGCGATACGACCAAAGGCATCCAGATGTAGAACTGCCACTCCACCGAAAGAGACCAAGTGTGCAAGAGCGGCTTGGTCTGGGCCGCCATGGCGAAATAGCCGTTGTCGCTGTCGAAAGCAAAATTCGACACGAATGTCAGCGCGGACAACGCCTGCAGCAGGTGCTTCAAGTATTCGCGTGGCAAGGTCACGAACCAGCCAGCAACGACCGACGAAGCGGTCATAACCGCAAGCGCAGGATAGATGCGGCGTATTCGCATGATGCTGAAGTCACGGAATGAAAAACGACCCAAAGTGAGGTCGGTCAACACTTTGCCCGTCATCAGGTACCCGGTTATCACCAGGAAGACATCGACGCCGACAAATCCTCCGGCGAACCCCGATATTTGGAAGTGGTAGCCAACGACAGCCACCACTGAAAGCGCCCGGAGCGCGTTAATATCTAGCCGGAAGGCATCGCCACCTGCACTCACCATTCGAGGAGACAGCGGGCCAAATCCAAACGACGAACTACGCCCGTCAAATCGGACGGGTAACGACGCACCCCGCCGCACATGCGGCTGAGCACCGTCAAGCGAATAAGACAATGTGAGGCCCCCCGGCCCTTTGCGAATGCTGGTGGGGGACCATAGACGGCACAGCACAACCTAGACAAGTAGCGGATTGCTAAGGCTCGCAGCCCGCCAGAGCTATGCAAAACGGAATCGCTGGGATTCCCGAACGGGGATTGTCTAAAACCTAAATGCTCAATAAGGTCTTTGACAGACGCCTTTGGAGGCCCACTGTGACGACCGAACGCACCTTAATCACCTACATCCGCGTCTCGACTTCCCAACAGGGCCGCTCAGGATTAGGCATAGAAGCGCAGCGGCAAACCCTCGCTCACTTCGCTCAGGCTGAGGGGTTCACGGTAGTGCGCGAATTCGTAGAGGTGGAGACCGGCAAGGGCGCTGATGCTCTGGACCGCCGCCCACAGCTAAAGGCGGCACTCGCTGCCGCAAAGAAGCTCAGGTGCCAGGTCGCTGTAGCTAAGCTGGACCGTCTCAGCCGTGACGTTCACTTCATCTCCGGCCTCATGGCCCACAAGGTGCCCTTTGTGGTCGCTGAGCTTGGCCCCGACGTTGACCCGTTCGTGCTGCACCTGTTCGCTGCACTGGCGGAGAAGGAGCGCTCCCTGATCTCCGCACGCACCCGGCAAGCCCTTTCGGCGGCTAAGGCCCGTGGGGTGACGCTGGGCAACCCTAAGCTCAACGTGGCCCGCAAGAGCGCCGTGGAGGCCGTGAAGGCCGAAGCTGACCGCTACGCGGCGAATGTCCTGCCAATCATCCGCGAGGCACAGAAGGCAGGTGCGAGCACGCTCAGGCAGGTGGCAGAGGCATTGAATGCGCGCGGTATCCCTACGGCGCGCGGCGGACGTTGGTACGCGCAGTCAATCGCAAACATCCTTGAGCGCGCCTAAGCAGAACGGGGGCACAGGCCCCACAGTGTATAATTTCGGCTGAATGCAACAAATTCAAACGCTTAGCCGACAAACGCCCGCACTCATAAGAGAAAGCGGGGCCGACCTTGCGCACAAGGGACTCCGTCCGGGCATGGGACCCTTTGGCTTATCGCTACTGGGGCCCCGCCTTCAAAAAGCTCGGGCTAAAGGCCAAGGCCCCTGCTCAGCTAAACAGGGCGGTGTGCTTCTCTGGAAGTACCGTATTGGGCCCCGGTCCCTAATGAATCCAGCGGCTTAGCTGGCAAACGTGCTTACGTATAGAGGAAGCGTATCAATCCGGCTGAAAGCAACAGCCTCAAGCACTTAGCTGACAAACGTTCGCACGCTATAGAGAAGCGCATTATTTCGGCTGAAAGCCACCAGCTTCAAACACTTAGCCGATCAACGTACCTACGTATCAGAGAAACGGCATCCATCGTGGCGCCCTCTCAATAAGTACACAGCCCAACAGGACATAGATCACCGACCATCACGGCCACCCAACACGGGTTCGCTGTGAGGTGACGCTTGCCCAAAATCAGTAACCACACACAGCACTCAGCCGCGCCTCAGCGGCTCAAGAAAGCAACAGAGAGAACACAATGGCTCGACTACCAAGGGGTAAGACTAAGCACCCCCCGTCTCATTCAGCGGCCATGAAGGCTAAGTGGCAGGACCCTAAATACCTGGCAAAAATGGCTGAGCGAGACAGCAGAAGAGAGGAACTCCGCAAAGCTGACCCTGAGCGCTTTACCCGGACAGGCATCCCAAACGGAATGAGAAAAGAAGAGGCTCAGCGCCTATGGGCCGTAGCTGAAGCACAGGCCGATAAGAGCATCCAGACCCTAAAGGCGGCTGGGGTGCTTCCAGAGACAGTAGCTCAGTCTAGCGTCCCTGTCCCAGACACAGAAGCTGGAATGGCTGAGGCCGCACTCCGAGAAGCCTTCAAGCTGGCCTTGGGACCTACAGGGACACGGTCCAAGCTATCAGCGCTAGCTACCATCATGAAATACACAAGGCTGCCGCCCATGTCGGTCCTACAGTTGGCCACAGGCACTGCTGAAGGTGTGCTCGATGAGCTTGCTGGCAGAAGCTAGTTAGAAAACAGCGGAGGGAGATAACAGCAGCAATCAATTACTGGCTAATAAGCTTCTGCAATCTGCGCTCTGTGCTGGGTTAGTCGATAATCTACAGGTGAAAATCGACGATATGTCCCTTTCCCTTCAGAAGCGCAATCGTCACCATTACGCTCTGAAACATTTCTGCCTCCGTCCATAAAGAACCCCCTGAACCCTCTAATGTCTTTCTTATTAGGGCTTTCGAGGGGTGCTTTTCATCAAAGGTCGTATTCAGGCGCGGCAAGCGCCGTTCGACCACCGCGAATCCCCTAATCCCATTCACAAGCCCACCTCCGGTTGCTCCCCAAGGGCACCGATCGGCTTGTCGTGTCCATAAGGAACACCACGCCCTATGACTTCTACCACCACCCTTCTTCGGGATCAGCACGCTCTCGCCCTTGTCTGCCCTATTGAGTTCGCCCAGCGGATGAACCAGCACTGGACCACGCCCCGGCCTGTCGGGCTAGGGCACCACTCATCATCAGCCCTAATGGCCCTATGGCGCATCATGGGCGAAACCTTCCAGCTAGCAACAGTGGAAGCTGCCTCTGGTGTTCAATCACCTTGGCGCATCTTACAGCCACCAACCGGCACAGGCAAAACCCAAGGCACCTGTGTCTACGCGGCCATGCAAGCGGGCCTCAATCACGAAGCTGAGGGCACACAGCTAAAGCCCGTGGGTATCCTCATCGTTACGCGGCTGAAGGAGGACGCCAACACGATACGGGAAACCATTAACACCTTGGCAGGACGTGATGTGGCTGTCGTGCATCATTCCGACAGCTACGCTACGCCTGAGCAGCTACACGCGAGTGACGTTGTGGTTATCACCCACACGGCATTCATCAAAGCCAAGCGGGAGACCAAGGGGCGCGATTGGAAAGCTTGGGACCGCTTGGTGTCTTGGCGTGGTGGGGACAGACACCTCACTGTTATCGATGAGGCGCTGGCTAACGTGGTCGATGAAAGCAATGCAACCACCGAGAACCTGGGCTTTGTCATCAACCTCATCCCACCGGAATTGCGCTCCGCATTTCCACAGCAGGTTGGCGTTCTTGAACAGGTACATCGCGTGCTTGTTGCCTTCGCCGACTCTGATGACCAAGCCAGCCCCATGTCTCTGATCTGGGGAGAGGGGGGAGCGCCGGCTGCTGTAGACTTCGCCCCCTTCATCTTGGCGATGAGCGCGCTGCCCTACGATAAGATTGTATACGCCAGGAGCAGTACCAAGGACCGAACCCAACTAGCCGAGCGTGTAGCGGACACCATCACGACCGTGCAGACGTGTCTTGAGCAGTTCGCCTATTACTCCCGGTCAGGTGATTGGCATTCGATCAACACAGCGTCCTTAGCCGTTCCCTTGGACGCCCCCGGACCTGTGGTGCTGGATGCTACCGCTAGAGCGAACTTCCTCTGGGACCTATTTGAAGAGCACCACAGGCTGATTCCCGTCCCTAGCCATGCTCGGGACTACAGCAGCGTGACGCTTCATGTGGCTCGCGGCGGCGGCGTCGGAAAGAACACTATGACTGACAGGATCAATGAGCGCCTGCCCCGCATCAAGAAGGGTCTCGAAGAAGCCATAGGTCCAGAGCGCTCGGTATTCCTATGCGTCCACAAGGATGTTGAGGCCGTCATCACGAAGAAGCCGAAGAACGGGGGCAAGAGCTGGGTCGAGAAATTGCCATTCCGGGAATGCTCAGTAGGGCACTGGGGGGCCGTAGACGGCCGGAATACGTGGCAAGACTCCGATACTGCGGTGATCCTTGGATTGCCCTATCTTCCTCAGACGTGGGCCACCAGCATGTTCTGCGCGCTGCAAGGGGCACAGGATGACGAATGGCTGCAATCCCCGGAGTGGAAGCAATACAAGAACGTACGAAGGACGATGGAACAGCGTCAGATGTCTGTGTCGGTGATCCAAGCGGCCAACCGTATCTGCTGCCGACAGGTGATTGATGCTGAAGGCCACTGCCCTCCTGCTGACATCTTTATTGTGCTGCCCAAAGATGCCCTTGGTGACGCGGTGCTTGATGACATCAAGGCCGATATGCCGGGGATCAAGGTTACAGACTGGGCGTTCGCATTGGACGCCCCGAAGGAGAAGAAGCCCCGTCTCGGTAGCTCTCACGTCAGGCTCATCTCTTTTATGGAGAAGCAGGACGCTGGCCCGGTGTCCTTGTCTATTCTTCAGCGAGAGATACAGCTTCCCAGTTTGAAGAAGCTGCGCGAAACGCTGAACAACAGCGAGCACCCAGCCACACAGGCTCTCCGACAGATAAAGGTAAGCTACCTTCCCGGCGTCGGTCGGGGATCAAAAAGCTATCTCGTGAAGGCAGCGTAGCCAAGAAACAGGCAGCACAAAGGTTTCCTCGGAGCCCGCGTGCGGCCTGTCCACGCGATGGACGACAAGCGGCCTTTCAGTATCATGGCTGCTGCCTTCCGTTTGAGCACCGGGAGCGGACATCACGGGCGTTGGTCGGCAGGTCCGAGATGGCCAATTCCGGCTTCGTGACAGTCACTCTGAAGTGGGGCGCCTATTCGATCACCTCGTTGGCGCTGGCAAGCAATGTCGGTGGTACGGTCAGGCCCAGGGCATTCGCGACCTTCAGGTTGATCACCAGCTTCAAGCGCGTGGGCTGTTCGACGGGAAGGTCAGCCGGTTTTGCGCCCTTCAGAATTTTATCGACGTAGCCAGCTGTCTTGACGATAATTTCGGATACATCTTGCCCATACGACATCAGCAGACCATAGGCCACTTTTTCAGACCATATACTCAAAGTTGGCATTCGATGCGCCAGCGCTGATGCGCCAACCTGCGCTCCTTCGTTCGCCAGCATACCGCCAAACAAGACGGTCGCCTCGCAGCCGCCAGCTACAGCCGCTGAAAATGCTGCATCGATTACTTCTGGCGTCAGCACGTCGATTGGATGCAGCATAAGGCCCATCGCTTTGGCGGCGTTCGAGTACGATTTGATATTGTTTGTTGTGGTCGCCGGGTCCAACGATCGATCATGCAGCAGCGCCACGTGGCTCAGACTTGGGACAGCTTCCTTCAAAAGACTGAGACGTTTGCCGGAAAGATCGGTTCCAATAACAGATAATCCCGTCAGATTTCCACCGGGATGCGCCAGACTAGCAACAAGTGCGGTGCCCACCGGGTCTGGCGCGATAGCGAAGACGACGGGTATTGTGCTCGTGGTCTGCTTTAGTGCAACCGCCCCTTGCGACGTTATCGCAACAATGACATCGGGATTACTTTCGACCAGCTCTCGGGCAAGGCTACGAAACCGCTCCTGCTGTTCGCCGGGAAATCGATGCAAGAACACAACGTTCTTGCCTTGGACATACCCAAGATCATTAAATGCCTTGGTCAGGATATCCAGATAGACCTTCTCTTCCTCGGCGCTGCCCGCATGCCAAAGCACGCCAATCTTAGCCACTCTGCCGCGCGTCGCGCCCTGCTGAGCGCGCGCCACTAGCGGCAAAGCGGGTGACATTCCAACAAGCCGGATAAAGTCCCGCCGTCGCATATGTCCCTCCTGTAAGGACGCGCGTATTGGAGAAACACCCTAGCACTTTTTATCGTCGGGTGAGTTGTTCTGAAGACTACTTCGGGTCACAAGGCGACGTGACGGCCAACCTTGGCCTGCTTCATTCTGAAAGCGAACGCACTTTAGTCGATCTGTCCTACCAGCCCGGCCGTTAGGTTACCTTGGCGCCGCGTGTACGCACTGGTGCCGCCAGCGGCTTGACCCGCGACAGGTCAAGGCCGGGATAGGAAATCCGGTTGATAGCGTCGGACAATCCGGCAGCGCCGAACCGCGACAACATCGCATTAGCGCCGTAGCCCCAGCTCACCGAGGACGCCTGTGCGTGCCCAATCAATGCCTCTCGCATCTCGTGGTCCGCCCTGCCTCTGCGTAGTGCGTCCTTCACGGTGTGCCTGAAGCTGTGGAATACCTTGGCTCTGTTCGTGACCCCTGAAGCACGCAGATAGCGGCCGAACCACTGGGACCACGCGGGCACACCAGCGCGGCCACGGTCGGGCGACACCGAAGGAAATAACCAAGCATCAGGGCCATCGGCCTTCCTTCGCGCCTCGACATAGCTGAGAAAGCCCAATCGGATCACTTCGGGATGCACCGGTACAACGCGCTCGGACGCGTCTGTCTTCACGCGCTTTCCCCGTGCCCGCTCGGTCATAAAATAGAGCAAGGGCACTCGCGTTTCAGCGTCCACCCGCACATTAGCAGCGGTGAGGCTTCCCAGCTCTGCCTGCCGTGCGCCTGTGAAGAGAGCCAGCACCGGTAACCAGAACCCAGCGGCCCCATGCGCCCCTAATGGAAACTCGTGCTCGGTAAACACCGACGCATTGAACAGCGATTGAAGCTCCGCAATCTCAAATGACGTGCGTTCGGAGCGCTCCTCGGGAAGCCTGAGTTTGCTAAAGGGATCAGTCCACTGCGTGTCATCCGGCACAAGCCCGTTTTCGCTGGCCCAGATGCAGATGGACTGCACAGCGCCAAGTTGCTTGTTGATGGTGGCTGCGGTGATCCTTGGCGCCTCTGGGTGCTCGCGGCCCCAAGCGGCCTGAGCAGGAAGCGTTGCCCGCAGCAACTCGCCAGTTCGGTGGCGGGGCGCGTCCTGAAGAGCTTTGCGAAACTCCAGCGCGTGGGCCTTCTTAATCGCCACTACGGACATGTTGCCGTGAAGCTGGATAAACATATCCACACTGCGTCCGAACTCGTCCACGGTGCGCTTGGGGCGTGCCCGGTGACGCTTCCAGCCATCTAGCGCATCTTGCAGCGTTCCGCCTTCTCTATGGCCGTCTAAGGCTTTGGAATCAGATAGGCGCGGAGTTTCAATAACTGCACCCGCATAGCGAAGCCCAATGTCATCAAGGGCCTTGAGGAACGCCTTGGCGCTTTCGATACAAAGGCTGTGATAGGCCGTGCAGCTTTGGTCCAGAGTGATACCGAAGCTAGCTAGGGCATTTTGGGCGCGCTGCTCGGCGAAAGAAACATCCCCGACAGCAAACTGCTGCTGAAAATCTCGTAGGATGTCACCATGTGCATCCGCGTTAACATTCTCGCCATGTGGTCCTATTAGCTCTAGCCTGCCCGAAAACCTTAGCGCCTCATCTTCCTTCAATGCCGTTGCGTAAACGTACTCGGCCATGCGCTTGATTTCGGTGTCGTTCAGGCTGGTGCGCTTGACTACGGGCACCGTGGTTGCTGCAAGGCGCGCTTTGGCCTTGGCAATTATGCGGTCAAACTCCGCCAGCACAGGCTTTGCGCGGACGTTTGCGTCACGGACATCCTTGGTGCCCAGCGAGCGCTTCAAGTGCGATTGCGCGGGCTTGGCTGTGCCCAGTTCAAGCGCGACAGCCTTCCTCAACTCCGTTGGCTTCGCTGGCACAGTCTTCCGGGCGTAGTACGTCCCGTGTCGATCCTTGATAACGCCCATCAATACACGCACGATTAGCACCACCGCTTGTGACCACCACGCGGCAGCTAAGCGCTTGTATCTGCGTTAGTTCTTGATTCTCAATGAGAACTTGTGCGACTGGCGCGCCCGGAACGATTCGAACGCCCGACCCTCAGATTCGTAGTCTGGTCCGGAGCATTGAAACAACTAGCGTTTGTTACCGTAAGCGCAAGCAAGAATCGCGAAATAGCGCCGTTTCGCCGCGTCACCAGATGTAGCCAGACCTTGAGAAAGGGCCCGCCGATCGCGCCGGGCCAAGTAGAGGGAGGAAACGAAAGATCGGATATCTTTCGCAAACGCCGAATGCGGAATTCGATTGCGGAAATCTAACGAACGACATTCAGCAGCAATACTGTCGTGCACATCAGACCGCATTTTGTGCTGAAGTCCGCAGCTCTCAGCGCCATTTTCGGCATTTGACGCGAGGTACGATTTCGACTGCACCAAAAAGCGCGCGCGAAACTTGAAGGGTCCCGATCACCAGGCTCCGCACGTCCAGAACAGCTCATTTCATCGCCCGGCTCAGATCTCGCAATGCCCGCGCCGCCATACCTGCTTTTGCAATTCAGAGCTCCCAATCGCCGAGGGTTCTGCCGAGGATGTGGCTCGCGCGCTTGGTCGACCTCTTCGCACCCGGCAACACATCCGTGCAAACACCTTCGTACTTCGGCAGCCAGGCCTATTGTTTCTCCGAACGTCGAATGCGGATGAATGGTTTTGCTGATATCAATTGCATCGGCGCCCATCTCGATCGCCGGACAGGTTCTCCGATCATGTCGCCAGCCTGCGGGCCAAACGATCACACCGCCGATGATCCGGTGAGTCTCTTGGTCGATGATCAGATTGGTCGGCAAACTGGCCTTCCTGGCCGGTCAACGCAGAGTCCCGGCACATGCAGGCCCCTGGCCAGTTGCATAGCCGCATCACATTCGGCGCTTTGGGGGTGACGGCTGCGATTTCGGCACAAAATGCCGGGGGCGTTATGAGAATAGGCAAAGACAAACTGTACGAGGCACGACGTTGTGGTGTTTGGTACAAGAGGGTCTTGCCTTGACTTCACCGGCCGCGAAGCGCGGCTCTTTGGTCACTTGTTGTAGGCACAATCAACGAATTGGGCGAGATCTCTGCTCTCGCACCATGCACGGCTTGCTTGGCAGCGATGCACCGCATCTTTCAAAATTTCATTGATCTCCTAGCGACCGCAGAAGATCTTCAAGACTTCTCCAAAGCCATGGCGGACACAGCGACCGCTTTGGACCTATCGTGTTTTGCCTATCTAGCCCTCCAGCACTCAAGCAAAGGCAAACCGCGCCTAATCTCTACATATCCATCGCGGTGGGTAGCACACTATCTACGAAACAATTATCAAGTGCTTGATCCCGTCATCGGAGAAGCTCTTCGAAACCCCGAGCCCTTTCGATGGGGGGTTAATTTCAACTCGAAGTTCACATCGAAAGCACAGCATCGGCTTTTCGAAGAGGCCGCGGAATTCGGAATTCGGTTTGGCTTTACGGTGCCCATTCACGATGGCCACGGCCCCATCGCTGCATTGACCTTTGCCGTTGACCAGAGCCGCCCACAATTCGAACGGTTCATTGAATCGCATGGACGCGTTCTTCAGCTAATGGCGATGTATTTCCATGCTCATACCCGGCGAAAGCTAGCAAATGCACACGAAATAGAGGGGGCATGCCTATCCCCGCGCGAGTTCGAATGCTTGGAGTGGGCAGCTCGGGGCAAGAGCGCTTGGGAGATTGGATGCATTCTCGGCATCTCGCGCAACACGGTTGCCTTCTACCTAGAAGGCGCGAAGAAAAAACTCGGTGTTCGGACGATTGTACAAGCGGTAGCCCGCTTAGCCGCCGTGAAAAGAAAAGAGCAAAATTAGGGACGCAGCCCCCCTACAACTACAGGTAATGACTTAAGATCCGTGATCCGCTCCAAAGGTGGCGATGTACACACCTGGAGGGACTATGATTCAGCTTATCACACCACCCTTGTATGGCCAGTTCGCCGAAACTCTCGTCGAAATGCATCGGCTACGGTATCGCGTTTTCAAGCTTCGCATGGCATGGGACGTTCAAACCAGTGGCGACATGGAGATCGACGATTTTGATGCATTGCATCCCGCTTACCTAACCCAGCTATGTGACAACGGGCAGGTGCAAGGTTCCGTACGCCTCCTCCCCACACTTGGCCTGACCATGCTTTGTGACACCTTCCCCGCGCTTCTTGAAGGCCGACCGGCGCCGTCAACTCCTCTCGTTTGGGAAAGTAGTAGATTCGCAATCGATGTTGCTGCCGATGCCCCGAAAGGGGACCACGGTATCACTCGTGCTGCTTACGAGCTGTTTGCGGGAATGGTCGAGTTCGGGCTCTCACGACAACTCACTGACATCGTCACCGTAACGGACGTCCGTATGGAGAGAATCCTTCGGCGAGCCGGCTGGCCCCTACGGCGCATTGGCAATCCTTCCGCAATTGGCAACACCTTAGCCGTGGCGGGTTACCTGGAGATTTCGCGCGATATTCTGGCCAGCCTTCGTAAAGCCGGCGGTCTTTCGGCACCGGCCCTTTGGACGCCAGTAATCTTCGCGGCCGCCTAGAACGGTCCATGTCAACAAACGATATGCGCGTCCCCGCCTAGAGCGGGGACGCCGTATCTTGCGCTTTGCCTGGCGAGCTATGAACATGACGGATATTGAGATCAGGAATCATCGGCGGAACGCAGCCAGAGCTATTGACCTGCAACAGCTTCGACTGGCAGTTGTCGCTTGTGATTGCGGAAGCTTTCGACGAGCCGCGGAGGCGCTTGCAATCAAACATACCGCCTTCAGCCGCTCTATCGGTCAACTCGAGCACCTCGTGGGTACTTCACTGTTTGAGCGTTCAAGCGGAGGAATTAAGCCTACTCAGGCTGGACAGGCCATTCTGCGGATCGCACGGTTGATTCTGGAACAAGTCGACATGCTCGTTGACACCGGGAGGTCCGGTGGTCGTGGAGAGACTGGCCATCTTGTGATCGGCTTCTTCACCTCCATGTCCACCGGCAATTTGCGAGCGACGATAGGTGAGCTTAAGAAGCTGCTCCCACAGCTCGAATTGGCAACGATGGAGCGCTCTCGCTTCCGTCTGATGACTGCGCTAAGTAGCGGAACCGTCGACGTTGTCGTTAGCCCTGGACGTCTGCCTTCAAGGGGCACCAGATCACTATTGCTCTGGAGCGAACGCATCCTGATCTCGCTGCCTCAGGATCACTGCCTCGCGTCACGTGAGATCATCTATTGGACCGATTTGCGTGACCAGACGATTCTTGTAAGCGAGTATGATCCCGGACGAGAACTTGAGGATCTGCTGATCTCGAAACTCCTACTACCCGACGACCGACCCAGGGTGCAGCGCCATGACGTAAGCCGCGGCATTATCAAGAGTCTGACGAGTATGGGCATGGGGCTCAGCCTGGTGATGGAATCGGATATTGGTGCAAGTTTTGCAGGCCTCGTGTACAGGGAGTTGCAGGACGGAGCGGGACCAAGCCGGGTGGACTTTTATGCCCATTGGCGCGACGACAATGAGAATCCGGCTCTGAAGCGTTTCCTCGATCTGTTGGCAGAACGCTATCCCTCGCCGCCACCGACTGCCTGGGCGTGACCGGCCCGTCTCGCCTTTGCAAATCCGCGGTCCGTGGCCATAAAGCGCGCCAGCATGGGCGCGATCAGCTTTGCCGGGTCGATGCGCTGCCCACTTTCGCGTGCCAGGGCCTCCGCATAGGCGACGAGATCTCGATGCACTGATGCCGGAAGCTCAATGGCGACCTTGACGGGCTTGTCGTCGGGCAGCGCTCCTATTCTAAGCTTGGACATCCCCTATCCTCCGTACGGCGCAAGTATGAGGTCGCGATTGACGACAACGCGAACCGGGAAACCTGGTCGCACGGTCAACGTGGGCTGGATGTTGAGACTGCGCCGAACTACCTGCTGTCCGGTCTGGTTCAGTGAGTCCGAGGCGCCGTGCCGCAATGCTTGGATGATTGCGCTGTCGTTGCTGTTGGTGTCCGACCCGGCGCCGAGTTCAGTCCCGACAGCCAAAAACGTCGATAGTGCCGTAGCCTTGAAGAGTTCGCCCCAATGACTGTCAACCTGATCTTCGAGACCCGCATATCCCGCGGTGTCAGCGCCAGGCTGCCGCTCGAGAACGATTGAACGTCCATTCGGCATGATCAACCGCGTCCAGACGAGCAGCACGCGGGACTGTCCGAAGGTGACCTGACTATCGTACATGCCGATCAGACGCGTACCCTGAGGTACGAGCAAAAAGCGACCTGTCGGAGTGTCGTATAAGTTCTCTGTCACCTGGGCCGTGACTTGGCCGGGAAGATCTGACCTGATCCCGGTGATCAGCGCTCCTGGAATAACCGTCCCAGCCTGCACAACGTACGGTGAAGCGGGCCTGCTGACGCGGTCAGGGCTTACCGTGCGGCGATCCACAGAAGCGTTCACAAAGGCAAGTTTTCTGTCCTGCGCGTTTTTTGCAGATCCATCCTCGCCGGTGCTCGTTGCGTTCGGCGGCACGAAGTGCTCGCCTCCAGCTGCCGTAGCGCCGGGCGGACGCGCTTCTCTCCCAATGCTCGACGCGAACAGATGGCTGATACGGGCCGCCTCGCTCTCTTGATCCCGGCGTTGCTGTTCCGGATCTCCGCCGGTGGTCGGCGACTGGCCTTGAGCGGCCAGGATCGGTCGACCGAGGTCGCCTGGGAGCGGCGGGCCAAGTTGCGGCACGGTTTGGCGCGAAACGCCAGTATAGTCCTTCGGCAGCGCCTCAATCCCGTCAGCGAGATTGTGATGATCGGTGCTATAGAGCTCGTCGGTCGTCTGATTGCGAGGGCGATTGCTTTGCAATGACCACAATACGGCTCCGCCGATAACCAGCAGGGCAACCGCGCTCCCTCCCGCCAGTACCTTGCGCGACAATCGGGTGACCCGCGGGGGTTCGGCTCGTAGTCGGAAGCTCCTGGAATGCTGCTCCGGCGTTTGCGGCGGAATGACCCCGTCAGAGCTGTTTTCGTTCTTCGTGTTCATGACGACGGCCTCCCGTCAGTCCGGACGATTCTGACCTTCTGCTGATGCTCACCGCCGAGCCGCAGTTCTGCGGCTGCAAACAGCCGGTCCACGATCAGCACGTTGCCGAAGGCGCGATAGTTGACGAGTTCAGTCTTGCCGTCGGGTCCGATGACGAAGAGCGGTGGCATCTCGCCCTGGACGATCCCTTGAGGGAATTCGATATAGACCTTTCGGCCGTCGTCATACGCTGCGAGCGGCCGCCAAGATGGACTGTCGCCGTCGATCGCGTAAAAGACACGCTGCGCTGGATCTGGAATGACGGGTCTGAGGGCGACGGAGCGCGAGCGTTCGCGAACCGTTTCCGGATAGTACCAGGCAACAGACGGCATGTACGGCCGCTCCCGGGACCGGAGCTCAATCAGGTAGGTGCGCCGGTCGGTATTGACGACAAGATTGGTTTCGATCGAGGCCCGGGTTGGCTTCACCAGGATGTGGATGCGACGGGTATCACCGCTCCCGCTCTCAGTATCTCCCACGACCCAGCGCACGGTATCTCCGGCCGCGATCGGTCCGGATCCCGTCAATTGCTCTCCCTCTTCCAGCGCGATGTCCGTGATCTGTCCGGGAGCAGCATAGACCTGGTAGAGCGCCCCTGGGCTGAAGGCGTAAATCTGCGCCGCGTTAAAGTATCCCCTTTTGCGCGGCTCGACTCGCGCCGCGCTATTTGCGGTCTCAACCCGGCTCACGGGTTCAGCCTCTTCCTTGGCCTCCGACTTGCCGCCGAGAACGGGTTTCCAGAGCGGTGGAACGTGAAGCGGGCGAGGTCGGTCGTCGAGCGCCACTGGAGGCGCTGGCAACGGCGGGACCGCGGCGTCATAGCTGATTTCCGGTGGAATGTAGGTGGCGCATCCTGCGAGGGCTGATGTGCCAAGCAGCAGAGCTGGTAAAAGGGCCCGCCTCAAAGCGGCGAGCTTGCACCTGCTCGAGCTGAACCTGCGGTATTGGATCGGACTTTTTGAACACATGTCACGCGTCGTCTTGATCACTGACCCATCTCCTTCGACCAGTTGATGGCGCGGACGTAGACGCCAAGGGGATTCTTGCGCAGGCGTTCGGCATCGCGCGGCGTCTCGATTGCCACCGTGAGAATCGCGGTCCAGCGCTCGGTCGCACTTAGCGAGCCGTTCTCGTAAATGCGTTGGGTCCATGCGACCCGGAAGCTCTCCGCAGACGCACGGATGACGCTCGACACATCGACCGAGATCTGCGCCTTGCCCAGCCTGGCAAAGGGATCGTTGTTGCGCGCAAAATCGTTGAGCGCGGCCGCGCCACGGTCTGTCGTAAAGTCATATGCGCGCAGCCAGTTCTGGCGCAGAACGATACCATCAGCCGGCAAGCCTCTGACGTCCTCGATAAAGCGCGCCAGGTGATAGGCGATCTGAGCATCTGTAGGCTGATAATCGATGTTGGCTGGCGCAACCCGTTGGGCCTGTCCGAGACGATCGACCTCGACCACCCAAGGCGTGATCGAACCCTGTGTCGATTGCCAAACAAGTCCACCAGCAAGCCCGGCCGACAGCATGAGGCAGCCAAAGGCCATGAAGCGCCAATTCTTGGCCTGCACGCGCGCCGATCCGATGCGCTCGTCCCAGACCTGCGCTGCTTTTTGGTAGGGCGTGACCGGTTCGGGCATGCGCCCGTAGTGAACGGAAGGTCGTCTGAACATGGATAGTTGCCCCCTGAGATCGAGTGATCGGTTTCGAATGTCGCGTGTGCCGTTTGAGGCCGCTGCTGGCGCCCGGCGAACCGGCGGGTTGGCTCCCTCTCAGCGCTCTCCTTCCGAGAGATCGACAGAAGAGCCGCTGCCGCCATGATCGCCGGAGCGCACCGCATGGCCGGCCGCCGAGGCACCGTGCCGAATGGTTTGGGCGCGCTTCATGCGCCGCGCCCAATCGGGTTGCCCCTCTGTGGACGTACTCGCAGCCGGCTCGCTCGCTTGCTGGCTGCCGGCGAATGCGGCCGCGGCTCGACGCAATGGACTCATGGCAGCCGAGCCACCCGCCTCCGCGACGCCCGCAAGGCCGCCGCTTCGATACGCCGCGGATGCGCCGCTCACCATGGCAGCCCCACCGCGCCCCGCACCGGCGAGCGCACCACCAGCGAGACCAGCGCCGCCGGCGGCAAGGCCCGCACCTGCCGCAACGACGCCGCCGGCAGCAAGGCCCGCCCCAATCGCGGTGCCGGCGCCGAGCTGGGGTCCGCCGGAGACCAGGCCGTTTGCGATTCCGGGAGCGAAGATGCCGAGACCCAGCAAGGAGAGCGCCGCGAGCGCCAGGGTCATCGCATCTTCGATTGTAGGCTGCGCGCCGCCAAAACCCGTGGTGAACTGCGAGAACAGGGTTGAGCCAATGCCGACGATGACGGCCAGGACCAAAACCTTGATCCCGGACGATATGACATTGCCGAGGACCCGCTCCGCCGCGAAGGCCGTCTTGCCAAACAAGCCAAAGGGAATGAGCACGAAGCCGGCCAGCGTCGTCAGCTTGAACTCGATCAGTGTGACGAAGAGCTGGATCGCCAGAATGAAGAAGGCGAGCAGCACCACGATCCATGCGAACAGGAGCACGACGATCTGAACGAAATTCTCGAAGAAGCTGATGTAGCCCATCAGGTTCGAGATCGAGTCGAGCATCGGCCTGCCGGCATCGAGCCCGACCTGAGCAATCTTTCCCGGCCGCAGGAAGTCCGACGCGGAGAGGCTTGAGCCAGATGCCTTCAGTCCGAGGCCGGCAAAGCTCTCAAAGACCATCCTTGCGAGGTTGTTCCAATTGCCGATCAGATACGCGAAGACCCCAACGAATAGCGTTTTCTTGACGAGACGCGCGATGATGTCTTCGTCCGTGCCCCAACTCCAGAATAGCGCGGCGAGCGTGATATCGATGGCGGCAAGCGTTGTCGCGAGATACCCGACCTCGCCACCCAAAAGCCCGAAGCCGTTGTCGATATAGCGGGTGAATGTCTCAAGGAACTGGTCGATGATGCCGGTGCCGGTCATGGCTTATCTTCCCTGGGCACCCCGGCGGTCGGATATCCCTGCGGCAGCCGGCTCTGATCTTTTGGCGCCGGTGTCACGCCGGTTACCGCAGCGGCAGCACCGTCCCGCCTGCCAAAGAACTGACGGCGGTTTTCGGCCCAGACCTTCTGGCAATGCTGATAGTCCGCTGCATCTTCCGAAGAGACGGTGCGGCAGCGCGCAAGCTCGGAACGATTGACGTCTTTGGTCTGCTCTGCCGTTGGTGACGCAGATGTATTTTCTCCGCCACGAAGCTGGATCGCGCAGCCTGCGACGACCAGCACCCCGACTGACATGAGTAACGACAACGCTTTGAATGGGCCTGTATCGGTCATCAGTGGAACATCCGCACGTCCTGGGATTGATAGCTCTGCCCTGGCGTCAGAAACCGCCGGAGCTGTTCACGGCCCTGGTCTTGAGCTGCCGCGCGCTGCGCCGCTTCAAGGCTCTGTGCCCTGCCCTGTGCCGCGACAGTGGCGGTGAGATCGGCGAGTTGCTGCGCCTGAAGCGCGAGGATCTGATTGCCGGCCTGGGTCGCCTGCAGAGCGCCGCTGGCACCCTGGCTCGAGATCACGAGCGCCGATGTCTGGACGCGATTGGTATCGAGGTTGCCCACGACTCCAGCTTGGACCCGGAGCGCGTCCTGCAGCGCCGCGACAGAATTCTGCCACCGTGATTGAGCATTGGTGATCAGCAGCTGGCTGGACTGGTTGCCGCTCGCCGGCGCATAGCTGGTCGAGAACGCGCGATCGATCTGCTGGACGTCGTAGGCAATCCGCTGGGCCTGGGCCAGCAATTGCTGGGTTCGCTGGATCGAGGATTGCAATTGCTGGAGCGAGGAGTACGGCAGACTTGCCAGATTCCTGGCCTGGTTGATCAGCATCTGCGCCTCGTTCTGCAACGAGGTGATCTGGTTGCTGATCTGCTGCAGTTCACGTGCGGCGGTTAGCACGTTCTGGACGTAATTGTTGGGATCGAAAACGATCCACTGCGCTCGTGCGGGTACCGTGGCGCAAAGCGTAAGGGCGATCGTGCCCACGGCGGCGAATAGACCAAGGCGCCTCATTGCGACTTCTCCAGATTGACGAGACTGGGAATCAGGTCCGTGGCCCAGGCGACGCCGCGGTGCTGAAGCCAGGCCGGCACGAACCGGTCAGCGCCATGCTCGGCGAGAAGGCGCTCGATAGCCGCCTGGTCTGTCTTGGACGAGGCCGCCGTAAAGGCGAGTGCGACCTCACCAAGACCGAGCTCGAACATGCGATTGCCGCGGCGGGACTGGCAATAGTAGTCCCGCTTCGGTGTAGCCCGGCTCAGTAGCTCGATCTGGCGGTCGTTGAGTCCGAAGCGGCGGTAGATGGCAGTGATCTGCGGTTCGATCGCCCGCTCGTTCGGCAGCAACAGACGCGTCGGGCAGCTTTCGATGATCGCCGGCGCAATTGCCGAGCCGTCGATGTCCGAAAGCGATTGGGTAGCAAAGATGACGGAGGCGTTCTTCTTGCGAAGCGTCTTCATCCATTCCCGGAGCTGGCCGGCAAAATCCTCGTCGTCGAGGGCGAGCCACCCTTCATCGACAATGAGAAGAGTGGGACGGCCATCGAGGCGATCTCCAATGCGATGAAACAGGTAGGCCAGCACGGCCGGGGCCGCGCTCGTTCCGATCAACCCTTCGGTCTCGAACGCCTGGACCGAGGACTCACCAAGGCGCTCGAATTCAGCATCGAGTAGGCGTCCGGACGGACCGCCAAGGCAATAGGGCTGCAGGGCGCGTTTCAGGGAGTTCGATTGCAAGAGGACTGACAGGCCCGTAAGCGTACGTTCCTCCCTCGGCGCCGAAGCGAGAGACGTCAGCGCCGACCACAGATGGTCCTTGACCTCAGGGGTGATCTCGACCTTTTCCCGCGCCAGGATCGCCCCGATCCATTCCGTGGCCCATCCGCGCTCGGAGGGGTCGTCGATCCAGGCCAGCGGCTGCAACGCGACGGGTCGGTCGCCTTCGTCGGACAAGGCGCCGCCAAGATCATGCCAATCGCCGCCCATGGCGAGCGCCGCCGCTCGTATCGAGCCACCGAAATCGAACGCAAACACTTGGGAGTTCGGGTAACGGCGGAATTGCATTGCCATCAGCGCCAGCAGGACCGACTTGCCCGCACCTGTCGGCCCCACCACCAGGGTATGGCCGACGTCGCCGACGTGGAGCGAGAAACGGAACGGGGTCGATCCCTCCGTCTTGCCGAACAGAAGCGGCGGAGCGCCAAAATGCAGATCCCTTGCCTCGCCCGCCCACACGGCCGACATCGGAATCATATGGGCGAGGTTGAGGGTCGAGACCGGCGGCTGCCGCACATTGGCATAGACATGCCCCGGCAGACTGCCGAGCCAAGCTTCGACGGCGTTCACCGTCTCGATCATGCAGGTGAAATCGCGCCCTTGAATGACTTTCTCGACCAGTCGCAGCTTCTCATCGGCGGCATTGGGATCTGCATCCCACACGGTGATCGTCGCCGTGACAAAGGCTTGTCCGATCTGATCCGACCCCAGTTCCTGCAGCGCCGCGTCGGCGTCTATCGCCTTGTTGTGGGCGTCGGTATCGAGCAGCGTCGACGCCTCGTTGGTCATGACCTCCTTGAGAATGGCGCCGATCGATTTTCTCTTGGTGAACCACTGCCGGCGAATCTTGGTCAGCAGCTTTGTGGCATCGGTCTTGTCGAGCATGATTGCGCGGGTCGACCAGCGATATGAGAAAGCCAGGCGATTGAGGTCATCGAGAATTCCAGGCGTCGTTGTGCCCGGGAAGCCGACGATCGTCAGAATCCGCAGATTGGTCGAGCCCAACATCGGCTCAAGACCGCCGGTCAGCGGCTGGTCGGCCAGCAGCGCATCGATGTACATGGGAATCTCGGGCACCCGGACCCGATGACGTTTGGACGAGATCGTCGAGTGCAGGTAAGTCAGCGTGGCCTGGTCATCGAGCCAGGCGCATTCCGGCATGAATCCTTCCACCAGCTGCAGCACACGGCTGGTTTGATCGACAAATCCCCTGAGCACCTCGCGCGCATCGGCCCCAACGGTGCGGTCGCGCCCCTCATAGAGCAATCGCTCTGCCCTGGCGGCTCCCTCCTCCGGTGGCAGATAGAGGAAGGTCAGGAAGTAACTGGACTCGTAGTGTGCACCCGCCTCTTCGAACTGGGCCCTGCGTTCTGCATCGACCAGCGCGGATGCGGCATCCGGAAATGTGCTCGGAGGATAGGCTCCCGCAAAATGGCGCTGCGCCTCGACAAATACGGCCCAGCCCGATCCGAGGCGGCGCAGGGCGTTGTTCAGACGGCCGGCGACGGCGACGAGTTCGGCCGGCACTGCGCTGTCGAGGTCTGGGCCGCGGAATTTCGCCGTTCGTTGGAACGAGCCATCCTTGTTCAGGACGATGCCCTCATCGACCAGGGCGGCCCAAGGCAGGAAGTCGGCAAGACGCGCGTTGGAATGACGATATTCGGCAAGGTTCATCATGACCGATAACTCAGAGGTTGAGATGGCCGGGAATGCGCAGATGTCGGCGCACCACGTCGACGAAGGCGGGATCGCGCTTGGCGGCCCAGACGGCGGCCATGTGGCCGATGAACCAGAGGACAAGACCTGCGATCCAGAGCCGCAGTCCGAGTCCAAGGGCGGTCGCCAACGTGCCGTTGACAATCGCGACCGATCGCGGCGCACCGCCCATCAGGATGGGCTCGGTAAGCGCGCGGTGGACGGGCACGACAAAACCTGCGACCGGCTCATCCATCAGATCACCACGCCGCCGCCGAAGGAGAAGAACGACAGGAAGAAGCTCGAAGCCGCGAACGCGATCGACAGGCCAAACACGATCTGGATCAGCCTGCGGAAACCACCCGAGGAATCTCCGAACGCGAGCGTGAGGCCGGTGACGACGATGATGATGACGGCGATGATCTTGGCGACCGGCCCCTCGACCGACTGCAGAATCTGATTGAGCGGTTGCTCCCACGGCATGTTCGAGCCGGCGGCCCATGCCGGCGGTGCCGCCAAGAGCACCGCGCCGAAAGCCGCCAACGATGCCCCACGAAAAAAGCGAAATTGCAGACGCATGTCAGTCTCCTGCTGATGAAAGGCTGTAGTCACCGGCGGCTCCAAGCCCCGAGACGATGGCGAGTTCGGAGAGACGACGGTCGGCGCCGCGCCCCGCAAGGACGGCGACGAGGTTGATGGTCTCGGCGATCAGGGCACGCGGAACCGTAATGACGGCCTCCTGGATGAGCTGCTCAAGCCGCAGCAAGGCACCGAGCGCGGTGCCCGCGTGAATCGTGCCGATGCCGCCAGGATGACCGGTGCCCCAAGCTTTGAGCAGATCGAGTGCCTCCGCACCGCGGACCTCGCCAACCGGGATACGATCAGGACGCAGTCGCAGCGAGGACCGAACGAGATCCGATAGCGTCGCCACGCCATCTTTGGTCCGCAATGCTACGAGGTTTGGCGCCTTGCACTGAAGTTCGCGCGTGTCTTCGATCAGAACGACCCGATCGGAGCTCTTTGCCACCTCGGCCAGGAGCGCATTCGTCAACGTTGTCTTGCCGGTCGATGTCCCACCGGCGACAAGGATATTCTTACGAGCGGCGACCGCACCCTTCAGGATTGTGGCCTGCTTCGAGGATATGATCTCTCTGGCGACGTAGTCGTCGAGCGTAAAGACGGCGACAGCGGGCTTGCGGATCGCGAACGCCGGAGCTGCCACGACGGGAGGCAAGAGACCTTCGAAGCGCTCCCCGGTTCCGGGCAATTCGGCCGAGACCCGAGGCGCGCCGGCATGCACCTCGGCGCCGACGTGATGCGCCACCAGGCGAACAATGCGCTCGCCATCTGCTGCGGACAAAGTTTCGCCTGTATCGATCAAGCCGCTCGACAACCGATCGATCCACAACCGCCCATCCGGGTTGAGCATCACCTCGATGATCGTTTCATCCTCGAGGTAGCTGGCAATCGCCGCGCCAAGCGCGCTACGCAGCATTCGCGCACCGCGCGAATTCGCTTCCGATTGGATGGAATGGATTGCCACCGACGTCCCCACCGAATGAGGACCTCCACAGCGGGCCCTCAGGTGGGGATGATTAGAAAAGGCACCAATGGGCTTGGCGCAACGAGCGCTTTCGGTGATCGTAGACTGGCGTAGAAAAAGAAAGACCGAGAACCGGTGTTTGAGGCTTACTCAATCGCATCGGGTCGCTTGCGAGTTGCTGCTCACCACTCGGCCTCATCATGCGCGCTCATAGTAATGACCGTGGCGCCGGCGCTATTCATTCAATCACTGCAACGTCCGCGTGCGGTGTGATCGGGTCAAAACGCTATACGCGATTGCGTATATTAATATTCTATACGCGATATCGTATATTTCTCTATATACGCACCCACGTATATTGACGTTTTATACGCGTTCGCGTATCAAGCTCCAATGGATACAATCGCTCGCACCCCGCAGCAGCTTGGCGCCGCCATTAGGCGGCACCGCCGGCAAAAAACACTCACCCAGGGCGGCCTAGGCGACAAGATGCACGCGCGCCAAGCGACTGTCTCGAAGCTGGAGGCCGGCGAACCAGCGACGCAACTGCGCATCCTCATGGATGCGCTGGCCGCGCTCGACCTGGAACTGGTCCTCCGACCACGCACGAAGGTGTCGGCCAAAGCCATTGAGGATCTGTTCTGATGGGACGCCGTCCTATCCGAGCGCCTCTCAACGTCTACCTGAACGCTCGTCTGGTCGGGCGGCTGCGGCGGGAGAGCAGCGGCGCCATCGATTTCCAATACGACGAAGCCTGGCTGGGATGGGAGAACGCCATCCCGGTCTCGGTATCGATGCCTCTACGCGAAGACCGCTATATCGGTGACCCCGTCATTGCAGTCTTCGATAACCTGCTTCCCGATAACGACGACATCCGCCGGCGTGTCGCCGAACGCGCGCATGCTGGCGGAGCCGATGCTTACAGCCTGCTTTCCGCGATCGGCCGCGACTGTGTCGGCGCCCTGCAATTCCTTCCGGATGGAACGGCATCCGGAGCGGCGGGCGCGATTGACGCTCGCGTCGCGAGCGACCAGGACATCGCGGCGATCCTTGCCAATCTCGCCAACAATCCGCTCGGCATCGGTCCCGATCAGGAGTTTCGTATCTCTCTGGCTGGGGCCCAGGAAAAAACCGCGCTTCTCTACTGGAAGGACAAGTGGCATGTGCCGCACGGTACGACCGCCACCACGCACATCATCAAACCGCAGATCGGCAGGTTACCGAACGGCGTCGACCTGACCCACAGCGTTGAAAACGAGCATCTCTGCCTGAAGCTCGTCGCCGCACTCGACTTGCCCGTCGCCAAGTCGCGCATCGTTGATTTCGCGGGCCGGCGCGTGCTCGCCATCGAGCGATTCGACCGCACATGGGCGCACGACGGACGGCTTCTGCGCCTGCCACAGGAAGATTGCTGTCAGGCGCTTTCCGTCCCGCCCGGGCGCAAATACGAATCGGACGGCGGCCCGGGCATCCGAAATATCTCTGATCTCCTCAAAGGCAGCGATACACCGACGACCGACCAGGCGACCTTCTTCAAGGCACAAATCGTTTTCTGGCTTCTGGCGGCTACTGACGGCCACGCCAAGAATTTCAGCATCCACCTCTCGCCCGGCGGACGATTCGTCCTCGCCCCGCTGTACGACATCATCTCAACGCAACCGAGCCTCGATGCCAAGCAGATCACGCAAAACCAGATGAAGCTCGCCATGGCGATCGGCAATAGTCGCCACTACGTAGTACACACGATTCTCGGCCGACATTTCGTGCAAACCGCAAGGACTTGCGGCCTGCCCGACAGCGTGGTTCGCGGTATCATCGAAGAGCTCGCGGATACGGCTGGCGCGAAGATCGACGCAACGATTGCGAAGCTGCCGAAGGATTTCCCGCAGGCGATGGCAGAATCCATCGCGACCGGCGCCAAGCGACGCCTCAACAGCCTCGTCACGACGGAGAGCGGCGCTTAGGTGGCGCGGGTCACCACTCCACCTCGCCGTCCGATTGCTCGCAGAAAATGCTTGCTTCGAACACGTCGAAAGCACTGAGCGGCATGGTGGAAGGGACTGAATTCATCCAGCAAGCAAAGGATTGGATCCAAGGTAGCCCGAACCAAACCAACGCCGCGATCTGCAGCGCTACGTCGAGACTGAACGCGACTTGATAAGCCAAGATCGACCTATGGCCATCGTTCGTGGACCATTGCTCCAGGATCAGTCCGGTCGCATATTGTGCCAGAAATGCCCAACCAAAGTGCAAGACGTTCAAGGCGCCATTGGCACGGCCGGCAAGCTCCGACGGAAAGTAATCAGCTATCACGGCAAAGCTGACCACAGTTGCCGTTCCGATGATTGCGACAACCGACCAGGGCAAGATGGACGGCAGAGGTACTCGCAGGATCAAGACTAGCTCGGCTGCGATAAATAGCACGGCCACCATCGCGAATATCGTCTCAGCCGTGAGGCCTGTTCGTTTGACGTGATGGATCGTCATACCGAACAACCAGGCACCGCCGCTGAGTACGATCGACATGATGAACAGCTGTCTGACGAGGCCTGCGCGATCGAGCCCCTCCACGACTGCAAGCCACGGTGATGCCCACAATCCCTGCAGCGACCAAGCTGAACCAACGCAAGTCGCCGACAACGGTGCTATCCGCCAGAAGCGCCTGTCGCTGAAAACGGATCCAAGGGTGGCGGAAGCTGGCGCGTTCGATGGGATAATGCGTTGCTCAGGAACTACGACATAGATGAGGATCGCTGTGGCACCGGTCGCAGCTGCCAGGATTTCAAAGAGCTGCCGCCAGCCCATCCAAGCGAGCAGGTGTTCGACGGGAACCGTGGCGGTCACCGCTCCTAATGATCCCAGCATGATCATGTAGCCGTTCACCAAGGCAACTCGTTCCCTGGGGAACCAAAGGATGATGGACTTAAGTCCTGCCGTCAGCGCCCCCGCCACGCCAAGCCCGATCATCGCACGCGCGATCAAAAACGACAGGAAGCCGGTCGATACGGCGAACAATCCGGCGCCCAGTGCTGCGAACCAGAGCAGCGCGCTCTGGACCCGACGCGGACCAAAGCGGTCCAACAATATACCGACCGGGATCTGAGCCGCCGCAAAGACCAGGAAATAGACTGACGTAAGTAGTCCGAGGTTGGCTGACCCAAGCCCGGCATCCGAGCTGAGATCACTCACGATCAAAGCGTTGATCGTCCGAAACAGGTACGAAAGATAGTAGCCAGCAGCAAACGGCAGAAATACGCGCACGGTGAGACGCCACGTCCTTGTAACTTGCATGCCGGCCTTCTTGCTCATCAACTCATTCGAGCCGATAGCGCGTTCAGCTTTTTATAGGCTCGGCTAAATTGCTGCGGTCGTAGGCTGGCGTAGAAAAAGAAGGGTTCGCGCGATGGCGTATTGAGAGCGATCAGTCAGGTCCGCCGGCGGGCTCCTGACGGACGATATCTTCCGGTATCTCACGCAGAAAGCTCTGCCCCTTTTGCAAACGACGCCCGAGCGCCTCGACAAATCCTTCAAACCGCTCCCGGCCTTTTGCCTGTGCAGCCGCCTGCGCGTCGTTCGGTAGCGGTGGCGTAACCGTCAGCCAGAAACGGACGAAGAGGGCCAGGGTCTCGGCTGTCAAACCAACGTCACGCTCCAGTCTCTGCATCTGACGCGACAGCCGATCCAGGCGACGGGTAAACGCCGCCTCCCGCCTGTCCGATCCATCCGGCGACAGAAACGAAGCAACGGCCGCCTCCACGATCGCAGACCGGGAGAGCTTCTGGCGATCCGCCAGATCCGAGACCTGCTTCAGAAGCTCCGGCGGGAAATACACGTTCATCCGGTCGCGCATAGTGTCTCAGAGCTCCATGCCGTCATTCGGGTCCATAGCGGCTTGACGGGCGACGCCGCGCATTTGCTGACGGAGAAGCCGGGACTGGCGGACCGCGCCCTCGTCGTCGTCAAGAACGACGGCAAATTCCTCGGCTGGCGTCGGTTCGGCCGTCTCCTTGGCGATCGCGACGTGATCGGGGAGTTCGGGCTCGCGACGAAGGCCGCTATTCGCCGAATCTTCCTCCGCTCGCCCCCTTTCGGTTGGAAGCGACGCCGGCTTGGGCGCTCCCAATGCAGACCATCCATCCGTTCGCGGTGACCGGCCGGATGCGGCTGGATCGGGCGGCGGCAAGACCCGCTCGGTAAACCGCCGATCTTCATAGTAGCGAGCCTTCCGAGCTCGAATCGGCGGCGTACCCGCCACCATGACGATCTCGTCCGACGGCGAAAGCTGCATGACCTCGCCTGGTGTCAGCAGCGGCCTTGCCGTCTCCTGCCGTGAGACCATGAGATGCCCCAGCCATGGGTTCAATCGGTGCCCGGCATAGTTCTTCATCGCCCGCATTTCGGTCGCCGTACCAAGCGCATCGGACACACGCTTCGCGGTCCGCTCGTCATTGGTCGCAAAGCTGACCCGGACGTGGCAGTTATCGAGGATCGCATTGTTAGGCCCATAGGCCTTCTCGATCTGATTGAGCGACTGCGCGATCAAGAAACTCTTGATGCCGTACCCCGCCATGAAAGCGAGGGCGGACTCGAAGAAATCAAGCCGCCCAAGCGCCGGGAACTCGTCGAGCATCATCAGGACGCGATGCCGGCGGTCGCGGGCGTGCAGATCCTCGGTCAGGCGTCGGCCAATCTGGTTCAGCACCAAGCGGATCAGCGGCTTGGTCCGAGAGATATCGGAGGGCGGCACCACTAGATAGAGCGTCGTCGGACTGCGATCGGAGATCAGGTCGGCGATCCGCCAGTCACACCGGCAGGTCACCTGTGCCACGACGGGATCGCGGTACAGCCCAAGGAACGACATCGCGGTGGACAGGACGCCTGAGCGTTCGTTCTCGGATTTGTTGAGGAGTTCGCGGGCGGTCGAGGCGACCACGGGATGAGCACCCTGCTCGCCAAGATGCGAGGTGGTCATCATCGCCTTCAGCGTCGCTTCGATCGGCCGCTTCGGGTCGGACAGAAAGGCGGCAACGCCGGCCAGGGTCTTATCCGCCTCGGCATAGAGGACATGGAGAATGGCGCCGACAAGGAGCGAATGACTGGTCTTCTCCCAATGGTTTCGCTTATCGAGCGAGCCTTCGGGGTCGACCAGAACGTCCGCCACGTTCTGAACGTCTCGAACCTCCCACTCACCGCGCCGCACCTCGAGCAGTGGATTGTAGGCCGAGGATTTCGGGTTGGTCGGGTCGAACAACAGGACGCGGCCATGCCGCGCGCGAAAGCCCGCGGTCAGTTGCCAGTTCTCGCCCTTGATGTCGTGAACGATGGCCGAACCCGGCCAGCCCAGCAGCGAGGGAACGACGAGGCCGACACCCTTGCCGGAGCGGGTTGGTGCGAAACACAGTACGTGTTCCGGTCCGTCATGGCGAAGGTAGCCCCTGTCAAGTTTGCCTAGCACCACACCATCCGGGCCGAGAAGTCCGGCCGCTCGAACCTCTTCTGCATCAGCCCAGCGCGCCGAACCATAGGTCTCAACGTTCCTGGCTTCGCGCGCACGCCAGATCGACATGCCGATCGCCGCCGCGATCGACACGAAGGTCCCTGATGTTGCGATGAAGGCCCCCTCGACAAAGACCTGCGGCGCATAGGCATCAAAGACAAACCACCACCAGAAGAAGACGGGCGGATAATAGACCTTGAAGCCCGACAGCTCGAACCAGGGCTGGCCAAGCTCGGGCTGAAAGGCCAGGCGCCACGCCGTCCACTCGGTTGCTCCCCAAAATGGCGAGCAAGACGATCAGGCCGACAACGATCACCTGTCCCCAGAGGATTTTGGTTCCGGACATCACTAACGCCCTTCCGCAATTGCATTGGAGAGAATGCTAGAGGCCGAGGTCGCGCTTGCGGCCAAAGCCCCATTCGATGCCGCCGCCGTCCTTCACCACACCGGTGACGTGCTGGCCGAGCCTCCTCTCGAGGTCGCGCGACCAAGGCACGAGTTGGAAGGCGAGGCCGTTATCGATCATGGCGAAGCGCCCCGAGGAGAGCGTCAGGCGCTGGCGATACGCACCTGCCACATGCTCCCCAAGGGCCGCCATCACGTGAGGCAGGCCGGTGTCGGCGGAGACTTTTGCGGCCACCTCGTCCAGTTCACGTCGGCGCAAGGTGTCCAGAAGGCCGCGCTGGAAGATGATGCGTTGGCCCTGCCGCCGCGCCAGACCTTCCTGAACCAGATGCTCGGAACGGGCTTCCATGGCGTCGCGGGTCTCACGGCCAAATCCGCCCATGGCAAGCGGCATGGGGTCGCGTTCGACGAGCCTGTGGTCGAGCCAGGTCGCGCCTTTTGCGGTGATCTGGCTTCCAAGGCCGAGATCGGAACGGGTCGCGAGGACTAAGGTGGGGTGCACGTCGCCGGCTTGACCGAAGCGTCGGACTTCGACGATTCCGCCGATCGGCGGTGCATGTTCGAAGGCCTCGATCCCTCGCAAGCGGACGTGGTGGGCGCGTCCGTCAGTTCCATCGATCAGGGCGTAAGCCTCACCCGTCAGCTCATCGTGCAATCCCCGATCGACCAGCCGTCCGATGATCTGGGACGAAGGCTGTCCACCTTCGATGACGAAGTCGGCAACGCCGCGCGCTTCTCCACGCTCGGTAAAGGCGCGGTGCATGGTCTTGATGATGTCGCCGCGCATGCCGAGGTCGCGCAAGCTACGTTCGGCCTCGAGCCCCACCATCCATTCCCCGGCCGCGACTGACGAGGCAAGGCCCATCTTCTCCAGATGTTGAAGGCGACCGACCATCAGGCGCCGGATCTCGGGATCAGACTTGCCGGGATTCTCGGGGCGGAGATCGATATAGCCAGTCTCATCCGCCGCCAGCCGGATCTCGCGATCGAGCCGCGTCCATCGTTCCACTGTTACTTCGCTTTCCAGGGAAGTATAGATCTCGTGATCGGGCTTTGGACCGAGTTCGATCGCAACCAGTTCCTCGGCGCGGGAGCGCAGGCCCTGGCTGATGTAGTCGCGGGAGATCACGAGATCGGCCCCTTCCTGATCTACTCCCCGAACGAGCAGATGGACGTGAGGGTTGTCGGTATTCCAATGATCGACAGCCACCCAATCGAGCAGCGTGCCGAGATCGGTCTCCATCTGCCTGGCAAAGTCGCGGGTGAACGCCCTCAGGTCGGTCATGTCGCCGGCATCCTCGGGTGAGACGATGAACCGGAAATGGTGCCGGTCGTCCTTGCACCGCTCAGCAAAGGCCGCGCTCTCGGCACGGTCGTTGCCGGCATCGAACACCTCGGCTCTCTCGCCGCTTCGAGTCGCGCCGTCGCGCTTCAGATATGAGAGGTGGGCGGTCAGGGGGGCTGAACGGAAGGCTCGCCCTTTGTGCCGAACCACGCGCGCCTTTACCAAAACGCGCCGCGTCGGGCTGAACAATCTGGCGCGGCTGAAACCGAGTCTGCCGCGGCCAAAGGTCGAGCGCCCGTAGACGGCAGAACGCCTGCCAGCGGCGGCCTGACTCGATGTGTGTCCTGCTTTCTTCGCCGCCCGCAGCACCTGGTTGATGAAGCTCTTGGGCTTCGGCGCGCGGGTGTTGCGGATGCGCCCGGGCCGGATGCGCAGTTCGCTGTCACCTGTTGTCATCCCCAGCGCTCCGAGCGAGCAAAAATGCCTACAGTGCCGAAAATCGTTCTGATTGCATTGTTGAAAACCGAAGGCGCGGCACGCGCCTCGACCGACCGGCACGCCAGGACCCAAGCCATGTCAATGGCTTGCGGTTCGACCGGCGAGCCCCTTTTATCTCGCCGTCCTGCTGTCGTGCCTTCCCACTGCTCTCCCCATTCCCTCCATTCTTCTCCAGAGCACGCCAATGCATGCCAGCTTGCGCATTCAGTCATTGCGAGCCTCCCGCATCAGATCTCGCGACGAACAACCCTGCTGTCCGTGGCACAATGGCGGAGATGTCGTGGACGGAGGCAATCGTCGGAGCCCGTTTCAGTGGACGCCTGGCAGCGCTCATTGGGCTTTCAGGCCGCACAACGAAGAGCGCTCCCGCGGATGACCGCAGACGAGCGACTGCGCTGGAAGTAGTAAGGTCGCTGCCGATGACTGGCGCGAGCTTCCGCAGATAGGCTTCGGTCTCTACTGGCAATGGGCGGCCGGCGAGACGCTCATCGTAACGAGCAGGCCCCGCGTTGTAGGCTGCAAACAAGCCCGGCGCACCGTAACGGTCGCGCAGTTCGCGCAGGTACGCCGTACCTGCAAGTAGGTTGTCATGAGGATCATAGGGATCGTTGCCGAGTTCGTACCGCAGACGCAGCTCCGCCCAGGTTTCCGGCATGATCTGCATCAACCCCATGGCGCCCCTGGGTGACTTGGCGCGCACCTCTCCGGCGCTTTCGACGTCTATGACTGCCAGTATCCAGCCCACCGGGATGCCGAAACGACGCGAGGCGGCCTCAACGAAATCCGCAAATGAATTGCCAGTTCGATAACTCGCTGTAGGGTCTGCCGGTCGCGTCTCGGCGAGAGCAGCAGCGTTGGTCTCGGTCAGTGCCACGAACAGCAGTACGGCAGCGCACAGGCTCATCTCGGACAAATGCAAGCGTGCCGGCGCGCTCGCGCCCGTCCCGGGTAAAGCAGCTTCGCGCCGGCCTTTCGGTCGCCCTGGACCGCCTCTGCGCGCGTCGGCCTTGCAAGCTTTGGCCGGGACGGAGGAATGGTCCTGCACTTGATCGAACAGAGGAATGGAAGGACGGAAACGTAGAATACGCACGATCACTCCTCCCACGTCCACACCGGGAGGGCACGGCCGATCACGCCCGACGCCGGAAGAAATCCAAAATATCGGCCGTCAAGGGAGTCATCCGACTGCCAATTCATGAGAAAGAGCTCGCCCTCCCCGACGACTCGGCAGCCCTGCCATTTCGGCAGCGGCCGGCCGCGTCCGTCACGATCCCGGGCCTGGCCGACTTCAATTTCATTCACGGAAATAGTGAGACCGCTTCTGCAGACCGTCTGCCCCGGCAGCGCCAAGACCCGCTTGAGCATGGGGACGCCGACCGGCAGATAGCCGTTCAGGTCTAGAGAGGTCGCAAGTGGTTCCGGCGGCTGAATGGCGACCAGCTCTGTGACATGAAAGAGTTTTGCCGATCGCAAGCGATAGAGACCGATAGGTACGCTCGTCGATGCATTCCAGATGTAGAGCGGAAGAGGCTCCAGAAAGATTGTCGTGACAAGGGCGGCAGCAACCGCAGACATCGTGGTCAGCGTCATCAGGCGGCTCGTCATCGCATTACTCTTTGGCGATGGAGCCACGCATGGTGGCGTGCCTTCGTGTAAGGACGCGGGTTTTCGTTGACGGACAGGCGGTTATGAACGTGATGCCAATGATCAGGCGCGACATCAGCGGGATCGATGCCGAGTGCCTCAACGGCACCGATCATCTGCAGCACGCGCTCGACCTTCGGCCAACCGGAGAGCCGCAGCAAAATCTCTCCACCGGGTGTCACATAAGGGACGGTCGAGCAGCGCTGTCCCGGAGCGACCGCGCGCAGGATGTCGATCCGCGAAATGATCGCACCAAAGTCATTGGACGTCCAACGGACGAAGGCAAAGATGCTGCCGGGCGCAAATAACAGGACACGCCGATGGCGATCAAGCTTCCGTTCCTTGACGATACGACCGAACCGAACGCGGTTTTCGATGCGCTTCTCGAGCCACAACACTTCTACTTCGGTGAGATCGCTCATGCCGCCGCTCCCCGAGACTTAAAGGGGGCGCCGTAGGCTTTGGGGGCGGTGAAGCACCTGTACGGCTTCTGCGGACAAGCAGGATTGACGGCCTGCCACTGCCAGTTGACTCCGATGCTGTTTGTGGTCTGTTCCGTTAGAAGAAGTCCGAAGGATTTCTGGTTAGCCGGGGTACTGACCTGTGCCCCCTCGCCGGCCGTGCTGTTGCGAAAATGCTGCACAGCGATTCGCGAACGGAACGCGCGGTGCGGTCCGGCGGTCGGCGGTGGAGGCGCATGATGGACTTCTGTGCAGGGCTTGACGTGTCGCTCCAAGTTAGAGCGGCTGGAAAGCCACGGGAAACAAGTACTTATGCTCGATTCCGGTCCCCGATAGCACGAGGATCGGGTCCCCGATAGCACGAGGGTTGCAGTCCCCGATAGCACGAGCTGATTCACAGGTTGTCCTCCGAATTTGGAATGAGTCCGCGCCGGCGCAGGCGTGCCGTTAAGGGATCGACAGGCGTAGGCGCAAAGTTGAGCCGCTCGGTGCCATCAGGATCGCGCGTGAGCACGAGCCGATAGCCCGGCAATGTCTGACGCTGCACGATCTGACGTACGTCGTAGGCAAAATGCTTTAGCGGGAAGAGGATGCCGGACTTGGCATGGAGGTGCGCAAGATCAAAGCTCCAGCCGCCGTCCTGTCGGCCACCGTGCTTGCGCACGAGCCGGTAGAGCCACCGCTCAAGTCCGCCCGTCGGATCGAAGTAGGCGCGATCGATCATCAGCACGAGCGCATCATCAATGACGCCGGCATAGAACCAATCCGGCAGGATCAGCTCGAGCCCAAACGGCCGGCCATTTGCATCGGTCGTTTCCTTCCACTCGTTGATCCAGGAGAAGCGATGCCGTCGTCGTTCTGTCGGCTGCCGGATCGAGGTCAGCACGGTCGTTGACTGAAGTCTGTCGAGACCAGCCTTCAGCCGGTCATAGTCGCGCGCGCTGGTGCCGCGACCGACGAACGTCAGGATCTCGTAGGGCGTTGCAGCCATCAGGCGTGACGTCTTCAAGCCGGCGTCACGCGCTTCGACGATCTGGGACGCAGCCCAGATCAGAACATCGGCATCCCAAATGGTTGCCATGCCGTGTTCCGGCACGGCTTCGACACGAATCGCGATCGTACCGGCATAGAAATCGATTGGCACAATGCGCTTTGTTTTTGCGAGCGAGAAGAACGGGTAAGCCATGAGATCCTGCGCATCGCGGGGCGCGAGATCGCCGGGCAACGCCCGAAAGAGTTCCAGCTGGTCGCGCTCGGAATGTTGTTTGCGCCGCATGGTCACTGCTCTCGCCCGCGATCAGCGACGTTCCTGGCCCGCATATGGGCGCAGCACCGGATGCTTCTTGGCCGGCAGCACGGTCCCCTTCCCGGGGTCAGACGTCGATGTCTTCGCGCCCAGGTCAGCCCAGGCTTTCAGATCGTCCACGGCGTAGACGACACGTCCGCCGATCTTGCGATAGGTCGGCCCGGTACCGTACGTGCGGTGCTTCTCGAGCGTGCGTCCCGAGAGACCAAGATACCGCGCGGCCTCCGGTGTACGCAGGAAGCGCGGGGGCAGTCCGGTCATCGCATCGGGCATTTGAGCACTCCAAGGTGACGACGCACCGCGCATGGCGGCGTCGGCGTATGTGCGGTCATCATGGAGAAGCAAGTTCTCGGAGGGGGATGCCGAATATCGAGGGGTCGATTTTCGGCACCCCAGCAAGGGCGCTACTCGTCCCTGCGCCTGGGCCGAAGCAGCTTGCGATAGCCTCCGCGCACAAATGCGAGGCCGCTTTGTACAAGGCGACGGATTCGGCTGCGCAGATCGTGTGTTTTCCAGGCACGATCCGATATGCGAGCGTTGCCAAATAGAGCTTCTGCGATGCTGCGATAAGTCGCGCCGGCGAGATACGCGGAGACCGCGCGAAGGGCTGCGCACAGTCGTTCGCGCCGCTGTTTGGGCACGCGATGAAACGGAGGTCCTGGCGCGCGTCCATTCATCGCGCGCCACAGCCGCGTGGCTGCATGCGCGCGCGCCTCGAAATCGCGGTCAAACGGCAACTCGGCCGCATAGCGAGCGCCCGCGGTCAGCGGCTGTTTCGACCAGATGCGATGCTCCACCGGACCGATTTTCAGCACGGCATGCCAGCCGTCAGCGGCACGGCGCACCTGGCCAGATGCAAGATCCAGCGGCGGCTGAGGCGTTGGGCTTTGACCAGGCGTTGAAGCGGTTACAGTGACCGGGACGACGGTCGGGAGAACCTCAGGCGCCCAAAAGATCGTCTGCTCGTGGAACGACCTCTGCGGGTCATGGGCGAAAGCAGAGGCCCCACCTCCTCCTGAATTCCTCAGTCACCGCGCCATCTGAGTTGTTAGCGATAATCGCATCGTAGTCACGTTGGTAGTCCACGTTCATACGAAGACCTACCCAGGCGATTTCAGTGATCTCAGCGTTCTCTAGGCTCTTAAACGAATCCGGCGACCGCCAGTCGAACTCAGGCATTGCTTCCGCCCCATTGCATGCAGCTAACAAGGATTGCGGCGCAATAATTATAAACGATGCGGTTGTAGGAAGCCCCTAGTTTGGCACCACGTGGTGCACTGGAATGACCACCGGATAACGGAAGAAAATAGTTCTGCCTGCAAGTCGCCAGTCGGCGGCTTTCTTCTATTTTGAGTCGGTTCCGCGTAAGAGACGCCCCTGCTCAGTCACCCATTTGGCGCGCGCAAGATGACTCTGATATGCGCTCCGCGCACGGTCCGGCTCTCGCGCTGAGTCCATATGCAAGACCACTCGAGCCACTTCGCGCCAGTCCGCCCCCTCGCCCTCCGCCTGCAGAAGGCGAATGTACGTGACGACATGCTGTTCGTCGTACGCCGTCAGGATCTGGTCTGTGGGCGCGGCGTCAGCGACATCGGGATCAAGCGGCGGATTCTTCATAAACTCCGTGCCTTAGATTGGACAACTTCTAACACGCAGGCCGGAAGAGGTCGAAGCGTTAACATCCAGTTGCACGACCAGGCTTGCGCATTTTGTCGAGAATACTCCGTGGTGAAATACTCTTCAAGGACGTGCCCTCTCGCGTATGGACATACGCGAGGTACTTGCAATCAATTTGCGGAAGCTCCGACAGGCGCGCGGTTTGTCCCAGGAGGAGTTGGCCCACAGGGCGGATATTGACCGCACCTATATCAGCGCGCTCGAACGAAGCGTATATGCGGCGGGTATCGACGTTGTCGATCGGTTGGCGCGTAGCCTGGGTGTAGAGGCTTCCGACCTGCTGGCTCGTCCCAAGCGAAAGACACGGGACCAAGTCGAATAGCTCATGCGAGCCGCTCGGTCCTTTGGCAGGTGCCGGCTGATGCGCACTGGAATGAGAAGCCCCGCCCGGCGGACCGGACGGGGTTTGGCGGAGGGTCTACTCGCCGCTCTTGCGGGGCCGCGACCAGAGCAAGGTGTAGCCCTCGCCGCCTTCATCATCGAACAGGTTGGCGTAGATCGGCGCGTTGAACGAGGGATCATCGAGCTTGAGCGAGAGGTAATCGCGGCCCTCTTCGGAGCGCTTCGACCAAGCTGCGCCGATCTCCGCTCGGCCCACGTAGATGCGGTGGCTGGGAGCGTTGTCGTTGGATCGGTTAGTCTCGGCGACGATACGGACGCCCTTGGCTTGCAGGCTCAGGGTGACGATCTCGCCCTGGAAATCGTTGCCGACCTTCTTGAAAGAACCAATGTTAGCCATGTCACTTCTCCTGTTGTGTTTCGAGCCCGCGACCACCGCGGCCTCGATGGCGGTCTGCAGGCGGAAGACGATCGGCGACGCACCCGCTCGAGGGCCGGAGTGCAGCGGAGGACGTCGTTGCGGCGACTTTCTTGCCTCGCGAGGAATGGGCAAAGCCCAGGGGAAGAAAGTCGCAGCAACGGCGTTGCGGCTCAGACGATCGAGGCGTAGCCGGTCTTCGGCCAGATCAAGCCATCAAAGAGGCCACGTGCGTCCGCGTGCTGAACCGCAATCTTGGGAGAAGATTTGGCGAATCTCGGTTATGCTGAACAAGAGGTCGGTACGTTCGGCGCACAAAGAGAAACAATCTGCCGCATAGGGCGGTATCGTCTCGGAACGAATGATCGAGCACGGCGCTCCACGCAACTAAGTGGATCAGATAGAGATTGCCACGGCTTGCTTAGAGACGCCCCGACGAGAAGTGCGGTTACCTCTCGCTCAAGCTCGACGCCCCCTCGTTTAACGTGGCACCCTGTGCGGTCTTGCTCGGCCGATGATGGCGACGAGGCCTCATCACTCGTGCGTCGCTGCTGGAAGAACTGGTCGAGCCGTATTCTCCAGCACCCCGACCGACTCCGACGGGCGGGTCTTCGCGAAAACAGTCAAACGCGCCGATGCCGTGCTGCTGAGGCAAGCAGCGCCCGAACAAGCGACGACGTGGCGCCAAGCCAGCGAAGGCACACCGATCTGCGAGAGGGCGAACACCACATGATAGCCGGCGATTGCCGCAGGGACGGCAAATGCGGTTGCGATCGCGACGCGCAAGGCCAAGGACCGACTAACGGCAACGCCGATCTGACCAGCGGCAAGCATCAGCGCGCCAGAAGCAATTCCGATAAGCAGTGCGCCGAAGACGCCCGTGCCATGACGAAATGCCAACATCCCGACACTGAGTGCGACGAAAAACGGTAGCCCATACACCGCGAGCGCAAAGATGGCCGAGCAAAACAAACCGATACCGAGTGTGTTGAGAACAAGCCCATTAGCGAACATGGTGGTGGCTCCATGTGCATGGATTTATCAATCGCGCCTTCCACCACCACCACGGCGCAGTTTTGGATGTAAAAACGAAACGAGGCGGAGTTGCGGCGTGCAACTCCACCTAGGCGTCTTCGAGGCGACGGCGCTCACGCGCCGCCGAACTTCCAGACGGGAATGCCAAGCCGCTTCGCCTTGTCGGCGAGGTTGTCCTGGATTCCCGTGCCCGGGAAATGCATGACGCCGATCGGCAGGAGTTCGAGCATGGCATCGTTGCGCTTGAACGGCGCTGCCTTGGCGTGCTTCGTCCAGTCGGGCTTGAAGGCGATCTGAGGTACTTTGCGGTTGGTCGCCCATTTGGAGGCGATCATTTCGGCGCCTTTCGGGGATCCGCCATGGAGGAGAACCAGGTCGGGGTGCTTGGCGTGAACCTTGTCGAGGCGGTCCCAGACGAGGTTGTGGTCATTGAAGTCGAGCCCACCGGTGAGTGCGATTTTCGGTCCGGCTGGCAACATGACCTCAGTCTCGGAACGACGCTTGGCGGCGATAAAGTCGCGGGAGTCGATCATTGCCGCGGTGAGCGTTCGGTGATTGACCAATGATCCCGATCGTGGGCGCCAGGCTGAACCGGTGTGGACCTCAAATTGTTCGATGGCCTGGTCGCGGAAGAGCTCCAGGCAGTTGCGGCGCTCGATCAGCGTTATGCCTTCGGCCGTTAGGCGCTCGAGTTCGACCGATCGCACTTCCGAGCCGTTCTGCTCGCGCTGGCTCTTATGCTGCGCTTGTTCGTTGTCGTCGAGCTGCCGCTCAATGCGGTCGACGGCCCGGTGGAACAGGTTGACAGTCGACCAGAGCAGATCGTCTAGGTCCGGCTCGAGCCGCGTGTCGGTCAGGGTGGCAACCAGGGCGTCAAACATGTCTGCTATGGCGCCGACGATCATCTTGCCCTCCGGGAGCGGTCTTGGATCGGGTTGGTCGTCGAAGGGACGATAGCCGAAGAGCTCTATTTCCGTGAGGATGTTGTCGGTCGGGGAAGAGGCATGCGGCGGTTCGATGTCGTCATGGTCGGTCATGGAAAGAGGTCCTTTGCCGGATCGGCCGCGACCATCGCGGCCTTCGTAGCGATCCTCTGACGGCGGGCGGACCGGGCCAGCACCCGACAGGGCCGAAGCGGCAGCGGAGGATGGCGGAGGCCGGCTATTTTGCTTCGCGATGCAAAGCGAGCGGCCAACTGCATGATGTGTCTTCACATCGCTGGCGCGCGGCGGAAAATAGCCGGACGCAGCCATTGCCGGCCCGGGCCGGCTGCCGTCCGATCGCCCCCTAGAAGGCCGAGGTCGCGTCCTCTTCCGGTATTGGCCTCGACTATGACCGGCCCATCAATGTCGATCGAAGACCCGGAACTATTCCGCGGCCACCGTCGACGAATGGAGGAAGCGAACGATATCCTCTGGCACAAGCTGAAACCGCAGCGCTGCTCGGAGGGCTTCGAGACCGAATAGCTGCAGATCTTCGTTGAAGTCGCCCAGCCAGGGCGACAGCACGATCGCTTCAATGCCGGCGTCTGCTGCGCGCTGGGAGAGAGTTGCCAGTACTGCATCACCGGCGGCATCGGCATCGCACGCAATGTAGAGCCGGCGCAGGCTCGACGGCAGCGTCATGGCCGAGAGGTGATTAGCCGAAAGCGCAGCCGCCATCGGCATAGTCGGCAGCAGGTAGCGTAGCGAAAGCATGGTCTCGATACCCTCGCCTGCAGCGAGCACGTCATCCACCACGCCGAACCGAACGGCGTTGCCGAGCAGATCGCCCATCGCGCGTCGTGGGGTATCGATCGGAGCCTTACCGAGCCGCACGCGATCAAAGCCGTCCGGATCGAGCCAGGTCCGGTGCACGCCGGTGATCCGACCATCGAGATCCGTGACGCCGGCAATCATTGCCGGCCAGGTTTCGGTCGGCAGATGGTCGTCCGGCCGATAGTAGCAACGCGGGTGGAAGCGCAGGCTGCCACCATGGTGGATGCGGGTTATGCCGCGGCCCTGCAAATAAGCCTCGGCAATGGTCCCCTCGATCGGGCTGGATATCGCAAAGAGCCGACGGGCGGCTACCTGCGATCCGGGCGGTACGACTGGGGGAATAGGTCTTGGGGCGGGCTTCTGCTCAGAACGAGGCAGGTTCAAAAAGCGCCTCGCCTCCTCGGCTACCTCACGAAAGTGTCGCAGAGCAAGCGTTTCGCGGATGATGTCGAGAAGATCACCGTGCGCGCCGGTTGCGGCATCGGTCCATTTGCCCGCCGCTCCCTTCGGCGACTCCTGGAGCCGCACAAACAATGAGCGGCCCGGGTTGTTGTGGACGTCGCCGACCACCCAATACCGCCCCGCCCGCTTGCCATTGGAGAGATAGCGTCGGCATACCGCCTCCGCCTCTCGCGCAAGGCGGCGTGCCAGTTCGCAAGGCTGGCGGGACATCAGGCCGCCTCCTGCCAACTGGCACCTTCGATTGGATACCGGTCGAGTACCTTCGACAGCATCTCTATGCCGCTTGCGACCGTCCGCACGGACATGCGGAGGTTACAGAAGATGATCTCTCCAAAGCGGCCGTAGCCTCGCAAGCTATTGCGCGTCTTGGCATTGGATCCCGATACTTCGATGCGCTTTCCACCGGTCACTCCGACACCGGCCGACGTGATCTTTTGGACAGCTTTTAGCATGCTGATTCTCCACGACGGGCAGCCGGGAGCCTCTCTCTCGGCCTCCAACCCGTCACGGAAACGACCCTGCCCCTCTTACTCTTGTGCCGGTGCCCACCGAGCAGAACCTCACGCCGCCTGCTGGTCCTCCGTCGGCATGTCGCCGACGGGTTCTGGGAGAAAGCCAAGCAGATAATCGGCAACCTTGCTGGCCTTGGAAGCAGCCCGGACAATTGCACGATTGTCCTCGCGCAAGCCTTCAAGCCAAGAGCCGATATAGTCGGCATGCCGCACCGTCGGCACGATGCCGAGCGAGGCGCAACTGAACGCAGACGAGATTTCCGCAACCAGCTCCTCGAAGGCATACTTCCTAGTACCGTAGTTGCCTGACAGGTCACGGTTGAGACGCGACGGATGACCGCTGGCATGCGCCAGCTCGTGGAGGGCCGTTCGATGCCAATTGATTGGTTCAAAATAGGCCTGCGGAGGCGGCACCTGCACATAATCTTCCGTCGGCATATAGAAGGCACGGTTGCCGCCGATGCGGAAGTCGATGCCGGTCGCCTTGATCAGGTATTCGACCTGCGGCTCGATCAGGCCTGGCGGCGGAGGTGGCGCCGTTGTTGCGATCTCTGGAGGCAGGCCGCCGCATTGATCGCTGTTGAAGACTGTGAACTGCTTGAGGAACGGAATGGCCTGCGCTTCCTCGCCGGCCTCATGTGCGCGGCGCTTTTCGCAGGCAGGCACAAAGCGGTCAGCATAGACGACGGTCGTGCCGTGCTCGCCCTTGCGGACGTGACCACCGAACGACAGCGCCTGGCGGAAGGTAAGCCAGCTCTGCCCTGTAAATCCGTGTTCGATCGCAGCACCCCAGAGAATTATAATGTTAATGCCGTTGTATTGGCGGCCGGACGCCGCGCTCTTCGGCAAGGCCAGAGGCGCCTTCGCCGCCGCGGTGCCCCAAGGCTGCACCCACGGCACTCGACCAGCCTCCAACTCGGCGATGATCTTGTTGGTGATGTCGTCATAAAGTTTTGCCCGGTCCTGACCGGTGCGCGCCTGAGGACAATGTCTGGACATCGCGGGTCTCCGCGACGGGGACCGCGAGCCTCTCTCGCAGCCTGAAACCCGTCATGGCAAAACCCGGCCGACACTCTGACTCTCTCCTCCCACTTGAGATAATACGAAATCTGTGACGCAGCCCGCCTTCCATCGTATCTTCATGGGAATTGAGTTGAGCTACCGGGGCCGCAGGCCCCACGAGGCGTGCGCCAGGGGCGTATCGCGCTATGGAAAATGGCACCCGGAGAGCGTGAGCATAGCGACCCGAAGGGGCACGCGGGTCCGAGTGCAGCGACGAGACCGGTTCAATAGCGGCACCCGGGAACGGGGCAGTGATAGCGATCGCCGCAGGCGAGCCCCTTTTCCGAGTGCCCCCGGCGAAGAGCTCCGCAGTCCTTGCGCGAGGGATCGAAGCCGGATGGCCGAGACGCAGCGCGGCTCGGTTCACAAGAGCCCGTTGCGGCGCAGCCGCACGCGCGCAAACGGAAGAAATCGCCAGGGCTTGACCGGAGGACCTAGTTTCGTCTCGTGAATTCGTCCGCGCGTTGGAAAACATCTTAGTCCCAATTTACCCATCCCGGCGCAGCTCGGGTTGCATTAGGCCTTGCATTGTCCATCCGGCTCAAGCGCGTGCAGCTCACGGATACCTGCAACTATTCAGTCCAAATACGTGAGCAATAATTGAACCACTCGAACAATGGCCGGCCAAGCAGTGCTCAGCCTCCGCAATCATAGCCCGCTAAGTCCAATCCGCACGTCCAAATTCCGACGCTCGAAAGCGATCCGAAGGCTTCGATACAAGTCTTCCATCGGACCTGTCGGATTGACTATTGATCTATCATCCAAAGCAGTTGACTGCCTGCTACCGGCCTCAGCCAACGGAGCGCCGCAACTGTCCCCTTTTCTTTTGCGAGCAACATTGGTTTTCTTGGAGAATTACCCACCAAGGGCTTCCTTTTCGCACGCCAATCCGGCCTTTTCCCGCCCGGCTGCGCTGCGCAGTAGAGGTGCAGACTCTTTGGCCGTAAAACTCCGCTTAGTCCGCGATCCGAGCCGCGCTCCCCCGACCAGGGCAGAGAGCAATCTGGATCGATCAGATCGCGCCTCGTTCGTCAGTGAAATCAGTACATGTTACACCACGGGCATTCAGCAGTGACATCAAACCGCTTAGTCTCGCCGCGCACTGCACTACCTGCCCGCTACCCTCTCGCTAGAACCTGGCCCGCGATGATGAGAGCGGACATGGCTGCCGCCTACCTTGACTTTGGAGACACAAGCGAACTCATGCGCGCGATCAGCCGAGGAGACGCACCCCCGCCGATCGGCTTTCGCGGAACAGGGCGGCTGCGCCAGCCAGTTTGGTCGAAGGCGACTATGGATCACTTCGCATCCTCTATCGGAAAAAGAGATCTTAAGAAGGGGGAGGATCTTTTATGCCTGGTGTGATATCGCTTGAAAAGGCACCGCGTCTGCCCCGATATTGTCGCCGAAAAATATTGGCGAAGAATAGAATAGCTTATTATTTTGCACCGCCAACCTGGGCTCGTCGACAGGGCTGCGATTTAAACCCTGAAGCTCTGGGCTGCGATTACACAAGCGCCGTCGAGCGGGTAGAGCAAGTCCTCTTGCCGGCGTTCGACAGTTGGCACTCACGGGGTTTAAGCGACATCATGCCGGCGTCTATCGAACCCGGCACGTTCGATTGGCTTATCGGCATCTTCCAAACTCACCAGAAGTGGAACGAAATCGAAAGCACTACACAGCGGCACTACACAAAAAGTCTCGCTCTGTTCGCCAATCACGAGCTGAAAGATGGAAGTCGCGTTGGGTCTAAGCAGTTGTCCGATTTCACCAAAGCGTTCGTCGACGCAGTTTATGGAAAAATATTGTCCGTGACGAAAGTCAATATCAGTGGAGAGGTCGTCGTTCGCGAGCGTCGCCGCTATGTAAATATGGCTATGGCGGCCTGTCGCCGTGCTTGGTTCGTTGGTCAGCGTGCTCAAGAAAGGATCGTACCAGCGACCAATCCGTTTTCCCGGATGGGATTAAAATCTCATCCGCCTGGGCGGCCGATACGGCCCACACCGACCGCAACTTGGGATGAACTCGTCGCGTTCAGAGCTGCCGCGAGAAAGCTTGATTACCGCTCGATCGCAACAGCTGCTTTATTGTCGTGGGAGTGGCTGCAACGAGAGCAGCACGTGTTCGGCGCCTTCGACATTTCGCACTATCGCCCAAGCGAGCGGCCAAATAGCGTCAGGATCGTGCATCCAAAGAATGGAGAGGAAGCCTGGTGGCCGCTGCTAGACGAAACGGGCGCCCCTCTCTTTCCCGAACTTATGGAAGAGCTCGACGAGATTAAAAAGACCTCGCTCTCGGGCCTGGTATTCCGACGCGACCATGCGCATCGTCGGTCAGAAACCCCGCTTCCATGGATTACCCCACGCAAAGACCTGCGCTATCTGCGCAGCGTGGTAAAGAAGATAATCGCGGAGGCGGGCCTTCGTCAGGAACTTTCCTTTACTTCCTTCCGGCACGGAGGATTCACCGAAGGCGCCGACAGCGATCTCACGGATGCAGAGTTGCGCGCGGCTGGCCGTCATAGATCAAGTCGCCAACTGCCAGCCTACGCCAAGCGTACCGGCAGGCAGTTGATCATTGCCACAAAAAAGCGTCGAGAGGAGCGAACAAGATCTCTTCTTGTTCGGCTAAACGCCAATCTCTCCTCGGAATAAAGGCTCGTCGGCCGACGGCAGAGCCGATGAATGCGCCGAAAGGATCGCCTATTTTCCCGTCCACACCGGCTTGCGCTTCTCGCTGAACGCTTTCAGCCCTTCCTTGGCGTCCTCAGTCATGGCGAGCAGCGCGATCTGGCTTTCGGTGTAGGCAATGCTCTCGTCGAACGACATCGAGGCGATGGCGCGCATGGCATATTTGCCGCGGCGGATCGCGGTCGGAGATTTGTCGACGATGCGGCCGATCAGCCAGTCGACCTTGGCATCGAGCTCGGCGGTGGGCACGACGTAGTTGAGCAGGCCCGCAGCTTGCGCCGCTTTCGCGTCGAACGGCTCGCCGGTGAGCGCCCATTCGTTGACGAGGCGCCGCGGCGCGATGCTCTGCAACAGGCTCAGCACCTGCATCGGGAATACGCCGACCTTCACCTCCGGCAGGCCGAAGATGACGTGATCGGCCGCGATCGCCATGTCGGTCATGCACAACAGGCCCATGCCGCCGGCCATGCAGACGCCACCGACCCGCGCAATCGCCGGCTTCGTCGCGTTCTGCGACAACCGCAGCAGATCCGCATAGTCGACATTCGGCCTGGAATGATCCATCGCAAACGCGGCGCCGGAATTCTGCAAGTCGGCGCCGGCGCAGAACGCCTTATCGCCTGCCCCCGTCAGCACGATGACGCGGACGTCCTTGTCGTCATGCGCGTCGCGATAGCCTTTGGTGATGCCGGCGATGACCTCGCCGTTCAGCGCGTTGCGCTTCTCCGGCCGGTTGATGGTGATCCAGAACGCCTGCCCACGCTTTTCGGTGATGATTGCTGTGGTGTCGGTCATGGTACCCTCGCTTCCTTGCTCCCGTTTGCAGCCATTTGCGGCAGCTCGGGCGGCAGGCGCAAGGGCAATCTGCGACGAGGTCTTGCTTTAGCGCCTCGACACAAATTGGCGGGCGAGCGAAGCGTGCGCTCAGGCCGAGACCGTTTTCCTGATCCAGACCTTGTTGTCGTGGAATGCAGCTCCCCCGATCGGCGCGATCGTATCGGCTCCAGTCAGCACGTTGATGCCGCGGCCGCCGATATGATTCTTGTTCGGGTGAACGGATTCCGCGATCAGCACGCCGCGCCGCACGCCGTCGAACAGCGTTGCGAGCAGCGTGGTCTCGCCGCGGGTATTGCCGAGCGTCACGGCGTCGCCGTCGGCGATATCGAGCGCAGCCGCATCCAGGGGGTGGATCATCACGCTCGCCTTGCCCTCGCGCGCCTGCGAGGACGGCGTCTCGTTGAAGGTGGTGTTGAGGAAGCTGCGCGAGGGACTGGTCGCGAGCCGGAACGGATGGGCTTGATCGGTATGCTCGATCACTGCCCAATGATCCGGCAGCGACGGCATCTTGTCGAAATCGCCCATCGTCTGGCCGAACGGCGGATGCGCCCAATCGGCCTTGAAATGGAATTTCTTGTCGGCATGGGCAAAGCCGTCGAGATAATGCGAGGTCCGGAAGTCCGGTTGCAAATCGCGCCAGATGTCGGCTTCGAGACCAGCGATGTCGCCGTGGTTGCTGAGCTTCAGCGTCGCGTCGATCAATTCGCGCGGCGTCATTTCGAAGCCCGGATGCTTCGCGCCAAGCCGCGGCGCCAGCGCCTGCATGACCTGATGGTTGGAGCGGCATTCGCCGGGCGGGTCGATCAGCTTCGGCCCGACCGAGATGTGCTGGTGGCCACCGCCGTAATAGAGATCGTCATGCTCCATGAACATGGTCGCCGGCAGCACGATGTCGGCCATCTCGGCCGTCTCGGTCATGAACTGCTCGTGCACCGCCACGAACAGATCCTCGCGCGCAAACCCCTGACGCACCAGCGCCTGCTCCGGTGCCACCGTCATCGGATTGGTGTTCTGGATCAGCATCGCCTTGATCGGCCCCTTTCCGAGCAAGGCCTCGGCATCGCCGGTGAGGATGCGGCCGATCTGCGACTGGTCGAGCGCGCGCGTGGCCTTGTCGATCGCGTCGTGGCCCTCGATGAGGGATTCATTGAAGTGCCACAGCGCGTAATTGTTGAAAAAGGCGCCACCGCCTTCATACTGCCAGGCGCCGGTCACCGCGGGAACGCAGAGCGCCGCATGCATCTGCGTAGCGCCGTTGCGCGAGCGGGTGAAGCCGTAGCCGAGCCGGAAGAAGGTCCGTTTGGTCTCGCCGACCAGTTTCGCAAAGGCCTCGATCTCGGATACCGGCACGCCGCAGATCGCGGACGCCCACTCCGGCGTCCGCGTCTTCAGATGCGCCTCGAGCTCATCGGGGCAGTCCGTGTACTTGTCCATATAGGCGCGGTCGGCGTAGCCATCGCGGAACAGGGCATGCATCACGCCGCACGCGAAGGCGCCATCGGTGCCGGGCCGCAGGATGATCTTGATGTCAGCCTGCTTCATGGTCTCGTTGTCGTAGATGTCGACGGCGGCAATCTTGGCGCCGCGCTCCTTCCGCGCACGCGCGGCATGCGTCATCACGTTGACCTGCGTGTTGACCGGGTTGGTGCCCCAGATCACGACGAGATCGGAGAGCGCCATCTCGCGCGGATCGACGCCGGCAATCTTGCCGGTGCCGATCGCGAACCCGATGCGCCCGACATTGGCACAGATGGTCTGATAGAAGCGCGAATATTTCTTCACATGCGTGAGGCGATTGAGGCCGTCGCGCATCACCAGCCCCATCGTGCCGGCGTAGTAATAAGGCCAGATCGATTCCGCGCCATACTCGCGCTCGGCCTTGTTGAAGCGATCCGCGATCTCGTCCAGCGCCTCGTCCCACGAGATCCGCGCGAACTGCCCGGAGCCCTTCGGCCCGGTGCGGCGCATCGGATACATCAGCCGCTCGGGGTGATGGATGCGCTCGGCGTAACGGGCGACCTTGGCGCAGACGACGCCAGCCGTGTAGGTCTGCTTTTTCGAACCTCGGACGCGGCCAATGCTGCGGCCCTCGACCACCTCGATATCGAGCGCGCAGGCCGAGGGGCAGTCGTGCGGACAGGTCGAATGGCGGATTTCGATCTTGGCGTGCTGGTTCATGTCCCAGTTCGTAACATCAAAATAGCGGGCAGCCGAGGGCATTTATCCGGCAATGCCCATGCGATTTGCTCAAATCGCGCGTGCCCGCGGTTCCTGCCGCGCCTGCGAAATGCTGCGGGATCACACCGAAAACCGCCCGATATTCCCTGTTCGACCAGCTTTGTGAGGCGTCGACAGTCCACGTTCCCTGCCGCTACAGTGCCAGCCAACAAGAACGACATCAGGGAGGTGGGCATAATGGCCCGACGTTTTATGCTGGCGCTGGCCGTAAGCCTGTTCGCCGCACTCTCGGCATCCCCCTCATTGGCACAGGATTACCCGACCCACGCCGTCCGGATCGTGGTGCCCTTTGGCGCCGGCGGGCCGGCGGACGTCGCGGCCCGGCTGATCGGCAACGTGCTCCAGGAGAGCTTTGGCCAGCCCTTCGTGGTCGAGAACCGCACCGGCGCGGGCGGCGTCATCGGCACGGTCGAAGCGGCGAAGTCGCCGGCCGACGGCTACACGCTGCTGATGATGTCCAACACCCAGACCGCGAATGAATCCCTATTGACGCCGGACAAGCGCAAATACGAGCTGATGCGCGACCTCGCGCCGATCGCGCCGGTGAACTACTCCGACCTCGTCATCGTGGTGAACCCGCAGGTTCCGGCGAAGACGCTGCAGGAGTTCATCGCGCTCGCCAAATCGCAGCCGGGCAAGCTGAACTACGGCTCCTCCGGCCAGGGCACACCCTATCACATGGCCGGCGAGCTGTTCAAAGCGATGGCCGGCATCGATGTGGTCCACGTGCCCTACCGCAACAGCGGCGAGGCGCGCAGCGGCGTGATCGGTGGACAGGTGCAGATGATGATCGACGCCGTGCCGGCGATGGCGCCGAATATTGGCGAGAACCAGGTCCGCGCGCTCGCGACCACCGGCAAGGAGCGCTCGGCCGTGCTGCCGAACGTGCCGACCGCTGGCGAAGCCGGCGTAGCAGGCTATGAGGCGACGATCTGGCTTGGCCTAATGGCCCCGGCCGGCACGCCGAAGCCTATCATCGACAAGCTCAATGCCGCCGTGAACGCAATGGTGAAGCGACCGGACATCGTAAAGCTCTGGACCGAGCAGGGTGCCGTACCCATGTCCATGACGCCGGGGGAATTCGAAAAATTCCTTCGCGGCGATATCGAGAAATGGGCCGATGTCGTCAAGAAGTTCGACAAGTCCTGAGGCCGTAGAGCGATCATGCCGACCATTCAATTTCAGCTCAACGGCGCGGCCATAGCCGTGGATGCCGATCCCGACCAGACGCTGCTCGATGTGCTGCGCGGCCGGCTCGGCGTCACCGGTCCGCATTTCGGCTGCGGGGCCGGTGAGTGCGGGGCCTGTCACGTCATGGTCGGCGACCGCGCGATGGCCTCCTGCGACATGCCGATGTGGTCGGTGGCGGACAAGGACGTCGTCACGGTGGAGGGCCTCGGCACGGCCGAGCAGCCGCATCCGCTGCAACGCGCCTTCGTCTCCGAGCAGGCGATGCAATGCGGTTACTGCGTATCGGGAATCCTCATCAGCGCGGCAGCGCTGCTGAAGCGCAATCCCTCGCCGACGGAGACCGAGGTCAGAGCCGCGCTCGATCGCAATCTGTGCCGCTGCGGATCGCACAATCGCATGGTCCGCGCCGTGCTGCGCGCGGCAGCGGAGACGGCGACGTCATGAGTATGCCCTCCCCCGTCCCGAAACTGCCGGTTAGCCTCGCGGCCAATCCAAAGCTGTCGTCCTGGGTGCGGTTTAGCGGCGAAGGCGGTGTCGCAATCTCGCCCGGCAAGGTCGAGATCGGCCAGGGCATCGTCACGGCGCTGGCGCAGATCGCCGCAGACGAGCTCGACGTCGATATCGGCAGGATCGAGCTGATCCGCGCCTCGACGGCGGCCAGCCCGAACGAGGGTGTCACCTCGGGCAGTCTTTCGGTCCAGCAGTCCGGCCGCGCGCTGCGACACGTCTGCGCCGAGGTGCGCCAGCGCTTCCTCGCAGCCGCATCGGAGCGTCTCGGCGTCGATGCGGCGCTGCTCGATGTCGATGACGGCACGATCTCGGGTCCCGGCAACGTCAGGACCAGCTATTGGGAGCTGGCTGGCGACGTCTCGCTCGACCGCGACGCCACCGCGGGCGCCGTCGCGAAGCCCGCTGCCACACGCGATGTCGCCGGACATTCGGTCCAGCGGGTCGACATTCCCGACAAGGTGTTTGCGCGACCGCGCTTCATTCACGATTGTGCATTGCCGGACCTGGTGCACGGCCGCGTGCTGCGGCCTGACATCTCGGGTGCCAGGCTGATCGCGCTCGACGAGACGGCGGCGCGCGTCGTTCCCGGCCTCGTCGCGATCGTCCGCGACGGCGGCTTTGCCGGCGTGGTTGCCGATAGCGAGGCTTCGGCGGAAGCCGCACTGAAAGCCTTGCGCAAGGGCGCAACCTGGTCGGCCGGCGAGCCGTTGCCCGACGAAGACGATCTCGCGAGCTTTCTGAAGAGCCAGCCGGTCGAAACCACCGTCATCGACACCAGAGCAGCGTCAACGACGAAGAAAGCTGCGCGCACCCTCCGCCGGCAATACACCCGTCCCTACATCGCACACGCCTCGATCGCGCCGTCCTGCGCCATGGCGCAATGGGACGGCGAGCGTGTCCATGTCTGGACACACAGCCAGGGCGTCTTTCTGCTGCGCGCCGATCTTGCGATCGTGCTCGAGCTGCCGGCCGAGAACATCGTCGTCGAGCATATGGAGGGGGCCGGCTGCTACGGGCACAATGCGGCCGACGACGTCGCGCTCGATGCCGTGTTGCTGGCGAAAGCCGCCGGCGGCCGCCCGGTGCGGGTGCAGTGGTCGCGCCATGACGAGATGTCTCATGCGCCGTTTGGCGCAGCGATGGCCATCGAGATCGAGGCCGACCTCGATGCGAACAGCGAGATCGTCGGCTGGCGCCATGCGATCTGGAGCAACGGTCACGCCGCCCGGCCGGGACGCGCGGCACAGCCGGCGCTGCTTGCGGCGACCGAGATCGCGAACCCCTACCCGCGCATGATCTCGACGAATCCACCGGCCGCCAATGGCGGGGGCGGCGACCGCAACTCCGTTCCACTCTACGACCTTCCGGCCTGGACCATCACGAGCCACCGGCTGCTGACGATGTCGGTGCGCACGTCGGCGCTGCGGACCCTGGGCGGGCAAGGCAATGTGTTCGCGATCGAATCCATACTCGACGAGATCGCGGTCCTGCGCGGCGAGGACCCGATCGCGTTCCGCCTGCGTCATCTCCGCGACGAGCGCGCCAGCGACGTCATTCGCGCCGCGGCACGGCGCGCGCAGTGGAAACCGCAAAAACAGTCTGGCATCGGCCACGGCGTCGGCTTCGCTCGCTACAAGAACACGGGCGCCTATTGCGCCGCGATCGCCGAGATCGAAGGCACCGACGACATTCGCGTCCGGCGGTTGACACTTGCGGTCGACGTCGGCGAGGCCATCAATCCGGACGGCGTCATCAACCAGATCGAGGGCGGTGCGATCCAGGCCACGAGCTGGGTGCTGAGGGAGCGCGTGCGCTTCGATCGCACGCACATCACGTCGACATCCTGGACGGACTATCCGATCCTGACCTTCAGCGAGGTGCCGGCGGTGGATGTCGAAATCATCCAGCGGCCGGAGATCGAGCCGGTCGGCGCCGGTGAGGCCGCGCACGGTCCCGTGACGGCGGCGATCGCCAATGCGGTCTACGATTGCCTCGGCGTGCGCGTACGCGACCTGCCGATCACGCGCGACAGGATCATCGCAGCCATGGAGCTTGCATCGTGACGACAGTGACCATTTTGAGCGGCGGCGCGGCGCAAGGCCTGGTGCGCGGCCTCAACGAGCCCTTCAAGGTGCAGACCGGCCTCAGTATCGACGGCGAGTTCGGCGCGGTCGGCATCATGGCCGACAAGCTGCGCGCCAGCACCCCGGCGGATCTCGTGATCCTGACGCAGGCGCTCCTTGCGAAGCTCGCCGCGGAGAAGCTCGTCGTCCCCTCCTCGATCGCAGATATCGGCCGGGTCGAGACCGCGCTGGCGGTCCGCAACCGCGATCCGAAAGTCACGGTGAAGACTGAAGCCGATCTCCGCGAGGTGCTGCGATCCGCGGATGCCATCTACGTTCCGGACACCAAAGCCTCGACCGCGGGACAGCATGTCGCAAAAGTGCTTGATCAGCTTGGGATCGCCTATGAGGTCGCATCGCGTCTCAAGATCTTTCCGAACGGCGCGACCGCGATGCGCGAGCTTGCTGCATCCACCGCAACCCGGCCGATCGGATGCACCCAGGCGACCGAGATCATCGCGACCGACGGCATCGCGCTGTCGGGGTCGCTGCCGCCGGGCTGCGAGCTCGTGACGATGTACACGGCCGGCGTGACCGCGCGGGCCGCACATCCGACAGAAGCCGCCGCGCTGATCGCTCTGCTGACCGGCGCAGACCGGAAGGAGCTGCGCCGGAGCATGGGCTTTACCGGCTAGGTGCCGACGGCCGCCCTATTTGTGCAACTGGGTGAGACCGGTCGGCGGCCCATCGACCGCGGTCCAGCCGCCATCGACGAACAGCGTGCTGCCGCTGACATAGCTCGCGGCATCCGAAGCGAGGTAGGCGACCGCCGTCGCGACCTCGTCGGCACTGCTCCAGCGGTTGAACACGGTGTGGCCGGCGTAGAGATTGTAGATGTCGGGCCGCTGCTTGAACGGGCCTGTCAGCGCGGTCTCCGCGATGCTCGGCGCGATCGCGTTGACGCGGACGCCAGCGTGGCCGACCTCTGAAGCAAAACCCTTCACCAGGAGGCCGATCGCCGCCTTGGTCGAGCCGTAGACGCCAAGACCGGGCTCGATGGTCACCGCGCGCACCGAGGAGCAGGCGATGATGCTGCCGCCCTTCTGCTCGACCATGATGCGGCCGAAGGCCTGGAAGAACCAGACGGTGCCCTTGACGTTGAGGTTGAGGACGCGATCGAGATCCTCCTCGGTGTAGTCGAGGATGGTCTTGCGGATGTTGAGCCCGGGCGTCGTCACGGCGATGTCGAGCCGCGAGAATTTCTGCATCACGATCTTGGCGAGCGCATGGACTTCCGCAGCGCTCGCGGCGTCGCAGCTAGCTGCTTCCGCCCAGCCGCCCTTATCGCGAATTCCGGCTGCCGTCGCCTCGGCGGCGTCAAGCGCACGATCTGCGCAAACGACGCGGGCGCCGAGCCCGGCCAGCGCCTCGGCCGACGATTTGCCGATGCCCGAGGCGGCGCCGAGCACCACGGCGGTCTTGCCGGTGAGATCGAAGAGCTTGCGATAGTCAGTCACGAACGGATTCTCCCTGTTGCTGCTATCCCTTGTAGCCCATCAGCAGGCGGGGCAGCCACAGCGAGAACGCGGGGACGTAGGTCACGAACATCAGAGCTGCGATCAGGGCAGCATAGAACGGCAGGATGGTGCGCATCACCGCGCCCACCGAGATGCCGCCGATGGCGCAGCCCACGAATTGCGTCGTTCCGACCGGCGGGGTGTTCAGCCCCAGCGCGCAGTTGATCAGCATCAGCATGCCGAACTGCACGGGGTCCATGCCCGCCTTCATCGCGATCGGCAGGAAGATCGGGGTGCAGATCAGGATGGTCGCCGCCATGTCCATGAACGTGCCGAGCACGAACAGGATGACGTTGATGAGCAGGAAGATGACCCAGGGCTGCGAGGACACCTTGCTCATCAAGTCGCCGGCGAAGTCGGCGACTTCGTAGAGCCCCATCAAATACTGGAACATGGTGGAGACGCCGATCAGCAGCAGCACCACGCCCGTCGTCTTCACCGCCTTGGCTGCAGCCCGCAGGAAGTTCGGCAGGGTCATGGTGCGGTAGATGAAGAAGGTCAGCAGGATCGTGTAGGTGACCGCGACGGCAGCGGACTCAGTTGCGGTGAAGACACCGGACAGGATGCCCGCCAGGATGATGCCGACGATCAGAAGTCCGGGCAGCGCGGCTGCGAACGAGCGGAAAACCTCGGCCCAGCCCGGGAACTTGCCGGCCGGATAGCCGCGCTTCACCGCCACCGCGTAGGCGGCAACCAGCATGCATACCATCAACACGAGCGCCGGCAGGAGGCCGGCCGCGATCAGCGCGCCGATCGAGACCTTGCCGCCCGCAGCGAGCGCATAGATGATCATATTGTGGCTGGTCGGCATCAGCGCTCCGACCAGCGAAGCGTGGGTGGTGACGTTGACGGCGTAGTCGGTGTCGAACCCTTCCTTTTTCATCATCGGGATCATCACCGCGCCCATCGCCGACACGTCGGCCACGGGCGAGCCGGAGACGCCGCCGAACAGCGTGCAGGCGACGACGTTCGACATCCCGAGCCCGCCGCGGATGTGCCCAACGAGATTCTTGGCGAGCTGCACGATCTTGTCGGCAACGCCGCCATGCAGCATGAGCTCACCGCTGAAGACGAAGAACGGAATGGCGAGGAAGGAGAAGATGTTCATCCCCGACATCATCTGCTGGAAGATGACTGCGACCGGCAGGCCTTCGTAGAGGATGGTGCAGATCGCGGAGAGACCGATCGCGAAGGCGACGGGCACGCCGAGGATCAGGAAGCCGAAGAAGGTTGCGCCGAGGATGATCAGTTCCATGAGGGGACGACCTCTTCGCCGCGCAGGAGCGCAATGATGTGCTCGATTGAAAAGGAGACGATCAGGACGCCGGAGGCGATTAGCGGGACATAGCGGATGACCTCGGGGAGCCCGAGATTGGGGATCTTCACGGTCCCGACCGACGCTCCGAGGATCCAGCCGTTGTAGGCCATCGCAATGCCGAACACGGCCACCAGAACGTGGATCACGAGCTCGATCTTCTCGCGCAGATGATCCGGAAGCATCACCAGCAAACTGTCCATGCCGATATGTCCGGCGTCGCGAACGCCGACGGCGGCGCCGATCAGCGTGACATACAGGATCAGGACCAGCGCAAGGTTCTCCGTCCAGGTCGGGCTGGAATTGAGCACGTAACGTCCGAACACCTGGTAGAACACGATGGTGACGATGACGAGCAGGCCGGTCACGGACAGATACATGCCGAGACGAGCAACGACGGCATTGATCCGCGACAGCAAGCCGGTCGACGGTCGGCCGGTTACCTCCTGCTCGTGGCTTGCGACATGTGGGTCTGTCATCGGCGTCTCCTTGCGCGTCCCCTTCGCGAGGGTCCGGCGCCCGCCTCGCGGCGACGCCGGACCCGACGCTGTGGTCTTACTTCGTGTCCTGGATCCGCTTGACGAGGCCCTTCAGCTTTTCGTCACCGGCAAACTTGTCGTACACCGGCTTCATCGCGTCGACGAATTCCGCCTTTTTGGCGATCGTGACGACCTGAACGCCGGCGGCCTCGACGGTCTTGCGCGAGGCCTGCTCACGCTCGTCCCAGAGCTTGCGCATGACGGGCACCGATTCCTTGGCCGCCTTGCGGATCATCGCCTGATCCTCCTTGCTCAGCGTGTCCCAGACCTTCTTGGACATCACGAGAACTTCCGGCGCGAGCGAGTGCTCGGTGACGTTGTAGAACTTGGCGGCCTCGAAGTGGCGCGAGGACTCGTAGGAGGGCCAGTTGTTCTCGGCTGCATCCACGAGGCCCGTCTTGAGGGCTGTGTAGACTTCGCCATACGGCATCGGCGTCGGATTGGCACCAAGGCTCTGGATCATGCCGACCCAGAGGTCGGACTGCTGGACGCGGATCTTCAGGCCCTTGAGGTCGGCGAGCGACTTGACCGGCGCCTTGACGGTGTAGATGGAGCGGGCGCCGCTGTCGTAATAGGCAAGCCCGACCAGGCCAGCGGGCTCCATAGCTGCGAGGATCTCGTCGCCGATCGGTCCGTCAAGGACGGTGCGCATGTGCTGCGTGTCGCGGAAGACGAAGGGCAGGCACAACGCGATGGTTTCAGGCACGAAGTTGTTCAATGGCGATGCGTTGATCCGCATCATGTCGAGGGCGCCGATCTTCAGCTGCTCGATGGTGTCCTTCTCGGAGCCCAGAGCTCCATTGGGAAACACCTTCACGCCGAGCTTGCCGCCGCTCGCCGTCGCGAGTTGCTTGCCCATGAACCTGACGGCCTCGACGGTCGGATAATCGGTGGGGTGGATGTCGGCCGAGCGGAAATCGCGCGCGGTCGCCAACGGCGCTGAGACCGCCAGTACGGCGGCTGCGATGATGCCGGTGAGTGTCTTCATCTGGGCTTCCTCCTGAGTTGATTATGTCGTTGTTGGGCCGATTCTGCAGGCCGCCTTGGGTCGCTCCACTTCAGGTGTAAAGTCAAGCGTTACAAACGCACCACCTTGGTAGGATTGCGCGGCGGAGTCGAGCGGATTTGACTGGTGGATGATCACGGCGAGGAAAGGTGCGAGCTTCATCGCGCCCTCTCCGGCGGGGACTTGCGCGGCAGGTGCCGGCTTCCCTTTAATCCCGCCTCGCCGTCGGCCAATGCCGGACGGGAGGTGACGATGCTCGTCATATCCATGGACGTTCCTCTGGTTTTAGAATCGACCGCTATTGGTTGCGGCTTGGAGGTGCAGACGTGACGGTCGCCCCATCCTTGTGCGATGCGCGCTGATCAGCGCGATGTCGCCAACGTCGTCCCTAGGGCGGGCGGCATTCTGAGTCCAAGCCAAATGCGGCATCGATCAATGCTGGAGTTGCATCGATCGGTCATGCATCACTTCGAGGGCGCGACCGGCCAATGGCCCCGTTTTTCCGAAATCGCCTGCACCGGGGCGTTACTTGACGCCACAGGGAGAGCCCGCCCAAGATGCGCCGAAACGGAACATCGCGAGGAAATGCCCATGCCGCGGAAGCTGATCGATATTTCCGTGCCGCTCAGAAACGACGTAACGGCCGATCCGCCGGGCAATCACCCGACGATCCAGTATATTGATCACCAGCAGGGCCTGTCCCGCATGCTGCAGTTCTTCGACGGCCTCAAGGCGGAGGATTTGCCGGATGGCCAGGGCTGGGCGGTCGAGCAGGTCTCGCTGTCCACCCACAACGGCACGCATCTCGACGCGCCCTGGCACTTCCATCCGACCATGAATCGCGGCGAGCGGTCATGGACGATCGACGAGGTGCCGCTCGAATGGTGCCTGCAGCCCGGCGTGAAGCTCGACTTCCGCCACCTGCCCGATGGGCACGTGGTGACTGCCGACGATGTCGAGAAGGAGCTGAAACGGATCGGGCACACGCTGTCGCCGCTGGAGATCGTGGTCGTCAACACCGGCGCCGGCGCCAAATTCGGCCAGGCCGATTATGTCAACTCCGGCTGCGGCATGGGCTATGAGGCCACCATGTACCTGCTCGAACGCGGCGTGCGGCTGACCGGCACCGACGGCTGGAGCTGGGACGCGCCGTTCGTCTACACCGCGAAGAAATATGCCGAAACAAAAGATGCCGGCCTGATCTGGGAAGGTCACAAGGCGGGACGACACATCGGCTATTGCCATCTCGAGAAGCTGCACAATCTCGACAAGCTGCCGTCGACCGGATTCACGATCTCATGCTTCCCGGTAAAGATCGAGCGAGCGTCCGCAGGGTGGACCCGAGCGGTCGCCATCGTCGACAATCCGGTCTGAGGCCTCACTCGCCGTCGAGGCCGCTCGCGGCGAGGTCGCGCAACGCATCGGTATCCAGCACGACGATGGCGCCATGCTCGAGACGGACCCAGTTGCGGCCGGCCCAGGCGCGCAATTGCTTGTTGATGCTCTCGCGCGTCATCCCCACCATCTCGCTGATCTCCTGCTGCGTGATGGCGAGCGTGCCGCTGCCGGAGTCGAACTTGCGCTCTTCGGTGAGACCGAGCAGCGCGCTCGCAAGCCGGCCCGGCAGATTTTGCAGGATCACCTGCTCGACCTGCTGGCTGGTCCAGCGCAGGCGCGCGCAAAGCAGCTCGATGAATTTCATCGCCAGCGCCGGCTGGCTCTTCACGAATGGCAGGAAGTCCCGGCGGTCGATGATGTAGAGTTCGCAATTGGTGTTGGCAGTCGCGTCGGCCGAGCGCGGCGCGCCATCGAGAACCGCGATCTCGCCAAAGATTTCTCCAGGACCGATCAGATTGAGAATAGCGTTCCTTCCATCTGGCGATGAAGAGGAAATCTTCACTGTTCCCGTGATCACCGCGAACAGGTTGTTGCCGGGATCGCCCTTGGCGGCGATCGTCGCACCGCGCTTCACCGTGGTGTGCTTGGCGTAGCGGCAGAGCTGATCGAGCGCATCCGGCTCTAGATCCGCGAAGATCGGGTGCTTGCGCAGGACCGATAATTTGTTGCCCGCAGCTTGTCGGGGGTCGCCGGTCTTGTCCTGAGGCACGCCGCTGGGCTCCTAAGACTGCGAGGCACTGGAGTTCCTGCGTAGTCAACGTTAGCAGGCTTTTCAACCAGAAAGCATGTGCAGGGTTTGAGCCAAATACGGCGAAAATGCCACGGTCCGGCGCCGAGGCGGCATCCGGGGGATGAGCCATTGTGTCCCGGTCGATGCAGAGTTGCAGCTATCGCGCGCACCATTGCGTTGAGGCGCTGCCGAACGGCCGCGAGCCGGCCGTGGAAGCCTCCGCGGCAAGCATGGTAAAACGCGATTGTGATCTCAGGACTGTCAGTGCCGGGCGCCCGAATCGGGCCGACCTGCGCTGGTTTGCCGGTCTGCCCATGCCAAAGCCCCGGCGAATGTGACAAAAACGACCACGACAGCGATCGTCACCAGCAGTGCGTCAGTCGGCATGATGCCCTCCCCTGTTATTTGGGCATTATTGGCGGCGAACGACCGCCGTCATTGATTGGGATCAAAATTGGCGAGCGCCGGATCAGGCCGCAGCTAAGGCCTCGACCTTCGCCGGATCGAGCAGGCTGATGCCGCCTTGAACGATCTCGATCACCCCATGTCGCTCCAGCTTGGTGAAAGTGCGACTGACGGTTTCGATGGTCAGGCCGAGATAATCGGCGATGTCCTGACGACTCATCGGCAGCTGAACCGTGTCCGACGCCCCCTTCAGCGAGAATAGCCGCTCGCGCCAGGCGAGCAGAAACGTCGCAACTTTCTCGTCCGCCGATCGGCGGCCGAGCAGGACCATGTGGTCGCGCGCCTGGCTCAACTCGCGAATCGCCAGCTCGTTGATCCGCCTGAGCAGATGCGGCCGGCTCTCGACGAACCGGCCGAAGGGCGCCTTTGCGAACTGGCACAGTGTGACGCCACCGATCGCATCGGCCGAAAAATTGTGACGGCCGGAAATATTCATCCCCAGGAAATCGCCTGGTAACGCAAATCCCACGATCTGCCGCCGACCGTCCGGCAACAGCTTGTAGAGCCGCATGACGCCGTCGAGGAGATTGTAGAACGAGGTCGTGGTGTCCTCCTCGGAGAAGACGGTCTCGCCCCCCTCAAAGAGGACGCGGCGTCCCAGATGCTCGAATTCCCTGAGCTCGGCCGGGTCCAGCGACGAACACACCGCGAAGTCGCGGACCGCACAATCGCTGCAGAAATGCCCGTTCGGCTCGATCGTCACCACGGAAGTCTTCATCTACCGCTCCAAGCACCGGCTGCCCCGCATCAGGGCGAGCCCACCGCGCGGGCTGCATTTTACTGCACTGCGCCAAAGCCGATTGACCCAGATCAATTTTGGCGGGCATGGCCGTCTTGTGTTGTTGCTAGACCGCCTGCACCGTCCAGCCGATCAGCTCCTTTGCAATGCGGGCGAAAGCTGTGTCGAACGCTGCGACCGCTGCGGCCGGCTCGACCTTATCAAGCTTCTCGCTGGTCTCGACGAGGCGCGACGCGACCACTTTGCCGTTCTTGTCGACGATGCGTGCCGACAGTCCGATCTCGACCCGAGCCTCGCCTTCCGTGGCGATCCGGAAGCGCCTGATGTCGATCAGGAGCTGGTAGTCCGCCTGCCCGAGATCGCTTGTGCGCAACGGCGCGTGGGCGATGTCGTAATTCTCAAAACTGTCTATCAGCCGCGCCTGCACCAGCTTCGGAATGCTGTCGGCCCAGAGGAATTCGGCAAAGCCCGCATTATCCCCGCTGGGTGCAAACAGCATCCGCTGGGTCTGGAGCATCGCGACCGCGGTCGGCTCGGGAATCGCCAGTGATGCCGAAAGCGTCTTGCCGGCCAGCCCAAGATTCTGCGGCGTGCGCAGGTCATAGGTGATCTTCTGGGCCGGCGTCCCGCCGCCGGTCATCTTTTCGAGGCCTGCCAGAATACCGTCGATTTTGCCGGTATTGCGCGCGAGGCCGTCGGAGAATGTCTTGAGGTTCGCGATGGTGTCCTTCAGCGGACCGGAATTGTCCTCCAGCACGGTATCGACCCGTCGCAGCGCATCGCGCGCAGCCTGCGTCATGCTCTGGCCTGCACCGGCCTCGGCGATGAGGGTCACGGGCTCGCCGGCCTTGGCGACGGTCATGCCGCCCTCCAGCGTCACCACTGGCACGCCGGTCAGCCCCTGGAAATCGAGCCCGACCTTGGTGTCGGTACGCACGGGTGTCGTCGAGGCAACCGAGATCGTCGCATTGACGAAGCGCGGATTGTCCGCCGCGAGGCCGATCTGCGTCACCTCGCCGACCCGGATACCGTTGAACAGGACGCCGGCGCCGACCAGCAGACCTGGCACCGGACCTTGGAATTGCACATGATAGTTCGCGCGCGGCCCGATGCCGCCCGTGTTGTTCAGCCAATAGACGAAGCCGAACACCGCGAGGATCGCGGCCAGCACGAAGCTGCCGATCAGCACGTAGGGAGCGCGGGTTTCCATGTCTCATCTCATCTGGTGTTGCAGCATCTGCGAGCGCTTGCCGTGGAAATAGGCGCGCACCCAGGGATGCTCGGATTGCAGCAATTCGTGCATCGGGCCGATCGCCACGATCTTGCCGTCGGCGAGCGCGGCGACGCGGTCGCAGACTGTGGTGAGGCTCGCAAGATCATGGGTGACCATGAACACGGTGAGGCCGAGGGTCTTCTGCAGCGTCCCGATCAGCGCGTCAAAATCGCCGGCGGCGATCGGGTCGAGACCGGAGGTCGGCTCGTCCAGGAACAGGATCGGCGGATCGAGCGCGAGTGCGCGGGCCAGCGCCACGCGTTTGGTCATGCCGCCCGAGAGCTCGGACGGATATTTGTCGGCGTCCTGCGCTCGCAACCCGACCATCTCGAGCTTGGCGATGGCAATCTCGTCCATCAGCTCCTGCGACAGCACGAGATTTTCGCGGAGCGGAAACTGCACGTTTTGACGAACCGTCAGCGAGGAGAACAGCGCACCTTGCTGGAACAAAATGCCCCACGTCGTGGCCGCGCCTTCGGTGCGGCCACCGATCGGCCGTCCCATCACTTCGATGCTCCCGCCCTGACGCGGGATGAGGCCGATGATGGTGCGCATCAAGACCGACTTGCCGCCACCGGACGCGCCGACGAGCCCGAGGATCTCGCCTCGGCGGACGTCGAGCGACAGATGGTCGAGCACGGTCTGGCGGCCGAAGCCGACCACGAGGTCGCGAACGCGGATCGCCAATACCTCTTGCGATTCGTCCATCGTCACATTCCGATCGAAGCAAAGAAGATCGCGAACAGGCCGTCGAGCACGATCACCAGGAAGATCGACTTCACCACCGACGTGGTTGTCTGCCGCCCGAGCGATTCCGCGCTGCCCTTCACGCGCAATCCTTCGCTGCAGGCGACGATCCCGATCACCAGCGCCATGAAGGGCGCCTTCAGGATGCCGACCTCGAAATGGGTGACCGAGATGGCCTCATGCAGCCGCGCGATGTAGATCGCCGGTGCCATGCCGCCGTAGAATTGCGCGACCAGTCCTCCGCCATAGAGCGCCGCAACCGCCCCAATGAACGCGAGGATCGGCAGCGCGATGACGAGGGCTGCTACTCGCGGCAGTATCAGGACATGGACGGGATCGAGGCCCATGGTCGAGAGCGCGTCGATCTCCTCGCGCATCTTCATCGAGCCGAGCTCGGCGGTGTACGCGCTCCCGGACCGGCCGGCGACCATGATGGCGACGATCAGCACACCCAGCTCGCGCAGCACCAGGATGCCGACCATGTCGACAGTGTAGGACTCCGCACCGAACCTGCGGAAATGAAAGAACCCCTGCTGGGCGATGATGGCACCGATCAGGAAGGTAATGAGAACGACAATCGGAATGGCCTGCCAGCCGATCCGGTAGAGTTGATAGACAAGCGATGTCAGCCGCAGCGAGCGTGGCCGGCGCAGCACGCCGATTACGGCGATGAACAATGCACCCAGCATTTGAAGAAAGATCGTGACGTCTTCGCGCGCGCCAACCGTGGATTTGCCGAGATCGCCGAGCCTGAGCAGAACCGGGTTTGGCGCGGCCGCAACCGCCGGGGGGTGGCGGTTGACCTGACGCACCTCGTCCATCAGGCCGCTGAAATGATCGGCAACGCCGACGAATTCTGCCGATCTGCCGGACGATGCGGCCCGTCGCGACAGCTTCTCCAACACCCAGGCGCCGAGCGTGTCGAGCGCACTGACGCCGGACATGTCCAGCGTCACGGCGCTGGATCGATCGACATCGGCCCCGACCGAACGGGACAGCGTTTCAAGCGCCGACACGTTGGCTGCCGTCCACGGCCCTTCCGGGCGCAATTTCAGCACATCGCCGGAGGGCGTTGCCAGCAACAGCGGTTCGGAGTTCACGCTTCCACCTCATCGGGACAATCGGTCCCCATTCAGCCGGCATTTTTAGGCCTGCGTGTGGCGGCCGGGTTGACCTGTCTCAAGACCAGGAGCGCGCGCCCTCCCTTGACGCAAATCAAGCGCGCCCGCGCCTCCGGGCTAGGTGTCAGGCGCGGTCCATCATCCGCTCAGCACGATTGTGCCGGTGCTGGTGCCGCTGATCGCGATCATCGTCAAGAGTCTGCGGAAAACGGCCACGGAAGCGGCCGCATCGCGCGAAGCGCACTCGTGATCGGAACGCTCAGAGCTTGAGCCTGACGTCACAGAGGTCGGGCTCGGTCGAATCCGGCTTCACGTCGAAACCGAGCTGGCGGCACATCTCAAGCATTGTGGTGTTCTCCCTGAGGACATCACCCGAGATGGTCTTCAGACCCTCCGACCTCGCATAGTCGATGATCAACTGCATCAGCGCCCATCCGAGCCCCCTGCCCTTGAGGTCCGACCGCAGCAGGATCGCATATTCGCCGCTCTCATAGACCGAGTCCGAATGGAGCCGAACGACACCCACCATCTCGTTGGTGGCTTCGTCGAATGCGATGAAGGCCATTGCGCGCGCATAGTCGAGCTGGGTCAGGCGCGCGATGAACTCGTGGGTGAACTCCTTCATCGGCGCGAAGAAGCGCAGGCGGAGATCGTGCGCCGTGACGTGACGCAGGAATTCGTGGATGGTCGGCTCGTCCTCGGGACGCAAGGGCCGTACGAAGATGCGCCAGTCGTCCTTGAGCGCCAGCCGGCGCTCCCATTGCGACGGATAGGCCCGGACGGCGAAGTTGGCCGGGCCGGAGCCAGCGAATTTGCGCTGCGGCGGCCCCACCGCGACGCGGGCGTCGACCGCCGTCACGCCGGTCTCGTCCGCAAGCAGTGGGTTGATGTCGAATTCACGGATCTCGGGAATGTCAGCGGCCATCTGGGCGAGCTTGACCAACACCAGCGCGACGGCGTCCGGCTCGACCGCGGGTACGTCGCGATAGGCCTTCAGCAGCCGTGATACGCGCGTGCGGCCGATCAGGTCGCGGGCGAGCTGCAGATCAAGCGGCGGAAGCGCCAGTGCCTTGTCGTTGATGATCTCGACCGCCGTCCCGCCCCGGCCGAAGACGACGACGGTGCCAAAGGTGGGATCGTCGGCAAGACCCAGGATCAGCTCACGCGCCTTCGCCTTGACGACCATCGCCTGCACGATGACGCCCTCGATGCGGGCTTCGGGACGGAGCTTCCTCGCCCGCGCGAGAATGTCGGTGGCAGCCGCGCGCACGGCCTCCGGCGTGGTCAGATTGAGGACGACGCCGCCGACGTCCGATTTGTGGACAATGTCGCGCGACATGATCTTCAGCACGACCGTGACGCCTTGCGCGAACATCTCGCTGGCGTAGGCGACGGCCTGCTCGACATCGGTCGCGGCACGGGTCGGTACCATCGCGATATCATAGGCTCCGAGCAGGTGCTTGATCTCGACGGGATCGAGCCATTTGCGGCCGTCCGCGATCGCAGCGGCGACGATCTGCCTGGCAGCCCGGGCGTCAGGCACGAACGTGTCGGGCATCGCGGGAGGAACCTGGCTCAGCTCCTCTACGACCTCGCGATGCCTCACGAGATGCATGAAGCCGCGCACCGCATCATCTTCGGTCGGATAATTCGGAATGCCCGCGCCGGAGAGCGCCTGAATGATGTTCTGATCGGCTCCGACCCAAGCCGCCAGCACGGGCTTCGCCCATCGGCGCTGCTGCTCGCGATATTTGCCGACGAGCTCGGTCACGGTCGCGGCGATGTCGGCCGCCGGGGCGACCGCGGTCTGCACGTTGAGGACGAGGACGGCATCATTATCAGGGTCCGCGAGCAGCACCTCCAGCGCCGCCGCGTAGCGCGATGCATCGGCATCACCGACGATGTCGACGGGATTCGAACCGGACCAGGTCGGCGGCAGCACCGCATCGAGGCTCTTGCGCGTCGCGGCCGAGATGGACGCCGGGATTCCACCAAGGTCCACCAACCGATCCACGGCCAGGACACCGATGCCGCCGCCATTGGTGAGGATGGCGAGACGCTTTCCCGCCGGCGGCTCGACGCGACCGAGCGTCTCGGCGCAATCGAACAGCTCGCGCAGATCGGAGACTCGCAGGACGCCCGCACGGCGGAACGCGGCATCATAGACGGCGTCGGCGCCGGCGAGCGCGCCCGTATGGGTTGCCGCCGCTTTGGCACCCTGCGCCATGCGGCCGGACTTCACCACGACGACCGGCTTCACGCGCGCCGCGGCCCGCGCCGCCGACATGAACTTGCGCGCGTCCTTGATGGCCTCGATATAGAGCAGAATCGCGCGAGTCTTGTGATCCATCGCGAAATGGTCGAGCAGGTCGGCAATATCGACGTCGATCTGATCGCCGATCGTGACAATGCCGGAGAACCCGACGCCGCGCTGCGCAGCCCAATCCACCATTCCGGCCGCGATCGAGCCGGACTGCGAGATCAGCGCGAGGTTGCCCGCCCCCGGCATGTGCGCGGCAAAGCTGGCATTGAGGCTGACGCCGGGCATCATGATGCCGAGACAGTTCGGCCCAATCAGCCGCATCCCGTATTTGCGTGCCGCAGTGATCGCGGCCTCGTGCAGGGATCCCGGTCCGTGACCGAGGCCCGCCGAGACGATCAGCGCGCCGGCCGAGCCGCGACGTCCGGCCTGGTCGATGATGCCGGGAACCTCTCGCGCCGGCGCGGTGATGACCACGAGCTCGGGCACGAAGTCCAACCTGTCCAGACTGCCCACCGCAGCGATGCCGCCGATCTCGGCGTGGCGCGGATTGACGAGGCCGAACCGACCCTTGAACTCGGCCTTGTGAATGTTCTCGAGAACGGCGCGTCCAACCGAGACCGGGCGGGCGCTCGCGCCGACGAGCGCAACCGAACGCGGCGACAGCAGATTCTTCAAGCGATAGGTTGACATGGAAGCATATGCGCCCGGTCGTTGGCGGTTCCGATGGTTGACGATCGGCCGATAAACTGGCGATGCGCCTAGTGCGAGATCATAACCCAGCACGGCGGCTGGCCAATGACGGTCTTTGTCACACCACCCCAGACGATCTCGTTCAGGCGTGAATGATGGTAGGCGCCCATCACGATCGCATCCATGGCATGGGAATTCGCCCAGCTTCCGAGCACCTTGCCGATCGAGCTGCCGCCGCCCTTCGTCGTTTCGAACGAGGCGTAGACCCCGTGTTCCCTCAGATGGTCGACGAGCGCGGTTCCGGATTGCACGACCGCATCGGCCTTGTCGTCCGCCACCGTGACCACCCGGACGGATGCCGCAGCCTGAAGAATAGGCAGCGCGTCGCCGACGGCCCGCGCGGCACGGGCGGAGTGATCCCAGGCGATCATGACGTTCTCGAACTCCGGTCGCAGCTCGTCCACATACTGTTCCGGGCAAAGCAGCAGCGGCCGGCCGGATTCGAACAGGAGCGTTTCGATGATGCGCTCCGTTCGGCTGTCATGCGGCCTCACGGGGACCAGCGTCAGATCGCTGAAGCGCGCATGCTCGGCCAGGATCGACGCGATCTGGTCCGCCGGCACCTTACCCGATCGGCTTTGGGCGCGAATGTTGGCGCGGGAGGCTGCATTGGTGAAGGCGTTGAGGAGTTGCTGCACGTCGCTTACCTCACGCGAACCGCTCGCCTCCGCGGAATCCAGATCGCCAGGGCTGATGACCGTCGGCCGCGCGAAAACATCTTCCTCGAGCGCGAGCGCGGTGATCCTGGCGCCGAGGTCGGCGGCGACAGCCACGCATGTCGCGATCGCAGCGAGGGCCGGCCCGCGCGGCTGGCCGACAAGCGGCAGAAAGACATCCTTGATGGGCATCATGGGCATCGGGTTTCTCCTTACTGGTCAGGATAAGCCACCTTTCGCCGGGAAGCTTGATCCTCCTCAAGGCGGGAACACCGCGCAGCCAGCCGACGACAGGCTTTGACCGATGTCAAGGACTGGCCCCGATCCGCCTCTAGGAGTTAGCCTGCTGCCTCACCGCCGATGCATCTGGATATGCTCGCAGAGATGACGGACGATTCTGCAACCCAGGAACGGGTCTTCCAGGCGCTGAGCGCGCGTCCCGGCGCGAAGCGGATCGACACGCACGCAGCCTCGGTGCTTCTGGACGGGACACGCGCGCTGAAGATCAAGCGGGCTGTCATATTTCCATTCCTCGACTATTCGACGCTCGAAAAGCGCAAGGCGGCCTGCGAAGAGGAGATCAGGATCAACCAGCCACTCGCGCCGCAAATCTATCACCGCGTCGTGGCGATCACGGAGGAGCCGGATGGATCGATCGAGATCGACGGTGGCGGCCGGCCGATCGAGTATGCGGTCGACATGTCCCGCTTCGACGAAAACCGGACGCTGGACCATGTGGCCAAAACCGGCCCGCTGGATGCAGAGCTCGCCCCGGCCATCGCGGATGCGATCGCAGCATCGCATGCGAGAGCGCCCGTCGCGGACGGCGCCGCATGGATTGCCTCCATTCCTGAGCTGATCGATGGCAACAGCACCGGGCTGCTCAATGGCGATCATTTCGAAGCAGCCCAGATCGAGCAACTCTGCGAAGCCTCGCATCAGGCATTCCTGCGCGTCCGCACTACACTGGAAGAACGCGCGCGCCACGGCTTCGTGCGCCGCTGTCACGGCGATTTGCATCTTGCCAATATCGTGCTGATCGACCGGCAGCCTGTCCTGTTCGACGCGATCGAATTCGACGCGCAGATGGCGACCGTGGACGTGCTCTACGATCTTGCCTTCACGCTGATGGACCTGCTGCGCCATGACCAGCCGGTCGCGGCCAATGCCGTCCTGAACCAGTATCTGATGACGGCGCCCGGCGAAACGCTCGACGCCCTGGCGGCGCTGCCACTGTTCATGTCCATTCGCGCGGCGATCCGTGCGCAGGTGGCGCTGGCGCGACTGAGGCGGCCTGATGCCGACGGCCCCGGCACTCTCGGCGAGGCGCGCCGCTATTTCGAGCTCGCCCAGGCTTTGATTCATCCCCCCGCCCCCCGCCTGATCGCGGTTGGCGGACTGTCGGGCACCGGCAAATCCGTGCTCGCGCGCGCGCTGGCGCCCGCCGTGGCGCCACAGCCGGGCGCCGTCGTGCTGCGCAGCGACGTCATTCGCAAGCAGCTGTTTCAGGTGGGACACACCGAACGGCTACCGCCGTCCACGTACCGGCCTGACGTGACGGCACAGGTCTACGAGGTGCTGATGCAGCGCGCCCGCCAGGTTCTGGCGCAAGGCCATTCGGCAATCGTCGACGCCGTCTTTGCGCGTGAGTCCGAGCGAGACGAGATGGCCGCCCTGGCACGCGAGTGCGGCGTACCGCTCAATGGACTATTCCTCGTCGCCGACCTCGCCACCCGCAAGGCGCGAATCGGCGGTCGCCGGGGCGACGCGTCCGACGCCACGCAAGAGGTTGCCGCGCAGCAAGAGCACTATAATATCGGCCATGTCGGTTGGGCGACCATCGATGCATCCGGGACACAAGCGCAGACGCTCCAGAACTGCCGGGACGTAATCGCTGAGGGCAAATAAGGCAATCTGATTGGCGCGGGCTAGGATGGCGCGACCCACCACGAGTTCGATGGCGACCGCTCGCGCCAAGCCTGCGGCGCGGCGCAATGTTCTGCCCGGCCGCCTCAGCCCCGGCATGGCCTGCGACACCGCGTTCCGGATCATCGCCCGCCGTCACCTCGATGCCGTCCTCGCCCAGCACGATGGCACCTGCCACGGCGATCCGGAGGCGCTGCATCAGATCCGGATCGCACTGACGCATCTGCGCACCGCCATCCGCTTCTTCTCGCCCATGGTCGACGATGCCCTGCGGCCGAATGTCTGGGCCGAATTGAAATGGCTGAACAGCCAGCTCGGCGTGGTGCGCGACCTCGACGTGGCGATCGAGCGAGTTATCGCCGAGAGCGGGGGCGAGCTTGACGTGATCGCCGAGCTTCAGCATTGGGACGAGAAGCGCGCCGAGAGCCACCGCCTGCTGGCGCGCGCGCTGCAATCGGCGCGGTATCGCCGTCTTGTCGAGCAGACCTCGGCCTGGATCGAGAGCGGTCCTTGGTCGACCCGGCGCAGCAAGGAAGCCATCCGATTGCGCCGCTGCCCGCTTGCCGACCACGCGACGACGCAGCTCACGGAATGGGAAACGACGCTGCTCAGGAAGGCGCGGAAACTCCGCAAGCTCGACGTCGGAAAACGGCACAAGCTGCGGCTCCTCAACAAGCGGCTGACCTATTCGATCGAATCGCTGGAGGATTTGTTTGCGGACGAATCGCTGACCAAACAGAAGTCGATCCTCAAGCAATTGCGCAAGGCGCAGAAGTCCCTCGGGCAATTGAACGACGATGCGCGAGGGCAAACCCTGGCAGCTTCACTGAACGAGGCCGTCCCAGAGGCGGGCATTCGCTTCCTCAACCGGAAGCGTCAAAAGAAGCTGTTGCGGACCGCCTCGAACGCTTACCGGAAACTGGACAAGGCCAAGCCGTTCCGCTCGTCCGACCTCGCCCCGAATGCAGAGCCCGAGGATTAGGGCGGACCAGCTTGACTTGGGTCAAATCAGCTTCCTGCCGGCGAACTAAGCTCCACACATCGATATTCGTGCGAACTTGCGGAGCTTCCCCATGCGCGCCCACCAGATCATGACCCGATCGGTCATCTCGGTTGCCCCCCACACCAGCATCGTCGAGGCGGCAAACATCATGCTGAAGCGGCACGTCAGCGGCCTCGCCGTGGTCGACGATGCCGGCAAGCTGGTCGGCGTGGTCTCCGAGGGGGATTTCGTCCGCCGCAGCGAAATCGGCACCGGGCGCAAGCGAGGCCGCTGGCTGCGGTTCATCCTCGGCCCCGGCAACTCCGCCAGCGATTTCGTCCACGAACATGGCCGCAAGGTGTCGGAGGTGATGACCGCCTCGGTCGTGACCATCACCGAGGATACGGCACTCGCGGAGATCGTTGATCTCATGGAACGGAACAACGTAAAACGGCTGCCGGTGGTGCGCGCCGACAAGGTCGTCGGCATCGTCTCGCGCGCGAATCTATTGCAGGCGGTGGCGGGGCTCGCCCGCGAGGTACCGGATCCGACGGCCGACGACGATCACATTCGAGGCCGTATCATCGACACCATGGAGAAAAACGACTGGTGCCCGTTCGGACTGAATGTCATCGTCCGGGACGGCATCGTTCATCTGAGCGGCGTCATCACCGAGGAACGCGCGCGTCAGGCCGCCGTCGTCGCGGCGGAGAACGTCGAGGGCGTCAAGAAGGTGCACGACCATCTGTGCTGGGTCGACACCGTATCGGGCGTCTATCTGAATTCGCCCGAGGACGACGATCTCGCCAGGGCCAGTTAGGCGCGAACCGAAGGCGACTTAGCGGGGAATGACAGCGGTGGCTTCGATCTCGACGCGCGCCGCCTTCTCGACGAGGCGGACGACCTGCACCAGCGCCATCGCAGGATAGTGCGCGCCGAAGGTGGCACGGTAGCTCTTGCCGAGCTCCCTCAGGTTCGCCAAGTATTCGTCCATGTCGACGACGTACCAGGTCAGGCGCACGAGGTGCTCGGGCCGCGCACCCGCCTCCGCCAATATCTCGGCGATGTTGCTCAGGGCTTGGCGCACCTGCGCAACAAAGCCGTCCGCGAGACGCTCCTCGGTGTCCCAGCCGATCACGCCGCCGGTGACGACGATGCGTCCCTCGGCGGCCATGCCGTTGGCATAGCCTTTCGGTAGCGGCCAGCCGGACGGTTGGAGCACCTGCGCCCTGGAGCCGGTTTCGTCCTCGGCTGCTGTCGCCAGCACCGCGAGATGCGGGCCTTTCGGCGTCGTCACGGACAATTCTTCATCCCTCTCTTATTCCGCCGCAACGCCAGAGGACGTCGCTGCAGCCTGCGCCAGCTGCCGCAGGGCAAATCGCTTCAATTTGCCGGTCTCGGTCTTCGGCAGTTGCGCCACGAACTCGATCGCGCGCGGATATTTGTAGGGCGCAATCTCACGTTTGACATGCTCCTGCAACTCCGCTGCAAGTTGAGCGTCCGGCGTCACCCCGGGGGCGGCGATGACATAGGCCTTCACGATCATGCCACGCGCCTCGTCCGGCGCACCGACGACGCCGCACTCGACTACGGATGGATGCGTCAGCAGCGCCGCCTCCACATCCGTGCCCGCGATGTTGTACCCGGCTGACACGATCATGTCGTCTGAGCGCGACTGGTACCAGAAGTAGCCGTCGCTATCCATCAGATAGGTATCACCGGTGATGTTCCAACCGTTCTGGACGTATTTGCGCTGCCGCTCGTCGGCGAGATAGCGGCAGCCGGTCGGGCCGCGCACCGCGAGCCGCCCCATCGTGCCCGGCGGCAGGTCATTGCCGTCGTCATCGACGATTTTTGCTTCGTAACCCGGCACGGGTTTGCCGGTTGCACCGGGACGGATCTCGTCCTCGGTCGCGCTGATGAAGATGTGCAGCAGCTCGGTCGAACCGATGCCGTCCATCAGCTTGATGCCGGTGGCCTTGAGCCAGGCATCGAATGTCGGCTTGGGAAGGGTCTCGCCGGCAGAAATGCACTTGCGCAGCGAGGAGATGTCGCGACCCGCGAGCTTGCCCATCATGGCGCGATAGGCGGTCGGCGCGGTGAAGCAGACCGAGGTCTTGTATTGCTCGATCGCCGTCAGCATGTCGTCCGGCGTCGTCTTCTCCAGCACGACGAAGGAAGCGCCGATATGCATCGGAAACAGCACGCCGCCGAAGCCGAAGGTAAAGGCGAGCGGCGCTGAACCGACGAAGCGATCCTTCTGCTCCGCCCTCAAGATGTTGTGCGCATAACCGTCGCAGACCGCCAGCATATCCCGATGGAAATGCATGGTGCCCTTGGGATCGCCCGTCGTACCCGACGTGAAGGCAATCAGGCAGATGTCATCGGCGGCGGTATCGACCGCCTTGAACTCCGGGCTCGCATCAGCAATCAGCGCCTCGAGCGAGTCCGACGCGCCGTTGCCCCAATAGACCACGTGCTTGAGGCCGGGCGCCGCCGCTTTCGCCTTCTCCATCTCCTCCGAGAGTTTTCCATCGCAGAGCGCGAGTGTAATCTCCGCCTTCTGGATCGGATAAGATAGTTCCTTGGCGCGCAGCAGAGGCATGGTCGCCACGACGATGCCTCCAGCCTTGATCACCGCGAGATAGGTCGCAACCATCATCGGATTGTTGGCGGAGCGCAGCAGCACGCGTCCGCCGGTTACGAGACCAAGCTTGCGAACCAGCACGTCGGCGATGCGGTTCACGAGCGCTTGCAGCTCGCGATAGGTGTAGCTGACGGCCGGACTGATGACGCACGGCGCGTCGCCGTGGCCCTGCTCGACCCAGCGGTCGAGAAAATAGCTGACGCAGTTCAATCGCGGCGGATAGTGCAGCTCCGGCCGCGTGAATATGAATTCGGGCCAGAACTCGCGCGGCGGCAGATGCTGCCGTGCGAATGTATCGACGTGGGCTGTCGCGGCGTTGCCGTCATACGAGCCCGACTCTTGAGCCTTAGCGGCGTTGGCCATCGCACGCTCCTTTCAGCATGGAAAGCACCCGGCAGCATCATCTGGAAAACATTTTAGGCTTAAAACAATTCGGCGCAATAGCGGATTTTGGGCATCCCATGCATTTTCCTGCGGCAAGGTGGTGGGACTGGCGGGGTGCCCCGCTGGCGGACTACGGCCGGCGGCGAGCGGCCGATTTCTGCGCCGACGCCTTTGTCTTGGCCAGGAGCCGCATCAATTCGCGGACGTCCTTCGGGGTCAGGTCGGCGAACAGATCGGCGATCCAGGTCTCGTGCTCCGCAGCCATCCTGCGAAACTCGGCGCGACCCAGCTTTGTGAGGCGGATCACCTGGACGCGGCGGTCCGTCTCCGAGGTGCGCCGGTCGAGATGGCCCGATTCCACCAGCCGTTCGACGAGGCCGGTGACGTTGCCGTTAGACACCATCATGCGCTTGGAGACGTCGGACAGCGTCATGCCATCGGGCGCCTTGTCGAGCTGCGCCATCAGGTCAAACCGGGGCAGCGTGACGTCGAAGCGCTGTCGCAGGCGGCCACGGACTTCGCCTTCGATCAGGGTGGTGCAGGTGAGCAAACGCAGCCACAGCCGAAGCTCTTCGGCGTGGTCCTCCGGCGTCTCGACGGCCTTGGTCTCGGAATCGAGCATCTCGATGCAGTCACTCATGGCCGGCCTGGCGCCAGCACGGATTCCCCAACGTTTTGAGCTTCAAATAAATCGGCCCCGGCCGCAAGCCTAAAGCTGCAACAATCGACCACACTCGAATTTCTTTAGGCTTCAAATAATTGGCGCGCCACTTGCATGCGCACTGCCCGCAGGATGGCCACGCCTTGAGCTTGCTTGCCGCGGCCGCCATCATCGGCATAAGCTTGAATTGGAGTACGCGGCTTGCTGCGCAAGCCCGATCGTCACGGGGGACACATCATGAAGACGCAAACGACCTTGGCCGCCGCCGCCCTGCTGCTCGGCACCGCGGTGAGCCCTTCCTTCGCCCAGGAGAAGATCAAGCTGGGCGTGGTCGTGACCCTGTCGGGCCCCGCCGCCGCGCTTGGCCAGCAGGTCCGCGACGGCTTTGCACTCGCCGTGAAGGATCTCGGCGGCAAGATGGGCGGCCGAGATGTCGAGGTGATCGTCGCCGATGACGAGTTGAAGCCCGACGCAGCGGTCACGAAGGTCAAGGGCCTTCTGGAGCGCGACAAGGTCGACTTCGTGGTCGGCCCGATCTTCTCCAACATCCTCCAGGCGATCCACCGCCCCATTACGGAGTCCAAGACGTTCCTGATCAGCCCCAACGCCGGGCCATCGACTTTCGCCGGCAAGGACTGCAACCCGTTCTTCTATGTGACGTCGTATCAGAACGACCAGGTCCACGAGATCCTCGGCAAGGTGGCGCAGGATCGCGGCTACAAGCGCATGTATCTGATGGTGCCGAACTATCAGGCCGGCAAGGATTCGGTGGCGGGCTTCAAGCTCGACTACAAGGGCGAGATCGTCGAAGAATCCTACATGCCGCTGAACACGCTGGACTTCCAGCCGGAACTTTCCAAGATCTCGTCGCAGAAGCCCGATGCGCTGTTCACGTTCATGCCAGGCGGCCTCGGCGTCAATCTCGTCAAGCAATACCGGCAGGCTGGCCTTGCCGACAGCATTCCGGTGCTCTCGGCTTTCACGGTGGATGAATCGACCTTACCGGCACAGCAGGATGCGGCCGTCGGCATGTTTGGCGGCGCGAACTGGGCGCCCAATCTCGACAATCCCCAGAACAAGAAGTTCGTCGCGGCCTATGAAGCCGCCTACAACGTCGTGCCCGGCACCTACGCTTTCCAGGCGTATGACGCCGCGATGCTGATCGACAGCGCGGTCAAGGCCGTGAAAGGCGATCTCTCGAACAAGGATGCGGTTGGGGCTGCGCTGAAGAAGGCCGACTTCACCTCTCTGCGCGGCGCCTTCAAGTTCAACACCAACGGCTATCCGATCCAGGATTTCTATCTGACCAAGGTCGCCAAGCGTGCGGACGGCAAGTTCCAGACCGAGATCGTTCAGAAGGTCTTCGAGAACTATGGCGACCGCTATGCCAAGGACTGCAAGGCGGCAAACTAAGCCGCACCGCATTACGGGAGGACTGCAATGAAGAGCGAAATCACCGGCATCACACGGGCCAATGAAGGGATTCAGGGCATTTCCTGGAACATCCTCGGCCAGACCTATGTGCCGAAGAGCAATACCGAGCACAGCTTCTCCTGGCACGCGACATTGCCGCCGGGCACATTCGTGCCGCCGCACATCCATCCCGACCAGGATGAGTATCTCTACATGCTCGAGGGCAAGCTCGACTTCATGCTCGGCAATTCGGAGTCGCAGGCGACCGCGGGCGATCTGATCCGCCTCGGTATGGGCGTGCCGCACGGCATCTTCAACAAGTCGGAGCAGACGGCAAAGGTGCTGTTCTGGGTGTCGCCGACCCGCAAGCTGTTCGACCTGTTCTGGGGCCTTCACAACATGAAGGAACAGAAGCCGGAGGACGTGGTGGCGATGGCCGCCGAGTTCAACATCCACTTCCTGCCGCCGCCGCCCGGCGGCTAGCAGCGAGTCTTAAGCGCGCACCGCCGCCAGACCCGGCACTGCGGCGAAGCCGGCCTTGGTGGCGTAGCCGCGGACGATCGCCTCGCGCTGGGAATAGCTCAGCACGTTGTCGACGTTGTCGAAGCCATCGGGTGCAAGCTGCTCGACGGCGTCGATGACGCCCTCGGGGCCGCCGCGCCGGTTGGAGCGGACGATGTCAGCGGTCATCGGCAGACGCTTCTTCTCATATTCAAGCAAAGCCTGGCGCGGATGCTCGGCGCGCACCAGCGCATCGGCAAGGCAGCGCGCGTCGAGGATCGCCTGAGATGCGCCGTTGGAGCCGACCGGATACATGGGATGCGCGGCATCGCCGAGCAGCGTAACGCGCCCGGACGACCAGTAAGGCAAGGGATCGCGGTCGCAGGTCGGATATTCGTAGAACTCGGGCGTTGCCGAGATCAGGCTCTTGACGTCGATATAGGGCACCGAGAAGCGCGCGACATGCGGCATCAACTCCTCGCGCCGGCCGGGCCGCGACCAGTCTTCCTTCCGGGGCGGCGGGGCATTGCCCTCGCCGACCTTCACCAGCACCGCCCAGTTGGTGAGACGGCTCGCCGGGCTCGATCCCTCTGCGATCGGGTAGATCACCACCTTGGCGTTGAGGCCGCCGGCCACGATCATCGACTTGCCGGTGAGGAACAGCGGCCAATCGCGCGCACCGCGCCATAGCATCAGGCCGTTCCAGCACGGCGGTCCCTCGTTCGGGAACAGCGTGTCGCGAACGCGTGAATGGATGCCGTCAGCGCCGATCAGGATATCACCGCGCGCAGTATGGATGTGCGCGCCCGAGCGGTCGAAGAAATAAGCGGTGACGCCGCCCTCGTCCTGCGTGAAGGCGCCGAGGCGGCAGCCGGTGTGAATTGCCTCCGGCCCGAGCCGCTCCTCGACGGCACGATGGATGACGCCCTGAAGGCGGCCACGGTGAATCGAGAATTGCGGCACGTCATGGCCGGCGTCGATGCCGCGGGCTTCGCGCCAGACCTCCTGGCCGTGGCGATTGAGGTAATAGAGCTGGTCGGTCCGGATCGCGACGTCGTCGAGCTGCTGGAGGAGACCGAGGCCGGCAAGCTCCCGCATCGCATGCGGCAGCGTGTTGATGCCGACGCCGAGCTCGCGGATGGTGTCGGCCTGCTCGAAAATCTCGCATCCGATGCCGCGCGAGCGCAGCATCAATGCCGTGGTGAGACCACCGATACCGCCACCGACGATAATCGCCTTCATCGCCCTTACTCCACTCGAAAATACGCCAGGCAATGGGGCTAAAGTCGCACGGGCGGTCACTCCGCCGCAAGCGGCTTTGTCGCCTCCGCCTTGAGCTCGGCCCGGGTCTTGGGCTTAGCCTTAATTCTCAGCTCCTCGAGATCCGCCGGTCGCGCACGTTGTTGCGGAAAATCTGATCTTTTCCGGGCAAGTACTGCGGCGCAAATCCCCATTGCTGGCCTTCCGCAGGAAGTCCGGGGCTCAGTCGCCCCTGAAGACCGGCTTGACCTTGTTGGCGAACGCTTCAAAGGCGCGCTCGAAATCCGCCGTGGTCATGCACAGCGCCTGGGCAACGGCTTCCGCTTCGATCGCCTCTTCAATCGACATCGCCCACTCCATCGCCAGCATCCGCTTGGTCATGGTGTTTCCGAAGGTCGGGCCTTCCGCGACCTGCTTGGCCAGCAACTGCGCCTGGGGCAGCACCTGCTCGGGCGTGACGATGCGGCTGAAGAAGCCCCAGCGCTCGCCCTCCTCCGCCGTCATGAACCGGCCGGTGTAGAGCAGCTCGGAGGCGCGGGACTGTCCGATGATCCGCGGCAGGATCGCACAGGCGCCCATGTCGCAGCCGCCAAGTCCGACCTTGTTGAAGAGGAACGCGACCTTCGCGCCGCTCGCCGCGAGCCGCATATCCGATGCCATCGCGATGATCGCGCCGGCGCCGGCGCAGATGCCTTCGACCGCGGCCACAATGGGCTGAGGGCAGGCCCGCATCGCTTTGACGAGGTCGCCGGTCATCCGCGTGAAAGCGGTCAGCCCCTTGGTGTCCATCTTCACGAGCGGGCCGATGATCTCGAACACATCGCCGCCGGACGAGAAGTTACCGCCGGCGCCGGTGACGATGATGGCCTTGACTGCATCATCGAAAGCGCAGGCGCGGAAGAAATCCGTCAGTTCCCGATAGCTCTCGAAGGTCAGTGGATTCTTCCGCTCGGGACGGTTGAGCGTCACCGTGGCAACGCCGTCGACCACCGCCAGCAGGAAGTGCTGCGGCGAATAATCCGCGAGCGGCACGGTCACAGGATTAGCTGGTCTGCTCATGCGATCTCCTAACTATGTTTGTTCCGCGCTACTAGATTTCGCCGCCTGCGACTGCAATCGCCTGCCCGGTGATCGCACCAGCGCCTTCGCCGCACAACCAAAGCACTGCGTCAGCCACCTCTTGAGGCGTGATCAGCCGCCCCTGCGGATTGTGCTTCGCGAGCTCGGCGATCGCCTGCTCGCGGCTCCTGCCGGTCTTCTTCATGATGTTCTCGATGCTGCCGGCGACCAGATCGGTGTCGGTGAAGCCCGGACACACCGCATTCACAGTCACATTGCTTCCGGCCGTCTCGAGGGCAAGAGAGCGCACGAGACCGACGACGGCGTGCTTCGCCGCCGTATACGCGCTGACATAGGCGTAGCCCTTGAGCCCCGCCGTCGAGGCAATCGCGACGATGCGGCCATAGGGACGATCCTTCATGCCCGGCAGAACGCCCTGGATGGCATGGACAACGCCCATGAAATTGACGTCCATCATGCGCGCAAACAGGGCAGCGTCCGATTTCGCGAACGGCGCGGATTCGGCGCTGCCCGCGTTGGCGATCAGGATGTCGATCGGCTTTCGCGCGCTCGCTTCAGCGATAGCGGCTTTCAGTGATAATTCGTTCGAGACGTCGGCGATCGCAGCAAAATGCGCGGCACCTGCGCTGACCGCCTCTTCTAGAACAGCGGCGTTCCGGCCGAGCACCGTCACGGTTGCGCCTGCCCCGACAAGAGAGGCTGCGATGGCGCGGCCGATGCCGCGACCGCCACCGGTCACGAGCGCGTGCGGCGAGTGCGGCAATCCGGACATGCGCTGGCTCCTTGGCTCTGCTGATCGTTCCTCGATATATTTTAACCTTCAAGTTTTTGCAACGAAGCTGCCGTAGCGCCGCGAACGCCTTAGCGCGAGAGACCGGCCCGAAAATTGCTTTAAGTATAAAATTATCGCTTCCCATCCCCTACAGGCCTGTTAGCATCGACCGGCCGAGCAAAAGGATGTCGCGTGTCGCAGCCTGCGCCAATGATAACAAAAGACGGCCGCTTCGCCTATGAAGCCGCGGGCGATCCGGACGCGACACCCCTGATCTTCCTGCATGGCATTGGCGGCGCGGCACGGGCCTGGCGGCAGCAGCTTGCGAGATTCAGCACTCAGTTCCGCGCGATTGCATGGGACATGCCGGGCTACGGCGGATCGGCGCCGCTCGCCAGCGTCAGCATCGCGGCCCTTGCCGATGCGCTCCAGCAATTCATTGAGCAGCTTGGTGCAACCAAGCCAATTCTGGTCGGCCATTCGATCGGTGGCATGATCGTCCAGAAATGGCTGGCGCAATCCCCGAAACTGGCGCGCGCGGTCGTCCTCGCGCAGACCAGCCCGGCCTTCGGCAAGGCCGATGGCGATTGGCAGAAATCGTTCATCGCGGCGCGGCTTGGGCCGCTCGATCGCGGCGAGACCATGAAGTCGCTGGCTCCTTCCCTGGTGAAGGAGCTTGTCGGCGACGATCCTGATCCGAAGGGAATGGAGCTTGCGCGCGAGTGCATGGCAAGCGTGCCCGAGGCGAGCTATCGCGCCATGATGCTGGCTTTGATGGGCTTCGATCAGCGCAGCACGCTCAAGGACATTTCCGTCCCGACGCTGTTGTTGTCCGGCTCCAAGGACAACAATGCGCTTGCCCCCATGATGGCAAAGACGGCAACATTCATTCCCACTGCCGAATATGTCGAGCTGGCCGGGGTCGGCCATCTCGCCAACCTTGAACGCCCTGACGCGTTCGACGAAGCCCTCGGCCGGTTCCTGAATTCCGTCGCGACCAAAACGTAGGGTGGCTGCGCAATGACCATGCAAGTCAGAAAGAACATCGGCGCAACCGACAAGGTCGCGCTGGATGCTCCGATCTTCGATCCCGTCGCATTCCGCCTGAACGACGAGCAGGCCGGCATCATCGCGCGCGCCCGCGAGATCGGCCAGAGCGTGTTCGCTGGTCGCGCGGCGACTTACGATCGCGAGGCGATCTTCCCGACAGAGAATTATCGCGACCTGCATCGCGTCGGCCTGCTCGGCATCGCGGTTCCCAAGAAGCATGGCGGGCTCGGCGCGTACTATCAAACTTACGCACTAGCGGCAGCGGAAATCGGCCGCTATTGCGGCGCGACCGCCCTCACCTGGAATATGCACGTCTGCTCGACCCTGTGGTCCGGTCCGCTCGCCGACGATCTCGACATGGACGCGGAGACCCGCGCCGAGCACGAGCGGCGGCGCGCGGTGCATTACAAGCGTATCGTCGAGGATGGCGCGATCTACTCGCAGCCCTTTTCCGAGGGCGGAGCGGCCGCGGCCGGCGGCGTCGCGTTCGGCACGGAAGCAAAGCCCGTAAAGGGCGGTTGGATCGTCAACGGCAAGAAGATCTTTGCATCGCTGTCCGGTCATGCCGACTATTACGGCGTGCTCTGCACCGAGATGGAGGAGGGCGAAAAAGCCTCGCGCCGCAACACCCTTTACCTCGCGATCTCCGCGAAATCGGACGGTGTCTCGGTGGTCGGCGACTGGGATCCGCTCGGCATGCGCGGCACAGTCTCTCGCACGCTGCTGTTCAAGGATGTGTTCGTCCCTGAGGATTCCGCGCTGATGCCGCGCGGCGTCTATTTCCAGGCGGCGATGCGCTGGCCTCACATGTTCCTGACGCTGTCGCCGACCTATATGGGCCTGGCGCAAGCCGCCTATGATTTCACCGTGCGCTATCTTCGCGGCGAGGTACCGGGCATGCCGCCGGTCAAGCGCCGGATGTACCCGACCAAGCAAATCGCGGTCGCGCAGATGCAGATCAAGCTCGAGCAGATCAAGGCGATCTGGTTCCAGGCCGTCACCGAGGCCCGCGCCAATCCAAGCAAGGAGCAGGTGCTGCGCGCCTATGCCGCGCAATATTCGGTGATGGAGGGCGCCAATGAGCTCGCCGCGCTCGCGATCCGCACCTGCGGCGGTCAGGCCATGCTCCGTTCACTGCCGCTGGAGCGCATCTATCGCGACAGCCGCTGCGGCTCGCTCATGCTGCCCTGGACCGCCGAGCTCTGCCTCGACCGGATCGGGCGCGAGGCGCTGTACGAGGCCGGTGAAACGGACGACTGACCGTGGACCTCTGTAGTCTGATCGATCGCAACGCGGCGTTCGCGCCAGACAAGACGGCGATCGCCTTCGAGGGTGAGCGGCTGAGCTACGCCGCACTCGCCGCGCGCATCGAACGGACCGCCACGGCGTTGAAGCAGGAGCTCGGCGTTGGCCGAGGCGACCGCGTCGCAATCCTGAGCCTGAACCGGCCGGACTATCTGGTTCTGCTCTACGCATGCGCGCGACTTGGTGCGATGCTGGTGCCGCTGAACTGGCGGCTGGCGGTTGCCGAGCAGCGCTTCATTCTCACCGATGCGGGCGCAAAGGTCCTGGTACTCGAGCAGGCATTTGCCGGAGTTCTCCCGGAGCTTGCGCCGGGGACGGCCGTCATCGGCCTCGATTTCGCGCCGTCGCGGGGCGTAACATTCGAAGACCTGCTGGGTCGCAGCGAAGGCAGCGGCCGCAATCCGCACACTGATCTCTCCTGCCCGCTGCTCGTCGTCTACACGTCTGGAACGACGGGACGGCCGAAGGGCGCTGTTCTGCGGCAAGAAGCCTTGTTCTGGAACGGCGTCATGAGCCAGCACATGCAGAACATGACGTCAGATGATCACGTGCTGACGGTACTGCCGTTCTTCCATGTCGGTGGCCTCAACATCCAAACCACGCCGGCGCTGCAGCTTGGTGCGACGGTCACGATCCACGCCCGCTTCACGCCAGATACTGCGCTCGCGGCCATTGAACGGGAAAGACCGACCCTGACAGTGATGGTGCCTGCAATCCTCCAGGCCGTGAGCGAGCATCCCGCCTGGACAACGACCGATCTCTCGTCGCTCAAGGCCGTCTCGACCGGCTCGACCATCGTGCCACCGCACCTGATCGATCGCTTCGTGGCGCGCGATGTTCCGGTGCTTCAGGTCTATGGTTCGACGGAAACCTGCCCCATCGCAATCTACACCCGGCTTGGCGGCGATCTTTCGCGCGCGGGATCGACCGGACTTGCCGGCCTGTGCTGCGAAGCGAAGGTGATCGATCAGGCCGGCAATGAGGTCCCTGCGGGTACGCCGGGCGAAATCGCCGTGCGAGGGCCCAACGTGTTCTTCGAATATTGGGGCAATGCGGATGCCACGCGCGATGCGCTGCACGACGGTTGGTATCGCACCGGCGATATCGGCCTGTGCGACGCCGACGGCTATTTCTGGGTCCGCGACCGCAAGAAGAATGTGATTATTTCCGGCGGCGAGAACGTCTATCCGGCCGAGATCGAGCGCGTCCTGCTCGAACATCCCGATGTCAGCGAATGCGCCGTGATCGGCCGGCCGGACCCGCGCTGGGACGAGGTGCCGATCGCCTATGTCATCGGGCGGTCCGGCTGCCGGCTCGAAGCGGAGGAGCTGAGAGCGCATCTTCAGACGCAGCTCGCCCGTTACAAGGTTCCGCGCGACATCGTCTTCGTCAACGACCTGCCGCGCACGGCGCTGGGCAAGGTCCAGCATTTCCTGCTGAAGCAGCTTGATGCGCAATCGCGCGCGCAAGGAGAAGCATCTTGAAGATTGCAGTTCTGGGTGGGGGAAACGGCTCTTTCGCGGCCGCGGGCGATTTTGCGCTGTCCGGGCATGAGGTCCAGCTCTGGCGCCGCGACGCTGATCAGGTGACGGCGCATCGCGCGGCCGGCTCGCGCATCCTGGTGAAGGATCATAATGGCCGGCACGATGTGAAGCTCGCGCTGGTGACGACCGACATCGCCGAAGCAATTGATGGCACCGAGCTGATTCTGTGCCCCGCCCCTGCCTTCGCGCAGCCGGACATTGCTCGTTTGCTCGCTCCGCATTTGCAGGACGGCCAGGTCGTGTTCCTGCCGCCCGCCACATTCGGCTCGATGATCTTCGCCCAAGCCGCGCGGGATGCCGGAAACCACGCCAAGGCGAGCTTTGCCGAGACCGGCACGCTGCCTTGGCTGACCCGCAAGCACGGGCCGTTCGAGGTCGCGATTACCATCCGCGCCAAGCGGTTGCCGGTTGGCGTGTTTCCGCTCGATCGGGCCGCGCATGCAATCGAAGTGATCGGACGCGCTTTCCCTGATGCGATCGAGCCCTGCGGCGATGCACTCTCCGGCGCGCTGATGAATGCTGGGCCCATTATTCACCCGCCGTTGATCGTGATGAACGCGGGCCCGATCGAGCATTTCGAACGATGGGACATCCACAAGGAAGGAACGCAGGCCGCGATCCGCCGGGTGACCGACGCGCTCGACGCAGAACGAATCGCGGTGCGCGAAGCGCTTGGCTATGGCGCACCGCATTTTCCGCTGGCCCACCACTACGCCAAAGAGGACGAGATCTGGATGTATGGCCGTGGCTCGCACGACCGGCTGACCGATTCCGGCGACTGGCGTGAGCGGATCGTGCTGACCGAGCACCGCTATATGCGTGAGGATCTGCGGCTTGGGCTGTCGCTGCTGGTCTCCGTTGCCGGCATCGCGGGTGTATCCACGCCGCTGGCCAGAGCATTCCTCTCCATCGGCGGCGCTGTGTGCGGTGAGGATTTTGCGCAAGGCGGCCGAACGCTCGAGACGCTCGGACTAGGCAATCTCGGCAAGGCCGAACTACAGACGATTCTCCGTACGGGGTTTTAACCGATGACCAGTCGCGCCAATATCGCCTGTCTGGGAGCCGGCCGCATGGGACGCGGCATCGCCGTCGCGTTCGCCTATGCGGGTCATGCGGTCACGATGATCGACATCAAGGCCCGTTCCGCGGAGGACTTCGCCAGGCTGGAGGCGGACTCGCTGGGCGAGGTCAGCAAGACCATTGCCAGCCTGTCGAAGCTCGGTCTGCTGACGGAGGCGGACGTTGCTCCGCTCATCGCACGGGTTTCGGTGGTGCCGGCCAGCCGAAGCAGCGCAGCGCTGGCCGAAGCCGGGATGGTCTTCGAGGGCGTTCCCGAGGTCGTCGAGCTCAAGCGCGAGGTGCTGGGGGCGGCCTCAAAGCAGGTCGGCCCGGATACGATCATCGCTTCGACCACGTCGACCATCCTCGTCGACGATCTCGCTGGGGCGATCGTGAACCCTCGGCGCTTCCTCAATGTGCACTGGCTCAATCCGGCCTATCTGATCCCGCTGGTCGAGGTTTCACCCGGCAAAGCCACCGATCCCGCCATCATCGATGAGGTCAAGGCGCTGCTCGAAGCCATCGGAAAGGTCCCCGTGGTGTGCGCGGCGACGCCCGGCTTCATCGTCCCGCGCATCCAGGCGTTGGCGATGAACGAGGCCGCACGCATGGTCGAGGAGGGCGTCGCCAGCGCCGAGGAGATCGACAAAGCGATCCGTTACGGCTTTGGCTTCCGCTATGCCGTGCTCGGACTGCTCGAGTTCATCGACTGGGGCGGCGGCGACATCTTGTACTACGCCAGCCGGTATCTCGAAGGCGCGCTCGGCAGCGATCGCTATCGCGCGCCGGACGTCATTTCCCGCAATATGCAAGAAGGCCGGATCGGCTTGCGAACGGGTGCCGGCTTCCTCGATTATTCAGGCATGGACGTCGATGCCTATCGCGTGAAGCGGCTTCAGGCCATGGTCGACCTGCTCCGGCATTTCGGCCTGGCGCGCCCACCGGTCCTCGACCGCAGCTAGCCGAAGACGTCCTGCAGCACGCCATCACGAACGACCGCGACCCCGTCGAGTTCGATCGTCGTTCCCATCATCGGCAAATCAAAGTGGCCCGCCGTGTACCGGCCGGCAAATTCGTTCGCGCCGGTCGAGAACAGGAAATTGCCGGAGACGGCACGAATTTCAGTGCCGTTGGTGTCGCGCTGGTCATACATCGAGAGGGCTTCGTAGCGGGCCCCCGGGTTCATGCCGAAACCGACATGCGAGACCGCATAGGCCTCGCGATCACCCCACGCTGCGAGATAGGCGCGCATCATCGCCGCATCCGTGCCCTCGCCCTCCAGCTCGACGACATAATCGTCCTTCAGCGTCATTTTCACCGGGGACGCCAGGTAGCGCTTGAAGGTCAGATTGATGTCACCGGGGGCCATCACCAACGTCCCGTTGATCGTTCCGCTCTTGGGAAAGCTAACCACAATGCCACCCGGCCAGTGCGCCAGCGTGCCGGGCTTGTCGGTCCAGCCCCACACGCCGACCGTGGACGCACCGACCATGTCAACGTCGAGCGCCGTGCCGGCTTTCGATGTCACGCGCATCCGCTTCGTCCCACGCAACAACTTTGCCGCCGCGCGAACACGCTTCTCGAGTGCGGGATCCGGCACCATCCGCTCCAGCGCTTCCGGGTGTTCGTTGGAGATCACCAATATCCGTGCACCGGCCTTGAGGATCTCCGGCGTCTCCACCGCGTGCATCAAGCCCTCGATGGTGCAATCCACCACAAAGCCGGCCTGCTGGAGTGCGGTGATGACCGGACCAAGCCGCTGGATTGCCTCGCTTGCCCCGGTCGAGCGAACCGGCACGATATTCCGATTACGCGGCGTCGGCATCACCACATGAAACGGCCGCGCGCCCATCCGCAGCAGGGCGAGCTCCGCCAAATGAACGTTCAGCGCACGCGATTGGGTTTCCGAGAGGATCGCCGCGGTATCGCCGGCCTTGACGGCGCAGCGCTCAAAGATCTCGCTAAACGCGTCGATCCATTTTGCCTCGATGCGATCCGCCAGCATGGTTCACTCCCGGTCTTCTGGTTTCTTCTGTTCAGTCAGATCACGCTTCGGGGAAGCCCCGCAAGAGATACGATCGCAGGGCGCCCAGCAAGCCGTTCAGGATCAACCCCAGCAGCGAAATCGTGATCAGCGGTACGAACATGTCGACGGCCTGAAAGGTTCGGGCCGCCGTCACCAGCACATGCCCCAACCCGTCCGTCGACGTAATCATCTCGGCCAGAAACACCACGATGCAGGAAATGACAAGGCCGATCCGGCAGCCAGTCAGGATCGACGGCATCGCCGCCGGCAAGACCACCTTGAACAAGATTTCATAGCGCGGCGTTCCCGCTGCCATCGCCGACCAGATCAGCTTCTGCTCGACGGCTGACGCGCCGTAATAGGTGGACAGCAAAATGGGAAAGAGTGCGTCCGCCGCCACCAGCGTGATCTTCGATCCGTGGCCGAAGCCGAGCAGAAGTAACAACGCCGGATAGAGTGCGACTTTAGGCAACGGTGCCAATACGCGCACGATTGGACGAACCACGGCATTGATCGCTGGATTGGCGGCCGCGGCGATGCCGATGCTTACACCGAGCACGACCGCAATCGCAAAGCCGGCAAACAGCCGGATCAGGGTCGCCGCGATCTCCTGCTGAAACGTCCACGTCACGAGTTGCTGGAGCAACCTGCTGAAGACGTATCCCGGCGGCGGCAGCAAGACCGCAGGCGCAAAGCCGAACGATACGAGGCCTTGCCACACCGCGATCACCAGCACAATTGGCGCGAGCCCGAGAACGACGTTTGCTGAGGGAAGACGCGATGTCATGAGAAGCTCAGCGGCATGTCGAACTGAGGCTCGGACCAGCGCACCAGCCGTGCGCGGACCCGCTCGAAAATCGCATCGAGGCAAATTCCCATCGCCCCCACGATGATGATCATCGCGAAGACGGTGTCGTATTGGCCCATGTCCAGCGCATTGAACAGAATGTTGCCGGCGCCGGACTGGCGGGCGATCATCTCGCTGGTGATCATCGTGATCAGCGCCAGCACGAGACCGGTGCGACATCCGGTCAGGATTTCCGGCAGCGCCGCCGGCAGCACGATCCGCACCAGCCGTTGCGGCGGCGAAAGTCCCATCGCGGCGCCCGACCACAGCATCTTCTCTTCGACGGCTTGGGCGCCCTCAAAGCTGTGATAGATCACTGGGAGGCTGACGCCGAGGAAGATCACGAGCGTCTTCGTGATGTCGCCGACGCCCAGCCAAAGCATGATGATCGGCATCAGCGCCGCTTTCGGCACCGGATAGATCACCATTAGAAGCGGGTTGAAGAAGGCCGCGACGGCGCGGCTACGCCCCATCAACAGACCCAGCGGGATCGAAACCAGCACGGCTACACCGAACCCGATCGCCATGCGGCGAAGCGAGGCCAGGATGTTGATCAAGGACTCCTTGTCGCCAAGGATGTCCGGGATCGCGCGGATCGCCTCGATCGCCGTCGGAAAGCTGTCGTTCTTCAGCGCCAGCGACGCGACCTGCCACACCGCCAGCAGCCCGATGCAAGCGAACACCGGGGCGGCACGTCTGGAGGCTGCAGCCAGCAATGTCATGACGGCGATCCGGTTTCGTCAACCTCGTCGAACATGCGCTCGATGTCGACGACGTATTTCTGGTAGCGCGGATCGAGCAACAGCTCGTTGCGGCGACGCGGCCGAGGCAGATTGATGTCGATCACCTGCCGAATGCGGCCGGGAGATTTCGACATCATCACGACCTTGTCCGACAGGAAGACGGCCTCGTCGACCGAATGGGTCACGAACAGCACCGTCTTGCGGTCACGCTCCCAGATGTTCAGGAGATCATTCTGGAGGCGTGTACGGGTGTGCGCGTCGAGCGCGCCGAACGGCTCGTCCATCAGCAGAACTTCAGGGTGGTAAGCCAATGTCCGGGCCAGCGCGACGCGCTGCTTCATGCCACCCGAGAGCTCCTTGGGATAAAAGTTCTCATAGCCTTTGAGGCCGACCATCTCGATCAAGGCCCGGCTCTGTGCTCCGGCCTCGGTGGCAGGCACACCTTGCTGGCGCGGGCCATACATCACATTGCCCAACACGGTCTTCCAGGGAAACAGAGCGAACTCCTGAAACACTGGTCCGCGATCCGGACCCGGCCCCGTGATCGTCTGTCCCTTCATCCTCGCCACGCCGCTGGTCGGGTTGACGAAGCCGCCGACGATATAAAGAAGTGTCGACTTGCCGCAGCCGGACGGACCAAGGATGGAGACGAAGGCTCCTTCCCCGATCGTCAGCGAGATGTCCGATAGCGCCAAATGATCCTTACGCGCCGAGGTCTGAAAAACCTGGGAGACGCGGTCGATCTCGATGATCGCAGAAGCCGGCCTTTGTGACGTCACCGGATTCACCCATTCGCTCGATCTCGAAGGCACTACCCTCATCCCGTCTCTCACTTGATTCACGCGCGAATGTCACGCAACCGATCCGCTGATGTCCTCCATCAGCAGCTCAAGCTTAGCAAGAAACTTGCCAGACAGGCGGTCATTCTCGCGCGGGAGCGGCGCATCATTCGAACCAAGGCCATTCTGCAGGGCCCTCATGTGTCACGGCTCCGCCCGGCGCCTGTCCGACCAGCCGCGCATACTTTGCGAGCGCACCTGCACGGTGACGGGGCGGCCTCGGCTTCCAATCGCGTCGGCGCGCCGTGAGTTCCTGCTCGTCGACCAGCATATCCATCCGCCGGTTTGCGGCATCGATCCGGATCCTGTCGCCGTCGCGAACAAGCGCCAACGGACCGCCGACAAACGCTTCGGGGGACACGTAGCCGATGCACATGCCGCGAGTAGCGCCGGAGAACCGTCCATCGGTGATCAGGGCCACTTTCTCGCCCATACCCTGACCGTAGATCAGCGCGGTAACGCCGAGCATCTCGCGCATGCCCGGGCCGCCGACTGGCCCTTCATTGCGGATCACCAGCACCTCGCCGGCCGTGTAGGCGCGGTCACGGACCGCTTTGACACATGCCTCCTCATCTTCGAAGACGCGCGCAACGCCCTCGAAGTGCTGACTCTTTAAACCTGCGACCTTGATCACCGCACCGTCTGGACAGAGATTGCCCTTCAGAACCGCCACGCCACCATCGGGCATGATCGGCGCACGAGACGCGTAAACGACTTCACCATCGGGAGCGTTGGCCGCGCCATATTCTTCGGCGAGCGTGCGCCCCGTGACGGACAAGCAGCTCCCATCGATGTGCCCGCTCTGGATCAACTCGCGGATCACGACGGCCGCGCCGCCGATGTCGTAGACATCCTTCGCAGTGTACTTGCCGCCCGGCCGCAAGTTTCCAATCAGCGGCGTCCTGGCAAAGACCTTGCCGACGTCATCAATCGTGAATGCGATCCCGGCCTCATTCGCGATCGCCGGCAGATGCAGCGCAGCGTTGGTCGAGCCGCCCGTGGCGGCAACAATCGCCGCACCGTTCTCGAGGGATTTCCGAGTCACGAGGTCGCGCGGCAGCGGGCCGCCACGTTCCAGCATCTCCATCACCAGCCGCCCGGCGCGGCGCGAGATCTGTGCACGTTCGGCATAGACACCGGGCACCATCGAGACGTTGGGAATGGTCAGCCCCATCGCCTCCGACACCATCCCCATCGTGTTCGCGGTAAACTGGCCGGCGCACGCGCCAATGGTTGGCAGGCAGGCGCGCTCGATCCGTTCGAGCGTGGCGCCGTCGATCTCTCCGGTCATGAAGCTGCCGACAGCTTCATAGGAGTCGAGCACCGTGAGAGTCCGCCCGTCCAACCGGCCCGGCAGCGAGCTGCCGCCGTAGATGAAAATGGACGGTACGTTGCAACGAACCATACCCATCATCACGCCGGGAAGTGTCTTGTCGCATCCGCCGTACCCGATCAGCGCGTCATAGGCGAGACCATGAACGACGGCTTCGATCGAATCGGCAATCAGCTCGCGCGAAAAGAGAGAAAACTTCATTCCCTCGTGATTCATGCTGATGCCGTCGGAGACCGATACGGTGGAGAATTCGCGCGGCGTGCCGCCAGCCTCCTCGATTCCCGTCTTTGCCGCGGCCACTTGGAAGTCGTGGGTCATATTGCAGGGCGTCTGCTCGCCCTTCATGCTGACGACGCCCACCATCGGCTTGGCGATCGCGGCGTCGTCGAGCCCCATTGCGCGCATGAAAGCGCGGTGCGGGGCCCGGTCGAGGCCGTCAGTCGTGACCCGTGATCGCAACTTTTTCATGCGCGCATCTTTTTCAAGCAACGTCCGGGACGATCCGGAACGCCGCGCCCCCTTGTTGGGACAATTCGCCCGTCGCCTATTCCAGCGGCGCGACGATCGTCGCGTGCTTGAACTGCGCGGCATCCAGCTTCGGCAGCATTCCGGTCTCCGCGTAGATGTCCAGCATCTTCTGGATCGCCGGGAAGTTCGGCGCCGCACCCGGATCGCGGCCGAAATCGTTGTCCTTGAGCAGATAGGTCTCGAGCACCGGAATAGGCGCCTTGAGAACCTCATTGACGACCTTTAGCGTCTCTTCGCGGTTGGCCAGTGCTTTCTTCATACCTGAGGTAATGTCACGCACGTAGGCCTTCACCAAGTCGGGGTTCTTGTCGACGAAATCCGCGCGGCAGGCTTCCAGGATGTGTACGATGTTCGGCATTGCCTGCGACAATGAGAACAGCTTTCTTGTGCCACCCTTCGCCTCCGCACGTGCGGCAAAGGGCTGGTTCATGTTGACTGCGTCGACGCGGCCCTGACGCAGAGCATCTTCGGAGACGGCAAATCCGACCTCGACCAGCTTGATGTCCTTCGCCGGATCGACGCCATTCTGCTTGAGCAACAGGTTGAAGGGGCCTTGCGTGCCGCCGCCGATCACGGAAATGCCGACCGTCTTGCCTTTGAGATCGGCGATCGTCTTGATCGGCGAGTCATCCATGACCGCCCAATAGACCGAGAAACCGCCGGGCTTCTCGAAGACGTGCTGCGCCACGATGTAGGCCTTGAGATTGCCGCCAACTACACCGTTGGCGAGCGACAGCGGCGCTTGCGTCGCGCAGTCCAGCGCGCCGGCCGCCAATGCCTGCGTCATCGGCGCGGTGCCCTGAAATTGGGTCCATTCGATGTTGTAGGCCTTGCCGATATTGGGAAACTCAGCTGGCCTGCGCATCATCCAGTACTTGGATTCCTCGGCCGGGATGGTCCAGCCGACGCGAATGGTCTGCTGTGCCCATGACGGGGCTGCCCCCGCGCTCGCAGCCGCGGCCGCTCCCAAAGCCAGGATCCACTTCGAAACGGTTCGCATCGTGCCCACTCCGCTGCTCCGGCGCCGACCGGCGCCGCCCAACCCGACACTCAAATGTTTCATGGTTCAAACAATCAGGCAAGCCATGCGAGCCGAACGGTTTCACTGTCCGACCTGCAATGTATGGTAAGGCGGCGTTTGCGCTGCGACAGAAGGAGGCAACCTATGGCTGATGCGAGCACCCGCAGGGCGTCGAGAGGCTGGGCTATCTCGGCCTTGGACTGATGGGAACGCCGATGACCCGGCGCCTGCTCGAAGCCGGCCATCAGGTCGCTGTCTGGAATCGTTCGGAGGGCAAGGTCGCTCCGCTCGTCGCGGCCGGCGCCAGGCGCGCAACCACGCCCCGCGACATGTTGGCGAACGCGGATATCGTCTTCATGTGCGTGACCGATGCCGCCGCCGTCGAAGAGGTGATTTTCGGGCCCGACGGTCTTGCAGCGGCTTCCGGCGCAGGCAAGCTCGTCGTCGACTTCTCGTCGATCCATCCCGACGCCGCGCGCGATCTTGCAGCGCGGCTGAAAGACGCGAATGGCGCGGGCTGGATAGATGCGCCGGTGTCCGGCGGCACCAAGGGCGCAGAGGAAGGCACGCTCGCCATCATGGCCGGCGGAGAAGCTGCCGACATCGAGCGGGCACGGCCCTATGTGCTGCACATGGCACGCAGGTTCACCCACATGGGCCCGATCGGGGCTGGCCAAACCACAAAACTCTGCAACCAGGTGATCGTCGGATGCGCGATGGCCGTTCTGGCGGAAGCCACGCGCCTTGCCTCGAATGCAGGGATTGACGCAGGCCGGCTGCCCGAGGCGCTCGCCGGCGGCTTTGCGGATTCCATCCCGCTTCAGCTCTTCGTGCCGCGCATGGTCCAGGGCATCCACTCGCCGCCGCTTGGCCATATCGCGACAATGCTCAAGGATCTCGACACGGTCGCCGATGTCGCCCGGGCGACGTCAACGCCGGTGCCGATGGCGACCCTCGCGGGACAGATATTCAGGCTGGCCAAGGCTGCACGCGGCGCCGACGCGGACGCTTTGGAAATCTACAAACTCTCGGCCACAGACCGCTGAGCCGACGAGCGTCCTTGAATCGCCTTATGGCGACTTCTTGCGTTCATCATCAGCCAGGAACCGGCCATACCCCCCGCGCGCAAACAGCAGGGGCTCCTTGGCACTGTAGGCATAGGCCTCGACCGCGCCGAGAAAGATCACGTGGTCACCGCCATAATAGCGATTGACCGATCGGCATTGAAAGTTGGCGACACTCTCGGCAAGGACCGGCGCGTTCCCGAGGCCCGGGGTCCAGTCGACCCCGGCGAACTTGTCTTCGGACGATTTTGCAAATTTGTTCGCAAGCGTTTGCTGCGACGTGCCGAGTATGTGAACGGCGAAATGGCTGGCGTTCTGAAACACGGGGAGGCTTGAGGAATAGAATCCGAGGCTCCAGAGGACCAGAGGGGGATTTAGGGAGACTGACGCGAACGAATTGCAGGTGATGCCATAGGGCTTTCCATCAGCGGCCATGGCCGTGATGATCGTTACGCCCGTTCCGTATGTGCCAAGCGCGTTGCGAAAATCGCGAGGATCGATCGGCGAACTGTCGCTGGCGAGTTCATTGGCTGGATCGGAAATGGCCGGCTGCTTCGGCAGATCATTCATCGGCCGGCCTCACAGCGTGAGATTCTCGGACGGCAGGCCCAGAGCCACCCGTCCGTAATTGGTTCCGGCCGCATCGAAGTTGAACGCAAGATGCGAGTTGATCGCGTGCGCATCGCGGAACTGCCGCTGCAACACGCCCGTCGTGAACAGACCGCGCGCTCCGCTCGCCGCAAACAGCATCGAGACCGCGTCGGTGCATAGATTCACCGAAAATGCGCCATCGCGACGATATCTGGTCTTGATCGCCATATCAGGAATACGGCCGCGCCTTGCATCTTCCATTGCATTGACGCAGGCCGAACGCATGATCAGGCGCGCAGCGTCGATCTTGGCCGAAGCCTCCGCGATCTTGATCTGAGTGCTTTGAAAGTCGCTGAGCTTGGCGCGGTTGTAGGTTGAAATGCGATGACGTGCGACCTCCGCATAATCGTCGAGGCATACTTGAGCGTTCCCCAGCGCGACGCCGGAGAGGACGTAAGGAAATAGCGAGAACACAGGTAGCGCATACAGCGGATTGGGATTGACCGTGCTTCCCGGCGTCGGGCCACCGGCAAGATCGCCAACCGCTACCGTCATATAGTCGGCCACGAAAACGTCCCTGACTTCGACATCGCAGGAGCCGGTACCGCGCAGTCCCGTGACATTCCAGGTGTCGAGCACCTTGTAGTCGACTTTCGGCAGCAGGAAGATTCGGTACTCGATCCCGTCTGCTTCGTCGTCGGAATAGACAACGCTTGCAAGCATGTTCCATTCGCAGGAGGCAACGCCCGAGGAGAACGGCCAGCTCCCGTGCAACCTGTAACCGCCCTCGACCCTCGTGGCGCGACCGGCTGGAAAAATGAACGAGGACGCAATCAGCGCGTCGGGATCACGGCCCCAGACCAGATCCTGCGCCTTCTGCTCGAACATGCCGAGCATCCAGTGATGGCTCGCCAGGTTAGCGAGATTCCACGCCACTGACGCATCCGCCATTCCCAGCAGTTCGGCGCAGTCGACAAGGGCGACATAGTCAAGCTCGGCACCGCCGATGCGCTTCGGCTGCAGCATGCGGAACAGGCCAGCGTCGTGGAGATCCTTCTCGGTTTCCGTCGGAAGATGCCGCAGCTCCTCCGTGCGGGCAGCCCGCTCTCGCAGCCGCGGCACGAGCGCCCGGGTCCTCGCGATCATTGCCGCATAGGCGCGTTCGCCGGCTTCCTGCCCCGTCGGCTGGCCCATGCTCGGCCCTTGACCAGGCGCCATTCGTGTCCCTCGCTTTCACATAGTTATGCGGCGGGAACTTCGCCAAATCAAGCTGGGCAGGGTTAACGTTGCGTGGTCGCCCTGCATCCCGGCTGTCCGCAGGAATGCGATGTCACGTACACCGTCTTCTCAAAGCAGCTTTCCGCGAACTTTGCGGTGCCTGGCTCCGCGGACCTGACCGCTCAGGCTTGGCCTGAGGTCGATGGCTTGTCTGATCCAAAGACGCCCTTCTGAGTGAACTCCGAAATCCGGCGCTCGTCGTAACCGAGCGTATCACGCAGGACGTCTTCGGTATGCTCGCCTAACAGGGGCGCAGCGACGGGATCAATCGCTCCCGTCAGGCTCATATTGATCGGAGGTTCGATATTGGGGACCCACTCTGCAGTACGGTGCGGAATCCTGTTCAGGCGATGGCGCTCGCGGGCCTCGGGCGCATTGAACCCCTCCTCGACCGTTCGGAGATAGCCGACCGGGATATTGGCCAGCTTCATCTTCGCTATCCAGTTCTCGAGGGTATCGCTCGCAAAGACCTCTGCGATGGCTGCCCGCAGGAGCTCCTTGTTCTCAGAGCGCGCTTTGCGCGACGCGAACTGCGGATCAGTGATCAAATCGGGCCGGTTCAGCACCTCGACCACCAGCCGGCGATAGAGCCGGTCGTTGGCGCAGGCCATGTAAAGCGGCCCATCGGAAGCTTCATAGACACCAACAGTGGGGGACCCGTTCGGCGAATTGCCGAACCGGCCAGGGTTTTCGCCGTTGATCAGATAGGCCATGCCGTAGAAGCCGGTCATGCCCATGGCGACGTCGAACAGGGCGACCTCGACATGCTGCCCACGGCCGAGCCGATCGCGCGCCAACAGCGCCAGCAGGATGGCGTTGCAGGCGGACATCCCCGTCGCCATGTCCACGATCGGCGGGCCGGTACGAACCGCAGGCCCATCGGCGAACCCATTGAGGGACATGAAGCCGCTTTCCGCCTGCGTGATGGGATCGAAGCCGGGCCGCGCGGCAAATGGTCCTGAGCGTCCGTAAGCCGAGATCGAGCAATAGACCAGCCGCGGGTTGAGCGGCGCGACCGCCTCGTAGTCGAGGCCGAACTTCTTCATGACCCCGCTCGAAAAATTCTCCACGACTACATCCGCCTTCCGGATCAGGTCCAGTGCGATCTCGCGAGCCTGCGGCATGGTCAGGTCGAGCGCGATGCCGCGCTTGTTGCGGTTCAGGCTCAGATAGGCGGCGCTTTCTCCGCCGATTTCGGCGTGTTCGTAGGCCCGCGTATCGTCGCCACCATCCGGATTCTCGATCTTGATGACGCGTGCACCGAAATCGGCAAGCGTCTGCGTGCAGGCCGGCCCCGCCACGACCCGCGTAAAATCGACGACCAACAGACCGTCGAGCGCGGTAGGCGCGCCCGTCGCCCGCGACGAACGTTCCGGTAATTGAGGCTTGGTGGGCATCGACGGCGCTCCCTTACATCGGCTTATGGTTGCCGAATTTCCTGCAAGAGCAAACTTAAAGCCCGGCACCACCAACTTCGCAAGTGCTTCACCCGCATCGCTTCAATACGCAAAAAGGGCCCGTCAGCCATCAAGCCGCCGGGCCCCCGAACATCTTGGGAGTGCGAGCCACACTGTGTCTCGCATTGGCCATCCTACGCCGAGAAAAGTACGTTCCGCATTACGGGAAACCCTGCTCAGCGAAGCCACTTCCGCCAATAGAGCGTGTGCGCCGAGGCCTCGGGCACCTCTGGCTCGAAGAGCCGATAGCCCGCCTGGATGAAGTTGTCCGTCGTATTCAAGACAATGACATCCCTTTCGATACGCAGCCCCCTGAAGTCCCCGCTCCCAATGCCGTCGCAGCACGCCGACCCTCGAGAAGTAGCGCCGTTTCGAATGTGCGTCGACGGTATGACGCCGGCAAATGCGACCGCCTCATCGCCATGTTAGGCAAGCCACCACGCTCCCAACTCGAATTGCGGCATGGCCGCCGTGTCGAAGAACGTCGACCGATGCAGATCAGCCAACGTCTCGACGAGGTCGTCATCGGATGCATCAACGATGCGAATTTTGTACGGCCCGTTTGCGGGAAATAGCGTGCGTGCAAGTGCAGCGATGTCGGCACCGTGGGAGCTCACTTGCCCAGCACGACCCTAACGCCTAGCAAAACGGCCCCCATCAGTCCGGTCGCGATCACCGTGATAACGGCCTTGAAGGTGTAGCTCTGCGCCTGCTCCACGCTCTTTCGCCACCTCCGCACGTGTTGGAGATCAGCCCTTAGCTCCTTCCGGTCGTCATGTTCGATTCCGAAGGAAGTTAGCACCGATGCGACGGCCTTCAGTACGAAGGCATCGATGCTCTCCTGTTGCACCCTGTGTTGCTCGGCCAGTGTCTCAGCCACGATCGCCCTGATTTCATCATCTGGTTGATGATCCTTGCAACGTTCTCGAAACCACGCTTGGCGAAGTAGAAGGATACAATCAGTCTCGGTCAGCATCCGCGCCTTAGACGTCTTCCGTCGCGCGGGCGGGCGGGCCGGCTCGCTCGCGAACTCCCTTTCGATCTCATCGCTCAAGAAAACGTCTCCCACAACACGATTGCAACCAAGCCCGCGAGTGCGAGCGATATCAGTTAGGCGGTCATCGTCTCTCCACGAAAAAGAAAAAAGTGGCAGATCGCGTGACCAAGCGCGATCGTTTCGGGCGCGAACCCTATGTCCGTGAGCCCCGAGACCGCAGCGGCGCGAGCAACGGACCCGGCGCCGCGCCGGTCGGCGTTCCTTGAACGTGGTCTAGCGAGTGCGTGGCCGGATGCGCGGCCACCGTCCGATCTCAAAATCGAGACGAAAAACCCGCGGCGGGTGCTTCCAGCGCGGGTGACCAAACTCGTCTCGATGATGTCATTGGCCAGTGTTTCGACATGTCAAACATCCCTCGTTCGACCACACCGTGCCGGAACTAACCCGAAGAGCGTCGCGTTCATTCCTTTAGTCAAAGGAACGTGCATGCGATGAGCCACACTGTACTGGTTGTTGACGACGATCCCGGCGTCCTCGACGTCATCGTGGGCATGTTGGAAGATCTCGGCTGCGAGGTGACAAGCGCCGAAAGCGGCCCGGATGCGCTCGATCAGCTCGGGCAGAACGAGAACATCTCCATCCTTATCACGGACATCAATATGCCGGGCATGGATGGTCACGAACTGGCCGAACTGGCGAAGCGGCTACGCCCGGGATTGAAAATCCTGCAATTATCGGGGCGCGAGCCGCGGCGCGGAGGCCTGCCAATGATCCGGAAGCCGTTTTCGTTCGAGGAGCTCGCCGACACCATGCGGCGAACCACCGGCGTTTGCTGAACGCAGAGCCCAAAAGAAAACCCGCGGCGGGGGCTCCCGCGCGGGTCGAACCAAACTCATGTCGATGATGCCATTCTGCCGGTGTTTTGCCCGACGTGTCAACGCGGCGAACGCGGAAGAAGGAGCCCTCCCTCCCACTTTGATATGTGGTGCGCAAGAGACTTGCTTCAAGCCCCCCGCCCTGCCGTAGAACCCCCGACCCAATGAACATCCAAAGCAGGGGGTCCACATGCCTGTATTGCTTCCGTCGTCCCGGCCGCGCGGCCGTTCCGAGCGGGCCGGCGCCAGCCGCGCGAGTCACCATGCCGTGGTGATCGCCGGCGGCGGCCCGACCGGTTTGATGCTGGCCGCCGAGCTGGCGCTCGCCGAGGTCGACGTCGCCGTGGTCGAGCGGCGCCCGGATCAGGAGCTCGTCGGTACGCGGGCCGGCGGATTGCACGCGCGTACCATCGAGATCCTCGATCAGCGCGGCGTCGCGGAGCGCTTCCTGCGCGAGGGGCAAGTCACCCAGCTCGCAGGCTTCGCCTGGACCAGGCTCGACATCGGCGATCTCCCCACCCGGCACGCTTATGGCCTCGCGCTGCGGCAGAGCCACATCGAGCGCATCATGGCCGACTGGGTCGAGGAGCTCGCGGTGCCGATCTATCGAAACTCCGAGGTGACGGGCTTCGTTCAGGACGCGACCGGCATCGACGTTGCGCTCTCCGGCGGCAAGACATTGCGCGCAAACTATCTCGTCGGCTGCGACGGCGGTCGCAGCCTGGTGCGCAAGCGGGCCGGCATCGATTTCGCCGGCTCCGATCCAACGCTCAGCAATCTCATGGCCGAAGTCGAGATGCGGGACGAGCCGGTATGGGGCCTCCGCCACGACGCCATCGGCTTTCATGGCCTCAGCAAAGCGGAGAGCGGTCGCGTGCTGGTCGTCGTGACGGAAGCGACGCTCGACCGCACCGGCGAACCCGGACTGCGCGATCTCAGCGATGCGCTCGTCGCAGTATTCGGCACCGACTTCGGGGTCCAAAACCCCGCCTGGATCTCCCGCTTCACCGATGCGGCGCGGCAGGCCGTGTCCTATCGCCGGGAGCGCGTGCTGCTCGCCGGCGATGCCGCGCATATCCATCACTCCGTCGGCGGGCAAGGCCTCAACACCGGCGTGCAGGACGCGGTCAATCTCGGCTGGAAGCTGGCGCAGGTGGTCAGGGGCATTGCGCCCGACGGCCTGCTCGACACCTACCACGCCGAACGTCATCCTGTAGCCGCGCGCGTCTTGCGTAACACGATGGCGCAAATCGCCATGCTCCGCCGCGGCGAGGCCGGCCTCAGGGCCGCGCGCGATGTGGTGTCCGACCTGCTCGCCATGGAGGAACCGCGCAAACGTTTTGGCGCGATGATGAGCGGGCTCGATATCCGCTATGATCTCGGCGAGGGACACGAACTGCTCGGGCGCCGGATGCCCGATCTCGACCTGATCGTCGACGGCTATCCACAGAGATTGTTCACGCTGCTGCACGGAGCGCAGGCGCTGCTGATCAATTTCGGCAAGTCCGGCGGCTTCGACATAGTATCCAGGGCTGATCGCATCAGAGTCATCAACGCCAGCCACGACGGCGCGTGGGAGCTCCCCGCCATCGGGCAGGTCGCCGCGCCCGAAGCGGTGCTGGTTCGGCCAGACGGGCACGTGGCGTGGGTCGGAGATGAAAGCCAGCGAGGACTTGAGGACGCGCTGATCATCTGGTTTGGATCGGCTGCCGCGGCGTAGCGCATGAGCGCCTCACCTAGAAACAAAAAGAGCCCGCGGCATTCCGCAGGCTTGATCGTAAGCGTCGTTCCGCTCCCACCTTTTCGGGGCAGATGGGATAGGCGAGTTTCACGATCTCTTTGAAGGGATCGGTTTGTGTCTATGTTTGACCATACGCTTAAGTCGGATGTAACGGCGCGCCGGCTGGAAGTGATCACGGAGACGGGACGACGTCGTTGGTTCTCCAAGGACGACAAGGCCCGGATTGTCGAGGAGACGCTGGTACCAGGCGCGGTCGTTTCCGAGATTGCCCGGCGACACGGGCTGACCCCACAACAAGTGTTCACTTGGCGCCGGCAAGCGCGCCGGGAGCCGGCGCCGATGGCTAACGATCCGCAGTTTGTACCTGCGGTGGTAGACGCCATGGCGCCGGTCGCGGTTGCGGGCCGTGAGCGCAAGACAGCGCGACGGAAGGCCAAGCCGGATGTTGGGGGCATCGAGATCGAAGCCGAAGGCGTCACTATCCGGGTCGGCCAAGGCGCGGACGTGGCGATGATTGCGGCCATCGTCCATGCGTTGAAGGCAAGCCGGTGATCGGCCCGTCCGGCACTGTCCGGGTGATGGTGGCAACCAAGCCAGTCGACTTCCGCAAGGGAATGGAAGGGCTTGCTATGTTGGTACGCGAGCACATGAAGGCCGATCCGTTCTCGGGTGCTGTTTATGTCTTCCGTGCCAAGCGCGCGGACCGGATCAAGCTGATCTTCTGGGATGGTACGGGTTTGTGCCTGTTCGCCAAGCGGCTCGAGGAAGGCGTCTTCCGCTGGCCGAAGATCGAGGATGGCGTGATGCGTTTGTCAGCGGCAGAATTGTCGGCGCTGCTCGAAGGGCTCGATTGGCGGCGTGTCCACGCGGCACGGGAGACGGTCGTCCCGACGCAAGCCGGATAATTGTGGGCCGCGCTGCGGCGAAGTGAATCAGAGGCATCGAGTACGTCGAGTACGTCGTCAGGCGGGCGCGAATATGCTCTGATTTGCCCGTGAGCGATAACCTTCCTGATGATCCCGAGACGCTGAAGGCGATGCTGCTTGCCGAGCGGCACGAGAGCGAGCGGCTGCGCCAGATCATCAAGGAATTGCAGCGTCATCGCTTTGGCCGGAGGGCGGAGTCGCTTCCTGAGGAACAGATGCTGCTGGGCCTCGAGGACGTCGAGCAGGTCGCGGCCTCTGCCGAGGCCGGTCAGGACGAGACCGCCCCGGAAGGTCGGGCGGAACGGGCGCGCAAGCGCCGCGTCAACCGCGGGGCTGCCGGCGCATCTGCCGCGGATCGAGGTCGTCGTCGACATCGACGACAAGACCTGCCCCTGCTGCCAGGGCGAACTGCATCGGATCGGTGAAGACAAGAGCGAGCGGCTGGACATGGTGCCGGCGCCGTTCCGCGTTGTCGTTACCCGGCGTCCCAAATACGCCTGTCGTGCCTGCGAGGATGGTGTCGTGCAGGCCGAGGCTCCGGCCCGGCTGATCGAGGGCGGCCTGCCGACCGAGGCCACGGTCGCCCAGGTTCTGGTGTCCAAATATGCCGATCATCTGCCGCTCTACCGGCAGGCCCAGATCTATGCCCGCCAGGGCATCGCTCTCGATCGATCGACGCTGGCGGACTGGGTTGAGCATGCCGCCTTCCACCTGCGCTCGCTGCATGAGCGCCTTCTCACGATGCTTCGAGCGAGGTCCAAGCTGTTCGCCGACGAGACGACGGTGCCGGTGCTCGATCCCGGTCGAGGGCGCACCAAGACCGGCCAGCTCTGGGCCTATGCCGCCGACGACAGGCCCTGGGGCGGCCTCGATCCGCCGGCATCGCCTATGTCTATGCACCCGACCGCAAGGCCGAGCGGTTGTTCAGCCATCTTGCCGGCTACAAGGGCGTCCTGCAGGTCGATGGCTACACCGCCTATCCAAAGCTTGCCGAGCGCGGCGAGGTCGAGCTCGCCTTCTGCTGGGTGCACATGCGGCGCAACTTCTACGAACTCGCGACGGCGGGCCCCGCGCCGATCGCAAGCGAGGCGCTGAAGCACATTGCCGCATTCTACGCGATCGAGAAGGAGATCCGCGGCCGCAGCCCGGAGGAGCGCCGTCTCGTGCGTCAGCAGAAAAGCCGACCGCTGGCCGATGCATTCGAGGCTTGGCTACGCGCCAAGCTGGCTCTCATCAGCCAGAAGATCAAGCTCGCCGCCGCCATCCGCTACGCTCTCTCGCGCTGGCAGGGGCTGACGCGCTTCATCGATGACGGTCGCATCGAGCTCGACAACAATACGGTCGAACGATCGATCCGCGGCATCAAGCTCAGTCGCAAGAACGCGCTGTTTGCCGGATCCGACGGTGGTGCCGAACACTGGGCGGTCGTCGCGTCCCTGGTCGAGACCTGCAAGCTCAACGACGTCGATCCGCTTGCCTATCTCACCGACGTCCTGACCAGGATCGTCAGTGGTCATCCGAACCGCGACATCGACCAGCTATTGCCTTGGGCCTACCGCACTCAGTTCCTCAAAGCCGTGGCCTGATAACGACGCTTACGCTTGATCTACATCAAGTTTTTGGAACCCGTGGTTGATGCGGCTTCTACCAGTTGGTGCTCATGTATTCTGCTGCGAACGCAGCCAAAGCTCTTCGTCGAAATCGCCCGTCGCGCCGAAGCTTCCAAGAACGCTTAGCCACAGCCGCCGGCAACGTAGCCGAGGCCGAAAGCACCCCGACCTTCATTACCGGCCGAAACGACAAAGCCCGCCGCGGAGGTCCGGGCGAGCGTAATTCGGCATTCAATGTGATCGTGCAGGTCATTTTGCATATTCCAGCGCTAGGCGTTTGCCTGGATCCCATCGCACTTCGTGTTGCACGAGCGTTCAGGACAAACGAAAAAGCCCCGGCGATGCCGGGGCTTTGACGTCTGAAGTTGAGTTCAGATCAGTACTTCGCGACAACCGGACCGGTCCAGTTGAAGCGGTAGACCAGCGAGGTCGAGATCGTCTGATTCCAGCTGTTGGCGCGGATGCTGTTGCCGACCGGAACATTGCCAGCGTCGAACAGCTCGTCCTGGGTCTTGGCGTTGTAGAAGGCCGAACGATATTCGGTCTTCATGAACCAGCCGGGCGAGCTGATGCCGAAGAAGTTCAGGCTGTTCTCGACGCCGCCACCGATGAACCAACCGTTGCGGTTGTAGCTGTTGAGGTGGGCACCGACGGGAACGCCGGCGAGGTCCGTGAAGTTGGTCTGGCCGAAGTGGGCGCCCGAGTAACCGCCGTTGACGTAGGTAAGAACGTTCGGGGCGGCCAGCCAGCCGAGGCGCACACCAGCGGCCCACGACGTCTCGAGCTTCTGGGAGCCCGTGATCTGATTGAGCGGATCCTGGATGGTGGCGCGGATGCTGCCGAACTGACCGTCAGCGAACACGCCAGCGACCCAGGTGCCGCTGAACTGCCAGTCGTAACCGGCGCCCACGGTGCCGAACCAGCCCGAGCCGCCCTGACGCTGGGTGATCGTCAGCGGCGTACCGGAAACCGTATCCACAACGCTCTGGTCAGCATTCGAGAGGCCGCCACCGCCACCGCCAAAAATGTAGAAGCCGGTCCAGTTGGCGACCGGCGCCGGCATCGGAGCGTTCACGTAAGGGCGGGCAGCCAGGTCAGCGGCCGAGGCCGAACCGGTCATCGCCACAACCGCGGCGAGAGCGAGCAAAGTCTTTTTCATTGTCGAAATTACCCCAAGTGGAAGCGTCGTCGATGTCTGTGAGGTAATCTAGACGTATTGGCCGATAATGCTGTAGCTGGAAGGCCACAGTGACGGACAAACGCTCTGGAAATGCTGGCTGGCAACGAAGAAGACATAGCCAATTTAGTCCGCGACAATCCAGCGGCTATCGCCATCTATCTATCTGATAACTTTGAAGAAAACGAGATACTGAAGGCTAAGACGGCGCTCAGCCTCGTCACGCGAGCTCATAACGTACAGATCCTGGCACGGGACGCGGGCCTTCGACGCGACACCCTCTATAGGACGTTTGGCGGTCGAATCGACCCGCAGCTCAGCCGGGTTCTTAGGCTGCTCGAAGCGCTGAACGTAAAGGCCCGGGTTACGCCTGCGTCCGGGATCGCCAGCCCGAGCGCGATCGCTACACGGCTCAGTCAAGCCTTCGCTTTCGACGATCCGACTGACACCATCCGGGAGCTGAGCACCGTCGTCAAATCGCAGAACGTCACCTCGCTCGCGCGCGAACTCGGCATTATGCGGACGACGGTTTACAAGACGTTCGGAGGAACCGTCGATCCGCAGCTAAGCCGGGTCCTAAGTCTCTTTGAGACTTTCCGGGTCAGGCTGGAGGTCGTGCCGTCGACTGAGCCCAAGGCCAGGCCACCCCGTCCGAAGCTTGGTCGACCGCGAAAGACCCTGGTCGAGCGGCCTTAGAGTTTCTCAAGTTGAGCCCCGTCCCGGCACCTATATGCGGCCTCGTACGGGAAACTCTTTCAAGCCAGAAAACCCGCTGGCCTCGCATGATGTGCAGGACCGCGTCCTGCGACCAGTGCGGCGGCGGGCGAGTACCTCACGGTAATGATCCGCGAGCTTAGCAATGTCGAGCCAGACTGGGCGGCTTGTATAACCCTTCGACACCTCGCCAGCCTCGAAAGCGAAGCCCTTGAGATCGACTTCGCTCCCCCTCTTTCCAAATAGGTGGTACTTTCCGAATGGGTGGAAAGCGTCAGCCCGTGCATTTCGGAATCCCTGCCCTGCGCTAGCTCCCCGGGACGTTGAGCCCGCTCGCTGATTCGTCATTGCGTAACCCAGAAGTTTCGCGGCTGCGGCCCGAGCAGCTCACGAGCGAACAAGCCATGGCGAAGGCTAAGGAGTTTGCCAGAGAGGCGCTGCTGCGTAAGTCAGCGACGCGCCTTCGACCACCGTAATTCCGCGGTTCTGGAACATGGCCGAGAGATCGGCTTCGGTTGCCTTCCCCGTCGCCAAAAGCTGATCCGTCTTGAAGTCGTCGACCACGAAGCTTTTGCCGGCTGCCCGGCAGATGAGGTTGTTCTTCATGCAGTAGACCGCCCCGGGGATCTTCGAGACGCTCACCGCCGCCGCGGTCATGGCGGCGGCGGCGGTCGCGTAGCGGGCGCGGAATTGCGGATCAAGCAGTACTTGGGCGCTTTCCTGTCGACCGGACAAGACCAACCGCAGCGCCAACGCGACAACCACCATCACTCGCGATCGGTTCAGGCCGATCGCCGCGGCTATTGGCGAAGCGGCGATCCGCGCCAAGGTCGCGCCGAGACCGATCGCGAGCGCGATCGTAAGGTCGAACTCAGCATTCCCGAAGACGCCATCGCCGAGCCATTGCGTGAGGCAGGAGGCCAGCGCAACAGCGGAATGCAGCGCCGTAAAGCGCGCGGCGTAGCTGGCCCGGTCGAACCACGCCCACGACCCCCACAGGATCGCCGCGAGTGCCAGCCATTGCAGATGCCCCAACTGGCTCACCAGATGCCCCACCGAATAGGCGCGAGCAGTGAGCAGATTGGCGAAGAACTGAGGTCCGAAGACAGCGCCGCAGAGGGCGAGCCCCGCCGCTGCCGCCCCGCCACTGATCAGCACGGGCCGTGCAGCAGAGCGCCAGTCGCGCAGGCATAGCCACAGAACGGCCGCCGCCGGGATCGCGATGATGTTGTGTTTCCAGAAGCCTGCCAGAACCATCAGCAACAGCGGCGGAAGCGCTGATCGGCCAGCCTTTTCTCGGGCGAGGAACCACACCAGGGCAGCGCCCATGATCGCCTGCCCCGCAATCTGCGGGTCGTTCGCTCCAACATAGAGGGCGGCATTGTGCGCCATCAGAGCGACGAACCACATCCCGCCGACGACGCCGGCAGAGAACGACCCGGCCAAGATCCTTACGGCCAGCGTGATCTCCACGGCCAGCGCTAGCAGCCCAACGAACGAGAGCACCCGTCCGACATAGAGATTGTCACCGAACAGCTTGCCGAGCTCGCCGATGACTAAGAAGGAAAGCGGAGGGTAGTTGTTAACGACGAGCTGATCGCTGCCTGGATAGAGAGGCAGCCCAGCGGCCGCGATATCCTGATGGAACGCGTTCCACGACTCGGTGAACCAAATCTCGATCGGGAATTGAGCCCGCCAGACCGGCCAAAGCAAAAAATACGACGCGAGCATCGCAAGGATGCCCACGCACAAAAAGCGCGTGTGACTATGCATTTCTCAGCCCCGCCGGACGCTACTCAACCGGCGCGCGAACTGCAAGTCCTTCAATTGAACACGGGAGTTTAGATCCTGCGTCGGAAGCGAGCACCCTCTGGTCGTATCGGCAAGCTGTCGCGCGAGAGCAGAGATTAGCCCGCAAAATAGAGGTTCAGCGGCAAGCCTTGCTCGACTTGCAGGAGGCCGCTGCGTCTCTTGTACGCGCGACTTCGATCGGCTCACTTCACGACATCACGCATCTCACCGAAGCTCGACCCACAGGTCGGCAACAATATCGTTGCGAGTGTCCTGTTGGAGGTTACGTGGTGCGAAGCTGGACAGCCACTCGAAGTCACCGTCTTCGGGTATGTAAAGCGGGATATCGCTGCCAGGCACGACCTCAGCGGGTCGCTCAAAAATCACCCCTTTAACGCGCTGGGACGGGAGATTGTCGCAAAGTATAAGAGAGAGAATCCAATGAAAGCCTATGGCGACATTCGTTCACCGCGGCCGCTCGATGCGCCTGCGTATCTCGACGGTACTATGACGCGCGTCGAGATTGTCTCGGAGAGCCTCTGGTCGTGAACCAGCCGGTCTAGATTCGTTAGTTATCGACAACAATGCGGGCCCGTCAGCTGACACTGGCGGGCCGCTAACTGAAGCAGGCTTGTTCTCACAGCTTTCTACCCATTCGGCTCTGTACGGAGATTTCCGATCGGTGTTAAGTTGGCACGCGATGATCTTCAGAAATCCTCAGGCCGTCATTACGTTGATGGGCATTGGGGCCTGTTTTGGTCTGATGCTCTGGCTCCTTGCAAGCCTCTGGCCGGTTTTGCTTGCTCTCGGTGGTTGACGATTCCTTTGCTGAAAGGCGGTGCGTCATGGACTGTCTCAGCCTTGTTATACCCGCCGCAATTGGCGTGCTGGCCGCTTTGTTCTTCATTAGCCACAGTAAGATTGATCGGCGGAGACGGTGATGCAATTACCGCGGGCCCGCATGTGTATAGAGGGCCCGCCGGCTCACGCTGGCGGGCTCTTCGTCAGTGGAATCGCGGTCTAAGCCGTTGAGCTGACTCTCGTTTGATCCGGAATAAGCCAAAACGATTCACTGCAAGAATCCCCGCCGGCGTCACGTCGGCGGGGGGCTGACACTAACGGGAGGCGGAGAGAATGATCTTTTGGGCGCTCGTTTCGAATTTGATGGTGGTGGTCTGCGTCTTGGCGGCAAACTACCTAGATCGCCGAGCTATTGAGGCCGGGGCCTCTGGTCTGCGGTGGCGCCGACATTAAGGCCGCCTCAGTTGGCCTACTTGCCGGTTTTCGACACTGTCTCGCGCCGAATTGGCACAATGCTGCACATGCCAAGGAAAAGAGTCCCAGCTATGTTGGGTGATGCGTGAGGAATGGGGTTTTCGGTTTTTCATCTGCGCGGCCGGGGCCATACCAGTCGTCGTAGTGTTCATTCTGCTATTCAAAAAGTAAGGCCGCGTCGGTCGGCGGCCTCTCTACTGATCCCTCTTGAGTCGTCCGTGAAGAATGCGGATTGATCTGAGAAATAAGCAGAATTTGTCTTGATGTAGTATTCGATTTTGCAGGAAAGCGGGGTGTTGGACCTCGCTTTCTTGCGTTTTAGGATTTTGCTTTTGGGCGATTCGTGATTCCCTGACGGCGTCGTCGACATTGGGGAATGCGATGAGCAAGCCGAGGGATGATCGCCAGAAAGACCTGTTGCTTCCGGCGCTTGATCAGATCATCGACATGGGTCATCCGCTGGTGCGGTTGGCAGCGCTGATCGACTGGAACATCCTGAATGAGCGCTTCAGTTCAGTGTGCCAAGCAGGGTCGGGCCAGCCGGGCTTGCCGACGCGGCTAGTCGCCGGCCTGTTCATTTTGAAGCACATGCACAACCTGTCAGATGAGGTGCTGTGCGCTCGCTGGATCGAGAACCCCTATTACCAATACTTCTGCGGCGAATTGAGCTTCTGCCACCGTCTGCCGTTCGATCGATCGTCGATGACACGCTGGCGGCAGCGGCTCGGCGAGGAACAGCTCGTCGCCCTGATCCAGGAAAGTCTTTCAGTGGCGCACAAGACCGGCGCCATCGGTCCCAAGGACCTGGAACGGGTGGTCGTCGATACCACAGTGCAGCCCAAGGCGGTTGCACATCCGACCGACGCGCGGCTGCTGCATCGAGCAATCACCAAGCTGGTCGGGCTCGCCAAGTGCAACCGTGTGCCGCTACGCCAGAGCTATCTGCGCCTGGCCAAGCGCGCCGCCATCATGACCGGCCGCTATACCCACGCCCACCAGTTCAAACGCGCCCGGCGGCAGCTCAAGTTCCTGCGGACACGGCTTGGCCGGATCATCCGCGACATCCGCCGCAAGATTGATGGCGATACGGTGCTGGAAGCTCGCTTCGGCCCGTTGCTCGGTTTAGCGCAGCAGGTGCGCAGCCAGGATCAGCATCAGCGCGGTCCGAAGGTCTATGCGTTACATGCTCCGGAGGTTGAGTGCATCGGCAAAGGTAAAGCCCGCGCGCCCTACGAGTTCGGCTGCAAGGTCAGCATCGCCACCCCTGTGACGTCTCCGAAGGGCGGCCAGTTCGTGCTCCATGCCAAGGCCCTGCATGGCAATCCCTTCGATGGGCACACGCTCGGTCCCGTAATCGCCGACATGGAGAAGCTCACCGGGGTGGAGACTCGCCGTATCCACGTCGACAAAGGATATCGCGGTCACAACCACCCGCATCGGTTCAGGGTCTGGATCTCGGGTCAGGTCCGCCGCGTCACAGCTTCCATCCGTCGCGAGATGGAGCGTCGCGCGGCTGTCGAGCCTGTCATCGGCCACGTCAAGGCCGAGCACCGCATGGACAGAAATTATCTCAAGGGACGCCTCGGCGACCGCATCAACGCTGTTCTCGCCGCCGCCGGCTATAACTTCGGTCTGCTGCTGCGATGGCTCGCAGAGCTCTTGCGTGTCATCATCCGAGCCTTCTTCGAGACCGTCCCGGCTCGAAACACCGCTTGAGCCGGGCGCCGCCGCCAGTTCTTCACGAACGACTCTTGAGCTTGCGCCGGCCCCAATGGGGCTCCTTTCCCTTCGGGTTAAGCTCGGGACGTGGTGCCGGTTCAATGCCCGCATGATGCCGATCCGAGCGAACATCGTCGGGCCGCCACCTTCCGCCACCAGGATCAAGGCTTCCATCGCCGCTTGCCACTCCGGTGCGGCGTGCTCCTTCTTCGGTAGCGCGGCGATGTACTCGCCGGCGTCGAGGAGCGTCACCAGAGTGCGTTCGCCAATCTTGACCGGATCCTCGAAACGCCGACCCAGCCTCGTTCGGTCATTCCTTCCGCTTCAGCTCAGGTCCCGCAACAGCAATGGCGTGTTCAACCTCGTCGGCCAGAACTGTCAGATGCTCGGCCAGCCTTGTGAACAGTTCTCGCTTCTTGGGTTCAGTAGCAAGATCGCGGATCAAGGCGCACTCGGCAGCATCCGTGCGGAGCTTTTCTAACTGAGCCTGCATGTCCTTCATTGCGATCGGTTCCGTTCCCGATGAGGAACTATACCGCTTTGGGCACAAGTGGACAGAACTGATTGCCGGTTTTTCCTATGCTCGTGATCACCGTGGCGACCCCATTACCGCCAAGGTAACTCCAACGGCCCCGGCCTTCACACCTCAAAAGCCATGCCGGGGCCGTTTTTAAGTGGCGATAGCCCATGCCACCGATAGGCCCATCCCTCGCCGCCGCTCTGTTCTCTGCCTTGGTCATGGCCCAAGATTACGAGGGAGTCGGACAAGGAGCCAGCCGCCGGATTTCGCAGGGCTGAAGCGGTCGAGCCCAAGCTATAGGTCAATAGGCTAGCGCTCGTGGACCCCAAAGCACCTTATCGATCACCGTCGCCATTAGAAGAATAGATGCGCGGTCAGTGAGGTGAACTGTATCGCTTGAGGTGAGATCGGCCGCCGTTGGTCCAATTCTCGTCAAACACCCCCGATGGTCGCAGAGTGCATCCCGTGCCGAGATGAACTCAGCTCCAAGCTGTTCCAGCTTCGCCCGCATGGGGGCATCCTGCCAATTCAGGGAAACTCCTATATTGGATCTTTCGGGGATCAATTCCTGATGTTGCAAGTAATGCAAAATGACCTCCTGCGGTAGGCCGCGCCGCCACACCGGCACGGGACCGAGGACCACTATACGGGCGTGAGTGCGCTGTTTCAGGGCCGCGACAATGCCGGCCACGCCATCCAAGTTTAGACCCCAGTAGGCATGCAGCAGCACAACCTCCGGGTCCATCTTCACCGCGATTTCGAGCACTCGTGCATTGTTTTCACGGCAATTCGCAGGGCCGTCCAGATCGGGCATGCAAGAGCTGGCAGTGAATTGCGCAATGCCAAATTCGCGCGTTTCTTGGGCTCGGCGCAGTCCAGGCAGAAGCGCACCGGCCGTCGAATCGCCCCATAGGAAAACCATCGGGCGCTTGCCGTGATCGACGCACGTTTCGGCGTAATCTGTTTTTTGACTCAGATCGAGAAGGCATTCGCCGACTCGCCAGCCAGAGCCATCCGTGCGGATGGAAGCTATCGCTCGGACCTGCGGAGGCAACCGCCCGTCAAAGCCATCCGATCGAACCACAATTATGCCGGCGGCCGCGATTGCCATCATCCCCGCGACTAGGCCGCAGGTCTTGAGTGGTTGGCTGCGGCCGAACCGGATTGGAAATTCAATGAACCGATAGGTCACCCATGCCAGCAGCAAGCTGAGGCTGATGACTAGGCCACGCTCGATTTCGGTCAGTGAGGCGGTTTTGATCATCGCGAAGTAGACAAGCAGCGGCCAGTGCCAGAGGTAATGCGGATAACTGATCAAACCACCCCACACCATCGGTCGGCTGGCAAGAATGACTCGGCACCCCCACGCGCCGGGAGACGAAAGCACAAGCAGCGTTCCGATAACGGGCAGCGCAGCCCGCCAGCCAGGAAATGGAGTGGCGCTATCGAATAGAACCACCGTGCAGCCGATCAACAGTGCGCCTGCCAGTGCTCGAATGTCCTGCCATCGCCCTTCCGAGGCCTCGCGACAGCCCAAAGCAAGCGCTGCGCCCGCGAAAAGCTCAAAGGCTCGGGTGACCGGCAGATAGAAAGCCGCAATGGGGTGATTGCCGATCAGCGCCAAATTTAGCGCGAATGAAGCCAAGCCGAGGAACAGCGACGCCCGGAACAGGCTTAGGCCTTTGCGGGCAAATACAATTAAAACCAATGGCCAGAAAAGATAAAACTGCTCTTCGATGCCGAGCGACCATAAATGCAGAAGTGGCTTCTTCGCCGATTCCACGTCGAAGTAGCCGGACTGCATCATGAGCGCGATATTGGCAGAGAACGCCGCGCTCGCCGCCGTGTCGATGCCAAGTTGCCGATAGGCGTCTGGAAGCATCAACCTGTAGCCGAGGGCCAATGCGGCGGCCAGCACAACCAGAAGCGCCGGGAATATTCGGCGAGCTCGCCTTGCGTAGAAGCCAGCCAGATCGAAGCGGCCCGCGCCAACGTCCCGAGCAATAATGCCCGTGATCAAGTAGCCGGAGATGACGAAAAAGATGTCAACGCCAATGAACCCGCCTGGGAAGGTGGACGGATAGGCGTGGAACAAGACGACCAGCGAAACCGCGATGGCGCGGAGCCCGTCAATGTGCGGTCTATAAATAGCTTGATTGCCCATGTCCCAGCGCCCGGCCAGCGCCCCCAGAAACATTGGGCAATAAAGCGTAACGAGCACACAAGGGCAACCATTGCGCGAGCGGGACTATTCCGGGGGCGGAAATCGACTAACTGGCAGGTGCTGCGCAGGTCTTTTCTATCAAATTGGTCAGCAGGCGGCCCGCGACGTTCATGTCCTCTCGGCCTGCGCTGACCAGCAGTCAACTTCAGGCGGGGCAGCACCCACGTTTCCTTCATGACAATGTAGCCTGGTCCGGTCCGTTGGACGTTGGCGCAAATTTCCGGATTAAACCGCGGGGCAGGAGGCATCTGAGCAACGCTAGTTGCCAATAAGACCGCGACAATCATGAACACCTCTACAGCAGGCCGGCGCCAGCATGATCCTTAAAAAGTTCCGCCTCTTGGACGTAGCCGCTCATCGTCTCGATTGACTTATGCCGGCTCACGTCTCGAATTCGGAAGATGGACTTTCCCGCAGCAGCAGACGAGGTGAGGAAGCCGCGGCGCAGCGAGTGCCCGGAGAATTGCTTTTCGTCCAAGCCGGCGGCGCCAGCGTAGACCTTCACGATGTTGGCGACCGATCGATCAGTGAGCCTACCCACGCTCACCGTGCCGGCTTTGTTGACCGGTCGGAACACTGGCCCGGCTTCAATGCCAGCCGCGTCGAGCCATTCCCGCAGAGCGACAACCGGACAGCTTGTGGAAGATCCTCGAGCAATGGCTATGGTTACGCCTTGGGCCACCATTAGGCCACCCCAGCGAACTGCCGCGGATCGATGCCGTCCGCCTTCAGTCTTACGATTACCGACTGCCGAATGTATTCGGATTTCGACTGCCACTTCGTAAGCGATGTTCTCAGGCCACGCGCCAGCGTTCTTGGGTAGCGAGATAGGCCCAGGGTAGCAGTTCGTCGATCTGGCTGTTCGGGTGGTCGTTGACGATGCGGGTGATGACGTCGGCGAGATAGGCGTGGGGTTCGACGCCGATGAGCTTGCAGGTTTCGATCAGTGAGGCGATGACGGCCCAGTGTTCGCCGCCGCCGTCCGAGCCAGCGAACAGGGCGTTCTTGCGGTTGAGCGCGATTGGGCGGATAGCGCGCTCGACGACGTTGGAATCGATCTCGACGCGGCCGTCGGCAATGAAGCGCGTCAGCCCGTCCCAACGCGACAGCGCATATCGGACGGCCTCCGCGAGTTTGGTCTTCTGGCTAATCAGACCAAGCTTGGCGCGCATCCAGGGTTCGAACTCGTCGGCGATCGGCCGGCTCTTCTCTTGGCGGACGGCGCGACGCTCGTCGGCGGTGCGGCCGCGGATCTCGGCTTCGATGACGTAGAGCCCGGCGATACGTTCGAGTGCCTCGCTGGCGATCGGTGCGGGACCGGCCGCGGCGAGTTCGTAGAAGCGCCGGCGCACATGGGACCAGCAGAACGCCAGTTCTACGTCACCGCGCTCGGCCATGACCCGATAGCCGGCATAGCCGTCGACCTGGAGGATGCCGGCAAAACCCGCGAGGTGGACGATCGGCCGTTCGGCCTTGCGATCGGGAGCGTAGACATAGGCGACGGCGGGCGGGTCCGTGCCGCCCCAGGGCCGGTCGTCGCGGGCATAGGCCCAGAGCTGGCCGGTCTTGGTGCGGCCGCGTCCGGGATCGAGCACCGGGGCGGTGGTCTCGTCGGCAAACAGTTTTGGCGACTGCTTCAGCCTCGCGAGCAGTCGCTCATGCACCGGCCGCAACAGGAAGGCTGCCCGCCCGACCCAATCGGCCAGGGTCGAGCGATCCAGCTCGAGGCCCTGGCGGGCGTAAATTTGAGCCTGCCGATACAGCGGCAGATGGTCGGCATATTTGGCGACGAGTACCTGCGCCACGGTGGCTTCGGTCGGTAGCCCGCCCTCGATCAGCCGCGCTGGCGCCGGTGCCTGTACCATGGTCTCGCAGGCCCGGCAGGCATACTTCGGCCGCCTTACGACTAGGACCCGGAACTGGGCCGGGACGATATCCAGTCGTTCGCTCACATCCTCGCCGATCCGGTGCAGCGCCTGCTGACAGCACGGGCAGGCGTGATCGTCGAGGTCGACCAGCATCTCGACCCGCGGCAGATGCGCCGGCAACGCTCCTCTGTTCCTGCGGCGCCGTGCGGCTCGGCTCGATCGCTCGGCAGCATTGGCTGCATCGGTCGCCGCATCACTGCTCGCCTCGACCTGCTCGACCTCCTCCAGGCCGAGCAGCAACTGGTCCTCCGGCAGCGTCTCGGCCCGGCGGCCGAAGCGATGACGCTGCAACTCCTTGATGATCTGCTCGAGCCGCGCGGCGCGCGCCCGTTCGGCCAGCAGCATCGCCTTGAGCGTGCCGGGATCGTCCGGAAGCGTGTCGGCCGTCGTCGCCATGATGCGATTACACCATGCGTCGCGGCATCCCGCGAGCGCGACATGCATACTGATTCACTGTGCCGCAGTTCAACTCGCTTGGATCGGCGACGGTGTCTCGCGCGCGGCGTGGACGCGCTTCCAGTCTAGTCCTTCGAGCAAGGCTGACAGCTGCGCCGCGGTCAGGCGAATGACGCCGTCCTGCACGTTGGGCCAGCAGAACGAACCGGTCTCAAGCCGCTTGGCGAACAGGCACACACCCGTGCCGTCCCAATAGATCAGCTTTACCCGGTCGGCGCGCTTGGCGCGGAACACATACACGGCGCCGGAGAACGGATCGGCCTGGATGCTCTCACGCACCAGGGCCGCGAGCCCTTCGGCACCCTTGCGGAAGTCGACCGGCCTGGTCGCCACCATCACCCGCACCGCGCCCGTCGGACCGATCACGTGCAGGTCTTCAGCGCATGGATCACGGCCGCAATCGTCGCGGCATCCGCGCCGCGGCCGACCCGGACCGCGACGCCGTTGATCTCGAGCTCGATGATGCTGCTGTTCTCGGCGCCCTCGAGCGCCTTCCGGAGGCGTCGGCGCTGCCGCGGTGAGCGCTCCGGCGGCGTGGACGATGGGGTAACGACAGCGGGCACGAACGTCTGCGGCTCGGGAGCCACAGGGATCGCAACCGGCTGTCGCATTTGCCGGCGCCACGTAAACAGCTGTTGCGGCGACAATCCGTGCCGCCGCGCGACCTCCGATACCACGGCTCCCGGGGCCAGCGTCTCCTCGACGAACCGCGCCTTGTCGTCGGCCGAGAACTGCCGGCGTCGGCCGCTCTCCGTGATGACCTCGACCAGACGAACCGAGGTCCTGGGCTCAAGCATATGTTCAAGCTTAGACACAAGCCGATCTCCAATCAGAGATCGATCATTCCTCGCTCGACGCCTTCAATGGAAGGTGGGACCGAAACAGCGCTTACGCCACTTCAGTCTGGCCGCGCCGTCAATCGCTTCCGACAAACCAGTCGGCGCACGAAATTTCACCAATTGTTCAAACCTGGTGGGGTCGTCCATTTCTTGTCCTCATGCGCTCTGCATGAGGTTGTAAATACGCGAGATGGATGATGCGTGGCCATGCCAACGCTGCTGGTGTTACGAGTTTGGTGAAAGCCGCGAACTTTCCGGCGCGCATCTGGGCCGGTCTCGGATCTGCCTTCTTCCGAGAAGGGACGACACTCGGACATTGCGGTAAAAAGAGAGGCACTACATCAAAAGAAAATCCAGGAAGTGCAAATGCTCCCGTACAAACACAGGACGCAAATGGACGCCGTCCGAAAATATCGGCTCGCGCGCTCCAAAAAAGGGTGAACACATCTCACCGTTACCGCAAACGTCAGGAAAGACATCTAGCAACTTCGCGCCCGTGCGCTCCGCGACGGTGCGTAGATCTGCGTCATGCTGAGCAAAAGGCGCTCGCAAATCGGTAATTCGCACGGATGATTGGGCATTCGGATCGACACGAATCCCAGTGACACTTCGAGTGACCATGCGTTGGGGATTTAGAGCGGTAGGGGACTGCGGCGCGCCTAGCACAAGGTAAACCGTCGCGTTTCGCTTCAATTCGCGAACAAAATCTTCGAGATTGGCATAGAAAGCGCGCCTGCCTTCGTCTCCTCCCTCCAGAGGGATAGACGTGCCAGCCCGTTCGATGAAGGCATGTTTCCTTGGCCAATAATGAGGACTGATAACGACCGCTTGCACTTTCTCTCTTCGTACCAGTTCCGACAATCTGTTCACGACGACGCCGCAGTCTGCAAATTCATCGCGTGCGGTCACGCCAGGCACCAACGGGCATGCTGGGCCTGTCACAAAATAAGCGCTGACCGCCAACTGCCCTTGGTCTTCGAGTTGCTGCAAACGAGGGCCGTAGTGGAACATTGTGCTATTGCCTGCCAGCGCGACTTTACGGTCGCCTTGTCCGATCTGCGCCACTACGGAATTTCTGCGGCGATCAAATTCAAGAACGTTCATGCCCTTCGTCGGCGCGTAGGTCTCATCGAGAGTGGCAGCATTCATCTTCTCCAGATCAAGGCTGGCCTGAAACCGTTGAGGCACACCACCTATGATCGATACCATCAAGCCAGAAGCGCCAAGCACGGCGACGCATGCCGCCGCAATGGCAGTGTATCGAAAGCGATTTGAATTAAGACGAACGGGCTGCTCAATGAAACGATACGTGGCCCAAGCTAGCAGCAAGCTCGCAACCACAAGTCCGAAAGCCATAAGAGAGGTTGGGGGCTTCCCTCGGATAACATAGGAGAAGGCGATCAGTGGCCAGTGCCAAAGGTATAGGGGATAGCTGATAAGGCCTATGGATACCGCAGCGCGGTTTGAAAGGATCGTTTTGTTAACAATGGCATTTGGTCCCGCCATGATGACCGCGATCGACCCCGCCACAGGTAGCAAAGCGAGCCATCCGGGAAAGCGCATCTCGGGTGCGAACGAAGCCGCAGAGATTGCAATGGCTGCAATGCCCGTAATTGAAATTACATGCCTGAGGCTTGCTTTGAGATTGATATCCGGTCGCCAAGCCAGTGCTGCACCCGCCAGTAGTTCCCAGAAGCGGGAGACCGGCAGGTAGAAATCGCTCGATGTGTCAGTGAGCGAGAGAGCCAAGTTGACCACAAAGGAGGCCACAAGCAACCCAGCTGTCAATCGCCCAATCGTAGCCTTTAGTTTGAAAGCAACCCAAAGCAGCGGTGGCCAGAGAATATAAAACTGCTCTTCAATCCCCAAAGACCAAAGATGCAGTAGCGGCTTTGAAGTAGCGGCACCGTCGAAGTACCCGCTCTCGCTCCAGAGCGCGATGTTAGACAGGAAGCTGGCCCCGAAAAATACCTGCTTGCCGAGTTGAGCAAGCTGCGAGGGCATCAATACGACGAAGCCATATACCAAGACGGCGGTGAGGCATACGGCGAGGGCAGGAAAGATGCGCCTGATGCGGCGCCCATAAAAGCCCGCCAAGGAGAAGCGGTGCTGCTCGATTTCGCTGAACAGGATTTTCGAGATGAGATATCCGGAGATGACAAAAAACACGTCAACGCCAACAAAGCCGCCAGGAAGCCACGCTTCATTAGGGAACGCATGGAAGATCACCACCAAAAGCACAGCCACCGCCCGCAACCCGTCGATATCGGGGCGATAGCTTTGGGCGAGCGTAGTTGTGTTGATCGGCGCGCGTCCGGCGCGGTTGAACTGCCCTGGATAAGATCCAAACTCGACAAATGTTTTTGTTGGCGCGTCTCGCGGAAAACTGTCGAGCAACTCCGCTTGTCTGCGGGCGCCTTGCATCCGGGAATAATGCTGTCGCAACTGAGTAGCGTTGCGAAGCACTCCAACCACAGTATGGATCATGCCGCTCGTTCCACCCTAGGTGCGTCGTGGCATGTTTTTCGATATGTGTCTAATTATTTCCAAGCGTTTCTATTCCGCTGTCGAAAATCACCTATTCTGGACATTTGGAGGGTTTGGGCAGGGGGACGCCGAAGCGATCAACGTACCGCACCACTCGCAAGTTCGAATGATCGCCCGCATGGTAAGCCGCGAGCGCCGCCTCATCCCCGTCTAGGAACATGGCAAGTGCAACTTGACTGACGATGACCTGCCCCTGAAGTTTCACCCAGTAGCGGTTAGAGTCTCGGCGGATGTTACGCCGTTTGGCGCGGTGTGAGCAACGTGCGATCGGCGGAGCTGGTCGGGGTTGCGCAGCCGATCGCACGTTGCGGTGAGGTAGGCGGCATAGGCCGCAGGGGTCAGATAGCCGAGCGAGGAATGCGGGCGTTGGCCGTTGTAGTCGCCGACCCAATCCGCAATCTTGGCGCGGGCGTGATCGAGGCCGAAGAACAAGGTTTCGTTGAGAAGCTCGTCCCGCATCCGGCCGTTGAAGCTTTCACAGAAGCCGTTCTGCATCGGCTTGCCCGGCGCAATGAAGTGCCAGTCGATCTTGTTCTCCTCCGACCAGGCCAGCATGGCATTGCAGGTGAACTCGGTGCCGTTGTCGGAGACGATCATGCCCGGCTTGCCGCGCTGATTGATCAGCGCCGTCAGTTCGCGTGCCACCCGCCGCCCCTGGATCGAGGTGTCGGGGATGGCCGCCAGACATTCCCGGGTCACGTCATCGACGATATTCAGGACCCGGAAGCGACGGCCGCTGGCGAACTGGTCGTGGACAAAATCCAGCGACCACCGGGCGTTCGGCCGAGCCTCGACCAGTATCGGCGCTCGGGTGCCCACGGCGCGGCGGCGGGCCCGGCGCTTGCGCACGCTGAGGCCTTCCTCTCGATACAGACGGTAGATCCGGTTCCGCCCGGACGGCTCGCCCTGCTGGCGAAGCAGCACGAACAGCCGGCGGTAGCCGAACCGCCGACGGGCATTAGCAAGCTCGCGCAAGTGGCCGCGTAGTTCGGTGTCCGGCGGTCGGCACGATCGGTACCGAACCATCTTGCGGTCAGCGCCGACGATGCCGCAGGCCCGCCGCTCCGCCAGACCCATGACGGCCTGCAGGTGCGCGACGGCTTCGCGCTTGGCGACGGGCCCTACCATTTTTTTGACAAAAGCTCGCGTAGCGCTGCAGCATCCAGCATCTGCTCGGCCAGCAGCTTCTTCAGCTTGGCGTTCTCGTCCTCGAGTTGCCGCAACCGCTTGGCATCGGAGACGTCCAGACCGCCGAACTTCGCCTTCCAATTGTACAGCGTCGCTTCAGAGACGCCATGCTTCCGCGCCAAATCGGCAGCCTTCGCACCCGCCTCATGCTCACGCAGCACGCCAATAATCTGCTCTTCCGTAAACCTGGCTCGCTTCATCTGTCCGTCCTTCAGAAGGCCGGACTCTAACTTCAACTGGAGGAAATCGGCAGGGGCAGGTCAACGACCCAAACGCCACCACCGACCCGCCGGCCAAGTCCATGTTGAGGACACCAATTCCGGATCGTGGTCTCAGATTTTCCTGCCCTTCTAGCTGCCGCAGCTAAACTGATCCCTTCCCGAGGGTCATATGGCGTGAGCACCTTCATATGAGCAGCCTCAGGCGCTTTCACGTTCAGTCTAAGTATCCCGGAAGGGTCGACTTGCTCAAACCGGTCGATTATCTCTGCGACCAAACGTGCCCAACGTATCACGCAGGCCATTGGCTTTATTGGGACGCTACGCATTTTACCTTGGCCGGATCGACTTTCATGACCGATAGGGCTGCCTCAACATTTCGCACGTTCATCCTGGGTGGATCGAACGCGATGTCTTCAGGCGCACCAACTGGGAACTGATCTGTTTCGCCTTCGCGCTCGACGAGGTCCGTCCTCTCGCATACTTCGTCGTGCGCGTGGTGCACGTTGTCGATCACGTATGAAGTAACAGGAGTAAGATTCGGGTTCATGCACGAGCTCTCCTGTGTCCGACAAGTACACGCTGGGATGTGCGCCAACTTAAACTTGCGAAAAATGACGGATTATTTTTGCGGGGGCATCAGATAGGTTGACGCTTGCAAGTTTCCCCCATGCCGCGCGTGCGTCGGCAAATTGTGGTCACAGCACTGTCACAACGGTCACATCAATTCGGCTTGCCTCGACTTGACCTTTGGGGGGTACGCCCCCTAACATATTGTAGTGATCGTCAGTGTTTTCAGGGACTTTTGAGACTTGCACTAGAGAGACGCCAAGCCCACCGAACCGGTCGCGTTGCCCTCCAATGCAGCCGTTTCACCCGGCGAGCCGACGTCTAGAGCCGGGCTCTGTGGTCTGTATGTAAGCGCGTCGGCCATCCAGCGCGGCCAACCGGTCAATTCCGCAATGCCTTGAGCTGGGGGATCTGGCTCAATCCGCGGTTGGCGCGGCTTCTGTCGGTCAGTGCTCATGTATTCTCCTGCGAACGCAGCCAAAGCTCTTCGTGAGAGACGTCGAAATCGCCCGTCGCGCCGATGCTTCCAAGAACGCTTAGCGGTTCGCGGAGCACGGATTCCTCAACATGGGCGTCGAACGTTTGACCGTCGCCGGGATGTACAATGACCCGCTCGATGCGATGAATGAACTCAAGGGCTTACCGTCTTCATTCGCGATGGGCTGCAACGGCTTGCCCCATCCGCGATCGAGAATGGCATTGGCGGCCGAGACACGTGCATGCGCTGGAGCATTCTTGTCGAGCATGATCTTCACGAGAGTATTCACGGCGTGTACCGTGTGCGTCCGCGCAAAGGATTTGATCTCAGTCATCGTTCGCTGCTTCAAAGTTCTGCGAGCCGCCTCCCTCACCAACGCCACTTCAGAACGCTTGTTCACCAATTCGGTCATCTGAAAAACCCCGTTGCAATCAGGTCCGGTCCTGGTTCGAGAATAAAAAAACCCGCGGCGGATGAATCTCCGGCGCGGGTACGAACGAAATCGTCTCAATGATAGTATTATGCCAGTGTGTTGCCCGACGTGTCAAAGACGCCAAAGCGGCTCCGGGTGCGGGTCGCGCCGGCGCCGTCATTCCAACCGGCAAATCGGCGACGTCGGTTTTTGGGATTTGAGCAGAAATTCTCTGCCAACCAGAGTATTGCCGGTTTTGACCCAACTCGGACCTCGACAGCTACGGCCGCGCGTCCAGTGTTGCCAGACGATTTCTCATGGCTCTCAACTACTTCTTGTAGCCGACGTAATAGGTGCCGATTTCGGCGCCCGTACTGTCCTTGATCGGTTCGTATCCGGTTATGTAGGGCGTACCCAGTATAGGCACCTCGCCGTAATAGCTCTTCCCCGCCTTGATCGCTTCAAGCGCTGGCCCGGCCAGGACGGTGCCAACTGCTCGGCCGCTTCCATCGGGTTTTGGCACACTTGTGGACACTCGGACGTATTCGCCTCCGTCTTTTGCAAACAGCGTGGCCGTCATCCCTTTGCCGTCCTCGCTTCCAACCGCGTCGACGATGTCAAAGTTGTTATTGATCTTAGTCGTGCCGAAATGCAGAGCGGGTGCGTCTTTACCCCCAACAGCTTCCCTTCCTTCGAGCTTGGGGGCTCCTAATTTCGCCGTCATAGCTTTTAAGGTTTCCATCGATTTCGTTACTCTCGGATCCGCTTGGGCGTGCCCGGTGCCCGGCGTTAGTGCAACAAGGCATGCGGCGGCCATAATGCCGACCAGAAAGGTTTTCCGATCCATTGTAAGCTCCTGATGTGAAATACGGCATTTTCCTTCACGCGCACATCACGCGGTGTGCACGACATTCGCGCCTCGGTTTTGACTGCGATTGAACAGACCAGAGATTACAGGTCTAAGAATTTGCCCGCCGACGGCATCAGCGCTGCCGCTAAGATAATTGGCGAATACAGGACTGTCGGCACGTCCTCATGGCAGCTCGCAAGAGAAGTTACATCACTTCTGCCTTGCCGCAAAGCGCGGTCGCGGCCCGCGCGTTGGTACACGGTTCACTCTGCTTCAAGGTCCTGCATTAGATTTGTAGTCGGGGTACCCGAAACTGACGAGCCCGGCGGCACTCGAGCAATCACAGAAATGCGCTCTGTTGGGCAGACCGGACATAGGCGACACGGTCGCTGATCGATGCGATTGACCGAGGCGGTCCTGCACGCGGATGGCGCGTTGTCGCATGCACCATCCGCACCCACAATCGATCTCTTGCGAAGAAACGAGCGTTAAGCCTTTAGGTCGGTGATCCGCATAATCGCGACCACATTCCCATCGTTGAACGCCTGTTCTTTTGTTTCCTTGTTGCAGGTCCAGACAAAATTCTTCTTGCCCGTAAAGGTCTTTCCCTCCTGCTCAAGCCGAAGCTCCCCTTCGGTGATATGGCAGATCATGGCATTCATCATCGGGGGCCCCATGGTCTTTGACCCCGGCTGCATAATGATATCGCGCATTGAGACGGTCTTAAAACCTGGGATCAAGGATGGTGTTTCGCCTTCATATTCACGCACCACGACACCTGGCCAAGGCGTCGTATCCTTGTAGCTTGTGGCTTGAGCGGCGGCTGGCTTGACCATGGCAGCCGAAACTGCAGCCAACGCGATTCCCAGTGCGGACCTTCGATCGATCTTGCTCATCGCTTTCTCCCGACGTTACCGAACGAGCCGCCGCATAAGCAGCGCGCAAAGTTCGTGGTGAACGGTGGTACGAAACCGAAAAAAGAACGGCTTCTAAGAGAGCGTGCTTGCCGACGGCACAAGTGCTGCTCGTTTGCCCGGACGGTGATTTCGGCACGTCCCGCTTCAAGGGGCAGTGGCATTCTACGTCACTTGACGCATCCGGGAAACAGGTGGCGTCACACGAAGACACTGTGGCCCCTAAGCAATGTCCGGAATTGGCCCTTAATGCACAGGCCAACCTGACGTCTGTTTGCCCATTGATGCGAATACAAGCATCATTACAACTAGCGACCCCCCTCACTCGAAACTACCTTTGGCCTGGCGAGCGGTAAGGAATAATCGTCTCCATGTGCAATCTGTATTCGATCACCACCAATCAGGCCGCCATCGCCGGGCTCTTCCGCGTGGTCCGTCGCTACGAGGGTAACTTGCCACCAATGCCGGGCGTATTTCCGGATTACCCGGCACCGGTCATTCGCGACGCAGGTGGGGGCGAACGGGAGATTGTGATGATGCGTTGGGGCATGCCGCCACCACCGAGCAAGCCCGGCCCGCCCGTCACCAACATCCGCAACACCTCGTCGCCGCACTGGCGCGCATGGCTCAAGCCGGAGCATCGCTGTCTCGTGCCCGTCAACAGTTTTGCTGAGTATGCCCCTGAGCCGAATCCGGAAACAAAGAAGAAGGACGTCGTGTGGTTTGCGATGGACGAGACGCGGCCGCTGTTCGCGTTCGCCGGTATCTGGACAACTTTCAAGGGCGATCGCGGTACGAAGTCAAAGCCCGTGCCTGGACCTCATCAGGTCCATGGCTTTCTCACGACGGCGCCGAATGCCGTTGTCGAGCCCATTCATCCAAAGGCAATGCCGGTGATCCTGACGACGGCCGAAGAACGAGATGCTTGGCTGCGGGCGCCATGGGACGAGGCTAAGGCGCTGCAACGGCCTTTGTCAGATCAAGCGCTTAAAATCGTGGCGCGGGGCGCAGACAAGGAGGATAGACCTTCAATCGCCGACGCCACTTCCGTTCAATAGTGAACTTAGGAACTACCTGCACGCGATAGGAATAAACTGCTCAAACCGAGCTGCGATGACGCCCGAGAGATTCTTCGATCCACTTAACAAATGATACTGACTCTCCTCGGCCCGAGGCGTAGAGTTGAAATATCACCGCAGCGGCACTTGGCATCGGTCGGATGAGAACGCCAGTTGCGCTCCCGCCCCACTCGAACGAGGGAGCAATGCCATGCTGAAGCGACGTCGTTACAAACAGTCCAAAACTCTCAAGGAGCGGCTCGCTGACGAGGCCGCTCGCCTTCGCGAGGAGGCCCAGTCGCTTGCGCCGGGACGGCGCCGTGAGATCCTGCTGCGCCGGGCGCGACAGGACGAGACGGCCATGCAGATCGAGTCCTGGCTGCATTCGCCGGGCCTGAGGGCGCCGACATGAGCCGGCAATACCGCGCCTATCTGGTCGGCGAGAACGGCGTGTTTCGCTCCGCCGAAGCGTTCGAGGCTGACTCCGATGCATCCGCGCTTCGCGTCGCACAACAGTTCACGCGCCGGGGCAACGTCGAGGTCTGGCAGCTCGACCGGAAGATCGGCCTGTTGCTGGCGCAAGCCACGCCGCCCATCGCAGCCTGACCGGCAGCCACGCGCCTGAACCGCCGCACTGGAAGGTGTCACTCCTCCGCAAGCTTGCGCTCGATATAGGCGTCCACCGTCTCCGCGAAGGAGCGCTGCACCCCGACCGCGGCACCGTGCTGGTCGAGCGCGTCGCGCTGGAGCACGCGCAGGCCGCGCCCGCGGAGGCTGGCCGGCGCGGTGTTCAAATATTGATCGATGGCGCCTTTGGCGAGCGGAATGGCCCTCGGATCGCCCCTTGCGATCAAGAGACGCAAGAGGCTCTGGCAATCGGCCAAACCGGGCATGGCTCCGCCTTCAGCGTTGCTGCGATTTCGGCTTCGGCCGCTTGACCGGCTGGGTGTGCGTGCCGAACAGTGCCAGCAGAAACGCGACTTCTTCTTTCGAACCGACCTGGATCATGGCTTGTCTCCTTCTCGCTCCGTTGGTCGGGGCCAACGGGCGCGGCGTTCAGGACAATCGGGTTTCAGCAATGTTTCAGGCGTGTTTCGTCGAGACCGAAATCGATCTTCAGACAACGATCTACAGGTGGCTGCTGAACGTCTGGCGGCGGTGCCGCCGGTGTTTTTGTCCCACCTAACTCCTGAAAACGGCCCCGGCGCGGGACGGGGGGCTGGGGGGCGCCGGAGCCGCCATTCCAGGCCGGCCATCGGCGGTGGGCCGACCACAAGACCAATTCCAGTTTGGAGCAAGAAGTTCCAAAGGGGACCTGGCAAAGCGAACAGCTCAATACTGAGGACGCTTCAACAGCTCCGGCAATCGCGCGATTGCCGTTGCGATCCGTCGCGCCTCGTCGCGCGATAGATATTGGTGGGCATACTGATAGCCCCACGAGTGCAGATCATCGCGATGAAGAACGCAGCAGATCGTGAAGCCGTTCGCGTCCTTGACTCGGAAGCACTCCTCTTCCGCGATCATGACCCACGGCGCCGGAAACCGCCTGAGATTGTCCATCCATGATCACGGGCGTGCGTGGCCCCGTTGCTGCTCAACTCCGTGCGGTACGAGGCGGCGCTTGGCAAGACCAGTCCGCGGCGTTGCCGGCGGCCGGCGCGGAACGAAGAGGCTGCGCACGAGAATAGGCTCGCTGTCGCCGAGCCGTGTCCGCTCCTGAACCAGGCCGCTCATCACGACGCGCATCTTCATGATCTCTTCCGCCACGAAGGTGCAGTCCTCGTCGCGATTGATCTGCTCGTGCATGATGGCCTCGGCCTCTCGCATGCTGATGCGTAACGCTCTGATAATGTTGCGGATTTCATTGATGCGGTTGTCCACGGCCCATCTCCACCTGACGACCGGACAATAAGAACAAATCATGAACAATGAGTCAATACGATCTTCACTCGGATGACTGATTGCTGCCGGAGAGGCCATGCACAAGAATAGGCTGTCGCCGAGCCGTGCCCGCTGGCATGTTTCCGACGTGGCCTAGTTTCAATTTTGGAACTGAAACCGGACGAGCCGTTACGAGAGTCGATCAAATGGCTCAAGGAGCGCGACATGCCGGAGCGCCGGAGAGTGACGCAAACCCGCTCCCTTGAGGAACGCCTTGTCGAAGAAGCCAAGCGGCTTCGTGCGCAGGCTCAACTACTCCCCCCAGGTTTTGATCGGGAGCATGCAATCCGTAAGGCCTGCCAAGCCGAGACCGGGTCGCACATGAACGAGTGGCTGAGATCGCCCGGGCTACAGCCGCCGAAGTGAGGCCACCTCAGTTGGCGGCCTCTCCTGTTTCTGGCGGCATGTAATCGTCCGGAAACGGCAGCATGAAGTCCTATCCCATGGTGTCCTAATCCGCCTCTGCGGGTGTGAAACGATCTCGTCTCCTACCCGTATCTATTGGGGCGGGGGATTTCAGTGCCCAGTTCGACGCAGCGCCGCTAAGCATCCATTTGAGCTTGGTCGCGTTGTGCCGTTGAACCTTCTCGTCATCCATTTGGACTGATCAATATCCGGGATTTTGCTGATCCCTCTCGGGGCTGGAACGCCGCCGCCTGCGCTTCATTTCAAGCGGGCGGCGTTTTCATTTGTGTCCTAATCTGCCAGATCGGCTGTCCTAATTAGAACAGCCCCCGATGTGGGAGATCTTCCACCCCCAAAGGTCCGGCCAACAGCGTCCCGGCATCGTTGGCCCAACGGGTCAAACTTTAGCCAAATGCGGTGAAGCGGATTCGGCGGAATGAAATCTCCTCGCGCCATGCTGGGACATGTCCCTTGCGAGGGTGCATGGGCAGGCTGGAGATTCCGTCGATGTATTACGTCGCCGCCGCATTGCTGGTGCTGTCGGGACTGTTCTACTCCGCGAGCCATCACGAGCTCGGCCAGTTCGGTGCGAACGTGTGCAGCTATGGCAGCACGTTCTGCGACAACCCGGTGGTCGTCTTCACCGGCGGCGCGCTGGCCGCCGCCTGGGGCATGTTCGTCAGCATCAAGTAGCAGCACGCGCCTCGGCGCGCATGCGTTGGACGCGTTACATCGCCAATTCCTTGCGGACGGCCGCGGCCGAATTGCCGACCTTGTCGACAGCCTTTTGCAGCTCCTCCTTCGATACGCCGAGCGCGTGCGTCCAGTACTTGACCTCGAAGGCCTCGTGCATGTTGATCTTGCTGCGATCCGGTTGCCCGCGCTTCGTCAGATGGTCCATCGCGTATCCTCCCTCATGGAAGAGCAAAACGCCACCATGGACCGGCCGTTCCAAACGGCAGGACGAGACTCATACGTCGAGGCTTACGCGTCGAGGCTCATACGTTCAGCCACAGCATCGAAGCGAGCACCGCTGAAAAGAGAAACAGCCCGACAATTGCAATTCTGAAAACCAGGTCGGCGGCCAAATGTGCCCCCTCTTGTCGTTGCAAATTCTTTGCTCGTACGGCGCGCGGCCCCGCCTTGGGCAAGGCAGGACCGCACCGTGACTTTGCTGCCGGGGCGGGTTGGAACGGCCCGTCAAGCGGCACCGCAACACGCTCATCCACCATTGGTTCCAGGTTTTTCGGAGAGCGCGAATCGGAGCGATGTTAACCCCACTGATCAGTGGGCGCCACTGTCATGAGAACCAGACCGTGCCGCGCGACGGCGGACAGCCGAGCAAGTGCTGCCTGATCGCCGACGGCTTCCGTGTCCAGGGATCGGCCGACCGTCGGCGACATGCTCTGGCGCAAGAGGCTGGCGACCGTTTTGAACGCGGGCAAACGAAGAGCCCGCAACCGGTGACGGTGCGGGCTCGACGATCTCTGTGATGGTACTACTTTACAAGTGTTTTGCCCGACGTGTCAAAGCAAAGAAGAAGCATCGGCGTCAGCAGACGGCGCGGCGCCGGCCGACGCAGGAACTTTGCGGCCATGACGCGCTTAAAGCACACTTCGCAATTCCGGAAGCCGGAAGGTCAGCCCCTGTCAAACCGATCGAAGCAGCACGCCGCCAAGCACGACAGCGCCGAAGGATCGGCGAAGCCCGGGACGGGACTGCTGCAACGGCTGGGGCCCGGGCTCATCACCGGCGCAGCCGACGACGATCCGTCGGGCATCGCCACCTATTCGCAGGCGGGTGCGCAATTCGGCTACGGGCTGCTCTGGACGGTTTTTCTCACCCTGCCGTTCATGATCGCGATTCAGCTCGTCAGCGCTCGGATCGGCCGGGTCACCGGCAAAGGGCTCGCCGCCAACGTCCTGCAGCTCGCGCCGCGCTGGATCGTGCTGGGGCTCGTCTCGCTGCTCGTCATCGCCAACACCTTCAACATCGCCGCCGACATCGCCGCGATGGCGGAGGCGCTCTCGCTGGTCATCGGCGGGCTCAATCACGAGCACGCCCTGATCTTCGCGGCGGGTTCGACCCTGCTCCAGGTGTTCGTGCCCTATCGCCGCTATTCGCCGGTGCTGAAATTCCTGACGCTGACGCTGTTCGCCTATGTCGCCACCGCCTTCACCGTGGAGATCCCGTGGAGCACCGCGTTGCTCGCCGCGGTATGGCCGAAGGCGACGATCAGCGCCGACTATTTCCTGATGGTCGTCGCCGTGCTCGGCACCACCATCAGCCCCTATCTCTTCTTCTGGCAGGCCTCGCAAGAAGTCGAGGAGATGAACCAGGGCAAGCGCGACAAGCCGCTGCGCGACCTTCCAACCGGGGGCGCCCCTGAAATCGCGCGCATCAAGGCCGACACCATCGTCGGCATGCTGCTCTCCAACAGCATCGCCTTCTTCATCATCCTGACCACGGCGGCCGTGCTGAACGGCAATGGCATCACCAGGATCAACTCGGCGACGGAAGCGGCCGAAGCGCTGCGTCCGCTCGCCGGCGATTTCACCTTCGCGCTGTTCGCGCTCGGCATTATCGGCACCGGCCTTCTGGCGATCCCGGTACTCGCGGGCTCGGCGGCTTACGCCGTTGCTGAGACTTTCGGCTGGCACGCCACGCTGGAGGCGAAGCCGGAAAAGGCGATCGGCTTCTACGCCATCATCGCGGCCGCAACCATCATCGGCTTCGGTCTCGGCTTCACCGGCATCGACTCGATTCACATGCTGGTATGGAGCGCGGTGCTCAACGGCATCGTTGCCGTGCCGGTCATGGCCATGATGATGCTGATCGTCTCGAGCCGTGCGATCATGGGCCGCTTCAAGGCCCGCTCACGGCTGGTCGCGCTGGGCTGGCTCGGCACCGCGATCATGGCGCTGGCCGTCCTCGCTCTGCTCGGCTCGTCCGCGATCGGCTGACCAGACCGGCGACAGCGACGCCGAGACCTGCGACGCCAAGATCTGCGGCGCCAAGATCTGCGACGCGACGACGACGATGAAGGCCGCGAGCACGGCCGGCACGCTGATGAACCGTATTACGGCGTCACGGGATTGACGGTCGGAGATGTCTTCGGCCCCGGCCGCTCCGGCTCGACCAGCGACTTCGGTGCGGTGGGAAGCACCTTGGCGCCGGCGGCATGTGCGGCCTCGCCCGTCGTCGCATACATCGCAACATGAGCCGGCTGAGTCTTGGCGCGGTTCCACGGCCCGTGATCGACGATCACCATCGCAGCAATCGTCAAGCCGGCCACGATCAGCGCGATCACGCCGGGATGGCGAAGCGCCGAGGACATGGAGTTTACGAAGCGATGTGTTGTCATCGAAGGACCCGTGCTGTTTCCTCTCGCGGGTTAACTCAAACGCATCCTGCGAGTTCCGCCCTTCGCTTAAGCAAGTTCTGAGCCACTGCGCGGAACCGATCGTCCCGATGCGATCACTTTTTCACGTCCGGGCGCGCGTCGCCGACAAAGCTGTCGCGGTTCGGCATTTTGACAGCCGAAAGCGATTTGGCATTGAGTGTCGCATCGGCTCCCACCAGCCCGTTCAGGTTCAGGATATAGGCGGACACCGCATAGACGTCCTCGTCGCTCAGCGACTGCGGCGCGTTCTGCGGCATGGCGCGGCGGATATAATCGAACAGGGTCGGCGCATAAGGCCAATAGCTGCCGACGGTGCGGATCGGCTTGGCCGTTGCGATCGTGCCCTGCCCACCGGCGAGCCGGTCACCCAAGCCACCCTCGCCTTTATCGCCATGGCACGAAGCACATTGCTGGGCGAACACCTCGCGCCCATGGCTGACCGAACCGCCTCCCTGCGGTAGATTGCGGCCGTCACGTCCGACATCGATATTCCAGCCCGCGATCTCCGCAGCCGTCGCAGGGCGACCGATGCCATAAGGGCTTTGCGCCTGCGCTCCGCTCGCGAAGGCACCCAGCGCGATTGCGACGGCAACGCCGCAGGTCTCACGCCAGCGCATTGGTCACCTCGCCGTCGGCCGCGATGCGCCAGGGCCAGATCGCGTTGTTGTGGTAGAAATAGTTCTCGCCGCGCACCGCGAGCAGTTCGGCCAGCGTCGGCTGCACATAGCCGGTCTCGTCGACGGCACGGCTCTGGATCACGGCTGGCTTGCCGTCCCATTGCCAAGGCAGGCGGAAGCGCGTGAGGGCGCGCGTCAACACCGGCTCCTGCAATCGCGCGTCCTGCCAGCTCTTGCCGTCATCGACCGAAACCTCGACACGCTTGATCTTGCCATGTCCGCTCCACGCGATGCCGGTGATCTCGTGGAAGCCGGGCGCGCTCAGGCGATGACCGCCCGAGGGGCGCGTAATGATCGACTTCGTTTCCATATAGAAGGAAAACTCGCGCGCCGTGCCGTCGGACAAGAGATCGGTGTATTTCGAGGTCTCTTCGCGCGAATAAATGGGCTCCGCGGTCACGTGCAGGCGGCGCAGCCACTTCACGCTCATATTGCCTTCGAAGCCCGGCAGAAACAGCCGCAAGGGATAGCCCTGCTGCGGACGCAACCGCTCGCCGTTCTGGCTGTAGACCAGAAGGGCGTCCTCGAGGCATTTCTCGATCGGAATGCTGCGCGTCAGCGCGGCGGCGTCAGCGCCTTCGGCGACGACCCATTTGGCGTCCGGTTTCAATCCGGCCTCCTGGAGCACGAGCTTCAGGCTCACGCCGGTCCATTCGGCGCAACTCACCAGACCCACGAGGTCCGATGCCGTCTTGCCATAGGGCTTGGTGTAACCGGGATTGCCGGAGCATTCGAGGAAGTGGATGCGCGACTCCGACGGGAAGCGCCTGAGATCGTCCATCGTGAAGATCAGAGGCCGCTCGACGAGGCCGTGCATCATCAACCGATGCTGCGCCGGGTCGATGGTCGGAACACCGCCATGATGCCGCTCGTAGAACAGTCCATTCGGCGTGATGATGCCGTCGAGCTCCTGCAATGGCGTCCGGCTGGAGGCCGATATGTACTGCTTGAGAGTCTTCGAGATGTTCTTGACGACGCCCTTCTCGAACGGTGACGGCGCGCCATAGGGCTGGGCTCCCATCGGCTCGCCCGGCGCCTTCATCCATTCGGGAATGTTGGGCGGAAGGTTGTCCGTCTCCGCCGCGGCCGACGCACCAGCGCCCAGAACGGCGCCGCCCGCCACCGCGGTGCCGCCTTGCAGGAAGCGACGGCGTGTTGTTCTCGCGGATTTTCCCGCGGCGTCGATCGTGCTGCTCATTGCGGATCCTCGGCTGAAGCGCGACCCGCATCAAACCCTCCGCGAAGGGCGTTTGCAATCCGCACCTATTTCAAAAACAGGCGATTTCGACCAGGACTGGTCTAGATCAGCCAGCCGCAACAGTCATTCCGTTCTTCGCGATACAAGACAGCTCTCAGTTTCACTCGCCCGGAGCGATCGCGTTACTCGGCGTCGGGCGGTCGGTGATCTGCTGTCCGAACAGGCTGCCGATCAGCTCGACCGCAGTGCGCGCGGTGCGACCGCGCTCGTCCAGGAACGGGTTGAGCTCGACGATGTCGACCGATCCGACCACGCCGGAATCATGAAGCAGCTCCATGATCAGATGCGCCTCGCGATAGGTCGCTCCGCCCGGCACTGTGGTGCCGACTCCCGGCGCCACACACGGATCGAGGAAATCGACATCGAAGCTGACATGGAGCACGCCATCGCACGCCTTGACGCGCTCGATGACGCGCCGGATCAGCACAGCGACGCCAAACTCGTCGATCTGGCGCATGTCGACCACCCTGATCCGGCGTGTGCGCATCAATTCCCTTTCGAGCTTGTCGATCGAACGCGCGCCGAACAGGTCCAGCCTGTCGGGATCAATCGAGGCGCGCGGATCATCGCCGAGCAATCCGTCGAGGCCGGGCTCGCCACACAAGAACGCCGCCGACATGCCGTGCATGTTGGCGGTGATCGTCGTCTCGGGCGTGTTGTAATCGGCATGGGCGTCGAGCCAGAGCACGAACAGCGCGCGTCCGCGCTCCTGCCAATGGCGCGCCATGGCATTTACCGATCCCATCGACAATGTGTGATCGCCGCCGAGGAAGATCGGCAACGCGCCGGTCTGCGCGATCTCATGGCCTCTGCGACTCAGCACCCGCGTCCAGCGCTGGATTTCGCGATAGTGATTGGCTTTCTCGGGCGGCCTGTCAGCGAGGTCCCCGACCTCCGCCACGGAGAGATCACCGTAATCGACGACTTCGAAATCAAGGCTTTCGAGCAGTGCCGCAAGGCCGGCGGTGCGCAGCGCTGCGGGGCCCATCAAGGTGCCACGCTGCGAAGCTCCCATGTCGATGGGCGCGCCTAGCAAGGCGATGCGCCGGGCTCGATCCGGCATGGTCCGATCGGTCACGGCAGCCTCCTGACATCCACAAGGTCGTGACAGCCTAACAGAGATTCGGACCCGTCGTTTCACGGGTATTTCCCGCTGAAAAGACGCCGCGCGAGAAGCCGTCCCGGAACAAAATCCCGCGCGCCGCATTTTCCCTGCAAGGCCGGCACCCGCCGTACATTACGGCGCCTGTCGCGGATAGCCAAAGGTCTTCGGACCCGCTGTTCAAAACGAGCGCTCGCGCGGATAGCCAAAGGTGCCGGCCTCATTCACCTCATCAGAAGCGGAGTTTACGACTTTGAGCACCGAGATTCCGCAGCCCCCGTCCCAGCCCGGCATGGCCGAGCGCGCCATCGACGCGGCGGCCGACGTCTCCCACACGATCGGAGAGGTCGCGGGAGGCTTGCGCGCCGCTGTCGACCGCTTGACGCATGTCATCGACGAAGCTCGAAAGCCCGGCCGGCCGCTCGCGACGGTCGCGGCAATCACGCGCGAAGCGCCCCTGGCCAGTCTGTTCGTCGCCTTCCTCTTTGGCGTGGCAGTTGCACGCCGGCGCTACCGATCGGAGTTGAAGCGGTTCAGGCCGCGCTGACGGCTTCGAGTTCAGCCGGCAGGAATTGCCTCTCGAACGCCTCGGCAGGCATCGGGCGGCCGAAGAAATATCCCTGCCCTTCCTCGCATCCCATGCTGACCAGGAAGTCGGCCGTGGCACGGTTCTCGATGCCTTCCGCCACCACAGTGAGCCCGAGTTGCTTGCTGAGACCAATGGTCGAGCCGACGATCGCGGCGTCGTCGGAATCGGCGAGCAGGTCAAGCACGAACGACCGGTCGATCTTGAGCCCGTCGAGCGGAAACTTCTTCAGATAGCTCAGGCTCGCGTAGCCCGTGCCGAAATCGTCGAACAGGACGCGGACGCCGAGCTGCTGGATCCGCTCGAACATGTCGAGCACGCGGCTTTCGTCATGCAGCAGGATATCCTCCGTGACTTCGAGCTCGAGCAGCGAGGGCGTGAGCCCCGTCTTCGCGAGCAGCGCCGCAACGGAATGCGCGAGGTCGCCGGAGTCGAGCTGCGACGGCGAGAGGTTGATCGCGACGCGCACGCTGTTTCCGGACAATTCCCAGGCTCGCGCCTGCCGGCAGGCGGTCTCCATCACCCAGTTCGCGATCCGCTCGGACAGGGACGAGGTGTTGACCACCGGCATGAATTCCCCGGGCGAGACATAGCCGCGCGCGGGATGCCGCCAGCGGATGAGCGCTTCAGCCCCGAGCAGGCTGCCGTCGACCAGCCGAACCTGTGGCTGGTAGAACAGTTCGAACTCTCCGCGATCCGCGGCAAGCGCCAGTTCGCTCTCCAATGTCAGCCGGTTCTCCAGCTCCTGCCTGATCGCGCTCTCGAAGATCACGTGGCTGCCGCGCCGCGTCATCTTTGCCTTGCTCAGCGCCAGATGACCATTGCCGAGAAGATCATCGGCGTTGTGCCCACCTTCCGGATAAACGGCGACGCCAATGCTGATCCTGACGCGATGTTGGCGCGCGCCCGTTGCGAGCGGCACTTCGAACGCGCGCGCGATCCGCTCGGCAAACTCCACAATCGGCTCGCCAGCCTCCGTGCAATCAAGCGCGATGGCGAACTCGTCGCCGCTGAGCCGGGCGACGACCGCCTTGCCATCGACCTTGGTCCGGAGGCGCTCCGCGACGGCCCGCAGCACGAGGTCGCCGGCCGAATGTCCAAGCATGTCGTTGATCTGCTGGAAGCCATCGAGGCCGAGCACGAGCAGCGCGACGTCGGACGATCGCCGCTCCGCCGCGGCGATCAGATTGGCGAGGCTCGCATGCAGCATGTTGCGGTTGGCAAGACCGGTCAACGCGTCATGTTCGGCGAGATACCTGACGCGTTCGGCTTCGCGCTTGCGGACCGAGATGTCGCGCAGGATCGCTCCGTACTGGAAGCCGTCCGTGCCCTGCCAGCCCGAAAAGCTCGCTTCGACCGGGAACGTCTCGCCGTTCTTCCGCCGCCCCTGGAACTCGACGACGACGGCACCGCCGGGCACCAACAGCGCCTGGCGCGCAGCATCGCGCATGGCAAAAGTCTTTGCGCCACCGCCGGTGGGCTCCGCACAGAGCGTTTCGAACGGACGCCCGATCATCTCGGTCGGCATGTAACCGAAGATCGCACTGGCGCCCGGATTCCACACCGTGATCCGATGATCCTCGTCGGTGCAGATCAAACCGTCGCCGAGCGACATCGCGATACGATGAAAGCGGCTCTCGGCAATACGTCCCAGGAGACTACGGAAATCGATCTCGTCGAGTGCAATCGCCGTCAGATAGGCAATGATCGCAATGTGAAACAGCGAAGTGTCGATGATGAGCGGCCAGCTTGCCTGCACGAGCGCAGCGGCAAGTTCCACGCCCGCTCCTGCGGCGACGAGGATGGTGACACGGACGCCCGGTGCGGAACGGCGCCACGAATACATCATCGCCAGGCAGATCAGGCCCAAGCCAATGATCATGCCGGCATCGGACGTCCAGCGCAGCATCCGGTTCTGGAGGATCGATTCCGCCGCGAGCGCCTGGAGGACGGGCCCAGAGACGCTCTTACCGTTTGGAACACTGAACCGGTCGCCCAGTTCGAGCGCGGTAGCACCGACGATGATCTTCTTGTCTCTCAGCTTGTCCAAGGTCGCGGTATCGCCGCGCAGCACGTCATAATAGGAGACACTTGGGATGGAGGCCGCACGAATGCCGAAATCGATCAGGAAGGGTGGCCGCCGATTGGCGTCCTGCCCGGCCAGCACGACGGCCATCGACGGCATCACGGCATCGCCAAGCTTCTCTCCGACCGGATAGCGGCGCACGAGCCCGTCGGATTCGATCGCAACATTGACGACGGCCGGCCACGACTGGTTGCTGAACGGCTTCAGTGGACGATTGATGTGAACCGCGCCACCATTCGGCGTCGGCTGCTTGAAGGAGGGCAGGATCGTCGAACCGCCGACCTCCCGAAGCGCCGTGACGAGGGCCTCGTCTGAGGCCGGATCCGATGGTGTGCTGAAATCGACGTCGAAGGCGACGTCCTGTGCCCCCGCCGCCTCGAGCCTGTGCAACAGTTCCGCGTGGAGCCGGCGCGGCCAGGGCCATATCCCGATCTGGTCGATCGAGGGGGCGTCGATGGCCACCACGACGACATTGCCGCTGGCCGTACGGGATTGCCAGGCGAAGCGCAGATCGGTGAGCGCGTTGCGAAGCGCGCCGTGCCACCCCGTGGACAGCACGACCGCAAGCGCGATCATGACGAGAATATGCGGCCGATGGCGTTTCACTTTGCTCCCCTGCACCGGCGGTCCCTGCCGCCAGGCGCTCCCCTATGCCGACGACACGGTCCTAGCGATGGCCTCTGCCCCAATACCAACCATAGTGGTGGCCATGATTGCCGTTACCGTTGTTGCCGTTATTCCCGTTTCCGCTATTCCCGTTGCCGTTGTCGCCATTATTGCCGGTGCCACCGCTTCCGTTGCTGGTTGTACCAGTCCCGTTGCTTCCGCTCCCAGAGCTTCCGCCGGACACATCGCTGGTCGAACCAGAGGTGGTCGCAACAGTCGTCGTCGTATTTGACGACGTCGACGTGGCACTGGCCGCGGGTGCACTGCTGCTCACCGTAACCGCCGTCACGTTGGAGCTGTTGGCGGCCGTGGTCGTCTTGCTCGCCTTCGTATCGCTCCACACCGTCTCGGTCCCGGTGCTGGCGTTCGCGTTGCGCACGTGCCCCGTTGTCACGGCGCCGTGGGCGAGCCCGTTCGTGACCTTGTGGACGTTCAGCTTGACCTCGCCGAGCGAACTGGAGATGCGCACGACGCCGCCTTTGGGCGCCTGACCGCCGGCCGCTTGATGCGATTGCGCCGGCGCGCCGGCCGCCTTGGTCCCCTTGTCGATCGGACCGAGCGCATGGATCGCATGGCCGCTCGCCGCATTGCGCGGTGCCGACAGGCCCGATTTCGGCACCGGGACACGCTCGATCGTCGAGGCGCGCGGCTTGCCGTGCTCGATCGGATTGAAGGTCCCGGCACCACTCAGGCTGAGGCCGGGCTTGCCGTGCTCAAAGGAGGTGGCGGCCTGTCCCGGCATGACCTGTGCGATCTGTCCGGACTTGAAGTCGGAGACTTCAACCTGGCCGCGGAGCACGCCGACCTTGGTGCTGCCAGCATTCACGGTGACGCTGAATTGCGTTCCCTTGACCACGGCGGCGAGATACGGCGTCTCGACCTCGAAATGCTTGACGTTGCGCTTCTCGACCTCGAGCAGGATCGAACCCGCCTGCTGGATGATAGTGGTCGAGAGCCCTTCCTTCTTCTCGGCCGGCAAACCGACCACCGACTTCGGGGAGATCAAAATCGATTCCTCGTCGCGGACGAGCAGCACGCGTCCGTTGCGTCCGGTGCGAATGGTATCACCGGCCCTCAGCGTCCCTTCTTGGGTCAATGACACAGGCTGCGCGCCGTTGGCGGCAAGCCAGACCTCACCCGAGGACTTGCTGATTGACCAGACGCCATCATCCGCGGCAGATGCGAACGAGGCCGTACCCAGGATCAGCGCGGCCACGAAGGCGCACCGCATTCCAACTCTGCCCAGCATCACGATCCTCAGTCCCGCATTACAGCCAGGCCTGAGGCGTATCCGAAATCACTCAAGAGAGAATTAGCGGGAACCGGCAAGTCCAATGGCTGCATTAACCAATCATTGACCATAAAAAACTAAGAAAAATCATGCAGCTAACGAACTCTTACCGACTCTTGTGCACTGCTCCGTTAAACTACGGTGAGCAGCTCGCTGCGCGCGTTGAGAAGCGGCATCTCCTCGTTGCACTGGTGCTGGCGGCACCGATTTTCACGGGAATTTCGCAGGCGTTCGCTCAACAGGCGAACCAGCCCGGCTTCGATCCGCGGCAGCCCGAGAAATACTTTGAAAACCAAACCGAGCAGGAATCGCTGAGCCGTCCTCCGGTCACGCTGCCGGCGGTCGGCCGGCCCAACACAGGCGGGGATGCGAAACCACAATTCGTGTTGCGCGGGATCGATGTCGGCGGCGCCCAAGCCATTCCCCGCGATCGCATCGCCGCAGCCTATCAGTCCTATCTCGGCAAGAAGGTCTCGCAAGCCGACCTCGCCACGATCGCCGGCGCGATCAGCGATCTCTACCGCGCAGACGGCTTTCATCTGAGCCGGGCGATCGTGCCGCCGCAGGACATCGCCGACGGTCGCATCCGGATCCAGGTGATTGAAGGCGCCATCGTGCAGGCCGAGCTGAAAGGCGACGGCGCCGAGCAGTTTGGCGTGAGGCCGATGCTGGGGCCGGTTCTCGCCGAGCAGCCGTCGCGCCTGGCAACGCTCGAACGTCAGCTCTTCCTCATCAACAGCGGGCCGGGCATCCGGATCACCGACACCGCGCTCGAGGAGATCGGCGGTGCCACCGGCCGCTTTCGCCTCATCGTCCATTTGAAAACCTGGCACGTCTTCTCGTCGTTCGGCGTGGATAATTTGGGCTCATCGTCGGTCGGCCCGGGGCAGACCTACGCGACCGGCGCTTTCAACTCCTACCTCACGCCCGGCGATACGCTGGCGGTCAACCTGTCGACCATTGCCAACGACCCGCGTGAGCTTGGCTTTGCGCGATTATCCTATGACGCGCCCGTCGGCGTCGACGGCGTGCGCCTCGGCGCTTCCGTCCTGTACAGCGCGGTCCGGCCGGGTGACGCCCGCCGCCTCGACAGCGACATCACCACGACAGAGGCGTTCGAGCTGCGGGCAAGCACCGTGCCCTTCATGTCGCAATCATCGGCGTTGACGCTGACCTTGGCCGGCACCTTCAGCAACGTGTCCGAGCACGATCTTTACGGCCCCTGGTACAACGACCACATCAGGACCGCGAGCCTGACCGCCGATTACCGGCTCCAGGATCGCTTCGGCGGCACCAATTTCGCGACGCTGACCTACCGCCAAGGTCTCGACATCTTCGGTGCCTCGCATTTCGACGACGATCTGCTGTCGCGCGACGGCGCCGCGTCGAACTTCTCGGTGCTGAACCTCTGGTTCACGCGCTACCAGACCCTCAACGACGCCTGGTCGCTCAAGCTGTCCGCGGCCAGCCAGACGGCATCGCGGCCGCTGTTCATTTCGCAGCAATTCTATCTCGGCGGCGCGGCTTTCGGCCGGGGCTATGGCGCGGCCGAGATCAGCGGCGACAACGGTCTTGCCGGCTCGCTCGAGCTGCGCTTCGACCAGAAGCTCAATTTCCGCTACTGGACCGGCTATCAGCTCTACGCCTTTGGCGACGCCGGCGCAGTCTGGAACGACGGTTACCGCCTGAGCGACGGCCTGTCGCTGACATCGGCCGGAGCCGGCGTGCGGTTCTTTCTGCCGGATGATCTTCAAGCCGATCTCGGCGTAGCCGTCCCCTTGAGCTACCGGGCGCCAGACAACGAGCGCCGCAGCCCACGCTTCCTGTTCACCCTCTCGAGCGCATTCCGGCTCTGCCCCGAACGCGGCAGGGGCGGCTGCCTCTAGCTGCCGCGCTTTGAGCACACCCGGCATGCGGCCCTTTTGCGGCCTTGCTCACAGACTTGCCTAAATTTAATCCCGTAACCTCCTCACGATCGCTCGATCCGGGGGTTTGCAATGACCATTTTCAGTCGAAAGTGATTGGGACGGAACCATGAAGAGGGTGTTTGCAATCCTGGCCTTTCTCTGCGTGCTCGGCGTCGGCCAGTATTTCGTGGTCAGCCGGTTCGCGATCCGACATGAGATTTTGACCCTGTTCGATGCCTCGCGCCAACGGCCGATCTCGGTCGAGATCGCGGTGCGGCGCGACTACGAGACCAAGGCCAATCTCGGGCTCTGGAAGCTCCCGCTCGCCATCATCAGCAACGGCAACACCGTCAAGGCGACCGAGTATTCCTTCCTCGCCAACGTGCTCGCGGCGCGCGGTTATCTCGTTGCCAGCATCCAGCAGGACCTGCCGAGCGATCCGCCGTTGATGACCCATGTCGGTCAGCAATATGTCGGGCGGCGCGAGGTCTATATCCGCTGCGAGGCCAACATCCTTTTCGCCCTGGCCGAACTGAAGCGACGGCTGGAAAACACCGACTACGACCACATCACCCTCGTCGGCCATTCCAACGGTGGCGACGTCTCGATGTATGTCGCCCATCAGCACCCGGAGATTGTGTCGAAGGTCATCACGCTCGACAATCTGCGGGTGCCCTTCGTGCTCAGCGACAACCTGAAGATCTTGTCGTTCCGCTCCAAGGATCCGCATTTCCAGACCGACCCGGGCGTGCTGCCGACGCCTGAAGAGGCCAAAGCGCGCGGCATCGACATCGTCCATACCGGTGCTCAGCACACCGAGATGAGCGATCGCGGTCCCGATGCGGTCAAGGAGAAGATCCAGGCGACACTCGACCGCTTCCTGCGTGACAGCGCCAGCAGCTCGCTCGCGCCGGCTGACACCAGAAGCCCGATGATCATGAACCCCGGCGACTACTAGCCGGGCCCCCTTTGCGGCAGATCAAGGCAGCTCCAGACTGGCGACGATAGGAACGGCCTCACCATCCCGGAGAGGCACGTGTCGCACTCCATCGAAAGCCTTGATGCGAAACGTCTCGAGACGGCAAGCCTTGGCCTGCCAGCTGCGAGGACACCGGCATTCGCGCGGCATCTCTATCGTGCGACCCGCAAGCTGCTGCGGTCGATCATCGCCCGCATCGATCTCTCGCAATTTCCGGGATCGTGCTGCGGCTGAGCGCGGCGTCACGCAGGATCAATTTGCGGGCACGCGGCGCACACCGGAACTCAGGACTTTCCCTTGCCGGGCTGCATGAAACTCCCGGTCATCTGGCGCATGTGGTCGCCGGCGCTGGTGAACTGGCTGCGCAGGAAGTCGGACTGGATTCGCATCGCTTCCTGAAGGTCGGTGGCATGCACGAGCTTGCGCGCGTGCTCGAACGCCGACTTCATGTTCTGCTCAGTGAACGCGAGCGCCTGCTTGGACACTTCGGTACCCGCTCCGGGAACCGACGTCATCGACTTGGTGGCAGCTTCGAAAAACATGCCGAACGCCTGTTCCGCCTGGTCGATCGTCTTTTCGGCCAGGTCGCGCAGTTCGGCCGGGACTTCGAGCTTCGGTTCGATCATGGTCATACTCCTCCCCGTTTTTCCCAACTGAATACCACACTTGCCGGACCGCATTCCAGCGGCAGCCTGGGGGACAAACGTCGCCCGGCGGTCCGGCTCCGGCCGGAAAACGAGGGACGAGGCGTACGGCCGGCGCGCGGCCGGGGTCAGGACAGGGGGTGCTCGGGAAGGGTTTCTTCGGTGCCGAGGTCTTCGACCAGCTTGATGACCTCGAAACGCTGTCGAGGCCCGAGCTTCAGGAACGCACGAAGCAGGCGCAGACTTTCAACGGTGCTGCTTGCAGGCGCGCCGAGCTTGAGGTGCAGTTCAGCCGCGAAATTGAGGTTTTTCATCTCGCACCTATGACAAGCATCAGCCCTCGTGATCACACGTCGAGGTCTCGCTCGAGAACCGAACACCATGACCGGACGCCATGGTGACCCTGAGATCTCGGCCGGGGCACCCGGTGGGTTAACACGCTGAACCATATACTGGCTCAACCGAACAGGTTGCAATTATGTCAAGAAACAACCCTTCCGGCAAGCCCAACCGTCGCCGTAGCGATGCTTCGTCCGCATCGCACCACGGCAATTCCGGATAACAGGAATATGGACCGTCGTCACCCACCTGCGTCAAGAAGCGGCATCACTCACGCACACGGCCTCGGGCGCTGCCAATCGGTGCGGCGTTTCGCCGTGTTTCCGGTGTGAACGAGGCCAGATTAAAGTTTCTTCAGCGTATACACGTAATTGTTGAGCCCGACCTCGGCGGTTGTATCGTCGGCGAAATGAACGTCGAGCCGCGCAGCCGGCCTGCAGCGTCTTGATCCGTCCGCCAGTGAAGCCCCCCTTGAGCTGCTCGGCTTGGACGCGGTTCCCCGTACCGGGTTCATCGGTCCGAAGATATCTCCGCCAATGAACCGTCGTTCAAGGTGGAACGACCAAGCGGTTGCGAAGCGGCCACGCAGACCACGGGCGCCATGGCTGACGGACTTCTCGATTCGGACGCGCCTCAGCACCAAAGGACGACAGCATGCTTTCCCGCTGCGATCTCATCAAGGGCGGCGCCGTCGCGCTTCTCACTTTCTCGATACAAGGCGCATGGGCGCAGGAGACCAGGATGAATCTGTTCAAGATCGTCACCATCAAGGACGAAATCGTCGTCGGATTGTCGGCGGAGGAGCTCCAGGCGCTCGGCGGCAATGATGCGAGCGCGGTTGCGCACGCGCTGGCGCAGAAGGGCGATCTCACGGTCTGGCAGTACAACGTGCATCGCGGCCCGAACGGTGAATTGCAACAGGCGCCGACCGCGAAGATCGGGCTCTTGGCCAACGCGTCTCTCCGTGTCGAGCCCTACACGACGCCTTACCAGATCGTGCCGCATCCGTAACAAGCGGCCCGGGCGCGCCTGCGGCGAGACCCGCAGGCGCACCACTACTCTCAACGCTGCTTGGCGCGCCGAGCCCGGCCTTCCGTCGCAAAGCCGTAGATCAGCGCCAGCCGGTCCAGGCATTCGCGAAAGCGCCGCGCGAAATAGTCGTTCCAGCGCTGGGTACGAACAGCGCGCCGCTCCCCGATCTGATCCATGGTCAGCCCCAGCACCAGGACGTCGTGCACCAGCGCGGCGCCGTCGGTACCGAGTTCGCGCTCGACCCGGTTCAGGCGCAGCACAGCCTGGCGCTGGTCCTCGGTAACGGGCTCACGCGAGCGCGTGCCATCGACATATTCGCGCGTCGGGTCCACCGCCTGGGGCCCGCGCTCCGCCCTCTCCCAGTCGTTCTGGAAGGCGCGCCCGCCGCGATACTGCGCCTCGTCGATCTGGTGATGCGCGTGCAACCGGCCGAGCGGATCGCCGCGGATCGAGCGGACGGCGACGATCTTCTCGCCGGCATCGAGCGCCAGCGGATTGTCGACCTCGACCTCCGCCACCTCTGCATTGAACGGCACCTCGCGCGAGCGCCGATCGTAGATTCCAGTCAATCTGTAGGACTTGTTGCGTCGTGCACCTGCCACTCGGATACTCCTCGCAAAATTGGATAGTGGTCCCGTCAGGCGGCTGAGATCAGCCTCAAGACGACGGGACCGGCGGCGCGAGCGGACGCGGCCTCAGACCTTCGCGTCAGGCGAGCATGCGGCGTGCAATAGCTGGAGCCCGGCTGGCGCGGATGGCCGCAGAAGGCGATCCCCTCCCCGTCCTTGTCGCCACCATAGGGATAGCGGCAGTCGTCGCGCCCGAGTTCGCCCAGCGCGACCAGGCGAGGCTGGACGCCGACACAGCGCAACTTGACACGCGCGGGCTTCATTGCGGATTTCGGTGGCAAGTTCAGGTTCGGCACCGCCGCACGGGGCGGCCCGATGAGACAGGCTCCTGACGGCAAGGACGGCACGATCGATGGACTCGTCATCCGCGCCGGTGCCGCGAGTCCAAGCCGCTTGGCGCGGCCGGCCACCGCGTTGCGTGTGTAAGCCGTTCCAAACCTTCCGTTTATCTGTCTTCCGATCTCCGCATAAGACATTCCCTTGAGAAAATAGTCGCGAAGCGCGTCGGAGTGCTCCGACGGCCAATGACCCGGTTCCATGCTGCTGTCCTGTGATGCGCCTCCTCCGATCGTTCGATCGCGAGGCGGCGCCTACATTCCGTTATTCCGAAGCGACTGTCAAGCGACAATTCTGATATTCATAATTGCATCAATTCCGAATTTCGGATTACAAGAGGCGGGACGATGGGCAATCGAGGGAATCACCATGCTGGACGTTGCAATGATCGAGCGGGGCCTGGAGAAGACGGGCAAGAGCAAGGGCGGCCTGGCGGCGGCCATGGGCGTGCGGCCCGGCGCGGTGTCGGAGATCCTGGGCGGCGAGCGCCTGGTGAAGGCGTCTGAAATCATTCCGATCATGGAATATCTTGAGCTCAATCTCGCGCCGATCATGGGCCGCGTCGGGGCCGGCGCTGTGATCGAGCCCGATTATGAACAGGTTCCCCCGGAAGGCCTCGGCGATATCGCGCTGCCGTTCCCGATCATGGAAGAGACCGTCGCCTTCGAGATCGTTGGCGATTCGATGCTGCCCAAATACGAGAGCGGCGACGTGATCGTCGTCTACAAGGACCAGCGTCATCCGCTGTCGAGCTTCTACGGTGAAGAGGCCGTGGTCCGGCTCAAGACCGGTGAACGCTATTTGAAGACCATCGAACGCGGGAAAACTCCCTCCGTCGTCAATCTCAACAGCTTCAACGCCAAGCCGATCGTCGGCGTCAAGCTCGAGTGGGTCGGCGAGATCTGCCTGTCCATGCCCAAGGGCCAGCTCGAGCGGCTGCGCGCCAAATCGGCACGCCCTCGCAAGAAGAGCAAGTAGGCATCGATTTCCGATTTACGGAAATCACCCTTGACTTAATTCTGTTTTTCGGAAATACTCTGCCGCACTCCCGGCTACGGGGCGCGGCAGGATCGTTTCATGCAGTATTTCGTCGTGATGATCGACTATGGGCGGCGCGGACGCGAGGCGGTCGTCGATCCCGAAATCACAAGGCGCGAGGTCATCTCCCGCGTCGTTTCGGGTGAATATCGAAACATCTCGTTCATCCACGAAATCGCGGAGAATGCGGTCGAGGACGTGACCGAGGCGATCCTGACCGAGGCCGCCCTCCCCCAGGTTCCGCCTGAAGAAGTCGACCTCCAGGCCATCCGCCTCGATCACGCCCGCGACCTGCGCAAGCACGAGAAGACGTGACGCAGGCCCAAGCGGCCTGCGTCACGTCACTGCCCGGCCGGATATCACACCGTGAGAACGGTCGATCCCGTGGTCTTGCGCGCAGCGAGATCGGCATGCGCTTTGGCGGCATCCTTCAGCGGGTAGGTCTGGTGCACCTCGATCTTGACTGCGCCGGACTTCACGACGTCGAACAGCTCGTTCGCCATGGCGACCAGGGCCTCGCGCTTGGCAGCGTAGGTGAACAGCGTCGGACGGGTGACGTAGAGCGAGCCCTTCTGCGCGAGCAGGCCGAGATTGAGCGGCTCGACAGCGCCGGAGGACGCACCGAACAGCGCGGCAACACCGAGCGGCGCAAGACAATCCAGCGACTTCAGGAACGTATCCTTGCCGACGGAATCATAAACCACCGGCACCTTCTTGCCGCCCGTGATCTCGTCGACGCGCTTCACGAAATCCTCGCGCGTATAGATGATCACATGATCGCAGCCATGTGCCTTGGCGAGCTTTGCCTTCTCGTCGCTGCTGACGGTGCCGATCACTGTCGCGCCGAGATGTTTTGCCCACTGGCTCAAGATGAGACCAACGCCGCCGGCTGCGGCGTGGAGCAGGATGGTGTCGCCGGCCTTCACGCGATAGGTCTGCCGGATCAGGTATTGGGTGGTGAGCCCCTTCAGCATCATGGCCGCCGCGGTCTTGTCATCGACACCGTCGGGCAGCTTCAACAGCCGGTCGGCCGGGATCAGCCGCGCCTCGGCATAGGCTCCGAGCGGTGAGGCGCCGTAGGCAACGCGATCACCGGGCTTCAAATCGGTGACACCGGCCCCGACTTCCTCGACGACGCCGGCACCCTCGCTGCCGAGACCGCTCGGCAATTGTACCGGATACACCCCGGAGCGATTGTAGATGTCGACGAAGTTGAGGCCGACCGCCGTGTGGCGGATGCGCGCCTCGCCCGGCCCGGGCTTGCCGACACTGACTTCCTCCCAGACCAGGACTTCAGGACCGCCGGTCTTGTGAAAGCGAATGGCATGCGTCATGGGCGTTGCTCCCTTATTGTTGCAGTGAAGGTCCGTGGAAAACGGATCGGCCTGTGAAATAGGAATTCGGTCGGCCCGTTACAGTACAGAGACGTAACAAGAATGTCACAGCGAACGACAAACGCCTGCCGTTCCGCCTCTGTTCGAAAGAGTTGATGACGGCACCGGCGCGTTCCGGCAGTAGCCTTTTCGCGGGGTTTGGTGGTCGCCTGCGAAGGAGAGCCGAGATGCCAGCTTATGTACAGCATCATCAGGATATCGAAATCGCGCCTGTAATTTGTCCCGCCTGCATGGGGTTCCTGCCGATGTACGTCCGCGAGGTCGAACCGCATTGGGGCCTTGCCAGGATCGACTTCGTCTATGAATGCGCGGACTGCGGCGCGGAAGTCCGGCAGACCATCCGCAAGCCGGAGCTGCGGCACTGACCGCACGATCAGCCATCGCTTAAGTATTTGCGCTGAACGGAAAAAGCGACGTTCAGCGCGGGTCAGGCCGTCCCAAACGAGGCTTGTTCTTTGCCGGGAACGCAGGCAGAACAAGCCTCAAGCAAGACCTTTGGGAGCGCCCTTTCGTGGCTGAACAGAAGGCCTCGACCTCGATCGAGGCAGTGGAGAGCGGCCTCGCCGCGCAGGGCTATATCGCGAGCCGGCAGATCGCGACCGCCGTCTATTTGTCGCAGCAGATCGAGAAACCGATCCTGGTCGAAGGCCCCGCGGGCGTCGGCAAGACCGAGCTTGCCAAGGCCATTGCCGCCTGGCGCGGCATGAAGATGATCCGCCTGCAGTGTTACGAGGGCCTCGACGAGGCCAAGGCGCTCTACGAGTGGAAATACGCAAAACAGCTTCTCTACACCCAGATCCTCAAGGACAAGCTCGGCGAAGTCCTCGGCGGTGCGCAGACGCTGCATGACGCACTCAATCAGCTCCACGATTTCGGCGACGTGTTCTTCTCCAAGGAGTTCGTCGAGCCGCGCCCTCTGCTGCAGGCGCTGGAGCAGCCGGGCGGCTGCGTGCTCCTGATCGACGAGATCGACAAGTCCGACGCTGAATTCGAATCGCTGCTGCTGGAAATCCTCTCCGATTTCCAGGTCACGATCCCGGAGCTCGGCACGGTCGCGGCGATCACGCCGCCGACGGTGATCCTCACCTCGAACAGCGAGCGTGACCTCGGCGACGCCCTGAAGCGGCGCTGCCTGCATCTGCATATCGGCTTCCCCGAGCAGCGGCTCGAAGAACGCATCGTCGAGAGCCGCGTCTCCGGCATCTCGCAGGCGCTGCGCCGGCAGATGGTCGGCTTCATCCACGAGATCCGCTCGCTCGACCTGAAGAAACTGCCCTCGGTCAGTGAGACCATCGACTGGGCGCGCGTCCTGGTTCTACTTCAGGCCACGGAGCTAGACACCGATATCGTCAAGGACACGCTCAATGTGCTCCTGAAGTACGAGGCCGACATCGAGGCAGCAACGCCGCAAGTTACGACCTTCATTGCCAAGGCGGCACGGTCCAACGTCTTCGGTTGACGCCGATGCGCGAGAATCTCCATCGTTTCTTTCGGGCGGCGCGCGGTGCCGGCGTGCATGTCTCGCCCGCCGAAAGCATCGATGCAATGCGCGCGGTCAAGGAGGTCGGCTTTTCCGACCGGGCCATCCTGCGCGATGCGCTGCTCCTGACGCTCGCCAAGTCGCAGGATGAGAAGCTCGCCCTCGGCGACTGCTTTGATCTCTTCTTCAGCCAACCAGAGCCGCGGCAGGATCAACCCGAGGCCGACGACAACGACGACGCATCGCAGGACGCGGATCAGCCCCCCTCACCCAGTTCGGCCAGCGAAGCAGGCGAAGGCCAGCCTTCCGAAGGATTAGGCCCGCTTGCCCAGATGCTGCTGTCGCAGGATCGCAACGCGATCGCAGCCGCGATCGCCAGCGCTTCCGGTGCGGCTTCGCTGTCCGACATCCGCTATTCGACTCAGCGCGGCATCTTTTCCAGCCGCATCCTCGACGCCATGGGCCTTCAGCGCCTGCGCGACGATCTCGACGCGCTCACCGCGACCAATCCGTCGCTGGCCGAGCGTCTGCGGGGCGCGCTGGACGCGTTGCGCGAAGCAGTCCGCGACACCGTCTCGCAAGGCCTTGCGCTCTATGCCCGCGAGGAGGCCGAAAACCTCCGCAACGAGATCCTGCGCAACGCGCCTCTCGCCCGCATCGAGCGGCGCCAGCTCGCGGAGATGCGCGCGCTCATCCGCCAGATCGCGCGGCGCCTGCGCGAGCGCTACTCGAAGCCGCGCAAGCGTCAGCGCCGCGGCCATCTCGACGTCCGCCGCACGCTGCGCCGCAACGCGGCCTGGGGCGGCGTGCCCTTCCTCACCGCGTGGAAGCGCAAGCACCGCGACCGGCCCAAGATCGTCGCCATCTGCGACGTCTCCGGCTCGGTCGCGCAGGTCTCCGATTTCTTCCTGCTCCTGATCCACTCGCTGCACGAGGTGGTCGACGACGTCCACTCCTTCGCCTTCTCCTCGCATCTGATCGAGGTCAGCAAGATCCTGGAAAAGAAGTCGCCGGAAGAGGCGATGGCCGAGATCATGTCCAAGGTCGGCTTCGGCTCATCCGACTACGGCTCTTCGCTCGTCGATTTCGAGAAGGAGTTCATGAGCACGCTGACGCCGCAGACCACGGTGATCGTGCTCGGTGACGCCCGCAGCAACAATCTTGACCCGCGCGCCGACATCCTGCGCCGTATCTCCGAACGCTCGAAGCGCGTGGTCTGGCTCAATCCCGAAGGACGGCTCGCCTGGGGCTTCGGTGATTCCGAGATGCCGCGCTACGCGACCTTCTGCACTGTCGTGCGCCAATGCTCCACCGCACAGCAGCTCGAACGCGCCGTGTCCGACATCGTGGCGACTTATCAGTAGACGGCAATCACGTCCGCCGCTGGCGTCAGGCGGCAGTCAGCTCGGCCTGGACGAGGTTGCACTCCCGAAAGTGATGCGCAATTTCGTCGAGCGCGCGCTGCTCCCATTCCTGGGCCTGCGCGAGCCAGAACGCCCGTCGCTCCGAATCCAGCGCCGCGCGCTCTCGGCAGAGGAATTCCTGACTGCGAATTGCCATCAGCCTGTTCATGCACTCACACTCCTGTCGTGTGAAGCCAATCCCCTGCGAATCAACGTAGCAGAGTCCAGACAGAGTCCAATCGCCCTCGCTTCACGATTTCTGTGCATATCGCGACGCGCAATGGGACAGTGATGCTTCCCGTGCACTGCGGTAACTCTCGCTGCACGATCAAGCGCACATCATCAATTAGTGATCGGAGACCGGGACGATTTTCGTGCGCGAACGATCTTAACTGTTGTGGCGCAATGAAGTGCGGCAATTCGTGAAGAGAGGTTCTAAACAGCTTACCGAATTCCCGACTCATTGTCGTCGCACGGTGTTCATGCGGCGCCGCTAACAGGGGCTCGCGAACTTGGACTATCGCTTGAGGCAACATGAGCAACGACATCGACTTCGATCTTTCGCCGGACCAATGGGAAGCGCTGAAAGCGCTTCGCAACCCCGTGTCGAATGGTCGCCTCTCGAAGGCCTATCTCGTCGAAGGTCTCGTCAAGCTCGGTCTCGTTGTTGTCAATGACGGCGTACCTTCGATGACGCCGACGGGACGCAAGGTGCTGGTGCGCGGATCGTGCCGGCTACTGGATCTCGTGGCGTGACGAGACTGTCCGCGCGCAACAGCTCTGCATGATCGCCTGAAAATTGTCTTTTGCGTTCCCGCTGACGGCGTGTCGCGGGGATGACCTCAACCCGCCAACGTAACGATCAAAGGTCCATTTCGGGTTGCGATAACCGTGTGCTCGTACTGAACGGTTGGCGCCTCGGGGTTGCTGTAGAGCGTCCATGGATCGTCATCACCGTTCTCGGCCCACTCCGCGCCAAGCGACAGGAACGGCTCGACGGTGAACACCAGGCCATCGCTCATGATGCGGCGCTCGGAGCGATCGGGCCATGTCGCGATCTCCGTCGGCTCCTCGTGGAGCGACAAGCCGACACCGTGACTGGCTAGGTTCTTGACGAGCATGTAGCCGTTTTTCCGCGCAAACGTCCCGATGGCCTGACCGATGCCGGCAATCGGTTTGCCGGCGCCGACCTGCCGCAGGCCCGTCCACATCGCCCGCCGACCATCCCTGCAAAGACGCTCGATCGAACGGGTCACAGGCGGAACGGCGAACGAGGCTCCCGTATCGGCAAAGAAGCCGCTCTTCTCGGCCGAGACGTCGATGTTGACGAGGTCGCCACGCTCGATCCGCCGGGCACCCGGGATGCCATGAGCGATCTCTTCGTTCACGCTGATGCAGGTTGCGCCAGGAAAGGCATAGGCCAGTTCCGGCGCCGAACGCGCTCCGGCGGCCTCGAGGAGCTCTCGTCCGATCCGGTCGAGTTCCGCGGTGGTCATGCCGGGCTCGAGGGCCTTCCCCATCGCCTCAAGGGCATTGGCGACGATACGCCCGACCTCTTTCAGGCAGATCAGATCGTTCTCATTCGAGATTGTCATATCAGGCTCTTGCGAAAGCCGGGACATAGCTGTTGCGATGCCGACTTGCAAACGGACGAGCGCGCGCAGGAATCCTTGGATTTTGCGGCGCCCTGGGTGACTTCCAAGACCAAGCCGCGACAATCTGGCACGGTTGTTGCTCCTTTTTGACGTCCAAGACGCGTCAAACCGGGGGAGTCCACCATGTCGACCATCACCGCGGCACCTACCGCCGAGCCGAAGCCGCTCTACACCTCGCTGTTCGTCCAGGTCCTCGCCGCGCTGGTGCTTGGCGTCATCCTGGGGATGGCCGTTCCGGACTTCGCCATCGGGCTCAAGATCCTCAGCGACGCCTTCCTGAAGCTGATCTCGATGATCGTGGCCCCGATCGTGTTCTGCGTCGTCGTGCACGGCATTGCCGGCGCCGGCGACCTCAAGAAGGTCGGCCGGGTCGGCGTCAAGGCGCTGGTCTATTTCGAGGTGATGACGACGGTCGCCCTCGTGGTCGGTCTGCTGCTCGCCTATCTCTTCGGTCCCGGCCACGGCATGAACATCGATCCCTCGACGCTCGACGCCAAGGCGCTCAACACCTATGCCGACAACGCGCACAAGCTGTCCGGCGGCGGCATCGGCGCCTTCCTGATGAACGTGATCCCCAGCACCTCCTTCGATGCGCTGTCGCGCAACGACGTGCTCCAGGTGCTGTTCTTCGCGGTCCTGTTCGGTGTCGGCCTTGCGCTCGTCGGCGGCGAGAAGGGCGCGCTGGTCACATCGATCATCGACGCGGCCTCCACCGTGCTGTTTCGGGTCATGGGGCTGATCGTGCGGGTCGCGCCGCTCGGCGTGCTCGGCGCGGTCGCCTATACCGTCGGCAAATACGGCGTCGGCTCGCTGAAGCAGCTCGTCTCGCTGGTGATGCTGTTCTACGTCTCGGTCGGCATCTTCGTGCTGGGCGTGCTCGGCGGCGTGATGGCGCTCGCCGGAATCAACATCCTCAAATTCCTCGCTTACCTGCGCGAAGAGCTGACCATCGTGCTCGCGACCGCATCCTCCGATGCCGTGCTGCCGCAGATCATGAAGAAACTGGAGCGGATGGGCGTGAAGGATTCCGTCGTCGGCCTCGTCATCCCGACCGGCTATTCCTTCAACCTCGACGCTTTCTCGATCTACCTGACGCTCGCCGTCGTCTTCATCGCGCAGGCGACCAACACGCCGCTGTCCTTCGGCGACCTTCTGCTGGTGCTCGGCGTCTCGCTGATCACGTCGAAGGGCGCGCACGGCGTGCCGGGCTCGGCGATCGTGATCCTGGCCGCGACGCTCAACGCGGTGCCGAGCATTCCCGCCATCGGCCTCGTGCTGGTGCTGTCGGTCGATTGGTTCATCGGCATGGCCCGCGCGGTCGGCAACCTCGTCGGCAATTGCGTGGCGACGGTGGTGGTGGCCGCCTGGGAAGGCGATCTCGACCGCGCCAAGGCGGCCAAGGTGCTGGAGGGCGGCGAACTGGTGGACGTGACCGCGGGATAGGCCGCGGATCAATCATTCCACTGGAGGAGTGGCGTTCCATACGCCCTCCTCCAGACCGACAGGAAGCGCGGAAACCAGGAGTGCGCCACGGCGCCCTTATACGCCCAGGTGCGATACTTCAGGCCCTGCTCCGAGATCAGCTCCTGATAGCCGCCATGGACCTCGGTCGCGGTCCGAATGTCCTTCAATATTCCTTGCGCGCAGGTCCGGTAGGTATCGCTCCCTGAGGCTTCATCAAAATCCAGCATCCGATCCGCGAATTCGACATTGAACGTCGGCCACGACGAACGCCCCTGATAGGCCGGCGCCGCGATCTTGTGGATCATCTTGTTCCGTGGATTATCCGCGGACACCAGGAAGTGGAACGTGCTGGGGATGCGAAAGCGCGGCTCGGCGATGATCAGATCCGTCGTAGCCGCAAACAGCGCCCGCTCGCTGGCATCGTTCATGTCCCAGAAGCCGCGATGCACGCTGACGAAATCCAGGGCCACCAAGGACACCGGTGCCCCCGCCGGGCCGTCAAGCGAATGCTTGATATGGCCGTCCTTGCCGAACAAACGGAGCAGATCTCGCTTGTACTGCGCAAGGTCGCGACCGAGCAGCCGCTTCAGTTCGTTCTCGTCGACGATCCCGAGCTGCACGCCCCACACGAACGTCGTGTAAACGCAGGCGTTGGTGACGAAGCGCCTGCGCTCGGCCCGCGTATCCGTTGCCGCGGAGCGAGGCCCGCCGGCATCGCACAGCAAATATCTGGTGCCGTCAGCGTCGAATGGCTCAAGCTCACTCGCGAGCTGAAGGATCGCGCGCTTCAGGTCGACGCCATATTCGGTCAGCAGCAGGCGGCCGGCATGTGCGCATTGCGACATTGCCAGATAGGAAGACACTCTCTCGTCGGCACCTATCATCTGCTGGAGACCGGCGAGAATGCCGAGCAGCGTATCCGAGGGCCGCGAGAAATAATTCACGCCGAGGTACCGCCCGCGCCCTGCAGGAACGATGGTCGTCGTGACCACGTCGGCGCGAACCGCCTCCAGCAGGAGGCGAACGCTCTTTTCGAGCAGGCGCGCTCGGCGCACCGCGTCCTGCGAATCCATGATGGTTTCAGGATCGAGAACGTCGGGGTAAAACCAGGCGAAGTCGCGCGGGTAATAGGCGGAGGCGTGCGGCGCTCCCGTGACGAGGAAGGCCTCGGTCACCGAAAAGGCACTGTCCATCGAGTGCCGGTAGAGGTCCTCTATGTCCGACAACGCATGATGCGATTGTCTCAGGAAGCGATCACCGAGAAAATTGACCGCCTGAAGCGCGTTGGCGACAAAGGTCGCAGCCATCCCCTGGTAGAACCGGTTCTCACGATGTGATGGAAAAGAGATGTCGCTGTTCATATGCGTCAATCGGCTGATGTCTCGTGACCCCGTGATGGCGGCCACCATTTTAAACATGACTGATTCGTATCTCTACCCCGTGACTTGCGGGCTTCAGGCAATCACTTCGCGCCGGCACGGCCCTCCTGCGGCCTGAAATTCTCGATCACCCGCAGCAGCACGCGCGCGCCCGCGTTGGCATCGGCGAGCTCGACGTGCTCGTCCGGGTGGTGGCTGATGCCGCCGCGACAGCGGACGAAGATCATGCCGACATCGGCGATATCGATCATCGCCATGCCGTCGTGCCCTGCTCCGCTCGGCAGCTCGAACACCGACGCGCCTTCGGCAGCGATCGCCTGCGCGATCTGATCCTTCAGCCAGGGTGCGCAAGGCGCGGTGCGGTTCTCGTGAGTGACGTCGAGCTGTAGCGCCAATTGCCGGCGTTTTGCAATCGCCTCGATCTGGCGGACGATATCGGCGACCGCGCGCTTGCGATGCATGTCGGTCGGTGCCCGCATGTCGATGGTGAAGGACACTTCGCCCGGGATGACATTGGTCGCCCCGGGCCTCGCCTGGATATAGCCGACGGTGCCGACCAACCCGTCCGCGTCGGTGCGGCAAAACTGCTCGATCGCGCCGATGCATTCGGCCGCGCCGGCGAGTGCATCACGGCGCAGCGCCATCGGCACGGTGCCGGCATGGCCGGCCATTCCGGTCAGCCGCGCAGCGAGCCGTGTCGCGCCCGCAATCGCAGTGACGACACCGACGGGCAGGTTCTGGGCTTCCAGCACCGGGCCCTGCTCGATGTGCAATTCGAGATAGGCGAGCAGCTCGCGCCGGGCCCGCGCGGCCGCGCCGATGTGATCGGGATCGAGGCCGAACGCGACGAGCGCATCGCGCATCGACACGCCGTCGCGGTCGCGCGTGTTCAGGACGCTCTCGTCGAAGGTGCCGGCCACCGCCCGGCTTCCGAGCAGCGTCGAGGCGAAACGTACCCCCTCTTCATCGGCAAAGCCGATCACCTCGATCGCGAACGGCAGGCGCTTGCCGCGGCGGTTGAGATCGGCGACGCAGGCGATCGCCGTGATCACCCCCAGCGGCCCGTCCCATTTGCCGGCATCGCGCACCGTGTCGTAGTGCGAGCCGAGCATCAGGCAGGGCGCCCCCAACTGCTCGCCTTCGTAGCGTCCGCAGACATTCCCGATCGCATCGAGATGCGCGCTCATGCCGGCTTCGCGCATCCAGCCCAGGATGAGGTCAGCGGCCTTGCGCAGCTCGTTGGTGAGGTAGATGCGGGTGAGCTTGTCGCCGTCTTCCGAGATCGCGGCGAGCTCGTCGATCCGTCGCACGATCTCCTCGCCGAGCGATGCATTCTGAACGGCGTTACCAGCAACCATCTCGGCGAGCTTCCCATCTCTTGGGACCGCGGCGGCGGTCCTGGCGGCGATCGATACAAGTTCGGTGCCAGCAAAAAATCACGAACGCGGTCCCGATCCGCGCGTGGGTAGCATGAATGCGGGTTGCCGGCGGACCGTAGCTCCCGTCACGCACACACGCGAGCTGCGCCTGGCTGCTCAACTCCATTGCATACAACTTCTATATTTTGCTCAAAAGTTAATCTGCTGGCTTACTCGACAGAATTCTGAAAATTTACAAACACGATACTTTTCAATGACTTCAGATCAATTGACCACTCCGTGGCCTCTGGCACGAAGCTTGCGACATCTTATCCCAGGCTCCGCCAGACCGGCGCGGTCGCGAGATTAAGGCGGGACATCCGCCAAGGGGAGCGAGCAATGGATTTCGGCAAGATTTCACGACGTCATTTGTTGCAGGGCGGCGCGGCCCTGACCCTCGGTGCGGCAGCGGGCGTCCGCCCGGCCTTGGCGGCCGAAACGACCATCGGCTTCATCTATGTCGGCTCGCGCGATGACTACGGCTACAACCAGGCGCATGCGCAGGGCGCGGCGGCCCTGAAGAAAATTCCGGGGCTGAAGGTCGTCGAGGAAGAGAAGGTGCCGGAGACCGACGCGGTCGAGAAGACGATCGAGTCCATGATCAACCTCGACGGCGCCACCCTGCTCTTCCCGACCTCGTTCGGCTACTACAACCCGCACATGATCAAGATGGCCACCAAGTTCCCGAAGCTGCGCTTCGAGCACTGCGGCGGCCTGTGGAGCGACAAGGATCCAAAGAACGCCGGCAGCTATTTTGGCTATATCGACGAGGCCCAGTACATTTCGGGCATCGTTGCCGGCTACACCTCCAAGAGCGGCAAGCTCGGCTTCGTTGCCGCCAAGCCGATCCCGCAGGTGCTGCGTAACATCAACGCCTTCGCGCTCGGCGCCAGGCTCGCCAATCCCAAGGCCACCACGCAGGTTATTTTCACTGGCGATTGGTCGATGCCGGTCAAGGAGGCCGAAGCCACCAACAGCCTGATCGATCAGAGCGTCGACGTGCTCACCTGCCATGTCGACGGTCCGAAGACCATGGTCGAGAACGCCGCACGCCGCGGCGCCTTCGTCTGCGGCTATCACACCAACCAGTCGCCGCTGGCGCCGAAGGCGTATCTCACCGGTGCCGAGTGGAATTGGGAAGCGCTCTATCCGAAGTTCGTGAAGATGATCGCCGCCGGCGAAAGCATCCCGAACTTCTATCGCGGCGGCCTCAAGGAAGAGATCGTCAAGACCTCGCCCTACGGTGAGGCAGTCTCCGCCGAAGCGCGCAAGCACGCCGACGAGGTCAAGGCCAAATTCCTGTCGGCGGAGGGCTACGCCATCTTCAAGGGCGGCTTGGTCGACAACAAGGGCAAGACGGTGATCGCAGCCGGCACCGATCGCGGCCAGAAGGATCCCGAACTTGAGAAGATGGACTACCTGGTCGAAGGCGTGATCGGAGCGACTTCGTGACAACGGAAGCCGCGGATTCTACTGAAGCGGCCGGGACAATTGCCCCGGCCGCCGATCCCGGCTTTCTCCAGCGCCACGGCGCGACAATCGAATACATCCTGATCCCGGGCGCGGCGCTGGCCGGCGCGCTCGTGATCTTCGGCATCTTCGTCGCGATGTTCGGCAAGAACCCGCTCGATCTCTATTTTTATATGTACTACGGCGCCTTCGGCACCTGGTTCTCCTGGCAGAATACGTTGACGCGTGCCGCGCCGCTGATCCTCACCGCGCTCTGCACCGCACTGCCGGCACAGCTCGGCATGGTCATCATCGGCGGCGAAGGCGCGCTCCTGATCGGCGCGCTGTCGGCGACCAGCGCCGCGCTGGCGCTTCAGGGCATGCCGCCGCTCGTCGTCCAAATTGCCATGGTCGTCGGCGGCGTGATCGGCGGCGGTCTGTGGATCATTCTGTCGGGCGGCTTGCGCCAGTATCGCGGCGTCAACGAGACCATCTCGAGCCTGCTGCTCGTCTACATCGCGCTCGCGATCCTCAATCATCTTGTTGAGGGGCTGATGCGCGATCCCGCCAGCCTCAACAAGCCGTCGACGCGCGAGATCGGCGCCGCCAACATGATCGGCAGCATTCCCGGCACCGACGTGCATTGGGGCCTCGTCTTCGGCCTGATCGCCGCGATCGCCGCCTACGTCCTGATCTATCACACCGTGTTCGGCTTCGCCGCGCGCGTCGCCGGCGGCAACATCCGCGCCGCAAAGATCGTCGGTCTCGGCGTCAGCAAGCTGATCCTGACCATCTGCTTCCTCGCCGGCGGCGCCGCGGGCCTCGCCGGCATGGTCGAGGTCGCCGCGGTGCAGGGACGCACCAACGCCAACCTTGCGGCGGGCTACGGCTTCACCGGCATTCTTGTCGCCTTCCTCGCCCGGCAGAATCCGCTCGCGATCATTCCCGTCGCGATCCTGCTCGGCGGCATCAGCGCCAGCGGCGGCCTTTTGCAGCGCCGCCTCGGACTGCCCGACGCATCCGTTCTGGTGCTTCAGGGCATCATCTTCGTCTTCGTGCTGGCCAGCGATGCACTTTACGGCCGCATTGGATTCTTGAAGGGAAAATCCTGAGATGGCAGACGGATCGATCGGGCTCTGGACTGTCCCCCTCGCCGTGCTCGGCGGCGCCATCCGCGTCTCCACGCCGTTCCTGTTCGTGAGCCTCGGCGAATGCATCACCGAACGCTCCGGCCGCATCAATCTCGGCCTTGAGGGCACGCTGGTGATGGGCGCGATGAGCGCCTACGGAATCTCGTATCTCACGGGATCGCCCTGGCTTGGCGTGCTCGCCGCCGGCATCACAGGTGCACTGCTGGGCGCATTGCACGCCGGCATCTGCTCGCTGCCGCGCGTCAACGATATCGCGGTCGGCATCGCGCTGATGCTGTTCGGCACCGGCCTTGCCTTCTATCTCGGCAAGCCGCTGATCGAGCCCACCGCGCCGCGCCTGCCCGCGATCGATTTTGGCTGGTGGAGCGACGTCCCGCAGGTTCGCGCCGCGCTGCGCGTCAACGTCCTGTTCCTGATCGGCGTCGCGCTCGCGCCGATCCTCTATTGGGCCTTCCGCACCACGCGCTGGGGCCTTTTGATCCGCACCGCCGGCGAGAGCTCCGACGCAGCGCGCGCGATGGGCCATTCCGTGTTGCTGATCCGCCTGCGCGCGACCATGGTCGGCGGCTTCCTTGCCGGCATCGGCGGCTCGTTCCTGTCGCTGTTCTATCCCGGAAGCTGGAACGAGGGCCTGTCCTCCGGCCAGGGCATCACCGCCGTGGCCCTCGTGATCTTCGCGCGCTGGGATCCCCTGCTCTGCCTGTGGGCCTCGCTCGCCTTCGGCGGTGCCGCGGCCCTGGGCCCTGCACTGCAATCGGTCGGCGTCACCTCCGGCTACCACCTCTTCAACGCCGCCCCCTACATCCTGACGCTGGCGATCATGATCATCACCTGCTCGCCGAAACGCACGCTGACCGGAGCCCCGGCCGAATTGTCGATCACCCGCTAGAGAGCGAAATCATGCCCGAGCGCTATCTCAAGTCCGAGCCCTACGCCTGGCCTTACAATGGCGATCTCCGTCCCGAAAACACCGCGCTCATCATCATCGACATGCAGACCGATTTCTGCGGCATCGGCGGCTATGTCGACAAGATGGGCTACGACCTCTCGCTGACGCGGGCGCCGATCGAGCCGATCAAGAAGTTGCTCGCAGCGATGCGCGCGCAAGGCTTCCACATCATCCATACGCGCGAAGGCCACCGCCCCGATCTCTCCGACCTTCCCGCCAACAAGCGCTGGCGCTCGCGCCAGATCGGCGCCGGCATCGGCGATCCCGGCCCTTGCGGGCGTATCCTCGTTCGCGGCGAGCCGGGCTGGGACATCATCGAGGAGCTGGCGCCGCTGCCGGGCGAGCCGATCATCGACAAGCCCGGCAAGGGCTCGTTCTGCGCCACCGACCTGGAGCTGATCCTGCGCGTGCGTGGCATCGAGAACATCGTGCTCACGGGCATCACGACCGACGTCTGCGTCCACACCACGATGCGCGAGGCCAACGATCGCGGCTTCGAATGCGTCCTGCTGCACGATTGCTGCGGCGCCACCGACAAGAGCAATCACGACCATGCCCTGAAGATGATCAAGATGCAGGGCGGCGTGTTCGGCGCGGTCTCGACGTCGGACGCCTTCATCGGAGCTATTTCGTGATCATCGGCGAAACACCGCCGCCAGCAGGCGCCTTCGGCGTCGACGCCATCGCCATGACCATGCGCTTCGGCGACTTCCTCGCGCTCGACAATGTCGAGCTGAAGGTGCGGCCGGGCTCGTTCCACGCGCTGCTCGGCGAGAACGGCGCCGGCAAGTCGACGCTCGTCAAATGCATCATGGGCTATTACCACGCGACCGAAGGCGACATCCTCGTCGGCGGCCGCGAGCAGGCGATCGCGAATCCAAAGGACGCCCACGCGCTCGGCCTCGGCATGGTCTACCAGCATTTTACCCTGGTGCCGGCCATGACGGTCGCGGAAAATCTCGTGCTGGCCCGCGACGATGTGCCGGCCGTGGTGAACTGGCCAAAGGAGATGAAGGAGCTCGAGGCTTTTCTGGCGCGGATGCCGTTCAAGGTACCGCTCGGCGCCAAGGTCTCCGACATCTCCGCCGGGGAGCGGCAGAAATGCGAGATCCTCAAGCAGCTCTATCTGAAGCGCCGCTTCCTGATCCTGGACGAGCCGACCTCGGTGCTGACGCCGGCGGAGGCCGACGAAGTGCTCGGCATGCTCCGCGACATGGTCGTCAAGGGCGAACTGACCATCCTGATGATCACGCACAAATTCCGCGAGGTCATGGCCTTCGCCGACGACGTCACCATCCTGCGCCGCGGCAAGCTCGCAGGTGCCGGCAAGGTTTCCGAACTCACACCGGATGCGATGGCACGAACCATGATCGGCGCCGAGGAGCTGACCGTGCAGCCGCCGCGCACCGGCGAAGCCGGCCAGGCCCGGCTGGAATTGGCACAAGTCCGCGCGCTCGACGACGCGGGCGCCATCGCCGTGCACGACGTCTCACTCACGGTCCGCGCCGGTGAGATCGTGGGCATTGCCGGCGTCTCCGGCAATGGCCAGCGCCAGTTGGTCGAGGTGTTGGCCGGCCAGCGCGAGGCGGAGGGTGGTGAAATTCGCGTCGCGGGCGATTCCTATCACGCCAGCCGCGAAGAGATGCGGCGCCACAAGATGTCGCTCCTGCCCGAGGAGCCGCTGAAGAACGCCTGCGTCGGCGGCATGAGCGTCGCCGACAACATCGCCTTCCGTGAATTCGACCGCGCGCCCTTCGCAAGCGGCGGCTGGTGGCTCAACCGCGGCGCCTTCCGGGACGATGCGAAGAAGAAAATCGCACAGTACAAGATCAAGACCCGCACGCCCGATACGCCGATCGCGGCGCTGTCGGGCGGCAACGTCCAGCGCGCCGTGCTGGCGCGCGAGCTTGGCGGCAACGTCGAGGTGCTGATCGCGGCCAATCCCTGTTTCGGCCTCGACTTCGCGGCGGTGGCGCAGATCCACGCCGAGATCATGGCCGCCCGCAACCGTGGCGCCGCCGTGCTGCTCGTCAGCGAGGATCTCGACGAATTGCTCGAACTCTCCGATCGGCTGGTGGTGATGTTCCACGGCGAATTCGTGTATGAAGCACGAACCAGCGAAGCCGATCTCACCGTGGTCGGCCGGCATATGGCGGGGCATTGACCAGAGACGAGCGATGAGCGGTGGATCCGAGCGCGACGAGCACTTCCTTCGCCTGTCCTTCACGGTCGCGCGCCGCTCGCTCACCCATGGCAACCATCCGTTCGGCTGCGTCGTCGTCGATGCCGATGGCAAGGTGCTGATCGAGACCGAGAACGGCTACATGCCCGACCATGACGGCACTGCGCATGCCGAGCGCCTCGCGGCCACGCAGGCCTGCCGTATGCTCGACCGCGAGGTGCTGGCGAAAGCCACGCTCTATTCCTCCGCCGAGCCCTGCGCGATGTGTGCCGGCGCGATCTACTGGGCCGGCATCGGCCGCGTGGTCTATGGCCTCAGCGAGCACCGCCTGCGCGGCGTCACCGGCAACCATCCGGAGAACCCGACGCTCGACCTGCCCTGTCGCGAGGTCTTTGCCAGCGGCCAGCGATCGACGGAAGTCGTCGGGCCGCTGCTTGAGGACGAGGCCGAGGCGCTGCACGACGGCGTGTGGACCAAGTAGCGAGCTCAACAACTCGACTTCGTAGGGTGGGCAAAGCGAAGCGTGCCCACCGATAACTAACTATCTGGGAAGATGGTGGGCACGGCGCATTGCGCCTTTGCCCACCCTACGCTCGGAAACGCTAATAACGCCGCGCATTCCTGCGCGGCGTTATTCAAACCTGAAGACCTTCAGCCGATCAGAACTTCACAGTGATACCCCCGTAAACCGTGGACTCGGTGCAGCTGTTGGTGCTCTGGCCGGTCGCGGCGACCGTGCAGACGCCGGGCATGGCGTTGTGGTCGAGGCCGAACTTGTTCTGCCAGTAGCGATAGGCAACCCAGAGATCGACGAAGTGCGAGTACTTGTCACCCCAGGCGGCCTTCGAAGCGTCGAAGGTCAGGCGGATCGGTTCGCTGTTCAACTCGACCTTGGACGCAGTAGAGAACCGGCCAGGGCCGGAGAGCGCAGGCAGGCCGTTCGAGTCGCCCTTCGCTCCATACCAGCCGGCGCGGCCGCTGATCGACCAGAACTGCATGTTCGGCGGCAGGAAGCCGAGGTCCATATAGTAGTTGATTTCGACGGCCCAGGTCGGGTTGTAGCTGACATTGCCATCGGAGTTACAGCTCACACCCGGGAGGGGGCCAGCAAAACCGCTGCCGCACTGAGTGAAGGCGTTGTGGTTGGAGAACTCCCAGTACATCAAGGGCGCGACGTTGATGTAGCCCTTGTAAGGAAGGTCGAAGGCGAACTGGAGACCGGCAACGACGTCCCGCTTCGCGGGCGCCAAGAAGGTGTTCTCGGAATTGCCATCCATACCGACTTCAAACGAAATGTTCTGTAGCGGCCCCATGGTGAAGGCCTTGGTGTTGAAGAGCTGGTTCCAGCCGAAGGTCGAGCGGAACAGGCCGTAGATCTCGGTCGCGCCGGCGCAGTCGGCTGCACCGAAGGAGGAAGACAGACCAGGTGCGATACAGGGCGAAGCAGGGTCGTTATGGCCCGACTTGAACATCGAGATGGTGAAGAAGTTGGTGCCGTAGGCCCAGAGGTCGAAGTGCGTGAACGAATAGACCTGCTTGGCGGTCGTACCGTTGATGCTGCCGTTCGGATTGACGCTCCACATGCCGGGGTCAGTGCCCTTGGGCATCCAGGAGAACGTGACGCGGTTGTCGATCACCAGGAAGAACGGGACGTCCGACGCTTTCTTGGCAGCCTTGACCGGCAGGTCCGCTGCCTGAGCCAGGCCACTGGTAGCGAGTGTAGCAATCGACAGCGCCGCGGCTGCGATTGCCTTGAAACCAAACGACATCCTGAATACCCCCAAGTTTGGACACGTAAAAATGAACGCCCCTTGGGTGCGACACTTGCGCCGATCTCCCGGAGTGAGAAGCCTCAACTTTTTTCAAGGCATGCCGCTTGTTTCGGCAGGAGGCGGCCTTTCAACCCAGGAATTCGAGGATTTTTTCCGTTTCGCTGCTGCGTGCGTGCGGTGACGCGATGCCGAAGATTCCCGTTTGATTTCATTTGTCTTTTGTGGCGGCGCAAGAATGCAGACACAATTGACGACAGCGACCGTTGGCCCGGTCGGGAATTGCATACGCGCGCAGGCGCGACTTTGCTCAACTTCACGTCAGGCCTGCACAGCGGGTTCCGATTTGGTTTGAGCCGTCACAAATTTGCAACAGGCGTCTCTCGCAGGGAGGCCGCCGCAATGGCTCTCCCTGATGTCGGTTGGAAACGATCATCGACTGACAAGGGCCGCGACTCGCGACACAGACCGCCTGCCGAAGCGTTGAGCAAGGGATGACGCTTTTTCACATCTTACGCGACGGTTCAAACTAGCCCACAATTGAGGCACTTCACCCCGTGCCAGCGCATCAGCGAATGTTAGATCAGACGTCCAACGACCTGCATTCCGGCGAGCCCCCTCTGCTTCAGACGATCGGGCTCACCAAGCGCTATGGTGATTTCCTCGCCAACGACTCCATCAGCATCGAGATCCAGCCGAAACAGATCCATGCCCTGCTCGGCGAGAACGGCGCCGGCAAGTCGACGCTGGTCAAGGCGATCTACGGGCTGATCCAGCCCAGCGCCGGCGAGATCCGCTGGCAGGGCCACCCCATCGTGCTGTCGGGTCCATCAGAGGCGCGTAGCCGCGGCATCGGCATGGTGTTCCAGCATTTCTCGCTGTTCGACAATCTCACGGTCGCCGAGAACGTCGCGCTCGGCCTCGACGGCAGGGAATCCTTCAAGGACATGTCGGCGCGGCTGGAGCAGGTGTCGAAGACCTACGGCCTTCCGCTCGATCCCAGGCGCGAGGTCTGGCAACTCTCGGTCGGCGAGCGCCAGCGCATCGAGATCGTCCGCGCGCTGATGCAGGATCCGAAATTCCTGATCCTGGACGAGCCGACCGCCGTGCTGACACCGCAGGAGGCCGACCAGCTTTTCATCGTGCTGGAACGCCTCAAGGCCGAAGGCCGCGCCATCCTCTACATCAGCCACAAGCTGGAGGAGGTGAAGCGGCTCTGCGACACCGCCACGATCCTGCGCGGCGGCAAGAAGGTCGAGACCTGCAATCCCCGGCTCGAGACCGCGGCCTCGCTCGCGCGGATGATGGTCGGCGGCGAGATCAGGGAAGTGAGAGCACCGGTAGGCCGCAAGACCACCGTGCCGCGGCTCGTCGTCAACGACCTTTCACTCGCGCCGAGCGAGGCGCATGGCGTGCGGCTCGAGCACATCTCGTTCGAGCTGAAGGGCGGCGAGATCCTCGGCATCGCCGGCGTCGCCGGCAATGGCCAGGACGAGTTGTTCGCCGCGCTCTCCGGCGAGCGCCTGTCGAAGGACCCTGGCACGGTGGTGATCGAGGGCATCGCCGCCGGCCACCTCTCGATCACCCGGCGCCGCAAGCTGGGCGCGGCGTTCGTCCCGGAGGAACGGCTCGGCCACGGCACCGCGCCGCGCATGAAGCTGTCGGAGAACGCGCTACTGACCGGGCACGCCGCCAGCGGCATGGTCCATCACGGCTTCATCGACACCGCGGCGACACTGAAAACCGTGGACCGCGCGACCGAAACGTTCGACGTTCGCAAGGCCAAACGGGATCCGGAAGCTGCGAGCCTGTCCGGCGGCAATTTGCAAAAGTTCATCGTCGGCCGCGAGATCCTGCGCAACCCCGCGGTGCTGGTGGTGAGCCAGCCGACCTGGGGCGTCGATGCCGGTGCCGCCGCCGTGATCCGCCAGGCGCTGCTTGATCTCGCAACCGCAGGCGCCGCCGTGCTCGTCACCAGCCAGGATCTCGACGAGCTCGCGGAGATCGCCGACCGCATCGCCGTGATGTTCCACGGCCGGCTCTCGGCGCCGCTTGCCACGAGCGAAGCCACGCGCGAAAAACTCGGCCTGTTGATGGGGGGCAGCAGCCTGGAGCCGAAGGAGGCCGCGCATGCAGTTGGTGCTTGAGAAGCGCGTCGAGCGTTCCAACACGATCGCGCTGGTCTCGCCGCTCATCGCGATCGGCCTCACGATCGCGACCATGACCGTCCTGTTCGCGATCCTCGGCAAGAATCCGCTTCTGGCGCTGCAAGCCTATTTCATCGCGCCGTTGACCGACGGCTATTCACTGCAGGAGATCGCGGTGAAGGCGACGCCTCTGGTGATGATCGCGATCGGGTTGTCGCTCTGCTATCTCGCCAACGCGTGGAACATCGGCGCCGAAGGGCAATTCCTGATCGGCGCGGTGGCCGGAAGCTGGATCGCGGTGAAGACGCAGGGCACCGATGCCGGGGCCTGGGTGCTGCCGGCGATGCTCGTGCTCGCCGCCGCCGCAGGTGCGCTCTATGCGCTGATCCCGGCGATCTGCAAGGTGAAGTTCGGCGCCAGCGAAATCCTGACCAGCCTGATGCTGGTCTATGTCGCCGACCTCTTCCTCGACTATCTCGTGCGCGGCCCCTGGCGCGATCCGCATGGCTTCAACTTCCCGACCACGGCCGAGTTCGATCCGGTAGCGACGGTGCCCCTGCTGATCGAAGGCGGCCGGCTGCATCTCGGCTCGATCATCGCCCTGCTCGTCGTCGCGGCCGCCGCGATCCTGCTCGGCCGAACCATCAAGGGCTTTGAGATTCGCGTGGTCGGCGCGGCGCCGCGCGCCGCGCGGTTCGGCGGCTTCAACGCCAACCAGTTGGTCATCCTGACTTTCGCTGTGTCGGGCGCGCTCGCCGGGCTCGCCGGCATCATTGAGGTGGCGGGTCCGGTCGGGCATCTCCAACCCGGCATCTCGCCCGGCTACGGCTTTACCGCAATCATCGTCGCCTTCCTCGGTCGGTTGAACCCGCTTGGAATATTAATTGCAGGCCTTTTCCTCGCATTGACCTTTATCGGCGGCGAGCAGGCGCAGATCGCGATGAAGATCCCGTTGGACGTCACCAAGGTTTTCCAAGGCATCCTCCTGTTCTACGTCCTCGCCTGCGATTCGCTCATTCTCTATCGCTTCAAGCTGGTTTTCCCGAACCGACAGGTGGCCCGTGGAACTGGTTGAAGCCATCATCCTCGCGGTGCTCGCCGCATCGACGCCGCTCCTGATCGCCGCGACCGGCGAACTCGTGACCGAGCGCTCCGGTGTCCTCAATCTCGGCGTCGAGGGCATGATGATCGTCGGTGCGGCCTGCGGCTTTGCGGGTGCGTGGCTCACCGGCTCGATCTTCATCGGCGCGCTGTTCGGCATCGTCGCGGGCGCGCTGATGTCGCTGGTGTTCGCGCTGATGACGCTCGGGCTCGCCGTCAACCAGGTTGCAACGGGTCTCGCGCTGACCATCCTCGGCGTCGGCCTGTCCGGCCTGATCGGCGCCGGCTTCGTCGGCGAGCGCATCACGCCCGCGATGCACCTCTCCATTCCCGGCCTCACGGACATGCCGCTGATTGGCCGGATGCTGTTCGGCGAGGACGCCTTCGTCTATTTCTCCATCGCACTCGTTATCGGCGTCTGGTGGTTCCTGTACCGCACGCGCGCGGGATTGATCCTGCGTGCCTGCGGCGACAATCATGTCTCCGCGCATGCGCTCGGCTACCCCGTGCTGCGCATCCGCACCTTCGCCGTGATGTTCGGCGGCGCCTGCGCAGGCCTCGCCGGCGCCTACCTGCCGCTCGCCTACACACCGTTCTTCATTCCCGGCATGACCGCGGGCCGCGGCTGGATCGCGCTGGCGCTGGTGGTGTTTTCGTCCTGGCGGCCCGGCCGGCTCGTGGTCGGCGCCTACCTGTTCGGCGCGGTGACGATCCTGCAACTGCACGCGCAGGGCTGGGGCGTCGGCATTCCCTCGCAGTTCATGTCGGCGCTGCCTTACCTCGCAACCGTCATCGTCCTGGTCCTGCTCTCACGCGCGCGCACCGGCGGCTCGACCGCGCCGGCCGCGCTCGGCACCGTGTTCGTGCCCGACCGCTAGTTTCATTTCCGCGGCGTGCGCGATGGGGCGCGTACGTTGCGGATCGTGGCTGTCCCCTGATGTTTGGAGATTGATGATGAGGAAATCACTTCTTGCTCTGGCTGCCGGGCTTTTGCTTGCCGGAAGCGTCAGCGCAGCCTCCGCCGCCGACAAGCTGAAAGTCGGCTTCATCTATCTGGGTCCGATCGGAGACTTGGGCTGGACCTACCAGCACGACCTCGCGCGCCAGGCCCTGGTGAAGGAGCTGGGCGACAAGATCGAGACCACCTATCTCGAGAACGTGCCCGAAGGTCCCGACGCCGAGCGCTCCATCGAGCAGCTCGTCCGCGCCGGCAACAAGCTGATCTTCACGACCTCGTTCGGCTACATGGACCCGACGCTGAAGGTCGCCAAGAAATATCCGAACGTGCATTTCGAGCACGCCACCGGCTACAAGCGCAACCCGAACATGTCGACCTACTCGGCCAAATGGTGGCAGGGCCGCTACATCCAGGGCCTGATCGCGGCCAAGATGTCGAAGTCCGGCGTGCTCGGCTATATCGGCTCGTTCCCGATTCCGGAGGTCGTCTCCGGCATCAACGCGACGATCCTCGCGGCGCAGACCATCAATCCGAACATCAAGGTCAAGATCATCTGGGCCAACACATGGTTCGACCCGGGCAAGGAGGCCGACGCCGCCAAGGCGCTGATCGACCAGGGCGCCGACGTGATCATGCAGCACACGGATTCGCCCGCGGCGATGCAGATTGCCAGCGAACGCGGCAAGCTCGCTTTCGGCCAGGATTCCGAGATGATCAAGTTCGGGCCGAAGACCCAGCTCACCTCGATCCTGGACACCTGGGGCCCTTATTACATCGAACGCGTCAAGGCCGAGCTCGCCGGCACCTGGAAGTCCGAGGACAGCTGGGGTGGCCTCGACAGCCATATGTTCGCGATGGCGCCCTACACCAACATGCCTGACGACGTGAAGAAGCTCGCCGAGGATGCCCAGGCCGCGATCACAGCGGGCAAGCTGCATCCGTTCAAGTGCCCGGTCGTTGGGCAGGACGGCAAGCCGGTCGAGTGCAAAGGTGGCGATCACCTCGATGACGGCCAGATCCTCGGCATGAATTTCTACGTCAAGGGCATCGACGACAAGCTTCCGGGCAAGTAGCACGCTTCTTGCATCGCCTAGATCACCTGCTCCTCCCGGAGGAGGTTCGGAGGGGGTGGCCAGAAGCACCCGGCACTTGTGGTCGCCCCCTCTTTCTTTTTTGCCCGGATTATCCCGCCTGCATCGCCCGCGCCGCGGAACCGTGGCGGCGGATGAGATCGGGAACATCCAGTCCCGGGATCGCGCCGTCGATCACGGCCCATTGGCCCGCCACCATCACCCGGTCGGCCCGATGCGCCCCGCACAGCACCAGCGCGGCCAGCGGATCGCCGTGACCGGAGAAGCGCAGCTCGTCGAGCCTGAACAGGGCGAGATCGGCGGCCTTGCCGACGGCGATCTCGCCCAGCTCCGGCCGGCCGACGCAAGCCGCCGAGCCCTTGGTCGCCCAGCGCAGCGCATCCTTGTGGCTGACCTTGGCCACTCCGTAGCGCGCCCGCTGCAGCAGAAACGCCGCCCGCACCTCCTGCATCAAATTCGATCCGTCGTTCGAGGCCGAGCCGTCGACGCCGATGCCGATACCGACACCGGCCTCCTCCATCTCGCACACCGGGCAGCAGCCCGACGCCAGAATCTGGTTGCTGCACGCGCAATGGCTGATGGTCGTCTTCGCCTTGCCGAGCCGCTTCATTTCCTCCGCATTGAAGAAGATGCCATGGGCGAGCCAGGTCCGCGCATTGAGCCAGCCGCATTGCTCGAGATAGTCGAGCGGGCGGCAGCCATACATCTGCTGGCAGAATTTGTTCTCGTCCTCGGTCTCGGCGAGATGGGTGTGCAGGCGAACGTCGAGCTTGTCGGCGAGATCGGCGGTGGCGCGCATCAGGGACGTCGTGACCGAGAATGGTGAACATGGCGCCAGCGCGATCTGCACCATCGCATCCGCGCCGCGCTGGTGATGCTTTGCAACCACCCGCGCGCTGTCGGCGAGGATCGTGTCCTCGTCCTGTACGACGCTGTCAGGCGGCAGGCCGCCGTCGCGCTGCGACAGGTTCATCGAACCGCGCGTGAGCAGCACCCGGACACCGAGCCGTTTTGCGACTGCGACCTCGATATCGACGGACTCCTCGAGTCCCGCCGGGAACACATAGTGGTGATCCGTTGTGGTGGTGCAGCCCGAGAGCAGGAGCTCGGACATCGCCACGGTGACGCCGAGCTCGAGCGATTCCGGCGTCATCCTCGCCCACACCGGATAGAGCGCCTGGAGCCAGGGAAACAGCTCGCGGTCCATCGCCGCCGGCAGCGCTCGCGTCAGCGTCTGGTAGAAATGATGATGCGTGTTGATCAGGCCCGGCAGCACGACATGCTCGCCCGCGTCGAACACCGCGACATCCGCCGTCGCGGGCCTGCCGCCGGCCGGCACGAGCTCGACAATCCGGCCATCCCTCACCACGATCCCGCGCTCGGCGCCGTCAGCGAGGATGGCCAGGGGATCCCTGATCCAGATCGGCTTTGCGTCGCTCATGATCCTGGTTCTCCTCACATCCGCTGATGACAGGCCCGCGAAGGCGGCCGCGGGCCCGATCACATTCATGCTACGACTTGCTTGTTGCGACTTGGCTCCGGTCTTGCAAGACTCATCTGCACGATTCACCGGGCGAAAGCTTTGGCGCAGCCATGGATTTGAATACCATCACGACGGTGGCCCATCCGCAAACGCGCGCGCAACTGCCCGCCTGGGCGGAAGGTGATGCTTGGCTCGCGGGTGGCACGTGGCTGTTCTCGGAGCCCCAGGTTCACCTGAAGCGGCTGATCGATCTCACTGACCTGAAATGGCCGGCGCTGACGATCACCGACACCCATCTCACCATCTCCGCCACCTGCACCATCACGCAGCTCGACGGTTTCGCCTGCCCGCTCGACTGGCTCGCAGCCCCGCTGATCGGCCAGTGCTGCCGGGCTTTCCTTGCTTCATTCAAGATCTGGAAGACCGCGACGGTCGGCGGCAATCTCTGCATGTCGCTGCCGGCGGGACCGATGATCTCGCTCACATCAGCGCTGGACGGCGTCTGCACCATCTGGAAGGCCGGCGGCGGCGAAGAGAAGATACCCGTCGTCGACTTCGTCATTGGCAACCAGCGCAACCGCCTGACGCCAGGCGACCTGATCCGACAGATCGATATCCCGATTGCCGCGCTGAAGCGCCGCACGGCCTTTCGCCAGATCTCGCTGGCACCGGTCGGCCGCTCTGCGGCGCTTCTGATAGGCAGCCTGGATAGCGATGGCACGCTGACGCTGTCGGTGACCGCATCGACCGTGCGACCGATCCAGCTGTCCTTTCGCAAGGCTCCGGACGCGGGCGCGCTTCGCGACGCGATCGCGCAGCAGATCCCGGATGATCTGTACCACACCGATATCCACGGCAAGCCGCTCTGGCGCAAGCACATGACGCTACGGCTCGCCGAGGAGATTCGCGGCGAGCTCCTGGGGGCGACGCCATCATGAGTTTCGAGGTCAACGGCAAGACGTTTCCGCAAGAGCCGCGCGCCGGCCAGTGCCTGCGCACGTTCCTGCGCGAGCTCGGCCATTTCGGCGTGAAGAAGGGCTGCGATGCCGGCGATTGCGGTGCCTGCACCGTGCTGATCGACGGCGAGCCGGTGCACAGCTGCCTCATCCCGGCGTTCCGCGCCGAGGGACGCGCCGTCACCACGATCGAAGGGCTCGCTCGCGACCACGGCGCGCATCCGATGCAGCAGGCCTTCCTCGACGCGCAGGGCTTCCAATGCGGCTTCTGCACCGCCGGCATGATCCTGACCTGCGCCTCGCTGAACCAGGCGCAGCGCACTGATCTCGGATCGGCGCTGAAGGGCAATATCTGTCGCTGCACCGGCTATCGCTCGATCGAGGACGCGCTGCTCGGCAAGACCAATGTCGAGGAGAGCGTCGAGCCCGGCGCCGCCTTCGGCCGCAGCCTTCCGGCGCCCGCTGGCCCCGACGTCGTCCGCGGCAAGGCGCACTACACCTTCGACACGCAGATCGACGACCTGCTGCACATCAAGCTGCTCCGCTCGCCGCACGCCCACGCGAAAATCGTCGCGATCGACAAGTCGGATGCGCTACGCGTGCCCGGCGTGCACGCGGTCATGACGCACGAGGATGCGCCGTCGGTGCTGATCTCGACCGCGCGGCATGAGAAGGACTGGATGGATCCGGAGGATACCCGCATCCTCGATGACGTCGTCCGCTTCATCGGCCAGAAGGTCGCCGCCGTCGTCGCCGACAGCGAGGCCGCCGCCGAGGAGGCGTGCCGCCGGCTGAAGGTCGATTACGAGATACTCCCTGCGCTGATCGACCCGGAGCAGGCGATGGCACCGGGTGCACCTGTCATTCATCCTGACCGCACCACCGCAAACCGCATCGCCGATCCCAAGCGCAACCTCGCGGCGGAGACCCATGGCGAATACGGCGACGCGGCGGCGGCACTCGCCACGTCTGCCGTCACCTATGAGGCGACCTTCCACAGCCACCGCGTGCAGCACGCGGCGCTTGAGACCCATGGCGGCCTCGCCTGGCTCGATGCTTCCGGCGTGCTCAATGTCCGTACCTCCACGCAGGTGCCGTTCCTGACACGCCGCGCGCTGTCGGACATCTTTGGGCTTCCCTTGGACAAGGTCCGCGTGTTCTGCGAACGCGTCGGCGGCGGCTTTGGCGGCAAGCAGGAGATGTTCGTCGAGGACATTCTGGCGCTCGCGACGCTCAAGACCGGACGACCGGTCAAGCTGGAGCTGACCCGCGAGGAGCAGTTCATCGCGACCTCGACGCGGCATCCGATGCGGGTCCACATCAAGGCCGGCGCCGATGCCGACGGCCGGCTCACCGCGCTCCAGCTCGAGGTGCTCTCCAACACCGGCGCCTACGGCAATCATGCCGGCCCCGTGATGTTCCACTCGCTGTCCGAGTCCATCGCTGTCTACAACTGTCCGAACAAGAAGGTCGATGGCTTCGCCGTCTACACCAACACGGTGCCGTCGGGCGCGTTTCGCGGCTATGGCCTGCCCCAAACGCAGATCGCGATCGAAGCCGCGATCGACGAATTGGCACGGCAGCTCGGTATCAACCCCTACGACATGCGCCGGCGCAACGTCGTCAAACCAGGCGATCCCATGCTGTCGCCGCCGCCGTCCGAATTTCATGACGTGCTCTATGGCTCCTACGGGCTCGACCAGTGCCTCGACCTCGTCGAACGCGCCATGCAGGCCGATGGCCCGCAGCCGGACCTGACGCCGGAGTGGCTGATCGGCGACGGCGTCGCGCTGACCATGATCGACACGGTGCCGCCGGCCGGCCATCTCGCGGATGCGATGATCGCGCTCAACGACGACGGCGGCTTCGACCTCACCGTCGGCACCGCCGAGTTCGGCAACGGCACCAGCACCGTGCACCGGCAGATCGCGGCGACGACGCTGGCAACCACCGTCGACCGCATCCGCCTGCGCCAGTCCGACACCGCCCATGGCGGCCACGATACCGGCGCCTATGGCAGTGCAGGCACCTTCGTTGCCGGCAAGGCAACGCATGCAGCCGCGATGCAGCTCGCGACCGAACTGATAGCTGTGGCCGCCAGCGCCTGGCTGTGCGACGCCGCCAGCTGCACGCTCGACGACGAAGCCGTCGTCAGCGGCGTCCGGCGGATGTCGTTTGCAGAACTCGCGAAGCTTGCGCGCGAACGCGGGCAGCCGTTCACGGCCAGCGGCAATTCCGAGGGGACGCCGCGCTCGGTCGGCTTCAACGTCCAGGGCTTTCGCGTCGCCGTGAACAAGGGCACCGGCGAGATCAAGATTCTCCGGAGCGTGCAGGCAGCGGACGCCGGCGTCGTCGCCAATCCCATGCAGTGCCGCGGCCAGGTCGAGGGCGGCGTCGCGCAGGCGATCGGGGCGGCGCTCTACGAGGAGATGGTGATCGACGCGACCGGCCGCGTCACCAACCCGAAATTCCGCGACTACCACCTGCCCTCCTTCGCAGACGTTCCGCGCACGGAGGTGTTCTTCGCCGAGACGTCCGACACGATCGGGCCGCTGGGTGCCAAGTCGATGAGCGAGAGCCCGTATAATCCGGTCACCGCCGCGCTCGGCAACGCGATCGCGGATGCCACCGGCATCCGCTTCACCGCGCCGCCGTTCAAGCCGGACCGAATGTTTCCGGCGCTGCACGAGAAGTTTGGGAATTAACTTCCGCGATAGGTCGAGTAGCTCCACGGCGTGACCAGCAGCGGCACGTGGTAGTGGCTTTCGGGCTCGCTGATGGCAAAGCGCAGCGGGATCTCGTCGAGGAACGGCGGGTCTGACAGCGGCACGTTGCGCTCGGCGTAATATTTGGCGACGCTGAATTTGAGCTCGTAGCGGCCGATCGGCAGCGGACGGCCGCCGATCAGCGGCTGGTCGGTGCGGCCATCCGCGTTGGTCACGGCGCGCGCGATGATGCGGCTCTCACCGAGGCTCGCGAGCTCGACGAGCTCCACCGGGATGCCGGCTGCAGGCTTTCCGGCGTGATTGTCCAGCACATGAGTTGAGAGCCGGCCGTGCACCTTCAGTGTGTCGTCAGCGACGACGAGCTGATCGAGCCGCAGCGCGGAGATGCGGCCGATCTCCTCGATCGCGCGCCGCGTCTCGGTCTTGGCGATATTGCGCAACCGCGTCTCGAAGTCACGCAGCACGGAATCCCTGGTGTGACGGCGCACGCAGACGATATAGGGGAAGCCGAATTTTTCGCGGTACGCATTGTTGACGCGCTCGAACGCGGCGTATTCTGCATCTGAGAGACGGTCGAGGCCGGCGCTGTTCTGCTCGTCGGTCGATTCTGCAGTGAGCCCCGCTGCACGCTGGGTCTTGTTGGCGAGATCGGGATGCGCCCGGATCAGCGCGAGCTGCACGTCGGGTTCGGCAGCCTGGATCGCCGCCATCAGCGCTGAGTGCAACCGGTTGATACCGGCGAACGGCCGCTGCTCGGCGAGTTTCTCCGCAATCCAGGGCGAATATTCGACGACGTTGGCGAGGGCCGCGACAAAGCTGGCCTTATCAGCAGCATTGAGATCGGCGAGCGAGATTTGCGCCATCGTCCTCACCCGATCTCGAATGCGTCGGCGGCAAGATGGGCATGCTTGTCGTGCCAGTGCTGCGCGATCTGGAGCCGCGTCGGCACCCAGACGCGATCGTGCTTGCCGATATAGTCGAGGAAGCGGATCAGTCCCGCGGCACGGCCGGGCCGGCCGGCAAGGCGGCAGTGCAGCCCCACCGACATCATCTTCGGCGCGGTCTCGCCCTCGGCATAGAGCACGTCGAAGGCGTCCTTCAGATAGGTGAAGAACTGCTCGCCTTCGGCAAACCCCTGCGGGTTGATGAAGCGCATGTCGTTGGCGTCAAGCGTATAGGGAATGATGAGCTGCTTGCCGTTCGCGCCCTTGACCCAATAGGGCAGATCGTCGGCATAGGAGTCGCAGAGATAGAGGAAGCCGCCCTCCTCCATCAGGAGGCGGTTGGTGTTGATCGAGGAGCGCCCGGTGTACCAGCCGAGCGGCCGCGAGCCCGTCGCCTCGGTGTGGACGCGAATGGACTCGGCGATCTCGGCACGCTCCTGCGCCTCGGTCATGTCCTTGTGCTCGATCCATTTCAGGCTGTGGCTTGCGATGTCCCAGCCTGACTCCTTCATCGCCGCGACAATCTCGGGATTCCGCTTCAGCGCGGTGGCAACGCCGAACACGGTGGTCGGCCACTTCCGCTCGTTGAACACCCGCCACAGCCGCCAGAAGCCGGCGCGCGAGCCATATTCGAACATCGACTCGATATTGGCGTGACGCTTGCCCGGCCAGGGCTGCGCGCCGAGGACGTCGGACAAAAACGCTTCCGAGGTGCGATCGCCGTGCAAGATGTTGTTCTCGCCGCCCTCCTCGAAATTGACGACGAACTGCACCGCGACCCGCGCATTGTCGGGCCATTGCGGATGCGGCGGGTTGCGGCCGTAACCGCGGAGATCGCGCGGGTAGCGAGTATCCGTCACTCAGACTTCCTCGAAGCGGATCGGCAGGGCGCCCTTCCACAGCACGCTCTTGCCGAGGGTCGCGAGATTCTCCAGGCCCGAGGTCAGCGTGATGAAATGGTTGCCGGCGAGCTGGCCCATTTTGCTGGCGAAGTGCACGCCGCCATAGGCGAGCAGGATCTCGGTCTCGCTGATGCCGCCGGGATAGAGGATGATCTGACCCGGCGCGGGATAGCTGGTGTGGTTCTCGTAGCCGACGCCGAAATCGAGATCGCCGAGCGGCATCCACACGCCCTCGCCGCTCCAGCGCACATGGATGATGTGGCTTTCGAACGGCAGCGCCTTGCGGAACGCAGCGACGGTCTTGGGCGCCAGTTGCTCCTCGAAGCGGGCATCGAAGGTGAAGTCGCCGGCGCGGATAACGAGTTTGCTCATCTCATCTCTCTGGATCGGGGGCCAAAGGCCCACGGGGAATTTTCAAGCAAAGAGCATTCCATCGGGCTTCGCGCAAGTGGCGCGGCCCGTCATCTGCGGTCGTAGGACCAGCCGAAAATACCACTCCGCCGCACCTCCGGCTCGGGCTCGGCGGCAGGCGCGGCCGAAGGGGGCGCCTCCTTCAGTTCCGCCTGTGGCGGAGGTGGAGGCGGCGCCGGCAGGTTCTCGCATTTCATGGAGTAGACCAGCTTGCCGTCCGCGGTCCGCCCGATCGGGGCGCACGGGTCTGGATGCGCTGCCGAGGTCTTTGGCGTGAGCTTAACCTGCGCGGCCGCCGGCGAGGCGATCAGGACAAGGACCAGCAGATATTTCGACATCGTTGTCGCCTGAGAACTCAATTCGCCTCATTGAACCGGATTGCCGGGGGCAAGTCCACCGGCGCTGCGGGCGCGATTGCCGAATATTTGGCCGGCGCTAGAAAATTTGCTCGCCCCAACGTGATGGCCGCGCTTCGGATCGTGAAACCGGCCCGGCTGATATTCGGCAGGACACATCGCCATGTCAGCCACGACCGCGAACACAGGCGACATTTTTCTCGCAGCCTGAATCGCCGTCACGGGAGAAACAACCATGCGAAAGACCTTTGCCATTCTCGGCGCCACCCTGATTGCCGCCGCCACCATCCAGACCGCCGCCGCGAGCGACCGCCACCACAGAAGCAAGGCACACCCCGCCCCGATCACCCAGTCGGTCCGCGACTCCAACGCGTTCTGGCCGTCGCAGCCGACCACACCCGACTGGCAGCGCTACGCCAACGGCGCGCTGTCGGCACCGGCGGGACGGTGATACGGGCGTAGAACGCGGTTGCTGCGACGTCTCTCGTGTCCCGGACGCGCTGCAACGCGCAAGCGTTGCTGCGCAGAGCCGGGACCGAGAAAGCGACACGGTAGAATGCGGAGACATGGGCTGCGGCTCTGCAGCACACCGCAAGAGCGCTGCGCTGCGTCCGGGGCACGAGACGGAGTATGAGGCAGCGGCGGCGTCCTCCAAGTGCCATTGTCATTCCCCGCGCAGGCGGGGAATCCAGTACGCCGCGGCCTCTCGGCTCAATCACAGCCCTCTCTGGAATGCTAGATCGCCCGGTCAAGCCGGGCGATGACAGCGAGTGCTGCAGACGCACCAATGGCCGACGCGCTGACAATCGCAGACCCCTTGGCGATGGGCGGGCCGTCGCTCTCGGTCATCGTGTTCATTCCTGTTGCGTCGCGACAGGATAACTCGCTACCGCTTTTTTGGCGGCATAGCGAACCTTGCCCGGACTTGCCGGTAGGTCAACCGAATGACCCCAACCGGACTTTGGCTGCGGGCCTCGCATGCGCTACGCGGTTCGGGATGAACCCTGCATGACACGCTTGACCACCATGGCCGCGATCCCCGCGAGCACGGCCTTTGCCTGCGGGGACGCAAGTATGTCGATGATCGGGTTCGACGGTTGGGCTTGCTCGTGAGGCTGGGCATCGCCACTGGCGAGGATATCCCGGAGCTGACCGGGCCTCCCATGCAGATCGGTGAGCACCTCGCCCAGTTCCTTCGGTTCGGGGGCCACTTGTCCCGGTAGCGCCACGCCGCGCGCGGCGGCTCGCTCCTGCAGCATCTTCACGAACGCCGCCCGTTCTTCCGGCGAAAGCTTGCCCAACGCTTCTATCGCTGCCTGCGCGTACTGGTCAGACGGCACGGCGTGTGACACATCACCATACCGTTTGAGAACCTCTTGATCGGAATAACCCTCCGACGGATTTCCTTGTTCGTATCGATCAACGAAATCCCGATACTCTTTCTGGCGTTGCCCACCGCCCATTAACTCGTCAAGGATACCCATGTACAGCTCCTCCTTGCGTGATTAGCTCAGGCTGCTTGCCACAGACAACCACACGTTTCGCTTGCGCGACATAAGAGCGATATCGGCGTTACGCACAAGATACAGGCGAAGAGTGCAGTCGCTCCGATAGTTGCTACTTCCAAGGTAAACCCACGTTGAGAGTATTGACCTAGGTCAAAGGGTCATGGCGGCCGTGCAAACTGAATGTTTTGCTTGTGAGGCGTGAGTGGACATTCCACGCGCGTGTCGCAATGATCGCTATTGTCCCTGCTGAAGCTTTTGGGTCCGGCCAAATGTGCGGTGCGCGATGGCAAATATTCGCAAGTGTCACCGTCGCGCGGTCCCCGCCCATCCTTTTGCTCTCCGCAGGACCCGGTGACCGATGCGGATGGTCGCTCAGCGACGCCCGGCAATCCAGAGGAGCAAAAGATTCGTTTTTACGCCGGAGCAGCTGCCTTCGCCTGATCCGACGCATCAGGTTGCGCGGAGGTCACGTGAACGACTGCTTCCAAGGCTGCACCGAACGACCCGCTTGCTACCAACGCGTTGGAAGCGTTTCCCACCGTTTCTGCGGCTCCCGTTCCCAGCAAAGCGAACAGGATACGGGTTGCGCCAATCCTTTTACTGAGCCCTCGAACGACGTGCTGAATCTTGGCGGTGGACGGCTGACTCAGATAGCAGACACATACAAGCGCGGTGTTCGCCAATTCGAGCGAAAGCAATTTCGACATTGATGAAGCATCAGCCTTTTCCGCAATTGCCTGAATCCCGCGGTACCGCAGAAGCTGCGCCAGCACAAGCGCCGTCGCCTCATCGAGTCGCCCGGCACCAGGGATGCAAACGACCGAAATAGACGAGGTCGGCGGCTCCGGAATCAAAGCATGCTCGGAGCCTGCTCGCTCGAATGTAATGGCAGCTCCGGGGCTTGAGCTTAGATCCGGGGAACTGGGTCCTGTTGCTTCCACGTCATGGTGTGCCCCCAGCTCAGCGACCAATTCTTCCACCGTTGAGACTACCCGATTTAATCGGTCCTGATCGAGGTGACCCAATTGACGGTCGGCCTCCGCGAGTCTCAGGCCTTTCAAGAGGATGTCGTCATAATAATTATCAAGCGACGAGTCATTCAGGTATTCATGTGCCTGTTCCACCGCTTCAATGGGATCTCCCGCCAGCATTCGTTGATAAGCCAGTTGCGGCGGCGTCAGCGGTGGTCGGTCGCCAAGCATAACGTCAAGAAATTTGAGGCGATCGACATGCCGCCCAAGGACGACGAGACAAATTGTTAAGGGCGTGGCCAACACCAGTCCGACCGGCCCCCAAAGCCACGTCCAGAATGACGCTGACAGGATAATTGCAATCGGGGAAAGACCCGAGCTATGCCCAAAAATCAAGGGTTCGAGGACCTGTCCTGCGAGCAACTCAAGCACGACGAACAATGCCGCCGTAAGTATCAGCATCTGCCAGCCCGTGCCCACCGCCGCCGCGAGAATGAGAGGGAATACCGCAGATATCAATGCACCGATATACGGTACAAATCGCATAATCATCGCGATCAGACCCCATAGCGGAGCCGAGGGGACACCGATGAATTCAAGACCTAAGCCTATTGCAAGACCGAACACGCCATTGAACGCGATCTGGGTAAGAAAGAGCTTGCTCAGACGCTTACCGGCGTCGTCCAGGGCCGCAGTCGTGCGTTGAATATCCGCGGATCCGGCCAGTCGGACAAGCCGATTCCTCAGATCTTCCCGTTGCAGCAGGACAAAGACAACAAAGATCACGACGATCCCTGTCGTCGTTAAAGGTGAAATCAGTGGCTGGATGATTGCGCCAAACGTCGACAGAGCACCAGGATCGGGTTGCCTTACCTCAACGGGTATGGGTATCGGCTTGTCTGAGGGCTGTCTGGTGAGTTCGCCGTCAGTAGGTCGACCGGCCCCATCTCGATTCTGCAACTCTGTCTTCAATTCTTTCAGAACTGTCGACGCCTGCTCCAATGTTCCAGAGCCGCCGCCCATTAAGCCGCGCAGGCTTTCGATCTTGTCACTCAATGTTTGTTGATAGCCTGGCAGCTTGGTGGCGAGCCGGGTCGCCTGCGAAACCATAAGACCGCCTAGACTAAATATGATCGAGAATCCGATGAAGACGACCACCAGCACAGAAATCGTGCGCGGAATTCGCCAGGAACGTAAGCGCATCACGAAGGGCGCCATAACGAAACTCAGGAGAACTGCTAACGCGAAGGGAACAAAAATTTCACGACCGAAATAGAGCGCAGCAATTATCAACGCTGCGACGGCCATATTCGTCAGCACAGTCCCCCGCGGCTGTGCCAATCTCATTTGAGGAGATTTCTCTTCCATGGCGCGTCTTCCATGGCGCGGCTCATTCATCCCATACGTGGGTGAATTCTCCTTCGCGACACCATCCTACACCGAACGAACTTGTTCCGACAGCCCGAGCATGCCGTTCAATGTCGCTAGCTCGTCTCATAGCGCGCGGGTTGACGCCCTCTCGGGTATTTTGCCGTCGGGCAACACAGAGACGCGTAGCCCGGACGGAGCCAACGGGTCGGCGCGAAGCCGCCGCACGATGACACGCTCCGTGCAATCCGGGCTACGGCGAGAACAGGCGCCTAATAAGGCTGATAGTAGCCACGCGGACCGTAATAGGGACCGCCGCCATAATATCCCTGACCACCATAGTAAGGACCCGGGCCGTCATAATAGCGATTCTCGTAGTACTCCTGGCGCCGGCTCTCTGCGATCGCACCTCCGATCAGACCTGCCGCCACGCCCATGAAGGCAAGCCCTGCCGCATTTGGACCCCGGCGATAGTAGCGGTGGCGGCGGGCGGCGCTGAAATCGGTCGCTGCTGATCTGCCCGATGTCGCAGAGTCCGCGCTGACGGACGGCGAACCGGCCGGCGCCGCAGACGAGGGCGAGACGGAAGCTGTCGCCAGAGCCAGACTCGCAAACGCAGCCAGCGCGGTGTTGCGGCCGAACCTTGAATTTACGGGCCTGTCGCTCATCTCGGCGTCCTTTGTTCTTGTTCAAAGTCAAAATATGAAACGATCCACAACGTGCAAACCATTGAAAAGTTTCGTGATCGCGGCAATCTGCCACGCTTCGAACGATTGTAAACCGAACGACCAGATGCAGCTTGAACCACTCAACCTGAGCGGATAATGAACAGCCACGCCGTTTTTCGGTCGCCGTAAGCGTTTCACGTGAACCAACGCATCAACCGACGCCGTCGGGATCGATGCATTTTCGCAGGTTCAACGTGACTGACGCGTCCTTTTCCTCAAGAGAAATCAGATGATTGCGGTTCGCAAACTGCCGGCGCGCTATGCGCCGATCGTGATGCCATTTGTGCTGTCCATCCTCATGACGGCCGTGGTGTCGGTCATTTCGACGCTCCGGAGCCTCGGCGCGACGCCGGCGTTCCTCGCGACCTGGCCGGGCGCCTGGGCGCTGTCATGGCTCGTCGCCTTTCCCACGCTGCTGATGGTGCTGCCACTGGTCCGACGGATCGTGGCGTGCGTCGTCGCTTCCCCATCTCAACCAGGCCGATAGCCGGCGCGGACGGCGGCACACGAAGCACGCCGTCCCGCTTCCATGATTGCGCCTGCGGGAGTGATCCTACGACAGCGCCCCGAGCACGCCGCGCGTTGCCTTGTCGATCTCCTCGACATAGCGGCGGCGGGCAAACGTCTCGGTGAGGAAGCCGACCACCTTGCGGCTGTCGGTGGAATCGACCACCGCCAGCATCTCGGCTTCCGCCTCGTCGAACACGGCCATCGCCGACTTCACGTTCATTTCCGGGATCAGCACGATCTCGGTCAGGCGGGCGAGCTCGATCACCTGGATGTCGTCGGCGATGCTGTCGAGATCGCTGGAGAACAGGTCGGGCAGCAGGACGAGGCCGACATATTCGTCGGCATTGTTGACGATGACGATGCCGGGCCGCGAGCCCAGCGCGAATTCACCGCGCACGGCGGCGATCGTCGTGGTCGATGGCACCTTGCCGACGTCGGAGCGCATCAGCCGCTCGACCGTGAGGTTGCGCAGCCAGCCGACGTCGTTGGCGCTGCGGATGGTCTCGCCGCGCAGATGCAGGCGCCATGTCGAGAAGGAATGACCGAACATGAAGCGGACGCAGATCGAGGTGACGATGCAGCCTGCCAGCACCACGGCGGTGACGTCGACATTGCGAGTCATTTCCAGCACGAGGAACGACATGGTCAAGGGGCCGCCAACGATGGCGACGCCGAGCGTCGCCATACCCGTCAGCATCGCGACCAGCGGGTCGATCACGAATTGCGGGCTGATGAGCAAAAGAACCGCAGCGAAGAACTTTCCGATCAGGCTGCCGACGAACAACGAGGCAAAGAACAGACCGCCGCGGAAACCCGAGGCGAGCGAGATCAGGCAGGCCGTCACCTTCAAGGCGATGATGATCGCGATCAGGCCGATCGTCATGTCGTGAAAGAGATCGAGCACCATGGCGCCGTGGCCGGCCGCGAGCACCTGCGGCGTGACGATGGCAAAGCTGCCGACGATAAGGCCGCCGATCACCGGGCGCAGCCAGACCGGCAGCCAGACAAACAGGCGCTCGAACATCGAAGACGACCGCATCACGGCGATGCCGACGCCGCTGGTAATGAGCGCAAGCCCGATCAATGCCAGATATTGCTCGACGCCGACCGCGCTGACCTTCGGTATTTCGATAGAGTACGGCGCGCCGCCGAGCCATTGCGCGGTCAGCGCGCCAGCAAGCGAGGCCGCCAGGATCGGCGCGGCGCTGCCGACCGAATAGACGCCGACGATCAGCTCGCAGGCATAGAACGCGCCGGTGATCGGCGCGCCAAACGCCGCTGCGATCGCAGCGGCAGCGCCGCAACCGACGATCAGGCGCAAATCGTTGCGGCGTAGATTGAAGAACTTGCCGAGTAGTGAGGCGATACCCGAGCCGATCTGGGTGTAGCCGGCCTCAAGGCCGACCGAGGCGCCGCAGCCGTTCGAGATCAGCGTCTGGCTCGACACCACCATGCTGTCGCGCATCGACAGATTGCCGCCGCGCAGCGCGTTCGCCTCGATCGGGTCGACCGCGTTGGAGATCTTCAGCCGCCGCCGCCACCACTCCATGATACCGAGCGCCAGTCCGCCGAGCGCGGGCGCGATGAGGGCCGCCCAGGGGCTGACCCGGGCGTGGGCGGATAGGCGAACGTCGACGGGAATGCCGTAGATCACCATGTGGGCAATCTGCGCGATCTCTGCCATCAGCGTCACGATGGCACCCGTAAGCGTGCCGATCACGAGCGCCAGCGGGATCAGGTAGAACTCGTTGCTGCGCAAGAGCGCGCGCAGGCGAACCATGACGCGGTTCGATCCCTTGCGATCGGCGATGTGTCTGATCCGCGCGAACACCTTTTTGCCCGCCCTAACCTTCCGACATGCCGTAGCCGGCCATGCGCTGGCTGACACGTTCGATCTCGGCACTCGACAGCAGTGGCGGTTTTCCGATCTGGAGGCAGCCGTGATACTGCCGCGCCAGCGTCTCGACCTCGACGGCGAGCCACATCGCCTTGTCCAGCGTCTTGCCGACCGCGATCATGCCGTGATGGTCGAGCAGACAGGCGAGCCGGCCCTCCAGCGCCCGCAGCGCGTGCTCGGACAGCTCCGCCGTTCCGAAGGTGGCATAGGGTGCGCAACGGATACTGTCACCGCCGGCGGCCGCGATCATGTAGTGCACGGGCGGAATCTCCATGCCCATGATCGCCAGGATGGTGCAATAGGTCGGATGAGCGTGGACGACGGCGTTGACGTCGGGCCGCGATTTCAGGATGTCGCGGTGGAAGCGCCACTCGCTGGAGGGCTTCTGACTGGGGGCATGCGAGCCGTCCATCGCCATGAACACGATCTGGTCGGGCGTCATGGCGTCATAGGGCACGCTGGTCGGCGTGACCAGGAGCCCGTCCACATGCCGGACGCTGATATTGCCCGAGGTGCCCTGGTTGATGCCGAGCGCGTTCATGCGGCGGCACGCGTCGATTATGGCCTGTCGCTTTGCGAGCTCGTCCGCTGTCATCGACATCCCGATTTCATCTCGACTTTTTGGCGATGGGCGTTTGTTAGACCGGGAGTACGTCAAAGCAATGTGGCAGCGCAAGAGAAAGCGGCCGGGATTGGCCGCTGCCTTGCCGGCTGTACCGTTACATCAAGAAACCAGTTGTAAAATCAGTATATTAGCAGATTGTCGCAGGTTTACGAAAAGCTCGCCCGGACGGCCGCAATTCCGTTGATCACGAACTGCACCGAATAGGCCGCGAGCAGCATGCCAAGCACGCGTGAGAGCACGGCATTTCCGGTGCGCCCGAGGGTGCGCGCGATCAGGCTCGCGGAGACGAAGCACAGCACGCAGAGCAGGCAGACGGAGACGACGACCGCGATGATGATCGCGAGCTTGGCCCCGTAGCCGGCATTGCCCGTCAGCAGCAGCGTGGTCGCGATCGCGCCGGGACCGGCCATCATCGGGATGGCCAAGGGAAACACCGCGACGTCGGAGGCGTGCTCCGAGGTCGCCTTGTCGGCCTCGCGCGCCTCGCGATGCGGACGGTCGCCGAAGATCATCTGGTAGGACACGCCGAACAGCAGCAGTCCACCGGCGATCTGGAAGGCGGGGATGCCGATCCCGAGTTGGCGCAACAGCCAGTTTCCGGCCAGCGAGATCACCACCAGGATCGAGGCCGCGATCAGCGGCGCGCGCAGCGCGATCGTGCGCTTGACTTTGTCGGGCATGCCTCCGGTCGCGGCCAGGAAGGCCGGCGCAAGGCCGACGGGATCGACCACCAGCAGCAGCGTCACGAAGGCGGACAGGGCGAAGTCGAGCATGCGGGTAGGTCTCACGCGAGGTGCAGCCGCAATCCATAACCGCTGGAGGAGGCCTTCGCGAGGAACATTTGCCCTCGCAGAGTCTTGGTCGCGCGAGGATTGAGGAAGGCATCGCCCTTCCCGTGTCGCCTCAAGAGGAGGATTTATGGCTAAACGAGCGAAGAAACGTGCGAACGCGAAAAAGACCGCGGCGCGCCGTCCGCGTCAGGCACCGAAGATGTTGAGCGACCTGTTCCTGGAGACGCTGAAGGACATCTATTACGCCGAGAACAAGATCATCAAGACGCTGCCGAAGATGGCCAAGGCGGCGCATTCCAAGGACCTTGCCGCCGCCTTCAACAAGCATCTGCGCGAGACGCAAGGCCAGGTCAAACGGCTCGACCAGATCTTCAAGATGCTGGGCAAGCCGGCCCGCGGAAAGCCCTGCGAAGCGATCAACGGCATCACCGACGAGGGCGCCGAGATCATGAAGGATTTCAAGAACGCCCCTGCCCTCGACGCCGGCCTGCTCGCGGCCGCTCAGGCCGTCGAGCACTACGAGATCTCCCGCTACGGCACGCTGCGCACCTGGGCCGAGGAGCTCGGCATGCCGGACGCGGCAAGGCTGCTCCAGGAGACGCTGGACGAGGAAGAGGCGACCGATCACACGCTGACCGAGCTCGCGACCTCGGTCATCAACCTCGAAGCGGAAGAGGAGTACCGCGCCGCGGCCTGATCGGCGCGACGCGCCCTACTGTTGCCTTCGATGCCGCGGAATATCCCCGCGGCGTCGAAGCGTGCGACGACAAGGGCCTCTTCCGGTTGGAGAGGCCAGGCATGCTCCAAACGCGCGATGCTGGAATTTTGGGGAACCGTCCCCATATGCTCGTTTTCCAACCGCAGCGCCTTCCCCGAGTTTTGCCATGCAACCCAAAAATCCCCTCGACTGGATGCTGTCCGAAGCCCTGGACTCGCTGACCCGCGCCGAACGGCTGCGGCAGCAGTTCGGCCGCCAGGAAGCCTGCTGGGAGCCGCCGATCGACGTGCTCGAGACCGAGCATGAGCTTTTGATCCTGGTCGCGCTTCCCGGCGTCAACCCTGACAATGTCGAGACGGTGATCCTCGACGGCGTGCTCGTCATCTCCGGCCAGCGCACGCTGCCGCCGGAGCTTCGCAACGCCCGCATCCACCGGCTCGAGCTGCCGCAGGGCCGCTTCGAGCGGCGCATCGCGCTTCCCGTCGGCCGCTACGCCATCAGCCGCTTCGTGATGGACGGCTGCGTCGCGCTGCGCCTCGCCAAATCCTGAGGTCGATCATGGCCACCGAGCAGATGAATACCGCACAAGCCAATTCCCAAAATAATCCCGACGTGAAGATTCCCGAAGACGCGCTGATCGTCATCCCGGTGCGCGAGATGGTGCTGTTTCCCGGCGCCATCGCGCCGATCGCGATCGGCCGGGCGAAGTCCATCGCCGCCGCGCAGCAGGCGCTGCGCGAGCAGCGGCCGGTCGGCATCGTCCTGCAGCGCAGCCCCGAGATCGAGGAGCCCGGACCTGACGATCTCTACCGGGTCGCGACCATCGCCAACATCGTGCGCTACATCACCGCGCCCGACGGCACGCATCACATCGTCTGCCAGGGCGTGCAGCGCGCCCGCATCCTCGACTTCCTGCCGGGAACACCGTTCTTGGCCGCGCGTTTCCAGCAGATCCCCGAGCCGACCACGAGCTCGCCCGAGATCGAGGCGCGCGCGCTGAATCTGCAGCGCCAGGCCATCGAGGCGGTCGAGCTGCTGCCGCAGGCGCCGCCCGAGCTGGTCGCGATGTTCCAGAGCACCACCGCGCCCGGCGCGCTGGCCGACCTGGCGACCTCGTTCATGGACATCAAGCCGCAGGACAAACAGGAGGTGCTGGAGACCATCGACCTCGCTTTGCGCGTCGAGAAGGTGTCGAAGCATCTGGCCGAGCGGCTGGAGGTGCTGCGCATCTCCAACGAGATCGGCCAGAAGACCAAGGCTTCTTTCGACGAGCGTCAGCGCGAGGCGATCCTGCGCGAGCAGATGGCCACCATTCAGCGCCAGTTGGGCGAAGGTGACGGCAAGGCCGCCGAGGTCGCTGAGCTGACGGCTGCCATCGCCAAGGCCAACATGCCGCCGGAAGCGGAGGCGCACGCCAAGAAGGAGCTGCGCCGCTACGAACGCATGCCCGAGGCTGCCGGTGAGTCCGGCATGGTCCGCACTTATCTCGACTGGCTGATCGAGCTGCCCTGGGCGCTGCCCGCGGAGAAGCCGATCGACATCAAGGAGGCACGCCGCATCCTCGATGCCGACCATTTCGGCCTGGAGAAGATCAAGGGCCGGATCATCGAATATCTGGCGGTGCGCAAGCTCGCTCCGCATGGCAAGGCGCCGATCCTGTGCTTCGTCGGCCCGCCCGGCGTCGGCAAGACCTCGCTCGGCCAGTCCATCGCGCGCGCGATGGATCGCCCCTTCGTGCGCGTCAGCCTCGGCGGCGTGCATGACGAGGCCGAGATCCGCGGTCACCGGCGCACCTATATCGGCGCGCTGCCCGGCAACATCATCCAGGGCATCAAGAAGGCCGGCACGCGGAACTGCGTCATGATGCTGGACGAGATCGACAAGATGGGCCGTGGTGTGCAGGGCGATCCCTCGGCCGCCATGCTGGAGGTGCTCGACCCCGAGCAGAACGGGACGTTCCGGGACAACTATCTGGCCGTGCCGTTCGACCTGTCACGCGTGGTGTTCATCGCGACCGCCAACATGCTGGACCAGATTCCGGGTCCGCTGCTGGATCGCATGGAGCTGATCAGCCTCGCCGGCTACACCGAGGAGGAGAAGCTGGAGATCGCGCGCCGCTACCTGGTGCGTCGTCAGCTCGAGGCCAACGGCCTGACGGCCGAGCAGGCCGAGATCGAGCCGGAGGCGTTGAAGCTGGTCGTCAAGGGCTACACCCGCGAAGCCGGCGTGCGCAACCTCGAGCGCGAGATCGGCAAGGTGTTCCGCCATGCCGCGGTGCAAATCGCCGAGGGCACGGCTGCCAAGGTCGTGGTGAGCCCGAAGGACATCGCCATCGTGCTCGGCCAGCCGCGCTTCGAGGGCGAGATCGCGCAGCGGACCAGCATTCCGGGCGTCGCCACCGGGCTCGCCTGGACGCCGGTCGGCGGTGACATCCTGTTCATCGAGGCCTCGCGCGTGCCCGGCCGGGGCGGCATGATCCTGACCGGCCAGCTCGGCGACGTCATGCGCGAGAGCGTGCAGGCTGCGATGACGCTGGTGAAGAGCAAGGCCACGCAGCTCGGCATCGATCCGTCGGTGTTCGAGAAGAGCGACATCCACGTTCACGTGCCGGCGGGCGCAACCCCGAAGGACGGACCGAGCGCGGGCGTTGCGATGTTCACGGCGTTGACGTCCCTGCTCACCAATCGCACGGTGCGCAGCGACACCGCGATGACCGGCGAGATCTCGCTGCGCGGCCTGGTGCTGCCGGTCGGCGGCATCAAGGAGAAGGTGGTGGCTGCGGCCGCCGCCGGATTGAAGCGGGTGATGCTGCCGGCACGCAACAAGCGGGACTACGACGACATCCCGAAGAGCGCGCGGGACAACCTCGAATTCATCTGGCTGGAGCGCGTCGACGAGGCCATCGCCGCAGCGCTCGAGCCGGCTGATGCCAAGGTCGAAGCGGCGGAGTGAAGGCGATGAAGAGACTGCTGGAAAAGGCGAAGCGATCGCGGAAGACGCAGCGGCTGCGTCAGCTGCTCGACCGTGCTATCGACCAGGTTCGCGATGCGCTGGCGGCACCAGGGCCGCGGCTTCAGCCCGTTCCGGTCCGGGTGAAGCGCCGCAAGGGTTGAGCCCTCCGTCTCAAGCCCTCGCGGCAGCCCCAAACAAAAGGCCCCCTCCTAGCCGAGGGGGCCTTTGCGTTGTTAGCCCACCGCGTCCTTGGCGGCCTTGACCGGGCGGGCGCGGACGATCTTCCGGGCCGGCTTGGCCTTGAACATCATCTCTTCACCCGTGAACGGGTTGGTACCCTTGCGCGCCTTGGTCGCGGGCTTCTTGATGACCACGAACTTGGCGAAGCCCGGCACCAGGAACAGGCCGTTCTTCTTGAGCTCCTTGTGGCCGACGTCGGTCAGCGTCTCCATGACGCTCTTGACGTCGCGCTTGGAAAGCTCGGTGGCGGTCGCAATCTTTTCGATCAGCTGCGATTTGGACATTTGGGTTGGCATCGTGTCTCCTCTGATTCGTTGCCGGTTGCATATTAGACCAACCGTTGAAGGCCCAGAGCCTTCTGCACAGTTTTGTCGCGATTTTACGGGCTTTTTTGGCCCTCTGAGGCAAAAAACCCTGCTTTTCAGCGGCTTCCAGAGCGGAAGGAGCCTCCGGCAGCGGTTTTTGCCTTGTTTCAAAGGCCCGCACGCCGCCTTGCTAAAGCTGATTCGCTGCTTTCGACAAGCGACGACCGGCCTCTTTGTGACAGGCCGGTCGCGATTCACCCTGAAAAATAAGGCTAGATCGTCGTGTTGCGGCGTCTCGGCTGCTCTCTCACCCTGTTCTTACGGGGGCGCGACGAGCTTCGCTCGCGCTAGATACGCTCGATGATGACCGCGGGAGCCATGCCGCCGGCGGCGCACATGGTGACGAGACCGCGCTTCAGGTCGCGCCGTTCGAGCTCGTCGAGCACGGTACCGATCAGGATCGAGCCGGTGGCACCGATGGGATGGCCGAGTGCGATCGAGCCGCCGTTGACGTTGACCTTGGCGCGGTCGAGCTTGAGGTCGCGGATGTACTTTTCCGCCACCACCGCAAAGGCCTCGTTGATTTCAAACAGGTCGATGTCGTCGATGGAGAGCCCCGCCTTCGCCAGCACCTTGCGCGTGGCCGGCACCGGCGCGTTCAGCATCAGGGTCGGCGAGTCCCCCATATTGGCCATCGCGACGACGCGAGCGCGCGGCTTCAGGCCGTGCGCGCTGGCATAAGCGGGCGATGCGAGCAATATCGCGGCGGCACCGTCGACGACGCCGGAGGAATTGCCGGCGTGATGCATGAAGTCGATGTTCAGGTCCGGGTATTTCTGCAGGATGAGGCCGCGATAGGTCGTGCCCTTGTCGTCGAGCGCATAGTCGGCGATCGCGGGGAATGCGGGCTTCAATGCGCTCAGCCCTTCCATCGTGGTCTGCGGCCGCGGATACTCTTCATGATCGAGCGCGAGGCTGCCGTCCTCGCGATGAACAGGCACGAGGCTCTTCTTGAAGTGGCCGCCGGCAATCGCCTGCGCTGCGCGCTTCTGGCTTTCGAGACCGAGCGCGTCGACGTCCTGCCGCGTGATGCCTTCCAGCGTCGCGATCGCGTCGGCGCAGACGCCCTGATGCGACTGCGGATGCCGCGCACGCAGGCGCAGATTGCCGGAGTCCATCATCATCGGACCGCCGCCGCGGCGTCCTTCCATCGACATCATCTCGCAGCCGCCGGCGATGACGAGGTCTTCGGTGCCCGACATGATCGAGGCCGCCGCCATGTTGACGCTGGTGATGCCGCTTCCGCAGAAGCGGTCCAGCGTCACCGCGCTGGCGCGCACGTCGTAGCCGGCATCGAGCGCCGACATGCGGCCGAGGTCGCCGCTTTGGGTCGCGACCTGCGCGCTGCAGCCCCAGACGATGTCGTCGACGTCGGCGGTGTCGATGCCGGTGCGATCGGCGAGCGCGCGCAGCACGGTCGCGCCGAGCTGCTGCGGATGAATGCCCGAGAGTGCTCCCTTGCCGGCCTTGCCGACGCCCCGCGGGGTCCGGCAGGCATCGATGATCAGCGCGTCAGCCATTGGCGTTGTCCTCTTGTTTATGGGTGTTGATGTCGTTTCTGAATAAGGGGAAGAGTGGAGTCAACGTGCGGTGCCGCGCGGCCTCCTTGCAAAAAACTGAAAAACAACCCCATGCACAGTAGAAGCGCGGGTTCCGCATGGGGCGCGGTGATACCGGTGAAGCGATTGGCCTGTCAGGCTAAACGGCCGTGGCCGCGCGATCTTGCGTCACCTCGCCCCGCCTGCGGGAAGAGGTCGGATTTTACGCGCGGCGGAAAATCCGGGAGAGGGAGAGAAAGCTATGCCCCCGCCGCGTTCTTCGCGATCACGTTGCGGTAGAAGGTCGCGCTGAGCTTTGGCGTGCGCACCTGCGTGTCGAAATTGACGTGATAGAGCCCGAAACGCTTGTTGAGCCCGAACACCCATTCAAAGTTGTCCAGCAGGCTCCAGAGGAAGTAGCCGCGCACCGGCACGCCCTCGGCGGTGGCGCGCTGGAGCTGCGCGAGATAGTTGCGCAGGTACATGATGCGGTCGGTGTCGTAGATCTTGCCGTCGGGCGTCACCACGTCGTCGCCGGAGGTGCCGTTCTCGCTGATGTAGATCGCATCCGTCTTCCAGATCTTTGCGGCCAGCTTCGGCACCCAGTAGATCGTCTCCGGCGCGACGCGGAGCCAGTTCGAGTTCATATGCGGGAACGATTTCGGGATCGGCAGCGGCATGAAGCCCGCGCCATGGTCGGAGGGCACCACATAGTTCTGTGGCGCGTAGATGTTGAGGCCGAGGAAGTCGACCGGCGAGGAGATGATCTTCAGCTCGGCGTCGGTGTATTTCGGCGCATCGGCGCCCGCGTATTTCAGGAAGGCGTCGGTATACCGGCCCGTCATGATGACGTTGAGATAGCCGGCGTTCATCTCGCGCAGCGCGATCTCGGCCGCACGGACATGCTCGGGCGTGTCGATTGCGGGAACGCAGACGTCGATATTCTCGGCCGGCCCGACCCTGGTGCCGCGGCGGCCGTGCGCCCGCACCGCCTGCACCCCGAGCCCGTGCGCGAGCGCGCTGTTATGCCTGACCTGGTTGACCTCCGCTTGCGGCAGCGTCACGCCGGGCGCGTCGATGCCGAGGCCATAGCCGAACTGGACGAAACGTCCGCTCTCGTTCAGCGTGAACACGTTCTTGACGCGATCGGTCAGGCGCTCGGCGACATAGCCCGCATAGTCGCCAAAGATCTTGCACGTCTCGGTCGAGCGCCAGCCGCCGAAGCGATCCTGGAGCGATTGCGGCAGGTCCCAGTGATAAAGCGTCAGCCACGGCTCTATGCCGTTCTTGAGGAGCTCGTCGACGAGACGATTGTAGAAGTCGAGCCCCTTCGGGTTCGGCTTGCCGTCGCCGTCCGGAAACACCCGCGGCCATGCCACCGAGAAGCGGTAGGCTTTGCAGCCGAGCTCCTTGATGAGCGCGATGTCTTCCTTGTAGCGGTGATAATGCTCAACGGCGCGATCGCCAGTGGTGCCGTCCTCGATCTTGCCGGGGATGCGCACGAACTTGTCCCAGATCGAAGCCCCCCGCCCGTCGACGTCGACCGCACCCTCGACCTGATAGGACGAGGTCGCCGTGCCCCAGACAAAGCCCGCCGGAAAGCCGTCCACGCCCCGCGGCGCCGGCGCCGGCTTAACCTCGGCGGCCTCCAGCGGATTTGCGATTCCGGCTGCGGACAATCCCGCCAGCTTGGCAAACTGGCGACGCGAGACCTTGTCCGACATTGATACTGCCCCTTGAGACGATTGTTGCGGCGGCACAATGGCGTGTCGGAAGCTGCTTGAAAAGCGGGAGTTCCGGGACTTTCGGATGCAAAAATGCAGAAGAACGCCCGGATTTACCCCCTGCCCTGCTTTTTGCCCTTCACGCCCTGAGCCGCGTCGAAGCACGCCAACAGCGAATTGATCACGGCTCGCGAGCCCAGACCATCCACCACGAAGTCGCGGTCCTTGCCGTTGGGCGGTATGATCTTCAGCTTCGCGCTGCGAATGCAGGAGCGATCGTCCGAAACCATCGATAGAACGATCCGACGCTCCACCATCGATGGCAAGAACGCATACGTCCGTTCACAAACGCGGTCCCGAGTGATTGCGAGTCCTGCTGCGGCCGTCGCGCCAGCCTGGCAAGCTGGCAACGCGAAGCCTTGTCCGACATGATGCTGTATTGAACCGAGCACGCCGAGCGACCCGGCTCGCTCGATCAGCGCGAGCGCTTGGGCAATTTCGGAAGCTTGTCGGGATTGAACGCGGCTACCTGCTCGGTTCGCTCACGCGCGGGCGGCTGCTGTTCCGTGAGAATGAGCGTACCCTGGAGGATCATTCCCGGCATCTGCGCTGCCTTCGCCGTGTAGGTCGCGACCTTGCCGGGGCAGTTTCCCTCGATGTCCAGCGTGAGCTCGTCGTCGATGCCGAAGACCGTTGCACGTCCGTCGGTGTGACGCTTCGTCGACACGGTGGCGGTGAAGCGATCTCCATCGACCTTGCAGGAGCCGTGATAGGTCATCAGGCTGTCGCAGCCCCAGATTTGTCCGTCTGCGACATGGACGATCCCGGTACCCTGGTCCAGTGGCGTCTTGTACCACGCCGCGTAGGTGCCGTCCTTCAGCATGGGAGCAGTCTCCCTTGACATTCCCTCGCGAATAATCCGCAGGATCAGCGCTAAGAAACGGTTAATCGCGCGGCCCGTGCGAATCCGGTCTGTCCCTTCGCAACTCGGCTTCCAGATCCTCGATGATGCTGTGAAGCAGGCACGCGGCAAGCGGATCGGTGACTTCGCGCTCCAGAAGCCTGTAACGCGCGATCTGGAATTCCCGCTCTCGCAACTGGTGCTCTGTCATCGGACGGGCCCTCCGGCAAACCTACCCGGAAACAGCCAAGTCGTTTCGTTACAATTTTCAGATCATTTGCTATGGTTTCTGATCGGTAAAGGAACGCGGCGCCAAGCAGGTCGGTGTACGGGGTTTGCAATGTCGATCGTTCAAAGCTATCGCGCCTTCGCCTACAATAATGCCTGGGCGAACCACCGGTTGCTCCGCGCGTGCGCCGAGCTGAGCCAAGGCGAATTTGAGGTCGAGCGGACGGGCTTCTTCCCGAGCCTACAGCGGACGTTGAACCATATTTATGTCGTTGACCTCTTTTACGTCGATGCACTCGAGGGCGGATGGCTTGGGCCGAAGGCCTGGGAGGATCCGATCCCATTTCCAGCTCTTGCAGGGCTCTCGGAAGCTCAAGCATCGATGGACCGCCGCTTCATCGGCGTCTGCGATGCCCTGACACCCGCCTCGTTGAACGAAGACGTGCGGATCAATCGAGATCCCAGTGTCCAGATAGAGCGACGCGACCGGCTGCTGATGCATCTCATTCAGCATCAAATTCACCACCGTGGGCAGGCGCATACGATGTTATCGGGAACGCGCGTCAAGCCGCCGCAGCTCGACGAGTTCTTTTCAACTGCCGAAGCGCCGTTGAGGGCATCCGAGTTTGCCGATCTGGGCTGGACGGACGAAACCGTTTGGGGGCCACCCAACTGAGCGCGCGCGCTACCGATTGCGGTTCCGACCTGCTCCGACCGAGGCGAAGACAACTTCCATCAGCCATGCAACGCCGGCGTCCTTCATCGCAGCCTTGGTCGCGATGGCGCAGATCGTATCCGGCTTACGGGCGAAAGGCAGCTCGACGAACATCAATCCGAAATGCCCGGCGTGCTGCTGCATCAGACGCCGCGGCAATGCAGCGATCAGTTCGGACCCTGCAAGCTGGACCAGCGCCATCATAAAGTTCGGGACAGTCAAGGCAATGCGGCGCTTGAGACCGCGCTTTGCCAACATCTCATCGACGAAGCCGCGTGGCTCACCGCTGAGAGACACCAGCAGATGCTGCGATTGCGAGAAAGCCGCGGGTGTCGGAGCTCTGGCGAAGGCGTGTCCCTTGCGCATGGCCAGCACGAATTCCTCGTCGTAGAGCCTGCGCGCCTCGAAACGCGGCGATACCGCCGGCAGCGGCAGCATCGCGATGTCCAGCTCTCGTCTTTCGAGCATCTCGAGGCACTCGTGCCAGGGTTCGCCGATCGCGCCGCCGCGGGGCGCGGGCATCACATGGATCAATCCGATGTCGATGTGGGGCGCCCTGCTCGCGATCGAACCGAGTAGCTGCCCCGTTGTCGAGGCGAGAACAGCATCGGGTGCGCCGATCGTAAAGCGGCGATGGCTTTTTGCAGGGTCGAATGGTCTAGCCGAGCCAACCAGTTGTTCGACGCGCGCGATGATTTCGGCGATCGGGTGGTCAAGCTCCAGGGCCCGCTCCGTTGGAACGACGCCCTTCGGCGTTCGCAGGAACAGCGGGTCGTTCAAAACAAGGCGCAGCCGGCCAAGCGCGTGGCTGACAGCGGACGGCGTCAGGTTCAGTCGCGCGGCCGCGCGCGCGACATGGCGTTCTTCCAGGACCACGCGGAAGAGCACAAGGAGATTTAGTTCGACCCTGGATAGATCAATTTGGTTCAGCATATTGCTGAAATCATATCGCTGGATTCATCGAGATCAAGGCCTCATGGAATGCGTAGATCGTGCAATCAGGAGCTTCGAAATGATCAGAAAGGCGAAAGGGGTGAGCAAGGGCCATGGCTCGCCGGACAACCGGGACTCGCCGCACAGGATGTCGAGGCGCTCGATGATGATGGCAGCGGCGGCAATTCCTGCTTCCGGTCAGCTTCCAGCCAATGCAGCCGCCGGGGACGACGCGACAGCCGGTCTCATCAAGCTCGCCGGCGAGAAGAATGCCGCTTTCATGCGTGGCGACATGGGCCGCTGGTCGCAGCTGGTCCGGATTGCCCCGGATTTCACGCTGATGCAGCCCTTCGGTGGCCCTGCCAGCTTCGGATTCGACAACAGCCCAAAACGGCTGGCTGACCTGGCGCAATATTTCAGGAGCGGGGAAACCGGACTGGAGGTCTTGCAGACCTATGCCTCGAACGGGCTCGTTGCGCTCGTCATGATCGAACGCCAGCGCGCGGAGGTCGGCGGCCTGCCTGCCCAGGACTGGTCGCTGCGCGTCACGGAGATCTATCGCAAGGACAGCACGGATTGGCAGCTGGTACACCGCCATGCAGATCCGCTGGTCCGGCGCATTTCCTTGCAGCAAGCGGCGATCCTCGCCCGAGGCTGGGCGGAGTAAAGGCGATGTCTTTCGCCCTCCGGAGGCGGCCGGCCTTGCGTGTCGAACTCAGAACGTCATCCGCATGCCCGCATAGAACGCACGGGGCCTTGCCGGGCTCAGCGAGCGCGGGTCGGTGAATTCCGCACCGCCATTGGTGAAGTTGGGCAAGGCCTCCCTATCGAAGAAGGTGCCAAGGGTCGAGTAGCGGTTGTCGAAGATGTTGGCGACGCGACCGTAAATCTGCAGGTTCTTTGTGATCTGGTAAGAGGTGTGGAGATTGAACACGGCGTAGGACGGCAGCTTCGGAAACTGGTTGGACTCGTCGCCGACGAAATACTGGCTTGAGACAAAGAGCGCGTCACCCCCGACCTTCCAGACATCGGTAACCGCATATTCGATGCTTGCCTTAATAAGGTGGCTAGGGAGGCGCGGAATGTGATTGCCCGGCAAGACCTGGATGTTGCCGGCGTCGGCGAACGGGCTCTCTGAGCCAAGCGTCAGCGCGTCGAGGAAGCGCGCGTCCAGGAACGCATAGCTCGCCTGGAACTGAAGCACATTCGACTTCAGGCTCACCTCGGCTTCGATACCCTGCCTGCGCGTCCGGCCGACGTTCTGGAAAAAGCCGAAGCCAGTCAGGCCCGGAATTGGGGTGGCGAGGATGTCGTCGTAGTTGGTGGCACGGTAGGCACCGATTTTCCAGCCGAGCGAGCCGATGTTCAATTCCTTGGTGCCGCGGAAGCCCGCTTCGAAGGTCTTGGATACGACTTGCTGCAGTGAGGGGTCAGCGATCAGGAACTGCCCGATGATGCATGGCCTCGCCGGATCGGCGCAGCCGAGCTCGAGTGGCGTGGGTACCCGGTTGGCTTCGGAATAGCCCGCATAGGCAGTCACTTCAGAGGTGATCTTGTAGGTGCCGCCGATGATCGGATTGAACCGATCATAGGTATGATCGCCATTGAGTGCGGTGCCGAGCTGGTCCATCAGCGTGACACGGGCCGCATTGAATCGCCCGCCTGCCGTCACCGCAAAGCGATCGTCCACGTTGAACGTGTCAAGCGCATAGAGCCCGTGATATTGGTTGACGGTGCGAAGCGACACGGGACCAACCGATGTCGGGTCACCGGAGGGACCCAGGAATATGCCGCTGCCCGTGACGACATAGTTCGTGCCTATGGTTCCTAATTCAGCGCTGCCGGTGAAGCGCGTGCTGCTGACATCATAGCTCGCGCCAACTACGAAGCGGTTCTCATGACCGAACAGCTGGTCGGTGTTGGTTGCCTGACCGGATACGCCAAAGGTGGTCGATTTCGTGCTGGTGCGATCGATCTCGCTGAGGATGGCGTCTGGCGCAAAGGTATTGGCGAGCTGAACGCCATTCAGGCCAAAAGCCGGGACCGTATCATTGCCAAAGCACAGGAGCGTTGGATCGGCACATGCCTGGGCGTCGGTCGGGTTTCCGTCCACGGTGCTCTGTTTGAAGCTCCGCAGATGCGCCGTGCCCTCAAAGGTCCAGGTCGGCGTCGCCTCCACCTTGCCGGTCAGGTTGAGATAGCCGACCTTGTTGGAGATGGTTTGCGGCGTTGTGTAGGTCGCCCCCCAATATTGCTGGAGCAATTCGGCCGGAACAGTGCTGGGTCCCGCCAGGGAATTGTTGGCGACGCCGCCATTGAGGTGAAACTCGTTGCCTTCGAAACGATACCCGACGTCGCCATAGAAGCGCCGGACATCCGATTGCGAGAAATTGCGGAAACCATTGTCGTGAACGCCTTCGAGCGCTCCGTAGACCGACCAATTATTGTCGACCTGCTTGCCCCATTGTGCGGAGCCCTGGATGCGGCCGAATGAGCCGCCCATGATATCGATCTCGGCCCCTTGATAGTTGAAGCCGTTCTTCATCTGCAGATCGATGGCACCGCCGAGGGCATTGAGGCCGTATGCCGGATTGTTAGTCACGACCAGCGCCGATCGGATCGCGGCCGTCGGGATCAGATCCCAATTAACAGTGTCGGAAAACGCCTCGTTGATGCGTACGCCGTTCTGGTAGACGGCGAGGCCCTGCGGCGTGCCGGCCAGAGGTGAAGCGACGAAGCCGCGAAACTGCACATCGGGCTGGAATGGATTGCCGGTCACTTCATTGATGCTGAGACCAGGCACGTACTGCTGCAGGGCAATGGCGATATCCGGCGAGGCGGTACGCCTGATCTGGCTGGCATCAACCGCATTGATCGCGGACGGCACCTTGTCGACATCGAGACCTCGGCCGGTGCCCGGTGAGGTCGGGTAGACGTAAAGGCGTGTCTTCGGAGCGGCGGACGCCGGCGCCCCTACCCGTGCGACCGGCCGCGTTGGCGCACTGCGCCTCACGGCCGACGGCGGTGGTGCCGTGATCTCGACCGCCGGCAGATTCTGGACGTTGGTTTCCTCATCCTGCGCGGCTGCGGCGGGGCCTGCAAGGACCAAGCCCGACACCAGCCCCGTCGACACCGAGGCTATCAACAAACGACGCTTGAACCAAAGAGGCTTGCCCATCCCTGCCTTCCCATCCGTGACCACCGGCTGTTTTGATTTTCGCCGTTTGGTTGAGATGAGTGTATTCGGCGGCAGTGAGTCCGCCAGCCACAAAAGGTCTGGCACTATCCGCACCCGTTTTCCCGACCAAATCGGGAATTTTTCCCGATGCAATCAGGACGCCGCCGTCGGAACCAGCGCCTCCACGGTCAAGCCGCCGTCGCCGGAGACGACGTTGAGCGTGCCGCCCAGCGCCAGAATGCGCTCGCGCATGCCGACGAGGCCGAAGCCGAGCTGCTGGCCCGGCTCCATGCCGCGGCCGTTGTCGCTGACCCGCACGCGCGCATAGCCGCGGCCGCCGGCCTGCTCGACGGGCTCGATCACGACATTGACCGACGTCGCGCCGGCGTGGCGGAACACGTTGGTGAGCGCCTCCTGCACGATGCGGTAGATGGTGAGGTCGGCCGTCTCGCCGGTGACCCCGAGCGTAGCGGAGATCACGGTTTCGATCGCGACGTCGGGATGCGACTCCCGCCACAGCCGCGAGAGCGATTCCAGCGCCTGGCGCAGGCCGAGCTCGGCAAGGCCGACGGGCCGGAGCCGCTCCAGCACCCGGCGCGTGAACTGCTGGAGCTGGTTGATCTGTTCCAGCAAGGCGCTGCCGTGCTTCCGGACCGAGTCGGCATTCGGCGCGCGCCCGTCCGCGAGCTTCGCCAGCGCGCTCGCATGCGCGCGCAGCGAGAACAGATACGGCCCGAATTCGTCGTGCAGCTCGCGCGCGATCTCCTTGCGCTCGACGTCCTGGAGCGACACCGCGCGCTCGGCCAAAAGCCGCTTTTCCTCCACCGCCTCGCCGAGCGCCGCCGCGAGATGATTGAGCTTGCCGCAGATCGCGGCCAGCTCGGGCGCACCGCCCGGCGTGGCGCGCGCGTCATAATGCCCGCCCTCGATCGCGGTCATCGTCTGCGCCAGCGACTGCAGCGGCGCGAGCGCGCGGCCGACCACCGTCATCATCACCAGGAACAACGCGAGCGCGATCACCGAGCCGACCTCGAGCTGGGTCACGATGGCGTCCCAGATCTCGGCGATCTCGTCATCGGGATGCGCGGTGATCACCAACGAGCCCGGCTTGCCATGGACCGAGACCGGCACGCTCACCGTGGTCTGCTCGGGATGAACCAGGCCGACGAACCAGGCCGGCGGTCCGCGCGCGTCGTCGTCGGCAGGCCGGGGCGGCGTCAGCGGGTTACCGCCGGCGTCCTGAAGCGCGATGCTGACATGGCGCAGGCGGCTCAGATCGCGCGCGATCTGGTTCAACCTGGCATCCGGATCGGGCGCCTCGTTCAGATCCGCAACGATCATCTCGATGAATTCGCGCGCAAGCCGGATCACGCTCTGGTCCTCGGCCTGCACGCGCGGCCCGGCTTCCGCGACCTGGCGGCCGATATTGACGGCGAGCCCCAGCGCCAGCAGCAGCGCCAGCAGAAGGTTGATGCGCGCGCGCAACGATAGATTTTGCCACATTGGTGCCGCCCGTGCCTCGCGAAGGTTGGCCCGCGCCTGTCCGATGACGTTGACAGAGGCGAAGCGCCCGATATCTAATCGAAAGCGTACAGCAATCCCGGCCGGGTTGCATGAGGCGACATGAGACGCGTGCAGCGTTCTTGTTCGGATCATGCGGCGGAAAAGCAGGCCGAGGCTGTCGCGGGGAACGCCTATGCGCATTCTGATCGTCGACGATCATCCCATTGTCGCCTCCGGCTGCCGTGCCGTGCTGGCCGACGAGGGCGAGATCGAGATTTTGGAGGCCGCCGACGCCGAGGACGGCGAATGCGTCTTCATTGTCGAGCGCCCCGACCTCTGCATCATCGACATCAACCTGCCGACCGTCTCCGGCTTCGAGCTCGCGCGCCGCATCCTCGAACGTGCGCCCGAGGCCCGCATCATCATGTTCAGCATGAACGACGACCCTGCGTTCGCCGCGCGCGCGATCGAGTGCGGGGCCAAGGGCTACGTCTCCAAGACCGGCGACCCCGACGACCTCGTCGAGGCGATCCGCGCCGTCGGGGGCGGCGGCACCTATCTGCCGACCGCGATCGCGCGCAGCATCGCGTTTGCAGGACCGACGCTGGCGCAAAGCCCGCTGTCGAAGCTGAACGCGCGCGAGATGGAAATCCTGCGGCTCCTCAGCGCCGGAAAGAGCCTGTCCGAGATCGCCTGGCTGGTGCAGTCGTCCTACAAGACTGTCGCCAACACCTCCTCGATCATGCGACAGAAGCTCGGCGTGAAGACCTCGGTCGAGCTGGTGCGGCTGGCGATCGACAGCGGCGTCGCCTGACGCATACACCGCCACGAATTCGGTCACACAAGCGTTGCAATCTTGATGTGGTAAGATGCCACGGAGCATAACGGCATGACGATCCAGACTGTCTCGACCAACACTTCCTATGGCGGCGTGCAGGGCGTGTACCGCCATGCCAGCCAGGCGACCGGAACCGACATGGTGTTCTCGGTCTATGTTCCCCCGCATGCGGCCGGCGCAAAGCTGCCCGTGGTCTGGTATCTCTCCGGCCTCACCTGCACGCATGCCAACGTCACCGAGAAGGGCGAATTCCGCAAAGCCTGCGCCGAGCTCGGCCTGATCTTCGTCGCGCCGGACACCAGCCCGCGCGGGCCCGACGTGCCGGGCGATGCCAACAATGCCTATGATTTCGGCCTCGGCGCCGGCTTCTATGTCGACGCGACGCAAGAGCCGTTTGCGCGCAACTATCGCATGTGGAGCTATGTCACCGACGAGCTGCCCAAGCTCGTGGCGGAGAATTTTCCGGTCGACGCCAAGCGGCAATCGGTGATGGGCCATTCGATGGGCGGCCACGGCGCGCTGACGGTCGCGCTGCGCAATCCGCACCGCTATCGCGCGGCCAGCGCGTTCGCGCCGATCGTGGCGCCCTCGCTCGTGCCCTGGGGCATCAAGGCGCTGACCGGCTATCTCGGACCGAACAAGGAGACCTGGCGCAACCACGACACCGTGGCGCTGATCGAGGACGGTGCGAAATATTCCGGCTTCCTCGTCGACGTCGGCGAGGCCGACAATTTCCTGAAAGAACAGCTCAAGCCCGAGCTGCTCGAGGCCGCCTGCACTAAGGCGGGCATCCCGCTGACGCTGCGGCGGCAGGCGGGATATGACCACAGCTATTATTTCATCTCGACCTTCATGGGCGATCATCTGCACTGGCATGCGGAAAGATTGAAGGGGTGAGGTTTGCTCTCTCCTTCCCCTCTCCCCGTTCTTACGGGGAGAGGGTCGGGGTGAGGGGCTGCTTCGGCAGCGACGGTGAGAATTGGACTCGCGGAGACTCCCCCTCACCCGGAATTTGCTTCCGCAAATTCCGGCCTCTCCCCGCACGCGGGGAGAGGCGAAGAAGAGCGCCCTACTCCGGCTTCCCGTAGTTCGGCGCCAGCAATCGATTGCGGATCAGGTAGCTCATCGTGCGCGACCACGATTCGTCCGTGTTGCCGCGCATGTCGGCGCTGGCGACGGTGATCACGTTGCCGGTCTTCACGTCGCGCAAATAGATGTTGAGATTGATGATCAGGTTCGAGACCTTCTGCACCATGCCGGTGATCTCGAGGTCGGCGCCGAGCTGGCCGGCAAGCTTGAGGTCGCAGCCGCCGCAGGCCTGCAAATTGGCGTGACGGGCCGCATCCCTGACCGGCGCGATATCGAGCAGCTGGAACCTTCCCGACAGCGCCAGTTCCTTGCGCAGCTGCTCGCCGATGCGCTCGAGCCGCGCCTCCTCCGGCCTGGAGCCGTAGAACTCGCCGGGAAGGCTGGTGTCGATCAGCTCGAAATCGAACACCGCGAGCTTGGGCGGATCGGCGAGCGCGACCGAACCCGTCAACAGCAAAGCTGCGAAACAGATCAGCGCTCGCATGATCGTGATTCCCGGCCTCGCGCGCGCGGGGACGAAATGCGGGGTTGCAAGCCGGGCCAAATCGGTCATGCTTTAGCAGAGACAATTCTCCACCGGCGGTCAAGCCAGGGAGAACATCTGGAGGAAACATGATCCGATGGTTGGTCGGCCTGATCGGCCTGGGTCTTGCCGCGACGAGCGCGCTCGCGGCCGACCCGGTGCAGATCGGCGTCGGCTATCTCGGCGTCGCCGGCACCAGATCGACGCTGTCGCTGGTCGAGCAGCCCGCGGAGAATGACGGCGTCGCCGGCGCGCGCCTCGCCATCGAGGACAACAACACCACGGGAAAATTCCTCAACCAGCGTTTCACGCTGGAGGAGCGCCGCATCAGGGAAGGCGAAGATCCGGTTGAGGCTGCGGCTGCGCTCGCCGAGAAAAACGGCTTCATCATCGCCGACCTGCCGGCCGACGCGCTGTTGAAGGTCTCGGACGCCCTGCGCGAGCGCGGCACGCTGCTGTTCAACGCCGGCGCGATCGACGAGCGCCTGCGCGAGGCCGATTGCCGCGCCAATGTCATCCACACCGCACCGACGCGCGCGATGCTGGCCGATGCGCTCGGTCAATATCTGGTGTGGAAGCAGTGGAAGCGCTGGGTGCTCGTGGTCGGCTCGCATGACGAGGACAAGCTGTTTGCAGACGCACTCCGGCGTACCGCCACACGCTTCGGCGCCAAGATCGTGCAAGAGAAGACCTTCGAGGACAAGGGCGGCGCGCGCCGCACCGATAGCGGTGTCACGCTGATCCAGCGCCAGATGCCGGTGTTCACGCAACAGTTGCCGGCCTATGACGTGCTGGTCGCCGCCGACGAGAGCGAAGTGTTCGGCGCCTATCTGCCCTATCGCACCTGGGATCCGCGCCCCGTCGCAGGCTCGGCCGGCCTCGTGCCGCGCAGCTGGGACGCATCGCAGGACCAGTGGGGCGCGATCCAGATGCAGAACCGCTTCATCAAGCTGAATTCGCGGCGCATGACCGCGCTCGACATGCAGGCCTGGACGGCGGTGCGCATGATCGGCGAGGCCACCTCGCGTACCAATTCCGGCGACGTCAAGAAAGTCACCGACTTCATCAAGGGGCCGGACTTCTCGGTCGCTGCCTTCAAGGGCACAAGACTGACCCTGCGCGACTGGAACCTGCAGCTGCGCCAGCCGATCCTGCTGGTCGACGGCCGCATGGTGGTGTCGGTGTCGCCGCAGGAGGGATTTCTGCACCAGGTCTCCGAGCTCGACACGCTCGGCTACGACCGCCCGGAGAGCAAATGCAAGCTGAAATGAGGACGCGAATGTTGCGCATGTGGCGTGTGGGGTTGCTGTCCGGACTGGCGCTTGCGGCCGCGCCCGCGCACGCCTTCATCGCCTATGTCTCGAACGAGAAGAGCAACACGGTCTCGGTGATCGACACCGACAGCTGGACCGTGACCAAGACCATCAAGGTCGGCCAGCGCCCGCGCGGCATCGATTTCACGCGCGACGGAAAGTTCGTGATGGTCGCGGTCGGCGACGACGACACCATCCAGGTGATCGATGCCAAGACGCAAGCGATCGTGGACAGCCTGCCCTCCGGGCCCGACCCGGAATTGTTCGCGCAGGATGCCGCCGGAAAAATCCTCTATGTCGCCAACGAGAACGACAACACGGTGACCGTGATCGATCTGGAGAAGCGTGCGCGGCTCGGCGACATCCAGGTCGGCGTCGAGCCCGAGGGCATGACCATCAGCCCCGACGGCAAGACGCTGATCAACACGTCCGAGACGACCAACATGGCGCATTTCATCGACACCTCGTCGCGCCAGATCGTCGCCAACGTGCTGGTCGACGCGCGGCCGCGCTTTGCCGAATTCAAGCACGACAGTTCAGAGTTGTGGGTGTCCTCGGAGATCGGCGGCACGGTCTCGATCATCGATCCCAAAAAGCATGAGGTGACCGGCAAGGTCAATTTCGAGATTCCGGGGTTGCGGAAAGAGGCGATCCAGCCGGTCGGCATCGGAATGACCAAAGACGACAAGACCGCCTTCGTCGCGCTCGGCCCCGCCAACCGCATCGCCGTGGTCGACGTCGCCTCGCGCAAGGTGACGAAATATTTGCTGGTGGGACAGCGGGTCTGGCACATGGCGTTCACGCCGGACGAGAAATATCTGCTCACTACCAACGGCGTGTCGAACGACGTCTCGGTGATCGACGTCGCCGCGCAAAAGGTGATCAAGACCATTCAGGTGGGCGAACTGCCCTGGGGCATTACGATCTCGCCATGACCAGCCCTGCTCCCATCGCCGAACCGCAGGAGATGCCGAGGCTGGAAGCGGCCGCGGTGCCGGCGCTGTCGATCGACGGCGTCAGCCATTCCTATGGGCCGCGCCGGGCGTTGATGGACGTCTCCTTCCATGTGCAGCCCGCGAGCTTCACGGCGCTGCTCGGGCTCAACGGCGCGGGCAAGAGCACACTGTTCTCGCTGATCACGCGCCTGTTCGGCATCCAGAGCGGCCGCGTCGGCATTTTCGGCCACGACATCAGCAAGAGCCCCGGCGAGGCGCTGCGGCTGCTCGGCGTCGTATTCCAGCCGCGCACGCTCGATCTCGACCTGTCGCTGACGCAGAACCTGCTCTATCACGCCGCACTCCACGGCATCAGCCGGCGCGAGGCGGCCGCGCGCAGCGGCGAGCTGCTCGGCCGCATCGGCCTCTCGGAGCGTGCCGGCAGCAAGGTGCGCGATCTCTCGGGCGGCCAGATGCGGCGGCTGGAGATTGCCCGCGCCCTGCTGCACCGGCCGCGGCTGCTGTTGCTGGACGAGCCGACCGTCGGCCTCGACGTCAAGGCGCGCGCCGACATCATCAGCCATGTCCGCCAGCTCGTGACCGAGCATGGCATCGGCGTGCTCTGGGCCACGCATCTGTTCGACGAGATCATCGCCGGTGACGACCTCGTGGTGCTGCACCAGGGCAAGGTGCTGGCGCAGGGGCCGATGAGCCGCGTCATCACCGATGCCGGCGCGCAGGACGTCAACACCGCCTTCATGCGCCTGACCGGTGCGCAGACGATGCCGGGAGGCGGCGCATGAGCAGCATCACGACGCGGGATACACCGCGCGGTTTCTCGACCGCGGAATACATGACCTGCCTCACCGGCATCGTCTGGCGCGAGGGCCTGCGCTTCCTGCATCAGCGCGAGCGCTTCGTCTCGGCGCTGGTGCGGCCGCTGGTATGGCTGTTCATCTTCGCCGCCGGCTTCCGCCAGGTGCTCGGCATCTCGATCATCCCGCCTTACGAGACCTACATCCTCTACGAGGTCTATATCGCGCCCGGGCTGATGGCGATGATCCAGCTCTTCAACGGCATGCAGTCCTCGCTCTCGATGGTCTACGACCGCGAGATGGGCAATATGCGGACGCTGCTGGTGAGCCCGCTGCCGCGCGGGTTCCTCTTGTTCTGCAAGCTGCTGGCGGGCACCGCGGTGTCGCTGCTCCAGGTCTATGCGTTCCTGCTGATCGCCTGGTTCTGGGACATCACCCCTCCCCCCATCGGCTATCTCACCGTGCTGCCGGCGCTGATCCTGTCCGGACTGATGCTGGGCTCGCTCGGCATGCTGATCTCCTCGGGCATCAAGCAACTCGAGAGTTTTGCCGGCGTAATGAACTTCGTGATCTTTCCGATGTTCTTCGCCTCCTCCGCGCTCTACCCGCTCTGGCGGGTGCAGGAGGGCAGCCCCTATCTCTACTATCTCTGCCAGGCCAACCCGTTCACCCATGCGGTCGAACTGATCCGTTTTGCATTCTACGGGCAAATCAACTGGATCTCGCTGGCGGTGGTGGCGGCCTGCACAATCGTCTTCATGATCGGCGCGATTCTGGCCTATGATCCCTCGCGCGGGCTGGCGCGACGGGGCCCTGCGGGAGGCGAAGGATGAAGGTTCTGGCCATGGCCGCTTTTGCGCTCGCCGTTGCGAGCACGGCTGCGTGCGCCGCCGATCCACGCTATCCCAACTGGCCTTGCACGCAGGCCAAGGTGCCGGACATCTCGCTCGCCGCCGTCTGGGCCGGTCCCGCACTCGACGACGCCGAGACCAAATGGAAGGACGACGCAAAGGTCACCGCGCTGGTCTCAAAACTGTCAGCGCGGAAGACGCCGATGGACGAGGCCGAGAAGTCGGTGAAGGAGTTTTTGGCCGGCTCCGCCGCTGACAAGACGGCGAACGCCAAGCTGTTGTTCGCCGGCTTGTTCGACACGCTCAACGCCCAGCGCTCGCAGGTCATGAACGGGCTCGAACGCGTCAGCCGCAAACAGCGCGAGGCGGCCGACAAGATCCGCGAGGAGTCGATCCAGCTCCAGGCGCTCCAGAGCGCGACACCACGCGACGACGCAAAGGTCGATGCGCTCAGCAACCAGTTGATCTGGGAAACCCGCATTTTCGAAGATCGCCACAAGGTGGTGCGGTTCGTCTGCGAGGTTCCGACCGCGATTGACCAGCGCCTGTTCGCTCTCGGACGCGTGATCCAGCAGGAAATGGAATAGCGTCAGCCTCGCTGACGACGACTTTCGGAAGGTTCCCGCGATATCAGCGCCATCGTTACCCTTTGCCGCGCTATCAGCCGGAACCAAATCGCTCTAGGATGGCTTGTCGACGTGAACTCCAAGACGTCGGGAGGCCTCGATGGGAACAACAAAATTCATCTTCGCATGCGCTGCAGCCATCAGCACGCTTGCGTCCCCTGCTTTTGCTGACGACATGACCGGGATGGTCACCAGAATCGACCGGCTCAACAGCACGATCTCGATCCAGCAGACACAGAAGGGCACGGTCGGCGGCAGCGCAGGCGGCGCCGGCACGCTTCAGGAGTACAAGGCCAAGGACGCCGCAATGCTGGATGCCGTCCATGCCGGCGACAGGGTGACGTACTCGGCGACCGACAATAACGGTACGGGCACGCTGACCAAGCTGCAGAAGCAGTAACCCTGCATCTTCACCTGTCCCCGCGCGCCGCACGGCGTCATGGCCGGGCTTGTCCCGGCCATCCACGCCCAACCACGCGGATTGAAGAACGTGGATGCCCGGGACAAGTCCGGGCATGACGACCTGTACCTACTGCTCTGGCCGCGGCTGCGGGTGCATCTCCTCGGTCGGAAGGTTTGCGCGCTCCCAACCATCTGTGCCGTCGGGGTACCAGGCGACGTTGGCATAACCGTAAGCCAAGGCGCGCTTGGCGGCGTTCCAGGACATCCAGCAGTCGGCCAGGCAATAGATCACGAGCAGCGCAGCCTTGTCGCCGCGCGCGGCGTGGGCGAGGCCGCGCTGGAAATAATCGTCCATGGCGGGCGGCAGCACGCCGTAGCCGGTGTCCGGCAGCCAGGTGCTGCCCGGTATGTTTTTTCGCGGCATATCGCGCCAGACGGTGCCTTCGGGAAGGTTCTTCGGCTTCGGCGCGCGCGGCAGCACGTCGATGAAGGCGCCGCTCTTCGCACGCCAGATTGCTTCGGCCTCCGCAGTCGTCAGCACGCGCGCGCCAGTGAGCGTCGCCGGCACCGGCGCGCGGTAATTGTCGGAGCGATACCCCTCGGGCTCGAACGGCTCCTGCTGCTGCGCCAACGCCGGCGCCACCAGAATGGCGGCAACCAGCACAGCGGCAACGCGCCGCCTCATGGCGTCTTCTTGGCCGTCTCCGCGCCGAGCGGCTTGTCGCTCTCGTCGAGCAGCGGCACGCCGAAGTCGATCAGGATCTTGTTGATCTCGCCCTGGTTCTCCTGGATCAGCTTGTTGAGCTGCCGCTTCCAGTTCTGGTCGGCGGGGCGCACGCCCATGCCGATGCGATAGACCAGCTTTGGCCCTGTGGTTTCCTTCACCAGCGGCGTGACATGCAACGAGCCGGCCTTCTTCGCATAATACCCGGCCATCGGACCCCACAGCACGCCTGCGTCGATCTTGCCGGCGACGAGGTCGTCGACCATCGCCTGCGCGGAGTTGTCGAAGCGCGTGTCGATCATCAGGGGATAGGGTTTTGCATCGCCCATCAGGCCGGCGATCGCCATGTTGGTGGCCGGCGGCGTGCCGGCGACGATGCCGACATGCTTGCCTTTCAACTTCGGGTCTTCGAGCGTATCGACTTCATCGAGCCCGCTGCCTGTTTTCGCGACCAGCGCGTATGACGTGCGATAATAGGGATTGGTGCCCTGCACGAGATCGTCGCCTTGCGGAAATCCCATGATGACGTCGCAGCGATGCGCGCCCAGCGTCATCCGCACGAAGCCGGTGGCCTGCGGGAAGAAGACGTAGTCGAGCTTCTTCTGGAGCTTGTCTGCGAGCAGCTCGGCGAGCTTGTTCTCGAACCCCTCGCCCTTCTCGTTCGAGAACGGCAGATTGCGCGGGTCTGCACAGACGCGCAGCACTTTTGGATCGACCAGCTCGAACGAGAGGTCGCCGGTCTCGCTGGTCTGCGCAATGGCGACGTCGCCGAATGCGCAGGATGCCACCAGGACCCACAGTGAAAACAACCAGCGACGATGTCGCCCGGCCTCCGTCATCGCGCTTCCTCCTCGGTTTGTTTGAATGCTAGCCATGCAACGCATGACGCGCCATGCTTTGCCAAACTTTGTGTTGGCTTTGGTTTGTTGCAGTGCAGTGCGGCAAGCCATCTGAACTGAGGCGGAAAAGTGTCTCGCATCGCTTCCTTGATCGCAGCCCTGTCCCTGCTGGGGACAGCAACGCTAGCACGCGCCGGGGCAGCCGAATTGCCTGTGAGCGAAGTCGCACCGGGAATCTTCGTGCACTCCGGGACCACCGCCCTCATGACCCGCGAGAACGAAGGCGACATCGCCAATGTCGGCTTTATCGTCGGCGAGGATGCGGTGGCCGTGATCGACACCGGCGGCAGCCTCCGTGAGGGCGACGCGCTGCTGGCGGCGGTGCGGGCTCGCACATCCAAGCCGATCCGCTACGTCATCAACACCCATGGCCATCCCGACCATGTCTTCGGCAATGCGGCCTTTGCCGCAGAGGGAACCAGCTTCGTCGGCCACAGCAAGCTGCCGCAGGCGCTGGCGACGCGCGGGCCGTATTATCTCGACAATTTTAGACGCATCATGGGTAGCGAACTGATCGATCCCGTGAAGATCGTGCCGCCCACCCTGCTCGTCGTTGATACCCTGACGCTCGATCTCGGGTCGCGCCGCCTCACCTTGCGGGCCTGGCCGACCGGGCACAGCGACAACGATCTGACCGTGTTCGACGAGACCAGCAAGACGCTGTTCGCGGGCGATCTCGTCTTCCTCCGCCATATTCCGGTGATGGACGGCAGCATCCGCGGCTGGCTCGGCACGCTCGGGGAACTCGATAAAATTCCGGCGCAGCGCGTCGTGCCGGGTCACGGGCCTGTGAGCGACTGGCCTGCCGCGCTCGGCGACGAGCGGCGTTATCTCACGACCCTGCTGGCGGACGTCCGGGCGTCGAACAAGAAGGGCGAGCCGATCCGGACTGCCGCCGACAAGGCGGCCGCATCGGAACGGCCGCATTGGCAATTGTTCGACGACTACAATGCTCGCAACGCAACCGCAGCATTTTCGGAAATTGAATGGGAGTAGTGGACGCGCTACGCTGGACGGGGGATCGGCTGCGCCGCCCCAGAGAAAACTGCTTCGTCCGCACGGAACCACGACCATGACGGGATGCACACGCCGCCTGCCCCTGATCGCCGCATTGCTTGGCATCGCCTTCGCTGTGCCGGCGAGCGCCGAGGAGGCTTACGATCCCTGGCCGGGCCTGGTGCAGGACATCTTCAGCAACCGTCCGATCAACGACGGCAACGACGTCATCGGCATCGAGATGCCCTATCGCGCCGAGGACGCGGCGATCGTGCCGGTGACCCTGCGCAGCAAACTGTCGCCCGCGGATAGCCGCCGCATCCGTTCGATCACGCTGGTGATCGACCGCAACCCCGCGCCGATGGCAGCGAAGTTCGAGCTCGGCGCAGATGCCAACGTCACCGAGATCTCCACGCGCGTGCGCGTCAACAACTATACCGACGTCCACGCGGTTGCCGAGCTCAGCGACGGCCAGCTCTACGTCGCCAAGACCTATGTGAAGGCCTCAGGCGGCTGCTCGGCGCCGGCAGGAAAGAACATCGAGGAAGCCAGGAACCGGCTCGGCCAGATGCGCTACCGGCAATTCGCGCGCGAGGAGGCACCGGCCAGCCGCGTCCGCGAGGCGCAGATCATGATCGGCCATCCCAACAATTCCGGGCTGCAAATGGATCAGGTCACGCAGCTCTACGTCCCCGCCTTCTTCGTCAACCAGCTGAAGCTGACGCAGGACGACAGCCCCGTGCTGTCGATGGAGGGCGGCATCTCGATCTCGGAAGATCCGAACCTTCGCTTCACGTATGTGTCAAATGGCGCCAAGCGATTCCGTGCGGAGGCGAAGGACACGGACGGGCACGTGTTCCGCAATGAATGGGATGTGGAGAAGCCGGGGACGTGAGGTCTCTCGATCGTCATGGCCGGGCATAGCCGTCCGAAGGACGGCGTCGCTTTGCTCGCCTATGTCCCGGCCATCCACGGACTTCGCGCCTATCCTAAGAACGTGGATGCCCGGGACAAGCCCGGGCATGACAACTACGGTTGGCGTGAAGCTAGCCGTCAGAAACACCTCACCTCGGCTTCCGCCTGCGCGCGCCTGAGATCATTCACCGCCGAATTCGCCTGCTCGGACGTACGAAACTGGACGCCGAGATTGCCGCGCACTTGGGACATGCTCAGCGCCGTCTCGGCGGTGACGTAACGGTCATAGGACACGATCGAGGCCACCACGTCGATCGAGCAGGAGCATTGCTCGATCGACTGCCGGCTCTCGCCATTAGCCTTCATGCAGCCATAGACGTATTCGGCACGCGCCGAGGTCGGATAATCGTTGGCCTCCTCGGCACGCGCGGCGTAGACGGTCGCAGCCCACACCGCCAATGCGGCGACAATCGGTCGTAGCTGTCCCGCCAGATTCATGAGCGTCCTCCCGCTGGTTGCGACGAAAGCTATGCTATGCGTATTGTCATGAAAAGCACTCCCTTCGAGGAAACGGCTCACAAGGTGATGAGAGCACTTGGTTTGAGAGCGCCTGGACGAACATTGGCGCTCGCGATGACGCTGGCGCTGGCGCTCGCCGTCCCCGGCCGCGCCGCGGATACGATCCGCCTTGCAGTGCAGAAGACCGGAACATTCTCCTGGGAGCTGGCCGCAATCCGCGCCGGCGGGCTCGACAAGGAAGCCAATCTGTCGCTCGACGTCACCGAGCTCGCGAGCCCCGAGGCCGGCAAGATCGCCCTGCGCGCCGGGAGTGCCGACATCATCCTGTCCGACTGGCTGTGGGTGTCGCGCGAGCGCGTGCTCGGCGCCAAACTCACCTTCTATCCCTATTCCAGCGCGCTCGGCGCGGTGATGGTGCCGGCCTCGTCGCCGCTCAAGACGCTGGCCGACCTCAAGGGCCGCAAGCTCGGCGTCGGCGGCGGCGCGATCGACAAGAGCTGGCTGCTGCTGCAGGCGCGGATGAAGCAGGACGGCATCGACCTGAAGTCGGACGCGAGCATCGTCTATGGCGCGCCGCCCTTGATTGCCGCCAAGGCGCTCGATGGCGAGATGGATGCGAGCCTCAACTTCTGGAATTTCTGTGCGCAGCTCGAGGCCAAGGGCTTTCGCCGCCTCGCCGGCATCGAGGACATTTTGCCGAAGCTGGGGGCCAAGGGCGCGGTATCCGCGGTCGGTTATGTCTTCGACGAGAGCTGGGCCGCAAGCCACCGCGATGCGGTGGCGCGTTTCATTGCGATGACCCGCAAGGCCAAGCAGCTGCTGGTCACCTCGGACGCCGCGTGGGAGAAGATCGCGCCGCTCACCGGCGCGAGCGATCCGGCCATCCTCAAGACCTACCGCGACCGCTATCGCGACGGCATTCCGCGCCGGAGCATCGTGGACGAGGAGGCGGATGCGCGCGTGCTCTATCGCGTGCTCGCCGAGATCGGCGGACGTGACCTGGTCGGGCCGGCGGCCGAGCTCGATCCCGGCACCTTCTATCACGCAGTCCCCGGAGACTGAGGTGCTGCGTCTTCTCTCGTTTTCCCTGTTCCTCGCGACCTGGTGGATTGCGGCGCTGTTCGTTGGCGGCGCAAAGCTGCCCTCCCCGCCTGCCGTGCTCAACGTCATCATCGCGGAAGCATCGAGCGGCGCCCTGTTCCTGCATCTCGGCGCCACGCTGGCGCGCGTCGCGCTCGCCTTCGTGCTGGCGATGTCGCTCGGCAGTGCCATCGGCTATTTGATGGGGCGGGTGAAGCTCGCCGACCGGCTCGGCGATCCCTGGTTGATCCTGCTGCTGAACCTGCCGGCGCTGGTCGTGATCGTGCTCGCCTATATCTGGGCCGGCCTGACCGAAGCGGCCGCGATCGCGGCGATCGCCATCAACAAGCTGCCGACCGCCATCGTCACCTTGCGCGAGGGCACGCGTGCGCTCGACCGTTCGCTGGACGAGATGGCCACCGTGTTCGCGATGCCGCGCTGGCGTGCGTTCCGCCACGTCGTGCTGCCGCAGCTTGCGCCCTATATCGCAGCCTCGGCCCGCTCCGGATTATCGCTGGTATGGAAGATCGTGCTGGTGGCCGAGCTGCTGGGACGGCCGAACGGCGTCGGCTTCGAGATCGGCGTCGCCTTCCAGCTGTTCGACACGCCGCGACTGCTGGCCTATTCGCTCACCTTCGCGGCCGTCGTGCTCGTCATCGAAACCTTGCTGGTGCAGCCGTTCGAAGCCCGCGCAACCCGGTGGCGGCCCCGTGCGGCTTGAAGTCGATATCTCCGGAAAGACGTTCAGGAGTGCCGCGGGCGAAACGCACGAGGTGCTGGCCCCGGTCAGCTTCGCGCTTCAATCCGGTGAGGTCGGCGTTTTGATCGGCCCCTCCGGCTGCGGCAAGAGCACGATGCTGCGCATCATCCTCGGGCTCGACCGCGATTTCCACGGGACCATCGCGCGTCCACCGGAAGCGCGGATCGGGATGGTGTTCCAGGAGCCGCGGCTGCTGCCGTGGCGCTCGGTCGAGCAGAATGTGCGGCTTGCAGCTCCTGGCATCTCCGAGGCGAAGCTGTCGGAGCTGTTCAGGATCCTGGAGCTGGAGGCGCATCGCAGCCACTTTCCCGGCGAATTGTCGCTGGGTCTTGCCCGGCGCGTCGCGCTGGCCCGCGCCTTCGCGGTCGAGCCCGATCTGCTCGTGCTCGACGAGCCCCTCGCCTCGCTCGACGACGCGCTCGCCGGCCGCCTGCGCGACGAGATCGCGACGCTGGTCGCAAGCCGCCCCATGATGACGCTGCTCGTCACCCACAGCCTCGACGATGCGATCCGCCTTGGCGACCGCTTGTTCTTCCTGTCGCCGCAGCCGGCGCGAATTCTGGCAGAGGTGCCCATCAGCATCCCGCGTGGCGCACGCGGCGACGCAGAGATCGCCGCGGTCAGGGCGGGCCTCGTGGCGAGAATCCAAGGCGAACATGGCGGCGAACACGCCGGGCGTGATGCCTCATAGGCAGCGACGCAAAGCGCGTGCTAAACAGGGCCCGTAGCGGAGCCTGATGATGAAGCGAATGGTCGCCCTCATGACGCTTGGCCTCGCTCTCGTCGCGACCATGGCGAGCGCGCAGGACATGATGCGTGACGTCGACCTCACGTCACCCGCGATGGTCTCCGCGGAAATGAGCCGGCAGGAGGTCGAGGCCATCCTGGCCAAAGCCAGCCCCGGGGCGCCGGCCGATTTCACCGGCAAGCGGTTGTCGGGGCTCGATCTCTCGGGTCTCGACCTTTCCACGGCGATTCTCCGTGCGGCACGACTCAACAAGACGAAACTCGCCGGTGCCCGTCTTGATCAGGCGATCCTCGATCAGGCGTGGCTGCTGGACGCTGATCTCGCGGGCGCGAGCCTGAAGGGCGCCAATCTGTTCGCCTCGCAGATGGCGCGCGCGCGTCTGGACGGCGCGGACCTGGCCGGTGCTCGCATCGCGGCCGACCTCACCGGCGCAAGCCTGATCGGCGCCTCGATTGCGAACGCGCATCTTGGCGCCGATATGCGCAACCAGTCGATGGGGCTGATGCGCGCCGTGCTGCGATCCGCCAATCTGGAAGGGTTGAACGCGCGCAATGCCGACCTGTCGCGCGTCGATCTCGAATTTGCCTCCCTCAAGGGAGCCGACCTGACCGGCGCATCGCTCAAAAATGCTCAGCTCGGCGGCGCCGACCTGACCGGAGCCACCGTCACTGACGCCGATTTCGAGGGCGCCGATCTTGCCTCGGCGAAGCTGATCGCGCCGATCGGCCTTGACCGCGCCAGGAATTTCGACAAGGCAAAGAACCGCGAGCGCCTGATCAGGGAATAACAGGGCGCCTTTGGGAGGATCGGCTGATGCGTTGGTTTCTGGCTTTGATCGCGTTGTTGACGTTGGCCGGCGAAGCCGCCGCCCAAAGCAAGGGCAAGGGCATCCGGCTCTGGAATTTGACGACGGAGACGATCTCCGGCTTCCAGCTCTCGCCCGCCGGCAAGACCGAGTGGGGCCCGAACCAGTGCCTGAACGACAAGGACAAGGAGGTCGACCACGACGAGCGGCTGCGCATCACCGGCGTCGAACCCGGCCGCTACGACGCCTGGGTCAGCTATCCCAATGCGCGGCAGTGCATCGTCCGCGACATCGAGATCAAGGCCGACGCGGTGTTCTCGATCGCCGACAAAGACCTGAAGGACTGCACGAAATAACGAAGGCGGCTTACGCCTTGTCGTTCGGGTGCGGATATTCGCAGCGCCACCGCACCGCCTGCCACTTCGGATGATCGCCGACCCATTGCGCGATATAGGGCGGCGCGGCCATCACGCATTGCCTCGGCGACCCCGCAAAGTTGAACACCAGATGCTGCTCCTCGCAGGTCGCAGGCGAGAGCACCGCACATACAGTCACCACCAGGTCAATCGGGTTCATGCCGGGATCCTGTCGCAAGGGGACAATGGAGATTAGCACAAAAGGTTACGTTCCGAGGAGCGGGAAGTTTCAAACGGACGGGATGGTCCCTCGAGGCGGAACAAACGCACTAGAAGTTTACCCCGAACACCAATCGCGCCTGATGGCGCTCGAAATTGACGAGGTCGAGATTGCCGCCCGATCCGGCCGAGCGGCCCCAGGCCTGCATGCTCCAGCTCAGGGTGAGCCGCGACTTCTCCGATAGCTGGAAATAGGCGGTCGGACCGACAAACAGCGCCTGCCCCGAGAACTCACCGAGGCCGATGCCCTCATATTGGCGGAAGTAGCGCATCTCACCACCGAGCAGAAAATTGGGGCGCACGCGCACCATGCCGCCAAAGGCCGCGCCGATCGTCGAACTCTTCTCGGACACCCCCGCCACCTCGAAGCGCGCCCATTCCGGCTGATAGATCAGATTGAGCGCCGCGATGGCGTAGTTCGGAATCAGCTCACGGTCGAAAGCGAGCGTGAAATCGGTGCCGTACATCCGTCCCTTCGCGCCGCTGGTCTCGTCGATGCGATCGCCATGGAGTTCGGCGGCGACAGTCAATCCGAATGGCGCGCGCCCGCGGTCGAGCAGGCGGTAACGCAGGTCGAGCGAGGCGCCCTGGAAATTGAACTGACGGCGGTCGTCGATATCAGGGACGCCGGTGATGTCATGCAGCGTGGCGGTGCCGCCGACCTCGATACGGAAGTTCGGCAGCGGCACGACTTCGATCTCGACCTCCTGCTGGAGGGCGCGATAGGTGCCGCCCTTGCCGAAGCGTCCCGTGGTCTGAGTCTGGAATTCGCGCTCGCCGGGATTGCCGACATCGGTGCCGATCATGAAGCCGAAAATGTGCTCGGTATCAAAGCTCTCTTCGGCACTGACACACGCCGGTGCAAGCGCAACACCGAACGCAATTGCCGTCCAGATCGTGTGGGCTCCAAGGCGCATTGCGAACACTACCACGGCTTCGACGGCGTTCGCCATCGAAGCCGCGGCAGGTCGTCAGTCTTACTTGCGCGCAGCGCAGGCGTACATGTTGATTTCCATGCCGACCGGCACTTCCACGATCTTCGGAGCTTTCCAAGCCATTCGGGTCTCCCAAGGGTATTGAGCGCGACATCGCGCGGGGCAAAACCTAGGGCTGCGTCAGGTGCAGCGCAAGCCTGGAATCGAAGCGCAAACACAGCGAACTGTCGCATTATGCTCGCGAATTTCCCTCTCGGGCAAATCGCCTTCGCTCCCAGTCAAGCGCCGCGTCTCTCACCGCAACAAGCGCAGCAGCGCGCGGCCGGCGCGCGAGTTCAGCTCCTTCGCATCCAGCGTTCCGTCCTTGTCGGGATTCGCTGCGTTGAAGCGCTGCTCCACCACCGCGAGATATTCGTCGAGCGTGAGAGTCCCGTCGCGATCGGGATCGGCGGCGGCGAGTTCTTTCGCCGTTAACCGTCCGCGCAATTCGCGCGCGTCCAGCGTGCCGTCGTGATCGGGATCGAGCTTTGCGAACAGCGCGGCGGCCGCCTTCTTTACCTCGGCGAGATCGAGCGTGCCGTCATTGTCGGTGTCGAACATCTTTACGGCGTTGCCGGAAGCAGCCCACGCTGGACCGGACAGCACTGCAATCGTGAGCGCAAGCGCAACTGAGCGACGTGAAATCATCAAACCCTCCTGACCAGCCCCCCGATTCGTAGGGGGTCGAAACGACATAAGTCTACAAGCGAGCCCCGGTTCAAGTCCGGAATTGCAACCCGCGCACCGCACAACTCGCGGAACCCGACGGCCCGGGCAGAGCGGCCGAAGCCGGCACCGCTTCATGCCACGGAATTTCTTCAGCGTCTGCGCACAAGTGAAAGTCGGTTGTCAGGTTTCTGTCAGGTGACCGGCATCTGGCATCCAACATATCGGCGACGCACTTACGACTTTCGTATTGACGTGTTTTGCGTTCGGGCGGAGTGTTGGTGCCGCAGCGTCAAAAGGCGCGCATATTGGGAGGAACGGATGAAACGCTTTGCGATGGCCGCGAGCCTCGTCATGCTTGCATCGACTTGTGCGAGCGCACAGACCACCGAGCAACTGGTCAAGGGCGCGACCGATACATCGAACGTTCTCAATTACGGGATGGGCTACAATCTGCAGCGCTTCTCGACGCTGAACCAGGTCAACAAGGACACCGTCAAGAATCTCGTCCCGGTCTGGAACTACAGTTTCAACGACGATCGCAGCGAGGAATCGCAGCCGCTGGTGTACCAGGGCGTGATCTACGTGACCTCGCACAACGCCACCATGGCGGTCGACGCCAAGACCGGCAAGCAGATCTGGAAATCCAAGGTCGAGTATCCCGCCGAGACGCCGCGCATCGTCTGCTGCGGCATCATCAATCGCGGCGCCGCGCTCTATGACGGCAAGGTCTTCCGCACCACGCTCGACGCCAACGTGATCGCGCTCGATGCCAAGGACGGCAAGGAGCTGTGGCGGCAGAAGGCCGCCGACATCAAGGAAGGCTATTCGATGACGGTGGCGCCGCTGGTCGCCGACGGTGTCGTCATCACCGGCATCTCCGGCGCCGAGTTCGGCACCCGCGGCTTCATCGACGGCTGGGACCCGGCGACGGGCAAGCATCTCTGGCGTACCCATTCGATCCCCTCGCCCGACGAGCCCGGTGGCGACACCTGGAAGGGCGACACCTGGAAGCTCGGCGGCGGCTCGACCTGGATCACCGGCTCCTACGATCCCGAGCTCAACACGGTCTATTGGGGCATCGGCAATCCCGGACCGTTCAACTCGGCGGTGCGTCCCGGCGACAACCTCTACACCTGCTCCGTGCTGGCGATGGATCCCAAGACCGGCAAGATCAAGTGGCACTACCAGTTCTCGCCGAACAATCCGTTCGACTATGACTCGGTGGCCGAGATGGTCCTCGCCGACATGAATATCGAGGGCAAGCCGACCAAGGTGCTGATGGACGCCAACCGCAACGGCTTCTTCTATGTGCTCGACCGCACCAACGGAAAGCTGCTCGCGGCCAATCCTTACGTGAAGGTGAACTGGGCAACCGGCATCGACATGAAGACCGGCAAGCCGATCGAGACCGACGTCTCGAAGGACGCGCGCGACGGTAAGAAGGTCACCGTCTATCCGTCGATCCTCGGCGGCAAGAACTGGGAGCCGATGTCGTTCAATCCGCAGACCGGATTGGCCTATGCCAACACGCTCGCCTTCGGCGGCAGGTACAAGACCGAGCCCGTCACCTTCAAGCAGGGCGAATGGTATCTCGGCATGGACCTCACCGACCTCTGGGAGTGGGGTGACGGCCCGCGCGGTCATCTGAAGGCGATCGATCCCATGACCGGCAAGGCCAAGTGGGAAGCGCCAAGCGACATCCCGCGCTTCTCGGGCGTGCTGTCGACCGCAGGCGGCGTCGTGTTCTCGGGCGCACTGACAGGCGAGTTCGAGGCCTTCGATGCCGACACCGGCAAGAAGCTCTGGCAGTTCCAGACCGGCTCCGGCATCGAGGGGCAACCGGTGACCTGGCAGCAGGATGGCGTGCAGTACGTTGCCGTCACCTCCGGCTATGGCGGCGTCTACTCGCTGTTCTCCGGCGACGAGCGGCTTGCCAAGGTGCCGCCCGGCGGCTCGCTGTGGGTTTTTGCGGTCAAGCAATAACCACGGCCCGATGCTGAAGGACATCTCTCACAAGACGGTGGCGACGGTCGCCACCGTCGCGGTGCTGACGGTCGCGCTTGCGGCGACCGTTCGTGCCGCGGACGATGCAACCGGCAATCCCGTGCAGGCACAGATCGACTATGGCAAGTCGACCTATACTTCGAAATGCTCGCACTGCCACGGCCCCAACATGATGAATTCCGGCACCATCACGCCGGACCTGCGCGCCTTTCCCGACGACAAGACGCGCTTCGTCACCACGGTGAAGAACGGCAAGAACAACAAGATGCCGCCCTGGGCCGACATTTTGAGCGACGACGAGATCGGCAATCTCTGGGCCTTCGTCTCGAGCAGGAGAAAGCCATGAGACCCTGGCTCGCCGCATGGAGCGTTGCCGCGATCCTCGCGGCGGCGACCACCGCCGCGCGTGCGGCCGACGAGCCGCTGAAGGTTTGCCTCGATGAGGACCGGCCTCCGCTCTCGGTGCATCACAAGGGCAAACCGGATTCAGGCTTCGACGTACTGCTGGCGCAGGCGATCGCGGACCGGATCGGCCGGCCGCTGACAATCCAGTGGTTCGAGAGCAAGCTGGACGAGGATTCGAGCCCGCAGCTCGAGGCCAACGCCTTGCTCTCCGACGGGCGCTGCTCGCTGGTCGGCGGCTATGCGCTGACGACGGATTCCCTCGTCAAGCCCGGCATGAAGACGGCACGCTTGCCGGACTTCGCCGGGGCCACGCGCGACGACCGGCGCCGCCGCGTCGCGCTCGGCGTGCTTGTGCCCAGCCAGCCTTACGTCTATTCGCCGATGACGGTGGTACTCGGGCCGAAAGCGCAGGGCCGCAAGATCGGCGACATCGGCGATCTCGGCGGCCTTCGCCTTGCGATCGAGAGCGGCTCGCTGGGCGATGCCATTCTGATGACCTTCGACAAGGGCCGCCTGATCGACAGCATCACCCATCTCGTCCCCGGCCGCGACGATCTCCTCGGCGCGCTCCAGCGCGGCGACTATGACGCGACGCTGATCGACCTCGGCCGCTTCGATGCCCACCGCGCCGCGCATCCCGACACGACGATCACCGCGTCGGGCTATTATTATCCGATCGGCGCCAATCGCGGCTATGTCGGGCTGGCCAGCGACGGCGCACTGATCGACGCGGTCAACAAGGCGCTGACCAGCCTTGCTGCCGAAGGCAAGATCGCCGAATTCGGCAAGCAGGCCGGCCTCACCTATCTGCCGCCGCGCGAGCCTGCGGTGCTCGGCGATGTCTGGGCGAAGATCATTCAAAGGTGAGGTGGCCTCACGTGCCACCACATCACCGGTGTCATGCCCCGCGACCCGGCTACGCCGGGGCTGAGGTCTAGGGGCGCCGAAGCTTTAGCGTAGGCGGCAGGCGGGGCATCCAGTACGCTGCGGCCTCTCGATTCAATCGCAAGCGCCTCTGGAATACTGGATCGCCCGGTCAAGCCGGGCGATGACAGCGAGGGTGTGGCGCGACCGTCGCTCCACACGCCAAAGTGCCGACCACATTTCCGTGGTATGCATAGTGTTTCGTTCGCCCCTTTGGTGCCCCGTGAATCCCCCCACGACACCCTCCGCCACCAACCTGCGCGATCTCCTCTCCCGCGAAGTCAAGACCGGCGAGCTCCTGCGCGCGCTGATCGTCGTCGGCCCGATGGTCGCCGCCTATTTCATCTCGCGCGAGACGGCGCTGCTGAACCTGGGGCTCGTCGCGGTCTCGCTACTCATTCCGGCGCTCAGGCAGCACTTTCCGCCAAAAGTCGTCGCGTGGCACTATCTCGCCATTCTCGTCACCTTTGCCGCGCTTTTCCTTGCAGCTCCGGTCAAGCCGCTATTCGTGGTGCTGACGGCGCTCGCCGGCTTCCTTGCGGTGGCGGGGACGCGCTACGGCGAACATTTCCGTACGCTCGGCAATTGGGTGTTCATCCCCGCCGTCTATCTCGCCTGCGAGGTGCGGGAGGGCGTGAGCGCCTCGGAAGCGATACGTCATGCCGGCGTGATCATCGCCTCCTCTCCGATCGCGCTGGCGCTCGTCTGCGCTATCCAGGTTTACGACCAGCGGCAGCGTGGCAATGCCGCGACCTCGTTCGGACCGCCCGCGACCGACTGGTTTCTGCCCGCAGCGGCAACCGCCATGGCGGTCTTTGCCGCAGCCGCCCTGGTCGAGATCTTCAACCTCGCGCAGGGGCAATGGGTGATGTGGTCGGCCGCAAGCGTCGTGGTCGGCGACCTCACAGCGTCCACCGGCAAGCTGAAGCAGCGGGCGATCGGCGCCTTCGTCGGCGTGCCGCTCGGCTTTCTCCCGGGCCTTGCCCTGTCGCAAAGCCGCGTCGGCTACGCCATCGCGATTCTGGCGGCCACCCTCACCCTGATCTCGTTCTCCCGCTACGTCGTCGGCTTCGGCCTGCGCTGCTTCTTCATTGCGCTCGCCGCATCCTTTGCCGGCGGCGCCAGCGGCATCGCCGAGGAGCGCATCGTCAACGTGCTGATCGGCGGCACGTTCGGCCTGATTGCGGTGGCCCTGACCGAGATCGTCTGGCTGCGGGTGATGCGGAAGACCCGATCGCCCGGATGACGCGCAAATGGGCACCGCGCGGCCTTGTCGAATGCGCCAATCTGTCTCGCCTGCCACCCCAGCCTGATGCAGTAGGGTCGGCAAAAATCAGGAGGGAATCATGCCCGCAAAATTCGATCGCCGCCACTTCATCACCGCCGGTACCAGCGCACTCGCGATGCCCTTCATCGCGCGCGGCGCCTCGGCGCAAGGCGCATCGCAAGGCAGTTGGCCCTCGCGGCAGATCCGCATGATTTGCAGCTATCCCGCCGGCGGACAGACCGATTTGCTCGCGCGCGCCTATGGCGAATTCATCTCCAAGCAGGTCGGTAAGACCGTCGTGGTCGAGAACAAGCCCGGCGCCTCCGGCGCGATCGGCACCGCAGAGGTCGCCCGCGCCGAGCCCGACGGCCACACCATCCTGTGCTCGATCTCGACCACCTACATCATGAACCGGGTCGTGATGAAGAATCCCGGCTACGACATGGACAAGGATCTGACGCTGGTCAGCGTCATTCCGGGCGCCGGCCTGTTGCTGGTCGCAAACCCCAAGACCGGGGTCAAGACGCTGGAGGATTTCGTCGCCTTCGCGCGCAAGAGCGGCAAGGTCAACTTCGGCACCTATAGCGCGGGCTCGGCCCCGCACATGACGATCAACGAGCTCAACAAGCAGTACGGTCTTTCCATCGAGCCGGTTCACTACCGCGGCGAAGCGCCGATGTGGACGGGGATGCTGGAAGGCACGCTCGATGCCGCAATGGGCAGCTACACGGCGGCGCAGTCCGTCCTGCAAAGCGACCGTGGCACCGTGTTCGCCGTGCATTCGAAGAAGGTCGACGCGATCCCAGCCATCAAGACCCTCCCGGAGCAGGGCGCAACGTCGAAATTCTTCACCGTGAGCGGCTTCTCCGGCTGGGCCGTGCCGAAGGCGACGCCGCAGCCGGTGGTCGACCGCCTAGCGGCGCTCTGCGTCGCCGCCAACAGCGATCCGAAGGTGAAGGAGGTTCTCGCGACCTTCGTGCTCGAGCCGGCCATCGGCTTCAAGGAGACCAATGCCCTGTATCAGCACGAGTTGCCGATCTGGATCGAGAGCGCGCGGTCGCTCGGCCTCGAGCCGGCCTGAACCTTCCGCGGCGCACGGGGCTGTCCCATCGGAGCCCGGCATCCGACCAAAGCCTAGTGTCGGAAGCGCATTTTCCCGCTATGATTGTGCGCCGGTGCCGGCCCCCTCACCGGCGGACAAGAAAGGCCGATCGCATGACACCGGATGGCGTCGCCGTTGCCGTCATGATCACTCTGCTCTTTCCGATGGGCTACTTCACGCTGGCCTCGCCCGCCTTCCTGCTGGTGAAGCTCGATATCCAGCCCGTCGCCCAGCTATTGCGTGGGATGTTCAACGCCCATTTTCTGGTGATGCGCGTCGCCGGCGTGATCGGGGCGCTGGCTTTCCTGCTCGACGGTCGCCTGGTCGCCGCGATGGGCGTCGGCCTGCTCGCGGCCCTGGCGATCTGGGGACGCCGCTGGTTCATGCAACGGATCGACGACCAGCTCCGCGCGAGGGACGCAGGTGATGCTGAGGCCCCGCACCGGCTGCGCCGGCTGCATTGGAGCGGCATGCTGGGCAACGCGGTGCTGCTGGTCGCTCTCGTGACCAGCATTCCCTACGTCGCCATATCGGCCTGAGAGATATCGCCGCGCGGCCTGCGTCGGCTGCGGCGCTCGCCTAATGCTCGCCCGAGGCCGCGGCGCCCTGCTGGGCCTTGTGGATCGAGGACGGCACCACGCCAAAATATTTCCGGAACACGCGGCTGAAATGCGATGAGCTGGAGAAGCCCCAGGAGAAGGCGACGTCGGTGATGGTCTTGCCGCCGTGCGCCTCGAGCTCCTGGCGGCAATTCTGCAGGCGCGCCTGCCAGATGTAGTCGCTCACCGTGGTGCCGCGCTCGGAGAACAGCATGTGCAGATAGCGCTTGGAGCAGCCGAGCTCGGCGGAGATCTGGTCGATGCACAGATCCGGATCGCGCAGGTGCTCGCGGATGAAGAATTGCGCGCGCACATACATCGCCTCGGGCCCGACGCGATCGAACATCGTGTCCGCTTCGCGCAACGGCAGCAGCAAGAGGTCGATCAGCGAATCGGCGACACCGACCGCGCTGTTCGCCGACAGCTTGGCCGCCTCGTCGAAGGTGGCATGGACGAAATCATGGGCGATTCTCCCCGTCCCGGTCTTCGCCGACAATTTGCAGGCCGGCATCCGCTGCGACGGGAATCCACGGTCGCGCAGCAAGGCCTTCGGCACGATCACCACGTCGTGGCGGGTGAAGGCAGGGCTGATGATGGAATGCGGACACGAGACGTCATAGGCGATGATGTCGCCCGGGTTCAGCTCGATGTGGCGGCCTTCCTGCTCGAAATAGGACACGCCGTAGGTCTGGAAGTGGATCTTGATGTACGGGTGTTCATTGGCTTTGGCGCGCGCCAGCGTGTGCGCGATGCGATGCTGGCTGACCTCGATCTGGCAGAGCTTCAGGCGCGAGACGCTCGTGTAGTCGATGCGGCCCTCGAGCGAGGACGCCTCGAGCGGATCGACGTCGAAATGCCCACACAGGCTTGTCAGCCCGTCGATCCAGCTCTGGATCTGCCGCTTCGGCGTCAGGCCGGTCGTCGAGAGCGTGTGAATGGTGTCGGACATTAATCCAGCCGCTGGTTTCATCTGCAGATTCGACGCGAATCGCAACCAGCGCTGCTGGAGCCCTCAGCTATGATTGCGTGACGTTTACCTCGAATTTGAGCGGTCTTTTGCAACGAGCGCGATCGTTCCATTGCCACCCTTGACGGTTAATCCTCCGCCTTAGTTGCAGCGCCGTCAAGGGGAACCTGAGCGCCGAAGGCGCCGCGAAGCCGCGCGGAAGCCGCTGAATTCGCTACTGCAAAATCAAAAACTTCGCGTCCGTGCGCTGTCAAGCAAACCGGCTTCCCTCTTGGGCAAGTTTCCCGATGACGAAGTCGTTAGGGATTGCGGCAGGAACAAAAAAAACGGGCCTCTCCTGCACGTGGACCCGTAGCTCTCATCCGGAGGAGGAAACAGCACAGCATCGTTTCTGGTCCCAAACGTGACCGCCCTGCACGAGCAGACGCCGGACGAGAAGCCCGGTGATTAAGCAATGCTTCGGAAACAATAAACGAGACCAACGGAGGAATGACTATGCGCAAGGTGCTAATGGCGACCTATCTTGGCTCCGCGGCGATGCTCGCCGTCGGCAGCGCGTCAGCCAATGACGAGCTGATCAAGATGTCGCAGAATCCAAAAGACTGGGTCATGCCGGCGGGCGACTACGCCAATACCCGCTATTCCAAGCTGAACCAGATCAACGCACAAAACGTAGGCAAGCTCCAGGTCGCCTGGACCTTCTCCACCGGCGTGCTGCGCGGCCACGAAGGCGGCCCGCTGATCATCGGCAACGTGATGTACGTCCATACACCGTTCCCGAACAAGGTCTATGCTCTTGACCTTTCCAACGAGAACAAGATCATCTGGAAGTACGAGCCGAAGCAGGATCCGAACGTCATCCCGGTGATGTGCTGCGACACGGTCAACCGCGGCCTGTCTTACGGCGACGGCAAGATCATCCTGCATCAGGCTGACACCACGCTGGTTGCGCTCGACGCCAAGACCGGCCAGGTCGCCTGGTCTGTGAAGAACGGCGATCCCACTAAGGGCGAGACCGGAACCTCTGCGGCGCTCGTCGTCAAGGACAAGGTCCTGGTTGGCATTTCCGGTGGCGAGTTTGGCGTCCAGGCTCACATGACGGCTTACGATCTCAAAACGGGCAAGTTGGCTTGGCGCGGTTACTCGGGAGGGCCTGATGATCAAATCTTGGTCGATGCCGAGAAGACCACCGCTCTCGGCAAGCCGGTCGGCAAGGACTCCAGCCTCAAGACCTGGCAGGGCGATCAGTGGAAGATTGGCGGCGGCGCCACCTGGGGCTGGATCTCCTTTGATCCTGAGCTGAACCTGATCTATTACGGATCAGGCAATCCCTCGACCTGGAACCCGAAGCAACGTCCAGGCGACAACAAATGGTCGATGACGATCTGGGCCCGCAATGCCGACACCGGCGTGGCCAAGTGGGTCTACCAGATGACGCCGCACGATGAGTGGGATTATGACGGCGTCAACGAAATGATCCTCTCGGATCAGTCGATCAACGGCCAACCGCGCAAGCTGCTGACCCATTTCGACCGCAACGGCCTCGCCTACACGATGGATCGTGTCACCGGCGAACTGCTGGTCGCCGAGAAATACGACCCGAAGGTGAACTGGACCTCCGGCGTCGACATGGACAAGAACTCACCGACCTATGGCCGCCCGAAGGTTCTCGACGCGGCCTCGACTGAAAAGGGCGGCGAGGATCACAACACCAAGGGCATCTGCCCGGCCGCGCTCGGTACCAAGGACGAGCAGCCGGCAGCCTACTCGCCGGACACGCAGCTGTTCTACGTTCCGACCAACCACGTCTGCATGGACTACGAGCCGTTCAAGGTGAGCTACACCGCGGGCCAGCCCTATGTGGGTGCGACGCTCTCGATGTATCCGCCGCAGGGTGAAACCCATATGGGTAATTTCATCGCCTGGGACGGCAAGACCGGCAAGATCGTCTGGTCGAACAAGGAGCAGTTCTCGGTCTGGTCGGGTGCGCTCGCAACCGCCGGCGGCGTGGTGTTCTACGGCACGCTCGAAGGCTACCTGAAGGCGGTCGACGCCAAGACCGGTAAGGAGCTCTACAAGTTCAAGACTCCCTCCGGCATCATCGGCAACGTCACCACCTATGAGAACGGCGGCAAGCAGTATGTCGCAGTGCTCTCCGGCGTGGGCGGCTGGGCCGGCATCGGTCTGGCAGCTGGTCTGACCGATCCGACCGCCGGTCTCGGCGCAGTCGGTGGCTACGCGGCTCTCAGCAACTACACGGCACTCGGCGGTACGCTGACCGTGTTCTCGCTGCCAGCAGCGAACTAGCCTCACCTTCGTGTCGCTCCGGCGCGTGGATCAACTCCACGCGCCGGCTCGTCTCCACCGAACGCCTTCGAGGATCATCTCTTGCGTAAAATCTGCTTTGTCATCGCTGCGACCATCTTCGTGACCTCGGGAGGAATTGCCGTTGCGGACGGTCCGGGCGCCCCGACCGCCGTCAAGAAGGAAGACGACGGAAAGTGGCTCGATAAGGAAGGAAACCCGACCTACAAGATTTCGGCCGACGGCACCGTGGACTGGTTCACCTATTCCGGATATCGCCGCTATCACTCCGACTGCCACGTCTGCCATGGCCCCGACGGCATGGGATCCACCTACGCACCGGCGTTGAAGGATTCGGTCAAGACCATGAGCTATGGCGACTTCCTCGGCGTCGTCGCCTCCGGTCGCAAGAACATCTCGACCGCGCAGGAGAACGTCATGCCTGCCTTCGGCGACAACCCGAACGTCGCCTGCTACATGGACGATCTCTACGTCTATCTGCGCGCCCGCTCCGACGAGGCGTGGGGCCGTCAACGTCCCTCCAAGAAGGATGAAAAGAACGAGACCTACACCAAGGCGGAAGACGCCTGCATGGGCAAGAAATGAAGGTTACCAGGACCGATACCACCTCGTGGCGTCCTGCGAGAATTTGAGGAGTTTACGATGAAGACACGTGCCGCCGTTGCTTTCGAAGCCAAGAAACCACTCGAGATCGTCGAAGTCGATCTGGAAGGACCGAAGGCCGGCGAAGTCCTGGTCGAGATCAAGGCGACGGGCATCTGCCATACCGACGCCTACACGCTCGACGGCTTCGACAGCGAAGGAATCTTCCCGTCGATCCTGGGTCATGAGGGCGCCGGTATCATCCGCGAGATCGGACCGGGCGTGACCTCGGTGAAACCGGGCGACCACGTCATTCCGCTCTACACGCCGGAATGCCGGCAGTGCAAAAGCTGCCTGAGCCAAAAGACCAATCTCTGCACCGCGATCCGCGCGACGCAGGGCAAGGGCGTGATGCCCGACGGCACCAGCCGCTTCTCCTACAAGGGCAAGCCGGTCTACCACTACATGGGCTGCTCGACCTTCTCGAACTTCACCGTGCTGCCGGAGATCGCCGTCGCCAAGATCCGTGAGGACGCGCCGTTCGACAAGAGCTGCTACATCGGCTGCGGCGTCACCACCGGCGTCGGCGCCGTCGTCAACACCGCGAAGGTCACGCCGGGCTCCAACGTGGTCGTGTTCGGCCTCGGCGGCATCGGCCTCAACGTGATCCAGGGCGCCAAGATGGCCGGCGCCGACAAGATCATCGGCGTCGACATCAACGACTCCAAGGAGGATTGGGGCCGCCGGTTCGGCATGACCGAGTTCGTCAACCCCAAGAAGATCACCGGCGACATCGTCGCGCATCTGGTCAACCTGACCGACGGTGGCGCCGACTACACCTTCGATTGCACCGGCAACACCACCGTGATGCGCCAGGCGCTGGAAGCCTGCCATCGCGGCTGGGGCACCTCGATCATCATCGGCGTTGCCGAGTCCGGCAAGGAGATCGCCACCCGCCCGTTCCAGCTCGTCACCGGGCGCAACTGGCGCGGCACGGCCTTCGGCGGCGCGCGCGGCCGCACCGACGTGCCCAAGATCGTCGACTGGTACATGAACGGAAAGATCCAGATCGATCCGATGATCACCCACGTGCTCAAGCTCGAGGAGATCAACAAGGGTTTTGACCTCATGCACGAGGGCAAATCCATCCGTTCAGTCGTCGTGTTCTAGCTCGAAAGCGTCACACCCAAGGAGGATCGACCCATGACTGTTGCACTCCATCCCTCGATCGATAACGGCGTCAAACAGGGCAGCGGCAGCTTTGCCGGCGGCACACTGGTCTGCAAATGCACGGACCACCCGGTCAAGGTCGCCGTGAAGGGCGACGTCGCCCACAACCACGCCTGCGGCTGCACCAAGTGCTGGAAGCCGCAAGGCGCGAACTTCTCGGTGGTCGCCGTGGTGCCACGCCAGAACGTCAGCGTGACCGAGAACGGCGACAAGCTCCAGATCGTCGATCCCTCGGCGGTGATCCAGCGCCACGCCTGCAAGGCCTGCGGCACGCACATGTACGGCCGCATCGAGAACAAGGGCCATCCGTTCTACGGCCTCGACTTCATCCATCCCGAGCTGTTCCAGGAGCAGGGCTCGCAGGCGCCGCAATTCGCCGCCTTCGTCTCCTCCGTGATCGAATCCGGCGTGAAGCCGGAACAGATGGCAGGCATCCGCTCGCGGCTGAAGGAAATCGGGCTCGAGCCCTATGACTGCCTATCGCCGGCGCTGATGGACGCGATCGCGACCCACGTGGCGAAAGCCAAGGCCGCCTAAACAAGGCTGCCTGACAAGGCCGCCTGAACAAGGCCGTCAGACCTTCGCCGTGCCCGTCCGCTCGCTGGCCCCGACCATCGCCAGCGAGCCGGACGGTCCGGCCCTCGACCAAATCGCTGCGATGCCGCCGCATCGCACGAGGCAGACGCGAGCGCCATGAGCTCCTCAGATGAGCTCCTCAGTCCTGGTCTCTGAATGACTGCGCAGTGCCGCCCACTTCCCCCTCGAAGTCCGCGCCGCTGCGTTCTCCCTCCCTCGACTGAGGCATCCTGCTTCGTCCGCGCAGTCTCTGCCGGACGAAGCTTTTTTCGTCGTGCACATTTCGCAGGCGCAGGGGTGTGATGCCGCGCCCTGCTTTTGACAAACCTTCGTTGCAACTTTTCCCTTCAACAACACCCGGCTGTGAACGCCGGGCCGGCGCGGTCTCTGCTACGATCGCGTCGTCACGATGCCGCGCGAATTCAATCAATCAAGAATAAGACGGGAGGTATCGAGCACATCCGGACATCACGATTCGCATTCCTGCTTGCTGCCGGGATCTGCCCGCGCAGGAGAACAGGCCGGGATGCGACGACACGACGAAACGGGCAGTGCGCCGACCTGTGTCGGCAATGTTCAATCGACAAGCTTATGAAGAGCGAGGGACCATCATGATCAAGGTGAAGATCAACGGCCAGGAACAGAGCTGGGACGGCGACCCGGATCTCCCGCTACTCTGGTTCCTGCGTGACGAGGCCGGCCTGACCGGCACCAAGTTCGGCTGCGGCCAGGCCCTGTGCGGCGCCTGCACCGTCATCGTCGACAAGGAGGCCGTGCGCGCCTGCATTACGTCGATCAACGACGTCGCCGGGCGCGAGGTGACCACCATCGAAGGGCTGCATCCGAACGGCGACCACCCCGTCCAGAAGGCCTGGCGCCAGGTCAACGTGCCCCAATGCGGCTTCTGCCAGGCTGGCCAGATCATGCAGGCCGCAGCGCTGCTGATGGAGAATCCCAAGCCGTCACACGACCAGATCCGCGAAGCGATGGCCGGCAACATCTGCCGCTGCGGCTGCTACCAGCGCATCGAGAACGCAGTCCATCTCGCATCGACGGGAGTGTGACATGAATTTCATCGACAAACCCGGGAAGCTTCGTGGCTTCGAGAAGAACATTCGGGTCGAGAAGGTCTCGCGCCGAAGCATCCTGAAGGGGCTCGGCGTCACCGGCGGCTTCGTGCTCGCCGCCCCCGTGATGTCGCGCCAGGCGTTTGCCTATGAGACCGGCGCCGGCAAGATGCCGCACGGCGTCGTGGTCGATCCGCGCGTCTTCGTTGCCGTTGCTCCCGACGGCACCGTCACCATCCTCGCCCATCGTGCCGAAATGGGCACCGGCGTGCGCACCAGCCTTCCGCTGATCGTCGCCGAGGAGATGGAGGCTGACTGGTCCAGGGTCAAAGTGCAGCAGGCCCATGGCGACGAGGTCAAGTTCGGCAACCAGGACACCGATGGCTCCCGCAGCACGCGGCATTATCTGATCCCGATGCGCCAGATCGGTGCCTCCGCCCGCACCATGCTGGAGCAGGCCGCGGCCAAGCGCTGGGGCGTGCCGGCGACCGAGGTCAAGGCCGTCAACCACGAGGTCGTCCACAGCGCCAGCGGCCGCAAGCTCGGCTTCGGCGAACTCGCCGCGGACGCAGCCAAAGAATCGGTGCCGAGCATCGAAGGCCTCAAGCTGAAGGACCCCAAGGACTTCCGTTATCTCGGCAAGGGCCAGATCAGCATCGTCGATCTCCACGACATCACCACCGGCAAGGCGCGCTACGGCGCCGACGTACGCCTGCCAGGCATGAAATATGCGGTCATCGCACGCCCGCCGGTGACCGGCGGCAAGCTGGTCTCGTTCGATCCGGACGCGGCGCTGAAGGTCCCCGGCGTCGAGAAGGTGATGCAGGTGCGCGGCTGGCCGTGGCCGTCGAAATTCCAGCCGCTCGGCGGCGTCGCGGTGATCGCGCGCAACACCGGCGCGGCGATCAAGGGCCGCGACGCGCTGAAGCTGACCTGGGACGACGGCGCCAACGGCAAATACGACTCGGTCGCCTATCGCAAGGAGCTCGAGGAAGCCTCGCGCAAACCGGGCCTCGTCGTACGCCAGGAGGGTGACGCAGACGCTGCGCTGAAGAGCGCCGACAAGGTCGTCGTCGGCGAATACTATCTGCCGCACCTCGCCCATGTCAGCATGGAGCCGCCGGTGGCGGTCGCCGACGTCAAGGGTGACAAAGCGGAGATCTGGGCGCCGGTGCAGAGTCCCGGCGGCACCCGCGAGGACGTCGCCAAGACTCTCGGCATTCCCGAGGACAACGTCACGGTGAATGTCACGCTGCTCGGCGGCGGTTTCGGCCGCAAGTCGAAATGCGACTTCGCGCTCGAGGCCGCGCTGCTGTCGAAGGAGCTCGGCGCGCCGGTGAAGGTGCAATGGACGCGCGAGGACGACGTCCGTCACGACTTCCTGCACACCGTCTCGGTCGAGCGGATCGAGGCAGGGCTCGACAAGAACGGCAAGGTGATCGCCTGGCGCCACCGCAGCGTGGCCCCGAGCATCGCCTCGACCTTCGCCGCGGGTGCAAACCACCAGGCACCCTTCGAGCTCGGCATGGGCCTCGTCGACATGCCGTTCGAGATCGCCAACATCTCCTGCGAGAACCCGGAAGCCGCGGCGTTCACCCGCATCGGCTGGTTCCGTTCGGTCTCGAACATCCCGCGGGCCTTTGCGGTGCAGTCGATGGTCGGCGAGATCGCGCAGGCGACCGGGCGCGACCAGAAGGAGACGTTGCTCGCGCTGATCGGCAGTCCCCGCATCGTCAAGCCGGCGGTGAAGGACATGTGGAACTACGGCGAGCCCTATGACAGCTACCCGATCGACACCGCGCGTCTCCGCAAGGTGGTCGAGCTGGTCGCCGAGAAGGGCGAATGGGGCCGTCAGGTGCCGAAAGGCCACGGCCTCGGCATTGCCGTGCACCGCAGCTTCGTCAGCTACATCGCGACCATCGTCGAGGTGGCCGTCGACGAGAAGGGCACGCTGACGGTGCCGCGGGTCGACACCGCGATCGACTGCGGCACCTATGTCAACCCCGAGCGCATCGCCTCGCAGATGGAGGGCGCGGCGATCATGGGGCTGAGCGTCGCCAAATACGGCGCGATCACCTTCAAGGACGGCAAGGTGGAGCAGAAGAACTTCGACGACTTCCAGGTCCTCAGGATGGATGAATCTCCTCTTGTCACCAACGTCTACATCGTCCCGCCCGGACCCGACACGCCGCCGAGCGGCGTCGGCGAGCCCGGTGTTCCGCCGTTCGCGCCCGCGCTGATGAACGCGATCTTCGCCGCGACCGGAAAGCGTATCCGCAGCCTTCCGCTCGGCAAGCAATTGGAGGCTTAAGACGGAACATTGAGCGGCCTCGCGCTGTTTCCATCGATCTGACAGGAGCAGATCGATGACCAACATCTCAAAGGCGCTCGCAGTCTCGTTGCTGTCGGGCGCCTTTTTCATGACGACCACGGCTGCGTTCGCTCAAAGCAACACCACCCCGCCGACCACCGCCACGCGCCCCACCGCGCCGGAGCAGAACTCGCTTCCCAACGTCGGCGCCCCGCCGCCTTCGACCACGCAGACCACCGGGCAGACCAGCTCCGATCCGAAGGTTCAGGAGATGAACCAGAAGGAAAAGGACAAGGTTGATCGGCAGGGGAAGTAACTTGGCGCTCGCAGACGTTTTCCCATCGTCATGGCGGGGCTTGCTCCGGCCATGACGAGTTTGTGGCGCGGGTAACCATCCCATCTCATGGCAAAATGCGGCGGATGTTGGCATCCGCCGCATTGCCCCCTCACCGCTCCGCTTCTTGCGATCCGCCCGCGGAGCTTATTTCTTCAGCGCGAACACCCAGATGACGCCGCCCTGCGGCACATTGGCTTCGATGCCGATATTGTTGGTCGCGAGCGCATCCTGGATGCGTTGCGCGTCCACGCCCCACCCCGACTGGATCGAGATGTATTGCGTGCCGTCGATCTCATAGGACACCGGCATGCCCATGATGCCGGAGTTGGTCTTCTGCTCCCACAAGAGTTCGCCGGTCTTGGCGTGGAAGGCGCGGAAGTTGCGGTCGTTGGTGCCGCCGACGAAGACGAGATCGCCTGCCGTCGCCGTCACCGAGCCGAACAACTGCGACTTCGGGAAATTGTGCTGCCACACCTTCTTGCCAGTGACGGGATCCCAGGCCTGGAGCTCGCCGAAATGATCGGCGCCGGGCTTCGTCGTCAGGCCGATGTCCTCCGGCTTGGTGCCGAGCCAGAGTTCGCCCGCCTTGAGCGGAACCTTCTCTCCGGTGAAGCCGCCGCAGAAATTCTCGTTGGCGGGCACGTAGACGAGGCCGGTCCTCTGGCTGTAGGCCGCCGACGGCCAGTCCTTGCCACCCCACAGCGACGGACAGAACTCGACCCGCTTGCCGATGACCGGCTTGTGCGCAGGATCGACGATCGGCTTGCCGCTCTCGGCATCGATGCCCTTCCAGACATCGGTCGCGACGAAGGGCCAGCCTGCGACGTAGTTGATCTTGGTCGGGGTGCGCTCGAGCACCCAGAAGATCGCGTCGCGGCCCGGATGGATCAGGCTCTTGATGGTGCGACCGTCGCGTTGCAGGTCGACCAGGATCGGTGCTTCGACCTCGTCCCAATCCCAGGAATCGTTCTGGTGGTACTGGTGGTAGGTCTTGATCTTCCCATTGCTGGGATCGAGCGCGAGCACCGAGGAGGTGTAGAGATTGTCGCCGGGATGCGTCTCGCCAGGCCATGGCGCGGCGTTACCGACGCCCCAGTAGATCGTCTTGGTGTCCTTGTCGTAATTGCCGGTCATCCAGGCGGAGCCACCGCCGGTCTTCCAGTCGTCGCCCTGCCAGGTATCGTGACCGGGCTCGCCCTCGCCGGGGATGGTGAAGGTGCGCCACAACTCCTTGCCGTCCTTGGCATCGTATGCGGCGACGTAACCGCGCACGCCGAGTTCACCGCCGGAGCCTCCGACGATGACCTTGCCCTCGACGACCAGCGGCATCAGGGTCATGTACTGGCCCTTCTTGTAGTCCTGCACCTTGGTGTCCCACACCACCTTGCCGGTCTTGGCGTCGAGCGCGACAACATGGTCGTCGGTGGTGGCGAGATAAAGCTTGTCCTCCCAGAGACCGACGCCGCGGTTGGTCGGATGCAGCTGAAAGAGGTCGTCGGGAAGCTGCCGCTTGTAGCGCCAATATTCGTCGCCGGTCTTCGCGTTCAGCGCGATCACCTGCCCCATCGGGGTCGTTACGAACATCACGCCATTGTTGACGATCGGCGGCGCCTCGTGGCCTTCGACCACGCCGGTGGCAAAGGTCCAGACCGGTGTGAGATTCTTGACGTTCGAGGTGTTGATCTGGTCGAGCGGGCTGTAGCCCTGTCCGTCATAGGTGCGCCGATAGAGCATCCAGTTGCCGGGTTCCGGATTTTCCAGCCGCTGCTGGGTGACCGGCGCGTAGTTCTCGATCGGACCGGCGACGGCGACGGTCGAGACAAGGCACGTGAAGGCGACGAAGCCGGACAGTAACCATTGCTTCCTGGTCATGAACGTTCCCCTTTTTCATCCGTTTGAATTCTTGTTTTGAATTCTTGTCGTTCGTCCCGTCGTCCGCCCATCGGCGGATGCGGCCTCTCGTGACGCGGGCACAACCCGCACCGTCCGTCATCCTGGCTGCACGCCACCTACCTTTCCGATGAAGTTGCCGGCAACGCTGAGCGAACCGTCAGCGAGCGCGAGCGGCAGCGCGGCAAGCCGCCGCGGCGCCGGTCCGAACACGACCTGCGCGCCCTCGCGGGGATCGTATTCGGAGTTGTGACACATGCACTTGAACACGTCCTTGTCGCCGACATCGCTCTTGACCCAGGCGGTGACGGGACAGCCGACATGCGAGCAGATCGCCGAATAGGCCAGGATGCCGTCGACGGCACGTGCGCGGGTCTTCTCGTCAAGCTCGGCGGGATCGAGCCGGATGATCAGGATTTCGTTGAGGCGCGAGGCGCTGCGCACCACCGATGTGTTGGGATCCTTCGGCCAAGCGTGAACCGGCGGTCCACCGGCCGGGAGATCGGCCGCGGTGATGAGCTTTCCCTCCTGTTCGCCTTCGGAGAAGACGAGCAGATCACCCTTCTGCGGACGTTCGTCGGAGCCTGGCGGATCCTCGCCCGCGCGCGCCTGCGTGGAACAACCAAGGCAGGCGGTCGTGGCGAGCGCGCCAAGCAGCAGCGTTCGCCGCGTCTGTTCTGTACCCGCGTCGACTTCAGACTCCGCGGTGCTCTCGTACGATGAGGGAGTGGTGTTGAATGATGCGCGCGACATGCACGCTAGCAGGCGCTGGAACTCTGCCGAAAAAAAGGCGGAGAGTTGGCGCCGCAGCGCATCAATATGTCTTTGCTCGCTTTGGTTGAACGCAAATGAATGCGTTCCAGCGCATATTTGCAATTGCAACGTCGCGTCGCGCGATCGGCATGATGATTTTGCAGATCAGACCGATGATGCGGGAATTGGTGCAACGCGTTATTGGCCGCGCAGCACAACCTCAGAGCGACACAACTGCACGTTTTGCAGGCAGATTTGCTGTCGTCAGGACCGGAGCACGTGACGCGGCGCAGCGATCCGGCCGGCGATGGTCGCCGACGCCATCTCAAAACTGTCGGCGATACGTCGCGCCTTGTCGATGAAGAGCGCGGCCGCCGGCGGCGGACAGACCTCGCGCGCGGTCTGCTCGAACAGATCGAGCCAGCGGTCGAAATGATTGCCGACCAGGCTGAGTGGCACATGCGCCCGCATCGGCGAACCATGATAGCGGCCGCTCATCAGCACGACCGACGACCAGAAATCCTTGAGTTTGGCGAGATGCTCGTCCCAATTCTGCACGATCGCAAAGACCGGCCCCAGCAGCGCATCCTCGCGCACGCGTCCGTAGAAGCGGGTGACGAGCTCCCCGATCATCTCCTCGGTGATCCCGGTGCGCTCGATCGCATCCTGGGTCAGCAGGTTCCGCCGCGCGGCCGCCGCCTCGCGCTCGGCCTTCAGTCGATCCGACATGTCCTTCGTTATCCGTTCATTTGTTCCCGCAGGCCGCCCGTTCGACATTGTCGGGCCAATTGCACGCGGCGTCTTTGTCGCAGCGCAAATTGCGGGGATCGGGCGGCGGATGCAGAGCACCCGCCGCCCGCGCCATCAGGCGCTATAGGTGTAGAAGCCTTGCCCGGTCTTGCGGCCGAGATGGCCGGCATCGACCATTTCCTTGAGCAAGGGGGCCGGACGGTATTTGGGGTCGTTGAAGCCCTTATAGAAGACCTCCATCACCGAGAGCATGGTGTCGAGCCCGACGAGATCGGCGAGCGCCAGCGGCCCGATCGGATGGTTGCAGCCGAGCTTCATGCCGGCGTCGATCTCCTCGGCGGTCGCGATCCCTTCCTGGAGCGCAAAGATCGCCTCGTTGATCATCGGGCACAGGATGCGATTGACGGCGAAGCCGGGGCTGTTCTTGGCCGTGATCGCCACCTTGCCGACCCGCTTGGCGAAATCCAGCGCCTTGGCGTGGGTGTCGTCGGAGGTCTGCAGGCCGCGGATGAGTTCCAGCAGCGCCATCACCGGCACCGGGTTGAAGAAGTGCATGCCGATGAAGCGATCGGGGCGATCGGTTGCGGCGGCAAGCTTCGTGATCGAGATCGAGGAGGTGTTGGTCGCGAGCAGCGTGCGCGGCGACAGCGTGGCGCAGAGGTCCTTCAGGATCTTGACCTTGAGCTCCTCGTTCTCGGTCGCGGCCTCGATGACGAGGTCGCAATCGGCGAGCTTCGCGCGGTCGGTGGTGCCGGTGATGCGCTTGAGAGCCGCCTCGCGATCGGCCGCCGACATCTTCTCCTTCTTGACCAGGCGCTCGAGGCTGCCGCCGACGGTCGACAGCCCGCGGTTCACCGCCGCATCGGAGATGTCGACCATCACGACCGAGAGCCCGGCCGCGGCACAAATCTGCGCGATGCCGTTCCCCATGGTCCCTGCCCCGATGATGCCAACCGTGTTGATCATTGCCTCTTATCCTTCATCCTTGCGAGTGTGCCAGTAGCGGCCCGGCCCCATTGTTCCTGCATCAGGGTCTAGCACCGCCAACAGGCGGGTGCGACCCGATCCTGCCCCTTCCTTAAAGCATCCCAGGCGGGAATAAAGCCGCCATTCGGTCGCGAAATGGCATGATTTGGCGGTCTGACAGGCGATTTTCCCGAAATTTGCGCGTGCTCTACCCCCGGCGCTTTTCCGCGGGACGGCTGAGCCCGGCCCGCTTGGACCACCTTGATCTACATCAATCGGACGATGCGGTGGTCGCTAACGGTGTGGTGTAATTGATGCGCAATGGCCAGCGCGAATGCCTCGCGACGCTATTGTGACATAGCCCACATCAGCCTCGTGCCCTACCTGTTAGCGTCGCGCACATGAAAAAACATATTGCACTTCCCGTCATCCTCGCCGCTCTGCTCGTCGCCACGCAAAGCCTGGCGGCCGAGACCAAGGGCGCCGGCTCAACCTTCGTTTCGCCCGTGATGGCGAAATGGATCGACGCATACAAGACGAAGACCGGCAACACTGTCAGCTATCAGGCGGTCGGCTCGAGCATCGGCGTCGGCCTGATCAAGAAAGAGGCCGTCGACTTCGGCGCAAGCGACATGCCGCTTGATCCCAAGGAGCTGGACAGGCTCGGCATGATGCAATTCCCGATCGTGATCGGGGGCGTCGTGCCGGTGGTCAATATCGATGGAGTCAAACCCGGCCAGATCCGCTTCACCGGCCAGATGCTCGCCGACATCTATCTCGGCAAGCTGAAATCATGGAACGATCCGGCCATTCGCGCGATCAACCCCGACATCAGGCTGCCGAACACCGCGATCACGGTGGTTCATCGCATCGACGGATCCGGCACGACGTTCAACTGGTCGAACTACCTCTCGAAGGTCAGCACGCAGTGGAAGGCGAGCGTGGGCGAAGGCACCTCGGTCGAGTGGCCACTTGGTCTCGGCGGCAAGGGCAATGACGGCGTCGCCTCGCTCGTCAGCCTCGTGCCCGGTTCGATCGGCTATCTCGAATACACTTACGCGCTGCAACGGCTAGACAGAATCTCATTTGGCGTCGTGCAGAACAGCGCCGGCAATTTCGTCGTCCCGGACGCCGCATCGTTCCAGGCAGCGGCCTCGAGTGCGGACTGGAAGGCGGAGAAGGATTTCCACCTCGTGCTCACCAACGCGCCCGGCGAAGACGCCTACCCGATCACGGCCACGACGTTCGTGCTGATGCCGAAGGCGCCGAAATCCGAGGAACGATCGGCAGCGGCCATCGACTTCATCCGCTGGTCGCTGGAGAACGGAAAGGCGCAGGCCGAGACGCTCAATTACGTGCCGCTTCCGCCTGCCCTGGTCGACCAGATCGAACGCTATTGGCAGCAGAGCATCGAGACAAACCCCACGGTCTCGGCCTCGGCTAACGTCAAGCGCTGAAGCCTGGAAACGAGCGGCCGTCATGCCCGGGCTTGCCCCGGGCATCCACGTTCCCAGTGCCAGCCACGCGACCGCGATCCTTCTGGAAATCTCGCCGTGAATCGTGATTTAGTCCTGCGAAAGGCCTGTTGCCGGCTCGCAGCGGCGAGAACGCGCGAAGGTCCAGGCCCGGGGGCTTTCGAATGGACGTGATCATCTACCACAATCCCGATTGCGGCACGTCGCGCAGCGCGCTCGCCACAATCAGGAGTGCCGGCATCGAGCCGCACGCGGTCGAATATTTGAAGACGCCATCTTCGCGAACCTTGTTGCAGCAGCTCATCGCGCGCATGGGGATTTCGGTGCGCGAGGCGGTCCGCGAAAAGGCGGCGCCCGATACGGAGCTCGGGCTCGACAACCCCGCACTGACGGATGACCAGCGGCTCGAAGCGATGATGGTACATCCGATCCTGATCAACTGGCCGATCGTGGTGACCCCGAACGGCGTCAGGCTTTGCCGCCCTTCGGATCTGGTGCTTGATCTCCTGCCGGCGCAACAGCGTCCGGCCGGATGAACGACTTCGCGCGATCCATCGGCGCCGCGCTCACGCTGATCGGCGAGGCCGACGCCGAGCTGCTCGGCATCGTCGCGCTGTCGGTTCGTGTCAGCCTGACCGCCGGCATCGTCGCGCTGCTGATCGGCGCGCCCTTCGGGGCCCTGCTCGCGATCACCCGATTCCGTGGGCGGCAGGTCGTCATCGTGCTGACCAATGCGCTGCTCGGCCTGCCGCCGGTTGTGGTCGGGCTTGCGCTCTATCTTCTGCTGTCGCGGTCCGGCCCGCTCGGGGCAGCCGGACTGTTGTTCACGCCGACCGCCATGGTGATCGCGCAGACCCTGCTCGCGACCCCTATCGTGGTCGCGCTGGTGCACCGGCCGGCGAGCCTGCTTTGGGCCGAGTATGGCGACCTCGCGCGGATCGACGGACTATCGACGCTGCGCAGCATCGGCTTGCTGTTCGCGCTCGGCCGAACGTCGCTGCTGACGGCCTTTCTCGCGGCGTTCGGACGCGCGATCGCCGAGGTCGGCGCCATCATCATCGTCGGTGGCAACATCCGCGGCTTCACGCGCACGATGACGACGGCGATCGCACTGGAGACCAGCAAGGGCGACCTGCCGCTGGCACTCGGGCTCGGGCTGATCCTGCTCGCGCTCAGCGTGGCGGTGTCGACCGTCGCCTTCCTGCTAGTGGGACGCGTTGGGGAAAAATAGCTGCTCGCCGCCGACCTTGTAGCCGGCGATCGCATCCTGCCCCTTCGGCGAAACCAGCCAGTCGATGAAGGCCTGTCCGTCCTTCGCCTTCACATTCGCATGCGTCGCCGGATTCACCAGCATGACGCCATACTGGTTGAACAGCCGCTTGTCGCCCTCGGTCAGGACGGCAAGCTCGCCCCGGTTCTTGAACGACAGCCAGGTGCCGCGGTCCGACAGAAGATAGGCGTTCGACGACGAGGCCATGTTCAGCGCCGGACCCATGCCCTGCCCGATCTCGCGATACCAGCTGTCCTTGCCGGCGCCGATATCGACGCCCGCCTCCTTCCACAATCTCAGCTCGGCCGCATGCGTGCCGGATTTGTCGCCGCGCGAGATGAAGGTTGCCTTCGCCGCCGCGATCTTGCGGAGCGCATCAGTGACGTCCTTGCCGCCGGCGATCTTTGCGGGATCGCTCTTCGGACCGACAATGATGAAGTCATTGTACATCACATCGAAGCGCTTCACGCCCTGCCCCTCGGACATGAACTTGTCCTCGGCCGGCCTGTCATGCACGAACACCACGTCGGCGTCGCCGCGCCGCCCGATGTCGAGCGCCTGGCCGGTGCCGACGGCAACGACCTTCACCTCGATGCCCTCCGCCTTCGAGAACAGCGGCAGCAGGTAACCAAACAGGCCCGACTGTTCCGTCGACGTCGTCGAGGCCACGGTGATGGTGCGATCCTGCGCGTAAGCGCATGTCGACCAGACCAGAACCGCTGCGATGGCGGCAAGCTTTCTCATTGCGCTGTCCTCACTCCCCAGACGTCTGAACTTAGGCGGGAAGGATGACGCAGGGAAGTCCGACGTTCGGCGCAGGATCAGCGGCCGGGTATGTCTTGCGGATCACGTCTTTTCTCCTTCGCTGTCGAAGGAAGCGTATCGGGGATCGGCGCGGCAACTCCGTGGACGCGGTCACATTGGCCGCCTGCCGCGCCGGAGCTTCAGGACGACCGCAGCTTTTCGATGATGGCCGTCACCTCGTTCAGCTGGGCTTTGGCCGTGGCCAGCAGATCGAGCAGATCGCGCGCGGACTGGGCTGATCCGCCAGCGGCGGCCTGATCGATCACGCTCAAGCCGTCGGTGAGACGCGAGATGATTTGCACGAGTTCATCGCGGCGCGCCTCGAGGTCGGCAAGCGTTGCGTCAAAGCGCGCGTCGAGCCGGGCGCCTTGCAACGAGCGGATCGGAACGATCCTGTCGTCGGGAGGATCGGACATGCGCGTGCTTTGCGTTGCTGTCCCGCCCATCCTAGGCGCGACCGCTCGCAACCCGGCGGTGGTGCATTGTCGCATCCGACACGGCGGTCGCGTTGCCCTTTCCCGCGCGGTGGACGCTCGGATGTTCTGCAATTGGTCCCACCTACATTGACATCGATGTGACGGCCGGGGCAGTTTTTTGCATTGCTGGCGAATCAGCGATTGCTTCACGCCGAGTACCTCTTGGACAACTCCCTGTGCTTTCGAGACTGATATCGTTGCTGCGCCGCATTCCCGCGGTGAAATGGGCGTTCACCCGGCTTAGGCCCTTGCCTCACGGCGGCAGCATCGATGTCGCGCCGATCGCAGCAAGCGATTCGCCCGCAACCGTTGCCGACATCGCAGAAGCTGTTGCGGCTCCCGACAGCATCAGCACCAACCCGCTGCCCAGTGACACCGAGATCGCCGTTGCGGCTCCGGTCGCCGAAGATGGCGCCGCTATCTCTGTCATCCCGGAGAGCTCGTCCGCGGCGCCAACTGATGTCGGCGTCGCCGATGATTCATCCTTGGAAGCGCCGACAGAGGTCGAGGCGGTCGTCGTCGAAGAGGTTTCGGTCTCATCAGTCGAGGTGGAGAGCGAGGCCGTTGAGCTCGTCAGCAGCGATCCGCCCGCGGAGCTTGAGACCAGCGTCGCACCCGTTGTCGTAGAAGAGACACCGGTCCCGGTTGTCGAGATCGAGAGTGAGCCGGTCGGTGCACCCGAGCTCGTCATCAGCGACCCACCTGTGGAACTTCCGGAGATCGTTGAACCCGTCATCGTTGAAGAGGCGCGGCTGTCGCCTGTCGAGGCCGAGAGCCAGCAAGCCAACGTTTCCGAGCCCGTCATCGGCAGCGATCCATCTCCCGACCTCTCGGCCGAGGTGGAGCTCGTCGTCGTCGAGGAGGCGCTGGTCTCGTCTATCGACATCGAGATCGCTCCGGTTGATGCCCCCGTTCTCGCCGTCAACGACGATACCTCCTCTGACGTCGCTGATGTGGAGCCGCCTGTCGTAGAGGACACGTGCGTCGCGCTTGCGGACAGCGACGTCTCGGCGGGAGAGGTCTCCGGGAACAGCATCGACAGCGTTGCCATCTCTGTCGTCGCAATGGAGATCGAGCCGGTCCCGGCCAACGATCCCGCCCCGATCGCAACGGAGGGTCCCTCCGCCGACACAGCGAGCGCCGTCACGCATGTCGCGCCGGAGCCGGTCCTCGAGTCTCCCGATCCGGTGATCCCCAGCGCTCCGAAGACGCGCGCAAAGGTCGTGGAACCCGTCGACCGCGCCACGTTGATCCGGCAGCGCTGGACGGAGACCGGGATCAGGATGTGGAATCCGCGGCTTCACGGCGCCGGCGACGCCACGCTGAACATCCAGGGCCGCGTCGAGCTGCTGCCGCCCGCGCCCGGCGAGACCATGCCACGCTACGACAAGCTCGAATTCAGGATGCTGGACGGGCAGATCGTCTGCGAGGGCGTCGTCGTCGAGGCGCCCGCGTCGGCGGGTCAGCGCAGCTTTACCCGGCTCGCCGAGCCGCGTAACCCCGACCGGCCCCGCGAACCGGTACGGGAGCGCCGGGCCGCTCTCGCCTGACCCTTGTCCTCTGCGACCATGCCCGCCATATGCTAGGCTGACGGCTTGGACATGGGAGGCCGCATGCCCGCAAGATCATTGCGCCTGGTCGTAATCGCCGCCCTCTGCATCTCGCAAGGGGCCTTTGCGGCGTCCGGCAAACGCCCGCACCATGCGCCCGCCACCGATCGGGCCGCGCCCTACAAGGCCGACCGGCTCTCGACCTCGCGCGGCGATACGATCCTCAACACGCCCGGCCAGACCACCGTGCTGACACGTCAGATCCTTGACGACATGAACGCGACGACCCTCCGGGACGCCATGCGCTCGACCGCCGGCGTGACGATAGGGATTGGCCGCTAGATTTCGCGCGACTTCGCGTTCAGGGGATCGGATAGCCCTTCCAGACCCACTCCAGCGCCGACGGCAGCGTTTGCGCAATCGTCGGCCGGTCGACGTGCTTGGCGTTGCGCACGAACAGGAACTGGTAGTGGTAGCCCTTCTCCGCCAGCACCTTCGCCATCAGCGCGTTCGACAGGGTCCAGTCGTGCATGCCGTCGGGAATGGTGGGGTTCGGATAGAACAGGTCCTGGTCGCCGCCGAAGAACCAGAAGCGGATCGGCTTCGCCGGCGCGGCGACGATCAGCGGCACGCCGGGCGGCTCGGCCGGCGTCAGCACGCCCGCCTTGGAGATGAGGTTGGGCGTGGCCGGCCCGGTCCAAGCGCTGTGATATTCCCACGCACCACCACGCAGCGACGGATCGTGCGGCCATTGCTGGTTGACCATCGTCGGCGAGAAGGCCAGCACGCGGTGATAGAGATCGGGATAGAACCACGCCATGGTGAAGGCCGCAACACCGCTCGAGCTCAGGCCCATGGTCGCGCGCCCGTCGGGGTTTTTGGTCAACTTGACGTCGGCGTTCTTCTCGACCAGCGGCAACACCTCGCGCTCGACGAACTGCGCATAGTCGCCTGACACCGCATCGTATTCGCGGCCGCGCTGGCTGCCCTGCGCGTCCTGCCCGCCATTGCCGATCTGGATCGCGATCATCGGCGGAACGCGGCGCTGCGCGATCAGATTATCGAGCGTCGTGGCGAGGTCCTTGTAGGCGTTGGAGCCGCCGTCGCCGACCACGATGAACGGCGCCTCGGTGCCGCGTACATATTGCGCCGGCACGTAGACGTCGATCGTGCGCGACCAGCTTCCAGGATGGCTGGTGGTGACGATCATGTGCGACTTGTCGTCCGGCGCGGTGACGGTCGTCATGATCGAGGAATTGGTGCAGCCGGCGACATCGTCGCGGATCAGGCCGGGATTGTAGATCGTGCTCTCCTTCGACGTCAGCGTGAAGGATTTTGTCGTGCCGCGTGGTACGCCTTCCTTCGCAATCGTCTCCGGCGCGGGATTGTGGGTGGGCCCGATGATGAAATTGCCCTCGGCGCCGGACGGCGGCAGCGTTCCGTCGGGTAGCTCGGTCGCGCGCGGATAGTTGGGGTTCGAGGGATCGCGCGTCGGCGGCGCCGTCTTGAAATCGAGGCCCGCCGTGTCAATGAAGAACGGTGCCGCCTTGTCGGTGGTGTTGGCCCCGGGCGGCACAGCCATGTTCTGGGTGACGCAGGCCGGCTGCGACAGTGCAATTGAAGTGAAGGAGACGAAGGAAATCAGCGTCCCTGCGAGGACGGAGAATGATTTGGTCATTTCAGCTCCCGGTGCCGACAAGTCTTTCTGGCTCGCCTTGACGCGAAGTATGGCGGGCCGCGTGCGCGCGGTCAAACAGCAAGCGGCCGCATTCCAGCGATAGCCGCCATGCTCAAACCGAACGGCGACCGTTATTCCGTGCATGCTCATGAACTATCGCGGACACGAGGCCGTTGCTGCTGCACCTCGCACGACGTAGCTTGCGCAAGCACGTGCGTCGGCTGACCGCGCGGCCATGCGCCGTCGCCGATTTGAAAGCCAAGGTCTCGCATGGTTAGCGGATCGTAGCTGCGGGTGGCTGCGGGCAAGGTGTGCCTGAGACACGCGCCTCGGCCGCCGGATATCCTTAACACGGCCTCACCAATACACGCGGCTGGAAAATCCCGCGGCCGCGCGCAACCTGCGCTGGCTTTTCGTGCAGCCCCACCTAACGCGACCTTTACCCCCGTCGTGCAAGATCGCCGCCGTTTTGAAGGGATCCGGGGCGCGTATTGCAATGCCTGTCGTCAATTTGAAGTCTCAGCTCGCCGCCGCGATGCGGCTGTTTCGCGTGCCGGCCGACAACCCGGACCTGACGCGCGCGCAGTTCGACGCCTTCTCGAAGCAGATCCCGCTGCTCTATTTCATCCTGATGAGCAACACGATCGCCGTCGCCTATACCTATGTCAACGTGGCGCCGGACTGGCTGACGTTGATCGTGCCGAGCGTGCTCACCGTGCTCGCCGCGCTGCGGACCTTCTGGTGGCTGCGCCAGCGTCATCTCGTGCGCAGCGATGCCGATATCCTGCGCAATCTGCGCGCCACCAACTGGATGACATTACCGATCGGCGCCGGCTTCACCGCATGGTCCTTTGCGCTGTACCCTTACGGCGACGCCTTCGCCAAGAGCCAGGTCGCCTTCTACATGGCGGTAACCGTGATCGGCTGCATCTTTTCGCTGATGCATCTGCGTTCCGCGGCGCTGATCGTGACGCTCGTCGTCGACGTTCCCTATGTGCTGTTCTTCTGGGCGACCGGCGAACCGACGCTGAAGGCGATCGCGGTCAACAACCTTCTCGTCTCCGGCGCGATGGTGACGGTGCTGTTCATCTACTACCGCGACTTCGCCGATCTCGTCTCCAGCCGCAAATCGCTGCTGGCGCAGCAGGCGGCAACGCAAGCGCTCTCGGACGAGAATTTCCGCCTCGCCAATCTCGATTCCCTCACCGAGCTGCCGAACCGCCGCCGCTTCTTCGCCGAGCTGTCGAGCGCCTTCAGCGACGCCGAGCGCAGGCGCGTTCGCGTCGCGGTGGGGATCATCGACCTCGACGGCTTCAAGCCGATCAACGACAATTACGGCCACTCGGTCGGCGATCGCGTCCTGATCGAAGCCGGGCGCCGCATCCGCGAAGTTTGCGAGGGCTTCGGCCCGCAGCGGGTGGAATTTGCCCGGCTCGGCGGCGACGAGTTCGGCCTCGTGGTGTGCGGCGATCCCGAAGATGACGATTTGATGCGGCTCGGCCAGCGCATCGGCGAACAGGTCAAGTTGCCCTACCAGCTCGACACCGCCCATACCGGGCTGTCCTGCTCGATCGGCTTCGCGCTTTTCCCAAGCTCGGCGACCAGCGCCGAAGCGCTCTATGAATGCGCCGACTACTCGCTCTATCACGCCAAGCGCCATCTGCGCGGCCGCACCGTGATCTTCTCGAGCGAGCTCGAGGCCGAGATCCGCAGCCGCGGCGTCATCGAGAACTTGCTCCGCACCGCCGATTTCAGCACCGAGATGGACCTGGTGTTCCAGCCGATCGTGGACGCCATGAGCGAGCACACCGCCGGCTTCGAAGTCCTGGCGCGCTGGCACAGCTCCCGCCTGGGCCTGGTCTCACCGGCCGACTTCATTCCGGCCGCAGAGCGCATCGGCCTGATCCGGCCGCTGACGCAGGCGCTGCTGGTCCGCGCGCTCGCGACGGCAAGGACCTGGCCCGACCACATCCGCCTGTCGTTCAACCTGTCCGCTCACGATGTCTGCGCAGCCGAGGGCATTTTGCCGCTGATCTCGATCATCGAGAGAAGCGGGTTGCCGCCGAACCGGATCGACTTCGAGATCACCGAGACCGCCGTCACCTTCGACTTCGTGCGCGCGCAGCAATCGATCGCGACGCTCAAGGCCATGGGCTGTGGCATTTCACTGGACGATTTCGGCACCGGCTATTCCTCGCTGAGCCACGTGCATCGGCTGCCGCTCGACAAGATCAAGATCGACCGCAGCTTCGTCGCCGACATCAACGAAAATCCGGTGAGTCACAAGATCATCAAGTCTCTCGCCGGCCTGTGCGACGACATGGAGATCGCTTGCGTCGCCGAGGGCGTCGAGACCCGCGCCCAGCTCGACAGCCTGCGCCGCCTGGGATGCGACTTCATCCAGGGCTACTACTTCGCAAAGCCGATGTCGGGCGATGCGATTGGCGATCATCTCGCAAAGGAACACCAGCGTCTCGGCGACGCCGGTGCCAAGGTCGTAGCCTGAGAGGCCAGATCTCAATCCGCACGCGCAGCGCTGATAAATTAAATTGCTGCCTGTCAATCGTCCGCTTCACATGCGTCGAAACGCCCCCGACATGTCGGGATGCCGTGTCGGTGCTTGTCAGCGACGTCAAAACGCGCGATACTCAATTTCAAGGGGAAAGATATTAAATATACAACTTTTTGATCTTGGTGGCCTTCAACTGGGCGCGGCGGCAAACACGGTTGTGAGTTGGCAATCGGGAGGCAGGCATGTCGTCCAATGCGTCATTTTCGGCAGGGCGCCACGCCCCGCCGCATTCCCACCTCACCGCTTCGCATGCATCACCGCCGCCCGCCGAGCCGGACGCCGGCGGCCTCATACCCATCAGGCTCTTCATCCTCAGCGACGTGCGCCTGCTCTGCGAAGGCCTCAGTTCCTGCCTGGCCCGGCAGGAATGCTTACGCATCGCCGGGCACGGCGATCTTGCGACCCCGCCTGAGCAAGTCGTCGACAGCGGCGCGCAGGTGCTGCTGGTCGACATAGCGACGCCGCAAGGCTTGCAACAATCGGCGGCCTGCCGCGCGCTGGCGCCGGCGTTGAAGGTCGTCGCCATCGCTGTCGCCGAAGCCGAGCAGGACATCCTGGCCTGCGCAGAGGCCGGCGTGTCCGGCTTCGTGCTGCGCGAGGGTTCGATCAGCGACGTCGTCGCCGCCGTCCATAATGCGATGCGCGACGAGCTCGTGTGCTCGCCCAAGGTCGCCGCCGCCCTGTTCGGCCGCCTCGCGCTACTCTCCGCGCGGACCGTCACGCGAGCGCCGGCCGCCGGCGTCGACACGCTGACACCACGCGAGCACGAGATCATTCGCTTCGTCGGCGAAGGGCTGTCGAACAAAGAGATCGCACGAGCCTTGCGGATCCGCAATTCGACGGTGAAGAACCACATGCACAACGTGCTCAGCAAATTGCAGATTCGCCGGCGCGGCGAGATCAGCAAGCATCTGCACGCGAACGGCGCGGCCGCGTCTGCATCATCGCGGATCCAGACCCGCTAGACCTTTCGGCCTAGATCCTTCAGGCCGGCATCGCGCGCGAAGCCGCCATGTCGCGGTGAATTACGCGCCGTTTGCATCATCGCGGTCTCACCGCCGCGGGCATGGTCCGGACCATCAACTCCATCCTCGCTAGACCTTTTGGCTCAATCGCGCCGTCGCGCCTTGTGCAAGGCTCACCGCAAAGGTGGCCATTGCGACAGAGACGCATCCTCATTGCGGGATTTCCGAGACTGATGACCGATCTTCTCGAGCATGTCGTCGCGAAAGATCCGGCGTTGTCCGTAGTCGGGACGAGTGACGACGCCAATCTGGCAACGGAGGCACGCCGCACCCGGGCCGACGTCCTCGTGGTGGCACAGAAGGCCCCGGACGAGCGCGACAGCCTCGCGAGCCTTCTGCACAGCCGGCCGCGGATGAAGGTCGTCACCATCGTCGCAAGCGGCGAAAGCGGCGCGCTCTACGAGCTGCGGCCGCACCGCACGGCCATCACCGAGATCACGACGCAATCCCTGTCGGAAGCCATTCGGGATCCGCCCGGCCCGAGGCGCCGGCCGCGCCAGCGGCGCGCCCGCCGGCCAGGCAAGACCATCGCCGCGGTCTGACCAAGCGAGACGGACCGCCAAATCACAGGAGCCGACATGCCCTCAGCCCTTCTGCAACCCGGCGTCTATATCGAGGAAATCTCCAGCGGCGTGCGCTCGATCTCGGGCGTGGCGACGTCGATCGCGCTGTTCATCGGCTGGGCGCCGCGCGGTCCCGTTGACCGTGCCGTGCGCATCTCCAGCTTTGCCGACTATGAGCGCGCCTATGGCGGGCTCGACCGCCGCGCCAATCTCGGCTACGCCGTGCGCCAATTCTTCGACAACGGCGGCAGCGACGCCTACGTCGTGCGGATCGCGCTGTTCAATTCGGGAACGCCCGCCAGCGACGCGAAGACCGCGACCTGCGCCATCAACGATCTCGGTATCGAGGCGAGTTCGCCGGGCCTGTGGGCCAACTCCTTCAGCGTCCGGCTGACGCTGCGTGCGGACGACAGCACCCGCTTCCGGCTCGATGTCATCGGCCCGTCGCCGAGCACTGACATCGTGGAGACGTTCCAGGACCTGTCGATGAACAAGGCGGATCCGCGCTACGCGCCGAGCGTCGTCAACGGCCGCTCCGCCTTCATGGACAAGCTGACCACGGCGTCAACGACGGTCCCGACCCCGGCCACGAAGCCATTTGCGGGCGGCGCCGATGGCACGGTCCTCTCCGCCAATGACGGCCCGTTCGTCAGCGCGATCGATCCGCTGTTCGCGACCGGCGGGATCGTCGATCGTATCGACATCTTCAACCTGGTCTGCGTGCCCGGCCTCACCAATGTCAATTCAACGACCCAGGGCGCACTCGCCAAGCTACAGCAACGCTGCCACGTCCGCCGTGCGTTCCTGATCATCGACAGCCTCCAGAACGAGACGGTCGCCAACATGAGCGGCGCCAACGGCGAGGCCGGCCTGACCGGCTCGGACGGCAATTTCTCCGCGCTGTACTACCCGTGGGTGATGCAGGCAGATCCGCTGCAATCCGGCGTCGTGCGCGACTTTCCACCTTGCGGCTTCGTCGCCGGCGTCTACGCCCGGACCGACGCCACGCGCGGGGTCTGGAAGGCGCCGGCCGGCACCGATGCCAGCGTCAACGGCGGCGTCGGCTTCGCGTTGAGCTTGAGCGACGCCGAGAACGGCCAGCTCAATCCGATCGGCGTCAATTGCCTTCGCACGCTGCCGGTCTACGGCAACGTGGTCTGGGGCGCGCGCACGCTGCACGGCCAGAACGACCGCGGCTCGGAATGGAAATACGTTCCGGTACGGCGCATGGCGCTGTTCCTGGAGGAGAGCCTCTACCGCGGCACGCAATGGGTGGTGTTCGAGCCCAATGACGAACCGCTGTGGGCGCAGATCAGGCTCAACATCGGCGCCTTCTTGCAGGGCCTGTTCCGGCAGGGCGCGTTCCAGGGCCGCTCGCCGCGCGAGGCCTATTTCGTCAAATGCGACCGCGAGAGCACGACGCAGGCCGACATCAATCTCGGCATCGTCAACATCATCGTCGGCTTCGCGCCGCTGAAGCCCGCCGAGTTCGTCGTCATCAAGATCCAGCAGATCGCCGGCGACATCCCAACCTGAGGCAAAGACACCTGAGGCAAGCAAATGGCACAGTTCTCGGTCAATCCGCAGCGCTTCGATCCCTACAAGAACTTCAAGTTCCGCGTGAAATGGGACGGCCGCTACGTCGCCGGCATCAGCAAGGTGTCGGCGCTGAAACGCACCACCGAAGTGGTCGAACACCGCGAGGGCGGCGATCCCTCGACGGGACGCAAGTCGCCCGGCCGCAGCAAGTTCGAGGCGATCACGCTCGATCGCGGTGTCACCCACGACACCGAGTTCGAGAAATGGGCCAACAAGGTCTGGCATTTCGGCGCAGGACTTGGCGCCGAGGTCTCGCTGAAGGATTTCCGCAAGGACATCATCCTCGAGGTCTACAACGAGGCCGGGCAGCTCGCGCTGGCCTACAAGCTATTCCGCTGCTGGGTCTCCGAATACCAGTCGCTGCCAGATCTCGACGCCAACGCCAATGCGGTGGCGATCCAGCACATCAAGCTGGAGAACGAGGGATGGGAGCGCGATCAGGCGGTCGCCGAGCCGTCCGAGCCCACTTTCACCGATCCAGCCTGAGACCGCTCATGCTCTCCGCCACCGCACAACGCGAGCAGGACATCCTGGCGCTGTGGGACCGGGCCGCCGGCCGCGCGCAGCGCCAGCGCGACGATGCCTTGTTCGCGGCGGCGGGCGCAGCGCCGACGGACTCGATCGGCACAGGCAATGCCGCGCTGCTGGCCTTGCGCGCGCGATTGTTCGGCGCGCCGTGGCGGCTGCGCGCCGCCTGCCCCACCTGTCACACCGACTGCGAGTTCACGGCGGACAGCGCAGTGCTCGCGGTCGGACTTGCACCACCGGCTGACGCCGTGCCGCGCATCACGAACGGGGGCAGCGAGCTGCCGCTGCGGCTGCCGACGCTGTCCGATCTTGCAAGCCTCGCCGCGACCGGCGATTCCGCCGCCGCGGCAAACCTGCTGCTCGCGCGCTGCCTCGGTGAGGCGCCACCGGCTGCGCAGGACATCCTGCACAGGGTCGAGGCCGAGCTCGAACGTTGCGATCCCGGAGCGGTGCTCAGTTTCGCGCTCGACTGCCCCGATTGCGGCCACGCCTGGCAGGCCCTGATCGACATCGCGCCGGCGTTCTGGATCGAGGTGCAGGCGGCGGCCGAGCGTACCCTGCTCGAAGTCGACGCGCTCGCGCGCGAATATGGCTGGAGCGAGGCCGAGGTGCTGGCATTGCCGCACACCCGCCGCGCCGCCTACCTGCAACTTGCGGGCGCGTCATGACGGGCCTCCTGCAAAATCTCGCGCGCATCGGCCGCGGCGAACCGATTCCCGGCGCAGCACGCGTTGCCCTGCCGCCACGTTTTGCCGCCCCGCCCCGGAACGACGATGCTCCGATGCACGAGACGACACAGGATGAAAGGCAGACACCGGCATCCTCGCTGGCGGCGTTGCCGAACATGACCGGCGCAGACGATCCTGCCGTTGGCGTGCAGGCGCCGCAGCGCGGACAGATGGAGCCGGACAACGAAGGCGCACCGTTGCGTCTCGAAGCCAAGGTCGCAGCTACCACGCAGTCGCTTCAATCGACCGACGCGCCGTCAAGATCGCCTGTCGATGCCCCTCTGCCTGCCGCCCCGCGCGATCCGCTACGCGGCACACAGCCTCGTGACACGGTCTTGCGCGACACGCCCCGCCCCCGAAACGAGGCTGCAACACCGCCGGCGCTTCCGCTCGGCCAGACCGTGCTCGCCGGCCAGGCGCAGCGCCGGCGCGAGACACCGCCGGTGATCAAGGTGACGATCGACCGCATCGACATCCGCTCGCCGGAGCCCCCACGCACGGCACGCGCCGTCAAGCCCGCACCAAAGCCGTCGGTGTCGCTGTCCGACTATCTGCGCCGCCCTGGACCCGGAGGCCGCGCATGAGCTCGCCGCTCGCAATCGGCGCGGTCAGCGCAGTCCTGCGCAACCTGCTCGACAACGGGCTGATCGAGGCCGGGCCCGCGGTCGGCGGCACGGTCAATGTCAGTGCGGTTGCGCCCGACACGATCGACCTCAGCAGCGCAGAAGAGCAGCCGCGACTCAACCTGTTCCTGCATCAGGTGACGCCGAACCCCGGCTGGCGCAACCGCTCCCTGCCGTCGCGGTCCTCGAGCAGCGGTGAGCGCCTGACCAATGCGCCGCTTGCCCTCGACCTGCACTATCTGCTGACGGCCTACGCGCGGGTCGACTGCCAGGCCGAAATCCTGCTCGGCTATGGCATGCATCTGTTGCACGAGCGCCCGGTGCTTGATCGCGCCGCCGTGCAGCGCGCGCTCAATCCCAATCCGCTCGACGTCGCGATGCTGCCGCCGGCGTTCCAGGCGCTCGCTGCCGCCGACCTCGCCGATCAGGCCGAGTTGATCAAGATCACGCCGGCCGTGATGGGGCCGGAGGAGATGTCACGACTATGGGCGGCCATCCAGTCGCATTATCGGCCGACGGCCGCCTATGTGGTGTCGGTGGTGCTGATCGAAGCCACGAAGCCCGCAGTCTCGCCGCTGCCGGTGCTGTCGCGCGGGATCATCGATCCCGCCACCAAGCGCGACCGCGGCGTCGTCGTCAATCCCGACACGTTGCCTCCGCTGCCGACGCTGTTTGCGGCGACGCCGCAGAACAAGCAGGCCGGCGCGCGGCTCGGCGAGCCCGTGGTGCTCTCCGGCATTCGCCTCAGCGGCAGCAATTTTCATGTGCGATTGGCGCACCCGCTATTTCCAGCTCCTTTTGAACTGGTGCCGGGCGCACCCAACGACGACGGCACCGAGCTCACCGTGACGCTGCCGAACGATGCCGCCGCGCAGGCCGCGCTCGCGCCGGGGCAATGGAGCCTCACGCTGCGCCTGCTGCCGGCCGGCGAAGCCAATGAGCGCGAGACCAACGCGGTGGCCCTGGTCATCGCCCCAGCACTGGTCATTGCAGCGGATGCCGGACTTTCGCTGCCCGCGGCGACCGTGCTGCGCAAGACTGCGCCGCTGCGCGTCACAGCCACCCTGTTCTCGCGGCCGCAGGTGCAGCCGCGGCAGCGCGCGAGCCTCGTCCTCGGCACGGCGGAAGCCACCGCCAAACCGCGCAGCGCGTCTACCGATCCGCTGGTGTTCGACTTCCCCGCGACGCTTCCCGCTGGAGCCTATCCGGCGCGGTTGCGCATCGACGGCGTCGACAGCCTCCTGCTCGATCTCAGCGGCGATGCGCCCGCTTTCGATGCCTCGCAAACCCTGAGCGTGCCGCCATGAACATGCACGACAGACCGCAAGCGCAGCCGGGGCTCGATTGGGCCAGCCGCAACCAGCAATGGCTGGCGGCGCAGTTCGCTGCGCTGCGCGGGCGCCTCGCACGGCAGTTGCGCGATACATCGGCCGACGCCGAGCCGCCTCCGCCAGAATGCGGCGATGATTTCGAGCCCGCGCTCGACGCGCTGACAAAGCTGTTCGGCCTGTCAGCGTTCGAGCGCGACGTCGTGCTGCTCGCGGCCGGCGTCGAGCTCGACAGCGCGCTACGTCGCCTCGTCGGCGTGGCGATGACGCAAGCGCCCGAAGCCATCGCGAGCACGCAGCCGACGTTCAATTTCGCCATGCAGATGCTCACTGAGCCACATTGGGATGCGCTCTCGCCGCTCCGGCCCTTGCGGCGCTGGTGCCTGATCGCGTGCGAGGGCCACGAGGCGCCGCCGCGCCGTCCGATCCAGATCGACGAGCGCGTGCTGCACTACCTGACCGGCGTGGCCGCGATGGATGCCCGCCTGATAGGGCTCGTTCGCTGCGAGCCGGTCGGCTCTATCCAGCCCGATACACCACAGGCGAACACGATCGCGCACGCGCTCGGCACGGGGGCGGCCGCCCTCGCCGCCCTGGGTCACGCTCGCAGCGAGATCGAGCCGCAGCGAGACCTCGCGCGCGCGGCGCTCGCCTGCCTCGGTGCGAACGGCCTTTGGTTGCACGCCCGCGACCTGCCGCACGATCCGCGCGAGCTTGCCGAGATCGCCCGCCTGCTCGACCGCGAGGCCGCCCTCTCGGATGCTATCATCGCGCTCGAGCTCGACCGCCCGATCGAGGCGGCGGATGCCGAGGCGCATGCGATCGCGCTGCTCGCCCATCTGATGGGACCCGCGATCGTGCTCAACGCGCCGGAACCGACCCGCTTGTCGCGACTGCGGCAGCGCCGTATCCTGCGGCTCGAGGCCGCCGATGCCCCGGCCGCCGCGCGGCAGGTCGCAGCCTTGCGCGGGCTTTCGCGCGAGCAGGCCGCCGCGCTCGCAGCCGCGCTGCGTCCGGCGCTGCGGCAGTTCAACGTCCCCGCCGCCGACCTGCGCCTCGTGGTCACCGAAGCCCTCGCCGAGACACAGGCCGATCCCGCTCTGCTCGGGCCGGCGGTATGGCGGCTTTGCCGCGCCGCGGTGCGCGGCGGGCTTGACGCGTTGGCGCAGCGGATCGACAGCCGCGTTGTCTTCGACGACCTGGTCGCGCCCCCGGTGGTAACCGCGCAGCTCCGCGCCATCGCGAATGAATTGCAGCACCGGCCGCGCGTCCATGGCGACTGGGGCTTTGCCGCGCATAACGGCCGCGGGCTCGGAACCGCCGCGCTGTTCGTCGGCGAATCCGGCACCGGCAAGACCTACGCGGCCGAAGCGATCGCGAGCGCGGCCGCACTTGATCTCTACCGCATCGATCTTGCCGGCGTGGTCAGCAAATATATCGGCGAGACCGAGAAGAATCTGAGCCGGCTGTTCGAGGCCGCGGAGACCAGCGGCGCCATCCTGCTGTTCGACGAGGCCGATGCGCTGTTCGGCAAGCGCAGCGAGGTGCGCGACAGCCATGACCGCTTCGCTAATATCGAGATCGCCTACCTCTTGCAGCGGATCGAGACCTATCGCGGGCTCGTGATCCTCACCACCAACATGAAGAGCGCGCTCGATCGCGCCTTCCTGCGCCGCATCCGCTACGTGGTCCAGTTCCCCTACCCTGACGCCGCCGCGCGCGAAACACTGTGGCGCATGCAGTTCCCCGCCGATGCACCGCTCGGCGAGGTCGATTTCGCAGGCCTCGCCAGGCTGCAACTGACCGGCGGCAACATCCGCGCCATCGCGCTTAACGCCGCCTTCCTGGCCGCTGCCGCCAGCGGCGGACGGATCGAGCAGGACGCGATCAACGCCGCGGTGCGTGCGGAGTTCTCCAAGCTCGAGCGGCCTTGGCCGGGAGTCGGACCATGAAACATTCCGGCATCGATATCCGGATTAGACATCTCGTCGTCGATGCGTCGCGACACTCCGAAGCTGCGGGACTTGCCGACGCAATCGGACAGGCCTTGCAACAGCGGCTCACGGGGTCCGCCAACGAGGCGAGCGCCGCCCATGCCGAGGCGCCGCGCGCGGTCGCCGATCGGATCGCGGCACGATTGACCACCACATCCGGCGCCGACGCTCCGCGAGGCAAGCCATGACCGTGCACGCCGCACCAAAGGCAGTGCCGAAGCCATCCTCGCCGGCCCATGCGCCTTCGCTCGAGCTTCGTCCGGCCCGCGACCGCTTCGAGAGCGAAGCCGAGCATGCGGCCAAAAACGCCCTGCGGCCATCGCAGCCGGCTGGCCCGGCGCCGGCGCTATCGCCGCTTCCACGCTCCACTGGCACGACGGGACCGGCCGCGCCGGCCGCGGTATCAGAGGTGGTCGGATCGACAGGCTCGCCACTCGGCGCTCCGACGCGCGAGACGATGGAACGTCAATTCCGGTCCGACTTCAGCCATGTGCGGATCCACACCGACGCGCAGGCCGCAGCCTCGGCCCGTGCGATCCGCGCAACCGCCTACACCGCGGGCGCCCACATCGTGTTCGGCGACGGCGCATACAATCCGCAAAGCCCACGTGGCCGGCACATTCTGGCGCACGAGCTCGCCCATGTCGTGCAGCAGCGCGGCGCGACCGTGCCGCCGGCGGCGGTGCAGCGGCTCGCCTGGTACGAATCGATCGCCGTGTTTTTCGGCGCCGAGGGCAATTTCGGCGACAAGGAGCTGCTCGCCTATCTCGACAAGATCACCAAGTCCGCAGCGATCGAAGGTAGCTTCGACAGCGACAACAAGGCGCGTGCGATCGTCCGTCGGTGGAAAGCCGGCCAGGCCGAGTTCAAGCTCGATCCACGGCAAAAGGCGCTGTTGATCCTGGAGATGCAGGACGGCCCCACACTCGATGACGACGAGAACGCCATCCTCGACCTGCTCGAGCTGAGCGATATCGCCGCACTGAGGATCATGTTCGGTTCAGGCAAACTCAGCGTCACCGAGCTCGAATCCGACATCGACGGCGCCGAGTACAAGAGGTTGAAGCGCTTCTTCGCAACCCGCTTTCGCGGCGGACGCGACGCGCTCGCCAAGGGCGACGTCGAACCGCAGGGCGAACCGGGCAAGGGCGCGCCGACCTTCGCCTACGATGCCATGGCCATCAAGATCCGGATTGCGACGGCAGCGGGCCACGACGAGGTCGCCACCATCGCCGCGGAGGTGTTCGCGCTCGCGCCGGCCGAGCGGACGAAGGCTACGGAGGAACTCGGTCGCGAGCGCGCCGACATCGCCCGCCGGTTCGATCTCCTCAGCGACCAGGCCGAGGACGAAAGCGATCCGGCGAAAAAAGCAACGCTCAAACAGCAGGCTGACGCGACGGAAAGGATCCTCGATAAATACGACGTCATGCTTCAGGGCGTGTTCCGCGACGTCACGCTGACCACCAGCGCCGGCGATCTGTCGACGACGGTCGAACCCGATGCCGCGAAGAAGGCAGACATCGCGGTGGCGCTGAGGCCCGACCCCAGCAGCCCGCTGCCATTCGACAACTCCCCGGCGGGCAAGAAGAAGTACGACGACGCCTTGCGCCTGCTGATGCCCGGCATGATCCAGGACTACTGGGATGAAATGGTCAAGGACAAGGGGACCGCGGAGCACGGCGATCCGAACAAGGTGCACCAGCTTGCGGAGTTCGAGCGGATCGGCAAGGCCAGCAAGGACGAAACCGACAAGGTGTTCGGCGAGTACTACGACCAGTCGAAGCATCCCGAGCTGAAAGCCGATACGCTCGGCGCGCGCGGCAACATCCACGACCTGTTCGCCGAGACCGAGGCTGAGCTCGCGGGCATGGACAGCACCGAGAAGCGCGACAAGGCGAAGGCGCTGATGCGGTATTTCTTTCAGGCCAACGACCGCGTGCGCGCCATCAATCGCAAGCTCAATGCCTCACCGCATTTCGATGCCAGCAACAATCCCGTGGGCGACGAGGCGATCATCCTCGACCAGATCGCCGACGACTTCACCAGCACGGCCGCGCAGGTCGACAAGCTGAACGAAATCGACCGCGGCTGGGATGCCTCCGCCAATCTCGGCGACATCAACATCCAGATCTTCAAGAAGGCCGACTCGGACAAAGATCGCGATTTCCTGTGGGACATGTTCCAGACGCTGATCCACGAATATATCCACACGCTGCGGACCACGGAATACGACAATTTCGCCAATACTTTCGGCGATGGCTCCAACGAGAACAATACGCTGATCGAAGGCGTCGATTCGCTCTTCGACGAGATCGCCTGGGAGAATGTCGCACCGCGGGTCAACGATCCCAAGCTGCGCGAGGCGGTTGAGGGCCCCGCATATGCAAAGCTCAAACCGATCACCGTGCAGCCGGCATCACGCCGACGCTATTCCTCGTATGCGGAGGCGGTGAAGCTCGTCAACGTCGTCGGCATCCGCAACCTCTACGCCGCCTATTTCCAGGGCGACGTCAAGAAGATCGGAGGCTGAGCGATGCAAGCCGCGCGCCCGTCGGATCTCGCTCTGTCACCACTGCGGCTGCTCGCCGGCCGCGACCTGCGTTCGTTCGCAGGCCTCGCGCACCCGACCTCCCTCGACGACGTCGCAGCCGTATTCGATCTCGACCGCTCCTGGCATGGTCAGGGCGCGCTCGGCAGCGCCAGGCACCGGACCGACTGGTTCAACGCCGCGGCCGCAGGCTTCGCGCGCGGCGCACGGGTATGGGCAAACGACGGCACGGTGGTGCTGATCGATGCGACCGACGTCGTCCTCGTCGAGCCGCTGCCGTCGTTGCTCGACGCACTCGGCGAGCCGGAAACAAGGCTCAATTCGTTCCAGGGGACGTTCGAGGTCGAGGCCAATGAATACGTCTACGCGCGGCGGGGCCTGACGCTGTACGTCAATCGCGCCGTCGATACGACGCTCCGGATCGCCGCGTTCGCACCGAGCAGTCTTGAACGCTATCAGCGCGACTTGCGGCTCGACCTTCAGATGAAACGACTGCCACCGTCGCGCGGCCCATCGGGGGATCGCCTGCCATGACCGGCCTCACCTCGTCCCCAAAACTGATCAAGGGCGGCCTCGTGGTGTTGGCGCCGGGCGGCGGCACGGTGCGACGGCAGATCGCGCTCCAGTACAATCCGGACACGCTGAGCCGCAGCTACCAGGTGCAGGGTACCGGCGGCGACGGCGCGGCCGGCGGGCGGGCGCAACCGTTCCGGCTGAAAGGGCCCGCGATCGAGACCATCAAGCTCGACGCCGAGATCGACGCGACCGACCAGCTCGCCGATCCCGACGCGCATGCCAATGCGATCGCCTTCGGCATCGCGCCGCAGCTCGCGGTGCTCGAGGCCCTCGTCAATCCGAGCGTCGACGATCTGCTCGGCATCGCAAGCCAGGCCGATCGCGGCACGCTCGAGATCCTGCCGCCGGAGGCGCCGCTCACCTTGTTCGTCTGGAGCAAGAACCGGGTCGCGCCGGTGCGCGTCGCCGAGTTCTCGATCGTCGAGGAAGCGTTCGATCCCGCGCTCAATCCGATCCGCGCAAAGGTCTCGCTCGGGCTGCATGTGATGAGCACCGACGATCTCGGCTTCTCGCATCGTGGCGGCACCATCTTCCTCAATTACCTGCGCAATCGCGAGACGCTTGCCGGCCTGACCGGCGGCGCCTCACTGGCCTCGCTTGGTCTTTCCAGTCTGCCCTGACGGAGCACATGATGTCCTCGGATCCCGTCCAGATGCTGATCGATGCCGGAGCGTTCCCGGACAACAGTTTTCCGCCGAACAGCCGCTATCACGGCGCCGCGATCGGGCGGCTCAAGCGCAGCGCGGACGATCCCGGTGTCGCCTATGTGCTGCGCCGCTTCATCCCCCAGGCGCGCGACATCGGCATCGCCGGCGAACACATCGTCAATGCCGGCGAACGGCCCGACACGCTCGCCTCCGCGACGCTCGGCGACCCCGAACTGTATTGGCGGATCGCCGACGCCAATGTCGTGACCGATCCGCTCGAACTCACCGACACGCCCGGTGAGCGCGTGCAGATCCCGCGCCCGAACGGGCTTTAGGGAGACGATTTCCGATGATGCAAGGCGGCGTCCAGCTATCTCTCCAGATCGGTCCGGCGCCGGTGCCGGCGCCGCGCGAGGTGCTGGAGACGCTGACCCATGCCAAGATCGAGATCGGATCGGGCGATGCACAGAGCGGATTCGAGCTCACGTTCGACCTGCCGGTGCGCTCGCCGCTGCGCACCATCTTCCTGCTTGCCGGCGGCGGCGCGCTGCCGCCGCTGCTGCGCGTGGTGCTGATCGTCACCATCAACGGTACGGCCGAGTCCGTCATCGACGGCATGGTCACCAATGTCGAGACCCAGCCCGGCAGCGGCGGCGTCGGCAAGCTGGTGATCAAGGGCAAGGACATGTCGGCGCTGATGGACATCATCGAGCTGCCCGGCCTGCCCTTCCCGGCGATGCCGCCGTCGGTGCGGGTGCTCGCGATCCTCGCCAAATACGCAGCCCTCGGCGTAATCCCGATGGTGATCCCGAGCGTGCTCGACATCCCGCCGATCCCGGTTCAGCAGATCCCGCAGCAGAAGGGCAGCGACTACGCCTACGTCAAGAAGCTCGCGGGCGAAGCCGGCTACGTCTTCTATCTCGAGGCCGGTCCCGCGCCCGGCGCCTCGAAGGCCTATTGGGGCCCGGAAATCCGCTTCGGCGCGCCGCAGCCGGCACTCACCACCAACATGGATGCGCTCACCAATGTCGAGGACATCTCGTTCAACTTCGACAAGGAACGCAAGGTCATGCCGATCGTGTTCTTCCAGGAGGCCAACAGCAAGGCACCGATCCCGGTGCCGATCCCTGACATCACCCCGATGAGCCCGCCGCTCGGCGCGGTGCCGCCGCTGCCGCCGAAGATCGAGAAGCTCTCCAACACCGCGCATCTATCCGCGCCGCAGGCGCTGATGGCAGGCCTTGCCTATGCCAGCCAGCACAGCGACAGCGTGTTCGGCTGCGGCAAGCTCGACGTCGCCAGATATGGCCGCGTCCTGAAGTCGCGGCAACTGGTTGGCGTGCGCGGCGCAGGCCTGCCGTTCGACGGGCTCTATTACGTCAAAAACGTCACCCACGAGATCGAGCGCGGCTCCTACAAGCAATCGTTCTCGCTCGCACGCAACGCGCTGATCTCGACCGTCCCGCAGGTGCCGACATGAGCGATGCGCCACTTTTCGGAAAGTATCGCGCGGTGGTGATCAACAATATCGATCCGCTGCAGATCGGCCGGATCCAGGTGATGGTGCCCGACGTCGGCGCCGCGATACCGACGAGCTGGGCGATGCCTTGCCTGCCGACCGCAGGCATCAATGCCGGCTTCTTCACGGTGCCGATCATCGGCGCCGGGGTCTGGGTCGAGTTCGAGCGCGGCGACCCCGACTATCCGATCTGGGTCGGGTGCTACTGGGGCAGTGCCGCGGAGGTGCCGGTACTGGCGCACGCAGTGCCACCCGGCGTCCCCGGCATCACCCTGCAAACCCCCTTGAAGAACGGTCTCACCATCAGCGACGTGCCGGGCCCGACCGGCGGCATCCTGATGCAGACCACGACGGGCGCGATGATCTCGGTCAGCGACGTCGGCATCACCATTTCCAACGGCAAAGGCGCGGTCATCACCATGACCGGACCGACCGTCGACGTGAATCTCGGCGCGCTCACCGTGATCTAGGAGACGCACATGCCCGCTCCCGTCTTGCATCTCGGCGCCACGGTATTGTGCAGCCATGCCGGACAGGCAACGCCGGTCGCGCCGTTCCCGCGTGTGATGCTGTCGGGCCAGCCCGCGGTCAATCTCACCAGCCCCTATGCGATCGTGGCCTGCTCGCTCACCGGCTCGGCACCGCCTTGCGTCACGGCGCAGATGGTGATGGGCGCGGCGCGGGTGATGATCGGCGGCGCACCGGCCGCGACCATGATGGGGCAATCCGTCTGCACGCCGACGGGCACGCCGATGCTGCCCGTCGTGGCGCAGACGCGCGTACTGGCAACCTGAGGGGAGGACGGCGTGAGCAGCGAACTCGACTTCCCCTATCATTTCGACGACCAGGGCCGCACGGCCACGACCGGCCGCCCCGATCACATCCGCGACCTAATCGAGCAGGTGCTGTTCACGATGCAGGGCGAGCGGGTGATGCGGCCGGATTTCGGCGCAGGACTCCTGGCGCTGGTGTTCGAGCCCAACTCGGTGACGCTCGCCGCGACGACGCAGATGCTGGCCCAGGCCGCGCTGCATCAGCACCTGTCGCATCTGATCGCCGTCACCTCGGTCGAGGTGATCAATGACGACGCCGTGCTGCGGGTCGAGATCCGCTACGTGGTGCTGGCCGACCGCACCAGCCACGTCGCGAGCTTTGCGGTTCCAGGAGGCGCGGCATGAAGCAACATTGCTGCGATCCGCGCCGGCTCGAGGTGCTCGAGGCCAAGGGCAGCGCCAACGCCATCGCATTCATCGAGGTGCTCGACCTCGCTTCTCCGCCCGGCGCGCCGCGGCAACAGACCCTGCTGGTGCGGCTGCTGCATTCCGGCTTCACGCTCTCGCCGGACAATCTGCGCATCACCGGTGGCGAGCGGATCGCGACCGTCGGCGTGGTCTGGTGCGCACCGGCCGACGCGCTGCCGGTGCAGGCTGAGCCCGGTCTGGTCGACACTGTCGACGATCTCGCCCGCACGCTGGTCGTCCGGACCGACAGCAGCGGGGATTATTCGATCTACAATTTCGGCATCTTCGCCAATTCCGGCTCGGCCCTGCCGCCGGCCGGGTTCGATCCGAAGCTGTCGGCGATCGACTTCACCTGCAAGGTCGAATGCCCCTCGGACTATGACTGCGCGGACACCGCGCCGTGCCCGCCCGCGCCGCGTTTGAGGCCGGAGATCGACTATCTCGCGCGCGACTATCAGGGTTTTCGCCGGCTGATGCTTGACAGGCTGAGCCTGCTCGTGCCCGGCTGGCAGGAGCGTTCGGCGGCCGATCTCGGCGTGACCCTGGTCGAGCTGCTCGCCTATGCCGCCGACAACCTCGCCTATCGCCAGGATGCAGTCGCCAACGAAGCCTATCTCGCCACCGCGCGGCAGCGCATCTCGGTGCGGCGCCATGCGAGGCTGGTCGACTATCACCTGCACGAGGGCTGCAACGCCCGCGCCTTCGTCCATTTCGACGTGAATGGGCAGAAGATCGCACTGCCCAAGGGGACGCAGCTGCTCACCCGCGTGCCCGGGTTGGACGTGGTGCTGACGCCGGGCTCGCGCGCGCTCGGTGATGCGATAGAAGGCGGCGCCGAGATGTTCGAGACGGTCGCGCCCGCCGAGCTGGATCAGCAGCAAAATAGCCTCGCGTTCTATGCCTGGGGCAACAACGGATGCTGCCTGCCGCGCGGCACCACACGCGCGACGCTGCGCGGCCACATTGATACGCTCGCCATCGGCGACATCCTGATCTTCGAGGAGGTCATCAGCCCAACGACGTTGTCTACCGCCGATGCCGATCCCGGCCATCGCTGCGCGGTGCGGCTGACCGAGAGGACGCTTGCGAGCGATCCGTCCGGCGGGCTGTTCGACGAGCCCCCGGTCGACGGCCCGGTCGACGTCACCGAGATCGCCTGGAGCGAGGCCGACGCACTGCCCTTCCCGCTTTGCCTGACGGTGGAGGATCGCCCCGAGCTCGCGATCAGTGTTGCGCGCGGCAACATCGTGCTCGTCGATCACGGCCGCACGCTGCCGCCCGAACAGCTCGGCGTGATGCCGCGCGCGACATTGAAGCAGGCATCATCTGCGCCGGGGGATTGCTGCACGTCGGCCCCGGACGTCATGCTGCCGCCGCGCTTCCGCCCGGTGCTGGCAAACAGCCCGTTGACGCAATCCTTCGATCTCGGCGCGCTGCTCGCCGTTCCCGTCAGCAAGGACAAGCCGTGGTGGGCGGCGAGTGCGTTCAGCCTCTTGTCGCCGCGCGACGCCACGCCTGCGATCGTCGATCTCACCGGACAAGTTGCCGGCATCACCGAACACTGGCTGCCGCGGCGCGATCTCATCGACAGCGCCGGAAATGCACCCCATGTCGTCGTCGAGATCGACCATCACAGCCGCGCCTTGCTGCGTTTCGGCGACGGCCTACTCGGGAAGCGTCCGGCCGAGGATACCGCGTTCATGGCGACCTACCGGATCGGCAACGGCACGGCAGGCAATGTCGGTGCGGATGCCATAGCGCACATCGTCAGCGCGACGAATGGCGTGTTCACCGCCGTGCGCAATCCGCTTCCCGCATCCGGCGGCGTCGAGCCCGAGGACATCGAAGCCGCGCGCCGCGATGCCCCACAGGCGTTCCGCACCCAGGAGCGCGCGGTGACGGCGGCCGACTACGCCGCCGCCAGTGAGCGACGCGCCGACGTGCAGCGCGCGGCCGCAACATTCCGCTGGACCGGAAGCTGGCACACCGTGTTCGTGACGCCCGACCGCTTCGGCGGCGGCGCGGTCGACGCGCCCTTCGCCACCCAGCTGCGCAACCATCTCGAGCGGTTCAGGATGGCCGGCTACGACCTCGACGTACGACCGCCGCGCTATGTGCCGCTCGACGTCACACTGCATGTCTGCGTCAAGCCGGACTATTTCCGCGCCGATGTCGCGCAGGCCGTGCGGACGGTGCTGTCGAGCGCGGTGCTGCCCGACGGCACGCTCGGCCTGTTCCATCCCGACAATTTCACCTTCGGCGATCCCGTCTATCTCAGCCGCATCATCGCGGCCGCACAAGCGGTCGAGGGCGTCGAGGCGGTGCAGGCGGAAAAATTCCAGCGGCTGATCTCGCCGCTCGCGACCTCGCTGGATGACGAGGTGATCCCGATCGGAAGCCTCGAGATCGCGCAGCTCGCTAATAATCCGAGTTTCCGCGAGCGCGGCCGGCTCATCATCGAGGCGGGAGGCGGCAAATGACGCTACCGGTTCCAACCATCAAGCCTCATGCCCTGCCTGCCGGCAGCGAGAGCTGCGGCTGCTGCGCCGGTGTCGAAGCCGAGACGCCGCAAGGCATCTCGAACCGCTACGGCCTCTCCGCCATCGCCTACCGCGTCGGTGACTACGCCCAGTTCCGCGACAGCCTGCACGCCGCGCTGTCCTCTGCCGCGTTCGCACCGCTCGGCAAGCTGCAAAGCCGCGCCGATGACGATTTCACCATCGGCCTGATCGATGCGTTCGCCTGCGCTGCCGACGTGCTCACTTTCTACCAGGAGCGCATCGCCAACGAATCCTATCTCCGCACTGCGCTGGAGCGCGTCTCGCTCCAGGAGATGGGCCGGCTGATCGGCTACCGCCTGCGGCCCGGCGTCGCCGCCGAGACATGGCTCGCCTTCACGCTGGAAACGCCGCCCGCGCCGCCACCAAAACTGTCGCCCGAGCCGGGCAGCTTCGTCACCGGCGTGCCCGCGCAAGTGTCGATCGAGATCGGCACGAAGGTGCAGAGCGTGCCGGGACCGGACGAGAAGCCGCAGACCTTCGAAACGGTCGAGCGACTGGACGCCGCACGGCCGGCCTGGAATGCGATCCGGCCGTGGCTGGCGGAGACACGCCGGCCGGACAAAGGCGACACGGTCATGTACCTTGCCGGCCAGCGCAACAATCTGAAGCCGGGTGATGCGTTGTTGATCGTCGGTGACGCCTTCAATCCCGGTACGAATGACAGCAACTGCGATTTCCGCTTCATCGACAGTGTCGAGCTGCAATCGGATTTCGATCGTACCAAGATCACCTGGCAAGCCGGTCTTTCCGGGGTCACGGCCGCCCAGAACTCGAAGGTCTATGCGCTGCGCAAGCGGGCAGCACCCTTCGGCCACAACGCGCCGATGTGGAAGTCGATGTCGACGGACTTTCGCAACAACTATCCGAGCGGGAGTGACGCGCCGGAGTGGCCCGACTACACGATCTCGCCGATGGGCTCGGCCCAGGGCGGCGGTTTCATTGATCTCGATACGGTCTATTCCGAGGTCCGCGCCGGCGGTTACGTCGTGCTTTCGATGGCAGCCAGGGGCTCCATCCAGGTCATCATCAAGGCCTTCGGCAAGTCGGATGTCATCCTCGATCTCGGCCCGCATCTCGACGTCTACCAGATCGCCGATGCGGAAGAGACGTCGCGCGCGGAGTTCGCGCTGGCCGGCAAGGTCACCCGGCTGCAACTGCGCGGCTCCCATTACGACCGCTATCAGGACCAAGTTCGTCGCATCACGGCCTTCGTGCAGTCCGAGCAGCTCGCGCTTGCGCCCTACGCCGTCGATGATGCCGCGACCGGCAGCAGCATCCCTGCAGCCGTCAGTGCCGATGGCCTCATTGCAGGGCGACGACTGATCGTACGTGGCAATCGCGTCTCCGACGGCAAGGCTGTTGTCGTGCAGGCCAATCTCGTATCCGCCCAGGCTGTCGATGCCGGCCGCTGCATGCTTCAGATAGATCCGCCGCTCGCCGGCAGCCTCGAGCGCGGCAGCGTCGTCGTTCATGGCAATGTGGTGCCGGCCTCGCATGGCGAGACGGTGACTCAGATCCTCGGCTCGGGCGATGCGGCCCAGCCGTTCCAGCAATTCGAGCTGAAGCAGGTACCGCTGACCTATCGCGCCGCCGCCAATGAGAGCGGTGCCGCGAGCGAATTGACGCTGCGGGTCGGCGAGATCGCATGGCACGAGCGCGCGACGCTGTTCGGCACAGTCGCCACCGATCGCGTCTTTGCGCTCGATATTGACGAGCAAGGGCGCAATCTCGTGAAGTTCGGCGATGGCGTCAGCGGCGCGCGGCTGCCGAGCGGGCTCAACAACATCCGCGCCACCTACCGCAAGGGCATCGGTGTCGCCGGCAATGTTCGCGCCGAGACGCTGGGCCAACTGCTGTCGCGCCCGCTCGGCCTCAAGGGCGTGAGCAACCCGTTCGCGGCCGAAGGCGGCAACGATCCGGAGCCGGCGGATGCGGCGCGACGCAGCATGCCGCTCGGCGCACGCACGCTCGGCCGCGTCGTGTCCGTCCTTGACTATGAGGATTTTGCCCGCGCCTTCACCGGCATTGCCAAGGCGCAGGCGCAGGTGTTGCAACTGCCGCGCGGAAAGACCATCGCCATCACGATCGCGGGGCCGCTCGGCGCTCCCGTCAATTCGACAAGCCCGGTGTGGACCAATTTGCTCGCTGCGCTGAAGGCCGGCGGCGATCCGCATGTCGCCGTCGTGCTGCTGCCCTACCGGCCCGGCACCTTCCGGATCGGATTGAAGGTCAAGCGCGATCCCGATTTCGACGCCAAGGCCGTGCTCACCGCGGTCGAGGCGGCGCTACGCGCGCACTTCGCCTTCGACGCGCGTGAGCTCGGCCAACCGGTGCAGCAATCCGACGTGATCGCGGCGGCACAATCGGTGCCCGGCGTCGTCGCTGTCGATCTCGTCCAGCTCTATGGCGGCACGGCGCCCTTCGCGCAGACCATTCCCTCGCGCCAGGTCCGCCTGCTCGCCTCGCGGATGCATGTCGACCAGGGCGTGGCGAAGCCGAGCGAGCTACTGACATTGAACCCGGCGCCGTTCGACCTCCTGGAGGAGATGGCATGAACAGCCTCACCCCCGAACGGCTCTACAGCCTGCTGCCGACGCTGCACCGATTGCGCGACGCCGCGCTTGCGGGCGATCCGGCAAAGGCCGGTCCGCTCCAGGCTCTGTTGGCGGCAATTGCGCGCGAGTTCGCCACGCTGGAAGAGTCCGTCGACCAGCTCTACGACGACCAGTTCATCGAAACCTGCGCCGAGTGGGTGACGCCCTATATCGGCGATCTCATCGGCTACCGGCCGCTGCGCGGGCTCGGCACCGAGCTGACCTCGCCGCGTGCCGAAGTCGCCGACACCATCGCCTTCCGCCGCCGCAAGGGCACCGCGCTGATGCTGGAAGAGCTCGCGCAGGACGTCACCGGCTGGCCGGCACATGCGGTCGAATTTTTCGAGCAGCTCGCCACCACGCAATACATGAAGCACATCCGACTGCATGCGCCCGCGACCTGCAATCTGCGCGACACGGCGGCGCTGTTCCGGCGTGACGGCGCCTTCAACAGCATCGCGCACACCGCCGAGATGCGGCGGCCGGAAACCGGCGCCGGCCGCTACAACATTCCCAACATCGGCATCTTCCTGTGGCGGCTGTTGTCGCTGTCGCTCACGGCGGTGCCGCTGACGCCTGACGCCGGCGACGCGACCGGCCGGAAATTCCGTCTCAACCCGCTCGGCGCGGACATGCGGCTGTTTCGATTCGCGCAGGCCGAGTCCGACATCTCCCATCTCGCCGAGCCGGTCAACGCGCCGGAGCCGCTGTCGGTGCGGCTGATGGCTATGGGGGTGCGCGCCGCACAGGCAACCGCACAGCCGGACGCACAGCGCGAGGGCGATTATGGCGACGGCGAGAGCCTGGTGTTTTTCACGCCGGGCACCCCGCCCATCCCGATGCCGACGGCCAAGGTGCGGGTCTGCGATCTCCGCGACATTCTCGATGGCGGCGGCAATGTCATCGGCTGGGCCCATGAGGCGCAGGTGACGGCGGGCACGATCGGCTTCGATCCCGAGCGTGGCCGTGTGCTGCTCGGCAATCCCGCCGACGGACCGCTGCTTGCGACATTCCACTACGGCACTGCGCGGCAGATCGGCGGCGGCGAGTATCCGCGCGTGCCCGCCGCGGGCGATATCGGCAACGAGCAGGCAGTCGATGCCGGAGGCGCGTGGCAGGCCAAGCTCAATCTGATCAGGACCGGTGGCCGCCTCATCATCGGCGACAGCCTGACCTACAAGGAGACGCCGACCTTTGTCGTCGACGACGTGACCGGCGATGCCACGCCGCACCATGTTGTGGTCGCCGCCCATGACCAGACCCGCCCGCTGCTGGCGGCGGGCGGCGAGATCACGCTCGACATCGGCGCGCGTGGTCGCCTCACGCTCGACGGGCTCGTGATATCGGGCGGCGCGTTGCGGCTGGCGGCTTTTGCCGATGTCGAGCCGCGGGAGCTGCTGCTGCGCGATTGCACGCTGGTGCCCGGACTGACCCTGAATGGGGACGGCAGTCCGACCTCGCCGGGCGAGCCGAGCCTGATCATCGAGCATCCCTTCGCCAAAGTGACATTGGAGCACTGCGTCGTCGGCCCTATCCGCGCCGTCACTGATGCCGAGGTAACGCTGACCGACTGCATGATCGATGCCGGCGCGCCGGCGAACGTCGCCTTTGCCGCCGATGCCGCGGGCAGCCCCGGCGCCGAACTGACGGTCGCCCAATGCACCGTCATCGGCAAGGTTCACACGAAACTGTTGAAGCTCGCCTCCAACACCATCTTGTTCGCAGAGCTTGGTCCAAAGCCCGCGGAAACGTGGATCGCGCCGCTCTTGGTCCAGCGTCGCCAGGAAGGTTGCGTCCGCTTCTGTTACGTGCCCGCGGGTTCGATCACGCCGCGGCGCTTCCATTGCGTGCCGAATGACACGGCGCCCACGGCGCTGCCGCTGTTCACCTCGCTGCGTTATGGCGATCCCGGTTACGGGCAGCTGCGCCGCGCCACGAGCCTCACGATCCGCGCCGGCGGCGACAATGACAGCGAGATCGGCGTTCTCAACGCATTATTCCAGCCGCAGCGCGAGGCCAATCTCAGGCTGCGGCTCGATGAATATCTACGTTTCGGGCTGCACGCGGGCCTGTTCTTCGCGAGTTGACCGAGTGCATCGGAGGCTATCATGGGTGCCGACTTCTCACGCGTTCGTCTCGACCCGCTGCTCGACTTCGCCGGCGTGGAGCTGAAACAGGGCGCGGTGCTGCTGGACGGCGATGCCAACGAGTTGATGGCGATCCTCGATCGCAGGCTGCGGGCGCTCGCCAGCGACATTCTCGGCCGCGATACGGTGTCCTCGACGACCCCGGATGCATTCAAGCTCGGCGTTGCCGGCAATACGCTCGAAATCGGCAAGGGGCGGCTCTATGTCGACGGTTTGCTCGCGGAGAACCACGGCCTTGCCGATCCCGACAAGCGCCTGTTCGACGATCTCATGGCCGAGACTGTTTTCACCGACAAGCTGACCTATGAGACCCAGCCCTATCTGCCGGATGCGGTGCGGCCGCCGCTGCCGACGGCCGGTCGCCATCTCGTCTATCTCGACGTCTGGGAGCGCGAGCTGACCTGGCTCGAGCGGCCGGAACTGGTCGAGATCGCCGTCGGCGTCGAGACCAGCTCGCGGCTCCAGACGGCGTGGCAGGTGCGTGTGCTCGACACCGATGCCGGCGCCAACACGAGCTGCGCGACGCCCGATGAGGACATGCCGGGTTGGAGCACAGTGATCGCGCCATCGACCGGCGTGCTCACGACAGGCACGTTTGATGCAGCTCCGGTGACCGACCCCTGCGAGCTGCCGCCGACCGGCGGCTTCCGCGGCCTCGAGAACCAGCTCTACCGGATCGAGATCCACGACCCCGGCCAGCCCGGCGGCACTGCGACCTTCAAATGGTCGCGCGAAAATGCCAGCGTCGGCTCGCGCGTCGCCAGCATGATCTCAGCCACCGAACTCGAGCTCGACAGCCTCGGGCGCGACGACGTGCTGCGTTTCAACACCGGCGACTGGGTCGAGATCATCGACGACCCCAGGGAGTTCTCGCAGAAGGCCGGCGAGATGCGCCGCATCACCGTCACCGAGGCGACCCGCCGCATCAGCTTCACGCCGGCACTGCCGGCCCTGATGCTGCCGCCGGGATTCCCCAACAGCGATTGGCCGAAGCAGACCAATTTGCGAGTGCGCCGCTGGGATCAGAAGGGAAAGGTGTTCCGGACCGATGCCAGCGGCACGCCGGTGCAGATCGGCGATCTCGATGCCGCCGGATCGACCGGCGTGATCAAGGTGCCGGCCGCGGGCACGACCGTCCTGCTCGAGGACGGCGTCACCGTGAGCTTCGATTCGACCGGGGCTGCGGGCTGTCGTGCCGGCGACTGGTGGGCCTTCGCCGCGCGCACGGGGGATGCCAGCGTCGAGTTGCTCGACCGCACCCCGCCGCGCGGGATCCATCACCATTATGCACGGCTCGGCATCTGGGATGTCGATGCCAAGAGCGTCACCGACTGCCGCCACCCTTGGCCGCCGAAAGGCGAAGGCCACGACTGTGCCTGCACGGCCTGTGTCACCGTCGAGCAGCACGAGAGCGGCAGCTTCACCATCCAGGACGCCGTCAACAAGGTGCGCGAGACCGGCGGCACCATCTGCCTCGGCCCAGGCCGCTACGTGCTCAAAGAGGCCGTGGCGATCAACCAGGCGAAATCGGTCCGCATCACCGGCAAGGGCCCGGCGACGCTGCTGGTGGCGCCGACCGGCGCCTTCGTCATCCAGGACTCTTTTGCGATCGCAATCGAGGACCTCGCGATCCTTTCGCTCGCACGCGATCCCACCATCGACGTCTCGACCTGCATCGGCCTCGGCCTGACCCGTCTCGCCATCGCGGCACTCGGCACCGAGAATGCACAGCTCCCGGCGGTGGTGCTGCGCGGCGTGGTTGGCGCTGTAAAGCTCGCCGAGAACGCAATCTTCGCGCCGGTTGGGATTGCGGGCGGCGCGCTCAAGGGCGTGGAGAACGGTGCCGGCTTCCTGCTGACGGCCGCGGTGACCATCGAGGAGAACGTCCTGCTGTGCCAGCGCGGCGCGATCGCCTTCGCCGACGAGGTGCTGCATCTGCTCGCCACGCGAATCGCGCATAACGAGATCATCGGCTGCACCGACACCGCCATCGCCGCGCAGGGCCTTGCGCTTCCCGGCGCCTCGCTGGCGATCGACGGCAACAGTTGCAACGTCACGGCCAACGGTATCGCATGCGCCGCGGCGGGGCTGTGGATCGACCGCAACCAGCTGCGCAACTGGTCGCCCGGCGATCACGTCGGCATCGGGCTGATCCCCGGGCTCGACCGCCGCAGCACCGCCACCGCGCATATCCTCGCCAACCAGATCCACGGCTTCGGCACGGCCGGAATCAAGGTGATTGCCGGAGCACAGGACCTGATCATCAAGCTCAACGCGATCGACGCCTGCGGCGCCGGGATCATGCTCGGCGGCGCGACCGACGCCGCAGCCGTCTCGATCGAGAACAACCACATCCGCAACATCGAGCCGGTCACCGAGAGCGAGAACGGCACCGTGGTCGGCATCGAGGTGATCCGCGCCGACAGCGCGACGATTGCGGGCAATCTGGTTCGCGCGATCGGCCTGACGGCGGTCAAGTCGGCACTGCGCGCCGGCGTCGTCACCTTCGGCGTCAACCGCCCGCGCGTGAGCGGCAACGAGATCGTCGAGGTCGCGCCCGCCAAGGGGTTTGTCGGCACCAGCGCCGGCATCATGCTGCGCGCGCCGCAGACCCAGATCGAGGTCAATCACAACAGCGTGCAGCGCGACCTCACGCCGGGCGTGGACAATTCGGACGGCAACTGGTTCGCGCTCACCACGGCGGAGGTCAATCCGAAGGTGCCGTTCGGACAGGCCGGCGACAAGGTCGCGATCCGGCTCGGCGACGGGCGGATCCTCGCGCTTGGCGCCGACTGTGCGTTCGTCAGGGCAAGCCTTGCCGCCAACGACACCGAGGGCGCGCGCGCCGGCATCATCGGCAACATGCTGTCCGCGCGCGGGCCAGCCCCCGCCGTTCTGGTCGTGGCCGGCCAGGAATGCCTGTTCAACGACAACCGGGTGGAATCCGGCAGCAAAAGCGTCGCCGTTTCGCTGGAGAGCGCGGTCGCCATCATAAGCACGAACCGGGTGCGCGGCGGCGAAAGCTCGATCCGCCTCACCGGCGCGCGGGCAGTGACCGTGATCGGCAACATTACAACCAGCACCATCATCATCCCAGGCGGCATTGCCAACACGCCGTGGGCGCCACTCAACGTGATCGGCTAATTCGCGGAGATTTCGATGCGCACCTTCATCGTTGGAGACGAGACGAAACTCAAGGCTGTCAGCGAGAAGCTGCTGCATGCCAATCTGAGCCAGGTTCGCGGCGAGGCTGCGCTGAAAGCCTTGCAGGAGGCCAATCCGCATGCCGATCTGAACAGGCTCGCGCGCGGCACCGTGCTGTTCGTGCCGGATACGCCGGGCTTCAAGGTCAGCACCACAAGCTCCGCCACCGAGGGTCCGCTCGCAGCCTTGCACGAACTCCTGGATGAGGCGCTCGGCCTCGCGCTCAAGGAGACCGAGGCCGGCAGCAACGCGCGGCTCGAGGATCAGGAGCAGACCGTCAAGGCCTTCGACGACGGTGCGGTGAAGAAAGCGATCGGCGACCCCAATGTGGGCGGCCAGATCCGCGAAAGCGTCAATGCCGCCAGGAAAGGCTTCGAGGCCGATCGCGAGCTCGCCGCGCGCGCGGAAAAGAACATCACCGAGGTCGGCAAGGCCGCGATCGCAAAGCTCAACGAGCTCGGCAAGCTGCTCGGATGACCTGCTGGCGTGCGGCCCTCCGCGGCCGTCACACCGCGCAATAACGCTCCTGGATGTCCTTGTCCGCCAGCAGCGCCGCGGCGCTGCTTTGATGCACGACCTCGCCCTGGTCGATGATCACCGCGCGGTCGGCCAGCCGCAGGGCCCATTCGACGTTCTGCTCGACCAGCAGCAGTGTCTTGCCCTCGTCGCGCAGGCGGCGGAACAGCACGCCCATCTCCTCGACCAGGACGGGCATGATGCCTTCCGAGGGCTCGTCGAGCAGGATCATCTTGGGCTTTGCGATCAGCGCGCGGGCGATCGCGAGCATCTGCTGCTCGCCGCCCGAAAGCGTGACGCCCTCCTGATCGAGGCGTTCCTTCAGGCGCGGAAAGGTTTCGGCGATCTCGTCGATCGCGGCGCGCTCCTCGATCTCGCTTCCGGCCGCGACCAGGCCGAGGCGGAGATTTTCGCGCACGGAGAGCCCGGGAACGATGCGGCGCTCCTCCGGCACATAGGCCAAACCGAGATGGAAGCGCTGATGAGCGCGGAGCGGCAGCAGCTCCCTGCCCGCAAAGCGCACGCGGCCGGTCGCCTTCGGCATCAGACCCATCATCGCCCGCAGCGTCGTGGTCTTGCCGGCGCCGTTGCGGCCGACGAGAGCTACCACCTCGCCCTCCTTCACGTGCAGGGAGATGCCGTGCAGGATATGGCTTGCGCCATACCAGGCGTGGAGGTCATCGATTTCGAGCAGCGCGGTCTCAGCCATAGCCTTCACTCTGTCCGAGGTAAACCCGCCGGACTTCCGGGTTGCTCCTGATCTCGTCGGGCGCGCCGTCCGCCAGCAGACGGCCGTGATGCAGCACCACGACACGCTTGGACAGGCCGAGCACCATCTTCATCTTGTGCTCGACCAGCAGCACCGTGCGCTTCTCCGCGAGCCGTTCGAGCAGCGCGACCATGTCCTTGGTCTCTTCCGGCCCCATGCCGGCGGTGGGCTCGTCGAGCAGGAGCAGCTCGGGCTCGGAGACCAGCGCGATCGCGATCTCCAGCGCGCGCTGCTGGCCGTGCGAGAGGAATTTTGCTAAGTCGGCGCGCTTGCCGAGCAGTCCCGACCGCCTCAAGCGCCGCGTCGGCGCGCGCGTTCAGCTCCGTCAGCCGGGCGCGGTTGCGCCAGATGTCGTAGCTCACGGTCAGCGCCTGGGCCGCTACGCGCACATTCTCGTGCACGGACAAGTCCGGAAAGATGTTCGTGATCTGGTAGGAGCGCGAGATGCCCTGATGCACGAAGCGGTGCTGCGGCAGGCCGTTCAGTTCGCGTCCCCTGAAGTGCAGCGTGCCCGACGTCGGGGCCAGCGCGCCGGAGAGGATGTTGAAGAAGGTGCTCTTGCCAGCGCCGTTCGGCCCGATGATCGAGGTGAGCTGTCCCGCCGCAAAGGACACGGTAATGTCTTCGAGCGCGACGAAGCCGCCAAAACGCTTGCCGACCCCCTCGACGCGAAGCAGTTCGCCGCTCATGGCCGCGCCTTTCCGATGCCGAGCGTGTCGAGCAGCGTTCCCCAGATCCCCTTGGGCAGGAACAGCACGAACAGCACGAAGATCGCGCCGACAAAAATCTGCCAATGCGGCGTCCAAAGCGAGATGACATCCTCCAGGATCAGGAAGCTCGCAGCCCCGACGAAGGGCCCGAAGAAGCTGCGCGCGCCGCCGAGCAGCACCATCATCACGATCATGCCCGATGTCTGGTAGTGCAAAAGGTCGAGCGGTACGATCGACAGGTGCAGCGCCAGCATGCAGCCGCCAAGCGAGGAGATCGCACCCGACAGCATGAACACGATCAGCTTGCTCCGCTCGACGTCATAGCCGCACGCCCGCGCCCGCTGCTCGTTTTCGCGGATGGCCTCGATGACGGCGCCGAACGGTGAGTTCAGGATCCGCGACTGGAACCACATCGCGAGCGCCGCGAAGGCCATCAGCACGTAATATTTGTTGACGGGGTCGAGGAAATTGACGGGGAAGCCGAACAGGCTGATGCGGTCGACGGTGAAGCCGCGCAGGCCGTTCTCGCCGCCCGTGAAGGACGAGGCTTGCAGCGCGACGTAGTAGACGAGCTGGGCCAGCGCCAGCGTCACCATGGAAAAATAGATGCCGCGGGTGCGCGTCGAGACGATGCCGATTGCGGCGGCAAGGCCGGTGCTGAGAAGCACAGCGATCGGCACCGCGGCGAACCAGGGCACGCCGTAGCGGCCGATCGCAATACCCGTGAAGTAGGCGCCCGCGCCGAAGAACGCCGCCTGCCCGAACGACAGCAGCCCGGTGTAGCCGAACAGCAGATTGTAGCCCATCACCACGACGCCGTAGATCAGGACGTTGACGGCCAGCGCCTGCGACGGCAGCAGCCATGGCAGCACGGCCAGCACCGCGATGGAGAGCAGGACGCGCTGCTCGAGAATCCAGCCGAGCCCGCGGGACGAGGGCTTGGCGACCGCTTCGCCGTTCGATGGTGACCTCACGCGGTCCTCCCTCTCACGCCGAACAGGCCTTGCGGGCGGATCAGCAGCACAATCGCCATCAGCGCGAACATCACGATGGTCGCCATTTCAGGTGCGAACAGCGCCACCAGGCTGATGGAGATGCCAACCATGAGGCCGGCGACGACTGCGCCGACGATCGAGCCGAGCCCGCCGATCACGGTCACGACGAAGGCCTCCGCCAGTACCAGCGAGCCCATCTCCGGATTGACGCTGCGCATGGGACCCGCGAGCACACCACCGAGCGCGGCAAGTCCGACGCCAAGGCCAAAAATCGCGAGCCAGACCCGGCCGATATCGACGCCGAGCACCTGCATGATGGTGGGATCGCGGGCGCCCGCGCGCACAATGAGGCCGATGCGGGTCTTCTCCAGCGTCAGCCAGAGCACCAGCAGCACCACCGCCACCAGCGCGATGACGAACAGGCGATAGCGCGGGAAGAAGCCGATGCCGAGATCGAGCACGCCGACGAGCTGCGGCGGGGTCGGAAACGGAATGCCGTCGCTGCCGAACACGATCCGCACGCCCTCGACCAGGATGTAGCTGAGGCCGAAAGTGAGCAGCAGTGGATCGTCGATCGAGCGTCCATAAAGTCTTCGGATCAGGACGAACTCGATCAGCATGCCGAACGCGCCGATCAGGATGGGAGCGAGCAGCAATCCCCACCAGAAACTGCCGGTGAGCGACGCCAGATACAGCCCCGCATAGGCTCCGATCATAAACAGCGCGCCATGGGCGAAATTGACCACCCCGAGCATGCCGAACACGATGGTCAGTCCAAGCGCAGTGATCACCAGGACCGCCCCAAGGGCGATCCCGGAAAGAAGCTGCATGATGATCAGCGACAGGTCCATCGGTTGAGGCTTCAGGTCGCGTGGCCGAGCTCGCTGCAGCTGCGCAGCATATCATCGGAGCCGGTGTCGTTGGCGAGAATCGCAAACAGGTCGTTGTCGTTCGCCATCGCGGACTTCTTCTTGGACTCCAGCACCAGCACCGACTGCACCGACTGGTGGTCGCATTTGCGGTAATGCTGCGGGCCCTTGGTCAAGTCATATTGCAGCTTCTCGAGGGCATCGACGACCTTGTCGGTGTCGGTGCCGCCGGCGGCCTGCATGGCTGCCAGCAGCGATCCGACGCCGGAATAGCCGTAGGCGCCGTAATCGGTCGGGATCGCACCGCCATTGGCGGCCTTGAACGCCGCGTTGAAAGCGGCCGCCGATTTGCTCTGCGGCTCCAGGCCCCAATAGTAATTGGCACCGCCGACCACGCCCTCGAACACGTCAGGGCCGACCGCGAGCCGCTGGTTGTGCAGGATGACGGGCACGACGATCTTCATCTGCTGCTTGACGCCGAAATCCACCGCCTGCTTGATCGCGTTAGCCTGGTCGCGGCCGAAATTGGAAATGCAGAGCACGTCCGGCCGCATCGACATCAGGCGCGGCATGAAGGTGGAATAGTCGGCCGCGCCGAACGGATGAAGAATTTCGCCGACGGTATCGGCGCCGATCGCCGTCTGCGCGCGCTTGAAGCCACGCAGCATCTCGTGACCATAGGCGTAGTCCGCAACGAGATGGGCGACCTTCATGCCCTTCTTCAGCGTCTGCCGCGCCACCGCAGCGGTCGTCATGTGCGGGTTCAGCGCCTCGTGGAACGTATACTTACTGAAATCCTTGGCCTCGTTGATGGTGTCGGACTGGCTGATCGACACGTAGATCACGCCGCGGGCACGGGTGACTTCATTGACGGCGAGCTGCACCGCGCTGGAAAGCGCGCCCACCACGGCGTGGACCTTGTCCTTCTCGATCAGCTCCAGCGTCCGGGTCGCGGCCTCGCCGGCATTGAGCTTGTCGTCACGCACCAAGAGCTCGACCTTGCGGCCGCCGATGCCGCCCTTGTCGTTGACGAGCTTGACGGCGAGCTCGGCGCATTTGACCTGATCGCGCGCCTCAGCGGCGAACGGTCCGGTCAGCGGCGTCGGGAAGCCAATGCGAATCGTCTCGTCCGCGGCGCGGCCGAGCCGCGGCATGGCGAGCAGGGCGGCGCCGGCGGAGAGGCCGGCGAGCGCAGTGCGGCGGGATATTGTCGAGGTCGAACCGGATTTGGGCATGATTTCCTCCAACTGACTTTTTTTAGAAGCGTTTCAGGGCTTTCAGGACTTTTATGGGCGTGATCGGGATCGAATTGATCGTCGCGCCGAACGGCGTGAGCGCGTCGTTGACGGCGTTGAGAACGCAGGCGGATGCCGCCGCCGTGCCGGCCTCGCCAACCCCCTTGGCGCCGAGTTCGGTGTCGGCGGTCGGCGTCTCGACATGGCCGATGACGATGTCGGGCATTTCCATCGGCATCGGAACGAGGTAGTCGGCGAGCGAGCCGTTCATGAGCTGACCTGTCTCGCTGTAGCGGCATTCCTCAAACAGCGCCGCGCCGAGCCCCTGCACGATGCCGCCGCGAAGCTGCTCGTCCACCAGCATCGGATTGATGACGCGGCCGCAATCCTCGACGATGAAGTGCTTCAGCACCTTGATGAAGCCGGTCTCGACATCGACCTCCAGCGAACAGCCCTGGATGCCGTTGGTGAAGGCGAAGGGATAGCCCTGCGGAGCGAAATGATGACTGACGGTGAGCTGCGCCTGTGTGCCGGGCGGCAAGGTGTCGGAGCGGAAATAGGCGATCCGCGCGATCTCGGAGATCGGCAACCGCTGGTTCCGGGTCACGGCGTCGACGACCTCGCCATCGATGATGTCGAGTGCCGACGGCTGCTCCTGAAGAATGAGCGCGGCAATCTCCAGAATATTGCGCTTGAGCACGCGCGTGGCCTGCAGCGCGGTCTCACCGCCGATGCCGGCGCCACGGCAGGCCCAGGTCGCGCCGCCATGCGGCGTCACCTCGGTATCTCCCGTGATGACCTTGACGTGTTCCTGCGCAAGGCCGAGCTGATCGGCCACGATCTGGCTGATGATCGCCTCGGTACCCTGCCCCTGCTCGGTGACCGAGATCAGGCAGCGGACCTCGCCCGACGGCGTCAGGCTGAGGATCGCGCCGTCCTGCGACGAGATGCGCGCGCCGCCGACGCCGTAGAAGGCCGGGCTGGGATTGGTGATCTCGACGAAGGCCGCAATGCCGATGCCGCGATAGATGCCGCGCTTGCGCAAATCGGCCTGCTCGGCGCGCAACGCCTCATAACCCATCATCTCGTGCAGGCGCTTCAGGCAGGCCTGATGCGACAGCGCCTCGAAGCGATAGCCGGTCGGCGAGGTCTGCGGATAGGCATCGTCAGCGATAACGTTCTGCGCGCGGATGACGAAGGGATCGAGGCCGACCTTGGCCGCCGCCATGTCCACCAGCCGCTCGGTGACGGCGCAGGCGATGGGATGGCCGACGGCGCGGTACTGGCTGGTCTGCACCTTGTTCTGGAAGATCACCTCCAGTGTGGCGCGATAGTTCTTGAAACGATAGGGCGCGCCGATCAGGCGGATCACCTGGTTGCCCTCGACCACGCTGGTGCGCGGATAGGTCGAGAACGCCCCGATCGCGGTCAGGTCCAGCACGTCCATCGCCAGAATCTCGCCCTTGGCATCGAGCGCCATGCGGGCGCGGACGCGATGGTCGCGGGCGTGGATGTCGGAGACGAAGGACTCGATGCGGTCGGCGACGTATTTGACGGGACGGCCGAGCAGGATCGACAGGCCGACCACCGCCATGTCCTCGTGATAGACATGCAGCTTCATCCCGAAGGAGCCGCCGATGTCGGTCGCGATCACGCGAACGCGGGCCTCGGGGATACCGTAGTGGCGCGAATAGAGATCCTGGAACTGGTAGGGCGTTTGCGTCGCGTGATGCACGGTCAGCGCACCGGCGGCGGGATCGTAGTCGGCGACGATGGCGCGAGGCTCCAGCGTCACCGCAGTGTGGCGGCCGAAGGAGAACTCCTCTTCCACCACATGCGCGGCCTGCGCAAACGCGTCGTCAACGGCGCCATTGTCGAGCTGGGCCCGGAAACAGGTGTTATTGACACTGCCCGGATTGATCAGCGGGCCACCAACCTCTCGTGCACTGTCGATATCGACCACGACAGGGAGGTCCTCATAGTCGATCTCGATCAGCTCCAGCGCATCTTCCGCAAGCGCCCGGCTCTCGGCCACGACGGCCACCACAGCCTGCCCGGCCCAGACCACGCGGTCGAGCGGCAATGGCAATTGCGGAGCCGACGTCATGCCCTTGAAGTGGTCGAGCGTGCCGGTCCAGGGCGTGCAGATCTTTGCGAGGTCCTCGCCGGTGGCAATGAGATGCACGCCTTCGAGTGCGCGCGCTTGCTCGGTATTGATGGCGACGATCTTCGCGTGCGCATGCGGACTGCGCAGGAAGGCGGCATGGAGCATACGCGGCAAGCGAAGGTCGCTGACATAGCGTCCGCGGCCGGCGAGCAGCCGCTTGGCGTTCGGGCGCGGCACGGAACGGCCGATATAGGAATTAGGGCGGTCGAGCGAGGTCAGTGGCGCGCTCATGTCGCGCCTCCATTTTCATTGCGCGCTTTGGCCACCGCGTCGATGGCGTCGACGATCGCCTCATAGCCGGTGCAGCGGCAATAATTGCCCGACAGCGCGTCGCGGATCTCGTCGCGGCTGGGCAGAGCGATCTGCGAGAGCAACTCGTGCGCATTGACCAGCATGCCCGGCGTGCAGAAGCCACATTGCAGCGCGTTGCGGCGATGGAATTCGGCCTGGAGATCGGCGATCACGCCGCTCTCGGTAAGACCTTCGATGGTATTGATCTTGGCGCCATCGGCCTGCACTGCAAAGATCAGGCAGGAGTGCACAGCGCGGCCGTCGAGCTGCACCAGGCAGGCGCCGCAGGCCCCCATCTCGCAGCCCGCATGCGTGCCGGTCAGTTCGAGCGCGTTGCGCAGGCAATCGACCAGCGTCTCGCGCGGCGCCACCTCGCAGGCGACCTTGCGGCCATTGACGACGAAGCGGACCCGCACGGTCTCGTCGGGGTCGTCCAAAAGGGTTTCGTCAAAACCGCTCATGCGCCCTCACCCAGACGTCCGAGCAGGCGGCCGAGCAGCACGCGGGCAAGATGCAGCCGCATCGCCGGCGGCACCTCGTCGCTGTCCGGCGGGGCGAGATCGCCTTCGAGCGCAGCTTGTGCGGCGGCGATACGCTCAGGATCCAGGTTCGAGCCGATCAGGGTTGCCTCAGCGCCCTTCACCCGCGTCGGTGTATTGCCGACCGAGAAGAAGGAAATGCGGATGTCGTCGATGCGTTCGGCTGTGAAAGTCGCAAGCATGCCGCACCCGACCAGAGCATAGTCCCCGCGCCGGCGCGCCAGCTCGTCGAACGCAAAACGCTGATCAGCTTTGAACAGCGGAACATAGATCGCGGTGATCAGCTCACCGGGCTGCAATGCGGTCTCGAACAGCTCGACGAAGAAGTCGTCGGCTTTCACACGCCGGCTGCCGGAAGGGCCGGCGATTTCGATCTCGGCATCGAGCGCCAGGGTCATCGCCGGGAATTCGGAGGCAGGATCGGCGAGCGCGACGCTGCCGCCAATGGTGCCGCGGTTGCGGATCGCGGGATGGGCGACAAAAGGCGCAGCAGCATGCAGCAGCGGCGCGAATTCGGCGATCAGCGGCTCGCTCAGCATCTCGCAGTGCCGCGTCAGCGCGCCGATACGCAAGTAACCGCCTTCACGCCTGACGCCGCGCAGCTCGTCAATATAGGTGATGTCGATCAGCAAGCGCGGTGCTTGCAGCCGCAGCGACAGTGCCGGTACGAGGCTCTGGCCGCCGGCGATGAAACGCGCGTCGTCGCCGGCGCGGGCATGAGCATCCAGCGCCTGGTCGATCGTCGCAGCACGAAAATAGCTGAAAGCCCTCGCCTTCACCGCCGTTTCCTCGAGATCCGTCGGCTCATCAGCCGGGATGCCAGATTTGTAACCATCTGGTCTCAAAATCCTGACACGCCGCCGGGAGGCGGTCAACAGGAAATGACCATTTGGTCACAAATGCACCTTTAGGCTAAGAAGGCAGCCTGAGATTGCTAAACAGCGACGAAATGGCCCGAAAAGCGCAGAAACCAGCGAAGCGACCGGTCCGGAAGCGGACGGACACAGGCAGCAAGTCCGCGCCAAAGCGCCGCAACATGCGTGCGGCCGACCGCGAGCGCGCGATCGTGGACGAGGCGATCCGCTTCTTCGCCGAGCATGGCTTCGAGGGCCAAACCCGCGAACTCGCCAAACGCATGGGCATCACGCATTCGGCGATCTATCGCCACTTCCCGAGCAAGGAGGCGCTGATCGAGCGGGTCTACCAGGAGGTCTATCTCAGCCGCTGGTCGCCCGACTGGGGGCCGATGATCCGCGACCGAACCTTGCCGCTCGAGGCACGGTTGACGCGCTTCTATCTCGACTATGTCGAACGCGTGTTCGAGTACAATTGGGTGCGGATCTTCGTCTTCTCCGGCATGAAGTCGTTCGGCATCACCGGCCGTTATCTCGACATTGTCCGCCGCGAGATCATCGAGCCCGCGGCGGCCGAGCTGCGCCACGATTTGAAGCTGCCCGATGCAAAAGCCCATCCGCTCAGCGAACGCGAGACCGAGCTGTTCTGGGGCCTGCACGGCCGCATCTTCTATCTCGCCATCCGCAAGTTCATCTACGAGACGCCGATCCCGCCCGATCTCGACGCGATCGTCCGCGACGCCGTCCAGACCTTCATGGACGGCGCGAAGATGACGATGCCGAAGCTGCTGGTGAGCGACTGAAGCGTAGCTATTTCGCCAAGCTCGGCAGATCGAGCCCCTTGTCGCGGGCGCAGTCGATCGCGGTCTCATAGCCTGCATCGGCGTGGCGCATGACGCCGGTCGCGGGATCGTTCCAGAGCACGCGCTCGATCCGCTTGGCCGCTTCCGGCGTACCGTCGGCGACGATCACCATGCCGGCATGCTGCGAGTAGCCGATGCCGACGCCGCCGCCATGGTGCAGCGAGACCCAGGTCGCGCCGCTGGCGCAATTGAGCAGCGCGTTGAGCAAAGGCCAGTCGGACACCGCATCCGATCCGTCCTTCATCGCCTCGGTCTCGCGGTTGGGGCTCGCCACCGAGCCGCTGTCGAGATGATCGCGGCCGATCACGATCGGCGCCTTCAATTCGCCACGTGCCACCATCTCGTTGAAGGCAAGGCCCAGGCGATCTCGGTCGCCAAGGCCGACCCAGCAGATCCGCGCCGGCAGGCCCTGGAACTTGATGCGTTCCTTGGCCATATCGAGCCAGTTGTGCAGATGCTTGTCGTCAGGCATCAGCTCCTTGACCTTGGCGTCGGTCTTGAAGATGTCCTCGGGATCGCCCGACAGCGCAGCCCAGCGGAATGGCCCGACGCCGCGGCAGAACAGAGGGCGGATATAGGCGGGCACGAAGCCCGGGAAATCGAAGGCGTTCTTCAGGCCCATGTCCTGCGCCATCTGGCGAATGTTGTTGCCGTAGTCAAGCGTCGGAATGCCCTGCGCATGGAAATCCAGCATGGCCTGGACGTGCTCAACCATCGACGTCTTCGACGCACGCTCGACGGCTTTCGGATCGGAAGCGCGCTTGGCTTCCCAATCGGCGAGCGTCCAGCCCTTTGGCAAGTAGCCGTTGATCGGATCATGCGCGCTGGTCTGGTCGGTGACGATGTCGGGCTTGACGCCGCGGCGCACCAGTTCGGGGAAAATCTCCGCGGCATTGCCGAGCAGGCCGACCGAAACCGCCTTCTTCGTTTTCGCGGCCTCTTCCATGATCGCCAGCGCCTCGCCGAGCGTTGTAGCCTGTCGATCGAGATAGCCGGTACGCAGTCGCATCTCGATGCGGCTCGGCTGGCATTCGACCGCGAGCATCGAGGCGCCCGCCATGGTCGCGGCCAGCGGTTGCGCGCCGCCCATGCCGCCGAGACCGGCGGTGAGAATCCATCTTCCCGCGAGGCTGCCGCCATAGTGGCGCCGGCCGACCTCGACGAAGGTCTCGTAGGTGCCCTGCACGATGCCCTGGCTGCCGATATAGATCCAGGAACCTGCGGTCATCTGGCCGTACATCATCAGGCCCTTGCGATCGAGCTCGTTGAAATGATCGAGCGTCGCCCAATGCGGCACGATGTTGGAGTTCGCAATCAGGACGCGCGGGGCATCGGCATGGGTACGGAACACGCCGACCGGCTTGCCGGACTGGACCAGCAGCGTCTCGTCATTCTCGAGCTTGCGCAAGGCCGCCGTGATGCGGTCAAAGCTCTCCCAGTCGCGCGCGGCGCGGCCAATGCCGCCATAGACGACGAGCTCGCTCGGACGCTCCGCGACATCAGGATCGAGATTGTTCATCAGCATGCGCAGGGGCGCTTCCGTCAACCAGCTCTTGGCGCTGATGTCGCTGCCGCGGGGGGCGCGGATGGTGCGGTCATTGTCCAGTCGGCGGTTCATGCGGAGCACCTCTTTAGTCAAGTCTCGGGAACGGATCGGTTGGAAGCGCCGCGATCGCCACGGCCGGTAGCGCATCGGCTTCGATCAGCGCAGCCGCCTTGGCGAGATCGCCGGCCATGTAGCGGTCGGCGCCGAGCGCGGGCACATGCTCGCGAAGCGCAGCGATGACGGCTGCGAGTGGCGCGCTGGTCGCGTGCGGCGCGCGCAGCGTGATGCCTTGTGCGGCCACCAGAAGCTCGATGCCGAGGATGGCGGCGAGGTTATCGGCCATATCCGAGAGGCGACGCGCGGCGTGCGCGGCCATCGAGACATGGTCTTCCTGGTTGGCGCTGGTCGGAGTGGAGTCGATCGAGCAGGCCGCCGCACGCTGCTTGTTCTCGGCGTAGAGCGCGGCGGCCGTGACCTCGGCGATCATGAAGCCGGAATTGATGCCGGGATCGGGCGTCAGGAACGGCGGCAGACCAAAATTGAGCGCGGGATCGACCAGCGTCGCGATGCGCCGCTCGCTGATCGCGCCGATCTCCGACAGCGCGAGCGCGATGGCGTCCGCCGCAAAGGCCACCGGTTCGGCGTGGAAATTACCGCCGGAGACGATCTCGCCGGTCTCGACCAGGACGAGCGGATTGTCGGTGACGGCATTGGCTTCGACGATCAGCGTGCGGGCGGCCTGCGTGATCAGGTCGAGCGCAGCGCCCGCGACCTGCGGCTGGCACCGCAGGCAATAGGGATCCTGCACGCGCTCGTCACCTTCGAGATGCGACAACCTGATATCGCTGCCGTCGAGCAACGTGGTCAGCGTCGCGGCGGCAGCGATCTGTCCGGCGTGACCGCGCAACGCCTGAATCTCGGGGCGGAACGGCGCCGTCGAGGCCATTGCGGCATCGACTGACAGCGCGCCGGTGACAAGCGCGGCGCGAGCCAGGCGAAACGCGCGCAGCACGCCGGAGATAGCGTAGGCGGTCGAGAACTGCGTGCCGTTGATCAGCGCGAGTCCCTCCTTGGGACCCAGCGTCAGCGGCGCGAGACCGGCGACGGCGAGTGCCTCACGGCCGGAGACAGTCTTGCCATCGACGATCGCCTGCCCCTCGCCGATCATCACCGCCGTCATGTGTGCGAGCGGCGCAAGATCGCCGGAGGCGCCGACCGAGCCTTGCTGCGGCACCAGCGGATAGACGTCCTGCGCCAGCATGGCCTGCAACTGCTCGATCACCTCGCGACGCACGCCGGAGGCACCGCGGCCGAGCGAGACGATCTTCAGCGCCATCATCAACCGTACGATCGGCTCCGGCGTGGCCGGGCCGACGCCGCAGCAATGCGAGACGATGAGATTGCGCTGGAGCAGCGCGGTCTGGTCGGGCGGAATGCGCTTCGAGGCCAGTTTTCCAAAACCGGTATTGATGCCGTAGACCGGCGCGGCGGCGTGTGCTGCCTTTGCGACGATCTCCGCCGCCGCCTCGACGCGCGGCCAGAATGACGGGTCGAGTACGACGGATTGTCCCTTGAGCACGCGCGCGAGATCGTCGAGGCTGACCGTTCCCGGCTTGACGACGATCGCTGCGCCCTGTTCCGTCACTGTCCCCTCCACACCCGGCGATGCAGCGGATTGAAGCCGATGCGGTAGACGAGCTCGGCGGGCCGCTCGATGTCCCAGATCGCGAGATCGCACCACTTCCCTGCTTCCAGCGTGCCGGTCTCATTGAGCACGCCGAGCGCACGCGCGCCTTCACGGGTGACACCAGCGAGGCATTCGGCCACCGTCATCCGGAACAGCGTCGCGCCCATGTTCATCGTGAGCAGCAGCGATGTCAGCGGCGAGCTGCCGGGATTGCAGTCGGTCGCGAGCGCCATGTGGACGCCGTGCCTGCGGAACGCTTCGATCGGCGGTTTCTGCGTCTCGCGGATGAAATAGAAGGCGCCGGGCAGCAGCACGGCGACAGTTCCGGCCTTCGCCATTGCGGCGGCGCCGGCCTCGTCGGTGTGCTCGAGATGATCGGCGGAGAGCGCCGAGAATTTTGCGGCAAGTGCTGCGCCGCCGAGGTTCGACAGCTGGTCGGCATGGAGCTTGACCGGCAGCCCAAGCCCCCTCGCCGTCTCGAACACCCGCGCGGTCTGCTCGGCCGAGAACGCGATACCTTCCATGAAGGCATCGACGGCATCGGCAAGACCGGCCTTTGCGACCGCCGGCAGCATCTCATGACACACGAGATCGATATAGCGATCCTTGTCACCGCCGGCCTCCACGGGCAGCGCATGCGCCCCGAGCAAGGATGTGCGGATCGCAACCGGCCGCTGACGGCCGAGGATGCGCGCCGCTGAGAGCTGTCGCATCTCGGTATCGATATCGAGGCCGTAACCGGACTTGATCTCGATGGTGGTGACGCCCTCGCCGATCAGCGCATCGAGCCGCGGCATCGCGCTCGCAACGAGCTCGGCCTCGCTCGCCTTGCGTGTCGCGGCGACTGTCGAGACAATGCCGCCGCCGGCGCGCGCGATTTCCTCGTAGCTTGCGCCTTTCAGGCGCAGCTCGAATTCATGCGCGCGGTTGCCGCCGTAGACGAGATGGGTATGGCAGTCGACGAGGCCGGGCGTGATCCAACGCCCCTCGCAATCGATCCGCTTGATCGCGTCGGCGTCAACAGGAAAATCCGCCGCTGCACCCGCATAGACGATATGGCCGCCGCGCGCGGCGATCACGCCATGCTCGATCTCGCCGAGATCGGGACGGTCGGCCCGCATCGTGGCGAGCCGGGCGTTGTGCCAGATCCGGTCGAAGCGCTCTGCCATGCAATGGTCCCTTCGTGGGATGCTTGACTTATATGTCTAGACATATAATCGTGGGGCGGTTCTGTCCAGCCGGCGTGTAATCATGACCCGACTGCATTTCGCCTCCGCGCTCCTGCCTTCGGGCTGGGCCAATGACGTGCAGATGGTGATCACCGCCGGCGCGATCGCCGAGGTGACGCCGGGCGTGGCGCCGGCCGCCGGCGACGAGCGTCATGGAATTGCGCTTCCGGGGTTGGCGAGCCTGCACAGCCACGCATTCCAGCGCGGCATGGCGGGGCTGGCCGAGCTGCGCGGCGATAGAACCGATACGTTCTGGACCTGGCGCGACACGATGTATCGCTTCGCGCTGGCGATGACGCCGGAAGATGTCGCCGCCGTTGCGACGCTGTTGTATGTCGAGATGCTCGAACAGGGCTTTACCCGCGTCGGCGAATTCCACTACCTCCACCACGATCGCGACGGCTCTCCTTATGCCGACCTCGCGGAAATGGCTGCCCGCATTGCACAGGCCGCCGAAGCTTCCGGCATTGCGCTGACGCTGCTGCCGAGTTTTTATGCGCATGGCTCATTCGGCGGCGCCGCACCGCATGCCGGACAACGCCGCTTCATCTGCTCGGTCGATCAGTTCGCCGCGCTGATGGCAGGATCGCGCAAGGCGATCAGCAGATTGCCGGACGCCGATATCGGCATCGCGCCGCACAGCCTGCGCGCGGTGACGCCGGACGAACTCGCGGCGATCATTCCGCTCGCGGATGGCGGGCCGGTGCATATCCATGCCGCCGAGCAGGTGAAGGAAGTCGACGATTGCCTGGCCTGGTCGGGACGACGGCCGGTGCAATGGCTGCTGGAGCACGCGCCGGTCGATCAACGCTGGTGTCTCATCCACGCGACCCACACGACGGATGCGGAAGTGACCGCATTCGCCAGGACTGGCGCGGTGGCGGGTCTCTGCCCCATCACCGAGGCCAGTCTCGGCGACGGCATCTTTCCGGCGCGCGAATTCGTCGATGCCGGCGGTGCGTTCGGTGTGGGCACCGACTCCAACGTGCTGGTCGGCGCAGCCGACGAACTGCGCCAGCTCGAATATGGCCAGCGTCTCAAGCATCGCGAGCGCAACGTGCTCTCCGGCGGTGCAGGCCGCTCGACGGGACGTACGCTGTTCGATCATGCGCTCGCGGGCGGTGCGCGCGCGCTGGCACAAGCGACGGTTGGCCTCGGGCCCGGCGCACGCGCCGACATCGTCACGCTCGACACCGCACATCCATCGCTCGCGGGACGTTTGCGCGACGCCGCCATCGACGGTTGGATTTTTGCCGGAGGGACCGGCGCGATCGATTGCGTCTGGGCCGGCGGCCACAAGGTCGTCGAAGGCGGACGACACAGACTGCGACAGACCGCGCGCGAACGCTTCAACGCGGCAGTGCGGAGGCTCGTCGCATGAGCCTGGCCACCGATGCCGCCGACCAGCCGACGCTCTACAAGCGCATCCGCGCCGATATCGAGAAGCGCATCCTGACCGGCGAGTGGCCGCCCGGGCATCGTATCCCGTTCGAGCACGAATTGGTCGCACGTTACGGCTGCTCGCGCATGACGGTGAACAAGGCGCTGTCGGAGCTCGCGCAAGCAGATCTGATCGAACGGCGGCGGCGCGCCGGCTCCTTCGTACGCCGGCCACAGCATCTGTCCGCGGTGCTGAAAATCGCAGACATTCGCGCCGAGATCACCGCGCTTGGCCGCGGCTACGGCTACGAGCTGATCGGGCGCAAGCTGCGCGCGGCGACCGCCGCCGACCGCGAGCGTCTTGGCGTCAAGAAGGCCGGAAAAGTGGTTGCGATCACCTGCCGGCACAGCGCCGACAAGGTGCCGTTTGCCGTCGAGGACCGACTGATCGATCTGTCCTCCGTACCGGATGCAGCGACCGCGGATTTCTCGCGCGAGCCGCCCGGCTCGTGGCTGCTTCATCATGTCCCATGGACGGAAGCCGAGCATACGATCAGCGCCATCGTTGCGGACGATCGCACGGCGGAGGCGCTCGACATCGCCGTCGGCGCGCCTTGCCTCGTGATCGACCGCTATACCTGGCGCAGCGCGCGCACCATCACCGCAGTGCGCCTGCTCTATCCCGGTGACTCTCACCGCCTTGTCGCCCGATTCAAGGGAGGCTGAGAGAACGATGTCGGCACAAATCGTGCAACGCTTCGGGCAACGGTCCATCAGGACCGAATGATCAACAGGGACGTCAATCCATCGATCGGCAAGAGGACGACAATCATGCGTAGTTCGACAATTTTTGCGACAATCATTGCCCTCGCGGCCACCACTCCCGTGCTCGCCGACGACGTCAAGGTCGGCATTGGCATCTCCGGATGGACCGGCTTCGCGCCGCTCACGCTGGCGAAGGAGGCTGGGATCTTCAAGAAAAATGGTCTTGACGTGACGATCAAGAAGATCCCGCAGAAGGACCGCCACCTCGCGATCGCCTCCGGCGACGTCCAGTGCGCGGCCACGACCGTCGAGACCTGGATCTCGTGGAACGCCAATGGCGTTGCGACCAAGCAGATCTTCCAGCTCGACAAGAGCTACGGCGCCGACGGCATGGCCGTGCGCAACGATCTCGCATCGATCAAGGACCTCAAGGGCAAGACCGTCGCGGCTTCCGCGCCCGGCACCTCGCCCTATTTCGCGCTGGCCTGGATGCTGAAGAAGAACGGGCTCTCGGTGAAGGACGTCACCGTCGTGAACCTCGAGCCGGCTGCGGCCGCGCAGGCCTTCGTCGCCGGCCAGAACGACGCCGCAATGACCTACGAGCCGTATCTGTCGACGGTTCGGGCCGCGCCCGACAAGGGCAAGATCATCGCGACCACGCTCGACTATCCGATGGTCATGGACACCTTTGGCTGCACGCCGAAGTTCCTCACCGAGAACCCGAAGGCTGCCAAGGCGCTCGCCGACAGCTATTTCGAGGCGCTCGACATGATCGCCAAGGACCAGGCCAAGGCCTATGAGATCATGGGTGCCGACGTGAAGCAGACCGGCGAGGCGTTCGGCAATTCGGCAAAATATCTGCGCTGGCAGGACAAGGCCGCGAACCAGAAGTTCTTTGCCGGCGATTTCCTGACCTTCAACAAGGACGCCGCCGACCTCCTGCTCGAGATCGGCATCATCAAGGCCGCGCCGAAGGTCGAGGACCTCTTCGACGCGAGCTACATCAAGTAAACCCTTGAGGAGCTGCCGGCCCCGTCTCGCGGCGGGGCCGGAAACTCGTTCACCGCCCGGATAGATCGTTGATGCGTCCCCTGGATCCCGTGACATCGAAGCAGCGCGTGGCTTACGGCCTCGCGTTCTTCGTGCTGTTCGTCGCCCTCTGGTCGTGGGCAACGCTCGGCGGCCATGTGTCGAAGACCTTTCTCGCCAACCCGCTGACCATGATGCAGGAAGGCTATGACCTGCTCGCCAAGCAAGGCTTCCTGTTCGACATCGGCATGACGATCTGGCGCGTCGTCGGCGGCTTCGCGCTCGCTGCGATCATCGCGGTTCCGCTCGGCGTGCTGATGGGCGCCTACAAGCCGGTTGAAGCGTTCCTCGAACCGTTCGTCTCCTTTGCTCGCTATTTGCCTGCCTCGGCCTTTATCCCGCTGTTGATCCTGTGGGCCGGCATCGGCGAATTGCAAAAGCTGCTCGTCATCTTCATCGGCTCGGTGTTCCAGATCATCCTGATGATCGCCGTAACCGTGGGCACCACGCGGCGCGATCTGGTCGAGGCGGCCTATACGCTGGGGGCCAGCGACCGCGGCATCATCCGGCGCGTGCTGCTGCCCTCCTCCGCGCCCGAGATCGCGGAAATCCTGCGGCTGGTGCTGGGCTGGGCCTGGACCTACGTCATCGTCGCCGAGCTGATCGGTTCGTCCTCGGGCATCGGCCACATGATCACCGACAGCCAGGCGCTGCTCAACACCGGCCAGATCATCTTCGGCATCATCGTGATCGGACTGATCGGTCTCCTCTCGGACTTCATGTTCAAGGCGTTCAACGCCTGGCTGTTTCCGTGGAGGCTCGCATGACCACGCTGAAGATCGAACAGGTCTCCCGAACCTTCCCCGCGCGCCACGGCAATGCGCCGACCAGGGCGCTGGAGCCGACTGACCTCACGATCGGCAACAACGACTTCGTCACCATCCTCGGCCCCTCCGGCTGCGGCAAGTCCACGCTGCTTCGCATCGTCGCCGGTCTCGACCGGCCGACCAGCGGGCGCGTCACGCTCGACGGGCGCGAGGTGACCGGCCCCGGCGCCGATCGCGGCATGGTGTTCCAGTCCTACACGCTGTTTCCCTGGCTGAGCGTGCGCGAGAACATCGCCTTCGGCCTGCGCGAGCGCGGCGTGCCCGAGGCGGAGCGCAACAAGATCGCCGATGCCTTCATCCGCCAGGTCGGGCTGTCCGGCTTCGAGAACCACTGGCCGAAGCAGCTCTCCGGCGGCATGCAGCAGCGCACCGCGATCGCCCGCGCGCTCGCCAACGATCCAAAGATCCTGCTGCTCGACGAGCCCTTCGGCGCGCTCGACAACCAGACCCGCGCCTTGATGCAGGAAATGCTGCTCGGGATCTGGGAGCGCGACCAGAAGACCGTGCTGTTCGTCACCCACGACATCGAGGAAGCCATCTTCCTCGGCAGCCGCGTCATCGTGATGAGCGCGCGCCCCGGCCGCATCAAGGCCGAGATCAATGTGGACCTGCCGCATCCGCGCTCCTACAAGATCAAGACCACGCCCGAATTCGTCCAGCTGAAGGAACGGCTGGTCGAGGAGATCCGCACCGAGGCGCTGAAGGTTGCCGAACATGCCTGACACCAAGCCGCGTGCCGATGGGCAACGCGTTCTCGCCGATCTCAATGCGCTCCGTGCCATCGGCGTCTACAAGACCGGCGTGCACAAGCCGACCTTCTCCGAGCCGCACAAGAAGTCGCTCGACTGGCTGGTGCAGAAGCTGCCCGACGCCGGCCTTACCGCCGCGATCGACGGCATCGGCAATGTGTTCGGCAGCAGCGCGAAGCAGGGGCCGAAGCTGCTGGCGGGCTCGCACCTGGAGAGCCAGAACTACGCCGGCTGGCTCGATGGCCCTCTCGGCGTCGTCTATGCGCTCGAAGCGGCCCGCGTGCTCAATGCCGACCCGTCCGTGAAGGGTGCGGTCGAAGTTGCCGCCTGGTGCGACGAGGAAGGACACTTTGGGCATTTCCTCGGCTCCCGCTCCTATGTCGGACAGGTGACCGAGGCCGACATCGATGCCGCCCGCGACCGCACCAGCGGCCGCACCATGCGCGACGCACTCGCCGACATGGGGCTCTCGGGCCGCGCACGCGTCGCTGCCGAGCCGGGACGCCACGTCGGATATCTGGAGGCGCATATCGAGCAGGGCGACACGCTCGAAAGCGGCAAGCTTTCGATCGGCGTGGTGACCTCCATCGTCGGCATCTGGCAGTACCAGATCAATTTCGTCGGCGAGCAGAACCATGCCGGCACCACCCGCATGGCGGCGCGGAAAGACGCCGGCCTCGCGCTGGCCAAGTTCTGCGTCGCGATCGACGAGCGGTTCCCGGGCGCCTGTGGCCCGCGCACGGTCTGGACCACCGGCCGCATGACGCTCGATCCCGGCGCGCCGAGCATCATTCCGGGCAAGGCCGAATTGCTGTTCCAGATCCGCGACGACGATCCGGCTGTGATCTCGCGGCTGGAGCAATTGCTGCGGACCATGGCTGACGAGGCCAGCGCGAAGGGCCCTTGCGCCGTCACCGTGGAGAAGCTGCGCACCGGTGCTCCCGCCATGATGAATCCCGGCATTCAGGACGCAATCGAGGCCGCGAGCAAGGCCCTGGCCGGTGGACGGTCCGTCCGCATGCCCAGCGGCGCCGGCCACGACGCGCAGTTGCTTGCGACCGTCATGCCCGCAGGCATGCTGTTCGTGCCGTCGATCGGCGGCATCAGCCACCACTGGACCGAGAACACCGCCGACGCCGACATCGTCACGGGCGCGCAGGTCTTCGTCGACGCCTGCCGGCGGCTCCTCGGTGGTTAGAACGACGTGCCGCCGCATCTGAACTCCTGGACGATGTCGTACTTGCCCTTCGTGATCGGCACGGCATAGCCGAAGCGCAGCGTTCAACCACACCCGCCTCTGGAATGCTGGGGTCGTCCGCCTTCGCGGGCGATGACAGCGCGTGTTGCAGACACACCTTCGCGCTCTCGCGGCGCATCTCGCCCGAGCTTTGCTTGATCTCTCCACCCTCGAAGCCAAGAGGGCGCAGGGAAGGCCGGGTGCTGACCTCGCACCCGCGGTCCGCTGCGCGAAAGGTAGCGCAAGGAAACCGCACAGCAGCATACAGGTGGTGCCAATCACTCGGCCTTCCCTGCGCAGTGGTTGGACGGCTTATGCCGTGCTCTCCCGGGAGCCGAATTCCTTCTGGCCTCCCTCGTCCTCGCGAAAGTCACCAGCACCGCGCCGGTTGACGCGACTGCCGCATCCGCAAAGGCTTGACCGTAGCGACGACGGCCAGGACCACACGTCTATACTTTGGCATTCGGTGAAACACGCCGAAACTAACCCTTTAAAATTAGGCTTTTTCAACTAGCCTGATGCGGGCTGTTTCAGCGGGCTTCACCAAAATAAGGGCCCGGCCCTAAGCCTTTCAGCGTCCGCACGACAAACTGAAAGCCCCAATGCCGAGCCCTTTGGTCTCAAGCCTTAGGAGCCGAAACCACATGGATAGTAGCATTGCCCCCTCCCCCGCCGGCAAGCGGGGCCGCAACAGCAGCGTCATTCTGACCGACCGCATGTGCGAGAAACGCGTTGCCAAACGGACCAAGCTCTACGACCGTAAGTGCCCTGGTCTGTACGTAAGCATCACCACGACCGGGGTGGCAACCTTCTCGTTCAAGTTCACCGACCGGGAGACCGGCAAGCAACGCACCGGCTGGCTTGGCGTCTACAATGCTGAGACCTTCACGGTCGAGGACGCCCGTAGCAAGGTCTACGGCCTCAGGGCCAGGGGTGGCGAGGCGCTTGCCGAGACCTTCCGCGACCAGAAAGCTGCGAAGGCGAAGCGCGGCAAGACCGTCGCCGAGATCATCGACGAGCGCATCGCGTGGATGAAGACGTTGGTCAAGAAGCCCGATGGCGAGATGCGCCCCCGGCTCGAAAGCTGGCAAAACACCGCGAGCCACCTCGACCGCCTCATCCGCCCACGCCTCGGCAAGAAGCTGGCCATGGAGGTCACCAAGCACGACATCGCCACACTCTCGAACGACATCGTCGCGGCAAGTTCGGCAAGCCCTCGGTCAGCAACGCGCGCCATATGCGCAAGGCGGCCTCGGGCCTGTTCACCTGGGCGGCGGAGGCAGGCCGCGACTATGTGACCGCCAGCCCCTGCGTCAACCTGCCAAAACTCGATCCCGAACATCCCCGCACCCGGGTCCTCTCCGAAGACGAGATCAAGACGTTCTGGCACGGACTGGACCGCAACGACCTTCCCTATGACCGCCGGACCCGGCTCGCACTCAAGTTCGAACTGGTCACCATGCTGCGCTCGCGCGAACTGCTCGGCGCGCATCGGGATGAGCTGTTTGACCTCGACGGCGAGCATCCGCGCTTCGACGTGCCGCTCAAGCGGGTCAAGAAGCGGCGGGTGATCCAGCAGCCGTTATCCGATCTGGCGGTCGAGATCATCAAGGAGGCGCTCGCCTCGGATGGTCAGCAGTTTGTCTTCGAGAGTCCCATGTACAAGGGCCAGCCGATCCACCGGAAAGTGATGGCCGACGCCCTGCGCGGCACCAAGCACGAGACGAACAAGGACAAAACCAAAACCGCTGGCCTCTGCGAGCTGCTCGGTCTCAAGCCGTTCACGCCCCATGACCTGCGCCGGACGGCAGCGACCCTGGCCGGCGACCTCGGCTTCGACGACGCATGGATTGCGAAGTGCCTCGACCACGCCGCGAGCAAGAAGGCCGAGCAGATCGTGCCGACGGTCACCGGCAAAGTGTACAATCACTCCAAGCGGATGAAGGAAAAGCGCGCGGTGCTGGACGGCGTCGCGGCCGAGCTGCGGCGGATCGTCGGCGGGCGGACATCGAGAAAGGACGCCAATATCGACGTTGCGGCCTGATCTATCGCCCCGCCTGAGCTTCGATCAGGCGGGCTTCAATCAGTAGTTCTGCGGGAGTGCGTTCAAGCAGCATTCATCACAGTCCATCTAAGTCCCGCGCCGGGAGCGGCGCGACTGATGATGGAACCTCCATGCCTATTTCGAGGGATGACTTTGACCCCGTTGCCACAGTTGTAGACTGGCTCGACGCCTGCCGGCGTGGAGACGTCAACGCGCTGCTCGATCTGTATGATGAGCGAGCGGTGCTTGAATGCGCCTGCGAAGGCGTCAGCCTGACTGGGCGAGAAGCAATCGCTGCCTACCGGTCACCTAAGCTCGAAACGAAGCGAGTACTCTCATTTTCGCTGGACGACGTGAGCCTGACGGGCCACGGCGTTCAAATCGACTATCAAAATTACGAAGGCAAGCCGGCTCGCGTTTATTTTCGGTTCGGTGTCTCAAACAAGATCATCTACACAAGCTGCGCACCCATGGCTCGGGCGGCCGCCCGAAGCTCCGTCAACTGAGATAACGGTCCGCGCGGCCGCAGAGTTGCGGCGATTGTAGCTCTATCGAGCAGTCATCAGCCCTTCGGCAGACACTCCGCTGCTTCACTTCACCTTCGCTGCTTCATCGAGACACTTGTAACCTGAGCCGCCGCGCGCCATGCACTGGTCGAAGTGTTTTGTCTGCCGCGCTGCCGTTGGTCCAGCAGGCTGCAGCTTTCCGTTCTTATCGACGCATTCGTACAGCAAGCCGGGTGTGCGCAGCGAGCAGGGCATGCACGACTGCTGGGCTTGCACCGCGCCCACTCCGACCAGCAGCAGCATCATCACAAAACAGCTTTGCTATCACATCAAAGGAGGCCGAATCGATTCGCACGGAGTCAAGACGCTGTGAATAGGTCGAATAACTGCGGGGTGTTTCCCCCGGACTCCGCGTGGCGCGCGAATCTCTTGTAGGGTGAGTAGGTCAGGCGAACTTGATTCGTCTGATGTCCGAGGCAGCTGGCGGCCGACCGGCGTGCGATGAAACGGTTCACGTCATGGCCGCCCGGCTGACGATGCGGTCGGATGCCCTTCCTTTGGATCAGACGGTTGCCCCGCGTTGCCCTCTCCGAGCACGCTGTCGAGCGATCGGACGGCGCGTTCATAAACGGGCCTCGTTGAGGTCGGCTTCGCGGCCAGGCAGCAGGGTTAAGGGAGCGATCACAGCGATACCAAGCTCCGTCCATGCAGACCAAGCCGGTAGACCCAAAGCAGAACACGACTGGTACCCGATCGTCGCGGTGCGCCGACGAAGCAGTGACGATGTCCATCGTGCTCATGTCCGAGACGTCGACTGTCCCGAATCCTGCACGGCTCAAAAGGCGAAGGCGTGCCGTCGGCGAGGATTGATCTAGATCAAGCGTCGCCGGGTTTCACGATTCAGATTCGGCGCAAATGGCTGGAGGGCATGCGCCATGGATACCGTCAGGTGGATGATCTCCACCGCTCCGGAAATCTTCCTGCTGCTTTCCATCGCCATCGGCACGGTGCTGGGCCGAGCCAAGATTCGTGGTTTCTCAATCGGAACGACAGCCTGCATACTGGTGGTGGCCGTTCTTATCGGTCAGCTCGGAACCTTTACATTCCCGTCGCTGCTGCGCGTGCTTCTGTTCAGCCTGTTCGTGTTCACGATCGGCTACCGGTCCGGCCCCGAATTCTTCGCCTCCTTGAGCATCCGCACCCTGGCGCAGGTCGCCATGGCGCTCGTGCTCGGCGGCACGGGTCTCATCCTCGTTTTGATATTTGCATTCGCGTTCAAGCTCGATCCGGGCACGGCCTCGGGACTTGCCGCCGGTGGGCTGACGCAATCTTCCATCATCGGCACGGCGTCCGGAGCGCTCGCGCAAGTCGGCTTGTCCGGTGATGCTTTGAAGCAGCAAGAAGCAAACATCGCAGCTGGATACGCCGTCACCTATGTCCTCGGCTATATTCTCACGCTCCTTTACGTGCCGTTTGTCGCACCGAAACTGATGCGGATCGATTTGAAGGCGGAGGCGGCGAAGCTGGAGGCGGAGCTTGCCGGCGGCAACCCGCCACAGAGTGAAAATCTGCACTATCGCAAATTCCAGGCGCGCGCCTACCGGGTATCGGCCGCCGCGGGACGCACGGTCAAGGACGTCGAAGAGGAAATCGGCAGCCGCACTGTCGTCGAGCGAATCGTGCGGCAGGGAGCCGATATCGAGCCGCGCCTCGACAGCATCCTCGAACCCGGCGACGACATCGTCGTCGCCGGGCGAACCGCTGCCCTCGTCGCGGCAAAGCCGATCATCGGCAAGGAAATCGATGCCGACGAAATCCTGAAGGCAATTCCGGGCAATGTGATCGACGTCCTCGTCGACAGCCGCCATCTCCATGGCCGATCGATCAAGGAGATCGCTGAACGCGTCGGCAACGACGCACGCGGCGTCTATCTCCGCACGCTGACCCGGATGGGCCGCGAGGTCCCGTTGGGCCCGGACACCCGCGTCTATGTCGGGGACGTCATGACGCTCGTCGGCAGCACTCGCAACATCGAGCGTGCCGCCACGAAGGTCGGGCAGATCCTGCGCTCCGGCGACCGCGCCGACATCGCCTTTCTCGCAACCGGCATCGCCGCGGGCCTCCTCGCGGGTCTCGTCAGCCTCAGGGTCGGCGGCATCCCGCTGACCTTGGGCGGCGGCGGCGGCGCGCTGATCGCTGGCCTCGTCTGCGGCTGGATGCGGTCGCGCCGGCCGACCATCGGAGCGTTACCACGCGCGGCACAGCAGACACTGAGCGATCTCGGGCTCGGTGGCTTCATCGCAGCCATCGGGCTCGGCAACGGAGCCGCGGCCTGGGCTGCGATACAGGCGCACGGGGCGTTGCTGGTGGGCATGGGCCTGGTCGTCACGCTGGTGCCGCTGATCGTCGCGACACTGTTTGCGCGCTATGTGTTGCACATGAATCCGGTCATCACCTGCGGGGCGCTGGCCGGCGCCATGACCGTCGTGCTGCGGTGACCGGAGCCTGCGAAGTCGCCGAGAGTCAGACCCCAGTACTCGGCGTCGCAGTGCCCTACGCCATCGGCAACGTCGTCCTGACTGTGCTCGGCCCGATCATCGTGGCGCTCACTTATACCGGCTGACGGAGGCGACGATGCGTACGCAGTTGGCCGCAATCTTCCGACCGCTCTTGACGGCTTTGGTTCTCCTTGCCGCCTTCGGCTTGCCGGCCCTCGCCGAAGACAATGTCCGTCTCCAGCGATCATCACCTTTGCAGCAGGTCGCGGCGGTCGCGTCGACGGCAAGCCCAACAACAACTGCGCGCCGGACAGACTGGTCGAAGCGACCGCGGATTTCGGCCCTACCTCGCGGGTGCCATGCTGTGGTTCTATATCGAGACGTTCTTTGGCCCGGCGTTGTTGAAGCGCATGCATGAGGCTTTCACTGCGGCCGGCGGCAGGGCCGATATCATCTGATGCCGCCCTTCGGCAATGAGGGGCATTTCTTCGTCGGCTCGACCGACACAATTCCGATGTGGTCACCGCTCGTCGAAAAATCCCTCAACGCGCATAAATAGTTACGGAGGGTGGCGCCTGGAGACGCAACCATGATCAACGCCCCTTCAACGCCATGGCCCGGGCACGCTCGCACCTTCCTGTTGATTTTGTTCGCAGCGGCCATTGCCGGACCAGCTTCGGTCCAGAACGCCGCGGCGCAAAAGCAGGCCTCTGAGGCGAAGCCCGCCGAGATCGCCCCTCGCGGGCAGCGCGGAGCCAAAGACATCACCTTCGGAGACTGGCAGAAGCTCTATGTTGATCACTGTTGATCACGCTGATGACGGTGCCGAGGAACTGGACTGCCATCGCGTGCTCCCATGGCGGACTCGGCCATGCTCCTGGTTTCGTCGGTCAGCGATTGTTATCCGGCGAAGGGGATGATGAGACGCCTTGATGCAGATCAAGAGAGCGCGGCGGCCCATAGCCAACATCTCCCCGCTGCGGAGCGCGTTCGGTACGGATCCAGGCAACCGTCAGCTCCCAAGCCACCGACAGAATGATCGGTCCGATGAAGAGGCCGATGATGCCGTGGACGAGGGTTCCCCCGATCACCCCGATCAGGATGACGAGCGCGGGTGTGGTCAGGCCTCGCCCCATGACGAGCGGCTTTAGGATGTTGTCGAGCACAGATACGATCGCGAGAAACACCGTCAGCAGAAGCGCGATCGGGAATTCCTTGTCAGTCCAGATCCAGATAATGACCGGCAGGATGACGATCGTTCCGCCGATCTGCACGATCGACAGCAATAGCACCACGAACGCCAGTAGTCCCGCGCTGGCGATACCGGCCAGCTTGAACCCAATGCCGGCGAGCAAGGATTGGACGATCGCGACGCCGATCACACCCTGCGCGACCGCACGGATGGTGGTACCCGCGAGGTCCAGAAAGTGCTCGCTCTGGTCGGGCACGATCTGTGACAGAAAGTCACGACCCGCGGCCACGAGTTGCGGGCCATATGGAAACACGACGCCAGCCACGACCACGGACAGCAGGAACTTCACGGTCCCCACACCGGCATTGCCGGCAAATCCGAGCAAGGTCGTCGCGAAGGGCTTGAGATACGGCACCACTTCGCGCAGAAGCGAACGCAGATTGGTCGAGGCCTGATCCCAGAGATCGAAGAGCCGAGGCCCGACGAGTGGCCAATCCTTGATCGATTGAGGTGGCGACGGAACCAACACCTCGCCGGCGGTCATTTGGCCGGCAAGATCCCTGATCCCGTCGACTGCGCCCATGCCGAGCCACGTCGCGGGCCCAATAACAACGGCGAGACTGATAAGGGTTAGGATCGCTGCCGCAAGTTTCGGCCGGTCGCCGAGGATTTTGGCAAGGCGCTGAAACACCGGATTAAGCGCGACGGCGAGCACGACACTCCAGGCCAGGATTGGCACGAACGGACGGATCAGGAGCAGTGTCCAGACGATCAGGACCGCGAGCAACCCCAGCCGGATCACAAGCTGGATGACCTCGTCTCCGAAGATGATCTGGCGGAGTGTTCTCACGGACGCGCCTTCAGCCTTGGCCACGCATGTTGCGGGTGAGTGAGCTAGTTCCCCCTCTCGCGCGGAGGTCTTGATCCAGATCAAGCGACCACGACCGGCCGGGAGGCCCTTGGGCGGGATCGGGCAAGTGCGTCGCCCGGCCTCTCGACACCGGAGTCCGCATGTCGGTCACCAGTGCACGAGAGCACTTGCGCGACGGCAGTCCGGTCGAAGTTCGCGCGCTTCGGCCGGAGGACGAGGCCGACATGCTCGCCGCACTAGACCAAGCGAGCCCGCAGTCGTTGCAGCGCCGATTTTTTGCGATGAAGCGCCATTTCTCCGACAAGGAGCGCGCCTTCTTCATGGACGTCGATTTTAAGAATCAAATCGCCTTGGTTGCGCGCGCGGAGGAAGCAGGCCGGAAGGCTGTGGTTGGCGGCCGCCGATATATTGTCTCCGAGCCCGGCCGGGCCGAGATGGCTTTCATGGTGGTCGATGCATGGCAGGGGCGCGGCGTTGGCTCGATGCTAATGCGGCACCTCGTCGACATCGCGAGGGAAACGGGACTGAAGGAATTGACGGCGGAAGTCCTGCCCGAGAACACATCAATGTTGAAGTTCTTCGGCAGGTTCGGGTTCAGGTCGGCTGCGCGGCGAGATCCACAGACCGTCCTGGTAGCATGCTTTCCATGGGATTTTGCCCTCCCCCGAGGCCGCACCAAGTTTCCGTTGCAGGGACGCGCGCGCAACCGATCACTCCGCAAGCGCGCGATAAACTGACGCGTGGCCTATCTTGAGGGCCTTTGCAATGGCAGACGGGCCAGCGCCGCTGGCCTTCATTTGCCACTGTGTTCGCCGTATTGGTTGGCGGCTGGATGTTCCGCTACGAGCCAATCGGGCAAGGCTTCGAACACAGAAACCGCTTCACGGGCGCGACCAGTAGAGTTTCCTTGGAATGCTGGACAGATAAAGATTAGGCCGCCACTTGGACATTGCTCCTCCGCGGCCGCCTCAGTTGGCGGCCTTTTCGGTTAGGCGAGACTGGCCGAGCAGTGCGGCCCCGTGTGTATGCCGCCATCGCGATACACGTTACGCGACGCGCTCATCCCGTCCGGCTCGTTGATACGCCATCACGCAAGCTCGGATGGCACCTCGAGTTTGGCCCGCCATTTCCCGGGGTCTACCGGTCGGCAACCAATTGCACCGTTTGACGTCCACCGTTTAGCGCTCTGAGTTTGTTTATGTATTCTTCAGGCTTCAACAAATGGAATGGAGCCTTCAAACCCATAAAACTCGCTATGCGACCGATGAAATTGGTGCAGTTGGTTGTTCCCGCGTTCCACACCGGCGAGGTCGCCTGAAGACGTTTGATGTAAGCAAATACCTTTTTGGCGTCAGCCTCATTCAAGTAGACTCGATAGCTGGCTGTCAAATATTGCTCATCGAGGTCGCCGTAGCTCGCGCCCGTTTCAGAAGGCACAAACATGAGATGTCCCAATACGTACGGCAGTGTGTCGCCTGCTGGATGCAGGCCGGCAACTTCGACCGCCCTTTGGCTCGTCTTGCCGTACCAGACAAATGCGTGTCCGTAGGATGCAGCAGTGCGGGCACGAAAATCAACGTAGTAGGGTCCTTTAACTGAAGATACCCGGGCCGGCTTTGCATCCGACGTGGCTGGCGGGCTGCCTGGCGCAGCTGCGGCCGTTTTCGTAGCGGAGTTGATTGAGGTCTTGGGGGAAGTGTCCGGTCGCTGCTGAACATCAGCACGCGCCGCGAGTTGCTGTGCACTAGCGCTTCCCACGGAAGCCGCAAAGATTGCGACTCCGACAATAAATCGCAGATCGCGGTATTCCCAGATCACCCTTGCCACGTTCAACCCTTCTTGGGCCCAACACAGCCCAAGCTAAACATTACTGGAGGTGAACGCCTCCGGCCCCGACGGGCCGAAGGCGCTTCAATCTTCGGGATTAGCCCTTGGTGACTAACGGAGCTGGCGCCGGAGCCTTGCCGATCGGGTATTTGCCGACTGGAGTTTTGCCGACGGGATATTTACCAACCGGCGCGGTCTGGACGACGGGCTGCGGACGAGGCAGATCCGCGGCAACTGCCGCTCCCACCAAAGCCAAAGACGCAGCACCCGCAATTACGAATTTCAGCATCAATCTCCCCTGAAGTTGCCCACTACCCCTTACCGAATCTGACCCTAGCCGGACGCTCTACCCACACAACAAATAGATGCCGGTGCGGACAGTCGCGCGATCCCTTTTTTGGCGAATGTTGCAGAAGGGGCACTCTACGTGAAGGGCGGCGCCGCCGTGACGCGCAAATCGATTCGATATATTCAACAACATCACCGGGGTCGGCCTGGCATCGGCAGGCCACACACGCTGGGGCGGCGCCCTCGGTGTCGGCTGGGAGTACGGCTTCACGCCCAACTGGTCGCTCGGTATCGAATACGACCATCTCTGGATGGGGCGTCATAATGCCAGCTTCGCAGGCGTGGTTACTCCCGGAGGGTTCATCCTCACCGGCAGCGGGGTCAGCCAAGATGTTGACATGGTCACGCTTCGGTTGAATTATCGCTTCGGTTGAATTATCGCTTCGGTGGATACGGCGCACCGGTCGCGGCCAGATACTGATCTCACCCACCTTCGCAAACCAAAGCCCAGGCTCGCCGGGGCTTTTTTGTAGTTATGAATTTTCTGGCCTTTGCTACCTTGCGGTGGCCGCGTGCCGTTCTCTTCCAGTCTACCCCTGTGAACGGACATAGTCAGACCGCCCCGGCATGTCTCACACGGGTTTCTTGGAGTGTTCTTGCCACGCAACTCCGCGGATGAGAGAAAGCAGGCCGAAGCCGCTATGGTCTGGAGTTGGCCCCGACCGTTCACGACTAAGCCAGTGGCTGGAAAACTGGTGCGGCTTGCCGGTGTCCGGTAGCCCGGCGCTGGCGGCGCGCTGTAGGGCCTTCTAATGGCCTCACCCTTGACGCCTGTTCTGTGTCGTCGTGGCGACGGATGCCTAGCACAGCGAAATGACGCGACGTGCCAACTCTACGAACCCACAGACCAAGAAAAAGGACGTGGTGTGGCTCGCGCTCAACAGTCGCGCGCCATCCGCTTCAACGAACACCTGACCGGCGGCGGCCCGACGATCTTCAAGCACTTCTGCCAGATGGGGCTGGAAGGGATCGTGTCGAAGCGGACGGCGGACTATCGAAGACGTGGCTCAAGTCGAAGAACTCGGCGAGCGAGGCGGTGCGCCGGGAGCGCGTGGAGGATGGCGTTAGTCTCGGCGCACCCCGGCCTTCATAATTCTGCCCAAATGGAAAACCCGACGAAGGCGAGTACAGCCACGCTGAGAACGATAATCGCAATCGCCCCCACTTCGATAATGGAAAGCCGTCTTGCCATGCGCCAATTTTTTCGGCAGTCGAGCGACAGCGTTGATCTGGATCATGTGCGGCGACCATCACACCCAGCAGCCGCTCCATCAGCGGCTTCGGGCAACCTTGATTGCAGAATGCCGCTAGTGACAGTTTCGGGTCGTCTCAGCCTTCGTGGTTGCACCGCTTAAGCCATCGGCGCGCTAGCAAGTCATTCCGGTCGCACATCTGCGGACGGCTCGACGGGTATGGCGGACGGTGGTTCTTGCGACGCACACACCGTTAACTCGTGTCCTACCCGCGCCGCAGGCAGCAGCGACTTCAGTGATCATGCCGTTGGGCGGAGGAGTAATCGGCGCAGGTGTCATGGCTTGCGCCGATACTGCGACCGATAAGGCGAAGCCGGCAATAGCAATCAACCTGATCATTCTGCACCTCCCTTAACCGTCCAAACATCCCGACCTCTCACGGCAGGGGATGGGTCCGGCTCTCGTGTGAAAGCATGCGAGCTTCCGGCGCTGGCCGTTGGAAGGCTTGAGATAGATCAAGGTCTTTCTCCGTTTAAAATGGCGCATATTACCGCGGTGATAGGTAAACTCCGGGTAGGCGTATGGGGCGCTATATCGACGAAATCCTACAGCCTGGCGAAAGGGTGCTGTATTCGACCAACGAACACTGGGTGTACTTTCTGCCTGCAATCGGGGCGTGGATCGCGGCGGTCGCATTTCTGGTGCTGTGGCGCTTGGTCGCCGTCGACGCGCTGACGTTGGTTTACTTGGTATTGGCGGCGGTCGCTGGGCTTGCGGCCTTGTACTGGACGGCGACGGCTTGGTTCCACCGCTGGACCACCGAGACCGACGTTACCAACATGCGGGTCGTCCACAAGGCCGGTTTCATTAAGAGGCGGACCTTTGAGATGCGCCTCGACAAGGTTGAGAGCGTCGATGTCAATCAAAGCGTTCTTGGCCGCCTTTTGAACTATGGCGACCTCACCATTCAGGGCGTCGGCGAGGGTACGCAAACCATTTCCACCGTTAGTTCGCCTCTCGCGTTTCGCAGCGCCATCACGACAAGACCGGTTGGCACGTAAATCGCGGCATGGTTTGACAGCCGCCGCCCCAACAACGCCCCCGGAGCCCCCCCGCGCTGGCGATTTTGCGGCGGCGCTCGCGGGGGATCCGGTGGCGCTGCGGCTCTGGCTTGACCGGATTACCCTGCCCCAAAGATCAACTCGTGGCGTTCGCGCTGCCGCCCATCAATCATCGTCAGCTTTCCGCGCGGAAACCCATCTTCGCCCCTCATTTGGCGAGCAAGCCCGAGGTGGCGCCCGCTGCAGCGTTGAACCACCACAGCCGTAGCCCCAGCCACTCGCGCGAATGTGAATTGATCTGAAGCAATGGGCTTTGTCTGGCTTCGATACGCTGATGCGATGGAGTCGATCCGTAAGGAAATTCTGATGCGCATTCCAACTTTGGCGATTTGGGCAACGATCTCGGTTTTGGCGGCCGCGCCAACTCAGGCCCAAACATATGGCGGGAATGCTCCGATCTGCCTACAACGTTGGTACTGGGGCGGAGGCGAAACTTTCTACTGCGGCTATAGCTCGATGGCGCAGTGCCACGCCAATGCATCGGGCCTCTCCGCCATGTGCGTTACCAATCCATATTTTGCAAACGCACAAGTGCCACGGGAACCAGCCTATCGGCAGCCTCGTCGCGCCTACTAGATCGGACAGGGGCGCGACGACTCGGGTTGAGATGGCTGACGCCTCTGGAGAGCCCGCCCCTCGATCCGATCTCGCACGAGCCGCATACGCTGGCGCTGAAGCGAAAATCCGCTGATTGGAGGCCTGCGGCGCTGTAGGTGCATCGATCTGCGACAACCAAACGACTGCACGGGTATGAAATCCGGACAATTCTTGATCTTCAGTGTGACCGCGGCCGTAAAGAGGCCAAACGGACCCAGCGTCCTTTGGCAGTCATCTCACTGTTGTCAGCGTCGGCTACACGACCGACATGAGCTACGATCCATCCACGATAGCCACATTGCGCCGCGCGTTGGACGAGGTGCTGCTTGACGCCCGTTTCCATCAGCGGAAGTCGGCTTCGGCGCTTGAAATTGCTGAACATCTTCTGGCGCGTGCGGCGGACGGAGAACGGGACCTAGAGCGCCTGAAATGCTCGGCTTTCAAGAAATTAATCGGCGATGCCGCGCGCTTGCCGAGCTGGACTGCGTAGCGATCTCAAGACTCTTGCGGGCAGCTCTTGGGGATCGGTAAGGTCGATCGACGGCAACTTTCACTTGACGGCCTTAGTTCTCCTTCGGCGCCACGCGCCACGATCCTCAGCGCGTCATCCGGCAGCGGACGTTGCTCGGAGAAGCTGTTAGCCGGGACAAGGCGGCGGTTCTCCGGCTTCAGGCAGCCTGGCCAGTGCGGTGACGGCATTGCGGATGTTGGTGACCGGTGGCCCGCCGAACTTTGGTGGCGGCGGCATGCCCCAGCGCATCATGGCCAGCTCGCGGCCGGTGTCAGTGTTGCCGGGTAACCCGGAAACACGACCGGCATCGGTGCGAGGTTGCCGGCATAGCGGTTGACGACGCGAAACAGCGCGATGATCGCGGCTTGGTTGGTTGTGATGCTGTAGAGGTTTCACGTGCGCTTTGCGGACTACCGCTTCTTAAAGTCCGTTAGCTTGCGCATGTAGTAACCCTGTCTCTGAACGGCGAGCTTAATGTCCTCGCTGACGCTCGCTACTTCTAGCGCAATGCCCACCCGGCGGTGAGGCAGAATTCTTTCAGCATGGGGCAAGCCAGTAATGGAGCAAATTCATGAAAAAGATGCATCTAACAAAACTTGCAATTGCGGGCTCAACTGTCGCATGCGCGGCACTGTTCTCGTTTAGCTGGTCTGAACAACGCGGTGTCTCTATGTCAGTCGAGAGTGCCCAAGCACGGGTCGGTCGACCACTGACCCCAATGAGCGTTGCAGGTGTTGCTCGCCTGCAAGACCGACGGGCTGCGTACCGGTATGGAGCCGAGGTAGTCGGCGCTGGCGTCGCCGGCGCGGCCGCCGTCGGCGGCGCTGCTGCTGTGGCGGCTACATCGCCCAACTGGGGATGGGGAGGCGGCCCTTACTACACAGGCGGAGCTCGGGCAGCCAACGCCTACTATGCGGCGTCCACGGCCAGCTCCAGCAATGGCTGGTACATAACTCCTACCGGCATGGCCTGCACATCGGGGACTTTGGTCGCAGGCACCAACGGTTTGCCGTTCCGCTGCCCGTAAAACACACGCGAAAGCCGGTGAAGCGGGCATCGACTTCGGCGCGTCAGCATACCAGCGACGTTATGGCACCCTGATCTGCTGCAGACTAGCGGAATTGATCGCACGCCCGGCACACCGAGTCAGCAAGGAGACGACTAGGAGGCGGTCCAAACGGCTGCCTCCTGATCAAACTCTTTCTGATTCTGCACGCGGATTGATCTTTCCTTTCAAAGGGCACCAACGGAGGGTGACGGTGATCAGGTTATTGGCTGTCCATCGCGATATCGATGCAGGTGATGCCACGTGCGGCGATTCAACCAGACGGCTTCATCACGCATTGGAAAATAGATGACAGCAATTTGGTGGCCTGCTCCTGAAGCCGAGAAGTCCCTCGAAACGAAGACGCTCCATGGCCGAAAAGTTGTGTTGAATGCTACCGCGGGCCACGATGTTGGTTTATGCACCAAGGCTAGGGGCCCGCCGGCAAATCCTCTATCGACGCACTCCGACGCGATTAACGCCGCCATTGGCATTACCGCCGACGTTATGACGGACTGCAGCGCGCGCAACGGGCCGTGGCCGGAGGGCAACGCCAGCCCGGGCAACGCAACCCACCGGATAGTCGACGTACTGGCAATACACGATCGCGCGGGCCGGTGATGGAGCAAGCGTGGCCCCTGCAAGTCCCAGAAGTGCGCTGGCAGCGATTCCTGTAACCGTCACTGACTTGATCGAAAGTCGCATCTTAGCCTTCATGATGTCCTCCTAAGGGTAGCAGAAGCCGCATTCCTACGGCTTACGATAGCGTGTGCCCGGACACATGAGCGACATTGACGTACATCAAGGGTGAACTGGGCTGTGCGTTAACTCCGTCGAACATCCTCCTTGTTCCCTACCGCCCGTCGCCTGGTTTACTGACAGCACCAACCGCGATCTTGATTCAGATCAACCAGCTTCATGATACCCGCACCAAAACAAGAGACCGACTGGGCTAGGGCAGTTAGTTGGTGCGTGCGATGACGCCGACTTGGTATGTCACCTTCGAGGTTCGTAAACGCGGCACGCTGCCGAAGCAGCGGAGCCCTCGGGAAACAAGGACCTTCGCTACGGAAGCAGAGGCCAAGGCATTCGTTCGTGCAAAGCTCGACGAAGGTCTCGTTGTATTTGCGGGCACGATCAATCCGCACGTCCCCAGGCAACTCATTCCGTCGCCCCGCATCCAAGCTTGGCTTGTCGATGAACAATGGAACGCTGAGCGAGATCCAGGTCCCGACGCGGAATAAGCACGTTCCCGTGCACATACACCGCTCTCAAGTGTTGCCATTTTATTACGGGCTTAGGTCTCATCGCTTTAGACTTGTGGACGTCGGGCACTTCATAAGAGCTCGCGTTCTCTGAACGAAAGAGCTCTGAGCATGGGGATATGGACGATGAAAAGGCTTTCGATGACTCCGCTCAGTCTCGCAGCGCTGAGCATGACGGCGCCTGCCATGGCCGCCGATATGGCCGTCAAGGCGGCGCCGCTGGCACCGGTGGTGGCGATCTACAACTGGAGCGGATTCTACATTGGCGCCAACGGAGGCTGGGGGCAGAGCCATGGTTGCGTGGATTTCCTGACGCCCGCCGGGACAGTCGCAGGTGGTTGCGCTGATCGTTCGGGCGGCCTTGTTGGCGGGCAGATCGGGTACCGCTGGCAAACGAACCAGTCTGTGCTCGGCTTGGAGGCGCAGGGCGACTGGGCCGAGATCAAGAACACACGCGTCAGCTTGATCGATCCATTGATCTCAACCACAGGCAAGATTGATGGCATTGGGCTGTTCACGGCTCAATTCGGATGGGCATGGAAAGCGTCGCTGTTCTATGTGAAGGGTGGCGCTGCGGTGACGCGCAATCGCTTTGATGTCTTCAACAACCTCACCGGAGTCGGCCTGACTCCGCAGGTCACACGCGCTGGGGCGGTGCCCTCGGTGTCGGCTGGGAATACGGTTTCTCGCCGAATTGGTCGTTCGGCATCGAATACGACCATCTCTGGATGGGGCGTGACAACACGTCCTTCGCGGGCGTGGTCACGCCAGGGGGCATCACCCTTCTCGGCAACGGGGTCAGTCAGGATGTGGACATGGTCACACTTCGGTTGAACTATCGTTTCGGCGGTTATTCGGCACCGGTCACCGCTCGCTATTGAACCGTACTTCCGCGCAGATTAGAGGTCCCGGCATGGCACCGGGGCCGCTCAATTAGGAACGGCAAAGGGTCTTCGCTTCGACCCGGCTGTCAATTCTGACGATCGAAGCCGGCGAGTTGCTGCCGGTCCAACAGTACGATCTGGCGGTGGGTGGCACCGATGAAGCCGAGGATGCCAAGCTTGCGCAGATGCGATAACGCCCGCGAAACGGTTTCCAGCTTGAGTCCAAGGTAGTCCGCGATATCACGCCGTGACATTGGCAGTGCCAAAATGCCGGCGTCGGTGAGCCGCTCGTCCATCTCAAGGATGATGGCCGCGACGCGCTCGATCGAAGTTTTGCGTCCAAGGAGCAGCATATGGTCTTCCGCATGCTTCAGATTGCTGGTGGTCATGCGGAGCAGATGCTTGGCCAGCGCGCCATCACTGCCGGAAATTACATCGAGATTCTGTCGCCGAATGAGGCGAACCGTCGTGTCCACGACGGCTTCTGCCGTAGAACGGTGCAGGCTTCCATTCTCCAGTCCGAAGATATCGCCGGAAACGTAAAAGGCGCCGATTTGCCGGCGGCCATCACGAAGCAGCTTGTAGCTTCGTACCGCGCCTGACTTGACCTGATAGACATAATCGGCGGGTTCCTTTTCGCCGTAGATCTTGTTGCACTTCCGATAGGTAAGTTGGCTCAGGCTGACGATCGGATTGGTTTCGGTCGGTATCCCCAGTTCGCAAAGGGAGTGCGGATGAGGCACCGACACTGAGGTGATATGCATCAGCATTGGACCCATTCCTTAATCTTGTGATGATGGGCCTGGTAACCGTGCAATTCCGGTGCCGGGTTAGGGGCGTGCATGGTGACAAGATTTTCAGGGATAGTGCATTCTCGGTATTGTCCTAAAGTTCATTGCACCAAAGAACAACAATGCCCGAATTTGGATCTGTTTGGTTGCGGCGCTGCGGCGCAGAAATCTGCCATCGGTCTGCAGCTTAAGACCGGCGCTACGGTGATTGTTGGTGGACGTGTTCAATTTGCTCCCCGACGCTTCCCCAATCCGAGAGCCTGAACACGCCGGTCGCGGCCGCCTGCGGAGTGGGCAGAACGCGGATCAACGGCGTCTGCGTTGCAAGGACGACGATCCGCCAAACCCGGCGTGCAGTGCGCAGGTGTCTCCGTTGGCAGGGAAATGTCTGTGCGATGTACGAATAGGAGCCGCGAGACTCGGCGTTTGGATCTTATCCGGACGCCGATCACCAGGTTCTGAAGCCGAACCAGCCGAACTGTCCTTGTCGTGCCGCCAGAAGCATCTGCGGCTGGACGTTTCGCCTCGGTCGAGCCGCAACATGCAACATCTTGCGTTGTCGCTTGCGATCGACGGTTTCAGGCGGGCGTGTATCCTGTTTCGGCAGCATCGCGAAAGAATTCGCCACCGCCGGGCTCAGTGGGACGGTAACGGGCGGTTCGGCCACATCCGATGAAGTTGCGACCTCGGTCGCCTCGGCCACGGGCGCAGCGGCGACGATCACCGGCGACTGGGTATCGAAGACAATACGCTCGGGCCATTTGCGATCTGAGTGGATAAGTATGGCCGGCCGGTCCGTAGCCGCCTGATCGACGGTCGGGGCCCTCGGCAGCCAATAATCTGCAACAAAGAGCAGTGCGAGCAACACTGCTCCGACCTTCCAGAAATATGCCGCCAGTGGCATGCCGGTCGCTCCGGTGCGCCCCGAAACATTGACCTGGGCTCTACGTCGTCTGTTACCTGCAGCAAGATGGCCACGAGCTGCTTGATATAGATCAAGCGCGTTCGATCGCTCGCGAACGCGCTCTAACTGCAGCCGGTAATGCGCGCAACTGCCTTCATGTACTTGAGATCAAGTGCGGCGTCACCTCCGTCTGACCGATAGTTGCGAGCGGTCAGGCGATCCGAATTCAAGCAGGTCTCAAGATCGAACCTGATATGCGAGCACCATCCCAGGGCGCTCTTCTCTGCCTCTTCCTTGGAGGGGCCAAACCCCACAAAGGTCTGAACGTGCCCGGCCTCGCCGTCGGCCCTCGATACGAGATTGATTTCTGAGATGTAAAAGGACGAACACTGGGCGGCGCTGGTTCCCTGATTTAGATCAACGTAACCGCGCAGTGCGTCACCATTGTGGAGTGGGGCAACTCGCCTAGGAGATGGCCGATGTTGAAAATAGTAGTTGCCGGAACAACCGCACTCTTCCTTGCTGCATCCCCGATTGCCAACGCGCAAACCTCGCAAACCTCTTCTGCGACTCCGGAACGGTTAAATGCAGCCGACCGGAATACGCTGACGGACATGAGGATTGATCTGGTAAAGGCCGCGTTGCAGCTGACACCTGACCAGGAGAAATACTGGCCCGCTGTAGAGAGCGCCATTCGTGCCAGGGCGGAGGACCGGAAAGCCCGCCTTGCAAAAATCGGAGAAACAGTGGGTAGACGGGCCGACGAAAACCGTGTCGAAGCCCTGCGCAATCGTGACCCTATCACCTTCTTGCAGCGGCGCTCGGAAGCATTGGCTCAACGATCAGCCGATTTGGATAAACTCGCCGAGGCGTGGCAGCCACTCTACAAAACGCTTAATCCCGAACAGAGGCAGCGCATGGCGGCCATCGCGATTCTGGTACTCCACGATATGAGTGATGCCGTAGACCGGCGCCGTGCGCTGTCCGAGGACGAGGACTGAGCCAAAGCAGTTCAATTCGAACCTAATGCATAATGGTCGGAGCATACGCAGCTAACTGACTGTATGCCTAGACGATGTTTGCTAAGGGTCTTGGCTGTAGAAGCACACTTTTGTAGATTAGCCGATAGCAAGCCAAGACCGGCTCGGCCTCAGGCCGCGATCACATAGATCAGCGGCTTGATCCCGACGATGTTGATGACCCGTGTCAGGCCAGAACCGAGAGTGCCATCTCGGCGGCTACTTTTGGGAGCGTTCTAGTGAGGAAGTGGGTCCCTCCCATGCGTGCATTCATCGTGCCGAACGGATGCTCGACTGTCTCGCGACGTTGGCGCATAGCGAGCGGGTTCAGGCATTCAGGCAATAGTGTCCATTGCCCACGATCCGCCTGCTCAACGAAGCGCCTCTCTGCTTCCCCCGCAGAATCACGAGAGAATCATGGCAAAGCAGCAGCGTTTCCACACAGCCAGGGTCACGAGCCGCAATACTTGCGGTGAGCAAAATCAAGTCGGCTCTGCCGCCAACAGCAGACCTCAGCAAGACCTCCCACACTTGTCGCGATGACCCAGGAAAAGACCTCGCTCCGGCAAAGAAAACCGAATATCTCCAGCGCAAGCAACTCTTGGTCGAGCCGAGACTGCGTCATCGCCGTAATACAAATATCCCCCGCTGTTACCATTCTGTCACGGATTTCGACGCTGCTTGTGCCCTAGTATTGAATGCCGTCTAACTTGGGGCCCCGCGGTTCGCGGAGCGCTTTGCAGTAGCCGCCACTGGTTGCAAATGCCGCCCAGAGGTTTGCAATGAGATCAAACAAACCGGGAAGCCGCGTCATCAACTATGCGGCAGCGGTTGCTGCTCTCGTGCTTTGCGCTGATGTTTCGCATGCCGACCAGGGCGGTAGCTCGTTCTGGTTTCCGGGTCAGTTTGCGAGCCTCGTGGCCATGCAGCAGACACCGGGCTGGGCGCTCAGTGTCATCGATTACCATTCCGGCGTCGCCGCAACCGGGGGCGCTGCTGCGGCCAAAGAGATCCTGGCCGGCAAAATCCCCGCGAACGTCAACGTTAATCTAAATCTGAGTCTGAGCGGGCGGGCCGACCTGATCGCCCTTGCGCCATCGTATACTTTCACGACGGCGGTGCTTGGCGGGCAGTTGGTCGTAGGCATGTCCGGCCAGTACGGCAGAGCCGCCACCAGTATCGCCGGAACACTGACAGCGATAGCCGGACCGATTGTGATGACGCGCACCGGAATGCTCGAAGGCTCACTTACCTCCTACGGCGACCTCGCGCCATTCGCGCAACTGCTATGGAGCCATGGCGTCGACAATTACATGGCTTACGTCACGGGCAATATTCCCGTCGGCGACTATGATCCGACGCGGATTCCCAACATCGGGCTCGGGCACGGCGCGATCGACATTGGAGGCGCCTATACCTATTTCGACCCGGCGGCAGGAAACGAAATCTCGGGCGTCGCCGGCCTTACCTACAATTTCAGGAATCCTGATACCCTGTACCGGAGCGGCATCGATTTCCACTTCGACTGGGGCGCATCGCACTACCTCACCAAGCAGCTTTTCCTCGGCATTGTCGGATATGCCTACCAGCAAATCACCGACGATTCCGGCCAGAACCCGATCCTCGGTGGCTTCAGGTCACGCGTTTTCGGTGTCGGTCCGCAAATCGGGTACGGCTTCCCGGTCGCAGACATGCAGGGCTCCCTTAGCCTGAGGGGATACGGCGAATTCGGTGCAGCCAACCGTCCGTCAGGATGGAATACCTGGCTGACGTTCACCATTTCCCCGTCCGCGCCTGCCGCCATAGCGCGCACGAAGCATCTGGTTGTGAAATAAACCTCGTGCCAACCGGACGTCGGCTGCGATCGGCCGATGTCTCAAATGGGTCAAAATGCGAAGGACTCAACGTAAGCACGTCGGCCTCGTTGAACGGACCTCAATGAGGCGTGTCACCACTTCGCTGATGGGCCAGACCTGGACTCATCGCCGCAGCAAACGACATGCACGAACCGCAGTGATTTACTCAATCAATCGTCGGCGCGGGCGAGTGATCGAGCACTTTGATCACCGTCTCGTACCTTGTCGGCGCGCATCGCGCTCCGTTAGTAGACACCACGCCGCACGGCACGACGCGTATGGCGGTAATCGCGACGGTCGACACGACGCGCAGTCACGCGGGCGCGCCGATACGTGTAGGCCTGCGCTTGATCAACGCTTAACTCCACGACGCCACGCGATGTAACCTGCGGCGAGACTGGAATCGTCGCCAACACCACTGCCGCAAACAGCAGCCCGACAATTGAGTAAGCCCTCATTGCACCTACTCCTATTATCTACCATGGCCGTCAATGTCGGCCACTGTCACCAGATGTCAATGAATATGTGCAGCGCATCGAGCGACATAGTTTTCGCCAAAGCTTTGCACATGACTGCTCCAGATACTCAGGCCAGCAGGAAAAGGCGTCGAGGGGAATGGTGCACTGCGTTCATGCGCGCTGCACAAATCATGGAATGCTCATGTCTCAATTGGGTCAAAAGCAGCGGTGGACGCCAAGTTGGATCGGCGTCCGGTTTGCCCCTGACAGCCGACATGACACGCGCTCAATCGACCTTCGGCTAAGGGGCCAACAAACCGCCGCTGCCGCAAATTCTAAGACGCAAATTCCTTCGTTGATTGGTCAATAGCGCTTACTCAACTAGAGCGCGCGCACATTTCCAAATTTTCCCGACTGTTGCCGCTTAGGCACATCGAATGCTAGTCGGCTCAGCTAGGTTCGAGCTGGAACGCCGGACATCCAAAAAAGAACCGGCATCGTTCGGGTGAAACGTGGATGGAGCGAGAATAATGAGGAAGATTTTGTTAAGTGGCGTGGCCTTGCTGGCAGTGAGCATGGCGGCCCCCGCGTCGGCGGCTGATATGGCGGCACGCCCCTACACCAAGGCGCCGCCGCCGGTGGTCGCTCCGATCTATGACTGGACCGGTTTCTACATCGGCGCCAACGGCGGATGGGGCCAAAGCCACAATTGCGTGGATTTCGTCACGCTCGCAGGCACAGTTGCAAGCGGTTGCCGGGATCGGTCGGGTGGCGTTGTCGGCGGGCAGGTCGGGTATCGCTGGCAATCCAATCAATTTGTGTTCGGATTGGAAGCGCAGGGCGATTGGGCCGACCTCAGCAACACACGCGTCAGCCTGTTCAACCCGACGCTTTCAACCACAGTTAAGACCGACGCCATCGGTCTCTTCACGGGCCAACTCGGTTGGGCGTGGAACGCGTCACTGCTCTACGTGAAGGGCGGCGCGGCCGTAACCAGCAATCGCCTGACAATATTCGACAACACCACCGGGATCGGTCTGGTCTCGGCAGATAACACGCGCTGGGGCGGCGCGCTGGGTGTCGGCTGGGAGTATGGCTTCGCACAAAACTGGTCGGTCGGTGTTGAATACGATCATCTGTGGATGGGACATGCGAACAACTCCTTCTCCGTGGCCGATCCGCGGCTTGCGGCCGTACTCAACGACCGGATCAGCCAAGACGTGGATATGGTCACTGTGCGCTTCAACTATCGCTTCGGCGGGTATGGAAAAGCTCCTGTCGCGGCGAGATACTGATCGCTCCAGTCTGCGCAAACCAAAGCCCCGGCTCGCCGGGGCTTTTTTGCGGGCTATGTATGGCTAGCGGTTGCTGCATCTTTGCAATGTCTGAGGTGGGTGAGAGCGCCGGTTTACAGATGTTGCGGCTGCTTTCGGTCAGCCCAATAAGCCGACGATAGTTGAGCGGCCTCGAACTTCTCAGGCCGGAGTTGCTGCGAGACCGACGCATCCTCACTCTCTCGCCGGTAGGGGCGCTCGCGAGAAAGCTAACTTTGAGCGGCTCGCCCAGGAAATCGATCCCTTTGTCGCGGCGAATGGAGAGCTGGCCGGCCTAATGATATTCGCAAAGGCCTTTCCGGGCTGGGACAGCTCAAGCTCGTCGGAGGCTATCATCGACAGGTGAAGCGCGTGGTCGTCGTGACTGACAGCGAGCTCTTCAAGGCCATACCGCGGATGGCGAAGCACTTTGTCTCGGCGCAAGTTCGTCGATTTTCGTCCGATCAAAAAGCGGAGACGCTGGCGTGGCTGGAAGCGCAATGATCCATATCGGCGTGATCCGCCCATAGTGCGCCCGCCAGGACAAGCCCCGGCTCATAGGATGGAAGTATCGGGCTTCTGTTTGATCCAGATCAACCTCCCTTTGTTAAGCAGCGCTGCACTAACACGGCCTGTGGCAAGCACCGACGCAGGCGAGACGTGCCCCTCTTATCGACGATGGCCTTGAGGGCGCAGGCTTTCACTGCCGTCGCGTCACAGATGGAGCCTTCCGATGTGGGTCCTGATGTACGTCTTCTCGTATTCAGTTAGTCCGGCCGCCACAAATGACAGAGCGGAATGGAGGGTCCTTCCGACCGTGGTATTCCAGGAATTTTCCAGTGAAGAGCGCTGCCTGGCAGCGAAGTCCAAACTGGAGGAGCGCTTGAAGGAGGCGGGAGCCAGGATGAGAAGCGGTTTGGAAGACTTGAAGAGCCTGGGTCAGGCTGACCCAGCGCAGATCATCATTGCCTTCAACGTCGAATGCGTACCGAAGTAGAGGCAGTGAACCACGACCGCGCCGCGCGCCAGACGGGAAGTCCTTGTCGAAAGCAACAATCGTTCGCAGGCTAGTTCTTCGACAAGTTTGGACGGGGGAAGGGAATCGAACCCTCGTATTCAGCTTGGAAGTCAGACGCGGCCGCCGGGTACGGCAAACTGTCAGAAACCATTCGGCGGTCGCAAGAAATGTAAGCGCATAGCCGTCCGATAACTGCGGGTGTCCCACGATCGCCTCAGATTGCCGCTCCAAACCTACGAAGGGTTCATTCCGGAGGCAGGCTGCCGAGTCCTGCTACCCGCTACCCGAACGCCCAGTGACGTCGTTCCTGCCGCAACACATTCGAACGTAGTACCGGGGTAAATGCAATGTTGAGAGGCACAAACATGAAATTCCTGACGGCATTGCTCGCTACAGCATTTTCACTGGGATACGCGGGCCCAAGCGATGCCGTGGTGAGGATTACCAACGATCGGGGTGGGTTGATCCAACGTTACTTCGATCGGTACGAAAACTTGAAGAACACGGGCCAGACTGTGATCATCGATGGCCTCTGCGCCTCGGCCTGTACGATCGTCCTAGCTAAGATCCCTTCGGAAAGAATCTGCGTAACTGAAAGGGCAAATCTTGCCTTCCACGCAGCCTGGGACCTGGGGGCTGGCGGACGCCAAATTACAAATCCAGAAGCCACACGAATAATGTATTCAATGTACCCGGCTCCGGTTCGGAATTGGATCGCAACGCGTGGTGGTTTGTCTCGTCACACAATCTTCCTGCGCGGCGCGAGGCTTAAGGCGATATTTCCTCCTTGCTATCTAGACGCTGCGGTTTTCCTGCGCTCGTAGTTTATCAGATGCTGGTCTAACCCAGCCGTTCCGCGCGAGGCGTTAACATATTGGCGACGAACCACTGTGCACCCTGAATGGGTATTGTGCCGCCGGCAGCGAACTTCATTCGATCATGCAATGAGGAGGACAAGGATTCAGGCGAGGGTCTGCGGGGCAGAGACTTCCTCAATTCGAGCGACCTCGTAACTTCCCAACGTCGGCATATTGCTGCGCGAACCGCCGGGCCTCCTCTGCGCATGGCTTAGGCTCAGGTACGTTTTTGCCTGGGTCGTCGTGAGAGTTGTCCGTAAATCTCACGGTATAAGGTGGTAATGGTTCAAGCCTATCCGGCCCACTGCGGATTCAACTAGGCCCTTGAGGTCAAAAACCGCCCAGTAGCCCTGAAAGGCGTGAATGAAACGCCAGCGATGAGTCCGTCGACCAGGCTACCGCAAACGCCCACACGAGCACTCCGAGCAAGTACGATACTCTGATCGCAGCGCCCGCTCGATCGATCCCGTTCAGACCGTCGTGGTGCACCCCTGCGACGAGACCTCCCTGCGCTGCGGCGTCCTCGACAGCGCCAGCGCGGGCATCATCCGACCGATCCTGGTGGGTCCGGAGGGAAAGATCAGAGACACGGCCGACACTCACGGGCTCGACATCGCGAGAATCGAAATCGTCGATGCGCCGCACAGCGAGGCGGCCGCCGCTAAGGCCGTCGAACTGATCCACGCTGCCCACGGCGAGATGCTGATGAAAGGCAGTCTGCACACCGACGAGCTGATGTGTAGCATCACGGCCAAGGCCGGCGGTCTACGCATGGACCGGGCCACAACCAGACATCGGCATCTGATCGATCACCTCGTTAGCGCGCAGTAGGAATGTAAGCGCTGTTTCGGTCCCACCTTCCATTGAAGGCGTCGAGCGAGGAATGATCGATCTCTGATTGGAGATCGGCTTGTGTCTAAGCTTGAACATATGCTTGAGCCCAGGACCTCGGTTCGTCTGGTCGAGGTCATCACGGAGAGCGGCCGACGCCGGCAGTTCTCGGCCGACGACAAGGCGCGGTTCGTCGAGGAGACGCTGGCCCCGGGAGCCGTGGTATCGGAGGTCGCGCGGCGGCACGGATTGTCGCCGCAACAGCTGTTTACGTGGCGCCGGCAAATGCGACAGCCGGTTGCGATCCCTGTGGCTCCCGAGCCGCAGACGTTCGTGCCCGCTGTCGTTACCCCATCGTCCACGCCGCCGGAGCGCTCACCGCGGCAGCGCCGACGCCTCCGGAAGGCGCTCGAGGGCGCCGAGAACAGCAGCATCATCGAGCTCGAGATCAACGGCGTCGCGGTCCGGGTCGGCCGCGGCGCGGATGCCGCGACGATTGCGGCCGTGATCCATGCGCTGAAGACCTGCACGTGATCGGTCCGACGGGCGCGGTGCGGGTGATGGTGGCGACCAGGCCGGTCGACTTCCGCAAGGGTGCCGAAGGGCTCGCGGCCCTGGTGCGTGAGAGCATCCAGGCCGATCCGTTCTCCGGCGCCGTGTATGTGTTCCGCGCCAAGCGCGCCGACCGGGTAAAGCTGATCTATTGGGACGGCACGGGTGTGTGCCTGTTCGCCAAGCGGCTTGAGACCGGTTCGTTCTGCTGGCCCAACGTGCAGGACGGCGTCATTCGCCTGACCGCGGCGCAGCTGTCAGCCTTGCTCGAAGGACTAGACTGGAAGCGCGTCCACGCCGCGCGCGAGACACCGTCGCCGATCCAAGCGAGTTGAACTGCGGCACAGTGAATCAGTATGCATGTCGCGCTCGCGGGATGCCGCGACGCATGGTGTAATCGCATCATGGCGACGACGGCCGACACGCTTCCGGACGATCCCGGCACGCTCAAGGCGATGCTGCTGGCCGAACGGGCGCGCGCCGCGCGGCTCGAGCAGATCATCAAGGAGTTGCAGCGTCATCGCTTCGGCCGCCGGGCCGAGACGCTGCCGGAGGACCAGTTGCTGCTCGGCCTGGAGGAGGTCGAGCAGGTCGAGGCGAGCAGTGATGCGGCGACCGATGCAGCCAATGCTGCCGAGCGATCGAGCCGAGCCGCACGGCGCCGCAGGAACAGAGGAGCGTTGCCGGCGCATCTGCCGCGGGTCGAGATGCTGGTCGACCTCGACGATCACGCCTGCCCGTGCTGTCAGCAGGCGCTGCACCGGATCGGCGAGGATGTGAGCGAACGACTGGATATCGTCCCGGCCCAGTTCCGGGTCCTAGTCGTAAGGCGGCCGAAGTATGCCTGCCGGGCCTGCGAGACCATGGTACAGGCACCGGCGCCAGCGCGGCTGATCGAGGGCGGGCTACCGACCGAAGCCACCGTGGCGCAGGTACTCGTCGCCAAATATGCCGACCATCTGCCGCTGTATCGGCAGGCTCAAATTTACGCCCGCCAGGGCCTCGAGCTGGATCGCTCGACCCTGGCCGATTGGGTCGGGCGGGCAGCCTTCCTGTTGCGGCCGGTGCATGAGCGACTGCTCGCGAGGCTGAAGCAGTCGCCAAAACTGTTTGCCGACGAGACCACCGCCCCGGTGCTCGATCCCGGACGCGGCCGCACCAAGACCGGCCAGCTCTGGGCCTATGCCCGCGACGACCGGCCCTGGGGCGGCACGGACCCGCCCGCCGTCGCCTATGTCTACGCTCCCGATCGCAAGGCCGAACGGCCGATCGTCCACCTCGCGGGTTTTGCCGGCATCCTCCAGGTCGACGGCTATGCCGGCTATCGGGTCCTGGCCGAGCGCGGTGACGTAGAACTGGCGTTCTGCTGGTCCCATGTGCGCCGGCGCTTCTACGAACTCGCCGCGGCCGGTCCCGCACCGATCGCCAGCGAGGCACTCGAACGTATCGCCGGGCTCTACGTCATCGAAGCCGAGATCCGCGGCCGCACCGCCGACGAGCGTCGCGCCGTCCGCCAAGAGAAGAGCCGGCCGATCGCCGACGAGTTCGAACCCTGGCTGCGCGCCAAGCTTGGTCTGATTAGCCAGAAGACCAAACTCGCGGAGGCCGTCCGATATGCGCTGTCGCGTTGGGACGGGCTGACGCGCTTCATTGCCGACGGCCGCGTCGAGATCGATTCCAACGTCGTCGAGCGCGCTATCCGCCCAATCGCGCTCAACCGCAAGAACGCCCTGTTCGCTGGCTCGGACGGCGGCGGCGAACACTGGGCCGTCATCGCCTCACTGATCGAAACCTGCAAGCTCATCGGCGTCGAACCCCACGCCTATCTCGCCGACGTCATCACCCGCATCGTCAACGACCACCCGAACAGCCAGATCGACGAACTGCTACCCTGGGCCTATCTCGCTACCCAAGAACGCTGGCGCGTGGCCTGAGAACATCGCTTACGTAGGAATGGTCCGAGCGAGTCGTTGAAAACGTAAAGCGCGTCCTGCGCGACCACTGAGCGACACCACGTCTCGCGGCGGCGGTGAGGCCCCCGCTCGGCCCGCGCGTGCGGCAACTCCTACCAACCACTCAACGGAAATCTACTGGTTCGCCCGTTCGGCGTCGGCGGTAGCCATGTATTTCGATTGGAAATGCGCAACCCGCTCGCGCCACATTCCGACGAACGCCCCCGATGTCAGCTTATCCACCGATTTCCACTCGGCTTTGACGGCCGGAAGGGTATTCCGCCAGATCGCGCGTTTGCACCATTTTTCGCGTTTCTCCCTCCCTTCGCTGGTGGCACACATGGATTTCCAAGCGATGCGATCGGGTTGGCTGATGTGCTCGGCGGCGCCTTCCCAGCCTTGTTGATGGATCAAGTAAAGATCACTCAAGGTCGGCTTCTTCTGCGTCACCCACTCGAACAGAATGCCTTCGGTAATGACCTTGTAGGCTGCCGCAATGGCATTGTCGCGGGGATCAAGAATCTGCCCGGAGCCGAATTTGTTGAACTCGTACTTGCTCAGTTGAAACAGGCCGATATACGACCCCGTGCGCTGCTTGGGGTCGAAACCGGACTCGATCTTGGCAACCGCTTTCATGAAATGGAAGTCCAGACCGAAAGCGTCGGAAGCGCGCTTGATCTCCTCGACCGGCGTTCCGACCGGGATGTCCTTGAGTGACTTTAAGACGATCTCCGCCGGTTTCTCGGCAGGAGGCAGTTCGGACCAGACGTAATAGATGAGATAGCGAAAATCCTGCGTCACCGGCGCCGAGTTGGAGGCATTGCGCGTTGTCGGCCCCGGTTGGGCGACATCATGGTGGCCCAAGTCCACCGATTCCTGCACGGGCGGTAAATCGGCCGACAGCATCTGCGACGGATCGGGCAACGCAGCCACGACGATCGATTCCGGCTTATCCGAAGCCGCCGTCGTGTCGGTGGCCGTCCCCGCCGCGGGTTCGGCGGCCGTCGCCACTTCGGCGCCAGCCACAGCAGCGTTCGCGACAACGGTGTTAGCGACAACGGCGTTGTCCATTGCGATTGCCTGCGGTTCATCCGCGAGCCTGGCGTTGGCGGCGAGCGATGCTGCGCGATCCTCGATTGGCACTGCGCCGATGTTCTCGGTGCCGGCCGAACCGAAGCCAGCCAGCCAGCCAACGATCCCCCCCGCGAGAACGACCGTTCCGCAAAACGTCGGCACCACTGCCGTAAATCGCCGCGGGTTCATCATCCCGTCGCTTCCAAAGGCCCCACCCGAGCAATGCTGCACAGCCAAGCACGCGACGGGTGAATTTTCGGGTCGAGACATGGCCGCGCAATGGCGCAAACCGCGGTTCATCATCTTTTCCACGAAGTGTTGCCCGCATGCAACGCGCCGGCGGCAAGCAATTGTTCTGCGACGTAAGCGTGTTGGGAAGTTTCGGACCCATGCGACGCATGCGGCTAGTTCGCGGCGAGCCGGTCATGGTGAATGTCGGACCAACAGGTGCGCTTGAGTGGCCGTAGTCGGGGATGCCGTCCCTTCGAGCGGTCTGTCGTTGACGATTTATGGGATCATCTGAGCGAACCGAACCCATTGCCCAAGATCAAAGCGTCCGTCGCAACGGCCCTCACACCGTACATTGATCGGCCCGGCGATCAGCGCGACGGCTATTGCCGATTGTCTTCTTCCGGCAGATTGGCCTCGTCATTGGAATTGGTCCAATTTTCGACCCACTGCGACCAGATTTGAAGACGAGGCTATGGTCGGTAACGCCACGCTTCTTGCGTTGGACCTCGCATGCAACTTCACTGCATGAGGCACTGAATGAGGAGGCAGACTCCAATAATAGCTTTCGCCGCTTTCATGCTCTCTACAGGGATCGCACACGCTCAGTTTCCGTTTTGGCCGCAGGACAGGTTCTGGCCAGGCCACTACGCTCCGTTCAAACACAAGCACTATCACCGGCAGACAAACTCTGGATCTGCGAAGAACGCTCGGCCTGAGGCCCCTCCGAAGGGCCCGCTCCAGATCATCATCTCGATCGCTGACCAACGGGTCTCGCTTTTTGACAACGGGGCACTGATCGCACGCTCGACGGTGTCCACGGGAACTCAGGGGCATCCTACACCCCTGGGCGTATTCAGCGTGATCAGCAAACAACGATGGCACCGCTCAAATATTTATAGCTCTGCCCCCATGCCCTACATGCAGCGCATCACCTGGTCAGGGATTGCGTTGCATGCCGGTGTCGTGCCTGGGCATCCGGCGTCACACGGCTGCATCCGTTTGAAAAATGACTTTGCCATTCGACTCTGGCATCTCACGAAGCGCGGCACGCGCGTGATCATTGCGCACCACGATGTCCAGCCGGTCGAGATAACCAGTCCGCACCTCTTTAAGCCGAAAGCAGTGTCCGGTTCGCCGGAATTTCAGGCTGCCACAGTCGTGGGTAAGAGCGTTAGCACAGCCGCGGCAACGCATGGATCACCGGTGTCCAAGACCGAGACTCCAGAAGCCACTAGTCTCCAGGTTCCAAACTCGGCTGCCGCTGAAGGCACACCCAGAAAGATGGCCCCGATCTCCGTCTTCGTGAGTCGTAAGTTGAGCAAGCTCTTCGTGCGTCAGGGCTTCTCGCCGTTGTTTGATGTTGCGGTCAAGATCGAAAATCCGGAGGAGCCCCTTGGAACGCACGTGTTTACTGCAATGGAATTCCAGAGCGAGGGAGCGGCTATTCGCTGGACCGTCGTGTCGATTCCGGACGAATTTCCTCGCATCGAGGATGCCACAAAAGAACGCGAAGCGCCCGTGAAGCAAACCGCCCTATCGGTACCGTCTCCCGATAAAGCCAACGCTGTCCTCAACCGCATCGAAATACCGCGGGATACCGTTGAGAGGATCTCTAAACTTCTGACGCCGGCCTCTTCATTGATTATTTCCGACGACGGATTTAGCCACGAGACGGGAAAAGACACGGATTTCATCGTTGTAACGCATTGATGCGGCGGCGCAACCCACCGACATACGATGCCGCTGCGCAACCCGCTGGAATTGTTCGACCGCAAATCTGGTGCAAGATTCTTGACCTCCGCTGTCATTCGGCCTGCAATATTTACAGGCCGATTGACAACCATTGCCCGCGCCGCACGTCGCCCCCTTCGTCGCGACGGCATTGGCGCAAGTCGAGGGAGCGCTATCGATCGGCGAAGCCCGCCTGATGGTGGGGCATCGCGATCCGCATGATGGCGTGCGCGCCGAAGTCCCGCGCGGGCTACCACTTCGCTGCCGCCATCGGCTTCGATCCTTGCTTGAGGACTACGCGCCGACGATCCCGACCGGGCCAACGATCAACACACACTCGCCGGGAGAAGCTGGGCCGCGGTCTCGAACACTTCCGCAAGGAAGGCGCGAGGTTGATCCCGCCACCGACCGCGACGATCCTTACGAGGACGAAGCCTACCGGCTGTGGGCGATCAAGCAGCAGAGCAAGTGTCCGAGAGGCCCGCGTCATTTTCGTCTGCGCCGTATCCGTTTGCTGCTGAGCCGTTTGGCGTTTGCCGCCACCTTTCTTCGATACTGCTCAACAATCTTGTTTCCAGATGCGCCAGCCATCAGGCTTGTACCGGCCTTCGCCGCCGCCAAGACCTTTTCACTCACCATGCGCTGGGCTTCTCGTTGAGCCGCTTTGCCGCCGCGCATCAGCTTCGCGATCCGAAGTCCGATCACGCGATTGCTTTCTAGCCCTAGCATCATCCAGTTCCACATGGTGCGATATTCCCAGTCGTTCGAACGGCGTACCATCAGGGATGCCATCAACGGCCACGGTGTGCGCGATGTTCAATCAAACCTGCGTGGCTGGTCAACGGGCGCAATCTGCTCGCTCATTCCCTCCTGAGCCCGCCTCGGCAACACACGTCACCAACGGACTAGCAAGAGTTCCTTCACCTTCACTCACGGATACATCCGAATGGGCGATAGCCGAAGATCACTTGATGCTGAAGAGTGAGACCGCTGCTGCTGGGGGCCAAACGGGGATGTCCGATGGGTGCGGCAGGCTCGCGCTTTGCGCACATGAAGAGAAGTCTCCGCGTTCGGGCGGTCGTTGTCGGCGTTCTGGAGGAGTTGCCGTTTATCTGCCCGGTGGCGGTCGCGATCGGCTCGCTGATCATGATCGGCATCACGCTCTATATGGATTGGTCCCAGTGAGCGGGAAGTGACGAGCGATCTTACCATGGCGGCTTCTGCAACTGACCGATCTCGAATTGCGTCGGTATTCAAATGCAGGTCAGCATTGGTGGCTTGAGCCTCAGTCCGGAAGCTGGGGATATGTCCCCTTGGGTTCTACCAGAACGAGCGAGTAGCTCATTCGAGAGACGACCAGAACACTCACGCCACCACCGCGCCCCTCAAGGAGGCCCCCGACACAAGGCAGCTCAAACTCTTCAAGTAGCAGACGATCAGAGCCAGACTGTGCCACGGGCGGAGCGGCCATCCCGCTTTCGCTTTTGTGACGCTTTAGCCACGCTTACCGGTGAGGACCTGATCTTGAAACGTAGGAGAGTACGTCATGCCGCCGACCGATCAGTCGCGAAATCATGTTGGCGAACTGAACGAGAGAAAGAATTGCGAGAAATTCCAAAATCATTTCGAAAAGCCTCCGGGTTCGAAAATTCGCTGTTGTAAAACACGCCCCAGCCCGGAGACCGCAAATCTAGAACTGTTTGTTGCGGCGTAAACGCAAAATGGAACAGTTCAACGAAGAACAATAAATCAGTTGCCTTTCGGCAACAGCATGAGGAGATTGCAGCGTTCTCGAAAACACGCTTTCATTGCCGCGACGTGCGCAGCATCGGCTTCACTGCGCGACGATTGCCGCCGCTCCCGCCGCAGGTATCGCAAGTAAGCCACGCGGCTCTGATCTAGCGGGAAGCCGTCACCTTGCCGCCTTGCCGATGTAGGCCCGGCTGCAATCGAGGTGCAGCGTCATTGGCCCGACGCGCTGACGGTCGTAGCCCTTTGGCGATGAGGGCAATCAACGGTGACGGTCTCGGACATCAGCCATTCCTGTTGCGCCGCGCCGCTTTTGAAGGATCGTCGATCTTAGCGTCGCCCTCATTGTGCCGTCTATCGCTTGAGGAAATGACGGCGTCTCAAGACCAGAATTGGTCCTCCCGCTGCTCATCGCCTTGATACTCGCGGAAGTCGGTCGCCTTTCCGTTCTTCATCTGCCAGACGTGGATCTCCGGAAACGACGCGGACAGCCCGTTTCGTTCTGCGTTCACGGTAACCAAGGCGACAACGAGATCGTCTTCAGCCAGCACATTGTGCACATCCATGCTGAACGCGCCTCCCGAAAGCTCCATCGTGCGTTGAAAGAAGCCTCCGACCTGATCGTGACCGGTATAGTCGCCTGATAGGGGACTATGACCGGGAACGTGCCATGTGATGCCGGCGTCGAAAACCGCGAAAACCGAGGGGATGCTTCCTATCGCAAAGTCTTCGTAGGCCTTGCGGATAATCACCGAATTCAAATCGCCCATTGTTGTCTCCCCTAAAAGGGTTAGCACTCCTACGGGACTAATCGTAGTCACGGTGAAGTACAAAGCCCGAATATAGCAACCAATCGGTCGCCTCGAAATGTCTCCTCTTGGGCCCAGCGTCATTTTCATACGGAGCGAAAGTTCGTCGCTGTCAGACCAAGGCGGACGTTCGCCTTCGCCTGCAACTGCAACAACGGTTTTTCTCGCAGCAAATATCCAGACCTCCCGGCGTCGCGCGGTCCCCGCGTTTTCTACACGCCTCACAGGACCCGGACGACCTCGCGCAACTCCGTTCAATCCGAACGTGGCAGGCGCAAAGAGCGGCGACGGCGGAGCGGCGATGAGGCACACGATGGGCTGTAAGCTTGGCGCGCGCGCCGAGATCTTCGCAAGGCGCTCGGGCGCGGCCTCGATCACTTCCGCAGCGAAGGCGCGAAGCTGATCCCGCCGCCGACAGAGCGGGACGCCTACGAGGCCGAAGCCTATCGGCTGTGGGCGATCAAGCAGCAGGGCAAGTGACCGCGACCTAGTGCAACGATATGTCCGGTGTTGGATGGAAACCGGAAGTAGTCAGCGCAGGGTCAAAACGACGCGAATGACCCCAAGCGGACTTCTGTTGATTTAGATCAACATGAGCGGCGCGAGACTTCGTTTTCTTGCGTCCTTGTAGTGGCAGCCCTCTCCAGATCCCTGTAGATCAGCATCAAGGACAACCTCGATGAGATGTAGATTGATCAGTCTGACGTTTGCTGTCTCTTTAATTCCAATCGTTGCGAATGCGCAGGTAACCATTGATATGGGCAAGATCATATGTAGCCAATATCTTGCTATGCCGCAGTCACAGTCAGATAAGTTTTCTGCCTGGATGAGCGGTTGGTTCAGTTATCAGAACAACAGGACCTTTGTGGACCTTGCTTTGCATCAACAAAATATCGCCAACGTAAAGGCATGGTGCCAATACCATCCGGCGGAAAGCGTTATGTATGGCTTGCAACAATCGGTAGGCAAAAATTGACGGCTCGGGACTTTGGAGGATCGCTATGAAATGCAGGGCTCTTGTCGTTTCTGTGATTTTGATAGGCGCGGCATCAGCGCCAGCCGCGGCTCAGATCAAGCTGGACATGAACAAGATCACTTGCGGAAATTGGCTAGGATACGGTTCAGCAGACCGAGATTTCGTAAGGTATTTCATGAGCGGCTACTATAACGCGGCTGCAAATAATAATGTTTTGGACTACGACCGCCTGCAAAAGAATTCCGAAAAAGTTGTCGCCTATTGCAAAAAGCACAAATCCGAAACGCTGCCAACCGCCATTCAAAAAAGCGCCAGCTAGGTTGTGGGCCCCGACGGCGGCGTCGCGGCCGGAGTCTTGGCCGGCCACATTGCCACTCCTCGACCGAGAGTTGAACGGGCCACTGGAACTGCGCAACCGCCTCATTGTTGCGCGCATAACCGCGCGTGCTTCAGTACGTCTCCTTTTGTTGGCCCCTTTCGGACTCGACAGACTTGGCTGATAATGTCCGCTCACGCGGCTGAAGCGGGCATTAAACATTCGCAGTTTGCGGCCTGCTTATGGCCAATCGGCGCACACGGAATTTGTGTACCAATTCGCACAAATAAAGCCGGGATTGCGCGATTGCAAATACGCTTGCGCGGGGCCGTCGCGCGGTCCCCGCAGGAACTCGCGCCCTCCACAGGACCCTGACGACCGATTGGTCATGGCCCCGGTCCTCTTTGACTGAGCGGGCCCGGAACAGACTTGCTCGAAGAGTGTTGGTCCTGCATCACCGCCCGGTCATAGGCTCTTATCGGTGATGTGAACGCCGGTTGCGCTTCCCGCCTTCCTCTTGAAGAAAGGAGCGCGCCATGAAACGGCGTCGTTTCAAGCAACAAGTGCCGCTGCAAGATCGTCTTGCGTCATTCGCCAAGACGGCGCGCGAAGTTGCGGCGCTTCTTCCCCCCGGGGCAGAAAAAGACAAACTGCTCCGCAAGGCGTCCGGGGCCGATACGGCGGACTGGCTGAACGAAAGCTTAGGGTCAACCGCCCAGCGGCCGCCCAAAGCAACTCCATGAGGGATTATCAAGCGGCTCTTGAAAAGCTTCGGAAGGATGCTGCTGAGGCCGCGCTACTCCGCGATCTTGCCACTGTCCCGACCAAGCGGGAAATGTTCGATATGTTGGCCCTGCATCTGACCAGCCTTGCCGATCATGTTGAGCTTGCGATGATCGAAGCTTCCAAGACGGCGAAGCGGGCGTAACGCCCTCAGTGCCTTGGTTCACACGGGCAGCGGCTCGCACCGGCAGCGCCACCGCGTCACCATCGCCAGCCGCCGCGCAACGCAAGCGCAGTTCTGTTCTTGGGACAAAAGCGCAAAATCTGCAACTTGATCGAAGCCGCGCGCTCGACCGCGCCAGCATCACGGCGCGGACAGGCGACCGACAGCGGACGGCAACCAACGGAGCATGGATGATGATGGATAAAATCCAACGCGCCATTTTAGAAAATCAAGTCATCCTTGCCGAAGCCCTGTGGATGCTCCTGCATTCGCAAGGTATCAGTTCGGACGCAACGCTTCAGAACGTCTCCGCCCGCATCAGGGCTACCCGGAAGCTGCTCGAAGAACACAGCGAGGAGAACCCTTAGCGCGGCGTCGCCTCATCACCCGTCGAGCGCGGCAGCACGTCACCGCAACGGCGACAGGCGGCCTACGGCACCGCCAAGGCCCGGCAGAAGGCCGTACAGCGCGCCGCCAGCGCCGGGCCATAGGGCGGACACCGGGAGGGGCAACAGCGCACAGACCCTCCGTTGATCTAGGTCAACGTCAGCGATCCTTTAGCGCTCATGCCATGTTCAGCCGCACCTGAGGCGGCTCCCGTCACCTTTCAGTGACGCAAGCGCGAAGAGGGAGGTCCAACATGCATCCGGAGAAGCGTCTTTCGATCAAGTCAGCGACTGTTGCCGGGATTGCTGCTAGCGCCCTGTTGGGGCTTGCAGGTGTCACGCTCAATCCAGCGCCAGCCCAGGCGGTCGTGTACTGCCAGTACGTTGAATATCCAGTGGGTTGCGTTGCCCGGGCAGGCGTCGTGCTGAGGCCTCGTCCGGTGGCGCGCGCTGCGGTCCGTCATAACGCCGGTGGCAATGCAAATGGCGGCGTCAATCGCGTTGGGGCGGGGCGGTAAAGACTTGTTTCGCGGTCACGAGCGAGAAAGAAGCCGTCACCGCTTCGTCCCGGTGGCGGCTTTTTTATCGCCCCCGGCGCGGGCGCAGGCGACCGATGCGGCATCACGGCATGAAACACACTTGGTACGTCACTTTTGAAGTGCCGCCGGATGGCACGCTGTTAAGACGGCGACATCCGCGCTTAACCAAGACGTTTGAAACCGAAGCAGAAGCGAAGGATTTTGCGCGAACCAAATTCAACGAGGGATTGGTCGTCACCGCGGGGACCATGATCCCCCACCTGCCGAGAACGTCAATCCCGTCGCCGGAAATTCCAGCGTGGCTTGAAGCTGACCAAGTAAATGAGAGCAGCGGGCCGACCAAAAAGTAATCTTAGACGACGTTGGCACGCTGCCGGGTGCAACTGCGCCTATTTGATCTAGATCAAGCGCCGGCTCTCGACCTCAGGTGCCATGCTCTGGGGCAACAGCAACCGGGAGCCTGACGATGAGTGAACGTTCGGAGCCGAAACAGGTCTGTCGTCGCAACGCACTCACTTTCCTTGGATACGCGGCCGTGTTTGGGCTTATGGCCTCGCCCGCAATTTTGGCGGTGTCAGAGGCGGAAGCTCAGACCACCACGGCGCCCGCCACGCCCACGACGCCGCCCGCAGACGCGCCGATGTCTGGGACAGAGCGCCGTCAGGAGCGGCGAAGCGGGCGAACAGAAAGGCGCCAGGAACGCCGGACCGGACGCACAGAACGGCGTCAAGACCGGCGCACAGGACGCGACGAGCGACGGGACGCGCGCGACGGCACCCCGACCACTACAACCACCACCGAGCAGAAAAAGTAGTCCGTTCATTAGGGCCAACCACGGCAACCGGGCCGCAGCGCAGGCCCGGGAAGGCCGTACAGCGCGCGCGGATCGCAGGGCCACCGCATGGGGCGCGCCGCGATCCTCAGGCCGTTCGAGCGGCTTAAGCTTCCCGAACTCCAACTCGCGCCCAACGGCAGGATGTGAAACTAGGGCCTAATAGGGCCCGGCAGGTTCGGGCGGGCCTTTCGTTAGTGCGACTAAAACCGAAATATACCTTTAGTTTCAGGTACTTTCACCGCTTTTAACCGGCCGAAAACAGCGCTTGCGGAAAGGACCACACGGTTTTGCCGTACGCACGGCCCGCCATGTCGCCGCAGTTTTTCCAGCCCTGTCGACGGAGCCGGAAACTTACAGACGAGACGAACCTGACAGCGCCGCTCATCCAGCACGAAGTTTTGGGCTCACGGAGAGCAATCCGCCCCGCCCTTAACCTCTCGCGCCCGACGCTGTCGCGTCCACCGCAAGCCCGGCTCGCGACAGTGACGACACAAGATCGCCCCTCTTGGTGAGCCGGGATGGACGACACATACGCCATTTCCGAATTTCGGTAAAGTGGAATATTCTTGCAAGCGCGGCTTGACACCGGCGCAGCTCGGAATGACCCGGTGTTTTGCCCTACGGCCGCGGCCGGCGGCGTGATTACGAATATCGTCCCGAACGCAACACGCTTCGGAACCCAGGTTGACGTCGCGCCGTTCTTGAGCACTATCTGCGACAATTCGAGCACGCCTCGGACATAAAGGCGCGGCAATCTCAGGGCTTGTCGATCCGCCCCGCCCTGCTTCCCCGGAGTTCCCATGCATTCTGCCGACCGGCCGGCAACGCGCCTCGCGACGCGGCTCGCCTTTCTCGTCGCGGGCTTCGGCATCGCGTGCTGGGCGCCGCTGGTGCCGTTCGCAAAGACGCGGCTCGGCGTCGATGACGGCGTTCTTGGATTGCTCCTGCTCAGCCTCGGCATCGGCTCGGTCGTCGCGATGCTTCTGACCGGAGTCATGAGCGCGCGCTACGGCAGCAAGCCGATCATCATTGCGGGCGGGCTCGGTCTGGCGCTGGTGCTGCCCCTGCTGGCGATCGCAAGCTCGCCGGCAACGCTGGCGCTGGCCCTGTTCGCCTTCGGCGCCGCGCTCGGCTCCATCGACGTCGCCATGAACATTCATGCGGTCGAGGTGGAGCGCGACGCGGGCCGCCCGCTGATGTCCGGCTTCCACGCGCTGTTCAGCATCGGCGGCTTCGCGGGATCCGCCTTGATGACTGCGCTGCTCTCGTTGCAACTCGGCGCGCTCGCCTGCACGCTGATCTGCTCCGTGCTGATGCTGGTCGCGATGCTGGCGGCCTGGCCGCGCCTGCTTCGTTCGGTGCAGGTGCAGGACGGACCGCTCTTCGTGCTGCCGCATGGCTCCGTGCTCCTGCTGGCGCTGCTCGCCGCCATCACTTTCCTCGTCGAGGGCGCGATGCTCGATTGGGGCGCGCTGCTCGTCATCGGCGCCGGCCTCGTCTCGGAGACGCAAGGCGGGATCGGCTACATCGTGTTCTCGATCGCGATGACCGCGGGGCGGCTCGGCGGCGACGCCGTCGTCGCACGCATCGGGGATCGCGCGACATTGTTCTGGGGCAGCATCATTTCGATCGCGGGCTTCGTAGTCCTGCTCAGGGCGCCCGTAGCGGCGGTCGCCATCGGCGGCTTCCTGCTGATCGGCCTCGGTGCATCGAACCTCGTGCCGGTGCTGTTCCGCCGGGCGGCCAGGCAGACCGTGATGCCCACGGGGCTCGCCGTCGCCGCCATCACGACCGCAGGCTACGCGGGCATCCTCATCGGTCCCGCCGGTGTCGGCTTCGTCGCACGGCTTGGCGGATTGCCGACAGCGTTCTGGCTGCTGGCCGCGCTGATGTGTCTCGTCGCGCTGTCGGCGCGCATGGTCACGGCGGAGGGCCGGCAGACGTCGCGCGTGGAGGCCTGAGCGGCCTCACAAATTGCTCAGCCCGATCGACTTGATCACGGGCGCCAGGCTTGCCGTTGTCACGTCGATGATGCGCTGGAATTTGTCGGGACTCGAATCGATGTCGGGCTCGATGCCCTGGGCACGGTAGTTTGCCTGCATCGCCGGATCGGCCATCGCGACCAGCGTCGCCTGTGCGATCCGGTCGATGATCGCATCGTCGGTGTGCCTGGGTGCGAAGATGCCGAACCAGCCCTCATAGCGGAGATCCGGCATGCCGGATTCGACCGCGGTCGGAATCTCCGGCGCGCCGCTCAACCGCTTTTCGCTGCTGACCGCCAGCAGCCTGACCTTCCCGGCCTCGCCCAGTTGCTTCAACTGGTCGGACATGACGCCGATGACGAGCGATATCTGGCCACCGGCGAGGTCGTTGGTCGCCTGCGAAATGCCCCGATACGGCACGTGGACGATGTCCAGCGCGCCGGCCTGCTGCTTGAAGGATTCGCCGACCAGATGGTTGCCAGTGCCGATGCCTGGTGTCCCGTAGGACAGTTTTCCCGGATTATCCCTAGCGTAGGCAATCAGCTCACGCAGATCCGCGGCAGGCACCGACGGATGGACCGCGAAAACCAGCGCGGTGCTGATCAAGCGATAGATGGCGCGAAAATCGTCGACCGAATAGCCGGGATTTTTCGAGGTCAGGGGAATGATGACCTGCGTGCTGCCATTGCCGAGCAGCAGCGAATAGCCGTCGGGCTCCTCGCGCGCGACCGTCGCAGCCCCGATCGCGCCGCCCGCACCGCCGATATATTCCACGAAGGTCGGCCCAAGCAGCGATGACATCTTGTCCACCCAGGGACGCCCGATCTGGTCCCCCGCTCCGCCGGCTCCATACGGAAGCACGAGGCGAATGGGACGAGACGGATAATCAGCGGTTTGTCCGCTGCGCGGGATCGCCGCCAGCGCCGCTGCGCCCGATAGCGCATGGACGAATCGTCGCCGCGAGAAGGAAGCCATGTTCGAATTCCGGAAGTCGGTGGTCACTGTCGAGGCGGGACCGGCTCCCGAACCATCCAGTCTCAGCAATCTGCTACCGCCGTCAATTCGCCATCCGGGTGAGAGCACCGGTGTCATCGCCCTGTCATGTCACCATAACCCTTTACTTCTTAAGGGTTATTTCGGCGGACCGACCGATCGAAGCCATGCGCGCAGGGCTACCAGCTCTGCCCACTGCTTTCGGCCAGTTTACTGTACGCCTCGTTCTGATAGACCAAAAAGTAATACATTTTGACTCCCGTTGCGGGGGCAATGGCGCGTGCCAGATCGTACCGAAGACTCGGCCATTTCTTTTGGGCCATTTCGACTATTTCCGAAGTCGCGGCTCTTGGAGAAGGAGGGCTCGCCGCTTCACGTCGGCGGCCGCGCGCTCGATATTCTGATCTTCCTCGCCGAGCGCCCCGGCGAAGTCATCGACAAGAGAGAGCTGGTCAAGCGCATCTGGGCCGACGTCAATGTCGACGAGGGCAGCCTGCGCTTCCACGTCGCGGCACTGCGCAAGGCGCTGGGCGATACCGGCAAGTCGGCCCGTTATGTCGTCAATGTGCCCGGCCGCGGCTACTGCTTTGTCGCCTCGCTCGCTCACGCGGCCCCGCCGGCCGCTCAGCCCGCCGTGAATATCGCACCTCCCCGTTCCCTTCCCTCGCCGCTCTCGAAAATGGTCGGACGGGAGGAGATCGTCGAGAAGATATCGAACGGGCTTTCGTTGCATCGCTTCATGACGGTGGTCGGCCCCGGCGGCATCGGCAAGACCGCCGTCGCCGTCACCGTCGGGCATCGCAGATCGGCGGATTTCGGCGGGCGCGTATTCTTCGTCGACTTCGGTCCACTGAGGGATGCCAGCCACATCGCGACCACCATCGCCTCCGCACTGGGACTGACCATCAGCGCGGAGGATCCGACGCCGGCCCTGCTGACATTCCTGAAGACCGGCCCAGCCCTGCTGATCTTCGACAGCTGCGAGCATGTGCTGGATGCGTTGGCGCCGCTCGTCGAGCGCATCGTTCGCGACGCACCGCAGCTTCGCGTTCTCGCAACCAGCCGCGAGTCGTTCCGGAGCGACGGCGAAAGGATTTTCCGCCTGTTCCCGCTGGATTGCCCGCCGGAGCGCGAGGACCTGGGTGTCGCCGAGGTCCTCGCTTACCCCGCGGCCCAGCTCTTCGTCGAGCGCATTGCGCAGAGCTCGGGTCCGTTCCAGCTCAGTGCGGAAGAAGCGCCGCTCGTCGCGAGCATTTGCCGGCGCCTCGATGGCATTGCGCTCGCAATCGAGCTCGCGGCCGGCCGTGTCAATGCGTACGGCATTGCCGGCACGGCGTCGCTGCTCGACAGCCGCTTCTCGTTGCAGTGGCGGGGTCGGCGCACCGCCGTGCCACGACACCAGACGCTCGCCGCGGCGCTCGACTGGAGCTACGATCTGCTACCTCCCGCCGAGAGTGCCACGCTGCGACGCCTGTCGGTCTTTGCCGGGGCCTTCGCGCCGGAGGCGGCTGCCGCTGTGGCCGCCGGCGACGGCCTCGGCGCGTCCGAAACGCTGGAGGCGATCGACAGCCTCGTCACCAAATCGCTGATCTCGCCATCCGGCTCGCGAACGCTGCGCTATCGCCTGCTCGACACCACACGCACCTATGCGCATGGAAAGCTGAACGAGCTCGGCGAGACCAGTCAGTTCGCGCGCCGTCATGGAGAGCATTTTCGCGACTTCTTCGAGCGCGCGGAGGCCGATACATCGACGCCGCTGCCGGAATGGCTGAGCATCTATGGCGCGGAGCTGGACAATGTGCGCGCCGCATTGAACTGGGCCTTCGGGCCCGACGGCGACGCCGCACTCGGGATCGCGCTGACGGCGGCTGCCGTCACGCTGTGGGTCCGCCTGTCCCTGTTCGCCGAATGCCGCGAGCGCGCCAAGACGGCGCTCACCGCGCTCGGCGACAGCGGCGGCGATGATCGCATTCGCATGCAACTCCTGTCGGCGCTCGGCTGGTCGCTGATGTATGGCGAGGGCCGCGCCCGCGAGGCGCGTCCGATCCTCGAGACGACCCTGGAGCTGGCTGACAGGCTCGACGACAAAGACTTCCGGCTGCGCGCGCTCTGGGGCTTGTGCATCGACCAGTTCAACAACGGACAGTTCGGCAAGGCCCGTGCGCTCGCCGACCGGTTTGCGAATGCAGCGGCGAACTCGTCGGACAGGACCGATCTCATGCTGGGCGACCGGCTAATGGCGGTGGCGCTGCACTATCTCGGCGATCAGAACGACGCACGGCTCCGCATCGAGCGCGTGAACGCGTCGCTGCACGTGCTGGCGGAGAAGCCGAAGATCTTCCCGCTCGACCTCAGGATATCGACGCAATATTTCCGGGCCCGCATCCTGTGGCTTCAGGGCCTCGCCGATCAGGCCCAGGCGCTCGCCGCCCGAAACATCGAGGAAGGTCGCGCCAACGGCCACGCGCTGACTTTCTGCAGCGTGCTGGGGCAAGCCGCCTGCCCGATCGCCTTCTGGTCCGGCGATTTCGAGGCCGCGGAGCGCCACGGCGCCGAGCTGCTCGAACACACCGAGCGCCACGCCATCCGGCTGTGGGGCCTGTGGGCACGGGCCTTCAACGCGGCGGTCGTCGTAAGGCGTGGCGACGTCGCGACCGGCCTGCCGCTGCTGCGCGAAGAGCTCAATCGCGCCGGCGATGCGCGTTTCCTGCCGCGCTTTCTTCCGCTGCTCGGCGAACTCGCCGCATGTTCCGGCGAGGCCCACCAGGTCGACCGTGGCCTCGACGTGATCGAGGACGTCCTGACCCGCTGCAACGACCGGCAGGAGCTGTGGTATCTGCCGGAACTGATCCGCATCAAGGGCGAGTTGTTGCTCAAGAGCCCGCGGCATGCGGGGGACGCCGAGGCGCGCTTTCGCGAGGCCATGGACATTGCCAACCAGCAGGGCGCGCGATTCTGGGAGCTGCGCGGCGCGATCAGCCTTGCGCGGTTCATGATCGGAGCCGGCCAGAGTGCAGAGGCCCTGGCAATTCTCGAACGTGCATGCGGGGCGTTCAGCGAGGGCGCCGGCATCGCCGATATCCGCAGCGCACGCGATTTGATCGCGCAACTCCGGATTTGACGAGGCCGGCCGAAGGCCTTCGGTCTTCGTACCACACCGCTCGCTTCATCCTGCCCGCGGAATGAATCCGGGCACGCCGGTCTCGACCACTGTGTTGAAGCGGACATTCGTCGTGATGTGGTCCCGCATCTCCCGCATGGCGTCTTCAGGCAGCGTCGAAATATCGAAGTTTTCCTCGATCCGCCGAGGATTGGTTGAGGTCATCAGGAAAGCCGTGCCGCGCTGGACGGCCCAGGCCAGGGCGACTTGAGCCGGCGTCTTGTGCAGGCGCTCCGCGATGGCGGTGATCACGGGGTCAGCGAGGAGGTTCGGCTTCATGGCGTGTCCCAGCGCGGCAAACGCCTGCAGCACAATTCCATGCTCCCGACAGAAGTCGAGCAGGTCCCATTCGGGCAGGTACGGATGCGATTCGACCTGCACCATGGCAGGCCTGATCCGCGCGACCTCGACGATCTCGCGCAGCTTCTCCAAGGTGATGTCCGACAGCCCGATCGACTTGCAGTGCCCCTCGTCGACGAGGCGCTCTAGCGCCCCCCATGTCTCCGCCAACGTCACGCCTGAATCATAGATCACATGGCCACTCGCGTCCCTCGGGTCCTGCTCGTCACCGGGTTGAAAGGCGAAGGGGGTATGGATGATGTAGCAATCGATCTCGTCGAGTTGCAGCCGCCGGCGACTGGCGTCGAAGGCGGGCCTGACCCGCTCCGGCCGATGATTGGTGTTCCACAGCTTCGTCGTAACGAACAGGTCCTGGCGCTGAAGCGCGCCCGCCCTGAACGCATCCTGTAGCGCATCGCCGACGGCCGCTTCGTTGCGATAGCGCTCGGCACAATCGAGATGTCGAAATCCGGCCTCCAATGCAGCCCTGGTGGCCTGCCTCGTCACGAGCGGATCCGGAATGAGCGTGCCAAATCCGACTGCGGGAATCGTCACGGCCTCATGCGTGGGAATTCTCGTGTAACGAAGTGAATCCGAGGTCGTCATGGTGATACTCCTTGTTGACTGCTGGCCGCGCGATGCGGAGGAAGCGATCGAGATTGCCGACACATTTCACGACTCTCCGGCGTTAGCCGGCGGGACGCGGCTTACGAAGAAAGAACACCAGCGGGATCACGACGAGCATGGCGAACATCAGGATCTCAAACTGATCGATGACCGCAACCGTGGCCGCCTGGCGCGTGACCATGCCGTTGAGGGCGGCGAGACCTGACTTCCCGATCGGGCCCGTGACATTCGCCGCGACACGATAAGGCATGAGATGCTTGGCGAGCGCGATATGCACGGCCTGGGTGTTGGCATAGAAGAAGAGCTGGACCACCGCGATGCCGATGGTGCTGCCATAAAGGCGCGACAGGTTGATCAGCGCACTGCCTTCAGGGCGAAGCTTCGGATCGAGCGTTCCGAAAGCGGCCCTCACCAGCGCCGGCAACAACATGCCGAGACCTGCGCCCTGGAGGAAACCTGCTTCGACGACCGGCCGCCAATCCATCGCCGGCGAATAGCCGAGCATCAGCCAGTTGGCATAGACCACCAGCGCCATGCCCCCCATGAGGAACGGCCGGTAGTCGACCTGTCCCGGAACCAGGCTCGTCAGCACCAGCGCTCCCACCAGCGCCACGCCGCGTGGAATGCTCATGTAGCCGGTGGTGTCGACAGGGTAGTTGAGCAACTCCTCCAGCATCGGGGACGTCAACGCCAATGTCGGCAGCAGGACGAAGCCGAGCGCAAAGGAGATCACCGTCGAGAGGACGAGATTGCGATCCCTGAACAGCGCCGTGCGGAGAAAATGTTCCTTCTTCGTCAGAACGTGCACGATGAAGAGATAGAACCCCAGGACCGAGGCGATCGCTTCGACCCAGATCTCCGTCGAGGCGAACCATTCGAGGCGCTCGCCGCGATCCAGCAGCATCTGCAGCCCGATCATGCCGGCGGAGAAGGTCGTCAGGCCGAAGACGTCGAAGGGCTGGCTCCGCTCTGCCCGCTTCTCGCCCAGGAACAGGGCCATCGTCAGGGCGATGAAGGCCGTCATGGGCAGGCTGACATAGAAGATCGACGGCCAGCCGTAATATTCGCTGAGCCAGCCACCAAGAGCGGGACCGGTGCTGATGCCGAGCAGCGAGCAGACCGTCAATGCCAGGCCCATGCGCGCTTGCCGCGCCGCCGGCGTCGCCTCGAGCAGAATCGCCAATGAGAGCGGCGCAAGTGGTCCGCTCGCCGCGCCCTGGAGAATCCGCGCCAGCACGAACTGGATCGACGTCGTCGCCAGCGTGTCGAGGACAAGACCAAGCGTGAAGACGGCAAGGGCTGCCTGATAGACCGCCTTGCGGCCGTAGCGTCCCGCGAGCCATTGCGCGATCGACATGGTCACGGCGCTTGCAGCGATATACGAGGAGAACACCCAGCCGACCTCGTCATTGGCCATCGAGAGCGTGGCCTGGATGTGCGGCAGCGCGGCGTTCGGTATTGAAATGTTGACGGCCTGCATATAGGTCGCCATCAGGGCGGCCGCCGAGATTGCATGATGACCGCCGGTCGCGGTCGATGGGAGGGGCGTACTCATTTGACCTCCGTCGCAAGCGCAGGCTGGAGCAGATGCAACCAGTTGCGACGATGGCCGGTGTCGACCCGCGCCGTCACGCTGATGCCGGAGAACAGTGGCCGGGTCGGATCGGGATCGTCGAGCTCGAGGCGCACCGGCAGCCGCTGCACGACCTTGACCCAGTTCCCGGTCGCATTCTCCGGTGGCAGGATCGAGAAGTCCGACCCGGTTCCGGGGCTCATGCTGACGATACGCGCCTTGAATTTTCGATCCGGATAGGCGTCGACGTCGATCGTCGCCTCCTGGCCCGGCCGCATGTGGGTCAGGCCCGTCTCACGAAAATTCGCCTCGATCCAGACGTCCCGGCTCGACATCAGTGAGAACGTGGGCGCGCCTGCGTTGACGAAACCGCCGATTTGCAGATCGTCGACCTTGGTCACGATACCGTCGTCGGGCGCCTTCACCGTGGCGTAGGAGAGATCGAGCCGCGCGCGATCGAGCTGCGCCCTGGCCGCGCGGACTGTCGGATGGCGGTCGACATCGATGTCGGGGTCACCGTTGAGCGCGACGACCGTATTGGCGATCTGCTGTTCGATCGATGCCATCCGATGGCGCGCGACCTTGAGATCGGTCTCGGCCCGCTCGTAGACCGCACGCGGCGTGAAGTCGGAGGCGACCAGCATCCTTTTGCGGTCGAACTCGCGCTCGTCGAAAGAGGCCGAGTCCTTCGCCGATTGCAGCTCCGCCTGCTGCTGGCGGTAGGTCGCCTTGAGGGAGTCGATCTGGAGCCGCGCGCTGCCGAGCCGGGCCTCGGCCTGATCGACGGCGATCTGGTAGGGCTCCGGGTCAATTCGAAACAGGACCTGGCCCTGCCGGACACGCTCATTGTCGCGCACGGCGATCTCGACCGCCTGGCCCGGCACCCGCGCGTTGATGGTGACTTTCGCGGCGCGCACGAACGCATCGTCGGTCGAGACATATTGTTCCTGCGCCAGATACATGAAGGCGCCGAACACGGCAGCCGCGGCGGGCACCACGAGCATCAGGGGCCGGCGCAGCCGCCTGGCAAGATCCGCTCCGAACAACGGCGCCGCCGCCTCGCTCCCGCGGAAGCTGCGATCGCCCAGCCAGCCGGCGATTGGCGCAAAGTTCAAACCCATCGTCCTCGTCCTTATCTCATTTACTAACGTTCGTTACAAATATTGTACCCCGATGCGGCGATCAAGCCGCGCGGCCATTGATTTTTATAACGATCCATACAAATATACGTGTGGAGCATGGCAACCAGGTTCGGACGACATGGCACGGAAAAAGAGCGAGACGGGACCGGCGCGCCGGGGACGGCCACCCGCCTACGACACTGAGACGGCCCTCAAGCGGGCAACGGAAACGTTCTGGAGGACGGGCTATTCCGGCACGTCCCTGGACAAGGTCGCGGCCGCGACCGGCATGAGTCCACCGAGCCTCTACGCGGTGTTCGGCAACAAGCACGCGCTCTATCTCGAGGCGTTGGCGCGCTATTGGGAGATCAGCCTCGCGGCAACGCGCGAGGCTCTCGCAGGGGACCATCCCTTGGACGAAGCGCTGATGCTGGCCTATGACGCGGCGCTGTCGATCTACTTTTCCGGCAAGGGATCAGCGCGTGGCTGCTTCGTGGTCGGTACCGCGGTGACCGAAGTCGCCGAGGATGCGGCGATCCGGAGCAGCGTTGCGACGGGACTGCGGGCGATCGATGCCGATTTCGAGGCCCGCTTCCGCCTGGCGCAGGACAAGGGCGAGCTGGATCGCGAGGCCGATCCGGCTGCACTCGCGATCCTTGCCGCCGCCACGATGCAGACCATCGCCATCCGCGCCCGCGCCGGCGCACGCCGCGCCGATCTGAGGGAGATTGCCCGCAAGGCGGTGGCTGTGATCTGCCGACGCCGACCGGAGACGCGTTGAGCCGCGAGGCATTCTCGTGATCGTACGATGAGGGGAGTTCGCACATTTGCACTCCTCGTCAAAAGGCCCTCGGCGGCCGTGCGCGACAATCCGGCTAGCCTCCCACGGCGGCCGCGCGCCTTGGCAGCTTCCAGTCGGGCCGGATGAAGTGGCAGGTGTAGCCATCGGGATAGCGCTCGAGATAATCCTGATGCTCGGGCTCGGCTTCCCAGAACTCCGCTGCGGGCGCAACCTCGGTCACCACCTTGCCGGGCCAAAGACCTGACGCCTCGACATCGGCGATGGTGTCTTCCGCGACTCTCTTCTGCTCGTCACTCGTATAGAAGATTGCCGAGCGGTAGCTCGTGCCCAGATCATTGCCCTGGCGGTTGAGCGTGGTGGGATCGTGGATCTGGAAGAAGAACTCCAGCATGGTCCGGAAGCTCGTCTTGGCGGGATTGAAGATGATCTCGATCGCCTCGGCGTGGCCCTCGTGATTGCGGTAGGTGGCGTTCTTCACATGCCCGCCAGTGTAACCAACACGGGTGGAGATCACCCCCGGTTGCCTGCGGACCAGATCCTGCATGCCCCAGAAACAGCCTCCGGCCAAAACTGCGCGCTCTGTCGTCATCTGATGCTCCATTGATTTCGTCGAGATAGTCAGCACTTGTCCGCTGCCGGATGCAAGCGCGGGTCATCGTGGTCATCGTGATATTCGAGGCCCAGCGGCCCGATGGCGGAGACCTGTGTGACGTATTCGCCGGACTTCGCCCAGTGAAAATGCCAGGTCTCGCCGGGCAGCACGATGACGCTGCCCGGCGGATAGGCTTTCACCTGGTTGCCATCAAAACGTTCGCCGAGGCCGATGTAGAACACACCCGACATGACCGTGTAGATGCGATCTTCCGGATGCTTGTGCGGCATCAGTTTCGTGCCCCCGGGCACCTTCACCCGGACCACGTAAGGTCCGGGTTCATTGGGATGGCCGACCATCACCGCCAGCCGCGCGCCCGGCGGGAACGCAGGGAACGGTTGCCAAGCGATGTCCTCGGGCAAGATCGCCCGGAACCTGTCTTCATCCGGCTGATGCTGGCGAGGCAGATCTTGACGAGGCATGGCACCGCTCCCTGTGTTGGATCAGGTCAATTTGGCGTCGAGCGTGATCGCGGCGTTGAGCACCTTCGACACCGGACAGTTTTTCTCGGCCTCGCCGGCGATCTTGGCGAAACCTGCGTCGTCAAGGTTCGGCACCTTGGCGCGGAGGGTCAGTGCCGACTTGCTGATCTTGAAGCCTTTGCCTTCCGGCTCGAGCGTGATGGCGGCTTCCGTCGACAGCTCGTCCGGCGTGAAGCCGGCGAGTTGAAGGCCGAAGGCCAGTGCCATGGTAAAGCAACCGGCATGGGCTGCGGCGATCAACTCCTCGGGATTGGTGCCCTTCTCGTTCTCGAAGCGGGTCTTGAACGAATAGGGTGTGCCGGCGAGCACGCCGGATTCGCTCGAGAGATTGCCGGTGCCGTCGCGACCGGTGCCCTTCCAGACTGCTGTTGCCTTGCGGATCATCTCAATTCTCCTTGCTGGTTTTTAGGTTGGTTTTAGCACCGGCGCTCGGTAGCGGAGGAAAGCGACATTGGCACGACCGCCTGTCACCCCTCCAACCGGCCGAACGCCACAGCGGTTCCGTTAGCCGCTGATTTGACCCACATGGAAGCCCAGCCGGTTCTCGACGTCGCCGGTGCGGTGGAAACCGCGCGCCATCAGCGCCTTGATGCGGGTCTGGCTGGCGGGACGGCCGAGCGCGGCCAGGAACGCGTCCCACTCCGGCTTGATCTCGTCATCCGGCGGCAGGCTCGCAACATCGACGAGACGCTTGGTCTCTGCGATCGCCTCCTTGTCGAACGACGCAATGCGCATGGCGAGCGCCTCGACGAAGCCGTCGAGCTCGGCATCCGGCAGCGAACGGTTCACGTAGCCGTAACGCTCGGCGAGATCGCCGTGGATGTCATCGGCGCCGAGCAACACTTCGAGCGCACGGCCTCGGCCCATCAGCCGCGGCAACCGGGCCATCGGCCCGCCGCCGGGCACGAGTCCCGCGCCGACCTCCCATTGCGACAGGATCGCCTTCTCGCGGCTGGCAAAGCGCATGTCGCTCGCCAGCGCGAGCTCGCTGCCGACCCCGGTCGCACGGCCCCGGATCGAGGCAATGGAGACGACCGGCGCGCGGCTGAGGCGCACCAGCATGTCGGGCAGCGCCTGCAGGCCGGTCGGACCCGGAGGAACACCGAGAGAGTCCTCCAGCGGCGCCAGGAAGTCGTAATGCGTGATGAAGAAGCGTTCGACGGCGCTGTCGAATACGACGACCTTCACGTCCGGATCGGTCTCAATCGCGGTGATGATGTCGTTGAGCAGCGGAAGGTGCTTTGGGCCGAAGATGTTCACCGGCGGCATGTCGAAGGTGACGCGCCAGTATGTCGGCAGGCGGCGCTCCAGGCGAATGTCTTCGGTGGTGAAGATCTGTACGGGGCGGTTCATTGTTGGCACTCCTGATATGTGTGTTCGGAAAAGGGACGCACGGCAGCGCGCGTCCGCTGCTCGGTTCAGATCGACTGGCGCAGCGGACGGAAGGCGGTGCGCATTTCCGCAGAGAACAGCGCGGGCTGCTCCCAGGCTGCGAAGTGGCCGCCCTTGTCGAGGCGGTTGTAGTGCATCAGCTTCGGATAGGCCTTATCGGCCCAGCTGCGCGGCGCGGCATAGATCTCGTCAGGGAACACGCTGACGGCGACCGGGATCTTGATGTGCTTGGGCGCGAAGAACACCAGCTTGTTCTCCCAGTAGAGCCGCGCCGACGAGACCGCGGTGTTGGTGAGCCAGTAGAGCGTGATGTTGTCGATCACGTCGTCCCGCGACAGGCCTTCGGTCTTGCCGTCGAACACCCGCGCGATCATCGCAGCACTGCGTCCGTCGTGATCGAGCATCCAGGATGCAAGACCGGCCGGCGAGTCGACGAGGCCATAGAGCGTCTGCGGCCGGTTCGACATCTCGATGGCGTAGCCGAGGCCATGCTTGTAGAAATCATCGAGCTGGTCGTAGGCAATGCGCTCGTCGGCCGAGAGGTTCGGTGGCCGCGTCCCGCCGGGCTGAAGCGCCTTGGCGATGTCGTCGGGAACGGTGGCGGGCATGTTGGTGTGAATGCCGAGCAGCTCCGGCGGCGCGATCACCGCCATCTGCTCCGTGACGGCATTGCCCCAATCGCCGCCCTGCGCCACGTAGCGGTTGTAGCCGAGGCGCTTCATCAGCACGATCCAGGCGCGCGCGATGCGCTGGGGATCCCAGCCGAGCTCCGTCGGCTTGCCGGAGAAACCGTGGCCCGGAAGCGAGGGGATCACCAGGTCGAATGCATCCGCGGCCTTCGCGCCATGCGCGGTGGGGTCGGTGAGCGGGCCGACGATCTTCATCTGCTCGATGATCGAGCCCGGCCAGCCATGCGTGACGACCATCGGCAGCGCGTTCTCGTGGCGGGAGCGGATGTGAATGAAGTGGATGTCGACGCCGTCGATCTCGGTGACGAATTGCGGCAAGGCGTTCAGCCGCGCTTCCATCTTCCGCCAGTCGTAGTCGTTCTGCCAGTACCGCACGAGCTGCTGAAGCGTCGTGAGCTGCACGCCCTGCGATTGGTCGGCGACGATCTCGCGATCGGGCCAGCGTGTCGCTGCGAGGCGGCGGCGGAGGTCAAGCAGATCTTCCTCGGGCACGCTGACGCGGAACGGGCGGATCGCGCCGCTTGCAGCGGCCTTTGCCGGATGCAGCGGCAGCAGGCTCGCCACGCTGGCGGCGACCGCGGTCATTGCGGCCTGGCTCAGCAACTGACGACGGTCGGGATTGAGAATGTCGGCTCGTGCTTGCGTTGTCATGGCAGATCTCCCTTGCTTTGGTCGGTGACGCCAACCGAATTTCGAAATCGACGCGTCGGTTCGTCCTGAAGAGAGATTGGCGCAGGTCCTGGCAATTAGCTCGTTATCGGTTGTTAGGCCGCGTTAGCCGTTGCGAGTCCGCGGGATGCAGGAGAGCGAGCGACGATGACGATGCGCGCGATGCAGAAGCGGCACGGCGCGCGACGAGTTCAATCGGCGCGCGCCCTGTCTGTGAATTCAGGCGATATGTTCATTACAACTCAGGAGGGCAGCGGTTGACCGGCCTGCTCGCGGACGATGTAGTCGGCGTACCAATCCGCCCAGTTCTCGTCGTGTCCGCCGATGCGCTTCTCGTGCTCACCATGCGCGACAGCGGCACGTCGCAGGGTTGCGGCCAGATCGGCCGTTGAGGCAAATGTCGTGCCGTCACCCGCGATGCGTCCAGGCAGTCGCGTCGTGACCTCCTGGAACAGCCAGCCATTACCGTCGGGATCGCTGAACGAGGCAAACGAGCTGTAGCTGCCGCGCTTCGGGTCAGCACCGCTGACCCGGACGCTGCCGAACAGATACGGCTCGTCCGGACCGGCGTGAACGTCGCCCGCACCATGGAATGGTGCGCTCACCGCGATGCCACGGTCGAGCAGATCCTGTCGCGCCGCCGCCAGATCGGAGACGATCAGGTACAGCCCGCGCGCCGAACCGGGCGCTGCCGGTGTGACGTTCTTGCCGAAGATCACCGAACAGGCCGAACCCGGCGGCGTGAACTGGATCACGCGCCATTCGTCACCTGAGGCAAAATCGGCGTCCAATCGCCAGCCGAGGCGCGTGTAGAACGCCTTGGCGCGGTCGACATCCGACACGGGAATGACGACGATCTCGAGCTTCAGATCAACGCCACGCGGTGTCGAAGATGTGTTCGGAGACCCGGCCGCGGCGTCGCGGTCGATTTCGGTGCCGGCCATGTCGAACTCCCTGAGTTGAAATTGAAGCGAGCTTCAAGCGGCAGTGGGCATCACGATCGTCACGCGTGTGCCGCCCTGGCTCGCCTCGCCCTGCAACCGCGCGTCGATACTGCGTGCGAGCCCTTCAAGGATGCGGCTGCCGGTGCCCTGAAGCGGACCGGTCGCGCCGATGCCGTTGTCAGCCACCGTGCAGAGCCAGGCGCCGTCGCGGTTGGCCATTTCGATCCGGATCAGCGCATCGTTCCTGTTCGGGAAGGCATGTTTGGCGGCATTCGTGACCAGCTCCGTCAGCATCAACGCCAGCCGATGACACTGCGATGCCGGCAGCGCCCCGCTCTCGATCGCGGCCTCGCAGCGGATGCTGGCCGGTTCCAGCACTGCCTCGGAGAGCGCCTCGCACAGGTTTTCGAAGAAGGTCTCGACGGAGACGGCGGACAGACTGTCGATGTCGGACAAGAGCTGATAGAGCCTGCCGAACGCGACGATGCGCTGCTCGAACCGGTCCACCGCGCCCGACATGTCCCTGGTGCCCGGCCGCGAGAAGTCGCGGCGGACTGACGCACCCAGCAGCGTCAGCGTGTTCTTCATCCGATGGTGGGATTCCCGCAGCACGAGTTCCCAATCACGCGACTGATCATCAAGGCTGGCAATGTGCTGAGATCGAGCGAAATGGTCGCTCGTCTCCAAGCCGATAGCGGACATGATAGCCTCCCCATTGGACCTAGGACCTAACTCGAAGCCTATACTGGATGCACCGCGCGCGTTTTGCTCGTTAGACGTTGCAAGATTTTGTTATGATCGGCGGCACAAGTTGGCGGCCAGACCGTCCTCTCGACGGTCAAGCACGCTGACGGGTCGTCCCGATCGCTTCCCAAGCCGCTCGCGTTTAAGCGAAATTTGTCACGCATCATCCCGGTGCGGCCGAATGACTTGCCGCGCGATTTCGCCACTTTCGACCAGTTTACTCATAACCTCGTTCTGCTAGATCAGGATGCGGACAACAGCCCCTTCACTGGATTCATTGGCGCGTGGTGGACACTAACGACCAGGATGCGGCGATTTCCTTCGGGCCATTCCGGCTGTACGCAAGGTCGCGCCTGCTCGAGAAGGACGGCGCTCCGCTTCACCTCGGCGGCCGCGCACTCGACATCCTCATTTTTCTCGTCGAGCGCGCCGGCGAGGTCATCGACAAGCGTGAGTTGATCAAGCGCGTCTGGGCCGACGTGACGGTCGATGAAGGCAGCCTGCGCTTCCACATCACGACGCTACGCAAGGCCTTGGGGGATGCCGGCGAAGGCTCCCGCTATGTCGTCAACGTGCCCGGCCGTGGCTATTGCTTCGCGAGCCCGCTGGTCCGGTCCGAATCGTCGGAGACGCGGACAGGCCCGGCCGTCCCGTCGCCTCACATACTCCCGCCGCCGCTTGCCAGGATGATCGGACGAGACGACGCGGTCGAGCGGATTTCCACCGAGCTTGCGCAGCATCGCTTCGTGACAATTGTCGGTCCCGGCGGGATTGGCAAGACTTCCGTCGCGCTCGCCGTCGCGCATCGCGAGCTCGAGGCCTTCGACGGTCAGGTCAACTTCGTTGATTTCGGCGCGCTGACGGATGCCAGGCTCGTTCCAAGCACCATCGCCGCCACGCTCGGCCTGACCGTCAATTCCGAGGACCCGATGCCGGGCCTGCTGACGGTGCTGCGCAACCGTCGGATGCTGCTGATCTTCGACAGCTGTGAGCACATCATCGACGAACTCGCGCCCCTGGCCGAGCACATCGTCCAGGAAGCGCCCGAGCTGCATATTCTCGCCACCAGCCGCGAATCCTTTCGTACCGAAGGCGAACGCGTCCACCGGTTGTTTCCGCTGGACTGCCCGCCCCAGCGCGACGGGCTCGGCATCTCCGACATCCTTGCCTATCCCGCAAGCCAGCTCTTCGTGGAACGCATTGCCGAGAGCCTGGGCGAATTCGAACTGAGCGAGGAGGATGCACCGCTTGTCGCCGAGATCTGCCGGCGACTGGACGGCATCGCGCTCGCGATCGAGCTCGCCGCCGGACGCGTGAACGCCTATGGCATTGCCGGAACCGCCTCGCTGCTCGACAGCCGCTTCGCGCTGCTGTGGCGGGGACGCCGTACCGCGATCCCGCGGCACCAGACCCTGAGCGCGGCGCTCGCCTGGAGCTATGATCTGTTGCCGGCAGCCGAAAGCGCGACGCTGCGCGGTTTGTCGGTGTTCGTCGGGCCATTCACGATGGAGGCCGCGCTCGCCGTTGCCTTCAGCCAAGGCATCAGCGAGCCCGAGGCGGTCGAGGCGATCTCGAACCTGCTCTCCAAATCGCTGATCGCAACCTCACCCGCGGAGCGGCGGCTGCGCTATCGTCTGCTCGACACCACCCGCGCCTTCGTCGGCGCGAAGCTCGTCGAGAACGGCGAAGCGCCCCGTGTCGCGCGCGCTCACGCCGAATATTTCCGCGACTTCCTGCGCGACATCGCGCTCAAATCCACGGGCATGCAGACCGCGGGCGGCTTCCTTCCCTATGCCGACCATTTGCCCAATGTCAGGGCCGCGCTGACCTGGAGCTTTTCGGATAGCGCCAACCGAACGATCGGCGTGGATCTGGCGGCTTCGGCGGCCCAGTTTTTCCTCGAACTGACATTGCTGACAGAGTGCTATCGCTGGACGAAGCAGGCGCTGGTCTCTCTCGATACGAATTCGGTCGACCACCGCCAGGAGATGACGTTGCAGGCCGCGCTCGGCGTCTCCGTGATGTTCACGCAGGGCAATACCGAAGCGGTCCGGTCGGCGTTCACGCGCAGTCTTCAGCTTGCGCGGGATCTCGAGGATCTGCACTGGCAGCTCTGGCTGCTGCGCGGATTGCACATCTACCTGACCAGGGTCGGGGATTTTCACGGCGCGCTCGGCACCGGCGAGCAGGGCGAGAGCGTTGCGCGCAAGCTGAATGATCCTGCCGCCGCGCTGAATGTGGAATGGATGCTGGGCGTCGCGCACCATCTGATCGGCAATCAGGACAAGGCCGTGCAGTTCTGCGAGAGCGCGATGGTGCACAATCCCGGCTCGCAGCGGCTGAACATCGGGCATCTCGGTTATGATGACCGCATCGTCGCGCTGGTCGCGCTGGCGCGCGGGCTCTGGCTCACCGGCCGGCCCGATCGCGCGATCGAGGCGGCGAGATACACCGTTCGCGAGGCCGAACTGCTCGAACAACCCCTCACCCTCGGCATCTCCCTGATCTGGACGATCTACGTGTTCCTCTGGGTCGGCGACTGGGCCAATGCCGAAATCCTGATCGAGCGGCTGATCGACCATTCGGCGCGGCACTTCCTCGGTCCCTATCACGCCGTCGGCATCGGCCAGAAGGGCGAGCTCATGCTTCGCCGCGGCGACACCGCCGGCGGGATCGAGCATCTTCGCCGCAGCCAGGCCACGCTGTACGCGACGCGGCACCGGATCATGACGACGGTGTTTGCGACGGCGCTGGCGGAGGGCCTCGTGGCGGAGAACCAGCCGGACGAGGCCCTGCGCACGATCAATGAGGCCATTGCGCAGATTCCAGATCATGGCGAATCCTTCGACATGCCGGAGATGCTCCGGGTCAAGGGCGACATCCTTGTCCGGTCGGGAAACACCGCGGAGGCCGAGCGCTGCTTCCGAAAATCGCTCGATCTGTCGCGCCGGCAGTGCGCGCTCGGCTGGGAGCTGCGGGGGGCGATCAGCCTCGGCCGGATCTGGCGCCAGACCGGACAAGCGGGCGAAGCACGCGCTCTGCTCGCCCCGCTCGTCGCGCGATACCAAGAAGGCCTCCAGACCCGCGATCTCGTGGCCGCCAGGGAGCTCCTGAGCGCGCTGAATTGACAGTATCTTCAACGGGATACCGTCCAAGCACCTGCTCGCAAGTCCTAACAACTTCTAACACGCCAAGCCGCATCCGCCCCGCCATGGTGGTGGCACTTCACGGTGGATATGGCGGGATATGGCGCTTCTTGACGATGTAATTGATGCCAGCGGCGGTATGGCCCGCTGGAATAGCTTGACCCGATTCACGCTCCACCTTTCCGTCGGCGGCTCGTTGTTCTCCAGCGCCGGACATGCCAGCGAATTCAAGGACGTGACGGCGGAGGGCTCGACCCGCGCCCAGTCGGTCCGCTTCACCGGCATCACCGGGGGTGAACACTCCGGCTGCTTTCAACCCGACGCGATCACGATCGAGAGCCTCGAGGGTGAGGTCCTGCGCACCTGGGATAACCCGAGCCCTACATTTCCCGAGACCGGCTCTCCTGCGCTCGCGGACGAATTGCACCTCGTCTTCTTCTGCGGCGTTGCGATCTGGAATTATCTGACCACCCCATTTCTGCTCGCCCATCCCGACGTCGTCACGGAGGAGCTTCCGCCGTGGCGCGAAAACGCTGACACGTGGCGTCGGCTGCGCGCGCAGTTCCCGCCGAACCTGATCACGCTCGCGCCCGAGCAGATCTTCTACTTCGACGAGAACGCGCTGCAACGGCGGACGGATCACGATCTGTTCGGAAACAAGGTCGCACATTATTCCTGGGCCCATGACAGCTTCGGCGGCATCGTCGTGCCGACATTGCGGCGTGTGCAGACGCTGCGGCCTGATGGAAGCGTGGTCGCCAAGCCCGTGCTGATGGACGTCGAGATCTTCGACGCCGTGTTCGAGTAGCGGTGGCGACGCGCGAGAGCTGGAACCGTTCACTGCTCTCAACGCCTAACAATACATAACGAGCTAACACGCGGCCTTGGGTGCAACATTGGGCTCACGAGCAACGAACAAGTGTCGTGCTCGACGAGACCGAGGCCGGCGCACCTCCACCACGAGGGAATGCGTCATTGCAGCGAACGCATTCAAGGAGATCGTCATGAAGATTCTTATGGTTATCACCTCCCACGACCAGCTCGGCAACACCGGACGCAAGACCGGGTTCTGGCTCGAGGAGCTCGCCGCCCCCTACTACGTGTTCAAGGATTCCGGCGCGGAGATCACGCTGGCTTCGCCCAAGGGCGGCCGGCCGCCACTCGATCCCAAGAGCAACGAGCCCGAGTTCCGCACCGACCTGACGCTGCGCTTCGAGGCGGACGCCGCCGCTGAAGCCCAGCTCGACAAGACCGTGCGCCTCGACAGCGTCAAGCAAGAAGACTTCGACACGCTGTTCTATCCCGGCGGTCACGGCCCGATGTGGGACCTCGCCGAAGACAAGGACTCGGTCAAGCTGATCGAATCGTTCCTCGCCGCAGGCAAGACCATCGCGGTGGTGTGTCACTCGACCGGTGCGCTGCGCCACGTCAAGACGCCCGATGGCAAGCCTTTGGTCGAGGGCAAGGAAGTGACCGGCTTCACCAACGGCGAGGAAGAGGACGTGGGCCTGACCCATGTCGTTCCGTTCCTCGTCGAGGACGAGATGTTGAAGCTCGGCGCGGTCTTCTCGAAAACGGCGAACTGGGGCGTACACGTCGTCAGCGCGGGCCAGCTCATCACGGGACAGAATCCGCACTCCTCCGGCCCGGCCGCGCAGACGCTGCTCGCCGCCCTGGCCAAGAAGGCGAAGTCGGCCGCGTAAGTCAGGCTCGCATCGGAGCGGTGCTCATCAATGAGCACCGCCCTGGCACTGACCGGACACATCGAGGACGATGACGAAAGCTTTACGCCGGAGCTTACGAATGTGATCCGGCGAGCGGAAGCTGCTGCGCACAACAGCGATCACGGTGGCAGCGTGCCGGTCAATCCCGTCAGAGCGGTTGCCGGCGCATGACGCGCCGGCACCTCTCGACGCGACACGCCCACATCGGAGCGATGACATGAACATTCCAGCCACCCTCGCCCTCTCGGCCGCCCTCGCCTGCACCACCGTGCAGGCCTCGGCACAGGATCTGCGGTCGAGCCGACGCTCGATCAGCTATCACACCATCGATATCGGGGGTCTCAATATCTTCTACCGCGAGGCCGGGCCCGCCGACGCGCCGACCGTGCTGCTGCTGCACGGCTTTCCCTCCTCGTCGCGGATGTGGGAACCCCTGCTGCCGCTGCTCGCCGACAAATATCACCTGATCGCGCCTGATTATCCCGGCTTCGGCAACAGCAGCGCGCCGTCGCCGTCCGACTTCACCTACACTTTTGACAACATCGCCGGCGTGATGGGCGAGCTGACGAACAAGCTCGGCCTGACCAACTACGTGCTGTTCATGCAGGACTATGGCGGTCCGGTCGGTTTCCGCATGGCGCTGGCGCATCCCGAGCGCGTCCGCGCCATCATGATCCAGAATGCCGTTTCGCATGAGCAAGGCTTGAGCCCGCTCTGGGAAGCTCGTCGCAGATATTGGGCCGATCCGGCGCATGAGCTCGAGGCGCTCAAGGCCAACTTCACATCCTTGGCCGCGACGCGCCAGCGGCACCTCGGCTCCAGCCCGCACCCCGAGCGTTACGACCCCGATAGCTGGACCGACGAATACGCGTTCCTGACGCGTCCCGGCGAGGCCGAGATCCAGACCACGCTGTTCCTGGATTACCGGACCAACGTCGCCTCCTATCCGAAGTGGCAGGCGTGGCTGCGCAAGACGCGGCCGCCGACGCTGGTGGTCTGGGGCAAGTACGATCCGTCCTTCGCCGTCGCCGGCGCTTCGGCCTATCGCGACGATGTGCCGGATGCGGAGGTCCACATCCTCGAAGCCGGCCATTTCGCGCTCGACGAGGCGACCGACGAGATCGCCACGCTGGTCCGCGACTTCCTTGCGCGTCTGGACGGGCACAAGGGCTGACGGCGACTTGCACAATGCACTGACCACAGGAGGCACGCATGACCGACAACATCAGCCACGAACGACGTCGTTTCGTCGGCAGGGCTGCCATGGCGCTCGCCGCGACCCAGCTTGCGCTGAGCACGACGGCTACGGCGAAGCCGGCGAAGTCCGCCACCGTCGTCAAGCCCGGCGCCAACACCGCGTTCGCGTCCCTGAAACAGATCGACGCCGGCCTCCTCAATGTCGGCTATGCCGAGGCGGGTCCCGCGGATGGCCCGCCCGTGATCCTGCTGCATGGCTGGCCCTATGACATCTACGCCTTCGTCGACGTCGCACCGCTGCTCGCTGCAGCCGGGCGTCGCGTGATCGTGCCTTACCTGCGCGGCTACGGCAGCACGCGCTTCCTCTCCGACGCGACGATGCGGAACGGGCAGCCGGCGGCGATCGCGGCCGACATCGTCGCCCTGATGGACGCGCTCGGAATCGACAAGGCGACGATTGCTGGCTTCGACTGGGGTGCGCGCACCGCCAACATCATCGCTGCGCTCTGGCCGGAGCGGGTCAAGGCGATGGCCTCGGTGAGCGGTTACCTGATCGGCAGCCAGCAGGCCGGCAAGATGCCGCTGCCGCCGAAGGCCGAGCTGCAATGGTGGTACCAGTTCTATTTCGCCACCGAGCGCGGCCGCGAGGGCTACGACAAGTACCGCCACGATTTCTCGAAACTGATCTGGCAGCTCGCTTCGCCCCAATGGCATTTCGACGATTCCACCTTCGATCGCAGCGCGAAGGCGTTCGACAATCCGGACCATGTGGCGATCGTGATCCACAATTATCGCTGGCGGCTGGGCCTCGCCGAAGGCGAAGCGAAATACGCCGACGACGAGGCGAAATTGGCGCAGGCGCCCGTGATCGCAGTGCCTACGATCACCATGGAGGGTGACGCCAACGGGGCACCGCATCCGGAACCGTCCGCTTACGCGAAGAAATTCTCCGGGCGCTATTCGCACCGGGACCATCAAGGGCGGTATCGGCCACAATCTGCCGCAAGAAGCGCCGAAGGCCTTTGCTGACGCGGTGCTGGGCGTCATGGCCGAAGCCTAGGCGCCGGACCTGCCAACGGCACTTAACAACGCTTAACGGGCGATCGTCTACGCACGGGGGTATCTCTATTGGGGCGACACCACCGATGCGAGAGGAAACGGCCGGATGATTCCGCTGCTGGCGAATGCGATCGAGGCCCATGGCGGGCTCGATCGATGGAATGCCCACGAGCGACTCACCGCCACGATCGTGACGGGCGGCGACCTCTGGATATTGAAGGGCGTCGATCAGGACCAGGCGCCGCGCACGATGCGGATCGAGCTGCATCGTGAGCGGGCTTCCGTGGAGCCGTTCGGCAAGCCCGGCCAGCGCACCGACTTCAGCCCGGAGCGGATTGCCATCGTGGCCGCGGACGGCCGCATCGTCGCGGAGCGCAACAATCCGCGCGGCTCGTTCGCGCGGCACGATATGCGCACGCATTGGGATCCGCTGCATCGCGCCTATTTCAACGGCTATGCGCTCTGGACCTACATGACTGCGCCGTTCCTGCTGGCGGCGGACGGGTTCGACGTCCGGGAGATCGCACCCTGGCGCGAGGGCGCAGAGGTCTGGCGCGGATTGCGGGCGACGTTCCCAACCGTGATCGCAAGCCACAGCGCCGAGCAGGATTTCTATTTTGGCCCCGACATGCTGATCCGCCGGCATGATTACCGGGTCGAGATCGCCGGCAACTTTCCGGCAGCTCAGTACGTATCCGATCCCGTCACCGTTGACGGCTTCAAGCTCCCGACCCGCCGGCGCATCTATCTGCGCGGCGACGATCTGATGCCGCTGCGTGAGGAGCTGATGGTGTCGATCGATCTCGCGGATTTCCGGTTCGACTGAGCCTTGTCAGGCTGATGCCTCGTCCAGCACGAGCCGTGCGGCCTTCAAATCGGCCGTCTCGAATCCTTCCGAGAACCGGGCATAGGTCGCGGCGAGATCGTCGAGCGGATTCTTGATGCCCTGCCGAAGCCGAAGCGCCGCAAGCGACATCTCCGTCCGCAATAGCCAGGACAGCGCGCCCTGCTGCTCGGCCAGCGCGAGCGATGCGGCGAAGCTCGCTTCGGCGGCACCGAGATCACCGGTGCGCGCCTCGAGGTCGCCACGCCGGCGCAGGAGCTCGGGCATGTCGAAACCTCCGCCGCCCAGCTCGACGCGAGCGATCGTCTCATGCAGGACTTGCAGCCCTTCCGTCAACCGTCCCAGCGCAGCCAGTCCTTGCGACAGATCCGCGGCGAACGCGGATGCGTAGAGCTCGTAGCGATCCGCATGCAGGCGCGGCAGCGCGCTCCGCAGCAGATCGACACCGCCGGCCAGCTCGCCGCGGGCGATCATGGTCTGCGCGCGAAAGCCGGTCGCGACGGCTTCGTACGGCGCGAGTCCGTGCAAATTCGCATGGGTCGCGAGGCGCCCCGTCATCGTCTCGACGGCGGCCCAGTCGCCGACCCAGCCGAACACCGAGGATGACCAGCACAGCGCAATGCAATGCATCACCACGTCGCGCGGCGCGGCGGCGCCGACGAGCGGGCGGACGCAATCGAGTGCGCGGTCGGGGAAGCCGCGCAACCACAGCACCCGCGCGAGCGGAATCTGCGGCGTGCGCGAATAGGCGAAATGCCCGGGCTCCGTCCCGCGCAGCGCGGCGTCGTCGCGCACGCCTTCGTCGAGATGGGCCAGCGCCTCAGCCTGGTCGCCGGCGAGATGATAGGACACGCCGAGAAGCGCCTTGCTGCCTGCGATCCCCGCGGTATCGCCGATCTGGCGGGCGATGCGCTCGGCCTGGCGTGCGGTCGGCACGAGGTGCCTGTAGTCGCCGGTGCGGCGATAGAACATGTTCAACCGCGACAGCAGCCTGAACGCATTGGCGTGATCGTCGAGCGCTTCGGCGATCTCCAGCCCGCGCCGGAGTGCGGCCTCGGCCTGCTCGCTGTTGCGCTCCGTGAACATGAAGGCGTGGCCAAGCGTCGACTGCAGCTCGAGCTCCCATTTGCCGCCCTGGTTGGCATCGTCGAGCATCGCGAGCGCGCGGCCCGACCAGATGCGCGCCTCGTTCAGCAGGTTGAGCTCGACGAACAGCCTTGCGGCGCTGCCGGCGAGCGGCACGCGCAGGGCGGCACCGTCGTGGTTGGCAAAACTCCATTCCAACGCCGCACGGGCATCTGCGAGCAGGCTCGCGCGCGCCTGCAGGCGCGAAGCCGGGTCGTCGCCGCCCTGCTCCGCCATGCCGGCTTCGAGCGTGCGCTGAACATAGGCCGTGTGACGGCGCGCGATCGCTGCCGCTTCGCCTGCGTCGACCAGCTTCTGCATGGCATAGGCGCGCGTGGCATCCAGCAGGCGATAGCGTCGCGATGCACCATCGGGCTGCGCCGACACCAGCGACTTGGCCACGAGCTGCTCCAGCGCATCGACGACACGATCACCCGGCGTTCCCTCCTCCGCGGCGACTGCGATCGCCCCCTTGAGCGTGAAGGGGCCTGCGAAGATGGCGAGCCGCTGAAGCACGGTCCGCTCGCTCTCGCCGATCAGGCCAAAACTCCAGTCGAGCGTCGCGCCGAGCGTCTGCTGCCGTGGCGGCGCCGTTCGCCGTCCGCGCCATTCGAGCTTGAGCCTGGAGTCGAGCAGCGCGGCCATCTCCCGCAATCCGTAGACGCCGACGCGCACGGCGGCGAGCTCGATCGCGAGCGCGATGCCGTCGAGCTTGCCGCAGATCTCGGCCAGGACGTCGGCATCCTCGTCCGTGATATCGCCGCGATGGCCTGCGGCCGCGGCACGATCGATGAACAGCTGCGCGGCCGGATAATCCAGCACTTCGCCGGCGCTGAGGCGCGCCCCTTGCGGCGGGCCGGCCAGCGGAACGAGCTCGAAGATCTGCTCGCCTTCCACCAGCAGCGACTCGCGGCTGGTGGCGAGAATCGCGATGTCCGGCGCCTCGCGATAGATGTTTTCGGCCAAACGAGCGACCTCGTCGATGACGTGCTCGCAGCTGTCGAGGATGAGAAGCAGCCGCCGTCCGCGCAGAAAATTGACGATGCTGCCTGAGGGATCATCGTGATGCACGACGAGGCCCAGAGCGGCGGCTACCGTGCTCGCGACCAGCGTGGCGTCCTTCAGTGGGCCGAATTCGAGGAAATGAACGTGGCCCTCGAATGCCTGCCACATGTCATGCGCGAGCGCGGTCGCAACCGTGGTCTTGCCGATGCCGCCCGGTCCTCGCAGCGTGACGAAGCGGTCGCTCAGCAGACGCGCCGACAACTCGGGCAGCACGTCGTCCCGACCGATCATCCGGTCCAGCCGGTGTGGCAAGGCCGCCGGCGCCGCCGTTCTTTCAGGTGCACGCGGCGCGAGTGCCGGAGCGGCGTTGCGCTCGCCACGTTGCACAGGCGCGACGAAGCAATAGCCGCGGCTCGGGACGTTGGTGATGTAGCGGGCCCCGTCCTTGCCGTCGCCAAGCACCTTGCGCAGCTCCGCGACATGGACGCGCAGGCTGATCTCCTCGACCGCGAGGCCGGACCACGCGTAGCTCAGAATCTCGTTCTTCGGCACCACTTCGCCGGCACGGCTGAGGAGCAGGCGCAGAATGTCCATCGCGCGGCTGCCGAGCTTGACCGGCGCTCCGTCCCTCTCGAGCAACCGCGACCGCAGCGAAAACGGTCCGAACGAGACTGCGTCGAAATCAAGGCTCGCCCCGGCGCCATTGCCGGGCGAGCCATGTCCTGCCGGGGGTTCGGTCACTTCTGACTCATCTTGACGGCCATTTCATTCAAATGCGCGGCGACTATACTCGCCGTCGATGCGCGGTCCAGCAAGGCACCGTGCCGGCCTCATACCGGCACATCGATCGCCACGCGATGTTCTGCAATGTCCTCACACCGCACCGATCTGCGCAAATAATTGAAATGCTGGACAAAATCAAACGTCCTGCGGCGGGCTGTCACACTTCATGCGCTCGCACAAAATCTAACACCTCCTAATCATCACTAACGGGCTTCTTGCCTGGCTCACGCCTATCCTCTGATCGTGGAAAGCACTGAGAGTTGGCCGATCGCTGCAAGCGGCGACGAGGCCAGGAGAGGACGAGCGATGTTCAATGACTTGCAAGCAGCGCATGCCTGGATCGAATTTCCCGCCAGCCGGTGTGATCGCGAGGCTTCGCACGGGATGCGAGCAATCGCGCAGGAAAACGGATGGCGCAACATCGACCGCGGCCTGAACGCGGATATCACGATTTCGCGATGGGAGGATTCTCGGGCCATCTCGTCGCACGAAGCGACGACGCCGGCGGACCGCTATTTCGTCGCCATCGCGCTGAAGACCGCTCGGGTAAAGCTGACGCGGGACCGTCAGATCATCTTCGACGGCACCATGCCCGCGGGCACGCTGTACGTCAGTGCGCCATCGAAGCTTCTCGGCGTGCAATTCCAGTCGCCCTGCGCTTTCCTGCACTTCCACATCTCCACCGATCATTTTTCGGCGGCGCGGCCGGCGACCGAGGGCCTCAACGACCTCGTCCTGCTGCGCGACCCGCTCGCAGCCGAGCTCGCCAAGGCACTGACCGAGCATGGCGATACCGCGGACCAGCAGTTCGCGCGCTGCATCGGCGAGACCCTTGCGATGCATCTGACCCGGCTCGAGCTGCCACGCTCAAAAGTCAATGCCTTGCCGAAATGGCGGCTACGCCGCGTCGAGCAATATATCGCCGATCACTTTGATCGCTGCATCAGCCTGTCAGAGCTCGCCAATGTCGCAGGCCTCTCGAGGATGCATTTCGCGGCACAGTTCCGCGCCGCGACCGGCTACCGTCCGCGCGAATATCTGCTCAATCATCGCGTCGAGCATGCGAAGACCTTGCTCACGACGACCGAGCGGCCGCTGGCGGAGATCGCGCTTGCCGTCGGCTTCAGCACCCAGGCGCATTTTTCGACCGTGTTCAAGCGCATCAGCGGCGAGTCACCGGCACGCTGGCGTCTGGCCAGCAGGGCCGTGCTGCCTGCTACGGAGGCGCTTTCGCGGCGGCGCCCTGCCGCGGACATGGACTGGATGGTCGGCGCAGCCGCGTAGTTCGTGCGGCGGCAGGCGAATTGGGATCGAGGGAACTGGAATCGAGGGACTTGGAATCAAGCGACTTGAGATCAAGGCACTTGGCATCACGCCATCTGCACTTCGACCGGTTTGCGATTTCTTTGGCGTGAGTGCCCTGCCACTCGCGCCGGCTCGAGCCCTTTTCCTCCCGGGTCTGCGAGCCACTCGGGGCCGTCCCTGCGCCCACACAGGGCGGCCCCCTTTCTTTTGTGTCTCTCGTGTCCTGGACGCGCTACGGCACGGGCACGAGAGCGCAGTATGACTCACACTCCCTCCACGTCGTCGTTGCGAGTGCATTTCGCGTAGACCGGATGGAGCGCAGCGTAATCCGGCGCCTTCGCACTACGGCGCAGCAGTCCCGGCGACGCGCCTACACCGGATCGAACGCGCGGATCGGCGGCAGATTGCCGGTGAACTTCTCCACCTCGACCGTCGTGAGCTGGCCGGTGCAGCCCTGCGCGAAGGACGAGGTGCCGATGTCGCGGGTGAGCACGTTGGGATTGCCGTGAACGCAGAGCGGCGCTTCGTCCTCGGGGTCCATCGGGTCGTACCACGCGCCGGTCGGCAATTGCACCACGCCGGCTGCGATGCCGTCGGTGACATGGACGGCGGCAAGACACGCGCCGCGCTCGTTGAACAGGCGGATGATGTCGCCGTCCTTGATTCCGCGTGCATCGGCATCGCGTGGATTCATGCGCGCGACCTCGCGGCCGCGATGCTTCGCGCCCAGCGAATGGCCGCCGAAGTCGAGCTGGCTGTGCAGGCGCGTCACCGGCTGGTTGGCGACGAGGAAGCACGGCGCGCCGGGTTTCGGCATGTCGGTCTTGTCGAGCCAGACCGGATGGCCGGGGCAATCGGCATCGCCGTGCGCAGCGATCTTGGCTGAATAGATCTCGATGCGCCCGCTCGGCGTCGGCAGCGGATGATTGGCCGGATCCTCGCGAAAGCTGCGCAGCCGGCCGCCGTCGTCGGGCTGTTGCGGCACGACCAGGCTGCCGCGCCGCCAGAATTTGTCGAAATCAGGCGCCTCGAGGCCACGCGCTTGAAGCGAGGCGCGAGTCGGCTCGTACAGATGTTCGAGCCACTGCCGCGACGTGCGCCCTTCGGTGAAAGGTTCGCGCGCACCCAGGCGCTCGGCGAGATCGGCAAAGATGTCGTAATCGTCACGCGCAAGGCCGAAGGGCTCGGCGATCTGGTGCATCGCGACCATCAGGGGATCGTTGGTCGAATAGCCGATGTCCTCGCGCTCCAGCGTCATGGTCGAGGGCAGCACGATGTCCGCGTGCCGCGCCGTCGCGGTCCAGGCGAGCTCGTGCACGACGAACGTATCGAGCTGCGCAAAAGCCTTGCGCAAGCGGTTGATGTCCTGATGGTGATGGAAGGGATTGCCGCCGGCCCAGTAGACGAGGCGGATGTCCGGATAGGTACGCGTCTCGCCATTGTAGCGATAGGTCGTGCCGGGATTGAGCAACATGTCGGCGATGCGCGCGACCGGAATGAAATCGCGCACGCCGTTGCGGCCCTGCCCCAGCGTCGGTCCCGGCACGTCGTTGACGCGGCGGCCGTAATAGCCGATCGCGCCGAGCGAATAAGCATAGCCGCCACCAGGCAGGCCGATCTGGCCGAGTGCTGCTGCGAGCACCATGCCCATCCATACCGGCTGCTCGCCATGCTCGGCGCGCTGGAGCGAATGCGAAACGGTGATCAGCGCACGCTTTCCGGCGGCGCGGCGCGCGAGCTCTCGGATCGCGTCCGCATCGACGCCGCAAATTGCGGCGGCCCATTCGGCATGCTTGGCCTGCCCGTCGCTCTCGCCATTGAGATAGCGCAGGAACACGGGCCAGCCTTCGGTGTAGCGATCGAGGAAGGCCTGGTCGTGCAGGCCTTCGCTCACAAGTGTGTGGACGATGCCGAGCATCAGGGCGGTGTCGGTGCCGGGCAGGCACGTCATCCATTCGGCGCCGGCCTCGACGGGAAGATCGTCGCGCAGCGGGCTGACTAGGATGAACGCGCAGCCGCGCCGGCGCGCGGCTTCCATGGCGCCGCGCTCGACATGCTTGCTGATCGAGCCGCCGGCCACCATGGAGTTCTTCAGCGCCATGCCGCCGAACGCCAGCACGATGTCGGTGTTCTCAGCAATCTGCTCCCAGGTGACGTTGCGCTTGGTGATGTCCTCGTAGCCCGCAAGGATCTGCGGCAGCAGCACCGAGGACGCGCCCGAGGAATAGGTATTCACCGAGCGCACATAGCCGCCCATCGCGATGTTGAGGAAGCGATGCACCTGGCTCTGGGCATGATGGAAGCGGCCCGCGCTCGACCAGCCGTAGGAGCCGCCGAACACAGCGCCCGGCCCGCGCGTGTCGCGGATGCGGCCGAGCTCGTCGCCGAGCAGATCGAGCGCCATCTCCCAGCTGACGGAGACGAACTCATCGCGGCCGCGGCGATCGTCCGGGCCGGGTCCGCGCTCGAGCCAGCCGCGGCGGATCGCCGGCTGGGCGATGCGCGCCTGATGACGCAGCGCACCGGGAAAATTGCCGATGATGCCGTTCGGATCGGGGTCGCCCGCATAGGCCCTGACCTCGAGTCCGGCTTCGCTTTGACGCGCGGAAAACACGCCCCAATGCGAGGTGTGGGGCTTGAAGCCGTCAGACAGGTCGAGGCCAGGGTCGGGAAAGCCAATCGTATCGTCCATCGTCTGATCCTTGTTCCGCGCGGCACGGGCCCAGCCGCTGCCGCGTCGATTCCGGTGGCAGTATACCGATCCGCATCCCGATGTCGTCGGGATCAGGGCCGTCGGAAACGCCGGGCTCCCGCGCGCAAGTACAGCTTGATGACCGTCCGACCGCGCGGCCAGCGGCGATTCTTCAGACAATTTATTCTTTATTTTCAATATCTTGTTGGATGACCTTCGGGACACCCCGGTCGCGAAATCTCTTCAAACGACATCGACATGGAAATGTGCGATATGCCGCCCATCCCCACAGCAGCATCGGTCTCATCATGATCCAGCGCGTCTTGCCCTACGAAGGACTCCTCCACGAGGTGGTCGAGCATAATGGCGTGCTCTACATCGGCGGGATCGTCCCCGAGGACACCAGCCTCGATATGTCGGGCCAGGCCAACGACGTCCTCGGGCAACTGGCGCGCCTGTTGAAGACGCTCGGCTCCGATCTCGCCAACGTCTTGCAGGTGACCATCTTCATGACCAACCTGAAGGAGAAGGCGGAGTTCAATGCGGCCTGGAAGGCGCACTTTGCGGAAGCTCACCTGCCGGCGCGCGCTGCGATCGGCGTGGCCGATCTCGGTCCAGGCGTCAAACTCGAGATGACGGCCATCGCGGCCCGGTAACCCCAGGCTCGAGGCGCTCACTTCCAGGCGATCGTGATCGCGCTGATGTTGGAGGCGAGCTCAAGTCCGGCCTTCGGGCCTTGCAATACGATCGTCACGCCCTTTTCGTTGCGCAGATGGGCGCCGTTGACGCCGCCGACGAGTGCGAAGCCGCCGCCGACGGAGCTATAGGTGCCGACGAAGTCGCCGACATCGCGGATGCCTGATGCCCGGCCATCAAATCTGCCGACGGTCGCACCGGCCGTGATGCCGACGCTCAAGCCGGAGACCTTGAAGGGATAGTTCCGACCGCGGTAGTTCAGCACGCCACTGCCGGTGCCGCCTCCGACCAGCAGGCCAGCCTTGACGAACCTCACCTGGACATGGCCGCTCGCTTGCGCGAACGACGGCGTGGCCGGCATCGCGAGCAGGAGGAGCGCGAGCGCGGCAAGGCCGATTGCGGTCGCGCGCCGCATGCGTTCCGGTTTATGGCTTCGCGGCATCGACCTTCTTCCAGGTCTGGTCGGGATCGAACAGCGTGGTGCGCTCGGCGATGACCGCCGTGCGGTTGCCGAGATCCTTCTGGTAGACGGTGCCGGCATGATTGACGAGAAACGTCATCACGCCGGAATTGCCGTATTCGGCGGGCCAAGCGATCAGTCCGAAGCCCCCGATCATCTTGCCCTTGACGACGTAGTTGAGCGCGCCACCGGCCGCGTCGGAACCCTGGCCTTTCAGTATTCGGAAGTAGTAGCCGTGATAAGGCGCCGGTCCCTCGCCTGTGCCTTGCTTGTAGCCTTCGGCCGAGGCCTCCGCGACCAGCGCGCCGAGCGGGCTCGGATCACTGTCGTCACGCCAGAACAGGCCGTCCTTCTTGCCGGGCGTGGAAAGGAAGCGTTGCGCGTAGACACCCGCGCCCTCGCCGCGATCCTTGTCGGCATATTCATTCTGGGCATCGACATAGGCGAGCGCGGTCTGGATCGCGTCGAGCTCGTTGCGGCCGATGCGGCGACGAAGCACCTCGATCCGCCCCTCGTCGGTGTCGAACGCCCAGCCTGTCTTGGTGTTGACCAGCGGAATCGGGAACGGGAAATCGTCCGGCCCCAGTATCAAGGTCGCGGTCTTGTTGCCCTCCGCCTTGATGCCGTGCTTGGCGTCGTACATCGACGTGAAGCGTTGACGGATGTCGTTGTCGGCGACCTCGTCACCGGACGAGACGATATCCTCGGCGGCCCTGCCGAGCACCTTCAGAATGTCGCCCGGCGCGCTTTTGACTGCGGCCGCGAGTGCGGCGGCCGCATCCTCCGGTGTCTTGTAGGATTGCTGTGCCTGTGCCGCCGAGCCAAGCATGGCGAGCGCCACCACGCCCGCCAGGATCGCCCGATGGAGCGATTTCAGGCCGATCATGGCGTCACCTCCGCAGGGATCTTCGCGCCGTCGGCTAGCCAATCGCGGTAGGTGCGGAATGTCAGGCCAAGCTTGTCATAATAGACGCGCAGATAACCATCGCTGCCGCGCGTCACGGCGTCAGGCATCACCTGCTCCACCTCCTGCGCCATCACGCCGACATAGGCCTTGTCGCTGCCGATGTAGCTGAAGCGATAATAGCCGAGGCCGTTAGAGAGATGGCCGAGCAGCGTGATGTCGTGCTTCAGCGCGATGTCGGAGCGCCGGCCACCGCCGCCACCGCCGCGGCCTCCTCCTCCGCCTCCACCACGGAAGCCGCCACCACCACCACCATGCATGGCCATTCCGCCACCGCCGCCGCGCCCGGCATAGCCCCCGCCGCCACCACCGCGCGGCATGCTCGCCATGCTGGAGCGTCCGCGCGCCGATGCTGCGGCCGCCGCCCGACCGGAGGAGACGTTCATCGCGCCGCCGCGATTGCCGTCACCGCCACGATTGGCGGCAGCGCCGCCGCCGGCACGGTTGGCAGCCTTTGCACGATCGCCGCCGCCCTTACCCGCATTCTTGCCTGCATTCTTGGCGCGATCTCCACCACCCTTGGCACGATCTCCCGCGCCAGCGCGATCGCCGCCGCCGGGCCGGTCGCCGCGATTGCCGGCACGATCGCCGCGATCACCGGCACGATCTCCTGCACGGTCACCCGGACCGCCACGATCACCGGCACGGTCGCCGGCGCGATCTCCCGCTCGATCTCCCGCACCCTGGCTCGGACGCAGCACCTGGTTGCCGTCACGGCCGCGGAAATCCATCCGATCCGACGCGCCCGCCCTCACATTGTTGTTGCCGAAGCGTTGCTGGGCGTTGGTGTTGTTGTAGCGCACGCCGCCGCGATGCGCCGGATTGTGCTGCCAGCCGTTGGCGATGTTGGTGGTGCGATGATTGACGTAGACGTTGCGGTTGCCCCAGTTGCAGCCGCCGCCCCAGTAATTGCCCCAGCGCCCGATCGCCCAGGCCGTGCCGAAGGCGATACCGGCTGCGACCACGCCGGCGCCGATATAGGACGGATAGCCCCAATAATAGGGCGGATACTCCGCGTAGGGCCAGGCGCCGTAGACCGTCGCCGGATCGTAATAGGGTACGTACATCTCGGCGGGATCGGCCTGCTGGATGACGACCACCTGCTTGCCTTCCTGGCTCTGAACGCTGACCTTCTGCTGTTTGGTCGTGACCAGCTTCTTGTTGTCATAGGCCTTGTTGCGCAGGCGCTGGATCGCATCCATCACATCGGGCTGCTGGGCGAGAAAAGCGTCGCCCAGCTTCTGGGTCCATTCGAGCTTGTCGCTCATCATCGACAACACATCGGCGGTGCTCGCCAGCGCCTTGACGCTGTCGTCCCAGGCCTGCTTGTCGACCTCGGCCTTCAGCGCATCGCCCTTCAGCGTCTTGCGCTCCTTCAGCCAGCGATCGGCTTGCACGACTTCCAGCGGATAGGTCGATGCCGCCAGCACATTGGCCAGCAGCTCGTCGGGATAGAGCGCGATTGGCGCCACCAGCGCCTCGAGCTGCTCGGGTTTCAGGAGTTCGGCGCTCGGCGGAGGCGGACTTGCGGGCTGTGCCTGCGTGCTTGGCGCCGCCGGCTTGTCAGCTGTCTGCGCGGTTGCGGTGATCGGCATCGTCAGCATCAACGCAAGCGCCATCAGAATCTTGCCGCAACGAAACATACCTTCCTCCATCGAACTTTCCGGCCATCAAGATCGGGCCGCGGCATGGGCGTTTATTGATCAAGATCAACGAAGGGCTGCTTCGCCGCCGTGTTGCGGCGCGAGAGCAATGCCGCGCTGCCCGAGCACAAAACGTCTGCGCTAGTGGATGATCGGGAGCCTGATCGTGAACAGCGCGCCGCCCGACGGCTGGTTCTCGGCGGCTATGGTGCCGTGATGGGCCTCGACGATGGTCTTGACGATTGCAAGCCCCATACCCATGCCCTGAGGCTTCGTCGTGAAGAATGGAGTGAAGATGTTCGCGAGGTCGCCGACCGCAATGCCCGAACCGGTATCGGCGATCCGGATCTCGGCGTAGCTTCCGGCGCGCCCGGTCGATACGCTGACCTCGCGCTTCTTCATGTCCGCCTCGGAGACCGCATCCAACGCATTGATGATCAGGTTGAGAACGACCTGCTGCAGCTGTACGGGATCGCCCTTGACGTGCAGCTCCGCGGCGGCTGGCGCGTAAGCCAGCGTGATCCGGCGCCCGTCGGCGAGCGCCGTCACCAGGCCAATTGCTTCCCGTACCGTGTCGTTCAGTTCGGTGTCCTTGATTTCAAACGGCCGCTTCTTCAGGACGCTGCGAAGCCTGCGGATGACCTCGGACGCCCGCTGATCGTCGCGCCTGATGTCAGCTAGAATCTGGCGGATCTCGTTGATGTCGGGTGAAGTGGCTTTGAGCATGAGCTCCGCCGTCTCGGCATTGGTCAGAATGGAGCCGAGCGGCTGGTTCAGCTCGTGGGCAATCGACGTCGTCAACTCGCCGACGGCCGAGTACCGGTTGGCGTGGGCGAGTTCGGCCAGGCGCTGTCGCGACTCGATCTCGGCCAATTGACGGCGATGGCGCTCGTTCAGAAGCCCGCCGATGAAGCCGGCCTGTATCAAAATCACGGCCGTGATCAGCAGCATCTGCCAGCGATAGCGATCCCAGACGGTCGACTCACGAAACAGGATTTCGCTCCCCGGCGGCAGACTGGTCTCGCTGATCCCCCAGCGCTGCAACTCCCGCCAATCATATTTCGGCGGCCCGAATCCGATCGGCTCGTATTTGATGCGGGTCGGCTTCTCGCCACCGAGGACGAGGATCGCGGCACTGACGGTCTTCGAACTGGTTTCGGCGACGGAGTGCATGGGACCGCCGACGCTGGCGTCGCCGAAGAAAGGCTCCTGATACGAGAAGATCGGCGCGTTCGCGACAGCATGCAGCCTGTGCAGGGCGATATCACCCTCGTGGACATTGCCGGCGGCATCGACCAACATCAGCCCCCAGAACAGCGCGGAATGAGGCGGAAGCGCCGATGCGCGCTTCAGGATCTCCTCAAACGGCAGGTCGGAGTACCAGACGAGGTCGAGCCGGCCTTCCAGCGGTTTCAACTCCCGCTTCACCTCGTCCATCCAGAATTTCTCGAGGGGCGAGGCACCGACCACAATGGCAACCGTTTTGGTATCGGGCAAGAGCTTGAGAATGTTCTCGAAGGCCGCCACGAAATCATTGCGGACGGACACGACCACGTCATTCTCGGTGAGATCCGGGCGGTTCACCAGCCGTTGTTCGACCACGGTCAGCACCGTCGGCGCTTCCGGAAAGAGCTTCGCACGGTATCTCTGCACGAACCGCGCCGCGGGTGCGCCGATGCTCAGCACGATGTCGGGCGGCTTGCCCTGGTAGAGCGAACTGAGATATTCGACGAAGGGCGCTTCCGGGCCCGGATTGTTGAAGCGCGCGCTGAGCAGCGTGTGCTCCTGGACGTCGAGCGGCCAGGGCGATTGCCGCCCGAGTTCGGCCTTGATGCTCCGCGCATATTCACTCCAGGGGCGAAACTCGCGCCCGAAGGAATGCAGGATCAGCACGCGCTTTGGCTCGCTGCGCGCAGCCGAGCCGGGCTCAGCGGCTCGCGCGGGCCCAGACAGCATGCACGCGGCGAGCAACAGGCCGAGACCCAACAGCGTGGTCGCAACCAGCCACTGCTTGACCGACGCCCTGGTCATGCGCCCGCTCCCCTCCGCCTCGGCCGCGCTCCGGCGCCTCCGGACCACAATTCTAGCGAGAACTGGGCCGCTTCGACAGTGCCGAGGACGCGGTCAAGCTGCACGCAGGACGGTCCGTTCGCGAAACAATTCGACCTGGGACCTCAGTGCCCGCTCAGCACCAGCGTCTTGATCGGCAGCAGCAGCGCCTGGATGCGCAGCAGCATCGCATGCACCAGCCCGACGCCGTCGACGACATGCAAGGCAATGGCGCGGCCGGTGCTGGTCTCCTTCGCCGAGATCTCCTCGTGATTGCTGGTATAGGCGTTGACGATGCAGCTGCTGCCCGGCGTCACGCCTTCAAGTCCACCTTTATAGAGTGGCTCCATGAAAGCCAGGATCGTGCCAGGTTGCGCGACATTCTGCGCCTCGATGAGCAGCTCTCCGCTTCGGAACTGTCCGGCCGCGATGTAGTCCTGCACACTGGTGATAACCATCGGAATGATGACCCACGGCTTCGATATGCAGGTCGCTTCCGCCACCATGCCGACTTGCAAAACCTGAGCCTCGATCTGACCAAAGCCCGCCTGTAGACCCCGCCGGCCGGCGCCCTCCGGCACGAGCACGCCCGCCGGTCGCATCAACTGATTGACCACGTCGCCGACGCGGACCAGGAATTGCTCCACGCGACCGTCAACACCGGCTCGGACAAAAGTCTTGTCCAGATCCACCTGCGCCTCGGCTAGCGCCGCTTCGGCACTGGCCTTCTCGGCCGGCAGGAGCGTCGACACGCGCAAGGCCGCCGACTGCCTGGAAGCCGTGGCCGCGTCGACCCCCGCCTGCCGCTGATTGACGAGCACCTGCAGCTTTTCGATGTCGCGCTGCGGCACGATGCCGGGATTGCGACGCTGCAACTCGGACTTGACGTCGAGTTCATCCTTGGCCTGCTGAAGGTTGGCCTTGGCTTCCTCGATCTGCGCGTCGGCCTTGACCACGTCGGATTCCGCGGTCGTCAGGGACGCATCAACCTCGGCGACCTTCCGCCTGGCGGTTTCCAGAGCCGCGCGTTGCTTCAAGCCGTCCAGCCTGAACAGCACGTCGCCCTTCTTCACCGCCTCGCTGTAGCCGATATTGACTTCCGCGACCCGGCCAGAGCCCTCGGGCAGGATCGGCACGGTACGGTAATAGAGCGTCGCCGAGGTCGTTGACGGGTGAAAGTAGAAGATCATGGTGATGAGCGACACCGTGAGCATCAGGCAGCCGGTGATGCCCCATCGCAGCTCGTACCAGATGGAAAAGAACGTGATCTCCTTGCCGAAGCGCTTGCCCTGCGCATAGCGGCGGTAGAGATAGTCGGGCAGGATGGTCAGAAGGGAGCAGAACATGAGCTCAAACATGGCTGCGCTCCTTCTCCTTGGGGACTGACTTCTCTGCCGGTGGGGGGCTCGGTTGCTCGGGTTCGCGCCCGTCGCCCGGAGCGGCGTCAGCGATCCTCTCGACGGAGCCGGCAATGCTGCGCAGCGGCGTGCCGAAATCGGGCAGGTCGATCATCGCGAGCAGCAGGCCTGCCACCCAGAAAATGTGCAAGTGCGTAAAGAGCGAGATGATGCCCAGCACCGCCACGATCTCGAATTGCAGCTTCTGCGACTTGTGCGCCATGCGCTCGGGCAGGCTGTGCAGCTTCCAATAGAGCGTGCCCACCCAGAGCACGGTGCCGATCAGGAAGATCCCCATCACCACCATCAGCGGGTCCACCCCGCTTCCCGGCGCGAGATAGAACGGCAGATGATGCGGGGCCATCGGATGAAGTTGCTCGCTCAACGTTCTCTCCTCGACAGGCGCGTTTCCACTTGAATGCGTCGAATGCAGTGTCGGTATCGGGTGGCGCAATTGCTTGATTTGGATCAACGGGCCTGGAACGGCCCCACCTAGCCTCGCCTGAAAGTTGACGTGCAACAACAGGAGCCGCCTGCCATGCCCGGCATCGATGATCTCATCCCCAGCGCCACGCAGATCCGCAAGGAAGCAGCCCTCAAGGAGGCAGCGAAGGCCGACGAATATGCGCGCCTTGCCGCCGCCGCCGAAGCCGAGAAACACGCCCTCATTGAACGCCTCAGCAAGCCTTCTGGCAAGACCGAGGACGAGAAGATCAAGCTCGCCTCGACGATCATCCAGCGTGCGGTGCGGAACGGCTTGACCGAGGTTCAGGTCTATCGCTTCCCCAACACGCTGTGCACCGACAAGGGCCGCGCTATCAATCAGATGGAAGCGGGCTGGGAGAACACCCTGACCGGAATTCCGAAGGAAATCTTCCAGCTCTGGAGCGATTACCTGAAACCGCGCGGCTATCGCATCGCGTATCAGATCATCGATTTTCCAGGCGGTGTTCCCGGCGACATCGGCGTGACCATTTCCTGGGGTGATTGAGCATGGCCAAGGACGCGCCCGTGGAGCGGATGAAGCGGAAGGACTATGAGAAGGAGCTCGAAAAACTCCAGGTCGAGTTGTGTCACCTTCAGGAATGGGTCAGAGCCCAGAAACTGAAGGTGATCATCATCTTCGAGGGGCGCGACGCGGCCGGCAAGGGCGGGACCATCAAGGCGCTGACCGAAAAGGTGAGTCCGCGCGTGTTCCGTGTCTGCGCCCTGCCCGCGCCCTCCGACCGGCAGAAATCCCAGCTGTTCCTGCAGCGCTATATCGAGCAATTCCCGGCCGGCGGTGAGATCGTGATTTTCGACCGCAGCTGGTACAACCGCGCCGGCGTTGAATACGTCATGGGCTTCTGCTCGCCGACCGAACACAAGCGCTTCCTGGAATTGTGTCCGCTGGTCGAGAAATTCGCCGTGGACGCCGGCATCGTCCTGATCAAGCTCTGGCTCGAGGTCGGGATGGAGGAGCAGGAGCTCCGCTTCAAGGCGCGTATCGAGGATCCGCTGCGGCAGTGGAAGCTGAGCCCGATGGACACCGAGTCGTTCGGGCGCTGGTACGATTACTCGCGCGCGCGTGACATGATGTTCGAGGCGACCGACACGAAGCATGCACCGTGGCGACTGATCCGCTCCGACGACAAGCGGCGAGCGCGGCTCAACGTTATCTCGCACATCCTGAGAACTATCCCTTACAAGGAAGTCAAGCGGGAGAAGGTCAAGCTTCCGCCACGGTCCCACAAGGGACGTTACAACGACCAGGCAAGCCTGCGCGGCCTGAAGTTCGTCGAGGAACGCTACTGAAACGCGAAACGGGCTGCGATGACGCAGCCCGTTTAGCTTGAGCGCCCTCCCGGGCCTATTTCAGCCGGATCGTGACGCCGCCAACCGCAGCCGATACTTCCGCGCCGACCTTCGGCCCGCTGAGCTGGAGGATGACGCCATTGCCGTTCTGCAACTGAACGGCTCCGGCGCCCGCGGCAACCGCGCCGCCCGCGCCGCCCGCCGCGTAGGAGCCTTCGATCGACTCCGGCCCCCTCAGATTGAGTGCGCGCCCGACGAGCTTGGTGGTCGAGGCGCCGATCGTGAAGCCGACGCTCATGCCTGAGACGGTGAAGGGATATTTCTTGCCCCGGTACAGCAGAACGCCCTCGCCGCCACCGACGCCGACGATGAACCCGCCCTTGGTGAAGACCACGGCAACCTGGCCGGTGTCGGCACGCGATGACGTACTGAAACCGGCGACGCCCGCGAGCGAGACGGCCAAGGCGGCATAGATGGCGACTTTTCTCATGTCTCACGTTCTCCTCTTGTTATGACGTCGAGCTATTAGGCCAGGATCATCGCAAAGTAACCGAACACGGTGAGCAGGATGCCCGACACCGCGTAGCCGACCGGAAATCCGATCCAGGGCACGGAGCTCTGGATCTCCACCGCGGCCTCGCGGCACGGGCCGGAGTGCGACCGCGCACCGGCAACGCCGCCCATCAGCACGGCCGGGTTGATCTTGAAGACGTGATAGCCGATCGCCCAGACGATGAACGGCGGGATCGTGCAGGCGATGAAGCCGGCGACGAAGATCTTCAAGGCAACGGCACCGGTAAGCTGCGCCAGCAATCCGGCACCGGCATTGACACCGACGATGGCGACGAAGACCACGAGACCGAGGTCCTCCAGCACGTTGCGCGCCGCGTTCGGCGTATTGCCGAAGAAGCGCAGCCGCGAGACCAGCGACGACACGATCACGCCCGACAGCAACAGACCGCCGGCATTGCCGAGACCGATCTTGGCACCGAAGGCCGGAAATTCGATCATGCCAATCAAGAAACCGAGGATCATGCCCGCGGCCAGCGTCAGCAGGTCGGTCGACGTATTGGTCCGCGCGATGCGTCCCCACATCTCGCCGAGTTCGTTGACGGCCGACTTGAGGCCGACTACCGAGACGATGTCCATCCGCTGCAGCTCGGTCTTGAGACCGGCGGCAAGTGGTACACCACCACGCTCGACCTTGGTGACCTGCAACTGGCCGGCGATCGCCGTGTCGCGGAAGGATTCAAAGGTGCGTCCGACCATCTCCTTGTTGGTGACGAGGATGTCGGCCTGATCCATGGGAATGCCCAGCGCCGTGGTGTCGGCAACCTCGGGGCCGATCAGGCCCATCTTGTCGGTGAGATGCTCCGTCGAGCCGCCGAGCGCGACGACGTCGCCCTTCTGCAGCACGAACGCAGGATCGGCTCCCTGCGGCTCGCCGCCGCGCGCCACGTTGACGATCCGGTACTCCGGATGGATCGAGCGGAATTTGGCGATGCTCATGCCGACCTGCGTCGGATTTTCCAGCCGATAGGCACGCAGACCGAACTGCCGATAACCGGTCAGGCCGCCGCCCTCGAGATCCTTGACGCCAAACTCCTTCTCGTACTGCCTGGCCGCCGCCTTGGCATCGACGCCCCACCACCGCGGCAGGTACTTGCAGATCAGGATGATGCCGACGGTACCCCAGATGTAGGTGATGCCGTAGGACAGCGCGATCATGCCCGACGCATCCTCGGGCTTCATGCCTTCAGGAAGCTTGACGACGCCCGAGGTGATCGCCTGCTCGGCCGAGCCGATTGCGGCCGACATGGTCTGCGACCCCGCCAGCATGCCGCCAGCCGCGCCGATCGGAAGCGCGAAGAGTCTTGAACAGATGACGACGAGCGCCAGACCAAGGACGCTGGACACCAGCGCCAAGATGCAGAACTTGAGGCCATCGCCCTTCAGGCTGTTGATGAAGGACGGCCCCACGCGCAGGCCGACGCCGTACATGAAGAGGTAATAGAACAAGCTCTTTGCAAAGTTGTTGAGCTCGAGCTTCACGCCGTAGGTCGAGGCCCACACCGCCAGCCCGGCGCCGACCACGATGGCGCCGGCGACCATGCCGAGGCCGTAGCCCTTGATGCTGGCCCGGCCGATCCAGACGGCAAGGCCAACGACGAAGAACAGCAGCAGAAACGGGTTCTGCTGCAAGAACGTGAAAAAGCCTTGCATGACCGTCCCCTGTTATGATGCGGCCTTCAGCTTCGGCGTGGCGCCCGGCTTGGGCCGGCCGATCTTCGCCAAGGCTTCGGTGCGTACGAGCTTCAAGCCTTCCTTGGCGTCGTAGCCGTGGATTTCCTTCACATCGAGCTTGCGCATGAAGTCGATGGTTTCCTGGGTGATGACCTGGCCCGGCACCATGATCGGGAAGCCCGGCGGATACGGGATCACGAAACTGGCCGAGACGAGATCGGGGCCGGCCTTCAGGCGGCGGTCGATCTCGGGATCGCCGAGCCGGATATATTCGCATCCGGCTGCGTCATAGGCCGAGTAGAAGCCGCTGCGGATATCGCCCTCGTTGGTCTTGGTGCCGGCATCGCCGCGGAAACTATCGTGGAAATGCGAGAAGTTCGGCAGGTCGGGCACGTCGGTCATCAGGCTCTTGACCCGCGCCTCGAATGTCTTCTTCGCATTGGCGCCACCCTGGACAAGTCCGCGGTCGACCTCGCCCGCGATCTCGGCCAGCACCCTCACCAGATGCGCGACGTCGCTGCGGGTGTTGTTGATGTTGGACTGGAACAACACCGAGTTGCGCGAGGTCTTGTTGATCTGGATGTTGTACTCGTTCGCCAGGATGCCCTTGAACTGCGTGCCGTCGTAACCGGCGGTGCCGCACACCAGCGTCATCCGGGTCGGATCGAGGCAGAACTCGTCGTCGTCCAGACTCTTCAGGATGTTCGCCCAGTTCGTGCCGGCCGCGAGATAGTCGGTGAAGCCGCTCTGGCGGTATTGCGCGGGTACCATCGCGTCCGCACCAAGGATGCGGAAATATTTCGAGATCAGGGGATTGTTGTTGACCGCATTACGGATAGCGAACGCGATCTCCATCGCATTGGCCACGAGACCATAGCCCTCGAGCTCCATCTGGCGCCGCGACACGTCGAGGCTCGCGATGAGCTGCTGGTTCGGGCTGGTCGATGCGTGCGTGAACACCGCCTCCTTGAACTGCTGCTCGACCGTATGGAATTCGACGTCCTTGACCGACAGCATCGAGCCCTGCCGGATCGCCGACATCGACTTGTGGGTCGAGTTGGTCTGGTAGACGCGCAGGCGGATCTGACGCGGATCGGGAATCAGCCGGGTCTTGAGCAGCACCTCGTTCGACGGGTTCTTGCCGAGCTCGGCCTGCTGCTTCTCGTAGGCCGTGACCGATTTCGGGTCGTGCATCCAGGCCTCGATCTCATTGGCGGCACCCATCGCGGTCCGCCGCCGCAGGTATGGCGAGAAGCGTGCAAAGCCGAACCAGGCTTCATCCCAGAGGAAGATCAGGTCGGGCTTGATCGCGAGGCATTCCTCCATCACCCGGCGGGTGTTGTAGATGTGACCGTCGAAAGTGCAGTTGGTCAGGTCGAGCATCTTGACGCGGTCGAGCCGGCCATCCGCCTTCGCATTCAGCAGGGCCTGCTTGACCGTCTTCAGCGGCACCGCGCCATACATCGAATATGCCGTCATCGGGAACGCTTCGACATAGATCGGCTGGGCGCCGGCCAGCACCATGCCGTAATGGTGCGACTTGTGGCAGTTGCGATCGACGATCGCGATGTCGCCGGGCGCGAGCAGCGCCTGCACCGCCATCTTGTTCGAGGTCGAGGTACCGTTGGTGACGAAGAACACGCGATCCGCGCCGAGCGCACGCGCCGCCTTGTCCTGCGCCTTCTTGATGTTGCCGGTCGGCTCCAGCAGGCTGTCGAGGCCGCCGGTGGTCGCGCTGCTCTCGGCCAGGAACAGGTTCAAGCCGTAGAACTCGCCCATATCGCGGATCCAGTCCGACTTGAAAACCGATTTGCCGCGCGCGATCGGCAGCGCATGGAACGTCCCGATCGGACGCTGCGCATACTTCTTGAGATTGTCGAAGAACGGTGTGTCGAAGCGGTCCTGGATGCCTTCGAGGATAGACAGATGGAGCTCCAGGAGTTCCTCGATCGAATAGAATATCCGCCGGACCACACTGGCTTCGGGGTCCCCCGCCATCGCCTCGACGTCGCGATTGGACATCAGATAGAGGTCAAGCTCGGGACGCACCCGCTTGATGATATGCGCGAGCCGCAGTGCGGACGCATCCGATTCGTCATTAAGGCCCGCGGTGGCGGTCATGGTGCGCAAGATCGGCGCGTCGTGTCGCGATCGCAGAGTGAAGCCTTCGTTGATGACGACGGCTGCGATGTTGGGGTTGAGCATCGTGGCGCAGAATGCGTCTTCGAGGCTGCCGACGATGACCGGCTCATAGACGAAGGAATCGACCGGACGCCGCAGCTTGCGCCATTCATTGACGAGCGCGGGCCATTTGCCGGACGAGAGGCCGGTGACAATCAGGGTTTCGAAGTAGGGGCGATGTGCGGTGTGCTGCCCGAACACCTGCGGCACCAGATCGGAGGCGTCACCATTATCCTCGTCATTCACATTCCAGTCGCCGGCATGCTGGCGGAAGGACCTCGTCGTCAGGGCCTGCGTCAGCCGTGTCGCAAGGGCGAGCGACGTTGCCGCATCGCCAGTGGCGGCCGCTTCCCGCAGAGCCCCCATCAGTTGCAGCCCGGGATAGCCGTGAAACTCTTCCGTCACGGAGAGATCGGCCAGCGCGGCATCGTATTTCGCACGATCGCCGCCGCGCGCCCAAACCTTTGCGGCTTCCACGAGATCGCGCCAGTCGTCCGCCCGTCCACCGGGGCCAGACAGGAACTGATCGATGCGCTTCTGCGCGGGCTTGGCGTCTTTGGACATGTTTCACTCCCGATCCATATCAAGCCGTAGGGCATGAGTGATGCCGGATCGTGAGTGCAGCGCCGCTTGCTCCATTGATCCAAGTCAACGGTCGCGCGATATGCCGGGGCCGGGAGCATGGCCGGCGACGCCTCTTTGCAACGCAATAGGCCATCGCTGACCGATTGGAGGGCAGCTGAGAGATCAGACCGTTCCTCGGGCATCGTTGGGCTGAGCATCGCCAAGAACGCTGTCCAGCGACCGCAGCCAGTCGCCGCTGTCGGTCTTCTCCGCCAGCCCCTCCGCCCGCAACAGATCGCGCAGCTGCGCATGCGCACCGACGATGCAGAAGGCGATATGCCGGGAGGCGAGCTCGTCGTAAAGGTCGCGTAACATGCCCGCGCCGGCCAGATCGATGTAGGGCGATGCGGAGAGGTCGCAGATTACCAGCTTGATATCGACCGATCTGAGCAAGGCGTCCAAAACTGCCTCCCTGATCGTTTCGGCATTGATGTAGAGCAGCGAGGCTTCGGGCCGGAACGCGATGACGCCGACGAGCGGCTCGACACCCTCATGCCGCGCATTGTCGGAATAGCGGCCGCTACCCGGGAGCCGGCCGAGGAACGCCACATTCGGACGTGAGGCGCGCGCCAGCAGCAGCACGATCGACGCGATGGCCGCCAGCAGGACGCCTTGCAGGATTCCCAGGAGCAGGACGGACACCAGGGCAATCGCCGCAGCATAGAAATCGATCCGGCTGACATGCCACATCCGCAGCAGCGCACGGACGTCGACCAGCCTGTAGACCGCGGCAAAGACGATGGCCGCCAGCACCGCCTTGGGCAGATTCGTCAGCAGCCCCGTGAAGAACAGCAGGCACAGTGCGAGCGTCGCCGAGCAGATCACCAGCGCCAACGGCGTGCGCGCGCCCGCATTGTCGTTGACGGCGGATTGCGACAGGCCGCCGGCGACGGGATAGCCGTGGCCGAAGGCGGCGACCAGGTTCGCCGCCCCCAGCCCCAAAAACTCCTGCCGGACATCCAGAGCATAGCCGTGCTTGGCGGCAAAGCTGCGAGCCGCAGAGACACCCTCTATATAGGCCAGCAGAACGCATCCCGCGGCCAACGGGAAAAGTTCGTCGGGCTCGAGCAGACCAAACCTGGGTATTCCAATCGCCGGCAACCCTTCGGGGATCGTCCCGGTGACCGGCACCCCGAGGGACGCAAGGCCAAGCAGCGTCGCAAACACGATCGACAGCGCCATGATCGTGAGTCCGACCGGCTTTCCCGGCAGACGCCGTTCTCCGAGCAGCAGGAGCAGCAGCGCGATCGCCCCGATCGCCAGAACGAGCGGCTTCGTGTCGCCGAGCTGACCACTGAGCTTGATGGCGCGATCGAAGAAATTGTGACCGCCTCCGGCGACGCCGAACAAGCTCGGCAACTGGCTCATGATGATGGTGAGCCCGGCGCCGGCCTTGAAACCGACCAATATGCTGTCGCTGACCAGGCGAACGAGAACGCTGAGCTTGAACAGCCAGGAGATCAGGCACAACAGCGCCACCGCGCAGGCGGCAAGGCTCGCGATCTCGCCATATTTCGCCGCGTCTCCGCCGGCCAGCGCCCCGACCGTGGCCGCAATCATCAGCGAGATCGCAGAGGTCGGACCGACCGCAAGCTGGCGCGACGACCCGAGCAGCGCGTAGCCGATCCCGCCAAGCATATAGCCATAGATGCCGATCTGCGGCGGCAATCCGGCCAGCGTCGCGTAGGCGAGCGACACCGGAATGGCGTAGGCCGCGAGCGTGATGCCGGCGATGGCATCCGGACGCAGCCAGGCGCTGCGATAGTCCGCGAGCCAGGTCGCCGGCGGAAAGAACCGCGATATCCGCCCGAACGCGTTCATATGCGGGCCTCGGCGCGGCGGGCTTCACAGCCCAGGAGCACGGTCAGGAGAGCGATCACGGGGACACCAAGCGCCAGATTTGGAATCTGCTTGGTCGCGAAGGCACCGACGGCGGCCCCGAGGCCGAAAGTGCCGCATAGTGCGGCAAAAATACCAGAGCGCCGAAACGAACCGCCTCCGGATACCGCGGCGAATACGCCTTCAATTGCCTGCCGCATGTTTCCGGTGATCATCACCGAGCTGTAGGCCACACCTTCGACCCTGGTGAAGACCGCGGTCTGCATGGCGGCGACGAACGAGATGCCCAGCGTGCCGGCGAGGTCCGGCAGGCGATTGTGCAAGATGCCGATGGCAATCAGCAGCAGGATTTCGATCAACGTGCTGATGGGGCTGGCACGGTCTCCGGTCGCGCGGCGAAGCCACGCTGCGACCACGATACCGACCGCAAAAGCGAGGATCGGTGGGACAAAATGCAGCGCTTCCGGCCAGATGCCGATCGAACCATAGACCCAAAGCAGAACCAGATTGGCCGTCTGCGCGTTGGCCATCACGCCGTGGATGATCCAGGTGTAGGCATCGAGATAGCCGCCGGCGAAGGCGAGCAACAACGCAATTTGCACCGTCTCGTCGCGGCGTATCGACGAAGCAGCGGCGATATCCATCGTGCTCATGTCCGAAACATCGGCTCTCCCAACTCCTGCATGGGTCCATAGGCGACAGCTTGCCTTGGGGGAGGATTGATCTGGATCAAGCGTCGCCTGGTTCCATGAACCAGATTCGGCGGAAATTGCTGGAGGGCATGCGCCATGGGCACCGTTAGGTGGATCATCTCCACGGCTCCGGAGATCTTCCTGTTGCTCGCCATTGCGATTGGTACGGTGCTTGGTCGCGTCAAGGTTCGCGGCTTCTCGATCGGAACGACGGCCTGCATCCTGGTCGTCGCCGTGCTCATCGGCCAGCTCGGGACCTTTACGTTCCCCTCGCTGCTGCGCGTGATTCTGTTCAGTCTGTTCGTGTTCACGATCGGCTACCGGTCCGGCCCAGAGTTCTTCGCGTCCCTCAGCATCCGCACTCTGGCGCAGGTCGTCATGGCGCTCGTGCTCGGCGGCACGGGTCTGATCCTCGTCCTGATATTCGCCTTCACGTTCAAGCTCGATCCGGGCACGGCCTCGGGACTTGCCGCCGGTGGGCTGACACAATCCTCCATCATCGGCACCGCCTCTGGCGCGCTGGCGCAACTCGGCCTGCCCAACGACGCCTTTAAGCAGCAGGAGGCGAACATCGCCGCCGGCTACGCCGTCACTTACGTCCTCGGCTACATCCTCACACTCCTGTACGTGCCGTTTGTCGCGCCGAAGCTGATGGGGGTCGATTTGAAGGAGGAGGCGGCGAAGCTGGAGGCGGAGCTTTCCGGCGGCAATCCGCCACAGAACGAAAATCTCCATTATCGGAAGTTCCAAGCGCGCGCCTATCGGGTCTCGACCGCCGCGGGACGCACGGTCAAGGATATCGAAGAGGAAATCGGCAGCCGCACTGTCGTCGAGCGAATCGTGCGGGATGGAGCCGACGTTGAGCCGCGCCTCGACACCATTCTCGAATCGGGCGACGACATCGTCATTGCCGGGCGAACGGCGTCCCTCGTCGCTGCAAAGCCGGTCATCGGCAAGGAGATCGATGCCGACGAGATTCTGAAGGCTATTCCGGGCAACGTGATCAACGTCCTCGTCGACAGCCGCGATCTCCATGGCCGGTCGATCAAGGAGATCGCCGAACGCGTCGGCAACGACGCACGCGGCGTCTATCTCCGCACGCTGACCCGGATGAGCCGCGAGGTCCCCCTGGGCCCGGATACCCGCGTCTATGTGGGCGACGTCATGACGCTCGTCGGCAGCACCCGCAACATCGAGCGCGCCGCCACGAAAGTCGGACAGATCTTGCGCTCCGGCGACCGCGCCGACATCGCTTTTCTCGCAACCGGTATCGCGGCGGGCCTGCTCGCAGGCCTCATCAGCTTCAAGGTCGGCGGTATTCCGCTGACCCTGGGCGGCGGCGGCGGCGCGCTGATCGCGGGCCTCGTCTGCGGCTGGCTGCGGTCGCGCCGGCCGACTATCGGCGCTTTGCCGCCCGCCGCGCAGCAGACGCTGAGCGATCTCGGGCTCGGCGGCTTCATCGCCGCCATCGGTCTCGGCAACGGAGCCGCGGCCTGGACTGCGATCCAGGCCCACGGGGTGTTGCTGGTCGGAATGGGCCTGGTCGTCACGCTGGTGCCGCTAGTCGTCGCGACGCTGTTTGCGCGCTATGTGGTGCACATGAATCCGGTCATCACCTGCGGTGCGCTGGCGGGCGCCATGACCGTCGATGCTGCGGTGACCGGAGCCTGCGACGTCGCCGAGAGCCAGACGCCGGTGCTCGGCGTCGCTGTGCCCTACGCCGTCGGCAATGTCGTCCTGACCGTACTCGGCCCGATTATCGTGGCCCTCACCTACACCGGCTGACGGAGGCGACGATGCGCAGGCAATTGGCCGCAATCATCCGACCGTTCGTGATGGCTCTACTTACCCTCGCCGCCTTCGTCCTGCCGGTGCGCGCCGAGGACAATGTCCGCATCCAGGAGGAGATCTGGGCGCTGCCGCTGCCGCTTCCGATGTTCGCCTATGTGGTGCGGCCCGTCGGCGACGGCCCCTTCCCGCTCGCGATCATGAACCACGGCGTGTCGCTCAAGCCGGTCGATCGCGGCTTCTTTCCGCTGGTGGAATTCCGCGATGCAGCGAAGTGGTTCGCCAAACGCGGCTATTTCGTCGTGGCGCCGGTCGGCACCGGATATGGCGCAGCCGCCATCGACATTCCCGAGCACGGTCTCTACGGGCCGTTCTTCGCCAAGGTCGGCAAATGCACCAACCCGAACTTCCGTGACGCCGGACGTGCGTTGGCGCTGGCCGATCTCTGGATCATCGACTACATGATCGCCGAGAAACGCGTTCTGCCAGAGGACGTCGTCGTCATCGGACAGTCCGCCGGCGGCTGGGCTTCCATTGCGCTCTCGAGCGTGAACCCGCCGCAGGTCAAGGCGATCATCACCTTTGCGGCAGGTCGCGGCGGACGCGTCGACGGCAAGCCCAACAACAACTGCGCGCCGGACAGACTGGTCGAAGCGACCGCGGATTTTGGCCGGACCTCGCGGGTGCCGATGCTGTGGTTCTATATCGAAAACGATACGTTCTTCGGCCCGGCCCTGTCGAAGCGCATGCATGCAGCATTCACGGCGGCTGGCGGCCGCGCCGAATATCATCTGATGCCGCCCTTCGGCAACGAGGGCCATTTCTTCATCGGCTCTCCGGACGCGATCCCGCTGTGGTCGCCGCTGGTGGCGAAGTTCCTCGACGCGCAGAAATAGAGTTCAGGTTCGGAGGCACATCATGCCAAGTCCCCGCAATTGTCTCTCTGGCCTGCTGGTCGTCGCGGTCGCCGGAAGCGCGACATGTGCCGGCATCGCCGCGCCGAAATCCGCGCAGGCCGATAAACCCGCCGAGGTCGCGACGCGCGGCCAGCGCGAGGCAAAGGACATCGTCTACGGAGACTGGCAGAAGCTCTGCTTCAAGGCAGGCGGTGCGCCGACGCTGTGCCGGACGTCAATCACCGGCAAGTTTCCAACCGGCCAGACGGCCGTGCGCGTGGACCTCATCGAGCGCGAGGGCACTCCTTCGGCAAGGCTGCAGCTCTTCGTGCCCGTCGGCATGTACCTGCAACAGCCGGCGAAGCTGACCGTCGACCAGGGCAGCCCCCTCCGCATCCCCTACAGCTGGTGCCTGACCAACGCCTGCATTGCGGCCGACGTCGCGCCTCCCGCGATCATCAAGGAGATGATGTCAGGGAAGACACTTGTCCTCGAGGTCGTCGATTCAAACCTGCTGGCATTGACGACCTCGGTGCCGCTGGCGCAGTTCGCGTCCGTCCACAAGGGCGCACCGGCCAGGACGTTGGAGCAATATGTCGACGAATGAGCGGCCGTGCTGCGTTACGCAGCCGACGCACGCGCCACCGACTCGATCAGGGACTCCGCCGTGAACGGCTTGACCAGATAGGCAATGCATCCGGACGCGACCGCGGCGGCGCGGTTCGCCGAGCTGTCATTTCCGGTGATGTAGATCACCGGTGCTGTGACACCCTCCTCGGCCAGTTGCCGGCGCAGGTCGATGCCGGACCTTCCGTTCAGGTCGATATCGAGAACGATGCAAATCGCCTTGTCGAAGCTGCCGTGATGGAGCAAGGCTCCAGCAGAGTCGAAGAGCGTCGCGGCAAAGCCATGCTCGCGGAGCAGCCTGTTCACGCTGGTCCGGATGGAGGGATCGTCATCGACGACAAAAACAGAGTCACGCTCTGGCAAGGAAGTGCCCCTTCGAGACGAATGACTGATCACGGCGGCGCCGGCGCCATATTCGCCTGGTCTAATTGCGTGTCGGGCAAACCGCCGCATTCGCCGCCCTACATGGCAGCACCACACCAACGAATTTCATATTGTCTCTTGGGGAAGTCACACCGCGGGAACTGTGCCGTGACGACAAATCAGCTAATCGTCGCTCGTATCGAGCATTCCAAGCCGCTCCGCGATCGAAACGAGCTCCGCCAGCGAACGAACCTGCATCTTCTCCATCACCTGGTGACGGTGCGCCTTCACGGTGCGCTCGGTGGTTCCAAGCTCATGCGCGATCTGCTTGTTGATCCTGCCGCGGACGATGAGATCGAACACCTGACGCTCGCGATGCGTCAATGCGGCGAGGTGAATGCGGAAGGTCTCGAGCCTTCCGCGATGCGCCTGCGCGGTGTGCTGGCGCACCAGCGCGCGCTCAATCGCAGCGATCAACTGCTCGGAGGATACCGGCTTGGTCAGGAAATCCTCCGCGCCGGCCTTGATGGCCTGCACCGTGGTTGGCGTGTCGGCGTGTCCGGTCAGGAATATGATTGGCAGCGTCGAGCCCGACGCGACCAAGCGGGTCTGCAAGTCGGGGCCGCTCAGCCCCGGTATCCACACGTCGAGCAGGATGCATCCCGGCTGCGCGTCATCAGGCGCCGCATCCAGTAAATCCTGCGCCGATGCGTAGGTCGCAACGTCGTAGCCAGCGAGCTTCAACCGGCGCGCGATCGCCGTCCGGAAGGAATCGTCGTCGTCCACCACGTGAACAAGGCCGGGCACGCATCACCTCTTGCTGAATTCCGACAGCTTCTCAATCCGCGCAACAACCTCCCAACAGGCGTCCACGCTGTCCCTTGGTACAATGAACCTTGGGACAATGGATGAGAATGCCGCCTTAGTCGTAAATCAACTTCGACGGGAGTGGGACGGCGCGGCGCATTCCCAGCGGCGAGACTTTTCGTCTGACAGACCAATTCGGCGATGAGCTGAGGAGTTGGCCTATGTTCGTTCGCATTACAGCGGATTCGACGCCGCGTCCCAACTCCCTTCGTGACCTCGGCATGACCAGCGATTCAAATGCGCTCGTCAGTTTAAGCCAATTTACCTATAAAAAAGGCAGCGAAATCTACGGGGAGAGAGAGCCCGCCGAATATGTCTATCAGGTGACGTCCGGTGCGGTGCGAAGCTACAAGCTGCTGTCGGACGGCCGCAGGCAGATTGGCGCCTTTCACCTCGCCGGCGACATTTTTGGCCTGGAGAACGGCAACGAGCACCGCTTCACCACGGAAGCGATCGTCGACACAACGGTGCGCCTGGTCAGACGGCAAAGCCTCGAAATGGTGGCCGAAAGCGATGCGATGGTCGCCAGAAACCTCCTCAGCATGACCACGAACAACCTCCAGCATGCGGAGGACCACATGCTGCTGCTGGGACGCAAGACCTCGCTGGAGCGGGTCGCGGCGTTCCTGCTCGAGATGGACGGGCGGTTGACGGCGTCCGGCGTCATGGCGCTGCCGATGTCGCGGCGCGATATCGCCGATTACCTCGGCCTGACGCTGGAGACGGTATCCCGCGCGCTGTCACGGCTCCATGAGCTCGGCGCCCTCGGCTTCGTCGGCAACACCCAGCGTCAGATCGTGCTGCTGGATCGGCACCAGCTTGCAAGCCTCGACCTGCAGCCTTGAGCGGGCCGACACCGGCGAATGGCACAAACTGCACATCACACCGGTACCGTCCGATGCTAGCCTCTTCCGATGTGGAACGAGACCGCATTCGGATCGCAGTCGTTTTGTTCGGGACGCTGCCGGTGGCGTTCACGGCCATGATCCTTTTCATGGGGTGAGTTCGGCTCCGACCGAAGCCTCCATCGGTATCAGGATCATTTAAGGCCAGGCGCCTGGGTTACACCGAGGTGCTCGAGAGTCTTGCGCAAGACCTCGAACAGGATGGCGGCCGACCAGCCGAAAAGCAGGACACCATTCATAGCCGTCAACGGGCCGATGAGGCGCCATTCGCGCACCGGCGTGATATCGCCGTAGCCAAGCGTGGTGTAGTTGACGAAGGCGAAATAGAGCGCATCACTGCCCGGTGCGGCGGCCTGAACGACTTCATACATCAGAGCCCACACCAGAACCTCCAGCGTATGCGCGACCTGCAACACCACGGCTGTCGCGACCATGACACCCATCAGGTGCGCTCTTGGTCTCCTGGTTTGCCGCAAGCCCGCGCCGCGGGCGATCCCGACGGCGACGATGGTCACCAGCGCATGGATTCCGATATTGATCACGCTGACCAGCGTACCGACGAGGAATTGAAGAAGCATCGAGCGCCGCCAATCCTTTTCAGCTTTCCGGGAAGCTGCCTCAACGTGGCGACGGCCCGTTCAACAAGAGCGCCAACGTGTGCCGCGCGATGGTCAATTCATCGTCGGACGGGAGCACGTAGAGAGGGATACGACTATCGCGGCGCGAGATCAGCCGTGCGTTATGGGCGTTGGCCTTCGCACCCAGTATGGCACCGAGCCAGCTCAGCCTTTCGGCGATGCGCGCGCGGATCGCGGTCGAGCCTTGGCCGATCGCGCCGGTGAAAACAAAGGCGTCAAGCCCCTCCTGCGCGGCCGCGAGCAGGCCGGCGTTGAGGCCGGCGCAGTAGGCGAGGTGCTCGACGGCCTGTTCTGCTCGCAGAAAACGAGCCGCCGCACCGTCGTCACCCGGATTGGTGAACAGAAATGCGTCGCCGGGATCGATTTCACCTGCGGAATAGTCCGACGGCGATGCGCCAAAAGCATAGAATCCATTCGTGCTTTCGACGCTGCAGCCTTCCTTCAGCGCGCACATCGAGCTGGTGTCGTCGAGGCACGCAACGATCACGCGGCGCGCGGCAATCTCGGGGGCCTCAAGCGCCAGAGTTCGTGCGATCGACTCGTAGCAAAGACCGTGAGCCCCGTATCGCCTTGCGTCACCTGCGCAGAGTTGATGCGCAATAGGATAGCTGCCGTTCTCCACGACCTTGCCAAGATGGAACGCAGTATCGAAGCAGGCGACTTGCGGTAGCGCCGGATGATTGGCCTGCATGATACGGATTGGCGCAAGATTATACGGTTGAAGCAGCGGCGCGAGTGCAATCAGCCGTTCCAGACGCGCCATCACGGCGTCATCGATCAGGGCCGGCCGGGCGTCATCCGGTCCTCCCTGAGCGACGCGATGTCCCACGGCCAACGGCTGGATTCCCAATTCGTCCCGCAGCCAGCTATCGACAACCGCGCATGCCGCCAGGATGTCATCGACGTCGTCGTTCTGATAGGTGCGGTGCGCCAACGGATCGCCGTTCGCTCTGCTCGCTCTGAGGCGCGGATGGCGGCCGAGCCCGTCAAGCCGTCCCTTGATTTGCCGTTCCAGCCTCCCCTCGCCTCGCACGGAGAAGAGCTGGAAGTTCACGCCTCCTGCCTTCGCATCGATGGCAAGGATCGCATCCATGGCGATCAGTCGACGGCCGTCATCGCCGGCGACGTTTGCCCGAATGTGCAATCCCGCTGCGACGTTTGATGGGCCATCGACATGCCTGAGGTCAGATCTGCCTACGCCCAATCAAGGCGCACCGGGAGTCGAGAGGATTGACTTAGGTCAAAGGTGATGCGCGCGAAGATTCAGGTCTCTTCCGGCCTTTTCGGCGCAGCGGCGCGGTCGTTCCGGATCCAAGCCGCCGAGAGTTCCCAGGCGACCGACAGGATGATCGGCCCGATGAAGAGGCCGATGATTCCGTGCGCGAGCGTTCCGCCGATCACCCCGATCAGGATCACGATCGTCGGCGTGGTCAGGCCGCGCCCCATGACGATGGGTTTCAGGATGTTGTCGAGGATGCCGACGGCGCCGAGGAAGACGGTCAGGAGCACCGCCGTGGTCACGTCCTTGTCCATCCAGATCCAGACGACCACGGGGAAGAGAACGAGAAAGGGGCCGATCTGCACGATCGACAGCAACAGGACGAGGAATGCCAGCAGGCCGGCACTCGGGGCGCCTGCGAGCTTGAAGCCGATTCCGGCCAGTAGCGACTGCACGATTGCGACACCGATGATGCCCTGCGACACCGCGCGGATGGTCGCGCCGGCGAGCTCCAGAAAATGCTCGCTCTGCTCCGGTACGACCCGGAACAGGAAGCCGCGCACCGCGTCGACGAGCTGCGGACCGTAGGGAAAGAGGAAGCCGGCGACGAATACCGACAGCAGGAACTGGAGCGTGCCGACACCGGCATCACCGGCGAGCGACAGCATCATCCCGGCAAGCGGTTTCAGATACGGCATCACCTCGCTCAGCGCCGCGCGAATATTGCTGTTGGCCTGGGTCCAGAGATCGTAGAGCTGGGTGCCGATCAGCGGCCAGCTCTTGATCTGTTCGGGCGCCTCCGTAAGCGTGAGATCGCCGCTGCTGATCTGGCCCGCGAGATCCTTGATCCCGTCGACTGCGCTCATGCCGAGCCAGGCCGCAGGACCAATGACGATGCCCAGCGTAACCAGCGTGAGAATGGACGCGGCGGTGCGCGGGCGGCCCCCGAGGCGCTTGGCAAGCCAGCCGAAGACTGGATAGAACGCCACCGCGAGCACCGCACTCCAGGCCAGGATTGGCACGAAGGGGCGGATGATGAGGAAAGTCCACAGGATCAGCAGCGCCAGCAATCCGAGCCGGATCACGAGCTGGATGACTCCGTCGATAGACCGATGCTGGCGAAGAGTGTTCAAGGCCTGTGTCCGGGCAGCGCTCCTGCTGGAAGCCTAGCGGCCCCTATCCCACGGCGGGCTTGATACAGATCAATGGCGCGCCAAATGCTCGCGCCAATACACGCTAGTCTACGACGGGCACGTCATCGACCTGTGTCATCGGATCTGCGCGCTGCAGCGCTCGGACAAGACAGGCTTTGCTCTGCCGCCTGAAATCAAACAGCCCTAGGCCACGCCGCGGAGTCTTCAGCGGAACAGGCTCGTCTTCCATCTAGTGCCTGGGATTGAGGGCATCATTCAGGCCGTCACCCATCAGGTTGAAGCCGATGACGAGCGCAATGATCGCGAGCCCGGGCCAGAAGGCCATCCATGGCGCCTCGCCGAGAAATTGCCTGGCAACGTCAAGCATGGCGCCCCATGAGGGGGCCGGAGGAAGCTGGCCAAGCCCCAGAAAGGCCAGGCTCGCCTCGGCGAGAACTGCGATCGCCATGGTCAGCGTCGCCTGCACAATCGTCGGCGCAAGCACGTTCGGCAGCACCTGTCCGGTCAGGATGGCGAGATGGCCGAGGCCCTGGGACCGGGCCGCGGCGATGTAATCCTCGGTGCAAACAACCAGCGTCTCGGCACGCGCAACACGAACGAAAACCGGTACCGCGGAAATGCCGATGGCAATCATCGCATTTTGCAGGCTGGGGCCCAGGAACGCGGCGAGCGCAATCGCCAGCACCAGAAAGGGGCAAGCGAGCAGCGCATCGGCGAAGCGCGAGATCACCATGTCGGTGAGGCCGCCGAAATAGCCGGCCATGAGACCAAACGGAAGGCCGATCAGCACCGCGACCGTCACGGAGACGATGCCGGCGGCAAGCGAGGCTTGCGTGCCGAAGATCACGCGCGACAGCACGTCCCGACCGAGATCGTCGGTGCCGAACCAATGTGCCGCACCGGGTGCCGCGCGAATCGCCATCCAGTCCGGCGAGTTTGGATCGTACGGCGCAATCCACGAGGCAAACACCGCCAGCACGACGAAGAACAGGATGATCGTGGCCCCGATGACGGCGGATGGTTCGCGCAACAGGCGACGAATTTCCGAAGGAGCGGCGGCGCGTGCCTGACTTGCGACCGGCACCGTCTCAATCGAGCTCATGACCTGAGCCTCGGATTGAGCAGCACATACGCCACGTCGGCAATCAGGCTCATCAGGAGGAATACGGCTGCTGTGCAGAGCACGACCGCCTGAACCACGGCATAATCGCGGCTGAACACGCCGTCGACGACCATCTTGCCGAACCCCGGGATGGAAAAGACCTGCTCCGTCAACACCGCGCCGGCCAGCAGTTCGCCAAATTGCAGTGTGCCCAGCGTGACCACGGGAATCAGCGCGTTCGGCAGCGCATGACGCAGCACGATGGTGCTTTCGCGGACGCCCTTCGCGCGGGCGGTGCGCACGTAGTCCTGCTTCATCGCCTCGATCATCGCGCCGCGGACATGGCGCATCATGATCGCAGCGGTGCCCGTGCCGAGCACCAAAGCGGGCATCAGCATCGAAAGCAGGTTGCCTCCCACGCTCTCGGACGGCGGAACGAAACCTCCGGCCGGAAGCCAGCCGAGATTCACCGAGAACAGAAGGATCAGCATGATCCCCAGCCAGAAATGCGGGATCGACAGTCCGGCAAGCCCGAACAGACTGGCGCCGTAGTCGAAGGGCGTCCCGCGCCCCAGCGCCGCGAAGATCCCGATCGGCAACCCGACGAGCAGCGCGACCAGCATCGACAGCATCGCGAGCTCAGCGGTCACCGGCAATTTTTCCGCCAGCATGGTGCCGATCGGCAATCGGGTGCGTACCGACGTGCCGAAGTCACCGTGCACCAGGGCTTTCAGCCAGACGGCGTATTGCACCGGGATCGGATCATTGAAGCGATACTTCTGCCGAAGATACTCAACGACTTCGGGATTACGCTCTTCTCCGGCGAGCGCCAGCGCAGGATCGCCGGGCAGCAGTTTCTGCAGACCGAACACCATCATCGACACCAACAACAGGGTCGGCAGCAGGACGGCAAGCCGGCGCAGAAGCAAACTCTTCATCGGGCCAGACTGGTCCTCACCAGGGCGAGCGCATCGGCGGGCGCGAGGCGTTGCGCATCAATTCACGGGCCTGACACCGACCAGACGCAACAGACCGTCCGGCACCATGACGATGCCGCCGACCGATTTGCGGGCCGCAAAGAACCAGTTCGGGTGATGGAGCGGAATCGACGAGAGCGCCGTCAGGTAAATGTCCGTCGCTTTGGCGTAGAGTGCCTTGCGCTTGGCTTCGTCAGCCTCGCCCCGGGCCTGGTTCAGGATCGCATCGAGATCCTTGTTGCAGTACTTGTTGACGTTCTGGGAGCCCGCGCAACTGAAAAAGGCGACCAGTGTCGGGTCCGGGTCAGCGCGGCCGCTCCAGTTGCCGATATAGGCTTCGAAATTGCCGTTCATGTAGCGCTCGATGGCCGTGGTCGTTTCCATGGGCAGCAGCTTGACGTCGAAACCGGCCTCGCCCGCCATCGACTGTATGATCTGTGCGACCCGGGAATCGCCGGCCGTATTCTCGTACTGGATCTCGACCGGCACGCGAGTCATTCCGGCGGCGGCAATCATTGCCTTGGCCTTGGCAACATCGCGAGCCGGCGCCTTGCGCGCGCTATCGTAGAACGGAGATGACGGCGGGATCATCTGGTTATCCGCCAGGAACTCGCCGTTGAAGGCGACGCGGTTGATGACATTGCGATCGATCGCCAGCTCAAAGGCCTGACGCAGCGTCGAGTTCTTGCCGAGTGGCGTATCGGCCTTCGCGCCCGCGCCGACATTGAACATCAGATGCGAGACGGCAAGTCCCTGGCCGGAATGCAGGGCGAGGTTGGGATCGTCGCGCACGGTCTTGAGATCGGTCGGCGCGATACGCTCCGCGAGATCGAGATCGCCCGCCCGGACACGCGACAACCGCACGGTCGAGTCGGGAACGTAGTAGTAGACGACCTCGTCATAGCCGACCCGTGCAGCGTCCCAGTAGCCGGGATATTTCTTGACCCGAATGAGGTCGCGCGACTTGCGCTCGGCAAATTGATACGGACCGGCACAGACCGGCGCGGCTGCAAATTCCCCGGCTTTCTCCGTGGCGGCCTTGGGCGAGACCATCATGCCGGCACGATCGCTGAGATTAGCAAGCAGCGGCACGAACGGCTCCGACAGGTTGAACTTCACCTTGTCCGCGGCAAGCGCTTCGACGCTCGCGACCGGCGCCAGCTCCGCCTTGCGCTTGGAATCCGGCATCGACTTCATGCGCTCGATATTGAACTTGACTGCCGCTGCATCGAACGCGGTGCCATCGTGGAACGTGACATTCTTGCGCAGCGTAAACGTGATCGACTTGCCGTCCGCGGACCACTCCCAAGCCTCCGCCAGCTGCGGCACGATCTTGAGGTCGGGGGAGATATCGACAAGCTTGTCGCACAGCGCCGCAAACACGAAGCGGCCGGAGTATGTGCCGCTGAGTGCCGGGTCGAGCGCATCGGGATCGTCCTGGATGCCAACCCGCAATGTCGCGGCACTCGCCGAAACAAGGCCCGATGCGATCATCAGAATTGCCGCCAACGCCGTGCCCGTCCGCTTCATACGGAATTCCTTTCGTCGCACGCCTATCCCAAAGCTTCCAAGGCTCTGCTGTTGAAGGTCAAGACAAGCACGACTGAACCTATTTGTAAACATCTCGAACAAATCACCCTAGGATATGGAACTAAATTACAACACATCGCTCTTGGAGGCGAAAAATCCTTACACCACGCCCCTTGACGGCAGATCAGGCGAGGTATTAGTTCGGCATATTGACTAATTGGATTGAGGCCCATGCCAGACGCCCCCTCATCGCCCGTTGCGCGACAGCAATCCGTGCGCCTTGTGGTTGAGCGCCTGCTGCGTGATCGCTCGGTATCGCGCGCCGAAATCGCCCGCAGCACGGGCCTGTCCAAGCAGACCATCTCCGAAGTGATGCGTGATCTCGAGCGCGACGGCTGGGTCCATGAGGACGGTCAAATCCAGGGCAGCGTGGGGAGAAGCGCCGTCACCTATGCGCTCCGGCCGGACGCCGCCTTCGTGTTGGGTATCGACCTTGGCGGCACAAAACTGCACGTCGCACTTGCCGATCTGCACGGTGAGATCGTCGCCGAGAGCATCGAACCGACATCCTGCGACGGCGGCGCTGCCGTGGTCGCACAGATCGATCGCATGAAGGATGCCCTGCTTCAGCGTGCGTCCGTATCGGCGCAACGCTTGCGCGGCGGCGTGATGGGAAGTCCGGGGATGGTCGACCCCGCGTCGGGCAGCATCGCCATCGCGCCCAATATCCCCGGACTGGATAGCCTGGACGTGAGGGCCGCGCTGCGCGAACGGCTCGGAATCGACGTCGCCATCGAAAATGACGTCAATCTCGCCGCAATCGGGGAGCATTGGCGCGGCAACAGCCGCAAGGCGCGCAGTTTCGCCTTCATCGCAGTCGGCACCGGCATTGGCATGGGCATCTTTTCGGACGGTTATCTCGTGCGTGGTGCACGCGGGGCGGCCGGCGAGATTGCCTACCTGCCGCTTGGGGGCGATCCCTACGATGCGCGTGGCCTTCGGTTCGGCACCCTGGAAACCGCGATCGGCAGCGCCGGCATTGTCGAACGCTACATCGGGCTCGGCGGCGCGCCCGGCAGTACCGTGCGCGATGTCTTCGATCGGCTCGCGGTCGAGGAGGCGGCACGAGTGACGATCGACGAAGTCAGCCGGATCCTCACGACCGCGATCCTGGCGGTGCACAGCATCCTCGATTCGGAAATCATCATCATGGGCGGCAGTATCGGCGCGCGGCCCGAGTTGAAGGTCCGGATCGATGAACATCTGGGACGCTGCATGCGCGAGCCTGTTCGTATCGAGCTCAGCGCGCTCGGCAATCGCGCCACGCTGATCGGCGCGATCGGCAGCGCGATCGACCTCGTGCATCGCTCGCTGTTTGGCATCGGCAAGGATGCGGGCCCACTGGCTCTTCCTTTCACGGCAGCAGATGTCGCGGCATGAGAGAGCAGGCGCCGAGAATCGAGATTGTCGGCAATGCCGCCGCCGTCGCGGAACGAGCAGCCGCGCTTGTCATCGCGCGGCTGCACGATCGACGGCCGGTTACCCTCGGTCTTGCGACCGGAGCGACAATGGCGCCGCTCTATGCCCGCCTTGTCGCCGCGACCCGCGCCGGCCTCATCTCATTCCGAACGGTGTCGAGTTTCAACCTCGATGAATATGTGGGCGTCGCCCCCCAATCGGCCGGAAGCTTCCATGCCTACATGCAGCAGCATTTGTTCGGGCATGTGGATATGGAAGCCGGTCGGGCAAAGATCCCCGATGGCACGGCCGACGACGTCGCCGCCGAGGCCGCGCGCTATGAGGCGCAGATTGCGGCTGCCGGGGGCATCGACCTCCTGCTCCTCGGCATCGGCGCCAACGGCCATATCGGCTTCAATGAGCCAGGTTCGGATTTCGCTTCACGTACCCACGAGGTCAGACTCGATGAAGCAACCCGCATCGCGAATGCCATTAATTTTCCCGATCCGGCGTCGGTTCCCGAACGTGCGATCACAATGGGCATAGCAACAATCCTGGAGGCTCGGAGCATCCTCCTGATCGCCAAGGGGCCGGAGAAAGCAGCCGCACTCGCAGCCGCGATCGAGGGTCCGATCACAGCAGCTTGTCCTGCCTCGGCACTCCGCCTGCACGGCAACGTCGATATCCTTTGCGATGAACCGGCTGCCGGAGCCCTCGCCACGCGGCCCCACAACAACAATCGGAGAAGGGCATGAGCTGGGGACAGCGCGATTTCATGGTGCCGGGGCGCTCACTGGCGGTGGGCGACCGGGGCATGGCCGCGACCTCTCATCCGGCCGTCACGCTCGCTGCGGTCGAGATCCTGCGCAGTGGCGGCAATGCGGTCGATGCCGCCATTGCCGCGATCGCCCTCCAGGGTGTCATTGATCCGCATATGACCGGCATCGGCGGCGACTGTTTTGCGATCTATGCTCCCGCCTCCGGCAAGCCCGTCGCTGTCAACGGCTCGGGCCGAGCGCCGGCGAAGGCCGAACTCGGCTGGTTTCGGCAACGCGGGCTGGCGTCGATCCCGGACGATTCACCCCATGCAGTCACAGTTCCGGGTGCGGTCGATGCCTGGTGCCGCCTCTCTGGCGACTATGGTTCAAAAGGCCTGGACGAGGTTCTGGCGCCGGCGATCCGCGCGGCCGAGACCGGCTTTGTGGTGACGCCCCGCGCCGCGCTGGATTGGGCACGCTACGCCGATCGCATCGAACGACATCGGACTGGCGTACCGGTCTATCTGCCCGGTGGCGCTGCGCCCGCCGTCGGTAGCAAGCTCAATCATCCCGCACTCGGCGCGACGCTGCGCCGGATCGCACGCGAGGGGCGCGCCGCGTTTTACGAAGGTGCCGTCGCCGAAGAAATCGTCGCGACATTGAAGGCGCTGGGCGGAATGATGCAGCTTGAAGATCTCGCAAGTGCCCGATCGGAGTACGTCGAGCCGATCAGCGCCGACTACCGCGATCATCAAATCCTGCAATGTCCGCCTAACGGACAGGGCGTCGCGGCGCTGCTGATCGCCCGCATCCTTGCCGGCTTCGACATGGCCAATCCGGCGCTCGGCGAGGCGGATCGCATTCACCTCCTTGCCGAGGCAACCAAGGCGGCCTACCGGCAGCGCGACGCGCTGGTAGCCGATCCGGAATTCCGTCCGCTCGATGTCGACTCGCTGCTCTCGGAGTCGTCAGTCGCGGCATTGCGCTCCTCCATCGACCGGAAGCGTGCCGGCGCATCAGCAGATTTTGACATGCCTGTTCATCGTGACACGGCTTACGTTGCGGTCGCCGACCGCGACGGCAACATGGTATCTTTCATCAATTCGCTTTTCTTCGCGTTCGGCAGCGGCATCTACGCTCCGCGCGCTGGCGTGCTATTACAGAACAGGGGTTCGGGATTCTCCCTTCTCGAAGGACATCCCAATGCGATTGCGCCGCGAAAACGTCCCTTTCACACCATCATTCCGGGTCTGCTGGCGAAGCATGGCAAGCCGATCATGGCCTTTGGCGTGATGGGTGGACAATACCAGGCGGCGGGACATGTGCAGATCCTGAGCGGCGTGCTCGACCGTGGGCTCGACATTCAGCAGTCCTCGGATGCGCCGCGCAGCTTTGCGTTTGATGGTACGCTGAGCCTCGAACCCACGATTCCCGGCTCCGTCGCCGACGAATTGATTGCGCGCGGTCACCGCGTGATCAGGGCGGACGAACCGCTCGGAGGCTGTCAGGCCGTGCACGTCGATCTTTCCAGGGGCGTCATTCTCGGCGCGTCGGACCATCGCAAGGACGGCATTGCACTGGCGGCGTGACCAGGATGAGAAAGACGTGATGTCGGATCGGGCAGCATGAGCGAGACAACGGAGGCGATCCTGTCGATCGAGCGGCTGACGCTGGCGCTGCCCGCCGGCGGAGATCGCGCCTCTGCCGTCGAGGACGTTTCGCTTGCCCTGTATCCGCGGCAAATCCTCTGCGTCGTCGGTGAATCCGGCTCCGGTAAATCGGTCTGCGCCTCTGCCGTAATGGGCCTGCTGCCCAGGGCTATTCGCCCGGTTGCAGGGGCCATACACTTTGAGGGACGCGATTTGCTGAACCTCCCCGCAGCAGAATGGCGGACGTTGCGCGGGCGACGCATTGCGATGATCTTCCAGGAACCGATGACAGCGCTCAATCCTGTGATCAGGATCGGCGACCAGATCATGGAAGCGTTCGAGGCGCACGGACAATTCACGCCAACTGAGCGGCAAACCCACTTGCGCGCCCTCCTCGAAGAGGTAGGCATGCGCGACCTCGAGCGGATCATCCATAGCTACCCGCATCAGTTGTCGGGTGGCCAGCGTCAGCGTGCCATGATCGCAATGGCCCTTGCGCTCGAACCATCGATCCTGGTCGCGGACGAACCAACCACGGCACTCGACGTCACGACACAGGCACAGATCCTTCGATTGATCCGGGACATTCAGCAGCGGCGCGGCATGGCGGTGCTGTTCATCACCCATGATTTCGGCGTCGTCGCCGACATCGCGGACCGCGTCGCGGTCATGGAGAAGGGTCGCGTCGTCGAACAGGGATCCGTGGAGGACGTGCTCGAACGCCCGCAGCATCCCTATACGCGCCGGCTGCTCGCCGCGGTGCCCGGCGGGACCCCGCCGGTCCGGGCCCGGGTCCAGGACGAACCGATCGCCTGCGCCGCGACCGGACTTGCGAAGATCTATCGTGGCAGCGACTGGTTCAGCTCGCAGACCGAGGTCGCAGCCGTAAAGAATGTGACCTTCGAAATCCGGCGCGGCGAGACGCTCGGCCTCGTCGGAGAGTCCGGCTCGGGCAAGAGCACGATCGGTCGGCTGGTGATGCGTCTCACCGACGCCGATGCGGGCGTGGTCCGTATCGGCGAACTCGATTTCTCCAAGGCTCGCGGTGCCCGCCTGCGGGCCGCCCGCAAGCATGTCCAAATGGTGTTCCAGGATCCCTTCGCCTCGCTCAATCCACGCCGCCGCGTCGGGCGAATTATCGCCGACGGGCCGATCGCGCACGGCGTCCCGCCGGCGCAGGCCTTCGCGCGTGCCGAGGAACTGCTGGCGCTCGTGGGTCTCGACCCGAGCGCCGCGCGACGCTTTCCGCATGAATTCTCCGGAGGGCAACGCCAGCGGATCGGAATTGCGCGCGCGCTGGCGCTCGACCCGGAGGTGCTGGTGGCCGACGAACCGGTGTCAGCGCTCGACGTCTCTGTCCAGGCGCAGGTGCTCACCTTGCTCGAGACATTGAAGGCGCGGCTGCGGCTGGCAGTGCTGTTCATCACCCACGATCTCAACGTCGCGGCCCAGGTCTGCGATAGGATCGCAGTGATGCGCCTCGGAGAAATCGTCGAGATCAGGCCGACGGTAGATCTGCTGGAACGGCCGGAGCATCCCTACACGCAGGCACTGCTGGCCGCGATCCCGGGCAGGCAACGCAGAACGTCCACGTCGGTCTGAACCACCACATTTTCATTGAAGGAGGTCTCTGACATGCAGAAGCTCACGGAACTTCCAATGCTGCGCATCGGCCTTGTCGGCAGCGGCTTCATTGCCGCGTTCCATCTGCAGTCCATGCTCGGCGTGCGCAACGTCAGCGTCGGCGGCGTCTACAGCCGTTCCGCCGAACGGCGGACGCGCATTGCCGACAAGGCGCGCAATCTTGGCCTTGGGCCGGCGCATGTGTTTGACAGCATCGAGGCGATGGCAATGTCCGGCGAGGTCGATGCGCTTTGGCTGCTGACGCCGAACGACAGCCGTCTCGACATCATGCGCGAGATCCACCGCGTGACCAAGGCCGGGGCTCCCCTGCGCGCCATTGCTTGCGAAAAGCCGCTCGCCCGCACGCTTGCCGAAGCACGGGAAATGCGCAGGCTCGTCGAAGATGCAGGCCTGCTTCACGGTTATCTGGAGAACCAGCTTTTCTCGACCGCGGTGATGCGCGGCAAGGACATCATCTGGCGCCGAGCCGTACCCGGAAGTGGACGCCCCTATCTCGCGCGTGCCGCCGAGGAGCATTCAGGACCGCACGAGCCATGGTTCTGGCAAGGCGACAAGCAAGGAGGGGGCGTGCTCTCCGACATGATGTGCCATTCAGTCGAGGTCGCACGCTTCATGCTGACCGCGCCCGGCGCAAAGCGCGACTCCTTACGGCTGGTCAGCGCCAGCGCCACGACGGCCAATCTCAAATGGACGCGCCCCCACTACGCTGCCGACCTCAAGAGGCGAATGGGTGTCGATTTCACCAAACGTCCGGTCGAAGATTTTGCGCGCGGGATACTTACGATGGAAGATACCGACGGGCATCAATTGATGATCGAGGCGACAACCTCATGGGCATATGTCGGTGCCGGCTTGCGCATCCAGCTTGAATTGCTTGGTCCCGAATATTCGATGGAGTTCTCCTCGCTCTCGACTGGCCTCAAGGTCTTCCTCTCCCGCGCGATCAGCGGATCAGAGGGCGAGGATCTCGTCGAGAAGCAGAATTCCGAGCAAGGTCTGATGCCGGTGGTCGAGGACGAAGCCGGCATCTACGGCTACACCGACGAGAACCGCCATATGGTGGAGGCATTCAGGCGAGGCATGAGTCCGGCAGAAACCTTCGATGACGGGGTCGGCGTCATGGAAATGCTTATGGGGCTCTATCGCTCCGCGGAGCTTGGCCGGACGATCCATTTCCCCGATCCCGAACTCGAACACTATGTTCCTCTCGTGGCTCGCTGACGGCATGAAGCCTTGTCCTTCAGGCCGAGGAGTCGAGATCACCGACGAGAAGCTCGGCTTCAACATCGTGTCTTCCCGAGGATGGCGCGCTGCTATTTCGCCAAGCGGAACTTCCCACCCTCGACCTTGATCAAAAAGGCTGAGCGTTCATCATAGCCGTTGTGGTCGGTCTTGCTCATGTTCGATAGCCCGTTGTTGAGATAGACGTTCTCCCCGCGCTCGAGTTCGTCCCGCAGAGCTGCACGAAACTCGGGCGTGCCCGGCTTCGTCGTCTTCAGCGCGTTCGGAGCAGCTTTCCCGATCAGCGCGACGACATCCCAGAGGTGAGCCGCGAACATATTGGGCTTCTGACCGTTCACCGCCTCATAGGCGGTCACGAACTGCTCCGTGGCGTGACGGAACGGATCTCCTGCCGGAAGATCGGCCGCAATGGTAAAGGCCTCACCGGCGAAAATAGCGCCTTCGACGGTCGCGCCTCCGAGCTTGATGAACTCCTCGCTGGCCACGCCATGCGTCTGAAAGATCTTTCCGGTGTATCCGCGCTCACGGAGCGCCTGTTGCGGCAGGACCGCCGGGGTACCAGCAGAAGCAATGAAGACGGCGTCAGGATTCGTCGACATCACCTTCAACGCCTGGCCGGTGACGCTGGTATCCGCACGCGCGTAGACTTCATGTGTGGTCACCGTCAGACCCAAGGTCGGCGCAAGGCGGCTCACCTCCTTATAGTAACCTTCGCCATACCCATCCGAAACACCGATAAATCCAAGCGCCTTCGCGCCGGATTTCGCGATGTATTTCAGAATGGCGCTCGCCATCAGGTCATCGTTGGGGACGACCTTGAAGGCCCAGGCCCGTTTGTCGTCCAGCGGCTGAACGATGGCGGTGGCGGCCGCAAGCGATAGCAGCGGCGTCTTCGACTCCAGCGCGACGTCGAGCATCGGCATGGTCACCGGCGTCAGAGAAGACCCGACCAGCACGTCGACCTTGTCCTGGATCACGAGCCGGCGCGCGTTCTGGATCCCTTTGGTGGAATCAGACTCGTCGTCCAGGATGATGTAGGTCACCTTCTCTCCGCCGATCTCTTTTGGCAGAGCTGCGACAGTCTTGAGCTGGGGTTGCCCCAACGCAGATCCCGGGCCGGTGGCCGAAATCACAATTCCGACTTTAATTTCCGCATGCGCCGCGTATCCATAAAGTACGCAGGCCACAACAAGACAAACTCGCGTAAAACCGATAGTCATGTAGCTCCTCCCTGTCCGCCCCGGTGCTTCGGCCAGTTGCATCGGACCCGCGGGGCAGCATCAAGGACCCGGAGGAGATCGTCCGATGTTCGAGCCCTGTCCCGGGGTTACGAGCAACCAGGCGAGCGACCCTAAGCGGATCGCAGGGCTGTGTCTGTCCCTATGCCTAGGGACAAGGACCCGCGTATCAAGCCAGGCGCTGGCCCAAGCCGCAGGAGTACGGTTCATTGCGTATGTTTTGCTTCGGACTATTGGCCTAACAGCTTCCTGATACCTGCCAAACCGGCACGCAGGAACGGATCTGAGTGGATGTAGAAATATTTGACGCCGCGCTCAAGCCAGCTCGGCGCGATGCGAGCGCGGCGCGCCTCGATCAGGCAGAATGGGGATGCGACCTTACCAATAGTCCATGCCTGCGGCCGCCGGATGCGGTCAAGCTATCGGCCCGATCGTGCGATCGGGCTACTCAGCCGAGGCGATCATCGATGTAGCGCCTGAGCGCGGACGCGGCATTCAGCATATGCGCACGCATTCGGCCCGGGCTGCGGTCTCTCCGTCACCTTCCGCGATCGCCTGCATGATGGCGTCATGCTCGTCGCGGGACTTGCGAATGCGATCGCCCTGCCGCAATTGGGTGCGGCGGAAGGCGCTGAGCCGCGAACGCACGTCCTGCGCCTGCTCGGCGAGAAATGAGTTGTGCGTTGCGCGGTAGATGCATTCGTGGAATTCGCGGTTGAACGCGTCATAGGCATCGACATCGTTGGCCTCGACCATCTTGAGCGAGGCGTCATGAAGCTCGATCAGATGGCTGCGCTCGAGCGGCGTCATGCGGTAGGTCGCGAGCCTGACGCACATGGCTTCCACCTCGGCGCTGGTCTCGAACATGTCCATGATGCGCTCCGGCGTCATGCGCGCAACGACGAGGCCGCGGCGGCCGCGCACCTCGACGAGGCCGCTGACCACGAGCTGGCGAAGCGCCTCCCGCACCGGCGTGCGGGAAGCTCCAAAACGATCGGCAAGCTGCTGCTCTTCCAGGGCCGAACCGGCGACGAGCGCACCTGAGGCAATCTCGTCCGTAAGCGCATTCCGGATGCGATCGGAGAGCAGCCCGCCATCGTCCTCCGCGTCGACCGCGACCTTCAATACTTCTGCCATTCAGCCTCCCGTGATCGCGCGCACCGCGAAGTAAAGGATCGAGGGCGCGACCAGGCATCCGAGCCCGGTGTGGAATGTCGCCGTCAGCGCACCGTAGGGCACCAGACGTCGGTCCGTCGCCGCCAACCCTCCAGACACGCCGCTGACCGTTCCCATCAAGCCGCCAAACACCATCGCGCTACGCGGATTGTTCAGGCCGATCATCTTCGCCACAAAGGGCGTGCCGATCATGACGATCACTGCCTTGAATACACCGGTCGCAATCGAGAGCGCAATAACCGGTGAGGATGCGCCGATCGCCGCACCCGTGACCGGGCCCACGATGTAGGTGACCGCACCGGCGCCGATCGTCGTCAACGATTCCGCGTCAGTGTAGCCAAACGCCGCGGCGACGAACACGCCGAGAATGAACGGCACCACCGTTCCCAGTCCGAGTGCGACCGCACCGATCACCCCGGCCTTGCGCGCATGGACGACATCGACCTCGAAGGCGGTGGCGACGATGGCGAAATCGCGCAGCATCGCTCCGCCCATCAGGCCGATCCCGGCCAGGGCCGGCAGGTCGGCCACGCCCTTCTCGCCGCCGGTGGAGATGCCTCCCCAAAAGGCCAGCGCAAGGCCCAGCATGATCGCAATCGCCGAGGCGTGAATGCGCCCGAAGGTGAGATATTTCGAGATCGCTCCGGAGATCCACATCAGGATTCCGACGACCGCGAACGCAGTGATCAGCGCATTGGCGGCGAGAATGTGAGACATCATGATCATCCGATCCTCCCGGACTTGAAGTGGGGCACAGGTGCAGCGAGCGCCTCGGCCTCTCGCGCCTCGATCTCGTCCATGGTCTCGACACGACCGCTGAACCGGCCGATCAGGGCCACCATCGCGAAACACACCGCGACCGCGCCGATCCCCGCAATGACGACGATCGGACCGCCTTTTGCCGCGGCGACCACATTCTGCTGCGCGGCCATGGCGACCACGATCGGAATGTAGAAGCTGCCCCAGAACTCGACGCCGGTCTTGAGCCCGTGGCTGAGTATGCCGTGCCGCACCAGCCAGAGCCGGGCCGCGATCAAGAACATCATGGCGATGCCCACGCCGCCGACATTGGCCTTCACGCCGAGGGCGACGCCGAGCAGGTCCCCCAGCAGGCCCCCTAAGAGGGTGCAGATCGCGAGCAGCGCTACGCCGGAAATGGTCACGGGCGCCTCCCCTCGGCGAGCAAGGCACGATCCCCACGACATGGACTATCTGCATGCATTCGTATCGCAAATTCCCTCCTGTGTATGCGAATATCCATCACTTATGGGTTAATGTATACATTAATTGACAAAGGTAGGCAATACGCATACATTGGGGCAATCGAAAGCCAACCCCGCATGCCAAGGAGCCGAAATGAGCGATTGGGGTATTCAAAAGGCCGCCCTGGCGGAGCGCCTGGCGGCCGGCGGCCAGCACGCGAAGGGCAAGATGGTGCCCATTGCCAACCTGCCTGCATTCCTGAGGGCGGTGATCCGGTCAGGGGACCGGGTGTGCCTGGAGGGCGATAATCAGAAGCAGGCCGACATCCTCGCCTCGGCGCTCGCGAACCTCGACCCCCAGGATGTCCATGACCTGCACATGGTGCAGTCGGGGGTGGTCCTGCCCGCCCACCTCGACATCTTCGACAAGGGAATCGCGCGGCGCCTCGACTTCTCCTATTCGGGCCCGCAATCGGCCCGCATCGCGCGCATGCTGTTCGGCCGCAGGATCGAGCTCGGGGCCGTGCACACATACCTCGAGCTGTTCGCCCGGTATTTCATCGATCTCACGCCGAACGTCGCACTCATCGCGGCGGTGAGCGCCGACAAGGACGGCAATCTCTATACGGGGCCGAACACCGAAGACACGCCGACGGTGGTCGAGGCGACGAGCTACAAGAACGGTCTCGTCGTGGCGCAGGTCACCGAAATCGTCGACAAGGTGCCGCGCGTCGATATTCCCGGCGACCTCGTGCATTTCGTGGTCGAGGCCGGCCGCCCCTTCTATGTCGAGCCGCTCTTCACCCGCGACCCGGCTGCGATCACCGAGACCCAGATCCTGACCGCAATGCTCGCGATCAAGGGCATCTACGCACCCTACGGCGTGCGCCGGCTCAACCATGGCATCGGCTTCAACACCGCCGCGATCGAGCTGCTGCTGCCGACTTATGGCGAGAGGCTCGGCCTCAAGGGCAAGATCTGCACCCATTTCGCGCTCAATCCGCATCCCACGATCATTCCGGCGATCGAATCCGGCTGGGTCGACCAGATCCACTGTTTCGGCTCGGAAGTCGGCATGGAGGATTACGTCGCGGCGCGTTCCGACGTCTTCTTCACCGGGCCCGACGGCTCGCTGCGATCGAACCGCGCCTTCTGCCAGACGGCGGGCCTCTATGCCTGCGACATGTTCATCGGATCGACGCTCCAGATCGACCTCGAGGGCCACAGCTCGACGGTGACGACCAGCCGCATCGCCGGCTTCGGCGGCGCGCCCAACATGGGCTCCGATCCGCGCGGCCGGCGCCACCCGAGCGAACCCTGGCTCAAGGCCGGCGCCGAAGCCGATCCCGACTCCAACGCGGCGCTGCGCCGCGGCCGCAAGCTGGTGGTGCAGATCGGCGAGACCTTCGGCGAGCGCAATGCGCCGCTGTTCGTCGAGCGGCTCGATGCGCTCGATCTGGCACGCGAGCTCAAGCTCGATCTCGCGCCGGTCATGGTCTACTCGGACGACGTCACCCACATCGTCACCGAGGAAGGCATCGCCAACCTCTTGATGTGCCGTAGCAAGGACGAGCGCGAGCAGGCGATCCGCGGCGTTGCCGGCTACACCGACATCGGACGCGCGCGTGATGCGAAGCTGGTCGAACAGCTCAGGCAGCGCGGCGTGATCCAGCGCCCCGAGGATCTCGGCATCGATCCGCTCGACGCCGACCGGCGCCTGCTGGCGGCCCGCTCGATCAAGGACCTCATGCTGGCCTCCGGCGGTCTCTACCGCCCGCCCAGCCGCTTCCGCAATTGGTGAGGAGTTTTGCATGGAAAAGCTCAGCTTCAGACTGACGGCCCCGAGATGCGCCGGCGGCACCCGCACCCAGGCGATCGTCGGCGTCGTCGCCTCCGGCAATCTCGAAGTCCTACTGGAACGCGTCTCGCCGGCAGATGTCTGCACCATCGACATCGCAACGGCCGCTCATGGCTTCGGCATGGTCTGGGACGCCGTGGTCCGCGACTTCGTCGCGCGCCGCTCTGCCGGGGGCTTACGCATCTCCATCAATGACGGCGGCGCGAGGCCTGACACAGTGGCGCTGCGCCTTGCGCAAGGCGTCCGCAAGATCGAGGAGCCGGAACGATGACAGCGACCACAGCCGACAATGCCTCGCTGAGCTGGTACGAGGCCAGCGCCCGCCAGCGCATCGACACGCTCGTCGACGCCGGCAGCTTTGCCGAACTCATTGGCCCCGAGCTGCGCGAGATGAGCCCGCATCTGGCAATCTTCGACCTGCCGGAACAGTTCGACGACGGCATCGTCGTCGGGCGCGGCCGCCTGGACGGCGCGCCCGTGCTCGTCGCGGCGCAGGAGGGACGCTTCATGGGCGGTGCCTTCGGCGAGGTCCATGGCGCCAAGCTCACGGGCCTCTTGGGCGCCGCGCGTGCGCTTCATCACGACGTACTGATCCTGTTCGACACCGGCGGCGTGCGGCTTCAGGAAGCCAATGCGGGCGAGCTCGCCATCGCCGAGATCATGCGCGAGATCATCGAGGCACGGCGCGCCGGCGTCAACGTCGTCGGGCTGATCGGCGGACGCGCCGGATGCTACGGCGGCGGTAGCCTGATCGCCGGCACCTGCTCGCGCCTGATCGTATCCGAACAGGGGCGGATCAGCGTCAGCGGCCCCGAAGTGATCGAGACCAACAAGGGTATCGAGGAATTCGACTCGCGCGATCGCGCGCTGGTGTGGCGCACGATGGGTGGCAAGCATCGCTACCTCATCGGCGGCGCTGATGCGTTCGTCGACGACGAGGCGCAGGCGTTTCGTCAGGCGGCGGTCGACGCGCTCAAAGCCAACAGGCGATGCGACGTGGCGGTGCTCGAAGCCGAGCAGACGCGCCTCGAGCGGCGATTGCAGCGTTTCGGCGAGGCCGAGGACGCCGTCGAGATCTGGCAGACGCTTAGCATCGACCAGCCGACCCAGATCCCCGCACTTCCGACCGGCGCATTTCTTCGCGCGGCAAGCAACAGGGAGAACGCCGATGACGCTCGATGACATCCTGGCCAGTCTCTTTCCAAACGGCAGCAAGATCGCAACCACGGGCGCGATGATCGCGGGACAGGCGATTCTGCCCGATGGAGGTCCCATCCACGTGCTCGGCATCACGCAGGGTCAGCCGCTCGGCGTCGACGAGGCGATCGTGCTCGCAGGGCGCGTGATCGAGATCGTCAAATCCGGCGATCGCGCGCCGATCCTGGTCCTGGTGGATTCCGCCAGCCAGCGCATGAGCAAGCGCGACGAGCTGCTGGGGCTCAGCGAGTACCTGTCGCATCTTGCCAAGGCCCTGCTGCTGGCGGAAGCCGAAGGACATCGTACCGTCGGCCTGCTCTATGGCGGCAGCGCGGCCGGTGCGTTCATCGCCACCGCGCTCGCCACCGCTACGCTGGTGGCGCTGCCCGGTGCGCATCCCGCGGTGATGGACCTGCCGTCGATGGCGCGGGTCACCAAGCTGCCGATCGATGTGCTGAAGGCCAAGGCGGAAGCGACGCCGGTGTTCGCGCCCGGCCTCGACAACATGGTGCAGACCGGCGGCATTCACGCCGTCTGGGATGAAAATGCGCCTTTGGCGCCGCAGCTTGCGGCCGTGCTGCAACGGCCGCAGGGAGAGGACGATCGCGCGCGGCTCGGCGCCGAGCGTGGCGGCCGGCGGAAGGCGGCCGAGATCGCCGACCGGGTTGTCACACTCGCGGCAGCCGCGCATCAGGAGGCGCCACATGGCTGAAGCCCTCCAGCGCCATACGATGGTGACGGCCTCGGCCACCGGCTGGGCCGCCGCGATGAGCCGAAATCCCGCGCTCGCCAGCGAGCCGATTATCAAGGGCTGGGCGCGCGCCGGCCGCCCGCTCGTGGTTCGCAGGCCGGCCTGCAACGATCCCGCAGGCATGATTCCGCTCGGAATGCCGCTGCCGCCGAGCCACGGCAAGCGGCGTATCGCCGTCGCGCTCGCCCCCGGCGAACTCATCACGCATGCTCCGCCGCCATTGCTGGCGGATGCGGCAACATCGGCGCCCGCGTCGTGGCGCCAGACCATCGACCTGCTCGTCCGCCTTCTGCCGGAGACGCGCACATTCGGCAGTCTGGCCTGGCAGCATCTCACCGGCCTGCCCTATCTGTCCGATGGATCGGACCTCGACCTGCTCTGGCCGCTGTCGTCGGCGAGGCACGCGAACACCCTACCGTCCGACATCGCGCGGATCGCAGAGACGGCGCCGATGCGGCTCGACGGCGAGATCGTCTATCACGCCGGCGGCGTGCAATGGCGCGAGCTGACCGGCGCTAACGAGGACGAAGTCCTCGTCAAGGGCGCGGCCGGCGTTCATGTCACCACGCGTGCGGCGTTTCTCGCGGGTGGCGCGTCATGAATGTCGCGCTGAGATGGCAAGCGCCGCCGCAACGCGCGCTCCGCGCGGAGCAGCTCGGTCATCTCGCATCGCTGTGCCTGAAGCTCGAAGTAGAGACCTATCCGAAGCCGGGGCTCGTCAGCCACGTCGACAACGGCGCGCATCGCGATATGGACGCCGGGCTCCTGTGCCGAAGTGCCGACACGCTGGCTCCGTTCTTCCACGACCTCGCAGCCGCGGGCGCCGAGGGCGCCGGCATGGACCGGTTGCGCGCGATCGGGGTTGCGGCGGAGCGCGCGATGTTGGCGGCGACCTCAGGTGTGAACACGCATCGCGGCGCGATCTTCGGACTGGGTCTGCTCTGCGCCGCGGCCGGGTATCGCGGCGCTCTCGGCATTCGCAAGCCGCTCGGCGAATTGGTGTCGCAACGTTGGGGCGACGCCATCTACGCAGGCCCGATATCCCTGCGCAGCCACGGCGCCGTGGCGTCACGTCGCTACGGCGCCGGCGGCGCCAGGGCGGAAGCGGCTTGTGGCTTCCCCTCCGTCTATGACATCGCCCTTCCCGCGCTGCATGCGGCGCGGACGATCGCGCCTCGGGATGAGGAGGCGGTTCGGGTTCAGACCTGCATGGCGCTGATCGCAGATGTTGCCGACACCAATCTGTTGCACAGGGGCGGAGTTGACGGATTGCGCTTCGCGCAGGCCAGCGCATCCGCGTTCCTTGCCGCGGGCGGAATCGGTTGCCCAGGCTGGCGCAAACACGCCGACGGCATTCACCAGGCGTTCGTCGCGCGCAATCTCAGTCCGGGCGGATCGGCAGATCTGCTCGCCATGGCTCTGTTTGTGGACGCTCTCTTCGTTGATCGGCTGGCCCCCTGATGCTTGCACTGCTCTGCGGCGGACAAGGCACCCTGTCGGACAATATCTTCGATCTCGTCGCCGATCGGCCTGCTGCGGAATCGGTCTTCGCCGCTGCGACCGCTTGTCTCGGCGAAGATCCGCGGAAGTTCATAAGGACGCGCCGCGCGGACGAGCTGTCCGCCAACCATGTCAGCCAGATCCTAACCGTCACATCGGCGCTCGCGATCCACGCCTGTATCGCGGACTTGCTGACTGAGGGCACCGCTGTCACGGGCTACAGCGTCGGCGAGATGGCGGCCTGGAGCGTTGCGGGAATATGGACCGCCGCCGAAGCGTTGCGACTGACCGATATCCGCGCCCGATTGATGGACGGCGTGGCGGGGCCGGATGGGCGGCTCGGCTATGTCCGCGGGCTCGAACGAGCCACGCTCGAACACCTGCTCGAGACGCACCGCTGCGAGATCGCAATCAGGAATCCCGGCCTTCTTGTCGTGGTTGGAGGCGCGGAGTGCGATGTCATCGCCCTCTGTCAGGAGGCGACGACACAGGGCGCCGCCCGCGCCGGTCTTCTCGCCGTCAAAATCGCCTCGCATACGACGCGTCTCGAACCGGCCTGCACGCCCTTGCAGCAAGCGCTTGCGACCAGCAGACGCGCTCCTGTCGCAGACCATCGAACCCTCCTCGCAGGGGATGGCGGCGAGCGCATCTTCTCCGTGACCGATGCGACAGCAAAGCTCGCATGCCAGATCGCGCGCCCGATCGACTGGGCGGCGACGCTGGAGGCTCTCGTAGAGCTCGGGGTCGATCAAGTCCTGGACCTCGGTCCAGGACACGCGCTTGCCGAGATGACGCAAGGCTTCCATCGATCGATCCGCTGCTACGCCGCCGACGGATTTCGCACGATCGATGGTCTGCGAAACTGGGTTGTTTCCGAATAGGCAGGGCGCCCGGCGGCTCGCGATTGAGCGAACGCATGAAATTTCTCGAGAGAACTCGCCCTCGACAAGAGAAGCCTCCAGATACTCACCGCGATCGGTGCTGAAAGCTGTGGTGTTGAGCGACGCCAGGCATTGCCCCATAAGCCCTGTTGGGCCCAAACCAGGGAGCCGCGCCGCCAGGGAGCTCGAGGCCCATTCTGCCTGCTGGCGTCAACTCGCCGCTGGCAAGCGAATAATAGCTGGGGCAGCAGCGCGGCCCACCGAATGGTTAGACTCGCGCTCAAGACGGAGACAAGCCCCAAAGCCATCAGCAGCATGCCAAGCCAGGTCCAAACCCGTCCGTCATCGCCCGCCTCTGCGGCGGAAAAGGCGAGCGGCGCCGCCGAGGCGGCAACCACGTCACTGGCGGCTGGCGCCGCCGCAAGGAGTGCCTCCACGTCGACCTGGCGCGGCGTGAACTCGTCGGCCGTGAGCGGGTCGCGTTTGGAAAGGGGGGCCGGCGACGCGCGGGTTGCGATCCCGGTGGCGAGGACGGGATTGGCATCAACCACCTGCGCGGGCACGGACGGGCTCGGCCGGGACGTATCCGCAGGTGCGGAGCGCGGCAGCTCCGCGCGCGCATCCACCACCGTCTTCCGCTTGCGCGCCGCGGTCTGGTTCTCTTCGGCCGCGGCGACACGATGTTTGGTGGCGCGTTGCTGAACCGGCTTCTTCGCCCTCTCAGTTCCTTCGGCGATCTGGAACCAGCATCTGCGCTGGCCTTCCACCCGATAGACCCAGTGCTGGCCATCGGCGGTCGACTTGCCGGGCCGCGTCAAGCACTCTGCTTCCGCGGAAGCGGGCGCAGGGGCTGTGGCGGGACCGGCATTGAAGAGTTCGGAAAGAGGCGTCGAAAACGCGGATGATGTCGAGAGACCTGCAATAAGCGTAAAAGCGGCGCAATAAACTCGCAAATGACCGGACATGGAAAACCCCGGTGTTGCGCCCCTGCCCGGACGGGAGCGTTGGCCGTGACCTAGGTCGCAATGCGACTTAAATCCGGCAACGCCGTGGATTCATTTTGGCCGCAGGCGATCTGGCCGTCAGCTCGATTGTCCATTTTCGCCATCCTCTCAAGGTCGCACTTTCAAGCATCGGCCCACGCAAAGTTGCAAAGGCTGTTTACCCGAACGGATGTAGCCGATGTTACGGGTGCCAGACGAAGCGCTATATCCGAACTGACGACTGGGCATTCGACCTTCCCGGGATGACAGTCTGTCCGGAGTGCAGAACCCGTCCGATCGCGCGGAGCGATTGCGATGAGGGAGGCTACGATGGATTTTTCGCGGATGTCGGATGGAATCCGGCTGCATCACGCCTCCCATCGCCACGATGGGTACGATGGTGACGACGAAGCGGGTCCGGCACCGAGCGCACCGTTCCTGACTGACGCGGTTGGCGGTGGCGCCCTGGTCCATGGTCCCCGCCCGTTTGCAGGTCAATTTGCAGATTCTGGAGCGCACCCCGCGAGCGCGAACACCCAGCACAATGACTCCGACCCGATTCAATCCAAACATCCCACGTCGGTGGGCGACACGGGCGGCCACGTCGGCAACCACGCTGCGGCGGGCCTGGATGTTTCGTCCAACACGCCCGCTTCCGGCGCATCACATCCCGGGATGGGCATTGCTGCGGTCGAGAGCGGAGCCAACACGGCCGGAAACGGCGGAGATGGCTACTTCTACGGAAGCATCATTCACGCGTCCCTGTTGATCTATCAACCGATCAACATCTCGGTGAGCTTGGGATACGGCTCGGTCGCCCTGGCCAACCAGTCCAACAATTTGAATGTCGATCAATCCGCTTTTCAGATGGCCGGCGTCGGCCGCCATGGCGGCAATGACAACATTGCATCAGGCGGCAGCGTCAGTACGTCCTTAGGCGCCGGCCTGATCGCGAGCGGCGACAACGGCGCCGGAAACGGCGGCAGCGGCTATTTCTCGGGTGCGATCGTGGACGCTCCCGTGGTGATCTATCATCCGATCAATATTGCGGTGGCAGCCTCGAGCGGCACTGCGCATGCAAGTCAATCGAACACGGTGGACATCGATCAATCGGCTATTCAGATCGCGGGCGTCGGCGGAAGTGGCGGACATGGCAACGTAGCCGTCGGCGGCAGCGTCATGACGCTCGACCCCGGCTGGGGATCAAGCAACGGAGGCGGCGTCTTTGGCGTTCAAACGGGCGGAAGCCAGGCCGGCAATGGCGGCGACGGCGTGTTCTACGGTGAACTCGTCCATACCTCGTTTGTAGTGTACAACCCGATCAACATCGCAATCGCGGGCTATGGCTCCAGCACTTACGCGGTCCAGATAAATGATGTCTCCGTGGATCAATCCGCGGTTCAGATCGCTGGCATTGGCGGGCACGGCGGCAACGACAACGCCGCAGCGGGCGGCCATGCAAGCCTTCTCTCCCATAATCTGTGGGGCGGCTCCGATACGATCGCGACCGGTTCGAACAGCGCAGGCAATGGCGGCAACGGCTATTTTGCCGGCAGTCTGATCGACGTCAGCGTCGCGATCTATGCACCCATCAACATCGCAATCGCAGGTCCCCATTCGACGGCCGTAGCCGATCAGGTCAACAACGTGCACATCGACCAGAGTGCGGTCCAGATCGCCGGCGTTGGCGGGGACGGCGGCCACGGCAATCTCGCACTGGGTGGCGATGCCGCGCATCTCTTGTCGGATCTTCACCTGGTGGCATAGCGAAACGTCGCATCGCTCGCATAGCCGATCGCATCGCGGCACGCGCCGTCGCCACTCTTCGCATGCAAAGCCCGCGCAGAGGCGCCTCTCCTGACGAAATGTCGTACTTTCGTACGTAGGCCCACCAAACCGGATGGTGTCCGATTTGACATCTATCGCCATCGCGCGTGGGCGGACCAGACTTGCCGCGCGCGTCCGCCTGATCGGGATGGATGTTGCACGACAGCCAACAAACCGACGGAGGCCTCAAATGATGCCAAAGGCAATCAACATCTCGGATACGATCAAAGTCAAATCGATCGACACCGGTGGTCAAAGTGCCGGAAATGGCGGCGACGGTACTTTCAAGGGAGCCATCATCAGCAAGCCGACTGTCAACTACGATCCGACCAACAAGGCGGAAGGTGCCGACGTGCACGTGAACACCGGCGATCACGTCAAACAGACGGCGGATTGGGATGCCGGCGGCGCAAACGCCAAGGCCTCGTATTTTTCGAAGGCCCATGGCGGAGACGCCGAGTCGAATGGAAGCCAAAAATCCTACAGCGGCTACGATACCTCCAAGGTCTACGCCAATACGGATGCCACCCAGATCAACAAGGTCATGGTGGACCAGCACCAGGAAGTTGTGGCCGGCATCGGCGGCGATGGCGGAGACGGCAACTTCGCATGGGGTGGCGGAGTGACCTTCCATCTCGATACGCTCTAACCAGCCGCTCGTCCGACTGGCAGGACCGGCGGCCGCGGCCGCCGGTCCTGGATTTCACGCCAATGATCTACCGATGCCGTTGCCGGATTGCGTTGGCCATCGGTCAAGCGCGCCGGACCTCGATTTCAGGCGGTGACGATCATGCTGATGCCGCCCATTCGGTTGCCTATCCTGCCGCAGATCGGGACGCCACTGCACGCGGCACTCCGGTCCTGCGCGGGACCGCTCGGTCTCGTATTCGCGTATAGCTGCAGCTACAACCTGCTCCTGTTTGCGCCCTCCATCTATCTTCTTCAGATCTACGACCGGGTGTTGTCGAGCCGGAGTGGCGACACCTTGCTCCTGCTCACGCTCATTGTCGCGATCACTGTGGTCGTCGGCGGCGTGTTCGATGCATTGCGGCGCGCCGTCCTGGGACGCCTTGGCGCCTGGCTCGACGATCGCCTTCGTCCTTGCGTGCTTTCGGCCGGCCTCGAATCGGCGCTTCGCAGCGATTGGACGCAAGCGTCGGGCGCGTATCGGGATCTCACGGTGCTGCGCCAGTTCGTCGAGTCCGGCGCATGTCCGATGCTGTTCGACGCGCTCTGGGCGCCCCTGTTCCTCCTTGTCCTCTTTCTGATCCATCCCCTGCTCGGCGTGGTGGGCGCCTGTTGCGTCGCCTTCCTGTTCGCGCTCACGGTTGCCGGAGAGCTGGTCACCGAAGACGTTCTGCTCAGATCCGGCGCCGCGCTGTCCAGAAGCTGCGGCCGCCTCCAGACTGCAGCGAGCAACATCCACATGATCCGCGCCATGGGAATGTTCGATAGCGCTGCGCGCATGATCCACCGTGACGCGCAGCACGCCCGCAGAGAGCACGATGTGGCACTCCGGCGAGGCGAGATCGTCTCGCTGGCCACCAAGCCGGTTCGCGCGCTGTCGCAGGTCTTGATCATGGGGGCTGCCGCATGGCTTGTCCTCGATCACGGGAAGAGTCCGGCCATCATCTTTGCTGCCACGCTGATGTTCAGCCGGGCGCTCGCGCCGGTCGAAAGTGCGGTCGCAGGCTGGAAATCACTCGTGACGGCCGTGAGCGCCTGTCAGCGGCTCGGCGCACTTCTCGCCGCATTCCCCGCCGCCCGGCAGCAGAGCGCGGAGGTTTCTCCGCTGCAGGCGCCAAGCGGCCTCGTCGTCGACAATGTCGGCGTGAGGCTTGCGGGGACCAGCCATCTTCTGCTGAACGGTGTCTCGTTCAGCCTCATGCCCGGAGAATGCCTTGGCATCATCGGTCCGTCCGGATCAGGCAAGTCCTTGCTCGGCCAGGTGATCGCCGGGCTGTCGATGCCAACGCATGGCCGTATCCTCCTCGACAATACCGACGTCTCGCTGCTTCGCGAGGGCCGAAGCGGCGACCGCCTCGGATATCTCCCCCAGGACATCAACCTGCTCGGCGACACGATCAACGACATCATCGCACGCCTTGAAGATGCCGACCGGCGGAAGGTCATCGAAGCGGCCAAGCTCGTCGGTATCCATGGGGCGATCATGGGCCTGCCGCTGGGGTACGACACGGTGGTTCAGAGCGAAGCAACCTTCTCGCGCGGGTATCGGCAGCGCCTCGGTCTCGCCCGCGCCTTTTTCGGCAGTCCACGCCTCGTCGTTCTCGACGAACCCAACGCCAGCCTCGACTATGGGGGCGAGCGAATGCTCCTGGATGCCATCGAGCGCATGAAGCTCGCAGGCGTCATCCTTGTCGTCGTCACCCACAGGATGGGTCTCCTCGCCGCCACGGACAAGATTGCCATCATGGAGGGCGGTGCGGTCGCCGCGTTCGGCGACAGCGAGGACATCTTTGAACGGCACCTGAGCCGACCCCAGGTTACTTCGCAGATAGCGCCATGATCTGGAACTCTCTCACCGTCTGGAAGCTTCCCGCCGTCTCGAGACTTCCCATGGTCTGGGACCAGCTCATGCGAGCGCCGGCGAGCCCGCTGCCCGCCCGGCGATCTGGCGTCGTGGTGACCGCAATCGACGATTTCGAGCCTCTGGAATTTCCATGGTGCTCGACGCCCACGCCGACCTCTCCGCGTGGAAGGCTTCGCGGTATCACCGTCGCGGGCAATCTGCTGGTGCTCTGCTTCATGCTGGGGCTTGGGACATGGGCGAGCCTCGCGCCGCTCGAGAGCGCCGCGATCGCGTCCGGCGTCGTGGAATCGGAATCGAGCCGCAAGACGATCCAGCATCTGGAAGGCGGTATCATCAGGAAGATCCTGGTTTCGGATGGCGATATCGTGCGCAGCGGCCAAACGCTGATCGAGCTGGACGACACCCGGGCCGGCTCGGAGATGCAAAGCCTCCAAGGCCAATTCTGGGATGCCGCTGCTCGTGCCGCACGGCTTCAAGCCGAGCAGCAGAGATTCGAGAGGATCGCAATCCCGGACGCGCTGGAACAGGACAGCAGGCAGAGCGAGGTGGCGGCCGCCGCGGTGTCGGCGCAGCAATTCATTTTTCAGGCACGCCTCCAGGTTCACGAGTCGCAGCTTGCGGTCATTCGCGAACGAAGGCGTCAAGTCGAGAAGGAGATCGAAGGTCTCAAGGCTCAGGAAACCGCCACCGGGCAACGGGTCGACATCGTTCGGGAGGAACTGGATATGGTCGCGACCCTCGTCAACAAGGGACTCGAACGGCGGCCACGGCTGCTGAACCTGCAGCGGGAGCTGGCCGACGTTGAGGGCCGCCGCGGCGAGATCGCCGCGCAGATTGCCCGCGCCGGGCAGGTCATCAGCGAACAGCAGGCCACCTTGTTCAAGCTCGAGAGCGAGAGGCAGAACGAGATCGCACAGTCGCTTCGTGAAGCACAGAACCAGATATTCCAACTCCGCGAGCGGTTGCTTGCGGCCAGAGATCAGCTATCGCGAACGGAGATCAAGGCGCCCGAGGACGGCGTGATAACCGATCTGCGGGTTCATACGGCCGGCGGCGTCATCGGAGCGGGCGCTCCGCTCATGGACCTGGTGCCCCGGCAAGACCGTCTCATCGTGACCGCGCGCCTGAGGCCCGAGGACATCGATGTGGTTCATCCCGGCCTCAATGCCGAGGTTCAACTCGTACCGTACAATCAGCGTCGCGTGCCTCGCCTGAAGGGAACCGTCGTGCACGTATCCGCAGACCGGCTGCTCGACAAGCGTACCGACCAGCCATACTACGCGACCAGGATCCGGATCGACGACGGACAGATCGTCGCGAACGACATCCAGATCGTCCCCGGCATGCCGGTTCAGGTGTTCATCACGACGGGGCGCGGCACCGTGGCTCTCTACGCGCTCAGGCCCCTGCTCGACAGCTTCCGTGGTGCATTCAGAGAGGACTGAAGCGCGATGAGATTGGGGTGAATCGTCATCGCGCCTTCCGGGTCCGGATCATGCATTAGGTCTCCGGCATGAGAGCCACGCCGGGGACGTGATCGCGACTCGGCGCGGGCAACCGGCCGCGCCAGCGGAGCACGGCCTCCGTGCGATTGTGCGCGGCACATTTCCTCATGATATGCTGAATGTGCATTTTGACCGTGCTTTCCGACAGGCCCAATTTGGCGGCGATCAGCTTGTTGGGCAGGCCGAGCTCCAGTTCCGCCAGAACCTGTTGCTCACGAGGCGTGAGATCGGTCACGCTCCTGTCGATAGCCACTCTGGCTCCCTCGTTCATCAGATATGCGGGCGCGAGCCCGCGCGCATCCGGCGGCTCGAAATCCGGTATCCTGTTCATCCCGGCCACAGGCAACGGCCTGTAGGCGCCGCCGACGAGAACAAGGCGCAGGCCGGCTATGGCGATCTCGATCGGTAGCGAGGTGGAAATAAAGCCGCGCACGCCCCGCTGCATCGCGGCCTGCACGGTCGGCTCGTCCTCGTGGTTTGACAGGACCACAGTGGCGGCGTTGGGACAACACTCCGCAACGAAGGCGAGATCATCCTCAACCGAGGGATCGCCGATGGGCTTGTCCGCGATACTCAGCATCACCAGACGAACATCGCGGGCTGACGTGCAGTCCAGGCCTTGGACCGATGCCATGTCAAGGATCTCAAGTTCGTCCAGCTCCCGCCTGAGGACGTGCAGAATGCATGTACGAGGCAACAGGAGCGGCTCGATGATCACCAGAACCGGCAAGTGAAGCGATTCATTGAGCCGTTTTGAAGCGTTGGTTATGTCGTGCATGATGTCCTCGAGATGAAAAGAACCTCCGCGATATTCCCATTCCGTATTGCGTCTCCCCTGCTCCTGCATTCAACCTGAATGCAGCATCACGAGAGCGGCGCAGTGCCGCCGCTAGTGCCAAATCCACTGCGGGGTCACCTGGCGCCTGGGTGGAAATTCTTTCCGCTCAAATCATTTCGACGCGCACCACGCCGTGGCGCAGTCGACGCATTCCCTCAATTGCAGATGTTTCGATACGCGGTTGACGCCGCCGACCCTGATTTGCCGTCGACGACATATGCTTCATCCTCCTTCACGAGATACAGGAACGGCCTCTCGCCAGTCTCGCCGCCTGACGCGCTTCTTCCTTTCACGCGGCCGCAAATCGTATCCACGGGGCGTCCAAACATGTTCTTTCGCATTGCGCGCTTCACGTCGCTGAGTTCGACCGTTTCCGGCCCCCTCATCTGCGTCGCGATCGCAACCTTCGCCTTGTCCAGAGCAGGGTCCGGCATTTCCGCGGGCCGTTCGGATGCCGGGACGCTGATGCTCGTCCGCGGGGACGCCGCTTTGGCAAGGTCGGTCGATCCGCGTTTCTTCGGAGATTTCGGAGATGATGTCTTGCCGGGCCTTGCCGGCGTTGCGGAACTCGATCTGACAGCCGCAGGCTCTTGCGCCAACGCCGTCGGCATTGGCTGCGCGGGTTGGGCGACAGCGAAACAGGGTCGTGACGCGCATCCGAGGAAGTACCCTCGGGAAGGCGCAAACCAGCCAAAGCCGATCAGGACTCCCGCCAGCACTCCGACAAAAAGCAGTCCCATCCGATTCCCCTCCTCCGGGAGCTCGGCTCGCACTCGTAACTAGGACTAATTCCGCGCTGGTGATCTATCTGTTGCGCAAAAGCATTAAGCGCCCATTAAGCGCGCGCCGTTGTCCGGCCCATGCCTGGATGGGCGGATTAGATCGGGCTCCAGACCCGTGCCGAAATGACCGCGCCGATTGCCACAATGTAGTCGTTTTTCTGAATTCGGCGGAGATCGCCACGCGAGGAGGACGTTCCCCCGCTTCGGACACGCGATCTGCAGGACGACGGCGACTTCGGCGGTCGGCCGACGACTTATCCGCCAAATCGCTTGATCAGCTTTGAGCCCTTGGCTGCATCGATCTGCTGGCCAGTCAAGTCGGAGCCGGCGCTCAATCCTTTCGTCATGAGGTTCTTGACGCGTTGCGCCGCCTGCTTCTCATTGGAATAGTCGATCTCGACATGATCGAGGCTCATCAGATGGCCAAGCTCGTGAGCCCAGGCGCGTCCATTGGCGTGGTCATTGCCATACCACTGGACGAAGCTTGCCGGCTCGGGTTCGCTATTGGGGTATGAACTTCCGCCGGCGGATAGATTTTCAATCGAATTGACGATGTAGATGTGGATGGCATTGTCCGGATCGTGCCGAGAGGCAAGAACACCCAGCAATCGCTGATCATTGCTGCGCGCGCTCTTTGCCATGTCGAGCGGCTTCTCCATCAAGCAATCGCTGATCACGAACGCGATCTTGGCCTTTGACCAGATCGTATTGACCACGTCGAGCGCCTTCTTGGCCGTGTCGCTGCTCCATTGCCCGGGCTCAACGACCCCCCTGTCGGCAAATGGCGTGATGTAAATCCTCAACGGAATGGGCATCAGCTTCTCCGAAGTCCGAAATTCCAATCGTGAGCGGTTTGTTTGACCCTTGTTAGCCACAACGGCGACTATGACTGAACGTGAATCGGGTCAGACGAGCATGTGCCCCTGGTGCGTGGGTCGGCCAATCCAGCTGGAAAATGTGTCGCGAAGAACCCGGAAGTCTCCGCAAGGAAAGACTGGGGCCGGGCTTACGTTCAGAATGGCCGATGCAGACTCGAACGGCATGCTTGAACACGGCGCTACACGATATCGGCTGAAATCTTCAAGGCAGGAAGAACATGAATGGCATTCCGCCGCCTTCCGGCTTGTTGCTTGCGCTGGCCTCGGGTCTTGCGGGTCTTGCAGGAGCAGCCTCCCTCTCCCTTCGTTCAAGTCTTGCGGACGGGGCCTGACGGACCTTGCGCTTCTCGCATTCATCGTCGCCATTCAGAAAGTAACCCGCAGCGCAGGCAATCTTGACACAACGATCGCCGTCGCGCTTTAGGCCGGATCCGCAAATCAAAGGACAAACCCGCGCCGCCTTGAGCTTGATCGCATCGAGCGCATCGGCGCTCGCGGTCTTGGTATCGAACTTGGTGCCGGCGCTTTGATTGAACAGCTCAAGCGAGCGCCGCGACGCCGCATCCCACTCCCCACTGGCCGATCCCGTGAGGCAGCCGACCCGGCGCAATTCGCTTTGCACCGATTTTGCCAGCTCAGCTGGCGAAGGTGGCGGCACGGGAGCCTGTGGATTGGGGAGCGCTGCCACTTTTGTGTCCGTGTTTGCCTTCGCCTCTTGCGGCTGCCCTGTTGCTGATGGTGCGGCGTTCTTCGCGGCAGGTGCCGTTTCAGCCGCGACACGCCTTTGTTCGGCTTGAGCAGCCTGATGCTGCGCGGTTTCCTTGGCGGCCTCGGCGGCGGCCCGAGCTTCCTGCGCTGCCTTCAGATCCGACGCCGCCTTGGCAAGTTGCATCTGTTGTGCGCCCTCGTTGACGAGCCGCGCCTGCTCCTGCTCGGCCTGACGCGCCTTTTCGGCCGCAGCAACACGCTTCTCCTCCGCATCGATTTTGGCGAGCTGAAGCTTTGCGAGACTTGCGTAGTAACCATCCGGATACTGGACGATGAAGAAGTTCAGTGCATCCTTGTTGCCAACCTGCAGCGCGAGCTCGTAGTCGCGCCGTATTTCGGATCGCAGCGTTGGCGATGGAGCAGCTTCCTTCGCGGCCTCCTTGGCTGGTTCTCCGGCTGGTTCCCTGGTTGGCCCCTTGGCTGTTTCCTTGGCGGGCACCAGCGGCACGTCGTCGCCGCCAAGCGTGCCGTAAACATAGGGCTCCTGCCGATTGCCCGTTGCTTTCATGACGTCATCGCGAACGAAACCGAACACCCTGCGCAAATCCAGACCCGGAGTCCCGATATATTTGACCAATGCGGCAGCGTAGGGACTGTTCTTGCTGTTGCCGTCCGACGCTGTCGAGCCAGCCTTGGCGGCGAAGGCAACCAGAGTATTCGCCGTCGCCGGCTCAATTCGGGCAAGGCCCCGGCTGATGGACCGCGAGCCGACCGTCCGTTTCATCTTTTCGGAGAAAGGATTGTTGCGGCAAGCGTCGAGGATCACAAGTCGCAGCTGCCTTGCAGGTTCAATGGCCAGCATGACGCGATCGAGCGAAAACGCCTCATCGTACACATCCGTATCGCGCTCAAGGGTGGCGTCGACCGGGATCAGGTAGTTCGTACCTTCGATCTCCATACCATGACCGGCGTAGTAGATGACGGCCACATCTGCGTCGCGAGCCTGATCGGCAAAATCGCGCAGCGTGCGCCGCATCTCGATCGCCTGAAGATCCTGGCGGGTTTGCACAACGTCAAAACCTGCGTTCTTTAGTGTCGCCTCGACAATCGCAGCGTCATTGACGGGATTCGAAAGTGGCGCCGCGTTTTTGTAGGCAGAATTGCCAATGACAAGTGCGACGCGATTCCCCGCCCATGCCGGCTGACAGAAGAAGAGCAGCAGCACAGGAAGAAGGAACAAGATTCGGCGCAAATTCACGAATCCGTGCAAACCCATGGCAGTACTACTGTTTAATTATGCGCTTTATCATTCGTGTCGCCACGACAGGTTCGGTTCAATGACAACTCGACGATCCGGAAGGTCCGCGGAATGTGGAACCGCATGGGACTGGCTGGTGTGGCCGCGCCCGGAGATGTGGCCAGCCAATTGACCTCTCCAGAGGCCTGGCGTCTAGTGAGGCAGATTTTGAGCGAGCGAGATCACTGCTGTGACTGACGCGAAGGTCGGCCAGGAGGGGACAGCCAGGAACCGGATCGCCGGCGGCGTCAATCCCTGGCTGGACTGGACCTCCAGGGTGGCCATCGTGATCGTCTATGGCGGGTCTGCTCTCATTGGCGCCGCCAGCATCCATCGCCTTCCGTTGGGCAGCGTGGACAACTTGCTCATGATCGCAGCCAGTATTGCCAACGTCCTGTTCCTCGGACTCGTTGCACTGACAACCATCACCCGGCTGGTCCCGACAATGAAGTCGAAGGGCGTTGAGATGCGGGTCTCGGCCCTGCTGGGCGCATTTCCGACCGTCGCACTCGCTTTTCTTCCGAAGGCAGAGCTCGGCCCGATCTGGTCGGCTCTGTCGACGACGTTGATCCTGGTGGGGATCTCGCTTTCTATCGTGGTACTCCGCTGGTTGAACAAATCCTTCAGCATTCTACCGGAGGCGAGGCGCCTTGTGACGGAAGGGCCTTATCGAGTCGTCCGGCATCCCCTCTACCTATGTGAGGGGATTGCGTTGGTCGGTGTCACACTTCAGGTCCTTTCACCACTTGCCGTGCTCATCGCCATCGTGGTTGCGATGATTCAGTGCCGACGAATGATCAACGAAGAGCGGATTCTAAGACTGGCCTTCCCTGAATATGACGTCTATGCCGCGGCAACGCCTTTTCTGATCCCTGCAGGTCTGATCCCCGCGAGACTCGGGCGGCGAGCTCATCAGGCCGGACCGGAGCTCTCGACCAAGGCGATCGATCCGCACGCCTGACACCGCTCTTCACGTCTCCTCGATGTGCGGCTCAGCGGAACTCGAGTTCGAACCAAGCCGGAGGCCTTGTGCCGCGCTGCCACGAGCAGCCCCCAGAAAAATAACCGTTTTATATCAATATCTTATTTTGTGATCGCGCCCTCAGCAGAGCACTGGCGGGCGCCTATCATCCACATGAATCGGCGGACAGCGCCCGGCGCAATATCTTCCATGCCTTTTGAACGCGTCCGCATTTCGCAACAACACATAGGAATGGATCGGGCTCGAGTTTGGTACTGTATGCAGATAGGCAGCCGCCGGTAGCGTACGAATTCCAAAAGTCATTTCTTATGCGGCCATCTTCGCGACGTCACCATTCTACGGGCATAGGTTGGGTGTTCGCCATGAGAGTGTACAGGCACCTTCGAGTTTTGCTTCTTCTCGCCGCTTCGCTGTTCCTGGCCTGTCAGCCAGCCTGGGCGACAAAGCGCGTGGCTTTGGTGGTCGGCAATGCCAACTATCAAAACGCCCCTCTGCTCCCAAACCCGGCCAACGACGCTGCGGCCATCACCGCAACCTTGAAGGGGGCAGGTTTCGATGTGGTTGACTCAAGACTTAACCTCGCCGCGACCGATATGCGGCGGGCCTTGAGAGAATTCGCCGATCAGGCCCGCAATGCCGACATAGCCCTGGTGTACTACGCTGGCCACGGTATCGAGATCGACGGGACAAACTATCTGATCCCGACCGACGCCAGACTCGAACGTGACACGGACATCTATGACGAAGCATTCTCGCTCGACCGCGTCCTGCTGGCGATTGAGCCTGCGAGGCAACTACGCGTGGTGATCGTCGACGCGTGCCGCAACAATCCGTTTGCCGACTCGATGAAACGTACAGTTGCCTCGCGATCGATCAGCCGCGGACTGGCCAGGGTCGAGCCCACCGTCTCCAACACGCTGATCGCGTTTGCCGCGAAAGCGGGACTGACCGCACTCGATGGCAACAGCCAGAATAGTCCGTACGCGACGGCTCTCGTGAAGTACATCGCAAAGCCGGGGCTCGACTTGCGAAGGGCTTTCGGCTTCGTCCGCGACGATGTCTTGCAAGCCACGGGCAACCGACAGGAGCCCTATGTCTACGGCTCGCTCGGCGGCGAAGACGTTGCGCTTGTTCCGGCTACCAAGGCCGAGGAGCCGGTACAGGCGGCCAACCCCCAGTCGGAAATTCGACGTGATTACGAATTGGCCTTGCAGCTCCGCAACAAGCCTGCTCTGAACGCGTTCCTGACCCAACATCCGGACGGATACTACTCAAATCTGGCCAAGCTGCAGCTCAATCAGCTCGACGCCGAGGACGCACGTGTCGCGGCCACGGCGAAAGCGCAGGAGGCCGAGCAGCAGCGAGCTCGCCTGATGTCCCAGGGCGCCCAGCGTGCCGACCAGGAGAAGGCGGCCGCGGAGCTGAAGGCTGCGGAAGAGGCCCGGATTGCGGCCGAGAAGACGAAGCAAGCGGCGCAGGAGCAAGCCGCCGAGGCGGAACGGAAACGTATTGCGTCCGAATCTACAATCGTCGCTGCACTCTCCGGGAATAAGCCGGCTGTTGAGAGTACCGTCGCGGATAACCCAGCGGCCGCTACGCCCGCTGAGGACAGCAAGACGCCCAAGCTTGCCGCGCTGAGCGACGAGCCGCGCCAGACCGATATCGCAAAGGCCGATCTCTCCAAGTCCGTAGATATCGCCAAGTCTGTACAAGGCGAATTGAGCCGCGTCGGCTGCTTCACCGGCGCCGTCAATGGCCAATGGAATGCGGCCTCACAGCGCTCGTTGGCTCTCTTCAACCAGCACGCGGGAACCAAATTCGACGCCAAGCTCGCAAGTCTCGACGCGCTTGACGCAATCAAGCTCAAGCCGTCCCGGGTCTGTCCCCTGATCTGTGATCATGGCTACAAGGCCGACGGTGACCAGTGCAGCAGGATCACCTGTGCCGAGGGTTCGTTCCTCAACGACGACAATGAATGCGAGAAGCGACGCGGGAAGAAACCGGTCGCAAAGCGCAACACGGACGAGCGTCCGTCACGTGCGGATCGTTCGGCCCGCGAGAGGCCGGCGCCGGCAGCCGACGTTCCGCGGCGACAAGCAACTGCGAGGTCCGGCGGCGGCGGTGGTCAGGTCGTTTGCGATCAATCTCTGTGCCGTCAGGTCCGTAGTGGCTGCCACCTCGAATACCGTGGCGGCGGCGGCCCCGGGGGCAACGTGGGTAATGTCGAGTCCTGCAACTAGCAACGCGCAAGGCTGCCACGGCGTCATGGAAGGCCAGGAGGCCGCGCGGATCTTGGTGTCGAGAAGGTGTGACGGGCGGCAGAGCTTAACACTGGGTCATCCAGGTCCGTGCCTGGATTGGCCGAAGCGGAGCGACCTGCGTGGTTGCGTGTGAGCTTGAGCAAAAGGACGCCAACGCCTTTCCCGGGGTGACGCTCTTCACGAAGCGGCAGGCCCCCGGCATGAAGCCGACGGCGGTTTATCTTCCGCCAAAGCACCCAACAGCTGCCACCAAGTTCGATGTCGTGATCTGGCTTCACGGCTTCTATGTCAAAAACCATGAATTCCTCTTCCACAGCGATCCAGCGCGGCTGCGCGAACAGGTCCGGGATTCCGGCAAGGACGTAGTGCTTATCGCGCCGTTCCTGGGCTACGAATATGCCGTTGGCGACACCTTTGCCGGAAACTACAGCGTGTCTGACCTGGCAACCGCGAACTGGGGCGAACGCTATCTCGAGGAGATCCTTGGAGCTCTTGCCAGGTTCCTGGGTCTCTCCTCGACGTCCATTCCTCAGCTCCAGATCGGCAAGCTCATCATCGCATGCCACTCCGGCGGTGGTAACGGCATGCGCAACCTCGTCGGGAGCCTTGGAAAGTATCAGGGCAAGCTGACGGCCTGTTGGGGATTTGACTGCCTCTACGGTGCCAATGCGCGGCCCGATGATGCGACCTTCTGGTACCAATGGTTGTCCGGACAGAGCGGCCGGGCGCTCGAGATCGTGTATGGTCCATCAACTCTGCCGCAATCGGTGAAGCTGGACCTGATCGGGCGTGGGCTGGCGACGACCGATGGCAATCAAACTCAGCCTCAGCGCCCTGCCCTCAAGAACCTCAGCGTAAGCTTGGGTCATTACGATCTATTCCCGGCATTTGGCCAGATGGTCAGGGTCAACGATCTTGACCCGGCTTTCGTGGATCGCTTCATGATACCGCAGGTCGCGGACCAGCCGCGGCATAAGCCAGCGCCGCAGCGCGGGGAATTCCTCCAGCACGCAATTTCCAACGTTCGCAGCGCTTTTCCCTTTCCAAAGGACATTCATTACATGATCGCCCGGGGTGGCTTCTTCAGCCGACTGAGCAAGCTATAACCCAAGCTTCACAGGGCTCACTTGATGGAATAGGATTTGACGTCGAACGACCAATTGTTCGTCACCAGCTTTCCGCTGCTGTTGTCCGGCACGCGCAACTCGCTGGTCCAGGCCGATAGATAGCTCAATGCGTCGGCCTGACCTTCCAGCTTGCGGGGCATGTCCGGCAAATCGAGCAACTGCACGCGTCGCTCGCTCAGGATGGCGATCATCACTGCGGACCCTGTTGGCGGTGCGACGACGTATTCAAAACCACGCTGTCGCGCCGCCGGGGCAGGAACAACAAATTCGACACCCGGCTTGACGAGATTGATGTCGCGTTCGTTCGACTGCGCCAATAGCTCGGGGGTCGGAAAGATCTGGGACATCCGCCCTTCCGCGTCGACGTCGACCAAAATGAGATATCCAGTCTTCCTGGCTGTAACGCCGAACGAGACCTTGCCGCCGACGTTGACGGTCTGGCTCGGCAGGATCTGAAGGGACACACTCGCGGTATTGGTCTGCCCGCGCACCGCTTGTACCGGCCAAAGCCAACGTGCGTACGTCGTGCCGACATGCAACGACGCCGTCGGCAATGGTGCTGCGGGCGCAGCTCCGCTACCCGCCAGTAGCAGCAGGAATGCGAGCCATGGTCGCGCCTGGCGGATCGGCCGAGATGACGGCATGGCCTGCTCCCCTAAGAGTCAGGGGGCACTGAAGAAGCCGATCGAGGCGATTCGCGCGTCTGCGGGCAAGTAACGCTCGAGACTCTTGATCACTTGCCCCGAGGCGCGACGCCGGTTGAACTGCATTAGGGCTGTCTCAAGATCTACCATGCGTTGCTGCGAGGTCACCGCAACGATCTGTTCCGCACCGAACGGCTCGCCGACCCTGAGCGGTAAGCGCAAACTCGCCGATCGGGCCAGCGCCGCATCAGAACCCACCGGATACAACAATTGGATGGTGCCATCGCCAGACACATTGAACAGCAGCACCGCCCTTGACGCCACATCAGACAGGTCAACTTCGACAGTCTGGCCAGCACGCTGTTGGCGATCGTCTGGCCAGATGCGCATGATCTGCGGCGACCGGGTCGCAATGCGTTTCAGTTCACGAATTGCCGCTGTCCGATCGACTACCGTCGGCAAGTTCGCAACGTCGATCCCGTAGGCGACCACGTCGCCCCACGCGATCACGTCGTGCGACACGGGATCCCAGATCAGGTCGGGATTGTCCGTCGGTTGAACCGCCTGCACGGGAACATCCTTTGGCTTCACGCTTGCAAAATAGCTTGTCTTGCCGTCGAGCGCCGCCAGCCGGATTGGTGCAGCGAGGCGGAGAGGCCCCGGCGCGTCGCCGGTCGGAAGTTCCTTGGTCGCCGCCGCGGCAAGGGTCGGAGTGGTTGGTGCCTTGGCCGTGACAGCCGGTGGCGCGGGCGCCTGTCCCTCGACGGCCCCCCCGGATCCGGCCGGACCAGAGGCAGCTCTCGCGGCCGGCCCCTGAATCAGCACGACACCGCGCGTCAATTCGAAGGCGACGTCGGTATCCGGCGTCTGAGGCGGCGATGATATGGTCACGATGTTCTGGCGCTGGTCCGAGAGCTGATAGACCACCTGTCGAACATTGCTGAAGAGCTCCTTGAGCGTCACCTTCCCATCGTGATTGATGTCTGCGCTCCCCTCCACCGCCCGCGCGACCGCATAGCTGAGAGCCCCGCGCAAGCCATCGATGCCAGGGATGCGGACTTCCGGCGCCTTGGTGTAGCGGTCCACCGCAGCCAGGAACGCCGTGTGGTCAAGATCGAGTTCTGACTTCGGATCGTTGCTGTCCGACACCGGCTTCAGTTCGTCGACCAGCAACGTGTAACGCGGGACCTGCCGGAAGCTCATCTCAGCGGCACGCGGATCGATATCGCGCACCATACCGCCACCGTGGCAGGTATCAGCCACGAAGATCACCCTCGCCCCGCGCAGCTCGAACTGCCGGATGAAATGGTTGAACTCACTGCCCAGAACACGTTCAACCGACCCGGTTGGCGTGGTTTCAAAGCCTGGCAGCAAGAACACGTTTTCCATTCCGTCCGGCTCCGAGCCCTTGACGCGCTCCGGCTCCTGGGTGCCATGACCGGCGATCGACAGAAAGATGAGGTCGTTGTTCTTGGTCCGCTCCACCAGTGCACTGATCTCGCGCAGGACGCTTGCCCTGTCGGCCTGGGCGTTCGTCAGTACGACGACGTCGCCAACCCCCATGTTTTTCAAGCTGGTCACGATGTCAGTGGCGTCAGCGACCGCGCCCTTCAATTTCCGCACGTGCTGATAGTCATCGATCCCGATCACGAGCGCGCGCACCGCCGCCCCGTCCGGATTGCTGATCGACAGTCCTCCTGCCGCATATGCGTGAGGGGTTATCAGCCCGATCAACGCAGCGAGCCCGATGGTGGCGCATAGCTGCCTGATCACGCAATAAAATCCTCTGGGCATCCGCATCGTGATCCACCTCGACATCATGCCTACCCATTTTGTAGCTCTGGCGACACACCGGGTTCAGCGCCTTTTGCTTGCCGTTTTGCGGCCCGCCGGCGATTGTTCGGTCTCCTGATAGGCGCTCGCTGAAACTGCCGTCTGATCGTCCGCGAAGGCTCGAAAGCGGACCGGAACGTAGCCGCGCGAAAGCAGGCTCGCCAACGGGTAGACGTTGCGGCAGACGCGGCCGTTGCAGCCGCCGGTCGAGGATTCCATCACCTCGGCCTTGCGATCGGGCGTGAACCGCAGGAACAACATCACGTGCGAGCCCGGCTTGTTCAGCGCATCGCCCGGCCTCAGGTCCCAGGGATTTGCCACGGGGGCTGCGATCGCGGGGATAGCGGCAGTCGTGTAGTGGACGGACAGCCCCCACGCGGCGCTGACGAAGGCCGAACAGTCGACGCCAGCCACATCCGGCCGTGGCGCATTGCGAGTGCACACATTGCCAGCCAGCGTTCCGCTCTCGATCCGCTGCCGGAAGTTCGCGAGCGAACCGTGGCAGCCCCAGCAATAGGGTACGCCGCGGACCTCCTGATTCACCTTTCCCTGCAGATACCACGGCCGACGAACACGGCTGAAGCCGCTGCATTGGCTGTCGGGATCGTTGCCGTAATTCGCCTGCGTCAGCTTCCACTGGATGCCCTCGAACGCAAACGCTGTCTCGATCGCCTGCTGGCGATTGGACGGTCTCACGGCGGCCGACGCGTCAAATTTGACGCCGGATTGCGGTGCCGGCGCGGCTGCCGTTCGCGACGGCCGCACGTCGATAATCGAAGCGTTGGTCAGAGGCCTGAAGCCCACGCCGACCACTTCAATACCGTCCGGTTTGGTCCGCAGGAAATAGACATCGCCATCGCCCGAAACCGTTACGAATCGCCGGGTCAGCGGCGTGTTTTCCAAAGGAAGCTCATAGATTCCTTCGAGACGGCCGTTCGCGGCATAGCGTGCGACGAACGTAGAGGCATTCTTTCCCGATGGCGGGACGTCCTCCGCCAACACATAGAAGCGGTCACTGTTGTCAATCTCGAGAAACTCTACCGTGCCGAGCTGGTTGCGCACCCGCAGGCCGAGCTGGCCGATCGTCTCGTTGGTGACCATGGTCTGGATTTCGACCCGTACGCTGGCATTGCCCTTGTCCGGAATGATGTCGGCGATCACCGAGCCCTTGCTTCGAGTAGCAACATATTGCCGGTCGGGCTGCCGCGTCGTCTTGATGATGGCCGCGCGGGTGTTCTGGTCGAGCAGGTCGGTCGCGCTGCCTGGCGCCTGTGATCCCATCTGGGCAAAAGCGGAGACGGCGACCTGGTCGTCCGTGCCGCGGCTCGAGACCTCTTCAAGCTGGATCACATCACCACCGAGGCCGCGCGTGGATTGCCCCGGCGCCGCCTTCAGCGTCCGTACGCCGCCGTCCCAAACCATGATGTCGTCGTTGTGGACGACGAGATCCGTCGGCTGGACGTCTTTCGGCATATTGAGGACGTCAGGATCCGAGCTCGGCTGTTTCGGATCAAATTGGAGGATGCGACCGTTGATCTGATCGAGCACAAACAGGTTGCCCTGCCCATCGGCGCTGAGTGCTTGCGGTCCCGCGAGTTCCACGTCCTCGCTGGCCGGGACGATGCCGACCATGGAAGCAGCCGAACCGCCGGCAAAGCTGCGTACAACGGTATCGTCGGCGTACGCCTTGGTTCCAAGAATGCCAGCGCCAACAATGAAGACCCAGATCCAATGATTTGGACGAAGCATGTTCGCCTCAATGTACCCCGAACCGATCGCCGCGTCGGATCGACTAATCCGAGATGCCGTTGATGCGGCGCGTCAATTAGTGGTGAGCAATCTCAATCACGTTCAATCTATCACTGGACGGTGATAGTCCGAATGTCTTCAGCTTGCGGTGCAAAACATGGCCCGGAATAGATTTGAGCAGGTGAGCGAAGTCCAGCCCGACGCGATCACGCTTGTCCTGAAACGCGACAATGACGGCATCTCCGGATCGATCGTGCTGCCGGCCGCCGCGAGCGGGGGACGGCTGACCACCGACCAGGTCAGCGCGCAGTTGCCGGCTCAGGATGCTTTTCGCGGCGCGATCCGGCTGGCAAACGACGTAAAGCTCGCGCTCGTAGTGTGCGATCCAGACGGGGTCTGGAAGTCCGAGTGGGGCGATCTTTATCAGCCGATCGATTGACCCGCATCGGATGGAACCAGCATATGCTGCGACGCCGCATCGAGACTAGCTTGTCGAACGGACCCTCCCCCCGACCATCGTTCCGGATACGGGCCTTGATGGTCGCGCTGCTGGTTGCGACGGGCTGGCCGGCACGCGCCAACGACTCGGCTGCGGAATTGTCGATCGGCGGGCTCCAGTTCGTGCGCACCAATGACGTGGCCATGGAGAGCGAGAACCTTCGTATCGCGCTCGACAGGATTAGCGTTCGCTACCAATTCGCCAACGTCACCGCCAGGCCGGTCACGCTTACCGTTGCCTTTCCGCTGCCCGACATCGACCTGTCGGAGGCTGAGAACATCGCACTGCCGTCAAATGATCCGATCAACTTCGTCGACTTCGAGACCAAGGTCGATGGCAGCCCGGCGCCGCTGACCGTCGATCAGCGCGCCATGGTCGGCAACAGGGATGTCGGTGCCCTGCTCCGCGAACTCAAGTTGCCGCTGCTGCCGATTGGTAGCCGCGAGATCCGGGTGAACGACCTGCCCGAGGCGACCCGGGCCCGGCTCGTGGACGACGGACTTCTGATACCTGCGGGAAAGAGCGACAACGGCCGGCAGCAATATGCGCCGGGTTGGGTTATCAAGACCTCGGCCGTGCGCCAGCAGGTGTTTCCGCCCATGCGCACCGTCTTGGTCGAACACCAGTACCGGCCGAGCGTCGGCTCCAGTCCCGACACCATCCTGCGCTCGAGCCTCCGCCGCAGCGGCGCACTCGCTCAGGAAGTCGCCCGTTACCGGAAAGAGTACTGCGTCCAGGATACGTTCCTCGCCGAACTCGACAAGCGCGCGGGCAGTAACCAAACCAACAGCGCGAAGCTGCAGGAGCGGCGCATTTCGTATGTGCTCAAGACCGGCGCGAATTGGGCCGGGCCGATCCGCTCGTTCAAACTGACTATCGACCCAGGCGGCAGCGACCGCTTGGTGAGCTTCTGTCCCGGGCGGCTAAAGGCATCGTCTGCTACTGGAAACATGCTTGAATATACAGCAAGCGACTTCAAGCCGGATGCCGACCTGAAAATCCTGGTGATCGGAACATTCTGAGCGTGCCGGTCAATTGGTGAGCAGCACGTAGCGCGCGGCCGCGATGACGGTCACCTTGTTGCGCTGAGCCTCGCTTAGCGCCTGCAGAAAGAACGTGTCGGCAGCCATCGGTCGCGGCTGGCGCAATGAGTCCAGAACCTGCGGAACCGCCACGACCAACAGCAATTGCGGACCGCTCGCGCGCGCTGTCGGGAGCGTAAACGAAAGTGAGTCGATGCCCGGCTTCAGAAGGTAGGAGAGGCTCTGGACTTCGCCGCGATCTGACACCATGAGCAGCTCGACCACGCGGTTGGCAAAGTTCTCAATGGTCCCATTGAGGGTTTCGCCGCCCTTCAGCTCTGTCGCTGACAGGGTGATGCGTGGCATTCGCGCCTGATCGCTCCCGACCTGACTCAAGAACTTGACGGCAGGGCATTGCGCCTGGGTCACTTGCCTGACGCCGACCGAAGCTTCGAAACCCTGCTCACGCCGAAACGCTTTGTCGAAGGTGTCGAATGGGGCGGTCGAGGCACCGAACCCTTCGATGACAGCCGCATTTGGGCTCACAGCAATCGGCAAGACAAAGAAGCAGTCACCGCCAGAATATTGGGCCACGTATTTGCGGATGCGCTCAGCTCGCCCCGGCCCATCGAGCGCCGGAGACGGCGTTGCCGTCGGCTGCGCGGACAACTTCTCTGTCTCTTGGCGTCCGGGCTGTGGTCCAGCGGGCTCGACCTTCGGCGGCACCATTGTTCCAGCGAGTTTCGGAGGTGGCGGCAAAACCGCTGTGCCGGGCGCTGACCAGACCAGCTTGTAGAAGGCATATCCGCCACCGCCGACCAGCAGCAACAATGCCGCCACGCCCGCCCCCAGCCAGAGGCCGCGCGCGCTCCGCGCGGTCGACGGCATCCTGTCCTGCGACGCCGGCGCCGCGCTTTCCGGCCGCCGTAGCGGATCGAAGCCATATAACGGCGCGGCCGGTGTCTGGGCCGAACCGGTTGGCGTCCAGTTGGCGACCTCCCCCATGGTCGGGCGCAATGCCGGATCAGGCTGCAGCATCCGCTCCAGCAAAGGCCGGATTCGCATATCCACCGCACCGAGATCGGGCATACGCCGTCGCTTCTCCACCAGTTGAAACTGGCTGCCGCCCATGTCGAGTTTCTGCCCGGTCAGCGCATGGAACAGCACAAGACCGAAGCTGTAGACATCGGATTTCGCAGTCACGTCATTGCCGTACAACCCAACCTGTTCCGGCGATGCGTAATTGTCCTTGCCGGCGAAGCCCGAGCCGATGATGGTCTTGTCACCCATCTGGGTCGACCGCGCGATGCCGAAGTCGATGATCTTGGCCCGCCTGACGTCGTCGAGCGGAACGATGATGTTGTCCGGAGAAACGTCACGATGGATGATGCCGTGCTCATGGGCGGCCTCCAGTCCCGATGCGACGCGCTGCATCAGCCTGATCAGCGCCTCGAAGGCCAACGGCCCATCATCGAGCATGTTAGAGAGCGAGCGGCCATTCACGAATTCCATCGCGAGATAAGGTCGCTGCAGCACCGGCTCCACGGTAAACAGGAAGTAGCGAACGATCGCGTCATGCGGAAGATTGTGGAGTGCCGCGGCCTCTCGACGGAACAGCGCGAGCGCCGCCTCGTTGTCAACCATGTCGGGCAGCAGCATTTTCACCGCAACAGGCGATCCAGTCTGGATCTCACGGCATTTGTACACCTCACCCATGCCGCCCGCGCCGATCACCGCTTCGATCTCGTAAATGCCGTTGAGACGCGTGCCGGGCGGCACGCCGTGATAGGACGATCGGAACGGATCGTTCGGGGTCATGGTTGCGGCTCCCGATTGAGCGGAGATCTTGTCGCCTCCTGAGATCGTGGCGTCAGCAGTCGCACGATCACAATCGTCACGTTGTCGAGCCCGCCACGATCAAGAGCCAGCGCGAGCATGTCATGGCAAGCCGCCTGGGCGCGTCGCGTAGCCGCGTGCTGCAGGATCTCGTCGTCCTGCACGTGCCTGGTCAGGCCATCGCTGCAGATCACGAAGATATCCTCCGGCTCGGCCGGGCCTGTCACCACCTCAAATTCCGGATCATCGGCGACACCGACGGCACGAGTAATGGCATTGCTCGGCCAATCATTCACGTCTTCGCGCGAAAGCGCACCTTCGGCGATCAGTTCCTCCAGTTCGCTGTGATCATGCGACACTTGGCTAATTGCGCCACGACTGATCAGGTAGACCCGGCTGTCACCCGCCCATATGCAGGCATAGTAGCTATCGCGAACGAGCAGAACCGCCGCTGTGGTCCCGACGGTGGCCCCCTGTCGTTCATGACTTAGCGCCAGTATCTGCTGGTTTGCGCTGAACAGCCGTTCCTCGCATTCCGCCAGCAGGTCTGCGGCTGATTCTGGCGTGCCGATCGCGTCAAGCGACTGCACGACAATGCGACTGGCGAGATCGCCGGCCTCGTGACCACCCATACCGTCGGCGACCGCCCAAAGGCCGACGTCGGTTCGTACCAAACATGAATCCTCGTTCCGCTCCCGCACCCGTCCGGCATGGGTGACGCTACCAACATCGAACAAGGATGGAATATGCACCATCGCGTGTCATCCATTCCCGGATGCCGCGTGGCCGAGATCACCGGTCAGCAGCGTGATGTAGTGAAACGGATCTGGTAATCCGCGGCAACTCAGCGCCATTGGCGGAAAGCCTTCCCCTCCGGCGGTCCACCAGAAGCTGGCCGCGGCGTAGACCTGTGGGTTGGCGGCGCAAAGTGCTGCAAACGACCCCGCGAAGGCGTCGACCGCCGAAGCCCTTCCCATTGTCGCACTACCAAGCGACGTGATCGCCGGACCGCCGGCGATGGTCTCCTGCAGTCGTGGCACCGCAAGCTGATCCAATGCATCGGAGATCTGCTCGAAGGTTGCCGCCCGATCCAGGGTCGAAAGCATGAACGCCTCCACTTGCCCGAACCATTCGTCCTGCGGATCAATGCTCGGCGGCGGCAGCGAGACGGCCTCGCCGGTCACCGCATGCAGGGTCAAGGGATAGTATCGCCCCACCCCGTCGAGCGAGGGCATGATCGCACCCGCCACTGTCGTGCCGCAGATCGCGGCGCCGAGCCAAAACCGCCAGACCGGAGCGGTCAGAAAGGCCTGCTGCCATCCTGGGCCAAGCTGGTGGCGACTTGCTGACAGCGCGGCCTGTACCCACGGCTCCCAGGCTTCCAGGAAGCTGCGCGGGGTCGCGATCGCGATGAAATCGCGCTTGGCGCCGATCTTGCCGAATAGCCCGCAACGCATGGTCATATCCCGGTCGGGCAACGAAACTCGCGCAGCACTGACAGATTCAGCGGGTTGCGCAACGACCCAGTCGAAATTTGATAGTTGAGCTCGCGCCCCGCGACGATGAAAGTCGCGCTGGCCGTTTCCGCTTTCACAACCAATGAGCCCGCCTCTAGCATCCGAAATAACGACCAGGGACCAATGCGCTCGAGCACGGATGGCGCGCCGGTGTCGTTACTAACTGAAATTGCCGTTCGCGGCGCTGGGCCCGGCCATAGGACGGTCGTTGGCGAGTTGCTCTGAGGCGGTGGTGGTGGCGGTGGCGTCGGTTGCGGACCGCCGAACAAGGACGACGTGGCCGGTCCGGGAATGGTTGGGCTCGCAATCGTGGTGCCGCCGATCTCGGTCTTAACGGTCACGCCTGGCCCCGGTGCCCCAGGAGGCCGGATCGCGAAAGAAACGGCGGGCACACCGCCGCCCGTCTGGAAGAACGCATCCCGGATATAAGCCGCATTCTGGAATTGTTTGAGCGTGTCGGGCGAGAACGACCGACCAACGGGGCTCTCCTTGCGCCAAGCCCAGTCCGACCGCGACGTGTCGGCATAAGGTGCCAGGTACTGGGTGAAGAACTTGTCCATAACGCCGTTCGGACTGAACAATTTGGCAAAATCCGCCAGCGGGACTTCCTGGCCGCTGCTGCGGACAAACGGGTAGCGGTTGGTCACGGTCTGTTGGCAGACCGGCGTGACCTGATCGCGCAACGTTTGCAGGATTTGCCCAGCGGTTGAAGCCGCGATGCTGCCTTCGAACTCCGCGGCTGCAGCGCGCAGCATGTCGGAGAATGGCGGCGGCATGCGCGAGGCATTGTTGCGGAGCGCTGCGACCTGGGTCTGAAGCGCAGCCGTGGCCTGTGCTGTCAGTTGGGGATTCTCGATGATCAACGTCAGGTTCTGCGCGATGTCGTTCAGGTTCGCGACGGTCGAGTCGATCGGCCGGCGGGTGCTCTCGCCTTCGAGCGCCGCGTGGTAAGGTTTGAACTGTGCCTCGATCGTCGCGCCAGGCGGTCCATCCTGGGCATTCGTGAAGAGTGCCGGCGCCGGTGCGGCAGCTGGCGCCGAAGCGTTCGCCGGCTTCGCCCGTTCCTTGGTCAGCACCGTCTCATCGCGCACCGATTCCAGAATTTGCCGCATCGGCGAGGTCGGCGCCGAAAGCGCCCGCAGCACCTCGTATTTCGGCTTGTCGGCGAGCAGCTTCTTCAGGCGCAGGCTCCCGAGCGCCGTTCGCCAGGTCGTCACGAAATCGTTGGAATAGATGTTGAGCAGATCGCCGGCCAGATTGTCGTACTGCTGGTCGATGGCCGACTGCTGGCCTGCATCACCCAAAACCCATCGCTCCCGCTTCATCCGCTCAGACAATCCGGACAGCCGGGCGACGAACTTCTGATGGAAGCCGTTATACGTGAAGAACTCAGGTACCCGCACCGCGTCCAAAGGCTGCCCCGTCGTGGTTTCGAACACGACACCCATGTCGGGTCCGCCATGGCGGCTAGCGATCCAGTCGCCAGCGGTCGATGCGCGAGCCTCCGATTTCAGAAACTCGTAGGCACGTTGCGACACGCTCAGGCGCGCCAAGGAGCTCTGGGCCTGCTTGATCAACCGGCCGTCGAGTTCGACCAGCGGCTGCTGCTCGGTCTCGAGGTCGAACATTGCCACGAGGTTCTCGTCGAGCAGACGCCGCCCTTCCGCGTTGGTGGCGCCAGGATAGAGGTTGTCCGCCCAGTCACGTTGCATCCAGGAGCGGATCAGCTCGCGGTCCGGCGACTGCAGGCCGCCGACCATCAGATAGACCTTGAGCGCCTCGTAGACGAAGGCAGGTTCGTTGATGCGCGCATTGAGCTGCTCCTCGAGGCGATACAGCAGGCGCGGCCGGAACATGCGCTCAAGCGCCGTATGATAGGCCGCCTTCGAGGGCGACAGCAGCCGGGCGCGCTGACTGAGCCCGTAGCGAGCCGACAGAGGCACCGACTCGCCGCGCGATCCGTAGCCTGCCGGGGCGTTGCGCAGCCGGTAGAGCAGCGGCAGCACCTTGTCGAGATCATGATCGGCAATCAGCGTCTGCTTGATAAGTGGTGCGCCGGCGGCCGCATACTCGCTATCCGCCTGCAGGCTTTGCTCGATCAAATCGGAGTTCCGCTTGTAGCTCATCAGCCAGGCTGCGATCAGTCCGATCGAGACCAGGCCGATCAATGACAGGGCCGCGGTTTTCAGGATCAGCGCGCGGCGCACCGCGGCACGGTCGGTCGAGACCCAGTCGGCCTCGCCGATGATGACCTTGGAAATCAGATCGGCGAGGAAGAAGCTCTTGCCCGTGCCCGAATAGGATCCGGAACCGACCTCCTCAGCGCCGAACGTACGTGCCAGCGACCCGATCAATTGGTCGATCGGCGTGCCCTGCTGCGTACCCGAGGTGAAGTAGAAACCGCGCAGGTTCGCGTTCACGTGATAGCGCGTCGGCTCGAAGATCTGGTTGAGGAAGTCGTGGATCTGGGGCTTGAGCCGCGCCATCTGTGCCGGAAAGCCGAACAATTGCACGCGGTGCTGGGGCGTCGGCTCGTCCTGCAGACGGTCGAGCGTCTCCTCGCTCAGGCGCTCCAGCAGACGGTCGAACTCGACCGGGATCTGCCCCACCAGATTCTGGGTCTTGTCTGCGGTCTGGAACGTGGCACCCCAGACCTGGCGGCGGCCGGCCTCGCCGAGATAGGCGAAATACTCGGTGAAGCCGGCAACGAGATCGGCTTTGGTAAATAGCGCGTAGACCGGGAAGCTGACCTTGAGCCTCTGATGCAACTCGAGCAGGCGCATCCTAATGGCATCGGCGTGAAGTGCGAGTTCCTGCTTCGGCAGCGTCAGGATGTCTTCGATACTGATGGCGACAAGGACGCCGTTGATCGGCTGGCGCGACCGGCTTTTCTTCAGGATGTCCAGGAACGCCAGCCAGCTATCCTTGTCGGCCTTGCTGTTGGAGTCCTGGGTCGTGTAGCGGCCGGCGGTATCGATCAGCACCGCCTCCTCGGTGAACCACCAATCGCAGTAGCGCGTACCGCCGACCCCCGCGATCGCTGCGGGCGTCGCCCCGCGCGCGAGCGGAAATTTGAGCCCGGAATTGACCAGCGCCGTGGTCTTGCCGGCTCCGGGCGGGACCGATGATGACGTACCACGGCAGATCGTAGAGATAGCCCGACTTGTTGCCGCTGGCGGTCTTCAGCGTCGCGAGCGCATCCTTCATGCGCTCCTTGAGCACCGGTTCATCGCTGACGGGCTGGTCCGCACCAGCGATGCCATCGGCAATCTCCTTGGCACTCTTGCGCCGCTTGAACAGATTGAGGCCAACAATGCCTGCCACGACCGTGGTGAGCAGCAGAATAGCGATCTGCCGGACGATATGGTTCTCCAGCGGCCGCCAGTCGCCGAACGCGATGAAGGGACCGGCGAGATAGATCACCGCTCCGAGCGAGCTGAGCCCTACTCCGTAGAGAACGATGCGAAGAATGTCCTTGGCAAGCATCTAACCGTACCTGTCGCAAACCACCTGACCCGGCGGTATCTGCCTATTCGCTGCGTTCGATAAAGATCTCGACGCGCCGGTTCTTGGCGCGTCCCTCGGGTGTCGTGTTGCTACCGATTGGCGCATCTGCTCCTTTGCCCTCGACGTCGACGCGCGAACCATCGGTCAAGCCAGGCTTCAGTGCCGCGGCAACCGCCTTGGCGCGCTCGACCGACAACTCGAAATTTGTCGGGAAGCGGACTGTGCGGATCGGCGAACTGTCGGTATGGCCAACGACCCGGATCCGTCCCGGCTCCTTGTCGAGGGTTGCCGCGACGCGGAGTGCGATCGGCTTGAAGCCGTCGAGGATGGTCGCCTGGCCCGACGCGAACAACGCCAGGTCGCAGACCCTGATCACGATGAAGCTCGGGGTCTGGTCCGCCGTCATGGCACAGGCGGTGTTCTCCTTCGCGAGCGCGTTGCGGATGCGTTGCAACTGGGTGATGCGATCCGGTGGCGGCGGAGGTGGCGGCGGCGGCGGCGGTGCAACGATCTGGCGCTTGAGCTCGATCGGGCCGGCCGGATGGAGCGCGAGCGCCACCTCGGCAGCATTCTCTGCCCGGCCAGCGAGGAGCGTCCGCAGGACGAAGTAGGACCCGGTCAGCAGCGCGGCCACGACAGCCGCGACGAGCCAGACCGGAACGCGCAGACGCTGCCGGCGCCCCGCCAGCGCTTGCCCGCGCCAGTTGGGCGACAGGTCGCTCATCGTCTTCGGCCGGACCCGGCGCAGCAATTCATAGAGGTTACGCTGGATCAGCTGCAGGTTCGCAAGTCCGCCCCCTGACGTCCGGTGAATGCCCTGAAAACCAAGCGCAAGGCAGGCGTGCTGAAGTTCGAGGACCGGATAGTTGACCAGTGGATCAACCTTCAAATGGTCGAGAATCTCAAAGAAACGGACGCCGCCGACACGCTCGCCGAAGAACCGGCTCAGCATCGAATATTGCGTCCAGACGTGGCGCTCCTCGGTCGGGATGTGCTGCACGATATCGTCGGCAGTGGCACACAGGATGTATTTCGCTGTGTTGGCCTGGTGCTCGGATATGCCCGCGGAACGGATGTCCTTCTCGAAGAACTTGATCGCGTCTGCAACCTGCTCCATCAAACTCGCGAATGACGCGCGCATGAGCGCCACCCGCAACCGACCAAGCAGCTGCAGCAACGGGCCCGCAGCGCGCATCACTGGATTGGCATTTGGCGCGACGAGATCGTCGACGCGCAACGGCGGTCCCGGCGGTAGCATGGGCTGCTGCGCCTGGGCTGGCGCGGGTGTCGATATCCATTCCTCAGCGGGATGGCTGGCCGGCGCGGAGGCGTAGTTCGAGCCCTGCGGGACAGGAGAAAATGATGACGGTGGCGCCGGCGCGCCGGGAGAGGGTACCGGTGATGGCGAATAGCCTGGACGTGCCGCAGGGCCCTCGCCCGGCGGAGGCTGAGAGGTCGGCGCCGGCGGCAACTTCCCGCCGGGGTTGGGACGGATGATCGTCCGTTCGCCCCGACCGAAAGGATTGACCGGCTTGTCCCTGTCGCTCATGGCCTGTCTTCCAGGATGGCCCAAAGATACAGCTCAAGCTCCGGCCAGTCGCCGGAGAAATGCATTCCGATCGAGGCCGCCGTGCTGAACTCGGGCCACAGCGGCGACTTGCGGTCGAGATAGAAATAGACGTGATCCGTGATGGCCCGGATGTGCGGCGGCGGCGTCGGCAAATGCGCCAAGGTCAGGCCCGGCAGGTTTGCGTGCACGATCTCGTTCATCTTGGTGTTCGGCCCGACCTTGAACAGGTGCGGGAAATCGTTCTGGATCTCCACGAGCGGCCGCCGTGCGGCAACCTCCAGCACCAGGGTCGCGTTTCGGAATAGCGCGCGATCGCGGATCGGCGACACGAACGCATTCTGTGCGCGCTCGATGATCTCCAGGCGGATTGCCCGCCGGCCCAATCGCGCGCTCAAGAAGTCCTGGATGTCGCTCACCAAGGGTGTGAAGACGTTCTCGAGATCGTCGTGATCGTAAGCCGGATAGTTGCGCGCCCGCCGTTCCGCCGTAGAAAATGTCGCAAGTTCGCCCGCGAATCTCAGCAATTCCTCGTACAGGCGCTCGGGGTGCACGCTGCCGGAGCGCTGGAAATGAGTCAGGACGGGAATGGTACGGTTCAGCACTTGCAGGACCAGATAGTCGACACTCTGCAACCCACCGCCGGATGACGGATCGACCGCGTAACGCGCCAGCTCGTCGAGTTTCGTCTCAACCCAGCCGATGATGCGGTTGAGCCAGCCATCGATGATCGGATGCGCGGCGCAGATCAGCATCGGCGGCACGAATTTATCGTCGAACAGGATGTTCTTGTCGCGCACCTCGAGAATGCGCGCGATGCCGAGGCCCATGTATCCGGGCTTGCTGCTCTTGCGCAGTTCGAACGACAAGCGCGGATAAGCGATGTCGATCTCTTCCTCGATGCGTAGCGCAGAGGTCGAGTCAATGAAGGTTTCCGAACTACGAACATAACGACTGGCGCTGTCGGTGCGATCCTCGTCGACCTCGCGGGTGTTTGGCGCCGCGACCGGCATCATCAGCCAGACGACCTGGCCTGCCGCCGTCTCCGGCACATCGATCGCTTCGGGAATTTGGCTGTCCGCAGGGATATCGAACGGCGTACCGTCCGGCATGACGCCGGACGCATTGCGCACCGCGAACTTGCTCTGTTCGGTAAGATCCTTGTCGATCTCCAGCTGGGCAAAGCCCCACGGGTATGGTGTCGTGTAGCGAACGCGCTTTTCCAGCAAGTGTTCGATGTAGCGGTCGTTCTGCTGCAGATGATGCGGCCGCAGAAACAGACCTTCCGACCAGAAAACTTTGCTGTACCAAGACATTCCTACATCCACTTAGAAATTGTCGGCAGCCGCGTGGTCGCCGATAGTTTACTTTGAACCGGGCTTGTCACCGCGGTCGTAATAGTTCGAGAAATGCAACATAAAGGTTTCGATCGGCGCGCTGTTGTCGCGGCCGAGATGCGCCTTCCACCGCGTCAAGAACTCGTCCCAGAGTTTGCCCTTGTTCGTGCCGAGCCAGGAGCTTGCGCCACGCTGAAGCTCGAGCTCGCGGGCCATCAGCGTCGGATCTATGCCCGCAATCAGTTCATGGACAGCGTGCTGCATCGCCATATAGGTCTTCAACTGATGTGACTTGAGATCACTGAAGCCCTGCGCAAAGGCGCGCTGTGTGTCGAGGTAGCTGCGCGTCGGCGGCCCAAAGAGAATGCGCATCGCTTCTTCCGAGGTCGGCGAGAACTTCAGCGGATTATTTTCGAGGGCTTGGACGGTGGTTTGGCTAGTGCTACGGGTCAGCTGCTTGGCTTGGGTCCGCGCCTGCAGCAGCGCCATCAGATTATCCACGGTCATACGCAAGATGACGCCAAGCTGTTCGGCGAGTTCGGCATCGGACTTGCTGGCAAAGAAATTGTCCGGCAATCCTGCAGCGCGCGCCACCAGTCGCGCGAACTCGGGACCGCCGACTGGCTTGGCCGTGACAGGTCCCTCGTCTGCCGCTTGCGCCGGGCGCGATGGCGATGCTGGCGGCTGGGCAGCGGCTGGTTCATCATCAATCCATACCGACGGCCGGCGTGGGGTCGGCATGATGGGCGGGCGCTCGACTTGCGGTTTCGGCGCGTTGGCTGGACCGGCTGCCCAGTTCATGTCGTCGTCCTGCTCGGACGGTTGGTACGGAGACGCCGGCTGTGACCGTCGGAATGGGTCTACACCAGGTGCCGGGACGCTCGCCGCCCAATCCAGGAACCCCGGATTGACGGGCCGCGCAGCCTCGCGTGGCTTCTTCAGCAGTTGCGGATCGATCGGCGGCGGAATGTCACGATCGGCTGTCCAAAGCTCTCCGTAGTCGGCATGCTGCTGGACCGAGGGTTCGCGCAGTTGCGCCTCGTGGTTTGGGCTGCCCCCGCCAGCCTCATTCTCCAGCGAAACTCCGATGATGTAGTGGCCGATCGTGAGTCGGTCACCGTCGCGCAAGCGGTGCGGCCCCCGCATGCGCTGGTCGGCACCATTGAGAAAGGTGCCGTTGGTCGAAACGTCGTGCAGCCAATAGCCACCGTCGCGAAAGTGCACCTCGCAATGCTTTCCGGAAATCGTCCGCGCCGGATCCGGCAGCGTCCAGTCGAGGTGACGGTCCCGGCCAATATCGACTGAACGCCTGCCGGTGACCGTAAACGACACAGGTCCGCCATCCGGAAGGTTCGGTTCGTTCTCGATATTAAAGCGAAGCACCATCACATCGTCTCGTTAGCGCGGAGGGCGCGGTTCGCCGCGTGCCAATTGAATACCATCCTCTAGGCATGACGTCATTATCCGGTCCCGGGCGTCACGGGGGAGCCGGCAGAGGCCGATCAGCAGTGCTGCACGCACCGCCCGCGCGGCCTGATCTGGCTTAGCTTCCACGGGCGCAAATTCCGGGGGAACCACGCTTCCGCCGGACCAGCCGGCCGCCAGCGCCAGCCATGTCGCCGGCTGCTCGGGATCATTGGCATTGCCGACAGCCAGCGCCTTGTTCCGGGACTGCTCGTCCGGTTGCCGGACCCAGGTCTCCACAATATTGAGCGACCTGGTATCGCTGGCGTCGAAATGGTCGAACATCAGTCGCAGAGAGCGACATCCCCAGGCAACTGCTACGCGCCTGGGAAGCAGATAGGCACAGTAAGACACGGCCGGGTGCCAATTCCGCGCATCGGCGGCCTCCTGAAGGAAGTCCAGCGAAGGCTTGTCAGCGTCGGCTTTGCCGACATCATAACGCGCCAAGGGATAGGCCTGAAACAGATCCTGAACCGTACCGAACCGAACTTGTCCCATGACCGTCAACCAACAAGGGTTGGAGTACCGTGGGCGACCAGCGGACCACCGGCAGCAAGCGCCATGCCGGCCTGCGCCGTCATGGCGATCGTCGGCGCGTTGATGACGATGCCCGCCGGGGTCAGGATGATCTGACTAGGACCCACCTGTAGGGTGATGTTCGCATTGGCCATGAGCGTGATGCTGAGGCCTGCATTGACAGACTGGTCCATGGCCAAAGTGATGTGCTGACCACCCAACTGGATATCGAGCTTATCATTGCCGTTCTTGAGCGTGGTGTTGCGCGTGTCGCCGCCAAATGCAGCTTCGCCGATGGTACGTGTCTCGGTGTCGCGGACCGTTACGTCGTGGTCCTTCTCGGCATGCACCGTGATCTTCTCGGATCCCTTCTTGTCCTCGAAGCTCCACTCGTTGAAGCCGCCGCCACCTTTGGTGGAGTCCGACTTCAATCCCCCGATCGTCTTCTTCGACGGCAGATCGTAGGGCAGCTTGTATTCGTCGTTGTACACGGTGCCGATCACCAGGGGCCGGTCCGGATCCCCCTCCAGGAATTCGATAACGACTTCCTGTCCGACGCGCGGGATGATCTGACCGCCCCAGCGCTTGCCAGACCAAACCTGAGCCACGCGCAACCGGCACGACCGCTTCTTCTTCCGATCCCAGAAAAAGCGGACATAGATTTCGCCCAGGGACTCGACGTCGATTTCCTCGCTCGAATTATCGTCTTTGGTCACCACCTTGGCCGTCTGGATGCCGTTGATTCTTGGCTTCGGCGTCATCATCAGCGCTCGAAACGGCCGATCGCTAGGCAAGAACTCGTAGCTGCCGAAATAGACGTGTTGCCCTGCGTCGCTCGGACCGCCGGTGCGATAGGATTCGATCGAGAACGAGTGCACAGCTCGCACCACGAGGTATTCGACGTTCTGCGAGTCCTTGGAGTGCTTTTCGAGCTTCGTCAGCCCGCCAGGGAACAGGTTGACGGCGTCGCCATTGCCGCGGCGACGCCGATCCATCGCTTGCTCTGCCTGGAGCTGGATCTTCGCGTAGCGCTCCCCGTCGGATTTCTCCTTGAACTTCCCGGGATAGTCGTAAAACTCCATCTCCGACCGAGTGTAATGCTCGGAGCCCTTGGCGTCGCTGATCATCTGAGCGTTGGGCTTCTGATAGTTGTAATCGTTGAGTTCGATCTTGCCGGTACGAAATCGCCGCTCCGATACCCATTCATAGATGTGCTGCTCGCCTCGCGCGGTCGGCACCCGCCAGCGGGATGTAGGGAATCGTAGCAAGACCATTGATCGGACTGTGCGACGATTTGGAGTCCGCCAACACCAGCGTGTGCTTGCCGCCCTCATGCTTGAAGAAGTAGTAGATGCCGTGCTGCTCCATCAGCCGGCACACGAAGTTCATGTCGGTCTCGCGGTACTGAACGCAATATTCGAGCTTCGGACAAGAACCCTCTTCGGTGAGTTTGGATTCATAGTCGGTGAAGCCGCGTTCGTTGAAGACCTCTTTGATGATGTCGGGCGCCTTCTTGTCCTGAAAGATCCGGCAATCGGTGGTTCGCGACAACAGCCATAACCAGGGCCTCAGCACGATCCGGTAGCTGAAATAGTCGTTCTTCACCCCGAGCCACTGGGCCTCCGTCAGAATGCCGCTGAACTCGCGCTCCTTTTCATGCAGCTTTATGGTCAGCGTGCACTGCTGGCCGATAGCGCGGTCGAAGTCGAGGTCGGCATCCTCACTGAGACACTCGATGCGATACTCGAACAGTTCGCTGAGACCTTCCGAGCCTTCGAATCCGGCAAAAACCAAAACGTCCTTGCCAAGAGGCGTCTTGAGTTCGCAGAGGCGGGTATCCTGAGTAAGCTGGCCCATGTGGGCTTAAACTCCCTCCTTCGATCGAATGACCCGCTGCAAAAAAGCTGATCAGACGTTATGCAAGAACGACGGAAATCCTGCGTGCCGCCGGCTGTGCCGGCAAGCCCGCCCCAGGGCTGGGCTTCCTGACGTTCCACAACGGCCGCCAAAGATCTACCCCGGGCCATCAAGTAGTCGGCTCCAAGAGCTTGCCGGTTCACGCGAAAATGGCATGATCTTCGGGAATGAACCAAGGTCGGCAGGCATCTGACCCATAGGTATAGATTCCGGATCATGCGCCCCCGCGCGATCCCCTAGTCGCCACGGGCTCGGCAGCGGGGCCGTGATCGAGCAGATGGACGGTCCGCATATGCTTGACGTCGCCTCCCTGACGCAGCCCATTGCCGCTGACGATCCCTGCGGACCGGATCTCGACGCCATCGGAGACGTCCAATATCTGAACTTCTTCGCAGGTGCGGAATCGCTGCTACCGATGTCGTTCTTCGAGGTCGTCAATGCCAACGGAGAGCGTGGACGCTTCGATCCAAAAGCGGTCGATTTTGCCGGCCAGTTTGCCGCCGCGCAGCCCATTCTGGCGCGTACCCGCGATCTGCGTCTGAACCTGCTGCTGGCCAAATTTTCAATCCTCAACCGCGATCTCGACGGCTTTCTCTGCTGCCTGAAGGCGACCAACCTGCTGCTGCGCGAGCAGTGGGAAGCGGTGCATCCGAAGGGCGAGGACGGCGACTACGCACTTCGCGCCGTCACAGTCGAGGCAATCGACGTGTTCCCGACCGTGATCAACCCGCTCCAGTTCCTTCCCCTGATCGAGAACCGCAGACACGGCAACCTCAACTACCGTGCCTATCAGATCGCTCACGGCGAAATTCCCGCCGGCGACGCCGACGCCGACGGGCCTGATCTGGCGGCCATCGAGCGCATCGTCAGCGAGACAGATCTCGACACTCTCAAGGCAGCCAGCGGGCGGTGCTCTGCGGTCGCTGCTGAAATCGCGGCCATCAAGCAGACCTGGCACGAGAAGTTGAACGCGGGGCAACCGATCAGCCTCGACAGGCTCTCTGGCTTGGTTAACGGCATGGCTGCCTGGCTTGCGGGTCTTGTCGCGTCGCGCGATCCGGCCGCGATCGCCGCAACCGCGGAAGATGTCGGTCCTGTCGATGCACAGGCGCCGTCAGACACGACCGGTGTGGTGACTTCATCCGCACAGGCATCTGCAGCGCTTGCAGCAGTGGCAGACTATTTTGCCCGAATGGAACCGTCCAACCCGGCACTGTTGCTGGTGCGTCAAGCGCAGGAGATGGTCGGCAAGTCATTTATTGAAGTCATGCGGATGCTGGTGCCTGCGCACGTGGGGAGCGCTGCGATCAACATCGGACGCGACAAGGTCTTCGACCTGCCGATCGAACGGATGGCGGAACTCGCCACGTCATTCTCATCGACGGCCGAGAACAACACCCAAGACATTGTATTTTCAGTGGAAAGCAGAACGCAAGCCTTGGGCCTGCTGGCGAAGGTGGCGTCGTTTTTCCGAACCGCAGAGCCGTCCAGCCCCATCCCCTTTTTGGCAGATCGCGCGCGCGACCTCGCGCAACGAGACTTTCTCAGCCTTTTGAATGATGTTCTTCCTGAGGGAGCGCTTAAAACAATCGACAGATCGCATTGAACCCAGCTTTCGCTCGAGGGCACTAAATGGACACAAGGATGTTTGCCGACCGCAGCAACTTGAAGTCCCCTAGCCGATCTGCGTCGCGCAAATTCGACGTCTAAAGCGATTTCGTAGTGAGGGAACCATGGCTACAGATAGCGGTCAAAAATTCATTCGTCGAAATCGCGCACCACGCGTGCACATCACATACGAAGATCCTTACGACGCCGAGCGGCTGATCGAACTGCCGTTCGTCATGGGCGTCCTCTCCGACCTTTCCGGCAATAACCCCGGCGTCGAGAAGACGAAGGTCGAGGAGCGCAAATTCCTCGAGTTCGATATGGACAATTTCGACAGCCGCATGGCGGCAATCCAGCCCGGCGTGACGGCGCGCGTCGCCAATCGTCTCAGCGACGGATCAGACGAAAAACTTTCGGTCAATCTGCGCTTCAACAAGATGGCCGACTTCACTCCCGTGGCCGTCGCCCGCCAGGTGCCGGCTACAGCCAAGCTGCTCGAGGCGCGCGAACAACTTGCCAACCTGCTGCGCTACATGGATGGCAAGGTAGCCGCCGAGGATCAGCTGAAAAAACTTCTGGCCGATCCTCAACTGATGGCAGCGCTTCGGGAACGCGCGATCAGCCAGTCGATCGAACCTGGCACCGAGAGCTAAGGAAGGAACGGGGACCATGGCAAAAGAAGCTGTTCACAAAGAGAGCACCACCCAGGTCAAGACCGTCGAAGCTGACGAGTTTGCCACTCTGCTGAAGCAAAGCTTCAAACCGCGCACCGAACGCGCAGCGACCGAGGTCGACAACGCGGTATCCACGCTCGTTCAAGAGGCATTGAAAGACTCGAGCGTCATCAAGTCGGACGTGCTCGACACGATCGAGGAGATGATCGCGCGGATCGACCAGAAGCTGACCGCGCAGATGAACGAGATCATTCACGCACCCGAATTCCAGGCGATCGAAAGTACTTGGCGGGGCCTCCACTACCTCGTCTTCAACTCGGAGACCGACGCCAACCTCAAGATCCGGGTCATGAACGTCTCGAAGACCGAGCTGTATCGTAATCTGCGGCTTTACCCCGATGCGCGCTGGGACCAGAGCCCATTGTTCAAGCAGATCTACGAATACGAGTTCGGCCAGTTGGGCGGCGAGCCGTTCGGCTGCCTTATCGGCGACTACTATTTCAGCCACCTCCCCACCGACGTGCAGTTGCTGCGCGATCTCAGCAAGATCGCCGGCGCCGCACACGCCCCCTTCTTCAGCGGCGCCGAGCCGACGCTGATGGGAATGGACTCGTGGACCGAATTGTCCAACCCTCGCGATATCGGCAAGGTGTTCGACACGCCGGAATATGCCGCATGGAAGGGACTGCGCGACCAGGACGACTCGCGTTATCTCGGCCTGTGCATGCCGCGCGCGCTGGGTCGCCTCCCCTACGGCGCGAAATCGGAGCCTGTGGAAGAGTTCGCCTTCGAGGAGGAGACAGACGGGCACACCGGCGACAAATACGGCTGGATCAACGCGGCCTATGCGATGGCGGTCAACATCAACCGCGCCTTCAAGGAGTTCGGCTGGTGCACGCGCATCCGCGGTGTGCAATCCGGCGGAGAGGTCATCAATCTGCCGACGCACACATTCCCGACCGACGACGGTGGCGTCGATCTGAAATGCCCGACCGAGATCGCCATCAGCGATCGCCGCGAGCACGAACTTGCAAAGGCGGGTCTCATCCCGCTGATCCATCGCAAGAACACCGACAAGGCCGCCTTCATCGGCGCCCAGTCGCTTTACAAGCCGAAGAAGTATTTCGGCGAGAAGGGCGTGGATGCAACCGCGTCCGACAACCTGTCGTCACGTCTGCCCTACATGTTCGCAGTGTCTCGCTTTGCGCACTATCTGAAGTGCATGGTTCGCGACAAGATCGGATCCATGAAGGAGAAGGATGAGCTGACGGTCTGGCTGCAAACCTGGATCAACGAGTACGTTGATGCCAACCCAGCCCTATCGTCAGAAGCTCAGAAAGCGCGCAAGCCGCTGGCCGCTGCGAAGGTAGAGGTCATAGCAAACGAGGAGAACCCGGGATATTACAACGCGCGCTTCTTTCTTCGTCCGCACTTTCAATTGGAAGCGATGGATGTCGGCCTCAGTCTGGTTTCACGCCTGCCAGGTCCCAGCTCCTGACGCTGCAGCATCGCAACCGTACACACAGAAATTTGAGAGGACCATGCTATGGCTGTCGACATCTTCCTGAAACTCGATCCGATCAAGGGCGAGTCGCTGGACGACAAGCACAAAGACGAAATCGATATTTTGAGTTGGTCGTTTGGCGAGAGCCAGACCGGTACCTTCCACAGCGGATCGGGCGGCGGCGCCGGCAAGGTCAGCGTGCAGGATCTTCACTTCACGCACTTCGTTGACAAGGCCACGCCGGAACTTTTCAAGGTCTGCGCAAACGGCAAGCATATCGACAGCGCGATCCTGACGGTCCGCAAGGCCGGCGAAAACCCGCTGGAATATCTCAAGATCGAGATGAAGCAGGTTCTCGTGACGAGCGTATCGACAGGCGGATCGCACGGCGAAGATCGCCTTACCGAAAACGTGAGTCTGAACTTCGCGAAGGTCAAGATGATCTACAAGACCCAGACGGAGAAGGGTGGCGCCGGAGCTTCGCCGACGTTTGGCTGGGATGTTCCTGCCAACAAGGAATGGGCCTGATTGTCGGCCCCTCGCCTGGCGCCGGTTGCGATTGGCGAACCGGCGCCAAGCGGTGCGATTTTGATCGCACCTCTCGTCAGGCCCGGTTGCGGGCCCGAAAGCCTGCTGGGCGACGCCAAGTCGGACACCAACGCGCGCCCCCCGGGATTGCATGCGAGTTGGGCGTCATGGGGACCGTGAATGACCATTGCACGAAAGAAGGATCGGCTCTCTCCCCCACTGATGCTGGCATTTCGCTCAGCCCATGAAGCGCGCGACGCACGCAAGAAGCTCAATCTACGCGATGAGTCTGGCGAGCGGGTCATTGCAGGGCGGCGGAGCGCGGGCCGATTTCCAATCTCGGAAACGTTGCTCCGGCGCGAGGTCTCCCATGACCTCGAAACGCTCCTCAATACCATTGCCCTGGAATCGACCCTGGATCTGAACGGCCACGATTGCGTCCGAACCTCAATCCTGAACTTTGGCTTCCCTGATATTGCCCACCGTTCGATCGACGAGGTCGCCGACGACGAGCTCACCGACGCGTTGCGCGAGACGCTCACGACTTATGAACCGAGGCTCGATCGCAACACCATCCGGGTCCGACGCGACGGCTCGGTCGGCCCCGAGCAACTCAAGCTGCGCTTCATCGTTCACGCCGACCTGAAGGCCGAGCCGCTCAACGTCCCCGTGGAGTTCGTCGCCGACGTCGACCTCGACAGCGGCGATATCCAGATCAACCGACTTTAGCATGAACCGCGAATTCCTGGATTTTTACAATCGTGAACTGTCACTGCTCTACGAGCAGGCCGGGGATTTCGCCGAAGAGTATCCCGGCATCGCAGAACGCCTCGGTGGGCTGATCCGGGATCGCTCTGATCCCATGATCACGGGATTGCTGGAAGGTGCCGCATTTCTCGCCGCTCGCGTTCAGCTCAAGCTCAAGCACGAATTCCCGGAATTCACTGCAAACCTGCTCGAGCAACTGGTTCCGAATTACCTTGCCCCGACTCCGTCGGCCATGCTGGTCACGGCACGCCCCCCCTATGCCGACCCAGCGCTACGCGATGGCAAGAAGATCGCGCGCGGCGCCTATTTCGACGCCACCTATCGCGAGAGAGAACGAAGTCTCTCCTGCCGATTTCGACTTTGCCGCGATATCGCTCTTTGGCCATTCGACGTCACCGGCGCCGAATACTTCTCGACGGCAGGCGCGCTGCAGGCGCTCGGGATTCCCGTCGGCGGCGACGTCATCGCCGGGCTCAGGCTGTCGTTGACCCACCGTACCGCGGCCCGGCTCGATGAGGAGCTGCCGGACGCGGAGGCCAGGGCCAAGCCGGAAACCTGGTTTGCAGGCTGCCGCACGAGCGAACTTCCGATCTACCTTTCAGGCGCGGAATCCGACGCCATTGCGCTTTACGAGCAATTGATCTCGAACTGCAAGGGCGTCTACTTCCGGCATCTCGATGATTTCGGCGATCCGGTGGTGACTCGTGCGCCCCATGACTGCGTGCAGCAGATTGGTTTCGACGAGGACGAGTCGCTGTTTCCCAACGACAACCGGGTCTTTCGCGGCTCGGAGCTGCTGCGGGAATATTTCATGTTTCCACGCAAGTTCCTCGGCTTCAACCTGACGGGACTTCGCAGCGTGATGCCACGGCTGCGCAGCAAATCGATCGATATCGTCTTCGCTTTCGATGAACACAATTCACGGCTTGCCGCCGCGGTGCGGCCCGATACCTTCAGGCTCTATAGCGCGCCGGCAATCAACCTGTTCGAGAAGACGAGCGATCGCATCCCCGTCAAGTCGAATACGCACGAGTACCATGTGGTGCCCGATCGCAGCCGCTATCTGGAATACGAACCGCACCAGGTACTCGAAGTCTACGCGCACTTTCCGGCCGACAAGGACAAGCGGCCGGTGCGCCCGCTGTATTCGGCCGCCGTCGACCGGACCAGCGGATCGGTCGAGGGGCTTTATTTCACCGTTCGACGGTTGCCCCGGCGCCGCACAGTGGGAGAAAAGACGTACGGCGCATCATCGGACTACACCGGGACGGACATGTTCCTGTCTCTGCTGGAGCCCGGTGAACTTAGCGGCGAAGGTGCGGTCGCCGAACTCAGCGTCCGGGCGCTGTGCTCCAACCGGCATCTCACCGAACACTTGCCGGTCGGCCAGGGCGGCGCCGACTTCCGCCTGTTGGACGATACTTCCCTTGATCTGATGTGCGTCGCCGGTCCCACCCGACCACGCGAACCGATCGTGGCCCAATTGCGCAGCCGCAGCGAGATCGCGAACAGCGGAATCGTCAGCTGGCGGCTGATCAACATGCTGAGCCTGAACTATCTTGGCCTCGTCGAGCGCGGTGGCGGCAAGAACGCCGGAGCCCTGCGCGAAATGCTGTCCTTGTTCGCCGATCAGTTCGACGACGCCACGGAACGCAAGATCCGCGGCGTGCGCAGCATAGAAAGCCGGCCGGTCGTACGGCGGGTGCGCGAGCGCACCGGCAGCGGCGCAGCGCGCGGCCTGGAGATTACCATCACGCTCGACGAGAAGGCATTCGAGGGCAGCGGCGTGTTCTTGCTCGGAGCCGTGCTGGAGCGCTTCTTCGCCGACTATTCGGGCTTCAATACCTTCACACAGACGGTCGTCTCGACGCCGGAGCGCGGCGAGATCATGCGTTGGCCGCCGCGCATGGGCACGCGGAGACCTCTATGACGCTGATCGACCAGATGAAGGCGGAGCCCTGGCGGTTCGATTTCTTTAATGCGTTGCGCCAGCTCGAGCGCGCCAACTCGGATCGACCGCGGATCGGTGACAGCGCTGCACGCCGCGAGGAGTATATCGACCTCGGCCAAGTGCCTTATCTGGAGTTCCCCGCCTCCAACCTTGCGGCCGTCGACGACGTGGGTGGCCGGCTCAGGATACTCGTCAAATTTCTCGGTCTCCTGGGGCCGCAGGGCGCGCTGCCGCTTGCCACCACCGACGAGAGCCTCAGTTGGTGGCTGATGCGGGATGACGCCTTCCCGCGCTTTCTCGATCTGCTCAACGGACGCTTTCTGCAACTCTTCTTTCGCGCCTGGGCCGATCCGCGGCCGATCGCTCAGCACGACCGTCCGGCGGATGATCGCTTCATCGCCTATGTCGGCTCCTTCGCCGGCCTCGGCTCCGACGTTTTCGCTGATCGAGACACCGTACCGGACATGGCGAAGCTCAGCTTTGCCGGACTGATCTCCCCCAGAGCGAAGTGTGCGTCACGGTTGACGCGGTTCCTGCAGGGGCTGTTCGACGTCAAGGTCGAGATCGACGAATTTGTCGGCACCTGGCTGTCATTCGACCCAAGTCATTGCAGCCGGCTCGGCGGAACCCATGCCAGGCTCGGCCGGGACGCTCTTCTGGGCTCACGCGTGTTCAGCGTCGAGGACAAGATCAGGGTGCGGGTCTTTGTCAAGAATTTTACCCAGTACGAACAGTTCTTGCCGACCGAAGCGCGCAACTTGTCGGAGCCTCTGGCGGACGCCGTGTTCTTCTATATCGGCGACGAATTGGAATGGGAGGTGGAGCTCGCCATTCCAGCGGGAGAGGTCGTCCCGGTCAGGCTCGGACAGAGCGGACGACTTGGATGGACCACCTGGGTCTCGCCGAACTGGACTTCCACGGAAGAATATCGCCGCGATGCCCGCTTTCAGCTCAGCGAGCGCTTGAGCGCCCGTCGGGCCGCCGCAGCCGATGCCTCGGCGATTTGAACCTATCCGTAGCGCCGATTGCCTAAAGCTATGGGATTCGATGAAATTTCCGCTTGATGCCAGGCATCCGCGGATGGATTAAGCAGGAGGATCCGCCGTGACCGACATCAGCATTGAGGCTGTAACGGGCAAGCTGAACCGGGCCGGCTATGATGCCTTCATACAGGCCCTGCGCCACGCAAAGAGCGCCGGCAATCGCAACGTCGAGCTAGCGCACTGGCTGTTTCATATCCTGCAGCAGGAACGCAACGATCTCAGCCTCTCGGTCGATCATTACAAGCTCGACCGGGCACGCTTGTTGTCGGACCTTGCCGGCGTGATCAATGGCTTTCGTAAGAACGAAACCGACATGCCGGGCGTCGCCAATCCGGTCATCGATCTGCTCGATCGGGGCTGGCATTATGCCACGCTCTTCTTTGGCGAGACCCAGATCCGCACCGGTCATCTGCTCGTGGCGGGCCTGAAATCGAATGATATTCGTCGCACGCTGAACAACCTCTCGCAGGAATTCGCCAAGGTCAACGTCGACGCACTCGCCGCGGAGCGCCGCAATGTCTGGGCCGGCTCCGACGAGGAAACCATGCGGCCGATGGACGGTTCGGGCCTGGTCGGCGCAGGCACGGAAGGCGCGGCCCAAGCGGGTCCCAAGGGGACGACGCCGCTCGACCGGTTCTCCCAGGATCTCACCGCCAAGGCCAAATCAGGTGAGATGGATCCGATCCTTGGCCGGGACGAAGAAATCCGCCAACTGATCGACGTGCTGATGCGACGGCGGCAGAACAATCCAATTCTTACCGGCGAGGCTGGCGTCGGCAAGACCGCAGTTGTCGAGGGATTCGCCCAGCGAATCGCCGCCGGCGACGTGCCGCCACCGCTCCGCGGTGTAAGGCTTTGTGCGCTCGACATCGGCCTGATGCAGGCCGGTGCTTCCATGAAGGGTGAGTTTGAGCAGCGCTTGCGCTCGGTGATCGACGAGGTCCAGAGCTCACCCACCCCGATCATACTGTTCATCGATGAAGCCCATACATTGATCGGCGCCGGCGGCGCGGCCGGCACCGGTGATGCGGCCAATCTCCTGAAACCTCCTCTCGCCCGTGGCACGCTGCGCACGATCGCCGCCACCACATGGGCAGAATATCGCCAGTATATCGAGAAAGACCCCGCGCTCACGCGACGCTTCCAGCCGATCCAGATCGATGAACCGGAAGTGGAGACCTGCTGCATCATGCTGCGCGGACTTCTCGGTCCGATGGAAAAGCACCACGGCGTTCGCATCTCCGATGCTGCGATCGTCGCAGCGGTCAACCTGTCCCACCGCTACATTCCTTCACGGCAGTTGCCGGACAAGGCGGTCAGCCTGCTTGATACCGCCTCGGCGCGCGTGGCCATCAGCCAGAGCGCGACGCCAGCCCTGATCGAGGATGCACGCGTTGCGATTACCGCTCGTGAAGCCGAGAAATCGGCACTCGTCAGCGACAGCGATCTTGGGCTTAAGGACAGCGACCGCATCACGGCGATCGACAACGACATTGCGGCACTGAAGGACAAGCTGACGAACCTTGAAGCCGATTGGGCCGCAGAGCAGGAACTCGTCAAGGACATCCGGAGCATCCGGGAGATTCTGTCCCAGCCCAAAGAAGGCGAAGATCCGGCTGCCAGGCGCGCGGAGTTGCGCGGCAAGTTCGACACACTTGAGAGCATCCATCCGGAGAAGCGGATGGTCTATGCCCATGTAGACCAGCAATCGGTGGCGTCCGTTGTCTCTGACTGGACCGGCATCCCGGTCGGCCGGATGATGCGCGACGAGATCGAAACCGTGCTGAAGCTACCGGAGATCCTCAACCGCCGCGTCGTCGGCCAGTCTCATGGGCTGACGATGATCGCCAAGCGAATCGAGACCAGCCGCGCCAAGCTTGACAACCCTTCCAAGCCGATCGGCGTGTTCATGCTGGCTGGTCCATCCGGCGTGGGCAAGACTGAAACCGCCCTGGCGCTTGCCGAGACCCTTTACGGCGGTGAGCAGAACATGATCACGATCAACATGTCGGAGTTCCAGGAAGCGCACACCGTCTCGACCTTGAAGGGTGCACCTCCCGGCTATGTCGGCTATGGCGAAGGTGGACGCCTCACCGAGGCTGTCCGGCGCAAGCCCTACAGTGTCATCCTGCTCGACGAGGTGGAGAAAGCTCATCCCGACGTCCACGAGATCTTCTTCCAGGTGTTTGACAAGGGAACCATGGAGGACGGCAACGGGCGGCGGATCGACTTCAAGAACACCTTGATCATCCTTACCACCAACGTCGGCACCGATCTGATCATGGGCCTCTCGCGCGATCCAAAGTATCGCAACGAGCCGGAAGAGCTCGCCAAGATGCTGAGGCCGGAACTGCTGAAGGTGTTTCCCGCAGCGCTGCTCGGACGCATCGTCTCGATACCGTACTTCCCGCTATCCGACGAGATGCTCGCCGGGATCGTTCGGTTACAGCTCGACCGGATCGGACGACGCCTCCGCGACAATCATAACGCGTCCTTCGACTACGATGACGCGGTCGTGGAGCACATTGTGTCACGTTGCAACGACCCGGATTCCGGCGGGCGAATGATTGACAACATCATCACCAACACCCTGCTCCCGGAGCTGTCGCGCGAGTTCCTTAGCAAGTCGCTTGCCAAGGAAGAAATCAAGCAAGCGCGGGTCTCGATCGAGAACGACAAGTTCGCATATTCGTGGAACTGAGGACGATGAACATTCAAACCGAGCATCGCCACCCGAACGCCGGTCCCACGCCATACGACGAGGTCTACTACCCCGGCCACGTCTACGGGCTCACTCATCCGAACCATCTTGCTACCATTGCTGCCGTTTACGGCATGCAGTCAGCGCCGGTCGAGCGTTGCCGGGTGCTGGAGCTTGGCTGCGGCGTTGGCGGCAACCTGTTGCCGATGGCCTTTCAATATCCAATCAGCGAATTCGTCGGTGTCGACCTGAGCGGCGTGACGATCGAGCGCGGCCAGCGAAACATCGCCACATTGGGCCTGAGCAACATCAAGCTTCTCCATTGCGACATCATGAATGTCGACGCAGGCTTCGGGGAGTTCGACTACATCATCGCACACGGCGTGTATTCCTGGGTGCCGCCGGCGGTGCGCGAGAAGATGATGATGATCTTCAAGCAGAACCTGGCTCCCCGCGGGGTCTGCTACGTCAGCTACAATGCGCACCCGTTCTCGCATCTTCGCGACATGGTCCGCGACATGATGCGGTATCACACCCGCCGTCTCACCGGCATGAAGGAGAAGGTCGGACAGGCCCGCGCGATCCTGAAGTTCCTGAGCGACGGCTCGAAGGCCAACTCGGTGCACGGCGCAGTTATGCGCGACCAGTACAACCGCGTCCTCAAGTCCCCCGACGAGCTTCTGTTTCACGACGATCTCGATGATGGTGCCGAGGCGTTCTTGCTGCATGAGGTCGCCGAGGACGCAAGCCGCCATGGCCTGCAATATCTGGGCGATGCTGATTTTTCACGACGCTATCTTGCCGGCTATTCCGAGGAGGTTCGCGCGACGCTGCAGCGCTTCCCGGAAAGCGAGTTCATGGCGCGCGATCAATATCAGGACTTCATCGACGGCAACGGCTTTCGGCGCACCTTGCTCTGCCACGACAGCATTTCGCTGTCCCGCCAGGTCGACCTCGATTTCGTCACCCGGTTCCATTTGCTGAGCACGACCAACCCGGTCGACCCCGACGCCTGCGTGACCGACGATTCCGCGATGGAATTCGAGAACCAGGACGGCAGCAGGGTCACGGTAACCAATCCGCTCTTGAAGGCCGCGCATCTATGTCTGGGCCGGGCCTGGCCGCGAGCATTATCATTCGACGAGCTGCTCGATGGGGCCCGCGCGCTGCTGGGCGACCGGCGGGCGGATGATGACCAAAAGGTGTTGACGGAGGCGATGTTCATCCTGGCTTGCAGCGGCGAGGTTTCGTTCCTGCTGTCGCGTCCCTTTTTGTTGAAGGAAGCTACCGAGCATCCGCAGGCGAGCCTGCTCGCGCGAAGACAAGCGCAAACAGGTCCGCTCGTCACCAACCTCCTCCACCAAACGGTGCAGTTGGAGGACGACCGGACCAGGGATTTCCTGCAATTGCTCGACGGAGCGCGGACCATCGACCAGATCACGGCCGAAATGACGGAAAAATTCGGCCCGACCATCCGGATAGACCAGAAGGATAATGCCGGGCAGCCTGCCGAGCCGTTATTGCTGTCAACGCGAGAAAGCGTTCAGCGCTCGCTTGCGATGGTCGGCAAGCTGGGCCTGCTGGTCGCGTGATGCGCTCAAGTGCGTCGGCTCCGTTGGCGATGAACGGCAGGAGTTGGAAGCTCGTGCCATTTCCTGCAGCGGATGCGGCCCGGCACTCTAGCCGTCGTGGGTATATTGCTGGCCGAGGAGCCATCCCGTGAGAATACCGCCGGGTCCGCTGGCATAGACCGGATCAAGGCCAACACCTGCGCGCAGCATCTTCCATTCATGCTCGCCGACCCAGGGAATCCCGGGATCGCCCTTCTGATACTGGGACAGCAGCGTTCGGGCGACCTCTGCGGCATTGGCGTAGATCGGCCCGTTGGCCCAGCGAGGGCGGGGCAGGCCTGTCATGCGGCAATAGAGCGCCGTGCAGACGTAGGCAGACGCCTCTTCGGCATTGGCATCAAGGCCTGTACGCAACAGATCGTATGCCGCATGCAGGCTCTCGTGGACGATATAGGCCTCGTCCATCCGCCCCGCTGCCGACACGACCTCCAGCGTGTTTGCCGCAACCGCCGTGCCGTCCGCCCTGGTTCTCGCGACATCGTTGTATTGTGCAGCAACGCCTGCCGCGAGATCCGTCGGAGGTCTGACGGTGACCTGCCCCAACCGGATCGCGCGGGCGACGTGATGGAACGTTTGCGGCGCAATCGTCACATGGCTGCCGCGGATCGGAAACCGGAAGCGCATGCGTGCGACCGCCGGGCCATGGAGTACGTCCAATACCCTGCTCCGCAGTGACATTTGATCGTCCTCGTTGTTCGCACTACCCCACGGTTGGTGGTCGCCGTTTCCGATCAGCAGGTTCAAACAGTCATTGCACCGGCGCGATAGGAATTCGAATAACCTGGGCCGGGCGGCAGCTTGGTCGAACGAGCCGGCATTGAACCCGAGGGCGAGACCAATTTGGGGCGAGGATTGCCTCGGAGTGCGCCCCATGACGACGACCGATCCGACGACGACCGACACTTACCGGAAGATCGCGGCACGACTGACCATGCTGCGGCCGCAGATCGATTTGAAGAATTATTTTGCCGGCCCCAACCCGGATGTGCGCCTTTATGACGAGAAGCCCTACATCCGGCACCAGCTCGAGAAGTATGGTGTCGCTGCCGCGACGACCACGCTCGACGGCGTCACCTTCCTGCCCAAGGACTGGGAAGAGCTGATCAAGAAGCTGCGCATTGCCAAGACGACGGACGGATTCGACGCCTTCGCCGAAGGGCAAAGCCGGGAGAAAGCGTCGCATTGGGCCCTCGATCTGTCGATGGCGGCAACGATCGGCAAGGGGTTCCGGGAGATCTGGCGCCCAAAGCTGTCGGACAGGCCGCTCTCAACGCGGGATCTCCCGGGCCGCCATGGCTTCGGGCTCGGGCGCGACCGCGGACAATGGAGCGACGCCTACAGCTCGCAATTCGGCAAGGACCCGCAGCCCCAGGACATCACCTCGTTGCATTTCGCCGTAGCACCTGATCGGGTGAACGTGCACATCGACGAAACAGGCTTCGTATTCGAAGGCGTGGACGGCGCCCTTACGGTCGGACCGAACTTCGTGCATCACGCCGGCAATGAGCTGTTCTGGAAGAGCAACAAGCATATACCGCAATGGGCCGCGGAGCACATCGATCTGATCCTGCCGAACAGCGCGAACGACTTTTCGCGCGTGGGCATTTCGGTCGACATGTACCAGCGCAAAGACTTGCGCGTTACGGTCACGGGCTCCTGCGGACTTTTCGGCGGTTTCGAGTGCTCCGGAACCGTGAGCATCAGCGGCACGCATGATCTGCTCGGCTCGAAGCCAAAAGGCCGGCGCTAAAGCGGATATCGCTCGTTCGACATTGCTTCGTGTCTACGCCTCCAATCTACGAATGAGGCTCTTCGATTTGCCACTGCCAGTTGGTGGCCCAAATGAATGGAACCATCGAACCGCCTCGAGGTAGCGGCGACCAATAAGTATTGGTGGCGAGAACGCGTAGTTCCGCAGGAATCGGCGGGGGAGGTCTTACATTGCCGAACCAGGAAAGGCCGTTGAAGCCCGTCGTCGAAAGCTATGTACCGCCCGCGGGAATCCGGCATGCGGTGACGGCAGGCGAGACCTGGATATCCCTTGCCAAGCGGATCGGCATCGCCCCCTGGGACCTCATCGAGTTCAATTTTCCGGGCGTCAAGCTCGTCAAGCAGCGCGATTTCCAACAAGCCACACGCCAGGTGAACTGGTACCTGGCCGAGTATGTCGGCTGCCGCGCGATGTCGCCCGATCGCCAAAATTTTGCGTTTTCCTCCGGTACGACGGGCGGGAGAGGTGGATGGCGAGGGGGATTCATCTATCTGCCGCCAGGTACGCCGCCTCCCCCGCCGATTGCGCCCACTCCACCGGTTGCGCCCACCCCAGCGGCTCCGACCCCGCCGGAATGTGAAGGAAGCCGACCCGACTTCGCGCGCGTGCTGGACGTGAGCGAACGGGATTTCGCGCGCAACGTTTTTGGCCCGACGCTGCCGCCGTGGGAGACAATTGCGATTACCAATGGCCTGGGAGCAGGCGGAAGACCGTGGACGAACGATGGACCGTTCTTCAGGGGAGGCAATCCCATGGTGCCGAGCATGCGGTATGCCATCAATCTTGGCAGTGTCGCGTTCAGTAACCTGGCATCGCCTAGCCCCACCTTCGGTCTCTTGTGCGACGACTTCGGTCGCATTTGCGACCTCTTCGTGCACGAAATGACCCATGTGTGGCAGGCGTTCAACGATTCAAACTGGACGATGGCGCGCTCGTTCTGGACGCAGACAATCGGTTCCGGCTACGAGTACACGCCGGGCGATTCCTGGGACTCATACAACGTCGAGCAACAGGCACACATCGTTGAAGATTGGCACAAATACAAAATCAGTTCTCCGATGCTTGCCGAGGAGCGCTATCCGTACGTCCGGCTCGTGATCCGCTCTGGACGCCTCACTTTTCCTCGCGGGCTGGATCTTGTGGCATTGAAAAAGGACCTTCAAGATCTGCGCGCAAGGCACCTGGACTAGAACCCGCTGCAGGGGAGTGGTCGGGAGTCTACTTAACTGAAGCACCGACACGCCGAGCATTCGACGCGGTGCGGTCGCGCATTCTTCCTCTCAAAAGTATTTTTCCGACTTGCGTGCTGGTCAGCTTCGCAGCGCAAGCACACGGAGAAGAATTGCGCGGCCGCCATGCGACAGGCGATCGTGAAACAGTTCGGAGAGCCGGTCTCCACGCTTCCGCACCGAAAACCTCTTCCGGAGCTCATGGGCGCGAGACAGCGAGCAATAGAGAAAATCACGACGTAGCCGGCGCAGGCGGCTGCCATAGCCTCTAACATCGGCGCTCGCGTAGGCCTCCATCAGGGTGCGCATCAAATAGTCATCGCTCGGATCAACATAAGTTTCGTGGGAAACGCTCGATGATCGCATCGACACGGGTTCATCGCTCGACAGAAATAGGTTCCTGCGGGTCAGCCCATCCGATACGCCCGTCGCTTCTTTTGTGAAATCTCCATAGTTCACAAAAGGCAGCGCTGCGAGTTGCCGGCGCAGATTTTCGAGCGTCGCCGACGGGATCCGGACGCCGTTGCCCGCGCTGGTGTCGAGCTTATTGGCGCGCACCGTGGCGTAGAGGTCGCCCCAGAATTTGTCCCAGGGGGCGGTGCCGTTGCGGTTAGACGACGGATTCTTGCGAACGCTATATGTGGTTTGAGTGAGGTAGGCCGCCAGTTCGCCCATGTGGCGCGTAACAGCGCCGTCAGGATCATAGACGTCGATCATGGCGTGGACGCACTCATGCAGGAGCAGCGCCCGATCGCTATCATTTGCGGGCGGCGACTTCTTCTGCGTCAACAGAACATCCGTAACCTGATCGTAGAAGGCGAGATCCTGAGTGCCGCCCTTCACCAATATATTGCCGGCGCGAATGTGATCGCGAACTGTCGTCAAGTATTCGCCCTTGATATGGATCTTGTCGACGTAGAACTCGATACCAAGCGCGACCGAGTCACTGAGTGTGTCCAGGACGTCGCCTTCGGTCAGTGGCATGACCTACCTCCCTTGCGTGGTCGAGCAATAGTGGTCCGGCCAGGCTCCGCAAGCGCTGAAACGCTGTACTGCACCAATAGGAGCCGCCCGCCCCTCCGTTCGCGTTGTGGAAGGTGGCTAGATCGTCCCGCCGCCGCCGCCGAAGATTTCGACGACCACAGCGCGATTGGCGGCCCTGTTCATCACGGTCGTGTTGTCCTTCAGATACTCGTAGTGTGAGGCGGGCTTGACGGAGAAGACGCGCGAGCGGGCGCTTGGGCCGAACAGGTGAAAGACGTTCTTGGCCCGGCCCGTGCGCAGGAAGCTGTTGTTCCGTTCGCCGCCGGTGCTGTCGCTGTATCCGACGATCTGGAACTGCAACGACTTGTCGGTCTCAAATCGGATGAGCTGCGCTGCCAACAGCGGATCGCGCTTGGCGATGTTCTTGAGATGCCGCCAGTCGACGCCGAAATCCCAGATGATGAGATATTGGCAGATGCCGGCCGGCGGGACCAGACTGACGTCCACACCGAGATGGCCGACCTCGGTGCGGGACGTCGCGACTTCATTGGCCACGTAGGGAAAGACGGCGGCGCTGTGAACCTTGGCAAGCGGCGAGCACTGCGGTTGCGTCGCCATATTCGGCATCTGTTCCACCGGGCCCGGCGGCGTGTATTGCGGCAGTGGCTGCGGCGCGCGTCCCATGGCAATTTCTCCCATTGCTGGCGTGGCCTGCCCAAAGCTGAGCACTGGAGGGAGCGTCGGCTCCCACCACGGCTATGACTAGTAGTGACGTGAGCGGTCGGGGAAGTTCAAAGGCGAGGTGCGGGCGCCCTCAACAGGGCCATTAGCGGACATTGATTGGCCTTCCGCGCTCTCCGGAAAGCGGGGTAGGCTACGCCTATTGCCGTCCGTGCCAAATTGTTGCGGAGGAACTGGCCATGAAACTTCGCCGCCGAAATTTTCTGCATCTCGCCGCGGGGACCGGCCAGATTGTTTTCCCGCCGCCGAAGGAGGCTCTCATTTCCGCGCGCAAGATTTCGCGTTGACGGACCGAACTAAGACAGGAGAACCAGACATGGCCGCCTTTCAAGAGGTTTTCCGCCGCTCCGGCATCGATGAGCGCCGCAGCCCGCCGGGCATGGTGGTGCCGTTCGGCGGCTCCAACATCGTGGCGCTGATCGATCCCGGAAGAAAGCTCAAAGTCGATCCTAACGCCCATGCCCTCGGGATCAAGGAGATCGATGGCGCCGATACCCTTAGACGCGTCATGCAGGCCAGAGAAACCTTCTCCAAACCCGATATCGATCCGCAGCTCAGGGCGGCGTCACTTCCCGCCACCTTCAATGGCGATGCACGGTTTTTCGAGATCAATGGCCGGATTAAGCCGATTGGTTTTCCCGGCCTGGAGGTGGTGGCCCGTTCGGCCGGCCGGAAGATCGAAGCCAAGCTCTATGTCGTGGTGCTACCGGAAATCAAGATCAAGGTGGCGTTCCGCAATGTCATGGTTCCGGGGAGTGGCGGCGCTCCGGCGTTTCACGCCAAGAAGCCCTGCAACGAGCAAGACGAATTGCTGACGATGAACAATATATGGAGGCCGCAGGCCAACATCCGCTTCGAGCGGGTGCCAAGCGACTGGCTGGTCATCGACGACTCGCAGGCTGCCATCAAACAGGAGATCGCCAATGCGACTGGCATGAAGGATGCGAGCCTGGCGACCTTTCCCGATGTGATCGACGTCGAGAAACTGAAGGGCATCTTCGTCAAACACAAAGTTCAGGGCGCCCATCTAACCATTTTCTGCGTCGATAAGGTTTGGTCCAATGGCGGCCTCGCCAATGGCTCGTTTGCTCGCGGGCTGGACCTTGCCTTCATCAGCTCGCAACGCGGGCCTAACACGTCTGCCCATGAATCCGGCCATTTTCTCGGCTACTACTCGAAGAGCGCGAGCAAACCTTGGGACAGCCAAGGCCACACGCTGGAGACCGATCCGAAAACCGGAAAAGAAAACAGGGCGGAAGACATCAAGATGCTGATGCGCGGGGGAGGCGCCGGGTGGAAAATCCCGTTCAATCTCGTCAAGGAGTTCCGCGACTTCCCCGGCTAGCATCCGAAGATCAGACAGAAGCTGGAAATCACTCCAGACGTTGAATGTCGCCTTGGGTCAGAAGCTGCCCCGACGGCCCCGAAACGCTTACTTTGCCACCTGGCAGGCAGAGCGTGTCATCGGCCATCATGACCGCAATACGCTGCGCTTACGCCTCGATCCCAAGGGAGATTCGACAGACCTTGAGCCGGGCATGAGTGTCTGGCTTGAGAACTAGTCATCTGGAACGCAAGTTCGCCACATTAGTTGATAGCTCGAATCTCTACAGAGGAGAGAGCTCGTGGCGAATGCAGGTGAACGAGGCCGGCCGATCGCGCCGTTGGTGCTTAGTCCGCAGGAGCGGGCGTACTTGGAGAGGCAAGTTCGTCGTCATCGCGTTGCCCGATCGCTATCTGAGCGCTGCCGCGCGATCCTGCGGTGTGCGGATGGCTTGCCAAGCAAGTCCGTGGCTGCCGAACTCGGCCTCCACGAACACACCGTTGGCAAGTGGCGTCGCCGATTTTTGAAGGATCGCTGTGATGGCCTGCTTGACGAGGCCCGCCCTGGCCGCCCTCGAACCATCAACGACGATCAGGTTGCTGAGGTAATTGAGCGGACATTGCGTACAACGCCACCCGACGCGACGCACTGGTCGATCCGCTCAATGGCTGGGGAAACTGGCTTTTCCCACACCACGATCCGCCGAATGTGGATGGCGTTCGGCCTGCAGCCGCACCGCAGCCAGACATTCAAGCTGTCGAGCGACCCGCTGTTCGTCGACAAGGTCCGCGATATCGTCGGCCTTTACCTGTCCCCACCGAACCGAGCCCTTGTCCTCAGTATCGATGAGAAAAGCCAGATCCAGGCCCTGGATCGCGAGCAGCCGGTCCTGCCGATGATGCCGGGCGTACCGGAACGGCGCACGCACAGTTATGTGCGGCATGGTACGACCTCGCTGTTTGCCGCGCTCGATGTCGCCTCGGGGTTCGTCATCGGCAAATGCTATAAGCGGCACCGGGCAGTCGAGTTCTTGAAGTTTTTAAAAGGGATCGATGCTCAAGTTCCTGAAGGCCTCGATGTCCATCTCGTCATGGACAACTACGCCACCCACAAAACACCTAAGATCAAAGCGTGGCTCGCCCGTCGGCCGCACTATCATGTCCACTTCACGCCGACTTCCGCGTCATGGATCAATCAGGTCGAGCGCTGGTTCGCTGAACTCACCAGAAAACAGATCCAGCGAGGTGTTCACACCTCCGTCAGGCAGCTCGAGGCCGACATCCGTACCTTCATCGACCTGCACAACAGAAAACCGAAGCCATTCAAATGGACCAAGTCCGCAGACCAGATTTTGGCTTCCGTCAAACGCTTCTGCTATAAAGCTCAGCGGACTTTATGTGGCGAACTTTAGATTCACGTGACTAGGCTGTGTACTCATTAAGCAGCTGGCCGCCTTATGTCCGCTCAACCCCTAACAGCGGCGGGAAAGCGGACGTCTGCCGAGGTCGCTGAAGGGCCGATATTGTTGCAAAAGTCGATTTTCGCCGATGACCAAAATTCTGCGGGCCGTGGGCGCGACTTTCGCGTACAAGATGCGAGGGACCTCACGGCCTCACGCAAAATTCACAGGCGACTTCGGTAACGCGATTGAGGTCATACGAATCAGCGATCGCTCGCTGCTTAGTGTTTTCGCGAAGAAGCTTGAGCCCTGCAACTTCCGACTTTTGCAACACAATCGGCCAAGAGGCGACATCGCTCACTTGGTTGTCGTTTCGAAATCTTTGCCGACTTCCGATAACATTGGCGCTGTTACCTTCTTTCAGGTGCCGCCCGAAGCGATCCGCCAGCCTCACTTCAGCCTCGACGTAACACCGAGCAAACACACCAAAGAGCGCGACGCAGCAACATCTCTCGACTGACTTTGTGCACGGTTGCGTGCATAAACTCCGTGATTCACGTTGAAATTTGGTCACGAGTTAGGTCAAGCCCCTTGATCTTTGTCAATGTCGGCATCAACCGACGGGCCTCCTTAAGCAAAGGGGGCGAGACAGGATAGGAGCAAAACGATGAAGCGGATGATTTTCAGAAATTTTGCAATTGTAACTTCGGTTATCGCCTTTGCGACACTGTTCACCGTTGACTGGTCTGAGCAGCGCGGGATTTCGCTGTCAGTTGAGAGTGCCCAAGCGAGGCGGCTCTATGTCAGCCCGTATCCCTATAGTCACTACATACCCGATCAGTCCGGTCTGCCTTGGTACGCAGTGCGGGCCTACTACGCTGGCGGCCCCTGGTGTGGTGCCGGCGGCACGACCGGGTACGGCACGACGGCTGTGGGGGTCTTTGGGCGTGCTTCCTACACCTGCTACGACGGTTGGGATAGCTGAAGCTCAATGGCATTGGTTGCACGCCCGGCACCTTGATCAAGGGCGGTGACGGAATCATGTACGTCTGCCAGTAAGCACGCGGACCACAAGGAGAGGCGGCGCAATCGTCGCCTCTTTCAATTCGAAAACGATATCCGACAGCCAGGGTCACGGGCGGACGTTGAGATCGGGGGCCCAACTCGGTCGGCTCGTCACGCGAAACCGGACCACTGCGCCACGCTCGGCCGGGGCCGCCTATGGGCCAATAACCGACATGCAAAGGGAGGCACGCTGCATGGCCGAGAAGTAGTGTTGAATGCTACCGCGGGTCACGAGGTTGGTTACCAAGGCTGGTGGCCCGCAGGCAAATCCTCTATCGACGCACTCCGACGCGATTAACGCCACCATTGGCATTGCCGCCGACGTTATGACGGACTGCAGCGCGCGCAACGGGCCGTGGCCGGAGGGCAACGCCAGCCCGGGCAACGCAACCCACCGGATAGTCGACGTACTGGCAATACACGATCGCGCGGGCCGGTGATGGAGCAAGTGTGGCCCCTGCAAGTCCCAGAAGTGCGCTGGCAGCGATTCCTGTAACCGTCACTGACTTGATCGAAAGTCGCATCTTAGCCTTCATGATGGTCCTCCAAGGGTAGCAAAAGCCGCATTCCTACGGCTTACGATAGCGTGTGCGCGGAGAGATGAGCGACATTGACGTACATCAAGGGTGAGCTGGGCTGTGCGTTAACTCCGTCGAACATTATCCGTGTTTCCTGCCGCCCGTCACCGCGACCTTGATTCAGATCAACCAGCTTCGTGATACCCGCACCAAAATAAGAGACCGACTGGGCTAGGGCGATTAGTTGGTGCGTGCGATGACGCCGACTTGGTATGTCACCTTCGAGGTTCGTAAACGCGGCACGCTGCCGAAGCAGCGGAGCCCTCGGGAAACAAGGACCTTCGCTACGGAAGCAGAGGCCAAGGCATTCGTTCGTGCAAAGCTCGACGAAGGTCTCGTAGTATTTGCGGGCACGATCAATCCGCACGTCCCCAAGCAACTCATTCCGTCGTCCCGCATCCAAGCTTGGCTTGTCGATGAACAATGGAACGCTGAGCGAGATACAGGTCCCGACCGGACGCCGATCACCAGGTTCTGAAGCCGAACCAGCCGAACTGCCCTTGTCGTGCCGCCAGAAGCATCTGCGGCTGGACGTTTCGCCTCGGTCGAGCCGCAACATGCAACATCTTGCGTTGTCGCTTGCGATCGACGGTTTCAGGCGGGCGTGTATCCTGTTTCGGCAGCATCGCGAAAGAATTCGCCACCGCCGGGCTCTGTCTGACGGTAACGGGCGGTTCGGCCACATCCGATGAAGTTGCGACCTCGGTCGCCTCGGCCACGGGCGCAGCGGCGACGATCACCGGCGACTGGGTATCGAAGACAATACGCTCGGGCCATTTGCGATCTGAGTGGATACGTATGGCCGGCCGGTCCGCAGCCGCCTGATCGACGGTCGGGGCCCTCGGCAGCCAATAATCTGCAACAAAGAGCAGTGCGAGCAACACTGCTCCGACCTTCCAGAAATATGCCGCCAGTGGCATGCCGGTCGCTCCGGTGCGCCCCCGAAACATTGACCTGGGCTCTACGTCGTCTGTTACCTGCAGCAAGATGGCCACGAGCTGCTTGATATAGATCAAGCGCGTTCGATCGCTCGCGAACGCGCTCTAACTGCAGCCGGTAATGCGCGCAATTGCCTTCATGTACTTGAGATGAAGTGCGGCGTCACCTCCGTCTGACGGAGAGTTGCGAGCGGTCAGGCGATCCGAATTCAAACAGGTCTCAAGATCGAACCTGATATGCGAGCACCATCCCAGGGCGCTCTTCTCTGCCTCTTCCTTGGAGGGGCCAACCCCCACAAAGGTCTGAACGTGCCCGGCCTCGCCGTCGGCCGTCGATACGAGATTGATTTCCGAGATGTAGAAGGACGAACACTGGGCGGCCTGGGGCTCGGCGCGTGTCCCCTGGATCACCCCGAGAGCGACAATGGTCGTCATGAGGACGGCTCGCTTCATTTTCACCTCCGACAAAGCGAATCCATTGCGGCTATCCATCTGATCGCGACAACTTCATTCGGCGTGCGTTGCCCGCTGTGTGCCCCCCGAACATCGGACCTGGCTGTCCGATCGGGCAAGCCAACCAACGCCAATCGCCGCTCAGGGACTTGAGATAGATCAAGCTCGGCCCGACGAGGGGACGCAGGTTTCGATAGGGTCTGGTTGCCAAGGTGACAGATAATGAGTGACCGGATCTCCGCAGTCCTCTTTGCGTTGGCCTTTGCTTTGGAAATGGGTGGAGCGACCGGCGGCTTAAATTGAAATATTTGTTCATGGTCGTTTACCGCTGCGCGAGGTCGGCGGAGGAATCGATCACAAATTCCGGCCCGCGCTCGTCACGCGCCGTTGCGCGTGTACGCGCCATCGGCGGCTAAAATTCTATTCACAGTCCGGAGAGAGGTTTTCAACGGCTTTGCGAAACGCGGCCGGTTGCCGACATCAGCATCACGCCGATCGACGAAGCGTGATTGCGCCACCCCTGCGCGAGGGGAATGCCAACGCCTAACTGTCATTCATGTCAATGGACAGCACGCGCATCGTGCACGCCAGTAAACAAGAGGATACCATGACCAGCTTCAAAGTTTTGGGCGCAGCGCTCGTTTTTTCCGCGCTCCTTGCGACGCCCGCCTCGGCATGGGAACCCGCCGCGGCATTAGCCGCGGACCCGACCTTCTCCATCTATTCGGGCATGCGTGGCGACATCAATTCGGGCATGCATGCAGTACGGCCACATCGCGGAAATCATACCACCGGCGTCAAGCGCTTTCGATCGCGCTGATCGCCCGGATACCAAACCTGCACCAATCTTGTCCGCTATGCCCGACTGAGCAGACTTTAACGGGAGCCGCCGCCACTTGCGCTCCTTTCAGATCATTCCAATTAGGATGAAAAGAGCGACCTCTGTCAGGAAAGTGGCACTCATAATGGCGACCGTAAGGAACGCGTCGCCCGCTGGTAGAGGGGTCATAGCATGCCTCGCGCGCTGCGACGACTGGAACCGGTTCTGGCTCTCTGCCCGCGCCAACACCCTTGCCTATCGCGCTCCGTTAATAAACACCACGCCGCACGGCGCGACGCGTATAGCGGTAATCGCGACGGTCGACACGACGCGCCGTCACGCGGGCGCGCCGGTACGTGACGGCCTGCGCTTGATCAACGCTTAACTCCACGCCGCGCGGTGTCACCTGCGGCGAGACCGGAATGATCGCCAACATCACTGCTGCAAACAGCAGTCCGACAATCGAGGAGACTCTCATTGCACCTACTCCCTATTGTCCACCATGGCCGTGTCACCAACAAAAGCTGTCTGGTCTGTGTGCCTATTTGTCTTGTCGGCCTGAGATCGCCCTATTCCGCCAGGATAGAGCGCGAGAGGCTCCAACTGAGGTCGCCTTAGGGCCTGTTCCGGCAGAGAGAACCAAGCCGCCTAAGAGTGCATCGTCTCTTTCTGCGGCTCCATATCGGAGCTTGCAGCATTGGGGCACGAAAAGGTCGCGCAGGATGTTCCTTTTTATACACCCCGGTTGATTTTCTTGCGGCCAGCCGCCGTTGCTGCGCGGCGAAATAACAGCCATCACGAGCAGGCGCGGCTTCCGGTTTGGGTCATGAGCGGCGGTCTGGAAGTCGGCCAGTCACTTCCGGTCTACCCCAATAAGCTGACGATTTCAGAGCCAAGCCGGACTTCGCGTGAGGACCAAAAGCCGAAGTGGATGTTTTGGGGCTGTTCGCTGCAAACGGACGTCGCTTGTCCGTGAATCCGTGAGGATACGATGGTTCGCGGCGACTCGAGAAATCAACTAACGCGAGTTGGCAACTACCGCACGGCCAACTTAGGTTTCTGCGCCTCTTCGATATGTCGCCGCTGATCGAGAAATGCCTGGCTGGACCGGGTCTTGTACAAGTCCAGATTCTCGGTCTCGTCGGGCAGCAGTGTGATCGCCTCATCGACATAGGTGAGCCGGTGCGGATCCGACTTGACCTTGCGCGCCAGCCGGTGGAGGCGCAGCGCTAGCGATGCCCATTGCGCGGCCTTCACGACGGTCTCGGCGGCATAGCGCGGATAGAACGACCAGGCCGGCTCGACCGGCAGATGCGGACGCCGCTCGTCGCGGCTCTTGAGCCGCAGCACCCCCCCTTCGAGCGGATGGACCCGCTCGATGGGATGGTAGCCTTTGAAATAAAGCGCGTAGGTCCCGATCTTGCCGACATTGTTGCCCATGGCCGCGGCACGCCGCATCAGGGTCTCGATGTGCTCCCAGCTGTAATAGGTGTTCCAGGCGAGCTCACAGGCCCGCTCCCAGTCCGCCTTGGACATGGCGGGGTGGTCGACCGTGACGTGGTCCAGGTCGTATTTGTTGAGGTCCGTATCCATCGCGACGCCCTTCATATAGAGCGTCTTGTGATCCTCCGAGCCCGGCAGTGGTGTCAGGAAGAAGAACTCCAGCATGTCGATCGGCAGCTCATGCTTGACGATCTCGATGTCGCGAACGATCGATTCCGGTGTGTCGTTGGGAAAGCCCAGAATGTAGCCGCCGACGGTCATGATCCTGGCCTTCTTCCAGGCCAGCATCATCTCGCGATAGTCGGTGATCTTGTTCTGCCGCTTCTTGGCGCCGAGCAGACTGTCCGGGTTGATGTTTTCGAGGCCGATAAAGCATCGCCGGACGCCGGCCTTGGCGCATTTCTCGATGAAGTTCGGTAGCTTGTGGCAAAGCGTGTCGACCTGGATCGTGAAGCGAAGGTCCCAGCCCTCCTTCTCGCGCAGCGCGATGATGCGGTCGAGCAGGCTTTCCCAATCCTTGTTGCGCGCAAAATTGTCGTCGGTGAGGAAGAAGGCGAAGACGCCCTGGGCGACGTTGGCGCGGATCACGGCCTCGATGTCGTCGGCGCTGCGGCGTCGCGACTTGCGGCCCTGCACGTTGATGATGGTGCAGAACGAGCACTGGAACGGGCAGCCACGCCCGGCGTCGAAGCTCGTGGTGTGGCCGATAACCCGCCGGATCTGCTGGCGGGGAATGATCGGCAATGGCTGGCTCTCCAGGTGCGGCAGATCGTCGATGTAGTTGTAGAGAGGCTGCAATCGCCCGGCGGCCGCGTCCTGCAACAGCTCCTCCAGCCGTCCCTCGGCCTCGCCTGCGAAGACCGACACACCGAGGTCCATCATCTCCTGAACGCCGGGATCGCGCTCCGGCAGCATCGAGAGGGTGCCGGACACATGGAAGCCGCCGATCGCAACGTGGATTCCGAGCTTGCGAAACCGTCTCGCCAGATCAAGCGATCGGGGAAACTGATTGGACTGGACTCCGACCAGCATCACCATACCGGAATCCGCGGCCTTGATTGCGCGCGCCAGATCCGCGACACGCACCTTCCAGTTGGTCTCATCGATGGCGTCGATCTCGATGTCGAAATCGGGCCCGAGAACCTGGCGTTCACGACAATCGAGCGCGATGCCGTAAAGGCAGGCCAATGAGTTCGAAGGCAGGCCGCCGCGCCACCATCGAATGACGTAGCCATCGTCGTCGTAATGTGACGGCTTGATCAGAACAAGCCGGAAACTCCTGCTCTTGCTCATAAGCAAGGGGTAGCTCGATGTCGGTCATAGGCCAACTGCTTTCCGCGAGGTCCTCGCAAAAAACGACGAACTGTGGCACGAACAACATCCTATCCGAGTACCTCGGCTAACCGCACACGGCGCAATCGCATGTTCGGCACAAATTGGGGTGCGCAGTCGCCAGCTAGTCATGCGCCAGACGTCCGTTCCGGGTCAAACTCGACAAAACTCAGAGTGAGCATAATGCGTCCGCTTTCGGGCACATCGCGGCCATCCCGTCGGCTGGCGCCCATTGAGCCTGACTGCCGAGCCATGATTCAAATCCCCTAACGAAGGGGGCCGAATCATGCGCTACGAACTCTCCGACGAGGAATGGACTGCCATCAGGCCGATGCTGCCCAACAAGCCGCGCGGCGTACCGCGGGTGAATGACCGTCGCGTCCTCAATGGCATCTTCTGGGTGCTACGATCCGGGGCGCCATGGCGCGATCTACCAGACGCCTTCGGCCCGTATACCACTTGCTACAATCGCTTCGTTCGTTGGCGACGAGCAGGTGTGTGGGCGGCGATTATGAAGGCCTTGGCAGCCGCTCACGATGCCGCTGTGCAAATGATCGACACGTCGATTGTCCGCGTGCATCAACATGGAGCCTGCATCGACCGGAATAAAAGACAATGCATGGGGCGATCACGGGGCGGGTTGACCAGTAAGATTCATGCGGTCGTGGATACAAACGGCCTACCGGTCCGAGTTGCGCTGACGCCTGGGGAAGCCCACGACAATCGGCTTGCTGGAAAACTCTTGTCTCGCATGAAGCCTGGATCGATGCTGCTGGCGGACCGTGGCTACGACGCCGATTGGATTAGAGAACTTGCGATCAAGAAAGGAGCATGGGCCAACATCCCGCCGAAAAGCAATCGCAGCGAACCGATCTGCTTCAGTCCCTACCTGTATCGCGCTCGCAATCGAGTTGAGCGGTTCTTCAACAGGATCAAGCAATGTCGTCGGGTAGCGACGCGCTACGACAAACTTGCCGCCAATTACCTTGCCTTCGTGCAACTCGCGTCAATCAGGCTATGGCTCGGCGCTAATGAGTCCACGTCCTAGCGAGGACCCGAGCTCCGAAGTATCGCTTCGGCTGCTCACGTCTCAATCGGCTTCGGAGCTGATGTCGCGATTGGACTGCACCCCACGCCTGGGTACGCTCATTGTTACGCGCGAAGCACTCGATCGAACCCGCACGATTCATCCTCCGTTGCAGGCGAACTCGAGAGGCGCGCCCTGCGCAACTCGTCGGTGTCTTTGATCGCATCGCGTATCGGTGGCATGATGATGCGCGCTGAAGCCCGTGGAAGCCGAAATTGTAAGCCAAGGTTGTCGTTGCAATGCGGACCAGGCTCCAACTTCGCGACGTGACCAAGCCCCTGGGCCAAGCGGCGGTGGGCGCGTTGACGATCGGAATACTGCGTGCCGCTCGCCATTTCGATCCAACCAAGACCGCCAACTTATTCGCTCGGATCACTCGCTCAATCGGGCCCATGATGCGGGAGCAAAAGATCGGTCGAGCCAATCTAACCGCCGCATTTCCGGAAAAATCGCCTGCAGAGATCGAGACCATTCTCGCAGGCGTCTGGGACAATCTCGGTCGAGTCGGCGCCGAATTCGCGCATCTTGATCACATCTGGAACTATGATCCCGCACGGCCCAAAGCTAGCTGCATCGAAATCGACAGGCGCTCATATGAATTGTTTACGCAGCTGCGGCTCGACGGCAAACCGGCGCTGATCTTTGCGAGTCATCTCGCTAACTGGGAACTTCCGGCCCTGGCAGCCGTCGCGCACGGGTCGGATACTGCGATCCTGTATCGCCGACCCAACATCGCGTCCGCCGACCGCATCATCCAGGATATGCGCGCCGTGAAAATGGGCACGCTCATTCCCGCGGGTCGTGATGCGCCCCTAAGACTTGCCGAGGCCCTTAAAAGTGGCCAGCACGTTGGAATGCTGGTCGACCAGTATCTGACCAACGGCGTCGAGGTTACTTTCTTCGGCCGCAAGACCAGGGCCAATCCGATGCTTGCGCGACTGCTGCGGCAGATTGAGTGCCCGATTCATGGTGTGCGCGTCATCCGTCTGCCCGGACAGCGCTTTCGTGGCGAACTGTCTGAAGAAGTGAAGCCGGTCCGCGATGCCGCCGGACAAATTGACATTCAGGGAACGATGCAGGCGGTCACATCGGTCATCGAGGGCTGGATCCGCGAATATCCCGATCAGTGGCTGTGGCTACACCGTCGCTGGAGGTAGCACTTGACTGACTGCGGTAGCCCTTAGTGGAGGTACATGGTCCAGCTCGGGAATGCGGCGGTCAATCTCGCCGATCACGCGTTCCGAGAACGGCCCGAGGTGCATGTACAACGCCATCAGCATCACGATGTACCGTAGCGCGCCCGGATTGGTCTCCGCGACTTCGACGAAGGTCTTCCAGAACGGCTCGCGAACCTTCGGCAGGGCCCGCATGATCTTGTGTACGCTGTCGATGCCGCCAAGCCTCTTGCGCACGTCGCCATCCGGCAGGTCGCGGCGTCGGTCGGACCGGTCGAGCATGGCGGCGAGACGCGACAGCCGTCCTGCATATGCTGCCGGACTGTAGACGTGCCCGAGCACAGCCTTGTAATCGGCAAGGATGTCACGAAGCGGACGCTTAGTATCGAAATTGCATCCGAGCGTGCACTGATCGCCCGTCTGCTCGACATTCATGAGGTCATGGCCCTGGTGCAAGCGGCCTTCCGCGGCCAACCGCCGTGTAAGCTGTGTCCCAGGCAGCGCATAAAGCAGTCCAACGATGGAGACTGGAATGCTCGCCTCCTCGATGAGGTCGGCCATCGCCTGTCCTATCGAGGCCTTTTCGCTATCGAACCCGACGATGAAGCCAGCGGTGACGAACATGCCGTAGCCGTAAATCTTGTGAATGCACTCGGCGATGTTGCGCCTGGTGTTCTGCTTCTTCTTCATCTGCACGAGCGTCTCGGGATCCGGGCTCTCGATGCCGACGAAGATCGCGAAGAAGTTCGCATCCTTCATTGCCTGCAACAACTCGCTGTCGTCCGCGATGTTGATCGAGGCTTCGGTTGAGAACTCGAATGGATAGTCGTGCTCCTCCAGCCAGGCTTTGAGCCGCGGCATCAGGGTGCGGAGGTTCTTCTTGTTGCCGATGAAATTGTCGTCGACGAAATCGACATGCCCGCGATAACCGTGATCGTAGAGCGCCTGCAACTCTGCGAGAATCTGATCGTTGGTCTTGGTACGCGGCACGCGACCATATAGCTCGATAATATCGCAGAACTCGCAAGTGAACGGGCAGCCACGCGAATACTGCAAGCCGATGTATAGATAGTGATCGAAGTTGAGCAGATCGTAGCGAGGCATGGGGCTCAGCGTGACATCTATCGTGAATTTCTCGGCGATGAACACGCCCTTGCGTTCGCCGCTTTCCCAGGCGGCGATGAACTGCTCGATGACCTGCTCGGCCTCGCCGATCACCTGGAAGTCCGCGTCCGCGTAAAGATGCGGGCTGGAGGAGACGTCCGGCCCACCAACACATACCGGCTTGCCGCGCAGGTGGGCGAGATCGATCAGATAGATGGCATCAGGCTGCTGGTTGAGCATACCGCCGATCATCACAAGATCGGCCCAGTCGAGGTCCGCATCTGTCAACGCCTCGGTATTGCGGTTGACGAGCCGGATGTCCCAATGCTTCGGCAACATAGCGGCGACGGTGATCAGGCCGAGTGGCGCCGTTGGATACTTCGCGCCGACGAGTTCGCAGGCCTCCGCATAGTTCCAAAACGAATTCGGAACGAACTTCGGATAGATCATCAGGACGCGGCAGGGGATTGTCATGCTGTTCCAGCCCGGGCGTTGATGGCACAATGCCCCGCTGTTGATCGGGGCTCAAGGGGTCGCTTCGCTCGTCGATAAGGCGTTTGAGTGCTGGTTATGGAGGTGAGCACTGCGGTTCAGCTCGCGCACCTCGGCAGTAGTGCATTGCGAATCAATCAGGTCGGACGCGAACATCGCGGACCGTAAGGCTAGTATTAGTATCAGCAGATACGCGTTCTAATTGGATTTTTTTGGGGCACGCTTTTTCGGTCCAGTTCCGGCACCGTCCCCACGGCAGGGCCAAGCATCCCTGAATGCTTCGATCGCGACGGTGATCCCCGGTTCATTCACTCGATCCGGATTGTTATCAAGATACTGCAGAAAAACCTTCGCACTTTGCAAAGGGCTGCCTTGCGCGGGGGGGCATGCACGCACGTCAGCGGGCAGATTTGGTGAAAAGAGCATCGCGGTCTCGATCATTCCCTCACATGCGCCTGCGGACCGAGCTTCGTCCTGATTGCGAAGCGAGTTCTTGACAAGCAGCTCGCAAGACTTTTGCGCGTCGGTTCCCTTATCGACAACCGTGGCACTGGCCTTCCCGATGATCGCTAGGATAAGGCCGGCAACAATCATATGGACCCGCATCCACGTCCCCCGAATACCGGCGCGATAGCTTGCAGGCATTGAGTATGCCGCAATAGAGCGGCCGCCCGCGCCGTTCCAGGCGGCTCAGACGGCTTAGCTCAAAAAAAGCGTCTGATCCACCGCGCTCGAATAGGAGCGAAGTGAACTCACCTCTTCCATTTCCACAAAGCTAAAAGAGCCCTTGTCGACTTGACAACACGCAGCTTTACGCGCCGTGACCGCCGCAAAGGTCGGCTACACCGCGATCATGATCGCGAATCAACATCGGCGGCGACAAGCGTGCTGATGGTACAGATCTCGATCCGGCGCGGAGAGCATCTATTATCCTGCCGTGTACGCGACGTGCACTGGTCGATTGATGTCGATGCTCGGCCTCGACGCAGAACCATTGCCTAAGCGGTGATCTTCGTCTGCGACGACAAGTTCTGCGAACCTTCCTCAACTACGCCAAGGAGGACTTCACCCTCAGAACGGTTTCCAACAAGAGCTTAGCCACGACCAAGCGGAGGTGGAGCTGCCTTGCAGCGCAGCGCCACGGACGTTCCATGATCTCCCGGCCTATTCATCAACTAGGCGAGGCAGCGCACGAAGGTTGGTCGTATCGAACCGCATCCTCAAAGAACAAGCTCGCTTGAATTTCTTGAAGACCTCACACCCATCCAGACGCAAGGAAGAGTGGATGAACTCAATCCGAGGATTTTAGCCTCGACCTGGTTCAAGCTGCACCGTTTTTCGTCCCCCGTTCAGTTCTCTGAGTTTGTTGACGTATTCCTCAGGCTTTAGCAGATGAAACGGAGCGTTGAGGCCCATGAACGTCGCTATGCGGCCGATAAAGGCAGTACAGTTTGTCGTTGCTGCATTCCAGAGCGGCGAAGACTCCTGCTGGCGCTTGATATAAGCAAAGACCTTCTTGGCGTCTGCCTCAGACAAATAGACACGATAGCTGGCCGTCAGATATTGCTCGTCAAGATCACCGTAGGTCGCACCCGTCTCAGAAGGGACAAACATAATGTGTCCCAGGATATAGGGCACCTCGTCGCCGGCCGGAGCCAGACCAGCGACCTCGACCTGCTTTTCGCCCGTCTTTCCGTACCAGACGAATGCATGACCGTACGTTGCCGCCGTGCGGGCACGAAAATCAACGTAGTAGGGACCCGTGGCGGCAGCTCTTCGAGCTGGCTTTACATCGGATATCGCCGGCGTAGCAGCAGCCATGGTCGCTGCATGCTTCATCGCCGAACTGGGGAGAGCGTCCCGTTGCTGCTGGTCGGTACGCGCCACGAGTGGTTGCGCGCTACTGATCCCGGCCCCCAAGCCTACAAAGGCCGCCAGCATGGCGGCCTTTGCAAGAAGCCCCAGACCCGGATATTTCCGAATCACTCCCGCCATCTTCGAATCCTCTTGGATCCAAGATCCGATGCCACAGGTAATCTGCTACCCCAAACGAACGCCGCTGGCGTACGAATGAATAGGCAGATCAACCCTTGGTCACCAACGGAGCCGGGGCAGCGACCGGGTATTTGCCCACGGGGCTCTTACCCACGGGATATTTGCCGATCGGAGCTTTGCCAACCGGCGCCGCGACGGCAACCGGCTGAGGCCGTGGCAGGTCCGCAGCAGCTGCGGTTCCCACGAAAGCCAAAGAAGCGATTCCAAGGACAACGAATTTCAACATCGGTTCTCACCATTGTTCGGAACGATTGGATTCACCTGACACGCATAGGAATAACCCGACACTCGCCACGGCACCAACGAATAGACCGGGGAGTCCGCGGTTCCGACCGCTTTTTCTGCCGCATGTTGCGGAAATGGCACGCAAATTGAGGCATCTGGTTCCAAATCAGTCTCGTGGGTACCACAGGTCGAGACGTGCCGGGACCTACCTCAGAGTATCCACGGGAAGACCCGACCGGTCCGCGCCATATAATCGCGATAGCTGTCGCCAAACGTCTGCAACATCATTCGCTCTTCCCTTGCGACGCGGCCAAAGAACAAGATCCCGAAGCCGGCAAGGCCCGCGAAACCGGCGATCCAATTCGGCAGCAGCAATGCCTGGGCGATGGCCCACAGCCAAAATGCCGAATACATCGGGTGTCGAACTCTCCGGTAAATCCCTTCCGTCACAAGCTCATGGTTCTCCCGCACGTCGAGACTTATCGACCAATTCCGGCCGAGTGCACGGTGTGTCAGGTGAAACACGCCCAAAGCCGCAATCGCAAAGAAAGACCCCAGCCAAGCCAACCAGGGATAAAAACTGTGATCTGCGAAACGAGGCATTCCTGTCGCTACGTAGGCGAGCGGGCACAAGTCCGAGTCCCGAAAGAGATATGAGCAGGAGCGCAGTTTCCAGGGGGCCGCGAGCGCTCCGCACAACCCTCGCACGGCGGGAACGCCGCGCGTACTTATAGCGTATGAGGTACCAGCCGATCACCAACGCAACGAAGATGACTTTTGAAATGGTGGGCGTCATTTGAATCAGGCTGCCGCGCCCGGATTTCCCAGCAGTTCGCTTTCCGACACCGGCGCGCCCGCAACAAGGCCTCCGTCGTCAGCGATCATCGACACCGCGCCATCCGGGGCGAGCGTCTGGGATTTGGCTGAAATAGGTCCGCATGTGAGCATGAAGTAGTCGTACGATGTTCGCCTGTCATTTCCACTGACGAACTGGCAGTGCACGCGGAAGAAATTGAAGCGGATGCGTTGATACATGTCGTCGTTAAGCATTCGACTAATCTTCACGACCCTGACGGTCGCCTCGTTTTCTGTCGACAAGCCCATTTCGGCCATCGGCCGGCATTTGTAAAAATTCAACGCGTCCGTGAGGGCCTGATAGTCGCCCCAGAAGATCGCGCGGGAATCGGCGACGCGTTCCACCGCCCTGCGAAAGCGCACTGCCTTTGGGTGCAGGCCGATCTTGAGTATGGATGATCCAACGCTCAAGAATGTGACGGGAATCTTTTTCCGACCGAGCGCAGGGTCCCGCTTCAAGGCGCGATCAAGTAGATCAACCGCTAGTACGGCGCCAAGGCTGTGCCCTACGACCACAATTTCGTCTGCGGCAGAGTTGCTCGCCGCAACCACGAGCTCGGCGGCCAACCTGTCCAGCCTCTGCTCTATCTCCGAATTACCGAATCGAATGTACTCGCAAGAGAAAATCCAATCGTCGAACAAGTCGCCCAGGTGCAGCCAGCGCCACGGACCCGCCAACACGGCTGCGAGCCCGAAGAGGCCGCCACCGGTAGCAATGGGAATTGATCCAGTGATCTTGAATGCAGCCACGCCAATCAAAAGGGCGGCAGCGATGAGCAATCCGAACGTAACGAATGGATAGAGAAAGAAAAGTGCGTAGCGCCAATTGGTCTGCAAGTAACGCCAAAGAGTGCCGGTCAGAACGAAATCCAGAAACGCAAGAATGCCGACGGAAATGCGTGAGCCGATGCTTCGCCCCCCGAACACTTCAATTACATCGTGCCATCGGACCAGACGGTAATCGGTTTCGACGAGCCAATCGGGGCCGATTGTCGTCACGTTCCATTGTATCTGGTCGGCGGAATCATGCGAACCGTCGACGGTCGCTTTCACTGACCAAGTACGTTGGAACCTCGCAATTTCGCGCACAAAGCGTCGTTGCGCGCTGGCATGCGACGTGATTGGATCATAGCCGCCGATATGGAATACCAACCGTTTCGCTACAGGCTTGCCGGACATTGCCTTATTCCCGGACTCATACGTGCTGCTCGCTCCCCACGCGTCAATCGACCTGCAATCAAAAACAGACGTTTGAAGCCAAGGGTTGTCAAGAGAGAATCGACCAGTTATTGGGGAACATGGGTCGATTTGTTCTACCATGCGTAAGCCGAACCGCTCGAACAATAGCGTCGATCGGTGCTGCTGTGATTGTCGGTTTGTCCAGCACAGCGCCCTCTCAAGCGCAGGACGGGGCATCATCTGGCGAGAGATGCCTTGCTGCAAATTTGGATGTTTCGCTGGGCGCACAATTGCCCCGCACGGCGGCGCGTTTGAGATCTGGTGAGCCGCTAAAGATTGTCGCGATCGGATCATCGTCGACGGTGGGGCTCTGGGTACTTCGGTCCGCGGCCACATATCCGCAGGTGATGCGCCGAGAACTCTCGAGGCTTAGATCCAATGCAACGATCGAGGTCATCAACAGCGGTCGAGTCGGCGATACGATTCCGAACAACATCGCGCGGTTCGAGCGTGACGTTTTCGCGCACACGCCTGATCTCGTTATCTGGCAATTAGGTACTAATGACGTCGCCTGGGGTGGCCGGCCGGACCAAGGGCTCAAAAGAAGCGTTGTTGAAGGGGTAAGGGCACTTAAGGCGGGGTCTGCCGATGTCGTGCTGATGGATCTGCAATATGCGCCACAGGTGCTCGCTTCCGCTAGCTACTCAACGATGGAGGGCATCATCGCCGATGCCGCGAAGCAGGAACGGGTCGGCCTATTCTCTCGTTTTGCGCTGATGCGTAACTCGATCAATGCCGGAGTTGCGCAAAGCGAGCTTGTAACGTGGGACGGATTGCACAACACCGCCGATGGTTATGATTGCATTGGACGAGCCCTTGCCCGAGCCATCTCAACGAGCGCGCGTTGAGAGGCCCTAGCTCAGGCGAATCGAAGGCTGCGGGCTCGCAAGAGTTTGGGCACCGGCCGTGACAGCGATGCCGAGCGTGCAGATGCCCACCAACGCGAACAAAGACCAATTATCGTCGACAATCACCGCATCTCTCGCAGCGGTGACAGCAATTCGCGCCGACGCTGTCAGGAGGTGCGCTCATGCACCATTATGCCAGCCAACTTGTTGACCTGTTACTGGTGCTTGTCGCCACGTGGATGGTGCCGGCCACCATCTTTATTATCTACGCCTATTTCGCTCGTCTTAAGAATCCGGTCAGCGAATCGATCTTTGGACGTGTGGTGATCATATCCTTGTTCATCATAACCACGTCGATCTGGCTCCCGATAATTCTGACCGCCATAGTCCTATCACTGATCGGTCATTTGTGGTTCCGCTTCAGGGGACAACTACGCAAATAGCTACATATTGCTAGAGCCGAAAAAGATGGAGTCGAATTAGAGCGGCCCCTCAGAAAACTAAAAAAGGGAAGCGAAGCAATGCCCGCATTTCTCCCTGCTCTGACGATAGCTGCTGTCAATTTTATAACAATCGCCACGGCTGCAGAATGGCGACCGCAGTTTCTCTCAGCGTGCCGAAACGGTTGCGCGCAGCAAGGCGGTTTTTCGACGGACGCTTGCTTGCAGATTTGCATCTGCATGGCGTCAGAGTTGGAAGCGAAGTTTAGTATCGAGACTCTCGGCTCCATTGATCCCCCGAGTGCTGAGCAACTACACCAAACTAACGAAATCAGAATGCTTTGCGTCCGGCGAGTACTAGGACGTTAGAGCTGTTGCCATTGGCACGGTGGTCATCAGCTTGACCCTGACGTAGCTCTCCGTCTTTCCATAGCCGCAAACTTGGCTGCCCCGGCCGTTCGAGGACAATATCGCGCCGACGGCGCATCCGAGTTCTCCCTTGCGAGACCATCTCAGCCCTGAGCTCGAAAATGGCCTTTGCGCCTGGTGGATGCGATCGCAAACGGACATGGCGATCCTTCCATTCTCGACCCCGATCGACTGCCTTGGATGCCGAACGAAAGAGGATATCCCAAGAGCTGCAGAACGAACCGCGGTGGAAATAGCCGGCCGCCCAAATGCCTTACTCGGCGAAGCCGCCTACCTACGTTCCCCCAGACGGCATTTCGAGTTTACGGTTTCCCTGGCCTAGCTCCTGCGGGGGGCACTCTCTCCCTTCGTGAGAAAGGCTGATCGGGAACAGTTCAATAAGATCAATGCATCGCGGCGGTGCATGGCAAAACAGATTTTTTCCGGCCGCCGCGAGATAGGAAACAGGTGGTGATGCGCGGGATGACGAAGGGAGGATCGAGCAGCGGATTATTTAGTCGCCGGGATCCCTAACGCTCGCGACACGCCTTAGTGGGATTATTTCGCACATTGACCGAGGCGACACCGCGAGAGTTGAAATAAAAAGTGAATAGAAGAGCGGGGATATTCCTCAAAGCTGACTTGATCTCTCCCTTCGCTGGCTTTGCGCAACTAATTGATGAGTAAGTAGTGATGACTGATCAGCAATTAGCCTTGGAAGCGATTAGCGACGCGCAACTTATATTGGAAGAATTCCTTCGGCCCCATCCCAAGGATCATGCGCGTATCCTTGAAGAGTTGGTGGAAGTTCTCGAGCGGCCTGCTTTGATCGTTGCTGTAAGTCGATTGCAGCAACACGGCAATTGAGCGCGCCCATGAGCAAACCGCTTCAAGCGTTTTCTTTAACCGTCGGCATTGTTGCGCTCTCATCGCTCGAAATGACCAGCCTGCATGCCAAGCAACAATGCAGCGCCGCAATGCCGCCAAATCCGCAAGGGCAATGGTGGTCCTACCGTATCATCGACGGACGAAAATGCTGGTACGCGGGCAAACCCATGCTGTCGAAAGCATTGCTGGAATGGCCTACAGAGCAGCGTCCCCAACCCGGTTCTCGCGGAGAAGCTACAGGTATCCTCATTGCTAACAAGCCCGGCAATCCTTTGGATGCACAAGCGTTGGCACTGAAAGAGGGCGCTGACACGTTTGAAGAACGATGGCGTGCTAGGATCTCCATCTCCAACACTGGACACGACTGAACAATACTAATGACTTAGCGATCCTGCATCTCGCCTATCGTTGGCGAGGACTTTCGCGCCTGTTCCAGGCCGTGTGCTTCGTTACTCCAGCAATTCCGCGCACTGCGTTCCTCTAGAACAACGCGCCTCCGCAACTCGTGCGCAGCAGCCGTCAAACGAGTCCCTGCAATCAACCGATTGCCGAAGGGCTATTCAACACGCTGGCCCACACGCCAGCCCATTTCCCAGAAGTCCGCCTCAAGCCGAGTGGCTTCCTTGAAGATGGCAATCAGTTCTGCCTCCCGAGCCGGCGTGGCGTAGAGATCGGCGAGATGCTCCAAATGCGCACGCGCATTCGCCGCGACCTCCTGGTATGGCACGCCAGCGTACTCGTCGATCCAAATCCGATAGGAGTTCGTCCTAGCGTCCGCATCGGGTCGCGAGGCGAGCCGCGTTGCGATCTCCGCGTACCCGATCACGCAGGGGGCAAGTGCCACCTTGAGTGCCAGCAGATCGCCGCGCATTCCGGCATCGAGCACGTAGCGTGTGTAGGCCAGCATCTCGACCGCCGGAGGAGTTTGTTCAAGGTCACTCGGGGATAGCCCCCAACCGGCACACAGCTTCACATGAAGGCTCATTTCGACATCAAGGATGGCCGACAGGCCGGCCGCAGCTTCACGCATGTCGGCAAGCTTGGGCGACTTGTAGACCGAGAGTGCATAGGCGCGCGCAAACTCGATGAGGAACAGATAGTCCTGAGCAAGGTAGTGACGAAATGCGGCTTCAGGGAGCGAGCCATCTGCCAATCCGTTTGTGAAGGGATGCTCGGTGTAGGCCCGCCACTCAGCAGATGCTTCTGTCTTTAGACGCTCGAAGAAACTCACGATCCATTCCCGCCTGGCTTGCTTTCCTATGAACTTTTTACTCACGACCTATCAACGCGAACCAAGACGCTGACTTGGCAGACCGCAGCGACTAGCGGGTAGGATGCGAATGGAATTCGCTTGCCGTCGGTCGCCGGGAATGACTGGCGTTATCACACTATCACCAACAGAACGAAATGCGCGGGAAAATCAACGGAGGCGGCCATTGTCCCGCCGCTCATGGCGATCTAGTTGCAGATTCGAGTCTTGCCGGGCCCACCAATCACGTCAGTATCTTACTTGATCTTCGTTTCCCTCAGCGCGACTACCGTACCAGATACGTGCACTTTTCGTTCAAGTTCGCACATCGCAAATCAGCTTGATGGCGCTAGACCGACTTGGATGATGGCGAATGTAGTCGTCGCCCACTCATCGGTTAGAGATGCTCCGACAGAGCCGCCGATTAAGAGACGGATGATTTGCTAGGAAAATCTACGCCTATTCCGATGCTGCCATGGCGTCACTCCTTCAAGCCGCTGGAGGCCACGCCACGTACGAAATTTCGACGCATCAGCGAGAAGAACAGTGCGCTCGGAACCAGCGCCAGCGCCGCGGCCGCGCTGAGGCGACCGATGTCCACGGTGAAGCCGGTCTGAAACAAGGCGAGCCCAACCTCGAGCGTATAGGTTTCCTTGTTGGTCATGACGACGAGCGGCCACGCGAAGGCAGTCCAGGCCTGAAAGAACGCCAGCACGGCAAGAGCGCCCAACGGGCCGCGCATCAGCGGCAGCACGATCCGCAGGAAGATCCAGAGCTCCCCCGCGCCATCCACCCGGGCAGCCTCCAGCAGCTCGTCAGGGATCGACGTCATCACATATTGCCGCACCAGGAAGATGCCGAAACTCATGATGAGATAGCCGACCAGGAGCCCGGGCCAGGTGTTCAACAGGCCGGCGGACTGGACGTTGAGATAGAGCGGGATCATGTAGACTTCGAAGGGAACGACCGCCGTCGCGATGATCACGCCGAAGATGACCGGGATCCCCGGTAGATCGAACTTGCCGAGCACATAACCTGCGATCGCCGATGTGGAGACGATGCTCGCGGTCGAGAGTGTCGCGAAGATCAGCGAGTTGCCGATCCAGCGAAACAGCGGCGTTTCGCGCAGGACGCTGACGATGTTCTCCAGCGTCGGCTGGTGCGGGATGACGGTCGGCGGCCACGCCAGCAGCTCCGGCGGCGTCTTGAACGCGTTGCTGATCAGGAAGACCAGCGGCAGGAGCATCATCAGGCTGACGACGCCAAGAACGGCGTCGATCACGAGGCCGACGGCACCGTTCTGACCAACGACGGACGGATGCTCGCGTTCGTGCTCGCTCATGCGCGACTCCTGTCGCGGAACAGCCTGAACTGCGCGCTGGTCAAAATGAGGACGATGACGAGCAGTACGACGGCTTCGGCAGCAGCGTAGCCGACCCGGTAGTTACGAAAGCTGTTTTCAAGCATGTCGAGGACGAGGACTCGGACGAGACGCCCCGGCGCACCCTGGACATCCGATGCCAGCACGAAGGCCTGCGCATAGATGTTGTAGGACGAGATCAGCGTGATGACCGACACGTACAGCATGACAGGCTTTAGCAGCGGCACGGCGATGTGACGGAAGGCCTGAAACGACGAGGCGCCGTCGAGGCGCGCGGCCTCGTAGAGCGCCTCCGGGACGTTCTTCAGTCCGACCAGGAAGATCAAGACGGCATAGCCGATCGCCTGCCAGGAGCAGAGAACGATCAGGCACACCAGCGACAGGACAGGGTCGAACAGCCACGACTGGGCCGGAATCCCGACAAGGCCGATCAGGGCGTTGAGCGGTCCGAGCCGGGCGTCGAAAATCCATTTCCAGGCCATCGCGGCCGGAACCAGCGAGACGACGTGCGGCAGGAAGACCGAGGCCTCATAGACGCCGCTGCGCCGCAGCCCCTGCCGGGTGTTGATCAAGGCGGCGAGCGCAAGCGCGACGGGGATGGTGATCGCTACGACGCTAAAGGCGATGATGGTGGTGTTGAAGATCGCTTCGAGAAACAGCGGGTCGCTCGCCAGCTCGACGAAGTTGGCGAAACCGACGAACGGCTTGCGCCGCGAGATGATATTCCACTGGAAGAGGCTGAGCCGCAGCGTCTCGATGATCGGATAGACGCGGATACAGCCATAGAGGCCTAGGACCGGAAGCAACGCCAGAACTGGAAACAGCCATTTCGGCGTGGTGCGCATATATCCTCCGGCAAGCGCCGGTCAGCCGCCGGCGCCTGGATTGAGTGGGTCCTTGTCGATGGAGTCTAGGGTTTGGCCAGCAGGTCTTCCCGGGCCAGGATCTTGTCGCTCTCCTCAGCCGCGGCCTTCAGGAAAGCATCGATCGCGGCGTCGTTGCCGGCCAGCGATTTGTCGGTGAACGCCTTCTCCAGCCGCGCCGCGAGCCGGGTGAGGATTTCGCTGGCAGGGCTGATCGCCGGGACCGTGAAGAAGACGTGGCCGGGCGGCGTGTTGACGAAGGCGTCGAGCTGCGGGATTTTCTTGAGCACGGCGGAGTAGTCGAGGCCTTTGCGGTTCGGGACCCAGGCCGTGTTCTCGAGCAGCCAGAGCAGATTTTCCGGCTCGTTGGCCTTTTGCACGAAATCCCAGGCGATCTGGCTCTTGGGTCCCTTGTTCGGCACGTAGAGATCGACCGGGACCATCAGCGTGCCCTTGGGCAGTGGAGCCGTGGCGTATTTGAGATTGGGCGCCTTCTTGGCGACGTCGCCGATCACCCAGGATTCCCGGATGAACATCGCGGTCTGGCCGAGCTCGAAGGCCTCCGCATCCGCCTTCATCTCGGGCGTCACGGTACGGTAGACCACGACGTTGTCGAGATACTGCTTGAGTGCGGCGCGGCCGGCTGCGTTCGCATAGGCGGCGCGCCATTTTCCGCCCTTCTCCTCGAGCAGCGTCCCGCCGTGATTATAGAGAATGGTCCAGTACTTCTCCGCGATGCCCGAGCCGCCGCCGCTGAGACGCAAGCTCCATCCGCTCACCGTCGGCACGCCGGAGGCATCGCGCTGCGCGAGCTTCTGCGCATAAGCGGTGTAGTCGGCCATGGTCTTGGGCGGACCGTCGAGGCCGGCCCTGGCGAACATCTCGGTGTTGTAGAACAGCGCGCCCTGCCCCTGGAATAACGGCACACCGAAGATCTTGCCCTCGTACATGGCGGTCTTCACGCGCGTCATGTCGTAATTGGCTTTGACGAAATCGACGATCGACGCCGGCGGCTCCGGGATGAGGCCGGCCTCGAGATACCGTGCCGCCTCGACCTCCATCTCGATGACGTCCCCGGCCGCGCCCGATGGAAGCGACAGTGCCAGCCGCTTCTCGTGCTCGCGTAGCGCAATGGACTCAACGCTGATTTCGAGATCCGGGTATTTGCTCTTCAGCTGGTCGCCGACGCGCTTGTAGAACGGAGCCAGATCAGGCCACCCGCTCCAGATGGTCAGCTTCTCCGCCGAAGCAGGAGACGCAAACGCCGGCACGGCGACAGCGAGCGCCAGCGACAGCGCGGCCGACATCCATGACCGACGCCCCGAATTCGCCGGGCGAATGTTGTCCTCGGGACGCGTGATGTAGCCGAACCTGCCGACGGGTCTCATCATGAGGGTCATTCTCGCAATACGGAATGGGACAAATCCTGCGAAAAAGCTCGCATGCAACCGGTTGCGTGTCAATTGCGATCCGTTGCCGCTTTCGAAGGCCCTTGATGAAATCGTCAGCGGCCTCGCCGCTTCAAAGGGGCCGGACCGGTCGAGGCGCGAATGACGAGATGGGAATTCAGCTTGTGGCGAATCTCGCCCGACACGCCGCCATTCATCTGGCTGAGCAACAGGCCGACCGCGACATCGCCGGCGTCGGCGCAGCGCGCCGACACGGTGGTGAGCGGCGGATAGGTTGTTTCGCCGAGGACGTCGTCACAGCCGACGACACTGAACGATTTGGGCACCTCGACACCGAGCGCAGCTAACCCTGCCATCAGGCCTTGAGCGACAAGGTCGTCGAACGCGATCGCCGCGGTGACGCCGCTGGCGACGATCTGGGTGGCCGCCAGCCGGCCGGTGTCGTAGGAGGGTGGACGCGCGGGCACGGCGATCACCTTGAGCCCGCGCTTCTCCGCCTCGCGCCGGACGGCATTGCGCCGTTGCTGGTTCGACCACGACGTCGTGGGGCCGCTGACATAGGCGATGTGCCGGTGCCCCAGCTCGGCCAGATGTGCGATCGCAGCCGCCACACCCGGCGCGGTGTCGATCAGGACCCGCGTAATGCCTTCGATATCGCGATTGATGAGCACCAGCGGCCGGCGCGTCGCATGACGGCGGATATGCTCCTCGTCCAGGCGCGACGAGGCGAGGACCAGCCCCTCCACCTGGCCGATGAAGCGGCCGACCAGCAACTCCTCACGCACGGGATCCTCGTCCGAATTGCCGAGGAAGACGCACAGCCCGGCCTGGTCGGCGCGCAGTTGCGCCGCCCTGATCAGCGGTGGAAAGAACGGGTTCGCGACATCCGAGACGATGAGCGCGACGTTGCCGTGGCGTCCGGTCGAAAGCGCACGCGCGACCTGGTTCGGCACATAACCGAGCTTGCCCGCGACTTCCTTGACGCGCCGGACGGTCTCCTCGGTCAGCATCTCCGGCCGCGAGAAGGCGCGCGATACGGTGGCACGCGAAACCCCGGAGGCCTTCGCGACCTGACTGATCGTCGGCACGACCGATGGACGTCCCTCCCCGCCGCTATCGGAATCGCGTTTCACCGCAGGCCGCCTCCTCTGCATCGCCTTCACCTAGACATGCCCCGGCCGGGCCCGGGGCGCAAGCTTGACATGCAACCGGTTGCATCACATTCTCTCCGCTCGAGGGTAAAGTGCAGGCCCGGCAGACCATGGATGAGCATGACGGCTTCGGTGACTCCCTCAATCGCGACGTTTAAGACGCGGGATGCGATGGGCCGGGCGGCCGCCGCGGACGTCGCTGCGGCGCTCCGCGACCACCTCGGACGGCAGAGCAACGTGCGGATGATCTTCGCGGCGGCACCGAGCCAGGCGGAGATGCTGGATGCCCTTGCTCGCGAGCGCGATATCGACTGGCGGCGCGTCACAGCCTTCCACATGGACGAATATCTCGGACTTCCCGCGGATGCGCCGGAGCGCTTCGGGGCTTGGCTGACGCGTCACTTGTTCTCGCGCATCGCTTTCGGCGCGGTTCACCTGATCGGGCAGGAGCCGGATCCGGAGCGGGAAGCAGCACGCTATGCGGCCCTTCTCGGCGAAGCCCCGATCGACATCATCTGCCTGGGAATCGGCGTGAACGGTCACCTCGCCTTCAATGACCCGCCGGTCGCCGATCTGCACGACACCAAGTCGGTCAAGATCGTCGAGCTCGACGCAGTGTGCCGGCAGCAGCAGGTTGACGATGAGTGCTTCCCGACGCTCGGAGATGTTCCGGCACATGCAATCACGCTGACGATTCCCCGGCTCCTGGATGCCGACCGGCTGTTTTGCGTCGTGCCCGGCGCGTCCAAACGCGCCGCCGTCGAACGATCGCTATATGGTCCGATCGGGACCGAGTGCCCGGCGAGCGCGCTCCGCACGCACCCACGTTGCGCGCTGTATCTCGACCAGGATTCCACGCCGCCGCAGCTCTCACTGACACCGGTACGCGCATGACAGATCCGGCAACGCGCGTTTCGGGCCGCGATCCGGAGACCGGACAGAATCGCACCATCGTCATTCAGGACGGCCGGATCACGGACATCGTTCCCGGCGGTGACGATGACGGGCTGTGGCTGTCGCTCGGCCTGTTCGATCTGCAATTGAACGGCTTTGCAGGCTACGATCTCAATGGCCGCCCTGATCTCCGGACGGTCCGCGATCTCGTCACGGCCGTCCACAACAGCGGGGTGTCGCGTTTTGCCCCTACGCTCATCACGGCATCGCATAATGCGATCATCGATGCATTGCGCGCCATAGCGCAGGCGCGTGATAGCGATCCGTTTCTCAAGCACGCAATGCCCTTCGTGCATGTTGAAGGCCCGCACATCGCGCCAGAAGATGGTCCGCGCGGTGCGCATCCGGCCGAACATGTCAGGCCGCCGAGCCTCGGCGAGTTCGATGCGTGGCAGGCGGCCTGCGGAAACCTCGTCGGCCTCGTGACGTTGTCGCCGCATTGGCCGGAAACGGACGCCTATGTGCGCGGCCTTCATGCGCGCGGCGTCCGTGTTGCCCTCGGCCATACAAACGCCGCACCGGATCAGATCTCCGCCGCCGTCGCGGCGGGCGCAATGTTGTCGACGCATCTTGGCAATGGCATCGCCGCCACGCTGCCACGACATCCCAACCCGATCTGGTCGCAACTGGCGGAGGACAGGCTATGGGCGAGCTTCATCGCCGATGGCCATCACCTTCCCCCCGAGACCTTCAAGTCCATGCTGCGCGCAAAGGGGCTGGAGCGAGCGATCCTGGTGTCCGATGCCGCCGCGCTCGCGGGTTGCACACCCGGAGTCTACGACGCGCCGATCGGCGGCAAGGTCGAGTTGAAGGCGAACGGCCGGCTGGAAGTCGTCGGCACATCATTTCTGGCGGGCGCAGCCGTCAGCCTCGTGTTCGGAATAGCCACGGCAAGACGCATGGCCGGATTGACCCTGGCAGAGGCGCTGAGGCTCGCAACTGTCAATCCGCGTATCCCGTTCAACCTTCCTGCGCTGACGGTGGGAGCGCCGGCCGATCTGCTGCGCTTCCGTCTCGGCGAGGATGAATCTCTCGTGCCCGAGACGGTCTATGTCGCGGGCCGACCCTATCGTTGCAACTCTTGAGGACTGAGACATGAACCGGCTTCGCATCGGGTTGATCGGTCCGGGAGCGATCGGCGAAACACACGCGCGGGCAATACGGGCGCTCGACGAGACCGTCTTGTCCGCGATCGCCGGCGGCACGCCTGAGCAGATTGCTGCGTGCATGAATGGCGAGGACGTTCCGGCATTCGCGACCACCGAGGCGATGCTGGCGAATGCCGGGATCGACGCGGTCGTGGTCTGCACCCCGAGCGGCGCGCATCATGACGTCGCGCTTGCTGCGATCGAGGCGGGGCGGCACGTGCTGGTCGAGAAGCCGCTCTGCGTCGATCCGGCCGAGGCTGCGTCCCTGGTCCGCGCCGCCGAGCGCTCGCAACTGACGTGCGGTGTGGTTTCGCAGCGCCGTCTCGAACCGCAGCACCAGGCGATCAAGGCTCTGCTCGACGCGGGTCATCTTGGACAGCCGCGCCTGATCGAGGCGGCGATCCATTGGTACCGCTCCGACGCCTACTATGCGGAGAAGCCGTGGCGCAGCGAAGCGGAGCATGGCGGCGGCTCGGTGTTCAATCAGGGTGTTCACAATCTCGACCTGATGCTCTGGCTGTTCGGAGCCGTCGATAGCGTTCAAGGCAAGACGACGACGCTCGGACACGCACACGCCGTCGAGGACACGACGGCGGCGCTGCTGTCTTTCGCATCCGGCGCGCTCGGCGTGATCGTGACGAGTACGGCGCTGCCTCCGGGACGGCCGGCCATGCTTCGATTGTTCACGGACCGCGGCAGTTGCGAGCTCGCAAACGACAGCATCGTGCGCTGGGATTTTCCCGGCATTGCGGAGCCGCCAAGTGCGGCCGGGGTTGGCAGTGCCGCCAGCGATCCCAAGGCCATCGGGATCGGCGGACATATCGCCCAATGGCGCGACTTCGTTCGCGCCGTCCGGGAGCAACGGCCGCCTGCGAGCACGTTCAGGGATGGATTCGAAGCTGCGAGACTGGTTGACGCCATCTATCGCTCAGCTGCCGAAGGTCGCGCCGTCAGCCCCAATGAGATCGCAGCGGAGGCCATTCATGCCAGCTAGCTCCGAGATGCTCGACATCGCCATCATCGGCGCAGCCCACCCGCATGTCGAATACGTGCTGTCAGAGATCGCTGTCAGAACCGACGTCAGGGTCGTGGCCGTCGCCGATCATGACCCAGCGCGGCGCACCGAGCTCGAACGACGTACCAAGACGCCCGGCTACGCCGACCCGAATGCGCTTCTGGATGCGCATCGGGTTCGGGCCGCAGCAGTCTTCACCGAATTCGGTCTTCGCGCGCCAATCGTCGTCGAACTTTTACGCCGCGGCATCTTCGCGATCGCCGACAAGCCCATGGCTGTGACCCTGGCCCAGCTTGCGCTTATCGAGGAGACGCTCGCCGGGCGCAATTTGCTCACTCTTCTGCTCGAGAAGCGGTTTTATCCGGTCACGCTCGCACTCCGATCCGTGATCGACAGCGGCCAACTTGGAGACATTGTATCCATCACTGCAACCGGGCCGCACAAGCTGGTCCCAAGCCGACGTCCAGCGTGGATGTTCGAACCATCAACTTATGGCGGCATCCTCGCTGACCTCACGGTCCACGATATTGATCTGGCCCTTTGGTTGACGGGATACACCAGCGGCACAATCAGCGGCTGGATTTCGTCGACCCCGGCTGCCGGCACGACGAACTTTCCCGCGCTGGGGCGTGCTATTCTCGCCTGCGATGGCGGACCGGAATTCGCGATCGAAGTTGACTGGATCCAGCCCGAAGCATCGCCACGGCACGGCGACTATGCCATGCGGATCTCCGGGACAAAGGGTCGTGCTGACGTTCTGTTCGCGGAAAATCGACTGCTCGTCGAGACGGCGACGAGACCCCGGCGCGAAATCGACCTGCCCGTGGGCGCCTCGCCCGCCAGCTTCGTCTTTGATCATCTCGCCCGCGGCGAGACCTTGCAGATTGCGGCAAACGAGGCCCTGCGCGCCACGCGTATCGCAATACTTGCTCAGGAGAGTGCGGCCAACGGCGGAAAACCCATGCGATGGAGTTAACCAATGGCAAGCTGCTGCTCGCAGTGTTCGATGAGACTGGCGGAGACCTTATTCCCGGAGCTGATGGCCGAGCTCGACGAAATCAAGCAGACGACCGTGTGCGGCCTGGTCTTTCGACGCGACCATTCGCACCGGCGGTCACCTACCCCGCTGCCCTGGATCACAGCCAAGCAGGATCTTCGCTACCTACGCGGGGTCGTGAAGAAGATCGTCCGTGCAGCCGATCTCCGTGAAGAGCTGTCCTTCACATCATTCCGCCACGGCGGCTTTACCGAGGGAGCCGACAGCGATCTGATGGACGCTGAGCTCAGAGCCGCCGGCCGCCATCGCTCGTCGCGGCAGTTGCCGACCTATGCAAAGCGCACACGGAAACAGCTAATTTCCGGCACGAAGAAACGGCGAGAAGAAAGAACAAAGACAGCCGGTTTGTCGGAATAGCCACGGCGCGTCTGTCGGAATGACGACCGTAACAAACCCCTAAGCTATTGAAAAGCTTGGTGGGCGCACCAGGGCTCGAACCTGGGACCCGCTGATTAAGAGTCAGCTGCGGTTTCAATGACTTGCCGGTCGCATCCCAGGCTTATGCGGCTGAAAATGGGCGTCCGTCGGACGATCATAATCCGTCATTGCGCTGCCGGTCAGCCAGGTGTGCCGAGCTCGACGTTGTATCGTCGAATTCGGGAGATCAACGTCGTGCTTTCGAGCCTCGGGCCGCTGGAAGGAAATGCCCGGATGCTCCTGGAGCGGGTCTGCCCAAGTCCGGACCTTGACAGCACCGCTGTCGCTCCAGCGAAAATCGCGGCGTTTCCAACGGGAGAACGCGTTGTCGCTGATCGCTAGCGAGGCGGCGACTCGCATTGAAAGCTCCATCAAGGATTGACGAGCTTCCTGCGAACGGCGTAGCGGACGAGCTCGGCCGTCGATGACATTCTGAGCTTGCGCATCGCTGACGCGCGGTGGGTCTCGACGGTCTTTACGCTCAGCTTCAGGATGACGCCGATCGACTTGTTGGTGTGTCCCTCTGCAATAAGCTGGACAACGCCCTGCTCGCGCGCGGTGAGCAGCATGTCGGACGTATTTTGCTTGCCGGCCTGGTATTCGTGGAGCAACTTCTCCAACAGAACGCCCGTGAAGTAAGGTCTGCCATCGAGCAAGGCCTCGATCGCGAAGATCAGGTGCCTACTGGCGTCCGATTTGAACAGGAAGCCGCGAACGCCAGCCAGGATGGCTTCAGTCAGCAATTCCTCATTCTCGTGCATCGTCAGGATCAATACTTCGGTGCGCAGGTGCATCGACTTGAGGCGGCGGCTGACCTCAAGTCCGTTCATCAGCGGCATCGAATAGTCGGCTATCACGACGTCCGGACGCGTCTCCACCGCCACGGCCACAGCCTGCTCGCCGTTGGTCGCCTCTCCGCTGACGATCCAGTCTGAGCGGGTCTCAACGATCGCTCGGAGCCCGGAACGTACGACTTCATGATCATCCGCAATCACGATGCGTTTCACGGCGTCGTTCCCGTATGCGGGCCCAGAACCTGTCGGGCAATGGATGGAGATTTCCAGCAGTCAAGTGTGCCAATCTACCGATTATCCTTCAATGGGTTATCCTGCAAAACCCTGATATCTCCGGGCGGATGTACCAAACATCGGCGTTTCCAATCAGACATCGACGGGTCTTGCCCGCGCGCAGCCCAAATCGGACCGCTACACGATCATCGTCGATCAGCCTTCATTTCGTGGAGGGAACTCCGGGAACCGACGGACAGAGACTGCCTGCCCTCGGGGTCCCTGATCTCCGTCATTCCGTGCACACGCTGGCTTATGATTTCAGTGACGCGCGCCGGCTGCGCCTTTTGGTCATGAGACCATGCGGGAACACCGCGCACAGCGTCGTGCCGGTGTGTCGCGGTGCAGGATTGGACCGGATCTCGAACGTGCCCCCAAGCTGCTTAAGTCTCGCTCTCATGGCGGGAATGCCGACACCGGACGATATCGCACCGTTGCCACGTTTTGTGTGATCGACCGGAAAACCGCGCCCGTTGTCGCTGATCGTCAGATGGAAGTGACCCTCGATTGCCTCGACGCCGATTCTGACCTCCGTCGCCTTCGCGTGGCGGAATATGTTCGTGAGCGCCTCCTGAACGACCCGCAGCACCGAGAGCTGGCTCGCGTAAGGTAGCTGATCGACGGCGGTGGGAATCCTCGTGCTCACCCGCAACGACGTACGTGCACCAAACCCCAAGGCATGCTGCTCGATCGTCGCCTTGAGTCCCCGGTCCGTCAGATCCTGGGGATGGAGCAGATAGGTCAGAGAGCGGATTTCCTTGAGTGCCGCGTCGATCGACGCGTCGATATCATCGCAAAGCCGCTCGACGCCGCGCGGGTTATCGAGGCAAGTGCGGACACGCATCACACCAAGACTGGCGGCAACCAGCTCCTGGCATGTCGAATCATGAAGCTCCGATGCGATCCGCTGGTGGATGTCCTCGCGGATGGACATCAGGCTGACGTCCCCGTGAAGGAAAGCAGCCTCTTCAGTCACACAGTCGAGCCCCTCCTTGTGGAGTAACCGATGACCGCCAATCAACCGGGCCGCATTGCCGGCCATGGGATGGAGGATCGGAACAACGGTTGTCTCGACATCCCGCAGCAAGCCGCCGAGCATCAGACTGTGCTGGATTTTGGCCTCGGTTCCTTCCGCAAGACATGCCTGGAGGATTTCACAGAGACGCTCGGCGTCTTCCTTGGCAAGACATTCGAAGACGTCCAGCTCTCGGACCTCCTGCTGCGACATTCCAAGGAGAGCCTCGAAGGCCTGATTGATTGCCTCGTACACGAAGCGCCCGCCACGTGAGGGGCGGACCGCGAAAAGGAGCTCTTCGGAGTGTGTCCAATATGAGCGATCGCCAATTGCGTCCTGGCCAATCAGGTGATCGTCGATAAAGGGACGCGCCGGCTCGCAAGCAGGAGAACTGTGTGGCTTCACGGTACGCACCCAACTTTCCGGGTCGTTTTCGAGGTCGAACTCAACGCTCAATCTCGAAAGCTCCCCTCTCCAGTCGTCCCAGCATCGATCACCGGACTACAGGAAACGCCCTAGGGGATAGATCGGATTATACGCTCGATCTTACCCTCAGCCAGCAGGTTGTATTCTCCGAAGACCAAAACCTCGCATGACTGGCATGAATTCCGGCATATGACTATGCAGTTCGTGCCACGCAAATATGGCGGCGACACCCAAGACGCGACGATATGGGACGCAGCGCACAGTGGTGGGATTGTGAGCCATTTCGATTTCACGCACCCCTCCCTATCCTGAGATCGCTTTCTGCGCTGCAGGATGATGTTGAGCCGACCGAGCGCGATGCAACCGCGCTGCGGTACAACCGAAATGGCACAATCTTGCCGAAAATTTCGACCTTCGATAGAGCTGGCTTGCGATCGCTGAAATCAAGCGCAAAACTCGATGTGCCCCGAACGTGCCAACAGGAGGCTTGCGTGCGAACATTCCGAGTGCTTTGCGGCGTTGCATCAATCGCAATATTTTCCGGTCCGTCTTTGGCGCAGACACCCGCCAGTCAGGAGCAGAAACCTTCCATGGAAGAGTTGATGCGCCGTCTCGATGCGCTGCAAGCCCGCGCAACAGAAGGTGACAAGCTGATCAGCGCGCTGCGCCATCGCGTCGACGAACTCGAAACGCGCGATAAGCATTCGAAGTCCCAGGCCGCCACCGCACGTCGTGACGTCGTCGCACCGACCGCCGGGCAAAAGCCGCCTGCGATTCCGGTTGCGCCGACTGAGCCGCGAATGACTGCGAGTGCTGCGGTCCCTCCACAAGCCGCGGCGGCGCCCATTCCGGGCCTGCGTCCACCCGAACCGATGGGCAGTCAGTTCGACGGCGAAGGCGAGGACGCGCTGCGTTCCGATCTCCCGGGTTTGTCCTTGCGCATCCCGGGTTCGCAGTCCGAGGTGCGATTCTACGGTTTCGCGAACGTCAATAGCTACCACGACTTCAATGGCCGCAATCAGTCCGATGCGCCGACAGTGCAAACCATTCCGCTTTCCGGAAGCCCCGCCGACATCCAGGGAGGCGATACCGGATTGTCCGCCCGGTTCAGCCGCATCGGTATGGATACGCGCACGGCGACCGCCTGGGGCACTCTGGAAACCCGCTTTGAAGGCGACTTCGGCGGGGGCACGGCAGCCTCACCCAATGCGGTCTTTCGGCTCCGTCAGGCCTGGGGCGAGGTCGGCAGCGAACAGTTTCGTGTCCTGGTCGGCTGGGCGAACAGCCTGTGGAACGAGGGCGTCTATGAAACCGTGAACTTCTCGACCAATCTCAACCAGTCATTCGTGCGCCAGGCGCAGGTTCGGGCGACCGCGACATTGGCTCCGGGATTGACCGGGCACGTTTCGATCGAGATGCCGGATACGCAGTACACGTCCGCGGCAGGCGTATTCACGCAGATCAGCACCCCGGCTGGCTTTGGTGGATTGAGTCCGTCATTTGCCTCCGTGCCCGATCTACTCGGCCGGCTCGAATACCGGAACGATGGCCTGGGCCTCGACCTGCGCGGCCTGCTGCGCGATCTCACCATCCGCACGGCTGGTACGGCGGCGGCGCCGCCAGCGGTCGAGCGCAATACCGCCGGTTGGGGTGTCGCAGGTAGCGGTCGCTTCCCAATGAGATGGCTGTCACCAGCTTTCGGTCCGGACGAGCTGGTTGGCATGGCCTATTACGGCCAAGGCATCGGGCGCTATTTCGGCGCCAATACCTTCGGCCAGGATGCGCTGTCCAACATCGGCCTGCCCGGCGTTGTCGATCCCAGCCTCGACGCCCTGCCGACCTATGGCGCGAGCGCAGGCTACCGCCGCTTCTGGACACCGCAATTGCGCAGCAATTTCGTCTACTCCTACGCATGGCAGCAATATCCGTCCTATGCGCAATTGTTCGTGCCGGGATCTGCCTCGGCGACGTCGTTGAACAGCACCATGCAGCAGGGGATCGTCAATTTGATCTGGAGCCCGTTCGCCGAGCTTCGTGGCAACAGCGTCGGGACCGGATGGCTCGACGTCGGTCTTGAATATGTCTACTCCCATCGGGACGTGTACGGCGGCACCGCAGCAACAGCCCCGGTCAGCACCGGCTCTGGTACCGCCAATCGCATCCTTGGCTCGGCCACTGTGCGGTTCTGAAGACAGTCTTGTTGCTTCGCAGGCAGACATGGAAGCCTTGCTGACACAGCCGTTCGTTCGGGTCGGTAATTGCCCCGGAACAATCTAGGCGCATTCGGTATTCAGCTGGATTTTGATGCGTCTTATTGATTGTTCGTAAGGCAGCGTATGAACGGACAGATCGCGAAAGGATGAGCAATCCTCTCCCGAGAGGCCTCCGTGTCTCCATGGTCCTTTCAGATCGTCGCCGCACTCGCGGCGATGACGCTGGCATCTTCGTCAGAGGAGTAGCGGGGTCGTCGCGTTGATTACGAGATCAGCGGTTTCGAGCGCGCATTGGCGTCCGATCCTTCCTCGCTGTTCTCATAGCAGGGATCATCATGGTACCAGCGCTGCTCCAGCCGTCGCTAATGGAGTGGGAGGATTTCCGACATGAGCGCGCGCAGTGACGCCACGAACACGCCGCCATCGAAGACGATGACGCAAAGAGCCCTCGACACTGTCGAACGTGTCGGAAACAGCGTCCCGCACCCGGTCGTGATATTTCTGATCCTCATCGCCATCGTGTTGGTGCTGTCTCACTTACTCTACATGTTGGGGGCAAGCGTCACCTATCAGGTCATCAACCCGGATACTCACAAGATCGAGACCGCGACCTCTGCCGCCAATAGCCTGCTGACGGCGGATGGAATTCGTCATATTTACACCCGGCTCGTGCCAAACCTCATGGGTTTCACCGCGGTTGGGCTGTTGATCGTCGCCATGATGGGCGTCGGCGTCGCCGAGGAAGCCGGCCTGATCAACGCGTTGATCAGAAAACTCGTGGCCGTCTCTCCGAGTTGGGCACTCGTTTACATCGTCGCGTTCGTCGGCATCTTGTCCAGCATTGCCGCAGACGCCGGCTATGTGGTGTTGATCCCGTTGGCCGGCGCCGCCTTCTTGAGCGTTGGCCGGCATCCTCTTGCCGGGCTCGCTGTGGGATTTGCCGCAGTCGCCGGTGCATTCACCGTGAACATGATCATCAAGCCGCTTGATGCCGTTCTGACGGAAATCACCAACGACGCAATCCACATGGTCAACCCCACCACGTCGCTGGATCTGACCGCCAACGTCTCGTTCTCGATCGCCTCCGTTGTTGTCCTGACCATCGTCATCGCGCTCATCAACAACCGGATCATCGAGCCACGGCTGGGCGCTTACCAGGCCGAGAAGACCGCCAATACTCAGCCGGAGGCGAACGGAGGGCAGCTTTCCGCCGACGAGTCGCGTGGGCTGAGGTACAGCGGCTTTGCGCTGCTCGGGGTCGTGATCCTGTTCCTTCTGTTAACGGTTCCGTCGGGCGCGCCCCTGCGCAATCCGACGACGGGCGTCCTGATCGGCAACTCACCATTCATGAACGGCCTGATCGGGGTCATCATGGTGCTGTTCCTTGCAACCGGGATCGCATACGGCATCGGCGCGAGAACGGTGAATAGCTCCGCGGCCGTCATCGCGGCCATGACCAAGGCGGTGGCTTCGCTGAGCGGCACCATCCTCCTCTTCGTCGTCATCAGCCAGTTCGTCGATTACTTCAACTATAGCAACATTCCAACGTTGATGGCCCTGACGATGGCCGATGTCTTGAAGAGCGCGAATATCGGCACGCTGTGGCTGCTGGTTGGCTTCATCATTGTCGTCATGATCCTGGACTTCGTGTTCACGCCGGCGATCGCCAAATGGGCCATCTTCGCGCCGGTCTTCGTGCCGGTGTTCGTGCAGCTTAACGTCGATCCCGCGGCCGTCCTGGCCGCCTACCGCGTCGGCGACTCGCCGATCAACGCGATTACCCCGCTCAATGCCTATTTTGCCATGGTGGTCGGATTTGCCCAGATTTACGACAAGAAAGCGGGCGTCGGGACGGTTGTCGCGCTGATGTTGCCGTACACTCTCTGGATGGCCATCATTTGGACCGTGCTGTTCGTCGTCTGGTACCTGCTGGGCTTGCCTTGGGGATTATGAGGCGCAAGGCAGCCCTAACCCGGAAAAACCCCGAGATGTCCGGGTAAATGGCCTGATTGTTCACCAAGGAAAATCAACGTTAGATGACGGTCCGTTGGGCCTCGTTAAAGGCAGTGAACGAAAACGGCGAGTGAGGGCGTTTGACCCGACACATGTCGGGGCTCCCTCGGTGCTTCTCATTATGGAGGCTTGGAACGCGCAATGAATGCGAACGCCGATGCCGACAACAACTATTCCTACGTATCAACCGGACACTTGCCGGCCGAAGCGGAAGTCATCTCGCTGATCGACGAGGTGTACGCGCGCTACAAATCAAATACGGACGGCAAGAACTCTCAAGTATATCCCGCTCTCGCCGAAGTGCCGAGCGACCTGTTCGGCGTTTGCGTGGTCGGCACCAACGGCGCGGTCTACGCCGTAGGGGCGGCCGAATACGAATTCTCCATCATGAGCGTTTCCAAGCCGTTCATCTTTGCATTGGTCTGTCAGGCCCTCGGCGCGGCGCAGGCACGTCAGAAGCTTGGAGCGAACGCGACCGGCCTTCCGTTCAACTCGCTCGCTGCCGTCGAACGAAGTCCCGATGGCCGGACAAATCCCATGGTGAATGCGGGCGCGATTGCAACGACAAGCCTCGTACCGGGAACGACGGCTGATGCGAAATGGAAGTTCATCTACGACGGATTGTCACAGTTCGCCGGACGTCCGCTTGCGCTTAACGACGAGGTTTATGCCTCGGCGACGGAGACTAACTTCCGAAACCAGAGCATCGCCCGCCTGCTCCAGAGTTTCGAACGGATTTACTGTGATCCGGCAGAGGCGACCGATCTTTACACCAGACAATGCGCGCTGAATGTGAGTGCCAAGGATCTGGCGGTGATGGGTGCGACTTTGGCGGACGGTGGCGTGAACCCCATCACGAAAGTGCGCGTGGTCGATCCGTCGGTCTGCCACTACGCACTGGCCGTCATGACCACTGCCGGAATGTACGAGACATCAGGCGATTGGCTTTACGATGTCGGGCTACCGGGCAAGAGCGGCATCGGCGGCGGGATCGTCACGGTCTCCCCCGGAAAGGGCGGTCTGGGGACTTTTGCGCCGCCGCTCGACAGCGCCGGAAACAGCGTCAAGGGACAGCTTGTAGCGAAGTATCTGTCGCAGCGGCTGGGCATGGATTTGTTCATGTCCAACCCGGAAGCGTAGGTTTGCAATTGTCGTAGATTCAGCCCGCACTGACTGTGGCTGGACTTCGGAAAAAAATGACAAGGGGACACGCCATGACGATGGCATCTGCGACGACGGTTCACTCCGTTGAAGAAGAGAATGCATCCTGGGTGCCGATGATCACCATCGCCCTCGGCCAGATGATCATGTCCTTCAACGTCGCCTCCTTGCCAGTTGCGCTGGGAGGGATGGTCAACAGTTTTGGCGTTCCGCCCACGACTGTCGCCACCGGTATCGTGGCTTATTCGATGCTTGTAGCCGGCTTCGTCATGCTCGGTGCGAAGCTGACACAGCGCTACGGGGCGACGCACGTATTCCGCGTTGCCGTTGCCGTGTTCGGCGCCGCGCAGGTATTGATGACGTTCAGTCCAAACGCGGATCTCATGATTACTGCGCAGTCCTTGTCCGGCGCGGCTGGTGCGGTGATCGTACCGTCGTTGGTCGCGCTTATCGCGGAAAACTACAAGGGGCGGCAGCAGGCAACAGCCGTTGGCGCATTGGGTTCCGCGCGCGCCGCTGCGGGCGTCCTGGCGTTTGTCATCGGCGGTACTCTAGGCACATTCATCGGATGGCGCCCTGCGTTCGGGATTCTGATCGCCGTGTCGGCTGTGGTTTTCCTTTTGAGCTTTCGTCTCAAGCCCGATGAGGCGCGTCCGGAGGTCCGGATCGATTTCGTAGGTGTCATTCTCGCTGCCGCAGCCATCATTCTGATCAGCTTCGGTTTCAACAACCTCAATCGGTGGGGGCTGGGATTGGCGGGGCCCAATGCGCCATTCGACCTCTTTGGCGTATCTCCCGCCCCGATCATGATCGTGATGGGTATCGTGCTCGGTCAGGGCTTTTTGAGTTGGACCCACAGACAGCAGGCTGCGGGGAAGACACCGCTTCTTGCGCTCGAGGTGATCGACTCCCCGCAGGAGCGGGCGGCGGTGTACGCGATGTTTGCTGTCGTAGCGCTGGAAGCAATGCTCAATTTCTCGGTTCCATTATACATCCAGATCGTGCAGGGGCGCACGCCGCTAGCGACAACAATCGCCATGATGCCCTTCAACCTCACCGTCTTCTTCGCTGCGATGCTGATCGTGCGGTTCTATGGTCGGTTCACGCCGAGGCAGATCGGACGCTATGGCTTCATACTCTGCACTGTGGCGCTCCTTTGGCTCGCCTTTGTCGTGAGGAATGATTGGAGCGCCGTCCCGGTTCTCCTTGGGCTCGTGATTTTCGGCATTGGACAGGGATCGCTGGTCACACTGCTGTTCAACGTGCTGGTCACGGCTTCGCCGAAAGAACTCGCAGGCGACGTCGGCTCGCTGCGCGGCACGACCAACAATCTCGCCGCGGCCGTCGGCACAGCGGTGGCCGGGGCACTCCTCGTCGGCCTGTTAAGCGCGGCTGTTTTGCGGACCATCGCCATCGCCGAAAATCCAAAATTGCCGCCTGAGATACAGGCGCAGCTGGACCTGGATAACATCACCTTCATCAGCAATGACCGGCTGCAGAGCGTGATGGAGCAAACCACGGCCTCTCCGGCTCAAGTGGCGGAAGCAGTGCGCGTCAACACTGTCGTGCGATTGCGCGCTTTGAAAATTGGCCTCATCATCATGGCTGGCGTTGCCTTGCTTGCGATTTTCCCGGCAGGGAAGCTGCCCAACTTCCTGCCAGGCGAAATTCCCGACCCGGCGCCGCGTAAGCACGGAAGGAACGAATAGCAATCGTAACCTCCTGGCAAGAAACAGCGTTTGCTACGACGGACAATGTGGCGATCGCGCCCGCGTACTGACCAACGGCTCAGAAGACCCTCCGGAGGGCTCCATGACCAAGCTCGATGATGTCCTGTCCAACGTCGACGCAAATCTCGATGCGGCTCTTGAGCGTCTGTTCGCGATCCTGCGCATCAAGTCGATTTCGACCGATCCGGCTTACAAGGCCGAATGTACGGCCAATGCCGAATGGCACGTGGCCGACCTCAAGAGCATTGGCTTCGACGCCTCGGTGCGCCCGACACCGGGGCACCCGATGGTCGTGGCACATGACCGCAGCGTGCCCGGTCCCTCGGCACTGTTCTACGGCCATTACGATGTGCAGCCGGTCGATCCGCTCGAGCTCTGGGAGCGCGATCCCTTTGACCCGTCTATCCAGACGATGCCCGATGGCGCGAAGATCATCACGGGCCGCGGCTCCGCCGACGACAAAGGCCAACTCATGGCCTTTGTCGAGGCCTGCCGCGCCTGGAAGGCGGTCACCGGCAAACTGCCGATTCCGGTTTCGATCCTGCTGGAGGGAGAGGAGGAATCCGGTGGCGTGAACCTGCCCGGCTTTCTCGATGCCCATGCCGCCGAACTGCGCGCAGATATCGGCCTGATCTGCGACACCAACATGTGGGACCCCGAGACGCCGGCGATCCAGACTATGCTGCGCGGACTCTGCGGTGAAGAGGTCATCATACACGCCGCCGACCGCGACCTGCACTCGGGCTTCTATGGTTCGGCCGCGGCCAATCCGAACCGCATCCTCGCCCGCATCCTCTCTGACCTGCACGACGACAACGGACGCGTCACGCTGCGCGGCTTCTATGACGGCGTACCGGAACTTCCCAAGGCGCTGCGCGAGCAATGGGACAGCCTGAACTTCAGCGCAAAGTCCTTCCTCGGCGCCATCGGGCTTTCGATTCCTGCCGGCGAGAAGGGCCGCGACGCGCTGGAGATGGTCTGGTCGCGCCCGACCTGCGAAATCAACGGCATGGGCGGCGGCTACCAGGGGGCCGGATTCAAGACCGTGATTCCCGCCATGGCATCGGCAAAGGTGTCTTTCCGCCTGGTCTTCGATCAGGACCCCCATGCCATCCGCAAAGCCTTCCGGGAGCATGTGCATGCACGCGTCCCGGCCGATTGCCGTGTGGAATTCCTGGAGCATGGCGCGGGTCAGGCGATCCGCTTCCCGATCGAGGCCCCGGCCTTCGGCAAGGCGCGTGACGCACTGACGGCCGAATGGGGCAAGCCCGCAGTCTTCATCGGCGGTGGCGGCTCCATTCCCGTGACCCATCAGCTCAAACAATCGCTGGGCATGGACGTGGTGCTGGCGGGCTTCGGTCTCGAGGATGACCGCATCCACAGCCCGAACGAGAAGTACAATCTCAAGAGTTTCCATAAGGGCATCCGCTCCTGGGCACGTATTCTGGAAGCGCTGTCGCGGTAGAGCGGCACGGGCAAGCAGCGCTGGCTCCGGGCCAGACCGCCCTCGCGAGGTGCGATGACGCCGCATATAATCATTACCTTCGCCATCATCGCCACGATGGTGCTGCTGTTCGTCTCGAACCTGGTGCCAGTCGCGGTCGTGGCGCTAAGTGCGACACTCGTGCTTTACGCGACCGGCATTCTGGAGCTCTCCGAGGCGCTGGCAGGTTTCGGCGACACCACGATACTCTTCATTGCTTCGCTCTTCGTGGTGAGTGCCAGCCTGGATTCGTCCGGCGTCACCACGTGGGCAGGCCAGGTGCTGATCCGTTACGCCGGCGAAAGCCGGACACGCCTGTTGGTGCTGTCGATGCTGCTAGTGGCCTTTCTCACGGCGCTGATCGGCTCGGGTGGCGCAGTGGCTGCTCTGCTGCCCGTGCTGGTGATCGTCTCCGTCCGGCTCAAGCGTCCGCCTGCGCAACTCATGATGCCTCTCGCCTTCGCCTCCTATTCGGGTTCGATGCTGGTACTGACCGGAAGCCTTGTGAACGTGCTGCTTTCCGACGCGGCGAGCGATGTCGGTCTCGCGCCCTTCGGCTTTTTCGAGATGACGGTGATCGGCGTACCGCTCCTGGCAGGCACCGTGGCCATCGTGATTCTTTTCGGCGATACGCTGCTGCCGGTGCGCACTAGCCGGGAGATGCCGGAGGATCTGAGCCACCATTCGCGCATGCTGACCGAGCAATACAAGCTGTTTGACCAGGTGTACCAGCTCGAGATCACCGCCGCCTCGCCCTATCGCGGCACGTTGCAGGCAGTGCTGGAATCGCGGCTGGAGCGCGAGAACCACCCGGAACTCAGCTTCATCGCTATCCGCCCTCGCCGCCAGAACAGCATCTCGTGGCAACACTCTCTCGTGGAAGGCGATCGGCTCATCATGCGCGGTGAGCAGGCAGCGATGGACGCGTTCGCGGAGCAGCATGGCCTGACGCCATGCCAGGAGACGATCGGCAAAATGCGGGAGGCACTGTTCAACGATAGCCATGGCTTTTCCGAGGTGGTGCTGCCGCCCCGCTCTCGTCTGATCGGTGAGACCGTCTTCCCCGGCATGGTCACCGAAAGTGGCGATCTGATTATCCTGGGCGTTCAACGCGGCGGCGAGAATCTCGGACCGGGCGAAACCGTTCTTGCGGCGGGTGACACGCTGTTGCTGCAAGGCCGTTGGGAAGCGCTTGAGGAGTACGGGCGAGATCCCAACGTGCTCGTCGTTGCTGCCCCTGACATGATCCGCAGCCAGGCCAGGCCCCTGGGCACCGGCTCCATACGCGCCATTGTCATTCTCGCGGTCATGGTTACGCTGCTAGCGACGGGCGTCGTGCCAAGAGTCGTCGCTGGATTGGCGGCGGCCTGCGCAGTGATCCTGTTGCGCGTACTCAAGATCGAACGAGCCTATCGGGCGATTAACTGGAACGTGCTGATCATGGTCGCTTCGCTGATCCCGCTCTCGACCGCCATGTACAAGACGGGTGCAGCCTATCTCATCGCCGATACACTCGTTGCCATTGTCGGCAATGCGAGCCCGTACGCGCTGCTGGCGGGGCTATTTTTGCTCACGGCGCTAATCGGCCAGTTGATCAGCAGCACGGCGACGACACTCATCGTCATTCCGATAGCGATTGCCTCCGCGGAAGCCGTCGGTGTCTCGCCGCGCACCGCGCTGGTGACGGTGGCGGTGGCTGCGGCCGCTTCCTTTCTTACGCCAATCGCTGCCTCAGCGAGCCTCATGGTGCAGGGCCCCGGCGGCTATCGATTTGGCGATTTCTGGAGGATGGGTCTACCGTTGCTGCTCTGGTTCTTCCTGGTAGGCACGTTTCTCGTGCCCATGCTCTGGCCATTCGCAGGATGAGCAGTTTGCGCAGGATGATTGGTTTGCGTCTTAACCGACCGGGTATTTCCGCATGAACACCAATCTTGCTTTGGTTCTTCTGCTGCTTGCGGCCGCGATCGTGATGTTTATGGCCAATCGCCCGCGCATGGATGCGGTCGCGCTGCTGATGATCGTGATCATGCCATTTACTGGGGTGATTACCATCAACGAGGCGCTGGCGGGGTTCAGTGATCCCAGCATCGTGCTGATCGCGGGCCTCTTCGTGATCGGAGAAGGGCTGGTGCGCACCGGTGTGGCGCGTCGCCTCGGCGACTGGCTGAATGCGACCGCCGGCAGCAGCGAGACGCGCATGCTGGTGCTGCTGATGCTCGCGGTCAGCGGGCTCGGTGCATTCATGAGTTCGACCGCCGTGGTGGCCATATTCATCCCGGTCGTGCTGCGCATCTGTCAGAACACGGGCGCCGCGCCGAGCCAGCTGATGATGCCCTTGAGCTTTGCGGCCCTGATCAGTGGCATGCTCACCCTGGTCGCGACGGCGCCGAATCTCGTGGTCAACGCCGAGCTGATCCGCCAGGGTGCGGCAGGCTTCGGCTTTTTCAGCTTCACGCCCTTTGGGCTCACATTCCTGGCGCTCGGCATTGCCTATATGCTGTTCGCGCGGCGGTTTCTGCCCGTCTCGGCCAAGCGTGTGGACGGCGAGCGCCGTCAGCCGAACTTGCTTGATTGGGTAACGCAGTATGGCCTCACCGATCGCGCCTTACGCGTACGCGTGCTGACTGACTCGCCGCTGGTCGGCAAGCGCCTGGAAGAGCTCCCGCTCCGGAACAGTGGCGTGAATTTGCTCGCCATCGAGCTTCCCGGCCGCTTCGGGTCCGAGGCGATCCGCCCGAACGCAAGGACCGAGCTCGCCGCGGGGCAGATCTTGCTGCTCGATGTCATCGCGTCCCCTGCCGAAACCAACCGGATGCTGAATGACTATATGGTCGAAAAGCTCCCTTTGGGCGATTGCGGCTACTTCACCGATCGTTCGCAGGAGATCGGCATGGTCGAAGTCATTGTTCCGGCGGAGTCCAAGCTGATTGGCCAGAGCATTTTGCAAGCGCGGGTGCGCAGCGAAATGGGATTGACGGTGCTGGGGTTGCGGCACGGTCGCGAGGTCGTGAGCCAGGGGCTGCTCGATGAGACCTTGAAGGTCGGTGACACCCTTCTGCTGACCGGCTTCTGGTCTGACATCCGCAAGCTGCGATCCGAATTCTCGGATCTTGTCGTCCTTAACCTGCCGACCGAGCACAAAGAGGTTCTGCCGGCCGCGAACCTCGCACCTCAGGCTCTGGCGGTGCTGGCTTTGACGGTCGGTATGATGGTCAGCGGTGTGGTGCCGAACGTGCACGCGGTTCTGATCGGCTGTTTGCTGATGGGGTTGCTGGGCTGCGTGGATTTCAACAGTGCCTATGCCTCGATCAACTGGAAGAGCCTGGTCCTTATTGTCGGCATGCTGCCCTTTTCGCTGGCGCTGCAACGAACCGGTGGCGTCGATCTCGCCGCCGACGCGGTGACGCATCTTGCGGGCGAGGCATCACCGCGAGTCCTGTTGGCGCTGCTCTTCGTGATCACGGCTGCCCTTGGCCTGTTCATCTCGAATACGGCAACCGCGGTGCTCATGGCGCCAGTAGCGCTCGCTGTCGCGAAGGACATCGGCGCCTCGCCGTATCCCTTCGCGATGACTATCGCCATCGCAGCCTCGGCCGCCTTCATGACGCCTGTGTCTTCGCCGGTGAACACCTTGGTGGTCGGACCGGGCAATTACGGTTTCGGCGATTTCCTGAAGATTGGTGTCCCTTTTACCGTCGTCGTCATGGTAACGACCCTGGCGCTGGTGCCTTGGCTGCTCCGATTTTAGCGGCCGTCAGGCCGGGCGCGATCCCGCGGACGGTCGCTCTTTCTCTTCCCGCGCAAACCAGGCTACATACAGCGTCGGCAGGAAGACCAGCGTCAGAACGGTGGCGACAAGGAGTCCGCCCATGATCGCGAATGCCATCGGTCCCCAGAATACTGTTGGCGCGATTGGAATCATCCCGAGAACAGTCGATACGGCCGTCAACATGATCGGCCGAAAACGGGAACTGCTGGCATCCACCGCAGCGTCCCAGGCCGTCTTGCCCAAAGCGCGTTCGGCGTCGATCTGACCGATCAGAATGACCGCGTTCTTGCTGATCATGCCCAGCAGCGCGAGTACGCCGAGAATGGCGACAAAACCCAGGGGCCTGCCGGACAGCATCAACGCTGCAACCACACCGATAAGGCCGAGCGGCGCCACGCTGAGCACCATGAACAGTCTCGGAAAGCTCTGGAGCTGCACCATGAGGACGGTAAACATGACGAACAGCATCACCGGCACCACCGCCAGCACAGACGCCTGCGACTTCTGACTTTCCTCCACGGTGCCACCCACGACGACGCTGTACCCCGAAGGAAGGCTCTTTCTGAAGTTCTCGATCGCCATCGAGAGCGACGTAACCACGCTCTCCGGCAGCTTGTCACCGGCAATGGCAGCCTGAACCGTCAGGGTCGGAACGCGGTCGCGCCGCCAGACGAGCGGAAACTCCTGGTCATATTCGAAGGAGGCGAACTGGCTGAGAGGAACAGTCTGCCCACCCGGCAGCGCCACCTGCAAGTTGCGCAGACCGTCCAGCGAGCCCCTCTGCTCGTTGGTCGCGCGCGCCACCACATTGACCAGATAGATATCGTCGCGAACCTGGGTAATGGGTGTGCCGGATATGACCGTATTCAGGACTGTCGCGATCGCTTGCGAACTGAGGCCGAGAAGGCGAGCCTCGTTCTGGTCCACGCGAATACGCACTTGGCGATTGGGTTCCATCCAATCGAAATTCACCTGCTTGGTGTCCGGACTGGAGGCTACGATCTGTCCGACTTTGAGCGCGATTTCGCGCACCCGTTCCACGTCGGGCCCACTGACCCGATACTGCACCGGCCATCCAACCGGCGGTCCGAGCTCAAGCGGAGAAACGAACGCAATCGCGTTAGGAAACTCCTGCGCGAGCAGCTTTTCGAGCTTGGAATGCAGGCGCTCGCGTGCAGCGACATCCTTGGCGATCACCACGGCCTGCGTGAAGAAATCGTTCGGGAGCTGAACATTAAGGGGCAAATAGAAACGGATGGCGCCGCGCCCGACATAGGTGCTCCACCGCGCCACATCGGCATCGGTCGAAAGGGCAGCATCCAGGCGCTTTGCCGCAGCCTCGCTCGCGTGGATTGACGAGTTCTGCGGCAAGCTCAGGTCCACGAGCAATTCAGGACGGTCCGACGATGGAAAGAACTGTCGCGGGATGAGCGGCAGCGCAAGCACCGAACAAACGAAGAGCGCCAAGGAGATCGCGATCGTCAGCCATTTCGCGCGCATCGCGAAAGTCAGGAAACTCCGATACATGCGGAAGATCCTGCCCGGATCCGCCGTACTTGTTTGCTTCGGCGGAACAAGGATCGCTGCTCCGAGCAGTGGCGTGAAAATGACCGCAACGAACCAGGAAACCAGCAGTGCGATCGTGACCACGGCGAAGAGCGAGAACGTGTATTCACCGGCGGAACTCGCGGCAAAGCCGACCGGTATAAAGCCCGCTATCGTCACCAGCGTGCCCGCGAGCATCGCCATTGCATGGGTCCGATATGCGAAAGTTGCCGCCTCGATCTTACTGGCGCCCTCTGCGAGCCGACTGAGCGTCGCATCGGTCGTGGTCATCGCATCGTCGACCAGCAATGCGAGCGCAATGATCAGCGCGCCAAGCGATATTCGCTGCATATCGATGCTGAGAAGTCCCATGATCGGAAACACGATCGCCAGCGTGAATGGTATGGCCAGCGCTATGATCAGGCCGGGTCGTACGCCCAGGCTGATGAAACTCACCACCATGATGATGCCGATCGCCTGCATCAGCGAGACCGTAAACTCGCGGATCGCCTGGTCGACGACAACGGGCTGGTCCGCGACCAGGCTGGGCTCGATCCCAATGGGGAGATTCGCGGTGATTTGCGCCATTGCCTTTCTGATATTGGCGCCGAGCGCGAGAATGTCGCCGCCATCCCGCATGGCGATTGCAAGGCCTATTGCCGGTTTGCCATTGATCCGAAACATCGGCTGGGGCGGATCCGTGTAGCCGCGTCGCACCTGCGCAATATCGCTCAGGCGAAGCATGCGGCCGCCGGCGGAAAAATTGATGTTGGCGATGTCCTGCTCCGACTGGAAGCTGCCTGATACCCGAATCGAAATGCTTTCCAAGCCTGTCTGAATCGTTCCCGCCGGACGCACGATGTTTTGCGACTGGAGCGCCGCAATAAGAGCGGACCGATCAATTCCGAGGGCCGCGAGCTCCTTCGTGGAAAACTCGACGAAGATCACTTCATCCTGTTCGCCCAGAAGCTCAATCTTTGACACGTCAGGTACGAGAAGCAGCCTTGAGCGGATGTCCTCGACCCGATCGCGCAACTCGCGCTGAGTGAAGCCGTCACTGGTAAAGCCATAGATGATGCCGAACGTATCACCGAATTCGTCATTAAACCCCGGCCCGATCACGCCTGCGGGTAGTGTGTGACGCATGTCTCCGATCGTCTTTCGTACGTGGTACCAGGTGTCGGCCACCTGTTTCGCATTCGCGCTCCCCTTCAGATTTACAAAGACGGTCGCGACACCGGCCCTTGTGAAGCTCCGCAGGAAGTCCAGATGCGGCGTTTCCTGCAAGTGACGTTCGAGGCGCTCAGTCACCTGCTTCATCGTCTCTTCCACAGTTGCGCCGGGCCACGCGGCCTGGACGACCATGGTCTTGATGATGAAGGCGGGATCTTCGTTGCGCCCCAACCGGAAATAGGACAGCGCCCCCCCGACCACCGCAATCATCATCATATAGACGACCAGCGAACGGTGTTTCAGAGCCCAGTCGGAAAGATTAATTCCGCTCATGGCTCGGATCCAAGAATCCGGACCTTCTGACCCGGATGCAACGCCTGAACGCCGGCGGTGACAACTATTTCGCCGATGTCGAGCCCCTGGGAAATGATGGCCTGCGCTTCATCGAATCGCAGCACGTCCACATTGCGCACCGCGACCGTGGCGGTGGCCGGGTCGACGACCCATACGGCGGGCTGCTCGTTCATCCTGGTCAGCGCGGAAGATGGAATATCGATCATCGGCCCTGCAGTGGTACTCACTCGCCCTATCACTGACGCACCCAACCGCATCGCGGCTGGCGGATCCGTCAGGCCGACCTTGACCTCGAAGGTTCGGGTCACAGCACTGGCCTGTGCAGCGACTTCGCGAATGCGCCCTTGCGCCGTTATCGACGGATCGTCAGCCAAGCTGACAGTAATCTCTGGATCGATGGAGGCCGACCTGATCAATTGAGCGGGGACATCGAAGATCGCATCGCGACCGTCCTGCCGTGCGATCCTGGCGATCATCTGCCCGACCTGGACGACCTCGCCGGCGACCGGACCTGTGGCTGTTATCACACCGGGTGCATCAGCCTTGAGTTCGGTGAAACCAACGAGGTCATGCGCAGAACTCAGTTGCGCTTCGGCCGCATCGACTTGCGATTGCGCGGTTTGCCGTGCCTGGGTTGCGGCATCGTAGTTGACGCGCGTGGTCCACCCCTGCGCCAACAGCGTCTCCTGACGATCGAAGTGATTGCGCGCCTGGGTCAATTGCCCCTGAGCGGCGGCAAGGGAGGCCTGCGCCTGCCGCAGCGTGCTCAGTTCATTCTGCGACTCCAATCGTGCCAGCACCTGGCCGGCCTTGACCCGGTCGCCTATCTTGGTGTCATTACTCAACAATCGTCCCGAGATCCGGAATGCGACATTCACCTCGTCTTCTGCCTCGACCCGTCCGGAGAATGTCAGCGGCGTTGTGACCTTGCGTTTTTCTACGGTCGCCGTACGTACAATCCGCGGCGGAGATGCGTCCTTGGTTTCGGTTTCCCGTCCACATCCTGCCAGCATCAGCGAGAACGCCGTCACCAGCGTCGAAGTGAGGATGTTTCGGGGCGCGGATCGGCTGCCGTGCATGAACATGACCTGTTCCGTTCCGGGAGTGAGATCTTGCCGGGAGGATTGCTCAGTCCGCAGTCGCATTTTCCCCGGTACCGCCATCCGCATTTTTGCCGAAGGAGTCCGCCGTCAACATCGGTAAATCTACTCGGTGGTGCCGGATGGAATCCGTGCTCGGCCATCAGCAGATTCCTGAGACATGATCAGGCAATCACCCGATGTCGCCGGTTCCGTCCACGACGCATGATGCAATCGTCAGGTGAAGCAGTCGCGACCCCTGCCGCGGCTCCGCCGTTTGAATTCTCGTCTGGGGCGCGCAAACGCGCTTCCTCAAAGCACGGCAGACCCGGACGACACAATCCGGGGGCAACCGAGGAAACCGGGATGACAGGGTCCTCAGGTGATCGATATGGGCGTGCCGTCGTCGCGGTTGGAGGATCGTGGCGAACTGCGACTTTCAGAGCCGCATTTTTCCTTTGCCTCTGGCTCGTGCTCGCCGGCGCCAATCCGACAGATATTCCTGCCGCCGCGGCAGCAATCGCGGCAGCAACCTGGACAAGCCTGCACCTGCTGGAGCCGAGCAGATCCCGGCGGTCAATTCCTGCCATGGTCCGCCTGGCGCTGCTTTTCCTATACCAATCGGTGGTCGCCGGCGTAGACGTCGCACGCCGCGCGCTCGATCCCCGGCTGCCGCTGCGGCCGGGATTTGTGTTCTATCCGACCGGCCTCTCACGCGGGATGCAACGGAACGTGTTCACGACACTCACCAGCCTTTTGCCTGGCACTGTGCCAACCGGGGAGGAGAGCGGGCAGCTCGTCTATCACTGTCTCGACGTCGAGCAACCGGTCGTTGCCGAACTTGCCGCGGAGGAAGCGGCGTTGGTTCGGGCCCTCTACAATGACTGAATTCCTCACGGCCGCAGTCGGCTTGATCCTGGCGATGCTGGGGCTCGGGCTGGTCTCGATCTTGCGTGGCCCGACAGATGCCGACCGGATGATGGCGGCGCAACTGATCGGGACTGCCGGCATTGCCGTCTTGCTGCTGCTCGGAACCGTGACAGGCGTGCCGGCGGCCGTCGACGTGGCATTGATACTGGCACTGCTCGCCACTTTCGCATCCATCGCATTCGTCAAGAAGGGGCTCTCCCGCCTCGAAACCGATGGGGCCGATCCGGGGGAGGACAGATGAGCGTGGCACGCGACATCATCACGGTTGCGGGAGTGTCGGCAGGCGTATTCTTTTTTTTCGCCGGCACCGTCGGCCTTCTTCGCTTTCCCGACACCCTGACTCGTCTGCACGCGCTCAGCAAGGCCGATAACCTCGGCCTGGGTTTCGTCGTGCTCGGGCTGCTCCCCCAAACAGGAGGCCTGCGTGACGGGCTGAAGCTGATCAGCATCTGGATGTTCGTGCTGCTCGCTGGCGCCACCGTCTCCCAATTGATCGCGCGCACGGCACGTCAGAGCGGGTCAGGCAAATGAACATCGCAACAGTGTTCGAGATCGCGCTCGCCGCCGTGGTGCTGGGCCTCGCCATCTGGACGATCGCCGTCCCCGACACCTATTCGGCCACGGTCGGTTTCATCGCCTACGGACTGCTGGTTGCGCTGATCTGGGTCCGTCTTGACGCCGTCGATGTCGCGCTGACCGAGGCTGCAATTGGCGGAGGCCTGGGCGGCGTCGTGCTGTTGGGTGCGGCGGCCCGGCTGCGCGATACCGAGGCGATGACAACGGAAGGGCCCAGCCTGATCGTGCGCTTGAGCGCGGCCATATTGTCCGCGTCGATCGCGGCAGCGCTGGCCGTCACGATCCTGCTGCTGCCCGATCCGGCGCCAACGCTCGCGCCCTCCGTCGTCGCGAATGCCGGGGCGACCGGAATGACCAACCCCGTCACCAACGTGCTCATGGCATTCCGCGGAATGGACACCATGCTCGAGAAGGTCGTGCTCCTGCTCGCCATCGTCGGTGTCTGGTCGCTTGCGTCGGACCAGGCCTGGGGCGGTCGTCCCGGACCACGCCACCAGGCTGATCCAAATGGTGTTCTCGCCTTTCTTGCGCGCCTGTTGCCACCCGCCGGCATCGTCGTCGGCATTTACATCCTGTGGACGGGCGCTGATCACCCCGGCGGAGCATTTCAGGGCGGCGCGGTTCTCGCATCGATGTGGCTGCTGGTGATCATGGCCGGGCTGGTGGATACCCCGCCCGTGCGCAGTCGATGGCTACGTCTCATCTTGGTGGTCGGCCCCGGCCTGTTCCTTGCCGTCGGCCTTGGCGGGCTCTGTTTTGGGTCGGCGTTCCTTGCCTATCCCGTTGCGTTCGCCAAGCCGATAATTCTGAGCATTGAGGTCGCGATGCTCCTGACGATCGCGACGACGCTCGGCCTGCTGCTCGCCGGTGCACCTGAAAGGAGCGCTGAGCGATGAGCGCCGTGACGGTTTTCGGACTATGCGCCGCCGCGGCGGTCGGGCTCGGGCTCTACGGCCTGATTGCCAATCCGCAACCGCTTCGCAAGATCATCGCATTCAATCTGCTCGGCAGCGGCGTGTTTCTTCTGTTCGGCATCGTCGGGCGACGAGGCGCCGCAGCGGGCTTTGGCAACGACCCGGTGCCGCAGGCCCTAGTGATCACAGGAGTCGTGGTCGCGTTTTCCGCAACGGCTCTGGCGATCGCCTTGTTGCTGCGGCTTTTTCAGATCGCAGGCTCCACGACGCTCAACAATCGGACGGCGGCGAGCCCGCGCTCCGATCCGTCCGGTCACTGATGCTGCCCCCCGCCCCCGCGCTGGTGACCACCGCCGGCGGCTTCCTGCTGGTGCTGTCGATCGTCGTGCCGGTCGCGGGCGTCTTGCTGGCGTTCGCTCTCGGCCAGCGCTACGTCCGGCAGGTTGTCTCCACGGTCGTACCGGTCGGGTTGGCGATTGCTGTCGCCGTTCTCGTGCTCTTGCCGCGGAGCGACGGCCACCTCGTCTACCTGCTCGGCGCCTGGCCACCGCCGCTCGGCGTAGCCCTCCGCGCGGACGGATTGTCAGCGGTCATGCTCGCGACGACGGCGGTCGTGATCTGCGCGGTCGCCATTTTTGCCGCAACCGATTTTCGTCCCCAATCTGTCGAAGCGCGCGCACCTTTCGCATTCTGGATCCTGCTTCTGGCAATCTGGGGCGCGCTGAACACGATCTTCGTCGCGGGAGACCTCTTCACGCTTTACGTTGCGCTGGAATTGCTGACGTTCGCCGCAGTGCCTCTGGTCTCTCTCGACGGTCGCGCGGAGACGCTTCGGGCCGCGCTGCGGTATCTGCTCTTCGCACTGCTCGGCTCGGTCCTCTACCTGATGGGCACCGCGCTGCTCTATGGTCTCTACGGCACCCTTGATATCGAGTTGTTGTCGCATCGCGTGAGCGCGGACTCCGGCGTGCTCATCGCGGCAGCCTTGATGACGACCGGTCTCCTCGCAAAAACTGCACTCTTTCCGTTGCACCTCTGGCTGCCACCCGCTCACGCGGGCGCACCGGCCGCAGCTAGCGCGATCCTGTCCGCCTTGGTCGTGAAGGGATCGTTCTTCATCCTTGTGCGGCTCTGGTTCGACGTCATGCCGGGTTTGCCCGGCTTGGCTGCCGCACAATTGCTCGCGGCGCTTGGAACCGGAGCGATCGTGTTCGGAAGCGTTGTCGCTCTCCGGCAAGAGCGCCTCAAGCTCCTGATTGCATATTCGACGCTGGCTCAGATTGGATATCTCTTCCTGATGTTTCCTCTTGCGTTCGGCGCGTCCGGGAAGCTCGAAAGTGACCAGGCCCTGGCGGGCGGCCTATTGCAGGCGGTTTCCCATGCGACTGCCAAGGCGGCGATGTTCATGGCCGTCGGATCAATCTACACCGGGCTCGGCCACGATCGCATCACCGGACTGCGAGGTGTCGCACGGGCCCTGCCCTTGAGCGTCCTGGCGTTCGCGATTGGCGGCATCGCCTTGATGGGTGTTCAACCGAGCGGAGCGTCACTCGCGAAGGAGTTATTGCTCCAGGACACGGCGAGGACGGGGCAGTGGTGGTGGGCCGTCGTGCTCCAGGCCGGCGGAATGTTCACGACCGCCTATGTCGTACTAGTCCTGTCCCATGCGTTCGCGCCATCAGACCAGCCGATTGCCCTCATCGGCCCAGCACCGCTCAGCCGGGACCTTGCTGCACTTGCCTTGGCCCTCTGTTCTCTGTTCCTTGGCTTGCTGCCCTGGGATTCGTATTTGCCGGTCCCGTATGATGCCACATCGAAGCTGTTCGGCATCGACGCGCTATCCAAATTGCTCCTGCCTGTGCTGGGAGGGGCGGCGCTCGCGATCCTGCTCAGCCCGTGGCCACACCCGCTGGGCTCATCCGCGGCCTGGAAAGCGCTCATGAGAGTGGTCGGTCCGCTCCGGCGCGGCTGTCTTAGATCCGGCAGCCTTATCGAAAGAGGCGACGAAGTTCTCCGTCAATGGTCCGCCGCGGGCATCTCCCTGCTCCTGGTGTCGCTGCTGCTCGCCGCGTCGATGTTCGCAGCAAATTGAAGACTCAGAACAGCCGGATCGCGCAGATCGGGCCGAGGGATTCCCCTGCTCTAATGATCCGGAACATTCTCTCCCGCGCCCAAGGGTTTTCTCGGATGTCGAGCTTGCAATTCGCCGTTTAGTCTCCGCGCCATGCAGTTGGCATCAGTCTTCCCGCGGTCCCTGCGGGAATGCCCAGGAGGTCTCCATGTCTGATCTGGTTGCGATCGTATACCCGACCGAAGCAAAGGCCGAAGAAGTCCGAACTCGGCTGCTCAAACTGCAAAAGGAATATTTGATCACCATCAGTGACGCCGTGATCGCCGTCAAGGCCGAGAACGGCAACATCAAGCTCAACCAGCTCGTCAACACCACAGCGACGGGCGCGATTACCGGCAGCTTCTGGGGACTCCTGGTCGGCGTGCTCTTCCTCAATCCGATCATCGGTGTCGCGGTCGGCGCTGCGTCCGGCGCGCTTGGAGGCGCCTTGTCCGATTTCGGCATCAACGATTCCTTCATGAAGGAGCTGTCCGCTTCGCTCCACACCGGCAACGCCGCGCTCTTCGTCCTGATCAAGAACATGACGGCAGACAAGGTATTGAAGGAAATCAAGGATGCCGGCGGAGTCGTGTTGAAAACGTCCCTGGACGAGACCAAGGAAAAGATCCTGCGCGATGCGCTCGCCAGCGCGGCGGAGCGGCCGGCAGCCTGAAGCCGCCTACCGCCTACCGCCGAGCAGGCGCAGCAGCATCATGAACAGATTGAGGAAGTTGAGGTAGAGCGACAGTGCCGCGATCACCGACTTGCGGCCTGCCGTCGTCGCATCGTCCCTGCTCTCGTACATCGCCTTGATCCGCTGCGTATCATAGGCCGTAAGTCCCGCAAAGACGCCAACGCCGACGATCGAGATCAACCAATCGAGCCCCGTCGACCTCAGGAAAATATTGACCAGGCTTGCGACGATGATGCCGATCAGGCCCATGAACAGGAAGCTGCCGACCGCGGACAGGTCGCGCCTCGTGGTGTAGCCGAACACGCTGAGTGCCCCGAACATCGCGGCCGCGATGAAGAACACGCGCGTGATCGAGGCGCTGGTGTAGATGTGCAGCAGCGTCGAGAGCGAGACGCCGACCAGCGCGGCATAGACGAAGAACAGAATGCGCGCCGTTTCCACCGACAGCGTATTGATGCGCGCCCCGATGAAGAACACCAGCCCGAGTGGCGCCAGGATGAAAACCCACATCAACGGGCTCTCGAGCAATGCGGGACCCATGAGCTGATACGTCAGCCACGCCACAATTGCAGTCAGGCCCACGCCCGCGGCCATATAATTGTAGATGCGCAGCATGTAGGCGCGCAATCCGGGATCGATCGCAAGCGCGCCGCCACCAGTGCCTGAGGCAGTCAGATTCGGATCATAATTCGACATCGCTTGCCTCCTCGGATTGGCTCACATGAACAAACCAAGCTAGCGGTCAGGCCCCTGCGGGGACATCGGATGATCACCCGAGCGCCGGAAGATATATCACCCTATCTCGGGATACCCGTATCCGCCAGAGCGACTTACCGAAACGTAACCTTGGGTTGCCCCCTGGCTTCTCATCCTTTTTGCCTGGACTCTTACACCTTTGTCACTGGAAGCTGGTCACGCACCGGCCTAATCCGTTCGCATGCGCTACTTCTTTCACATCGTCGACAAAAACGGCCTTTGTCCGGACGGAATTGGATGCGAGTGCGCCGACCATGACGCCGCCGTTCTGCACGCCAGGCATATCGCGACTGAACTCGCTAAGGCAGGCGAGTTGTTCCGCGCGAGCTTCGTGCTGGTCGCCCCGGCCGCTGCGCCCGGATCGGCAAGTCCTCATTAGAGGCGGTCGACCGATTTCCTGCCTCGCCCTCTACATAGAATCCCTGATGCGCCGACCGAGAAGCTGCCTCTAGTCTCGTAACCGAGGGTGGCCGGCCTACCCCGTTCAAATTCGACCCTTCCGCCCACCTCATCTCCGGGGTTGAGGGCTCGCCGCACGCGTCCGCGTCTATGCGTTGGCCGTCGGCGCTATCTCGATCTGAAGTGTTGTTGTGGGTCAGTTGGAGACAAACATGAATGTCCGGACCATTTGCGGTGCCTTGATCCTTGCCGGATCGATTGCGACCGCGCAGTCGACCAGTTCCCAGGCGCAGACGACCGATCCGGCCGCATCCGTGCCAAAGCAGGTCACGACACCTGCCCCAAGCACCGCCGCGCCAAATACGAATACGAACCCCACCAAGCATCGCTACTGGCGTCATCGCGGCGGCTCGCATCCCCATTATGGCAGCCGCCGTGTTCGCACCTGAGCCCCGGCGCGACAGTTCGTCATCGCAATCCGCCGCCGAGACACCCGATCGATGAGCGACGTGAGGACAGGACAAGAGCAACCGCGCGAGGTCGTGGTCCGTGAGCCTCCAGACCAGGGCATGACCGACAGGCGGCGCGGCTTTCTCGCAACGGGTCTCGCCCTGCTCGCCACTTGCGTTGCTCTCTTCCTCGTATGGCAAACCGCCTCGAGTCTTCTCATCATCTTCGCAGGCGTACTGTTTGCTGCCTTTCTGGATGCCGCCGCACGCGCACTGGCGCTACTAATTCCCCTCAATCGTGTCTGGCGGCTGACATTCGTGCTGCTGCTGCTCACCACCTTGGTCGGACTAGGCCTCGTCTGGGGAGGCGGCAAGCTGCCGGAGCAAACACGCATCCTGCTGAAGGTCATGGACACCCAGTTCGACGTCTTGCAGCAACGCCTTCTGACCTACGGCGTCGATCTGCTTGGTCCGGAATCGGGGCGCGATTTCGCGCAATGGCTGCTGTCCGATCAAGGCCGGTTCTTCAGCCACGCCCAGCTGGTCGTTGGCAGAGCGTCGAGCTTTCTGACCGGTGTGCTGGTGATCGCGTTCCTCGGTATCCTCTTCGCCTTTGATCCCACCAGCCATCGCGAGAGTCTGGTCATGCTGGCGAAGCCTTCCTATCGCGCCCGAACACGCGCCGTAATGAACGAGATGGGAAACGTCCTGCGGCTGTGGTTCGTCGGACAGCTGATCCGCATCATCCTAATGACACTGTGCGTGTGGGTCGCGCTCTATCTGATCGGGCTTCCCGGCCCCTTCGTGCTTGGGCTCCAGGCGGGCCTTTCCAACTTCGTTCCGTATCTGGGACCCATCCTTGCCGCGATCCCGATCGCGCTTGTCGCGATGCCGCTCGGCGCATCGCTGCTGATCTGGGCCGTCGTCATCTACACAATCATTCAATCGATCGAGGGCTATGTGATAGGCCCGTTGATCCAGCGCCAGGCGGTCGAAATTCCTCCCGCATGGACATTGGTCGCGATCGTACTGTTGGGCGCAATGCTAGGCGTGATGGGTATCGCACTCGCCATGCCGCTGGTCGCCGTCGGCCGGGTCGCGATCATTAGATTCTACGTCGAGGATTACCTCGGCGATAGCAGCGGTCGCATGTCCAACAAGGGACCATCGCAAATGGGCGCGCCATGAGCGAGATTCGAGCCGAACGGAACAATGGAATGGAGCCATCCCCGGCGCACGCGCGGATGACACATTTTCTGTGGCAGCAACTTCCCTACATCATCGCACTGGTGCTCGCCGTCGCGGGCGTCGCCTATACCAACGCCTCTCACCAGCCTCTCGTTGGCTATTGGGAATTTCTCGCGCTTGCCATCGGCGTTGTGTGCGTCATCAACAAATGGCCGGAGGTCGATGGCAAGGAGGCCCGGTGGCGACTGATCTGGACCCAGGCGCTGCACTGGGTTGCCGTCCTGGTCACGATGAACATCATGCTGGTGTCAGGCGTTCAGCAATTGTTGCCGACGCCGGCAACCAGCCTCGTCCTTCTCACGTTACTTGCGCTCGGCACCTTCCTCGCCGGCGTCAGTCTTCTGTCGCCGCAAATTGCCTTCCTCGGCCTTGCGATGGGCGTCACGGTTCCGGCGATATCCTGGTTACAGCAATCCATCATCTTCTTCCTGTTGGGCGCCGTCCTGCTGATCGGCCTCGGCATCACGTTCTGGCTTCGCCAGGATCGCAGCCCAGGGAGTTCGCCCACCGACACCGGAAGTCAAATGGAGGCCTGAATGCGCATTAACCTGCTTCTTGCGATCATCTCTGGATCCGCCTTGATGTGCGCCGACGCCCTGCCCGCACGCGCCGAGGCGTTCAGGGTCGGCCGTCTCGTATGCACCAGCACTCCGCGCGTTGGGCTGGTGCTTGGCTCCGCGCAGGAGCTTCGTTGTATATTCATCACGAGACGCCCGGCCCGGCAGTACGTCTACGACGGACGGATCAGGCGCGTTGGTCTCGACATCGGCGTGACCAGCGCAGGAACCCTCTCATGGGCCGTCTTCGCCAGGAACTCGCGCGTCGGCCCCGGCACGCTGCGCGGGAACTACGTGGGGGCGAGCGGCAATGTCGCGTTCGGCCCCGGTCTCGGAGCGAACGTTCTGATCGGAGGCTCTCGCCGGACGATTACGCTCCAGCCTCTGTCGATCGAGCGATCGATCGGATTGAACCTTGCGGCGGGCGTTACGAACCTGACACTCGGCCCGCGCGGACCGGAATAGCGGCTTGTCCCGCCCCCCGGAGCAAGGAGCGGAAAATGGACCTTGCGGACGTCTCGGTCAGGATGCTGGCGGCGGGTTTCCTGACATTCATCGCTGGCGGCACGGGCTGGACACAGCCAGCGGCAGGCCCTCCGCCCGCTGTCGGCATCGTGGAAGCGATCAGACGACCGATCACCGAGACCAACGAATTTCTCGGGCGGATCGAGGCGGTCAATCGCGTCAATGTCGTGGCTCGCGTCACCGCATTCCTGGAGCAGCGGTTGTTCGTCGAGGGTGCCGAGCTCAAGAAGGGCGACCCGCTTTACCGGCTTGAGCGCGGTCCGTTCGAGGCCGATCTCGCGTCAAAGCAGGCGCAGGTGGCCCAGCTCCGAGCGATGCTCGAGAACGCCAAGCTGACGACCGACCGGGCGCGTACGCTGCTCAGCGGGCCGGCCGGTCAGCAATCGACCTACGACGCGGCGATCGCCAACCAACGCAGCCTGGAAGCCCAGGTCCAGGCCGCGCAGGCACAAGTCGATGCGTCACAGATCAACCTCGACTACACCATGATCAGCGCGCCGATCGACGGTAAGATCGGACGTACGGCCGTGACCGAAGGCAATGTCGTCGGTCCCAGCTCGGGCGTCCTGACCACGATCGTCAGCCAGGATCCGATGTACGTCACCTTCCCGGTGCCGTTGCGCCAGGGGCTCGAACTACGCGAACGCTATGGTCCGCAGGGAGGCTTGGAAGCCGTGGTGATCCGGCTGCGGCTGCCCAATGGCCGCATGTATGGCAAGTCCGGCAAGCTGGATTTTGTCGACAACACCATCGCCCAGAACACGGACACGATCACCGTGCGCGGCGAGATCGCCAACCCGATCCTGCGCGCGCCGTCCGCCGCGGGCGTAACCGTTCACGAACTGACTGACGGCGAGTTCGTCACGGTCTTGCTGGAAGGTGTCCAGCCCATCGAAGTGCTGGCGGTCCCGCGTTCGGCGGTGCTGTCCGACCAGCAGGGTGACTATGTCCTCGCCGTTGGCGCCGGCGATAAGGCCGAACAACGCCGCATCAAGCTGGGGCAATCGACGCCCACTATCGCCTCCGTCATCAGCGGCCTCGCGGCGGGCGACAAGGTCATCGTCGAAGGCCTGCAAAGAGTTCGTCCAGGTCAGGCGGTTTCTCCGGGCCCGGCGAGCGCGCTGATCCAGTCGAGCATGAAGGCCGGCACAGGCGACGCGCCTTCGCAGCCAGACCATGGCGGTTCAACTGATCCGCGCCCGGGGGACAAAAAGCCATGATGTCCGCCGTGTTCATCGATCGCCCGCGACTTGCGATGGTCGTGGCCTTCATCATCACCATTGCAGGTGCGCTCGCGCTGACACGGATCCCGGTGGCGCAATTTCCGGACATTGTGCCACCGCAGGTCACGGTTGCCGGGACCTTTCCCGGCGCGTCTGCCGAGGTCGTGGAGGCCAGCGTCGCTCAACCGCTCGAAGCGCAAGTGATCGGCGTCGACCGAGCTCTCTATATGAAATCGACGAGCGGCAACGACGGCAGCTACACCCTGACGGTGTCATTTGCACTTGGCACCGATCCCGATATCAACACCGTCAATGTTAACAACCGGGTGCAGAGCGCGCTGTCGCAATTGCCCACCGAGGTGCAGCAGCAGGGCGTGACCGTGCAAAAGAAATCGTCGGCGATCCTGCAATTTCTGGTGCTTTACAGTGCCGACGGCCAGCAAGATCCGCTGTTCATCACCAACTACGCGATCATCAACATACTCGATGCGATCTCCAGCACGCCCGGTGTCGGCCAAGCTCACCTGTTCGCCAAGATGAACTACTCGATGCGGATTTGGTTCGATACGCAGCGGCTGACCAGCCTCAATCTCACGCCCTCGGACGTGATCGCGGCAATTCGAACGCAAAGCGTCCAGGCGCCGGTCGGCCGCATCGGCGCGCGTCCAATCAGCGACGACCAGCAATTCCAGTTCAACGTCCAGACCCTGGGACGGCTCGCGACGGTCGACCAGTTCGCCAATATCGTGCTGCGCGCCAACCCGGATGGTTCGACGCTGCTCGTCAAGGACGTCGCCCGGGTCGAGATTGGCGCGCAGAACCTCGACAGCGAAGCGCGGATCGACGGGCGCGCCGCGGTGCCTCTCGCGATCTATCTGGCGCCGGGCGCCAATGCCGTGACGACGGCGCAGGCGGTCGCGGCGACGATGCAGCGGCTATCGAAGCGATTCCCGACGGGGTTGAGCTATCTCGTGCAGTACGATTCCACGAGCTTCGTACGGGACACCATCTCGGAGGTTCTGCGGACACTGGGAGAGGCCTTCGTCCTGGTCGTGATCGTGGTTTATTTGTTCCTCGGTAATCTTCGGGCCACGGTGATACCAGCCATTGCCGTACCGGTCAGCCTGGTCGGCACCTTCGCGGTGCTGCTGATGCTTGGCTATTCCGCGAATACCGTGTCACTGCTCGCGATGGTGCTCGCCATCGGCATCGTCGTGGATGACGCCATCGTCGTCGTGGAGAACGTCGAGCGAGTGATGGAGGAGGAACCGGATCTTTCGCCAGTCGAGGCAAGCAAGAAGGCGATGACGCAGATCACGGCACCGATCATCGCGATCACGTTGGTGCTGCTCTCCGTCTTTGTTCCGATCGCCTTCATTCCTGGCATTTCCGGCACGCTGTTTCGGCAATTTGCGGTGACGATCAGCGCCGCCATGATGATTTCAGCACTGAATGCGCTGACCTTGTCGCCCGCCTTGTGCGCGCTGTTCCTGCGGCATACTGGACCCCGGCGCGGCATGATCGGCCACGTTCTTGGCGGCATTGACTGGATCCGCGATCGCTATAGCAGCGGCGTACGACGGCTGCTGCGCGTGGCCAGTCTCTCCCTCATCCTGGTCGCCGTGTTCGCAGCCGGCATTTTCGGGATGTCGCACCTGACGCCGACAGGGTTCCTCCCCGAGGAAGACCAGGGCGCTTTCTTCACTTCGGTGCAGTTGCCGGACGGTGCATCCGTTGCGCGGACCAGTGAAGTCACCAAACAGATCGAGGACGTCCTGAAGGAGATGCCGGCCGTCGACCATGTTCTGGCCATCATCGGTTTCTCCCTGCTTGACGGGGCGTCCGAGCCCAACAGCGCGCTGGTGGTGACGCGCCTCAAGCCGTTTGCCGATCGCAAGGCGGCCGCGGATTCGGTGCAGGCGTTGATCCGGCAGACTTACGCAGCCGGCGCGCAAATCCGGCAGGCCAATGTACTGCCGTTCAATATGCCGCCGATCATCGGACTCTCCACCTCAGGCGGGTTCGAGTACCAGCTCCAAGCGCTGGAAGGACAGAGCCCCGCCGCGATCTCCAGTGTCACGGGTGCGTTGATCGGAGCGGCCAATGCCGATCCGCGGCTGACGCGAGTGTTCTCGACCTTCACCGCGACCAATCCATCGATCTATCTCGACATCGATCGACGTAAGGCGCAGGCGCTTGGCGTGACCATCAGCGATATCTTCACGGCCCTTCAGGCGACGCTGGGCGGCATCTACGTCAACAATTTCAACCTCTATGGACGTACCTGGCAGGTCAACGTGCAGGGGGAGGCGCTCGATCGCGCCGACCTTTCCGATATCTGGCGCATCTATGTCCGCAATAGCACGGGTCAGATGGTTCCGATGCGGTCGCTCGCCGGCATCAAGATCGTAACCGGGCCTCAGGTCATTACCCGCTACAACAATTATCGTTCAGTGACGGTGAACGGCAGCCCGGCGCCAGGCGTCTCGTCCGGCACCGCGATGGCAGCGATGGCAGAGATCTCCAACAACGTGCTGCCTGCAGGTTACAGTTTCGAGTGGACCGGCACCGCCTATCAGGAGCAACAGGCAGCAGGACAAACCGGGGTGGTGCTCGCGCTCGCCGTGCTGTTCGCCTATCTGTTCCTGGTGGCGCTGTATGAGAGCGCGGTGATCCCGATCCCGGTGCTGCTCTCCGTCGTTGTCGGCGTTCTAGGCTCATATATCGGTATTAAAATCGCCGGCCTCAATCTCGATCTGTACGGCCAGATTGGCCTCGTGGTGCTGATCGCGCTTGCCGCCAAGAACGGCATCCTGATCGTGGAATTCGCGAAGGAACGACGGGAAGCCGGCACAGAGCTTGCGGAGGCCGCGATCCAGGGGGCGCATATGCGGTTCCGCGCGGTGATGATGACTTCAGTTGCCTTCATTCTCGGACTCCTCCCGCTCGTACTCGCAACCGGCGCCGCCGAGCTGAGCCGCAGGGCGGTCGGGACCGCTGTCTTTGCCGGCATGCTCGCCGCAAGCTCAATCGGGATTTTTATGGTGCCGATGCTCTACGTCACGTTTCAGCGCCTGCGCGAGCGCGCGAAGGCACGACCGGTCCCGGCGCGAACCACATGACCCGAGTATCCAGGACGGCGGGAATACGCCGAGCCTGTTGCTCAGGGTTTCGTTGGATGCCGGCGTTGCCGTTCCCCGCTACCGTAGTCCGTACTTGAAACTGCGTGACAAGAAGAGAGGAGAAGAACAATGAACGCTCCCACACGTCGTGCCTTCCTTGGTTTTGCGCAGGGCGCCGTCGCCGCCGCAGCTGTCGGCGCAATCGGCGTTCGTTTCATTGCGACAGCGGAGGCTATACCGGTCGCCGCAAATCTGGGACGGGCCGCGATAACCACGGATCTCGCGACGCAGGCGCAGTGGGGTCCTCCGCATAGCCCCGGTTGGGGACGGTCGCGACCGCGCAGGCGCCGTTGGGTTTGCTGGTGGCATCGCGGTCGCCGCCATTGCGGGTGGCGGTGGAGGTGACCGTCCGCGATCCCTTTGCGGACGGGAAAGGGCAGCGCTGCGCTTCCGCAGCGATCAGCTCTGCTTCACCGCCGCGATCGGTTGCGAAGCGCGGCGGGCCGGCAGCCGCTGATTTCGTTCACTCTTCAATCAATTTAGCTCTGATCGCGTAGCGGACCAGTCCAGCTATCGAATTGACCCCCAGTTTTCCCATGGCCGACGCCCGATGCGTTTCCGTGGTCTTCACGCTTGAGCTCAGCATCGCGCTGATACCCTTATTACTGTACCCCTCGGCCACAAGCTTGACAACGAGCCGCTCTCGCGGAGACAGCTTCACATGCCCCTCGCCAGCTTCGTCTTCCCGACCCGACTGACCACAAAATCGTCCGCCAACGAATGGCTTACGTGCCATTAGCGCTTCAACGGCAGCCAACAGCAGCTTGTTTGCGTCCGACTTGACCAGGAACGCGCGCGCACCCGCCTGAAGCGCCTCTTGAGCCAGCACTCCGGATTCGTGCGCGGTAAAGATCAGCACCTCAGTTTCGCGGAGATGTTTTTTTATTCCTCGAGTTATTTCCAGTCCCGTCATGCGCGGCATGAAGAAGTCGACGATCGCAACATCGGGCCGCTCTTTGAGAGCGGCCTCAAATGCCGATCTTCCGTCGGACGCCTCGGCGACAATCATCCAACCCGGCCGCTGCTCGAGGACCGCCCGTAGCCCGGATCGAACAGCATCATGATCATCAGCAATGAGAATTCGTTTCATGAGAGGGCTGCCTCGATGATCTTGTCGCAAGAGAACCTGGACGAGCTATGGGCGCTGCGTTTCAGCAGCATCTCCAACCGGGCCATCTCACTCGCGCGCAAGAGCGCATGGAAAGGTCGCACGCAGGATGGTACCGCGCCGCAGCGTTGTGGGTGCCGATAATATCTCAAGCTGCCCTCCCATCTCTTGCAATCGAGCTCGCATGATACGGATTCCCGCTCCGGGTGCCCACGGACGAAAGCGGCATGCGCCATCTGCAGCGACCATGCCTTGTCCGTCGTCTCGGACCTCGAGCTTGAACTTCCTGTCCCTCGTCCCGATAGTTATGACGACCTGTGTCGCCTTGGCGTGGCGGTAAACGTTCGTCAGGGCCTCCTGAACAATTCTCAGCAACGCTCGCTGCGCCTCGTATGGCAGGCCGTCGACCGCGGACGATATCGAGACCTCAATATTCAGCGGCGTTCGGGCTGCGAGCCCTTCTGCGAATTGCTCGATTGTCGTCCTGAGCCCTCGTTCAAACAGGTCCTGAGGGTGAAGCAGATATGTGAGAGACCGCAATTCCTTCATAGCGCGATCGATCGAGATGTCGAGCTGATCGCAATGTCTCGTCGCCTTCAGAGGATCGCCTAGCGCACTCCTTACTTGCATCAGAATGAGGCTCGCCGCCACCAGATGCTGGCACGTTGAATCGTGAAGCTCCGAAGCAATTTGACGATGAACTTCTTCCTGCAGAGCGAGCCGTTCGGAATTCGCCTTGCGCGTATGCCTCGATCCTCCGGAGGCATTTCGAACATGTCGGCTGACCGGTGTCTCCTGAAGGGACATGATACACTCGCCTTCCTGCAGTGCTAACTTTCGCACCGCTAGTTTCCTGGCATATGCAGACAACTCTCCGATAAATTTAGCCTACCGCCGCGACACACCGACCACGCAATCAGTATAAGCCACTACGTAGAAATCCTCTAGGCAGCCAATCCCCGTCGTGTGCCCAGCATCCCAAATTTGGCGCGACGCTCCCTGATTCAGATCAAGGAGCTGCAGGTAAGGAGCAGCATGCGGGTCGGCGAAAACGCGATTATGAAGACGCGTCCGTCAATCTGCGCGCTGTGTCATCGCCCGCTTGACGGCGGCGGCAGCAATCGAGCGGCCCGGCGAGGGTGTTGCGCCGCAGAACAGTCCGCCGCTGTTTAGGTAAGACGTCTTTCCATATTCCGCCCGGGCCACCTCTTTGAAATTCCGCAATTCGGAAATCAACAGAGGCATCGTCGGCTTGTCTTTCGGCGTCGCATCGATCTCCGGATCCATCGCGGCGTTCTATTCGGAGCTGTTCGACACGCGGATCCGCTACACTGGTCTCGTCTTCGCAAAAGAAGTCAGCGGCGCTGTCGTCGGCGGCTTTACGTCACTGATTTCGACGCTGCTGGTGCAGTGGAGTGGCGACGCAAGCTGGCCAGTCTCGGTCTACATGATGGTCACGGCGCTGGCAGCGTTTTTGTGCGCCTATCTCGCCAGGGACATCCTCGACGTCAGCCAGCGAAACGTCACAACTGCGACGAAACGCGACGCTCTTGTGGGCGTGCGACAAGTCATGGACGATACTGGCGACCATGCGAGATGACGAGCGCGACGGTGATGCGAACCAGCAAGAACATCTCGCGAACATCGCCAAGTCGACGCACGGTGCGATGTCCGACCACCAAAAGCGTCGCACGATACGCGCTTTTCTCTGTCGCCTGAAATGGAAAAACCCTGCGCTAACAGGGCTTTCGATATGGTGGGCGCACCAGGGCTCGAACCTGGGACCCGCTGATTAAGAGTCCCGGCGATCATCAGTTCTATCAAGGGCTTAAGCGCAAACCGCGGCGATAAAGCCCCTTTGATAGCGTTGCGGTATTGCCGGGAAAGCAAACCAGCCCCCACCATCAATATCGAGAGGCGACGGCGCGCGTGACCATGGCTTTGATAAGGCATCGGCTGCCGAGCTGCGCAAGCGGCTCGTTGCCGCTGCAAAGATGAGTTTCACCCGGAAGTTTTCATCGGCAAGCTCAATGAGCGCGCGCATGACCTCCTTTGAGGGCGGACTTATCTGCTTGTCGTCATCCGCACGCGTGGAAAGCGCGCGCTCCTCCGGTTGTTGCACTCAGCTAGCACTACTTTGGCAGAACTGGTTGTCGCTGCAATTCTTCGCGGATTAGTTTACTGCAGCATGGGCACCGTTGCGATGGTGGCCGAAGAATGAGATCGACGATGGCGTGGCGCACGGCGGGCATGGTTGGCTGAGGCGGAGGGCCGTTGATTCTTTTTTCCGACCCGCGTGTGCGAGGCGACGGTGCTGCAAGAAGGCGTAGGCAATCATAGTCATTAGGGCGTGACGATGAAGACCTTGCCATGATCGCCCTTCGAAGTGATCGAGTCCAAGCTCCACCGGCCGTTGGTTAGCGGCGGCGAACGCCAGGAATTGTCACGGGTGTCAGCGAGCTGGTGATGCACGCCGAGCTGGGATTGCTGAATATGGCGCTAAGCACCGATCGGTTTACGATTTACGACCAACTGATGGTGTGTCGACCAACGGAAGACCGACATCGGATGGTCGCAGTACGATAGCACGCACATAAGGTTGCAGCCGAACAAGCAGCAGCGGGGCAAGAAGAAAAAGTGCGTAGTCATTCCGGGTCGGCACACCGTTGAAAGCCGTGCTCGACGCGCGCCGGCCTGAGAAGGCGGAAGGGACGATCCAGCGCAACACCTTCGGTGAGGCCTGGACAAGTGACGGATTCCGCACGGCCTGGGGCAAAGCCTTCGATAGGGCTAAGCTCGCTGATGCCGATATGCACTTCCACGATTTGCGCGGCACGGCGGTGACCAGGTTGGCCCTCTCAGGGTGCTCGATCGCTCAGCTAGCAGCGATCACTGGCCATAGTCCGCGGGACGTCGATGAGATCCTGAAAGCACATTATCTCGGCGGCCAAGCCGAACTTGCCGAGCAGGCTATCGTCCAGCCGGTGGCGACGGTTGCGTTCACAACCTCGCGCGCATCATTTGATGGTTACAAGATAAAGCATCAAGGTCTCGCGGGGAGCACCGAGCCACCCATTTTCTTCGCGCCAAAGACAATTTTCGAAGCGGGCAGAAGAACTGCGAATGCTTTGACTTTGGAGAGAGTGTCGCCCGACGAGCACACTTTTAACTTCGCCTCGGTTACGTCCGAGGTGCCGTCGCAGGGTTGGTAGGAATTAGGGTTGGCGTAGTCTCCGGGGTGATCAACCTCGAATCGTCCGGCGTTGAAGCGTCGGACTGGAGACTACGCCATGACCAAGTTTACTACGAAGCCTGATTCCATGCAGCCTGCGACCGAAATGGCTGTTGATCTTTTCGACAACTGGTTCGATCCGATCGAGACCGAGGTGCGGGCTCGGGCGCGTCAGTTCATCGAAGAGCTGATCCGCGGCGAACTCGATACCGCGCTGGCACGGCCGCGTTACGAACGAAGCAAGATGGCCGGCAATGAAGCAGGAGCCTGCGTCAAGGCCCACCGTCATGGCAGCCGGACGCGCTCGCTGACGGGCACGTTCGGGCCGATCGAGATCGCGGTGCCGCGGGCCCGGCTGACCACGCCGGAGGGCGGGACGGCGGAATGGAAGAGCCAGGCGCTGCGGGCCTATCAACGACGCACGCTTGCCGCCGACGCGCTGATCGCCAGCAGCTATCTCGCCGGCACCAATACCAGGCGGGTGCGTCGCGCGCTGGCGGCCTTGTTCGGCGGGACGGTCGGCAAGGACACGGTGAGCCGGACCTGGCGCAAGGTAAAGGGCGACTGGGACGCCTGGAACAGCCGCTCGCTGGCCGCGGAGCCGATCGTGCGCCTGATCCTCGACGGCACCGTCGTTCGGGTGCGCCTCGACCGCAAGGCGACCTCGATTTCACTGCTCGTTGTGCTGGGCGTGCGAGCGGACGGCCAGAAGGTTCTGCTCGCGATCAAGAGCATGGGCGGCGAAAGCGCCGAGGCCTGGCGCACGGTGCTGGACGATCTCATCAAGCGCGGGCTGCGGCGTCCCGAATTCCTCATCGTCGACGGCGCACCAGGGCTCGACAAGGCCATTGCAGTCGTCTGGGACGGCGTGCCGGTGCAACGCTGCACGGTTCACAAACACAGAAACCTGCTGGCCCATGCCCCCGAGCGCCTGCACGACGAGATCACCGCAGAGTACAACGACATGATCTATGCGACGACGCCTGAGGAGATCACCGTTCGCCGCAAGGCCTTCATCCGCAAATGGCGGCTCAAGCATCGTGCCGTTGCCGACAGCCTGGAGGAAGCGGGAGACCGCTTGTTCACCTTCGCGCGCCTGCCGCCGAGCCAATGGCGCAGCCTACGCACGACCAATGCGATCGAGCGATTGCACGAGGAGTTCAAGCGCCGGATCAAAACCCAAACCGTACTGCCGTCGGCCGACACCGCCGCGATGATGTTCTGGGCGCTGCTCGCCTCGGGACAGATCAGCATGCGCAAGGTCGATGGTTGGAACACGCTCGCCACAAAACCCACCGATCAGCCAATTGACCTTGCCGCCTGAAACGATAACTTCATGTTACCCGGGAATACGCCATACCGAATTCCAACCGCATTCCGGACGGCACCACGTCCGAGCGCAATCTTTAGAGGATGTAAGTCTAGGTGACTGACCTATCTTCCCGGCTTCTGAGCTCTCCTGCAGACGCCACTTGAAAACTTTCAGATTGCGGCGCTAAATGTTTTCAACCCACACAAAATCAGAGGTTCGAAAGATTAAAATCATAATTTTTGTTGGTGAGGCATTTCAATGATCAATTTCGTAAGCGTAGTTGAACAGGGTGACAGCCTGAAGTTCGAATGGAGCGGTCCGCGCTATATTCTAACGCCGTATTGCGTGAATGCTGAATTGGTTCGCAAAGCAGGCGACCAAGTCCGAGACGAATTACGTGAAATTGCAACAAAATACAAAGCTATCGGCATTCAATACGACGCAAAGGATCTAAAGGCGCTTGCTTCTGCCGGACAGAGACTTTTTGCTGCCCTGTTCCTCGTCACTTCCGGTGACGCATCGTCTGCTGAATATCTCAAGGAAAAGATTGAAGCTCAAACTACACGTAGCGAGCTTAGCGTCTTTACCGATGGAAACGTAACGATACCTTGGAATTTCATCTTTCGACGTGATCCAGACGCGATAATAAGCGCCAAGTTCGATTTGACGGACTTCGACGGATTCTGGACGTCGATATTCAAGACGTCGATACGCTTCAACAAAATGCACCCGCCGAGCGAGACGGCAGTCCCTAAAAGCAACATGAAGACGCTGCTTGCGCTTCATAAAGATCGGTTCTTGGATGCGAGACATTTGCTTAAGTCCGATAACGCCCTTCTCGCAAAGCTCGACGCACTTCTGCAGCATGAAATCGGAGAAGCGACGAATTGGAATGATTGCAGAGCAAAATGGAAGACCATCGCAGATAGCGACAGCGTTATCTACATTTTTGGCCATTCGGACGGAACGCGACTTTACCTCTGCGATCCGCCGATGAGTGGAAAACCTGTAAGCGACGAGTACGCGATCGACACGCTGGGTCTTCTAACGTCTTTTCCAAAGAAAAAGGGCAATAAGTCAAACACGATCTACTTCATCAATGGCTGTAGAACGGCTGCCAGCAACCTTGGTGATGGATTTCTCTCTGTCACTTCGGGGCCGGGATTTCACGGCTTCATAGGTTGTGAGGCGGAAATCACCAACGAGTTTGCCACCAAATACGCAGCCGAATTCTTAGATCTACTCTGTGTGTCCGGCCTTTCAATCTCTGACTGTATTGAATGTTTGCGGACCAAACTATTTCCACTGAGTCTTTGGTACTCTTGTTATGCGGATCCTGACTTTCGGATTGCATGAGGATGACTCGCGATGCTACTCGAGCGAACTGTCCCCGACGCCGCTGCGAAGCAATGGCCAGAAGCGCCTTACAAGGGGCTCAACTATTATACCGCGAAAGACGCCCCGTTATTTGCCCAGCGCGATAAGGAAACGGAAGCGTGTGCTCAGATTGTCGGGCGATATGAAACCAAGCTTCTTCTTCTTCATGGTCGAAGTGGAACGGGTAAATCATCTTTCTTAAGAGCAGGGTTACTTCCGCGACTTCTCGAAGATGCCGAGCATTTCACCTGCCTGCGAACAATAGCCAATCCTAACGAACCATATTTGATAAGGTGTACCGATGATCCCATTGTTCGGTTGCGGTCTACCTTGCTGGTGGCGCTAAAGGCCGACGATTCTCTTCAACGAAGATTGCCCGTCGCAGTACGATCGCAAGCTATCCTTCTCCTCGAGTCTACAGCCGAACGAGGTGCTTTAGCAGACGCGCTGCTGAAATGTTTGACATTGCTGACGGCCAGTCTAATTGGGACGTTGGTCTTGGTAATCGATCAAAGTGAAGAAGTCTTGACACTCGCGTCAGACGGAGAAAGCACTTCGAGGAAGTCGGCTTTTTTTTCGTTCCTAGAGGATCTGTGCTTTGAACGAATCGACCTCAAAATTGTGATCTCATTGCGCACGGAGTACTATGGCCAGTTCTGCGATTGGTTTCGCATCTCTCCTTCTTTGGCTGTGACTACGAAGAGGGTTGGCATGGAGCAATTCATGCTTCACGGCCTCCAAGACAAAGACGACCTGGCTGCAGCGATCGAGAGGCCAACTGTAAAACGTAAAGTAGGCCAATACCGTCCGCCATTCGAAAAATACGAATTTGAGTATGCCCCCGCACTTGTGAATCGGATCGCCGTCGACATCGTGAATCATTGCGGAGAGTCAAGCGCGCTCCCAGTTATGCAAGTAGTATGCAAGGACTTGTACGAAACGGTTGTTGGGCAGCAGGGTCGATCTAAGATCGAACAATCTGATTATAAAAAGCAAGGCGGCGTTGAGGGAGCACTCGACCGTTTCATCGATCAATCAATCAAATCTGCCGTGGACGAGGTTGTTGGCCCGCCTAAGGATCACGAGATTGAGGCGTGGCGCGATGTTATTGCAACGCTGGTAGCAAGACAGGAAGGTGGTGCGCTTACGACGCTGCTTTCACCTAAGGACGATTTGATAGCGTTCGCACGAAGCAAAGGGTTCAAAACCTGTATCGTCGAATGTCTATCGAAAATGGCCGATGAAAAATACAGATTGCTCAGAAAAGTGTCCTTGGTTTCTGCTGAGCATGCAAGCGTGGATCACTTCAGTTTAGGCCACGACGCGATAGCTGCCTCACTGTTTCGTTGGAAGGAAGCTCGTGAGAAACTTCTTGAAGCACAAAAACGACTGAGCCGTTTTCGAATATTCGGCGGGCTAACGATAGCAGCCCTGACTGCTGGAGTCATTCTGGTCTACGCTCAATCACTAATCATGAGAGGAGCTGCTGTTAAGGCGACCAATGCATACACTGCAAGCGAGCCACTCCTCGACGCTCGTATAAGGTTGCTATTATTGATGGCGAGCTGGAACGAATCTAACGGATTCGCGCGTCGCCTTTTGCCTTTTAATGAGACGCGAGTTGAATTGGAGAAGACGTTAGCGAGCTCACCTATGAACATGTGGTCCGCAGAAGCCGTAGGACTGAGCGGCGACGGCGAACGAGTTGCGTTTATTAGAGACAACAAAATTTTTATTGGGGGCGTGTATGATAAGGAAGCCAAGGAGCTAGGCACGGTTGGCACGCCAAATGCTCCACCGAGCGCCGCCCAAATGAACCCGTGGATCAGTATAGGATTTATTTCGGGACTATCGGATCCGGTTGCTTACAGAAACGGCCAGTTCACATTTTGGGCGAGCGGTGAAAAGAAAGTCATCGACCTCAAGAATATTATTAATATGAGTAATCTCCCGCGCGCGCCTTTTGTAGAGATCGCGGGTGGAGCAATACGACTTACAACCTTCGATCAGGCCGGTAAGCTGCTGTTCTCCGATCTGCGTTTCGACGCTGCCACCAATTCTCTCGCACCGGATGAAGACAACGAGATGCGGGATATTGGCGTCATCTGGCCTACGTACTCGGAGTTCTCCAGCAGACTTTTAGTGATCCAAAATGCTCCCGAAGACCGAGGAAGATCGACTCTTGTTATCGCAACGCGAAACAGCAAAAGGCGAAACACGTCCGTAGAATTATCAGGGCCTGCAAAACAACCCGGCTCCGACGGATTGGGTGGAATTTCATCTCAAGTATCGGGACAACCAGCCCCTCAACCGTACTTACGATCGATCGCCTTCTCCAACCAAGATAAGTCCATCGTCATCCGCGAGAATAGCGGTACGCTTTTGGTTTTTCCTCTGAAGGATGGAGAAGCTACCGAGAAGGTCGAAATTCCAGTCCCTGAGATTGCGGCGGCTTATGGCGCGCCGAGACCTGCTTTCTTTACTCCACGGCCTCTCCTGGCGTCGGTGCAGGTGGGAAACGAAAGGCGCATCGCCTGGCTCAGCGAGAAAGGTGTCATCTTCATACGAAGTGAATTTGGATCTCGAGCTCCGCTATTGAGGTGGCCCCCGCTTTTGCCGTCTCTCTCCTCCCTGGATAGCGCGAGCAAAATGCGGTTTTCAGACGACGGGGAGAAGCTGGTTCTTGTACAACAAAGGGGCGCCGGCCAAGCCAATGTTCGCGTGTGGAATCTAAGTGAGGCTCGCCGTTTGGCAATTACAAAGATGACCAATAGTGCGCTTCGTCGTGAGGCATGCCGGGTGGCATCTCTCGAGGAGCATGGAAATCGATTTACTCAAGATGAGAAGGCGAGCTGGCTTAGCGTCAGTGGGACCCAACCATGTGAGGGAATGCAGTGAGTGTTCTAGATGTGATTGGGCGAATCGCTCGGATTGTCAGCGGCGCCCCACCTCCTGCGACGACCATCATCAGATTTTCTGGTGACGCTTGCGTACCGGCAACAGGGGAGGAGATAGTTCGTGACCGCGATTATTTCTCGATCACGTTGAATGAAATGTACCTTACCAAAGGCAGGGAATTTTGGTCGACCTATGATCCTTTAGTATTTGTTTCTGTAGATTTTATCTACGGCCCTGACGTTATTAACGTGGCTTCAATAGTCGGGCCAAACACGCTGAGAGGAAAACAGGAGCTTCCCCACGGATTCCTGATAAACGATATCAAGGTCGTCGGACCGCATCCGTTTCGCGGAGGCTCGATTGCCATTACGGTCGTGCTTTATAAAACCAAAAACCAAGACTACGCGAAACGCGTTCTGCAATTTGCCGAGGGAATTTCCAAGTCCATAGGAGTACCAGCAGGTATCGAGTTGGTATCGAAAGTTGGCTCTTCCCTCCTCGATGCATTTGAGACGCTCGTTGCCATGGGAGATTGCGTCCCGGTTACTGGTCACAGAGTGGAAATCAACAGCAACACTATAGAAGGGTTCGTTGCTTCATATACAGCCTTGGTTGCGGGTGAGGAAAAGGCGAGTACGAAGTTGTTGGTAAAAAACTCTCGTTTAATGGACGATGAAGGTCGGCCATACCGACGCAGCGACTTTGTGCTTTACAGTATCGCACGGAACGAACGACGGGATCAGGAAACTACGCTGCCATTCTACGATATGCTCGGTGAAATAGACCGGGCGGCGATGTCTGATGATGCGCAGTCGTGGGCTAGAGCAAAGGCATCTTTGGTTGTCTTATATCAAAAAATGCTGACCTCTCCAGATTTGACGCCGGTAGAGGCCGACTCACTTTTTGAAAAATACAAGCAGTCGATGATGGAAAGACGAGAACGAGCGTTAAAGGCCACGTTGATGTCAGGACGGCCGCCAAAGCTCGGGTACGATAGCGACTCCAAGTTTGACCAGATAGTAGATGACCTTAAGAAGCTAGATGGCATACTTGGCGCAAGGGACGAGCTTTGGTCGCCAACGATTGCGTCAGAGCCGTTAGACAACTCTTCCCCTAGAGTGGTCGATTTTCTCTACGTAACCACACGAAAGAAATCGATGATCGGTATCGGGCAGTCTGGCCCCGTTGGCTATACAGGGCAGAGAAGTGTGGAACTGGGTTTCGGTGCTGCGTCCGTGCGAATTCCGGAGGATCACAAGATTGGACAAATTGAATTGCCGGTCAAATGGTCCGTTCTCGGTTACACGCTGTATGAGGGATCAATTTCGGAGAGCAGACATTTTTCCATTCGTAAAATTTCTGCTTTGACCCAAGAGCAATGGGAAAAAGTTGCACATGAGAAGGCGCCTCAGAAGAGGGCCCTTATTTTTGTGCACGGGTTTAATACCTCGTTTGAGGATGCGCTCTATCGCAATGCTCAGATCATTTGGGATTTGCAGTACCCTGGTCTTTCCGTTCTTTTCTCATGGGCCTCAGCGGGGCGCCCGAGCGAATACTTTTACGATAGAGACAGCGCATATCTCGCGCGAGATGCCTTCGTGGGAGTCCTTCGTTTACTAAAGGAGAATCATCATTTCGATCAGGTAGACGTTATCGCGCATAGTATGGGCAATTTGGTCGTGCTGGACGCCCTCTCCAGTTATGCTAAGACTTCGAACCCGGCGATGGTAGGCGAACTTGTAATGGCGGCGCCGGATGTCGATCGAGATCAGTTCCTGCAAATGGGGCCCATTGTTCGGAAGATCACGAAAGGTATGACGTTGTACGCGTCCTCTGCCGATAAGGCTCTGGCCCTTTCGCGGATTCCTGCGCGTGTACCCCGTGCGGGCGATGTGGCTCCGCAGGGACCGATCGTTTTGCCCGATATTGAGACGATCGACGTGACGGCGATCGGTGACGAAATCTTTGGCCTCAATCATACCGAATTTGCGTCTAATCGAGCCGTGATCGACGACATGAAGCTACTAATTTGGAATGGAATGCGGCCCCCGCGTTTGGCCCAGATCCGGGGTATCCCCGACTTTCCAGCTGCCCCGAAATATTGGCGATATGTGCCGTAATTTGCCCTGGACCATTCGGACCACGAGGTGAAATTAGCATTCAGAGCACGCCCCCCTTGGCGCAAAGCAACAGCGTTCATCTGCAATAGACTTCTGCACACCAACGTTGCGCGATGTGCGCGCCTGGGTTTCTATCACTAGCTTCTTGATTCAAGCCTGAGCACGCCGATGCTGCGAGAGCGTTGCTCTCCGAAGGCATGTGTCAACCCAGATGGAGCAAAAAAGGAGCTCGAAAGAGGTCTGGAATTCAAAGACTTGCGAGAACGTTGCTCGTCGCTTCACACTCGCAAGAAATTCGCGTAAGCACTGCGTAAGCAGCAGATGCACCCGTAGCTCAGCTGGATAGAGCGTCGCCCTCCGAAGGCAAAGGTCACACGTTCGAATCGTGTCGGGTGCGCCAGTTTTTCTTTACTTTACAGCGGGATATGCCCGCCTTGTCCGAAACTCTAGCTCGGTCGCGTTTGAACGAGTAAGCAAAACCAGCAGAAAATCGTCGCATGAGTGCAGACTGCTTGGGCAACTGTCGGTCGGAAGCTCGATCGTTTTTACACGCAGTCGAATTCGCGCTTGCAATGCTGGCGGTTCAGTCCCCAGGACGTTCGGACTAGGTCCATTTAGCGGGAGCTATTAGCGGGGATCTAACATCCACACCACAGCGACCGCTTTGCCGCCATAAGCCGTCATATCTTCTGAAACGCCTCTGCCTCACTTCTGTTCAACGACGTGGGTCTCGCTGGTATGGTACATCGGCCACGCTCGTGCCACGGCTGGCAAGGTTTCCCACGCCCGTATCATTTGGCCCATCGAACTCGTCGCCATTTTGCGCATAGCGTTACTCCGGTGCAGTTTCACCGTAACCTCGCTGATGCCGAGATCAAATGCGATCTGCTTGTTCAGCCGTCCACCCATAACCTTGTGAAGCACCTCGCGTTCTCGCGGCGTTAGTGTCGCGAGCCGCTCGAGGTTGCGTTTGAGCTCTGTTGCTTTTTGCCGCTGGATACGGTCTTTCGCGATGGCTGTATGAACCGCATCGAGCAGTGTCTGGTCGCGCACAGGCTTGGTGAGGAAGTCAATGGCGCCCGCCTTCATGGCCTGCACCGTCATCGGAATATCCCCATATCCCGTGAGAAAGATGATCGGCCGCGGATCACTGCTCCTGCTCAGACGCTCCTGCAGATCGAGACCACTCGCACCGGGCATCCGCACGTCGACGATAAGACAACACGGCCTGTCGGGAGCGCCGGCATCTAGGAACGCGAGCGTCGACGCATGGCAGACTACCTCAAAGCCCGCGGAGACCATCAGTTCGGACAAGGCTTCACGAACCGAGGCATCGTCATCGACGATGATGACCAGCGGCTCTTCCGATTCAGGTTTCTGCAGCGGGACTGCGCGTACAAGCGGCAAGTTAATCGTCATCGTCGCTCTCTATTTTTCGTGATGTGAGTGCTTCGCCGATGGCTAACAGCAACGCCATACCATCGAAGGGCTTGCGGAAGAACCCGGTAATGCCTTTTGCCCGTGTTTGATCGGCGATTTCGTGGCGCCCTGTGATGAGAAAAACTGGTAGGTCGGGCCGCCGCTCTCTCACGACATTGCGAAGTTGGAGGCCATTGACATTCGGAAGTCCAATATCGGTGATCAACACATCCACCTGCGACAGACCACACGCAAGCAGTGCTTCAGCCGACGAAAAGCAACATACAGCGTATCCTGCTGATTCCAGAAGTTCTTCGAGCGACTCAAGCACCCTTGGATCGTCATCGACAATCGCAACAGCGGACCTGCTTCTATGCGTCATCACGGCCTAATACCCGACGCGAATTGGTGAGCGGTATTCCTAGCTTTTGAGCCATGCGCACGAGGTCGGCGAGTGACGCTGCAACCATTTTCTGCATCACGTTCCTTCGATGGACCTGCAGCGTGACTTCGCTGATTTCTAGCTGCGCGGCAGCCTGCTTGTTCAACAGACCACTCACCACCAGCGGAAGCACATCCCGTTCACGCGGGGTCAGCCTGAGATAGCGCTCTTTCAACAGCCTGGCCTCGGTGCGAATAACTCGATCGGAGCGGTCCTGCGCAATGGCCGATCGCGTCGCAGCCATGACCTCAGCATCGCTGAACGGCTTTGTCAGAAAATCTAAGGCTCCGTTCTTTATTGCGCGAACCGACGATGGGATGTCTCCGTGACCCGTGATGAAAACGATCGGAGGATGCCCGCGTTCGGCAATCCGCCCCTGCAGGTCGAGGCCGTTAATATCCGGCAGCTCGACGTCTAGAATCAGGCAAGCGGGAATATCCGGCTTTTCGGCAAGCATGTATTCGCCAGCCGACCCAAACGCCATGGTTGGAATGCCGTAGGACGCAAACAACTCCACGAGGGCTTCCAGTATCCGCGCGTCGTCGTCAACGATGAAGACAATGTAGTCTTCAGCCATCACGAGGCCGCCTTTGGTTTAATTGGCAACAGAAACGCAAATGTCGCGCCTTGCGAGGCATTGTTCTCGGCCCACAAGGTCCCCCCATGCGCTTCCACGATTGAGCGACAAATCGCGAGTCCCATACCCATGCCCTGCTCTTTCGTGGAGAAGAATGGCTGGAACACTTTGTCCGGCATTTCGACGCCAGAGCCTGAATCGGTCACCGCGATTTTGATCATCTCTTCGTCCTCGCGCGTGACATGTAGTTGAACGGCCTTGTTTTCGGCGGTCTGGTCCATCGCGTCGATGCCGTTTCGAATGAGATTGCTTAAGACCTGCTGGATCTGAATTCGATCTAACGCTACCGGCGGAATATCTTTTTCGATATCGACTGCAATTCGAGTGTGCCGGCGCGCCGCCTCTTCACTTATCAAGTCATAAACCTCTTCAATCACGCTTGTGAGCGCGGAGATGCTCCTCTTCTCAACCGACTGCCTGAACAAGGCTCGAATTCTGCTGACTACATCCGCTGCCCCATTAGCGTCGCGAATGACCCGCTCGATCGTCCGATGGGCTCGCTCGATATTTGGCGGCGATGCCGTGAGCCACCGCTGGCAGGCGTGAGAATTGGCGACGATTGCTGCAAGTGGCTGATTCACTTCATGTGCGATAGAGGCTGACAGTTCGGCTAGACTCGCGGCCTGGCTTGCGCGTGCAAGCTTCTCTTGGGCCTGACGCAATTCTTCCTGCGCACGCATCTCGGCATCGATATCGAGGCAGATAACGTTCCACTGCACGATGGTGCCGGCTGCATCGCGCATCGGGCCAGCGCGTGTTTCGACCCAGCGATATTCGCCGTCGAAGCGACGTAACCGGTGACGCCTCGCATAGGGTTCGCCGGTGGCGAGCGAATAAGCGTATTTCTCTTTGACGCCCTGCAGATCGTTGGGATGCACGCCGCCGTCCAGTGTTGCACCCAACCGGGACGGCTCCCCATCGAGATCCTCGAGATTATATCCGAGGAACTCGCGCAACTGCTTGCTGCGGTAGATCGGCTCGCCATCGGGGGTCGCGCAATCGATCATCGCCGGCAGCGTCTCTACCAGCTGGCGCAATGAGCGCTCGCTCTGTCGCAGCGCTTCATGCGCCCGGACCTCATCTTCGATGTCAACGCATACGGCGTACCATTGCAGCACGTCATTGCTCACGCCGCGCAACGGCTCGACCCGAACCTCGCTCCAGCGATAGGAACCATCGTGTCGGAGCTGTAGATAGCGACTCATGCAAGGAACGCCCGTTGCGAAAGATTGCATGAACATGCGCCGGGCATCGTCCCGATAATCCGGATGAATCGTGCACAGCGTTGGCATGCCATCCGACCCGGTGGCGTCTTCGAGAGTTGTCCCGGTCACATCCATAAACCGCTTGTTGACGAACACCGGTTTGCCTTCGGGAGTGGTGCTCCAGATCATGACCGGGACCGCATCGACCAGTTGCTGCAGCCGCTGCTCACTTTGCTGCAGCGCCTGCTGGGCGATCACCAGATCGTGAACATCGACACTGAGTCCGTACCATTTTAGGACTACTCCGGATCGATCCCGTAGAGGTTCAGCCCGCGTCTCTGTCCAACGATAGGATCCGTCGGCACGGACTTGTCGATAGCGCCTGAAATAGGGCTCGCTGGTAGCAACCGCGTGCCGGAAGGCGGCCACCGCGAGGTCACGGTCTTCGGGATGGACGACGCTCAGTGACGGCGATCCATCGCCGTCCGTGATGTCAGCAATCGTTGCGCCGGTCATGCGCGTGAAACGGGTATTGACGTAAGTAGGCGTTCCATCCGGCCCCGTGCTCCAGATTGCCGCAGGAACCGCGTCGATGAGTTGTTGAAGTTCGCGCTCGTTGCTTTGAAGCGCCTGTTCGGCGACCTTCCGCTCTTCGATATCGATCATCGTGCCATACCAGCCGGTGAGCTTGCCTTTGTCGTCGCGCGACAGTGAACCGAACAGCCTGAACCACCGATACACTCCGTCGTGCCGCCGGATGCGCAATTCCGTATCGAAGGGAAGGTTCGACGCCAGCGATTGTCGCCGTGCGTTCATGACGCCGTCGTAGTCGTCAGGATGTATGATCCGTCGCCAAGATGTATTGTCCAGCAGGTGAAATAGGCCCGCTTTGGGCGGCTTCAGTCCGGTATATGCGAAGGTACTCTCGCTTACGAATGTAGAATGACCGTCCGGGCTTGCTGACCACGTATACGCCGGCATGCTCTTCACGATGCGCATCGCTTCCAGCGCATCCGAGCCGAAAACCATCGATGCCTTCATTTCGATGATTTCCCCTAAGCACAGCGACAGCGCGAAAAACGCCGTCCATTCGAGGATGTAGTCGCGATCGTTACCGGCAATACTCGCGGCAGCCACGACCGAGCCTAGAAGAGCGGTCGTCCAGGCGGCCCGAAGCAACCACACGACCCGGCCAGGCGCGTATAGATAAAGCACGGCGACCGGCACCAGCAGGCCGAATGGCTCGTTCATTATCCAGCACAACAAAATCCCGACTGCCGATGCCACGACCGGGGTCAGCCAATGGTGCCGGGAACGCTCTACCGTCATGTTAGGATGCTCCTCCCTGAGAGAGCCTGACGCTTGCCGGCGCATTATTTGGGCGTCTTCCGAAAAACGCGCCTTCCCGGCACTCCCGACGGCAAGCCTAGCGACTTAGCCTTCCCGCCGCAGCCCATGGAAATCCATGTATTGCCACGGCCGGCGCCCGATGCGGAGCCGGATATGGCCCGATCCGGAGCCCAATATGGCATCAGGGGCGGACAGATGCCGCAAAATCGAAGGCCAGGTGTGACTTGATGCTTCCGGACAGGATATCATCACCCCAATCGAATTGTCGTCCCGCGCGCGCCATCGAGCAATCTCCGCAGATGAAAATTCGCCAGCGGATCGTCGGCATGGGCGCCCACCAGCGCCGCAAAGCTCGGCAGGGCGGCGACGTCGCCCGCACCAAGCTGGCGAAATGCAGCCGCGTATTTGGTCGTGGCCAAATCATCGAATCGGTCTGTCGGTAGCGGTTCATGCGCCCGCAAGGCTTCGCTCCGGCCTCGCAGAACGAGATCGCCAATGGGGCGCCCGCGGAACTCGCGAGCGATGCTCGCAACGGCATCACTGACGCATAGTCTCGTTCCCAGCGCCTTGTTCGCGACTTCGAGCCGGGCGGCGGTATTGATCGTATCGCCATAAGCAGTGTAGTCGAAGAAGCGGTTGCCGCCGAAGTTGCCGACCAGCGCCGGCCCCGCATGCACGCCGATGCGTGTCGCGCCGAAATTGACGCCCTTCTGCCTCCATTGCTCGCGGAACTTCTCGGCCCAACGATCTAGTTCCTGCGCGCAGGCGACGGCGCGCGTTGCATAATCCGGCTGCTCGCCCGGCGCATTGAACAGGACCTGGATCGCATCGCCAATTACCTTGGCGACAGTCCCCTCATGGTCGAAGACCACACCGGTCAGTCCGCCGACATATTCGTTGAGTAGCTCCGCAAGCTGCTCCGGCGCCGCTGTCTCAACAAGCGACGTGAAGCCAGTGATGTCGGTGAAGATGATCCCGACCTGGCGCCAATGCACCAACATGCCGTCCTCGCCTCCGGCGGTAAGACGTTTGGCGAGTTCGGGAGAAAAGTAGCGCGACAGCGAGGCATGGGCGCGCTCGGCGTCTGTCTGGCGGCGACGCGCCTCTCGCAGGAATTGCACGTGGCGAAGTGTCTTCAGGATCGTCGCTTCCAGATCGGAGAAATCGATCGGCTTGGTGAGAAAATCGAACGCGCCGCGGTTCATCGCGGTTCGTATATTGCTCATATCGCCATAGGCGGAGACAATGATCGCGGATTTTCGATCGTCCCGCTCCTGTAATTTCTCCAGCAGCGAGAGACCATCCATGCGCGGCATGTTGATGTCGAGCACGACCAGATCGACATGAGGATACCGGTCGATGGCATCGAGCGCCTCGATGCCATCACGCGCGAACACGAAGTCGATGAGACCGTCGCGGCGCTGGCGACGGAACTTCCGCAGGACGAGGGCTTCCAAATCTGGCTCGTCATCGACCATCAGGACCGTAGCGGTCATGCGACCGTCCCTAGTCTCGTTTCGATGTCATAGATAAGCCGCACGAAATCGATCGGATTGATCAGCCGATTAGGGGTGCCCTGCTCCAATGCGGTCTCGTGGGCCCGATTGTCGCCAAAGGTCAGGATCGTGATGATGGGCCCGTCCGGTCGGCGGGCGCGCATCTGCGGCAGCAGGTCAGGGCCGCTCATGCCCGGCATATAGATATCCGACAGGATCGGAACCTGCCTCCGCTCTCCAGTTTCGACGACACGCCTCCGCGCCTGCTTGGCCCATCTGACGAAATCCATGTCGAAGCGGCCGGCGCGCACATCGCCGCGAAACTGCTGCCGCAACGGTAGCTTGATGTCCGGCTCGTCGTCTACTACCAGACCCATCAGTGTCATGACTGATTCCTCTGCATCCCGTTGTCGCGCGGCAATGTGACGATGAATTCTGTGAATGCGCCCGGCTCGGTTTCGACATCGATCCTGCCACCGTGCTGCTTCACCACGATATCGTGGCTCATGGAGAGGCCGAGACCCGTCCCCTCGCCAGGTGGCTTGGTCGTGAAGAAGGGATCGAACATCTTTTCCTTGACACCGGATGGAATGCCGACGCCGTTATCGCGAATGCGAATCTCGACGGATTCGCCCAGGCTGCGCGTCCGTATGCTCAGCCTCGGATCGTAGCCCGTGCCGCATTCGCCAAGCCGCTCGGCCACTGCATAGAAACCGTTGGAGATCAGGTTTAGCAGCACCCGCGTGATCTCCTGCGGGAAGATCTCAATCGATCCAACCGCCGGATCGTAGTTGCGCTCGAACCCGACAGAGAGTTGTGGCCTCTCCGCCAGAGCGCCATGATATGCGAGCGCCAGACTCTCATCGACCAGCGCGTTGAGAACGATCCGGCGGTGCTCGCCGCCGCCGCCGCGCGAATGCAGAAGCATGTTCTTGACGATGGAGTCGGCGCGCTTGCCGTGTTGCACGATCTTTCCCAAATTGTCCTTGAGCATCCCGCTCAACTCTTCGATCTCCTCACGAGCGGTATCCGGGACGACAAGACCCGTAAGCGTATCGCTGAGCTCGTCTGTTAGTTCGGCGGACAGCGAGGCAAAATTGTTGACGAAGTTGAGGGGATTCTTTATCTCGTGCGCAATACCCGCAGTGAGTTGTCCCAGCGATGTGAGCTTTTCCGTCTGTACGAGGCGATCCTGGGCGGCGCGCAGATCGTCGAGGGACTTCGACAACTGCGTCGTGCGCACCTGGACCTCCTCGAACAGCCGGACGTTCTCCACCGCGATCACGGCTTGGTCGGCGAAGGTCTTGAGAAGCTCTACCTGGCTTTCGCCGAATGCACCAGGTTCGGCGCGCGAGACCCCGATCGTGCCGATCGCGCGGCCTTCGCGGAGCATCGGCACCACAACGATGCTGCGATATCCTCTGGCGCGCGCCATGTCCCTGACGGCCTGTGGGACGCCGAGGTCGGTCTCGACGTCAGACCGGAACGCGATGGTCGACGTCGCGGCGACCCGGCTATGAATTCCGCCCGCCGTTAGCGCGGCCGGAAACGAGGCACGGATCTGCTCGTCACCGTCAGGGCTTCCGGCCGTGCATGCCGCCAGATGCAGCATATCGCCGACGACGCGCGTGACGAGCGCCGACTTGCCGCCGAGCAGCCGCTGCGCGCTTCCCGAGATGACACCGAACACCGGCTGTACGTCGGTCGGGCACCTGGCTATGACCTTTAGAATCTCGGAGGTTGCGGCCTGCCTTTCGAGCGCCATCGCCAGCTCGCGCCGTAGACGCGCATTCTCGACAGTGCAAGGCCGCGCTCCTTTGTCCGTGCACCAATGCTTTGTCATCTGACGAAATGCTCGTTGAGGCCGATGCAGTCAAAACGTTAGGTTTTGCGTCGATGATGGCGGCTATGCCAGCCCCAGGCCGCCATCTACATCGATCACCTGACCTGTCATCCACGCTGCAGCGGGCCCAGCCAGCCGGACCAGCCATTCCGCAACATCGTCAGGCATACCGCGCCGTCCGAGCGGGATGCTTTCGCGCTCCTGCTCCTCGACCGCAGCTGCCTGCTCCGGCGTGAGGCCCATCATGCCGGTCAAGGCGCCGGTTTCGGTCGGCCCTGCCGCAACAGCGTTCACACGAATGCCGGAGGGCGCGAGCTCAAGCGCCCAGCAGCGGGTCAGATGTTCCAGCGCTGCCTTGCTCGCAGCATAATGTGAGAGCGCCGCAGCCGGCTTATGCCCGAACGTGCTCGACACATTGACAATTGTGCCTCGCTTGTCCCGCAGATGCGGCAAGGCCGCCGAGGCGAGTAAACTCGGCCCGAACACATTTACCGAGAAAATATCCGCGATTTTCTCCGCCGTGATATCTGCCAACGACAGGATTGCGCCGGCGCCGGCGTTGTTGATCACCGAATCGATTCGCCCCCAGAGTTCGAGAGCTTTCGTCACCGTGCGGCCAGCATCGGTCGCGAATCCTGCATCGGCCACCATGCCGACGATATTCGGATGCTCCGACGCCAATTGGTCGAGTGGAGCGGACCGGCGGCCGGTCACGAGCACCTTGTCGCCTTGTCTGGCAAAGCGAAGCGCCGCCGCCCGTCCGATCCCCGACGACCCGCCCGTCAGGATGATGACTTTTTCGTTCTGCATAATCGTGGTCTCCACATTATTGTTGCTTGATTCGGAGCCGCTGCCCCGGGGAGCGGCTCCTGTTCACATGTCGATCAGAGATCGGTCACCTTCTCCGGATCGGCGGAAGCCAAGGCTGCAGCGCGTTCGGCGCGGGGCGGATAGATCCACACGGTGTTGATCTCATGTTTGGTCTTCTTCGCCATGTCGCCAACCATTTCGACCTTGCGTTCCCACCCGCGCGTGAACAGCGCGCCGGCAGTGCCAAGGTCGAGACACGTCACGTAGGCTTCCTGGTGGTACGGCTTTGTTGGCACGCCGAGCAGTTCGGCTGCGGCATTATTCCCTGCGAAAGCACCCATTCGCGTTGCGTGCTGACACGACATCAGCGCATATGTACCTTTGTCGTCGCACAGGGCTTTCGCGGCATCGCCGGTCGCAAACACGCCGCTCACTGATGGTACGCGCAGCTCCCGATCGACCAGCAGCCGACCGGAGCTGTCGCGCTCGGCCGGAATCTGCGCGGTGAGCGGCGCGGCACGCATCCCGGCCGCCCAGATCACCGTGGCCGTTTCGATACGCTCACCGCTGGAGAGCGTTACCCCGGACTTGTCGAGCGATGTGACGCCGAACCCGAGACGGGTCTCCACGCCGAGTTCGCGTAAGGCATCTTCGATGATCGGGCGCGGCCCGGCCCCCATATCGGGAGCAATGGCATCGTTTCGCTCGACGATGATGACGTGCGGATTTGCATCCTTGCCGAAGATGGCTCGCAGGCGCGCCGGCATCTCCGTCGCCACTTCGATACCGGTGAATCCTCCGCCAGCAACCACCACTGTGTTCCGCATTTTCGACGGCGGCTGCTTCGCCAGTTCCTGCAGATGCCGATCGAGAGCAATCGCGTCGTCGAGCTGATCGACGCTAAAGCCATGTTGTGCGAGCCCAGAGATGTCGGGCCGAAACAGCCGGCTGCCGGTAGCAAGGATGAGCCGATCATAGGCGATGATCTGTGCCGAACGTCCGGCCGCCGTGATCTTCACAGCGCGGGATTTGGTGTCGACGGACTCCACGCACCCTTGCAGATAGATTACGTCGATCGCCTTCAGTACATCCTGGAGCGGCGCCGTCAACGTTTCCGGCTTTGCTTCGTAGAGACGAGGACGCACGACAAGGGTCGGCTCGGGAGAGACGAGCGTGATTTCGAGGGTCTCGGGCGTAACGCCCTGGATCTCGCGCAGGCGAGCAGCAGAAAGCGCGGCATACATGCCGGCAAAGCCGGCGCCAACGATGACAATTCGCATGGTGGAAACTCCTGGATTTGCGAGGTTGCAAGGGCTAAGCGGAGATGAATTTCAGAACGTCTGCATTGACGATGTCGGGATGCGTCGTGCACAGCCCGTGCGGCAAATGGTCATAGACTTTCAGTGCGCCGTGCTTGAGGAGCTTTGCCGACAGCGGCGCGGAATCGGCGACCGGCACGATCTGATCGTCACTGCCGTGGAGAACTAGCGTCGGGACCGTGATGTTCTTCAGATCATCGCTGAAATCGGTCTCGGAGAATGCCTTGATGCATTCGTAATGCGCCTTGGCGCTGCCCATCATGCCTTGACGCCACCAATTCCAGATTACCGCTTGCAACGGCTTGGCGCCAAGCCGGTTGTAGCCATAGAACGGGCCACTTGCGAATTCTAAGTAGAACTGGGGTCGATTGGCCGCGAGCTGTTGCCGCAGACCATCGAACACTTCAATCGGCTGGCCGCCCGGATTATTGCTTGTCTTCAGCATCAATGGCGGCACCGCGCCGATCAGGACCAGCCTGGCAACGCGGCCGTGACCAAAACGGGCGACGTAGCGGGTGGCTTCGCCGCCACCTGTGGAATGGCCGATGTGAATGGCATTGCGAAGGTCGAGATGCTCTGCGAGTGCTGCGACGTCGGCCGCGTAGTGATCCATGTCATGACCGTCGCCCGACTGACTGGAGCGGCCGTGACCGCGGCGATCGTGAGCGATCACGCGATAGCCCTTGCCCAAAAAATAGAGCATCTGGCTTTCCCAATCGTCGGACGACAGTGGCCAGCCATGATGAAAGACAATCGGCTGAGCGGATTTCGCGCCCCAATCGCGATAGAAGATCTGCACGCCGTCATTTGTTGTAATAAAAGATGTGGGTTCTGTGGTATTCCCCGCGTTGGATAGCATTCCGGTCTCCTTTCCCGCCGCCGCCGAGGAGCGGACGGTCATCGATGCCGCGTAGAGCAGCGTGGTGGCGAGCAATTTTCGCCGTGAGAGATTTGCAAGACGGCTGATTGAGCTCTTCCAGGTCATTCGTTCGTCTCCGTTTTGGGTGAGTGCAGGCACAGGAGCGCTGCGCGTGAACGCTCCGAACATGACGAGGCGAACAGCGCGGCGATATTGTTCTGCGGATCAGCGCGGCTGGCTTTGCGAATAGCCCCACCTATTCTTCAGGATAGGGTCGGCGAGAGCCGCAGCGATCGTGTGGTCTGGTCGAGGCCTCAAGCGCGAGCCCGCTCGTACGCGGCGTCCGAAAGATTCTCGCCAACCGAAGCGAGCGACCTATGCCGAAGTATCGCTCGACCTATTCGCTGGCCCAGTCGATCGGAGGAACGTCCGGACGTAGCGTCGCCGGCGCCGCGCGCTATGCGGCGTTCAACAGGAGATAGACATGAGCCTAGATGTTGCCTCGCGCCCGGTTCGATCGGGGCTGGACGAGTTAGTGCCGTCGCGCTACGCGCTGCAGATCGGCGAGATTGACGTGCTGGTGATCAGTGACGGCGTGCTCCCGCTTCCAACCGCCATGTTGGGACACAATGCCGACCCGGCAGTCCGTGCTACCTGGATGCACGACATGTTCCTGCCGCCGGACGCCTTCGATTGGGCGCTGAACGCGGTCGTGGTCCGTAGCGGCGGCAAGACCATACTCATTGATGCGGGACTGGGGTCGGATCCGGACCTGAACCTGCCGCGGGCCGGGCAGTTGATCAGGCGACTGGAGAGCGCCGGCATCGATCTTGCGTCGGTCACCGATGTGGTGCTGACCCACATGCACATGGACCACATTGGCGGACTGCTCGTCACTGGCGTGAAGGACCGGCTGCGCCCTGACGTGCAGATTCACGTGGCCGCCGCCGAGGTCAAATTCTGGGATTCGCCGGATTTCTCCCACACCTCCATGCCGCCGGGTTTCCCGGATGCACTTCGGGCGACCGCCAAACGGTTCGCGAAGGAGTACCACAACCAGCTGCGGCAGTTCGATGATGAGTACGAGGTGGCACCGGGCGTGGTGGTCCGCCGCACCGGTGGCCATACGCCAGGACACAGCATCGTCCGCGTGGCTGCAGGCGGCGACGCGCTTACCTTCGCCGGTGATGCCGTGTTTACGGTCGGGTTCGATCACCCCGACTGGTACAACGGTTTCGAGCACGATCCCGAAGAGGCGGCACGCGTTCGCTCACGTCTGCTGAAAGAGGTTGCAGCGACCAGCGAGTTACTGGTGGCCACTCATATGCCGTTCCCGTCCGTCGGACGGGTAGCAGTGGACGGCGATGTCTTCCGATGGGTCCCGATCTTCTGGGATTACTAACTGTTCGACCAACGACGTCCGCACGACGGCGATCCGCCTCAAACTGCATGACGTCATCGAGAGGGCCGGCCTGAACAGGGCCGGCCTGGACGAGGCCTAGATCTGCCATGTCTGCCGACGACCACTTCCTGCCGCTCATCCTGATCAATGGTTTGGGAATAATCGGCATCTGTATCTGGCATATTCAGGGACGAGGACGCCCGACCGGCCGCTTGATCGTGCAGATCCTGTTCTTCGCCGGCATGAGCCTCGTGCTCTTCAGAGCACGAATCGCTCCGCATCGCGCCGATGATCTCTACACGCAGGGCTTTGCGGCTCTCCTCTCGAAACTGGCAGGGATCCTTTGGTGGGCTCACCTTGCATGGGCCATCATCGGCCTCATCCACATCTATGTCAGACTGAACCGCAAGCCGCGCGAGGCACATCTCTTCCAGGATATGGCCGTTGCCGTTATCTATCTCGGCGCGACGCTTTCGGTCGTCCGTTTCGTCTTCGGCATGCCACTAGGCACCCTGGTAACGACCTCGGGCGTCGTCGCCGTCATCTTCGGCCTCGCGTTGCAGAATACGCTTGGCGACGTCTTTTCCGGCATCGCGTTGGCGCTTGGCAAGGCTTACGTGCTGGGCGACTGGATCCGCTTGAGCGACGGCACCGAGGGCCGGGTCACCGAGACCAATTGGCGTTCCACCAACTTGCTGACCGGCGCGAACAATATCGTCGTGCTACCGAACAGCATTCTGGCGCGGCAGGGCCTGACAAATCTCAGCCGCCCAGACGAGACTCATCTGATCGCGCTGAGCATACGCATCGCGGCGACGCAGAGGCCAAGCTCAATTGAGGGCATTCTTAGGTCCGTACTGGAAGCCAGCACGTGCATTGTCAGGACCCCGCCACCGATCGTTGCCCTGAAGACCATAGACGCGATCGACATCGAAGCCGAATTGCAATTCCGCGTCGACAGCTTGGCCATCGGAACAGCTGCAAAGAACGAGATCATCGAATTGCTCTATCGCCAGTTCAGAGCTAACGGCCTTTCGTTGGCGTTACCAACCATAGGAATCACGCCTCCGCCGGCGGCCGCCAGAACGGATTTTCCGATCTGAGGGCTGGCGATTACTCATCTACTTCACACTAGTCTACGATGCGCGTGGCGCAATGTGTCTATGACGTCTGATGACATGCGGCAGCCGCACTAGATGTAAAACGATGTCTCGCCAGAATACGGCCAAGCCCCGCTTGGTGGACGCTAACGCTCAGCTTAGGTCGGCTGGACAACCAGCGCGCCTTCGCCTCTATGTCCGCTTTGGAAGCGGCCATTCCAAAGCCGTCGATTCCGCGAGTTTTGGTTGCCTATTAGTATTCAGGACTTTTTTCTAATCGTCGTGGACTGACCAAATCGAGAGACGGTGCCCGCGGGTCAAGGCTAGTGGCGTGTGGTACCTTAACTAGACCGTTACAATGCGACTGCATTGATCATGGAAGAGCGCCCTAAGCCACTCATGACCGGGGTCACGATCATACCGCTCATGCCAATATTGATAGATATCAGTGTCCGGCAATTTGACTGGGGGCTGCAGAATATCAAGGTCAAGTTCACGCGCGAGGACAAACCCAATTGCAGTCGGCATAGTTACGACCGCGCCTATATGCTTCGCGAGAAGCGCAGCGGCAGCAAACCCCGGCACGTAAGCCGAAATCTTTTCCTTTGGTACTACCGACTCCAAGATCTGTTGCGCGATTTGAGTGTGATGCCCCGCCCCTACTGCCGCCACCACGACATGTTGCTCTTCGATAAAGGCATTCAGTGACGGGAGCCCGGCGAGCCGAGGATGACCCTTCCTCACAAGACTTAGATAATTGAAGCTAAAGAGCCGTTGACGCTTTATGCCCTGGACCAGATGCGGAAACGAGCCCGCGGTCAGATCGACTTGTCCTGACTCCAGCCAATCGTGGAGATGTTCCATATCAAGCTGGACCGCGCTCAACCGTACGTCAGGCGCATGCTCTTTGATATATTTGAGGATCGGAGGAAGGAACAGAACCACCGCTGCATCGGGCCCCGCAAAGTTGAAATTTCTGGTTGAGGTTTCCGGCACAAATGGAATTTGCTCGCACTGCAATAGCGAGAGCTCTTTCAAAATGCTTCGAATCTGAGGCGCCAATTGAAGGGCCTTCGTCGTCGGCTTCATCTCAAACGCGACGCGAACGAATAGCTGATCACCGAAATGCTCGCGCAATCGCGCCAAGGTCTTGCTGAGCGCCGGTTGCGTCATATCCATTGCTTCAGCCGCGCGCGTGAGACTCTGTTCCCGGAACAGGGTGTCCAGCACCCGGAGTTGAAAAAGATCGAGCTCGTTCCTTTGATGTCGCGCTATGGTCAGGCTCCCCGCGAGGCAACAAATGCAATAGACGGCGACAATACACCGGTTCCGGGCCAGATGAAATCTGGTTGTTCTTCTCCGGTAGCTGACGCGACACCTTTGCAGGCGCCGACACCGCTGCCGGTCCCAAATCGTCAAATCCAACCTAGTACTACCTTTTCTTAAAGCGTGAGTCGCGATTCAAGACCGGGGGCTTGCCGAAGCGAGAGAAGTCCGCCCTTCGTTCAAAGGGCGCCGTGTCACTCAGCTCTGATTCCGGGTACTAAAACGTCCTGTATCGGGAGCCGTTCACTGAGCAAACCTCATCGAAAGCACGTCTCCAGCCTTGGCCTCAGGATCGCCAGCGAACGTGAGGCGGACGATGCGGCTTCCCTGAGAGGTCGCATCGCACACTTTCAGTACCGCATCCCTCCACCGCCGCACGCCTCCCGCAATTCGAAATGCGCCAACGTAGTCGGCTTTCGGAGGGATGCACAGGTTCTTGTCAATGGCCGCGTGAAGACCGCCTTCTGATCCCGTCCCGTCGAGGACAACACCGGTTAGTTCATGCGCGCGGTCGAGAAGGCGGGCGGCTTCAGCGAGTTCACCGCGCTGAATGAGACGGCGCGTCTCGGTCGACGAGCAGCGAGCCACGCCCGGGGGAGCATGGAGCGGTAGTGCATCGACTGAAAAGCCGTGTCGTAGGCCGAGTTCGGTCAGATAGGAGACATCGCCCTTGCGGCCACTTCCACAGGCGAAATTCTCACCCACCATCAGAATTCGCATGCCGAGACGGCCAACCAAAATGCCAACGACGAACTCTTCGACGGTCGCGCGCCGCATTCGTTCGTCAAAGGGCAATACGCAACAATGGTCGACAAGGCCGGTGAATCTCAGCAGGTTTAGCCGCATCTCCAGGCTGCAGATAAGCGGCGGCGCGGATTCGGGAGAGATCACAGCCCGCGGAATAGGATCGAACGTGACGAGTGCGGTCTCCAGTCCCGCCCTGGTTCCGGTCCGCCGAAGCGCTTCGAGCAACTTTCTGTGGCCACGATGAACGCCATCGAATGAGCCGACGGTGACGACAGAGCCGGGGACCGACGCATCCTCATCCGCCTTGACGAACTTCATAGGGTAGCCTCGTGCCGGCGCCTGGAAATGCAATCACCGTCGCAATTTGTTGCGGACAGATATGAAGCCGGGATCACGCCGCCGGCCATCGACCTGTTTTGCGGCCGCAGGCGCTTGCACCGAGGGTCTTTCCGACTTCACCGTCTCACCTGATCGGACCGACGTGTAGCGCATCGCGCTACACCCATGATGGTCGCGCAGTGGTTTCGCTGCGCCAATACGGCTCAGCGGGCCGCCGCAGGACTCAGCGCCGCCGGCGCTCGCGCTTGCCCCTTGTCCTGCGCTTTGGCGTAATCGGCCGTTGCCGCATACGCGGTTTTGTCGTCTCCGGCGATCTCGATACCGCAGACCTTGCTTGCGTACTTGCCATAGAAGCCCGAGGCCGACATTTCCTCGCGCGCCATCGTCATCGAGAGGATTGCGTGCAAAGGCGTGCCGTTGAAGTTCTCGAACATGAACTGACGTCCGCCCCAATCGGTGAGGAAAAGGTCGCGGAGCACTCGGCCAATCTGAATACGATCTCTCGGCTTGCCCTTCGGGCCATCATTCAACTTTGCGAACCAATTGCCGAACTGGGGATCCTGCCACTGTACCTCTGACGGGATCATCAGCGAGCTGCGGCCGGCGAGGTCGAGCACTTCATACATCACACCCATGAAGTTCTGGAGGAAATGCGCTCGACCGAGATTGTATGTCAGCGGATTCGGCTTGTAGCGCCCGCCCGGCGTAAGGAAGCCGCTTTCCTCGCTGGCAATCAAATGAGCCTGCATGGTCTGATGAAAGGCCACAATCTTGGCGAGGCGAACCGCGACCGTGGGCAGCTTGTTGGTCCCGATGTGCTCTGTGATGAGGATCGCAAGCCCTGCCATCAGCTCTGCGCGCAGCACCTGGCGCAGCAGGATATGGTAGTGGACCCAATCGAAGATGCGTTGCGGATAGAGCCTCGCGTGCTCAGGATTCCCGATGTGGAAGACGTACTTCCAGGGGATCAAAACGTTGTCAAATACGGTCGTCGAATCGAGTTCGTCACCCTCTGACGCCAGCGGATGTTCCGTGGCATCGGCCTTCACGGTGCTTTCGCGACAGAGAATGGTCACGCCGGGAGTGTTGGTGGGAATGGCGGCGAAGATGACCTGTTCACCCGGAATGCCAGGCCGAAAGAAGCAGCCGATGTGCATGTAATCGCCGAACGGGATGCCGGTTCCCACGGCTTTGACGCCGTTGACGACAATGCCTTCGTCCGTTGTCTTGACGACTCGCAGGTTCGGGGAAACCTTTTGCGCTTCGGGGTTCGAGCGGTCCGTCTGCGGATCGACGAAATTGAGTGGGCAATTCCAGTCGTTCTCTCGCAAGAGCTTCAGAAAGTTGTGAATGTTTTTCGTCAGGTTTCGGCCTTCTGCGCCTATCGACTGCCTTTCCCATACGTCGGGATCGTCCGCATACGTCGTGAAGGTGTAATTGTGAGCGTCCGGCAGACGTCCAAAGGATCCGCCCGATATCTCCCGCAGGATGGTCTCATGGAATTTTCGCTTGATGCGAAGCCCATCTCTGTCGTTGTGGTCCTGCCATTGCCGCGAGCGCCTCACTCCATCCTTATCAATGAAGGTCAGGACATCCTGCAGATCCGGACGATGATGCAGGTCATAAAACTGGGCTACGCGCTTTGCGTAGTCGCGCGTCAACCGATGCGTCGCAACGTTGTCGATCTTCTCGTTTCCGACCCAGACGACACGACCGTCGTTAAGAGATTCCAAGTAATCCTTGCCTGTACGCATGTTTCATCCCCTAATTTTGAATATGATTCGACTGGCTCAAGTCCAGGTCCGTCAGCGAGCGCGCGATTGCGTATTGTCGCCGGTGATAAACCAGCGATGAGCATTCCTCGGAGTGGTTCTTTCCGACCACCTCCGCGAAGATAACGCAATGCGATCCAACGTCGATCGCATTGACGATGCTGCAGTCGAGCGATACGGCGGCATCCATCCGGCACGGAGCACCGGTGACAATTGTCCGCCAATCGCCGCCAGCGAAACGTTGCTCCATGGGCAGCGAGCCGACTCCGGCAAATATCTGCGATATGCCAGCTTGGTCAGCCGTCAGCCAGTTCACGGAAAGAACCCCATTTTTCCTGATGATGCCCGCCGCGTAGCTCTTCCGGTTAACGCACAGCAGAACCGTCGGCGGGTCGTCGCAGACCGAACACACGGCCGAGCAGGTGACCCCTGCAAGCCCAAATAGTCCGTTGGTGGCAACGACGGTCACTGGCGTTGATGCCCTCGAAAGAACATCCTTGAATTCAAGTGCGGTAAGCGCTTTGGGGCGATTGCCGTCGAGCTGTCCGTTCGTCCGCGCGGCGTGCATATTGAAACTCCTTCTCTGCTGAGCTGCTAAGCCAACGCCTGAGCGCGCTGGTCTACGCGCCTTCTCCCGGCAAGATGAACGTAACGGTGGCTTCTGACTATCGCCGCAGAGCAATAGATACTATTCAGTGAGCCGATCCTTTGGCGCTGGCCGGGCACATGAATCAGGCTCGGTAGCAGAGGTCGATTGCCGAATGGAGATGCGTCGGCTGCCTGTCTCAGCCGACGTGCTTTTCCCAGATGTGAATGTGTGAATGGTGAAACAGGCCCACCTTGGTGAAAGGGTCGCCATCGTGAAAGCGCTTCACCTGCTCCAGGCCCTCAGCCTCTACGATCATGAAGCTTGCGATGTTCTTCTTGTTGGCGTCGTCCATCAACGGACCGGCCTGAATTAACTTTACAACTCCGGAGGCAAGGTAGGCGCGATGAGCGGCGCGATGTTCATCGCGAATCGCGCCGACGTCGGGCTTATCGAAACAGAGGCGGATAAAGAGCATGTTCAACTCCCTCAATGCTGGTTCGGCTCATCAAGAGCCGGGTTTGTGGCGACGTCATCATTCGTAACAGCGCATCGGCGACGAGGTTGATGCGAAAGGCCGGTTGCTGAGTCCGGATGCGTCGCTGTCAGGAGAGACCTTCGCGGGCGGGAATTTCAACCCGCGGACGCACCTATTCTTCCGCAGCGAGCGGAATAGTATCTATGCCGTGTCAAAGGGTGGACTCGCCGAGTACGGTCTTTATTTCCGATCTCAGCAAGACAAGATGCGCTGCGACAACAAGAGCCACCGACAAAGGAAATCGCAAATGCTGAGTCCGATCGACTTGGGCCGCAACGACGGCCTGACCCGTATCGATATCGGTGGTGTCGAATATGCCTGCGGCCTTGTTGCCAACACGATCCGGAGACCCGGTACGTGACCGCTTCGTTCACATTAGAGAATTTGCCATGTCGAGTTGTATTCGGTAGCGGCTCCCTGAGTGTTGCGAAAGCCGAGATCGAGCGGTTCGGCGGCAAACGTGCACTAGTGCTGACCACACCGCAGCAGGAGGCCGAAGGCGCCAGGCTGGGAACCGATCTTGGCCCCCTTTATGGCGGCATTTTCTCCGGTGCCGCGATGCACACGCCAGTCGAGGTGACCGAACGGGCGCTTGCCGCGATGACCGTTTGCGAAGCCGATTGCGTGGTCTCGCTTGGTGGCGGATCCACGACCGGACTGGGCAAGGCCCTGGCCTTGCGGACCGGCGTCAACCAACTCTGCATCCCCACAACTTACGCCGGCTCGGAGATGACGCCGATTCTCGGCGAGACCAAGTACGGGCTGAAGACCACGGTGCGCAACAACTCCGTACTGCCGGAGACCGTGATCTATGACGTTGATCTTACACTGTCGTTGCCGGTCGACCTTGCCGCGGCCTCCGGCATCAACGCGATCGCGCATGCAGTGGAAGCGCTGTATGCTCGCGATCGCAATCCAGTCGTCTCTCTTATTGCCGAGGAAGGCATCCGTTCCCTTGGACATGCCCTGCCCGCAATCAAGGAAAATCCCGACGATCGCGAGGCTCGCAGCGAAGCGCTCTATGGCGCCTGGCTTTGCGGTATGTGCCTCGGCACTGTCGGCATGGCACTGCACCACAAGCTGTGCCACACGCTCGGTGGAGCGTTCGATCTCCCGCATGCGCAGACGCATACCATCGTTCTTCCGCATGCGCTGGCCTACAACGCGCCGGCGGTGCCTGACGCGATCACCCAAATCTCACGGGCTATCAACGCGTCTGATGCCGCCCATGGGCTCTACGATCTCGCGCAGCGGCTTGACGTACCGTCTTCGCTTCGCGATATCGGCATGCCCGAATCCGGGATCGAAGAGGCCGCCGATCTTGCGGTGACAACTCCTACTGGAATCCGCGTCGCCTTGAACGCAACGCCATCCGCGATCTGATCGCACGCGCGTGGTCGGGCAAGCCGCCCGTTGCAACGAGTTTCTGAACGATGGATGGAGGCCCAATGCGTAACTTCAACGAACTAACGATAACCGATGCGGTGCTTGAGCGAATCAAGGGCGCGAGCGACCCGCGCGTCCAGCAAATCAGCGAGGCGCTGGTTCGCCACCTCCATGCCTTCGTGCGCGAGGTGCGCCCGACCCAGAGGGAATGGGAATACGGGATCGACTTCCTCACCCGCACCGGTCATATGTGCGACGATAAGCGACAGGAATTTATCCTGCTCTCGGATGCGCTGGGCGTTTCCATGCTCGTCGACGCGATCAATCACGCCATTCCGGAGAGCGCCACCGAAACTACAGTGCTTGGTCCCTTCTTTGTCCAAGCCGCGCCCGACAAGCAGAATGGCGACGATATCTCATGCGGTATGGAAGGCGATCCGATGCTCGTGACCGGTTCGGTCTCGGCTGTCGATGGCCGTTCCCTTGCCGGCGCTATTGTTGACGTCTGGCACTCCGACGGCGACGGCTACTACGATGTGCAGCAGCTCGACGGGATCGCCGACCTCGCCATGAGAGCGCGCATCCGTACCGACGCAAACGGCCGCTTCAATTTCTGGTCAATCAAGCCCGCGTCCTACCCTATCCCGCACGACGGCCCCGTCGGCGAAATGCTGGAGGCGCAAGGCCGGCATCCGTGGCGTCCCGCACATGTACACTTCATGATCTCCGCCCCCGGGTTTGAGCAGTTAGTCACGCATGTATTCGTTGCCGGCGACAAGTACCTCGACTCTGATGTCGTCTTTGGTGTCAAGGACGCCCTGATCCGCGAATTCGTTCGCTGCCCACCTGGCTTAGCCCCGGATGGTCGCGCAACAAACAGGGATTATTTCCATCTGAACTACGACTTTCGGCTCAAGGTGGCCGCAAGCAACTCACGCGCGGCGTGACAATATCATCGCGTGCCGGCTGAAGGCGTGCCTCTCGTCGGAGTCTCCGCCATCTATACTGTTGTCGGTCTCACGTGATGTCGATAGCAATTTGGTGCAAGCGGTCGCGGAGCCAGCGGTGTGCCAGGTCGGTGGTATGGCGCGGGTGCCAATACATGGCCTCGTGGATGTCGGGCAGCGCGAACGGTGGCTCGAATAGGCAAATCTTAGGTGATGAGCCGAGCGCCCGGACCTCGCGCTCAAGCACCAGGCTGATCAGGGGAGTACCCTCGATCAGGAACGGCGCCAGTAGGAAGCTCTCCACCGTGACGTGAATTCGGCGCTGGATTCCCATGCTGACGAGGTGCTGATCGGCAAGGTTGAGCTGGCGATCCATGCCGATGCCGTAGACAAGGTGTGGGAGCTCAAGGAACTGCTCGTGGGTCAATCCGGCCTTAGTGATGAGCGGGTTGTCGGCGTCCGCGGCGCACAGCCAGCGGTCACTGAGCAGCGGGCTCGAGGGAAATCCAGCGGTGCCGAACAGTTCGCTCGGCTCGATCACGAGGTCCGCCTGGCCGGTCTGCAGCATCCGGGCCGGGTCGCGCGAGCGCGGCAGCAAATGTATGACCACGCTGGGGGCTTCGGTGGTGAGCGCGCGCACCAACGGCGTGAGCAGCACAAGCCCGGCATAGTCGGAAGCGCTGATGGAGAACGTGCGGACGTCCACGGCAGGATCGAAGCCCCGCTTTTGCAACAGGGTCTGCTCGATACGGTCGAGCGTTTCCCGCACCGGAATGATCAGTTCCTCGGCATTGCGAGTCAGCACCAGCCCGCGGCCCACGCGCACCAGTAGCGGATCGTCGAACAGTTCGCGCAAGCGGGCCAACGCCGCGCTCATCGCAGACTGGGTCAGACCGATGCGTTCGCCGGCGCGGCTGACGTTGCGCTCAGTGAGCAATGCATCGAGCACGACGAGCAGATTGAGATCGACGTTGCGAAGATTCAAACGGCCCTCCCGCTGGCCCGTGACCCGGCCAGAACGCGCCAGTGTGGCCCCGTCGGCCGCATGAAATCAACTGCGCGTGCCGCATTAGCGGCTGCAGTTGCGGGCAGACTGCGGATATCGATCTAGTCGATTGCAGGCATGAACCGGATGGATGTCTGGAGACACATCTCGCGTGGAGATTGCCGGCGCGACCACGCTCCGATCGTTTGCCTACGAACGGGATTGCCGGCGTCGATAGTTGACATGACAATTATCGATTGGACCCGGCGCGGCACACCCCAATAGCCTCCACATCGTCAAGTGCGAACGCCTTGCATTCGTTCGCGGCCAACAACACAGCGCGCTCCGCTCGCGCGCCACACAGGGTAGCCAGGATGACGATGCGCACGACGTTCGATAATACCGTCGCGAGCTCTCGTGATGCGCGCTGGGATCTCGCCGCAGGTCCGGCACCCGACGCCTTCCGAGCGGCGATGCGACGCTTCGTCGGTGGCGTCGCCGTGGTGGCGACACTGCACGAGGGTCGGCCATGGGGCATGACGGTGAGCTCGTTCACGCCGGTCTGCATGGAACCGCCAACGCTGCTGGTGTGCGTCAACGCAGCGACGGCGACGGCGGCCGACATCGCGCGCGACCGGAGGTTCTCGCTCAATCTGCTCAGTGAGACCCAGCGCGGCGTTTCCCAGCGCTGTGCTCAGCCCGGCGCCTCAAAATATCTGGATGAAGACGTGGTGCCCGCAGATGGAATTCCGACGCGAACCGCGATGCCGGTGCTGCAAGATTCGGTCGCGACCTTCGACTGCGATGCCACCGAAGTCCGTCAGATCGGGACCCATATCGTGATCGTCGGGGCAGTCCGTGCCATCGTCGCGCCGCAGACGCGCCGGCCGCTGCTCTATGGCCAGGGCGGCTATCTCGGTAGCATCGCGCTCGATGTCGCTGCTGGCGGAGCCCCGGCATGAGCATCGACAGCCTGATCGCGCGGCTCTACCAGGCCTACAACGCGCACGATGCGGCGGCGGTCGCCGCGCTCTATGCGGCCGAGGCCACCCACGAGGACATCGCCCAGGGCAAGCCGAAGCAAGGTCCCGACGAAATCGCCGCAGGCCTCGGGCGCTTCTTTGGCTCGTTTCCTGACGCGCGATGGACACCACAGCACCACGCAATCGGCGGAGCCGGCGTCGCAGCGGTGAGCTATCTCCTCACCGCAACCCTTAAAGGCCAATTCGGGCCGATCGCGCCGCGCGATCAGGCGATCTCGCTTCGCGGCGTTCACATGCTGCAAGTTCGCGACGGTCTCATCCACCGCAGTGAAGACTACTGGGACGCCGCAACGTTCCAGCGCCAATTGAACCCTGTCCATGAACGGAGCTGAATGATGAGAACCGGAAAACAATACCTGGAATCGCTGCACGACGGCCGGCGCGTCTACGTCGGAGGTGAGCTGATCGAGGATGTCACCGCCCATCCGGCGACCAAAGGTTATGCCCACGCCATTGCCGAATACTACGATCTGCACCTCGATCCGAAGCACCAGGACATCACCACCTTCATCGACCGCAACGGCAAGCGCCAGTCGATGCACTGGTTCCTGCCGCGCTCCAAGGAGGACGTGGTGCGCCGGCGCAAGTATTGCGACTTTCTCTGCCGGCACTTCAAGGGCGGTATCTTCACCCGGCCGCCAGCCGGCATGAACGTCGTCATGTTCACTCAGGTCGATGACCAGAAGCCATGGGCCGAGAATTCGCTCTTCAAGGGCAAGCAGGTCGATCTCTCCGGCAACATCCAGCGCCAATGGGATGAAGTGACGTTGAAGGACTTCGCGATATCGCCGATGTTCCTCGACGTGCAGTTTGACCGCGGCCGCGACAACGCCATGGCGGAGACGCCAATGCTGAAGATCGTGGAGGAGCGCGACGACGGCATCCTGGTGCGTGGCTGGAAAGCGATCGGAACCTCGGTGCCGTTCGTCAACCACCTGCTGATCGGCAACCTGTGGCGTCCCGGCCAGACTGCCGAGCAGACTGTCTACGCGCTGGTGCCGATTGCAACCAAGGGCATCTCGGTCGTCGCTCGCAAATCCAATGCCGCGCCGGACGCCGATCCCTATGACCGGCCACTCGCCACCATCGGCGACGAGCTCGACGCCATGGTCTACTTCGACGATGTGCTGATCCCTTGGGTGCAGGTGCAACACGTCGGCAATCCGGACCACGCCAAATGGTATCCGCAACGTCAGTTCGACTGGGTGCACCTCGAGACCCAGATCCGCCACACCGTCCATGCCGAGCTGATGGTCGGCCTTGCGCTGCTTCTCACGCAATCGCTCGGCACCGCCCAGAGCCCGGTGGTGCAAGGACAGCTCGCCGAGCTCATCCGCTTTCGCGAGACCTGCCGCGCCTTCATGATCGCTGCCGAGGAGACCGGTTTCGCGACGCCGGGCGGCCTCTACAAGCCGAACAACATCTACATCGACTTCGGCCGGGCCTATTACCTCGAGAACCAGCACCGCATGGTCAACATGTTGATCGACTTCTGCGGTCGCGGCGTGGTAATCCAGCCGACCCGCCGCGAGCTAGACGATCCTTACATAGGACCCAAGCTCGCAGAGGCGTTGCGTGGCGCCGAGATCAGCGCTCACGACCGCATCAAGATCTTCCGGCAGATCAGCGAACGCTTCCTCAGCGAGTGGGGTAGTCGCCACGAGATGTTCGAGAAGTTCAACGGCACGCCGCTGTACCTGATCAACCTGCTGACCATGCAGCGCACGGAGTACCAGGTCGACGGACCACTCACCGAACTGGCGCGGCAGGTGCTGGGCTTCGGTGATACTGCCGAACTTGGTCGGCGCGCCGCCGAGGCAGAGAAGACGTCGCACTACGCCAATGTGCGTTTCCAACCCGAATATGCCAAAGCACAAGACGTGCGAGACGGCTATATGGGGCGCGCTGCCGAATAAGCCGCGAGCGCATTGCAGTCCCCGGGGCCACCGCTCCGGGGCTGCGTGGTTGGTCAGCGGGCAGGCGGATCTAACGCGGCCTGCCGGTTTCGTGTACTTGGGTTGTAACAATCACTGCGCGGGCACGAGCGCCGGGGCGCCCTTGTCTTTGATCAAGAGCACCAGGAATTTCGCCGGCTGGGTGCCGCTGGCGTTCCGGTCGACGACATGAACATCGTCAGGGCCTTCATAGAAGGACTGTCCTGGTGTCAGGGTCACCTGTTGTCCACCCTTTAGCTGCATCATGACGGAGCCCTCCAGCACGTAAACAAACGCATGCGCGTTGTGTCGGTGGATAGCGCTCGACCCGCCGGGCGCATGCTCGACCGTGATCATCAGAGCTTCCTTGCCGGGATTCTCCGGAAGATCCTTAGACATGAGTAATGTAACCTTGGGCTCCTGAGCCACCGCCGTGCCGGTCATGAGGCAAAGCAGAACAAACGCAACGAGTCTAATCGTCATTAATCGCCTCTTTCGTTCGTTGCCCGCGACGACCCGCTCGTGACCGACCAGGCGTGCCTTCGATGCGGGATCAAGTTGATGCTTGCGAGCGCCGGAACCATTCGTCGAAGCCGACGCGGCCGAGGCGCGCCTCGCCCAACGGCGATCAGGCCGGTGCCGCCGATCACGACGATCTTCATCGTTGATCCTCCCGTTGTATCGTTAGACGCGGTTCTCCTTGGAGCTGCTTGTGGCAATCGTCATATGCACGTCGGTCCACGGCTGTTCGATCGCTGCTTCGCCGGGTGAGAAGCGTGATGCACTGCCCCTAAGTGCTCAACAATACCAGACGGCACGCTTTGTCAGAGGTCCGGCAATCGGACAGCAAGACTGATCCATTTGTACGAGCCGGATGGCTCATTTCCGAGTTGAGTCAAAAGCGGCAGTTCCGCAACCACTGTATCTGCGATTTTCTCCTCGCCGACCTCGCCAATAATGGCCTGTTGATTTGCAATCACGTCACCCGAAACACCGGCCTGCCGCTACGACCGCAGCGCATACAGTTCGGTTTGATCAAGCCGGTTTTGCACATATCGTGCACACGCCGCCCTCTAACTATTTGAACAACTTGAACTCTCAGTCCAATCGATTATCGGGAAGTTTGAGCTAGGTCCAGCCAACGTACGAACGTTTGGTCCAACTGCCAGCCTTAACGACCGCTTTGCGCAAGAACCGGCCGTTCGATAACCTCGCATTGCGTCTAGGATTATGCTGCTAAACGGCGCTCCTCCTCGGCCACCTCTTGATCACTACCTGAAGCCCTCTTAAGAAAACGAGCCAGGGCAGCGTTCGTGAATCGCGGTCTAACGCGTACGCGGTCTGCTTGAACTCAATGCCGTCAAGGAGGCCTTGAATGTAGCCCGAGATGGTGTCCGCAGCCATGATGAGCGCTGTGTCGAGCGTATGGATGTACTTGCTGGTAACCGAACCTTTGGCATGACCGACCAGGGCCGCGATGGTTACCTCGGTAAAGCCGAGGTCGTTGGCGATGCTCGCGAAGCTATGACGTAGGACATGCGGTGTCACATCCGACAGCGGGGAGTCCTCGAAGATGTGCTTCCAATGGCCCGGGAAGCTGCCGAACGCGTTGTCCTCACCCTGACCCGGGAAAACGTAGGTGCCAACATCGTCAGTACGCCGTCGCTCGAGATATTCGACGACAGGCAACCCAATGGGACGAATGGATTCACCCTCCTTGCTGTCCTCCAACCGCAAGCAACTCGCCTCGGTGTCCGCCTCCGTCCATTTCAAACCGATCATCTCGCTACGCCGGCAGCCGGTCAGCGCAAGCTGACGAACGATGTCCAGGATGGTGGTGTATTTCTCCTGCTTGGCGGCGTCGCGGAGCATCCGACCGAGTATTCGATACTCCGCCTCCGACAGTCGACGCTTCCGCACGTTGTCCTTCGGCTTGCGGATGCCATGGGCCGGGTTGCTTTCGATAATCCCCGCTTCGACGGCGTAGGTAAGGATGCCGCCAAGAAGACCGACGGTGCGCGTCGCCGTTCCAGCACCGCCTCGGACGATAGCCTTTCCCCGCAGCTTCTTGGTCTTGACCGAAACCCGCGTCTTTCCGGCCATAATGTCCTTGAGGACCTTGTTTATGTCGGTCTTGGTGAGATCCTTGACCCGCCTGGTTCCTAGGAGCGGAATGATGTGCCGCTCAATACGGCCCGTGTCGGTGGTGATCGTTGAGACCTTCTTCGGTCGCCCGCCTTTCCCAAGGATGAGGCCGGCCTGCAGATCCGCGAAATAGCGGATGCACAGTTCCTTCACAGTGATCGCCTTGTGATCGAGCTGGCGATCTTCGACGGGATCATCACCCCCAGCGACCCGACCGAGTTGCACCCTCGCCTCTCGGCGTGCTGTCTCTGGCACCCAAGCTCCGTGAAGCCTAATGGTGTAGCGACGCGAGCGACCTCTCGTTCGATACTGGATGACGTAACTGCGCTTGCCGGAAGTAAAGACCCGGACTCCGAAGCCCGGCAACTCGTCATCCCAGATTAGGTAGTCCTTCTCTCGAGCATCCGCCGCCTCGACAACCCTTTTTGTGATCTTGACCATGACGTTCCTTCGTTCCGGGCGAGATCTCCCAAGTAAGCAACGCGTAAGCAGGCGGGAGAAAATCGGTGCGGGGTTTCGGATAGGAACGTCGCTGTTGTTGTTGAGAATATCCAGTTGCTTCAGCCGGATAGCGTGGTATAGCGTGCCCTATCGCACTTTTCGGACGGGTACGTTATCTTGCTCCGAAGGCAAAGGTCACACGTTCGAATCGTGTCGGGTGCGCCGGTGTTTCTAGGGGGTTTTGAAATTATTGCTCTGACGCCTAATCTGTCGGGTAACCAATAGGTAAGCACCCCTACTCTCTCATGCCCTCGCCTGCCTTCGAAATTTTTATGCCGAAGTACCCCACCTAGTTTGGGGCCCCACTCCCGGTCTCTGCGAGCAGCAAAAAGCGAATTGCCGAGCCGCTCTCAACTGAGACGGCCAACTTATTCCAACCGCTTCCTACGTCGCCTTCGATAAGGGCGCAGCCTACGGCTGCCCTCCCGAACCGTGAAGGAAACCGCCGTCTGCACACCAAGCTCCTCCATGATCTCATTCAGGGACGTGATCAGCGGCTTAGTGAGGTCCCGCCCAATTCTCCGGTCGCCCTCTTCGCATCGCAAGCCATTGGCAATGAGTGAACCTACCGACTGCCGCCTCCTTCCGAATGCGGATTGAGATAGTCAGCGGCAGGATAGCAGGTAACGCCGTTCGGACCGTAAACCCACACGTACGATGAGGACTCGGAACGCTCCGTCATCTTGCCGATCTGCTCCGGCAGCTTTGGGTCCTTTACCGAGTGGTCCCACTTGGCCTGGGCAAGCATCCCCTTGCTTACGTCCTTCCGATCTTCCGGGATAACAGCCACCGAAATGTACACGTCGGCACCCACCTTCCCTTCGAGCGCTCCGCGGCCCTGAGCCGGGAAGTCCCTCACCTCTACTTGGACGTTGAAGTCTCCGACATCCATCTTCTTGATCGTGTGCTCGATCGCACCCGCGATCTTCGAGGTGAGCTGCGGCTCCTGAGTGAGTGCCTCATAATGCCCCTCCACGACCTCCGAAACGATGGCGTCGACGGCCTGCTCGATCGCCTGGAAGACGTTCTCTTTTTCTTCGTCCGTTGCCATGTAGCCCCCCACGAGACTACACGCCGGGCGGGTATCCTGTCAGCGGATTTCCTTCGCCGCTGGCGATTTCACGACCTGCGCTCCCTCACGGTGTCGCCGCAGCCGGTAGGACCTTCAACTTTCGGAAGTGGTCAACCAGCAGCAATTTTCTTGCCTCAATGAAATCCTCGTACCGCTCCAGCTCCCACAAGTCTCTATTTTTCGGGATCAGGTGCTTTTCGAGATAGCCATCATCCTTGTCGGCGAACCATATGGAAGGCGGGGTGTCCCACTTGCCTCCAGCGCCATTCTCCTCCCGGCTCAACAGCATGCAGTTCGCCAACTGATTACGATCGCCCTCTCGATACTTCATCACAGGCCTGCCTGTTTCGATACTCAGCACCTTCTGCTGCTTTAGAAGTTTCTGAGGGAAGATATGATCGACCTGCGGAAGATTGTCGTCGTATGCCGGCGTATGATTGAAGTCCCGGTACCAGATATTGAGCAGCAAATGGATAGCCCTCGACCCATACCCTGTCTGCCAGAGACGCTCTTGCGTAAGTTCGAGGCTACGGTTTTGATCGCGAACGATCTGGAACGCCTCGTCGGCATCAAATTTTTTCAGCTCAGAAAAACGCGCGATCAAAGCATCGAGTAAATTGTCCGGTTGCCCGCCAAACGCTCCCGCGAGCAGACACCGCAACAAGTAGGTGTCGACCCCCTTTGCGGTTTTCCATTCGTCGGGACGGTGAAAGCGGACATAGACGAGGGGAATCAGAGCCAAGTACGACGGCAGCGCCTTGTCGCATTGGATGAACGTCTTTGCTCTGACCCAGTCGAGCACGTCCCGAATTGCTTCACTGATGTCATCCCATTCGCTTTCGATCTGGTCCCGGATGCCGGGCTTACGAAACTTGGAAACCTCGTACCGAGCCCCCTCCTCGAGCAACACTAGACACGTCTTCAGCACAAAATCACGGTCGAACGCGAAGCCATGGGCATTGAGGGACTCCAGCAAAATCTCCATCTCTTCGTCGGCCAGCTCCCACTTTGCACTAAGAAGCGAAAAGAGCAGGTCTGACTTTTCGAGACGTGTCCCGCCTGAATTTGCTCTTATAAAAACTTCAACCACATCGTCTTCGCGATACAAGCTCGGATTGTCGATACTATCTAGCTCCTGATAGGTAATCGCCTCCTCGCTGGTGAATGTTCGCCTGACCAGGTCGATGTGATCTCTTAGCTTGTCGCGCTCGGAAGGCGCTAAGACTCTGCCAGCGCGAGACGCCATTCCATCCTCTATCTCCCGCATCTTAGCGTTCGAATCGACAAGCTTCTTGAAATTGACCCACGGAAACTTTGCATCCGTCGCGCCAAGGAATGCAAATTTGTATTTGATATCGTCCGAAGCGGCTAATTCCCCGCTCAAAATATCGAAGTACAGCTCCCTTCCTTCGAAGCTGCCTCGCAGGCCTATGAAAAGACTCTGCAACCGCTGTTGTCCGTCAAGAACTAGATTCTTTCGGTTGTCGTCTTCCACCACATAAAAGTCACTGAGGCGGAGGGACTCTTTCCAGTTATCGATGAACCGTCGTCGTCTGATCTTGCTCGTTGTCCGCCATACAAGAAGAGTACTAATGGGGTATTCTCGCAATATCGAGTCGAACAATTTGCAAATCTGATCTTCGCCCCAGACGAATGGCCGCTGAATGTTTGGCAACCAGAAGCCGCCATCTTGATCACGATCGTTGAGTGCGCCGACAATCTTCCGAATCGTTTGCCTTTGATTTTTCATGCTGCCCCCAGTGCCATTCTGTCAATCATCCGCCTCGGCACCTCTCGCGCCGCAACGGCCTGCCGCCCCATCATCTCAGTGCTTATTTCTTTCCGCGTCCACGCTTGAGCAGCTTGCGACGAGCCGCGGCTCGTTTGCTGCGAGGTGTCGAGCGCTTCGTCGGGTGCCTGCGGTTCTTGATCTTCGCCAGCCTGGCCAAATCCCTCTCCCGCTCCCCCGGAACGGGCGCACCGGCGACGTTGGGCCCGGGCTCACACTTCGGAATGCGCGCCTTGATGAGGCGGTTACGCTTTTCGTGGTTGATCCCGTTCACGGCGGTCACCCCCCTTAGTCTTGTCTGCCCGCACTAACGCTGCTGTCCTCGGGTCGTACAGGTAATCGGTGATGGTGCCGTCTCTGATCCGATCGACGGCTTCGTTGACAACGAACAGCGGCACCAGAAACCATTCGCGCGGGATCACTGGCTGTCCGAAGCGATCCTTGATCTCGATGTCCAGGCGCGCCGAGTCGAAAACGCGGTGGATCAGGTTCTCAAGGCGCGTTCGGTTGACGTTGAACAGCTCGTAAGTCGCGATCACCTCAACGTCGGCCAGGAGAAACGTCGGGTCTTGCTTTGCAGAGGCAATGCGGCGCGCAATGTCGCCGCCCGTGACCCCGATCTTGTGAAGCACGTCGCGGTGGGCCGCGACGGTCGGGTGGTCAGACTTGCTGCGCAGTACATAGATCGTGCCGCTGGCCAAGTCGCCGTCTTCGCTCTCGCCGGAAAACAGCGGCCCTGCCGTGGGGTCGGTGATGCGCCGGCCAGCCTCATCGCGGTGGAGGGCACGTTGCAACGAGCGCAATAGAACGTCGCTCTCGGTGCCGTTGTCGTAGATCACGCGCAACCGGCTGTCGCGACGGTCGTACTCGGTCAGAAATTCCTCGCCGACTTCCGCGACATAAGCGATCTGGCCGCCCACGATGAAAAACTCGCCCTGCTTGATCTCGGCCATGGCCTGGAATCGCCGTGTCTGGCGTATGCCGGCGTCGAGGTCTTTTTTCACCTGAACGAATAGCGGCTTGAAGCTGTCGAAGTCCTTGCAGGGCGTGCGGTTGGCGATTTCCTCAGCCGCACGCTTGTCGGCGGCGGTGCGGACATGGCGAAGCTCGGTGATGTCGGACGCGCCGCCGATGCCTTCCAGTTCGGCAAGCAATTCCTCGTCGTCTATCGATTCGACAGGCTCGGGGGCAGGCGTGTCCGCGCCTGCCAGGAGGCCCAGCTTGTCGAGCGGGGCGAGAAGCGAACGGCATTCTTCCGACCCGCGCAGCCGGTCGAGGCGCACGGCATAAAGCCGCTCGAATATGACGTTATTCTCGACATGGGCTGGCGCGCGGCCGTGGGTTTCGGCGAAACGCTGTATTTCCTCGAAGCCCGCGATGATGCGTTCCTCACGTGGGCTACGGCCGCCTTTCTTGTCCTGCGCTGCAAAGTCGGCGAGGTCCGCCGCCAGTTCATCAAGATCGAGGTCATCCGTCATAGCGACCCTCCTTCTTGAAGCGCATGAACGCGACGGCCCCTTCGGCCATGCGTCTTTCCCAAGGGTCTTGGGCGTCGATGGAGGGCAGTCGGCCGCGATCCTTCTTGAACCGCGACGCGCGGACGGCAAGCCCTTTGGCCTCCTCCGGCGTCAGGCTGGTGCGCTTGGCGGCAATGGCGGCCGCGACCTGTTTCAGGCTATCCTCGCTCATGGTCTTTGCAAGGATGGCATAGGCTTCGCCAAACGGATTGATTCGGTCGATCAGGTCGATATCGAGTTCGCGCACGTCCATCGCGAACTTCCGCACCCCGTCGATCAGCGCAGTGTTGGCGCTCGGCTGGTCGTCGCCGCCGGTCCTCGCCCCGTCGCCGCCAAGCGCGATCTCCTTGGCCTTCTGCGTGATGTTGAGGGCGGCGATGGCGTGTTGGCGCACGGCCTCCTGATCTTCCTCGTTCAGTTCGGGATACTTGTCCTTGATGATCTTCCCCAAGCGCACCTGGGTCAGTTCCTCCGGAATCAATTCCTCGTCGAACAGCCCGCGCTCGATGGCCGTCTTGTCCTGCACGAAGGCGGCGATGACCTCATTGAGATCCTCGGTGCAGATGCGCGAGGCCTCCTTGCTCTTGGGTTCGGCGAGGCCCTTGATCTCGACATGGAACTGCCCGGTCTGCTCATTGAAGCCCACATTACCCTTGCTCGGATCGTAGCCGCCTTCGCCGTAGTCGAAGCCGTCAACCGGGCCGCTCTGGGGATTCTTCGGCGTGAAGTTGAAGCGTGGCGCGAGCACTTGTTCCATCAACAGGCTGGCGGCAATGGCTTTCAGTGTATCGTTGACGGCCTCGGTGACCGCCTCTTCGGAGGCGTCCGGCTCGGCGATCAGATTAGTAAAACGGGCGCGGGTTTTGCCCGGCGCGTCACGGGTCGCCCTGCCGATAATCTGCACGATCTCGGTGAGGCTGGATCGATAGCCGACGGTCAGCGCGTGCTCGCACCAAATCCAGTCGAACCCCTCTTTTGCCATGCCGAGCGCGATGATCGTGTCCACATGGTCGCGGTTGTTCTTCTGCGCGGGATCCTTCAGTGCAGCCGAAACCTTGTCTCGCTTCGCAGTGTCGTCGTCGACCAGATCGGCGATGCGCAGGACGCGCCCATCGGGCCGTTTGACCAACTGGAACCCCGTCGCGGGGTCGATGCCTTGCCACTCGCCCAACGCCTCGATGATGTGCTCCACCTCCCTGATCTTATCTTTCGTGCTCTCACGCGAATTGACGCTTGGGATGTGGATGATGGTTTTCTCATTCGGGTCCAGGACACTCAGTATGTCGTCGGCATAGGAACCGGAATAGAAGAAATAGCCGATGTCGAGTTGCTTGAGATATTCGTAGCCATTGAGTTGTTCATAATAGGTGTAGGTGACGGGATCGAATTTCGCCTCGTCGTGCGGGGCGAGCACCGGCACGGCATCGCCCCGAAAGTATGAGCCGGTCATGGCGACGATATGCACCTTGTCCCGGGCGATGAGCGAGCCGAGATGCTGACCGAGCTTGCTCTCCGGGTCGGCGGAAACGTGGTGGAACTCGTCCACCGCTATCAGCCGATCGTCAAACTTCTCGACGCCAAACTTGTCCACGGCGAAGCGGAAGGTCGCGTGGGTGCAGACCAGAACCTTGTCATCGCTGTCGAGGAACACACCGAGCGAATTGACCTTGCCGCCGTTGTCTGAGCCGGGCGCGTCGCAGAGGTTCCATTTCGGCGCAACGACCCAATCGGCCGAAAAGCCGTATTTGGTCAATGGTTCGTCATGGAAGCTCGCGCCGATGGATTTTTCCGGCACGACGATGATGGCCTGTTTCAATCCCTGATTGGCGAGCTTGTCGAGGGCGATGAACATGAGCGCCCGGCTCTTGCCCGATGCCGGCGGTGACTTGATGAGAAGATACTGCTCGCCGCGTCGATCATAGGCGCGCTCCTGCATCGGCCGCATGCCGAGCGCGTTGGCCTTGGTCGATGAACCGTTGCGGGCATAGGAAACCGAAACGGATGGGATGGCTTTCTTGTCGCTGGTCACGCGCTCGCCCCCGCCTTTTTTTTCTTTGTTGCCGTACCCCGCGACGCGATCATCTTTGTGTAAAGCTCAAATAGCTTTTCCAAACGCTCCGTGTCGTTACGGAAGCGGCGGCCGACATAGATGCGCTCAAGCACTTCGTCATTGCGCTCATGTGCTTCGCGCAAGTTCGTAGGCATATTGTTCGGGTCGTAGACCTCGGCAATCGTTGCGGGAAAATGTTTCTCGCGCGCTATCAAAATCTCCTCAGCGCAGCGAGTCAGGTCGGCCTTGTTCTTTTCAGTGAGGATGGGGATGGGAAATGTATTCCAGCCCAGCGCGTTTGAGTAGCGATACCTTGTTTCCAATTTACCGCAGACCGTTGCGATCCAAGTGAGATGCAAAGTCGATGTGACAAAGGAAAAATTCCACAAGGGAGCATCATAAATCCCAAAGAGAAGGTCGCTAATAATTACGTTATTGTCCAGAAGCTCGGCGGGCAGATACCTTCTCCGTTCAGAAGAGACGCGCGCTACCGCGATAGTCCACTTCTTTCCACTTCCTTGGATTTGCAAAAATCTATGTGAGCCTCCCGCAAATTCGCGAGTAGATTTTGCGGAACTCTTTAACCTTGCAGCTTGTACTTTCTTCAGCCGGTTCGCAATGAAGGGGATTCTTCGCGCCTCTTCTGCCTTATCATCCTCGATCCAAAGGCAGCCTCGGGTTCGACCGTTAATCATCTCCTCGGAGCCTAAATAGAGACGGACAAATGGGAGCACTTCCGGACACTCAAGTGGCAACCGCCGAAGCTCCTCTGCACTCAGAACGAGATTTCCGCCGTCTGTAGGCATATTTCCGCGTATCATGGTGCCCCGCTCGTCCGGCGACGAGAACATTGGTGTCACGATGATGTTGGGCCCAAGCACGAGATAGGGATTTATGTTCGGACCTCGACGCACTCTGACTTCTCCAAGATCGTCCTGATCGTAGAGAAAGGCTTCGCGAAAGCCTTTACCCAGGCCAACGACAACAACGGTCACTCCGGCGTTGTTGCTCGCGAGATTCGACCACCTAAAAGAAGTATAAGCGAATCGAATTGCTTGACCGGCTGCCCGAATAATGGGCCAAAGTATCGGAACCTGTTCACCTTGGCAGATCGAGTTTGTCGCCACAAAAGCGCAGGAGGTGTTCGTTTGAATAGAGTACCACGCAGCTTTTGCAAACCATCCTGCAACATAATCAAGCGACTTCCACGAAGTGGTGTGCTCAGCGAAGATGTCGCGTAGATCGAGCTTCTGCTGTTCGCTCTGCCGAGCGTGGCCAGCATAAGGTGGATTTCCGCATATGTACGTCTCTCCGCCTGCATTCTCGAAGTCAATCTGCGCCTGATCCAACGGCGTATTGAACAGGTCATCGCCGTGCAGCTTCACACCCGTCCCCGCTGGGGGGCATAGGCTCGGCCAGTCGAGCCGGAGCGCGTTGCCGCAGATGATCCAGTTGCTCGCTTCGAGCGGCAGGAAATCCTGCAAGGCTTCTTTCTGGCCTCGATAGAGCACGTCGCACTGAAACTCGGCAATGATGAGCGCTAGGCGTGCGACTTCGGCCGGGAAGTCGCGTAGCTCGATACCACGGAAATTGGTGAGAGGGACGTCTGTGCGTCGGTCGGCCTCGCCGCGCCGCTTGTTGATTTCGGCCTCGATGGCGCGCATTTCCTTGTAGGCGATTACAAGAAAATTGCCGGAGCCGCAGGCAGGATCGAAGACCCTGATCTTCGCCATACGGTTGCGCAGGTTAAGGAGCTTGCGGGGATTGTTTTCTGCTTCCTCAAACCGGGCGCGCAGATCGTCGAGGAACAGCGGATTGAGTACTTTGAGGATGTTCGGCACGGACGTGTAGTGCATGCCGAGCGCGCCGCGCTCCTCGTCCTCGGCGACGGCTTGGATCATCGACCCGAAGATATCCGGATTGATCTTCATCCAGTCGAGACTACCGATATGTAGAAGATAGGCGCGGGCGATCTTGCTGAATCGCGGCGTGTCCACGCTGCCGGAAAACAGTTCGCCATTCACATAGGGAAAGGCATCGGCCCATCGAGGAATGCCGGCGCTCGCTCGGTCCTCCCGCTTGATGTTCATAGAGCGGAACAATTCGCCGATCACCTTATGGGTGTCGGACGAGTCGTTGGCGCTCATCCGAGCGATGGTGCCGGTGAACAGACCGACGCCGTGGAAGATGTCGGTGCGCTCAGCGAAGAAGCAGAAGATCAGCCGCGCCATGAAGTGGTTCATGTCGTGGCGGCGCGCGTCGGCGCCCCAATCGGGATTGTCTTTCAAAAGCTCGACATAGAGCCGGTTCATACGGCTCGTGGCGCGGATGTCGAAAGAGCTTTCACGGACCTGCTTGACGGTGGTGATGCCGGCGAGCGGCAGGAAGAAGCCGAAATGGTCGGGGAAATCGGCATAGGCGCAGGCGACTGTTTCGCCGGTGTCGCAATCCTCCGCCTCGAAGTCTGCGCCGTCGGTCGCGAGAACGAATCGCGCCTTCGCCTTCGCGGTTGTCGGACTGGCCTTCAGCGCGGCCAGCGTCTTAGTGACCGCGCCGGGTGCGCAGACAGCGATGTGAATGTGGTTCCGTTGCAGGACGCCGCCAAGGTCGGAGCTATTCGACGCGCCCGACCGCAACTTTTTGATCGTCGTTTCCTTATTGCCGAAGGCTTGCAGGAAGGCGAACGGGAACTCACTGCCGTTGAACGGCTGCTCGGCCAGGGTCGATATGGCTTCTTCAATTTCAACAGCGTTCATCGAGCCCCCGACCGCGCGGATGCCGGAAAGGACCGCTGCTGTAAATGCGGCCGAACTTTCCCCTCCATAAAAGGAAGTGCATTTTTTATTGGTGAGTCCCCAGAAAGCATAGGCCTTTCATAGACTTCAACGGCGACAGTAATTCAAGGAAATTTTGGGAAATTCGGTTGGTATTGCACTGGTGAGACACCCATAGGTGTCCCACTGTCCCACACTCTAAGGCAGCGGGACAGCGGGACAGTCCTTGCTATTCCTTCGGTTCTGCCGGCTTGGCTTTCTTCGTCCGCTTGGCTTTCTTCAACAGCCGGTCAACCCTGGACTTGCTCATCGAAAGCTCTTTGCCGATCTCGCGGGTGCTTTTACCCGCTTCCGACAGCTCCAGCACCTTCTGCACCTCCTCTGCATCTTCGCTCTTGAGATCGGTGCAGACCCAGCGGGCCGCTGCATCTTCGTCCAGTTCGAGTTTCGCCTCGAACGCCAAGGCATCCCTCGCCGAACACCCCGCGCGCCTTGGTCAGGTCTTCCGGGCGCTTGAGTTGGATCACCGTGTCGAGCACGTCCTCCCGCTTCGACGTGCCGCGCGCATTGCCGCCGCGGCCGGCGTGATGCACGACCAAAACCGTGACTCCGCGCCGCCGCAACTGGAGCAGCCAAGCCTGCATCGAGATCCAGGACTCAGCGTCGTTCTCCGTGCCGCCGTTGACGAGGGTCGACAAGTTGTCGAGCACCAAAAACTCCACACCGTCCAGATGCGAATTGACGGCCTCTTGCTGCTTCGGATCGGCCAGATTGAGGGACGTCCCCAACGGCTGCCGGTCCAATGCACAGGAGGCGGAATGCGCCATCCGGTGGATGGCGCCCTTCTTTCATCGTCGCTAACAGACGGTCCTGTAAGGCCTCCTGAGGCATCTCCCCATCGACGTATAGCACGTTGCACGCTCTCTCCGCTCGCCAGCGCAGAAACTCGCCACCGCAGCTCACAGCATAAGCGATACCCAGCGCGACATGGGTCTTGCCGATACCGCGCCCCGCGAACAGCATCGCCAGGCCTCGTTCCGGCAGGATCGGATCGAGCACGTTCTTCCGCGGCGGCAACTTCAGCTTCGAGAACTTGCTGACGCAGATCGTGTCGAGCGTCAGAACTTGCTCCTCCGCCTTGATATCGTCATCGCCGATCCGGTCGTCGAAATCGACCCGATCGTCGAAATCGAATGCCTGACCATCCATGTCGGCACCCCTTCTCCTCCTCGGTCAACACCGCTCGCCAGCAGTTGACACGCCGTCCCGCTCGGCTGAGGCGGCGCTCTCCCGTCTGCTCCACATCTCTCGCGTAGTGTGCTTCGGCCAGACGGGGCGCGGGACTGGCAACAGGCTGAGCCCGAAGTATTCCGCGATCTCATCCGCGGTGCGGCCCTTGGGGTACTGGGACTTCAGGTAGGCGACGATCTGTTTGCGCAGAACGCGCGCTCGGCCGCGCACCGCGATTGCGGCTTCCTGGCTGGCCCCGGGGGTCTTGTAGCCCGGCATGTTCGGATATGAGACAGCAACGGATCAGCGCTGGAATCCGACTCTGATTTGAACGAACTCACGCAGCTCTCCCCATTGGCGCACCCACAACGCAAGCCTATCACGGTTGCCAGCTCGGCTCCCAGTCAGCCATTGTGCTAAGAGAATGCACAAGTTGTCGAGGCGGCATCGATTGGGAGGCGGCTCGAGTGTACCCGGCGGAGCGAGAGCTTAGTCGCCGCCCGTCTCGTATCCTATTTTGGTTTTTAAAGAGTAGAGCACTAGCCGGACAGACGGCTGAGTTGATGTTCAGACAGAAGTCACCTCGTATGCTTTGGCATAGGAGATGTTCCCAAGGGCCATCTCGCTCCTCAAACCGAAGATATTCTCCGAGGTAGCCAAACCGGAAATCTCAATTTCCGCCTTGATGGCGAGTCGCTTTAACAGGGAATTTAGCTCAAGCAGAATGTGCTCTCTAAGTAGCGCTTGAGAAGCCCTAAACGTCATCATGCGATAGAACAGAGCAAATTCCGTCCAATTGTTCGAAGTCAGATCACGATGATTCCATCCCCACCGGCGCGTTATCCGGCACTGCAGCACTTCCGTTTCTCGCCGATAAACCGAAAAATCAAAATAGGAGGCGCCCCTTCCAGAGGCTTCCAAATCTTTCATCCAGAAGGCCGGAGCCGCGGTGTGGAAGCGAGCTAAGCGTCGAAGTATCTTACGATACTCCCAGTAGCCACCAAGGCTCCTCGGCATATCCACAATCCACACATCGCGCCTTGGAATAGCGACGAATGCCTTCTTTAGTCGGTCTCTCTCCACACGTGGCACGACTTGTACGCAGAACCAAGGCGTAACAAGTAGGCGACGCGGCGTGAAACTCGTCAATTCGACGCCCGGGGACTCATCTCCCTCGAATTTTGAAATCTCGTAAGGGGCTCTTCCATACCAAGCAAGACTCCTTGCAATCTCAGTGACCGCATCAGCGATCAATTGCTTTACGTTTGTTCGATCGTATCGAACGAACATTTGGAGAAGATCTACCGCCTGCGCAACATCGCGAGGGTCCCCAGTGATCTTTGCGTCGTACGTGCCTTCCCTGGAATTGATCGGCATTATGGACAGTGGAATGTCTTGAATGAACATCGACGCGCTTGGACTCATGTCGATTGAGCTCTCCCTCAGACTAGGGAAGTGACTTACAGCTCGCAAAGTCGAGCGTCGCTGCGCGCGCGATCTCGGAGACAATCTAATCCTCCTCGTCATCAAATTCTTGCTCGTCATCAACATCACGCGCGTCGGCTTGAGACCACCTTTTCTTCTCCCGAGCGATGGTTTCACCGAGTCTTAACCGACGAGGTTTAATTGCGACGCCGGCAGTATCCGCTCTCTTCTTGAGCAACATCTCTACGAAGACATCGACTCCATCGTAACTCGGCAGAAAGTCTGCTTCTGCAAACACTCGCACGAGAGCACTTTCATGGTCCGCCACGCTCCGATGTATTCCTCCAAAGCGGCTCCCAACTCTAATATTACGCCGCTTAATTTTCCCGAGTGCGTGCGCGACCGATTGGAGCCAAGCCGTTCGAATCAGCGATCTATGCGCAATCTCAAACGCAGAATCTGTTATTGAGATCGCCGAGATCAGCAGCGTAAGCACATCGGCGCCGCTGCCTTTTGAACTGTCCAAGTATTCATTCCAAACATCAATGATGCGGCTCGCAAGTTTGGGGTTGTTATGCACCTCTGCAAGCAGCAGGCCGTATCCACTTGCACTCATCAAATCCAAGACCGGAGCTATCGCCACTTTCATCGCGGATACTCCTCGCCAGTCTTGAACATCTGCCTTTGCTCTCAGGTGATCGAATTGCATCAAACTGCTTACAAAGTAGTACCCGAAGCTCTCATTGACGGCTTCAGCATCATTATCAACGAGAGCGGCAAGCAACCGCTCTCCAACTGAGTGGAGAAATTGGCCGGCAAAATCGGGGTAGGCAGACGGTCGGTTTAACGCCCCCAAACGAGTCGATTCTTCGGCCATCATTTTTGATAATAACTTTTTGCGGCGCGCCTTACGCTCTTCTAGATCATCGAAATCAACCTTTGGCCAGGGCAGACCCTCGATTCGGTTATCAGCGCTCAGCTCATCCCAATGACGGCGCAGTCGGTAGAACTGGTAGTCAACCTTTGACCAGTACTCCGCTTCGCGGTCTATAATTGCAGCTCTTACCCAGTAGGCGCCTTGCTCGGCAGCAAACGCCAACCATTTATCGAAGACCTCCTGTGCAGTAACGATAAAAGCGTTGAGCGAGAGCTTAAGGTCTTCGCACGCTGCCTGACGAACTAGCTCAAATACGTACCAATCCGGGCTGCTCCTAGACGCCTCTGTGCGACGTTCAAATTCAATGCGTGGATATAACCATTCGAGTTGAGGCAGAAGATGCCTCGGCAACCCATGTTCGTAGAGTTCACTTCTCGAGCTCCAGCCTATTGACTTCACGCTCTTGAAAATCGCTTCACGACTATCCTTCACTATTGCCTCGGCGTAGGCCAAGAACAGTGTGATTGGTATCGTTGCCATTGTATCAGCTAGAGCGACGGCCTCTATCGGTTCGAACTCAGGGCCTTCGATCTTCTTAGGAAGAAGAGCTTTTGCGTAGCTTGTTGCAAGATCGTTGATGATTTTGAATCCGACAGGCACTTCGTGCGCGTGACCAAGCGAACGCGCTAGGATGTCGATCCCTTGAACAAGCCGCGTGGACAGATCGTATCGCCCATCATTGACATTCTTGAGGAACCCATCATGCACGATGGAAAGGATCGATCCCTCAAGCCATTGAGCGTCGCTAACCTCCTTCGGGTTCAGTCTTCCCGCGCCTTGAGAACTCAGGGAGGTGCTAGCATCGTTGGAACGGTACCAGTCAGCATGATCGTATTGCCTAGGATACCATCTGCTGTCGGTAGGAATTTTCCTCTTTTGACCACTGTAGTCTGCAAGCAGAAAGAGGAGATTTTCGCAAAGAGCGGCATAGGGCTGCGCGTTTAGTTTATCTTCCTTGCCGGTAATTTCCGCTAGCGCCTCGACGGTATCGAGCGACTGCCGCGCTGTCCGATATGCATGGCTCTGGAACGAGGGGTCCAACCAGCGAAATTGACGGGGACCAACTAGATTATAGGATCGCTTGATTTGCTGCACGAGTTCGCTTGCCAAGCTGGTCGGATCGAAAAGATAGAACGCACGTGCGCCGAGCTTCACAAACGCAATCACGGCAATGCCAGCGCCTATCAAAACCACTGACGCACCAAGCTTATTTGGCGCAAAGCCAGCAGCCTTCATTGAAAGAAGGACTACGCTTGTATAAGTTAGAAGCGCTAGGAAGCGCATATACACGTTGCCAACGCGTTCTCTGGCTAGCAAATCCCTAATGTTGTTAGGTACGCGCGCATAGATCGCGCCCGAGATCGCGATGGTCGCCGCATAATACAGGCCGATAAAGACGCCACCCATTCCAGCGATGGTCGCAAGAAGAGTAGAGTAAACGTCATTTAGGATGACCAGACCCGTGCGCTTGTAGTAATCGTCAAGCAGCGGATCTAGAAACTGAGTAACAGATGCGAACAAGACCGAAGCAAATATTGCGGCGAAGGTCGAGACACTGAGCCTCAGAAATGTTCCCGTTTGAGTTCTGTTCTCCCTGAAGCGCATCTTGGCGCCGAAGGCGCCACGACGGAAAACGAAACCAAGGGAAGAAAACTGATTTCGCAGTTTCCAGAAAACTCGGCGCCCTCCAAAGATTGCAAAGAGCATGGTACGCAAGGCGATTGCCTCACTTCGATAGTTGGGATGACGTGGCCGATGCTTTGGGTTGCATAGCGCAACTTAAAGGAAAAGCTGAAAACAGGTCAGTACGTATCGGCCCGAAACCAGGTTATTCACTCAAAAGTTGCAGATTTTTTTGTGGGGGCATCTAATACAAGAATCGGTGCACATCCCCCGTGCCTAACCTAGTTCGTCACGCCACGCAGTCACCTGCCAGGATGGTTTTCACAGGTGTTTGTGCAATCTTTTGGGTTAATTGGAATTCGCTGAATAGTATCGTTTCCGCTGCAACGTTTGAAGGTATCGAACTCGCCCTCACAAACAAACGCCGTTTGCGAGTTTCCGACGGTTGACCAAAGAGCTACTGCTAATGCGGCAGATGCCGCGAAGGCATACGTTTTCAAAGTCATTCCCTCCGAATACGTGGCCCGGCCCGGCTGCATCTGACGCACACAGTTGGCGCACGATCAACCCCTGATAGTACGCATCTTGGGATGCGCCCATGCTGCCGGCGGTACATCGGTGCGCGGGGTTGCATCCTTACTTGGTCCATTGCTCGCTGCGGCCAGCGCGATACCAGCTGTCGCGATGTTTCGACACCAGGCCCTCTGGCTTGTAGCAATTTCTTCCGTAACAATACCCTTGACCTGTTACGACCTTTCATAGAACATATCAACGGTCGTTGAGATGTTTCAAAATCGGATCAAAATTCATGAGAACGGCAATCGCTTACACCCGCGTCTCGACTACCCAGCAGGGAAAGTCCGGTTTGGGACTTGAAGCGCAGCAGGCCGCGCTCGCCCGATTCGCCGAGACGGAAAGGTTCGACCTGATACAGACGTTCCAGGAGGTTGAGACCGGAAAAGGGACCGATGCGCTCAACCGACGCCCACAGCTCGCCGCCGCCCTGAGGGCGGCAAGAAAGATCAAAGCGCCGATCATTGTGGCTAAGCTCGATCGCCTCAGCCGCGACGTGCATTTCATCAGTGGCCTGATGGCCCATAAGACCCCGTTCATCGTGGCGGAGCTGGGCGCAGACGCCGATCCGTTCATGCTGCATCTGTATGCCGCTCTGGCGGAGAAGGAGCGCGCCATGATCTCCCGCCGTACCAAGGACGCGTTGGCGGCCAAGAAAGCCCAAGGCATCGCGCTAGGCGGTCTCAGAGCCCATGGTGCCCAAGCTCACGAGGATGCGATGGAGCGCGCCGAGCAATTGCGCTCTGTGTTCGACGAATTGGCCAGTCTGTCGGCCCGGAAAATCGCTGCGACTCTAAACGAGCGCAAGATCTCTACACCCACCGGGGGTGTTTGGCATGCGGCCACGGTTATTCGAGTTCAAAAGCGGCTTCTTCTAACATAACAGCCTTTGCTGCACGCGCCGCCATTCCATAGTGGCTGTCACCGTTGTGCAATTATCGGTTGATGTGCTCCCGCGCGCGCGTATTGCGGGGCATCTGAACGTTGTTCTCTCGAACTGACGGCGTCGCCCCCTCATAGAGCGATCGCGAATTACCCTTCCCGCAACTCAATGCCCCGGCTCAATGCCGTTACGCTTTCCTGCGGTACGCGAGTTCGTGAGTACATGATCAACTTTTCAATTCCCATCTCTTAACTCCCGGCAATGCAAATATCCGTTGACAAAAATATGAGTAATATAGGCAGCCTAGGAAGGATGGAGTTACCGGATCACGTACACACGTACACACGTACATCGCGTTGCATCAGCAAGGCGCAGATGGCAATTGCACAGCAATCGGTACGGGCGGCATGGGCACTGATGGCGACGGGGATGGGAATTCCGGCCCCTTAACCATCGCATCGGCAAGTGAGAGCTGATCCGCTTTGCTCAGAGTGCGGCGGCCATAGACAACCCTGCGCTTGCCTGCAATTCGCCATCGACCGTCGTTCGCCTCTGGATTCCGGATCGCTTCGTAACCCGCATCTGCCATCCGATGCCCGATTTTCACGCTATTCCGCCGGTCGCCCAGCCAGGCTCGAAATTCCGGCGTAGCTCCTGGGCTATGTTCAAGCATTGCCAACGTCACCGCGTCAGGTCGCCCCAGCGCGTCCAATGCGTCATCAACGTCAGCACTTTCAGGTGCGCGCGCAGACTGCGCGATTTCCCAAAATGCCGCGGTCTTCGGCGGCGGGGCTTTCGCGTTGAACGCACTAATATCTAGTGCGGCCAGATAATGCGCAACAATCTCGTTACCACCTGTCCGGAACCAACGATACAGAGAGTCATAATACTCGGACGAGAAAGCGCCGGTCGGAGTCGGCGACCAGGCGACATAATGTCGACGATCATCCGGCGGGAGGTAGAGCCCACCTGCCTTGTGGTTTGTTGTCATGATCACACCACAGACATTTACCGCCTGATATTCTCGCATGTTTTTTTCATCGATCCGATGCGTGTCGGGCGGCGCTGCGCAGAGCGTCTTACATTTATCGTGAAAGGCGAACCGATCGATATCGCCAAGGTCATGGACCTCGCTGATTCGAAGTACGACTGACTTGAGGTGGCCATTAAATCTACCCATGACGTTCGTAGGCGAAACATCGCAGAAATTCCATGCGCCTACTGCCGCTTTGACTGGTTCCAATAGGGTGTCCTTACCAACTCCCGGCTCGCCTCCCAGCACCAACGCATGATTAATCTTTTCGCCCGGTCGCTGTACCCGGTGACCAAACCAATTGATGATGTGTTCCCAATCATCTGGATAGATTGTCTTGATGTGGTTTAGCCACAGTGACGCGTCGCCTTCGCGGGCAGCGATCGTGGGCGGTCGATAATTGTTGAGCGTCGTGTCACCAGGTTTTGCGATCCACCCACCCTCGACCAACAATCGATCCTTGATCAACATTGGCTCGCCTGGGCACCAGGCCATAGCGTCGGCCGCGCGGTTTTGAGAGAGCCATGTAGCTGCCCTAATCTTGCTGACGCCATTGACAGTCACGTCGCCGAGCTTCGCATTCGCACCGCTCGCCGGCCACATCTCCCGAGTCGGCAAATAACAAAACGTGCCGCCCGGCAAATACGCCACGAAATCTTCAAGTGCAAAGGCTTGGGGCGCAGTCAGGTTGGGATGGTTCGGCAACGGATCGGCAACAGCGCTCAATGTAACGTCCCGCAAAGGTGATGAAAGGCCCGTGAAGAGTGGCGTTCCTGATGTCGGCTTTCCCGGTTCGACAGTTGCCGCTGCCAATTTCGCCACTCCATTGAACATTGCCGAGAGAGATGTTCGAATGTTAAATTGCTTACCGGTCAATTCCTTGTAGCGGTGGATCATTGAGTTGATCCGACATCTTGGGCCACCGTCATCAACACTGGCCAATCTGTTCCAGCGGGACCAGAACGCTTCATCCGTCGCGTCGTCGGCTGTCATTTGCAACGCGACTTCGACTCCATTCTCTGTGTCCCCGAGCGCGAGTTTGATGGCCCCCATATATTTGAACCAGTCTGGCTCGGTGCTAAATTCCCCATACATATCTAGTTCTGCAACAAGCTTGGCAACATCAGCTTTATCGCTTGTGCCCGCTTGACCGCTGTAAGTCGCTTCAATTGTATTGAGCTTAATCGCCTCAAGCAGGCTCGCCGGCGCCTCATGCGGCGCTGGCGGGTCCGTCATCAGCACATACGGAAGACTGCCGGTCGCCGTGGAAAGCGTCGAGCCCGGCGCGACGCAATAGCCGCGGTTCTTGAACCCGACCACTTCGCCGTCTTCCTCGCCTTCGGTCAATTCCCGGAAATCGGTTATCTTCACCAGCGTTCCGCCACCGCGCAGGTCAGTCGCCGCGAAGTTCGCGGGACGTCTGAAAGGAATGTGCCACCCGCCGCGTGCGGATTGCGTCATCGGCGGGGCGGGGTCGGATAGCCCCCACTCTTGACAAAGCTTATGGTACGCACCCCACGCCTCCTCCCGCGTAACTTTCGACGAGTCCACGTCGATCATGAGAATCTCAGACTTGGCACAATCGATAGCAAGATTGTTGTGGTCGGATTGCCAAGCTGTCCATTGCGCACGATCGCGCGTCGATCCTGCCTTCCATTTTAGGATCGGTCGCTTCGTTCCTTGCGCACACGGAAAAAGTGCGAAACAGTTCTTTTCTGCGTGGTCGAAGAACGCGTTCATGCGCCACCCGTGCTTAGGACGTATTCGTGAATCGAGGGCGCGTCGTGTTTCCCCAACTCTTTTTCGATTTTCTCAGCGAGCCATCGAAGCTGAGAAGGCATTTCGCGTGCTTCGGCGCCACCGCGGATCATCAATTGGCTTCTGCTTTCGCCGTTGTGTTCCTCAAGGCCAATCATGAGCTGATCGTCTACTCCACGTTTCGGTCGAACGATAAAAATAACGGTTGTGATTCCGCTTTGACGACTGCCACGAACCAGCATCTTTTGTGGCGACGATCTTGGAGCAGATACCATCGGTGGAGGGATCAGCGGTATTGGTGGAGCGGTTTTACTCATTGCAGGGTCCTATTAGTGCTCGCTGTTCGGCGTTGAAGCTGCGACTGTCATCACCTTGGGGTCGCCGCATCGGTAACGGTGGTGTCCGGTTGGGACTCGGTCGAATGATGCATTGAAGGCGCGTTTAGGCGCCCCTCGCTGTCGCACCTTTGCTGTCGCCAGTGCGTTGACACTTGCCGGCCTCAAGCCAAGCGTCCAGGTCGTCGGGGTCATACCGAATTAGGCCGTTGCGCTTGATGAAGACCGGCCCACCACCTTTGCAGCGAAGTTTCTCGAGGTAGTTGGGCTGGACGCTAAGATACTCGGCGGCGGCAGGCGTATCGAGCGGCGCCCGTCGCTCTTTAGATTCTGGTGACATTTGGAAGCCCTCGGAAGCGTTGATCATTGGGAGACATTACAACGCAGCAGATAGCGTCCTAAACATTCATACAGAAATTAGCTGAAGGGTTGTTCCGGACACGAGAATGGATAGGCGGTGGAGAATCACGATAGTGGGCGCTGCGCGAGGGCCCCTGCCACGACGACCGAAGCGGACAAGTGCCAGGTAGCTAATTGGCCCGATAGTTGATTGGTTATCAATCTCGGACGTGTCGCCAAACGATCGGCATTGCTGACCGCGTGTTTCCGCGCGCGCCACTGCTATCGGCGAGTTTGTAAAAGCAGCGTGCAACGCAATTAGAGGTCATCCATATGCCCCTCTCGCTGCAGACGCTTCATCATGGCGGAGAATTCATCCCAACAAAGCTGTGCCCTGCGCCTTCCGATCGTCTTGCCGTACGTCGCCGCACACCAGTCGATAGCGGCGTCTAAAATCACTGCACGCTTTCCATGGAGGCGTTTTGCGACAATAGGTTTCGTTACGATATCTGAGAAGATTTCTGCTATGTCGGAGCTTATTCGCCTTACTGCTTCGCGATGAACGCGATGATTTCTAACCGCGACAGGAACTAACGCGAGTTCAGATTGGAATTGCTTCACGTCGCGCAGCTCGGGTCGAGCTCGATACTCTTCCATTGCGCGGTTTAAGGAAAGCTCCCGCCAAAGGCGTGCGCACTCGCCACCAACCGCTAACTTCTCGATCCAAGTAAGGATTGGTTTTCTACCTCGATGCACTATTCCCATCCTCGCAAATATAGCGTCACTGGTTAGATCGGTCGATCAGCGCGCCACAAATTTTGAATTTAGCCGCGCGCAATGTCCCCTGTTAGACAAGCACCCCACCCGCGAATGTTTTCATCATCTAGTCGTCGGATGAGTTTCGAACCAGCCTTGTAACCTTTACTGCGCAGACCGTAGACGAACTCACTTTCCGCGCCGGGCGGCGGCTGAAGGAATCTAACCGAGATTGTGTCAGCTTCAGTTCGATCGTTGGTGTGGATGCGGTTTCGCGAAACAACGAAGGTCAATTCAAATTCGTCGACATAGAGGTCCAACATGATGTGATGTCGAACCGCTACTTTCATCCCCTTCACGCGATCGAATGCATCGCCGGTCTCTCTCAGCCAAGTATCAAGAGCACCGCCGTTCAAATCCTTGGTAATGAGACCGACAAAAAAATCCTTGACCGAGCGGGCCCTGGTAATGGCAAAGCGTTTGTCGCCCGTAGAGCTATCGGCTCGGACCAATCGTTGCCACACGCGGACACTTTCTGCGGCCCTGTTGGCAATCTCCACTCCGCACACGCCCAAGAGCAAATTGATTTTGTCGTCTGCGGTCATCACTGCCCCACCTGGACCACGCCCCTGTGACGAGATCAGACCCGCCGGCCGCAACACACGCGCTACACTGCCGACGTGCGTCTCAGATATGCCCGTCCAAGCGGACGTATGGGGGATGAGTTCTGAAAGTTTCATTTGACGGTTCGTTGATATTGGTATTGGATACTGTTACTAATTCACAATGCGCGGTTAAGTCAACATATTCCGCATGGACACCATTGGGGTTCAAAATGTCAAAACGCATCGACCAGGCTATCCGCAAGTATCAAGCAACTGTCGCAACAGAGGCCGTCAAAGCCGCGCTCAAAGCATCCTCAGATCGCTCCGGCCTCTTTAACTCGAAGAGCATCCGCATGAGCGCGGCCTCCGTACTGCTAGATGTTCTCGCCGAAGAAGTTGCCCGCTAAAAATGTCCCGACGCGTCAGCACCATCCTTCAAGTCGACGTCGCCCGCGCGATTCGGGCGGCGAAGCAGAATGGTGCCGACGCGATTCAGGTGACACCGGATGGCACGATCACCATTCTGCTGAAGGCACCGACGATCGCCCCGGCCGACGAATTCGAAGCGTGGGAACGTAAGCATGAACAGGCGAAAGCTGCCCGGCGTCGCGAGCGCGACTAAGCGCCTCGCCGATGGCACGCACCGTAAATATTATTACGCGTGGCGCGGCGGCCCGATGCTCAAAGACGACAACGGCGCCCCCCTGCTCCCGAATGACCCGCAATTCGTGGTCGCCTATGCCGCTGCACATGCCGAGAGGAAGAAGCCGCCGAGCGGCAATCTCTTTTCGCTAGTTGCAGCCTTCAAAGCGTCGACCGAATTCACCGGGCGCGCGGAGAAGACTCAAAAGGACTATCGGCGATATCTCAAGCTCATTGAGGAAGAGTTCGGAACGATGCCGCTCGCGGTCGTGCAGGATCGCCGAGCCCGCGGCAAATTCAAGGAATGGCGCGACGGCATGGCCGCCAATCCACGAAAAGCTGACTATGCTTGGACGGTATTGGCGCGCGTCCTCGCCGTGGCCAAGGATCGGGGCTTGATTGCCGTGAACGTCTGCGAACGCGGCGGGCGGCTGTACGAGGCCGATCGCGCTGAGATCATTTGGCAATCGGAGCACATCAGCGCTTTCTGCGCCGCGGCCTCGCCCGAGCTGCAATTCGCGCTGCTGATGGCGCTCTGGACTGGCCAGCGCCAGGGTACGTTGATCGCCATTGCATGGTCTCAGTACGATGGTACGCACATAAGGTTGCAGCCGAACAAGCAGAGACGGGGCAAGAAGAAGAAGCGGATAATCATTCCGGTCGGCGCGCCGCTGAAAGTCGTGCTCGATGCTCGCCGGCCCGACAAAGCGGATGGGCCGATCCTGCGCAACACGTTCGGCGAGGCATGGACAAGTGACGGCTTCCGCGCGTCCTGGAGCAAAGCGTTCGATCGAGCGAAGCTCGGTGATGCCGATCTGCACTTCCACGATTTGCGCGGGACGGCGGTGACCAGGTTAGCGCTCTCGGGCTGCACGACCGCTCAGATAGCGGCGATCACTGGCCATAGTCCGCGCGACGTCGACGAGATTTTAAAAGCACACTATCTTGGCGGCCAGGCCGAGTTGGCCGAACAGGCGATCGTCAAGCTGGTGGCTACGTTTGGGTGAAGGCAGCTCATCCGTCAACGGCCCGAATGGGACATGCTCGAGCAGGGAATGGAGGGTCTATTGTTGGCAACCGACGCTTGGCAATAATGGCGGTGGTCGCGGGCAGACTTGGCGACTTTCTAAAAAGAAGAGGATCTGAAACGATGAATGAAGATACTTCCAAACAACAGTGGGTCTTAGTCGAAGGACCACCACTCGGCGCTGCCGAATTCCTAGGCCGTTGGCTAATGAAGGCAGCTGCGGCAGACAAACTACTGCAAAGGCAATTCAAGCGTGATCCCGCGTTCAAGCTTTCGGTCGCAACAATTGAGTTCGTAAACATATTTACGTTCTCACCAACGGCCACCAAATGCATCGAGCTTTTGATGAAGGATCTCACCTTCTTTTCGATGTCAGTATTCGAAGAACCTTGGGGAGATACTTTCGCCGTGATGGCGGAGATCGGATTCTTTTCGAAAACAGATGATCGCTATCAAATGACCGTTCCCAAAAACATCACCTATGAAAGGATAAAAGCTGCGCTCCAGCGGCTGGTTTTGACCCAAGACGAGGACGATCTCTTGCACCCCGAAGATCTGGTTCACTGTCTAGCCAAGGCCGACGTTCAAAATTGGCAGTTGACGTTGAGGCTTGAACGTCCGGCCCGGATGCACTGATTCTCTGCCGCACGGCTAACTGATGGGGCATTAAGTGAACGAAAACTGCAAACCGCGCTGCAAACCGGCCAGACCGTTCTGGTTCTGTCTCAGGCGAAGTTATTGAAATTATTGGTGGGCGCACCAGGGCTCGAACCTGGGACCCGCTGATTAAGAGTCAGCTGCTCTACCAACTGAGCTATGCGCCCGAAAGGCGGTCAATGCCTTGCGAGGCCGGTCGTTTAGCAAAGCGATCCGGGTATGGCAAGCGATGTGGCGCATGTTTTCCAAGGTTCTTCCACAGGCCCGAAAATGCGAAAAGCCGCTGGATTCCAGCGGCTTCGCCAAGGCCAATCCCGGGGTTAATTCCTCGGGAAATACGGGGTGGCTCAGAGCCGGCCCTCGCGATCCCGGTCCGGGCCGCCGTCACGGTCGAAACGGTCGCCGTGGAAGCGGTCCATGCCGCGCTCCATCATGCGGTCCATGCCCCGTTCCATGAAGTGTCGGGACGGGCCGTCCCCACCGCCGCCGAACGGGCCACGGTGGCGGGTCAGCACGGCAAGGCGCCGCTTCTGGCCCTCGTCGAGCGTCTTGTAGAGCGGATCGGCGGCATCGGCGATCTTCTTCAGGGCCGCGGAGGTCGCGCCCATGTCCTCGGCGCGCTGGCGCAGGCGGGCGATTGGATCCTCGGGCTTGTCGGCGTTCTTGCCGGCGTCACCCGGGCCGGCATTCATCCGTGCGTTGGCGCGGTCGATGCGCAGCTTGGCGAAGTCGCGCACGGCTGCCTCGACCGGCGGCCACAGCTTCTCCTGGTCGGCGTTGAGCTTCAGCCCGGCATGGACGGCGGCGATCCGCGCGTCGACGAAGGCGGCACGGTCCTCCGGGTTCATGCGGACGTGGCGGAAGTGCTCCATCCACGGGCGATGAAATTGGGCATAGACCGCGCCCGAGCCGGCGATGCTGAGCACGGCGATGGCGGCGATGGTGAACTTCCTCATACGGACCTCCTCTGGAAGGATGCCGGTGAGGATGAGCGCCGGACGGCTGACGCGCAACTTACAACTTGGACAGAGAGAGCGTTCTTACGAAGATGTAACTCCCCTGAATGTCCATTCAGATGCAGACTGAAATGTTTTGCAACAAAAAGGGCCTCCGCGCAGGCTGCACGGAAGCCCCTTCATTGATGGTCGATCCTGATCAGTTCGTCGTGCTCTTCGATTCCTTGAGGAACTCGTCGATCAGCGGCTGGCCGACGCGGCCTGCGGCGTCCTTGTAGACCGGCTCCATCGCCTTGCGCATCGCCTCGTCCTGCTGCGGCGTGAGCTTGATGATCTCGCTCTTGCCGCTCTTCTTGATCTCGGCCAGCGCGTCGTCGTTCTCCTTCTGCGACTGCGCGTTGTTGAAGTCGGTCGCCTCCTTCATCGCCTTCGACAGCTGATCGCGGATGTCGGCCGGCAGATCGTCCCAGAACTTCTTGTTCACGATCACGACGTAGCCGATGTAGCCGTGATTGGTCTCGGTGATGTACTTCTGCACCTCGTGCATCTTCTGCGTATAGATGTTCGACCAGGTGTTCTCCTGCCCGTCGACGACACCTGTCTGCAGCGCCTGATAGACTTCCGAGAACGCCATCACCTGCGGCAGCGAGCCGAGCGACTTGAACTGGGCCTGCAGCACGCGCGAGGACTGGATGCGGAACTTGACCCCCTGGTAGTCGGCGGGCGTAACCAGCTTCTTGTTCGCGCTCATCTGCTTGAAGCCGTTGTCCCAATAGGCAAGGCCGGTGATACCCTTGGAGTCCAGCAGCTTGAGCAGCCGGAGGCCGAGCGGGCCTTCCGTCACCTTCCGCAGCGTCTTCAGGTCCGGAAGGATGTAAGGCAGATCGAACACCTCGAATTCGCGGATGCCGAGCGGGCCGAACTTCGAGTTGGACGGCGCCAGCATCTGCACGCTGCCGAGCTGGAGCGCCTCGAGCTCTTCCTTGTCCTTGTAGAGCGTCGAGTTCGGATAGACTTCGATCTTGACCTTGCCGCCGGTGTACTTCTCGGCGAGCTCCTTGAACTTCTCCGACGCCTTGCCCTTCGGCGTGTCGGTGGCGACGACGTGGCTGAACTTGATGATGATCGGCGATTGCGCCGATGCCGGCCCGGTCAGGGCCAACGCCCCGGTCAAGACCGCAACCGATGCCGCAGCCCAAATGAGTTTCCGCATGCCTCCTCCCGCACGTTTTTTGGTGGGGCACGAACCGTCGCCCCCAAGCCCTAGATTCAAGACTTGAAGGCAGGATTATAGGGAAGCGGGCACAGGCGCCATTGCCCCTTAGCAGGGGGCGGCTTGCAAAAATGCGGTATCCGGAGGCGAAATCTGCTGGACTGGCTCACGCAGGTCGATGGCAGGGAAACCCTGCCATCGCCGCTGCCGCCTCTCGCAACCTCAGCCGTGCAGCGCCGGCGCGAGCTGGGCCTGCTGCGCGACCGCCGGATCGGTGATCAGGGTGCCGCCGTGCCCGTCCGAGGACAGCGCGAAATCGGCCGCGCTGTACTGACCGAGCAAGTGCAGCGTCGCGACGTGGGCGCCGTCGGAGACTGTCAGCGTGCCGCCGGTGTTGTCGCCATTCTGCGCATAGGCCATCGAGGTCAGACCGTCGCTGAACAGGATGTCGCCGAGATCGAGACTGTCATGGCCCTGCCAGCCGGAGATCGTTCCCGTGAAGGCCGACGCCTGGGCCAGCACCAGCGAGGCATTGGGACCGGCGAAGATCACATCGTCGATCGTCCCGCCCGCATGGACAAAGGCGAGCGCACCCGAGCCGATCGTGGTGTCATCAGCGCTGCCGCCGGCCTGCACGTGCTGCGTCCCGGACAGGACCGTCGTGCCGGTCGCGCTGCCATACACATATTGCACGCCGCCGTTAACGATGGTGGCGCTGGCGGCGCCCCAATCGATCTGGACGCCGCCGGCGTTGACCGTCGTCATCGACGCGTTGCCGTGGAGATACTGGAGGGCGCCATTGCTGATCGTGGTCTGGACCACCGTGCCGCCATAGACCGACTGGACGCCGCCATCCATGGTGGTGTTGATCGCGGTTCCACCCAGATAGACGTCCTGCCCGCCGCCATGGATCGTCGTGTCCGAGGCCGTGCCGCCGCTCTCGACGGCCTGCAGGCCCGAATTGATCGTCGTGAGGCTCGCCGACCCGAACACGTACTGACCGCCGCCGCTGATCGTCGTGATGATCGTGAAGCCCCAATCGATCTGGATGCCGCCGGCATTGATGGTGGATCCGGTCGCACTGCCGTCGATGTAGACGTTCTGCTCACCCCCGGCATTGACGATGGTGTTGAAAGCATTGTTGTGAACGTGCTGGAAGCCGCCATTCGCGACCGTGGTCTGGATCGCAACGCCGAAGACGTTCTGGGTGCCGCCGTCCACGGTGGTGTTGGTCGCGATACCACCGCCGAGGATATCCTGGTCGCCGCCGGCCTCGATCGTCGTGCCGTCGGCCGAGCCGCCGATCTGGATGTACTGATTGCCCGAGATCACGGAGTTCGAGGCCAGACCGAACACCAGCTGCGCGGCGCCCGCGGCAACCACCATTCCATTGGCCGAGCCCTCCAGCACGACCGCCGCGCCGCTCTCGACCTGGATGTCGGAATAGCCGGACGCATCCTTGATCCGCCAGACGCCGCTCTTGACGTCGAGCTTCTCGACATTGACGACGGTGCCAAGGAGCGAACCGGAGCCACTTCCCGACAGCACCAGCGTGTCGACGCCGTCGCCGCCGTCGATCGTGCCGGTGACGATCGAAGCGGTGGCGAGATTGATGCTGTCGTCGCCCGCGCCCATCGAGACGTCACCGATGATGGAGCCGCTGTTGGTGAGCGTATCGTTGCCGCCGTCGGTGGCGACGCTGCCGAAAATGCCGCCCGTGTTGGTGACGGTGTCGCCGAAGGTGCCGACGATCGAGATCGCCTCGCCGTTGTTGCCGCGGATCGTGCCGTCGTTGATGATGGTCGTGACGCCGAAGGCGCTACCGTCATTGCTGTCGTCCACGGTGATCGCGCGCTGATCGCTGATGATCAGGCCGCCCACCTCGTTGTGGACGAAGCCGCCGCCGATCGCGAGCGCCTCGTTGAGGCCGTTGGCGCCGCTGGTCAGGCCGACCGCCGCGATCGTCCCGAAATTGTCGATCGAGACCAGACCGTCGACATCGACGCCGTCGGCGTCAGCACCGCCGACCGCCGTGCCGGTGATGGTGCCGCGGTTGGTCACTGTTGTCGTCGAGTTCGGCGCGCTGTCCATGTTGATGCCGGAGCCGCTGCGGCCGGTGATCGTGCCGTCATTGTTGACGGTGATCGGTTGGTCGCCGGTGATGGCGTGGCGGGCGCCGTCGATGATTCCGCCGGCGTAGTTGTTGACCACGCCGCCGGTGTTGACCGACTGGAAGTCGATCGCGTCGTTGCCGGACGAGGCCGCCGAGGCATTGTGGCTGACGATCTGGCCGTAATTGTTGATGGTGGCGTTGGCGCCGGGCCGGATCGCGTCAGCATCGGCCGCCGAAATCACGCCGGTTGCCGCGTTGTTGATGACGGTATTGGCGCCGCTCGAATTGATGTCGTCAAGATCGAGCGCCTGGCCGGCATTGCCGCCGGTCCCCGTCGACGAGATCGTGCCCTCGTTGTTGACGGTGAAGGTGCCGCTCTTGCCCGAGACCAGGTTCGAGATCTTCACAGCGTCCTTGGTCGCGGTGATGGTGGCGCCGGCCTTGTTGTTGATGGTGAGGCTGCCGCTAGTCGAGCCGCTGGTGGCGATCGCGCGGCTGGTGCCGGTGATGGTGCCAGAATTGTCGACCAGCGCGCCGGGCGAGGTGCTGCCGCCGATCCAGGTGACCGGGGTCGAGCCCGACAGGGTCGCACCGGCGAGGACGGTCAGATGATCGTTGTTCGCCAGCGTGATCGGGTTCGACGAGTTGCCGGAGACGAGAGTGCCGTCGTCATTGGCGATGGTGCCGGTCGCCGTCGCGGTGCCGATCGTAACCGCCGCGCCCGGATTGCTGGCGCTGGTGAGCGTGAGCGTAAAATTCTCGTCGGGCTCCGCGGTGGTGTCGCCGGAGATCGTGATGGTGATGGTCGCCGAGGACGCACCGTCGGCGAAGCTGCCGCTGAAGGTCGAGGCCGGCAGCGTGCCGCCGAAATCGGTCGCATCGGTGGTGCCGGCGGCGAAGCTGCCGGAGAAGCTGAGCACGCCGGTGGTGCCGCCGGTGCGCGCAATGGTGAAAGTCATGGTCTTGGTGCCGCTCTGCCCCTCGGCAACCGACACGCTCGGCGACGAGAACGAGATCGTCTGCGTGGCGGGCGCGGCCACGGTGAAGGCGGTGGTCGGGAACGGCGCGTCGGGCGTGGTGCCGTCGGTGCTCTGGTCGCCGCTGCCGTTCTGGGTGGCCCAGTTGGCGGTGTTGCCGATCGCGGCAAGGTAGTCGGCGAAGCTGGCGAAGCCCGAGCGCGGTCCGTTATAGCCGACGATATCGAGGCCGCCGGTGAAGCTGACCGCGGTCTGGCCGGCAACGAGGCCGGTGCCGGTCAGCGTGCCGTCTGAGGTCGCATAGCCGACATTGGAGATCGCGGCGAGAAAGGTCGGCGCCGTCGAGGTGCCGACATAGGCGTAGACGACCTCGCTGTCGTTGGACAGGCCGGTATTGTTGGCGTTGGTGAAGGTGGCCGAGCCGGCGCTGGTGCCGAACGTGCCCTTGCCGATGTTGTTGATGTCGATGACGGTGCCAGCGGGAATCGCGCCGGTCGCGGTCCAGGCGATCGTGCTTTCGGCGTTGCTGCCGGTTGCGAAGGCGGAGCCGTTCCAGTTGCTGTCGGTGAAATTGATGACAGTGCCCTGCGGGATGTCGGTCAGGGCGACAAAGGATAAATTATCGTTGCCGTCACCGTTGAAACCGGTGAAGGCGATCGAACCAGCGGAAAGGGGCATTCCAAATTCTCCAGCAGCAAGGGCGCGCGACGCTGCCGGTTAATGGAATGTTAACATGACATGTTAATAACATATTTATTGCGATGCACCCCCACATGACGGGATCGTGTGCCAAACGAAAAACGCGGCGCCGAGGGCGCCGCGTTTGCCGATGAACTGGAGAGGATGAAGCGTCAGCTCGCCGCTGCCGTCGTCACCGTATCGCGCTGGCGCTTCATGACGATCTTGTTGAGCGCGCCGAGATAGGCCTTGGCCGAGGCCACCAGCGTATCCGGATCCGCTGCGCGTGCCGTCATGGAACGGCCGTCATGGGACAGCCGCACCGAGACTTCGGCCTGCGCGTCGGTGCCTTCGGTCACCGCATGGACCTGATACAGCTCGAGCTTTGCCTCATGCGGCACCAGCGCCTTGATGCAGTTGAAGACCGCGTCGACCGGCCCGTTTCCTTCGGCTTCCTCGATCTTGATCTGGCCGTCGACGTCGAGCTTCATGGTCGCGCGCTGCGGGCCGTGGGTGCCGGCGATCACGGTCAGCGAGGTCAGCTTGATGCGGTCGTGGGAGGCCGCCATCTCCTCGTCGACCAGCGCCTCGATGTCCTCGTCGTAGATGTCCTTCTTGCGGTCGGCCAGTGCCTTCATCCGCGTGAACGCATCCTCCAGCTGGTTGGCGCCGAGCTTGTAGCCCATCTCCTCCAGCTTGTGCACGAAGGCGTGGCGGCCGGAATGCTTGCCGAGCACCAGCGACGACTGCTTCAACCCGACCATCTCGGGCCGCATGATCTCGTAGGTCGAGGCGTCCTTCAGCACGCCATCCTGATGGATGCCGCTCTCATGGGCGAAGGCGTTGCGGCCGACGATCGCCTTGTTGTACTGGACCGGGAACGAGGTTGCGGCCGACACGACCTTCGAGGCGCGCGTCAGCTGCGTGGTGTCGATCTTGTTCCACCACGGAAACACGTCGTTGCGGACGTTGATGGCCATCACGACTTCCTCGAGGGAAGCGTTGCCAGCCCGCTCGCCGATGCCGTTGACGGTGCACTCGATCTGCCGCGCGCCGCCGGCAATGCCGGCCAGCGAATTCGCCACGGCCATCCCGAGGTCGTTATGGCAATGAACCGAGAATACCGCCTTGTCGGAGTTCGGCACGCGCTCGATCAGCGTGCGCATGAAACGGGCATATTCCTCGGGCGTGGTGTAGCCGACGGTATCGGGGATATTGACGGTGGTCGCGCCGGCCTTGATCACGGCCTCGACGATGCGGCAGAGATAGTCCATCTCGCTGCGGGTGGCGTCCTCGGCCGACCATTCGACGTCGTCGATCTGGTTGCGGGCGCGGGTCACGTTGGCGATCGAGAGCTCCATCACCTGCTCCGGCGTCATGTTCAGCTTGACGCGCATGTGCAGCGGCGAGGTCGCGATCACGGTGTGGACGCGGCCGCGCCTGGCGAATTTCACCGCTTCGGCGCAGCGGTCGATGTCCTTCGGGTTGGCACGCGACAGGCCGGCGATCACCGAGTTCTTGGAGCGGCGGGCGATCTCGCTGACGGCCTGGAAGTCGCCTTCGGAGGTGATCGGGAAACCGGCCTCGATGACGTCGACGCCCATGTCGTCGAGCATCTCGGCGATCTCGATCTTCTCCTCGAACGTCATGGTGGCGCCGGGGCACTGCTCGCCGTCGCGCAGCGTGGTGTCGAAAATGATGACGCGGTCCTTATCGGACTTGTTCACGGGGGCCATTGCAAAATTCCTTTTGAGCTTTTTTGCGCCGTCAGTCTGCTGGGCGCTTGAGGTGTCCGGTGATCTCGACCAACCCCTGAGCGCCCAGGCGCATGGCGCCCAGCCGGCCCTCAGGGGCAAGTAAGAAGAAGGCCGCCAATCAGGAGGGTGGGCAGCAGCGCGGCCGGGATCGTGGCGGCGGCCAGAGCCACCTCCCCCGAAATCCCATCAATTTGGCCGCGAATCAGCATTGCCAGACCCTTTTGAGCCCTCAAATCCTCGGTCAAAACCGTTGACGGTTGGTTGCCGGGAGGCTCGATGCGCCGTTTCTAGACGAGAAATGGCTGCAACCGCAACGCCAAAAGATGGTCAGGAGGACTGACCTGCCGCCAGATCTGCAATGTACGGCACGACGACCGGTCCGTCATCGCGCGGCTCATACGGCAAATCCGAATTACGTAGGCTGGAAATACGACGGTGTCGCCGGGCAGCGCGAGGGACCCACGAGACCGGAGCGATATACGGGAAGGTCGTCCGGATGTCGCACCCCGTACCCGCGTTGCGGTCAGGCTATCCCGCGCGGCGGGCGCGGGCCCTGCTCTCCCACCGATCCAGCATCTGGCCAAGCTCGCCGGTGGCCGGGGGCACGATCTCGTTGGTGTTGGCGGGTGCGGCGGCGCGGAGCCAACCCGGCTCGGTATATTCGCGCCAGCGGCGCGCCTCCGCGCGTCGTTTGCGGGAGGCGAGATCGCGGGTGAAATAGCCGGCGGCGAACGCGATGGCGAGCGCAATGACCAGTGCGACAACGGCTAACACAATGAACTCCGGCTGATACCCCGGAAACGTTCTGCCATCATCGCGCGTGAGGTCAAGGCTTGACAGGTCCTAAAAACGGCACCGGTTAACCGCGCAAAGCGCGACGACATGCCCCGAACGACGAGACCGGGACGAATTGCCGCTTCTGCCCTCGCCTCGCCGCAATGCCGCCGCGTTCCAGCCTTCGCAAGCCTGCCATCGCGCGGAGGATGCGCACCTGCCCCTCGCAACCGGCCGCGGACCGGACTAACCTTCGCCCGCTCGGCCGGATCAACCGGCCAGCCGAACATAACCGGGAGGACGCGATGAAACGCCCAGAGCAGCGTGACCAGGATGCTGCGCTTTCACGACGAACACTTGTGCGGGGACTTGCGCTCGGCGCTGCGGCGACCGTGGCCGGCCCTGCGCTGGCCCAGACCGGACCTGCCGCCCCGCCAACGACGATCACCACCCCGCCGCGCGATTTCGGCCCCAACGGCGCGCCGACGACTTATTTCTCGGACCCCGACATCATCACCGTCGATCCGTCCTTCGACGATCTGGCGCAGCCCAACACCGCGATCAAGCGCCTCTACACCGGCTTGTTGTGGGCCGAGGGCCCGGCCTGGAGCGCGCAGGGCCGTTATCTCCTCTGGAGCGACATCCCCAACAACCGGCAGATGCGCTGGACCGAGGACGACGGCCGCGTCAGCGTGTTCCGCACGCCCTCCAACAATTCCAACGGCAACTCGTTCGACTTCCAGGGCCGGCAGCTTTCCTGCGAACATCTGACCCGGCGGGTGACGCGCTACGAGCATGACGGTACCGCCACCGTGCTCGCGGATTCGTACCAGGGCAAACGCCTGAACTCGCCGAACGACGTCGCCGCGCATCCCGACGGCAGCTACTGGTTCACCGACCCGCCCTATGGCGGCCAGCTCTATGAAGGCGAGCCCGACGTGGCGGGCGGCCCGAGCAATGCAGGCGGCAAGCTCAATCCGCGGATCGGACAGCCGGCCGGCTTCGTGCCGGGCAAGCGCGAGCTGCCCACCAACTGCTATCGCATCGATCCAAGTGGCCGCATCGACCTCGTCGTCACCGAGGAGCAGGTGCCCGATCCCAACGGCCTGTGCTTCTCACCGGACTACAAGAAGCTCTACGTCGCCTCGACCGGCAAGGGACCGGGCGACACCGGGCCCGGCGGCAACGGCGAGATCTTCGTGTTCGACGTCGGCACCGACAACAAGCTCTCCAACGGGAAGAAGTTCAGCGACTGCGTGATCGAGGGGGTGAAGTGCGGGCCCGACGGCCTGCGCTGCGACGTCAACGGCAATGTCTGGTCCTCCAGCAACGCCGGGCGCGCCGTCGGCTATAGCGGTGTGACGGTGTGGTCGCCGGCGGGCAAGCTGCTCGGCCGCATCCGCCTGCCGGAAGTGTGCGGCAATGTCTGCTTCGGCGGCCCCAAGCGCAACCGCCTGTTCATGGCCGCGAGCCAGTCGCTCTACGCCGTGTACACGGCGACGCAAGGCGCCGGCCCAGGCTGACGCGGGACGAGCAGGATCACGACACGGCGCCGGCGTGCCCCGCCGGCGCCGAATGATGCTGTATTGCTCGTTTGAAGCGACCCAACATTATCCCCATTCGTGAAGATGCATCTCATGCGGCTTTACGCCCAGCAGGTCGATGGTCTCGGAGCCGACCTGCAACAGGGTTCCGCCATGATGGTCAGATGATTTCGTGACGTGAACGTCATTCGAAAATTGCAGTTTGTCCTGTTTGGGATCGAAGTCCGTGATGACCGCGGTGTTGTGCTTACCTGCGAGAACACCAAGGTCGAATTCGAATGTGTCGGCACCGGCACCTCCGGTCATGGTCATGCGGCCGGCCGCGGCGACCAGCGTGTCATCCAGATCTCCGCCGGTCAGGGTATCCCTGCCGGGAGATCCGACCACAAGCTGCGCCATGCCTGCTGCAGCCTTTTCTCCGGTCGGGTCTACGCCGCCCAGCGTGCCGCTGTGCCGCTCGGTGGCGACGAAGGCATCGCTCTGCATCGCAGTGGTATCGGTGTCGCGCAGAATGAGGTCCGACAGCGTGGTGTTCTTTATCTCATTCAGGGTCTGCTTATCGAAACCCTGGTTCTCGAAGTAGTAGCGATCGCCGTCGCGCAAAGCGGTGAACTGGTCGGCGATGATTATGCCGAAGGTGGGCCCGATGACGGCTCCTGGCGCATGATCCTCAGCCAATCCACCGGCCCACAAATCGACGGCATCGATCGAACCATAGGCTTTCTCGAACGCTGCTGCCGTCGCCGGATCAGAGCTGAGCTGATCGAAGCTGGTGTAAGGCGCAAGCCCCAGCGCCTCCCGGGTTTGGTTCAGTGTACCCAGCCCAAGATCATGGCCGCGTTGGATATTGATCGCTGCCAGATCCATGCCGTCCGGAGGATCGAACAGGAGGTTTCGCAAGCCATCGACAATGTGAGCGTCCAGCGGGTTGGCCAGGTCCCCCGACAGATGCCGCAGCAGGCCATCCGCTCCAGTCGCCTTGAAAGTCGCCGTGTCTTCGAAGAACGATTGCGCCAGCGTCTGCTCCGACGTAAAGGCACCCAGATTGCTGGTCGCACTGATCTCGTCGGAGACGATGGAGTGACCGAAGCGAAAGGCCGCACCGGCAAACTCTTCGGTGATCCGCGCGTCCGCCGTGCGATCATATCCGTTGTACGGCTTGATGGCGTCCTCGCCCAACAGATGCGGCAGGAACTCGTTGTAGGTGATGTTGACCATCTCGGCCGTGGTGATGGCCTTGGCCGTCTCGTATAGCTTGTCGCCGCTCCAGTTCGGATGGTCCTCGTGCAGTCGATCGACCTGGTAATTGTGCTCGCGCACAAACAAGACTTGCAAGGCGGTCAGGTCGGGATTCTCCTGCGCCCGTACGTCACCGGCCGCAAAGACGTTGCCGTGCTCGGTCTCGACGATCGGGAGATTGTCTCCCGCCGACACCTTCATATGGCCGTCGGCCGTTCGCAGGCTCGCTGCGGTGGCCGCGTCGGAACCGTAGATCTGCGAGCCGTCCAGCCAACCCGTCACCGTATTGATCGCGGCTGCCGGATGCCCGGTGACCCCCGTCGCAGGATCGATCGCCACCCGCGTCAACGGGATCATGCTGCCGGGCGGCAGAAACTCATCATCAGCCGGGACCTTGATCGAGATATCATCCGTGCCTGTGCCCTCCTTCTGCAGATCCAGATCGTGATCGATGAACTGGCCCCACGCATACATCATGCCTGACAGCGCGACGCCGGCGTCATCCACCAGATGCGGGCCTTCCTCGCCATCGCCAATATCCGTCTGCGCCACGACAATGTTGCTGATCTCGCGCGGATTCGGACCTGGCGTCATTTCATTGACCCCATCGACGAAATTTGCCGGCCCCAGCCGAGCAAAGTCGGTGTCGGCCTGGTTCAAGGTGGGATCCGCACGATTGTTGTTGGAGCCGTCGATGCTGCGGAATCTGAGCGCCATGGTTTACCCTCCCCGTAGAGTGTCCGCCCCAGCGCCTGCTCCATTGGCGGCTTGCGGCATGACGCTTTTGTGATTCTTTATGACGCTCGCATGATCGTTGAGTGACGACATTCGATATACGACAGAATTGCACCTCTAGCGGCGAAGCGGCAATCTTCGCCTGAACGATCGTGCCGAACAGGCGATGTTGCGCACATCAGCGCAGCACTATCCAAGGAACAAGCCATGCGCGTCATCATCTGCGGCGGCGGCGTGATCGGGGCCTGCACCGCCTGGTTTCTCCGGCGCCACGGCATCGAGGTCATCGTCATCGAACGGACCGAGGTCGCGGCCGCCGCCTCCGGCAAGGCCGGCGGCTTTCTGGCGCGTGACTGGTGCGCCGGCTCGCCGCTCGACGCGCTCGCGCGGCGGAGCTTTGCGCTTCACGCGCAGCTGGCGCAGGAGATCGAAGGTGATTGGGGCTATCGCCCGATGACCGCCTATAGCGGCTTTGTTGCTCCCGACGGCGATCCGCGCCGGAATGCACCATCCCCGCTCGGCTGGCTCGCCAACGGCGTCGTCATCGCGCAGCGCATCGGTACGACTGAGACGACTGCGATCGTTCATCCCCGCAAATTCACGTCGGCCGTTATGAACGCGGCAGTCGCGCAAGGCGCCGAGCTTCGCGTTGGCCGCATCACGGGCATCGTGCGCGACGCGAATGGCACGACCGCGAAGGGTGTCGAGGTCGAAGGAAGCCTCGTTGAGGCGGACGCCGTCGTGATCGCGATGGGGCCATGGTCATTGCTCGCCGCGCAATGGATGCGCCTGCCCGCTGTCTATGGCCAGCGCAGCCCGAGCATCGTGTACGACGTCGGCACCCACGTGCCGGCCGATGCGTTGTTCCTGGAGTATGACGAGGACGGCAGCGCCGTCTCGATCGAAGTCTTTCCACGCGCCGACGGCAGCACGCATATCACCGCACTCTCGGACATCGCGCCGCTGCCGCTCGATCCGGCAGCCGTGGCGCCGGACGTCGATGCGATCGCGCGCCTGCAAATCATGTGCGAACGGCTATCGCCACTGTTTCGCCCCGAAAAGATCATCGCGCAGCAGGCCTGCTTTCGACCGGTGACTGAGGACGGCTTGCCGTTGATCGGCAAGGTGCCGCAGAGCGAAGGTCTCTATGTTGCGACTGGGCACAATGTCTGGGGCATCCTCAATGCGCCCGCCACCGGCGAAGCGCTGGCGCAGCTGATCGCCAAAGATGCGACGCGTGGTGACTTGTCGCCATTCGATCCGGCCCGATTGAGGCCGCTCGATCCATCGCTGCTGCAAGCGCGCTGAACCGGCATCGCTGCTCGCCTTGTAGCCCGGATGGAGCCAGGCGACCGCCCGCTCCAAGGCTTCGACTATAAGGCTTCGATTCCAAGGCTTCGACGCTCACGCATGCCCGCCGACAGAATCTGCATGCCTGCGCGCGTCATGAGTGTCTCGCACCTATCCTGCCCGCAATTTGCGCAGCGCTAGACTTTGGTCCGTCTCTACCAATCCTGAACGCGGTTTCACTTGCCGAGAATGCCGTCGCCGTTATAGTTGCGACATAATGGCTCACAAGAGGCCTATTCAAAGGGAGAGAACAACATGAAAAAACGACTCTCTGTTGCATTGCGAATAGCGCTCGGTGCGGCCGCGACAGGCGCGATGATGGCAACGTCAGGCGCGGCACTTGCAGCCGATCCCCTCAGGATCGGCGTGATCGCGGAAGCGCAGGCGATCGCCGGCGCCTCCATTCCACAGGCCGCGCAGCTTGCCGCCGACGAGATCAACGCCAATGGCGGCGTCGACGGCCGCAAGATCGAGATCATCTCTTACGACAATCACTCCTCGTCGGCGGATTCAGTGCGCGCGTTCCAGCGCGCGGTGAACGAGGACAAGGTCAACGCGGTCATCGCCAGCTATATCAGCGAAGTCGTGCTGGCGCTGGAACCCTGGGCCTCGCGGTTGAAGACGCCGTTCGTCACGCCAGGGGCGGCCTCCAACGAGATCAGCAAGAGCGTCCACGCCGATTACGAGAAGAACAAATACACGTTTCACGGCTACCTGACCTCGGCGGCACTCGCGCTTTCGGTCTGCGACGGCGCCAAGGATCTGCTCGTCGACAGGATGCACATGAAGACGGCCGTCATCATGAGCGAGGACGCGGCCTGGACCAAGCCGCTCGACGTCGGTTACGAGGAATGCCTGCCCAAGATCGGGCTGAAGGTGCTCGACCACATCCGCTTCTCGCCCGATACGACCGACTTCACGCCGATCTTCAACAAGATCGAGGGCTCCAAGCCCGATGTGATCATCACCGGCATCTCCCATGTGGGCGTGCAGCCGACGGTGCAGTGGAAGAACCAGCAGGTGCCGATCCCGATGTTCGGCATCTCCTCGCAGGCAACCAACGAGACCTTCGGCAAGGACACCAACCAGGCGGCCGAAGGCGTGCTCTATCAGGGCGTCTCCGGGCCCGGCGTCGCGGTGACGCCGAAATCGGTGCCGTTCGCGGAGAACTTCAAGAAGAAGTTCGGCAATTATCCCTCCTATGCCGGCTACACCGCCTATGACGAGGTCTATTACATCGCCGACGCGGTGAAGCGCGCCGGCTCGACCGATGCCGACAAGCTCGTCGCCGCGCTCGAGAAGACCGACTGGGAAGGCACGATCGGCCGCGTCCAGTTCTACGGCAAGGACGATCCGTTCACCCACTCGATCAAATATGGCAAGGGCCTGATCACCGGGCTGATGCTGCAATGGCAGGACGGCAAGCAGAGCGCGGTCTGGCCCAAGGACGTCGCCAAGGTCGACGTCAAGTTCCCGAGCTTCATCAAGCTCAGCAACTAGCAGGAAATGCTCCCGGGACCACCTCCCGGGAGCTTCCACATGCGGCTCTCCGCAGCACCTTTCCTCAAAGCGGCAGCTCGGCTGCCACCCGGCCAATCATAGATGCGAGCTTTCCAGATATTGATCGATGGCTTTGCCATCAGCGCTCTCTACGCTCTCGGTGCCACCGGCTTCACCCTGATCTTCGGCGTCTCCGGCGTGCTCAACCTCTCCCACGGTGCCATCATGGTGGCCGCAGCGGTGGCGGCCTGGGCCGCTGCCAGCATCCTCAACGTCGGCACCTATGCCGGTGCGCTGATCGGAGTCGCCGTCGCCCTCCTCACCGCCTTTGCGACCTATTTCGCGGTGGTGAAGCCCATTCAGGACTCCCGGCGCATCCCCAATGAGGAGAAGGAGATCTTCGTCCTCACGGGAACGCTGCTCTGGGGCATCATGATCCAGGAATTGATCGCCTATTTCTTCACCAACAACGCCAAGACCGTGCTGCCGATCGTCGAGGGCGTCGTCGAGATCCTCGGCGTCCGCACGCCGAAGAACGAGATCTTCACAGCGATCGTGTGCTGCCTCGTGATCGCACTGCTGTGGTTGCTGGTGAATCGTACCCGCACCGGCAAGGCGGTGCTGGCGGCGTCGATGAACCCGCGCGGCGTCACCCTGCTCGGGCTCGAGCTCACCAACATCTACGTCGTGGTCTGGGCGATCTACGGCATCCTCGCCGGCATCGCCGGCGTGCTGCTCGGCATGTTCTTGGGCGTCAGCTCCTACAGCGTCGGACCGCTAACGGCGAGCGCGTTCTCGATCGTGGTGCTCGGCGGTCTCGGCAGCGTCTCCGGCTCGCTGATCGCGGCCTTCGTGGTCGGCTATCTCGAGACGCTGACGGCCTATTTGGTCTCGCCGGCCTACCGCACCATTCCGGCGCTGCTGCTGCTCGTGTTCGTGATGTATATCCGGCCCCAGGGCCTTCTGGGGAGGCGCTGAGATGTCCACCTTCTTCACCTCCCGCCTGTTCTTCATCTCGGTCGCGCTCGTCATCGTCGCGGCGACGCTGCCGCTCTACGTCTCCGGCTACGTGCTCGGCCTGCTCACCGTCGCGTTCTATTTCGGCGTGTTCGCGATGGCCTGGGACCTGCTGTTCGGCTTCGCGGGCGAGGTCAATTTCGGGCCCACTTTCCTGATCGGCGTCGGCGCCTACACCGCCGGCATTTTGAATGCCCAGTTCGGCTGGTCGGTCTATCTCTGCATCGTGCTGGGGGCGCTGGCCTCCGTCATCGCGGGCCTCGTGCTGGCGTTGCCGGCTTTGCGCGTGCGCGGGCCGTATTTCGGCCTGACCACGCTGGTCGCGGTGTTGATGTTGCAGAATTTCATCGTGGTGTTCGCCGATCTCACCGGCGGCGAGATCGGCCTGACCATCCCCGACGTCATCACCATCAACGCCGGCGCCAATTACTGGATCGCGCTCGGCTTCATGACGATCTCGGCGGCGATCCTCTACGGCCTGTCGCAATCGCCGATCGGCCTCGTGCTGCAGGCCAGCGGCCAGGACCCGGTGCAGGCCGGCGCACTCGGCTTCAACATCGTCAAGCACAAGCTCGCCGCCTTCATCGTCAGCGCGTTCTTCTCTGGTTTATCCGGAGCGCTGCTGGTGTTCTATTTCGGCACCGCCTCGGTCGGTACCGTCGTCGACGTCGCGGTCGGTGTGAACGTGATCGTCTCGGCCGTGCTCGGCGGCCGGCGCACCGTGCTTGGCGCCGCGCTCGGCGCGATCTTCCTGATCGTCGCCGGCGAATTCCTAAGGCCGACCGGCGAGCTCGCGACCTTCATCGTCTCGGCGGTTGCGCTGCTCGTCGTGCTGTTCTTCCCCGGCGGCTTCCTCGGAGCGGCCCTCTCGCGTGAGGCGCGCTCGTGATGGATATGATCGCAAACCGGCCCGTGCTCGACGTCCGCGGCCTGACAAAACGCTTTGGTGGATTGACGGCGGTGAAGAACCTCGGCTTCGAGGTCAACGCTGGCGAGATCTTCGGCCTGATCGGGCCGAACGGCTCCGGCAAGTCGACCGCGATGAAGAGCGTGATGGGCATCGAACGCCCGACATCGGGCGAAGTCATCTTCGAGGGCGAGAACGTCGCCGGCCTGCCCGCGCACAAGATCGCACGCAAAGGCTTTGGCATGGTGTTCCAGCACTCGCGGCCGCTGAACCGGCAGACGGTGCTGGAGAACATCATGGTCGCGCTGCTGCCGGACAGCCTGTTCATGCTGTTCCCGGACAAGGCGCTGGTCGAGCGCGCCAAATGGATCGCCGACCGCGTCGGGTTGGGCAGCGTGATGAACCGCCGACCGCCGACGCTGCCTTTCGCCGATTTGCGCCGGCTGGAGCTTGCGAAAGCGATCGCGCGTGACCCAAAGGTCGTGCTGGTGGACGAGCCCTTTGCCGGGCTGACGCGGGCGGAGGTCGACGTCTTCTCCGACCTGATCCGCAGCTTTCGCGACGAGGGTCGCGCCGTGATGCTGGTCGACCACAACGTCAAGAGCGTCGCCGCGCTGGTCGACCGCGTGCTCGCGATGTATCTCGGCGAGGAAATCGTCACCGGCAAGGCCGACGACGTCATGAAGAACGAGACGGTGCGCCGGGTCTATCTCGGCGGCGCCATAGAGACCCATGCGCGGCCCGAGACCAGCTTCAAGGACAAGGTGCCGCTGCTCCAGGTCGAGAATGTCAGCGTGTTCTACGGCAAGGCGCAGGCGCTGGAGAACGTCTCGATCCACGTCCACGAGGGCGAGTTCGTCTCCGTCGTCGGCCTCAACGGCGCCGGCAAGACCACGCTGTTCAACACCATCTCCGGCTTCCTGCCCTATAGCGGCGAGATCGTGCGCAGCGGCGCCAAGCTGCGCGGCACGAGCCCCGCGAAGATCGCGCGCAGCGGGCTCGTGCAATGCCCGGAATCGCGCGAGCTGTTCGGCGAGATGAGCGTGCGCGAAAACCTCGATCTCGGCGGCCAGCATCTTTCCGACGACAAGCGCGCCGCGCAGCTCGCCTGGCTGTTCGAGCTGTTCCCGATCCTGAAGGAGCGCCAGGGCCAGATGGCACAAACGCTCTCCGGCGGCGAGCAGCAGATGCTCGCGATCGGCCGCGCGTTGATGATGCAGCCGCAGATCCTGATCCTGGACGAGCCGACGCTGGGCCTCGCTCCCGTCATCCTCGAGCAATTGTCCAAGGCGCTGACGAAGCTGCGGCAGACCACCGCGATCACGGTGCTGCTCGGCGAGCAGAACGTCACCTTCGCGCTGCCGCATGCCGACCGCGTCTATGTGCTGGAGCACGCCCGCATCGTCTGGGAGGGCGATCCCGGCCGCTTCGCGAGCGAAGCCGGCGCCGATTTTCTTTAAGTCCGTCAACATCAATAAAAAACATAGAAAGGGAAACGACCATGCGACCTTCAATCCTCGGCAGCAGCCTCCTCACCTCCGCATTGGCGCTGTGCCTTGCCGCGCCCGCCTACGCGCAGTCGAACGATCCGATCAAGATCGGCGTCATCGCCGAAGTGCAGTCGATCGCTGGTGCTGCGACCCCCGGCGGCGCGCAGATCGCTGCCGACGAGATCAACGCCAAGGGCGGCATCCTCGGCCGCAAGGTCGAGATCGTCACCTATGACAACAAGAGCTCGTCGGCCGACTCGGTGCGCGCGTTCCAGCGCGCGGTGAGCGAGGACAAGGTGTCGGCCGTGATCGCGAGCTATATCAGCGAGGTCGTTCTCGCGCTCGAACCCTGGGCGGCGCGGCTGAAGATGCCGCTGATCACGCCGGGCGCCGCCTCGAACGAGATCACCAAGGCGATCCACAACGACTACGAGAAGAACAAGTACACTTTCCACGGCTATCTGACGTCGGCGGCGCAAGCCCAGCTCGTCTGTGATGCCGCCAAGGATCTGCTGGTCGACAAGCTCAAGTTCAAGACGGTCGCGATCATGAGCGAGGACGCCGCCTGGACGAAGCCGCTCGACGTCGGCTACGAGGCCTGCCTGCCCAAGGCGGGCCTGAAGGTCGTGGAGCATGTGCGCTTCTCGCCCGATACCACCGACTTCACGCCGATCTTCAACAACATCGAGGGCAAGAAGCCTGATGTGATCGTCACCGGCATCTCGCATGTCGGCGTGCAGCCGACGGTGCAGTGGAAGAACCAGCAGGTGCCGATCCCGATGTTCGGCATCAGCGCGCAGGCGCTGAGCCCGACCTTCTGGAAGGACACCAATGGCGCCGCCGACGGCGTGCCGTCGCTGGCAGTGGCGACGCCCGACGTCGCCGTGACATCCAAGACGAAGCCGTTCGCGGCCGCCTTCAAGGCCAAGTTCGGCACGCCGCCGGCCTATACCGGCTACACCGCCTATGACGAGGTCTACTTCATCACCGAAGCGATCAAGCGCGCCGGCTCGACCGATCCCGACAAGATGGTCGCTGAACTGGAGAAGACCGACTACGAGGGCACGATCGGCCGCATCCAGTTCTACGGCAAGGACGACGAGTTCACCCACGGCATCAAGTCCGGTCCCACGACCGTGTCCGGCCTCGTCTTCCAGTGGCAGGACAGCAAGCAGGTCGTGGTCTGGCCCGAGAAGATCGCGGAAGGCAAGCTGAAGTTTCCCGCCTTCGTGAAGCTGTCGCAGTAACCGGCTCGTCCCGGCATCAGGCCACCGCTCGTTCGCGAGCGGTGGGCTTTTCTTTGTTCTTCAAGAATCTTTGTCCTTCAGGAAACATGCTGCGCCGCGGCCGGCCCGTAGCGACCTTGGGTCACGTTGACGTTTTGCCGCAACCTCCGCCATCTACCCCGCCGGTGATGAAGCGGAGCATCTCAGATGGACGCAGGCATCTCTCCCGGACAATCCCCGGCACCTCAAGATTTCGCCCAGATATTCAGGCTGATCGGTGGGTACCGCATTTCGCAGGCCCTGCGCGTTGCCGTCGAGCTGGGCATTCCGGATCACCTGGCGGCAGGCCCGCGCCATTGCGACGATCTCGCGACAACGACCGGAAGCCATGCTCCGACCCTTTACCGGCTGCTTCGCTTCCTGGCCGGTGCCGGCCTGCTCGACGAGACGTCTCCGAAGCAGTTTGCGCTGACACCGCTTGGGTCTACCCTCCGCGCCGATATCCCAGCTTCGATCTGTCCGGTGGTGCGGCTATGGCTCAGCGAATCGCACTGGCAATCCTGGAGCCATCTTCTGCACTCTGTACAGACCGGCCAGCATGCCTTCGATCACGCACACGGGACCGGGGTCTTCGACTATTTGCGCGAGGACGCCGAGCTCTCCGCGATTTTCAACGCGACGATGACAACCAGCTCCGCCCGGTTGGCCAATGCGCTTCTCAAGCACTACGATTTTCACGGGATAGGCCGCATCGTCGACATAGGCGGCGGACATGGCTTCACGCTCACAACGATTCTGGCCGATCACCCGACCATGCAAGGCGTGCTGTTCGACCTTCCCGATGTCGTAGCCGGCGCGTCTCTGGAGGCGATTGGAGGCACGAACCGATGTGAGATCATCGGCGGGAGCTTCTTCGAAACCGTTCCGGCGGACGCAGACGCCTACATCCTGAAGCAGATCATCCATGATTGGGACGACGATCAATCGCTGGCGATCCTGCGAAATGTTCGCGTGGCAATGCCAGGACATGCTCGGGTTCTGCTGATCGAACGACGGATCGAGCCAGATCATCGCGACGCCATGCGCGTACTCCATATCGACATGGAGATGCTGGTCAATGTCTCCGGCATGGAGCGCACCGACGCCGAATATCGATCCCTGCTGGAGCAGGCCGGATTCCGATTGGCGAGGGTGGTGCGTTGCTCGACGGTGCAGGCTTTGCGGTATTCGAGGCCATGCGCTCCGACACGAACTGAGATCGGGCAGATCGCTCGATGCAGTCCGTCTTCGCAGTTGCGTTCTGCGCCATGCCCCGCCTATCGACCTTTCGCCATGTTGACTTTCCATCGTCCCGCTCCCCATAATTCGCAAAAAAATAACAAGACCAATCAACAGACGGGTTTTGAGGGAGGATAGGATGCCGACTTCACGCAGGCAGCTGCTGAAGAGCACTGCGGCTGCCGCCGCTGCACTCAGCCTCGATTGGACCCGGGCCCAGGCGCAAGCCGAGAATTTGCGCATCGGCCTGATCTACGACCTCACCGGCCCCTTCGCCGCCGGCGGCTCGGTCGCCTCGTCAATCGGCGCGCAGATCGCGATCGATCTCGTCAACGAGAAAGGCGGTGTTGGCGGCAAGACCAAGATTGCTCCGGTCGCCGCGGATTCCCAGAGCAAACCCGACGTTGCGATCAACGAGGCCGAACGCCTGATCAGTCAGGAGAAGATCGACATCATCAACGGCGTCTATGCGAGCTCGCATGCGGTGCCGCTCGCGGCCAAGGTCGAGCAGCAGAAGAAGATCCTCTGGATCACGACCGCGGTCTCGACCGCCGTGTTCAAGGACAAGAACCTGCAATACGTGTTTCGAGCGCAGATCCATTCCGACCAGTATGGCCAGGCCTTCGCGAGCTTCCTCGCCGAGCATGCGCAAGGCAAGCTCGGTATGGATCCGAAGGACGTCAAGGTCGCGCTGATCCACGAGGACGGCCCGTATGGCGTCGGCGTCGCGGCGGCCGACGAGGCCTATGCCAAGCAGGCCGGCATCCAGGTGGTGCTGCGCGAGGGCTACTCCGCCTCGGCGCCCGACCTCTCGGTGCTCGTTACGAAAATCAAGCGCGCCAAGGCCGACGTGATCTCGCATGCCGGTTACAACCCCGACATCACCCTGTTCCTGCGCCAGGCGCGCGAGAGCGGATTGCGCTTCAAGATGCTGTTTGGCGCCGGCGCCGGCTACAGCCAGCTCGACAAGCTGCGCGCGACCTTCGGCGCCGACATCGACAATTTCTGCAACATCGATCCGGTGCCGGCGCAATTGCTCGATCCCGCAAAGCTCGCGCCGGGCATCGGCGATCTGACCAACGCCATGGTCACGCGCTACAAGGCCAAGACCGGCGCGACCGAAGTGCCGCCGCATTGCTCGATGGGCTTCAACCAGACCTGGGTGCTGCTCAACAACGTGCTGCCGGTCGCCAAGGAGAAATACGGCAGCTTCGATCCCGAGGCCATCCGCAAGGCCGCGCTCGACGTCGACATTCCCGCCGGCGGCACCATCCAGGGCTACGGCGTGAAATTCTTCCCGCCGGGAACGCCGCTGTCCGGCCAGAACGAACGCTCGACGCCGGTCGTGATGCAGAACGCCGGCGATCGCATCTCGGTGGTGTGGCCGACGAACATCCGCACGCAGGACCCGGTGTTTCCGCTGCCGAAAGGCTCGACCTACGGGGCGTGAGGTGATGCGGACGGTCTCTTCCCCTCTCCCTTTGTGGGAGAGGGTGGCTCGCCGCGTAGCGGCGAGACGGGTGAGGGGTTATCTCCGCAAGCACATATCTTACGTTCGAACTCGCGGAGAGAGACCCCTCATCCGGCGCTTCGCGCTACCTTCTCCCACAAGGGGAGAAGGGATGGCAGCGTGCCTGCGGTCTCTTCAGCGGCCTACAACACCACCCGCCGTCCCTCCTCCGCGGCCCAGTAGCCCGCGTAGTTCACCTTGATCGTCTCATACGCCAGCGCCAGGTCCGACAGCGGCTGCCGTCCGCTCGACGCGCACTCCATGAAGTCCTGGATCTCCTGCAAGTACCCGCGCGTCCACTCCTCCTCGAGGCAGACATATTGCCAGCCGGTTTTACGATCGACCTTCTCTGTGATGTAGACGCTGGCGAGCTTCTCTTCGCTGGTCTGGTAGCTCATCAGATGCGTGTTCGGGGTGATGTTGGCGAACAGCGAACCGCCCGAGGTGTAGGTCTCGATCAGATTGCGGACGCCGCCCATGATCATGTCGCCGGAAAACACGGTCGCCTTGGTGCCGTCGGAGAAGGTCGCCGTCAGCGTGCCCCAATCCTCGACATCGACCGGATTGGCCTTGATGTAAGTGCGCTCCTCGGGCTTCAGGACGGCCGTGACGTTGCCGACATCGCCGGTGACGCTGGCGACGCGGATGGTTTCGCCGCGCGCCTTGGCCTCCACCTGCTTGAGATAAAGCACGGCCGAGAGCGGATGGCAGCCCATGCGGATCAGCGAGCCGCCGCCGGTCATCGCCCATTGCGCGGCATGCGCGGCGTGCGAGCCGGAATGACTCTCCTCGCCCTTCATGAACAGGATCTTGTCTTTGGTCGCCCTGATGATCTCCGCGGTCTTGGTCACCGCGGGCGCGTAGATCCAATCCTCCGCATACATGAAAAGCTTTCCGGTGCGCTCGATTGCGGCGCGGGTCGCGTCCATCTCCTCCAGCACCCGCTCATACATCAGCGCCTTCGGTACATGCTTGCCGATCGGCTGCGCGTCGCCTGCACGGCCGAAATAGCCGGCGAACGGCTTCTCGCAGATCACGTGCTTGCCGGCCTGCATGCTGGCGACGATCATGTCGGCATGGAGATTGGGCGGGGTGCAGATGTCGATGACATCGAGCTCGCGGTCCGCGATCAGTTCGGCGAAGCTGCGATAGACCCGCGGAATCCCGTGGCGGCCGGCGAATTCGACGACATGATCGCCGCGCGCCGCGACCGCCGCGACCTCGACATCCACACCGTAGACGCGGCGGAACGCATACATGTGCAGCTCCGACACGAAGCCGCAGCCGACAAGCCCCACCCGAATCCTGGCCATAGCGCCCCCCTTAGCCTTGCGTTGGGCGGCACTATAGCGCGACGGCCAGCCTATTCCACCGAGACCCGCACCACGCCGGCGCTCATCATGCCGAGCGCTTTGGCCGCCGGCACCGAGAGATCGACGATCCGGCCGCGGATAAATGGGCCGCGATCATTGACGCGGCACTGAATCGACCGGCCACCGTAGGACACCGTCAGCACGCTGCCGAACGCGCGCGTGCGGTGAGCGCAGGTCAGTTCGCCGCCCTTACCGGCTTTTCCGTAACCGTAGTATGAGGCAAGCCCGCTTTCGGCTTGCGCGACAGAAAATGCAGAAAGCGAAAAAGTGGCCAGACTGAAGAAAAGCGTCGTCTGCGTTCGCACGGCACCGCTCCCGGTTGCCCTGCCCGGCGCTGCAAACGTCGATTTGTTCCGGTAAGTTCCAGGAACACTGCCGGGCGCGCCCGGCAGTGCCATCACACATTGTTACTGTTTATGGAACACCAGCGTGCGGACCTCGATGCTTTCGCGCGGCGCCGCATCGGCCGGCGTGGTCGGATCGACGAAGGCGGTGTGCGGCCCGAACCGGGTGCGGCCGTCGGTTGCGGAATCATAACACTTGAGCAGCAGCGCCTCGTCCGGCGTCATCTCGGGGAAATAGAACCAGCGGTGGTTCGGATTGTATTTCACCGAATAGGTCTCGCCGCGGCGATTGGGATAGATCAGATCGGAGGCGACGAGATCGTCGGGCGCAACCGTCGTGCCGTCCGCCATCGCCAGCGGTGAATCGCGCAAGGGTCCGCGGATCGGCCGCCAGAGGTTGATCACCTGCACACGGCCTTTCAACAGCGCGTCGGCTTCGTCGGGCAGATGCTCACGCACGCGGTTGGCGCCGGAGACGGCGGTCTGGTCGACATGGACGCGCGTCGCAGGCTGGCGCGGGCCACCGTCGCGAATATCCGCCGCCCCCTCGACACGCCTGCGCACGGTGTGATCGAAAATGAAGACGCGATCGGCCTTCAGCGTCGCCCGCAAAAAGGCCTCGACGGCGGGATAGTAGACCGCCCGGATTTCCTCGTCGTTGTAAAAATCCTTCACCTGCGTCGGGTGACGCACCAGCGCAAAGCCCTCGCGATCCAGCGAGAAATTATCCGCGATCAGGCGCGCATCGAAGATCGGGACCTGATGCGGCTCCGGCAACGACGTGCTCTTGGGCTCGCCCGGCGGCGGATCGAAAGCATAGGTGCGTGGCTTGCCGGAAACCGGCGCGAGGTAGTTGAGTTCGGCAGTGACGAAGGGAAGCGATTCGATTTTTGTTTCTTGCAGGCCCATGGCCGGTCTCCCGATGTGGTCGTCTGTCTGATTTTTGACGGAGTGCGGCGTGCTGCAAGGGAGGCGGTGCAAATAGCAATGGGGGTGTTGTCGGGAGTTCGAAATGCAGAAGGAATGTTTCGAGGAAGGCGATTGCGCTGGAAACGTCCTCCTTTTCTCACGATCCCTTGAAGCGCCCGTGAGAGCGTTCTTCCTTCTCCCCTTGTGGGAGAAGGTGGCGCGAAGCGCCGGATGAGGGGTATCTATCCGCGGGCTCCATCGCGAGAGGTGAGTACGCGGAGAGAGACCCCTCACCCGTCTCGCCGCTACGCGGCGAGCCACCCTCTCCCACAAGGGGAGAGGGAAAGCGCCGCGTCCGGTTCACGAGTGGCTTACAACCCCGCCTTGGTGATCGCGTCCGCAAACGAGCGGTCCACGATCTCCGCCGCATCGAGCTTCTGCTTGATCAGGCCCCAGCGGAAATAGAGGTCGATCGTGCTCTGCTCGTCCGCGACCACGCCGTCGTCGATCGGCGCAATGCGGATCTTTGCGCGCGACAGCCAGTTCTGCGGCACGGCGGTCGGGATGTTCATCAGCTTGCCCCAGGTCGCGGCATAGCTATCGACGTTGCTCAGCGACCATGCCCGCGCCGCCGTGAGGCGCCGGATGAAGTCCGTCAGCTCCGCGCGCTTGTCGCGGATGGCGTCGGGCCGTGCGACCTGGAAGCTCAGCCCCGGCGTCAGGCCCTCCGAGGTGATGACACGGCGCGATCTGAACAGCACCTCCTCCTGGCTCACATAAGGCTCCCAGGTCGACCAGGCATCGACGGAGCCTTGCGTGTAGGCGATCTTGGCATCGGACGGCGCCAGGAACGCGATCTGCACGTCGGACCCAGCCCAGCCGTTCTTCTCGAGCGCAGCGAGGATCAATTGATGACCGATCGAGCCGCGGCCGGTCGCGATCTTCTTGCCGCGCAGGTCGGCGAAGGACTTGATCGGCGAATTCTCGGGCACGAGGATGGCGAGCCCCTCGCGGGTCTGACGGATCGCGGCGATCGCCTTCACCGGCGCTCCGGAGGCGGCGGCGAAAGTGAAGGGTGCATCGCCCACGATACCGGTCTCGATCGCGCCGGCGCTGAGCGCCTCCAGCAGCGGTGCCGCCGCCGGAAACTCCTTCCACTCGATCTTGTATGGGACATCCCTAAGCACGCCTGCCGCTTCCATCACGGCCTGCGAGTTGCCCTTCTGGTCGCCAACGCGCAAGGTGGTTTGCGCCGCCACGAGCTCCAACGAGCCGAACAGCAGCGCACCGGCCAGCATGAGACGGATCATTCCGCCGCCTCGCCGCGAACGGCCTGGCGCTTGGCGACCAGCTCGCGCGTCAGCGGGATCAGCTCGCGGCCATATTCAATGGCGTCGATCAGGGGATCGAAGCCGCGGATCAGGAAGTGGCTGATGCCGAGATCGTAATAGTCGCCGAACACTTCGGCGACTTGCTCGGGCGTGCCGACCAGCGCGGTGGTGTTGCTGTTGGCGCCGGTGAGCTTGGCGATCTCGGTCCAGAGCCGCTTGTCGATCAGGCTGCCCTGGTCGGCGAGCGCGAGCAGGCGCCGCGCGCCGGCCGTGGCATGGCCGTCGGCGGGCTTGCGGTAGCCGGTCTTGTCCTGGAGCGCGGTGGCACGTGCCAGAATCTCTTCCGCCTTCTCCCAGGCCTGCTTCTCGGTCGAGGCAATGATCGGCCGCACCGAGAGGCTGAAACGCGGCGTCGGCCGTCCCTGACGAACCGCCGCGTTGTGGACGCGGGAGGTGACGTCGCGCACCTGGGCATAGGATTCACCCCACAGCGCAAAGGTGTCGGCATGCTTGCCCGCGACCTCGATCGCCGCATCCGAAGCGCCGCCGAAATAAGTCCGGATGCCCTCGGGACGATACGGCTTCACCTGCGAGAACGCGTTCTCGACCTGGTAGTACTTGCCCTTGTAGGTGAACGGCTTGTCGCTGGTCCATTCGAGCTTGAGGACATCGAGGAACTCGGAGGTGCGGGCGTAGCGCTCGTCCTTGTCGTCGAGCGTGTTGCCATCCTGCCGAAGCTCGGTCGCATTGCCGCCGGTGATGACATGCAGGGCGACCCTGCCGCGGGAAAACTGGTCGAGCACGGCGAACTGGCGCGCCAGCAGCGTCGGCGCGGTGAAGCCCGGCCGCTGCGCGATCAGCACATTGAGGCGGTCGGTGACGCCCAGCACGTGCTGGGCAATCTGGAGCGCGTCCGGCGTCGTCGAATGAAACGCCAGCAGGGCGCGGTCGAAGCCGGCATTCTCGTGCGCCTTGGCCACCGTCTCGATGTGGGTGGGGTTGAGGACCGGCCCTTCGCGAACGACGGTCTCGGACGAATTGTTGTTGCTGATGAAGCCGATGAACTCGATCGACATGATCGTCTCCCTGTTTGTTGTCCTGAAAGCTAGAGGCCCAATGCGGCGCGGCCGAGGCCGGTGCGGGTGGCATCGTCCTGCGGCGTGTGCACGCGGCCGCACAAGACATCGCGATAGTGCCGCTCCAGCGGATTGGTGCGGGACAGGCCGTGATTGCCGGTCAGCGATAGTGCATCCTCGACCACGGCGACGGCGTTGTTGGTCACCGTCAGCTTGATCACGTTGGATTCGCCGGTGGAGAGATCGACGCCTTCGTCGAAGTCGCGGGCGAACGTCTCGATCAGCCGTGCATTGACTGCGAGCCTGGCCTCGATGGCACCGAGGATCTCCTGCGCCCGTGGCAAGGTCGCAAGCGGCGCGCCGAGGCTGGCGGGGACGCGCTGCTTCAGGAACTGGACGAACCAGTCGCGCGCGGCGCGGGCAACGCCGTCATAGATCGCGGCGACGAACACTGTGTGGACGGTCGCCTGCGCGATGTCGGGCGCACGCCACTCCTGGGGATTGCGGACATCGACCTCGGCATCAAGCGGGATCACGACATCGTCGAAGATGACATCATGGCTGCCGCTGGCGCGCAGGCCGTGATGATCCCAGGTCTCGACGATGCGGGTGCCCGGCAGTCCCGCCGGCACCAGGAACTGGCCGACGCGCGGCTCGGCCTCATCCGTCCGCGCCCAGACCAGATACCATTTCAGGATCGGCGACCCCGTCGAATAGATCTTGTGACCGGTCAGGCGCCAGCCGGTCTCGGTGCGGCGCGCGATCGTCGCCGGCAGGCCGCCGCGCGCGGGCGAGCCGAGCTCGGGCTCGACGCGGAGCGCGTTGACGAGCGCGAGGCCCTCGACGCTCTCACGCGCAAGCTTGCGCGACAGCTTCGCCGGCCAGGTCGGGCTGCGCCCCATCACCAGATGGTTGATGTAGTGCATCGACAGCACCAAGGCGGTCGAAGGATCGGCCTTGCCGATGATGCCGATGACGCGCGCGGCGTATCGTGCGCCCGCCCCGGCGCCGCCATGAACGGCCGGCACCGTCAGCGACAGCAAGCCCGCCTCGGACAGCTCGCGAAAATTCTCGAAGGGAAAGCTGCCGGTGCGGTCGTGCTCGGCTGCACGCGCAGCAAAGCCTTCGGCCAGCGCCTCGGCGCGCGCGATGTAGTCGGGCTCGCTATGGGCCGCCCGGCCCTTGGCTACAGAGGTCACCATGTAGCGTCCAATCCCAACAAGCCGAGGATCTGGCGGCGCAGATCCGCGAGATATGGATCGCCGCGATGGCGCGGATAGGGCCGGTCGACACGGATGTCGGCCTTCACCCGCGCCGGGCGGTCGCTGAACACGATGACGCGGTTGGCGAGCACCAGCGCTTCCTCGGCGTCATGCGTCACCAGCAGCGTGGTAAAGCCCTTGCGCTGCCAGAGCGAGACGAGCTCGGCCTGCATGGTGATACGGGTCAGCGAGTCGAGCTTGCCGAGCGGCTCGTCGAGGATCAGGATTTTTGGATCATTCACGAGCGCGCGGGCGAGCGCGACGCGCTGCGCCATGCCGCCGGAGAGCTGATGCGGATAAGCATTGCGGAACGACGACAGACCAACGAGATCGAGCGCGTCATCGACACGCTGCCGCTGGCTCTTCAAAATGCCCTGGGCCTCGAGGCCCAGGGCGACGTTGTCCCAGACCGACCGCCAGGGAAACAGGGTCGGATCCTGGAACACGACGACGCGCGATGGATGCGGCCGGGTGATGCGCGCCTCGTCCTCGCGGAGCGTTCCGGCCTTGGGCTTGTCGAGGCCGGCGACGAGCCGGAGCAAGGTCGACTTGCCGCAGCCGGAGGGGCCGAGCAGCGCGACGAACTCGCCCGGCTCAACGGAGACGCTGACGTCGCTGAGAACAGGCAGCTCAGTGCCATCGATGTCGAAGGCGTGGCTGACCTGCTCGATGTCGAGCGCGGCGCCGGCGGCCGGCGGGGGCGCGATTTCGGCCAGTGCGGTTGCGGCTACCATTTCACGGTCCCCTTCTGCCAGACCAGCAGGCGATCGCGGATGGCGAACAGCAGCGTGATGGCGCCGGAGCAGAGCAGCGACATCACGATCAGCGCCGCATACATGTTGGCGTAGGCGGCCCAGCCCTGCGCCCATTGCAGATACCAGCCGAGCCCGGCCTTCACGCCGATCATCTCGGCCACGACGAGCACGGCGAAGGACGAGCCGAGGCCCATGAACAGGCCGACGAAGACGTGCGGGAGTGCCGCAGGGATCGCGACCTTCAGCACCAGGAAGGACGGCTTTGCGCCGAGCGTGCGTGCGACGTCGTAATAGGCGTTGCTGACGCTCGCGACGCCGGACCAGGTCAAGACGGTGACCGGGAAGCCGGTCGCGAGCGCGATCAGGAAGGTCGAGGCGCTCCAGCTCGACGGGAACGTGAAGAAGGCGATCGGCAGCCAGGCGGTTGCCGGCAGCGGGCCGATGAAGCGCAGCACCGGATGCACCCAATAGCCGACCGCGCGCGACCAGCCGATCGAGACGCCGGTCAGGAAGCCGACCGTGGCGCCGATCAGATAGCCGCCAAGCTGCAGCTTGACCGAGGCGAAGACACTGTCGAGCAGCTTTGGCAGATCGTCGGTATAGACCTCGATGATCGACTGCGGCGGCGGGAAGAACGGCAGCGGCAGCCAGGCGAATTTTGCGGTGGCCACCTCCCACAGCGTCAGGAATGCGCCGAGCGCCACGAGCCAGGGCGCGCGCTGGCGCAAGGCCTTACCGGCGGAGCCGAGGTAGTCGGCGCCGACGGTGCCGAACAAGGCGATTGCGGCAACGATGAAGGCGGCGATGCCGAGCGAGTGCGTCCGCGACCAGTCGCCGACATCCTCCCACCACAGGCAGGACAGGCCGAACGCGATCCACGCGACGCTGGCGAGAATGCCGACGCCGGATTCCCGGACCCAGCTCGCAAGAACCGGCGCGCGCGAGAGGCGCGGCGCGCCGGAGGCGAGGCCGTCAGACAGCGAATACGTCGACATAGATGCGCTCCGCGAATTTGGCGGTATCGGTGCTTTGCTTGAAGACCTGGACGCTCTTCAAATCGTCGGCATAGGACTTCAGCTCGCGCTTGAGCACTTCACCGACGGGATGATGATGGTGGGTGTGGTAGCGCACCATGCCCTCGATATCGGCGAGTGATGCCGTCTTCGGCGCATAAGGCTGGAACGACTTCGCCGTTACGGTCGGGTTCTGCGCGGTGAACATCGCGGCATCGAGCAGCGCCTGCGTCAGGGCGCGCGCGACTTGAGGTTCTTCGCGCACAAGCGAGCCGCGCAGGCCGAGGATGCAGCAGCTCTTGTCGCGATATTCGCCGTCGAGATTGGAGGCGACTTCCTTGTACTGGCTGTCCTTGAGCCAGAGATAGCCCAGCGGATCGGATGACAGGAAAGCCTGCACCTCACCCTTCTCGACGGCGACGTTGAGCAGGTTGCCGGGATAGGCGCGCCAGTCGACATCCTTGACCGGGTCGATACCGAGCTTGGCGAGCTGAATGGAGAAGAAGTTCTTGTCGGGGCCACCGAGGTCGCCGACCGCGACGATCTTGCCCTTGAGGTCGGCGAGCTTGCTCAGGTTGGAGTCGGCGCGGGTCAGGACGCGCATGCAGCCGCCATGGGTGCCGGCGGCGATCTTGACGTCAAAGCCCTGCTCCAGCGGCTTCAGCCAACGCAGCGCCATGCCGAGCCCGGCATCGCTCTTTCCCGTTGCGATCGCCTCGAGCAGCTGGTCGGTCGAGCCGGAATAGTTGATGAGCTCGATGTCGAGATTGTGCTTCTGGAAGAAGCCGTGCTCGATGGCGACGAGAACCGGGGCGAGACAGACCGCGCCGGCGTTCCAGGAGAGTTTCAGCTTGCGCGGCGCGCCGGTGAGGACGGGGCCATCCGCGGCCGTCCGGCACAGCGGAAACTCAGAGAGATCGACACCGGGCGCGATCGCCTGTGGCGCAAAGGCCTGGGCTGCACCAAAGGCACCAAGCGGCGCGGCGAATGCCGCCGCAAGCCCCGCCTGCAGCAAATGACGCCGGTCGATGCCCGATCCGCTGCCCTTGTTGTCGTTGCCCATCAGTCCCCACTCCTGCGCTGGCACAGCTCCGCCATTCACGCAACGTCTCGCGTTGCGCATGTTCCATGTGGAGCTGCGTTGAGAGAATAATTTTCGCGGGCGCTTACCACGCCGATTGATGCGATGCGCAAATCATGCGGCGCGCCCGCCGCATCGTCAATGAAATGGAATTTCGAATGTAGCGCGAAGCGAGGTCATTCTCTCCATCAGCGCATGGGACAGCGATGAAACGATTTTGGTTGCTGCATCATCTTGCAAGGATGCGCCGCGACTCCGCACCTGCATCATTCTTGCGCATCACCCGCCGCGCACGCGGTGCGTTCTCGAAAGCGGCGCTGCGCTGAAACGTCATTGCCCGACGCATCTGCAATACGGATAGCCATTTCATTGACTGCGCATCGCGCCGTCATAGACTTGATCGTCTCGCTGCATCGCTCGCTCACGCGTCGTGAGCAAAGCAACAAGACAGGCCAAATGAGCATCAACTTCGACGACCATTCCATCACACGCCGGCTCGCAGCATCGCTGTTCGCCGCAGCCATCACCTTGTCGACGGCTGCCGCCTCGTTCGCGGCCGACACCGTCGTGCTGCGCGTCGGCGACCAGAAGGGCGGCAACCGCTCGCTGCTCGAAATCTCCGGCTATGCGAAGGACCTGCCCTACAAGATCGAATGGTCGGAATTCCCTGCCGCCGCTCCGATCCTGGAGGCGCTGAACGCCGGCGCGCTCGACGTCGGCTACACCGGCGATCTCTCCTTTCTCTCGGTCTATGCGGCCGGCGCGCCGATCAAGGCAATCGGCGGCACAAAGTCGGATGCGAAGACGCAAGCGATCCTCGTGCGCCAGGATTCACCGATCAAGTCGGCCGCCGACCTCAAGGGAAAACGCCTCGCCGGCACGCGCGGCGGCTGGGGCCAGTTCCTGATCGACGCGACGCTGGAGAAGGCGCAGATCAAGCTGGAGGACGCGACCTTCGCGCCGCTCGGCCCGGTCGACGCCAAGATCGCACTCGTCGCCGGCTCGATCGATGCCTGGGCCGTGTGGGAGCCCTACGTCTCGTTCGCGACGCTGAAGGACAAGGCCCGCGTGATCGCCGACGGCGAAGGCCTGACGCCGACCATCACCTTCATCGTGGCCTCCGACAACGCCATCGCCACCAAGCGCGCGGTGGTGCAGGACCTCGTGCAGCGGCTGAACAAGGCACGGCTGTGGTCGCTCGATCATGTTGCCGAATACGCAAAGAGCACGGCCGAGCTGACAAAACTGCCGGAGGACGTACTGCTGTCGGCCTACACCGCGCAGCGCACCAGCCCGATCGTGATCGATCAGAACGTGGTGAAGGAGGTGCAGGAAGCCTCCGACCGCTCGACGCGCTACGGCATCCTGCCGAAGACGCTCGACGTGAGCAAAGCCGTCGACCGCAGCTTTACAGCCGCGGCCGCGGGGTCAAACTAGCGCGGGGCGCGGCGGGATGCGCAAGTCCAGCCTCAAGGCCGGCCCGTTGCATCTCGCCGCGATCGTGCTCGCGCATTTCGCCTGCATGAGCCTGATCGTGTGGCTCTCGCTCTAACCGCGCAGGGTCCTTACCAATATCCGCGATCATAGGCCCGGTACGGCCGGTAGTAGCCGTAGCGAGGGCCGTAATATGGACGATAGGCTCGATAGCCGTAGTAGCTGGGACGCGCGTAGTAGCCGCCATACCCATAGCTCGGCCCGTAGCCGCCGTAATAGGCCGGCGCATAGCCATAGGACGGAGCGTAGCCATAGCCGTAGCCCGAGCCATAACCATAACCACCATAACCGCCGTAATACGGGCCGCCGCCATAGTAACCGTAGGGCGCGCTGCTCGCGATGGCACCTCCGATGATTGCTCCGGCGAGGAGGCCTCCTGCGCCCCATCCCCAGCCACGGCCGCGCCAATACACCGGGGTGACATCGTCACCAACGGCGGCCTTCATGGTCGCGACGTTGGTCGGCAGCGGAGCCGCTGCCGCCTGCTCGATTTGGCCGGCCATCACCGCGCCCGCCAGCGAACAGGCAATCGCCGTTTTCCAGATACTCATCGTCTTGCTCCCTGTCTGACGTTCGTTTGGAAAAGGATCGCAAGGCCATGATCGGGCATCCTTGCCCCAAGTCAAAGCCTCCGAAAGTCACAGCCTGCATTGCGTGCACCGCACAAGAATGCCCGCGCATGCCTCGATTGTGGTCCGGCCAACGCCAGCGCCCGCACGGGCATGACACCGGTGCGACGGAGCCATAGGCCACAGCAAAGCATTAAGCTTCCCGGGCGTTCGCAACCAACAAGCACCTTCCCGATTTACTATTCGTGCCGTTACTATCGGTTCCAATGTGCGCGGCCGGGAGGCTTCTCGCAAAGCGCCAGAGGTGTGGGAGGATGACATGAGTGCCGCGAGACCCGAGCCGCTTGCCCGTCAGGCGCTGGCGTTCGTCCTGGCCGGCGGACGCGGCAGCCGGCTTCTGGAACTGACCGACCGGCGCGCCAAGCCCGCGGTCTATTTCGGCGGCAAGTCCCGCATCATCGATTTCGCGCTGTCCAATGCGGTGAATTCCGGCATCCGCCGGATAGCGGTCGCGACCCAGTACAAGGCGCACAGCCTGATCCGGCACCTTCAGATGGGCTGGAACTTCTTCCGCCCCGAACGCAACGAGAGCTTTGACATCCTCCCGGCCAGTCAGCGCGTCTCGGAGAACATGTGGTATGTCGGCACGGCGGATGCGATCTATCAGAACATCGACATCATCGAGTCGCACAACGCACGCTTCATCGTCGTGCTCGCCGGCGATCACATCTACAAGATGGACTACGAGGTGATGCTGCGCCAGCATGTCGACAGCGGCGCCGACGTCACCGTCGGCTGCCTCGAGATGCCGCGCGCGGAATCTTCCGGCTTCGGCATCATGCATGTCGACGAGAACGGCTGGATCCAGCAGTTCCTGGAGAAGCCGGCCGATCCGCCGCCGATGCCGGGCAAGCCAGACGTCTCGCTCGCCAGCATGGGCATCTACGTGTTCGATACGAAATTCCTGTTCGACCAGCTCAAGCGCGACGCCGAGGATACGAACTCCAGTCACGATTTCGGCAAGGACATCATCCCCTATATCGTCAAGAACGGCCGCGCCATCGCGCATCAATTCTCGACCTCGTGCGTACGCTCGGGCAGCGATCCCCGCGCCTACTGGCGCGATGCCGGCACGGTCGATGCCTATTGGGCGGCCAATATCGACCTCACCGACGTCGTGCCGGAGCTCGACCTGTTCGACCGCGCCTGGCCGATCTGGTCCTATGCGGAGATCACGCCGCCTGCCAAGTTCGTCCATGACGAGGAGAGCCGGCGCGGCCAGGCCGTGAGCTCGCTGGTCTCGGGCGGCTGCATCATCTCCGGCGCCTCGCTGCGCCGCTCGCTGCTGTTCACCGGCGTGCGCGTCAACTCCTACGCCACTGTCGAGAACGCCGTGATCATGCCCTACGTGAACGTCGCTCGCGGCGCTCGCTTGAAGAACGTCGTGATCGACCGCGGCGTCGAAATCCCCGAGGGGCTCGTCGTCGGCGAGGACCCGGAGCTCGACGCCAAGCGCTTCCGCACCACCGAGCAGGGCATCTCGCTCATCACCCAGACAATGCTCGACAGGCTCAATACATGACGCCTGTTCGCGTCCTCGCGGTCGCCTCCGAAGTCTACCCGATCGTCAAGACCGGCGGCCTCGCGGATGTCGCCGGCGCGCTGCCGCTTGCGCTGAAGGCGCACGGCGTCGAGATGCGCACGCTGATGCCGGGCTATCCCGACGTGATGCGGATGCTGGGAGGAGCCGGCGAAATCCGGCGCTGGCCGGATTATTTCGGCGGCCCGGGCCGCCTGCTCGCGGGCTCGCATGACGGCCTCGACCTGTTCGTGCTCGACGTGCCGCATCTTTACGCACGACCGGGCAATCCGTACGTCACCCCTGAGGGCGTCGACTGGCCGGACAACGGTGTGCGCTTCGCGGCACTGTCGCGTATCGCGGCCGATATCGGCCACGGCCTCGTGCCCGCGTTCGTGCCGGATGTCGTCCATGCCCATGACTGGCAGGCGGGGCTCGCGCCGGCCTATCTGCACTATGACGGCGGGCCGCGCCCCGGCACCGTGATGACCATCCACAACATGGCCTATCAGGGCAAGTTCGATCGCACGCTGACAAGCGCGATCGGCCTGCCCGCGGCGGCGGCGTTCGACGTTCACGGCCTCGAATATTTCGGCGGCATCAGCTTCCTCAAGGCGGGGCTTCAACTCGCCGATCGCATCACCACGGTATCGCCGACCTATGCGCAGGAGATCCAGAGCGATGAAGGCGGCATGGGGCTCGGCGGCCTGCTGCGCGAACGCGCCGATGTGCTGAGCGGCATCCTCAACGGCATCGACACCGACGTGTGGAATCCGCAAACCGATCCGCACATCGCCTACCGCTTCGGCGCGGAGGATCTCACGTTCCGCGCCGCGAACAAGGCGGTGCTTCAGCAACAGTTCAGTCTCGATTCCTCGGACGAGGCACCGTTGCTCGGCGTCATCAGCCGCCTGTCCTGGCAGAAAGGGCTCGATCTCCTGCTCGAGGCCATTCCGACCATTTTGGGCGACGGCATGCAGCTCGCGCTGCTCGGCAGCGGCGATCGCGATCTCCAGGATCGCTATCAGGCCGTCGCCCGCGCGAACCCCGGGCGGATCGGCGTCGTGATCGGCTATGACGAGATTCTGGCGCACCTGATCCAGGCCGGATCGGACGCGCTCATCGTACCCTCGCGGTTCGAGCCGTGCGGCCTGACCCAACTCTACGCGCTGCGCTACGGCGCTGTCCCGATCGTGTCGCGCGTCGGCGGCCTCGAAGACACCATCGTCGATATCGGCGAGGCCAACACATCGGACCGCGACCCGACCGGCTTCAAGTTCGCGCCCGTCACCGTGGAGGCCCTCACCGGCACGCTGCGCAAGGCCAACACCGCCTTCCACAACAAGGCGACCTGGCGCCGGCTGCAATTGAGCGGCCTTGCGACCGACGTCTCCTGGCGCAACCGCGCCGGCGACTATGCCGTGCTCTATCGCGATCTCATGGCGGCGCGCCGCACCTGAGGCGGCAGGGCTGCCGCATGTGAATAGCGGCTTCCCTGCGGCCATCCTTCGAGACGCCCGCGTTCGCGGGCTCCTCAGGATGAGGGCGGAGTATGCGGCAGCAATTTCGACGGCACCGATGCTGCTTAGCCTCATCCTGAGGAGACCGCAGAGCGGTCGTCTCGAAGGACGAGGCGCGCGCGGGCCGCCGCCAAGAAGCCCGCGCCAAAAACACGGTCACCACCGAATCCATGCTATAGAGCCGGCATGGACCCTTTCGCGATCAAGCTGATCGGCTTTGCCGCCGCAACCTGCACCACCGTCGCGTACGCGCCGCAGTTCATCAAGGTCTGGAAGACCCGCTCGGCGCGCGACATTTCGCTCGGCATGTTCCTGGTCATGGTGCTGGGCCTGGCGCTCTGGCTCATCTACGGCCTGCTCTCTGGCGACGCCCCGCTGGTCGCGGCCAACGCCATCACCATGGTGCTCGCCGGCGGTATCCTGTTCATGAAGCTGAAGTATGGGTGAGGTTGAAGCTGCGTAGGACGGATTGGCGCGTGTACCCATAAAATCCGGGATGTCTGTTTTCGAGGGGCCCCGGAGCGGACATAGACAATCGATCATCGTGTGGTCCGTGCGGTACCTGAAAGGTAACGGTCCTTGATCCAGATCAAGTCAGACTGTTTGTAGCCCGCTGCTTAATTGCCAATATGCCAGGCCGCGGGAGCCGCCTCCGTAGCGGCGCCGGAAACATTCTTCGTCGCTACGACGCCGCCGCAATATGAAGGGGCGGCGACAGACGCATTCTCAACACCGATCTCGCGTTCCCAAGGGGGCGCCTATGAGTAGATCAGAAGTTGACGTCCAAGATCTGCGAATGATGGAAAGGTGCCTCGAACTCGCCCGGCAAGGGGTGAAGGAAGGAGAGCTGCCATTCGGCGCCGTAATCGCGTTTCGAGGACAGGTCATCGCAGAAGCGACCAACCACGTTTCATCGGAATGCGACGTGACCCGACACGCGGAACTCGTGGCTCTTTCAGAGGCGCAGAAGATTCTAAGACAAAAGCGTTTGCCGGATTGCACCTTGTATTCAATCGTCGAACCTTGCCCAATGTGTTCTTTCCCGGCACGGGAGGCGCGGATTGGTCGCGTGGTGTTCGCCATTTCATCTCCGATCATGGGCGGATTTTCGAGATGGGACGTTCTGTCGGACAACAGTTTGTCGAGCAAACTGCCTGAGGTCTTCGGACCTGCGCCGGAAATCGTCTCGGGCTTGCTATCCCAAAGGGCCGAGCAGGTTTGGCGCGACTGGAACCCGCTCGCCTGGCGATTTATGAGACGACGAGGCTGCTTCGGACGAGCGGCCGAGCAGACTTCGTGCCACGCGGGCGCGCCTCGGCCAACGTTTTCCTGGAACGCGCTGGCGGATATTTTGGCCGCGCCGGCTCTTTCGGTGAGTAACGTCTTCCTGCGCCGGCGTGCAGATTCAAACACCATCTCGGACCTGGACAAGCCTGGAGTCTGAGATCGGGAGCGCGCTGCTGCAGGATCAGGCGCGTGTGGCTATCGTTTCAAGTGCACGCGTCGGAATGGGGACGCGGTCTCGTGAACACAGGTGCGGGAAACCAAAGTGAGCTCCGAGCCGTCGCTTGGCGCTGCGCAAAGCCATCACCGCCATGACGGAGTCAATGGCGAGCCGGCCAAGACCAGGGAGTTGCCCCGGGTCTTGAACAAGCGAACGTCCAATCTTGCGCAGTTCAGGCTTACCTGCTGGCCCGATATCTATGAGCGCTGCCCTCGGAAGTTTTCGATGAGCGGGGTTTAGAACAACACGACAGACGGCAAAGGGAATTCTGAGTTCGGAAGCAATTCGAGCGACGATCTGCGACTCCATATCGGCGGCAACCGCCCCGGTGATGCCATGGAAATCCCGTCTCTCTTCAAGACTTGTCATCGGGGAAGCGACACCAGCTATCGCAGAGTAGCTGGCACCCGGGATCATCCGAAGGAGCTCCTCGGCCCAGGGGAGATCAGCTGGATAAGCTTCATCTTTCGCGGCAAATACCGACGAGGCGATGACAATGTTACCTGGTCGGAGCTTCGGATCTAGCCCGCCGCACACTCCGAAACTTATAATGCCGCGCGCGCCATGTCTGATGGCGTCGCGCAAGTAAAAGGCGGTCCGGTCACCTTCAGCGATCATCGCTGGCGCGCCGGCTATTCTGGCCTCGATCGCAAGTCCAACTACGGCGATGACCGCCTTCACGTCACAGCGGGGGGCGCCAGTCTGAGCGTCGTTGACCGTGACATGCAGCGTCATCAGAGGCGTCGATAATCCTGAAACCGAAGTATTTCCAGACTCGGACAATCGAGAGTAAGCCGGCACTAGCACTGTCCGTCTAGACAAAATCGACAGGCCTCCCGATTGGAAGCCAGTTGTTGGAGAACTGTGCCTCTGACACCACAGCTGCCGCCTGATCGCGGCGGAGACTCGCACCTTCAAAGGCGCAACGAAGCTGGCAGCATCCCCAATGCGCGCTCGTTAAAGACCGGTTCGTCTGGCGGTTCTCTTGTTTCGAACTCGCCTGTTGGCCCGAAGCGGCTGATGGCCGACGGGCAAAGCATGTCCGCTCTGCCCTGGTAATTCACACCAATTTGTTCGCCAATCGCGAGCACGTCCTCGATGCCGAGATAGCGCACCGTGCCTTCGATCTTGGTGTGGCCGAGCGAGAGCGGTGCCATCATCGAATTTTGCCGCTGTTTTGCCCGACGTGTCAAACCCGTCGAAATACCGCTCGCGTATCCTGCCCGGCAAAAGTACTCTGCTAAGCCATTCTATTTGCTGGGCCGTTCTACTGTGCATGGGGTTGTTTTCGACATTTTTAGTCGGAACCCCGTAGGGTGGATTAGCCCGCGGCTGCGCGAAGCGCAGTCCGCCAGCGTAATCCACCACCTTCATTGCGGCTCGATGGTGGATTACGCTGCGCTAATCCACCCTACGATTCATCCAAACACATACGACGCCATCGCGACGCTCGCGACCTCGTCGACGAAGACGCGCTTGCCCGCGTCGCTGCCGGCGGCACCTGCCGCGACCATCAGCGGCAGCAGATGGTCCTCGCGGGGATGCGCGAGACGAGCGCTCGGCGCGTTCTCCCAGTCGACCAGCATCGCGTTGCGGCGCGCCGCATCCGGGTTGCTGATCGCCTCGTTCAGATAGGCCTCGAAATCATACGAGACCGGCTTGGACTCCGGCCGGTTGAAGCCGCGCATGTTGTGATAGGTCAGCCCGCTGCCGACGATCAGAATGCCCTCGTCGCGCAGCGATGCAATCGCCTGCCCGACCTTGATGTGCTCGGCCGCATCGTAGCTCGCCTTCAGCGACAGCAGCACGATCGGCATGTCCGCGTTCGGATACATCAGACCGAGCGGCACGAAGGTGCCGTGATCGAAACCCTGATTGGGATCCTCCCGGCAATCGAGGCCCGCGTGCTCGAGCAGCGCCCTCACCTCCTCAGCGAGCTCGGGCTTGCCCGGCGCCGGATATTTGAGATGATAGGTATGCTCGGGGAAACCGTAGTAATCGTACACCATCGGCGGATGCGCCGAGGTCGACACGGTGAAGGCGTCGGCCTCCCAATGGCCGGTGATGACGAGCACGGCCTTGGGCTTCTCGGGGAGAAGCTGCGGCAGCCGGCCGAACTCCGCGGCCGTCTTGGCATATTGCACCCGCCGGTCCTCCATGAAGGGCCAGGGGCCGCCGCCATGCGACAGGAAGAGGGTTGGAAATCGCGTCATGGATGCCGGCTCGTCTCGTTGACAACATGCGCGTGCGAGCTGCCCGCGCGAACGGCGGCGAGCATAGGCAAACCGGTATGGTTAGCAAGTCGTTAACGATTTGCCGCCCACAATCCGGCCATGGCCGAAGGAGTCGGCCTGAAGACAAGCGGGACGTGAGATGAAGAAGTTTGCGCTGGGGGACGTCGTCAACAGTGACAAGGGCCGCCGCGGCGTCGTTCGCGCCGCCTACAGGTCCAAGGACGGTCAGCAGTTCTACGCCGTCGAGAAGGACGGCGCGATGGACCATCTGGAAGAACACCGGCTGAGCCCCGCGCCGCGCGTCGAGCTCGCGGCCTAAGCCCAACTCATTTTCTGCTCTCACTTGCAAGCCGGTCCAGGCGATCCGACCAGGGGTCGTCGCCGCTCGCAATGCGATCGTTCGTGATCAGCAGCAGGCGATCGCGGTCTGCGGCCGCGTCCCAATGCGGCAGATCCGGGCCGTTGGGATTGCCACTCCTTGCAAAGTTGATCCAGTAACCGCGCATGCGGTTCGCGACCTCGCGATCCCCCCATGTGAGCGGTCCCGCGCCGGGCACGCCTTCCGCGCCGAAGATGAATTGCAACTCGCGCCCGTGCCCTTCGTCGGGATTTGTGCGCCGGGCCTCGGTCACGTAAGCGAAGCGATAGCGAAACGTTGGCGCACCGGTTGCCGCATGGAGGCGGGCAAGCAGCCTGACCGGCTCGGAGAAAACCTTGTCGGTGTAGAATCTGGCTGCGCGCTCCAATGGCATGGCGATGTCAGGGTAGAGCTGGCGCAGCTCATCGCTGCTCTCGCCCGAGGCCGCCAGCGTCTCCTTGATCTCCCGCTCGCCGTCGAAACGCGTCTCGTCGTCATTCGAGCCGATCATAAGTGGAATGCGGCTTTCATGTCCTGTCGCAAATCCCGTGGCCACGTCTTCGCGCACCAGGATTCCATCCATCGCGGGCGCGAAGCTGCGTTCGGATTTGGCGAGCAGTTTTTGTTCGGCCGCAAGCAGCCGCGCCGGCGCGGCGACGCGCAAATCCGCCTCCTGCCCAAGCGCCGCCACGAATTGCCGGCCCATGGCCTCCGCCTCCTGCACCGGGCGCAGGCGCGCGCGGCCGGGCAGCGATTGCAGAATGGCTTTCTGGAACAGATCGCGCGATTGCGCACACAGCATCAGCAGCGCGATCGATGTTGCGCCTGCGCCGCCGCCGAACAAGGTGACATTGTTCGGATCGCCGCCGAAGGCCGCGATGTTGTCGTGCACCCAATGCAGCGCCGCGATCTGGTCCATCAGGCCGTAATTTCCGGAGCCGCCTTCCGACAGCGCGGGATGAGTTAGCCAGCCGAGCGCGCCGAGACGATAATTCACGGTGACCACGATGAGGCCTGCTTGCGCGAGCTTTGCACCGTCAAACAGCGGATCGTTCGCGGTACCGCTGACGAAGCCGCCGTCATGAATGAAGACCATCACCGGCAGCGGGCCGTCGACACCGAAGGGACGGAATACGTTCAGCGTGAGGCAGTCCTCGCTCGTATCAGGCAGCGAGGGCTGAAGACACGGCGCGCCGTACTCATAGGCGGTGCGCATCTCGGGGTTCTCGGCCGTTGCCTGCGGTGGGCGCCAGCGCAGCGCGCCGACCGGAGCGGCCGCATAGGCCAGCCCCTTGAACGACGCCACCTCGCCCTCGACCGCGCCGAGCATCTGTCCTTCACGCGTCAGCGCGAACGGAAACTGCCCGACCGCCTGAGCGACGGCAGCACCGTCCCAGCAAAGGAGTGAAGACGCCACAACGAGCGCAAACTGGAGCCGCATCCTGGGGGATCTCGATGCGCCAAAAGGTTCCCCGACAGGTTACGTCTGCGGCCCGCGATGAAGCAAGCTCGGCGGCGCCGGCTAGCCGCCCTTGGCGACGATCTCCGCCAGCGCGCGGCGCGCGACGATGCCGAGCTCACCAAGCGTGGAATGGCCTGATTGCGCCGCCTCGATCAGGCGCTCGGCGATGAACCTGCGGCTGTCGTGATCGCCGCCGTGCGGCAATTGGCGGCACGTCTGCTCCAGGACGACGTCCATGTTCGCTTTCGTCCGCTCACTCAACTCTGTCATGACGCCCTGGGTACGCGTGGCTTGTAACCGCAAGCATACACAGAAGGATGTGGTCTGATTAGCCCGGACAATCCCGGCGGTTGTGCATCGCGGTGCGTGTATCGCCGCAACCTTCGCGCGGCCACGATGGTGCCGCAAACGACTACCGAAGATTGTACCTGTCCTGATGACAAGCCAAGCCTGCGGCGATAGCCTGCCGGCAAAACAAAAGACACGGGAGGAATACCATGCCAGACGCAATGGTCGCCGCACGTGAGTCCAAAGCGGCGAGTGGAACAGCCCAACAAGTCGACGTTGCCGTGGTCGGTGCCGGATTTGCCGGCCTTTATCTTCTCCATCGCCTGCGCAAGTCCGGCCTCACGGCGGTCGCCCTCGAGGAAGCCGGCGATGTCGGCGGCACCTGGTACTGGAACCGCTATCCCGGCGCCCGCTGCGATATCCAGACCATCGACTACAGCTACACTTTCGATCCCGAGCTCGATAACGCGTGGACCTGGTCGGAGAAATACGCGACCCAGCCCGAGATCCTGCGCTATCTCGGCTTCGTCGCCGACCGCTACGATCTGCGCCGCGACATCCGCTTCAAGACCAAGGTCACCGAAGCCAAATGGGACGAAGCGACTGAGCGCTGGCAGCTCACCACGAGCAGCGGCACGCCGGTCTCCTGCCGCCACTACATCATGGCCACAGGCTGCCTCTCCGCGCCGAAGCCGCCGGAGATCGACGGCGTCAAGGATTTCGAGGGCAAAGTCTATTTCACCGGGCGCTGGCCGCATGACGGCGTCGATCTTGCCGGCAAGCGCGTCGCCGTGATCGGCACAGGTTCGTCAGCCATCCAGTCGATCCCGCTGATCGCCGAGCAGGCCGCGCATCTGACCGTGTTCCAGCGCACGCCAAACTTCGCGCTGCCGGCGCATAACGGCCCCTCGCCATCCGATCGCATGGATATTTTCCAGAGCGACCGCGCGGCCTATCGCGAGCAGGCGCGACAGTCGATGACCGGCGTGCCCTATCCGCAGCAAACCGTCGTGAGCTGGCAATTGAGCGATGCCGAGCGCCGCGAGCGGTTCGAACGCGCCTGGGCAGCCGGCGACCTCGTCCACATCCTGACCCAGCTCTGGGCCGACCAGGGCGTCGACTTCAACGGCAATGCGCTGATCGGCGAGCTGATCCGCGAGAAGATCGGCGCTGCCGTGAAGGATCCGGAGACGGCGGCGGCGCTGATGCCGCACGACCATCCCTTCGGCGCAAAGCGCCCCTGCCTCGATACCAATTACTACGCGACCTACAACCGGCCGAACGTCACGCTGGTCAATCTGCGCCAGGAGCCGATCAAGGCGATCACCGCGAACAGCATCACGACGGCCAGGCGCAGCGTCGATGTCGACGTCATCGTGTTCGCGACCGGCTTCGACGCCATGACCGGCGCGATCCGCGCCGTGCATCCGATCACCGGACGCGGCGGCAAGTCGCTGACCGATGTCTGGGCGCAGGGGCCGCAGACCTATCTCGGGGTCACGGTCGAAGGGTTCCCCAACTTCTTCATGATCACCGGGCCCGGCAGCCCGTCGGTGCTGTCGAACATGGCGGTGTCGATCGAGCAGCATGTCGACTGGGTCGTCGACCGCATCGCTGCGCTGCGCGACGCTGGCTTCACCACGATCGAGCCGACCGAGACCGCGCAGGCCGGCTGGGGCCGGCACATGACGGACTGTTCGATGGTGACCCTGCACCGGCTCGCCAACACCTGGTACACGGGCGCCAACGTCCCCGGCAAGGTGCAGGGCCTGATGCCTTACACCGGCGGCGTCGGCCCTTATCGCAGCATCTGCGACGAGATTACGGCCCGCGGCATGCTCGGCTTCAGGCTGACCGGCCCCAACGGCGCCGCGCAATGCAACGACGGCGAGGTGGTACGCCTGCAGCCGGATGTGCGGCTGGTGCTGAACCTGCTCACGTCGCTGAACCTGCCGCCAATCGAGTCGATGGGCGCGCTCGGCGCACGCGCCTTCGTCAACGAGTTCAACAAGGGCCGGCCCGCGGGACGGCCGATCGGCGATATCGTCGACGGCACGCTGCCCGGCACGGACGGCCCGCTGCCTTACCGGATCTACAAGCCAGCAACGCCGGGGCCCCATCCGGTCGTGGTCTATTTCCACGGCGGCGGCTGGGTGCTCGGCGACGAGCAATCGGACGAGCCGCTCTGCCGCGATCTGGTGCGGCGAACCGGCATGATGTTCGTCAGCGTCGGCTATCGCCACGCGCCCGAGCATCGTTTCCCGACCGCGGCCGAGGATGGCTATGCGGCAACGCGCTGGATCGCCGAGCACGCGACCGAGCTTGGCGGCAAGCCGGGCCCGGTGCTGGTCGCGGGCTGGAGCGCCGGCGGCAACATCGCCGCCGTCACCTGCCAGCTTGCGCGCGATCGCGGCGGGCCTGAGATCGCCGGCCAGCTCCTGGTATGCCCGGTCACCGACTGCACCTTCGACCGGCCCTCCTACAATGACAATGCGACCGGCTATTTCCTGACGCGCTCGCTGATGTACTGGTTCTGGGACCTCTACTGCTCACCGGCCGACCGCACCGATCCGCGCGTCTCGCCGCTGCGCGGCAACGTCGCCGGCCTGCCGCCGGCCTTGGTCGTCACCTGCGAATTCGACCCGTTGCGCGACGAGGGCATCGCCTATGCCGAGGCAATGGCGGCCACCGGCGTCCCGGTCGAGCAGCTCAGGGCGCGCGGCCATTTCCACTCGTCCTTTGCGATGGTCGACGTGGTGATCACCGGTGTAGCAGGCCGGGTGCAGATGGCCGAAGCCTTGCGGCGCTTCGCCGGACTTCCGCCGGAAGTCGGCCGCGGCGATGAGGATAGCCACGATCATGCCAGCCCGGGCCACAGAATCGCGGCGGCCGCGAGCTGATTTGCGACAAGGCGGCCGGGAACCTTTTCCCGGCTGCTGCGTTAAGCGCTTGGCATTAAGATGCAGTGATAGGTGTGGGCCCCGGCACGCAGATCCGCGTGTTGGGGCAATTTTTGTTGCGTGAGGGACGATGGGAGACGTGGTTGCGGATTCAAAGGTCGATTTCGGAGCGCCTGCAACCCTGCATAAATGGCCGTCGCTTGCGAACCAGCGCCGACCGGACAGGGATTCTTATCAGGTGAGCGAGGGTACGCTCGACCAGTGCATATCGGCCTTCATGGAGAAGCCGGCCACGACCAGGCATCTCTATGAGATTCACACGATTGCGCAGCCGCCGCTGGTCACCGATATCCTCTCGCCCGAGCATGTCATCGAGCTATCGCGGTTGAGAGAATTTCTCTGATTGCGTGCAGACGCGGAAGCTGCACGCGCGCGACAAGCTTTTCATGAGGCAGGAACCTTCTACCGGATTTTCCCGTTAACCGGGATCGGAAGTCGAGACGAGAGCCCCAAGATGCTTGAAGCCGGCGCACCATCCGCGGTCGTGCCCTATGGCGCAGACCAGACCCTGTTCGTGGTGATTGATCGCCGCGACAAGGCGACTGAAATCCGCATCGAACGAAGCGATCTTGAAGCCACCATTGGCGAGCTTGTCGCCGGCTGCTTCAACGATCCGATCAAGGTGATCTCGTTCAACACGCTCGAGCATTGGATGAAGGACATCTCGACCGAAATCGCCGGCGAGATCAAGGCGCGCTGCGACATCGATGGCGTCCGGCTTCCCGACTATCTCAGCGACTTCGTCGAGAGCCATACCTGATCGCGCCTCGCCCTCGTTGATACGTTTCAAATCGCAGGCAAAAAAAGCGCCGCTTCCGCGGCGCTTTTCGTGTGTCAGCATTATTGTTTGAGTATGATCTTATCGGAAAACAACTCCACGCTTTTCCGGATCATGCTCTAGCAGGCTGTTGAAAAAGGCACTCGCCGTCGACCGGCGACCGTGATTCATTGGCTCCGACGAGATTCGGAGATGGTGCGTGCGCGGCGGGGACAATCGAACGGGCGAGCTGTTCAGCTACGTTGACCTGGAGGCGCGGGTGCGGCGTGATCATCCGCTGCGAGCGACCCGGACGATTGTGAACGAGGCGCTGTCGGCGCTGGAGCGCGAGTTTGCCGCGCTCTATTCGCCGATTGGGCGGCCGTCGATCCCGCCGGAGAAGCTGCTGCGGGCGATGCTGTTGCAGGCGTTTTACTCGATCCGCTCGGAGCGGCTTCTGATGGAGCGGCTGGAATACGACCTGCTGTTCCGTTGGTTCGTCGGAATCGGCGTCGACGAGGCGGTCTGGGACCATTCGGTGTTCTCGAAGAACCGCGACCGACTGCTGGAAGGCGACATTGCGGCGAAGTTCCTGGCCGCGGTGCTGTCGCAGCCCAAGGCGAAGAAGCTTCTGTCGAGCGATCACTTCTCGGTCGATGGCACGCTGATCGAGGCTTGGGCCTCGATGAAGAGCGTCAAGCCTAAGGACGGCGCGGGCGAGCCGCCGGCGCAAGGCGGCGGGCGCAATGCCGAAGCGGACTTCCATGGCCAGAAGCGCTCGAACGACACCCATGCTTCGACCACCGATCCGGACGCCAGGCTGTACCGCAAGGGCAAAGGCAAGGAGACGAAGCTGTGCTTCATCGGGCACGGACTGATGGAGAACCGCCACGGCCTGGTGGTCGACACCTGCCTGACGCTGGCTGACGGGCATGCCGAACGGGTGGCCGCGCTACACATGATCGAGCCTCGTGCTGATCGGCCGACAGCGATCACGCTTGGCGCCGACAAGGCCTACGACACAGAAGACTTCGTCAATGAGCTGCGCTCGATGAACGTGACGCCGCATGTTGCGCAGAACACCAGCGGCCGCAGCTCTGCGATCGACGGGCGAACGACCCGGCACGGCGGCTATGCCGTCAGCCAGCGCATCCGCAAGCGCATCGAGGAGGCATTCGGCTGGATCAAGACGGTAGCCGGGCAAGAGAAGACCAGCTTCCGTGGCCGTGATCGCGTAGCATGGGCTTTTACCTTCGCTGCCGCCGCCTACAATCTGGTGCGGCTGCCCAAACTGATAGCGGAGACCGGCTGATGGCCAAGGTGCCCGGCTTCGCAAAGGCCTTTGCCGGCCGCTGGCGCATCGTCGAAATGGACAACTGGGACAGCGACTTCCTCGATCTTGCCGAAGAGGCGCATCTCACCTTCGATGGCAAGTCCGACGGTGAAGTCGCCTTCGGTGCGCTGAAGGGCTTCCTCGACGTCCGCTACGGCGCGCGAGACGATTCGCCCTGCGCGGAGTTCTCATGGGAAGGGCACGACGAGAATGACCCCGTCTGCGGTCGCGGATGGGTTATGATCGGCACTGCTGGCAGGCTCGTCGGCCATTTCTACATACACAATGGCGACGATTCAGGCCTCGTTTGCGAACGCGGCTGAGTTCTTCAACAGCCTGCTAGTGGTGCCAGAACAACGCCAGCAGCAGAACGATCGGCAGCGGCACGCCAAGCAGCCAAAGCAAAGCACCTCGTCCAAAACCCATGACTTCCTCCTCCACATTCATCATTGACATGACGCCAGAGACGAACAGAAGTTCCGCGCCTCGCAGCGAGGGCGAATGCGTTCAGTGCATGGTTTATCAGGCGCGCCGGTACCTGCCGGCGATGACCTCGATTTCGCGGCGGCGTTCGCCGGCGAAGGTCAGGAGCTTTTCGATGGTCAGCGTATCCGTGATCCGTTTGGCGAGCCGCTCGGCGCGCGCGGCCTGATCTTCGAGATACTGGATCGTGTTCAAACGCCGCCTCCCCCGAGGACTCCAAATTTGGAGCCCCGACTTGTTTGGGCACCCATGGTGCGCCAGGGCGACTAACACTCGGTTAAGCGGGGCGGCTCAAGTCAATCAATCGCGCTCTATCGCACCACGTCGAGCCGGACATTGGTGATGCCCTTGTCGACCATGCCGAGCGCCTCGGCCGCGGACGGCGAGATGTCGACCACGCGCCCGCGAACATAGGGCCCGCGATCGTTGACCCTGACGGTCACGAAGCGGCCTGAGGAGACATCGGTGACGCGCAGCTTGGTGCCGAACGGCAGGCTGGGATGCGCCGCGGTCAATTCGTTCTTGTCGAACCTCTCGCCGCTCGCGGTCTCCGTGTCCGAATAGAAGCTGGCAACGCCGTGCGAAGCGGTTTGCTTTGCGTCACGGTCGGGGACGCGTACCCGGCTGATCGGACGCGGATGCAAGGCCGCTACCCTATGGGGCCGCTGGACCGCAGCCTGCCGATTGGTGCCAAGATCGGCCTTCTGGCGGCCGACCGGCGATTGTGCGCAGGCGGCGAGCGATGCGGCACCGACGATGGCGAGCAGCAACCGGCATGAGCTTGCGAGGGAAATTCGGGCACTTTCGGCACGTGCAATGCGAGACATGGTACGCCCTCCGAACTGCCCGGAGTTTCGGCGGGCAATGAGGGCAGAACCTTGGCTGAAGGAAAGCAGGCTTAGGGCCACGACCGTTTCGCGACGGCTGTGGCGATTCCACCACAGTGGCGTGTTCTAAGTCGAGCCAGACTCGCGAAAAACTAACCCGATACAACACGCCAGACGATCGGGCGCGTCTCCAGCTGCGCGTCGCTCGCCTCGGTGTCACCCTTCAGGAGCCGCATCAGCTCGCGCCGATAGAGCCGCCGCCAGCCGGTTTTCAGACTGGCGAGAAAGTCGAGTTCCCGTTGCGTCAGTGTGCACATCATGGACCCGATCCGGTTGCGCAGGCCGCGCCGTCAGCCGACGAGGCCGCCCATCGGCTTGACGTCAGCACTGCCGGGGAAGACCGCATCCGCCAGCACCTTCTCCTCGACACGCAGATGATCCCTGAGCAGGCCCTTCAGCACGGCGCGGAGATCGGTGGTCGGCTTGAGGTCGCGATCCTCGAACAGTTGCGCCGGCTTGAGGCCCGGCCAGTCCGCGATCACGCGGCCGCCGGCGAGCGCACCGCCAATGAGGAAGGCGACCGTGCCCGTGCCGTGATCCGTGCCCTGCGTGCCATTGATGCGCGCGGTGCGCCCGAACTCGGTGACGACGGCGACGACCGTCTCGCCCCACACCTCGCCCATGTTGCTCTCGATCGCGGCAAACGCACCGTCGAGCGCGCCGAGCAGATTGTAGAGCTGGCCTGACGCTGCGCCTTCCGCGATGTGCGTATCCCAGCCGACGAAGCCCATCGCGCCGACGCGCGGGCCGTCGGGCTTGGCGAGATAGCGCGCGGCGGTGCCGGCGGCTTCGGCGAAGTAGGCGCGCACGCGCGCGATGCCGGGCGGCATCAATGTCGGATCGTCCGACATCGGATCGCCCGTGCCGGGCGCGCCGCCGAGCGAGGCGAGCTTCATGCGTGCCTGGAGCACGGTCGCAAGCTTTGGATCGGTGTGCTGGTAGAGATCGAGCAGGCGGTTCTGCGTGTCCTCGCTCGCCGGCAATAGCTTCTGCGGCACCCATGTCATAACGGGCGCCGAGCCGCGCACCACCAGCGGGGTCACCGAGCCGATGCCGAGCGCGCGGCTGCCGCGCGGATCGACGCGCCCACCCGATTCCATCGCGAGCAGCGCGCGGTTGAGCCATCCCGATGCGGTGGCACCGGGCTTGGTGAATCCGCTCTCCAGCACGTCCTGGCCGTCGAAATGCGAGCGCTCGCGATAGGGCGTCGCGGTGGCGTGGACGATCGCCGCCTTGCCGCCCTTGTAGAGCCGGTGCAGGTTCGGCATCGCCGGGTTGAGCGCGAAGAAGGAATCGAGCGGCAGCGCCGGCGGCTTGCCGTCCAGCACCAGCGCGCGATCGGCGCGCAAGCCGACCCAATCGGGATCGCCGACCGGCGCGACCGCACCGAGACCATCGAGCGCGCCACGCAGGACGACGACGAGAAGGCGCGGATCGCGCCCTTCGGCGCGTGCGATCCGCGGCATCTGGCTCCACGCGAACAGCGCACCGGAGCCGACCAGAAGCTCGCGCCGCGTGGGCAAATGATTGTCGAAGCCCATGCTCACCTCCTCTGAAAATCTGCCGACATGAACAGCAGCGCCAGCGCCTGCTGGCGGCTCTCGGCGCGGCCGACCGCCTGCTTCACCTCGGGCGCGATCTGCGATGCGAAGACGTCCTCGATGATCCCCTGCGGATCAGCAGTGGCCGCCACGCGCTCGGCAAAATTGTTGGCGATGTCGAGCCGCCGGCCAATGCCGTCGATCCAGCTTGCCTCGTCATCCGGATAGCCCTTGGGCGCCGACGGCCGCCACAGCCCTTCGCCGAGCAGCTCCTGGCCGCCGGTGAAGCGCACGGGATCGACGGTCGTGATGCCGGTCGCGCGCACCATGCCGACGCCCCATTCGCTCGGACGCTTCAGTTTTGACGGCGGCCCGCGCCACGCCTCGTCCGACGAGACCATCGTAATCGCGACCTGCTTGAGATCGCCCTCGGTGTTGCGGAACGTCTTCGCCATTTGCTCGACGAGTGGCGGAGGCGGCTCGTCGGCCACGAAATGCCGTGTGAGCTTGGTTGCGACATGGGTCGCGGTTGCCGGATGTGCAGCGAGGTCGCGCAGCACGGCGCGGCCCTGCTCGGCATCCTCCTGTTCGTAGCGCTTGCCGAGCACGGTCTGCCCGCCGGGCTCGTGCAGCCGCGGGTTGAAGGTGAATTCGCCGCCGTGCTCGGGATTGTCTCCGGGCGGAACAAGCGTCCATCCCGTCAACACATTGGCGAAGCTGATCACGTCATCCTGGGTGTAGCCGGTCCGCACACCCAGCGTGTGCAATTCCATGATCTCACGCGCAATGTTTTCGTTGAGGCCGCGGCTGCGGTTGATGCCGGCGATCGAGTTCGCGCCCATCGAGCCGAGATTGTCGAGATAGAACAGCATCGCCGGGTGGCCTTCGACCGCCAACAGAAGATCGACGAAGTGGCCGAGCGCATTGGCACGAACGGCCTCGCGCTCGTAAGCACCCGACATGCTCTGGATCTTGTAGGCCGAGATGCAGAAATGATTGGACCAGAACCACACCAGCCGCTCGGCAAAACCGATGTCGGTGGCGAGCGCGGCTTCGGTGCGCAGCTTGGCTTCCTGCAAGTAGATCGGACGGCCGGGATCGGGAACGGCATCGGCCGCCTGCTTGGCCGCCATCTCGGCGGCATCCTTCGCGGAGCCCTGGCCTTGCGCCTCCCCTTGCGTTTGATCTTCGGACATGACGGGCGCCGCCGCCGTCTGCTGCTTCTTCGCCTGCTGCTGCGCCTGCTTGGCGCGCGCCGCGCGCCGCGCATTGGCGTCGGCCACCGTGCGATAGGCCTTCGCACTGGAAGGCAGGCTTGCCGCTGCGGTCAGCACCAGCGGCCGGTCGAGCTCGGCAATCAGCGCGCCGCGCGGATCTGTCCCGACAGCGGCAACCGACCCCGGTCGCGGCCCCATCCCGAAACGATGAAGCGCCAGCACCGCTTCAGCCTTTGCAGAATTGTTCATGGCGAACGCCCAATTCTCCGAGCCACCCGACGGCAGCGCGATGTTGCCGCGTGCGGACTACGAACCGTAATGCTACAGACCGTAACACTAGAGATCGGCTTGCGCAAGCCGGGATTGAAAACGCCGCCGCACTATCTCGGTAGAACAAGCGCGCATCCGCTGCCCGGCAGACGCGCGTGAGAGGCCTAGAAATTCGGCCCGAGCGCGATCTTCGCCGCGTGCTGCTCCCAAGGCCCAGGATTCAAGATGAGTCCAGAGACTTTGCCCGCGGCGTCCCTGACGAAAGCGATCCGGGTACGATCTTCGTCGGCTGCGGTGAATTCGTTGCTTGATGTCGCCACGAACGGGGTCGCCTTGCCCTTCTCGAATTCGAGGACCGGCCAGACCCCCGTCGCTTCCGCGACGAGCTTGCCTTCCGCGACGCGAACCTGAAGCCGGACCGAGTTGACACGGCGGTCGGCTCTCACGACACTGAGGTCGTTCACGCCGTCTTGCCCCTTGTGGACGAGCTTCATCTTGATCGTCGAGTTGGCTGGCCCTCGCAGCTTGGCCAGGACATCGGCGAGCGCGAGGCCTCTCAGCGGCGCGCCGTCAACTTCAGTGATGAGGTCACCCGCCGTCACACCGGCCTTGGTTGCGGGGCCGCCGCCAGGGTTCGGCTTGTTGATCCTCAGCCCCTCCTGCTCCATGGCGACGAAATTCCCGATTCCAAGCCATCCGGTTTTGCCATCGGCCAGGCCCTGCCTGTCACGCGAGCTCACCGTGGCGCCGAAGTCATAGGTTCCGGCATAATCGGCGAGCGCTTCCGGGCTCAGGGTCACCGGCGCAGCCGGCGGGACGGCGGTCGACTCGGGAATCGTCAATGCGCCATAGACGAGGTGATTGATCCCCGAATACAGCACCGCCTGGCGCCCTTTGCTGCCGGGCGTCGCCTGGACCATCTGTACGCCGATCAATTGCTCGGCCGGATCGATCCAGAAATACGTGCTCCAATGTCCAGCCCAGGAAAAGCTCCCGACCGCGCCCGGTATCCAGCTTTGGACCGGATCGGTGCGGATGGCGAAGCCAAGCCCGAAGGTTGTTCCGGCGCGGGCGCCAACCTCGTCGCCTCCGAAGATGCTGACACCCGATGGCAGTGCGTTCGTCGTCATCTGCTTCACCGCATGCGGGCTGAGCACGCGCACGCCATCGAGCTCGCCGCCATTGAGCAGCATCTGGCAAAAGCGGAGATAGTCGGGCGCGGTCGATACGAGTCCGCCGTCGCCGGAAAACAACTTTGGCGGCGTCGTGACATCCCAGATCGGCGGCCGTTCCGGCATGGGAGAATCGACCAGCCGATCGAGCTTCTCCTTCGGCACAAAGAAGCCGGTGTCGACCATATGCAGCGGCCCGAAGATGCGGCTCTCCAGGAACTGATCGAAGGGCTGACCGGACGCCACTTCAACGACCCGGCTCAGCACTTCGACGCTCCAGCCATATTCATGGACCTCGCCAGGCTCATGCGCGAGCGGCAGGCGGGCCAGGCTCGACACGAAATCCGCTAACGTCGTGTCGCGTCTCCGCACGGCCCTCAAGCCGTAGAGCCCATGGATCATCCGGATCCCGAAGTCGGCGCTTGCGTCGGCAAGGCCCCGTTCCGGGTAGGCAAAATCGAGCTCCGGATAGATCAGGCCAGACGTATGGCGCAACAGATCGCGAACCGTCATCGCACGTTTTGCTGGTTTTGGCAGACCGAGCCCGTACTCCATTTCGCCTGTCGCCGGGTCCGCCTTCTGGAAAGCGACCCGCATGTTCGCAAGCTCCGGCAGATATTGCGATACGGGAGCGTCGAGGTCGAGCTTGCCCTCGTCCACCAGAATCATGGCGGCGACACCGGCCACCGGCTTGGACATCGAGGCGATCCAAAAAATGGAATTCGTCTTCATCGGGACGGTCTTGGCGCGGTCCTGAAATCCGATGGCCTGCAAATAGGCGAGCTTGCCGCCCTTCGCGATTGCGACGACGGCACCGGGGAGAAGGCCGTCCGACGGCGAGAAAGAATCGAAGCGCGCCTGATACCACGGCGCGATCCGCGCCAGACGCGCGGCCGAGAATCCCAGGCTTTTTGCATCGCCCGGCGTCGCGAGGTCATCGGCGAACGCGGTCCCCAACAGGCAAAGCACAACGGGAATCGCCCACATCGATGCGACGAGTCTCATTCCGCAGTCTCCGCAGAAGCACAACAAATCTGAACAGGCACTCCTGCGGCAGATGTGAACCGTTAGAAATTGGGTCCGAGCGCGATCTTCGTGATCGTGCCATTCCTGACGCCGATGCGCCATTCCGCCGAGCCGTTGGCGAACTGCGCGACATAGATGTCGCTGTCGAGCGCCGTGACACCGCGGAAGGAGACCGCACGCAACGCACCGAGCCGCGCCAGGATCGCCTGATCGAACGGAAGCTGCTGGCGCGTGATGTCCGCCAGCTCCGACGTCATGCGCTCGTAGTCCGGCTGTCCCTTGCCGACGCCTTCGATATAGCGGCGCAGCATCTCCTCGCCATTGGCGATCGGAACGGCGCGGCGCGCCGCGCGCCCCGGCCGCGCGCCGATGTTCGACGCTTCGACATTGTGGAAGCGGGTCTGCCGCCCCGGCAGCAGGACCTCGAGGCAGCGCCCCGACTTGTCGGCGATCATCCAGGGATTGTTCACGGTGGTCGTGGACGCCCAGGACACGTTGGGCCTGACGGTGCTCTGCATCCTGCGATTGCCATCGGCGTCGAGATTGAAGACCTGGATGTCGTCGCCCATCTCGTTATAGACCATGATCCTGATCGGCGAAGTGCCGGCGTGGCCACGCACGCGCGCTTCCTCCGAGCAAGGCAGGATACCGCCGAGCTCGTCGTTGCCGTCGGGCCGGAAGATGACGTCGCCGGCCTTGCCGTCGGGCTCGATCATCAGGCGGAATTCAGCCGTGCCGTTCTCGAACTTCGCGCCATAGATGTCGTAGCCGCCGGGGCCGACGCCGCGGAAGAAGATCGACTCCACCACGCCGAGCGCCTGGAACGCCTCGCGCATTTCATTGAGCTGCCGGTGGACCTTGGCCGCGAGCGGTGCGCTCATGCGATCGTAGTTCGGCGTGCCGGCGCGCAGGTCTTCGATCCCGCGCAAGATCATCTCCTTGCCGCCCGCGACCGGGACCTGCTCCCTGAACCTGTCAGGAACTTCGGCAAGGCGGCGCGTGAAGTCCGCCTCGACCGCCTGCGCCACCGTCGCATCGACGCGAGGCGCAAGGCGCGCGCCGAACATTGCGCTCTGCACCAGCACGCGTGCGACCTTCGACTGCTCGTCGCGCAGGAATATCAAGAGATGGTCGCCGCGGAAGGAGAAGGCGTCAGCGCCCTCGGCGAGGACCTGCGTTGCGCCCTGTCCCGTCTCACGCAACCAGAGACGATCGCCGTCACGCCGCAGGGTGAGCACGCGGTTCGGCGCGATCCTGTACCAGCCGACATATTGATCGAGCGACGCGGGATCGACGGCCGCCGTCGGCATCTCGGCGACGCGAACCGCGCGGATATCGCGGCCGTTCATGCGCAGCGTCAGCTCGGAGGAGCGGCGCTCCGCATCGAGCGGGAACGTGATCTCGCCGGACGAGGCCGCGTAGGCCGCGGTGCCGTCACTGCCAACCGTCAGGCGCAGCCTGCGCTGTCCGGTGAGCTGGCCGTAGAGGTCGTCGCCCTCGCGGAAGATGGCGAACACCGAGGCAGGACCCATGGCGTAGAAATTGACGAAGGGGCGGTAATGCTGGGCCGGCACCTCGCCGGTATCCGCGGCGACGGGCACGGGATCCGGGGTGCGATAGGCGATCATGCCGGCGGACACGATCACAGCCGGAATGATCGCGGCTGCGATCCACAGCCGCTTGCGCCAGCCGACCGCGACGGGCATGGCGGCGGCCGCGATGATGCGCTCAACGCGTGCGCGCACGGTCGATACCCGCGCCATCGCGAGCTCCACCGGCCGCGGATTTTCGCTGGTTGCGACATCGAGCAGGATTTCGGCATAGGACCACCGGTCGTCGATGACTTCGATCGCCTCGGCGTCGCTGATGATCTCGGCGAGCTCGGCAAGGCGCGCGAGCTGCCACCACGAGAACGGACTGAACCAGAACACTGCACGGTTGAGCGAGGCGAGCAGCAGGACGTAGAAATCGCGATTGGCGACGTGCGCGCCCTCATGCGCGAGCACCGCGAGGCGCTTCTTCGCATCCCAGCCGGAGAACTGCGGCGGCACCAGAATGGTCGAGCCGAACGTGACGGGCCCGCCGACCTCGCGGCTGACGCGCACGTCGGCGTCGATCAGCTGCGGGCCGCTCATCGGCCTTGCCGCGCGTGCCAGACGCCAAGTCAGGCAGAGACCGATGGCCAGCCGCAGCAGCAACGCGCCGGCGACGCCGGCATAGACGATGGTGGCGACCAGCCACCAATTGATCGATACAGCAGCTTTTGCCGGCGCCACGACAGCAGCGCCCGGCGGAATCGGCAGCGCGGGTTGCGGGGCCTCCAGCATCGAGATGTCGGCCGGCAGGAAATCATCCGGCACGGATACCGGCAGAGGCATCCGGGTGATCGTCAGCGTCGGCCAGTGCATCACGAAAGGCATCGCCAGCGATGCCAGCAGCACGACGACCCACGCCGTCATGTGGACGTGCGGATTGCGCACGCGAAACAGGTTGAGACCGAACCAGACGACGCCTCCCAGCACGAAGGAGCGTAGCGCCGCCTCAGCCAGAGTTGCGATCATTCTTTCTTCACTCCCCTCGCCTTCTTCGCCTTGGCCACCTGGTCGGCCAGTGTACGCAGCTGCTGCTGGTCGAGCATCGCATTGTCCACCATACCGACGAGGACTTCCTCCATCGAGCCGTTGCAGAACCAGTCGACGATACGCTGCACCGCCTTGGCCGCGACCCGCGCGCGCTCTTCCGCAGCGTGGTAGACATAGGTGCGTCCGTCCACGGTGTGCCGAGCATAGCCCTTTTCTTCCAGCCGGCGCAGCACCGTGCGGACCGTGGATTCCTTCAGACGCCGCGACAGCCGCTCGCGCACGACCTCGGCCGTAACGGGACCATGGGCCCAAACCAATTGCATGACCTCGTGCTCGAGGTCGCCCAGTTCGGGCAAACGATCGTCCATGGCATCTGACCTTGCGGATTGAGTTTTCTTGTAACGCTACAGATCGTCGCATATGCGGCCGCGCCGCGCAACGGCGATTCCACCTGAAATGGTGTTGCTATGCCGTCATGCCCGGGCTTGTCCCGGGCATCCACGTTCTTCGTCCCGCGCGGCAAAGCGTGGATGGCCGGGACAAGTGTTTAGCCCGGCCATGACGATGTGGAGGCAGTCAGTACTGCGGCTCGTACATCTGGGACTGGACCAGGCCCTTCACGTCGTTGGGAGCGGGTCCGTCGGCGAGACCGCGCTGGTAGGCGACGTCTGCCACCGCAACGGCGATGCGGGCCGAAACCTCGCGAATGCGAGGGAGTGCCGGATAGAGGCTGCCCTGCGCGAGGTCCTCCTTGCCGACGCAATCGGCGAGCGTATGGGCGGCCGCCATGAACATCTCGTCCGTCACCAGGCGCGAACGGCTGGCGATGACGCCGAGGCCAACGCCGGGGAAGATGTAGGAGTTGTTGCCCTGGCGCGGCACGAAGGTGCGGCCGTTGAGCTTCACCGGATCATAGGGACTGCCGCAGGCGAACAGTGCGCGGCCCTCGGTATAGCGGTAGGCATCCTCGGCCGAGCATTCGGCCTTCGAGGTCGGGTTGGAGAGCGCGAACACGATCGGCTGCTCGTTGAGCGCGGCCATCGCCTTGAGCACCTCGGGCGTGAAGGCGCCGCCGACCGCGGCGACACCGATGATCGCCGTCGGCTTCAGCGTCTTGATCGCGGTGAGGAAATCGGCGATCGGCGCCTGGCCGGCATGGGCATAGCGCAGCTTATGGCCAGAGAGGCCGTCACGGCCGCCGACGACGAGGCCGCGGGAATCCACCAGCCAGTTGCGCCGGAGAGCTTCCGCCTCGGAAATCCCCTCCGCCATCATGGCGGAGACGACGAGATCGGCGATGCCGGTTGCCGCCTCGCCTGCACCGAGGAACAGGATGCGCTGATCCCTGAGCTTGCCGCCATTGACGCGCAACGCCGAGAACAGCCCGGCGAGCGCCACGGCCGCGGTGCCCTGGATGTCATCGTTGAAGACGCAGGCCTCGTCCCGATATTTGTGCAGCAGCTTGAACGCCGAGTGATTGGCGAAATCCTCGAACTGGATCAGCACCCCCGGAAACGTCTTTCGCGCAGCCTGCATGAACTCGTCGACGAAGCTGTCATAGGCCTCGCCGGTGAGCCGCCGCTCGCGCAGGCCGAGATAATAGGGATCGTTCAAGAGCTCATCGTTGTTGGTTCCGACGTCGAGCACGATCGGCAGGCAATGCTCGGGATGCACGCCGGCGCAGGCGGAATAGAGTGAGAGCTTTCCGACCGGGATGCCCATGCCGTTGGCGCCGAGATCGCCCAGCCCGAGGATGCGCTCGCCATCGGTGACGACGATCAGCTTGGCCGGATAAGGCCAGTTCTTCAGGATCTCGGCGATCTGGCCGCGATCGCGCGATGAGATGAACATGCCGCGCGGCCGCTGGAAGATCAGGCCGTATTTCTGGCAGGCGAGCCCGACCGTCGGGGTGTAGATGATCGGCTGGATCTCGTCGATATTGTCGACGACGACGCGGAAGAACAGCGCCTCGTTGCGGTCATGCAGCGAATTCAGCGCGACGTATTTTTCAAGGTCCGTCGGCAGCGTGCGCAGATTGGTGAGCACGCGCTCGACCTGGGTCTCCATCGTCAGCACGCAAGGCGGCAGCAGGCCGCGCAGGCCGAGCGCGTCGCGCTCCGCTTCCGTGAAGGCGGTGCCCTTGTTGAGCAAGGGATCGCGCAGCAGCGTCATGCCGTGAGCGGGGTCGGATGATGTCGAATGGGCGCTGACCCGAGCAGGTCTATTCACGAAATCCCCCAGGGAGTTTCTTATTGAAGGGCAAGCATTGTCGGCCAGCGCTCACCTGAGATCAAGGACGTAGAGACTCAAGGCTCGATTGTGATCTCGCACCGCAGCGAGATTTCGCGAAAAGCCGGCATTTGCGCGCGAGAAGAGGTTAACGTAGCAGGACTACTCGGGCTTGATGTCCGCGGCCTTCACGATCGGCCACCATTTCTCGGTCTCGGCCTTCTGGAAGGCCGCAAGCGCTGCGGGCGTCTGCTGCTCGGTCGGCGGTATCTCCTGCCCCAATTCGCCGAAGCGCTGCTTCACGGATGGATCGGCGAGCACCGCGACGATGGCCGCGTTGAGCTTCGTGACGATGTCCTTCGGCGTGTTCTTCGGTGCCCAGATGCCGTGCCAGTAGGAGATGTAGAGACCGGGCAGGCCCGCCTCGTCGACGGTCGGGATATCAGGCGCGGAGGCGAGCCGCGTCGGCGACGTCACCGCAAACGCCTTGATCGCGCCGTTCTTGTATTGTGGCAGCGAGTTCGAGGCCTGGTCGAACATGATGTCGATCTGGCCTGCAACGAGATCGATCATGGCGGGTCCGGCGCCGCGATAGGGCACGAACTGGAAATCGGTGCCGGTCTTCTCCTTGAAGAAGACGCCCGCGACGTGTGCGCCCGTGCCGGCACCAGCCGTGCCAGCAGTCGCCTTGCCGGGGCTGGCCTTCAGCCACGCAATCATCTCTTTCAGATTGTTGGCCTCGAGCGACTTCCGGCCAACGATCAGCTGCGTTCCCATCGCGATCGTCGCGACCGGCTCGAAATCGGCGATCACATCATAGGGCAGCTTGAAGATTGCGCCGTTCAGCACATGCGTGCCCCAATGGCCGATGGTGATCGTCGTGCCGTCAGGCGTCGCGCGCGCGACGCGGGCGCCCGCAATGCTGCCGGAGGCACCGGCGACGTTCTCGACCACGACGGTCGTGTGCAGCTGAGCGGCGATCCGCTCGGACAGGATCCGCGCCAGCGTGTCGGTCGGGCCGCCCGCCGCGAACGGCACCACGAGGGTGATGGGGCGCGACGGGAACGGCTGGGCGCCCACCGGTACGGCCCACGCCGCGCATCCGATCAATGTGCAAATGACGATCACATGACCGCGTAGTCCGGCCCACAGCCCCTGCATTCCATCCACCCTTTTTCATCGCCCGCATGTTGTCAGCGGGCTGGGGCCGGAGTGAACGCTGCCGGGCGGGCAGAGGCAAGCTGGAAATTATGCCGAGGGCTAACCAGCCGCCCGCCGCGGGGCCAGATTGGCGGCGCCATCAGCCGGCGGCGCGATCTGCATCAGGATGGTCTGGACCGGGGATGCGACCTCGATGCCGTTCTGCTGGAAGCGCAGCTTCATGCGGCGGTTGAATTCGCGCTGGACCGGCCAGCGGCCGGCCTCCGTGCAGCGGATCTGGCCGACGATCGACACCATGGCACCATCGACCTTGTCGATGCCCCACAGTTCGAGGTCGCCGCGAATTGCCGCGCGAAACTCCGGCTCGCGGCGCATCTCCTCGACGATGTCCTTGAGAATCTGGCCGGCGCGGTCGGTGTCTTCCTTGTAGGCGACATTGACGCTGACGGACGCATTGCCGGCGCCGCGGCTGGCATTGGTGATGGTCGTGACCGCGCTGAACGGCACGATGTGCACCGCGCCGTCGCCGGCGCGCAGACGAATGGTGCGGATCGAGACGTTCTCGACCACGCCGGAGAGGCCGGAGACGCTGACGTTATCGCCGACCTGGACCGTGTTCTCCAGCAGCAGGAACAGGCCGGTGATGAGATCCTGCACCAGCTTCTGCGAGCCGAAGCCGATGGCGATGCCAACGATGCCGGCGCCGGCCAGCAGCGGCGCGACATTGACGCCGATCTCGCTCAGCGCGGTAAGGCCGACGACGGTGGCGATCAGGCAGAGCAGCGCCGTTCGCAGCATCGGCTGGAAGGTGCGCAGGCGCGCCGCGCGGGCGTAGTGCCCGTCGCGTGACAGCGTATTGATCTGGCGGTCCAGCAGCGCGTTGCTGGCTTCCCAGATGGCGGCAGCAATGAGCACGGCGATGCCGATGGTCGCCACCGCCGAAATCAGCCGGCCGCCGATCTGGCCTCCATAGAACCAGACGATGGCGTCGACGCCCCAGACTTCAAGCACGGCCACGAAGCCGATGAACGCGATCACGCTGGATACGATCTTGCGCAACAGCGGCAGATAGCGGTTGGCGCGGATCTCGAGGCCCGGAAAGCGCTGGAGGATCTCCGGCTTGATGCGGAAGCCGCGGTCGATCAGGCTCAGCGTCACCATGATGGCGACGCGCGTGATCAGCGCCACCACGACGGTGCCGACGAAATATTGCAGTAGCAGCGAATAGCCGTTGCGGATGTTGAGCGCCCACACCGCCCACAGCGCGAGGTCGAGCGCGATGGCGAGATAGTGCCAGCCGCCGGCAATGCGGTTGCGCAGGCGCGCCGCGATCCCCTGCCGCTCCGCCGGCGCGCGGATGGCTTCGGCGACCTGGCGGCGGCATTGCAGGATGATGACGACGACGAAGAGATGCACGACCAGCAACACCATGCGCAGCAGCGCGGCATAGCCGGCACGATGCAGGCCGAGCAGCAGCGCCACATTGGCGAAGGCGATGCCGGAGACGCCGACGCCGACGATGCGCCGCGCCCAGATCTCGATATAGGCCGCGGTTTCTGCCCGAACCGGAACGAGGCCAAACGGCCCCGCCAGCGCGCGGACGACGCAGATGAGCCCGCGCGAGAAGGCATAGGCATTGACGACGGCCAGGATCACGAGGCGGACGGTTGCGGGATCGCCGATCTCCGTGCCGAGCAATGCGGTTGCGACGCCGATGAAAACGAACACGGGGAGCAGCTCGAGCAGGAGACGCCCCAGCACGAAGGGCAGCCGCAGCAGCAATTGCCAGACACGTGCGAGACTGTTGCGGCGCTTGTGCAGTTCGGGCGCAGGCGTGACATCGGCGACCGATGACGGCGGATCGGCGATGGGCAGCACCTGCGCCGGCAGGCGCGCGGTTTGCGGGACGCGTCCTTCCAGGAAGGCGACCGGTCGCCGGATCGCGCGGAAGATCACCCACTCCGCCGCAATGGCGCAGCCGAGCACCAGCGCGAGCTTCCACGCGATCTCGATCAGGAGGTTGTAGGCGACGGGATCGTTGGCGGTCCGTACGATCCAGTAATAGAAGGCGGGGAAATGCGTCAGCGTCCGCGCCACGTCGGCGATCTCGCGCGAGATCTCGCCGATCTCTTCCGACACCGTGAGCAGGAGCTGTGCGCCAAGGCCGTCGGCCGAGAGCGGGATCGGCGATTTCTGCTTCGGCGCGGCGGGCACAGGCTGCTGCTGACCGGGCACATTCGCGATCACGCGCAGCGTATCGATCATCTGCGCACGTTTTTTGTCGTCCTGGAGCGTCTCCAGCGCCCGCTTGGCTTCCTCCGGCGACAGTGCGACAGCCCTGTTGGCGGCCGGCGGCTCGGCGCGAACGGTGGAAAGAGATGAGATCGCGATGAAGAGAGCGGCGAGGAACGCCGGGGCAAGCTTGTGCGACACGAGGATTCCCTGGAAAAGCGCATGCGCCGGCGGAGTCGGGACTGTCGCCGCCGAAGCACTGCGTCATGTCGTATCGACGCTATTCGCCCCGGCGCTGTGTCGGAAGTTGGCCAACGAGGCGACATTCTCTTGGCATTTGCCGCAATGCAGGAACGGGAACCGTCGGCTCCGCGCGGCCGGACATCAATCGATGTGCGATGCGCACAACAAAATCCTCCCGTCATTCCGGGAGTCGGCCCGGAATGACGGCGAGGAGGAGGAGAAAGCAGGATGTCAAAGCGCCTGTCATGGCGGCCGCATCACGGCCATCCGACACGATCGGTGTAATGCAAAATACAGCGCCGGGTAGGTAGGGGCTTTGCCTCACTGATGCAGCCCGCTAAACCTTTACCCGGCGTGCCGTTCGCGGTTTCTGCCGCTATGCGATAGTCCGAACGAGCTCCATCGCACTTAACGCGGCTGGATCTGCGGAGGTGGTGTCATAGACCTCCCCTTGCTCTTGAGGTGGACAACGCGTCGCTTGTTTGCGACCGAGACCATGCTCCTCCCGTGACATAAAACTGTCAAGCAGGATCAATGGCGCCGGTATCACATTTGAGGACGTGTTCCCTCCCACCTCGACAGATTGATCGCAGTGGATCAGGGAATAAATTCCCTCCCGCCGCGTTTGTGTCAGAGAGTCCATTCGCCTTCCGCATTCCATCCATTTCCAGAAAGCCAGACATGAAAGCATTACTTTGCATCGCCGCTGTCGCGGCCCTCCTGACTGGATCAGCCTTCGCGCAGACCCCGCCGCAGACCTCGACCAAAAAGGTCGACGGCACCGAGAACGTCTACGTCTTCCGCTATGGCGGTCACCAGTCGATGTTCATCGTGACGCCGCAGGGCGTGATCGCGACCGACCCGATCTCGTATTTGCGTCCGGCAAAACCCTATATCGACGCCATCAAGGCCGTCACCGACAAGCCGATCAAATACGTCATCTACAGCCACCACCATTACGACCACATCGCCGGTGGCCAGCCCTTCAAGGATCTCGGTGCCACCTTCATCGCGCACCGGCGGACCAAGGAGCGTCTGCTCGAGCTGAAGAAGCAGAATTCGCTGCTCGCCGACGTCGTCATGCCGGACCAGGTGATCGGCGACAAGAAGAGCATCACGCTCGGCGGCACCACGCTAGAGCTGAACTATGTCGGCCGCAACCATTCCGACAATTCGCTCGTGATGCGGCTGCCGAAGGAGAAGATCGTCTTCGTCGTCGATTTCGCACCGATCGAGTCCGTGCAGTTCCGCAACATCCCCGACAATGCCTCGCCGTTGGAATATATCGCCTCGCTGAAGAAGCTGGCGTCGCTCGACTGGGAGCGGATGATCCCCGGCCATCCCTATGCCGGCGGCCGCTTCGGCACCAAGAAGGACGTCGATGACGACATCGCCTACATGGAAGATCTATCCGCAGAGGTGAAGAAGGCCGCCGATGCCGGCAAATGCTTCGACACCGCGATGAAGGAAGTGAAGCTGCCGAAATACGAGAAATGGGCGAATTACGAGACCGCCCTTCCCGCCAATGTCGAGCGCTTCTGCTACTGGTGGGGCCGCGGGTATTGAGGGTCGGCTTGCTCAGACGCGACGAGCTTCGCTCGCGCTGAGATCGTAGGGTGGGCAAAGGCGCTCTTGCGCCGTGCTCACCACCTCTCGCCGGATGAAGATTGGTGGGCACGCTTTGCTTTGCCCACCCTAGGGATCGCCGCTAGCGAACGCGCCGCCCTGTCCTCGCCGACGGCGCCTGCGCGAAATACGGATTCGTCAGACATGTCGCCGGACGCCCCTGCGCGCTTGCCTGGCACTGGGCGAACGAGGAGAAAATGCAGTCCATCCGCTCGCCCTCCAAGTCGCCGAAGACGTGCAGGCAGACCGGCGCATCGCCCCCATAGGTCTGGGCGCGCGCGGAACCGGCGATCAAGAGCGCGGCGAACAGGGAAACGACGACAGCAGGCTTGTACACGACAACCTCGAAATCAGAGAAACATTTCAGTCAAATCAACCGTCGACGAGCTGCCGATCCAGTCAAAGTTTTGCGTCAGCCAGATTCGCGCGGCCTCGCGCCCCTCGTCACGCAGGCGGCACAAGAGGCTCCATTCGGGATGGAACTGCGTGGCCGTTCCGAGCTGCGACATCAATTGGTCGTTTCCAATCCAGTGCATGAACATGCGGCTGTGCGTGTTGCGATCGAGCTCGCCATTATCGATCAGCCGGGTAGCGAAGGCAATCGCGCGCATCTCACGCATCAGTGACGAATTGAAGCTGATCTCGTTGATGCGATGGAGAACGTCGGCGGCGCTCGCCGGCAGTTCGTCACGCCGGATCGCGGTCACCTGCACGATGATGACGTCTTGGCTACCTTTTCGATAGATCAGCGGAAAGATCGCGGGATTTCCGAGATAGCCGCCATCCCAATAATGCTCGCCGTCGATCTCGACCGCCTGGAAATATGGCGGCAGACAGGCCGAGGCGAGCACGGTCTCCGCGCTGAGCAGCGGCGTCTGGAACACCTTGATCTTGCCGGTACGAACATTCGTGGCGTTGAGAAATAGCTGCGGTGCGTCCGGCGATGAATTGAGCCGATCGAAATCGACCACGCGTAGCAGCAACGACCGGAGCGGATTGAAGTGGAGGGGGTTGAGCAGGTTCGGCGGCACCGTGTGCGTCAGCGTGTGGATGAAAGCATGGACAGGGTGATATTCCGGCGGCAGCTTGAGGGCCTGGATCAACTGGTTGAGTGGCGAGAACAGGTCATAGACCTGATCCATCCGCGAGACCTCGTACCAGAACGCATGCAGGTTCTGCCGCGCCCCCTCGGCTCCGCCGATGGCCATGCCTGAGGCCAGCACCACCGCATTCATCGCGCCCGCGCTTGTAGCGCTGATCGCCTCGATGGCGAGCCTGCCGTCCTCGAGCACGTGGTCCAGCACGCCCCAGACGAAGGCGCCGTGCGCGCCGCCGCCCTGAAGCGCGAAGTTGACGTTCTTCTGGTTGCTGGTCTCACGGGCGGTCACTTTGCGGGCTTTCTGCCTCCCTTCCCCTCGCGCTCCAGCGCCTTGCGCACCTCGTCGAACTCCGCCACCGAGGCCTTGTCGGCGCGGGGGAAGCGCAGGTCCAGCTTTTCGAGCGCCGCGACGATCGCCGAGCCGATCACGACGCGCGCGAACCATTTGTGGTCGGCCGGCACGACATACCAGGGCGCGTGCGACGTTGCCGTATGCCGGACGATGTCCTGATAGACCGCCTGGTAGCGCGGCCACAGCGCGCGCTCCTTGATGTCGTCCATCGAGAACTTCCACTGCTTGGCCGGTTCCTCGAGCCGCTCAAGGAAGCGCTCGCGCTGCTCCTCCTTGGATAGATTGAGGAAGAATTTCAGAACCACCGTGCCGTTGCGGCTGAGGTGGCGCTCGAAGGCGGAGATGTCCTCGAACCGCTCCTTCCAGATGTTCTTGGTGACGAGCCTTTGCGGCAGCTTCTGCTTGGCAAGAATCTCCGGATGCACCCGCGTGACCAGGCACTCCTCGTAATGGGAGCGGTTGAAGATGCCGATATGGCCGCGCTCGGGCAGCGCGATCGCGTGGCGCCAGAGGAAATCGTGATCGAGCTCCTTGGTGCTCGGCGCCTTGAAAGCATGGACCTCGCAGCCCTGCGGATTGATGCCCTCGAAGATCGCCTTGATCGCAGAATCCTTGCCGCCGGCGTCCATGGCCTGGAGCACGATCAGCACCGACCAGCGGTCCTGGGCGTAGAGCTTCTCCTGAAACTCGATCATCCGCTTCTTGTTGGCGTCGAGAATCTCCAGCGCCTTCTCCTTGTCGAGATCGCCCTTCTCGTTGGTCTTGTAATCCTTGAGGTGAAACTTGCCCGATCCGTCGTAACGGAACGGCGTGATGTAGCGGTCAAGTTCCTGGGCGAGCGATTTGGATGGCTTCTTGCTCATGAGCGCGGGACACCTTGCGTTGCGGCTTCAATCGGTCGAGCACGCTACCAAGGATGCCCTTCGGAAGGAATATGATGAAGAGCACAAGCAGCACGCCGTAGACGAGATTGTCCCAGCCCACCGCCTTGGTCCCGAAGCCGATCCGTAAGGTCTCTGCGAGCAGGATGGTGATGACCGCGCCGACGGTCGGCCCGAGCGAGACGAACAGGCCACCGACGATGGCCGCGAACACCATCTGGAGCGACACCGCGATGCCGCTGACCGTGTCGGGCGTGATGAACATCTGGTACTGGACGTAGATCGAGCCCGCCAGCGCCGTCATCAATGCGCTGATCAGCGTAATCTTCAGCTTCTCCGCGGTGACGTTGACGCCGGCGGCGGCCGCGGCGTCCTCGTCCTCCGAGATCGCCTCCAGCGCGTAGCGGCTCATGCTGCGGTCGATCAAGTGCCAGACGACAATGCCCGCCAGCCACACGCCAAGCGCGATCAGGTACCAGGTCGTCTTGTCGTCGAATTGCAGCGCAAGCAGCTTGTTGCCCGACGCGCGGTTCGGCGTATAGCCAAGCGAGCCGCCGGTATAGTCGCGCGTGGCCGTGATGACCTGGAGCACGATGCCGGAGAGCGCCAGCGTCACCAGCACGAAATAGTGCCCGGTGATGCGGAAGCGGAAGCAGGGATAGCCGACGATCAGCGCCAGCACCCCGGCCGCGGCCATGCCGACGGGAATGCCGATCCAGGGCGACACGCCGAGATGATTCCAGAGCAGCGCCGTGACATAGGCGCCGATCCCCATGAAGCCGCCATGGCCGAGCGAGACCAGGCCAAACCGCCCCATTATCGACCACGACGTATAGGCGAACGACCAGATCAGGATCAGCACCAGGATGTGCAGATGATAGGGATCGCGATAGACGAAGGGCAGCGCGATCAATGCTGCAAGCCCGATTGCCCACGCCACAAGCCGGCCCTGCCCCATCATCGGCGCCTCGCAAGCAGGCCCGCGGGCCGGATGAACATCATGACGATGAAGAAGGCGAAGGCGAGCACATAGCCCCATTCGAGATCGGAGAACAGGCCGCCAAGCGATATGATCTCGGCGAACAAAAACGCGGCGATGAAGCCGCCGATGAAATTGCCGAGTCCCCCGAGCACGCAGATCAGGAAGGTGATCGGTCCGAAGGAGAGGCCGACGAAGGGATGCACGTCATATTGCAGCACCAGCAGGCAAGCGGCGAGCCCGGCCAGCGCGCCGCCGAGCGCGGAGGTGATGAGATACATTCTCTTCGTGTCGACGCCCATCAGCGCCATGATCTGCCGGTCCTGGGAGATGGCGCGGATCGCGGTGCCGGTGAAGGTGCGCGTCATGAACAGGTACACTGCGATCATGCCGACCAGCGCGGCCAGAAAGGACAGCAAACGTGCGTAACTGAAATTCATGTCGCCAAAGGCGAGCACGGGCAGGCGGATGCCGAGATTGCGGAAATCGATGCCGAAGGCGACGGTAGCAAAGCTCTGGAGCACGAACAGAACCCCGCCTGTCGCAAGCAGCTGGTTGATCGGCGGCGCGGTAAGCAGCGGCGCGATCACGAGGTAGTGCAGCGCGGCGCCGAGGATCGCGACGAGCAAAATGGTGAACGGCGCTGCGATGAAGTAGCTGAGGCCGTAATACTGCACGATGAAATACATGGCGTACATGCCGATCATCACGAGCTCGGCGTAGCAGATCCAGGTCACGTCGATGACGCCGAAGATCAAGTTGAGCCCGAGCGCGAGCAGCGCCAGCACGCCGCCAAGCAGGATGCCGTTGATCACGGCCTCCAGCAGATAGATGTCGAAAATGCCCAAAAAAGCTTGCATGCCTGCATGAACCTCATACCCCGAGATACGCTTCCTTGACCGTGTCACTCGCCAGCATCTCGGCCGAGGTGCCGGATGCCCGGATCGCGCCGGCCTCGATCAGATAGGCGCGATCAACCACTTTCAGCACCTGCTGCACGTTCTGCTCGACGATCAGCACCGTCAGGCCGCGGGCGCGGATCCGCTTCACCAGCTCGAACACCTGCTGCACCACGACCGGCGCCAGCCCCGCCGACGGCTCGTCGAGCAGCAGGAGTTTTGGATTCGACATCAGCGCGCGGCCGATCGCGCACATCTGCTGCTCGCCGCCGGACATGGTGCCGGCCATCTGGTGGCGGCGTTCCTTCAGGCGCGGAAACAGGTCGAACACGACATCCAGCCGCTCGGCATAGTGGCCGCGCGCTTCCTTCATGAAGGCGCCCATCTTGAGATTGTCGTCGACCGTGAGCTGCGGAAACAGCCGCCGGTTCTCCGGCACATGCGCGATCCCGAGGCTAACGATCTTGTGCGGCGGCGTCGCCACGACATCGACGCCCTCCATCCTGATCGACCCGCGCGTGGGACGGATCAGGCCTGAGATGACGCGCATCAGGGTGGTCTTGCCGGCGCCGTTCGGACCGATGACGCCGACGGCCTCGCCGGCCTTCACGTCGAGATTGACGTCGAACAGCGCCTGGAATGTGCCGTAACCCGCGCTGACCGAACGAAGCTCCAGCATCGTCTAGCCTCCCGAGCGGCGGCGCGCTTCCGCCGCCGCGGCCTGCGTGGTCTCGGCATCGGTGCCGAGATAGACCTCGATGACGCGCGGGTCGCCGGCAACCGCGCTCGGCAACCCTTCCGAGATCTTCTCGCCATGGTCGAGCACCATCACGCGGTCGACGACGCGCATCAGCACGCCCATGATGTGCTCGACCCAGATGATGGTGATGCCGAGCTCGTCACGGATGTTGCGCAGCATGTCCGCCGCCTGGTCCATCTCGGTCTCGTCGAGACCGCCGAGGCTCTCGTCGGCGAGCAACAGTTTTGGCGCGGTGGCAAGCGCTTTCGCCAATTCGAGCTTCTTCAGGCCGGCCGCCCCGAGTCCATCGACGCTGGCATGGCGATCGGTCGGCAAGCCCACCATCGCAAGTGACCGCTCGGCCGCCTCCTCCGCCCTGGCACGACTGTGGCGGCCCTGGCCGTAGAACCCGGCCAGCGCGACATTCTCGAAGATTGTCAGGCGTCGGAACGGCCGCGGAATCTGGAAGGTGCGGCCGATGCCGCTGTTGATGATCCGGTGCGGCGCAAGGCCCGCGATCTCGGCGCCGCCGAACAGGATCGAGCCGGATGTCGGCGCCAGCGTGCCGGAGAGCATGTTGAAGATCGTGCTCTTGCCCGAGCCGTTGGGGCCGATCAGGCCGAGGATCTCGCCCTGATCGACCCGAAACGACACGTTGTTGACGGCGGTGAAGCCACCAAACCGCTTCACCAGCCCGCTGACTTCCAGCACCGTCCTGCTCCGCCGCTACTGGTTGCTGTAGGTGGTGCCCTTCGGCAGCGGCAGCACAGCCTCGCGCTGCGACTGACTCTTGGGCCACACCACAGAGGATTTGTCGTCGATGTACTGGATCACGACCGGGAACGACCGCTCGTTCTGCCCGGCCATCGGCGTGCCCTCGCCGTAGAACTTGACGCCGAAGCCGAGCATCGTGCCGCCTTCGGGGATGTCGGTGTCGAGCGCGGCCTTGCGCAGCGCGTCGGGATCGACGCCGCCATACTTCTTGATCGCGCGCGGCAGCACATCACTCATGAACACGTAAGTGTTGGACGCGCCGATGCCGACATGCGCGGAGCGGATGGCAACGCCGGGCCTGATCTTGTCGAACTCCTCGCCGACCATCTTGATCACGGGCGGGAGCTTCGGATCCATGGTCTTCTGGTTGGCGAGCCAGATCGAGATCGGGTCGGTGTTGAAGATGTAGGTGGCGTCAGCTCCCATCCCCTCTTTCAGCTTCTCGTAGACGCCGTAGCCGGCACCATGGCCCATCAGCGCGCCGAACTTCAGCCCCTGCTCGCGGGCCTGGCGCAGCAGCAGCGTGATGTCAGGGTTGTAGCCGGTGTGGAAAATGACATCTGGCTTGGCACGCTTCAGCTTGGTCACCAGCGCGGAGAGATCGGGCGCAGTCGCCGAATAGCCTTCCTTCATCACGACGTTGAAGCCCGCCTTCTTCGCGCCGGCCTCGTTGCCCCTTGAGACGTCGACGCCATAGGCGCCATCCTCGTGGATGATGGCGACGCGCAGGTCCTTCGGCTCCTTGTCGAACTTCGCCTTGGCATTCTGCGCGATGAAATCCATCGTCATCATGCCGAACTGGTCGCCGCTCGCCTGCGGGCGGAACACGTATTTGTAGCCCTTGTCGTTGAACACGGCCGACGAGATGCAGGTCGTCATCCACATGAACTTCTTGAGCTGCTCGACGCGGGCGGCGACCGGCACGCATTGTGCCGAGGAGAAGAAGCCGAGCACCATGTCCACCTTCTCCTGCTCGAGCAGGCGGACGGATTCGTTGATGGCGATGTCGGGCTTGCTCTGAGCGTCGGCGTAGACCGCCTCGATCTTGTAGCCTTCGACGCCGGTCTTGGCGAAATGGTCGAGAATAATTTTTGCGCCGATATAGCCGAGCTCAGATCCACCGCCCGCGAGAGGCCCGGTCAGGTCGAAAACAACGCCGATCTTGATCTTCTTCTCTTGAGCCTGGGCCGAAGCCATCAAGCCCGTCGCTGATATCGCGACCAACAGCCCACGTACCAAGCGGGCAGCCATGCGCAGGCGCATCAAAACCTCCCTGGACGATTGTGCATTGCAGTCTTGTTGCTTTTGCTTTTTGGCCCATCACATGGGCTGGGGGCAGCGATGTCAAGCCTCGCGCTTCAGCGCGACGCGAACTGCTGCTCGATAAAGGCCGTGACAAATCGCGGCATGGTCGGCGTGAGATCACTCATCCCGCGCACGAGATGAATGGCCGACAACTCCGGTTCGGCTTCGCGGGCGAGGTTGGCCTCGATCCGGGCCCGGGCTACGTCACCCGGCATGTCCAGGTTGATAATTTGAATCATTGCAATCGACGGACCAGTGACGACACAGTGCCAGTCCGGCTGGGTCCGGTAGTCGGCCGCGGTCAAGCCGGTCTCTTCCCCGAGTTCGCGGATGACACTGCCGGGAATGTCGAGCGCGCCGTCACTGACGTCGTCCAGATCGGGCGTGCCCGAGGGGAAATAGATGCGGCCCGCATTGGCGGTGTGCTGCGCCATCTCGCCCATGATGAAGGCGCCGTCGGAGGCGCGCAGCGCGCCCATGCCAAAACCGTTGAACACGGCCTTGTCGGGAAAGCCCCAGTCGCGCCAGGCAAGGAAGCTCGCGAAATCCGTCTCGAAATAGGTCGCGGCGAGATGGCCGTCCGTGAACACGGCATCGCGCCCGAGCAGGACGCGGCCGTTCCACATCTTCGGCCGCTCGCGCTGCTTCTCGGCGAAATGCGCCGCGATCTCGGCGCGGCGTTCCTCCGCGAACGGCCAGGCGATTGGCCGCACGGCAAGATCAAGCGTCGTGACGCGATGAATGACCAATGACGTCATGACAGCTGATTACAATGCCTTCGCGTCAGTTATTTGGCATTCCCCGTGATCTTCTTGGCCTGATCGACATACTTGTTGGTAAAGGTCTTGCTGACGTCGATCTTGGCAGCGGCCACCTCGGGCGAGCCGACGCTGAACACCGCGAGCACCGCATCCGCGCCCTTCGGGTCCATCTTGCCGGTTTCGGAGAACATCGGGATCGTGTTCTTCAGCGCGGCGAGATAAAGCTCCTTGTTCTTGCCGACCATCTCGTCCGGCATCTTCGCCATGATCTCCTCCGGCGAATGCGAATGGATCCAGCCGATCGTGGCGAGCATTGCGTTGGTGAGGGCCTGCGTTTCCTTCTCGTGGCCGTTGATCCAGGCCACGGTCGAGTACAGCGCGCCGCCCGGATATTCGCCGCCGAACGTCTCGAGCGTGTCCTTCTGGGTCCGGGTGTCGCTGAGGATGCGCAGATCCTTGTGGCTGCCCTGGAGCACGGTGACGGAGGGATCGAGCATCACGGCGGCGTCAATCTGCCCCTGCTCCATCGCGGCCACGGCGGTGGCGCCGAGGCCGACGCCGATCACGGCGGTGCCGGCGGGATCAAGCCCGTTCTTTTTCAGGAGATATTTGAGGAAGAAGTCGGTGGAGGAGCCGGGCGCGCTGACGCCGACCTTCTTGCCGGCGAGATCCTTGATCGACTTGATTTCGTTCGTGTGCGACGGCGAGACCACCAGCACGAGGCCGGGATAACGGTCATAGACCACGAAGGCTTGAAGCTCCTGCTTCTTGGCGGCAAGGTTGACGCAATGGTCGAAATAGCCGGAGACCACGTCGGCGCTGCCGCCGAGCACGGCCTTCAGCGCGTCCGAGCCGCCCTTGAGGTCCACGAGCTCGACATTGAGGCCCGCCTTCTCGTATTCGCCGAGTTGCTTGGCCAGCACCGTGGGCAGATAGCACAGGCAGGCGCCGCCTCCGATCGCGATGGTCACCTTGCTTTGCGCCGCGGCAAGACCGGTGGTGAGCGTCAGCGCGAGCAGCGCGCCGGCGAGCCTGGCAATTGTGTTCTTCATTGGTTTCCTCCGTTCGGCTGGCGGCACCATAGAGCAGCAGGATTGGCTTGAGAAGCACTGCCAAAGTGCGACTCGCCATCGGCCTTTCGGCGCAATAGCATGGGTCCACAAGAACAATTCTTGATGGGGAGGATCATCCATGAAGCGCCTTGCAATCGGCCTGTCGATCGCCGCCGCCTTTGCCGCCGGATGCGGCGCGAACCAACTGCTCCGGCCGGCGCTGGCCGCCGAGAACGTCACCGCGCAGATCATCCACACCGGCGAGATGGAAGGCGACGCACTCGGCCCCGCCAACAATGTCGGCTACCGTTCCAAGATGTTCGCCAGCGCCGACGGCGCCACCATCTCGATCCAGGTCGGCAATGTGCCCAAGCACATGCATCCCAACACCAACGAGATCCAGTACATCCTGGACGGGACCGGGACGATCTGGCTCGGCGACAAGGAGGTGACGGTGAAACCCGGCGACCTCGTCATCATCCCCAAGGGCACCCCGCATGGCGGCACCAAGCCGATCAGCGGTCAGGTCAAGGCGATCGCGATCAAGACGCCGCCGCAGGCGCCCGATGACACCAAGCTGCTGGACTAGGCTCCCCGCAACTCGGGCCGGTTGAACGTTCGGGCTCGCACTGCCGTGCGGGCCCATTTCGTCAGTTTCGAGGCTAGATCGGGCGCGTCTGCTTCCGGATCTCGTTCGCGATCGGCTTGAGGGTGTCGCCCGGAAGCTGGCCGACGAGCGTGTAACCCATGCCGCCATCCGCCCACACGAAGCCCGCGACATCGCCGGTCGATTGCGGCATCATCGGCGTATCCAGATTGCGGTTGCTCATCGGACGCGTCAGCACGACAAGCCGGTCGCCGTGATCGTCATCGTACATGAACATCGCGGCCGGGCCGTGCGACGTCGCAACCAGGCGACCGCCCATCAGACGATAGCCGGATACAGAGAGATCCGGCACCTTGACCGGCTGCTTCAACCGCCTGGAGACCCATTGCGTGAGCTCGGCACTGTCGGACGCCCTTATCTCGACCGGCCGCACGCGGTCCGGTGCGTAAACGCCATACGAATAGGCCGCCTCCTGTGCCAGCGCAGACAGTCCGTTCGAGCCCTCCTGCAAGACGCCGCGCATGGTCCATCCGCCGAGACCGCCGATGCCGAGAAGCAACATCGCAGCGATCACCCACCACGCCCGCATGGGAGACCGCCTCCGGCTCTCGATGGTGTGCGACAGATTCAGCTCGGCCGGCAACGGCTCGTCGGCGATCGACGCAAATGCCCCGCGCAGCTCCTCCCGCTGGGTGGCGAAGGCCGCAACGCGCGCGGCGACATCCTGATGATCGTCCAGATAGGATGCGACCTCCGCGCGCCGCTCAGGCTCGAGCGCCTGGTCGACATAGGCGTGGAGATCATCCTCGGTGATCGGCCGGCGGTTCATTTCACGCCCCGCAATGCCACGACGTTCCCTGGAGCCACGCCCTCCATCTCCTGCAATAGCCTCTCCCGCGCGCGCGACAGGCGTGACATCACGGTCCCGACCGGGATCTTCAGCACTCCCGCGGCGTCCGCGTAGGATAGATCCTCAACCGCAACAAGCAACAACACGGCACGCTGCTCTTCCGGCAGTCTCGCAAGCTTTTTCAGGACATCCCGATAGATCAGCCTGTGCTCCTGCGCGGCGGCACTGACAAGCTCACGCTCGCCTGCATCGTCGATCGGCATATGCCTGCCCCGCGCCGTCGCCTGGCGGAATTGCGTGACCGCCAGATTGTGGAGGATGCTGAACAGCCAGGCGCGCACGCTGCCGTCGCGCCGCTGATGCCAATGGCTGACGGCACGTTCCAGGCAATCCTGAACCAGATCATCGGCAGCCACGCGATCGCGCAAAAGCGCGCGCGCGTAGCGGCGGAGCGCGGGGATAAGCGGCCCGACCTGAACCAGCATGTCCTTCACGAGGCGCTCCACCTGCCCTTTGCCGACGTCGGACGGCGCGTCATCGCGCCTCGATCTGGACCGCCTCACCAGGCATGGCCGCGTCGCCGGCCGCAATCACCAGGTACCGCCTTGCTTCAGCGGCGGACTGGTCGACGATCTGCCGGATCGGACCGGCCACATTGACGATGGCAGATCCAGCCGGATTGGTCATGAACGCCGCCAACGGCTGCAACGGGCCGCTTCCGTCGCCATGTTCCGCCAGGGCAAGCACATATTTCTGCTTGGGCTGAAGTCCCGTCACCGAAGCCTGCAAGATCTGAATCAGGCCTTGATCGAACAGCGACACGCTGGTCGGCGCCATGCCGTCCTTTGCACCGTCCTTCGACGTAAGCGTGAGATGAGCGACCTGGCCGGCAACGCCGAGTGCCTGCAAATTCTGGCGGTCATCAGGGTTAGGCGCGGCATTTGGAACATACGCGATTGCCTGCGGCGCCTGGCCGATCGGAACGTTCCCGACCACTTTATTGGTCGCCGTGTCGATGGCCGCGAGCGCGTCGGCGTTCTCCAGCCCGACATAGATGCGTGTGCCATCGCCGGACGGCCAGACGCCGTGCGGCAGATTGCGGACCGGGATCGTTGCGACCTGCGAGAAATCGTCGGTGCGGAACACCTTTACTTCGTTCAGGCCACCGATGGTGACGTAGGCGAACGTGCCCTTGGCAGTGTGCGCGAAATTGACGTGGTTGGTGATCGGCCCGGTATCGATCGTCTTGATCGCGTTGAACGGTGGCTTGGCGTTGAACACCTGTGTCCGGCCGACGTCCTTCAGCGTGAACCACACCTGGTTTCCATCCGGCGTCGCCGCGATGTTCGGGCAGAATGGGCTCTCCTGCTTCACCGTGGCGACGATCTTGTGCTCGGCCACCGCGACGACGTCGGTCTCGGGATTGAACGACGAGCAGATGTAGCCGTATTTGCCGTCGGGTGAGAAAATCTGCATGCCCGGCCCGTTCGGGGTCGTGATGCGGGTCTTCTCCTTGAAGCTGATCGGATCGATGACGGAGATGTAGTTCTCGCCGCGAACGGTGACCCACACTTCCTTGCCGTCCGGCGTGAAGAACGCCTCGTGCGGCGATCGTCCGACGTAAGTGATATGCTTGACCGCGTTGGTCGCGGTGTCGATGAAGCTCACCGAATTCGAGCCGATCGACACCACGGCGAGCGTCTTGTGATCGGGCGAGAAGCCCATGCCATGTACGAGCACCTGGCCCTTGTAGAGCGGGCTGAAATTGCCGGGCTGCGGGTCGCCCAACCGGATCACGCCAAGCAGCTTGTTGTCGACCGGATCGGTGACCGAAACCGTATTCGAGAACTGCTCCGCCGCGTAGACGCGGTCGTGATGGCTGATCGGAATATCGGGGCCGGACAGCGCGCCCGGCGCCTGCCCCGCCCACGCGATCGAACCCGTCGCAAGCATCGTGGCCGCCAGGAAAATGCTCTTCATCATAGTGCTTCGTGACGTCTGCATCTGCGACTCCTACTTCTTCATTCCCGTGGACATATCCATCTGCATGCCCGGATGATGATGAACGGTTGTGTTGGGAGCTGAGGGCGGTTGGGTCGGGGCGGGCGTGGTGTCTGTCGCCGGCTCGCCGATCGCGAGCTTCATGGCCGCGATCTCCTGCATCTGGTCGACGATGATTTCCTGGGCGATGCGCCGCAGCTGCTCGTTCTTGCCATAGCGCAATTCGATGACCGCCATGTCGATCGCGCCCTGATGATGCGGGCTCATCATTGCGACGAAGTCGCGATCGATGTCGCCGGTCGGCTTGGCCGCCATGTCGTTCATCATCTTGGTCATCGCCGCTTCGTTTTCTTCCAAAAACGCACGCTCCTCCGTGCCCACCGCGGCCGGCGCGGCGGCCGGATGGGATTCATGCGCGAACACGAGCAGCGGGAGTACGGACGCGACCAGAATTGGCGCGGCAAGGAACGCCGTGCCGAGGCCGGGCCTGGGCCATCGGCATCTGCTTGCAAGAGCCGCTACGGCGCGGCGAAACTGTGAGGGGGGCATCCTGAACTCCCATGCAGGTGGTTGCATGGGGGTATGACGTATGGCCGCGCGTTCTATTCCGGGCGGTCAATCACATAAACGTCAGCAGCCAAACGAGGCGGCCTACCCCCGCCCGTCCACGGTCGGGCGCCAGACCAGCAGCCTGCGCTCAACCAGCGTCACCCCGAAGTCGATCAGGATGACGAAGGCCGACAACACGAACATGCCGGCGAACACACCGGCGACGTCGAAGATGCCTTCGGCCTGCTGGATCAGATAGCCGAGCCCCGCCGCCGATCCCAGATATTCGCCGACGACCGCGCCGACCACGGCGAAGCCGACCGAGGTGTGCAGCGACGAGAACATCCACGACAGCGCCGACGGCCAATAGACGTGCTGCATCAGCTGCCGCTCGCTCATGCCGAGCATGCGGCCATTGTCGAGCACGGTGCGGCTGACCTCCTTGACGCCCTGATAGACGTTGAAGAACACGATGAAGAACACCAGCGTCACGCCGAGCGCGACCTTGGACCAGATGCCGAGGCCCAGCCACAGCGCGAAGATCGGCGCAAGCACGACGCGCGGCAGCGCGTTGACCATCTTGACGTAGGGGTCGAACACCGCGGCAACCAGCGGCTGGCGCGCGAACCAGAAGCCGACCAGCACGCCGCCGAGCGATCCGATCACGAACGCCAGAATCGATTCCGTCAACGTGATGCCAAGATGCTTCCAGATCACGCCGGACGAGAACCATTTGACGATCTGGCTGAACACGTCGACCGGGTTGGAGAAGAAGAACGGCGGCAACAGGATTTTTCCGAACACCGGCACGGTCGCAAAGAGCTGCCACAGTACGAGGCAGACGACAGCGACCAGGACTTGCAGCGCAAGCAGCGTCACGCGCGACATCAGATCGCCTCCGCCGCTTGGGTCGATTGCGCGTAGCCCTTCATCACCTCGTCCTTGAGCACGCTCCAGATCTCGCGGTGGAGCGCATGGAACTCCTTGTCCAGCCGCACCTCGAAAATATCGCGCGGGCGCGGCAAGCTCACGCGCCAGTCGCCGATGATGCGCGAGGACGGCCCCGCCGACATGATCACGACGCGGTCGGCGAGCGCGATCGCCTCTTCGAGATCATGGGTCACGAACAGCACGGCCTTGCGGTCGGCGTTCCAGAGGTCGAGCAGCAGATTGCCCATGACCTGGCGGGTCTGCGCATCGAGCGGCCCGAACGGCTCGTCCATCAGGAGTATCTTTGGGTCGCGGATCAGCACCTGTGCCAGCGCCACGCGCTTGCGCTGGCCGCCGGAGAGCATGTGCGGATAGCGGTTGGCGAAGGCGCCGAGGCCGACGGAGGTCAGCCATTTTTGCGCACGTTGCAGTGCCTCGGCGCGGGACGTGCCCGCGATTTCGAGCCCGATCGCGACATTGTCGAGCGCGGTCTTCCAGGGGAACAGCGCATCGGCCTGGAACAGGTAGCCGGCGTCCCGGTTCAGCCCCGCGAGCGGCCGGTCGAAAATCTTGATGCTGCCGGCGGCGGGCTTGAGCAGGCCGGCCGCGACGTTGAGCAGCGTCGATTTCCCGCAGCCGGTCGGCCCGACGATGGCAACGAACTCGCCCTGCGCCACCGAAAGATGCGCCTTCTCCACCGCCGTATAGACCCGGTCGTCCCCCAGCCGGAACGCGACCTTGGCGTCTTCCAGCGCCACTGCCGTGGGCGTCGTCATGTGTTCCCTCCGAACTTGGCCCGATGCCTTAGCCGCTCGCGCGGCCAAGTTCAATCGAGCCGCCAAGCGTGCTACGCATGGGTCCTGCCGTGCTCTTACCCTCCCCTGGAGGGGGAGGGTAAGAGAGTGAGCCCCGCCCAATGTCTTCCAGGCCGATGATTGGCTATTCCCACGTCAGCAAGAACTTCGGCTCACTCAAGGCCGTCGACGATGTGTCGCTCGACATCGCCGAGGGCGAATTTCTGGCCATCGTCGGCGGCTCCGGCTCCGGCAAGACCACGCTGCTGCGGCTCGCCAACCGGCTGATCGAGGCCGATGCCGGCACCATCACGGTCGAGGGCGAGGATGTGCAAACCGTCGATCCGGTCGCGCTGCGGCGCCGGATCGGCTACGTCTTCCAAAGCGGCGGGCTGTTTCCGCATCTGAGCGTCGCCGACAATATCGGGATCACGCCAAGGCTGCTGGGCGCACCGGCAGCGGACATCACCGCGCGGGTCGACGAGCTGCTCGAGCTCGTGCAACTCGACCGTCGCGCGCATCGCGATCGCCTGCCCGAGGCGCTCTCCGGCGGCCAGCGCCAGCGCGTCGGGGTGGCGCGGGCGCTCGCGGCACGGCCCCGCATCGTGCTGATGGACGAGCCGTTCGGCGCGCTCGATCCCCTCACCCGCGATGCGCTCGGCGAGGATTTTCGCGAACTGCACCGCAAGCTCGGCCTGACCACCGTCATGATCACCCATGACATGACGGAGGCGATCCTGCTCGCCGACCGCATCGCGGTGATGCGCGGCGGACGACTGCTGGCGCAGGGCACGCCCGCGGAACTCTCAAGCAGCAGCGACGCCTATGTGCTGGAGCTGCTGCGCACGCCGCGGCGCCAGGTCGAGCGGCTGAACGCGTTGCTGCCACAAAGCGGTGCGGCATGAGCCTGTTCGCCGATCCGCGCTGGGGCGAGGCGCTGTCGCATCTGCCCGACTATCTCGGCAACCATGTTCGGGTCAGCCTCGCCGCGCTCGCGCTCGGCCTCGCCGTCAGCCTGCCGCTGGCGATCCTGACGCGCAACCGCCCGGCGCCGCGCGCCATCCTGCTCGCGCTCGCAAGCATCGTGCAGACGGTGCCCGGCCTGGCGCTGCTCGCGCTGTTCTATCCGCTGCTGCTGCTGGCCGCGTCCTTGACACTCGCCTGGTTCGGAATCTCCTTCTCCGCTTTCGGCTTCCTGCCGGCGATGCTGGCGCTCGCGCTCTATTCGATGCTGCCGGTGCTGCGCAACGGCATCACGGGCCTCAACGGCATCGATCCTGCGCTGATCGAAGCCGCCAAGGGCGTCGGCATGACCGCGCGGCAGTCGCTCATCATGGTCGAGCTGCCGCTGGCGCTGCCGGTGATGATGGCCGGCATCCGCACCGCGGCGGTGTGGGTGATCGGCACCGCGACCCTGTCGACGCCGATCGGGCAGACCAGCCTCGGCAATTACATTTTTGCCGGGCTTCAGACCCAGAACTGGGTGTTCGTGCTGTTCGGCTGCTTTGCCTCGGCCCTGCTCGCGCTCGCCGTCGATCAGCTGCTCGGCCTGATCGAGAGCGGCTTGCGTCACCGCAACCGCCTGCCTGCCGCGCTTGGCGGCATCGGGATCGCGGCGCTGGTCCTCGCAACGCTGGTGCCGACGATGGGACGCTCGTCGCAGAGCTATGTCGTCGGCGCCAAGACGTTCGCCGAGCAATATGTGCTGTCGGCCCTGCTGAGGGATCGCCTCCAGGCCGCCGGTCTCCCCGCGACCGCGCGGTCGGGTCTCGGCTCCAGCGTGATCTTCGAGGCGCTCAAGGCCGGCGACATCGATCTCTATGTCGATTATTCCGGCACGCTGTGGGCCAACCAGCTGCACCGCACGGACATCAAGCCGCGCGCGGAGTTGTTGGCGGAGCTCAAGACAGCGCTCGCAGAGGACCATATCACCCTGCTCGGCGAGCTTGGCTTCGAGAACGCCTATGCGCTGGTGATGCCGAAGAAGCGCGCCGAAGCGCTCGGCATCCGCACCATCGCCGATCTCGCCGCGCATGCACCGGCGCTGTCCATCGCCGGCGACTACGAATTCTTCTCGCGCCCCGAATGGGCAGCGCTGCAAAAATCCTATGGCCTCTCGTTCCGCGCCCAGCGCCAGATGCAGCCGGATTTCATGTATGCGGCCGTCGCCAGCGGCGAGGTCGACGTGATCGCCGGCTACACCAGCGACGGACTGATCGCGAAATACGATCTGGTCGTGCTGGACGATCCCAGGCACGCGATCCCGCCCTACGACGCGATCCTGCTGCTGGCGCCGAAGCGGGCCGGCGATGAGCGACTACAGGGCGCGCTCAAGCCGCTGCTTGGCAAGATCGACATCGCCACAATGCGCGAGGCCAATTTGCGCGCCAGCGGCAACGACGCGAATTCATCGCCGGATGCGGTGGCGAAGTGGCTTTGGGAGAAGGTGGGCAAGCGGTAGGCCCGGATTTCGTAGGGTGGGCAAAGGCGCGTAAGCGCCGTGCCCACCGTCTCTCAACACGCGCAACAGGATGGTGGGCACGCTTCGCTTTGCCCACCCTACGATCTGGGTCTGCGTACCCCAGCGCTACAGCCCCCGGATGATCCCGGCATTGATCAGCAGCCGGTTGAGCCGCCGCGCCTCGGCGCCGTCCTTGCAGCCGTAGAAGATGCCTTTGCAGCGGAGCATGATCTGCTTCTGCTCGGCGAAGGAGGGATCGAGCGGAATGCCGGCGGCTTCCTGAATCACCAGCGGGAGATAGGGGCCGTCGACCGTGTCCATCACGGCCTCGCTCTTCACCGGCTCGAAATTGATGGCGTCGATCGCGTAATAGGTCGCGTAGAGACGCGGGTCGTAAGCGTCGAGCTTCTTGCCGAGGGCGCCCTCGTCGAGCCCGGGCTCGAGGAGGTTCGGCGCAAACTCAGGCTGGTGATCGCCGTAGCGCACGATCAGGAAGGGCTCGCCGGGAAAATTCTTCTTCAGCCCCGCCACAAACGCTCTGTACTGCTCGGCGCTCATCGCCTGTCGGCGCAGATATTCGTCGATGGACGCCACATTATTGCCCGGCGCGCGCCAGTTCGGCAGCAGATCGGGGCGGAAGCGCGTCTCCCAGGGGAAATGATTGGCGCCGAGATAGATGAAGGTGAACAGCGGCTTGTTCGGCGGCTGCTGGCCCATCAGTTGGAGCGCCTTGTCGTAGAAAAAGGAGTCCGGCTCGACGTCCTTGGCGCCGAGATCCTTCGAGTCGAGGAAGCGCTCGACGCCCGTCGTCACCTGAAAGCTGCGCGCGCCCATGAAGCCGCCATAGGCGGGATAGAGCGATAGCGTGTCATAGCCGCAGCGGCGCAACGCCAGCGGCAGGCCGCGCTCGACGCGGTTTGAGGCGATGCGCGTCACGAAATAGGCGAAGCGGCCGAACGAGCGCGAGGAGAGGCCAGCGAGCACGTTGTATTCGGTGAACCAGCTCGGCCCGCCATTGCTCTCGGCCAGGAACGTGCGCTGCTTGCCGTCAAAGGATTTGAAATGATCGCCATAGCGCGGCGGCACCTTGATGCCCTGGGCGGCGCGGATGTCGAAGCTCGATTCATCATGGACCATGATGATGTTCGGCCGGCGGCCCGCGGGGTGGCAGGCATCCACCAGCGGCATGTTGAGCCGTTCGTTGGTCGAGGCGGCCGACTCCATGAAACCGTATTGCGCGAAATCGGAGACCGCGCTGACGCCGGAGCGGAAGAATTTCGAGAGATAGCCGTCGTCGTAATAGCCGCGCCAGGCCTCGTCTGGATGATAGAGCGAATAGCCGACCAGTGCGGCAAGACAGGCGAGCGTGGACGCGAACGCCGGCAGGCGGCGGATGCGAAACGGATCGAGCCACCACAGCGCATACATCAGCGGCAGCGTGACGAGGCCGGCCCCGATCACCGACCAGCGCAGGTTCGGGAAGATCGTGAACAGGAACGCCACGGTGTCGCGGTCGATCATCATCAGGTCGATGAAGTTGACCGTCATCTGCACGACGTCGTGCTTGAGACGCGACAGCAGCACCAGCACGACGACCATGGTCAGCGACAGCGCGCCCGACAGCGCCGGCCGCCGCAAGAGCGTGATCCAGAAGAAATTGAGGATGCCCCAGGCGAGCACGAACGAAAGCCGCGAACCCAAATCGGTCTCGGTCTCGTACATCAGCGCGAGGGCGGCAAGATGCGGCGCGGCAACCGCAAGCAGGCGCCAGATGCCGAGCGCGGCAACGCTCGCCAGCACGGCGGTGGTGGCAGAAGGACCTGGATTCGGCGCGGACGCCATCGACGGCACGCAACTTCTGGTCCGGCGCGATGAATACCCAGCCGTCGGGCCGGCCTGCGGCGTTCGGCGCAGCCGGAAGCCTGCACCGTGTCATAAAACTGTAATTGAATGGTCGCGGACAAGCAACGCGTGTCGCGGTCCGACCTTCGCTTAATGTTAGCAGGCGCCGAACAGCCGCACGGCCAACTCCATCCCCTCACCCTGAGGAGCCTGCGAAGCAGGCGTCTCGAAGGGCGAGGCCCGAGTGGGCCTGCATGGTTCGAGACGGCGCTACGCGCCTCCTCGCCATGAGGGTCAGTCAGTTCAGGAGCCGCGGCCCGACTTCACGATCCCCGCGATGAAGAGGTCGATCACCCCTTCCGCCATCCGCTCGGTCTCGCCCTCCTCCACCCCCCAGCGCGGAAAGTGGCCGTCGAGGTTCATCCGGGCAAAGCCATAGACCAGGGCGCGGCCGGCGATCTGGATGCGCTTGAGGTCGGCCGACCGCAGCAGGCCCTGCTCCGCCGCGTCTGCCAGCATCCGTTCGGTCAGAGCGATCAGCTCGGCATTGTCGCGCGTCAGCTCCGCGGAGCTGCCATGGGCGAAGTAGCGCCCCGTGGAGATGATCTCGAAATGCGCGGGGTTGCGCGTCGCCCAGCGCAGGTAAGCGAGCCCGAAGGCGCGGAAGCGGCCGAGCGGGTCGGTGGCCGGCGCCTGATCCAGCGCCACCTCGATCTCGGCGCGAAAGCGCCGCTGCGCCTCCCCGGCCACCGCCGCCATCAGCGCGTCGCGGTTGGGGAAGTGCCGGAACGGCGCCCCCGGCGAAACCGCGGCCCGGCGTGCGGCCTCGCGCACCGAGACTTCGGCACCCTCCGCCGCCAGTTGCAACGCAGCATCGATCAGCACGCGGCGGAGGTCACCGTGATGATAGGGCCGGGCTTCCGGCGTTTGGCGGCGGGCGCGCGGCTTGGACGGCTGTCGGGCGGGCATGGCGCTGCCTAGCATCACCCGAACGTGAATGTAAGCACCGATTACACCGTTGACGATTTCGCCAGCCTGAAATGTAATCAATGCTTACATTAGGGAGGAGACCGCCATGTCACAACGCCAAAACTGGTTCGAGGGCTGGCGGCTGCTCGCCGTGCTCACCCTGAGCCTGATCGCGCTCAGCCTGTGGATCGCGTCGATGCGGCAGTTCGAGGTCGAGGGCGTACGGATGGTGATCCGTTTCACGGCGCGAAGCTCGCTGCTGCTATTCTGCCTTGCCTTCAGTGCAGCGGCGCTCGCCCGGCTGTGGCCAAACGCCTGGACCCGCTGGCAGCGCCGCAACCGCCGCGATCTGGGCCTGAGCTTTGCGGCCTCCCACGCCATCCACGCAGTTGCGATCGTTGCCTTCGCCAAAATGGACCCGGCCGGCTTTGTGGACGCCACCTCGGCCGCCTCCTACATCTTCGGCGGCATCGGCTATGCGTTCATCATCGCCATGAGCGCGACCTCGTTCGACCGCACCGCCGCGCTGCTCGGACCGCAGGCCTGGCGCGTGCTGCACCTCGTGGGCGGCTATTACCTCTGGTTCCAGTTCATGGTGTCGTTCGGCAAGCGCGTGCCGGCGATGCCGCTCTATGCCGCCTTCCTCATTCCGCTGCTCGCCGTGATGGCGCTGCGGCTGATCGCGATGGCCGCCCACCCCCGCCGACGGACGGCCGAAGCGAGCTGAACGTCGATCAGCCCTGCGGCAGGAACCCCAGGCGCTTGGCGATGATGCGATCAACCGTCCGTTTCGGCAGCAATGCGCCGACCAGATGGCGCAACGGATCCGGCGTGATCTGGTAGCGCACCTTGGGGCTCGCGGCGGTCAGCGCCTCGAACACGATTTCGGCGATCCGCTCGGCCGGCAGACCCTTCGCACCGAGGTCCATCATGAACGCCATGACCTTGTTCAGCGCCGGCAGATAGGGCGAGTTCTGATAGACGGAGAGATCGATCTCTTCGGCCTTGCTCCAGATCGGCGTCTTCACTGCGCCCGGGGCGACGATGATGACGTCGATCCCGAACAGCATCAGCTCACGCCGCAGGCTCTCCGACAGGCCTTCTATGGCGTGCTTGGAGGTGCAGTAAGGCGCCGACAGCGGATTGCCGTTCTTGCCGGCGACCGAGCTGATCATCACGATCCGCCCCTTCGGCCCCTTCAGCGACGGGTCCGCGCCGAGCAGCGGCCCGAAGGCTTGCGTCGCGATGACCGGGCCGATGACGTTGATGTCCATCTGGCGGCGGAAATCGTCGACCGATAATTCCAGGACCGGCCCCGCGACCGCAATGCCGGCATTGTTGACGAGCCCCGCCAGCGTCTCGCCAGCCAGCGCCTCGCGAACCTGGCGCGCAGCGGCGAGCACGGCGGCCTCGTCGGTAACGTCGAACAGGAGCGGCGTGAAGTTCGCGCCGAACTCACCCCTGAGCCGGTCGGCGTCGGCCTGCTTGCGGACGCTGCCGAAGACGCGGTAGCCGCGCCCGATCAGAAATTTCGCAATGGCCCAGCCGATGCCGGTGGACGCGCCGGTGACGACGACAGATCGCATAGACCCCTCCCCTCAAGTTCCCGCGATCATGGAGAGAAGGATGTGTCAGCGCAATGCCACCCAACGCTCAAAGGGACGTCGCGGGTGTCGATTCTTAAGATGAAGCGGCGCGCGAGCTTCGCGACATGAGATTGAGTGCGCCCTGAAGATGCGGATGAAGAGCCGAATCCTTGACTCTGAAGACGCTGGGGTTTTGGCGATCGCGAGCTTTTGGAGAAGTCATGAAAACGACGCGAGACCAAGAATGTGGTTTAAGCGTCAGTTCTTCGTGCTCAGAGGGCACGTCAGCTCGCGAAGAATTTGAATGAAGCAGCAATGCTTCGCGCGAGATGAAAGGAGCGAGACCGCCGTTCGCGATCTCGCTCCGATGTAGTCGAGAAGGTTTAAAATTTGGTTTGGCGAGCGAAGCTTGTGTTTCGCTCGTCATTCCGGGGCGCGACGAAGTCGCGAACCCGGAATGACGGCGCAGCCGTCAGTTCTTGCTCTTGTCGACCAGCGCGCCCTTCTTGATCCAGGGCATCATGTCGCGCAGTTTCGCGCCGACTTCCTCGATCGGATGCGCGGCGAGCTTGGCGCGGGTCGCCTTGAACGAGGTCTGGTTGACCTTGTTCTCGAGCATCCAGTCGCGGGCGAACTTGCCGCCCTGGATGTCGGCGAGAACGCGCTTCATCTCGGCCTTGGTCTCCGCCGTGACGATGCGCGGACCGGTGACGTACTCGCCGTACTCCGCGGTGTTGGAGATCGAGTAGTTCATGTTGGCGATGCCGCCTTCATAGATCAGGTCGACGATCAGCTTCACTTCGTGCAGGCACTCGAAATAGGCCATCTCCGGGGCGTAACCGGCTTCGACCAGGGTCTCGTAGCCGGCCTTGATCAGCTCGACCAGGCCGCCGCAGAGCACGACCTGCTCGCCGAACAGGTCGGTCTCGCACTCTTCCTTGAAGGTGGTCTCGATGATGCCGGCACGACCGCCGCCGACGGCGGAGGCGTAGGAGAGGCCGAGGTCATGGGCGTTGCCCGAGACGTCCTTGGCGATCGCGATCAGGCAGGGCACGCCGCCGCCGCGCTGATATTCCGAACGCACCGTGTGGCCGGGGCCCTTCGGCGCGATCATGAGCACGTCGAGGTCGGCGCGCGGGTCGAGCAGGTTGAAGTGGACGTTGAGGCCGTGCGCGAACACGAGGGCGGCGCCCTTCTTCATGTTGTCGTGCAGGTGCTCACGATAAATGTCGCCCTGGAGCTCGTCCGGGGTCAGCATCATGACGAGGTCGGCCCATTTGGCGGCGTCGGCGACTTCCATCACCTTGAAGCCGGCGGCTTCCGCCTTCTTGACCGAGCCCGAGTCCTTGCGCAGCGCAATGGCGACTTCCTTGACGCCGGAGTCCTTGAGGTTGAGCGCATGGGCGTGGCCCTGGCTGCCATAGCCGACGATGGCGACCTTCTTGCCCTTGATCAGGTTCAGGTCGGCGTCGCGATCGTAATAAACACGCATGGTCGTTTCCTCGTTCAGGGCCAGAATCGGCCAAAGGTCAGTGTCCGAAGGGTGAAATTTGCGGATTTCGGGGGCTGTCTAGAGCATTTTCAGCCCCTAGGGAAACCCGTTTCTGCATGGAAATCCGCGACATCATGCATCCATGAAAACGGGGTAGAGGGAGGCGAGCAGCAGGAGCGCCATCACGATATTGAAGGCGCGGACCAGCCGCTCCGAGGTCAGTACCGGTCGTAGTGCAGTGCCGAACAAGGCCCAGACCACCGTCGAGACTGTGCCGACGAGCAGGCTGATCAGGGTCTGGATCGCGATGTTCAGGGGGAATTGGGCGATGGCGGCATAGGCGGTGATGGTGCCGATCACAATCACCCAGCCCTTGGCGTTGATCCACTGGAACATCGCCGCGCCCCAGAAGGTCATCGGGCCGCGGCCGTCCTCCTCGCCCCGCTTGGCCGGCCCCGAGAAGGCGATCACCGCGGCGAGGTAAATCAAGTAGGCGGCGCCGGCATATTTCAGGATGGTCTGGAGGATCGGATAGGCCAGAAACACCGTGCCGAGCCCGAGGCCGACGGCGCCGACCATGAAGGCGAAGCCGATCGTGATGCCGGCGATATGCGGGATGGTGCGGCGGAACCCGTAAGTCAGTCCCGACGACAGCAGCATGATGTTGTTCGGCCCCGGCGTGAAGAACATCACGAGGGCGAAGATGATGAAGGCATAGAGCAGCGACTGGGACATGCTCACCTCACGCGGTCTTCGGCAGCGGCTGCGGGCGTCTCGCCAGCACCATCACCGCGATGCCGCCGATGACCGTCAGCATCCCGGCCAGCCGCAACGGGCCGAACTTCTCGCCAAACACGATGCTGGAAGCAGCCGAGCCGACGAACGGCACCAGCAGCGCGAACGGCACCACTTGCGCTGCGGGATAGTCACGCAGCAGCCGGCCCCACAGCCAATAGGCGATGCTGGTCGAGATGGCGCCGATCGCCAGCAGGCAGACGAGGCCAGTCGGCGACATATGGATCAGCGACTGGAAGGTCGGCGCCGGCCCGTTGACGACCAGCGCCAGCGCGAACAGCGGCACGGCGGCGGTCAGGCAGAGCCAGGCGAACAGGTCGAACATCGGCGCGCCACGGGCGCGGCGCAGCAGGAGATTGCCGACGGCAAAGCAAATCGGGGCGATCATCAGCACCGCGAAGGCACCAACGCTGAAATCGTAACCGACGGTACCGCAGATCAAGAGCAGGCCGACTGCGGCGACGACGATGCCAAGCGTCTGCACCGGCGTCGGCCGCTCGCCAAATGCGATCGCGGCAAAGCCGATGGTGAACAACGCCTGGCTCTGCACGACGACAGAAGTCAGCCCCACCGGCACACCGTGGGCGATGCCATAGGCCTGGCTCAGGAACTGGCCGAGGAACAGCGTGAAGCTGATCGCGATCAGCAGCGACCAGGCGATCTTCGGCTTGGGAATGAACAGGCACGGCACCGCGGCAATGGTGAAGCGCATCGCCGTCATCAGCTCCGGCGAAAATTCGTCGAGCGCGATCCGGCTCGCCACGAAGGCAAGCCCCCAGATGACCGCCACCAGAATGGCGATGAGGATATCGGCCGGCTTCATTGTTGTTCTCGGTTCTGCTTTGTCGTGCAGCCCTGTTTGTTGTTCGGTTCTAGCCTTGCTCGCCGGCTTTCGGTTTCCGCAGCAGATAAGTACCGTGCATGGGCGCGTGGTAGTCGACCGAGACCAGCGTGAAGCCGACATCGGTCAGCATCCGCTCCATCACCCAGCCGAAGGTGGAATATTCGTCGCGCATGTGCGTGACGACGCTTTCGCGCGAAAAATCGTGGTTCTTGATATGGAAGTCGGCCCATTGCTCGACGTCGCGCTCGATGGCGTCGGGCATCGAGGCGTAGACGATGTCGCGCAGATAGAAGCTCGCGCCCGGCTTCAGTGCACGATAGATCCGCGACATCGCCACCGCCTTCCAGAAATCCGGCAGATGGTGCAGCGTGAACTCGCTGACGATCAGATCGTAGGATTCCGGCCGGTAGGCGAAGCTGAGCAAGCCGGCGGACTGCGTGCGCACCGGCGCCTTGCGGTCGCGGGCGTAGATCTCGGCCAGCGCCAGCATCGCCGGCGAGATATCGATGGCGTCCACCTCGGCACCCATCAGAGCCGCTTCGGTCGCGAGCACGCCGTTGCCGCAGCCGATATCCGCGATGCGCCAGCCGCGCTGCACCCCGAGCATTTTTAGCGCGGCGCGCGCCCGCAGATCGGCATCGTCATGGGCGTCGTAGATCGAGGCCACTGCGGGCTCGATCCCCATCCGGTTGCGCTCGTTATAGTACCAGTCGCGCGCCAGCATGGCTCACATCCCCTCAGGCCCGCGGCCGATCGCGGCAACGCCGGTGCGCGACACCTCGACAAGGCCGAGCGGGCGCATCAGGTCGATAAACTGATTGATCTTGTCAGTATTGCCTGTGATCTCGAACACAAAGCTCTCGGTGGTGGCGTCGATCACGCGGGCGCGGAACGCATCCGCCAGCCGCAGCGCCTCGACGCGATACTCGCCCTGCCCGCGCACCTTCACCATCGCAAGCTCGCGCTCGATCGAGCGCTTGGTCAGGGTCATGTCGACGACGCGATAGACCGGGATCATGCGGTCGAGCTGGTGCTTGATCTGCTCGATCACCATCGGCGTGCCCGTGGTAACGATGGTGATGCGCGACAGGTGCTTCTGGCTCTCGGTCTCCGAGACGGTGAGACTTTCGATGTTGTAGCCGCGCCCGGAGAACAGCCCGATGACGCGCGCGAGCACGCCCGGCTCGTTCTGCACGAGCACCGAGAGCGTATGCGTCTCGTTGGGATCGTGGCGGTCCTCGATGAAATAGGCGGATGCCGGCTGGTTCATGGTCGTCCCCTCTTGTCTCTCCGTCACGCCATCGCTGGCGCCTCTGCCCCGACCCAACTGCGGAACAGATCGAAATCGATATTGCCGCCGGACAGCACGAGACCGACGCGCTTGCCTGACAGCTTGTTCTTTTCCTGAAGCGCCGCAGCGAGCGCGGCGGCGCCGGCGCCTTCGGCGAGATTGTGCGTGTCGGTCCAGTAGGCGCGGATCGCGGCGGCGACCTCGTCGTCGGAAACCTGCACGATGCGCGCGGCACCCTTGCGGATCAGTGCGAACGCGTCTGCATCGGGAATGCGCGTTGCCATGCCGTCGGCCAGCGTGTTGCTGGTCTTCGTCGTCACGACCTTGCCGGCCGCGAACGACAGCGCGTAGGACGGCGCTTCGGTGGACTGCACGCCGACGATCTCGGTCTTCAGGCCGAGCAGGTCACGCGCCATGATGCAGCCGGAGATTCCAGAGCCCTGTCCGATCGGCACATAGAGAACATCGAGATCCGGCGCCGTCCGGAACAGTTCGAGCGCATAGGTGGCGACGCCGAGCACGAGATCCGGATGGAACGACGGCACCATGTGCAGGCCGGTAAATTGGGCGCGCCGTTGCGCCTCTTCGGCGGCCGCCTGAAAGTCCTCGCCATGCTCGACGAGCTCGGCGCCAAACGCCTTCATCGCCCGGTTCTTCTCGACCGAGTTGCCGCGCGGCACGTAAATCACTGCCGGCACGCCGTGACGGCTCGCGGCAAAGGCCAGGCTCTGGCCGTGATTGCCGCGCGTCGCCGAGATGATGCCCGGAATGTTCGGCCGCTCGCGCTTCAGCCGTTCGAGATAGACGAGACCGCCGCGCACCTTGAAGGCGCCGATCGGCGTGTGGTTCTCGTGCTTGACGATGACCTGCGTCCCGAGGCGCTCGGCGAGCAGCGGCCAGCCGCGTGCCGGCGTCTCCGGCACCGCCTGTCCCACGATCGCATGTGCGCGCTCGAGCTCCGTCAGGTCGAACATGACGTCACACCAGCGCCTTGCCGCCGGCGAACGCCTTTGCCGTGGCCTCGTCGTTCGCCTGCTCGGGCAACAGCATCTCGTTATGCGCCTTGCCGGAGGGGATCATCGGGAAGCAGTTTTCGAGCGCCGCGACGCGGCAGTCGAACAGCACCGGACGCTTGACCGAGATCATCTCCTGGATGGCGCCGTCGAGATCGGAGGGCTTGTGCACCTGGATGCCGACGCCGCCATAGGCTTCTGCGAGCTTGACGAAATCCGGCAGCGCCTCGGAGTAGGAATGCGACAGCCGGTTGCCATGGAGCAGTTGCTGCCACTGCCGCACCATGCCCATGTACTGATTGTTCAGGATGAAGATCTTGATCGGCAGCTCGTACTGCACCGCCGTCGACATCTCCTGCATCGTCATCTGCACCGAGGCGTCGCCCGCGATGTCGATGACGAGGCTGTCGGGATGGGCAACCTGCACGCCGACCGCGGCCGGCAGGCCGTAGCCCATGGTGCCGAGACCGCCCGACGTCATCCAGCGATGCGGCTCCTCGAAGCCGAAGAACTGCGCCGCCCACATCTGGTGCTGGCCGACTTCCGTCGTGATGTAAGTGTCCTTGCCGCGCGTCGCCTCGAACAGGCTCTGGATCGCGTGTTGCGGCAGGATCACGTCGTTGCTCTTCTTGTAATAGAGCGAGTTGCGGGCGCGCCACTGCGCGATCTGCTGCCACCAGGCCTTGATGTCGGGCTTCTTCGCTTCCGCCTTGAACACCTGGAGGATATCGCCGAGGATGTTGCCGCAGTCGCCGATGATCGGCACGTCGACACGGATGTTCTTGTTGATCGAGGACGGATCGATGTCGATGTGGATCTTCTTCGAGCCGGGCGAGAACGCGTCGACGCGGCCGGTGATGCGGTCGTCGAAGCGCGCGCCGACGCACAGCATGACGTCGCAATCATGCATGGTCATGTTGGCTTCATAGGTGCCGTGCATGCCGAGCATGCCGAGCCAGTTCTTGCCCGACGCCGGATAGGCACCCAGGCCCATCAGCGTGGAGGTGATCGGGAAGCCGGTGACCTCGACCAGTTCGCGCAGGAGCTTGGTCGCCTCGGGGCCGGAATTGATCACGCCGCCACCGCTGTAGATCACAGGGCGCTTGGCGTTCGCGAGCAGCGACACGGCCTTGCGGATCTGCGTCGCGTCGCCCTTCACGCGCGGCGCGTAGGAGCGGTGCACGTCCGACTTGCGCGGCGGATGATAGGTGCCGGTCGCGAACTGCACGTCCTTGGGCACGTCGACGAGCACCGGGCCGGGACGGCCGGAGGTCGCGACATAGAAGGCCTCGTGCAGCACCTTGGCGAGATCGTTGACGTCGCGCACCAGCCAATTGTGCTTGGTGCAGGGCCGCGTGATGCCGACGGTGTCGCACTCCTGGAACGCGTCGTTGCCGATCAGATGCGTCGGCACCTGGCCGGAGATGCAGACCAGCGGGATCGAGTCCATCAGCGCGTCGGTCAGCGGCGTCACCATGTTGGTGGCGCCGGGTCCGGAGGTCACCAGCGCAACGCCCGGCTTGCCGGTCGAGCGCGCATAGCCCTCGGCGGCGTGGCCCGCGCCCTGCTCGTGGCGGACCAGGATGTGCTGGACCTCGCTCTGCTGGAAGATCTCGTCATAGATCGGAAGCACGGCGCCACCGGGATAGCCGAAAATGTCGGTCACGCCATGATCGATGAGCGCGCGAACGATCATCGCGGCGCCGGTCATCTGGTTCGGATCGTGGCTCTTGTCGCTCATTGTCTTGCTCCGGATGCGCTGTTGTCAGCGGCTTCGTTCGTGTCGGGTTCGGGAAATAAAAAAGGCCCCGAAGAGGGCCCATGCACACCGCCTGTCTTGTGGATGGCAGCTAGCCACCCCCGGCGGTGTGCCTGGGTACGACGGCGATAAGGAGTTTGGTAATAATGTTACGCATGGCAGGTGCCCAGCTTCCCAAAGGTTGCGCGAAACATAACGGTCAAAGCCCGGATGTCAAGGCAATGCGACCGTTCCCGCGCGATTTTGGCAATGTAGCGGTGTTCCCAGGGTTCGGCGAGAGGTAAATTCGGGAACCCGGGTACAAAAGCGCGTCAGCCGGGGTCTCGGGCCGCATTCACGATGGCGGCAAGCCACCCCCTCGCCTCCTCCGGCTTCACCCATTCGAACTCGGGCAGTTGATGCCGGAACCAGGTGAATTGCCGCTTGGCGTAGTGGCGGGTGTCGGCACGACCGATCGTGGCCGCCTCGTCCAGGCCGATCTCACCGCGCAGATGCCGGATCAGGGCCGGCACGCCATGGGCTTTCATCGCCGGCAGCAGCGGATCGAGATGTCTGGCGGCGAGCCACTCCACCTCCCTCAACGCGCCGGCACCGAGCATGGCATCGAAACGGGCATCGATGCGGGCATAGAGCTCGTCGCGCTCGGGGGCGAGAAACACCGCGCGAAAACTGTCCTTGGGCAGCAGCGGCGGCTGGCCTTCATGGTGCCAGTCGAGCAGCGAACGGCCCGTCGCTTCGACCACTTCGAGCGCGCGCGCGATCCGGGTGCGGTCGCGCAGGTTCAATCGTTCGGCGGCGCGCGGATCACGGCGTGCAAGTTCCTCATGCAGCGCCTCGACGCCGTTCCGCTCCAGCCGCGCGCGCACGTCGTCGCGGACTTCGGCGGGGATCGGCGGCACCACCGAGAGGCCCGCCGTCAGCGCCTTGAAATAAAGGCCCGTGCCGCCGATGAAGATCGGCAGGCGGCCTTCGGCTTTCGCCTCTTCCAGCGCCTTCGTCGCGTCGACCACCCATGCGCCGGCGGAGAAATTCACGGCCGCATCGATGTGGCCGTAGAGACGGTGCGGCGCGCGTCCTTCCTCGCCATGTGTGGGGCGCGCGGTGATGATGCGGAGGTCACGATAGACCTGCATGGAATCGGCATTGATGACGATTCCGCCCGTACTCAGGGCAAGCTCGAGCGCCAGCGCCGACTTGCCGCTGGCGGTCGGGCCTGCGATAAGCACGGCCTTGCCAACATGTCTTCTGCTGACTTGTCCCTCGCTCACGAAAACCTCAATGTCCCTCGTCGCCACGCTGATCTGCAATCCCGACAATCCCGCGCTCGACAGCACCATCGTCGACGGCGCCCGCGCCGTGCTGCCCCAGGCGCAACCTGCGCACTGGCTGTTCGACGGGGTTGCGGTCGACATTCCCTTCGGCGCGCAGGATAACCTGCAAGGCGACCGTCACGCCATCGAACAGCGGTTGCGCGAGCTTCGCGGCGACCTTCCCATCGACATCGTGGTGCAGCCAGTCGGCTTCCGGCGCAAGAAGCTTTTTCTCGCCGACATGGATTCCACCATGATCGGCCAGGAATGCATCGACGAGCTCGCCGATCTCGTCGGGATGAAGGCCCACGTGGCGGCCATCACGGAACGCGCGATGCGCGGCGAGATCGAGTTCGAGCCGGCGCTACGCGAGCGCGTCGCGCTGCTGAAGGATCTTCCCGCCAGCGTGGTCGACGAGGTGCTGGCCAAGCGCATCACGTTGACGCCGGGCGGCCGCGAACTGGTCGCGACCATGCGCGCCCACGGCGCCTATACCTGTCTCGTCTCCGGCGGCTTCACGCTGTTCACGCGCGCGGTCGCCGCCAAGATCGGCTTCCAGGAGAACCGCGCCAACGAGCTCGTCGTCCGCGACGGCAAGTTCACCGGCGAGGTCAAGGAGCCGATTTTGGGCCGCGCGGCGAAGCTTGCGACGCTGGTGGACCTGATGGAGTCGTTCGATCTCGACGACATCGACTCCGTCGTGGTCGGCGATGGCGCCAACGATCTCGCGATGATCCAGGCGGCGGGACTGGGCGTGGCGTATCACGCCAAGCCAGCGGTCGCGGCTGCGGCCGCCGCGCGGATCGACCATGGCGATCTCACCGCGCTGCTCTACGCGCAGGGGTATCGGCGGGACGAGTTCGTGGAGGCTTAGCCTCTCCCGTCGTCAGCACTTGCGGCACGCCCAGCGGCCGTAGGGTGGGCAAAGGCGCACTTGCGCCGTGCCCACCACTCTTGTCGCGATGGTGGAGAGATGGTGGGCACGCTTCGCTTTGCCCACCCTACTGGATTGTGCGGCGACTACTGCACGCTCAGCGCCACGAAGCGCAATTCGCCGTCGGCGTTGGAGACGAGCAGCAGCACGGACTTCTTGCCGTCCTTCTTGAGCTGGTCGACCCGCTTCTGGATGTCGGCGCCGCTGGAGACGGCCTCCTGCGCAACCTCGACGATGACGTCGCCGGCGGAGAGGCGCTTCTCGGCAGCGTCCGAATTGGCGTCGACATTGGTGACAACCACGCCCTTGACGCTGTCCTTGATCTTGTAGCGCGTGCGCAAATCCTTGCTGAGCGCGGCAAGATCGAGACCGAGCGCCTTCTGCGTCACCGGCTTCTCGGGCGCCGGCTCGTCGGTCTTCACCGCGGCCTGCACCTTGTCGGGATCCTGGAGACGGCCGAGCGTGACCTTCTTGGTCTCCTCCTGGCCCTTGCGGATGATGACGACATCGACTTCCTTGCCGACCGCCGTGTCGGCGACGACGCGGGAGAGATCCTTGGGATCCTTGACGTCCTTGCCGTCGAACTTGACGACGACGTCGCCGGGCTCGATGCCGGCGGGCTTGGCCGGGCCCTTGTCATCGACGCCGGCGACCAGCGCGCCGCGCGCGGGCTTGATGTTGAGACTCTCGGCGATCTCGTCGGTGACGCTCTGGATGCGCACGCCGAGCCAGCCGCGGCGCAGTTCGCCGAACTGGCGGAGCTGGTCGACCACGGCGACAACCGTCTTCGAGGGCACGGCAAAGCCGATGCCGATCGAGCCGCCGGAGGGCGAGATGATCAGCGTGTTGACGCCGATGACGTCGCCATCGAGGTTGAACAGCGGACCGCCGGAATTGCCGCGGTTGATGGAAGCGTCGGTCTGGATATAGCTGTCATACGGCCCCGAGGAGATGTCGCGGTTCTTGGCCGAGACGATACCGGCCGTCACCGTGCCGCCGAGGCTGAACGGATTGCCGATCGCGATCACCCAGTCGCCGAGGCGCAGCTTGTCGGAGTCGCCGAACTTTACGGCCACCAGCGGCTTCGGCGGCTTGATCTTCAGCACGGCGAGGTCGGTCTTCTTGTCGACGCCAACCAGGTCGGCCTTGATCTTGGTGCCGTCGTTGAGGATGACGTTGATCTCGTCGGCGTCCGCGATGACGTGGTTGTTGGTGACGACGACGCCCGCGGTGTCGATGATGAAGCCGGAGCCGAGCGAGTTGGTCTTGCGGGGCGGGTTGTCACCGCGCTCGCCGCCCTTGCTGCCGCCGCCGGGGCCGCGGCGGTTCTTGAAGAAGTCGTCGAAGAACTCCTCGAAGGGCGAGCCGGGCGGCAGTTGCGGCATGGTGTTGCTGCCGCCGCTGCCGCCCTTGGCTTCGACGGTCTGCGAGGTCGAGATGTTGACGACCGCGTCGATCACCTTCTCGGCGACGTCGGCGATCCCGTCCGGGCCACGCGCAAGGGCCGGCGTGCCGAACGCGCTGAATGCACTGACGGCGAGCGCGGCCAGCCCTAAGCGCAAGCGGGTCGGGGCAATGGTGGCAGCGGTCATTGGTATCTCCAGAGAAAAGGATCAGGCGCCAAGGATTCGCCTCCAAGACTGCGCTCGAACGGGGGGACGGCGCAAGCGCGGAGCTTAACGGGCCTCAAGACCCGGATAATACGGCGAAAACCAGTCTCTCGCCTTCACTTTGGCGTTGGCGTGACGCCTAAATCGGACGGCGCATAACCCAGATCAAGACCAGGCCGGCCACGGCCGAACCGATCCCAACGGCCCGCAGGATATTGTCCGGCGTGGCGATGGCGCTTTTCATGGCCTTCCGCATCCAGTTGGGACTTGCCGCGAACATCAAGCCTTCCAGCACGAACAGGATGCCTAAGCCGATGAGGAAGTCGGCGAACGCAATGGACCTCATCGGAATGGAACCTCCCGTTGTGCTGTTCTTGTCTGGACGAAGGGCGGCAGAACTGCCGCCCTCTGTCTAGCTCACGGCTTCGCCGGCGTCTCGGTCGCCGTCTTGCCGGACGGGTTACCAAAGAACCGGAAGAAATCCGAGTCCGGCCGCAGCAGGAAGCGGGTGTCGTTTGCGCGCAGCCCGTTCTCATAGGCTGTCATCGACCGGTAGAAGGCGAAGAAGTCGGCGTCCTTGCCGTAGGCTTCCGCGAACAGGCGGTTGCGCTCGGCGTCGCCGACGCCGCGGATCTGCTCGGCCTGCGATTTGGCTTCCGCCTCGATCACGGTCGCCTCGCGGTCGGCCTTGGAGCGGATCTCCTGTGCCTTCTGGCCGCCCTGCGCACGGAACTCGGCGGCTTCACGCTCGCGCTCGGTCTTCATGCGCTGGTAGACCGCCTGGCTGTTCTGCTCCGGCAGGTCGGCGCGGCGGATCCGGACGTCGACGACCTGGATACCGTAGCCGTCGGCCTCGCGATCGAGCTGGTCGCGGATGCGCTGCATCAGCTTCTCGCGGTCGTCGCGCACCACGTTGATGAAGGTGACCTCGCCGAGCACGCGGCGCAGCGCCGCGTTCAGGAGCGTGGTGAGCTGGATGTTGGCAGCTTGGATCGAGCCGACGCTCTGGTAGAAGCGTAGCGCGTCCTTGATGCGGTAACGCGCGAAGGCGTCGACCACGAGCCGCTTCTGGTCGGACGCGATCGCTTCCTGCGACGGGTTCTCCAGATCGAGGATCCGCTTGTCGATGTTGATCACCGAATTCCACGGCGCCTTGAAGTGCAGGCCGGGCGCGGTGACGACGTCGACGGGACGGCCGAACTGCAGCACGATGGTCTGCTCGGTCTGTTGCACCGTGAACAGCGACATGTAGCCGACGATCACGACGAGCAGGAGGGCGAGCAGCGTGACGATACCTGTGACCGGAGACCTCATCGGTTGCCTCCGCTCGACTGCTGACCGGTGGTAGGCGGCCGCTTGGTCGTCAACTCACTGAGCGGCAGATAGGGCACGACGCCCTGGCCCGAGGGGCCGCCGTCATAGACGAGCTTGTCGGCGCCGCCGAGCACGCGCTCCATCGTCTCCAGATAGATCCGTTCACGCGTCACGTCGGGCGCCTTCTTGTATTCCTCGTAAACCTTCAGGAAGCGCGAGCTCTGGCCCTTGGCCTCGGCGACCGTCTGCTCCCTGTAGCCTTCGGCGGCCTGCGTGATCTGCGCCGCACGTCCGCGTGCCTGCGGCACGACCTGGTTGGCGTAGGTCTGCGCCTCGTTCTGCAACTGCTCGAGATTGGCGCGCGCCGCCTGGACGTCGCGGAACGCGTCGATCACCTGCGCCGGCGGGTCGACCTTCTGCATCTGCACCTGGCTGATGAGAATACCGGCGCCGTAGCTGTCCAAAGTCCTCTGGATCAACTCCTGCACGCCCTGTTCAGTGACGTTGCGCGCACCGGTCAGGATCGGCTGGATCTGCGAGCGGCCGATCACCTCGCGCATCGCGCTCTCGGAGACCGCCTTCACGGTGCCTTCGGGATTCTGGATGTTGAAGAGGAAGTCGCCGACGCCGTCCGGCTTGATGCGCCAGAGCACGGTGAAGTCGACGTCGACGATGTTCTCGTCGCCGGTCAGCATCAGGCTCTCTTCCGGCACGTCACGAATGGAGCGGCCGCGTCGCGCCGGATCGTCGATCAGCGTCATGCCGATGGAGATCGTGTTGACGCGCAACGCCTTCGGCAGCAGCACGGTTTCGATCGGATAGGGCAGATGATAGTTCAGACCCGGCTGCACGGTGCGGACATGTTTGCCGAAGCGCAGCACGACGCCGAGCTCTTCGGATTGCACCCGGAAGAAGCCCGACAGCAGCCAGAACGCGATGATGAGCAGGACGATCAGCGTGATGCCGATGCCGGAGAAATAGCCGCCCGGCATGATCTGCTGGAGGCGGTCCTGGCCGCGCCGCAGAAGGTCTTCCAGATCCGGCGGCCTTGGCCCGACCGGTTGCGGGCCGTTGCCCCATGGTCCCTTCGGACCCGAGCCCCATGGGCCACCGCCCTGATTCTTCCACGGCATTCGACGCTCTCCTCGGCAGGGTGAAAATCGCCCCCGCCCGCTTTGTCCGGTCCGGCTTTATAGGGGACAGGCAAGTCCCTTACAACGCGGCCCGGGCTGTCCCTCGAGCTATGCTCGGGCACGAAAAAGTCAATGTAAACATTGACGAATGCGGTTAATTGCCCGCCCGCCGACGATATGTCACATAGGAGTAGTCGGCGCTGTCGTCGGGTCCGGCAGGATGCCGGATGCGCTCAACCTCATCCCACTCTGCCTTGTCGATGTCGAAATGCGTGTCGCCTTCGGGGCGCGCATGCACTTCGGTGATTTCGAGGCGATCGGCGCGATCGAGCCATTGCCGGTAGATCTCGGCGCCACCGATCACCGCGATCTCGGCGACCGAACGCCGCAGGGCATCGCCAAGCGCAACCGCGCCCGCATCGGCAGCCGATGTCGTGACGATGGCGCCATTGGCGCGATAATCCGCATCGCGCGTGATGACGATGTTGGTACGGCCAGGAAGCGGCCGGCGCAGGGTTTCGAAGGTCCTGCGGCCCATGATCACGGGCTTGCCGATCGTGAGCGCCTTGAAGCGCGCCATGTCGGATTTCAATCGCCACGGGAACCCGTTGCCGGCGCCGATGACGCCGTTCTCCGCGATCGCTACGACGAAGATGATCTCCATCAGGACGCGCTCCCTGCAAGTCGTGTCAGCGCGGGGCCGGTGACGCGGCACAGCGTCCAGTCGTCCATCATGACGGCGCCGAGCGATTTGTAGAACGCGATCGACGGCGCGTTCCAGTCGAGCACCGCCCATTGCAGCCGCGACCAGCCGTTGTCGACGCACTCCCTGGCGAGATAGACCAGCAGCGCCTTGCCGAGGCCCTTGCCCCGATGCGACGGCCGCACATAGAGATCTTCGAGATAGATGCCGTGACGGCCGCTGAAAGTAGAGAAATTGACGAACCAGACCGCAAAGCCGACGGGCTCGCCGTTCCACTCGGCAATGGCGCAATAGAGCTGCGGACGCTCGCCGAACAGCGCTTCCGCAATCATCGCCTCGGTCGCCTCGACTTCGTGCGAAAGCTTTTCGTATTCGGCAAGCTCGCGGATGAGAGCAAGAACCAGCCCGGCTTCACCGGCGCGCACGCGGCGGATGGTCAACGACATCTGCGTTAGACCGCGACTTCCGCCTTGATGTGCGGATGCGGGTCGTAGCCGACGAGCTCGAAATCCTCGTAGCGGAAGGAGAAGATGTCCTTCACATCGGGATTGATCCGCATCACCGGCAGCGTCCGCGGCGCGCGCGTGAGCTGGAGCCGCGCCTGCTCCAGGTGATTGGAATAGAGATGGGTGTCGCCGAGCGAGTGGACGAAGTCGCCGGGCTTCAATCCCGTGACCTGCGCCACCATCATGGTGAGCAGCGCGTAGGAAGCGATGTTGAAGGGCACGCCGAGGAAGACGTCGGCCGAGCGCTGATAGAGCTGGCACGACAATTTGCCGTTGGCGACATAGAACTGGAACAGCAGGTGGCAGGGCGGCAGCGCCATCTTCTCGACGTCGGCGGGATTCCAGGCGGTGACGATCAGCCGGCGCGAGTCCGGGGTGCGCTTGATCATGTCGATGACATTGGCGATCTGGTCGATGCTGCGCCCGTCGGCCGTGGGCCAGGAACGCCATTGACGGCCGTAGACCGGCCCGAGATCGCCATTGGCATCGGCCCACTCGTCCCAGATGGTGACGCCGTTGTCGCGCAGATATTTGATGTTGGTGTCGCCCTTCAGGAACCACAACAGCTCATGCACGATCGCCTTCAGCGGCAGCCGCTTGGTGGTCAGCATCGGGAAGCCGGCAGACAGGTTGAAGCGCATCTGATGGCCGAACACCGACAGCGTGCCGGTGCCGGTCCGGTCGGTCTTCTCGGCGCCGTCTGAAAGAATCCGCTCGAGCAGGTCCTGATACTGGTGCATGTGCCATTGAGCCTTTGGGGAGGCGGCGAACTTAACGGCGCGCCCCGCGCTACGACAGCAGCGATTCGCTGTTTAAGCCCATTATACCCCGAAAAGTGACTGTTCCCGGTGCAAACAACAAGAGGCGGAACTTGCGTCCCGCCCCTCGCCTATCGGCTTGAAAGTGCTCGTTAAGTTGCCGGCTTGAGCACCGGGGTCCACTTCGCGATCTCGTTCTTGACGAGGGTCGCCAGCGCCTCCGGCGTCCGGTCCTTGGGCCCCGGAATGACGCTGCCGAGCTCGAGCAGGCGCTTCTTCACCGTCTCGTCGTCGAGCGCCTTGATGGCGGCGGCATTCAGGCTCGCGATGATCGCGGGCGAAGTTCCCTTCGGCGCGAACATCGCGTTCCAGGCCTGGGCCTGGAAGGCAGGCAGGCCAGCCTCCGCCGTCGTCGGCACGTTCGGCAGCGACGGATTGCGCTCGGCCGTCGCGATCGCATAGGCCTTGATGGTGCCGGCATTGATCTGCGGCACCGCATTGACGATCTGGTCGCACATGTAATCGACCTGTCCGGCCACCAGCGCATTCATCGCGGGGCCCGTGCCGTTGAAGGGCACGCCGACCGGCTTGACGTCGAGGATCGAGTGCAGGAGCTCGCAGGAGACGTGCGAGACCGAGCCGACGCCGGCATGCGCGGCGTTGACCTTCTCGGCGTTCGCTTTCAAGTAGGCGACGAACTCCTTGAGATCTTTCGGCGGAAAGTCCTTGCGCGCCAGGATCAGGATCGGCGTGCCCGCGAGCAGCGCGACCGGCTCAAAATCCTTTTCCGGGTGGTAGGCGAGTTTCGGATAGAGCGGCACGGAGGCGGCATGCGTGCCCATATGCCCGGTAATGAGCGTATAGCCGTCATTGGCCGCGCGCGCAGCGCGCGTGGTCGCGGTGGTGCCGCCGGCGCCGACCACGTTCTCGATGATGATGCTCTGTCCGAGCGTCTGCGCCATGTGCCCGGTGACGATGCGCGAAATCACGTCGGTCGGTCCGCCGGCCGCGAACGGCACGATCATGGTGATGCTGCGCGTCGGATAGGTCTGCGCCTCCGCCGGTGCGACAAAGCCGCACAACGATGCGAACGCCGCAGCACATGCGCCCGCAAGCGCGCGAATGGAAGTCATCTCGATCCCCTCGGACGTAAAACAAAAATGCCGGCCACAGGGCCGGCATTTTCATTTCACGAAGCGGTCACACAAGTCGATTGGACTTCCGAATGCGGCGTGCGGACGCAGGGCGCCGCGACGACGCAGGCGCGGTCAGTTCTCGGATTCGGTGAACACCTCATCGCGCTTGGCGCGCAGCACGGGCAGGACCGTGAGGATCAGCAGAAACGCCGCGATCGCCAGCAGCACCGCCGACAACGGACGCGTCAGGAACACGCTCCAGTCGCCGCGCGAGATCAGCAGCGCACGACGCAGGTTCTCTTCCATCAGCGGTCCGAGCACCATGCCGAGCAGCAGCGGCGCCGGCTCGAAATCGTGCTTGATCAGCCAGTAGCCGACCAGACCGAAGACGCCCGCGAGGATGACGTCGACCGGTGCGTTGTTCACCGAGTAGATGCCGATCGCGCAGAAGATCACGATCGAGGGGAACATCAGCCGGTAAGGCACGCGCAGCAGCCGCACCCAGATTCCGACGAGCGGCAGGTTGATGATGATCAGCATCAGATTGCCGATCCACATCGAGGCGATCATGCCCCAGACCAGATCCGGCTGCTTCTGCATGACCTGCGGGCCCGGCACGATGCCATGGATGGTCATCGCGCCGACCATCAACGCCATCACCGCGTTCGGCGGGATGCCGAGCGTCAGCAGCGGAATGAACGATGTCTGCGCCGCAGCGTTGTTGGCGCTTTCCGGCCCCGCCACGCCCTCGATCGCGCCGCGGCCGAACCGCGACGGGTTCTTGGCGAGCTTCTTCTCGAGTGTATAGGCGGCAAACGACGCGATGACCGCGCCGCCGCCCGGCAGAATGCCGAGGATCGAGCCGAGCACCGTGCCGCGCAGGATCGCAGGCGCCGAGTCGGTCAGGTCTTTCCTTGTCGGCATCAGGCCGGTGATCTTCTGCTGCACGAGATCGCGATTCATCTCGGCGCCGGCGTCGAGATTGCGGATGATCTCGGCGAAGCCGAATACACCCATCGCCACCGTCGCGAAGCCGAGGCCGTCGGCGAGCTCCGGAATGTTGAAGGCCATGCGCGAGGCGCCGGTCTCGATGTCCGAGCCGACGATCGAGAGCAGCAGGCCGAACACGATCATCGCGATCGCCTTCAGCACCGAGCCTTTGGCCAGCACCACCGCGAAGATCAGGCCGAGCACCATCAGCGAGAAATACTCGGCCGGACCGAACGCCAGCGCGAGCTTCGTGAGCGGCGCGCCGAGGACGGCGATCAAGACGGTCGCAACGCAGCCGGCGAAGAACGAGCCGATCGCGGCGATCGCCAGCGCCGGGCCGGCGCGGCCCTGCTTGGCCATCTGGTGGCCGTCGATGGCGGTGACGACCGAGGTCGCCTCACCGGGTATGTTGACCAGGATCGACGTGGTCGAGCCGCCATACTGGGCGCCGTAATAGATGCCGGCGAGCATGATCAGCGCGCCGACCGGCGGCAGGCCGAAAGTGATCGGCAGCAGCATCGCGACCGTCGCGATGGTGCCGATGCCCGGCAACACGCCGACCAGCGTGCCCACGAGGGCGCCGATCAGGCACATCAGCAGGTTGATCGGAGAGAACGCGACGGCAAAACCGTGAGCGAGGTTGGCAAAGAGCTCCATTACACCCTCACTGAACCAGGAAACGCGGGAACATCGGCATCGGCAACCCGAGCACGTACGGGAACAGGATTGCGCAGCCGAGCGTCAGGCAGGCGCCGACGATGGCGGCCTCCAGCCAGCGCGTCTCATGCGAGCCCAGCGCTGCAATCATGAAGCTCACGAAGGCCGTGACCACGAGGCCGAGCGGCCGGATCGCCAGCGCGAAAAACAGGATCGCGACCATCACGAACAGCGGCCCGCGCCAGGAATAATGGGCCATCGCCGGCCCATCGGTCAGAAGGCCGGTCAAGGCGATGCCGGCCGACAAGGCCACCAGCAATCCACCGAACATCCGCGGTGCCGTGCCGGCGCCGAAGGAGAAGCCGCGCATGCCCTGCAGATCGCTCGACGCCCACAGCGCGAACAGGGCGAGCGCCATCAGGATGACGCCGCCGACATAATCCTGCGCCGACCGGATCGTCATGAACAGCGTGAGGATCGCCACTGCAAACAGTGGATAGGAATAGATCAGGGCCAGCAGCACATCGGATGATGCCTTCTTGGCGCCGCCACCGAACGATCCGAATATGGCACTGGGCGCGCCGGCGAGCAGCGCGGTCGCATGGCCGGTTACGACCTGCAGTGGGCCGCGCCCGGCACCCCAGCCGAAGATCGTCCCGATCGACCAGATGAATTCGAAAATCTGCGGCGCGATCGCCAGCAGGCAGAAGCCGATCGCCACCGAGGTGTTTCGGGTGGCAGTCGCCGAGTGGCCCATCGTGTCGGCCATGCTTGTCTCCTCCGCGACTCCTAAGTCACGAGCACTGTTGTTCTAATCGGCTGGAAAAGGATCCCCCGCCCGGATCACTGCCTAGCGATTTTCATTACACAATGCCAGCAAAACCAATCAGGCCTCCGGCGAGCAGAAGCCAGAGTGGATTGATGCGCGAGACGGACGCGAGCACTGCAACCGCCGCGGTCAGAAGCAGCGCAGCAAAGGTGCGATCGGTCGACTGGGCCAGGATCAGGGCGCTGGCTGCCATCAATCCAATCGATAGCGGAACCAGTGCAGTCTGAATCAAGGCGGGCCAGCGGGATTGGCTGGGCCGGCTCAGCAGACGGCTGACATAATAGGCAAGCAGCGCCGTTGGCAGGCACATCGCCAGCGTCGCCGCCAGCGCGCCGGGGATGCCGGCGACGGCATAGCCGATTAACGTGACGATAAGCACGTTCGGACCTGGCGAGAGCTGTGCGATCGCATAGGCGTCGGCGAACTGCTTCTCGGTCATCCAGTGATGCACGTCGACCGCGATGCGGTGCATCTCCGGTACCGCCGCCGCAGCGCCGCCGACTGCGAACAGCGACATTAGACCAAAGGTGGAGATCAGCGCCCAGATCGGGTTTTCGCTGTTCATGCTGCTACCTTCCGCCGCACCCAATATGTGACGCCGATACTGATTGGAATCGCGACCAGCAGCACCGCCTGGAGCGGCAGGCGAAGCACGCCGATCGCAACGAACACGCCGAGCATGAGAATGAGCACGACGACGTCCATCCGCTTGAGCAGGGGCATCATCATGCGAAAGACCACCGCGATCAGCAGCCCGACCGCCGCGCAGGAGATGCCCGCGAGGATCCGGCGCAGCACCTCCACATCGCCGAACCGGGCGTAGATGATCGCAAGCACGGTCATGATCACCGTCGGCGGCAGCAACAGCCCGGTAAAGGCGGCAACGCCGCCGGCGATGCCGCGCAGCCGCGACCCGAACACCATCGACAGGTTGACGATGTTGGGCCCGGGCAGGAAATGGCAGAGCGCAAAGGTCTCGTTGAACTCGTCCGCCGTCATCCAGCGGTGCTGATCGACGATGGCGTGGCGGGCAAACACCAGGACCCCGCCGAAGCCGGCCAGCGACATCCGGGCGAAGGCCAGGAACAGCGCGACGAGGCCGGGCGGAGGAGCGTGGGCGGCTGGATGGTCCGGCTCTTGGGCGGCCGGTGCTGAATCCGTGGACATGTCAGGAGCTTAGAACGCTGGCCGTCCCAGGGCCAAGATCATACCGAGGCCCGGCCGGAACCTATCCAAAGGGAACCGTGGGATCGCCGCTCGAAACACCTGTCATTTGAAACCTTTGCCCCCTATATTGGGGGTGCCGGTTCGCCGGCTATGGAAATAAACGGTCGTCGCAATAAACCATTCGGACCCGGGGGCGGTACCCGGCGCCTCCACCAAAGCCCACCAGCGGGCTCACCCAGAGCGGGTTTTGGCGGGGGCGAAATAGGATCGACGAGGGCGTAAAGGGCGTGCTTTTTCCCGGTATTGTTCCGCCGTTATCGGGCTACTGCAATAGTTGCCAACGACAACTTTGCTCCGGTTGCTCAGGCTGCGTAACGCAGTTTGAAAGACCATCTTAAAGTCCTAACGGGTTAAGCTCCGTTAGGCGGGGTTCGGAGGCACCTGGCAACAGAAGCCTCCACTTACCTCTTATTTTTATTTCCTTCCCGGCGGGGACTCCTGCTGACCCGTCAGGCGCGGTACTATTGCGGCTTGGCGAGTCGGGCCGGCAGGGCCCAACTCCTGGAATGCAACAGGACCACCATGGCGACCGATCATATCCGATACGATGTGCTGGCCCGCGACGCGCTGCGCGGCGTGCTGCGGAAGGTGCTGACCGATGCCGCGTCCCATGGACTGCCGGGCGAGCACCATTTCTTCATCACCTTCGTGTCGAAGGCCGAGGGCGTGAAGCTGTCGTCGCGGCTCCTGGCGCAATACCCGGAAGAGATGACGATCATCCTCCAGCACCAGTTCTGGGATCTGACCGTGCTCGAGGACCGTTTCGAGGTCGGCCTGTCCTTCGGCGGCATTCCGGAGCGGCTGATCGTGCCGTTCAGCGCGATCAAGAGCTTCCTCGATCCGTCCGTGAAGTTCGGCCTCCAGTTCGACACCTCCGATGTCGCCGAGGTCTCATCCGAGACATTGCCGGCCGCTCCCGCGCCGTCGGCCGTCGCAGTGCCCGCGCCTGCCAGTGAGCCGGCCGAAAGTGCCGAGGAGCCGACCGCCCCGAACCAGGGCGGCGCCGAGGTGGTGCGGCTCGATCGTTTCCGCAAGAAATGATCTAGGTTGGGCGCGAAACGGTCGCGCCCGGCCAAACTGCCGATATAGAAGAGCACATGAAGAGGCTGCACGGCATTCCGTGCCGCAGAATGGATGTGCTCATGGCCAAGACTGCTCGCTCGAAGACTGCTCGCTCGAAGACTGCCCGCCCCGCCAGCCGCACCGAGACCGACAGTTTCGGTCCCATCGAGGTCCCCGCCGATCGCTATTGGGGGGCGCAGACCGAACGCTCGCGCCAGAATTTCCGCATCGGCATCGACCGCATGCCGATCGAGCTCGTGCATGCGCTCGGCATCGTCAAGCTCGCCGCCGCACAATCCAACCTCGCGCTCGGCCTGCTCGACCAGCGCCGGGCCAACGCCATCATCCGCGCCGCGCGCGAGGTGATCGAGGGCAAGCTGGACGATCATTTCCCGCTTGTCGTGTGGCAGACCGGCTCGGGCACGCAGAGCAACATGAATCTCAACGAGGTCATCGCCAACCGCGCCAATGAGCTGCTCGGTGGCGAGCTCGGCGCCAAGAAGCCGGTGCATCCCAACGATCACGTCAACATGAGCCAGTCGTCGAACGACTCGTTCCCGACCGCGATGCACATCGCGGCCGCAAGCCGCATCAATGCCGATCTCGTCCCTGCCCTCGGCGAGCTGCTGCGCGCGCTCCGCAAGAAGGAGAAGGAGTTCGCAAAAATCGTCAAGATCGGGCGGACACACACCCAGGACGCCACGCCGCTGACGCTCGGCCAGGAATTTTCCGGCTACGCCGCGCAGGTCGAAAGCGGCATCGCCCGCCTCAAGGTCGCGGTGAAGGACCTCTATCCGCTGGCCCAGGGCGGCACCGCCGTCGGCACCGGCCTCAACTCCAAGCCGCGCTTCGCAAGACTGTTCGCAAAGCACGTTACTGGGATTACGAAGCTGCCCTTCACCAGCGCCGCCAACAAATTCGAGGCGCTGGCCTCGAACGACGCCTATGTGCTGGCGCACGGCGCCATCAATTCCGTCGCGACAGGCCTGTTCAAGATCGCCAACGACATCCGCCTGCTCGGATCGGGCCCGCGCTCGGGCCTCGGCGAGCTGATCCTGCCGGAGAACGAGCCGGGCTCCTCGATCATGCCCGGCAAGGTCAACCCGACGCAGTGCGAGGCGATGACGATGGTGTGCTGCCAGGTGTTCGGCAATCACACTGCGATCACAGTCGCCGGCAGCCAGGGCCATTTCGAGCTCAACGTCTACAAGCCCGTGCTCGCCTACAACATGCTGCACTCGATCCGGCTGATGGCGGACGCCGCGCGCTCCTTCACTGAACATTGCGTCAGCGGCATCCGCGCCGACGAAAAGCGCATCAGGGAGCTGATGCAGCGCTCGCTGATGCTGGTGACCGCGCTCGCCCCGAAGATCGGCTATGACAACGCCGCCAAGGTGGCGAAGACCGCGCATGCCAACGGCACCACGCTGAAGGAGGAGGCGCTGCGGCTCGGCTTCGTCTCGGCCGACGAGTTCGACCGGCTGGTGCAGCCGGAGAAAATGACGCGGCCTGGATGAATTCCGAATTCCGATAGTCATCCGTAATGATACGGTGCCCTGGGGCTCATAAATATAAGGCCTAAGGGCCGGGATTTGATTACCGTCAATGTTGTGGCGAGGCGGCGTGCTACGCAGGCCTCTCTGCCCTTTGACGGGGCTAATTCATCGTTTGATGGCCCGAGGGGCCAATTGACGAGGACGAGCGAATGGCGATCAAGTCTCATAGGGCGCAACACGGCACCCAGTTTCTGAATGTTTCATCCTGCCAGAAGAGGAGCGGATGATGGAGACGCGGCATGGGGAACGTCATCAACCTGAATCGTTTCAGGAAGCGCGCCGAGCGGGAAGCCACGGCGAAGCAGGCGGACGTCAACCGGGCGAAGTTCGGCCGCACGAAGGCGGAGCGGTCGGCGGAGGAGACACGCGCGGACCAGGCGAAGGCGCATCTGGACCAGCATCAGATCGATCGCGAGGATCAGTCATGAAGTCGCCCGTGGTGAAACGGTCGATCGTGGTCGCCGGCCACAAGACCAGCGTCAGCCTGGAAGAGGCGTTCTGGAACGGCATGAAGGAGATCTCGGGCCTGCGCAACATGACGCTGTCCGAGCTGGTCGGCGAGATCGACGGCAACCGCCAGCAGGGCAATCTGTCCTCGGCGATCCGCCTGTTCGTCCTCGACTACTTCAAGAGCCGCGCCATGGCCGCCATCCAGCCGGAAAAGGTCCCGGCCCAGTAGCCGTTGGGCGTCCCCCAACGGCGCCTCACGGTTCTGCACTTTAAAATCACTCTAAGGTGCAGTTTCAGCCGACCCGCGCGCTTGACCTCACTGCCCTGCGTTGAAAATACAGGGCATGACCGACACCAATGACACGCGTTCGCGGATGCCGCTGGGCCTGGCCCAGCGCGGCTATATCGGCATCATCCAACACCTTTCCGCCGGGGATGCGGGCTCCGCGCTCTCGGACATCGAGCTCGAGAGCCGGCTGATCGAGCTCGGCTTCGTCGAGGGCGCCCGGGTCGAGGTCCTGCACGAGGGCCTGGTCGGGCGCGACCCGATCGCCGTCCGTGTCGACAACATCACGATTGCGGTCCGCCGTCGTGAAGCCATGGCCATCATTGTCGCCTAGATAGCGACCGGAAATCTGATCCCATGGAAGCTCCTCTGCTGCATCTCGCCCTGGTGGGCACGCCGAACAGCGGCAAGACGTCGCTGTTCAACGCGCTGACCGGCAGCCGACAGAAGGTCGCGAACTATCCCGGCGTCACCGTCGAGCGCAAGGAAGGCTTCTTCGTCACGCCCCTGGGACGCCAGGTCTCGGTGGTCGACCTGCCCGGCACCTACTCGCTGCGCGGCCGCAGCCCGGACGAGGAGATCACTCGTGACTTCGTGCTCGGCAAGGCGTCCGGCGAAACCGTGCCCGACCTCGTGCTGTGCGTGGCCGACTCGACCAATCTGCGCCTGACCATCCGCCTGCTGCTGGAGCTGAAGCGCACCGGCCGGCCGATGATCCTCGTGCTCAACATGTTCGACATCGCGAGCCGCCGCGGCATCACCGTCGACGTGGAGCGGCTCGCCAAGGAGCTCGGCGTGCCCGTGGTCACCTCGATCGCGGTGCGCAAGAGCGGCACGGCCGACCTGTTGGCGCTGACGGACGAGATCTCGGCGAAACTCGCCGCGGAGCCGCGGGAGAACAGCTGGAGCGCGCTCAGCGTCGCCGAGCTGCGCGCCACCCAGCGCGAGGCCGACCGCATCATCGCCGACTGCGTCAGCCTGCCTGCTAGACCCGACACCTGGACCGCGCGGATCGATGCGGTCGTGCTGCATCCGGTCGGCGGCCTGATCGTGCTCGCTCTCATCCTGTTCGTGATGTTCCAGGCGGTGTTCGCCTGGGCACAGCCGCTGATGGACCTGCTCAACAACGGCTTCGACGCGCTCGGCGAATTCGTGCACGCCACCCTGCCCGCCGGCCTGCTGCAGAGCTTCCTTCAGAACGGCGTGATATCTGGCGTCGGCAGCGTCATCGTGTTCCTGCCGCAGATCATCATCATCTTCCTGTTCATCCTGCTGCTGGAAGACTTCGGCTACATGGCGCGCGCCGCGTTCCTGATGGACCGCATCATGGGCGGCGCCGGCCTGCACGGCCGCGCCTTCATTCCGCTGCTGTCGAGCTTTGCCTGCGCCATTCCCGGCATCATGGCGACGCGCGTGATCGACAACAAGCGCGACCGGCTGACCACGATCCTGATCGCGCCGCTGATGACCTGCTCGGCGCGCATTCCCGTCTACACGCTGATCATCTCTGCCTTCATTCCGGCCAGGGACGTCTGGGGCTTCATCAACCTCCAGGGCCTCGTGATGTTCGGCCTCTACGCCGCCGGCATCACAAGCGCGCTGGTCGTCTCGTTCCTGATCAAGTTCTTCATGCTGCGCGACTATGCGCCGGCGCCGTTCATGCTGGAGCTGCCGGACTACAAGATGCCGCGGCTGAAATCGATCGCGATCGGCGTCTACACGCGGGCGAAAATGTTCCTGCATCGCGCCGGCACCACGATCTTCTCGATGATGGTGCTGATCTGGTTTCTGGCCTCGTTCCCGCAGCCGCCCGCGGGCGCCACCGAACCCGCGATCGACTTCAGCCTCGCCGCGATCATCGGCAAGGCGCTCGAGCCGCTGCTGGCCCCCGTCGGCTTCAACTGGCAGATCGCGGTCGCGCTGATCCCGGGCATGGCGGCGCGCGAGGTCGCGGTCGCAGCCCTCGGCACCGTCTATGCGATCGAAGGCGGCAAGGAAGCGGCCGAGCAGATCGGCCAGGTGCTGGCGACGAAATGGTCGCTCGCCACCGCGCTGTCGATGCTGGCCTGGTACATCTTCGCCCCGCAATGCGCATCCACGCTCGCGGTGATCCGGCGCGAGACCGGCAGCTGGACCTGGATGGCCGTGACCTTCTTCTACATGCTGGTGCTGGCTTATGCCGCGAGCCTTCTGACCTACAACGTCGCGGTCGCGCTCGGCGCGGGGTAGCGCCCTCTCCAAACTAAAATTGCGAAAACAACCCCATGCACAGTAGACGGGGATTGTCGGGCTCGTGATCGGTGACGTCAGTGAAGTCGTTGATGCATCCGAGGAAACAGACGTAACCCGGATGGAGCGCAGCGAAGTCCGGGAAAGCGCATCTGATGCGAGGATTCCCGGATTGCGCTACGCTCCATCCGGGCTACGGCGTGCCGGTTGCGCCGTCGGGCAAAACAGGAGCAGATGGCATCCTCCCGGGATTCCCACCTCGACTGCGCCACCATACGACTGGACGCGTTCGGTCCGAACCAAAATCAACAAATCAAATGGAGGCGACGCAAGGCCTCCTCCGGTGCCTCATCATTACTGGCAAACATAACCGCAGGAATTGATGCCGGACATCCGCGCGTTTGCTTTCGCTCCCCATGAAAAAGGCCCCGGTCGATGCCGGGGCCTGAGTTCACTGGGAGGACTTTGGATCAATAGCGCGCCGCGCCGTAACCGCCGAAGCGATAGTTCACGCGAACCGTGACCATGTCGATATCCTGGGTGACACCGCTGCCGGTGAGGGTGAACCCACCGGGTGTGACCACGCCTGCGAAGGAGGTGTTGTCACGCCCCATCCAGAGGTGGTCGTATTCGACACCGACCGTCCAGTTCGGGCTGAAGCCATACTCCCAGCCAACACCCAGGGCACCGCCCCAGCGCGTGTGACCTGCCGAGGCGAGGCCGACGCCTGTGACGTTGTTGAAGATGTCAAAGCGATTGCGCGTCACGGCGGCGCCGCCCTTCACGTAGAGCAGTGAGGCGTTCCATGCCCAACCGAGCTGAGCCGTGAACAGCCCGATCGCATCGGTCTTGCCCGTGGTCGAGATAAACGGATCGATCACGCTGACGCGTGTGTTCTTGATCTCGGCCCAATCACCCTGAGCTTCCAGGCCGAGCACGAACTGATTGGTCTGCCAGCGATACCCGATCTGTCCACCGACGAGGCCTCCGGAGCGATCGGCGCAACCACTTGCGACGTTGCCTGCGGGCGTTATCAAATCGACGCAACCGTGGCTCTGCCCCCAGCCTCCGTTGGCGCCGATGTAAAATCCGGTCCAGTTGTAAACCGCCACCACCGGTGCCGGCGGCGGCGCCTTGACGGCCATATCGGCCGCCATGGCCGGAGCCGCCATGCTCAGCGCAGCGAAGCCGATCGCCGCGATCGAAAGCTTTTTCTTCATCGTTTCGTCCCCTTTGCTCAAATTTCTTTCGTCAGAAGCGAGCCCTAATGCAGGCTGGCGTGCATAAAGCTTGCGAACATCCTGAAGTTTACGCGCGAGGGGATTTTGGGCTCGTATCAAAATGGCAACACCCAAGCGCCATCGCTGTGCACAGAAGAGTGCTTAGTCAGTCTTTGAAGTGCCGTGCGCTCCAGCACCGTCCTGTTCGTCAGCAAGCCACGCGCCGATGCCGGAGGATGGGATCACCCGCTTCGGCAGGTGCGGGTTGATCGTGCCTGCAAAGACGGAAAGTCCCTCATCGCGCTTGGCGCGCGCAAACAGCTTGGCTTCATGTTCAGTCGCGAAGGTCTTCGTCTCGCGCGGACTTCGTTGTCTCGGCAGAACGCCTCGCCGTTGCACTTCGAAGGTGACGTACCAGGTCGGACTCATTGCGCACACCAACATGTCACCAGTCCCTAGAGTCGCCTTATGGTGCGGCTGTCATCCGCCTGTTTGATTCAGATCAAGCAGCGACTTGACTGCGAACGCTTGACGCGCCGGGCTGCGAACTGAGGATCGGTTGACCCGTCGGGCAACACAGGAGCACGATGGCATCGTCGGCTTCAGTGACATCCGGCTCGCGACCTTCTCCGTCCTGCGAGTGGCGGTGCGGTACCGTCTTCGGGCTGGATCGGCGTCGTGATCAGGGCCGACCGCCACCCCATCAGCAGGGAACCCGGCGCCGATCTGAGAGTTCGTTCCAAGGCCGTTCGGCTTAACCGGGCGCGAGCCCTGGGACTCGCGCAGGGGCGGTGGCGCCCTTCTCTCGAAGCGTCAAAGGGGATCAATGAGCAGTCCATCCAGCACTGTTACGGACAGTGCGCCCCGAGAGCTGTCCAGAATATCGACCGGCAGCGCCGGGCTGGACGACATCCTGGGTGGCGGCTTCGACGCCAACCGGATGTATCTCTACGAGGGGCAGCCCGGCACGGGCAAGACCACCATCGCGCTTCAGTTCCTGCTGAGGGGGGTGCGGGACGGAGAGCGCGTGCTCTATATTTCGCTGTCCGAAACCAAGCGCGAGCTGGACGTCGTGGCGCAGCGGCACGGCTGGACGCTGGACGGCATCGACATCTTCGAACTGGTTCCGCCGGAGACGACGCTCGATCCGGAGCGCGAGCTCACGGTGTTTCATCCCGCCGAAATGGAGCTGAGCGAGACGACCGGCCTGATCTTCAGGGAAGTCGAGCGGGTCAATCCCAACCGCGTCGTGCTCGACAGCCTGTCCGAACTGCGCCTGCTTGCCCAGAACCCGCTTCGTTACAGGCGCCAGGTGCTGGCCCTGAAACATTTTTTCACCAACCGCAATTGCACAGTGGTCCTGCTCGACGATCTTTCGTCATCTCAGGACGATTTGCAGCTCCATTCCATTGCGCACGGCGTGGTGATGCTCGAACAGGTCGCGATCGATTACGGCGCCGAGCGGCGCCGGCTCCGCGTGATCAAGATGCGCGGCATCCGGTTTCGCGGCGGGTTTCACGATTTCACGATCGAGCGAGGCGGCCTGCAGATATTCCCCCGCCTGGTGGCGGCCGAACATCACAAGACCTTCGTCGGCGACTTCACCCCGAGCGGCAACGCCGAGCTCGACCAGCTCCTGGGAGGCGGCCTCGAGCGCGGCACCAATGCGCTGCTCATCGGCGCCGCCGGCGTGGGCAAATCATCGGTTGCGCTCACCTACGCGATCGCGGCGGCCGAACGTGGCGAGCACGCGGTGTTCTTCGCGTTCGATGAAGGCCGCGGCACGGTCGAAGCGCGCGCCCGGACACTTGGCCTGCACCTGCAAGAACACGTCGATTCGGGGCTTGTCCGGTTTCAGCAGATCGATCCCGCCGAGCTGTCGCCGGGTGAGTTCGCCGCAAACGTGCGAAAGAGCGTCGAGGCCGACAATGCCCGTCTCGTCATCATCGACAGTCTGAACGGCTATCTGGCCGCGATGCCCGACGAGCGATTTCTCATCCTGCAGATGCACGAACTCTTGAGCTACCTGGGGCAGCAGGGTGTGCTGACCATCCTGGTCCTCGCCCAGCATGGCCTCGTCGGTCCGATGGATACGCCTCTCGACATCAGCTATCTCAGCGATTCCGTGGTCATGCTGCGCTATTTCGAGGTCGGCGGAACGGTGCGGCGCGCTCTGTCTGTCGTCAAGAAGCGCAGCGGCCGACACGAGCATACCATCCGGGAATTTCGGCTTAGCAGCGCCGGCATCACGCTCGGCCCGCCCCTGAGGGAGTTCAGCGGCATCTTTTCCGGCAATCCGCATTATACCGGGGCACCTAAGCCCGAAGGGTCGGTTGAATGAGCGTTGAGCGAGATCACCATGTTCTCGTCTTTGCTCCGATCGGGCGCGACGGACTTGCCTCCGCCGAGCTGTTCCGGAGTTCGCACCTGGAAGCGACCAGCTGCCGCAGTCTGCCCGAACTCGTCAGCGAGATGGCAGCCGGCGTCGGCGCCGTTTTCGTTGCCGAGGAAGCTCTGTTCGGGAAAGACACCTCGCCGCTGGCACAATGGATCGAGAGCCAACCGCCCTGGTCCGACCTGCCCTTCGTCGTCCTGACCAGCCATCGCGAGCAGCCGGCCGTCCTTGCCTGGCGCCGCAGCATTGTCGCGCTTCTCCGTAACGTCTCGCTGCTCGAGCGGCCGGTTCAGCCAATGACGCTGACCAGCGCCGTTCAATCGGCACTGCGCGCGCGGCGGCGCCAATACGAAATCCGGGCTCTGTTCGCGGCGCGCGAACAGGCGGCTCAGGAGCTCGAGACGCTGGTGGTCGAGCGCACGCGGGCCCTTGCGGAAGCCGTCGAGCAATTGCGCGTCGAGATGGACGAGCGTGCCCGGGTCGAGGAGACGCTTCGGCAAGCCCAGAAGATCGAAGCCATCGGACAGCTGACCGGCGGGGTGGCGCACGACTTCAACAATCTGCTGATGGTGATCTCCGGCGGCCTCGACATGCTCGACCGCCAGACCGATCCGGACCGTCGCCGCCGGCTCATGGACGGGATGGTCCAGGCCGCCCAGCGCGGGGCCAGCCTGACCAGGCAGCTTCTCGCGTTCTCCCGCCGGCAGACGCTCCGGCCGGAGCCCGTCGACGTCGCCTCGCAGATGGGCGGCATGCGCGAACTGCTCGATCGAAGCCTGAGAGGCGACGTCCATGTCGAGTTCGATTTTCCGGACACGCTCTGGCCGGTGGAGGTCGATCCCGGCGAGCTCGAACTCGTGATCCTCAACCTCGCCGTCAACGCCCGCGACGCCATGCCCAATGGCGGCACGATTCTCGTGCGCGGGGAAAATCTGCCCGATCTGAATGACGAGCAGATCGCCGGAGACTATGTGCGCCTGTCCGTCGTCGATACCGGTGTCGGCATGAGTCCGGAGATCCTGTCACGCGTTTTCGAACCATTCTTCACGACCAAGGAGGTCGGAAAGGGCTCGGGGCTCGGGCTCGCCCAGGTCCATGGATTCGCGACGCAGTCGCGGGGGACGGTCCGCATTCGATCGGAAGTCGGCCGAGGCTCCAGCATCGAACTCTATTTGCCGCGATCGCTCAGCACTCCTTCCAGGGAGCGACACCTGATCGATCTCAACATGGTGCGGCCGAAGAAGAGCAATCATGGCCGCATCCTTCTGGTCGAAGACGATGACGAGGTTGCCGCGCTGGTGAGCGAGATGCTGGGCCAGCTCGGTTACGAGGTCACGCACGCGGCGAGTGGCGCGGCCGCGCTCGGTGCCCTGGCCGACGGCCGCGCCGTCGACCTCGTCTTTTCCGATGTCATGATGCCCGGTGGCATGAATGGGGTCGAGCTGGCGCGGGAGATCAAGAGAAGGCGAAGCGACATACCCGTGCTTCTGACCAGCGGATACTCCGAAGCCGCAGTTCACGACGCCGAATTGGCGGGTCTGCAGATTCTGCCGAAACCCTACCATATCGACGAGCTGGCCGCGGCGCTCAGCGCGGCAAAGGCAGAACCCGGGCGCGACATGGAGTCCAAGCGGTCCAGCCGCTGCTGACGCGTGCGGTGTCGCATCGCGAAAGCGATCGACGACCGGCCGCCAAAGCGGCTATCAGTCTCCATGGACCGCTTCAGCACCGACAGATTGACCGCCGAGAGGCTTCGCGAAGACCACCTCGACGACCTCGTCACGCTGCATCTCGATGCCGAGGTGTCCCGCTATCTCGGCGGCGTGCGTGCACCCGAGGTCACCAAGACCTATCTCGCGACCAACATGGCGCATTGGGACCAGCACGGTTTTGGGCTGTGGGTGCTGCGAACGAAGGACGGCGCCTTCGCCGGGCGAGCGGGCATCCGGCACATCCTCGTGGACGAAATCGACGAGATCGAGATTGCCTACGCATTCAAGCGCGAGTTCTGGGGCCGCGGATTTGCGAGCGAGGTCGCAATCGCGCTGACGGACATTGGGCTGTCGCACCACGAACTGCCGTCTCTCATCGGCCTTGTCTATGTCAGCAACGGCGCATCCCGCCGCGTGCTGGAGAAGGCCAATTACATCCTCGAGAAGAGTACGACGCGTCATGGCAATGATGTCGTGATTTACCGCGCTCGGCGGTGAGATGCGTCTCGCAGGATGGGTAGAGCGAAGCGAAACCCATCCTTGCTTCCGGGCGCGTTGAAGCGTGATGGGTTTCGCTGTGCTCTCCCCGTCCTACGGGCTATCGCAAAGCCGCTTTAGGCTCCGCCGGTGCGGAGCCGGACAACCGACTGCGGCAACGAAGCGAGAAACAGCACAACGCACACACACAGCAGGACGATGTCCTTGAACAGGAACTCGCCGGCCAGATTCCACGCCATCGGATCGGTTGACAGGCTCCATGTGACGACGCCCGGCGTCGTGAAGAAGAACGACCACGTGATCGCGAAGGTCATCATGCCCATGAACGAACCCAGCGCCGACAAGACCGGACTGAAGCTGCCGGCCACGAGCAGCGCCGCGATCACGAATTCGGCGACACCGAGAACATAGGCCTCTCCCCTCAGGCCGAATACCGACAGCCAGGAGATGAACGGGCTGTGGCTGATGAACTGGGCGATACCCTGTGCGGATTGCAGTGTGAATTTCTGCATTCCAAACGATACGAATATGACCACCATGACCCAGCGCAGAATGGCGAGCGGACGATAAGAGCCTCCACCATTCTCCGCGACGTTGAATCCCATCATGCGACGATTTCTCCCCGGATTGCGCATCCATCTATTGGCGAACGAAGCGTCCGCTACGGGCTATTCGGAGGGGAGCGTCCGTCGTTACATCCGCGGCGGGGTTCCACGATCACAGCTGCGTGCAATGCGCGTGTCCGCGCCACGGTCGAGACTCGCGCATTTCGGATCGACAGGCTCTAGCCGTCGCCGCAATTGCGATGACAGTGCATTCAATTGATGCGCACGGGGTCCCCGGCTTCGAGTTAAGTGCACTGTCACCGGCTACCCGGGTGCCGGGCCGACAAGGCCTGACCGGCAGGTAAGGCCCGCAGATGACGAAAGCAGACAAGGCGGTTTATGCGGCCGTTGAGTTTTCTAGTCCTCGCGGCGAGCGAGAACTCTGTCAGCAGATCCGCACATTCACGGACAAATCAGTACGGGAGTTTTCGCCTGTGCCAGCACCTTGTTTGTCACGCTACCGATGAGAAGCATGGAGAGTCCGCTGCGGCCATGGGATGACATCACGATGAGATCGCAACCTTTATTCTCGGCTGCTGCGATGATGGCTTGATGGGGTTGCCCGTTCTCCACTTGAATCGGTTCGCAGGAAACGCCGGCCTCCTTGGCCGCATTTGCCGCGCGATCCAACGCGCTCGTGGCCTGTTCCTTGCGCAGCTCGGCATATGTTGCGACTGCTTCACGGAACCGCCCTGTCATTTCTGAAAACGGCTCCACAACGAAGATTAGAGATACCTTGGCTCCAAGGGATTTCGCCAGCGCCAACCCATGCGCCACGCCGTGCTCCGCTAGCTCCGACCCATCTGTCGGAATGAGAATATGCCGGTACATGCTTCACCTCCCGCCTGTCTGGACGTATCGCTGCCTTCCGAATGTAAGCTGGGCCCGCGTTTCGGATACGGTCTTGAGATAGATCAATCTCTCGGCCCAGCTCGTAGGATGGATAGAGCGGAGCGAAACCCATCAACACGCCTGGATGGAACGATGGGTCTCGCTGCGCTCTACCCATCGTACAGGCCGCGAGCTACCGCTCGCCCGGCCACATCGCCATGGCCGCCTTCGCTACGCCTCTCAACTCCTCAGGCGTCGCGTCGTCCTTGGCCTGGATCGCCATGCCTTCGAAGACGCTGAGGTAGAACCGGCTCAGCGCATCGATGTCGGTTGCGGCAGGCAGTTCGCCGCTCGCGACCGCAGCCTCCAGCCGCCCGCGCAAATTGCCGAGCATATCGAGCCGGGCCTTCTTGATCTCGCGGGCAATCGTTGCCGGCCATTCGTCGCTGACGGCGCCCAGCACGGCCATGCAGCCGGCCGGCGCTCTCCGGGATTTCGGCAGGGTCTCGGCCGCCCCGATCAGCAGATTCTCGATGCCGGCGCGCGCGGTCGCGCCTTCCGCAAGCCGGTCCCAGACCGGCTGGCCCTGGGTCTCGACGTAATGCTCGATCGCGGCAAGGTAGAGTGCCTCCTTGCTTTCGAAGGCCGCATAGAGGCTGGGCGAGCGGACGCCCATGGCGTCGCAGAGGTCGTGCATCGAGGCTGCCGCAAAGCCCTTGCGCCAAAACAGCAGCATGGCGGCCTCCAACGCCGCGTCGCGATCAAATTCCCGTGGCCGACCTGCCATCGCCCGTCTTTCTGTAATGATCAACACATAATTCACTTGACCGCGGCAATCAAGACTCCACATATTCTGTGTCGATCATTACAGAATTGGAGAGATCACATGACACTGGCAGGAAAACGGGCCCTGGTGACGGGCGCAAGCAGGGGTATCGGTGCGGCCATCGCGAAGGCGCTCGCCGCGGAAGGCGCCGATGTCGCGATTACTTACGAGAAGTCGGCGGAGATCGCCGCCAAGGTCGTGGACGCGATCAAGGCGACGGGCCGGAAAGCCGTAGCGATCCAGGCCGACAGCGCCGATGTCGCTGCCGTTCAGGCTTCGGTCGACAAGACCGTCAAGGAGCTGGGCGGGCTCGACATCCTGGTCAACAATGCCGGCATTCTGCGATTGGGCGGCCTCAACGACATCTCGCTCGCCGACATCGACGCGATGCTGAACGTCAACGTGCGTTCGCCGATCGCCGCGAGCAAGGCGGCGCTGCCGCACCTTGGCAAGGGCGGCCGCATCATCACCATCGGCAAGCTATTTTGCGGACCGCGTGCCCTCGCCGGCGCTCGGCGTGTACGCGGCGTCGAAGTCGGCGCTAACCGCATTCACGAAGGCGCTGGCGCGGGAGCTTGGCCCGAGGGACGTCACGGTCAACCTCGTGGCACCGGGCTCGATCGACACCGACATGAATCCGGCGCACGGCCCGACCGCGGAGACGCTGAAACAGTTCATGGCACTGGGCCGGTATGGTGCGACGGATGACATCGCGAATGCCGTGGCATTCCTGGCGAGCCCGAAGGCAAAATACATCACCGGCTCGACCTTGACCGTCGACGGCGGCGCGAACGCCTAGACATTCTGGCGCTTCGTGTTCGTCCAACAGGAGGTTGAGAAGCTGGCCACGACGGCGATGGCAAAATAAGATGATGTTCGCGATCATCATGGCGGGCGGCCGATGCCTCGGCCGCCCCCGAGCGTTAGATGGAGCGTGTCGCGTGCTTCGTCTCTCGTCCAGCTTCGAGCATGACAGCACGACTGTCACTTTGGCTTGAACGTCAAAATGCCGTTTGCACTCATCGTTCGCACCCGTCATTGTTTCGCAACGCCGCCCGGATGTTGAGCGGGTTCCGGTGATCAAGCGGGAGGCCTTGCCATGCAAGACGTCGAGAAGCGTGTCATTGGCAAGGTTATGTGGCGGCTTATACCGTTCCTGATCGTCTGCTATTTCGTGGCCTATCTTGACCGCGTCAATGTCGGCTTTGCCAAGCTGCACATGAACCAGGCGCTGGGTTTAAGTGAAGCGGCGTTCGGACTGGGCGCGGGCTTGTTCTTCGTCGGGTATTTCCTGTTTGAAGTCCCCTCCAACATCTTCCTGGAACGAGTCGGCGCGCGCGTCTGGATCGCCCGCATCATGATTACGTGGGGGATCGTCTCGGCGGCCTTCGCATTCATCCCATCGATATCGGCAGCAACGGGAATACCGACGACGGGCGTCTTCTACTCTCTTCGGTTGCTGCTCGGCGCCTGCGAGGCGGGGATTCTTTCCGGGCATCATCTTCTATCTGACCCTGTGGTTCCCGGCGGTTTACCGGGCTCGGGTCATCAGCCTGTTCATGCTGGCGATCCCGATTTCGTCCATCATCGGGTCGCCCATCTCCGGACTTCTGCTCGGCGTGACCGTTGGGGATTGGAAGGCTGGCAGTGGCTGTTCATTCTCGAGGCGCTGCCGTCGGTCGTGGTAGGCATCTGCGTCCTGCTCTATCTGACCGATTTTCCGCGCCAGGCCCGCTGGCTGCAACAAGACGAGATTGCCTGGCTGGAAGACGTGCAGGCCACCGAGAAGCGAAACAAGGAGAAGGTCGAACACCTGTCATTGGGTCAGGCGCTCACCGATTACCGCATTTTGTTGTGCGCTCTGGTGTACTTCTGCCTGAATGCTGCAAGTTACGGCGTGGCGTTCTTCCTGCCGACCATCATCAAGGGTTTTGGCGTCAGCGATACCCAGACCGGCTTGCTCGCAGCGCTGCCCTTTATTTTCGGGGCCGCGGGCATGGTGCTGCTTGGTCGTCATTCCGATCGGACCATGGAACGAAAGGGTCACGTCGCCGCGGCACTGTTGATGGCAGCGGTGGGCATCGGAGTGGCAGGTCTCGTTTCCAACTCCGTCCTTGTCATGGCATTGCTTTGCTTCGCACAGATCGGCGTCTCCGCGGTCCCCCCGATGTTTTGGCCGCTGCCGGCGAGCTTTCTAACGGGAGCATCGGCTGCCGCCGGCATCGCCGCGATCAACTCGCTTGGAAATCTTTCCGGTTTCGCCGGTCCTTACGCAATGGGCTATCTGAAGGATTTAACCGGCAGTTTTACCGCAGGTCTTCTGTTGCTGGCGGGTTGCGCGCTGGTGGGCGCAGTCGTTGTCGTGCTGCTACGCATCGATGCAAGGCGCGAGCAAGTGTCCGGCGAAATCGCGATGGCGCACTAGACGCTGGTGATCATCGCTACCTGAAATAGCCGAGCACGAGATCGATATCCGCGCTGCCGGCAACCGTGCCGTTGAGCTCGGCGTCGATGACGCGGCGGCAGGCCGCTATCGCGGCGTGATCGCCGAGATCGTTGGCGGCTTCAAGCACGAGCCAGGCGGCGTCGACGGAAGCCTTCTCGGGAGCCGAACCGCCGGCATCGACGGGCAGGCTCTTGTTCTTGCGAATTGCGGTGCCGAATTGAGGCAACATGGCAAATACTCCCCTCTGGCTCAGTGCACCTGGAGCTCGGGCTGACGGCCCGTATCGGCACCCGCGCCGGTCTTGCGCGACTGGTAGAACTTCAGAATGCTGCGCGACGTCTCGATCTTGAGCTTGCCGAACTCGCGCTCGCTGTCATGGAGCTCGCGCGCCGTGATCAGATGATCCTTGGCGCCGAGGAACAGCAGCGACATGGTCGTGTCCCACGAGAAGTCGAGCGCCTTGCACAGCACCAGAAGTATCTCGCGATTGCGGTCCATCATCGCGCGCTCGATCACGTCGACCGGAAGCGACGACAACAGCGACAGGCCGATCTGCACCTCGTCGAAACGGTGCTGGCGCGCATAGTTCGAGATCGAGTCCTGGTTGAGGTTGCCCTGGCGGTACTGCGTCGTCACCACGCGCTTGGCGACGAAATAGCTGCGCGAGGACGGACCGAACTTGGACTGCAGATCGCCGGTGACGTCGGTCACCGAGCTCTGGATCTGCGCCATCATCTCGGGCCGCTCGTGCTCGAGGCGGCGGCGGACGTCTTCCGACGCCTTGGAAATGAGCTGCTGGAAGATGTGGCGCGGCACGTCCTTGCGCAGGCCGAGCTGCTCGGCGAGGATCGAGTCACCCTCCGCGCGCCTGACCATGTGCAGCAGGCCCGAACCGGAGAAGCGCGCGCCCTCGTTCTTGGCGACGGAGGTCACGACCGCCTGGTCGCCGCGCTTGACCAGCACGTCGGTGACGGCTTCGCCGATCGACTTGCGCTGGGCGATCGCAAGCAGGTGCGCCTGGCCCTTGGTCATGGCGCTCTCGACCAGCATCTTCTCGTCGATACGGCTGGAGTCGCGCAGCACCGGACCGGCCACGTCGATCTCGTCGTCGAGGGCGAGCTTTTCGATAACATTGAGCGGAGCATGGTCGCAGGCCGACATCAGTTCCGAGAGCTGCGCCCGCGCGGCGACCTCGATCTCGTCGGCAAGCCGTCCGATGACCTCGCCGAACATGCTGATCTCGTCGTCGCTGTAGCGGCCGGTGATCAGGATGTCGGTCGCATGCCACAACGCCTTCGCCCGGCTCTCGTCGGTGCCGCGCGCGATCGCGTCGTCCAGATCCTGCAGAAGCGATTTTGCCCCGTTCATCTCGTTACCCCAGTTCTTGGTTAGCCATCCTGCTTGTGCGGGCAGGACGCCGAATTCCTCTGGGAACCGACACTAGAGATCAAACGCGAGAATCCAGTAAAGTCGGCAGATCAGTTTTGCCGAGCAAAATTCGTTAAAATGCGCGGGAATGGGTTTACCGGCGGGCAAGGGCCAGCGCTTGCCGAACAGGCTGCCGCGTTCACGGATTCGACGGCGTCAGCACCAGCGGTGGCTTCGGCTTGGGTTTTGCGGGCGGCGGGCCTGGCGCCGGCCTCACCTCGATCGGCGGCGGCAGCGGGGCGATCTGCTGGCTCGCGAGCGGCGGGCTTGTGAGTGGCGGGCTCGGCACCGCGGGGGCGGCCTGCGGCACCTTCGGCGTCGGCGCGGCCTTTGGCTTCGGCGGCGCGCGGCGCGGATCGCGGCCGGGCAACGGCACGTCGGTCAGCGACGGCTCGGGCACCGGATCGGGCGAGACCAGCGTCGGCAGCGCCGCAGTCGCCGGCGGCGGCTCGCCACGCTCGATCGCGTCCAGCCGGCGCGTCTCGCGATCGATCGTGCGCACCGCGAGCCAGGACGACAGCGGCGCGAGATCGACGGTGCGGTTGAGCCTGTCGGGGGGACCCGCCGCGAACAACTGGATCTCCGGCGGCGCGCCCGAAAGTCCGGTCATGATCGGCGTCAGGCTGGCGCGGATGTCGGCCTGGTCGGCGGGAATATCGTAGCCGCCGGAGACGATGGCCCGCGCGTTCTTGGCTTCCAGCGGTGTCGCGCCGACGCGCAGGCGCCCGTCGCGGATCGTGAACGGGATCTGCGCCGAGGCGACCGCGATCGGACCGGCCGACAGCGCAGGCTCGACGAGCTGCCGCAGCCTGTTGTCGTCGGCAACCTGGCCGCCGTCGCTGGCGCGGATGGCGATCTCGAAGGCGCGCGGATTGAGGCCGCTGATTTCCGCGGCCTCGAGCGTCACCGTGCCATTGCCGGCGAGCGCACCGGTCAACGCCGCAACGCTGCGGCCCTGGCTGGTCAGCGCCATCTGCACCGAGGCGCGTCCCTTGGGCAATGCGAGATCGCGGTAGCGCAGCGCCGCCGCATCGACATTGCGCAGCTCGATACGTGCGTTCAGCGCAACGCCATTGGCGCCATTGCGCGCGTCGAAGCTCGCCGACATCTCACCACCGCCGACACCGCCCTTGAGCGCGTCGAGCGCGAGCGACTGGCCGTCGCTCCGGATCGTGCCGCCGACGGGGCGCAGCTCGATGCCGTCAGGCAAGGTGCCGCGCAGGGCCTGGAAGGCGATGCGGCCGCGCCAGCCGCCGAGCAGCCCCGCACTCAGGGGATCGCCGGCATCATGTCCGGCGGCGCCGATGGCCATCGCGAACGCGGGCGCAAGATCGAGCGCGTCGAGGCCGATTTCGCCATCGACGCTCTTCTCCTGATCGAGCGTCACCGCGAGATGCCCGCGCAGATGCGAGCCGGCCGCGCTGCTGTCGAGATCGTCGAAGGTCAGGCGGTTGCCGGAGAGGCCGACGCGCGAGGACAGGTTGACGCTCTGCACTGACTTGTCCGCCGGGCTGGTCCCGAACAGCGGCGCCAGATTGGCATTGCGCACGCGCAAATTCACGCTGGCCTTCGGCTGGAACGAACTGGGGTCCGACAATTCGATGCTGCCTTTCGCATCCGCATCCAGTCCGCCGCCACCGAGCTTTGCGTTCAATTGCAACGGCCGGCGCCACGCGCCACTCAACCGGCCTTCGAACTGCGAAGGGCCCTCGCCCGCGGCAGCGACGCGATCGAGGCCGAGCAGCGCCAGCAATGCGCCCGCCTTCGGCGTCGAGATTTTCGAGTCCAGCGTGAAGTCGCTGTTGCGCAAGCGGTCGATGTCGATGTCGATGCCGTTGACCGCCGCTACCGGCGTCTGCCCGGCCAGCGTCGCTGTGGCCTTGAGCTGCGGCGCATCGAGATCGAGCACGGCGCGCGCGTCGCTGCGATCGGCATGGTCGGCGTTCTTGTCGAGGCTGAGGTCGAGCTTCAGCCGCGTCGCACCGGGCAATGACGGGATGGCGTCGAACCGTGCGCGCACCGAAGGCGCGATCGGCTCGAGCAGCGCGGTGAGCTCACGCAGCGAATTGGCCGAGGATTTCAGCGCGAGCTTGCCGGTGGCATGAACGCGGTCGAAGCTGCCGCTTGCTTCCGTGGTCACCCCGCTCGCCTGGCCGAAGCGCAACTGCTCCAGCGACAGCGCCGCAGGGCCGTAGCCGAGCTTCGCCGTGAACGGCCGCAGCTCCTGTCCGGCCGACATCGCGCGGCCGACATCGAGCGCAAGCTTGGCTTCCTCCGGCCATTCGCCCTGTGGCCCCGCGAGCGCGCGCACGAAGCTTGCGGCGGCATCGAGGTCGAGACGGTCGGCCTTGAGCTCGGCGTCGATCCGCGAGCCCTTGCTCGCGCCGGTCTGGACGAAGGCGATGCGGCCCTCCACCGCGCCGCCCTCGATCTCGGCCTTCAGCCTGTCGACGGCGAGATGGTTGGCGGCGATGGTCACGTCGCCGGCAAGGCGCAACGGCCGCGTGCTGCGGCGGTTGATCTCGCTGCGGCCCTGGAGCCAGGCCACCAGCGTATCGGGGTCGGACGACTCGACGCTGAGACGGCCGCTAAAGCTGTCGGCGCCGGGCGTTGCGCCGTTGAGCGAGAGCTGCGTCATGCCGGGCGCGCGCAGCTCGAGCCGCTGGAAAGTCCAGGACCTTCCGTCGGTCTGAAGCTCCGCCGTGATGTTCTGGAGCGGACGCCCGCCCAGCATGATCTGGTCGGAGTTGAACTCGATCTGCGCCGGCATCGGCGCCTGCGGGATCGCCGCAAGGCCCGCGCGCAGCGCCGGCAGGACGCGCTGCGGCTCGGCATCATCCTTGCCCGCCAGCTTGTCGGCATCGACCTGGCGCGCCGACAGCACCGCGCGCAGTAGCGGCGAGGCGCCGAACCTGACATCGCCGACACCGCCAAACTTGAGCGCATTGTCCTCGGCGCCGAAGCTCGCGTCGATCTGATCGAATTTGGCGCCGGCCGGATCGGCCTTGAGCTTTGCCGTGAGCTTCCAGGGTGTCGGCCCCGCCGTGCCCGCCTTCTTGACCGGGGGCACAGCGAGCGTCAGCGCGCCGTCGAATTTCGGCAGGCGGTTGTCGAAGGCGAGCACGCCTTCGAGATCGGCCAAGATCGCGCGCTCGCCGGGATCGATGTTGAGGTGGAGACGGGTGGCGCTGCCGTCGGCGCTCGGGCCGGAGGAGACGCGGAACGGATAGCGCACCCCGGTGGCGGTGAAACTGCCGTCGCCGCGGACCGAGCCGGCCAGCGAGCGCACGTCGCCGGAAAAGGTGATATCGTTCAATTCCAGCGTCGAGCGGCTGGCGGCATCGTGCAGGGCGATGCGGCCGGTGAGGTTCAGCCGCTCGATCGCAAGCGAGGCCAGGTTGAAGGTGCCGCTCGCGGTGGACGGCAAATCGACCCGGCCCTTGGCATCCAGGCCGAGATCCACGGCCATGCCGTTGACGGTCAGCTCGGTGGCGCGCCATTCGCCGCGCATCAGTGAGCTCAGGCTGAACTCGACGTCGAGCTTGTCGGCGCGCAGGCGGCCGAGATCGTTGTTGCCGCCGAAGGTGACCGAGCGCAGCCGCAGCGTCGGCGCCGGCAGCAGCCGCGCATCCAGCTCGCCCGCCACCCGCACCGGCACGCCCATGATCGTGCCCGCCTCCGCCTCGAACTGGGGCCTGAACTGGTTCCAGTCGATGAAGTAAGGCCCGATCAGCGCGGTCAGCAGCGCAATGATGAAGGCAATCGCCAATCCGAGCAGCGTCGTCTGCACGGGTCTCCCCTCGGCCAAATCGGCCCGGGCCGAACCTGAGGGCCTCAGGCGCGCCGGAACAGCCCCTTATATAAGGGGAAGTGTGGCGAAGTCACAGCGACTGTTGCGCGCGGAGGTTAACGCTGGCGGGAGACCCTCATGGTGAGGAGGCGCGCTAAGCGCCGTCTCGAACCATAGAGGCCCCCGCGCCCGCGGCTATCCTTCGAGACGGCTGCTTTGCAGCCTCCTCAGGATGAGGACCGGCGCTCGCAGATGCAGCGCCGCCGGCCATCACCAGCTTGCCGGCAGGCGTTTCAGGCCGCGCAGCACGAAGGTCGGGCGCCATTCCGGGTTCTCGACGTCGTCGATGCGCAAATCCGGCAGCCGCCGCAACAGCGTCGCGATGGCGATTTCGGCCTCGATGCGCGCCAATTGGGCGCCCAGGCAGAAATGGATGCCGCCGCCGAACGACAGCGGCTTGACGTTGGGCCGGGTGACGTCGAGCCGGTCGGGGCGATCAGGGTAGACCGCCGGATCGCGGTTGGCCGAGCCGAGCAGGCAGAGCACGGTCTCGCCCTTGGGGATGCTCTTGCCGCCGAGATCCGCGATGTCCTCCAGCGCCACGCGCCCGGTCATCTGCACCGAGGAATCGTAGCGCAAGAATTCCTCGATCGCGTTGACCATCAACTCGGGCCGCGCCTTCAGGAGCGCGAGCTGATCCGGATTGCGATGGAGCGCGAGCAGGCCGTTTCCGATCAGATTGACGGTGGTCTCGTGGCCGGCGCCGAACAGCAGGATGATGTTGGCGGTCAATTCTTCGTTGGTGAGCTTGTGGCCGTCTTCCTCGGCCTGCACCAGCTGGGTGGTGAGATCGTCGCCGGGATTGCGGCGGCGCAGCTCGAACAGCTGCTGGAAATACATCTGCGCCATCATGTTGCCGGCGTTGCCCTTCGCGATCTCTTCCGGCGTGAGGGGCACGGGGTCAAGCAGCCGCCCGCCATCGCGCGAGCTGTTGTAGAAGGTCTCGCGATGATCCTCGGGGATTCCGAGCATGTCGCAGATGATGGTGACCGGCAGGCGGAAGGCGAAATCCTCGATCAGGTCCATGTGGCCGCGCTCGATCACCGCATCGATGGTCTGGTCGACGATCGCCTGGATCCGCGGCCGCATGTCCTCGACGCGACGGGCGGTGAAGGCCTTCACGACGAGGCCGCGCAGGCGGGTGTGGTCGGGCGGATCGGATTGCAGCATCCAGTGGCTCATGCTGCGAAACACCGGCTCGTCCATGATGGCAGGGCTATAGCGGCGCTTGGAGCGCTCGACAAAGTCCTTGCCGAAGCGCTTGTCGCGCATCACGAAGCTGACGTCGGCATGGCGGCTGGCGACGAACTGGCCGAACGGCGTCACATGGATCGGCTCGATCGTGCGCAGCCGGTCGTAGTGCGGATAGGGATCGCGGATGAAGTCCGGCGACAGCGGATTGAACAGCGGTCCGCCTGCGGGTTGCACTTGCTCGTTCATGGTGACCTCAATCGGTTGCCGCATGACACGAATACGCCGGCAGCCCCCTTGCGCGCGCGGCGTAACCATCCCCAAGATTATAAACTCGATACATTGTTGTATCGAGTTGCATTCTGCCCTAACCTGCGCCGATGTCAAGGGTGAGAACCAGGCCGACCAGGGACGACACGCGCGACAAACTGTTCGAGGCGGCCGCGCGCGTGTTCGAGGCGGACGGCATCGGCGGCGCCAGCATCGAGGCGATCGCGGCCGCCGCGGGCTTCACCCGTGGGGCGTTCTATTCCAACTTCAAGAGCAAGGACGAATTGATCATCGCCATGCTCGAGGATCATGTCGAGCAGTCGATCCGGCGCAACCTCGACATCCTCGCGCAGCACGACAATCTCGACGATTTCATCGCGGCGCTGAAGACGATGGATCGCAGCCGGCAAGACCCGCTCGGCCGCTCGCCCCTTCTGCACATGGAGATGATCCTGTTCGTCGCGCGCGCCGAGAAGCGCCGCCCGGAGCTTGCCAAGCGGCTGCGCGCGCGGCGCAAGCTGGTGGCCGACATCGTCGAGGCCACGTTGAAGAGCAACGGCAGGAACGACACGCTGAATCCGCCGTGGATGGCCTCCGTCGTGCTGGCGCTGGAAGATGGCTTTCGCCTGCACCGCCTGATCGATCCGGAGACGACGCCGGCCGACAGTTTTCTGCGCGCGATCACGGATCTCAGGCGTAGGACCGGATTGTCGCCGAACTAGCCCGGGTCGCCGATATCAGGCTCGCGACCGGACCGTCATCCGACCGGCGTTGGATTCTCCGACAACTCGCCGTCCGCCCCCAATCGTGCGTTTGTGAAAACGTGGGCCTGCTTGCGGCAGGATCGGACAAGGCATGGCCGCTTCGGGAAATACGCCGGGCCTCGGCGCCGCTAACCGGCTAGGCGCCGGGCGATTGGCGCAGGCGCGTCCGTTAGCAGCAATCTCTCGACAGGGACGGCAATCGCTCTGGCGCAGTCGACGATCCGGTTGGCTAAACATCGCAACGTCACATCATGGGGACGGAGACAAACGATGGACAGGAAACGGTTTGCAATCGCGCCACGACGGAAGGCGGTCTCGACGGCGCTCATGTACGGGCTTTCACTGACCGTGCGTTTCACCTCGCCGACGGCCGATGAGGCGCCGCCACAGATCGCACAAGACGCCAAGGTCTCGACGTCGATCCTGATCGATCGGGGCTGGACCAACAAACCTGCGCTGCCGGTCGCCCTGCGCGGCTGGCCATCGGGCCCGCGAATTTGCCGCGCAGGATGTGAAGGCCCTGCGCTGCTGTCCTCGCTGCCCAACTGCGCCGCGCCGTAAGGACCAGGCGGTCTCCGTCTCACCTCTTCGCGTCATCATCGCTCGCAACAGGCACTGCTCGCATCGAGCGGCGGCGATGGCGCGCGTTTCGAACCAACAAACCCAGAACCAAATCCAGGAGTGAACCAAATGCGACTGCTCATCATTGGCGCCGGCTTCGCCGGCATGTACGCCGCCCTCTCCGCCGCTCGCCTGCGCGACATTCAGGGCGTCTCGCCGGAAGAGCTCGAGATCGCGCTCATCGCACCCGAGCCGACGCTGGTGGTCCGCCCTCGGCTCTATGAGCCGAAGCCGGAAACCCTGACGGCGCCGTTGCTCGATGTCCTCAAGGCGATCGACGTCGATTACATCCAGGGGAGCGCCGAGACTGTCAACACCGAGGCGCTGACGGTGCAGATCTCGACTCCCAAAGGCACCCGCAAGACCCTGTCCTACGACCGCCTGGTGATCGCTACCGGCAGCCGCCTCTTCCGACCCAACATCCCCGGCCTTGCCGAACACGGCTTCAGCGTCGACTCGCTCGACGATGCGGTTGCCCTCGACAAGCATCTGCATGGCCTCGCCGACCGGCCGGCCGTCAATGGACGTGACACGGTCGTGGTCGCCGGCGGCGGCTTCACCGGCATCGAGGCGGCGACCGAGCTGCCCGCGCGCCTGCGCGCCATCTTCGGACAAAACGCCAGGACGCGCGTGATCATCGTCGAGCGTAACGGCGCGATCGCTCCCGACATGGGCGAAGGCTCCCGCCCGGTCATCGAGCAAGCGCTGCGCAAGCTCGGCGTGGAGACAAGGCTCGGCACCGGCGTTGCCTCGCTCGACAAATCCGGCGTGACGCTGTCGACCGGCGAACACATCGAAACCGAGACGGTGGTCTGGGCAGCCGGTATTCGCGCCGCGCCGTTGACGGCGCAGATTCCCGCCGAGCGCGACAATTTCGGCCGGCTGCTGGTGGACCGCGATCTGCGCGTGCCCGGCATCGCCGGTGTCTTCGCCACCGGCGATGCCGCGCGAGCCGCGTGCGACGACGAGGGCAATTACGCGCTGATGTCTTGCCAGCACGCCACGCGGATGGGCGCCTTTGCCGGCAACAATGCGGCAGCCGAACTCCTGCGCGTCCCGACCAGGCCGTATCACCAGAAGGCCTACGTCACCTGCCTCGATCTCGGCGAAGCCGGCGCGCTGTTCACGCGCGGCTGGGAGCGCAAGGTCGAGATGGTCGGCGACGTCGCCAAGAAGACCAAGCAGGAGATCAACACGGTCTGGATCTACCCGCCCCGCGCCGAGCGTGCCGCAGCGCTCGCCTCGGCCGATCCGGAGCGTGTGACGAGCCTCTAGAAGCACGAAACGATCACGGCCGCACCTCCCTGGCTGCGCGGCCTGCTCAACCAAGACCAGCCGGGAGCCCTACCTTGAAACAGGAGACCAACATGAACCTGCACAACACCTCAAACCCCGCGACATCGAAGCCGGAAGAGCTCGTTCCATCGCGCTACGCGCTGAAGGTCGGCGAGATCGACGTGCTGGTGGTCAGCGACGGCGTGCTGCCGCTGCCAACCACGATGCTGGCGCACAATGCCGACCCGGCCGTCCGGGCGACCTGGCTGCACGACATGTTCCTGCCGCAGGACGCTTTCGACTGGGCGTTGAATGCGGTCGTGGTCCGCAGCGGCGACAAGACCATCCTCATCGACGCTGGACTGGGGTCCGACCCGGATCTGCACTTGCCGCGCGCCGGCCAGTTGATCAAGCGACTGGAGGCCGCCGGCATCGATCTTTCGTCCGTGACCGATCTGGTGCTGACCCACTTGCACATGGATCACATTGGCGGACTGCTCGTCGACGGGGTGAAGGAGCGGCTGCGTAAAGACCTGCGGATCCACGTGGCGGCCGCCGAGGTCAAATTCTGGGAGGCGCCCGATTTTTCCCACACCGCCATGCCGCCGGGCTTCCCGGACGCGCTTCGGGCGACCGCCAAGCGGTTCGTCAAGGAGTACGGAAGTCAGCTGCGGAAGTTCGATGAGCAGCACGAGGTTGCGCCGGGCGTCGTCGTTCGTCGCACCGGCGGTCACACCCCCGGACACAGCGTGGTTCGCGTGGCATCCGGCGGCGACGGGCTGACGTTCGCCGGCGACGCCGTGTTTGCCGTCGGATTCGATCAACCCGACTGGCACAACGGTTTCGAACACGACCCCGAGGAGGCGGCGCGCGTTCGGGTCGGTCTGTTGCGAGAGATTGCCGCGAGCGGCGAGATGCTGGTGGCGACCCACATGCCGTTCCCGTCCGTCGGCCATGTGGCGGTCGCCGGCGACGCCTTTCGCTGGGTGCCGGTGTTCTGGGACTACTGATCGCTCGCTGAGCCAACGTGAGACCAGGGCGCGCGCATTCATGGCGGGCCCTGGTTTCGATGCGGCGAACCGAGTCAGCGCGGCGCGCCGCCGATATCAGATCCGATCGTTGATCAGGACGCCGGACAACGACGGATCGTTCGCATTGGTCGTATCGCCTGCTTTCGTCGCGCTATATGTCGAGTCCGCAAGCGAGCTTTTCAGCTGCTGGAGAAACTGCTGCAGCAGCTCTGCCGTCGAATTGCCACTTGACGAGTCGTCCGTGCCGTTCACCGAGGGAGGCTCGCCGGATGGCGGTGGCCCGTCCGGCGGCGGTCCACCCGCTCCGTGCGGTCCATGCGAGAGCGCCGCCTTGAAAATTCCTTGCAGCTCGGTGGCCTGCTCGTCCGTCAACTTGCCGGCCGACACTTGCTGCTGGATGAGGCCATTAATCTTCGACGCGAAGGCGTCGGGCGAAGATGTCCCGCCGCCGGATTGATCGCTTGCACCGGTTGACTGCAACGCGGAGCCGATGCTGCTGAGCGCGGCCGACAGCGCCGACTGATCCGACGCATCGATCGTGCCGGAACTGACTTCCGCTTGCAGCTCGTCTTGTAATTGTTGCAACGGTGATGAGCGGTGGTGATTGGAGGAGAGCGCAGAAATCGAGGTCATGGTGGCTTTCCGTGCTTTTGGCGGACCCGAGGTGACGTTGCCCCGAGTCCCATCCAGTCCTGAGTTCGCCCTGGCAGTTGGATTTGCCTGGTTGCGCGGTGGTAGGAACGGGAGCTGGCGCGGAGCATTTGGCAGGGCGCCGCGCCGGTTGCTCGATATTGCCAATCGGCAATTAGTAATATCCAGAAACAAAAATCCGACCAGCCGATCATCAGCCGGGGCTGGAGCTACCCGTTGAAAGGGATGACTGCCGGATTGTGCGCGAACGCCCTGGAGCCGACTATGCCGACCGCTTCACCACGTCGCGACCGGCCGGCGTAACATCGATCCGCCCCAGCATCGCCCTCGTCTGCTCGGCGCAGTGCTCGATCAGCCAGCGTTCGAATACGACCGGCGGCAGCGCGGGCGCGTAGAGGAAGCCCTGGACGACGTCGCAGCCGAGCTCGGCCAGCGTCTTGCGCTGGCCTTCGGTCTCGACGCCTTCGGCGACGACGGTCATGCCGAGGCCCTGTCCGACGCGCACCACGGCGGTGGCGACCGCGAGCGCGCCCGCGTCTCTCTCGATGTCGCGCATGAAACTGCGGTCGATCTTCAGCTCGCGGATCGGCAGATGCGCAAGCCGGCTGAGGCTGGAATAGCCGGTGCCGAAATCGTCCACGGAAAGCCCGACGCCGAGCTCGCGGATCGCGTTCATCGTCTCCAGCGCGGCAACGCTGTCCCGCATGAACGTGCCCTCGGTGATCTCGAGCATCAGTGCGTCCGGCGGCAGATCGTATTCGGCGAGGATGTCCTTGAGCCGCGCCGCCAGCGTAACGTTGCGGAAATTGATCGGCGACAGGTTCACCGACACGCTGGGAATGTCGAGCCCGGCGCGGCGCCAGTCCGCCATCTGCCGGCAGGCCTCACGCACCGACCACAGGCCGATCTGCTCGATCAGGCCGCACTCCTCAGCGAGCGGGATGAATTTCGCCGGCGAGACGTCGCCGAGCACGGCATCATGCCAGCGCGCCAATGCCTCGACGCCGTGGACGGCACCGTCGCAACTGCGGATCTGCGGCTGGTAGCTGAGGGTCAGCGCGCCCTCGGCGATGGCGCGGCGCAGCGCTGCGATCAGCGCCAGGCGCTGCTCGGTGAGCCCGTTCATTTCGGCGCTGAAGATGCGATGGGTGGAGCGGCCGGCCTGCTTGGCCATGTACATGGCCGCATCCGCCTGCTGCATCAAGGTGTCGATGTCGGTCGCATGGTCGGGATAGAGGCTGATGCCGATGCTCGCCGACATCTGCAGCTGCCTGGAGCCAAGCCGCAGCGGCGCGGCGAGCGCCTCCGCGACCCCGGCCGCGACGCGCTCGGCGCTCTCGGCATTGCGCTGCGGCAGCAGGATGACGAACTCGTCGCCGCCGAGCCGTCCCAGCATGTCCTCGGGGCCGATCTGCTCGCGCAGGCGCTGCGCGAGCTGGATCAACAGCTCATCGCCCGCGGCGTGGCCGAACGTGTCGTTGACGTCCTTGAAATGATCGACGTCGAGGAAGGCCAGCGCAACGTGGCTGCCGGTCGGGCAGGCATCGATGGCCGTGGTGATCAGGTGCCGCAGTTGCGCGCGATTTGGCAGCCCGGTGAGAATGTCGTGATAGGCGAGCCGCGCGATCTCGGCCCGCGCTTCCTTGCGCTCGATCGCGAAGGCGCCGAGGTCGACGCAGGCGTTGACGATACGGCGGTGCCAGTTGCTCGGCGCGCGCGGTTCACGGAAATAGAAGGCGAAGGTGGCGATGACCCGGCCGTCCTTGGCCTTGATCGGTGTCGACCAACAGGCGCGCAGGCCCACTTCGAGCGGACGCGTCTTGTAGGGCTGCCAGCGCGGATCGGTGTCGAGATCTTCGGCCAGCACCGGTTCACCGTAGAAGGCCGCGGTGCCGCAGGATCCGACATTCGGACCGATCGCGATGCCGTCCAGCGCACGCGAATAGTCCTCGGGCAGGCTGGGGCCGCCGAGCGGATGGACGAGGCCTGCGGCATCGACGTGGAGCAGCGAGCAAACCACGTCAGGCGCGATCTCCTCGACCCTTCGGCACAGCCTGTCGGCGATATCGGTGATCGGAACCTCGTCGGCCAGCGCACTCATGATGAGCTGCTGGAGCGAGCGCGGCTGCCTGGTCTCGGTGATGTCCTCGAGTAGCGCGAAGATGTGCCTGGCACGGCCCTTCTTGTCGCGGAAGACGTCGATACGGGCGCAGACCCAGATCTCCTCGCCGCCCTTGTTGTAGACCAGCGTCTCGATTTCGCCGCGGCGGCCGCCGGTCATCAGGCGCTTGACGAGCTTCGCGACGGCCTTCCGATCGGTGTGGCGGCCGGCGATCAGCGCGCCGGCGCGGCGGCCCTCGGCCTCCTCGCTGGTGTAGCCAAACAGCGTCGCGAAGGTGGAATTGACGTAGACGATGTTCTGGTCCGTGTCGGTGATGAGCACCGCGCGGTTGGTCTGGTCGGAGACGGCGTGGAGAAGCCCGATTCTGACGCGGCGCTCGGCCTCCGCGGTGACGTCACGCGCGAACACGACGTGATGGGTGACGCCGCCACGCGTGACGGATGACAGCGAGATGGCCGCCCGGATCCGGGTGCCGTCGCGCCGCACGAGGCTGATCTCGTCGCGGAACTCCGCGACCGGATCGGCCCGAAGGCATTTGAGCGTGAGAAGTTCGGCGTCGCGGCCGAGCACCTCGGCGCGCGCGAGTTTCCAGATCCGCTCCGCGCCGGCATTGAAATGCGTGATGCGACGCGCGCCATCGACGATGACGATGCCGCCGTCGGCGCATTCGAGCGCAGCCAGCAGCACGTCCGGAATTTCTGTGGGACAATCGGCGGCGGACATCGTTGGACCCGGATGCATCGGGAAGATGGCAAGGGGGGCCGAGGCTAGCGCCGCGATGGTGTCCAAGACGTTTTTGCAGCCAGGTCGCGTCCGGCCAAGACGCGACATGTTTAACGGCTCGCGAAAGCTGCGAAGGCAATCCGATGCATTCGGAACCTATTCGGCCGCGCTTGTGGGCTTGAGCTTGTGCAGCCGGCCGGCCACCGCCCGCACCTTGCGTGGAGCGGCCTGCCAGACCGCGAGCGCCGACAGTCCGCTCACGACCATGGCGATGGCGAAGGCGAGCGTGTAGTCGCCGGTGCGATCATAGAGGAAACCCGTGAGCCAGGGACCCGCCGCGCCGCCGGCCAGGGCCGCCAGCATGATCGTTCCAAAAATGCTGCCCTGGTGCCTGCCCTGGAAGATCTCGAACACCACCGCGCCCATGATCGAGGTGAGGCCGTAGCCGAGCGCGCCTTGCGCGAACACCATGACATAGACCAGCCACAGCGACGGCTGGAATTTCAGCGCCATCAGCGCCGCGAAGCAGATCGCAAAGCCGGCACAGCTGATCGCCCACACCCATTCCCGCCCGATCCGGTCGGAGACGTGGCCGAGCAGGATCTGGCCGGGAATGCCGAGCAGGCTGACGATGCCGAGCGCCCACACCGCGACACCCGGGCTGAAGCCGATGTCGAGCAGGAATTTGGTCTGGTGCACCTGCACCGCGTACCAGATGTACAGGCCGCTGAAATAGCCGAGCGCGATCCACCAGAAGCGTGCGGTCGCAACCGCCCGCTTGAGCGTCCAGTCGGTGCCGACCCAGACGGGATCGACGATGTTGGACACCGGTGTCGCCGCGCCCGCCGCCGGCGTGGCATCGCCGTCCGGCTGAAGGCCGATGTCTTCGGGCCGCTTGTGCAGGAACAGATTGATCGGCGCCAGCACGACGAGGATGAGCAGTCCCATCGCGGTACAGGCGGTGCGCCAGCCGGTCTCTTCGATCATGTGCTGCACCCAGGGCAGCAGCGTCACCGAGCCGATGCCGACGCCGGCAAAGGCGATCCCGATGGCGAAGCCACGCTTGCGGATGAACCAGTTCGGCAGGAACAGCGACTGGCCGGAATAGCCGAGACACACCGAGCCGGCGCCGACCATGACGCCGATGGTCACGTAGAGATGCCAGGGCGTGCTGGTGAGTGGCGCGAGCAGCAGCCCGCCGCCCATCAGCACAACACCGAGCTCCATCACCGCGCGCGGGCCGGCGCGATCCATCAGGCGGCCGATCAGCGGGCTGACGATGCCCGACACGACGAAGCCGAAGGAGAATGCGCCGGCAGTGACGCCGCGTTCCCAGCCGAATTCCGAGATGATGGGAGGAAAGAACAGCGAAAACGCGGTGCGCGCGTTGACGCCGATCGCCATGGTCACGAAGGTCACCGCGACCACGACCCAGCCGTAGAAGAACGGAAGCCGCATGTTGTGCTTATTTCATCCCTAGATGGTGCTACCGACCATCCAGGGCCGTCTGGGTCAAGCGATTTTCACGAATGTGTTTCTTGGCGGGTCGCAGAAGTTGCCACATCGTCATGGCCGGGCTTGTCCCGGCCATCCACGTCTTCGCTACGCGGAACAAAGAACGTGGATGCCCGGGACAAGCCCGGGCATGACGACCTCTCGTATATGTTCAAATGTTGCCAGGCCCGCGCTCAGGCCGCGTCGCGCTGCGAAGCCCGGACGGGCGCGTCGAACTCGATCTGGTCGACCGGCTGCGGGCGTCCGAACAGATAGCCTTGTGCAAAATTGACGCCGAGCGCGGTCAGCCGCTCGAACTCTTCGCGTGTCTCGACGCCTTCGGCGGTAACCGACATATCGAGGCCGCGTGCGAGCGTCACGATCGAGGCGATGATCGCGGAGCTGCGCGGCTGATGCGTGAGGTTGCGGATGAAGGACTTGTCGATCTTGATCTTGTCGAACGGGAACGTGGTCAGATAGCTGAGCGACGAATAGCCGGTGCCGAAATCGTCGAGCGCCAGCTCGATGCCGATGTGCTTCAGCCGCTCCATGAAGGCAAGGTTCTCGACGCCGCGTTCCAGCAGCACGGATTCGGTGATCTCGATCTCCAGCCGCTGCGGCGCAAGGCTGGAATCTGCCAACGCTGCGCAGATCGTCTCGAACAGCTCGGCTTCCTTGAACTGGATCGGTGACAGGTTCACCGCAACCATGAGATCGCATGGCCAGGCGGCGGCGTCCGCACAGGCGCGCCGCAGCACGAATTCGCCGAGCGGCACGATCAGCCCGGTTTCCTCGGCAAGCCCGATGAACTGGTCCGGCGGGATCAGGCCGCGGCTCGGATGCCGCCAGCGCACCAGCGCCTCGAAGCCGCGACGGCCACCGCTGGCGACGTCCATAAAGGGCTGATAGTGCACTTCGAGCTGGCACTGCGCGATGGCATCGCGCAAATCGCCTTCCAGCGTGTTGCGAGCCTCGAGCTCGGCCGACATCGCCTCGTCGTAGATGGTGAAGCAGTTGCGGCCGGCCGATTTCGAGCGGTAGAGCGCGAGGTCCGCCTTCTTCAGCAACTGCTCCTGGTCGCTGCCGTGGTCCGGTGCGATCGCGATGCCGATGCTGGTGCCGATCTCGACGCGATGGCCGGGCAGCAGGAACGGTTCGGCGACCAGCTTCGCGATCCGCGCGGCGAGTTCGGTCGCGCAAGTCCGCTGATCGTCGCAAGCCTCCTGGATGATGGCGAACTCGTCGCCGCCGAGCCGCGCCAGCACGTCGGTGGCGCGCAGCGCAGATCTCAGCCGCAGCGCCACCTGGCGCAGCAGCGCATCGCCCGCACCATGGCCGAGCGAGTCGTTGACGTTCTTGAAGCGGTCGAGATCGAGCATCAGGATCGCGAACGGCAGGCCCCGCACGCTCAACTGGCTGTTCATCATGTCGAGCCGGGTCAGGAAGAAGGCGCGGTTCGGCAGCCCGGTCAGGATATCGGTCTGGGCGAGCTCCAGCACCCGCCGGTTCGCCAGCGAGAGCCGCCGCGAGCTGCGGCTTGCGAGCATGAGATAGGTCGCGAGCGACAGCGTCAGCAGCATGCCGACGACGATGACGGCAACGGCGCGGTCGTAGGCCGTCTCCAGCGAACCTCCGGCCGTCGGCATGGCGCGCACCTGCCAGTCGGTATCGCCGATCTTGAGGCTGCCCGACCAGTGCAGCGCCCGGGCGACGTCCCGCATCGACTGCGGCGACGTGGCGGCCGACGCATAGTCCGGCAGGGTTTGTTCCAGGCTGACGATCTGCCCCGTGAAGGGTGGATAGACGTTCACGCTGACCGCGGGGCTTGCTCCCGTGGTCACGCGAATGGACTGGATCAGCAGCGGCAGGTCGAAGACGCCGACGACGAAGCCCGCCAGATTGCGGCGCCGGTCCGCCACCGCCTCGCGCGAGGTTCCCTTGGCGTAGACGGGAATGGCAACGAGCACGTCGGGCTGCCGGCCGCCCTCCTTCGGCTCGTAGAGGCGCGTGCGAATGGCGGCGACGCGATCGTTGTCGCGCGCGCGCTCGAGGGCTGCGCGGCGCTCCGGAACGGTCGCGTAATCCATGCCGTAGACCGACGACGTCTTCGGCTGGGTCGAGTAGAACACCGGGAAATATTCATCGGCTTGCGGCGCGGTCGCGAAGGTCTCGCCCTGGAGCGATTTGATGCGATAGCCGGACACGCCGTCCGTGGCCGCGGCGGCCTCGTATTCGGCGCGCTCTTTGCGGTTGACGCGCGGCAGCCAGGAGATGCGCAGCATGCCGGGATGACGTTCGAACAGCCGGGAGCTGAACGTCTCGAATTCGCTGCGGGTGATTTCCTCGTTGGTCGATTCGAACAGCGTACGCAGCGCGACGAGCCTGGAGATGTACTCGCTCATGCCGTTCTGCATGACGATGGCTTCGGTTTCGGCGGCGTTCTCGAACTCGATCTTGTTGACGCGGTTTTCCCATCGCGCCACGGCGGCGGCGCCCACGAGCGAGAACAGGAGACCGACGCCGACTGCGACGAGCGCAGGGCGATAGAGTCCGAGCAGCGGCGCGGCGCGCCACCATCCGGTCCTACGTTCCCGATCCTGATCGTTCTGACCCCGACCGCCCATCTTGATCCCGCAAGTCCCCCTCGGCGCGGCAACCCACTTCTGGTTGAGCTGCCGGAACTGCTATCGGACAAGGATCGGGGTTAAGAACCGCACAATTTCAGAACCGGGTCGTCGCAGATTGCGCGGCTTAGTTAACGATTGGCCTGCAAGCAGGGGCCATTGTGCGAGCATTTTGCCGCTTTTCCCCGGACTCTTACGGAGCACCGTTACATCGGGGGTTAGCGAGCTGTTCAGGGCGACGGGACTATCGTTTCCGACAGGTATTCCCTTATCCGGCAAACATCCTCATGACACGATCGCGATCAGCGGCCTGCGTCGCTCTGGCCGTCGCGCTACTCGCCGCGGCCAATCCTGCAGCGAAAGGCGACGAGGTCGGCGTCAGCGACGATGCGATTCTGTTCGGCCAGGCGGCCGCGCTCGAAGGCCCCTCCTCCGCGCTCGGACAGCGGATGCGGCAAGGCATCGTCGCGGCATTCACCGAGATCAACGAAAAGGGCGGCGTCCACGGCCGCAGGCTCCAGCTCATCAGCCGCGACGACGGCTACGATCCCGACCGCTCGGTGGCGCAGACGCTGCGGCTGATCGAGGACGACAAGGTGTTCGCGCTGATCGGCGCGGTGGGCACGCCGACCGCGATGGCGACGATACCGATCACCAGTACCAGGAACATTCCCTTCATCGGTCCGTTCAGCGGTGCCGAATTCCTGCGCGACCTCGAGCTTGCGAACGTCGTCAACATTCGCGCAAGCTATGGCGCTGAAGCGGAGGCCTGGGTCAAGCACCTCACCGAGGATCGCCACTTCACCCGCATCGGCATCTTCTACCAGGACGATTCCTTCGGCCGCGACGGTCTCGCCGGCGTAAAGCGCGCACTCGCCAGGCGCGGCCTCGAGCTCGCCGCCGAAGGCACCTTCGAGCGCAACACCCGCGCGGTCGGCGCGGCCTGGCGCATGATCAAGCGCGCCGAGCCCGAAGCCGTCGTCATGGTCGGGACCTACGGCCCTTGCGCGGAGTTCATTAAGCTCGCGCATCGCAGCGGCTTCCATCCGACCTTCGTCAACATCTCCTTCGTCGGCGCCAATGCGCTCGCCAGAGAGCTCGGCCCCGACGGCGAAGGCGTCATCGTCTCGCAGGTCGTGCCGTTTCCCTGGGATCGCTCGCAAAAGCTCGTCGCCGACTACCAGGCGGCGCAGAGGGCGTTCGACCCGACGCTGACACCGGACTTCGTGTCGCTCGAAGGCTATCTCTCCGGCCGCCTCGCGGCCGCGGCGCTGGAGAAGGCCGGGCCGCAGCCGACCCGCGCGAGCCTATTGCGCGCCATCAACGATGTCGGCCGCTTCGACATCAGCGGCAGCATCGTCACCGTCGGCGCGCGCATGACCGACGCGCCGCCGAAGGTGTTCTTGACCGTGATCCAGAAGGACGGGACGTTCAGGGCGGTGGATCGGCTTTAGGCTAACCCCGACTAGCGCCACGAAAAAGGTGCGCTCCCTCCCCCCTTGCGGGGGAGGGTTGGGGAGAGGGGTCGCCCAGGAAAAGGTGCTTGTTGCCGACGATGCACCGCTCGGTGCGCGACGGAAGGAATCCCCGTGCGGCACCCCTCTCCCTGCCCCTCCCCCGCAAGGGGGGAGGGAACGGAGAGAGCTGTGCTGTCGGCTAGAAAGTCATCAAGGCCGGCGCGTCCAGCACTCCGCGTTGACGGCGCCTTGCGGGACCTCGCCTTTGACGATCGCCTCGACCTGCCGCACCGTTTCAAGCGACTGGTATTCGATCGCCTGCGGCGTCAGCCCGCCGACATGTGGCGTGGCGATAGCGTTGGGAAGCCTCGCCAGCTCCGGGCTCGGCATCTGGTCGGGCGCGCGGCCGACATCCATCGCCGCGCCGGCGATGCGGTTTTCGCGCAGCGCGCGTGCCAGCGCAGCCTCGTCGACGAGATTGCCGCGCGAGAGATTGATGAACACAGCATCCTTTTGCATGCGCGCCAGCGCCGCCTCGCCGATCAAATTCTCGGTCTGCTCGTTGGCGATGGCGAGGCAGACGACATAGTCGGAAGCCCCAAGAAGCTCGTCGAGACTGACCTGCCGGATCGAACCGTCGCTGACATCAGCGAAGGGATCGGAGACCAGCACCTCCATGCGCATCACCTTGGCGATTTCGGCGAGATAGCGCCCGATGCTGCCATAGCCGATGATGCCGATCCGGCTGCCGGCGAGCTGGCGGCCCATCCGCGCCTCGACCCTGCGGCCGGCCTGGTAATCCGCCGTCGCCCGGGACACGCCGCGGGAGAGATCGACCATGTAGCCGATCGCAAGCTCGGCCACCGCCTGCACGAAGCCCGGACCGGCGCGGGTCACGAGCACGCCGGCGTTCGAGGCTGCATCGACGTCGACATTACGGATGTCGACGGCACAGCGGACGAAGGCACGCAGGCGCGGCAGTTGCGCAAAGATCTCGCCGCGCCCTTCCGTCATGCGATCGGCGACGATGATGTCGGCATCACCAGCCGCGCGCACGAGGGTAACCGCGTCCAGCGTGTCGTCGCTCTCGTGCAGGATCACCTCGGCGGCCGCGCGCAGGCCATTCAGGCTGCGGTCGCCGTAGTAATTGCGGCGCATCTCCGGCGTGTGAGCCAGCAAGACTTTCACGACAAGACTCCTTCAGTAGCCGAATGCCCGCGGCAGTGCGGTCGAGAGCCATGGCACGAAAGCGATGACGAGCAGGCAGAGGAACAACAGGCCGAGATAGCCCATGATCGGCTTCACCGTCTGCTCGATCGGCACGTTGCCGATCAGGCATGCGCCGTAGAGTCCGAGCCCGAGCGGCGGCGCGAACAGGCCGATGCCCATCGCGATGACCAGCACGACGCCGAAATGCAGGGGATCGACGCCGAGCTGCACGGCCACCGGCAGCAGCAGCGGCCCGAAGATGATGAGCGCGGCAGCGCCTTCCAGCACCGAGCCCATCACGATCAGCACGCCGATCGCGAGCAGGATGAACAGCCACGTCCCTGATGTCTTGGACAATCCCAACATGAAGTCGCCGACCGCGTGCGGCACCTGCTGCAGGGTCAGCGTGAACGCCAGCGACTGCGCGGCGGCGACGATGAACAGCACGAGCCCCGCACGCGTCGCGCCCTGCACGAAGCTGTGTGCGGCCGACTTAAAGGTGAGCTCGCGGAACACGACGCTGCCGACGACGAGCGCATAGGCCACGGCAAACGCGGAGATCTCCGTCGCCGTCGCAAAGCCGCTCTTGAAGCCGAAGAAGATCATGAAGATCAGGCCGAACGAGGCGATCGCGCCGCTCCAAAGGCCAGACACCGGCATCTGCGGCGCAACGTCCTCGGTATCCGCCGGCCGCTTGCCGAAGATGATGGACACCGCGATCAGGACCAGCGCCATCAGCGCCGCCGGCAGGAGGCCAGCGACGAACAGGCCGCCGATCGACAGGTTCGCGACGAAACCCAGGATGATCAAATTGATGCAGGGCGGAATGGTTTCCGCCATCACCGCGGATGCGGCAAGCAACGCCACCGCGCCGCCCGGATTCTGCTTCGAGCGGCGTGCGGCCGGGATCAGCACCGAGCCGACCGCGGCGACGTCGGCCATCTTCGAACCGGATATGCCTGAGAACAGCACCATCGACGCCACCATCACGACGTTGAGTCCGCCGCGCATACGGCCGACACCGCGTTGCAACAGCTCGATCAGGCGCACCGACATGCCGTTGGCTTCCATGAGGTAGCCGACGAGGATGAAGAAGGGGATCGCGAGCAGCACGAAATTGTCGATGCCGCGCGCCATCTGCTGGGCGAAGATCACGCCGGGCAGCGCGCCCTCGACCCAGATGAAGATCAGCGCGGCCAGCGCCAGCGCGAACCCGATCGGCAATCCGCCGAACAGGGTTGCGAAGAAGCCGATAAACATCAGCGTACCCGCTGACGGCACCGTGGACGGCGACAGATAATCCCAGGCGAGATAGAGGCCGCTGACGATGACGACCGCAACGAGGCCCCTGACGATGTCAGGCAGCGGCCGCGCGCAGAGCTGGTCGATCGCGAACACCGTCATGAACAGCGCGCCGATGCCCATCGGGTAGAAGGTCAGCTCCAGCGGCAGGCCGGACCCGGTGGTTTGGCCTGAAGTCAATGATCCCAGCTTGATCGCGTTGTAGGCGACATAGCCGGAGATCAGCACGACCAGAAGCGCGCTCGCGGCATCCACCAGCGTGCGCAGCCGCACCGGCAGCAGATCGCGGAAGAAGGACACGCCGACATTCTCGCCGCGCGCCAGCGCGCTCGCCGCGCCGAAGAAGGCCGAGCCGACCATCAGGCCGCGCGCGACGTCGTCGGACCATTCGACCGGCGCATTGAAGCAGAAGCGCAGCAGCACCGACGCGCAGACGACCACGAGATCGGCGGCCAGGAGGATGGCCGCAATCGCGTCGCTGAGGCGAAGCAGCAGCGTAATGCTCCCGTGGCGGCCGCCCGAGAGGGGCACGGCGGCTGTCAACGCCATCTCAGACTTGGTCATCTCAAGCTTGCGTCGCGCGGATGATGTCGATGACCGGCTTGGACTCCGGCCGCGCCTTGATGAAGTTCTCGTGCTGCGGCGCGACGCGCTTCTTGAAGGCTTCGCGGTCGCATTCGGCCACCGTCACGCCCTTCTCGGTCAAAGCCGTCAGCGCCTCCTTCTCGACCGCAAGCCCATGGGCGCGCGTATCGGCCGCGGCCTTCTTGGCGGCATCGAGGAAACCCTCGCGCAGCTTCGGATCCATGCGGTTGTAGGTCACGTCGCTGAAGTAGATCGCGAGCGGCGAGAAATTGTGCTGCGTCAGTGAGTAGAATTTTGCCGTTTCGAAGAACTTGCTGGCCAGAATCGTCGGCGGATCGTGCTCCAGCCCGTCGAGCACGCCGGCCTGGAGCGCCGTGTAGATCTCGCCGAAGGCCAGGGGCGTCGCGGCGGCGCCCATCAGGCGCAGGCATTCCGTGATCACCGGATTCGGCAGCGTCCTGATCTTGAGGCCGGCGAGATCCTCCGGCGTCTTCACCGGCTTCCTCGCGAGCACGCTGCGTGAGCCGAAATTATAGGCCCAGGCGATGATGCGGATGTTGCCACTCTTGAGCAGCGCGTCCTCGATCGGCTTGGCGGCGCCGGAATCGAACGCCTTGGTCTGCTGCGGGAAGCTCGAGAACAGAAAGCCGAGGTCGAAGGTGCCGACCAGCGGCACCAGGTTGGCCGAGATCGACGAGCCCGACACCATGAGGTCGATGACGCCGAGCTTCACCGAATTGATGACGTCGATCTCCTGCCCGAGCTGGTTGTCCGGGAAGAAGGCGACCTCGACCTGCTCGCCGAGCCCGTTGCCCTTCAGGTTCTTGACGAGGTTGTCATAGTAGACGCGGCCGTTGGCGTATTTCGGATCGTTCGGCAGCGAGGAGGAGCATTTCAGCTTCAGCGTCGCCGCTTCGGCGCGACCGATGATGGCAGGAGAGAGAACGAGGCCGGCGGTGACCGCCGTCGACGACTTGATGAACGTGCGACGGCTCACAGGCACGATGGTCATGGCGCGGTCTCTCCCCGAATATTCTTGCTTACGGCCGAGATCGCTGCCACGGCCTGTTGCGCGGACTGTATGGCCAAAGCGACGGGGCAGGCAAGGGTTGCAGCCGGCCGTCGCAAAGCGGCGGGTTGCGAACATCGACGGCATCGGCGCCGTCAAAACAACCATGTTTGTCCGGGATTCTCGATCGGATCGGCCTCGGGGCCGATGTGCGACAGGACGCTTCGCGCAGCAGCACGGATCAATCCAATTGGTGCATGGATCAATGCGCAATTCACATGGATGCCGCCCGAGCGATGCCCCGGCGGCTCCGGCAGACGCCCTGCCCCATTTTGCCGCAGCTTGCAGCGTGATCCAGTGCACAGACAGACGCGTGGCGGCGACCTAGGAATGATGACATCATCGCGCGCATTGCCGATGGAGGTGACACCATGCGCCGTCCGGTCCTTCGCAATTTGTTTCTTGCCTCCAGCCTTGTCGCGCTCACGCAGTTGATAACGCCGACTGACGCCGACGCCGAGGCGCGGCTCGCACTCGTGATCGGCCAATCGGCCTACCGGACCGTGCCGGAGCTGCCCAACGCAGCCAACGACGCCAGGGGCATGACGGAGCTGCTCGGCAATGCCGGCTTCACCGTCACCACGGCGGCCAATTTGGCGCAGAACGAGATGCGCGCTGCAATCTCCGATTTCGCCGGCAAGGTCAGCGCCAGCGGCGCAGACACCGTCGCACTGGTGTTCTATGCCGGCCACGGCCTCCAGATCGACGGCGAGAACTATCTGGTGCCGGTCGATCTCGATCCCAAGCGCGAGGCCGACATTCCACTCCAGGGCGTGCGGCTGAACGATCTGCTCAACACGCTCGGCGCGCTGCCGACGCGGGCACGCATCTTCATGTTAGATGCATGCCGCAACAATCCGTTCCCTGCGCTCAGCGGCGCTGGCCACGGGCTTGCGATCGTCGACACCAAAGCCGGCGCGCCCGGCTCCTTCATCTCCTATTCGACCTCGCCCGGCGCCGAAGCCGAGGACGGCTCCGGCGTCGACAGCCCCTACACCACGGCGGCGCTGACCGTTGCCAAGCAGCCCAATTTGCCGATCGAGGAAGTGTTCAAGCGCATCCGCATCGCCGTGGCGCAATCGACCGACGGGCGGCAGATCCCGTGGGAAAGCTCGTCGCTGACGACCGACTTCAAGTTCTTCGGCGGCGAAAGCAGCGGCGGACAGCCTGCTCTCCCGGGCGCATCCGCCATGGCACTCGCCAGCGGCACGCGCAGCGTCGCGGACTGGCGCAAGGATTTGCAGGGCAAGGAGCCGAAGGCTGCCTATGAGCTGGTGATCGCCGACGACACCGTCGAGGCGTATCAGGCCTATGTCGAGCTCTACGCACAGGCCTCCTACACGCCGCGTCTGCGCACGATCCTGGAGCGCCGGCGTCAGATGCTGGCCTGGGAGCGCGCCACCGCCATCAACACGCGCGCTTCGTTCGAGGCCTATCTGGCGAATTGGGACAACAGCGATCTCGCCGCAACTGCGCGCCGGCTGCTGCTCCGCGTGCAGAACCGCAACTATGCCTTGCCGGTCGCGGCCGCAGCGGCCCCTGCTCCGGTCGCGGTCGCAATGGCCCCGACCTGCCCGTGCTCGGCGCCGTCGACACCGGCAACGCCGGTCAATCCGGCGGTGGCGCCCGTCATCAAGAAACGCGTCGACGATACCCCGCCGAAGCGAAAGGTGGTCGAGACGCCGCCGAAGCCGCGCCGGCCGCCGCCCGACGAAGTGATCTACGAGCGCGCGCCACCCCCTGGCCCGCCACCTGAAGCCGTGGGCGTCGGAATTGGCGTCGGGATTGGTCTCGGCATGGGCATGGGCGGCCGTGGCGGAGGCGGCTACGGACGCGGCGACTACAACCGCGGCAGGTACTGAGCCCCAGTTCACCAAGCGAATGGATGTCCGCAGGCCCTGCCTGCGGACATTTCTGTTGATGGTGAGCGGCCAGCAACTCGCGTGCCCCGGGCGCAGCGCAGCGCTCCCGGCGATGCGACGCATCGTCCGGTGCGGTGCGCTGCAGAGCCGGGGCCCACGCGGCAGCAATCGGCGTAGCACGATGGGTCCCGGCTCTGCGGCGCAGCACTACGTGCTGCGCCGCGTCCGAGACACGCAGATCGTGGACATTCGCGAAATGCTGTAGTCTGAGCGACGCCAGCCTTTTCGGGGATTCCATATCGATGCCGCACGACGCGCCCGCCAAGAACTCATGGCCGCTGTTCCGGTCACTCGCGTCCTATTCCCTGCCCGGCGACCTCATGGCGGGACTGACGCTGGCGGCGATTGCGATCCCAGAGCAGATGGCCACGGCGCGGCTCGGTGGTTTTGCGCCGCAGATCGGCTTCTTCGCGTTCATGGCGGGCTCGCTCGGTTTCGCGCTGCTCGGCGGCAACCGCTTCCTGTCCTGCGGCGCGGATTCCACGATCACGCCGATCTTCGCCGGCGGACTTGCCGCGCTCGCTGCCACCGGCTCGCCTGAGTATCAGGGGCTTGCGATCGCGCTGGCGCTGATGGTCGGCGCGATGATGCTGGCCAGCGGCGCTTTCCGCCTCGGCGGCATCGCCAATCTTCTGTCCGTGCCGGTGATGGTCGGCTTCCTCGCCGGCATCTCCGTCCACATCATCGTCTCGCAACTGCCGGGCGTGCTCGGGCTTCCATCACCAAGCGGGCCGACACTCGAACGCATCGGCGTGCTCGCGACCGAACTCGGCCGCACCAACCCGTTCACGCTCTGCATCGGGCTCGGTGTGCTCGCCGTGGTCTTCATCGCCGAGAGGGTCAGCGCGAAAATTCCGGGTGCGCTGATCGGGCTCGTCGCCGCGACGCTGGCCACAATCGCACTCGGCCTCGAAAGCAAGGGCGTCAGCGTCGTCGGCGCGGTGCCGGGCACGCTGCCGCGACCGACCTTGCCTGACCTTGCACCGGAGCTGTGGGTGCGCCTGGTGCCGCTCGCCTTCGTCATCACGGTCGTGGTGATGGTGCAGACGGCCGCGACGACGCGGTCGTTCCCGTCCGATCCCGACAAGCCTGCCGATGTCGATCGCGATTTCCTCGGTGCGGGCGCTGGCAGCGTGCTGTCCGGCCTGTTCGGCGCGTTTCCGGTCAATGCCAGCCCGCCGCGAACCGGGATCGTCGCCGAGACCGGCGGACAATCGCAGCTCGCGGGCCTTGCGGCCGGGGCAATCGTGCTGGCGCTGCTCGCGTTCGGGACGGGGCTGCTGCAGCACGTTCCGGACGCCGCGCTCGGCGGCATCCTGCTGTTCGTGGCGCTGCGGATCATCCGGGTGAAGCAGATCGCCATGATCTACCGGCAATCGTTCAGCGAGTTCCTGCTGATCGTCGCCACTGCCGCGCTGATCATCGTGCTGCCGATCCAGCAGGGCGCCTTCCTCGGCATCGTGCTGTCGCTGCTGCACGGCATCTGGAGCACGACGCGCGCGCGGCTCGTCGAGTTCGAGCGCGTGCCGGGCACCACGATCTGGTGGCCGGCGCATCCGCACATCACCGGCGAGCGCATCGCCGGCGTCGCCGTGATCGGGCTCCAGGCGCCGCTGTCCTTCCTCAACGCGCCGGGTTTTCGCAGCGACGTGGCCAAAGTGCTCGGCACCTCGACGCCGCAACTGCTGGTGCTGGAGGCGAGCGGCATGGTCGAGATCGACTTCACCGCCGCGCAGATCCTGCTCGACGTCTTCAAGGCGTGCAGCGAACAGGGCGTCACCGTCGCACTGGCGCGGCTGGAATCGGTGCGCGCGCAGAACGCGTTCGAACGTTTCAGACTGTTCGACGCCCTGCCCCGCGAACACGTCTTCCACAGCGTCGATGAAGCCGTGCGCAAGCTGGCGAAATAACCACCGCCTTCACTCGGTCCGCCGCCCCAAAAGGGAGCGATACTTTTGGTCGCCGGCCAGTTCGCGGAGTAAGACCATGGCCGCCGCGTCAAAGCTAGCACTTGATTTCCTGCTGCGACGGGCGACAATGATGTCGCGCCAGCTTCCGGTACCGAACTTCATATAAGACGGGGAAAACCCGCTTGGCCGCGGCTATACCGTCGCTGCGCGGGAGGGATCGTTATGACGGTAGGGTTCAAGCGCTGGCTGCAGCGCCGACATGATCCAGGCCGCCGATCGTATCGCCGTTACGATTGGGTGCGATGCAATCGCGCCGCTGCTCCGCGAAGAACGCCCCCTGGTTCGCGGCGAACTCGCCACCCCGGCGCTGCAAGTGGAACGCCACCAAATGATCATCGAGCCAATACATTGCGGACGTTGTCGCGGGCGCATGCGTTGGGCCACGGAGGCGCGATAGACTGAAAGAGACTCCAAGCCGGCGTTAGACTGGCCAAAGGATATTAGCTCAGACACACCGAGGGAGGAATGCATGACGACGGTAACCCGACGTAACATCCTCAAGGGCGGCACGGCGCTTGTGGGCGGCATGGCCGGCATCCTGGCCACTGGCAGGGCTCCCGTTTTTGCACAGGGCACCACGGTACACTGGCTGCGTTGGAATGACTTCGTGCCAGCTTCCGATCAGCTATTGCGCAAGGAGCTCCTGCCTGCTGCCGAGAAGGCGCTGGGAATCAAGATCAATCTTGAGACTGTGAATGGCAACGACCTGCAGCCGCGCATCACCTCGGCGATCCAGTCGGGCTCAGGTCCCGACATCATCATGCTCTTCAACAACCACCCGCAGATCTATTCGGAGAGCGTCATCGACCTGTCCGACATCGCAGGTCGTGTGAGCGAGGCCGAAGATGGCTATTATGATCTGTGCAAGTCCAACTCCGCCGACGGCCAAAAATGGATCTCTTTGCCGTGGACCATCGTCGGCGCCATGATCGCCTACCGAAAATCCTGGTTCGATGAGATCGGCTCATCGACCTTCCCGGACACTTGGGAGAAGTATCGCGAGGTTGGCAAGAAGCTCAAGGCCCAGGGCCGGCCGATCGGTCAGACGCTCGGCCACACGTTCGGTGACGCGCCGACGTTCAGTTACCCGTACATGTGGTCGTGGGGCGGCACCGAGGTCGAGAAGGACGGCAAGACTGTCAACATCAACAAGAAAGAGGTCATCGAGTCCGTCAAGTTCATGACGGCTTTCTGGAAGGAAGCCCACGACGAGGGCGGGCTTGCCTGGGATGACACCAACAACAACCGTGCGTTCCTGTCGCAAACCATCTGCGCCACCCTCAACGGCGCTTCGATCTACATCGAATCGCTGCGCAACCCCGACAAATATATTACTGAAAAAGGCGCACAGCTGAAGACCGACATCCAGCACTCGCCGTTGCCCAAAGGCCCGGCCGGCCAATTCGCCATGCACACCTATTTCTCTCACGTCATTCCGAACTATTCGAAGAATCAGGACGGTGCGAAGGCGTTGTTGAAGTGGGTCCATACCAAGGCGAACTACGAGCCTTGGTTCGTCTCCCAGAAAGGTTTCGCGACACCGCCGACCCACGAATGGGAGAAACACAAGTTGTGGGAAGAGGACAAGGTCATGGCGCCCTTCAAGATCGCCGGCCTCCTGGGTCAGACGCCCGGGTACCCTCTGCCCTCATCAGGCAAGAAGGCTGCCGAAGTGCTCACCAAATACATCATCACAGATATGTACGCCAAAGCGATCCAGGGCGCTCCGGCGGAGGATTCCGTGAAATGGGCGGAAGTCGAACTCAAGAAGGTCTATTCTTGAAAGTACGTGCGCAGCACGTCGCACGGCTGCGAAGTGGCTGCCGCGCGCCCCGCGTCTCGGACTTGTACGGTGCGCCGTCTCTCTGTGAGGCGGCGCGATCAAAGTTTCGCATGACGCGTCTGTTGGCGTGCGCTTAGAGGTGAAGCGAGATGGCGATCGCCGAGACCCAAGTCTACATGCCGCAGGCGCCGCGGCCCAGAATCCGGCTGCTTGAGGACGAGCGTTGGCTCGCATTCGTGCTGCTGGTGCCGACCCTGGCGCTGCTCGGTACGTTCATCGCCTATCCGTTCTTGCGCGGCATCTTGTTGTCGGTGACCAACTCGCGCGTCGGCGTTCCAGGCGAGTTCGTCGGCCTCGCCAACTTCTACAAGATCTTCAATGACGGGATCTTTCGCACCTCCGTCTACAACACGTTTCTTTATACGGGCGTAACCACCGTCTTCAAGCTGGCGCTCGGGCTGTGGCTGGCCATGCTGCTCAACCGGAATTTCCGCGGCAAGGCTTTCACCCGTGCTTTCATCCTGCTGCCCTTCATCATCCCGACCGTGCTCTCGACTTTCGCCTGGAAGTGGATGTTCGACCCGACATTTAGCGTCCTCAATTGGCTCCTCTACCATCTCGGTTTGATCAGCGGTCGGATCAATTGGCTTGGCGATCCAGACCTCGCCATGATCTCGATCATCATCGTCAACATCTGGCGCGGAGTGCCATTCTTCGCCATCAGCCTGCTCGCCGGCCTGCAGACCATCAGTCCCGAACTTAGCGAGGCCGCCGCCATAGACGGTGCCAGGCCGTGGCAGCGGTTCTGGCACATCACCTGGCCCCTGCTGCTGCCCGTGACCATGGTCGTGGTGCTGTTCTCGGTGATTCAGACGTTCGCCGACTTCCAGATCGTCTATGTGATGACAGGCGGCGGACCAGCCAATGCAACGCACCTGTTCGCCACCTACGCCTATCAGATCGGCATCGGCACCGGCCTCCTAAGCGAGGGCGCTGCCATCTCGCTCGCCATGTTTCCGGTCCTGTTTCTGGTCGTCATCATCCAACTTCTCTACATCCGCCGCGTGGAGGTCCGCTGAGCCATGATCGAGGGCGCAAGGTGGCGAAAGTGGGCGTTCTTCTACGTCCCCATGGCGATGTTCCTGCTTTTCCTGCTGTTCCCGTTCTACTGGATGGTGATCACTTCGGTGCGGCCGGACGGCGAGCTTTACCGACCCTGGAATTCGATCAACTACAATCCGTTCTGGACCTGGAACCCGACCTGGGACCATGTCAGGTACCTGTTCGAGGAGACGCTGTTTGCATCGTGGCTGTGGAACACGACGTTCATCGCGCTCGCGTCAACCGCCATCTCGCTCGTGTGCGGCGTGTTCGCCGGCTATGCTCTCTCGCGGCTGAACTTTCCATTTGCAGGCAGCCTGGGCACCGGCATCTTCATCACCTATCTGGTGCCTCAAACGCTGCTCTTCATTCCGCTGGCAGAGATCATCCGCAACTATCGGCTGGGTGACACGCCCTGGTCATTGATCCTGACCTATCCGACCTTTCTCATTCCGTTCTGCACCTGGCTCATGATGGGCTACTTCAAGGCGGTGCCCAAGGAGCTCGAGGAATGCGCGCGCATTGACGGCGCCTCGCGCTGGCAGGCCATGCTCTACATCGTCATCCCGGTGGCGATCCCGGGCATCCTCTCGGCCGGCATCTTCGCTTTCACCCTGTCGTGGAACGAGTTCATCTACGCACTTGTCTTCCTGTCCTCGCCTGGACAGAAGACCGTGCCGGTCGGCGTCACATCGGAGCTGATCCGCGGCGATGTATTCTTCTGGGGACCGCTGATGGCTGGCGCCCTGCTCGGATCGATTCCGGTTGCTATCGCCTATTCGTTTTTCGTCGAGCACTACGTCGCAGGACTGACTGGATCGGTGAAGGGCTGACAGCACCCCGGATCATCAGGAAAGTGGGCATGCGGAAGGCGGGTGGAGCGAATGGGCCAGGTCGTCCTCAAGGGGATCAACAAGTTCTACGACAGCGTGCACGCTGTCAAAGACGTCAATCTGCAGATCCGCGACAAGGAGTTCGTGGTGTTCGTCGGACCGTCCGGCTGCGGCAAGACCACGACGCTGAGAATGATCGCCGGGCTTGAAGCGATCAGTTCCGGCGACATTTCCATCGACGGAAACGTGGTCAATGAATTGGCGCCGATGGACCGCGACATCGCCATGGTGTTCCAGAACTACGCCCTGTACCCGCACATGAGCGTGCACGACAACATGGCGTTTGGCCTGAAGATGCGCAAATTCGAAAAGCCCGAGATTGACAAGCGCGTGCGGGAGGCGGCCGACATCCTCGGCATCGGTGAATTGCTAACGCGCAAGCCGCGCCAGCTGTCCGGCGGCCAGCGCCAGCGCGTGGCGTTGGGTCGTGCCATTGTGCGTCACCCCCGCGTGTTCCTGTTCGACGAGCCGCTGTCGAACCTCGATGCCAAGCTGCGGGTACAGATGCGCGTTGAGCTCAAGAAACTGCATCTCCGTCTCGGCACCACCGCCATTTACGTTACCCACGATCAGGTCGAGGCCATGACGCTGGGTGACCGGGTCGTCGTCATGAAAGACGGCGTGGTCCAGCAAGTGGGGGAGCCGCTCGAACTGTACAATCAGCCCGCCAACAAGTTCGTCGCCGGCTTCATCGGCTCCCCGGCCATGAATTTCGCCGCCGTTACGGTGACCGAGGCGAACGGATCGCTGATTGCCGAGAACTCCGGCCTGCGCATCAAGCTGCCGGACGAGACCGCGCAGCGGCTGCGCGGCCATATCGGACGCGAGGTCATGCTCGGCGTGCGGCCGGAGGACCTTACCGTGGCGGGTAGCGCTGATCTCGGCCACTCATGCTTCGATGCTGTGATTGAGGTGGTCGAGCAACTCGGCTCGGAAATCCTGCTCGATATGAAGGTCGGCGAGAGTATCATGGTGGCGAGCGTCGAGCCGACCGCGAGGGTGAGGGTGGGCGACAGGCTGCGCGTTGCCATGCGGCCTTCCAGGCTTCATGTTTTCGACGCGCAGACCGAGGCGGCCATCTAACCCCGGCAGAGGATCAATTCCACCGGTGAGCGGGAATTCGCCTTCTTGTCACCAGCTTCGATGACGCCCGGAGAGCTCGATGGCACTTGGCTCGTTGCCGGGCACACCGGATTTACGAGTACACGCCTCTAGGCCAGGGTCGGATGATCCCGCTGTATCGCCTCACGGATCCAGCTGGCATGGATCGCGCGAAACAGGATCTGCGCGGTCTTGAGGTCGTTCGCTGTCATGCAGAGATCGACGATGCGATGGACGGCGGCGTCGCGCATCAATCCATCCGAGATCTTCATCGCGATTTCCATCGCCACCTTGGCCGCGCGTTCATAGCGCTCACCTTCGCGCGTGTCGTTGCGCGCCGAACCGGCCGCGCTCGCGGCTGCGGCGTCACAAATCGCGCGGATGCGCTCGGCGGCCTCGATGTCGCCGAGCGGTCCTTCGATCGTCTCGTCCCAGATGTCCGCCGGCTTCTGCTTCGCGAACCACTTCATCGCCCCGTCACCAATGGTCTTCCAGCCGCCGTAGTTCCGCGCTCCCGCCTCGCCCAGCATAGAGAGGCCGATCGAGATCGGCGAGGCGATTTTTCCGCCACGCATTATCGATATGCAGTCAGGACGTCCGACGTGGTCCGATGGCCTCGAACTGCGCCTTCTGCTCGTCATTCAGCGTGGCGTAGAAATCCTCCAGCGCTGCGCGAACCGACTTGACGCCGTCGAGCATCGTGTCGAGCCGCTTGCGAACCGCGGCCATTCGCGCCGGCGGCGTCATCACGTCGCTGGGCTCGCAGGCCGCCTTGAGCGATGCGCTGACCTTGGCGCTGGTATCCTGGAGCACCTGTAGCGCGGCGCGCTGAGTGTCGTTGGGATGAAGCCTCGCGTCGATGTCAGTGCTGGGCCAATCGAGCGCAGCAGGCGTCGCGCAATTCTGGACCAGCGATCCCCCGGTGTTGCTGGAAGCCGTCGCACGACGCTGATCCTCGGCCAGCGCATTGAAGCGCGCCTTCTGCTCGTCGGTGAGCGAGCCGTAGAATCGATCGAGCGCGGGCTGAACGAGATCGACGGCTTTCTCCATCGCCTCGATGCGCTGCTGCATCGCCGTCAGCCGACCTGGCGCTGTCGCCGCGACCTGCGACGGGCAGGACGCGCGGATCATCTCGGACGCCTGGATCGAGGCATTGCCGAGTTCGTCGAGGCTTGCGCCTTGCGCCTCGGTCGGCTGCACCGCGGCGGCGATCTGGTCGATCGGCAGACCGACGATTTCGCGGCGGTCGCTGCCGCAGAGCCGATCCAGCGGGACGCCGCGCGCCTGGCGCCGTCCCACCGGCCGCTGCGGCAGATAGGCCGAGAGACCGTCATAGCCGTAGGGCCCGAAGATGCCGGCATAGATGTCCGGATAGCCGTAGCCCCAGAAGCCGAGACCGTCGCCCCAGATCGTGTAGTCGTAGAGATCGTTGTAGGCGAACGGCCAGAACAGCGGTCCGACCCAGCCATAACCGCCGCCCGCATGTTGCCACCACCCGCTGCTGGCGCCGTGCCAGCCGGCCAGTGCGGCCGCCGCTGCGATCTGGGCTCGCGCGGCCGGATTGCTGATCAGACGGCCGTTGCGGAAGGCGCTGGAATGCACGTTGAGGGCGTTGCGAAAATTCGCAGGACGGACGGCCGCATTGCGGATCTGGCCGAAGTTCGGGCCGCGATGTCGCGCGCCAGTTGCGAAGCGGGGCCCGCCATGATGCCCGCCGCCATGCGCGTGCCCGAAGCCATGACCACCAAAATGGCCGCCTCCATGATGACCACCACCATGATGACCGCCGCCGTGATGGCCGCCACCATGATGGCCGCCGCCATGCCCGCCTCCGTGCCCACCACCATGGCCGCCACCGTGCCCGCCCTTGCCCAGAGCCGTGCCCGCCAGCATGCAGGCAAGCGCCATCACGGCAATTCCAATGACAGGTCGCAACATCGCATCCTCCCGCAGAGCCGCGCCATCGAGGCATCGGAAATTGACGGAATTGGAACCGGCCTGACTGCCGAAAGTTCCGCGACCGCGACGCAGCGGACGGCGCGCTATGCCTCCGGCACGATCTTGCCGGGATTGAAGATATTCAGCGGATCGAGCGCCTGCTTCAGCGCCCGCATCGCGTCGAGCGCTTCGGGGCCGAGTTCCGCCTTGAGATATTTCTGCTTGCCCTGGCCGATGCCGTGCTCACCGGTGCAGGTGCCGTCCATCGCCTGCGCGCGCTCGACCAGGCGATGCATGAACTCCTCGCCGCGCGCCATCTCGTCGGCATCGTTGGTGTCGCAGACCAGCGAGCAGTGGAAATTGCCGTCACCGACATGGCCGACGATCGGCGACAGCAGGTTGAGGCGCTTGAGATCTTCCTCGGTCTCGCCGACGCAATCGGCAAGCCGCGAGATCGGCACGCAAACGTCGGTTGCAACCACGCCGATGCTGTCGCCGGGACGCAGCGCCTTCACCGACCAATAGGCGTCGTGCCGCGCTTGCCACAGCTTGGTGCGATCCTCCGGCTTGGTGGTCCAGGAGAAATCGCCGCCGCCGCAATCCTTTGCAATCTCGCCGAACGCCTTGGACTGCTCGCCGACCTCGACCTCGCTGCCGTGGAATTCCATCAGCAGCAACGGCGTTTCCGGCAGCGTCAGCTTCGAATAGGCGTTGCAGGCCTTCACCTGCGCGGCGTTGAGCAGCTCGATGCGCGCCACGGGAATGCCGGTCTGGATCGCCAGGATCACGGCCTGACATGCCCCGTGCACGGTCTCGAACGACACCGCACCGGCCGCGATTGTGTCAGGGATGCCGCGCAGGCGAATGGTCAGCTCGGAGATGATGCCGAGCGTGCCTTCGGCGCCGACGAACAGATGCGTCAGGTCGTAGCCGGCAGAAGATTTCTTGGCGCGCGTGCCTGTCGTGATGATCTCGCCGTCGCCGCGCACGACCTTCAAAGCGAGCACGCTGTCGCGCATGGTGCCGTAGCGCACCGCGTTGGTGCCGGAGGCGCGGGTCGAGGCCATGCCGCCGAGCGAAGCATCCGCGCCGGGGTCGATGGGGAAGAACAGGCCCTGGTCGCGCAGATGCTCGTTCAGCGCCTTGCGGGTGACGCCGGGCTGGATCACGCAGTCGAGGTCCTCGGCGTGCACCGCGAGCACCTTGTTCATGTCGCGCAGGTCGATCGAGATGCCGCCGGCGGGCGCGTTGACCTGGCCCTCGAGCGAGGTGCCGGTGCCGAAGGCGATGACGGGCACGCGGTTCTTGGCGCAGATCCGCACCACGTCCTGGATGTCGGCGGTCTCCTGCGCCATCACCACGCCGTCCGGCGGCTGGTTGACGATCCATGTGGTGGTATGGCCGTGCTGCTCGCGAACGGCCTGCGAGGTGATGAGGCGGTTGCCGAACCGTGCGGCAAGCTGCTCCAGCGCGCTTGCGAGGGCTTTCGGCTCAACCCGCGGCGGATTATTGGTGATGGTCGTACCCACGGACATTCCTCCCGACAGAAGAACCGTGGCAAAGGACATCTGACCGGTCAAGTCAAGCGACCGCGCGCATAGCAGGAAAGACACATGCCGGAGACCGCCGCTGCCGAGCCGTTCCGCTCGTCGATCATGCAGATCGAGCCGCAATGGATCGACTATAACGGCCATCTCAACATGGCCTATTACAACGTGATGTTCGACCGCGCGATCGACCAGATGTGGTTACAGCTCGGGATCGGGCCGGGCTACATGAAGGAGCGAGGCGGCTCGACCTTCACTGCCGAATGCCATGTGCGGTATCTGCGCGAAATCCACCTTGGCGATCCCGTGCAGGTGTCGGTCTGGCTGCTCGAAGCCGACGACAAGCGGCTGCATACGTTCCAGGAGTTGCGGCACGCGACCGAAGGCTGGCTGTCGGCGACCTCCGAAAACATGTCGCTCCACATCGACATGGGCTCGCGAAAGGTGGCGGCCTTTCCGCCCGATATCCGGCAGCGCATCGCAGCCGTCGTCGGCGCCCACGGCGCCCTGCCGCGGCCCGAGGGCATCGGCCGGAACGTGGCGATGCCCTCGAAGCGGTAGCTGAACAGCTCGCTCTAACCCCTCATCCTGAGGAGCCCGCGAAGCGGGCGTCTCGAAGGATGCAAGGCCACAGTCGGGCCTTCATGGTTCGAGACGCGCGTTCCGCGCTCCTCACCATGAGGATCACACCTATATCCTTCGTCCGCGCGCTAGTCCCACCACGGCCGAGACCAGGAACAGCACGACCGCGATGAAGAAGATGATCTTGGCGATCTCGATCGAGGCGCCGGCGATGCCGCCGAAGCCCAGGATGCCGGCGATCAGTGCGATAACCAGAAACGTCACAACCCAGCCTAGCATGGTCAAATCCTCGTCTTGATGTCTGTCTGCGTCGGCGCGGCTGGCCGCGCCACCTGTCCAGACAATCTCGACGCGGGAACGATGGTTCCGGCCCACGCAAGCTGGAAATTCGCCCTCGCGGAGGGAACAAATCGGCCCGCCGCGCACGTGGAAAACCTTGCCCCGACGCCCCATATAGGCAGCAATCCCTGTTAAGAAGGCTCCCTTCCACCACCCCGCGGTGCCATCGTGGGGCCAATGATTCGCATGACCGAGCCGAGCAAGATCACAAGCGTACCCGACCACCAGCCCGCAGCCGGCGGCATCGCCGCGCGTGCGCGCGCCTCCGTGGGCCCGAAATATCTGTCCGGGCTCAATCCTGAGCAGCGCGACGCCGTGGAGACGCTGGACGGCCCGGTCCTGGTGCTGGCCGGCGCCGGCACCGGCAAGACGCGCGTGCTGACCACGCGCATCGCCCACATCCTCAGCCAGGGCCGCGCCCGCCCCGCCGAGATCCTGTCGGTGACCTTCACCAACAAGGCCGCGCGCGAGATGAAGCATCGGCTCGGCCAGATGCTCGGCCATGCGGTCGAAGGCATGCCGTGGCTCGGCACCTTCCACTCCATCGGCGGCCGCATCCTGCGCACCCATGCCGAGCTGGCGCAGCTCAAGTCGAACTTCACGGTGCTCGACACCGATGACCAGGTGCGGCTGCTCAAGCAGCTTTTGCAGGCCGACAACATCGACGACAAGCGCTGGCCGGCACGCATGCTGGCCGGCCTGATCGACGGCTGGAAGAACCGCGGCCTGACGCCGTCGCAGGTGCCGTCAGGCGAAGCCGCCGTGTTCGCCAACGGCAAGGGCGGCAAGCTCTATGCGAGCTACCAGGAGCGGCTGAAGATCTTGAACGCCGCCGATTTCGGCGACCTGCTGCTGGAAGACATCCGGATCTTCCGCGAGCATCCGGACATCCTGCGGCAGTACCAGCAGCGCTTCAAATTCATCCTGGTCGACGAATATCAGGACACCAACGTCGCGCAATATCTGTGGCTGCGGCTGCTGTCGCAGGCGCCGACGGCTTCTTCCTTCGCGTCTCCCCGCGTGCGCGGAGAGGCCGCATCGCAAAGCGATGCGGGTGAGGGGGACTCTCCGCAGACTGAACTCGTGGAGACGGCCCCTCACCCCGACGCTCTCAGCGCGAGCGAAGCTCGTCGCGACCCCGCAAGCGGGGCGAGGGAGCAGATGCCCCACGTCAAAAACATCTGCTGCGTCGGCGACGACGACCAGTCGATCTATGGCTGGCGCGGCGCCGAGGTCGACAACATCCTGCGCTTCGACCACGATTTCCCCGGCGCCAAGGTCATTCGCCTCGAGCGCAATTACCGCTCGACCGGCCACATCCTCGCCGCCGCCTCGCATCTGATCGCGCACAACGAAGGCCGGCTCGGCAAGACACTGCGCACCGAGGACCATGACGGCGAGAAGGTCACCGTCACCGGCTCGTGGGATTCGGAAGAGGAAGCCCGCGGCATCGGCGAGGAGATCGAACAGATCCAGCGCCAGGGCGACAAGCTCAACGAGATCGCGATCCTGGTGCGCGCCTCCTACCAGATGCGCGAATTCGAAGACCGTTTCGTCACGCTCGGCCTGCCCTACCGCGTGATCGGCGGCCCGCGCTTCTATGAGCGGGCCGAAATCCGCGATGCGCTGGCCTATCTGCGCGTCATCAATTCACCTGCCGACGATCTCGCCTTCGAGCGCATCGTCAATGTGCCCAAGCGCGGCCTCGGCGACGCCACCGTGCAGATGCTGCACGACCACGCCCGCAAGCGCCGCATCCCGCTGTTCGAGGCGGCGCGCGCGGTGGTCGAGACCGACGAGCTGAAGCCGAAGGCGCGCGGAAGCTTGCGCGACGTCGTCGCCCAGTTCGACCGCTGGCGTGCCCAGCGCGAGGTCACCGCGCACACCGATCTCGCCCAGATCGTGCTCGACGAGAGCGGCTATACCGAGATGTGGCAGAAGGACCGATCGGCCGACGCCGCGGGCCGGCTGGAGAACCTGAAAGAGCTGGTGCGCTCGATGGAGGAGTTCGAGAACCTGCAGGGGTTTTTGGAGCACATCTCGCTGGTGATGGATCGCGACGGCGGCGCCGAGGAAGACGCGGTGTCGCTGATGACGCTGCATTCGGCCAAGGGTCTCGAATTCGACAACGTGTTCCTGCCCGGCTGGGAGGAAGGCCTGTTCCCGAGCCAGCGCACGCTGGACGAACAGGGCCGTGCCGGCCTCGAGGAAGAGCGCCGGCTCGGCCATGTCGGCCTGACCCGCGCGAGGCGCCGCGCAAAGATCTATTTTGCGACCAACCGCCGGATCCATGGCACCTGGTCGACCACGATCCCGTCGCGCTTCCTCGACGAATTGCCGTCCGCCAATGTCGAGATCACGGAATCCAAGGGCGGCTCGGCCTGGGGCGGCACCGGCGGCTACGGCGCCTCGCGTTTCGACGACATGGAGGCGTTCGGTTCCACCTATTCGACCCCGGGCTGGCAGCGCGCCCAGGCCAACCGGAACCGGGGCGGTGGACGCAGTGGCGGCGGCCAAGGCGGCTTCGAGGAACAAGCCTCGTCGTTCTCCTCCTCATCCGGCCCGGATTTCGGCAGCTTCTCCTCACGCCGCCGCGGGCCGATGACGATCGAGGGCGAGCTGGTCGCCAAATCCACCGGCACCACCTCGGAATTTTCCCTCTCCGACCGCGTCTTCCACCAGAAATTCGGCTACGGCCGCGTCACCAAGATCGACGGCAACAAGCTCACCATCGCCTTCGACAAGGCCGGCGAGAAGAAGGTCGTGGACAGTTTTGTGCAGCGGGCGTGACGCCTGATATGCCTCAGTACGTCGCCATCATCGAGGACGCCGACCCGGACGACGCCGTCAGCTTGTGGTTTCCGGACTTGCCGGGCTGCATTTCCGGCGGCGACGACGTCGACGAGGCCCTGGAGAGTGCGCCCGAGGCGCTCGCATTTTATGCGCAGGAGCTGAGCGCGGACGGCCGCCAGCTTCCCCCGCCGCGGACGTTGGACGAGCTCAAGGCCGACCCTGCTGTGGCCGACGACCTCAGGAAACACACGGTCGCCCTGATCGAATGGCCGCCCCTCCCTGAGGCCGAGTGAGGACTGTTCGCCGCACTGGCCGGACGTTCGACAGTTCTCGCCCGAACGCCCCTTGACCACCGCGAACTTCCCCGTATCAGATGCGCCCATGGTCCGGGGCTCCATCACACTGATCTTGCTGGCATTGGGGATGCCGTCGCTAGCGGCGGCGGAGACCATGAGCTTTGGCGATTCGATCGGGCTCCTGGCCAAGAGCTGCGGCGCGGAAATCGTCGCCAATTGCCGCGGCGTCAACCCGGACTCGACCCGGCTGAAAGAGTGCCTGTCCCGCAACCGCGACGTGCTCTCCCAGCAATGCCAGAGCGACTATCTCGGCGCCTTCGATGCCATCCAGAAGCGCGTCGCCGCGCGCGTCACGGTGGCGAACGCCTGCCAGCGCGAGATCGTCAAGGTCTGCGGCGGCTCGACCAAGGAGACCAGCAAGTCGATCCCCTGCCTGGTCTCGACGCCCAAGGGCATCAGCAACAACTGCCTGAAGGCCGTCGACGACGCGGGGTATCGGTGATGCGCGCGAACGGAATCGCCATCACGCTGGTCGTGGTCTTGGCCCTGCTCGCGGGCGCAGCAAGCGCGCAGACGGCGGCGCCGACCCGTGACGACATTGTCGGCAAGCTGAACCATTTCGAACAGGCCGCCGAGGTCGACCTTCCCGCGCTGAAGCAGCAGGTGATGGAGCGCGCCAAGGCCAGGATCAAGAACGATCCGGGTCCGGTGAACCGCCCGCTGATCGCGCCTGACCTCGCCAACCTGCCCGCCTTCAACGCGCAGATCCAGTTCGACGCCGACACGCCGATCATCCAGCCGGCGTCCTATCAGACCGTCGGCCGCATCGCGGACGCGCTGGTTAACTCCTCGCTGCTGCCGTACACGTTCCTGATCGTCGGCCATGTCGAATCCAATGCGAAAACGCGCGAGGCCAATGCGATCCTGAGCCAGCGACGCGCCGATGCGATCCGTGACGTCCTGGTGAACACGTTCAAGATCTCGACCAAGCGGCTGCATCCGATCGGCCTCGGCGAGGAGCAGTTTCTCGACCGTGCCAAGCCGACCTCGGCGGTCAACGGTCAGTTGCAAATCCTGACCTATGCCAAGGTGCCGGAGGAGGCGCCTGCGCATCCGGCTGCGGCGCCCGGGCCTGCGGCGAAAAAGCCCGCCAAGAAGCGCTGAGCAAGATCGCTTCCCCTGACGGAACTCTTTGAAGTTCCAACCGTTTTGCGGCCTGTCGAAAGCGCAACAGCCATGCTTTGCGCGACACGCGAGCCGGTTTGTGCACTGCCCTATCAGGTGCTATAGCCAGTTCTCGCCCTTCCCCGACCCCATGCTGCACGAGACCGAGATGGCTGGTTATTTTCAACGCCAACTGGCCGATTACGTCGAATATCATCGCGATCCCTGGAACTGCGCGATGCACGTGGTCGGAATCCTCCTGCTCTTCACCGGCGCCGTGCTGCCGCTCACCCTCGTGCGTTTTCCCATCTTCGGGATCGAGGTGAGCCTGGCCGTGGTTGCGGCCCTGCCGGTGCTGGTTTACTGGCTGATGCTGGACGCCGGGATTGGACTCGGCATCCTTGCCGCGATGACCGTGCTGCTTTCGGTCGCAACCGCAATCGGCAATCAGGCCTCGATCGTCATGATGTGGTCGATTTTTGCGGTGCTGATCGGATCTGGCGTCGCAGCGCAGATCGTGGGCCACAGGGTTTTCGAGGAACGGCAGCCGTCGATGGTCGACCACCCCGCGCATTTCCTGCTTGGACCGATGTTTGTCATGGCGAAATTATTCATTGCACTGGGCTTCCGTCGCGACCTTGCCGCGATTTTGGCGCCTGTTCCGACCAATTCCCTTTCAACCCGATAGCTCTAGAAGCGAAACAGCAAACCTTCTGCATGGCTCTCGTACTGGTTACCGGTGGCAGCGGCTTCATCGGACATCATCTCGTAGAAGCGCTCCGCGCCCGTGGGCAGCGGGTACGCGTTCTCGATGTCCGTGCGCCGGCCGCGGCGAACGCCGACGTTGAACACGTCCACGGCTCGGTGCTGGATGGCGCCGCGGTCGACGCCGCGATCGCCGGTGTCGATCAGGTCTATCACCTCGCCGGCCTGCCCGGTATGTGGGTCGCCAACAAGCAGGACTTCCACGACGTCAATTGCCGCGGCACCGAAATCGTGCTTGCCGCGGCGATGAGGCGCGGCGTGTCGCGCTTCCTGCACTGCTCGACGGAATCGATCCTGTTCCCCTATTCCGACCTCAACGGCGTTGCCGCAGAAGAGGCGCTGCAGCCGGCCGATGCGATGCCCGGCGCCTATACGCGGTCGAAGTCGCTCGCCGAGCACCACGCCGCGAAGGCGGCGGCCGCGGGCTTTCCGCTCGTGATCGGCACGCCGACCATGCCGATCGGTGCCGCCGACCACAACCTGACGCCGCCGACCGCGATGCTGTGGTACTTCCTCCAGAAGAAGGTGCAGCCGCATCTCAACTTCCTGGTCAATCTCGTCGATGTCCGCGACGTCGCGATGGGCCTTGTGCTGACCATGGAGCGCGGCCGCATCGGCCAGCGCTACATCCTCGGCGGCGACTGCGTCCCGCTCGGCAACATCCTGCGGATGATGTCGGCGATGAGCGGCCGCCGGCAGTTCCCGGTCGTCGTGCCCGGCAAGATCGCCGAGCTCTCCGCGATCATGCTCGAATCCATCTCCGATCGCATCACGCGCCGGCCGCCCAACGGCACCGCCGAGGGCGTGCGCATCGCGCTTGCCGCGAGCGACCTCTCGATCGGCAAGGCGCGCACCGAGCTCGGCTACGCGCCGCGCCCGATCGAACCGGTCTTGCGCGAAACCATCACCCATCTGCTCGCCCGCAACGGCCAGCGGCCCTCCGGCGCCATCGAGCATCACGCGCTTTCCTCGCGCGCGAGCTAAGGCCTCCGCCCAAACGCAAAGAACCTTCATGTCCTTCGATTTCAGCAAGCTTCTCTCCGTGGCCTGGGGTGGCTGGACCACGACCTGGCCGACCGAACTCCTGGCCTTGATCTGGCTCGCCTTTCTCGCCAGCTGGGTCGGCGCCTCGTTCTGGCAGGGCCGCACCCAGAAGCAGGTCATGACGCTGGAGTCGCAGCGCTATCGCCTGCCGATCCTGGTCGGCGGAATCCTGTACACGCCGTGGGTTGCACAGGTCCTGGGCTGGAAGCCGCTCTGGGTGCTCGGCAACACCGGCATCTACATCGCCGCGGTCCTCTCGGCCGCCGGCATCGCCTTCGCCTGGTGGGGCCGGCTGCATCTCGGAAAATTCTGGTCCAACACCATCACCCACAAGGAAGACCACCGCGTTATCGACACTGGCCCCTACGGCATCGTGCGTCACCCGATCTACACGGGACTGATTGCAGGCATGCTCGTCACCGGCATCGCGATCGGCCTCGTAACGACGATCCTCGGCGCCATCCTGATCTCGCTCGGCATGTGGCAGAAGGGCCGGATGGAAGAGGTGTTTCTGTCCAAGGAGCTCGGCGAAGACGCCTACGGCGCCTATTGCCGTCGCGTGCCGATGATCATTCCGTTCCTGTCGCCGCGGTGAAGCGTCCTGAAGGCGCGGTCGCTGCGTTCCGCTTTCTCTGCACGACGTTACTGCTAGTGTCGGACTTGCGCTCGATCCAAGCTTTACCATCAGTCGCTTGCTTGTCAGCCAAGCAAGCGACGATACGAAATATCTCGCAGGACGAGAGCGGGTCTGCGAGGGCATGCGGCCTAGCCCTAGCCGGGGTTCCAGAGGAGTGATGTCCGTAAACTGACAACGCTACGGAGAAGCCTATTATGCAGTTGTCAAAGGTCGCCGCGTTGGCGCTCATCGCTAGCTGTCCAAGCCTACTGTCTGTATCTCGGGCGGCGGCCGTTTCTGAATGCTCAATCTCTGGCACACTAGCGGATTGGGGCGAGAACTCGACGGCCGACATTGACCTCACGTCCGGAGGAAGTTGCCAATTTCCAATCCAGATGCGCGGCACGGTGAGTGGCTCGGACATCTCTCAAAAGCCGTCACACGGCAAGCTGAGAAGGCTCAACCTGTCTACGTTCGAAGGCTAAATATAAGGGTAGCGATACCTTTGCCATCAAAGCGACGGGGCAGGGACCGACAGCTTCTGGCATGTCGGTAATCACTGTGCACGCGACGATCAAATAGCGTTCCTCGCTCGATTGCATGGTGAACGCGGAAGCAACAGCCGCCCGATGTCTCGCGCCAATGGCACCACAATGAAAAGGGACCATCGGAGTAACCGATGGTCCCAAAAGCCTCAAAGGCTCTTCGCTGGCAAAGGCCTTGCCGTGTCTTGCCAAGTTGGGCTGCGAGCAGACTTGGCGGGCTGCTTGCAGGGTTGATGCTCGCTCTACGCTGGCCTTCTGGACCCTGGCCTCTTTGACGCTGGCCTTATGGACGCTGGTCCCGTCGGACACTGGTTGCCATGGGCTCTGGTCACGTCGGCGCTCGTCGCTCTCGGCGCTGGATGGTGCGAGAAACCGACTCGATCAACCAATGCCAATTGAACTGCCGACCCGACGAATAGTCTAGGTGTTGTTGTCTGTTCCTCTCGAAGAAATTTGGGTTAGCGAGGCTGCCAATTCCCGCATCGTTGGATGTCATTTCTAACGACGACCGGCAGCCCGCCGACCGAATTGCGAATGGCGCACGTCCTCGCGCTGGACCCGTCAGCGCGAGTTTTGCTTTTTCGGGGATCGCACCCTTCTGGCGGGCTTTGTCACTGCGATGTCAGCCACAGCAGGGTTTGCGACTGACGCCTCGAGAATTTCGTATTGAGCATGCATCCAATGGACTTCCGCCTTTCCGTCGGGTTGCCCATCGGCGACCCAGAGGTGGTAGGCGCGCTCGCGAATTGCCTCTTCCAGATTTGGCATGGGATTTTCCTTGCGAATGATCCGCCCGGCCCCAGCCAAAAGACTTGCTCTCGTAGGGTTAATGAAATCTTAACGGGGCAGCGGAAGCCAAGCGTCGCGCGGGTGCCGCTCAGGGGCGGTCGGCGCTCATTGCGAGAGATCTCGGCAGCGCTCGCGGACGCAGGTCGCAACGAACGGTAATCCGCATGCGGCGACCGGCATCAAACTCATGCTTACCGAGGGTCGACGAGGCCGTGCACGGGCCGCCTCTTTTGGGGGCTCGGGGCTCGATTGACACCAGCACAGCGAAACTAGTCAGTCGATTGGCGCGAGCCGTGCGTTCCACCGCGCCGCAAGGTTTTTGATCTGCTCGAAATGCAGGATCGCCGGTTCACCCTCGCGGACGATTGTCGTCCGCTTGCGTTCCTTGGGTGGCAACGTCATCGCGCGCGATACTGCCGCGCGCAGTTTCATCGAGCCGTGATCTGTCAGGGTGACGAGTTCTTCCGGGTCAAGGGCCATGGGTCCACGCCTATGCTACCGGCTGGCCCGCAAGCCAGCACACGCGCCCCGAATGCCCAATTCTCCAGATAGCCCAACATGGTTAATAGTCGTTATCGTTTGGCTCTGTCATTTGGATTGGCGCGCGGGTCACGCGGCGTCTTGTCCCGCAAGTAAAATGAGCCTCTCAGGCTGCACCAGCCCCTGTTTGGATCGAACCCAATCCCAGCCGATTTCAAATGCTAAAGGAGGTGGCTACCGCCAGGCTTGCAGCAGGGGTAGTTCGCCCGCTCCGCGCCTGCCCGCGCGGTAGCCCCCAGTGAGTCATTGCAGTCGCAATCGATCAGGCTACCGCTGCCAACCTGCCATCGGCATGCGGGTTTGCGCAAAGCAGACGCTTGCGAATGGCCTCTTCAACGAGCGCGAGCGCTTCCTTGGCTTGTCGCGCTTCGGCTTCCGCAACTTCGGCGCGAAGCTCTACGGCCGTCAACTTATCCTTTTGAGCTTCAATGCAGCACTGGGCTTGCTCCAGCGCTCGGCAAGCATCTTGCAGCTTAGTTTGGGTGGCTACGGTGAGTTCACGCTGTGCCCGCTCGGCGGCCTCCGCTCGCCCTTCGGCCAGCCGCAATCTTTCTATGGCGCTCGTGCAAAGTGATTGGGCACGGGCTTCGGTCTCGCGGGCGTGCTTCTCCATATCGCGGAAGACATCGGCCGCTTGATATACCAGATCGAGAGCTGTTGCTCCCTTGTCTGGTGCCAGCGGTGAGGGAAAGCTCAGGATGCCCTCATCCCCTCCAACTGGCGCTCTGGAACCACGCTGCGCCATGCAGTTCAAGCTCGTCGCGAACACATATACACGGGCAGTATCATGAATAGCTATGGTTAACGGATGGTTAAACAGTTGCATGCCTGGAGATGTCGTCACGGCGCGCGGCGGGCAATGGCACCGAAAATTAGTCAGTTCTTTGGGCGTGCCTAGCGTAGCAGCAGAGGCTCGCGCCGGCGGCTGGACCGGCACATCGGCCGCTGACTTTCCTCTCCATGCAAATTTGGTCGGCTGCCATTCCTCGGGAATAGGCGCTGATCGAGTTCCGTAACGGTTGACCTTTTTGCCGCTACCCAGTTGGATGCGCGCGCAAAAAGGCACGACGACATCCCATCGTGGATCTGGAGAGGTCGACGATAAGGTCTGAGCCCGCGCGGGGCTTTGGGCGATCCGTCGTTGGACTGTGCCGTACGTTCAACAGGGGATTTCCATGACCTTTTCCAGCATCTTCGCGCAGTTCGTCGCGCTGATCGGCGGTGCCGCGCTGCAATGGCGGCGGCTGTCGGGCACCGCGCCCGCGCCGGCCTGGGGCCAGGCGCCGGCGATTCCCGAAGCGAAGCCGCAGGGGGCGCTGCCGACCTTGAAGATGCCGACGGCCAGGGGCTGGAGCGAGGGCCAGAAGCCGACGGTCGCCCCCGGGCTCAAGGTCAATGCGTTCGCAACCGGGCTCGACCATCCGCGCTGGATCGAGGTGCTGCCGAATGGCGACGTGCTGATCGCGGAGGCGACGCAGATTGCGGGCGCGCCGAGGTCGGTGTTTCACTATGCGATGCAGGCGACGATGCGGCGCGCCGCAGCGCTCGGAGTCAGCGCCAACCGCATCACGCTCCTGCGCGACAAGGACGGCGACGGCGTCGCCGAAGTGCGCGGCGCCTTCATGGAGAACCTCAGCCAGCCCTTCGGCATGGCGCTGGTCGGCAACACATTCTATGTCGGCAACACCGACGGCGTGATGGCCTTCCCCTATGTCGCCAATGCCGACCGCATCACCGCGCCGGGCAAGCGGCTCACGACGTTCAAGCCGAGCGGCCATTGGACGCGCAGCCTGCTCGCAAGCCCCGACGGCAAGAAGCTCTATGCCGGTGTCGGCTCGCTCAGCAACATCGCCGAGATGGGCATGGAGGTCGAGGAAGGCCGCGCCGCGGTCTATGAGCTCGATCTCGCCGCCGGCACGCATCGCATTTTTGGTGCGGGACTGCGCAACCCGGTTGGACTCGCGTGGGAGCCCAATACGAACGTGCTCTGGACCGTCGTCAACGAGCGCGACGGTCTCGGCGACGAGACGCCGCCGGACTATCTCACCTCGGTGCGCGACGGCGGCTTCTACGGCTGGCCCTATTGCTACTGGGGCAAGACGGTCGACGATCGCGTGCCGCAGGATCCCGCGATGGTCGCCAAAGCGCTTCAACCGGACTACGCACTCGGCGGCCACACCGCTTCGCTCGGCCTGTGCTGGATGCCCGCAGGGACCCTGCCCGGCTTCCCCGACGGCATGGTGATCGGCCAGCACGGCTCGTGGAATCGCAGCACTCTCTCGGGCTACAAACTGGTGTTCATCCCGTTCGAAAACGGCAAGCCCTCCGGCCCCAGTCGCGACATCCTGTCGGGCTTCCTGTCCCCGGACGAGAAGGAATCCTACGGCCGTCCGGTTGGCGTCGTGATCGGACCCGACAAGAAGTCGCTGCTGATGGCCGACGACGTCGGCAACGTGATCTGGCGCGTCACGGGCGCGTAGAGGTTACGTCCCGACACAAAGCGTGGCGCGCTGCTTGCGTAGCAGCGCGATCACGGAGAGCGCCGTGATCAGGCCCGTCTTGGGATTCTCCGACGGGATGTTCTCGATCGACATCGAGAAGCGCGCCGAATCCGCCTCGACTTCGATGCGGTGAACGTTGCGCGTCACGGTCGGATCGGCCCAGATCTGCACGGAGGTGCGGTCCGGCCCGACGCCCGCGAGCGACAGCGCGACCGCGACGTTGAGATTGGCTGGAAAGCCCTTTGCGGCCTCGCGCGCGGTGCCCTCGAACAGTTTGAGCGGCTCGCGTAGATTGTCGATATCGATGTTGTTTTCGACGATGAAGGGCGCGCCCTTCAGACCGTCGATCGGCTTGCGCGTCACCATCTTCACCGAGTTGATGGTGCCGATTGCGGCGGCGTTGACGGCGTCCAGCCCGATCAGCGCTCCGGTCGGCACGATGATGCGGCCGCCATTGGCGCGGGCGAGATCGACCAGATCAAAATTGTCGAGCAGTCCGCCGACGCTGACGACGACGGCGGCCTTGCCGCGCTTCACCGCGGGCTCGACGATCGCGCGCAACTGGCCGCTCGGCGCGCATTCGACCACGATATCCGCGGCGTCACCGAGCTGATCGATCGGCAGCACGGATGGCGCACGACGCAGGCCGCCCAGAAACGCCTGATGCTTGGCGGGATCACGCACGGCGACAGCGGACAGCGTCAGCCCCTCGATGCCCTGATCGAGTGCGGTCGCGATCTTGGTGCCGATCGAGCCCAGGCCTGCGATGGCAACCCGCAATTCGTTCGAAGCTTTCTGTGCAGTCATCGCGTCCCACCTTCTCGCCAGGCCAATGTCATAGCCGCTCACGCCTCCCGCGCATAGCTGCGCAGGCGCGCCTCCAGCACCGCCAGCATGGCATCGCGGGCCGGGTCGCGCGAACCGCGCAGCCATGCGGCGGCAAGCGGCAGCCGGCCGATGGGGCCGCTCTGCTTCGGCCGCAGCGGCACGAAGCGCACGCCTGATACCGCCATCCGCGTGGTCCAGCGCGGCACGATCGCAACGCCGAGCTTCGTTGCCACCAGATGGATGATGGTCTGCTTCTCGTCGGCGACCTGCACGATGCGCGGCGTCAGCCCGGCCTGCTCGAACAGCTTGATCGTGAGGTCATGGCTGTGTGGCCGCGAGCGGCGGTCCGGCACCAGCATCGCCTCGTCGGCGATCTGCGCCAGCGTGATCGACTTGCGCTCGGCGAGCGGGTGGCGTTGCGGAAACGCCACGATCGCGGTCTCCTGGAGCAGATCGCGGAATTCGAGCCGCTTGTCCGCACTGTCGGGCGGGCGGACGAAGGCGAGATCCAGCGCGCCGGTCAAAATCTTCGGCAGCAGCCGGACGGTCTTGTCTTCGAGCAGCTGCACCGCGATCTCAGGATGCTTGTCGCGGAAATCGCGCAAGAGCGGCGGCAGCAATCCCGCTGCCGCGCTGTCGATGGCGCCGACCCGCAGCCGCCGCGCGGCGCCGGCACGCGAGCGGTTGCGCAGATTGCTCTCAACCGCCTCGACCTTGGCGAGGATGGCGCGGGCATCGCGCAGCAGCGTCGAACCGTCTTCCGTCAGCGACACCGCGCGCGTGGTCCGTGCGAACAGCCGCGTTCCCAGATCTTCTTCCAACAGCCTGATCTGCCGGCCGAGCGCGGAGGGCAGCATCTGGAGCTGCTGCGCCGCATGGCCGAAATGCAGCCGCTCGGCCGCCGCCACGAAGCATCGCAACTGATGCAATTCCATCCAAGGTCCTCTCGTCTCGCCAGGCGAGGATTATATCATTTTTTTGTATAAACCAGCGCCAATTGAGTATGCCTCCTTCCCCCGCCTAGGCTCGTTGCCGGCGTGGACCTCCGGGTCCGCCGATACAACAACAAACCGGAACTCGAGGAGGCCAGGGTGGCGAGCGAGATTCAGACGCGCGTGCTGCGCAAGATCACCTGGCGCATCGTTCCCTTCATCATGCTGCTGTACTTCGTGGCCTTCATCGACCGCGTCAATATCGGCTTCGCCTCGCTGACGATGAACAAGGACATCGGCCTGTCGCCCACCGTCTACGGCTTCGGCGCCGGCATCTTCTTCTGGGGCTATTTCCTGTTCGAGGTGCCCTCCAACATCATCCTGCACAAGGTCGGCGCGCGGATATGGATCGCGCGGGTGATGATCACCTGGGGCCTCGTGTCGGCCGCGATGGCCTTCGTGCAGGGCCCGACCAGCTTCTATGTGCTGCGCTTCCTGCTCGGCGTCGCCGAAGCCGGCTTCTTCCCCGGCATCATCCTCTATCTCTCCTACTGGTTCCCGGCGCGCCAGCGCGCCGCGGTGACCGCGCTATTCATGGCGGCGGCGCCGCTGTCGACCGTACTGGGATCGCCCGTCTCCGGCGCGCTGCTGGAAATGGATGGCCTGTTCGGCTTCAAGGGCTGGCAATGGCTGTTCGTGCTGGAGGCGCTGCCGGCCGTGCTGCTTGGCTTCGTTGTGCTGGCATTCCTCACCGACCGCCCGGAAAAGGCAAAATGGCTCGCGGACGACGAGCGGCGATGGCTGGTCGATGTCATGAATGCGGAAACCACCAGCAAGGCCGCGACCGCGAGCCACAGCATCTGGCGCGGGCTCGCCGATCCGCGCGTGCTGGCGCTCGCGCTCATCTATTTCGGCACCTCGGCAGGCCTCTACACGCTCGGCGTCTGGGCGCCGCAGATCATCAAGCAGTTCGGCCTGTCCACGCTCCAGGTCGGCTTCCTCAATGCGCTGCCGGCAACCGCCGCCGTCGTCGCCATGGTGCTGTGGGCGCGGCATTCGGACCGCACCGGCGAGCGCACCTGGCACGTCGTGCTCGCCTGCCTGCTCGCGGCCGTGGGGCTCGCCTTTGCCGGCCTTGCGACCGGCGTGGTCACCGTGCTGGTGGCGCTGGCGCTGGTGAACATCGGCATCTCCTCGGCCAAGCCGCCGCTGTGGAGCATGCCGACGCTGTTCCTGTCCGGCCCCGCGGCCGCAGCAGGGATCGCCACCATCAACTCGATCGGCAATCTCGGCGGCTTCGTCGGACCCGCCATGATCGGCTGGATCAAGGAGCAGACCGGCAGTTTTGTCGGCGGACTCTATTTCGTCAGCGGCCTGCTCGTTCTCTCCGCGGTCCTGACCCTGCTATTGTCGCGCGCGCAGACCGCGCCCGTCGAACCCGTCCCGCAATCCCACTGACATCTCAAACGGAGCATCTTCATGCGCACCCATTCGATCGCAGCAATTCCCGCCGACGGCATCGGCCCCGAGGTCATCTCGGCCGGAATCCGCGTGCTGGAGGCTCTGGCAAAACGCAGCGGCGACCTCGCCTTCAACGTCAAGACGTTCGACTGGGGCTCGGACTATTACAAGAAGCACGGCATCATGATGCCGGCCGACGGGCTCACCGAATTGAAGAAGTTCGACGCGATCTATTTCGGCGCAGTCGGTGCGCCCGACGTGCCCGACCACATCACGCTGTGGGGCCTGCGCCTGCCGATCTGCCAGGGCTTTGACCAATACGCCAATGTGCGCCCGACCAAGATACTGCCCGGCGTCGCCTCGCCGCTGCGCAATGTCGGCGTCGGCGATCTCGACTGGGTGATCGTGCGCGAGAACTCGGAAGGCGAATATGCCGGCATGGGCGGCCGTGCGCACAGGGGCCTGCCGGAAGAAGTCGGCACCGAGGTCGCGGTGTTCACCCGCGTCGGCGTCACCCGCATCATGCGCTACGCCTTCCAGCTCGCGCAGTCACGCCCGCGCAAATTCCTGACCGTCGTGACCAAGTCGAACGCGCAGCGCCATGGCATGGTGATGTGGGACGAGATCGCAGCCGAAGTTGCGGCCGAATTCCCCGACGTCACCTGGGACAAGATGCTGGTCGACGCCATGACGGTGCGCATGACGCTGCATCCGAAGAGCCTCGACACGATCGTCGCGACCAACCTCCACGCCGACATCCTCTCCGATCTTGCCGGCGCGCTCGCCGGCAGCCTCGGGGTGGCGCCGACCGGCAACATCGATCCGCAGCGCCGCTTCCCCTCGATGTTCGAGCCGATCCACGGCTCGGCGTTCGACATCACCGGCAAGGGCATCGCCAACCCGGTCGCGACCTTCTGGACCGGTGCCCAGATGCTCGAGCATCTCGGCGAGAAGGACGCGGCAATACGGCTGATGTCGGCGGTCGAGCGCGTCTGCGCGGCCGGCGTGCTGACGCCCGATGTCGGCGGCAAGGCGACGACGAAGGAAGTCACGGACGCCGTGATCGACGCGATCCACGGGACGAACGTGTAATCGCTACTCGACGTCATGGCCGGGCTTGTCCCGGCCATGACGAGTTGTGGATCAACTACTTCCGCCCTTGCGGCGGCGGCGCCGCCATCGCGGCCACAGGCTCCGGCGGCGTCAGATGGCGCGGGACGATGATGGACTGGCCGGGGGTGAGGGTCGCGTTCTCCGCCAGCGAATTGCTCTGCGCCAGCGTCCACAGCGGCACGCGGCGGGCTGCAGCGATGCTCTCCATGGTGTCGCCGGCGCGCACGGGCACCCGCACGCCGCTGTCCCACAATTCCACCGGCGTGTTCGGCGGCACGAGATAGCGCAACGGTACCGCATCGGCCTGGCTCTGCGCGGGGATGCGCGGCAGCTGCGTCACCATCTCGATGATCTGGCGATGGATGTCGTCCGACTTCTCGATGTTGATGTGCGAGACGCGGCTGTTCTCCTTGAGGTCGTAGCTCGCGTAATGGCCCCGATAGCCGGGCACGGCCACGACGTCGCCGCCGCCGAGCACGCTGTCGGAGAGGAAGATGTTGATGAAGCGCTCGACATTGAGCGGCACGTCGCCGGTCGCATGCGCGGAATCGATGGCGATGACGAGGCTGATCCGGATGTTCTCCTTGGCCGCCATCTCGGAGATCACGACCGAGCACAGCCCGCCCATGGAATGGCCGATCAGCACGATCGGCGCCGGGTTCTCCTTGTAGCTGGAGATGACACGATCGCCGATCCATCGGCAGATGGTGAATTCATAGACGTCGGCCGAGAAGCCGGCCTTCGTCAGCTTTTCGCTGAGCCGGTCCATGCCGGTCGAGAAGATCGGCCCCATGGCGCCACGGAACAGGTAGATTTTTGGCGGCGGCAGCGGCTCGACCGGCGGAGCGGGAGGCGGCGGCGCAGCGGTCGCGACCGCGGGGCGCTTCGGCTTCGCAGGTGAGGCAACGGCCATGCCGGTGCCTAGGGCGAGCAGCGCAACCGCTGCCAGCACGACTAGCCGCCTCAAATCGATCATCCGTCCAGCAGTCCCGCCATAGGAGGCAAAGGCCTCCTCCGCGGGCTTAGTGACCACCGATTGGGTGGATTTTGGGGCACGGAACCGCGCCCGTGACGCCCGTCGGTCGAGGTTCTCATTCTGCCCCTTACATCCCCGGCATCATTTGAAGGGAACCCATGGCTGGGCTTCGCAGGCGTCGAGGATCACCGAGCTCTGGATTCCCTTGTAGGCGTCATCGTCGAAAAAGACCGAATAGGCCGGGTGTCTATCGGACGGACCACCGCGCTGCCTCAGGCAGACGAAATACGACGCCGGCCCGTGGTCGGTAGGACGGACGGCGGATGTCTCGAGTCCCCCGGTCAGCTTGACTTCGGCGACTGCCTTCCTGACGCCCTCCTGCACCGCCTTGGCACCAGGCGGACGCGGAGGATGATAGACAGGAGGCAAATTCCCGCTCGATGCGCATCCCGCCAGCAAAAGCGTCAAGACGGCGGACAAGGCCGCCAGAGATCTGCGGCGGCCGAAGACGGACCTTCGCTGGCCGCACGCCAACTCATATCGTGAATGCATCGCTTGTCCCCGGTGCCGCGCTCGCTGCGCGCCTCATCCCTGGGTCAGGACGAGATAGAGGCAGCCGGCGACCGTGGGCAGGAACGCGACCAGGGCCGTCATCCAGAAGCCGGGCTCGAGCATCGAGTCCTGGTCATCCCTCTCGTCGACTGCATGCCGATCTGCGTTCGTCCGGCACCACGCCTCATCGGCCGTGAACAGGGGAACGCTGCTCGCGCGCGCATCGTCGCGTGCTGCGCTTTGGCGCAAGGCGCGTTGGGAAGGGCGAGTTATTCCGGATGTCAGCATGTCATCAACTCTGATCGGCTACCAATATGTCGAGCTCGGATGTTGCGGGGCGCGCGGCCGCGTCACTGTGTCAGCGCCTGCTCTGAATTCGCTCCGGGCACAGGCGGCGGGGCCGGATTGTTGGCCGGGCTCTCCTTGGCGCCGGAATCGGTCCAGGCCGGCGGCAGGCCGAGCCCCTGCCCCGCGATGCCGGTGATGCCGGGAAACCGTCCGAACGCTTCGCAGGCGACGTATTTGGGTGCACCGCCGAGGCGCACGGGAATGCTGTCCATCGGCGGCAGCGCAGGGATGCCGCCGAACGGCGACTCTCCGGTCGTAACCAGTTTTGCGAAGTTCGTGCCGAAATCGGCGGCGAGATCGTAGGCATCGCCCTCATTGGCGACCCGCGGAGAGTTGGTAATCGAGTTGGCGCCGCGCGCCCAGACCATGGCCGCCTTCTGAAATCCTGCAAAATCGCGCGCTTCCGCCTCGACCGACAGGCTGCCGAGCCCGACCGGAAGCCTTGGCACCGGTACCGGCACGCCGGGAAGCGCAACGGTCTTGGCAATCGACAGGGCCTTCGATGCGCCGGAGGCGGTCGGGCTGGTCGGCGCGGCATGCGTCACCGTCGCCTGCACCGTGAGATCGGCATCGTCGTCGGATGAGACAATGCGGAAGCGCTCGCTCAAACGGAGACACAGCTCGCGGCTGATGGCGTTCGCAACCAGGCGACGTTCCTTTTCGTTCAACACGACATCGGTGCGCGCGGGAAAGACGGTCGATGCGATCCGGATCGTCTTCGCCGCCAGCACATCCTGCTTGTTCACGCGGATTTTCGATCGCGTCACCAGCCCGTTCGCTTCCGACATCCGGTCGTAGCTCCTGAGCGAGCCGGCCTGTTCGAGCGGCGCGGTCGCACACCCTCCGAGCGCAAGCGCGGCACCCATCAGGGCCGTCCGTGGAAAGCGCATAGTCCCATTCCCGCATCGGCAGCTTATTAGAGAGATCGCTCTAATAATCACTTCTCACGCCTCGCAACATCCGTCAACATAAATAGATGGAACTCTCTAATTTTGATTTTCTCGTGGCGGACCGTCGTGCTAAACGGGGCGGGTGTGAATGGAGATGTCCCGTTTGAGGAAAGTCGACCCCGTCAAGCATGAGCAGAAGCGCGGGGAAATCCTCGGCGCGGCGATCCGCTGCTTCATCAGGGACGGCTTCCGCGGCGCCAGCACGACAGATATCTGCACCGAAGCCGGCATCAGTCCGGGCCACCTCTATCACTACTTCGCGAGCAAGGAGGCGATCATCGAGGCGATGATCGACCTCGGTCTCGCGCGGTCGGCCGAAAAGTTCGAAAAAATTCTGGCCGCCCCCGACGTGATCGAGGCGCTGCTCGTCGATATCGAGGAATCCAGCCTGCGATTTCGTCCCGCCCAGATCCTCAATCTGGATGGCCTCGCGGAGGCCGCCCGCAATCCGGAATTCGCCAAGGTCATCGAACGGCACACGGCGGCCGTCCGCCGTATGTGGAGCCACTTCCTGCGCCAGGCGCAAGACCGGGGACGGGTGGATCCGGGACTCGATCCGGACGCGACGGCAAACATCCTGATCGCCCTCATCGACGGATCCCGCGCCATGCCGATCCGCAATCCGAAGCTGGATATCAAGCAGAGCGTAGAGCATCTGAGAACGATGCTCGTCCGCTTCCTGAACCCGCCCGACGCACAGAGCGCTGCGATCAAGCCCCGCATTCAGAAGACCGGTCGTCCCCTGAAGCTGGTCAGGAAGCGATAGAGCCCGCCCCTAGAGCGGCAGGAGCCGGTTCAGCAATTCCAGCAGCGTGCGCTGCTCGGACGCGCTGAGCGGGGCCAGCATCTTTTCGTTATAGGGCTCCGTCAGCCTTGCCCCCTCGGCAATGAGCTTAGCGCCCTTCGGCGTCAGCATCAGCTCGACGGCGCGGCGGTCCGCCTTCGAGCGGTTGCGCTTGATGAAGCCGGACGATTCGAGCTCGTTCAGGATCTTGATCAGGTTCGGCAGGCGCAGCCGAAGCAGGCTGGCGAGGCTGCTCGGCGGCACGCCGGGATTGTCACGAATGACGGCGAAGATCGCATAGGTCGCCGGCGTCAGGCCCAACGCGGCGAACTCCTCGTAAAAGCCTTCGAAGAACTTCAATTGCGCGAGGCGCAGCATGAAGCCGGGCGTCCGCCGGAGCGCGCGCAGGTCCAGCGATTTCTCCGGCTGCTGATCGGACTTCAACCCGGGTCTTACGGTTTTCGAGCTCATGATCCTCAATCCGCGGCGGCCACAGCCGAATTGACACTCTCAAAAATAGCTATAAAATATAACTATTATTTAGCGGCACCAAGACCGCATATGGGAGGGACACAATGAACAGCAAATTCCTGCACAAATTGTGCATTTTGGCTTCGATGATGGTTGCCGCGCCGGGCTTTGCCCAGGATGCCGTGAAGATCGGCATCCTGAACGACCAATCCGGTCCGTTCGCGAGCTATCAGGGGATCGGCTCGGTCGTCGCCGCAAAAATGGCGGTCGAAGACTATGGCGGAAAGGCTGCCGGCAAGCCCGTCGAGGTCGTCGCGGCGGATCACCAGAACAAGACCGACATCGGGATCGGCATCGCCAGGCGCTGGTACGAGAATGACGGCGTGGACGCGATCTTCGACATCCCCAACTCCTCGATCGCGCTCGCTGTCGCCGGCATGAGCGCCGAGAAGAACAAGGTCTTCGTCGGATCGGGCGCCGGCACGGTGCTGCTCACCGGCGAGAAATGCACGCCCAACACCGTGCACTGGACCTACGACACCTATGCCTACGGGCGTGGCCTCGGCAAGGCGATCGTGCAGCAGGGCGGCAAGAAGTGGTTCTTCATCACCGCCGACTACGCGTTCGGCCACGATCTGGAGAAGCAGGCCGCGGAGGCCGTGAAAGCGTCCGGCGGCGAGGTGCTCGGCAGCGTGCGGCATCCGCTGGGAACGGCCGACTACGCCTCCTTCCTGCTCCAGGCCCAGGCTTCGGGCGCGAACGTCGTCGGCTTCGCCAATGCCGGCGACGATACCATCACCTCGATGAAGCAGGCCGCCGAGTTCGGGCTGACCAAGGACCACAAGCTGGTCGGATTGATCCTGGGGATGAACGGCCTTCCCTCACTCGGACTGAAATTTGCACAGGGCGCGCAGATCATGAACCCGTTCTACTGGGATCTGAACGACGGCACGCGGGCTTTCGCCAAACGCTTCGCCGAGCGCATTCCCTCGAAGGCTTATCCCAACGACATGCAGGCCGGCGTCTATGCCTCGGTCATTCACTACCTCAAGGCGGTCGACAAGGTCGGCGGCGCCAAGGACGGCAAGGCCGTCGTCACCGCGATGAAGGAGATGCCGACGGACGATCCGCTGTTCGGCAAGGGCTACATCCGCAAGGACGGACGCAAGATCCACCCGCTCTATTTGCTCCAGGTCAAGGCGCCCGAGGAGTCGAATTCGGCCTGGGACCTGCTGAAGGTCGTCGCCACGATCAAGGGCGAGGACGCATTCCGCGCGGAGAGCGAAGGCAAGTGTCCGCTGACCACACAATAACGGCCGGGAGCTGACCATGAGCGGCATTGCATCCAGTCCGATCGACCCGTTCGCGCCTGACTTCCTGATGGATCCCTATCCCGCCTATGAAGCGCTGCGCGCGCTCGGGCCTGCGTTCGCGCTGGAGCGGTATGGCGTGTGGGCCATGGCAGGCTATGCCGAAGTCGAGCCCGCCCTGAAGGACTGGAAGACCTTCATCAGCGGCGAGGGTGTCGGCCTTCACGGGATGAATCCCGCGCTGCCAAAGCCGCTGACGCTTCAGATCGACCCGCCCGATCACGACAAGGGCCGGCGGGTTCTCGGCCGCACGCTGTCTCCGGGCGTCGCAAGGAAGCTGCGCGAGACGTTTCAGCAGGAGGCGGAGAGGAAGGTCTCGGAACTGATCGACAAAGGCACCTTCGATGCCGTAACCGATCTTGCGGAGGCCTATCCCATGAAAGTGTTTCCGGATGCGATCGGCATCCGGCCTGACGGCCGCGAGAAGCTGCTGGCCTGGAGCACCTTCGTGTTCGACAGCTTTGGCCCGGAGAACGAAATGCTGGCCACATCGCGCAAGGCGGGCCTCGCCGCACAGAGCTGGATCATGGAATGCTGCGCCCGGGACGCATTGCAGCCAGACGGGCTCGGCATGATGATCTATCAGGCGGCCGACGACGGCGAGATCACCGAGCACGAAGCAACGCACCTGGTGCGGCCGTTCCTCACCGCCGGGATCGACACCACCGTCAACGGCATCGGGAACACCCTTCTGGCACTCGCCACGCATCCGGATGAATATCGCAAGCTGCACCACAAGCCGGAACTGGCGCGCAACGCCTTCGAGGAAGGATTGCGCTATGATTCACCGGTGCAGACGTTCTTCCGAACCACTTCGCGCAAGGTCGACACGAGTGGCGGCGTGATCCCGGCGCACCGCAAGGTGCTGCTGTTCATGGCCTCCGCCAACCGCGATCCGGCGCGGTGGGGCAAACCCGACCGCTTCGATGTCGAACGGAGTGCGACCGGGCATGTCGGCTTCGGCGCCGGCATTCACGCCTGCGTCGGCCAGATGATCGCGCGTCTGGAAGGCGAATTGATCTTCGGCGAGCTCGCAAGGCGCGTGAAGACCATCGAGCTCACGGCGGAGCCCAGACGCAGGCTCAACAATTCCCTGCGTGGGCTGGAGAGCATGCCCGTCCGCGTGACCGCCGCTTAGGCGGCATCACGCGGTGCTGCGGGCGCCACGCGCCCTCAGTTCCTGGCCGTCGCCGCCGCCGAGCGCGCCTGCCGCGGGGCCCTGGGTGCGCCGGGTTCGGCGACCGGACCTGCCGGGGCGCGCGAGCGCAAGATGGCGGCGTCGATCTCGCCGATGACGCGGCGCTGGATCGCCTCGTTCTTGTCGATCGAGATGTGGCCGACGCCGGTGCCGCGGACGTCGACATTGTCGAGCTTGCCGCGGAGGCCAGCCGCGGCGCGCACAGGCTCACCGGGACCATCGCCGATATAGATGTTGATGTAGCGTTCGGCGCCGGTCGACAGCCTGGTCTTGAATACGGAATCGAGGCCGATCGCGAGCTTCACGGGCACGCCGAGCTGGTTGAGCTTGGCGATCATGTCCGGCAGCGCGGTCGCGCCGGAGGAATGGCCGACCAGGACAATGGTCTTGACGCGACCGGCCCGGTAGTCGGCCGCGGCCTCATCGGCGAGCGAGGACCAGGACACGAAGTTCGCGACGGTCACCTGGACGCCCTGCGCCTGGAGGCGGGAGCCGATCGTATCGAGCCCGAGCGAGAAGATGTTGAGCACGCCGCGGAGCAGGTAGACATGGGTGGTCGCGGCCGCGGACTGGCTCGGCGCCGCCCTGGCTGTGGTCGGGCTGATGGCAACAGCTGACAGCAGGAGCAGGCAGATCGCCCACACACGGAGGGCGGGCAACTGGCTGGCGCCGGCGGTGTGACGGCCGTTCGGTCTCATCTCGATGTTTTCCCTGGGGACGATACGCTTTGCGACTGGCCGGAATCGTAGCCACGGCCTGCTCGCAGACGCAACAAAGAGGCGCGTGAGCGGCAATCTTAGCCACAAGCCGTGACCATCGCGCAACACTTGCCCGGAACCTGCCACCGAAGGGGCTGTTTTGAGACCATTTTTCTCCGGCCAATTGCGGCCGGGCAAGTGCATTCCTATTTCAGGGCTCCGCTGACCTCCTCCCGGACGGTTCCAGCCTCCCCTCCCCAGTCTTTACCTTTCAGCCCTGCGGCCATCATGTCCTCCATCATTTCCGTCGCCAATTTGTCGAAGACCTATGGGTCCGGCTTCAAGGCGCTCAAGAACGTCAATCTCGACATCAAGCGCGGCGAGATTTTTGCACTGCTCGGCCCCAACGGCGCCGGCAAGACCACGCTGATCTCGATCATCTGCGGCATCGCCAACCCAAGCGAAGGCACGGTGCTCGTCGGCGGCGAGAACATCCAGACCTCGTACCGCAAGGCCCGCTCGCTGATCGGCCTCGTGCCCCAGGAATTGCACACCGACGCCTTCGAGAGCGTGTGGGCGACGGTGAGCTTCTCCCGCGGCCTGTTCGGCAAGCCGAAGAACCCCGCCCATATCGAGAAGGTGCTGAAGGACCTCTCGCTCTGGGACAAGAAGGACAACAAGATCATCACGCTCTCCGGCGGCATGAAGCGCCGCGTGATGATCGCGAAGGCGCTGTCGCACGAGCCGCAGATCCTGTTCCTGGACGAGCCGACCGCCGGCGTCGACGTCGAGCTGCGCAAGGGCATGTGGGAGGTGGTGCGCACCCTGCAGCAATCCGGCGTCACCATCATCCTGACCACGCACTACATCGAGGAAGCCGAGGAGATGGCCGACCGCATCGGCGTCATCAACAAGGGCGAGATCGTGCTGGTCGAGGACAAGGCGACGTTGATGGAGAAGCTCGGCAAGAAGCGGTTGACGCTGCATCTGCAGGGCAAGGTCACGACGCTTCCGGACAGCCTCAGCCATTACGAGCTCGACCTCTGCGACGGCGGCGCGACGCTCGTCTACGACTACGACACCAAGGGCGAGCGCACCGGCATCACCAGCCTGCTCAGCGACCTCCGCAACGCCGGCATCCGCTTCAACGATCTCGACACGACGCAATCGTCGCTCGAGGACATCTTCGTCGACCTCGTGAGGACGTCATGAATCATCGCGCCATCCGCGCCATCTATCTGTTCGAAATGGCGCGCACCTGGCGTACGCTGCTGCAAAGCATCGTCTCGCCTGTCGTCTCGACCTCGCTCTATTTCGTGGTGTTCGGTGCCGCGATCGGCTCGCGCATCAGCCAGGTCGAGGGCGTCAGCTACGGCACCTTCATCGTGCCGGGCCTGATCATGCTCTCGGTGCTGACACAGAGCATCGCCAACGCTTCCTTCGGCATCTACTTTCCGAAATTCACCGGCACGATCTACGAAATCCTGTCGGCGCCAATTTCCTATGGCGAGATCGTGCTCGGCTATGTCGGCGCCGCCGCGACCAAGTCGATCATTCTCGGCCTGATCATTCTCGCCACTGCCGGCCTGTTCGTGCCGCTGCACATCCATCATCCGGTCTGGATGCTGACCTTCCTGGTGCTGACGGCGGTGACGTTCAGCCTGTTCGGCTTCATCATCGGCATCTGGGCCGACGGCTTCGAAAAGCTCCAGATGATCCCGATGCTGGTGGTGACGCCGCTGACCTTCCTCGGCGGCAGCTTCTATTCCATCGACATGCTGCCGGCAGGCTGGCGCACGGTGGCGCTGCTGAACCCGGTCGTCTATCTGATCTCGGGCTTCCGCTGGAGCTTCTACGAGATTGCGGATGTCAGCGTGTCCGTCAGCATATGCATGACGACGGCGTTCCTGGTGATCTGCCTCGCCGTGATCTGGTGGATTTTCCGCACCGGGTACCGGCTGAAGAACTGAGCTGTCATTCCGGGGCGCGACGAAGTCGCGAGCCCGGAATCCATCGGGCGGCAGAGTTGGTGGATGAATGGATTCCGGGCTCGCCCTTCGGGCGCCCCGGAATGACGATGGTGGACTTACCTGTAGCAGTGGAAGCGATGGTAGCCGTCATAGTAGCCGCGGCAGCGGTAGTGGCGGTGATGCGGAATACCGAACACGCCCTCCACCGCACCGACGGCCCCTCCAACACCGGCGCCCACCGCGCCGCCAACCACGCCACCGACAGGCCCGGCGATCCGGTTGCCTTCATAGGAGCCTTCCTGGGCGCCGCGCACGATGCCCTGGGCGTGGCCGGGTTGCGGCAGCGACAACAGCGCGAGCAGGATGGCGGTGGCTGCGAACAGCAGGCGGATGGGCAAACCGGCCGGCAATTGCGCGGCGGCGATACGGGCTTTGTTCATCTTCGGTCCCAAGGGAATTAAAGGGGAAAGGGCAGCGGAAGCCGCCCGTCGAGGGCAGCCACGATCAACGCCTGAAGCGGCCGAATGGTTGCGCCTTTGTGACGAATTGTCGGCGTTGTGACTGCTCGGCACGCTCGCGAAAATGTCAGCGCCGCCGCCAGCCACGCGGCACAAAGCGGCCTTGCTTACGCCCGGCATCGCGTTAACGATGGAGGGGCAGCCCGCTGGAACGAAAGCCGGATTGCAGGCATATTGCACGCCGGGGGACGGAGAGCCGCGGCGCCTAGCGTGAACAGGCCGGAGGCCAGAACTCAAATGCGTTTCCAGATGCGTTCTTTTTTCATCGCTTTTTCCTCATTGATGTTTTTGAGCGCGGGCGCCGCCCAGGCCAAGGTCGAGATCACCGTCGACAAGGACAATCAGCAGATGACCGTCGCCGTTGACGGCGTCGCGCGCTATCGCTGGCCGGTGTCAACCGGCATCCCCTCGCGCGAAACGCCGGGCGGCGCCTTCCGCGCCTTTCGCATGGAAGAGGATCACTACTCCAAGGAATTCGACGACGCGCCGATGCCGCACGCGATCTTCTTCACCAAGGTCGGGCACGCCATCCACGGCACCGACTCGGTCAGCCGCCTCGGCTCGCCGGCGTCGCACGGCTGCGTGCGACTGTCGCGTCAGAATGCCTCGACGCTCTATGCGCTGGTGCAGCAGCAGGGCGTGCTCAACACCACGGTGACGCTGACCGGCTCGGCCCAGGTGGCTCTGGCCCGCAACCCGCGCGGCCGCAACCCCACAGCAGTGGCCCGCGCGCCGCAGCCGGCCGAAGAGCAGTACGCCACCTCAGGCGATCCCGTGAATCTCGCACCGCCGGCGCAGCCCGCCCGCCGCTACATGCCGCAGGACGACAATTACATCTACCCGGCCGACGGCAGCGACACCGGCACGCGCTATCCCGCGCCGCGCTCGGCTAGCCGCCCGCTGTATGACGCACAGGTCTATCAGCAGCAGCAGCAGCCGCAGCAGTACTACAATCAAGGCTACGGCCAGCAGGGCTACTATCAGCCACAGCCCCGGCAATACTATCAGCCGCGCGGTTACTATCAGAACTGACGCTACCGAAACGCGGCGTTGCCGCGTTCGACGATCTTTCGCACAGCATCGACGAAGGCACGCGCGACCGGCTCGAGGATCTCGGGCCCGGTCGCGGCGAGATCGTCCGACGGCGTATGAAACGTCCGATGGCGCCCAGCCATGCCGAGGAAATTGGCGTAGCCCGCCGCGTGCACATCGCGCAGCTCACCGACCGCCTGCTTCTCCGTCACCAGGCGCTTGGCCTCGACATTCGCAAAAGCCTCGTCGGTCAGTGCGACGGCGGATTTGCTCAGCACGAGATAACGCTCTTGCTCGGGCCGATCGGTGCGGGCGCCTTCCGCGAAGGCATAGCAGGCGTTCGACGAACCGAAATGAATCCACGCCAGCGTGTCCTTCGGTGCCGGCGCTCCGTGCTTCAAAAACAGTTCCATGCCGCCATGGCCGATCTCGTGGCCGGCGGTGGCGATGAAAACAAGATGCGCCGGCCATTTCTCGGCGGCGACGGTGCGCGCCAGCGCGAGAAAGTTGGCGATGCCGGGGCCGCGCTCGCAGACGCACGAGTACCAGCCGGTCATCGGCGTCGAGACGACGATGACCGGCCCACGGCCGGCCCCGATCTCGGCGATGACGTTGCGGCCAACAACATCGCGCTCGTAATGGCCCTTGACGTCGAAGGTGACGCGCGCGCCTGAGGCGAGCGCGCGCTCGAACACCGCTCGCGACGCCGCGCCGACCACGATCACCGGCACCGGCCAGGGCGCATCCTCCTGCGTGACGTTATAGGCGAAGCGGTCGTCGGCGGGGTTGCCGATCATCAGCAGGATGGCCGCCGGCTTCCTTGCCGCGGCTTCCGCGATCGCCGTACGATGGGTCGGCCCCAGATAGGCGCCGCGATCGAACGGCAGATCGAGCAGAAGGATCTTGCCGGTGACATCGCCATCGCGCGCGAGCGGCGCGGCGAGATGGAAGCTGGCCTTGTCCTCCGGCGGCCACCAGAATGGCGTCGCCTCGACAGAGATGCCGGCAGCTTCAGCGCTGGCCCGCTCGACGACATATTGCCGCCCGAGCACGACGGGCTGGAAGCTGATTTCGAAACCCGCCTGCTTCATCTCGCCGGCGATCCAGTCGGCCGTCGCGCGATCGCCCGCCGAGCCGAAGCGGTGCAGACCGAAGGACGCATAGCGCGCCACATCTTCGTAGAGGCTCGCACCCGAGAGCACATCCTTGGCTAGCGCCTGTCCGACCATGAGAATCGCCATCGTTGCGATGAAGATAAGCCGCATATGAATGGCTCCCTGAACCGTTGTTTTTTGAGAGCCAGTTTCCGCCTTCCCCGGCCGCCGTCAAGCACCTGTCGACCACGAAGCTGGACGAACCGGGCGAAGATTTCATAAGCTCCTCTTTTCACCTGGGCTGCGAACCTTGATGCCGTCACGTGCCGCGACAATCCTGATCGTGCTCTCGGTTCTCACTGCGGGACAAGCCATGGCCTTTGATCTCGAGGCGCATCGCGGCGGGCGCGCGCTGTTGCCGGAAAACACCCTGCCGGCCTTCGCCAACGCGCTGTCGATGGGCGTGGACACGCTGGAGCTCGACGCCGGCGTGACCGCGGATGGCGAGGTCGTCGTGTCGCATGAACGCGGGCTCAATCCCGACCTCGCGCGCGATGCAGGCGGCGCTTATGTCGCCGCGCCCGGTACACCGTTCGTGAAGCTGCGGTTGGCCGACGTCAGGACCTATGACGTCGGCCAGATCCGGCCCGACAGTTCCTACGCGAAGCAATTCCCCGACCAGCGGGCCGTGCCAGGGACACGCATTCCCACCCTGGGCGAGCTGTTCGCGCTGGTGCGCAAGGCCGGCAACACGCGCGTGCGTTTCAACATCGAGACCAAGATCGATCCAAACCATCCGGACGAGTCGCTCGATCCGCGAGGCTTTGTCGCAAAGCTGCTCCAGCTGATCGAGGCCGAAGGATTTTCCGATCGCGTCATGATCCAGTCGTTCGACTGGCGGACCCTGTTGCTCGTCCAGCAGCAGGCGCCCACGATTCCGACGGTCTACCTGACGCTCCAGCGCGGCTCGGGCCAGACGGTGGCGTTGGACAAGGCGACGAACTGGACGGCGGGTTTCAGCCCGGCCGATCACGGCGGCTCGCTGCCGCGGACGATCAAGGCTGCGGGCGGCACGGTCTGGTCGCCCTATTTCGGCGATGTAACCGAGGCGGTCGTCTCGGAGGCACACACGCTCGGACTGCGTATCGTGGTCTGGACCGTCAACAAGCGCGAGGACATGGCGCGCATGATCGAGCTCGGCGTCGACGGCATCATCTCGGACAGGCCGGACCTGCTGCGGCAAGTCGCGGGCGAGAAGGGAATTGCATTGCCGGCGGGAACGCCGGTCGTGCCGTAGCGCTCGATCTCGTGTCCCGGACGCGGCGCGGCATGAAATAACGCGACGCAGAGCCGGGACCCAGAAACGTAGGCCCCGGCTCTGCAGCGCACCGCTACGCGCTGCGCAGCGTCCGCGGCGCGCGATGGTGTCGTAGCAGCCCTACTCCCCATCCCGCAGACGCCGGTACAGCGCGCCCAAAATATTGGAATAGTCGTCGGTCCAGACCCGCACCCGGTCGTCGGCTTCGGTCTGCTCCCATGACTTGGAGGAGGCGAGCCGGCCGACGTCGGCCTCCTCGCGCGCGGAGATGACGACGTCGGTCGAGAAGATGTAGTCCCCGTCGCGTCCGGAATCCTCGTTGAAGACCCAGCTCTTCAGATCGTTGGCATCGGCGATGCCGACCACGACGGTCTCGAGATCGAGGTGCCGGTTGGAGACGTGCATCACCACGGCGCCGTGCGGCGCCAGCTTGTCCTTGTAGATACCCATCGCCTCTTCGGTGGCGAGATGAATCGGGATCGCATCCGACGAATAGGCGTCGACGATGATCAGGTCATAAGCGCCGTCGGGCTCTTTCGCGAAGGTGAGGCGAGCATCGCCGATCACCGGCTTCAGGCCCGGCATGCAGCTCGATATGTAGCGAAAGTTCTTCGGATCGCTCGCCGCGTCGACCATGGACTGGTCGATCTCGAAGAAGGTCCAGCTTTCGCCGGGCTCGGCGGCACAGGCGAGCGTGCCCGATCCGACGCCGATTGCCGCAACCTTCAGCGGCGCGCCCTTGCGCTCGCGGATCGCGGTGATGGCCTGACCGATACCGCCGTCCTTGTGGTAATAGGTGATCGGCTCGGGCCGGCCGACGACCGGCGTGCCGTCATTGTTGCGGAAGCGCTCGGCGCCGTGGATCGTGGTGCCGTGCATCAGCACATGGAAGTAGCCGCCGGGCGTCACCACGATCTTGTGCACGCCGAAGAAGCTGCGCACCGTCGTGACGCGGCCTTCGTCCGCCGGATAGACGCGGATCAACGCCAGCGCGAGCGCGGCGGTGGCGAAGATCTTCCAGCGGCTGGCGTTGAGCGCGAGCGCCAGAAGTGCCGCGAGCACGCCGACGGCCCCCGCGACCCAGACGCGATGATCCTCGAACCAGGTCGAGAGATCGCCGGTCATGTAAGACGGCGCGACCAGCGCCACCGCGAGCACGGCGAGTGCCAGCCAGTACCATCTAACGATGCCCGCCAGCCGCTCGTTCGCCGGCGGCCGGCACAGCGCGGCGAGCGCGACCAGGATCGGGTATTCGGCGATCCAGGAGAAGGTGAATGGAGCAACGAGGCCGGCAAAGAGGCCGCCGACCATGCCGCCGAACGACAGCGCGACATAGAAGCCCGTGAGATATTTGGCGGCCGGCCGTGTCCGCGCCAGCTCGCCATGGCAGGCCATGGCGATGACGAAGAAGCACAGTTGGTGGCCGCCGAGGGTCAGCAGCAGATTCTGTTCGCCGCCGAACGCCAGCAGGACGATGACGCCCGCGATCGCGACCGGCTGGAGCATCAGCATCCATTTGTGCGGCAGCAGCGGCCGCGACTGGAACACCACCACCCAGGTGAGCAGATACAGCGACAGCGGCAGCACCCAGAGCAACGGCGCCGCCGCGACGTCGGTCGAGATGTGTGCCGTGACGGCGATCAGCAGGCCGGACGGCACTGCGGCGAGGAAGATCCAGCGCAGCCGCGTCACGATGCCTGGCGCCGGCGCATTGACGTCCTCGGTCTTTGCGTCGACCACGGCCAGCTTCGGCGAACGCAGCAGCAGCACGCCGCAGGCGGCGATCAGGAGGATCAGGAGGCCATAGCCAAGGGTCCAGAACCGGTTCTGCGTGTGCAGCGTGAAAATCGGCTCCAGCAGGAACGGATAGGACAACAGCGCGAGGAAGCTGCCGATGTTGGAGGATGCATAGAGGAAATAGGGATCGTGTCCGGCAGGATGGCCGGTGCGGACGAACCAGGCCTGCAGCAGCGGATTGTTGGCTGCGAGCGCGAAGAACGGCAGGCCGATCGAGACCACGAACAGGCCGAGCAGCCAGAACGCATAGCCGGAGGCCGGTGGATCGCCGTAGGCCGTGGCGACGCCGAGCGGCAGCGTGGCGAAGGCTGCGATCAGCAAAACCAGATGCACCGCGACCGGAACGATGCGATTCCTGATCTGCATCAAGAGATGCGCATAGGCATAGCCCGCCAGCAGCAGCGACTGGAAGAACACCATCGCCACCGACCACACTGCCGGCGAGCCGCCGAGCCGCGGCAGCACCATCTTGGCGAACAGCGGCTGCACCGAGAACAGCAGCAGCGCGCTGACGAAGATCGCGGCGGTGTAGACCGTCAGCAGCAGCCGGTTGCGCGACGAGGACGGCTGCTCCGTGGCGGCGGGTTGCACGATCGAATCCATGGAAGCTCCGGCTCAAACCCCGGCGGGCGCCGGACGCGCGCAATGGAGCACAGGGCGCATGAACGGGCAATAAAGGGTCTCGTGATGTTGCAGCGACGATTGCTTGATATACAGATGTCATTCCGGGTCTGGTCCTTCGGACCATCCCGGAAAGACCGCGGAACATTTTGAATCCTTCATGAGCGAAACCGACGTCATCATCATCGGCGCTGGCCATAACGGCCTCACCTGCGCGGCCTATCTCGCGATGGCGGGCCTGCGCGTGCGCGTCGTCGAGCGCCGCAAGGTGGTCGGCGGGGCCGCGGTCACGGAGGAGTTTCACCCCGGATTCCGCAACTCGGTCGCGGCCTACACGGTGAGCCTGCTCAATCCGCAGGTGATCCGCGACTTGGGCCTCACTGAACAGGGCCTGCGGATCGTCGAGCGGCGCGCCCAGAATTTTCTGCCCGCGCCCGACGGCAGCTATCTGCTCACCGGCGAGGGGCGGACGAAGGAGTCCGTCGCGCGGCTGAGCACGCGCGACGCGAGCGCGCTCGACGGGTTCTCGCGCGAACTGGAAGACATCGCCGACGTGCTGCGGCAGTTCGTGCTGCGTGCGCCGCCGAACCTGCTCGACGGTTTTGGCACGAACGCGATCCGCGAAGTGGTGAACGCGATCCAGAGTGCCAACATCCTGCGTGGGTTGACGCTGGAGCAAAGCCGCAGCCTGCTCGATCTCTTCACCCGCTCGGCCGGCGAGATGCTGGACGAGCGCTTCGAGCACGATCTGGTCAAGGCGCTGTTCGGCTTCGATGCCATCGTCGGCAATTATGCCAGTCCGTACGCGGCGGGCTCGGCCTATGTGATGCTGCACCACGCCTTCGGCGAGGTGAACGGCAAGAAGGGCGTTTGGGGCCACGCCATCGGCGGCATGGGCGCGATCACGCAGGCGATGGCGCGCGCCGCGCAGGGCCGCGGCGTCACGATCGACACGGATGCGGGTGTGCGCGAGATCATCGTCGAGCGCGACCGCGCCGTCGGCGTGGTGCTGGACAACGGCGAGACGATCCGCGCGAAATATGTCGCGGCCAACGTCAATCCAAAGCTGCTCTATACGCGGCTGATCGCGGCCGACGCCCTGCCCCCGGACTTCCTCGCGCGCATCCGGCACTGGAAGAACGGCTCCGGCACCTTCCGCATGAACGTGGCGCTGGACCGCCTGCCCTCCTTCACCACGCTCCCGGGCGACGGCGATCACCTCACCTCCGGCATCATCCTGGCGCCAAGCCTCGGCTACATGGACCGCGCCTATCTCGACGCGCGCGCGCTAGGCTGGAGCCGGGAGCCTGTCGTCGAAATGCTGATCCCCTCCACGCTCGACGACACGCTCGCACCGACGGGCAAACACGTCGCGAGCCTGTTCTGCCAACACGTCGCGCCCGAACTGCCCGACGGAAAGTCCTGGGACGACCATCGCGAGGAGGTCGCCGATCTCATGATCGCGACGGTGGACAAATACGCACCCGGCTTTGCGGCAAGCGTGCTCGGCCGCCAGATCCTCTCCCCGCTCGACCTCGAACGGCAATTCGGCCTGCTGGGAGGCGACATCTTCCACGGCGCTCTGACGCTGAACCAGCTGTTCTCGGCGCGGCCGATGCTGGGCCATGCCGACTATCGCGGTCCCCTGAAGGGCCTCTATCATTGCGGCTCCGGCGCTCACCCCGGCGGCGGCGTCACCGGCGCCCCAGGCCACAACGCCGCACAGGCGATCTTGAGGGATCACCGCTCGCTGTTCGGAAGCCGTGGATAGGTCTGTGGAAAGGGCTGTGGACAGGCTGTTGGCAAGGCTGTGAGAAAGCAGTGGGTCGCCTGCGCGCGGCAGGCCCGGCGCGCCCCGTACAAGGCGGTGCAAAAGCTGCGGATGAGTGGCGGGATAAAGCCGTGGACAACTTTGGGGAAACGGGTGGAGGGCCTGTGGGCATTCCGGTGCCCCCAAAACGACCTCGCCCGCCGGGGGCAACTCCCCGTGCGGGCGATCGTCAGGTAACAGCCTCTAAAGAAAAACAGCCCCCGCCAGGAAATGGGAGGCGGAAATTACTTCAAGGAACTGCTAATCGAACCGAACTTGTCGTTCAAGCTGGTGCCCAGGCTGTTCACCACGGTGATGATCGCCAGCGCGATGCCCGCTGCGATCAGGCCGTATTCGATCGCGGTTGCACCGGATTCGTCCGACCAGAACTTCAAAACCATGCTCTTCAAGACTCGCCTCCGTTTCAATTCCAAGATGCGTTGGGCGATTCCAACACCCGGAAATGTACGGGGTACAACCTGCAGTCAGGTTAAATCGGAACCTGCAAGTTATGCGGAAAATTGGGAACAAAAGTCCCAAAAATTGAACTGACGGAACCCTAGAATGCAGCTTTCTCCCACTCATCGCGCCTGCTTTTCGATCGGCACCGAGGCCGCGGCCAAGCGCGTCGTCGACGTGCTCACGGAGGTCTTTTTTGACGGCGACGCGGCGGTCGCCGCCTTTGAGCGGCCGGACGGACAGTGGGACGTCACGCTCCATTTCGCCGAGACGCCCGATCAGGCATGGCTGCGGGAACTCATTGTAACTTCGGCAGGAAACGAGATCGCCGAAACGCTCATCTTCGACATTGTCGAAGCCAAGGATTGGGTCAAGGCGAGCCTCGAAGATCTCATCCCGGTGCCGGCCGGGCGCTTCGTCGTGCACGGCAGCCACGACCGCGACCACGTCGCGCCGAACAAGCTTGCCATCGAGATCGAGGCAGCGCTCGCCTTCGGCACCGGCCACCACGGCACCACCCGCGGCTGTTTACTGTTGCTTGACCACGTCCTGAAGAGTTCCCGGCCGAGGAATCTGCTCGACCTCGGCACCGGCACCGGCGTGCTGGGCATCGCCGCCGCGAAGGCGCTGCATCGCGCGGTGCTCGCCTCCGACATCGACCCGCCATCGGTGCGGGTGGCGGCCGAGAACGCGACGCTGAACCACGTCGGCAACCAGGTGCGGGTGATCCGCGCGACCGGATTTGCCGCACCGGACTTTGCCAGATGCGGCCCGTTCGACCTGGTCCTGGCCAACATCCTTGCCAATCCGTTAAGGCAATTGGCCGGCCCGATGGCGCGGCACCTCGTGCCCGGCGCGCGCGTCATCCTCTCGGGCCTCTTGACCCACCAGGCCCCCGCCGTGATCGCCGCCTACCGCGCACGCGGCCTCGTGCCGCTGCGGCACGTGCGGATCGAGGGGTGGAGCAGTTTGTTGCTGCGGAAGATGGGGTAAGGCAGCGTAGGCGCCGTAGGGTGGGCAAAGCGGCTTGTCCGCCATAGCTCGAAGAGCGACGGCGGTGCCCCCTACGACACCGCCCTACTCCGCCGGCTTCTCGTCCCGACGTGTCGCGCGCTTACCCTGCAAGGCACGCCTGGCGCGGCGCTCGGCGAAACGGTCGATCATCTGGCTGATGAGGCCGCGCGGCTTCTTCGGTGTCGTTGCAGCCGGGGCGCGGTGGGCCGGCGGCGAAATCTTCTCAAACATGAACGCTGGCATCGTGTGTCCCCTCGCCGTTGAGATGAACCACCCGCTCGAATTTCCCTGTTATCCGGACGAAGCGCAACTGCTGCATCCTCTACTCCACTCAATTCGAATGGACCATTTTCAAGCACGGTCCGTGCCAGATGCGACCCCAAATGCGTCTACATTGCGGACTGATCGGCATGATCCTAAACTGAGCCATGTTCGAAGCACACTTCCAGACATTCGAGGAGCCCGAGGCCGGCGTCGCATTGACGGCGCGCCTGGCCGCGCTCCGTGAAGAACTCGCCCGCCGCAAGCTGACCGGCTTCGTCGTTCCGCGCGCCGATCAGCAGCAGAACGAATATGTGCCCCCCTCGGAAGAGCGGCTGGCCTGGCTGACCGGCTTTACCGGTTCCGCAGGATTGGCGGTGGTGCTGACGCATGAGGCCGCGATCTTCGTCGACGGCCGCTACACGATCCAGGCGGCCAAGCAGGTCGACGCAAAGGCCTGGGCGGTGGAATCGCTGATCGATCCGCCGCCGGAGAGCTGGGTATCGACGCACCTGAAAGCCGGCGACCGCCTCGGATTTGATCCGTGGCTGCACACTTCTTCGGCAGCCGAGCGCCTCGCCGCCGCCTGCGCCAAGGCCGGCGCCGAGCTGGTCGCGGTCGACAGCAACCCGGTCGACGCGATCTGGCAGGACCGGCCGCAGCCGCCGCTGGCCCCGGTCGCCGTGCACAGCCTGCAAAATGCCGGGGTCGCCGAGGCCGAGAAGATCACGCAAATCAAAAGCGAGATCGCCAAGCTCGGCGTCGACGCGCTGGTGCTCTCCGACAGCCACGCCGTGGCTTGGACCTTCAACATCCGCGGCGCCGACGTCGCCCATACTCCTTTGCCGCTGTCCTACGCGCTGGTGCCGAAGGACGGCCGGCCGACCGTATTCATCGACCACCGAAAACTCTCCAATTTGACCCGCGACCATCTGGAGCAGTCCGCCGACGTGCGCGAGCCCGATGCGATGGCACCGACGCTGATGGCGCTCGCCAAGAGCGGCGCCGCGATCGCACTCGACAATGCCACCGCGGCCGACGCGCTCAGCCGGCTGATCGCAAGCGCCGGCGGCAAGCCGGTGCGCGGCAGCGATCCGATTGCGCTGCTCAAGGCCGTCAAGAACGCGACCGAGATCAAGGGCACACGGACGGCGCACCGCCGCGATGCCGTGGCGCTGGCGCGCTTCCTCGCCTTCGTCGATCGCGAGGCATCAAGCGGCAAGCTGACCGAGATCGACGCGGTCGAGGCGCTCGAGACGTTCCGCCGCGACACCGGCGCGCTGAAGGACGTCTCGTTCCCGACCATATCAGGCACCGGTCCGAACGGCGCCATCGTGCACTACCGCGTCACCCGCAAGAGCAACCGGCGCATCGCGCCGGGCGATCTGCTGCTGATCGATTCCGGTGCGCAATATGAAGACGGCACCACCGACGTCACCCGCACGATGGCCGTGGGCGAGCCGACCGGCGAGATGCGCGACCGCTTCACCCGCGTGCTCCGCGGCCACATCGCGATCGCGCGCGCGGTGTTTCCCGACGGCACCACCGGCGCGCAGCTCGACACGCTGGCGCGGCAATATCTCTGGGCCGCCGGCGTCGATTTCGAGCACGGCACCGGCCACGGCGTCGGCAGCTATCTCAGTGTGCACGAAGGACCCGCGCGGATCTCGAAGCTCGGCACGACGCCGCTGAAGCGCGGCATGATCCTCTCCAACGAGCCCGGCTATTACAAGACCGACGGCTTCGGCATCCGCATCGAGAACCTCGAGCTGGTGGTCGCCGCCGACATCGAGGGCGCGGAAAAACCGATGAACGCGTTCGAGACGCTGACCCTGGCACCGATCGACCGCCGGCTGATCGATGTCGCGATGCTGGGCAAGGACGAGCTCGACTGGCTCAATGCCTACCACGCGCGCGTCCGCGCCGAGGTGCGGCCGGCACTGGACGAAGCGACGAAGGCCTGGCTCGATCAGGCGACGGCCGAGCTGAAGGCGTAAGCTCGCGCCGGAGATGCATGGCGCTACGCGATTTGCGCAACGCTCTCACCTCACACTCGCTGTCATGCCCCGCGAAGGCGGGGCATCCAGTACGCCGCAGCCTCTCGATTCAATCACTACGGCCTCTGGAATACTGGATTCCCCGCCTTCGCGGGGAATGACACCGAAGATGTGGCACGACCGCACAACATCTCAGCACACGCACCCGTAGGATAACGGTCTCCACACGCTGTTATCACAACCGTCCCGAAATCCGAATAGCCGCATTCCGAAACGCCGATATCCGTCTTGCGTGAGCACGCTACAGTCGATTCGACTTCGAAAGACGGACGACTATGCACGGCATGATCAGCAGGCCGCCGGACGCGGCGACGAAAAACATCGCGACCTCGCGCGTGGTGTTGCTGCTGCTGGTCGTCATGACCGGGATCGCGCCGATCTCGCTCTATATCCTGGTTCCGGCGCTGCCCGTGCTGGCGACGACGTTCGGCCGCGACATCTCGATCGCGCAGATGACGGTGTCCCTGTACATGGTCGGCATCGCACTGTCGCAGCTCATCATGGGACCGCTGTCGGACAGGTTCGGCCGGCGTCCGGTGCTGCTTGGCGGCCTCGCGCTGATGGTCGCGGCGAGCATCGCCTGCATCTTCGCCGAAACCCTGCCGCAACTGATCGCAGCGCGCTTCTTCCAGGCGCTCGGCGGCGCCTCCGGCATGGTGGTGAGCCGCGCCATCATCCGCGATATCTACGAGCGCGACCGCGTCGCCTCCATGATCAGCCTCGTAATCGCAGCGCTCATGATCGGCCAGATGGTCTCACCGCTCACCGGCGGCCTGATCGAGACCGCATTCGGCTGGCGGGCCATTTTCTACGCCGTCACCTTCGCCGCGATCGCGGTCGCAATCGGCATCGCGATCGCGTTGCCCGAGACCCGCCGCGATCGCGCGGTCGGCAGCGGCGGCTTTCGCAGCGACGTCGGCACCCTGATCAAGAGCCGCGCCTTCATCGGCTACGTGATGTGCCAGGTGCTGGCGTCCCAGATTATCTTCACCTTCGCCGGCGGCGGCCCCTACATCGTGGTGACGCAGATGGGCCGGACCAGCGCCGAATATGGCGCCTGGTTCGCGACAACAGGTTTTGCATATCTCGTCGGCAATCTGCTCTGCGTGCGCTTCGCGCCGCGACACTCGCTGGAAAAGCTGATCTGGTTCGGGCTCGGCCTGCAACTCTGCGGCAGCCTGTTGAACCTGCTCTGGAGCTTCACCGGCTGGAACGAGGCTCCGAGCTGGCTATTCGGCACGCAGATGATCGTGATGGTCGGCAATGCCTTCGTGATGGCGAACTCCGCCGCCGGCGCCATCAGCATCCGCCCTGAAGCCGCCGGCACCGCATCAGGCGCGATGGGCTTCCTCCAGCAGGGCATCGGCGCGCTGATGTCGCAATTCGGCGCCTATCTCGGCGGCCACTCCGCCACCACGCTGCCGCTGACCTCCGCGGTGCTGGCGATCTCGCTGCTCTGCGCCTGCATGATGATCTTCGTCGTTCCTCGCCGCGAGGTGGTGGTGAGCGAGGAGTTGATCGAGCAGGCGGAAGAGGAAGAGACGGGGATGATGTGAGAGGGGCGATTGGCCTCGCACCAATCTCGGTGTCATTCCCCGCGATAGCGGGGAATCCAGTACACCGCGGCCCATCGGTTCTATCACAGCCGTCTCGGAGTACTGGATCGCCCGGTCAAGCCGGGCGACGACAGCGGAGTGAGTGGCACGAGCGCGCCCCTCTCACTCCCCGATCAGCGTCAGCCACTCGTCCTCGGTCAACACCTTGACGCCGTGCTTGTTGGCTTCCGCGAGCTTGGAGCCCGCACCGGGACCGGCGACGACGAGATCGGTCTTCTTCGACACCGAGCCTGACACCTTCGCCCCCAGACGCTCCGCGGTCGCCTTGGCTTCGTCGCGCGTCATCTTCTCCAGCGATCCCGTGAACACCACCGTCTTGCCGGCGACGGCGGAGTTGCTCTTCGGCTTCTCGGCGTCGATGATCTCGACTTCCTTGGTCAGCCGTTCGACGATGCCGCGATTGTGGCTCTCGCCGAAATAGTCGGCGATGCTCTTGATCACGGTGTCGCCGATCTGGTCCAGCGCGTCCATCTCGGCCATCGCCTCCTCGTCGCCCTTGGCGACCTTGAGGCAGGCGTCGTGGAAAGCGTCCCACGAGCCATAGCCGCGTGCGAGCGCCAGCGCCGTGGTCTCGCCGACATGACGCATCCCGAGCGCAAAGACGAAGCGCTCCAGCGCGATTCTGCGCCGGCTCTCGATGGCGCCGAACAGGTTGCGCACCGACGTTTCGCCGTAGCCCTCGATCTCCTCGAGCTTCAGCTTCGCGTTGCGCTTCTCCAGCGTGAAGATGTCGGCGGGCTCCTTCACCCATTCCTCGTCGAAGAAATACTGGAGCTGCTTCTCGCCAAGACCGTCGATGTCGAAGGCGCGCCGCGACACGAACAGTTTGAGGTGCTCGATCTTCTGATAGGGACAGGCGAACTCGCCGGTGCAGCGGGCGCGCGAGCCCTCTTCACCGGCCGCCGTTTCCTCGCGCGTGACGTCGGTGTGCAGCGGGCACGGGCACTTCGTCGGGAAATGGAATTCCTTGGCCGTCTTCGGCCGCTTGTCGAGGACGACGTCGACCACCTGCGGGATGACGTCGCCGGCACGCTGGATCACGACGGTGTCGCCGATCCTGATGTCGCGCCCCTCGCGCAGCACCTCACCCTTGTTGCCGATGCCCTTGATGTAGTCCTCGTTGTGCAGGGTGACGTTCTGCACGATCACGCCGCCGACGCCGACCGGTTCGAGCTTGCCGACCGGCGTGAACGAGCCGGTGCGGCCGACCTGGATCTCGATGTCGCGCAGCACCGTCACGGCGCGCTCGGCCGGGAATTTGTGCGCGATGCCCCAGCGCGGCGTGCGTGAGACGAAGCCGAGCCGTTCCTGCCAGTCGATGCGGTCGACCTTGTAGACGACGCCGTCGATGTCGTAATCGAGTTTTGCGCGCTGCTCCTCGATCGAATGATGGAACGCGAGCAGCTCCTCAACGGAATGACAGAGCCTGGTCAACGGATTGGTCTTGAAGCCGCAGCGCTCGAACCAGCCGATCATGCCGCTCTGCGTACCCTCCGGCATCGCGCTCATCTCGCCCCAGGCATAGGCGAAGAAGCCCAGGGGGCGCGAGGCGGTGATGGTCGGGTCCTTCTGCCGGAGCGAGCCTGCGGCCGAATTGCGCGGATTGGCGAACGGCGCCTCGCCGGCCTCGACCTGCTTCTTGTTGAGTGTCAGGAAGGCCCTCTTGGTCATGTAGACCTCGCCGCGCACCTCGCAGATGTCAGGGACGTTGCGGCCTTTCAGCTTCTGCGGCACGTCTTCGAGGGTGCGGATGTTGGCGGTGACGTCCTCGCCTTCGGCGCCATCACCGCGGGTCGCCGCGGTGACGAGCTCGCCGCCCTCGTAGCGCAGCGACATCGAGAGGCCGTCGATCTTCGGCTCGGCCGAGAAATCGACCTTGTCGTCGTCGAGCTTCAGGAAGCGCACGATGCGGCCGACGAAGTCGCGGACGTCCTCTTCGGCAAACGCGTTGTCGAGCGACAGCATCGGAACGGAATGCCGGACTTTCCTGAAGCGACCCGACGGTGCCGCGCCGACTTTCTGGGACGGCGACTCCGCGCTGACGAAATCCGGAAAGCGCTTTTCGATCGCGTTGAAGCGCTGGCGCAACTCGTCGTACTCGGCGTCGGTCACGGTGGGCGCGTCGTCTTGATAGTAGCGCCTGTCGTGCTCTTCGAGTTCGAGTGCGAGCCGCATGTGCTCGACCTTGGCCTGCGCCTTGGTGAGGTCGGCGACGTCGCGAAGCGGCCTTGCTTTGGATTTTGCTGCTCTTGCCATGGTGCTTGGATACGACGGAGCGGGCGGGAGGGTAAAGGCGGTTGGTCTCGTGCCCCGGACGCTGCGCAGCGCGGAGCCGTGCGCTGCAGAGCCGGGGCCTGTGTGGCGGCATTCCGTGTCCCGGCTCGCGCTACGCGCATCCGGGACACAAAGTCTAACTCGCCGCCTTGAGCAGCCGATCGGCGGCCGCCCTCGCCTCGGCCGTGATCTCGGCGCCGGCGAGCATGCGGGCGATCTCCTCGCGGCGGTGGTCGGCGGCCAGCGCATTGACGCGGGTGGCGACGCGCTTGCCCTTGTCGAGGGCGTCCTTGGAGATCAGCAGATGCTGGCCGGCACGGGCGGCGACCTGCGGGGCGTGGGTCACGGCCATCACCTGCACCTTGCCGGCAAGCCGCGCGAGCCGCCCACCGATGGCGTCCGCGACCGCACCGCCGACCCCGGTGTCGATTTCGTCGAACACCAGCGTCGGCGCCGAGCCACGGTCGGACAGCACGACCTTGAGCGCCAGCAGGAAGCGCGAGAGCTCGCCGCCGGAAGCGACCTTCATCATCGGACCCGGCTTGGTGCCGGGATTGGTCTGCACCCAGAACTCGACGCGGTCGAAACCCTGCGGGCCCGGCGCGGCCTCATCGGTCTCGACCTGCGTCATGAACTTGGCGCGTTCGAGCTTGAGCGGTGCGAGCTCGGCGTTGACCGCCTTGTTGAGCTTGTCCGCCGACTTCTGCCGCGCCATCGACAATTTCTTGGCGGCAGCGGCATAGCGCGCGTCGGCCTCGATCGCCGCCTGCTCCAGCTTCTTCAACCGCGAAGCACCGGCATTGATCAGGACGACATCGGCAGCGTATTTGGCGGCAAGTGCAGCGAGGCCATCGACCGGCGTCGAATATTTGCGCGAGGCGGCGCGTAGCGCGAACAGCCGCTCCTCGATGCGCTCGAGCTCACCCGGATCGAAGTCGGTCGCGGCGAGCGCGGCCAGGAGATGCTGGTCGGCTTCCTCCAGCGCGTTGATCGCGACGTCGATCGCCTTCACGGCGGGCTCGACCAGCGCCGGCGAGTTGACACCGCGCCGCTCCAGCCGGCGCACGGCGGCCGACAGGGAGGCGACCGGCGAATGATTGCCGCCGACGGCTTCCTGCGCCTCCCGCAAATCGGAGGCGATCTTCTCGCCCTGCATCATGGTGGTGCGGCGACCGGCGAGCGAGGTCTCCTCGCCTTCCTTGGGCGCGAGCTGCTTCAGCTCGTCAGAGGCGTGGCGCAGATAATCGGCCTCGCGCGCGGCGCGCTCCATGGCGGCGCGGTGCTCTTCCAGCGCGGCGCTGGCCGTACGGCGCGCGTCCCAGAGCGCTTCGACCGCGGTGACGTCCTTTTCGAGACCTGCGAAGGCGTCGAGCAGGCGACGGTGGGTGGCAGCATCGACCAGCGCACGCTCGTCATGCTGGCCGTGGATCTCGACCAGGGCGCCACCGACCGCCTTCAGCGTCTGCACGCTAATCGACTGGTCGTTGATGAAAGCGCGGGTGCGGCCGTCGGCGAGTTGCACCCGGCGGAGAATCATCTCGCCGGTATCATCCAGGCCGTTCTCGGCCAGAATCTTCGTCGCGGGGTGATTTTTGGGGATATCGAAGACGGCGGTGACCTGCCCCTGCTCCGCGCCATGGCGCACGAGCCCGGCGTCGCCGCGGCCGCCGAGCGCCAGTGCAAAGGCATCGAGCAGGATGGATTTGCCCGCACCGGTCTCACCGGTCAAAACCGCAAGTCCGGTGGCGAATTCGATATCGAGCCGCTCGATCAGGACGATGTCACGGATCGACAGACGCGCCAGCATGGAATCAAATTTCCTAGCCGAGACTATAGGCCTATCTTCTTGAAGGCCCTGCTCATCCAGGAACCCTGATTCTCGCTCGGCTCGAGACCCCCGGATTTTACAAGATTATAGGCGTCCTTGTACCAGCGGCTGTCAGGAAAATTGTGGCCAAGCACCGCGGCTGCGGTCTGCGCCTCGGCGACGATGCCGATCGTCATATAGGCCTCGGTGAGCCGGAACAGAGCCTCCTCGACATGGCGGGTGGTCTGGTACTGCGTGACGACGGCCTTGTAGCGGTTGATCGCCGCCGTGTAGTCGCGCTTCTGCATGTAATAGCGGCCGACATTCATTTCCTTGCCGGCGAGCTGGTCGCGCGCACCCTCGATCTTGGCCTTGGCCGAGGTCGCATATTCCGAGTTCGGATATTTGCGGTTCACCTCTTCCAGCGCGGCGATCGCCTTCTCGGTGCGGGCCTGGTCGCGGCTGATGTCCGGGATCTGGTCATAGTGGGAGGCGGCGATCAGGTACTGTGCATAGGCCGCGTCCGGGCTGCCGGGATGCAGCGTGACGTAGCGGGTCGCGGCGCCGATGCAGCCGTCATAGTCGCCGCCCTGGTAGGAGGCATAGGCCGACATCAGCAGCGATTTGCGGGCCCAGTCGGAATAAGGATGCTGGCGGTCGACCTCTTCGAACTTCTTGTTCGCCCCCTTCATGTCCTTCTTCTCGTTCATGAGGTACAGGCCCTCATTATAGATCTTGTCGGCGGGCTCCTCGGTGAAGGTGTCGTCCTTGGCGGTGAACTTGTCCCAGAGCGCGCCGGTGCCGCAGCCGGCCAGCGGCAGCGCGAGCACCACGAAGGTGGCGGCTTGAAGCAGCCCGCGAACTCCAGGCGAGACCGAGAGATATCCGCGCGTCATACGCTGTGCCGACATGAATTTAAGCCCTGACGCCCTGTGATGCGGTGTCCGCCAGCCCATGAACCCCGTCATGGGCGCGAAATGTAGCCGTGGCGCCTGCCATGCGACCACGCCGTGTAACCGAAAAACGATCTCGAACCAACCGGATAGGCAGGCATTTCGCCCGGATTAAGGCGAACGCGCCGCAATCCTAGCCGATCATCGTTACCAGGAGTTTCCCGGGGAAAGCTGCCGCCAAACGCAGGCGGCAACAGAACGCCAGTGGCGACAGGTCTCGTCAGGACACGTCCGGCCCGTAGGCCGCGGCGATCCGGCCGCCGACGATGCCGCGACCGACTTCGCCCACGGGACGCGTGGTGCGGCGGACGGCCTCGCCCTCGACCACCCGCCAGGCGGTACGGTCGGCGAGCAGCGCGGTCAGGACAGCGTGGTTGAGCTTGTGACCGCCACGCACCGAGCGGTAGGCGCCAAGCAGCGGCAGGCCGGCCAGCGCGAGGTCGCCGATCACGTCCAGCACCTTGTGGCGGGCGCATTCGTCGGCGTAGCGCAGGCCCTCGGTGTTGAGCAGCCGCTCGTCGTCGAACACGACGGTATTGTCGAAGGAGGCGCCGAGTGCGTAACCCGCGCTCCAGAGCCGGGCGACGTCGCACATCAGGCCGAAAGTCCGGGCGCGGCCGACTTCGCGGCGGAAGCGCTCCGGGCTCAGATCGAAGCCGTAGCTCTGCTGGCCGATGACGGGATTGGTGAAGTCGATCTCGATATCAACGCGGAACCCGTTGGCGTAGGGCCGGATCTCGCCGAAGGAGTCACCGACCTTGGCCGAGATCGGCTTCAAGACCTGAATGAAGCGGCGCTGTGCCGGCTGGCTGACGATGCCGGCCTGGTCGATCGCGGCAATGAAGGCCGCGGCGCTGCCGTCCATGATCGGCACTTCAGGGCCGTCGATCTCGATGGTGGCGTTGTCGACGCCCATGCCCCGCAGCGCGGCAAGCACATGCTCGGCGGTGGAAACCAACGGGCCGTCACGATCGCCGAGGACGGTGGCGAAGTCGGTCGCGATCACCTGGTCGGCGGTCGCCTGAATCTCACGGTCACTTCCCTCGAGGCCGGTGCGGACAAAAACAAACCCCGCATCGACGGGCGCAGGCCCCAGCGTGAGAGTGACGGGAAGCCCGGAATGAACGCCAACGCCGGCCACGGTGGCTTGCGCACGAAGCGTTGTTTGCCGGCTAAATTTCATCAGGAATCCGCCCCACTACGACCCACTGCGACTTATACTAGGCCCGCTTGGCCGGCCAGTGCCGACGGTTGCGAATCTCCGTATCCCCAAGTCACGGCAAACCATAGTCACAGCCTCAAACAGCGCCAACTCACGCTTTTTTACCGATTGTTACCCCAAACCTGCCGTATTCGCGCCAAGGCTTAACCAAATTGCGCCGGAGTTTGGGACCGTTATCGGCAGTTTTACTGAACCACCAAATGCGTAATTAATGATTTAAAATCAGTTGTTTGATCCCGCAATCCGGGCATGCACGGGACCAAAGGAAAGGTCCCGGCAAGCTTCCCGCCGGGACCTTTTTTCGTCGGCCTTATTGTAACAATCCTCAGGTCGCCTGACGCCTCAGGAAGGCCGGGATATCAAGATGGTCGTCACCCTGTGGCGCCGGCGCAACAGGCGCCGGGCGGCCATGCATGTCCAGGCCCTGAGGCGCAGGACGGCGGGCATACTCCGATACCGGCTCGCTCGCCGCGATCTGCTGCGCCACGCTCTTCTGGGGCCGGCGATCGGGCAGCGGCGGCATCGCGGGACCGGCGGTGCGGGCTGCGACCGGCGCCTCACTCTCCTCGTCGCGGCGGCCGAGGCCGACATTGGCGAGGCGCTGGAGCAACGACAGGCGGGTCTTCTGCGGGGTCTCTTCTTCAACCTCGCCGCGGGCCTGGCGAAGCTCGGCCTGGGCCGGCATCGGCAGTTCGTCGATACGCGGCATCCGCGGTGCACGGACCGGCCCACGCTCGGCCTGCGGCGGGATGAAGGTTTCCGGCGTCATCGGCTCCTGCATCGCGACCGGGGCCATGTCAGGCTCCGGAAACAGCGTCGGCTTCTGCGCGATCGGGCGTACCGTGACGTCGCCATAGGTCTGCATCGGCGCGGGCGCCTGCGGGACCTCGGCAACGGCAGCCGCGATGGCGGCAAGCGCGGCGCGCTCGACATTCTGACGCGGCGCGGTCGGGGCGGCGGCCGGGATCTGGGCTTCCAGCTTCTGGGCGCGCTCGGCCATGCGCTGATTGTCGGCGCGCAGACGCGCGGTCAGATCGGCGAGACGGCTCTCGGCAGCGGCGGCCGGAGCAGCGGGAGCCTGCTGCACCTGTTGAATCTGCTGCGGCGCCGCGTTCGCGACCGGGGCGCTGGTGGCCTGGGTGTTGCGGGCGATCGTTGCCTGCTCGATGCCGGTGGCGACGACCGAGACGCGGATCAGGCCGTCGAGCGCTTCGTCGAAGGTCGCGCCGACGATGATGTTGGCGTCCTGATCGACTTCCTCGCGGATGCGGGTCGCGGCTTCGTCAACCTCGAACAAGGTGAGGTCCTTGCCGCCGGTGATCGAGATGAGGAGGCCCTTGGCGCCCTTCATCGAGCTATCGTCGATCAGCGGGTTGGCGATCGCGGCTTCAGCGGCGGTCAGCGCGCGCTTGTCACCGGAAGCTTCGCCCGTACCCATCATCGCCTTGCCCATCTCGCGCATGACGGCGCGAACGTCGGCGAAGTCGAGGTTGATCAGACCTTCCTTGACCATCAGGTCGGTGATGCAGGCAACGCCGGAGTAAAGCACCTGGTCGGCCATCGCGAAGGCGTCGGCGAAGGTGGTCTTCTCGTTGGCGACCCGGAACAGGTTCTGGTTCGGGATGATCAGGAGCGTGTCGACGACCTTGTGCAGCTCGTTGATGCCGGCCTCGGCGGTGCGCATGCGGCGGCCGCCCTCGAAGTGGAACGGCTTGGTCACGACGCCGACGGTGAGGATGCCCATGTCGCGCGCGGTCTTGGCGATGACGGGTGCAGCGCCGGTGCCGGTGCCGCCGCCCATGCCGGCGGTGACGAACACCATGTTGGCGCCCGAGAGATGGTCGCGCAGTTCGTCGATCACCTCTTCCGCCGCCGCCGCGCCGACGTTCGGCTGCGAACCCGCGCCGAGGCCTTGCGTGACCGCGGTGCCCATCTGCACGATGCGCTGCGCCTTCGACATCGTCAGCGCCTGCGCGTCGGTGTTGGCGACCACGAAGTCGACGCCCTGGAGGCCCGCCGTGATCATGTTGTTGACGGCGTTGCCACCGGCGCCGCCGACGCCGAACACGGTGATCCGGGGCTTCAATTCGTGAATATCAGGAACATTGATGCTGATGGTCATGTTTGCCTCTCGATCACGCGCGCGTGGGTTCGCCCCGGCCGGCGGCCGCGGGAGTTGGTGAAATGCGAAGGTTGCGGAACCGGTTCATCAGAAGCCCTCGCGTAGCCATCGTCCGACCTTTCCAAAATAACCGCCCGTCCCTGTCTTGACCTGCTGCCGCGTATGCCGCGGTTCGACATGCTCGTGATGAACATATTGCGGGTAGACGAGGAGCCCGGCCGGCACCGCGAACGCGGCGTTCTTCGCCTCGTTGGGCAGCCGGCCGAAACCGAGCGGACGTCCGACCCGCACGGGCCGGCCGAGAATCTGTGTGCCGAGTTCGACGAGTCCGGTGAGCTGCGAGGCGCCGCCGGAGAGCACGACGCGGCCGTTGGGCTCTGAGGCGAAGGGCGAATCCTTCAGCTTGTCCCGAACCATTTCGAAGACTTCCTCGGCACGGTGCTTGACGATGTTGGCGATGGTCGCGCGGGAGACGATCTGCGGCAGATCCTGCTCGTCACCGGCTGTCGGTACAGACATCAGCTCACGCGAGTCCGATCCGCCGGTGATGACGGTCCCATATAACGTCTTGATTCGCTCGGCATCGGCAATGGTCGCGGAGAGTCCGCGCGCGAGATCCATCGTGATGTGTTGCCCGCCGACCGCAAAGCCCGCCGCATGCACGAAGCGGCCGCCGGAATAGACCGCGATGGTGGTGGTGCCCGCGCCCATCTCGACGACGGCGGCGCCGAGATCGGCTTCGTCGTCGGTCAGCACCGACAGGCCGGCCACATAGGGGCTCGCCGCCATGGCTTCGACATTGATGTGGCAGCGCTCCACCGCCAGCATCAGATTACGGGCAACGGTGGCCTCGCAGGTGACGACGTTCATGTCGACACCGAACTGATGGGCGACCATGCCGCGGGGATCGCGGATGCCCTTGACGCCGTCGAGCGTGTAGCCGACCGGCAGCGCGTGCAGCACGGTCCGGCCCTCGCCGGTGGCGTGGCGCATGCCGGTGGAGGTGACGCGGCTGACATCGGCCGGCGTCACGGCGCCACCGCGGATGTCGGCCGCGGCTTCGACCAGCTGGCCGGAGAGGCGCCCGCCCGAGACCGACAGCAGCACGGACTCGACCCGCACCTTGGCCATTTTCTCCGCCAGCCCGACGGCCTGGCGCACCGCCTGCTCACATTCGGCGAGATCGACCACTGCGCCGGCCTTCATGCCGCGCGACTGGATCTGGCTGTAACCGATCAGCTCCACCGCGTGGGTACGGTCGCGCAGGGCTTCGCTCGGCGCCGACGGCCTCAGCCGCGCAATCATGCAGGCGATCTTGCTGGTGCCGATATCGAGGCAGGCGACGATGCCGCCGCGCTTGTGCGGCATCGGGCGCGTCTTCGGGGTCTGGGTGCGATCAAGACCGGTCATGCGGCGTCCCCGGCCTTCTTTTTCTTCTTGTCCTTGAACAGGTCCTCGCGCGCCTTGGCGGCGTCGTCGGACAGCTGCACCACCAGGCGATCGGGCAGGCGCATGTCGACGGCGACGATGTCGCGGGAGAACAGCTTGTCCTCCTTGTCGAGCCTGGACAGCATCGCGAGGGCGTTGCCGACGTCCTGCTCGGGCAGACGGATGTCGAGGCCATCCTTGAGCCTCAGATTCCAGCGCCGCTCGCCGACATAGATCGCGGCCTTGGTCACCGAATTGATCTGCGGATAGCGCGCCAGCAGCGCCAGGAAATCGCGCGCCTGGGTGTCGGCGCCCTTGCCGACCACGAGCGGCAGCGACAGGAACCGGCGCGAGACGTAAGGCTCGAGCACCGCGCCGTCATCGGCGATGACGGAGAGCCGGCCGGCCTCCTGCCACAGCGCGAATGCCTGGCGCTCGGTGATGTCGATCATGAGCCGGCCCGGATAGAGCTTCAGCACGGTCGCATCCGCAATCCAGGGATTGGCCTTGAGCTTGTCGCGCACGACGTCGGCGTCGAGGAACAGCAGCGAGGAGCGGCCGCTGACCCCGCCGACCGCGAGGATCTCGTCCTGGCTGAGCTGCTTGCGGCCGTTGATCACGACGGAGGTGATGCGGAAGCCCGCGGAATTGGCCAGCGCGTTGCGGGTGTCGCTGACTGCGGCGATGAAATCCTGGAGGTGGCCGCCCCTGACAATGCCGAAGCCGCAGCTTCCGACCAGCAGCAGAACGGTCATGGTGATCCCGATCCGGCGCGGCGCATAGCGCTCGACCAGCGCGACCACGCGCGGCGGCGGCTCGCGCTCGACGACGGGCTTGGCCTTGGTCTTGGACCTGATCTTGTTCTGGGCGACAGCGCGCTTCTGGTCGCGCTTATCCTGTACCCACTCGCGCAGAAGCACGACCGCTCCGATAGCGGCCGCCTTCAGGTCAGCTTGGGGCCTCAGCGATCTCAGAAACGACCGAGTGAGGCTTCCTGCACCATCCATTGCACGAGCTCGTCAACAGTTAGCCCGCGACATCGCGCGGGTCCTGGCGAACATGACGTCTCGGACTTGCCGGGCCGGGTGCTGGTCTTCAGAAGAAGAAAACCTCTCCCCTTCAAAGCGTTCGCTGGAGGTGACATCACCCGCAACAGCCCACGCGCCGGCAGCCAAAGCGTCATATGCGCCGCCAGCGTTAACCTTCGGACGTCCTGGTAAACAAAAGGTAAACTTCGTTAACGCGGGATGCGTTTTGCCCAGGCATGTGAGGCATTTATGCCGCGATGTCCGGCATTTTACCGGTTTTGGGTTCCAAAACCGGCCATTTCGCCGGTTCGGCCGTTAACCAGTCCTAATTATTTTCTCACGCCCCGCCCGGCGAGCTCGACCAGGCCGCGCAGGAAGTCGACGAACTCGATGCCTTCGGCTTTCAGCGCCTTGGGGTAGAGCGAGGACTTGGTCAACCCGGGCAGCGTGTTGGTCTCGAGATAGATCAGGCCCCTGTCGGAGACGATGAAGTCCGAGCGGGAATAGCCGGTGCAGGACATCGCGCGATGCGCCAGCATCGCCTGCTCCTTCAGCGCGGCGGTGATCTCGGGCGCAAAACGGCCGGGGCAGATCTCCTGGGTCGACTTCAGGAGATATTTTGCGGCGTAGTCGAAATTGCCCTCGCCCGGAATGATCTCGATCGGCGGCAGCGACATGATCGAGCCGTCGGTGCGCTCCAGCACGCCGCAGGTTGCCTCGACGCCCGCGATGTAGGGCTCGATCACATAGTCTTCGTGCTTCGCCGCATTGCGGACGGCGACGAGATCCTGCCTGGCGTTGACGAAGATCAGGCCATAGCTCGAGCCGTCGCGCGCCGGCTTTGCGATCAGCCGGCCGTATTCGGTGAAGGCCTCGTCGATCTTGTCCAGCGCGACGTTGGCCGGCGGCGTCACGCCGCCGAGCGCGGCGAAATGCTTGGCCGCGATCTTGTCGAAGGCGAGATGCGAGGAGGCCGAGCCCGATCCGGTGAAAGGCACGCCGCGCGCCTCGCACATCACCTGCAATTCGCCGTTCTCCGCGCGTCCGCCATGCAGGCCGAGCACCAGCACGCGGCCGTCCGTCTTGGCCTGGTCGAGCGCCTGCCCCAGCGGAATGCCTGATGTGCCGGGCTTGAACTCGTCCTCGAACGGACGGGCGTGTTCGAGCAGTTGCTTCGACTGCACGACATGCACCTTGTCCTCGACGTCCCACCACCAGAGATCGGCCTCGGGCAGCGCCTGATGTAGCGCCTGGGCTGAGGCGACCGAAACCAGACGCTCCCGGTTGGAGCCGCCGAAGAGGATGGTGATGCGCATGTTCTCTCGTCGCCTGTCCAGGTTAGTCGGGAATTCCAATCCGCTTGATTTCCCAATGTAGCTCAATTCCGGAGTTTGCCTTCACGCGTTCGCGCACGGTCTCGCCCAGCGTCTCGATGTCGTGCGCGGTGGCATCGCCCGTGTTGATCAGGAAATTGCAGTGCATCTCCGAGACCTGCGCGCCGCCGACGCGCAGGCCGCGGCAGCCGGCGGCGTCGACCAGCTTCCAGGCGGAATGGCCGGGCGGGTTCTTGAAGGTCGAGCCGCCGGTCTTTTCGCGGATCGGCTGCGCGGTCTCGCGGTGGGTCTGCACCTCCGCCATGCGCGCGCGGATCGTATCAGTATCCCTGATCTCGCCGCGAAAGCGCGCGGAGGTGAAGATGATGGAGGGGTCGACGCCGCTGTTGCGGTAGACGAACTTCATGTCGGCGTTCGAGAACACGTGCTTGCTGCCGTCCCTCGCAACGCCGGTCGCCTCGATCAACACGTCCTTGGTCTCGCCGCCATTGGCGCCCGCATTCATGCGCAGCGCACCGCCGATGGTGCCGGGAATGCCGAAATAGAATTCGAGCCCGCCGATATTGGCGGAGGCCGCCACTTCCGCCACGCGCTTGTCGAGCGCGGCAGTTCCAGCGGTGACGACATCGCCGCTCGCGCTCGCCTCGCCAAAGGCGCGCGGCGCCAGCCGAATCACCACGCCCGCGATGCCACCGTCGCGCACGATCAGGTTGGAGCCGACGCCGACGACATAGACGGGAATGTCGGACGCAAGATGCGCGAGGAAGTAAGCGAGATCGTCCTCGTCCGCCGGCGTGAACAGCACCTGCGCGGGACCACCGACGCGAAACCAGGTGAGCTCGGCGAGCGACTGGTTGGCGAGCAGTCGTCCGCGAAGTTGCGGCATTGCGGCTTTGAGTTCGGGCGTGATGTCCGGGAAGCTCATGGTGCGCTGACCGACATGCGAGCTGGATTGAGATTGCGCCGTGTGACGTTGTCCGCCAGCGCCCGGGGCTTACCCCTCTCCCCAACCCTCCCCCGCAAGGGGGGAGGGAGCGCAGTGTGCCGTGTGGCGGTCTGTGAGACTCTCATGAGAGCGCCTACCCCAACGCCTTCAATTCGTTGGGCAGCGCATACGCCCATTGCGTAATGTTGCCGGCGCCAAGGCACACGACGAGATCGCCCGGCTTCGCCAGGCCCTTGACGATACCTGCGAGCTCCGGCGCTGCCGGCAGGCCGATCACCTCGCGGTGGCCATGGGCGCGCAGGCCGGCGACGAAATGGTCGCGGTCGATGCCGTCGATCGGCGTCTCGCCGGCGGCGTAGACGTCGGCGACGATCACCGCATCCGCATCGTTGAAGCAGGTGCAGAATTCCTCGAACAGCGATTGCAGGCGAGTGTAGCGATGCGGCTGCACCACGGCGACGATCTTGCCGTTGCTGGATTCCCGCGCCGCCTTCAGCACTGCCGCGATCTCGACGGGGTGATGACCGTAATCGTCGATCACCGTGACACCGTTCCACTCGCCGGTCTTGGTGAAGCGGCGCTTGACGCCGCCGAAGCCTGCGATCGCCTTGCGGATCGCCTCGTCCGACACGCCGAGCTCGCGCGCGACCGCAATCGCGGCCGTCGCGTTCGAGGCGTTGTGGCGTCCCGGCATCGGCAACATGAGATCGGCGATCTCGTGCACGGCGCCGGTCTTGCGATCGCGGAACGCGACCTTGAACTTCGAGCCACCCCCCATCGGAGTGAGGTCAAGCAACCGCACATCGGCCTGCGGATTCTCGCCGTAGGTGATGATGCGGCGATCCTCGATCTTGCCGACGAGGCTCTGCACGACGGGATGGTCGATGCACATCACGGCGAAGCCGTAGAACGGCAGGTTCTCGACGAAATGCCGGAACGCGTCCTGCACCGCCTCGAAGGTCTTGAAGTGATCGAGATGCTCGGGGTCGACATTGGTGACGATCGCAACATCGGTCGGCAACTTCAGGAACGTGCCATCGCTCTCGTCCGCTTCGACCACCATCCAGTCGCCGGCGCCGAGGCGCGCATTCGAGCCATAGGCATTGATGATGCCGCCATTGATCACGGTGGGATCGAGGCCGCCGGCATCGAGCAGCGTTGCGACCATCGTGGTCGTGGTGGTCTTGCCATGGGTGCCGGCAATCGCGACGCAGCTCTTCAGCCGCATCAGCTCGGCCAGCATCTCGGCGCGGCGCACCACGGGAATGCGCCGTTCGCGCGCCGCCATCAATTCCGGATTGTCGCGCTTGATCGCGGTGGACACGACGACGACCGCAGCGCCGTCGACATTCTCGGCCTTGTGGCCGACCGAGACCTTCGCGCCCGCCTTGCGCAGACGGTCGAGATTGTAATTGTCGGAGGCGTCCGAGCCCTGCACGACATAGCCGAGATTGACCAGCACCTCGGCGATGCCGCTCATGCCGATCCCGCCGATCCCGACGAAGTGGATGGGTCCGATCTCGCGCGGCAGTCTCATGCTCTGTTCCCTGACCTCGCCGCCGGAAAGGCGGCATCTGGCGAAGGTCACGGCCAAATCAGCCGCGCCGTTGTTACTGGATGCCCCGCTTTGGAAGGCCAAGACAAGGGCTTTTTCGCGTCAGATTCCCGCGACTTTGACCACCAGATCGGCCAACCGTTCGGCCGCATCGAGCCGCCCCGCCCTCTTCGCGGCTGCGGCCATGGAGGCAAGACGCGCGGGCTCGGCGGCGAAGGCGGAGATCTCGGCGGCGAGCCGGTCGGAGGTAAACTCGGTCTGCGGGATACGGATCGCGCCGTCGACCTTGGCCAGCACGCCGGCATTGGCGAACTGGTCCTGGTCGATCGAGCCGGGTAGCGGCACCAGGATCGAGGGCCGTCCGATCGCGGCGAGTTCGGCGACCGTGCCGGCGCCTGAACGCGACACCACCAGATAGTTGGAGGCGAGCCGCGCCGGCAGATCGGTGAAGAACGGCGCGAGCTCGGCATTGATCTTGAGCTTGTCGTAGACCGCGCGCACGCGCGCCATGTCTTCGTCGCGCACCTGCTGGGTCAGGACGAGCCGGCTCCATAGCGCAGGCTCAAGGCGCTCGATCGCACCGGGGACGACGTCGGCCATAATGCGCGCACCCTGGCTGCCGCCGACGACGAGCAGGCGCAGCGGTCCGTTCGCTTCAGGCGCGACATATGGCACGGCGGCTGCGGCGAGGATCGCCGGACGCATCGGCGTGCCCACGGTCGTGGTCTTGCCTGCCAGCGCCGGATCGCGGTCGAGCACGCCGGGCAACGACGTCGCGATGGCGCGGACGCGGCTCGCCAGGAACCGGTTGGCGCGGCCGAGCACCGCATTGGCGTCGTGGATGATGCTGGGCACGCCCGCAAACTTTGCAGCGACCAGCGGCGGCAGCGTCGGGTAGCCGCCGAAGCCGACGACGGCGACGGGCTTCAATCGCCTGATCAGGCCGTAGGCGGACAGCGTGCCGGCGGCGAGCGTGAGGCCGGCATAGGCGAGCTGCAATGGATTGCGGCCACGCGCGGTCTCGCTCGAGACGACGTCGATCATGTCCTTGCTGAACAGCCCGCTATAGCGCAGGGCACGCTCGTCCGTGACGAGGCGGACGCGAAAGCCGCGCCGGATCAGCTCGACGCCGAGCGCCTCGGCCGGAAACAAATGGCCGCCGGTGCCGCCCGCGGCGAGAAGAATCAGGGGGGAAGTGTCCATGGGTGCCCCTTTTACAAGCCCTCCGCCGTCATTGCGAGCGTAGCGACACCGTGCTCGCGCCCCCGGGCGCAGCGCAGCGCGCCGCCGAACCGGGGCCCATGGGCGCGGCATTCTGGGTCCCGGCTCTGCGCTCCGCTTCGCTACGCTTGTCCGGGACACGAGAGGGTCACGCGTAACTGCGCATCGCCTCGGCGTGGCCGCTTGCCTCGACTTCGGTGCGCGGGCGCAGCCGCGTCAGCGCCAGCATCATGCCGACACCATAGGCCAGCGACACGATCGAGGAGCCACCATAGGAGATGAAGGGCAGCGTCATGCCCTTGGCGGGGATGAGCTGGAGGTTGACCGACATGTTGATCGCGGCCTGCACGCCGAACAGGATCGCAAGGCCGGACGCCGCAAAGCGCGAGAACATGTCCTCATTGGCGTAGGCGCGCGACAGCGTGCGGATCACGACGAAAGCGAACAGCGCCAGCATCGCAAGGCACAGGATGATGCCGAACTCCTCGGCGGCAACCGCGAACACGAAGTCGGTGTGACTGTCCGGCAGGCTGCGCTTGGCGATGCCCTCGCCGGGCCCGAGCCCGAACCATCCGCCGTTGTAGAAGGCTTCCATGGCGGTATCGACCTGGAAGGTGTCGCCGGAAGCAGGATTCATGAAACGCTTGATGCGGCCGGCGACGTGCGGGACGAACAGATAAGCGCTGAACAGACCGGCCGCGGCGGCGCCCGCCAGGCCGAACACCCAGATCATGCGCATGCCCGCGATGAAGAACAGCGAGCCCCACACCATCAGGATCAGCATGGTCTGGCCGAAGTCGGGCTCCATCACCAGCAGCGAGACCAGCATCAAGAGCAGCACCAGCGCCATCGAGGTCGCCGGCATCTCCGGCCGCCTGGTCGATTCCGCGAACAGCCAGGCGGCGATGACGACGAACGACGGCTTTGCAACTTCGGAGGCCTGGATGTTGACGCCGAGCAGCGTGATCCAGCGCCGCGATCCCTTCACTTCGGGGCCGATCGCGAGCGTCAGCACGATCAGGATGATGCTGGCCGCGAAGATGATCAGGGCCGAGCGGCGGATCGCGCGCGGCGTCAGGAAGGACACCCCGAGCAGCACCAGGCAGGACGGCGCCAGGAACATCACGTGCCGGCTGAAGAAGTGGAAGGGATCGAGCCCGATGCGGGTCGCAACCGGCGGGCTCGCCGCCAGCGACAGGATCACGCCGGTGAGCATCAGCGCCAGGATGGCGCCCATCAGCGGCTTGTCGACGGTCCACCACCACTCGGAAAAGGGGGTGCGTTCTTCACGGGAGAGCATGGGCGGCCGCTTTCGGACAGAGGTCGGTCCATTGGTCGCCGAGGTTGGTTACCGGGGGGTTAAGGAGATCGATAACTTTGGAGATAGCGCACAACGCGACCACAAATGGTGGTCATGCCCCGGCTTGACCGGGGCATCCAGTACGCCGCGGCCCCTCGGCTCAAGCACGGCCTCTGGATACTGGGTCGCCCGGTCAAGCCGGGCGACGACAGCGGAGCAAGGAGTAGCCGCGCCCTACACCACCGGCTTCACACCCGGCAGCGCCTGTACCAGCTCGCGGAACTTGGTGCCGCGGATCTCGAAATTGCGGTACTGGTCGAAGGACGCGCAGGCGGGTGACAGCAGCACCACTGCATCCGCGAGGCCCGAGGCTTCGGCATCGCGCGCGGCGTGCTCGACGGCGATGTCCAGCGTCTGGCTGATCTCGTGCGCCACCTGCGTGCCCAGCGTTCCCGAAAACTCCTGCGCGGCCTCGCCGATCAGATAGGCCTTGCGGATGCGCGGGAAGAAGCCGGTCAGGCCAGTGATGCCGCCGGCCTTGGGCTTGCCGCCGGCGATCCAGAAGATTTCCGAAAAGGACGACAGCGCATGCGCGGTGGCATCCGCATTGGTGCCCTTGGAGTCGTTGACGAACAGCACGTTGCCGCGGCGGCCGACCTGCTCCATGCGATGCGCGAGGCCCGGAAAGCTGCGCAGGCCGTTCTGCAGCACATCGAGGCTGATGCCCATCGCGAGCGCGGCGGCGGCGGCGCAGGCCGCGTTCTGCGCGTTGTGCTGGCCGCGCAGCGAGCCGATGCCGCCGAGCTTTGCGACCTCGCTCCTCGCGCCGCCCGCGGTGCGCACGATGGTGCCGTGCTCGACATGGATTCCGGAGGCCAGCGGGTTCTTGACGGAGATCCGCACCACGTTCTTGCCGGCGCGGTCGAGCCGGTCGGCGATGTCGCGGCAGAAGCCATCGTCGACGCCGACGATCGCGGTGCCGCCTGCCTGCACGCCGGCGACAAGGCGCTCCTTCACCGCAGCGTAATGCGCGAGGGTGCCGTGACGGTCGATGTGGTCCTCGCTTACATTGAGCAGGATACCGACGGAGGGATCGAGCGAGGGCGTGAGGTCGATCTGGTAGGACGACATCTCGATGACGTGGACGCGGCCCGTGCGCGGCGGTTCCAGCGACAGGATCGCGGTGCCGATATTGCCGCCCATCTGGGTGTCGTAGCCGGCGACCTTTGTGAGATGCGCAATCAGCGCGGTCGTGGTCGACTTGCCGTTGGTGCCGGTGATCGCGACGAACGGCGCGTTGGGCGCGTGACGGCGACGCTCGCGGCAGAACAGCTCGATATCGCCGATCACCTCGACGCCCGCCTCGCGCGCCTTCAGCACGCTCCAGTGCGGCACGGGATGGGTGAGCGGCACGCCGGGCGCGAGCACCAGCGCCGCGAAATTCGCCCAGGAGACATTGCGCAAATCGGCGGTGATGAAACCCGCTTGCGCGGCCTTGGCGACGTTCTCGGCATTGTCGTCGGCGGCAATCACCTCGGCGCCGCCCGCTTTCAACGCGTGACAGGACGCAAGCCCCGAGCCGCCGAGGCCGAACACCGCGACCGTCTTGCCGGCGAAGGATGTGACCGGGATCATCGATCGATCACCGCAGCTTCAGCGTCGACAGACCGGCGAGCGCCAGCATCACCGAGATGATCCAGAAGCGGATCACGATCTGCGGTTCGGTCCAGCCGAGCTGCTCGAAATGGTGATGGATCGGCGCCATCCGGAAGATGCGTTTGCCGGTGAGCTTGAACGACACCACCTGCACGATGACGGAAACCGCTTCCAGCACGAACAGGCCGCCGATCACCGCGAGCACGATCTCGTGCTTCACCGCGACCGCGATTGCGCCGAGCATGCCGCCGAGCGCGAGCGAGCCGGTGTCGCCCATGAAGATCGAGGCCGGCGGCGCGTTGAACCAGAGGAACCCAAGACCGGCGCCCAGCAGCGCGCCGCAGAGCACCGCGAGTTCGCCGGTTCCCGCGACATATTTGATCTGGAGATAGTCGGCGAACACCGCGTTGCCGGCGAGATAGGCGATCATCGCAAAGCTCGCGGTCGCGATCATCACGGGCACGATGGCGAGGCCGTCGAGACCGTCGGTGAGGTTCACCGCATTGCCGGCGCCGACGATGACGAAGGCGCCGAACACGACGAAGAACCAGCCGAAATGCAGCACGGTGTCCTTGAGGAAGGGAATCGTCAGCGCGGTCGACGCGGGATCGCGGTTCAATCGCACCAGCGCATAGCAGGCGACCAGCGCGATGGCGGCCTCGATCAGCAGGCGCAGCTTGCTGCCGAAGCCCGTCGTGGTCTGCTTGGTCACCTTGAGGTAATCGTCATAGAAGCCGACGAAGCCGAAGCCGAGCGTCACCGCCAGCACGATCCAGACATAGGGGTTGAGCGGATTGGCCCACAGCACGGTGCCGACCGTGAGACCGGACAGGATCATCAGCCCGCCCATGGTGGGCGTGCCTTTCTTGGCGAGATGCGATTGCGGACCGTCGGTCCGGATCGGCTGGCCCTTGCCCTGACGGATGCGCAGATGGTCGATGATCCAGGGCCCGAACAGGAACACGAACAGCGCGCCGGTGACGACGGCGCCGCCGGTGCGGAAGGTGATGTAGCGGAAGACGTTCAGGAAGGTGCGAACGGCACCGAAGCCGGGAAATGTGTTGGAGAGCTCGATCAGCCAGTAAAACATTCAGACGGTCCTATGGCGCCTTTGCACGCGGCCCTGGTGTTGGCCTTGACTTGCCTCACGCGCATTCGCGGGTCTTCTTCATGGGGTCGGGCGACCTCTGGGAAAACGGACGGCTTCGCGCCGCAAAAGGTGGGATTCGGGAACAGCGCCTTCCAAGCAGTTTACGCCTTTGCCTGCAAGGCGGCCACTAGGCCCGGCACAAACTTGTTGACCCAGAACATCTTCTTGCTGCCCTTGACAACCACGACATCGCCTGCCCTCAGCAGATTTGCGACCTCACCCGGCTTCAGCGTGGCGGGGTCGTCGTGCCAGCCAAGGCCCTTGCCCGCCGGCAACACGTCGTACAGATGGCGCATCAAGGGACCCACGCAGTAGACGCCGTCGATGCCGTCGAGATGCTTGGCGAGGGCCGTGTGGTAGTTTGGTGCGTCATCGCCCAGTTCCAGCATGTCGCCGAGCACCGCAATGCGACGGCCGCCGGTCACGTTGCGCGCCTGGAGGCTTTGCAGTGCAGCAGCCACGCTGGCCGGATTGCCGTTGAAACTGTCGTCGATCACGGTGACGCCGCCGATCGCCTGCTCGACGCCGCGGCCGGTCATGATGCCGACCCGGTCGAGCTTGATCGCGAGCGTCGCCGCATCGAGGTTCGCGGCGCGGATCGAGGCGAGCGCAGCGAGCGCGTTCTGCACGCGGTGCGGTGCGCCCGGCGTCAGGCTGAAGGCGATCTCCTTCTTGCCGAGCGCGGCCACGACCTGCCAGCTCTCGCCATGCGGCGCGTGCGCGACCTCGTGCACCTCGGCTTTCTCGCCGAACCGTACCACCTTGCCCTTCCAGTCCGGCGCCTTGATCCCGGCAGGCAGCACCAGCACGCCATCCTCGGGCAGGCCGAGCGCGATCGAGACCTTCTCGCGCCTGATGGCTTCGAGCGAGCCGAGCTTTTCCAGATGCACCGGCTGAACGTTGACGACGAGCGCGACGGTCGGCCGCGTCAGCTCGCTGAGCCGCGCGATCTCGCCGGTCTGGTTCATGCCCATCTCGACGACCCAGAGGCTGGCATCGGGCCTGGCGTTGCACAGCGTCAGCGGCACGCCCCAGAAATTGTTGAAGCTCGATGGGCTGGCATAGGCGCCGGGGTAGGCCGCGAGGAATTCCTTGGTGCTGGTCTTGCCCGCGCTGCCGGTGAGCCCGATCACCGGTCCGTTGAAACGCGCGCGTGCCGCGCGCGCGAGGCCCCAGAGACCGTCGATCAGCGTGTCCTTGACGACGATCTGGGGAATGCGGATGCTGGCGATCTCGTGCGGCACGATCATCGCGACCGCGCCCGAAGCTTCCGCCTTGTCGGCGAACTCCCAGCCGTCGCGCGCGCTGGCGAAGGCCGAGATGAAGCCGCCGCTCGGCGTACCGCTGAGCGCGACGAACAGGCAGCCCGGCTTCACCAGGCGGCTGTCCTGGGTGACGAACTCGATCGGCGTGTCCGGAAATGATCCCGCAGCGCCCAGCGCACGCGCCACTTCGGCAACCGTCCATATTGGCGCGCTCATGCATCCCTCGACGCTAATGCGGCGGCGACCGCCTCGTGATCACTGAAGGGCAGCACCTCGCCGCCGACGATCTGCCCGGTCTCGTGGCCCTTGCCGGCGACGAGCAGCGCGTCGCCGTCTTCCAACTCCTCGATCGCGGTGCGGATCGCCGCGGCACGGTCGCCGATTTCGCGGGCACCTTTTGCAGTCGCGAGGATTTCTGCGCGAATGGCTTCCGGCTTCTCGCTGCGCGGATTGTCGTCGGTGATGATGACGCGGTCGGCGTTTTCGGCCGCGATCTCGCCCATGATCGGGCGCTTGCCGGCATCGCGGTCGCCGCCGGCGCCGAACACGACGACCAGCCGGCGTTTTGCGTAAGGCCGCAAAGCCTGCAACGCCTTCTCCAACGCGTCGGGCTTGTGGGCGTAGTCGACGAAGATCGTCGCACCGTTGCGCTCGCCGACGCGCTCGAGCCGACCCTTGGCGCCTTCGAGATGTTCGAGGCTCGCAAACACGTTGGCCGGATCGCTGCCGGTACCGATCGCCAGACCGGCCGACACCAGTGCGTTCTCGATCTGGAATTCGCCGGCCAGCGGCAGCCGGACCGCATAACGCTTGCCGCGATGTTCGACGGCAAGGACTTGCGAAAAACCTTCGACCTCGGCCCCGGCGAGACGAATGCCCTCGCCTGCCCCGTCGCCGTTGCGGCCGACCGCCATCACGCGCAGGCCGTGCGACCTGGCAGCATTGATTGCCTCCGCCGAGCAATCATGATCGGCGGAGATCACCGCCGCCCCATCCGCCGGGACCAGTTCGCGGAACAGGCGGAGTTTTGCTGCAAGATAATGCGCGACGGTTGGATGGTAATCCATGTGGTCGCGCGAGAGATTGGTGAAGCCGCCGGCGGAGACACGCACGCCGTCGAGGCGGTACTGGTCGAGCCCGTGCGAGGACGCCTCGAAGGCGAGATGCGTCACGCCTTCGCGCGCGATCTCATCGAGCTGCCGGTGCAGCGCGATCGGATCCGGCGTCGTCAGCGAACCGTAGACGGTGCGCTTGGGCGAGACGAGACCGATGGTGCCGATGCTGGCGGAGGCATGCCCCAGCCGCTCCCAGATCTGGCGCGTGAACGCGGCGACCGAGGTCTTGCCGCTGGTGCCGGTCACCGCCGCGATGGTCGCCGGCTGTGCGGGGAAGAATTTGGCCGCGGCCAGCGCCAGCGCGCGGCGCGGATTGGCCACCGTGACGAACGGCATCTTGCTGCCATCAGGTGCATGGTCGCCGACGATCGCCACCGCGCCTGCTGCAATCGCGGCATCGACGAAGCGCGCGCCGTCGGTCTTGCTGCCCGCGAGGGCGAAGAAGAGATCGCCGGGCTTGACCACACGGCTGTCGAGCGCAACGCCGGTCACATCGAGCGCCGCGACAGCGGGCTCGATTGCGGCATCATTGCCTGGAACGTCCTGACCTAGGAGGTCGCGCAGCTTCATGGTCTTCCAGTCGACATGCCGTCCGGAAAGCCGGATCTTCGGAAAAGCCCCGACTCAGCAGCGGCGACGGCCCACCCCCGTTGATTACTGGGTTGTCCTGGATGCTGCAAGAATAAGGCGGTCGGACGGCGGCAGGTCAAACCGTGGCTCGATGCCCAGAAGTGGCGCGATCCGCTCGATCACCTTGCCGCCGGTCGGCACTGCGTTCCAGCCCGAGGTGATGAAACCATGCGTTTCGGGCAGCGCCTGCGGCTCGTCCAGCATGATCAGGATCTGATATTTTGGATTGTCGGAGGGCATGATCGCCGTGAAGGAGTTGAGCACCCGCTTCTTGGCGTAGCGGCCATTGATGACTTTCTCGGACGTGCCGGTCTTGCCGCCGACATAATAGCCCTTGACGTCTGCCTGTCTCGCCGACCCGACCTCCGCATTGAGCCGCATCAGATACCGCATCTTGTCGCTGGTCTCTTGCTTGATCACGCGCTTGGCCATCGCCGCCGCTTCAGCTTCGCTTCGCTTCATGAAGGTCGGCGGAATCAGGTAGCCACCGTTCATCAGCGCGTTGATGCCCATCACCGCCTGGAGCGGCGCCACCGACAGACCCTGGCCGAACGCGATGGTGACCGTGTTCAGCTCGCTCCAGCGGCGCGGCACCAGCGGAGCTGCGCTCTCCGGCAGCTCGGTGCGCAGCCGCGTCAACTGGCCCATCTTGGCAAGGAACGCCTTGTGCGCCTCGACACCCTGGCCGAGCGCGATCCGCGCAGCGCCGATGTTGGAGGAGTAATAAAACACTTCCTTGGTGTTGATGAAACGTCCGAGCGAATGACTGTCGTGGATGGTGAACTTGCCGTAGTGCAGGTTTCCGCGTGCATCCCACGACGAGTTCAAATTGATCTTTCCAGAATCGAGCGCCATCGCCAGCGTGAACGCCTTGAAGGTCGAGCCCATCTCGTAGACGCCCGTGGTCAGGCGGTTGATGCGGTCGGGGTCGTGCGCTTCCTTCGGATTGTTGGGGTCGAAGTCCGGCAGCGAGACCATCGCCACGATCTCGCCGGTCTTGACATTCGAGACGATGCCGGAGGCGGCCTTGGTGTGGTACTTCTCCTTGGCCTTCAAGAGCTCGTCGCGCAGCGCGTGCTCGACGCGCAGATCGACCGACAGCTCGATCGGCTTTTGCAGCCGGTCGGTGGCAAAGCCTGCGCGGTGGAGATCGGCGAGCCCTTGATTGTCGAGCCACTTCTCCATGCCGGCGATGCCCTGGTTGTCGATGTTGACGAGACCGATGAGGTGGGCGACCTCGTTGCCGGTCGGATAGACGCGCTTGTTCTCGCGCAGGAAGCCGATGCCGGGAATGCCGAGCTTGTGGATGTCCTGCTGCTGCTTCGGCGTGATCTCGCGCTTGAGCCAGACAAAACCCTTTCGCGCCGACAGGCGCTCGCGCACCTCGGCCTCGTCGAGGTCAGGCACGGTCGCAGTCAGAAGCTCGATCGCCTCGTCCTTGTCGATGATGCGGCGCGGCTCGCCGAACAGGCTCGCCGCCTTGACATCGGTCGCGAGGATCGCGCCGTTGCGGTCGACGATGTCGGGCCGCGCGGTCGCGACCACCTCTTGCGCGGCAGCACGGCGCGCGCTGTGGGCGTCGGCACCGATCGCGAACATCACGAGCCGGCCGCCGATCAGGACGTAGACCGAGGTAAAGGCGATCATCGCGAGGCCAACGCGCGCGCGCGCCTTCGCGGCGCGGTCAACGTTGCGCCCGTAGAGCAGGCTGCGGATCAGCCGCTGCCGCCAGGGCTCGGGCGGCTTTTGAGTTGGCTTGGCCGGGGTCACAGCGCTCATTGCTTGTCCTCGGGCTGAGGCACGGAGCCCGTCACCGTATCCGGATCGCTCGCGGCTTCGATGGTGTTGAGCATGGCCCCGATCGGATCCGGCTCGCCCGGCCTGAACATCCGCGGCCGACGCTCCGGCAGGTTCTTCAGCGAGTCATACTGCGTGCCGTTGACCGGCTTGAGCGGCAGATGCCGGTCGGACAGGCCCTGCAGGCGCAAGGGCGCATCGAGCTTGGCCCATTCGGAGCGCAGCGCCGCGATCGCATCGCGCTGCTCGCGGATCTCCGCATGCAGCCGCAGCACCTTTTCGGTGCGCGCCGTGGAGTCCATCTTGATCCGGTAGACATAGGCCGCCGCGAAGATCAGCGCGCCGATGACGAGGAGGTGGATGAAGCGCATGCGCTAGCCACCCCTCATCACGTCGGCGAGCTTTGGCCAGGACGAGGTCTCGCCGTCGTCGTGCGCGGGCGCGGACGTGCGCTCGGCGGCACGCAGTTTTGCGGAACGCGCGCGTGGGTTATGGGCGACTTCCTCTTCGCCAGCGATCACCGGCCGGCGCGTCAGCAGCTGGAAGCTCGGCGCGGTTTGCGCCACTTCCGGCAGATGCCGCGAACCGCCGCCTGTCTTGCTACGCTCGGAGAGGAAATTCTTGACGATGCGGTCTTCCAGCGAATGGAACGAGACCACCACGAGGCGGCCGTCCGGCCTGAGCACGCGCTCGGCCGCAGCGAGCGCGGTCTGGAGTTCCTCGAGCTCTTCGTTGACGAAGATGCGCAGGGCCTGGAACGTTCGCGTCGCCGGATGAATATCGCCGGGTTTCGAGCGCACGACCCGGCCGACGAGATCGGCGAGCGCGCGCGTTGTCGTGAACGGCGTCTCCTGCCGGTCGGCGACGATGGCGCGGGCGATACGGCGCGACTGCCGCTCCTCACCAAAGAGATAGATGATGTCGGCGAGATCGCTTTCCGAGGCGCGCGCGACGATGTCGGCCGCCGTCGGCCCCGCCTGCCCCATCCGCATGTCGAGCGGACCGTCGAGACGGAAGGAGAAGCCGCGGCCGGCCTGGTCGAGCTGCATCGAGGAGACCCCGACATCCATCACGACGCCGTCGACGGCATCGACGCCTTGCGCCGCACAGACCTCGGCGAGATTGGAGAAGCGGTCCTCGACCAGCGTCAGCCGGCCCGCGGAGCGTTCGACCAGCTCGGCCCCGCCGGCGATCGCCGTGCGGTCGCGATCGATCGCAATCAGCCGGGTTCCCGGCACGTCGAGAATGGCGCGGCTGTAGCCGCCGGCGCCGAAGGTGGCGTCGATATAGATCCCGCCCGCGCGCGGCGCGAGATGATCGACCGCCTCACGGCCAAGAACGGGGATGTGCGGAACCGAGCTCATGCGCCACACCCGCAGAGCGTCCATGCGAGATCTGGGACGAGCGAGTCCATTACGCCTCGAATAATTCCGCGTCGCGGCGGTTCCACGACCCAACCCTCGTCCAGCATGGTTACCGAGCCCGATCATCCCGGGCCGCAAACCCAGTGTTCCCAGTGGAATTTGTCGGGCAGCCATGGGATTTCGAGCCAAAATACGCTTTGGCCGCCTCCGGACGCGGGTCGGCTCTTCAATCCTCAGTAACGGCCCTTAGCGTTAAGAAAGCGTTGATCGGCTTGTTACAAGTCGAAAAGGTGACGCATCGGTGATGCTCCATCCACACACATGCGCCAAAATGCATCCATTAACCGCGCCGCGCGATTGCGCGCGGCGGAGGGTAAAGGAATAGTAAAGAGAAGGGCTTGGCCCACTCTCTGTCCGACTTGAGCTGTCTATGTCGTCCGGTCCTTCCACGCCGTCTGGATCTGATTCGAAACGTCAACGCGTTCTCCCGGTTCCCAAGGCCGCGGCGAACACGCGGACGTTCGAGCCGGATTCCTCGATCGTCTCCGACATCATCCCTTCGCCGAACCATGGCGACCGCAACAAGGGACGGCAGCCGGATATGATCCTGCTGCACTACACCGGCATGCCCGACGTCGAGGGCGCGTTGGCGCGGCTGTGCACGGCGGGCACCGAAGTGTCGGCGCATTACGTCGTGCTGGAGGACGGCCGCATCGTGCAATGCGTGCCCGAGGCCAAGCGCGCATGGCACGCGGGCGTCTCGTCCTGGGCCGGCGAGGACGACATCAACTCCTGCTCGATCGGCATCGAGATCATCAATCGCGGCCATGACTGGGGCTATCCGGAATATCCGTCGCGCCAGATCGCCGCCGTGATCACGTTGTGCCGCGGCATCATGCTTCGCCGCAACGTCGCCGCGCACCGGGTGCTCGGCCATTCCGACGTCGCGCCGGCGCGCAAGAAGGATCCCGGCGAGAAATTTCCGTGGCATTCGCTGGCCAATTCCGGCGTCGGACACTGGGTGACGCCCGCGCCGGTCGTGCGCGGCGAGAGCCTGATGCTCGGCACCATCAGCGACGAGGTGCTGAGCCTGCAGCAGGCGCTCGCCCGATACGGCTACGGCGTGCCGCTGACCGGCAAATACGACGCCGCGACGATGGAAGTCGTCACCGCCTTCCAGCGCCATTTCCGCCCCGCGCGGCTCGATGGTGTCGCGGATCACTCGACGCTGTCGACATTGCAGGCGTTGCTCGCGAGCCTGCCGGCGGATGCGACGGCAGTCGCGGCGAAGTAATGGCGTTCGTCATTGCGAGCGCAGCGAAGCAATCCAGACTGCCTCCGTGGAAACAGTCTGGATTGCTTCGTCGCTTCGCTCCTCGCAATGACGGAATGTGTGGCGACTACTCCATCTCCCGCATCCGTCGCGCATACAGCCGCCGTAGCGGCTCCAGCTGCGTCGCCGCCGTCGCGGCGACATACGCCTCGCGCGCTTCGTCCTTGCGCCCAAGCCGTCGCAACAGATCCGCGCGCACCGCGGGCAACAGCTCGTAGCCACGAAGCCCGCCGCGCGCGGCGGTCGCATCGACGAGATCGAGCGCGCGCGCCGGGCCGTCGACCATCGAGACTGCGGCGGCGTGGTTAAGCTCGATCACCGGCGACGGATTGATGCGCAAGAGCACTTCGTAGAGGCCAGCGATCTGCGGCCAGTCGGTCTGCTCGTAGCTCGGCGCACGGGCATGCAGCGCGGCGATCGCGGCCTGCACAGCATAGGGCTGCGGGCGGCCAGGCACGCGGAGCGCGTCGTCCACGAGACGCAGACCTTCCTCGATCTGCACACAATTCCAGAGCGAACGATCCTGCTCTTCCAGCAGAACGACGTCGCCGGCTGTGGTCTCGCGCCCGGCACGGCGCGCATCGTGCAGTAACATCAAGGCGAGCAGGCCTTTGATCCCGGCGCGATCCGGCATCAGCCGGTCGAGCAACCGGCCGAGCCTGATCGCTTCGACCGCGAGATCGGGCCGCATCAAATCCGCGCCCGAGGTCGCAACATAGCCTTCGGTGAAGACGAGATAGATCACGGCGAGCACGCCGTTGAGCCGCGGCGCAAGCGCGGCGTGCTCGGGCACTTCATAAGGAATGCCGGCGAGCCTGATCTTCTGCTTGGCGCGGACGAGGCGCTGCGCCATCGCATCCTCGCCGACGAGAAAGGCGCGCGCGACCTGCGCCATGGACAGCCCGCAGACGGTGCGCAGCGTCAGCGCGACCTGGACCTCGATGGCGAAGGCTGGATGGCAGCACGTGAAGATCAGCCGCAGCATATCGTCATCGAGCGTTGCTGTCGGCTCGTCGGGCGCCTGCGCGTTGAACTCGAGCTCATGCACGAGCGCCCGCTGCTTGCCGCGGAACACGGCCTGCCGCCGGATGCGATCGATCGCCTTGTTGCGACCGACATTGACCAGCCAGGCGCGCGGATTATCGGGCACCTCGCCCGCCGACCAGCGCTCCAGCGCGACCGCGAAGGCATCCTGGAGCGCGTCCTCGGCGAGATCGAAATCGCCGACGAGGCGGATCAGCGTGGCAAGCACCCGCCCCGCCTCGTCGCGAAAAATCCGAGCGATGTCGGCAGGACAGATCACTTGTAGATCATGACCGGCCTGACTTCGATGGATCCCTCTTTGGCCTCGGGAATCCGAGCAGCCAGTCCGACGGCGGTGTCCAGATCCTTGGCCTCGACCAGATAGTAGCCGGCGAGCTGCTCGCGAGTCTCCGCGAAGGGACCGTCGGTCGTCAGGGTCTTGCCCTCGCGCACGCGCACGGTGGTCGCCGTCGTGGTCGGCTGAAGCCCGTCGCCGGCCTTGAAATGGCCGCTCTGGACGATGGACTGCGTGTAAGTGCCGTACTCCGCCGACAGCGCCTGACGGTCCGCGGGGGACATGTTGATCATTTTCGCTTCGTTCCGGTAGATCAGCAGTAGGTACTGCATGGCTTACTCCTGTTGTTCGGCCTGATTGCCGACATCCAGTCGAACGGGGCCAACATCAAACGACATCCTCGGGATAATTATTCGATATCAGGGGACGAGATCATTTGTAGATCATCACGGGCCTGACTTCGATCGAGCCGTCCCTGGCTCCGGGAATCCGCGCGGCCATCGCGATCGCTGCGTCGAGGTCTCTCGCCTCGACGAGATAATAGCCGCCGAGTTGCTCGCGGGTCTCGGCGAACGGACCATCGGTCGCGAGTACCTTGCCGTCGCGAACGCGAACGGTGGTCGCAGTCGAGGTCGGCTGGAGCCCGTCGCCGGCCTTGAAGTTGCCGCTCTGGACGATGGACTGGGTGTAGGCGGAATACTCCGCCAACAGCTTCTGGTAATCTGCGGGGTCCATCTTGCTCTGTTGAGCTTCGTTCCGGTAGATCAGCAGCAAATACTGCATCGCTTAACTCCTGTTGCTCGGCTGGATTGCCGGCATCCAGTCGAACTGGGCCCACGCCCAACGACATGTTCAGGATAAATTATTCGCAGCCGGCTTGCGCGGCGATCTCTGCTTGACGGAACCGTCACAAATGCCCCATGCGTAGCCGGTCAGTCGGCCGGACGGCCGCTCCGGCAGGTGCCGAAAGGCCGCCGGGGAGGAAAGTCCGGGCTCCCTTGACATACGGTGCCGGATAACGTCCGGCGGGGGCAACCCCAGGGAAAGTGCCACAGAGAACGAACCGCCCGCCGACGCCCCTTCGGGGCTCTGGCGCGGCAAGCCCTCGGGCCTGCCGTGCCGTAGCAGCGCAAGCTGCGTAGGCAGGTAAGGGTGAAAAGGTGCGGTAAGAGCGCACCGCGGCTCCGGCAACGGAGCCGGCATGGTAAACCCCACCGGGAGCAAAACCGAATAGGGACGGCGTAGCGGGCTGTTCGCGCAAGCGATAACGCCGCGGGGCGATGTCAGGCCCGCCGTCCGGGTAGGTTGCTCGAGGCCATGTGCAAACATGGTCCCAGAGGAATGGCCGTCACGTATCGTTCGCGCAAGCGGACGGTGCCTTACAGAACCCGGCTTACAGGCCGGCTGATATCTTGCAACGAGGGGTTCGATGCTGACCGCATCGGACCCCTCACCATTTTTCACCGTTGTCATTCCGAGGCGCGACGAAGCGAGAGCCCGGAATGACGAGGGTGAACTAGGCCACAATCTTCTCCAACACCGCCATCAAAGCCTCGGGCGCTGTCACGTTCGGCGCATGACTGGCATCGAGTTCGAAATAGCGCCAGCCCTCCTCGTTCTTCGTGCGCTTCGCGAACTGCCCGAACACATCGCCCGGCGGAATGCGCTTGCAATAGATGTAGCTGCGCGGGATCGCCGGCTCGCCGTGTTCGAGCTTGAGCCTGGTCTCGAAACATTTGATCGGCATGTTGATGCGGCGCGCATTGAGCCAGTCGAGATCGGCCTGCGGCGTATCGGGCGGCGGCGGATTCGGCGGGATGCGGTAGCCGTCGCCTGCGGCAGCCGCCTTGCGCATCGGCTCGCGCCCGCCCTCGTTGAGATCGAACAGCGACTGGCCGTCACGCGGCACGAAGGCGTCGAGATAGATCAGCTGCGCCACGCGCTCGCGCGCGCGGTCGGCAACACCGGTCGCGACCATGCCGCCATAGCTGTGGCCGAGCAGCACGATGTCGTCGAGGTCCTCGAACTTGATGACGTTGAGGATGTCCTGGATATGCGTATCCAGATCGATCGCGGGACTCGCGAGATGCGCGCGTTCGCCGAGCCCGGTGTAGGTCGGCGCCACCAGGCGGTGGCCGGCCTGCGCCATCAGCGGATGCATCTTCTTCCAGGCCCATCCGCCGGACCATGCGCCATGACAGAGCAGAAAAGTCTTCGCGCGTGCGGCCATCGGCGTTTCCATCGTTCTTGTTTCTACGATGGAGTGTAGCGGCCGCGCGCGCGATGTAAACGCTGCGGCCTCTCAGGCCGCGCGGGTGTTCGCCTTCACGAGGACGGGCGCGACGGCCTCGCGCCGCAGCTTGCCCGCCTCAAAACCATGCATGCCGATCTGCCATTGCAGGCCGACGATGGCGCCCTTGGTCGGCTGCAGCAGCGCGAGCGAAGCGAACAGCGTCACCGGCAACCACACGGCCAGTTGCAGCCAGACCGCCGGCGCGTAGGCCGTCTCAACCGCGAGGATCGCCGGCACGACGAGGTGACCAACAACGACCATCACCAGATAAGCCGGGAAGTCATCGGCGCGCTGGTGAAACAGCTCCTCGCCACAATGGTCGCAGCTGTCCGCGACTTTCAGGAAACGGCCGAACATGTGTCCTTCGCCGCAGTTCGGGCACTTGCCCAAGAAGCCGCGCCACATCGCCTTCGTGAGAGAGACTGAACCGGTTGCCATGACAGCACCTCTTCCTTTTCGCTGATCCATACAATAATATCTTGTATCCATACATTCAAAGGATATGGGCCTAAATTGCATGGATTGGACCCCTACAATCTCGGAGCTGAGCGGGCCGCGCTACCAGCGCATCGTCGAGGCCATGGAGGCCGACATCGCCGCGGGCCGGCTGGTGCGCGGCCAGCAGCTGCCGACGCAGCGCGCGCTGGCCAAGGCCCTCGGCATCGACCTCACCACGGTGACGCGTGCCTACACCGAGGCGCGGCGCCGCGGCATCATGGAAGCCCGTGTCGGACAAGGCTCATTCGTATCCGAGACCAGCGCGCGCCGCGCGGTCGACCTGCCGCATCCGGTCGCGATCGACCTCTCGATGAACGTGCCGCCGCATCCGCTCGAAGCGCAACTCGACGAGCGGATCATTGCCGGGATGGAAGCCATCCGCGCACAATCAGGCCTGACGGCGCATCTCAACTATCAGCCGCCCGGCGGCAGCGCGCATGAGCGCGAGGTCGCGGCCCGCTGGATGCGTGCACGGGTTCCGCACGCGCACGCCGACAGGCTCGTGATCTTTCCCGGTACGCAGACGATCCTGTTCAACCTGCTCGCTCAGCTCGCGCGGCCCGGCGACGTCGTGCTGACGGAAGCGCTCACCTTCCCCGGCATCAAGGCCGCCGCGGTGCGGCTCGGCGTCAAGCTCGTCGGTATCGCCATGGATGATGGCGGCATCTTGCCCGATGCGCTGGCGAAGGCCTGTCGCGCGCACAGGCCGAAGGCCGTCTATCTCATTCCGACGCTGCACAATCCAACCACCGCGACGCTGTCCACCGAACGGCGCAACGCCATCGCAAAGATCATCAGCGATTCCGATATGACGCTGATCGAGGACGATGCCTACGGGCTGCTCGACCGTTCGGCATCGCCGATCGCAAACCTCATTCCGGAGCGGACCTATCTCGCGACCACGCTGTCGAAATGCATCGCGCCGGCGCTACGCGTCGCCTATCTCGTGACACCCGACAACGCCGCGCAGCGGGACATGCGTGCCGGCTTGCAGGCCACCGTGCAGATGCCGGCGCCGCTGATGGTCGCGCTGGTGACGCATTGGATCGAGACCGGCATCGCCGATCGCATCATCACCGCCATCCGCAACGAGGCGATCGGCCGCCAGCAGCTTGCGCAGCGCGCGCTGAAAGGCATTCAGTTCCTGGCCAAGCCCGCCGCCCACCATCTCTGGCTGCGGCTGCCGGAAGGCCGCCCCGACGTCGCCGCGCATCTGTTGCGGAACGGACTTGCAGTCGTCGCCGGCGATGCCTTCACTGTGGACGGAACACCGCCGCATGCCGCGCGCGTCTCGCTCGGCGCCGCGCGCAATCGATCGGAACTGACGGAAGCGCTGCGCATCCTGGTCGGCGCGCTGCACAGGCCGGCCGACACCAGGCAGATCGTCTAGACTCTTCTTATTGGTGGTGACGGCGGTGGCGCGGGCGAACGACCGGCGTCACGCCTGACGAATAAGCCGCATAGGCCTCGCTCGGTGCCACTGTCTCGCCACGAGCCGCGCGCGCCGCAGGCGTGAGCTGGCCGCCGTTCAGCACATCGCGGTCGGGATGGGCGGCCTGATAGGCCGCGGGTTCGGAGAACTGCGCCTGCGCCATCGTCGGCATCAGGGCCGCCGCAGACAGCAGCGCGGCTGCAACGGCAATCTTCGTGCGGGTCATGGTCGTTCTCCATCATCTCGTTCGGGGAAAGGCCAATGAGAGCGCATCATGGCGTCGGGCAGGCCCCCGGATTGAAGTATGGTCATCATGTAGGCCTGCCTTTGGCGAATGCCCGCGGTTGAGGATCACGCTTGCGTGCGGTTTTGGAATTGACCTGCACGGCCGCAGCCGTGCTATGCGGGCGTTGGCGATCAACAGTTCGGGATCGCCCATTGCGACAAGGACAATCTGTTGGAAACGCTCACTTATGCGCTGCTGCTGTTCGGCGCGCTGGCCGGCGGCTTCGTCTCGGGACTGGCCGGCTTCGGGACCGCGCTGATGGCGCTCGGCATCTGGCTCTACGTCCTGCCGCCCTCGCTCGCGGTGCCGCTGGTGCTGATCTGCTCGGTGATCGCGCAGACCTCGACGCTGCCGTCGATGTGGAAGAGTTTCGACCTGTCGCTGGTCTGGCCGTTCCTGATCGGGGGGCTGATCGGCGTGCCGCTCGGCACCATGCTGATCGCCTCCGCCGATCCAAAAGTGTTCAAGCTGAGCGTCGGCGTGCTGATCCTGATCTTTTCGACCGCTCTCTATCTCAACAAGAGGCCCCTCGCCGTGACGTTCGGTGGCCGCATCGCCGACGGCGCGATCGGCTTTGCCGGCGGCATTCTCGGCGGCCTCGCCGGATTGTCCGGGCCGCTTCCGATCCTCTGGGCCAATATCCGCGGCTGGAACAAGCACGAGCGGCGCGGCATCTTCCAGCTCTTCAATTTCACCGTGCTCGCGACCGCGCTGGTGTTGCAGACGGCGTCGGGCCTCGTCGCATTCAAGGTGGTCTGGCTCGCGCTGGTCGCCTTCCCGGGCACGCTGATCGGCGCCTGGGCCGGCGCCCGCGTCTATCACGCACTGAACGACAAGCATTTTGGCGATGTCGTGCTCGGCCTGTTGTTCCTGTCGGGCCTCACCCTCGTCCGGAACAGCCTTGCAGCGCTTTAGATCTGCATCCTCTTCGCGGCGAGCGCCATGCCGCCGGCGACGCCGACACCGAGCACGTAGATCCAGCCCGAGGTGAAATCGAACAGATGCGTGTTGAGCAGTGAGGACAGCATGTTCTGCACCACAACCAACATGCCGATCCAGCAGGCCAGTCCCTCGCCGCGAAACATCAGAAGGTGCGCGATCCACAGCGCGTAGAGGACCAGCACGCCGACGACGCCCCACTGCACGGCATTACTGAGGGTCTGATTGTGCGGGTTGCTGACGATCTCGCCGCGCAGCGGGTCGTCGTGCGGATTGGCGGCCACGCCGGCGAACAGACCGCGGATCGAGCCTGTGCCGTGGCCGATCAGCGGCGCGTCGGCGATAAACCTCAGGGACTTCCGCCAGTATTCGAGACGCGAGCCCATGCCGCTGATCGAATTGTTGTCGGCCTCCAGGCTCCTTTCGTAATCGCTCTGGAACTTGCCGACGGTCGCGCGCAGATGCGGCGAGACGGCCCAGAGCGCTACGGCGATCAACGCCGTCGCAGCGCCGGCGACGAGCGCCGCCCGCCAGCGCAGATGCAGCAGTGCAAACACCACGAGCAGGACCGGCAGCGTCACCAGCGCCGTGCGCGAGACCACGACGAACATCATGTTGGCGAGGAAGCCGAGCGCCAATACGGCGAACAACGCCGCGATCCGAACGCGGCCCTGCTGGACCAGCGTCACGATCGGGTACACCAGCGCAATCGCACAGAGCGCGAATTCCTGGCTCTGGTCGATATAGTTGCGCACGGCAATCCCGCTCTCGACCTGGTAGGGCCCGCGCGACAGATAGAGCTTGAGCGAGAGCCTGGGATCGATCGCAACAGTGAAGGAGTACAGCATGAGCAGCGTGCAGGAGACCAGGAACGCCGCAAAAACCCATTTGCCGTAGGGCCAGCGCTCGAATTGGTAGATCAGCAGCGGGATCACCAGCAGTTTTGCCGGCGGCCCGAGCGCGTGCAGCCGCTCGGCCCAGGGCGCAACCGACCAGAGCGTGCCGACGAGTGCCAGCACGAACAGCGCGATCGGCAGCAGGCAAATCGGGCGCAGCAGCGAGCGCGGGAGCTCGCGAAGGTCGATGAAAGCAAAGGCGATCAGCCACGGCACGAGCGCAAAAGTCACGCCGGTGGTGCTCCAGGGCAGCAGCAACGCGACCAGCGCAACGAAGCGGGCCGGTGTGCGGTAGCGCGCCGCCCAGATCGCGGAGAGCCAGGACGCTCGTCCTTGCTCGTTCAACACCTCGGTCATTGCAGTCCCTTGCAGATTCGCGGCCCACCCACGGCGCGGCAAACTAGCCGGAGCCGTGGGTGGGCGACAAGCGCGCGTCCGTTCGATCTGCTACGCGGGCTCGCGCATGGGAGGCACAACCGGCTCGGGATTTGCCGGCTTCGCGGTCTTCTCCTGTGCCGGCAGCGCAAGACGCTTTCTGAACTCCCGGAGCAACAGCCACACGCTCAGGGCGGCCTGTAGCGTGGTCGTCGCGATCGACAAATACCAGACATGCTCCATCCGGAAGCCCGGCCACGTCGAGAGCCAGATCGACGGCACGGAATAGGTGAGAACCCGCGTCGCCGAGGTCCACAACACCGGCTTGGTGTTGCCAAGCCCCTGAAACATGCTGGAGCAGGTAAAGATCAGCCCCTGCGCCACCATGTTGAGCGAGACGAGGCGCAGGAACAGCGACGCAACCCCCATCGTCTCCTGATCCCTCGAGAAGCCGGCAAGCAACAGACCGGGTGCGAACTGCGCGAGGATCATGAAGACAATCATCACGGCGGTCGCGATAAGCGACGCCTTGACAAAGGTCTCCCGCACACGTGCTCCATTGCCGGCGCCGAAATTCTGGCCGGCGATGGGCCCTGCTGCGAGGGCGATGGCGAGCGCCGGCATCTGGATCAGCCCGAGGAGACGCGTCCCGATGCCAAACCCCGCCTGCGCCGCCGGGCCAAAAATGCTCAGCACGTAATAGCCCACGGCCATGATGATGAAGATCATCGCAAATTCCCCGCCGGCGGGCAGGCCGACATTGAGGATTCTCTTCCACTGCCGCAGCTGCGGCCGCCATTGCTCGGGGTGAAACGCGACGTAGCGCTCCAGCTTGAGGAAATAGCCGAGCAGCATCAGCACGCCGACGAAGACGGCGATCGAGCTGGCAAGGCCGGCACCGGCCACACCGAGCGCATGTCCGGTGCCCCAGCCCGTGATCAGCACCGGCGCCAGCGCGATGTTGATGACCACGGCCAGCGCCTGCACCAGCATGCTCGGCCGCACGATGCCGGTCGCCCGCAATGCGGACGCCATCACTTGCGTGGCGAATTGCAGCGCCAGCGCCGGCATGAACCAGAGCAGATAGACGGTACCGGCTTCGACCGTAGCTTCGTCGGCTGCAACCGCGCGCATGTAGGGGCGCGACAGCGCGAAGCCCGCGACCAATGTCAGGATCCCGAACAGCACCGACAGGACGACCGACTGGTTGAAGACCAGATTGGCGTCGCCGCGGTCCTTCCGCCCCACGGCATGCGCCATCAGCGCAACCGTGCCGACGCCGAGCACCTGCATCAGCGCATTGACCAGAAAGCCCGCATTGCCGGCCGCCGCGACGCCGGCGATCGCCGCCTCGCCCAGACCCGAGACGAAATACAGATCGACGAGCTGACAGATCATGATCGTGATCATGCCGACCACGATCGGAGGCGCCATGCTCAGGATGTGGCTCACGATGGAGCCGCGCGTCAGGTCCTTCATCTCATTCCATCCTTAACGGCGTGACCGCGGGACTTGCGTCCCGCTGCCGCGCGCCTCTCATTCCGCCGCTGCGATGCGCCCGAGCTCCACCACCTGGCGCTCGAACAGACCGCGATAGATGCCCCCTGGTTTGCTCGCGAGCATGGCATGGGTGCCTTGCTCGACGATCTCGCCGCGGTCGAACACCAGGATCCGATCGAGGCTGCGCACCGTCGACAGCCGGTGCGCGATCACGATCGAGGTCCGGCCCTTCATCAGCCGCTCCATCGCCTGCTGGATCAGCGCCTCCGATTCCGAATCGAGGCTCGAGGTCGCCTCGTCCAGGATCAGCACCGGCGCGTCCGCCAGGAAGGCGCGCGCCAGCGCCACGCGCTGCCGCTCGCCGCCCGACAGCTTCACGCCGCGCTCGCCAACCAGCGTGCCGTAGCCCTTCGGCAGGCGCAGGATGAAGTCGTGCGCATTCGCCAGCCGCGCCGCATGCTCGATGGCCTCCAGGCTGGCACCGGGCCGGCCATAGGCGATGTTCTCCGCAAGCGTGCGGTGGAACAGGATCGGCTCCTGCTGCACGATCGCGATCTGGCTGCGCAGCGATTGCTGCGTAGCGAGCGCGATGTCCTGCCCGTCGATCAGCACGCGGCCACCGGAGACGTCGTAGAGCCGCTGCACCAGCTTGACGAAGGTCGTCTTGCCGGAGCCGGAGCGGCCGACCAGGCCGACGCGCTCGCCGGCGCGGATCGTGACCGACAGTCCGTCATACAGTGGCGCGCGGTGGCCGCCATAGTGGAACGTGACGTCGTCGAACACGATCTCGCCGGCCTCGATCGCGATCGGCCGCGCACTGGCCGCATCGGCAATCCCGATCGGCTCGCCATGGATCGCCACCAATTCGTCCATGTCGTTGACCGAGCGCTGGAGGTTGTTGATGTGCATGCCGACGTCGCGCAGATAGGCGTGGATGACGTAATAGCTCGTCAGCACATAGGTGACGTCGCCGGGCGAGGCGTGCCCGGACATCCACAGCAGCACCGAGCCGCCGATCACGGACGCACGCAGGCATAGCAGCAGCGAGAGCTGCGCCATGGCCGTGTAGTTGTAGCGAAACCAGGTCCGCCGCACGCGCACGCGCCAGCGGTTGATGACGCGGGCGAGCCGCGTATCCTCGCGCGCTTCGGCGCCGAAGGATTTCACCACGGCGTTGCAGGTCAGCGCGTCCGCCAGCGTACCGCCGACCTTGGTGTCCCACGCGTTGGAGACGCGCGCGGCCGGCGCGATGTAGCGCGTCGAGAACAGCACGGTAATGGCGACGTAGAAAAGCGCGCCCACCGCGATCACCGCGCCGAGCGACGTCCAGTGCAGGCCGATCAGGACCATGGAGCCGATTAACACCAGCAGAGACGGCGCCAACGCCATCAGGATGGTGTCGTTGAGCAGGTCGAGCGCCCACATGCCGCGGGTGATCTTGCGCACGGTGGAGCCGGCAAAGGAGTTGGCGTGCCAGTCGGTCGAGAAGCGCTGGACGCGCGTGAAGGCCTCCTGGGCGACATCCGACATGATCTTGAGCGTGAACGGAACGATCGCCTGGAGACCGATCAACCTCAGCACCACGGAGGCCGCACCGAGCGCCACGATGGCGCCGAACGCGACCAGCGCCGCGCGGCGCGCGTCGGGATCGGACGAGCCGCGCGTCAGCGCATCGACCAGATGTCCGGAGAATACCGGCATGAACAGGTCGGCGATGGTTGCGCCCAGCAGGCCGCCGGCCACGATCAGGCCGCGTCCGGGCTGCTTCAGCCAGTGCCGGAATACGAAGGGCAGCACCACGCGTATGGCTGCGGGCCTTTTTGACAGAGAGGTCATGACATTATCCGGCCGCTTTCGGCGCGGGCCGGCTCCATCGACGGACGCAAGCCCGCCACGGAGGGCTGACCGGCGTCACTCACAACTGATTTTGACTTGGGAAGTGGAGAGATCGGGACTCGTGACCCGATCGAATCTGGCGGAAGGGGCCTCTAACAGGCCGCGTACATACCGAACCAGGCGATCATCGAGCGCGGGCGTACGATCTGCGAATGCGACGAAATCATGCAAATCCCTCCCCGGTTGGCTTCAATGAGGTGCGCTTTATAGATGTATCGTTTCCGGTTTGCAACGGGGCTCCCGAAAGATCACGGACGAGTGTTGCAATTTGGTGCGTGGCGCCTTGGTCCGGCATCACCGCCGCCTCAATCTCCGCTGTCATGCCCCGGCTTGACCGGGGCATCCAGTACTCCGCGGCGATAGTTAGCTCACACAACTTCCGCCGCGGAGTACTGGATCGCCCGCCTCCGCGGGCGATGACACCTCGTAAGCCGCTTGCCTAATGCGCGTCGCCGCCACCGGTCATCGATGCCGGTTTGCTCAGCAGCGTGACCAGCAGGCTGAGGCCGAGATAAAACAGCGTCAGCGCGAAGAAGGCGTCGCCAAAGCTCATCACCACGGCCTGGCGGTGCACGATCTGGCTGAGCTGCTTCATCGCCATCAGCGTGGAATCGCCGAGCCCCTGGAATTTCTGCATGAACATGGTCAGGGTTTCGGTCGCGGTCGCATTGCCCCAGGTCACCCGCTCCTGAAGGCGGGTGATGTGCAGGTCGGTGCGATTGTTGAGCACGGTGTTGATGACGGCAAGGCCGACCGCGCCGCCGAGATTGCGCATCAGGTTGAACAGGCCGGAGGCGTTCTTCACCCTGTCGGGTGCCAGCGTTCCGAGCGCGATGTTGTTGGTCGGCACCATCGCGAACATCATGCCGATGCCGCGCAGGATCTGCGGCACCAGCAGCTCGTAGAAATCGTAGTCGCGCGTGATCCATGTCATCTGGTAGGAGCCGATCGCGAACACGACGAGGCCGAACGCGATCATGTAGCGCATGTCGACCTTCACCATGAGACGGCCGACCAGCGGCGCGACCAGGAACATGGTGATGCCGGAGACGAACATGGTCTCGCCGATCATCAGGGCGCTGTAGCCGCGCACCTCGGCGAGATAGCGCGGATAGATGTAGGTCAGGCCGTAGAGGCCGATGCCGATGCAGAACTGCAGGACGCAGCCGATCGCGAAATTGCGGTTGGAGAAGGTGCGCAAATTGACGATCGGTTCGGCCGCGGTGAAGACGCGCCAGAAGAAGGCGATGGCCGAGATCGCGCAGATCCAGGCGCAGATCGCAACGGACGTGTCCTGCATCCACTCATGTTGCGGACCTTCCTCCAGCACGTATTCCAGCGTGCCGAGGAAGCCGGCCATGAAGAGCAGGCCCCACCAGTCGAAGCGGTCGAGCAGCTCGAAATGCGGCTCGTCGAAATCGACCAGCGCCAGCACGCCCAGGGTGATGCCGATGCCGGGCACGACGTTGATGAAGAACAGCCAGTTCCACGACATCAGATCGGTGATGTAGCCGCCGACCGTCGGGCCGATCGTGGGAGCCAGGGTCGCAACAAGCCCGATGATGGGACCGACGATGTGGAATTTGGAGCGCGGGAATACGGTATAGGCCGAGGCGAACACGGTCGGGATCATGCCGGCGCCCAAAAAGCCCTGAAGGGCACGCCAGAGGATCATCTCCTCGATCGTGGTGGCGAAGCCGCAGAGCAGGCTCGAGGCCGTGAAGCCCGCGGCCGAGATCGCGAACAGCAGCCGCGTGCCGAAAGCGCGCGACAAAAAGCCCGACAGCGGGATCGCGATCACCTCGGCGATCAGATAGGCGGTCTGGACCCAGGCGACCTCGCTGGAGCTTGCCGACAGGCCGGCCTGGATTTCACTGAGGGACGCCGAGACGATCTGGATGTCCAGGATCGACATGAACATCCCGAACACCATGATGATGAAGGCGAACAGCCGCTTCGGCGCGATGCGCTCCGAGTCGGGGTTCGCCATCATGGCGGGTGAGGCGGTGGTGGCGTTGGCCATGGTCTGACCTCGCAGCGCTCGATTTGTGGCTACTGCGGGTGGATCGCGGTGGGATCGTCGAGATCGATCTCGCTGTCGGCGTCGGCCGCGCCCTTGTTGGTATCGACGGTCGCATACACCGACATGCCGGCGCGGAGCAGGTTCTGCTTCGCCACCGACTTCGGCACGCGGATGCGGACCGGCACGCGCTGCACGATCTTGGTGAAGTTGCCGGTGGCGTTGTCGGGTGGCAGCAGCGTGAACACCGAGCCCGCGCCCGCTGCGATGCTGTCGACGATTCCGGAGAACTTGCGCATGCCGTAGGCATCGACCTTGATTGTCACCGGCTGGCCGGGACGGATGCGCTTGAGCTGCGTTTCCTTGAAATTGGCATCGATATAGACGTCGTCGAGCGGCACGATGTTGCCGAGGCGCTGGCCGACCGCGACGAAGTCGCCGGCGCTGACGAGGCGGTTCGAGAACGTGCCGTCGACCGGCGCGCGCACCGCGGTGAAGGCGAGATCGCGCTCGGCCTTGGCGAGCGAGGTCTTGAGCTCGGCGAGCTGCGCCTGCGCTTCGGCCTGCTGCGCCTTGGTGACGTGGACATTGCTGACCGCGACGTCGTAGGCGGCCTGGGCGGCCTTGACCGCGGCGGCGCCCTGGTCGCGTCCGGCTTCCGAGCTTTCGAACGTGGCGCGCGAAGCAAAGCCCTTGCTGCTCAGCGCCTGCTGGCGCTCATAATCGAGATCGGCGCGCTTGAGGCCCGCCTCGGCCGAGACGAGCTGCGCCTTGGCCTGTGCAACCTGGCTGTCGAGCGCTGCAATCTGGCGGCCGATGCGATCGATGGTGGCCTGCTGGGTCGCGATCCTGGTCGCGGCGGCATCGACCGCGATCTTGTAGTCGCCGTCATCGATGCGGAAGACGACGTCGCCGGCGCGCACGGTCGTGTTGTCGCCGGCGAGGATCGAAGAGATGTGGCCGGCAACGCGCGCGCCCAGCATGGTGTTGTTGGCGCGGACATAGGCGTCGTCGGTGGCGACGTAGAAGCGGCCGACCAGCGTGTAGTAGCCGGCATAGCTCCCGGCCGCGAGCGCCAGCACGAGGCCAACACCCATCAGGACGAATTTGCGCTTGCCGGGCTTCGGCGCGTCGGCGGCAGCGGGTGCAGCCGGCTTGTCGGTCACGGGCGTCTCCGGCGCCTCATTGGTGCGGCGCTTGGTTTCCTCGGCCACATGAGAGCGCAACTGCTCGGCAAGGGCGACGGATTTCTCGGTCGCAGCTTCACTGCCGGCCTGCCCCGGCGTCGTCTCCACCGCTTCCTGGCGAAGGACACGCGCAGCCTGGTCTCTCGATACGGCCATAAAGGCCTCCCCAACAAAAAAGCAGCGACCAGGGACGGCCGTCCTGCGGCCGGTTCCCTCTCGCCCATCCCAAATATCATTGACCGAACGGTTCGGTCAACATAGATAATATTCCCGGGCAGGACCCTACTGGCCCGAATCCTTTATTTGGGTTTCATGGGTCGAGCCCGATCCAGAAACCTTCCGAGACGCTGAACCAATGGTTGTAGCCGGCCGCGAACATCTCCACGTCGTCCAGGAGGAGGACAGCTCCAAGCGCCGCCAGATCCTGGACGGAGCCCGCAAGGTGTTCATGGATCTCGGTTTCGACGGCGCCAGCATGGGCGAGATCGCGCGCGCCGCGCAGGTCTCCAAGGGCACGCTCTACGTCTACTTCGCCGACAAATGCGCGCTGTTCGAAGCCATCCTCGAGCAGGAGGCGCTCCAGCACGGCCAGGTCGTTTTCAATTTCGATCCCGCGCGCGACGCCGAGACCACGCTGAAGGATTTTGGCCGGGCCTATATCCATCTGCTGTGCCGGCCCGGCGGCGGTTCGGCGATCCGCACCGTGATGGCGATCGCCGAGCGCATGCCTGACGTGGGCCGCCGCTATTATCTGCGCGTGCTGGACAAGACCATCAACCGGCTCTCCGAATATCTCAAAATCCATGTCGCTTCCGGCGATCTCAAGATCGACGATTGCGACCTTGCCGCGTCGCAGTTCATGGAGCTGTGCAAGGCCTCGCTCTTCCTGCCGTTCGTTTTCCAGGCCGCGCCCGCGCCTTCGGAAGAGCGCATGACCGAGGTCGTCGACAGCGCGACGCGGATGTTTCTGGCGGCGTACCGCGCGACGTAGCAGCAGCGGGCCACGCGTTGCGCAGGCCGCTGCCGCGGCACTATATTAAGCGCCATGTCCCGTGATCTTCGCCCGCCTGTCGATATCCTCCATTACGAGATCGTCCAGGAACAGGCCTCAGCGCTTGGACGGATGGGCAGTGCACTCGAACAGAGCCTTGCGCGCTTGCGCGAATTCGACGCCGCGCACGCGCACGCGGAGACGCCGACCTCGATGCAACCGGCGAGGCGCAAGCTGGTGATGGAAGCCGGCCAGGCGCTCTGGATGCTCGTGGTGCAACGTGAGGCGACCGGCTTGCGCGACAGCCGCCATATCATGCGGACCTACAACGTTCCGGGCGAGGTGCAGCGGTGCATGGGGCTGGTCCCCGCACCGTCGAAGCCGGCCTCGAAGTGACTGCCCGGCACCCCGGAGCTAGGCCCCGATCTCTTCCATCTTGCGCCACCCATGCAGGACGCGGCGCCCCTCCCGGGTGAATGCGAAGCAATTGCCGCCGCCGGCCGCCTGATCGTGAACGCGATCGATGGCATGACCGGCTTGGTGACAGAACAGCAGCGTGCCGACGGCACCGTGGCCGACGAAGAGAACATCGCCGGGACGGTTGCGGGCGAGCACCGCCTCGGTCTCGCGCACGATGCGCGCCTGCGCATCGACGGCGCGCTCCCAGCCGCGGACGCTGAGATGTGGCTGCGCGAAAAACTGGTCGGCGACCTCCTCGAACTCGGCCGGTTTCAGGAAGCCGGTCGCCGAACGGTCGTTCTCATGCATGGCCTCGCGGATCTCGATCATGAGTCCGAGGCGGCCTGCGATGATCTCCGCGGTCTCGATCGCCTTGCGCTCGGCGCTCGAGACGATCTGCGTGGTGCTCGCGAGCCAGCCCGCATTCGCCAGCGCTTCGGCGCGCGCGCGACCGACCGAACTCAGGCCCCATTGCGGCACCGGCACGGCGGGATCGATTTGCACCTGCGGATGGGTGAGATAGCGGACGATATCGGCGGTCATCTTACTCGTCGGCGTACTCGTCCTCTTCCTGCTTGCGCGTCGCGCTCTTGCGCGTTCCGAGCGAGCCCGTGACATAGGGATCACGCCGACCGGCGTAAGGGTTGCGCTGCTGGGCGCGGCCGGCGACCTCGTCGCCCGAGACGGCGGCGGGCTGGCAGATCAGGCGGCGGCTGGCGCGGCGCATCAGATCCACATGGATATGATCGTAGTGATAGACGTTCGAGCCCGGCGCGAGCACCGTGGTGAAATGCGCGCACGCGCCCGATTGCACGTCGCGCAGGAACCCCTGCTCTTCCGGCATGCCGCGCCAGCCGTCCTTCACGGTGACGCGGCGACCGTCGGCGAGCACGAAGGCGGCGATGTCGAGCGCGTTGCCGAAGGCGTGCTCGGAAATGTGGGCGTGCGAGTTGCCGTTCATGCCACGGCAGGAATAGGCGGAGATCTGCTTGATCTCGACGACGCGGGCGCCGAACCAGCGCATCGCCGATGGCTGCACGGTGTCGGCGAGCCAGCGATCGAGCTCGGACACGATCGGGCAGGCGAGCGTCGCGGTCGGCTTGATCGCGACGGGGCCGACGGCGATGACGGGATTGCCCTGCGCCGGACCAAGACGCGGCAAAGGTTGCTGCGCGGGCGCCTGCGAGTACGGCGCCGGCCGCGCCGGATAGCTCGGCGCATTCATGTAGCGTGCGGCGCCCGCGGCATCGGTGCCTTCGGGCGGCAGGTCGATCTCGTCCTCTTGCTGTGCCACGCCGGGCGCGTTCAGCGACATCGGGCCGGCCGCGTTGCCATAGCCGGAGGGCTGGCGCACCGCGCTCTCGGGATAGTTCGACCGCTGCGGGTAGGAGGCTGAGGGATAGTTCTGGCTCTGCGGAGGGTTCGATCGCGGCTGCGTCACCGGCCACCGCGGCTGGTTGCCGATGCTCCCCGGCGGGCGCAGTTCCTCGTCGGCAAAGCCATAGCTGCTCGAGGCTTCGCCGATGGCAGCGACCTTCAACGGGAACTCGGCACCGCACATGCCGGGGCCCGAGATCGGGTCGATGCGGACGAGATCCGGCCCCTCTTTCACCGCGCCCGATTTCAGGCATGCGGCCTCGGCCTCGGCCCGCCACGGTTCACGTTCGGCCTGGAAAAAGCCGCGTCCGCAACCCGCCAGCGAAACAAGGACGATGGAGCCGACGAGATACAAACGAACTCCGCGCGTCATGCACGTACGTTCGGTGAATTTACTTAAAGACTCTTCAACGTGTTGATTTTTAGTGTTCTTTAACCATACCGGCGCGCACACGCATACGCCGCCCGGCAGCAGCGGAAGCAAGGCTGACTTTTTCGGAAAGAGACTCTCTGTTAACTATAATGCGCTCGCACGGGGGCAACAGCGGGAGCGATTTTATGACGTTCGCCGGGAGACTGAGCGTTGTTACCGCGTACCTCGCCATGGCCTTTGTCGGCGCCATCGTGCTCGGCATGATCTAGAGACATCACCGACCGCATCACGGGATTGCCCGGCGGCGCCGGATCATCCGGCCGTCGAACCTATTGCCGTGCTCAGAAATTCGAGCAGGACGATCCCGTGACGCCGCCGATCTTGAAGTCGTGGCAGACGAGACCGGGATTATCGGGATCGGGATAGCCGTCGTCCTTCTCGCGATCCGTATGACTGAAGCGCCAGCCCCGCATGCGCATGCAGCGCTTGTATTGCGCTGAGGTCACCGTGCCGTTCTGCGGCGCGCCGAGCTGCGCGTCGCAGAACGCGCTGTCGACATGCAGCGCATCGTCGCCGCGCTGCTGCTTCAGCATGTTGTTCCAGATGTCGGTGTCGGCGTGGGCTGGGATCGCGCAGCCGATCAGCAGCGCGGCGATGAGGCCTAAACGTTTCATGTTGGCTCTCCTTGCATGCGTCATCAGCCATCGGTCGCGTGCAAGCGAGAAGCAGGTTCGGTGCAGGACGATTACAAATTGGACAGGGGCAAGCTGCCACACTCCCCTGGAGGGGAGGGTAAAAGAAACGCTACGACCTTGCGCCCCACTGCCGTGATGTCGTGATCACCTTCTGCTGCCGCTCCTCGACGCGCGTCCAGTCGTTGCCGGAGCACCAGAAGTGGCCGAGCGCGCAGGCTTCGACGCGGAGCCTGCCGGAAGCCGTCAGCGTCATCGTCCCATAATAGGTGCTGCCGCTGGAACGGCTGTAGATGCTGCCGGTCCAGGCCTCGTGCGTTTTCGGCTTCATGTTGACGAGCACGCTTTCGCCCCGGCTCAAGGCTTCGGTCAGCGCATAGCCGCACAGCGCGGCGCCGCAGCGTTCGATGCGAACCGTGCCCTTGGCGCCGGCGCTCTCCCATTCGCCGAGCGGCGAATAAGCCGGCTCGTTATCGCTGACCTGGGCGATCGATGAAGTCTCGTCGGGCCTCGGAGCGACGGCCGTCGCCTCCATGCGCGGCGGATCGAGCAGGACGGTCTTCGGCGGATCCATGCGCGGCAGCTCAACTCTCGGCGGATCGGGGCTCGGCGCCTCGAGTCTTGGCGGCGGCAAGACAACGGGCTGCGATGTGGCAGCGGCCATGACGGGGGCGGGCGGCGCGGGCGGTGTCACGACGACGGCCGCTGGCGCCGGCCTGACCGGAGCTGCCGGACAAGCCGGTTGCGACGGCGCGACCGCGGGCGGCGGAGCAGATGTCGTGTCGACGTCGTTCGTCGGCCGGAACCTGCGATTGGATGAAACCGACACGCAGGAAGCAGACCGGCAATTCCGCGGCGCCTCGACATGAAACCGGTGGCCGCCGATCGAGAAGGTGTAGGAACCGGCTTGGGCTGACGACGCCATCGCCGCCAAAGCGATCAATGTGCCAAGCGATGTCGCAAGCCGCTTCATCGGTGCCTCCCTCTGTGTCGCGACGAGGTTACGCGGGCTGACTTGCCGCTGAATGTGCGCTGCCTCACCCAGCCGACGCGGTCCGTTGTGACGTCCATCACAGAAGGCGGGACAGGCCCGGCGTAGGATCGAACCACGCTTCATCCACCAGCGACACCAGTTCAGACCGGCACAATTTTCAGAGGTTGCCATGAACAAGCTCACCATCGCCGCCACCGCGCTCTTCCTCGCTTCGACCGCCGCCGCGCATGCCGGCAATTCGATTGCGTTCCAGATCGAAGGCCAGCACATCCGCATCGAGACGCCGCCCAACTGCGCCTCGCTCGATTGCGTGACGATCGTCGCACCGGGCCTGTCGGACAAGCCGATCAAGCTGAACAACATCAACCTCAAGGGCCTCGGCGGCTCCAAGGACGACGACGACACCACGCCAGCTCCGTCCACGACGACCGCGCAGCCCGCGCCGGCTCCGGTGCAGCAGCAGCCCGTGCAACAGGCGCCGCTGCAGGCGACCGCGCCGGCAGCGCCTGCTGTCGCCGCCCCCGCGGCGCCCGCCACGACGGTTGCCGCCGCTCCGGCCGCCGGCTACGACAACACCGCGCCGGTCACGGCTCCCGTTGCCGCGCCCGCACCGGTCGCGATTGCTCCCGCGCCCGCTCCGGCGCCGGTTGCTGCCGCGCCCGTGCAAGCCGCCAATACGCCGATCGGCGTCTGGGCGACCGAAGAGAACAAGGGCAATGTCCGCGTCGAACAGTGCAGCGCCAATCTCTGCGGTTACGCCGTGAAGTCCAACGAGCGCATCCTGATCAACATGAAGCCCGACGGCGCGAAGTGGAGCGGCCGCATCCACGATCCCGACTCCGGCCGCAACTACGACTCCATGATCGCGATGAAGGGCCCGAATGCGATGCGCGTGCAGGGCTGCGCCTTCGGCGGCATGTTCTGCGGCGGCCAGACCTGGAAGCGCGTGAGCTGACATCAACGATGTCATCCTCGACAGGTGCACAATGATCGTCATGCCCGGGCTTGTCCCGCCTGCGCGGCCGAAGCCGCTTCGGCGAGGAGAAGGCCCGGGCATCCACGTTCTCAGTACCGCGCGTCAAGGCGTGGATGGCCGGAACAAGTCCGGCCATGACGATCCGAGAGACACTGCGCCACAAGCAAGCAAACTCTATCCCCTCACCCTGAGGAGCCTGCGCAGCAGGCGTCTCGAAGGGCGAGGCCCGAATCAACAGCTGGGCCTCTATGGTTCGAGACGCGCGCAAGGGCGCGCTCCTCACCATGAGGGGAGAGAGCGCCGTTTGAACGTTCGCCCCGTCCATGCGACACATGTTCATCCGCCATTCAGCTAACCCCGGCTGATATCGGCCGATCTCGCCTCGCGCTCTCACCGGGACTTCCTCGTGACATCAATGGTGGCTTGGCGCCGCTTCGTCTTCGCGCTTCCGTTGCTGGCGTTGCCGCTGGCCGGCGCGAGCGTGGCGCTCGCATCCGATGCAATCGAGCTTGCGCAGGCCCAGCCCCAAGCGCAGCCAAATCCCACCCCGTCCCCGACGCCGTCGGCTTCACCTGCGCCCGCCACGGACGCGCAACCCGCTGCCGTCGAGCCGATCGGCAACGTCGCGACCGTGACGGGGATCGCAACCGTGGTCCGCGACAAGAACTCGTATCCGCTGCGCGTGCGCGACGACATCTATCTCAACGACGTCGTGCAGACCTCGTCGAACTCCTCGCTCGGCATCACCTTCAACGACGCCACCACGTTCAACCTCTCCGCCAGCGCCAAGATCACCATCGACAATTACGTCTATGAGGACGGCGGCAAGCAAATTTCGGCGATCTTCGACATCGGCAAGGGCACCGTTGCCTTCGTTGCGGCAGCCGTGGCGAAGACCGGCGACATGAAGATCGCAACGCCGACCGCAACGCTCGGCATCCGCGGCACCACCGGCGTCGTCGACGTTCCCGAAGGCGCGGCGGCCAGTGCTGCGAATAACGTCAACATCAAGCTCTATCCCGACGCCGACGGCCGGGTCGGCCACATCGAGGTCAACGATCGCACCAGCGGCACGCGACTCGGCGCGTTGACGCAGGCCGCAAGCGGTTTTGCGATCCGCCCGGGCGCCGGAGGCACAGGCGGCATGCGCTTTGCCGCCGTGCCGATCACGATCGCTCCGCAGCAGATCACGCGCGACCGCGGCTTCGTCAGCCAGGTGCATCTGGCGCAGACCACGGGCCGGCAGATCGTCACCGAGCAGCGCGACTTCCGCCGTGCCAATCCGACCGCAATCAGCCGCATTCCGCGGCCGACCCAGCCACCGCAGCAGCAGCAATTGCGGCCGACGACAGCACCCGGTCAGCAGCCGCAGCGGCCGAACGGCCAGCCCGGCCAGAACAACCGTCCGGGCCAGCAGCAGCCGGGCACGCCGGGCCGCCAGGGCGCGCAGCCGCCGCAGCGGCAAGGACAAGGCGGCGCCGTGCAACCGGGTACGCCGCGCGCGGGCCAGGGTCAGCAGCAGCGAGGCCAGCAGCAGCAGGGCCAGCAGCAACCAGGTCAGCAGCAAGGTGCGGGACAGCCGGCAGGTGCGCCGCGTACTGGACAAGGCACGCAGCCCGGCGGCGCGTTGCAGACGCAGCCACAGCGAAACGGACAGACCCCGGCGCAGCCCGGCGGAGTCGTGCCGTCACAGCCGGGCACGGCGCCGCAGCCGCAAACGCCGCGCACCGGATTGCAGCCGGGCCAGCCGCCCGCGGCTCAGCAGCCAGGCGGCATCCAGCGCCAGGGCGGATTCCAGCAGCGCCTCCCCGCCGCGCAACGTCCCGCAGCACCGCGCAGACCGGCGCCCGCTCCGAAGGAGAAGAAAGAGCGGCGGTGAACGGTGCCTCCCCTCACCCTGAGGAGCTTGCGAAGCAAGCATCTCGAAGGGCGAGGCCACAGTCGGGCCGCATGGTTCGAGACGCGCGCGGTGCGCGCTCCTCACCATGAGGGCCGACGTCGAGTGCGCGGCCCTCTCCTCCGTCATTGCGAGCGAAGCGAAGCAATCCAGAATCTTTCCGCTGAGGGACTCTGGATTGCTTCGCTGCACTCGCAATGACGACTTGGAGGGAACTAAGGCTCCCACAAACTTGCTAGCTCGCGGATGTTTCCAAACTCGCGAGCAGAGCAGCGTGAAGACAATTTACGCCTCTCCCCGCAGCCAGGCCTTCACCTTCTGCAACAGCCCATGAGGCAGCTCGCCAACTGACGCGGCTTCGGCGGGCGTCAGCGTCTGCAAAGCTACATCGATGTCGTCGGTTGCTGGCGCCGGCTCGGGCACCGGCGTAGGCTCAAGCCCGGCCGCCGCGAGCGCGATCGGACCGACCTGCACCAGGAACGCGCGCTCATATTCACGCGACAGGCGCGCGAGCGCATCCTCCAGCGTGAGCCAGTCGACCGCCTTGATGTCGTTCATCAGCTTGCGAACGGGACCGCCCTCGGCCTCCATGCGCCAGAAATGCACGACCTTGGAGCGCCCTCCCGACTGGTAGACGAGCGTGCCGAGGAATTCGTGGATGGCCACATCGTGGCCGGTCTCTTCCAGCACCTCGCGGTGCGCGGCTTCCTTCGGCGTCTCGCCGTCGTCGAGCTTGCCCTTGGGCAAAACCCATTCGTTGCGCTTGCGCTGGCGCACGACCGCAACCAGCGGCGGTGCGCCACGCCGCAGCACAATACCACCCGCCGCCATCACCGGCGCCCGCGCCATCACAACATTCCGTGTCGATCCAATCGGCCCGCCGACGATATAGGCTGCCGACGCGGCGGATTGAAGGCTAGTTCTTCTTCAACAGCGCTTGACCTGCGCGAATGCGGGTGCCCTCGCCGATGCCGTCGCAGAAGTTGAAATCACCCGGCGCCAGGATGATGATGGTGGAGCCGTGCTCGAACCAGCCGAGTTCCTCGCCCTTGGTCACGTTGACGTCGCAGGGGAAATTGACCGGGCCGCGAGTCTGCGCGTTCAGCACCATGTCGAGGAAGTGCAGGCGGATGCTCGCGACCAGGATCGCGGCGACCGGCACCAGCGTCACGGCTTCGCCGGTCGACAAATGCGTGCGGATCACCGCGCGCTCGTTCTTGCAGAACAGACGCTCGACCCGCTTCAGCGCGATCGGGTTGACGTTCCAGACGTCGCCATGGATCAGCGTGACGCGCTCGATATGTGCATCATAGGGCGCATGGAAGCGGTGATACATGCTCGAGGTCAACCGCAGCGTGACGAAGCTTCCGTTGCGGTGCTGATCCACGAGCGCGGAGTCACCGAGCAGGTCGAGCAGCGAATAGGGCGCGCCCTTGACCTGGAACAGCTCGGTGTCGGCGATCCGGCCATGGGCGCCGACGATGCCGTCCGAGGGGCTGGCGACAATGGAGGGGTCGGGATCAAAGGGCCGCAGCCCCGGCTTGAGTTCCCGGGTGAAACAATCGTGCAGACTCCTAAAGTGGGTCTTGCGCGCCTCCGATAGATCGAGGTCGGAAAACAGCTTCCACAGCGCGATCGAGAAGTCCCTGACGAGCGGGTTCTCGATCTTGGAGAATCGGCCCATGAAGCGGGTCAGGGCCGCGCGGGGGATGCGGTTGGTCAACAGGAAGTTGAGGTCTTCCTGCTGGGTGAAAGAGGCAATGAGGGCTTTGACTGTCATGAATCTGTCAGCTCGCAGTATTAGCGCTTGTTGTCATGGAAACGACACTCCCGATTCTCTCATTTTCCGTGGCCGCCGCAGCGTCCGCTGCCGCCGCCTTCCCGAAGATCAAAGCGCGGATCGAACTGTCCCGCGCCAAGCACCGGTCGCTCGCCGGACACTCCAAGATGTCGCGCCGGGTGGCCAAGCTGCTCCCGTTCTACGAGTTCGAGGGCGACAAGTACTTCGGCTGCGACGGCGCGCCTGATAACGTGGTGCAGCAGCGCAAGGACGCCTTCTTCCGCCTCGCCAGCCTTTACGCCGAGCGCTACCCCAAGGGCCGCGCGATGACGAAGGAAGCGGCGGAAAAGATCTCCGACCTGCACTTCACCGAAACCTACCGCGTGCCGTTCCAGTTCTCGCGCCTCGTCCGCGAGCATCTGGGCACCTCGACCTTCATGGAATCGTCCAGCGGCGTCACCGTCACGGATGTCGACGGCAACACCTCCTACGACCTCACCGGATCCTACGGCGTCAACATCTTCGGCAACGACTTCTACAAGGAGTGCATCGAGGGCTCGGAGAAGCGCGCGCATGCACTCGGACCCGTGCTCGGCCCCTACCACCCCGTCATCCTCGAGAACGTGCAGCGGCTCTGCCAGATCTCGGGCCTCGACGAGGTCTCGTTCCACATGTCCGGCACCGAGGCCGTGATGCAGGCGGTGCGGCTGGCGCGCTACCACACCAAGCGCACCCATCTCGTCCGTTTCGCCGGCGCTTATCACGGCTGGTGGGGCGACGTGCAGCCCGGCGTCGGCAACCCCATTCCCGCGCACGAGACCTACACCCTCGCCGAGATGTCCGAGAAGACGCTGCACGTGCTGCGCACGCGCAAGGACATCGCCTGCGTCCTGGTCAATCCGTTGCAGGGCCTGCATCCGAACGGCAACGCGCCCGGCGATTCCTCGCTGGTCGATTCCTCCCGCGGCGGCAACTTTGACCGCGCGGCGTATACCGAGTGGCTCAAGAAGCTGCGCGAAGTCTGCACCGAGCGCGGCATCGCGCTGATCTTCGACGAGGTCTTCGTCGGCTTCCGTCTCGCCGCCGGCGGCGCCCAGGAGTACTTTGGCGTCAAGGCCGACATGGTGACCTACGGCAAGAGCCTTGCCGGCGGCCTGCCGGTCGGCGTCGTCTGCGGCAAGAAGGAATTGATGCGCCGCTTCCGCGACGATCGTCCCGCCGATATCTGCTTCGCCCGCGGCACCTTCAACTCGCACCCCTACGTCATGACGGCGATGGACGAGTTCTTGAGCCGCCTCGCCAGCCCGAACTTCCGTGCCATCTATGATGGGCTGGACGCTACCTGGAACGGCCGCGCGCAAAAGCTCAACCAGATGATGACCGACGCCGACCTGCCGGTGCGGTTCGCCAACTTCTCGTCGATCTGGACGGTGAAATACACCACCCCGTCCCGCTACAACTGGATGCTGCAATACTATCTGCGCGCCGAAGGCCTGTCGCTGAGCTGGGTCGGCACTGGCCGACTGATCTTCAGCCTGAACTACACCGACGCCGATTTCACCGAGGTCGCCGAGCGGTTCGTTCGCGCCGCCGAGAAGATGAAAGCCGACGGCTTCTGGTGGCACGACGGCGTGCTCACCAACAAGAATATCAAGCGGCAGATTTTGAAAGAGATGCTGGCCAAGCGTTTCGGGCGCTGAGGCTTTCTCACTCTTAACCCCGATCACCGCCCGCCCTTCTCCCTCGCCCCGCCCTTGTCCGCCGAAGCCTTGGCGAAGGCGGATGCGGGGCCGCGACGAGCTACGCTCGCGCTGAGAGGGTCGGGGTGAGGGGGAGTCTCCGCGCATGCGGTGAGAGTTGATCAACGATCCACTAGCAGCCCCCCCGCGGAGAGCCCCCCTCACCCGGCTTTGCGCTACGCGCAAATCCGACCTCTCCCCGCAAGCGGGGCGAGGTGAAGAGAGCGCTGGGCTCCGCTGAGTCACTTTAAAGGTATCCCCAAGACGTGGATGCCCGGCACGAGGCCGGGCATGACGTAACCATCAGACATCGGAGTGTTGTGTGAGAACAGCGCGCTCAGGCGTGCTGCTCTTCGAGCGTGGGCTCGGAGATCAAACCCAGCGTGTGCTCGGGGTTGAGGTGCAGGCCGGGATCCATCAGCTCGCCGCGCATCAGGGCGAGCGGCGCGCTACGATAGAGCATCAGGTCGTGGAAGGGATCGGTCAGGATCTTGGTCATCCAGACTAGGCCGGTCTCGACATCGCGGATGAAGAACAGGTGCACGGTGCGGAACAACAGACCGCCGCCGCCGATCACCAGCCAGATCTTGGCGACCTGCCGCATGAAATCGGTCGCGCTCGCCCAGGGCGTGAACAGGCCGAACAGCGTCGGATCGACAACCAGCACCAGCGGCGACAGCGCCCAGATCGCCATCAGCACCACTTTGCGCTGAAGGTTGTAGCCGACCTTGATGTCTTCCTTGTACTCGTGCGTCGCCTGGTTGATGTGGTCGTAATCGTGCGGCTCGAAGAAGAAGTGACCGGCCTGGCGCGAGGTCATCGACACCAGCCAGCCGACCAGCGCCGAGATCATGGGATCGACGAACAGCCAGACATAGGCGAAGAGAAAGCTCAGCGCGCTGACGAAGTGCAGGCTCTGATTGATGCGGCTGTGGTGATAGTAGCGATGGTCGTCCCAGCGCTGGATCCGCAGCTGCTCGAGATAATTCTTGATCATGCTCTCCCCCAAAATGCTTTCGGGTTCAGGATTTACAGGGATTCGATGTAGGCCGTGTGACATCATCATTTTGTCATGTGACGATGTGCAGCGGCGCGATGACGCACGTGTTACTCTCTCCCCTCATCCTGAGGAGCGCGGAACGCGCGTCTCGAAGGATGAAGGCCGAGCTGCATCAGCACGGGCCTTCATGGTTCGAGACGGCGCTTACGCGCCTCCTCACCATAAGGAGTGACGGTCAGGCTGCCTTGGCGACGTCGACCTTGCGGAAGCGCACCAGCGAGAAATGGCCGAGCGGCGGAATCAGGCGGCGCTCGGCGAGCTCGATGCCCTTGGCACCGGAGAGCCACTTCGCATAACGCGACCAGGCGAACTCGGCGGTGCGGAAGCCGAGCGGACGCACCACCGGCTGGAGCTTCTGCTCGATGAAGCGGCGCATGCCGGTATCGGCGCTGACGCGGGTGAGGATGATCAGCTCGCCGCCCGGGCGCAGCACGCGGGCGAATTCGTCGAGCGCCACTTCCGGGTTCGGCACGGCGGTGACGACATATTGCGCCATCACGACGTCGAAGGAATTGTCGGGGAATTCGAGCTTCTCGGCGTCCATCACCGCGAGGCCCTCGACATTCTTCAGATTGCCCTCGGTGACGCGCTGGCGCGCCTTGTCGAGCATCGCTTCCGAAATGTCGGTGCCGAAGATGCGCAGATGCGGCGCGTAGAGCGGCAGCGAGATGCCGGTGCCGACGCCGACCTCGAGCACACGGCCCCCGATCTTGTTGGTGGCCGCGATCGCGGCCTGCCGGCCCTTGGCGAACACGCCGCCGAACACGAGATCGTAGACGGGCGCCCAGCGGTCATAGGCCTGCTCAACCGTGCCACGGGTGAGGTCGAGCTGCTGGGTGCCGTCAAGGTTCATGATCTTAGCCATCGATGAGGTTCTCGCTGTGGGTCAAACGTTGCAGATCAGCCGCGCACCGGCCGCCGCGCCATGACCGGCGAGGCGCGCAGGATGCGGCTGGGCTGAAGTGAGGTGAGGTTTCCGACGAACTGCCGCGCGCTGTTTTCCCAGGAACGCTCCAGCGCGAAGTTACGGCAGGTCTCGCGCGACATGGTGAGCGCGCGGAGGCACGCGGTACGCAGATCATGGTCGATCGCGCCGATCGGATGATCGGCGATGACGTCCTTGGGGCCCGTCACCGGAAACGCCGCCACCGGCGTGCCGCAGGCGAGCGCCTCGAGTTGCACCACACCGAACGTGTCGGTCAGGCTCGGGAAGACGAAGACATCGGCGGCGGCGAGATGCGCGGTCAGATCCGCGCCCTTCTTCTCGCCGAGGAAGACGGCATCCGGATATTTCTTTTCGAGCGCCGCCTTCTGCGGGCCGTCGCCGACGACGACCTTGGTGCCGGGCATGTCGAGCGAGAGGAACGCTTCGAGGTTCTTCTCCACCGCGACGCGGCCCATGGTCATGAAGATCGGGCCCGGCAAATCGAGCTTGGCCGGGCTGTCTGGATGAAACAGCTCGGTGTTGACGCCGCGCGTCCAGAAGCCGAGCCGCTTGAAGCCGCGCTCGGAGAGCTCCTGCCGCAGCGAAGGCGTCGCCACCATGGTCATCGCGGCGGCATCGTGGAAGTGGCGCAGCACGGCATAGCCGACGGCATCAGGGATACCGGTCCGCACCGAGATGTATTCGGGAAAGCGCGTCGTGTAGGAGGTGGTGAAGGCAAGGCGGTTGCGGCGGCAATAAGCGCGCGCGGCCCAGCCGATCGGCCCCTCGGTCGCGATGTGCAGCGCTTCCGGCGCGGCCTTCTCGATCCGCCGCGCGATCTCCTTGCCGCTCGGCAGCGCGATGCGCAGGCCCGGATAGGTCGGTAGCGGCCAGGACCGAAAGCCGTCCGGGGTGAGGAAGTCGATCTCGACGTCGAGCGCCTTGGCCGCATTCGCCAGCGAGGTCAGCGTCCGGACCACACCGTTAACCTGCGGATGCCAGGCGTCAGTCGCGATTAATACCCGCATGGGGAAATCCCGAGAGTTTGATGATTCTCGGCTTAGGACCATCAACCACGGATATTTCAGGCGTGTGACGTCACAGAAGTGTCGGCCCGCTGTTTTGTTGGTTAACGGGTCCGCGCCGCCACGAAACCGTCATGAAACAAATCCTTTCCGCCATGAAACCGTTTTCGGTTTTCCGCGCAAAGCTCCCGAAACGTTTTGTCGTTAGTGATTTGGGCAACGGAGCACCGAAACGGTGCCGCGGTGGTCAAGAAACACCGATCAAACAGGGGCGATCAATGATCAATCTGGACACGTTCAAGACGTATTCGTGCGCCGTTGCGCTCAGCGCCGTCGCGATCTCCGCAATCGCATTTGCCGGTCCGGTGAAGGCTGCGCCCGTGCAGCTCTTCCCCTTCTTCCAGCCGCTGCCGCCGATGGCCGCGCCGCAGCCTTACCAGCCCTATCAGGCGACGCCTTACCAGGCCGCGCCGTCCGAGGATCAGGATGCGGTCGAGATGCCGGCGCGCTTCCGCCGCCAGACCGTCTCCTATGCGACGCGTGAGGCGCCGGGCACCATCATCATCGATACGCCCAACACCTATCTCTATTACGTGCTCGGCAACGGCCAGGCCGTTCGCTACGGCATCGGCGTCGGCCGCGACGGCTTCACCTGGTCCGGCGTACAGTCGGTGACCAAGAAGGCCGAGTGGCCGGATTGGACCCCGCCGCCGGAAATGATCGCCCGCCAGCCCTATTTGCCGCGCCACATGGCCGGCGGCCCCGGCAACCCGCTCGGCGCGCGCGCCATGTATCTCGGCGGCACCATCTACCGCATCCACGGCACTAACGCCCCCGACACGATCGGCAAGCACGTCTCGTCCGGCTGCATCCGCCTGACCAACGACGACGTCACCGACCTCTACTCCCGCGTCAACGTCGGCACCAAGGTGATCGTGCTGCCGATGACGGAACGCCGCGCGGATCTCGGCGCCGCAACGCGCTAACGCGACAGGACATTGTGACGCAAACGGCCCCGGAACCCACCGGGGCCGTTTTCGTTTGCATCATGCTCTCCGGGCGGCCTCGCCTGGAGAAGCACTGTTCGGAGGCGCGGATGCGATCACGCCTGCAAAGGTCGCCAGGTCCATGGCTGCGCTCGATCGTTGGTGCCGGCGCATTGACGCTGCTCCTGTCAGCGCCCCCTTCGCTCGCCCAGCAGCCGGCGAACGACGAGGCGGCCCAGCAGGCTTTCAACAATTCCTGTCGCACCTGCCACTCGGTGAAGGATGGCGACAATCGCCTCGGTCCCAATCTCAGCAAGATCGTGGGACGCAAGGCCGGCTCGCTGCCGGACTACAACTACTCTCCGTCGATGAAGGACGCCGGCTTCGTCTGGGACCGGGACAAGCTGACCCGCTTCATGGTCAAGCCGGATGAGGTCGTGTCCGGCAACAAGATGCAGCCCTATGGCGGCGTCTCCGCGGAGGACGCGGCTAGGGTGGTTGCGTATCTGCAGGCGACATCGGGTTCACAGTAGCGGGCCACGGTGCACCGCTGCATTTTGGTTTGCGATGCGATTGCGGCGCATCCTTCGAGACGCCCGCCTCCGGCGGGCTCCTCAGGATGAGGGCGGAGTGCGTGGCCGCAAATCTGTCCACAGTGCTTGCACCACGTCATGGATGCCAGTTAGCCTCATCCTGAGGAGACCGCGAAGCGGTCGTCTCGAAGGATGGGGCGGGCACGATGACAGAAGGCGCGTACCTCTACATTCTCAGATGCGTCGACGGCAGCTATTACATCGGCACGACGCGCACCGAGCTTGAGCTCAGAATCGCGCAGCACAACGCTGGCACGTTCGGCGGCTATACGAAGTCACGCAGGCCCGTGACCCTGGTCTTCTCGCAATGGTTCGACCGGATTACCGACGCGATCGAATGCGAGCGCAAGCTCAAGAAATGGAGCCGCGCCAAGAAGGAAGCCTTCATGCGCGGAGATTTTGCCGAGCTGCATGAATTGGCAAAGCGCGGATCTCATCATCCTTCGAGACGCCCACCCGCGGCGGGCTCCTCAGGATGAGGGCGGAGTGCGCGGCTCGAGGTTTTCCTCGAAGGACCTGCACTAACCTACGAAGCGCTAGTTAGCCTCATCCTGAGGAGCGCGCTCTTGCGCGCGTCTCGAAGGACGAGGCGTTCACACCGGCGGAAGCCGCTTACCGCTTACCGCGCCCGCCGCCGCTCCGCGATCAGCCTCAGCCATGCCGCTGAATGAAACGCGCTCATCAGCAGATACATCGGCACCATCCCACTCAGCACGGAGCCGTACCCGGCGGCACACAGCATGTCCGCCGGGCCGCCGAGCACGGCCGTCAGCACGGCCATGATCGCGAAGGTCGGCGTCGCCGCCAGAGCCAGCCATCTGGCGAGGTGGCGTGCGGCCACCACGCCATCGCGGCTCGCGCCGGTGGCCACGTTGGCGGGACTAGTCACGGCCTTCCGCGGCCTCGTCGCGAAAGGCCTTCTCGCCGGCCGTCGAGATCTCGACCCATTTCTTGTCGGGCGCAGCGCCTTCCGCGTAGCTGTCGTGCCAGTTCCACCATTTGTAGGTCGGCGTCTGCGGATAGCCCTTTGGCGAGTCCTCCCAGACCTCCTGGCGGCCGAGCGGCGTGATGTCGAGATAGTTCCAGGTGCCGCCCATCTGCTCGTCGCCGCGGCTCTTGATGAAGTAGGTGCGGAAGATGCGGTCGCCGTCGCGGTAGAACACGTTGGTGCCGTGCCATTCGTCGACGCCGAGATCGGCGTCGAAACTGTCGGTGACGGTGACCCAGGGCATGGTCCAGCCCATCCGCTGCTTCAGCCTGATGATGTCGGCCTGGGGCGCGCGCGAGGCGAACACGAGCGTGGTGTCGCGGGCGTTCAGATGCGAGACATGGGCGACCTGGTCGGCCACCATGGAGCAGCCCCGGCAGGCTTGATCGGGCCAGCCGAGCACGCCCGGCTCGAAGAAGGCCCGGTAGACGATCAGCTGCCGCCGGCCCTGGAACAGATCCACCAGACTGATCTTGCCGCCGGGCCCCTCGAACGCATAGGTTTTGGTGACTTCCATCCACGGCATGCGCCGGCGCTCGGCGGCGAGGGCGTCGCGGGTACGGGTATGCGCCTTTTCCTTCACGAGCAGTTGCTGACGGGCGGCCTCCCAGTCCTGCGGCGACACCACCGGCGGTGTTTGCATGGCGGCCTGTCCGTTAGTTCCTGCGTTGTCTGCTGATGTCATCATGGCTCTCCATTCCTCTTGCCCGGGCGGTCATTCCGCGTCGCGCTACGACGGACGCGGAACCGCTCGACCCTCACCGCACATTGTCGGTCGTCAACGATTTCTGGCACCAAGCGGTTGCGCGGAGGGAGTAACAAGTGTGGCGGGATTTGAATGGACTCGCTGATCACGGCCGCCGCGCGCGCGCTTGAGGCCGGCGATCCGCTCGGCGCGCTGAACCGCGTTGCGCTGCGCAACGATGCACCGTCGCTGGCGCTACGCGGCATCGCGATGGCGCAGCTCGGCGATCTCGCGAAGGCGAAGACGCTGCTGCGGAGCGCTGCGCGCGCGTTCGGTCCGAGAGAGGCGGTGGCGCGCGCAAGATGCGTGGTGGCCGAAGCCGAGATCGCGCTCGTCTCGCGCGACCTGAGCTGGCCGGTGAAAACGCTCGCAGCGGCCCGCGCGACGCTCGAACAGCACGGCGATCTCGCCAATGCAGCTCATGCAGGCCACATCGAGGCGCGCCGCCTCCTCCTCGTCGGGCAGCTCGACGAAGCCGAGCGCACGCTGGCCGAGCTCAGCCCCTCCCCGCTCCCGCCTGCCTCTCAGGTCGTCCGCGAGCTCGTGGTCGCCGGCATCGCCATCAGACGACTGAGAGCGAAAGATGCGCGCGCGGCGCTCAACCGCGCGGCTCACGCAGCGCGGCAGGCGAAGATCCCGGCGCTCGTGGCCGAGGTCGACAACGCGAACCTGATCCTCGACACGCCGGCGGCGCGCCTGATCGCGCGCGGCAGCGAGCATCCGTTGTTGCTCGGGGAGGTCGAGAGACTGGCGACCTCGACGGCGCTCGTCGTGGACACCTTTCATCATGCCCTGCGCAGGCAAGGCCGCGTCGTATCGCTCGGAACGCGCCCGGTGCTGTTCGCGCTCGCCCGCCTCCTGGCGCAGGCATGGCCCGCCGATGTCTCGCGAGAGGCGCTGATATCAGGCGCGTTCCGGGCGAAGCACGCCGACGAATCGCATCGCGCGCGGTTGCGCGTGGAGATCGGGCGGCTCCGCACCCAGCTCAAGCCGCTGGCCGACATCAGCGCGACGAAGCAGGGTTTTGTGCTGGCGCCGCGCAAGACGCGCGACGTCCTCGTGCTGGCACGTCCCGTCGAGGAGAAGCACGCCGCGGTGCTCGCCGTCCTCTCCGACGGCGAGCCCTGGTCAAGCTCGGCGCTCGCGCTGGCGCTGGGGACGAGCGCCCGCACCGTGCAGCGGGCCCTCGAAGAGCTGGCGCGGTCGAACAAGGTGCAATCGTTCGGACACGGCCGGGCACGGCGCTGGATGACCCCGCCCGTCCCGGGTTTCCCGACAGGCTTGTTACTCCCCGGACCGCTCCTGAAGGCGTAAGTTGGATCACATCAGAGGGATCAAGCACATGAAGCGTTCCGCCGCCGAGATCGTCAGGGAGTACGGACCTTTTGCGGGTGTCGAGGCCGTGCATGGCGTCACCTACGACGGCACCCATGTCTGGTTCGCATCCGGCGACAAGCTGAATGCGGTCGATCCGGCCAACGGCAAGATCGCACGCTGCATCGATGTCGCCGCGCATGCGGGGACGGCGTTCGACGGCCGGCACCTGTTCCAGATCGCCGAGGATCGCATCCAGAAGATCGACGCCGCCACCGGCAAGGTGATCAGCACGATTCCGGCCCCGGGCGGCGGCGGCGATTCCGGATTGGCCTGGGCGGAGGGCTCGCTGTGGGTCGGTCAGTATCGCGAGCGCAAGATCCATCAGGTCGATCCGGAGACGGGAAAGATCCTCCGCACCATCGAAAGCAAGCGCTTCGTGACCGGCGTCACCTGGGTCGACGGCGAGCTCTGGCATGGCACCTGGGAGGGCGAGGAAAGCGATTTGCGGCGGATCGATCCCGAGACCGGCAAGGTGCTGGAGCAGCTCGACCTGCCCGCCGGGACGATGGTGTCAGGATTGGAGTCCGACGGCGGCGACCGCTTCTTCTGCGGCGGTGGCGATCGCGGCAATGTGAGGGCGGTTCGCCGCCCGCGGCGCAGCTAAGGTGCGCGATGACGGATGCGCGGCACCGATGCTGCCGCAACCGTTAATCTGTTCGCCCCAATTCCACCCCACCGGTGCGCTCTAGCGCCCCCCTCGCCTGCCCTGTAGACTTCCGACCCTGGGTGGCTTGGGGGATTGATGCGACTGACGCTGAACTTGAAGACTGTCCTGATCGCCGTGGCGGTGCTCGCGGCGTCGTTTTTCGTCAGCCTGAAGGCGATGGACTGGCTGTCGCCGCGCGCGGCGACGACTGCGCCGCCGGTCGCGCAATTGCCGCCGCTGCCGCCGGTCGCGAAGAGTTCGATCGTGGTGGCGCCGGTGGCGATCGCGATATCGGCGATCCGCGAACAGGCCGAGAAAGCCGCGCCGCGCAATTTCGCCGGCAAGGCCGATAATCCAATCTCGCAGATCCTGGAGAATGCCGACATCGGCTGGTCCGCCGTGCGCGGGCCGATGGCGGCTGCCGGCGACAAGGACGTGCTGACGATCTCGACGCCGCTCAATGGCAAGCTGAACGTGACGGGCTCGCTGTCGTCGAAAGCCACCGGCGCGCTCGGCGACGCGCTCGGCAGCGTGCTCGGCGGCGACGCAGCGAAACGGATCGGCGCGGTCAACATCAAGAATTTGAACGCCAGCGCCGAGATCAAGGGCAACGTGGTCGTCACCTCGCGCCCGAAGCTCGCGGCCAATTGGCATCTCGAGCCAAATCTCGGCGCCCAGGTCAATCTCGGCGACACCAACCTCAACGTCTCCGGCGCCAAGGTCAACGTGCCGGCGCAGGTGAAGCCGCTGATCGACAAGAATGTCGGCGAGCAGATCAACATCGTCTCCGAGCGCATCCGCAACGATCCCTCGCTGCGCGAGAATGCGAAGCTGCAATGGGCCAAGGCCTGCCGCTCGATCCCGCTGCAGGGCTCGGGCTCCTCGGCCTCGCTGCCGCCGCTCTGGCTCGAGATGAAACCGACCCGTGCCATCGCGGCGCAGCCGCGCGTCGACGCGCAGAACGTGACGCTGCTGCTCGGCCTTGAGCTCGAGACGCGCGTGACCTCGACGTCGACCAAGCCGGACTGTCCCTTCCCTGACAAGATCTCGATCGTGCCGCCGACCGGCACCGGCGTGAACATCGGCGTGCCGATCGACGTGCCCTTCACCGAGATCAACAAGCTGATCGCGGCGCAGATGGTCGGCCACACCTATCCCGAGGACGGCTCCGGCCCGGTCGACGTCACCGTGAAAGGCGTCAACGTGGTGCCGTCAGGCGATCGTCTCCTGATCTCGCTGCTGGTGCGTGCCAAGGAGAAGAAGAGCTGGCTCGGTCTCGGCGCCGAAGCGACCGTGCACATCTGGGGCCGGCCGATGCTCGACCAGGCGCAGCAGACGCTGCGGCTCGCCGACATCCAGCTCGCGGTGGAATCCGAGGCCGCCTTCGGCCTGCTCGGCGCGGCCGCACGCGCGGTGGTGCCGCAGATGCAGCAGGCCTTGGTGCAGAAGGCGACGCTCGATCTGAAGCCGATCGCCGCCAATGCGCGCGAGAAGATCGCGGCCGCGATCGCCGACTACCAGAAGAGCGAGGATGGCCTCAAGGTCGACGCCAAGATCGACAGCCTGACCCTCGCCGACATCGCCTTCGATTCCAAGACGCTGCGCATCGTCGCCGAAGCCGGCGGCTCGCTGAACGTCTACGTGACGAAGCTGTCGGGGATGTAGCGCGTCTTCACTCGCCGGACCCGCGCGCGTCGCTTGCGCCGCTGGCATTCTCGTCGGAGGATGCTAAGCTGTTTCTCGCAACCTCGAACGAGGTGCTGACAGCACTGCAGGGGACAACGCGAGGACAACATGGAAGCCGGCATGGTCACGCCTGCGCCGGCGCTGGTGCGCTTTTCCGGCATTCAGAAGACCTACGATGGCGAGCACCTCGTGGTGAAGAACCTCGATCTCGAAATCAGGAAGGGCGAGTTCGTCACCCTGCTCGGTCCGTCGGGCTCGGGCAAGACGACCACGCTGATGATGCTGGCCGGCTTCGAGGTTCCAACCCATGGCGAAATCTACCTCGCCGAACGGCCGATCAAGAACGTGCCGCCGCATAAGCGCGACATCGGCATGGTGTTCCAGAACTATGCCTTGTTCCCGCACCTGACGATCGCGGAGAATATCGCCTTCCCGCTATCCGTTCGCAACACGGCCAAGGCCGAGGCGCAGGAACGCGTCAACGCGGCGTTGCGCATGATCAAGATGGAAACCCTGGCGCACCGGCGGCCCGGGCAGCTGTCCGGCGGTCAGCAGCAGCGCGTGGCGCTGGCCCGCGCGCTGGTTTTCAATCCGCAGCTCGTGCTGATGGACGAGCCCCTGGGCGCCCTCGACAAGCGCCTGCGGGAGCAGATGCAACTGGAAATCAAGCAGCTGCACGAGACGATGGGCATCACCGTCGTCTACGTCACCCACGATCAGAGCGAAGCGCTCACCATGTCGGATCGCATCGCCGTGTTCAACGACGGCATCGTGCAGCAGATCGACCGGCCCGACGCGCTGTACGAGCATCCGGTGAACAGCTTCGTCGCTCACTTCATCGGTGAGAACAACGTGCTGTCCGGCACCGTCGAGACGATCGAGAAGGACTATTGCCGCGTCACGCTGGCTGGTGGCGGCGCCGTGACCGCACGGGCGGTCAATGTATCCGGCGCGGGCGCGTCGACCTCCCTGTCGGTGCGGCCGGAGCGGATCGCCATCATCCCGGACGGCACCTCCAGCGAGGGACCGAACCGGCTGCCGGCGAAGGTGCAGAACACCATCTATCTCGGCGACCACGCACTGGCCGTGCTCGATGTCGCCGGCAACGGGGAGTTCATGGTCAAGCTTCAGCCGGGGACGCATGACGGATTGAGACATGGCAGTCTAAGATCTGGTGAAAGCGTATTCATCACCTTCCGTCCCGAGGACTGCCTGGCCCTCGATCCCGTCTGATCCGGACCGGCATCGATCAACCTCAACGCAACGCAGATGAAGAAGGAACAAGGACCATGCTGAAGCGCAAGACTGGCAAGATTGCTCTGGGGTTCGCCGTGGCGTTCAGCGCCAGCGCCGCGCTGGCCACGGTCGCGCAGGCGCGTGACCTCACCGTCGTGTCGTGGGGCGGCGCCTATCAGGATGCCCAGAAGAGGGTCTATTTCGAGCCGTTCAAGAAAGCAGCCGGCGTCGCGATGAACGACGAGTCCTGGGACGGCGGCGTCGGCGTGCTGCGCGCCAAGGTGCAGGGTGGTGCCGCCACCTGGGACCTCGTCCAGGTCGAGAGCGACGAACTCGCGGTCGGCTGCGAGGAAGGCCTGTTCGAGAAGATGGATTATTCCAAAATCGGCGGCGAGGCCGCCTATATACCGCCGTCGGTCAATCCCTGCGGCGTCGGCGCCATCCTCTACGATTTCGTTCTCGGCTACGACAAGGACAAGCTGAAGGACGCCCCCAACGGCTGGGCCGACTTCTTCGACACCAAAAAGATTCCGGGCAAGCGCGCCTTGCGTCAGGGCCCGAAGACCACGCTGGAGATCGCCCTCATGGCCGACGGCGTCGCACCGAAGGACGTCTACAAGGTGCTGGCGACCGACGAGGGCGTCGAGCGCGCGTTCAAGAAGCTGGACACCATCAAGGGCGACATCGTCTGGTGGAAGGCCGGCGCCCAGCCGCCGCAATTGCTCGCCTCCGGCGAGGTGGCGATGACCTCGGTCTACAATGGCCGCATCGACACCGCGAACAAGAACGACAAGAAGAATTTTGGCATCGTATGGGACGGAGCGCTCTTCACCCTCGACAGCTGGGTCATCCTGAAGGGCAGCCCGAACAAGGACGCGGCCTACAAGTTCCTGGACTTCGCGGGCAAGGCGGAGAACCAGTCAAAGCTGTCGCAGAACATCGCCTATGGCACCTCGAACAAGGACGCAGCCGCCCTCCTCGCGCCCGCCGTTCTCAAGGACCTGCCGACAGCGCCTGACAACATCAAGAACGCGGTCGAGATCAACGTTGGCTTCTGGCTCGAGAACATCGACCGCCTGACCGAGCGCTTCAACAAATGGGCCGCGAAATAGCGCGCCCCACCAGGCTCGACCAATGACGGCCTCGCTCCTGACCGGCGCCAATGCGTCGACCGAGGTGCCGCTCAAGCGCCGATTGCGGCGTGCGGAGCGGACACGTCAGGTCAAGGCATTGGCGCTGGTGCTGCCGCTTCTCGTCTTCCTGCTCTTCACCTTCGCAGGCCCGATCGCCGGCATGCTGTGGCGCGCGGTCGATGACCGCGAGGTGCGTCAGGTTCTGCCGCAAACCATCGCTGCTCTCGCCAGCTGGGAAGGCAAGGACCTACCGGATGAAAAGGCCTTTGCAGCGCTGGCAAGCGACATCCTGGCGGCGCGCGCTTCCGGCATCATCGCCATCGCGGCCAAGCGGCTCAATTACGCCCTGAACGGTTTTCGTACGATCCTGACCAGCACGGCACGTAATCTGAAGGCGCAGCCGGAGCCCGGCACCGCCAGGGAGACACTGGGCAAGATCAACCCGGCCTGGCGCGAACGGGCCACCTGGACGACGATCAAGGATGCCGGTGGCCCGGTGACCGGATTCTATCTGCTGGCGGCGCTCGACCTGACGCGGAACGTCGATGGTGCGATCGTCGCGGCCGCATCAGACCAGGCGATCTACCGCAACGTCTTCGCCCGCACCTTCCTCATCAGCTTCAGCGTCACGGTACTCTGCCTGATCCTCGGCTTCCCGGTCGCTTACCTACTGGCAACGCTGCCGCCGGGCCGGTCGAACCTGCTGATGATCTTCGTCCTGCTGCCGTTCTGGACGTCGCTTCTGGTCCGCACCTGCGCCTGGATCGTCTTGTTGCAGAGCAAGGGCGTCGTGAACGACAGCCTGCACTGGCTTGGCATCATCGACGAGCCGTTGCGGCTGATCTACAACCGCTTCGGTGTCTGCGTGGCCATGACCCACGTTCTCCTGCCGTTCATGATCCTGCCGCTGTATAGCAGCATGAAAGCGATCTCGCCTGCGTACATGCGTGCCGCCGCCTCGCTCGGCGCGCCACCGACCACTGCCTTCCTGCGGATCTACCTGCCTCAGACCCTGCCCGGCATCGGCGCGGGAAGCCTGCTCGTCTTCATCCTGGCGCTCGGCTACTACATCACACCGGCCCTCGTCGGCGGCGCCGCCGATCAGATGATCAGCTACTTCATCGCGCTCTACACGACCGAGACGGCCAATTGGGGCCTTGCTTCGGCGTTGGGAGCGGTGCTGCTGCTGGCCACTCTTTTGCTCGCTCTCGTCTACGGCAAGCTGGTGCAGGGGCAGCAGGTCACGGGAGGAATGAAGAATTGAGCGATCATTCTTCCCTCCGCACGCCCAGCCAGCGTATCGCGTGGACCGCGACCATCGTCATCTCCACGCTGGTGTTCATCTTCCTGATCGCGCCGATCCTTGCGATCATGCCGCTGTCCTTCAGCTCGGGCTCGTACCTCACCTATCCGCTGCCGGGCCTCTCCTTGCGCTGGTACGACGACTTCATCAATTCGCCGCGCTGGATGAATTCGCTGAAGAACAGCATGATCATCGGCGTCGCCTCGACCCTGCTGTCGATGGTGCTTGGCACGCTGGCTGCGCTGGGGCTGGCGCAGTGGAAGAGCCGGTTCAAACCGCTCGTGCTGGCTTTCGTGCTGTCGCCGGTCGTCGTGCCCGGCGTCATCACCGCGGTCGGCCTGTATTTCTTCTTCGCGCCGATCGGACTGACCGGCAGTTATCTCGGCTTGATCCTGGCCCACACCGCGCTGGCGACGCCCTTTGTGGTGATCACGGTCGGCGCGACGCTGCAAAGCTTCGACACCAATCTGGCACGCGCCGCCGCCTCACTCGGCGCCTCGCCGCTTTATGCGTTCCGCCGCGTGATCCTGCCGCTGATCCTGCCCGGCTTGGCGTCGGGTGCGCTGTTCGCCTTCGCGACCAGCTTCGATGAGGTGGTGATCGTGCTGTTCATGGCAGGCCCGGAGCAGCGCACGCTGCCGCGCGAGATGTTCAGCGGCATTCGCGAGAACATCAGTCCGACCATTACGGCGGCGGCGGTGATCTTGACGACAGTATCGGTCATCCTCCTCGCGACTTTGGAAGGCCTGCGCCGGCGCAACGAACGGCTCAAGGGCAGCAGCGCCTGAAAGGCGTCTTTCTTCCTTCTCCCCTTGTGGGAGAAGGTGGCGCGAAGCGCCGGATGAGGGGTTACCTCCGCAAGTACGAATGCAAGATGGGTACGTGCGGAGAGAGACCCCTCGCCCGTCTCGCCGCTACGCGGCGAGCCACTCTCTCCCACAAGGGGAGAGGGTAAGAACACCGCAGCCCCCTACTTATTTCTCACGCCACCTCACACATCCCCGGCTTTGCCCCCGCGACCGATTGTCGCTAGAACAGTCCCCGCAACAAAACCCAAACAACAACACAGGGAGAAACATATGCAAAAACTCATCGCCGCCGTCGCGGCCGGTCTTGCTCTCGCCGCCACATCAGGCACGGCCCACGCGCAGATCTCAGACGACGTCGTCAAGATCGGCGTGCTCACGGACATGTCGAGCCTCTATGCGGACGCGACCGGCAAGGGCTCGCTCGCCGCCGTCGAGATGGCGGTTGCCGATTACGGCGCCAAGGTCGCGGGCAAGCCGGTACAGGTGGTCGCCGCCGATCACCAGAACAAGCCCGACGTCGGCGTCAACATCGCCCGCAACTGGTACGACAACGACAAGGTCGACGCGATCTTCGACGTGCCGACATCCTCGGTGGCACTGCCGATCTCGGCGCTGACGCGCGAGAAGAACAAGATCAACATCAACTCCGGCGGCGGGTCATCGGATATCACCGGCGTCGCCTGCTCGCCCAACACCGTGCACTGGACCTACGACACCTATGCGCTGTCGAATGTCGCCGGCAAGGCGATGGTGAAGCGCGGCGAGGACACCTGGTTCTTCGTCACCGCCGACTACGCCTTCGGCATGGCGCTGCAGCGCGACGCCGCCAACGTGGTCAAGGAGAGCGGCGGCAAGGTGCTCGGCGAGGTCCGCCATCCGCTCAATTCCTCGGACTTCTCGTCCTTCCTGCTGCAGGCCCAGGCCTCCAAGGCCAAGGTGGTCGCGCTGGCGAATGCCGGCGGCGATACCACCAACGCGCTGAAGCAGGCGGCCGAATTCGGTCTCGTTCAGGGTGGCCAGAAGATGATCGCGCTGCTCCAGGAGATCACCGACACCCATTCGCTCGGCATCAAGGCGACGCAAGGCCTGATCGTCACCGACGCGTTCTACTGGGACATGAACGAGGAGACGCGCGCCTTCTCGAAGCGGTTCAACGAGAAGGTCGGTCATATGCCGACCATGATCCAGGCCGGTCTCTACTCGGCGACCATGCACTATCTGAAGGCGATCGAGGCCATCAAGACCGACGAGGCGCCGAAGGTGATGGAGCAGATGCGCAAAACCCCGGTCAACGACTTCTTCGCCAGGAACGGCAAGATCCGCATCGACGGCCGCATGGTGCACGACATGTATCTGTTCGAGGTGAAGAAGCCGGAGGAGTCCAAGGGTGAGTGGGACCTCTACAAGCTGATCGCCACCGTCCCCGGCGACGAAGCCTTCCGTCCCCTCGACAAGGGCGGCTGCCCGCTGGTGACGCACTGAACGTCTTCTCCCTCTCCCCGCTTGCGGGGAGAGGATTGGGGTGAGGGGGAGTCTCCGCGGGGACGGCGCCAGTTGGGCTCGTCGAGACTCCCCCTCACCCGGATTGCATCTTCGATGCAATCCGACCTCTCCCCGCAAGCGGGGCGAGGTGAAAGACGAAAGACACGACAGCGCACCCGGTGAAAACCGGGCGCGCCTCGTTTCGGCCGTCACGTGAGCAGCATTACTCCGAGTACTTGAACTCGGGCATGTTCTTCAGCTCGTCCTTGCTGGCATTGAACACGGCGTGGTCCGGATACCATTTCGACGTGGACGAGGCGGTCGTAGCCGTCGTGGTCGTCGTGGTCTTCTCGGTGCCGGTCGCAGCGCCAGTGGTCGTGGTCGCCGCAGGCTTCGCGCCGGTGCCGGTGTAGGCGACGGCCTCGTTGACGAACTTCAGCTTCTCGTAGGGGACGGCGACCAGATGCTCGCCCATGCCGAGGAAGCCGCCGACGCCGATCACGGCAATCTTGATGTTGCCGCTCTTGTCCATCAGCAGGTCGTTGATCGAGCCAATGTTCTCGTTGGCGTCGTTGTAGATCTTCAGGCCCGACATCTTCGAGGCACGCCACTCGCCCGACGCGGTCGTCGTCGTCGTTGTGGTGGTGGTGGCCGCGGGCGCCGCCTTGTCGGTGGTGGCCGTCGGGTTTTGCGCGAACGCAACGGTCGCAAGCAGTGCGGTGCCGGCAAGGCCGGCGGCGATCGATTTCATCAACATTGTTGTCCTCTCCTTCAGCAGAAAGCTTATGCGGAGAGAACAGCGGCGATCATCCGCAGTTCCTTTTCTGCGGCAATTTCGTCACGCGATGATGGCGCTGCGCTGCGACGAAAGTTCCTGCGTCACTCAGGAACGTTCGATGAGGAACGTTCCTGATGCACAGTTCCCCGCCGACGATCATGCGCCCTGGGTGAAGCACGATCGCGGCGAGGAACGCGCCGACCTGCGTCGCTCAGGTCAGCTCTTGAAGTCGATCAGAAGTGCGGAGAAATCCGAACCGCCGAATGAGCTGCCGCTGGCGCCGTAGGACGCGCTCGACGATTGCGACTGCTGGAGCGCCTGGAGGAATTGCTGGAGAATGTCCGCCGTGGTCGTGTTGGTCGACGTGCTGCTGGTCGAGTCCGTCGAGGACGAATCCGACGAGCTGTCATCCGGCGGCGGACCGGGCGGCGGTCCGCCCGAACCACCGGGACCACCCGGACCACCGGGACCGCCGGCGCCGCCTGGCCCCTTGGCGAAAGCGGACTGAAACACGTTCTTCAGTTCGTCCGCCTGGTCCGAGGTCAGCGTCCCGTTCGACACTTCGTTGGCGATGAGATCGTCGATCTTCGACTTCATCTCGTCCTTGGAAGGACGCGTGCCACTCGACTGATCGCTGGATCGGCTCGACTGCAAGGCGGTGTCGATGTCGGTCAGCGCGGTCGAGAGCGCCGACTGGTCCGACGACGAGATCGTGCCGTCGGAAACGTCCGATTGCAATTGCTGCTGAAGCCGCTGCAGGGGCGACTGGTAGTTACCGGCGGAGGCCGCCGAAATCGAGGTCATAATGGCTCCGTGGCTTTTGCGGGGTTTCGTAAGCGACACCGCCACGGTATGGTTAGCGGCCTTAACGAGACCTTGCCGCTTCCCTGCCCGGGTATTGCCTGCTGTTGCGCCCGGACAGTCAGAAACAATCCGAAACAAAAATCTTCGCCTTTTGGCCCGAATCTTGGACAAACAAAGCGCATGGCCAATCCCAATATCCTGGTCGTCGAGGACGACCGCGAAACCCGGACGTTGATTGCAAAGTACCTGCGCAACAACGCCTGCAACGTCACCACCGTGAGCGATGGCCGGGAGATGTCGCGTGCCTTGGCCGATCACAGGGTCGACCTCATCATCCTCGACGTCATGCTGCCCGGCGAGGACGGCCTGAGCCTGTGCCGCAAGGTACGCTCGGAGGCGCAGACGCCGATCATCATGCTGACCGCGCGCGGCGAGGACGTCGATCGCATCGTCGGCCTCGAGATGGGCGCGGACGACTATCTGCCAAAGCCGTTCAACCCGCGCGAGCTGCTCGCGCGCATCAACGCGGTGCTACGCCGCCAGGTCGCAGCCCAGGCGGCAAGCTCGATCGAGGGCGCCTCCACGCTCGTCTTCGAGGGCTGGCGCATCGATCTGCGCCTGCGCGAATTGCGCAATCCGGAAGGCGCGCGCGTCGCGGTGACCAGCGCCGAGTTTGATCTGCTACGGACGTTCTGCGAACGGCCCGGCCGCGTGCTGTCGCGCGACAGCCTGCTCGACCTCACGCAAGGGCGCAACACCGGCTCGTTCGAACGCTCGATCGACGTGCTGGTCAGCCGCATCCGTCGCAAGATCGAGCCCAATCCGGCCGATCCCACCATCATCAAGACGGTGCGCTCCGGCGGCTATCTGTTCACGCCCAGAACCGAAGCGGCCGGGACTGAAGCAGCTGGCAACGAAGCGGTCGCGGCGACCCTGAGCAGTTAGTGGAGCGGTCGTCATGACGCCGTTCCGCTTCTTCCACCTCAAAAGCATCGGTGGACAGATCGCCGCGCTGGTGGTGGCGTCGATCGTCGCGCTGCATCTGATCCTCACCGCCAGCTTCCTGATCAGCCGGCCGGACCGGGCCGAGCCGCCGCCCGACGCCGCCCATCAGCTTGCGGACGCGGCCCTGCTGCTCAACGGCACGGATGCGAGCGAGCGGCCGCGCATCCTCGCCAATATCGTGCGTGCGTTTCCGAATGCCGGCATCGAGCTCCTCGCGCCGGGGACCTTCTCCGTCGCCGAAGACAGCGGTGGCCCGCATCTGCGCAACGTGCGCCGGCATCTCGGCCATCAGTACGAGGTGATCGCGCTGACCCCGAACTTCGGCGTGCACCGCGTCGCGGTCGAGCTTCCCGACGGCAGTGTGATCGCAGGTCGCGTCGAGCAGGGCCCGCATCCGCCGCGGTTCTGGGGCGGCCCCTGGATGATAACGCTGCTGTTCGCGCTGATCAGCGTCACGATGCTCGGCCTGTGGGCGGCCTACGCGCTGGCCGCGCCGCTGTCCTCGTTTGCCAGGGCCGCCGAGAATTTCAGCCTGGACGGGGCGGCCGATCCGCTGCCCGAGCGCGGCCCGGAGGAGATCCGCTCGGTCGCGCGCGCGCTCAACCGCATGCATGAGCGGATCGCGCGGCTGATGTCGGATCGCACCCGGATGCTGGCGGCGATCAGCCACGACCTGCGAACGCCGATCACCCGGCTGCGCCTGCGCGCCGAGTTCATCGAGGACGAGGGCAACCGCAGGCGCATGCTGATCGATCTCGACCAGATGCGCTCGATGCTGGAATCCGTGTTGTCGCTGCTGCGCAACGACCGCAAGATCGAGGCGGTGACGCTGGTCGACATCGCGAGCACGCTCCAGGTCATCGCCGACCAGTTCGGCGACATGGGCCATGTCGTGCACTATGACGGCCCCGCTTCGGCGACGGCCGCCGCGCGGCCCGACGAGCTGCATCGGGGCGTCACCAACCTCGTCGAGAACGCGGTTCGCTTCGGCGCCGAAGTGACGATCCGCCTCGACGTATCCGGCACCACGCTCGTCATCGACGTCGAGGACGACGGCCCCGGCATCTCGGATGCGCGCAAGCAGGAGATGCTGGAGCCGTTCGCGCGCGGCGATGACGCGCGCACCATGGACGAGCACACCGGCTTCGGGCTCGGCCTGTCGATCGCGCGCGCGATCGCGATCGCTCATGGCGGCGAATTGTCGTTGCACGACCGCGCGCCGCACGGGCTGATCGTACGGATGCAATTGCCGGTGTGGCAGCAGCCGCGGCGGGCGGCGTAAGGCACGCCTCAGGCGGCGAGCGGCGGATGCTCGATCGGGTGCTCCTCGAAGATCGCCACCGCCTCGAAGCGGTAGCCGCAGGCGTGGCATTTCCAGAGATAGGAAACGCGGCCTTCGCCCGGCTCGATCCAGTCCGGAGACGGGATCGGTGCCCCACATTGCGCACAGGGGTTCTGCTTGGGGATGTCGCCGATGTCTGCTCGGGTCATGGACGTTCTCCCGAATTTTGAATAGCGATTTTTGGGCGAATGCACGAATAGACAGACCTGCTGTCGCGTAACGCACATCGCCAAGTGCAATCCTAACCTGGGTTTGAGTCGTAAAAACGACGGCCCCGCGAAAATCGCCGCTGGCGGCGTTTCGCCACATCATCGCCGTGTTCCCACGGCCTAACGCGCACGGGTGCAGGTTCGTTCTGCCGAGGAATAATTCAATGAAAATTTTGCGTATTGCCGCGCTCGTTGCGGCCGGGCTGATGTTGCCGCAGGCCGCATTCGCGGGCGAAGCCGAGTATGCCGAGATGGTCGCGGCCCATGCCCGCGCCAACGGCGTGCCGGAAGCGCTGGTGCATCGCGTCATCATGCGCGAGAGCCGCTATCAGCCCGGCCTGATCGGTCGCGGCGGCACCATCGGCCTGATGCAGATCAAGCTCGCGACCGCCCGCGGGGTCGGCTACACCGGCGACGCCGCCGGCCTGCGCGATCCCAACACCAACCTCACCTACGCCGTCAAATACCTCGCCGGCGCCTATCGCGCCGCCAATGGCGACCACGCCCGAGCCGTGCGTTATTTCGCGGGCGGCTATTACTACGTTGCAAAGCGGCAGCGCCAGGAAATGGTGCAGCAGGCCAGCAACGACACCTGGCTCGAGCCGAACGGCAATCCGCAGCCGATGCTCGGGATGGCGCCGCATAAGAAGCTGGCCCAGCGCGTCAGCAATGCGCGGGCGCAGGAGGTTCCCAACCACTAGCCAGCGTCATTCCGGGGCGATGCGAAGCATCGAGCCCGGAATCTCGAGCTTCCCCGGTGCGCAATTGCGCACCCGGGGTTCGGTCCGGCGGACCGCGCCGGAATGTCAGCCCTGTGGCTAGCGCGTTGACCACCCCGTCCCGCTGGCATACATTAGAGCCGTTCCGAGGGGTGCTCCGAGGAGGAGCTGAGATACCGCTAAATGGGTCAGAAGGCCCAGGACCGCGGTGACCCTTTGAACCTGATCCGGGTCATGCCGGCGAAGGGACAGGGATGTTGCAGACCACCAAGCGATCGGATTCCCCGGTATCCATCATCGGCGCAGGCATTGCAGGTGCCTGGCAGGCGCTTTTGTTCGCGCAGGCCGGCCATGCCGTGACGCTACACGAGCGCGGTGACGCCGCGATGACCGATTCCACCAGCCATTGGGCCGGCGGGATGCTCGCGCCCTGGTGCGAGGCGGAGGTCGCGGAACCCATCATCTCCAGGCTCGGCCAGCGCTCCCTGGACATCTGGCGGCGCGAGCTGCCGGACACCCCCTTCAACGGCTCGCTCGTCGTCGCCCACCCGCGCGAGCGCAACGATTTCGAGCGTTTTGCCCGGATGACCGACGGCCACCGCCGGCTCGATGCGGCCAGCCTTGCCGAGCTCGAGCCGTCGCTGGAGGGCCGCTTCCGCGACGCGCTGTTCTTCCCGACCGAGGGCCATGTCGAGCCGCGCCGCGTGCTGCCGAAGCTGCATGAGCGCATCCGCGCCGCCGGCGGCACCATCAAGTTTGATAGCGACGTCAGCGCCAAAGACCTCGACGGCATCGTGATCGACTGTCGCGGCCTCGGCGCGCGCGACGAGCAGCCGGAGCTGCGCGGCGTCAAGGGCGAGATGATTTTGATCGAGACCGGCGAGGTGCGGCTGGCGCGCCCGGTGCGGCTGATCCATCCGCGTTGGCCGCTCTACGTGATCCCGCGCGAGGACAATCTGTTCATGCTGGGCGCGACCTCGATCGAGGCCGAGGACACCGGCGTCAGCGTGCGCTCGGCGCTGGAGCTGCTGGGCGCGGCCTATGCCGTGCATCCGGCCTTCGGCGAGGCTCGGATCATCGAATTCGGCTCCGGCCTTCGGCCCGCTTTCCCCGACAATCTGCCGCGCATCGGCATTCGTGGCGAGAGGATCGCCGTCAACGGCCTCTACCGCCACGGCTTCCTGATCGCCCCGGCGCTCGCCGAGCTGACGCTGCAATACGTCCAGCGCGGCCAGATCGACAATGAGGTGATGCAATGCGGGTGATCGTCAACGGCGAGCAGCGCGAGGTGAACTCGGCCAGCGTGGACGCGCTGCTCAGCGAGCTCGACTATGAGGGCACCCATTTCGCGATCGCGCTGAACTACGACGTCGTGCCGAAGAGCCGCTGGGCCGAGACCCACCTCAAGGCCGGCGACGAGATCGAGATCATCACGCCGCGGCAGGGAGGGTGAGGTGATGATGGCACGCTCTCTCCACTTGTCGTCCCCGCGAAGGCGGGGACCCATAACCACAGGGAGCGGCTATGGCGGCCGGTCTCTCCCCACGTGCCCCAAGAGAAATCACGCGGTATGGGTCCCCGCCTTCGCGGGGACGACAGTTGAACTTGAGGAGACACCTTGGACATGGTGACCTTCTACGGCAAAACCTTCCCCTCCCGCCTGCTGATCGGCAGCGCGCTCTATCCTTCGCCTGCGATCATGCAGGCGGCGATCCGTGCCTCCGGCTCGAACATCGTCACGGTGTCGCTGCGCCGCGAAGCCGCCGGCGGCAAGACCGGGGACGCGTTCTGGAATCTGATCCGTGAGCTCGACGTCAGCGTGTTGCCGAACACCGCCGGCTGCCGCAGCGTGCGCGAGGCCGTGACCACCGCAAAACTCGCGCGCGAGCTGTTCGGCACGTCCTGGATCAAGCTGGAAGTGATCGCCGACAACGACACGCTGCAGCCCGACGTCGTCGGCCTGGTTGAGGCCGCCGCCATCCTGATCAAGGACGGCTTTGAGGTGTTCCCCTATTGCACCGAGGATCTCTCGGTCGCGAACCGCCTGGTCGATGCCGGCTGCAAGGTCGTCATGCCCTGGGCCGCGCCGATCGGCAGTGCCAAAGGCATCACCAACCGCGACGCGCTGAAACTGCTGCGTGAACGGCTGCCTGATATCACGCTGGTGGTCGATGCCGGCATCGGCGCGCCGTCACATGCGGCCGAGGCGCTCGAGCTCGGCTACGACGCCGTGCTGCTCAACACGGCCATCGCAAAAGCCGCCGATCCCGTCGCGATGGCCAACGCCTTCCGTCTCGGCTGTGATGCCGGCCGCACCGCCTACGAAGCCGGGCTGATGAACGCCCGCGACTTCGCCTCCCCCTCCACCCCTGTCGTTGGGACACCATTCTGGCATGCCGTATCCTGATCGCTTCTATCCCGTCGTCGACAGCCTCAAATGGGTCGAACGCCTGACCAAGCTCGGCGTCGGCACCATCCAGTTGCGCGCGAAAGACCTCAACGACGCCGACGCGCTCCAGATCGTCACCGACGCGCTGGCGATCACTGAGGACACGCAGGCCAAGCTGGTCGTGAACGACTATTGGCGCGCGGCCGTCGTCGCCGGCGCAAAATATCTGCATCTCGGCCAGGAGGACCTGGCGGACGCGGACCTCAAGGCCATCCGCGAGGCCGGCCTGTCGCTTGGCGTCTCCACCCATGACGACGCGGAGCTCGAGACCGCGCTTGCCGCAGAGCCCGACTATGTCGCGCTCGGTCCGATCTTCTTCACCACGCTGAAATCGATGCGCTTCGAACCGCAGGGCATTCCAAAGATCACGGAATGGAAGAAGCGGATCGGCAGCATCCCGCTGGTCGCGATCGGCGGCATCAAATTCGAGCACGCCGCGGAGATTTTTGCCGCCGGCGCCGATTCCATCGCCGTCGTCAGCGACGTCACGCAAAACGCCGACCCGGACGCGCGGGTGCGGCAGTGGCTCGGCCTATCGCTGGAGGCGGCATGATGCGCATCGCTCTCTCCACCCGTCATTGCGAGCGAAGCGAAGCAATCCAGAGTCTCTCCGCAGAGACAGTCTGGATTGCTTCGTCGCAAGGGCTCCTCGCAATGACGGAGCAAGAATTCACCGCCGTCGCTCAAACGCACGCACAACAGAATTAAACCGGAGGATCCCATGAACATCCGCTCCAACCCCGAAAAGACCGTCCCCGCCGTCACCACCGGCCCGCTGCCCTCGTCGCGAAAAATCTTCGCGTCTCCGGACGCTGCGCCCGACATCCGCGTGCCGCTGCGCGAGATCATCCTCTCCGAAGGTGCCGGCGAGCCGAACCTGCCGGTCTATGACACCTCGGGCCCCTACACCGACCCGACCGTCACCATCGACGTCAACGCCGGCCTGTCGCGCAACCGTCTCGCCTGGGTCAAGGAGCGAGGCGGCGTCGAGGAGTATCAGGGCCGCGATATCAAGCCGGAGGACAATGGCAACGTCGGCGCCTCGCATGCCGCAAAGGCCTTCACCGCGCACCACAAGCCGCTGCGCGGCCTCGACGGCCACAAGATCACCCAGCTCGAATTCGCCCGCGCCGGCATCATCACCAAGGAAATGATCTACGTCGCCGAGCGCGAAAACCTCGGCCGCAAAAAACAGCTCGATCGCGCGGAGGCCGCGCTGGCCGACGGCGAAAGCTTTGGCGCCGAAGTCCCTGCCTTCATCACCCCGGAATTCGTCCGCAGCGAGATCGCGCGCGGCCGCGCCATCATCCCCTGCAACATCAACCACGCTGAGTTGGAGCCGATGATCATCGGCCGCAACTTCCTCACCAAGATCAACGCCAATATCGGCAACTCCGCCGTGACGTCGTCGGTGGAAGAGGAAGTCGACAAGATGGTGTGGGCGATCCGCTGGGGCGCCGACACCGTGATGGACCTCTCCACCGGCCGCAACATCCACACCACCCGGGAATGGATTCTGCGCAACGCACCGATCCCGATCGGCACCGTGCCGATTTACCAGGCGCTGGAGAAGTGCGAAGGCGATCCGGTCAAGCTGACCTGGGAGCTCTACAAGGACACGCTGATCGAGCAGTGCGAGCAGGGCGTCGACTACTTCACCATCCACGCCGGCGTGCGCCTGTCCTACATCCACCTCACCGCCAACCGCGTCACCGGCATCGTCAGCCGCGGCGGCTCGATCATGGCGAAGTGGTGCCTGGCGCATCACAAGGAGAGCTTCCTCTATACGCATTTCGACGAGATCTGCGACCTCATGCGCAAGTATGACGTCTCGTTCTCGCTCGGCGACGGCCTGCGTCCCGGCTCGATCGCGGACGCCAACGACCGCGCACAGTTTGCCGAACTCGAAACGCTCGGCGAGCTGACTAAAATCGCGTGGGACAAGGGCTGCCAGGTCATGATCGAAGGCCCCGGCCACGTGCCGATGCACAAGATCAAGATCAACATGGACAAGCAGCTCAAGGAGTGCGGCGAAGCCCCGTTCTACACGCTCGGGCCCCTGACCACCGACATCGCGCCGGGCTACGACCACATCACCTCGGGCATCGGCGCCGCCATGATCGGCTGGTTCGGCTGCGCCATGCTGTGCTACGTCACGCCGAAAGAGCATCTCGGGCTGCCCGATCGTAACGACGTCAAGGTGGGCGTCATCACCTACAAGATCGCCGCCCACGCCAGCGATCTCGCCAAGGGCCACCCGGCCGCCCAGCTCCGCGACGACGCCCTCTCCCGCGCCCGTTTCGACTTCCGCTGGAGCGACCAGTTCAACCTCGGCCTCGATCCTGATACCGCCAAGAACTTCCACGACGAGACCCTGCCGAAGGAAGCCCACAAGGTCGCCCATTTCTGCTCGATGTGCGGGCCGAAATTCTGCTCGATGAAGATCACCCAGGATGTGCGGGATTATGCGGCGACGCTGAACGATCCGAATTCGATCGGCATGTCGATGCAGGGCACTGCCGAAGACGGCATGGCCAAGATGAGCGCGAAGTTCAAGGAGATGGGCAGCAGCGTGTATCTCGATGCGGAGAAGGTGAAGGAGAGCAATCGGGTGCTCTAGACTGCAAGAACCCGAGAATATGCTTTGTTGTCGTCAGAAGGCCGAGCGAAAGCCCGGCCTTCTTTTCGTCCCCTTCGAGCCACCTCAAAAGACGAAATCCTCCTCACTTGAGATGTCAGATGGCATCCACGGATATTTTGTCGCCCCAGCAATAAAGTCGCCACGATACGAACTCATGTCACCCCAGTACTCTGGAGGATCACTATTCCTGAACTCATTTTTCATGTTCGTCGTGCTGGTACTCCATACATCGTTCTGAACAAACGACCAGGCGCTAACGGAGTCGACAACATGCCCTCGCGCCAAGTTGTCCTGCTGAATCAGCTCAGTTTCGGTATCGATCTTTGTCAACAATTCCTTCAGGAGATTGCCCACCTCAGCGTGGGCGGCAACGAGAATCGCTTTACTGAAAATCAGCGAGACCTGCTTCCCAAATCTAGGCACTATATCCGCCGACATTCGAACATGCGGAACGTACTCAGTCATAAACGTCACGAAAGCGAACAGCTTTGGAAAGCTCTCGACAATCTGGGGAGAAGTTAGATTCGTCACCTGAAAACTGCGGAATTGAACGCCGTTAGAAGTTTGCAGGATAGCAGAAGCATAATCGACCTCGACCCGAATCCAGCGGTCCGATCTATCCTGAAACAGCCGCACCTTGCAGGTACTTGATCCAATCGAAGATAGATTTCTGTACCACTCGGCCTCAGTGTTCGTAGGAACCACTCTATCTGCCTGCGTCATCTCGACTAGATATTGTTCAATACCAACAAATACGTGATTTACATTCTGCTTGATCAATTCGATGTCGTCATGTTTGACCGGCCTAAAGTGCGCCAGTGAATTTCGTACAGTGCCAATCTCATCAAGTTTTGTCTTTATGATCTCCCGCTTTCCTCGGAAATGAGGCTTGAACAGATCCCAATAGGTGTCCGACGTGATGATTCGTGTTAACTCTCCACTATTGAGATACATCAAGGGAGAGCTCACTTCATAGCCGAGATAGCCGTACCCCTTAGCCTGCGCCACGCGCTTGCTCGCGACGGCGGCGATTGTTGATTGCTCTTCATCAACAGTTTGCAAGGCAGTTTCTGTCCACTTCTCTCCGTATCGATTCTTCAAAACGACGTAGACAAAAACGCGCAATGCGTTTTCCATCCTGAACAAGATATTCAAGGCCTCGTAGTAGTGCAGAAGAAGCCAGCGCTTCGGTATCTCGACGGATCCTCCTTCCTTTCCCTTTGCCGACTTCCAGTCCATGGCATCCCCCTTCTTGCAGCGCAAAGCGCTTGTACGATCGGTAAGGCGCTTAAAGTCCATTCGTGCTTCTTTCAACTCTTACATCTATCAGTTTTGCTACGGTTTGCCACAATCACAGATGGACCCGCGGTTTGCCTGAAGTCGCTCCCCACCGCCTCCCCGACCTTCTCCGTCCCAACCTCCTTCTCGTCTTCGTCGGCACCGCCGCCTCTACGCGCTCGGCCGAGGTCGGGCACTACTACGCTCATCCCGGCAACCGCTTCTGGCGCGCGATCCATGAGGCCGGCATCACGCCGCGACGCTATCAGCCGGGCGAGTTCGCTGCGCTGATCGAGCTTGGGATCGGCTTCACCGATCTCTCCAAGTCGGGCACCGGGATGGATTACCAAATCGCGACTGAAACGATCGACGTGCCGGGGTTCAGGGCCAAGATCGAAAAGTATCGGCCGCGCGCGATTGCGTTCACGAGCAAGAAGGCGGCGAGCCTGTTTTACGGCAGGCCGTCGAGCGGGATCGCGCTGGGGCGTCAGCCGCGCGATGCAGGTTTGCCGGAGGTTTTCGTGCTGCCCTCGCCGTCCGGTGCCGCGTCAGGGCATTGGACGCTGGAGCCGTGGCGCGAGCTCGCTGCCTGGATCGCAGCGTAGTGTGGATTGGCGCTGGCGCTCCAAACTCAGCCGTCCGTCCCGGCGAAGGCCGGGACCCATAACCACAGGCCACGGTTTGGCGAAGACTCGTGGTTCGGTACTTCTACCGGCCGTAACCGATAGATTCCGCGGTATGGGTCCCGGCCTTCGCCGGGACGACACCGTTGCCTGCGCTCTACCCATCCTACACACTAAAGATCGAAATTGGTGGGCAGCATGACCACGTCGCGAATGGTCATGCCGCGCGGCCGCGTCAGCATGAACATCACGACTTCGGCCACGTCACTGGCCTCCAGCAGGCTGCCCGAGTCCCTGGCTTCCTGCAGCTTCTCGGGCGGCCAGTCCGCGAGCAGTGAGGTGACGACCGGGCCGGGCGAGATCGAGCCGACGCGAATGCCGTGCTTGAAGACCTGGCGCCGCACCGTCTGGACGAAGCAGTTGATCGCCCATTTGGACGACGCATAGACCGGCTCCCAGGGCGTCGGAAAATGCGCCGCCAGCGAACTCGTGACGATGATGTCGCCGCTCCCGCGCGCGATCATGTGCGGCAGCACGTCGTGCACGTTCTTCATCACGACGTTGACATTCAGGTTCAGCATCCGGTCGATGGCCATATTGTCGGCATCGACCAGATCGCCACCGACATAGGTGCCTGCATTCGCATGCAGGATGTCGAGCTGGCCTGCCTTCTCCAGGACGCGCGGCAGCAACGATGCGCAGTCCTTGGGATCCAGGAGGTCGACGACCAGCGGGATCACGGCGTCGCCATGCTTGTTGCCGAGCGCCTTCAGCGCGGCCTCGTCGCGGTCGACCATCACCACGCGCGCGCCCGCGGCCAGCATTGCTTCAGTGCTCGCCAACCCGATGCCCGACGCGGCTCCGGTCACGGCAGCAACCTTGCCTTCCAATTCGTTTCCCATGGGGGCACCATCCTGCTGATGGTCGGCAGTATAGCGATACAAGACGAATTGGCGATGCGGATCGCTGGCTTCGTAGGGTGGGCAAAGGCGCTCTTGCGCCATGCCCACCATCTCTCCACAAATCCGGACGAACGGTGGGCACGGCGCGCGAAGAGCACGCCTTTGCCCACCCTACGACACCGTCAGCCCCTCACCCCGCATTCGCCCTATCGAGGTCCGCGATGACGATCTTCCGCATCTCCATCATCGCCTGCATGACGCGGTTCGCTCTGGTACGGTCGGGATCGCCGAGGTAGCGGCCGAGCGCCGACGGGATCACCTGCCAGGACAGTCCAAATTTGTCCTTGAGCCAGCCGCAGCGGGATTCCTCGCCGCCGTCGGCGGTGAGGCGGCTCCAGAAGTAGTCGACCTCGGCTTGCGTCTCCACGCTGATGAAGAACGAGACCGCCTCGGTGAAGCGGTATTGCGGGCCGCCGTTGAGCGCGTGGAAGCGCTGGCCTTCGAGTTCGAACACCGCCATGAAGTCGCTGACGGTCTCGACTTCAGCGTTGGGGAACACCGCTTTGTAGAAGGCGACGGCTTCCGGGACATTGTTGGCGAACCAGAGGAATGGCGTGATTGACGTCATGAAGTTGTATCCTTTCGTCTTGGACCGGACGCGCGACCATCGCTCCAAGGACGAGCGGCGGGACGGTGTTCCGACACGGGCGCTGGTCTTTTTAAGGCGCCCCTGTCGGAACCCGAGCCGACCATTCGTCCTTTGAATGCAACGCCGATCACCCCGGAGCCGCCAGATGCCCACCATCACAGCCTTTGAAAACTCGCCCGACCGCGGCAAGGGACAGGCGCGCGATATGCGGGTTCGCTGGGCGCTGGAGGAAGTGGGCCTGCCCTACGACGTCCGCCTCGTGTCGTTCGCGGCGATGAAGGACCCTGCCCATCTTGCGCTGCATCCGTTCGGGCAGATTCCGACCTATGAGGACGGTGATCTCGTCCTGTTCGAGTCGGGCGCGATCGTGCTCCATATCGCCGAGCGCCACGTTGGATTGTTGCCAAAAGATGCGAATGCGAGGAGCCGCGCGATCGCATGGATGTTTGCCGCGCTCAACACGCTGGAGCCGCCGATCGTCGAGTTCGGGATGACGATGCTGTTCGAGCGCGACAAGGGCTGGTACGAGGAGCGGCTGCCGGTCCTGAAGGATCGCGTCCGTGTCCGCCTGGGCGAATTGTCCCGTCGCCTCGGCGGGGCCGAGTGGCTCGACGGCGCGTTCAGCGCAGGCGATCTCATGATGGTGACGGTGCTGCGCCGGTTGAACGCATCTCGCCTGCTGGAGGAATATCCCGACCTCTCAGCCTACGTCGCCCGCGGCGAAGCGCGGCCTGCGTTCCGGCGGGCGTTCGATGGGCAGCTGGCGGTGTTCACCGCCGCATCGATCGGCATATAGAGGCCGCGCCTCTCACCGAGAACCGGTACATCTCCGATCCCATACGTCGAACGGGCGACGCCGGGCGTCCTCCGATCGAATGACGCTGCGCACAATGCGCAAGGACTGTTGCCAGCCCGTCGCTCCGGCGATACGACTTGAGATGGAAGAGCCTGATATCAACCGGCCCGCATCATCCCAGGAAGGCACCGCATGAGCAACGATCTCTCCGGCGTCTGGGATGGCAGCTACATTCAACCGAGCACCGGAATGGTCACCTTCACCGCAACTCTGGTCGAAACCGGCGGCGCGCTCACCGGAAGCGTGACCGAGCCCTGCTCGAACCCGCGATGCCCGCTCCGCACCCACAACGCCTCGATCGCGGGTCAGCGCTCCGGCAACGCGGTCTCGTTCGTCAAACACTACGAGCCGCCCGGCCACGGCTACGACACGGTCCATTACGAAGGCACGGTGAACGCCGAGGCGACCGAAATCGACGGGCGCTGGCAGCTGCCTGGCTCTTCCGGCGCGTTCCTGATGATCCGCGCCAGCAAGGCCGCGCAAGCGGCCACGACGGAGCAACACGCCAAGGTGCCATCGCGCTGAAGGGAACAACCATGCTGACGCTCTATTCCTACCCGGAACTGTTCGGCGTCGCCGACAACAACGGCTACGGCCTCAAGGTCTACGCGTTCCTGAAGCTCGCAGGCCAGCCGTTCGTGCACGAGCATCTCTTCGATGCCTCTGCCGCGCCGCGCGGGCAGCTGCCTTACGTCGTCGACGACGGCGAGACCATCGGCGACAGCGAGACAATCATTGCGCATGCGATCGCCAAATATCGTCTGAGCATCGATGCCGCGCTGTCGCCGGACGCACGGCGGACCAATCATCTCGTCACCCGCATGCTGGACGATCTCTACTGGGTGATGTCGTATTCGCGCTGGAAGGACGATCGCTTCTATCCGGCATTCCGCGACGCCTTCATCGCGCAGCATCCGCAACTCGATGCCGAGGGACTGGAGAAGGCGAAGGCGTATAATTCGCAGCGCTATTATTTCCAGGGCATCGGCCGCTACACGCCCGAGCAGGCTTACGCGCGGGGGCTTGCCGATCTGCAAGTGCTGGCCGAGATCGTGCCTACGGCAGGCTTCGTCCACGGCGCGGCGCCGACCAGCATCGACGCCGGCATCTACGGCTTCATCGCCAACATCTTTTATTTTCCGATCCCGACGCCGCTGAAGGCCTTCGTCGATGCGCACGCCAATCTCGTCGCGCATTGCGAGCGGATTCATGCGGCGGTGAGCGGGCGTAATTCGTAGGGTGGGTTAGCGCAGCGTAACCCACCACTTCTGTCACAGCGGAGACGAAAGAGGTGGGTTACGCCCAGCGGACGCGCTTCGCGCATCCGCAAGGCTAACCCACCCTACGTACCTGTTTTACCGCATCGTGATCGCGAGCCCGCTCAGATCCGCATTCGCCATCAGGCCGGTCTGGTAGCCCGACAGCTCCAGCACCGCGCCCTTCTGGTTGGTCAGCACGATGGCGCGGGCGCCGCGGCCGACGGCGAGGCCGGCACCGGCCGCGCCATAGACGCCGGAGACGTCGGAGGGGCGGTTGATGTTGGAGACCCGGCCACGCAGCACGGTCTTGGAGCCACCGAAGACGAGGCCGTAGTCGAGGCCGCCGGTCGAGAGCGAATAGGAGCGGCCGCGGAAGTTCAGCACGCCCGAGCCGCCCGAACCGCCGATGATCCAGCCCGCCTTGTAGATCGTCAGCACCACGGTGCCGCCGTCGGCCAGCGCCGAGGTCGAAAGGCCGGCCAGAGCGGCAATGGCGACCAGCGCGGCGCGGAAGGTGGTAGCGAGCTTCATGGGGCGTCTCCGGGGGCTATTTTTCAAGGGAGGATTCGAATCAGACGCAGCGAATGTATCCGATGGATCGCGGCGGCAACATGATGGAGCGATGTGGGACGCGAGATGCAGCAGCGCGTTCAACCGTCATCGCCCGGCTCGACCGGGCGATCCAGTACGCCGAGACGGCAATGAGATGCGGAGAAGCCGCAGCGTACTGGATGCCCCGCCTGCCGCCTACGCTAAAGCTTCGGCGCCCCTGAACCTCGACCCCGGCGAAGCCTTGGCGTAGCCGGGTCGCGAGGCATGACGGCGGAGTTTGGGACCGCCTACCGACACCACCGCCATGATGCCATCCTGCCCCTGTTTTGCCCGACGGAGCAAGCGAATTGTTCGGCTATACCGAATTTGAAACACTCACGATTTCTACTGTGCATGGGGTTGTTTTCGCGTTTTTGTTTTACCCGCCTTCCCCAATGCCGATTGCAACTCCCCCGCATGTCGCTACGCTCGTGCGGACGACGCGACCGTTCCATCCGAGGTGATCCCATGTCGATCCAGCATTTCGCACCCCCGCCGCACGTCAAGGCGCCGCCGCTGTCCTTTGCCACGCGTGTCGGCGATCTCCTGTTCGTCTCCGGCATTCCCGGCTTCGACGGCAATGGCGCGCTGCCGGACGGTTTCGAGGCGCAGTTCGCCAACGTCGCCGTCAACATCAAGCGCGTGCTGGACGAGGCCGGCGCGACGGTCCGCGATCTCGTCAAGGTCAACGTGCTGCTCACGCGCGCCTCGGACGTCGCCGCGATGAACGCACTCTATGCCGGCGCGTTCGGCCCGCCGCCCTATCCGGCGCGCACCACGTGCGTGGTGCAGGCCCTGCCCGACCCGAAAATGCTGATCGAGATCGAGGCGGTGGCGTCACTGGCGAAGTGAACCACGCTTAGCGTATGTGTCTTGGCGCATGTGTCTTGCCAGGCACTCGGCCGAACCAAGTGCACGGCTCCCTCTGACATATCCGTGAAACGGCGGCCCCTCGGCTTGCCAAGGACCTGCTTTTACCGCACGGATTTTCGGGTCACACATCCCCACAAGGAGATTTTTCATGCGTCGCGTTCTCGCCCTCTGTGCCGTTGCCGGCATCGCCTCTTCCGTGTTTGCCGTGCCGGCGTCGGCAGCAGCAGCCGGCTATTACGTGATCCGCTGGGACAACACCGGCATCTGCCAGGTCTGGAACGAGGACCTGAAGTACAAGCCGTTCCAGTGGGGCGCTTCGACCTACAAGGTCGTCAGCAAGCCGGTCCCGACCTTCACCGCGGCTTCGGATCTCCAGATCAAGCTGCGCTCGGAGCGCCGCTGCACGCTCTGAGCGTCACGCGACGAATTTGATCTTGAGGGCGGGCCGCGCGAGCGACCCGCCCTTTTCCTTTGCGGGCGCGCGCTGGTTTTTTCCGGCTCAAATGGCGCATTTCATGCGCGCACGCTTTGAACCTGATCAGCCGACGGAGCTACTCACAACTTGTCCGGGGCGCATCCCCAAAAACGTCCCACACCATCCCTCCCCGTCATTGTCGGGAGGTGCATCACATCTTTCATTTGAGGAGCTGATCATGCGTCGTATTTCCGTGCTGTGCGTTGCTGCGGGTCTTGCCGTCACTGCCTTCGTCGCCGCGAGCCCTGCCGAAGCCAGCTATCACCTGATCCGCTGGCAGGACACCGGCTTCTGCCAGATCTGGGACGAGAGCATCCCGACCGCGCCGTGGCCCTCCGACTACGCCCGCGTCAGCACGACGGTGCCGACCTTCGTCGACGCACTCGTGCTGAAGGATCACGCGTTGAAGAGCGGTCACTGCACCTGGTAAGATTTCGATCGGCGGATCGACGAGCGGGCAAGGGCGCGACGCGTTCTTGCCCGCTCTTTTTATGGCCTGCACAGAGCGGACCGGCGAGGTGCAGCGACAGCGCGCTCTCACGCGTCCTTGTGCGCGCCGGGATGGATGAGGATGTCGCGCGCGGCGGCGAGGTCGATGAAGGCTTGCGCGCTTCCGCCTTGGTCGGGATGCTTGCCCTTGGCGGCGCGGCGATAGGCCTGGTTGATGTCGTCGCAGGTGAGCTGCACGGCGAGCGGCAGGCCGAGCATCCTGCGGGCACGATCCTCGCTGGAGAGCTTCTTCGGCATGGCGTTGCGGCGGCCGAAGCGTGGCGCGGTGAGATCATGGACGACCTCGAGGATCACGCCGACGCGGCGCTGGGCCGCCAGCGTGACGCTGTGATCGTCATTGTCCACGGCCTGGCGCAACACCGGAAGCGCCTGCTCGGCAGCCTGGCGCAGCGTGGCATCCGTGCTCATGCGCACGATCTCGGCGACGAGCCGGCCTGCCTCGGCCCAGTCGGCCGGCTGCGCCGACCGCAGGCGTTCGAGAGCGAGTTTCCAGGATTCAAGCCGTCCCATCATGCGCGCAACGTTTAGCAATGAAGATCAGTATGCCAAGGCGGCCGTTTCCGACCCCTTAATTTCGAGTTAGCCTTTCATGAAACTTCGAAACGAATCCGGGAGGAAATTGTCATGGCATTGCTCGCAAACCACGTCGCCGTCGTCACGGGCGCCGGATCCGGCATCGGCCGGGCGATCGCGGCCGGCTACGCCCGCGAGGGCGCGCGAGTGGTGCTGCTCGACGTCAACGCCGACACGGTCGCGGAGGCCGCGCAGGAGATCCGCAAGGCCGGCGGCAACGCCGAGAGCTTTGCGCTCGATGTCACGAAGCGTGACGACTGCTTTGCGCTCGCCAGGCAGGTCGCCGACAAGGTCGGGCGGGTCTCGATCCTCGTCAACAATGCCGGCATCACCCGCCGCAACGCCTTCACCGCGGACACGGAGACGGTGGCGAAGGACTGGAACGACATCATCTCGCTCAACCTCAACGGCGTCTTCAACGTGACGCAGGCGTTCCTCGCGCCGCTGCGGGCCGCCAAGGGCCGCATCGTCAATATCGGCTCGATCCAGTCCTTCGTGCATCTGCGCACACCGAGCTCGGCGGCGTATACGACCTCGAAGCACGGCGTGCTCGGCTTCACCAAGGCGCTCGCGGCCGAGCTCGGCAAGGAAGGCGTGCGCGTCAACGCGATCGGGCCGGGCTTCATCGAGACCAACATCAACGCCAACGTGCGCGCGACCAATCCGGCGCTGGTGCAGGCCTTCGTCGATCACACCCCGCTGGCGCGCACCGGCAAGCCCGAGGACATCGTGGGCCCCGCGATCTTCCTGGCGTCGGATCTGTCGGCCTATGTCACGGGGACGATCGTGATGGTGGACGGTGGGTATCGGACGGTGTGAGCGGGCGCGCAAAATCGGCCCGCATCGCTATGCATCCCGTGCCAATCGCGGCACCTTCGCGGCAATCCCAAGGTCAATTGGTGCGATCGTCCGCGATTAACCACTCGTTAACCAAACCCGCCCACCGTAGATCTACGGCTAGGGGGCCGTTGGTTCTCGATCGCTTCCAAAGATGGAAGCGGGCGTTGATCGGGAGGTGTGTTGATGACCACTGTTCATGTCGCTGCGTCCGAACCGGGCGCGCAATTTCTTGCCCCTAACCAAATCGTTCCGCTGTTGATCGGCGCGACCGTCGACGAGGTCGAGCGCGAGCTCGTGCTCCAGACGCTCGCACGCTGCGACGGCAACCGCACGCGCGCATCGCGCGTGCTCGGCCTGTCGGTGCGCACGTTGCGCAACAAGATCAGGATCTATGCGGCGTCCGGCATCGACGTGCCCGCGTATCACGACTAGCACGCGACCACGCAAGTTGGATCGTTCCGCCGGCAAGAACCGCAAGCGAGATGGTCGCGACCGCGGCCGCGATCATCTCGATGGCGCGGAGCATGAAGGCGGTCAAGACCGCCCATGCCGCCTGCGGCTCCTCGGCGAACGCGCCCGGCACGATATCGGGCACCAGCAGATGAGCGAGGCCGAGCGCTGCCGCGAGGATGACTGTCGAAATGCAGAATAGTTTCCACGCTGCGCGCATGGGTCGCTCCTCGCAAGGTTGTGGCTCCGCGCCATCCAATGACACGGTGTCTCCTGCTGTCGATTGATGTTGATCAAGCCCGTCGCGATGCGCGGGCGGAATTGCTGCTGTCGTCAAACGCCGCTAAGTAGCTTGCTTCCTTAGAGGGAGTAGTGGCGTGGCAGACGATCAGGGACGGCAGGGGCCGCGTGGGCGGCAGGGCGAGCCGGGACGGCCGGGACCGCAGGGTCATCCGGGGAAGCGAGGGCCGGACGGCCAGCGCGGCAAGCCGGGACCACAAGGCAAACCCGGGGTGGCCGGAAAGGCCGGAGCGCAGGGCAAGGCCGGCCTGCCGGGCAAGCCCGGCGAAGCCGGTGCTCGGGGCGCGGCCGGGCCGGCGGGGCCGCAAGGCCCACGCGGCGAGCCCGGACCGCCCGGCCAGCTGCCGTCGATCGAACAGGTGCTGCCGTGGCTCGATCAACTCTTCGACGCCTGGGACGAGCGCCGCCGCCAGCGCGAGCGTGAAGCCGCCGAGCGCGAGGCGCTGGAAGCCGCCGTGCATGAGGTTGAAGAGGCGATCGTCGATGACGAGGCCGACGACGGCGAAGGCGATGATCACCGGAAGAAGAAGAAAAAGAAGAAGCACGGCCACAAGGACTAACCCGGCGGAAGTTGCTTCGACGCCCCGGAGGACTCATCCTTGCGCGGCAGCATGCCCATGCGCTCGAACTGCCAGCGCATGGCGCGGTACCAGAGATAGCCGACCAGCGTGCCGAGCAGCGTCAGGATGACGAGGTTGACGCTGCTGTAGGAGCCGCTCCACCACATCATCCATGCGGTCCACAGCACGGTGAAGGTGACGGCACCTGCTCTGAGAGGAATAAGGGGGCGGCTCATGGTCGTGCTCCGGGCTGTCAAAACCCCGGCAGACATCATCGCAAGTTGAGGCCGCTCTCACCGTGAGCCAGATCACGGAATGGACGCAGGACCGCCTAACCGAACCGCAGCCGCGAACGTTCCTTGGCCTTCTCCGCCTCGATCTCACGGTCCCGCGCCGGCGCATGGGTGTGCAGCGAAGTCAGGAGCTTTCGCGCAGCCTCCGACACTTCCGCGACCGCAAGCTCGAAGGCCTCTTCATTGGCCTGCGACGGCTTGTTGAAACCGGAAAGCTTGCGCACGAACTGGAGCGCGCTGGCGTGGATCTCGTCCTCCGTCGCGGGCGGCTCGAAGTTGAACAGCGTCTTGATGTTGCGGCACATGCAGGCTCTCCCGTAGCGGTGTTCCCCTGAGGACGATCGGCGAGGCCGAAATCCTACATCCCGGGCGCAGCCGTGTCATAGGCAGGACCAGCCATATCTGATCCGCAATTATTCCCCTTGCGCGCCGCACCATCGGGGAATGTTTTTCGGGGGGCGATGATGGGTCCGGTCTCGATCCTCCGTGACCAGCTGATAAGATCGCGTCCAACGCGGCCGACCATGAGCCGCATGGGGAGAGAAACATGAAAACGTCTTGCGCTGCGCTAGCGGCCATCCTGCTGTCCATCGCAACGCCGGTTATGGCCGCCGATTATCCGGCGCCGAAGCAAGGCGACTGGATCGCCAAGGACTTCAAGTTGCACACCGGCGAGACCATGCCGGAATTGAAGCTGCACTACACCACCGTCGGCGAGCCCTCTGGCCAGCCCGTGCTGGTGCTGCACGGCACCGGCGGCTCGGGCGCGAGCATGCTGTCGCCCGCCTTCGCCGGCGAACTGTTCGGCGCGGGACAGCCGCTCGACGCGTCCAAATATTACATCATCATTCCCGACGCGATCGGCCACGGCAAATCGTCAAAACCGTCCGACGGCATGAAGACGAGCTTCCCGAAATACAATTACGACGACATGGTCGAGGCGCAGCATCGCCTCGTGAAGGAAGGCCTCGGCGTCAAGCATCTGCGGCTCGTGATCGGCAATTCGATGGGCGGCATGCAGACCTGGCTGTGGGGCGAGAAATATCCGCAGGAGATGGACGCGCTGGTGCCGATGGCCTCGCAGCCGACCGAGATGGCCTCGCGCAACTGGATGATGCGACGGATCATGCTCGACATCATCCGCAACGATCCCGACTACAATGGCGGCAATTACACCAGCCAGCCGCGCATGATGAAATATGCCATCACCGCCTACGGCATCGCCAGCATCGGCGGCACGCTCGCCTATCAGCAGCAGGCGCCGACCGCGGCCAAGGCCGACAAGATCGTCGACGAACGGCTGGCGACACCGATCACGTCCGATGCCAACGACTTCCTCTACCAGTGGGGCTCCTCGCAAGACTACAATGCCGGCGACAAGCTCGAGCAGATCGAGGCGACGCTGCTGCTGATCAACTCCGCCGACGACGAGCGCAACCCGCCGGAGACCGGCATCACGGACGCCGCGATGAAGCGGGTCAAGAACGGCAAGCTGTATCTGATCCCCGCGAGCACCGAGACGCGCGGCCACGGCACCACCGGCAACGCGAAATTCTACGTCGAGCAGGTCAGGCAATTGCTGCAAACCGCGCCGCAGCGGACGATGTGAGACGAGCAGCAAGACCGCATGTCGAACGCTCGCTTTCGCAAGGCTGCGCTGACGCTTCCCGGCGTCATCGAGGGCGCACATCACGGCCATGCCGACTTTCGCGTCGGCAAGCGCGTGTTCGCGACGCTGGGCTATCCCGATGAAAAATGGGGCATGGTGAAGCTCACTCCCAACCAGCAGGCCGTGCTCATCGACGCGGAACCGGAGATGTTTCGTCCGGTCCCCGGCGCCTGGGGCAGGAGCGGCAGCACGAATGTGAAGCTGGCGAAGATCGATCAGGTCACGTTGCGGAGCGCACTCGCGATGGCATGGCGCAATGTCGCGCCGAAATCGCTGCTTGCATCGCTCGAGACGGGATAGGAAAGATCGTACGCGCAAGTTCGCGCTGTGCGTCTGGCTGGCCGATCATACCGCAATGCATCATATGCGGCGCCTCTCACGCCGCATATTATTTGAGCATGCATTGCGCTGACAGCTCGGGCTTAATCACATCAACGATACGAATCGAGCGCGACGGAGGATCGCATGCACAGGCTCGCGCTGTGCGTTTGGCTGGCCGCGACGATGGCGCAGACGAGCGCCGCGTTCGCGTTCGACAACGGCCAATACGACCATGTGCCGCCCGACATCCGCGCCTGGTTCAAGAGCGTGATCGCGCCGAACGGCGTACCCTGCTGCGACATCTCCGACGGCCATCGCACCGACTACGATGTGCGAGGCGGCACCTATTGGGTACCGATCGAGGGACAGTGGATGGAGGTGCCCGAGCGCGCCATCATCCGCGATCGCGGCAATCCGGTCGGCCAGGCCGTGGTGTGGTACGTCCACCACCGCGGCGCCATCATCATCAGTTGCTTCGTGCCGGCCGATGCGGTGTAGACCGCTCAGGCCTTGAGGTCTCGCTTGGGCGAGGCCTCGACATATTCGATGTCATCGCCGAAATCGTCGAGCGCGGCACGAACGGATTTGGCGTCGGCCTCGGCGACGGTGAAGATCGCGGCTAGGTTTTGCCGCTTCTGTCCCGGAAACAGGCTCTCGGCGGCGTAGCCGGCATCGCCGAGCGTCTTGATGATCATGCGCCGCCGGCGCTGATCGACATGGTCGTGGAATTTGAATTGCACGGACATGATGCAAAGCTAGCCGCTCGCGGCACCCGATCAAGGGCGCGGAATCTATTTTCGTCCCTTTCTCGCCGGCTTCGCCTTTGTAGTTTTCTTGGCAGTTTTCTTGGCAGCCTTCCTGCCCGATTTCCTCGCCGGTTTCACGCGGCCAAGCGCAGCGGCAACATCCAGCAGGCCGGCGCCGTATTCCGGCGTAAAATCCTTGCCTCGCATCGCCGGCAATTTGGTCGCAGTCGCGATCAGGCGCCCGGCGACCGCAAGCCCGGCCGCCCTGGATTTCGTCTTGTTGATGTAGACGAGTGCAGCGGCGCCCGTCACATGCGGTGTTGCCATCGACGTCCCGGGCCAGGAATCGTAGCTGGTATGGTCGGCGAAGCTTGCCTTCACCCGGGGCACCGTCGACAGGATGTTGACACCCGGCGCCACCAGCTTGATGTGCTTCCCCGTATTGGAGAACGAAGCGCGCCGATGGGACTCGTCGACGGCGCCAACTCCGATCGTGTCCACGTAGCCCGCCGGGTATTCCTTCGGATTGCCGTCCTCGAACTCGTTCCCCATCGCGGTGGAGATGACGACGCCGGCATCGATCAGTTCGGCGAAGGCCGTCGCTTCCGTCTTTGAATGGTCCTCGCCGCCAATGCTGAGGTTAATGACCTTGATGTTGGAATCGAGCGCGGCCACGAGCGCCTTGCTGTAGAAATCGAAGTTGAAATTCTCGTCGTCGCCTGCGCGCTTGGGATCGTCGAACACCTTCCAGCAGTGCAACCGGCAATTGGCCAGGCCTGCGATACCGACCGAGTTATTGACCACGGCCGCGATCGTGCCGCTGACATGGGTGCCATGACCGAGAAAATCACGCGGTCCGTTGCCGTCGTGCCGATATTCCTCGATCGCGTCCACGAGATCGGGATGTCCGGCGTCGACACCGCTATCGAGCACAGCGACATGAACCCGCCCCGCACCTGGCCGCGGTCGATCGAACCATCTGATGGCGCGAAGGCCCCACTGCCGGATCTTCATGGGATCGGCGGCGGCACTGAGCCACCGGTTGGGAACGGGCTCGACCAGATCCACCGCCCTGGAGGCGCGCAGGCGCTTCAGGGTGCCTGCATCTACCTTCCCGTCCTTCAACTGCACGATCTGAAATCCGGCCAGCGCCTCCCGCGGCGGCGCCGTTGCGGAGCGTGCTATCGAGCGATGAACCGCGGCCAAAGCCATCGCCTGGGGCTGCGCGGGTGCCTCATCGTCGCCGACCACGAACAGCGGCTTCATCGACTGAAGCCCGAAATTGTCGCGCAGGAAATCGATCGGACCTCTGACGTCGTCGGGCATTGCAGCCATCAGCGCGCGTGACGTTGTCGCCTGAAGCGAGGCTGCCGCGATCTGCCGGGCAGCGGCCGGCTTCAACCGAACGATCAATTGTCCCGGGACATGCTTGCGACGGCGTGGCCGATCGCCCGCCACCCGCATTGCCTGCGTTGGGGCCATGACGAATTCCTCGCTTGAAAAGCAACAAAGTACGACACCCGTTATAAGCGAAATTTCTGGTCTACGCCACCTGCGTCATGCCGTGGCTACACTGGGCCGCACCTGCTATTTCGGGGATAGCGATCGAGCCGGAGAATGCTATCTTGTCGCCCTCAATCAGGGAGACCTTCGTGACCGATCTTTGCGCCGAAGACCTCGCCACCATCTATGCCAAGCCGAGCCCACGCGTGATCGCAAAGGCGCGTCCCGCGATCGATGCGCATGCGAAGAAATTCATCGAGATGTCGCCGTTCTGCGTGCTTGCAACGTCAGGCGTCGACGGCAGCGTCGATGCATCGCCGCGCGGCGGAGGGGTTGGCTTCGTCCATGTCGCTGGCCCCAACCAGGTGCTGATGCCCGACCGTGCCGGCAACAACCGGATCGATAGTTTTCGCAACGTCGTCGAAGGCTCGGGCTTCGTGCATCTGCTGTTCTTCGTCCCCGGCATCGACGAGACGCTGCGCGTCGGCGGACGCGGCACGCTCTCGGCCGATCCGGATCTGCTCGCATCGATGGTGGAATTCGGCAAGCCGCCGCGCGCGGTCTTGAACGTCGCGGTCAGCGAAGTCTATTTCCACTGCGGCAAGGCGCTGATGCGCTCGAAGCTGTGGTCACCGGAGAAGGTGCAGCGCTCGGTGATGCCCAGCATCGGCCAGGTCATTCACGACCAGACGGGCCTGGGGGAGCCGGAGAGCCAGGAGATCGTGGAAGAGCGCTACAAGACGCAGTTGTAGGTGAGAGCGTTCGCCGCTCGAAAGAACCGTCATGCCCGGGCTAGTCCCGCCTGCGTAGCCGAAGCCGCTTTGGCGAGGCGAAGGCCCGGGCATCCACGTCTTCGTCGCGCGGCCAAACGTGGATGGCCGGGACAAGCCCGGCCATGACGAAGGAGAGAGCCGGTGCCGGAGCTTAGTGCCCCTCGCCCTCGAGCCCACCGACGTGCTTCTGCGTGTACAGCTCGAGACCGATGCGGCCGATCAGGTCGAGCTGGGTTTCGAGGAAATCGATGTGGTGTTCCTCGTCGCTCATCAGCTTCTCGAACAGGTCACGGGTGACGTAGTCCTTGGCGCCGTTGCAATAGCCGGCGGCCTCCTGGTAGAGCGCCCGCGCGCTCATCTCGGCGGCGAGATCGCACTCGATGATCTCCTTGACGTTCTGGCCGATACGCAGGGGGTCGAGCACCTGCATGTTCGGGAAGCCGTCGAAGAACAGGATCCGCTCGGTGAGCTTGTCGGCGTGCTCCATCTCTTCGATGGACTCCTTGCGCCAGACCTTGGCCATGTCCCGCAGGCCCCAATTATCGAGGAAGCGGTAGTGCAGCCAGTATTGGTTGATTGCAGTCAGCTCGTGGCGCAGCGCCTTGTTGAGATAGTCGATGACTTTTGCGTCGCCCTGCATGATGCACTCCAAATCTTGCGTCCAAATCGGCCCTAACCGACTTTAGAACGCTTCTAAATCAGTTTAAGGACGAGAGCAACCGGCCACGGGGACGCAGCCGGGGAAAGCTCAGTCGAAATTGCGGAAGTTTTCAGCAGGCCGCGAGGGCGAACCGGGGGAGCTCGGCCGTCTCGTCATTGGCGGCCACGGTGTGGCTGTGCGGGCAGCCCGAGCAGCAGGACTTGGCGCAGGGGCCAAGCGTTTCGTCGATGATGGTCTTGATGGTACGGGCGCAGCGGCCGCATTCGGCGCTACAGCCGAGGCATCCATAGACCTGCTTGGCATGACGTACGGCGTCGTCGGACTCGGCGACCGCGGCTCGGATGTCGTCATCGCTCAGCACGTTACAGGAACAAACGATCATGGAAGCGGCAGGCCCTTCGGTGATGCGTCATCATCGATATTTAAGGGGCCGTCCGGATGCAAAGGGAAAAACCGGTATTTGAAGCTATTCCAAACTAGCCCGGAAACAGCCTAGAACGGCTCTAAAATAGGGAGTTGTGCTGGATCAATATCTTGGCGGACCTAGTCACCGCCTCCACCACCATCGCCGCCACCTCCGCAATCCCCGCCACTGCTACCGCTATCGCTGCTGGAACAGCTGTCGCTCGAGCTCCCCGAGCTGTCGCTGGAAAACCAACTCCCCAGCGAGAAGCCGTCGCTGGCCGCTGAATAGCCGTCGCCGCTACTTCCTCCGTCACCGCCAGCACCCGCGCGCGAGCGCCGGCCGCGGTTCTGGAGATGGGCGAACCAGCCATAGCCAATCGCGAAAATGACCCCGGCAGCGATCAAAGTATTCATCATCGCGTTGCCCATCGTCGTCTCCCTCGCGGACCTGCGATCCATTAATTGGTCGCCCTCAGCGAAGGTGCCGTTCATTGATCATTCAAACGAAGTATGGAACTTTACCCCCCAAAGAGTTCCCACCTGTTCGTGCGAAAGGTCACGCCAATGAAGAAGTTCTTACTGACGGTCGCCGCCGTCGCCACCCTGGCCCTCACGGCCGGGACACCGGCCCACGCTCAGCGTGGTGTCGCCGCCGGCGTGGCCGCCGGGATCATCGGTGGCGCCATTGTCGGCGGCGCGCTGGCGTCTCCGTATTATTACGGACCCGGTCCGGGCTACTCCTATGGCCCCGGCTATTACCCCCCCCGCTACTACGCGCCGGGTCCCGGCTATGTCGCCGACGACTATTACGGCGACGGCTGCGTCTGGCAGCGGCAGCGCTTCTGGGATGGCTACGCCTGGCGCACCCGCCGCGTCAGAGTCTGTGGCTGAGGCGCGCTGAACAGGTTCGCTACGGATGCGCCGTTCATCTCCGGGCCTGAAAAAGACCGCTTTTTCTCGTCACAGCTCCGTGCGCGTTTACCGTGGATTGACCAATTGCGCGCTTCCTAGCTGCACGGTCGATTTCATCAGAGTGTGCGTGAACCTTTGAAACCCGGGCGCTCCTAACAAGGGACGTCCATCTCCCAGGAGAGCCAAGAGCATGAAGAAGACTTTTGTTGCCGCCCTCACGGTTGCGACGATCGCCGGTTCGCTGGTGACCGCCACTCCGTCCGCGAAGGCCCATGACGGCGTCGGCGCCGGCATCGCAGCCGGCCTGATCGGTGGCGCCATCGTCGGCGGCGCCATCGCGTCGAGCCGTCCCGCCTATGGCGGACCGGTCTACATTGCCGAGCCCCCGCCGCCCGCGCCCTGCTACTGGCAGCGCCAGCGCTATTGGGACGGTTACGGCTGGGTCATCCGCCCGGTTCGCGTTTGCTACTGATCTGATCGCAAGATCCGATCGCATGGCGCATCCGTGCCGCGATCGAAGCCCGGCCGAGCACCTCGGCCGGGCTTTTTTCTTTGGTGAAGAGTTAAGGCCGTTTACCGCGCCGCTTGGATCGAGCGCAGCACCTCTTCGCTCGGCCAGCAATCGACCTTGAGGCCTGCCGACTTCTGGTAGGCGCCGAGCGCCGCGCGCGTCTGCATCCCGGCCTTGCCGTCGATCTTGTCCTTGTAGAGCCCGACGCGCGTGAGCCCGCGCTGCATGGTCTCGACGTCCTTGGTGCGCAACTGCTTGGAGGCCGCCCATTGTGTCGCGAACGGCAGCGGGCTCGTCATGCGGTCGCCGAGATGGCCGACGAACAGCACGTAGAGGTCAGAGAAATTGTACTCCTTGATGACGAAGTAGTTCTTCGTCGTCAGGAACGACGGGCCGTAAATGCCTTCCGGCTGCAGCAGCGAGGCCGGCTGCGCCTGCTCAGCAGCGCTCAGCTTCTCGCCACGCACCGGCACAAAACCTTCGCGCAGCCACTGGCCGATCGGCTTCGTCACCTCGGGCACGCCGCTGGTGCAATCGACCTTGGCCGGCGCCTGCACCTCGTAAGCCCAGCGCACACCGCTCTGCCAGCCCTTGTTGACGAGCTGCTGCGCGGCCGAGGCCAGCGCATCCGGCACCGAATGCCAGATGTCGATGCGGCCGTCGCCGTCGAAGTCGACACCGTGCTTGTAATATTCGGACGGCAGGAATTGTGTGAGCCCGGTGGCACCCGCCCAGGACGAGCGCATGTCCTTGCGCGTCACCACGCCCTCGCCGAGGATCTTCAGCGACAGGATGAACTCATTCCGATAGGTGTCCTTGCGTCGCCCGACATAGGCCTGCGTCGCCAGCACGCGCACGAGATCGTAAGGCAGCGTGTAGCGGCCGTAATCGGTCTCGCGGCCCCAGATCGCGAGCATAATGGTGGCCGGCACGCCGGATTTCTTCTCGATCTCGCTCAGCGCCGGGCGATATTTTTGCAGCAGCCGCTGCCCCTCGCCCGCAAGCCGCGCGATCGAGGCTTCCTTGACGTAGTCGGCCGGCACCTGCACGAACTCGGCCTGCGACGGTGCGCCGGTCGCGGGCCGTCCGGGCAGGATCAGGTCGGGCAGCTTGTAATCAGGCTCGAGCCCGCGCGTCTGCTCATCGAATGTCGCGCGCGACACGCCGGCGGCCTGCGCCTCCGGCCAGAGCGAGGCGATGAACTGCGTGAAGGCGGCGTCGGCAGCGCGGGCGGGCGACAGGCCGCAGATGATAGCGATCACCGCAGCTATGAGCGCCCGCCGCATCATGCCCTCATCACCGCGTCAGCTTCTTGTACTTCACGCGGTGCGGAATGATGCTGTCCTGGCCGAGGCGGCGCATCTTGTCCTTCTCGTAGTCCTGGAAGTTGCCTTCGAACCATTCGACGTGGCTCTCGCCTTCGAAGGCCAGGATGTGGGTCGCGATGCGGTCGAGGAACCAGCGGTCATGGCTGATGATGACGGCGCAGCCGGCGAAATCTTCCAGCGCCTCTTCGAGCGCGCGCAACGTGTCGACGTCGAGATCGTTGGTCGGTTCGTCGAGCAGCAGCACGTTGGCGCCGGACTTCAGCATTTTTGCAAGATGCACGCGGTTGCGCTCACCGCCGGAGAGCGCACCGACCTTCTTCTGCTGGTCGGCGCCCTTGAAGTTGAACGACGAGCAATAGCCGCGCGAGTTCACTTCCTTCTTGCCGAGCAGGATCAGCTCGTTGCCGCCGGAAATCTCCTCCCACACGTTCTTGTTGCCGTCGAGCGCGTCGCGCGACTGGTCGACATAACCGAGATGCACGGTCTCGCCGACCGTGATGGTGCCCTTGTCCGGCGTTTCCTGCTTAGTGATCATCTTGAACAGCGTGGTCTTGCCGGCGCCGTTGGCGCCGATCACGCCGACGATGCCGCCAGGCGGCAGCTTGAAGGTAAGATCGTCGATCAGAAGGCGATCGCCATAGCCTTTGCTGAGCGTTTCGAAATCGACCACGTTGGCGCCGAGCCGCTCGGCGACGGGGATGATGATCTGCGCGGTCTGGGTCTGCTTCTCGCTCGCCTGCTTGAGCAGATCCTCGTAGCGCTGGTAGCGCGCCTTGGATTTGGCCTGACGCGCCTTCGGCGAGGACGCGACCCATTCCTGCTCGCGCGCGATCGTCTTCTGATGCGCAGCGTCTTCACGGCCTTCCTGCTCGAGCCGCTTCTGCTTCTGCACCAGCCAGGACGAGTAGTTGCCCTCGTAGGGAATGCCCTTGCCGCGGTCGAGCTCGAGAATCCAGCTCGTGACGTTGTCGAGGAAGTAGCGATCGTGGGTGACGATCAGGATCGCGCCGGGATAGTTGCGCAGATGGCCTTCCAGCCAAGACACGGACTCGGCGTCAAGATGGTTGGTCGGTTCGTCGAGCAGCAACAATTCGGGCTGGTCGAGCAGCAGTTTGCACAGCGCGACGCGCCGGCGCTCACCGCCCGACAGTTTCGTCACATCGGCATCGTCGGGCGGACAGCGCAGCGCGTCCATCGCCTGGTCGACCTTGCTGTCGAGATCCCAGAGGCCCTGGGCCTCGATCTCGTCCTGCAGCTTGGTCATCTCGTCGGCGGTTTCTTCCGAATAGTTCATCGCCAGCTCGTTGTAGCGATCGAGGATGGCCTTCTGCTTGGCGACACCCAGCATGACGTTCTCGCGCGCGGAGAGCGCCGGATCGAGATGCGGTTCCTGCTCGAGATAGCCGACGCGGGCGCCCTGGGCGACCCAGGCCTCGCCGTTATACTCCTTGTCGAGGCCGGCCATGATCTTGAGCAGCGTCGACTTGCCCGAGCCGTTGACGCCGAGCACGCCGATCTTGGCGTCCGGGTAGAACGACAGATGAATGTTATCGAGCACCTTCCGGGTCGGGTAGCTCTTGGTCAGGCCCTGCATGAAATAGATGAACTGGCGCGCCATCGGTCCCGTGAAACCTTCGATTTGAGGAAATTTGCTTGCCGCCGATGTAACGATCCCGCCCCCAAAGGGCAATGTTTTCCCTCCGTTCACCACGGATCAATACGGAATGGACACCATCCGGCCGCCGATCCGGACAATTGAAACCATTTTTTAATAAAGTGGGCCAAAGCTCGTCATGGCGCCGAAAAAGACGCCACCCGCGGCAGAAGCGACGGGGAGAACAGCGAGGCCGCATCATGGCTCTGATCGAGACCAATTCCATCGCCGTTCCGGCACGAGCCGGTAGCGCTTCCGGACTCGTCACGGAGATCAAGGGCTTCTGGAAGCGCTTCTTCGCCACCGCTTTCAACCCTTACCGCCCCGAGCTGCACTACATGCGTGGGCCCGGCCCCGCCTGGCGCGCCAAGCACGGCATGGATACGCCGTTCCGCCTCAAGCCCCGCGACCTCTGAGCCCTTCTCTCCTATCGGATTTTTGAACACGTCAGCTGCTTGCGCGCAGGCGTGATTGCGCGCAACCATGGCCAGGTTCCGACGATGGCGCTCCCCGCCTGGCGCCGTCACCTCTCGCCATGGATGAAAGCTGATGACGCGGCTGCGCTGTGCAATTCTCGACGACTATTTCAACCTCGCCCTCGACGTCGCCGACTGGCAAAAACTGTCCGACCGCGTCGACGTCACCGTGTTCAGCCATCCCTTTGCCTCGGAGCAGGCCGCGGCGAGCGCGCTGGCCGATTTCGAGATCATTTGCGCGATGCGCGAGCGTACGGCGTTCCCCAAGAACCAGTTCGCGTCGCTGCCGAAGCTGAAGCTGCTTTTGACCTCCGGCATGCGCAACGCCTCGATCGACATGGAGGCTGCGAAGGCGCAAGGCGTTGCCATCGGCGGCACGCAATACTCCCGCGATCCGACCGCGCCGCTGACCATGGGCCTGATCCTCGAACTGACCCGCGGCATCGGCCGCGAGAACGCGCGCATGCATGCCGGCGAGCCCTGGCAGAGCTTTGCCGGTGTCGAGATCGAGGGACTGACGCTCGGCGTCGTCGGGCTCGGCAAGCTCGGCAGCAAGATGGCGGGTATTGCGAAAGCGTTCGGCATGAACGTGATCGCCTGGAGCCCGAACCTCACGCCGGAGAAGTGCGCGGCGGCCGGCGTCGGCTACGCCACCAAGGAGGAGCTGTTCGCCAAGGCCGATATCGTCACCATCCATGTGGTGCTGAGCGATCGTTCGCGCGGACTGGTCGGAGCTGCCGATCTCGCGCGGATGAAGCCGACGGCCTTCCTCGTCAACACCGCGCGCGGCCCGATCGTGGACGAGCAGGCGCTGCTGGAAGCCTTGCAGCAGCGGAAGATCGCGGGCGCCGGCATCACCGTATTCTCGGTCGAGCCGCTGCCGGTCGACCATCCCTTCCGCAAGCTCGACAATCTCGTGCTGACGCCGCATCTCGGCTACGCCACCGAGGACGGCTTGCGCATCCATTACGGGCAGATGGTCGAGGCGATCGACGCCTTCACCGGGGGTCGCGAGCTGCCGCGCAAGCTGGCCTGAAACGAAAAGGGCGTGCCGACGGCACGCCCTTCGCGATTTGAGCTGTTTCGAAGCGCTTAGCGCACGGTGACCGGCGCGGGCAGCGGCGGCACCACCGTCGGCTGGGTGCCCGGGACGGGGCCAGCCTGGGCAGCCATCGGAGCCGGACCGGCAGCGCCCGACGTCGGCGCAGCGGAGGCGGTCGCCGTTCCCGGCGGCGGGCCACCCGGCATCACCACCACGCGGGTGCCGACCTTGACGCGGTCGAACAGGTCGGAGACGTCCTCGTTCAGCATGCCGATGCAGCCCCACGACACGAACTTGCCGATGGTCGAAGGCTGGTTGGTGCCGTGGATGCGGTAGACGGTCGAGCCGAGATACATCGCGCGTGCGCCGAGCGGATTGCCGGGGCCGCCGGCCATGAAGCGCGGCAGATAGGGCTGACGCTCGATCATCTCGGTCGGCGGATGCCAATCCGGCCACTCGGCCTTGCGGGTGATCTTCTGCACGCCGGTCCAGGTGAAGCCATCGCGGCCGACGCGGACGCCGTAGCGGATCGCACGGCCGCCTCCGAGCACGTAGTAGAGGTAGGTGTTCGGGGTATCGACGATGAGCGTTCCAGCCGGCTCCTTGGTCGCCAGCGAGACTTCCTGGCGGCGCAGGTTCGGCGACAACTGCGCGGGAGCAGCGTCGGGCTGCTCCTCGGGCGGCAGCGAAGCGATCGCCATCGGCCGGCCATCGTTGCCCACGGGCGGCTGGCCGGACTGAACCGTTCCGGTCGCGGCGGGGCCGCCAACGGCCTCCGGCGGACGCAGGCCGTCCCTGCCGGGTGCCTGACCCGGGCGATCGGCATAGATCACCGCGGGCGGGCCAGCGGGGCGGCCGTAGCGGGGATCGTCGGGCGACATCACGGGACCCTGCGGCGGCGCCGCCGAATAGACCGGCGGAGCGCCAGCCGGACGGCCATAGCGCGGATCATCGGGCGACATCACCGGCCCCTGCGGCGGGGCGGCGGAATAGACCGGCGGAGGACCAGCCGGGCGGCCGTAACGCGGATCGTCGGCCGGACCAAGCGGCGGCAGCGACGCCTGCGGCATCGCGTCGTCTTCATCGTCTAGCGAGTCGAAATTCGGCGTGCGGTCGCCGGGGCGATATTCGGCCGGAGCGCCATAGCTCGGCGCCTGCTGGACCGGATAGCTCTGAGCCTGTGCGAGCGAGGTTCCCGCCGCAGCGACTGTTGCGGCAGCGCATATCGTCAGAAAATGTTTGATCATCATCGCTCTTGTATAGTCCCCCAGCCCATCCGGACCGTTAACGGCCAGATGACCGAAGATAGCGGCACATTCAAGACATTACAGGCTGATTTGTGCCCGAGTTAGCGATTTGTGATGCAGGCACACACAGTTGCCCCGTTGCATCACGGGGCGGAAATCGCATCGAGCTGTAGATTGCCGGAGTCTCCGGCCCCGAATTTAAGGGAACGGCGCGGAGGCGTTGCGATATGTTCGAATCAGCCTGATTCGCCTCCGCTTTGAGCTTCTGTCCCGGCGTGGCGAACGGCAATCAGTACCGTCACCGCGTTCAGATGGCTCTTGGGTCCCGGCCGCCACCCGCCGGGGCGGAAATTCGTAACCCGTCCGATGCTTCCCGGCTTTCGCTTCCTGTTTGCCGCGATCCTGCTGTCAACCTCCATCCTGGTGTTCGGCCTAGGTGCCGCCGCGCTGCTGGGGGCCACCCACGAGCAGTATGTCAGCAACCCCTCCTGGCGGAACGGCCCGCAGGAAAAGGTGTTTGCGCAAAGCCCAGAGCCGGCCCAGCCGGTGCTAGCGGCGCTCCGCGCCGAGCCGGAGGCGGCCGCCGAGCCCGCGCCATCGCTGCGCGACCGGGTGCCGACCATCGGCTTGCCGGTGAACGAGCCCGAACAGGTGGCCGCCCTGACGACCGAGGCCAACGTGCCGCCGCAGGTCACCGAGGCCGCGCCTCCGGCCGCCGAGCCGGTGCAGGCCGAGGCCACGACGGAAGCCATCGCGCCGGCTCCTGCCGACACACTCACCCCGGCCGACACAATGGCATCGATCCCCGAGCCCACGCCTGCCGTGACCGCCAGCGAACCGGCGCCGGCCGATCCCGATCCCGGTGCGGCCCTCGCCTCCCCGGCGCCCGACATTGCCCCGGCCAAGGTGGCCGCGCTGAACGATCCGGCGGCGCCGGCCTTGAAGGATGCGCCGGCGAAGGCCAAGGGGGACACCAAGGGAGACGCGAAGGCGGACAGCAGCGCCCCGGACAGCAAGGCGGCCAAGCGCCAGGCGAAGGCGAAGAAGCGGCACCGCATGGTGCAGCGTCCTCCGCCCCAGCAGTTGCGGCAGAGCTATGATCCGTTCGGCCAGCAGCAGATGCTGGCGACAACGGCCACGCGCACGCGCCAGTAAGGCTACGCCGGCCCGGTCGCGACCGGCGGGCCGCCGGCCTGGCCCCACTCCGACCACGAGCCGTCATAGAGCGCGGTGTCGGTGATGCCGAGGCGATAGAGTGCGAGCGTCAACACGCCGGCGGACACGCCCGAACCGCAGCTCGTCACGATCGGCGCATCGAGCCTGACGCCGGCGTTCGCGAAGGCGGCGCGGAGATCGTCGAGCGGCTTCATCTCGCCGGTCGCGGCATCGAACAGCTGATTGTAGGGCACATTGCGCGCGCCGGGGATGTGGCCCGAGCGGATGCCCGCGCGCGGCTCAGGCGCGCGGCCCTCGAAGCGGTCGGCGGCGCGTGCGTCGATCACCTGCTCTGCGCTGCTTTCGACGTTGGCGATCAGCTGCTGCATGCTGCGCACGCGTTTTGAGTCGTAGCTCGCCCTAAACGTCGCGGGCTTCGGCTTTACCTCGCCGCTCTCGACCGGATGCCCCTCGGCGCGCCACTTCTTCAACCCGCCATTGAGAATGCGTACATTGCTGTGGCCGAAGGCCAGGAACATCCACCAGGCGCGGGGCGCAGCGACCCATCCGCCGGCATCGTAGAGGACGACGGTGTCGGCATTGGAGATGCCGAGTTGGCCTGCGTCACGGCCGAACTGCTCGGCGCTCGGATACATGTGCGGCAGCGGGTTGGAATGATCCGACACCGCGTCGACGTCGAAGAACACGGCGCCCGGCAGATGCGCGGCGAGATAGTCGTCCTTCGGCAGCGGCAGCACGCCCGGCAGCTTGAAGCTGGCGTCGAGGATCTTGACGTTGGCGTCGCCAATGTGGGCGGCGAGCCATTCGGTGGAGACGAGGGGGTCGGTGACGGTCATGCGAGGTCTTTCTTGTCATTCCGAAGTTGAAGCAATGCGCATCAAACTCCGCTGTCAACGCCCGGCTTGACCGGGCGATCCAGTATTCCAGAGGCGGTTGTGATTGAGTCGAGACGCTGCGGCGTACTGGATTCCCCACTTCGCGGGGAATGACAGCGGAGATTGACGCGACAGCGCAGCACTTCTCACCCCTTCTTCTTCGGCTCCCACTGCTCCACCGGACCGCCGGCATCGCGCCAGGCGGCGTAGCCGCCGGCGATGTGGGCGACGGGCTTCAGGCCCATGTCCTTGGCGGTCTTCGCCGCGAGCGCGGAGCGCATGCCGCCGGCGCAATGGAAGACGAATTTCTTGTCTTCCTGGAAGATCGGTTTTGCGTAGGGGCTCTGCGGATCGATCCAGAATTCGAGCATGCCGCGGGTGCAGGCGAACGCGCCGGGGATGCGGCCGTCGCGCTCGATCTCGCGGGGGTCGCGGATGTCGACGATGACGACATCGCCGTTCTTGGAGATCTCGATGGCCTCCTTGGCGTTGAGCGTCTCGATCTCGGCATTGGCCTCGTCGATCAGCGCCTTGATGCCGCGGGTGATGGTCTGGGGCATGTGGTTCTCCCTCTTGTCGGCCTCTGCGCGGCCGTCCGGACTGACGGCGCGTACAGCTAGTGCGTCAATTCCTTCATCGCACCCTCGAGCCCCTCGATCGTGATCGGGTACATGCGGTTGGCAAAGATGCGTTTGATGATGGTGGTCGATTCCGAATAGTCCCAGTGCTTCTGCTGCACCGGATTGAGCCACACCGTATGCGGATAGGTGCGGATGATGCGGTCGAGCCAGACCGAGCCGGGCTCCTCGTTGACATGCTCGACCGAGCCGCCGGGCACCATGATCTCGTAAGGCGACATCGATGCGTCGCCGACGAACACGACCTTGTAGTCGTGCGGGTATTTGTGCAGCACATCCCAGGTCGGCGTGCGGTCGGTAAAGCGGCGCTTGTTCTGCTTCCACACGCCTTCGTAGAGGCAGTTGTGGAAGTAGAAATACTCCATGTGCTTGAACTCGCTCTTCGCCGCCGAGAACAGCTCCTCGACCTGCTCAATATGCGAATCCATCGAGCCGCCGATGTCGAAGAACACCAGCAGCTTCACCGCATTGCGCCGCTCGGGCCGCATGTGCACGTCGAGATAGCCGTGATTGGCGGTCTCGCGGATCGTGGTGTCGAGATCGAGCTCATCAGGCGCGCCGGTGCGCGCGAATTTGCGCAGGCGCCGCAGCGCCACCTTGATGTTGCGGATGCCGAGCTCGACATTGCCGTCGAGATCCTTGAACTCGCGCTTGTCCCACACCTTCACGGCACGGTTGTTGCGGTTCTTCTCCTGGCCGATGCGGACGCCTTCGGGATTGTAGCCGTGGGCGCCGAACGGCGAGGTGCCCGCGGTGCCGATCCACTTCGAGCCGCCCTGGTGCCGGCCCTTCTGCTCCTCGAGCCGCTTCTTCAGCGTCTCCATGAGCTTGTCCCAGCCCATCGCCTCGATCTGCTTCTTCTCCTCCTCGCTGAGGTATTTTTCGGCGAGCTTCTTCAGCCACTCCTCGGGGATCTCCGCCTTCTCCATGGCGTCGAGCAGGCTTTCCAGCCCCTTGAACACCGTGCCGAAGACGCGGTCGAACTTGTCGAGGTTGCGCTCGTCCTTCACCAGCGAGGTGCGCGACAGATAGTAGAAATTCTCGACCGAGTAGTCCGACAGATCAGCGTCGAGCGCCTCCATCAGCGTGAGGTATTCGCGCAGCGTCACGGGGACCTGCGCATCGCGCAGAGAAGTGAAGAATTGCAGGAACATGGGTGACAGATTGCCCGTCGGGGGGCGAACGTCAAGGGGCCGAGCCCGCCGCGGGACGCTGGACCGGTCGGCTTTTTGCTCTAGAATTGACCGTCTCACGGGGTTGTTTTGGGGACGTTTGCAATGGGAATTCTCGCAGCGCTCATCATTGGCGCGATCGCCGGCTGGCTTGCCGGCAAGATTGTCCATGGGGCGGGATTTGGCCTGATCGGCAACATGGTCGTCGGCATCATCGGCGCGCTGGTTGCGAGCTGGGTGCTGCCGCAACTGCATATTGCGCTGGCCACCGGCACGGTCGGCGCCATCGTGGATGCCACCATCGGCGCGGTGATTGTGCTCGTCATCCTTTCGCTGATAAAACGGGTCTGAAAGCCTGACCGAACCAGGAACGGCCGCCATGAGCGGCCGTTCCGTTTGTTGGACCAGGGCGATGCCCGGCCGACGACCAACAAGGACGCGCGATGAAATTTACCGGCACCAAGGACTATGTTGCGACCGACGATCTCAAGGTCGCCGTCAATGCCTCGATCGTGCTGGAGCGCCCGCTGCTCATCAAGGGCGAGCCCGGCACCGGCAAGACCGTGCTGGCGGAGGAAGTGGCGAAGGCGCTGAACGCGCCGCTTTTGACCTGGCACATCAAGTCCACCACCAAGGCGCAGCAGGGCCTCTACGAATACGATGCAGTGTCGCGCCTGCGCGACAGCCAGCTCGGCGATGCCCGCGTCTCCGACATCAGGAACTACATCAAGCGCGGCAAGCTGTGGGACGCCTTCACCGCCGAGCAGCGCCCGGTGCTCTTGATCGACGAGATCGACAAGGCCGACATCGAATTCCCGAACGACCTCTTGCTCGAGCTCGACCGCATGGAATTCCATGTCTACGAGACCGGCGAGACGATCAAGGCGAAGCAGCGCCCGATCATGATGATCACCTCCAACAACGAGAAGGAGCTGCCGGACGCCTTCCTGCGCCGCTGCTTCTTCCACTACATCAAGTTTCCCGACGCCGACACGATGGGCCGCATCGTCGACGTCCACTTCCCCGGCATCAAGAAGCGCCTGGTCGAGGAAGCGCTGCGCATCTTCTTCGAAGTGCGCGAGGTGCCCGGTCTGAAGAAGAAGCCCTCAACCTCCGAGCTGCTCGACTGGCTCAAGCTGCTGCTCAACGAGGACATGAGCGTCGAGCAACTGCGCGAACGCGACCCGCGCAAGCTGATCCCGCCGCTGCACGGCGCGCTGCTCAAGAACGAGCAGGACGTGCACCTGTTCGAGCGGCTGGCGTTTTTGAGCCGGAGGGAGGTTTGATCTGCAAGCGCGCAGAGACAACCTGACCGCAATTCCTACCGCTACTCTGGGCCGCGCTTCCCCGCGTCATCTCGGATTCGGATGACCGTCAAGGCGGAGCTGATAAACGAAATAGGTTGGGGTACAGAACCCGATCTTTCGGCTTCTCAAGTTATTCAACGCCGGGGCCCTGACGTTGAACCTTGCACTCGTGACAAAATCCGGCATCTGCTGGCAAATATAGTCCTCGCGGCAAAACCGCGACGGCGAGCATGTGTTCAGGAGGCCGCGGCCGACGCCAGCGGCGAAAATGCCGCTGTCGAAATATCCCTTGGCCATCTGCTCAAAGCCCTTGCCTCCGACGATCGCGCAGATTTCCTCGGGCACGCTGCCCGGCCGGATCACCGCCAGCGACGCCTCCTCGGGCTTGCAGGGACGCGTGACGCGGCCCAGCGGCACGCCGATCTTCGTTGGACGGCAGTTGTAGCCGTAGCCGCTCAATTTTCCTTCCGACAGCTTGTAGACGAGTTCTTCCTTGCTGACGCGGTCGCTGAACGCGCGCAGGTTGAAGCCGAGCGGGTTGTTGGCGGCGGTCTTCGCTGTGGAGTCCTCGATGACGTTTGAGCGGCAGCTCAAACCCGCGGCGACATTCTGTGCCGCGGGCACGCATTGGCCGAGATTGGAGGAAGTCGCAGCGTTCGTCACCAACGCCTGACAAGTGAGGTTACGCGTGGCATTGCAGCTCCATTTCGCGGCCTGCGCCAGATCCGCATTCAAAGGGCACGGCATGTTGTCACCGGCGACAACATAGGCCGGATTTCCGCTTTCCCAGGCCGCCGGGGGCGCCGAAGGATGCGGGCGAAAACTGTTCGGCGCCTGACCGAGCGAAACCCGCTCGACATAGTCCTTGCGGCGAACAAGTTCCGCGTAGACATGGGGCGAGAACGGCAACTGCAACTGGTTACCGTCAAGCGCGCTCCTGATCGCGTCCGCGTCGCGGCCGAAATCGAACCGGTCCACGCCGAGAAGATGGAATCCGGCGGTCGAGGATGATTGATGGCAGCCCATGCAGGACGACGTGTTCAGGCGTTCGAGCAGACCCGCGCCGGATTGCACGAATTTTGGTGACCTCCCGGGGACACCCGCCGCCGCGACGATCCGTGCCGCCTGCTCGCTGCCGATTGCGAGATCGAAGGGACGATTGGCCATGCGCGCGCTGCCGGCAGTGGAAAAACTCAGTGCGATGTCGGCCTCCAGGCTCTCCGGTATCCTGAAGGTGCCGTTGTCGATCTCGGCGATGTGGCCGGCGAGATAGTCCTGCAACTGCTTCTGCTTGGCGGGATCCTTCAGGATTGCCTGCACATCAGGCGTATTTTCCAGCCGTGTCGGCTGAAACTTGCCATCCCTCAGCGCGAAGATCCGCATCCAGTAGATCGCCTGTCCGGCGAATTTGCGGTTCTCCATGTTTTCGAGGTCTGATGGGAAGCGCACCACCTGCGCATTGATCTCCATCTGCTTGAAGATGAGTCGCGAAAAATCCAGCGGCCCCTGCAGCAGGCGTTGGGCAACCACTGCCGGATCGTCAGCATCGATCCCGGCGACGCGCCAGAGCGAGGCGACGTCCTGGCAATTCCTGCCGTCATCCGCGTAACTGAACACCATGTTCACGGTGAACGGCATGCGCGACGCGTAAGTCTTGCCGTTCATCCTCACTTCGTAGCCGAGCCGGTAGATGAAGCGCAATTCGCCGCAATGCGCGGAATCGAAATCGCGGCGGTCCATCCGATTGACCACACCCGACAGGAAGAACAATCCGTCGCTGGAACCGAGCCATTTCTCGTTAAACACGCGCGCAACATTGCCATTCAGCCGCAGCGTCTTGCCAGCGTCCGTTTTGGCCGACTTCGGGTCGTAGGTTTTCAGGATCTCCTTTTCCCAATCGATGCCGAGTCCCGCTGTGATACGCGTGATGTCGGCGGACATCACGGCAGCGAACTGCGCGTAGGTCCCACTGAATTGAGACAAATCGCTCGCCCGCGTCGGGCCGTCGGCGACCGACGGCTGCAGCAGCTTTTGCGCGGCGTGAACTTTCCTGAACAGGGTCACCAGCGAAAGCGCGGATGAATTGTCATGATCGAGCACCGCGAGCAGAGGTTCCTGGCTGATCAGGGTCGTCACCTCTGCGGAAGCCCGGGGAGACTGGGCAAAGCAGGGAGAGATCGTGAGGATCAAGAAGCAGAGTATTGAGATGAAGCGCATCTGCTGTTTCTACTACGTCAAGGCGCATCCTGCAATTTAAGGGTGAATGTCCCGAGGAGCCCGCGCTCGAGGAAAGAGGGAAAGCGCACGCTCTCCACATCGTCATTGCGAGCGCAGACACACCGCAGCATCCTCGCGGCGCATTTCGCCCGAGCTTTGCTGTCTCCGTCACGCCCTCCAGGAAAGAGGGCGCAGGGAAGGCCGGGTGCCGGCTGGCACCCACGGTCCGCTGTGCGAAAGCACACGCAGAAGAACTGCACAGCGGCATACAGGTGAAGCCAAACACACGGCCTTCCCTGCGCAGTGGTCGGACGGCGTATGCCGTGCTCTCCCGGGAGCCGAGTTCGTTCTGGCCTCCCTCACCCCTGCGAAAGTCGCCGACACCGCGCCGGTTGACGCAAATGCCGCATCCGCAAGAGCTTGACCGTAGCAGCGACGGCCAGGACCACACGGTTTTGCCGTACGCACACAGCGCCGCTCGTCCGCACGAAGCCTCAGGGCTCACGGAGAGCAATCCGCCCTGCCCTTAGCCTCTCGCGCCCGACGCTGCCGCGTCCACCGCAACCCGGCCCGCGTTTCGAACGACTCGCGAACCGCCCCTCTTCCTCGGGCCGGGCTGTTTCGATGTATGCCGCAATTCCGAATTTCGGTAAAGTGGAATATTTTTGCGAGGAGGGATTGACGGGTGGCGGGGTGTTTTGCCCGACGGGCAAACTTGAGAAGATCGTAGCCCAACACGCGGCGAGTAACCGAGGCTACGCCCCCTTGGCTCGCTTGATCTCATTCACAACCTCCGGGTCGCTTAAGTCGCGGTGCCACCAATGGTTTACGAGATCCAGTGGCCGTTCCCTGCGACGCCTGTTGTCTGCGGCTGCGAGCAACTTGATGAGGAGCCGAAACACTCGAGGCAACTCAAACTCTGGTAGCGTCGAGAGCTTCGCCAATTGAATCTTGAGGTTAGGCATCGCGATCAAGACACACGGAGTAAGCGTCCGCTTCAGCCGCGACTCGGCAATTGCACCTGCCACATCGTCTGGCTTCGGCCCTGCCTGCAATATGAAGTTACTTAAGCCACGAAGCAGCCTGCGTTTGTCGTCCTTGCTCCGCGCGTTGAACCAAGCGTCCCCCTCCGAATCGCTTGCGACCCCCTGCGCCAGTTGGTTCAACAAGATTTCTTCGTCCACATTCAACATCGTGCCACCCATGGCAGCGCTGCACCCCAGCCCACGACAAAGTCATGGTGATTGCTGCAAAGGAGATAGCTCGCCTCCTCGTCACAGACATAAATCTCGAGCGCCGGACAGTCCTCCAGAACCCGAAGCAGGTCCGCACCACACGAAAATTTCCAAATCGATCGGGCGCCTTCCAGAAACATCAAACATTGGTTCGTCCCCACGTATTTCGGAATGAGCTCCCAACCATCGGGCCTTTGCCTCCCTTCGGATGTGGCTTGATCCCACGGCGCGCGGCTCGTCACGTCGACACCGAGTCGCTCCAGCACCCTGATCACGATGGCTCGGCTATCAATTTCGTTCAGCACCTCGGCCTGCACACCAGTGCTGCGAAGCGCAGCAATTACACGATCAAAGGTCATCATTCCGCGATACTCATTGCCGATTTCCCCTTCACGTGCGCAGCGGATTGCCAGGCTTGAAGGGAGACAGGTTTTCGGGTCGCGGTAACACAGACGGCGCATCGCCTGCCAAGCCATACACATCGATGCCCTTCAGCAAGCCACCACTCGAATAGATGAATATTCCACTTTGGTGATCACCATCGTTCAGCAGGAATTCACCGAGAATCTCAGCGCCGGGCGGCGCTTCAGCATGTCCCTTGATTTGGAAGTTGATGCTGGCACATCCACATCGACATCTCCAAGGCGTGACCTCAGCCAGCTTGAGCTGATCCAGATATTGCCTGGCTTCTTCCGTGCCATGCTCCAGCATCCAGCGCGCAAGATCGCGCTCGGCATCTGTGAGAGGACGATTGTGCTCTGTGCTCAAATGACGTCGTCCAAATGCGCAGGGATCGTAGCCCGGACGGAGCGCAGCGAAATCCGGGGAATGCAGGCAGATCGATACAGCTATCCCGGATTGCGCTTCGCTCCACCCGAGCTACGGGACCTTCGGATAGATGCACTGAGATCAGGGAAGACTTCGGAGAATGGCTGGACCTTGGCGATATCAGCTTTTTTCAGCCTCGGATTTTCGCTGACCTCGCGCAGATCTTTCCGGGTGTAGCCCGATCTCTTTCTGGCGTTCGACATAGCCGCTTCTCATAATTAGCGACCGCAGGGTGGGTAAAGCGAAGCGAACCACATCCTATGGGCTACGAGCTTTCATCAGGGGTTTTGATCGCTACCTGCCAAGAACTGGCGCTCGGGAGAATTCTGACTTCTCCATTTCGACGAACCAGTATGGGACCATTCCCGGCGAGAGTTGAACTAGGGTTGCCCGTTTCAACAAACTCCTTCGAATCATAGAAGAAGAGCCATCCCTCCTCTACTTCTTTGGTAAACTCATCAAGCACAACAAACTCATCGCAAACCTTTGCGGCAATGGCCGCCACGGTATTTCTTGCTAGCAACTTGGCTTCACCATAATCGATCATGTTTCAGTCCGTTCTCAGGGACCGTAGGGTGGGTTAGGGTTAGCGTCAGCGTAACCCACCTCTTTTATTTCCGCATCGAGAGAAGTGGTGGGTTACGCTTCGCTAACCCACCCTACGTAGCTGTGCCTACGCTACCGCCGCGTCCGGAATCCGCGCGGATTCCATCGGCTGCTTGCCGCGGATCAGGTCCGAGGCACGATCCGCGATCATCATGGTGGAGGCGTTGAGATTCGCCGAGATCATACGCGGCATCACGGAGGCGTCGATGACGCGGAGGCCCTCCAACCCGTGGACGCGGAGCTGGTCGTCGACCACCGCCCACGTGCTGTCCGCCGGGCCCATGCGGCAGGTGCAGCCGGGGTGGAAAGTGGTGGTGCCGCGTTCGGTGGCGGCGGCGAGGAATTCGTCGTCGGTGTTGATGTTCGGACCCGGGAAATCCTCGTAGGCGTAATAGGGCGACAGCGGCGCGCTCTTCAAAAGCCTGCGCGCGAGCTTCATGCCGCCGACGATGACGCGGCGGTCGAGCTCGGCGTCGAGATAGTTGGTCTGGATGATCGGCGGCGCGAACGGATCAGATGAGCGGATGCGGACATAGCCGCGGCTCTCCGGGCGTTGCTGCCAGGAGGCGACCGTCATACCGGGCTCGTCCTCGAGCTGGCCCTGCACGCCTTCCTTGTAGCTCGCCGGCGTGAAGGTGAGCTGGAGGTCGGAACTGTCGGCGCTCTCGCCGGAGTGCCAGAAGCAATACACCATGGTCGGCGAGAGCGAGAGCAGGCCGCGGCGCGCGGTCGCCCATTTCAGCGCTTCGATCCACAGCGAGAAGCCGCGGCGGAGCTCGTTGATGGTCTTGATGTCCTTCACGCGCGCTACGGTGCGCGGGGCGTAATGATCCTGCAGACCTTCGCCGACCGGCAGCGCGTGGCGCACCGCGATGCCGTGCGCGCCGAGCAGATCGGGTGAGCCGATTCCGGAGAGCTGGAGCAGCTGCGGCGAATTATAGGTGCCGCCGGAGAGGATCACTTCCTTGTTGGCACGCACTTCCACCGGCGTGCCGCCGCGGCCGCCCTTGGTGTAGCGCACGCCGACGGCGCGCTTGCCTTCAAAAATGATCTCGGTCGCGTGCGCGTGGGTGTGCACATGCACGTTCGGGCGCTTCATCGCGGGCTTGAGGAACGCGGTCGAGCCGGAGACGCGCAGGCCCTTGTCGATGGTGCGCTGGCAGTAGGAGACGCCTTCCTGCTTAGCGCCATTGTAATCGGGGTTGCGGGGAATGCCGAGCGAGACCGCGCCTTCCATGAAGGCTTCGCAGAGCGGATCGCGCCACTCCATGGTCGTGACGGTGAGGTTGCCGTCGCGGCCGCGATAGGTGTCCTCGCCCTCGCCGACCCGCTTTTCCAGCCGCTTGAAGTAAGGCAGCACGTCGGCATAACCCCAGCCGCGATTGCCCATCTGCGCCCAGGTATCGAAATCCATCCGCTGGCCGCGATTGTAGATGTGGCCGTTGATCGAGGACGAGCCGCCGAGCGTCTTGCCGCGCGGCGCATAGATGCTGCGCCCGCCGGTGTAGGGCCCCGGCTCCTGCTGGTAGGCCCAGTTGATGCTCTTCATGTGGAACGTCTTGATGAAGCCCGCCGGCAGATGGATGTAGGGATGCCAGTCGCTCGGGCCCGCCTCGAGCACGCAGACGCTCACGTTCGGATCTTCGCTGAGCCGGCTGGTCAGTACGCAGCCGGCGGAGCCCGCGCCGACGATCACATAATCGAATCTGTCCATGGTGCCTCGGCCGCTCAGCGCGGCTTGTCGTTGAGTTGATAGTTCAAATGCGTCCGCACCGTCGGCCATTCGGCGGCGGTGATGCTGTAAACCACGGTGTCCCGCAGCGTACCGTTCGGCGTGACCTGGTGGCTGCGCAGAATGCCGTCCTGCTTGGCGCCCAGGCGCTCGATGGCGCGGCGGCTCTGATGGTTGAAGAAATGCGTGCGGAATTCGACCGCGATGCAGTTCAGCGTCTCGAAGGCGTGGGTCAGCAGCAGAATCTTGCACTGCGTGTTGAGCGGCCCGCGCTGCGCGCTCTTCGCATACCAGGTCGAGCCGATCTCGACGCGGCGGTTGGCGGCATCGATGTTCATATAGGTGGTCTGGCCGACGATCTTGCCGCCGGCATCGAACACGGTGAACGGCAGCATCGAGCCTGCGGCCTGGAGGCCCAAGCGGCGGTCGATCTCCTTGGCCACGTTCTCCGGCGTCGGGATCGCGGTGTACCAGATCGTGTAGAGCTCGCCGTCCTTCACGGCCTCCACCAGCCCCTCGCGATGCTCTTTCGACAGCGGCTCGAGACGGGCGTGCTGCCCACGCAGGGTGACGGGATCAGGCCAGGGCATTTCTCTCTCCATAATGACTGCCGTCCTTCCGGGGCGCGACGACGTCGCGAGCCCGGAATCCATAATCACCGCTCGGGGTTATGGATTCCGGGCCTGCGTGCTGGCGCACGCATCCCGGAATGACGACCGACGCATCGGCACGGCTGCTCAGATACAATCACTTATTCAGAAAGTTCAACGGCAAACCGCCGCGCGGCCAGTCCATGGCGATCAGCTCGCCCTTGCCCGACAGCGTGATGTAGGCGGTCTTCAGCCCCTCGCCGCCGAAGGCGATGTTGGTGGTGACGCGGTCGCCGGTCGGGACCTGCTCCACCAGCGTACCATCAGGCGCGATCACCGAGATGCAGCCGGAGACCAGGGTGGCGACGCAGACATTGCCGTTCGCCTCTACCGCGAGCGAGTCGAACATCTGGTAGCCGCCGAGGCCGCAGATCGGCTTGCCGCGCTCGCCGCGATAGATCACCTCGCGCGGCTTGAGCGTGCCGGGCGCGGAGAGCTCGTAGGCCCAGAGCCGCCCCGTCGGCGTCTCCGCGATGTAGACGGTGTTCTCGTCCGGCGACAGGCCGATGCCGTTGGCCGGCAGAACGCCATGCACGACCTCGACGATCTCGGTCATGCCGGGCTTGAGATAATACATGCCGCCGACATCCATCTCGCGGGCGCGGCGCTTGCCGAGATCGGAGAACCAGAGGCCGCCGTGCTTGTCGAAGACGAGGTCGTTCGGCCCGCGCAGATCGTGCTCGCCGCATTTGGTCACGACGGTCTCGACCTTGCCCGATTGCAGATCGACGCGCTGGATCGAGCCGCCGAGATAGCCGTCCGGCTGCGGGCCGGGCATGATCATCTTGCCGGTCGGAATCCAGGAGAAGCCGCCATTGTTGCAGATGTAGATCTTGCCGTCGGGGCCGAGGGCTGCGCCGTTCGGGCCGCCCGGCACCTTGGCGACGACCTCCTTGCGGCCGTCGGGATGGATTCGGGTCAGGCGCTGGCCGCGAATCTCCACCAGCACGACCGAGCCGTCCGGCATCACCACGGGCCCTTCGGGAAATTCGAGGTCGGTGGCGAGAACGCGAACGTTGGTCATGGGGACCCTCCCGGCTGCTTGTTATGGCTTGCACGGGATGTCCGGCACGGGCCCCACACGCAAGATTTGCCTGCGGTTATGACAAAGTCGCCGGGGCTTGCCAAGCAAGCGGGATGGTATGCCAGCGTTGCAACGTAAAGCGCGATGACATATCGCGCCTTAGGTCTCGTTTGAGCATGATCTCTTCGGAAAACCGCTGCGCACTTTGCGCGAACGCGGCCCTTCGGGTCCGGATCGTGCTTACTCCCGCACTGGTATCCAAATCTCGAAGCCGCCATTGCCGGTCGCGGGATCGAATTTCTCGTCATAGCGCTCGAAGTTCGGCGCATCCGCGGCCTTCAGGCCGGACGCCGGCAGCCACTGATTCCAGATCGTGTTGACGGTGCGGCGGATCGAGGCGACGTGCTCGGTGTGGGTGAACACCGCGTAGCGCTGCTCGGGAATGCGGATGCGACCGAAGCGGCGCGGCAGGTCGGAGAAATCGGCGACCTCGACACCGGCGATGTAGTCGAAATTGCCGGAATCATCGCCGTTGCAGCAGACGCCATAGGCGACTTGAGATTTTCCCTGGCCGACGCGCGCGGGAATGTCGGCGACTTCCTGATGGAAGCGGTGCCACAGTCCCGGAATGGCGGCGCCGTTGTCGCAGGAGATGCGCTCGGCGGGGCCGGCGACGAGGAAGGCCTTCGCGGTTTCGAAACGCGGCGGGACCAGATGATCGAGCATGGTGGAGTCCATGAGGATCGGCTCCTGAAGCTTGAGTTTATCGAGGCACGTTGCCGCCCGCACCGCTTCGGGTGTGGTGCCAAACTGGTCGCGGAACGCGCGGGTGAACGCTTCGTGCGAGCCGTAATCGGCCTCCAGCGCCAGCGACAGGATGTCCGGCGCGCCGTTCGCAAGACTGCGCGCCGCTTCCGTCAACCGCCGCGCGCGCACGTAGCGCATCACCGGAAGCCCGGTGGCTGCGGCAAACGCCCGCACGATGTGGAACCGCGACACGCCAGATATCGCAGCAATCTCGTCGAGCGTCATCGGCTCGGCCAGATGGCTCTCGATATACCAGAGCGCGCGCTGGGCTGGGTTCATGCGTCAAGGGCCCTCGTTCGAAGCCTGGCGATGATGCGCTGACGGCCACCGCCTCGCTTGATCGGCATTGCTGTCCTCGCATGAGAATAGTTCCGGAATAGCCACTGGCAACGCCCCGGCATTCGCAGCTACACTCGTTGCAACCGCTCACCAGAAAGAGGAACCGCGTCATGGAAATCACCGATGTGCGGGCGCACCATATCCGCATCCCCTATGACGCCGGTGTCGCGAGCTTTCGCCAGGGCGCGTCCGCAATCTCCGCGCTCGACATGGTGCTGGTCGAGGTCACGACCGATGCCGGACTGACCGGCTGGGGCGATGCCTTTGCCTATGTCTCCCCGCGCACCACGCGAAGCGCCGTCGAGGAGATGATCGCGCCGCAGGCCCGCGGGCTGAAGGTTCCCGATGCCGCCGGCATTCCGGCGGTGATGGAACAGATCCAGCGCAACCTGCATCTGTTCGGCCGCTACGGCATCACGATGTTCGCGATATCAGGGCTCGACATCGCGCTGTGGGACTTGGCTGCGAAGATCGAGGGCGCGCCGCTGCATCGCCTGCTCGGAGCAAGCAAGCGCTCGAACATCCCCGCCTATGCGAGCCTGTTGCGAATCGGCTCGCCTGAGAACATCACGGGCGAATGCAAGAAGGCGCTCGCGCTCGGCTATGGCGCCATCAAGCTGCACGAGACCACGACGCCGGCGGTGTTTGCCGCGCGCGAGGCCATCGGGCCCGGCATCCCGCTGATGGTCGACATGAACTGCCCGCTCACAGGCGAGCAGGCGATCGCATTCGCGAAGGCGTGCGAGGACGCGCAGCCGATGTTTCTGGAAGAGCCGGTCTGGCCGCCGGAGGATTTTGCCACACTCGCCGAGGTCCGCCGCAAGGGCGGGCTCGGCGTCGCCGCCGGCGAGAACGCCTGCACGGAGTATCAATTCCGCCAGATGATGAATGCAGGCGCGGTGAGCCACGCCCAGCCGTCGGTGACCAAGGTCGGCGGCATCACGGAATTTCTGAAGGTCGCCGCACTCGCCGATCAGCTCGGCGTCAAAATCGTCCCGCACTCCCCGTATTTCGGTCCGGGCCTGCTGGCGACATTGCACCTGCTGGCGACGCGCGACGACGGGTTGGTCGAGATGTTCTATCTGAAACGCGAAGCGTGCCTCTGGGGCGGCCGCGCCGATGTCGATGCCACCGGCCAGGTCGCGGTGCCCTCGGGACCCGGGCTCGGCTATGAGCCCGATCGCGGCGTGATGGAGCGCTACCGCGTGGCGTGACGGCGACGCCTATTTCGCCGCATCCTTCGGTGGCGGCGCGTCCTGCTTCTTCTTCAGATCGTCCGCGATCTTCACCTGTGCAGCCTGGAGATCGGCCAGCGTCTTCTGCAGGCCGGCCACAAGCGTCTTCAGCGCGTCGATCTGGCGGTTGGCGGCATCGTGCTTCTGCTGATGATCGAGCGTCAGCTTGGTGATCGTCTTCTGCAGGAAGTCGACGTTGCTCTGCAGGCAGCTCGTGCGCCGCTCCATGGTCTTCTCGACGGTACAGATCTCGATGCCGGGCACGTCTTGCGCGCGGACCGGCGCAATCGCCAGCGGGGCGAGCAACAACATCGCGAAACAGACGTCGGCGCTTCGAAGCAGCATGCAGGTTCCTCGTCCAAATCAATCACGGCAATGTGCGCTTTTTGCTCGCCGACGCCGGAGGCTACCACACTCGTACCGCATTCTCGCGTTGAGCTTGGCTTGTTCCCTTGGACGGGGATCAGTGAACCGTGCGCGGAAGAAAGTGGGCGCTCTTTCCGCGACTTTGATTAGGGGAGATTTTTGGAATGGCAACGCGCGATAGACGTCTGGCGGAATTCGATGGCGCCGGCGAACCGCCACCTGGCCTGCCGGTGGAGGTGCTGTGCGAGGACCACAGCGGAACGTATCAACTGCCGTTCGCCTGCCGCTATGTCGAGGGCCGCTGGCAGAACGACGCGGCCGGCGTCCCGGTGGAGGCCACTGTCATCGGCTGGCGCGTGCCGCGCGCCAAGCACTCGGGCTTCGCCTGACGAGCGGCGTCTGTCTCAAAATGCAACGGGGCCGCGCTCTGCCTTAACGAACGGAACGCGGCCCGAACGAATCACGTCCGAATCAGCCGAAACGCCGTGTACGCGGCTGTTCACGGCTAGATGTCGCAACAAGCCCGCACGCGTATACAATATCTGCGCAGCATATGGGCCGGCCCGAGCCGGCCACGGGTGCTAAAAGTTAACGGCTTCAAAGACATGGCTGCCGGGTGCGGCAGCCCGGGCCTCGCTCCCAAAACAGGCAGGCGGGCGCCAAGCCTGCCTAATATTCGACCTCGAGCTCCTCGATCTCGGCCGGCTCGTCCTTGGCCGCCGCGATCCATTCCTTCATCTCGGGCATGGCCATGATGGTATCGGCATAGGCCTTCAGCGGCGGCTCGAGGTTGACGTCATAGGTCACGAAGCGCGTCACCACGGGGGCATACATCGCATCCGCCATGGTGCGCCTCGCGCCGAACAGGAAGGGACCGCCTGATTTCTCCAGGCAGTCGCGCCAGATGGACCAGACGCGGTCGATATCAGCCTGCGCGCGCGACCAGATCTTGAAGCCGGGGAAGTGCCCCTTCAGATTGACCGGCAGCGAAGCGCGCAATGTCGTGAAGCCGGAATGGATTTCGCCGCAGATCGAGCGGCAATGCGCCCGCTGGACGCGGTCATCAGGCAACAGACCGGCATCCGGCATCGCCTCGTTGAGATATTCGGCGATCGCCAGCGTATCCCAGACCACGGCGCCGTCGTGGCGCAGGCACGGCACCAGGATCGACGACGACAGCAGCAGGATTTCAGCGCGCGCCGACGCATCGTCCGGCGCGGTGACGATCTCCTCGAAATCGAGCCCGGAAAATTTCGTCAGCAGCCAGCCGCGCAGCGACCAGGACGAATAGTTCTTGCTGCTGATCGTCAGTGTCGCCTTCGCCATATGGCCCATTCCCTACGCCTGTGACTTGCACGCCGCCCGGCCCGCGGGAGTGCTCATGACCTGTGCTTCCCGCAAAAGGAGGAGCAAGCGATGTGCCAGTTTTGAGGGCGGTAGGGCTCCCGTTTGGCTTCGATATTGCATGACAGCACGGGAGGGTGGGCGTTTCAGTATGATGTCGATGTATTATCAGGCCTTTCAGAACCATATGGACCTCACCGCGCCGTGGCGGGCGGGAGCTTCGTCCGCGCTCAGATTCCTCAATCTGGTGCCGCAGGGCCTATCGGACCAGGTCGTCGGCCGGCTCTCCGCCGCGCTGGAGCTGATCTCCCGCTCCACCCTCACCTATCACCGTCCAGCCTACGGCATCGACAGCGTGATGGTGGGCAACCGTGAGGTCGGCGTCACCGAGGAGGTCGCCTACGCGACGCCGTTCGGCTCGCTGCTGCACTTCAGGAAGGACGGCGTGCCGGAGCAGCCGCGCATGCTGCTGGTGGCGCCGATGTCGGGCCATTTCGCCACGCTGCTGCGCGGCACCGTGAAAACGCTGCTGCAGGATCACGACGTCTACATCACCGACTGGCACAATCCGCGCGACATTCCACGCCGCGAAGGCCGCTTCGGGCTCGACGATTACACCGATCATCTCATCGACTTCCTCGGCCAATTGGGCCCGCGTCCGCACATGGTCGCGATCTGCCAGCCCTCGGTCTCGGCACTGGCGGCCGCCGCGGTCATGTGCGAGGGCAACCACCCCTCGCGGCCTGCGACGCTGACGCTGATGGCAGGCCCGATCGACACGCGCATCCAGCCGACCAGGGTCAACGAGTTCGCCAAGAGCAGGCCGATCGACTGGTTCGAGCAGAACCTGATCAACTACGTGCCGGTGCAATGCCGCGGCGCGCTCCGCAAGGTCTATCCCGGCTTCGTGCAGCTCACGGCGTTCGTCTCGATGAATCTCGAGCGCCACATCAAGCAGCACATGGATCTCGCCAACCATATCGCCAAGGGCGAGAAGGAGAAGGCCGCGAGCATCAAGACCTTCTACGACGAATATTTCGCCGTGATGGACCTGCCGGCCGAGTTCTACATCGAGACCGTGCGTGACGTGTTCCAGGAGCACCTGTTGCCGCAGGGCAAGTTGATGCACCGTGGCCGTCCCGTGAACACCAAGGCCGTCAGCCGCATGGGACTGATGACGGTCGAAGGCGAGAAGGACGACATCTGCTCGATCGGCCAGACGCTCGCCGCGCAAGACCTCTGCACCGGTGTGCGCGCCTATCGCCGCGTCCACCACATGCAGGCCGGCGTCGGCCATTACGGCGTGTTCTCGGGCAAGCGGTGGAATAACGAGATCTATCCGCTGCTGCGGGATTTCGTGCACGTGAATTCCTGACTGTCATTCCCTGTCCCCAGACTGGGGGCAAACGGCACGTGCCTAATGCACTTGCTCGACCAGCTCTTTCGCTTCCACGACTTCAGAAAGATTTCGCTCCGCATCGAATTCGGCCAGCACGGGAGCGAGCATTTCGGATGCCCCGCCTGCTCGGCCATTTCTCTTGTGCAGGCGAGCAAGTCCAAGGGCGCTGCGCAGCTCGAAAGTCTTCGTCTGCTGGTGTCGTGCGATCTCAAGCGCTCGGTTGAGGGAAGCTTCGGCACTGGCTTCGTCCGAAGGATCAAGACGCGACAAAAGCTCGCCGCGGGCGCGATGCAGCTCGGCATCAAGCCAATGCTGGCCGGATTGCCCGGTCCACGCGATCAATTCGCTCAAGATTTCCAGCCCGGTTTCGAGTTGGCCCGACGCTGCGTTCGCCAAGGCGACATGCATCCCCCAAAACGGCTCACAGAGATAGCAGTCATTCTCGTGCAGCAAAGTCCAGCCGCGACGCATTTCCGTCAGTCCGGTCATTTGGTCGCCTGCACGCCACTTGGCGAGGCCATTCAGATAGGTGCCGGCGGCCACATACAACGGCATCGTGTGGTCGCGCGCGAGACCGAGCGCCAGGATCGTCTCCGTTTGCTGCAACATGCCTCCGCATAGTCCGTCGAACACAGCGCGATGAACCAGCGCGTTGGCCTGGGACAGCGCCCGCTTTTCTCCCGAAGCACTCACCGCTTCGGCGGCGAGGCGGCGTGCGCGCGCGATCTTGCCAAGCGGCCAAAGCACCAGGGCAAGAAACCTCATGATCACGAACGGGAGATCCAGTGCCGAAGCCCTGAACGTCGCGGGATCCGGCTCGGCACCATAGATCTCGAGTGCCTGCTCGAGATGCATCCTCGCGTTCAAGTAGTCACCGCCGAACCAGCAGGTGACCCCGCCCGTCCAATGTGCAACGACGGCGGCCACCGGTGAATCCGGTCGTCGGTCGGCGGCGCTCCTGATGGCATCCGCCAGCTCCAGCATCGGAGCGAGTTCGCCGTGTGTCAGGCAAGCATTGAAAAGACCCGAATGGACCGGCGCGAGTTCGACGGGATCATTGATGTCGGCAGCGAACTGTCGGGCACGCGTCCATGCGGCTACCGTTTCGGGAGCGCTATGGCCGAGGCTGCCTCGCAATGCACGGCCATACTCGATTTGAAGATGCAGCCTGCTCATCATCCGGCGGGGATCATCCGGCACCTCATCGGCGGACGCAATCGCCTTGCCGAGATGCGCGATCGCCTCGGAATAGGCCGAGCGCTTCAGCGCTTGCTGGCCCGCCTTGCGCCACCATTCGAGGGCGATCTCGCTCAGCCCCGCCTCGGTGAAGTGGTGTGCCAGAACTTCCGGCTCAGTCTCGGCAACGACGGGAAACTTCTCGCGCAGGACATCGCCGATCCGCTTGTGAAGCACCTGCCGTTTGCTCTTGAGCAGGCCTTCATAGGCCGCTTCCTGAACGAGAGCGTGCCTGAAGCTATAGTTTGCGTCGGGCGGTGTCCCGCGACGCACCAGCAGTTCCGCCTCTTCGAGTTGCCCCAGCGCAGCGCTCAGCGTCAGATCATCGCGTCCTGTCACATATCTTAGCAGCGCGTATGAAAAGTCGCGGCCGATGGCGGCGCCTATCTGCGCTACCTCCTTGACGGGAGCCAGCCGGTCGAGCCGCGCCATCAGCGAATCCTGCAGCGTCGCGGGAATAGCGAGCGGCGGGAGCGGACTATCGAGGCGATAGCGTCCGGAATCCTCGACGAGCAGTCCGGACTCCAGCACCATCTTGGTCAGTTCCTCGACGAATAGCGGGATGCCGTCCGTCTTGTCGATGATCTGCTCCATCATCTCGCGCGGCAGCTGGCGGCCAACGGTCACCTGCTCGACCAGCGCACGCGTGTCCTGCCGGTCGAGCCGGTCGAGCCGCAACAGGCTGACGTTGGCGAGGCCCGACCAGGAGGGCTCGAACTCTGGCCGGGTTGTCATGAGCATGAGTATCGGCAGTCCCCTGATCCGGTCGACCCCGAGATCGAACAGTTCAAGTGTCGTGGCATCGGCCCAATGCATATCCTCGCAGATAACCAGCAGGGGTTGCTCTCGCGCCAACCCCTCGAGCTGATCGAGAAGCGAGGCAAATGTCTGTCGCCGCTGCTGCGCCGGGCTCAAACCAAGCGGCGGATAATGGTCGCCGGTTGGAATCGAAAGGAGAGCCGCAATGAGCGGTGTCGCCCGGGCGACCTGTTGCGTTCCAAGCGCCAGCATTGCCTCAAGCTTGTCGAGCTTTTGCCCCGGCGTGTCGTGCGAGCGGATACCGGCTGCGCGCTCCAGCTGCGCGACAAAGGGATGAAGCGCGCTGTTGGTGTGGTAGGGCGAACACTGATATCGCACCCGGCGGTGCGCCCCCAACGCGGGATTTTCGCACAGCGTTGCGACGATGCGCGACTTGCCGATGCCTGCTTCGCCGGAGATCAACACCATCTGGCCCTGCCCCTGCCATGCCAACCGCTGGCGCGAGAGCGTGAATTCGATCTCCTCCCTGCGACCGACAAAGCCGATCGAACGCGCCGCGCGGACCGCCTCGAAGCGACTTTCCGATGCGGCCGCCCCCTCGACCGCCCAGACCGCGATGGGTTCGGCTATCCCCTTGACCTCGCGACGGCCGAGATTGCGAAAAGTGAAGAGATCGCCAAGCAGCCGCCGCGTCGACGAGGCGACGACGACCACTCCCGGTTCCGCCAGGCTCTGAAGCCTGGCTGCAAGGTTTGGTGTATCGCCGACCGTTGCGTGCTCCTCCGACGCATCGCCGCTGATGAGGTCGCCGACCACCACAAGTCCGGTCGCGATTGCGATCCGCAGTTCAACCCGTTCCGTGGCGCCCGTCCTCAGTCGCCCGACCGCAGCGATGGTGTCGAGGCCCGCTCGCACTGCGCGCTCCGCATCGTCCTCGTGGGCGCGGGGATAGCCGAAATAGACCAGTATGCCGTCACCGACGAACCTGGCGATCCTGCCGTCATAAGCAGCGATGACGCTCGCGCAGGCGGCGCGGTAGGCCCGGATCACTTCCCACATATCCTCGGGATCGAGACGCGCGGAGAGCGCAGTCGAGCCGACCAGGTCGCAAAACATAACGGTCAGGTGACGCCGCTCGGCGTCGTGAGGAGGAGCCGGCGATGCGATCAACGCGGCTGGATCGAGGTCGGCAATGGCACGCAGCATTTTGCGGCGATGGCCAAGCAGGACTCCGAGCTTATCGAAGTCCTCGGCCATCAGTTCGGGAAGGACGCCCATGTCGATCCCATTTTGGACAAAACGCTCTGCGTATTGTCCAAGCCCCAGCTTCTCGAGCCACTCCGCAATCTGCATTGGCTCCACCGATCGTGCGGTTGGCGGTTAGCAGAATTTTGGACCACGGCGCGGGGACAATATCCCAACGCCACCATGATGGCACGTCTTGTTTGTTGCGCGATAACTTAGGTTGCTCAGTACCGATGCCGCTTCCAAGCAAGGACATTGCTCGATGCAAACGGTCGCGCTACTAAAAATCGTCTGCACGCAGCGTTGAACGACAGAAGTTGCGATGAGCCGTCAACCACTCGCCTTCAGACCTGACGTCAGCACTGGCACTGGTGCCCACATCACGACGCCAAGCAGACGTTTTTCCGTGAGCACAATTGTCTTCATTCTTCATCCTTGGGCACTACGTAGTTGCGCGCCATCGTTCCCGCCGCAACTTGAAGCGAAGACCCAACGACCCAACAGCCGGCGAGAAACGCTATCAGCGCATTGGGTAGGCTTTGATCAAGGACAAGGATGCTGACGGACAGAGTTGCTGCAATCGCCGCGCCGAACGTACCGGCCGCACTCATGATCTCAGCAACCTCAGAGCCGTTGTATTCTTCCGAGGTGCTCGAAATCGACCTCCGAGCGACAGACCGGGACAAATCAATTCCAACATAATAGCTGAGAGCTCCGTAGAGCATTGTTAGCAGCACGATCCAGCCGCTTTCAAAAAGCCCGCCTTTCTGACGCAACAGGGTCGCACCCACATAGAGGCCGCAAGAGGCCCCAACGGCTGCTAGCCCAATTCTTTCGAGGAGATGGGCCGACTTGATAAGACTGGAACGGGCGATCCCAAGATTACCGGCGTACCTCGTTAGGGAAAATGCGCTGAAAACTGCGTTGCCTATCTTCATTGGGGGCTCCTCAATAAGTAGCAGCCTACCGGCCGACCCCGATTAGAAGCTGCGTGGACGCGCTTCGCGATGCCCTTGATTCCAATTTCCAAAAGATGTGGCTGAGTGATGGGGCTGGCTTGCTCGTAACCAAGACGAGAGCCAGTCCAAAGCTGCGAGCTCGCGGCTTCGCAGGCATTGCATCTCACCCGTGTCTGTCAGTCAGCTCTGGGTGCAGCAATTTCTTGGGGGAGAGTTAGCTCGAAAAGAGAGTGATGGACTATGAGACTGTTCACATACTCCTGTTCCCTGTCGCTCCATCCAGTCACGATCTCAGGAGGACTAAGTTTGCATCGTTGCATACGCGGGAGCGCAGAAGCGCGAACTGACAGGCGCCGTGAGTTCGCAAGCTGTCCCGCGTTGCGCCACGTCAGATGGCGATCTCGCTGGCGAAGCGGCACTGATTTGGATTCTGATTTTGACGCGAAAACGCTCTACTCGTCCCGCCCGCCATGGGTTTCGCGGCGCCATGCGCCCGGACTGACGCCGACCATCTGGGTGAACACCCGCGTGAAATGGCTTTGATTGGCAAATCCGGCCGAGATCGCAATCTCGGACAACGGCAGGTTGCGGACGGTCATCAGCTGCGTGGCCGCCTTCACGCGCTGGCGCAGCAGCCATTGATGCGGCGGCAGGCCGGTGGAGATCCGGAATGCACGTGAAAAGTGGCTGACCGAAAGGCCGAGCTCGGTCGCGATCTGCTCCAACGCGACCTTGCCTGAGAGATCGGAGTCGAGCCGGTCGCAGGCGCGCTTCACCTGCCATGGCGCGAGGCCACCACGGTTAGGCTCTGCGACAGGCTTCAGCCCGCCATAGGTCTGGGCGACGTGGGCGGTGAGCGCGAGCATCATGTGATCGACGAAAAGCTGGTTGGTCTCGTCAGGCCGACGCAGTGCTTCCTGCAAGCTGGCGCCGATATGACGGATGACCCCGTCGTCATGGCCCACACCGGGCTCGTAACTGAGCTCGCCAATGCGCGGCGCGCCGGGTTGCCTTGCCATGTCGTGAAGGGCCGAGCGCGGCAGATAGAAGAAGAGCGAGTGAAACGGCTTGTCGATCACATAGCGCGGGTCGCGCTTGAGGTCGTACAGATAGGTCGCGCCCGCACGAATATCCTCCCTGGTGACGTAGCGGCCTTCCTCCCAACATTCGCAAGCGGGATAGTCGCGGAGTTTCAGGCTGACGAGGTAAGCATCTTCAGCCGGCAACGAGCCGGAAAGTTCGGACGTCGGCTTGTCATTGCGGACTTCGGTGACCGCAAGCTCCGCGCTGCGCAGCGAGCGCGTGATCAGAACCGGAGCTTCCTTCACGTGAAGGCCCCGCCCGAGCCTCTGCCCGTAGACGCCTGCTTGTGTCATTATCAATATTCCATCCGTGAAAGGCACGTCTGCGTCGGCCTTTCCGAGTCGATGCATTATCGGAGATCGACGACCGACGGTCCAGCTTCGCCGGATTAGCATATAGATTGTGGCAGCCGGTCGCACTCCGTCGCGACGAGGTGAATTCATTGTGATTTCAGCACGATTTCACAGGCTTGGCATCGCGAAGGACAACACCGTTAACGTGTGCGGCAGATCATGGCACGATTTTATCGTGCGTTCTGGAAAGCATCCGCTGCGCGCCTTTGCGCCGCTAGGCCGACCATTCCTCGCCCCAGACCTGGACGACGTGGCCGGGCGAGACTTCGCGATACTGCCGGACCGGCGGCTGATAATCCGGTGCGCGCACCGGGCTTCTGATCTCGTCGTTCGAGGTCTCGCGCTTCGTGCCGCGGCGCGATGGATCGGGCACGGGCACCGCGGCCATCAGCTTCTTTGTGTAGGGATGCTGCGGATTGCCGAAGAAGGCTGCGCGCGGGCCGGTCTCGACGATCTCGCCGAGATACATCACCGCGACGCGATGGCTCATGCGTTCGACCACCGCGATATCGTGGGAAATGAAGAGATAGGCAAGGCCCATGCTGGCCTGGAGGTCGAGCATCAGGTTGACGACCTGCGCCTTGACCGAGACGTCGAGGGCGGAGACCGCTTCGTCCGCAACGATTAGCTTCGGCCCGAGCGCGAGCGCGCGCGCAATGCAGATGCGCTGGCGCTGGCCGCCTGAGAATTCGTGCGGAAAGCGCGCGGCCATATCCGCGGTCAGGCCGACGCGTACGAGCAGATCGGCCACCTTGTCTCGTGCCTGTGAGGCAGTCGCGAGACCGTTGGCGAGCAGCGGCGCTGCGATCGCCGTCCCCACCGACATGCGCGGATTGAGACTCGCGAACGGATCCTGGAATACGATCTGCATCTGCTTGCGGAAGTCGCGCAAGGTCCGGGCGTTCATGGCGAGGACGTCCTGGCCGTCGACCAGGACGGTGCCGCTGTCCGGCTCCGTCAGCTTGAGGATGGAACGGCCTGTCGTCGATTTGCCGCAACCGGATTCGCCAACCAGCGCCAGCGTCTCGCCGGCGCGCAGGGTGAAGGAGATGTTCTCGACCGCGTGGACGCGGCCCGAAACCTTGCCGAACAAGCCGGAGCGGATCGGAAAGCGTGTGGTGAGGTTGGAGACTTCGAGCAGCGGCCGCTCGGCGGTTGAGACCGTTTCAGGTGTCTCCGTCGGCTCGTCCGAGGTGCCCGTCACCTTGTCGACGATCGGAAACCGCATCGGCCGCGTCCGCCCGCCCATCGAGCCGAGGCGCGGTACGGCCGCGAGCAGCGCGCTCGTATAGGGATGCGAGGGCGCAGCAAAGATGCGCGCGGTCGCATCGGTCTCGACCGCCTGCCCGCCATACATCACCACGGTACGGTCCGCGATCTCCGCGACCACGCCCATATCGTGGGTGATGAAGAGGATCGACATCCCCTCCTCCTGCTGGAGCTCCTTCAGAAGCTCCAGGATCTGCGCCTGGATGGTGACGTCGAGTGCCGTGGTCGGCTCGTCGGCGATCAACAGCTTCGGCTTGCAGGCGAGCGCCATCGCGATCATCACGCGCTGGCGCATGCCACCGGAGAAACGATGCGGATGCTCGTGGAAGCGTGATGCCGCCGCGGGAATGCGGACGCGATCGAGCAGACGGATGGTCTCGGCCTCCGCCGCCGCGCGCGACAGGCCGCGATGCTGGATCAGCGCCTCGGCGATCTGGAAGCCGATGGTGAGCACCGGATTGAGGCTCGTCATCGGCTCCTGGAAGATCATGGCGACATCGTTACCACGAACATCCGTCATGCTCGCTTCGGACAGCGTCAGCAGATCGCGGCCCGCGAGCGTGACGCGCCCCTCGACCCGGCCGCTCTCCTTCGGAATGAGCCGCATGATGGAAAGCGCGGTGACGCTCTTGCCCGAACCGGACTCGCCGACGATCGCCACGGTTTCTTTGGCCGCGATATCGAACGACACGTCGCGGACGACGGGAATCCATTGCCGCTCGCGCAGAAAGGACGTGGTCAGGCCCGCGACCGACAACACGGGCGCCTGCGCTTCGGCAACGATCGGATCAGGCCTGCTTGCGCCGGTGCTCATGCGATTGCCCTAATAGCCGCGACTGCGATCGACGCGCCCCGGCAGATCTTCGCCGCGGCGGTGGCGCGCGATGACGTCGAGCACGAAATCGACGGCCGTATCAGGCGTCGTCATGCTGGCATTGTGCGGCGTCAGCAGGATGCGCGGATGGCTCCAGAACGGATGGCCGGCCGGCAGCGGCTCGGGATCGGCAACGTCGAGCACCGCACCGGACAGTGCGCCGCTGTCGAGCGCCGCGAGAAAATCGGATTGGACGAGATGCGGGCCACGCCCGACATTGACGAGCCCTGCTCCGCGCGGCAGGCGCGCGAACAGATCGGCATTGAGGATGCCGCGGGTCTCGTCGGTCAGCGGCAGCAGGCAGACGAGAATGTCGGCCTGCGCGAGAAACTCTGGCAAGGTGTCCGTACCGGCGTAACAGGTGACGGCTTCAATCGCGCGCGGCGAACGATTCCAGCCGAGAAGCGGAAAGTCGAACGCCTTGAGCCGGTCGAGCACGGCCTGGCCGAGCTGGCCGAGCCCCATCACGCCGACACGACGACGTTTGGCCGGCGTGATCCGGATCTCGCGCCAGACCTGCTCCTTCTGTTGGCTGATGAAGTGCAGGAGATTGCGATGCAGGGCGAGCACGGCCATGGTGACGTATTCCACCATGGTCTCGGCGATGCCGGGCTCCAGCATGCGGACGAGCGGTATGTGCGGTGGAAGTTTTGTGGCATCGAACTGATCCACGCCAGCACCGACCGAAAAGACCAGCTCGAGATTGGGAAAGGTCGTCGCGATGTCGTCCGGCGGTACCCACGCCACCAGGTAGCGCACCTCTGCGGGATCGCCGATGTCGGGCCAGAGCCGGAACGACACATCGGGCGCGCGCTCGGCGAAGAAGCGCGCCCATTCGGCGCCGCGAACCATGTTGGCCTTGTAGAGAACCGTCATGCCACCAGCACTCTCAGAACGGGCTGACCGGCGCGAGACGCCGGCCGTCGATCATGCGCTTGTGGCTGTAGGCCGCGGGATCGACCAGCGGCGTCGCGCCGGTCACGATGTCGGCGGCGAGCTTGCCGGCCGCAGGACCGATGCCAAAGCCATGGCCGGAGAAGCCCGTCGCGAGGAAGAAGCCGGGCAAGGCATCGACCGGCGAGATCACAGGAATGGTGTCCGGCGTGCAGTCGATCGTGCCGCCCCAGGCTTCCGCGATCTCGATGTCCTTCAATTCGGGATTCGACTTGATCAGCGAAGCCAGCGCCGCGTTGACCAGCGACATGTCAGGCGCCGGATCGCGCACACGCTCGGTCTCGAACGGCGACGGCTTGTCCAAACTCCAGCTCGTGCCGCGCACGATCTGGTCGAAGAACGACTTGCCGAACGACAGTTTCAGCCCGTTCTTGCGATGCAGGTAGGTCGGCCAGAAGGTGCGCGCGTAGCGGAACAGGTCTGGCGACAGTTCGACCGTGCCGCGGCCGCGCAGCGCCAGTGTAAAGCCGCCGTCGAGGCGGCGACGGATACAGTAGAAGTCGGTGCCGAGCGCGCCGGACGTGATCTCCGGTCCCGGCGTGGTTCGGCATGCGGTGGCGTTGACGAGACCGATCGGCAGCTCGATGCCGTGACGGCGGCAGAACAGCGACGACCACGCGCCGCCCGACAGCAGCACGGACTGGGTGCGAATGGTGCCCTTCTCGGTGACGACGGCGCTGACCCGTCCGCCCTGCGTTTCCAGCCCGCGTGCAGCGCAGCCCTGGTGGATGGTCACGCCGTGCTTGCGTGCAGCGGTGGCGAGCGCGGGCACGGCCATCGACGGCTCGGCGCGCCCGTCGCTCGGCGTGTGCAGACCGCCGACCCATTTCTCGGAATTGCCGGGCAGGCGCTCGGCGACTTCCGCCGGCGTCAGGACGGTCGAGTGGACCTGCATCTCGCGCGCCGTTGCGGCCCATCGCTCCCAACTGGCCAGCTCGTCCTTGCTTTTGGTCAGGAACAGCACGCCGGTGCGGCGGAAGCCGGCATCGACACCGGCGTCGTTCTGCATGTCCTCCCACAGCCGGAGCGCCTCGCGGGCCAGCGGGATCTCCTCACGGGCGCGGCCCCTGCTGGCGGCACCAACCCCAATTGCGGCTCGACTGCTCGCCGCCGACATGGCCTTTCTCGACGAGGGCGACGGAGAGACCCTTCTTTGCCAGATGGTAGGCCGCGGACACGCCGATGACGCCGCCGCCGATGACGACGACGTCCACCTGCGCCGGCAGGCGTTCGTCGCTGTTTATACGGGTGAGCGGCGGGGACATGGGACACTCCAGCTATTCAGTTCGATCGAAGCAAGTCGGCTCGGGGGCAGGCTCGTCATGGGATATTCATTCGCGGATCGAGCGCGTCGCGCAGGCCGTCGCCGAGGAAATTGAAGCTCGTCACCGCGAGCGTGATGGCGACGCCCGGCACGATCGCAAGCCACGGCGCGCTGGTGAGATAGATCTGCGCGTTGTTGAGCATGTTGCCCAAACTCGCGGCCGGCGGCTGGACGCCGTAGCCGAGGTAGCTGAGATAGGATTCCAGCAGGATCGCCTTGGCGACGTTCAGCGTCGCCGCGACCACAATTGGCGCGATCGCATTGGGCACGAGCTCGCGAAACATGATCCGCAGGTTCGACGAGCCGAAGGCGAGCGCAGCAACCGCAAACTCACGTTCTCGCAGCGAGCGCACCTGGGCCTCGACGACGCGGGCCACCCACATCCAGGCGGTCGCCGCGATCAGGACGGTCGTGGTGATCAGGCCGGGCTCGGTAAGCGCCGCCAGCGCCAGCAGGAGAAAGATCGTCGGGAAACACAGCACGGCGTCGACCAGCCGCATCAGGACCGCGCCGACCACGCCGCCATAGAAGCCGGCAAAGGCGCCGACGGCGATTCCCACCGCCATCGCGATCACCATCGCGACGATGCCGATCGTGAGCGAGACGCGTCCGCCCATCATCAGTCGCGCCAGCACATCGCGGCCAAGTTCGTCGGTGCCGAGGATATGCGCACCCGACAAGGGCGGCGCGAACCGCTTCATGATGTCGATATGGGTGTCGTCGAACGGCAGCAGATAGGGACCGAACGCCGAGCCGAGGACGAGAACCAGAATGATGACAGCCCCCGCAAGCGCAAGCCGGTGCCGGCGAAAGCGCCGCCATGCGGCCTGGCCGGGCGCGAGCTGAGCGGTCGAGAGGGTCGCAGCCGTCATTCCTAGCCCACCCGGATGCGCGGATCGACGACGGCATAGAGGATGTCGGCAAGCAGCGAGCCGATCAGCACCATGGTCGCCGAGAACATCAGGATGCCCATCACCACGGGATAATCGCGGTAGCCGATGGAATCCAGGAACAGCCGGCCCATGCCGGGCCAGGTGAACACGGTCTCGGCGACCAGCGCACCGCCGAGCAGCGTCGGAAACTGGAGGCCGGCCACAGTGATCATCGGCAGCAGGGCGTTGCGCAGCGCGTGCACGGTGAGGATGCGCCATTCCGGCATGCCCTTGGCGCGCGCGGTTCGGATGTAGTCCTGGTTAATCACCTCGAGCATGGAGGAGCGCATGAAGCGACCCCACATCGCGGTCTCGACCAGCGCCAGCACCAGCGCCGGCGCAATCAGATGATGCAGCAGGTCGAGGAAGGAGCCATCGCCGACCGTTTGGCGATTGCCGGCCGGCAGCCAGCCGAGCTTCACCGAGAACACGTAGATGGTGACCAGGCCGAACCAGAAGGTCGGGATCGACAGCGCGATCATGGCGCCGACGGTCGCCAGCGTATCGAACAGCGAATAGCGGCGCAGCGCGCCTAGCACGCCGATCCAGCAGCCGAGCAAAACCGCGATGATCGTCGCCGTCGCCATCAGCTCCAGCGTGGCGCCGAGATGGGAGGAGATCACAGACAGCACCGCCTCGCCGTCGCGATAGGACTTGCCCCAATCGCCTCTCAGCATACGGCCGAACCAGTCGAGATACTGGATCGGCAACGGGCGATCGAGGCCGAGCTGCCTCGTGACGCGGTCGAGGTCCTCCTGCGTCATCTGCGCGGACGCCGCGTATTGCGACAGCGGACCGCCGGGGGCCAGATGCAGGATGGCAAACCCGATCGCGGAGACGATCACGAGCAGCATGATCGCCTGCGCCAGGCGGTTGACGACGTAACGGGCCATCTCAGGCGATCCAGCGAGCCTGAGGCATCAGGCCCAGTACCATTCGCGGATGTTCCAGCAATTGATGGACGTGTTGATGTTGGGACGGAAGCCCTGCAGCCCCTCCTTCACGCCCTCGGCGATAAAACCCTGGAACAGCGGCAGGATGGCGAGGTCGTTGCGGATCAGCTTTTGCAGATCGCCATAGGTCGTCTTGCGCTGGGCGAGATCGAACTGTCTGGCGCCCTCGGCAAGCAGACGATCGGCCTCGGCGCTGTTGTACTGATAGGTGTTGAAGCCACGGCCGCCCTTGGCAGGGATAGCGCCGGAGCCGAAGCGCGGCGTCACGTCGGGGTCGCTGCCGAGCATGAAGTTCACGGACACCAGCACCGAATTGAACTTCGACTGCTGCCAGAAATCGCCCCAGATCACGGCGGCCGGCATGTTGTTGACCCGCATCGCCGCGCCGATCGCGCGCCAGTCCTGGATCAGGAGCTGCTGGGTTTGCTCGCGCACCGCATTGCCCGACGTCGTCGAGTTGGTGAATTCGAGCTTGACCCCACCCTTCTCGCGGATGCCGCCGGAGCCCCGGGTCCATCCGGCCGCGTCGAGCAACGCGTTGGCCTTGGCCGGATCGTATTTGTGTTGCGGCAGGCCCTGCTGGAACGACCAGGCCTGTTGCGGCACGAAGCTCTCGGTCTGCGTCGGCAGGCCGTAGTTCAGCGCATCGATGATCGCCTGCTTGTTGATGGCAAGGTAGAGCGCCTCGCGCACCGCGCGATCGGCGAAGGGGCCGAATTCGAGATTGGGCGCGACGTGCTCCACCGACGACGTCGCGGAGACGAAGATCTTGCGGCCCTTCAGCGTCTTCGCCTCCTGCACGAAATTCGGCAAAATGCCTTGCAGGCCGGTGTAGTCGACCTGCCCCGTGCGGAACTGGGTGTAGAGGACGGTGAGGTCGGGGATGTATTTGAAGACCACGCGTTCGACGTAAGGTCCCTTGCCGTGGTAGCCGGCGTGGGCATTCAATTGAATGTGGTCGCCGGGCACGCGCTCGCCCCAGCGGAACGGCCCGGTGCCGACAGGCGCATTGTGGAACGGCGAGGCGTTCGGATCCGACAGCTTCTCCAGGATGTGCTTCGGCACGATGAAGGTGAGCGACAGGATCGACATGTAGGGCGAATAGGGAGCCTCCATCCGCCAGTGGATCTCGTCGGGCGCGACGACCTTGATGTCCTTGACGAGGTTGTGGCCGACGCGGTTGCGGACGCGGAAGTCGGGATTGTTGATCAGGTCCAGCGAGAACTTCACGTCCTCGGCCGTGAACGGCGTGCCGTCATGCCACTTCACGTCGCTGCGCAGCTTGATCTTCCAGGTCAGGCCATCGGCCGACAGGCCGCCATTCTCGATGGTCGGGACTTCGCGCGCGAGGTCGGGAACGAACTTGCCATCGGGCTCGATGAACCAGAGCGGCGAGAACACCTGCCACCAGATGCCCTGATCGACCTCGATGCCAGGCATCAGCGGATGGAAGACGGTCGGCTCCTGCGACAGCGCCGCGATCACCTGCCCGCGCGGCTTGTCCGGCGGATTGGTCGGGCGTTCGCTCTGCGCAAAGGCGTTGCCTGCAAGGGTCCATCCCGCCGCGGCACCCGCGCCGAGCTGGAAGAATTGTCGGCGATTCGGAATGCCGAGATGACGCAGTCCGCCAACGCCGAACTTGCCGGTGCTGTCTGCCATGACCAGTCTCCGTTCCCGCACACGGCACCGTCTCCCGCGCCCCCGAGACCCGGCAAAGGGACAGGAGTGGGCTTTAGTGCTTCTAAATTTTTCAGTCAAAAGTTCATCATGACTAAATACAGCTGTCAATCACATTGCTAGGATGCGCGACCTTTTCACGCCGCCGGCCATTCCGGCGGCGAGGCAATGCATGGGAGAGCGACATGGATGGTCGCGGCGAGACCAACAGCCCGAAGGACGCCCCGGCGATCGAGGCTGACGATGCGGTCGACCAGCGGCTCGGCGAAACCGTGCGGCTGCTGCGGCAGCGCGCCGGCCTCTCGATCCAGGACGTCGCCACCAAGACCGGGCTCTCCAACGGCATGATCAGCCAGCTCGAACGCGCGCGGGCCATGCCGTCGATACGGACGCTGCGCCTGCTCAGCATCGCGCTCGACGTTCCCATCTCCTATTTCTTCGAGACCACCGATCCCGCCGACGTGCAGCGCTACATCGTGCGCAAGAACAGCCGGCGCCTGTTGCGGCTCACCGCCAGCGGCGTCGTCAAGGAAGCGCTGACGCCGGCAGACGAGGGCCAGCTCGAACTCTACGAGCTGACGCTCAACCCCGGCGCCTCGTCCGGCACCGACTTCTTGCAGCACACCGGCGAGAAGGCCGGGTACATCCTGTCCGGCAGCCTGCGGCTGTGGCTCGACAACCAGGCTCATCTGCTCGAGGCCGGCGACAGTTTCCGCTTTCCGAGCATCGTGCCGCACATGTTCGACAACCCGACCCAGCAGGCCGCGCGTGTGATCTGGGTCACGACGCTGCGCCAGACCGATTCGCCGGCAGGTTGAGCGCGAGGAACGCCGGCGCCCCGCCGGAAATTGCCCCTCGACGCAGGCTCGCGGAGCCTGTAGCTGACGTGAAGCCGGAGCAATCTACAGCGCGAACGCGAGGGTCCCGCGATTGACGTCGCTGGTGTGAGACCATGAAACTCAGACCGCTTCTGACACTCGCGATGGCCGCGCAGGTCGCCGTGACCGCCGCGGCCCTCCTCGCCTCCTATGCCGGGACCGGGTTCGGCTTGGCCCAGGTCGTCGCTTTGCTGGTAAGCGGCGCCGTCGCGGTCCTGCTCGCACGGCTGTGCACGCGCGCGATCGAAACGGCGCAGGACAAACGCGCCGCCGCGCAACTGGCCGAGCAGGCCCAGGCCAGCGCACAGATGACCCAGGCCGTCATCAAGACCGCGCTCGACGCTTTCGTTCAGACCGATGCGAACGGCATCGTCCTGGAATGGAGTGTCCAGGCCGAGGCCCTCACCGGATGGACGCGCAAGGAGGCGCTCGGCGCCGACGTCGTCAACCTCCTCATCGCCGAGTCGCTCCGCGACGGCTTCAGGCAACGCATGATGCGGCTTTTGCCGGAACTGTCGGATACGCCGATCGGCATCCGGTTCGAAGCGACGCTGCTGCATCGGAACGGCGACCAGATCCTGATCGAGGCGTCGAGCACGGCGCTCCAGCTCGGCGGGCGCACCATCATCAACAATTTCGTCAAGGACGTCACCCAGAAGCGCGCCGCCGAGGAGCAGCTGATCCAGGCCCAGAAGATGGAGGCGGTCGGCCAGCTCACCGGCGTCATCGCGCACGAATTCAACAACATGCTCACCGTGATCACGGGGACGATCGAGATCCTCGCCGACGCCGTGAAGGACGACCCGCCGCTTGCGACCATCACCAAGCTGATCAGCGAAGCGGCCGATCGCGGCGCCGCGCTGACGTCGAGCCTGTTGTCCTTTGCCCGCAAGCAGGCGCTCCAGCCGGCCGAGATCGACGTCAACGAGCTGCTCGAAGAGGTGGCAAAGCTGCTGCTGGCGACCTTCGACAAGAAGATCGAGATCGTGTCCAGGCTTGACCGCAACGTCTGGCTGGCTTTCGCCGACCGCGGCCAACTGAGCGCGGCGCTGCTCAACCTCGCGATCAACGCACGCGACGCGATGCTGGATGGCGGCAAGCTCACGCTGACGACGCGCAACGTGGTGTTCGGCGTGCGCGAGGCCGTCGCGGTGGGCGCCGGCTATGCCGGCGACTATGTCGAGATCGAGATCGCCGATACCGGCACGGGCATTCCGCAAGCCATTCTCGAACGCATCTTCGATCCGTTCTTCTCGACCAAGGATGTCGGCAAGGGCACCGGGCTCGGCCTCAGCATGGTGTTCGGTTTCGTCAAGCAGTCCGGCGGCGGCATCAAGGTCACGTCCGAAGAAGGCCGCGGCACGATTTTCACGATCTACCTGCCGAAGGCCGAGACCAGTACGCTCCGTCCGGCCGGCTATGACGAGCGCAAGGTCGTGGGCGGCACGGAAACCATCCTTTGCGTCGAGGACGATCGCGACGTCCGCCAATATGTCACCGTCCAGCTCGAAAGCCTCGGCTACAAGGTCATCTCCGCCGCCAACGCGACCGAAGCGCTCGCCATCGTGGCCGACGGCGCGCCGTTTGATCTGCTCTTCACCGACATCGTGATGGCCGGCGGCGTCAACGGACGCGAGCTCGCCGAACAGATGGTGGCCGCGCGGCCCTCGCTGCGGGTGCTGTTGACGTCGGGTTATGCCTACGATTCGCTGCACGCGCAGGGGCGTGCCACCATGGGCGCGCCGCTTCTGGCAAAGCCGTACCGAAAAGCCGAGCTCGCGCGCATGCTGCGCCGCTCCCTCGACACCGCCGTTGACGCCGCGGGCGATCCGATCCCGACGCCGTACTCGGTGCAGGCGGATGTTGAGGGCTTTTTACGCAGGCAGGCATTGGAAGACGGCGCGACTCGATCGCGGAAGACGTAGGTTTCCGCTGGCCGGCCGGACCGAGCCAACGATGGCTTATGCACAATTCTCTTGCAACCTGTGCGGGCGGCCGGAATATTGTCTGCCCCGGACAACCTACCATTTCAGACGCCAGACGTTTTGAAGACCTAAGCCCTACTTGACATCATTCGAGGACCAGCCCATGGCGGACGTCGCAAATCAACAATTCAAAGAGCAAACGCCGAACACCTATAAGTGGGCACTGGGAGCAAGCGGTGTGGTCGCGGTCGCGACGACAGCGGCATTGTCGATAGCCCCCGAAGTCGCAGGTTACGCTATGGCTGGCCTGATGTTCTTCATTTTGCTGATGTTCATCGTCGTCAACTTAGAGATTGGGACGACTGCCAACGCCAATCCTCTTGCGCAAAATGCGCGGCTCCAGGTGAAGGTCTTGTCCTGGTTTGCAACCGTCGCTCTCATCCTGGGAGCGACATCGATCATGTCGTCGATCCTGCTTGGATGGCCACTACAAATATCAATTGCCCAAGACACGGGATCGAAGAAATACCTCGATTCCATCAAGCGCTATGACCTCCCGAAAAGCACCATCGAGCGAATTGCAGCCGGCGTCTGGCAAGAAAGGCTTCTGAGGGATAACTCAGCTCTCTATACATATACGGAGACGAGCTTCACACCGCACTTCCTGACATTGTGGGACGACAAGCGAAACGTGACTGTGCGAATTCCAACGCGGGGCGGCATGCTGGAATGGTCCATCAATGACAAGTTCAAGGACTGCGACGGCGAGTATTGCTGGGGTGACGTCAACCAGGCGACGATGTTTAGATGATGATGCATTGTCCTTGTCGCTCGCTTTTCGACAAAGGTTGATCGGGAAGCGCGGCGCTTTTCGCTAGCTCATCCTTCGCCGCAGCGTTGCCGACGGCGTCTCACCGAATTTTTCGCGGTAGGCACCCGCCATGCGGCCGAGATGGGTGAAGCCGAGATCGAAGGCGATCTCGGTGATGGAGACATCTGGCGAAGCCTGCGCGAGCCGGGCGTGCAGAGCAGCGAGGCGCATGTCGAGCAGCACCTCCGAGATCGACACGCCGAAGTGGCGGCGGAAGCCGAGCTGGAGCGCGCGGACGCCGATCCCGGACGCGCAGGCGAGCTGCGCGAGGTCGAGCGGCTCACCGGCATTTTCCGCAAGATGGTCCCGCGCGGCGCGCAGTGCACGCGGCAAACGCTCGGCTTGCCCCGAGAACCTCCTGATGGCATCCGACAGGCCATGGCGCTGGCCATTGAGGAGATGATCGAGCAGCACCTCGCGCCAATCGGCCATCGCGACCGGTGAAAGCCTGCCGGACGGCCCGAGACGCTCGGCGAGCAGCATCAGCTCGGCAAGGCTGGTCTGCAGGGCCTGCCCCGCCGGTGCGTCGAGGTCGATCGCGGCATCAAACTCGACCGGGCCGGCCGCCCTGCCCGACAGCGACGCAGCGCGTTGCTCGACCATGCGACGGTCGAGCAGCAGGATCGCCTGCGCACAGTCGCTCCACATCATCCGGGTCGGGATGGTCGGCGACAGCAGCGACGCCGTCCGGCCCGGCGCAGCATCGATTTCGCTGACGCCGGCACGAATGCGGGCGGTGCCGGTGAGCGGGACCTGCACCAGGAAGAAGCGCTCGAGGCAGCCGGGATCGATGCTCACCGACCCGCCATAGGCGACATAGTTGATGGAGAAGCCGTCGAACGCCGCGCAATTGTGCCGGGCGGAGAAACCGGGTCCGCGCGGCCGTACCGGCTCGAGATTGTGCGGGCAGAAGATGCGTCCGATCTGCTCTGCCGCTTCGTCGACATCGTCCGTGGTGACGCGGGCGAAGTCCGCAAGCCGTTCGGCTGCAGACGTTCTTGCGGTCATTTCCAGCACGGCTGCGGACATCATCGACCACGCTTCGCGTCACGGAATTGCTTTAAGCCTATAATGGTTCCTCGAACGCGGAAAGGGCCGCGTCGCAAAATCATCATGCTGCACGGCAACAGTCGCGTCCGGATTCGTTTAGCGGATAGACACCGACCGTCGACGGGTCGAAGCTCCATCCTCGCCGGAATCCATGAGGAGCGAGCCATGACTGCACTCGAAAAGGGCATAACCGCTGTTGGCACGGGCTATGGTGGCAAGAGCTGGAACATCCTTGGTCAGGTCTATTTTCCCAAGGCCGTCACAGATTCCACCTTCGCGTTCGAGACCAACAGCGAGCCCGGCCAGTTCGTGCCGGTGCACATCCATCCGACCCAGGACGAGTTCATCCTGGTGCAGGAAGGCACGCTCGACCTCAAGCTCGACGGCCAATGGGTCAAGGCCCATGCCGGGGATCTGGTGCGCATGCCGCGCGGCATACCGCACGGCTATTTCAACAAGTCCGACAAGCCGTGCCGCGCGCTGTTCTGGGTCTCGCCGATGCAGAAGCTGGAGGCGCTGTTCAACCAGCTCCACAATCTGACCGACCCCGCCGAGGTCGTGCGCATCTCGGCGCTGCACGAGGTCGACTTCCTGCCGCCCGAGGCCAACGACTAGGCAGCGGCCTCCCCGTCCACTTTCATCTGCTTGCAGGTCCGCCGGCCGCGCATCGCGGCCGAACGTGGCCGCTTGCGCCCGAAACACATTGATCGCGAGGAATCCCATGGTCAGCCCCAAGCATGTCTGCGTGATCGGCGCCGGCGTCTCAGGCCTCGCCGCCGCAAAGGCGTTCTCCAGCCACGGCCACCGCGTCACCATCGTCGAGCGCAGTGCCGATCTCGGCGGCGTCTGGGAGCCGGCCCGCTCCTATCCTGACGTGCAGACCCAGAGCCCGAAGGAGCTCTACCGCTACACCGATCGCGCCATGCCGGACAGTTATCCGGAATGGCCCACCGGGCCGCAGGTCCATGCCTATCTCTGCGACTATGCGAAAAACTTTGGCCTCGATCACATGCTGCGCCTCAACACTGGGGTCGCCGGCATGGAGCGCCGCGCCGATGGCAAACCGGGCTGGACGCTCACGCTATCAGGCAAGGACGGCGCGACCACGAACGAGAATTTCGATTTCGTCGCGGTCTGCACCGGGCAGTTCAACGAGCCGCGCGAGCTGCATTGCCCGGGCGAGGACGGCTTTCTGGCGCAGGGCGGCCAGATCCTGCATTCGTCGACATACAGCGATCCGACGCTGGCGAAAGGGCGGCGCGTCGTCGTGCTCGGCGGCTCGAAGTCGGCGACCGACATCGCCGTGAACGCGGTGAAATCGGGCGCGCGCGAAGTCACCATCGTGATGCGCGAGCCGGTGTGGCGCATTCCCTATTTCATCGGCGGGCTCGTGAACTTCAAGCGCATCCTTTACATCCGCGCGCAGGAGGAGATGTTTCCGGGCTGGGGCGCGAGCTCCATGGCACGGCTCGCGCACCGCATCGCCGCGCCGCTGATCTGGGCGAACTGGCGCGGGCTGGAGAGCCTGCTGAAGGCGCAGCTCAAGCTGAACCGGTGCAAGATGGTGCCGAAGGAGCGGATCGAGGACGGCGTCAACTGCTCGGTGCCGATCGCAACGCCGGACTTCTACCCGATGGTCGCCGACGGCCGCATCAAGGCGGTGTTCGGCAGCTTCGACCACTATGAAGGCGACAGCATCGTGATGAGCGGCGGCGAGCGCGTCGCGACCGACGTCGCCGTGCTCGCGATCGGCTACAAGCTCGGCGTGCCGTTCCTGCCCGAGGCCTATCGGCAGAAACTTGTCGATGCGGACGGGCAGTACCGGCTCTACCGCCTGATCGCCAACCCTGATCTGCCGGAGATGGGCTTCGTCGGCTTCAACTCGTCGTTCTGCACCGTTCTCTGTGCTGATCTGGCGGCGAACTGGCTGGTGCGCTATGCCGACGGACAGCTCGCGAACCAGCCGACGGCGCAAGCGATGCGCGACAATGTCGAGATGATGCTGCACTTCAAGCGGGTCGAACGGCCGGCCGCCGGCGTCTATGGCGGCCTCTGCGTCGCGCCCTATCACTATCGCCATTTCGACGAGCTCATGGCCGATATCGGCGCCAAGAACCAGAAACGCGGCGGGCTCGCCGGACACTTCCAGCCGCCGGATGCGGATGCCTATGCGAAGTTCCTGGCGACGGCGCCGGAGTACCGGGCCACAGCGTAAGGTCGGAGAACCCGGACTGTGCGTGATTTGCAACTCGCCAGTCCGCGCGTTTGATGTTTACGATCCCGTGACCGACGAATCTCCGGCACATGGGAACCGGCCATGGGACGACGATGTCACGCCGCCATAGCCCTGGCGGTGCTTGGGCTGATCCTCACGACGTTCACAGTCAGCCACGCACAAACGCCTAACGCGAAGCAATCGGAGGCGCTCGCCACCTATGATCGCGCGCTCGGCGATTTCAAATCCATCCTTGCCGAGCGGCGCCGACACATCGAGGCGAAGGAACCGCTGCCGAACCTGCCGGGACAGGCGCTCTATCTGGCGCGCGTCGCTGTCATCAGTGCTTACAAGGATCTCACCGACGCCATGCCGTCGCGGATCGGCAAGCCCAACAAGTTCGAGATACCACCGGCCTATTTCGACGCCGACATCGAGCCGCTGATCGACGAATATTCAAAGCTGTTCGACGTCATGGAGGCGCCGCCCGCGGGCGCGCAGAACTCGGCGACGCCGTTCAAGGACGTCGTCGATCTCGCCACAGCGATCGCGCGCGCCAAGGGGCTTGCACCGGCTCACGCCGAAGCTGCGGGCCGGATCAGCCTCGGGCTGTTCTTCGCCGAGACCAACGGCAAGCAGAATGTCCGCAACGGGCGCTCGAACACCTATATGGGCAGCTTCCAGACCGGCCCGTCCGAGGACCGCAACGGCCGCAGAAAATGGGAGGCCATCAAGGGAGACATCGCGGCGGCCGACCCCGAATTGAGCGCCCGCGACGACAAGGAAGAGGCGCGCGCCCGCGGCACGGACTATCGCTTCAACCACTGGACCAACGTGCGCGACGGCCTGATGAACGCGCATGCGGAGGTCTTCCCGGAGATTCCGGGAATCGTGAAGACACTGCCCGACCCGATCGACCAGATGAAGCTGTTCGAGCTGATCCAGATCGTGCCGACCCCGACGCGGTCCGCGCTCAAGTCCGGCGATCTCCTGAATTACAGGGTGTCCAGTCCAACGATTATGAAGCACCTGCGCAACAACAGCATCTTCGCGTTTGGACAGGCCGACCGGGCGCGCAACTCGGCCAGCTTCCGGGAGATCCTCGCTGCGATGTGGCTGTTCAACCGCAAGTTCGAGCGCGCGATGGTGAAATATTCGGAGATCAAGGGGCGCTGAGGACATACAGAAGGGCGACGCCCCGCGAGACTCAGCACAATTATAGATAGAGTGTGAGCTAGTTCATATCAGCGACCCCATGCCGGGCGTAGTTTTGCAAGGAGATGTCTCGCGTCCCGGCGCCAAAGCGTTGCGGGTTTCCGGACGTCAAGCCGAGCGAACATCTGTCAATCCATAGGAGGACAGGCCATGAAGTTCGCAGCACTGCTTTTTGTTTTCACTCTCGCCGCACTCACGACGACTGTTCCTGCAGATTCGGCCAACGCGTGCGCGCGCCCCTGCGGACACTATTGTTGCGGATAATCGGCGGAGAATTCCAATGCGCCCATTGGTCAAGTGGGGGGCATTAGTCGCGATCGTGAGCATCGCACCACTGGCATCCGTGGCCGCGATACATCTACGCACGCCCCCAAATAAGCTCAACGAAGCAATCACCGCTATCGGCTTTCACCCGATAACGCCACCGGTCCTCCTGCGCGCTCCAGGCTCCATCTATCATGTCTCTCCGAACGGCCAGGATTACGACATGCTGTGCGAAGTCTCGCCGGATCGGCTGGTCGGCGTCACTCGTACTTCATCTTCAGCGACCCAGGTCACTTCGGAGCTACGAAAGACACAGTATTCGCTCGACTCAAAAGTCGTGCGTTCGATTCAGTCACATACCGATGCAAAATTGGCAGAAGCTGTAAAGCTCGAGCTTGATGACGTTCAGGTGTTGGAAATCTCACTTGAAGATCTATCAATCATCGCGGAGGAGCTGTTCCGCCGCGAGTCCTGCGATCGGGAAGTGAAACGTTATCTGGAAAACGGGGAATACGTTTGCCAGGGACAGCGGGTTCTCAAGGCGTCGACGAAATACGTCGCGGCCTATGACAATTCAGCGGCAGGCTCCGTGGAGCAAACGACGGACTTGATAAGGAATAATTTCGATCCGACTGTCAGCATACAGGGCGGTCAGAGCCTCTCTGGAGCGAACCTCTATTATGGAATGAGACTGGCACCGCGGTGCCTGTCCCTCCAGGATGCCAAAAGGCAGCCACGGCCGCCGTCCTCGCTCTGGGACAGACTGGTCAATCACTTTCCTTCGCTTGAGTTCTTTTGAATACGGCCACGCGATCCGACACGGCGGCAGGAGTGTTCATGCAGGCGATGACTGACTTTTTCGCCGCATCCGCATCCCGGAATCATGCGTCGACACTCTAATTCGTCGGCACTCTAATTCTCCGGCTTGTAGCCGTCCGTCAGTGTCTTCAGAAACGCGATGATGTCGGCTTCGTCCTGCTCCGTCATTGCCGGCTTGTCGCCGGAGTGGCGATCGAAGGGCGGATCGGTGACGTCGACATTGGCATGATATTTTTGCGGCAGGTCGTCGTATTTCCGCACCGCGCCGTCGGCGCCGCGCGGAAAAACCTTTTCCGGATTGGTGTCGCGAAAATTGTAGAAATCCAGGACCTGCTCGAGGGTACTGAAGACGCCGTTATGGAAGAAGGCGTGGCGCGTCGCCGTGTTGCGCAGCGTCGGCGTCAGGAACATGCCGCAATATTGCGTCTGCTCGGGAATGTCGGTGCGCTGCGGGCCGCAGACGCCGAGATCGAAATGGTTGGGATCGCGGTTGCCGGCGAGCGCGGCATTGCGCGGCGCGCCGAGCGCCTCGTATTGGTGGTCGGTGAACAGCGGCGGCAGGCCGTCGCGGGTCGGCGCCGAGGTGTGACAGCCGGCGCAATTGGCCTTGTCGGGGTCGTTGAACATCTGCAGGCCGCGCAGCTCGCTTTCGGACAGCCGCGCCTTGCCCTCGAGCCAGTAGTCGTACTTGCTGGTGTAGGGATGGAAGCTGACTTCCTCCACCTGATAGCGCGCAACCGCGAACATCGCCTCCGCGATCAGGAGTCGCTGATTTCCGAGCACGCCGGCGCCGAACAGCTCGACGAAGCGATTGGCGTAAGGCGCACGGCGCAGCTTGTCCGCGACGATCTCGGCACTGCCGCCGTCCATCTCGTTGGGGTCGAGCAGCGGGAACAGCGCCTGGTCCTGGAGCGTGTCGGCGCGGCCGTCCCAGAACAGGCCGCCTTGCGGCACGATGTTCGCCGATGCGCCGCTGCCGCCGGCCGTCTTCGTCGTCCGCGCAGCCTGCTGGCCGATTGCAGCCATCTGCGCGAGATCGATGACGTTGTCGTCGTCGCCCTTGTCGGGGCCGATGCTGAAATTGGGGTGGCGATCGAGATAGGTCAGCGACGGCACCGCGCGCGCGCCTTGCCGCGACAGGGCGGCGCCGCCGAGCATCACCGGCCCGTCGTTGGGCGGGCCGTAGGCGTGATCCGGGCTGTGGCAGGATGCGCAGGACAGCGCGCCGGACGACGACAGAGAGGCGTCGTAGAAGATCTCCTTGCCGAGCTGCGCCATCGCGGACAATGGCGCGACGGGCGGGCGCATGGGGCGAACCGGATTCGGGTTCGCGCCGAGCTGGCTCGTCTCCGCAAGTCCCTGCGTCCCGGCCGCAAAGACGGCGCCGGCCAGACAAAGCAGGCCGGCGCCGAGGAGCCACATGGTGCGGCTGTTCATCAAGCGTCCCGTTGGACTAGTGGTGGTGGTGCTCGTCCGGCGGGCTGGTGATCGCCGTGCCGGAGGTCGGATCGAGGAACAGCGCGTCGGTCCGGTAGTCATGGCTGTGATCCTGATCGAAGTCGAACAGGTCCATGATCGAGCCGGAGCTGGCGTCGAACGAGCCGCCACCGATACGCTGGCCGCGCAGCCAGTTGTCCTCGATGAACCGCACCACGGACGCCTGCGAGATGTAGGTGCTGCTCACGTGGTTGGTCCTGGCGTAGGGCGAGACCACGATGAACGGAATGCGCGTGCCGGGACCGCAGCGGCCGTTCACCGGCTTGCCGGAGAGACCCTTCGGTGCCGGCTGCTTCTGCGGGCCGAGGCCGCACAGGCCCGGACCGTTGACCTGATCGGCGGTCGGATCGTAAGAGGCGGTCTTCGGCGCAACGTACTGGTGGTCGTACCAGCCGTCGGAGTCGTCATAGGTGATGATGACCGCGGTTTCGCGCCACTCCGGCTGCTTCTGGAGGAAGTTGATCAGCTCGACATTGCCGACCTGCTCGTCGAGCGGATCGGAGTTGCCGGCGTGACCGTCCTGGTAGGCCGACATCTTGATGTAGGAGACGGCCGGGAAATTGCCGGCCTTCACGGCGGCGTAGAAGTCCTCGAGGTCGTAGGCGTGGTTGGCCGGATCGACGGTCTTGCCGCCCTTCTCGTAGGTGTGGCCGATCGCATCGACCGAACTCGGCCGCGCATGGGTCGGGTTGGCGGTCGACTTGTAGTACTGGAACCAGGCGTGGTGCGGGCTGTAGTCCACGATCGTGCCGTTCACGTTGCTGGAGAACGTGGTGCGCGCGCAGCCGGTGGTGCCGTTGGCATTCTTGAGCGTCAGGTCAAAGCCGCCCATGAAGCTGCCCCAGCTGATGCGCTCGTCGTTGAGCAGGTCGCCGATGTTCTTGCCTGTCATCAGCACGGTGCTGCTCGTGCTCGAGCAGGAATCGTAGGCCGGGTCGGTGTCGCCGATCAGCGTCAGGCCGCCCTGGCCGTCGGCGATCGACGCCGAGGTGCCGACGATGTTCTGCGCGCCATTGGTCTGGCCGGAAATCACCGCGAGCGCGCCCTGCGTCGACGGACCGAAAGTGTCGGTCCAGGCATTGTCGCTCATGGCGAAGTGCTGGGCGTAGTTCCAGAAGGCGGTGGTGGTGTTGCCGTCGAAATAGCCCATGACCTGACCGTTGGTGCCGAACGCACCGGCGCCGCCGGCGGTGCCGCGGCCGGTGAATTTCGGAAACAGGTCTTCCTTGCCGTTGTCCACGGCCTGTTGCTCGGGCGTGTAGGAGTGGTTCTGCGAGCGCGTGTTGGCCTGAGTGCGGTCGAGGCGGAACGGATCCGTCGCGCCGGTGCCGTTGGCCGCGCTGTTGTTCGGATTGTTCACCAGCAAATGCGCGTTGGCGAGATTGTTGACCTTCGGCGTATGCGGCTTCGGCACGAAGGGGATCGAGCCCGACGGATTGGCCGCGTTCGGATAGGTCGCGAAGTAATGATCGAACGAGCGGTTCTCGTTGAAGATGATCACGAGATGCTTGATCGGCGTCTCGGTGTGGATGTCATGCGGATGACGGTGATGATCACGGTCGTGATCGTTGTCGCGACCTTGATCATGCCCGTGATCGCGGTCACGGCCGAAGTCGTCCGCAAGGACGGGAAGAGTGCACGCGAGCGCGCTCGCGGCCGCGACAATCGCAGCCGTCGTCAGTAGTCTCGATTTCATTTTTTTTGACGCCCCGGAAATGAGGATGTTTACGATCAGAAATGTTCTAAACATCGCGAGTGACAGAGCCGTGTCAGTTTGACGCACGAGACACTTTGCGCAGTGGTCGAGGCATAATTTTTTATGCAGCCACCCGCTTCGGCCGTACCGAAGCGCGTCTTGCCGTTTTATTCCAAGGGCGAAGGCAAAAATGATCGCGTTCAGATTGTTGCGCAATGCCCCCGGTTGCATTTAGCTTTGCCGGACAAGAACAAAGTCTCAGGGGGAAACATGAAAGCCGCTGTTCACAGGCGCACGCGCGATGTCGCGTCGGCTCTGGTCGCAACGTCCTTTGCCGGCTTTGCAAATTTCGCCGCTCATGCCGAGATCGTCGTCACCGCCAATGACGGCAAGATGATGCTGGAGAACGGCAATGCCGTGGTGCGCAAGCAGCCGCTGCCGGACACGGTCAGCGTCATCGATCTCGCCGATGGCGCGCTGAAGCTTTTGGGCGAGGTCCCGGCACCCGCCAGCGTAGTCGGGCCGCCGCCGAGCGTCGCGATTGCGCCGGACGGCTCGCTTGCGCTGGTCACGGGTGCGATGAAGCTCGATCCCGCGGACACGACCAAGACGGTCCCCGACGACAAGCTCTCGGTGATCGACCTCAAATCCACCCCGCCAAAGGTGCTCGCGACATTGCAGGCCGGCCCAGGCGCCGCCGGCGTCTCGATCAACCGTGCCGGCACGCTGGCGCTGGTTGCCAACCGCAGCGAAGGCACCGTCTCGGTCTTCGCGATCAGCGGCAATACGCTGACCGCAGGCGGGAAGATTCAACTCGGCGATGCCAAGTCCGGCCCCAGCCATGTAGTGTTCTCCCGCGACGGAGCCACCGCGCTGGTCACCCGCGACGGCGACAGCAAGATCTCGCTTCTGAGCGTGGACGGGACCAAGGTCGAATACACCAAGCGCGACCTCTCCGCCGGCATCCGCCCCTACGACATCGACCTCACCGGCAGCGCGGTGGCCGTCGTCGGCAATGTCGGTGCCAGCAGCGGCGACAGTGACACGATCAGTCTGATCGACATGACCGCCAAGCCGATCCGCGTCGTCACGACGGTTACCGTTGGACAGACACCTGAGGCCGTGAAGATGTCGCCGGACGGCAGCCATGTCGCCGTCACCGTCATGAACGGCTCGAACAAGCCATCGGCCTCGCCCTTCTTCAACGATTTCGGCCTGCTCAAAGTCTACAAGATCTCGGGCACCGACCTCACGCCGGTGGCGGAGGCCAAGATCGGCCATTGGTGTCAGGGCATGGTGTGGTCAAAGGACTCAAAACATGTCGTGGCGCAGTGCATGGTCGAGAACGAGCTGATCGCGTTCTCGTTCGACGGCAAGGCGCTGACCAGGACGTCCACACTCAAGCTGCAGGTGAGCCCCGCAGGCATTCGCACCGCGGAGCCGTGAGGCCAGTCGTAACAGCAGGCGAAGAGCCTGGAATGGCCGTCAGAGCCGCTTGGTGAAATGGTAGCGACGAATGCCGCCGCCCAATGTCTTGTTGCTGGCGGCATCGGCGATCTCCTCGCGCACCTTCTCGTATCCTGCGTTTCGATACAGCGCCAGCGCATCCTGCTGAAGCTCGGACGTGCTCAGCTGCAATTGCGGACGATTGCGGCGGCGGCACTCCTCTTCCGCAAACGCCAGCATCTTTCGCGCGATACCCCGGCGCCGCGCGCCGGGAGCAACGTACATGCGCCGTAACTCCATCGCGCGTTCGCCAGAGGCCTCCAGTCCAAACATGCCGACGATTTCATCGTCATCGACGGCGACCCAGAAACCGCCGCTCCGACCCGAATAATAATCGGCGAGACGATCTATCTCCTCCGCGAGGGAGCGGGTGATGTATCCTTCAAACGCCTCCGCCAAATGCACCGGCGCCAACAGGCGATTGACCTGGATGAACAGCTCGCGCACGGCGGCCGCATCGGCCAGCAAGAAAGCGCGGATCTGAATCTCGCTTGCCATGGAGCCGCTGCCGCTACTCCGTCCGGATCGGCGTGTCCTTCAGGCCATTGTTGTCATAGGCCTTGCGCAAGGCGCCGTTCGTCACCGCCTCGTTCATGAACTTGGTGACGAACGCCAGCGCTTGGCTGTGACCGAGCGGCACGGCCACCGCCGTCACCGTTTTCTTGAAGGTCTCGTCCAGCACCTTCGTGCCCGGGATCTTCTGCGCCATCTTGTTGAGCTGGTCGCGCGACAGCGCGAAGGCGTCGATCTCGCCGCTCTTCAGGAGGCCGAAGATCTCGTCATAGGTCTGATAGCCCGTGGCTTTCGCATTCTTCAGATGCGCGATCGCGCCGCGCATGGTCGTGGTGGCGTTGACGGCCGCGACCTTGATGCCGGGTTGATCGAGGCTGGCGAAGTTGGTGATGGCTGAGCCGGGCTTGACGATGTAGGTGGCATCCGCGACCTCGTAGATCGGGCCGAACATCATTTTGGTCTCGCGCTCGGGATCTTTTGGCAGCCAGGTGACGTCCCAGGTCCCCTTCGACGCCGCGTCGGTGATCTGCCCGGAATTCTGGTGCACGACATATTCGACGGGTACGCCGAGCTGGCCGGCCATCTCCTTGCCGAGGTCGACCGGCACGCCGGCATAGCCGGCTTCGGTCTTGGTCGACCAGAACGCGCCGCCCGCCGGGCTGATCGCGATCGCGACCCGCAGCTTGCCGGTCGGCGCGATCTCGTCCTTCAGGCCATCGGCTAGCGCGGGCATGGCGACTGCCGCTGCGAAAACGAGGCCGGCAAGGGCCGCCTGGAGCGACGTGGGCATGTCATGTTCTCCTCACCTTTTCTTCTCTGCTTCTCGACCGTTTCGTTTCCGTCACTCGGCCTTTGACACAATTCTGGTCGATCATGCACCCGATGAAGAGCGGTTTGCCATGACAAACCTGTCAAAGGCCACTGCGCCGTTTACAGTGTAAGGCTGGTGACCGCCATGGCTATGGTGTTCCACGGCCGGGCATTTGTTGGTAGCCTGCCACACCGACAGACAATAATCGGGGGCCACCGAATGACCTGCGCGAATCCCGCTGATCTCGCACAACGGAACGGAGCGTGGAGACATGTCGGGCGGGCACTCGTTGCCGCGGCGGCCGTGGTGGCGCTCGCCGGCTGCGAGGACAAGAACACGTTCGTGGCGCCGCCGCCGCCGAAGGTGGACGTCGCCACGCCGGTACAGCGGGCCGTGACGCGCTATGTCGAAGCCACCGGCAACACCGCGCCGGTCAAGAGCGTCGATCTGGTGGCGCGCGTGCAGGGCTTCCTGCAATCGATCGACTATCAGGACGGCAGCTTCGTCAAGCAGGGCACCCAGCTTTTCTTAATCGAGCCTGAGACCTACAAGCTCAAGCTCGAGCAGGCGCAGGCGGCCGAGGTCGGTGCGCAGGCCACGCTCAAGCAGGCCGAGGCCGATTTCAAGCGGCAGGTCGACCTCGTGCAGCGCCAGGCTGTCTCGCAGGCGACGCTCGACACCTCGACATCCACCCGCGACAACGCCCAGGCCAGTCTCCAGCAGGCCCAGGTCAATACGAGGCTCGCCGAGGTCAATTACGGCTACACCAAGGTGAGCGCGCCGTTCGACGGCATCGTCAGCGCGCACCTGGTCTCGATCGGCGAGCTCGTCGGCGTCTCCTCCCCGACCCAGCTCGCAACCATCGTCGCGCTGGATCCGATCTGGGTGAACTTCACGGTCAGTGAGCAGGACGTCCTTCGCATCCGCGCCGAAGCGGCCCGTCGCGGGCTGACCGTGGCCGACCTCAAACAGTTGCCGATCCAGGTGGGCCTCCAGACCGAGACCGGCTATCCGCATGAAGGCCACCTCGACTACGTCTCGCCGACCCTCAATACATCAACGGGCACGCTCGCGGTACGCGGCGTCTTGCCCAACGACAAGCGAGCGCTGCTGCCCGGCTATTTCGTCCGGGTCCGGGTGCCCTTCGACCAGGACAAGAACGCCCTCCTCGTCCCCGACACCGCGCTCGGCAGCGACCAGGGCGGCCGCTATCTCCTGGTGGTCAATAGCGACAACATTGTCGAGCAGCGCAAGGTGCAGATCGGTCAGGTCGACAACGGCCTGCGCGTGATCGAAAGCGGCTTGAAGCCGGACGACCGCGTGGTGATCGCGGGGCTGCTGCGCGTGATCCCGGGTCAGAAGATCGATCCGCAACTGACGAAGATCGAGCAGCCGCAGGCGTCTGCCAAGTGAGGGGGCGCCAGCCATGATCTCGAAATTCTTCATCGAGCGGCCGGTCCTCTCGAACGTCATCGCGCTTCTGATGATCCTGATCGGCGGCGTCGCGCTGTTCAACCTCGCGGTCGCGCAATATCCCGACGTGGTGCCGCCGACGGTGCAGGTCACCACGCGCTATCCGGGCGCCAGCGCCAAGACCGTGATCGACACCGTCGCGCTGCCGATCGAGCAGCAGGTCAACGGCGTCGAGGACATGCTCTACATGCAGTCCTACAGCGGCTCCGACGGCACCTATACGCTGACCGTGACCTTCAAGATCGGCACCGACCTCAACTTCGCACAGGTGCTGGTGCAGAACCGCGTCTCCAGCGCGCTGTCGCAACTGCCATCCTCCGTGCAGAACCAGGGCGTCACCGTCCAGAAGAAGTCGACCTCGATCCTGCTGTTCGTGACGCTGACCTCGCCGGACAAGACGTTCGACAGCCTTTATCTGAGCAACTACGCCACCATCAACATCCGCGACGAGCTTTCGCGCCTGCCCGGCGTCGGCAACGTCACGGTGTTCGGCGCCGGCCAGTATTCGATGCGGGTGTGGCTCGATCCGAACAAGCTCCAGGTCCGCGGACTGATGCCGTCGGACGTCGTCACGGCGATCCAGCAGCAGAGCCAGCAGGTCTCGGCCGGCCAGGTCGGCGCGCCGCCGACGCCGCCGGGACAGGCGTTCCAGTACACGCTCAACGTCAACGGCCGGCTCGACGACACCACCCAGTTCGAGAACATCATCGTCAAGACCGGCACCAGTGGCGACGTCACGCGCGTGCGCGACGTCGGCTGGGTCGAATTGGGCGCGCAGACCTACAGCCAGATCTTCTCGCTGAACAATCAGCCGGCCACCGGCATCGGCGTGTTCCAGTCGCCGGGCGCCAACGCGCTCCAGGTCGAGCAGGCCGTCGAGAAGAAGATGGCGGAGCTTGCAAAGCGATTCCCCGAAGGCATCAAATACGACACGCCGTTCGACACCACCAAATTCGTCGAAGCCTCGGTGCACGAGGTCTACATGACGCTGATCGAGGCCGGCCTGCTGGTGCTGGTCGTGATCCTGGTGTTCTTGCAGGACTGGCGCGCAATGCTGGTGCCGGCGACCACCGTGCCCGTCACCATCATCGGCGCGTTCGCGGCGATGGCGGCGCTCGGCTTCACCATCAACATGTCGACGCTGTTCGCGATCGTGCTCGCGATCGGCATCGTCGTCGACGATGCCATCGTCGTGGTCGAAGGCGCCGCGCACAACATCGAGCAGGGCATGAACGGCCACGACGCCGCGATCAGGGCAATGGACCAGCTGTTCGCGCCGATCGTCGGCATCACCCTGGTGCTGATCTCGGTGTTCCTGCCGGCCTCGTTCCTCGCCGGCCTCACCGGGCGCATCTATTCGCAATTCGCGCTGGTGATCGCGGCGACCGCGCTGCTATCCGCCATCAACGCGGCCACGCTGAAGCCGACGCAATGCGCGCTCTGGCTGCGGCCCACGGTGCCGCCGGAGCAGCGCAACTTCTTCTACCGCGGCTTCAACGCCGTCTATAACCGTGTCGAGCGGGGCTACACGCGCCTCATCGGCGTGCTGTGCAGGAACAGCACGATCTCGGTCGCATTCGCACTGGTGCTGATCGGGATCGGCGGCTACGGCCTGTCGCGGGTGCCGACCGGCTTCCTGCCGATCGAGGACCAGGGCTATTTGATCGCCGCCGTGCAACTGCCCGACGGCGCCGCGCTGGAGCGGACCCAGACGGTGCTCGACAGAGCGAGCGAGCTGATCAAGGACACGCCTGGTGTCCAGCAGGTCATCACCATCGCCGGCATCTCCGCGCTCGACAACAGCGCCAGCCTCGCCAATGCCGGCGTCGCCTACATCATCCTGAAGGACTGGTCGGCGCGCAAAGGGCCCGGCGAAGATCTGCGTTCGCTGGTCTACGGGCTGAACGACAAGCTCGCGACCATCATGGAGGCACGCACCCTGGTGTTGCCGCCGCCGCCGATCCAGGGCATCGGCAACGCGGCCGGCTTCTCGATGCAGGTCGAGCTGCGCGACGGCAACAGCGATTTTGCAAAGCTCCAGGCCATCACCGGCGCGATGGTTTCCAACGCCCAGAGCCAGAGCGCGCTGCAGCGCGTATCGTCTTCGTTCCGCTCGTCGGTGCCGCAGTTCAACGTCGAGATCGACCGCATCAAGACCCAGACGCTGCACGTCACCACCGATCAGGTGTTCGCGGCGCTGTCGACCTATCTCGGCTCGTCCTACGTCAATCAGTTCAACAAGTTCGGACGCGTGTTCCAGGTCTATACCCAGGCCGATCCGGCATTCCGCGTCACCGAGCGCGACATCGCCAACATGCAGGTACGCAACTCGAACGGCGACATGATCCCGATCGGCACCGTCGCCACGATCACGCCGGCCACCGGTCCGTCGCTGATCAGCCTCTACAACCTCTACCCTTCCTCGACCATCGTCGGCCTGCCGGCGCAGGGCTACTCGTCCGGCCAGTCGCTGAAGCTGATGGAGGAGATCGCGGACAAGACGCTGCCGCCGGGCACGGGCTATGAGTGGACCGCGATGTCCTATCAGGAGAAGGCCGTCTCGAACCAGATCTACTGGGTGTTTGGCCTTGCCATGCTGCTGGTCTATCTCGTGCTCGCCGGCCAGTACGAGAGCTGGTACGCGCCGATCTCGGTGATCCTCGCGGTGCCGCTATCGCTGATCGGGCCCATGCTCGTCCTCAACGCCTTGAAGATCGACAACAACCTCTATTGCCAGATCGGCCTGATCCTGCTGATCGCGCTGTCGGCCAAGAACGCGATCCTGATCGTCGAGGTCGGGCTCGAGCTGCATAACCGCGACGGCAAGCCGGTGCTGGAATCCGCGATCGAGGCGGCGCGCGCCCGCTTCCGGCCGATCCTGATGACGTCGTTCGCCTTCATCCTCGGCGTGGTGCCGCTGGTGATCGCGACCGGCGCCGGCGCCAGCGCGCGCAAGTCGATCGGCATCACCGTGTTCTCGGGCATGCTGGCCTCGACCTGCCTTGCGGTGCTGTTCGTGCCGGCCTTCTTCGTGGTGGTGCAGCGCTTCGAGAACTGGCGCACGTCGAAGAAGGCGCCGAAGGCAAAGACGGCGGCCGAGGTGAAACCGTAGTTTTTCCGCGGAGGCGGGCTGCCGACAAACAAAAAAGTCGAAAACAACCCCATGCACAGTAGAACGGCGTTGATGGCATTTGAGCGTTCCGGTGCTTTGACCCGTCGGGCAAAACACCGGCAGAATGGCATTGTGGGCGGGGTGCACGATGCGCCGGTCCATCCCCCGTCATTGCGAGCCCAGCGAAGCAATCCAGAGTCCCTCCGCGGAAAGATTCTGGATTGCTTCGCTACGCTCGCAATGACGATGGGGCGAGAGGCGCCCGTCTCTCGGCAATCCCTCACGCCGGCTGCGGCGTCCTGATCTCGCGCGGCAGGATGATCGCGGCGGCGATCGCGAGCAGGCACAGGGCAGCGAAGGCGTGCAGCATGGTGACGAAGCCGCCCTGCTCATAGAGCCAGGCGACCAGGCCGACGGAGGCGCCCGCGGCGGTGAAGCCGATGAAATAGCGCACGGCATAGGCGCGCGAGCGCCATTCCTCGCTGGTGTATTTGCCGACCATGGCATCGTTCACCGTGACCTGCCCGAACGCGCCCATGACGATGCCGATCGAGACCAGGATCAGCGGCAGATTGGACAGGTTCGCGGCGAGATACAGGAACGGCGCCAGCATGAAGGACAGCGGCAGCGCCACCGTCTTCAGCGAGTAGCGGTCGAGCAGCCGGCCGATCGTGTACTGGGTCATCGCGCCGAACACGTAGACGCAGGCCGCGATGACGCCGAGCAGCGCCGGGCTTTTTGTCAAATCCGCGAGCCGCTCGGCAAACAGCTTCGGCAGCGCGACGGTAACCGCGTTGAACGTCGTCGAGATCGCGATCACGACGATCAGCAGCGACAGGATCACGCGCCACATGTCTTTCTTCGCCACGCGCGCTTGAGCTGCCGCCTGCTTCGAGCCCTTGCGGTCCTCATGCACGACCATCATCGCAAAGGCGATGCCGATCAGGATGGTGACGACACCGGGCACGATGAAGGCAAAACGCCAGCCGAGATACTGGCCGATCACGCCGGTCACCAGCGCGGAGGAGGCAACGCCGAGATTGCCCCAGACGCCGTTGATCCCCATCTCGCGGCCGAGCCGGTCGGCATAGGACACGATCATCGCGGTGCCGACGGGGTGATAGATCGAGGCAAAAATGCCGATCGCGAACAGCGCCGCGCCGAGCTGTGCCGGGGTCTGCACGAAGCCGACCGAGATCATGGAAGCACCGATGCCGACGAAGAAGATCAGCATCATGTGGCGGCGGCTCCAGCGGTCCCCGAGCCAGCCGGTGAGCAGCGAGCCGGCGCCGAAGGCGACGAAGCCCGGCGTCGCATAGGGCAGAAGTTCCGAATAGGCCATGCCGAGCGCCGGCCCCATGATGATCACGGCGGCGGCGAAAATCAGCATCGCATAATGGTCGATGAAATGGCCTGCGTTGACGAAACTGATCACCCGGCTGGGACTATTCATTCCGAATCCTCTCCTGCTCCGAAATGGGTTATATGTCGGAGCCATGACGGGATGCTGCCAATGACTGTCTTGGAAACGCCAATCCTGCGGGAGGTCCGGAGCAACCATCGCTCGCCAGCGGGTGTGCACCTCGTCGCCCGCGACTATCCCAAGGGCATGCGGATCGATCTGCACATGCACCGCGAGGCGCAGCTGATCTATGCCGCCAAGGGCACGATGCAGGTGACGACGCCCGCGGGGCGCTGGCTGGTGCCGCCGGACCGCGCCGTCTGGGTGCCGGCCGGGCTCGAGCATGCCCTCGACCTGCTCGCCGACATCGAGATGCGCACGCTGTATTTCGACCTGCCCTGGCTCAAGCGCGAACAACGCTATGAGGGGCTGACCAAGGAATTCGTGGTGCGGGTATCGCCGCTGCTCAACCAGGCGATCCTCGCGCTGTTCGACGCGCGCAACACCGAGGAGCGCACCGAGCTGCTGGTCCGCCTGGTGATGCTGGAATTGCACCAGGCGGAGGATTCCGCGACCTTCGTGCCGCTGCCGCATGAGCCGCGCTGCCGGCGCGCCGCGATGATCGTGCTCGACGATCCCACCGGCCTGCACGACATCGACACGCTGGCGCGTGAGGTCGGAACCTCCGCGCGTACGTTGTCGCGGCTGTTTTCGACCGAGACGCAATTGAGCTTCAAGAGCTGGTGCCAGCGCGCAAGGGTTGCGGCAGCGATCCAGCGGCTGTCGACCGACCCCAATGTGTCGGTGAAGCAGCTCGCCACCCAGCTCGGCTATGCCAGCGTGCCGGCGTTTTCGGCAGCATTCCGTCAGGTGACTGGGCGGACGCCGACGGAGTTTGCGGGGAAATAGTCACGGTGTCGTCGCCCGGCTTGACCGGGCGACCCAGTATTCCAGAGACGGCCGTGATTGAGCCGAGAGGCCGCGGCGTACTGGATGCCCCGGTCAAGCCGGGGCATGACAGCTTTGGTGGCACTCTCGGCCTCGCGGGGCATGACAGCTTTCCTGGTGGCGCATGGCACCACGAAAGATACAAAATTCCCCTGCTTGATTGTGATCGGCTTCCGCCTAAATCCCGTGTAAGCTTCCGCAGCGCACAAACCGGAATCGAAACGACCAGATGGCCAACGCCTTCTTCTCAGACCTGCTCGCCACCATCTCCGATCGCGGCCGCACGCTGCTGCGCCGCGGGGATTCCGCCGACGCCAAGCACGATGCCGACGGGCTGATCGAGCTCTGCGGTGCGCTGCTGTCCGGTCGTGGCGAAGCTTCGGGCACCGCCATGGCGCGTGAGGTGCTCGACATCTACCAGGAGTTGGATGCGGCAGGACGCCGCGCCTTCTTCGAAGCCCTGGTGCGCGATTTCGGCCCCGATCGCGAACGCCTGTCCAAGGCGATCGAAAAATGGCGCGCCAGTCCCAGTGACGAAGACGCGAGCTCGCTGCATTTCGCCTCCGAGCCGCGCCGGCAGGAGCTGATCCGCCGCCTCAACCGCGCGCCGGGCGGCACCGGCGATCTCGTCAACATGCGCGCCGATCTGCTCGGCATGATGAACGGTCACACCGATCTCGCCGCGCTCGATCGCGACGTCTCGCACCTTCTCTCGTCGTGGTTCAACAGGGGGTTTCTCGTGCTGCGCCGGATTGACTGGTCGACCCCGGCCAACATCCTCGAAAAGATCATCCGTTACGAAGCCGTGCACGAGATCAGCGACTGGGACGACCTGCGCCGCCGCATCGATCCGGTCGACCGGCGATGCTACGCCTTCTTCCATCCCGCCATGGTTGACGAGCCCCTGATCTTCGTCGAGGTGGCGCTGACCGAGACGATCCCCGGTGCGATCGCGCCGCTGCTGGCGGTCGACCGCCAGCATCTGCCGATCGAGCGTGCGCGCACCGCGGTGTTCTATTCGATCTCCAACACCCAGCGCGGGCTTGGCGGCATCTCCTTCGGCAGCTTCCTGATCAAACAGGTGGTCGAAGAGCTGCGCCGCGAGACGCCAAAACTCGACACCTTCGTGACGCTGTCGCCGGTGCCGGGCTTCATGCAATGGGTGAAGCAGGACAGGGACCTGCCGCTCTCGGACGAGGACCGCGAGGTGCTGAAGCGCCTCGACGATCCCAAATGGTTCGAGAACCCCGAGACGACGACGCTGCTCCGCACCGTGATCGAGCCGCTCGCGGCCTATTACTTCCTGAAAGCGCGCACGCCGAAGGGCAAGCTGATCGATTCCGTCGCCCGCTTCCATCTCGGCAACGGCGCACGGCTCGAGCGCATCAACTGGCTCGGCGACCTCTCGCCGAAAGGCGCGCGCGAGTCCGCCGGCGTGATGGTCAACTACCTCTACCGCCTCGACGACATCGAGAAGAACCACGAAGCCTACGCCAATGACGGCGAGGTCGTGGCGTCGAGCGCGGTGAAGAAGCTGCTGAAGGGCGAGGGGCGCAGGCTGCTGGACATGCGGCTGTCGTAGGGACAATTGCGGTGTCATCGTCCGCGAAGGCGGACGATCCAGTATTCCAGAGGCCGGCGTTGGAGAAACTCGCTCTGACCACATCCGCCGCGGCGTACTGGATGCCCCGCCTGCGCGGGGCATGACAGCGGAGCGCGGCGGCTACTGGACATACCGCTATCCCAGGCGCTATCCGTTTCATCAGTTCCTGCACCAAAGACGGGACACCATGAAACGACGCGACTTTCTCAGCCTGACCGCAGCGGCGGCAACCGGCCTCTCGCTTTCGCCCGCGCGCAGTTTCGCGGAGGGATCTGGCTCCGGGCCAGAAATGACGGCGCTGTGCGACTACATGAGCGCTGCGAAAACCCGCGCGCTGCCGCCCGAAGTCGTCGAACAAGCAAAGCACCACATCCTCGACACGCTGGCGTCGATGATATCAGGATCGGAGCTGCCGCCCGGTCAGGCGGCGCAGCGCTACATTCGCGCCAATGCTGCGCAGGGGACATCGACCATTGCCGGCACATCGCTCACCGCGTCGCCAGTCGAAGCTGCGCTTGCCAACGGCGTTATGGCGCATGCCGACGAGACCGACGATTCGCACAGCCCGTCGCGCTCGCATCCCGGCAGTTCGACTGTGCCCGCGGCACTTGCGCTCGGCGAACACCTCGGAATCGACGGCGCCCATTTTCTGCGTGCGGTGACGCTCGGCTATGACGTCGGCACGCGCGTGGTGATGGCGATGGGCGGGGCCGATTTCAGCTATGAAAGCGTGCTGAGCACGCACAGCATTTCCGGTACGTTCTGCGCTTCCGCTGCGGCGGCTAGCGTCGCCGGCTTCGACGCGCACCGGATGCGCTGGGTGCTCGACTATGCCGCGCAGCAATCCTCCGGCTTCATCGTGTGGCGGCGCGACGTCGACCATATCGAGAAGGGGTTTGTGTTCGCCGGCATGCCGGCCCGAAACGGCGTGACGTCGGCACTGCTGGTGCGTTCGGACTGGAACGGCGTCGACGACGTGTTCTCAGGGCCAGACAATTACTTCCTGGCCTATGCGCCGAAGGCAGCGACCGGAAAACTCGTGGAGAAGCTTGGCGAGCGTTACGAGATCGCAGGCACCGACATCAAGAAATGGACGGTGGGTTCACCGATCCAGGGACCGCTCGATGCGGTCTACGCCATCCGCAGCAAGCAGGCGTTCGAGGCCGGAGAGGTCAAGCGCGTCACCGTACGTCTTGCGCCGTCGGTCGCCGAGGTCGTGGACAACCGCGACATCCCCGACATCTGTCTCCAGCACATGGTCGCCGTGATGCTGCTCGACAAGACCGCCTCGTTCCACGCCGCGCACGACAAGCCGCGCTTGCAGGACGCGGCGGTTTTGAAGGAGCGCGCCAAGGTGAATTTGGTGCGCGACGAGGAGCTGGCCAAACTATTGCCGGTGCGCGTCGCCGTCGTCGAGATAGAGCTCACTGATGGAAGCCGCCTCTCCGAGCGCGTCACCGCCGTGCGCGGCACGCCGCGCAACCCGATGACGCGCGACGAGGTCATCGACAAGGCGCGCGATCTGATTGCCCCAGTGGTCGGCGGCGAGAAGGCCGAGCGGTTGATCAAGTCGGTGTATGAGATTGAGGCTGTGACCGACATCCGCAGCTTGCGGCCGCTGCTGCAACGCGTGTGAGGAGCGAAATTTCGTAAGGGATGGCAGACTTTCGCCACATCGTCATTGCGAGGAGCTCTTGCGAAGAAACAATCCAGACTGCCTCCACAGAGAGATTCTGGATTGCTTCGCTGCGCTCGCAATGACGGAGCGTGTGGCAGGCATCTCGCCCCGCGCCACGCATCGTCGAGCTACAATTGGAATTCTTCCATGACATCCGATGGTGCCGCATCTCCTCGGCCAATAAGCCCCTCGGACCGGATCGACGCCATCGACGTGCTGCGGGGCATTGCCCTGTTCGGCGTCATGGCCATCAACGTGGTCATGGAATTTCGCATTTCGATCTTCGAGCAGTTTCTTGGTGCCAGGACGCTTGCTTCGCCGGTTGATCGCGCCGTCGAAACGATCCTGACGCAGGCCGTGGAGCTCAAGGCGTTTGCGCTGTTCTCGCTGCTGTTCGGCGCAGGCCTTGCCATTCAATTCGACCGGCTCGCGAACAGCGAGCGCCGCACTTTCCTGCTCCTGCGGCGGCTCGCTGTGCTGCTGGTGTTCGGCGTCATTCATTTGTGCCTGATCTGGAACGGCGATATCCTCACCGAATATGCACTGGCGGGATTCATCGTGCTGCCGTTCCTGTTTGGCCCGCGCTGGTTGCTGACGCTCGCCGCGCTGGCGTCTCTCGCGCTGTATCTGGCCATGCAGGCCTTTCCGCCCGCGGGGTTGTTTCCCGGCAGGACCGCGATCTGGCGGGACGTCATGGATGCAAATCGCATCTATGCGACGGGCGGCTTCCTCGACGTGCTGGCGTTTCGTCTCCGCGAAATTCCTCTCATCGCGTCCCTGCACGCGTTCGTCTTCTTGCGCACGATCGGGCTGTTTCTCGTCGGAGCGCTGGCCTGGCGGAGCGGCATTCTGCAAAATGCCCGCGGCCTGCTCGTCATCGCGCTTCCGGCTATCTGTCTCGGCGCGGCCTTGCTTTACGTCGGCATCGAGCCGCTCGGCAACATCCTGCTGGCGCTGGGCTATGGTGCCGCCATCCTCTTCATCGCCAGTTTCGGACGCGGCAAGAGGCTGCTCGGCTGGGCCGCGCCGCTCGGCCGGATGGCATTCACCAACTACGTCGCACAATCGCTCATCTTCGGCTGGATCTTCTACGGCTACGGCCTTGGCCTGTTCGGACGGCTCGGCATCACCCAGGCCCTCGCTATCGGCATCGCCGTCTACGTCGGACAGGTGCTGTTCAGCGCATGGTGGCTGCGCCACTGCCGATACGGCCCGATCGAATGGCTGTGGCGCACGCTGATGTATGGTGCACTGCAGCCGATGTTGTTGTCACGGGTGGAGGGCGTGCAGTGACCAAGGTCCCTCCGCCGTCATTGCGAGGAGCACATGCGACGAAGCAATCCAGACTGCCTCCGCGGAAAGATTCTGGATTGCTTCGCTACGCTCGCAATGACGGGATGAGTGGCGCCCTCTCGCCTACTACCGCCACTCCCCCTGTCGTCAGATCAGCGTCTCGTAGAGATCCGTCCAGTCCGGATTGGCGCTCTCGATCAGCGCAAGCTTCTTCGCTCTGCTGCCACCCTTGATCTGCTTCTCACGTACAATCGCATCGGTCATTGTCGCGTGCAGTTCGTACCAGACGAGAAGCTTGCAGCCGTGCCTCTGCGAAAAGACTCTGGATTGCTTCGCTGCGCTCGCAATGACGGAGAGTGTCGGCGCGGCCGTCGAGCCCAATCCTACTCCGCCAGCGCCTTCATTTCCTTGTAGAGATCGAACTTGCCTTCGAAGCCGATGCCCGGCAGGTCGGGCATGGTGATGTGGCCGTTCTCGACGCGCACACCATCCGGGAAGCCGCCGTAGGGCTGGAACAGGTCGGGATAGCTCTCGTTGCCGCCGAGGCCGAGGCCGGCTGCGATGTTGAGGGACATCTGGTGGCCGCCGTGGGGGATGCAGCGGCTCGGCGACCAGCCGTAGGTTTTCAGGACCTCCAGCGTGCGCTGGTATTCGCAGAGGCCATAGGACAGCGCGCAGTCGAATTGCAGCCAGTCGCGATCCGGGCGCATGCCGCCGTAGCGGATGAGGTTGCGCGCGTCCTGGTGGCTGAACAGGTTTTCGCCCGTGGCCATCGGGCCCGGATAGAATTCGGCGAGCGCGGCCTGCAGCGCGTAGTCGAGGGGATCGCCGACTTCCTCGTACCAGAACAGCGGATAGTCCCGCAGCATTTTTGCGTAGGCGATGCCGGTCTCGAGATCGAAGCGGCCGTTGGCATCGACCGCGAGCTGCGCGTCCTTGCCGATCTCCTTCAGCACCGCCTCGATGCGGGTGCGGTCGTCCTCGATCGACGCGCCGCCGATCTTCATCTTCACGACGTTGTAGCCGCGATCGAGATAGCCGCGCATCTCGCCGCGCAGCATCGAGAGATCCTTGCCGGGATAGTAATAGCCGCCGGCGGCGTAGACGAACACGCGCGGATTTGCTTTCACGCCGTGCCGTTCGGCGAGCAGGCGGAACAGCGGCTTGCCTGCGATCTTCGCCACCGCGTCCCACACCGCCATGTCGATGGTGCCGACCGCGACCGAGCGCTCGCCATGGCCGCCCGGCTTCTCGTTGGTCATCATCGCGCCCCAGACCTTGTCGGGGTCGAGATTGTCACCAGCCGCATTCAGCAGCGACTTCGGATCGGCCTCCAGGATGCGCGAGGCAAAGCGCTCGCGGATCAGGCCGCCCTGCCCGTAGCGGCCGTTGGAATTGAAGCCGTAGCCGACGACGCGCTTGCCGTCGCGGACGACGTCAGTGACGACGGCGACGAGGCTCGTCGTCATCTTGGTGAAGTCGATATAGGCGTTGCGGATCGGCGAAGAGATCGGCTTCGTGATCTCGCGGACGTCAACGATGCGGACGGACATGGGGTTGGCCTTTTACTTTCGTCATTGCGAGGAGCGAAGCGACGAGGCAATCCAGACTGTCACGGCGGAAAGATTCTGGATTGCTTCGCTTCCGCCGTCGCTCTTCGAGCTATGGCGGACAAGTCGCTCGCAATGACGTGGAGAGAGTGTGCGCTCCTCGCAATGACGGGTGGAGAGAGCACGGCGCGCTTAGAAACTATTTCTTATCCCTGAAATACGGCTCGACCGGACCATGCACCTTGATCGTCAGCGGATTGCCGTGGCGGTCCTTGGCGTTGCCGGCGGTGACGCGGACCCAGCCTTCGCTGATGCAGTACTCCTCGACATTGGTCTTCTCGACACCCTTGAAGCGGATGCCGACGTCGCGCGAGAGAATATCCGCGTTGTAATAGGGGCTGTTCGGGTCGACCGACAGGCGGTCCGGAAATTCGTCGCTCATGATTGTCTCGCTCATAACAGGGTCTCGATTTGATTCCGCAGTCCTTCCGGCCGTGCGGTCGGCGCGTAGCGCGCGATCACCTTGCCGGCACGGTCCACGAGAAATTTGGTGAAATTCCATTTGATGGAGGCGCCCAGCAGGCCGGATTGCTGGCGTTTCAGGTACTCATACAGAGGGTGCGCATGGGCGCCGTTGACGTCGATCTTCTCGAACAGGGGAAAGGTGACGTCGTAGTTGGTCGAGCAGAAGGACTGGATCTCGCTCGCCGGCCCCGGCTCCTGCGCGCCGAACTGGTTGCAGGGAAAGCCGAGCACCGAGAAGCCGCGCGGCGAGAGGTCGCGATAGAGATCCTCGAGCCCGCGATATTGCGGTGTGAAGCCGCATTTGCTCGCGGTGTTGACGATCAAGAGCACCTGCCCTTCGAAACGGCGCATGGGCACCTCCTCGCCGAGAAGCGAGTTGGCCTTGAAGTCGTAGATCACAGACATCGCTAACCCACGGGATCGATCGGCGACGGCGGCACGCCGCCCGCCTCGATCGCTTCGCCTGCGAGCAGACACAGATCCTCGCGATAGCGGCCGGACACGATGTGCACGCCGACCGGCGCCTTGCCAACCAGACCGGTGGAGACCACCAGGCCCGGCAGTCCCATGAACGGGGTCGCGATTTGCGGCATCTGCGCCTCCCAGACGCGCTCGAAGGATTCGTTGTCCTTGCGGTCGAGATGATCCGGGAACGGCAACTCGCCGGACACCGGCGTGAGCACCACGGCATATTTTTCGAAGAACAGCATCCAGTCGCGGGTCAGCGTGGCGCGGCGCGTGAGCGCCTTGGCGTAGTCCGCCTGGTCCATCGGCGTGACCTTGGCGCGATTGCCGCGCAGGCAGGCCAGCGCACCGGGATCGCCTTCGCGCTCAGCCATCTCCAGCTGCGCCTCATAGCCGTCGCCAAGCCAGAGTTTTCTCTGCCACTCGACCGCCTCGCGCATCGGCGGCGTGTTCTCGATGACCTCGACAGTCCAGCCGGCGCGCTCCAGCCGCTTGCCGGCGTCGGTCACCGCGGCCTTCACCTCCGGTTTGGTCGCAAGCCCGTCCGGGTTGAGGCAGAGCGCGGCGCGCTTCGGCCGCGCGGGGCCCTCCAGCGGCGCCGGCACGAACCAGGGGTCGCGGATGTCGCGGGCCGACATGGCTTCGAGCGAGATCCTGAGATCGTTGACCGTGCGCGCCAGCGGGCCCGAGACGGCCATGATCTGCGGCCCGATCGGACGCTCCGGCAGCGCCGGGTTGAAGGCCGGGATGCGGCCGAGCGTCGGGCGCAGGCCGTGCACGCCGCAGGCATAGGCGGGATAGCGGATCGAGCCGGCGATGTCGGTGCCGTGGGCGATATGGCCGATGCCGGCCGCGACCGCCGAGCCGGCGCCGCCGGACGAGCCGCCCGGGGTCAGCGAGGCATCGCGGGGGTTCTTGGTGTCGCCATGGACCAGATTGGTGGTGAACCAGCGATAGGAGAAGGCCGGGCAATTGGTGCGGCCAAGCAGGATGGCGCCCGCTTTGCGGAAATTGGCGACCACCGGATTGTCCTCGCGCGCGATCAGGTCGCGCTGGAGTTTCAGGCCGTTGGTGGTGGCAAAGCCTTCCTGGTCGACATTGGCCTTGATGGTGACGGGCACGCCGGCGAGCACACCGGGATCGTCTCCCCTGGCGATGGCGGCATCGACGGCATCAGCCTGCTTGAGCACGTCCTCCGGCCGGTGGTCGATCACCGCGTTGAGCTGGGGATTGACGGCGTCCAGGCGGGCCAGACCGGCCTTGGCCGCCTCCCTGGCGGAGACCTTTTTGGATTTGACGAGGGTAGCGAGGTCGGCGGCCGACAGGCGCCAGAGATCTTGCATGGTTTGCTCCGTTTAACCGGCGTCTTTTAGCGCCGGGAACGCGGCAAAGCCATGCGGATTTCGCGGGGAGGAAGAGCGGGCTTGGCGCCGGGTGGTGCCTCATTCCCGGTCATTGCGAGCGCAGCGAAGCAATCCAGAATCCCTCCGCGGAGACAATCTGGATTGCTTCGTCGCAAGGGCTCCTCGCAATGACAGGGGAGCGCGCGGGGGCCTCAATGCCTGGTCGCGGACTGATCCGGGATGTCCAGCAGGGCCTCGGTGAAGGGGAATTCGAGCACGATCTCCCCGTCGTCGTCGGTCACCTCGATGACGGCCTCCATGAGCGCCGGCTGGGCGCCCTCCGACTTCACCACCTCCAGGATCATCTGGCGGGCGACCTCCCAGGCGCGATCGGGGTTACGCAGGTCCTCCCCGTCGGGATCCACGATCAATTCGTCGCCGATGCGGGTGTTGAAGAAGTATCTGGGCATCACGAGAGTCCAAATTGGGAGGCCTGTACCGGATTGAAAGCTGCACTGCACTCACAACTGCTTTATCAGGACAGGGTTCGCGACCGAATGCGCCACGCGCAAGGCAGCATCACGGGAAGTGATGTTCCACCATCATTTTCGCGGCGCAACATGGCTTTCTCGGGAAGATTTCACTAGCGAAGTTTTCCGCTCGCATTACTTTAACCGTTGGGCGGATACGTCCGAATTCGTGAAAATGGAGAGCCAAAATGGCTTGGAAAGCCCCGAAGATCGTCGAAGTGCCCTGTGGCATGGAAATCAACATGTATGTGAGCGCCACCCGCAAGTAAGCGGTTGGTGGTTTCTGCGCAGGTGGATCTTTCGGTCACGATCGGTTTCCGGAAGACACGAACTTTGTCGGCATCCGTGTCGGCCTGAGATCCACCTCGCGACGTTCCCTCCAGGAGACGTATTATGCTTCGCGTCGTCGTCCTGGGCGCCGGGGCCGGCGGCGGAGTCCCGCAATGGAACTGCGGGTGTGAGGGCTGCCGGGCGGCCCGTGAAAATGGCCAGGAGCTTCAGAGAACCCAAGCCTCGGTCGCTTTCAGTGGCGACGGCGAGCACTGGTTCCTGATCAACGCCTCCCCCGATCTTCGCCAGCAATTGAACGCCACGCCGCAGCTGCATCCCAAGGCCGGCGCGCTGCGCCATACACCTGTTGCAGGCGTGATCCTGACCAACAGCGAGGTGGATGCGGTCGCGGGCCTGCTGTCGATGCGCGAGGGCTCACCCTTCACGGTCTATGCGCATCAGAAGGTGCTGGCGATCCTGAAGAGCAACAGCATCTTCAACGTCCTGAACGAGAAGAACGTACAGCGCCAGCCGATTTCCATCCACGAGCCGTTCGAGCCGCGGCTGCCTGATGGCGCGCGCTCAGGACTTGAGGTGCTGCCCTTCGCGGTGCCCGGCAAGTCGGCCTGGTATCTGGAAGGTAAGGCGCATCCCGGCGGCGAGACCGGCGACGGCGATACGCTGGGACTCAAGATCACGGACAAATCAACCGGCAAGTGCTTCTACTTCATCGCCGCCTGCGCCGAGGTGACCGATGCGCTCAAGGCCGAGATCGATGGCGCAGCACTGGTGTTCTTTGACGGCACGGTCTGGCAGGACGACGAGATGATCAAGGCCGGGCTCGGCCACAAGACCGGCAAGAGCATGGGCCATGTCGCGATGTCCGGTCACGATGGCGCGATCGCGCGCCTCGCCGACCTCACTCTCGACAGGAAGATGTTTCTGCATATCAATAACTCGAATCCGGCGCTGCTGCCCGATACGCCGGAGCGTAAAGCGCTTGAGGCCGCGGGCTGGCGGATACCCGCCGACGGAACGGAGATCGTGCTGTGAATGCCGCGTCACTGACTGGAATGACCGCGCTCTCTGTTGGCAAGGACATCAGGCTCAACTCGGCCGAGGAGCTTGAGGCGACGCTGCGCCATATCGGGGCTACGCGCTATCACAGCCTGCATCCGTTCCATAAGCTGCTGCACGGCGGCAAGCTGAACAAGGGCCAGGTGCAGGCCTGGGCGCTGAACCGCTACTATTACCAGAGCACGATCCCGATCAAGGACGCCGTGGTGATCTCGCGCTTCCGCGACCGCGCTACGCGGCTGGAATGGCGCCACCGCATCGAGGACCATGACGGCGACGTCGGCAGCGAGGGCGGTATCGAGCGCTGGCTGAAGCTGACCGAAGGCCTCGGCCTCGACACGGCCTATGTGGAATCGACCGAAGGCATCTTGCCGGCGACGCGCTTCGCGGTCGAAGCCTATGTCCATTACTGCCGCGAGAAGAGCCCGCTGGAGGCGATCGCCTCCTCGCTCACCGAATTGTTCGCGCCGAACCTGCACGAGGAGCGCATCTCCGGCATGCTGGAGCACTACGACTTCGTCAATCCCGACATCATGAGCTACTTCAAGCGACGCTTAGCGCAGGCGCCGCGCGATGCCGGTTTCGCGCTCGACTACGTCAAGGCGCATGCCACGACGCCGGAGCAGCGCGCCTCCGTCTGCAACGCGCTGATCTTCAAGACCAACGTGCTGTGGGTGCAGCTCGATGCGCTCCAGCACGCCTATGTCGAGGGCCACATTCCGCCGGGCGCCTTCGTGCCCAAAGCGAGCTGAGGGATCAGAGCAATGGCCGGGCCGCGGAACATCAGCGTCAGCGAGGCAAGCCGCCCGGTGCTGCCGCGGCATGCCAAGCTGAAATATGACGAGACGCGCAAGGTCTGGGTGATCCTGGCGCCGGAACGGGTGCTGGCGCCCGACGAGATCGCGGTCGAGGTCTTGCAGCTCTGCGATGGCGAGCGCAATGTCGGCGACGTCGCCGACCAGCTGGCCGCGAAATACGCCGCGCCGCGCGAAGCGATCCTGGCGGACGTCATCGTCATGCTGCAGGATCTCGCCGACAAGGGCTTCCTCACCGAGGCCCGGGAGAAGACGTCATGAGCGACCTGCTCGGCAATCTTCCGCCCGACATCAGCGACAGCCTCGCGGTGCTGGAGAAGCAACGCTCGACAGCGGAGACGTTCGGCATTCCGCTCGCCGTATTGCTCGAGATCACGCATCGCTGCCCGCTGCAATGCCCCTATTGCTCCAATCCGGTCGAGCTCGACCGCTCCGGCAAGGAACTGACGACCGAGGAGTGGAAGAAGGTCTTGAGCGAGCTCGCCGAGATCGGCGTGCTCCAGGTGCATTTCTCCGGCGGCGAGCCGACGGCGCGGAAGGACCTCGTCGAGCTGGTCAAGCATGCCAGCGACGTCGGCCTCTATACCAATCTGATCACCTCGGCCGTGCTGCTGACGCGCGAGCGGCTGAGCGAGCTGGCGGATGCCGGGCTCTGCCATGTGCAGATCAGTTTCCAGGGCGTTGAAGAAGGTCTCGCCGACCGCGTCGCCGGCTACAAGAACGGGCATCGCAAGAAGCTCGAAGTGGCGAAATGGACGCGCGAGCTCGATCTGCCGCTCACCGTGAACGCGGTGATGCACCGGCAGAACCTGCACCAGCTCCCCGACATCATCCAGATGTCGATCGATCTCGATGCCGACCGGCTCGAGGTCGCCAATGTCCAATATTACGGCTGGGCGCTGAAGAACCGCGCCGCGCTGATGCCGACCGTGGCGCAGTTAGACGAATGCACCCGCATCGTCGAGGAGGCGCGCGAGCGGCTGAAGGGCACGCTCGCCATCGACTACGTCGTTCCCGATTATTACGCGCTGCGGCCGAAGAAATGCATGGGCGGCTGGGGCCGGCAGTTCTTCAACATCTCGCCGGCCGGCAAGGTGCTGCCCTGCCACGCCGCCGAGAGCATCACCGGGCTCGACTTCGAATCCGTGCGCTCCAATCATTCGATCGCCTGGATCTGGCAGAACTCGGACGCCTTCAACCGCTATCGCGGCACCGGTTGGATGAAGGAGCCGTGCAAGACCTGCGAATTCCGCGAGATCGATTTCGGCGGCTGCCGCTGCCAGGCCTTTGCGCTGACGGGCGACGCCGCCAACACCGATCCCGCCTGCGCGCTGTCGCCGCTGCACGAGACCATCTTCAACCAGGCCGAGCGCGAGGCCGAGGGCGAGACCAACCGCTTCCTCTATCGCAATTTCGCCGGCGGCACTCTGGAATCCGGGAATGATGCCTGACGCCGACGCGGCCGCATCCGCCAAACGTGCCGATCCCTTTGCGCCGCTGACCTCCGACATGCTCGACGTCGGCGACGGCCACGAGCTCTATGTCGAGAGCGTCGGCCGCGCTGACGGCATCCCCGCCATCTATCTGCATGGCGGGCCCGGCAGCGGCTGCCAACCCGACCATCGCAAGCTGTTCGATCCCGAACGCTTCTGCGCGGTGCTGTTCGACCAGCGCGGCTGCGGCCGCAGCCGTCCCAAGGGATCGCGGGAAAATAACACGACGGCGCATCTGATCGCGGACATGGAGAAGATCCGCGAGAAATTCGGCTTCGACCGCTGGATGGTGGTCGGCGGCTCCTGGGGCGCGACGCTGGCGCTGGCCTATGCCGAGGCCCATCCCGACCGCATCTCCGGCATTGCGCTCCGCGCAACCTTCCTGGGCACCCGTGCCGAGGTCGAAACCGCTTTCACGTCGCGCCTGTCGCAATTCTATCCAGCGCTCCACGAGGATTTTCTCAGCGTGCTGCCGCCCGATGAGCGCGCACACCCGGTGGACGCCTATTGGCGCCGCATCCTCGATGCCGATCCGGCCCTGCATGGTCCCGCCGCGCGGGCCTGGCACGACACCGAACGCGTCCTGTCTGAGCACAAGGCGGCCAAGACGGGGCTGGACCTCGCATCGCTGAACGTGTGGCGCACGCTGCCTGCGACGCCATTCATGGAGGCACATTATTTCGTCCACGACAGCTTCATGACGGACGACCAGCTGTTGCGGAACGCCGGCAAGCTCGCTGGCATTCCCGGCATCATCGTGCAGGGCCGCTACGATCTGTTGTGCCCTCCTGAGACATCCGAGCGGCTTGCGAAAGTTTGGCCGGGTTCCGAGATTCGGATCGTGGAAGAAGCCGGACATTCGCTCTATGATGCCGGCGTGCGGGACGCGGTCATGAAGTCGATCGCCGATCTCGCGTCGAAAGCCGCGCGCTAGATCGATCTCCTCATCCTGAGGAGCGCTCCAAAAGGAACGCGTCTCGAAGGATAAGGCCCGGATCTAGCAGTGGGGCCTTCATGGTTCGCGACGCCACTTCGTGGCTCCTCGCCATGAGGGTCTGAATGGGAAGGACAAGAACAATGCCGCTCGCCGGGCAAGGCATGCTGCTGACGTCGATGAACATCGACGTTCCAGATGAGGCCGATTTCAATCGCTGGTACGATCGCGAGCATCTGGAAGAGCGCGTCGCGATCGAGGGTTTCCTGGAGGCGCGGCGCTATGTCGCGCATGCTGCCAATCCCAAATATCTCTCGCTGTACTCGACCGCGACGCTCGACGTGCTCGACAGTCCCGCCTACCGGGCCCGCCTCGCCAACCAGACCGAATGGTCGCGGCGGACCATGGCGCATTTCAAGAACATGCTGCGCGTGGTCGCGCGCATCACCATCAGCAAGGGCACCGGTCGCGGCGCAGCACTCGGGCTGGTGCGGCTGCGGCCGAGCGCCGACAATGCCGGGACATGGCGTGATGCACTGCACGAAAAGCTGACGCCCGGGGAGCGCGGGGGCATCATCTCGATGCATCTGCTCGAAAGCGAGCCGGAATTGTCGGGCGCGACCGCAGACATTCCAGCGGTGCGCAATGAGGGCGCGCGCGACTGGTTCGTGCTGATCGACGGCACGCATGTCGGCGCGGTCTCCGCGGTCATTGCCGAACGCTTCACCGGCCCCGCCGCATCGCCCTTCCCGCTTCCTGTCTCCGTCGGCACTTACAGCCTGATGTGGGATCTCGCGAAGAGCGATATCGCGTCCGGCTAGCGGCCATCCGCAACGCAACATATTGCACCGCACGCACCTTGCGTGCGGCCGTTAATGCTGAGCGCGCGCAGCACCTATGAAAGCAGGTGATCGCATAAATTTGCCGTTGTACTTCGGAATGATTCTAATAAGCTAACCCAATGACGTCATTCATAAACCAGATCGACGCGCATTAGCGTTCGCCAAGCTCAAGAAAAGGCCGCCGGGTCTTTGGGCCTGTGCGGACAGGGTAGGAATGAAACCGACCGACATCGCGGCCCCCGACTACTTTCACAAAGTGGTCGATTGCCAGTGGGCCTGTCCTGCACACACCCCGGTTCCCGAATACATCCGACTGATCGCACAAGGCCGCTACAGCGACGCCTACATGATCAATTGGAAATCGAACGTGTTTCCCGGAATTCTGGGACGCACCTGCGATCGTCCATGCGAGCCGGCGTGCCGTCGCGGACGCGTCGAGGAAACGCCGGTGGCGATCTGCCGCCTCAAGCGCGTCGCCGCCGACTTCAAGGACGACATCAGGCAGCGCCTGCCGCGTCCGTCGCCGAAGAACGGCAAGCGCGTTGCGTTCGTCGGCGGTGGCCCCGCCTCGCTGACGGTGGCGCGCGATCTTGCCCCGCTCGGCTATCACTGCACCGTGTTCGACGGCGATCCCGAGGCCGGCGGCATGATGCGCACGCAAATCCCGAAATTCCGCCTGCCCAATTCGGTCATTGACGAGGAGACCGGCTACATCCTCGATCTCGGCGTCGAATTCAAAGGCGGCCACCGCATCGAGAGCATGAAGGCGCTGCTCGCGGAGAAATACGACGCGATCTTCGTCGGCTCCGGCGCACCGCGCGGACGCGAGCTCGATGTTCCGGGCCGGAAAGAGGCTGCCGCCAACATCCATATCGGCATCGATTGGCTGTCTTCGGTGTCATTCGGCCATATCGACAAGATCGGCAAGCGCGTGATCGTGCTCGGCGGCGGCAACACCGCGATGGATTGCTGCCGCACCGCGCGCCGCCTCGGCGGCGCAGACGTGAAAGTCATTGTGCGCTCCGGCTTCGAGGAGATGAAGGCCTCGCCCTGGGAGAAGGAAGACGCGATCCACGAGGACATTCCGATCCTCAACTACATGGTGCCGGTGGCATTCAAGCATGTCGCCGGCAAGCTCATCGGCGTCACCTTCCAGCACGTCAAAGCCGAATACGACGCCAAAGGCCGCCGCAATCTGGTGCCTTCGGGCGACCCCGATCAAACCATTCCCTGCGACGACGTGCTGGTCGCGGTCGGCCAGGAGAACGCCTTCCCCTGGATCGAGCAGGATTGCGGCATCGAGTTCGACAAATGGCACATGCCCAAGGTCGATCCGAAGACCTTCGTCTCGACCAATCCGAAAGTGTTCTTCGGCGGCGACGCCGCGTTCGGCCCGAAGAACATCATCTGGGCCGTGGCGCAGGGCCACGACGCCGCGCTGTCGATCCACAAGATGCTCTCGGGCGATGACATCACCGAACGGCCGCTGCCGGAGGTGCAAATCTCCTCGCAGAAGATGGGCATCCACGAATGGAGCTATGACAACGACATCTCCAACGACAAGCGCTTCAAGGTTCCGCATCGCGACAAGGTGATTGCGCTGAAGGACATCCGAACCGAGGTCGAGCTCGGCTACGACGTCAAGCTGGCGCTGGGCGAAGCCGAGCGCTGCCTGAACTGCGACGTCCAGACCGTGTTCTCGACCTCGCTCTGCATCGAGTGCGACGCCTGCGTCGATATCTGCCCGATGGACTGCATCACCTTCACTGATAATGGCGAGGAAAGCGACCTACGCCAGCGCCTGAAGGCGCCCTCGCCACATCCCGACCAGGACCTTTACGTCTCCAGCGACCTCAAGACCGGGCGCGTGATGGTCAAGGACGAGGACGTCTGCCTGCATTGCGGGCTGTGCGCCGAGCGCTGTCCCACCGGAGCCTGGGACATGCAGAAATATTTCATCGAGATGACTTACGCAGGTTCGACATGTCCGACAAAAAGCCGCTCAGCAGCGTAAACGACTTCGTCGTCCGCTTCGCCAACGTCAACGGCTCGGGCTCGGCCAGCGCCAACGAGATGTTCGCGCGCGCGATCCTGCGTCACGGCGTTCCGGTCTCCCCCCGCAACATCTTCCCCTCCAACATCCAGGGCCTGCCGACCTGGTACGAGGTGCGGGTGACGGAAGACGGCCATCTCGGCGCCCGTGGCGGCGTCGACATGATGGTGGCGATGAACCCGCAGACCTGGGACAAGGACATCGCCGGCATCGAGCCCGGCGGCTATCTGTTCTACGATTCCACCAAGCCGATGCCGTCGACCAAATTCCGCGACGACATCACTGTGATCGGCGTGCCGCTCACCGCGATCACCAACTCGACCTACACCGATCCGCGCCAGCGCCAGCTGTTCAAGAACATCATCTATCTGGGCAGCCTCTCGGCGCTGCTCGACATGGACCCGAAGCTGATCGAACAGCTGATCGGCGAGCAGTACAAGGGCAAGGAGAAGCTGCTCTCCTCCAACGTCCATGCGCTGCATCTCGGCCGCGACTGGGCGCTGCAGAATTTGAAATGCCCGATCGGGCTGCGGGTGAAGAAAACCGACAAGGTCGGCGACCGCATCTTCATCGAGGGCAACAGCGCCGCCGCGCTCGGCGCGGTCTATGGCGGCGCCACCGTGTGCGCCTGGTATCCGATCACGCCGTCCTCGTCGGTGGCGGAGGCTTTCACCGCCCACTGCAAGAAGTATCGGCACGATCCTGAAACGGGCAAGGCGAAATACGCCATCGTGCAGGGCGAGGACGAGCTGGCTTCGATCGGTATCGTCATCGGCGCCTCCTGGAACGGCGCCCGCGCCTTCACCGCGACCTCCGGCCCCGGCATCTCCTTGATGACCGAGTTCATCGGCCTCTCCTATTTCGCCGAGATTCCGGCCGTGATCATGAACATCCAGCGCGCCGGTCCCTCGACCGGCATGCCGACCCGCACCCAGCAATGCGACATCATCGCCTGCGCCTATGCCTCGCATGGCGACACCAAGCACGTGCTGCTGTTCCCGGAAGATCCGGCCGAGGCCTTCGAGTTCGCGGCGGCCGCGTTCGATCTTGCCGAGCGGCTCCAGACCACGATCTTCCTGATGCTCGACCTCGACATCGGGATGAACCACCGTCTCTGCCGCCCGCTGAAGTGGGACGACGCGAAACAGTATGACCGCGGCAAGGTGATGACCACGGAGATGCTGGAGGAAGGCCGCGACTTCGGCCGCTATCTCGACGTCGACGGCGACGGCATTCCCTACCGCACCTATCCCGGCACGCATCCGACCAAGGGCTCCTATTTCACCCGCGGCACCTCGCGCGACCGCTATGCGCGCTACTCCGAGGAAGGCTCGGTCTATGCCGACAACATGCAGCGTCTGGTGCGCAAGTTCGAGACCGCGCAGGACCTGGTCCCGCGCCCGCTCCAGGCCAACGCGGAACGGCCGACCAAATATGGCGTGATCTATTTCGGCTCGACCTCGCCCGCGATGGACGAGGCGATCGGCCTGCTGGAGGCGCGCGGACATCAGCTCGACCGCCTGCGCATCCGCGCCTTCCCGTTCCACTCGAGCGTGGCGAGCTTCCTTGCCGAGCACGACTTCGTCTACGTGGTCGAGCAGAACCGCGACGCCCAGCTCCGCCAGCTCATCGTCAACGAGAACGGCATCGACCCGGTGCGCCTGGTGCCGATCGTGCATTACGACGGCACACCGATCACCGCCCGTTTCATCGCAAAAGCCATTGGCGACCACCAGGATCACCTCAAGGTGACCCCGCTCCGCAAGGCCGTGTCATGACCTATATTGCCAAGCCGAAGTTCCATCATCCGGGCCTCAAGAAGAACGAGCTCGGGTACACGCACCGCGACTACGAGGGCAAGATCTCGACCCTGTGCGCCGGCTGCGGCCATGACTCGATCACGGCCTCGATCATCGAGGCCTGCTACGAGCTCTCGATCGAGCCGCATCGGGTTGCGAAAATCTCCGGCATCGGCTGCTCCTCGAAGACGCCGGACTATTTTCTGGGCAATTCGCACGGCTTCAACTCCGTGCACGGCCGCATGCCGTCGGTCTTGACCGGCGCCAACCTCGCCAACCGCGATCTGATCTATCTCGGCGTCTCCGGCGACGGCGATTCCGCCTCGATCGGCTTCGGCCAGTTCGCTCATTCGATCCGGCGCGGCGTCAACATGACCTATATCGTCGAGAACAACGGCGTTTACGGCCTGACCAAGGGCCAGTTCTCGGCCACCGCCGACCGCGGCTCGAAGTCCAAGAAGGGCGTCACCAACACCGACAACGCGATCGACCTCGTCGCGATCGCGCTGCAGCTAGGGGCCACCTTCGTCGCGCGCTCGTTCTCCGGCGACAAGAGCCAGCTGGTGCCGCTGATCGCGGCCGCGATCGGCCACAAGGGCGCATCCTTCATCGACGTCATCAGCCCCTGCATCGCCTTCAACAACCACGCCGGCTCGACCAAGAGCTTCGACTATGTGCGGGAGCACAATGACGCCGTGAACCGGCTCGACGTGCTGGTCGGCCGCGATCCCATCGCCGTCGAGTATGCGCCGGGAACGGTGCAGGTGGTCGAGCAGCACGACGGCAGCAAGATCGCGCTGCGCAAGATCGACGCGGATTACGACCCGCACGACCGCCTCGGCGCCCAGACCTTCCTCCAGAAGCACGCCGCCAAGGGCCAGATCGTCACCGGTCTGCTCTACGTCGATCCCGATGCGGAAGACCTGCACACGCATCTCAACACGGTCGAGACGCCGCTCAATACGCTGGAGGCGGACACGCTGTGCCCGGGCTCGGCTGCGCTGGACAAGTTCAACGCCAGCCTGCGGTGATCATCGACCGCGCTCGACCGGCTGCCTGACACGTATGGTGATCTTCTCCGATACGACAGGCGGCTCGAACGGATAGTGCTTCGCGTCGCCCAGCACCAGTTGCAGCGTGTGCATCCCGGGTGGAAGTTCGAGCAGGGTTTCGGTCTGCCCCGCCCCGAAGTGCAGATGCGACTTGTCCTGCGGGATCGGCTCCTTGGGATCGATGGGATCGTTGACGTCGACCAGCAAATGATGATGGCCGGCGTTCTGGTACTCGTCGCCGGCGTGCGTCACGCCCATATTGCGCAAGCCGAACCGGACCCAGAACCCGCCCCGAACCTTCTGCCCGTCACGCGGGGTGATGAAATAGAGCTTGGCATCCTTGGGAGCGGTCTTGCCCTGCGGATAGGCGACGCCTGGGAGTAATGCGAGCGCCGCCGCCAGGGCGGCGCAACGAATGATCTGCATCGAAATGACTCCACCACTTAAGGACTTAGCGCAACGCGGAATCCATGCGTCGGATAACGAACATTGGTATCGTAGCCATCGCGGTTGGACGGCCTCACATATCTCGAATCGTTCTTCCATGAACCCGAGCGCAGGACATGCGACGAGCAGTCCCCGCCGGTCCATGCCGAGCCGTCACCGGGTGCGCCCTGATAGGTCCTGCGCCAGCAGTCCTCGACCCACTGATCGACACCGCCACCCATGTCGTGGAGGCCGAACGGATTCGGCTTGAAGCTGCCGACCTTCGCCGGCTGCTCGGCCGCGAGGTCACCGCAATCCTTGCATCCCGCCATGCCCGGCTGGAGCTTGTCGCCCCACCAATATTTCGTCTGCGTCCCGCCGCGCGCGGCGTATTCCCATTCGGCTTCGCTCGGAAGCCGATACGACTTCTTCGTGGTCCGCGCGAGCCAGGCCGCATATTGCTGCGCGTCGGTCCAACTCACATTGGTGATCGGCGCATCGTCCTTGCCGATGGCGGTGAAGCCGCACGCCTTTGCAGCCGCGCATTCGTTCCATTCCCGCACGGTCACCGGATACTTTCCGATCGAGAACGGCTTGACCGTGACCTGGTGGACGGGACGTTCGGTCGGATCGTCATTGCTTCCCATCGCGAAACTGCCGCCGCGAATGGCGATCATCTCGGGTTCGCGGAGCGACGTGGCCGATGGGCTTGGTGCTGGACTCGACGTCGAAGCACTTGACGTCGAAGCACTTGGCGCGGAAGCACTTGGCGCCGGAGCACTTGACGCTGAAGCACTTGGCGCCGGAGCGGGCGATGGAGACGATGCCGCCAATGAAGGAGACGGCTGCGGCGTTTGTGTCGCGGCTTCTCGCGGTGCAGGTTGCGGGCTCGGCGATGCGACCGGAGCAGCAGTCGGCGCGGCGGCCTGCTCCCTCACCCTGCCCGACGGCTGCGCCAGCAGATACCACAACACACCGGAAGCGATCACGAGGAGCGTGACGCCCAGAAGGAAGATCAGGGTATTCTCGCGCCGGCCTCGCGTCCTCCCAACCGCATCTGCGTCCGGCAGCACGCGATAGACGCGCACCGGATCGGTGATGTTCTTGACCTTGCGGTCGCCGAGCGACTCATAGCCGCATACCACCTTGTGCTTGATCTGCTCGTAGATCGCGCCCGAGATATAGACCTGACCGGGCTCGGCGATACCCTCGATGCGCGTGGCGATGTTGACGCCGTCGCCGTAGACATCGTCCGGCTCTACGATCACATCACCGAGATTGACGCCAATCCGATATTCGATCCGGGAGTCCTTCGGAAGCGAAGCGTTGCGCCCGACGAGATTCTGCTGGATGACGATGCTGCAGCGAACGGCCTCGACGGGACTGTCGAAGATCGCGATGAAGCCGTCTCCCGTCGTCTTCACCAACGTTCCATGGTGTTCGACGATGCTGGGCTCGATGAGATCCCGCTCGATCCGCTTAACGCGAACATGCGTGCCTTCCTCGTCGGCCTGCATCAAGCGGCTGTAGGAAGCGATGTCACCGACGATGATTGCGGCGAGACGACGCGGCATCGAGCCGTGTGGAGGCGGCTCGTCATGATTTCCGGATCTGAAGTTACGAATCTCGCCCATTGCGGGGAACTCCACAAACGCGGGTGAGCTTACGACATCGAATTTCAGCTGTCTGTGAAGACTATCACATTGATGATCCGCGACAATCTCGCAGAAATCAGCGGCGCCGAGTTCCCGGGCAGAAGCGCCGCAAGGATTGAACCTTCTCGGACCGACGGCGGACTAAGGCTCGCGCGACCACTCGGCAACGCAGCCTATGCCTGCTTCGACCGCCGCTGCGATGCGCGGCATCTTACCCGATGCAGGCGAATCCTCGCCCGCTTCAGCTGACAGCCTCGGGCTCCGGTTCAGGCTCCGGCACGGAGTGGTCCGAAGGGGCCGGTCGTCCGGCACCCCAATATTGCTTGCAGGTCTCGAGCAATGTCTTGACGTCCATGGTCAGGCCGCCCGCATTGACGATCACGCTGTCAGCGCCAAGCGTCTTGTTCATCAGCGACAAGGCACGCCTCAGGAAGCCCCCGGAGAATCGCCCGGCGACAAGGGGATCGAGCTTGAGCACCACGAACTTCTGCAGGCGCTGCTCCCAGATCTGTATCTTCCGCACGGAGCTCCAAGCGATGGTCTCGTCGGCGAGCCTGAGGTCGCGAATGCCGACACGGCTGATGAAGACGACCGGCGACCTGGCCGAGATCAACCTCCAGAGCATCCTGAAGGTGGCGAGGCCGAAAAACACCGCACCGACATAGCAGGCGGCGACCTCGAACGTGGTGATGTTCTTGCCTTGCTGCCACATGAATGCGAGCGCAGCGCAGAGCAGCGACAGCAGCAGACCGGCGCCGAAAAACACCAGCAGCCGTCCCCGGGAATAGCCGATCGTAATGTTGGGCAAGTTCTGACCTACGGACATGTTCGACCGCCACCAGCCTTTTGCAGCAACCCTGGGTTTACGAACGCCCCTTCTCCCGAGTTATTAGGACTGGAACCTTGCGCGAGGCTGCCCACGGGAATGCAAGGCATCGGCACTTGAACGCGCGGCGTCCGGCTTGCGACTAACCGCCAGTCGGCTCTCACCCCCCTCCGATGCGGCCGTCAATGGTTCGCGCGCCCGGTGCGATCATGAGGCTTGCCCTGCTCCTTCCGCTTGTCCTTGCCGCCTTCGTCGGCGCCGCACGCGCCGAGGAGGCCGACGATATCCGCGAGGCGACCAAGGCCGAGGCCGAAACCTTCAACACGCGCATGTATGCCGGGACACCCGGCAGCAAGGCCTATGCCTGCTTCGTCCGCCGCTACGATGCCGCACATCTGGCGCGGCATCCGAAGCAGAAGGTCGCCTCGATGAAGCTGCTGGTCTCGGCGGAATTGGACAAGGAGGACAAGGAGCTCCACAACTCCTTCCGGCTCGGCTTCAGATACCGCCATCGCTCCGGCGATTTCGACTCCAGTGGCTCCTGTAACCACGCTGTTTTCACCAAGGACGGCACCGAGATCCGGCTCGGCTGCGGTGTCGACTGCGAAGGCGGCGGTATCGGCGTTGCGCTCTCCAGGGACGACAAGTCGGCGATCGTACGGCTGGCGCGGGTCAGGGTCTGGCAGAACAACAAGCCGGACGACGAAGCCGAGCAATCGCTGGTCGCTGGTGCCGACGACGGCATTTTCCGCCTCGACCGCACCGACAACCGCGGATGCGCCTCGCTGGTGACGGACCGCAAGGAACTCGCCGCGCTGCGTCACAAGTGATAGGCCTCGGCGAAATCAGGCCAGTCGAGGGAGATCGCCATGAACCGCCGGAGCATCTTGTGGAGCGCCGTCTCGGCCCTGGGCGCGGCGCTTGGCGGCTCCAGCGCGAAGGCCGCGACGGAAGTCGGCGCGGGCAACAAGCTCAAGGTCGTCTATCACCTGAGCGACGCCGAGAAGGTCAATTTCGTGCTCGGCAACATCCAGAACCACGTTGACGGCGTCGGCGGTCCCCAACACGTCACCATCGCGCTGGTGATTCACGGGCCGGCGCTGAAGGCGTTTCACCGGGCACAGGCCAACCCCGACGTCGGCAAGCGCGTCGGCGATTTCTCCAAGGACGGTGTCGAGCTCGCGGCGTGCGCCAACACTATGAAGGCGCAGAACGTCACGCTGACGGGTTTGCTGCCGGGCTTCGTCAGCGCGGAGAAGGGCGGCGTGGTCCGTTTGGCCGAGCTCCAGTCGCAGGGTTATCTCTACCTGCGGCCTTAGGCGTCGAAGTCTTCCATTCTCCGGCTTGACTTATCCATAACTCTACGGTTATGAGTTAATCCATAACTTATGGGTTATGGATTTCACATGTCCGCCGCGCACGATCTTCTGTTCAGGACGCTCGCCGATCCGACCCGGAGGGCGATCTTCGAGCGGCTATGCCGGGAGGGCGAGCAGACGGTCGGGGCACTGACGGCGACGTCAGGCGTTTCCCAGCCGGCGGTCTCAAAACATCTCGGCGCGCTGAAGCAGGCCGGGCTGGTGCGCGACCGCCATGCAGGACGCCAGACCCATTACAGCGCGCAGCCCGGCGCGCTCAATCCGCTGATCGACTGGACCGGCCAGATGGCCGGCTTCTGGCAGAACCGGCTCGATGCTCTCGACGATCTCCTGAAGAGGATGGACCAATGACCGAAGCTGCCGCCGAGATGCGCTCCGTGGTGATCGAGCGCGAATTTTCCTTCCCGGCCGAGCGGATCTGGCGCGCGCTGACGCAGCCGCATCTGATCGAGGAATGGCTGATGAAGAACGACTTCAAGCCGGTCGTGGGACATCGCTTCAATCTTCGCGGCGAATGGGGCGGCGTGCTGGACTGCGAGGTCCTCACCATCGAGCCGCAGCGCGCGCTCGCCTATACCTGGAATTTCTCGCATGAGAACGCGGCGTTCGATCTGAAAAGCGTGGTGACCTTCACGCTGACGCCGACGAACGCGGGCACGCATTTGCGCGTCGAGCAGGCGGGCTTCAGCCCGACCCAGAAGCAGGCCTATGGCGGCGCGCATGCCGGCTGGAAGCAGTTTTTCGCCAAGCTGGACGAGGTGCTGGCGCGAGCTGACTAGGTCCGTCGCCGGCCTTTATTCGATCATCTCAAGAGGAGGTTTCATTGACCGGGAATATGTGGGTTCGGCAGATCCATCGCTGGCTGTCCATCGCTTTCACGCTCGCCGTGATCGCGAACATTGTTGCCCTGACGCTGCAAATCCAGGCCACGTGGATCGGGCTGCTGGCATTCGTCCCACTGATTCCATTGCTCGCGACCGGGCTCTACATGTTCGCGCTGCCCTATGTCGGCCGCCGCGGCGGCGCGCGGCAAGAGGCGTGATCATGAAGAGGGCTGTGACCGCGAAGACAAGCAGCGCGACCAAGACGGACGGCGCTTCGCCCTCCAGGATGATCGACGGCAGGATCAAGGAGCTCGGCGACTGGCGCGGCGAGATGCTGGGGCGAATCCGCAGCCTGATCAAGCAGGCCGATCCTGACGTCGTCGAGGAATGGAAATGGCGCGGCGTTCCCGTGTGGGAGCACGACGGCATCATCTGCACCGGCGAGACCTACAAGGCCGTCGTGAAGCTGACTTTTGCCAAGGGCGCGGCGCTGGACGACCCGGCCGGCCTGTTCAATTCCAGCCTCGACGGAAACGTGCGCCGCGCGATCGAACATTCGCGAAGGCGAAAAGATCAACGAGAAGGCGTTGAAAGCGCTGATCCGCGCGGCGGTGGAGCTGAATGGGTCCAAGAAGAAGCCGGCGAAGAAGCGATCGGCTTAGACCACGTCAAGTCGATGCAAATTCCTGGTGACGGCCAGAGCAAGCGCCTCGTCCTTCGAGACGACCGCTCCGCGGTCTCCTCAGGATGAGGCTAAGCAGAAGCGCTGTCTGTCGACATAGCTCCCGCACACTCCGTCCTCATCCTGAGGGCCCGCCAGAGGCGGGCGTCTCGAAGGATTGGCCGCGGGCGAGCTACCGCCACGTCGATGTTCCAGCAGCTTGCCAGCCGCGTCAGGCCGCCGCCGGGATCGGGCGCGGGCTTACGACATATTCGCGCAGGACCTTGTCGTTGGCATCGACCTCGATCAGTGAGACGTCGTAAGTCCAGAGATCGGCGAGGTGCTGGAGCACGCGCTTGGCGTCGGTCTCGTTGAGCTGCGAGCCCTTGATGACGTGGTGATGCAGGATCAGCCGGCGGTCGCCGGAGAGATCGACGTCGACCACTTCGATATTGGCGTCGATGAAGCCGACATCATGCTGCCGTGCCAGCTCGCGCCGCACCCGGCGGAAGCCGCGATCGTCGTGGATGGCATCGACCCGGATGCCGGCACGCTCCTCGGGATCGTCGTGCAGGTGGAACATGCGGAAGTGCCGCATCAGCTTCGGGCTCAGGAACTGCGCGATGAAGCTTTCATCGCGGTAGTTGGCCCAGACGTCGCGCAGCACGCCCATCACGTCGTTCTTGCCGGCAATGTCGGGGAACCACTCGCGATCCTCGTCTTCCGGCCTGGTGACGATGCGCTCGATGTCCTGCATCACGGCAAAGCCGAGCGCATAGGGATTGAAGCCGGAGAAGCGCGGATCGTCGAATTCGGGCTGGAACACCACGTTGGTGTGCGACTGCAGGAATTCGAGGAAGTTGCCGTCGGAGATGCGGCCTTGCTGATGCAGCTTGGTCATGATGCGATAGTGGACGTAGGTCGCGGTCCCCTCGTTCATCACCTTGGTCTGGCTCTGCGGATAGAAATATTGCGCGATGTGGCGGACGATGCGCAAAAGCTCGCGCTGCCAGGGCGCCAGCCGCGGCGCGCTCTTCTCCAGGAAGTAGAGCAGGTTTTCCTGCGGCAGGCCGAGCAGCTTGCGGCGGCGTTCGATGCTGAGCGCCGAGCGGGTCTTCGACGCCCCCTTCGGCACGGTGCGCCAGAGGTCGTTGAAGACTTCCTCCTCGTGCTGACGGCGGCGCCCTGCCCGCTTCTCCTCGGCGCGCAGATCCAGCTTCTTCTTGCCGGGATAGCGGTCGATGCCGTGCGACATCAGCGCATGCGCGGCATCCAGGGTGCGCTCGACCTCGACGCGGCCGTAGCGCTCCTCGCAGGTCATCACGTAGTTCTTGGCAAAGTCGAGATAGTCCAGAATGCCGTCGGCGTCGGTCCACTGCTTGAACAGATAGTTGTTCTTGAAGAAGTGGTTGTGGCCGAAGGCGGCGTGGGCGATCACCAGCGTCTGCATCGTCGCCGTGTTCTCCTCCATCAGATAGGAGATGCAGGGCGAGGAGTTGATCACGATCTCATAGGCAAGCCCCATCAGGCCCTTGCGGTACGAGGCCTCGTGGAACGCGAAGTGCTTGCCGAACGACCAGTGCTTGTAGAACAGCGGCATGCCGACGGACGAGTAGGCATCCAGCATCTGCTCGGCGGTGATGACCTCGATCTGGTTCGGATAGACGTCGAGCCCGAGATCCTTCGTCGCCACCTCCTCGCAGGCATCGGTGATGCGCTGCAAGGTGTGGAAATCCCAATCGGCGCCTTCGAACAAGCGTTCCGTCATGGAGCGGCTTTCTCCTGGGAAGTTTCGCGGCGCTGGAACAGATCGTGGAACACCGGGAAGATCTCGCTGCGCTCGCTGACCTTGCGCATCGAGAGCGGTGCGCCGCTGTTGCGCAGGCGGTCGTAGAGGGTCCAGAGCGAGGAGTCGGAGAGATCGAAGGCGCTGCCGCCGGACTCCCCGACCTCGAGATAGGCAAAGAACTGGCAGACCGGCAGGATCTTGTCGGTCAGCAGCATGCCCGTGAGCTCGCCGTCGGAATAGGAATTGTCGCCGTCGGAGGCTTGCGCGGCGTAGATGTTCCAGTCCGCCGGATTGAAACGCTCGCGCACGATCTCGTGCATGGCGTGGAGCGCGCTCGAGACCAGCGTGCCGCCCGAGGCCGGACCGTAGAAGAAGGTCTGCTCGTCCACCTCCTCGGCGCGGTCGGTGTGGCGGATGAAGACGATCTCGACATGCTTGTAGCGCCGCTTCAGGAACACGTAGAGCAGCATGTAGAAGCGCTTGGCGAGATCCTTCATGTGCTCGGACATCGAGCCGGAGACGTCCATCAGGCAGAACATCACCGCCTGCGCCACCGGCCGCGGCACCTTCTCGTAGCGGCGGTAGCGGATATCGAGCGGATCGACGAAGGGAATGCGCTTGGTTCTCGCCTTCAGCCTTTCGAGCTCGGCGAGCAGCAGCACACGCTCGTCCTCGTTGGTGCATGCCGCGATCGCAGCTTCCAGCTCCTCGATCTCCTCCTTGCGGGGACGCTTGAGCGCGATGCGCCGCGCCAGCGCGAGCTTCACCGTCCGGCTGACCGAGATGTTGGCGGGCGAGCCGGACGTGGTGTAGCCGGCGCGCTGGATGCCCTCGCTCTCGGTCTGCGCGATCTTGCGCTTGGCAAGATCCGGCAGCTCGAGGTCGTCGAGGAACAGATCCACGAACTCGTCGCGGGAGAGGACGAAGCGGAACGCGTCCTCGCTGTCGCCTTCGCCGGGACCGGAATCCTTGGCGCTGCCCTGGCCGGATCGCTGGAGGTAATCGCCCTCGATGAACTTCTTGTTCCCGGGCAAAACCATGTCGCGCGTTCCGCCTTCACGGCGGAAACGCGGCTCGTGCATGCCGTCGAGCGGTATCGTGACCTCACCACCCTCCAGGACGTCCTTGATGTCGCGTTCCTGCGAGGTCTTCTTGACGGCGCCCTGCACCAGGGATTTGGCCCGACGCAAGAACCGCTGCCGGTTCTCAAGACTCTTGCCGCCTGGATTCAGGCGCCTGTCAATAATGTGAATGGGCACTTTTCCATCCGCTCCATCCGCCTCAACCGGCCTGCTTCACACGCATGTACCATTCGACGAGCCGGCGAACCTGACGCTCGGTGTAGCCGCGCTCCACCATGCGTGCGACGAACTCGCCGTGCTTCTTCTCCGTCTCGCCGTCCTTCTTCGACCCGAAGGAGATGACCGGAAGCAGGTCCTCGACCTGCGAGAATATCCGCTTTTCGATCACGTCGCGAATCTTCTCGTAGGAAATCCAGGTCGGATTCTTGCCTCCGTTCTGGGCCCGCGACCGTAACGAGAATTTGACCACCTCGTTGCGGAAGTCCTTCGGGTTGGCGATACCCGCCGGCTTCTCGATTTTGGTCAGTTCCTGGTTCAAAAGCTCGCGATCGAGCAGCTGGCCGGTGTCGGCATCCTTGAAGTCCTGATCCTCGATCCAGGCGTCGGCGTAGTCGACGTAGCGATCGAACAGGTTCTGGCCATAATCCGAGTAGGATTCGAGATAGGCTTTCTGGATCTCGTTGCCGATGAACTCGGCGTAGCGCGGCGCCAGGTCCGCCTTGATGAATTCGAGGTAGCGCTTCTCGACTTCCTCAGGGAGCTGCTCGCGGCGGATCGACTGCTCCAGCGCGTACATCAGATGCACGGCGTCGGCGGCGACTTCCTGCGGATCGTGGTTGAAGGTCGCAGCCAGGATCTTGAAGGCGAAGCGGGTGGAGACGCCGTCCATGCCCTCGTCGACGCCGGCGGCATCGCGATATTCCTGGACGCTCCGTGCCTTCGGATCGGATTCCTTCAGGCTCTCGCCGTCATAGACCCGCATCTTGCCGAACAACGTGGAATTCTCGTGCTTGCGCAGGCGCGACATCACCGAGAACCGCGCCAACGTCTCCAGGGTCGACGGTGCGCACGGCGCGGCCGCCAGCTCCGAGCCCTGGATCAGCTTTTCGTAGATCTTCTGCTCTTCGGTGGCCCGGAGGCAGTACGGCACCTTGATCACGCAGATGCGGTCGATGAAGGCCTCGTTGTTCTTGTTGGCCTTGAAGCTCGACCACTCGGCTTCGTTCGAGTGCGCGAGGATCACGCCGGTGAACGGGATCGCGCCGATATTCTCGGTGCCGATGTAGTTGCCCTCCTGCGTTGCGGTGAGCAGCGGGTGCAGCATCTTGATCGGCGCCTTGAACATCTCGACGAATTCAAGGATGCCCTGGTTGGCGCGGTTGAGGCCGCCCGAATAGCTGTAGGCGTCGGGATCGTTCTGCGCGTAGGTCTCGAGCTTGCGGATATCGACCTTGCCGACCAGCGAGGAGATGTCCTGGTTGTTCTCGTCACCAGGCTCGGTCTTGGAGACCGCGATCTGGCGCAGCCGCGACGGCTGGATTTTTGCGACTCTGAACTGAGAAATGTCACCGCCGAAGGCTTCCAGCCGCTTGTAGCACCACGGGCTCATCAGGCCGGTGAGGCGACGGCGCGGAATGCCGTACTTCTCTTCCAGCATCGGTCCGAGATGATCGGGATCGAACAGGCTGAGCGGGCTTTCAAACACCGGGCTCAATTCATCGCCGGCTTTGAGCACGTAGATCGGCTGCACTTCCATCAGCGACTTGAGCCGCTCGGCGAGCGAGGATTTGCCGCCGCCGACCGGGCCGAGCAGATAGAGGATCTGCTTGCGCTCTTCGAGCCCCTGCGCCGCGTGGCGGAAGAAACCGACGATGCGCTCGATGGTTTCTTCCATGCCGTAGAAGCCGGCGAAGGCCGGATAGGTCCGGATGGTGCGGTTCAAAAAAATACGGCCAAGGCGTGGGTCCTTGGCCGTGTCAATCGTCTGGGGCTCACCGATGGCTGCTAGCAGTCGCTCGGCCGCGTTCGCGTATTTCATGGGATCGCTTCGACACGATTCCAGATATTCCGCCATCGACATGTCGTGTTGGCTTCTCGCCTCGAACGACTTAGCGAAAGCGTTGAATAGAGAATCGTTATACATGATCCCTCTCCGCGTGAGTTCCGCCACAAGCTGAAACGAAAGCAGTTACCGGACCGTTCCTCAGGCCATTTCGAATCAGCGTGAGCACATGACGATCATTGGACACCCGGGTGCCGACACGACGCAACGCACAACGTAGGCACTCGTTGAGTTACGAACAGGCACATGCCTGTAATTTGTGCGAATCTGTATCTATCTTCGCTCATTTCCAGAAAATGTCACTTGGTCGCAACATCCGGGCATTACCGGGGATGAGCCCATCCGGCACTGCAACATGGAGCGATCTGCGAGCGGCAATCTTATGACGCTTGTACGGCGAAGCCTTGCGTGCCGCGTTCATCTTCCTGCTGCAATGCGGTGCGCGCAACGCTCGCAGCATGACAATCGCGGCAAGCGCGCAGCAGTGTATCAAAATCGGTCGCCAACCCCTCGGAGGGGATGACAATCCGTTCATTCTGCCGTTCATTCTGCCGTTCATTCTGCGCGCGGGGCGCCAAGGTGCTGATGGTGCAGAGCTGCCGCTGCAAGGCCGGCGTCAGCGTCAGCACGATCGCCTTGTGGCCGCGGCCTTCCTCAGTCGAAACCTCCGCAATCGAGTCCCACAGCAGAAATTCATTGCCGATGCGGAGGTCGCGGATGCCATAGGGGGTGACGATCACCACCGGTCCCCGCTCGGCGGGCAGCAGCCAGATCAGCCGGCCGGTCACCAGGCCGAACAGCACGACGCCGGCATAGCCGACCGTCGTATCGTAGTCGCCCAGACCGTCCCACCAGTCGAAGGCAAGGGTCGCGCTGAACAGGGTCAATGCGAAGCCCGCCGCGACCAGCAGCCGCAGTTGGGTCGTACATGGGCTGATTTCGAGATCGTGGGTCGCATCGATGCATGCGGCCGGCGCGACCGATTGCGGGCTGTCGGCAACAGCGAGCGTCAGGCGGTCATGATGTGCGTGCATGCTCTTCCCCAGCATGGCCATTCGCGGCCGAGCGACGATCTATCAGGCGGACCGTAATCCGCTGATGACACTCCACGCAGACTGGGCTGACGAGACGAAGCGGCTACGTTGGTAACGAGCCCTTGGCCATTGTTCCGGCCGACGACTTTTTACGCAACACAGCTACTTCCGCCTGGATCGCCATGATCGCGACGGAGTTACACTGGAGGGTAGACGCCTATCCCCTTGATTGGTTCCCTCCCGGGAGCATGTAGGCTAGAGGATAGCGCGTCAGGACCGGCGCGGAAACCCCTCGCCCGCAGGCTTGGAGATAAATAAACATCATGAATCCCGTCAAAGAACTGGAAAAGCACGGACAAGCCGTCTGGCTGGACTTCCTGGCCCGTGGCTTCATCGCCAAGGGCGACCTGAAGCGGCTGATCGACACCGACGGTGTCAAGGGCGTCACCTCCAACCCGTCGATCTTCGAGAAGGCGATCGGCAGTTCGGACGAGTATGACGCCCCGATCGGCAAGGCGCTGAAGCGCGGCGACCGGACCGTGGCCGACCTGTTCGAGGCCGTCGCGATCGAGGACATCCAGAACGCCGCGGACGTGCTCCGCCCGGTCTATGACCGCCTGAGGGCCGGCGACGGCTATGTCAGCCTGGAAGTTTCGCCCTATCTGGCGATGGACACCGCCGGCACGGTCGCCGAGGCGCGGCGGCTCTGGAAGGATGTCGACCGCAAGAACCTGATGGTGAAGGTGCCGGCGACGCCGGAGGGCCTGCCGGCGATCGAGACGCTGATCGGCGACGGCATCAGCATCAACATCACGCTGTTGTTCGCCAGGGACGTCTACCTCCAGGTTGCCGAGGCCTATCTCGCCGGTCTGGAAAAATACGTCGCCGGCGGCGGCGACCCGTCGCACGTGGCGAGCGTCGCGAGCTTCTTCGTCAGCCGCATCGACTCGGTCGTCGACAAGCAGCTCGACGAGAAGATCGCCCGCGCCAACGATCCATCCGAGAAGGAGCGGCTCGCCGCGCTGAAGGGCAAGGTCGCGATCGCCAACGCCAAGGTCGCCTACCAGGATTACAAGCGCCTGTTTTCCGGCCCGCGCTGGGACAAGCTCGCCGCCAAGGGCGCCAAGCCGCAGCGGATGCTGTGGGCCTCCACCGGCACCAAGAACAAGGACTACAGCGACGTCCTCTATGTCGAGGAGCTGATCGGCCCCGACACCATCAATACCGTGCCGCCGGCGACGCTCGACGCGTTCCGCGACCACGGCAAGCCGCGCGACAGCCTGGAAGAGAACGTCGACGACGCCCGCCGCGTGCTGGAAGAACTGGAACGCTCCGGCGTCTCGCTCGAGGCGATCACCGAGGAGCTCGTCAAGGACGGCGTCAAGCAGTTCGCCGATGCCGCCGACAAGCTCTATGGCGCCGTCGCCCACAAGCGGGCAACCGTGCTCGGGCCTGCGATCGACCACCAGCTTCTCTCGCTCGGCGACGGCCTCGGCAAGGCGGTGGCCAAGACCACCGAGGAATGGCGCGCCTCGGCAAAGATCCGCAGGTTGTGGCAGCGCGACAAATCGGTCTGGACCGGCACCGACGAGGACAAATGGCTCGGCTGGCTCGACAGCGCGGCGAAGGCCGACGTCGCCGACTACGAGGACTATGCGAGCCGCGTGAAGGGCCAAAAGTTCTCCGATGCCGTCGTGCTCGGCATGGGTGGATCGAGCCTTGGCCCCGAGGTGTTGGCCGAGACTTTTGCGCGGAAGTCCGGCTTCCCGAAATTGCACGTGCTGGATTCCACCGATCCGGCACAGGTCCGGGCAATGGAGGCCAGGATCGACATCGCCAACACCGTGTTCATCGTGTCCAGCAAATCCGGCGGGACCACCGAGCCGAACGCGATGAAGGATTATTTCCACGAACGCGTCGCACAGGCGGTCGGGCCGAAAGTGAAGACCGGCCATCGCTTCATCGCGGTGACCGATCCCGGCTCGTCGCTGGGGAAGGCGGCGAAGAGCCTCAACTACGCCCGCATCTTCCATGGGGAACCCTCGATCGGCGGCCGCTATTCGGTGCTCTCGCCGTTCGGCCTGGTGCCGGCGGCGACCGCGGGCATCGACGTCAATACGCTGATCAAGCACGCGCTCTCCATGGCCCGCTCCTGCGGACCCGACGTGCCGCCAGGTGAGAACCCGGGCGTCCAGCTCGGCCTTGCCATGGGCCTCGCCGGCCTCGAAGGGCGCGACAAGGTGACGATCCTGTCGTCGAAGAAGATCGCCGATTTCGGCGCCTGGGCCGAACAGCTGATCGCGGAATCGACCGGCAAGGAAGGCAAGGGCCTGATCCCGATCGCCGGCGAACCACTCGGCGAGCCCGCGCTCTACGGCAACGACCGCTTCTTCATCGACATTCGCACCGAAGGCGAAGCGGACGCCGCGCATGACTCCAAGCTCGCCGCGGTCGAAGCCGCCGGCCATCCCGTCGTGCGCATCGTGATGAAGTCGATCGACCATCTCGGTCAGGAGTTCTTCCGCTTCGAGATGGCGACGGCGGTCGCTGGCAGCATCCTCGGCATCAACCCGTTCGACCAGCCGGACGTGGAAGCGGCCAAGATCAAGACCCGCGAGCTCACCGCGTCGTTCGAGAAGACCGGTGCATTGCCGGCCGAACAGCCGGTGGTCAGCACCGACGAGGCCGATCTCTACACCGACGAGGCCAACGCCACGGCGCTGCGCGCCGCTGGCGCCAACGGCGACCTCACCTCGTGGCTGAAGGCGCATCTCTCCCGCTCGGGCCGTGGCGACTATGTCGCCCTGCTCGGCTACATCGCGCGCGACAAGGCGACGATCGACGCACTCCAGACGATGCGTCTCGAAGTGCGCGAGAAGCGTCACGTCGCGACCTGCGCCGAGTTCGGGCCGCGCTTCCTGCATTCGACCGGGCAGGCCTACAAGGGCGGGCCCGACAGCGGCGTGTTTCTCCAGATCACGGCCGACGATGCCAAGGACTTGTCGGTGCCGGGCCAGAAGGCGAGCTTCGGCGTGATCAAGGCCGCGCAGGCGCGCGGCGACTTCGACGTGCTCACCGAGCGCGGCCGGCGCGCGCTCCGGGTCCACCTCAAGGGCGGGCTCAAGAAAGGTCTCGCGGCGCTCAACGCGGCGCTTAACGATGCGCTGAACTAAGGGAATCTCTCGATGCAACTCGGCATGATCGGCCTCGGCCGGATGGGCGGCAACATCGTTCGCCGCCTGATGCGCCACGGTCATACGACCGTGGTCTACGACAAGGACGCCAAGGCCGTCGCGGGTCTCGCCGCAGACGGCGCACAGGGCTCGGCGACGCTGGAGGAGTTCGTCGCCAAACTGGAGCGGCCGCGCGCGGCCTGGGTGATGCTGCCGGCCGGCCACATCACCGAGACGACGATCGACACGATCGCGGCCGTGATGCAGGCCGGCGACGTCATCATCGACGGCGGCAACACGTTCTGGCAGGACGACGTCCGCCGCGGCAAGGCGCTGAAGGAGCGCGGCATCCATTATGTCGACGTCGGCACCTCAGGCGGCGTCTGGGGGCTCGACCGCGGCTATTGCATGATGATCGGCGGCGAGAAGCAGGTGGTCGACCGGCTCGATCCGATCTTCGCCGCGCTTGCGCCCGGCGCCGGCGACATTCCGCGCACGGAGGGACGTGAGGGGCGCGATCCCCGCATCGAGCAGGGCTACATCCATGCAGGCCCCGTGGGCGCCGGCCATTTCGTCAAGATGATCCACAACGGCATCGAATACGGCCTGATGCAGGCCTATGCCGAAGGTTTCGACATCCTCAAGAATGCCAACATCGAGGCGTTGCCGGCGGATCATCGCTACGATTTCGACCTTGCCGACATCGCCGAGGTGTGGCGGCGCGGCAGCGTGATCCCATCCTGGCTGCTCGACCTCACCTCGACGGCGCTCGCCGACAGCCCTGCACTTGCGGAATATTCCGGCTTCGTCGAGGATTCCGGCGAAGGGCGCTGGACCGTGAATGCGGCGATCGACGAGGCCGTACCGGCCGAAGTTTTGACCGCGGCCCTCTACACACGTTTCCGTTCCCGCAAGGAACACACCTTCGCCGAAAAAATTCTCTCCGCGATGCGCGCGGGTTTCGGCGGCCACAAGGAGCCGAAGCAGCCGGGCGCTTCGAAACCCAAATAAGAGCCGAAGTAACAAGTAACAGAGCGAAGGCCGATCATTCGTGACAAAAGACCCGCAGGCCAAGCCCAAGCCCGAAAATTGCGCCTTCGTCATCTTTGGCGCGACCGGTGACCTTACCCATCGGCTGGTGATGCCGTCGCTCTACAATCTGGCCGCCGAGCACCTGTTGCCGGAGAAGTTCTGCGTCGTCGGCGTGGCCCGCAACCGCCAGTCGGATGACGAGCTGCGCGACAGCCTGTTGAAGGGCCTGCGCCAGTTCGCAACCCGTCCCGTGGACGACGACATTGCCCGGAAACTGCTGGAATGCGTGACCTTCGTCGAGGCCGATCCGAAGGATCCCCCCTCCTTCGACCGCTTGCGCGCGCATCTGGATTCGCTGGAATGCGCGCAGGACACCGGCGGCAACCGACTGTTCTATCTGGCAACGCCGCCTGCCGCGTTCGCGCCGACTGCGCGCGAGCTCGGCCGCACCGGCATGATGAAGGAGAACGGCGCCTGGCGTCGGCTCGTAATCGAAAAGCCGTTCGGCACCGATCTCGCGTCAGCCAAGGCGCTGAATGCCGATCTCTTGAAGATCATGGACGAGCACCAGATCTACCGGATCGATCATTATCTCGGCAAGGAGACGGTGCAGAACATCCTGGTGCTGCGCTTTGCCAACGGCATGTTCGAGCCGATCTGGAATCGCAACCATATCGACCACATCCAGATCACCGTGGAGGAGAAGCTCGGCGTCGGCCATCGCGGCGGCTTCTACGATGCCACCGGCGCACTGCGCGACATGGTGCCGAACCATCTGTTCCAGCTGATGTCGCTGGTCGCGATGGAGCCGCCGGCGCGGTTCGATGCGCATTCCGTGCGCTCCGAAAAGGCCGACGTGCTGACGTCGATCCAGGAGCCGACCCGGGAAGAGGCGCTGAAGAATTCGGTGCGCGCGCAATATCTCGCCGGCCGCATCGGCGACGACGAGATCACGGACTATCGCAAGACCGAGGACGTCAAGCCCGGCAGCACCACCGAGACCTTCGTCGCGCTGAAGCTGATGATCGACAATTGGCGCTGGGCCGGCGTGCCGTTCTATCTGCGCACCGGCAAGGCGCTCGGCCACAAACGCACGGAAGTGGCGATCAAGTTCAAGCAGGCGCCGCTGTCGATGTTCTCAGGCACGGATGTCGACCGCCTGTCGCAGAACTTCCTCACCATCGGCATCGCGCCGACCGAAACCATCGAGCTGCAGTTCAACGCCAAGATCCCGGGGCCGAGCATCACCATCGACGGCGTCGAGATGAAGTTCAAGTACGGCGACTATTTCCGCGCCGATCCCTCGACCGGCTACGAGACTCTGATCTACGACTGCATGATCGGCGACAACATCCTGTTCCAGCGCGCAGACGGCATCGAGGCCGGATGGCAGGCGGTGCAGCCGTTCCTGGACGCCTGGAAAAGTGAAGGCACCAACGGCATCGAGACCTATCCCGCCGGCAGCGACGGCCCCGCCTGCGCCGATGAGCTGCTCCGGCGCGACGGGCGAAGCTGGCGGAAGTTTACGTGATGGCAGCGGCCGACCAGCCGAAGCTGATCGTCGAGGCCGATGCCGAGGCGCTGGCGCAGGCCGCAGCCGAACGGGTGATGGCGCGGATATCAGCCAATCCCGGGCGGATTGCGATCTGCCTCACCGGCGGCTCCAGCCCGAAGAAGCTCTATCAATTGCTCGGCAGCGAGGCGTATCGCGGCAAGATCCCGTGGGACCGCGTGCACTGGTTCATCGGTGACGAGCGTTTCGTGCCTTCGAGCGATCCCCTCAACAACATGGCAGTCGCGCGCGCGACCTTTCTCGACCGCAATGCGCCGTCCGGGCATATTCACCCGATCCCCACCACGGCTGAAAGCCCCGAAGCGGGTGCCGAGGCCTATGCGCGCGAGCTTCAGTCCTTCTACGGCGCCGAAAACCTCGATCCGGCACGGCCGCTGTTCGACATGGTCCTGATGGGCGCGGGCCCGGACGGCCACACCGCCTCGCTCTTCCCCGGCTACCCCGCGATCGAGGAGACCACACGCTGGGTGGTCGGCGTCCCCAAGGCCAATGTCGCGCCGTTCGTGCCGCGGGTGTCGCTGACCCTGCCCGCCTTGGCCTCCTGCCGCGAAATGCTGTTCGAGATTGCCGGGCACGACAAGCAGCCGATCTTGACGCGCCTGCTCAATGGCGAGACTCTGCCGGCTGTACGCGCGCGCTCGAATGGTGAGACCGTCTGGCTGGTCGACCAGGCCGCGCTTCCGGAGGGAATTCGTGGCGGGCGTTGAAGCACCTTGTGCGTTGATCGTGATGGGCGTGTCGGGTTCAGGCAAGAGTACGGTTGCGGAGGCGCTCGGGCAGCGGCTCGGCTGGCGTTTCGAGGACGGCGACAGCTTTCACCCAGCCAGCAATGTCGAGAAGATGCGAGCCGGCCACCCCCTCACCGACGAGGACCGCTGGCCCTGGCTCAACGCCATCGCCGACGAGATTGCGCGGGTTTGCGATAAAGGCGAGCACGTGATCATCGCCTGCTCGGCGCTGAAGCACACCTATCGCGACGTGCTTCTGCGCGGACGCGACGACGTCCGCTTCGTCTTCCTGAGGGGCACTAGGGAGCTGATCGCCGCCCGCCTCGCGCAACGCAAGGGCCATTTCATGCCGCCCGAACTGCTGACGAGCCAATTCACGACGCTGGAGCCGCCCGAGGCTGGCGAGCACGTCGTCACCGTCTCGATCGATGAATCCGTCGAGGCGATCGTTGACGGCGTGGTCCGGCAATTAAAGCTGAGCGGGGCGAAACGCTGAGGCCGACAAACCCTGAGGTCCTGCCATGACGAAAATCTCACTGGTCGTCTCCGACGTCGACGGCACGCTGCTGACCAAGGACAAGACGCTGACGGAGCGCGCGCAGTCCGCGGTCCAGCGACTGCACAAGGCCGGCATCGGCTTCACCATCACCTCCAGCCGCCCAGCGATCGGCATGCGGTTCCTGGTCGAGCCGCTGGCGCTCTGGCTGCCGATCGGTCCGTTCAACGGCTCCTCGATCGTCGATCCCGAGATGCATCCGGTCGAGCAGCACCTGATCCCGGCGAACGCCGCCGAACGATCGTTGCAGATCCTCCGGGAGTTCGGCGCCGACATCTGGCTCTTCACCACCGACAAATGGCTGATCGACAACCCTGATGGTAAATACGTCGCGCACGAGCAGCACACGATCCGCTCCGATCCCACCATCGTGACGGATTTCTCGCCGTACCTTGCGAACGCCTGCAAGATCGTCGGCGCCAGCGCCGATGCCGCCGGCCTCGAGCGTTGCGAGAAGGCGATGCAGGAGGCGCTGGGCAGCGCGGCCACCGCGGTGCGCTCGCAGACCTATTATCTCGACATCACCCCGCCCGGCTTCGACAAGGGCACCTTCGTGCAGGCCATGGCCAAGCGCCTTGGTATTTCCACCGACGCGGTCGCCACCATCGGCGACATGCAGAACGACCTTGCGATGTTCCGCGTCAGCGGCACCTCGATCGCCATGGGCAATGCCACCGACAGCGTCAAGGACCAGGCCACCCACGTCACCGCAACCAACGAACAGGACGGCTTTGCGGAGGCGATGGAGGTGATCTTGAAGCGGAACGGGGTGGGCTGAGATCTGATGAGATGAGACTCGACTGGCGCCGCGACGGAGGTGCGCTCCCTCCCCCTTACTTCGACCGCTGAACCGCCGGCTTCTCGCTCTCCTGCCTCGCGGCCGAGAGATTGTGCGCGGTGTTGATCAGCGCGATGTGGGTCAAGGCCTGCGGGAAATTGCCGGTCTGGCGTTGGGCGCCTGAATCATATTCTTCGGCCAAGAGGCCGACGTCGTTCGCGATGCCGACCACGCGATCGAGCAACACTTGAGCCTTGTCGAGATCGCCGGCCAGCACATGCGCATCGGCCAGCCACAGGCTGCACGCCAGGAACGCGCCCTCGATCGGCTGCGTCTCCTCGGACACTTCGCGGGGATCGTGGCGCAGCACAAAACCGTCGCGCATCATGTGTTTCTCGACGGCGGCGATGGTGCCCCCAATGCGCGGGTCCGATGGCGGCAGAAAGCCGACGGCCGGCAGCAGTAGCACGCTGGCATCGAGCAGTTTTGAACCATAGAAGTCGACGAAGGCATTCTCCTCCGCGTCAAATCCCTTGTTGCAGACATCGCGATGAATGGCTTCGCGCAGGGCACGCCAATGCAGCAGCGGCGCCTTGAAGCCAAAGGTCTCGGCGCTCTTGATGCCGCGGTCGAAGGCGACCCAGGTCATGACCTTGGAGAACACGTAGTGCCTGGGCTGTCCACGCAGCTCCCAGATGCCGTTATCGGGACGGTCCCAGACCTCGGCGAGATGGTTGAGCACGGCGCATTCCAGCGCCCAGGTCGTCTCGTCGTCGAGCTTCAGCTTCGCCATGCGCGACTGGTGGAAGGCGTCGATCAGTTCGCCGTAGACGTCGAGCTGGAGCTGCGCATGCGCGGCGTTGCCGACGCGCACCGGTTGGGCGCCCTCATAACCGTCGAGCCAGCCCGCTTCCCATTCCAGCAGACGCCGCTGGCCCCAGATGCCGTACATGATCTGCATGTCCGCCGGCGAGCCTGCCGCCGCGCGCAGCAGCCAATTGTGCCAGGCCAACGCTTCCTCGGTGTAACCCGAGTTCATCAGCGCCAGCAGCGTGAAGGTCGCATCGCGCAGCCAGCAGAAGCGGTAATCCCAGTTCCTGGCGCCGCCGAGCTTTTCCGGCAACGAGGTGGTGGGCGCCGCGACGATGCCGCCGGTGGGGGCGAAGGTCAGCGCCTTCAGCGTGATCAGCGAGCGTACGATCAGATCGTGATATTCGCCGTCGCGGGTGCAGCGGCTGCACCATTCGTTCCAGAATTTCTCGGTCTCCTGGAAGGCGATCTCCGGATCGATCGGCGCGGGCGGATCGAGATGCGAGGGGCCGTAGGTCAGCACGAACGGCACGGTCTCACCCGCCTTCACGTCGAAGTCGGAGACCGTGGTGAGATCCTCGCCGCGGGTCTCCACCGGGGTGCGCAGCACCGTCATGTCCTGGCCGGCGATCGCCAGCAGCGAATGGTCGATGCGTCGCACCCAGGGAATGTCGACGCCGAAGCCGAAGCGGATGACAAGCTCCATCCGCATCTTCACCGTGCCCCTGAGGCCGCGGACCAGCCGCACGATGTCGGAGGCCTTGCCGCGCGGCGGCATGAAGTCGATCAGCGCAACGGTGCCGCTCCTGGTCTCGAAGCGCGTTTCGAGGATGAGGGTGTTGCCGAGATAGCGGCGCGAGATGGAGGTCGTGTCCTCGCTTGGCGCGATCAGCCAGCGGCCGTTCTTGTGCGTACCGAGGATCGCGGCAAAGCAGGCATCTGAATCGAAGGCCGGCCAGCACAGCCAGTCGATCGAGCCGTCGCGCCCGACCAGCGCTGCGGTCTCGCAATCGCCGATCAGCGCATAGTCCTCGATCCTCTGAGCCAATGTGTCACGAGCCCCGGAAAATCCGCCGTTTCAACTCCCGCCGGTCAACGAGCGTTCCCGCGTCGCCGCCTTCAAGGCCGTAACATCGACCTTGGCGGCGATCTTGTCGAGCGCCACCGGCAGGCGCTGGCGCCAGTTCGGATGCTCATCGATCGTACCGGGAATGTTGGGCTGGTCAATTACGCCGAGCAGATCCTCCAGCGACACCGCCAGCAGACGCGACGGCGTCCGCGACAGGAAGGCGAGCACCGAATAGAGATCGTTGGCGTTGATGCCGTTCTGGCGCAGGATCTCGTCGAGCCTGCCGAGCGCATCCCAGCGCGCCTGGTCGTTCTCGCCAGGGTCGAGCCCGAGCGAGCGCTTCATCTTGAGATCGCTGAAGGAGCGCCAGCCGGCATAGGTGCACAGATCATGCGTGTTCAGCGTGACCAGCGCGTTGGGCCGGTAATGGTCGGCATTGCGGAAGCGGCCGGCATCGTCGCGCTCGAACATCATGACCAGGTAGGACCAGATGCCGAAATCCTGCATGGTCTCGCGGAAACCTTCCGGCACGGTGCCGAGGTCCTCGCCGATCACGATGCATTTGTGCGCCGCGCTCTCGCGCACCACGGCGCCGAGCAGCGCCTCGAACGGCATCTGCACGTAGGCGCCGTTGTCCGGCTTGAAGCCGCGCGGCACCAGATACAGCCGTTTCAAGCCCAGCACGTGATCGAGCCGGATCGCGCCGGCATGGCGCATCGAGGCGGCCAGCATGTCGGCGAACGGCACGAAGGATTGCGCCTCCAGACCACCGGCATTGAAGCCGGCAAGGCCCCAATCCTGTCCGACGGTGTTGAGCACGTCGGGCGGCGCGCCGACGGCGAGATGGCGCGAAATCGCCATCTGCTCGTTCCAGGCGTCGAAGCCGTTGGACTGCACGCCGACGGCGACGTCGAGATAGAGCCCGACGCGCATGCCGAGCTGGCCGGCCAATTCCTTGGCGGACTGCAATTGGCTATCGGCCGTCCATTGCACGAATTCGACGAACTCGACCTCGCGCTTGTCGGGACCGTTGCGGAGCTCGGCGCATTTGGCTTCATCCGGCTGCTGCCACTCTTGCGGCCACTCCCACCAAGGCCCGGAGAAGCGATGCCGCAGCACCTCGAAGCAGGCAAAGCGGGACAACAGCGGCGCGCGGTCCGCGCGGAAGGCGTCGAATTCATTGCGGCGCGCCTCGCTCGCGCTCGTCACGAAACTGTTGTAGGCGGCGCGCAGGCCGAGCCATTTCAGCGCCGCCATGTCCGCATAGGGCACACGGTCGCCTTCGCGCAGCCGCGCGGCGGTCGCCGCCGCGTCGGGGACGAGGTCGGCGGCAAACTCCGGGATCGCCTCGACGTCGATATAGAGCGGGTTGAGAAACAGCCGGCTGTTCGGCGAATAGGGGCTGCAATCGGCGGGGTGGTTGTCGAACAGAACATGCAGCGGATTGAGCCCGACGCCATCGGCGCCGAGCTGCCTGGCGAGCCGGACGAGATCGGCGAGGTCGGTGAAATCGCCAATGCCCCAATTGCGGTCCGAGCGGACGCTGTAGAGCTGAACGGCAAGCAGCCAGCCACGGGCGAAATCGCCGCCGAAGGCGCGTTCGGGCGCCACGATCATCGGCACCTCTTCCGCAACACCCTTGGCATCGGTCAGCGTCAACCGATGATAACCGAGCGGCAGGCCGGCGGGCCAGGCGATCACGGGCTCGTGGGTCTCGCCTTGCGCGATCACATTGCCGTTTGCGCGCAATGTCCATTGCAGCGGCGGCGCGCCGATTGTCGTCAATTCGGTGCGCGGATGTCCCAGGGCGCGCACCACCACGGGCCCGCCGACGAAGCGGTAAACCCGCTTCTCCGGCAGGGCCTCGAGGATGGATTTGAGGGCCACGGGATCGGTGACCCGCAGCTTTCCGAGGGCATCGACGAATTCGGACTGAACGCCCTTGATCCGGGCTTGAGCTAAAAGATCCATTCGGCACGCAGCTTGCAGGCCGTCATCCGGCCGGGGGCAGGGAATTTAACGAGGTCGTGGAAGAGGTTAGTCAGGGCTAACTCGCAGACCGTGCCTGCCGTTCCCAAGGGAACCAATGACACACAAGCGGCTTTCTATATTGGTATCAAGCGTAGGTTCCCGACAAGGGAAACGGGCTCCTGCTTTCTTGTCAATGGCATCACCGTGAACAAGACAATTCAAACTGTCGAGAGTGCCGCAGCCGGCAGCGCTTTCCTCATCGAAGATATCTATCCCTCGATCGACAGCGGCCGTTTCGCGGTGAAGCGGATTGCGGGCGAACGGGTCGACGTCTGGGCGGACATTTATCGCGGCGGCCACGCGGTGATCGGTGCCGCGCTGATCTGGCGAGGAGAACAGGACCGGGAATGGCGGAGCGAGCCGATGATCCATCACGGCAATGACCGCTGGTCCGGCGCCTTCACCCCCGGCGAGCCCGGCCAATATGTCTATGCGATCGAAGCGTGGACCGACGAGTTCGCCACCTGGTCGCACGGGGTTGAGCGCAAGCGGCGCGCCGGTGCGGACGTCAGCCTCGACGCGATCGAGGGCGCCGGCCTCCTGACCAAGGCACATGGCGCCCGGCAGGACGCTGCGGCGGTCATCGTGAAGCAATGCGAGGATTATCTTCAGACCGGCGACGTCGGCTCGCTGCTGGCAGCCGATCTCGGCGCGGCCATGGCTGAGAGCCAGTCGCGGCCCGACCTGACCCGCTCGCAGAACTTCCCGCTGATCGTCGACCGCGACAGAGCGCGCTTCGGCGGCTGGTATCAGATGATGCCGCGCAGCCAGGGCCAGAGCCCCGGCCAGCATGGCACGCTCCGTGACTGCATCGCGCGCGTGCCCGACATCGCCGCGATGGGATTTGACGTGCTCTACTTCACGCCCATCCACCCCATTGGCCGCACCCGCCGCAAGGGCCGCAACAATGCGCCGGTGGCGACCGAAGGCGATCCCGGCTCGCCCTATGCGATCGGCACGACCGAGGGCGGGCACGATGCACTGCATCCTGAGCTCGGCACGATCGAGGATTTCCGCGCGCTGGTCGCGACCTGTCTCGAATACGGCCTCGAGCTCGCGCTCGACTTCGCCGTGCAATGCTCGCCGGACCATCCCTGGCTGAGGCAGCATCCGGAATGGTTCAAATGGCGGCCGGACCGCTCGGTGCGGACGGCGGATGATCCCTATTCGGACATCGTCATCCCCGATTTCGCCTCCGTCGACAGGGCCGGGCTGTGGAACGCGTTTCGCGATGCCATGCTGTTCTGGATCGACCACGGCGTCACCATCTTCGCCATCGACAATCACGACACCGCGCCGCTTCCGTTCTGGGAGTGGCTGATCAGCGACATCCGCCGCCGCCATCCCGAGGTGATCCTGTTCTCCAAGACCTTTGCACGGCCGAAGCTGATGCAGGGCCTCGCCAAGCTCGGCTTTGCACAGTCCTTCAGCTATTTCCCCTGGCGCACCGCGAAATGGGAGCTGGAGCAATATCTGGGCGAGCTGACCCGCTATCCCGAGCGGGATTTCTACCGGGCGAACCTGTTCGTGAGCACGCCCGACCTGCTGCCCTATCATCTCCAGGGTGGCGAGCCCTGGGCGTTCAAGTCGCGAGCCGCGCTGGCCGCGACGCTGTCCGGCAGTTACGGCATCTACAGCGGGTTCGAGCTGCTGGAGCATGACGCGATTCCCGGCCGCGAAGAATATCTCGATTCCGAGAAATACCAGATCAAGCAGCGCGACTGGGACCGGCCCGGCAACATCAAGCCCTACATCGCCGCGCTCAATCGCATCCGCAACGATAACGCCGCACTTCAACAAATGGAGAATTTGCGCTTCCTCGGCGTCGAGGACGGCGAGACGATCGCCTTTGCCAAGGAGGCGGCCGATCCAGCCAACACTGTCGTCGCGGTCATCGCCCTCTCGCGCCATGTCCGCGAAGTCTGGTTGCCGCTCGGCGACCTCACCATCGACGCCGGCGGCGCACGCCGCCACGTCACCGCACTCGAAAATCTCATCACAGGCGAACTGTCCCGCATCGAATGGGGCGGGATCAGATTATATATCGATCCCGACCGCGACCCGGCGCTGCTGTTCCGCTGCCTGGCGTAAGGATCACGCCATGAATGTTTTGTCTTCCGTCGACACCCAAAAAGCCGAGGCAGCCGAGATCGTGGATGAACTCTGGTACAAGGACGCCATCATCTACCAGCTCCACGTCAAGGCGTTTGCCGACAGCAACCATGACGGCATCGGCGATTTCGCCGGACTGACCGAGAAGCTGCCCTATCTCCAGGAGCTCGGCGTCACCGCGCTGTGGCTGCTGCCGTTCTATCCATCGCCAGGACGCGACGACGGCTACGACATCGCCGACTACGGCTCGGTCAATCCTGATTTCGGGACGATGAAGGACTTCAAGCGCTTCATCCAGGAAGCGCAGAAGCGCGGCCTGCGCGTCATCACCGAGCTCGTCGTCAATCACACCTCCGACCAGCACAAATGGTTCAAGCGCGCGCGCCGCAGCCATCCGGGTTCGAGCGCCCGCAACTGGTATGTCTGGAGCGACACCGACCAGAAATACCAGGGCACGCGGATCATCTTCACCGACACCGAGAAGTCGAACTGGACCTGGGACCACGAAGCCGGGGCGTTCTACTGGCACCGCTTCTTCTCGCACCAGCCGGACCTCAATTTCGACAATCCGCGCGTGGTCAGCGCCCTGATCCAGGTGATGAAGCGCTGGCTGGATGCCGGCGTCGACGGATTCCGCCTCGACGCCATCCCCTATCTCTGCGAACGCGACGGCACCAACAACGAGAACCTCCCCGAGACGCATGCGATCATCAAGCGCCTGCGCCAGGAACTGGACTCCTACTCCAAGGGCAAGCTGCTGCTGGCCGAGGCCAATCAATGGCCGGAGGACGTGCAGGAATATTTCGGCCGCGGCGACGAGTGCCACATGGCCTACCACTTCCCGCTGATGCCGCGCATCTACATGGCGATCGCGCAGGAAGACCGCTTTCCGATCACCGACATCTTGCGCCAGACGCCGGACATTCCCGCAAGCTGCCAATGGGCGCTGTTCCTGCGCAACCATGACGAGCTGACGCTGGAGATGGTCACCGACGTCGAGCGCGACTATCTCTGGACCACCTACGCCAACGATCCCCGCGCCCGCATCAATGTCGGCATCCGCCGGCGGCTGGCGCCGCTGATGGACAATGACCGCCGCAAGATCGAGCTCATGAACTCGCTGCTGCTGTCCTTTCCCGGCACGCCGATCATCTATTACGGCGACGAGATCGGCATGGGCGACAACATCTATCTCGGCGACCGCAACGGCGTGCGCACGCCGATGCAGTGGAGCCCGGACCGCAATGGCGGCTTTTCCCGCTGCGATCCCGCCCGTCTCTACGCGCCGCTGATCATGGACCCCGTCTACGGCTACGAGTCGGTGAACGTGGAGGCGCAGTCGCGCAGCCTGTCCTCGCTGCTCAGCGCCACCAAGCGCCTGATCTCGGTACGCAAATCGACCCTCGCCTTCGGCCGCGGCACCATGACCTTCATCCGCCCGGCCAACCGCGCCGTGCTGGCCTATGTCCGGCAGTACAACGACGAGGTGATCCTGTGCGTCGCCAACCTCTCGCGCGCAGCCCAGGCGACCGAGCTCGATCTGTCGCCGTGGAAGGACCGCATTCCGCAGGAGATGCTCGGACGCACGCGTTTTCCGCCGATCGGCGAGGTGCCCTACATGATCACGCTGGGGCCTTACGGCTTCTACTGGTTCCAGCTCACCGAGCGCAACAAGTCCGAGCCGGTGACGCCGCGCGCGGTGCCTGAGTTCGAGACGCTGGTGGTGCCGGTCAATTCGACCTGGGTGTCGCTGGCGCGCGAGCGCGGCGTGTTCGAGCACGAGGTGCTGCCAGGCTTCCTGTCGCGCACGCGCTGGTATCCCGAGCAAGATCCCAAGCAGATCAAGCCGACGCTGACCTCGGCGGTGCCGTTCTGCGACATCGGCGACAACAGGCCCTGGATCGCGATCTTCGAAACCCCGCAACAGGATGCCACGGCGCGCTACGTGCTGGCGATGCAGATCGAATGGGTGCGCTTCGACCGCGAACGCTTCAACCCGAAGGCGCTCGCCGCCGTGCGTCAGGGCGCGCGCGAGGGTACGTTGCTCGACGTCGCGACCGAGCAGATCTTCATCGGCCTGTTCCTGCGCAATCTGTCGCAGAACCTGGTGGTGGAAGAGAACAATCTGCGCCTGGAGTTCAAGGCGACCAGCCGGTTCGCCGATTACATCATCAAGGAGCCCGAACGCATCCGCGCCATCGAGCAGTCGAACAGCACGGCGCTGGTCGACAACCAGTACGTCGCCAAGATTTATCGCCAGCTCGAAGGCGGCATCAATCCCGAGATCGAGATCGGCTCCTACCTCACTGACGTCGCGCACTTTGCCAATACGCCGGCGTTGCTCGGCAGTGTCGAGCTGGTCGAAGGCGATCGAAGCAGCGCGGTCGGCGTGCTGCACGCCTATGTCGAGAACCAGGGCGACGGCTGGACCGTCACCACGGGTTATCTCGACCGCTATATCGACGAGCAGCGGTTGGCGCCGATGAGCGAAGCGCCCCGAGAGACCCAGGAGCAGGCGCCTTATCTGCACTTCATGGCGCAGATCGGCCGGCGGCTCGCCGAGCTGCATGTCGCTCTCGCCGCCGCAAGGCCCGATGATCTCGCGCCGGAGCCGATCGGCCCCGCGCATGTCGAGCGCTGGGCATCCGAGCTCAAGGCACGGGCCGAGCGGATCTTCGAACGGCTGGCCGACAGCCGCGACGGCCTGCGCGAGGCCGACCGGCCTCTGATCGACCAGCTCGTCGCGGTGCGCACGACCCTGCCCGACCACCTCTATGCACTCTTGCCATCCGACATCGGCGGGTTGAACATCCGTCATCATGGCGACTTCCGCCTCGGGCAAATCCTGATCGTGAAGGACGATATCTTCATCATCGACTTCGACGGCAATCCGCATCTCGCGCTGGCCGACAAGCGGCGCAAGGCACCGGCCGCACGCGACGTCGCCGGCCTGATCCGCTCGATTGAGCTTTCGGTTAACACAGCGCTCGGCCGCGCGCTGACGGGCGCATCCGACGAGCAGGACCGGCTCACGACCGCACTCGGCGAATGGCGCGAACGCGCCGCCGCGACATTCCTTAACGCTTACCGCGAAGCCATGACCGATCGCCGGCTGTGGCCGGAAGATCGGCAATCCGCGGAAGGCCTGTTAAGGTTTTTCCTGCTTGATCAAGCCTTCGACGAAGTAGAGTACGAGCTGTCCCACCGGCCTGAGGGGCTCCGCGCGCCGCTGACCGGACTGCTTCGCATTCTGTCCAATGAGAGCGAAGCCCATGCCTAAACTGCCAGCCGAGGCCTACGCGATCATCGAGGGCCGCCACTCCGACCCCTTCCATTATCTCGGGTTGCATCCCGAGGGCGGCAAGAGCGTGGTGCGCGCGTTCCTCCCCGAGGCCACCAATGTCGAGGCGGTGGGCGAACATGGCGAGGTGGCGAAGCTCGATCGCGTCCACGCTTCGGGCCTGTTCATCGGCGCCTTGCCGAACGGCTCGAAGCGCTATCAGCTCCGCGCCAGGTTCGGCGACAACATCGTCGAGTTCGAGGACGCCTATCGCTTCCCGCCGATCCTGACCGATTTCGATCTCTATCTGCTCGGCGAAGGCACCCATCAGCGCCTCTACGACAAGCTCGGCGCGCATCCGATGCGGCTCGAAGGCATCGACGGCATCGGCTTCGTCGTGCTGGCGCCGAATGCGCGGCGCGTATCCGTGGTCGGCGATTTCAATTTCTGGGACGCGCGGCGCCATCCGATGCGGGTCCGCGGTGCCGGTTATTGGGAGCTGTTCATCCCGCACGCCAAGGCCGGCGACCACTACAAGTTCGATATCATCGGGCCGCACGGCCATCAGGTGCCGCTGAAGTCCGATCCCATGGCCTTTGCGAGCGAGGTGCGGCCGAAGACGGCTTCCATCGTGTTCGACGAGGCACATCTCGCACGCCCGCGCCCGGCGCCGGATGGCATCAACGCGCTCTCGGCGCCGATGTCGATCTACGAGGTCCATCTCGGCTCCTGGCGGCGCAAGAACGGCGGCGAATGGCTCACCTATCGCGAGCTGGCCGAGCAGCTGCCGGCCTATGCCCGCGACATGGGCTTTACCCATCTCGAATTCCTGCCCGTCAGCGAGCATCCATTCGACGGCTCCTGGGGCTATCAGCCGACCGGCCTCTATGCGCCGACCAGCCGCTTCGGCGGGCCTGAGGATTTTGCCGCGCTGGTCGACGCCTGCCATCGCGAGGGCGTCGGCGTGCTGCTCGACTGGGTGCCCGGCCATTTCCCCGACGATCCGCACGGGCTCGGCAGCTTTGACGGCACCTCGCTCTACGAGCATGCCAATCCGCTCCAGGGCCGCCACCTCGACTGGGGCACGCTGATCTACAATTACGGCCGCACCGAAGTGACGAACTTCCTGGTGTCGAATGCGCTGTTCTGGCTCGAGCGTTACGCGATCGACGGCCTGCGCGTCGATGCGGTCGCCTCCATGCTCTATCTCGACTACAGCCGCCCGCCGGGCGCCTGGATTCCGAACCAGTATGGCGGCCGCGAGAACATCGAAGCGATCGCGTTCCTGCGCCGCTTCAACACCGAATTGTACGCGCGCTTCCCGCAGGTGACCACGGCGGCCGAGGAATCCACCGCGTGGCCGCAGGTCTCGCGCCCGGTCGAATTCGGCGGGCTCGGCTTCGGCTACAAGTGGAACATGGGCTGGATGCACGACACGCTGAACTACATCAGCAAGGATCCGATCCACCGCAAGCATCATCACGGCGATATCCTGTTCGGCCTGCACTACGCCTTCTCGGAGAACTTCATCCTGCCGCTGTCGCATGACGAGGTCGTGCACGGCAAACGTTCGATCCTTGGCCGCATGCCCGGCGACGAATGGCAGCGCTTTGCGAATTTGCGCGCCTATTACAGCTTCATGTTCGGCCACCCCGGCAAGAAGCTACTGTTCATGGGCGCGGAGATCGCGCAAAGCCGCGAATGGAATCACGACCAGTCGCTCGACTGGCACCTGCTCGAATACAAGTACCATTCCGGCATCCAGGCGCTGATCCGCGACCTCAACCGGCTCTATCGCGCGGTGCCGGCGCTGCACCAGATGGATTGCGAACAGGGCGGATTCGAATGGCTGATCACGGATGACGCCAACCGCAACGTGTTCGCCTGGCTGCGCAAGGGATTCGACGAGCACGCACGGTGTCTCGTGATCATCAACTTCTCGCCCAACGTCTATCGCAACTATCGCGTCCCCGTGCCCTTCGCCGGCAAGTGGAAAGAGGTGTTCAATTCGGACTCCGCCCATTACGGCGGCACCAATGTCGGAAACATCGGCGAGGTTCATGCCGCTGGCGGCAAGGTGCCCGAGCTTCGCCTCACCATTCCGCCGCTCGCCGCGATCTTTCTCGTTCCGGAAAGCTGACCGATGCGCCTGACTGCTGGATCGCCCGCACGCCTTGGCGCAAGCTGGGACGGACGCGGCACCAATTTCGCGTTGTTCTCCGCCAATGCGCAGAAGGTCGAGCTGTGCCTGTTCGACACGCAAGGAAGGCGCGAACTCGAGCGTGTCGAGCTGCCCGAGCGGACCGAGGACGTCTGGCACGGCTATCTCAATGACATCTCGCCGGGCCAGCTCTACGGCTATCGCGTGCACGGCCCCTACGAGCCCGAGCACGGCCACCGCTTCAACGCCAACAAGCTGCTGCTCGACCCCTACGCCAAACGGCTCGCCGGGCGGCTGGTCTGGAGCGATGCCCATTTCGCCTATCGCACCGGTTCGCCGCGCGAGGACCTCTCCTTCGACCGGCGCGACAACGCGCGCGGCATGCCCAAGGCGGTCGTCGTCGACGAGACCTTCAACTGGGGCCGTCGCGAGATCCGGCCCAACATCCCCTGGGAAGACACCATCATCTACGAGGCCCACGTCAAGGGTCTGACGCAGAAGCGCGACGACGTGCCGCCGAATTTGCGCGGCACCTATGGCGGCCTGTCGTCGCCGGCGATGATCGAGCATTTGAAAACGCTCGGCGTCACCACCGTCGAGCTGCTTCCGATCCACAGCTTCATCGACGACCGCATTCTGGTCGAGAAGAAGCTCGTCAACTACTGGGGCTACAACACGCTGTCCTTCTTTGCGCCCGAACCGCGCTACGCCCAGGACAATGCGCTCGATTCCTTCCGCACCACGGTCGCGCGCCTGCACGATGCCGGCATCGAGGTGATGCTCGACGTCGTCTACAACCACACGGCCGAAGGCAATCACCTCGGTCCGACCCTGTGCTACCGCGGCATCGACAATGCCTCCTATTACTGGCTGAACCGCGAGAACCCGCGCTATTACGACGACTTCACCGGCTGCGGCTCGTCGGTGAACCTCACCCATCCGCGCGTGCTCCAGATGGTGATGGATTCGCTGCGCTACTGGGTCGAGGTCTGCCATGTCGACGGCTTCCGCTTCGACCTCGCCACCACGCTCGCGCGCGGACCGAACGGCTATGATCGCGGCAGCTCGTTCCTGACGGCGATCCGGCAGGACCCGGTGCTGGCGGCGGTGAAGCTCGTCGCCGAACCCTGGGATCTCGGGCTCGGCGGCTACCAGGTCGGCGCATTCCCTTCCCAATGGTCGGAGTGGAACGATCGGTATCGCAGCGCCATGCGCCGCTACTGGAGCGGCGAAGGCAGCCTGATTGGCGACATCTCCAGCCGCATGACAGCCTCATCCGACCTGTTCAACCATGACGGACGGCGACCGCGCGCCGGCATCAACCACATCACGGTGCATGACGGCTTCACGCTCGCCGACCTCTTCAGCTACAACGAGAAGCACAACGAGGCCAATGGCGAGGACAATCGCGACGGCTCCAGCGACAACCACAGCAACAATTGCGGTGTCGAGGGTCCGACCGACGATCCCGAGATTCTCGGGCTGCGGCGGCAGCTTCGCAAGAACGTGCTGGCCTGCCTGATGCTGGCGCAGGGCGTTCCGCTGATCCTGGCCGGCGACGAGGTCGGCAATTCGCAGTCCGGCAACAACAACGCCTATTGCCAGGACAACGAGGTCGGCTGGGTCGGCTGGGACAATCTCGGCAAGGACGGCGACGACATGGTCGATTTCGTCGCCGGGCTCGCCGAGATCCGCCGCCGCTTCTCGCAACTTCGCAGCCATCGCTGGCTCGACGGCCGGCCCAAGGACGGCGTCTCCTACGGCGCGCTGTGGCTGACGCCCGCCGGCGACGAGATGACGGAGAACGACTGGAAATTCCCGGAAGGGCGGTTCCTCTCCTATGTGATGGGGCCGATGGAACCGGGGAGCGCCGCGATCTTTATCGTACTGAACGCCGCCCCCGAAGAGATCGCATTCAAATTGCCCAAAATGGCCGAGTACAAAAGCTGGCAGCAGATCCTGAACACCACCGATGCCAGACCGAACAGTGTTGATTTGCAGCCCGGAAGCGACAGCAAGGCGCCGCCGCGCTCCGTGCTCGCCTTCGCGGGGGCGCTATGAGACCATCGTTCGGGGCGAGGCCGACCAAGGACGGCGTGTCGTTCCGGCTGTGGGCGCCCGGCGCTCGCCGAGTCGATCTCCTGCTCGACAGAAGGCACGCGATGCAGCGCCGGCAGGATGGCTGGTATGTCGCCGAGATTGCCGGCCTGCCCGTCGGCAGTCCCTACCAGTTCAGGATCGACGACGAGATCGACGTACCCGATCCCGCATCCGCGTTCCAGCCGGACGACGTTTTTGGACCGAGCGAAGTCGTCGATCATGATGCCTTCGCGTGGCGCGCGCGCGATTGGCGCGGACGTCCCTGGGAAGAGACGGTACTGATCGAGACCCATGTCGGCACCTTCACGCCTGAGGGCACCTACCGCGCCATGATCGACAAGCTCGATCATCTCGTTGCGACCGGAATCACCGCGCTGGAATTGATGCCGCTGGCCGATTTCGCCGGCCGCCGCGGCTGGGGCTATGACGGCGTGCTCTGGTACGCGCCCGACAGCGCCTATGGCCGGCCCGAGGACCTGAAGACACTGATCGACGAGGCGCATCTGCGCGGACTGATGGTGTTCCTCGACGTCGTCTACAATCATTTCGGCCCCGAGGGGAATTATCTCGGCCGCTATGCGCCGGCCTTCTTCACCGATGCGCATACGCCCTGGGGCAGCGCGATCGATTATCGCGTGCCGCAGGTCCGGGCCTTCGCGGTCGAGAACGCGCTGTCCTGGCTCACCGACTACCGCTTCGACGGCCTGAGACTGGATGCCGCCAATCACGTCATGGCGATCCCGGGCGAGCAGTCGATGTTGCAGGACCTCAGTGTCGCCGCCGGCGAGCTCGCCAAGGCCACGGGACGGCACATCCATCTCGTGCTGGAGAACGGCGACAATCGCGCCAGCCTGCTCGATGCCGGGCAAGATCCGCCCAACGGCAAATATCGCGCGCAGTGGAACGACGACTATCACCACGTCTGGCACGTGATGCTGACCGGCGAGCTCGCGGGCTATTACGCCGACTACCAGACGCCAAGCATGGATCTTGCGCGCGCGCTCACCTCGGGCTTCGTCTACCAGGGCGAGATCTCGGAGTTCTGGGGCAAGAAGCCGCGCGGCGAGGCGAGCGGCGAGCTGCCGCCGGCGACCTTCGTCAACTTCCTGCAAAACCACGACCAGATCGGCAATCGCCCGTTCGGTGATCGGCTCGAGAGCCTGGCATCGCCGCGGCAGATCGAAGCCGCGCTCGCGGTCACCCTGCTCGCGCCGATGGTGCCGATGCTGTTTCAGGGCGAGGAATGGGGCTCCACGGTGCCCTTCCCGTTCTTCTGCGATTTCCAGGGTGGCCTTGCCGATGCCGTGCGCAAGGGGCGCAAGCAGGAATATGCCTGGGCCTACGAGAAATACGGCGACGAGGTCCCCGATCCACTCGATCCCAAAACGCTGCAATCGGCCGTGCTGGATTGGACCGGCCACACGCCGGAGCAGGATGCGCGGCTGGCGCTGGTGCGGGAGCTGCTCGCGCTCCGTCACAAGGAGATCGCACCGCGGCTGAAGGGTGCGAGGTTCGGCGATGCCGAGACGGCCGATAGCGGCCTGCTCACCGCGCATTGGCGCATGGGCGACGGCGCGAGGCTGCTCCTGACCACCAATCTCTCGGACAAGGACATCGCACGTCCCAGCGACGCGACAGACACGCCGATCTGGGGCTCTGTCAGCGGCGATCGGCTCCCACCCTGGTCGGTGATCTGGCATCTCGGAGGTTAGCATGCCTCCTGCCATTCCTCTGGCGACCTATCGGCTTCAGCTCACCGCGGATTTCGACTTCGACAAGGCCGCCGCGGTCGTGCCTTACCTCAAGGCACTCGGGATCACGCATCTCTACGCCTCGCCGGTGATGAAGGCGCGCAAGGGCTCGACCCACGGCTACGACACCGTCGACCACAGTCAGTTCAATCCCGAGCTCGGCGGCGAGGCCGGCTTTGCCCGGCTGAGCGACGCCCTCACGCAGCACGACCTCGGCCTTATCATCGACTTCGTACCAAACCATGTCGGCGTGCACTTTGCCGACAATCCCTGGTGGCTGGACGTGCTGGAATGGGGCCAGGCCTCGCCGCATGCGGTTTCCTTCGACATCGACTGGGATCAACTGGCCTATCGTGCCCGCGGCGGCGTGCTGCTGCCGATCCTCGGCTCGCCCTACGGTGAGGCGCTGGAGCGCGGCGACATCGAGCTGCGCTACGATGCCGATGAAGGCAGTTTTTCCGCCTGGTATTTCGAGCATCGCCTGCCGATCGCGCCGGAACGCTATGGCGAAATGCTGCGCGTGATCGTGAAGGAAGCCGACGCCGCCGAGACCGAGGCCGGCAAGCGCCTGCTCGCGCTCGCGGCCCGCTACACCGGGCTGCGTCGCCCCAACCGCAGGGAAGCGCCCGGCTTCAAGGCGGAGCTCAAGGAGATCGCAGGCAGCGCCGACATCATCGAACGCGGTCTCGCCACCTATCGTTCCGCCAAGGATCGTCCGGCGCAGACGCTGGCGCTGCATCATCTGCTGGAGCGCCAGCACTACAAGCTCGGGCACTGGCGGCTCGCCTCCAGCGACATCAACTATCGCCGCTTCTTCGACGTCAACGGGCTTGCGGGCCTGCGGGTCGAGGACGCGAGCACGTTCGCCGCCACGCACCGGCTGGTGAAGCAGCTCATTGCCGACGGCAAGCTGCAAGGCATCCGCCTCGATCACATCGACGGCCTGCGCGATCCCGCACAATATTGCCAGCGGCTGCGCCGGCTGGTGCGCGACGCGCAAGGCAACACCAAACCGTTCTATACCGTGATCGAAAAGATCCTGTGCGAGCACGAGCGCCTGCCGCGTTTTGCCGGCGTTCAGGGCACCACGGGCTATGAGTGGATGAATGTCATCACTCAGGTTCTGGTCGACGCGAAAGGGCTGCAGGCGCTGAACGAGACCTGGCGGCAGATCAGCAACCGCGCGCCACAGCTGGCGCCTTACGTCAAGGACGCCAAGCGGCGCGTGCTGGAGACGCTGCTGACCAGCGAATTCACCGTGCTGACTCGCCTGCTCGCGCGGATCGCCAACGGACATTACTCGACCCGCGACTTCTCCGCCGACAGCCTGCGGCAGGCGCTCGAATTGTACGTGCTGCACTTCCCGGTCTATCGCACCTATTTGACGCATAGCGGCCCGACCGCGCTCGACCGCAAGCTGATCGACGACACCATCGAACGGGCCCGCGCGGAATGGTTCGCTGCGGATGAAGGCATCTTCGACTTCCTGCGCGACGCGCTGACCATGGACCTGCTCAAACCCGGCCGTCCCCCGCACAGCGCCCCGCGGGTGCGCCGCTTCGCGCTGAAGGTGCAGCAGTTCACGGGACCGATGATGGCGAAGTCGCTGGAGGACACCGCGTTCTATCAATCCCACCGGCTGCTCGCCTTGAACGAGGTCGGCGGCGACCCCGCGAGCAACGGCCTCACGGTACCTGCCTTCCATGAGGCCATGCGCGCGCGTGCCAACGAATGGCCGCAAGGGATGACGGCGACCGCGACCCACGACACCAAGCGCGGCGAGGACGCGCGCGCGCGGATCGCGGCGCTCAGCGAAATTCCCGGCGAATGGACCAGTGCGGTGGCGCGCTGGAAAGTCCTGAACGCGCCGCATCTCGCGCTCGACGGCAATCTGCGCGCCCCGTCGGCGACGTTCGAATACATGCTCTACCAGACCCTGCTCGGCGCCTGGCCGCTTGGGGAGACGGCCGATGCTGGCTTCGTCGAGCGCATCCAGGCCTATGCGCTCAAGGCCGCGCGCGAGGGCAAGGAGGAGACCAGCTGGCTCAACCCGCACGAGGCCTATGAGAACGGCGTCGCGAGCTTCATCGGGAAGATCCTCGATCCAGTACAATCCAGCGAGTTCCCGGACGCGCTGCAAATCCTGGCACGCCGCGTCGCGCTGCTCGGCGCCTTGAATTCGCTGAGCCAGCTCACGCTCAAGGCGACGCTGCCCGGCGTGCCGGACTTCTACCAGGGCACCGAATACTGGGACCTGTCGCTGGTCGATCCCGACAACCGCCGCCCGGTGGACTTTGCCGCGCGGCAGACGGCGCTGACGTCACTGGAAGCGCCGGACTGGCGCGGGCTGACCAAGACCTGGCCGAACGGCCAGCTCAAGCTGGCCTGGACGCGGCACCTGCTCAAACTGCGCAACGAACTCGCCGATGTGTTCGCGCAGGGCGAATATCAGCCGCTGCAGGTCCGGGGCGCGCACGCAGACCACGTCATTGCCTTTGTCCGCCGACACGGCCGCACGGCTGCGATCGTCGTGGTCGGGCGCCAGTTTGCGCCGTTCACGCAAGAGGGCCGACAATGGCCCGCGTTCGAGGGCGTTGACGCGACGATCGACATCACCGGCTACACCGGGCCGGACCTTGCCGGCAATCAATTGCCGCTCGCGCAAGCCTTCCGGGATATTCCCGCTGCGGTCATCGAAGCACGTGCCGCCAGCACGGCGAGACCCAGGCAACAGCGCGCTCGTAGCTGACGGCTACTTGCCCCCGTCCTTGGTCAGCAGCAGCTGCCCGCGCTTGCGGATGGTCGCCTGCGCCATCTCGGCGAAGCGCTGCAACAGCCACGGCAACACAACCTCAACCTTGACGTGGTCGTCTGCGACATCGACCTGACCGCTCGCGATCTGCCCGAGCGCGCGGATGCGAAAATTCATGCTGTCGCCGTTCCAGCGCTCTTCCTCGACCTGCATCACGGGAATGCTGGCGGCGGCGCGGCCGAGCCCGGTCTTGAGCCGGCGCACGGCTTCCTCGCGGCCGAGACGATGCGGAATGGAGACGACAAGCGGTGCTGACATGGCGCTGCCCTGTGGTGACTGATCCTCACATAGTCATGCCGCCTGGACTAGCAAAGGTTCCATGCAAGTTGGCCCCGTTCGCCGTGTTTCATCGTGGGAACTATAGAACCTGCGGCAAGTTGCCCTCGCACCACGGGACAGGTGCAAACGACCCTTTCAACAAAGGGCTGGAGGAGACTAGCATGTCTATCGGTACGATCATTCTGATCATTTTGGTCATCGCGCTGCTCGGCGGCTTCAGCGGTATCGGCGGCGGCCCGTTCTACGGCACCGGCTATTATGGCGGCGGCGGCCTCGGGCTCGTCATCGTCATCCTGCTGATCCTGCTGTTGCTCGGACGGATCTAGCGCAAGGAGCTGTAGCGGCCTCGTAGGGTGGGCAAAGGCGCAACGCGCCGTGCCCACCTCTTCGCCGCAATAAGAAAGATGGTGGGCACGCTTCGCTTTGCCCACCCTACTTCTTCTTCTCCGCGAGCTTCTTCATCGCGGTCTTTATTGACGAAGCCGCCCCGTCATAGCCATCCCAGACTTTCGAGCGCGCCAGCAGACCCGGTACCGTCCGCACCGTGTACCGCTTCGGATCGAGATCGCCCTTCACCTGCGCCCATGTCACAGGCATCGACACGGTCGCGCCATCGCGCGCACGGGGCGACAGCGGCGCCACCGCCGTCGACAGGCGATCGTTGCGCAAATAATCCAGGAAGATCTTTCCATTGCGCAGCTTCTTCGACATGTTGAGCAGATAGCGCTCGGGATCGTCGTCGGCCATCCACTGGCAAACGCCTTGCGCGAACGCCTTGGCCTCCTTCCAGCTCACCTTGTCGCGCGCGCCGTGGAGCAGCGGCACCACCACGTGCAGGCCCTTGCCGCCGGTGGTCTTGCAAAAGCTCTCCATGCCGACGTCGGTGAGGCGCTGCCGCATCTCCTTGGCGGCGTCCACGACATCGGCGAATTTGACGTCCGGCGCGGGATCGAGATCGAACACCAGCCGGCCCGGCGTATCGTAGGCGTCCGGGGCACAATTCCAGGGATGCAGCTCGACGCCGCCGATCTGCGCGACCGCGGCGAGCCCCTCGACGCGATCGATCTGCAGGTACGGCTTGCGATCGCCCGAGACCTTTGCGAGCTCCAGCAGGTTCGACGTGCCCTGCATGGCATGGCGCTGGAAGAATTTTTCGCCGCCGATGCCATCAGGCGCGCGCAGGATCGAACAGGGCCGGCCCTTGATGTGCTCGATCATCCAGGCGCCGACGGCCTCGAAATAGCGCGCGAGATCGAGCTTCGTCACGCCCGCGCCGTCGCCGCCATCCGGCCACAGCTCCTTGTCGGGCTTTGAGATGACGACACCCATCACCTCGGCCGTGCCGGCATCCTTCCGCTTGCCTGCCTTCGGCACGGCCCGCTTCCTGGCCGAGGGCTTTGCGAGTTCGGTATCAGCGGGTGTTTCCGCCTCGACCTCCTCAGCCGGCTTGTCCTGCCGCAGGCCCTTGAAGGCGGCCTGGCGGATATTGCCGTCGGCGGTGAACCCGGCGAACTCGATCTCGGCGACGAGCTCCGGCTTCAGCCAGTGCACGTCGCGCGTCTTTTTCGGCGCGTTCTTGCCGCCGAAGGGGCTTTGCCTGGCCTCCATGGCTTTCAAGGACGGCATGATGCGCTTGACCGTGTCCGCGCCGAAGCCGGTGCCGACCATGCCGACGAAGGCAAGATGATCGCCGCGGTGCACGCCGGCCATCAGCGAGCGGAATTTGCCGTTGGTGGTCTTCCAGCCGCCGATCACGACCTCATGGCCGGCGCGGCATTTGGCCTTGGTCCAGCTTTCCGTTCGTCCCGACCGGTAAGGCGCATCGAGCTTCTTCGACACCACACCTTCGAGCTCGAGCTTGCAGGCCGATTGCAGCACGGCATCGCCGCTGCTCTCGAAATGCTCGACATAGCGGATTTGGCTCGATTTCTTCTTGCCTGCGTCCAGAACTTGCCTGAGGCGGTCCTTGCGCTCGCCGAGTGGCAGGCGCCGGCAATCGAGCCCCTCGGCGAACAGGAGATCGAAGGCAAAGAAGATCAGGTCCTCGGTCTTGCCGTCCGACAGCGCGGCCTGGAGCGAGGAGAAATTCGGCGCGCCGTTGTGATCCAGCGCGACGATCTCGCCGTCAATCATGGCGTCGGGAAGCTCGCCCGCCTCCTTCGCGATGGCTGCGAACTTGTCGGTCCAGTCGAGGCCCTTGCGCGTCTTCAGCGTCGCCTCGCCGTCCTCGACGCGGAGCTGGACGCGATAGCCGTCGAACTTGATCTCGTGGCACCAGCCATCGGCCGCCGGCGGCCGCTCGACCGGGGTACAGAGCTGCGGCGCGACGAAGTCCGGCATCTCCGAGACTTTTTTCGCGTTTGTCGCGATCGTGGCTTTCTTCTTTGCCGCCTCCTTCCCGCGCTTCAACGCCGCGCCGGGCGCCGGCCTGACGGTGCGCCCTTTCGGCTCCTCGGCACGATTGGACTGCCAGACCGCATCGGCCTTGGCCTTGGCACCCTTCGCCAGCATGAACGGCTTTGGCGCGCGACCCTTGCCATCAGCGATCTGCGCCATCGCGCGGCCGGAGGCCACCGACTTGTCCTCGCCGAGAATGTCGTCGCTCTCGCTGGCATATTCGTCGCGATGCTTGATCAGGAGCCAGTTGGTGCGCTTGCCGCCGATGCGGTCATGCCTCATCCGCACCAGCACCCAGCTTCCATGCAGCTTGTCGCCGTGGAGCGTGAACTTGAGGTCACCCTTCTGGAAGCCGCGCTCGGGATCCTCGGACTCCCAGGTGCCGCGGTCCCAGAGCATGACCGTGCCGCCGCCATACTGCCCTTCCGGAATCGTGCCTTCGAAATCGCCATAGTCGAGCGGATGGTCCTCGACTTCGACCGCGAGCCGCTTGTCATGCGGATCGAGCGAGGGTCCCTTGGTCACCGCCCACGACTTGAACACGCCGTCGAACTCGAGCCGCAGATCATAGTGCAGTCGCGTCGCATCGTGCTTCTGGATCACGAAGCGCCGCTGCGCCGATGGCGCCACCGCGGTCTTGCCCGACGGCTCCGGTGTCTTCTCGAAATCGCGTTTCTGTCGGTAGGTGGAGAGTTTTCGCAGCACGACCGGTCCCGCATTCTCTTTCGGCGTTGAAGCCTATCACGGCGGAAGTCCCACCCGGAACCAAAACCCGATGGGGCTGTTGGGGTTCCAAAATGCCTTGAAACGCTGGAGAACGGAATGGCCCCGCGCGCCTATTGGAAGGGAACGTTAAAGCTCTCGCTGGTCAGTTGCCCGGTCGCGCTTTATCCGGCGACCACCGCGGCCGAGAAGACGCGGTTTCACATGATCAACCGCGAGACCGGAAACCGGCTCAAGCAGCAGATGGTGGACTCCGAGACCGGTGACGTGGTCGAGAGCGGCCAGAAGGGACGCGGCTACGAACTGCGCAAGGGCAAATATGTAGAGATCGAGCCGGAGGAGCTCGAGGCGGTCCAGATCGAAAGCAACCACACCATCGACATCGAGAGTTTCGTGCCGAGCGAGGAGATCGACCAGCGCTATCTCAATCATCCCTATTATATCGCGCCCGACGGCAAGGCTGCGGTCGATGCCTTCGCCGTGATCCGCGACGCCATGAAGGACCAGGACCGCGTGGCGCTCGCCAAGATCGTGCTCACCAACCGCGAGCACATCATCGCGATCGAACCGCTCGGCAAGGGCCTGCTCGGTACCACGTTGCGCTTCCCCTATGAGCTGCGCGACGAGGACCAGTTCTTCGACGGCATCAAGAGCCCCAAGATCACCAAGGACATGGTCGAGCTCGCCGGCCACATCCTGCAGACCAAGGCCGCACATTTCGACCCGAGCAAGTTCAAGGATGAGTACGAGACCGCGCTGAAGGCGCTGGTGAAGCGCAAGGCCAGCGGCAAGACAATCGAGCTGCCGGAGCGCGAGGAGCGCCCGAGCAACGTCGTCAGCCTGATGGACGCGCTGAAGCAGAGCCTGAAGGGACGCGGCGGGAAGAAGACGGCGGCCAAACCCAGCGCACGCCGCGCGACGGGAAAGCAAAGAGCGACGAGGAAGACCCAGCGGTCGACGGCCCGGCACAGGAAGGCGGGCTGATTGCCTCCGTCATTGCGAGCGCAGCGAAGCAATCCAGGATCTTTCCGCGGAAGGACTCTGGATTGCTTCGCTGCGCTCGCAATGACGATGTGGATGCAGGCTCGCGCCACAACCTCTGCCGTCATGCCCGGGCTTGTCCCGGGTATCCACGTTCTTCGTGCCGCACGTCAAGGCATGGATGGCCGGGTCAAGCCCGGCCATGACGGGCCGTTTGACGTCGAAAGCTAATCCCCCGCCTTCAGCCGGTACCCGATCCCCGTCTCCGTCAGCACATATTGCGGGCGTTCGGGATCGGCTTCGATCTTCTGGCGGAGCTGGCGGACATAGACGCGCAGATATTGCGCGTCGGTAAGCTCGTCCCAGAGCTCCTTGAGCAAGAAACGATGGGTCAGCACCTTGCCGGCGTGCTGCACCAGCACGCGCAAGAGATCGTACTCCTTCGGTGACAGCTTTATCTCGCGCTCGCCGACCTTGACGATGCGACGCACGAGATCGACGGAGAGATCGCCGGTGCGGAACACCGGACGCTCGCCCTTGACCTGGAGCTGGTGCCGCAGCGCCGCGCGCAGGCGCGCCAACAGCTCGTCCATGCCGAACGGCTTTGTCAGATAATCGTCGGCGCCGAGATCGAGCGCCTGCACCTTGCCGGCCTCGTCGCCGCGGCTCGACAGCACCACGATCGGCACGCCCTCGTTGCGGCCGCGGATGGTGCGCAGCAATTCGTGGCCCTGGATGTCGGGCAGGCCGAGATCGAGAATGATCAGAGCGGGTTCTTCCGCGAGCTTCTCGAGCGCGGTCTTTCCGTTCGACGCTTCCAGGATCTCGTAGCCTTGCGTCGAGAGTCCCATCCGCAGCAATTTTCGGATTGGCGGCTCGTCGTCGATGACCAGAACCTTGATCGGGGCGGCGCTCATGCGGCTGTATCCAATGCGTGGGTCCGAGCCGGAACGGGCAGCCGGATGGTGAGGATCGCGCCGCTGCGGTCGCCGCGGTTGGCGGCCGAGATCGTGCCCTGCATCGCCTCGACGAAGCCGCGGGAGATGGCGAGCCCCAGCCCGGTGCCGGGACGGACATGGTCGCCCTTCTGCACGCGATAGAACTTGTCGAACACGCTCTCGAGCTCGTCAGGCGGAATGCCGCCACCCTGGTCGGCGATCTCTAACACGACATGATTTCCCTCGCGCCGGCTGCGGATCGAGATCGTTGTATCGGGCAGCGAATATTTCGCGGCATTGTCGAGCAGATTGAACAGCACTTGTTCGAACAGCACGGCATCGAGCTGAAGCATCGGCAGATCGGCCGCCAGCACCAGTTCCACCTTGTGCGCCGTCAATATCTTGCTCGCACGCCGCAGCGCGCTGCCGACGATCTCGCCGAGATCGTGCAGTGCCGCGTTGGGCACGATGGCGCCGGATTCGAGCTTTGTCATGTCGAGCAGATTGGCGATGAAGCGGTTGAGGCGCTCGGACTCGTCGATCACGGTGGCGAGCAGATCGCGCTTCTCGGTGTCGGACAAGGCACCGGCGAGATCGCGCATGGTCGAGGCCGCGCCGAGCACGGAGGCGAGCGGCGTCTTGAGATCGTGCGAGATCGAGGTCAGCAGCGCAGAGCGCAACCGCTCGGATTCGACGGTGCGCTTGACGCGATCCACGTCCTCGACCAGCAGCACGCGCTCGATTGCCAGTGCGCCCTGGTCGACGAGTGCATCGAGCAGCCGGCGCTGGTCGGGGGTCAGCAGCGGACCGGTGCGATCATTGTCGATACCGATGACGCCGATCGGACCACGCCCGGTGCGCATCGGCAGGAACAGCCGCTTGGCGCCGGGAAGCGTATCCGAGCCGCGGCCGGCGGGACGATCATTGCTCCAGGCCCAATTGGCTGCGGCGAGATCGGCCTGGTCGATCTGGTCCTCGGGCGGATAGCCGGACTTCACCGTGAGCAGCCCCTCCTCCGGCAGCAGCAGGACCACGCGAACCTTCAGCATCAGCGCGGTTTGATAGGCAGTTGCCCAGAGCACGTCGTCGAGCGTGCCGGTGCCCGTGAGCTTGCGGCTGAACGCATAGAGCTGCTCGGTCGTGCGGATGCGGCCGAGCGCGGTGTCCGCCTGCGTGCGCACCCGCCCGGCGACATTCGATACCACGAACGCGATCAACATGAAAAAGAAGAACGCCGCGACATTGGTCGGGTCGGTAATCGTGAAAGTGTAGACCGGCGGCAGGAAGAAGAAGTTGTACGCCAGCGACGCCGCGACGCTCGCAAGGAGCGACGGCCACAACCCATAGCGAACAGCCACGGCGACAACCGCGGTCAGGAACATCAGGTCGACGTTTTCGATGCCGAAATACGGCTTGATGGCCACCGCTGCGGCAAGGCCGAGCGCGGTGATCCCGAGCGCCTTCAAATAGGGACGAGCATCAAACGCCTCTGCCCGTGCCGCCGTCTGGACCGCCGTCTTCGGCGCCGGCTCGGCCGCGAGCTCATCGCCGGGAATGACGTGAACGCTGATATTGCCGGAACTGCGCACGAGATCATGCACGACGGAGCCGCGCGTCAGTTCGAACCACCGCGAGCGCGTCGATTTCCCGATCACGATCTGGGTGACGTTGTTGCCTTGCGCGAAGTTGATGACGTCGTCGGCGATGCGGCGGCCGACAGCGGGAATGGTCAGCGCTTCACCGCCGAGCGATTCGGCAAGCCGCAGCGTATCGGCGAGACGGTCGCGCTCCTCGTCCGAAAGCTGGAGCGACCGCCGGGTCTCGATCGAGATTGCGGTGAATTGCGCATGCAGCCGGTCGGCCAGCCGCTTGGTGTAGCGCACGAGCCCCGCCGCGCGCGGATCCTCGCTGATGCAGACGAGGATGCGCTCGCCCGCGGCCCAGGGGCCGGCGATGGCATTCGCCTGCATGTGATTGAGAAGCTGCTCGTCGACCCGCTCGGCCGTACGCCGCAGCGCCAGCTCACGCAGCGCGGTCAGATTGCCCGGCGAGAAATAGTGCTCCAGCGCCCGCTCGGCCTGCTTGGGCACATAGACCTTGCCCTCCCGCAGCCGCTGGATCAAATCGTCGGGCGTGAGGTCGATCAGCTCGATCGCATCGGCGCGGTCGAAGACCGAGTCCGGCACGGTCTCGCGCACCCGCACATGGGTGATCTGGGCGACGACGTCGTTCAGGCTCTCGATATGCTGGATGTTGACGGCGGTGTAGACGTCGATGCCGTGGGACAGCAGCTCCTCGACGTCGAGATAGCGCTTGGGATGGCGGCTGCCGGCGGCATTGGTATGAGCGAGCTCGTCAACCAGCGCGATCCGAGGGCGGCGCTCGATCACGGCATCGAGGTCCATCTCCTCGACGCTCTGGCCGCGGTAATCGAACCTCTTGCGCGGCACCACCTCGAGCCCGCGCACCAGCGCCTCGGTCTCGGCGCGGCCATGGGTCTCGACAAAGCCGACCACCACGTCGATGCCCGCCTTGCGCCTGGCATGGGCGCTTTGCAGCATCTCGTAGGTCTTGCCGACGCCGGGGGCGGCGCCGACGAAGATCTTCAGCTTGCCGCTCGCGCTCTCCTCCCGACGCGCGGCTTCAAGGAGCGCCTCAGGGGACGGACGTTGTTCGGGATCGCGGCGCTCTCGGACCATCAGGCCAATATAATCATCCGCCCGCCCCCAGCCTAGACCGCTACTTCGCGGTGGCGCGATCGAGCGCGAGGTTCAGTGCCAGAACGTTAACCCGCGGTTCGCCAATCAGGCCGAGCAAACGGCCCTGGGTGTTGGAGGCCACGAGCTGCTTGACCTGAGCGTCCGGCAGATTCCGCGCCTTCGCCACCCGCGGCACCTGAAATTCAGCCGCTTCCGGCGAGATGTCCGGGTCGAGGCCGCTGGCCGAGGTGGTGACCAGGTCGACCGGCACGGCGGCGTTCGGATTTTCAGCCTTCAACTTGTCCACATCCTCCTTGAGCCGGTCGGCCAGCGCCTTGCTGGTCGGGCCAAGGTTGGAGCCGCCCGAGTTGGCCGCGTTGTAGGGCGCCGACACCGTCTTGGTCGAATCATTCGGGTCCGGCGCCAAAGTCGCCGAGAGGCGGCCGTGGAAATATTTGTCCTCCTTGAACTCCTGCCCGATCAGGGCGGAGCCGATCACCTTGCCGTCCCGCTCGATCAGGCTGCCCTGCGCCTGCGAGGGGAAGATCGCACCGGCAATAGCGGTCATTGCGAGCGGATAGGCCAGGCCGGTGATGGCGGTGAGCACCAGCAGCAGGACGATGGCGGGGCGAATTTCTCTGAGCATGTTAGGTCTCCAAATCTTTCGTCATTGCGCGGGGCGCGGTGCGCCCCGCGACGACGATCAAGCCAGATGCAAGGCGGTGACGACGAGGTCGATCGCCTTGATGCCGATGAAGGGAATCACGATGCCGCCGAGGCCGTAGATCAGGAGGTTGCGCCTCAGCAATGCGCCGGCACCGACCGCGCGATAGGCGACGCCCTTCAGCGCCAGCGGGATCAGCGCGATGATGACCAGCGCGTTGAAGATGATCGCCGACAGGATGGCGCTCTGCGGGCTCGACAGGTTCATGACGTTGAGCACGTTGAGCTGCGGGTAGAACGCCAGGAACATCGCCGGGATGATCGCAAAATACTTTGCGACGTCGTTGGCGATCGAGAACGTCGTCAGCGCGCCGCGCGTCATCAGCAGCTGCTTGCCGATCTCGACCACCTCGATCAGCTTGGTCGGGTTGGAATCGAGGTCGACCATGTTGCCGGCCTCGCGGGCGGCCTGGGTGCCGGTGTTCATGGCGACGCCGACGTCGGCTTGGGCGAGCGCGGGCGCGTCGTTGGTGCCGTCGCCGCACATGGCGACCAGCTTGCCCTTGGCCTGCTCGTCGCGGATCAGCTTCAGCTTGTCCTCGGGCGTTGCTTGCGCGAGGAAGTCATCGACGCCCGCCTCCGCCGCGATCGCAGCGGCCGTCATCGGGTTGTCGCCGGTGATCATGATGGTGCGGATGCCCATGCGGCGCAGTTCTGCGAAGCGCTCGCGGATGCCGCCCTTGACGATGTCCTTGAGCTGGATGACGCCGAGCAGCTTGCCGTCCTTGGCGACCGCAAGCGGTGTTCCGCCCGCTTTCGAGATCTCATCGGCGATGGTCTGGACTTCACGGCCGACGTCGGAAAGCACCGCAGGCTGAATGGCGCGCGCGGTGTTGCCGGAGGCAACGGCCAGCGGCGCACCGCCGCCGACATAGTTGAGCATGGCATCGACCGCGCCCTTGCGCACCGACGAGCCGCCGGCATCGACACCGCTCATGCGGGTTTGTGCCGTGAACGGAATGAAGGTGGCGCCAAGCTCGGCCATGTCCCGGCTGCGAATGGAATACTTCTCCTTCGCCAGCACGACGATGGAGCGGCCTTCCGGCGTCTCGTCGGCGAGCGAGGCGAGCTGCGCCGCATCGGCGAGCTCCTGCTCGGTGACGCCGCGAACCGGGCGGAACGCGGTGGCCTGACGGTTGCCGAGCGTGATCGTACCGGTCTTGTCGAGCAGCAGCGTATCGACGTCACCGGCAGCCTCGACCGCGCGGCCGGACATCGCCAGCACGTTGAAGCGGACCAGGCGGTCCATGCCAGCGATACCGATCGCCGATAGCAGCGCGCCGATCGTGGTCGGGATCAGCGTCACGAACAGTGCGACCAGCACGACCACCGAGATCGAGCCGCCGGCATAAGCCGCATAGCTCGGAATGGTGACGGTGGCGAACACGAAGATGATGGTGAGGCCGGCGAGCAGGATGTTGAGCGCGATCTCGTTCGGCGTCTTCTGCCGCTCGGCGCCCTCGACCAGCTTGATCATGCGGTCGATGAAGGTCGAGCCTTGCGCGGCCGTAATGCGGACGCGGATCCAGTCGGACTGCACCTGCGTGCCGCCGGTCACCGCCGACCGGTCGCCGCCGGACTCGCGGATCACGGGCGCGGACTCGCCAGTGATGGCGGCTTCGTTGACGGAAGCGACGCCTTCGATCACCTCGCCGTCGGAGGGGATGGTGTCCCCGGCCTCGACCAGCACGATATCGCCGACCTTCAGGCTGGTGCCCGGCACCAGCGTGAAGGCCTGGCCCGCGCCGCTCAGGAGCTTGGCCTGGCTCTCGGTGCGGGTCTTGCGCAACGATTCGGCCTGTGCCTTGCCGCGGCCTTCGGCCACCGCTTCGGCGAAATTGGCGAACAGCACCGTGAACCAGAGCCAGAGGATGATCTGGAAGGTGAAGCCGAGATTCTCGCCGCCGGTGACGAGGTCGCGCAGAAAGATCACCGTGGTGAGCGCGGCCACGATCTCGACCACGAACATCACGGGGTTCTTGATCATCAGCCGCGGGTCGAGCTTGGTGAAGGACGCGCTGATCGCGGGCAGAACGATCTTGGGATCGAGCATTGCCGACATCGGGGCACGTTTTTGCAGTTTCATCGTATCCATGGAGGTCACTCCAAACAATCAGAAGACGTTGCCGGCGTTCATCGCGAGTTGCTCGACGATCGGGCCGAGCGCGAGTGCCGGGAAGAAGGTCAGGCCGCCGATGATCAGGATCACGCCCACGACGAGGCCGACGAACAGCCCGCCTGTAGTCGGGAACGTGCCCGCCGACGGCGGGATCGACTTCTTGGCGGCCAGCGAGCCCGCAATCGCCATCGCCGGAACGATCATGAAGAACCGGCCGACGAACATCGCGGATGCGAGCGTGAGGTTGTAGAACAACGTGTTGCCGGTGAGGCCCGCGAAGGCCGAGCCGTTGTTGCCGGTCGCCGAGGTGAAGGCGTAGAGCACCTCGGTGAAGCCATGCGGGCCGGCATTCGCCATGGAGGCGACCGCCGCCGGATAGACCACGCCGACCGCGGTCCAGCCGAGATACATCAGCGGCAGCACCAGGATCGCGAGCATCGCCATCTTGACTTCGCGCGCCTCGATCTTCTTGCCGACATATTCCGGTGTGCGGCCGACCATCAGGCCGGCGACGAAGATCGCGAGCACGACGAACAGCAGCATGCCATAGAGGCCGGCGCCGACGCCGCCGATGATGACTTCGCCGAGCTGCATGTTGATCAGCGGGATCATGCCGCCGAGCGCGGTGAAGCTGTCATGCATGGCGTTGACCGCGCCGCACGAGGCGGCCGTGGTCACCACGGCGAACAGCGAGGATGCGACGATGCCGAAGCGGACTTCCTTGCCCTCCATGTTGCCGCCGGTCAGGCCGAGTGCATGCATCATCGAGGTGCCGTTGGCTTCCGCCCAGTAGGTGATGGAGACACCGGCGATGAACAGCACGCCCATCACCGCGAAGATCGCCCAGCCCTGGCGCTGGTTGCCGACCATGCGGCCGAACACATTGGTCATGGCCGCGCCGATCAGGAAGATCGAGAGCATCTGCACGAAGTTCGACAGCGCCGTCGGGTTCTCGAAGGGATGGGCGGCGTTGGCATTGAAGAAGCCGCCGCCATTGGTCCCGAGCATCTTGATCGCGACCTGCGAGGCCACCGGGCCGACCGCGATGGTCTGCTTGGCGCCTTCGAGCGTCGTGGCCTCGACGTAAGCACCGAGCGTCTGCGGCATGCCCTGCCAGACCAGGAACAGCGTGTAGACGACGCAGATCGGCAGCAGCACGTAAAGTGTCGTGCGGGTGACGTCGACCCAGAAATTACCGACCGTGCGCATCGAGGCGCGCGAGAATCCGCGGATCATGGCCACCGCGAGCGCGATGCCGGTCGCCGCCGACAGGAAATTCTGGTGCGTCAGGCCGAGCATCTGCACGAGATAGGATACCGTGCTCTCGCCGCCGTAATTCTGCCAGTTGGTATTGGTGATGAAGGAAATCGCGGTGTTGAAGGAGAGATCCTGGGCGACAGCGCCCTGCCCGGCCGGGTTGAACGGCAACACCGCCTGAAGCCGCATCACGCCGTAGATGATCAGGAAGCCGCCGACATGAAACAGCAGCATCGAGACCGTGTAGGTCAGCCAATGCTGCTCGCGCCTCTCTTCGACGCCAGAAAACCAATAAATGCCGGCCTCGATCGGCCGCAGCACCGGCGACAGGAACGTCCGCTCGCCGTTGAACACAGCCGTCATGTACCCGCCGAGCGGTTTTGTCAGCGCGACGATAATCGCGCAAAAGAGAATGATCTGGAGCCAACCGATCATAGTCATGGCATCAACCCTTTAGGACGTTTGTCCTGCGCAGGAGCGGCAGGATCAGGGCAAGCAGGCACGCGACGAGCGCGGCGTCCGCGAGCAGCAATTCGAGAAGCAGCAGCACGGGTCAGAACCGCTCGGGCCGCAGCAGTGCGTAAGTGAGGTAGAACAGGAGACCGAGCGAGACGACGGCGGCGAGCGAATAATCGAAGGTCATGGTCCGCTCCCTCACAGCCGTTCGCAGGCGTAGGTGTAGCCGATCGCAAGCGCGAAGAAGCCAAAGCCCAGCGCCAGCACCAGAATGTCCATCATGGGAATGCTCCTCGTTGCGGCTTTATGTCGGACGCAACCGTTTCTCAGGCGTCCGGCGAGCGCGTGGAACGAAGGAAATGCAAAGCATTTCCACGGCACCAGCCGGGACTTTTGACCGTGTTGAAGTGCCACCACCGGCATAGGTTTTCGAGATGAGGCCTATGGCGAAGTTATATGAATTCTATAAGTGCCGACGCGTCGTGGCTGTTCGCCATGTGGCACCGACACTGTATTCCGGACGGTCGTTCCGAGCAGGCAGCGCAGCGACACAAGCCACCGTTGCTTTCACTACCGTTGTTAAGGCAGGCCATGGCCAGGGTCTTTTCAAAAAGCCCTGCTTCTATAAGCCTCGACCTTCGGCGGCGACGGCGGCCGGGGATCTGTCGCTCTTATCCGGAAGATTCCGTGCACTTATGAAATCCTTATATCGCCCGTCCCGCCCCCATCTCGTTTTCAAATGCGCTTCCAGCCATCTTGGAGAGGCCGGCCGACTGACCGACGCCAATTCCAGGAGGCCTGACATGACCGCCGTTCTCCGACGCCTTGCCCCACCTTCCCTCAACCAGCAGCTTCGCGCGGCACCGGCAATGACGCGTCCGCTGATGCTCGACATCATCGATCAGGCCTGCCGGCGCTTCCCGTCGCGCGGGCGGAGCGAGCGCAGCGCGCATATCACGCGCCTGGTCGACGCCGAGGCCTGGACCGACGCCGCGCTGGCGCTGATCGAGCTCGAGCTGCCGCTGTGGCAGGTCCGCCGCATCGCCTATGACGAGGGCGAGTGGCATTGCGCGCTGTCGCGCGAGCGCGAATTGCCGGACTGGCTCGACGCCGCTGTCGAAGCCCGGCATGCCGATCTCGCGCTGGCGTTGCTGTCGGCCTTCATCGAGGTACAGGCATTGGCCGTGGAGGTATCGCGGCCGAGCGTTCCCACCGTGCGCGCCGCCCCGGACCCGCTCTATCAGCCGGTCGCTTGCGAGAATTTCAGCTAGGCCAAGCGGAGGTTCGCGCCTTGCCGCAATCTTCAGACATGTCGCGGGGCCTCAGCCCGACGCGGTTGATCGCGCGCTTTGCCGTCCGCATCGCACTGCTCGTCGCCTTTGCAGCCTTCGGCAGCGTCGGCTTTGCACGCAGCCTCTCCGCCCTGCTCTGGATGTCGATCATCCTGTGCGCCCTCGCCGGCCTCGTCAGGCGCGAGCCGCTGTTCGGTGCCGTCCTCAATCATTGGGACGAGGGCGTTGCCTTCGGCGCCCTGTTCGCGCTGGTTCAGGTCGTCAACGAGCTGGCCTGAACATCGGGCTTTATGACCTTCCTATGAGATCGTCGCGCAGCCTCACTCGAAATCATATTCGCTTGAAAAGATATTGATCGGGTGGTCGCGGGACACGCACCCGTCGCCCGCGTCAATCGGAAGGAATACGAAAGTGAAACTCGTCGAACCTCCCTCGTGCAGCTCTCCCTCGACCATCGTCTTCATCGGCCGCAACCACAGGGGACAGTGGGTCGCCCAGCAGCAGAACGGCCTCTACGGTGGCCTGTTCGTCAACCGCGCCCAGGCCATCAAATATGCGCTGTTCGAAAACGGACAGCACCCCGAGACCATCATCGAGCTGCCACGCGAGATCGAGCTCGACATGGGCAGCAGGCCCGATGCCGCCGCTCCCAAGCGCGCCGCCTGAGCTTCTCGGCAAAAAACCATGTTCATCCCACCCTCCGCCTGGTTCACCGGGTTCATACCGGACCTGCCGACGCCGTTCGATTCGGCCGACGCGATCGACCTGAAGGCGTTCGCTGCGCTCTGCGAGCGTCAGATCGCGGCCGGCGTACCCGCACTGGTGGTGTGTGAGACCGCCGGCGAGGCACCGACGCTCTCGCCGGCCGAGCAGGCGCTGATCATTCGCACCGCGGTCGATGTCGCGCGTGGCCGCGTGCGGATCATCGCCGGCGCTGTGTCGAATTCAACGAGCCACGCCATCGAACTCGCGCGGCGCGCGGAAGCCGCCGGCGCCGATGCCGTGATGTCGGTGGTGCCCGCCTACAACAAGCCGATGCAGGACGGAATGCTCGCGCAGTTCCGCGCCATTGCCGGCGCGATCGGCCTGCCCGTGATCCTGCACGACGTACCCTCCCGCACGCTGCGGCCGCTCGCCGACGAGACGCTTCTGCGTCTCGTCGAATCGCGCCAGTTCGTCGGCTTGCGCGATGCGAGTGGCGACATCACCCGTCCGATGCGCCTGTCCCGCCGCCTGCCTGCCGGATTCCGCTGTCTATCCGGCGACGACAGCACCGCCTTCGGCTTCATCGCGGACGGCGGCGATGGCGCGATCTCGGAGGTTGCCAACGTCGCGCCGGATCTCTGCCGCACGATTTTTTCGCATGTCAGGCAGGGCCGGCTGCAATCCGCCCGCTACCTGCACAGGCGCCTGATCCCCTTGATCGCCTGCCTCGGGAAGGAGAGCCCGGCCGCACTCAAATGTGCACTCGGCGTGCTTGGCCTGATGTCGTCCGCCACAAGGCTTCCGATCGTTCCGCTGGACGCAGCCGCGCAGAGGGAAGTGGTACGCGCATTCGCCGCGATCGCCGACGAGGAGCTGATCGACCGCGTCGGCGCCTGAGGCGTCGCACGGCATCCGGGTATTCCCATGCGGCAATCAATCGAAAGGCCTCACAGGCTGCTCCGCGCCTGGCAGCTCGCGCTGCTGCGATTTGCGGTGACGCTCGATGAGTCCGACAGGCTTAATGTCGCCGCGCTCGCGGCGGAGCTCGATCATCTGGGCGGCGGCGCCAGGGACTCCCTCCACTTCTTTCGGCGGACCAGCTCGCAACTCTGTGCGGCCATCAGCGGGCAGCGGCAGAGTGTGGAAGCGACGCTGGAATGCTTCTGCAAGCAGATCGAGGAACCGCGGCTGCGGAACGCCTTTGCCGCAGCGATCGGGATGACGCATTCGGATCCTGCGCCGTCTCAGGCCCGGCCGAAGCGGAACCCCGGTCTCTTCAGAGGACTGCCGGCGCGACGGTCGGCATCCTTATAGCATTCCTATACTGGTGCCTCGGCGCTCATCTCGCAATCCTACGCAACGATGGACATCATACGAGGCAGATTGCGGCGGCCTCGGCCACCGCCACGCTGACGAAGGAATGCAGACATGTCGATGCTGACACATGGCGTTGATCGCTCCCTTGGATGGGCCGAACGCCCCGCACGGATCTCGCCGGAGCGCAAGGCGCAGCTCAAGCGCATCGCGCTCAGCGCGCTGACCCTGCTCTCGATGGGCAGCGTGCTCGCAGCGCTGATCGCGCTGAAGACCGCGATCTATGTCTGGCATCTCCACGCCTGACGGCATGGGAGACCATCATGACCTTGCAGATGTGTGAAGAAGCCGCCATGACCGCGATCGCCCTTCAAGCCACGCGTCGCCAGCCCGAGCGACCGACAATGGCCGCGTCCGCGGCGTGCCTTGGACCGATCGACCCGGATGTCATAAGCACCGCCATCCCCGCGTTCTTCATCGGGCGCAACGGCGCCGGCCTCTGGGTCGCGCGTGAGGCGCATGGACGCGTCGGCGGTCTCTTCCTGTTCAAGAGCTCCGCGGTCGATTTCGCCAACCGGCAGAGTGGCCTCGCAAGATGCGCGCTGGTGTTTCCCGCCGAGACCTTCGAGCTCGATATCGAGAACCGCGGCAATCCGCTGATTGCGCTGGCGGAGGGTGCGAGGCGGCTCCTGGCCCGCGCGGCGACAAGGCTGCGGATATGATCGAGCTCAAGATCGCCATCCTGGTTGCGGTGATGGGGGCATTGCTGCTCGGCCTGCGCATCGGCGTCGCGCCTGCCACGGACAAGTAGCATGCAGCTCCTCAAGGGAAATCTGGAGCAGGCGGTCACTACAACGATCCTGACCATGACGCTGAGCCTGATCTGGGGCGCGGTCCTGACAATCGTGATCACGCTCGTGGCACGCGGGCTGGGAGTTTAGAACCCGGCACATCGATGGACCGTGAATTGACCATGGCTGCCTACGAGGCGAGCAGCCGGGTGCGCGGCGCCGTCGCGATGCCCGCCTGAGGCCGCGTATCCCCGCGAAAAGATCTGGCCGATCTGGCGCAATTTCACGGAACCGTGTAGATCGGTTTCATGAGCACAAGCAGCGTCAACGTCGTCGCCCACCCCCTGGTCCAGCACAAGCTCTCCCTCATGCGGGAGAAGGACCGCTCGACCAAGAGTTTTCGCGAGATCCTGAACGAGATCGGGATGCTGCTCGGCTACGAGGTGACGCGCGATCTGCCTTTGGAGCTGGTGGAGATCGAGACGCCGATCTCGCCGATGCGGGCACCGAAGATCGCCGGCAAGAAGCTCACGCTGGCGCCGATCCTGCGCGCCGGCGTCGGCTTCCTCGACGGCATGCTGGCGCTGATGCCCTCGGCGCGCATCGCCCATATCGGGCTCTACCGCGACCCCGAGACATTGCAGGCCGTGGAATATTACTTCAAGGCGCCGCAGGACCTGTCCGACCGCACCGTGATCCTGATGGACCCGATGCTGGCGACCGGCAACTCGGCCTGCGCCGGCGCCTCCCTGCTCAAGGCGCGCGGCGCCCGCGACATCCGCTTCGTCTGCCTTCTGGCCGCGCCCGAAGGCATCGCGCAGTTCCAGAGCGAGCATCCCGACGTGCCGATCTGGACCGCCGCGATCGACGAGCGGCTCAACGACCACGGCTACATCGTGCCGGGCCTGGGCGATGCCGGCGACCGGATGTTCGGCACCAAGTAGACAGGTCTGCGCGATCGGGTTAGTCCGGTTGCCATGAGCGTCAACCAATTTTCGCTTCAATCGCTGATCGGTGCCGAAGGTGCCGAGCCCGCCTTCGTGTTTGACGGCAGGCCGGTCTCGCGCGCGGAATTCTCCGGGAAGGTCGAGCAGACCGCCGCATGGCTTGCCGCGCAAGGCATCGGCCAGGGCGACGTGGTCGCGGTCTGGCTGGTCAACCGGGTCGAATGGATCGCACTGCTGTTCGCCGCTGCCCGCTGCGGTGCGATCGTCGCCTCGGTCAATACCCGCTACCGCAGCGCGGAAGTCGGCCATCTGCTCAAGGTGTCCGGCGCCAGGCTGATGGTGGTCGAGGCCGCGTTCCGCTCGATCGATTTCGCCGCCATCCTCGCCGAGGTCACCAGGGACGAAGTGCCCGCGCTGCAAAGGCTCGCGGTGGTCGGCGGGGATGCGATCCCCGCACACTGGCCCTGTGTGCGCTTCGATGCGTTCGAGACATCCTATCCGCCAGCGCCGCCGACGCGGGACGAGGTCGATTTGCCGGTGCTACTCTACACGACATCGGGCACGACCAAGGGGCCGAAGCTCGTCGCGCATTCGCAGCGGACGCTCGCCACGCACGCCGCCTCCGTCGCCAAGGCGCTGAAACTCTCGCCACAGCGCCATTCGCTGCTGGCCATGCTGCCGTTCTGCGGCACCTTTGGCATGACCAGCCTGCTCGGCTTCATCGCAGCCGGCGCGACCATCCATGTGCTCGATGCTTTCGAGGCGGCATCAGCGTCGAAGGTCCTTGGCGAACACAAGATCACGCACGCCTTCGGCTCCGACGAGATGTTCCGCCGCATCCTCGCGCTCGCCGACACACCACGGCCATTCCCACATCTCGAAGTCTGCGGCTTCGCCGCGTTCCAGCCCGGCTGGCGCGAGCTCGCCGCGGAGGCCGAGGCGCGCGGCATGCCGCTGTTCGGCCTCTACGGTTCGAGCGAGGTGCAGGCGCTGTTCTCGATCGCCCGCCCCGGTGATGCCTTCGCCGATCGCATCGAAGGCGGCGGCTGGCCGATGTCTCCCGACGCGAAGGTGCGCGTGCGCGATACCGAGACCGGGGAGCTGGCGGCGCAAGGCGTCTCCGGCGAGATCGAGATCAGCGCGCCCTCGTGCTTCCTTGGCTATTTCAACAACCCGGATGCGACGCGCGATGCGATCACCACTGACGGCTTCTTCCGCACCGGCGATATCGGCCGCCTGCGCGGCGACGGCGCTTTCGTCTACGAGACCCGCGCGGGCGATGCGATGCGGCTCGGCGGCTTCCTGGTTGCGCCGGGCGAGATCGAGGACGAGCTCAAAGCCTGCACGGGGGTTGCCGACGCCCAGGCTGTCGCGATCGATCTTAGGGGTCAGGCGCGCTGCGTCGCCTTTGTGATCCCGGCCAAGGAGCCGCCGCAGCAGGAGATGCTGGTGGCGCGCCTGCGCGAGCGGCTCGCCGGCTACAAGGTGCCGGCCCGAATCTATATCGTCGACGCTTTCCCCGTCACCGACAGCGCCAACGGTGTGAAAATCCAGCGCGCCCGGCTTCGCGCCATGGCAATGGAACGGATCGCCGCCGAATAGGCCGGCCTGTTTCAGATAGCTCGCTAGTGCGCGGCGCGAAGTTGTGCCGACAGCGCATCGCGGTGCCCGGGCGCCGCGATCGCGATCATGCGGCGCGCGCGCTCGGCAAGTCCGCAACCGCGCAGCTCCGCAACGCCCCATTCGGTCACGATGGCATCGACGTCGGCGCGCGGCGTCGTCACGGTCTCCACATTGACGACAATGCGGCTGGTCCCGTCGGACGCCGTCGCCGGCAGCGCGATGATCGCCCTGCCCCCGGGCGATGCATTGGCACCGCGCACGAAATCGAGCTGCCCGCCGATGGCGCCGATCGCGACGCCGTTCAGCGTCTCGGAATTGACGCTGCCGTCGAGCCCGACCTGGAGCGCCGAGTTGATCGCGACCAGCCGGTTGATTCGCGCCAGCACGTTCTGGCCGTGCGTATATGACGTCAGCCGCACCGAAACAGCCTTGTTTTCGTGCACGAAGCGATAGAGCCGCTTCGTGCCGATCACCTGGTTCGTCACCGTGATCCCGGCATCGATTCCCTTCTCCGCATTCGTGACCGCGCCGCGCTCGATCAGGTCGACGACGGCGTCATTGATCAGGCCGGAATGGATGCCGAGATTGCGCGCATGCGACAGCGAAGACAGGATCGCATCCGGAATCCGGCCGACGCCGAACTGAAGCGTACTGCCGTCGGCGATCAGGCTCGCCGCATGTGACGCGATTTTCCGTGAGACGTCATCAAGTGGCGCCGGCGGCAGTTCGACGGGCGGACGGCGAGCGGCGACCCGCAGATGGATCGGCGCGTCCGCAGGCCATTCCGCGCCAAACGTCCAAGGCGCATCCGGATTGATCTCGGCGATGACGATGCGCGCGCCCCGTGCGGCATCGATGACATAATCGTTGGAGAGGCTTGCGCTCAATCGACCATCGCCGGACTCGGCGAGTTGCACCAGCACCACATCCGCACGGTGGCGCCGTGAGGCGAAATCGGCGCAGAAGGCGCTGTAGTTGCTCGGGATCACGTCGAGCCGTCCCGCTTTCGCGAGCCGCCGCGCATTGCCGATCACACCATAGCTCTGGAACGAGATGTTGGGCGCGCACGCCGCGGAAAAGGTGTCGGAGAATATTGGACCGACCATCATGCGGAACGCCGGCAGATGCCCGGCTTGCGTGACCAGCGCTTCGGTCAGGGTGACCGGCTCAGCCGTTGCCTGCCCGCACACGACACGGTCGCTCTCCCGGATCAGGCCGGAGAAGTCGAGGTCCATTGGCGTCCCCGCTCAGCGATTCGCGCGAAGACTAGTAAGACTTCGCCAGTCCGAGCACCTTTTCCGCAATGAAGCTGAGCGCGAGCTGCGGGCTGACCGGCGCGATGCGCGGGATCAGGACCTCGCGCAGATAACGCTCGACGTGGAACTCCTTGGCGTAGCCGAAGCCGCCATGGGTCATCACCGCTTGCTCGCAGGCGTGGTAGCCGGCTTCGCCTGCGAAATATTTCGCGGCGTTCGCACCAGCGCCGCTGGGCAAGCCCTTGTCGTACTGCCAGGCTGCCTGCATCACCATCAGCCAGGCCGCCTCGAGCTCGACCCAGTTCACCGCGAGCGGATGCTGGATGCCCTGGTTCTTGCCGATCGGCCGGTTGAACACCACGCGCGTCTTGGCGTATTCGGTCGCGCGCGACAGCGCGAGCTTGCCGAGGCCGACGGCTTCGGCGGCGATCAGGATACGCTCGGGGTTCATGCCTTCGAGGATATACTGAAAGCCCTTGCCCTCTTCGCCGATGCGGTCCTCCATCGGGATCTCGAAATCCTCGAAGAACAGCTCGTTGGAATCGACGATCTTGCGACCCATCTTCTCGATCTCGTGGACCTTGATCTTCTTGCGATCGAAATCGGTATAGAACAGGCTGAGGCCGTGGGTCGGCGAGCGCACGTCCTCCAGCGGCGTGGTGCGCGCCAGCAGCAGGATCTTGTGCGCGACCTGCGCGGTGGAGATCCACACTTTTTGGCCGTTGACGATGTAGCGGTCGTTCTTGGCCACAGCACGCGTCTTGAGCTGGGTAGTGTTGAGCCCGGTGTTGGGCTCGGTGACGGCGAAGCACGCCTTCTCGCGGCCCTCGACCATCGGCGGCAGCATGCGCTTGCGCTGCTCTTCGGTGCCGAACACCACGACGGGGTTGAGCCCGAAGACGTTGATGTGCACCGCGGAGGCGCCGGACATGCCGGCGCCGGATTCCGCGATGGCGCGCATCATGATCGCGGCTTCGGTGATGCCGAGCCCGGAGCCGCCATATTCCTCCGGCACGCAGATGCCGAGCCAGCCGGCATCGGCCATCGCCTTGTGGAAGTCATGGGGAAAGCCGCCGTCGTGGTCCTTCTTCAGCCAATAGGCGTCGGGAAAGTCCTCGCAAACTTTTGCAACGGCGGCGCGAATGGCTTCCTGCTGATCGGTGAGCGCGAAATCCATATTCTTGATCTCCTTATTGGGAGCCGGGCTCCGGTCCTAGCGCCCCATCTGCGAGGGCAGCCAGAGAATGATGGACGGAAATGCCACCAGAATCGCGATTGCGATCAGGTGCGCGATGAAATGCGGGAAGGTACCGTGGAAGACTTCCGCCACCGGTCGCTTGGCATAGCGGGCGACGATAAAACAGTTCAGCCCGACCGGCGGCGTGATCATGCCGACCTCGGCGGTGACGATCTTGATGACGCCGAACCAGATCGGATCGAAGCCGAGCGTCTTGATCAGCGGCAGCACGATCGGCACGGTCAGCACCAGGATCGCGATCTGGTCCATGAACGAGCCGAGCACGATGTAGCCGCACAGGATCAACGTGATGATCACCCAGCGCGAGGCGGGCAGGCTGCCGATCCAGGCGACGAGGTCCTGCGTGACATGGGTGAGCGTGAAGAAATAGCCGAAGATCGAGGCACCGACCAGGATCATGATGATCATGCAGGTGCCGTGGCAGGCGCGCAGCAGCGTCGCATAGAGCGAGGACGGCGTGATCTTGCCCTTGACGATGGCGAGCAGGAAAGCGCCGAACGCGCCGAAGGCGGAGGCTTCCGTCGGCGTCGCGACGCCGAGATAGATCGTGCCCGTCACGATCGAGAACAGCACCACCATCGGCGAGACCTGCCACAGCAGCGCAAACTTCTCGCGCCACGGTACCGACTTCGCGGCCGGTGCGCGCGATGGATCCTGCCAGACCAGGAAGTAGATCGTGGCCATGATGGTGAACGTCACCAGGATTGCCGGGATGATGCCGCTGATCAGGAGCTTGCCGATGTTTACCTCCGCCAGCAGGCCGAAGATAACGAGCGCAACGCTGGTCGGCAGCAGCATCGACAGCGTGCCTGAGATCGCAACGACCCCCGCCGCCATCTTCGGCTCGTAGCCCTGGCGGATCATCGCGGGCAGGCTGGTCGAGGACAACGTCGCGGCCGAGGCGGTCGAGGTGCCGCAGATCGCACCGAAGCCGGCGCCTGCGAGCGCAGTTGCCATGCCGAGGCCGCCGGGAATGCGGCCGACCCAGGCCGAGGCGGTCTTGAACAGATCGTCTGCGACACCCGACAGCAGCACGAGGTCTGCCATCAAGAGAAACATCGGAATGGTGATCAGCTCGTAGGCCGAGACGGTCGAGAGCGGCGCTGTCTGCAGGATGCCGAGCAGCGTGCCCCATCCGCCGACCATCACGAGGCCGACCGAGCCGGAAAAGGCCATGGCGAAGCCGACGGGCGTGCCGAGCGCGAGCAGGCCGAACAGCAGGGCGAGAACGATGAAAGGTGTCATGGATATCGCCCGTTACTCGAAGCCGCGTGCTTCGCCGACACCGGTCACCGGCGGCAGCGGATAGAGGTCGCGGCCGCTGACGAGGCTCAGCACATTGCCGACCAGCTGGAGCGCGAGCCGCAACACCAGCACGCCGCAGCCGAACGGCACCAGCGCAGCCGAGATCCAGGTCGGCCAGGGGATCGCGCCGGAGAGCACGTCGTGCTGCTCGTAATTCTCCAGCGCGCGCTCGAACCCGACCTTGCAGATCAGGATGAACACGAACAAGCCGGCGAGCGCGGTGACGATCTCGGACAACCGCCGCCCGGTCAGCGAGAAGCGCGACAGGAGGATGTCGACGCCGACATGGACATGCTCACGCAAGGCGTCCGACAGCGTGAAGAAGAACACACCGGCGAGGAGGTAGAGTCCGATCAGATCATAGGTGAAGGAGAACGGACTGTTCAGCGCGTAACGCATGAACACGTCGGTCACCACCAGCAGCATGATCACGAACATGAACACCACCGCGATCACCGTCAGCGCGCGTTCCAGCGCGCCGAGCACATCTCCTGCCCGTTTGATCACCTCTAGCGTCTCCCTGTTGGATATCGGACTACCTGGCGCTTTACTTGGCGCCGCCCGCGGTGAGCAGATCGTCGAACTCCTTCAGCGCGGCAGACGCCTGCTTGCCGCGGCTGTCGAGCCCGCTCGCCCACTCCTTGCCGACGCCCTTGAGCTTGTCCTTGATCTCGGTGCGCGTCGCCTCTGGCAGCGGATCGAAGCTGATGCCTTCGTCCTGCATTTGCTTCTTGGTGACTTCGCCTTCCTTTTCGACGCCGGCGCAGGCTTGCGGCGTAATCGCCTCCGAAGCCTCGTTCATCGCCTTCTTCACGTCGTCGGGCAGCTTGTCCCAGACCGACTGGTTGATGGAATAGGCGACGATGAAGCTGCCGAAGCTGACGCCTTCGGTGGCGTGCTTGACCAGCTTGTCGAGGCCGTAGGAGACGACGCTGTCGAGCGGGAACAGCAGGCCGTCCATGGTGCCGCGCGACAGCGACTCATAGGCATCGGGCGCAGCCATGCGCACCGGCACGGCGCTGAGCGCACGCAGCGTCAGGTCCTGCGCGCCGCCCGTGGTGCGCAACTTCAGGCCCTGCATGTCCTTGGTGGTTTCCACCTTCGACTTGACGGTCCACACCTGGTAGGGCGGCAGCACTACGGCGAGCAGCAGCTTGATCTTGTTCGGCGCGTATTCCTGCTTGGCGAGAATGCCTTCACGCGCGATCTTCCAATAGGCGAGTGTGCCCTGGCAGCTGGTTGCGAACGCACCCGGCAATTGCGCGACTTCCGAGAGCGGCATCTTGTCGGAGACATAGGACGGTCCGATGTAGCCGATGTCGACCACGCCGGACTGCGTCAGACGCAACATGTCGGCGGCTTTGCCGATCTGCTGGTTCGGATAATAGGTGAAGGTCACCGTGCCATTGGTGCGCCTGGTGACGTCGTCCATCCAGGGCTTCAGCATCAGGCGGACGAGATAGTGACCGGCGGGGAAGCTATCGGCGACCTTCAGCTCCAGGGCCTGCGCCTGCAGCGTCGAGACCGGCAGCGAGAGAGCGAGCACTGCTGCGGCCCTGACCAGATTCTTCTTCATGTCGTTCTCCTTGACGCGTCCCCACGCCGAACGCGGCAGCGAATTGCTGCGGCGCCGTCCGGCCCTCGCTCTATTTCTTGCTTGAAAATGTACATATAGGTGAATTTATCTGTCAAGTATATGAACTATGCATGGAGCTATGCGTCGTAGACCGGAGCCGTCGAATTGACACGGCTACTTTATGAACTTTAACTCCACCTATATGAATTTATCCAACGAGGCCTCATGGGACCGCTCGCCGGCTTCACCATTCTCGACCTGACCTCGGTGCTGATGGGCCCCTACGGCACCCAGGTGCTGGCGGACATGGGCGCCGACGTGATCAAGGTCGAAAGCCCCGAGGGCGACATCGTTCGCCAGATCGGTCCCGGCCGCACGCCCGGCATGGGCGGGATGTTCCTCAATGCCAATCGCGGCAAGCGCAGCATCGTGCTCGACCTGAAGAAGACGGAAGGCCGCGACACCTTGCTGCGGCTGGCGAAGCAGGCCAACGCGCTCGTCTACAATGTGCGCCCGCAGGCGATGGCCCGGCTCGGCCTCGACTACGAGACGCTAGCCGCGATCAATCCCGCTCTCGTCTATGTCGGCGCGTTCGGCTACGGCCAGTCCGGCCCCTATGCCGCAAAGCCCGCCTATGACGATCTCATCCAGGGCGCCGCCACGATTCCGACGCTGCTTGCGGCGGCCGGCGACGGCACGCCGCGCTACGTTCCCGTCACCATCGCCGACCGCATCGTCGGCCTGATGCTGGTCAATGCGATCATGGGCGGGCTGATGCATCAGAGCCGCACCGGCGAAGGCCAGCGCATCGACGTTCCGATGTTCGAATCGATGACGGAGTTCGTGCTGGTCGATCATCTGGGCGGCCTCACCTACGATCCGCCGCTCGATCATGGCGGCTATGCCCGCCTGCTCTCGCGCTATCGCCGCCCCTACAAGACCAGCGACGGTTATCTCTGTGTCCTCATCTACAACGACAAGCACTGGCGCAGCTTCTTCGAGGCGATCGGACAGCCGCATTTCCTCGATCAGCCGCGCTTCGCCAACCATGCGTCGCGGACGAAGCACATCGACGAGATCTACGAGGAGATCGGCCACATCTTCCTCACACGCACCACCGCAGAATGGCGCGAGCTGCTCGAGCGCGCCGACATTCCGGTGATGCCGATGCATACGCTGGAGACGATCCTCGAAGATCCGCATCTCAACGCGATCGACTTCTTCAGGACCGTCGATCATCCCGTCGAAGGCCGGATTCGCCAGATGCGCGTGCCCTCCACCTGGAGCGTGACCCAGCCGGAAGCCGCCGGCCCCGCACCGACGCTCGGCCAGCATGGCCGCGACATTTTGCGCGAGGCCGGCTTCTCGACCGAGGAGATCGAGCAGCTCGCAGAGCAAAAAGCAGTTCACCTGGCCGCGCCGCCCTAACGGCAGCGCTGGCCAGAATCGCAGCGATACAGGGAGGAAACCGCGATGGCCGGACTTTATTTCGAGGACTTTTCCGTGGGCCAGGAGTTCAGGCATCCGCTGACCCGGACCGTCACGGAGATGGACAACACCATGTTCAGCCTGCTGACGCTCAACCCGCAGCCGCTGCATATCGACGCGCATTTCGCTGAAAAGACCGAGTTCGGCCAGCGCATTTTCAACAGCCTTTACACCCTCGGCATCATGATCGGCATGACGGTCTATGATACGACCATGGGGACCACCGTTGCCAATCTCGGCATGACCGACGTCACGTTCCCAAAACCGGTCTTCCATGGCGACACCTTGCGGGCGACGACGAAGGTGCTTTCGTTGAGGGAATCCAAATCGCGCCCGAGAGCGGGTATCGTCGAGTTCGAGCACCACGCCTTGAACCAGAACGACGAGATCGTCGGCAAATGCCGCCGCATGGCGATGATGCACAAGAGGCCGGTCTGATGCGTTCGATGCTATTCGTGCCGGGGGATTCCCCGCGCAAATTCGAGAAGGCGAGCGAAGGCAAGGCCGACGCGCTGATCATCGATCTCGAGGATTCCGTCGTCACGGAGAAGAAGCCGGAAGCGCGCGGGCTGACGCTTGCGATGCTGAAGGGCCGCCCCGGCCCGCATCAGCTCTATGTCCGCGCCAACGCGCTCGACACCGACCTGACGCTCGCCGATCTCGCCGCGGTCATGCCCGGCAAGCCCGACGGCATCGTGCTGCCGAAATCGCAAGGCGGCGATGACGTGCGCCAGGTTGCAACCTGGCTCGAAGCCTTGGAAGCCGCGGCCGGCATCACGGTCGGCGCGACCCGCATCGTCTGTGTCGCGACGGAGACGGCCAGCTCGATCTTCGGGCTTGGCAGCTACAAGGGCTGCTCCCCTCGCCTCGCCGGATTGATGTGGGGTGCGGAGGATCTCTCGGCCTCGCTCGGCGCCACCGAGAAAGCCTCGGGCGGCGTGTTCCACAGCCCCTATCGGCTCGCGCGCGATCTCTGCCTGATGGCGGCGGCCGCGGCCGAAGTCGCGCCGATCGACACCGTCTATACCGACATCGACAACCTCGCCGGCCTCGAGCAGGAAACGCGGGCGGCGCGGCGCGACGGCTTTTCGGCGAAGGCGCTGATCCATCCGAAACATGTCGACGTCGTCAACGCGGCATTCGAGCCGACCGAGGCTGAGCGCACCTGGGCGGAAAAAGTGATCGCGGCATTCGCGAGCAATCCGAACTCCGGCACGCTGCGGCTCGACGGCCAGATGATCGACAAGCCGCATCTTCGCGCCGCGAAGAAGATCCTCGGCCAGACCTAGATCGGAACGCCGCCACCATGATCGTTCGCCAAGCCGCAAACGTCCTGGAGATCATGGAATTCTTCGCGCAAACGAGGAAGCCGGCGACGCTTGCCGAGATCGCCGATCATTTCGGCTGGCCGCGCTCGTCGACCTTCAACCTGCTCGCGACGCTGTCCGAGAAGGGCTACCTCTATGAACCGCGGCCGCGCGCCGGATTCTATCCGACGCCGCGCTGGCTGGCGATGGCACGGATGATCTCCGAGGTCGAGCCGCTGCCGCCGTGGACGCATCAGCTGATCGCAGATCTCTCCGCCGAGACGGGCGAGACCGCATCGATCGTGGCGCCGGCCGGCGTGATGGCGGTGTTCATCGACGTCGTCGAATCCCAGGCCGCGATCCGCTATTTCGCGACCATCGGCCACCGCGTGCCGATCCACGCCACCGCCAGCGGCCGCGCCCTGCTGCTGCAATATTCACAGGAAGAGCGCGACTCCGTCTATCGCAAGATCGAGTTCAAGCAATACGGGCCCTCGACGCCGATCAGCATCGAGGCGGTCGAGATCGAGCTGCGCAATTCGATCGCGCGCGGCTATTGCCAGAGCTTCGCCGATTACAGCCGCGACCTCGCCGGCGCGGCGATCCCGCTGCCGATCGGTGACCGCCGGCTCTCGGTCGTCGTCGCAGGGCCGGAATTTCGCATTGGTCCAAAAGTGCCGGAGGTGGCCGCGCTGATCGCACGGACCGTCGACCGGCTGCGGCCGAAGACGACCGCGGCCTAAAGCCGGAGCCTCATTCGAGTCCCTGAACGGGCGGGGTCGAAGTCTCCGCCGGCGGAGCCGGGGCAGCTTGAACTGGCTGCACCGGGGGCGTGGCTTGAGCCGGCGGATTGCTGGCAGCTCTGATCTGGCCGTTGGCATTCATCGCCTCACGCGCGCGCGGCGGAGCGCCGGTCGCGGCTGCGCGGTACGCCTCGCGGCGTGGCGGCTGCTGGTGTCTTGCCGACCGCGAACCTCTCACGCCCCATGACCTCGCGATTGAAGGACCGGCGGTATAGCCAATCACTGCACCCGCGACCGCACCGACCGGACCGAGCACGACGGCCCCGGACACGGCGCCTATCGCCGCAGCACCAGCGCGCTCCTGCGCAACGGCGCTCGCAGGCACGCCAGCCAGCAGCACGACCGCAGTGATCAAAACTTTCTTCATCGGAGCGCCTCCCTCTCGGGAGATCACTCTTACTCAAATATGGCCGCACGAGGTTTGTTCGTTGCCCAACACGGGGCAATGGCCGATGGAACTCCGGCAATTCAAAGACCCCCGCCGCCACTCGCGGTTCCAGCGGACGCAGTTCGGCGCAACTACGGCGCGATCTTGTCGCTGGTAAATCCATTACCATCGAGCGCACGACGCACGGTCCCGTCTACCTTGGCTTCATCCAGGAAGCGCGCCGCCCAGGCCTTCGCCACGGCCTTGCCCTTGGGAACGACCACGACCACGCCGGTCGATTGAATAACTTCGTCCAGCACCTTGGTTCCGGGCAGCTTTCGCGAAAGGTCTTCCAGAGCTCCCATGCCCATCGCCAGAGCATCGAGCTGCCCCTTGCCGATCAATTCGGCCGCCTCTTCCGGCTTCACGAACTTTGTCAGCTTCGCCTGCATCAGCGATTTCTCGACCGTACGTGACGTCGATGTCCCTTCGATGCAGCCGACCCGCATGCCGGCGCGATCGACATCCGCAACGATCAGGATGTCCGAACCGGCCCGCACGAGATAGCCGCTCATATAGGCGACGTAAGCAGGCCCCTGGTCCACGAACGCCTCGCGCTTGACGTCCGCCGGCATGAAGGAGAGATCCCAGACGTCCTTGCTGCCGGCCGCGGCGATCTCGTCGGAGCTCTGATATTCGACGAGCTGGAGCGGAACGTGCAGCTTGTCAGCGGCGGCCCTGGCGAGCTCGACCGTGACGCCGCGCGGCTTTCCGGTCGAAGGATCGCGCGTGGTCCAGAAGGCCGACGCGGCCGGGCCGACGGCCACCGCTACGCGGAGCGCTCCCGTCGGCGCGATGTCCACGGGGCCTTCGGCCTTTGCAACGGTGATCGCAAAGGCCAGACTCAACGTGGCGATCACAGCATGCCGCAACATGAGCACCTCCCGACGCGATACTTGGCTGCAGGGATCGGTTAAACGATCTTGATCGACATATCAGGCAGGCCCTCGAGCTTGCACAGCAGCACGTCGCCCTTCACCACCGGGCCGACATTCTCTGGCGTGCCGGAATAGATGATGTCGCCAGCTTTCAGCTCGAACGCTTCGGAGAGCTTTGCGATCTGCTCGGCAACGCTCCAGATCATCTTGCTGAGATCCGAGTTCTGTTTCACCGTGCCATTGATCGCCAGCGAAATGGCGCCCTTCTCGAAATGGCCGGTCTTGCTGGCCGGATGGATCGGCCCGATCACCGCGGCGTGGTCAAAGCTCTTGCCGATCTCCCAGGGCTTCTTTTCCGCGGCCATGCCGTTCTGGAGATCGCGCCGGGTCATGTCGAGGCCGAGCGCGTAGCCATAGACGTGATCGAGCGCCTTGTCGGCCGGGATGTTGGTGCCTCCCGATTTCAGCGCGGCGACCAGTTCGACCTCGTGATGATAGTTCTTGGTCAGCGACGGATAGGGATGGTCGGCGACCTCGCCCACCGCAACGTTCTGGATAGCATCCGTCGGCTTCTGGAAGAAGAACGGCGGCTCGCGGTTCGGATCCGAGCCCCGCTCGATCGCGTGCGCGGCATAGTTGCGGCCGATGCAGTAGATGCGGCGGACCTGGAACACCTGGGTCTCGCCGACGATCGGGATCGCGACCATCGGCACCGGGAAGATCGGCTTGGGTGCGGCCTGCGCCGCAGCCGGCGCCGCCTCAGTAAGGCCTGCCGCTGTCATCGCGGCCGCGGCAGTGAGCACGCTGCGTCGCGTGGTTTTTGTCATGGCTTCACTCCCTGATATTTGCCGTTTCTTGTCGAACGGTAGTCTTAGAGCCAAATGCAGGGCGGGCCAATGGCCCGCCCTGTGCATCTTAAGTCGCGACGCGATCGAAGAACGCGCGAACTTTTTGCGCGCAGACGTCCGGGTCAGTCGCGGCGACGTGATAGGAATCGCCCGGCAGCACTTCCAGCTTCGAGCCCAGAATCGTTTCCTGCCATGCCTTCACGGAGGCGACGTCGCCAAGACCGGAGCCGGTCGTGGTGATCACCAGCGTCGGACGCTTGATGGACGGAAGTTCGCCGGTGACGTCGACCGTCGGCACCATCTGTAGGAATGCCTCCAGCGTCGAAGCCTTGGTCTTCGACATCAGCTTGATCCACCAGTCCAGCGCCGGCGGCGGCAGCGAGGAGCCGAGGCGGCCGGCCGTGGTCTCGCGCACCCAGGGCTCGACGCCCTGCTCGCGGATCTGCTTGCGCCAGGTCGGCGCCCGCTCGTTGAACGAGGTGAGCGAGGCCGGCGCACCGACCGCGGCGACTGCGATCACGCGATCCGGGTGTTTTGCGGTCAGGTGCATCGCCAGCGTGCCGCCGATCTTGCCGCCAACCAGGAAAACGCGATCGAGCTTCAGCACGTCCAGCATCCGGATGATGTCGTCGCCAAGGCCTGCGAAGCGGTAAACGTAGTCGCCCTGCATCGGTGTCGAATCGCCATAGCCGCGCAGGTCAGGCCGCACCACCAGATGATGCGTGGCGAAATACGGCACCCAGCGCCGGAACGCCTCGCCGCTCTCGGCGAGCCCGTGCAGCATCACGACCGGCGGTTTGACGTCCCATGGCAGCAGATAATCGTCGATGCGAACCGCAAGCTCGCAATCCTCGCTGACACCGATCTTCCGCAGTTCGCTAGCCATTAGATACACCTCGTTCCACCGCCATCGACATTGATGCAGGTACCAGTAATGAAGGACGCGCGGTCTGAACAGAGGAACGCGACGATGCCGGACACCTCGTGCGGCTGCCCGACGCGGCCGAGCGGAACCGAGGCGATCGCCGCAGCATTGGTCGCGCCCTGATCCTGGCCCGAGATCGCCGCACCTTGAGAGATGAGGCTGTCCCAGCGGTCGGTCTGCACCGGTCCGGGATTGACGCCGGTGACCAGCACATTGTCCGGCGCGCATTCCTCGGCGAGCGCCAGCGTGAAGTTCAGCAGCGCGGCATTGACCGCGCCGCCCGCCATATAGGCCGCGCGCGGCTGGTGGCCGCTGCGGCCGATGATGTTGATGACGCGGCCCCAGCGGCGGTCGCGCATTTCCGGCAGGACATTGCGCGCACAGCGCATGTAGCCAAGCAGCTTCAGCTCGATCGACTTGGCCCAGGTCGCATCCGGCGTCTCCGCGATCCGGCCCATCGGCGAGGCGCCGGCGTTGTTGACGAGGATATCGATGCGGCCGAAGGCCTCGCGCGCGGTGGTCATTGCACGGGCGATGTCGTCAGGCTTGGTCATGTCGCCGGCACAGGCAATCACGCGCCGGCCGGTGTCCCGCGACATCTCTTGCGCCGCCGCCGCAAGCCGCTCGGCGTCGCGCGCGACGATGACGACATGCGCCTGCTCGCGCGCGAGTTCGGCGGCAATGGCACGACCGATGCCGACGCTGCCGCCGGTCACGACGGCAACCTTGCCGCCCAGGTTCAGATCCATGACGCTACCCTAACTCGCTAATCGACCGTGGCGCCGGAGGCCTTGACGAGCTTGCCCCATTTTGCGGTTTCTTCCGTCATGAACTGACCGAATGTGTCGCCGAAAACGGTGCCGGGCTCGGCCCCGAGTTCAGCGAGCCGCTTCTTGACATCCGGCATCTTCAGAATGGTCTCGAGCTCGCCGCTCAGCTTGGCGAGCGCGGGCGCAGGCGTCTTGGCCGGCGCCACCAGTCCGAACCAGGACGAAGCCTCGAAGCCGGGAATGGTGTCGGCCACGGTCGGCACGTCGGGCAGTGCTTCCGCACGCTTGGTACCGGCAACCGCGATCGCATTGATGGCCTTGCCCTGCACCTGCGGCAGCACCGCGGGCATGTTGTCGAACATGAAGGGGATCTGGCCCGCGAGCAGGTCGTTCATCGCCGGCGCCGCGCCACGATAGGGCACGTGGACGATGTCCACGCCGGCCATGCTCTTGAGCAATTCGCCCGCCAAATGATTCGTCGAGCCGATGCCGGACGAGCCGAAATTCAGCGAGCCGGGCTTGGCCTTGGCGAGCGCGATCAGCTCGCCGACATTCTTCGCCTGCACCGACGGGTTGACGACCAGCACGATCGGGACCGAGGCAATCAGCGCGATCGGAGCAAACGCCTTGGCGGGATCGAACGGCAGCTTCTTGTAGAGCGAACCGTTGATCGTCAGCGGAGGCGGCGCGGTCAGCAGCAGGGTGTAGCCATCGGGCTCGGCGCTCGCCACCGTCTCAGCCCCGATATTGCCGCCGGCGCCGCCACGGTTCTCAACGAGGAAGGTCTGGCCGTTCCGTTCAGTCAGCTTCTGCGCGACGATGCGGGCGATGATGTCGTTGGACCCGCCGGCCGGGAACGGCACGATGATCTTGACGGGTCGGGAGGGATAATCCTGCGCTACCGCGAAGCCGGAGAACAGAACGGCCGCACTGGCGGTCAGAAAGGTGCGTCGCATAACCCCGCGCATGGGCACTTCCTTGATGTTTGTCTTGTTGTTGATTGATTCATCACGCCGTCAGCAATGGCCTCAACTTGCCGACGTCGTCAAGCCGTTCGAGATTGCCGATCTGGTCGATCAGCTTCTCGGCCCTGTCACTGCCCAATACCGGTGCAATCAGATCCCGCGTCTTGGCCGCCACGGCTTCCGTGCTCAGCGGATTCTCCTTGGTGCCCGGCGGATATTTCGTGAAGTGCTCGACCTTCTTGCCATCGGTCAATGTCACTTCGACGACAGCGCCGCGCGGCGCTGCCGGGTCCATCAGCGCCTTGTCGCCAGCCAGCGTCACCTTGGCGCGCTGTTCGAGGATCTTGGGGTCGTGCATCAACGCGACGTCGTGACTGTCGTTGAACGACACGGCGCCCTTGACCAGCGCGACAGCCACGAGATGCTGGCAGTTGACGTCTGGCATCGCGCTCTCGCCCACAATTCCCATCGCATCGGTCGGCAGCTTGACCAGGATGCTACGCACATTATCTGGCGTGAGGCTGTGCTGCTTGCGCAGCGTCAGCATCGCATCCAGCGGCGACTGGATGGGATAGCCGACCGAGAAGGTCTTGATTGCGGTCTCCGTGACGTAGAAGCGACTGCCAAGCTCTTTCACCATCTCTTCCGGCTTCGGATCGCTCGACAGTGCAATGAAGAGATTATGCGTGCCGTCGAGCACGTCGTCGACGCCTGTTAAGCCATTCTTCACCATGTCGACGGCCATCACGCCGTTGCGTGCGCCCATGCCGGCGAAGTCGAAGGCCTTCTCGATATGGTCCTTGTCCTTGACCCAGCTCCAGAGGCCGGACACCTGCTGCGACGAATAGGAGATCGCGTAGCGCGTCCCCTTCTCGTCGAGCTGAGCCAGCGATGCGGCGGCGCCGAGCGCGCCAAATGTCGACGACGTTCCCTCCGCGCTCCGATGCGAGCCGCGCACGAGATCCGGGCCCAGCGCCATCAGCAGCCGGCAGGTCAGGTCGTAGCCGAGCGTAACGGCGCGAATGAAATCCTGTCCGCTGCGATGCTCGCGCTCGCCAATAGCAAGTGCGGTCGGCACCACTGAGCAGCCCGGGTGCGCCTTGGTGACGGGCTCGAAATCGTCGGTCTCGTCGGCATGCGCACACATCGCGTTCGCCAACGCCGCGTTAACGGCCGTGGTCCGGAAATCCGAGCCGACGACGGACGCCTGGGCATCGCCGCCGAGGGTGCGCACATATTTCAGCGCCATTTCGCCCGGCTTCATTCGCGAGCCCGAAACCATCGCGCCGAGCGTATCGAGAATGCGGTGCTTGCATTCACGCAGCACCTGCTCCGGCAGCTCCTGGTCGCGCGCGGCGACCATGTAGCGGGCGAGACGCTCGGTGACACCTGGGCTCGCCGCGAGAGCCGCACGGCCGCCGGTGGCGACCAAGGCGGCAACCGAACCGGCGGACTGCAGGAAACGGCGGCGTGACGGCATGCTGTTCTCCTCCGCGGTCAGGTTGCGACCGACATCCTTGCGATCTCCGCCGCGTTCGGCAGGTTCTCGACATTCCAGCAGGCGTCCATCACGCGCCGGATCGTCGCAGCAGGGATGATACCCTCTGCAAGGTCCGAGAATTTGGTTTCGAGCTGCTTGTCCGTCATCGGCACCTCGACGCTGCCGATCGCATGCTCGATGTAGCGGTTGAGCTTGCGGCCGTCCTTGAGCACGATGGTGAGATCGACCTGCTCCGGCTTGATGCCTGATGTTATGACCGGATTCACCTTGCCGCGCAGCGCGACGACGGTCGGATCGGTCACGGCCCGGTCACTGAACTGCTTCTCACCGCCGGCGCCCTCGACGATGGCGACCGCGACCGCGTGATAGATGCTGAACTTGCCTTCGAGGCCCGCCTTCGGCGTCTTCTTGCCGGTGAGTTCCAGCACCAGCGGATGGACCTTGAGGTCGACGCGCTCGATCTGGTCCGCAGTCACCTTGCTCTCGTTGCGGAGCTGGATCGCGGCGTCGATCGCCGGGTGCATGACGATGCCGCAGGCGAATGGCTTGTAGGTATTGAGCGCGGCCTCATAGCGTTTGCCGAGGTCGCCTAGGATCTCGTTGTAGTCCTGCTTGGTGCTGATCGTGTTGGCCCAGCCGCGCTTGGCCTCGATCATGGCATCGGACGAGGTGAAATTCTTCGAGGCCAGGATCGCCGCGAAAATGCCGCTTGATGCGGCACGGCCTGGATTGAAGCTCTTGTTCATCGAGCCGAAGGATTCGCGCAGGCCCACCGGCTGCGAGGCGGCAAGGCCGAGCGCCCATGTCATCTGCTGCTCGTTCAGCTTCAACAGCTTGCCGACGGCCGCGGCCGAGCCGAACACACCGGCGGTGCCGGTGATGTGCCAGCCGACATCGTAATGGTTCGGATAGACCGAGTTGCCGATCCGGCACTCGGTCTCGACGCCGAGCACCAGCGCGTTCAGGAAATCCTTGCCCGATACCGGCTGCATTTCCGACAGCGCGAGAATGGCCGAGGCCACCGGGCCGGCAGGATGGATGATCGTCTTCAGGTGGGTGTCGTCATAGTCGAAGATATGGCTCGACACACCGTTGATGAAGGCCGCGTTCATGATGTCGAACCGCTCACGCCGCCCGAACAGCGAGGCCTGCTGCAGCCCGGAGAACGGACCGAGCGCGGAGACCGCGATATCGACCGTCTCGTGATGCGAGCCGCCGATGGCGACGCCGACCCAGTTCAGCAGCGTGCGCACGCCTTCCTTGCGCACATTGGCCGGCAGGTCGTCATAACTCGCGGTCACGAGATAATGCGCCAGCGCACGCGTCACCTCCTTGGGTGGCGCTGCTGCGGGAGCTGCGGTGGGTGCCTGCGCGAATGCCGCGTTGGCGCCGACGGTTGCGAGCGGCAGCGCGGCCGCCGCCTGGAGCAGGGTCCTGCGATCAGTTTGCATGGGCAGCCTCCTTGACCTTGATCGATACCAGTTGCGCTGCAAGGCGGACCGCGCTTTCGAGCGCGCCGGTCTTGGCGACGCCCGTGCCGACGATGTCGAACGCGGTGCCATGCGATGGCGTGGTGAAGACGGTCTCGAGACCCGCGGTGACGGTGACGCCGCGGTTGAAGCCGCGCAGCTTGGTCGCGATCTGGCCCTGGTCGTGATACATCGCGACTACGCTGTCGAATTCGCCGGCGAAGGCGCGGATATAGACGGTGTCGGCGGGATAAGGCCCGGTGCAGGCGATGCCGGTCTTCGCGGCGGCCTCGACCGTCGGGCGGATCATCTCGATCTCGTCGCGGCCGAACAGGCCATTCTCGCCGGCATGCGGATTGAGGGCGGCGACCGCGATGCGCGGCTTGGCGACGCCGGCCTTGCGCATCATGCGGTCGACCAGTTCGATCGAGTCGGTGATGCTCGCCGGATTGATGCCGTCGAGCGCCTCGCGCAGCGACTGATGCCCGGTCACGCGCGACATCCATTGCCCGTCGAGCACGTTCATCTCGGAGAAATAGGTCTTATGCCCGAGCAGGCTTGCGAACATCTTGTGCTCGTCGGGGAACTTCCATCCGCCGTCGAACATCGCGCGCTTGTTGAGCGGCGCAAACGTGATCGCGTCGACCTCGCCCGCCTTGGCGAAATCGATCGCACGCGACAGCGTCTCGCCGGTCAGCCGGCCCGATTCCGCGCTGGCCTTGCCGATCGGGAATTTGCCGGGATCGGTGTTGCCGAGGTCGACGAGCTGCACGGCGCCGCGGCCCCAGTTGGCCGCCTTGGGCGAGGCAATCCGCTCGACCTTCAGCTTCACGCCGGCATGCGCCATGCCCATCTCGAGCACGCGGGCATCGCCGACGACGACGAGACGGGCCGCATCCGCGAGCCGGTCATCGGACAGAATGCGCGCGACCTGTTCGGGGCCGATGCCAGTGCAATCGCCGGGGGTGAGCGCGATGACGGGCAGTTCTTTGGTGCTGGTAGCCATGATAGAAACCTTGAGTCCTTACTTCACTGCTTGGATTTGAGCGGCGGACTGAGCCCAGTCCTCGCGGTTGAATTCCCCATCCCATTTCGCGACCACGACGGCGGCGACGGCATTGCCGATGGTGTTGGTGATGGCGCGCGCCAGCGACATGAAGCGGTCGATGCCGAGCAGCAGCGCCAGTCCCTCCGCCGGCAACCCCGCGGCGATCACCGTCGCGGCGAGTGCGGCGAAAGCGCCGCCGGTAACGCCCGCGGCGCCTTTGCTGGTGAACAGCATCACCACGAACAGGCTCAATTGCTGGCCGGCCGACAATTCGATGCCGTAGACCTGGGCGACGAACATCGTGGAGAGCGGCAGCGTCAGCGCGACACCATCGAGATTGAAGGAATAGCCGGAGGGAATGACGAGGCCAGCGACTGCCCGCCCCACACCCGCCCTCGGCAGCTTCTCCATCATGCCGGGGATGGCAGTCTCCGACGAGGAGGTGCCGAGCACGACGAGCAGCTCGTTGCGCAAGAGGCGCAACAGGTCCATCAGGCGGATACCGGCGAGACGGCAGATCACGTTGAGAATGACGAAGATGAAGAACGCCATCATCGCCCAGGCGGTGCCGACCAATAGCGCCAGCGCATAGAGCGTGGCGGCGCCGAACTTCGCCACCGTGAAGGCCATGGCGCCGAACGCTCCGATCGGCGCCAGCGCCACCACGACGTGGACGACGCTGAACACGAGTTCGGTGATCCGCTCAAGGCCCGTCCGCAGCGGCGCTGCCTTTTCGCCGAGCAGCAGCAAGCCGATACCGCACAGAAGCGCGAGCACGAGAACCTGGAGCACGTCGCCGGTCGCGAACGCGCCGACAAAACTCTCCGGGATCATGTGCTGGATGTAAGCTGACAGCGACCCGACATGGGCCTGCGAATAGCGCGCGACGGTCTCCGCCTGCTGCGCCGTGGCATGCGCCACGCCCGCGCCGGGCTGCACCCAGCGCACCACCACAAAACTGATCAACAGGCAGATCGTCGTCACCGCCTCGAAATAGGCGAAGGCCTTGAGCCCGATGCGGCCGACCGCCTTCATGTCGCCGACCTGCGCGATGCCGGTGACCACCACCAGGAAGATCAGCGGCGCGATCGTCATCTTGATCAGCGAGATGAAGGCATCGCCGAGCGGCTTGAAGTCGACGGCGACGGTCGGAAGCAGGAAGCCGAACAGTGCGCCGAGCGCGGCGCCGGCGACGACCAGGACATATTGCTCGCGCCAGAGCGGCTTGCGGCGGCGTTCAGAAACCGGGCGCGACATCGGCTCAGTCGATATGGGCTCAGACAGCGGCGTTGCGGCGATCTGCAATTTGCTTCCTCCAACGGCATCGTCGCGCCGCGCCTTGTTCTTGTCATGCGATGCCGTTTACATTGGACCAGCGGCGTGTCAGGCGCTAATGCCGTATCGGTATGATTTGAGGACAAAACCGCATCATGGACCTGGTCTGGCTGGAGGATTTCCTTGCCATCGCCGAGGAAGGCGGGTTCTCGCGCGCCGCCCAGCGACGGCATGTGACCCAGCCGGCGCTGAGCCGCCGCATCAGGTCGCTCGAGGAGTGGCTGGGCACGCCGCTGTTCGAACGTTCGACCCACACGATCACGCTGACGCCGGCCGGCGAGAGTTTCCGCCCCGTCGCGGAGGACGTGCTGCGCCGGGTCCTGGTCGGACGCGAGGAAGCGCTCGAAATGGCGCGGCTGAAGGCCGAGACCATCACCTTCGCTGCCACGCATTCACTGTCGCAGACCTTCTTTCCGGAATGGATTCGCAACTCCGACAGCGCGCGGACCGACTCGGCCGTTCAGCTCGTCGCTTCGAATTTCGCCGGCTGCGAGAAGCTACTTCTGGATGCGCAGGCGCATTTCATGCTGGCGCACTACCATCCGACGCTGGTGAGCCGGCTCGACATGGACCGCTTCCAGCGCGTCGATCTCGCGACCGACGTGCTGATCCCGATCAGCGCGCCGGCCGCAAAACCGGGCCGCGGTGGACGCAGCAGCAAAAAGGCACAGCCTCGTTACGCCCTGCCCGGCGCATCGGGCGCGCCGCTGCCCTATCTCGCCTATCACCCCGGCTCGGGCGTGGGGCGGCTCGTCACCTCGTTCCTGGCCGCGAAGGATTCGACGGCGTGGCTGGCGCCCGGCTTCGCCGCGCCGGTCATGCTGCTGGTCGACATGGCGCGCGAAGGGCGCGGCGTGACGTGGGCTCCGATGAGCCTCGTCCGCGCCGATCTCGACAGCGGCCGCCTGTTGCGCGCCGGCGGCGCGGATTGGGACATTCCGATCAGCGTCTCGCTGTTCCGCACGCGGGCCCGCATGACCCGGGCGGCCGAGAATTTCTGGAATTCGGTGCGCAAGGGCCGGCCAGGAGGGAAATCCATCGCCGCTGCGCCGCGGACCAGATGACCGTGTCGCGGATCAAGTCGGCCTTCGGGCTGCTTCGGCCGCAGATGCTGCTGATGAGCCTGCTCGCTGCCACAACGTTAGACGCGGCGCGCGCCGGCGACGCATCCGTCGCGCCCGCGGAACTGAAGGCGATCGGCACGATCGATGCGCGCTTTCAATCCTACAATATCGAGATGGTGGAGGTGACCGGCGGCCGGTTCTGGAAGCCTTATCCGCGAACGATGCGCGCGCTCGATGAGCGGGATCGTTACGGCGAGAGGCCGCCGATCGATCTTGCCAATGCGCGGCTGCACAAGCTCGCCGCCGCTTTGGCGCCGGCCTATCTGCGCGTGAGCGGCACCTGGGCCAATGCGACGTTCTTTGCCGACACGGACCGTGCACCGGCCAAGCCCCCGCCGGGATTCAATGACGTGCTCAGCCGCAACCGATGGCGCGACGTCATCGACTTTGCCCGCGCCGTCGACGCGGAGATCGTCACCTCCTTCGCGATCAGTCCGGGCAGCCGCGATGCGGATGGCGCGTGGAAGACCGATCAGGCGCAGCGCCTGATCGACACGACGCGTTCGCTGGGTGGCCACATCGCGGCGGTGGAATTCATGAACGAGCCAACGCTTGCGGCGACGAACGGTGCACCGCCGGGATATGATGCGGCCGCTTATGGCCGGGACTTCAGGATCTTTCGCGAATGGATGCAACGCGCGGCGCCCGAGACGCTGATCGTCGGTCCGGGTTCAACCGGCGACGCGCCGTCGCCATCCGGGTCGGGCATCACCACGCGCGATCTGCTCGCCGCATCCGCCCCCGGCATCGATCGCTTCTCCTATCATCACTACAACACGCTCTCGCCGCGCTGCGGCGGCCGCGACGATCCGGCGCAGGCGCTCTCCTCGGACTGGCTGGCACGCACCGACGCGACGTTCGCGACCTACCGCGCCCTGCGCGACGCATTCGAGCCGGCCAAGCCGATCTGGCTGACGGAGACGGCAAACGCCGCCTGCGGCGGCAATCCATCGGACAAGACCTTTCTCGACACCTTCCGCTATCTCGACCAGCACGGACGCCTCGCAAGGGCCGGCGTCCAGGTGGTGATGCACAACACGCTGGCCGCCAGCGACTACGGCCTGCTCGACGAGGGAACGTTTCGACCGCGGCCGAGCTACTGGGCTGCGCTGCTCTGGCATCGGCTGATGGGAACGACTGTGCTCGACGCGAACCCGGTCGCCGCGCCAGATCTCCATCTCTACGCGCATTGCCATCCGGGCATGCAGGGCGCCGTGTCCGTGCTCGCAATCAACGCGTCGCGGCACGCATCATCGACCCTGACGCTGGCACACCCCGCCGAGCGTTACACGATACATGCGAGGCGGCTGCAAGACGCGACAGTTCAGCTGAACGGCAAGACGCTCGCGCTGAGTGCCGATGACGAACTGCCCCGACTTGAGCCGCGCGCAACACCTGCGGGAGCGATCCGGCTGGTGCCGGCGACCGTCACCTTCCTGGCGTTTCCGGACGCAGCAAACCCCGCCTGCCGGTGACCGCGCTTACGACTTCAGTGCGTCGCGCGCTGTCTCCGGCGCCATCAGCGTCGCGATGATCGTGATGATCGAGAGCGCAATGATGTAGACCGACACCGGCCAGTAGGCGCCGGCCCATGCGAGCAGCGCCGTTGCGATCAGCGGCGAGAAGCCGCCGCTCAGCGCCGCCGCGACATTGGCGCCCAGCGAGGCGCCGCTGTAGCGCACCTGGGTGCGGAACAGTTCCGGCATGAACGCCGCCTTCGGCCCGAACAGCAGCGCGTGCGTCAGCGTCATCGTGACGACGAGTGCGAACGTGATCAGCGCCGGCTCCCTGGTGTCGAGGAACCAGAACAGCGGAAACGCCAGCGCCACCGAGAACACCCCGCCGGCGAGATACAGCGCCCTGCGGCCGAAGATATCGGAGAGCCAGCCGGCGAGCGGCAGCGTCGCGAACTCGACGAGCGCGGCATAGACCACCGCGTTCAGGATCACCTGGCGAGGCAGGCCGAGTTTCGTCGTCGCATAGACCACGGTGAAGACGGTGAGGAGATAGGCGAGCCCGACCTCCGACACCGTGATGCCGATCGCGAGCAGAAAGCTGCGCCAGTCGCGGCGCAGCACCTCCAGCACCGGCTGCGCCAGCACTTCCTTGCGCTCGACGACTTCCTTGAAATGCGGCGTTTCCGCGAGCTTGAGCCGCACGATGAAGCCGACGCCGACGAGCAGGATGCTGATCAGGAACGGCACGCGCCAACCCCAGCTCAAAAAGTCCGCCTCGGGCAGTTGCGTCATCAGGGCGAAGATACCGGTCGAGGCGGCGACGCCGACGGGAAAGCCGATCTGAACCAGGCTGCCGTAGAAGCCGCGCCGATCACCGGCGTGCTCGATCACCATCACGACCGCGCCGCTCCATTCGCCCCCGAGCCCGATGCCCTGGACGAAGCGCAGGATGATGAGCAGGATCGGCGCCCAGACGCCGATCTGGCTGTAAGTCGGCAGGCAGCCGATCAGGAAGGTGCCGAGCCCCATCGCGATCATGGTCGCGACCAGCATGGTCTTGCGCCCAAGCCGGTCGCCGTAGTGCCCGATGATGGCACCGCCGATCGGTCGCGCCACGAAGCCGACCGCATAGGTCGAGAACGCCACCAGCGTTCCGACGAAGGGATCGAAGCTCGGAAAGAACAGCTTGTTGAAGACCAGCGCAGCTGCCGTGCCGTAGATCAGGAAATCGTACCACTCGATCGCGGTGCCGAGCGCGCTTGCCCACACCACATGCGCCGTCGTCGATCTCTCCGCGGCCGCGGAGACCCCCGTTGCTGCCGTCATGCCCTGCCCCAAAGATTCCTGACGGCATCATGGCCAATCGCGATGGCGGTTGCAACCTGCGGAGGTGTGATCTCTGTGCGGGATTACAATGCGAGATTTTGCGCGTCGCTGCTCCCGCACTCCGTCATTGCGAGGAGCTCTTGCGACGAAGCAATCCAGGCTGCCTCCGCGGAGAAAGTCTGGATTGCTTCGCTGCGCTCGCAATGACGGGTGTGGCGGCAGTTGCGCGCACGCCTCCGGCAATGTCTCCCGGGCGACCATGGAACTCATTGACCCCTCTTATTCGCCATTGACAAACTCATTCGTCAATATCTAATTTATCCCCCAGAATAACCAGCCGCGCCAAGCGGCCAATAAGAGAGGGATCGACGATGAGAGGGCTTTTGGCCTGCACCTTGCTCGCGGCCATGACTTCGGCTGCCATGACCACGGCGGCGAGCGCGCAAGTCTCCGATGACGCGGTGCGGATCGGCGTGCTGACGGATCTGTCGAGCTGGGGCCGTGACAACAGCGGGCCGGGGTCGGTCGAGGCGGCCAAGATGGCGGTCGAGGAGTTCGGGCCGACCGTGCTCGGCAAGCCGATCGAGATCATCAGCGCCGACCACCAGATGAAGACCGATGTCGGCGTGCAGATCGTGCGCGGCTGGTTCGACAACGGCAAGGTCGACGCCGTCGTCGACATCCCCAACTCCGGCATCGCGATCGCCGTGCACAACATGGTGCGCGAACGCAACAAGATCGCGCTGCTCTCCGGCCCCGGGGCGAGCTCGCTGACCGACGAGCTGTGCAGCCCGAACACCGTGCACTTCACCTACGATACCTACGCGCTCTCCAAGGTGACGGCCTCCGCCGTGATCAAGGAAGGCGGCAAGTCCTGGTACTTCATCACCGCGGACTATGCCTTCGGCCAGCAGCTCGAAAAGGACGCCACGCGGTTCATCAACGAGATGGGCGGCAAGGTGCTCGGCGGCGTGAAGCATCCGACCAACACAGCCGACTTCTCCTCCTTTGCGCTCCAGGCGCAGAGTTCGAAGGCCGACGTGGTGGCGTTCGCCAATGCCGGCCAGGACACCGACAACGCCATCAAGCAGTCCGGCGAGTTCGGCCTGGTGCAGGGCGGCCAGAAGCTGGTCGGTCTCCTGATGTTCGACACCGACGTGCATGCGGTCGGCCTGAAGGCCGCGCAGGGCACCTACATGACAACGGCGTCCTACTGGAACATGGACGAGGCGACCCGCGCCTGGTCGAAGAAATTCTACGAGCGCACCAAGGTGATGCCGACCATGATCCAGACCGGCGTCTACGGTTCGGTGCTGCATTATCTGAAGGGCATCAAGGCCGCCGGCACCGACGACCCCGCCAAGGTGATGGCCAAGATGCGCGAGCTGCCGATCGAGGATACCTTCGTCCATGGCGGCAAATTGCGCGAGGACGGCCGCGTCATCCGCGACATGTATCTCGCCAAGGTGAAATCGCCCGAGCAGTCCAAGGAGCCGTGGGACTATCTGCAGATCGTCAAGACCGTGAAGGGCGAGGACGCCTTCCGCCCGGTCTCCGAATCCAAATGTCCGCTGCTGAAGAAATGAGGCCCGCATGACCGGCAACGAGCGCAACGCAATTGAGACTTACGAGTGCGATGTGCTCGTGGCCGGATCGGGGGCCTCCGGCATGTCGGCCGCGATCACCGCGGGTTATCGCGGCCTCGACGTGCTGATCGTCGAGAAGGAGCCGCGCTTCGGCGGCACCACCGCCCGCTCCGGCGGCTGGCTCTGGATCCCCGGCACCTCGCTGGCGAAGGCCTACGGCATCGAGGAGGCGCCGGAGCAGGCCCGCACCTACTTGCGGCACGAAGCCGGCAACAACTTCGATGCCGCGCGGGTCGATGCATTCCTGAGTGCGGGTCCCGAGGCGGTCGATTTCTTCACCACCAGGACCGCGCTGCGCTTCGACATGCCACTGGTGTTTCCCGACTATCACGCCGAAGCGCCGGGCGGCGCGCAGGGCGGCCGCTCCATGGTGACGCGCCCGTTCGACGGCCGCGAGCTCGGCGACCAGATCAAGACGCTGGGCATGCCGCTTCCCGAGCTCACCGTGTTCGGCATGATGCTAGGCTCCGGCAAGGAGATCATCCATTTCATGCGCGTGACGAAGTCGCTGACCTCGGCGGTATACGTCGCCAAGCGCCTGTCACGGCACCTGATGGACGTGCTGCGCTATGGCCGCGGCATGACCTTGACCAACGGCAACGCGCTTGCCGGGCGCCTCGCGAAATCCGCGCAGGACCTGAAGATTCCGATGTGGCTGTCCTCGCCCGTGCGCGAGCTGACGGTCGAGAACGGCACTGTGACTGGCGCCGTCGTTTCGCGCGAAGGCCGCGAGGTGCGCGTCCGCGCGCGACAGGGCGTCGTGCTCGCCTGCGGCGGCTTCCCGCATGACGTCGAACGCCGCAAGAAGATGTTTCCACACGCACCGACCGGCCATGAGCATTATTCGCCGGGACCGGCCGGCAACACCGGCGACGGCCTGCGCCTTGCCGAAAGCGCCGGCGGACATGTCGAGGATCGCCTACCGAACGCGGCGGCCTGGGTGCCGGTGTCGGTGACCAAACGCAAGGATGGTTCGAGCGGCGTGATGCCGCATTTCATCGACCGTGCCAAACCCGGCGTAATCGCGGTGATGCGGGACGGCAAGCGCTTTGCCAATGAGGGCAATTCCTATCACGACTTCGTCCAGGCCATGATCAAGGCCGCAAAGCCCGGCGAGGAGATCGCCGCATACCTCGTCTGCGATCACCCGACGCTGCGCAAATACGGCCTCGGCTGTGTGCCGCCGTTCCCGATGCCGCTCGGTCATCACCTCGATACCGGCTATCTCATGCGCGGCGACACGCTGGAGGCGCTGGCGGCGAAGACCGGCATCGACGCGACGGCGTTCACCGAGACGGTCAGGCAGTTCAATGCGACTGCGCCGCAAGGGCACGACGCCGCCTTCGGCAAAGGTTCAAAAGCCTATAACCGCTACCAGGGCGACGCCATGCACGGTCCAAATCCCTGCATCGCACCGATCAAGAACGGCCCGTTCTACGCCATCAAGATGGTGATCGGAGATCTCGGCACCTATGCCGGCATCGTCACCGACGAGAACGCGCGGGCGCTGGACGCCGAAGGCCGGGTGATTCCCGGGCTCTATGCCGCGGGCAACGACATGGCGAGCATCATGGGCGGCAATTATCCCGGTGCCGGCATCACGCTTGGGCCGGCGCTGACCTTCGGCTACATTGCCGGCCGTCATCTCGCCGACAGCGCCGCCAAGCGCAACGCGGCGTAAGCCACGCGCCAGGAGACGCATGAAGAGAGAAAGCCGCGGCATCCAGTCGATCGAGGTCGGCGGAGAATTGCTTCGCGCGCTCGCGAGATGCGGCGAACCGATGATGCTGCGCGATCTCGCGCGCGAGGCCGGCATGACGCCGGCCAAGGCGCATCCCTATCTCGCCAGCTTCTCCCGCATCGGGCTGATCGAGCAGGACGAGACTACCGGCCGCTACGAGATCGGCGCGCTGGCGCTGGAGCTCGGCCTGATCAGCCTGCGCCGTCTCTCCGGCGTGCGGATCGCGCGTCCGAAGATCGCAGGCCTCGCGAGCCAGATCGGCCATGCCGTCTCGCTCGCGGTCTGGGGCACGCACGGTCCGACCGTGGTGCAGCTGGAGGAGCCCGGTCAGCCCGTTCACATCGTGATGCGTGCCGGTTCGGTGATGGCGCTGCTCGAAACCGCGACCGGCCGCGCCTTTGCAGCGTTCCTGCCGGAGAAGACCATCAACGCCGCGCTCGAAAGCGGCCTCGACCGTCATGGCGTCGGCTACAATCCGAAGCGGGCGGTGAAGGGCGCGAAGGTCGCCGAGATGCTCACGGAGGTTCGCAAGCACGGCCTCGCCCGCGCGCTCGGCGATCCCCTGCCCGGCGTCAATGCATTCTCGGCGCCGGTGTTCGACCATTCCGGCCATGTCGCACTGGTCATCACCGCGATGGGGCCGGAAGGCACGTTTGATGCGCGCTGGGACAGCCCGATCGCCCATGCCCTGCGCGACTGCGCCGGCGGCATTTCGAAGCGGCTCGGCTACGGGATGACCATCGCGGCGGAGTGAGGCCTGTTAGGCCGGCGACACGCGCACCTCCTCCGCGGAGATCGATCCGCTGTCGACGACGAGCGCGACGGCGCCGCTGGTCAATGGGAGATCGCCCGTGTCCTGAACGCTGAAGAGTTTTTTACCATCGACATGGGCTTCGATGTCGCTTCCGGCCACGCGCAGCTCAATCCGATATCTCCGGTCGAGCTGCCAGTCGAAGCGTTCGCTGGCGAGCACGAGTTCGTCATGCACGCGCTTGACCAAACGGACGCGGCCGCCCTCGGCACGGTCGAACATCAGCGCGTAATAGCGCTCGCGTCCCTGCACCCGCGCCGCGAGGCCCCAGGCGTTCGCCAGCAGCGGCATGATCTCGGACGTTACGCGATAATCCTTCCAGTCGCGCGTACCTTGCGCGATGAAGCCGAGCCCGTCGCCATTGGTAACGCGCAGGCCCTCCCAGCGGGTCTGGAACTGGCTGACATTGTTGACCCAGGCGTGCTTCCACATCGTGCTCAGATTGTTGTCCGGCCGCTTCAGCACGGTGTCAGGCGCGCCACCCCAGGTCAGATAGTCGAGATAGAGCGTGCCATCGACGCCGAGCGGATCGCGCGTTTCGATCTCCACCCCGATCTCGAAGATCGGATAGGCATGGGTCTCCGGCACCTCCCAGCTCAGCACGGCGTGACAGCCGCCGGTCAGTTCCTGCGCATCGCCGTAGATCTGGATCAGCTCGTCGTGCTCGTCATAGACGCTGGAAAACAGTCGCACCGCCACGGTGCCGCTATCCGCTTCCGATTCAATCCGGCACTCCACCCGTTGCCCCGAATACAGCGTCGGACAGGCCACAAGCTGGTAGGTCGGCATCGTAAACACCTCCTTGTCGAAGAAGGTGGGGCTCGCAACGCGTGCCACGCGTCCGGGCGCCAGACGGCGGAAGTCGATCGCCAGACTCCGCTCCCCAGTGCGGCTGTGGCCGGCGACATTGCTGAGCTCGACCTCATGGAGCCGTGCGGGCGAGCCGCCCTTCACGTGGAAGCCCTGCAGGCTACCCGGAAAGTTGAAGTTGAAGCGCGCGCCGTCCTTGGCAACCGCCAGCGCCGGCACACCGGCGAGCGCAAGCCCGGCCGCGACCAGCGACTGCGTCTCGATCACGGCGTCGGAGATCGCAGCGCCACCATCGGCCGTCGAGATGTACATGCGGTCGGCGATGGGGGTGCGGAAGTCCGGCCCGGCGTCGAGGCCGGCAAGTCCGGTGCGGATGCCGAACAGGCAGCCGACATTGCCGGCGTTGCAGTCGGTATCCCAGCCGGCCGTGTTTGCGATGCGCATCGCCTCCTGAAAGCTGTTCCCGCCGTAGAGCGTCGCCAGGATGATCAACGCGTGGTTGGGCACGACATGGCAATTGCCGAGGAATTTGTCGTAGCCGTAACGTTCGGCGATCAGCGCACGGGTCCGTTCCCAGTCGTTGCCGTTGTCGCCGGCGTGCCATTCCCGGACGTCGTTGACGACGCGCCGGATCAGCGCGTCCTTCGGCACGAAGCCGAGCCCGACATCGATCAGCTTCTGCACGTCGTGCTCGACGAAGGCCAGCGCCTCCATCGCCGCGAGCAGTCTTGCGGCATGCACGGATTCACCATCATGGCTCACGCGCCCGGCCTGCTCGGCCAGATAAGCGGCCTGCTCCGGATTACCCGGGCTCACCATCGCCCAGCCGTCGATGAAGATTTGCGCACCGATCTGCTCGGCTACGGTCGTGCCGTTCAGCTCGATCGAGCCGCTCTGCGGCGCCGGGATACCGGACTTCAGCCGCAGATAGGCGGTGTGCTCGGTGGAATTGCCGATGCCACCCCACCACAGGATGGCGCGCTCCTCGACGATGTAGTTCAGCCAGGCTTGCCCGATCTGCTTCGAGGTGAGACGCTTCGGATAGCCATTGTCGGCAAGCGCGCGGGGAAACGCAAAAGTGCCAGAGACGTCGTCGTCGGTAACGACGAGATGATGGGATCGCAACGCGACGTCACGACGCTCGTTGACATAGTAGTTGATCGGCCCGAGCTCCTTCATGATGCGCTCATAGGTCCAGCCCTCGAAGGGCCGGCCGAGGTAGACACCGATGAGCTTGCCAAGCACGCCGGCATAGACCCGCTCCGCGTAATCATGAGGAATAGCTGTCACGAGTTCACTCCCATATCCAATTGCTTGGCTCGCGGGTCAGACCGACGAGCGCTTCATGATCTCGAATTTCAATTCATGGCTCCGGCCCGGCGCCGCGAGCCCGCCCGGTTGCAACCGCTTGACCAGCGTCTCTGCCGCAAGCGCGCCGAGATCGAACTCCGGTTGCCGCACCGTGGTGAGCCCGAGCAGCTTTGCGACCGGGATATCGTCGAAGCCGGCGATTGCAATGTCGCTGGGGATCGAGAGCCCGGCTGCACGCGCCGCCTCCATCGCACCGAGCGCCAGCACGTCGCTCGCGCCGAACACGGCGGTCGGGCGATCGCCCTTTCTTTCGAGCAGCCGCTTCATCGCACGCGCGCCGGATTCCTCGGAATAAGCGCTATCGGTAATGAAATCTGGCGCAAGTCCCGCTTCCCGCATCACCGCGCCGTAACCCTGCGCGCGCCGCTGGCTCGGGCCGAACTCGGCCTGGATCATCGCGATGCGCCGGTGCCCGCGCGCGATCAGAAGCCGCGTCATTTCCGCGGCCGCTTCGGCATTGTCGATATAGACGCTGTCGATCGCGAGCGGTCCGTCCGGCTTGTGCTGGCTCTCCAGCCGCACCAGCGGGATGCCCTTACGCGCGAGCACGGCGAGCTGGGGCGCCCGCAGATGAAAGAACGTTGCGACGACGCCGTCGGCGCGCCCCTGGAGGAGCCAGTCGATGGCGCGCGCCTCGCCTTCCGGCCGCCCGTCGGTGTCGAAGATCAGGACGTCATAGCCAGCCGGCGCCGCGACCGTCTGCAATCCCCGGACGAGGCCTGGATAAAACGGATTGGTGATATCTGGAATGACACAGGCAAACGTCATGGTCCGCGCGCTGCGCAGCATCCGCGCCGGATGGTTCGGCTGGTAACCCAGCTCCTGTGCGACCTGAAGAATGCGCGTGCGCGTCGCAGGCGGAACGGACGGCGTCTCCGTCTTGTTCAGGACAAGCGACACCGCGGCCTGCGAAACACCGGCCGCGAGCGCGATATCCTTCTGCGTGGGGCGGGCTGGCGCCTGCTTGTCGCGCCCCTTCCCCCGCTTCGTCCTCGTTGTTGACGTCGCCATTTGGCTTAGTTATACGTATTACTAAAGGAAAATCAACAATCACCGCCAATGACCTGAGGAAACCGAGGTTCATCGCCATGACCATGACCCGACGCCAGCTTGTTGCCGCCATCCCCGCTGCCGCGCTTGCCGTTAGCTTGCCGCGCGACGTTCGCGCCGAGGACGGGCGCAAGGTCGTGACGTTCTGGTTCGGCCAGGCGAATTCGGACGGCCAGGCCGCGCTGCGCAACGATTTGGTCGAGGCGTTCAACGCCTCGCAGGACAAATATCTGCTCCAGCTCGAGGTGAAGGGCGCCGCCGTCAACAACCTCCTGAAGGTCGCACTCGTCGCCGGTAACGGCCCGGACATCGTGCAGACAGCGGGTCCCGCCTATCTCACCGCGATCGCGAATGCCGGCCAGGTGCTGCCGCTCGACGATTTCGCCGAGAAGTACAAGTGGAAGGATCGCTTCCTGGCGCCGCTGCTCAACACCAGCGTCTACGGCGGCAAGCTCTACGCGCTGCCGCGCGACTACGAGTCGATGCACCTGTTCTATAACAAGGAGCTGTTCAAGCAGAACGGCTGGAAGCAGCCGACCAACCGGCAGGAGATGGAGGCGATCGCAGACGCAGCGCTCGCCAAAGGCATCATCCCCTTCGGCGCCGGCAATGCCGACTGGAAGGGCGTGAACGAGTGGCTGATGACGGTGTTCTTCAACAACGTCGCTGGCCCCGACAACGTGCGCAAGGCACTTGCCGGCGAACTGCCCTGGACCGCGCCGCCGTTCGTCGAGGCGGTCGAACTGTCAAAGGCGTGGTACAACAAGGGCTATTTCGGCAAGAACTATTTCTCGCTGACCATCGAGCAGAGCTTCCTCCAGGTCGTCAACGCCAAGGCGGCGATGGCGTTCAGCGGCACCTGGTCGTTCGGCACCAAATCCTACGGCATGTCGAAGCCCGATACCGTGATGGACGTCATGCCGACGCCGACCCTCGGCTCGGCCTTCACGGGATCACTGGTCCATCTCGCCTGCGGCGCGACGCTGTCGATCGCCAAGAACTCGCAGAATGCGGAAGGCGCAGCCGCAGTGTTCGAGTTCATGCTGACGCGCAAGTTCTACGAGACCATGAACCGCGACTGGCCCGGCAAATGGGCACTCCCGGTGAAGGACCTGCCGCCGGACATGCTCCAGGGCATCGGCTATCCCCTATTCGAGAAGACGATCGCGAATCTGCACGAAGCGTTCAGCAAGGGGCAGTACGGCTTCACCACCTGGACGTTCTGGCCCGGCGCCACCAACTCCTATCTGATCGAAGGCATCGAGCAGGTCTGGCTCAACAAGATCACGCCGGACGCTTACCTCACGCGGATGCAGACGCTCTTCAGCCAGGAAGCAAAGGAAGGCAAGGTGCCGCCGCTGCCGCCGCGGACGGCCTGACGCACGATGTGGCTCTTCGCGCTTCCAGCGCTCCTGATTAACGTCTGCATCATCCTGGTTCCCGCCGTGCTGACATTCACGGCGGCGTTCTTCATGTGGGACGGTGTCGGAAAGCCGGCGTGGGCGGGACCGGCCAACTTCCAGAACATGTTCGCCGATCCCGTGTTCTGGTCGGCGCTGACAAATAACTTCATCTGGACGGCGATCTTCCTGACCGTGCCGGTCTGCCTCGCGCTCGTGATGGCAGCGGCGCTGCTGATGGCGCCGAAGGCGCGCATCGTGGTCCAGTCCATCATCTTCCTGCCGCGCATCATCGCCGTCGCAGTCACGGGCCGCATCTTTCAGGGCATGATCTTCAGCCCCGCGACCGGCGTCGTCGCCTGGTTGAACGAGCACGGCTTTTCGATCTCCGATCCCCTCGCCGATCCCGACCGCTCGCTCTATGCTGTCGCCGCGGTCGACATCTGGCACTGGTGGGGCTTTCTCGCGGTCGTGTTCCTGTCGGCGATGCGGCAGATCAGCATCGACCAGATCGAAGCCGCGCGGCTCGACGGAGCCGGCTTCTTTGCTTTGTTCCGCTACGTTCTGATCCCGGGCATCCGCCCGACCCTGACCTTGATGCTGATTCTGACCGTGATCTGGTCGTTCCAGGTCTTCGAATTCATCTTCATCGTCACCCGCGGCGGCCCCGCCTATGGCAGCGAGGTGCTCGCGACATTTGCCTACCGCCACGCCTTCTTCGAAGGCGACGTCGGCCAGGCTGCAGCCGCCGCCTGCGTCATGAGCCTGTTCGGCCTGTGTGCCACCGCCGTCTATCTCTGGCTCCAGATCACCGACGACGCGCAATCGACATGATCGGGGATCGCTGGAGCAGGACATTCAGCCTCGGGCTGATCGGCATCGCATCGTTCAGCTCGCTGCTGCCGATCGTGCTCGCCGTGATGAACGCACTGAAGACGACGGTCGAGATCGGCAGCAATCCGCTCGCGCTGCCGACCCAGTTGCACTGGGAGAATTTTTCCTCCGCCTGGCGCAACGCCCAACTCGGCCCGAGCCTGCTTCACAGTGCCGAAGTCGCGATTCTGACCATTCTGATGGTGTGCGTCACCGCGACGCCCTGCGCCTATGTGCTGGCGCGGCAGAAGGGAAAATTCTGGCGCTTCATCACCTTCTACTTCATGGCCACGATCACCGTGCCCGTGCAGCTCTATCTTTACCCGCTCTACTTCATCTTCGCGAAGCTCGGGCTGGTCAATTCGATCCCCGCGGTGGCGCTGATCTACACGGCGATGTTCTCGCCGTTTGCGATTTTCCTCCTGCGCACCTACGCGCTCGCGATTCCCGTCGCGCTCGAGGAAGCAGCCCAAGTTGACGGCGCAAAGCCGTGGCAGACCTTCTGGTACGTGATCCTGCCGATGATGCGGCCCGGGCTGCTCACGGTCGCCATCATCGTCGGGCTGAACGCCTGGAACGAGTTCGTCATCGCCGTGACGTTCCTGCAGAACGACAGCAACGTCACCGCGATCGTGCGCTTCTACAATCTGACCGGCCAGTATTCGACCGACTGGGGCGAGATGCTGGCCGCAGCCGTCACCATCGTGCTGCCGATCGTTGCGATCTTCGTGCTGCTGCAGCGTCAGTTCATCGACGGCATGACGTCGGGCGCGGTGAAGTCTTGAAGCCCTACTTGTCCTTCACCGGCACCGTGTAGTTCAGGATCAACCGCCCGCCATCCGGATAGATCGTCTGCCCGGTGATATAGGACGCATCGTCACTCGCCAGGAACGCCACGACCGACGCAATCTCGCTCGGCTCACCGCCGCGGCCTGCCGGCGTGCGTGACATCACGGTCCTGCGGGCATCCTCCGAGGTGTAGATGGACGACGCCACCATGTCGGTCAAAATCGTGCCCGGCCCGACCGCGACGACGCGGATGTTGTGCGGGGCGAGCGCGACGGCGGCGACCGAGGTCAGCTGCTTCATGCCGCCCTTGGAGATGGCGTAGGTCGCAAGCGTCGGGATCGCCAGCAGCGCGTTCACCGAGGACATGTTGATGATGACCCCGCCACCGCCCTGCGCAATCATCTGCTTCGCGGCAGCCTGCACGCCGAAGAACGCGCCCTTCAGGTTGATGCCGATAATTTCGTCGAATTCCTCTTCGGAAATCTCCAGGATGTCGCGGTTGCGGGCGACGCCGGCATTGTTGACCATGATGTCGAGCCGGCCGAATTCTCTGACCGCGGTCGCCACCGCGCGATCAACGTCCGCACGCCGCGCGACGTGACATGGCACGGCATACAATTCCTTGGGCTTGCCCAGCTCGTTGACCGTCTTCTCGAGCTCATCCGTATCGACGTCCGAGATGACGACCTTGACGCCGTCGTCGAGGAACCGTTTTGCGCACGCCTTGCCAATGCCGCGCGCCGCGCCGGTGATGACGGCGACTTTGCCGGATAGTTTCATGGGTCTCACTCCAGGATAGCTGCTTGGGCAGCGAGCTATCCCGGAGAGGACCCCGGTTCAAGCCGCCGCAAAGCCGAGATGAGCACGGAACCGGTTCTTGATAAAGACGGCATCGCGCGAGGGCAGCGAGCGCGGCGGATTTTCCGCCAGAACCTTGATGACAAAAAGCCGCGGGCCATCGGCCGGCTCGGCGATCTGCGCTGCGAGGTGTTGCACCTCCTCGAGCGTCCGCACGGTTCCGGTCGCGGCAAAGCCGCAGGCGGCGGCAATTGCCGTGAGATCGACGCCGCGGCCGGTGTGGCTCGCCTGCATGCCGGTCTCGCCAAAATGCTGATTGTCGATCACGACGATGTCGAGGTTGCGCGGGCGCGCCACTCCGATGGTGGCGACGCCGCCGAGCCCCATCAACTGCTCGCCATCGCCCGTCAAGGCGAGGACGCGCTTGCCCGGCTGGGCTTGCGCGAGCCCAAGCGCGATCAGCGCGGCGCCGCCCATCGCGCCCCAGAGATAAAAATTGCCGTCGTGATCCCCCACGGAATGCAGGTCATAGGTGGGCGAGCCGAGACCGGAGACGACCAGCGTGTCCTTGCGGTCTTTCAGGAGCGCGGCGACAGCGGCGCGACGATCGAGTTGAGCTTGCATCGGCATCACCACTTCTTCTTGCCGATCAGGCGTTGCCCGATCAGAACCGCGATCTGCTGGTCGGACTCGTAGGCGAGCGATGCCGCCGATTCGACCGTCTCGACCAGATCCTCCGCCGTCTCCGCGCGCATCACCTTCAGCCCGATCGCCTCCAGCGAGGGCTGCGTCGCCCGGCTCATCGGCACCTGCCAGGGATTGAACTCGGCCCATTCACCGCGCATCGTCACCAGCATCAGCAGCGGAAAGCGCCCGATCGCCGACAGCGACAGCATGTTGATGCAATTGCCGACGCCGCTCGACTGCATCAGCAGCACGCTGCGCTGACCGCCGAGCCAGGCGCCGGCGGCGATGGCGATGCCCTCCTCCTCGGTCGTCAGCACGTTGGTGGTGACGTCGCGGTCGGCCGAGAACATGCGGATGAGCTGGCTGTGGCCGGCATCGGGAACGTAGGACATCTGCCTGACGTCGGCGGCTTTGAGGATACGATAGAGCTCGGACGGCCAGTCGTCGCTGCTGCGCGTTTCAGGATTCGGTTGAGGGCTGTGCACCGCGAGGTCTCCGTGAAATTCGGGCAGACGCTAGCGATTATTCCGCGCGACGGCTCTGACCGTCTGGCACGAGCAGATATCGAGGAATTGTATAGCTGCCTTTTCCGTTGTCGCCTGCGGGACCAGAGCACGATGCGCATGACTGCGCCCTCTCCCCTTGCGGGAGAGGGCATCACCACAGGTTGACACAAACTCATTGGGGTGAGGGGTATCTCTCGGCGCATTCAATGCATCAATATGCGCGGAGAGATACCCCTCATCCGGCGCTTCGCGCCACCTTCTCCCACAAGGGGAGAAGGAAGAAAGAACCTCAATTCGCCGCAGACCTCGCCGCAGCCGGCATGTAGATCTGCGCGTAGCCTTCCTTGATCGCGGAGGTAATGCGGTCGAGGCGGCGGTCGATGTGCTTCTCCAGCACCGAGACGCAGGCCTCCTCGTCGCGCGCCTTCAACCCTTCGACGACCGCGCGGTGCTCGGCCTGGGTGTTGGAGCGGTTGATGCGGTCCATGTCGATCCAGCGCACGAAGCGGATGCGGGCGTTGACGTTGCGCAGCACGCGCAGCATCTCGGCGTTGTTCGACATCCCCATCAACCGCTCGTGAAAGGTCTCGTCGAGTTCGACCAGCTCCACCGACGAACGCTCGCCGGGATCGGGACCGGTGGCTTCGAGGAATTTCAGGAGCGCGTCGATGTCCTCGTCCTTGGCACGCTTGATGGCGAGGCGGATCGAGGCGACCTCGATCGACTTGCGCAGCTCGTAGAGATCGAAGATCTCGTGCGCGTCGAGCTCGCGGCAGAAGAAGCCCTTGCCCGGCGTGAAGCGCAGGAAGCCTTCGGTGTTGAGACGGTTGAGCGCTTCGCGCAGCGGCGTGCGGCTAACGCCGAGGCGCTTTGCCAGTTCGCCCTCGTTGAGCCGTTCGCCCGGCTTGAACTCATAGCTCACGGCCATCGCCTTGAGCTGTTCATAGACGCGATCGACGATACTATCGGAAGCCAGTTCCACGTTGCTCTTCATAAGCTGCATTCATGCCCGAACACAGCCCAATATACCGGGGCTATATGGACGATTGCAATCCAAACAGCTGCCTAGCACATCTTGTGCAGAGCTTTGCGACAGCCGGATTCAGGCAAACGCGCGCGGGCGCAGTCCAGCATGAAACCAGGTGATCATGGAATAGATGTCGTAGACCGGCAGTCCAACTTCGGCCTGCAGAGCTGCCGCATAAGGCGGCATGTTGGTGCATTCGAGCACGATGGCGCCGACATCCGGATTTTTCGCGACCAGCTCCTTGCCCGCCTCGACCACGTCACGCTCGGCCTGGGCCACATCCATGTCGTCCTTCTCGGCCTTGATCAGGACGCGAAAGAATTCCTTGCCGTGCTCGGTGCCGACCAGTGGCGTATCGAGCGGCACGCCGGCGCCTTCGAGATGGGCCGGCGTCAAGGTCGAGCCTGATACCGTGACGAGGCCGACGCGCTTGCCCGGCGGCAAGGTCGCCTGCACCCACGGCACCTGCATCAGCGACGAGGTCGCTACGGGAACGCCGACGGCGGCCGCGATCTCCTTCTGAAACAGCGAGAGGAAGCCGCAATTGGTGGTGATGGCTTCCGCGCCCAACCGCACCAGGTCCTTCGCCGCATCGATGAAGTCAGGCAGCAGGCCGGCGGCGCCCTTCAGCACCACCTTCTCCGGCGACGCGCCGCTCACCACCCGATAGAGCACGGGGAACGGCCAGGTCGTGCCGTTGCCCATGTCGCCGGGAATGCGGGGAAAGCGCGCTTCCAGCATCAAAATGCCGAGCGGCGCGCCATAGATGGCCTTGCCGCCGCGGGCGATGCGAGAGGACGAGTTGGCTGGATAGGTCATGTTGCGTTCTCAGAGGAAGCGAGTGGGCGCGAACGGCGCAAGCGGGATCTCCGGCTGCTTGCCGCTCAGGAGCTGGGCGACGAGACGGCCGGTGCGGGCCGATCCGACCAGGCCGACATGGCCATGGCCGAAGGCGTAGACGATATCGCGCGAGGCACGCGCATGGCCGATGCAGGGCAGCCCATCCGGCATGCTCGGCCGATGGCCGAACCAGGTTTTGATGCGCGAATCTGGAATATCCTTCGGCAGTTTCGGGAACATGCTGAAGAGGTTGTTGCGCAGGATTTCGGCGCGCTTCCAGTTCGGCGCGGCCTCGAGGCCCGCGATCTCGACCGTGCCGGCGGCGCGCAGGCCCTTGTCGGTCCAGTTCACCACCATGCTGACGTCGGACGCCATCATCGAGCTGCGCGGACCCGATTCCGGGTTCTCGATCATGACGTGATAGCCGCGCTCGGTTTCGAGCGGCAAGGGATCGCCGAGGGATGCGGTGAGCTGTTTTGACCGCGCGCCGGCGGCGACCACCGCGGCATCGCAAGCAATCTCACCGGTCTCGGTGAGAACGGCAACGAGCTTGTTGCCTGAAAGCTTCAGACCGGTCGCCCTGGCATGAACGAGCTTGGCACCGCTCGCGAGCGCATGCTGGGCCAGCGCCGCAACGTAAGCGCCGGGATCGCGGCAGCGGCCGGCTTCCTCCACCACCACGCCAAAGGTGTAGCGCGGATGCAGATCCGGCTCGCGCTGACGCATCTCGTCGGCGTTCAGCTCCATCCATTCGACGCCGACCTTCTTGCGCAGGCGCCAGCCGAGATTGCTGTCGAAATTGCCGCGCGACGGGAATACGTGCATCACGCCGTTGCGCTCGACCAACTCGGGCACGCCCGCTTCTTCCGCGAGCTTCTTGTGCAGCAGCGGCGCGTCCTTCAGCAGATCGCGCAGCGCAAACGCCGTCTTCTCGACCCGTGCCTCGGTCCAGCCCGAGAGCAAATACTTGACCAGCCAGGGCAGCGCCTTCGGCAAGTAAGACCAGCGGATCGCGAGCGGGCCGAGCGGGTCCATCAGATAACCCGGCACCTTCTTCCAGAGGCCCGGCTCGGCCGGCGGAATCACCGAATGGGAGGAGAGCCAGCCGGCATTGCCGTAGCTCGCCGCCTGTTCGCCACCGGGCTCGCCTGCGTCGATCAGCGTGACGCGATGCCCCTCGCGTAGCGCCTCGATGGCGCTGATCACGCCGACCGCGCCGGCTCCGATGATAGCGACGTGGCGGCCTTCCGACATCGGCTACGCCTTCACCGCCGGCGCGAAATCCTTGCCGACCGAGATCGCGCGCGGATCGATGATGCAGTGGAGGATCGACGGCTTGCCCGAAGCGAGCGCGCGCTCGAACGCCGGCGCAAACTCTTCGGTGCGCTCGACGCGCTCGCCATGGCCACCGAATGCCTTCGCATACATCGCAAAGTCAGGGTTCTTGAGCTGAGTTCCGACCACGCGGCCGGGATAATCACGCTCCTGGTGCATACGGATGGTGCCATATTGCGAGTTGTCGACGACGATGACCACCAGCGGCGCGTCGTACTGCACGGCGGTCGCGAACTCCTGGCCGTTCATCAGGAAGCAGCCATCACCGGCAAAGGCGACGACGACGCGATCCGGATATTGCCGCTTTGCAAGCACCGCGGCCGGCACGCCATATCCCATCGAGCCCGACGTCGGCGCGAGCTGGGTGGCAAAGCTGTGGAAACGGTGATGGCGATGGATCCAGCCGGCATAGTTGCCGGCACCGTTGCAGACGATCGCGTCCTTCGGCAGGCGGTCGCGCAGCCAGGTCATGACCTGGCCGTACTGGAATGTGCCCGGCAGCTCACGCGCCTTGTCGGTCCAGGCGAGGTAATCGGCATGCGCCTTGGCGGCCTCGCCCTTCCAGGCAACGGCGCCAGCGGGCTTCAGCGTCTCGACGGCGGCCGCGAACGCGGCAGGCGTCGCCTGGATCGCGAGCGCCGGCTGGTAGACGCGGCCGAGCTCTTCCGAGCCCGGATGCACGTGGATCAGCTTCTGCTTCGGCGTCGGGATATCGAACAGTGTGTAGGACGAGGACGGCATCTCCGACATGCGGCCGCCGATCAGGAGAATGACGTCGGCGTTGTCGATGCGCGCCTTCAGGCCCGGGCTCGGCCCGATGCCGAGATCGCCGGCATAATGCGAATGATCGGCGTCGATCAGCGAGGCGCGGCGGAACGAGGTCGCAACCGGCAGGTCGAACCGCTCGGCAAAGCGCGCGATGCTCTTGGTCGCTTCATCGGTCCAGCGCGAACCGCCGAGGATGACGAGCGGCGCCTTCGCACTCGCCAGCATCGCACTGACCTGCTCGATGTCAGCGGGCGCGGGCCAGCTCACTGCCGGCTCGATGCGCATGGCGTCGGCAACGGCCGCGGTCTCGGTCAGCATGTTCTCCGGCAGCGCGATCACCACGGGACCCGGACGGCCCTGCATGGCGACGCGGAAGGCACGCGCGACCAGCTCCGGAATGCGATCGGGGCGATCGATCTCGACGGCCCATTTCGCCATGGTGCCGAACACCGCCTTGTAGTCGAGCTCCTGGAACGCCTCGCGCTCGCGCATGCCGGTGTCGACCTGTCCGACGAACAGGATCATCGGCGTCGAATCCTGCATCGCGATGTGGACGCCGTGGCTGGCATTGGTGGCGCCGGGGCCGCGGGTGACGAAGCAGATTCCGGGACGGCCGGTGAGCTTGCCATAGGCTTCGGCCATCATCGCAGCACCACCCTCGGCGCGGCAGATCACGACGTCGATCGGGCTGTCATGCAGCGCGTCGAGTGCCGCGAGGTAGCTCTCGCCCGGCACGCAGGTGACGCGCTCGACGCCTTGGGCGACGAGCTGATCGATAAGGATCTGGCCCCCGGTGCGGGTGTTGCGAATGGTCATGACAGCTCCCTGCAGGCTTTGGCGATGCGCATCACGGCCTCGCGCAAGTTTTGTTCCGAGGTGGCGTAGGACAGGCGGAAATAAGGTGCAAGGCCGAAACAGCTGCCCGGCACCACGGCCACGTCATGCCTCTCCAGCAGGAAGCGGCAGAACGCCGCGTCGCTGTCGATGGTGGCACCATCAGGCGTACGGCGGCCGATCAGGCCGGCACAGCTGGCATAGGTGTAGAACGCACCTTCCGGCCGGCGGCAGGTGACGCCGTCGATGGCATTGAGCGCATCGACCACGATGTCTCGGCGGCGCTGGAACGCGGCACGGCGCTCGATCAGGATGCCTTGCGGCCCCGTCAGCGCAGCGATCGCAGCGGCCTGGCTCACCGAGGACGGATTCGTCGTGCTCTGGCTCTGCACCACCGCCATCGCCGCGATCAATTCGCGCGGACCGCCGCCATAGCCGACGCGCCAGCCGGTCATGGCGTAGGCCTTGGAAACACCATTCACGGTCAGCGTGCGTGATTTCAGGCTCGGCTCGAGCGCCGCTGCGGTCACGAACGGCATGCCGTCATAAATCAGGTGCTCGTAGATATCGTCCGCCATCAACCAGACATGCGGATGGCGCTTGAGCACATCCAGGATCGGGCGAAGCTGCGCGGCCGAATAGGCGGCTCCGGTCGGATTGGACGGAGAGTTCAGCAGCAGCCAGCGCGTCTTCGGCGTGATCGCGCGTTCGAGATCGGCGGCGTCGAGGCGAAAGCCGTTCTCCTCGCGGCAGGGCACGTCGACCGGCGTGCCGTCGGCGATCCGCACCATGTCGGCATAGCTGGTCCAGTACGGCGCGGCGAGAATCACCTCGTCGCCGGAACTGAGCGTCGCCATGAAGGCGTTGTGGATCACCTGCTTGGCGCCGGCGCCTGCGGTGATCTCGTCGGCGGCATAGACGAGATCGTTCTCACGGCGGAATTTGTCGGCGATGGCCGCCTTCAATTCCACGGTGCCGTCGAGGATGGTGTATTTGGTCTGGCCGGCGCGGATGGCGCGCTCGGCCGCATCCTTGGCATGATCAGGCGTATCGAAGTCAGGCTCGCCGGCGCCCAGCACGATCACCGGCCGCCCCTCGCGCTTCAGCCGCTGCGCGACCGCGCCGATCTTGAGGATCTCGGAGACGCCGATCGCACTGATGCGCTGGGCGGGACGGAAGGTCGATGCGGGCGCCTGGACAGTCACGGCCGAGCCTCAACTGCGCGCGGCGATCGCGATCACCTCGATGCGGAAGGCGGGATCGGCGAGCTCGACCTTGCCGCAGGCGCGGGTCGGCGTGTTGCCCGGCACGACCCAGGCATCATAGACCGCGTTCATGGCGTCGAAATCGTCCATGGTCTTGAGCCAGACCTGCACGCTGAGCAGGCGCGATTTGTCGGTACCGGCGCGCGCCAGCATGTCGTCGACCTTCGCCAGCGCCTCTTTCGTTTGCTGGATGATGTCGGCGGTCTTGGTGTCCGCCACCTGACCTGCGAGGAAAACGAGATCGCCGAACACGGAAGCGCGGCTGCGGCGGGCGTTCTGGTCGATGCGGGTGATATCCGACATGGGATTGTCCTTAACTTTACTTGCCGGTGGCGATGATGCGGCGGCAGTGGTCGAGTGCCGCGCCGATGAGGTTGTCGCTCGCCTCGGGCGTGCGGAACGCCGAATGAGCCGACAGCGTCACGTTCGGCAGCTTTGTGAGCGGATGCCCGGCCGGCAGCGGCTCGACAGTGAAGACGTCGAGGCCGGCATGGGCGATGTGGCCCGAACGCAGCGCGTCGAGCATCGCATCCTCGTCGACGACGGCGCCGCGCGCGGTGTTGATCAGGATGCTGCCTTTACGCATCTGGGCGATGCGCTCGCGCGACAGGAAACCCTTGGTCTCGTCGTTGAGCAAGAGATGCAGCGAGACGACGTGGCTCTCGGCGAGCAGCTTCTCCAGCGAGACGAACTCGACGCCGGGATGCGTCTTCGGCGTCCTGTTCCAGGCAATCACCTTCATACCGCAGCCCGCCGCCATGCGCGCGGCCTCCGCGGCGATGCCGCCAAAACCGATCAGGCCGAGCGTCTTGCCGTTGAGCTGCATCGCGTCACGGCGCAGCCAGTTGCCCTCGCGCATGCCGCGGTCCATCTCGCCAAAATTTCGCGCAGACGCCCACATCAGCGCGATCGCGCACTCGGCAACCGCGGTGTCGCCATAACCCTTGATGGTGTGGACGGAGATGCCGCGCTCGGCGAGCTCCTCCGGATTCATGTAGCTGCGCGCGCCGGTGCCGAGGAAGACGACGTGCTTCAGCTTCGCGCATTTCTCGGCAATCGCTGATGGCACCGCCGTGTGGTCGACGATCATGATCTCGGCATCGCCGAGCAGGCCGGGCAGATCGTCGGGCTTGATCGAGGGATTGCGGTTGATGCCGACCGGCAGGCTGGCAGAGCGCAGCAGCTTGTCGGTCACCGCTGCCAGGGTCTCGTTCGCATCGACGAATAGGGCGCGCACAGGCCTCTCCTTCAGCTCACTTCCATATTGCGTTCAGTCTTGTATTCAGACTTAAATGCAATTTACAACCCCTCCCCATCGGGAATTTTGCGCAATCCTGCCAAGATATTGGGCTCATTTCTGCATTGCCGCCCAAATGGTCAGCAACTCGAAATACCGTATTGCATTTTATCCTGAATACAGAAATAGTCCAGAGGCCGGACACGATCCGACCCAGATTCCAGGGAGACAGAGACCATGAATCGCAGGGATGCTCTCACCACCGTCGCGCTGGCAGGCGCAGCGATCGCCGCCGCGAGCGGCTCGGCCAAGGCCGATGCGCCGACCTCCACGCTCGACCGCATCAAGAAGAATGGCGTGCTGCGCGTCGCTGTCATCGTCGGCCAGGAGCCCTATTTCCATAAGGACCTCGCCACCAACGAATGGTCGGGCGCCTGCATCGACATGGCCAAGGACATCGCCGGCAAGCTGGGCGCCAAGGTCGAGACGCTGGAATCGACCTGGGGCAACCAGATCCTCGATCTCCAGGCCGACAAGGTCGACCTCGCCTTCGCCGTGAACCCGACGCCGGAGCGCGCGCTCGTCATCGACTTCTCGACGCCGATCCTGGTGCACTCCTTCACCGTCATCACCAAGAAGGGCTTTGCCAAGCCGCAGACCTGGGCCGAGCTCAACAAGCCCGAGGTCAAGATCGCCGTCGACATCGGCTCGACCCATGAGACGATCGCGCGGCGCTACTGTCCGAAGGCGACCATCCTCGGCTTCAAGAACCGCGACGAGGCGATCCTGGCGGTTGCGACCGGCCGCGCCGACTGCAACGTCTCGCTGGCCGTGCTCTCGGTCTCGACCCTGAAGAAGAATCCGAACCTCGGCGATCTCGCCATTCCGCGGCCGCTGCTGACGCTGCCGACCAACATGGGCATCCGCGCCGAGAGCGACCGCCGCTACAAGGACTTCCTCAGCGCCTGGGCCGACTACAACCGCGCGATGGGCCAGACCCGCGACTGGATGCTCAAGGGTTTTGAGGCGGTCGGCCTCACCGCCGACGATCTCCCGCCCGAAGTGCAGTTCTGACGGTCGATCGATGTACGTCTGGGACTTCGCGGCGCTCAAGCCGTATTGGGGCCTGATCTGCCAAGGGCTCCTGGTCACCGTGTATTACACGGTGACCACGGTGGTCGCGGGTCTCGCCATCGGACTGTTCGTCGGCATCCTGCGCACGACGGCTCCGCGTTGGATCACGGTGCCGTTGCGTCTCTATATCGAGGTGTTCCGCTGCACGCCGCTGCTGGTGCAGCTGATCTGGGTCTACTATGCCCTGCCCGTGCTGATCGGCGTCGACATGTCGCCGGCGATGGCCTGCTTCATCGCGCTGTCGCTCTATGCCGGCTCGTTCTATGCGGAAATCTTCCGCGGCGGCATCGAGGCCGTCGACACCGGCCAGTGGGAGGCCGGCCGCGCCATCGGCATGCGCCGCGGCAAGATCTTTCGCCGCATCGTGCTGCCGCAGGCGACGCAGGTGATGATCCCCTCCTTCATCAACCAGACCATCATGCAGCTCAAGAACACCTCGCTGGTGTCGGTGGTCGCGGTCGGCGACCTGCTTTACCAGGGCACTGTCATCACCGCGTCGAGCTACAAGCCGCTCGAGGTCTACACCACGATCGCCGTGCTCTATTTCGTCGTGCTGTTCCCGCTGACGCTGATCGCTGATAGGGTCGAGCTGAAGATGGGAGCGCACCGATGAGTGCTCTGATCGCTGACAACATCCACAAGGCGTTCGGCGACCACGAGGTGCTCAAGGGCGTCTCGCTCTCGGTCGCCCGCGGCGAGGTCGTCACCCTGATCGGCGCCTCCGGCTCCGGCAAGTCCACCTTCCTGCGCTGCCTGAATCTCCTGGAAATGCCGCAGCAGGGCGCGCTTGCGATCGGCACGCATAAATTCGCCTTCGGCAAAGGCATGCGCGCCGCCGGCGATGCGCAGCTCGCGCTGCTTCGGCGCAGCGTCGGCATGGTGTTCCAGCACTTCAACCTGTTCCCGCACATGTCGGTGCTCGCCAATGTCACCGAAGGGCCGGTGCAGGTGAAGGGCATGGCGCGAAACGAAGCCGACGCGCTTGGCCGCGATCTGCTCGCCAAGGTCGGCCTCGCCGACAAGGCCGACGCGTTTCCGAGCCGCCTCTCCGGCGGCCAGAAGCAGCGCGTCGCGATCGCGCGTGCACTCGCGATGAAGCCAGACGTGATGCTGTTCGACGAACCGACCTCGGCGCTCGATCCCGAACTTGTCGGCGAAGTCCTCTCCGTCATCCGCAGCCTCGCGAGCGAAGGCATGACCATGGTGCTGGTGACGCACGAGATGGCCTTCGCCGCCGACGTCTCCACCCGCGTCGGCTTCATGAACGACGGCATCATGGCCGAGATCGGCACGCCGGAGGAAACCATCCGTCAGCCGCGCAGCGAACGGCTGAAGGCGTTCCTGGCCCGGTTTCACGAGACGCATTAGACTGCTGTCACGACCATCCTGGATCGGTGGGTAGATCATGAAACTCCGCGGCGGCTTCACGAATTACGGCGAGACGATCGGCATCCTGATGCTCGATACCCGCTTCCCGCGTCCGCGCGGCGACATCGGCAATGCGCTCTCCTATGATTTCCCGGTGCGCTACAAGATCGTGCGCGGCGCACACGCCACGAGGATCATGGGCGACCATCCCGATCCCGCCCTGCTCGAGCCGTTCATCGCGGCGGCCCGCGAGCTGGAAGCCGACGGCGTCAAGGCGATCACCACGAGCTGCGGCTTCCTCGCGCCATTTCAGCAGCAGCTCGCGGCAGCCGTGAACATCCCGGTCTTCACCTCGAGCCTGATCCAGGCGCCGTTGATTCATGCCATGCTGCCGCCGGGCAAGGTCATCGGCATCTTCACCGAACGCGGCCACCACATGAACGAGGGGCATTTCCGCGGTGTCGGCTGGTCGCCGGACGAGATCCCCGTCCAGATCCAGGGCATGAAGCCCGATGCGCAGTTTCCCGCAACCTACATTCTCGGCCGCGAGGAACTGGACACCGACGTGCTGCGCGCCGAGATGATCGAGATGACGCAAGCCTTCATGGCGTCCTGCAAAAACCCGGGCGCGATCCTGTTCGAATGCACCAACATGTGCCCGTTCTCGAAGGACGTTGCCGAAGTATCGGGCCTTCCGGTGTTCGACATCAACACGTTGATCAATCTGTTCTACCGCGCGGCCAATCCCGTGCCATTCTTGCGCTGAACGAGCCCCGCTGCCCCTCGTTGCCGGCCGGAACGAGACGCGTCAGGGCGTGACGGAGGCGTCGGCCTCCCTCCCCTCCCGCTCCACCCAACCCGTCGCAATCGCGTTTGCCCAGCTGAGCATGCCTTTGCTGCGCGCCAATGCGGCCATGGCCGTGGTGTCATAGGGCACGTAGCGGATCGTCGCGGACCAGCCTGCGCCGGCATGCTCCAGGATCGCGTAGCACGCATGCGGCGTACCGACCTCGACCACGTAAGGAACGGGCGCCTTCCCGTCATAACCGGGCAACCCGACGCTGCCGGGATTCACGACCAGCCGTCCATCCCTCAGGCGCACCACGCGCGGAATGTGGGTGTGGGCGCACAGGATGATCTCGGCGTCGATCCCCTCAGCTTCAGCCTCGATCGCGTCGATGCCGCTCGGACGCAGGCAGCCGTCGTCGGCGATGTGGTCGAGCCAGAAAGCTGCATCGTCCCTTGGCGATCCATGGCACAGGAACACCCGTCCGTTATACGTGAGCGTGGACGGCATGCTTGCCATCCAGTCGAAATGCTTGCGCGTGAGCTGACGGAAATCGCTGCGACCGGAGCCGCCGGCCTGCCAGAGCTCGACGAGGATTCGATCCTGATCGCCCCGTATCGACGGAAAGCCTCGCGCCATCAACAGGTCCGCGGTCCTGGCCGCCTCGAGCGGGCCACTGACGTGGTCGCCGAGATTCACGACCTCGTCGAGGCCGAGCATGGCAATGTCCGCAAGGACGACTTCAAGTGCCGGACGATTCCCATGCACGTCCGCGATGGCAGCAAATCTCATTTGGCCCCTCCCATTCGGAATGGCCGATCGTTCTCGCTATGCGGGGGATGCAGGACTGGCTAGTCAATTTAGCTACGTCTCTTTAGCTGCATTTGTAGAAGCGCCCGCAAGCTGAGGATCAAATCGGCGCTGGCAGAAGAATTACACGATCGCGGTTGCCAGGCAAGCGATGCGAGTTACGAACTGTCGCGGCAATGCCGACGTGACCTCGGGAAAATAACACGCTACGTTTCCCGGAGAAGACCAAGAGGAAACGCCAATCGTGTACGACTTCATTATCGTCGGCGGCGGCTCGGCGGGGTCCGTGCTGGCCCACCGGCTCTCCGCAAAGAGCGCCAACAAGGTCCTGCTGTGCGAGGCCGGACAGGACACACCGCCCGGCAACGAGCCCGCCGAGATCAGGGACAGCTATCCGGGCACGGCCTATTTCGATCCCCGCTTCCACTGGACCGAACTCAAGGTCACGACCCAGATCGTCAGCCACAACAATCCGAACGAAGCGCGCCCTCCTTTACGCAAATACGAGCAGGCGCGCGTGCTGGGCGGCGGCTCGTCGATCAACGGCCAGATGGCCAACCGCGGCGCACCGACCGACTACGATGAATGGGACGCGCGGGGCGCCGACGGCTGGAGCTGGAACGACGTGCTGCCCTTCTTCAAGAAGGTCGAGCGCGACCTCGACTTCGACGGGCCGTATCACGGCAAGGACGGTCGAATTCCGGTACGCAGAATTCCGCGTGAGCACTGGACGCGGCATTCGCAGGCGTTCGCCGACGCCTTCCAGCAGGCCGGCCATCAGTTCGTGCCGGACCAGAACGGCGAGTTCGTCGACGGCTATTTTCCGGTGACGCATTCCAATCAGGCCGAGCAACGTGTCTCGGCCGCGATGGGTTATCTCGATCGTGACACGCGCAAGCGCGCCAATCTCACCATCTCCACCAACACGCAGGTGAGAGAGCTGCTGTTCGAAGGCACGCAATGCGTCGGCGTGAAGGCGATGGTCGACGGACGGGAACAGGAATTCCGCGGCCGCGAGATCATCCTCTCCAGCGGCGCGATCCATTCGCCGGCGCATCTCCTGCGCGCCGGCATCGGCCCGGTCGGTCACCTCAAGGATATGGGCATTCCGGTCCTGATGGGGCTGGCAGGCGTCGGTCAGCGCCTGATGGATCATCCCTCGATTTCGCTGTCGTCCTTTGTCCGCCGCGGCGCGCGCATGAACGAGCACACCAGGCGCCACATGCAGCTTGGCCTGCGTTATTCATCCGGGCTGTCGGGCGTACCGAAGGGCGACATGTTCGTCGTCCTGCTCAGCAAATCGGCCTGGCACGCGGTCGGCGAGCAGATCGGCTCGCTGCTGACCTTCGTCAACAAGACCTATTCCGAGACCGGACAGGTCAAGCTCGCCTCGCGCGATCCCGCCGCCGAGCCGATCGTCGAGTTCAATCTGCTGTCCGACCGCCGCGACCTCGATCGCCTGATGAGCGGCTTCCGCAAGATGGCGGCGGTGCAGATGAGCGACGTGGTGAAAGCAGTGACGGACAAGCCGTTTCCGGCCGCCTATACGGACAAGGTGCGCAAGATCGGCGTGGTCAATACCAAGAACAGGATCCTGACCAAGATCGCCGCGACCTTGATGGACGGGCCGGCGGCGCTGCGCCACTACCTGATCGACAATTTCGTCGTCGAAGGTTTCACCTTCGACCAGGTGATGAACGACGACGATGCGCTGGAAGCCTTCGTCCGCAAGGCGACCATCGGGGTGTGGCACGCCTCGTGCTCATGCCGCATGGGCCGGGCCGACGATCCGATGGCAGTGGTCGATAATCAAGGCCGCGTCAAGGGCGTTCAGGGCCTGCGCGTCGTCGACGCCTCGATCTTCCCCGTGGTGCCGTGCGCCAACACCAATTTTCCGGTGCTGATGTCGGCGGAGAAGATCGCGGCGTCGATAATGCAGTGAGGGCTAGCGACTGCCGGGAGCTGGAGGGATCAATGGATTGCAGCATCCGCCCGGCGCGCGAAGAGGATAGCGGCGAAATCAGCGCCGTCATTCTGCGCGCACTGCGCGAGACAAATGCGAGGGATTACACAGACGAGATCATCGAGCGGGTCGAGCATAGCTTCAGCCCGACCGCCGTTCTGGAGCTGATCCGCAAACGCACGGTCCTTGTTGCCGCCCTTGGCGGCCGCGTCGTTGGAACGGCGAGCCTTGACGGAAGCGTCGTCCGCACGGTCTTCGTGGCTCCCGACGTTCAGGCGCAGGGGATCGGCAAGTTCCTGATGGCCGAGATCGAACGCATCGCGCGCGAGCGAGAGATCGCTTTGTTGACCGTCCCGTCTTCCGTCACCGCGGAATCCTTCTACGCACGGCTCGGGTTCAAGGCCGTGCGTGACAGTTACTTTGGCGATGAGCGCACGATCATCATGGAGCGATCGCTCGCTGCTGTTTCGTAGGTCCGGACTGCGCCGATAGCTCCGCCCATACGCGGAAGCGCGCGCCGTCGTTGAGCGGCACGATGTGAAACGGCTGGCCGAAGATCGCGAGCGGCTCATGGCCCGGCGCGAACTGCGGCCAGGCTTGCGCGACGTCCGGCATGCCGGTCGTGACGAAGCGCAAGACGCTCGCCTGAAACCGCGCCGCGACATCAATGTCGGCCGGGGTCATCGGCCCGCCCTTGCGCCTGAGGATCGGCCGATCGATGAAATCAGGCAGATGCGCCCACAGGCAGGCATTGTCCGCGCCATGGGTTGGTCCCTGCGACAGGAACGGCTCCAGCGCCGGGCGATGATCGAACCGGCTCAACCACACCGCGCCGCCTGCCGCAGCATGACGCCGCGCGAGATCGGCCATGGGGCGATGCCAGAACGCATCCGACAACAGCGCCTCGTACGGATCCTCGTCGAGGCGCGCGTTGGCGCGATAATAGGATAGCAGCCGGCACCAGCCGGCATCGCCGAATGCCGCACGCACTTGTCGCTCGGTGGTGCGGATCATCGCCGCAGGCGGCGCGCTCTTCAGGAACATCACCATCTCGTCGCGGCAGGAGCCGAGCCAGAGCGGAATGCCGCGCAAAGTTCCGTCGGCGAAGACGTCGCGCGGCTCGCGCGGGATCACGGTCCCGTCGAGCACCGGGCCGAACACGGTGCCTGCGTCCGTCTCGTCCGCGAGCCTGCGTCCGACGCGCTCGACCGCCGCGAACAGCCTTGGCAGCGGCACGGACGCAATCCCGCCGGGATCACGCGCAAGCTCGAGCTCCTCGAGCACGTGGCGCGCGACATCGTCGGCGTGACCTGCGCTCATGATGTCGCGCCCGGGCGCGCTCAGCGCGAGCGCACGGAAAAACTTGCCTCTTGCCTGCGGCAGGGTTGCGAGCGCGATCACCATGGAGGCGCCGGCGGATTGTCCCGACAGCGTAATCGCATCCGGATCGCCGCCGAAGTTCGCGATGTTGGCCCGGACCCAATCGAGCGCTGCCAGCGCATCCTGGAGCGCGAGGTTGTTGGCTTCGGTGAGGCCGTAGCGATGCAGTTGCAGGAAGCCGAGCGGCCCGAGCCGGTAGTTGATGGTGACGATGACGGCCGGGCCGTGGGCGGCGAGGAAGGAGCCGTCATAGTCGGCGCCGCCGCCGGTGACGAAGGCGCCGCCATGGATGAAGAAATTGACCGGCAGCGGGTGATCCGCCGCCGGCGCCCAGATGTTCAGGCTGAGACAGGATTCCTCGTCAGCATGATCGAGATGGCCGGGCTGCGGCGCGTAGGCGCCGTAGTCCGTGCAGCGGCGCGGCTCGGTCCACGCGAGCGGCGGTGTCGCCCTGGCAAAGCGCCGCGCGATTGCGAACGGTACGCCATTGAAGGCGCGTACGCCGCTCTGCTCGGCGCCGACGATCGGTCCGCTCGTGGTCGGAACTGCATTGGTCAACATGCGACTGTTACTCTGTCTTGTCTCAAGCGCGCTGCTTCCCGAGATCGGCGATGTCGACATTGTGGGTTTCGCGCGCGGTGGCCGCTGATGCCGCCGAGATCACGCAGCAGCAGGCAACGAAGATTGCCACGGGAATCCAGCCGTTCGGCCCTTCGCCGACCAGGCTCGCACTCACCAGCGGCGTGAAGCCGGCGGCGAGGAAGCCGAGCTGCGTGCCGATCGCCGTGCCGGAGTAACGCACGCGCGCGTCGAACATCTCCGCATAGAACGACGGCCAGATCGCGTTCGGCGCGGCGTAGATGACGCCCGAGAGGATCATCGCCGCGGCGAAGATCGCCGGCGTATTCCCCGATGTCACCAGCATGAAATACGGGAACACCAGCACCGCGCAGCCGAGCACGCCACCGATGAACACCGGCTTGCGGCCGATCCTGTCGGCCAGCAGCGCCCACAGCGGCTGGGTGATCAGCGCGGTGACATTGCCGAGCACGCCGGCCCACAGCATGGTCGGGCGGGCGACGCCGAACTTGCTGGTGGCATAGCCGAGCGCGAACACCGCGGTCATCGTGCTCACGGTGGCGATCAGCGCACAGACGATGACGCGCAGCACGTCCGGCCAGTAGTCGCGCAAGAGCGTAACGACGGGGAAGCGCGCCATCTGCGCCTTGTCCTTGATGTCTTCGAAGACGGGCGTTTCCGGCATGGTCCTCCGCACCAGGTAGGCGACCAGCAGCACGAGCGCGGAGAGCAGGAACGGAATGCGCCAGCCCCAGCTCAACAACTGGTCTTCCGGCAGGCTCGACACCGGGATGAACACCAGTGTTGCAAGGATCGCGCCGGCCTGGGTGCCGCTCAGGGTCCAGCTCGTGAAGAAGGCGCGGTTCGAATTGGCGGAATGCTCCAGCGTCAGCGAGTTGGCTCCGCTCTGCTCGCCGGCAGCCGACAGGCCCTGCAACAGGCGGAGCAGCGTCAGGATGACAGGCGCGGCGTTGCCGATCGTCTTGGCATCCGGCAACAGGCCGATCGCCAGCGTCGAGCCGCCCATCAGCACCAGCGTGAACAAGAGCACCGTCTTGCGGCCGATACGGTCGCCGAAATGGCCGAGGATGACGGCGCCCACGGGCCGGGCGATATAGCCGATGCCGAAGGAGAGCAACGCGAGCAGCGTCGCGGTCGAGGGATCGACATTGGCGAAGAATACTCTTGGAAAGATCAGCGCCGCCGCGGTGCCGTAGATGAAGAAGTCGTAGTATTCGAGCATGCTGCCGACGAAACTGACCAGCGCGGCGCGCTTCGGCAGCTTGTTCGGCGCGGCTTCCGCGCTGGATGATGCGCGCAGCGGTGCGGTTGACGTCAACGTCATTGAAGGTTCCTCCCCATGTGGCCGGTGCGGTTCGCGTCCGGCAGATCGCCTCGCGCGCGTGTTCTGGTTCTGGTTGCCGCAACTTTGGTCTCGAGCAATAATGTACGAACTAGTACGTTTATGCAATACGCATTGGATCAGCGCCCCGACGGGTGAAATTTGCCTTCACCTTCAAGGTGATCCGTGGAAACTGGCGGGAGAAACAGTGATGCTCGAGCGCATGCCGCCCCCATCGAAACGCACCAACGACCCCGAGCGCACCAAGCGCGACATCCTCGAAGTGGCGATGGCCGAATTCGCCTCGGAGGGCTATTCCGGCGCCCGCGTCGATGCGATCGCGGCGCGCACGCGTACGTCGAAGCGGATGATCTATTACTATTTCGGCGGCAAGGAGCAGCTCTATCTCGCGGTGCTGGAGGAGGCCTATCGCAGCATCCGCGCGCTGGAGGACCAGCTCGACATCGAAAGCTGCGACGCCCGGGAGGGACTGCGCCGGCTGATCGAGGCCACCTTCGACCATGACGAGCGCAATCCGAACTTCATCCGCCTCGTCAGCATCGAGAACATCCACCACGGCAAGCACCTGAAGCAGAATCTGCAACTGCGCCAGCTCAATGCCAGCGTGATCGCGACACTCGACGGCATCCTCGAGCGCGGCCGCGGCGAAGGCGTCTTCCGAGACGACGTCGACGCCATCGACCTGCACCTCGCCATCTCCTCCTACTGCTTCTTCCGCGTCGCCAACCGCCACACCTTCGGCGCCCTGTTCGACCGCGACCTCAGCGAGCCCAGGGTGCTGGCGAAGAGCCGGACGCAGATCGTGGAGATGATCCTGGCGTGGCTCGGGGCGAAGGCTTAGCAACACACTTGCTGTCATTCCCCGCGACCCGGCTACGCCAAGGCTTCGCCGGGGCTGCGGTCCAGGGGCGCCGAAGCTTTAGCGTAGGCGGCAGGCGGGGAATCCAGTACGCCGCGGCCTATCGAGGAACCACTACCGGCTCTGGAATACTGGATCACCCGCTTTCGCGGGTGATGACGGCGGAGACCGGAGCCCCCCTCACCCGCCCCTCTTCCCCCGCGTGCTCGCCAGCAGCACCAGCATGAACGACGCCACCGTCATCAGCGTCGAGATCGCGGCGATGGTCGGGTCGATCTCGTCACGCAGCGCGGTGAACATGCGCTTGGTCAGCGGCTGATACTGGCCGCCGGAGATGAACAGCGCGACGATGGTCTCGTCCATCGCCGAGATGAAGGCGAAGATGCCGCCCGCGACCACGCTCGACTTGATCTGCGGCAGCGTCACCGCGAAGAAGCTGCGCAGGCGGTTCATGCCGAGGCTGCGCGCCACCATCTCCTGCGCCGGATCGAAGCTCTGCAAGCCCGCAAGCACCGAGATGACGACATAGGGCAGGCCCAGCATCACGTTCGCCAGCACGAGGCCGGGCATGGTCGCGACCAGGCCGACCTTTGCATAGACGAAGAAGATGCCGACCGCAGTGATGATGATCGGCACCACCAGCGGCAGCAGCAGCGCCATGTGGATGATGCGCATGATGCGCAGCTTCGACTGGCTGATCGCGTAGGCCGCCGCGACCCCGCACGGCGTTGCGATCAGGACCGTGAAGAACGCGACCGTCAGCGTCACCCGCGTCGCCTGCATCCAGGCCGGATTGGCGAAATATTGCTGGTACCAGCGCAGCGAGAACGACGGCGGCGGGAACGTCAGGAAGCGCGCACTGGAAAACGAGATCGGCGCGATGATCAGCACGGGCAGGATCAGATAGACCAGCACCAGCGCGCTGATCACGTAGAGGACAATCCGTGCGGGCGAAGTGCGCGTCATTTCTGCCCCAACACGCGATCGAGCGAGATGAAGCGGCTGACGGCGAAGAAGATCAGGAGCACGCTCAGGAGCAGCACCACGGCGACCGCGCTCGCGGCGCCGAACTGGTTGTAGAGCTCGACATTGCGGCTCACCAGCATCGACACCATCACGGTGCGGCCGCCGCCGAGCAATTCCGGCGTGATGTAGAAGCCGAGGCAGAGCACGAACACCATGGTGCAGCCCGCGAGCACGCCCGGCAGCGACAGCGGCAGGAACACCCGGAAGAAGGTGAGCGACGGGCTCGCCCCCAGGCTCGCACCGGCCTGCATCAAATCACCGGGGATCTTCTGCATGGTGGCATAGAGCGGCAGCACCATGAACGGCAGCAGGATGTGCACGGTCGCAACCACCGTGCCGAACGTGTTGTGCACCAGCGCGAGCGGCTCGGAAATGACATCGAGATAGCGCAGGAACTGGTTGATCACGCCGGTGCGCTGGAGCAGCGCCAGCCACGCATAGGCGCGCACCAGCACGCTGGTCCAGAACGGCAGCACCACCAGCGACAGGATGAGGATGCTCCAGCCTTTCGGCACGGCGTTGGCGAGATAGGCCACGGGATAGCCGAGCAGCAGCGCGATGACTGTCACCGCGAGGCTGATCTCGAAGGTCAGCGCGAAGCTGCGCCAGTAGATGTCTTCCGTGAAGAGCCGGCGATAGTTCTCCAGCGTGAAGCCGTCATGGTAGATCGACTGCCAGGCGAGCCAGCCGACCGGCAGCACGATCAGGAGAAGAATCACGAGCAGCGCCGGCGACACCAATGCCAGCATCAGCGCATGCTCGCGGCGCTGATGCTTTTGGGAGGAATCTGGCACGGATGTCGACAACGCTGCCTCGCTCACTTCTGCATGAAGGACGCCCAGCGCTTCTCGGCGGCCTCGCCCGCGGGCGAGGACCACCAGGCGTAAGACATCAGCGCCTGCTTGGCCGCGTTCGCCGGCTCGCTCGGCAGCTGCGCGGCACGCTCGGGCTTGATCACGCCGGTCTCGAACGCCTTCGGATTGCCCGGGCCGTAGTCGATGCTGAGCGGCAGATTGGCCTGGTGCACGGGATCGACGGCCTCATTGATGAATTTGACTGCCGTCTCCAGATTCGGCGCGCCCTTGAGGATGCAGAGCGAGGTGCTCTGAAGGACGCCCTGGTTGTAGGTGAAGGAGACCTTTGCACCCTCCTTGGCCACGGCGCTGACGCGGCCGTTCCACGCCATCTCCATGTCGACCTCGCCGTCGTTGAGCAGCTGCGCCGACTGCGCGCCTGACGTCCACCACACCGTGATGTGCGGCTTGATCTCCTCCAGCTTCTTGAAGGCGCGGTCGACGTCGAGCGGGTAGAGCTTGTCCGGCGCGACGCCATCGGCCATCAGCGCGGCCTCGAGCGTCGCGAACGGATGGTTGCGCAGCGCGCGGCGGCCGGGAAATTTCTTCACGTCCCAGAAATCGGCCCAGCTGTTCGGCGCGTCCTTCGGGAAGGTCTTCTGGCTGTAGGCCAGCACGCTGGAATAGAACTCGTATGACACCGAATAGGGACTGCGATAGGCCTCCGGCATCGCCGCGCCGTTTGGAATCTTCGAAAAATCGAGCTTCTCGATCAGCCCCTGCTCGCCGCCGCGCAGGCAGTTGCCGGTCGGGGTATCGACGACATCCCAGATCGGCTTGCCGCTGCCGACCTGCGTCTTGATCGCGGGCCAGGCGTCGGGGATGGAGTCCTGGTTGATGGTGATGCCGAGCTTCTTGGCGGAGGGATCGAGGATCGCCACCGTCTGCGCCGCCTGATAGGCACCGCCTTGCGAGACGAAGGTGATCTGCTCGGCGGCGCCCGCCGCAGTGGTAAATCCGATTGCGCCCAGCACGGCACAGCCCAATCCAAAATTCCGTGTCGTCGTCATCCTCGCCTCCTCCAAAGAGATCTCACTGACCAATCGCATCGAGAAACTGGTACCAGCCGGCGACCATGCGCACGGCGGGCTCGCGCAGCGGATAGAACGGGATCGCCTTCATGCGCCTGATATCGAGCAGCCCGACCTCGGGCGTCTCGCCGCGGACAAAGGCGGCGAGATAGCGACCCATCAGGCTCGACATCGCAACGCCAGCGCCATTGTAGCCCATCGAGACCAGCGTGCGGTCGTCGAGCCGGCCGATATGCGGCACCGAGTCCATCGTCATCGCGACGAGGCCCGACCATTTGTGGGCGAGCGGCACATCGGCAAGATCGGGGAAGATGCCGACCATCGCCTTGCGCAACGCGTCGAAGGCAGCTTGCGAGTCCTGCTTGCCGAAGGCGCCGCGGCCGCCGAAGATGACGCGGTTGTCGACCATGCGGAACCAGCGCATCATGCGCTTGGTCTCGGTGTAGGTGCGCCCCGTCGGCATCAGCTTGCCCGCGAGATTGCGCGGCAGCGGGTCGGTCGCGACCATGGCGCTGCGGAACGGGATCAGCGTGCGCTGCATATGCGCGGTCGCGCTGGTGAGATCGGAGTAGCTGTTGGTGGCGATGATCGCCTGTTTCGCGCGCACCGCGCCTTGCGGCGTCTCGGCGACGATGCCGCCGTTCTCCTTCCGCAGTCGCACCACCGGCGACTCCTGGAAGATGGGAACGCCGCGGCGCGCGACGCCATCGGCGAGCCCGCGCAGATAGTTCAGCGGATGGATGCCGCCGGAGCCGGGATTGAGCACGCCGCCGACAAAAATGTCGGAGCCGGTTTCGTCACGTACCCCGCGCTTGTCGAGGATGCGGACTTCGGCGGAGCCCATCTCGCGCGTCATCCAGTTGGCTTCGTCGATCGCGGCCTTCAGCGTCGTCTCGTTATGCGCGGCCTTGACCTGGCCCGTGCGTGTCAGCGCCGCGCTGGCGATGCCGAATTCGGACACCAGCTCTTCGACCATGTCAGTCGATTCATGCGCGATCTCGTACATGCGCTGCGCCATGGCGCGGCCATGCGCGGCGTCGATCTCGCGGAACGACAGGCGAAATTTTGCGGTGATCACGCCGCCATTGCGCCCGCTCGCGCCCCAGCCGGGGCGGTTGGCCTCCAGCACGATGGGGCTAAGCCCGCTCTTGGCGATGTGGTGCGCCGCGGAGAGGCCCGTGTAGCCTGCACCGATGATCACCACATCCGCCTGTCGCTCGCCCGACAGCACGGGAAACGCGTGCGCCGGCCCCGCCGTGGCTTCCCACAGCGAGTTGGCCGATGGCAATGCGCTCCAATCCCGTGTCATGCCGCCGCTCATGCCTTACGCCGCCGGTCCGATGGCCGCGTCGGCCAGCGCCTTCAGCGTCGGGAAGTGGAAGTCCGGCTTGGTCAGCGTCTCAACCGCCGGCGTGCCGCCGAACCCGGCGATGCCCTGGCGGCGCTCGATCCAGCACACCTTGTATCCGAGCTTTCGCGCGATCCCGATGTCGTGGTACTGGCTCTGCGCGACGTGCAGGATGTCGGACTGCTTGTAGCCGAAGGCGGACTGGCGCCCCTTGTTGTAGGCGAAGAACTCCGGGTTCGGCTTGGCAACGCCGGTATCGTCGGCGCAGACGGTGTCGTCGAAGGGATTGCCGAGCGCGTGCGCGTAGCAGGAGAGCGCGACGCGATCCGCATTGGTCATCGCCACCAGCCGGAACTTCGTGCGCAGGCGCTTCAGCGCCTCGACCGAATCCGCGAACGGCCCCCAGCGCAGCACCGAGAGCTGGAACACATCGCAGGATGCATCGTCGGAGGGAAGCCCGAGCTCCTTGGCGAGATGGCGATAGACGTGGAACATCGCCTCGCTCGAGCGCTCATAATGCTTGTCGCGGCCGCGCTTGTAGGGCTCGAAGATCTGCTCGTCGCTGAGCTCGGCCGGCGACTTGCCGGAGATCTTGCGTACCGCGGAGAGCACGCCGGTCTCGAAATCGATCAAGGTGCCGACGACGTCGAAGGTGAGAACCTTGAAATTGCTGAACGAGGCTGCTGACGACATCTTTGGTTTCTTCTCTCGGTTGAACAGGGCTTGAGTTCAGTCCCCCGCCCTGGGGACAACGATGGTGTCCTCGGGGTGAAGGGTCACGGTGAGGCTGCCGCCGAGCGACGGGATGCGGCTGTAGGCCTGGTGATAGCTCGGCTGGCGCAGGCTGAGCGCGATGCCATCGGCGAGGGCCAGGAAGATGCGGAGACTCTCGCCCTGGTAGACGATGTCGGTGACCGTCCCGGTCAGCCGGTTGCAGGCGGCATCCTGCGCGCCGTCGTCGATCAAGAGCTTTTCGCTGTGCACGGCGAGCATCAGGGCATCGCCTGAGGGAATGGCGCGGGCGCTGCGCAAGAGCGCGTTGCCGAGCGCGACGCTGGAGGCATCGACGCGGCGAACCGGCAGCATCGTCGCTTCCCCGATGAAACTCGCGACAAAGGAGTCCGCGGGATGATCGTGCAGCCGCTCGGGCGCGTCGATCTGGATCAGCCGGCCGTCCTTCATCACGGCGACGCGGTCGCTCATGGTCAGCGCCTCGCGCTGGTCGTGGGTGACGTAGATGATGGTGGCGCCGATGCGCCGGTGCAGCGCGCGCAGCTCGATCTGCATGGATTCGCGAAGCTGCTTGTCGAGCGCGGAAAGCGGCTCGTCCATCAGGATCAGGCGCGGCTCGAAGATCATCGCACGCGCCAGCGCCACGCGCTGGCGCTGGCCGCCGGAGAGCTGCGCGATGCCGCGCTCTTCATAACCGGCGAGACCGACCATCGCGAGCGCGGCGCGCACCTTGTCGGGCCAGCTCGCTTTCGGCAGGCGCCGTGCGCGCAGGGGAAAGGCGACGTTCTCGCCGACGCTCATATGCGGGAACAGCGCGTAGTTCTGGAACACCACGCCGATGTCGCGCTTGTGCGGCGGCATCCAGGTGACGTCACGACCGCCGAACAGGATGGTTCCGCTCGATGGCAGGATGAAGCCGCCGAGAATTCCAAGCAGCGTGGTCTTGCCGGAGCCGGAGGGGCCGAGCAGGGAGACGAACTCGCCGGCGCCGACATTGAGCGAAACGTCGTCGAGAGCGCGAACGGCGCCATACGCCTTGCTCGCGGACCTGATCTCGACGCTTTCCGCTCGTTTGTCCAACGATCGACCTCGCCTCGTTCCCTGCAATGGCGTGCCTCACTGCGCGCCATAAGCCTGCTTTATAGACAGGAATTTTGAGCAATCACGGCCGAAGCGTGCACCGCACCAAATCTTCGTTCGCAAGCCCTGTCTTTAGGCTGTGATGCCAATGACACCAGACTTGGCAAAACTCGGCAATTGCCAAATTCTCACCGCGTCCATAACATGGCGTTATGCCCGAGCTCCGCCGGATGCTGCCCTCCAGTAACGCCCTGTTCGTCTTCGACGCAGCGGCGCGCAATGGCAGTTTCACGGCGGCAGCAGCCGAGCTCAACGTCACGCAGCCGGCGGTGAGCCGGATGCTCGGACAGTTCGAGGAGCATCTCGGCGTCCGCCTGTTCGACCGCACTGCGGGGCGCGCGGTGCTCACCGAGGAAGGCGAGCTGCTTTATCGCCGCGTGCTCGAAGGCTTTCGCAGCATCGAGACCGGGCTCGTCGAGATCGAGCGGCGCCGCAAGGGCACCGAGACGGTGACGCTGTCGGTCTCCTCCGCCTTCACCACGCATTGGCTGATGCCGCGCATCGACAAGCTCCAGAAGCAGTTTCCCGACGTCGATCTGCGCTTCCAGCTGATCTCCGGCGCGCTGCGCGGGCCGGTCGAGAATGTCGACCTCGGCATGCGCTTCCGTGACCGCGACGAGCCGTCATCCGGCGGCACGCTGGTGATGAAGGAAGTCATGCTGCCGATGTGCAGCCCTGGCTATCTCGGCGAGACCGATCCCGCTGAAGGCAACACCATCATTCGCCTCGCCGAGACGCCGGGCGACTGGGCGGCGGATTACGCCTCGCTTCTCACCGGCCGCCGCGGCGCGGCCAAGGCGCTGAGCTTCACCGACTATGCCGTCGTGATGCAGGCCGCCCTGCTCGGCCAGGGCATCGCGCTCGGCTGGCTGACGGTGGCCTCGCACTGGCTCCTGACCGGCGCGCTCGTGCCGGCCTCCGAGACGCTCACCACCACGCGGCGCATCTGCGAATTCCTGCCGCCGCGCAACCGGCCGATGCGCCCCATCGCTGCCGAGATCCGCGACTGGATCATCGCGCAGATGAAAAGCGAGATCGCCGCGATCGACCAGCTCTATCCGAAGCTCGGCGCGATGGCCGCCTGCTATTGAGGCCGAGCGATCACCGCGCGCTACCCCGGCCGAAAGCGCAGATTGGCGCGCGATAGCTGGCTGATCGACGTACATCCCATCAGCTTCATATCGCGCACGAGCTCGGCCCGCAGCAGGCCGAGGGCCCGTTCGACGCCGGGCCGGCCGGCGGCGGCGAGCGGATAGAGATAGTATCGTCCAAGCCCGACAGCCTTGGCCCCGAGCGACAGCGCTTTCAGGATATGAGTTCCGCGCTGGATGCCACCGTCCATCATCACGTCGATGCGGTCGCCCACGGCATCGACGATTTCGGCGAGCTGATCGAAAGCCGAGCGGGAGCCGTCGAGCTGGCGGCCGCCATGATTGGAAAGGACGATCCCGGCACAGCCGATATCGACCGCGCGGCGCGCGTCTTCCACCGACATGATCCCCTTCAGGCAGAACGGGCCGTTCCAGGTCCGTACCATCTCCGCGACATCGTCCCAATTCATCGCAGGATCCAGCATTTCCGTGAAGTAGCGGCCGATCGACATGGCGCCGCCGCTCATGTCGACATGCTCCTCCAGCTGCGGGAGCCTGAATTTTTCGTGGCTGACATACTGGATACCCCACATCGGCTTGATCGCGAACTGCAACATGCCCGCAGGCGTCAGGCGGAAGGGAATGCTGAAGCCGGTGCGCAGATCGCGCTCGCGATTTCCCCCGGTGATGCTGTCGACCGTCAGCATCATCACCTCGACGCCCGCGTCCCTGGCGCGCTGCATCATGGCGCGGTTGAGACCGCGATCCCTGTGGAAATAGAATTGATAGACCTGCGGCGTGTCGTGGGCCTTGCGCAATTCCTCGAGCGACACCGTGCCCAGCGAGGAGACGCCGAACATGGTGCCGTAGCTCGCCGCAGCAGCGGCGACGGCACGCTCGCCTTCATGATGGAACAGGCGCTGCAAGGCGGTCGGCGAGCAGTAGAACGGCAGCGCGAGCTTCTGGCCCATGATGGTGACCGAGAGATCGACGTCCTGCACGCCGCGCAGCACGTTGGGCAGAAGGTCGCAATGCTCGAAGCTCGCGCTGTTGCGGCGATGGGTCGTCTCATCGTCGGCCGCGCCATCGATATAGTCGAAGATCGGACCGGGCAGTCGGCGGCGCGCCAGTCGCCGGAAATCGTGGAAGTTATGACACTGTGTCAGGCGCATTTCTCAACTCCGCTCGCGGCATGTTCTGCGCGTCGATCATCTTGCCATCGCGCCGCCGATGCTGTCAGCGGTCGCCATCGCGGCGATCTCTCGCCTGATGGCCCCGCCGGTCTCCTATCGATGCTCGATCGCCCTGATCGCGCCGCGGAGCTCGGCAAGGCCGCGCAGGCGGCCGATCGCGGTGTAGCCGGGATTGGTGCGCTTGGTGGCGGCGAGATCGTCGAGCATACGATGGCCGTGGTCGGGACGGAACACGATTCTCTTGTCGGGTGAGCGCCGTGCGTTCTCCTTCAACAGCGCCTTGAGCACGGCGACCATGTCGACGTCACCGTCGAGATGGTCGGACTCGTAGAAGGACAGGCCGTCGGCCTCGCGCTTGGTCGCGCGCAGATGAGCAAACGCAATGCGCGGTCCGAAGCGCTCGGCCATCGCGGGCAGATTGTTCTCGGCGCGCACGCCGAGCGAGCCGGTGCACAGGCAGATGCCGTTGGCCTTGGACGGCACGGCGTCGAACAGCGCCTGATAGTCTTCGGCGGTGGAGGCAATGCGCGGCAGGCCGAACAGCGGGCGCGGCGGATCGTCGGGATGCAGCGTCAGGGAGACGCCGAGTTGCTCGGCAACCGGCGTGACACGGCCCAGGAACTCGGCGAGATGCTGCCGCAGGATCTTTGGCGTGATGTCGCGGTAGGTCTCCAGCCGGTCACGGAATTGCGGGATCGTCATCGGCTCGGTGGTCGAGCCCGGCAGCGCGCTGGCGATGACCATGACGAGATAGTCGATATCGGCCTGGCTCATCTTCTCGAACAGCTTTTTCGCGCGCGCCTGCTGCTCGGGCGAATACTCCTGAACGGCGGCGGGGCGCTTCAGGATATGCAGCTCGAACGCTGCAAAGCGGTCCTGGTCGAAGCGCATGGCGCGGGCGCCGTTCGGCAGCTCCCATTCCAGATCGGTGCGGCACCAGTCCACCACCGGCATGAAATTGTAGCAGATGATCTTGATGCCGGCCGCGGCCACCGCTTCAAGACTCGCGATCCACGCCTCGATCGAGGCCGTCGCCTTGGCCCCGAGCCGCTTGACGTCGTCGGGGATCGGAATCGACTCCACCACCGACCAGGTCAGTTGCGAGCGGCCGGGCTGGCCATGCTCGATGAAGTTCTTGCGCTCCTCGACCGCCTTGCGTGTCCAGGCTTCGCCGATCGGCACCTGATGCAGCGCCGAGACGATATCCGTCGCCCCGGCCTGCCTGACATCGTCCAAAGACACCGGATCATCCGGACCGTACCAGCGCCATCCCTCGAGCATCATCGAAGTTCTCCTAAAGCGTTTTCGAGCGAAGTGGATACCGGTTCGCGTGAAGAAAACGCGTCAAAACAAAGGATTAGTTCGCGGTCAGCACGACCTTGACGCTCTGCGAGCGGTCAAGTGCCAGCCGCAGTGCGTCCGGCGCGGTCGACAGCGGCCGCTCGGCAGTGACCAGCGACAGCACGTCGACGCTGCCTGCGCCAATCAGTTCCACCGCGGTCATGAACTCGAAGCCGAAGCGGAACGAGCCGCGCAGGTCGATCTCCTTGGCCATCACCGCATTCGACGGCGTCGGAATCTGGCCGCCCGGCAGATTGCCGATCTGCACCACAATGCCGCCGCGCCTGACGATGCCGATCGCGCTGGCAAGGCCCGCGGCGGTGCCCGAGACCTCGAACGCGACATCATAGGGGCGCGAGGCGGCCTGCGCCTTCAGGCCTTCCTCGCCGGCCGCGACGTTCTCGACGTGCGAAGCGCCGAGCCGGGTCGCAAACGCGAGCGGCGCCGGCGCGATGTCCGCCACCGTGATGTCGGCCATGCCGGCGCGATGTGCAGCGAGCATCGTCAAAAGCCCGATCGGGCCGGCACCGAAGATGATGCCGCGCTTGCCTTCGATATTGCCGGCGCGCGCCACCGCATGCAGGCAGACCGCGAGCGGCTCGGCCAGCGCCGCCGCCTGATAGGACACGTGGTCGGGGATCTTCACGCATTGCGCGGGGACCGCGTCGAAATAGTTGGCGAAGCCGCCCTGCATGTGCGGCGTCTTCGACGCCGAACCCATGAAGTAGATGTTCTCGCAGAGATTCGGCCGGCCCTCGCGGCAGGCGACGCAATGGCCGCACCAGCGCGACGGATTGACGGCGACACGGTCGCCGAGCTTCAGGTTCGCTGCGGAGCCTGCGATCTCCACGACCTCGCCGGAGATCTCGTGGCCGAGCACGAGTGGCGACTTCACGACGAAATCGCCGGTCCGGGCATGACGGAAATAGTGCATGTCGGAGCCGCAGATGCCGCCGGCGCCGAAGCGGATGCGCACCATGCCATCAGCGAGCTTGTCGAGCGGATGCTCGATCATGCGCAGATCTTCGGGGCCGAACAGGGTTGCGGCGAGAGCGGTGGAGGTCATTTGGAGAGTCCCATGTATTTAGGCAGCCAGAGGGTCAGTTCGGGAATGTAGGTGATCGCGATCAGCGCGACCATCAGCGGCACCAGCCAGGGCAGGATCGCGACCGTCGTGCGCTCGACCGAGAGTTTTGCCACGCGGGCGAGAACGAACAGCACCATGCCGAGCGGCGGATGCAACAGGCCGATCATCAGGTTCAGCGTCATGATCAGACCGAAATGGATCGGATCAATGCCGAGCTTGAGCACGATCGGCAGCAGGATCGGCACCAGGATGGTGATCGCCGCCGTGGTGTCGATGAAGCAGCCGACGAACAGGATCAGGACGTTGGCGAGCGCCAGGAACACCCATTTATTGTGGGTGATGCTGAGCATCCAGTCCGAGAGCATTTGGGCTGCCTGCGACACCGTCAGCAGCCAGGCGAAGATCGAGGCTGCCGTGACGATGAACAGCACCGAGGCCGTGGTCTCGATGGTGTCGAAGGTCGCTTTCGCCACCGTCTTCATGGTCATGGTGCGGTAGCGGACGAGGCCGAGGAACAGCGACCAGATCACGGCTGCGACCGCGGCCTCGGTCGGCGTGAACCAGCCGAGCGTCATGCCGCCGATCAGGATGACCGGCGCCATCAGCGCCATCACCGCCGAGAAGTCGAAGTACCAGTCGATCGCGAGCAGCGCGCCGAGGCCGATGACGACGGCCATGTTGGTGGACATGCCGGCCAGCACCATCAGCCAGATCGCAAGCGGGAAAGCGAGCACGATGGCGATCTCGAGGCCGGCCGAGCCGAGCTGCGGCCAGGAGAACGGCGTATCGCTGCCCCATTTGTTCTTGTGCGCGAAGTAGGTGACGGTGGCCATCATCAGCAGCGTCATGACGATGCCGGGAATGACGCCACCCAGGAACAGCCCACCGATCGAGACGTTCGCCATCATGCCGTAGATCACGAAGGGCAGCGACGGCGGGATGATGGGCCCGAGCGTGGCGGACGCCGCGGTGACGCCGACCGAGAACTCGGTGGAATAGCCGTGGTCCTTCATCGCCTTGATCTCGATGGTACCGAGACCGGCGGCGTCCGCGATCGCCGTGCCGGACATGCCGGAGAAGATCACCGAGCCGATGATGTTGACGTGGCCGAGGCCGCCGCGCATCCAGCCGACCAGCGCGACCGCGAATTTGTAGATGCGGCCGGTCACACCGGCGATGTTCATGAGATTGCCGGCCAGGATGAAGAACGGCACCGCGAGCAACGGAAAGCTCTCGACGCCGGCGATCATGCGCTGCGCCAGCGTGACGTCAGGCGTCACGCCGCTGACCAGAATGTAGAGCAGCGACGACGCGGCCATGGCGATCGCCACGGGAACGCCGAGCAGCATCAGGACGAGGAAGCCTCCAAGCAACAGCAACATAACTTTACCCCTCAAAACCGTCGTAGGCGCCGGGACGTTCGAGGATCGAATAGCCCTGTCGCAGATGTTGAATGGTCACCTGCACCGAGCGCACGAACATCAGCACGAAGCCCGCCAGCACGGCGTAATAGACGTAATCCTTGGGCAGATTGATCGTGGTCATCGATTCATCGCCGATGATCTGGATGTAGACCCAGACCAGCTTGATGGCGTAGCCGAAGAAAGCGATCCGGATGAGGTCGATCGCGGTCGACAGCGCGCGCGCCACGACATGCGGCAGATAGCGGTAGATCAGATCGACCTGGATGTGCCGCGACAGCCGCACGCACATCGAGGAGCCGATGAAGACCACGCCGATCAGGCAGTAGGTCGCGATCTCCTCGGTCCAGGCATAGCTGTCGTTGAGGACGTAGCGGGTGAAGAACTGGAGGAAGACGGCAAGCGCCATCACCCAGAAGATCACCAGCGCCACCCAGTCCTCGAAAGCGTAGACGCCGAGATCGACCTTCGGCACCGCCTCTTCTTCGAAGGTGTGGGCGATCTCGTCCCCGGTGATCTGCCGGTGCACTTCGACGGTGGACATGGGGTTACTCCTCAACCTCTTAATCGTCATTCCGGGGTGACTCGAAGAGCCGAACCCGGAACGACGACTTAGTTCTACGAACTCCGCTCCTCATCCTGAGGAGCTTGCGAAGCAAGCGTCTCGAAGGATGGCCTCGGGCGACGCCTGAGCGACATCCGGGCCTTCATGGTTCGCCCGGCGATGCGAAGCATCGTCCGGAGCGCGCTTCGCGCTCCTCACCATGAGGGTCTCAGTTATTTCACCGCCTGAATGCGTTCCCAGTCGGCCTTGCGATAACCGAAGGTCTCGAACGCAACGTTCTTCAGCACGATGTCGCGGAACTCGTTCTTGTCGACCTCGGTCACGGTCAGTCCCTTCTCCTTGAAGAAGGAAACCAGCTTGGCCTCGTTCTGCTTGATCTCCGCGGTCGCCTTCGCAGCGGCCTCCTGCGCGACGTCGGTGAAGATCTTCTTGTCCTCGTCGCTGAGCTTCTTCCAGAGCGCGCCCGCCACCACCGTGTTGAGGTGGTCGACGATGTGGCCGGTCAGCACGATGTGCTTCTGCACTTCGTAGAACTTCTTGGCCTCGATCGTGGTCAGCGGGTTCTCCTGCGCCTCGACGGTGCCGTTCTGAAGCGCGAGATAGACTTCGGCGAACGCGATCGGCGCGGTGTTGGCGCCGCAGGCGCGCGGCATCGCCAGATAGGCCGGAACGTCGGGCACGCGCATCTTGAGGCCCTTGAGGTCGGCGCAAGTCTTGATCGGTTTGTTCGACGAGGTCTGGCGCACGCCGTAATAGGTCACCGCGACGATGTGGTGGCCGCTCTTGTCCTCATAGCCCTTGGCGAGCTCCTTGAAGATGTCGCTCTTGGTGTAGGCAAGGAGATGGTCGGCGTCGCGGAAGGTGTAGGGATAGTAGGTCACGCCGATCGGCGGGAAGCTCTTGGCCGCGAAGCTCGAGCCGGAGATGATGATGTCGACCGAGCCGAGCGAGAGGCCCTGGTTGATGTCGGCTTCCTTGCCGAGCTGCGACGCCGGATAAACGTCCACGGTATAGCGCCCGTTGGTGCGCTTGCCGATCTCCTGCGCGGCCCAGACCGAGGCGGTGTGGAACGGCTCCGAGGTCTCGTAGACATGGGCCCATTTGAGCTTGGTCTGCGCCATGCCGGGATTGGTCGCCGCGAACATCGCCGCGACCGAAGTCGCCAGCACCATCGTCATCTTCTTCAACACTGACTTATCCTCCACTGACTAAAGTCTGCTTCTTGTTCACCCGCCCCAAAACCGGGACGAGCCGCCCAATCTCATCGTCGCCGCGCGTTGCCGCTTTTGGCCTGCGTCTTCGCGCGTTTTGGTTTTGCCGGTTTCGCCGGCGTGCGCGCGACCCGGCCTCGCTCCGCGGGCGATCCCGCGGCGGTCTCGGCACCAAAGTTCTGCGCAAAGCGCTCCTGCGAGCGCGCTAAGTGCTTGCGCATGGCCTCACGGGCAGTGTCCGGATCGTGCGCCGCAATCGCGTCACGCACGGCGCAGTGCTCGTCGAGCGCAGTGCGCCAGGTGCCCGGGCTCTCGAAGTAATGTGCAAGCTGCGCGAAATAGGGATTGAGGCGCTGGTCAAACAGCTCGCCGACCACGCGCACCAGCACGGCATTGCCGAGACTGCCGGCGATCGCGACGTGGAAGGCACGGTCGTGCACCATCGAGGCCTCGCCGGGATGCTCGACATTCTCCATGGCGACAAGCGACGCATCGATGCGGGCGATATCGTCCTTGGTCGCCACGCGCGCGGCCTGCTCGGCGATCGCGCTTTCGAGGAATTCGCGGGCGCGCAAGAGCTCGAACGGGCCTTCGATGCCGGCGGCCGGAAGCGCTGGCGCGGCGTCCGCTGGCTCGGTCACATAGATGCCGGAGCCGACGCGAATGCGGACACGGCCCTCGACCTCGAGCGCGATCAGGGCTTCGCGCACCGTCGGCCGCGAGATCTTGAGCTGCTCGGCGAGTTCCCGTTCGGTCGGCAAGCGGCTGCCGACCGCGTACTCGCCGCTGTCGATCAGGCTTCGCAATTGATCGGCGACCTGGCGGTAAAGCCGTCTCGCCTCCACAGCTTCCAGCGGCACGCTGGCCTCCCCGAAAGGGTCTCGCCGGGAAGCATCGCGTCCCGGCGGCCCGCCAATTTTGGAAAATTGGTCTTACCAATTGACCGAAGCATTGACCGAAGACAGGGGCCATGTCAAGCAGCGGCCAAACACAGGGAGAGACGACCATGCGCCATGATTCAACGCGTCTTGGCCGCGCCAATCTCGACCGGCTGCCGCCCGCCATCCGCCGCCCGGCCTATGACCGCTCGCGCGTTACGCCCGGCATCGTGCATCTGGGCCTGGGCGCATTTCATCGCGCCCATCAGGCTGTGGTCATCGACGATTGCCTTGCCGCAGGCAGCTCGTCCTGGGGCATCGTCGGCGCGAGCCTGCGCAGCCCGGATACGCGCGACGCCCTCGCCCCGCAGGATCATCTCTACACTGTCGCCGTACGTGCCGCCGAAGGCACCGAACACCGCGTCATCGGCGCGCTGCTCGACAGCGTCGTCGCGCGCGAGAAGCCGGCAGCACTGGTCGAGCGGATGGCCGATCCCGCCATTCGCATCGTCTCGCTGACGGTCACCGAGAAGGGCTATTGCCACACGCCGCAGACCGGCGATCTCGACGAGCGCCATCCGGATGTCGTGCACGATCTCAACAATTTTGACGCGCCGCGCTCGGCGCCCGGCTTCATCGTCGCTGCACTGGCGCGCCGGCGCGCACAGGGTCTAGCGCCCTTCACCGTGCTGTGCTGCGACAACCTCGCCGCCAACGGCCACACCGTGCAGCGGATCGTGACGCAGTTCGCCGCGCTCCGCTCGAAGGACCTCGGCAAGTGGATCGCCGATAGTACCGCCTTCCCATCGACGATGGTCGACCGCATCGTGCCGGAGACGACGGACGCCGACCGGGATGCGGTCTCGAACGCGCTCGGCATGCGCGACGCCTGGCCTGTGATGACCGAGCCGTTCGCGCAATGGGTGGTCGAGGACCGCTTCACAGCGGGGCGGCCCGATTTCGCCGCCGCCGGTGTCGAGCTCGTCACCGACGTCAAGCCGTTCGAGCTGATGAAGCTGCGACTGCTCAACGCCAGCCATTCGGCGCTGGCCTATCTCGGTTATCTCGCGGGCTACGAGACCATCGCCGACACCATGCTGGATCCGCATTTCGCCCGTCTCGCCGCGCAGGTGATGGAAGAGGCCGCGGTGACGCTGACGATGCCTGTTGGCACCGATCTCGCCGCCTATCGCACCTCGCTGCTCAAGCGCTTCGCCAATCCGGCGCTGCATCACCGCACCTGGCAGATCGCGATGGACGGCTCGCAAAAGCTTCCGCAGCGCCTGCTCGGCGCGATGCAGGATCGCCTGCGCAACAACCTGCCGATTGCGACGCATGCGCTCGCGGTGGCCGGCTGGATGCGCTACGTCACCGCACGCGACGAGCAGGGCCGCGCCATCGACGTTCGCGATCCGCTCGCCGCCGAGTTCGCCGCGCTGGCGCGCGAGGCGGGTCCCGTCGCCGAACGGCTCGCGCCCGCATTGCTCGGGGTCGAGAAAGTGTTCGGACCGCTGGGCACCGAGCCGCGCCTGCGCGAGGCCGTGACCACGGCGCTCGGCCGTCTTTATAAGGATGGTGCGCGGCGGGCGGTGGAGACATTTGTCTCGGCGTGACCACAAAGCAGGCAATGCTGCACTGCGGTCCAAATCGAACGCAAAGTCGGACGGAAGTCGCGCTTGATTTTTGCCTGCCATTGCCCCACCCGAGAGGCATGGCAAAGGACAATAAGGTCATCGCCGCGAACGCGGCCTTCTACGCCGCCTTTTCAACGGGCGACTTCGACGGAATGGAGCGGATGTGGGCGGATGACGACGCCATTTCCTGCATCCATCCCGGCTGGCCGGCCATCATCGGCCGAGCCACGGTGATCGGCAGCTGGCGCGACATCCTGCAAAATCCGGAGCGGCCGCAGATCGTTTGCGCCGAACCGCAGGCGATCGTCGACGGCGACAGCGCGCGCGTGCTCTGCATCGAGATCGTCGACGGCACCGCTTTGGCCGCGGCCAACCATTTTCGCCGTGTCGGCGACGGCTGGCGGCTGGTGCACCACCAGTCGAGCCCAATCGCGCAGATTGTCGAGCAGGCTGAAGACGATAGAACGAGCCACCGCGTCCACTGACTGCGGCGGGCCGGCCGGCGCTTTCTACTGTGCATGGGGTTGTTTTTCAGTTTTTTGTTTTGAGCCCCCGAGTTCCGACAAATCGTCCAGCACGACCTGCGCCGCACTGAAATCATCGTCCCGAAAGAACATGCTCCTGGTGATGAGCACCGGAATGTTCGCCCGCGAGGCCGCGATCAGACCGTTGCGGGAATCCTCGATCGCGACGCAGTCGGCTGCGCCCAGATTCAGCCGCGCCAGGGTTTCCAGATAGACATCCGGCGCCGGCTTCTTGTGGCGGACATCGTCGCCGGCGATGACCGCATCAAAATCCGCCGCCCAGCGCGTTCCCAGCGCTTGCGACAGCAGCGCATCGATATTGCCGTGCGAGGTGGTGGTCGCGATCGCGAGCCGTTGGCCACGGGCCCTCGCGGCGGTGAGCAGGTCCGCCACACCGGGCCTCAAGGGGCAGCAGCCGGTTTCGATCAGCTCGGCGTAATGCGCGGTCTTGATGCGGTGAAGGGCTGCGATATCGGCATCCGGCAATGGCGGCGCGACCTGCAGCCTCGCGTGAAAGGCGCGCATGCGCTCCTTGCCGCCGGTGACACGCAGCAGCTCCTTGTAGACGGCCCGGTCCCACTGCCAGTCGAGGCCGTGACGGACGAAGGCATGGTTGAAGGCCCGCCGATGCAGCTCCTCGGTTTCGGCCAGCGTGCCGTCGACATCGAAGATCAGCGCGGCGGCGCGCCCGATCAACTCCGCGGCACCGCATGGCACTGCGGCCGGCGCTTCTGCCTGCATGACCGACACCTCCCTCCTGACAAGCGAGCATCGCGTGCCCTGGCGGCCGAGTAAAATTGCAATATCTTTTGCCGGACCCAAAAATCCCTTATGAGCGAACGGCGCGCAGTTCGCGCGAGCGGGAACTCCAGCACGGCAGGCGCATGCGGCTCTTCATCCTCGGCCTCGGCTACAGTGCCCGGCATTTCGTCGGCCAATTCGGCGGCGCCTTCTCGCATATCGCCGGCACCGTGCGCGATCCCGGCAAGCGAAACGACCTTGCCGATATCGAGGTGCACACCTTTTCCGGCAGCAGTCCGGCCCGCGAGGTGGTCGAGCGAGTCCGCGACGCCGATGTCCTTCTCATATCGATCCCGCCCGGCAGCGCGGGCGACCCCGCAGTTACGGCCCTTGGCGACGCGCTCGCGAGCCGGCGGCGGAAGATCGTCTATCTCTCCACCATCGGCGTCTATGGCGATCACGCAGGCCGCTGGGTTGACGAGAGCACGCCGCCGCAGGCCACCCTCGACCGCACGCGCACGCGCGTTGCGGCGGAGCAAGCCTGGACCGCCACGGCGCGCGGCGACGTCGCGATCCTGCGGCTTGCGGGCATCTACGGTCCCGGCCGCAACGCGCTGGTGACGCTGCGGGCGGGGACGGCCCGGCGCATCATCAAGCCGGGACAGGTCTTCAACCGCATCCACGCCGACGACATCGCGAGCGCGATCATGGCCGCGGTGAAGCACAGTGACGGCGGCACCTGGAACGTCTGCGACGACGAGCCGGCGCCGCCGCAGGATGTGATCGCTTATGCGGCGAAACTGATGGACCTTGCGCCGCCGCCCGAAGAGCCGTTCGAGATTGCCGAGATGTCGGCGATGGCCCGCAGCTTCTATGCCAGCAGTGCCCGGGTCTCCAACGCGAAACTGAAGCACGAGCTCGGTGTCACGCTTGCCCATCCGACCTATCGGCATGGCCTGGATGCGCTGTGGCACACCGGGCAAGGGCGATAGGTTCCGGTTATCTCCGACGCGTCCCAGACATGCCCCACCCGCGCTTGACTTCGCTCAGGCGCAGCCGTGATCTAGCCGCTCGGCGAGCCACCACAGAACGAGCTCGCCTTGGGAGGATGCAATGAACAAGACGATCGCCATGATCGCGACGGCGGCTGCCGTCATCACGTTCGGTACGGCGCGCGCCGCACCACTGCCCGAAGCCAACCCTGATGACGCCGGTTTCTCGAAGCAGGGTCTCGAGCGGCTCGACAGCTTCTTCGCGCGCGAGATCGCCGCCAAGCGCGTCCCCGGTGCCGTCGTCGCGGTGGCACGGGACGGCAAGCTCGTGCACTACAAGGCTTACGGCATGCTCGATCCCGACAAGGGCACGCCGATGCCGGTTGACGCGATCTTCGCGCTGGCCTCGATGACCAAGCCGATGGCGGCGGTCGCCGGCCTGACGCTGATGGAGAAAGGCCAGTTGCCGCTCCAGGCCAAGCTGTCCGACTACTATCCAGGCTTTGCCGACATGAAGGTCGGCGCGACCGAGGCCAATGGCTCGCTCAAGCTCGAACCGCAGGCCTCCCCGATCTTTATCCACGATCTCTACCGGCATACGTCCGGATTGATGTATGGCGGCCGCCCCGACTCATCGAGCCCGGTGGCGCGGCAATACCCCGATGGCGTCGCCCCGGCGGTGGAAGGCGACACTGAGGCCTTCATCGGCCGCATCACGAAACTGCCGCTGGCACATCAGCCCTCGACCGAGTTCGAATACGGCTTCTCGATCGACGTGCTCGGCGCCGTCGTCGAGAAGGTCAGCGAGCAGAGGCTCGGCGACTATCTCGCCGCCAATGTGTGGCAGCCGCTCGGCATGAAGGACGCGACCTTCCACCCGACCGACGCACAGCGCCCTCGCCTCGCCCGCCCGTTTGCCAACGATCCGCTGACCGGGAAGCCGCAAGCCATCAAGCTGCTGGACACCCCGACCAAGTTCGATTGCGGCGGCGCCTGCTCATTCGCGACGATGGGCGATTACATCCGCTTCGGCCAGATGCTGCTCAACGGCGGCGAGCTCGACGGCCAGCGCATTCTTTCCCCGAAGACCGTGCATCACATGACGACCAACCACCTCGGTCCCGAGATCAAGAACAATGTGGCGAACATCGAGCCGCATCGCGCCGGCTTCGGCTTTGGTCTCGCGGTCGCGGTCCGGACCAGCGAGGGGCTGTCGTCGGTTCCCGGTAATCCCGGCGAGTTCACCTGGAACGGCGCCTACGGGACGCAGTTCTTCTGCGATCCCAAGGAGCGTCTCGTCGTGGTGGTGGGAACGGCGGCGCCGGGCGAGCTCAGGAAATACTATCGCGAGCAGGTGCAGGACATCGTCTATGGCGCGATGGTGAAGTGAGACCGGCGCGCTGGAATAGAAAGGGCGGCCGCTCAGGCCGCCCTTTGCGAATCTGGCGTCAGCTCAACACGCCGTACCTCTTGAACCAGGCCTGGGCCTGCTTCCAGGCGTCTTCCGCCGCATCCTTGCGATAGCTGCCGCGATAGTCGGCATGGAAGCCGTGCGGCGCCTGCGGATAGATCTTGAATTCGGCGATCTTCTTGTCCTGCTCAAGCGTCGCCTTGAACTGCTCGACCTGGGCCACGGGAATGCCGGTATCGGCGCCGCCATAGAGGCCGAGCACCGGCGCCTTCATCTCGGGGGCGAGCTGAAGCGGGCTCTTCGGCCACACCGGATTGGCGGGATCGACCGGCGCACCGTAGAACGCGACACCAGCCTTGAGGGTGCCGCTGTGGGCGGCGTATTCCCAGACATTGCGGCCACCCCGGCAGAAGCCGATGATGCCTAGCTTCGTGGTGTCGCCGCCTTGCGATCCCGCCCACGCCACCGTCGCATCGAGATCGGACAGCAGCTCGGCGTCCGGCTTGGCATTGACGACCGGCAGCAGATCCTTGATGTCGGTGACCTTGGTGAGATCGACACCCTTGCGGAAATAATAGTCGGGCGCGACCGCGAAGGCGCCGAGCTTGGCGAGGCGCCGTGTCACATCCTTGATGTATTCGTGCAGGCCGAAAATCTCCATCGCCACGATGATCACCGGCGCCTTGGTGTTGCCGGCCGGGCGCGCGAAATAGGCAGGCATCTCTTCGGAGCCGACCTTGATCCTGGTGTCGCCAGCCTGGAGGCCGCCGGTATCTGTCGTGATGATTTCGGCACGGACCGGACCGGCCGCAAGCGTGTAGCCGGCAGCGACGGCCGCGGTGGCGCTCATGAATCCGCGGCGCGAGACCGGCGCGACTTTCGTCAGCCCGACGACGTCGGATGTCATGGTGGTTTCGAAGCTCATCGGTCGATCCTTCCTGATGCTGGGCCCTGATTCCTCAGGCGGCGCATTCGCCGATAATTGCCGGCGAAACGCAAATCACCAGCCTGCGAGCATGTTCGCGTTCAGGCCAAGCCCTGACGTCTTTTCACCGGCGCCGTTTCGGGCATCAGGCTCATTGCGACAAGTCCGACGATCGCCGCAAGCAGGAGGTACCAGGCCGGTGCCAGCGGATTGCCGGTGACGTGGAGGAGCCAGGTGACCACGAGCTGCGCCGTACCTCCGAAGCTCGCGATCGCCACCGCGTAGACGGTCGCGAACACGCCTCCGCGGATGTTCTGGGGCAGCGCTTCGGTGAAGGTCGCATAGAACGCGGTGAACGGCAGCGAGCCGATGATCGATAGCACACCGAAGCCGATCAGGAGCGACAGCGCGCCCGGTGCATGGACGATCCACAGGAAGGTCGGATAGGTGAGCAGGAGGGTTGCGAGCTGCGGCCAGATCATGATCGGCTTACGGCCGAGACGATCGGCGAGCCATCCGCCGACCAGTGCGCCGACGAACTGAATGCCGTTGCTGACGAGCGACACGGCGAAAGCCAGCGTCGACGACACGTGCAGGGTATTCTGCGCATAAGTCGTCATGTATTGCGTGACATAGGTCGAGATCGTTCCGCTGGCCAGGATCATCAACGCCAGCGCGATGATGCCGAGGTGACGCCGGGCCTGCGAGAGGTGACCTGTGCGCTCTTTCGCTGCGACACCGGCATCGGCATGCGGAATCGTCTCGGGCAGTGTCCGCCGCATCCAGAGCCCGAACGGCAGGCAGACGGCCCCGATCAGGAACGCCACCCGCCAGCCGTAGGAGTCCAGCATCTCCGGCGCCATGGTCGTGCTCAGGATGACGCCGACCAGCGCGCCGGCGGTCGCCGCGATCTCCTGGCTCGCCGGCTGCCATGCCACGACCAGCGCCCGATGCTCGAGCGGGGCAATCTCGAGAAGATAGGCGGTGGTCGGTCCGACCTCGCCGCCGAGGGCGAAGCCCTGCACCATGCGCGCCGCAATCACGATGATGGGCGCGGCGACGCCGATCATGCGATAGGACGGCGTGAGCGCGATGGTCAGGATAGCAGCTCCCATCAACGCAAAGCTCAGCAGCATGGCGGGCCGCCGGCCGATCCGGTCGGAATAGATGCCGAGCACGATCCCGCCGATCGGCCGCGTCACGAAGCCGGCCCCGAACGTCGCCAGCGACAGCATCAGGCTGCCGTACTCGCTTCCGGTCGGGAAGAAGGTATGGCCGATCTGGATGGCGAAGAAGCTGTAGGTAATGAAGTCGTAGAATTCGAGCATGTTGCCGATGGTGGCTGCGAATGCTGCTCGTTTGACGTTGAACGGCGCCGCTTGCTCAATTCCCAACGACACTTTGACTTCCCTGGATTCGCTCGTTTGCCAGACTTAACCGTCCGGCTGCATTGCGTCGCAACATCCATTAACCGAAAGAGAGGGTTCTCTCCCGGCCAGCCACATCGCCAGGCGTTGCCGGTGATGCGCCCTTTTGCGTATTCGAAACTCCAGGCCGCAACAAATGGGCCTCGCAGTGGCGACAATGACACATCATGTTGCTCAGGCGTCGCACATCACCGTCAATTCACGTGCAAGCTCTCGTGATTTGATTGAAATTTTCAGAAGAGTTGAGCCGTGCGATTTACTCGAACTTTCTGTGTGACGCTCTAGTTCCACGGCCGGAAGTTCCATCTGCACAACGGATGCAACTTCCCGAGCGCGGTCCCTCCATCCGGCAACGGACGAAGAATCGCCCGAGAACTTTCATTCTCGTCCACCCAGATTGCGCTACCAAAGGCTCAATTGAATAAAGCTTGTCCGACCTGGAACTGAAATGATTTTAGCTCGCGAAGCGATTGAATTGTTGGGACAGATGGCCCGCATCCTGTGGTTCGAAGGCACCAAGCATGGCTTGCGCGACCGCGAATGGATGGCCCTGCGCTTTCTCTCCCGCGCCAACCGTTTCTCGCGGACGCCCTCGGCGCTCGCGAGCTACGTCGGCACCACGCGCGGCACCGCCTCTTTCATCATCGGCGAACTCGAGCGGCTCGGATATCTGGAGCGAAAGCGCTCCGCGACGGACAAGCGATCGGTGACGCTGAGCGTGACGCAGCAGGGCAAGAAGTTCCTGGTGCGCGACCCCATCAGCGTTCTCCTCGAGCCGATCGCCGTCCTCGACGACGAGGCCAAGATCCGCTTTCGCGACACGCTCCGGCACGTGCTCGATCAGGCGGACGCGGCCGAGCAGCGGCACCATACCGACGTCTGCAAGCGATGCATCTTCCTGCGCGAAGATCGCACCGCCACGGACGGCAAGCCCGGCGCCGCCGAGTTCAGCTGCCGCCTGTTTCGCGCGCCGATCGCCGAGGCGGAGATCGATCTGCTATGCACCAGCTTCGAGCATCATCGCCAATAGGAGGCGGCCCTCGATCACGGCGTCGCCTTGCGTGACGAGTAGATGACGCCGCCGCTGGACTCCACGACCAGACGGCCGTTCTCGTTCTTGATCTCTTCGATGCGGCCAAGCCCGGGTACCTGCTGTCCAAGCACGGCCTCGATGACGCCGTTCGGACCTTGCAGGATCGCAATTCCCTCATAGGCCTGGCGGACCGACCAGCCCTTGACCACCTTGCGCGGCGCCGACGGAGGAACCGAACCCGTGATCTCGGGCGCGGCAACCGAGGCCATCATCGGCATCGTCTGCGAGGGCGGCTGCGAGGCGACGGCCGCCGGCGCCGGCGCTTGCGCCTGAGCCTGGGCGAGCTTGTCCAGCTTCACCGTCGAGGACGAACTCACCCGCTCGATACGGTCCAGATTCTCGGCGAACCTGCCGAAGCGATCGTTGGTCGCCTTGCTCGACTGATCGACCGCGGTGCGCAGGCCGTCGAGATTTTCGGACACGCCCGACACCTGCTTGCGCAGCAGCGCGACAGTCTCGCGCAGATTCCTGATCTCCGTATTGGCGGCCACGTTGCTTTGGGCCGGCTGCGTGGTGAGATAGGCGATCACGCCGGTGCAGGCGCAGACCACCAGGATCGCAGCGACCGCCAGTGTTGCGAGCGGCGCGACCCATGTCGGACGCGGCGGCGGCGGCTTGGCCACGATCACGGCCGGCTTCATCACGGTCGGCGCAGGCTTCGGTATCGCCATCTTGTCGAGGCGCGCCTTGGCGCGAATACGCTTCAGCCCCTCGAGCGCCTCTTTCGCCAGGGTCTCGTCGTTCGCCGCAGCCGACACACGCTTCGCGCTTGCAGCGGGCTTGGCCGTCTGTGTCGTGTTTGTATCGCGCGCATCCGGAGCCGGCTTCGCCGCCGCGGAAACATCAGCGGTCGCGTTGGGACGAGCTTGTCCATCGGACAACATGTGAAAATGCTCCGTTCGGTTCGATCTATCGAACGGTGAAGTTATTTGCCGAAGCTTGCCTGAAACGTGCGCAGCGAAAACTTTTCATCGCGCCCGATGCGACGTCGCATGAGTCAAAAGCGTCATGGACGTGGCGAGAGTGCGACTCGAAAGACACACACTCGCCAAGATTTCGCCAAGCTGGAGTCGCCGCGCCATACATGAGTCGAATTGTCGCATGGGGAAACACCAGCAGGAGAGTCAATCCCGGGTTGAAAACCCCGCTATGCGGATGACCCGCAGCGCCGCGCAAAATAGCTGTGATTACGCGGGGATGCGGAACTTTAGAAACGTTACGGTGCAAAACTAGTTCGATTATCAAATCAACTGATGCGATCGAGCATACAAAGAAACAACCAGAAACGAATCAACAGCATCAAACACGCATAGCAACCGCTTTGCTGCGCGCGCTTGATCGGAAATCGGCAATTGTTACGGTCCTACTCAAGTGATTCTCGCCAGTTGGCGAGGAGATCGACACAGTTCAGGTGCGTTCGGACGCAATCGGCAAGTTGGCGCAACTGTTCTAGGTCTGTCTCAATCCGCTCCGCGAGGTGATCCGTAAGACACCCGCCGAGCCTCACGCAGTAAGCGTTCAGTATCGAGTCGATGTAGCAGGCCTGCACACGCAGGCACTGAATGCGTAGGGCTGCCCGCGAATATCGAAACCATAATAACGGTTCGCGGGATGGAAATATCGTCAAACAGCATGGTTGCCGAGCCGGGCATCACAACAACCATCCGGCCGCAACAAGTGCGAAACAGGGGCGAAAGACTAATGTATATTATCGTTGATGATCGCGAGAGCGTCACGAACAGCTACGTTGGAGGGCTCGTTCGCGAAGGTGTATCGTCGATCGGCTTCTCCTCCGGAGAATTCTGGGACTGGCTGCAATCTGCGAGCGAACCGGATCTGGCGGCGGTCGACGCCTTTCTCCTCGGGGATTGCGATGCCCGCGGAAGCCTGCCTCGGGCGATGCGCAAGCGCTCCTCGGCGCCCATCATCGCCATGAGCGGCCAGAAGATGCTCAAGAACACGCTTGAGCTGTTCGAATCGGGTGTCGACGACGTCGTCCATGTACCGATTCACCTGCGCGAGATCCTCGCCCGAACGGCCGCAATCGCGCGCCGCCGGGTGGGCGAGCTGCCGAGGCCCTGCGAGACCAGGATCCAGGTCTTCTTCAACGGACGTGACCCCGAGATCGCGGGCCACGCTCTCACCCTGCCCCGCCGCGAGCTGCGCATTCTCGAGTATATGGTCAGCAACCACGGCAAGTGGATCACCAAGACGCAGATTTTCAACGCGGTCTACGGCATCTTCGAGTCGACCTTCGACGAGAGCGTGATCGAGAGCCACGTCAGCAAGCTGCGCAAGAAACTCCGCGACCGCCTCGGCTTCGACGCGATCGTGGCCCGGCGCTACGTCGGATACCGCCTCAACATCCCTGCCGGCGAGACCATCGACGTGCCGATGCAGGAACTCGACGAGGTCGGGATCCTCCTGAACAGGGCACATTCCGCCCCGGCGGCGTACCCGGCCGGAAACTGACGCGGCAGGGCACCGCCACAAAAACGACAACGGCCTCTGCGGAGTACCCTTCGCAGAGGCCGTTGCACTTTCAGCGGCAGGGATGGCGGAACAGCGGCCTCGCGATGCCGGCGCCGCGATAGCTACGGCTTCTGCTGGAATTCTTCCTTCGAAACATAGTTGAAGTCCTCGACCAGGACGTCCTGGACGACGTCGGCCTGCATCCGCTCGTTGACGCGCTGCTTGATGGCCGTCGTGAGGATGGAAAGGTCGTAACGGGCGAGCTTCCTGAAATCGAGGCGGTCGTCGGCATAGATCCTGCGGAAGGCCTCGTCGACGACGAACGGCTCCGGCGGGACGTTGAGCTGGTGCATGATCCGCGCTTCAACGGTGTAGACGAAGCGCGCCACGATGTAGCCCTGCACGCTGCCGCCCTCGACCATTGGCACGCTCAGCGCCCGCGTCTTCTGGTATTGAAGGCCGTCGAGATATTCGTCCTTCGCCGGCAGCAGGCTGCCGTTTTCCTTCCAATAGGCCACGGCATAGCTCGTGCCCGCGGTGAGGATGCATACCCAGAGCCCGGCCAGCACGAGTCTGATCATTTTCCGTCCTGTGCTGTGCGGCCGGTATAGGTGCCGTCCGACTCGGCTTCCTTGATCGCTTTGACGATGATGGCCGCGACCTCGCGCACCGCATCGTAATGCATTTCGAGGATGGAACGGTTTCGCTCGAGCTTCTCGCGCAACCGCTGGATCTCCTCGGTGATCTCGACCTCGTTGCCGAGATGCATCCGTGCCCGCATCAAGCGGACGAATTCGAGCATGCTCCGGCTCTTCCGGGCACTGAAGTCGTCGAAATCGATCTTCTTGCCCGTCGAGAGCGCGACCGTCTCCTCCTCGACGATGTTCTCGAGCCGGCGGATCGCAGACAGCAGGCCACGCACCTCGTCCGATCTCGCCGCGTCGGTGCCGTCGTTCACCACGTCACCGCCGAGATTCGGCAGCAGCGCAGGCAAGAACGCATCGCCTTCTGCCGCTTCCAGCGTCATCGCGTCGGCGTCCACGACCGGCTGCTCCACCACCAGGACCGCCGCACCTTCTTGTGCTTGCATAGGAAATTCACCCCTCAACTTCTGTCACCCATTCCCGGATCATGATCCGGTCTTTTCCGTAACGCCGGGCCCTGCCGGCTGCGCAGCGGCGAGTTGCTTGGCAATGCCAATGCCCTTGCCCTTTGCCAGCTGAGCACCAAGCTGCTCCGCCAGCATCGACTTCCAGACGCCGCCGGCCGTGCCCTTGCCGAAGACTTCCTCCGACTCCTTCGGCAGCATCGTCTCGACGAAGGTCTGGAGAATGAACGCCTCGAACTTCCGGTACACCTCGCCGGATGCGGGCGCCTTGATCACCCGCACCGGCGGCCCGTTCACCGCACCCGGCTGCTGCGCTTCGGCAGCCTGCGCCGCGGATTGATCGGCATTCGCCGCCTTAGCCTTGCCGACCTCCGCGTCCATGGTGGCGGCGAAATCGGCGTCCGACGATTTCAGTGCATCGAGCTTCGCGGTCGCCGCCCGCTGCGTCACGGGGTCGGCGGCATCGAGGACATCAAGAACGAGGTCGGGCGTCGCTGTCACGATCATGTCTTGTTCCGGCTGGCTGGCCGTGGCGTCCAGTCACGCACGGCGGGGCTTATTCCCGTCATCTCTTCGAGCGAGCGCGCCTCCGCGTCGCGAAGCTTGTCTGCGAGCGCGGCCTTCGCGACCTGCTCGAGCTGTTTCACACGGCGGGTGTCCGCGCGGACCTGGTCGAGTTGCTGCGACGCCTGCGCCTGGACCGCGCGCGCACCGGCGCTCGTCCTGTTCAGGCGCCGCGCGATTGAGTCGCTCGACGAGCCCGCCGGCGGTTTGCCCTCGTTGAGGGTTCCTACCAGCCATTCCTGCTCGTCCTGCAAGCTGCGCTCCTGCTGCCGCAGATGCGCGAGCTGCCATTCGGACAGCCGGAGCTGAAGCTTCACGAGCGAGACCATCCGGCCGAGCTTGTCCGCGCGCGACGTCATGACCATCACTCCGCCAGCCACGACGAGACGCCAAGCATGAATTGCGTCAAGAGCTCGTCGCTCGTGAGGTAGAGCAGCAGGAAGCCGCCGAACAGCACGAAGGGCACCGAGATGAAATAGACCGGAATTGCCGGCGTCAGCTTGTTGATCAGGCCGACCGCGAGGTTGACGATGACCGAATAGACGATGAAGGGGCTCGTGATCCGCAGCGTCAGCACGAACGCCTCGGACAGGCGGCTGACGAGCTGTTCGAGCGCCATGCTGCCGCCGATCCTGTTGCCGGGCTGCCAGACGTCGTAGGAGTTCATCAGCCCGCGCAGGACCTGCCAGTGCTGATCGGTCATGAAGAACAGCGTGGTGACGGCTGCCATGATCAGCGGGACCAGGGCCGGCGCCGGATCGGTGTCGCCGACCGGCGTTCCCGGGATGTTGCTCAGCCCGATCGCGCCCGCCATCACGGTCGCCATGGTCTGCAGCGCGAGGAAGAACACGCGCCCGCCGAGCCCGATGACGCTGCCGACCACGAGCTCGGAGCAGATCAGGAGCGCAAGCGTCAGCGGCGCGGCGTTGTCGGTGAGAGGTTTCAGGACCGAGATCAGGATCGGCGTCAGCGCAAACGTCGTGACGAGCGCGACGAACAGGCGAACCTGGGCCGGAACGTTGACGCTGGAATAGCCGGGCACGAGCATCAGGCAGGCGCCGATGCGGCAGAACACGATGAACGTGACCAGCACGCTGTCGGCGAGGCCGCTGATCACGATATGGCTCCCAGCGCCCTGATCTCGGCGCTGCGCGCGACCTCGACATGCGACAGGACCGGCAAGGTCGGGAACACCCGCTCCAGGATCATCCGGACATAGGGGCGGGCTTCCGGGGTGACCGCCAGAACCACGCTGGTGCCGTTCTCGGTGAATTTTCGGATCGCGGCGCTGGCTTCGGTTGCGAACTGCTCGATCAGGCGAGGATCGGCGTCGAATTCGAAGACTTCGCCCTTGGCGTCGCGCTTCAGGCTCTGGTGGAACGCCAGGTCCCAGCGATTGCCAAGGCGGACGACGTTCAGCACACCGTTGTCGGAAAGGTCGCCGCAGATCTGCTGGGCAAGTCGGGTCCGCACATGCTCCGCGACCTGCTCGGAGCGCCGCACATGGGGTGCGATCTCGGCAATGGCCTCAAGGATCAAATGGAGATTGCGGATCGACACGCGCTCGGCCAGCAGGATCTTCAGGATCGCCAGCAGGCCCGAATAGGAGATCTGCGACGGGCAGAGATCCTCGACCAGGCGCTTGTATTCGGGATCGAGACGGTCGAGCAGGCCGCGCATGTCCTTGTAGGATAGCAGCTGTGCGAGATTTGCCCTGAGCACTTCGCTCAAGTGCGTGAGCAGCACCGACAGGTTGTCGACGGGCTTGCAGCCCTGACGCTTGACCTCGTCGGTGAACGCCTCCGTCACCCACAGCGCCTTCATGCCGAAAGCGGGTTCGATCACCTCTTCGCCGGGCACGTCGGGCTTACCGTCCTTGTCGACGAGCACCAGCACCTCGCCGAGCCGCAGCTCGCCATGGGCGATACGCGTGTCGTGGATCCGGATCTGGTATCCCTTGGGATCGATCGACAGATTGTCGCTGAGCTTGATCTCCGGAATGACGAAGCCGTATTGCTTGGCAAACTTCTTGCGGAGCTTGCTGACCCGGTGCCCAAGCTCGGTGCGCGCGCCCAGCAGATGGACCGACAGATGGCCGCCGAGCGACACCTCGATCTCTGCGGTCTTGAGCGATTCCTTGACGGATTCCTTGGCATCGGCCTGGGCGCGCTCGTCGGCCTTGCGCGCATGCTCTTTCTTCTCCCGCGCCGCCTGCCGCCGCGGCAGCGAGTAGCCGACAAAGGCCATGGCACCGCCGAGCAGCACGAAGGGTGCCATCGGCAGCCCAGGCATCAAGGCGAGCACGAACATCATCAACGACGCCGCCGACACCGCGCGCGGGTAGCCACCGAGCTGCCTCAGCACGGCCTGCTCGGCCGACCCCCTGGTGCCGCCCTTGGAGACCAGGAGGCCCGCCGACAGCGACACGATCAGTGCCGGCATCTGCGTTACCAGACCGTCGCCGACGGAGAGTTTGGTGTAGACGTCGGCGGCGCGCGACAGCGTCAGCCCGTGATGCGTCACGCCGATGATGATGCCGCCGAAGATGTTGATCGCCGTGATGATCAGGCCGGCGATTGCGTCGCCGCGGACGAATTTCGAAGCACCGTCCATTGCGCCGAAGAACGCGCTTTCCTCCTCGAGCTCGCGGCGCCGGCGCTGGGCCTCCTTGTCATCGATGAGGCCCGCGGAGAGGTCGGCGTCGATCGCCATCTGCTTGCCCGGGATGGCGTCCAGGGTGAAGCGGGCACCGACTTCGGCGATACGCGTTGCGCCCTTCGTGATCACGACGAAATTCACCGTCACCAGGATCGCGAAGATGATCAGACCGATGACGAAGTCGCCGCCCATGACGAACTTCGAGAAGCCGGCAACGACGTGACCCGCGGCTTGTTCGCCCTCCCCGCCCCGCGACAGGATCAGACGGGTGGTCGCAACGTTGAGTGCCAGCCGCAGGATCGTCGCGATCAGCAGCACGGTCGGGAAAGCGGAGAAATCGAGCGGCCGCTGGATCCACAGCGCGACCATCAGGATCAGCGCGGACAGCGCGATCGAGAAGGCGAGGCCGAGGTCGATCAGGATCGGCGGTATGGGCAGGAACAGGATCGTGAGCATGGCCACGATACCGCCCGCGAAAAAGGCGTCGGCCCCCAATCGTCGCGGGGTCGGCAGGCTAGCAGCTAATGTATCGGCCATGGGTCACCGGCAGAGGGTCCGCCCCGCAATCTGCCGTGCAAAGCTTACGCGAGGGTGGTGGCCGGGCTCGCGCGGATCAGAAGCCGTGCTCGATCCGCGAATAGACCATCTCGGTGAAGGTGGAGAGATGGGCGCCGATGAAGGAGCCGGAGACGGCAACGACCAGGAGGATGACGATGATCTTCGGCACGAAGGTCAGCGTCACCTCCTGGACCTGGGTCAGCGCCTGGATCAGCGCAATGGCGGTGCCGACGAGCATCGCGGCGCCGACGGCGGGGCCGGAGGCGACGATGATGGTCCAGATCGCCGCCTGGACGATGTCGAGGGCGTCCCGCTCGTTCATGACTGGCTGATCGTAAGGCCGGGCCCGACCGCGACCTTCGTGCCGTTCTCGAGGGTTGCGATGGAGCCATCGTTGTTGATGGAGATCGAAACGACCTTGCCGCTGAAGGTCGCGCCGGTCGCGTCGGTGAAGCTGACGGTCTTTCCGATCAGCCCGTTGGCCTGCGACAGCGACTGCGACGACAGCAGCGCATCGAGCTTCGAGTTGGTCTGCATGGCCTGCTCGACCGTCGAGAGCTGGGCGAACTGGCTCATGTACTGCGAGGTATCCATCGGATTGGTGGGATCCTGGTTCTTCATCTCGGCGACGAGGAGCTGAAGAAAGGTATTGTAGTCGACGGTGTTGCTCGCCGTGTTCTTCGTGGAATCGGTCGCATTGGACTTGCTGGTGCTGTCGGTCGCGCTGTTGACGTTCATGTAGCCTCTCCGCTGTCAGGCAGCCTCGAATGGGATCTCGGTGGCGACGCCGGCCAGGCCGGCCAGGATTGCGTCCTCTACCGGGAACAGTCCCCGGATCCGCTTGAGCGCCTCGAAATATCGGGTCGTGCGGACCAGCTCGTGGATCGTGGCGAGCCCGTCGAGCATCTCACGGCTCTCGCAAACCGCGAGCAGGGCCGCGTGATGCTCCCCGTAGAGCGCGACTGCGGCGCCGATATCCGTCGGGTTCATCAGCATGAGCTGGACGATGAAATAGAGCTGCCGCATCGCCGTAGTGGCGTCGGAAGCCTGCATGACCTGCCCTTCGAGCAGGAACATCACGTCGTTGACGAGCTCGACGGAGACCTTGCGGTCCACGCGCAGCACTGCGCCGTTGACGTAGATCCGCTCACCCGCCCGCAAGGATATTTTCATCAGAGCGCGTCTCGGATCAGGCGGTTGATTTCGATGAGCTGCATCACGTCGTTCGACTTCTCCTCGCGAAGCCGATCGGCTTCCTTGACGACCCACAGGCCGATCGAGATGATGTCGGCGCGCAACTTTTCCGGGAGTGCGTTCTCCGGATGGGCGAGATCCTCGATGAAGATCGTCCACAGCCGCCGCACGTAGAGCAGACTCTCGACCAGATCTTCGAAGCTGAAGCGCCCGCCCTGGACCCGCTCGAGCCGGTCGATGCCGAGACTGAGCGCCTGCCGCTCGCGGCCCCGCGCCTCAGAGGCGCTATCATCGACGACCGCTTCATAGGCTTCAAACGTCATCAGAACCACTCTGCGCAGGAGACCGAACAACAAGACAAAGTTACAGACCCCGGCTCAGAGATAGTTGATCAGGCTGATCTGCTGGAGCTGCGACGTCAGCGACAGCGCCGTCTTGATCTGGGTCTGCAGGGTGTTGACCCGGACCGAGGCCTCCGTCGGGTCGACGGCCTCCATCTTGACGATCTGATTGTTCAGAATGTCCTGCTGCGTCTTGAGCTTTTCGGTGGCGCCGGTGACCCGCTGCTGGACCGTGCCGACGCCGCCGCCGAGCGTAGCGAGGTCCGTGATGGCGTTACCGACGAGGCCGATGGCCTTGTCCACGACGACCTGGAACGTGTCCTGGCTCAGGTTCGCGTTCCCAAGATCCGCCATCATGGTGTAGGCCTCGGCGAGCCTACGGAAGCCGATCTGGTTGGCGCTAACGGACGTATCGGCGATCTCGGTCGTGGAGATACGGCTTTGCATGGTCTGGTCGGTGGCCGTTGACCAATTGGTGTTCCAGGCCGGGCTCGCGAACTCGGCATCGAAGGTGGTGTTGAGGAAGGTCTGCATTTGGGCCGGGGTAATGGTGCTCACGCTGGCCGAGGATTGCGAGAAGCCGAAGGTCGCAAGGAAATCGGCATCGACCTGGTTCTTGCTGGCCGAACCCGCAGTGTAAGCCGTGATCGGCGTGTTCTGCGTGTTGACCCCCGAGAAGAGATACGAGCCATTATAGGAGACGTTCAGCGCGCCGATCAGATCCTGGAGGTTGGCGGACGCAGGCGGCAGGATGATCCGCCCGCCGCCGTCGGTGCTGCGGGCCGCGATCAGGTCCTTGAGGAAAGAGGTTGCGGTTGCGCCCAGCTGGGTGATCCGGTTCTGCGTCGTGTCCAGGCGCCCCGAGACGAGCCCGTTGGTATCGACGAGCTGATCGGCGAAGCTCAGGTCCGCCCGCAGGGTGACGTCGCTTCCCGTCGTGGCACCAAGCTCGAGGCCGACATCGGCGAAGCGGCCGGTGGTGGCTTCCTTCGAGGCCTTGGTCAGCGCGGCCTGATTGTTCGTGATCGAGGACCTCAACGACGAAGACAGCATCAGGGTCGAGATGTAGTTGGCGCTCATCATGACTTAATTCCCCACGGCGGCCAGCAGGCTCTGCAACATTTGGTCGACGGTCGAGATGATCTTCGACGACGCCGAATAGGTACGTTCGACCTGAAGCATCAAGGACATCTCGTCGTCCATGTTGACGCCGCTGACGTTCGACAGCGCTGCGGAGCTGCGGTCGAGTAGCGTGTTCTGATAGGTGGCGTTGTCGTCCGCGGCCTTGCGCTGGTTTTCGATCCAGCTCGTCGACGACGCCGCGAAGTCGATCAAGCTGCCGCTCGGCTTGCCTTGCGTGGTTGCATCGAACGGCTGCGACGCATCCATGTTGCCGATCAGCTGCTGCAGCCTGGTCGAGTAGCCGGCATTGCCGGTGGTGTTGTATCTGTAGGCGACGTTGCCGCTGATCGCGCCATCACGCAGCAGGTTGGGATTGCCGCCCTGGGCCGGGTCGACCGACGCGGCAACGCTGATCGAGCCGGCCAGGCCGACCGAGACGGTCGCGCTTGCGGGCATCGCGGGTGAGCCGGGATAGGTGAAGAGGCCGGGCCGGTCGGGCAGCGCGGCGCCGGACTGGTCGACCTCCTTGAAGGATTCGACAAGGCCGCGTGCGACCTCGTCGAGCTGGCTCTGATACGTGACCGTGGCGTTGTCGCGCAATTGGGCGAGGCCAGCGAGCTTGCCGGTCTTGATCGGCATCACGGAATTGGCGCCGGTGACCGGGACACCGTCGATATAGACAGCATTTCCGGTGGTCCCGGGCGTATAGATGTTGGTCGCCGCGAAGCTGACCGAGCGCGCCGTCTTGTCGAACAGCACGACGCCGCTGTCGGCGTAGAGCGCCGCGTCGCCGTTGGCGCGCAGCGTCATCGAGACGCCGACCTCCTGCGACATCTTCGAGATAATGTTGTCGCGCTGGTCGAGATAATCGGTGACGTCGTCACCGGCGATCGTCCCCTTCACGATCGCGGTGTTGACCTTATCGAACTGGGTCAGGAGCTGATTGATATTCCCGACCGAAGTCGCCATGTCGGCGTCCGCTCCCTGGCGCACCGTCTGCACGGTCTTGGTGGCCTGGTTGAGCGCGGTCGCCATGTCCTTGGCGGACGTGACCGCCGCCTGCGCCAGCGTGGTGTTGTCCGGGGCGTTGGCATATTGCTGGAGCGCCTGCTTCAGCTTGTTGAGCTGGGCGGCCGGCGACTGCCCAAGCTCGGGATCGTCTACAGTCGAGGCCGATATCTTCTGAAGACCGTCCAGGATCGCATTCTGCTTGGCGGACCCAGACGTCGCGATCAGGACGTTATTATAGAGACCCGAGCTCGCGGCGCGCTGGATCGCCGCCACATAGACGCCGGCCCCAGGGAGATTGTCCAGCACGGCGATCTTGCGCGAATAGCCGGCGGCGCTGGCACCGGCTATGTTGCGCGAGATCGTCGACGACTGGATACCCGACGCCATGAGGGACGCACGAGCGGAGTCGAGAGCGGCGGTAAGGGACATGATTTGCTCTTGCCCGGAATGAGCGCTTGAGGATTCAGCGCTTCAGGTTGACGACGACGTCGAGAAGATCGGCGCCGGTCTGGAACGATTTCGAATTCGCAGTGAAGCCGCGCTGCGCCTCGATCATCCCGGTGAGTTCGTCCGCGAGGTCGACGTTGGAGTCCTCCAGCGCGCCCGACTGGACAGTGCCGAGACCGCCGGTACCGGCATTCCCGGCCTGCGCGTTGCCGGAATTCATGTTGGTCGAATAGACGTTGCCGGGCTCCGGCGTCAGGTTGTCGGGGCTCGCGACGTCGGCGAGCATGATGGTGTAGAGCGTCAGCTGCTGACCGTTCTTGAGGATCGCCGTCACGAAGCCCGAATCGTCGACATCGACTTTGTCGATGGCCGATGGAACGCTGCCATTGACAGTCGCCTTGAAGCTGAAGTCGGTTCCGACCTGCGTCATGTTCGACAGGTCCAGGCTCATCGCCGCACCGCCGGGAACGGTGAGGGCGAGAGTCGTCGGGCTCGCCGCGGCCAGCGTGCCTTTGCCGGCTGCGGTCGTATCGAAGGTGAAAGTGGTGGCGGCACCGACCGACGCACCTGTCGCGGAGTTGTAAGCCTGAAGCTGCCAGGTGTCAGAGCCGGCGGCCGTCGCCGTGTGGGACATGTAGACGTCGAGCGTAACGGCCTGGCCGATATTGTTGTAGGCCACGATCGAGCTCTTCGACGAATATGACGCCGGCCCGGGCGGACCGGCGATCACAGCCGCTTTCGGATCCAGATTGCCGGTCGTGAGCGTTCCCGCCGTCGACGGCACAGGCACTTGCGAAACCTGGGCAATGTTGACGATCTGCATGCCGGACAGGCTGTTCTGCGAGAAATTGGTCACCTTACCAGGCTGGCCCAGGAGGTAGTAGCCGGCCGCGTTGACCAGATTGCCCTGGGCGTCCGGCACGAACGAGCCGGCGCGCGTCAGATATTGCTGCGTGTTGGCGGCGTTCGACACCACGAAGAAGCCGTTGCCCTGCACGGCGAGGTCCGTGGTCGACGTGGTGAACTGCGTGTGTCCCGCGTCGCTGATGGCGTAGCGAACCGTCGTCTCGACGGCGCCGGAGTCGTAATTGCCCGAGCCGCTCTTCAGGATCAGTGACGAGAATTCCGTCGAAGCCCGCTTGTAACCGGTCGTGTTGACGTTCGCGATGTTGTCCGAAACCGTCGACAGCTTGTTGGACTGCGCGCTCATTCCGGAAACGCCGGTGCGCATAACACCATACAGGCTCATGAAGTAGGCTCCTTTGTCAGGTTGTATCTACAATGCGAGTTCTTGCTTGCGCGGAGCTGATGATTAGGATCCGTGCACAACTTTCAGGTTGTAGCGGTCACGTTGTCTTCGGCTGACAGAACGAGCGCGCCTTGTCGGTCCACGCGCCGAAGCCGCTGGAGACGAGATGCGCGACGATGTGACAGACGTAGCGCTTCTGCGCGGGCTGATTGTTGGGGCCTGCGTTGTAGCGCGCGACCGCCATGGTCCAGCTGCCCTCGCGCTGCTTCAGCTCTTTCAGGAAGCGTGCGGCGTATTCGACGTTCTTCGCGGGATCGAACATCGCGCGCACCGACGTGAACTTGTCGCCGTGATAATAATGGTTGATCTGCATGCAGCCGAGGTCGATCAGCTTGATGCCCTTGCTGCGCATCGTCTCGAAATTCGCGATCGCGTCGTTCATGTCCTTGGCGAACACGGTCTGGCCGTCGGCGCCGAGCGCGTAAGGGTGGAGCGAACCGCGCCGTCCGGTCTCGGTGAGGCCGACCGCATAGAGAATGCCGAGCGGGATCCCATGCTGCTGGGACGCGCGCGCCATCTCGCGCTCGCACGGGCGCGCGTTGTTGGTCGCCGCTGCCGCGGCGCCCGCGCTACAGATAAACAGGGCCGCGGCGAATATGCGGCCCCACGTCCTGGTCATGACGCGTCTCCTCGTTGGACTGGCGCTCCTGCCGGGCCTGCTTCGCACCGCCGTCCGATTGCCCGGACGACGTGCCGGCGCCGCCGAACGTGCCTTGCGACTGCGACGATGGCTGTTGCTGGCCGGAGAGCTGCGGCTGCGGCTGGCCGGAGCCGCTCTGGAATCCGTCCAGCGAGCCGTGCTGCACGGGCGCGACGTCGGCGACATAGCCCGCCGACTGCATGAGATCGCGGATCGACTCGCGCTGCTGATCCAGCATCAGGCTGGTGTCCTTGCGCGCGGCCGCGAGGTGAACGGAAACCTCCGAGCCGACGAGGCGAAGGCGTACCGTGACGTTGCCGAGTGCCGGCGGTTCGAGATTGATCGTCAGGATCTTCAGCGGCTCAGGCGCATTGGTCCGCGACGTCGCGAGATCGGGGGCGGTGGACGCCGTCGGAGCCGGCGACTCCTTCAGCTCGGCGACGACTGCGTTGGCGATCTGCTGCGGAGCGCTGAACTGCGCCGGCGGCAGATGGGTCTCCTGCTGGACCACGGTGACCTTGGTCGCTTCGGGCAATGCGTCCCGCGCCGAGGCTTTGACGGCGCGTTCGACATTGGCCGTGACGGCCTCGAAGCCTTGCGTCGCGGGCATTGGCTTCGAGGACGCATCGCTGCCTTGCTGCGCGGCTGCCGCCGCCTGCGAAGGCGCGGCCTGCGAGCGCGTGCCCGTTGAAGCGGCAGCGGGCGGCGCGGGCTCGGCAGAGGTGACCTTCGCCATGCCCTGGACCTCACGCTTCGTCGTGGCAGAGCGCTCGTCGCGCGCAGGCGCGTCCTTCTTGTCGGCCGCCGGCGATTGCAGTTGCGGCTTCGCGGCCGGCACGGCGGCGAACTGCTGTTCGACGACCACCGGAATGCTGGATCGGGCCGAAACATCGGTCTTCGCGCTGTGGTCGACCGGAGTTTGCGTCTCCGGCGATTTTTCAGTTTTCTCGTCGGACGATTTGCGAATGGATTCGGGCTCGTCATCCGCCTCGGTGCGTTCCCGCACCGTCTTGTCCTTGTCGGCCGGGCGCGCGAGGTGCGTGCGCAGCGATCCGGCCTTCGCGCTCGTGTTGCCGCCCTCGTCGTTGAGCGCCCGCTTCGCGAGATTCGAGACGGTGTGCAGCAGATCGTTGAACGACGAATCTGCCGGCGATTTCGTTCCGGCGGATTTTCCCGAGCGCGATGCGCCGCGCACGTTGAGGCTTTCGGCGAGACCCGAAAAGACCTGTCCGGAGGTTCCACTGAGCTTCGTCATGGGCGATCCCTGGTAAGGCGTTCGAGTTCGCCGAGCTGCTTCCGCGCGCGCGCAAGCGTCTCGGTCGACGCGGCGAGATCGAGACGCGCCGGCGTGACCGGAGGCTTGTCGGCGGCGGCGGTGGATCCGCCCGCGAACGGCTTGCGGACATCGAGTGCGAGCTGCAACGTCGCATTCAGCAACGGAACGTCGCGCTCGGGCAACTTCGAGCGGTCGAGGGCCTTCAACTCGGCGACACCGCCGTCATACTCGTCAGTGAGCGCCCGCGAGACGCCGCGGAAGAAATGCGCGCGCTCGCGATCCTCCGACGCGTCGGCGCTGAGCGTCAGCGCACGCTCGCCTGCAAGCCGGGTCACCGCCAGCCGTCCATGCACCATCGCGGTGCGCGCGATCACGAGATAAAGCTTGAGGCGGCTCGCGCGGTCGATCTGCTCCAGCAGAGTGACGATCCGCGCAAACCGGCGCTCGTCCAGAGCAATGCTCGATTGCGTCAGGCCGGAGGCGAAGCGCTGCCAGAAGTCCCCGGCATAGACCGAGTTGCGGTAATGGCGGATATAGGCGAGCGTCAGGAACTCGAACTTGTCGAAATCCTCGGCCTGCCCGACCAGCAGGATCTCGCGCCGCAGCGCCGCCTCCTCCACCAGCGTGCCCGGCAACAGCAGTCGCGCGTCGTCCAGACGCTCGATCGCGAGCGATGCCTCGGCGCGCGCGAACAGCGCGCCCTGGACCAGCGCGACCTGTCCGCCCAGGCCCGTTGGCAACGTGCGCGGCTTGACGTCCTTGAGCAGTTCGCGCGCTTCGTCCTGGCGGCCTTCGACATAGGCCAGCGCACCATTGAATAGCCGCTCGTCGACGTTCAGCTTGTCGCGCGGCAGCTTTCGGACGACCTGCGGCCCGCCGCCGCTGAGCAAATAGATGATGACGGCCTGGCCGTTCTGCGCGTTGCTCCACACGCTCGGATCGGCGGCGAGGAACTTTTCACCGACCTGCCGGGTCAGCGCGATGTGGCTGCCATGCGCCGCGGTGTCGCCGCGGGCAATGCCATCCTGCACCGCCTGCAAGGTGCGCACGAGCTCATAGGGCTCGCCCGAGGTTGGTGCCGGGGACGGTGCCGGATCGGCAAACGCGCATACCGTCGTGAACGGCAGCAGCAGCGCGGCGCGCAGGAGCGGCCTGATCAAGGGCGCTTCTCCCGGATCAGGATCTCGATCCGGCGGTTCTGGGCGGCAGCAGGATCGTTCGTCAGTTTCGGCCGCCGATCGGCGTAGCCTTCGACATGCTCGATCCGCTGCGCATCGACGCCGGACCGAACCAGCATGTAGTAAGCCATCTGCGCGCGCGCGGTCGACAGCCGCCAATTGTCGTAATTCTCGGACTTGTAAGGCCGATTGTCGGTGTGGCCGCGGACGATGATCATGCCCTGGCGCTTCGTCAGCAGCGGCCCGATCTTGTCGATCACGCGGATCAGCTCAGGCCGCGGCTCGGCCGAGCCGACCGCGAACATCCCGAAGCTCGCATCGTCGGTCAGGCTGATCAGAAGGCCCTCCTCGACCTGACGCACCTCGGCAACCGGGCCCGCACCGGCCTTGATGTCCGACAGCGCATCCGCAATAGCAGACTGAAGCTGCTTGACGGTCGGCTGCTGGGTCTGTGCCACATCGCGCGATTCGGAATTCTTTGCTTGATCGCCGGGGCGTGGCTGCGCGGCGGCATTGGCTTGAGCGCCAGCCTGGGCGCCCGGTTGCGGCGCATTTGCCTGGGCACTGCCATCGCGTTGAGCCTGCGAAGGCGCAGGCCCCGGCGGCAGCAGGGGCGACAGGCTTGCGGACGACGCGTCCGCGTTCGGCGCCACGCTTCCGCCGGCATCGTCCTGCTTGGCACGTTGCGCCTGCGGCTCGCCCTGACCTGTCGCGGACGCGTTGTCGCGCGCGGACGCGTTCGGCTTTGGCTCGCTGTCGACGAAGTGATCCGCATCCTTGGACGTCTGCGGCGTCAACTTCCAATAGCCGGGATCGAAGGGATCGCGGTAGGCATCGCCGCCCTTGAGGCCGTCCTCTTCGGCGGAGGTCAGCGCGCCGGCACGGCGCTGGCCCGAGGCCTGGTTCGCGCTGTTGGCGATCTCGGCAAGCGTCGCATAGGGATCGCGGAACAGAACCTTCTCTTCGAAGGAGGCAGGCTTCTCCGCCGTCGGCGAGTCTCCGCGACGTTCTTCGTTCGGCCCGGCCGGCTGACGCTTGCCGTCCTGGCCTTCGAACTGCGTCGGCTCCTTCTTGCTGAGATCCTTGAGGCCCTTCGGGGCGGGTGCGTTCTCCGCGAGCTTGATCGGGTTGAAATAGCTCGCGACCACCTGCTTCTGGTCCTGGTTGAGCGCATTGAGCAGCCACATGACCAGAAAGAACGCCATCATCGCGGTCATGAAGTCCGCATACGCGATCTTCCAGACGCCACCGTGATGCGCCTCCTCGGCGAAGGCGCTGCGCCTGCGGATGATCACCAGCTCGTGCTTGACTTCTTCCATGGCAGACTACCGGCGCGCCTCGTTCAGACGTTCGCTCCACGCCGCAATCTGCGTCTCGATCACGGTCTGGTCGGCGACAACGCGGACCTCGAAAGTCTCGGCGGCTTCGTATTCAATCCCGGTTCGCCGGGCCGTCTGGAGCTGCGAGCGCACCAGATCGAGCAATTCGCCCGGGCCGGTGATCTTGAACACCGGCACCGGCGAATTGCCGGTCAGCGCTGCGATCTGCTCGACCAGCGATCCGATCGCCTTGTCACGGACGGCATCGGCGAGGAAAGGCAGCAATATCCGCGCAACCGAGCTTGCGATGTTGGTTTCGATCTCGCGGCAGGCCGTCTCGAAGCCGCCCACGATCGTGGCCGCCTGCTGGTCGGACCATTTGGCCCGCTCCTCGCCGAGCCGGATCGCGCTGCGAACGCGCTCCTCGGCGACCCTAGCATCGCCTTCCGCGACACCGGCGGCGTGACCGCGACGATAGGCATCTTCGAGAAGATTGGCCGACGGAGCTTCCGCCTCGGGCGCCGGAAGCGGCGATTGAAGCTGCGGCTGCGATTGGACCTGACGCGGCGGCTGAGGCTGAGGCTCGCGCCGCACCTCCATCGGCCTTGTCAGCACATCCTGGATCTTGGGGGGCGGAGGCGGCGGCGGAGACTTGGCCCGCCCATTCGCGTCGAACTGCGTCAGGAGTTTTCCGATAGCCGCGTTCATGCTGCCTCCTCGCGTCGCATCCAGTCTTTAAGGATTGCTGCCGCCTGCATCTGATCGAGCCGGACGATCTGCTCCAGCCGCTTCTGCGGCGTCCGCTGCATCTTGCCTTCGAGATCCTCGACGAGGTTGAGCTCGGGGTCCTGACTGTCGGCCAGTGCAAGGGCTGTTGCAGCTTCAAGCTCGGCGGCCTCGGCCGCCTCGGTCTGCTCCTGCGCTGCGCGATGCGTCAGAATGCCGTTGACCGCGGGGCGAAGGCCGAACCAGACCAGCATCGAGGCAACGGCCAGGATGGTGACCGCGTTGATGACGCTGCCGAGCTGCTTGTTGATCATCTCGACGAAGCTGATCGGCGGCACCGGCGCCAGTTCGCGCGAGCCTTCGATGAAGTCGACGGCCGTCACCTGGATCTGGTCGCCGCGCTGCTTGTCCAGTCCGCCTGCCGTCGCCGCGAGCTGGCTGATCTCGGCGAGCTTGCTGTCGACGATCGCCTGATTGCTCTTGTCGCCGAGATCGGCGACAAGCCGCGCGCGGTTGACCAGCACGGCGATGAAGAGCTTCTTGACCAAATAGCCGTCGCTCACCGTCGTCGTTGTCTTGGACGACACCTCGAAATTGGTGACGTCCTCGCGGCGGGTCTTGTCCTCGCTGGAATTCTTCGTGCCGCCGCTATTCACCTGCTGGTCCGGCAGGTTCTGCTGCACCGTGGTCGGCGTCGAACGGTCCGCATTCTGCGACGATTCCTTCTCGCGCACGTTCCGGACCGAACGCTCGGCGCGGCTCTCCGGGTCGTAGACCGTCTCGTTGGTCTGCCGCTTGTCGGTGGAGAGCTGCGGCGCGACGCTCACCTCGAAATTGTCCAGACCGAGATATGGCGTCAACGCCTTGCGGATGTTCTCCTGCACCATCCCGCCGACCGTCTTCTGGAGGCTCGCCATCTTGGTCGGGGCCGCGCTGGCTTCGTCCTCTTCGGCGAGCAGCATCGAACCATCGGCATCCAGCACCGTCACCTTGTCGCGGCTCATGCCGGGAATGGCCGCCGCGACGAGGTGGCGGATCGACTGCGCCGTGCGCGCCTCGATCGCGCCGTCGGTGCGCAGTACGACCGACGCCGAAGGCGGCTGCTGCGTCGCCCGGAACGAGCCGCGCACCGGCATCACGATATGCACCCGCGCCGCCTTGACGCCCTTCATCAACTGCACGGTGCGCGCGATCTCGCCTTCGAGCGCCCGGAGCTTGGTGACCTCCTGCATGAACGAGGTAAGGCCGAGCGAGCCGATCTTGTCGAACAGCTCGTAGCCGGAATTGGCGCTGGTCGGCAGCCCCTTCTCGGCAAGCAGCATCCGCGCCTGCATGGTCTGGCTCGGGCGCACCGAGATGGCGTCGCCGGCCGTATTGACGTCGAATGTGATATTCTGCTCGCGCAGCGCGGCGCCGATGCGCGTCACGTCTTCGCGATTCAGGCCTGTATAGAGCGTTTCGAACTCAGGCCGGCTCAGATAATAGGCGCCGCCGACGACGGTGACGAGAACGGCAAAGCCGATCAGTCCCAAGGCCATCAGGCGCCGCGGCCCAAGCTCCAGCAGATTGTTGAGCAGTTGCTGTACCTGCGCACGACTGAGCAGCATGTGACCTCGTACCAATGCGAACGTATGGGACACTCCGCTGCCAACCTTGTCTGAAGGTTGCGCAAGGAGACGAATGTGTCGGTTCGCGGGCGAGGCGTTGCAATTTTACAAGAATCCTGGACGACGCGATCAACTCAGCAGCAACAAGCAGGCGCACGAGCGCATGGCAGCGCAATCGGCTGCGGCGTGTTGCATGACGTCTGGCGTCGGAAGAACTTCCATTACGGGCACATCTTGTGCCGCCACACCCGCCGGTCATGGCAGGGACCGTGCTCCCGGGGGAGCACGGTTGTTTCCAAAGCCGAAGCTTACTTGAACAGCGACAGGATGCTCTGGCTGTTCTGGTTGGCGATCGAGAGCGCCTGAACGCCGAGCTGCTGCTGGGTCTGAAGGGCCTGGAGGCGGGTCGATTCCGCATTCATGTCGGCGTCGACGAGCTGACCGACACCGCGATCCACCGAGTCCATCAGGGTCTTGACGAACTCCGTGTTGGTCGAGATGCGGTTCTTGACGGCGCCGAGGTCGGCGGCGGCCGAGGACACCGAGTTGATCGCAGTGGTGAGCTGCGTGATGTAGCCATCGAGCGTGGTCTGGTCAGCCGTCGAGTCGGTCAGCGCGGAGATGTTGATCGTGTTGACCGACGCCGGGCCGCTCACCTTGTCCAGGATACCGGTCTGGGTCGCGGTATAGAGCGAGTAGTTGGCAATCGTCAGGGTGATGGACCCGATCGTCGGCGTGCCGCCGACGCGCGAGAACGACGACACCAGGTTGAAGGTCGCCGGAGTGGCGGCGGTCGTGCTCAGCCAGTTCACGCCGTTGAAGGTTGCCGCATCGGCGGTACCCTTCATCTGCTGCTGGATCTGGGTGATGTCGGCCTGGATCTTGGTGCGGTCGATACCAGCGGTCTTGGCTTCGACCAGCAGCGCCTGCAGCTTGGTCAGGCCGCCGGTCTTGTCGCCGACAACCGCGGTCAGAGCGGTGTATTCGGTGTCGACGGTCGCAGCCGACAGACCGAGCGAGTCGGAGACGGCGGAGAGCGCGGCGTTGTCGGCGCGCATCGACGTCGCGATCGACCAGTAGGCGGCGTTGTCGGAAGCGGTGGCCACGCGCTGGCCGGTCGAGATCCGGTTCTGCGTGGTCGCGAGCTGCGAGCTGACGCTCCGGAGTGTCTGGAGCGCGGTCATTGCAGCGGAGTTGGTAAGCAGGCTCGAGGCCATTCTTGACGTCCCTTTGAAACGGATTGAATTGATTTTGGGGACATACCGGGCTTGCACCGGTACGGCGGGGCGGCATCATGCCTTTGGGCGGCCGAAGAGCGGGCCCAACCTGTCGTAGCGGCGACGATAGCGCGCGAAGTTTGTGCGAGGCTTGTGGCGACGTGGCTGGACCGCAACACGGTGAGCCAGGAGGTCACGACGCGTGACGAGCGTACGCCAAATAAAAAGGCCGCGCTTCGCGAGAAGCGCGGCCTTCCCGGATGGTTTTGAGGCTTAGCCGCGGAACAGCGACAGGATGCTCTGGCTGTTCTGGTTGGCGATCGAGAGCGCCTGAACGCCGAGCTGCTGCTGGGTCTGCAGGGCCTGAAGGCGGGTCGATTCCGCATTCATGTCGGCGTCGACGAGCTGACCAACACCGCGGTCCACCGAGTCCATCAGGGTCTTGACGAATTCCGTGTTGGTCGAGATGCGGTTCTTGACGGCGCCGAGGTCGGCGGCGGCCGAGGCCACCGAGTTGATCCCGGCCGTGACCTGCGCGATGTAGCCATCGAGCGTGGTCATGTCAGCCGTCGAGTCGGTCAGCGCCGCGATGCTGATCGTGTCGATCGATGCAGCGCCGCTCACCTTGTCCAGGATGCCGCCCTGGGTCGCGGTGTAGAGCGAGTAGTTGGCGATCGTCAGGGTGATGGATCCGATCGTCGGCGTGCCGCCGACGCGCGAGAACGACGACACCAGGTTGAAGGTCGCCGGCGTGGTCGCGGTCGTGCTCAGCCAGTTCACGCCGTTGAAGGTCGCCGCATTGGCGGTACCCTTCATCTGCTGCTGGATCTGGGTGATGTCGGCCTGGATCTTGGTGCGGTCGATACCAGCAGTCTTGGCTTCGACCAGCAGCGCCTGGAGCTTGGTCAGGCCGCCGGTCTTGTCGCCGACAACCGCGGTCAGAGCGGTGTATTCGGTGTCGACGGTCGCAGCCGACAGACCGAGCGAGTCGGAGACGGCGGAGAGCGCGGCGTTGTCGGCGCGCATCGACGTCGCGATCGACCAGTAGGCAGCGTTGTCGGAAGCAGTGGCCACGCGCTGGCCGGTCGAGATCCGGTTCTGCGTGGTCGCGAGCTGCGAGCTGACATTGCGGAGGGTCTGCAGCGCAGTCATTGCAGACGAGTTGGTGAGCAGACTTGAACCCATTTTTGATGTCCCTTTGAAGATTGAACTGTTTTTGGGGACATACCGGGCTTGCACCGGTACGACAGGGCGGCGTCATGCCTTTGGGCGGCGAAAAAGCAGGCCCAACCTGTCGTAGCGGCGACGATAGCGCGCGAAGCTTGTGCGAGGCTTGTGGCTCTGTGCCCGGACTGCAACAGGGCAGCCGAATTTGCGGCGTGCGCGCGGCAACACACCAAACGAAAGGGCCGCGCTTCGCGAGAAGCGCGGCCCTCCCCAGATGGTCTAAGGCTTAGCGGAACAGCGACAGGATGCTCTGGCTGCTGTTGTTGGCGATCGAGAGCGCCTGCACGCCGAGCTGCTGCTGGACCTGGAGGGCCGCCAGGCGGGTGGACTCCTGGTTCATGTCGGCGTCGACGAGCTGGCCGATACCGCGATCAACCGAGTCCATCAGCGACTTCACGAAGTCCGTGTTGGTCGAGATACGGGTCTTGACGGCGCCGAGGTCGGCGGCGGCCGAAGCCACCGAGTTGATCGCAGCGGTGACCTGCGTGATATAGCCGTCGAGCGTGGTCTGGTCAGCCGCGGAGTCGGTCAGCGCGGAGATGCTGAGCGTGTCGATCGACGCCGCGCCGCTCACCTTGTCCAGGAAGCCGCCCTGGGTCGCGGTGTAGAGCGAGTAGTTGGCGGTGGTCAGGGTGATCGAGCCCGTGGTCGGCGTGCTGCCGACGCGGGAGAACGACGACACCAGGTTCACGGTCGCCGGGGTGGTGGCGGTCGTGCTCAGCCAGTTCACGCCGTTGAAGGTCGCCGCACTGGCTGTCGCCTTCATCTGCTGCTGGATCTGGGTGACGTCCGCCTGGATCTTGGTGCGGTCGATACCAGCGGTCTTGGCTTCGACCAGCAGCGCCTGCAGCTTGGTCAGGCCGGAGTCCTTGTTGCCGATAACCGTGGTCAGAGCGGTATATTCGGTGTCGACCGTCGCAGCCGACAGACCGAGCGAGTCGGAGACGGCGGAGAGCGCGGCGTTGTCGGCGCGCATCGACGTCGCGATCGACCAGTAGGCAGCGTTGTCGGAAGCAGTGGCCACGCGCTGGCCGGTCGAGATCCGGTTCTGCGTGGTGGAGAGTTGCGAGCTGACAGACCGCAGGGTCTGGAGCGCGGTCATGGCGGTCGAGTTCGTAAGCAGGCTTGACATTGCGAATGTCCCTTTGATGTACGCGTTACATTTTCACGAGGGGACATACCGGGCTTTCACCGGTACGGAGGGGCGGCATCATGCCTTTGGACTGATGTGGGTGGGGTCCAACCCGCCGTGCCGCATTGCTAGCACGTCGAATCTTGCGCCGAGATTAAGATCGGCTTGAATTTCGCTGTAATATCATATAGTTAACATTACCCTCTGCTAACCATAGACCGGCACTTTTCGCTAACCATAACCGGCCGGCGATCGCGGTCGCTACGAGAACGACCGCACCAGTCCGGAGGCCAGCAGGTTCCAGCCGTCGATCAACACGAAGAACAGCATCTTGAACGGCAGCGCGATGATCGTCGGCGGCATCATCATCATGCCCATCGACATGGTCAGCGTCGCCACGATCATGTCGATGACGAGGAACGGCAGGATGATGAGGAATCCGATCTCGAACGAGCGCCTGAGCTCGGAGATCATGAAGGCCGGAATGATGACGCGCATGTCGATGCGCTTGTCGTCGAATTTCTTGCGGAAGCTCTCCGCGGCGAGTGCCTCGAAGGTCTGGAGATCCTTGTCGCGGACATGGGCCAGCATGAACTCGCGGAACGGATCGGTGATCTTCAGATAGGCTTCCTCCTCCGAGATCTCGTTCTTCATCAGCGGCTGGACGCCGGTTTCCCAGGCGCGGTCGAAGGTCGGCGCCATCACGTAGAAGGTCATGAACAGTGCGAGGCTGATCAGCACCAGATTGGCCGGCGTGGTCTGAAGGCCGAGACCGGAGCGCAGGAACGACAGCGCCACCGCAAATCGCGTGAAGCTCGTCACCATGATCAGCAGTCCCGGCGCCACCGACATCACCGTGATCACCGCCATCAGCTGGATGATGCGGCCGCTGGTGGAGCCGTTGCCCGGCGGCAGCAGCGAGTTGAGGTCCGGAATCTGGGCCAGCGCCACCTCGGGCAGCACGACCAGAACCAACGCGAGCAGCAGGACTCTCACTCTCACTGAATCACCAGGGTCTCAATGATCAATTCGCGGATCTTGCCCGACGAGCGGATATTGGCGCGCTCCGTCAGGTCGTCGCGCAGATGCTGAAGCCCGCGCGATCCCTCGAACTGGCCAACCGATGCCGACCGCAGATAGGTCACGATGTCCTCGCTGATATGGGCGGCCAGGATGCCGGCATCCTCGTCGCTCATGCTATCGGTCACCATGGAGGCTTCGACACGGGCCCAGTTGTTGGCCGGCGCGGCGAGATTGGTCACGATCGGGGACAGCTTTCTCAGCCGTGCACTGCCGGCGTAGCTCGTGGCAAGGGGCGGCGGCGTGGCGGTCTTCTTTGCGTCGGCGACGCGCTCCGCGGCCGCGAACAGCTGCAGGCCGGCAACCGCGCCCGCACCGATCGCGATCAGGGTCAGCACCACAATGGCCGCAATCAGGCGCATCACGTCCCCTGCCCTCGCGGCGCGGCGCGGTCGGCGCGATTCTCAGAATGGTGCCACGGCGTCATAGATCCGATGTCCCCATCCAGGCTGCTGCACGTCAGACAGATTTCCGCGACCGCCATAGGCCACGCGTGCCTCGGCGATCTTCTCGTAGGAGATCGTGTTGGTGCGCGAGATATCGCGCGGACGCACGATGCCGCCGACGTTGAGCACGCGCATCTCGGTATTGACCTTGAACTCCTGCGAGCCGCTGATCATCATATTGCCGTTGGGCAACACGTCGGTGACGATGGCGGCAATCGACAGCTTGATGTCTTCGGTACGATCGATCTGACCGTTCCCCTTGATCTGGGTGTTGGTGTTCAGATTGGCGCTGGTCGAGCCCTTGTCCTGCCATCCGGCGACGTCCATCAGCCAATCCAGCCCGAACTTGATTTGCGAATCGCGCGAACGATCAGTCTTGTTGTCGAGCTTGGCCTTGTCCTGCATCGAGATGATGACGGTCACGACGTCGCCGGTGCGCCGGGCACGGGGATCGCGATAGAGATCCGTGCCGTCGTCCCAGGTCGAGCGATAGCTGACGGGCGTACGCATGCGGGGCGTCACCGGAATCGGATCGGCCTGTGTCCTCAGGCCGGTGCCGACCGGCGACAGTCGCGGACCGGTCAGCACTTCCGCGGGATCGCCGATGCACCCGGTCAGCATCAGGAGCGGCAGGATGAGGATCAGATTCTTCATCTATTTGGTCTTTCCGTCATCCACGCGACGCATTCCGCCGAGCAGATCGGCAAGGTGCGCCGCGCGTGCCGTCTCCATCTCGTTGAAGATCGCGCTCGAGCTCCTCGGACTGAGTTTTGCAAGCACGGCGGCGGCGGTCTCGTCCGCCATCCCGGCGATCTGGGTCGCCGCGGCATCCGGCTTCATGCGCGAATAGATCTCGACGACGCTCGCTTCGGCCTTCTTCAGGAAGTCGTCACGCAGCGCCATCCACTTCTCGTATTCGGCGCGCTTGGCCTCGACCTCGGCGATCCGCTCCCGGAGCTGGGTCTCGGCCTTCTCCAGTTCCCTGAGCTGCCAGGCCAGCCGCGCATCAACGGCGGGGTCGGCGACATTGCTGCAGAACAGGGCGACCTCATTGTCCGCAGGTACCGCAGCCTGTGCCGGTGCGGGCTTCGGCGGCGCCGTGACGCTGCCCGGCTTGGCCGGGCGCACGGGCGCGACTGCGGGTGCCGGCGCAGGCTTCTCGGGAGCCGGCACGGCCCCCGTGATCGCAGGTCCGGAATCTTCGGCGGCCCACGCCGTCGCCCGGAACGACGCATTGTCGCCCGGTATCGACGGGGCCGACGGCTTCTGCGGACCAGGCGCGCGGGCACGTGCGAAGGACAGCAGGTTGAGCGGCTTCGACGGCTTGGCCTCATCCAGCGCCAGAACGGGCGAAGCGCATCCGAACGCGCAGGCCGCGACCAGGAGGAGGAGTTTGGCTTTGTGATCCAGCTTCAGCATCGGGCCGCGTGCGATTCTCGGTCGAGACCTGAGCATTGAGCGACCAAGCTTGCACGACGCTTGTGCATCATTGCACGATGACGTCGGCCTGGAGTGCGCCGGCCGTTTTGATCGCCTGAAGGATCGCGATGATGCCCGACGGCTTCAGGCCGATCTGGTTCAGCCCGCGCACCAGGCGCTGGAGGTCGACGCCGCTCAGGATCGCCACCTGCGATCCGGCCTCGTTGGCCTCGACCACGGTCTGGGGAACGACCACCGTCTGCCCTCGCGAGAACGGCGCCGGCTGCGACACCACGGGAAGCTCGGTGACACGAACCGTCAGGTTGCCATGCGTCACGGCGACGGTCGATATGCGCACGTCGCGCCCGATCACCACCGTACCGGTCCGCTCGTTGATCACCACGCGCGCCGGCGTGTCCGGCTCGACAGTCAGCTCGCCGATTTCGGCGAGGAAGCGGACGGGGCCGATATGGCGCGGCTTCGACAGCACGATGGTGCGGTAGTCGCGCTCGAAGGCGATCTGCGCGCGGTAGCGGCCACCGGCGTAACCGTTGATGGCGTCGAGAATGCGTGTCGCGGTGACGAAATCAGGGTTCTTGAGCTCCAGCACCAGGAACTCCATCTCGTGGAGGCTTCCCTGCACCTCGCGCTCGACCAGCGCACCGTTCGGGATGCGGCCCGCCGTCGGCGTGCCCTGACTGACGTTCTGCGCCTGCCCTCCCACACTGTAACCGGCGACCGTAACCGCGCCTTGCGCCACCGCATAGACCGCGCCGTCCGCCGCCCGCAGCGACGTCATCACCAGCGTGCCGCCGAGCAGCGAGGTCGCATCGCCGAGCGACGATACGGTCACGTCCATGCGCTCGCCCGCTCCGATCGAGGGCGCCAAATCCGCGGTCACCATAACGGCTGCGACGTTGCGTGTGCGCAGCGTCGTCGGACGCGGGGGATTGTTGGTGCTCGTGGTCTCGTTCCTGACGTTGATGCCCATGTTCTCGAGCATCGATTGCAGGGACTGCTCCGTGAACGGAGCGTTGCGGAGCGTGTCGCCGGTGCCGTTCAGGCCGATGACGAGGCCGTAACCGACGATCTGGTTTTCGCGCAATCCCTTGATGTCCGCGATGTCCTTGATGCGGACGGCCGCCTGGGCGCTGGCGGCGGAAACGAGCAGGACGAGCGCAAGCAAGAATCTGGTCATGATCCATCCACGACCTTGACGGTGCCGTCCGGCTGGACGACGCCTCTGATGATCACGCCGGTGTCGGTGTTTCGTACCGGGATGAGCGCGCCGGTCGCGCCCGACTGCATCGCCGCGCCGTAGGTGACGATCGACAGGCCGCTGTCTTCCACCACGACCTTGACCATGGCGCCGCGGGCAATCGTCCAGGGATCTTCCACCGAATTGGTCGGAATCGGCTGGCCCGGCAGCAGCGCGCGCCGTGCCATGCGTCCGACCAGGATCTGGCGTCCTTCGATGAACATGGCAACGCCGAGCACGTTCGGCGCGAAGGCGCGTTCCGTGATCATGTCGTCCCGGATCAGCTCGCCGGCGCGGATCGACACGGCCGGCACGGGAAGCCGCTTCTCCTCGGCCGCAGCGAGGCGCGCCGAGACGAGAACCAGCAGCACGGCGGCCAACCCGCGCACCATCAAGCCCACCCTGTTCGACATCGAGAACACCGGAACTAGCGCATGCCCTTCGAGACCGTCTGGGCCATTTCATCCGAGGCCTGGATGACCTTGGCGTTCATTTCATAGGCGCGCTGCGCCGAGATCAACTCGGTGATTTCCTTGACCGGGTCGACGTTCGAGGCTTCGAGATATTGCTGATTGATCTTGCCGTATCCGGAATCGCCCGGCAGCCCGACGACCGGCGTGCCGGACGCCGTGGTCTCGCGATAGAGGTTGCTGCCGAGCGGCTCGAGGCCCGCTTCGTTGGCGAAATTGGCGAGGTTGAGCTGGCCGATCTGCCGCGGGTTCACTTCCGTATCCAGCTTGGCAAACACCCGTCCGGTCTGGTTGACGACGACCTGAACCGTTCCCTGCGGTATCGTGATTGCGGGATCCAGCAGATAGCCGTCGGTGGTGACGAGCTGGCCGTTGGCGTTGGGGCTGAACGAGCCGGCGCGGGTGTATTGCACCTCGTTGTTCGGGCCGAGCACCTGAAACCAGCCACGGCCGTTGATCGCGAGGTCGTAGGGGTTGCCGGTCTGCGTGAGCGCGCCCTGGATGTGCAGCTTGCGGATGGCCGTCGACTTGACGCCGAGACCGAGATTGGAGCCTTCCGGGATCGGCGAGGAGCCATTGACGTTCGCGACGCCCTGCATGCGGTCCATCTGGTAGAACAGATCGGTGAATTCCGCGCGCGCACGCTTGTACGACGTCGAATTGATGTTGGCGATGTTGTTCGCGATGACTTCGATGTTGGTCTGCTGGGCGTTCATGCCCGTGGCCGCAATGGCGAGCGATTTCACAGCTTCATTCCCTCAGATCAAATCGACATCCGGACGACTTCTTGGTAGGCCTGCACGACCTTGTCGCGAACCGCGACCGCGGTCTGCAAGGCCTGCTCGGCCGACATCAGCGCCTCCACGACCTTCCGGGTCGATTCCTTACCCTGCATCGCCGAGATCGACGCCGCTTCGCCCGCCTTCAGCGTCCCGATCGCGTCCGTCGTCACCTGCTTCATCACCGATTCGAATCCGACATCGTCGGTGGACTGAATGGCGGTCGGCGCCGCCGGCGCGATGGCCTGCGTCTCGGTCGCGCGGCTCGCCGCTTGCCCGGCGGAAATCGCGGTGGATGAAATTGCCTCAAGCATTGTCAGCTCCTCAGCAGGTCGATGGTCATGCCCAGCATCGACCGCACCTGTTTCACGACCTGGAGATTGGCTTCATAGGACCGGTTGACTTCCCGCATGTCGGCCATCTCGATCATCATGTTGACGTTCGGCAGCTTGACGTAACCGGCCTTGTCGGCGGCGGGATGTCCCGGCTCGTACTCCACGCGATACGGCGTGGTGTCGACCCCGATCTCCTTGACCTTCGCAAGCTGCGCGCCCGAGGCGCGGTCCATGGCGGCATCGAAAGTGATGGTCTTGCGCTGATACGGATCGGCGCCGGCCGTGCGCCCCGTCGAGGTCGCATTGGCAAGGTTTTCCGAAACGATGCGCATGCGCGTCGACTGCGCTTCGAGCCCGGAGCTCGCGACCGTCAATGACGCTTGCAGTGAGTCCAGCATGTCAATTCACCTCAGCTCTTCGCGCTCGACAGCAGCATGCGGTGGAACGACCGCACGACCGCCGAGTTCATCGAGTAGTCGCGACTGACGTCGCTGCCCTTGATCATTTCCTGCTCGAGGCTGACGGAGTTGCCGGAGTGAACCACTTCCCAGCTGTCCTTCTTCGCGGTCTTCCGCGTATCGGTCTCGGCCGCGGACAATTGCATGTGCGAGGGTGACGTCGTCGCGAGCCTGACCGGCGTGGCGTCGAGCACCTTGTTGAAGGGCTCGACGTCGCGCGCCTTGAAGCCCGGCGTATTGGCGTTGGCGACGTTGGTCGCGATGGTCGACTGGCGGAGCTCGAGGTACCGCGCCTGCGACGATGCGAGTTCGAAGAGATAAAGCGGTCCCACGACGGCCCCATGCTGATTTCTTAAGATTAAGTTTAGGGCCGCAAGCTTTCGTCAGGCTGATGCAGCCGACGCTATGCTCGGAAATCTACTGAACCTTCTCGGTCCGCGGCGCCTGCTTGGACTGCAGGAAGTAGATGATCTCGGCGACCGGCCGGAAGAATTCCGCCGGAATCACCTGGTCGACCTGAACCGCCTCATAGAGCGCGCGCGCCAGCGCCTTGTTCTCGATCACCGGGATCCGGTTCTGCTCCGCGACTTCGCGGATCTTCAGCGCGATCACGTCCATGCCCTTGGCGACGACCATGGGCGCTGCGTTTTCCTCGCGCTTGTAGCGCAGCGCGATCGCGAAGTGTGTCGGGTTGGCGATCACCAGCGTCGCGCGCGAGGCGGATGCGATCATGCGTTGGCGCGAACGGTCGCGCGCCAGCGAGCGCAGGCGCGCCTTGATCAGGGGATCGCCTTCCGCCTGCTTGTGCTCGTCCTTGATCTCCTGCTTGGTCATGCGCAGCTCGCGCCGCCAGTGGAAGCGCGCCCAGGCGAGATCGATCGCGACCAGGACGATGGTGGCGATGCAGATCGCCGAGACGATCCGCATCGCGATGTTGAGAATCATCTCCGGCAGCGCGACCGGATCCGTGTACATCGCCTCGAACGCCCTGGCTTCGGACGAGCGCAGCACGAACACGACGACGACCGTCACCGAGACGAGCTTGAACAGCGACTTGGCGAATTCGACGAGGCCCTGCGTTCCGAACAGCCGGCTCCAGCCGCTGATCGGCGAGATTCGCGACAGCTGCGGCTTGATGCGCTCCAGCACCAGGCGCGGCGCATTCTGCAGCAACGATGCGGCGAGGCCGAACACCGCCAGGGTGACGACCAGCGGCACCAGGAATCGCAACGCCTCGAGGCCCACCACCGTGAGCAGGTTGCGCGCGTCCGCGCCGTTGCTGAGAGGGAAGCCTTCGGGATCGTCGAGCAGGCTCTTCAGCGTCGGCGTCAATTGCTGTACGCCCTGGCCGATCAGGAACGCCTGGATCACCATCAGCGCGGCCATCGAGGCGAAGATAGAAGCCTCCCGAGAGACCGGGATTTTGCCCTGTTCGAGCGAATCGCGGACTTTCTTCTCGGTCGGCTCTTCTGTCTTGCTCTCCTGATCGGATGTTTCTGCCATGCCCGTTCAGCGGTCAGCGGAAGACCAGCTCGTCCTCCTGCTCGGGGTTGAGCTCGATTTCGCCCTTTTCCGCCAGGTCGAGTGCAAGGTCGGTGATGACGCGGCGCGCCTCCAGCACGTCGCGCTGGTTCGACGGCTCGCCGATGGCGAGTTCGTGCTCGACGACGCGGCGGACGCGCGAGGCAACGGAGGACAGGATGAGTTCGCGGAAATGCTTGTCCGTGCCTTTCAGCGCGATAACGATGCGATCGGTCGGCACCTGGTCGAAGATCATGGTGCGCGCCTTCGGGGTCAAATTGACCACGTCGTCGAAGGTGAACAGCAGTTCCTTCAGAACTTCGGCCGACTTCGGACGCTTCTCCGACAAGCTCTTCAGCATGTCCTCGATATGGCCGCGCTCCATCTTGTTGATGATGTCCGCGACGCGCGCGTAGGTGTCGGCGCCGAGGTTGCGGGCGAAATTGAGCGTCAGGTCCTCGTGCAGCGTCTTCTCGAGGACTTTCATGGCGTCGTCGACGATCGGCTTGAGGCTGAGGACGCGCCGCATCAGCTCATTGCGCAGGCTCGACGGCAGCTGGCTCATCACCTTGGCGGCGCAGGACGGCTTGACCTTGGACAGGATCAGCGCCGCGGTTTGCGGATGCTCCTTGGAGAGGTACGTCGCCAGCGAGTTTTCCGACACCGACGAGACGCGGTCCCACACCGACCGGCTCGAATTGCCGAGGAGGTCCGACATGATTGCCGAGACCTGGTCGGCAGGCAGCACGTCGCCGAGTACAGCTTCAAGACCGCCGATGGTGCCGAGAATGTTGGCGCCCATCGAGAACTGCTGAGCGAACTCCTCGACGATCGACTCGAGCTCCTGCGCGGTGATCGGCCGCAGCTCGGCCGCGGCCTTGGTGACGATGCGGATATCCTGCGGCTCGAACTGCGAGAGCACGCTCGCGGCCGCCTGCCGGCCCATGGCCAGCAGGAGTGCCGCGACCTTTTCCGTTCCGCCCAGCGTGGCAACGCCTCGCTGCTTGATAGGAGCGACGCCGACCTGTGCCGCCATGATCAGGTATCACCCTGCCCCAGCGGTCCGACGATCTCTGTGAGCGAGACGCCGAAGCGGGAATTGTCCTCTTCGACGACGACCACTTCGCCGCGGGCAACGACGCGGCCATTGACCACGACGTCGACGGGCTCGCCGACGCGGTGATCGAGTGGAACCACCGCGCCGCGGCCGAGCTTCATCAGGTTCGCGACCGGAATGGTCGCCGAACCGAGCACGACCTGCATCGTGACGGGAATGCGCAGGATGGCATCGACATTGGCGAATTTGCCGGTTTCCTCCGCCGTGCGCGCGGCGATCTCCGCCAGCCGCTCCAGCGGAGACGCATCGGTCTCTCCCGATGCCGATGCAGACTCATAGTCGAAAGATTGCGCCATTTGGTATCGCCTCTTGGTATTTCCGCTCCCGGAGCGTCGCGACGGTCCGATCGCACGTGTCCTTCAAGTCCCGAATTCAATGCTTGTTCGCCTCGGCGCCGCTCACGGTTGAGGCCGGTTGGAGCCCGCTCCGCGCGTCGAGCGCCGCGATCGCCTCGTGGGCCTGATCTATCTTCGTGCTCAGCACGTTGGCGAGCCGGCCGAGATTTGCGGTGGAATCATGCGCGGCGGTGATGACGGTGTCGAAGGCGCCCGCCGTCTCGTGGACGATGGTCGAGAACTCGCCCTGGTAACTGCGCAGCCGCGCCAATTCGCGGTGCATCCGGGTCACCCTCATGCTGGTGAACGCCAGCGCGATCAGCAGCACGGCATCAACGAGATAGGATATCATCGACGAACTCCCGCTTCTGATCGACGGGATCGGCCACCTGCATGGCGTAATAGCCATCGAGCTGGCCGATCTGACACCAGAACAGCACCTGGTTGTTGCTCTCGAGCCGGGCCAGCGTGCGCGGCGTGGCCTCGAGCTCCAGAACCTGCCCCACCTTGAATTGCACGACGTCCTCGAGGGAAATCATCTTCTCGTCGAGCACCGCGCTCAGCGTCACTTCGGTACGGTGAACCTCGCTCTCCATCTGCTCGCGCCAGCGCGGATCGGCCGCGCGGCCGTCGCTGACGACGACGTGGGCGAGCTTCTGCCTGAGCGGATTGAGCGCGGAGTGCGGAATGATCAGGAACATCTGGCCGCCGCGATAGAGCGCCTGCACCATCATGTTCGCGCAGATCGACATATTGCTGGCGCGGCCAATCGCGAGCGACGCCATCGCCGTCTCGACTCGCTCGACACGGAAGGTGACATTGGAGGTGCCGGCGAAGGCGCCCTGCAGCGCCTTGGCGAACCGCTCAAACAGTGCCTGGACCAGCCGGATCTCGATGTTCGAGAAGGTGCGTTCGACGTCGAGCGGCGGTTCGGCGCCGTCGGAGCCGAACATCGCCTCGACCATGGTGAAGACGAAGTCGCGATCCAGCATAATGATGACGCGCGAGTCCCACTGCTCGGCATAGAGCACGGCGGCAACCGCGTTGCCCTCGTAATCCTTGATGATGTCGCCGAGCGGGTCGTTGGTGATGCCGTTGACGGAGAAGTAGCACGGCGTTCCGGCCATCGGCTGCAGGCTGTCGGTGCACGATGCCGCCATGCGATCGAAGATCACATTGAGCATCGGCATGCGTTCGATCGATATGCCGGCGGCGTCCAGCAGGTAGTTCGGCAGCTGCTTCCGCTGATCGACGTCGAGGTCTTCCGTCATCATGCGCGGGCAGCCTTCGGTTCAGCCTCGGTCGCGACGGCCTTCGGACCCGCAATCGTCTCGTTCTCGACCACGTCGATCGACGGCCGTTCGCCGCTCGCGATCATCTTGCGACCGTGCTCGACGGCGATCTGCGGCATGGCGCCGTTCATGAACGCCAGCAGCGTCTGCTTGACGATGATGTAGGGCCGGCAGCGCTTCTCTCGCGTCATCTTGATCTTGATCGCGAAGGGCGAGAGGACACCGTAGGACAGGAAGATGCCGGCGAAGGTGCCGACGAGCGCCGCGCCGATGAAGCCGCCAAGGAGCTTCGGCGACTGGTCGAGCGCGCCCATGGCCTTGATGACGCCGAGCACGGCGGCGACGATGCCGAGCGCCGGCAGCGCCTCGGACACGACCACCATCGAATTGTAGGGCGCCAGCTTGGCCTTCACGATGGTGTGGATCTCTTCGTCCATCAGCGCTTCGATCTCGTGCGTGCGCGCATTGCCCATGATGATGAGGCGGACATAGTCGCAGATGAACTGCAGCAACGGCGGGTCCCCGAGGACGCTCGGGAACGCCTTGAAGATCTCCGAGGACGCGGGATCGTCGATATGCGCCTCGACCTCGTTGCGGCCTTTGCCCCGGAGCTCCCGCATCAGGGCATGGAGCGCTCCGAGCAGATCGAGGTAATAGCGCTCACTCGGCACTGCGCCGGTGATGGCCTGCATGCAGGCCACGCCGGTATCAACGACCGTTTTCCACGGATTGGCGACGATGAAGGTGCCGATCGCGGTGCCCAGGATGATCACGAATTCCCACGGCTGCATGAGCACGGCCAGATGCCCGCCCATGGCGGCAAATCCGCCGAGCAGTGCCGCTACCGTGATGAAAATCCCCACGAAACTGAGCAACGCGCCACTCCATCGCCGATCCCATCGGGAATATCTAGTCGGCGACGCTTGCGCGAGGCTGGCTTCGTGGTCGCCAGCCCCGCGCAAGCAATTGGCGGCAGCTTGAGACGAAGTCGCAACGGCGGCCAGAGGGGCGCGTGCCATGCTATCCACGATCGCGGACTACACCAGACTGACCAAGGACATGGGCAAATCGCTGACGCAGGTCGCGGCCCAGCCGGACGTCAGCCGCGACACCGATTATTTTCTCAGCCATATCGGCAATGTGAAGACGATCGACGACTTCCTGAAGGACTATCGCCTCTACTCCTACGCGATGAAGGCCTTTGGTCTCAGCGACATGACCTATGCCAAGGCGTTCATGCGCAAGGTGCTGACCGAGGGTGTCTCCGACTCCAAGAGCTTCGCCAACAAGCTGACCGACACCCGCTACCGGCAATTCGCCGCCGCCTTCAATTTCGCCGCCCTCGGCGACAAAGCGACCCAGGCCGCCGCGGCCACCACCGGTACGGCGACCCAATACGTCACGCAGACGATGGAGGAGAAGGCCGGCGACCAGAACGAGGGTCTGCGGCTGGCGCTCTATTTCACCCGCAAGGCCTCCACCATCAGCACCTCCTACCAGATCCTCGCCGACAAGGCGATGACGCAGGTGGTCCAGACCGCGCTCGGCCTGCCGTCGACCATAAGCGCGGCAGACATCGACGCCCAGGCCAAGTTGATCACGAGCAAGATCGACCTCACCGATTTCCAGGACCCGGCCAAGGTCACCAAGTTCGTGCAGCGCTTCGCCGCGATGTGGGATGCGACCCAGGCCCAGAACGACATCAACAATGGCAACTCGACCAACTCCGCGCTGGTCCTGATCGGCGGCGCGTCGTCGATGGCCGGCCTGGATACCGACATGCTTACGAAGCTTCAGTCCATCCGGTTCGGAAAGTAAGTCATGCAATCGGCTCTCTATGTGGGATTGTCGGCGCAGGTCGCCCTCGAAAAGCGCCTCCAGACGATCGCCAACAACGTCGCCAACGTCAACACGGCGGCATTCCGCACCGACGTCGTGAAGTTCGAGACCGTGCTGTCGAAGGCCGGCGCGAACCCGGTCGCCTTCTCCTCGCCCGGCGACAACATCATCTCGCGCGAGATGGGCAGCATCACCGAGAGCGGCAACCCGCTCGACGTCGCCGTGGTTGGACAGGGCTGGATCGCCTTCGCCGGCCCGAACGGCACGGTCTATACGCGCGACGGCCGCCTCCAGATCGCCCCCAACGGCGACCTTCAGACCGTGTCCGGCTTCCCCGTGATCGATGCCGGCGGCGCGCAGATCACGCTCGACCCGAACGGCGGACCGATCGCGATCGCCCGCAGCGGCGCGATCACCCAGGACAACAACGAGATCGGCTCCATCGGCCTGTTCAACATTCCCGCCGATGCCAATCTCGAGCGCTACGGCAATTCCGGCGTCACGCCGGACCGGCCCGCGACCGCCATCGCCGATTTCTCCCGCGACGGCTTCAAGCAGGGCTATGTCGAGGGCTCCAGCGCCAATCCGATGATGGAATTGACGAAGCTGATCGCGGCTTCGCGCGCCTTCGACGGCACCAATTCGATGATCGAGGGCACCGAGAGCTCGCTCCAGAACGCAATCCGGACGCTGGGCGAGCCGGGCAAATAGACTGCGCTGCATGCGCATTGAGGGTGGACGGTTTCCTTGAACGCTCTTCGGCAACTCGAGTGGGCGCTGCTGGAGCTTCAGCAGAGCACTCCCCTGGCCAGCGTCAGCGGCGCGATCTCCGAGATCGCTCCGACGCATTTCCGCGTCTCCGGCCTGTCGCGCTTCGTCAGGCTTGGTGAACTGATCGGCGTCAACTCCGGCGGCAAGCCCCAGATCGGCGAGGTGGTGCGGATCGACAGCGAGGGCATCATCGCCAAGCCGTTCGACCGGCAGTTCGCCGGCGGCCTCGGCTCGGTTGCCTACCGGATGCCGCCACTGTCCTTCGCGCCCGATCCGAGCTGGAAGGGCCGCGTCATCAACGCGCTCGGCGCGCCGCTCGACGGACAAGGTCCCCTCACCCCGGGATCGCGCACCGTCTCGGCGGAAGCCGAGGCGCCGGCGGCCATGAAGCGGGCGCGCGTCCACAAGCCGCTGCACACCGGCGTGCGCGTCATCGACCTGTTCGCCCCGATCTGCGCCGGCCAGCGCGTCGGCATCTTTGCCGGCTCCGGTGTCGGCAAATCGACGCTGCTGGCGATGCTGGCCCGCAGCCAAGGCTTTGACACCGTCGTGCTGGCGCTCGTCGGCGAACGCGGCCGCGAGGTGCGCGAATTCATCGAGGACGTGCTCGGCGCCAACCGCAGCCGCGCCATCACCATCGTATCGACGGGAGATGAAAGCCCGATGATGCGGCGGCTGGCACCGAAGACCGCCATGGCGGTCGCCGAATATTTCCGCGACCGGGGCGAATCGGTCCTGCTGGTGGTCGATTCGATCACCCGTTTCGCCCATGCCGCCCGCGAGGTCGCCCTCGCCGCCGGCGAGCCTGCGGTCGCCCGCGGTTACGCACCGACGGTCTTCACCGACCTGCCCCGCCTGCTGGAGCGCGCCGGCCCCGGCGAGGAGGGATCCGGGACGATTACCGGCATTTTCTCCGTGCTGGTCGACGGTGACGATCACAACGAGCCGATCGCCGACACCATCCGCAGCACCCTCGACGGCCACATCGTGCTCTCCAGGCACATCGCCGACCAGGCGCGCTATCCCGCCGTCGATGTTCTGGCCTCGGTCTCCCGCCTCGCCCACAACGTCTGGGACCCCGAGGAGCGCGAATTGGTGAGCAAGCTGCGCACCATGATCGCCAAATACGAGGACACGCGCGATCTTCGCCTGATGGGCGGATATCAGACGGGGCGTGATTCGGGTCTCGACCAGGCCGTCGACATGGTCCCGAAGATCTACAGCGCCATGCGGCAGGACGCCTCGGCAGGGCCGAGCGCCGATCCATTCCGCGAGCTGCGAGACATGCTCAAGGGCGACTAGCCGGGCGCGGCCGGCGCGCCCGTCGTCGTCGACCTGCTCATTATCGCGACAGTCGATCACGCATACCGCTGCGCCTCCGGCGCATGCGCACCCGTCGCCAACTGCTGCTTTCCGTCGCGCGCTAGCATCGGCCGTTCAGTGGAGATCGCGCCGCCGAGGCGAAAGCGATCCGGCGAACCCGTCTCGCTGTCATTATCACAACAACCGCTGCGTGCAATCTCTACGAGTTCCATTGCCGATTCTGTGACGGATCGCGCAAGTTGTGGATGACGCGCCGCTGCGCGTCACCGTCATGCACAAGCTTCCATCAATTTGCATCAACGGCGGACAGCAACAGGCGTGCAATCAAACCGTCGCACATTTGCGTGCAAGTAGCTTGTTACACTGCGTATTACGATCACCATCATGTGTCCTGACGAACGAGATTGTCTTGAACGTTACAATCGCTTCGAGCGACAGCCAGTCTTCGGGAGCGTCTCTACTTGATTTTGTTGAGAAGCTCATTCATCGTTTCGATGGAATACAAGAAACGTCTGCGTGTGACTTGAACTTCAGGGGCTACGGTTGAACAATACCGATCCATCGTCCGGCTGTGACGGCAACTCGGGCTTTCGTTCGACGACGCCACGATTGGCACACCATCATCGACACAGCTTCTCGCGCCGTATCTCGCAGGGTCCATCTGTCGAGTTCGGCGGCAGAACAGTCCGTGCTTTCGCGCGAGAGCCTGGCTCTGCGCATGTGTCGGATGTTGTGGTTGGTACGGCTTCTCGCGAAGGACTGGTGCGCAACGACGGAAGGCGGCTCCGGGGCGCCGCAGACGTGATATCCGGGGCAAGGTAGGAATTTATGCCGTTGGCACGCGAGGCCGTCGAGCTGCTGGTTCAGGCGGCCAGAGCCTGGTATTTCGAAGGCAATCAGCACGGGTTGCGCGACCGGGAATGGATGGCGCTGCGCTTTCTTCACCGCGCCAACAGGTTCTCGCGCACGCCGTCCGCGCTGGCCGGCTTCATCGGCGCGACCCGGGCCACGGCATCGCAGATCGTGAAGACGCTGGAAGCCAAGTCCTTCCTGGTGCGAAAGCCGTCGCACGAGGACAAGCGGTCCGTCGTGCTGCACGTCACCGCGCAAGGCGAGAAATGCCTGAGCCAGCACGACCCGATCAATCACGTGGTGAACGCGGTCACGTCTCTCGGCACCGACGAATGCGTCAGGCTGCGCGACTCGCTGCGCGAGATCCTCAATCATCTCGACGCGGCCCATCAGCGGCTCGATGCCAGCATCTGCCGCGACTGCATGTTTCTCGCCGAACGCAGTCCCGGCGCGGGCAAGGGACGCGCGAGCGCCGAATTCATGTGCCGGCTGTACCGCGCCCCGGTTTCTCTCGAGGAGACCGAGCTCCTCTGCACCAGCTTCGAGCGCACCCGCGACCGCCCGAAGATCGAGGGGCATCTCGACCGCGCGCGCATGGCGAGCCAGGGATGAGGCGGGAGTTCGCGACGTGATGGAACGCGCAAGTTTCGGGCGAATGCGATCGCCGGCGCTTGCGTAAAGTTTCTCAGCGGTATCGTTCTTTGAAACACTCGTTTCCTCCGGTCTCCCGGACGCGCTGACCAAGCACGGGAGCATAGTGGCGCACGCTCCCTCCACGTCGTTGCGAGCGCAGCAAAGCAATGACGGAGTATGAGACATCGGCGTCGTCCTCCAAGTACCCCTGTCGTTCCCCGCGACCCGGCTACGCCAAGGCTTCGCCGGGGCTGAGGTCCAGGGCCGCCGAAGCTTTAGCGTAGGCGGCAAGCGGGGGAATCCTGTACGCCGCGGCCTCTCGGCTCAATCACAGCCGTCTCTGGAATACTGGATCGCCCGGTCAAGCCGGGCGACGACAGCGAGTGCCTGGTCGCAGACACGCCTTCGCATCCTCGCGGCATGTTTCGCCCGAGTTTTGCCTGGTCACTCCACCCTCGAAGCCAAGAGGGCGCAGGGAAGGCCGGGTGCTGACCTCGCACCCGCGGTCCGCTGCGCGAAAGGTAACGCAAGGAAACCGCACAGCAGCATACAGGTGGTGCCAATCACTCGGCCTTCCCTGCGCAGTGGTTGGACGGCTTATGCCGTGCTCTCCCGGGAGCCGAGTTCCTTCTGGCCTCCCTCACGCTTGCAAAAGTCACCAGCACCGCGCCGGTTGACGCGACTGCCGCATTCGCAAAGCACTTGACCGTAGCAACGACGGCCAGGACCACACGGTTTTGCCGCACGCACGGCCCGCCATTTCGCCGCAGTTTTTCCAGCCCTGTCGACGGAGCCGGAAACTTACAGACGAGACGAACCTGACAGCGCCGCTCATCCGGCACGAAGTTTTGGGCTCACGGAGAGCAATCCGCCCTGCCCTTGACCTCTCGCGCCCGACGCTGTCGCGTCCACCGCAAGCCCGACTCGCGACAGTGACGACACAAGATCGCCCCTCTTGGTGAGCCGGGATGGGCGACACATACGCCAATTCCGAATTTCGGTAAAGTGGAATATTTTCGCCCGCGCGGCTTGACGCCCTCTCGGGTGTTTTGCCCGTCGGGCAACGAGACCCCGTCGCCCGGATGGAGCCAACGGGTCGACGCGAAGCGCCGCCCGATCACGGGCTCCGCGCAATCCGGGAAAGGCGTGAGCGCCGGACGAGCGGTCCCGGATCGGGCTGCGCTCCATCCGGGCGACCGATCACCCGCGCCCGCCCGGCAGTCCGCCTTCCGCCTTGTATGCATTATCCCAGTTGCCATCCCCGCGGACTTCGCTTTACATGCCGGCAACTCGCCCGCAGATGACGGCCGGGGCTCAAAAATCACACACATTTTCAAAGGGACGGAATATGGCGCGTAACATCCTGATTCTCGGGGCTTCCTACGGTTCCCTGCTGGGCACGAAGCTGCTGATGGCGGGCCATAACGTGTCCCTGGTCTGCCGCGCCAAGACCGCCGAGCTGATCAACCGTGACGGTACCGAGGTGCGCATCAAGCTGCGCGACGAGGCGGTGCACCGGGCGATCTTCTCGCGCGACCTGCCCGGCAAGCTCGACGCGGTGACGCCGGGCAATGTCGACCTCTCGCGCTACGACATGGTCGGCCTGGCAATGCAGGAGCCGCAATACACCAACCACACGGTCCGCGTTCTCATGGTCAAGATCGCCGCGGCGAAGCTGCCGTGCCTGTCGATCATGAACATGCCGCCGCTGCCCTACCTGAAGCGGATCCCGTCGCTCGCCGACATGGATCTCGAGGAGGCCTACACCAATGCTCAGGTGTGGGAGCGCTTCGAGCCCGGCCTGGTGACGCTGTGCTCGCCCGACCCGCAGGCCTTCCGTCCGCCGGAAGAAGCCGCCAACGTGCTTCATGTCGGTCTGCCGACGAATTTCAAGGCATCGGCCTTCGCCGACGAGAAGCACAACAAGGTGCTGCGCGAGCTCGAAGCCGACATCGACGCGGTGACGCTCGACGGTCACGACGTGCCGGTGAAGCTGAAAGTGTTCTCTTCGCTGTTCGTGCCGCTGGCGAAATGGTCGATGCTGCTGACCGGCAACTATCGCTGCATCACGCCGCACGAGCCGCAGTCGATCCGCGACGCCGTGCACGGCGATCTCAAGCGTTCGCAGACGATCTACGATCATGTCGACGCGATCGCCCGCCGTCTCGGCGCCGATCCGCAGGACCAGGTGCCGTTCGCGAAATACGCCAAGGCCGCCGAAAGCCTGCTCAAGCCGTCATCGGCCGCGCGCGCGGTCGCGAGCGGCGCGCCCTTCATCGAGCGCGTCGACCTGCTGGTGAAGCTGATCTCGCATCAGCTCGGCACCCCCAATGCCGAGATCGACCGCACGGTCGAGACCGTGGACCTGAAGCTGAACGAGAAGATCGTGCAGGGCGGATCTGGCGCGCAGTAGCAGCGTGCCGGCGCTGCCGTCATAGGTCGCGCCGGCCTGCACTGATCGAATTGTCGATGCAGATCGGATCGCCCCTCAGCATGGGCTTACAATTTGGCCCAATACGGGCGATCCTGCTCAGCAGTCCGTTTGCGTAAATCCCGCATACATGCGACTGCTAGCCGTCACGCGGGCGCCGATTTCCGCAGGTTCCGGGGCAGCGCGATGGCCGGATCGAAGGGCTGAAGAACAAGTAGAAGACGATGGATCAGACGGCGTTGCAGGTCGCTCGCGCGGTGGAGGCCGGCGCGACGACGATGAAGGGGATCGTTGACGCGACCGGATTGTCCCGCCTCAAGGTCGAGCGCGCGCTGAGCACGCTGGAGAAGCAAAAGCTCCTGGTCCGCGACGGCCAGGGTTTTCGCGCGACCGGCCTGCCGAAAACGGCGCCGCTGACCCGGCAGTGCGGATCGTGCAACGCCTGCTGCGATATCCTTGAAGTGGCCGCCGTCGACAAGCCGGTGAACCAGCTGTGCAGACACTGGCAGACGGGAACCGGGTGCACCATCTACGACCGCCGCCCGCAGATGTGCCGGTCGTTCGTCTGCGCCTGGCTGCAAGGTCATCTCGATGATGCCTGGTTTCCGGCGACGTCCGGCATCATCGTGCATTTCAGCCAGGACGCGGTCAACGTGACGGTCGACGACCACTGCCCCGATCGCTGGCGCGAGGAGCCTTATTTCAGCAAGCTCGTCGAATGGTCGCTGAACGGGATCAGGCGGATCGGTAACCGCGGCTACGCGACCCTCGTGGTCTCCGGCGAGAACCGGTTCCTGCTGCTCGGACGCACCATCGTTCCCGAGCCGACGCTGTTCGGAACGGCGTTCCTGCCGCTCACCACCGACACCTTCCGGTTCTGGCGCGCGACATCGCCCGAGCATCTGCAGCGGCTGCACGAGCGCATCGCCGAGATCGAGCGTATCCGGCAGGAATTCGGCTCCTGTGCGATCCCCGAGAACGAGGACGACGATCCGCAGGCGCCCTATCGGCCCGCACTTTTACGGCAATCGAATCACGCCTGAACTCCGCCGTGGGCAACACCGCATGATTCGCACGGTGCCGCTCGACGCGCCCCGGCCGGGTTGATAAGCCCCACTCCGCGAATGATGGGGACTTGAGTCGGGGACATGACAGTTGCGATCGAGATGGGGCAGACCACGGCAGGCGCCGCGGCCGCCATGGACCTCGAGGAACTGCTGGCGACCCGGCTCCTGGTGCAGGGCAATTCGGGCTCCGGCAAGTCGCATCTGTTGCGGCGGCTGCTCGAACAGAGCGCGCCCTGGGTGCAGCAGGCCATCATCGACCCCGAAGGCGACTTCGTCACGCTGGCCGAGCAATTCGGCCATCTGGTGATCGAGGCCGAGGATCACACCGAGCGCGGCCTTCAGGTCGCGGGCGAGCGGGCGCGGCTGCATCGCGTCTCCACCGTGCTCAATCTCGAAGGGCTGGACGCCGAGAACCAGATGCGGCGTGCCGCGGCGTTCCTCGGCGGCCTGTTCGACGTCGACCGCGATCATTGGTACCCGATGCTGGTGGTGGTCGACGAGGCGCAGCTGTTCGCGCCGGCGGTCGCCGGCGAGGTCTCGGACGAGGCGCGCAAGCTCTCTCTCGGCGCGATGACCAATCTGATGTGCCGCGGCCGCAAACGTGGCCTCGCCGGCATCATCGCGACCCAGCGCCTGGCAAAACTCGCCAAGAACGTCGCGGCGGAAGCCTCCAATTTCCTGATGGGCCGGACCTTCCTCGACATCGACATGGCGCGCGCCGCCGACCTGCTCGGCATGGAGCGGCGGCAGGCCGAATCCTTTCGCGATCTCGAGCGCGGACAGTTCATGGCGCTCGGCCCGGCGCTGTCGCGACGCCCCCTGCGTTTGCATATCGGCCCGACCGACACCCACGCGCGCAATTCCACGCCGCGGCTGATGCCGATGCCGGAAGCCGCACTCGAGGATATGCGCGCCGTGATCCTGGCCGCACCGCCGCCCGATGCCAGCCGCCCGCAGCGCCGGCCCGCGCCCGATCTGCTCGAGCAGCTCCGCGCCGCGAAGGCGGCCGCGCCGGAGATCCGGCCTGAGGTGACCGAGGTGCCGATCAGCGCCGAGGAGCTCGCCGAGCGGCGCGAGCGCGTCGATCGTACGCTTCGCGCCGTGCTCGCCGAGCCCGATGCCGGCTTCCGCGCCGTCGGCGTGCTCTATCAGGAGTTCGTGGTTCGCTGCCGAATCGAGGGCCTCGGCTCCGCGGTGCCCGATCTGAACGAATTCCGCCGCATGCTGACACGCGCACGCGCCGGGCTCGGCGCCGAGCATGCCGAGGACGACGTCTGGCAGGACGTGTCGCTGCGCGCCTCGATCCTGCCCGACGACATGCAGGGCGTGTTCATGATGATCGCACGCGCGGCGAAGGAAGGCTGGCCCTGTCCCGGCGACGCCGCGATCGCGCGCGCCTACGGCTCGCATTCGCTGCGCCGCGCCCAGCGCCTGCTCGGCTATATGGAGGAGCAGGGCCTGATCGTCTGCCAGCTCGACGGCGCCGGCCGCCGGATCGTGACGCTGGTGGAGCTGGCCTGGGCTACCGCGCCGGGTGATCCCAACGGCGACGATCTGCCGGCCGAGCCGGTTCCGAGCGCGGCCTCGGCTTGAGATCGCCTAGAACGTCCCGGCGACAGTCAGGCGAAAGGTCAGCGGCTCGACCGGGTGCAGCACGTAATCCATCACGCCATTCTGGCAGACCGCCGTCGGCGCGACGCCGCCGGTGCAGAGATTGTACAGCGTGTCGGTCTTGAGCAGCAAGCCATAGGCATAAGTGATCTGGTTCGCCTGCGTGTTGAAGAGATTGAGCACGTCGAGCTGGATGCGCCAGCCATTGTCGATGCGATAGCCGAGGCGGCTGTTGAAGATGCTGGTCGCGGACGAGCGGAACGCATTGTCTTCCGTCAGCGGGCTCGACGCCAGATATCGCCAGCGCAAAGACCCGAACCAGCCGGTCTTCTCGCCGAGCGTGATGCCCGCTGAGGCCACCATCGCCGGCGCGTTCGGAATGTAGTTGCCGGGCGCGTTGCCGATCTGCGCTTCGGGATAGCCCGCGAGCGAGGCATAGACCTCCGCCTGCTCGCTGTCAGTGCCGCGGAAGCGCGCATGCGTCATGGCGAGATCAGCATCGATGTCGATCCACGAGCGCGGACGGTAATGATTGGTCCACTCGAAGCCGTAGCGGCGGCTGGCGCGGGTCGCCGAGGTATCGCCGGCATCGCCGGAGAACAGGATCTCGGAATCCTGATCGAGGATGAAGAGGCTGAACGAGGTGTCGAGGCCGGGCACGATCTTGCTGCGGACGCCAACCTCCGCGCCCCTGGTACGCACCAGCAGCGGCGACGGCGTCAGTCGCGTGGCGGGATCGCTCGGATCTTCCGTCGTGGTCGCGCCGCGCGCGTCGTTCGAGTGCATGCCGGTGCCGGCGCCGAGGAAGAATTCGGTCTGGTTGAACGGGCCGAGCGCCACGCGGAATTTCGGGCTGCCGAGCGCGGCGTCAGTGCGGCCGGAATTGTTGGCATTGAACAGCGAGGTGACGTCGGCCGCATAGTAGTCGCCGCGCAGGCCGACAGTGGTCCTCAGCCAATCAGTCCAGCGCACGGTGTTCTCGGCGAAGACACCGACGCTGCCCTCGCCGACCTTGTCGCTGCGAATGCTTGAGAGGAAGCCGCGCTGGAACGTGTTGCTCAGCGCCAGATCGATCGAATCATAGCGCGATTGCAGGCCGATCGTGGTCTGCATCGGCAGGCCGGCGAACGAGCCGTTCAGCGTGCGCGAGATGTTGGCGCCCGCCATCAGGCGGTCGTCGTGCTGGTGGAACTGGTCGCCGAGCACGGGATCGCTGAGGAAATAGGTGAAGTTGTTGAAGAGGTCGAGCTGGCTCTTCACGACATAGGCGTTGGCCTGCCACGACCCCACATCATCGCTCTGCGCGGTGCGGCCCGAGAGCGCAAAGCGGTTGGTGTTGCCGCCGTCGCTCGGATCTTCCGAGCCGAACCGATCGAGAAAACCGCCGGTGATCGCGCGCTGCGGCACCTGGTCGGTCGAATTCCATTTGTTGGCATAGGCCATGCCGGTGATGGTCAGGCCATCCGTCGCGGTGCCCCGGCTGTAGCGCACGAGACCGTTCAGCTTGCGCACGTTGTCCGGATTTTCCCAGGGGCCGTTGTAGGTGCCGAGCTCGCCGGCGACGAGCAGCGAACCGTCACCGACTTTCGCTGAGTCCATGCCGAGAAGACGACGATAGCCAAAGCTGCCGGCGGTCACCTGCGCGAGACCCTTTTCGGTACGGTCGATCAGGCCGATGCGCACGCTGCCGACAGAGGCGAAATCGCTCTCGTCGGCGAAGTACGGCCCCTTGCGCACATCCATCGCGCTGATGGTTTCCGGGATCAGCCAGTTGAGATCGGCATAGCCCTGGCCATGCGCGTGGGTGCGCATGTTGACGGGGACGTCATCGACATAGATGGCGAGATCGGTGCCGTGGTCGAGATTGTAGCCGCGCAGAAAATACTGGTTGGCTTTGCCTTCACCGGAATGCTGGGTCACGATCAACCCCGGCACGACTTCGAGCGCCTCACCCGGCCGCATGAAAGGGCGCGCGTTGATCTCATCGCCGGAAACGGTGATCTCGCTCGCCATGCCTGGCGGGCCCTTTGCGCCGGAGGCGACGCTGCGGGCGTCCGAGGCCGGGGCTTGCGTCGACTGAGCTACGTGACGGCGATTGGCCGGGACCGGCTTGCTGGCTCGCCGCGATGCGGGCAGTCGCTTGTGAGGCTTCGTCTCGCCGCCGGAGACCTGGATCGGCGGCAGTTCGCGCGAGGCGCCACTGCTCTGCGCGAAGGCGCTGCCGTCATCCGCGAGAAGCATGATGGCCGAAAATGCCGTCAACGCTCCGCGACGACGGCCAGACTCAGGCCGCCTCGGTCGCATCGGCGCCCCGAAGTACATTCGCGCGGGACGCGGCGCCCGCAAACATGCGGCGATAGAGCACGATCGAAACGAGCCAGGCGATCGCAAACAGCGCGATCACGGCGAAGCCGACATTGGCGAGCGACTCGTTGAGGCCGTCGACCAGCGCCCACACGCCGCCGGTTCGACCAAGCCGATCGGCGATCAGGCCGAGCGCCTCGATGCCGCCGATCAACAGCGCCACCGCGACGGACGCGCCGGTGATGGTGAGGTTGTACCAGAGCTTTCGCAGGGGATCGACGAAGGCCCAGCGATAGGCGCTGACCATCAGCGCCGAGTCGGCGGTGTCGACCAGCGCCATGCCCGACGCGAACAGCGCGGGAAAGACCATGACGTCGACGAGCGAAGCGCCGCGCGCGGCTTCCGTCGCGGAGATGCTGAGCAGGCCGATCTCGGTCGCGGTGTCGAAGCCGAGCCCGAACAGGAACCCGAGCGGGAGCATGTGCCAGGGCTTTGTCACCAGGCGGAACATCGGGCCGAGCAGGCGCGCCAGGAATCCGCGGCTCGCCAGCAGCGCGTCGAGCTGCGCGGCGTCGTGGATGCCCTGCGCGCGCGCGATGCGAAACGTCCGCCACAGGCCGACGAAGATGGCGAGATTGATGGCCGCGATCACGAGCAGGAACAGCGCCGACACCGATGTGCCGATGAGGCCGCCGATATCCCTGAGCAGGCTGTCGCCGCCGAGGCTTACCACCCCGAGTGCCAGCAGCATGGTCGCGACCACGACCACGGTGGAATGGCCGAGGGCGAAATAGAGGCCGACGCTGCGCGGCGCACCGCCCGCATGCATCAGCTTGCGCACGACATTGTCGATGGCGGCGATGTGGTCGGCATCGACGGCATGGCGGAGGCCAAACACCCAGGCCAGCAGCGCGGTCGCCATCACCGTCGGCCGGTCACCGAACGCCGCGAAGGCCCAGGCCCATGCGGCGACGTTGGCGGCGATGAGCCCGCCGAACAGCAACACGGTGGCGGGCTCCACCGCCCGTAGGGACCATTTCGTCACGACAATCATTCCGTTCGCACGCCCCTTCGCGGCAACGGTATGATCTTTTCATAGAATGATCACACTAACCAATGCAATTCCAGGGGGCCGCTTTGCAGGAATGCTTGTAACCATCCTTCGAGACGCCCACTGCGCGGGGTCCTCAGGATGAGGCCTGGATTCGCGGCCACGTTGCGAGCAGACCCTCATGGTGAGGAGCCCGCGCAGCGGGCGTCCGGACGATGCTCTGCATCGCCGGGCGAACCATGCAGGCCGAGATGGTGCTACGCGGCCTCGGAACCACCAAGATAGGCATCGCGGATGCGGGGGTCGTCCTTCAGCGCCCGCGCCGGGCCTGAGAGCACGATCTTGCCGGTCTGGAGCACATAGGCCTCGTGCGCGATCTCGAGCGCGAGGCTGGCGTTCTGTTCGACCATGAAGACCGACACGCCTTCCTGGTTGATGGTGCGGATCAACTCCAGCACGCGGTCGACATAGAGCGGCGACAGGCCCATGGTCGGCTCGTCCATCACGATCATCCTCGGACGGCTCATCAGCGCGCGCGCCATCGCGACCATCTGCTGCTCGCCGCCGGAGAGCGAACCGGCACGCTGCGACAGCCGCTGACCAAGCTTCGGGAACAGCGTCAGCATCTTGTCGAGATCCTGCGCCACCGCATCGCGGTCGTTGCGCACGAAGGCCCCCATCAGGATGTTTTCGCGCACGCTCATGTCCGCGAACAACCGCCGCGCCTCGGGAACAGATGCGATACCACGGCGGACGATCTGCGGCGTGGTGAGCCCGAGCAGCGAGGCACCGTCGAAGGTCACGTCACCCGAGCGCGGTTTCACCAGGCCCAAGATGATCTTCATCGTGGTCGACTTGCCGCTGGCATTGCCGCCGAGCAGGCAGACGATATGGCCGCGGCCGACCGTGATCGACAGGTCGAAATGCACCTGCGCCTGGCCGTAGAAAGTGTTGACGTTCGAGAGCGCCAGCAGCGGCTCGGATGCGCCAGTCGTCATACCACGCTCTCCCGCTCCGGCGTCTCCGACAGGCCATGGCCGAGATAGGCCTCGATCACCTTGGGATCGCCACGCACCACTTCACCCGGCCCTTCCGCAATCTTCTTGCCCTCGTCCATGACGATGACGCGGTCGGAGAGGCGCATCACCATTTCAAGCTTGTGCTCGATCAGGAGGATGGTCAGCCCCTCGGCCTTCAGCTCGGCGACGAGGCCCTGCATCTCCGCGGTCTCGGTCGGGTTCATGCCGGCGGTCGGCTCGTCGAGCAGCAACAGGCGCGGCTTCAGCGCAAGCGCGCGCGCGATCTCGACGCGGCGGCGGTTGGCATAGGACAGGCTGTAGGCCGGCTGGTCGATCCGCGGCAGCAACCGCTCGCCGAAGCGTGCGAGAATAGTCTTCATCTCCTCGCGCAGCCGTTCCTCTTCGTCCCTGACGCTGGCCGGACGCAACAGCGCCAGCCCCAACTCCAGCAGCGGGCCGATCACCGGCACCGCGGGCTTCACCGCGCGCAGCCGCGTGTGCGCGCCGATCAGGACGTTGTCCATGACGCTGAGATTGCCGAAGACACGGCCGAGCTGGAACGTGCGCGCGATGCCTCCGGCCGCGAGCCGTTCGGGCGAGAGACCCGTGATGTCCTGCCCTTCGAAGTGGACATGGCCGGCATCGGGCCGATCGAGCCCGGTCACGAGGTTGAACAGCGTCGTCTTGCCGGCACCGTTCGGGCCGATGATGCTGATGAGCTCACCCCTGGCGAGATCGAGGTCGATGGCATCCACTGCAGTCAGGCCGCCAAAGCGACGCGTCAGCCCGCGCAGGGACAGCATGGGTGTGTGCTGCTCTGCCATCATATCGTTCCCAACAGGCCCTGCGGCCTGAACCGCACGAGCAGCAGCAACACGATGCCGTAGATCAGGATGCGATACTCCGCCGCGATCCGGAACACCTCCGGCAGGCCGACCAGCGCGACCGCTCCGACGATGGCCCCGACGACGTTGCCGAGGCCGCCGAGGATCACGACGGTCAGCGCCAGGATGGATTGCTGCGTGTTGAAGGTCTCGTGGTTGATGTAGGAATAAAGATGCGCGGCGATGCCGCCGCTGACACCGGCCGCGAAGCCGCCGAAGATGAAGGCCAGCGACTTGTAGCGGTTCAGGCTGAGGCCATAGGCGCGCGCGGCGATGTCGTCGTCGCGGATGGCGCGGAAGCTGCGGCCGAGATGCGAGCCGAGCAGCCGCCCCTGCAGCAGCGCCAGCACGACCATCACGACAAAGCTGAACCAGTAGATCGAGGTCGGGCTGACCAGATCGTAGCCAAACAGCGACAGCGGCGGAATGCCGGAGATGCCGATCGGGCCGCGGGTGACGCTCTCCCAGTTCAAAATCACCAGCGACACGATCTCGCCGATGGCCAGCGTCGCGATCGACACATAATGCCCGCGCAGGCCGAACGACGGCGAGATCAATGCCGTGCCGAGCGCGGCACTCATCAGGCCGCCGGCGATGATGGAGAGGCCGACGGGGACGGAGAAATTCAGCGACAGCAGCGCCGAGGTGTAGGCGCCGATCGCGAGCAGCGCGGCATGTCCGAGCGAGACCTGTCCCACCGTGCCCGCAACCAGCGTCAGGCTGAGCGCGAGCATGCCGAGTAGCCAGGCGTTGATCAGGGTCTGGAGCACGTAGAAGGACACCGGGAAGAACGGCAGGATCGCGAACACGCCAACGGCGACCAGCAGCGCCCAACGCGGAATCCGCACCGGGCGGCTCGGCGCGATGAAAGTGCCGGTGAGCGGCTCGGGTGGCGCCTGCCGCGCGCTGGCGAACAGGCCGTTCGGACGCAGCACGAGCACGACGACCAGCAGCAGGAACGCGAATAGATTGCGGTAGCTGGTGCCGAACACGGCGACGCCGTAGCTCTCGACCAGCCCGAGCAACAAGCTGCCGATCACGGCGCCCGGGCACGTTGCCGGCACCCCCGACCACTTCCGCAACGACGCCCTTGAGCGTTGCCTGCAGGCTCATCGCGGTGTCGATCTGGTTGTAGTACATGCCGACCAGCAGGCCGGAGACGCCACCGAGCGCCGCCGCAATGCCAAATACGGCCTGATTGACGCGGTTGACGTCGACGCCCATCTGCATCGCGGCATCGCGGTCCTGCGCGGTGGCGCGCACCGCCCAGCCGAGCTTGCTGTAGCGCAGGAACACGAACAGCAGCAGCGCGCTGGTGAGGCCGACGCCGGCGATCAGCAGATCAAGAGGTCCGATCGTGCCGCCACCAACCTGGAAGCGAACGTCGGGCAGCTGGCTCGGCAGCGCGCGCGGGTTGGGCGAGAAGGTCAGCATCACCAGCTGATCGAGCACGAAGCTGATGCCGATGGTCGCGAGCAATGGTGCGATGCGCACGGAGTTCTGGAGCGGACGCAGGCCGAACCGTTCGATGATCAGTCCGACGATCGCGGCCGCCACCGCCACCACGATGATGGTGAGCGGCAGCGGCGTATGCAGCTGCACCACCGCGACCCAGCCGATATAGGCGCCGACGAGATAGATCGAGCCCTGGGCAAAGTTGATCAGCCGGCTGACGCCGAAGATCAGCGCAAGCCCGACCGCAACGAGCGCGTAAACATTGCCGACGATCAGCCCGTTGATCGTGTAGTCGAGCCAGGAAGACACGCTGATATCACCACGTAGAGAGGAAAGCGGCCGGAGCCCCCGCTCCGGCCATCATGTCAGGTCGGCTTGCCGTCCCAGAGCGCGAACTGGCCCTTGCGCACGACGAGCTCGGCGTTCATGGCGCCCTTGACGCGGCGGGTCGCGACGTCGAACGTCGCGGCGCCGAAGATGACGCTCGGCACGTCCTTGACCTTGGTGAAGGCGTCACGGACCGCCTTGCGGTCGGTGCCGCCGATCTTCACCACGGCAGCCGCCATGTTCATCGCATCATAGGCGTAGGCGTTGAAGGCGTCGGGCTCCAGACCGTTGTACTTCTTCTTGAAGCCGGCGATGAACTTCTGCACTTCGGGCCGCGGGTCTTCCGGGAAGTAGCGCGTGCCGACATGGACCTCTTCGACGGCCTCGCCGCCCAGCTCCAGGAATTTCGGCGAGTAGACCGAGCTCGCCGCGCAGATCACCTGCTTGAGCCCGACCTGTCGCGCCTGACGCGCGATCAGCGCGCCGTCGGAGTAGTAGGAGATCAGGATCAAGCCATCTGGGTTGGCGTCGCGGACGCGCACCAGGGTAGAGCGGAAGTCGCGCTCCTCCGCGATATAACCCTCGGTGACCGCGATTTCCGCGCCATATTCCTTTGCAGCATTGACGAAATAGTCGCGGCTGGTGCGGCCCCAATCCGTGTTGAGGTGCAGCACCGCGAGCTTCTTCAGGCCAAGGCGCTTCACGGCATAGGACGCCAGCAGCGGCTGCTCGTCGGCCTGGCTGACCGAGGTGCTCCACATGAAGTCGCCGCCCTTGGTGAAGTCAGGATGCGAGTTGGTGAAGCCGAACTGCACGAGGCCCGCGCGCTGATAGATCGGCGAGGCCGCCATCGAGGCCGGGCTGGAGAAGTCGCCGAGCTCAAGGACGATGCGGGGATCGGAGACGAATTTCTGCGCGATCGCCACCGACTGGCGCGGATCGCTCTGGCTGTCCTCGAAATTGTAGGTGAGCTTGCGGCCGTTGATGCCGCCGGCCGCCTGGATCTCGTCCAGCGCGAGGTCGAAGCCCTGCTTCCACTGCGTGCCATATTGCGCGTTCGGCCCGGTCAGGGGGCCGCTGACGCCGAGCAGGATCGGCTCGGAGGATTGCGCGAAGGCGCCGCGCGAACCGGCCGCTCCCGCCATCATGGCGGCGAGCGAGCCCTTGACCAGGGTACGACGATCGATGTTGCTCATGCACGGCTCCATCCAGTGTTGAAACAAGCAGCAATTCTTGTGCCGGTGAGATCGCCTATTTCGAGGGCTCACCGAGTGACAGCATCAGCCGGTTCGCCCAATTGAAGAACGACGCGCCGTTGATGACGTCGACGATCTCGGCATCGTCGAGGCCGGCGCGGCGCAGCTCTTCGACATTCTCAGGGCCGAACGCGATCGGCGTCGCGGCCAGCGCGACCGAGGCCTTGACCACCGCATTCCAGCGCTCGCCAAGGTCGGCCTTGACGCCTTCGTCGAGCAGACGCTGCACGTCGTCACGGCGCTTGGAATAGGTGCTGGCGAAACGCGCATGCACGGAGGCGCAATAGATGCAGCCGTTGTAGCGCGACGTCGCGGCCGCCGCGAGCTCACGCTCGGCGCGCGGCAGGCCGTCGGCGACGTTGTAGAAGATATCCTTGTCCGTCTTGGTGCGGGCTTCCAGCACCTCGGGATCACGCACGAGAAGGCGGAAGTATTCGGACTTGGCACGGGAGCGATCGACCAGGCCCGCGAAATGCCGCTCGGCCAATTCGGCCTCGGGCAGCGGGTCGATCCACGACACCCAGCCGAGCTCGTCCTGGGTGAAGACGACGGGCGGATTGACGTTGTTTGCAGCGCTCATGATGCAGTCTCCTTACGCGCCAGCCGCCGCGCTTGCGGTGCCCAGCGAGGCGCCGAGCACGCGCAGGCCCGTGACGACGCGCACCTGGAACGACAGGAACGCGACGAGCTGAGAGAAAGTGACGATGCCGGTGTCGGACCAGCCGGCGGCCAACAGCGCCTTCATATCGGCGGACGCGGCATCGCGCGGGCGGAACACCAGCAGATGCGCATGCTCCAGCGCTGCGGCGAGCCTGGCGCCAAGGACGGACTTGCCCTCCGCGCTCGCGCGATAGATCAGGCCGGCCGTGTTCTCGACTGACAGCGGTCCGGCAGGATACGCACCGTACGGGCCTGACGTCTCGCCGCGCCCGATTTCGACCTCGATCGCCTTGGCCAGGCGCGCACCATCGGCGGTCGCCGCGAGCTTCGCCCGGTAGAAGGCGGCCATGGTGGGCTCGCGGTGAAGGCCGATCACGAAGAGCCCGACTGCGGCGCGCTCCACAAGCGAAAAATCGCCGGCGTCGATCGGCTCGAACAGCGAGAGATAGCTCTTCTGCGCGTTCTCGCGCGCCTGCACGCGGCGTGCCCGAATGCCATCCAGAGCCGTGCCCGGTTCGATCCCGGCGAGCGTGTCGATGATATCTTTCGTAGCCATCATTCAGCCTCGTGCAACGCGATCATGTTCGCTCCGATCAGCCCGCCAGAGCCACGTCAGCCGCCGTCCGGGTCCAGCCCAGCGCCGGCGCGACCTTCTCCGCGACAAGCTCGATCGAGCGCAGGATATGAGGATGCGGCGCGTCCACCGAATGCGCCTGGAAAACGAGGTCGGTCACCCGCTCCAGCGTGGCGTCGGCGCGGAGCGAGGCGATGACGTCGTCGGCCGCGCCGACATGCGTGTCGAATGCGGTGATCATCTCCTCCAGCGTCTCGCCAGGCCTGGCGTGACCGCCCTTGAGGAACTGCGGCAGCGCGCGCCGCAGCCCGATGTCGGCAAGGCGCATCGCTTCAGTCCGGTCGTCGGCGACGAAGACGCTGCGTGAGGCCATGATCCGGGGCTCGCATCCCGGCGGCAGCGCTTCGAGATAGGCATCGATGACCGGATTCTGGATCTCGGCGAGCGTGGCCTTCGGCGCCTCCTTGGTCCGGGGCTGGGTGCGCGACAGCAGCAGGCCATCGCCGGCCTTGCCCGCGCGCGCACCACCGGCGACCGAGAACGTCGCCTGCCAGATCCGCTTGTCCAATTGGGGCCGTTGCGGATACAGCGTATCGCCACCAGTGAGCGGCTTGCCGACCAGGGCGGTGCGGACCACGTCAAGATTGCGGGCAAAGATCTCGTTGCGCAGGGCACTGTCGAGGCCGAAGGCGGCAAAGGCCGACGGATTGCCGCCGGTGCCGACGCCGAGCTCGAAGCGGCCGTTGCAGAGCAGATCGAGCACGGCGGCATCTTCCGCCACCCGCACCGCATTCTCCAGCGGCAGCGTGACGATGCCGGTGCCGAGACGGATGCGCGAGGTTTGCGCCGCGACGTAACCGAGGAAGGTGAAGGGCGACGGCAGGCCGCCCTCGCGTTCGTGAAAATGATGCTGCGCGATCCACGCGGAATCGAGGCCCGCTTTCTCTGCGCGCACGATCTGCTCGGCGGCAAAGCGGTAGCGCTCCGCGGGCGGGGCTTCATCGAGGAGGCGCGTGAAGAACCCCAGTCGTTTCAGGTTTGCAAAGCGTTTCATACGACCCCTGTCGGGCGAGGATGGGCCCCGATGATGTCGGTTGCCGCAGCTCCAGACAAGCGGGCATTGCGCAAGGCTGCCCGCCGGATCGCCCCCGCGCTGGACCTTGGCTAGGCAGATTGCCTACCAGCTCGGCAGCACCGCGCCCTTGAACTTGGTCAGGACGAACTCCTTGACCTCGGGCGTATGGTAGCTGTCGACGAGGATCTTGACCCAGGGCTTGTCCTTGTCGGCGGCGCGTACCGCGATCAGGTTGACGTAGGGGCCCTTCGGGTCCTCGCGCAGGATCGGATCCTTGACGGGATCAAGGCCCGCCTGGGTTGCATAATTGGTGTTGATCGCGGCGGCATCGACATCGTCGAGCGCGCGCGGCGCCTGCGCCGCATCGACCTCGATGAATTTCAGCTTCTTGGGATTCTCCGTGACGTCGAGCACCGTCGGCTTGAAGCCCGTGCCGTCCTTCAGCTTTATCACGCCCTTGTCGCGCAGCAGCAGCAGCACGCGGCCGCCATTGGTCGGATCGTTCGGGATCGAGACCTTGCCGCCTTCAGGGATATCGGCGAAGGCCTTGTGCTTCTTCGAATAGACGCCGATCGGGAAGTTCACGGTCAGCCCGACGGATTCGATCTTGTAGCCGCGGTCGGCCTTCTGGTTGTCGAGATAAGGCTGGTTCTGGAACGAATTGGCCTGGATCTCACCGGCATCGAGCGCGGCATTCGGCACGACGTAGTCGGAGAACTCGATCAGCTGAATGTCGAGGCCCTGCTTGGCTGCGATCGGCTTCACCGCCTCGAAGATCTGCGCATGCGGGCCCGGCGTCACACCGATCTTGATCGTCTCGGCGGTTGCTGCGGCCGACCAGGCGGCAAGCGCGGTTGCGAGGATCAGGGGGAGGCGAAACGACATCTTGGTCTCCATCACGCGGGCGGCAATCAGTGGAACCGTATTCGCTTCTCCGTGAGGCGAAATCAATGAAATGAAAATCCATAATGACTACCGGTGGCGGACTCTCGTTCTCCATTTGGCGCAAAATAGGAAACGAATTCGCAGGTCATGGGGCGCGTTGCGCAAGCGTGATGGGCATCACGGCAAAGTGTCACCCCGGATGCGAGATAAGTAGCAAGGCTAGCAAGGAGCTCAGCCATGACCGCCCTCGCCGCCCCGAAGTTCGCCAGCCCGAAGCGCCTCGGAGCCTCTATGCCCTGCTCCAGGGCGTGCCGTTCAATTCCGGCGTCGCCCTGACGATGAAGCTGATCAACGCGTCGTCGCTCAAGTTGCTGAGCAACTTGCTGCTGCTGTCGGCGCTACCGGCATCCAGTGATGCCTGTTTACTCGGAGCGCCACGTCCACGGTGACAGCATGATCAGGACGCAGATCGCGGCATAGGCGGCGAGCGAGGCCGTGACCATGGTGGCGAGACCCGCCATGCCCGCGCCAAAGCTCGCCACCGCGATCCAGCCGCCGCCGGCCGCGATCAGGATGCGCGCAAAGGACGAAGCGAGCGGCCCCATCGCTCGGCCGGTGCCTTGCACCGCGAACGAACTGACAAAACCGAAGCCGAGCGCGGCATAGGCCGGCGCGACGATGCGCAAATAGGTCATGCCCTCGCTGACGACGTCCGCGTCATGGCTGAAGAGGTGCAGCCAGGCTGTCGGGAAGATCGCGACCAGCAAGCCGATCGTGCCGGTCATGATCATGCCGACCACACCGCTGATCCAGCCGATCTTTCGTGCCCGCGCGGTCTGGCCCGCGCCCATGTTGACGCCGACCATGGTCAGCGTCGCCGTGCTGATCCCGAACAGCAGCGGAATCATGATGTAGTCCAGCCGCGAGGCGATGCCGTAGCCGGCGAGCGCGGAGGTGCCGAACAGGCCGACCGCGCCGGTGACGAGAATGACGGTGAGGTTGGTCAGCACCGCGTTGAACGCGGTGGGGATGCCGACCTTCAGCATGTCGCCGAAGATTTTTGCGCGCAACGGCACGATGTGCAGCTTCAGGCCAGTCGCGCCCGTCGACATGTAGCGCAGCAGGAACAGCATCGCCGCGCCGTAATAGAGGCCGAAGGCTATGCCGGCGCCGCCGATGCCGAGCCGCGGGATCGGCCCGAACCCGAAGATCAGTGCCGGCGAGACCGGAATGGTCACGATGGCGCCGACCAGAGTCACCAGGGCCGGCACTTTGACGTTGCCGGCGCCGCGCAGCGCGGCAGCCTGGAGGTTGACGATCCACACCGGGATGGCGCCGGCGAACAGATAGTTGGAATAGGTGGTGGCAGCGCTAAGCGCACCGTCGGTGCCGCCGAGGGCACGATAGAGATGCGGACCACCGAGGACGACGCCGAGCGTGAACACGCCGCCGGCAATGATCGCGAGCACCACGGCATGAAACAGCGCCGCCTCGGCATCGGCGCGGCGGCCGGCTCCAACCGCGCGCGCCACCGAGGACGCAACGCCGGAGCCGAACCCGCCGTTCGACATCATGGTCATCAGCATGAAGATCGGGAACACCAGCGCGGCGCCGGCGAGCGCATCGGTGCCGAGATAGCCGACATAATAGGCCTCCGCGATGTTGACCGCGGTCTGCGCCACGAGGACGGTCACGGTCGGCAGCGCGAGCTTGAGCAGCGTGGGCAAGATCGGCGCGGTCAGGAGCGCGGCGCGTCTTTGCTCAGCCGCGCTTGGTGCGGGCGTAGCCGCCTGGCGAAGCGGCGCCGCGGCGTGGGCCACGAATGGCGCGGCGGACAAGGCCGGCGCGGCGGCATCTTCGACGGACATGGTTCGATCCTGTGGTTCCCTCGGACCGCCCGGTCGGCCGCCCATTGCATTATGATCATAATGTATTAGTATGAACGTAATGCAATAGGACAGACCTCACGATTTTGTGGCATAGGGGGCGGCGGGTTCGCAGGAGGCGGAATTGGCGCGCTATGACAAGGGACACAGGGACACGACGCGGCGGCACATTCTCGATGTCGCATCATCGCAGTTCCGCGAGAGCGGCATCGCCGCGGTGGGCCTCGCCGGCATCATGGCGGAAGCGGGCCTGACCAACGGCGCCTTCTACACGCACTTCGCCTCCAAGGAGGATCTGGTGCGCGCGGTGCTGCTCGACGCGCTGGAGCGGCGCGAGCAGCGGCACAAGGACAATCTCGAAAACGGCGTCGCGCTCGAGACCGTGATCCGCGACTATCTCTCGCCCAGGCATCGCGATCGCGCGGCGACCGGTTGCCCGACCGCGGCCCTCGTCTCCGAGATCGCGCGGCATCCGAAGGCGACGCGCGAGGCCTTCACCGGCAAGATGTCCGACATCCTCGCGCTGATGGCAGCGCAAATGCCTGAGGGCACGCCGGCGGAACGGCGCCGCCGCGCCATCGCGGCCTACGCCACCATGGTCGGCGCGCTGCAATTGTCGCGCGCGGTGAGCGACAGGCAATTGTCGGAGGAGATTCTCGAGAACGCGGTGGATGCCGCGCTGGCGCTTGCGAAGGGGCGCTAGCCCCAGGGCGGCCTGCGTGTTGCTCAGCTCCTCGCGTCGAGCTGGCTGCTGCGACCGGACGAACTTGCTTGCGAGGCATAAGCGGAAGCTGCGGCCGACGCCGGTGAATAGTGCGACAGCGATTCGGCGAGTTCTTCGGCAGCCTCGGTGAGCTCCTTCAGGACGGCGTCGCTGTCCGTGGCATGGCCGCCGGAGGAATGCAGCACCTCGAACGAGATTCCGTTCGGAAGATCGACATGAACCTTGTCGATCCCGACGGCGTCGGGCGTGTCGCCGTTCTGCGCCTGGTCGGCGCTGGACGCCGGATCACCTGATATCTGCTGGCTCGCGAGCTTCTGCACGAAATCCTCGATGGACTTGAGCGCGCTGCTGTCGAAGCCGCCGCCACCGAAATGGACGATGCCGATCGACATACCATTCGGCAGGCTCACCTTGACCTCGTCGTAGGGCGTGCCGCTCTCCAGCAGAGACGAGAACATCGAGGCGCCGTCTTGTGAACCCGCTGATTTCGACTGGCTGGTGGATGAAGGCGACCCCGCCGCGCTTCCACCGATGCTGCTCATGCTGCTGACGCTCATACCCGCACTCCACTGTCATTGCGAACGCACGCTTTGCGTGCAATGCGCATGCCAGATGAGAGCCTCATTGCCATCAAGGGCTTATCGCGAAATCCGGCCGGCATCCCTTTCACGCCGGCAACAATGTCCCGGCAGAAGCTGCCCATCTCCACGTTCGCCATTTCGTCGCAGGGCCTTGCGGCCTCGCCGGCATTGCCGCCTCGTGCATGATGCAACATGATGGGGTGCCGAAGACGATTTTTCTTCGAGGTGGGGGTCATTCGATGAACGAAGACGAGATACGCAAGTCCATCGCGGAGGTGAAGCAAGGCACGCTGTCGCGACGCTCGTTCATCCGGACCATGGCTGCGGCCGGGATCGCCGCGCCGGTCGCGAGCCAGATCCTGCTCTGGAACGACGTCGCGATGGCGGATGCCACGCTGCCATACAAGCCGACCAAGGCCGGCGGCGGCGGCCCGCTCAAGATCCTGCTGTGGCAGGCCCCCACCCTGCTCAATCCGCATTTCGCCATCGGCACCAAGGATCAGATCGCCTCGCGCATCTTCTTCGAGCCGCTGGCCGGTTGGGACAAGGACGGCAACCTCATCCCCTGCCTCGCCGCCGAGATTCCGACCAAGGCGAACGGCAGCCTCGCGGCCGACGGCATGAGCGTTATCTGGAAGCTGAAGCAGGGCGTGAAGTGGCATGACGGCAAGCCCTTCACCGCCGACGACGTCGTCTTCACCTGGACCTATGCGGCGGACCTCGCGACCGCCGCCTACAGCACGGGATCCTACAAGGACATCACCGTCGAGAAGATCGACGACCACACCGTCAAGGTGCTGTTCAAGGCCCCGACCCCGTTTTGGGCCGACCCCTTCGTCGGCTCGGTCGGCCAGATCCTGCCGAAGCACCATTTCGGCGACTATGCCGGCGCGAAATCGCGCGAGGCGCCGGGCAATCTGAAGCCGGTCGGCACCGGCCCGTACAAATTCGTCGAGTTCAAGCCGGGCGACCTGATCCGGGCCGAACGCAACCCCGACTATCACGTCAAGAACCAGCCGCATTTCGACACGCTCGAGGTCAAGGGCGGCGGCGACGCGGTCTCCGCGGCGCGCACCGTGCTCCAGACCGGCGAGTACGACTATGCCTGGAACCTGCTGGTGGAGGAGGAGGTCCTCAAGCGCATGGAGGCCAGCGGCAAAGGCAGGGTCGACATCACGCCGTCCGGCAACGTCGAGTTCATCATCCTCAACACGACGGACCCCTGGACCGAGGTCGACGGCGAGCGCTCCAGCGTCAAGACCAAGCACCCGACGCTGTCCGATCCGGTCGTCCGCCAGGCGTTCAACCTCCTGATCGATCGCGAGGCGATCCAGAAATTCATCTACGGCCGCGGCGGCATCGCCACGGCAAGCTTCGTCAACCAGCCCCAGCAGTTCAAGTCGGGCAAGCTGACCTACGCATTCGACGTCGACAAGGCGAACAAAATCCTCGACGAGGCCGGCTGGAAGCGGGGCGCGGACGGCATCCGCGAGAAGGACGGCAAGAAGCTCAAATACGTCTTCCAGACCTCGATCAACGGCCCGCGCCAGAAGACGCAGGCCATCATCAAGCAGGCCTGCCAGAAGGCCGGTATCGACATCGAGCTGAAGTCGGTGACCGCATCGGTGTTCTTCTCGTCTGATGTCGGCAACCCCGACACCTACTCGAAACTCTATTGCGACATGGAGATGTACAACACGACGCAGCCGCAGCCCGATCCGGAGCGGTTCTTGAACCAGTGCGTCTCCTGGGAGATCGCCAACAAGGAGAACAAGTGGCTCGGCCGCAACATCTCGCGCTGGTCCGATCCCGAGGCCGACAAGGCCTACAAGACCGCGCAGCAGGAGCTCGATCCGGTCAAGCGCGCCGCGCTCCTGATCAAGGTCAACGAGATCTTCTGCGAAGCCAATATTCTGGTGCCGCTGCTCTCCCGCAACATCGTCGGCGCCGGCGTCAATAACCTCATGGCCGACATCTCGGGCTGGGACGTCACGACCTGGAATTTGGGGAGCTGGTATCGGGTCTGACGACCGGCGCGCGAGGACCCGGCTCCCTCAAGGCGCCGGGTCGCATGCCGTATCTGCGCATGATGGCTTTGCTCAGCGCGCCTTCGGACGCATAGCCGACCTCGCCGGCGATCTTCGCGATCGGATCGGAGGTGCCGGCCAGCCGCTTGCGCGCGACCGTCAATCGCAAATCGGACAGGAACGTCATGGGCGCGACCCCCGCGCGCTTTTGAAAAGCGCGCACCAGCGTCGCGCGCGAGGCGATCGCCACCGCCGCCATGTCGTCGAGCGTCCAGTCCCGGGCGAGATCGTTGAGGATCGCCGACACCACACGGGCCGTCACGCGGTCGCGCAACAGCGATACCGTCCCGTTCCCGGAGGCATCGTCCGAAAGATGGTCGCGGAGCATCATCACGAACAACGCCCTCGCGAGGTCGGCCGCGACCACTTCCGATCCAACCCGTCCAGCGTCCAGTTCCTCTCGGATGTCGATCAGCAGGCGCCGAAACCGTTCCAGCAGCGGCTCCTCCGCTGTGCGCAGGATGATCTCGTCGGGAAGCGCGGCGATCAACGGATTATCATCCGACGTTTCGAACAGGAAACGGCCGCACAGCAGTTCGGTATCGACCTCGGCCTCGACCGTCGCGCGCTGGCGGACGCCATTGCGGACCTCGGTCGTAACACGCCTGACAGCGCCGCCCGTCCGGCTTCGAACCGCGTGACTGTCGCCATGCGGCAGGAGAAGGATGTCGCCGGCTTCCAGCCGCTGCGGGCCCAGGCCCGGCCGCTCGACCACGCAAGCGCCGCGCGTGACCATGTGGAACTGCGCCCACCCCTTGCCGTTCGGCGCGTGTAGCGACTCCCAGCTGCCGCCAAATTTGCAGGAATCCTCGAATATTGGACGGATCCTGAACAGCGGCACCATCGCCTTCAACAATTCCGCCGCGTCCGCCTCCGACATCCCTCTCCCCTTGATCCGCCCGGACATGTCTCCGAGCCGCCCGGCCATTCCATGGAACAGCCAAGCGCATCTACCATAGAAGAGGGCCGTCCCGCGCATGAGTGGACCAGTACTCATGGCTTTTAACACATCCTAACGAGCAATCCTCACGGTGTTCGGTAATGTCACGGCATGAAGGCGGCAGGGATTTCCAAAAACACGGTCATCACGGGGAGATCATATGACGTCCAAGACGCCAGTTGAGTTGTTGCCACGGCCTGCGAATGTGTCGCGCCGCGGCTTCGTGGGAGGCCTGTCGGCGGGCATCCTTGGCGCGGTGGCGTCCGAGGCGGCGGGCGCCGAGACGCTCGCCGACGTCCCCGATCGCGGGCCCGGCGCTGATCTGAGCGCGCACAGCGAACGCTCCCGGTTTGCAAAACTCGATCGCATCCCCGAGGCCACGCCGGGCAAGCGCAACGTCGATCCCGGCGATGCCATCAATTCCAAGACCCCGCATCAGAAACTGGTAGGCAACATCACGCCGACGGACCTGCATTACGAGCGCAGCCATTCCGGCGTGCCCGATATCGATCCTGCCCAGCACAGGCTGCTGATCCACGGCATGGTCGGCAAGCCGCTGGTGTTCAGCGTCGAGGATCTGAAGCGGATGCCGTCGGTGACGCGCGTCGTGTTCATCGAATGCACCGGCAACGGCTGGGAGAACTGGAAAAAAGCCGATCCTGACGTGACGGTGCAGAACACGCATGGCCTCGTCAGCACCAATGAATGGACCGGCGTTCCGCTCAAATTCCTGATCGACCTCGTCGCCAAGGACAAGGGTTCGAACTGGATGCTGGCGGAGGGCGGCGACGGCGCGGGTGTCGATCGCAGCATTCCCCTCACCGACGAGATCGTGAACGAGGCTTTCGTCGCCTACGGCCAGAACGGCGAGCCGCTGCGGCCCGCGCACGGCTTTCCGATGCGGCTGGTGATGCCGGGCTTCGAAGGCAACCTCAACATCAAATGGCTGCGCCGCCTCAAGTTCGGCAGCGAGCCCTGGATGACGCGCTGGGAGACGGCGCGCTACACCCAGCTGCTGGCCAACGGCAAGGCGCGGCAGTTTCAGCTGCGGATGGAAACCAACTCCGTCATCACGCAACCATCGGGCATGATGCAGATCCAGCCGGGCTATAACCGCATCTCGGGTCTTGCCTGGAGCGGTCATGGCAAGATCGCCAAGGTCGAGATCTCCACTGACGGCGCCAAGACGTGGAAACCCGCGCAATTGAGCGAGCCGGTGCTGTCCAAGGCGCAGGTGCGCTTCCAGATGGATTGGGTCTGGGACGGCAAGCCGACAAAAATCGTGAGCCGCTCGACCGACGACCAGGGCAACGTTCAGCCGGACCGGCAGTCCTTCATCGCCGCGATGGGGACCAACGCGCTGTTTCACTACAACGCCCAGCAGACCTGGAGCATCGACGAAGCCGGGAGGGTCCGCAATGTTCTCGCATGACAAGCTGTTTCTCGCCGGCATCCTCGCCGCCGGCCTGTTCGCCGCGCCCGCGCTGGCGTTCGATTTCGGCCGTCCGGCAACGCCGCAGGAAATCAAGCTATGGGACATCGACGTCGGCCCCGACGGCAAGGGCCTGCCCGACGGCAGCGGCACGGCGGTGCAAGGCAAGCAGATCTTTGCCGACAATTGCGCGGCCTGTCATGGCGACAACGGCCAGGGCGGCATCAAGGATCGTCTCGCCGGCGGACAGGGCACGCTCGCCTCCAACATGCCGGTCAAGACCGTGGGCAGCTTCTGGCCCTATGCGACGACCCTGTTCGACTACATTCATCGCGCGATGCCGTATCCGACGCCGGGCTCGCTCAGCACCGACGAGACCTATGCCGTCACCGCCTACATATTGAGCCTCAACGGCATCGTTCCCGCCGACGGCAAGGTCGACAAGGAGTCCTTGCCGAAAATCAGGATGCCCAATCGCGACGGCTTCATTCCGGAGCCGGAATTCGACCCGGCGCGATTATTCCGCAAGAAGTGAGCCTGACATCATGAGGCTCTTCACACTGATCCGGATCTCCGCGCTGGTCGCGACATGTTTCTGGGAGACGCAGGCAATGGCTACAGACGGACTTATCACCATCAAGAGCAATTTTGGCCCGCAGGACACGATGACGCGGCTCGAGACCGAGGTGAAGGCCAAAGGCCTCACCGTGTTTGCCCATGTCGATCACGCCGCGGGCGCTGCCGCCGTCGGCATGACTCTGCGGCCGACCGATCTCCTCATCTTCGGCAACGCCAAGGGCGGCACGCCGTTGATGCAGCAGGCGCAGACCGTCGGCATCGACCTGCCGCTGAAGGCGCTGGTCTGGCAGGACGAGCAAGGCGCGACCTGGCTGTCCTACAACGATCCGGCCTATCTCGCCGGCCGTCACGGCGTCGGCGAGCCGGCCAAAACCGCCATCGGCGCGATGACCGCCGCACTGCATGCCATCGCGGCCAAGGCCACCGCACCGTAAGCGCGCCGCGACGGCCGCGCGAGGAGAGGTTCATGAACGTGACCAGCGGGCAACCGGCGCCGCCCAAGGCGCAAGACGGCAAGCTCGCCAGATGGCTGGTCATCGCGGCGTTGTGCGCCATGCTCGTCGCCGCGAGTGTTCTCGGCTATCTCGGCTGGACCAGCACGGATACCAGCGTGCCGGCGTCCGGCTATGTCGCGCTGGTGCTCGGCGTGGTGTTCTCGCTGGTTGTCGGCGTCGGCCTGATGGCGCTGGTGTTCTACAGCAGCCGCAAAGGCTATGACGAACCGGTGGTGCTGATCCGGGAGCCGGAGAGCGATTCGGAGGATGGACAGAGCGGCCCGCGCGAAGCCGCAACAAGGGGTTGACGGGGTGACGGGTGTTTTGCCCGACGAGCAATCCGAATAAGATGGCCGCCGGCACGTCGCGGAGTATTGAAAGTACCGCACCGCTTCGCGATTGCGACTGGGCCTGGCAACCGAATAGAGTGGGCCATCCCGTCACGAGAAAGGGAGTCAGGCATGGACGCGCCGAGCTCTGACAAGGACATTCAAAACACACCCGACGAGCCGGCTAACGAACAGGCGAAAGCCGCGCACAACCCGACACGCACGCCCTCTATCATCGTCGGTGTCGTGGCGGCTGCTGTCGTCGGGCTTTCCGTCTTCTATCTGTTGCGCCCGGAGCCCTTGCTGGTTCAGGGCGAGGTCGATGCAACGCGGCTCGATATCGCGGCGCGCGTGGACGGACGGGTCGGCAAGATTCCCGTCGAGCGCGGCCAGAACGTCGCTGCGGGCGCGGTGCTGGTCCAGATCGACAATCCAGAGACGCTGGCCAAGCACGAGCAAATGAAGGCGGCCAAGGCCGTCGCGGACGCCCAGCTTGCCAACGTACTCGTCGGAACGCGGGTGGAAGTGATCGCGGCACGGAAGGCGGAAATGGAGCGCGCCCAGGCGGCGCTGGTGCTGGCGCAAAAGACCTTTGACCGCACACACACCTTGACCGAGCAAGGCAATGCGCCGCAAGCCCGCCTCGATCAGGCCACCGATGCGCTGCACGAAAGCGAGCGCGCCGTCGACCAGGCCAAATCGGCCTATGACCAGGCGGTCAATGGCTACACCAAGGAGGAGCGGGCCATTGCCAATACCAATGTCGAAAAGGCCAGTGCCGATATCCAGAGTGTCCAGTCGATCATCGACCAGCTCGTGGTTTATGCGCCCGTAGCCTCGCAGATCTATCAGCGTAATGTGGAACCCGGCGAATACGTCTCGCCGGGCGTCCCGCTCGTCACCTTGATCAATCTCGCGGACCTCTGGGTGCATTTCGATCTGCGCGAGGATCTCGTCAAAGGCCTCAAGGTCGGCGATCGCTTCGATGTCCGCATTCCCGCCCTCGGCGACCGCTCGGTGACAGTCGAGGTCAAGCTCATCGCGACCAAGGGCGAATATGCAAGCTGGCGGGCCACGCGTGCTTCGGGTGATTTCGACCTGCGGACGTTTTCGATCCGTGCCTATCCGGTGCAACCGGTGCCCGAGCTGCGACCGGGAATGAGCGCCTATCTCGACTGGCGGTCGCGGCCATGAGGCCGGCGCCAAAGCCCGGATTTCTGCTGGTCGCGCGGCGCGAGTGCCGCTGGCTGCTTCATGACCGCGTGGCGCTGCTCCTGATCTTCGGCGTGCCGCTGTTCGCGTTCGTGGTGCTCACCACGGTCTTCAGCCATCCAGTCATCCGCGGGCTCGGCGTGACTGTCGTCGACGAGGACAAGTCGGACGCGTCGCGTGCCCTGGTGGAATACATTGCGGCGTCGCCAAGCCTGAAGATCGTCGACCGCTCCGGCACGCTGTCCACGGCCGTGCAGGACATACGCTCCGGCAAGTCGATTTCGGCCGTCCACATTCCGCCGGATTTCGAGCGCGACCTGAAGGCCGCGCGCCGCCCGCAGATCGTCGGGTTTTATAACCAGCAGTTTTTGACTCCCTCCGGGATCGCATCCTCGGGTCTGAGCGATTCACTTTCCGCAGCGGCAGCGGTGGCCGCTCCCGCCAGTCGCGCGGCACCTGCGCCAGCGTCCCTGGGTGCGCTCAAAGCGGAGACCATGGCGCTCGTCAATCCGCAGAAGAACTACGCGCAGTTCCTGCTGCGCGCGCTGCTGCCGACCATCATCCATGTGGTGATGACCCTTGCCGCCGGCTATTCCGTCGGCTCCGAATTCCGCCGCCGCGACGCGCGGGCGTGGCTCGAAAGCGCCGGCGGCGATCCGCTTGTCGCGCTGGCCGGCAAGCTCGCGCCGCTGTTCTGCATCTTCATTTTGATCATGCTGGCCGAGCCGCTGTTCCTGGAGGGTGTGCTGGAGATTCCCTTCAAGGGCGACTTGCCGTTGATGATCGCTGCGGCCTCGCTGCTGATCATCGCCTATCTGTCGCTCGGCGCCCTGCTCCAGCTTCTGGTCGGCGATCTCGCCACCGGACTCGGGCTTGCGGGCCTCATTGCCTCGCCCGCATTCGGCTATGCCGGCGTCGGCTTTCCCACCATCGGCATGAATGCCTTTGCGCAGACATGGAGCGCGATCCTGCCGCTTCGCTGGTACATGGCCGTCCTGCTGGGACAAGCCGCGCGGGGATTGCCGGTCGCGGATTCCGCTATTCCCTTCGCTGCACTTGCCGGCCTGGCGCTGGTCTTTGCCGGCCTGGCGTGGATGTGCATGGCGAACGTCACCCGCAAGGGCTGGTTCGCAACAGCGCGGCCTGCCGAGCCACACGAGGTCATCTCCACACCGCGCGGCGTCGGCGGCGCCTTCGTGGCGGAGTGGCGGCGTGTGCTGGGAACGCGGGGCGCCTTCGCTCTGCTGTTTCTCGCTCCCCTGGTCTACGGCATCTACTATCCGCAGCCCTATCTGAACCAGATCCTTCGCAAGCTTCCGATTGCGGTCGTCGATAACGATCTCAGCAATCTCAGCCGGCAGATCGTCGAGACGCTGGACGCGAGCGGCGCATTAAGCGTGACGGTTCGCGCCCGAACGCTCGCCGAGGCGCACAGCGCGATCGATCGCGGGCAGGCCTTTGCCGCCGTCGAGATTCCACCCGACACCGAACGCGACGTGCTCAAGGGCATCACCGCCCACATACCCGTCTATGCGGACGCAACCTATCTGTTCATCTTCAGATCGAGCGCCAGCGGGGTCGCCACCGCTATCGGAACCTTGACGTCCGAGCTGGTTTCGCGCGGCGCGCGCTCGGATGGCAGCCTCGTCAAGGCGAAGCTCGCGACGTCGAGCCCGGCCGACGTGTTGCTGCAGCCGATCTTCAACCCGGTGGGCGGCTATGCGAGCTACGTCGTTCCGGCGGCGTTCATCCTGATCCTGCAGCAGACCCTGCTGATCGGCGCAGCGATGCTGACCGGCACCGCGCTGGCGAGCGGAGGCGCAGCCTTTGCCGGCGTGCTCGGCCGCGGCATCGCGCATCTGACCGTCTACCTTCCTGCGCTCGCGCTCTATCTCATCGTGCTGCCGCGGATCTACGGTTTTTCGACACTCGGCCATCTTCCGCAGATCCTCGCGCTCGCGAGTGTCTTTCTGCTGGCAACGAGCTTCATGGGGCAGGCTGTCGGGGCCTGGTTCACGCGGCCGGAGAACGCAACCATCCTGCTGCTGGCGACGAGCCTGCCGCAGTTCTTCATGGCCGGCTTCGCGTGGCCGCGCGAAGCAATTCCGGACGTGGCCCTTGCGTTCGGCCGGTTATTCCCGGCCGACTCCGCGATCGACGGCCTCGTGCGCGTCAACCAGCTCGGCGCCGGTATCTGGGAGGTTGCGCATGACTGGCTCGCATTGTGGTGCCTGGCGCTCGGCTACTTCGCGCTCGCGGTGATCTCGGCATTTGCCGTCAGGAGGAGACAGGGACATGTCCAACCTTAGACCTGCCGCCTTCGTCGCGATTCCGCTCGCGCTGGTCGCGGCGGGCGCGCTGCTCTATGTCATGCGCCACGCGGCACCACCCGCCGCCATCGTCGGCGTCGTGCGCGCGACCGAGATCAGGGTCGAGCCGGAGGTCAACGGCCAGCTGGTCTCGATTGCGGTCGAGAAGGGTGCCTCTGTGAAGGCCGCCGACGTCGTGGCGCGGCTCTCGGCGGTGGAGTTGACGGCGCAGGCGGACCAGGCGCGTGCCGTGCTCGCGTCCGCCGTCGCAAGCCGCAACAACGTCTATGCCGGCGTGCGCCGCGAACAGGTCGATTCGCTGAAAGCCGCCATCGCCAAGGCCGGCGCCCGCCTCGACTACGTGCAGGCTCAGCTCACACGGACCAGCACGCTGGCGCGCCAGAGCTTCGAATCCCAACAGTCGCTCGACCAGGCCGAGAATGACGTTGCAAGCGCGCGTGCCGGCGTGGCGGAGGCCCAGGCCAATTACGATGCGGCCGTGGCGGGACCGACCCGGGAAGAGCGCGCGGTCGCCGACGCTCAGGTGCAGGCTGCGGCCTCCGCGGTCACCGTGCTCGAGCGCCGCCTCGACAAGATGGTGTTGCGCGCGCCGGCCGACGGCGTGGTCAGCGTCATCGCCGCCGAGGTCGGCGAAAATGTTCGCGCGGGCCAACCGATCCTGATGGTCGAGGCCGCGGGCAGGCAATGGCTCTCGTTCAACGTGCGCGAGGATCATCTCGATCGTCTCGCGATGGGAGAAACAGCGAACGTGATGCGGAACGGCGCTAATGGCGCGACCAAGGCGGTCATCACCGAGCTGCGGCCGCTCGGAACGTTTGCCACCTGGCAAGCTGAGCGGGTCATCGGCGATCACGACCGCAACACGCTTCGCCTGCGCCTCGACCCGAAGGGAGAGTTAGCAGGCCTTGAGCCGGGCATGACCGTCTGGATCGGCCCCTAAACCCCGGTGATTTGAGCTCGCGGAACCAAGCGGTTCCGACCGTCTGCAAAATGAAGCCCCAGCAGTCATTGAGACCACTGGGGTTTTTCAACAGCCTTGCGGAATTCGAATTCAGCCTAGCTGGTGACGGCGGCTTCGGTGTAGGGCGCCGTATTCTTCGCGCGGTTGTCGATGCTGAGAGCGCCCGCACCGAAAGCCGCGATCTGGAGCAGTCCGCCCGCCATCATCACGTTCTTCAGGAAGTGAATCACCCCGATGTCCATAGCTGCGGCCCATGCGGATGACCGAAGATACTAGCGCGCGCCGCCCAATTCCCTGATGCTGCGCCGCACTACAGCGCGCCTAGCCCGGACTTTCGAACAGATCGAGCCGCGGCCCAGCGGAACTTCGATCGCTACCTTTGCTAGAACCATTCAAAATGTATAGGCTGATCCGGTCAACGGGCTTGAGAGAAAGGCCTGGGACGTTCGGGACGTGGAACGCTGAAGGGGTTGCTTGATCGGAAGGCGCGGTCGTCTTCACGGCGGGTGCGACGGATATGGAATCCGATTCAGACGGCCGTCACGGCGGCCGGGAAGGGTCTTACCGTCGGACTTTACGTGAGCGAACCGGCAGTTGCGGCAGGCACTCCCCCGCATTCAGGTGAATGATCGCAGGGCCCGTCATGAGCGGGTCCAGCACCTTTCACGTCGGAGGAGCCGGGATGGACCAACGAGAAGTGCTGGCGGCGTGGGAGAAGTTCGTCGAGCGCGGAGCGTTGTCATCCGACTTGAGATCATCGGTCGCAGCGTCGTGGCAGCGATCCAGGAACCATCACGTCACCGTCGACCGTGCGCGAGCGCCGCTGGTCGCGGACGCCGAGTTGTTTCGTCATCGCTCCAAATACGCCTCGCTCCGTCATGCCGCCCGCTGCGCTCTCGAGAACTCAAAAACATTTCTGCGCGATGCAAACTCAATCATGATCCTCACCGATCCGAGTGGGCTGATCATCGATACGCAGGGCGACGACAGGGTCATCGACGCCGGCCGCGCAGTCCATCTCGAACACGGAGGACGCTGGAGCGAGGCCGACATCGGCACCAACGCGATTGGCGCCGCGATAGCGGAATCGAAACCTGTCCAAATTCACGGTACAGAGCATTTCTGCTCGGAGGTGCAGCGGTGGACTTGCGCTGCCGTCCCGGTTCATGACCCGACCGATGGCGAACTGCTTGGCGTGGTCGACATCTCGGGTCCTGCAAGCACCTTCAATCCGCAGAGCCTGGCTTTGGCCGTCGCGGTCGGCCATCACGTGGAAAGCGTTCTGGCCCAATCGGTCCGACAGGAACACGAGGAGTTGCTGTGCCGCTTTCTCGGCAGGAGATCGCAATGGGCGAACGATGAATGCATCGTGCTCGATCGTCGTGGCACGATCCTCCACGCCACCGAGCGTGCTCTGAACGCACTCCAGCATGATCGCCACGGCATTTACAACGACGCGCCAACCCGCTTTTTGAAGACGGTTCCCTTCGATGAGTGGCCGAGCAGGTTGAAGGAGCTGCTTCCGAACGCGAGCTTCAACTTCGTCGAGAACGAACGCTCCGGCATCGGCGCCATCGTGGTGCTGCATGCGCGACGACGGCAGTTGACCACGCATCGCGACGTCCATAAATCGAGATCCGAATCTGACGGTCGCGAGACCGCGAGCTCATCATCTGCCCGAAAGGATTCAAAGCCGGAACCACGGTCTCTTCAGAGCATGGCCGCCGGCTTCGTTGCGGACGACCCCGCGGTCCGAGCCATCGTCCGTCAAGTCGAGACCGCGGCAGCACGCAAGATGCCCATCCTCATCCGAGGCGAGACCGGAACCGGCAAGGAACAGCTTGCCCGCCACGCCCATATGGCGAGTGGGCGGACCGGCGCGTTCGTTCCAGTGAATTGCGCCGCCCTGCCGGAAAGTCTGATCGAGAGCGAGCTGTTTGGCTATGCCGCCGGAGCATTCACCGGGGCGCGGCGCGGCGGCGCGATTGGACTGGTCAAGGAGGCCGACGGCGGCACGCTGTTCCTTGACGAGATCGGCGACATGCCCGTCGCGCTGCAGGCGGTGCTTCTGCGCCTGCTCGACGACTGGACCGTGCGCCCCGTCGGCGGCGTCAGATCGAAGGTCGATGTCTTTCTCATCTCCGCCACCAATGCCAGGTTGGACAAGGCCATCGCCGAAGCCCGGTTCCGATCCGACCTGCTCTATCGTCTCAATACGCTCGAGGTCAACCTGCCACCGCTCCGGGATCGCAACGACTTTGATGCCATCGTTCGCCATCTGCTCAATGCGATCGACCCGAATTGCGAAATCACGCGGACGGACATTGCGCATCTCGCCGCACGTCCCTGGCCTGGCAACGTCCGCGAGCTCCGCAACGTCCTGGCGCGATTCACCCTTGCCGCTGCGGACGGCTCTATCAGCGAAGCCAGCGCGGAGAGCATCGTTCAACACCCCGGAGCGGAGTCCGGATCGCTCCACGACATCCACCGCGCGCGAATCCTTGTGGTGTATGCCGAGACCGCCGGAAACGTCAGCGAAACCGCGCGACGCCTCGGCGTCTCAAGAAACACCATCTATCGCGCACTGGGGCAGAAGAAGCCCGAGTGATGCCATAGTGCCTCGAATCGCCGATGCTACGAGTATCGCAGCATGCCCTACTATGGACGGAGCGCGGTCGCTTCGAACCGATGATCGGCTCCGCTCAAAGCAGCTCAGCTCCACCACCCCGGGCCGGGCCAGCGGTCGGATCGTAGTCATCCGGCTTCTTGGCGATCAAGGTCTGAGTCGTCAGGATCAGTCCGGCCACCGATGCCGCATTGCGAACCGCGCTGTAGCAAACCTTGACCGGGTCGATGATGCCAGCTTCGACAAGATCGACCGCCGAGCCATTGCGCACGTCGAGCCCGTAGCCATTCGTGGCCTTGGCAATTCTCGCAACTTCCGCCTCTCCATTCAGACCGGCATTGGCGGCAATGTAGAAAAGAGGCCGACTGAGCGCGCGCTGCAGCAGCTCGGCGCCCTGCCTGGCGCCTCCGTCCAGACGGTTGATCAATTCGTCGAGCCTTGCAGCGATCCTGAGCAAAGCCACTCCGCCGCCCGGCACAATGCCTTCTTCGATCGCGGCGCGGGTCGCGTTGATCGCATCCTCGATCAACTGGGTCCGGCGTTTTTGCTCGACCGGCGTCGCGCCGCCGGCAAGAATCATCGCTGTGCCGCCGGACAGTTTTGCGATGCGCTCCTGGAACTTGTCGCGCTCAATATTTTCGGGAGCGACATCGTATTGGCGCAACACCTGCTCGCGTCGCGCCGCGATGGCCTTCTGATCGCCACCTCCCGCCGTGATCAGGGTCTTCGAGGCGGAAATGCGCACTTGGCGCGCGGACCCGAGGTCGTGCAGCTCCACCTTCTCGAGCCTCCCGCCGAGATCGGCCGAGATAACGCGCCCTCCGGTCGCGATCGCGATATCCTCGAGCATCGCCTTGCGCCAATGGCCGAACTCCGGCGGATGAATCGCGGCAACCTTGAAATTGGATTTCTCCCGACGCGCCAGCAATTGCATGATGACAGATGGCGCCACTTCCTCGGCGATGATCAGCAAAGGTCGCCCGCTCTTTTCGATGAGCGAGATCACACCAGCCAGTTGCTCCCCGGTCTGGATCTTGAGATCGGTCATGACGATGAACGGACTGTCGAGAACCACCTGCATTTTCTCGACATCGGTGACCATATGATGTGAAAGATAGCCGCGATCGAAGGCCATGCCTTCAACGATTTCCAGCGTCGTCTCGACCGTGTTGCCAAATTCCACCGCGACGATTCCGTGATTGCCGGCACGTTCGAAGGCTTCGCCGACCATATCGCCAAGCGCTGTGTCGTTGGCGGCAATGCTCGCAACAGCCCGCAGGCCAGCAGACCCCTGCAGCGGTCTCGCCGACCGTCGTAACGCCGTGATGGTCTCACTAACCGCCAGCTCCAGCCCTTGAACCAGCTCGACCGGATTGGCGCCGGCCGCTAAACATTTCAGGCCTTCCTGCACAAGAACATCGGCCAGCACGGTGGCCGTGGTGGTGCCGTCCCCGGCTACCTCATTGGTTCGCGCTGAAACCTCACGCAACGCCTGCGCGCCCATATTCTCAAACGGGCATTCAAGTTCGATTTCGCTGGCAATGCTGACGCCATCGCGCGACACGATCGGTGTGCCGATCGGTCGGTCCATGATCGCGTTCATGCCCCTCGGACCCAGCGTTCCGCGTACCGCCTTGGCGAGCTTGGCGACGCCCCGGCCCAGCGCGGCCCGCGCAGCTTCATCGTGCAACATGATCTTCGGCATTCTATATCCCGACTTTGCCTTGAGGTCGTCTGGTCTGGACTTGTTATCGATGCTGCGCACCCGCATCACGGCACCTGTTACGTGCCCGGCGACGCCGGCATCGTCCTCGATTTCGGTACGAACGGTGTGTCGAGGTCGAACCGCGCGGCAAGCAGGCCGCGGCACAGTGCGCCGTTGAATTCAGCATTGATGCCCACGCGCCGTAGATTCGACAGGTATGCGGCAAGGCCGTCGGCTTTCAGCCGCGCTCCGTTCGCATCGACAAAGGCGGGTTCACCACCGCTTGCCGGACCTACGACGGCACGTCGCTCGAGATAGCGCTGAATCAGCGTCTCACCTGCATCGTCGAGCGGCAGGCAACCGAGCTCCGTCAACGTCAGGCTCACGATCTCTGCCGCCGATTGCCCCAGCGCGACGAGGTGACTGAGTAGCGCAACCTGCCGGCGCTGGAACGCCTTGACGAGGAATGTCTGACGCAGATCATCGAGGCTGCCATCGGCCTCGGCGCCGAACGTTTCCTGGAACGAGCGCCCCTGCGCGAGGCCCGCATTAATCTTGTCGGCATACATGTGCTCACCCAAGACCACGCTGACGCCCTTGACCCAGTCCAACGCGCTGATGGACCGGCGCATGTCGTCCGCCATCAGGAACGAAAAGTTGGCAGCGCACCAATAGGTCGGCAAGCGGAACTCGATGTGGACCCGATCCTTCGCGTCGACATCGGCCCTGGTCACGAAATTCAGGTCGATGACGGACTCGTCGAGTTCCGGGTCCATCACGTCTCGCAGGCAGGCCCATATCTGCGCCTGCCTGTCATCTGACGAATGGCTTCTCGGCCGCTCCCTCCCCTCAACGCCACGCTTCATGGCCATCACCTCGGCGCGTGAACAGCTTCGGGCAAGTGGGCATAACCGCCGCCCGCCTGGATCTTCTTCTTCTGCGCTTCGACATCGATGCCGTAGATACGCGCGGCATTGAGACCAAGGATCTTGATTTTCGTCTCCATCGACAGCACCGAACCGGTCTCCTTGGTGACGTCGGCCGGAATTTCAAATGCCATGAACTTGTCGATCAGCCATTTCGGCGTCCAGATGCCATAATCGCTGCCGTAAAGGATCTTGTCCGGTCCGACCCAGAATAGCAGTTCGGAAATGACGTGGGCGAAGTACCCCGGCCGCGAATGGATGAAGGGCAACGCCACCGCGAGGCCGGCATAGACATTGGTTTCCTGGGTCGCGATCCAGCAGAAGTCGTCAAGGCGCGGCAAGCCACAATGCTCGACGATGAAGTTCAAATCCTGGAACGAGGTGGCGACGTCATCGATATCGGCGACATCGAACGCATCCCGGTTCAACGGGATGATCGTTGGCCCCTTGTGGACGTGGATGTTCTTGATCCCGAGCTTCTGCGCCGCCTCGAGATACTGGTAGGACGCCTTGTCGGTGAGCTTGTAGCCCTTCGACTCGCCACGCCATTCGGCGGTGTAAAGCTTGACACCCTTCAGCTTGTGCTTCTCGGCGAGCGCATGAAGGTCTTCGACTCCCTTGGTACCGTCACGCGGGTCAAAGGCGCCGTTCAGGATGAAGCGGTCCGGATGGTTTTTCTTCATCGCCGAGTTTCGTTCGGTGGTATTGAAGCCGTTCTTGTAGAAGTCGGTGAGATAGGTCGGCTGCAGGATCGCCATGTCGTCGTAACCGGTGACGAACAGGTCGTCGAACATCGTCTTGGCGTCGTACTTCTCGAACTTCTCCTTCTCCCATTTCTCCGACGGTGGGCTCAGATTCGAGTGATAGGCGTAGAAGCAGTCGATGAACTGCTTGCCGTGGATGTTCTTCTGGTTGGCCGGGCTACCATCCCAGAAATGCGTATGCCCATCGATGACAAAAATCTCTTCACCCTTGGCCGTCCTGTACATGGCGTTACTCCCGCTCCGCTGGATATTGCGTATTGTTGTGAGGCGCGATTGATGTCGTCGAAATGAGCCCGGCCGGCTCTGGTGCCGGCCAGGCTGGTTCGCTGGCGATCATTAAACGATGTATTTCATCATCTCGTTCATGTCGCCGAACAGCATGACGGTGTTGTCATCCGTCATGACCATGCGGCCGTAATGCGTCGAGGTTGAAATCTCGAAGAGATGCGGGGTCATGACGCGGCCCAACTCCTCGGAAATCTCATCCATCTTGAATTCCATCTTGCCGTCGCCATCGATACGGATCATCGCCGGCATGTAGGTCACCTTGATGTGTTCATGACGGCTCATGACTTCGGCGATAGCGCGCGCCTCGACGCTATCGTTCATTGTCACTCCGCATTGATGCGACACCGTGTCCTCGAACGTGATGTCTTTCATCGATTTGAAGATGTTGTCATTCTCGTGCAGCATGTCGGTCTCCAGAAGGATTGAGTGTGAGGGCGTGAAGCGATGCCGATTACGACGCCAGTCCGGCCGGAACCGTCAGGCCAAGCTCGGCGGCGATACCCCTGATACGATTCTTCGCGTGTGCCATGGCATCGGCGAAAGCCGCGACCTTGACCCGAGGCTGCGACCAGATGGGCTGCAAATGATTGGCGGCATCGAGCGCGAGATCGGCATGATTGGCCAACCATTTGTTGAACAACGCAAGGTTCTGCGCCCCGAAGGTCGGATCAGTGCCGAGGATGTGGAACAGCTCGACGGTGTTGGCGAGATTGCGCTCATAGTCGGCTTCCGCAGCGGAGACGACAGCCGGAGTGATGAAGTCGTTCTGCGCAGACGCCGCCTGCATCAGGAAGCCTGAGCGGAAGAGTTCGCCGACCAGCGGCTCGAACACCGCATTGGTCGCAAAATATTGCTCGAGATAGTCGTTTGAACCCATCACTGATTCAACCGACTTGCGCACGCCTTGCCAGATCGGATCTTCCAGCCAGTGCTTCTTGCCGGCGGCAATGTCGAAGCCTGGAAGGTCGAGGCCGATTTCGCTCAGATAAAGAGTGATGTCCTGCGCGAAGCGAAGCTTGTAGGACGAGTTGGTCAAGATCGCATTGTTGACCATCTGCGTGTAGCCGTAACGCTGCGCCTGCATCGTCGAGGTGCCGAGACCGAACTCGGCATGCTTGTAGGCTCCGAGATGGTTCTGCAATATCTTCACCCAGGCGGGATCGAAGCGGGTCGGCGCGCCCGATTTCCGGCCATTCTCGATGGTGTTCTGCACCATGCCGCAGATCGTCGACTGGCGCTGGTAATGGGTACGCTCCCACTCCTGGTCGACAGCCCGGAATTTGTGCCAGTTGGAGCTTTTTGCCGCCGTCCAGTCCTTGGAGTAGGTCGGCGTTCCGTCAGGGAATGAGATGATCCAATCCTGCAGCAGATAGCGCTCCGGATCGGGTTGAACATCGACCGTCATGTCTTCGTAATGGGTCGCCTTGCGCCCCTTCGGTTCGAAGTAGTTGTATTTGCGGCTGTCGGAGCCCGGGAAAACCGCGGCCCCCGCGGCTCCGGATTTGACGATTGCCGCAGGCTTGGTCGCTGCTGCTCTGCTCGTTTGCGCGCTCATTGCTTACTCCCTTTCTGCCATTTTGTTCTGCGACGAACCTCGAACGCCGTCATCGCACCGCCGGCGTAAACTTGTCGAAATAGATGTGGTCCGGCTCGACGCCGTTCATTTGCAGCACGGGCAATACGGCGTCGATCATCGGCGTCGGCCCGCACGCGTAGGCGTCGATGGCGCCGCTCAGCTTCTCCTCGCGCAGATGGCGCAGCACGACCTCGTGGATCAGTCCGGTCTCGCCGTCCCAGCCGTCACCCGTCTCCGCATGCGACAGTGCCGGCACGAATTTGAAATCGTTCAGCCGCGCCGCGATGGCCGCGAGTTCATCGAGGTAGAACAAGTCGGCGCGGGTACGCGCTCCGTAGAAAAACCGGACCGGTCTCTGCTCGCCACTCCCGATGTGATCGGCCAGGATCGACCACAACGGCGACATGCCCGAGCCGCCGCCGATCAGCAGCATCGGCCCCGGACGTTCTTCGCGCCGGAAGCAGGTGCCATACGGCCCCTTGGCGATCACGGCGTCGCCGACGGCCAACTTCCCATCAAGCTGGGACGAAAACGCCCCGTTCGGATATTTCTTGATGATGAAGCGGAGATTGATGCCTTCTCCGGGCGGGTTCGCCATCGAAAAGGCGCGGGTGATGGTGCCATCCTGAAGCGTCAGATCGACGTACTGGCCGGCCCAGAACTTCATCGGCCTCTCGATCTCGATCTCCAGCAATCTGATGTCTGACGTCAGCGCGCTAATCCCTGCCACGCGGCCGGAAAATGCCTTCACCGCGATCGAACGGCTGAGCAGGTCTTCGTCATAGTTGAGCAATTCAACACTGATGTCGCTGTAGACATGCGTCCGGCACAGCAGGATGTGGCCGGTCTCGCTCTCGTAGTCCGGCAGGGCGAAGGTCGAGTATTTCAGAAGCTCGATGTCCCCCTCGACCAGCTTTGATTTGCAGCTGCCGCACTGACCTTCCTTGCAGCCATGCATCAGCGAGATGCCCTGACGAAACGCGGCATCCAGGACGGTCTCGCCCTCTTCCACTTCCATCTCGATACCCACTGGTTCGAAACGAACCATGTGAACCCGCACGTCCGTCATGATCCCGGCCCTGTCGTCGTGGCAGTTGTACAGAACGATCGGCAAACCGTTGCCGGTCCCGGCAAGAGGGGCCGCCAAAGGCGGCCCCTCCCCCTCATCATCTGCTTAGTGGCAGGGATTGATCTTGAAGCCCTTACGGTATTCGGCCGTCGCCACCTCGCGCTCGATCGGCGAAAGCGCTCTGAAGCCACGCAACGGACTACCAAGCGTGTGTCCGCGCACGTGATCGAGCGTCCACATGTCCTTGGAGTCGAAGCGCAGATGGGGTTGCGCGATCATGGTCTTGCCGTCGGGCCGGACAAAACCGAGATCCTTGATCGCGTCGGCGACGTCCCAGCCGTGATAGCAGTCCTCCCATTCACGGCGACCGCTGAAGCGGCCCATTGCCGGCGTCGCGCGGCCCTCGTATTCCGCGGCGAACGCCACCTTGTGGGTCCAACGGCAACCTTCGGAGCAGTAAGTGTAGATCTTGCCGTCGACCTCGTCGCAGACGAAGTCCTCGCGGATCAGGCAAGGGACCATGCAGCTCCAGCAGCGATGCGGGTATGAATAGCCCACCTCGCTGTTGAAGAGGATGTTGGTCTCGCCGGGCACGCTGAGCTTGGCGTGCCATTTCCAGAAATCGCCGAATTCGGCGTACCAACCCGGATATTTGTGCTCGAACCACTCGAAATCACGCTCGGTCTGGGCCTCGATCCGCCAGAAGTTCACCGACCATCCGACCGTGAAGAACTGCGCGGTCTTGTGGACATAGTTCTTCTTGACGATCCGATCCCAGGCGGCGGCGACGTCATCGTGATGGATCTTGATGCCGTACTTCTCGAGCGGCAGCATGTAGGTCCGGTAATAGTCTTCGTAGATCCAGCGATGCCAGAGCTCGGCGTAGGACTCCTTGTTCTTGTCGCGGTTGGTCGTGCCGTACTCGATGAACGTCCCGATCGCGGCATCGACAATCGCGTGATTCTGCCAGAAGGCGTATTTCAGATCGCGCTCCAGCAGCTGGTGGTTCGACGGATCGTTGATCATCGCCATCAGCATCGAGTGACCGTTGCCGATATGACGGGATTCGTCCGACTGGACCGACAGGAACACGGTTGGCAATGCATAGTCGCCGTTGCGCGCCGCTTCCGACGGCATCGCCACGAACAGAGTATTGGTGAAGGCGGTTTCCGCGACGACCGTCAGATAGACGTTGGCCGCGGTGATTGCGTCACCGGTCAGGAAGCCCTCGGCGAACTGGCGGCCGATCGTGGTCGCATAGCATTTGCCGAACGCGGCTTCCGTGATATCGAACCCGGCTGGATCGATGTAATTCTCCATGTACCACTTCTTGAGGTTCATCTGGATCGTCGAGTGCCGGAACTCGTCGACCATCTGCATGGTGAATCCGGTGCGCAATTCCTCGCCGGGCGCCAACCGCCCGACCATCGCCATCGAACGCGCCGCCGAGATCTCCGGGAACGGGATGATCGCCAGGAACAGCTTCATCCACTCGACCCATCGCGGCTCGACATTGCGGAACATGTCGCCGCGCAACGCCGCATCCAGCGCGCCATAGACGCGGTTGTCTTTCTCTTCCTGCATCGGGAAGTATGACCGCAGGACCTGCTTCATCGGGTCGCGCGGTGTCTTCGAGATCTTGTAGTCGGTCGGGAACGTCATCGCCTCCTGCACGTAGCTTGGCGTCCAACCAAGGTCCGCGACGCGGTTGGCCGCTTCAGCGATGCTGATCCCCTTCTGCGCGGTGATCTTGTTCAGTGTCAGACTTGCAGACATTTCCAGCTCCTTTGAACGTTGCGTTATCTTCGGCATTCTCGCTTCGGTTCCGGGTCAAACCCCTGGATCGCGTTGTTGAAATTCTCCGCCGCAAAACACACTTTAAGTCCGTTAAATGGATTGATTGATCTGCTGACTCGTCGTTTCGCGTCAGCCCGATTTCTCGGCGCTGACGGTCTCGTCACCTCCGTTGGCTCGTTTGATGAGAGGTTTGCCTTCGGCAACGAATTTCGCCGAGAGGACCAACGCACCAGTAGCGAAATCCCTGCCGTGCGCGGCGATCATGGCCTCCGCGATCTCGGCCAGCTGAATGAAGAAGGCGTCTTTCGACCCGGCTTCCTCGCTCATGTCCGGTTGCGGAGACGGCATTTGTGCCTGTTGCTTTGATGCAATCATGGTTGCGTTGTTCCTGCTCATCATGCGTGCCCCGAACGTTGGTGGTCGCCGGACGAAGGACCGTTGTCGATCTCCAGCAGGGACGTGTCGAGCCATTCACGCTCGGCCACCAGGCGTCGATGCTCCTCCCGGAGCATCTCCAGGCGCGCGATCGCTCGCTCCAGTTCAGCATGCGCGTCGCTTCCGGCGTCGGCGCGCGCCGCGCTACGCACGGCGCACGCGAATTCGATTTCGGCTCCGCCGCGCGCGTACTCATTCTTGACTTGCATCTCGTTGTTATCGACCATCTCGTCGATCAGCCTGTCCCGGGCAATCATCCGATCGCGGGCGCGCTGCAATTCAGCGGCTTCCTCGGCGGTGATCGGTGGCCGGCATCGGCTGTCCTTTGTCACTCGCGCCACTCTCGTTCGATGATCTGGACCGAGGCTTTGCATGTCGCGGCACATGCCCTACGGGATCAGGACCGCACGGCCATGAATGCGTCCATGATGCAGATCATGAAGCGCGTCATTGGCCTGGCTCAGCCTGTATTCCTTGGTGTGGAGTTCGACGAGGCCGCGATCCGCGAGCGCCATCAGCTCCACCAGCTCGGCGTATGTGCCGACCAGGTTGCCGACGATGGTCTTTTCCGATGTGATCATGTCGATGGTCGGGATATCGATCTTCCCACCGTACCCGACGATGTAGTAGTAGCCGGCGTTCGCTGTCATCGACAGGCCCTTGGCGATAGCGTCACCCTCGCCAACAAAATCGATCACGGCCTCCGCGCCGCGCCCGTCGGTCAGCGCCAGCACCGCCTCGACTTCGTTGCCGTCTGCCTTCACGACATGATGTGCACCGCACTTCTTGGCGAGTTCGAGAGACTGTTCGGCGCGATCGACGACGATGATTTCCGCCGCGCAGAGCGCGGCGAGAACCTGGATGCCGATATGGCCCAGCCCACCGGCGCCGATCACCGCGACATATTCGCCGGGCAACAGATGACGGGATGCCTTCTTCGCGGCGCGATAAGCCGTCAGCCCGGCATCGGTGTAGGGAGCAACATCCTTCGGTGCGAGCGACTTCGGCAGCTTGATCAGGGAGCGCAGTCCCGTCAGCAGATACTGCGCATAGCCGCCATTGGCGTTGATGCCGGGAAACGAGCTGTCCAGCGCATGCATGTCGTCGCCGCGCCGGCACGCGAGACAATGCCCGCTGGTCACCAGCGGATGACAAATTACGCTGTCGCCAACCTTGATCCCTTCGACACCCGGGCCGATCGCTTCGACCCAACCGGCGTTCTCGTGGCCCATGATGTATGGAAGCTTGACGTCGACCTTGCTGCGCCAAATGCCCTCAACGATGTGCAGATCGGTGCGACAGACGCCGGCACCACCGATGCGCACGATCACGTCCATCGGGCGCGAGATCTTCGGGTCAGTTACGTCATCGAACTTGACGAACTCCTTGGCCGTCAGCTTCTCGTCGAACTCATGAAGCACCGCCGCTTTCATTAAACGCCTCCCCGGCAAAATTCTTATTCTGTCGATCTGACGCGATCGCCATCCCGCTGAACAGTTGAGCAAGGGCTGTGCCACGCGCACAACGGCCTGATCTTTCTATTGTTCTTGCGATCTCGGGAGTGCTCGCGCCGATCCGCCTCGGAGCAGATTTTGCGAGCGACTGTTCCGAGACGGAACAGTTCGACGGCTGCGACAGCGGGTGAGCAGAAATTTGGATTTTTGATTGTTTGATCTATGATCGTGAGAACCGCGCCACGCGCGAGAACGACCCGAACCGGGCTACGACCAAGAGGAAATCGCCAAGCCGCGACTCCCGGAGGAGCTATGATGCTGACCGCCAGCCGACGCATGGACAATGCTTGGATGACGCTCGATCAGCGCGGCGCGCCGCCGGCAGAGCTTCTATCGGCCGATATCTACGACAGCTGGATGCGCTGCATTTCGCTTGGTCTCGATACATTGCGCCCTCCTTCGCCCGAATTAGTGAGCGCCGCTGTTTTGCGCCAGGAGCAGCAGCGCTGTTCACTGATTCGCGGCTTGGCGCTAGCGGAGATGCACACGCTGCATCAGCAGATTGCCGGCTCCAATTTCATGATCGCCTTTGCAAATGCCGACGGCTTGCTGCTCGACATCATCTCGGACTCGAGCTTCAGTGATGCCTCGAACGCAGCGAGCATTCGGCCCGGCACTATCTGGACTGAAGCCATTTGCGGTACCAACGGCCTCGGCACCGCTGCGTATCTCAAGCGGGCTATCGTCGTTCACGGGGGCGAGCACTTTTTCTCGCGCTACAACAATCTTACTTGCATCGCGGCGCCAATCTTCGCGCCCGATGGCGAACTGGCCGGAATACTGGACGCGTCATCGGACTGCATGTCGAGGCAGGCGCATACCCAGGCGCTCGTCGTGATGGCGGCAACCCAGATCGAGAATGGTCTGTTCCGTGAACATCACCGCGGAAACATCCTGATCGCTTTCCATAACCGCGGCGAGTATCTGCATACGTTGAGCGCGGGCCTGCTGGCCGTCGACAACGAGGGCAGGATCCTTGCAGCCAACAGGGCCGCAAGCGTCCTGCTGCACGGTCTGCCAGCCTCACCGGGTCGTCGCTTCGCCGACGTCTTTCGTACGAAATTCAACGCCTTTGTCGATGAAGGCCGGCGCAAGGAACGCCAGCGCCTCGAGGACGAGGTCGGTAGCCAGTTCGTCGCAACAATCGAGAACGCGCGCCAGTTCTCGATGATGCAAGCCATCTCGCGGCCTCGGCCGTCGGCGCCCAAGGACGTCCTCACCCAGTTCGTCTCCGCCGATCCGGCGATCGCTTCCGTTGTCCAACGGGTGGGAGTCGCGGCGGTCCGCAAGATGCCGATCCTGATCCGTGGCGAAACCGGCACCGGCAAGGAGCAGCTCGCCCGCCATGCTCATACTGCCAGTGGACGGGCCGGCGCTTTCGTCCCGGTAAATTGCGCAGCCCTCCCTGACAGCCTGATCGAGGCGGAGCTGTTCGGCTATGCCGAAGGCGCTTTCACGGGAGCAAAAAAGGGCGGGGCGGCGGGACTGTTCAAGGAAGCGGACGGCGGAACGCTCTTCCTCGACGAGATCGGCGACATGCCGGTGACGTTGCAGGCCGTGCTGCTGCGCTTTCTGGACGATTGGACTGTCCGGCCGGTCGGTGGCACCAAACGTCAGGTCGACGTTCTCCTGGTGTCTGCCACCAATGCCAATCTCGACGACTCGATTGCGAAGGGCCGGTTCCGATCCGATTTGCTGTTTCGTCTCAACACGCTGGAGGTGACGTTACCGCCTTTGCGCGAGCGTTCCGATTTCGCCGAGATCGCACGCCATTTGATCCACAAGATCGATCCCTTGATGGATTTGACCGCAGGGGCGATCGATCGTTTGGCCGAACTCGATTGGGATGGAAACATCCGCGAACTGCGCAACGTGCTTTCCCGATTGTCGCTGGCCGAGCCCGGAGATCTGATCGACGAGACATCGGTCGAGTCCGTACTTGCACATTCAGGCGGCGAGCGCTTGACCGGCAAGGCGGTGGGTGGTGGGCTCAAGGCCAATCTGCATGAGATTCAGCGCTCGCATGTGCTGACCGCGTATGCGGAAACGGGCAACAACATCAGCAAGACCGCGCGCCGCCTGGGCGTGTCGCGCAATACGATCTATCGTGCCCTGCGCGGCAACAAGGATTAGCACAATCGTGGCGAAGGCTCTGCGGCGACCGCGCGATCTGCGCTGTAACTGGAGGCGTTGAAGTCCAGCCCCTCGTCGGGTTCAATTGGGAGTGTCGCCATGTTTGAACCGGAAAACAGTCTCGAAGCCCTGATGCAGGCTGCCGCAAGAGACACCAGCGTCGTTCCCGCGTTCTATCGCGCGTTGCTCGAGACGGAGATCTACATTCTGACGCCGGAAGCGCCGATGAAACCTGGACGCCGTCGCTCGCTCAAATTTCAGGAGGAGATCAACGTTGCAACGGTCGATTTCCAGAACATGAGATGGCACCCCACCTTCACCTCAAAGAAACGCATCTACGACTATATAAAGCAGCCTGAGGTGTGCCTTGGCGCCGCTGCGCGCAATCTGTTCGAAATGTTGCCTGACTCTAATTTCTGGCTCAATCCGTTGTCCGAATGTCAGAAGCCACTGCCCGCCGCCGAGATCGCTCTCCTCATGAGCGGCGAGATCTTTGACATGCCGATTAAGTCCGCGCGATAGGCGCAGACTTCCTGCCAGATGCTGTCGGCCAAGCGGAATTATTTCGAAAACGGCGCAGCGACATTAGTTCACTAGACCATCTGCCTGATTTCCTGAAGTGTGCCCGCAAAGGCTCGTGGCGAGCCGGGCGGATGGGAATTCGCCAGGCCGAGGTCGGAGCGGCGAGGACAATGATCGAATGAACAGAGGAGCGCTTTGGTCTCAAGCCGGAGCGGCTTGCCGGGGATACCGCTTACGGGGCTGCTCCGATGCTGAACTGGCTGGTCGAGGCGAAGGGCATCGCACCACATATCCCCGTGTTCGACAAGTCGAAGCGAGATGACGGTACCTTCTCGCGCAGCGACTTTCGATATGATCCGACCGGCGACGTCTACCACTGCCCCGGCCGGAAAGCGGCTCGGGACGAGCGGCACCGTGCACGGGGGCAAAACGCTTTTGTATCGTGCGAGCAAGCTCGACTGCGACGCATGCCCGCTTAAACCGCAGTGCTGTCCAAAAGAACCATCGCGCAGGATCCCCGCGCAACATACATGAGCACGCCCGGGACGTCGCCCGGTCGTTCGCTGGCACCGAGGGATTCGAGACGTCGCGACGTCAGCGCAAGAAGATCGAGATGCGGTTTGCGCATTTCAAGCGCATCCTGAGGCTTGGTCGGCTTCGGCTTCGTGGCCCACGGGCGCCCAGGACGAGTTTGTTCTTGCTGCAATCGCTCAAAATCTGAGGCGCCTCGCGCGTTAGGGTCGGCGGATCAAAGCCGGTCGGCCTTACCGAATGGCCGAAAGACATCCGTCGGTTACAGCCGACTTTTGCAACAAAATCGGCCATGCCCGGACATCGCCACAGGCGGGGCTAGCTGACACGTCGCTTGCTTGACACCTCTCGTAGCGTTGGTCTCTAATCCCCAGGCAAGTCCTGAGGCTGGAGGCGAAATTTTCGCCGCCAATCAAGAATAAGGCCAACTGCTCCGCCAGGCGAGTGCCGGGTAAAGGAGCAGAGGCCAAAAATAGCTTCCTGGGAGGGAACAATGGACAGACGCCAGACAATCAAAATGCTTGGTGGTGCGGCGGCGATCGCCGGTACCGGTTTTCCGGGGTTTGCTTTTGCGCAGGCTCAAAAGGAAATGGTCACGGTCGTGAAGATCGCCGGCATTCCGTGGTTCAACGCTCTTGAAAAGGGAATCCAGAAGGGCGCCAAGGACTTCAGCATCAATGCCACCATGGTTGGACCGGCGAACGTCGATCCGGCACAACAGGTAAAGCTGCTCGATGACCTGATCGCCAAAAAGGTCAACGTGATCGGCTTGGTGCCGCTGGACGTCAAAGTGTGCGAGCCGGTGCTCAAGCGCGCCCAGGCGGCCGGCATCAAAGTCATCACCCATGAGGGCCCCGAACAAGAAGGCCGTGACTGGAATGTCGAATTGATCGATTCCGTTCGCTTCGGTGAAGTGCAGATGGAGCGTCTCGCCAAGGACATGGGCGGCGAAGGCGATTACGTGGTTTATGTCGGGACGTTGACGACGCCGCTTCACAACAAATGGGCCGACGCCGCGATTGCCTATCAGCAGAAGAATTTCCCGAAAATGAAGCTCGTCGCCGACCGTTTCCCCGGCGCCGACGAGATCGATACCAGCCAGCGCACGACGCTTGACGTGATCAAGGCCTATCCGAACCTGCGCGGCATTCTCGGCTTCGGCTCGAATGGGCCGATCGGGGCCGGCAATGCGGTGCGTCAGCAACGCCTTGGCAAGAAGATCGCCGTGGTCGGCACGGTGCTGCCGAGCCAGGCGAAATCGCTCATCGTGGATGATACCATCCGCGAAGGTTTCCTGTGGAATCCCACCGATGCAGGTTACGCCATGGTTGCAGTTGCCAAGCTCGTGCTTGATGGCAAGCCAATCACGGATGGCGTCGATGTTCCCGGCCTCGGCAAGGCTGCGGTCGATGTGGCCGGCAAGCAGATCAAGGTCGACAAGATCATGCGGATCAACAAAGAAACCATCGACGGACTGATCGCCGGAGGACTCTAGAACTACACCGGTCCCAGCCGCCTCGTCGCGCTGCATTCCCGGCTTTCCGACCGGGAATGCGATCCTCGTCGAGGCGATCGCTTGACGAGCGGTCCCATTACAGGACGAAGCCTTGACGACTTTCCTGAAGATGTCCGGCATATCAAAACGTTTCGGCGGCGTGCATGCGCTTCGCGACGTCGATCTGACGCTGGAGGTCGGAGAGGTGCATTGCCTTGTCGGCGAAAACGGATCCGGCAAGTCCACGCTGATCAAGATCATTTCCGGCGTCGAGGCGCCGGAACCAGGAGGCCGGATCGTCATTTCCGGCAAGGAGTACCCAAAACTAAGCCCGGTCTACTCCACCCATTGCGGCATTCAGGTCATCTATCAGGATCTATCGCTATTCTCCAACCTCACCGTCGTCGAGAACATCGCCATGGCGCACCATCTTGGCGGCGTCCACACGGTGAACTGGTCCTCTATGCGGGCCATCGCCATGGCCACAATGGCGAAGGTCGGCGTTGAGGTCGATCCAGAAACAAAAGTCTCCGAACTCAGCATTGCCGGACGCCAGCTGGTCGCGATCTGCCGGGCCTTGGCGGCGGATGCCAAACTTCTCATCATGGATGAGCCGACGGCGTCGCTGACCCGCCACGAGGTCAACACCTTGATCAAGCTCGTCAGCGACCTGAAAAGAAGCGGTATCTGCGTCGTATTCGTGAGCCATCGCCTCGACGAGGTGCTTGAGATTGCCGAACGCGTGACGGTGTTGCGGGACGGCGCCAAGGTAGGCACCTTTGCCGCAGCGACCATCAACGGCAGCAAACTCAGTCACCTGATGACCGGGAAGGCTTTCGAGTATCAGAAACAGGTGCCCGACCTTGCCGTGGGTGCGGTTGTTCTCGAGGTCCAGGGGCTTGGCCGCGATGGTGACTACGACGATGTGAGCTTGCAATTACGCGCCGGAGAAGTCGTGGGCCTTACCGGATTGCTTGGATCGGGCCGAACCGAGCTCGCACTGTCGCTGTTCGGCATGAACCCACCCGATCGAGGCACCATGGCGCTTGACGGCCACCGCATCGCGCTGAACACGAATGCAGACGCGATCCGTCGAGGCATCGCCTACGTATCTGAAGACAGGCTTACGCTTGGCCTCATCCTTGACCAGTCGATCACGTCGAACGTCACGCTGACTGTGTTGGAACGTCTCGCCGGCGCGTTCGGCCTGATTGGCGCACGCGCGCGGCAAAGCCATGTTGCGCGATGGGTCGCCGAACTCGGAATCAAGGTCTCTGATCCCAACAACCCGGTCAAGACGCTCTCCGGCGGCAATCAGCAGCGGATCGTGCTCGCCAAATGGATGGCGACCAACCCACGAGTGCTTATCCTTGATAGCCCAACGGTCGGTGTCGACATCCGCGCTAAGGATGGGATTTATGAGATCATCCGGCGGCTGGCCCGCGAGGGCGTCGCAGTGCTGATGATATCAGACGAAATCCCCGAGGTGCTTTATCACAGCCATCGCGTGCTGGTGATGCGCGAAGGGCGTTTGACTACTGACGTGATGGCCGCAGACACCTCCGAAGATGCGCTTCGGCAGGCAGTCAATGCCTGAATCGCGGTTTGCTTCATTTGGCAGGTTTCGGCGCAGCCATGAGTTCTGGCTGTTGATCGTGATCCTCGTGCTCTGCGTCAGCCTGGGCGCGGCGAACGGCCAGTTCCTGACCATGCAGAATCTGTTCGACCTGCTGACCTCCTACGCATTCGTAGGCATCCTCGCCCTCGGGCTGCTCGTGGTGCTGATCGCCGGCGGAATCGACATCTCCTTCACGGCGACGGCATCGGTGGCGCAATATGTCACGCTTACGGTGGCGAACGCATACGGCGCGAACTGGATCTGCGTTTTTGCGATCGCGATCGGCATTGGCGGTGCGCTCGGCGCCCTCAACGCGATCTTCATCCAGAAGCTTCGGATACCATCAATCATCGTGTCCGTCGCAACGTTGAACATTTTCTATGGGCTGCTGATTTTCTTCACGGGCGGTAAATATATCTATTCGTTACCCGACTGGTTCGCGACCGGGATATTCTGGTTCGAGTTCGATTGGGGCAAAGATACGTCCTACGGCGTCAACCTGCAGATCCTCGCGCTCGGGTTCTCATTTCTCTTCACCTGGCTCCTGCTCAATCGTAGCAATATCGGTCGTCAAATCTACGCCATGGGGGGCAATACCGATGCCGCGCAGCGACTCGGCTTCCATGTCTTCGGCCTCAACATGTTGGTCTATTGCTACATGGGGGTCATGGCCGGTATCGCCTCACTGGTCCAGGCGCAGCTTGCACAGTCCGTCGCTCCGACGGTGCTGGTGGGCAAGGAGCTCGATGTGGTTGCGGCCGTCGTGCTCGGCGGCGCCAGCCTGATGGGCGGCGTCGGCACCGTTCTCGGCACGTTTCTGGGGTTGGCACTGCTCGCCATCCTGCAGAATGGAATCATTTTGCTTGGCGTTTCGTCCTACTGGTCGCCATTTTTTGTCGGGTTGGTCATTCTGATCTCGGTCTCGGCAACAGCCTGGTCGCAGCGAGAACGGCGGACCCGGAGCGCGCGGCCATGAGAAATGAGTCCACCCTCGCCCTTCGCGGACGCCTGATCCGTTTTGCCGGCAGCGGGACGATCGCAACCCTGATGCTGTTGTTGGTCGCGCTCTGGTTGGTGTTCGCCATTACCATCGGCGACCGGTTTTTCTCCGTCAACACGCTGCAATCGATGGCCTTCCAGATGCCGGAGCTCGGCATCCTTTCGCTTGCGATGATGCTGGCCTTGTTATCTGGAGGCCTCAACCTTTCCATCATCGCCACCGCTAATCTCTCTGGACTGACCATTGCCTTCCTGCTGACGCACTACATTCCGGGCACTCAGGGCATTGCCTGGGTCGGCGTACAGGTGCTGGCGATTGCGGCAGGGTTTGCCGTCGCGGCACTGGTCGGCCTTGTCAACGGATTTGTCATCGCCTATCTCGGCGTTTCGCCGATCCTCGCAACCCTCGGCACCATGACACTCTGCAAGGGACTCGCGATCGGCCTGACGCGCGGCAATGTCATCTCCGGATTTCCGGAGCCCATTGTTTTCATCGGCAATGGAACGGTTCTCGGGGTGCCTTTTGCCCTGATCGTGCTGGCGCTCTGTGCGTTGCCGGTCGCGCTCATGCTAAACGCAACGCCCTTCGGGGCAAGGGTTTACATGATCGGCTCGAACGAGAAGGCAACCCGCTACTCCGGCGTCGATACCCGCGCCGTCCTGCTCAAGCTATATGTCCTCTCGAGCCTGCTCGCCGGTGTCGCAGCGGTCGTCATGCTGGCACGTTTCAATTCAGCCAACGCGGCATATGGCGAGAGCTATCTGCTCGTCACCATTCTTGCAGCAGTGCTCGGTGGCGTCGATCCATTTGGCGGCTTTGGCAAGGTCGGCGGATTGCTGCTTGCGCTGATAATCCTTCAGGTGATCTCCTCGGCGTTCAACCTTCTCAATCTCAGCCAGTTCCTCACTCTGGCGATCTGGGGGGGCATCCTGATTGCCGTTGCTGCGGTTCCCCATCTGGGCGGCAAAGCGCCCCGGTAGACAACGATGACAAGATCGGAAGCCTCTCCCCGGATCGCGGTTCTCGACATTGGCAAGACGAATCTGAAACTGCTGGTCGCGAGTGAGGACGGCTGGCCGCTCGAAGCACTTTCGATCCCGAATGTGCCGACCACGGCAGGACCATACCCCGCCTATGATCTTGCCGGGCTGGAAGAGTGGTTCCTCGACACTTTGGCCGTGGTGACGCAACGCCACACCATCGGCGCGGTGATCGCGACCGCGCATGGGTGTGGCGCCGTTCTTGTCGAAGGTGACGAGCCAGTGCTGCCGATGATGGACTATGATGCGGTCTCGCCGCCTGAGATCGACCAGACCTACGCCCGGATTGCGCCTGCCTATGATGAAGTGTTTTGCGGTATCAGCGGCGCGATGCGGCTCGGCAAGCAATTGCTCTGGCAGGAAAGCGCATATCCCACCGAATTCGCCCGCGCGAAAACCTATCTTACGACTGCGCAGTATTTCGCCTTGCGGCTCGGCGGGTGTGCTGCAAGTGAAATTTCACAGCTCGCGGCTCAGAGCCATATCTGGGACCTTTTCCACCATCAGCCTTCCTCCCTGATGCGCAAGCGCGGCTGGGACCGTCTTCTGCCGGAGCGGGCATCCGCCGGTGCGGTGCTAGGGAGGATTTCGGAGGCCGTAGCCAAGCGTACCGGCCTGGCGCGCTCGACCGAAATCCTCTGCGGCGTGCATGATTCCAACGCCAACCTGTTCCGCTACAAGGCCGCCGGCATGGCCGATACCTCGATCCTATCAACAGGCACCTGGATGATCGGCTTTCAGCGCGGCCTCGCGCTAGACAAGCTCGACGCCACACGCGGCATGGTGCTCAATATCGATGTCGACGGTGAGAACGTACCCTCCACGCTGATCGCGACAGGCCGCGAATACGACTTGATCAGCAGAGACCACGACGCTTCTGATGCAGCCGTCCTCACCGCATTGCCGAGTCTACTGGCCCTTGGAACCCTGGCACTCCCCTCCTTCGTTGGGGATGATGGACTGTTCCCCGGTGCAGCTCACCGCGGACGCATTATCGGACCGCGGCCCGAGACGCCAGCCGAATGGCAGGGGTTGGCAGTCCTCTACGCCGCATTCAGCGCAAACCGCTGTCTAGATGCGCTTGGCAGCTCGAAACACATCGTCATCGACGGTGGCTTCGCCGCCAACCTGCCCTTCGCGCGCGCTCTGGCCGCGTTGCGGCCATCGCAGAGCGTCTCCGTGAGCCAATCTCGGGATGGAACGGCGCTCGGCGCGGCGCTGCTGTGGCGGAGATTTTCGCGTACGATTCCGGTTTCGAGCGTGGTGCTTGAAGCTGTCACGCCGCTCGGCGAGGATGAGTGCAAACGCACCCTTTCCGCCGCCTATCAATCCTGGATTTCTTTTTCGGAGCACCCATCATGACAGACCGCAATCATGCCGATCTCCGCCAGGGCATCGTCGATACCTGCAAGGAGATGAACCGAAACGGTCTCAACCAAGGGACTTCCGGCAATCTTTCGCACCGGATTCCAAACGGCATGCTAATCACACCGACAAGCTTGCCCTACGAGCGCATGCGGTCAGAAGACATTGTCGCGATGGATTTTGCCGCGAATTACCAGGGCAACCATCGCCCTTCTTCAGAATGGCGTTTTCATCGCGATATTCTGCGAGCGCGGGCCGACATAAACGTCGTGCTTCATACGCATTCCACCTTCAGCACCATTCTCGCCGTGCACGAGCGTGGCATTCCCTGCTTCCACTACATGGTCGCGGTAGCCGGTGGCAACGATATCCGTTGTTCGCCTTATGCCTGCTTCGGCACACAAGCGCTGTCGGATTATGCCGTCGATGCGCTCGAAGGACGAAATGCCTGCTTGCTCGGCCATCATGGCTTGATCATAACGGCGCAGACATTTGAAAAGGCGCTTTGGCTTGCCGTGGAGGTGGAGACCCTGGCGAAGATGTATGTCCACGCGCTGGCGATCGGCGAACCTCCGCGCCTCAGCGAGACCGAAATGGCACAGGTCCACGAACAGATGAAACGCATGGGCTACGGCCAGGCGCCCGATCTTGACGACGTCGGTGATGTTCCACGCGCCATGCCTCAGTCGAAACTGGCGCCACATTGACTCAGAGTGTCGTTGAACGCGGCTAGTCTTCTCTTCGCTAAGGAAACTTGCAAGCAACTCTACCAGCCGCTGGTGATCAATCGAAAATTGTCAGACAGCGTGCCAATATCCCTTGTGAATATCGAACTTCACGGCGCCGTCGTCACGCATCTTCAACAAGAGCGATTGGCAATCGTCCTCATGCTTTATGTTCACGCGCTTCATGATTTCGAAAACCTTCAGAGGCTTTTCGCCAAGGGCAATCAGAATCTTGTCTCGATCAGTCATTGGGGCTCCTTGTATCGGCATCGGCGACGGTACGCGCTGTGCAGATCGTCTGCAACGGCCGCGTTCGCTTGACGAGGTCCGTTCCGGGTCACCAGGCCCGAAGCTGCCGCGCCAATACAACAGCACGGAGCGAGCTTCGCTACCCCCAGCGCGACGACCACACCGGATACGTGCTCTTTTCGTTCGTGCACAGCCCGCGAGGGTGTTAGGCAAGCTCGCCTGCTGATGAGTGGGGGGGACAGCATCCACGATCCTTGCCTTTCCGGTCGACGGAAGCGGTTTCCGCATTTGATGATGAAGTCGGACATCTCCGGTAAAGCGGAAGTCAGCCATAACGCCAATTATGTCGGCTGAGGGCCGTGAGCAGACGTACTACGCTCGTTCAACGCGGATCGAACTGTGCGCCTTCCAAAAGGTACCGAAGCGCTCACCACCGGCTTCGTTTCGCCCATATTGCCTCACCAATGAGGCAGGATATTCGTGGCTCCCTTTCGGTCACCGAAACGATCCGGTCCCTGGGCACGCCGCCGGCAACCTCGAGCACGAGCTTTGTTCGGATCGCCTCCTTGAACCCGTCACGGCTTCTGATCGTCACCATAAACGAGCCTGACCCGCCAATCACACAATCCTCGTAATAGAGATCGAGGTCGTCGATGTCCATTTGCGACGGAAGCCTTCCTTCGAGCATGATCGGCAATCCGTTGATGGTAATGCCCCTTGCCAGCGCCGCATCACGTGCGATGGTAACTGGGCTTCCGTCGTTGTTCACGCCATCGCCGGAAACGTCGATCACACGCCGCAGTCCACGATACGGATCCGCATCGAACAGCGGCAATGCGAAATTTATCGCGCCAGAGATCGAGGTGCGTGAGCCCATGCGAACCGGCGCTTTCGCGATTTCCGCCGCCACCGCAGCTGCAGATTCGCGGCTGTCGATCAATCTCCACGGCACGATGATTTTCTGATCGTTCGGTCCAGACCATTCCACATAGACCAGGGCCAACCTTCGGTTCGGCCCGGCCTTGAGCGCCTGGAGAAATTCGTTGGAAACGATGGCCTCCGCGTAACCCTCGCGCTGAAGCAAAAGCTCGCCAGGATCCATTGAATAGGAGACATCAACAGCAAGAACGAGTTCGACATCAACCGATGGCTGCTCGCTGCCGGCAACCACTCGGTACCCCGAATTGAGGGCGGCCGTGTTGGCGACTTCACCTCCGGCGATCACTCCGGCGATCAATGCCGCTGCGATGGAGACACGATGAAGCATGGTGGCCTCGCTGCTGGTTCCTCTTCATGGTGGCAGAAACGCCGCTGCCTGATCGATCGGTCCAGTGCCGGGTGCGGATTGATGCGAGCGCGCGAAGACGAACCGAGATGTCACATGTATTTCGGAGGCGGCTTTGCCGTCCTGGCCGATGAGGATCAATCCGGCGCCGCCATTTGCTACATTCAGAACAATCGGCTCGCCACTCCACGTCTTGATTGGCTCCATTCCGATGATGAGAAATTCACCGATAGGCTGGTCAAGATATTGGATGCGCAATTGCGGGCCGACTTCGGCTGCCGCGAGTTCGAAGCCGAGCTGTCGAGCACGCGCGTAAACATCAGCCAAGGTCACAGTATCGGACGTGAATCCAAGCTGGGCTGGCGATACGAGGATAAGCTCCACGTCTGTCTTGCGAGAGCCAAGGATGAATGTCGGTCGAGCAAGTATTTCAGCGGCCTGCCCCCCGATACCGCAACCCATGCCGTCCAGCTTATTGCGCAGTCCAAGCGGATCAGCGAAGGTACCAATGGTAATGGTCTTCCATGTCGCCACATCGCGGCCGGACTGAATGAGTTGCTGGGACACTTCGGCGGGGCGCGTCTTGAGCTTCAGCTGGTTTTGCAAGACATCGCGAGCCGTGCATTGAGCCCGCGCTGGATTGGTTGCGAACTGAACGATGCAGGCCGCGCACAGTATCGACACAATGAAGTAACGGCTGCCCCGGCGCGCGCGCGAATGACGGTCGGCTCCGCCGCAATGCGCCCTTCCCGCTGTGATGGCTATCGAAAATCTCTTCCGCATTTGCAATCTCGCGAGAAGAAAGAGACCACCGTCTGGCACTGGACACACTCTGCGCCCTGTGAGCGCGGTGCAGCTTTCTCGGTATCGCGTTATTCGGTTACCGCGGGCTCAGGGCAGCGGCTCTCCGGTTGTCAACGTAGTGCAGGTCTGCGGGAAAACCGTACGAAAAGGCACGATAAAGGACGAAATCGGGCTCTGCCGCTGCCTTGAGACGCACTTTCCGTTCCGCTAAGATCAATGGCGGGAGGTGTGCGCATGACCTGCCTGCGGCTGAACGGATACACGCTCAATTTGGATCAGGCGCAGTTATTTGACCGGCACGGCCAGGCCGTTGAGCTGCGGCCTCAGGCTCTGGCAGTGTTGCTTGAATTGGGGCGCCGTCCCGGAGAGCTGGTTACAAAACTCGATCTCGGTGCGCGAGTGTGGCCGGGCGTTTCGGTCACCGACGACTCGCTCGTGCAATGCGTGGTCGAGATCCGGCGCGCGCTCGGTGACAGCCGGCAGCAGGTCGTGCGGACGATGCCACGACGTGGTTACCTTCTGATCGTTGACGCAGCCGACACGGCGCCGCGCGATGTGCGAAGATTCTATCGCCTTGCCGCCGCCCTTGCGATGGTGGCAGTCGCGATCATGCTGGTCTGGCAACTTCTACTGCCCGGCGCCGGCTCCGGGCCCCCCAAGGTACACAACAGGATGGTGGCCGACGTTGCGGTTCTACCCCTGCGCGTACTCAACACCTCTCAGGAAGGCAGTCCGGACGGCAACGGATTAGCCTACATGATTGCCTCCGAACTTGCGCGCAACCCCGACCTGCACATCGTCTCAACCCTCGCCACAGCCGAGCTTAGCGGCAAGAACCTGTCGCCGGCCCAGATCGCCGCGATGACCCGCGCTCGCTACCTTGTGGATGGCAGCGCAGAGAGACGCGGCGACCGGCTGCAGCTCCACGTGCAATTGATCGATTCCGGCAACAACCGCATCGTCTGGAGCGGCCGGTTCGAGCCCACTGCGCAGGACCTGCCCGACGTTACTGAAACGTTGATCTCTCGGATCAGCGCCTCGCTTGGTGCAACCGTGCGCGAGTCGGACCGGGCGGCGTTACGGAGCCGCGCGCCGGCCTCGCTTGATGTGCATGCGCGCGTGCTGCGCACGCTTGCGCTGACCATGGCACCAAGTTCCGAGAGCCTCCGCCAAGCGCGGCAGGAACTCGAACTGGCGGTCCGCCTTGATCCGAACTACGCGCCCGCGTGGACGGGACTCGGACTAGTGAAGAAGATGCTGATTTTTGGCCATCACGATCCTGGGCTCAGTCGTCAGGACTTGCCGCAGGCGATCGCCGACGTCAGGCGCGCGATTGCGCTGGACCCGCTGCGTGCCAGTTCGTGGCGAGTGCTGTCCTTAGTAACCGACGCAGGTCAGGACCCTGAGTCAGCGGTGAGCGCGGCCGAGCGGGCGATCGAGCTCGGCCCTGGCGATCCGGACAACTGGGTCGTCCTTGCCGGTGCATTGCATTATGCCGGTCGAACCCAGGCAGCGATTGAAGCCTTCGAGAAGGCGATCTCCTGGAACCCGGTACGCCCAGCACACTACGCGCTCTACGGGGCAAGGCTGCGCTATTCCGTGCAGGATTACGAGGATGCGCTGCGTTTCGCCCGCGAATGTATGGATCGAACACCTGCGATAGGCGTCTGCAAGGCGGTCTGGCTATCGTCGCTTATTCGTACCGGCCATGCCGCCGACGCGGAGGCGGCGTGGCCCGCTTTGGTCGCGGCCGCCCCCTCTTTGCAGACGTACCGGATGACGCCGCGGAATACGCCGATGGCTCTGGCGGTTGATGAGGACCTCGACAGACTTCGCAAGAGCAACACCACGGCAATGGCCCAGTAAAGCTTCAGGCGCGTGAACCTGATGTGATCATTCCAAGTTGGCCTTTTTCGGCGCAGAAGCGGCTTCGAGGCTGTTCCGGATGGAGTGATCCGCGTCGCTTTGCCGTTTGAGGCCGGTGTCAGCTCGTTCTAAGGGCCAACAGGCGACGTCCAGAAGCTACCAACTGAAGTGGGCTTTATTCAACTGCCTCTCTTCAATTTCGACATGACATCATCTCCGCCCGTGAGAACGTATCGAAGCGCGTACCCGATCAGCCAAGACGCCGCCGCTAGGCCCAGGCCAACCATTGCTAGATAGATGTTGATTCGATCCCAGGCGAAGCCAGCGGCAATAAGCGTCATCCATGCTTGCGCTACCGGCCTGCCGCAGGTGCATGCCGCGCCTACGCGCGCCCAGGTGCTCTTGGCGGCCGAGGGGATGCGACGCAGATCGCGCGCTGCTCGAACTGTGGCTGGACGATGCGGTAGCCTGATGAGGCATTCGCGAATTTGTGTGCGTGTCAGTCGCGGAGATCGCCATCAATATCTGGACTCTCCGGTTCCACGCGCCATAATGAGGCGATGGACGGGATATCCAAAACCTTAAATTGTGCGCGTTGCGGCAAGCCGCTGGTCCTGATAGCGCGACCGGATGGCAAGGGCCCACTCCGGCCGACATGCTTGCATTGCGAGGAAGCCGATCCGATCACGTCGCCCGAGGTCGCCAGGTGGTTTGCTGGGGAATTGCAGCCGCCGAAGGGATAGGCCGTGAGGATCGCTGCCATGGCCGTGACTGCCGCATAGTGCCGAGCTTGAGATGCTCGGGGACGACCGTCGTTGGCCTCAATTGTGTCGACAAATTACGGTACTGATTCGCCAGTGAGCCAGCGTCTCGCAATCGGTTGGTCCTTTGGCCTCTGAACTCACAAGTCACCGACGCGAGTGGCGTGCAATGGGGCCCGGCCCAGCCGGGCCTTTTGTCCTTTGTGAATTATGTGCACTCACTGCACCCTGGGCCCATCGCGACCGAGGACCCTCGTTGGCGCGAACTCACAAATATTCGGCCTGAACTGCCAAGATACAAACTGCCCTTTTTACTATGGCGACCCAGTTGGCCCAACGCACGGGGTGCACTTCGACCGGGGATCGATGACCAATGCGCGTTTTTTTTAGTTGCTTGTTTTGCGGGACGCTTCACAGCGCTATCCAAATAAGGCGGCCGGTCGTGGCAAGCGGGCGCTTCGATTGCAAAGCGTGCGGGCAGACACTGCATCGATGGTGGGCCGTATACGACTTTACAGATTGGAAGGGGCCGCTCGACCAGTAGCGGGCGCGGCCAATCCGGGTCGCCGCACCTTGCCGGCCCCGCTCAAATGCGCCTATGCCCGTCCTCACCCGCCGGCGCGATCCGCACCGCAGCGATTGCTGGCACATCCACTTTGACGACATCACGTCGGCAGCATAGCAAAAGCCGTCGGAAACCCCAGACTCGTCCGAGGTTTGGCAATGGCAGTGCGGCTTCTATCCCGGCTCGAAGCCCGGCAAGCACCGCAAAGGCTCGGCGCCGTCGTTCGAGGCGGCTCCCGCGCGGCGTTCGAGGTGGCATGGAGCGAATATCTGCCCAAAAGCACAGAGGCCAATTTCCGGGCCTCGCGCGTTCATGAGGCGTGGACTCGCGAGAAATACGCGCGCTTTGATTGCGGCGAACGGATACCGTCGGACTGGCGTCAGCATGGCTGAATCCGATGGTTGCTTACGCCGCTTTGACACTCGGATCGTGCTACCCAGCGGCACCGAGCTCATCACGTTGCCCGATGCGATCCGGCACTTCAGCGAGACGGTGCCGAAACGCGAGCACAAGCACCCGCGCGTACTTCTCGCCGCCACCGCGCTGACCGACGCCGCCGAGGGCCGAACCGCGCAGCGATTGCCTCGGATACCGCTGCGCGCCTCTTATCGTCCGCATCTCAACATATCCTCGGATTGTCGCCATTGTCGCAAATGCGGCCGGGCACGCCCCGGACCGACGGACCGAACCATATTGGAATGCCCTCCCAGACAATCCAGCAGCCGCCGGGGCCGGTATTGAATATATGACAGGGCTTGCCGTACACCGTGATGCGCGTTGGCCCGGCTGCGAATTTCTCGCGAGCCACGGCGGTCGTTGTAAGGACGGTGATCGCGATCAATCCAGTCGCCAAGAACTTGATTGTGGTCATCGAGCTTGTCCTTTTGACCCTTGATGGGGGCTGCAACCTTAGCCTGTTTCCTGGGCCAGTGGAGGACCGGATGCGCTTGCTCGTTCGCATCCTGCCTGACGAAGCTCACAGTAGGTAACGGCAAGGACCTATTTGCTCAATCGTCGCAAAGAGTGGCGTTTGGCGCCGGAACGAGGACAAGAGCAAGACGCCCCGGCTCTGTGATTTATTGGGCCTCAAGCGCTTCACGCCGCACGATCTCCGCCGAACGGCGCGCGTCGGCGGTCAAGGCGTCAAGTAAAGCGCGAGCCACGCCAGTCGATTAGACTACTAGGCTCGTAAAGAAGGGCTTGGTTATCTCGACGACCGAGGGTTCTCTCTCATCAGGAGTGGCGGCGGTGACAAACTCGCTTTTGCAGTTAAAGCAGCGCCAAAGGTCATGGATTTCTTGGGCATTGACGCGCTCACGCCACTCTAGATGGACCAACCCAGAACCACATTGAGGGCATTTTTCTGGATGGGGCGTCGAGAAGATTGATGCCATGTGGAACCTCCCTCATTTTCGGCGCAGCGTACGACTGTCTGGGCACCTTGGAATTGATCCACAACAAACAATTTGCCCATTTGTCATCGCCGGGCGGCTTCCAGGTCCGGGACCGTCGAGTGCTGGCGCGCGCCCTCCGCAATCGGGCCTTGCCAGTTGGTACATAAAGGGCGGCGATGTGGCGCATGTCGAATACGGAAGCCGTGATCTTCATGGGTTGGAACGCCCAGGGCCCGCATAAGGTTAGATAGATTGCGCACCATCGCGGCGGCCTGGCCGCACGCTGGATTGGAGGCAGCACATGAAAATCGTGGACGAAGACGGCGAGATCATCGCAACAGCATCCGATGACCATACTTTAATCGGCGGCCACCACCGCCTCGCAGTGGCGGCCAGCCTCGGTAAAAGACTGTTCTGGCGAGATACCGGCGAACCAGTGAAGCTTGATAACTTCTTCAAGCATTATGGAAGTTCTCTTCGACATACAGCCTGAGCCGCTCGCCGAGCGTACATTGTTCGGCGCATCGCAACAACGCCAACGAGGATTTTTGCCATCGCGCATTCCTGGTTTAATTTTTATGCGGTCCCGTACACAAAGGCGGCGCGCCATGTGGCGCAAGTGCGACAATCGATCACCCCCGTTTGGCCCTGGTCTCCGAGGGACCCCGGAAAGCAAATAGGGGCATCGTTGGTTCGCGTCTGACCGCTCTTGCCATCAGCCCGCTCCATTTAAGCTCTCCCTCCCTTTCCCACGCGCCTCTGGCGTGATCGAGGCGGTCGAGGCGGTGCGGCCGGCGGCACTGGCGCAGAGGCGATGCCGCAACGAAGGTTCGAGCGAAAGAAATCAACTGCGACATCTGCCGCAGTTGGGAAGCGCACGGGCAAGAATGGTAACGCCCGCAAGGTGCCGGTCGAGCGGCGCGCCTTGGCCGCCTGGGTCGAGCCTGTGTCACGTCGCGAGATCTGGTCACTTCAAATGACCAATTGCGCGGGCCCGCCGCCGATCTATCAGGTCTGCCTCTTCACGATTTCAAATCCGTTTGCGTGCAATTCCAGCAGTATGCCCTGTGCCAAGTGCGTGCACTCTTCAGACTTGATCCAGTGCGGACTTCTCCAATCCGGGTCGTCTTCCTTTGGGTAACTGGTGAAGGCGGAGCGAATGGCGGCTTCGATCACGTCGATGGGATTGTCCGACATCTGCATCCCTCACGCATTTGGCGAAATAGATCAAAATCCTGGGAATTAAAGAACAAGCCCAGCCGAACACTCACCCGGCGGCCCTCTCCGTTCAGAAGAACGTCACCGCCATCAATGGTTTGATCTAGGTCAACGCTGTGCCTCGGGCTCAGGCACGTGAACGGATCTCACTAAATTTAACGCGGTATGATGAATTGCAAATATATTCATACGGCGCGGTCGCGCGGTCCCGGCACTTGCCTCTGGCCCTCACAAAGGACCCGGAACTGCACCAATGACCGCACCCGGCGCGGCGTCACTGGGCCAGAGAGGGCTGCGGTAATGCCGGGAGCGGTCGTCGGCAGGCGGTCGCCATCGTTTCAAGCGCCCGGCAAATCAGGAGGCGAAGCCGCCGGTACCGCCGCTTTGACCTCCGCCAGCGCCGCTTGCAAGGCGGCTTCCTTAGTGTGGTCGAGAGAAGTCTTTAGCACCGTGCCGCCTTCGCCTTTTAGCCTCTCAAGAACCTTGTCTGCCGTGACTTTGCGCACCAGTACGAAGAGCGCTGCGGTTCCGGGTTGAACGGCGGCAGCGGTCTCTTTCATCCATTTGTCGTTGATGCCGACATCCGTTAAATATCCGCTGAGTGTGCCGGACGCGACGCCAAGGGCAGCACCAGCAAGCGGCATCAAAAAGATCAGGCCAATCAGCGTGCCCCAAAAGGCGCCAGTAGCCGCACCAGCAGCCGTGGTATTGATCAGTTGATTTAGTTTGATGTTTCCGTTGCTGTCTTTCACCGCGATCACGGCATCGCCGAGTTCGATCAAATACTCCTTCTGCATGGCCAGCAATTTTTGACGAACTTCCTCCGCCTTCGCCTCGGTTGGAAATGCAATTACGACAAGGTCGCTCATCTGTTCTGCTCCTCTACTCGAACGATTGCTGCCCATGCGAGAGAGGATGCGCCCGGTCGCGCGGGACAGGCAAGCCGCTACGGATAGCGGATGACGGGGCTCCGGGCACAAAGGGAGGCGGCGGGCACACCCGGCACGGGCGGCCCGGCTCGCGAGAACCGACAAGATGAGGCGTCAGGGTGCGAGTCAGGAGACCGCTAACGCCTCTCCCCACACGACGCAGATCTGCGATATCAGCAAAAAATGAGCCGCGCGCGGAAATCAGACGCCCCAACGCAGAGCTGCGGTCTGCACCGGGGCATCCCATAATGTCGTGGCTTTGCGATCGAGCACCGATACGGTGATCGAGACACCGGCCATGTCGAGGGATGTGACGTAGGAACCGGTCAGGAAGCGCGTCACCGTGATCCCCGCGCGATCCAGAGTCCGCTTTGCGACATTGACCATCAGATAGAGTTCGATCAGAGGCGTCGCACCAAATCCGTTAACGAGAAGCAGCACTTCGCTGCCCTTGCTCGGCGCAAGATCCTTCAGGATCGCGTCGAGCACCTCGGCGGCGATCGCATCGGCGGAAGCCAACGGTACCCTGCGCCGGCCAGGCTCGCCATGAATGCCGACGCCCATTTCCATTTCATCGTCGGCCAACGTGAAATTTGGCCGTCCGGCGGCCGGCACAGTGCATGGCAATAGAGCTACCCCCATCGAGCGCGTACGCCGGTTGACTTCATCGCCGAGCGCCTTGAGCGCGGCAAGCGGCATTCCGGTCTCGGCAGCGGCGCCGACCATTTTTTCCACGATCAACGTTCCAGCGACACCGCGACGACCGGTCGTGTAGGTCGACTTTTCGACCGCCACGTCGTCGTTCGTCACCACGCTTGCGACTTCTCGGCCGGCCATCTCGGCTGCCATGGTGAAATTCATCACATCGCCTTCGTAGTTTTTGACGATGAACAGCACACCTGCGCCGGTGTCGACGGCCTCCGCAGCCTCGATCATCTGATCTGGCGTCGGCGAGGTGAAGACCTGGCCAGGACAAGCCGCGTCGAGCATGCCCAGGCCGACAAAGCCCGCATGCAGCGGCTCATGTCCCGAGCCGCCTCCCGAAATCAGCGCAACCTTGCCCGGTTTCAACGTGCGACGGCGCACAAATTTGCGCTCGGCGCCGAGAAGCAGGATATCGGCGTGCGCTGCGGCGAGGCCGTCAAGACTTTCTTCGAGTACAGTATCGGCGCTGTTGATCAGCTTTTTCATGAGCGTTCTCCCAGTCCGGTCTAAAGTTCGATTCAATGGCTAACCGACGCTTTCCGCAAAGCGCGCGAGCTGCGCGGCTAAATCCACGATGAGCTGCTCGAGCGCACGATTCTTCTTGTCGTCACCAAGTTCAGGAACGGTCACGGTAATGACACGCGTGCGCGCTTCGCGGTGGGGTGCGCGCAGTCTTCCGGGGTGCGCGCGGCCATACGCATCGAGAAATGCCGCACGCTCGGCGCTGGACGGATGGCAGACGTCGAAGATGACCGCGACATGCTTCGCCGGGATCGGCACCAGATAAGCCGGATTCGTGATTTGACTCACGAACGAACGATTCTTGCCCAGCGCCGCCGCAAGCTTCAGGCGCGTCCCCGAGGGCCGATTGTCGAGTACCTTTCGCAGGATTATTTTGTATTCTGCGACATTCTTGTCACCGGGCGTGTCCTTGCCGACATCGTCCCTCATGAACTCACCTTTGCGATTGCGGCCTTGAGCCGTGCGACGGCAATCGGCGACACAGAGAGAGTTGTCAATCCGGTCGCGAGCAGCGCCGCCGTGAGGTGAGTGTTGGCCGCGGCGTCGCCACAGAGCGAAACCTCGACGCCTCGCTTTAGCCCGGCCTCGACGGTCGCGGCTATCAGTGCCAGCACAGCCGGATTGCTGGTATCATTGAGGTCAGCGACTGCGCCGATGTCGCGCGCCGCCGCCATGGTGTACTGGGTTAGATCGTTCGAACCGATGGAATAGAATGCAGCGCCAAAATCCGCTGCACAGAGCGCCGCCGCTGGAACCTCGACCATAATGCCGAGCGGCGGTCGAGCGCAGGCAACTCCTTTCGCTTGGAGGGCTGTGAACTCCGCGTCAAGTATTTCGTTCGCGCGGTCCAATTCCGACGGGACCGCAACCATGGGCAACATCACTTTCAGCGTGCCATGGACAGCCGCACGGCAGAGCGCGCGGAGCTGCATGCGAAACACCTCCGGCCGCGCGAGCGAGAGGCGGATACCGCGGAGGCCGAGAAACGGATTGCTCTCACCTTCGACCGTCAAACCGGGAACCTGCTTGTCTCCGCCTGCATCCAAGGTCCGGATCGTCACCGGCTTATCTTGGGCCCAGACGAGAATGTCTCGATAGACCCTGTATTGCGTTTCCTCGTCCGGCAGGCCGTGGGCTGCCTCGAACAGGAATTCCGTGCGTACAAGGCCGATGCCGTCGCAAATTGCGGAATCAAGGTTTGCAAGGTCTTCAGGCCCGGCGACATTGAGCAGAACCGCTATCCGCCGACCATTGGCGACGAAGGCAGGCGCAAGGCTGGTCTCCTCGGCGACAGCCAGTTCGGCCTTCGCAGCCGCCATACGCAGCTCAAAGAGACGGATGGTCTCCGGCTCCGGATCGAAGATGACCCTTCCGGCGTCGCCGTCCACCAGCGCCAAGACGGGTGGCTGTCCATGCCACGACAACGGACCTAACCCAACGACCATCGGCGCCCCGCGCGCTCGCGCCAACATGGCGACATGCGAGGAAGGTGAGCCACTGGCCAGCGCGATCGCGCCGCCTTGCGACCAGTCAGTCGCAAGAAAGGTCGAAGGCGTGATATCTTCAGCCGCAACAATCGAACCGCCCGCGATTCCGGCGACAACATCCACACCGCCCAGATGCGCAAGCACGCGATCGCGGATGTCAACGATATCAACGGCCCGGGCACGGAAATATTCATCTTCAGCCGCGCGATAGCCGGCGATCTCTAGGTCGAGTGCCCGGCGCCAGGCATGGTCGGCAGCGATCCCGATCGCGATAAGTTCATATGCCGTATCTGTGAGTGCATCGTCTTCCAACATGGCGGCCTGGAACTCCAGAATGTCTGCCGCCTCACTCTGAATCGTCTTGATCTGCTCGGCCAGTTGCGCCCTCGCCCCCCCAATCGCCGCCCGCAGCGCTGCAGCCTCCTGCTCCGGATCCTCGCTCGCCATTCGCCCGGCCACGGCCGCAGTCAGCACGGCGACCGGCCCGAACGCGAGGCCCGGCGATGCGGCACGGCCGATAAGTTGGATCTCTGCCACTGCCGTTAAGCCTCACCAAAACCGTCATGCACAAGCGCAAGCATGGCAGCAAGCGCCACCTCTCCGTCCGGTCCGGCGACCCGGAAATGCAGCGTCGCCCCCTGCGGAGCTTTTACACGCATCACCTTCACCGGACTCTTGGCATCCGTCCAAGGCCCGTCTCCAGAGAGGGCGAGTTCGATCTTTGCGGCAAACCTCTTCGCACACTGCGTGAGCTTGACCGACGGCCGCGCATGAAGTCCGACCTTGTTGACGAGAACCGCCGAGGCGGTCAGCGGCACCGACGTCTCAGCTGCCCGGCTGGCGTGGGCATCATGCATAGAATTCCTCCGCGCTACGCTTGACGGCTGCGAGCGATGAGCCACCCGAGGATTCCGTCGCTGCAATCACCGCTCCTTCGACCACCGGAGCATTGCAGACGACGACGCGCGCCCTTCGATCTTCAGCCAACATTTCCACCGCCATCTCGGAATTTGTCTCCGCTCCACCGAGATCAACGAGCACAGCCACACCTGCTGCGGACCACGCCGCCTCGATCGCCTCCAGGATTCCAGCAACATTCGTGCCGAGCCCTCCATCGACATCGCCGCCGGTCCAGGCGAGCGGCACCGCATTGCCCACCATCTGGCGCACCATATCTGCCGCGCCTTCCGCTATCTTGGGCGAATGTGAAACGATAACGATTCCGACATTGCCGCCATTTGGATTGTTCATGACCTTGCCTCGAATTCCAATACTTTGACTGCAGCCCCGATCAACAGGGACGTTGAGCGCGAACCGGGGTCCATGTGACCAATGGAGCGTTCGCCGAGAAAAGAAGCCCTGCCGCGAATAGCGAGCATCGGCGTCGTGCGATCGGCCGCCTGCACCGCTTCTAACGCAATCGCCCGCGCATCGCCGCCTGCAGCCAATACCGCTTGCACGGGCACCAGGACATCCAGCAAGGTTTTCTGTCCTGCCTCCGAGCGTCCGCGCGCCTTTACGGCATTGATTGCCATATCCGTAGCCGCGACAAACTCCGCGCGTGTTGGCTGCTCTGGAAGCGCCTTGCCCAACTCCATGAAGAAGGTGCCAACCAGCGGCCCAGAAGCTCCGCCAACCTTCATGACCAGCGTCATTCCGATCGACTTCAGCATTTCTGGCAGAGACTTGTCCGCAAGGCCGGGCAACGTCGCGAGCACAGCCTCGAAGCCGCGTTTCATGTTCAGCCCATGATCGCCGTCACCGATCGCCTGGTCGAGGCTGGTCAGTTCGTCGGCGTGCTGGATCACCGATTCCGCAAGCGCCCGCACCAGATTCTCCCTAGAGGTCCGATCGAGACTCATGCCGCGACCCTCCCGCCGGCCGCATCGAAGAACAGCGGCCTGTTAAGGCGTAGCGACACGACGTCGCCGACGTCTAACCTCGCCTCAGGGTCCGCCAACGTCACGACAGGTTGGCCGCCGAGATCGAGATGGACATGGCTCTGGTCGCCGAGATGTTCGACCCGCGTGACGGTGGCCGACACGTCCCCGCCGCTGCGTGCGATCGCCAGGTGCTCGGTACGAGCGCCAATCGTCTTAACGCCGGGCGGAACGCCGGCAAACAGAGTTGCCGGCAGCAGGTTGATCATCGGCTGGCCGAGCCGGGCAGCGACATAGGCGTTGACCGGGTTCTCGTAAATCTCGCGCGGCGTGCCGATCTGCATCAGCCGCCCGGCCTCCATCACGCCGATGCGCGATGCCATGGTCATAGCCTCGGTTTGATCGTGGGTGACGTAGAGGATCGTCGCGCCGAGATCGATCTGGATGCGCTTAAGCTCCAGGCGCATTTCACCGCGCAGCTTGGCATCGAGCGAAGAAAGCGGCTCGTCCATCAGGTAGATCGAGGGCGAGCGCACCAGAGCGCGGCCAATCGCAACGCGCTGCATCTGCCCGCCCGACAACTGGGTCGCCTTGCTGTGGAGCTTGGCCTCGATATGGAGAAGACGCGCAACCTGTTCGACCTTTGCGCGAATTTCGGCCTCCGGCAGGCGCCGAGTCGGCGCGCGTAGCGCAAAGGCCATGTTCTCGAACACGGTCAGATGCGGGTACAACGAATATTGCTGGAATACGAAGGCGACGTCACGATCCGCCGGCGCATCACTGGTCACATCGCGTCCGTCGATGCGGACCGAGCCGCTGTCGGGCGCCTCTAATCCGGCAACGAGACGCAGCGTCGTTGTCTTGCCGGCGCCGGTCGGCCCCAGCAACGCAACAAATTCGCCATCTCCAATGGTGAGGGACAGATCGACGACGGCTTGCGTCTTGCCAAACGCCTTGGAGACCGCCCCGATCTCGACTTCAGCCATGCTTGCCTCCCTCGTGCAATGCGGTGCGTATTGCCCGTCCCGACCCCTGGTCGAAGAGCGACAACGTATCGGGCCGAAAATCGAGCCCGACATTCATCCCAATCCGAAAGGGCATGCTGGCGGGCGAGCGGGCCTTGAGAGCGCCGTAAGGCGTCGTCACCGTCACGATCTGCGTCGTGCCGAGATATTCCGACCCATAGATCTCGCCCCGCACCATGCCGCTATTGGAAAAACGCACATGCTCGGGTCTGACGCCCAGGACAAGGTCGCTCTCCACCAGAGCCTCGCGTGCGGTGGGTATCGCAACGTCGCGATCCCCGAGCCGGATCGCCTGCGCCCCGGCTTGCAGGCTGCCGCGAAACGGCAGGAAATTCATCGCTGGAGAACCGATGAAGTCCGCGACGAAGAGCGAAACAGGCCGGTCATAAATGTCGCGCGGACTCGCAATCTGCTCGACCACGCCGTTGTTCATCACCGCAATCAGGTCCGCCATTGCCATGGCCTCCAGTTGATCATGCGTGACGTAAACGGTGGTCGCGCCAAGCCGGTCATGCAGCGCGCGCAATTCCTGGATCATCGCCTCGCGCATCTCGGTATCGAGCGCTCCGAGCGGCTCGTCCATCAGGAAGCACTTCGGCTTGCGGACGATCGCCCGCCCAAGCGCGACGCGCTGACGGTCGCCGCCGGTGAGGGTCGAAACCGACCGATCAAGGAGGTGGGAGATACGCAGGATCCGAGCGGCCTCCACCACGCGCCGGTCGCACTCCGCGGCTCCGATGCCCTCGCATTTAAGCGGAAAGCCGATATTGCGCCGGACATTCATGTGCGGATAGAGCGCAAATAGCTGGAAGACGAAGGCGATATCTCGCGCGGAGGCACGGTTCATCGTCACGTCCTCACCGTCGAGCCTGATCGTGCCGGATGTCGGCAATTCCAGTCCTGCAATCATCCGCAGCGTTGTCGTTTTGCCGCAGCCGGACGGCCCAAGCAGACAAAGGAACTGGCCGTCATCCACCGTAAAGCTCGCGCCCTTGACTGCGTGAAACTCTCCAAAGGATTTGTTGAGCGCTTCAACCCTGATCTGTGCCATCGAGCGCTACTCCCGGACCTTCGAGACGATCGTGAACATCACCGTCCCAAAGAGAGTGACCGCGAAAGACCAGGAATAAAGCGTCAGAAAAAACGGCTGCATCAGCATGACCACGCCTGCGGCAATGATCGCCGTCGCGATGGCCTCCAGCGGACCGCGCCGCAACATTCTGCTCGTCAGGTTAACGTTCGGCGTTGACGTGTTCACATCAAGGTTCATTTGCGAACGGCCCCAAAGGTAATCCCGCGCAGAAGATGCTTGCGAAGCAGCACCGTGAACACGACGATCGGCACAAGAAAGATCGTCGTGCCGGCGGCTACGGCCGGCCAATCCTGGCCGCCTTCGCCAATGATGATCGGAATGAATGGGGGCGCGGTCTGAGCGTTGCCAGAGGTCAGAAGCACAGCAAAGGCGTATTCGTTCCACGCAAAAATAAGGCAGAAAATCGCCGTCGCCGCGATCCCCGTCGTCGCCTGCGGTAGAACCACCTTCACGAACGCCTGAAAGCGCGTATAGCCATCGATCATTGCCGCTTCTTCGTATTCACGCGGGATTTCGTCGATGAAGCCCTTGAGTAGCCAGACAGCGAGCGAGACGTTCACCGAAGTGTAGAGCAGGATCATCCCGAGACGGGTATCCGATAGCCCGACGGTCCGGTACATCAGGTAGATCGGGATCGCGACCGCGATTGGCGGCATCATTCTGGTCGACAGAATGAAGAACAGGAGGTCGTCCTTGAGAGGCACGCGGAAGCGCGAAAAACCATAAGCCGAGAGCGTACCGAGCGCGACGGCAAGCACCGTCGAGCCAAAGGCGATGATCAGCGAGTTGATGAAGCGCGGCACGTAGTTCGACGGCCCGGCGACAACCATGTTGCGGCTGCGCGCGATGTTGTCACAAAGCCCCTGCGGCGGCCCCAGCGTCTGGATAAACTCCTGAGTCTGACGCGAGCGTGTTGTGAAGACATTGCAATAGCCTTCAAGGGAGGGCTTGAAGAGGACCTTCGGCGGATAGGAGATCGCATCGTCAGGCGACTTGAACGAGGTGAGCACGATCCATATCAGCGGAACCATCGTTATGATGGCATAGAGTATGACGAGCAGACCGGCAAAGCGGCGAGTGCCGGTCGACGGTTCGACGACTGAGTGGGCTGCATTTGAGGCGCTCATCTGCTTTTCACCCGGTTCAGCGCCTTGACGTAGATGTTGGCAAGGCCAAACACTGTCACGAACAGAATGATCGCGAAGGCCGAGGAATAGCCGGTTCGCCAACTCTCAAAGGCCGCGCGCTTCAGTGTGATCGAAGCGACTTCCGTGGTCGAGCCCGGCCCTCCTCCGGTCAGGAGGTTGACCATGTCGAACATCTTGAAATTCTCGATCCCGCGAAAGAGCACCGCGAGCATGATGAACGGCAGAGCCATCGGCAGCGTGATCGACCAGAACTGCCGCCAATTCGACGCGCGGTCGACCTCCGCTGCCTCATAAATGTAATCCGGGATCGACCGCAGCCCCGCCAGGCAAATCAGCATCACGTAAGGCGTCCACATCCAGGCGTCGACGATGACGATGGCCCACGGGCTGAGGGTCACGTCTCCCAGCATCTGGAACGACGAAGCGCCGCGCCCCGTGAAGAAGGCGACCACGTAGTTGAACAGCCCGATCTGCGGCTGATAGAGGAAGGTCCAGAAATTGCCGACAACCGCTGGTGAGAGCATCATCGGCAACAGAATGATCGTGGTCCACAGGCCATGGCCACGGAATTTCTTGTCGATCAGGAACGCAAGGCCGAATCCGAGCACAGTCTCGATCAGCACGGTCCAAACCACGAAATGCGCCGTGACCTGCATTGCCGCCCAGATATCCGGATCGGTCAGGATCGACTGGTACCAATCGGTCCCCAGCCATAGCGTCGGCGCGTTCGGCCGATTGGCGCGGTAGTTGGTAAATGACAGGTAGATCGTCCATACCAGCGGGAAGATATTGATCGCCAGCAGCAGCACGATCGTCGGCGTGATGAAGAGCCATGCGAGCGCCTGGTCCGAAAGGCCGCGGATACGACGTATCACGCCTGGTCGGATCGGGACGGCCCGGTAGGTGATCTGCGACGAAGTGCTCAAATCGTTCATGGCCCTGGTCAATCCTGGCGTCGCGATTGTCGACTATGCGACGCCTGCGGGTTCTACCGAAGAGAGCCTGGAGCGCGCTCGGCGTGCGCTCCAGGCGTTTGCCCTAGAACTTCTTGCCTTCTTCCTTGAAGATCGCCTTCCAGTCCTTGACCAGGCCATCGAGCGCTTCCTGCGCGGTGCCCTTGTCCGCCACCACGTAGTCATGCACGCGCTTCTGTTCGGCTTGCAGGAGTTGGGCATAGGAAGGCTCGGCCCAGAAGTCGACGACCATTCCCATCGACTTCAAAAACTCGCCGGCAAACGGCGCGCTGTTCGGGAAGCCCGGATCGTTCAACACTGACTTGGCGCAGGAATAGCCGCCTAGCGCCCACCACTTCTTCTGCACATCTCCACCGGAGAACCATTTGATATATTGCAGCGCCTCGGCCTGGTTCTTGGAATAAGAAACGACCGAGATGCCCTGCCCGCCGAGCTGCGTCGCCCGAGTCGCGGGGCCGGCGGGATTGCTGAAGAAGCCGATCTTGTCCCCACCGACGTTCGGATCTTTGTAGAGGCCCGGGAAGAAGGCGAAGAAGTTCATCTGAAGCGCGACTTGCCCCGACTTGAACGCATCAAGCCCTTCGGACATGTAGGAGTTGGATGCGCCGGGGGGCGTGCAGCACTTGTAGAGCTCCTTGTAGGCCTCGAGCCCCTTCACGGCGCCAGGCGAGTTGACGAACCCGTCCATTGAATACGGCTTCTTCGGATCCTGATACTGGAAGCCGTAATCATAGAGGTAGTTCGACACGCCCATGGTGATGCCTTCCGAGCCCCGCTCGGTATAGATCGAAGCGCCATAGACCTTCTTGCCGTCGATCTCGCGGCCCTGGAAGAATTTTGCGATGTCGCGCAGTTCATCGAGCGTCTTCGGCACGGCGAGATCGCGGCCGTACTTGGCCTTGAAATCCGCCTGGATCTCAGGCCGCGCAAACCAGTCTTTGCGATAGGTCCAGCCCACCGCGTCACCCATGGCGGGCAGCGCCCAATAGTTCGGGCTGTTCTTCGGCCACTCGGAATAGCCGACCACTGTCGCCGGCATGTAGTCGTCCATGCTGATTCCTTCCTTTGTGAAGAAATCGTTGAGCTTGACGTACTGACCGTTCTCGGCGGCGCCCCCGATCCATTGCGAATCCCCGATGATGAGATCGCACAGCGAGCCATGCGAATTGAGCTCGTTCAGGAAGCGGTCGGCATAGTTGGTCCACGGCACGAACTCGAACTTCATGCCGACGCCGGTCTTGGCGGTGAAATCCTTCGACAGTTCGACCAGGGCGTTGGCAGGATCCCACGCGGCCCAGCACAGCGTGATGGTCTTGGCCTGCGCATGCGCAGGAGTAGTCCCCACTCCGACACCGAGCGCGGATGCGAGAACTCCGAACGTAGTAAGAAGCGCCTTTACTGTCTGTTTCATAACGCTTTCCCTCCCAGTGGGGCCGGCCATCGACATGGCGCGACTCTCCAACCCGCTCGAATGCTTCGAGCAGAGCGATACAGTCCTTCACGGGCTGAACGACTAAACGGACGTTTCCTCGCGCCTGCCTGGATTCTTAGGGATTCAGCCAAGCTCGATTTGTTTAGTGAAACACTATATACTAAACATTGCAAGCACGCTCTTAAGTCGCTCGGTCATGGTGCCCCTCGCGAAATTGAGGCAGCAACCATGCGCTCAACCGGTACTGGCTATGCGATCTGCGCCACCTTGAGTTACGTCAGGGACTTTGCGTTCGAGCACGGCTGCCTCGACCTGATCCGCAAGAACCGTAAGATGGCTGGCTCTAGAGACGAATACGCATTGTCGCTATGGACGGCGATGCCGTCTGGCTTCGTGCCTGCCTAAACATCTTCTTTCTGAAGAAGAGAATGCAGACGTTGAGCGAGTTCGGCCACGCCAAAGGGCTTGTGAATAATCGGGAACTCGTCTGTCGCCCCGTGACGCGCGAGCACGTCTCCCACGTAGCCCGACGTAAGTAATATCTTGATCCTGCTGTTCCGCCGCTTTGCTTCGCGAGCAAGCTCGACGCCATTGGGACCATTCGGCATGACAACATCGCTGAACAGAAGATCGAACCCCTGATCGCTGTCGAGAATTCGGATGGCTTCGGTACCGTTGTGAGCAAGGCGAATCCGATAGCCAAAGCTCGTCAGCATTGCAGACACGACTTCCAACAGATCTTCATTGTCCTCGACCAAAAGAATTCGCTCGGAGCCTCCCGGCATAGCCCGGGTCTGTTCAGTTTCCACCTCGTCGCGAGCCTCCTGATTGGCTCTCGGCAGGTACAGTGAGATCGTGGTGCCGGCGTTAGGGGCACTTTCGACTGAAATATAGCCACCGGATTGCCGGACAAAGCCATACACCATGCTGAGACCGAGGCCAGTGCCCTTGCCAACTTCCTTGGTAGTGAAGAAGGGCTCGAAAATCCGGTCTCGCACCTCGGGAGACATCCCCTGCCCCGTATCCGAGACGGACAGCCTCACATATGATCCGGCCGGACATCCAGCGACGGCTTCCCGATCCAGAACGACGTTCCGCGCCTCGATCTCGAGCACTCCGCCGCCCGGCATCGCATCGCGGCCGTTCAGCGCTAGATTGAGAAGGGCAGTCTCCAGCAGGGATGGATCCACCTGACAGAGCCACAATCGCTCGTCGATCTTCAGCCTGACCTCGCATTCTGCGCCGACCGCCTGACGGACGAGCCCCTGGAAGTTGGAGATCAGCTCGTTGGCATTGATCAGTTTAGGGTTGAGCTTTTGCCGTCGAGAGAAAGCGAGGAGCTGTGCGGTGAGCTTCGCCCCCCGGTCGGCGGCACGCCGCGCAGTCGCGGCGAAGCGCCGGATCTTGCCGTCATTTGCCGCGCGCTCGATGAGATCAAGGTTTCCCGAAACGACGGCAAGCAGGTTGTTGAAGTCATGGGCAACACCGCCCGTGAGCTGTCCGACGGACTCCATCTTCTGACTCTGATGAAGCTGCTCCTCGATGCGCTGGCGCGCCTCCACGGCATGCTTTTGCTCGGTGACGTCTCGAAAGAAGATCGCGATCCCTTCGCCAGAAGGAAACGCGTTGATCGCATACCAAGCGGCACGACGAGGACAGTGCGCTTCGAACGAAACCGGACGGCGGTCCGACATGACTTCCCGAAGCTGCTCGACGATTCCCGTATCGGCGGCATCCAGAAGCGACGCCTGCAGGTGCATTCCAATCAGATCACGCCCCTGAGCGATCTGAGACCAGGCCCTCTGGTTGAAGAAGCTGATCCGCCAATCGTGGTCGACGATCACGACGCTGTCGGTTGTGCTTTCGAAGAGCATCGTAAGCCGGGCCGCGGCGTCCTCGGCCTTCTCTTTTGCATCGGACAATTCCTGCTCGCGGCGATCCAGCGCATCGGCCATGGTGTTGAAGGCGCCGGCTACGCCCGCGATTTCAGAACTGCCGCGGATATTCACACGGCGAGCATAGTCGCCGAGACGCCATCGGTTCGCGGCGTCAACTAATAGTCCGAGCGGCCGATGGATGAATTGCCGGGCGCCGAGCAGCGTCAGGCCCAGCACCATCATGGCGCTGAGGGCGATGAGGAAGATGTCGTGTCGGGTCCGGCTCTGGATCTCGGCAAAGGCGTTCGCCTTGTCGAGGCCGAAGCTGACGCGAAGTCCCCCAGAATCGGGCCCGAGAGTCGAGAAACCCACGATCCTCTCGACGCCGTCGACATCAACCAGGTCGGCTGCGAGACCGTCGCCATACTGCCTCTCATCACCAACGCGAACCAATTTCTTACCGACAAATCGGTCATTGTCCGGATAGCGGGCAAGGTAGGTGCCGTTGCGATCGGTGATGGCCAGCGCGTCTCCCGCCGGAACACCCGCGCGCGCGATGTAGTCCGCTAACCAGTCCAGGCCGAGAGGCGCAATGATGACGCCCCCTGGCTGACCATCATCTCCGTAGAAAGGCAGCGCGAACTGAATGAGTTTCCGATCGACGGACAGACCGATCGAGAATTGTCCCACCGTAAACGCGCCCGTCTTCAACGCGTCCGCAAAGTAGGGACGCCCGGAGACATTCACCGGCTTGCGATCTGTGTTTGTATCGCAGAAGGGCTGGCCACTCAGATCGGTCGCGACGAAAGTGAGGAAAGCCGGAAACCGGGACCTCATCCCTGCCATCGCCGCATTGCACCCCTGGCTATCTTTCGCCTTTATCGCAGGGAGTTCGGACAGCGCAATCAGGACCTGCCGAATGCCCTGAACGATCTGTTGCTGCTGTTCGGCGGCGAGCTTAGCGAGACCGAGCGCCTGATTCTGTACGTCCACTTGGCGCGCGCGTCGAAGGTTAACTTCGTTGTACGCCTGAATCGAGATAGCGGGCAATAACGCGACTGCGACAAGCGCCAACAGGCGCGACAAGATGGTCATTCTCTGCCGTATTCAAATCGTCCCGGAGCTTGCTGTGCATTTCAATCCCAATGGCCATACGCTTATAGGCGTTCGTTATTCCAATCACGATCGTGAGAACCACGAGTGACCGCTCGTTGAACATGCGCGGCGGCGCGAGCTTTCATCCGCACCCGCTTTCAAATGACACATGTTGCATGTTCGCCCCTGCAATCCCGCCCTACTCGTGAGCGCCATGACATCGCGCGGTGGTACAGCCACAATCGACAATCTTGGTACTGTTTTTTTGAGCGGGCATCGCGCATCTATCTGCCGAGACCAACGGCAACTCGGATGTAACTTCGACCTGTGGAACGACGGTTCGAATGCGTCGGGCGCGATCGCGCCGCGGCGTCGGAGTATTGCGTCGGTAAGACCAAACCTACTTTGCTTAAAGGACCGCCTTGCTCATGATCGCTCATGAAATGCCAGGCGATCACAGATCCGATCTGGACCGCGCCAGCGAACCGGCAAGCGCCGGTACTTCATCGCCCAACCATCCTGGAAAAGCTGGCGGTGATGGAGTTATGGTCCAACGAATCGGCGGATGTGTTTCGGTAACGGAAGGAGCCACCTGGATCGGTTCCGTTACAAGCGCCTTTATCTTGTCGAAGTCTGCCTTTGACCCTCCAGGCACGATTAACCTTGGCGGTTAGGCTTACCGAGCAAGCATCTCCGCGAGAAGCTTGACGGCCGATCTATGAGCCGTTGGCCAGAACCGATAGATTGTAAGGATTGAGTCGTTGCGTTCGAGTGGCGCGCGTGAGTTTTCAGCTTTCCATATTGAAGATTTTGGCAGGGCAGCCAGACGGCCGGGGAAACCTTGAGCTTATCAAGCTGCATCTCGCGGTTTTCTATACGAGCGGCCCTGAATGGACGTTGCGTATGAAGCGTCTCGCTGAACTTGCGCCGGATCTTGATGCGTTCAGCCAAGGCCTCATCACTCGCGAACGCGGCGCTTGGACTATCACGAACCAAGGACGCGACTTCCTTGCCAAACTCGAGGGGGCTGCCTTGGGTGCAACGCCGGCCATACGGCCCCCCGACCCAGCCGAGCCGGTTGAGGTCGAGCAAGCCTCGCCAATAGCTCCTCCAGCGGCGGCTTCTCTGCCGAAAGTACTGGAGCGATCGCACGGGCGCCCCCAAGGCAAACACCGCAAGAACCATCGCAAACGATCGGCTTAAGTCGGCGGAATCTTAGATCGGTTCGGTCTAAGACGGATCGACCTCCTCAGCCCTACGGTTGGTCAGTGGGGCGAGAAGGCGCGCGATGGCCTCGTAATGGCGATGTACTGCCTCGAATACTCCCCGCTCTCCGAAGATGACCGTCTGCGGGCGCGTCAGCCGTCGTAACGAGAAGGGCAGCGGTCGAAAGAAGCAGCGAGTGACGGGTCGTGATTGTTGGATGCGGTACGTTTCTCATCGCTTAACTCCAAATCGGGGCAACACTTTTGCGCGGTCGACCCACAAAACCGCTTCCGACTTTTGATCAATCGTTATCGTTGTGCCTCGCTATCCGACCAACACGTAATTGCGCGAGTGTTGTTCGGATACCTTTGTGGGCGAACCTAAGAACCAAATCACCAGATCGGCGTTATCCCGGCACTATGGAGCCGTTTCGCGGAGGTCTAATGATGGACCCGAATCGAGCAGCTTTACTCCTATCTGCTATCGCTCTGGCCATCGCCATTGGATCGGCAATCACGTCAGAGCACCTCGATACTCGTACGGCCAGCAACGACGCACCTCCCGGAACGGTAGGCCTCGCTAGACCGCACCCGCCGCTGGACCGTGCGCCAGGTGAACCGATACAAACGGTAGGCGGGCCGCCTGGCGCGAGTATTCGGCAGCGTCCCTGACCGAACACTGGCCACCCAGCGAGAGCGCTACCGAAGCTCCTTGATGTTGCCGGTGCTGTCGACGATGAGCGACCGCTCCGTACCCTCCTTGATTGCTCGGTAGGTCTTGATCTTGCCGCTCGGGACCTCCTGAATCTGCGAATAGCCCGCGGCACGTAACTTGGCCTCAATCTCCCCCTGCGTCAGGGCGAGCACAGGCGAGGACGCCCCGACCGTTACAACAATGGCAATGACTGATCGCATCGTTCGCCTCCTGGCTCCGCCAGAGGATGCGATGGCTCCTACCGTTTTTGGCGGCGCGCACTGTCTCACTGAAGTTCGCCAATTTTCGCTAGCGATTAGTCGAGCTACAAAGCGCGAATCGCTAACTCTTGTTAATCATTGGGGCACACGCTCTACGTCAGATATTTCATACTTCTATTTTTTTGCCGCGCATGGCCTTTGGTCGAAGAAAATCGGACCGTGTTCAATTTGCCCATCAGCACGCCGTCAACTTGATGGCTGTGGTTGGCACTTGGAGCCGAGTCTGCGTTCTCAAAGACATTTCGGCAACGGGGGCAAAGCTAGAGGTTGAGGGCTCGACTGACGTCCTAACCTCGCGAGAGTTCTTCCTAGTTCTATCGTCAACGGGCCTCGCATTTCGCGGCTGTCAGTTGGTCTGGTTGGATGGACCAGCCGCTGGCGTGCATTTCATCCACGATAAGAGGAAGTCTGCGTCGTGAGCGCCATGCTGCAAAACATGGAGCTGATCGTCCAGCGCAGCTTGCCTACTCTTGACGTAGAGTCCCTTGAATGTTGTGAGGCAAAAGAAGCACTTTTCCGAAGCAAAGATGGCTTTATGCTCTATCTAACAGATGGAGCCCCACCGCCTCTTGGTAGGGAGCGACTGGTCCCATTGAGTCTTCGTCAGGCACTCCTCTGGCTCAACGAAAACCAACTCTCTGAGGCTGGGTCTTTCTGGGCATAGCGGAGAGCAGCTTAGCTGCAATACCGGCAAAACCAAGTTTGCGTCTGGGCCCAACCCGCTTAAGCAGCTCCGGAGTTGCGGATGGAGCATCCCCGCGCGAGACCGCAATCGCATTGAGGCCACTCCGGATCCTGCCTTCAAATCACTTCCGCCGATGCTGTTGGCTTACGTTCTCAACCAGGCCCTGATCACGATCCGCCACCGGGTGCTGTTCTGGGAGCGTCGCGGACGGGTTGAGGCACGCTTATTGCTCCCTGCCCTCACGCGACACGCATCAACTCGGCGTCACGCCAATGCTCGACCCGCCTACTTGATCGTCGCGTGCACTGTGATGACCGATGTGCCAGAAGCCTTCGGCCCCTTGCCCGTTGCTTTGATGGCAAAGGTGTCACTTCCTTTGTATCTGGCCCTCGTCCTGTACTCGTAAGTCGCAACGTTGAGCTTCTTCAGTTTGCCGTGTGCTGGCTTTTGCGAGATTTCCGAGCTACTTGCCGCGCCGCGCAACGTGATCGGGAAGATGCAACTGTCCCCAGACGCGACGCTGATGTCGCCGGTCGAGTTCTCGCCCCAATCCGCCAATTCCATTGATCTGGAACATTCCGAAGCCGCCAGGACGATAGAAACATAAGTTGGGCTGGAAGCTCCCGCGACAAGCGCCAGAGTGGCAAGGCTAGACAATCGCATCGCTGATCTCCCGGATCATGCCGCACCTTAGCGCGAATCGGTGAGCAGTAGTTTCGTTGATTTCAGTGGGGGACTGGCATCGGGTTGCAGTCCGCCGGATCATGGCGGTCGTGAGCTGTCCGGGGTAGAGCGGACATGCTCTGCCCCTCCGTTACAGGAGCCTGCGGGCCAAATTCCGGACGCATGCACCGCAGCAAATAGAGCTCTTAGTCTACCCCATCGCCGGTGGGCGAAGCGGCGTTGTTGCAGGCGAGCGCTGAGAGGCGCTGAAGCCGACCGGGAACCCTGCCGCGCGAGTCTGGATTCCCGCGATGGTTGGGGTAAGGTTACGCTGCCTGCGTAGAAAAATTGCAAACAACACCCGGGAGGAATTGATGCTCGACACCACACTTAGTGCGCGCGTCCAGGTTTTCCTCGACAAGTTTGAAGCTGCGCTTGCGGCAGGCGATCTCGACGCCGCCGTAGGAATGTTCGCTCCGGAATGCTACTGGCGCGACCTCGTTGCCTTCACCTGGAACATCAAGACCATGGAAGGCCGCGATCAGGTCCGCGACATGCTCGCGCATTGCCTCGCGCATTTGAAGCCGCGCAACTGGAAAATCGCCGAGGGTGAAACGCCAACCGAGGCCGGCGGCGTGACCGAATCTTGGATCACGTTCGGGACCGAGGTCGCGCGCGGATATGGACTCATCCGCCTGCAGAACGGTCAGATCTGGACGCTCTTGACAACCATGGCCGAACTGAAGGCCCATGAGGAAAAGGCTGGCTTCAGCCGACCGCTCGGCGCCAGGCATGGCGGTCAATCCCGGCGCCAAGACCTGGAAGGAACTGCGTGACGAGGAAGTCGAGCAACTCGGCTTCAAGACCCAGCCCTACGTGCTTGTTATCGGCGGCGGACAGGGCGGCATTGCGCTCGGGGCGCGGCTGCGCCAGCTCGGTGTGCCGACGATCATCGTCGAAAAGAACGCACGCGCCGGCGATTCCTGGCGCAACCGCTACAAGTCGCTCTGCCTGCACGACCCCGTCTGGTACGATCACTTGCCCTACATCGATTTCCCCAAGAACTGGCCTGTGTTCTCGCCCAAGGACAAAATCGGCGATTGGCTGGAAATGTACACCAAGGTCATGGAGCTGAACTACTGGTCGAACACCACGGCCAAACGCGCCAGTTGGGACGACACCAAGAAGGAATGGACCGTCATCGTCGAACGCGATGGCAAGGAGATTACTCTGCGGCCCAGGCAACTTGTGTTCGCGACCGGCATGTCGGCCAAGCCGAACATGCCGAAAATCAAAGGCATGGAAACGTTCAAGGGCGAGCAACACCATTCCTCACGCCATCCCGGCTCCGGCGGCTACAAAGGCAAGAACAAGAAGGTGACGGTGATCGGCTCGAACAATTCGGCCCATGACATCTGCGCTGCGCTGTACGAGGCCGGCGTCGACGTAACGATGGTGCAGCGTTCAACGACGCACATTGTGCGCTCGGATTCGCTGATGGAGAGTATCGGCGATCTTTATTCCGAACGCGCCGTCCGCGGCGGAATGACGACGGCAAAGGCCGATCTGATCTTCGCTTCACTGCCCTACCGGATCTTGAATCAGTTTCAAAAGCCGGTCTACGACAAGATCCGTCAGGACGACGCCGCTTTCTATGCCGGGCTGGAGAAGGCCGGCTTCAGGCTCGACTTCGGTGACGACGATTCCGGGCTATTCATGAAATATCTGCGCCGCGGCTCGGGCTATTACATCGACGTCGGCGCCTCACAGCTTATCATTGACGGCAAAATCAAGCTGTTCGCTGGACAGGTCGAGGAAATCACGCCCAACGGCGTCAGGCTCGACAACGGCAAGGAATTGCCAGCAGACGTGATCGTCTATGCCACCGGCTATAGCTCGATGAACGGCTTTGTCGCCGATCTCGTGAGTCCGGAAATGGCCGACAAAGTCGGCAAGGTCTGGGGCCTCGGTTCGAATACGACAAAGGACCCCGGCCCATGGGAAGGTGAGCAGCGCAACATGTGGAAGCCGACGCAGCAGGAAGGCCTATGGTTCCACGGCGGCAATCTGCATCAGTCGCGACATTACTCGCAATTCCTTTCCCTGCAGTTGAAGGCGCGCTACGAGAACATCCCGACGCCGGTCTACGGCCTGCAGACTGTCCATCACAAGGCCTGAAATTGCCGAGCGCACAGCGGGGCTCGCGGATTGCGAGCCCCATGCCATTTCCGGGTCTCCACACTCACCAGCGCAATGGCCGCCTTGTCAGCGCGCAGCAGAAAGCGCTCGGGAATGGTTAGGCCAAGTGCCTTCGCACTCTCCGGGCGTCATCGAAGCTGGTGACAGGGAGGTCACCGGTTCTGAGAGAATTCCCCCCGCCAGTGGAATTGGACCTTCTATTTAGACACGGTTGAGAGCGCAGTTCTCAGTGGTTTGCGGGCTGAATTGAGCGCGCCGAAAGTTATTGCGGAGTACGTGCGTACTTATCTCGAAGAGCGAAAGCGCCTCGCAATCACATCGAATGGAAAAAGGCAGCGCCTCGAACAACCGCTTAGACAGTTGAATCGAGAAATCGAACGACTGGTGGATGCGATCGCAAAAGGGCACGGCGATCGATCCATTCTCGGTCCGCGATCGACCGCCCTCGGCGCCGAACGCGAGCGAATATCTGAAGAGTTGCGGAGTGAACCGCCGGCCGCAAAAGAGGTCGCGCTGCATCCAACTATTCTCAAGCGATATGAAGAACAGCTAGGTCGGCTCGAGGAGGCGCTAACGAAGGGTATCAGTTCGGGCGACGGAGAGGCCGCCGAAGCCATCAGAGACCTGATCGACACTGTCACCATGTTCCGAGATCCATCACGCATCGGTGGCGTAACGGTGGAGATATCAGGCCGGTTAAACGCCCTGTTGGGGGAAAAAGCTTTCCCAAACCAAGTCAAAGGGGTGTGGGGAAAGATGGTAGCGGGAGAGGGACTCGAACCCCCGACCCCAGGATTATGATTCCCGTGCTCTAACCAGCTGAGCTACCCCGCCACAGGGTCGCGAGCGGCGGAACGGCCGATCTCGCGAACGCGCGGCATATAAGGAAGGGGGCGGCGGGCTGTCAATCCGCCTTCGCTAAAGCTTTTGGCGGGACAAGGCCGTTTGTGCCGAATTTGGCACCAGAATCTGCAATTTTTCGGCACCGGACTCGTGGAGAGTCCCCCTCACCCGGATCGCATCTTCGATGCGCTCCGGCCTCTCCCCGCAAGCGGGGAGAGGCGAAGGAAGAATCAGCCTATTTCGGCCTGACCGTCGGGTCGCCGCCAGGACTACCGGGGGGTGGGATGACCGGCATGGCGCCGTCCGTAGAAGGGGCCGGGGCGTGCATGTCAGGGTCCACGCCCGAGGGCGGGCAGAGCACGCCGTCGGATTTGGCCAGTTTGTCGCCGAGCGGTTCCCGGGATTGGCCGGTGGTGGTGGTGCCGTCGGGCGCGGTGGCGCGGTTCGGGCGGTCCTGCGGCATGCAATTGGCGGCGTGCTGGGCCGATGGCGGCGCGGTCGCTTGCGGCGGCGTTGCAGGTCGCGGCGGGGCCTGCGCGATCGCGCTGCCTGAGGCGGCGATCAGGAGGCTGGCCAGGATGATGTTTGATGTCGTGCGCATGGGAGGGAAACGTCTCCGGCCATGCGGAGGTTCCGGCCGACGCACGGCGAATTGAAGCGCTGGAAATTGGCTGGCGGTTTCCCTGCGGCCGATCCTTCGAGGCGCCCGCCGCTGGCGGGCTCCTCGGGATGAGGTCGCGTTTTGCGGAGACAGTGCCGACTGACAGCACGATCCCCGCAAATCACGCTCACGATTTGACGTAGCGGATCAGCGAAAAGTGCCCCATCGGCGGCATCGGACGGCGCTCGGCGAGCGTGACGCCGCGGTGCCTGGCGGCCCAGTTGACGAGGCGGTCCCACGGGAATTCCGGCCGCCAGCCGAGGCGGCGGGCGATGGGGGCGAAGGCGAGCTCGAACAATTTGCGCGGGCCGCTCTCGGCGCCGATGTGATTGACGAGGATCAGTTCGCCGCCAGGCTTGAGCACGCGCACGAACTCGTCGAGCGTGCCTTCGGGATCGGGCACGGCGGTGATGACATATTGCGCCACAACCGCATCGAAGAAGTTTTCGGGGAAGGCGAGGTTCTTGGCGTCCATCACCGAGAGCACTTCGACATTGCTGAGCCGCAGTGCACGCACGCGCGCCTGCGCCTTGCGCAGCATCGGCTCGGAGATGTCGACGCCGCAGATCTTCGTGGTGCGCGAATAGTCGGAGAGCGAAAGCCCTGTGCCGACGCCGACGTCGAGGATGCGGCCGCCGATGCGGTCGGCCTCCGCGATGGTCGACTGCCGTCCGGCGTCAAAGACCTTGCCGAACACGAGATCGTAGACCGGCGCCCAGCGGCCATAGGCCTTCTCGACCCCGGCCCGCGAGATGTCTGCTGCCATGCCCCCTGCCCCGGAAATTTTCTAGCCGCGTACCGCTTCCACCAGCGGCCTCGCAGTGCTCGTTGCGACTTTCGCGGCGGCGCTCTGGATGAAGCCGCCACCGAGCACGCGCGCCTGGCCCGAAGGCGCGTCGTAGAACACGCAGGCCTGGCCGGGCGAGACGCCCTCCTCGCCGGCGACGAGCTCGACTTCGTAATGGCCGTTGCCGCCGCGCAGCCAGGCCGGCTGCGGGCTGCGGGTCGAGCGGACGCGCACGAACATCTCGAGGCCGGCGCCGATGGCGCGGTCGATGTCGCCGTCGCCGATCCAGTTGACGTCGCGCAGCACGATGCGGTGCATCTTCAGCGCATCGCGCGGGCCGACGACGACGCGGCGGCCCGGAGCATCCAGCCGCACCACGAACAGCGGTGCGTGAGCCGCGATGCCGAGGCCGCGGCGCTGGCCGACGGTGAAATTGGCGATGCCGTTGTGCCGGCCGAGCACGCGGCCGTCGAGATCGACGATGTCGCCGGGGTCCATCGCGTTCGGACGCAGGCGGGTGATGATGTCGGTATAGCGGCCGGTCGGCACGAAGCAGATGTCCTGGCTGTCGTGCTTGTCGGCAACCGCGAGACCGAAGCGGCGCGCGAGCTCGCGCGTCTCGGGCTTGGTCATGTCGCCGAGCGGGAAGCGCAGGAAGTCGAGCTGCTCCTGCGTGGTCGCGAACAGGAAGTAGCTCTGGTCGCGATCGCTGTCGGCCGCGCAGACCAGCGCGCGCGAGCCGTCGTCGCGGCGGCGCGAGGCGACGTAATGGCCGGTGGCGAGCGCCTGCGCGCCGAGCTCGCGCGCGGTCTTCAGGAGGTCGCGGAACTTGACCGAGCGGTTGCACTCGATGCACGGCACCGGCGTCTCGCCGAGCGCGTAAGAGTCGGCGAAATTGTCGATGACGGACTCGCGAAAGCGATCCTCGTAGTCGAGCACGTAATGGGGAATGCCGAGCTTGGCGGCGACGTCGCGGGCGTCGTGGATGTCCTGGCCGGCGCAGCAGGCGCCCTTGCGATGGGTCGCCGCGCCATGGTCGTAGAGCTGCAGCGTGATGCCGACGACGTCATAGCCCTCGGCCTTGAGCAGCGCAGCCGTCGTCGAGGAATCGACGCCGCCCGACATGGCAACGACGACCCTGGTGTCCTCAGGACGGCCTTCGAGATCCAGACTGTTCAGCATGGGCCTTAAAGCGTTGTGACGGCGGCGTTCGCGATCCGCGATGACTTGGACATTCTTCGGCTTCCGGCGGGACATCGACGCTCCCCGGGAACTTTGGTTCCCCCGGGGGCACGACTGCCCGGTCGAAAGCGGCTGAGAGCAGCTCTTTAATATAGGCCGCATTCCGGTGAAGCAATCACGCGGGCGGCCGCTTAGGGCAATTCTTGCCGGGGAGGCAGAAATGGCGGGGCTCTTGCGTTCCTCGCGGCGGCGGCGAAAATCACCCAATTAATTGATTTTGCTAGATAAAATAGATCTCCAGGAAGCTGGCCCGCTCCTTGCTACCTCTATGCCGAAGATGTTTCCAAGAGGTTTTCCGTGGTCGGTCGGGCGTCAGACGTAGCAGCCAGCGTGCAAGTCCAGAGCGCGCAGCAAAAGCCTGCCCGGTCGCAGAGCTCCAAGGACACGTGTAGCAACGACTCCTTCGGCTCGCTGGTCGACAGCAACACCCAGGCGATCAGCAACAACGCGCCGCCGCAGGACACCGCGCCGCGCCGGACCGAGTCGTCGTCCGCCCCAGACAAGGGCCCGCGCGATACCGCCGCGACCGACCAGCCCTCGCAGAGCAAGGCGAACGACGACACCGACACATCGGCCCCCACCGCGAACGACGCGACGGCCGATCCGGCCAAGCCGACCAAGGACAAGTCCGAGACCTCCGACGCGAAATCGTCGGAGAAATCCGACGGCACCAAGGGCGACAAGACCGACGGCACCGTTGCCGCCACCGTCGATGCCGCCGTGCAGCCCGACGCGACGCAGGTCGCCGTGCCCGATCCGAACGCCATCCTGGTGGCCCCGCCCGTGGTGCCGGTCGATCCGAACGCGGCCGCGAGCCAGGCCGGCGATGCCGCCGCCTCGCCGCTGACGATTGCGGCAGCCGGCATCGCCGCCAGCGCCTCCACCGCGGCGCAGATCGCAGGCGGCAAGACCGACACTGCCACGGCGAGCGACAAGAGCGCCAAGACCGCGGGTGCCAAGGTCGATACCGACACGACGACAACGCTGGGCGATGCCGCCACCGGCACGACCGACGGCACCGCGACCGATGCCAAGACCAATGGCGGCTTGGTCGCCGCAGTGGACCAGGGCACGCCGAAGCCTTCGTTCAAGGCCGTCGCGACCGCGCAACGCGAAAGCGACGTCTCCAATATCGGCCAGGACGCGGGCAAGGCGAACGCCACGCAAACCGCGGCGACGACCGCGCATGGGCAAGCCGCCAAGCCGCAGGCCGAGGCGAACCCGGCCGACGCGAAGACCGGCGCCTCCGACCGCTCCGACGCAACGCCGGCGACGGCAACCACACACGCGCATGCCGGCACGCAGGCCGCAGTGCCCACGACCGACACCAGCGCGCAGGCCGCCTCCACCATCCAGGCGCCGCTGACCAACACGACGTCGGCCGCCACCGCATCGACCGCGACGCTCACCGCGACCGCGGCAAATTCCACGCCCGTGCCGATCAGCGGCGTGCCGGTCGAGATCGCCGCGGCCGCGCGCGCCGGCAAGACGCGGTTCGACATCAGCCTCGATCCGATCGACCTCGGCCGCATCGACGTCCGCATCAATGTCGACCGCAACGGCCAGGTCACCTCGCATCTCACCGTCGAGAAGCCGGAGACGTTGCAGATGCTGCGGCAGGACGCGCCGCAATTGCAGCGCGCGCTCGACGATGCCGGCCTCAAGACCGGCAGCAACGGGCTGTCCTTCAGCCTGCGCGACCAGAATTCATCGGGCCAGAATTCCGGCCAGAACAACGACAATGGCGGCAATGCCCGCCGGCTGATCATCAGCGAAGACGACACCGTTGCTGCGGCGCCCGTCGGGCGCGGCTACGGCCGCATGCTCGGATCGAGCAGCGGCGTCGACATCAGAGTGTGAGGAGTATTCGAACATGACCACCACGAATGCCGCCACCGCCCCGACGCCCGTCTCCGGGACCACCGACGTCCCGAAGTCGTCCTCGTCGAACTCGCTGAGCTCGAGCACGGGATCGACGCTGGCCGGCAACTTCCAGACCTTCCTGACGCTGCTGACGACGCAGCTGCAGAACCAGAACCCGCTCGATCCGCTCGACACCAACCAGTTTACCCAGCAGCTGGTGCAGTTCGCCGGCGTCGAGCAGCAGCTCAAGACGAATGACTCGCTGTCCCAGCTCGTCACCCTGCAGCAGACCACGCAGGCGACCCAGGCGCTGGGCTTCGTCGGCAAGACCGCGCTGGTCGACGGCTCGACCGCGACCATGACGAAGTCGTCGGCGACCTGGCATCTCAACGTACCCAGCGACTCGACCGTCGACATCACCGTTGCCAATTCCACCGGCCAGACCGTGTTCACCGGCAAATATACCGCCGCCGCCGGCACCGACATTCCCTTCACCTGGAACGGAATGGGCAATGACGGCACGCAATGGCCGGACGGCAAGTACACGATCACGGCGACGGGTAAGGATGTCGCGAACAACAACGTCGGCATCGCCGCGCAGGTGCAGGGCGTGGTGTCGTCCGTCGACCTGACCCAGTCGCCGCCGCTGCTCACCATCGACGGTGCCAGCTACACCCTGAGCCAGGTGAAGAGCATCATCGCCACCAGCAGCAACTAAAGGCGCGCGCCTCGCCGCGCACGAGATGTGATCCCCGCGAACTCAGGGGATCCATCACCACAGGACGTCGTTTTCGCGTGAGACCGTAACCCCGAGTCGTCGTCAAATTACTCCCTGGGGTTATGGGTCCCGGGCTCGCGCTACGCGCGCCCCGGGACGACAGTTGGGGCTTCGCTGGCTCCATTCGTTAGTAAAGTATTTACGAAGACCCCGCTCGGACGGCTCGGATCATGGTGTCCAGCCCTCCGGGCCGGCTGTGTTCCAGCCATTTTCAACGAGAATTGTATTGAAGCCTTAGGCTTAGCGGATTTTTAAGCCCGCACGCGTAGGGTTACGGCGTGAGTTCAGTGGTTGAGAGTTTGTGAGTACGCCATGACAGAACCCCATCGCCCGAGGGTAAAATACGTCATCGGGCCGGACGGCAGTCCGCTGACGATCGCAGATCTGCCCGCACCCGGCACCAAACGCTGGGTCATCCGCCGCAAGGCCGAAGTCGTCGCCGCTGTGCGTGGCGGACTTCTCTCCCTCGAGGAGGCCTGCAGCCGTTATACCCTGACGGTCGACGAATTCCTCTCCTGGCAGTTTTCCATCGACCAGCACGGTCTGGCGGGTCTTCGCACCACCCGCATCCAGCAATATCGCCAGTAAGCGATCCGGAAATCTGCAGCTTTTGACGAAAATCGGCCTCGCACCGCGAGGCCGATTTTTTTCATGTTTCCTTTTGGCGCGACTTTTGTCCCAGCTCTTAACCTTCGTTAACCATATCGAAACCATCACCTAGGCAATAATTGCCCAGTCGACCGCTCGGTTGCGGGTCGAAGCTTCGGGGCGGTTGCTTGCAAGGTCTTGCGGACTTTTTGAAGGGTATCGGCGCCGCCCGGTTCGGGGCGATGATCGCGGTCACCGCCGCGCTCATCGGCTTCTTCGCGTTCGTCATCATGCGCGTGACCACGCCGCAGATGACGACGCTGTTCACCGACCTCTCGGTCGAGGATTCTTCGGGCATTATCAAGGATTTGGAGCGACAGGGCATCCAGTTCGAGCTGCGCAATGAAGGCAGCATCATCATGGTGCCCAAGGACAAGGTCACCCGCCTGCGGATGAAGCTCGCCGAGGGCGGCCTGCCCAAGGGCGGCGGCGTCGGCTACGAAGTGTTCGACAAGTCGGATGCGCTCGGCACCACCTCTTTCGTCCAGAACATCAACCATCTCCGCGCACTCGAAGGCGAGCTCGCCCGCACCATCCGCGCCATCGACCGCATCCAGGCCGCCCGCGTCCACCTCGTGCTGCCCGAGCGCCCGCTGTTCTCGCGCGAGGCGCCGGAGCCGTCGGCCTCGATCGTGGTTCGGGTCCGCGGCTCGCTCGAGGCCCAGCAGATCCGCGCCATCCGTCACCTCGTCGCCTCCGCCGTCAACGGGCTGAAGCCGCAGCGCGTCTCGATCGTTGACGAGGCCGGCTCGTTGCTCGCCGACGGCGCCGCGACCGATCCGGAGCAGGCGGTCGGCGACGAGCGCCGCACCGCCTTCGAGAAGCGGATCCGCAAGCAGGTCGAGGACATCGTCTCCTCCGTGGTCGGCTCCGGCCGCGCCCGCGTCCAGCTCTCCGCCGATTTCGACTTCAACAAGATCACCCAGACCTCGGACAAGTTCGATCCCGAGGGCCGCGTGCTGCGCTCGAGCCAGACCCGGGAAGAGAGCAGTCTCACCGCCGACAACAATGGCCAGGTCACCGTCAACAACGAGCTGCCCGGCAGCCAGCAGAACAGCGGTCCGACGGCGAAGGACCAGAGCAAGAAGACCGAAGAGACCAACAATTACGAGATCTCCCGCACCACCAAGACCGAGGTGACCGAGGCCGGCCGGGTCAACCGCATCTCGGTCGCCGTGCTGGTCGACGGCATCTATTCCAAGAACGACAAGGGCGAGCTCGCCTACACGGACCGCACCAAGGAACAGCTCGACCGCATCGCCACCCTGGTGCGCTCGGCGATCGGCTTCGACCAGAAGCGCGGCGACCAGGTCGAGGTCGTCAACCTGCGCTTTGCCGACGCCCCCTCCACCGCCCCGATCGCCGAGCCCTCCGGCTTCCTTGGCATGCTCCAGTTCACCAAGGACGACGTCATGTACTTCGTCGAGCTCGGCGTGATGATGCTGCTCGGCCTGGTCGTGCTGTTCCTGGTGATCCGCCCGCTGGTCAAGCGCATCCTCGCCTCCGAGGAGGTCGCCGCCGCGATCTCCGGCGCCCTCGCCGGCCCCGCCGCTTCGGAGGAGGCCGCGCCTGCCGGGCAGGCGCTGCTGCCGGGCGGCGCCGCGAGCGCGATCGATGTCGCCACCATTCAGGGCCAGGTCCATGCCCAGTCCGTCCATCGCGTCGGCGAGCTCGCCGAGCGCAACCCCAACGAAACCGTCGCCATCATCCGCCAATGGCTGACCGAACCCGCGAAATAATCGAGAAGTGAACTGACATGGCCGGCAACCTGCAAAACGCCAACTCCAACGACATCACCAGCGTGATCTCGACGCTCGGTGCCCGCCAGGGCAGCCGCGCGGGCGGCAAGACCGAAGCGGTGACGGGTCCCAAGCGCGCCGCGATCCTGATGCTGGCGCTGGGCGAGCAATATGGCGGCAAGATCTGGTCGATGCTCGACGACGACGAGGTCCGCCAGCTCTCGCTGGAAATGTCGACGCTCGGCACCGTCGAGGTCGACACGGTCGAGGACATGCTGCTCGAATTCGTCTCGCGCATGTCGGCTTCCGGCGCGCTGATGGGCAATTTCGACGCCACCGAGCGGCTGCTGCAGCAGTACCTGCCACCGGAGCGCGTCAACGGCATCATGGACGAGATCCGCGGCCCCGCCGGCCGCAACATGTGGGAAAAGCTCTCCAACGTGCAGGAAGAGGTCCTCGCCAACTACCTCAAGAACGAATATCCGCAGACCATCGCGGTCGTGCTGTCGAAGCTGAAGCCGGAACACGCCGCGCGCGTGCTCGGCATCTTCCCCGAGGAGCTCGCGCTCGACGTCGTCAACCGCATGCTGAAGATGGAGGCGGTGCAGAAGGAGGTGATCGAGAGCGTGGAGAAGACGCTGCGCACCGAATTCATGTCCAACCTGTCGCAGACCCGCCGCCGCGACGCCCATGAGGTGATGGCGGAAATCTTCAACAATTTCGACCGCCAGACGGAAACCCGCTTCATCACCTCGCTCGAAGAGGACAACCGCGAATCGGCGGAGCGCATCAAGGCGCTGATGTTCACCTTCGACGACCTCGTGAAGCTGGATTCCGGCTCGGCCCAGACCCTGATGCGCAATGTCGACAAGGACAAGCTCGGCGTCGCGCTCAAGAGCGCCAACGAGGACGTCCGCAACTTCTTCTTCGGCAACATGTCCTCGCGCGCGGCCAAGATGCTCCAGGACGACATGGCGGCGATGGGCCCGGTCCGCCTGCGCGACGTCGACGAGGCCCAGGCGCTGCTGGTCAACCTCGCAAAAGACCTCGCCGCCAAGGGTGAGATCATGCTGACCAAGAACCGCGCCGACGACGAGCTGGTGTACTGATGGGCGCCCCGGCAAAATTTCTGTTCGACACCGACTTCGCAGCGCCGGAGCGGTCTCCGCGCGAGAAGGCTGCGACCGCCGCCGAGATCGCCCAGAAGATCGCGGAAGCCGAGGCGCGCGCCTATCAGGACGGCTTTGCCGCCGGCCAGCGCGAAGCCAAGGCCGAGAGCGACCGCCGCGTCGCGCTCGCCATGGAAGAGATCAACATCGGTGTCCGCGGCGTCGCCGCCGGCATCGGCAACATCGAGACCAAGATGGAGACCGAGGCGGTCGACGTGGCGGTGGCGGTGGCGCGCAAGCTGTGCGCCGATCTGGTCGCTGCCGAACCGCTCGGCGAGATCATGGCGCTGGTCAAGGACTGCTTCTCGCACCTGGTCGCGACGCCGCATCTCGTCGTGCGCATCAACGACGCGCTCTACGACAGCGCGCGCGAGAAGATGGAGCGGCTCGCCAAGCAGAGCGGCTTCGAGGGCCGGCTGGTGATCCTGGCCGAACCCGATATCGCCACCGGCGACTGCCGGATCGAATGGGCCGACGGCGGCGTCGTGCTGGAGCGCGGCGCCATCGTGGCCAAGATCGACGAAATGGTCGGACGCTATATCGCGTCCCGCAGGGGGAGCTAAGCCATGAGCGACACCGACGGACAGGTCCCGCTGCCCGATCTCAACGGCCCGATGCCGCCGACCGGTACGGACGTCGGCTACAACGAGGACGAATATGCGGCGCGCGCCGCCGCCGACCTCGAAGCCGTGTTCGACGTGCCGGTGCAGGTCTCGGCCGTGCTCGGCCGCTCCAAGATGGACGTCAGCGAGCTGTTGAAGCTCGGGCCCGGCACCGTGCTCGAGCTCGACCGCCGCGTCGGCGAGGCCATCGACATCTACGTCAACAACAAGCTGGTCGCCCGCGGTGAAGTCGTCCTGGTCGAGGACAAGCTCGGCGTGACCATGACCGAAATCATCAAGACCGAACGCAGCTAGTAGCGCAAGGAATGACGCGCGGCAGCGCGACCAGACGGACAGGAGACTGACATGCGGCTTCTCATCGTTGGCACATTGAAGGGCCAGCTCACCACCGCCACCAAGATCGCGATGGAGAACGGCGCCACCGTGACCCACGCCGAGGATCACGAGCAGGCGATGCGCGTGCTGCGCGACGGCAAGGGCGCTGACCTCCTGCTGGTCGACGTCGCCCTCGACATCCGTGACCTCGTGATGCGGCTCGAGGCCGAGCACATCCACGCGCCGATCGTCGCCTGCGGCATCACCAACGACGCCCGCGCCGCGGTCGCCGCGATCCACGCCGGCGCCAAGGAATACATCCCGCTGCCGCCGGATCCAGAGCTGATCGCCGCGGTGCTGGCCGCCGTCGCCAACGATTCCCGCGAGCTGGTCTATCGCGACGAGGCGATGGCCAAGGTGATCAAGCTCGCCCAGCAGATCGCGGGCTCCGACGCCTCGGTGATGGTCACCGGCGAATCCGGCACCGGCAAGGAAGTGCTGGCCCGCTACGTCCACACCCGCTCGGCCCGCGCCAAGCGGCCGTTCATCTCGATCAACTGCGCCGCGATCCCCGAGCATCTGCTGGAATCCGAACTGTTCGGCCACGAGAAGGGTGCCTTCACCGGCGCGATCGCGCGCCGCATCGGCAAGTTCGAGGAAGCGACCGGCGGCACGCTGCTGCTCGACGAAATCTCGGAGATGGACGTCCGCCTGCAATCGAAGCTGCTGCGCGCGATCCAGGAGCGCGTGATCGACCGCGTCGGCGGCACCAAGCCGGTGCCGGTGGACATCCGCATCATCGCGACCTCGAACCGCAACCTGGCGGAAGCCGTGCGCGAAGGCACGTTCCGCGAGGATCTGCTGTTCCGCCTCAACGTCGTCAATCTGAAGATCCCGCCGCTGCGCGAGCGTCCCCTCGACATCCTCGAGCTCGCCCAGCATTTCGTGAAGAAATATGCCGAAGCCAACGGCGTGCCGGTGCGCCCGATCTCCGCGGACGCGCGCCGCGTGCTCTCCACCAACCGCTGGCAGGGCAACGTCCGCGAGCTCGAAAACACCATGCACCGCTCGGTGCTGATGGCGCAGGGCGACGAGATCGGCCCCGACGCGATCCTCACACCCGACGGCGACCGCCTCGACCTCGCCAAGACCGCCCCGGCCGTGGCGCATGCGACCATGGCCGCCGAGCAGGTGACGAGGGCGCTGGTGGGGCGCACCGTCGCCGACGTCGAGCGCGACCTGATCCTGGAGACGCTGAAGCACTGCCTCGGCAACCGGACCCATGCCGCCAACATCCTCGGCATCTCGATCCGCACGCTGCGCAACAAGCTCAACGAATATTCCGACGGCGGCATCCCGATCACGCCGGCGGGAACGCCGGGCGAATATCCGCGGATGCCGATGGTGGGGGCGTAGGTCTCCACGCTGGTTGAGAACGAAGATGCCCGGGCCAGCCCCGGGCATTTTCATTTGCGACGTACGCTAACTCCGTCATCCTGAGGTGCGAGGCATGGGACGCAACGCGTCCCATGGGGAGCCTCGAAGGATGCACGGCCACAGCCGGGCCGTCGTCCTTCGAGGCCCGCTTCGCGGGCACCTCAGGATGACGGTAAGAGATCTCGTAGCCCGGATGGAGCGAAGCGCAATCCGGGGTTAGCTCCGCGATCGGGATTCCCGGATTTCGCTTCGCTCCATCCGGGTTACGGGACCTATCACATGGCCGCACCGCATCCGGCGACTAGGTCGCGCCTACGCGAGGCCCTATAAGCACAGCCCTAGAACCACGCGAGGATACACATGTCGGAAGCTCAAATCACGGACTGGCTGGCGTCGCAGCGGCAGGCGATGATCGATCTGCTGCGCGATGTCGTGAACATCGATTCCGGATCCTACGACAAGGAAGGCGTCGATGCGGTCGGTGCGCGGTTCGAGCGGCATTTTGCCGAGCACGGCATTCCGTTCCGGCGCGAGAGCAACGCCACCTTCGGCGATGCGATCCATGCCGATGTCGCCAAACCCGGCAGCAACGAGAAGCCGGTGCTGTTGATGGGCCACCGCGACACCGTGTTCGGCAAGGGCGAGGCCGGGCGGCGTCCGTTCACGATCGAGGGCAAACGCGCCTATGGACCCGGCGTTGCCGACATGAAGTCCGGCGTCGTGATGAACATCTTTGTGGCGACCGCCTTCCACAAGTTCGGCGGCAGCCCGCATCCGATCAAGGTACTGATCACCTCGGACGAGGAGATCGGCTCGCCCTCTTCGCGCCCGGTGATCGAGCGCGAGGGACGCGCCGCACGCGCCGTGTTCAATTCCGAACCGGGGCGGCCGACCGGCAACATCGTCACCGGCCGCAAGGGCGGCATCTTCATGCACTTTGCCATCACCGGCAAAGCCGCGCATTCCGGTGCCAATTTCGCCGCGGGCATCAGTGCGATCGGCGAGCTCGCGCACAAGATCGTCCATATCCACGCGCTGACTGATCTCGACAAGGGCATCACGCTGAATGTCGGTCTCGTCTCGGGCGGGCAGTCCGTGAACACCACGGCGCCCTCAGCCGAGGGCCAGATCGACCTGCGCTACGTCGATCCGGCGGATCGTGCGAGGATCATGGCGGCGATCGAGACCATCATCGCGACGTCCTACGTTCCGGGTACCAGCGCGACGCTCACGGTGAAGGGCGAGTTCGTGCCGGTGGTGCAGAGCGCGGAGTCGAAGGCGCTGTTCGAATGCTATCAAGCGGCCGCAAAGCAGGTCGGCCTCGCCACGCTCCAGGGCGAGTTTTCAGGCGGCTGCGCCGATTCCGGCTTCACCGCCGCAGTCGGCACGCCGACCATCTGCGGCCTCGGGCCGGTCGGCGGGCTCGCGCACACGCCGGAGGAATATCTCGAGCTCGACAGCATCGTGCCGCGCGCCCAGGCGCTGGCGCTGGCGATTTTGCGGGGGTGAGCGAAGCTGTCGTAGGGTGGGCAAAGCGAAGCGTGCCCACCAATTCGGTCGTCGCGGATAGATGGTGGGCACGGCGCAAGAGCGCCTTTGCCCACCCTACGAGACTCGTCATTCGTGGTTGCACGTGGATGGCCGGGTCAAGCCCGGCAATGACGAGTCGAGAGAGCCGTCACGAATAACTCGGCGCGTCCGGCTTGCGGAAGATGTGGATGGGGTCGCCCGGCACGATCGGCTGGCCGCTGAACATCGCATAGGCGTAGAGCGCGAGGTAGCCGATCGCGAGCGCGCCGATGGCGTAGAAGGCCCAGGTGGCGACGCGCTTCATTGTTCCGCTCCATGGCCGTCCCGGACGGGGCGGCTCAGGGCGCTTCTAGAGCGATGACGGGGAAAAGGCCAGCCTGCGGCCCACCCTAGCGCAGCGATCAAACGCCGCGCAGGCCGCGGGCGGGAACGCTGACCTCGGCGAGCCTCGCCGCGTCTTCGTCCTGGTCGACCGCCACGTACTGGCCGTGCCAATAGGCCAGTGCAGCATTGCGGGTCGAATTCCTGACGCTGCTGACGCGGCCGATGACGATGCCATGCGAGTGGCGCTCGACGATCTCCTCGACCTCGCAATCGACCGCGGACAATGCACCGACCAGCAGCGGAACGCCCGAGACCGCGGTGACCCACTGGCTGCCCGCAAAGCGATCGGCCCCCTTCAGCCCGCCCTTGCCGGCAAAACGCTCGGCGACGTCCAGCTGGTCAGCCGCGAGGATGTTGACGCCGAAGGCGCCGTAGCGGCGGATCAGCGGGAAGGACGAGGCATCGCGGTTGATGCTGACCAGCAGCGTCGGCGGATCGACCGCCAGCGAGGTCACCGAGGTCACCGTCATGCCGGTAATGTCCTTGCCCCGCCCGGCGGTGATGACGCTGACGCCGCCGGTGAGGTGGCGCATGGCGCCGCGGAAATCGGCGGACGAGACGGCAGTTTCAGTCATGAGATCGCGAGGCACTACATTCATGGCATGGTCCCCGAAGCGGGGTTCCCCTGTATCTAGGTACGATCGTCCGCCGACAAAAGATGGCTCAGGATCGAGCCTTCGAGGCTTGCGAGCTCGGCGGAGCCGCGTTCGCGCGGCCGGGCGGTGTTAACCGTAACATCGTGGGCAATCCGGCCCTCGTCGATCACCAGGACCCGGTCGGCCAGCGCGACGGCCTCGGCGACGTCGTGGGTCACCAGGATCGCGGTAAAGCCCTGGTCGCGCCAGACCCGCTCCAGCAGCCGCTGCATCGAGATGCGGGTCAGCGCGTCCAGCGCGCCGAGCGGCTCGTCGAAGGCGAGCACACGCGGATGGGAGACCAGCGCACGGGCGAGCGCAACGCGCTGCTTCTGGCCGCCCGACAGCACCGACGGCCACTGATCACGCTTGTCGGTCAGCCCAACCTCGGTCAGCGCCTTCTCGGCGCGCGCATGCGCATCACTGGATGAGCGATTACGGCCGAGACCGACCTCGACATTGGAGAGCACCCTCGCCCAGGGCAGCAGCCGCGGCTCCTGGAACATCACGCGGATGTCCTCGGGCTGGACATCCTGGCCGAAGCTGATGCTGCCGGCCTCGAACTTTTCCAGGCCGGCGATCAGCCGCAAGAGCGTGCTCTTGCCGCAACCGCTCTTGCCGACGATGGCGACGAACTGGCCGGCGGGAATGTGCAGGTCGATGCCGCGCAGCACCTCGTTGTCGCCGTAGGATTTGCGCAAGCCACGGATGCTGAGCGGCAGGCCTGTCGTCTGCGCCGGGCGCTCCTCGCGCACGACGCGTGCCTGCGGCACGAAATTGGCGCGGCTGGCGAGCTCGGTTTCGGGAAGGGCCGTACGAAGAGCTGTCTGCATGTCACTCTCAGCGTTTCTGGAAGGCGGGGTGCCAGGAGAGCGTCAGGCGCTCCAGCACACGGGAGGCGCTGTCGGCGAGCTTGCCGAGCAGAGCGTAAATCAGGATCGAGAGCACGACGACGTCGATCAGCATGAACTCGCGCGCCTGCATCGCCATGTAACCGAGGCCCGAGGAGGCCGCGATGGTCTCGGCGACGATCAGGGTGAGCCACATGATGCCGAGCGCAAAGCGGATGCCGACGAAGATCGAAGGCAGCGCGCCCGGGAAGATCACCCGGCGGAACAGCTCGCTGTCGGTCATGCCGTAGATGCGGCCCATCTCGATCAGCTGCGGATCGACGGTGCGGATGCCGTGCAGCGTGTTGAGGTAGATCGGGAAGAACACCCCGAGTGCTACCAGGAACAGCTTTGCGCTCTCGTCGATGCCGAACCACAGAATGACCAGCGGGATCAGCGCCAGATGCGGCACGTTGCGCACCATCTGCAACGTGGTGTCGGTGAGCTTGGCCGAGAGCTGCGACAGGCCGTTGGCGAGACCGAACGCGAAACCGATGCCGCCACCGATCAGGAAGCCGATCGAGGCACGCCAGAACGACACCCAGATGTTGCGGACGAGCTCGCCGGAGAGCAGCAGCTTCCAGCCCGCGAGCACGACGTCGCTCGGCGCCGGCAGCACGCGCACCGGCACGAAGCCGGTGACGCTCGCGACCTGCCAGACCGCGATGATGGCGAGCGGCACGATCCACTGGATCAGGCCGTCAACCCGCGGCAGGCGGAAGCTGCGCGGAAGTGAAACGCTGTCAATCAGGCTCATGACTCGGACACTCGCTGCTGCGGACGGTAATCGCTGCCGACCGTTTCGCCAAAAGGACCGCCATTGAAGTGCAGTTTGGTCACGTTGCTCGGCTGCTCCAGCGAGAGCAGCGGGAATACTAGCTCGGCAAAGCGATACGCCTCCTCCAGATGCGGGTAGCCCGACATGATGAAGGTATCGATGCCGATGTCCTGATACTCCCTGATGCGGGCCGCCACCGTCTGGGCGTCGCCGACCAGCGCCGTGCCGGCGCCACCGCGCACGAGACCGACACCGGCCCACAGGTTCGGGGCGATCTCGAGCTTGTCGCGCTTGCCGCCATGGAGCTGCGCCATGCGCTGCTGGCCGACGGAGTCCATGCGGGCAAAGTTCTTCTGCGCCAGCGCGATGGTGTCGTCGCTGACATGCCTGATCAGCTCGTTCGCGGCGCGCCAGGCCTCTTCGTTGGTCTCGCGAACGATCACGTGAAGACGAATGCCGAAGGAGAGCTTGCGGCCGCGCGCAGCTGCGACCTCCCTCACCTTCGCGATCTTCTCGGCAACCAGAGCCGGCGGCTCACCCCAGGTGAGATATTTGTCGACGGCGTCGACGGCGACGTCGATGCCGGCATCGGACGAACCGCCGAAATAGAGCGGCGGCCGCGGCGACTGCACCGGCGGAAACAGCAGCTTGCCACCCTCGACATGGATGTGCTTGCCCTCGACATTGACGGTCCTGCCGGCGAGCAGGTCGCTATAGACACTGAGGAACTCGCGGGTGACCTCGTAGCGCTCGTCATGGCCGAGGAAAATGCCGTCGCCCTTGTTCTCGACGGGATCGCCGCCGGTCACGACATTGACAAGGAGCCGGCCATTGGTGACGCGGTCGAGCGTCGCGGTCATGCGCGCCGCCACGCTCGGCGATTGCAGGCCGGGGCGGACAGCCACGAGGTAGCGCAGCCGCTCGGTGAACGGCGCAACCGAGGAGGCCACGATCCAGGAATCCTCGCAAGATCGCCCGGTCGGCAACAGCACGCCGTAATAACCGAGCTGGTCGGCGGCCTGCGCGATCTGGCGCAGATAGTTGAAGTTGACCTCACGGCCGCCGATGCCGGTGCCGAGATAGCGGCCGTCGCCGTGGGTCGGCAGGAACCAGAGGATGTTGGTGTTGGACTGCTTACTCATGTGCTTGCTCACGATCCTGGTTTCCGGGCCACGTCGGAAATCTTGATGGATTTGGGGATCAGGTTGAGCGCGAAGAACGCATCCGCAACCTGCTGCTGATCGGCGATGACGGCATCGGTGATCGGCCTGATGCCGTAGGCCTGCCGCTTCAGCGCCACCTCGACCACCGGGACAGACAGGCCGATCGCCGGCGCGAGCTGCTCGGCAACCGCGTGGATGTCGCCCTCGGCCCAATCGTCGACCGAACTCAGCTCAGCAAGCACGGCGTCGACGATCTTCGGGTTGGTGTCGAAGAATTTCTTCGAGGCGAAATAGAACTGGTAGTTGGCGACGATGCCGGTGCCGTCGGCGAGCGTGCGCGCGCCGGTGGCGGCTTCCGCGGCGGCCTGGAACGGATCCCAGATCACCCAGGCATCGACCGCGCCGCGCTCGAAGGCGGCGCGCGCATCGGCCGGCGCCAGGAACACCGGCTCGATCTCGGAATATTTGACGCCCGCCTTCTCCAGCGCCTTGACCAGGAGATAGTGGACGTTGGAGCCCTTGTTGAGCGCGACCTTCTTGCCCTTGAGATCGGCGACCGATTTCAGCGGGCTGTCCTTCGGCACCAGGATCGCCTCGCCCTTCGGCGCCGGCGGCTCGTAGGCGACATACTGGATCGGCGCGCCCGCGGCCTGCGCGAAGATCGGCGGGGCCTCACCGGTGTTGCCGAAATCAATCGCGCCGACATTGAGCGCTTCGAGCAGCGGCGGGCCGGACGGGAATTCGGTCCACACCACCTTGTAGCCGTCGGCGGCGAGCTTCGGCTCCAGCGTGCCCTTGCTCTTGAGCAGCACCAGCTTGCCGTATTTCTGGTAGCCGATGCGGACCACCTTGGCTTGGCTGTCCTGGCCGTAGGAGGTGCCGACCGCGGCGGCGACGATGCCGATCGACAGCACGATGGCGGCGATCAGACGTTGAACGATGCGCCTCATGTTCAGACCTTTTGATATGGGGAGATTGGTCGGCACGATCAGGTCGCCGCGCTGCGCCAGACGATGTCGCGAACGACGATCGGCTTCGGGATCAGGCCGAGCTTGTAGAAGCGGTCGGCGACGCCCTGCTGGGTCACGACGATGTCGTCGGTGACGGGGCCGACCACGAAGTTCGCCCGGTCGGCCGCGACGGTCTGGATGTCCAAGGGGACGCCGGTGACTGCGGCGAGCGATTTGGCGACCTCACCGCGGTGCTGTTCGGCCCATTTGCCGGTCGCGGTCGTCACATCGACGATCTGTTGCAGGATGGAGCCGTGGTTCTTCGCGAACTCACGGTTGGCGATGTAGAAGGAATTGGTCTTGGTGACTTCGCGTGCATTGATCAGGATGCGGCCGCCCTGCTTGGTCTCACCGATCGCGAAATAGGGATCCCATATCGCCCAGGCCTCGATGCTGCCATTGGCGAAGGCGGGACCGGCATCGGGCGGCGTCAGATAGACCGGGGTGATGTCGGCATAGGTGAGACCGGCCTTCTCCAGCGTCTGCACCACGACATTGTGGGCGCTGGACCCCTTGGTGAAACCGATACGCTTGCCCTTCAGATTGGCGATCGAGCGGATCGGCGAATCCTTCGGCACCAGGATGCCCTGGCCGTTGGTGATGGGCTGGCCCGCGGCATAGACGATCGCCGCTCCGGCGGCCTGGGCGAACACCGGCGGGGAATCGCCGACCGAACCGAAGTCGACACTACCGACGTTCATCGCCTCCATCATCGGCGGGCCCGAGGAGAACTCGACCCATTTCACGTCGATGCCTTGCGGATTGAAATGCTTTTCCAAGGAAGCCTGCTGGCGCGTGATAACCAGCACGCCGGTCTTCTGGTAGCCGATACGAATTTCCTTCACCGCGCCCTGCGCGTTCGCTCGGGAGGCAAATGCAGCGGCGGCCGCAGTTCCAACGGAGAGCTTGAGAAAGTCACGACGTTGCATTCCACACTCCCGGCCGCCTGCGGCCGTCATTCCCTTGCGTTGCAGGAATGATGGTGCGGGTCAGCGGAGGTGTCGAGACGCCAGGGAAAATAGCGATGCGAGCACTGCGCGTGTGGCGAAGCGCATGATTAATCTTTCAAGCGGGCGCGCTCATGCAGAGGGATTCTTTTCCGCACGCGAATGTGAGAGCCGCGGGAATCTGGTCGACGCTCCCAGCACCAGAACATGAAATGTCGAAAACAACCCCATGCGCAGTAGCCGACAATAGTCCGATCAATGACTTACGTATTATCCGAAATTCGTTTGACACGTCGGGCAAAACAGGAGCATGATGGCATCATGGCAGTGTGTGGATCGGGGCCTCCGACAAGGCGCGGTCAGTGGTCGCGCACCCAGGGATCGGACGAGAAATAGCAATTCTCGAGCACCATGCGATCCCTGGCGCGGAAACTGACGCGACATCGACGCCACACCATTGTCTGATGTTTGCCGTCGTCTGACGTATCGACGTCGGAGATCCACACGTTCGGCCGTCGCCAGCGGTAACGTCCGTCCCGATCCCAACCGTCGCAACCGCCGCGGCCGCATGCGATGTGGACACTGGTCATCGTCCCATCTGGCCTGAAGCACCAGGTCCGCGAACCCCACTCCTTGCCGGGCGGCGTCTGGGCGTAAGGCACAAGCGAGGTCTGCGTCCAGCAGCCGGAAATGGAGGACGGTCCGGCGGCGCGCGCCGGTACGACGACCAGCAACGCGATCAGCGCCGATGCGGCAGCCAGAGACGATTCAAGCCACGGCTTGGGCCAGAACTGGATGGACATGACGCCATATGTGTCGCCGGGGAACGATGCGGTTCAATCGTCCGACGACACGAGTTCGCCGTCACGGCGACCGTCGTCTGGTCAGTGCACCCACCTCACCGGCAGGTTCTGCAGGCCGCGAAACGCCCAGCCGCCGATCCGCACTGGCTCATGGTCGGCAAGTTCGAGACGACTCGCCCTCGCGAACACCGTCGGCAGCGCGACGTCGGCAATCATCGCACGCGAGGCCCAGGCGCCGGCGCAGAAATGCGGGCCGGCGCCGAAGGCGACGCTCTTGGAGGTGTCGCGCCGCACGTCGAACTGGTCGGCGCGCTCAAAATGCTTCTCGTCGCGATTGGCGGAGCCGAACATCAGGAACACGCGCTCATCCAGCTCGAAAGAGACGTCACGGATGCTCCACGGTTTTGCGATGCGCCGCGGCGACATGCCGATCGGCGAAATCCAGCGGGCATATTCCTCGAACGCCTCGAGCCAGGTCACCTCACCCTTGCGCACGAGATCGAGTTGCTCAGGATGGCTCAGCAGCGCCCACACCGTGCCGGCGATCGCCTTGCGCGGCTCGTTCTGGCCGCCAGAGATCGCGAGTTTTACATTTGCGCGCACGCTCTCCATCGGCATGCCCGCAGCGAGGAGTACGCCGAGGATACTTTGATCGGGATGCTTGCGCATCAAAGGCAGAATGTCGTCGATCGCAGCATCAATCCCTGATGTCGCGGCATGACAGCGCGCCTCGACCGCGGGATCGCCGCCATAGTTCGCGATGCCCTCGATCATGCCTTGCGACCACGAATCCATGTCCTGGAAGCCGATATTGGTGAGGCCGGTGATCGACTTCAGGCATTCGCCGGAAAACGGCAGCGCGAAGTCGCGCATGAAATCGATCCGCCCCGGCTCGATCGCACCGATGATGCGGTCGGCATGGGCCTGGAACAGCGCGGTCCAGTGTGCCTTCACCGTCCTCGGCGACACCGTCGGAAACATCGCGCGCCGCTCGATTTGATGCGCCTCGCCGTCCTTGCGCATCATGTTGTGGCCCATCAGCCGGTTCATCAGGCCGGCGGGCTGGTGCGAGGAGAACACGTCGATCTGCTTCTCGGAGATCGAGATGTCGTCGCGGCTCGCAAGCAGCGTCGAGCCGAGCTGCGGCACGAAGGCGATCGGCGCTTCCTTGCGCATTTTTGCGAGCATCGGATAGGGGTCGGCCCAGAATGCGGCAGGGTCGATGTCGATGCGCGGCGCGGTGCTCAAGCGTTGCTCCCTTGTAATTTCCTCGATCCCTCAAGTTACCGTTTTCGGAGGCGTCTGTCTGTCCCCAGCGATTGGGACAAGCCGGCAAAGATTCAGCCAAGCATCGGGAAAGAATCGGGCCGCCGTAAGGACGGTCTGTATGGCCTGCGCGTACAGCTTCTCACGGCCGGGGATCGAGCCGCCATCCGCGAAGCCCACGCAAAGCATCTACCGATCGCGTCTAAGGGCCAGGGACGGACGCTGCCTGATCAAGCGAAAATCCACGATTTCGCAGAATCGTTTGGATCGTCTTGTCGTGCTGATTCAGCTTTGCGGCGGCAAGCACCTCCGCTGCAAACGCCTTTGGCGCGCTGGTCTTGGACGGGTGGTCCAACAAAGACCACCATGCCTTCATAAGAATCGGATCGATCACATCCCCAGTTAGTCGATTGCGCATTTCCCAGAACGCACCGCCCCAAATCTCGCCGGTAGTCCAGGGATCATCTTTCAAAGCCTTTGTCGTCTTGAACTTCAGCCTGTTGTCGAGGCAACGGAGATATGGCTGACCCGGGCGGATGATCTCAGCGGAAATTTCACCTACCCGTGGGTTGTTCAAGAAGCTTGCTGGAAAGTAGTCGGCAAGACCCGACTCGATCCCGGCGAAGTTTCCCGTCCATGGATTGTTGGTTTTGGACGTTAGAGCGTGATGGCTATATTCTCGCAAGGCCACAAAAACATCGCGGGCGATCCTGGAGTCAATTTCGAGCGTGTTGTTTTGGTACCGGGCATACTGCCCGGGCACCGCACCAATCTTGATCTTCGCCTGAACCAAGTCGGGCGGCGAACCAATCTTGTCGAGGTAAGCAATGTATGCCTCGAGTTTTCCCTGTAGCTCGGTTTGAATGTCGGCCGTCAGATCAGTTGTAGCCTCAAAGGCAAATCGTCCCGGCGATGGTAGCGACGGACCTTTGCCCGGCTGCCGACGATCAAGATATTCTCGAAGAGAGATTGCCTGGTCCTTCTCAACGACCAAGCCTGCTCCGAGCAAGAATTCCAAGTTCTTGGCCGCGGCTTCCGTGTCGCCGGTCTTGATCATTTCAAGAATGCGCGTGGACTCCGCCTTGCTTGTCTCAAGCTTTAGCTGGGTCCTCCCGTTGAAAAAGGTGACCAAGAGGGTTTCCCAATGCAGCCAGAGCGGCGGCGCAAATCGCGACAAAGAGAGGATTGAACCATTTAGAGCTGACTTGCTCGCCTTCCCGAAGCGAAAGCTCCCGCTCCTTTAGAGCAAGCTCGCGCACCCGCATCTCACGTTCGTCGCGCCATTTTTCCTTGTCGAGTTCAAGCCGAAGGGCCTCAGTACTCGGCTCGTTCTTGGCTGCCTGTGCAAGGCTTTTGGAATTCGCAAGGGCAAGGACAAGCGCCGCGATTGGCAAAGCCGCCACCGCACCGGCTAGTTGCGTGACAAACTCGCGACGTCTCATGTCGGGACTCGCTCCTCTCAGGAGTTGACAATGCGCGCGTAGATCTGTCTGCGAAATGCCTCACATTCCGAGGGCCGTAAGCGAGGCATTTGAAACCTAAGTCTTCCAATTCAAATGCCGGCCTTACCCGTCACCCCTCGATAGGGCGGGGATGATACGATGCTATCCCAAGTTATCGAAGCGATAAACCGCTCGCTTTAGTCGATTCGCGATTCCCCGACGGCGGACATCGGCAAGCGCATGAGCGAACGTTCGTTAAGTGCCCGCAACTGACTTAAACGCGACGACTTGAATTGCCTCCTTGTCCTCGGTTGCAGACCGAGGACCGAGGACTGACTTACCGAGCTTCGGCGATCTTCGGTCCGGATGACAACATCTGCGCGTTAGCCGCCAGGGGCCGCTTCGACGGCGATGCCGGGTCCGGCAGCCGGAAAGCGGCGTCGGCCGGCGCTCCCTGGGAGGGCCTGCGGGCTGCGGTTGCCGGAAGCACGATCACTTTCGCTCCGATCTTCACCCGCTCGTAAAGGTCCGCGACGTCGTCATTGGTCAGCCGGATACAGCCGGACGAAACCTTCTTCCCGATCGTATCGGGATTGTTGGTGCCGTGAATGCGATATTCGGTCTCGCCGAGATACATCGCCCGGGCGCCGAGCGGATTGCCCGGACCGCCCGCCATGAACCGCGGCAGATAAGGCTGACGCGAGACCATTTCCACAGGCGGATGCCAATCCGGCCATTCTGCTTTGCGGGCCACAGTCTGCTCACCGGACCATGTGAAACCTTCGCGGCCAACACCGATGCCGTAGCGCATCGCCTGCCTGTCGTTCAGAACGAAATAGAGGAATGTGTTTCCGGTATCGATGATCACGGTGCCCGGCGCCTGACGGCTGGCGTAGTCAACCACCTGCCGGACAAGTGCTCCGGGAACGCCAGCGTCGGCTTTGGGTGGTTCGACCAGAGGGGCCGGGATCGGAGCCGGAACCGGAATCGCAGCCGGAGCTGGCGCTGATGCACGAACTGGAGTCGACACGTAAACCGGAGTTGACGACGCCTGGGCCTGTTGTGCTGACGGTTTTCGTATCGGTTGCACGTCCGCCGGGCTAGACAGCAAGCTATACCCCACGACGGCGACGGCCACGGCGCCAATTGCGACTCTCGCGGCCATGGGTATTGCGAGGGCCTCTGCCTTCTTACGTTTGGCCCGCTTACTCATGTCTTTCCCCAGGTCACCATGCCTGGAAGAGGTACCCGGCAAGATTTAAGAAACTTCGAAGCGATGTCGCTCAGAGGGGAACCGTTGGCGATGGTTAACGCCCAACTCTTGTTCGGCGACGTGAAAATTGGGCGTACCGCTTGATATTGAGGTTGCGATGCGGACGACGCGCTTCTCATCGCGGAACGAGTCGGGGTCTGAATCGCCGGGCGGAGCGAACGCGCTCCGCTCCTTCATTGACGGCGGCTTCGGGCCACGAGCGGAAGTCGTTCAGGCGGACTTCCCGCATCTATCCGCCGCCATTCGGCCGTCGTCGCATACCTACAGGCTGTGCGACTCCGCGCGGTCAGTTTTCCGCTTTCTTGGCCTCGTTCAACGCACTAATGATTGCCTTGATGGTGCCTTCCGCAGCCGCGGCATTGTATCCGACATGGTAGCCATGGAAAACGTGGATTGGCTCGTGATCTTCGAAGCTGTGGTTCGCCCCCTTCCACAGCACCGTCTTCACGGGAATCGACCGCTTGCTCTCGGCCATCTGGCCGCAGAGGATGGGGCTGGTCGCCTCGTCCTTCTCTGCTAGGAAGAGATGGACCGGGGCGTAGAACTCGACGTTCTTCATCAAATAACAGGACGGCTGCATCGCGAAGCCGCCCGCGAACATGTGCTCGTGCAGGTCGCCGATCGCCCGGTTCATGATGATCAAGGTCGTGGTCGCACCGTTGCTGCGGCCAAGGACGTAGACCCGCTTGGGATCGGCGATCTTCTGTCCGATTAGCCAGTCCAGCGCCGCATACGCATCGTCAGCCCGGCGCCGCGCCCAAGTCAACTGGCTGGGATCCGAGCAGACGCCGTCGGGTCCCAATCCCCGGCTGCCGAAGCTGTCGAGCAGGAGAACACCATAGCCTGCTCCGACCAATCTGCCGCCGTAGTCACGCCCCCATTTCCTCTCGACCCGGCCGAACCCGTCGCAGCCGTGCAGCATGATCACGAAGGGGTCTGGTCCCTTGGCGCCCTGCGGCCGTATAATGTCCGTCGACAGTTCGCCCTCGGCCTTTACCTTACCCTTTTCCTCGACGGTGCCATCCATGAAGTTTTTCGACCTGCCGTCGATGTATTCGTTGCCGGGAATCCAAGGCAGGGACTGCGCTGAAGTATGCCAAGGTATCTTGACCATCTCAGCACGCGCAGATGAGAACGACAAAACAGCGACTATTGAGAGTATGATTTGCCTCATTGGAAATTGCACCTTTGCCCCCTTGATTCTGGTCAACACCATATCCGACTTGGGAAAGCGTAAGTATCCTTGAAGAGGATTCGCGCCGCGGATGTCGGCCTTGGGTCAAAAGGCGACGACCCCGGAGGGCCGGCTGCGCGTCGGCTTTGCTCTCGGAAGCAGATATCGCGGATCTAGAGTCCCCTTTAGTTCAGGTGGCCCGGCCCCGAGAGCAAGCCCAGCACGATCGCAAACAACTCGTTCTGCGAGGAGATGCCGAGCCGCTCATAGGCGCGCTTGCGGTAGGTCAGGGTCGAATGCAGGCTGATGCCCAGCGCTTGCGAGATCGCCTCGGAGCTGAAACCGAGCAGGATGCGGCGGCAGACGTCCTGCTCGCGCGGCGTCAGTGCGGAGAGGGGCGCGCGCGTTGCGAACAACGCGGCGAGGTTCTGGTCGGGCGTCGCGGTGGCCGCCTGCTGGAAATGACGCGCAACGCTGGCGCCGATCGCAGGCGCAATAACCTGGAGCCGCGCACGCTCGACGTCGCCAAAGCAGCCCTGGGCGGTGATGCGGTAGAAATTGACATAAAAGCAGGTGTCGCCGACCCAGATCGCCGTCGCATATTTGTCGACGATATCAGAGTCGTTGAAGAAGATTTTCCGGTAGCGCGCGCCATACATGCGCGGCGCGAACGACGGCAGCATGATCGGCGCGCTGCCCCTCGCCTTCGAACAGCGCATCACGATTGGGATCGGATTCGTGGAACTGACCGGCATAGGCCGCGCCGAGATCGCTGCCGATCGGGATGTTGCCGGCGTCGAGCAGACAGCTCGCCGCGCCGGTGCGTGTCAGCGCGAACACCATGCAATGGCCGACGCCGGCCTGCCGGCGCAACGTGTCGATCAGGACATTCGGGAAATCAGGTCGGCCGATGGCGAGCACCGCCGGCGCGATGTCGTTCGCCGCTGGAGTTGAGGCCATGCCGTGGGGCCGCATTGGTTCCTCCGCAAAAGTTCTTTTGGCGGACGATATCAGCAGCCGGGTTTGACCGAAAGTCGGAGACGGCGGCTTATGCCGCTTCTGGGTCCCGGCTCTGCGCAGCAACGCTACGCGTTGCAGCGCGTCCGGGACACGAGAGTCTTGCTGGCCGATGCGGAAAAGGTCTCGTGCCCCGGACGCAGCGCAGCGTGACATAAGCGCGTTTACGCGCGTCTTCGACGCGCTATGGCGCTGCTAAGCCGGGGCCCATGCCGGATGCAGCGCCCCTACCCCGCGGCGGCCTTCGCCGGCGCGACGTTGATCGCGAGCTTGCCGTAGCGATCCGTAAACGCCTCGGTGTCGATCTCTTCCAGCTTGATCTCGCCGCTCATGACGCCCTGCTTCCACGCCGCCTGGGCCGGATCGTTCTGGAACTCCGGCATCACCTCGCGGCCGAACAGCTCGAGCGATTCGCAGATGTGCTCGTGGCTGTTCTTGCCGGCCTGGTTGAGCAGGATGACCTGGTCGATATGCGACGACTGGAAGCGCTTCAGCTTCCTGCGGATGGTCTCGGGCGAGCCGATCAGGCCGCCGCGCAGCGCCGCCTCCTGCGCTTCCGGATAGTCGCGCTTCCACTTGTTGTACTCGTCCCACATGTTGACGGTGTAGGGCGCGGGACGCTGGCGGTTCTGCGAGGCGCCGTAGAACTGCAGCGCGAACTGGAAGAAGGTGGCGCCGTCGGCGCGCGCACGCGCCTCCTCATCCGTCTTGGCGCACATGAAGAACGAGACCAGCGCCATGTTCGGGTTGATCTCGTAGTCGGCGAGCTTGTGCAATCGCTTGGTCATCGCGTTGTAATAGGCGTGCACCCAGGCGTGCGCCGCGTCGGCGCTGACGAACTGGAAGCCCAGCGCGCCAAAGCCGTGGCGGCCGGCGCGCTCGATGGTCGGCAGCTGCGAGCAGGCCATCCACAGCGGCGGGTGCGGCTTCTGCACCGGCTTCGGCACGACATTGCGCAAGGGAATGTCGAAATACTTGCCGTGGTGCTCGCTCCCCGCATCCTTGAACATCGGGAAGATCGCCTGCACCGCCTCCTCAAAGACCTCCTTCTTGGTCTCCATGTCGCGGCCGAACGGCGTCAGCTCGGTGATCGAGGCACTTTCGCCCATGCCGAATTCGCAGCGGCCGTTGGAGAGCAGGTCGAGCACCGCGACGCGCTCGGCGACGCGCGCCGGGTGGTTCGTCGTGAGCTGGAGGATGCCGTGGCCGAGCCTGATGTTCTTGGTGCGCTGGCTCGCGGCGGCGAGGAATGATTCCGGCGAGGGCGAGTGCGAGTACTCTTCGAGGAAGTGATGCTCGACGACCCAGGCGTGGTCGTAACCGAGCTTGTCGGCAAGTTCCATCTGCGAGAGCGCGTTCTGGTAGAGCTTCAGCTCGTCGCCGGCCACCCAGGGCCGTGGCAGCTGCAGCTCATAGAAGATGCCGAACTTCATGACGCCTCTCCCGCTTATTCTTGTTGCACTCATCTTAGTGAGCGGGGAGGCGCTGTCTATGGAGCCGCAATTCCGCCGTGCGGGAGAATGACCCGACACTTCGCGTTATGGCACGGCGGGGCCTGTGACCGCGGCGGCAGGCGCCGCTTCGCGCCGTGCGCGGCGGCCATTCAGGAGCGCACCGATGAAGGTGAAGCGCACCAGCAGATGATAGCTCGCCAACATCGGGAGAATCGCGACGACGAGAATGATGGCGAACTTGACCGGCCCGGGCCAGTCGAGCTGCGACAGCGCGACCTGCAGCGCCATCACGATCGGCGTGTGGATCAGATAGAGCCAGTAGGAGGCATCGGCGAGGTAGCGCCGGGTCGGGCTGAGGCCGGACATGAAGCGGAGCGCGAGGCCGAGGACAGCGAAGGTCGAGATCCATATCGCCGGCGCATATAGGATGGCGGAGACAAGCCTGAGCGTGGCGAAACTAACCGGCAATTTCGGCGCACCCGGCACGGACATCATCACCCCGACAAGCACGAAACTGATCAGAATGAGGCCGAGCGCCGGCAAGAGATTCCACAGCCAGCGTCGCTCCAAAATCCGCAGTAGATCGGTCTGCCGATGCAGCAACCAACCGAAGCCGAAGGCAGTGCCGAAGCCGACCCACGCCTGGAGGTTCGTGACGAGCGATTGATCCGGCGTCCTCACGCCCATCACATTGATCCATCTTTGATCGAGGCAGAAAGCGATGCCGATCGGGATCGCCAGAACCAGGGGCGCCAGCGGATTTTGCATAATCTGCGCAAAGAGGCGGTCGACAACCGTTCGCAGCGTGCCTGATACATCGAGCCAGACAATTGCGCCGCGCAGCAGGAGCATGGCGACATATAGCTCCAGCAGCACATAGAGAAACCAGAGATGGGTCAGCGGGAAATTCGGCAGCACCGGCGGCCAGCGAGGTGCGCCGGGGATCGGGCCGCCGTTCGGAAAGCCCGCGGCCCATATGACCACCAGGGCCATCGGCGTAAACACGATCGGCCAGCCGACCACTAGCGGCAGTCCGATCCTCTGCAACCTGTCCGTGACGAAGCCCCAGATTCCCCGGCGATGAAAGCTCATGCGAGCGAAGAAACCCGCCATCAGGAAGAAGGTCGTCATCCGGAAGACGTGGATGACGAAGAACAGCAGGCCCAGGGCCAGGCTTTGATGGGTATCCTGTATGATCCAGATCCTGGTCGGGGCCGGCACGAACGACAGGGTTGCGTGCAGGACGATGCCGAGCAGCAGGGCAAAACCCCTGACCGCGTCGAGCGCGTGCAACCGTTCCGATGCGGGGGCGATGGCGGTCGATCGGGACATGGACGGACTCGGCTTGCTGGTGAAAGGCTTGTTTCCGGCAATCTGCCCGATCATGTCAGGGCTCTCTTGCCCAATCCCATAATCGGCTAGCCGATTTCTCGGCGCGGCTGGCCGATTTTGAAATGGCGGTCGGCATCCGGCGCCGTTTGCGGCCGGATCAGCGCCTCGCGCCGGAATTCGGTCGGAGTTACGCCGGTTTCGGCCTTGAAGGCGCGATTGAAAGGCCCGATCGACTGGAAGCCTGCATCCATGGCGATGGTCAGCACCGGCACCTCCCGTTGCGTCACATCGGACAGCGCCAGCTTGGCATCCTCGATGCGATAGTGATTGAGGAACGCGTTGAAGTTGCGATAACCCAGCCCTTCGTTGATGGCCTGGCGAAGTCGGTGCTCGGGAACATCGAGCCGCGCCGCGAGCGCGCCGATCGCAAGACCTTCCTGCCGGTAGATTCGCTCCACGGTCATCAGATGGTCGAGGCGCCGCAACAGAACGGGATCGGCCGTGCCCCGCCCTGTGGGTGCACGATCGGTCACCGGTCGCCCGGCCGTGTCGCCGGGTCTGATCGCCGCCGCGGCATCATTGACGGTGACAATCGCCCGCAGGTCCAAAACGCCGAGGCCGGCGAGCATCGCCAACACGAACAGGCTGATCGCGGTCGGAAGACTGCCGGGCTCGCCGGGAACCGCGACGGGGACCGCGGCGACGCCCGCTCCGGCCACGACCCCGATGAACACGACATTGATCGCGAGCACAGCCAGCCGCAGCCGGCGCCGCCGCGCGACCAGATCGACACGCCAAGTCTTGACCGTCTGGACCGCGGCCGCGAGCGCCAGCAGCACGGCCACGGCCGACAGGACTTTGCTGCCACCCCTGGCCAAGTTGGGCCAGGTCGTCCAGCCAAGCGACACCGCAAATCCGACGGCCAAGATGGTCAGCCACAGGACGCCATGCCGTCGCCGGAGCACGAAATCGTCGTCGAACGACGCGCGCGCCCACAACCAGAAGACGGCGGGCAGCGAGGACAGGATCGGCAACGTCCACCACAATGACGATTTGGGAAAGACCGGCGCGGTGACGATCGCATAGAACGCACCGCCGGCGGCCATGGCCGTGCCCAGCAAGGCCAGCTGATTGGTGGCACGACGCTGCAGCACCATGAGAACGATCATCAGGAACACGCCGCTCGCCGCGCCGCGAAGCCCGAGATCGATGGCCGTGAGCCCCATCGCGTTCACAATCCGCGTTTCCCCGTTCGAGATCAGACTCTCGCACCGCCCTTGCGCGGGCACAATCCAAAATTGCGGCGGTGGTCCCGGCCCGCCAATCTCCCCGCGGTGACCGACGAGATCGCGAAGCAAATCACGTTTAGCAAATTCAGGACGTTGCCCGGTTCAGAGCGGCAACAGCCAGGGCACGAGCAAGGTGCAGACGATCAAGACGACCCGGGAAAACGGTACGCCGATGCGCACAAAGTCACCGAACGTGTAATGTCCGAGGGCGACCACCAACGTCTTAACCGGCGACGACACAGGCGTCATGAAAGCAGTCGAAGCAGCCAGGCCCACCGTCATTGCAAACGGATACGGCGAGGCATGCATTTCCTTCGCGACAGCGATAGCGACGGGGGCCATCAATACTGCCGTCGCGGTATTCGAGATAAACATCCCAAGCAGCGCCGTCATGGCAAAGAGCGTGGCGAGCATGACGTGATGGCCGGCACCGCTGGTGATGGCTCTTAGCCCATCAGCCGCAAGTTCAACCCCGCCGGTTCTCTCCAGGGCGACTGAAAACGGCAACATTCCAACAATGAGGACAATGGTCTTCCAGTCGACCGAACGGTAAGCGCTGGTAATGTCGATACAGCCCAGTGCGCTCATCAGCATGCATTCGATCAGGGCGGCCTGCACATTCGGGATCAGGCCGCTGACCATCAAACGACGGGCGCCAGGCAAATCACCGCCTGCGGCGCCTTGCCCGGCACCTGGAGAACCTGCTTGGACTCGGCGGGGCAGGCTGATGGTGACCAAATCTGCGGCTGCGTTCCACGGCCACAATGCTTGCTCCGGCCGAGCCGCGAAGGTCCGGGGCTTCAATGGTCATGCCGGCGAGAGACGATTGTTCCGTCACGCGCAGCCGTTATTCGCGGTCCGCGAGTTTGTACTCATCGATCCAGACCGAGAGGTTCGGGTTGCCGGCGTTAGCACAATGTTCGGATCGCTGAAATCTGCCAATGCTTCGCTCATGGTGAGGACACCGGTGAAGGGGAGCGCAAGGAGCATGATCAGTGCGACCACATCCAGGCGCGGCCTGTTGATCGCGAACATCAGGATCGCAGCCCCGAGAAGGACCAAGACAATCGTCGGATCAAACATGGATGCCTGCCATGGAAGTCGCCGACTTCAATTCAAATGATGATGACAAGACGGGCGAGGGATCAGGGACACACCGACTGGCCGCCAACCCGCGCTTGCCGTGATCGACCGTGGACTACGATCATGGCGATGCTGGAATTGATATGACTTGCACCGAGACGTTCATCCGGCTGAATGCATCCGCCGGACCATCCCACGTCCCGGAAAGCGGAGAGGCCCTTTCCTGTTCGCGCGTCACGGCGACGGGTATGTGTTCACTGCCGACGATCTTGTTGTTGGTGGGATCATAGCCGCGCCACCCGGCTCCGGGGATATAGATCTCGGTCCAGGCGTGCGTGGCGCCGTGTTGTCCCTCGGCCATCTGGATGTAGCCGGTGACAAAGCGCGCACCAAATCCCCAGTAGCGGGCAGCTTCCATCATGAACACCGCATAGTCGCGACAGGTCCCGCTGCCGAGCCGCAGCGTTTCGTTGGGTGATTGAACCCCGAGAGCCTCGCGGGAAACGTATTTGAACGATCGGTAGATGTGAGTATTCAAATTGTTCAGAAGGTCCAGCGTGCCGATCAACTGACCGGGTTTGTAGAGATCGCGCAACCATTCGAGCAGGGCGGTGGCGTCGTAGAGATAGCTCGGGAGACGATACACCGTCAGCTCAAGCTGCTCCTCCGGGGGATATTGGAAGGGAAATGAACTGGCGAATGGCGCAATCCGCCATTCAATGGGGTCGTCGTGGTAAAGGTCGACGTCGACCTCGCTTGCGATCCTGAGCGTGTCGGATAATTCCAAAAAGGTCACGACTGCGATGGCATTGTCGTAATTGTCGCGCAACCAGCGAACTTCCGCGTTCGGCTCGATATCGATCGACCCTCTCACGATGTGGACGTCATGTCCCTCGCGAGGCCGCATCATGGCTCGATGAGTGCCGAAGGTGACCGGCTGATTGTAAAAATATTCGGTCTTATGAATGATTCGGATTCGCCTCATATGTAGCTCCCGCCACGTAGCAGCGATGGATGTTGCGGCGCCCGCTACCACTGGTAGTAGGTCGCGGGCATTTCCGAGGCAAGAGAAGATGTATGCGGCCTGACCCCCGAGCCGCAAAGCATCTTCGCTTTTGGGTAACGATCGTTGCCGCTTGCTTCTCTCGCGCGCACGGAGCGCCGCGGCTCGGTCCGTTGGCCGCGCCGCGACATCCGGTCAAGTCGACGGGTTGATCCAGATCAACGCGGCAGCGGCCCTGCTGCATCTAAAGTGCAGTAAGGCAACGGCCCGGATGCCGTCCCGATTCCAGCACCATTTCAGAGAGACCGAATATGTCGGCCCCTGACGACACGACTTCGCGCGTGCGCCGTAAGCGCATGGAGATTTTCGCTTTCCTGTTCCTGACCGCGGTCGTGATGCCCGTCCTCGCGGTCGGAACGGTCGGCTCATACGGGCTCGGCGTCTGGATCTACCAGATGTTCGCCGGCCCTCCCGGCCCGCCACCCTCCCCGCATTGACCTCCGAACAGCGAAAGACAGGCATCATGGCCCAATCCACACTCAACCGCCGCGCATTGATCACCGGCCGGGTGCTCACCGCCGACCGCGTCGTCGCGCCGCCAGGTTGCGAGATCGCCAGCATCATCGTGCAGGCCCGCCCCGAGCGCCTGGACGAACTGGAAGCCGAGATCGCAGCACTTCCCGGCTGCGAAATTCACGGACGAGACCCGCGCGGAAAACTCGTCGTCGTGACCGAAGCGCCGGATGCCGGCAGCCTCGGCACCCTGCTCAACACCATCCAGTCGCTGCCCAACGTCTATTCCGCGGCGCTGGTCTTCCACGCCATCGAAACCGCCTAACGGCCGGGAGAGCCATCATGACATCGCCAAAGCTCGACCGCCGCCAGATGCTGAAGCTCGAGGCCGCCGCGATTGCGGCTGCCGCAGCAGGCATGCCGGCACCGGCGCTCGCCGCCAATCTCGTCTCCGAGCGCGACAACAGCGAATTGAAATGGGACAAGGCCGCCTGCCGCTTCTGCGGCACCGGCTGCTCCGTGATGGTCGCGACCAAGGACAACCGCGTCGTCGCCACCCATGGCGACATCAAGGCCGAGGTCAATCGCGGCCTCAATTGCGTCAAGGGCTATTTCCTTTCCAAGATCATGTACGGCCACGACCGGCTGACGCAGCCGATGCTGCGCAAGACCGGCGGCAAGTACGACAAGAACGGCGAGTTCACGCCAATCAGCTGGACCGAAGCCTTCGACATCATGGAGGTGAAGTGGAAGGAAACGCTGAAGAAGCGCGGGCCCAACGGTCTCGCCATGTTCGGCTCCGGCCAGTGGACGATCTGGGAAGGTTACGCCGCCTCGAAGCTCTACAAGGCCGGCTTCCGCACCAACAACATCGACCCCAACGCGCGGCACTGCATGGCCTCTGCCGTCGCCGGCATGATGCGCACCTTCGGCATCGACGAGCCGGCCGGCTGCTATGACGACATCGAGGCGACCGACGCCTTCGTGCTGTGGGGCTCCAACATGGCGGAGATGCATCCCATTTTGTGGACGCGCCTCGCCGACCGCCGGCTGTCCGCGCCGCATGTCCGCGTCGCCGTGCTGTCCACCTTTGAGCACCGCTCGTTCGACCTCGCCGACATCGGCATGGTGTTCAAGCCGCAGACCGATCTCTACATCCTCAACGCCATCGCCAACCACATCATCAAGACCGGACGCGTCAACAAGGATTTCGTCGCTGCGCATACGATCTTCCGGCGCGGGCAGACCGACATTGGCTATGGATTGCGGCCCGAGCATCCGCTGCAGAAAAAAGCAACCGGTGCGGCCAAGGCCAACGACTCCACCGACATGAGCTATGACGAATTCGTAAAATTCGTCTCGGACTACACGCTGGAGAAAGCTGCCGAGATGTCCGGCGTGCCGATGAACCGGCTCGAAGCGCTCGCCGAGCTCTATGCCGATCCCAAGACAAAGGTGGTCTCGTTCTGGACCATGGGCTTCAACCAGCACACCCGCGGTGTCTGGTGCAACAACCTCGTCTACAACATCCATCTCCTGACCGGAAAGATCTCCTCGCCCGGCAACAGCCCGTTCTCGCTCACCGGCCAGCCTTCGGCCTGCGGCACCGCGCGCGAGGTCGGCACCTTCTCGCACCGCCTGCCCGCCGACATGGTCGTCACCAACAAGGAGCATCGCGACAAGGCCGAGCATCTCTGGCTGCTGCCGGAAGGCACCATTCCCGACAAGAACGGCGCCCACGCCGTGCTGCAGAGCCGGATGCTGAAGGACGGCCTGATCAACGCCTATTGGGTGCAGGTCAACAACAACCTCCAGGCCGGTCCCAACGCCAACGAGGAGACCTATCCGGGCTTCCGCAACCCCGACAATTTCATCGTGGTCTCGGACGCCTATCCGTCGGTGACGGCGCTGGCCGCCGACCTGATCCTGCCGACCGCAATGTGGGTGGAGAAGGAAGGCGCCTACGGCAATGCCGAGCGGCGCACGCAGTTCTGGCACCAGCTCGTCAACGCGCCCGGCGAGGCCAAGTCCGATCTCTGGCAGCTGATGGAGTTCTCCAAGCGCTTCAAGATCGAGGAAGTCTGGCCGGAGGAGTTGATCGCCAAGAAGCCGGAGGTTCGCGGCAAGACGCTGTTCGACGTGCTCTACAAGAATGGCCAGGTCGACAAGTTTCCGACCTCGGAGATAGAGGAAGGCTACGCCAACACGGAATCCAAGGCGTTCGGCTTCTACGTGCAGAAGGGGCTCTTTGAAGAGTACGCCTCGTTCGGCCGCGGCCACGGTCACGACCTCGCGCCGTTCGAGGCCTATCACCGCGAGCGCGGCCTGCGCTGGCCCGTCGTCAACGGCCAGGAAACCAAATGGCGTTTCCGCGAGGGCAGCGATCCCTACGTCAAGCAGGGCACCGACGTGCAGTTCTACGGCTATCCCGACGGCAGGGCGCGCATCTTCGCCCTGCCCTACGAGCCGCCGGCGGAATCACCCGACAACGAATATCCGTTCTGGCTCTCGACTGGCCGCGTGCTGGAGCACTGGCATTCCGGCACCATGACGCGCCGCGTGCCCGAGCTCTACAAGGCGTTCCCCGAGGCCGTCTGCTTCATGCATCCCGACGATGCGTCGGAAGCAAAACTCCGGCGCGGCGACGAGGTGAAGGTGGAATCCCGCCGCGGTTTCATCCGCGCCCGCGTCGAGACGCGCGGCCGCGACCGGCCGCCGCGTGGCCTCGTGTTCGTGCCGTGGTTCGACGAATCCAAGATGATCAACAAGGTGACGCTGGACGCCACCGATCCGATCTCGCTGCAGACCGACTACAAGAAATGCGCCGTGCGCATCGAGCGGGTGAACCTGTCATGATGAAACGATTTGGCATAGCCCTGCTCGCGGTCGCGATCGCCGCGGGCGCGAGCTCTCTCACCGCGCAGACGGTGACGTCAGGCCTGCGGGGCCCGGCCCCCCTCAATGACGAGGGCGCGGCGCCACCGATGCTGCCGAACCGCAATACGTCCGAGAGAGAGGTGCGCAACTACCCGGAGCAGCCGCCGGTGATCCCGCACACCATCGACGGCTACCAGATCGACCTCAACGGCAACAAATGCCTGTCCTGCCATGCGCGGGCACGCATCGCGGAATCGCAGGCGCCGATGGTTTCGATCACGCATTTCATGGACCGCGACGGCCAGTTCCTGGCCTCGATCTCGCCGCGGCGCTTCTTCTGCACGGAATGCCACGTGCCGCAGAACACCGCGACGCCGCCGGTGAGCAACGATTTCATCGACATCGACACGCTGCTCTCGCGCGCCAGCCCCGGTGGCCGCCGATGACGACGGCTGCTGACGAGCCCAAGGGAAAGGTGGAAGCCAAGCGTAGCTTTATCCTGCGCTGCTGGGACTTCGCGCGCGAGCTCTGGCAGGTGCTGATCCGGCCGAGCTCGGTGTTCGGGCTCGGCGTGCTGGTGCTCGCGGGCTTTGCGGCGGGCGTGATCTTCTGGGGCGGTTTCAACACCGCGCTGGAGCTGACCAACACCGAAAAATTCTGCACCGGCTGTCACGAGATGCGCGAAAACGTCTTCGCCGAGCTGAAGTCGACCATCCACTTCACCAACCGCTCCGGCGTGCGCGCGACCTGCCCGGACTGCCACGTCCCGCACAACTGGACCGACAAGATCGCGCGCAAGATGCAGGCCTCCAAGGAGGTCTGGGGCAAGATCTTCGGCACGATCGACACCCGCGAGAAATTCTTGGACCACCGGCTCGAGCTCGCCGCACACGAATGGGCGCGTTTCAAGGCCAACGATTCCCTGGAGTGCCGCAACTGCCACAGCGCCGATTCCATGGACATCACGAAACAGTCGCCACGGGCCTCGGTGGCGCACCAGCGCTTCCTGTTCACGAAGGAAAAGACCTGCATCGACTGCCACAAGGGCATCGCCCACCACCTGCCCGACATGCGCGGCGTTCCCGGCTGGCAATAGGGGCGGCTGGGCCGCTTGAACCCTTGGGCCGAATGGTTAGTTTCGAGGGATGGCGAATCGCCTCGATTCTGCCCTTCCTCAAGACAGACATGGCCACTTTCACCCCGCATCAGGATGCCGCGCTCAAAGCCGTTGCCGACTGGCTCAAGGCAAAACCCGGCCGCAACGGCACGCCGCCGGTGTTCCGCCTGTTTGGCTTTGCCGGCACCGGCAAGACCACGCTGGCTCGGCACATCGCCGAAGGCGTCGACGGCGAGGTGAAGTTCGCCGCCTTCACCGGCAAGGCCGCGCTGGTCATGCGCAACAAGGGTTGCGACGAGGCCTCCACCATCCACTCGCTGATCTACCGCGCCCGCGAATCCGGCGAGGAGCAGCCGAGCTTCGAGCTGTGGGACGACGCGCCGGCCTCCAAGGCCAAGCTGATCGTGATCGACGAATGCTCGATGGTCGATGCCGAGTTGGGCCGCGACCTGATGTCGTTCGATTGCCCGCTGCTGGTGCTCGGCGATCCCGCGCAGCTGCCGCCGATCCAGGGTGGCGGCTTCTTCACCAACACCGAGCCCGACGCGATGCTGACCGAAGTGCATCGCCAGGCCCAGGACGATCCGATCGTGCGGATGTCGATGGATGTCCGCGAGGGCCGCGAGCTCGATATCGGCCGTTACGGCGAGAGCGAGGTGGTGTCGCGGAAAGAGCTCGATCCGGACCGCGTCATGGGCGCCGACCAGGTGCTTGTCGGCCGCAACAACACGCGCCGCGCCTACAACATGCGGGTGCGCCAGCGCCAGAACATCGAGGATGTCTTCCCGGTCGCCGGCGACAAGCTGGTGTGCCTGCGCAACAACCGCAAGAAGGGCCTGTTCAACGGCGGCCTGTGGCGCGTGAAATCACGCAACACCTCGCGCTCGAAATCCCGCATCCTCAGCATGCGGCTGTCGCCGGATGAAGACTTCGGTCACAAGGTGACAAAGGTCTCGGTGCGCGCCGATTGCTTCGAGGGCGGCGTCGAGGCGATCGCCTGGGAGCAGCGCAAGCCGTATGACGAGTTCGACTACGGCTACGTGCTGACCGTGCACAAATCGCAGGGCTCGCAATGGGACGACGTCGTGCTGTTCGACGAGAGCTTCGCGTTCCAGGATAGCCGGGCGCGGTGGCTGTACACGGGGATTACGCGGGCGGCGAAGCGGTTGAGTATCGTTGTGTGACGCTGCCGTAGGGTGGGCAAAGGCGCAACGCGCCGTGCCCACCATCTCTCCACACATTCAATAAGAATGGTGGACACGCTTCCGCCTTCGCTCTTCGAGCTACGGCGGACAAGTCGCTTTGCCCACCCTACGGCACTGTTGTAGCCCGGATGGAGCGAAGCGTAATCCGGGGGTCGGGTCCGCGCTCGCGATTCCCGGATTTCGCTGCGCTCCATCCGGGCTACGGTCTCTGCAACCCCTCACTTCCCCGCCACGAAATAAAAATCCTCGCGTCCCGGCGGCGAGCCGTATGAAAACGGCTGCTGCTCGTGCTTGGTGGCGGACCAGACGTCATCGCGGACGATGTCGAACAGTTTCCGGATCTCGACCTTCGGCACCTTGATCTCGCGGGCGAGCGCGGTGGCGAAGGGGCTGTCGGCGCCGCCATCGCCGTCCAGCGCAGTCTCGCCGTGCTTGGCGGCGTAGACCACCATGAAGCCGGCGCCGGGCTCGATGTTGGAAAAGCCCTTGTCCACCAGCTTGAGCGACAGCGTGCGCTGCATGGCCGGCGCAAAGGGATTGTCGCGGCAGGCATCCAGCATCACCAGACGCACTTTTCTCGCGGCGCCCACCGCTGCGATCACCTGCTCCAGCGCGACCGCCTGGGTCTCGGCGTCCCTGTCGGCGGCAAGTTTGGCGTCCACAGGGACGAGATAGTTCACGCCGCCGATCTCGAAACCGTGGCCGGCGTAATAGACCACCGCCCAATCCGCATTCTCCGCCTCAGTGGCAAACGTCTGCAGCGCTTCGAAGAACTTGTCGCGGGAGAGGTCGCTGACGGAGATCACGGTCTGGAAGCCGACATCGCGCAGCACGTTTGCAATCATTTTCGCGTCGCGCGGCGGATTGGGCAGGGCGTGGACGTTCTTGTAGGCGCCGTTGCCGATCACGAGCGCCACGCGGCGCCCGGTGGACCCGGCCGGCGCCTGCGGCGTCAGTGCGGCCAAGCGCGCCTGCGCGATGGCGCGGGCGCGCGCGACGTCGGGCTCGTCGAACCTCGTCAGCGAATAGGCCGCCGCGCGGTAGTCGGCGCGGGCCTGGGCGAGATCTTTCCTGCGCTCGTAGATCTGGCCGCGGCCGGAATGGGCGCGCACACTGTTCGGATTGAGCTGGATGACCGTGTTGTAGTCCTTCAGCGCGGCGTCGAGGTCGCCCTTCATCACGTTGACCTCGGCGCGATTGTTGATCGCGAAGGTATTCCTGGGCTGCTTCTGGATCAGGCCGTCGCAGTCGGCGAACGCCTGGTCGTACTTGCCCATCATGCCGTAGGTGATGCAGCGGTTGCCGGCGATCTGCGGCGCGGCCGGGTCGATCTTCTCGGCTGCCGCAAAGTCGGCAATCGCGCCGTCGAAATCCTTGTTCAGCGTGCGCATGCGGGCCCGATTGGTCCAGCCGAGCAGGAACGTGGGCGTGTATTTGATTGACAGGTTGAAGTCGTCGAGCGCGCTTTGCAGCGCGCCCCGGCGCAGATGGATGGTGCCGCGATTGTTGTAGGCATAGCCGAAATTCGCGCGCTTCTGGATGGCGAGATTGTAGTCGACCATGGCGAGATCGTCCTCGCCCTTGCGCTCATGGGAGAGCCCGCGCAGGTTGATGGCGCCGACATTGTCCGGATCGAGATCGATGGCGGACGACAGCGCCTCGATGGCGCGGTCATAGTCGCGCTTGTTGATCAGCGCATTGCCACGCACGACGAGCGCGAGCGACTTGTCCTTGCCGCCGAGCTTATCGGCCTTCAACAGATTGTCGCAGGCCGTCGCGCGGGCCTGGGCCTCCGCCTGGCGGTCGCGACAGGTGGCGAGGTCCTCGCCGGCTTGCGGCTCGGCCGCGGCGATCGCGGCATTTGAGATCAGGATGGCGAGGGTCAGGGGAATGACACGCAGCATGTTGTCAGGTCAGCTCCAGCCACCACATGATTGAGTCGAGCGCGATCGCGCGCGTTCATCTAGCCCGGAGTTCCCGGCCTCGCCAAGCCGCGCCGTCTGAGGCTATTTTTCACAGACTCGTGTCCGTTTCCCCGTAACAATCGCCGTCTGCGCCCGTATCTCAGATGTCCGAAAACGCGGCCAAACAGGCTGTTCGCCCGTCCCCGGCCGCCCTACACTGTCAGACCTTCCGAAGAGGATCGCCATGCGCCGCACCGCCCTCGCCTCGCTGCTCGCCGCCACCACCGCACTGACGCTGGCCTTCGCCGTGCCGTCCAGGGCCGCGGAGGATGCCGTCGTGATCCCCGCGCCCACCGTGGATGCGTCGCCCGCAACCGGGATCCAGACCGCCGTCATCGCGGGCGGCTGCTTCTGGGGCGTCCAGGGCGTCTTCCAGCACACCGCCGGCGTCGTCAATGCAGTCTCCGGCTATGCCGGCGGCACCAAGGCGACCGCCGATTACCAGACGGTCTCGAGCGGCCGGACCGGCCATGCCGAGTCGGTCGAGATCAAGTTCGACCCGAAGAAGATCTCCTACGGCAAGATCCTCCAGATCTACTTCTCGGTGGCGCACGACCCGACCCAGCTCAACCGGCAGGGCCCCGACTCCGGCACGCAATATCGCTCGGCGATCTTCACCACCTCCGATGAGCAGAAGAAGGTGGCGGACGCCTATATCGCCCAGCTCAACGGCGCCAAAGTATTCAGCAAGCCGATCGTGACCAAGGTCGGCGCGCTGGAAGCGTTCTACCCGGCGGAGGCCTATCACCAGGACTATCTGACGCTGCACCCGAACCAGCCCTACATCGCCTACAACGACATTCCGAAGGTCGAGAACCTGAAAAAGCTGTTCGCGGATAACTACATTGAAAAGCCGACGCTGGTGAGCGCCAGCAAGGCCACCAACTGATCGCAAGATCACCGAAAACAAGTTCACCAAACAAACGGGAGACCCATGCCCGACACCAAGACGAAAACCACCGACGACAAGGTCATCAAGAGCGAAGAGCAGTGGCGGAGCGAATTGTCGCCGATGCAGTACGCGGTGCTGCGCGAGAAGGCGACCGAGCGTCCCTTCTCCGGCGAATATGAGCACGACCACCGCGCCGGCACCTATGTCTGCGCCGGCTGCGGCAATGTGCTGTTCGAGTCCGATGCCAAGTTCGATTCCGGCTGCGGGTGGCCGAGCTTCACCCAGCCCGCGGTCGAGAGCCATGTCGACGAGGAGCACGATGCCAGCCACGGCATGGTCCGCACCGAGGTGCTGTGCTCCAAGTGCAGCGGCCATCTCGGCCACGTCTTCCCCGACGGGCCCGGCCCGACCGGCCTGCGCTACTGCATCAACTCGGCCGCGCTGAAGCTCGAGCCCAAATAACATTGCGCGCCGCCCGGTTCCGTCATGGAACCCGGCGGCGCGATGTGCTTTTCTCTTCCGGCGGTGCGGCCGATGCGCGCAATCCGGCAGCCGCCAGGGAGGATGCCATGACGCTTGGGACCATCCTGATCATCCTGGTGATCATCTATCTGCTGGGCGGCATGTCCGGCCGGTTCGGTGGTTACGGCTATGGCATGGGCCATTCCGGCATGGGGATCGGCGGCGTCGTGCTGGTGGTCCTGGTCGTGCTGCTGCTGCTTGGCAAACTGTAAACCATCTAACATATTGAAATTATTTGGTTTACGGCGCTCGCGGAGCTGCCATGCGCGGATTCATCATCTCCCATCGCGGGGGTCGCATTTCTGTCAAAACAGCCTATATTAGAGGGCGAAATGACATGTGCGGCGGGCCCACTCGATGGTGGCCCCTGCCTTTCAAAACCCCACGCGCTTAAAGCCCCAGACAAGATCACGAGGTCTTTGACCATGCGTCCACTGCGTCCGTTCAACTTCAACACTTCTGCCGAGCTCTTCCCCGCCGCGATCCGCAAGAAGAAGCGTGCAGGCTTCACCTATCGCCGGTTCGGCACCGCGGCCGAAGCCGTGCAGTTCGCGATGGAGCAGTTGCCGACGGATTCGCTGAACGGCGCCTATCTCCAGGTCGAGGAAGCGCGCTTCGACCAGAACGGCATCCGCTCGCTCTACGAGAGCGAAGCCTTCCCGCTGCCGCGCCGCCCCCGGCCGGCGCCAGCCCCCGAGACCGACGCCGACGCGGCGTAAGTTTTCGCTCAACCCGATTTGCGCTGAAAGCGCGATGGCCGAAAGGCCGTCGCGCTTTTTGCGTTTGGAGCGGTGCTCTCTCTCCTCCCTCTCCCCGTTCTTACGGGGAGAAGCGACGCAAGAAGCGCCCCATTAAATCCGCGGCTGCTTGTCGAGCCAGCGGCGCAGCAGGCGGACGTTGCGCATGTTGGCGCGGAACATGACGTCGAAGGCATCGCCCGCGAACGGCACCATGCCGACCACGCCGTCGACCGCGACATTCCCGAGCATGCGCGCGGTGAGATACCACGGCGCGCCCAGCGCGCGGGCCTCGCGCACCAGCCACAGCGAGATCGCGGTGGTGATGATGTCGCCGACGATCGGGATCAGCCCGATCAGGCCGTCGATGCCATAGCGGATATTCGTGCCGGGCAGGATGAAGGCGACATCGAGCAGCTTTGCGATCGCCTCGATCCGCGCCACCCGCTGCTCCCGCGTCAGATTGCCGAACGGGTTTCCCTGGCCGAATTCGAAGCGAAACTCGCGAAACCCCTGCTCCAGTGTTTCGGGACGGATCTCGTGGCCGTCCTGGTCGATGATCGGCCCGCGCGCTTCGGTGTCCGAAAAACTCCCGCGCGCGCGGGACCCGGAACGGGGTCTGTGCGGAGCAAGAATGTCGTCATCGGACATGGTCATGGCCTTTGGAGAACGCACTGGCGTGGCGGAAGTTGCCGCGCCGCGCCCGAACGTCGCGCGTTCAGGTCTAAGCCGCAGCCGGCTGCGGCTCCTCGACATATCTATGCACGAGCCAGGATGAAAGCACCGCCGGCACGAATCCGACGAGGCCGTACAGGATGAATTGCACCGTGCCCGAATCCGGCCCGCGCGAGCTGTAGGTCAGCGACGCCAGCACGAAGGCGAACAGGCCGACCAGGAGCATCCGCAGCACCGGGCCGATCCGGCGGACATGGATCAGGATGTCGTCGACCGCACCGATCATCAGCGAGGGCAGGAAGCCGAACAGATAGCTGTATTGCAGCGATTTGAAGAACACCGCGAACAGCTTTCCGACCTCGCCGAGATTGGTCTGGGCCCAATAACCGGACTGATAGGTCGTCGTCAGCAGCAGCAGGAACCCGCCGACGAACGGACCGACCAGCGCAAACACCAGATAGCGTTTCATCAAGTATCCTCATCCTTCGCCGCTGTTATAGCAGCGACGCGGGAACCTTGAATAGCGGGGCGCCGGCCCGTCCTGACGGGAACAAGCGGCAAGGCGACGAGTTCAGACAGGACTGAAATTCATACCTGCAGTCAGATTGGAGTTTGTCGATGTCCCCGAAATCCGTCCTTATGGCGACGCTGGCCCTGACAGCCCTGAGCGGCATGTCGATCACGCCTGCTCTCGCGCAGGGCCACATGGGTACGCCGCAGGAGCAGAACGCCTGCTCGCGTGACGCCTCGCGGTTCTGCCGGAAGGACCTCGGCAATGACGGCGCTGTGCAGGCGTGCCTGCAGGCCAACCGGGCCAAGCTGTCGAAGTCCTGCAGCAAGGTGTTTCAGAGCCACGGCATGTAAGGCCGGGAACGATCCCCGGCGCACGGAGAGTGAAGCCATGTTGCGCGAGGAACAGCTCTCGATCCTGCGGGACATCAGCCAGTCGGTCGCCTTTGCCGACGACCGGCACGGCAAGATCGGCGAGTTGATCGCCGACGGCTACGTGATGAAGGACGGCGATCTGTTCGAGCTCACTGCGAAAGGCGTCACGGCCGTCGAGGAACACCCCGCAGCGAGCGATGCGGAAGAAGCGAACGCGTCGTCCGATCGGTTGATCTGATCTCGCGCCGCATGCTGCGTGACGGACACGCAACAATTGCGAATTCATTCGAGCGGACCATTGCGGCCGTGTGACAATCGCGCATACTCGAATCGGGCGGCGCAGCACTTTTCGATTCGAACACCACGAGAGATCGAGCGACCACATGCGGGACCAAAGTTCCCGGCGTGAAGGCTGTGACATGCGGCAGATCAAGCCGCGTGCGGCGCCCCAAAACCAAGTGGTTCAAACCACGGAACTCGGGGACGCATTCGTCATGACACGCTACACGACCATCGTTTCGCTCTTCGCTTTCGCAACCACCGCCATCGTACTCCAGACATCGCCCGGCCTCGCCTTCTCGTCCGAAGCACAGCAGATGTGCACAGGTGATGCGATGCGGCTGTGCTCCAGTGAGATTCCCGACATCTCGCGCGTCAGGGCCTGCATGGTGCAGAAGAAGGCGCAGGTCAGCCCTGGCTGCCGCGCCGTGATGGACCGCGAGCACGCGGCCGCGCGCAAGCGGGAGGCGGCGGCGCAGTAGCGCCGGTTCAATCCCGATCGGATCGTTTGAGAGTTCGATTCACCTCTCTCGTCTGGAGAGGTGAAGATCGGTCACGCGCCGGCCCTAGAGCCTTTCCCGTTCCTATGGAATCGGAACGGGGCTCTAGATTCTTGTTTTGACGCGTTTTCTTGACGCGAACCGGTATCCACTTCGCTCGAAAACGCTCTAGTCGCCCCACTGCGCGAACGCATCGTTGAAGGCGCGCTCGCCGGGTGCGCCCTTCTCGATGGCGATGATGGCGCGGCGCTGGTTGGCGTAGACCAGCGGCACGTCGAACCATGAGCGCTCCTTCAGGAGCTGGACGTTGCGGGCGCGGTCGGCGTCGACATTGGAGAGGCCGACCAGGAAGAAGCCGTCGGTGACCTTGACCGCGAGGCCCGCGAGCGGCGTGCCGCGCGCCTGTTCGTTCGACTTCATCAGGATGCCCGGCACGTTGGAGATGCTGCCGCCCGGAAAGTCCGGCGGCAGGATGAAGGTCAATTCCGCGGTGTGGCTCGCCGGCAGCGACGAGTCGGTGTTGCGGCGGAACGACATCGTCATCTTGAACTTGCGGTCGGGGATCTCGATGTCGGCGCGCACGGCGACGTCGGCCTTCTGGTTGCCCGAGGCCTTGATCGGCTCGAGCCGCCACACCACCGAGCCGACATATTGCTTGCCCTTCGGGTCGGACGGATCCTCGTCATAGAGCACGACCTTCTGCGCCACCGGCGCGACCGGCTGGTCGCTGGCCGAAGGCTGGCCGACGCGATCCGGAATCTTGGGCTTGCTCTGCGGCTGGGCCGGATCCTTCGGCGCCTCCACCACCTGGGTCGGCGAGGACTTGAACAGGCCGCTCACGGTCTGGATCAGGGGCTTGCCCCAGAGGATCCCGGCGCCGACCAGGATCAGCACGATGCCGACGGCGATCGCGCTCTTGAACGGGAAGGCGGAGCCGGTGCGGGCGCGCTTTTTGGCTTCGCGCTCGGGCGCGACGCGCGGGCGCGACGATGGCGGCTGCGGCGTGTAGCGCTCGGCCTCCTCGATCGACTCGTCGTATGAATAGGGCGCGTCCTGCTCGCCGGCGCGATTTTCCAGGCTCGGCTCCAGCCGGTCGAACTCCGGCGAGGGCGAGGGCACATTGGCGTAGGTGCGACGCGCGGCGCGGTTGGCCTGCGCGGCAGCGCTGCCGAGATCGTTCACGTCGGCGGTGATGTCGCGAAAACCGCGTACGCCCGGTGCCGGCGGCTGAGGCGGTGGCGGCCCGATGTCGGGCGGACGGCGCCCGGGCGGGCGATCGCGTCCGGCCGGGGGAGCAGCCGGCGGCTCCGGCATCGGCGGCGCTGCCGGGGGACCCGGCTGGCGCGGCGCGTCGAAACGCGGGGCCCGCGGCGCACGCGGGGCGTCGCCCTGGTCATCGACATTGAAGGACGGTCGGTCGGCACGCGGCGGCGGCGGAGCCGGACGGGTGCGCGGAGCGGCCGGCTGAGACGGCGGCGGGTTGCCCTCGGCGGCGCGGGTGCTGGCCCGGCGGAAGGCGTCCCCGCTGCCGCCGCTGCGGGCGCCGCCACCGGGACCGGGGCGCGAGGCCTCCCGGGCGCGCTGGGCGGCCTCCGATTCGACCTTGCGGACGGCCTCTTCCAGCGACAGCCGTTCGCGGGTGATCTCGGATTCGGAGAGCGGCGGCTGCACGCTGCGGAGCTGCGCGATCAGGGCCGTGCGCGCACGCTCATAGAGCGCGCGACGGCTTTCGCCGGGAGCGTTGGGGTCCAGGGCGGAAATAGCGCGGGCGATCAGCGGATAGTAATCAGCCATTTCAACTCAACTAGCGCACGTCCCGGTAAGATATCGTTAAGCCTCAAACGGATTTTGCACCAGAATAGTATCCTCGCGTTCCGGGCTGGTGGAAAGCAGTGCGACCGGGCACCCCACCAATTCCTCGATCCGGCGGACATATTTGATGGCCTGGGCCGGCAGGTCCGCCCAGGAACGGGCATTGGCGGTCGGCTCCTTCCAGCCCTCGATGGTCTCGTAGATCGGCTCGACCCGGGCCTGGGCGCCCTCGCCGGCCGGGAAGTGGTCGATCTCCTTGCCGTCCAGTCTGTAGCCGGTGCAGACCTCGATCGTGTCGAAGCCGTCGAGGATGTCGAGCTTGGTCAGCGCCAGGCCGTTGATGCCGCAGGTCCGGACCGCCTGGCGGACCAGCACGGCGTCGAACCAGCCGCAGCGGCGCGGACGGCCGGTGTTGGTGCCGAACTCGCGGCCACGCTCGCCGATCTTGCGGCCGATCTCGTTGTCCTGCTCGGTCGGGAACGGGCCCTGGCCGACGCGGGTCGTATAGGCCTTGCACAGGCCGAGCACATAGCCGACCGCACCGGGGCCTAGGCCCGAGCCGGTCGCGGCCTGCGCCGCCACCGTGTTGGACGAGGTGACGTAGGGATAGGTGCCGTGGTCGACGTCGAGCAGCGCGCCCTGTGCGCCCTCGAACAGCATGCGCTTGCCTTCGCGCCGCTTGATGTCGAGCAGCCGCCACACCGTCTCGGCATAAGGCAGCAGTTGAGGCGCCAGCGCGGTCAATTCCTTCAGGATCACCTTGCCGTCGAACTCCGGCAGGTTGAAGCCGCGGCGCAGCGCATTGTGATGCGCCAGCAGCCGGTCGATCTTGTGCGGGAGGGTGTCGAGATCGGCGAGGTCCATCAGGCGGATGGCGCGGCGGCCGACCTTGTCTTCATAGGCCGGTCCGATGCCGCGGCGGGTGGTGCCGATCGCGGTTGCCGCATTGGCGGATTCGCGGTGCGCGTCGAGCTCACGGTGCAGCGGCAGGATCAGGGTGACGTTCTCGGCGACGCGCAGATTGTCCGGAGAGATCGCGACGCCCTGCGAGCGCAGCTTGGTGACCTCGTCGAGGAAGGCCTGCGGATCGAACACCACGCCGTTGCCGATCACCGACAGCTTCTGGTCGCGCAGCACGCCGGAGGGTAGCAGCGCGAGCTTGTAGGTCTTGCCGTTGATGACCAGCGTGTGGCCGGCGTTATGACCGCCCTGGAAGCGGACGACGATGTCCGCCTGCTCCGACAACCAGTCGACGATCTTGCCCTTCCCTTCGTCGCCCCACTGGGCTCCGACGACGACAACGTTGGCCATTCGCGGGTAATCCTCTGAAGATTTTAGATGCGCCAGCCCAGCTGACGGCCGGAGCCGTTCGCACGCGAGGCAGCCAACCGGATAAAGGAAGCAGCCTCTCTAGGCAAGCAAGAACGGGGCTTTTTCGGGGCTCAAGACGCACTTTAACCCTTTGATATCCCCGTAAAATCCAGAAGCCTTCCATGGCCATTTCGTAAGCTTCGGCCAAAGCGCGAGGCTGATCCGCCGCTGCATGGTCGCGATGCGTCCGCCCCCCGTTGATGCCACTTCGATTTCCGTGTCTTTGGGCATGCCGGGCTATCAGCCGGCCCGAGCTTGCCGGGCCGGTGCCTCGGCGTACTCCACGCGGGGGCCATAACAACCACAATGTCCGCCACCGGCCAGACCACGAGCACCGAATCATCCAGTCACGGCTGGATCGCCAACCAGCCATATCTCCTGCTCAGCATCACCGCGATGTGCTGGGCCGGCAACGCCATTGTCGGGCGGCTGGCCGCCGGCCACATCCCGCCGGTGACGCTGTCGTTCCTGCGCTGGACCTTCGCCTTCCTGCTGGTGCTGCCGTTCGCCTGGAAACATCTCGCCCAGGACTGGCCCGCGATCCGCAGCAGGCTCGGCCTGATGATCGTGCTGTCGATCACCGGCATCGGCGCCTTCAACACGCTGCAATATTGGGCGCTGGAACATACCCAGGCGCTCAACACGCTGCTGCTGCAGTCGGCCGCGCCGCTGGTCGTGGCGCTGTGGTCGCTGGCGATCCTCGGCGTCCGCCTCACCGCGGCACAGGCGTTCGGCGTGGCTCTCTCGATGTGCGGCGTGCTGACGATCCTGCTGCATGGCGATTTCACCACGTTGTCGAACATCGCGTTCAACAAGGGCGACCTCATCTTCATTGTCGCGCTGATCATCTTCGCGCTGTATTCGGTGCTGACCCTGAAGCGGCCGCCGATGCACGGCCTGTCATTCCTCGCCTTCACCTTCGGCGCCGGCGCCGCCTGCCTGATTCCGTTGGAGATCTGGGAGCTGTCAGCGCGTCCGGTGATGAAGCTCGACGGGCCGAACCTGCTGACGCTGTTCTATGTCGCGGTGTTCCCCTCGACGCTCGCCTATCTCTGCTTCAATCGCGGCGTGCGCCTGATCGGCGCCAACCGCGCCGCGCCGTTCTTTCACGTCGTGCCGGTGTTCGGCTCGATCATGGCGATGGCGTTCCTCGGCGAACACCCGCAGGCGTTCCATTTCATCGGCTTTGCGCTGGTGCTGGCCGGCGTATTCGTGGCGTCAAGGAAGCAGGCGACGTAGCTTCTTCCTTCTCCCCTTGTGGGAGAAGGTGGCGCGAAGCGCCGGATGAGGGGTTGCTTCCGCAGACTCAAATCGAGAGGCGGACTCGCGGAGAGAGACCCCTCACCCGTCTCGCCGCTACGCGGCGAGCCACCCTCTCCCACAAGGGGAGAGGAGAAGAGCGTGCCGCGCGACAGCGCTACTTCGTCCTGAACTTGCTGTACGCTTCGTTCGTCGCGATGATCACGTGCTCGGCGCAGCCGTTGACGCGATGCGGGTCGGCCTGCGTCTCGTAAGCCTCCGACGTCATCATGTCGATGAAAGCCGCAACCGTTGGGTAATAGACCAGCGCAACGAAATCCCAGTCGTCGCCATCTTGCGGGCCGAGCGCGACCGCCTTGGCTTCGCCGGTCCACAGCAGCGTGCCGCCGCGTGCCCTGATCATGGGCACCGTGATCGCGCTGTAACGAAGATATGCGTCCCAGCCCGAACCGTCGCCATCGCGCGAGTGCGCGTGAAAACGCATCAGGTTCAGCATCACCACCGGTGCATTTGCATCGAGCCGCTCCAGGCCCTCGATGTTCAACATATTAACCGCCAATGACACCTCCTCAAGCCATGCCTGCATTGTAGCCTTGCGGCCGCGAGACTTGTGTCACAACAAGAATCCGGCGCAAGGTCGCATCCAACGCCAATGACGATTGTTTCGCCCGCGCCAAAGGCCTCGAATCCGGCCAGTTGGCTCAACAACCAGCCTTACCTGCTGCTCAGCCTGAGCTCGCTGTTCTGGGCCGGCAACATCGTGCTCGCGCGCCATGTCGGCGCGCATGTGCCGCCGCTGACGGTGACCACCATCCGCTGGTTCGGCGTGTTCCTGATCCTGCTGCCGTTCTCATGGCCGCATCTGAAGCGCGACTGGCCGAATTTGCGCAAGAGCCTGCCGCTGATGCTGTTCCTGTCGCTGGTCGGCTTTGCCTTCAACAACGCGATCTCGTACTGGGCGATGCAATACACGGAGGCGCTGAACGCGCTGCTGATCCAGTCGGCCGGACCGCTGTTCGTGGCGCTGTGGTCGCTGGTGCTGTTCGGCGTGCGGCTGACGGGCGCGCAGCTCGCCGGCATCGCGATCTCGCTTCTCGGCGTGTTGATCATCATCCTGCGCGGCGATCTCGCCGCGCTCGCGAGCATCAGCTTCAACAGGGGCGACATCATGTTCGCCTCTTCGCTCGTGGCGTTCGGGCTCTACTCCGCCTTCATCCCGCGACGGCCGAAGATCCACCAGCTCTCGTTTCTCTCCTTCACCACCTTTTGCGGCGCGACGATGTTGCTGCCCGCCGCGATCTGGGAAGCCCTAAGCGGCCGTGTCCTGCAACTCGACGGGGTGACGCTGGCGACGCTGGGTTACATCCTGATCTTTCCCTCGACGCTGGCCTATCTCTTCTTCAACCGCGGCGTGGCGCTGATCGGCCCCAACCGCGCCGCGCCGTTCTTCCATCTGGTCCCGGTGTTCGGCTCGGCGATGGCGATCGTCCTGCTCGGCGAAAAACTCCAGCCGTTTCATTTGATCGGCTATACGCTCGTGCTCGCCGGCGTCGTGTTCGCCTCTCGCCAGGGTTCTGCGGTGAAATAATTCCGCGAGGTGGGCAGCAAACTCCCGTCTTCCGATTTTTGCGAAGAGAAGCTAGGTTCCCCGCCAACGAAAAAGAGGGAACGTCCAGACATGCTGTCATCACTGATCCGCGCTCTGCGCACAGCCGGCGCAGCCGCACTTTGTCTCGCCGCCGCATCCGCCGCGCAGGCCGACAATTATCCGAGCCGCAACATCACGCTGGTGCTGCCGTTCGCGGCCGGCAGCGGCACCGACACCACTACGCGGCTGATCTCGCAGCATTTGTCGCAGGCACTCGGCGTCGGCATCGTGATCGAGAACAAGGCGGGCGCCAACGGCATGATCGCCGCGACCTATGTGGCGCGCGCCGCCCCCGACGGCTACACGCTGCTGGTGACGACCAACACCACGCATTCGGCCAATCCCTACCTGCTCAAGAGCCTGACCTACGATCCCGTCAAGGATTTCACCCCGATCGCGCGGACCGGCGACCTGCCCTTCATGCTGGTGATTCACCCGGAGGTGCCGGCCAAGACCGTCGGCGAGCTCGTCGCCTACGGCAAGGCCAATCCGGGCAAGCTGAGCTACGCGTCGGGCTCGTCCTCGGCGATCGTGTCGGGTGCGACCTTTGCGCACAATGCCGGGCTCGACCTCCTGCACGTGCCCTACAAGAGCTCGCCGCCGGCGCTCAACGACGTCATGGGCGGCCGCGTCTCGATGATGTTCGTCGACATCCTGACCGGCCTGCCGCACGTCAACGGCAACGCGCTGCGCGCGCTCGCCGTCACCACCAAGGACCGCTCGCCGCTGGTGCCGAACCTGCCCTCGATGCAGGAGGCCGGCGTGCCGGATTTCGACATCTCGTCGTGGCAGGGCTATTTCGGCCCCGCCGGCATGCCCAAGGAGATCGTGACCAGACTTAACGCCGAGATCAGGAAGATCGTCGAGAAGCCGGAGATCAAGGCCCAGCTCGCCACGCTCGGCATGGACGCCTTCTCCGGCACGCCGGAGCAGCTCGGCACGTTCGTGAACGAGCAGCTGGTGCTGTGGGAGAAGCTGATCACGAACGCGAAGATCGAGAAGCAGTAGGGGGTCTAGGAAGGTGTCATCGCCCGCCTTGTGCGCAATTGCGCACTGGGGCGGGCGATCCAGTATTCCGAGACGTTGGTGATTGACCCGATGGGCCGCGGCGTACTGGATGCCCCGCCTTCGCGGGGCATGACAGCCGAAAAGTTGAAAATGAAAAAAGGTGGGCACGGCGCTTGCGCGCCTTTGCCCACCCTACGAATTCCGTGCGTTCGGCCTTACGCCGCACGGACCTTGGCGAGGAAGCCGTCGACCGCGCTGCGCAGCGCGCCGGACTGGCTGTCCAGCTCGCGGGCGTTGGTGAGTACGTCGGTCGCGGCAGTGCCGGTCGCTTCCGCGGCCGAGGTGACGCTGCCGATATTGGCGTTGATCTCGTTCGAGCCGGCCGCGACCGACTGGATGTTGCGGGCGATCTCGCGGGTCGCTTCGCCCTGCTGCTCGATCGAGGCAGAAATGCCGGCGGTGATCTCGCTCATTTCGGCGATGGTCTGGGTGATGCCGGAGATCGCCGTGACCGCGTCGCTGGTCGAGGTCTGCATCGCCGCGACCTGGGCGGAGATTTCCTCGGTCGCCTTCGCGGTCTGGTTCGCCAGCGCCTTGACCTCGGAGGCCACGACCGCGAAGCCCCGGCCGGACTCGCCGGCGCGCGCCGCTTCGATGGTGGCGTTGAGCGCGAGCAGGTTGGTCTGCGCCGCGATCGAGTGGATCAGCTTGACGACCTCGCCGATCTTCTCGGCGCCGGTCGAGAGCACCTGTACGGTGGCGTTGGTGCGCTCGGCATCGCTGACGGCCCGGCTCGCGACTTCGGTCGAACGCGTGACCTGGCGGGAGATCTCCGCAACCGAGCTCGACAATTCTTCGGCGGCCGCGGCAACCGTGCCGACATTGCCGGAGGCTTTTTGCGAGGCGGCGCCGACCGTCGCCGCACGCGACGAGGCGTCGCTGGCCGTCGCGGTCATCGACTGCGCGGTGCTCTGCATGCCGGCGGCGGCCGAGGAGACCGAGCGGACGATGCCGTTGACGCTGCGCTCGAAATCGCTGGCGATGCCCTCCATCGCGCTGCGACGTTCCGCCGCGGCACGCTCCTTGGCATCGGCCTCGGTCTTCTCGAGGCCGCGGATGCGGACCGCGTTGTCCTTGAAGATCTGGACGGTCGAAGCCATCGCGCCGACCTCGTCGCCGCGACCAACCCCGGGAATCTCACCCTCGAGCTTGCCGTCGGCGAGATCCTTCATGCGGGCGCCGAGCAGCTCCAGCGGACGGCTGATGCCGCGGCTGATCAGCCAGGCAACGCCGCCGGCGACGATGACGATGCCGAGCATGGCAAGACCTAGCAGCCAGTAGACCGGGCCCATCTTGGCGTCGATGTCGCTGAGATAGGCGCCGGTGCCGAGATACATGTCGAAACCGGGCACCGCGACGGCGTAACCGATCTTGCTGATCGGCGTCTCCTGGCCGGGCTTCACGTAATCATAATAGAGCAGGATCGAGCCGTTGGCCTTGACGCCGTCCATCAGCTCGACGGAGAGCTTGCGGCCGTTGGTCACGACATCCATGCGGTTGCTACCGATCTGCTTCGGATCGGGCGCGAGCTGGGTGATGCCGTCATAGGACGTGCCGAACAGGTAGCCCGAGCCGTTGTCGTAGGTCATCGCGTTGCCGTAGCGGCGAAGGTCGGCCATCGCCGCATCCTTCGTCAGCTCGCCGGCATCGACGCGTTTCTTCAGCGCCGCGGCGTAGTTGCGACCGAGGTCGACGATCGATTTGGCCTGGTCGATGCGCGCATTGACCATCTCGCGCTTCATCAGATAGCCGGCGAGAACACCGGAGACGCAAAGGCCCAACAGGGTGACGCCGACAAGGATACCGAGCTTCGGGGCGATCTTCAGATTGCTCAACTTCACGGGACAGCTCCGGCAATAATGGGATACGGGCGCGCAAGGGAATCGATAAATTTGATTCAACTTTTAGTGTGTGACCTCTTATCAACCTGTTACGGGCGGCTCCGTAGAAGCCCGGACGGAAGGCCGAAACAGTCGAATAAATCGCCGCAGCGGCAACCGACGATTGTACGCGACCGCTCCGATTTCGCGTAAAAGACGCAAAGGCCCGCCCACAAGGTGCGGGTCACAACAAGAACCGACAGACCAAATCGGGAGCAGGAAATGCCGAAATACAGGGTGGTGACGCCGAAGGGCGCGAGCTTCACGGTCGCAGGCAGCGACTATTCCTTCGAGCGAGAGGCGCTCGATCCGATCGATGCCGAGATCGTCGAAGCCCCCGCCAATGAGGCCGAGTTCATCGCCGCCGCGAAAAACGCCGATGCCATCTACGCCAAGGGCATCCCCATCACCAAGTCGATCATCGACGCACTTGATAGCTGCAAGGTGATCACGCTCGGCTCGGTCGGCGTCGACAGCGTCGACGTGAAGGCCGCGACCGCCCGCGGCATTCCCGTTACCAACATTCCCGATACCTTCATCGAGGAGGTCGCCGACCACGCCATGATGCTGCTGCTCGCCGGCTTCCGCCGCCTGGTCGAGCAGGACAGGATGGTACGCGACGGGCGCTGGGCCGAAGGCCGGCCAGCGCTGCTGAAGATCCCGCGGCTGATGGGCCAGACGCTCGGCTTCATCTCGTTCGGCCGCGTCGCGCGTGCAGTTGCGAAGCGCGCCGCCCCGTTCGGCCTGCGCATGATGGCCTACGATCCCTTCATCCAGGAAACGCTGATGTACGACCATGGCGTGATCCCGGCGACGCTGAACGAGGTGCTGTCGCAATCCGACTTCGTCTCGATGCACGCCCCTGCAAGGCCCGAGGTGCATCACATGCTGACCGAGAAGCACTTCCGGCAGATGAAGAAGGGATCGGTTTTCATCAATACCGGCCGCGGCGCCACCGTCGACGAGGAAAGCCTGATCAAGGCGCTCCAGGAGGGCTGGATTGCCCACGCCGCCCTCGACGTGCTGGAGAAGGAGCCCCCCTCGCACAACAATCCCATCCTCAGCATGGAGAACGTGACGCTGACCGCCCATGTCGCCTCGGCCTCGGCACGGTTCGACGAGGCGCGCAAGCGCCGCGTGGGCTACGAATTGTCACTGGTGCTTCAGGGCATGTGGCCGGTAAGCTGCGTCAATCCGTCGGTGCTGCAGAACACCGCGCTCCGCCGCTGGCAGCCCGTCAGCATGGATCGCGGACCGAACAGCTAGGCGGCCGGCCGCAAAACGCGCCGGGAATCGGAACGGCCCTTCACCGGCGATCAACGCCGGGAAGGGAGACATCATAGGGAGGAACTGATGAGGAACGACATCACCCGTCGTGATGCCTTGGCTCTGGGCCTGTCCGCTACGGCGCTCGCGGCAACCGGTGTTGCAGCGCACGCTCAATCCGCGATCAAGGCCGCGGACGTCCCCGCACCGAAATTGCCGATCGAAAAAGGCGCAACCCTGCGCATGCTGCGGCCGGTGCGCTTCGTCCAGGCCGACGAAGACGTGTTCCGCGCCAATGCGGCAAAATTCACCAAGGAGACCGGGGTCGAGGTCAAGGTCGACTTCGTCGGCTGGGAGGACATCAACCAGCAGACCGCGGTGACCTCGAATTCCGGCGCCGGCCCCGACATCATCATCGGCTTCTCCGACGCGCCGCACATCTATGTCGACAAGCTGATCGAGCTGACCGACGTCGCCGACTATCTCGGCAAGAAGTATGGCGGCTGGCAGAACCTTGCGAAGGCCTACGGCAAAAAGGCCAAGAGCGATACCTGGATCGGGCTCCCGTTCGGGGCCACCGCCGGTCCCCTGATCTATCGCAAGTCCATCCTCAAATCCGTCGGGTTCGACAAGGCGCCGGAGGACCATGCCGGACTCCTCGACCTCTGCAAGAAGCTGCAGAAAGCCGGCAAGCCCGCGGGCTTTGCGCTGGGCAATGCCGTCGGCGACGGCAACGGCTTTGCGGACTGGATGATGTGGTCGCACAATGCCTCGCTGCTGGATGAGGAAGGCAATGTCACCATCAACAGCAAGGAGACCATCGCGGCGCTGAATTTCGTGAAGGAGCTCTACCCGACCTTCATCGCCGGTACGCCGTCCTGGAACGACGTCAGCAACAATCGCGCCTATTCCTCGCAGGAAATCGGGCTGACGGCGAACGGCGTCTCGCTGTATTTTTCGCTGAAGAACGATCCGGCGACCGCGGCGATCGCCGAGGATTCCGAACATCAGCTGCTGCCGAAGGGCCTTGCACCGATCTCGCCGATGTCGGGACTGACGCTGAACGCCATGGTGTTCAAGCACAGCCAGTATCCGAACGCGGCGAAGGCCTTCCTGCAGTTCATGCTGGAGAAGGACCAGTACGAGCCGTGGCTCAACGCCAACAGCGGTTACTGGTCGCAACCGCTTGCGGCCTACGCCGATGCGGCGGTGTGGAAGGGCGATCCCAAGGTCGCGATCTTCAGGGACACCATGAACAGCACGTATTACGCCGGCTTCAAGGGTCCGATTTCGACCGCCACCGGTGCTGTTCGCGCGGACTATGTGACGGTGCAGATGTTCGCCTCGGTCGCGACCGGTGCGGCGACGCCCGAAGCCGCGGCTGCGGAAGCGGAACAGCGCTGCAAGCGGTACTTCCGCAGACAGAGGTAGCGGCCGACGACAACGCGGCCGTCATTGCGAGGAGCGACGCGACGAAGCAATCCGGACTGCAACTGCGGAGACAGACTGGATTGCTTCTGCCTTCGCCAAAGCTACGGCGGACAAGTCGCTTCGCTCGCAATGGCGGTGTGGTAACAGCCTAGAACAGGACAACGACCCGATGTCCGTGACCACCCTCTCCTCCCCCGTACTGGCGCACCGGCAGCAATCCTGGCTGGTGCGGCTGTTCGACTACAAGCCGTTCCTGATCGTGATGTGCCTGGCGCCCGCGATCGGGCTCCTCGCGGTGTTTCTGACCTATCCGCTCGGTCTCGGCATCTGGCTCGCCTTCACCGACACCACGATCGGCCGACGTGGCGTCTTCGTGGGCCTTGAGAATTTCCAGTATCTGCTCACCGATCCCCTCTGGTGGGGCGCGGTGTTCTACAGCGTGTTCTATACGGCGGTCGCGACCTTCGGAAAGTTCGCGCTCGGCTTCTGGCTCGCGCTGCTGCTCAACAACCATTTTCCGTTCAAGAGCCTGCTCCGCGCCATCGTGCTGCTGCCCTGGATCGTGCCGACGGTGCTCTCGGCGCTGGCGTTCTGGTGGATCTACGATCCGCAATTCTCGATCATCTCCTACCTGCTGGTGGACGTGCTGCATTGGCGCACCACCAATATCGACTTCCTCGGCGCGCCCTGGCCGGCGCGCTTCTCGCTGATCGCCGCCAATATCTGGCGCGGCATTCCCTTCGTCGCGATCTCGCTGCTGGCGGGCCTGCAGACCATCTCGCCTTCGCTCTACGAGGCCGCGATGCTCGACGGCGCCAGCGCCTGGCAGCGCTTCCGCTACATCACCTTCCCGATGATGATGCCGATCCTCGCCATCGTCATGACCTTCTCGATCATCTTCACCTTCACCGACTTCCAGCTCGTCTATGCCATCACCCGCGGCGGGCCGGTCAATTCGACCCATCTGCTGGCGACACTGGCCTTCCAGCGCGGCATTGCCGGCGGCGAGCTCGGCGAAGGTGCCGCGATCGCGGTGTCGATGATCCCGTTCCTGGTGTTCGCGACGCTGTTCTCATATTTCGGCCTGGCGCGCCGCAAATGGCAGCAGGGAGAGAGCAATGACTGATACCGTCGCCCAACCTGCCGTGGCCGACGCGAAGGCGGCGCCCGATACCATGGCCTGGGATTCCGGGCTGCGGCGGCTGATGATGATCTACCTGCCGCTCGGCTGCTTCGTGCTGATCCTGCTGTTTCCGTTCTACTGGATGGCGATCACGTCGTTCAAGCCGAACGCCGAGCTGATGAACTTCAAGGATCACAACCCGTTCTGGATCACCTCGCCGACGCTGGCTCACGTCAAGCACCTGCTGTTCGACACCGCCTATCCGCGCTGGCTGTGGACAACGATGATTGTGGCGATCGGGTCGACCACGCTGTCGCTGATCGCGAGCACGCTCGCCGCCTATGCCATCGAGCGGCTGCGCTTCCGCGGCAGCCCCTATGTCGGCCTCGGCATCTATCTCGCCTATCTCGTTCCGCCCTCGATCCTGTTCATCCCGCTCGCCACCGTCGTGGTGCAGTTCGGCCTGTTCGACTCACCGCTGGCGCTGATCCTGGTCTATCCGACCTTCCTGGTGCCGTTCTGCACCTGGCTCCTGATCGGTTATTTCAAGTCGATCCCCTACGAGCTCGAGGAATGCGCGCTGGTCGACGGCGCCACGCGCCTGCAGATCCTGCGGCGGATCACGCTGCCGCTGGCGGTGCCCGGGCTGATCTCGGCCGGCATCTTCTCCTTCACGCTGTCCTGGAACGAGTTCATCTACGCGCTCGCCTTCATCCAGAGCGGCGCCAACAAGACCGTGCCGGTCGCGATCCTGACCGAGCTCGTCACCGGCGACGTCTACCAGTGGGGCGCGCTGATGGCCGGCTCGCTGCTCGGCTCGCTGCCGGTTGCGATCTTCTATTCGCTGTTCGTGGATTATTACGTCTCCTCGTTGACCGGCGCGGTGAAGGAGTAACACGAGCTAAGCGAGCCGCTCCTTAAGGCGCGGCGTGGCCCAGTCGAGAAAAGATCTGAGCTTGAGTGGCTCGGGCTTGCGCTCCGCGTAGACGATATGCACCGGCCATGGCGCCTGTTCGAATGGTTCCAGCATCAAAGCGAGCTTTCCGGCGCGCCGTGCGGCTTCCATCTTGTACGACATGACGCGGGTGATGCCGGCACCCGCGATCGCGGCTTCGACCGCAGCCTCGGAGTCGCTCAAAGTCAATCTCGACCGGATCGGCACCGCTACTTCGCGGCCGTCGATGACGAACTTCCAGTTCCGCTGAGCCGCGAGGCTGTCGATACTGATACAGTCATGAGCAGCCAGATCGGCAGGCACCTTCGGTTGGCCGTGCTTGGCAACATAACTGGGACTCGCACAGAGCACGAACCGGACCGAGCCGACTCGGGTCGCGATCAGGTTGCTGTCCGGGAGGTTGCCGATGCGGACCGAAATGTCGATATTCTCCTCGGCCGTGTTGACAATGCGGTCGGTCAGGACGAGCCGTAGCGCGATGTCTGGAAAGGCATCCATGAATTCGAGCGCGATCGGCAACAGGTGCATGTGTCCGAGCCCCCAGGGCGACGTGACCGCGAGATCTCCTTTCGGAATCCTGTACTCGCCGGAGACCTCGCGCTCCGCGTCGTCTACCTGCCCGATAATGCGCTTGCAGGCTTCGATGTAGGATCGTCCGACATCGGTCAGCTTCATCTGGCGCGAGGATCGCTGAAATAGTTGGGCCTTCAACCGCGCCTCCAGCTCGGCGACCGTGCGGCTGACTGTCGCGACCGGCGTGTTGAGGCGCCGCGAAGCGGCTGAAAAGCTTCCTGTCTCAGTGACCGCGACGATCACCGACATTGCCTCCAACCGGTCCATCGGATACGCTTTCCATATCTTGAGAAGGTGCTTCTCAAGCATACCGTCTGCTCCCTACAGCGACAATCGGCTACGCGGTGGATATGCGCAAAGCCGCCGTGCGTTTTGAATGCCGTCGCCCGGCCGTCAATCGAGGACGCTATGGAGTTAGAGACCAGAGCCCTGCTGTCGCGCCGCAATTTCTGTCTCTGCTGCCTGAGCGGCGCGACGATTGCCGCTACTAACGGTTGGCTTTCGCCGCGGCAGGCCTACGCTGAAGCGCGAGGCCTTGTCAGCCTGATCAAGGACAGTGCGGCGACATCGCCGATCACCACGCACAAACTCCGAGGCAACATAGCCGTGCTCGAAGGCTCCGGCGGAAATGTCGCGGTCCTGACCGGTCCCGACGGCAAGGTTTTAGTCGATGCCGGCATCCGCGTCTCGCGTCCCCAGCTCACCAAAGCGATGGCCGATCTCGGCGCCGATCCCGTCACCCATCTCGTCAACACCCACTGGCATTTCGATCACGCCGATGGCAACGAATGGCTCCATTCCGCTGGCGCCAGGATCATCGCGCAGGAGAACACGCGAAAGTACCTCCTCGAAGTTCAGCGCGTAGAGGACTGGGACTACAATTTCCTTCCGCTCGGCGCGGGCGGAATCCCCAGTGAAGTCTTTGCCGGCAACCACAAGCTCAGGCTCAATGGAAGCTCGATCGACCTGAAATATTACGGGCCCGCGCATACCGATAGCGACATCTCCATCACTTTTGCAGAAGCCAACGTCGTTCATGTCGGCGATACCTTCTGGAACGGCATCTATCCGTTCATCGACTACTCGACCGGCGGCAGCATCAACGGGATGATCGCGGCTTCCGAAGCCAATCTCGCAGCGACCGGACAGGATACGATCGTGATCTCCGGTCACGGCAAGCCGGTCGGCAACAGAGCCGAACTCCAGGCGTTTCGCGACATGCTGATCACAATCCGAGACAACGTCGCCCGTCTCAAGAGCCAGGGACGAACGCGGGACGAAGCCGTGGCCGCCAAACCGACCGCGGCCTTCGATGCGATATGGGGGCAGTTCGTGATCGATCCCGGCTTCTTCACCCGGCTGGTCTACGAAGGCGTTTGAAGCGGCGGACGAAGGACGTCTGCGAGCTATCGATTCTTGACAGGAGATCGACATGAAAAGTGCAGACGTCCCGCCGCCACAGAGCCACATTGATCGTCGTCGCCTGGTCGCCGGACTATCCGGAATGGCCGTTGCCACCGCTTCACCGGATGCATCGGCGAAACCGCAGCGCGACAGCCGCGGCGCCACCGGTTCTTATCCGGTCGTCTACTATCGAACCAAATCCGTCGACGGGATCAAGATCTTCTACCGCGAAGCGGGGCCCAAGGATGCACCGGTGGTGCTGCTGCTGCACGGCTTTCCGACCTCCTCGCACATGTTTCGCAACCTGATCCCGGCTTTGGCGGACCGCTATCACGTGATCGCTCCCGACTATCCCGGCTACGGCCAGAGCGACATGCCGCCGCGCACGTCGTTCAAATACACCTTCGATCGCTTCGGCGAACTCGTTGACGGCCTGCTCGGCCAACTTGGTGTCACCCGCTATGCGATGTACGTGATGGATTACGGCGCCCCGGTCGGCTGGCGGCTGGCGCTCAAGCATCCCGAGCGCGTCAGCGGCCTGATCGTGCAGAACGGCAACGCCTATGACGAAGGGCTGAAGGAGTTCTGGAATCCGATCAAGCAATACTGGGCCGACGGGTCCGATACCAGCCGACAGGCATTGATGAAGCTGGTCACGCTGGAAACGACGAGATTCCAGTACACCGACGGCATGTCGGACGTAAGTCGGATTTCACCCGACAATTGGGTACAAGATCAGGCGCTGCTCGACCGGCCCGGCAACAGCGATATCCAGATGGACCTGTTCTACGATTACCGGACCAATCTGCCGCTGTATCCCGCGGTGCAAGCCTACTTCCGCAAGCACAAGCCGCCGACGCTGATCGTCTGGGGCAAGAACGATTTCATCTTCCCGGCCGACGGCGCCCATCCCTACAAGCGCGACCTGCCGCAAGTAGAGTTTCACCTGATCAACACCGGTCATTTCGCGCTCGAGGACAGATTCGACGAGATGGTTCCGCTGATCCGCGACTTCCTCGGCCGCAAGATCGCCTGATAACCTGGAAGGAACGAACATGAACGCGGCCCTCGACGTCGTGGCCGCTCTGGCGGTCTCCACAATGTTTGCGGCAGCCGCCGTCGCCCAAAGCGCCCGCGACGTGCGCGGGCCCTCTCCGCTGGTTGCCATCGACAAGCAGGCGCCCGCCCGCCTGATCGTCGATCCACCGCTGGCCGAACAACTGGCGCAGGGCCTCGTCTTCATCCAGTACACCACGGAAAATCTCCGGATCGTACCGGTGTTCGGCAAGGGCGCGCTCGACGTGTCGCCGCGCATCGGTCACATCCACATCACGGTCGATGATGCGCCCTGGCATTTTGTCGATGCCAGTGGCGAGACCGTGATCGTGGTCGGACTGCCTCCGGGCCCGCACAAGGTACTGTTCGAGTTGGCCGATCCCACGCACCGCGTGATCGATAGCAAGACCGTCAGCTTCGAGATTCCGGCGCCCTCTCCGACACCGCCGAAACAATAGCTGCTGCGGCGTTTCGCCCGGTTTCACAAAACTGCAACATGCGATCCGCATAAGGCGTCGTCCACTAACAGGAGACGCACATGCGCGCGACTTTTCTCAGCACCGTCGCAACGATCATTCTCACCGCGAGCACCGCGCTTGCACAGAACGAGGGCGAATTCCCGGCGAAGCTCGCCGGCCACGTGGTGATGCCGGCCGCGACCTTCATCGACGCGCCGGCCGACGCGCCTGCCGATCTCAAGACCTCGGGCAAATACACCACCGGCAAGCGCGTCGACGCGCTCGGCACCGTGATGGGCAAGTCCTATGAGCGTGCGACCGGCGTGTCGCTGCCGTTCAAGGGCCAGCCGCTGCAGGGCCATTCCGGCATCAAGCACATGCCCGACGGCAGCTACTGGGTCATCACCGACAACGGCATGGGCGCGCGCGCCAACTCGCCGGATTCGATGCTGTACCTGAACCGCTACAAGATGGATTGGGCGAGCGGCAAGATCGAGCGCCAGGAAACCATCTTCCTGCACGATCCCGACAAGAAGGTGCCGTTCCGCATCGTGCATGAGGATACGCAGAAGCGCTATCTCACCGGCTCCGATTTCGACACCGAGGGTTTCCAGATCATCGGCGACACCTTCTGGATCGGCGACGAGTTCGGCCCCTATATCCTGAAGGCCGACAAATCAGGCAAGATCCTCGGCGTGTTCGAGACGGTTACCGACGGCAAGCCGGTGCGCTCGCCGGACAACTGGGCCGTGGCGACACCCGGCGCACCCGGCGCGACCTACACCAACGTCAACCTCCGTCGCTCCAAGGGCTATGAGGGCTTTGCGTCCTCGAAGGACGGCAAGTTCCTCTACGGCCTACTCGAGGGCCCGATCTGGGACGCCGACAAGAAGGACTGGGAGAAGGTCGACGGCAAGGAAGCCTGCCGCATCCTCGAATTCGACGTCGCTGCCGAAAAATTCACCGGCCGCTACTGGCAGTATGTGTTCGAGCAGAACGGCAACGCCATCGGCGACTTCAACATGATCGACCCGACCGGCGGCCTGATCATCGAGCGCGACAACGGCGAAGGCACCGCCGACAAGGCCTGCCCGCAAGGCACCCGCGGCGAGAACTGCTTCCCCGACATCGCCAAGTTCAAGCGCGTCTACAAGATCGAGCTGACCGACGCCAATGTCGGCAAGCCCGTGCGCAAGATCGGCTATATCGACCTGATGAAGATCCAGGACCCCGACAAGAAGGCCCGCAAGCCGCTCAATGACGGCGTCTACACCTTCCCGTTCTTCACCATCGAGAACGTCGATCGCGTCGACGAGACCCACATCATCGTCGGCAACGACAACAATCTGCCGTTCTCGTCCAGCCGCGATCCCAACAAGGCCGACGACGACGAGTTCATGCTGCTCGAGGTCGCGGATTTCCTGAAGGCGAAGTAAGCCGACGCTCTCTCCTCTCCCTCTCCCCCGTTCTTACGGGGAGAGGGAAGGAACCGACAGTGGCGCCTCACCCTCCGTCATTGCGAGCGCAGCGAAGCAATCCAGAGTCTCTCCGCAGAGGCAGTCTGGATTGCTTCGCTGCGCTCGCAATGACGAGGATAGAACTCCATTCCCACACTCTCGATGAGTGCGCGGAGACCGCCCCTCACCCCACCCTCTCCCCGCACGCGGGGCGAGGTAGAAAGAGCGGGCTACCGCACGATAAAGTCCACCGGAACGGTAAAGCTCATCGAGCTGTTCTTGATCTCCGCCGGGATCGGCGGGAACGGCGAGGCCTGGTGGATCATCGACGTGGCCTTGGCATCGAACGCGGCAACGCCGGACGAAGCGATGCGGCTGGACGTGACCTGGCCGTTACGGCCGATCGTGAAACTCACCCGGACCAGCCCGCGCTGACCGTTGCCGCCGGACGGATAGGAGTGAAGGCGCATCAGGTGCGCACGGACGCGCTGATTGTAGGTCGCAACCAGCGATGCGACCGCGCCCGCGCTCATGGCGGACGCTGCAGGCGCCTCCCGCTCGGCGCGCGGCGGCGCGCTGTTGCGAGGCGCGGGCGTCGCGTTCGACGGCTTCTTTGCCTCCGGACGAACTACTTTCGGCTTTTCGGGCGCCGGCTTTTCCTGCGGCACGATTTTCGCGGGCTCCGGCTTGGCCGGTGTCGGCTCGAGCTTCTGCTCCGGCGGCGCCACCACGTCGGGCTTCTCCTGCGGCGGTGTCGGCGCGATGGTCTCCTCGACCGCCTGCCGCTGCATCGGCTCCGGCGGTGAGGCATCGGCCTCCTTCATCACCGGCCCCGGCACCACGTCATCCGGCGTCGCCTGAGGCGCCGACGTGATCGGCGCCATATCGATCATGACCGCAGGCAGGGTGACGCCCTGCTCCGGTTGCGACCGCACCCAATTCATCGCGATCACCGCAGCGATGACATGCAACGCCACGATCACCGCGGCCGAAACGCCCCAACGCGCCGTTTCGCGCTCGCCGAGCGGTTCATGCAGGGCAAAAGCGCTCGCCGACATCAGCTGCGTCCGTCGAGGCCGACCAGGGCGACCTTGAGATAGCCGCCATTGCGCAAGGTGTTCATCACCTCCATCAGGTCGCCATAAGAGACAGCCTTGTCGGCGCGGAGATAGATGCGCTCGTCCTTGCGGCCCTTGGTGGCGGCATCGAGCGCCGTGACGAGGCCTTCGCGTGCCATTGTCTCCTCGCCGACGGCGACGGTGAGATCCGGCTTCACCGTCACGAAGGTGGGCTTGTCCGGCCGCGGCGCCGGCTCGGCGGCGGTGGCCGGCAGCTCGACGCCGATGTCAACGGTGGCGAGCGGGGCCGCCACCATGAAGATGATCAGCAGCACCAGCATCACGTCGATGAACGGCGTGACGTTGATCTCATGGGTGACGTCGAGATCGCCGGGGTCGCCGCGCCTCAGCGGCGATCCCCCGCGTGCGCCGAGCTTCGCGGCCATGGCCTACTCCGCCGCCCGCGCCAGGCGGAACTCTCTGTGGTCGCGCTGGCGGCTGACCAGCAGCATGAGCTGCGCCGAAGCGTCGCCGAGCAACGCCCGGTAATTTGCGATGCCGCGGACAAGCTGATTGTAGATCACCACGGCCGGGATCGCGGCGACGAGTCCGAGCGCAGTCGCAAGCAGCGCCTCGGCGATGCCGGGCGCGACCACCGCAAGGCTCGTGGTGTGGCTCTCGGAGATGCCGATGAAGGAATTCATGATGCCCCAGACCGTGCCGAACAGGCCGACGAACGGCGCGGTGGCGCCGATGGTCGCGAGCACGCCGGTGCCGCGCGCGATCTGCCTGGACATCGCGGCCTCGACCCGTTCCAACCGCAGCGCGACGCGCTCCTGGAGGCCGTCATCGACAATGCCGCCGGAGAGCTCCGCCTCCTTGGCGCAGGACTGGATGAGCTGGGCGACCGCATCATGCGCGTCGCCGGTCCGCTCCGCCGCCTCGGCCAGCTTCATCCTGCCCTCGAGCGCACGCGTCCGCTGCACGGCGAGCGCGCTCTTGCGGCGCAGCTCGATGGTCTTAGCGAGCCACACCGTCCACGTCACCAGCGAGGCGATGGCGAGCCCGACCATCACCGTCTTCACGATGATGTCGGCACCGAGGAACATGCCCCAGGGCGACAGATTGCGCGGCAACAGCGCTTCGTCGATCGCGAAGGCCGGGGCCGGCGCAAGCACCAGCCCAATTGTTAGGATCACATGCCGAAGCCCAAAATTGCTCTGCATCCTGATCTCCCGACAGACAGAAGGAAATTATGCCACGCCTTGCGCCGCGACCCGGTCCGCCAGCTGCCGGAATCGCACGAGCTGGTCCGCCCGCAGCGCCCGGGTCTCGTCGCGGCCGACGAAGACCTTGAACATGATGCCGCCGTCGGCATTGACGAACGCAACGAAGGCCGAGGTCTTGCCCATGAAGGGGCGTTCGACGAAGGCCAAGGCCGCGCAGCGCTCGTGGCGGAGATGGCCGTGCAATCCCTTCGGCTGCATCAGGTTGAAATAGCCGCGGCCGACCTCGCCCGCCGGGACCGCGCCCGTGAACTCGAAGATCGCGTCATCCGTGTGCACGATGAGCGTGACCTCGCCCCACGCGGCGATGTCCTGCATGGCGGCGGCGAAATGCTCGCCGCCACCAACGCGCACCATGGACGACGGCAGCGCCTCGATCACCGCCCGCGGAGTGACCTTGCGCTCGCGCGCAACGTCCTCGATCACCGCACCGGGATTGTCAGCCATGTACGCCTTGAGATCGGCGAGATCGGTGCTCAGCATGTCCGGCTCCCTTTCCTGATCCGCCGCGATCTAGGCGGCCGCGTTCGTCTTGCGCTCGGTCATGATGACCTCGAACCCTTCGAACTTGGGATGGCCGAGATAGAGGCTTTCGCCGGTCTTGTTGTCGGCGCGCGCGTGGGCGCGGCGGAATTCGTCCGACCGCGTCCAGGCCTCGAACGCCGCCTTGTCGACCCAGACCGTGTGCGAAGAATACAGCGTGTGGTCCTCGAGCGCCGGCCCCTTCAGCAGGTGGAATTCAACGAAGCCGGCCATGCTGCCGAGATAGGATTCGCGGGTGCGCCAGACGGTCTCGAAAGCAGCCTCCGAGCCGAGCTTCACCTGGAAACGATTCATGGCGATGAACATCAGATTTTCTCCTGTCAGTCTTGTTGATCGGCGAATGCCGAGCGGATGTTTCAGAACGTGCCGAAGCCACGCTGGGACATCAGCGTGGCTCTGGCGGTGAATACGGCGTCCCGTTTGCTGTCGTCGGCGTACTCCTTAGATGCCGCCGAAGTGGTACTTCAGGCCTCCCTTGACCACGAGCCCGGGGCCGGCGCTCGCCCATTTCACGTCGTTTTGCGTATCGCCCGTACTGCCGACCGGAATGGCGTAGGGCCGGTAGTACTGGTTGAGAAGATTTTCGACCGAGAAGTTGAGCGTGAGATCGGGCCGCGGCTGATACTGGGCGTAGAGGTTGACGAGATCGTACGACGTCGCCGGCGTATAGGTCGGCGGGATGTCGGTGTTCGCAATCACCGACGTCCACATCACCGAGAGGATCAGGGTCCGGTCCAGCAACCGCACGCCGGCGGTCGTCGTGACCTTCTGCGGCGGAACGCTGTACAGGCCAAATCCCGTCTGGAGGTTTTTGCCGTTCTGGTAACTGCCGGAGAGGCCGAAGAACCAGGTGTTCGCGTCGTACATCGCCTCGGCCTCGAAACCCTGGATGCGGGCGGACGCGACGTTCTGATATTGCAGGAACGGAAGCACGGTGATGGAGGGCGCCGGCGGCGGGCCGGTGGGGACCACCAGCGGATTTCCATAGGCGACCTGATCGATGAAGTCGGAGATGTCGTTGCGGAACACGTTGATCTTGCCGCGCAGCGTATCGCCCGCCGTGAACAGATCGTTCTTCTTGATGTTGAAGCCGATCTCCTTGTTCTTGCCGACCTCGGGCCGCAGATTCGGATTCGGGACGAAGCAGAAGGTCGAATCCGCTCCCGGACCCGGCGTGCCCGACGGACAGCGGAAGAACGAGTCGTTGACCGTCGCGCCCGAATGCGGACCGCTGACCAGCGTTTCCGTGATCGACGGCGCGCGATAACCTTCGGCGTAGCTGACATAGGGCGTCACGACCGCCGTGGGAACGAGCCCGACGGTGATCTTCGGCGACAAACGGTCGCCGCCGGACGACGAGGATGCCGAGGAGAGCTGATAATTGTCGTAACGAAGCGCGCCGATCACCTCGAGCATGGAGGTGTAATTGGCCTTCCACTGCACGAAACCGCCGGAGACCGTACGCTGACCGCCGGGCGTCGTCACTTCCGACGTGCCGGTCCTGTCCTGCGTCGACACCTTGTCCTGGAACGCGTCCAGTCCGTAGGTCACCGCGTGACGCCAGCTGCCGGTATCGAAGCGCGTGGTGTTGTACACGTCGACGCCGACCGTATCGAGCAGATATCCACGGTTGCTGCCGATACAGCCGGACACGGCATTGCCGGGCACGCCGCTGCAGAAGACCGACGGCGTCGTGCTGGTATGCGCGGTCTTGACCTGGTCGTTCTCGGTGCGATTCCAGTAGACCTTCGCATCCCAGTCGAACCACTGGTCATCCGGCTGCGAATATTTCCAGCCGAGCGTCGTGGTGTAGTTCTTGACGTCGGACCTGTAGATCGACGTGCCGCTCAGGTTGTTGGCGCCGTTCGCATTGGTCGAGTTGGGATCGCCGGCACGGCGTGGCGGCTGACCCACGCTGTAGATGTCCTCCTGGAAGATGGTGCCGAGCTTGATCTCGTGCCCATCGGCCGGGCGCACCGTCAGCTTGGCGATGCCGCTGGTGAGCCGGTTGCCGGTGTTGGCGACCTCGAAGCCGGTGCCGTCTTTGTAGCTCTCCTGCGTCGAATAGGTGCCGCCCGCGAACACGTCCACATTTGGATTGACGTGAACACCGCCGAAGGCCGAACCGAGCGCTCGCCCGTAATTGCTGCCAAGAATGGTCTTGACGTCAACACCCCAACGTTCGCCGGCACGCACGACGTCCTCGATATCCTTGGTGCGGAACGACGCCACGCCGCCGATCGCACCGGAACCGTAGATGTTGGCGGTCGGACCACGAACGATGTCGATGCCGCTGATCAGTTCGGGGTTGAGGAAGAACGAGCCGTTGGCGAAATGGCCCGTGCGCTGATAATTCTGCCGCGCGCCGTCGACGACGACGGCGACGCGGCCGAAATCCTGCAAGCCGCGGATATTGATCGAGGTCGACGGCTCGTCGCCGCGGTTCTGAACCCATACGCCCGGCACATTATAGATGAGATCGCCGACCGTGCTGGCCTGGCGGCTTTCGATCTGCGCCGAAGTCACGACGCTGACCGGTGCGAGCGCGTCGACCGCGCGCTCGTCGGTCTTGGAGGCGGCAGCCGTGATGGTGTCGAGCGCCTGAACACCGACGATCGCCTGCGCGCGTGCATCCCACACGCTGGTGCTGGCCTGCTGCTGCTGAACAGCTTGCGGCTTGGCCGGGTTGCGCTTGGCCTGCTTGGGCTTCGCCGGCTTGGATGATTGCGCGGTTTGATCCGCGGTCTGCGCAAAGCTGCTCACCGGCGACACCGCCGCAATTGAAACCACCGACGCGCCCAAAATCAGCGCGCGCGAATACCTAGCCCCGTCAGCCATACACCCAACCCAATCATGATATGTCTTGTTTGGCTGGCGTGCGCTCGCGCGGCGAGCGACTGGCTGGCTATTCTCTGGTGCAGGCCCCCCGGCCCGCATTGTTCCATTTGGTTACGTGGCAACACCCTGACGGTCAATGTCATCGGGTTGCAGTTTATATCGATTGTAAATTGCCGCCGTTGGAATGCGCCTGATGCCGCTTATACAAACAAGACGCATCTGAAATTTCGAAAGCGCATCACACCTACCATGTCAGCAACGTCCGGAGACAATAGCGGCGATGCGGCAGGGCCGACACAAAGCCCTTCTGCAACAACGAGAAGTTTGACCATACGCGGGAGCCGGATCGACAGCCGCGAGCTGTTTGCGGCGGAGCGCGAGATCATCATCGCGCATGGCGAGGACGCCTATCGCCTTCGCCTGACCTCGCAGAACAAGCTGATCCTGACGAAGTAACCTGCAATGACATTTTGTCGCACCCTCGCAAACCTCCTGCTCACCGGCACCATCGCGCTCGCCTCGACCGCGCACGCCGCCGGTATCACGGTGCATGATGCGCGCAATCGCGATGTCGCCGTTGCCGACTTCGCCCGCACGGTCTCGATCGGCGGCGCCATTACCGAGATCCTCTATGCGCTCGGGCTGGAGAGCCGCCTGGTCGGCGTCGACACCACGAGCCTCTATCCGGCAGCGGCGCTGCACGACAAACCCAATGTCGGCTACATGCGCCAGATTTCGGCCGAGGGCGTGCTGGGCCTCAACCCGACCCTGATCCTGGCGATCCAGGGATCGGGCCCGCGCGAGACCATGGACCTCCTGGAGACGGCGAAGGTGCCGCTGGTGCTGGTGCCCGAGACCTTCTCGGAGGAAGGCCTGATCGAGAAGATCAAGCTGGTCGGCCATGCCATGGGCGTCGATGCGCGCGCCGAATGCCTGAGCACCGCAGTGGCTACGGATCTTGCGCAGCTGCGCGCACTGCGTGCCAAGGTCACGAAGCCGGTCCGCGTGATGTTCGTGATGTCGCTCCTGAACGGACGGGCGATGGTCGCCGGTCACAAGACCGCCGCCGACGAGATCATCCAGCTTGCAGGCGCCACCAACGCGGTCGAGGATTACGACGGCTACAAGAACATCGGCGACGAGGCGATCGTCGCGGCAAAACCCGACGTCGTGCTGTCGATCGAGCGCGGCAAGGATTCACTGCAGGCCGACGCGGTCTACGCCCATCCCGGCTTCGCCTTGACGCCGGTCGCGGCCAACAAGAGCTTCATCACGATGGACGGGCTCTATCTGCTCGGCTTCGGCCCGCGCACGGCCGCGGCGGCCCGTGATCTCTCCGTCAAGCTCTATCCGGCATTGGCCGAGGGCGGCGCCTTCACGTCGGCTCTGTCGGCGGCGAATTGCCGGCAATGAGCGTGGCGATCGGGACGGACTCGCGGAGCCCGCGACGTGCGGGCGCAGGACGGCGATTTACGTCGATTGCCATTCCCCTGCTCCTGGTGATCCTCGCGGCCACCGCCATCGTCGCGCTGACCGTGGGCGCGGCCGGCATTCCCCTCTCCCGGCTGCCTGCTGCGCTCGGTCTCGCAGGCAACACCACCGCCGACGCCGTGACGACGCGCGACCAGCTCGTGTTGTGGTCGATCCGCATTCCCCGGATCGCGGCGACCGCGATGGTCGGCGGCCTGCTCGCCGCGGCGGGCGCCATCATGCAAGGACTGTTTCGCAACCCGCTCGCCGATCCCGCGCTGGTCGGCGTCTCCAGCGGCGGTGCGCTGGCGGCCGCAAGCGCAATCGTCTTCACCGATTCGCGCTTCGGCGAGACGCTGCGCTTCCTTCAGACCGAGCTGTTGCCGCTCGCGGCCTTTGCGGGCTCGCTGGCCACGACCGCGATCCTTTACGGCATCTCCAGCCGCGCGGGGCGGACCTCGATCGCGATCTTCCTGCTCGCCGGCGTCGCCATCACTGCCATCACCAATGCCGGCATCGGGCTTCTGGTGTTCATCGCCGACGACCGCCAGCTTCGCGACATCACATTCTGGCTGCTGGGCTCGATGAGCGGCGCGACCTGGACCAAGGCCGCCGTGCTCGCGCCGATCCTCATCATCGGGCTCGGCGCCTGCGCGTATATTGCCCGCGGCCTCGATCTGCTGGTGCTCGGCGAGGCCGACGCGTTTCACGGCGGCGTCGACGTCGAGCGTCTCAAGCGGATCTCGATCGTCATGGTCTCCGCCATGACAGGGGTCGCGGTGTCGATCAGTGGCGTCATCGGCTTCGTCGGCATCGTCGTGCCGCATCTGCTCCGTCTCGTTATTGGACCTGCGCATCGCCTGCTGCTGCCGGCCTCGGTGCTGCTTGGCGCGATCCTGATGGTCGGCGCCGACACGCTGGCGCGCACGATCGTGGCGCCCGCGGAGATGCCGATCGGCATCTTGACGGCAGCGGTCGGCGCGCCTGTCTTCCTCGGCATCCTGCTGCGCCAGCGCGGGCTCGCCTCGCTATGAGCGCCGTGATCGAGGCGCGACGCTTAAGCAAGCGCGCCGGCCGCGCCACGCTGCTCGATGGTGTCGGCCTATCGGTTGAAGCCGGCGAGATGGTCGCGATCATCGGCCCGAACGGCGCCGGCAAGTCGACGCTGCTGCGGCTGCTCTCCGGCGATCTCCGCCCGAGCGAGGGCGAGGTGCACCTGAAGCAGCGCGACATAAGCAGTTATACGCCGCGCGAGCTTGCCGCGCGCCGCGCGATGCTGTCCCAGCACATCAACGTCACCTTCCCCTTCACGGTCGAGGAGATCGTGCTGATGGGCGCGGGCGACCGCAGCCTGCGCGATGCCGTGTCGCTCGTCGACGCCGCGCTGGACGAGGTTGGCCTCGCACATTTCCGCGAACGGCAATTGCCGACGCTATCGGGCGGCGAGCAGCAGCGCACCCATTTCGCCCGCGTGCTGGTGCAGCTCGCCTGCGGCGAGGCCGAGCATGGGCCGGGGCTCCTGCTGCTGGACGAGCCGACATCGAGCCTCGACCTGCGCCACCAGATCGACCTCGTCGAAGCCGCGCGCCGCCGCGCGGCAGGCGGCACCGCTGTCATCGCGATCCTGCACGACCTCAACCTCGCGATCCGCTTCGCCGACCGGCTCATCGTCCTGAACGGCGGCAAGCTCGCTGCCGACGGCCCGCGCGCGGAAATCGTCACGCGCGAGACCATTCGCGACATCTTCGAAATCGACGCCGTCGTTCATCAGGCCGACGACGGCGTGCCCTACGTGCTGCCGCAATCGATGCGGGCGGCGGCGCGAGCCGAACTGCCGCCGCGGTGAAGATGCACTCCCTCGCCCCGCTTGCGGAGAGAGGTAACGAAGACGGCGCCGCGCCTCGGTTCAGACCGGGCGCATTACCCCGCCGGCACGATCACTATGCCCTTGTCCTTGGGCCAGCGGACGCGCCAGGCGAACTTGATCTCCTTGATCTCGCCGGGTTTTGCGTCGAACGCCCATTCCAGCACGCCGCGCCTTTCGCGCAGATTGGTGGTCGTGGGCGGCGTGGTCGAGGACAGCATCTCGACGCCAATATCCTCGTTCTCGCTGACCGGAAGCTGATCCTCGATCGCGATGCGGATCGGGAAGTCGTGCCCGTTGCGAACGACGGTGCGGAACGAACGCGTGTCGGTCTTGGAGGACGCGATCACCCCGGCCGTGCCTTCGTTCTGCCTGATGACGGTGCGCTCGATCTTGATCTTGTCGTCGGCACCGAAGCCGAGCCGGATCGCGTCGTTCCGCGCGGCGGTCGAGAATTTGCTGCGACCGACGAACGTGCCGTCGCGGAAGATCGCGACCTTGCCGGGCAGCAGATTGGTATCCTCGGCAAGCTTGAATGACGCCTCGAGGTAAGCGGTGGGATCCGCGACCGGGGCGGCACGGATGGCGAGGTCGGGCGTCACCGTCATGGAGGAGATGAGCAGGCTCTTGGCGCCCTCATTGGCACCGAGGCTGACGCGGCCGCTGATCTGATACACGGCCTGAAAATCGCCGATCTCGGCGTTGGCCTGCTGCTCGTCCGCGCGCTCACGCAGCTCGGGCTCCGCAGCTTTCGCCATCGCCGGAGATTGCGCCTGCCGCGTCATCGGCTGCGCGGGCACCGCCATGTCCGACGCCGTGCCCATTGCCAGCGGCTTCGGCAGTTGCGGATACCTCACAACCAGCGAATTCAGCTCCGGTGCGCTACCGCCGCGGCTGACGCGAACGGTGGAAACACCGAGGTTGACGTTCGACCAGTCTTCGCCGGTCGACTGCGTCACCTCGGCGCGGCGAACCAGCTCGAGCTGCGGCTTGCGGTCCTTGGCACCGGTGTCGAGCCGGGCATCATACAGCGGCAGCCAGCGCGCATTGCGGACTGCATAAGTCACCCGCAACGTCGCCTTCGTCGCGGCGGCGGCGGCAACATCGATGCGAACCTCAAGCTTGCTCGGCGGCTTGGCCGAACGCTCCGCTTCAAGTTGCGCGAGCTGCCGATCGATCTCGCGCTGCTTTCGCGTGGCGTCGCGGATCGCGGTATCGGCGGTCGCGATCTCCTCGGCGACCGCGGTAAAGGCCGCGCGCCATTCGGTGATCGGCCGAGCCTCGCCCTTCTCGCCAAGGCCGGCGGGAGAAGCCTCCGCAAAGTGCTGCGCGAATTTGCGCCGGGCGTTGGCCGCGTCGATATCGCCTTGCACATCGGCGCGCTGATCCTTCAACGCCTCGATGCGCTTATCGAGCTCGGGCAGATTGGCGGGTTGTGCCGCGCGCGGCGGCCGCGCGTCGATGGTCCCGATGGTCAGTTTTGCGCCCGCCTCGCCCTCGACACGGAGGGAGGACGGATCGAGCGAGAGCGGAAAGTCCTTGGCGACCAGCGTGCTGTCGCCGGAGGCGAGGTCCAGCGCGATGACACGGGTGACGGTGGCGCCATCCGGATAGACGCTGACGGTGTCGATGGCCGATGTGGCGTCCACATCGGCGGCCCATGATGGCGACGCCGTCGCCATGGTCACCAGAACCAGGCTCGTCGTTGCCAGACATCTTGCGGTGATGCGCATAAAGTCCCTCCTGCCGTATCGCCGCGCCGCCAGCCGGACGCGTGCGATCAAATGCCTCGCCAACATGGTTGGACGCGGCAGGGAAGGAACTGGTTCGATTGGGGTTTCCGTGGGGCGCCGCCGCGGCCGCACCAAGGCCGCGGAACGTGTCGTCGTCCCGTGGCGAAGCCGTTAAACTTAGGTCCTTAAACCGGGGTGGGCGAACCCTGGCCGAAGATGCGGCGGAGCAGATCGGTCACGTTGCGGGCGCCGGCCTTCTTCAGGATGCCTGCGCGGTAGCCTTCGACCGTCCGCGCACTCAGATGTATGCGCCGGGCGATCTCCTTGTTGGTCAGGCCGGCAGCAAGGTGCTCGAGCACATCGACTTCGCGCCCGGTCAGGGGCTCGCAGCCGGGCAGCCAGCGTTGCCGGTTTGAACCCGGCTGCGCGAACTCGTCGATGGCAGCATCGATCCGGTCGACGATGTCGCGGGTGCGGAACGGCTTCTCGATGAAGTCGGCCGCGCCGCTCTTGATCGCGTCGACCGCCATGGCGATGCTGCCGTTCGCGGAGGTCACCAGAACCGGCGCCATGCAGTTCTCCTCGCGCAGGCGCTTGAGCACGTCGAGGGCGGAACGATCCGGCGGCATCTCCAGCAACACGCAGGCCGGCATCCGGGCCTTGGCTTCCGACAGCAGCGACGCGCCGTCGGCAAAGCAGATCACGTCATAGGCGCTCTGTTGAAGCGCCATTGAAAGTTGTTCGCGGGAGGCCGCGTCAGTTTCAATGACGAATACCTCACCCTTGGAAAGCATGTTTCCCGGCATCATCCCGATCCAGCAATGTCTTGGTCAAATGGCCCGAGACGGCAGCGGGGCTTCGTCGCGCCGCGTCGTCATACGCACGGCATTCACGCCCGTGCTTCGGTTTCCCTTATGTATGTTCCATCCTGTTCCCGGATTTGACGGATCGGGACAGAAACTTTACATTTCGGGACATCTGCGGGAATGGCTGACTGGAACGGGTCGCATGACCGACCTCATGCGCAGCGCAGGCTTGAGCTACTACCCGGATGTCGCCCGGTCGGTCGGGCTCGACCCGAAACAGATGATGCGCAAGGTCAGGCTGCCACTGGCCGTGCTCGACAAGCCCGATACCCCCATTGCCGTGACCAGCCTGCGCCGGCTGCTCGAATTGTCGGCAGAGGCATCGGGTGCCGAAGATTTCGGCTTGCGGCTCGCCGAGCGCGGCGGGCTGACCAATTTCGGCGCGGTCGGCCTGATCGTGCGTGAACAGGCGACCGTCAGTGAGGCCATCGAAGCGTTCTCGCGCTTCATCCACGTTCATCACGACGGCATGAAGCTTGAGGTCACGCGCGATAAGCAGACCGTGACGGTCACACTGCATTTGCGCGGCCGGCAGCCGACCGCGCCGCGCCAGTCGATCGACATGGCGCTCGGCAGCGTCCACCGCATCATCCAGTCGCTGTTCAGCAGCGACTGGCGGCCGCTCGAGGTGCATCTGCATTATCCGCCGCCACACGACCGCAAGCGCTACCGCGACTTCTTCGGTTGCCGCGTCACCTTCAATGCCGATGACGATGCGATCCTGTTGTCGGCGCATGACATGGAGCGGCGAATTCCGAGCGCGCATCCGCTGATCGCGAGCTATCTGCGCAAGCGGATCGAGGCGATCGAGACGCGGCCGGCAAGCTGGGAGGAGAAGGTCGACGAGGTGGTACGCATCCTGCTCGCAAGCGGCGACTGCACGGTCGAGCGCGTGGCCGAGCATCTCGCCTGCACCCGCCGCACCATCCATCGGCACCTCGCCGCATCGGGCACCAGCTTCTCGGCGATCCTCGACGCGCAGCGCGCCGATCTCGTGACCCAGCTGATCGACGACCCCGGCCGGCCGCTGGCCGATATCGCCACCCAGCTCGGCTTCTCCGCGCAGAGCGCGATGGCGCGCTGGTTCCGTGGCCGCTTCGGCTGCAACATCACCGCATGGCGCAAGGGCGTGCGGCCGCTGGCCAAGCGCGCCGGCGTTCCCTCGGCGTCCGCGGCCTAGGCTCAGCGTGCCGGAGCGGGCACGCCCATGATGGCAAGGGCGCGCCGGGGGCTGCCGGCGAGCAGCGGGCCGAACGCAATCGCAAAGCCGAGGAACGCGACGATCCAGCCGCAGGCGGCGATGTGCAGCAGGACATCGCCATGCGCAGGCAGCACCACCGCAGCGACCCGCGCCAGCGCCGCGACGATGATCGCAGCGTAAATCCCCTGCGTCGCGGGCGAGGCCGTCAACGCCTGTCCGGTATGCCCGAGGCTCGCGCGGGTCATCACCGCGAGCGTCATGGTTCCGGCCGCACCAGCCATCCAGGCGTGAATGCCCGCGCTCGGCGGCAGCGCGCCGAAGACAGCCAGGGCATGCAGCAGGAAGCCCAGCGGCACGAAGACATAACCGACATGCAGGATCAGCAGCAGCCGCTCGCGCGTGGTGCGATCGCCGGCCCAGCGTGCAAGCCGGACCAGGTGCAGCACGCCGACCAGCGCCATCACCGCGCCGGTGACCGTGTTCAGCGGCGCCACGATCCATGCGATCAGCGCGAACGCGCTCAATCCGATCATCGCGCCGTCGAAGCGCCCGAACGGCACCGGCAGGCGGCCGGGATTGAACTTGACCAGCCAGTTGCGGGTGAAGCTCGGGATGATGCGGCCGCCGATCAGCGAGATCAGCAGCACGACCACGCCGATGCCGACGCGGATGCTGACATCGGCCGCGCCCTCGAAGTGCGCTTCGAGATGGAAGGCGACGTTACCGGCGAGCAGCACCAGCACGAGCACCACCACCGGCAGATTGCGCCAATTGCCGCCCGCGATGATTTCGCGCGTGGCCGCAGCGACGACCAATGCCAGGAAGGCGGCATCGACGACGAGCGCGAACGCCCAACCGATATCGGCGGACAGGGTCACTGCAAAACGTCCGGCCAGCCACACGGTCAGCAGCGCGCCCAGCGACGTCCCCTGGATCGGCAGCCGCCCGGTCCAGTTCGGGATCGCCGTGAACAGGAATCCCGTGATCACCGCCGGCAGGAAGCCGTAGAGCATTTCGTGGACGTGCCAGTCGCGCGGCGCGAACGCAGAGCTCACCGACAATTCGCCGTAGAACATCGGCAGCCAGGCCAGGATAGAAAGCCCCGCCTGGATCGCGGCGAGCAGGAAAAACGGCCGAAAGCTGTTCGCAAACAGCGGCCAGCCCTCAAAGTTACGGGATCGGGCGCCAGCCATGGGGGCAACTCCTGTGAATTCGGACGGTCACCTGGATCGTCATTTGGAAAAATACTGCCGTCCGGCCGGCCCGTTTTGCGCTATCGCAAACTGCCTGACGAATACAGGTGCCATCACACTCCGAGCGCCAAGGAGGCAGAATGGCCAAGGTCGACACATCGCTGGTTGCGCATTTGCCGCTGTTTTCAGGCGTCAAGCCGGAGGACCTCGAGGAAATCCTGCGCGAGGCCCGCTCGGCGCGGTACCCCAGGAACACCGCCATTTTCGAACAGGGCGCCGACGCGCAATCCTTCTTCCTGCTGCTGCACGGCCACGTCCGCGCGGCCAAGACCACCCCGACCGGCGAGCAGATCGTGGTGCGCTATGTCGCCCCCGGCGAGACCTTCGGGCTCGCGATGGCGATTGGAGCCGCGCACTATCCGGCGACCGCGATGGCGGTCGACGACAGCGTGGTGCTGATCTGGCCGAATTCGGCCTGGCCGCGGCTGATCGAGCGGTTTCCGGCAATCGCCGCCAACACGCTGCAAACCGTCGGCGCACGACTGCAGGAGAGCCATACCCGCATCCTGGAAATGTCGACCCAGCAGGTCGAGCAGCGCGTCGCGCATGCGCTGCTGCGGCTCGCAAAACAGTCCGGCAAGAAGCTCGACCACGGCATCGAGATCGACTTCCCGATTAGCCGCCAGGACATCGCGCAGATGACCGGCACCACGCTGCATACCGTCAGCCGCATCCTCAGCGGCTGGGAGAGCCAGGGCCTCGTCGAGAGCGGCCGCCAGCGCATCATCCTGCGCGATCCGCACAAGATCGTCGTGCTGGCGGAGCGTACGGCGGACGGCAATTCTGCGTAAGATAGGGGTGAGGGCGCTTCCGCTTACGGCGCAAGCCTGCCCTCACCCGGGAGTCCGCGCGCGACCCGCGCGAACTCCGACTCGCCTCACGCCGGTACGCATTCGCACAGCGCAGCGAGGAATTTGTCGCGATCGATGCCATGCTCGCGGCAGGCGTCTTCCACGGTATGGAAGGTCGCGATCGGACAGCCGACGCAGGCCATCCTGAAGGCGAGGAACACGCGGATCGTGTGCGGTGCCGCTCGCATGATGTCATCGACCAGATCGTCGGATCGGAAGGGCATGGACAACTCCGTTCCGAAGTGACGATAGCCGGGTGGGTCCGAGCTTCTTTGTTGAAGCGCAAGCTGGTGGTTGCTTCTCCCTCTCCCCGCAAGCGGCAGGGCTATCGCATATGAGAAAAAACGTGGCGGGAAGCTCGCCCGCAGCCATCCTTCGAGACGCCCGCCTCCGGCGGGCCCTCAGGATGAGGACGGAGTACGTGGTCACTATTTCGACAGGCAAAGCCGCCGCTCAGCCTCATCCTGAGGAGACCGCGGAGCGGTCGTCTCGAAGGACGAGGCGCTCGCTCAGACCCCGCCAAGCTCATATGCAAAAGTCCCTGCCGTAGGCGGCGCGAGGTGAACTACACCGCCCTGCTGTGCAACTGCTTGCCCGGATCCAGATGCGCATCGAACGCCGCTGCAACACTGCGCACCAGGAAGCGCGAGTCGCTTGCGACCGCGAGACGGTCGCCGTCGAGCCTGACGATGCCGTCCGAGATCAGCGGCTTTAGGCGCGCGGCCGATTGCAGCATCGCTTCGGGCTCCGCACCATGTCGCGCACAGATGTCGCCGAGATCGGCGCTGAACTCGCACATGATGCGCTCGATGATGTCGGCGCGGAGCCGGTCGTCGTCGGTGAGCCCGTAGCCCTTCGCGGTGGCGAGGCGGCCGGCGGCCACGCTCTGCGCGTAGGCGCCGATCTGCACCTGGTTCTGCACATAGCCCTGCGGCAGATGCCCGATCGCGCTCGCGCCGAAACCGAGCAGGACTTCGCCCTTGTCGGTGGTGTAGCCCTGGAAATTGCGCCGCAGCGTCCGTTCCTCGAAGGCCACGGCCATGGCGTCGTCGGGTCGCGCGAAATGATCGAGCCCGATCTGCACGTAGCCGGCCTCCTTCAACGCATTGGCGATCGCGCAGGCCTGGTCATGACGTGCGAGGCCGTCGGGCAGTACGGCCTCGTTGATCATGCGCTGGTGCTTCTTGAAATCAGGCACATGCGCATAGCCGAACACCGAGAAACGATCGGGCCCGAGCTCGAGGCTGCGCCGAACGGTGTCCAGGCAGGACGCCACGGTCTGGTGCGGCAGCCCATAGATGAGGTCGAAGTTGATCCCGTTGATGCCGGCGCGATGCAGCCTATCGACGACGGAAGCCGTCTGCTCATAGCTCTGCACGCGATTGATCGCGCGCTGCACGACCGGATCGAAGCTCTGCACGCCCAGGCTGGCGCGGTTGACGCCGGAGAGCCGCATGGCCTCCACCATCTCTGATGTCAGCGTGCGCGGGTCGATCTCGACCGCGATCTCGGCCGAGGGCAGCACGAAGAACGAATGGCGCATCGCCGCCATCAACTCGGCAAAAGCCTCCGGCGCCATGATGGTCGGCGTGCCGCCACCGAAATGGATGTGCTCGACCTTGATGCGGCGACCGATGGTCTCAGACACCTGCGCGATCTCGCTGCGCAGCGTCCGCTGATAGGCTGCAATGAGCCCGTCGCGGCGAACGATCTGGGTATGGCAGCCGCAATACCAGCACATCTCGCGGCAGAACGGCACGTGCAGATAGAGTGACGCGCTGGCGCCTGCCGGGAGCCCGGCGAGCCATTCGGCATAAGCATCCGGGCCGACCGCCGGCGAGAAATGCGGTGCGGTCGGATAGCTCGTGTAGCGCGGCAATCTCTCTTCGCCGTAGCTCGCTGCGAGATCTGTCCTCATGTCTTACCCATTCGTAAATCGATGCCGCGCGGTGGCGCGGCAAATCCCGGATGGCATTGGATGACCCGTTTTCGGGCGGACCACCTTGCGCTCGCTCAAAGTCCGAGCGCCGGATCGGGGCCATGATGACGTTCAATCATGACTCACTGGAGATAGGCCATGGCGTCGCTCGCGCTCGATCTCGTTCTCTGGCTCACCGGCGCTCGCGGTCATATCCCGCGCTTCGACGATTTTCGTCCCGCCCCCGCGGCACCCGCCGTCGGCGCAGGTTATCTCGTGCGGGTGCTGGCGATCACGGCCGCCATCTTTGCAGCGCTGTCGCTCGCGGTCTGGGGCACGGTCTGGATTGCGATCCAGCTTCTCTGATCGACAACCATAGATTCACAATCGCGCATAGTTGAACATGCGAACGATTTGCCGCTTGCGCGACTGATATCACGCGACGCCGCGTGCTTCGCACGGCCGATACGCGCTTCGGCAAACCTCCTAAGGATTTTACCGGAGGCGAATTCGGCAAAAGCTTGTCGCAGCGCAAACACTCTTGCCGTAACAGGCGCAGACTGCATCCGTCATCAAAACCCTTTCAGATGAAGGATGCTTCCGATGTTCACCCGCAGAGCCGCATTGATCAGCGCCGCCGCGACCGCCCTGATGCTCGCGACACCCACGTTCGCCGCCGGCGATCTCAAGCTGCCGCGGCAGAAGGTCGAGCTGGTCGCCCCGCCCTTCGTGCACGCGCACGAGCAGGCCACGACGCAGGGGCCCAAGATCGTCGAGTTCAAGCTCAACATCGAGGAGAAGAAGGTCGTCATCGACGACAAGGGCACCACGTTCCAGGCCATGACCTTCAACGGCTCGATGCCGGGCCCGCTGATGGTCGTGCATGAAGGCGACTACGTCGAGGTAACGCTGGTCAATCCCGCGACCAACACCATGCCGCACAACATCGACTTCCACTCCGCGACCGGCGCGCTCGGCGGCGCCGAGCTCACGCTGGTCAATCCCGGCGAGCAGGTCGTGCTGCGCTGGAAGGCAACGCGGACGGGCGTGTTCGTCTATCACTGCGCCCCGGGCGGCCCGATGATCCCCTGGCATGTCGTCTCCGGCATGAACGGCGCGGTGATGGTGCTGCCGCGCGACGGACTGAACGACGGCAAGGGCCATGCGCTGAAATACGACAAGGTCTACTATGTCGGCGAGCAGGACATGTATGTACCGCGCGACGAGAAGGGCAACTTCAAGTCCTACGATTCGCCGGGCGAGGCCTTCACCGAGACCGAAGAGGTGATGAAGAAGCTGATCCCCTCCCATGTCGTGTTCAACGGCAAGGTCGGCGCGCTCACCGGCAAGAACGCGCTGACGGCCAAGGTCGGCGAGAACGTGCTGATCGTGCATTCGCAGGCCAATCGCGACAGCCGTCCGCACCTGATCGGCGGCCATGGCGACTATGTCTGGGAGACCGGAAAATTCTCCAACGCGCCGGAGACGGGCCTCGAGACCTGGTTCATCCGCGGCGGCTCGGCGGGAGCTGCGCTCTACAAGTTCCTGCAGCCCGGCATCTACGCCTATGTCACGCATAATCTGATCGAGGCAGCCGACCTCGGCGCCACCGCGCACTTCAAGGTCGAAGGCAAGTGGAACGACGATCTGATGACCCAGGTGAAGGCGCCCGCGGAGATACCGGCTCCCAACACCAACTAGACGCGACAGGGGGCCGGTCATCGCCGGCCCCTTCCTTCTTCGGGGGACGACCATGCTGATCGCATTCAAGCTGAAACTGCTGCTCGCCTGCGCCGCAGGGCTCGCAGGGCCGATCGCCGTGGCGCCGCTGGTCTCGGACATGGCGGTCCATGGCACGGCGACGGAGCCTGCGATCGTCAGGGTCGCGCCGGGTAATCTCTCCTATCGCGAGGCCGGCGATTTCACCCGCGCGGGGCTGCAGGCCGAAGTGCCGCTGCGCGCGATGCGCTTCAACCGGCCGCTGCACATCATGCGGCACCAGGTCTCGTCATCCGACTATCAGCTTTGCGTGCAGGATAGCGCGTGCCGCGCGCTCGATCGTGGCGTCGCGATTGCGTCCGATCGTCCCGCGGTCCAGGTGAGCTGGCACGATGCGCAGGCCTATGCGGGCTGGCTGTCGCGCAAGACCGGCCACACCTATCGCCTGCCGAGCGACGCGGAATGGGCCTTTGCGGCCGGCTCCCGGTTCAGGGACGACGGCGCGCCTGTGGACGCAGACGATCCTTCAAAGCTCTGGCTCAGCCGTTACGAGCGTGAATCCGAGCGCGACCTCTCCGACACGACGGCCTATCCGTTCGGCAAGTTCGGCACCAACGAGCACGGTATCGAAGATCTCGCCGGCAATGTCTGGGAATGGACCTCGACCTGCTTCGTGCGCTCGCGGATCGACGCAGCCGGCAAGGCCGGCCGCCCCACCGTGAATTGCGGCGTGCGCGTCGCCGAGGGTGCGCACCGCGCCTACGTCACCGACTTCATCCGCGACGCTCGCGCCGGCGGCTGCGCACAGGGCGTGCCGCCCGCCAATCTCGGCTTCCGCCTGGTGCGCGAGGAGCCGTCATGGGTCGCAAGCGTGTCGGCGCGGTGGGGCAAGGTGTGGGCGGCAAGGTCGTAGGTATCGCCGAGTAGCCCGGATGGAGCGCAGCGCAATCCGGGATCGGACCATCCACGAGCACCCCGGATTTCGCTACGCTCCATCCGGGCTACGGCGCATCACATCGTTCGCGCAAACATGCGAAATCCGGGCGCGCCGATGATCGCCTCGAACGCGGGATCGCGCTTCTCTTCTGCGAAGACAAATCCTGCCCTGGCGTAGGCGCGTTCAGCCGGCTGATTGCCGATCAGGAACGATATCGTCGCGCGGGCAAATCCGGCCGCTCGTCCCTTATCCAGTGCGAGCGCAAGCAACGCCTGCACGAGGCCGCGACCGCCATAGGCGGGATCGGTCGCGACGTGCTCGATCATCCAATCACCCTCGCCGCCCTGAACCCAGCAGGCGCGCGTGTAGGTGCCGCGGCGACGGATGGCTTCCAGCTCCGGCGCGGCAAGCCCGGTCGCGGCACCGACCTCCTCGATGGCACGCCAGGCCGCAGGCCCCGTGCCGGCCGCCGGCAGTGCGCACAACGCGGCAGCAGGCTTGCCATCGATCTCGGCGATCAGGAATTGCGAGACATGCCACATCGACACCGCATGTGCGGTCGCGATGCGCGCGATGAAATCGCGGCACTGTGCCTGGGGCCAGCCGAGCGCGACGTCGAACCAACCGCGCGGCCGATAGCCGCGCTGCGACGACAGGATGGTTTGTGCGATGAAATCGGCGTCTTCGGGACGCGCAGACCGTATCGTCATGCGCGCCCCCGTTGCGACGACCTTACGTATTCTTCAGCGCGACGCGGAATTCGGCTTCGGTCTTGGCCTTGACCTCGTCGAGCGAGACGCCGTCGGCGAGCTCGATCAGCGCCATGCCGCCGTCGCCGTGCTTGTCGATGGTGAAGACCGCGAGATCGGTGACGACCATGTCGACCACGCGCTCGCCGGTCAGCGGCAGGTTGCACTTCTTCAGCAGCTTCGAGCCGTCCTTGGCCGAATGCTCCATCACGACGACGACGCGCTTGACGCCGGCGACGAGATCCATAGCGCCGCCCATGCCCTTGACCATCTTGCCGGGGATCATCCAGTTGGCGAGATCGCCGTTCTGGGCCACCTGCATGGCGCCGAGGATCGACAGGTCCATGTGGCCGCCGCGGATCATCCCGAAAGAATCCGCGCTCGAGAAATACGAGGTCGACGGCAGCTCGCTCACGGTCTGCTTGCCGGCATTGATGAGGTCGGCATCCACCTCGTCCTCATAGGGGAACGGGCCCATGCCGAGCATGCCGTTCTCGCTCTGGAGGCTGACATCGACGCCATCGGGGATGAAGTTCGAGACCAGCGTCGGGATGCCGATGCCGAGATTGACGTAGTAGCCGTCGCGCAGTTCCTTCGCGGCGCGCGCAGCCATCTGTTCACGGGTCCAGGCCATGTGAGTCTCCTGACGCTTAAGCGGCGGTGCGCGGGCGGGTGTTACGGAATTCGATGCGCTTCTTGGCCGTACCGACCTCGACGATGCGCTTCACGAAGATGCCGGGCGTGTGGATGTGGTCGGGATTGAGTTCACCGGCCGGAACCAGATGCTCGACCTCGGCCACCGTGATCTTGGCGGCGGTCGCCATCATCGGATTAAAGTTGCGCGCGGTCTTGCGGTAGATGAGGTTGCCGGCGGTGTCGCCCTTCCAGGCGTGCACGATGGCGAGGTCGGCGAACAGGCCACGCTCCATCAGGTATTTCTCGCCGTCGAACTCCTTCACTTCCTTGCCTTCGGCGATCAGCGTGCCGACGCCGGTCTTGGTGTAGAAGGCCGGGATACCGGCGCCGCCGGCGCGGATGCGCTCGGCCAGCGTGCCCTGCGGATTGAATTCGAGTTCCAGCTCGCCGGCCAGGAATTGCTGGGCGAACAGCTTGTTCTCGCCGACATAGGACGAGATCATCTTCTTGATCTGGCGGGTTTCGAGCAGGCGGCTGAGGCCGATACCGTCGACGCCGGCATTGTTGGAGACGACCGTCAGGCCCTTGACGCCGGACTCGCGGATTGCGTCCGACAGCTCCTCGGCGATGCCGCAGAGGCCGAAGCCGCCCGACATGATCATCATGTTGTCTTTCAGAACGCCTTCGAGAGCCGACTTGGCGTCGGGATAGACCTTGTTCATGCAAATAACCTTCGGGTGAACCTTCGGCTGGCAGGCGTCGCGCCTCATTGGCGGCGATTATTAGGCGAAATCGTCCAAAGCCGTCAATGATACGGGGTTCTCCGTTCCGTCCTCCGGTGATAGAAGCTGCCCACGCCGTGGGCAGACCCGTCCGCGGCCTTGAAAGCGACAAGAAAACCCATCAAGTTGCGGGGGTTGGGCGTGGGCACGCAGGTTTCCGGTCCGCCCTTCTGGCTCCCGCGACCAACCCGATCAGGACATGCCATTGACCATGGCCCAAGGAATGAAGCGCCTCGGGACGCCGATCGCGGCGCTGCTCGGCCTCGCGCTGATCGCCCTGATCGCGACCTCCTGGCTCATCAACCGCGACGCGCTGCGCAAGGCGGTGGAAACGCAGATCCGCGACGTCACCGGGCTCGAGCTCAGCGTGGCAGGCAGCATCGACATTTCGCTGCTGCCGGCGAGCTACATTTCGTTCCATGACGTCGGCCTGAAGGGCGGCGGCACCAGCGATCCCGCGCTCCATGTCGACGTGCTCACCGCCAATCTCCGGCTGCTGCCGCTGCTGCTGCAGCGGTTCGAGATCGCCGACCTGACCCTGCTGCGGCCGCGCATCCATGTCAGCCTGAAGCAGGACGGCGAAAGCAACTGGACGCCCTTCATCCAGACCATTGCGCGCACCATGAAGCCGGGCGCCGAGAACCAGGTGTCGTTCTCCGAGATCAGGATCCAGGACGGTGTGCTCAATTACGAGGACGCCACCACCCACGCCGCCGAGAAGTTCGAGGACATCGACCTGTCGCTGGCCTGGCCCTCGATCTCGCGGTCCTTCGCCGCGACCGGACAGTTCGACTGGCGCGGCGAGCGCGTCGACGGCTCGATCAGCTTCGCCGATTTCGTCGCCGCCCTCTCCGGCGACCGCTCCGGGCTGAAGGCGCGGATCGCCAGCGCCCCGCTCAAGCTTGCCTTCGACGGCAGCGTCGCCAACCGCACCAGCCCGATGATGGAAGGCACGCTCACCATCGACAGCCCGTCCTTGCGCAACGCGCTGCGCTGGACCGGTCAGCCGCAGCCCGGCAGCGGCGGCTTCGGCCGCTTCGCGCTGAAGGCGCGCGCCAATGTCGTCGGCGCCTCGATCGCGCTCACCAACGTCAATGTCGAGCTCGACGGCAACACCGCCGAGGGCGTGATGACTTACGCCAATAACGGCCGGCAGACGCTGCAAGCGACGCTTGCCGCCGACGCGCTCGACTTCACACCTTATATCTCGACCTTCCGCCTGCTCGCCAGCGGCGCCCGCGACTGGAACAGGCAGCTGTTCGATCTCAACGGGCTTTCGACCACCGACCTCGACATGCGCCTGTCGGCAGCCAGGCTGACAGTCGGGTCGTCGAAGCTCGGCCGCACCGCGATCGGCGCCAATCTGCGCAACGGCACGCTGGCGCTCTCGGTCGGCGAAGCCCAGGTCTATGGCGGCATCGCCAAGGGCTCGTTCGGGATCGCGCGCTCCGACACCGTCGCCGACGTCAAGGCGCAATTCCAGTTCACCGATGTCGATCTTCAGGCCTGCGCTTCCGAATTGTTCGGCCTCAACAAGCTGTCCGGCCGCGGCAACATCAACGTCTCGCTGCTGGCCTCCGGCTCCAGCCCGTTCGGCCTCGTGCAGTCGCTCGACGGCACTGCCACCGTGACCGGGCACGACGGTGCGATCTCGGGCTTCAACGCCGAGCAGCTCCTGAAGCGGCTGGAGCGGCGGCCGCTGTCGGGCGGCGGCAATTTCCGCAACGGCTCGACCCCTTATGACACTCTCACCATCGCGGTGAAATTCTCCGATGGGGTCGCCACCGCCGAGGACATCCGCATCGAGGGGCCGGCTGCGAAGATCACGCTGACGGGCACTGCCTCGGTGCCGACGCGCGAATACGACATGAAGGGCGTGGCGAGCCTCAATACGACGTCCGGCTTTCAGTTGCCCTTCATGGTGCAGGGTCCCTGGGATGATCCGCTGATCTTCCCCGACCCTGAAAGCCTGATCCGCCAGTCGCCTGCGGCGTCCCCCTTCCTGGACCTCCTGAAGCGGCGGATCACCGGCGAGAAGCACCCTGCGCCGACAGATTCGCCGACGGCCGATAACGCCAAGGACAACGCGAAGTCCAACTGAGGACGGCGATCGTCCGGCGCTGCCGGACCATCGCGAATTGATCCGGCCGAATTGATGCGGCGATTGGATCGATGCGCGGATTAAGCATCTCCGCTGGCCCGACACCCCACGACCTATGTCTGACAAGATGCCGCTAGATCGGCTGACGGCCATGCGCTAGTGTTTTATACGACCGGTTAAAAACACCGGCCGTTTGAGGGAGAAAAACGTGAGATCCAAGGTTATTGGCGCAGTTTCATTGGCGGTCGCTGCGGTTGGGCTTTTTGCGGCCACTGCACCCGCCTTTGCGCAGCAGAAAACGATCACGGTCTGGTGGGGCAAGGGCTTCTATCGGTCCGAAGACGACGCACTGATCGAGACGATCAAGAAGTTCGAAGCCAAGACCGGCATCAAGGTCGAATTGTCGCAGTACGCGATCCAGGACATGATTCCGAAGACGGTGGCCGCGCTCGATGCCGGCACTGTGCCCGATGTCGCCTATTCCGATTCCTACGACGTGCAGGCGCAGGGCAAGTGGGCCTATGAGGGCAAGCTCGAGGACCTCACGGACGTCATGGAGCCGATCAAGGGCCGGTTCGTGCAGAACACGCTGGACGCGTCGATCCTCTATAACGACGTCACCAAGAAGAAGGCCTATTACGGCTTCCCGCTGAAGCAGCAGAGCATGCATGTCGAGATCTGGAACGACATGCTGGAGAAGGCCGGCTTCAAGCTCGCCGACATCCCGACCGACTGGGCGGGCTACTGGACGTTCTGGTGCGACAAGGTGCAGCCGGGTATCCGTAAAGCCACCGGCCAGCGCATCTACGGCGTCGGCCAGCCGATGGGCGTTGAATCCACCGACGCCTTCCAGTCGTTCTACACCTTCATGGACGCCTACCACGTCAAGCTGGTCGACGACGACGGCAAGCTCCTGGTCGACGATCCCAAGGTGCGCGAGAATCTGATCAGCGCGCTGAAGGATTACACCGACACCTATATCAAGGGCTGCACGCCGCCCTCCTCCACAACCTGGAAGGACCCCGACAACAACGTCGCCTTCCACAACAAGACCATCGTGATGACCCACAACTTCACGATCTCGATCGCGGCGAAGTGGTTCGAGGACTCGCAGAATCAGGCGCTCACGCAGGAGCAACGCGACGCCGGCAAGAAGGCCTATGAGCAGGACATCGTCACGGCGTCCTTCCCGAAGGCGCCCGACGGTTCGACCATCCGCTACCGCTCCGACGTCAAGACCGGGCTGGTGTTCACCGCGGCCAAGAACAAGGCCGAGGCCAAGCAGTTCATCAGCTTCCTGCTCCAGGAAGAGAATGTTCGTCCCTATATCGAGGGCGCGCTCGGCCGCTGGTTCCCGGTGACGAAGGAAAGCCAGGCCAGCCCGTTCTGGCAGGCCGACAAGCATCGCAAGGCGGTCTACGCCCAGTTCACCGGCGGTACCGCCGCGTTCGACTTCACCAAGAACTGGAAGTTCACGATCCTCAACAACGAGAACGTCTGGGCCAAGGCGATGAACCGGGTCGTCAGCGAAAAGGTCCCGGTCGACAAGGCCGTCGACGAGCTGATCGCCCGCATCAAGCAGGTTGCAGGCTAAATCCTCTTTCTTCCTCTCCCCGCTGGCGCGGGGAGAGGCGAAACGCTAATACCGGCCGCCTCGTGCGGCCGGAAGTCCTTTCAAAGAGTCCTGAAGAATGGCGATTACGCTCTCTGGCGATCAGTCGATGCCCGCTCCGCCCTTGTCGTCGCGGCTGACCCCGGCGCAGGTCTGGGGCATCGTGCTGCTCGCGCCCTATCTGCTCGTTTTCCTCGCCTTCGTCGTCTATCCCGTCTGCTACGGGCTGTGGCTGGCGCGGGCCCCGTCGAATTATGTCGCGCTGTTTCACGATCCGATCTTCGCGCGCGCCGCGGTCAACACGCTGATCTTCCTGGTCATCGGCATCAACATCAAGATGCTGATCGCGTTGTTCCTGTCCGGCTTCTTCGCGCAGCAGCGCACCTGGATCAAATGGCTCTCGGTGATCTTCATCCTGCCCTGGGCGGTACCGTCGATCCCGACCATCCTGTCGGTGCGCTTCATGTTCAATCCCGAATGGGGCGTGGTCAACCACCTCATCTTCTCCCTCACCGGCGATGACGGCCCGAACTGGCTGAACGACCCGACCGTGGCGCTGAGCATGGCCATCGGCGTGCACATCTGGAAATCACTGCCGTTCTGGACGCTGATCCTGATCACCGGACGCCTTGCGATCGCGCACGATCTGTTCGAGGCCGCCGAGGTCGATGGTGCGAGCTGGTGGCAGAAATTCCGCTACATCACCTGGCCGTCGATGCAGACGCTCTACATCACCTGCACACTGCTCTCGATGATCTGGACGCTCGGCGATTTCAACAGCGTCTATCTGCTCACCGGCGGTGGCCCGGCTGACCTCACGCACGTGCTGGCGACGCTCGGTATCCGCTATCTCCGGCTCGACCAGCTCTCGCTCGCGATGGCCTCCATCGTCTGCGCGATGCCGTTCGTCCTGCCGCTCGTGTACTTTATGATGAAACGGTTGTCGCGATGAAGCTTCCCGGCGTAAGCGAATTTTCCTGGCGCGACGTCGCGGTCGAAGCGCGGCTGCTGCTGATCGGTATTCCCGTCTTCCTGTGGACGATGATTCCGATCTACCACATGTTCCTGTTCGCGATCTCCCCGAAGGAGGACGCGTTCTCGGGCAAGCTGTGGCCGGATCATCCGACGCTCCACAACTTCGAGATCGTGTTCAAGCAGCAGCACTACTTCCTGCGCGACTTCTACATCCAGTTCTGGAACTCGACGGTGATCGCGGTCTCCGTCGGCGTGATGACGCTGTTCATCGCCACCGCCGCGGCGTTCGCGATCTCGCGATTGAAGGTGCCGGGCGGCCGCACCGTGTTGAACCTCGCGCTCTTCACCTATTTCATCCCCGCGGCGTTCCTCGCCGTGCCGATGTACCGCACCATGGGCAATTACGGCCTGCTCAACAATCACTGGTCGCTGATCCTGGCCATGGTGACGATTGCTAGCCCCTACGCGATCTGGGTGCTCAAGCAGGCCTCCGACAAGCTGCCTGTCGAGCTGGACGAGGCCGCGGTGATGGACGGCGCCACGACGCTCCAGATCTTCCGCCTGGTCTACCTGCCGCTGATGATGCCCTCGCTGGTCGCGATCGGCACCTATGCGGTGCTGCTCGCCTGGAACGAATATCTCTACGCGTTCCTGCTTCTGTCCAACGACCGCGAGATCACCCTCCCCGTCGCGCTCGGCAACTTCCTCGCTGCCGACGATTCGCCCTGGGAGCTGTTGATGACCACCGGCTTCATTTACGCGCTGCCGCCGGCCGCGGTCTATTACGCCTTCCGCCGCTACATGGTGGGCGGGCTCACGGCAGGCGCGGTGAAGTCCTGACAATCGAGAGCCTCGTTCCGATGCAATCGGAACGGGGCTCTCGATTCTTGTTTTGACGCGTTTTCTTTACGCCAACCGGTATCCACTTCGCTCGAAATCGCTCCCGGACGCATCGCGTCGCCGCAAGCAGGGCGTTCGAGCGACGACGTGGACAATTGCGGGTTGTCCACGCCTGCTCTAACCTCGCAGCCCTGTCACGGGGCACGTCACCATGCGAGGCAACGACGCGATCCATCTCGGCCTGATGCTGCTGGCGTTCGCAGCGTCCTATTTGGTGCCGTTCGAGCTGCTGCTGCTGGCCTATGTCGTGCTCGGCCCGGCGCACTACTTCACCGAGATCTCGTGGCTGCACGATCGCAGCTATTATCTGCCCCATCGCGGGATCGCGGCGATGCTCGCGATCGTCGCCGTGGTCGCGGTGCTGATCGACAACGCCTCGTGGTTCGACCTTGCGATGTGGGGCGCGCTGGTCGTCTGCGCCATGCTGGCGGCCACCACCTCCGCGATCGAGAGCATGCTGCTGTTCATGGTGGCGATCGCCCTGTCCGCGATCATGTATTCGAGCGGATCGTCGCTTGCGGTCATCGGCATCCTGATTCCGACCCTGATCCACGTCTCGCTGTTCACACTGATCTTCATGGTGCTCGGCGCACACCGATCCGGCAGCCGCACGCAAGCTGCGCTGGTGGCCGTCTACCTCGTCGCAATCGCCACGATCCTGCTGCTGCCGCCGACTGCCGGAGTCCGGATCGCGAGCTTTGCCCGGGTCGGCCAGGATTATTTCGGCAATGTCGGCCCTGCCCTCGGCCGGCTGTTCGGCGTGCCCGGCCTCGTCCTCGACACCAGGCTGACGAGCCTGCTCGCTTTCGTTTACACCTACCACTACCTCAACTGGTTCATCAAAGCCGACGTCATCCGCTGGACTGAGGTGCCCAAGGCGCGGCTGGCGGCGATGGCCGCCGCAAGCGCCGCCTCCACCGCGCTGTACTTCTACGACTACGCTTTCGGCTTCACCTTCCTGCTGGCGCTGAGCCTGATTCACATCCTGCTCGAGTTTCCGCTCGACAGCCTCGCGCTGCGGCAGCTCGGCGCCGCGATGCAGGGCGCGGTGCGCGCGCGATATGCGGGGCCCATCGCGGCCTCCGCGACGCGGTCGCGTTCTACGGGCACCAAGGCCGCGAAACGCGCAACCCGGTCACGCTGATCATCTCTCCGCGCTCTTGCGTCGATACGCGACCAGCAGGGCGATCGTCGAGCCGATGAAGTAGCCGGCTGTCGCGCCCGAGATGGCGCGGCCGACGACGATCGCCAGCGCGCGGTCGCCCGCATCGATCGCCGAGATCACGCCGACCGCATATTGCGAGGCGAAGACAATCAGGTTGCGGACCAGACCAAATGGACTGCCCGGACGGATGATCTGCCCGGTCGCGTGATCGACGTCGAACGGGCGCGGCGTCAGCACGCCGAGCGGCAGCAGCACCAGCGCGGCCGCGATCCATGCGACCAGCGGCCAAACGCTGTCTTGGTGGCCGAAGCCGAGCCGCGAAATCCCCCAGACGATGAACACGACCGGCACGATCAGCGCGCGCCAGATCGGCGTCGTGCGCGGCTGCATCGCCTGAACGCCCTGCCACACCAGATAGGCGAGCAGCATCCAGACCCAGACCGGCGTGTGGATCAGGATCTGGTAGGCGAATGTCATGATTGCTCCTCGCCTACAGCGGCGCCGCGCTCTCGCCCTGCGAACTCGAGAGTTTCGAGGCAAGCGAGGCGATGACGATGACCACCGCGATCAGGGCGATCACCAGCGTGCAGATCGCGTTGATCTCGGGCTTCACGCCAAGCCGCACCTCCGAATAGATCCGGATCGGCAGCGTCGCCGAGCCGGGGCCGGTGGTGAAACTCGCGATCACGAGATCATCGAGCGACAGCGTGAAGGCCAGCATCCAGCCCGCCACGATCGCGGGCGCGATCAGCGGCAGCGTCACGGCGACGAACGCGCGAACCGGGTTGCAGCCTAGGTCCATCGCCGCCTCCTCCAGCGAACGGTCGAGCGAGCCGAGGCGGGACTGCACGACCACCGCGACGAAGCACATCGTCAGCGTGGTGTGGGCGATCGTCACCGTCCAGAAGCCGCGCTCGGCGTTGAGCGCGACGAACAGCAGCAATAGCGACAATCCGGTGATCACCTCCGGCATTACCAGCGGCGCGTAGAGCATGCCCGAGAACAGCGTGCGGCCGCGAAAGCGCTCGCCGCGCGACAGCGCAACGGCTGCGAGCGTGCCGAGCAACGTGGCGATGGTCGCGGAGGAGACCGCGACCCGCAGGCTCATCCAGGCCGCCTCGATCATGGCGCGGTCGTTGAAGAACTCGTGGTACCAGCGCAGCGACCAGCCGCCCCACACCGTCACCAGCCGCGAGGCATTGAAGGAGTAGATGACGAGGATGAGGATCGGCAGATAGAGGAATGCCAGGCCGAATGCGAGCGAGGCGATGTTGAAGCGGGACAGGCGGGAGACCTTGCGCATCGCTTCAGCGCCCCTGTTCCAGCTGCCGCTTCTGCAGCCGTTCGTACAGCAGCAGCGGCACCAGCAGCACAACGAGCAGCACGATGGCTGCCGCGGAGGCGACAGGCCAATCCTTGTTGGTGAAGAATTCGAGCCAAAGGGTCTGGCCGATCATCAGCGAATTGGAGCCGGCCAGAAGGTCCGGGATCACGAATTCGCCCACGATGGGGATGAAGCACAGCAGCACGCCCGCCCCGACGCCGGGTAGCGACAGCGGAAAGGTCACGAGCCAGAACACCTGCCAGGGCGGCGCGCCGAGATCAGAGGCCGCCTCCTCCAGCACCGGCTCCATTTTCGCGAGCGTGGCGTAGAGCGGCAGGATCATGAACGGCAGATAGGAATAGACGATGCCGATATACATCGCACTGTCGGTCGAGAGCCACACCACCGGCTGGCTGACCAGATGCAGCGCCAGCAGGATCTGGTTCAGCAGGCCGTCATGCTGGAGGATGTTGATCCAGGCGTAAATGCGGATCAGGAACGAGGTCCAGAACGGCACGATCACCAGCACCATCGCCACCGCCTGCCAGCGCTTCGGCAACCGCGCCATGCCATAGGCGATGGGATAGCCGATCACGAGCAATAGCGCAGTCGCGGTGACGGCGACGGTGAGGCTGCGCACATAGGCGAACACGTAGATGTCGTCTGAGGCGAGCAGCTTGAAATTGTCGATCGACAGCGCGGCGAACGCTGCCTTGAGCGCCTCCCATCCCGCCATCAGGTCGAACACCGGCTCGTAGGGCGGCTGCGCGATCGCCGTCTGCGACAGGCTGATCTTGAGCACGAAGCCGAACGGCACCAGGAAGAACAGCAGCATCCAGACATAGGGCGCGATCGCGGCAAAGCGCGCGGGCCTTGCGAAGATGCGGCGCGAGCTCATGATTGCAGCACCACGCAGTCGTCGGGCGTGAACCAGGCGACGACACGCTGGTTCAGGCTGTAGGCGTCGACGTCGAGGCGCGCGCTGTTGGGGACCGACGCCTGCAAGATTCCGCCGGCATCGAGCTTCACCTTGAAGGTGGTGGTGCCGCCGAGATAGCAGATGTCGGCGACCACGCCGTCCAGGCTGTTGATCGCCGTCTCACGACCGGCCTCGCTCACCGGCCCGCGGCGCGAGAGCTTGACCTTCTCGGGGCGGATCGCGACCGACAATTTTCCCGCGCCGACGCCTTCGCGCGGCTCGGCCACCACCAGCGCACCCGCATCGCGCGTGCCGATGATCAGACGATGGCCGTCGCGCAATTTGGACTCGCCGTCGAACAGATTGATGTCGCCGACGAACTCCGCGATCCATCGCGAGCGCGGCGCCTCGTAAAGCTCGCGGGGGCTCGCGACCTGGGCGAGCTTCCCGGCCCTCATCACGCCGATCCGGCTCGCCATCGTCATGGCTTCCTCCTGATCGTGGGTGACGATGATGAAGGTCATGCCGAGCCGGCGCTGCAGCTCCATCAGCTCGCCCTGCGTGCTCTCGCGCAGCTTCTTGTCCAGCGCCGCGAGGGGCTCGTCGAGCAGCAGAAGCTGCGGCCGGCGCGCCAATGCACGCGCCAGCGCCACGCGCTGACGCTGACCGCCGGAGAGCTGGTCGGGCTTGCGCTTCTCCAGCCCCTCGAGCTTCACCAGCGCAATCATTTCCGCCACGCGCGTGGCGATGTCGGCACGCGCCATGCCGGCCCGCTTCAGGCCGAAGGCGATGTTGTCGCGCACGGAGAGATGCGGAAACAGCGCGTAGTTCTGGAACATCATGTTGATCGGGCGTTCATGCGGCAGCGCCTGCGCGATGTCCCGGCCGCCGAGCAGGATGCGTCCCTCGTCCGGCGCCTCGAACCCGGCGAGCATGCGCAGCAGCGTGGTCTTGCCGCAGCCGCTGGGCCCGAGCAGCGCAAAGAACTCGCCGGCCTTGATCTCGAGCGACACGCCGTCCACGGCCCGGAACGTCCCGAACGTCTTGGCGACGCCCTCAATGCGCAGCAGCGGCTGCCCCGCCGCGGGAAGCGCATCCGCGCCGGCGTCTATCTTGGGCAATTCGTCCGTCATGGTCCCTGCCAACCCCGATTCCGCCGCACGCTAGCGGCCGATCGTCCCTATCTCAACCGGTTCGGAGCGCGTCGTTCACATCACATTCGCCATGAACATGGCCAGCGCGTCACGGTCCGCCGCGGGCATCGTCAGGCCGAGCTTGGAACGCCGCCACAGAATATCCTCGGGAAAGCGGGCCCATTCCCGGGTCATCAGATAGCGCACTTCGGCACCGGTCAGTTCGGGGCCGAAGGCGGGTCCAAGTTCGTCGCGCGTCTTCGCTTCGCCCAGCACGGCCGGCAAGCGCGAGCCATAGGCCGCGACCAGACGCTGAGCCTGCGTCTCCGACAGAAAGCGCCAGCGGTCGCGGGCGAGGTCGACTTCGGTGTCGAAACGATCCCAGGCAAAGTCTCCGCCGGGCAACGCGGCGCCGGCGGTCCAGGGCGGCGACATCGGATAGAACGGCGTCAGCCTCGTCACCGCGCGCTCGGCGCGCAGGCGCGAGGTGGTGACGTCGCCGCCGAACATCGTGATCAGCGGCGCCTTGCGCCGGCGCGCGTGGAACAGCGTCGTCCCGTCGCGCCGCCGCACGGACGCCAGCGTCAGGTTGACGCCGGAGACCGCGCGCACCACGTCGGTGGGCGCGACGCGCTCGCGGAAATAGCGGCTGGCGGCCTCGCAGAGATAGCTGACGTCAGCCCCAGGCATCGCCACGATCGCGGGATCACCGGTGAAATCACGAGTGACCGTGCCGATCAGCGTGAAATCGCGCTCAAGGGGGCTCGCGAAGATCAGCCGCCCATCGCTGTTTTGGAAGACGTAGACGTTATCGGACTCGAACAGCCGCGGCACGATGATCTGGCTCATCTGCATGGCCGCCATGGCAGGCTGCGGCTGGCGCAGCACGGTCTCTGCGACGATCGACGTCCAGCCGCCGGTGGCATTGGCCAGCGCCCGGGCCGTGACCACGCGGCGATGGCCACGATCGACCACCGCGAGGCGCCATGTGTCGGTTCGATCGGCGCGGACACAGCGCGTCCCGGTCCGGATCGCAGCGCCGCGTTCGGCGGCGTCCAGCGCCGTCAGCACCACCAGGCGGGAATCATCGACGACGCAGTCCGAATATTCGAAAGCCGTTCCGAACGGGCGCTTCAGCGCGTTGCCGACCGGATGATGCGTGATGTCGAGGGTGGTCGCGGCAGGCAGGCCGCTCCGACCGGTGAGGCCGTCATAGAGGTATAAGCCGGCACGCAGCAGCCAGGGTGGACGCTCCTCGGAATGGGCCGGGATCACGAAGCGCATCGGCCGGACCAGATGCGGCGCGATGGCAAGCCACGTCCGGCGCTCGGCCAACGCCCGGCGCACCCGCCGAAAACCGCGGCGTTCCAGCACCGACAGATCGCCATGGATCAGCCGTGGCGTCGCGGATGACGCCGCGCCGCCGAGATCGCCCTGCTCCAGCAGAATGACCCGCAGGCCGCGGCCGGCCGCATCGCGGGCGAGGCTGACACCGTTCAGGCCACCGCCGATGATCGCAAGGTCGTAATCCGCCATGAAGCCGTCGAATGGGAGCTAGCGCCCGCCATCACTAGAGCCATTTCCATTCCGATGAAATCGGAACGAGGCTTTGGATTCTTGTTTTGACGCGTTTTCTTTGCGCGAACCGGTATCCGCTTGGCTCGATAACGCTCTAGCCGGTCTTCAGCGCAAGCTCCATGGTCTCGGCGCGGCCGACGAGGCCGGCATATTTGCCGATCGGCAGCGGCTTGCCGAGCAGGTAGCCCTGCACGCCGTCGCAGCCCTCCTTGGCAAGAAAGACGAGCTGATCGAGGGTCTCGACGCCCTCGGCGATGATCGACATTTCGAGGCCGTGGCCGAGATCGATCACGGCGCGGACGATAGCCGCCGATTGCGGGTTGCGGCCGAGATTCATGATGAAGGCGCGGTCGATCTTGATCTTGTCGAACGGGAACGCCTGGAGATAGCTCAGCGAAGAGTAACCGCTGCCGAAATCATCCATGGAGATGCGCACACCGAGCGCCTTCAGCCGGCGCAGCAGTGCAAGACCCCGATCAAAGTCCTCGATCAGCACGCCTTCGGTGATTTCCAGCTCGAGCCGGCCGGGTGCCAGGCCCGTCTCGATCAGGATTGAATGGACCAGCCCGACCACGTCGCCGTGCATGAACTGCGCCGGCGACAAATTGACCGCGACCTGGAGCGGCTTCGGCCAGGACGCCGCCTCGCGGCAGGCCTCGCGCAGGATCCACTCGCCCATCTCGACGATCAGGCCGCTCTCCTCCGCGATCGGGATGAACTCGGCCGGCGAGACCTGGCCGCGCACCGGATGCTGCCAGCGCGCCAGCGCTTCGAAGCCGATAATCTCGCTCTCGGCGACGCTGTGGCGCGCGATGCCCTGCGGCTGGAACGCGAGCGACAATTCGCCGTTCTTGATCGCTTTCGACAGGTCCTGGTGCAGCACGCGGCGGTCGCGGATCTGCTGGTCCATCTCCGGCTGGTAAAGGCCGATCGTGCCGCGCGACTTCTGCTTGGCGCGGAACAGCGCCGCGCCGGCATTGGCCAGCAGCGATGCGCCGTCGGCACCATTATGCGGGAAGATCGACATGCCGGTGGTGACGCCGGCGCGGACCGCCCGGCCGTCGATCTGAAATTCCTGGGCAACGGCCTCGCCGAGTTGCTGCGCCAGCGCAAGGCCCGCCTCCGGCTGCTTGCCGTCGATGATGAGGCCGAACTCGTCGCCGGACAGGCGCGCCACCACGCCGCCGCGCGCGGAATCCTGAAGCCGCTGGGCCACCTCGATCAACAGCTTGTCGCCGAGCGCATGACCGAAGACGTCGTTGACCTCCTTGAGGCCGTCGAGGTCGAGGCAGAGCACGGCGAACTCCTCGCTGGTGCCTTCGCAGGCCTCGATCATCTGGGTCAGCGCCTGGAGGAAGGCGGCGCGGTTCGGCAGATCGGTCAGGCCGTCGTGATAGGCCATGTGCGCCATGCGCGACTCGGTCTGCCGGCGGTCGGTGACGTCTTCGTGGGTCTTGATCAGATATTGCGGCTCGCCGGCATCGCTGAGCACGGTCGCCCGCCGGGTCAGGAACAGCCGCAGGCCGTCCTTGGTGGAGATCGGGTGCTCCTCGGTAATCATCCCGCGCTTCTTGATCGCGGCCTCGTCGCGCGCGATGATCAGCTTGGCTTCCTTGGGATTGAAGATGTCGGAGGCGGTCAGGCCCGTGGCCTCCTCGCGCCGGCGGTTGAGGATGGTCTCCGCGCTGCGATTGGCGAGCAGGTAGCGGCCGTCCTTGACCTGCTCCACGATCAGCGCCACCGGAATGTTGTCGACCACGAGCTCCAGGAACTTCTTCGTGCTCTCCAGCTCCTGCGACAGCGAGCGGCGGTCGGTGATATCCTCGAACACGAGCATCAGGAATTCGGGCTTGTTGCTCTCGTCGCGGACCACGATCCGGATCGAGGCAACCATGCGCCGTTCACCGGCGCGGTCGACCTCGAATTCATTGCGGAACTGGCCGTCCGGCGAATTCAGTGCCGCCTTGTCGGCCGCCTCGATGCTGGCCGTCGAGATGGGCGCGAACAGCTCCCGCGCATTCTTGCCGACGGCGTGGTCGCGCGAGAACCCCCAGAACCGTTCATAGGCGCTGTTGGCGAAGATGTAGCGACCGTCCTCGATGTTCTTCGCGGCGACGCAGGCCGGCACGTGGTCCAGCACGGTTTCCAGGAATTGCTTGGTGGAGGCGAGCTGCCGTGACAGCTTGCGCTGATCGCTGACGTCCAGATGCGTCGCGACCGAGCCGCCGTTCGGCAACACGAAATATTTCACTAGGATGGCGCGGCCATCAGGCAGTTCGGTGATCAGGCCGTTGGGGCTCGCCGCCTTCTCGTAGAACTCATCGTCGGAGACACCGCCGAGGACGTCGCGCTTGCGCCTGAGTTCGAGGATGTCGTAGCCGGTCATCCCGGTCCACAGATCCGAGCGCGCCAGGCCGTAGATCTCGAGATAGCGGTCGTTGCAGAACATGATGCGTCGTTGCGCATCCGTCATCACCACGCCCTGGTTGAGATTGTTCATGGCGGAGGAGACGAAGGCGTTGCGCCGCAGCTGCAAGCGCTTGGTGCGGCGCAGCGAGGAATGGATCCACAGCGCGATGGCGGCCAGGAACGCACAGACGACGATGCCGCCGATCAGCGCTTCCCAGACCAAATTGGGATCGAGCTTGCCTGGTGGCGCGAAGCTGTCCGAGAGCGCAAAGGCGCGCGCAGGCGCGACCGCGCTGCCCAGGCACACGACGGCCTGCACAGCAATCGGAAGCGTGCTGCCCACGTGCCAGTTCTTCTCAGCCATCAGCCACCCGCGCTTTCAACGTCGGATTGTCTGGCTTCACGGGTTTGGATCGGGTAAACGCCTGTACGCGCAACAGAAAAATGTGACGCCAAATACGGCAATTGCCCTGACATGATAAATGCTTCCTTAATGGAAAACGGCCCGGTGCCGTGGTTCTCAGGCCTGATGCCACCGATGCTTTCAATGGATACACTGCACAACCATGGATAGGGTCGACTGCGTCGTCATCGGAGCCGGCGTGGTCGGGCTCGCGGTGGCTCGAAAGCTTGCCCAGGCCGGGCGCGAGGTGATCGTGCTCGAGGAAGCCGAGGCCATCGGCACCATCACCTCCTCGCGCAACAGCGAGGTGATCCATGCCGGGATCTATTACCGCGCCGGCAGCTGGATGGCGCGCATGTGCGTCAGCGGCAAGCATGAGCTGTACCGCTACTGCGGCGAGCGCGGCATCCCGCACAAGAACTGCGGCAAGCTGATCGTCGCGACCAGCGCCAAGGAGACCGAGAAGCTGCAATCGATCAAGGCGCATGCCGAGGCCAATGGCGTGCTCGACATGCAGCTGCTCACGGGCGAAGCCGCACGCGCGCTGGAGCCGGCGCTCGCCTGCGATGCCGCGCTGCTCTCGCCATCGACCGGCATCATCGACAGCCACGCCTACATGCTCTCGCTGCGCGGCGAGGCCGAGGCGGCCGGCGCGGCCTTTGCGTTTCACACCCCGCTGATCCGCGCCAAGGCAGCCGGCGATGTGATCGAGATCGAGGCCGGCGGCGAAGCGCCGATGACGCTGCAATGCGGCCTGCTCGTCAACGCCGCCGGGCTCTCGGCGACAACGGTCGCACGCCATATCGACGGCATGCCGATCGACCGGATTCCGCCGGCCTATCTCGCCAAGGGAAACTATTTCAGCTGCAACGCCAGAGCACCATTCTCGCACCTGATCTATCCGGTGCCCGAGCCAGGCGGGCTCGGCGTGCATCTGACGCTGGACATGGCCGGGCAGGCACGCTTCGGCCCCGACGTGGAGTGGATCGAGACGATCAATTACGAGGTCGATCCGTCACGCGCCGAACGCTTCTATCCGGCGATCCGGAGATACTGGCCGACGCTGCCCGACGGCGCGCTGATGCCGAGCTATTCAGGCATTCGCCCGAAGATCGTGCCGCCGGCGGTGGCCACGCAGGATTTTCTGATGCAGGGCCCGCGCGATCACGGCGTCGAAGGCCTGATCAACCTGTTCGGCATCGAATCGCCGGGACTGACGTCGTCGCTCGCGATCGCGGATCACGTCGCTGAGCTCGCAGGCATCTAGGGGATTTTCCATCGGAGCGGAAAGGCTCCAAGCGCCGCGCAAATAACTTTGCACGCTGCGCACCTTCATGCAGGGATGAGCGCAACAGCTCTCACCCCTGCATGAAAGGGTAAGTTCAACTCTACACTGTTACAGGGGTTACTAGTGGAGCGTGTCGCCGGTGTGCTTCAAACGCTCGATCTGGTCCTTGACCATCAACTTCCGTCGCTTCAACTCAACAATTTGCAGGTCGTCTGTTGAAAGGTGCACGAGAGCTTCGTGCAATTCGTTTTCGAGCGTTTTGTGCTTCCGTTCCAATTCAACCAGATGTGCCTGAATTGTCATTCGAAACCTCCTCGGTAGGGGGAAACCTTGGATTCGATCCGGACAAACAAGTGTACATCACCGATTCGTTCTGTCGATATGTATCCGTCGTCGCAGCGTCATTTTTGAAAATTCATATGTAACGAATCGTGAGTAAGGAACCACGCTGGAAAAATCCATGATATCAACGTGCTTGCGCAACGCCGCAACGAATCGTCGAAATATCTTGCGAGAGTTCGGTGAGCGGCGGCCCGAGATCGCTTGCGATCACGGCGCGCAAGGACGATAATTTCCACAGGGCATCCACAGCCTTGAATCTCACGCCCATCGGGTTTTCGGCCACCGCGAACATGACCAATGAAGACGAGCGTGAGCTCGAAGCCGAGCTCACCCGGTTGCAGCAAGAACACCGAGATCTCGACGCCGCGATCGATGCGATGCATCAATCGCCTGCCCCCGACCTGTTGCGGTTACAACGGTTGAAGAAGCGCAAGCTGTTGTTGCGCGACCGTATCGCGTTCATCGAAGACCAGATCACGCCGGACATCATCGCCTGAACCGCGAGGCCCTTTTTCGTGGCAGCACGCCGCATCCGAATCCGCTTGAATCGAAAAGAACAAAATAGGAACATTTGGACATCCCAACGCCCCAGGAAACGCCCAGGAAACCCCCGAGGACAACGCAGATGTCGGCAACCGCCCTTCTCGACAACAGCCATTATGAACAGGCCTGCGACCAGGCGATCGCGATGTGCGACGGCAATCTGCGTAGCACCATCAAGGCGCTGATCATGGCCAACGAATATCTGGAAGCAGAGCTGGAAGAATTACAGGCGGCGATTTCAGCCGGCTGCATTCCCGAGACCGCACGCAGCAAGGTGCGGAGCAACAGCAGCGCCGCCTGAGTTCAACATCGGAGCAACGCCATGTCGGATGTGACCTACTACGTTGCAATGCCCTTCCTGATCGATGCCGACGGATCGCCTGTCGCGGGCGCCGCGGAGGAATGCCAGAGCTCGGCGGCCGCGTTGCGGCGCGCCGAGATCCTGGCGCACGGTGCCGGCCATATCGGCGCGGTTGCGTTCAGCCGCAGCGGCGATCCCATGACCGGCGAATTCGGCGACGCCACGCTGCTGCGTAAATTCGGCAACGTGCCGGAAGATCTGGCCACGCTGTAAGGGTTGTTGCTTGAGCATGATCTCCGCGCAACGCGGTCCGCATTTGTCGCGAAGATCGTGCCCTAGTTGCTGACCAGCCTGATCAGCGGCTCGTGCCGCCGGTGCGCCTTGCGCACATACATGGCGGCATCAGCCTCCTCCAGCGCGCGGCCTGCATCGGACTGCGCCCCCAGCAGCGCGACACCTGCGGAGGCGCCCGCGGTCACGCGCTGACCGCGAAAGGCAAACGACAATTCGTCGATCGCCTGCTCGAAGGCCGCTGCCTTCGCCTTGGCGTCGGTCTCGCTGAGATTCCAGAGCAGCAACGCAAACTCGTCGCCACCAAGCCGGCCGACCACGTCCGAGGCGCGGACCTGCCGCGTCAGGGTGGCCGCAATCGCCTTGAGCACCTCGTCTCCGGCGGCATGGCCGAAGGAATCGTTGATGGGCTTCAGGCGATCGACGTCGAGGACGATCAGCGCGCCGCTGGCGCGGTAGCGCTTCATGTAGGCGATGGCGCGCGCGAGCTCGCGCTCGAAGCCGCGCCGGTTCGGAATCTCGAGCAGGAAATCGGTGTCGGCCGCAGCTTCCAGTTCCGCGACCCGGCGTTCCGCCTCCTTGAGCTTGCCCCGCAAGCCGCGGATGGTCGCCCTGAGGTCGTCGGCGGCCGACGCTCCGCGCCGCGCCGGCTTGGCCGAGCGCTTCGCCAGTCGCCTGGGGGCGGCTTTGGAGCGGCTGGCGCTGGTCTTTCGGCCCTTTTTGGCCTTCGCAGCGCTCGCCCTTTTTGGTTTCTTCATGGGCATCCTGCTCAATGAAGGCTTGCGGGGATTCACCAAGACAGGATAGTGCATTCCCTTCTCCTTGCCACCGCCTTGCGAGCCACCGGCCGGAACCGTTAATCTGGCCTATCTTTCTGTTTTCCGAGCACAATTGACGTCATGACCGCGCCGATCGCCATCATCATGGGAAGCCAGTCGGACTGGGATACGATGCGGCATGCCGCCGACACGCTCGCAGCGCTCGGCGTTGCCGCCGATACCCGCATCGTTTCGGCACACCGCACCCCCGACCGGCTGTTTGCATTCGCCAAGGGCGCCAAGGCGGCGGGCTACAAGGTCATTATCGCCGGCGCGGGCGGCGCTGCGCATCTGCCCGGCATGGCGGCGGCGCTGACGGAACTGCCCGTGTTCGGCGTTCCCGTCGAATCCAGGACGCTCAAGGGCATCGATTCGCTCTATTCGATCGTGCAGATGCCCGCGGGCATCCCGGTCGGCACCCTCGCCATCGGCAAGGCCGGCGCGATCAACGCGGCGCTGCTTGCGGCTTCAGTGCTCGCATTGTCCGATCCGGCCCTGGCCGACCGTCTCGCCGCCTGGCGCAAGGCACAGACCGAGGCGGTTGCGGAGCGCCCGGAGGACAAGGCGTGACTGACGCAAAGCAGGTGAAGCTGAAGCCCGGCGACACCATCGGAATCCTCGGCGGCGGACAATTGGGGCGGATGCTCGCCATGGCTGCGGCGCGGCTCGGCCTGCGCTGCCAGGTATTCTCGCCCGATCCGGACTCGCCCGCCTTCGACGTCGTGCTGAACGCGACCTGCGCCGAATATGCCGACGTCGAAGCGCTCGAGCTGTTCGCCAACGACGTCGACGTCATCACCTACGAATTCGAGAACGTGCCGTCTGCCGCCGCGATGGTGCTGGACGCGCGCCGCCCGGTGCTGCCCAACCGCAAGATCCTCGAGACCACCCAGGACCGGCTCGCCGAGAAGGATTTCGTGACGCGGCTCGGCATCGGCACCGCAGCCTATGCCGACGTCACCTCGGTCTCCTCGCTGCGCGAGGCGATCGTCCGGATCGGCCTCCCTGCGGTGCTGAAAACCCGCCGCTTCGGCTACGACGGCAAGGGCCAGGCCATCATCCGCGAGGGCGACGACATCGCCAAGGTGTGGACCAGCCTCGCCACCAAATCGGCGATCCTCGAAGCCTTCATCCCGTACGAGCGCGAAATCTCCGTGATTGCGGCGCGCTCGGCGACCGGCCAGGTCGAGTGCTTCGACGTCACCGAGAACGAGCACCGCGACCACATTCTGAAGATATCCCGCGCCCCCGCACAGATTCCGGATGCGCTCGCGGAAGAAGCGCGCAGCATCGCCGGCAAGATCGCCGGGGCGCTCGATTATGTCGGCGTGCTCGCGGTCGAGATGTTCGTGCTCGCCAACGGCACCGGGCCGAAGGTGCTGGTCAACGAGATCGCTCCGCGCGTGCACAATTCCGGACACTGGACGCTCGACGGCGCCTCAGTCTCGCAGTTCGAGCAGCACATCCGCGCCATTGCCGGCTGGCCGCTCGGCAAGGCCGTGCGCCACGGCGAAATCGTCACCATGACCAATCTGATCGGCGACGAGATCAACGATTACGAGAAGTGGCTGAGCGTGCCGGGCGTGACCGTGCACATCTACGGCAAGGGCGCGCCGCGCCCCGGCCGCAAGATGGGCCACGTCACCGAAGTCAGGCCGACGAAGGGCAAGTAGCGGGACCGCGGCGCGTGCCGCGATCCCGCCTTTCGATCAGGCCGTCTTCACGCCCGCGACGACGCCAGAGGGCTCCTCGCTGAGCCAGCGATAGAGCACCCCGCCCAGCGCGCCGCCGATCAGCGGAGCGACCCAGAACAGCCAGAGCTGCGACAGCGCCCAGCCGCCGACGAACAGTGCGGGCCCGGTGCTGCGCGCCGGGTTCACCGACGTGTTGGTGACGGGGATGCTGACGAGATGGATCATCACCAGCGCGAGCCCGATCGCGAGCGGAGCGAAGCCCGCGGGCGCGCGGCCATGGGTGGCGCCCATGATGACGAACAGGAACATCATGGTCATCACCACCTCGGTGACGAAGCAGGCGATCAGGCTGTACTGGCCGGGCGAATGCGCGTCGTAGCCGTTCGACGCAAAACCCTTGCTGACGTCGAATCCGGGAGCACCGCTGGCGATTATGTAAAGCAGCTGGGCGGCGACGATCGCGCCGCAGACCTGTGCGATCACGTAAGGCAGGATCTGTCCCGCCGGGAAGCGTCCTCCGGCGGCAAGCCCGACGGTGACGGCCGGGTTGAGGTGGCAGCCCGAGATGTGCCCGATTGCATAGGCCATGGTGACGACGCTTAAGCCGAACGCCAGGGACACGCCGACCAGGCCGATTCCGACCTGCGGAAAGCCGGCGGCGATCACCGCGCTGCCGCAGCCTGCGAATGTGAGCCAGAATGTGCCGATCGCCTCGGCAGCGTATTTCTTCATATCCATGTGACGTCTCCCCTAATTCCAGGAATTTCCGGAGCAAAGCTCCGGGAACTGCCCCACCCTTGGCGCCGAATCACCCAAATCGGGGCCGTACGGAGGTATTTTCGCCTTATTTAATGGCTGAACTTGGCCCGAAAATCTGCTTGGCAGGTGGACATCGCGGGTTTTGTCTGATACATCCGCGCCCTCAAGGTTAAGGGCTTGTGCGTTTCGCCATCCCCTTTGACTTACCAGAATTCAAATCCGATCCACTGAAGAGGATGCCGCGTGCAGGTTCTCGTTCGCGATAACAATGTCGATCAAGCCCTCAAGGCGCTGAAGAAGAAGATGCAGCGTGAGGGAATTTTCCGCGAGATGAAGCTCCGCGGTCATTACGAGAAGCCCTCCGAGAAGAAGGCCCGTGAAAAGGCCGAGGCCGTGCGCCGCGCGCGCAAGCTGGCCCGCAAGAAGCTGCAGCGCGAAGGCCTGCTGCCGATGAAGCCGAAGCCGGTGTTCGGCGCCGGTCCCGGTGGTGATCGTGGCGGCCGTAGCAGCGGCCCGGGTGCGGGTCCGCGCGGACCGCGCTGATTCCGCCTGACTTGCAAGACTTCAGTTTTCCAAGACTTCAGTTTTCGATGACGCGGGCCCTTGGCCCGCGTTATTGTTTTGTGAGCGGTGCCTTCTCTGGGACGGGGGCACTACCGATGCGGCACCAGCGCGAGCGAACCGTAGATGGCCTCCCCTTTCCCCGAACGCCGCTTGGCGCGGCTACGCCAGATCTGGCGACAGCCGTTCGCGCTCGGCTTGATGGGGATCGTGCTGTGCGGCTGCTCCTTCGATCTCGGCTCCATGATGCCCGAGAAGGAGAAGCCGCAGGAGGCGCCCAAGGCGGCTGCGACGGCCGCCGACAGCGCGGTCAGCGCCGGCAATGTCAGCGAGGCCCAGGCTCACACCGCAAAAGGCCAGACCCTGGCAAAGGCGGGGGAGACGGCTGGCGCGCTGGACGAGTTCAACCGGGCCGTCGCGCTCGATCCCTATAACGCGCAGGCACTTTATGGTCGCGCCCTGATCTATCAGGGCAACAACGAGCATAATTTCGCCATCGCCGATTTCAGCGCCGCCAACGGGCTCAATCCGCAAAAGGTCGAGCCGTTGCTCGGCCGCGCCATCAGCTATCTCGCCCTCGGCAAGGTCAAGGAAGCGGCGGCCGATCTCGATGAGGCCTCTGAGGTCGATCCGCACAACGCGCAGGTGTGGACCACGCGCGGACAGGCCTATGAGCGGCTGGGTGACAAGGCCAAGGCGGCCACATCCTACAACAAGGCGGTCGCGCTACGTCCACGCGACGATACCGCCCGCAGCGGTCTCGCCCGCGTCGGCGGCTGACAGCGCGGCTAGAGCTGCTCGTTTTGACGCGTTTTCTTCACGCGAAGCGGTGTCCACGTCGCTCGAAGACGCTCTCAGCCACCGCCTTAATCGGGGGTGGCGCTCTTCGGCAGGACGGAGTGGAACATCGACTTCATGCCCGACAGCATCTCGTCGGCGACATTGGTCTTCTTCGGCCGCGGCATGGTCGCGCCGGCATCGGCACGCAGGTCGAGTGGCGGCGCGATCACCGGCACCGGAATGTCGGCCGGCGGCGTCATCCGGTTCGGATCGTCGTTGCCGATCGAGGCGGTGTAGGGCGGATTGACCGGCGACGCGCCGCCATTGCCATAGGCTTCGGACGAAGGCGTCGACACCGTGATCGGCGGCGGCAGCGGACGGAGCGCGGACGGCTCAGCAGGAATGACGCGCGGGGCTTCCGGGGTGCGGGAGGCTTCCCGAACCGCAGGCTCCGGCGATCTCTCGACCGACTTGGTTTCAGCCGGCCGGGCTTCGGAAGGCTTGCTCTCGGAAGACTTGGTTTCGGAAGATCTGGCCTCGGCGGCCTTGCCCTCAGGCGACTTGCGCAGGCGCTCGATCGCGGCGCGCGCGAGATCGTTGGCGTCGGGCGTCGCAGCCGGGGACGCCGGTGCCGAATTGGCCTCGACCACCGGGGTGGTGGCGGGAGCCGTGACAGCCGGAGCGGACTTGGCGGCCGCCTTCTCACGCGCCGGGTTGCGGCCGCGCGGGCCGGCCTCGGCGGGAGCAACGTCCGCGGCCTTGGTCTCGGCCGGGTGTTCGCCGGATTTGTCGGCCGGCTTCTCGGCCGCCGCCTTGTCGGTCACGCTCTTCTCGGAGACGCCTTTGGCCTTGACGCCGGGCGCCGGGAGGTTGGCCACATCGGAGGGCTTGCCGCTCTTGCCGGCATCGGCAGGCGCTACCACGGCCGCGGGGGCATCGGCCGCCGGCTTGGCGTTGATGTAGTGGTTAACGATGTACGCCCCGATGATCGTCGCGAGCACCGAGGGGAGAATATCCATCGAGATTTTAGCGAGGTATTTCAGCATTTCTCGGCCACTCCCCGCGCGATCAGATGCGGGAACTTTGGGGCATTGTAAGGGATCAACTGCGACGGATCGATGGCAAAGGGTTCGCCCGCCTTACGGCTTCAGCTCGATCTCAAGGAACACGATCTCGGTTGAGGTTTCGTTAAGTACGTCGTGTTGGACGCCGGCCTTGCGAAAGTAAGATTTTCCGGCCGCGAGCTGCGCCTTGGAACGCTCGCCGCCGGGCGCCACGATGGTCATCTCGCCGGCGACGACGGGAACAATGACATAGTCCATGCCGTGGGTGTGATGCCCGGTCGCGCTGCCCGGGTCGAGCCGCCACTCGGTCACCCGGACCTGCTCGTTGTCGATCTGAACCTCGGATTTGGCGGCAAGCATCGGGAATTTCCTTCTACGGCACGAAAACCATGAACACGTAGACGGCAAATACCACCATATGGACCAGCCCGAACAGGACATTGGTCCTGCCGGTGCCGAAGGTCAGCATGCTCAACAAGAATGTCAGGAACAGGAGTGCGGTGTTCGCCGGGTTCAGGCCCAGCACGAGCGGCTGGTCGAGCAGGTAGGTGGCGATCCCGACCGCCGGAATGGTCAGGCCGATGGTTGCGAGCGAGGACCCGAGCGCCAGGTTGATGCTCTTCTGGAGGTCGTTCTTGCGCGCCGCCGCAATCGCCGAGACACCCTCCGGCATCAGGATCAGGAGGGCGACGAGGAGGCCCGCGAACGCCGGCGGGGCGCCGATCTGAACGGCGACCGCGTCCACCACCAGCGAGAACTTCTTGGCGAGGAGGACGACCGCCAGCAGCGAGATCAGCAGCAGCACGATGCTGAGCACCAGCATTCTGCCCGACAAATGCGCCTCCCCGCCCTCGCCGTCCGCCCTCTCGTGGACGAAGTAGTCCTTGTGCAGGACGGTCTGGGTGTAGAGGAACACGCCGTAGAGCACGATCGTTGCGAGATCGACGAAGCCGAGCTGGAGCGTCGAATAGATCGGGCCCGGCGTCGTCAGCGTGTAGTTGGGCATGATCAGGGTGATGGTTGCCATCGCAATCAGCACGCTGAGATAGACGTTGGCGCCCGAGACCTGAAAGCCCTGCTCGCGATAGCGCATGCCGCCGATGAAGACGCAGAGGCCGACCAGGCCGTTGCAGACGATCATCACGACCGCGAACACGGTGTCGCGGGCGAGCTCCGGGGCCGGCTTGTCGCCCAGCATGATCGTGGTGATCAGTGCGACCTCGATGATGGTCACCGCCAGCGTCAGCAGCAGCGTGCCATAGGGCTCGCCGATGCGCTCGGCGATCACCTCGGAATGATGAACGGCCGCGAAGACGGTGCCGAACAGGATCACCAGGAGCACGATCGCGAACAGGGCTCCGCCCGCCGTCAGCGTAAAGCTGTAGCCGGTCGCGGTCACGATCAGGAACAGCAGCACCGCCAGAGCGGGGAAGATCCAGGACGACCGCGGCATCGGTCCGTGTGCGCTCATGCGGGCGATTCCTTCCAATGGGAGACCGATTATGCGCGAGAAGATCGCATCCGTCAGCCCTCAGGACCCATTGATGAAGTTTCGTGCGATCTCGATGGCGCCAAAGCTGCCGAGATCGTCGTGCCCGCCGCCGGGAATGCGGACGAACTGCTTCGGCTCGCGGGCCAGCGCAAACAATTTCTCGCCGAATGCGATCGGGATGGTCTGGTCCTGCGCGCCATGCATGATCAGGAGCGGAGCCGTGACGCGTGCGATGCGCTCATCCGAGTGGAAGGGGTCGCGGATCAGGAGGCGAACCGGAGCGAACCAGAAATGCGCGGCGGCGACGTCGGCGATCGACGAATAGGGCGCCTCGAGGATCAGCTTCCCGACCGGATGTTCGGAGGCGACGGCGACCGCAACGCCGGTCCCGAGCGAGAAGCCCCAGGCGACGAGGCGCCGGGCGTCATAGCGCGCCACCGCGAACGCGTACGCGGCCGCGCCATCGCGCAGCAGGCCATCTTCGCCCGGTGCGCCGCTGGAGCCCGAATAGCCGCGATAGGACAGCGCGACGAGACCGGTGCCGTCAGCCGTGATCGCCTTGAAGTGGCCGGCAAGGCCGGCCAGAGAATCGCCGTTGCCGTGGAAGAACAGCACCACGGCACGGCCAGGCTTTGGCGGCACGTGCCAGACGATGACCTTCTCGCCGTCAGACGTCGTCAGGACATGCTCTTCGGCGTCTGGAAGTCCCGCGGCGGCAGGCGCCGTGCGCTCGGCCGTCGGAATCGGAAACAGCATGGCGCGCTGTTTGGCAAACAACAGGACGAGACCGGCGAGGTAGCCGGCCGCGAGGATGGTGGCGGTCCATTTCAGGAATGTCATCGCGGCCCGCCATTCCGGAGTTCAGGATTTGCGGCGGCTCGTGAGCAGTTTGAGAACGTCCGGCCGGATGCTCAAGGGAATCTCGCGGCAGCCGCACGCCGCCGCATGGGCAACGTGCCACGCGACACGCTGCTCGCGCGTCGCCTTCGGTGGCATGCGATGGGACCGGTGCCACTCCTTGTTCAGGGCCACGGTCCGCTCGCCTTCCCGCCCTACATCGCCTTGACGATGTTCTCGGTGACCTTCTTGGCGTCGCCGAGCAGCATCATGGTGTTGTCGCGATAGAACAGCGGATTGTCGATACCGGCATAGCCCGAGGCGAGCGAGCGCTTGATGAACATGACGGTGCCGGCCTTCCAGACCTGGAGGACGGGCATGCCGTAGATCGGCGAGGTCTTGTCCTCTTCGGCCGCCGGGTTGGTGACGTCGTTGGCGCCAATCACGAAGGCGATGTCGGCCTGCGCGAATTCGGAGTTGATGTCCTCGAGCTCGAACACCTCGTCGTAGGGGACGTTGGCCTCGGCGAGCAGCACGTTCATGTGGCCGGGCATGCGGCCCGCGACCGGATGAATGGCGTACTTCACCTCGACGCCTTCCTTCTTCAGGATGTCGCCCATTTCGCGCAGCGCGTGCTGGGCCTGCGCCACCGCCATGCCGTAGCCGGGCACGATGATGACCTTCTGCGCATTCTTCATGATGAAGGCGGCGTCGTCGGCCGAGCCGAGCTTGGCGGGCTTCTGCTCGCCGCCGCCAGCGCCGGCCGCGGCGGTCTCGCCGCCAAAGCCACCGAGGATGACCGAGATGAAGGACCGGTTCATCGCGTGGCACATGATGTAGGACAGGATCGCACCCGACGAGCCGACCAGCGCGCCGGTGATGATCAGCGCGGAATTGCCCAGCGTGAAGCCGATGCCGGCCGCAGCCCAGCCGGAATAGGAGTTCAGCATCGAGATCACGACCGGCATGTCGGCGCCGCCGATCGGGATGATCATGAGCACGCCGAGCGCCAGCGCGATGATGACGATCAGCCAGAAGTCGAGCGCGCTGCCCGACATCACCAACCCGACGATGAAGACGACGAGCGCGATCGCGAGCGCGATGTTGATGACGTGGCGGAACGGCAGGATGATCGGCGCGCCGCTCATGCGCGCGGACAGCTTCAGGAACGCGATCACCGAGCCGGTGAAGGTCAGCGCGCCGATGGCGACGCCGAGCGACATCTCGACCAGGCTCTGCGGATGGATGTTGCCGGGCGTGCCGATGTCGAAGGCTTCCGGCGCGTAGAACGCGCCGGCGGCGACCAGCACCGCGGCCATGCCGACCAGCGAGTGGAAGGCGGCGACCAGTTCCGGCATCGAGGTCATCGGCACGCGGCGGGCGATCACCGCGCCGATGCCGCCGCCGATCGCGATACCGACGATGACGAGCACCCAGGCGAGGCCGTCTGCCGGCGGATGGTTGGCGAGCGTGGTGGCGACCGCGATCGCCATGCCGATCATGCCGAACAGATTGCCCTGGCGCGACGAAGCCGGGCTCGACAGCCCGCGCAGCGACAGGATGAACAGCACTCCCGCCACGAGATACAAAAATGCAGAGAGGTTGGCGCTCATCTCAGGTCCCCATTGATCCCTTCAGCCCGAGGTGGCCGCTTACTTCGACTTCTTCTTGTACATCGCCAGCATCCGCTGGGTGACAAGGAAGCCGCCGAAGATGTTGATGCAGGCGAAGATCAGAGCGACGAAGCCGAAGGCGCGTGCCCAGCCCGAGCCGCTCGAGACATTGGCGACGCCGCCGGCGAGGAGCGCGCCGACCACGATCACCGAGGAGATTGCGTTGGTCACGCTCATCAGCGGCGTGTGCAGCGCCGGCGTCACCGACCACACCACGAAATAACCGACGAAGACGGCAAGGACGAAAATCGACAGCCGGAAGACGAAGGGGTCGACGACCTGTGCAACATGCTCCATGGCGGCTCTCCTAAGCTTTCGGCTGGAAGTTCGGGTGAATCACGGCGCCGTCCTTGGTGAGCGCCGTCGCCTTCACGAGTTCGTCGTCCCAATTGACGGCAAGAGCCTTGCTGCCCTTGTCGACCAGGGTCTCGATGAAATTGAACAGGTTGCGCGCGTAGAGGCTGGAGGCGGACGCCGCGACGCGGCCGGCAACGTTGGTGTAGCCGACGATCTTGATGCCATCGACATCGGCGACCTCGCCCGGCCTCGCGCCTTCGACATTGCCGCCGCGCTCGACGGCGAGATCGACCAGCACCGAACCCGGCTTCATCGACTTGACCATGTCGGCCGAAACGAGCTTCGGCGCCGGCCGGCCCGGAATCAGCGCCGTCGTGATCACGATGTCCTGCTTCTTGATGTGTTCGGCGGTGAGCGCGGCCTGCTTGGCCTGGTATTCCTTGGACATTTCCTTGGCGTAGCCGCCGGCGGTCTGCGCGTTCTTGAACTCCTCGTCCTCGACGGCGAGGAATTTTGCGCCGAGCGATTCCACCTGCTCTTTCGTCGCGGGCCGCACGTCGGTCGCGGTGACGATGGCGCCGAGACGGCGCGCGGTCGCGATCGCCTGGAGGCCGGCAACGCCGACGCCCATCACGAACACCTTTGCGGCGGGCACGGTGCCGGCGGCAGTCATCATCATCGGGAAGGCGCGGCCGAAGGCCTCGGCCCCCTCGATCACGGCGCGGTAGCCGGCAAGGTTCGCCTGAGACGACAGCACGTCCATCACCTGCGCACGGGTGATGCGCGGCATCAGTTCCATCGCGAAGGCGGAGACGCCGGAATCGGCGATCGTCTTCAGCGCGGCCTCGTTGCCGTAGGGGTCCATGATGGCGATGACGAGCGCACCGCGCTTGTACTGCGCGAGCTCGGAGGCTTCGGGACGCTTCACCTTGATGATGATGTCGGCGTCCTTCAGCGCATCGGCGCTGACGGTGGCGCCCACGGCGGTGAATTCGGAATCCGGCAGGCCCGATTTGAGGCCGGCGCCCGGCTCGACGGCGATCTCGGCGCCCAACGCCTTGAACTTCTTCACCGTATCAGGCGAAGCGGCGACACGCGGCTCCGACGGATCGATTTCCTTGGCAACGGCGATCTTCATAGGCCCTCCGGCGACGCGGGACAGCGCGCGCGCAAACTTAAGCGTTACTCCCGCAGCGTTCGATACCGGTTTTGGGACCGGCTTGGATGCAAATTTTGTAGGCGGCAGCTGCTGCTGACGTGTGCAGCTGCCGATAGGTCAGGTCAGGAAGATCGCCATCAGGATCACGATGAGCGCGACCGAGGCCGTGCCGTACTTCACCAGCTTGATGAAGCCCTCATAGGTCTGCTCGTGGGCAACGTAGTCGTTGCCGTCGGCGGTGGTGTACGCCACTTCGCTATGGTCAGCCATGTATTGTCCCCAGTCGAAAGTCGAATTCTTGGGCTGGGATACCGCAAACCTTCGGGCAGGGCAACGGCACCGATGGCCGGTTTTCGGGCAAATCAGGTGATTTGGAATTCCGATTGCCGGGAATCCGGCTGTCGCGCTGCTCAGCCCTGATCGATCATCGTGGCGGTGACGCTCGCGGTTTGCCGCCGAGGTACCGGAAGACCGAGCGCCTCGCGGACCGCGTCGATCGCCGGCTCGCCCGCTTCAGTGAATCGGGCCATATGCGGATCGACGCCGGACCCGACCGCGACCGGATTGTCACCGGACAGGAAACCGTGCGCCATGTGGAAGCCCAGCGCGCGGTAGACCTCGAACTGCTCCTCCGAGAAGAACTGGTCACCCGTGGTCTCGTGCGGGAAGCGGTCGTTTCGCCGCGCGTAGTCCCGGATGTAGTCGTTCTCGTCGCCATTGAGCGACGATTTGACGTAAACGAGATAACCCTGCTCGTCGCCTCCGTAGTCGATGGTGCCGATCGCGACGTGGACGTGGTCTCGCGCAATGTCGTCGCGCTCGTCGGCCGCGCCGGGATCACCCGCCTTGTCGGCATTGCGCGCCATCAGCGCACGCGTGCGCTCGCGAATCGGCGTCCATGGCAGGTCGATGCGGACGCCGAGATCGATGCGGGCGTAACGCTGTAACGTCATCAGGGAACCGAAATTCATCGGCGCATCGGCTTCCGCATCGACCGCGATGATCACCTTGCAGCGGCGGCGCAACAGCTCGTAGACGCCGAGATTCTCGATATGACCGCCGTCCGTCAGATAGACGCTGTCGCTGTTCTCGTACAGGCGCCCCGAGATCTCCGACCAGAAATAGATCGGCGTGGAGCGGCGCTGCGGCCGGACACGCTCATCGACGTAACGCGGGTTCTTCAGCCAATAGCCGAGCCGGACGTTGAGGAGCGCAAGCGTGGGCGTCAGCGCCTTGATCGAGCTCGAACCCATGTTCGAGGAGGCCGCGGCTCCGGAAATCGCCATTGCGGTGGCGAGATCGAGACTTTGCTCGTCGTCCTGCACCAGATCGGTGGGCGCATAGCCCGTCGCCTCGCTGCCGACGTTCAGGGCGGAGAACACGAAGAAGTCCGCGTTGCGTCCGCGCCGGTTGGCAAAGTCGGAGCCCTGAATATTCAGCGCCGTATTGATGAGCTGATAGGGCGCGTGCAGCTTCGGCGCAGCCGGCTGCCCTGGAATCCGGGCCGTCGCGGCCGGAGCGGCGTAGAGATCCGTCAGCTTCATGCGATCGAGCGCCTTGAAATCGCGCCCCTGGTCGAGACTGGCTTCGGCGGGCGCGACGCGCCCGTCGGCCGAACGCGTCGGATCGAACAGGAAGGCCTTGCTCAGGCGATCGCGATAGAGCCGGTGCAACGAGTTCGCATTCGGCGTCAGGCAGAACGAGATGGCGAACAGCAGGGCGCCGGCGAACGTGTAGAGGATCACCATGTGCAGGCTGTAGGAGTAGGCGAGCTCCGAAGCATTGCCCTGGAACAGGCTGGGAAAACGAACCTGAACCACCTGCCCCGCTTTCTGAGCCAGGAACAGGAGCCAGGCGGGCGTGTGCCAGATCGGCGTCAACTGCTCGGCATCTGCCACGACCTGCGGTGCGGCTTTCGGCGTGATTTCCGCCGACAAGGTCCCCTTGCTGACATCGAACTGAATCCTGCCTGCGAGGCTTCCGGACGGCGCGTTCGATTTGGCATTGACCAGGCACTCTCGCTGGGAGGTTGCGCCCATAACGGACGGGCACCTCTCGAACAGATCGTTGGCGATGCCCCAATAGGATAGATAGAGGTATGCGACCCAGATGACGAGCGGAAGCGCAAGGCCCGCGATCCATAGCGCGACCTTGGCCACGACCGCGAGCACAAGCGAACCCCATTGCGAGGATGCGCTGTTGCCCTTCAGCAATTCCACGAATTGCTGCCTGAACGCGGTGACGAAGACACCGATTGGCGCAGCCACTGCCGCGAGCGACTTGATCCAGGTGATCGCAACCGCAGCAGCCGGTCCACCGATTGCGCTGCTCTCGGCGACATCGAACATCTGCTCCAGCATGAAGGGTTGAAACTCGAAGAAGGCGATCACCGCCAGCAGCACCAGGAAGGTCGCGCCCATGCTCGGCCAGTGCGAACGGAACTCCTGCCGCTTGCCGGGGCTCGCGAGCGACTGCTTGAGCGCCCATCCGAAAAACAGGACGCCCCCGATGATTGCGATCGACAGGCTCAACGCAAAATGCTGGACCTTGAGAAACCGGGCGAAGTCGCACGCGACGCCCAGCAACAATGCGATCCCGCCAATATAGGCGAACACGACGCTGGGACCGCTGCCGCGGACGGAGCGGGAGGTGAAATAGGCGAGCCCGCTGCAAGCGAACATCACGAGCGCGACGACCAGGCCGAATGTGCTGAAACCGTAACGATCGATGTCGCTGAAATCATGCAGCTCGCACAACGACCTGTTGTTGAGACTGATGCCGAAGATGTTCGCATCCGTCAGGCAGCTCCGCAGCGGCGTTGACCAGATGGTGATGGCGGCAAGCAGCAGCACGATGGGCAACGTCAACCCGATATTGGCGACCAGTCCCCGCACGACGATCGCAACTCCGGTCAGGAGATCGCGGGCACCGGCGGGGATCAGATAGTTGGAATAGTTGCGCAGGTGTCCGACCGACGGCGTATCGCTGATCTCGGCGGACGTGACGGTTCCGCCGGCGGGTCTCTCGCCGAACACAAAGCGCCGTGCGGTCGTCATGGTGGCGCTGAGCGAGGTGCCGATATAGCCGCCGCCCGACACCGTGGAGAGATAGTCGATCCGGCCGATCAGGTTGTGGTGGTTCAGTGCCTGGAGCACGCCGAGGCAAACGGCCGACGAGCGAATGCCACCGCCGGACAACGCAAGTCCGACGACGTCGAGCAACTGGCAGGGTTGCAGGCCGTCGGCGTCGAGGCGCCGTTCCGGCTCGCGGCGGGTGTTGATCGCCTCGATCTCATCGCAAACGATCTGATGGTGCTTCTCGCACCAGGGCGTTTCCTGATCGACGGCGGCAGCATTTCTCGCCATCGGAACCGGCGTGGCGGGCCCTTGATGGAGCATGGGTGCCTCCCCAGGGAGAAACCGATCAATCCACAATCAATAGTAGAAAATCATTTCCGAGTATCTGTTGAGTTAGTCTTGCGGGCCGCGCGAACGTTCAATCGCACGTAGCAAATCGCCGGCCTCCGCCGCGAAGGTCGCCCACGCCCACGGATGGAACTGGGGGCCGCAAAAAAACCTGCGGCACCCGCATTCCGTGCGCCCGGAAGGAACTCGCGCTTCGCCTCAGCCCATCGCCTCGAGCTCGTCGATCATCCCGGCGATGACCGAGAGACCGCCGTCCCAGAATTTGGGATCCTTGGCATCGAGCCCGAACGGCCGCAGCAGCTCGGAATAATGCTTGGTGCCGCCGGCGGCGAGCATGTCGAGGTAGCGCTCGGCAAAGCCCTCGGCCGCATTCTCGTAGACGGCGTAGAGCGAGTTCACGAGACAATCACCGAAGGCATAGGCGTAGACGTAGAACGGCGAGTGGATGAAGTGCGGGATGTACATCCAGTAGTTCTCGTAGCCCGCCTTGATCTCGATCGCCGGCCCGAGGCTCTCGCCCTGCACCGACAGCCAGATCTCACCGAGCCGCGTCGCGGTGAGCTCGCCGTTCTTGCGCTCGGTGTGGACCGCGCGCTCGAACGAATAGAACGCGATCTGCCGCACCACCGTGTTGATCATGTCCTCGACCTTGCCGGCGAGCAGCGCCTGGCGCTGCCGGGCGCTCTTGGTCTGCGCCAGCAACCGCCGGAAGGTCAGCATCTCGCCGAACACGCTCGCGGTCTCGGCCAGCGTCAGCGGCGTCGGCGCCATCAGCGCGCCGTTCTTCGCGGCCAGCACCTGGTGCACGCCATGGCCGAGCTCATGCGCGAGCGTCATCACGTCGCGCGGCTTGCCCTGGTAGTTCATCAGCACGTAAGGATGCGCCGACGGCGTGGTCGGATGTGAGAACGCGCCCGGCGCCTTGCCGGGGCGAACCGGCGCGTCGATCCAGCGATCGGTGAAGAAGCGCTCGGCGATCTCGGCCATTTTGGGCGAGAAGCCGCGATAGGCCGTCAGCACCATGTTGCGCGCATCGGGCCAGCCGATGACGTCGGTCGCGGCGAACGGCAGCGGCGCGTTGCGGTCCCAATAAGCCAGCCGCTTCTTGCCGAACCACTTCGCCTTCAACGCATAATAGCGATGCGACAGCTTTGGATAGGCCGCGCGCACCGAGGCGACCAGCGCGTCCACCACCTCGCGCTCGACGCGATTGCTCAGATGCCGAGAATCCGCGACGTCCTTGAACCCACGCCAATTGTCGGAGATGTCCTTGTCCTTGGCGAGCGTGTTGGTGATCAGCGCAAAGGTGCGCTCATTGGCCTTGAAGGTCTTTGTCAACGCTTCGGCCGCAGCCTTGCGCTTTGTGCCGTCACGGTCCTGCAGGAAATTGAGCGTCGGCTCGATCGCGAGCTCTTTGGCGCCGACCTTGAAGCGCAGGCCGGAGATGGTCTGGTCGAACAGCCGGTTGAAGGCGGAATAGCCGGTCTGCGACTTCTCGAGGAAGAGCTGCTCGAGCTTGTCGTCGAGCTGGTACGGCTTCTCCTTGCGCAGATCCTCGATCCAAGGACGGTAATACGCGAGCTCGGCGGCCTGCATCGCGCGGTTCAAAATATCGTCATCGACGCGGTTGAGCTCGAGCGCGAAGAACAAGAGATGCGTGGACGCCGCCGTTAGCCGCTCGGAGACATCGCCGTAAAACTTTGAAATCGTGGGATCAACGCTGTCGCCGGCATGGACGAGACCGGCATAGGAGCCGAGACGGCCGGCGAGATCGTCGATCGCCTCATAGCGTCGCACCGCCTCGGCGAGCCATTTTCCGCCATCTTCGTTTGCTGTCCCTGTAGCGAGCTTGCCCTTGTAGTCGGTCTCGAACGCGACGCAATCGGCGTCCATCCTTTCGAGATCGCGCGCCACTTCCGGCGCATCGATCCCGGAATAGAGGTCGGCGAGGTTCCACTCCGGAAGCCTGCCGGTCTTGCCCGCAGGCTTTGCGGGCAAAGATTTGGAGGACTTTGCCTTGGCGGCGGATTTCCTGGTGCTTGGCTTGCGGAGAGCGGGCTTGCTGGAGGCAGATTTCTTGAGAGCAGATTTGGAGCGCGAATTCATTGTGTGGGAAACCTGTGTTCAACAAGCGCGACGGCGGGCGGGGGCATCAAGGTTTAAGAGTGCGTTAATCGGCTTCGGCCAGAGTGACCCGATTCGAGACAGATAGTAGTAGCGTGCGGGGAACACCATGGCTGCCTGTATTTTGATCGCCGACGACGACGCAGTAGCCCGCCGGCTGGTCGAGAACATGGTGCAGAAATGCGGCTATGAGACGGTCGTCGTGGACTCCGGCGACGCCGCGATCGCCGCCCTCACCGCCCCCGATGCACCGGCGATCGACGCCGTCATCCTCGATCTCGTGATGCCCGGCCTCGACGGCATGGGCGTGCTGGCGAAAATCCGCGAGGCCGGCCTCGGCGTCCCCGTCATCGTGCAGACCGCCCATGGCGGCATCGACAACGTGATCTCGGCGATGCGCGCGGGCGCGGCCGATTTCGTCGTCAAGCCGGTTGGCTTGGAGCGGCTCCAGGTCTCTCTGCGCAACGCACTCAATGCCTCCGCGCTCAAGGGCGAGTTGCAGCGTATCCGTCACAGCCGCGAGGGCCGGCTGACTTTCTCCGACATCATCACCCGCGCCGAGGCGATGGCGGCCGTGATGCGTGCCGCGCAGAAGGCCGCGGGCTCGTCGATCCCAGTGCTGATCGAGGGCGAGTCCGGCGTCGGCAAGGAGATGTTCGCACGCGCCATCCATGGCAGCGGCGAGCGCAAGGCTAAGCCGTTCGTCGCGGTCAATTGCGGTGCGATCCCCGACAATTTGGTCGAGTCGATCCTGTTCGGTCACGAGAAGGGCGCCTTCACCGGCGCCACCGAACGGCACACCGGCAAGTTCGTCGAGGCTCATGGCGGCACGCTGTTCCTGGACGAGGTCAGCGAGCTGCCGCTCACCGCGCAGGTCAAGCTGCTGCGCGCACTTCAGGAAGGCGCGGTCGAAGCGGTCGGCGGACGCAAGCCGTTGAAGGTCGACGTCCGGATCATCTCCGCGACCAACCGCAGGCTGCTGGAGCGGGTGAAGCAGGGCCATTTCCGCGAAGATCTGTTCTATCGCCTCCACGTGCTGCCGCTGACGATCCCCTCGCTGCGGGCGCGGCGTGAGGACATCCCGTATCTGCTCCGGCATTTCCTGGCGCGCTTTGCCGCCGAGGAGAATCGCCTCATCACCGGCATCAGCGGCGAGGCCGTCGCGCACCTCGCCCAGCTCGACTGGCCCGGCAACATCCGCCAGCTCGAAAACGCGGTCTACCGCGCGGTGGTGATGAGCGAGGGCGACCAGCTCGACCTTGCCGACTTCCCCCTGCTCACCTCGCAGCCGCATCTCGAGACCGACATCCCGACCGCGCCGCTGATGCTCGAGCCGATCGCGGCGCCCTCGGTGGTGTCGGGTGGTGAAATACCGATCGCGCCGCTGCCGCTGGCGGGCACCCTTTCCATGCTGACCCCCACCGGCGACGTCCGCCCGCTGGAGGACATGGAGAGCGAGATCATCCGTTTCGCGATCTCGCATTATCGGGGGCAGATGTCCGAGGTCGCCCGCCGCCTCAAAATCGGCCGGTCCACGCTCTACCGCAAGCTCGACGAAGCCGGGGTTCCCGGACATGGCGGCAAAAGCGGTGAGGAGACGCCCTGAGCCTCATGCGAACGGAGGTTCGCCTGGCGTTGCGATGACGCCGCAAGCCCTTCGCATTACGGCAAAATCCGGCTGCGACGTGAACCGTGACTTGGAAGTGACAGACACATGGAAAAGCGTCTGCCAAAGCCGCACAATCCGTTGCAAACGGGCTTTCTTGAAGTCAGTTTGTCGTGAGTTGTCCCGGGTAGCGCTGGCCGCCCAAACGGGGCCTGTATATCGTCTGCGTAGGATTCGTTCGTCCGCGTATGAATCGTTGCGTGCAGGCGTGCAACTTTCGAGCGGCCGGCGCAGTTTAGCCCGAAGCTCATTAGGCGATAATGAAGCTGTTCCACGAGGGACAGTTCACCCGAGGGGTGCGACACAATGCGTGACTGTTTGAACCACCGTGCGGGCTTTGACCGCGTCTTGATGACGGTCGCGGCGACCTTCCTCACGGTATCGGCCAGCTCGGCCCTGGCGCAGGATCAGGCGCGCAGCAGCGCCGCCGAACTCGCGATCGAAGCCGCGATCCCGCGCCCCGAGCCCGCCAACGTCCCGCCCCCGACCGCATCCGACATCAAGCTCGACACCACCGCGACGGTTCAGGATTCCGCAAAGGAGCCGGCCAAGGAACCGGTGAAGGCCGAAGCCGCACCGGCTCCCGACAAGGTCGAGACCAAACCTTCCGACGTCGCCACCACGCCTGCAGCTGAGGCGCCGAAGAACGAAACCGCCAAGACCGAGCCTGCCAAATCCGAACCGGCAAAGGCCGACACCGCGACGGCAACGCCGGCCGCGCCTGCGGCCCCCGCTGCGGCTCCGGCCGCCGAGCCGGTGAAGGCCGCGAGCAACGTTCCCGCCGCCGACCAGCCGGTCGCCGACAAGCTCAAGGACATCATCGGCGCCAAGACCTCGCGCCATTTCGACCGCAAGAACGAGCGCGCCGCGATCGAGAAGTTTTACGGTGCACGCGACTTCGCGCCGGTCTGGACCCAGGCCGGCAGCCTGACCGCCGCGGCCAAGGGCGTGATCGCGCGGCTGAAGGATGCGGCCTCCGATGGTCTCAATCCCGCCGACTATCCGGTGCCGGATTTCGCCGCCGCCACGACGCCCGATGCGCTCGCCGATGCCGAGCTGAAGCTCACCGCCAGCATGTTCGACTATGCGCGCCAGGCCCAGAGCGGCCGCATGCACTGGTCGCAGGTCAGCGGCGACATCCTCTATCCCGAGCATCCGGTCGATTCGAGCGAGGTGCTCGCCAAGGTCACGACCGCAGCCGACGCCTCCGCAGCGCTCGACAGCTACAACCCGCCGCAGAAGCTCTACAAGGAGCTGAAGGCCAAGCTCGCCGAGCTGCGCGGCCAGGGCAGCGGCCCGGTGATCGAGATCGGCGACGGTCCGGCGCTGAAATACACCCCGGCCGGCAAGAAGCAGGCTGAAATCGTCGTCGAAGATCCGCGCGTGCCGCAGCTCCGCGCCAAGCTCGGCCTCCCCGAGAACGCCGGCGACACCCGCTATGACGCCACCGTCGCCGAAGCCGTGCGCAAATTCCAGAATAGCGCCGAGATGAAGGTAACAGGCATCCTCGACGACAAGACCGTCAAGGCGATCAACACGCCGAAGCGCGACAAGCAGATCGACGTTGTGCTGGTGAACATGGAGCGCTGGCGCTGGCTGCCGCGCGACCTCGGCGTCCCCTCGCTGGGCGATGCCTATGTCATCCTCAATATTCCTGACTACACACTGAAGGTGATGCAGCGTGGCCAGCAGGTCTGGACCACTCGCGTCGTCACCGGCAAGCCGGGCACGCATGCGACCCCGCTGCTCACCGAGACGATGAAGTACATCACGGTCAATCCGACCTGGAACGTGCCGCCGTCGATCGTCTACAACGAATACCTGCCGGCGCTTCAGCAGGACCCGACCGTGCTCCAGCGCATGGGCCTCAAGCTCGAGCAGAACCGCGACGGCTCCGTGCACATCTCGCAGCCGCCCGGTGAAGCCAACGCGCTCGGCCGCATCCGCTTCAACTTCCCGAACAAGTTCCTGGTCTATCAGCACGACACGCCGGACAAGAACCTGTTCGCCAGGGACGATCGCGCCTTCAGCCATGGCTGCATGCGCGTGCAGAACCCGGATCAGTACGCCTCCGTTCTGCTCAACATCGCCATGCCGAACGAGAAGTACACGCCGGAGCGCGTGCGCAGCATGTACGGCAAGAGCGAGATCGACCTGAAATTCCCGACGCCGATCCCGGTCAACATCACCTACCAGACCGCGTTCGTGGACGATGGCGGCAAGCTGCAAATCCGCAAGGACGTCTATGGCCGTGATGCGACCATGATCAACATCCTGAAGAACGGCCGCGGCAAGGACCTCGAGAACGTCGTTGCTCACTCCCAGCCGAGCTATTCACGCCCGGCGACGACGCTGCCCTCGGGCGTGGCGATTGCCAACAATGGCGGCGGCTTCGGCTCGTCGGGTCCGAACTTCTTCGAGCGGCTGTTCGGGGCGCCGACCCCGCCGCCGGCTCCGGTCGGCCGCCGGCCGCAGCAGCAGCGGGTGTTTACCCGCTGAGGCCTCCCCGATCGGTCTTTGTCGGAAATTCTCTAGTAAGATCAGCGACCTCATCCCCCTGGATGGGGTCGCTTAACGTTAACCATTCTCCACCCGAACTCCGGCAGCGGGCGTTTTTTTGCCACACTGAACCGCTTAGGTTCGTATTCTGACTTGGTTTGGGGTCGAGAAGGTCAACCTCGAATTAACCTTCTCGCTTTAAGAAAGCGTTCATCCTCTTTCGCGCGCTAACGGGGTTGCCGGGAGAGTCCATTTTGAACGCTCGTCGACTGGGTGGGCTCATTCGTGCTGACAGGTTTCGCACGCAAATTCGCAGTGCTGTCGTTGTCCCATGCGGGAGTGAAGGCCGGATCCCGGATCGGCCTCGCTTCCGCACTGCTGCTTGCTGCCGCGGGCTCGGTCCATGACGCCGCCGCGCTGAACGAGACCAAGACGCTCTCGTTCCACCACACCCATTCCGGCGAAGACCTCACCGTCACCTTCAAGCGCGATGGCCGCTTCGACGAGGCCGCGCTGAAGCAGCTCAACCACTTCCTGCGCGACTGGCGGACCCAGGACGAGACGGTCATGGACCGTCGCCTGTTCGACATCCTCTGGGAAGTCTATCGCGACGTCGACGGCAAGCAGCCGATCCAAATCATTTCCTCCTACCGCTCCCCCGCCACCAACGCGATGCTCCGCCGCCGCTCCTCCGGCGTGGCGCGCTTCAGCCAGCACATGCTGGGGCATGCGATGGACTTCCACATTCCGGGCGTGCCGCTGGAGCAGATCCGCTTCGCCGGCCTGCGCCTGCAGCGCGGCGGCGTCGGCTTCTATCCGACCTCCGGCTCGCCCTTCGTCCATCTGGATACCGGCAGCATCCGGCACTGGCCGCGCATGACGCATGACCAGCTCGCCCGCGTGTTCCCGGATGGCCGCACGGTCCACGTTCCGACCGACGGCACGCCGCTGAAGGGCTATGAGCTGGCCAAGGCCGACATCGAGCGCCGCGGCACCGGCGACGATTCCGGCAGCAAGCCGAGTTTCTTTGCCGCTCTGTTCAAGAGCAAGTCGGCTCCCGCCGCCACGAGCAGCGACGAGGATGACGAGGGCGCGCCCGCCCCGGCCGCGAAGTCTGTTGCGCCGACCGTGGTTGCCGCCGCGGCCAAGCCGGCCGATCCGGTGCCGACACCGCGCGCCAAGCCGCAGATCGCCGCTGCGATCCAGCTCGCTTCGGCCGATGCGCAGCTCGTTGCACCGCCCAAGCCGAAGCCCGCGCCCGTGGCTGACAAGCCTGCGGCCGGCAAGCCGGAGACCCCGGCCGACATCATCAATGCCCGCGGCTTCTGGGATGCCCCTGCGACCCCGCAGCAGGCGACGCCAGCTCAAGTGGCGGCGTTGAAGGCCCGCCAGGCGCTCGCCGCCGCCACCGAGCCGCAAGCAACCGCGTCCGTCTCCAGCGCGGCCTATCAGGCGCTGGCCTATGCGCCGGCGTCCGCCTCCCCGGTCGACCGCGCCAACGTCGTCGCCGCCTCCGCGCTGGTCCCGCGCACAGGCCGCCCCGTTGCCACGACGCGCGGCCTTGCGCCCGCGACCGAGATCAACACGGTGGTCGGCAAGAGCATCGACGGCAGGATCGCAACCGCGACCCGCCTCTCCGCCGCCAGGGGCGAAAGCATCTGGCTCAAGATCGTGATGCTGTCGCCGAGCGCCAGCCGCGCGATGTCGGTGACGTTGATGGGCGAGCTGGATACCGTTGCCCTGCGCGGCTATTTCGTCAAACCGCAGGCCGTGATCGCGATGGGCTTTGCCGACGATCCGATGCAGGGCCTGTCCTGCGATAGCTTTACGGGCAGTGCGACCGCGAAGCTCGAGACGACGTCGTTCGTCATGCGCACCGCGGCGCTGCGCTGAGATCTTTCCCCTCACGCCGTTCGGTAGTCCCGCAAGCCGGGATGAAGCGCAGCGCAATCCTGGGGCACGACAGCGCCACACGCTCAAGTGTCGTCCCGGCCTGGTGCGCATCCGCACTAAGGGAGATTCCCCCACTTCCAACGGGTAATCCACCCGGTATCGCTACGCATTCCAAACGCGCATTGTGGCAATGCGCCCAGAACGGACGCGATGACAAAGTCCGAGGACGCGATTGCGTTTGCCTTGGTGTTCCGCGTTTCCGCAGCGGCGCCGCATCTCAAGGGAAGTCGCCACAGCGAAGTAGGAGCATGCGATGTCAGTTCCATGCAAGTCTGAGCTCAGCCTTCTGAACCACGACGAGCGCGAAGTCATATTGAGCACGCACCATCCCGTGGTCGGAGAGATGGAGCGCGATGGACTTGAGAGCCTTCGCGCCCGACTTCGGGATCTGCGCGACAGGGAGCGTACATTGTCGCGGCATCGACGCCGCGAAACAAAGGGAACAGCCGACCCGCGCGGCAAGAGTTTCTCCGGCACGGCAGAGCATGCAAACCGGCGCCAATCGGTTTTCGCTGCCGCCATCAAGCGCGTCAAGAACGAGCTGAGGCGCATCCGGAAGTTTGAAGCACGACGGGAGCTCGGGGAAGCGGCGCGACGGGCGTTAGCACTCCGTCGGGCGCGTCAGTTTTCTCGCCCGCAGACGACCCCAACTTCGCATGACGGCATGCGGTCCATCCCAAGCCGTCGCCGGCTCAAGAAACTCCCACCGGAAAAAATCGGAAGAGTCTCGCAGGCCAACAAGCGGGCGCAGGCCCGACGAGACGCCAAACGCGGACGCGGCAATTGAGACCGAGACCGACAATCTTGCGGATCGAGGCTGCGTGCCGGACCGGCGCAATGGCGTCCTCGCCACTTCCAAGACTACAGTGTCGAAGCCTGCAGCTTCTATCTCGCTTTCCTGACCCGCCGATCCAGATCATATGTCAACGCCAGCGAGAGGCAGACGGTGAGCTCCTGCTTCGGCAGCGCGCCGGATAGGGGCAACAGCAAAGCCCTGGTCTGCCGATATTCGAACTCATCGGGAAAGCGCTCGCGAAAGGTATCGATCAACGTCGTCTTGCAGTTGAACAGGATGGCGGCGCGCTCGGAGTCCTTCAGGCGGCCGAGCCGGATCGTGCTGCCGCTGCCGGTCTCATCGGTCAGGTAAGCCGGCTCGCCCCATTTCAGCGTTTCGGTGAGCTTGCCGACATCGTGATGTGCCGCAGCGGTCGCGAAGATCAGCTCACGTACCTGGAGCAACCGCTTGCCGATCGGCGCCGGAAGAGCGCCGAAGGCACGGCTCACCTCGCGCGGCAGCGGCGGCGCAGTCACAGCGGTCTCCGTTCACAAACGAAGTGCAACACGCCACGCTTGTAGCCCGGATGGAGCGAAAGCGTAATCCGGGGAATGCTTCCATACTGCGAGAACCCGGATTTCGCTGCGCTCCATCCGGGCTACGGCAGCAGTGCTAGAGGCGCATCGCCTCAGAGCATTCCCAGCGCCTGCATGTAGGTCTCGAGGATGGTCTCGGCCTCGGCGCGCTCGTTCGGGTCCTGCTTGCGCATGCGCACGATGGTGCGCAGCGCCTTGACGTCGTAGCCATTGCCCTTGCTCTCGGCATAGACGTCGCGGATGTCGTCGGAGATCGCCTTCTTCTCTTCCTCCAGCCGCTCGATGCGCTCGATGATGGATTTGAGCTGGTCCTTGGCAAATTTCGTCGCGGGCTCGTCGTCGCGGACGGCGGCGGAGGTGGCCATCTTGGTACTCCCAATGGAACTGGCAAAACGAGGTGACGCCGGCATCCTCACCGCGCGTGCTGGTTGACCCTTAGGGTTCGCGGCTCTCGCGTTCAAGCAAGCATCGCGCTCGTCCACAGCGCGCCCACACCTTCCTGCGGCGAGGCCAAGAAAGAGTTGTGTGGTGCGACTCACCGCCGGACTGCCGGCGAGGCCGTTCAGTGCCCGGGGTGAACCTTCTTCATCGCCTCGAGCTGCTCGGGCGCGGCCGTGCCCTGGTATTTCGACTTCCAGGTCTCGTAGGGCATGCCGTAGACGGCCTCGCGGCTCTCGTCCTTGCTTAAGCTCACGCCCTGCGCGTCGGCAGCGTCCTTGAGCCAGTTCGACAGGCAGTTGCGGCAGAAGCCGGCCAGATTCATCAGATCGATGTTCTGGACGTCGGTCCGCGTCTTCAGATGATCGACCAGGCGCCGGAAAGCGGCCGCCTCGAGCTCCGTTCTGGTTTTGTCGTCGATTGCCATGGCTGGATCCCTTCGGCCTGAATTGGTTCTGCCCCCGATGGGGGTCACCCTTACGGGATCAGGTGGGCCCTTGTCACAGATTTTGCCATATCACGGCGCAAACGGCGCCAGAGCCAACCCGAAGGCCGGTTCCCCGGCCCTACGCCAAATCGTCAATCATCTGGTATACGTTCCGCGACAATGATCGCCGAATCTCCCCGCGCCCCCCTTCGCCTGCTCGCCCGGTTGGTCCCGGTGCTGGTGGGTGGCCTGCTGTGCCTGTGGGCCAGCCCGGCCTCCGCCGACTTCCGGCTTTGCAACAACACCTCGAGCCGGGTCGGCATTGCGCTCGGCTACAAGGACGCCGAGGGCTGGACCACCGAGGGCTGGTGGAACATCTCGTCCCGCTCCTGCGAGACCCTGCTGCGGGGAACGCTGGTCGCGCGCTACTATTACATCTACGCGATCGACTACGACCGCGGCGGCGAATGGTCGGGCCAGGCCTTCATGTGCTCGCGCGACAAGGAATTCACCATCCGCGGCACCGAGGATTGCCTCGCGCGCGGCTACGACCGGACCGGCTATTTCGAGGTCGATACCGGCGAGCAGCGGGCTTGGACAGTGCAGCTGACCGACGCCAACGAGCAGCCGTCACAGCAGCAGCGCGTGCCCGGCCTGCCGGGCCCTGTCGGCCCGGGTGGCGGCGTTCCGGGTTTGCCCAATAGTCCGCCCGGTGGTACGCCCCCCGCCGCGCCTGGCCTTCCGCCAGCTCCCTCGCCACCGTCTGGAAATAAGCCATGAGGCGTCTTCGCCGTATCAAGATTCTCGCGACCCTGGGACCTGCCTCTTCGGACCTCGCGATGATCCGCCGCCTGTTCGAGGCCGGCGCCGATCTGTTCCGCATCAACATGAGCCACACCCCGCATGACAAGATGCGGGAGCTGGTCGCGACGATCCGCAACGTCGAGAGCAGTTATGGCCGGCCGATCGGCATCCTGGTCGATCTCCAGGGCCCGAAGCTCAGGCTCGGCGCCTTCGCGGAAGGCGCAGTCCAGCTCCAGAACGGCCAGATCTTCACGCTCGATTCCGACAAGACGCCGGGCGATGCCACGCGCGTCAATCTCCCGCATCCGGAGATCCTGGCTGCACTCAGGCCCGGCCATTCGCTGCTGCTCGACGACGGCAAGGTGCGCCTGATCGCGGAGGAGACCTCGAAAGAGCACGCGGTGACGCGTGTCGTGGTCGGCGGCCGGATGTCCGACCGCAAGGGCGTCAGCCTGCCCGACACCGATTTGCCGGTCTCCGCGATGACGCCGAAGGACCGCGCTGACCTCGAGGCCGCGCTGGTGACCGGCGTCGACTGGATCGCGCTGTCCTTCGTGCAGCGCGCCGACGACGTGATCGAGGCCAAGAAGATGATCCGCGGCCGCGCCGCTGTCATGGCCAAGATCGAGAAGCCGCAGGCGATCGACCGCCTCGCCGACATCATCGAGGCCTCCGACGCGCTGATGGTGGCGCGCGGCGATCTCGGCGTCGAGCTGCCGCTGGAACGCGTGCCGAGCCTGCAGAAGCAGATGACGCGCATGGCGCGCCGCGCCGGCAAGCCGGTGGTGATCGCGACCCAGATGCTGGAATCGATGATCCAGTCGCCGGTGCCGACCCGCGCCGAGGTCTCGGACGTCGCCACCGCCGTCTATGAAGGCGCCGACGCCATCATGCTGTCGGCGGAATCGGCGGCCGGCAAATTCCCGGTCGAGGCGGTCTCGACCATGAACCGCATCGGCGAAGAGGTCGAGCGCGACCCGATTTATCGTTCCGTGCTCACCGCGCAGCGCCCCGCGCCGGAATCCACCGCCGGCGACGCCATCGCGGACGCCGCCCGCCAGATCGCCGAGACGCTCGATCTGCCGGCGCTGATCTGCTGGACCAGCTCGGGCTCGACTGCAGTGCGCGTCGCGCGCGAGCGGCCGAAGCCGCCGATCGTGGCGATCACGCCCAACATCGCGGCCGGACGCCGGCTGGCGGTGGTCTGGGGCGTGCATTGTGTGGTGGCGGAAGACGCGCGCGACCAGGACGACATGGTGAGCCGCGCCGGCCAGATCGCCTTCCGCGACGGTTTTGTCCGCGCCGGCCAGCGCGTGATCATCGTCGCTGGCGTGCCGCTCGGCATCCCCGGCACCACCAACATGGTGCGCATCGCCTCGGTCGGCCCCGAGGGCGGCGCGGATATCTAGTCCGCGGGAGCCCGGCAAACAAAAAAAGACGAAAACAACCCCATGCACAGTAGCCGGCGTTGCCGGCGAAGGTGCTCGGGTTTTGTGGAAAGGCGCGCTCGGGCAATGACCTGAGCGGAATCGGGTCTCGGCCCCGGTCGCGACCTGCTCTTCAGGCCCCGACCAGCGCTTTCGCGGTCGGCAGCAGCGTCTGCTGCACCACCAGACCGCGGGCGCGGGCGTCCATCACGCCGACGGCGCGCAGGGCCAGCAGCGTCACGGTCTGCACCGCATCGCGCATCCTGGCGGGATCGTCGAGATTGTCGGGCGCGAGCGGCCCGACCAGGGCCTCATGCAGCGCCCCCAACAGCGCGGTGGCCGCCAGCGCGGTATCCTGCGCCGGCAAATGGCCGGCCCGCACGGCGGCGTCGATCCGCGCGGCCATCTCGCCGGCGATCTCGCGGCGGCTGGCGAGGCGGGACGCGCTGACATCGACGTCGACCGGCTCGGCCAGGATGCCCCAGGCCAACCTGCGCTGCGACAGCGTGTGGACCGCCACGGTGGTGACGGCCGCCGCCAGCGCCGAGGATGGGCCGGGCGCGGCATCGGCCGCCCGGCGGATCGCCGCGAGCTCGTCGCGCGACACCTCGGCAATCAATTCGGAGATCAGCTCGGACTTGGACGGGAAGTAGCGGTAGACCGTTCCGGCCGCGACACTGGCCCGGACCGCAACCGGCGCGATCTGCACCGCCGCCATCCCGCCTTCCGCCGCAGCTTCCCGCGCTGCAGCAAGAATCGCACTGCGCCTGGCCGCAAGGCGCTTCACCACTTGATGCGTTCGCCGATAAACCATGGCGCGCTTCCTGTCCCACACGCCAGCCGCACGCCCCGCGCGGCCGAACGCGTCGTCCCTGCAATAGATGCAAATCGTCCCGCAAGGACTGAACAACTATTCAAAGTGAATGACAAGATGCAAATGCGTAGAACGTCACGCCGGACGGACGGGAGCGCCAAGCCTGCTGACGCCGGCTGGAGGGCTTTGAAGAAGAACGTGCGGGGAAGCTTGCCTGCGGGCCCATCCTTCGAGACGCCCGCCTACGGCGGGCCCTCGGGATGAGGTCGCATTTCGCGGCAAGATATCAGACCCTCTTGGTGAGGAGCTCGCCAAAGCGGGCATCTCCGGACGATGCTCCGCATCGCCGGGCGAACCATGCAGGCCGAGCAGCCTCCGGCTCACTCCACCCCGCAAAAGAAAAGAGCCCCGTCCGGGACGGGGCTCTCGAAACTCTCAGATCGTCCGGTCTTACTTGAGGCTGGACGAGATCGAACCGAACTTGGTGTTCAGCGAGCTGCCGAGGTTGTTGACGACGGTGATGATCGCCAGCGCGATGCCGGCAGCGATCAGGCCGTATTCAATGGCGGTGGCGCCGGATTCGTCCTTCACGAAACGCGAAACGAGGTTCTTCATAGACTGCTCCCAAAGAGTACACGAGGCTTACAAATGGTCTGGTCTTCTCGGCTTCCCAGCGCCGCCCGACCATGGAACCGAACCTAGAGGCAAAGAATTGCGCCGCAGTTAATTCGACTGCGGAAACACGAAGCGGATTGCACGTATTCGACGATGGTAAAGGAGAATTGAAAACAATCCGTTAAATCGTAGCTATCCGCGGCGACGCCGCTGCGGCGCGATTTACCCGAAGTTATGACCGCGCATGGTCCAATGCCGCCCGCTCGGCCTGAAGCACGACGAGATGAATCGTTCATCGCGCTTCAGGTTATTGTTTGAGCATGATCTTCTCGGAAAACCGCTACACACTTTTCCGGATCATGCTCCGACCGACAAGAACAAGCAGGACGACGAGGCGGCATGTCCCTTTCCTTTGCCAACAGCATTGCGATGCAGAGCCGCGCGCGCGCACTGCTGCCGCTCTGCGTCGGTGCCGGCACCTATCTGTTCTTCCTCTTCGTCGGCGACACGCTGCTTCAGGACTCCGACTCGTTCTGGCAGATCAGGATCGGGCAATGGATCCTCGATCACGGTGCCCTGCCCTACACCGACTTCTATTCTTTCACGCGCCCAGGGGAATCCTGGATCTCGACGTCGTGGCTGTCACAGGTGCTGTTCGCCTTCTCCTACGCGCAATGGGGCTGGGCCGGACCCGTGATCCTCACCGCGACCGGGATGGCGCTCACCGCTGCGGTCTTCGTCTATCTCCTTGACGCGCAGATCGAGGCGCCGCGCGCGGTGCTGTTCGCGATGCTGGCGCTGCTGCTGTCGATCCATCACGTGCTGGCGCGTCCGCATATTCTGGCGCTGCCCGTCATGGTGGCGTGGGTCGGCCTGCTGATGGCGGCTGCCGACCGCCGAAGCGCGCCGTCCTGGACCTGGCTGCCGCTGATGGCGCTTTGGGCGAATTTGCATGGCGGCTTCGTGCTGGGCCTCGCGCTGATCGGCCCGATCTCGCTCGAAGCGGTCGAGCATGCCGAGAAGGGACAGCGGCTGAAGCTGTTCATGCGCTGGGTGCTGTTCGGCGTCGGCGCGCTGATCGCTGCCTGCTGCACGCCTTACGGCTGGCGGACGCTGATGGGCGCGACCAACATCCTCAGCCTCGGCGAATTGCTGTCACTGATCTTCGAATGGATGCCGGCGAACTTTGCCACCTTCACCGGGTTCGAAGGCGCACTGCTCGGCCTGATCGCGCTCGGCTATTATCGCGGCCTCGTGCTGTCGGCGCCGCGGATCTTCCTGATCCTGTTCCTGACCTGGACCGCGCTGACCCATGTCAGGAATATCGAGGCCTTCGCCTTCCTGGTGCCGCTGGTGCTGGCAAAGCCGCTCGGCGAGATGTTCCCGCGCCCGCCAGCGGACACCGCCGACGCAGACCGCTGGCCGGCCCGCTATGTCACCGCGCTCGGCGCGCTCATGATCGTGGCCGCGAGCTGGACCTCGACCTCGCTCTACATGGGACACCATCGCTTCACGTTCACGATGACGCAGACGCCGGTTGCGGCGGTCGACCTGCTCGAAAAACTCGGGGTGCAGCGCATCTTCAACGCCTATCAGTTCGGCGGCTATCTGATCTCGCGCGACGTCCCTGTGTACGTCGACGGCCGCGCCGAGCTCTATGGCGAAAAGTTCGTCATGGACTTCTTCAAGGCGACGGAAGGCAAGAAGCCCGAGCTGCTGCCGCGCCTGCTCGACCAGTACAAGATCGACGCGACGCTCCTGGTCGCCGATGCGCCGGGCCCGCAAATCCTCGATCAGCTCAAGGGCTGGAAGCGGATCTATACGGATGACATCGCGGTGATCCATGTGCGGGACAATGCGGACGGAGCGGCGCCGCCGTCGAAGTGAGGAAGCGACTTCCGGCGCGTCCTCTCAGATCCGACGTTCGCTTAAAGATGTGAAGCGGACCTAGGCACGCATTCCGGCCATTTCGCCGTTTGCCCCAAGGCGGTCGTCAAGCGGCAATGTCAGTTGCTGTTAATTCGACTTATGCGCCCGGAGTCAGCGTAGCAGCGATGACAAGGGCTCGCGCGGTTTTCGTATGGGCTTGAACCATCTGCCTCGTGTTAACGACCAAGAGCCAATCATGTTCGACGATCTGATGACCCTCCTGGTTATTCTGTCCTTCGGCTTTCCCGCCATGCCATGGTTTTTGGGTGCGCGATGGGGGTCGAGAGGAGTTTGGCTCAGTACAGGATTTGCCGTAGTCATCCTGTTATGTTTTTTTCCAATATTGTTCTGGGTTGCATGCGGTGCCTGTGGGCAGGGCGCGATAGCCATCTTTATGCTGGGGCCGATCTGGATTGCTTCGGCATTGCTTACGGTCACTTCGGCGGCGTTCGCTTACTACAAATTCGCGCGCTAATTTCCGCAAGACCGCGAAGGCGCTAGGGGGTAACGATACCGCCCACGCTGGGCATCGCAGATGAAGTGATTGAGTATGGCATCAGCGATGTCAGCTTGTGGCCCATCAGCGAAGTGGCGACACCTTTCATTGAGGCCCGCTTGGTGGGTAGAGCGGACTGACTTTGCTCACTCTGCGTTCTTCGCATTTTGACCCATAGCGGGCGTGAACATTTTGTGTTGGCAAGCGCCGCCAAGACGGACGATGGCTCCTTGCTATGGACCCGCTCGTCTCGCAACGAGAATATTGGCTATACACTGCAAGACGATTTCGTTTTGTTGATTGCGCACTCTGATTTGGTTGCGCACGATGCCTCGATCAGGTTTCGACTTAGACTCCCGCTTCTCCAGAACAATCATCTCAAGATCGAGTTCATCTCCTGGGCGTACCGGGTTCGGCAGCCTTAACTCATCCCAACCCATTCCGGCGAGGACATGGAGCCGAGGCTGGAGCTTCGGCGTGAGCGAGATGAAGATCGAAAACGTATGGGCGCTCGATGCGGTTAGTCCCCCAAAAATTGAACGTGCTGCTGCCTCCTCATCGAGGTGACGGGGCGCTGGATCATATTGCTTGGCGAACTGGACGATCTCTTCCTTCGAGACCAGATAAGGACCAGCCTTGCTAGTCATACCAATTTCGGCATCTTCAAAATACAGCTGGGTCATGGCTTCGTCCTCTGCGGATGAAGTAAATCAGGCACGGCTCAACGCGGCGGGATTATAACCCTTTTCAAGCATCAATTTCTGTTCTTGTCCGGCTAACCCACACGTCGTTCAGGCCAGTCGCACCAATTTCCAAGGCAGCCTTTCCCGGATGAGCAAACACCAAAGGTCATCATCCGAAAATCAGCTTATGGCCCATCAGCGAAATGGCGACACCTTTCATTGAGGTCCGCTTGGTGGAGTAGAGCGGACTGACTTTGCTCACTCTGCGTTCTTCGCATTTTGACCCATAGCGGTCTTCCATTGATCTAGATCAACGCGAGGTACATCCGGGAAGTTTGGTTCAATCGTCGAACAAGAGAGGACGCTTATGAGCGATCATCCAGAAGACGGTCCCCCGAACGAATCCTCCTCAAACGCATTCGAAAAAAATAGGCGCGGCAATGACGGCATGCAACGACGCGACCTTTTGTTGGGTGGTTCGTCGCTCGCTGCGATGACGGCTTTGGCGGCGACGGCGCCAGCGACCGCTCAAGTGCAACAGGCTGCACCGGCACCCGCAGCAGCACCCACATCGACGGGGCCGAAGCTTGGCGAGATCCTGCCGTTTCCGCAGCCGCCGCGTCCTGTCATCACCGAGCCGGATTGGCGCAAGGTGCCGCAGCCGAAGCCAGTCTCGATCCGGCCGCCGAAGGGCGCCCCCAACATCCTGGTCATTCTTCAAGACCAGACTTCCTATGCGGACCCATCGACCTTCGGCGGACCGATCAACTTCCCGACCATGGATCGTCTCGCCAAAGAGGGGCTGACCTACACGAACTTTCACGTCAACAGTCTGTGTTCGCCGAGCCGCACCGCGCTATTGACCGGACGCAATCAACATCAAAATAGCCAAGCCGCTGTAGTTGACGGTGCGACCTCATATCCCGGCGACACCGGCATGCGGCCAAAGAGCGTTGCGCCTATCGCTGAAATTCTTCGACAGTGGGGCTATTGCACGTCGATGTTCGGCAAAAGCCACGAGACGCCGCCGTGGGAAACCAGCATGAGCGGCCCGTTCGACCGCTGGCCAGCGCGACAGGGCTTTGAAAAATTCTATGGCTTCATCGGCGGCGAGAAGAACTTGTTCCGGCCCTACCTCGTGGATGGCACTACCGAACTCGGCGTGCCGCGCGACCCAAACTATCATTTCAACGTCGATATCACGGACAAGGCGATAGGCTGGATACGTGGTACGCGCTCGCTGACCCCGGATCGTCCGTTCTTTATGTATTACGCCACGGGCGGCGCGCATCCGCCTCACACGCCGCCGAAAGAATGGCTCGATGTCTACAAGGGGAAATTTGATCAGGGGTGGGACAAGCTACGCGGGGAAATTCTTGCGCGTCAGATAAAGATGGGCCTGATGCCTCCGGGCACCAAGATTGCTGAAAACCCTCCTGAAATTCCAAAATGGGACGCCCTTTCGGACGACGCGAAGAAGGTGCTGTCGCGGCAAATGGAAGTCTATGCAGGCTATGCCGAGCATACCGACCGCGAGATCGGGCGTTTGATCGACGCCATCGGGGATCTCGGCGAACTCGACAACACCATCGTGATCTATATCGCCGGCGACAATGGCGGCACCGCGATCGGTGGTCTAAACGGAACCTTCAACGAATGGTCCAACCTCAACGACGCACCCGAAGACATCCCGTATCTCAAGACCCGAATGGACGAGTATGGCGGACCGAACTCCTACCCTAACTATTCGGTGGCTTGGGCAATGGCCGGCTCCACGCCGGCAACCTGGTGCATCAATGCCTGTCAGGGCGGCGGCCAGAATCAGGGCATGGTCATTCGCTGGCCCGGCGGCATCAAATCGAAAGGGGAAATCCGCAGGCAGTATACCCACCTGATCGACGTCGGCCCCACCATCCTTGAAGCCGTCGGCATCCCCGAGCCAAAGATAGTCAACGGCGTCGAGCAGATTCCGATGGCCGGCACCAGCATGATCTACTCGTTCGACGATGCGGCGGCAAAGGATCGCCACACCGTCCAGTACAACGAGTGCAGCGGCAATCGCAGCATCTACAAGGACGGCTGGATGGCCTGCGTGATGCACCGCGCGCCATGGGAGAGCAGCCCCCGCGTCGATGACTACGCCAAGGACAAATGGGAGCTTTACAATGTGGCCGTGGACTTCGGACAGGCTACCGACCTCGCCGCGCAAAATCCCGCGAAGCTGAAAGAACTGCAGGACCTATTCCATCAGGAGGCGATCAAGTTCGGCGTTTATCCGATGGATGACCGCTCCTTCGCACGGCTGAATGCGACCAATGCCGGACGGCCCGACATTATGGCCGGCCGTACCGAGGTGACCTACTACGCCGGGATGACCGGCATGGCTGAAAATGTCTTCATCGACACGCTCAGCCGTTCCTATGTTGTCACCGCCGACCTGGTCATTCCCAAAGGCGGCGCCAACGGCGTCGTGGTCTCGCAGGGTGGCCTGTTCGGCGGCTGGAGTCTTTACGTCAAGGACGGAAGACCCAAGCTCGCCTACAACTGGCTGGCGCGGGAGAAATACTTCATCGAAGGCAAGGAGGCTCTACCGGAAGGCAAGGTCACGCTGGTCTATGATTTCACCTATGACGGCGGCGGCCTGCACAAGGGCGGCACCGGCGTGCTGTCGATCAACGGCAGGAAAGTCGGCGAAGGCCGCATCAATAAGACGCAGGGCGCGGTGTGGTCGCTGGCCGGTGAGACCGCCGACATCGGCGTGGATGCCTACTCCCCAGTGTGCGATGACTACGATCCTTGGGAAAACGCCTTCACCGGCACCATCAACACCGTGAAGATCAAACACAAGGCTTGAGCGCAAGACTTGGCCCTTCCCCGTTACGCGAGGAGGGCTCTCTTTGTGTCCCGCGCCAACACCAGTCCGCTCCTGGCCCATCAGCAAAGTGGCGACACCTTTCATTGAGGTCCGCTTGGTGGGGTGGAGCGAACTGACTTTGCCCGCTCTGCGTTCTTCGCATTTTGACCCTGACCTGACATTGACCCTAGCCCAAAAGGAACACCCTGTGCTTTGATACGTGGGACGGAATCTACCGATCTCGCGGGGGCCGTTTTGGCCAACAATTGCGTGGAACGGAGGCTTGCGGCGATTCTGGCGGCGGATGTTGCCGGATACAGCCGCATGATGGGTATGGACGAAGAAGACGTGCTGGCTCGCCTCAAGGCCGCCAGAAAGTCTCTTTTCGATCCCTCCATCGCCGCGCATCGCGGACGGATCGTCAAGACGACCGGCGACGGCATGCTGGTCGAGTTCGCCAGCGCCGTCGATGCAGCGCGATGCGCCATCGAGGTGCAGCGCGGCATGGTTGAGCGAAATGCCGCGGTGCCGCAGGCCAAGCGGATCGAATTTCGCGTCGGCATCCACGTCGGCGACATCATAATCGACGAAAATGATATCTTCGGGGACGGCGTCAATATCGCCGCCCGCCTTGAAGGCATCGCGGAACCCGGCGGCATCTGCATCTCCGAGGACACGCAACGTCAAATCCGCGGCAAGGTCGATATCGCCTTCGAGGACATGGGTCCGCAGAATCTGAAGAACATTGTTGAGCCGATGCGCGCGTGGCGATTGAGGATAAACGCGGACGGTTCTGCGGCAATCTCGAAAAGGTCGCCGGTCGAGACCACCCAGGCTCTGGCGCTGCCCGACAAGCCGTCCATCGCCGTGCTGCCGTTCCAGAACATGTCAGGCGATCCCGAACAGGAATACTTCGCGGACGGAATAGCGGAGGACATCATCACCGCGCTGTCCCGTTTCAAGGCGCTGTTCGTCATCGCCCGCAATTCGAGCTTCACATACAAGGGACGCGCTGTCGACATCAAGCAAGTGGGGCGCGAGCTTGGCGTGCGCTATGTGCTGGAAGGAAGCGTTCGCAAGGCGGCAAACCGGGTGCGCATCACGGGACAGCTCGTCGATACCCCTACGGGAGGACATCTCTGGGCAGACCGGTTTGACGGTGGACTCACCGACATCTTCGACCTGCAGGACCAGGTCACCGAGAGCATAGTCGGAGCGATCGCGCCGGCGGTTGAAAAAGCCGAGATCGAGCGCGCCAAACGCAAGCCTACCGAGAGTCTTGATGCCTATGATCACTACTTACGCGGTTTGGCCAGCTCTTATCAGTTTGCTAACCGGCAAGCGAACGAAGAGGCGTTACGCCTATTCAACAGGGCGATCAAGCTCGACCCAGGTTTTGCGTCAGCTTACGGTCGTGCCGCCCTTTGCTACACCTTTGCCAAGACCAATGGCTGGATTTCAGTCACACCGAGCGAGACTGCCAAAGTAGAAAAGCTCGTTCAGAGAGCGGTTGAGCTAGGAAAAGACGACGTGATCGCCCTCGCGGCGAGCGGATATGTATCAGCGTTTGTTTTACTCGATCTCGGGGGAGGCGCCGCCTTGATCGATCGCGCGCTCGTGTTCAATTCCAATTGGGCCGAGGCATGGTTTTGGAGTGGCTGGGTGAAGAACTGGCTAGGCGAGCCGGAAACGGCAATCGAGCGCTTCGCCCGTGCCATCCGCCTCAACCCGCTTGATCCGTTTATGAGCGGGGTACGAACTGGGACCTCGCATGCCCATTTCTTCCTGGGCCACTATGGCGACGCGGCATCGTGGGCTGCAATGGCGTTGCAGGACAATCCGGACTTTCAACCTGCGTTACGTATGGACGCCGCAAGCAAGGCAATGGCCGGACGACTGGAGCAGGCACAAAAGGCGGTGGCTCGGCTGCGGCAATTGAATCCTTCGGTGCGTGTCTCCAATCTCAAAAGCGTGCTCGGCCCCTATCGGCGTGCCGAAGATCTCGCTCGATACGAAGAAGGGTTGCGGCGAGCCGGGCTGCCCGAATGACCTCTACGGCCACGGTGCGGCAAGAGAGTGAGAGCCGCAACTTCCGCTCTCGGCCCATCAGCGAAATGGCGACACCTTTCATTGAGGTCCGCTTGGTGGAGTAGAGCGGACTGACTTTGCCCGCTCTGCGTTCTTCGCATTTTGGCCCGTAGCGGACATTCCCATCGGGACGATGGGAGACCGAAATCACGCCGTTGCTGCCAGATCGTTGGCAACGACTGCCAATATTTCGGCGGCGTGTGAACTCGCGATAAAGTGCCCGCCATCAGCGACTTCGTGCCATACCGCTCCAGGCATCCGCTCACCCAGCGGTTTGTTTACTGCGTAAGGCACAAACGTATCGGCGCTGCCTTGCCACAGATGAACCGGCCTATGGATCGCCGTGACGTCGAATGGCCACTGTTGATAGAGCATCTGCGCATCGGCCACGAGACCGTCAACGCCTTGCCGGAAACACTCGCGTCCAGACTCCACGATGGCACTCAGCACATCGTCATCAGCAAGCGCCGCGAGGTCAGCGGGGCAGCTCGCCTTCAGCAATGCCTTCTTGTACTGCTCCGGAAACCGCGTCGCAGCGAGATCGATCAGGTCATACATCAGCTGGAAACCCGGCCGGAAATGCAGTGCAAGGAACCCGCCTATGGCGTCGGTCGAGGACAGATCCTTCGCTGCCCAATTCGTACCGAATGCGCCGTAGGATCCGGGAGCGATGCTGGTCACGTGTACCAGCTTCGCGGGATCAAGGTACGCCGCTGCCGCGAGCGCCCAAGGACCACCCTCAGACCAGCCTGTGACCGCAAAGCGATCGGTCTCAAAAGCGTTGGCAATCGCTTCCAGGTCTGCGGCCCAGCCTGCGAAGGTGCGACCGTGTTGAGGATCTGATTTGCCTTGGCCTGGACGGTCCACGCACACAAATCTCAAACCAACTTTGAGCGCGTGAGACGCAAAAACCTTGGCTTCGAGCCGGCTCGATGGTCCGCCATGATTGTGAAGTACGAGCGGACCGTTCGGATCGCCGACCTGAAGGTAAGCCAGTGATCGACCGCCGATCTGGACTGCACCTTCGCTAGGACACGCAGCGTTGCTTGAATTTCTCAAATGCATGCCCTCCGTCGGGCCTCGATGACTCGTCGATCTCGCGGAGCCTTTGTCTCAGCCAACCAACTCTTTTTGGAATTTCTCGATCGTAGGCTGCAACAACGGCCGCCATGGTCACACGGCTGTCGGATGTCTGCAACTGGCCCATAGCAGCCATTTCCGCGTTCAAAGCTGACATCGGCTTTCGCCCCGAAACGGGCACTTGCGATTTAAAGACCAATCGGTCTATATGTCGATGATGAGCCGCCCAACCCCAGTGCAGTCGCCCCGTGGCCGCCCCCGAAGCTTCGACGTGGATGCCGCGGTCGAACGCGCGATGGGGGTGTTCTGGTCGCGCGGCTATCACGCCACGGCGCTGCCGGACCTGCTTCGGGCCACGAAACTCTCGCGTGGCAGCCTTTACGCCGCGTTCGGCGACAAGCACTCGCTCTTCCTGCGCGCACTCGATCGCTACATTGCCGATGCCGTGACGCGGATGGATGTCGAACTCGCCCCCCGCAGGGAGCCGGTCGACGCCCTGCGGGCCTATCTTGCCGGCTATGTCGATCGCACCAGCGGTGCCAACGGCCGGCGCGGCTGCCTGCTGGTGGCCACGGCCATGGAGCTGGCCGGCCAGGATGCCGCGATTGGTCGTCGCGTAGCGGGCTTCTTCAGGGCCATGGAGGCCCGCCTGGCCGATGCCCTGTCCCGCGCGAAGGTGGCGGGCAAGCTGGCCGACGGTGTCGATCCCGCGAGTGCCGCCAAAATTCTGGTCTGTTTCGTCGAGGGCCTGCGCGTGGTCGGCAAGACGGCGCCGGCGCGGGCCACATCGCAAGCCACCGCTGACGCTTTGCTCGACCGGTTCGTCAGGTAGCAACCCAATCAGGTCAACTACCCCCGGACGCCTCCGCACCTGGCGCGTCAATATATGGACCGATCGGTCGTGAAAGGAAGGATGCCATGTCTGCCATCCAGATCGTCTGCGCGGTAGCCGTTCCCCTGCTCTGGGGTTATCAGTTCGTGGCCATCAAGGTGGGCGTCGCGGAGTTTCCGCCGCTGTTCTTCCTCGCGCTGCGCTTCCTGGCCATCGCGCTGCTGCTCGTTCCGTTCGTGAAGAGGCCCACGCGCGCGCAGCTCGGCCCTGTCGCAGCCATTTCGATCTTCCTGGGCGGTCTGAACTTCGGGCTGTTCTATGTCGGCCTCGGGCTCGGCTCGGGAAGCATGTCGGCCGTCGCGTATCAACTCGCCACGCCCTTCACCGTCCTGCTGGCCTGGCCGTTGCTCGCCGAGCGGCCGTCTCTCTCCACGACCGCCGGAGTGCTGCTCGCATTCGCCGGCGTTGTCGTGCTGGCAGCGGAGCCTGGCCTGTCGGCCAACGGGCTTCCGCTGCTGCTAGTGGTCGGGGCGGCCTTCGCATTCGCGGTGTCCAACGTCCTGACGAAACGCTACGGCCCTTTCGATCCCCTGATGTTGATGGGGTGGTCGTCGCTGTTCACAGTGCCGCAGGTCATGTTGATGTCGCTGCTGCTCGAATACGGACAACTGGCGAGCCTCGTCACGGCGGATGGACGCGGCTGGCTGGCGCTCGCCTACACGATTTTCATCGGCGGAATTGTCGGGTTCGGCCTCTGGTTCTGGCTGATCGCCCGCTGCTCCATGGGCCGCGTCGCGCCCTTCGGCCTGCTGCTTCCGGTGTTCGCCTTGACGTCGAGCGTGCTGTTCCTTGGCGAGCGCATGACCCCGAAGTTGATCGCCGGCGGGCTGCTCGCGATCGCAGGCGTGGCGATGACACAGGTCAGACCGAGCGCGCGACCCAGTTGAGCCCGGATGTTGCGTTGTGGGATCGATGTCGTCTGCCCGGCAATGGAGATCACGAGGCTTCACGTCTCGGTGGTGGACCGTGTTGCGACGTGACGCGCCCAACTTGTCGTGCGCAAATATCCGATCGAACAGGAGGGCGTATCATGATGTTTCGCAATCTTCTCGCCGCGCTTCTCGTCACGATCGCGATCAGCGCGGCACATGCGGCACCGCAATGGCTGAACCTGCCGCCGACGCCGACACTGCCCAGGGCGACGCAGAGCGGCTTCGCGCCCGTCAACGGCATCAAGGTCTGGTACGCAATTTTCGGCCGCGGCGAGCCTGTCATCCTGCTGCATGGCGGCCTCGCCAACGCCAACTATTGGGGCCGCCAGGTCCGCGCGCTGCAACGGCACTATCAGGTCATCGTCATGGACAGCCGCGGGCATGGGCGCAGCAGCCGCAATCAGGAGCCCTATGGCTACGATCTGATGGCCTCGGACGTGGTCGCCCTGCTCGATCACCTGAAGATCAGGAAAGCTGCGATCGTCGGCTGGAGCGACGGCGCGATCATCGGCCTCGACATCGCGATGAAGCACCCGGAACGGGTGAGCAAGCTGTTCGCCTTCGCGGCGAATTCGGATCCGTCAGGCGTTGCGGACATTGCGTCGAGCGACGTCTTCAACGCCTACATCGCGAGAGCTGGCGAGGAGTACAAGCGCCTGTCGCCGACCCCGACCGAGTACAAGGGCTTCGTCGCGGAGATTACCAAAATGTGGGAGAGCCAGCCGAAATGGACGGCGTCGGATCTCGCGACGATCAAGGTCCCGACCTGGATCGTGGACGGCGACCACGACGAGGCGATCAAGCGCGAGAACACCGAATTCATGGCGGCGAACATTCCGGGCGCCGGACTGCTGATCCAGCCGGAGGTCAGTCACTTCTCGTTCCTGCAGGATCCCGAGCAGTTCAGCGACGACGTGCTGCATTTTCTGGAACGTGGCGGTGAGTGGCCCGGAGCGGCAGCGAAGTGAGATATCGTAGGGTGGGCAAAGCGAAGCGTGCCCACCGCGTCTATCGCAATTGCCGAGAGATGGTGGGCACGGCGCTACGCGCCTTTGCCCACCCTACGCGACCGGTGCAGAGCCATTACGAGCCCAACTGCATCCACGCCGTCATTGCGAGGAGCGAAGCGACGAAGCAATCCAGACTGCTGCCATGGAAACATTCTGGATTGCTTCGCTACGCTCGCAATGACGGAGTTTGCGGGCCGACGACACGCACCTCTCTCGTGTCCCGGACGCGCTGCTGCGTGCAACGCTGCTGCGCTGAGCCGGGATCCAGAAGGCCACACGGCAAGATGCGGAGACATGGGCCCCGGCTCCGCAGCGCACCGCCGAAGGGGCGGTGCGCTGCGTCCGGGGCACGAGACCGCAGTCTGAAGCGCAACTGCATCAACATCGGCCAACAAAAAACGCGGCGTTTCCGCCGCGTTTTTCAATTCGATCTGCGCCTCTCGATTACGCCTGCGGCTGAGGCTCCAGGCCGGGATCCGGATCGGGCCGCGGCCGCGACTTGCCGGCCGGGGGCACGGCGGAGGCGCGCGGCGTAGCCGGCTCGAGCACGGACTCGCGGTTCGGCTTCTTGCCCTTGAGCAGGTCGATGATCTCGTCGCCGGAGAGCGTCTCGAACTCGAGCAGGCCCTTGGCGAGAGCTTCGAGGTCGGCACGCTTCTCGGTGAGAATGCGGGTCGCTTCGTTGTAGCCCTCTTCCACGAAACGCCGGATCTCGGTGTCGATCTTCTGGACCGTCGCCTCCGATGCGTTCTGGGTGCGCGAGACCGACATGCCCAGGAACACCTCGTCCTGGTTTTCGCCATAGGACACGGTGCCGAGCGCCTCCGAGAGGCCCCAGCGCGTAACCATCATGCGGGCCAGACGCGTCGCCTGCTCGATGTCGGAGGATGCACCCGAGGTCACCTTCTCACGGCCGAAGATCAGCTCTTCGGCGACGCGGCCACCCATCATGATGGCGAGGCGCGAGGTCATCTGCTCCAGCGACATCGACAGCTTGTCGCGCTCAGGCAGCTGCATCACCATGCCCAGCGCGCGGCCGCGCGGAATGATGGTCGCCTTGTGGATCGGATCGGTCGCGACGACGTTGAGGCCGACGATGGCGTGGCCGCCCTCGTGATAGGCCGTCAGCAGCTTCTCTTCCTCGGTCATGACGAGCGACTTGCGCTCGGCGCCCATCATCACCTTGTCCTTGGCCTCTTCGAACTCGGCCTGGGTCACCATCCGCTTGTTGCGGCGGGCGGCGGTCAGGGCGGCTTCGTTGACGAGGTTCATCAGGTCGGCGCCGGAAAAACCGGGCGTGCCGCGCGCGATGGTCTTGAGGTTGATATCCGGCGCCAGCGGCACCTTGCGGACGTGAACCTTGAGGATCTGCTCGCGGCCGACGACGTCGGGATTGGGCACCACGACCTGACGGTCGAAGCGGCCCGGACGCAGCAGCGCGGGATCGAGCACGTCGGGACGGTTCGTCGCCGCGATCAGGATCACGCCCTCGTTGGCCTCGAAGCCGTCCATCTCGACCAGCAACTGGTTCAGCGTCTGCTCGCGCTCGTCATTGCCGCCGCCGAGACCGGCGCCACGGTGACGGCCGACCGCGTCGATTTCGTCGATGAAGATGATGCAGGGCGCGTTCTTCTTGGCCTGCTCGAACATGTCGCGGACACGGGAGGCGCCGACGCCGACGAACATTTCGACGAAGTCGGAACCCGAGATGGTGAAGAACGGCACGTTGGCTTCGCCCGCGACCGCACGCGCGATCAGGGTCTTACCGGTGCCGGGAGGGCCCACCAGCAGCACGCCGCGCGGAATACGGCCGCCGAGGCGCTGGAATTTGCCGGGGTCGCGGAGGAATTCGACGATCTCCTGCAGGTCCTGCTTGGCTTCGTCGACGCCGGCGACGTCCTCGAAGGTGACGCGGCCATGGGCCTCGGTCAGCATCTTGGCGCGCGACTTGCCGAAGCCCATCGCCTTGCCGGCGCCGCCCTGCATCTGCCGCGACAGGAAGATCCACACGCCGATCAGCGCGATGAAGGGCAGCCAGGAGACCAGCAGCGAGACGAACCACGGCACGTTGTCGCCGGGCGGCTTCGCGGTGATCTGGACCTTGCTGTCATAGAGGCGCTTCACCAGCGTCGGATCGTTCGGCGCATAGGTCTGGAAGCTTGAGCCATTGGTGAAGGTGCCGTGGATATCCGGCCCCTGGATCACGACATCGCGCACATTGCCGCGGTCAACTTCGCTCAAGAGCTGGGAGAAGGCGATGTCCTGCGATGAGGCGCGCTGACCCGGATTCTGGAAGAGCGTGAACAACGCCAACAGCAGCAAGACAATGATGACCCAGAGGGCGAAATTGCGCAGATTGGCGTTCATCGATCTTCCTTCATGGTCGCGCGGATCGCGGCCTGATCCTTGGGCGGTAGCAGTTACTTTGTCAGTGCGAGGAAATCCCCAAGGAATCCTCTTGGTTAGACGGATACAATTTAGGTGCCGCCCCGGTCGCTGCCAAGGGAACGAGATGGGACTATTTATCCCATCTTAGAGCGATTCCCGCTGAAATAATGGCGATCTGCCCGGGGTTTTTCCTGCCTGGTTAAGGTGTCCTGACGGCGCGCGGCGGAAACGGCCGGTGTCATGATCCGCCCTGATCCGCCCTCGTCCGTCCCTTGGACCGCCGGGCCGGCGCCGGTGCGATGTGGATACGCCCCCCGGCAAGGCTGATCAAGGCTCCCGCAAGGGTCTGCTTCAGGAACGGCCGGCCATTTGCGGCTGCGCGGGGGCTTTCAGCCAAACTTGCAGCCATGGCCTGATCGAGCGCGGCCAGGAGAGTCTCGACCTTGCCGAGTTCCGCCGGCCCCTCATGACCGAGGGCATTGACGGCCCGCAGCAGGAGCCGCAGCCGGACCTCCTCCGGCAGATTGGCGAATGCCGAGGCCTCGAAGCTGCGACCGCCCGCCTGCGGCGCATCGCCGCGCGCCCGAAGCTGAAGGAAGCGTTCGGCGCCATCGACCAGCACGTCGACCGCCGCATTGGCGCGCGCCAGCCTGCCTGCGAGCCGCGCCAGGCTCCGGCTGTCGCCCCCCTCGGCCGCGAGTTGCGGCAGCAGCGCGCGCAGCCGCGGCCGGGTGAAGGCGGTGTCGCGATTGGTGGGATCATCGGCAAATCCGATCTTCGCCCGCCTCAAGGTCGCGATCAGCTGCGACTTCGGGACATCGAGCAGCGGACGCACCAGCACGACGCCGTCGCGCTCCGTGAGGCGCGTCATTGCCGACAGCCCGGCAAGCCCGCTGCCGCGGACAAGGCGCATCAACAGGGTCTCGGCCTGATCGTCGCGGGTGTGGGCGGTCAGCACATGGCTCGCGCCGGCGTTTCGCGCGGCCTGTGCAAGCAGGCGGTAGCGGGCTTCGCGTGCAGCGGCAGGCAGTCCCGTGTTCGGCTTCGCGCCACGCCAGCGCAGGGTCCGGTGTGCCAGCCCGAGTTCGGCCGCAAGCCGCTTGACCTCGCGCGCCTCGCGCGCCGCCTCCGGGCGCAGGCCGTGATCGACGGTGACGACGGTCAATTGCGGACCGCGTGCCAAGCCGCGCTTCCAGCGCGCGGCGAGCCACATCAGCGCGACCGAGTCAGGTCCGCCGGAGACCGCGAGCACCAGCGCCGGCGCACTTCTGAGCTCGGCGAAGAGTTGCTTCGCCGCGCGCGCCGAGATCGGTGAGTTGTCGTCGTCCGACATGACGCTGCCCAGGCAATCACCAGACTATTTAGCGCGGCGCCATCCGCATTGTCAGGGCGCAAACACCACGCGTCAGCACTTCACCCGCTTCTGCTCGCGATCGACGGCGGATTTGACGCCGGCGGAGGCGCGCGGATATTTGCGGCCGACCTCGCCGAAGGCGGCGCAGGCGGCCTCTTTCTCCTTCAGCGCGGCCAGCGACTGGCCGAGCCGCAGCAGGGCATCCGGCGCCTTGGCGGATTTGTCGTATTTGGTGGTGACGGCGAGGAAGGCTTCCGCGGAGTCGCGATATTGCTGGCGCTGGAAATAGCTTTCGCCGAGCCAGTATTGCGCGTCGCCGAGCAGCGGATCGCTCGGATGTTTCTGCGCGAAATTCTTCATGGTCTGCTCGGCGAGCGCATAGTCCTTGCGCTGCATGTAGCCGATGCCGAGGTCGAACTCGTCGCGCGGCGTTGCCGAGGGCGGCAGGGTCGTCAGGCCGGTGCCGCCCGATGGCGCTGGATAGCCCGATTGTGCCGGCGGATAGCCGGGCTGGGCTGCCGGCGGCACGCCTTGCTGGTAGCGCGGGCTGGTGTTGGCGAGATCGAGCGGCTCGCCGGCAGCGCGCCCGCCGGGCGCGCCGCCAGGGGCGCCTGCCGGCATCGGCTGCTGCCCGCCACCAAGCGCGCGCGGCGCGCCGGGCGCATTCGGGTTCTGGTTCGGATCGAAGGAATCACCGCGGCGGCGCACGCCCGGCGCACCGGGCGCCGGCTGCTCCTGAACGATCGGCGCGGGAGCAGCGATCTGCGGCTGCTCGTAATTCGGCTGAGCCTGTTGCTGCTGGCGATAGGCCGGCGCGGACTGCGCAGGCGGTACGGCTGCGACCGAGGGCTGGACCGGCACCTGTCCGGGCGCGGCTTGCGCGCCGCCCTCGAGCGCCCGCAGCCGCTCTTCGAGCTGGCGGTTGCGATATTGCAGCTCCTCGTTCTGGCCGGTGAGCTGGCGCAGCTGGTTCTCCAACCGCTCGATCCGCATCTCGGGGTCATCGTCCGACTGCGCCAGTGCAGGCGAGCACAAAGAGAACAGCGCGGCGATCGCCACGGTGCCGGTAAAGACCTTGGATCTGGATGACATCTTGCCCTGACGACGAAAACGAAATCTGCGACGGAACATGCGACGCGCCACACATTGAAAGGCAGTACGCCAAAAATGTGACTGGCACCACGGGGTTTCGGTCACAGATGGCTGAAACAAAACCGGCGCCCGAGAGGGCGCCGGCATAATCGGTTCCTGAAGATGAACGGCGCCTGACTGATCGTCAGGAGCTCGCGTTCAGCACGGTGACGGCGCGACGGTTCTGCGACCAGCAGGAAATATCGTTACAGACGGCGACCGGCCGCTCCTTGCCGTAGGAGATCGTGCGCATGCGGTTCGGATCGATGCCGCGCGAGGCGAGGAACGAACGCACCGACTGGGCGCGGCGGGCGCCGAGTGCGATGTTGTATTCGCGGGTGCCGCGCTCGTCGGCATGCCCCTCGATGGTGAAGCTGTACTGCCGATAGTTCTGGAGCCACTGCGCCTGCTTCTCCAGGGTCACGATCGCCTGCGGCGTCAGATCGGTCTGGTCGCTCTCGAAGAACACGCGGTCGCCCACGTTAACGACGAAATCCTGCTGGCTGCCAGGCGTCGCAGCATTGGCCATCGCATCCGTCGCTGCGTTCTTGTTCGCGCATGCGCCCATCGACAGCGCGATCGCAACCACCGCAGCCAGCTTCAATCCCTGGAGGATACGCATAGGGTATTTCATTCCGGAGCCTCCACGCTCACGTTCGTCCACTGCTGTCCGGTCTACAGGGGGTTGGTTAAGCGAACGTTCCGTCAACCTTGATGGAACCTTGCTTCAGCCGGTCAAATGCCCCCAAACCGCGAAAAGCAACCGTCATGGTTAATGGGTTCTAAATGTGGCGCGAGGGTGAAGCAACCTGCAGCAACCGGCAAAAGTGCAGGCTTTTGCTGGAATTTTGGGCTCGGACGATGATGGGGATGAACGGAGCCCCGGCCGAAAGGCGCGCGGCGGCTCGAGGCGGTGACGGCAGGCAATCAGACGTGAGCGGCTTCCGGCACCAGTGACGACCGCTGCGGGATCTCGCGCTGCCCGCCGCGCCCAAACAGCATCCGCCGCTCGAACGCGGTGGAGCGCATGATCGGATAGCGCTCGAACACCTTCTTCCGGAAGGTCGGGAAATCCGCCGCCATCAGTCCGAAGGGCTTGGTGAGACCCGGCACCAGGCGGGGCTCGGCGATCGTCTCGTGCAGGAACACCCGCCGGTAGAAGGCCTGATGCTCGGGACGCACGATGGCGAGGCCGAGATCGGCATTGAAGTGCTCGCACGCCATGTAGGCGAGCCGGGTCGTCAGATAGGGCAATTCCGGAACCCGCTTCACCTGGTCGGGATCGGCGACAAAGCGGGTCGGGTCGATCATGACCTCGCCGCGATCGAGCCGCGGCAGCAGGATGTCGGGGAAGACGTCGGCCGAGGTGGACTCGCGCCATTCCGAAGTCAGCACGCTGATGCGCACGGAGCTGCAGAGCTGGCCACGGAGATAGACGCCGAAGGTCCACGCGTTCGGCAGCTCGTCGTAGCGGTCGGTGACGCGGGCTTCCGCGGATTCCCTGACGGCACCCTCGCGCAGATAGGCGCGGTAGCGGAGGTTGTAGATTTGCTCCTTCTCCGCGTCCGTCGCCGCGAGATGATAGTCGACGTCGGTCAGAAGCTCCGCTCCCCGTCCAACAGCCGAAATGACAGATCTGGCTGAGGACTGCATTCGAACTCCTTACCCACCACCAACAACACCACGCGAACCTGGGCCATTTGCCGCTGAACAACTTGCGCGCGCGTGACGATTTATTAACACCTCCTTAACGACGATGCAAAGCAATCGACGCGATAGGGTTAACCCCCGTAGCACTACGGTCGGTTCAGCAACTGTCTGAAACGACGTGCAATTTCTGGATGTGGAATCAGGCGAAGGAGCGTGAGCTGACAACCTGGAGCAGGCCCTCGCCGCGCCGTCCATGCGAGGCGTTGAGGAGCTGGCGCATCCGCACGGCGGGCACCGGACGGCTGAACAGATAGCCTTGCGCCTCGGAGACGGTGCCGTCTGCGCTGATCAGCTCGAGCTGCTCGTTGGTCTCGATGCCCTCGACCACCACGGCCATGCCGAGGTCGGCCGACAGCCGCGCCACGCCACGCAGCAGCGTCAGCGGCCGGTCGGTGTCGATGCCCTCGAGGAAGGAGCGGTCGATCTTCACCTTCTGCATCGGGAAATTGTGCAGATAGCTGAGGCTGGAATAGCCGGTGCCGAAATCGTCGAGCGAGATGCGCACGCCGAGCGCATGCAGTTGCGACAGCGTGTCGTGGGTGAGCTGGGTGTTACGAAGCAGCGAGGACTCCGTGATCTCGATCTCCAGCCGATGGGCCGGCAGCCCCGAGACCTCGAGCGCGTAGCGGATTTCGCTGAGCACGTCGCGCTGGTGGAATTGCTGCGGCGAGAAGTTGACGGCGACGCTGACGCCGTCGGGCCACTTCATGCATTCCATGCAGGCGCGGCGCAGGATCCAGCGGCCGAGATCGACGATCAGCCCCATGTCCTCGGCGACCGGGATGATGTCGACCGGCGAGACCGTGCCGCGTACCGGATGATTCCAGCGCAGCAGCGCCTCGCAGGTGGTGATCTTGCCGGACTTCAGATTGACCAGCGGCTGGTAGAACAGCTCGAATTCCTCGTTGGCCAGCGCCTTGCGCAGGTCGAGCTCGAGAATGCGGCGGGCCTCGACGGTGGCCGCCATCTCGTCGCGGAAGAAGCAGAAGGTGCCGCGGCCGTCGGCCTTGGCGCGATAGAGCGCCATGTCGGCGTTCTTGAGCAGCGTGTCGGCCCTGACGTCGCCGTCCGGCGAGGTCAGCGCGATGCCGACGCTGGCGCCGATCTCAACCAGGTGATTGTCGATGCGATAACGCTCGCTCAGGCGTTCGACGATGCGGCGGGCGAGGCTCGCGGCATCCTCGGCCGAGCTGATGTTCTGCTGGAACACGACGAACTCGTCGCCGCCAAAGCGGGCGACGAAATCCTCGGGACGCAGCATCTCGCGCAGGCGGTTGGCAACCGCGCACAGGAGCTGGTCGCCGCAGGGATGGCCGAGCGTGTCGTTGACCTGCTTGAACTGGTCGAGATCGACGAACAGCAGCGCGGAGAGACGCTCGGCGTCGTGCGAGATCGCCAGCAGCCGTTCGATCTCGTCGCGGAACGAGACCCGGTTGGGCAGCGCCGTGAGCTCGTCATAGCGGGCGAGATGGGTGATCCGGGCTTCCGCGTTGGTACGCTCGGTGATGTCTTCCAGCAGCAGCACCGTGCCGCCGCCAGTCATCGGCTGGAACGTCCAGGCGAGCGCGCGGCCGCGCGAGGAATCCGGGTCGGTGGTGACGATCTCGCAGATCCGCGCATGCTCGATCTCGGCCAGGATCTGCTTGCCGCTCTCCGCCGAGATGGAGCCGGCGGCGATACAGGCCGATACGATGTCGGCAGCGGTGGCGCCACGCTTGACCAGATCTTCGGGCAACGCCATCAGCTCGCCGAAGCGATGGTTCATCACCGCAAGGCGGCCGTCGGCGCGAAACATGCACAGGCCATGCGGCATGTTGTTGAGCGCGGTGTCGAACTGGCTTGCCAGCGCGGACTCACGAAAGCTCGAGGTCAGCGCCTTGACGAAGATCGCATGCAGGCTGAGATTGATGTTCTTCAGCCCGACGAAGAAGAACACGAGCAGGACGGCGAGCCCGATGTGGTAGAAGCCGCCATGCAGCAGCAGCGCGAGCGACATCGGTGCGCAGGCGAGCGCGACGTGCCACTGGATCACCCGGGGCTGGCCGTAATTGCGGGCGGCGCCGCCCGCGGTGTAGCCGATGCCGATGGCGACACAGAGCATGTCGGCAATCGGATCGTCATTGTTGTAGATGACGACGAAGGACCACAGGCCGAGCACCGCCGCATAGCTGAGCGCGCCGAGCCAGTAGCGCGGCTCCAGGTGCTTGGCTTCCTCGAACGACAGTGGGTGCGTGCGGTTTTCGTATCCGCGCATCTGGAACGCGCGCGCGGTGCCGATCGCGATCAGCAGAAATGCGAGCGGCCACAGCCAGGCATCGCCTGTCTTCAGCGCAGTCATGACCGCGGCCACGGCCGCGGAGGCCGAGCCCAGGAAGATCGCCCAGAAATTCTGCACCATAGAGTTGATGAGAGCGGCGTAGAGTATCGGCTCCAGCTCGTCTCGATCGCTCTGCTTCTGGTCGGCCAGCTGCATCGGCTTGTTACGCGTCCTGTTTGGCGCGTACTTTTACCCAGACCTGATGAAGCCTTTCTGAGGGAACATCGTTAAAGTCGAGTTGTTTTTCGGCAATAGCGAACATGTTTCCGCTGAAATATCAAGCAACTAGGCAAGCGTTGCCGGGCACAAGGTGAAGGAAAGCTTGCGTCCTGCACCAAACCCCGAAAAAATCGGCATGTTTTTTCGAAAACATCGCGCGTCTGAACGCGCAATGTCTTAGCCCCGATGTTTCACGCGAACCTGTATCCGCTTCGCTCGCAAGCGCTCTAGCCGGGTGTCGAGGACAGCAGCGGCGACCATGCCGGGTCGGAGGCGAAGCCCGGCGTCGGCACCTTGAGCTCGTTGCGGCCGGAGATGTCGACGGAGAACAGCGACGGCCCGCCGCTGCCGCCGGGATCGCGGAAGAACATCAGCACGCGGCCGTTCGGCGAGAAGGTCGGCCCTTCGTTGTGATAGCCCGAGGTGAGCAGACGCTCGCCGGAGCCGTCCGGCTTCATGACGCCGATCGAGAACTGCCCGCCGCCCTGCCTGGTGAAGGCGATGTAATCGCCACGCGGCGACCACACCGGCGTCGAATAGGTGGCGTTGGTGTCGTCCTTGGAGAAGGAGATGCGCTGCGCCTGTCCGCCGCCCGCGGCCATCACATAGATCTGCGACCTGCCGCCGCGATCGGATTCGAAGCAGATGCGGGTGCCGTCGGGTGAGTAGGACGGAGAGGTGTCGATCGCCGGCGTGTCGGTGAGGCGCGTGGTCGAGCGCGAGCGCAGATCCATCACGAACAGGTTCGAATTGCCGCCCTGCTGCAGGCTCATGATGACGCGCTGGCCGTCCGGCGAGAAGCGCGGCGCGAAGGTCATGCCGGGGAAATTGCCGACGATCTCGCGCTGGCCGGTCTCGATGTTGAAGAGATAGACCTTCGGATCGCCCTGGCCGAACTCCATGTAGGTGATCTCTTGCGAGTTCGGCGAGAAGCGCGGCGTCAGCACGAGGTCGGAGCCGCGGGTCAGATAGCGCACATTGGCACCGTCCTGGTCCATCATCGCGAGCCGCTTGACGCGACGCTCCTTTGGACCGGTCTCGTCTACGAACACCACGCGGCTGTCGAAATAGCCCTTTTCGCCGGTCATCTGCTCATAGATCTGGTCGGAGATGATGTGGGCGATACGGCGCCAATATTCCGGCGAGGTGAAATATTGCTGGCCCGCAAGCTGCTGGCCCGTGATGACGTCCCACAGGCGGAATTCCGCCTTGAGCCTTCCGTCCTGCCCCCGCGTCATGCGGCCGGTGACGAGGGCCTGGGCGTTGATGGTCTTCCAGTTCTGGAATTGCGGCGCGACGTCGATGTTGCTGATGCGCTCGATGAAAGCGGCCTGGTCGATCGGTGCGAACAGGCCCGACCGCTTCAGATTGTTGGTGATGACCTGGGTGACGCCGTTGCTGACGTCGCCGTCGGCGGGCGAGCCCGGCACGAAGTTGGAGATCGCGATCGGGATCGGCCGAAACTCCGTTGGATTGAGTTCGAGCCGCTTTTGGCCCTGGGCCAGGGCATGTCCGCCCCCGAGCGTCGCGAGCGCCGATCCTGTCAGCGTCATGAAGCGGCGGCGGTTCATCGATAGGACGTCATTCATCGCAAAATTCTTTTGTTCGGATGTCACAACATATCTTTCAGGCCGAAGCGCATTGGAATGGTCTTCCAGGTGTCATACTGCTGCTTCGGCAGGAACGAATAGACCTGACACTGCACGATGGCGCGCTTGGCGCTCTCCGCCACCGCCTGAGCAATCGACCGAGACGGGCCGCGAACCGCGACGATAACCGGCTCGGACGCAAGCGAGCCGTCGATTTTCATCGGGATATCGATGTCAGCCTCGTATTGCTCGGCGTCTTGCCCGTTATAGGTGGGCGTGAAGCAGCGCCGGACCGCATTCGTGAACGCGCCTCCCCACGTCGCAACGTTGTTGGCAGCAGTCCCGGTCGTCGATCCCAGCGCAGCCGATGCATTCAGCGCCGCGCCGGAGAGCTCGTGCCGGGTCGCCGCGCGCTTGTCGAGGTCGCGCTGGATCTGCGCGGGATCGAAGCTGCGCTCCTTGGGCTTCGGTTGCTGCTGCGGCTGCACCGCCGCGACCTTCTGCTCGACGGGCTTCGGCGGAGGCTTCTTGGTCTCCAGTTTCTTCTGGAGCTCGGCGATCGGATCTTCCTTCGCCGGATCAGGCTTCTTTTCCTGCGGCTTCGGCTCTTCTTTGGGCTTGGCCTCGGCGACGGGCTTGGGCGGCTCGGGCTTCTTCTCGACCGGCTTCTCGACGGGTTTCGGCGGCGGCTCGGGCGTCGAGTTGGTCTTGATCAGCTCTTTCTTCTCGGTGACCTTGCCGACCGCTTCTTCCTCGGGCTTGGCCTCGGCGATCTTCTCGACCTTGGGCTTCGGCTCTTCCTTCTTGCCGGTCTTCTGCCCCGACATCATCTGCGCAAGCTGATCGGTGGAGATGATGTCGATCGGAAGCGACTCTTCCGCGACAAAGGCCTTGCTGCTAAAGGTGACCAGTCCCCATCCAAGCACGAGGACGTGGAGGGCAATCGACGCAACGAGTGTCTTGTCGACGTTCACCTTCACCGGTTTACCCCTGATCCGCCTCGGTCACGAGCGCCAGCTTCTTGAAGCCCGCGCCGGACAACAGGCCCATGACCTTGGCCACCGTTCCGTAATCCGCCTTCTTGTCCGCGCGAAGATAGATGCGCTCCTCGAGCCCGCCGCGCGCGTCCGTGATCGCCTTCAGCTTCGGGATCAACTCGTTGATCGCGATCTCGGCGTCGTTGATGAAGACCTTGCCCTTGATGTCGACCGACATCTGGATTGGCTTCTGGTCGTTGTTTTCGAGGCTCTTGGCCTGGGTCTGCGGCAGGTCGAGCGGCACACCGACCGTCAACATCGGAGCCGACACCATGAAGATGATGAGCAGCACCAACATCACGTCCACCATCGGCGTGACGTTGATCTCGGCCACGACGGGCTTGCGCCGGCCACGACGCCCGCCGCCTCCGGACGAACTAGCTACGTTCATCGCCATGATCGAGTGCCCAAATTGCCCCTCACACTATACATGCCGTCCGTCAGCCCCGCTCGTCGATCTGACGCGACAGAATGGCGGAAAATTCATCGGCGAAACCTTCGAGCCGCTGGGCCTGCCGGTTCACCTCGGAAGTGAACTTATTGTAGAAAATAGTGGCAGGAATGGCGGCGATAAGGCCGACGGCGGTCGCAAACAGCGCTTCGGCGATGCCCGGCGCGACCACCGCCAGGGAGGTATTTTTCGACGCCGCGATCGACTGGAAGCTCGACATGATGCCCCAGACCGTGCCGAACAGGCCGACAAAGGGGCCGGCGGAGCCGACGGTGGCGAGCACCAGCAGCCGGCGTTCCAGCCGCTCGACCTCGCGCGCGATCGAGACGTTCATCACCTTGTCGATGCGCATCTGAAGGCCCGCGACCGAGCGGGCGTGGCTCTCGAACGAGCGCTTCCACTCGCGCATGGCGGCGACGAAGCAGGCCGCCATGGAATGCGTCGGCTTGGCCGAGAGCGTGCGATAAAGCTCCTCGATCGACTCGCCGGACCAGAAGGCCTGCTCGAACCGGTCCATCGAGCGGCGGGTGCGCGCGTAAAGAAAGATCTTGTCGATCGCGATGGCCCAGACCCAGACCGAGCAGGCGAGAAGCCCCAGCATCACCGCTTTCACGATCCAGTGAGCCTGCCAGAACAGCGCAATCAGCGACACGTCCGCGGAAGCGGCAACCGGAAGGGCTGACTGAGCCACGTCGGCCGGATTCATAAGCAGTATCCTCTCAAGGCGATCATTTCCCTGACCTCTCCGGCCAGCAAATGGCTGCCGGTTCCCCAACAGCCGCGCTAGCACCGGCGCGGCCGGCAAGCCCGCTCAAAGCCTTGTCTTTCTGGGGTACAGGGGCTCGTCCAAAGCCGGCCGCCTGCATTCCCTGCCAAGATGTCAAAACTATGGGCCTCGAGCACGGCTCCGGGCACGACTGTCCGCAATTACAGAGCCCGCCGATGGTTAACGTGCGGTTACCACGGCCGAATTTGGCTGCCGGAAAGGTAGGCAGCGCAGGCGGTTGGCCGCTTTGCCGCGGGACATGGCGGCGACGGATCGGAGCCGGGTCCACTGGCGAGGTCGGTTCCCTCCCCCCTTGCGGGGAGGGCTAGGGAGAGGGGTACCACACGGGGGCTCCCACCGTGATGAAATCGGACGCACGCAACGAGCACTTTTCCTGGGTTACCCCTCTGCCCCCCCTCCCCCCAAGGGGGAGGGAGCGCAGTCGGACTCGTGGCGCTATGACACCGGGCACAACGGACGCCCCTTCTGGAACCTCCTCCCCTGCCCAGCCCGAAATCGCAGGGAGCTTAGCGTGCGCCACAGCTACACCACGACCACATGCTCCATCTCGCATCTCACGGCGGGCACGAGCTGATAGGCTGCGCTCGCGGACAACAACGTGCCGGCATCACCGGCCCAGCCTGAGGAGCGTCCAGTGCCGAAACCACAAACCAATGTGCGGTGGATGGCCGCCGCGATCATATCGGTCAGCCTCGTCACGTTCGGCGCCGCGCGCGCGGCGTCGGTCGCACCGGTCGCCGCGCAAAACGGCATGGTGGTGTCCGCGCAGCATCTGGCGACCCAGGTGGGCGTCGATGTGCTGAAGCGCGGCGGCAATGCCGTCGATGCCGCTGTGGCCGTCGGTTATGCCTTGGCCGTCGTCTATCCGGCCGCCGGCAATCTCGGTGGTGGCGGCTTCATGACGATCCAGCTCGCCGACGGCCGCAAGACCTTCCTCGATTTCCGCGAGACCGCGCCCAAGGCGGCGACGGCCAATATGTATCTCGACAAGGATGGCAACGTCATCAAGGGCATCTCGACCAAGGGACATCTGGCTGTGGGTGTGCCAGGCTCCGTCTCGGGCATGGAATATGCGCGCGAAAAATACGGCACCATGAAGCGCGCCGACCTGCTCGCTCCCGCGATCCAGTTCGCCGAACAGGGATTTGTACTCGACCAGGGCGACATCGACCTGCTGCGCACGGCAACCGACGATTTCAAGGACGATCCAGCATCGAGCGCGATCTTCCTCAACAACGGCCAGCCGTTCGGCGTGGGCGATCGACTGCTGCAATCCGAACTGGCGAAAACCCTGCGCGAGATCAGCAGCAAGGGCACCGACGGCTTCTACAAGGGCTGGGTCGGCAGCGCCATCGTGGCATCGAGCCAGGCCGGCAAGGGCCTCCTGACGCAGGACGACCTCGACGGCTACAAGACGCGCGAGCTCGCGCCTGTCGAATGCGACTATCGCGGCTATCACGTGATTTCCGCGCCGCCACCGAGCTCGGGCGGCGTCGTCATCTGCGAGATCCTGAATATCCTGGAGGGCTATCCTCTGAAGGAGCTGGGCTACCATTCCGCGCAGGCCGTGCACGTGCAGATCGAGGCCATGCGGCATGCCTACGTGGACCGCAACAGCTATCTCGGCGATCCGGATTTCGTGAAGAATCCGCTCGACCGCCTGCTCGACAAGAATTACGCGACCAAGATCCGCGCCGTGATCGATCCGAACAAGGCCGCAATCTCCAAGGACATCAAGCCGGGCGTCGCGCCGCACGAGGGCAGCAACACCACGCACTATTCAATCGCGGACAAGGACGGCAACGCGGTATCGGTGACGTACACGCTGAACGATTGGTTCGGCGCCAAGGTGACGGCGGCCAAGACCGGCGTGCTGCTGAACGACGAGATGGACGACTTCACGGCCAAGGTCGGGGTGCCGAACCTGTATGGCCTGGTGCAGGGTGAGGCCAACGCGATTGCTCCCGGCAAGCGTCCACTGTCCTCGATGAGCCCGACCATCGTCACCAAGGACGGCAAGACCGTCATGGTGGTAGGCACGCCCGGCGGCAGCCGCATCATCACCGCCGTGTTGCAGACCATGATCAATGCGATCGACTACGGCATGAACGCGCAGGAGGCCGTCGACATGCCACGCATCCACCAGCAATGGCTGCCTGATATGACCAACGTGGAGAACTATGCGCTGTCGCCGGACACGCAGAAGATTCTAGAAGGGATGGGGCACAAATTCGGGCCGCCGCAACCGGCGAACCATTTGGCGGTCATCATCGTGGGCGCGCCGTCACTGAACGGCGAGCAAGTCGGCAATAATCGTTACTACGGTGCGAACGATCCACGCCGCAACAGTGGGCTGGCGGCGGGGTATTGATCTACGCCACCCTTACGACTGTCATACCCCGCGACCCGGCTACGCCAAGGCTTCGCCGGGGCTGCGGTCCAGGGGCGCCGAAGCTTTAGCGTAGGCGTCAAGCGGGGTATCCAGTACACTGCGGCTCCTCCGCATCTCAATGCTGTCTCTGGAATACTGGATTGCCCGCCTTCGCGGGCAATGACGGCGGTAGAAATGGTCGAGGGCCGCCCCTCTACCACTTCTCCTTCGAGGTCCGCACGTCGAGCTCGAACGACCAGGCGCGCTCGGGCTGGCGATAGAGGAAGGCGAAGGCATCGACGATGCCATCGATGTCGATCAGGCTGTCCTCGCGGCCGGCCGCATCCGGGAATCGTGAAAAGATCTTGTCGCCGGCGATCGCGCCGTCGACCACGACATGGCCGACATGGATGCCGTCGCTCGCGTATTCCTTGGCCATCGCCTGCGCCAGCGTGCGCAGGCCGGCCTTGGACGAGTTGAAGGCGCCGTAGCCGGAGCGTCCGCGCAGCGAGGCACTGGCGCCCGTGAACAGCAGCGCGCCGGTCTTCTTCGGCACCATCCGCCGCACCGCCTCGCGGCCGAACAGGAAGCCGCCGAAGCAGACCACGCGCCAGGCATTCTCGAAATAGTCGGCGTCCATCTCGATGATCTTGCCGGGCGTGTTGTTGCCGGCGTTGTAGATGGCGAGGTCGAGGTTGTCGCCGGCGGCATCGAACAGCGCGACGATGTCCCCCTCCCTGGTCGCATCGGCAACGAAGGGCACGGCTGCGCCGCCCGCCTTCGTGATGTCGTCTACAACGGCCTGCAAGGCAGACAGCGTCCGGCCCGCGACGATCGCCTTGAGCCCATCGGCCGCAAAACGCTTGCAAAGCCGGGCCCCGACCCCGCGGTCCGGTCCAACGCCGATCACGATTGCCGTCTTCATTGCAACTCTCCGAAGGTTGATAGGGTCAGGCCGCCGAGGCGGGCTCGGGGCAATTGGTCAATCGCGCGGGATTGCCGATCGCGGTGCAGCCGGCGGGCACGTCACCGGTCACAACAGCACCGGCGCCGATCTTGGCGAATTCACCGATATTGATGTCACCGAGAATGGTCGCGCCGCCACCGATGTAGACGCCGCGGCCGATACGCGGCGAGCGCGTCGGCAATTCACCGCGACGGCCGATGCTGACGCTCTGGAGGATGGTGACCTCGTCACCGATCACCACATTCGCACCAATCACGATGCCGGTGGCGTGGTCGAGATAGACGGACGATCCAATGGATGCGGCCGGATGAATGCTGATCTGCAGCAGGTTGGACGCCTCGTTCTGAAACAGCAGCGCCGCGTCGCGATGGTCATGACGCCAGAGCCAGTTCGAGACGCGCCAGGCTTGCAGCGCGACGTAGCCCTTGTAATGCAGCAGCGGCGGCAGCAGGTCGGTGATGGCGGGATCGCGCAATGCGATGGCCTGCAAATCCCGGCTGGCGGTTTCGATCAGCTCTGGCTCGCCTTGAAAGGCGTCGCGGGAACAGGACGTGAAGCGCGTGCTCCCGGTGGAGCCGCTGCCGAGCCGCTGCCCGATCAAATCGGCCAAAGCGGCGGCAAAATCATCGTGAGCGAGAATGGCACTCGCAAGGGCCTTGCCGAACACGGGGTCTGCATCAGCCGCGCGCTGCGCCTCGCTGCGGATCTGTCGCCAGAGGCCGTCGCTCGCCGTGATCGCAGCTTCCGCCATTGTCGCCTCCGGTCCGCCCACTCTTGTGAAGGCGAATATAGGCGGTCCGGGTCGGGGCGCCAGTCACGCCGCCGGGACGCGCTTGCTTTCGCCCTCAAGACCGGGCCGGGCCCGCTTGCGCAGGCTGAGCGCGTAGAGCCAGCCGCCCGCCGCGATGAGCACCGGCAGGACGAAGAGCGCGACATCGCGGAGCAGGATCATGGGGCGATGCTCCCCTTTGCAAACGAGACCGCGCGGCTGAGTGCGAACGAGGCGAACCAATAGAGATAAAGGCTGAGAAAGAACCGCCAGGATTCGCCGAGCTGCCACTGCGGATAGAGCTGGACTTCCGTCTGCCATCCATTGAGGAACGCGATCGCCACCGGCACGGTGTTTCCGAACCGGTCGAACAGCGCCGAGGCGCGCTCAAGGAGCGCGATGCTATGGCTGATCTTTTTGCGTTCGGCGTTGGTCATGGTCGTACCCGTCAGCGCGCGGGAGATGCGCCGTCAGGGCTTGGTCGGGCGTGGTGCGGATCGGGTTCTACCGATCCTGCACATGTACGTGATCAACGCCGCAGAACGCACGCCCGCCGGCGCAGAGGCGAAAATGGCAATCGGGATCGGACGCGCAGCTGCCATAGACCAAGCCGATGTAGCCCAGCACCGCCAGGGCGGTCACGGCAAGCAGCAGGCGGGTGTAGAGGTCCATGATGCGTGTCGTCCAGCAGCGCGGCGGATTGAGGTGGCACGCGCAAGTCTTGGTGTCGGATCCTCGGCGGTTGGTTCGGGTCCCCAAAAACCAAACCACCCGCCTGCGGGTTGCGCAGGCGGCCGGCTCGGGGCCATCAGGACTTTGGGGCATGCGCCTGAAGGCTTTGAGAGGCAGACCCCGGATCAGCCTATTTAGATCAGCCCTGCGGCTGGTCGGTCGGCGGCGGGGTCGGGCGCGTCTTGTGCTGCGCCATGAACTGGTCGAACTCTTCCTTGTCCTTGGCGTGACGCAGACGGTCGAGGAAGTTCCTGAACTCGACCTGCTCTTCCTCGAGCCGCTGCAGCGTCTCGGTGCGGTATTCGTCGAAGGCACGGTTGCCGCTCGAGGGCGGGCCGAAGCCGAAGCCGAAACCACGGCGCTCCATGCGGCCGCGCATGCGGTCCATCTTGTACTGCATCCGCTCCATCTTGTTCTGCCAGCGATCCTGGTGGCTCCAGCAACCCATTTTTCTGCTCCCGAGTGTGAAAAAGAGAAGGGCAAGTCCGATCGGCCACCAGATGATGAAGCCGAGGATGGTCACGGCGATCCAGCCGGGATGCCAGGGCGTATCGAGCATGTGGGGGCGCTCATAGCGTTCGTCAGAGGAACCGCGCCATCGATTGACATCAGCGGTGTAGGCCATTTCCATCTCCATCACGGCACCAGCGCCGTTGTGAATGTAAATAACATTTACATAGCTAGACCATCCCGCGATTTTGTCAAGCCGGCCGCCTGACAGGGTCGCCGAATTATTTGCGCAATTTTATTTCGGCTTGCCCCAGGGGCCGCCGGGCGGCAGGCCAGAACCGGAGGATGCCTCCGGTGGCACCGGCGGCGGCTCGGCGCTTCGTGCCGGCGGACGGCGGTCGGTCGGGAAGCCGAGGCCGCGCAGATAGATCAGCACCTCGGCTTCGAGCAGGTCATCCGGCGACATCGGCAGTTTTCGCCGCGCGGCGTCGCCACGCGAGAACAGCGAGGCCACGCCGTGGGCCATCGACCAGATGTGCAGCGCCATCATCATGGCCGGTGGCCGCGGCGTGCCGGGCGGCGCCAGCGCCGCAAGCCGTTCGGCGGCGGCGCGAATGATGTTGAAGGCGCGTTCACTGGCGGCCTGCAGGGCCGGATTTGAATCGACCGGCACGCCTGATTCGAACATCGCATTGTAGAAGGCAGGCTCCTCGCGGGCAAAGGCGAGATAGGCCTTGCCGACGCGCTCGAACGCCGTGACCGTATCCGGGCGCCCGTCGTCCCAGGCCGCGGTCAGGCGCTGCTCGAACTGCTCGAAGCCGCGCTGCGCGATCGAGGACAGCAACTCCTCGCGGTCGCGGAAATGCCGGTAAGGCGCCGCCGCGCTGACGCCGGCCATGCGCGCGGCATCGGCAAAGGTGAAGCCGGCCGCGCCCTTCTCGGCGATCAGCCCGAGGGCAGCCTGCAACAGGGCTTCCTTCAGATTGCCGTGGTGATAGCCGCGCTCGGTGCGGCCCTGGTCCTTACGCCAGCTCATGTGAACAGCTTTTACATGAGCCGGGCGTGAAGTCACTAGCGCAGGCCGGATTTGATTAACCGGCCAACTCGTCATTCCGGGGGCGGCTCGACCCGGGGCTGCTCGACGAGCCGAACCCGGAATCTCGAGATTTCCGGGTTCGCGCGTGTGCGCACCCCCGGAATGACACGGCCTAGCCGCCGGGGATCGGCAGCACCGGCATGATCTCGACGCGTTCGCCGGGGAAGATCGCGAAGTGCGGGTGGTTCTCGAACATCTTGGCTGCGGCCTCATGGGACGCAGCGCGGACCACGGTGAAGGCGCCCATCTCGTTGGCGATGTCGGCGACGCCCTTGCCGTCGACCTTCTTGGTCTTGCCGAGAGGGCCGCCCATGGCCTGGATCGCGCCCTGATGCTTCTCGACCCAGCCTTTCCAGGCCGCCATGCCCTCCTGCTCCTTCGCCTTCCGCGCGGTCTCGGACATCGCGTTCCATGCGGCCCATTGCGGGCTGGTCTTGCTGCCGAGGAAAACGGCGAGATAGGTATCGGTGCTCATTGGTACTCTCCTTTGTTGATGGATGATGGATTGACGAGCCGCGAGTTGATCCGCGGCCGTCTCGGCTACGTCTTCAGATCGTCGAAGCCGGCGGCGGCTGCCTGCACCTCCGGCGGAAAGTCGGCCATCTCCTGCACCTGCCGGATCTCGATGACTTCATTGGCGGAAGCCGGGCACTTCTTCGCCCAGGCGATCGCCTCCTCGCGCGAGGCAACCTCGATCATCCAGTAGCCGCCAAGGACTTCCTTGGCTTCGGCGAAGGGACCGTCGGTCACGATGGGCTCGCCGGTCGCGAACGAGACGCGCGCGCCCATCGACGGCGGGTGAAGGCCGTCGAGCGTGATCAGCACGCCGGCATCCTTCAGCGCCTCGTTGTAGCGCATCATCGCGGCGACGCGTTCGGGATCGAGTTGCACGTCCGGCGGCGCGGTCTCGTAGCCGAGCGGAATCATCAGCATCATGAATCGCATGAGCAGTCCTTGCTTGCTTTGTCGTTTCGGGTTTGCGCGGCGCGGCGCCACCCCCGGAAGGACGGGAGCGGCGGCCCGGGCCGCCCACCCTTACTTCTAAGACGAACCAACCTTTACGGAACCGACAAGGTGATGAAAATTATTCCGGAGGTCATTGCGCCGGCCGCTAGCGCGGCTGCGGCAGAAAACGCCCATCCTTCCGGGCCGCGCCGAAATAGACGTCGATGCGGCTGACCTTGCCACCGGCAAAGGCGAAGAACTCCGTGTTGCGAAAGCTCCTGCCATCTTTCGCCAGACAGAGATAGGTGACGAAGGCCTCGTCGCCCCGGACGAAAATCCGCTCGATGTCGTGTCGCGCGATCCAGCCGGTGTCCCGCCAGCAGCGCTCGAAATAGGCCGCCTTGTCGATGTCGTCGTCGAACGGACTGGTGAAGCGGAAATCATCGGCCAATGCGTCGGCGACCCGTTGCCGGTCGTTGCCGAGATAGGCTGCGAAGAGGTCTCGAATCAGGCGCTCGCGGTCGTCAGGCATTGATGGTCTCCGCAGAGAAGATCCTCTTGAAGACGATGCACGAACGCGTGCCCCGACATTGCGTGCCGAATTTCAACAGAGACCATGCGAAAATATCGCGAGGCGGGTCCGTACGATTACGGACCGACTATGTCCACCGCCGTGCTTATAGGACGAGAATCTTCGCGCGTAGAACAACATGGCCGGCGCACGCGGAACTACGGAGACCGCGCAGCTTGCTGCAAGGGTTTACAGTTGATCAACGCGTGCATGCAACTTTTTCGGGAAGGCCAATTGCAGCTGGGCCGACGCATAGTTGAACCATTCCGGGGACCTTCAAGTGTTCAATTTCAACAGCAAGGCCAGGATCCAGCACGCGCTCGCAGAAGTCGACGCCCTCGATCGCTCGCAGGCCGTCATCGAATTCGATCTCGACGGCACCATCCTCGATGCCAACGAGAACCTTCTGAAAATGAGCGGCTATTCGCTCGCCGAGATCAAGGGCAAGCATCACAGCATCTTCGTCAGCCCGGCCGAACGCGAGAGCGCCCGCTACCGCGACTTCTGGGCCAGCCTGAACCGCGGCGAATTCCAGACCACGCAATACAAGCGCTTCGGCAAGAACGGCAAGGAAGTCTGGGTTCATGCCTCCTACGCCCCGCTGCTGGACAAGAACGGCAAGGTGGTCAGCTTCATCAAGTTCGCCACCGACATCACGGCGTACAAGATCAAGACCATGGAAGACTCCGGCAAGATCGCCGCGATCAACCGCGCGCAGGCCGTGATCGAGTTCAACATGGACGGCACCATCGTCACCGCCAACGAGAACTTCCTGGGCGCGATGGGCTATTCGCTCGACGAGATCAGGGGCAAGCATCACAGCATGTTCGTGACGCCCGAGGACCGCGCGAGCTCGGCCTATACCGCGTTCTGGGCCAGGCTGAACCGCGGCGAGTTCGAGGCGGCCGAGTACAAGCGGCTCGGCAAGGGGGCTAAGGAGATCTGGATTCTCGCGACCTACAACCCGATCCTCGACGAGACCGGCAAGCCGTTCAAAGTGGTGAAGTTCGCAACCGACATCACCGCGCAGAAGATGAAGGCCGCCGACAATGACGGCCAGCTCGCCGCGATCCAGAAGTCGCAGGCGGTGATCGAGTTCAACATGGACGGCACGATCCGAACCGCCAACGAGAATTTTCTCAAGGCGGTGGGCTATTCGCTGGCCGAGATCAAGGGCCGGCACCATTCCATGTTCGTCGAGCCGAACGAGAAGAATTCGGCGGCCTACCGCCATTTCTGGGAGACGCTCAACCGCGGCGAATACCAGGCCGCCGAATACAAGCGGATCGCCAAGGGCGGCCGCGAGATCTGGATCCAGGCGTCCTACAATCCGATTCTGGATCTCAACGGAAAACCCTACAAGGTGGTGAAATACGCCACCGACATCACCGCGCAGGCGATCGGCCGCAAGAAGGCCGACAATGCGCGCGGGCTGATCGAGGCGGTCGCGGCCGGCAGCGAGCAGATGAGCGCCTCGATCCGCGAGATCTCCGAGACCATGGCGAAATCGCGCGAGACCTCCAAGGTCGCGACCACCAGGGTCGAGTCCGCGGACGGTCAGGCCCAGAAGTTGACTGCAGCGGCCCAGGCCATGAGCGGCATCGTCGAGATGATTTCGGGCATCACCAGTCAGATCAACCTGCTTGCGCTCAACGCCACGATCGAATCGGCGCGGGCAGGCGAAGCGGGCCGCGGCTTTGCCGTGGTCGCCTCCGAGGTGAAGAACCTCGCCAGCCAGGCCAAGCAGGCCACCGACACGATTACCTCCGAAATCGACGCGCTGAACACCATCTCGGGCGACGTTGCGAGCTCGCTCACCGCGATCAAGGCCGCGATCGCCGGCGTCAACGAGTTCATCGCCTCCACCGCGGCCGCAGTCGAGGAGCAGAGCATCGTGACCTCCGACATGTCGTCGAACATGCAGCGCGCATCCGCGGAACTGGCGTAAGCTCTCGCTTTATCACGATCCCCGTCATCCTTCGAGGGCCGCTGAAGAAGCGGCCACCTCAGGGGTGACGGAGAGAGAGAGAGAGAGACCGACGCTCTTATCCTACCGCTCCCAGCGTCGCGTCGCTTCACTCGCCCCTTCCGGCAGCATCTCGAAGACCGGCGAGGCCAACACCGCATGCACATGCAGCATGGTCGCTCCCGAATTACGGAAACCGTGCTTGCGGCCGGCGGGAACCAGCAGCACCTGTCCGGCCGTCACCGTGATCCGCCGGGCTTCGATCCACATCTCCGCCTCGCCCGCCCGCACGGTCAGCACCTCCTCGACCGTGTGGCTGTGCGTCGGCGCGCCGGCGCCGGGATCGACCCATTGCTCGAAGATGCAGAGCGCGGTCGCGCCGTTGCGCGCGGATGTGACCATGCGGGTCTTCACACCTGGCCGCCATTCCTCGAGCGGGATCGTGCTGGGATCGATGAGCATGGCCTGGAGCCCTTCTTGCCGGGACGAAAGCGAAGTAAAAGGAGCCGGCGCTCGTGCGCGCCCCCTTTCGAACACAGGACAGATTAGCAAATGCCGCAGGCCCCACAAAACGTCGCCCTCGTCACCGGAGCCGCGCGAGGCATCGGGCTGGCGACGGCCAAGAAATTCCTGGCCGAAGGGTGGCGCGTCGCGCTGCTCGATATCGAGGGGGAGCTGCAGGCGGGCGCGACGGCGGCCCTGAAGAATCCCGATAACACACTGGCAATCACCTGCGACGTGTCCGACGCAACCGCCGTAGGAGCTGCAATGGCGGCGGTCATGAGCCGCTTCGGTCGGCTCGATGCTCTCGTCAACAACGCCGGCGTCGCCGTGTTCGCGCCAGTGCTGGAGACCAGCGACGCCGACTGGAACAGGATCATGGCGGTCAATCTCACCGGCCCGTTCCTGTGCACCAAGGCGGCCGCGCCGCTGATGCGCGAGCAAGGCGGCGGCGCCATCGTCAACGTCACCTCGATCTCGGCGGTGCGCGCCTCGACCCTGCGTTCGGCCTATGGCACCAGCAAGGCGGGCCTTGCGCACCTGACCAAGCAGCTCGCGGTCGAGCTCGCCTCGCTCAACATCCGCGTCAACGCAGTCGCGCCGGGGCCGGTCGACACCGCGATGGCGAAGCAGGTGCACAGCAGGGAGATCCGCGCCGACTATCACGACGCCATTCCGCTCAACCGCTACGGCCTGGAGGAGGAACTCGCCGAAGCGATCTATTTCCTGTGCTCGGAACGATCGAGCTACATCACCGGCCAAATTTTGGCCGTCGATGGCGGCTTCGATGCGGCTGGCATCGGCCTGCCGACGCTGCGCGGCGAACGGCGGAACGGGTGAACGTCGTAGGGTGGGCAAAGGCGCGCAAGCGCCGCGCCCACCTTCCCTCCAGATTTGCGATGCCATTGGTGGGCACGCTACGCTTTGCCCACCCTACGGGATCGAGTTAGTGGAGTGCTCCATGCGACGCATGTTCTTTGTGGGTGCCTGGATGCTCGCATCTGCGCTCTTTACCACTACCCCCGCCATGGCCGAAATCCGCATCATCCAGTCGCCGGGCGGACAGGTCGGGCCGTTCCTCGACCTGTTCGAGCAGGTGCGCGAGAGCGGCGAGCGCGTGGTGATCGACGGTCCGTGCCTGTCCGCCTGCACGCTGGTGCTCAGCATCGTGCCGGGCGAGCGCATCTGCGTCACCAAACGCGCGGTACTCGGCTTCCACGCGGCGCGTTCGGTCGACCGGCGCGGGCGTTTTTATGCCGAGCCCGAAGCCTCCGACGCGGTGCTGCAGGCCTATCCCGGCCCGGTGCGCGACTGGATCAGCCGGCACGGTGGCCTCTCGTCCAGATTGCTTTTGCTGAAGGGCCGCGACCTTGCGGCGATCTATCCGCGCTGCCGCTGAGCAACAGGCGGCCGCCAGCGATGTGACCGGTTGCATCCGCCGCTGTCCGGCGATTAGGCAGTTTTGCAAAATTCCGACGATCCGGACACGAAATCCGCTCAACCGCTTGGCAATGCCTGCCCAATTTACGCGGTTTGCGGCCTTTCCCGACCGTCTATGATGGTCCCCGTCCAGATTGAGGCCGCTCGGGTCACGATGGCTGCAGGGCCGTCATAATCTCAGCAATGGTCACAGACTAGGATGGTTCCGCTTTTTCAAGATTACACATTTTCAAACCGGTCGCAGGCCGTGCAGCCCATCGATTTTCACTACCGCCTGTCGGACCAAGGACGCATTGTCCTTGGCCAGTTGAGCTCCCAGGAAACCGTCGAATTCGAATTGCTGTCGCGGCGCCACCGCGAGGGTCTGATGGACCTGCCGTCCGAGCTGCGGCTGCTCGAGCTCTATGTGAAATATATCGGCTCGGGCGCAGAGGCTGCGCTCGCGCCGTCGGAGCTCGCATGGCAGGCGAGCGAGCCACTGCAGCGGCGGAGACCGCCGCGTGCGCGAACGGCGCGGCCGCGCAACTACATCCTCTCGATGATCGTGATCGCGAGCGTCAGCTTCACGCTCATCGCGTTGCTGGTGAGCTAGCAGGCAAGCGCGACGGCGAAATTGCGCCGGTCACGCATTTCGTCGGGCCTAGTAGAGCCTCTGGATGGTCTGCGCCAATTCCAAGGTCGCGCAGATGAGCATGCCCCAAAGTGCAAAATTGATTTGTAGCGCCGCTGCCATCGGTCGCTCCCTTCCCAAGTTACGCCCACCCCAGTTTGTAGAATTTATGAAGAAATTATTAGCGATTCTGTCGTGGAGTTTACAGCCTAATATTTCGCCAGTTGTTGTGCGATGCGATCCGCATGATTTCACGAAGCGGCCTCACTGCTCTCGCAATGTGATGCGACAGCACGATTCCATATTGGGCCATGGCGGCCACGTCGTTTCCCTTAGGTTCCATTTAACCGGCGCGACGCAAGGCTCCGCATGCGGAGTTTGCGTGTCGCGTACCGCACCAAGGGTCCGGCATGCTGCGTCACGGCTTCGTCTTGCTCACTTTTTGCGCAGCGCTCCTCGGATGCGCGGCGGCGCCGGCGCAGGAGCGCCGACCGATCGCATGGGACGGCCTCGGCCGGGATCCGAACCAGGCCCCTCACCGCTCCTCTGTCACAAAGCGGCGCGCCGCGAACCCGGCGCCTGCGCAGGACAATCCCAATCAGGAGCGGGAAAGAGTGCTCGGCACGTTGCGCCCGTTCTCCGAGGCGTGGTGGGTGGTCCATGACGAAATCGAGGCGGAGAACGACAGGCAGCTTGGCACGAAACTCGTGATCTGCCCTCGCTGCGTTGAATCGCCGCCGCCAAGCGATGACGCGACCGGATCGCTCCGGTGAACGAGCACGCGGCGATCAGCCGTGTGACATGACGACGGCATGAGTGACCCACTCCCGTAACAACGGGAGTGGGATCGCGGCTTGGCGTGTCAGGCCGACGCGCCCGTCACATGCCCTCGGCCGGGCAGTTCACCATCCAGGGAATGCCGAACTTGTCGACGCACATGCCAAAGCCCTTGGCCCAGAACGTCTTGCTGAAGGGCATGGTGACGGTGCCGCCGTCGGCGAGCGCGTTGAACTTGCGCTCACCATCCGCGGGGTCCGTGACCGTGAGCGAGATCGAAAAGCCCTGGGCTTTCTGAAAATGCTCGGGTGGCGCGTCGGAGGCCATCAGCACGCTGCCGTCGGGCAACGACATCCGCGCATGCATGATCATCTTCTCGCGGCCGGGCGCGGCGGGCATGTCCGGCGGCGCTTCCGATGAGCGCATCATGGCGTCGATCTTGCCGCCCAAAACCTTGGCGTAGAAGTTGAACGCCGCTTCGCAGGTGTCCTGATAGAACAGATAGGCATTGATCATCGTTTCTCTCCTCTTCGTTTTCTTGGCGATTCCTTGGCAGTTCCTCGCAGTTTCTTGGCGATTTCCTGGCTGCTCCTTGGCTGCTCCTTGGGGCAGCTAGCCTCGTTACTTCTCGGTGAGCTTCTTCAGGCTGGCGAGGCCGGCCTCGAAGTCCTTGCCGATCATGTTGTCCATGTTGATGAACACCTGCATCACCTTGGACATGAACGGCGCCGGACCGTACATCGCCCATGTGACCAATGTGGCATCGCCTTGCGGCACAAAGGTGAACTCGGCGGTATTGTGGCCTTCGAACGGGCGCTCGAAATCGAGCTTGATCCGAAGCTTCGACGGCGTGCTCGCCTCGAGGATCTCCATATGCCCGGCGCCGACATTATTGTTGCCATCCCAGGCATAGGTCGCGCCCTTGCCTGACGCGGTTCTGCCGAAGGTCCGCTTCATGCCGGGGTCGCGATCCTCATAGGGCGACCAGCTCATCCAGAAATGGAAATCGGCAACGTGCGGATAAATCGCATCGGCCGGCGCCTTCACGGCGAGCGAGCGCTCGACACGGAACGTATCGGGTTTTGTCAATGCGAAGACGAGGACCGCGGCTATGCCGACGGCGAGGACGACGGCGATGATGGCAATGGCTTTCAGCATGAGTGGCTCCCTGGATATGGAATTAAGACGAAGGGGAACGGCGGGAGCCGACAATCGGCGGGACGAAATTTTTGGCCGTCACTTTGCCTTTGCGCCCTGCCTGGCGCCGCCATTGGCGCCCTTCGGCTGGCTGTCCCGGATCAGGCGATCAATGTGCATGCGGATATGGGCGGCTTCCGCCGAAGTATTGGCGAGTGCGATGGCGTGGTCGAAGGCGATGCGGGCTTCGTCGTTACGGCCGAGCTGCATCAGGAAGGCACCACGCACGCCGTGGAAATGAAAGTAGTTGGTGAGTTTCGGCGCCAGCGGCTCGATCAGCTCGAGCGCCGCTTGCGGCCCGCGCACCTTGGAGACCGCAACCGCCCGGTTGAGCGTCACCACCGGCGAAGGCTGCATCAGTTCGAGCGCGCCGTAGAGCAGGTCGATCTGCGTCCAGTCGGTTTCCTCGGGCGTCGACGCGCGCGCATGCAGCGCGGCGATCGCGGCCTGGACCTGATAGGGACCACTGCGGCGATGGCGCATCGCCTTGTCGATCAGCGCCAGGCCTTCCGCGATCATGTTGCCGTTCCACAGCGTACGATCCTGGTCGTCGAGCAGGATCACCGCGCCGTCCGCGGCAAAGCGCGCGGCGCTGCGCGCATGCTGCAACAGCAGCAGCGCTGCGAGCCCCATGATCTCCGGCTCGCTCTGGAACAGCCGCAGCAGCAACCGCGCCAGCCGGATCGCTTCCTCGCACAGCGGCTTTCGGATCTCCACAGTGTCGCCGCTGGCCGAATAGCCTTCGTTGAAGATCAGGTAGATCATTGCGGCAACGCCGGCGAGCCGCTCGGAGCGTTCGACCGCGCCAGGCGTTTCGAACGGCGCCCCGGCCTCGGCGACCTTCGCCTTGGCACGGGTGATGCGCTGCTCCATCGCCGCTTCCGAGACCAGGAAGGCGCGCGCGATCTGCTTCACGGTGAGGCCGGAGACGATGCGCAGCGCCAGCGCGATCTGCTGGGTCGCCGGCAGCTGCGGATGGCAGCAGATGAACATCAGCCGCAAAATGTCGTCGCGGTAGTGCGAGCCGTCGAGCCGCTCGGCGAGCGCGCCCTCGGCGTCGTCGAGATCGGAGATGGCCTGGTCGTCCTCGGGCAGCGGCTGCTGTTTGCGGGCGCGACGGACCTCGTCGATGGCGACGTTGCGGCCGACCATGATCAGCCAGGCCGCAGGATCGCGCGGCGGCCCGTTCTGCGGCCAGGTCTTGAGCGCGCGCAGGCAGGCGTTCTGGAAGGCCTCTTCGGCGGTGTCGAGATCGCGGAAATAGCGCAGCAGCGCGCCGACCGCCTGGGGTCGCGCCGAGGTCAGCGCGGTCTCGATCCAGGCGGTGTCGGCCTCGCTCACGTCGAAATTCCTCCGGGCCGGAATACGCCGACGGGGCGCACCTCATAGGCGCCGCCGGGATTGGCCGCCACGAGGTCGCGCGCGACGTCGAGGGCTTCGTCGAGGTTCTTGCAATCCACGATGTAGAAGCCGAGCAATTGCTCCTTGGTCTCCGCATAGGGGCCGTCGAGCACCAGCGGCGGGTCTTCCTTGCGCAGCGTCGCCGCGGCCGTGGTCGGCAGCAACCGCGCCACCGGACCGAGCCGGCCCTGCTGTGTGAGCTTGTCCTGCACCACGGCGAGCTTCTTCATCACGGCCTCGTCCTGGTCCTTGCTCCAGGAGCCGACGAAGTCCTCGTCGTGATAGCAGAGGATCGCATAAAGCATGGGCAGCACCTTCCTGAACGCTTGTTTTTAAGACGATCCAATATGCCCCGCCCCGACAGGGCTGCGGAAAAAATTTGCGAGAAAAATCCGTCGGATCGTGCCAAGGAGGGTTTTCAAAACGGAACCGACGAGGCACTTCGAATGAGCATGGGCACACTGGCCGTCCTGATCAACAGCACGCAGCAGAACTGGCTGCCTGAGCGCTGGAAGGCCCGGTTCGACGCGGTCTGCGGCGGTCGCCGTGTGGTTCTGCTGCCGGATTCCGATCTCAATCCGGCCGAGGTGCACTATGCCGCGGTATGGAAGCCGGTGCCGGGCGACCTCGGCTCTTTTCCGAACCTGCGTGCGATCTTCAACCTGGGCGCGGGCGTCGACGCGCTGATGGCCGACAAGAGCCTGCCCGACGTGCCGCTGGTGCGCGTCGCCGTGCCTGATCTCACCAATCGCATGACCGAATATGTCGTGCTGCACGTGCTGATGCACCACCGCCAGGAGCTGTACTTGCGAGACTCGCAGCGCGCAAAACGCTGGGAGCCGCAATATCAGTGGCCGGCGAGCGCCGTCACCGTCGGCGTGATGGGGCTTGGCACGCTGGGGGCGGATGCCGCCGACGTGCTGCGCCGGCTCGGCTTCCGCGTTACCGGCTGGAGCCGCAGCCCGCGCACGATCGAGGGCGTCGAATGCTTCCATGGCGCCGCACAGATCGATGCGTTCCTGCGCAAGACCGACATCCTGGTCTCACTGTTGCCGCTGACGCCGGATACGCACGGCATCCTCAACCGCGACGTCTTCACCAAGCTCAACCGCAACAGCCCGCTCGGCGCGCCCGTGCTGATCAATGCGGGTCGCGGCGGCTTGCAGAACGAGGCCGACATCCTGGCCTGCCTCGACGACGGCACGCTTGGCGCGGCCTCGCTCGACGTTTTCGTGCAGGAGCCGCAGCCTGCCGACAGCCGGTTCTGGACCCACCCCAAGGTGCTGCTGACCCCGCACAACGCGGCCGACACCGACGCGGATGCAATCTCGGCCTATGTCGCCGAGCAAATCGCAAAGTTCGAGGCCGGCGGGGCGCTGGAGAACGTGGTGGACCGGGCACGGGGATATTAGACGCTTCGGCAGACTGAGAGAGGCACGCACGCGCCCCACTCTCGCTGTCGTCCCCGCGTACGCGGGGACCCATACCGCGTGATTTATCGTTGCGGATGGTCGCAGTACCGAACGACCAGTCGTCGCCAAACCACTCCCTGTGGTTATGGGTCCCGGGCTCGCGCTGCGCGCGCCCCGGGACGACGGCCTAACTTTTGGCCCCCACCATCACGTCAATCGCACCCTTCACGATCGCCTCGAGCTCTTTGCGCGACACGCGGGCGCGGGAGCGGATGGCGATCGAATGCACGGTTGCGGAGGCGAGCTGCGCCAGCACGGCCGGGTCGGCGCTCGCGGGCAGCTCGCCCTTCTCCTTGGCGCGGCGGAAGCAACTGGCAAAGGCCTTGTCGAGCTCGGTCAGTCCATCCAGAACCATGGCACGGATCTCGGGATCGCCGACGGCTTCGGACGCCGCGGTCACCACCGTGAAGCAGCCGCGCGGACCGGTCTCGCCGGAGAGATAGATGTTCAGCGCGGACGCGAAGATGCGCTCGAGCCGCTGGCGCACCGGCATCTCCTGGCGAAAGATCTCGACCATCGAGGCGCGCGCGTCCTCGCGGTAGCGCTGGTAACTCTTGATGTAGAGCTCGCGCTTGTCGCCGAAGGCGCCGTAGAGGCTCGGCCGGTTCATGCCGGTCGCTTCGCTGAGATCGTCCAGTGACGTCGCCGCAAAACCCTGCCGGCGGAACAGGTCGAGCGCCTTGCCGAGCGCGACGTCGGGCTCGTAGGCGCGCGGACGGCCACGCCGCTTCGGTTCATTGGCGGCAGCTGGCGGCTTCGATTTTTGTACCATTTCGCAAATTAATCCTTGACCGCCGCGATATTATACAAGATGGTACAAAAATCAATCTGGCCAGGTTGAGCGACACCCAAAGAGGAATTGCCCAAGGAGGCCCAAGATGGATCTTTATTTCTCGCCGCTCGCCTGTTCGATGGCGACCCGCGTCGCGCTGTATGAAGCCGGCGCCGAAGCGAATTATCTCGAAGTCGATCCGCCGACCAAGACAGTGCTGAACGACGGCACCGACTTCCGCACGGTCAACCCGATCGGGCTCGTGCCAACGCTGCGCACCGACGAGGGCGTGGTGCTGACCGAGAACGCCGCGATCCTGCAATATGTCGCGGATCGGTTCCCGCAATCCGGCCTCGGTGCGGCCCAGGGTATCGATCGCACCCGGCTGCATCAATGGCTCTGCTTCATCGGCACCGAGCTGCACAAGGGCCTGTTCATCCCCCTGCTCGACCGCAAGGCGCCGCAGGAAACCAAGGCCTATGCGCTGGAGAAGAACCTGTCGCGGCTCGACTATCTCGAGAACTACCTGAAGGGGCGCGACTTCCTGCTCGACCATTTCAGCGTGGCGGATGCCTATCTCGTCACGGTCATCAACTGGACCATGGCGACCCCGCCGATCGAGCTCGCCAAATGGCCGAACGTGAAGGCGTACCACGACCGCCTGCGCCAGCGGCCGTCGGTCGCGAAGGCGATCGCCGAAGAGTTCGAGCTGTACAAGGCCGAGCAGGCGCGGAAGAAAGCGGCGGCCTAAGCCAAAGCGAGATATTCATAACGACGTCGTCCTGGCCAAACCGGGACGGCGTCGTTCGTTCGGCAATTCAGCTACCTCGGCGCTTGCAGCACGATCCCATAGCGACCGTAGATCCGATCGATCGTGCCGTCGTTGCGCAGCCGTTCCAGCGCTCCGTCGATCGCCTCGCGCAACGCATCATCCGGGCGGACCATGCCGACGGCGACATTCCAGTTGAGATCGGCCACGCCCTCGTCGCGATCCAGAATCCGGAGTGCCTTGTCAGGATGCGTCAGATTGAAGTAGCCCGCCGCGGTGGGCGTGACCGCAGCCGCATCGATCTCCTTGTTTGATACGGCGTCGAGGCTGTCGGTCTCGAAGCCGAAGATCGATATGGGCACGTGCCGCTGACCGATGATCATGGCGGCGACAGAGCCGACCTGCACCCCCACCTTGGTATGCTCGCCGAGGCTCTTGAACGATGTGAGCGCGCTGGATGACGGCACCGCGAGCGCGACGCCCGTGCGATAGTACGGTTTCGAGATCCTCAAGCGGGTCTCGCCTTGCGCTTCGCGATCGGCGATGACATCCAGAAGAATGTCACAATTGGCGCTGCGCATTTGGTACTGCGTGATGATCCAGTCGAGCCGTAGCGAGACACCGAGCTCGCGTGCCAGCACCTGTCCCAACTCGACCTGAAAGCCGGATGGATCGCCGCCCTTGCGCGCAAAAGGAAGCGAGTTGGGATGCGCGCAGAGTCCGAGCGCGCCACTCGCGCGGATCGCCTCCAGGGTTCGCGCCTGCGCCGGTCCGGACAGCCCGATGGCGGCACCGACGATAATCAGGACAATTGCCTTCATGCCGCGTCTCATCTGGATGGATCAGGTCCCGGCGGGTCAGCCCTCGCGCGGCTTCAAGGCGCGGATATATTTGACGATCTGGTCGATCTGCGCGTCACTGAAGCTCTCGCCGAATGCCGGCATCGCACCTTGCTTGCCGATCTTGATACGGTTGTGCAGAAATTCGTCGTCTCGTTGCGAATTCATCAGTTGCGGTCCCCTGCCAGCAGCTCGGCCGCCGTCGGAGTGGCAAAAGCCGCAGGTGCCTGCGAACAACTGCTCGACGTCCAGTGACCCGTTGTCCGGCGCCGGCGTGGCAGATTGAGCTCGAGCCACCACAACGCACAGCAACGAAGCGCCCAGCACCGCCGGAAGCGACTTCAAATGCAGTTTCAACACGTCCGCTCCATTCCTGAATCACGCCCGCCGCTGCAATCGACCGAGGAGCGGGTTTGCCACCCGCTCCTCGGCAGATCGTTTGAGACAGACTATTTCAAGCTGAAGACGACGAGGGCGCCGTCGTCACGTGGCATGCTCTTGTAGACGCCGCCGAAGTTTGGCGCATATTCGTCCGCCAGCATGCCGCCGAAGCCGGCCGCCACGGCGATATATTGCTTGCCGCCGACGGAGTAGCTGACGATACCGCCCTGGTGGCCGGTGCCGTTGTTGTGCTTCCACAACTCGGCCCCGGTTTCGGCATCGTAGGCGTGAAGGATGCCACGGGAGTCGGGTACGAACACAAGATTACCCCCGGTCGACAAAACGCTCCCAAGCGGCGGCTCGGGAAAGCGAACCTCCCATTTTTTCGCGCCCGTTATCGGGTCGCGCGCGTCGAGATGTCCGTAGATCTCGCCGCTCGGAGGCGGCACCATCTTGAAGTCGGCGCCGATGTTGAGCTGGACCTGGGGCGCGGTGACCGGCGTCGTCTTCTGAATATCCAGCGTCATGCACCATTCCTGGCCGATCTTGTAATAAAGACCGGTCTTCGGGTTGTACGAGCCGGCATTCCAGCTGATGCCGCCGCCAATGAAGGGACACAGCGGTACTTCAGTGACTTTCCCGACAGGGAAATCGCGACGGCCGATCAGCGCGCCCGTCTTGGGATCGATATCCTTGACGAAGTTGATGTTCTCAACCAGCCGCCAGACGTTCTTCACGCCAAGATTACGGTCGTAGACGAAGACGAAGCCGCCCTTGTTCGGATGAACCACGTATTTCTGGCCATCGCGCTCAAGCATCACGAACTCGCCGACGGCGCTGTCGAAGTCCCAGGCGTCGTGAGGCAGTTCCTGATGGTAGGATTTCAGCTTTCCGGTATCGATATCGAGAGCGATGACCGAACTCGTATAGAGATTGTCGCCGGGACGCGCACCTTGCGTCTTGTAATCAGCGCCCGACCAATCGTAGAGCGGCGCCGGGTTCGCGGTGCCCCACAGGACGGAGTTGGTCTCGGAGTCGTAGGTGCCCGGCATCCAGCCGCCGCCACCGCCCGTGCGCCAGGAATCGTTGCCCCAGGTCTTCATGGCCTCGTCGGTGCCCGCGACCGTCAGAAACTCCCACTTCTTCTTGCCGGTGGTGGCATCGACGGCGAAGATCGGGCCGCGACCTGGCCATTCACCCCCCTGCGAGCCGATGATGACGCTTCCCTTCGCGTAAAGCGGCGCGCCGGTGAAGCCGACCGTGAGCTTCTGCGAGTCGATCAGCCTGGTTTCCCAGAGAACCTTTCCCGACTTCGCATCGAGCCCGAACAAACGACCATCCATCGTACCGACGAAGACCTTGCCTTCACCAAGGGCTACACCGCGGTTGTAGGGCGAGTGGGTCTGTCGGCTGATGAGCGCCTCATCGAGTTCCGGAAAGAACGACCAGATGACCTCGCCGGTCGCGCCGTTCAGCGCAAAGACCCGGCTGTACGAACCCGAATAATAGAGCACGCCGTCGGCCACGAGCGGCATTGACTGCAGGCCGCGCGTCGATCGTCCGGGAATGTGCGTCCAGGCTACGCCCAGATTGCCGATGTTGCTCGCATTGATCTGCGCGAGCGGGCTGTAGTGATGGGATTTGTATGAACCATGATAGGTGAGCCAATCGTTCTGACCGGCGTTCTCGATCCGGGCAGTATCCACGGATTGGGCCAACGCCGCCGACGCCGCAAGTGTCGCGCCGACAACAAGAGGTAGACCAGAATTACACCAACGCTTCTTCATCCGTTCCTCCCGCTTTTGTGTTTTGTTGAACTCGTGTCTCGCAGACGCTGCGAGGGATGTTTGCAGCTCGCTAAGTGTCGGTTCTTCTCCATCGCATATGAGCTGCCAACAGCTCTCGATCTCTCTCGGCGGACATCGCCAAAAGGAGCTACGTTTCCTGGACTGGTTGCTGTTGCACTCCTGCTCGCTCTCACAGAGTACGCCGGATGAGGGAGGGCGCAAAGATGGAATGCGCGAGCGGCGCGAATTTAACGCGCAGCACGAATTCGAAACGTCAGCTGCGCTGACCGTTTCGTCTTGGCCGCAGATCTCGGACTCAAAAATCGCAGCGCCCACGGAGAAGCTTCATCGCGTGATCATTTGGACGGGGGCGGCGTCAATCTCTTTTGAGCAATTCAAGAACGGCCATCATGCCGGAGCGATATACAAAGCCTTGCTCAAAGCGCGACGCCGCGCCATACAAGTGCCGCGATACGCGACCATTGAATACAAGCAATAATTGATCCACCGACCGCCCTCTCCTACCGCGATTTTGCTCTGAAGACCGAATGGCCCCGCGGCCGGCGGCCTGGGCGCGAAGCAGGGCCAAGCTGGAATAAGAAGAATGCCCGTTTCTTTGCGAATTGTTCGTTCGACGAAACGTGCCGGGCTTGTTGCGCTCGCCCTCACCGCACTCGCGCAAGTCGCGCACGCCGCCGACAAGCCGCCGCTCGCTCCCGATCCGCCGGCGCCGCTCGCCGCGACCTCGCGAGTGTCCGCAACCATCGAGTTCGGTCTTCCCGCGCTCGCCAAGGCGATCGAGCAGGATATCCCCAAGCGGCTTGCCACCATCGACGAGCGCGTCAACTGCGTGCACCGCCGCGTACTGATGTTCCGTGTCAACGCCAATTGCGACGTGTTTGGCTTCGTCAATCGCACCAGCGGCGTCTCGCTCTATGGCCGCGGCGACCGAGTCTATGGTGCAGTCTCGATCTACGGCGCGGCCGAAGGCCAGGGCGCCAACCGCTTCACCGCGCGCATCCGCGGCCAGACCGAAGCGCGCGCGACGATCGAGGCCGAGGCACGGCCCGCGCTGCGCAAGGACTGGTCGCTCGACCTGAATTTCAGCGACTCCTTCCACTGGAGCGAAGCACCTTATTTGCATGTGCTCGGCCGCGAGGTCGATCTTGCGCCCTACGTCGAGCCGCGCATCCGCACGCAGCTCGCGCGCGTGCGATCACGTGCCCTGGCCGCAGCAAGGAAACTCAATCTGCGCGACAAGGCGGCCGCTGCCTGGACGCATGCGTTCGAACCGATGAAGCTCGCCGACGAGCCGCCGGTGTGGCTGCAAGTGACGCCGCAAGCTGCCGCATTTGCCGGCGTGCGGGCCAACGACAAGGTGTTGTCCGGCTCGCTCGAACTCTCCGGCAGCGCCGTGACGTCGATTGGGCAGCAGGGTACGAGCGTCACCCCGACATCGCTGCCGCCGCTTGGCACCGACGTGACCACGCCGGGAACGTTCGACGTCATCCTTCCGGTCCGGCTCGGCTATGACGCGATCAAGGACAAGATCAGCCAGGCGATCGCCGCGCTGCCGGCGCAAGACAGCGCGTTGCGCGAGGTTCAGGTCTATCCGTCGGCGGGCAAGCTTGTGATCGGCCTGCGTCTTGCGAAGACGTCGGACAGCGACCCCAATGCAGGCCAATGGAGCTATCTCTCCGGCGCACTGAAGGTGGACGATACCAGCAAGAGCGTCGCGCTTGCCGATCTCGATCTCGCCGCGCAGGACGGAGAGGCAAACCCCGGCTTGCAGTCGATCGTCGCGCAATTGAAGCAGGCCGTGAACATTGACTATGGCGTCTCCTACCAGAACCTGCTGATGGCGGCGAACCAGCGGCTGACGCGTCCGCTCAAGGACGGCTTCCGTATGGAAGGCAAGCTCTCCTCGGTGCAGTTCGACAAGGCCTTGCTGCTTGCCGACGGGATCACACTCGCGTTGCGCGCGAGCGGCGAGCTGAAAATCCTGTACGGGATGTGATCGTGCGCTGGAGCGGATCGCAAATGCTTGTCGCCGCCCGCGCTCTGATGGCCGCACTCGTCATGTTCGCCGCCGGCATCGTGACTGCCCACGCGCAATCGGCATTTTACGACGCACCGGCATCGCTTGCGGACGGACCGCCTGGCAGTCTGGTGCGGCAAGAGCCAATGGATGGCGCGCCGCTCGGCGCATCGGCCTTTCGCGTGCTCTATCGCTCGACCGGATTGAAGGGCGAGCCCATTCTCGTCTCGGGCGTCGTCATCGTGCCGCAAGGACCGCCGCCACCGGGCGGCCGCTCGATCGTCGCCTGGGCGCATCCGACCTCGGGCATCGTGCCGCGCTGCGCGCCGTCGCTCGCGATCTTCCTGTTCCAGCAGATCCAGGGACTGCGCTCGATGGTGGCGCGTGGCTACATCGTCGCGGCGACCGACTATCCCGGGCTCGGCACGCCGGGTCCGCATCCTTATCTCGTCGGCGAGAGCGAGGGCCGCGCCGTGCTCGACATCGTGCGCGTCGCGCGCGATCTGCCGGGCGCCGGCGGGGCCAAGAATTTTGCCTTGTGGGGACACTCGCAGGGCGGACAGGCTGTGCTGTTTGCCGGGCAGCTGGCGCCGACCTATGCGCCCGATCTCCATCTGCTCGGCGTTGCCGCTGCGGCGCCCGCGACGGATCTCGCCACGCTGATGAGCGACGACATCAACTCAGTCGGCGGCAAGAACATCACAGCGATGACGCTGTGGTCATGGCATCGCGTCTACGACGCCGCGCTCGACGGTGTCGTCGATCCGCGCGCACTTCCGGCGATCGACCGGCTGGCGCGCGAATGCATCGAAGGTCCCTTCGATATCTTCATCCGGCAGCGGACCGAGCGGCCGCTCCAGAAATATTTTCTGACCGTGCCGGATCCGACCAAGCGCGAGCCCTGGCGCTCGCTGCTGGAGAAGAACAGCGCCGCCACGTTGCCCGCCGGCATGCCAGTGTTCCTCGCTCAAGGGACTGTCGACCAGATCATCCGGCCCGCGGTGACGCGCGCCTATATGGGCCGGCTGTGCAAGGCGGGCAGCCCCGTGAAAATGGTCACCCTTCCCAACATCGGACACGGCCGCGCCGCGCAGGCGAGCACGATGGCCGCTGTGAACTGGATGACCGACCGCTTTACCGGGAAGCCGGCGCCGAACGACTGCGGCGGGTAATCGCCGCAGTCGTTGCCGGAGCGTTAGCTACCCATAAACGGCAACAGCGTTGTCAGCCGACACGAGACCGCTCTCAACGTCATCCTTGATCGCTGCACGATCGCGCTCCTTGGGGTCGCCGATACCGGCGCCGCCCGGGGTCATCACCAGCAGCCGGTCATCCGGTGGAATGGTCTGAAAGCCCTTGCCACGCATCTTCTGGCCGGACTTCAATCCGACATAGCCGGCCTCGCCGTTCTTGCCGCCGTCGCGACCGCGCGGCGGATGATCGATGCGATCGAATGCAGCGAGGATGTCGAAGGGCGCATCGATGCCGCTGCCGACCTCGATGATCTGGCCGAGGCCGCCGCGGGTGCGCCCTGCCCCGCCGGAATCCGGGCGCAGCTCCTTGCGCCAGAAGATCAGCGGCGTCTGCGTCTCCGCGATCTCGACCGGCGTGCCGCGCACACCACTCGGATAGGCGGTGGCCGACAGCCCGTCCTTCGCAAAGCGCGCGCCGGTACCGCCATTCGAAGTCACCGCCATCGAGAACCCGTAATTGCCGCCGGCACCTGAGCGGGTCTGTCCGCGGACGTTGAGATTCCACAGGCAGGAGGTGCCTTCCGCCGGCACGCGCTCCGGAATGATCTGGCGCAGGCAGCCGAACACCACGTCCGGCAGCATCTGTCCGACGATATGACGCGACGCCACGGGCGCCGGCTTCGGCGCATTCAGGATCGCGCCCGCGGGAGCCGACACCGTCAGCGGCGAGAGCGAGCCGGCATTGTTCGGGATCTGCGAGGCGACGACGCAGCCGAGGCCGAACACGGTGTAGGCCGTGGTGTAGGACAGGGGCACGTTGATGCCGAACTTCGAAGCGGCCGAGGTGCCGTCGAAATCGACATGGATGCCCGTCTCGGAGATCGTCAGCGTCGCGGCGAGCGTCACCGGCGCATCGTAACCATCCACGACCATGCTGTTGCGCCAGCTGCCCTTCGGCAGCTTTGCGATCTCGGCCAGCACGGCCTCACGCGAGCGATCGCAGATATAGTCGCCGAGCTCGTCGAGCGTGTCGATCTCGAACTCGGTCATCATCTCGACCAGACGTTCGCAGCCGACGTCGTTGCACCCGGCCAGGGAATAGGTGTCGCCCTCGGTATCGATCGGGAGCCGCGTGTTGGTGCGGATCATCGCCATCAGCGTCTCGTTGACGACGCCCTGGTCGATCAGCTTGAGCGTGGGGATGTAGAGCCCCTCCATGAACACGTCGGTGGCATCAGGGCCGAAGCCGATGCCGCCGATGTCCATGAGGTGGCTGGTGCAGGAAAACAGCGCGACCGGCTTGCCGTCCTTGAAGCAGGGCGTGGTGACGACGAAGTCGTTGAGATGACCTGTGCCCATCCAGGGATCGTTGGTGATGTAGGCGTCGCCTTCCTCCATCGTCTCGATCGGGAAATGCGCAATGAAGTGCTTGACCGATTCCGCCATCGAGTTGACGTGGCCGGGCGTGCCGGTCACCGCCTGCGCCAGCATCCGTCCCCTGAGGTCGAACACGCCGGCAGAGAGGTCGCCGCATTCGCGCACGATCGGGCTGAAGGCGGTGCGGAGCAGCACCTGCGCCTGCTCCTCGACCACAGCGATCAGCCGGTGCCACATGATCTGGAGGTCGATCAGGCTCGCGCCATTTGCCTTGCTCATGGTCAGGCCGCCTTTCGTTCCATGACGATGCTGCCGGCACCGTCGATATGGGCGTCAAAACTGTTGGAGACGAAGGTGGACGTTTCGTCCTCGGCGATCACGGCGGGACCCGCAATGGTCGCGCCCGGTGCCATGTCCTCGCGGCGATAGAGCGGGATCTCGATCACTTCCCCCGCGCGTCCGTCGAAGAATTTGCGGCTGCCCGAGGCCTTGCCGGCGGGCTTGCGCGCAACGGAAGCGACGACGGAAGGATTGTGCGCATCGGTGGTCGCGAGCACCGACCAGCTCAGGACCTCGATCGCGGCGCCCGGGATCGGCCGCTCGAACATCGCCGAATAGTCGGCCTCGAACTTCTGGCGCAGGCCGGCGAGATCGGCCGATGTCAGCCGCCGGTTCGGCAGCTCGACCGAGATCTCGTGGCCCTGTCCGACATAGCGCATGAAGGCCGCGCGGCGTTCGCGCACCGGCGCACCGGCCGCGCCCGGCTCCACCAGCGCGCGCGCTTCAGTCACCATCTCCTGGAGCAGCTCCGAGACCCCCTCCGTGTCGAAATCATCAAGGCGGACATGGCGGCTGCGCACCAGCTCATAGGCAATGGGAGCAGCCAGGAAGCCGACGGCCGAGCCGACGCCGGCATTCGAGGGCACGATGACCCGCGAGACGCCGATCTTCTCGGCGACACGCGCCGCATGCAGCGGCGCGGCGCCACCGAAGGCGATCAGCGTGTGCTGGCCGACGATCTCGCCGCGCTCGACCGCATGCACGCGCGCCGCGCTCGCCATGTTCTCGCAGACGACCTCGTGCACGGCATAAGCCGCAGTTTCCGCCGACAGGCCGAGCGGCTCGCCGACGGCGCGCAACAGCGCCGCCTTCGAAAGCTCCGGGCTGAGCTTGATCGTGCCACCCGCAAAGGCATCAGGATCGATCATACCGAGCGCAACGTCCGCGTCCGTCACGGCCGGACGCTGGCCGCCGCGGCCGTAGCAGGCAGGTCCCGGCTCCGACGAGGCGCTCTCGGGACCGACGGTGACGCGCTTCATCGCATCGACATGCGCGATCGAGCCGCCGCCGGCGCCGATCTCGACCATCTCGATCACGGGGATGCGCACCGGCAGGCCGGAGCCCTTCAGGAAGCGTGCCGCGCGATCGACCTCGAACACGCGCGAGGTCTCGGGCTGGTATTTTTCGATCAGGCAGATTTTTGCGGTCGTGCCGCCCATGTCGAAGGACAGCACCTTGCTCTCGCCGAGCCGCGCTGCGATCTGCGCCGCGAAGATCGCGCCGCCGGCGGGACCGGATTCGACGAGGCGCACCGGAAAGCGCCGCGCCGTCTCGATCGAGGTGACGCCGCCGCCGGAGGTGACGAGATAGATCGCGCCGCGGAACTGCTCGACCTGCAAGGCATCCGCCATGCGGGCGAGATAGCCGTCGATCAGGGGTTGCACATAGGCGTTGGCGACCGCGGTCGACGTGCGCTCGTATTCGCGGATCTCCGGACACACCGCAGAGGACACGGTCACGGAGATGCCGGGCATCTCCTCGCTGAGGATCGCGGCCGTGCGGCGCTCGTGCTCGGGATTGGCGTAGGAGTGCAGGAAGGCGATCGCAACGCTCTCGACGTTCAGCGCGCGCAATTTTGGCGCGAGTGCACGCACTGCCGCCTCGTCCAGCGGGAGGCGAACGGCGCCGTGTGCGTCGATCCGCTCCGGCACGGTGAAGCGGAGCGACCGCGGCGCCAGCGGCCTCGGCTTGTCGATGCTGAGATCGTACTGGTCATAGCGGCTCTCGGTGCCGATATCGAGCACGTCGCGAAAGCCGTCGGTCGCAATCAGCGCGGTCTTGGCGCCGCGGCGCTCGATGATCGCATTGGTCGCGAGCGTCGTGCCGTGAATGAAGACGTCGATGTCGCTCATATGCGCGCGCGCGTCAGTGAGAATGAGACGCATGCCATCCAGCACCGCCTGCTCGGGCCGCTGCGGCGTCGTCAGCACCTTGCGCGTCTTGCGATCCTGCCCCACGTCCAGCACGATGTCGGTGAACGTGCCACCGATATCAACGGCAAGCCGCACCTCGGCTCCCTCAAGCATTCCAAATTCTCCGTGCTGATCGACAAACTGTGCGAAAACCGCAGCAATTTTCATACCAGCGACAACGCCCGGGGTGAAGCGTCCGAGCCGTTTTGCGTGGCACCTATGCGGTAGAAGGGTGCGGCCCACGCGCTCAGAGCAGGAATGCAAGCGCCGCCTCGCAGCGCTCCTCGACCTTGAGCGTGAGGAGATCGTCGGCGCGGGTGCGTCCGAGATTGACCGCGGCGATCGGGATCTGCCGGTTCGCGGCAGCCTGCACGAAGCGGAATCCGGAATAGACCATCAGCGAGGAGCCGACGATCAGCATGGCGTCGGCCTGCGCCAGATGATCCTGCGCGGTGGCGACCACATCGCGCGGGACGTTCTCGCCGAAGAACACGACGTCGGGCTTGAGGATGCCGCCGCAGGCTTCGCAGGCGGGCACCTTGAACGAGGAAAAATCCGCATGCTCGAGATCGGCGTCACCATCAGGCGCATCGGCGGCGTCGAGCGTCAGCCATTCCGCATTGGCACGGCCGAGCCTATCCTGGAATTCGTTGCGCGGGGTCTTCGCTCCGCAGCCCATGCAGCGCACCAGATCGAGCCGGCCATGCAGGTCGATCACCTGCCGGTGGCCGGCGGATTGATGCAACCGGTCGACGTTCTGGGTCAGCAGCATCTCGCAGCGCCCGCTCGCCTCGAGACGGGCGAGCGCATGATGCGCATCGTTCGGCCTCGCCTGGCCGAACCGCCGCCAGCCGATCAGGCTGCGCGCCCAATAGCGCTGACGCGTAGGCTCTTCCGACATGAAGGCCTGAAAATTGACCGGCTGGGTCCGCTTCCAGTTGCCGTGGCTGTCGCGATAATCGGGAATGCCCGAATTGGTGCTGCAGCCGGCGCCGGTCAGCACGAACAAACGTTCGTGCCGGCCGACGAAATCTTCGAGCGAACGGTTTGCCTGTGGAGGGTTTGCCATGGCGCAGATGTAGTTCACGCCGTGTCGTTTTGCCAGATCACTCCCGCGCCAGCAGCTCGAAGCCGGCGATCAGTTTTTGGCCTGCGTCAGCCCGAGCAGGTCGGCCAGAGCCTCCACGCCTCCCATCTTCATGACGGGGCACATTGGCAAACCAGTGACCGCTACCGGGCGGCGTTCCAATCGGATCAGGCGCGCCGGTGAAATGCCGGCGGCAACGGCTCGCGCACCAGTTCGCTGAGATTCAAAGTCTCCCCGCTTTCCGCGATGTCCGAGAACAACACCTCGACAAACGGATGCTGACGGTTGAACGCGGTGCCCCGCTGGTATTTGGCGCTCACGATGCGCTCAAGCGCGGCAAAGTTCCGTTTCCCAAGCGCGCTGTATTGCTTCCGGAACAAACTCTGACGTCCGCCACTGTGCTCGATCGATTCGGCCCAAACGTCCATCACCTTGCGACTGACGAACGCCTCGACTTCTCTCGTGCCTTCCTGGGCAAGAAGCCGCAGACCGTCCATGGCATGCGGCTGTTCATCGATACGGAATTTTGTCAGTGCCATCTGGATCCTCCTGTTGTTTGCGTCCATATGCTTCGCGAACCGCGCCTCTCGCTCAGCCCCTGAACATGTCAGATCTTGGCGGGATCGGCGTCGTGCCTATGCTTGTGAAGAAACCGGGCAATCTGCCCACGGAGCGCCGCCGTATCCAGCAATGTCCCAACCGATCCGGCGGTATCGAAGATCTCCCGCTGGAGCGTCGTCGGCAATGAATTCCATTGCATGATGACGGCCGCACCGAGACAGCGCAAAACGCGCTCTTCCTCCGCCGCGAGGGCTGCGCCGCGCAGTCGCTCCGTCCCCCCGGCATTGACTGCATCCACGTATTGGTCCGCGAGCATCTGCTCGTTGTCCGCGCGCGATGTGTGGCTATCCTGCAGTTGTTCGAATTTGCGCGTATCGGCTTTGCCGGGCGAATTCCTCGCCAGTTCGCCATACGCGGCCGCTTTTGCACGATACTGCAGAAATTTAAACATGCGGGCTCCTTCAACAGCGATCCTTCGCCGCCGAGAAATACGTGAGGATTTCAGCGGCATTTCCGAGAATCGCTGCCCGGCGCATTGCCACCGTGCGCTTGTCTCCCGACGGCATCTTGCGGGCAAGGTCGAGGGCGTTGATCGCCCTGGCGCTCAACTCGCAAGCCAAAGAGGCCGGGATCGATTCTGACGAGCTGCTCGCTTGAGCCGATGGCGAAGGCACGCCAAGACCGGCTACCATTGTATGAGCATCGCTGCGGCGATCAACACCACGAAGAAAACCGGTAGCAAGACCGGAGGTACGAGCCACTCGCGAAGGCTGAATCTAGGGGAATCCGACATACTGACCGCCTGTTGGTTCTGGCGGGAGCGCAATGCTCTCAGTCACCGATGACAGCCGAGGGGCGCGCGGTGATAAACTGTATCTAGTGATCCCTTCGCCGAATAGCGAGGCTTATCAAGAAACTATTTGTCGCGATCGGCATTGAATCGGATTGCTGCCCTGTTGCCAAATCTTCATTTGAGAGAGGCGCAACCGGCGCGTCTTCGTCTGGACGGAACGTCCGTGTTCCTGACGTACGCGGGTCGAGCGTCGGCCACCCGGCGAGCTCCGACTCAAACGGCGAAAAGGCCGGCGCGCGGCACCTGCAACCTGATCGGCCTGAACCATGATCGACTTTCCAAATCACAGCCGCTCGTATGATCGGACGCGGCATGCCGTGCGGTTCTGGGGACACGACAGCGCCATCGAGGCCTCGTTCTTCATCGACGAAGACGCATTGAAGCGGATTCAACCGGGCACCCGTTCCAGCGAATCGGGATTTCTGATCGCGTTCGATTCCAACCGCGACTTGATATGTGCGGCTGCGGCCAGGAAGTATGTCCGCGGCAGCCGGGGCTCCTACGACCTGCTCGCAGCAGATTTTTGAAGCGTTCGGCATGGGATGATGAGTTCGTGGTTTCGGTCGTGAATCCACGTTTCTAGCTCGCCCAGTTCTCGCGAAACTCGGGGAACAGCGTCAGGCCTCCGCAGGCGTAAATGGTCTGGCCCGTAATGTAACTGGCGTCATCCGAGGCGAGGAAGGCGAACACGGCGGCGATCTCTTCCGGGGTGCCGACCCGTCCCAGCGGAATGTGGCTGGTGACGACGCCGCGCTTGGCGGGATCACCCGTCCAGGCCGCGTTGATCGGCGTGTCGATCGCACCGGGGCCGACCGCATTGACGCGAATGCCGCGGCCGGCGAATTCCAGCGCCAGCGTGCGTGTCAGATTGGCGATGCCGCCCTTGCTGATCGAGTAAGCGAGATAGCCGGGCTTCGGAATGATCTGGTGGACGCTGGAGCAATTGATAATGCTGCCGCCTCCGCCGCGCGCGACGAAGTGCGCGAGCGCCTTCTGCGCGCAGAGCACGGCGCCGTTGAGATTGACGTCGATGATGCGGCGGTAGGTGTCGATGTCGAGCTCCTCGCTCGGCGACTCCCGCTGGAAGCCGGCATTGTTGACGAGGCAGTCGAGCCGCTTCCAGCGCGAAAGCACTGTCTCGAACATCGCGGCGACTTCCTGCTCATTGCTGACATCGGCCCTGACGACGACATGATCGAGCTTGCCGTGGCCGCGGTCAGCCGATCCTGTCCTTGCGAGCGCGAGCGTCTCCTCGGCCCTCTCGGGGTGATCGACATAGTTGATGGCGACGGTCGCGCCCTCCTGCGCGAGCCGAATGGCGATGGCGCGGCCGATGCCTTGCGAGGCACCGGTCACCAGCGCGTATTGGCCGACGAGGCGGGAGGAAAACGGGGTCGAGCGATCGGTCTGCGGCATGAACTTTCTCCGGGGATGCTTCATCATGGACGGAACCGGCGTTTTGTTCCATCCCGCTTGCGCATCGCAGGGATTCACCCGGCGCGGCGCGCGAGCGGCGAGGTCAGGATCTGGTAGAGAATGATGGCGCCGAAGGTCGCCGTGCCGATCCCGCCGATCGTAAACGCGCCGAATTTGAACGTGAGGTCGCCGGCGCCCGCGGTCAGCGCCACGGCGACGGTGATCAGGTTCGCAGGATTGGCGAAATCCACCTTGTTCTCGACCCAGATCCGTCCGGCCATCGCGGCGATCAATCCGAACAGCACGATCGAGAGGCCGCCGATGACGGGGCCGGGAATCGACAGGATCAGTGCGCCGAACTTCGGCGAGAAGCCGAGCAGGATCGAGACCGTGGCCGCGAATGCAAACAACAGTGTCGAATAGACCTTCGTCGCCGCCATGACGCCGATGTTCTCGGCATAGGTGGTGACGCCGGTGCCGCCGCCGCAGGCCGCCACGATGGTCGCGAGGCTGTCGGCGAACAGGGCGCGGCCGAGATAGCCATCGAGGCTCCGGCCCGTCATCGCGCCGACGGCCTTGATGTGACCGAGGTTCTCGGCGACGAGGATGACCGCAACCGGCGCGATCAGAAAGATTGCATCGGCCTGGAAGGTCGGCGTGGTAAAGCTTGGCATGCCCAACCACGGCGCGGCCGCGAGCTGCGCGAAGTCGATCGGCTTGCCGAAGCCGAGGCCGTTTGCGAACAGCAGGTACAGGAGATATCCGCCGATCGCACCGAGGATGATCGGCAGGCGGCGCCACAGGCCTGGAGCGGCAACGGCCACCACGCCGATGATCAGAACCGTCGCGAGCCCGATCCAGGTGTCGAACGCGTTGACGCTCACCGCCTTGACCGCCACGGGCGCGAGATTGAGGCCGATCGCGGCGACCACGGCCCCGGTGACGGCCGGCGGCATCAGGCGCTCGACCCAGCCAACGCCGGACCACATCACGATCAGCGCGATCACGCCGTAGAGCACGCCGGCGCCAACGATGCCGCCGAGCGCGACGGAGAGATTTGGATTCGGCCCCTGCCCGGCATAGCCGGTGGCGGCGATGACGACGGCGATGAACGCGAAGCTCGAGCCGAGATAGCTCGGCACGCGCCCGGCGACGATGACGAAGAAGATCAGCGTGCCGATGCCGGAGAACAGGACCGCAACATTGGGATCGAACCCCATCAGCAACGGCGCGATGATCGTCGAGCCCGACATCGCTACGCAATGCTGGAGACCGGAGACGACGGTCTGGCCCCATGACAGCCGTTCCTCCGGCATGATCACGCCCGAGGCCTTGAATTTCCAGCGCGGAAAATAGCTCTGCGGCTGCTCGTCCGAGCCCATCGTGGTTGTCATATTCCCCCCGTTGCGGTGCAGCGACCGATCTTCGTGCGATCCGACAAAAATGTGATTGTCGCTTCTGCGGCGACCATCACATGATGCGAGTCATGCAAGATTCAAAGCTTGCAAAATCCAGATCATGCAGAATCAAAAATCAATGCGTTCCGGGGCACACACTATGACACAAGTCGCGATCCAGCCAGCCGTCCATCGCCGGCATCAACCCTGGTACAAGATCCTCTACATCCAGGTCCTGATCGCGATCGCACTCGGGGTGCTCATCGGCTATTTCTATCCTGATCTCGGCAAGGAGCTGAAGCCGCTCGGCGACGGCTTCATCGCGCTGATCAAGATGATGATCGCGCCTGTGATCTTCTGCACCGTGGTGCACGGCATTTCCTCGATGGGCGACCTCAAGCGCGTCGGCCGGGTCGGGCTGAAGTCGCTGATCTATTTCGAGACGGTCTCGACCGTCGCGCTCGCCATCGGCCTGCTGGTCGGCGAGATTCTCCAGCCCGGGCACGGCTTCAACATCGATCCCGCCACGATCGACCCGAAATCGGTGGCGACCTACGTCACCAAGGCCAAGGAAGAGGGTATCGTCGCCCATCTGATGGCGATCATTCCCGACAGCTATGTGGGCGCGATCGCGCGCGGCGACCTGCTTCAGGTGCTGCTGATCTCGATCCTGTCGGGCTTCGCCATCGCCTTCCTCGGCAAGGCCGGCGAGCCGATCGCGGAGGCGATCGACAAGGCCGCGAAAATGTTCTTCGGCATCATCCGCATCATCGTGCGCGTCGCGCCGATCGGCGCGTTCGGCGCGATGGCGTTCACCGTCGGCGCCTACGGCCTCGGCTCGCTGCTCAACCTCGCGGCCCTGATCGGCACGTTCTATCTCACCAGCATCCTGTTCGTGTTGATCGTGCTGGGCTCGATCGCGCGGCTCTCCGGCTTCTCGATCCTGCGCTTCATCGCCTACATCAAGGACGAACTCTTGATCGTGCTCGGCACCTCCTCGTCGGAAACGGTGCTGCCGCAGATGATCCAGAAGATGGAGCATCTCGGCGCCTCGCGCTCGGTGGTCGGCCTCGTCATTCCGACCGGCTACAGCTTCAACCTCGACGGCACCAACATCTACATGACGCTGGCGACGCTGTTCCTGGCGCAGGCGACCAACACCCATCTGACGATCTGGCAGGAGCTCGGCATTCTCGGCATCGCCATGATCACCTCGAAGGGCGCCTCGGGCGTGACCGGCGCCGGGTTCATCACGCTTGCCGCGACGCTCTCGATCGTTCCCGACATCCCGATCCAGTCGATCGCGATCCTGGTCGGGATCGACAAGTTCATGAGCGAGTGCCGCGCGCTGACCAACCTGATCGGCAACGGTATCGCCTGCGTCGTCATCAGCATCTCCGAAGGCGAGCTCGATCGCGAGGCTCTGCACGAGACCATGGCTCATCCGCTGGAGATGGGCGAGGCGCTCGAACCGGGCGGCAGCGCGGCCTCGTAGGCCGCGCCACGCAGCCCCGCTGGGGGCAGGGCGTCGGGTTCTTGTTGTCGGGCCTTAGAGAGCAGTGTTGGCGACCAGCTCGACCCTGCGCGTGATATCGATCGCCTGCAGGAACGCCTCGTCGTGACTGACCACGAGCAGCGCGCCGTCATAGGCCCTCAAGCCTGCCTCGATGGCTTCGATGGACTCGATGTCGAGATGATTGGTCGGCTCGTCCAGGATGAGCAGGGACGGCGGCGCCGCCCCGCCTAGAACGCAGGCGAGGCCCGCACGAAACAGCTGTCCGCCACTCAGGCTCCCCACGATCTGCGCGGCGGCATCGGCGCGAAACGCGAACCGGGCCAGGGCAGCATGGCACTCGTTCGCGCTCGCTTTCGGATTGAGACGCCCGAAATTGTCCAGGATGGAGATCGCGGGATCGAGCAGGCTGACCTTCTGGTCGAACAGCGCGAAGTCCGGCCTGACCCGCACGGTGCCCGCGAACGGGCGCAACTCGCCTGTGACGAGCTTGAGCAACGTTGTCTTGCCGGAACCATTCGGCCCGACGACCCCGACGCGCTCCGGGCCGACGAGCGTGAGTGAGAGATCGCGCAGGACCGGCTGCTCCGGCTGATAGCCGGCGTTGACGCGATCGAGCCATACCACCTCCCTGCCCGCCGGCAGGCCGGTCGGGGGCAGCTTGACCGACAGCGGCTGGCGAATCTCGACGCGGCGGCGAGCCGTGTCGACAGCCTCGATCGCCTCCGCGCGCCGCCGCTCGGCGATCTGCGCGGTCTTTCCGCCGCTGTCCTCGCTGCGGTCCTTGCGTGCACCGGCGAGAATGCGCGGCATGTCGCCCTTGGCGCGCTTCTTCCTGCCGCCGCTGTCCTTGCGCGCCTTGCGTTCCGCTGCCTCCTGCGCCTTGCCGTCGATCTCGGCGAGATGCTTCTCGGCATGCGCAAGGTCGTGCCTGACGGCAGCGAGCTCGATGGCCTTCTGCTCGCGGTAACTGCTCCAATTGCCGCCGTACCGTCTTGCCCCGAGCGATGTCATCTCGACGATGGCATCCATGGTCTCGAGCAGGTCGCGGTCGTGACTGACGACGATCGCCCCGCCCCGCCAGCCTGCGAGCAGATCGACCACTGACTTACGTCCATCCCGATCGAGATTGTTGGTGGGCTCATCGAGCAGCAGGAAGTCCGGCTCGGCGAAGACCAGCGCGGCCAGACGGATCCGCGTGACCTGCCCGCCCGACAAACGATCCAGCTCCGTGTCGGTATCAGGATCGAACCCGACACGCGCGAGCGCGGACGCAAGCCGCGCTTCGAGCGTCCAGTCGACGTCGGTGACTTCGTCGGCGAATGCATCGCCCCGCTCGGCACGGCGAAGCAGCTCCAGCGCTGCGCGCGCGCCGAACAGATCGATCACCGCGGCGCCCGCAGGAAGCTGGACGTCCTGGCGGAGCATTCCCACGGTTCCGCTCACGAGAACGCGTCCCGCTTGGGGAATGTGCTCTCCGGTGATCGCAGCAAGCAGCGTTGTCTTGCCGACGCCGTTGCGGCCGACGAGACCAGCCCGTTCGGCACCAAATGTCAGGTTGAGGTCGGAAAGGAGAGGACGGCCGTCAGGCGTGGACAGCGAGAGGTTCGACAGAATAATCGATGCAGGCATGGAATTCCCCGTGAGCAAGGCGGATGGGCGTTGCGGTCGGGGTGAAATCCATGGATGCGAAACTCCTGATTGATGTCTCGCTGATAATCCCGTCGGGCGCCGAGATCAAGGTGCATTCCGTGCGACGCGTCCGGGCCGATCAGCAAAGCATCACGAAGCTGTTGATGGACGCTGCATGGGGCATGCGGTAAGGGGCAAAAAACAACGTGTCTCAACCAAGAGGCCATCTCTTGAGCGGCAAGCCGAATAGCCCCCTCGCCCAACTGCTTCAGCAAGCCTTTCTGGCGCTACGTGCAAAGCAGTTCGACATTGCAAGGCAGCTTGCGACCGAAGCCCTGAAATCAAATCGCACCGACCGGAATGCCGTGCTGATCCTCGCCCATGCCCTGCTCGGCCAGGAGCGTGCGGAGGAAGCGATTGCGCCGCTGGAGAAAGCCGCGAAGCGCAATAGCGATCCCGAAATCGAGACGCTGCTCGGCCATGTGCTGTGTGCCGCGCGGCGCAGAAGCGATGGACTGGCGCAACTGCGGCGAACCACAGCGCGCCGTCCGCCCTATCTGCCCGCGTTCCAGGAGCTGGCGGGCCAGCTTGCGAACGCCGGCGAGGTTGGCGAGGCGGTCGGGATGATCGAGCAAGCCCTCGCGCTCGCCCCGGCCAGCGTCGATCTGCAACTCGACCTTGGCCGCATGCATGTCCGGAATAACAATCGCGCCAAAGCGCGTACCGTGCTGACCGCGGCGCGCGCGATCGGGCCGGGACGCACCGATATCCTGACCGAACTTGCCTGGGCCGAGCTTCTCGACGGCGCTTATGCCGAGGCCGCCGACACCTACCGTCACGCGCTCGGGCTTCGCCCGGACGACGCTCTCTCCCGCGCCAATCTCGCGATCTGCCTGATGGAGATGGGCGAACGCGATGGCGGCGAGGCGGCGCTGCGGTCCGTGTATGGCGGACGGCCGCAGATGCTCAGCCGCGCCGCCCTCACACTCGCCGCCTCGTCGCACGGCCGCTTCTTCTTCCGCCCGAGCGCCGCGGCGAAATTCCTGGGAGCCAGGCCCGAGCGGGCTACGCCCTGAATTTCCGCCGGTACAGACCCGGCTCGCGCTTCAGCGCGGCGCGCAGGGCGTGGACCTTCTGCGCTTCATCCTCGGTGAAGGCCGAGGTCTGCCGCGTCCAATCCTCACGCTTGACCGGAATGCATTGCGCGATCGGTGTGCCCTTGGGCAGCACGCCGCGAAAGCCCGTATTGTGCCAATGCGCCGGAAAGTGGATCCAGCTGTCGCGATAGCGATCGCAATCGACGAGGCCGCTCAGCGTGATGAACGGCAGGTCGAAGCGATTGACCGGATGGGTGAAGAACAGCGAATAGCCTTCCGGCGCCTCGATGGTCCAGAGATTGTGAAACTTGATGACGAAGCGATCGGCCTCGAACAGCGGCGAGCCGGTGAGCTGGCCCTGATCGTGAAAGCTGATCGGCGAGCGCGGAAAATCGATCTCACCGCCGGGCGGGATGTCGTTGTCCCAGCTGATCTCGCCATCCTCGACCCTGATATCGCAGATTAGCGGGATCAGGAAACCGCATGTCATCGCGTCGATGAACGGCGGGCAGCGCTTGACCGTCTCGTCATCCTGCTGATTGAGGGCACTGAAGGCCGTGGTCGGCATCGCCTTGAGCCAGTCGGGAACGCCGAGATTCGCCGGCACCGGCTGCGGCAGCAGGCCTTCGAGTTCTCCGGGGCAGCGAAATTTGATCGCGAGCTTGTTGTTATTGTTCTGCGAGGACATTGGGCATTCCAGCCGAGTCCCCTACTGATAAACGGAAACTGCGGCGCGTCAAAGCGCCGCAGCTAATCCAGACCATTACATCTTCGTCATGTTCGGATCGACGGCTCTCTTCACGAGCCCGTGAGAAGAGCGCAATCAGCCCTTGAGCGCAGTGACCACCACCTCGATCAATGCACCGCCGCCGAGATCGGCAACGCCGACCGTGGCGCGCGTCGGCAGGTTGTCACCGAAGAATTCAGTCCAGACCGCGTCCATCTCCTTCTTCTTGGAAAGATCCGTGACGAAGATCGAGGTGCTGACGACGCGCGACTTGTCGGTACCGGCTTCCTTCAGATAGCCGGCGATCTTGCCGAGGATGTTGCGGGTCTGGTCGCCCATGGACACGGAAGTGTCGTCGGCGATGGTGCCACCGACGAAGACGAAGCCGTTGGCCTCGACGGCGCGGTGCATGATGGGCGTGCGGATGCTGCGGGTGATGCTCATGATGTCCTCTTCTTAGAGCGTGGAAGGATGGAAGCGGTCGATGCCGAGATCGCCGATGCGGGTCTGGGTGCCGCCATTGACGATCAGCTCGGCCATCACGGCACCCGCGCCGGGGCCGAGCTGGAAGCCGTGCAGCGAGAAGCCGAACTGGTGATAGAGGCCCTTGTGGCGGCTGCTCGGTCCGAACACGGGGATATCGTCCTTCATCTTCGCCTCGATGCCGGCCCAGGCGCGGACGATCGTCGCGCTGCGCATCACCGGGAACAGCTCGAACACGGTGCGCGCGCTGATCGCGAGGCTCTTCCAGTCCAGCACCGTCTCGTTGCGATCCTGATAGGGCGTGGCCAGATGGCCGCCGCCGATCAGCACGGTGCCGTTGGAGAATTGCTTGAAGGACAGTTTGCGCCCGCGCAGGATCACGACGGGGTCGATGAAGTGCGGCACGCGCGAGGTGATCATCAGCATCGGCGCCACGGTCTCGACCGGAACGGGCTCGCCGAGCGCGGCGGCGATGTTCCCGGCCCAGGCGCCGGCGGCATTGACGAGCACCGGCGCGGCAAAGGTCTCAGTGCCGACGTCGACGTGCCAGAGACCGTCGCTGTACCGGATATTGCTGGCGGCAACGCCTTCGCGCACGGTCGCACCTAACTGCTCGGCCTTGCGCCGGAACGCCGTCGTCGTCTGCGCCGGATTGGCGGCACCATCGCGGCGCGACACGACCCCGCCGGGGCAAGTCTCAGCCACGGCCGGCACCAGTCGCCGCAATTCAGTCGCGTCGATCAGCTCCTCATGGGTGAAGCCAAGCGCATTCAGCTCAGCGACACGCGCGCGGCAGACCGCGAGCTCCTCCTCGTTCTCCGCGACGAGAACCTGACCGTAACTCTCAAAGCTGCAATCGTCGTCGAGGAGATCGGTAATCTTCTCCCAGATCCCCATCGAGCGGATCGAGAGCGGGATTTCGGGCACGTGCCTCGCGAGCTGGCGAACGCCGCCGGCATTGACGCCGGAAGCATGGCGGCCGGCGTAGTCTTTCTCGATCAGCACCGGCTTCATGCCGGCGAGGCACAGATGCAGCGCGGTCGAGCATCCGTGGATGCCGCCGCCGACGACGATCGCATCCACGTTTTGGGTCATCCGCGCACCACCGCCTTGATGTCCGCCTCGCTCTTCGGGACGGCGGCGAGCTCGGCGAGCGTGATCGGCTTGACCGGCGCGCGCAGCCGGTAGTAGCCGATCTCCTGTGCCGTCTTGCCCCGCGCCTGCGCCATCAGCTCGGTCACGGTGAGGCCGCAGAGCCGGCCCTGGCACGGCCCCATGCCGGTGCGGCGATAGGCCTTGAGCTGGTTCGGTCCGGTCGCGCCGATGGCGACGGCATCGAGAATGTCCTTCGCGGTGACTTCCTCGCAGCGGCACACGATGGTGTCGCCCGTGGGAATGCGGAACTGGGGCGCGGGGCGGAACAGCGTGTCGAGGAAGACGCGGCCGCGCTCGGCCTTGGCGAGATCGGCGCGGAGCGTCGCCATCGGCGCAAGTTTTGTCGCAACCGCAGGCGCCAATGCCTCCACCGCCGCGCGCGCCGCGATGCGGCCACGGACCACGGCCGCATTGGCACCACCGATGCCGGCGCCGTCACCAGCGATCGCGATGCCCGCGACCGACGAATTGCCGCTCGCATCCAGCACCGGCGACCAGCACAATTGCAGATCATCCCAGCGATGCTCGATTCCGGCCGACATCGCCAGATTGACGTTGGGCACGACGCCCTGATGCAGCAGCAACAGGTCAGCAGGAATGGTCTCACGCTTGCCGCCGGCGATATAGCTCACATTCGCGAGCTGGCCATCACCGGATGCCGAGAGCTCGGTGACGCCGGAGACGACCTGCACCTTGGCCTTCACTTCGCGCATCATCGACAGGCCCTTGGTGAAATAGGGCGAGGTCAGGAAGGCGAAGGCGTGCGGCAACGCGGCGAAGTAATTGCCGCGCTCGGTGGTGTCGAGGATGCGATCGATGCGGCCGCCCAGCCGCAAGATCTGCGCGGCGAGCAGCCAGAGCAGAGGCCCCTGCCCCGCGATCACCGTGCGTCCGTCAGGCACCAGCGCCGATGATTTCAGCATCGTCTGCGCGGCGCCCGCGGTCATCACGCCCGGCAAGGTCCAGCCGGGAATCGGGAACGGCCGCTCCAGCGCGCCGGTCGCGAGGATCACGCGCTGCGCCTTGAGGAAAGCGGATGCACCGCCGATCGATACGGCGATCTCGAGGTTGCGGTCGAGGCTCCAGACGGTGGCGCGATGGATAATCTCGGCGCGGCTCGCGCGGAGCGACTGAACGAGGTCGGCACCGACCCAATAGTCGGCGCCGAGCTGGTCGCGGTCGGTCACGGGCGTGGACGAAATGGCGCGAAACACCTGGCCGCCGGGGCCGATGTTCTCGTCGAGCAGCAGCGTCGACAGGCCGGCTTCGGCGGACGTCGCAGCGGCCGCGAGGCCGGCGGGCCCGGCGCCGATCACCACGACGTCATAGGCTTCGCGCTTGGGAGCCACAGTCATTTTCCGATCTCCCGCTTGCCCTTCTGAATCTCGATCTGCATGCCCTCGGCGACGGGCACCAGGCAGCCCTGGCGGTTACCGACGCCGTCGATGGTGACGAGGCAGTCGAAGCACACGCCCATCATGCAATAGGGCAGACGCGGCGCGCCGCTCACTGCGGTGGAACGGCGCGCATCACAGCCGGAGGCCAGCAGCGCGGCAGAGACGGTGTCGCCCTGGCGCGCCGCGATGGCTGTGCCATCCACGAAGATCTGGACCTGCGGTCGCTTGTCCTGTTCGGATCGTCTAAACATGGGATGCCTCTTGGCTCCTTTAGATATCTCTAATAGCCGCTGTTGTTCGCAGCACCGGCGGCGCCGAAACGGCTGGCCGAAAACGCGCCGACCAGCTCCGGCTCGAGCGCGCCAGCTGCGACCATGCGCGCGATCTCGAAAGCGTGGTTGGAGGCGAGCGTCACGCCGGAATGGCAGCAGGCGACGAAGGCGCCGGGATGCGTCTCCGACTGGTCGTAGATCGGAAAGCCGTCCTGCGGCATGACGCGGATGCCGGCCCAGCTCCTGACCACGTTGAGCCGCGACAGATGCGGAAACATCCTTTGCGCGCGATCGGCCATCACAGCGCTGACGGAATGCTTCAGCGCGCGATCGTCGAGCTCGTCCTCCTTGCTGTCGCCAATCATCACCGTGCCCTCGTCGGTCTGGCGGATCGTGGTCAGCGGATGCGGCAGGAACGGCATGGTGCGCTCGGTCACCACGATCTGGCCGCGGGTCGGGCCCATCGGCGCGTAGAGGCCGACCATCGGCGCAAGCGTCTGGTTGGCATTGCCGGCCGCGAGCACGATCTTGGCGGCGTGCAGTTCGCCCTTCGGCGTGGTCAGGCGGAATTCGCCACCGCTCTTGCTGATCGCCGAGACCGGGCGCTCCGGAAAATAGTCGATGCCGAATGCCTTGAAGCCGGTGTGGAAGGCGCGGAAGGTCCGCAGCGAATTGACGTGGCCGTCGAGCGGACAATAGCTCCCGCCGGACACCTCCGGACCAATCAGCGGCAGCGCCTTCTTCACCTCGGAGGCGGAGAGCATCTCCATCTTGTAATCGGCAGCACCGGTCTGGTTGTGCATGCGCTTCACCAGCTCGGTGCGCTGGCCGAATTCGTCGTCGCCGAGCGTCAGATGGAAGCCACCGTTCTGTTGAAGCGAGACATCCAGGCCGGTCTGTTGCTTGAGTTCGGAAGCAAGCTGGCTCCACGCTTGTGACGCCTGCACGGTCCAGACAGTATAGGCCGGCATGCCGAGCCCTTTGCTCTGAACCCAGACCAGCGCAAAATTCGCGCGCGAGGCGCGCTTGGTGATGTCGCCTTCGTCGAGCACGGCCACGCTCTTGCCGAGCCGGCCGAGGCCCCAGGCAATGGCGGAGCCGAGCAGTCCGCCGCCGACCACAGCGACGTCGTAGTCTCCTGACATAAATTTCTCCTATCGTCCCGTATCGCCCTTGCCGGCGAGCACACGGTCGAGTCCGTAGAAGCGGTCGAGCAGAATGAGGGCTGTCATGGTGATCGCGATCACGCAGGCCGAGACCGACGTGACCAGCGGATCGATGTTGTCCTGGATATAAAGGAACATGCGCACCGGCAACGTCTCGGTGCCGGGCGCCGCGAGGAAGACGGTCATGGTGAGATCGTCGAAGGACTGGATGAAAGCGAGCGCCCAACCGCTGATGACGCCGGGCAGGATCAGCGGCAGCGTCACGCGGCGAAACAGCGTCCAGCCGTTGGCGCCGAGCGAGACTGCCGCCATCTCGACCGAGAGGTCCATGCCGGTCGCCGCCGCCAGCGTCAGCCGCAGCGCGAACGGAAACACGATGATGACATGCGCGATGATCAGCGCGGCAAAGCTGCCGCCGAGGCCGGCCGAGGTGAAGAAGCGCAGGAAGGCGATGCCGAGCACGACATGCGGGATCATCAGCGGCGACAGGAACAGCGCCGCGAGCGCATCGCGGCCGCGGAAGCGATAACGCGCGATCGCGAGCGCTGCCGGCACCGCGAACAGCAGCGCCACGAAGGATGAGAGCGCACCGAGCCCCAGGCTCACCCAGAAGGCATGGATGAACTCGGGATAGTTGGCGATCGCCCTGAACCAGCGCAGCGAAAAGCGGTTGGTCGGCAGCGACAGGAAGCCTTCGGGCGTGAAAGCAACGAGGCATACCACCAGGATCGGCGCGACCATGACGATGACGAAGATGGTGTGGAAGATCAACGCGAGCGGGCCGTTCCGGCTCATCGGAACACCTCCGCGTAGCGGCGCTCGATCAGCGCGTTGCTGCCGACGACGATCAGCACCAGCGCGACCAGCAGCAGCGTTGCGACCGCTGCACCGAGCGGCCAGTTCAGCGTGTTGAGGAATTCGTCGTAGGCCAGCGTCGCCGCGACCTTGAGCCGGCGGCCGCCGATGATCGCGGGCGTCGCGAAGGCACTGGCGGAGAGCGAAAACACGATGATCGCGCCCGACAGCACGCCCGGCATGATCTGCGGCATGATGATGCGGCGAATGATGGTCACCGGCCCCGCACCGAGCGACATCGCGGCGTTCTCGATCTGCGGATTGAGCCGCTGGAGCGCGGCCCACACCGACAGCACCATGAACGGCATCATCACATGGGCGAGCGCAACCACCATCCCTGTCTCGGTGAACATGAAGGGAATGGGCGAGCGGATCACTCCGAGCGACATCAGGAGCTTGTTGACGAGGCCGTTGTTGCCGCCGAACAGCAGCGCCCAGCCGAGCGTCCGCGCCACCACGGAGATCAAGAGCGGCCCGAGGATGATCAGCAGGAAAAAGCTCTTCCAGCGGCCGCTCATGCGGTTGAGGATGTAGGCTTCGGGTGCGCCGAGCAACGCGGTGAGCAGCGTTGTCAGGATCGCGATGCGAAACGTCCGCCAGAACATTTCGGCATAATAGGGATCGGTCGCGATCTCGTGCCAGTTTTTGAGGATGAAGACCGGCTCGATGCCCTTGTACTGACCCCAGTCGTGGAACGACAGCATCACCGTCATCGCCAGCGGAATCAGCAGCACGCCGACGAACAGCATCAAGGCGGGCGCCGTCAGCGCCCATGGCGCACGCGCGTTGCGCTCGTCAGCGGCCGTGCTCATGCGCCGGCCCTCGCGCGCACGCTCATGTCCTCGGGCCGCCAGACGAGGCGAACCGCCTCGCCCTCAGCCGGCGGCGCCGTCCCGTCATTCTGGCGGATCACGATCGCGGGCCCGCATTCGCTGTCGCACTGGAACAGCCAGTGATTGCCCTGGAAGATGCGCGTGACGATCTTTGCGCTGAGCCCCGTATCGCCAAAGCCGATCCGTTCAGGGCGAATGCTGACAGTGACGGGGCCACTGAGCCCGGCCGGCGCCGGCGCGTTCCAGGAGCCAGCCACCAGCCGCACCGGCGTCGCGGTCCGATCAATCGTCGCCGCAAAGTCGTTGGTCTTGCCGAGGAACTGCGAGACGAAGGCCGAGGACGGCTTCTCATAGGTCTCCTGCGGCGAGCCGATCTGCTCGATGCGGCCCTGGCTCATCACCACGATGCGGTCGGACAGCGACATCGCCTCGTTCTGGTCGTGGGTGACCAGGATCGTCGTGGTGCCGATGGTGCGCTGGATCTGGCGCAGCTCGATCTGCATCTCCTCGCGCAGTTTGGCGTCGAGATTCGACAGCGGCTCGTCGAGCAAGAGCACGCTCGGCTTGATCACCAGCGCGCGCGCCAGCGCCACGCGCTGCTGCTGACCGCCGGACATGCGGCGCGGATGGCGGTCCTCAAAACCGGCAAGCCCGACCATCGCGAGCGCGGCGCGGACGCGCTCGGCTCTTTCGGCGCGCGGCACGTTGCGCATCTCGAGGCCGAACGCGACGTTCTCCGCCGCCGTCATGTGCGGAAACAGCGCGTAGCTCTGGAACACGATGCCGAGCCCGCGCTTCGCGGGATGGATCGCGGTCAGGTCCTTGCCCTCCAGGCGGATCGCGCCGCGTGTGGGATCGAGGAAACCCGCGATCATCTGCAGGGTCGTGGTTTTGCCGCAGCCGGACGGGCCGAGGAAGGAGATGAACTCCCCCTTCCCCACCGACAGACTGAAGTCTTCGACCACAGTCTGCGCGCCGAACTGTTTTGCGACCCGATCGAGCTCGAGATAGGCCATGCGCTGTCTCCGCAACGATCAGATCAACGCTCGACCTCGCGATTCCAGCGCTTGGTCCACTCCTCGCGCTTCTCGTTGATCACAGTCCAGTCCGGATTATAGAGCTTTGCCGCGCGCTCGCCGATCGGCGCCATCTTGCCGAGCTCCGGCGGTACCACCAGTGATTTCAGCACCGGGCCGTAGCCGTAGTCCTTCAGCATCACGAGCTGGATTTTTGGATCGAGCAGCATCTTGACGAAGTTCGATGCAAGCGGCGAGGCATTCGGCTTGGTGATCGGACACGCCGTCGTCAGCAGCGTCGCCGCGCCTTCCTTCGGATAGACGAAGTCGACGGGGAAGCCGGTGTTGGCGAAGCTCTGCACGCGGCCCGTGCCCCACACCGCGATCACGGCCTGGCCGGACTGGAACAGCTCGGTCATCTTGCCCGGCGACGGCTCATAGGCCAGCACGTTCGGATTGATCTGCTCCTTGAAGATCTTGAAGCCGGAATCGACGTTGGTCTCGCCGCCGCCGTTCATCTTCGACAGCATCACCAGCGCTTCGAGGCCGTAGGTGTTGTTGATCGGCGGGATCACGAGCTGCTTGGCGTATTTCGTGTCCTTCAGATCGTTCCACGAAGTGGGTGGCGCCCAGCCTTTCTCGGCGAACACCTTGGTGTTGTACATCAGGCCAGTCGCGACGATGCCGATCGCAACGGCGCGATCGTCCTTGAAGCGGGCGGTGTCATAGAGATCGGCGGCCGGCAAGCCTTCGAGCTTGCCGCAGAAGCCGAGCTGGATCGCCTGGTACATCGGGCCGTCGTCGACGATGGCAACGTCGATCTGCTGGTTGCCCTTCTGCGCCTGAAGCTTGGCCAGCGTATCGGTGGAATTGCCGGCGACGTACTCGACCTTGACCCCGTTCTCCTTCTCGAAGGCCGGGATCACCTCGTCGCGGATGGTCTTCTCGAACGAGCCACCGTAACCGGCGACATAGAGCGTTTTCTGCTGGGCCGAGGCGGCAGACGGGACGGCGATGAGCGCTGCGATGCTGACCGCGGTCAGAAGGCTGAGAGTCTTCATATGGACCGATCTCCAATACCGGGATGAGGTGACGTGCCGAAAAATCTCTGACTGAGGCGCCTTCCGCATTTCCTTCCGCGCCAACCCTCTCCGGACAGGGCTCCGGCCCCTGTTCGGTAGGTTTTGGCGCGATTCGGAGGTTTGAACCCCTCCAATCTGCCGAAAAAGCGGGCTGTCTCCAGTCCTGATGAAAAAGATCGCAAACCCGAGCTTCCATCGTCCAATGAATAATGGCACCCTCTGCATGCATAAATGTTATGGATGGAATTGGGGATGGCGCGGATCAATCCGCGGCAGGTGGAGGCCTTCCGCGCGACGATACTGACGGGCAGCGTGACTGAGGCGGCGGCGCTGATGACCGTGACGCAGCCGGCGGTCAGCCGGCTGCTGCGCGACCTCCAGGCGCTGCTGAAAATGGAGCTGTTCGAGCGGCGCGGCACTGGCCTCGTGCCGACCGCCGCGGCGATGGCGCTCTATACCGAGGTGGAGCGTTCCTTCGTCGGGCTCGAACGCATCACGGCGGCCGCCGAGGAAATCCGTGGCCGCCGCACCGGCTCGCTGCGCATCGCCGCGCTGCCGGCGCTGTCGAACGGCTATCTGCCGCGGCTCGCCGGACATTTCCTGAAAGAACGGCCCAACCTCAACCTCGCCTTCTTCGGCGTGATCTCGCCGATCGTGGTCGATTGGGTGCTCAACAATCAATGCGACATCGGCTTTGCCGAGGTGCCGATCGCCCATTCCGGCCTGCCGAGCCAGCGGCTGCCCGCTTTGGCGCGCGTCGCGGTGCTGCCGACCGGTCATCGCCTCGCGGAGAAGCAAGTTCTGGAGCCGCGCGATTTCGAGGGCGAGACGTTCATCTCGCTGTCGGCGGGATCGTCGAGCCGGCATCTCGTCGACCAGGTCTTCCATCGCCACGACGTCCGCCGTGTGCTCAGGGTCGAGACCACGCTGTCGGAGATCATGTGCGGCATGGTGTCGTCGGGATTAGGCGTCGCGATCTGCGATCCCTTCACCGCGCAGGAATTTTCCACCCGCGGCGTCGTCGTGCGCCGCTTCCTGCCGCGCATCGACTTCGAATTCTCCGCCGTTTTTCCGGCGCAGCGCAGCCCCTCGCCGGTGGCGCTCGATCTCGTCGAGACCATGCGCAAGGCGCTCGTTGAATTCGAGGACGACGCAACGCTCAGCCGTTGAACGCGGCCTGCGCCTCCGGCAGGTCCCAGATCTTGCCGATCGCCGCACTGCCCGCCGCCGTGATCGCCGCTTCATCGGCGCCGAGATAGCCACCCTCATCGACCAGCATGCGGCCGTCCACCATGACCTGATCGATGTTGGCGCGGTTGGCGAGCGCGATCAGCGCGCGGCGTGGGTCGAACAGCGGTTGAAGATGCGGATGGGTGAGATCGACGACGGTGAGATCGGCGGTCGCGCCGGGCTCGATCCGGCCGAGATCAGGCCGATTGATGACGTCGGCGGCGACTGCCGTATTCGCTTCGATCAGCTCCGGCGAGCTCGCGACATCGGCGCGGGCTGAGGTGACCTTGGAGATCAGCGACGCCGCATTGAGCTCGCCGAGCAGGTCCATGTTGTAGCCGTCGGTGCCGACCACGGTGCGCACGCCGTGCTCGGCGAAGCGGCTGAACGCCGCGGTGACGCCGGCGCGCGCGAACACGCGCGGGCAATTCAGCACGGTCATACCGCGCGCGGCCATCAGCTTGAGATCGTCGTCGGTGCTGAACATGCAGTGCGCGGCCATCAGGTCGGGCGCGAGCAGGCCGAGCCAGTCCAGATATTGCGCCGGCGTGCGGCCGCCATAGCGCTTGCCGATGGTCTCGACCTCGGCACGGCTCTGCGCCATGTGCGTCGTGATGGGCACGCCAAGCTCGCGCGCCCGTGCGGCGCAGGCCTTCAGCAGATCGGGGCCACAGGTGTCCGTGGCGTGCGGGCTCATCGCAAGACTGATGCGGCCGTCGCCGCGATTATTCCAGCGCTGATAGAGCGCGTCCCACGTTGCCATGTCGGCGGTGCCGTCGTCGCCGGAATAATGCACCACACCGTCAGGTCCCGCCTTGGCGTCCGACGTCGAGAACAGATACGGCGCGCCATAGAAGCGGATGCCCATCTCTTCGGCGGCATCGAACATCTCCGGGATCGAATTGCGGAACGGCTCCATCACGGTGGTGGCGCCGCCCTTGAGGAGCTGGAGGATGCCGAGCCGCGCGACCGCGATGCGCTCTTCCGCCGACAGGATATCGGCACCGCGCTTGGTCAGCGGCAAGAGCACCGTATAGACAATGCTCTGGTTGTTCTTGCGGCCGTTGCCGTCCTCGGTATGGCTGCGCGCCACCGCTTCGGAGAAGCAGTGATTGTGCAGATTCAAGAGACCGGGCAGCACGAAGCGGCCGGGGCGATCGTAGATCTCGTCCGCGCGCGGCCTGTCGCGCGTGACCGCGGCAATCTTTTTGCCTTCGATCAGGACCCAATGGTCGCGCAACACGTCCTGCGCGCCGTCTTTCCGTGACAGCACATAGCTGCCGAAAATTGCTGTGGTGCTCATGCGGGGCGCACGTTCCAGAAGACGGCGGTGCCGTCGAGAATGCCGGTGATGGCTTTGCGATAGGCGGTCGGCTGCTTGTACAGGCCGATCGGAATATAGGGGATTTCGTCGAACGCGACCGTCTGGATTTCGCGGCAGATGCGCTGCTGCTCGGCAAGCTCGGAGGCGGCCAGCCACTGGCTGCGCAAGGGCCCCATCCTCTCGCTCGCGTACCAGCCGGCGACCTTGCCTTCGCCGCGGATGTTGGTGTTGCCGGCCGGATTGAGCCAGTCGATGCCCTGCCAGTTGCCGACCGCGGCGCTCCAGCCGCCCTGCCCGATCGGGTCCTTCTTGAGCTGGCGCTGCAACACGACGGCGAAATCGAGCCCGGCATATTCGACGTTCATGCCGGCCTTGCGCAAGCTGTCGACCGCGATCTCGCCCAGCGGCTTCTGCGCCAGCGAGTTGGTGGGGACCAGCACTACGATCTTCTCGCCATTGTAGCCCGCGGCCTTCAGCTCGGCCTTGACCTTGGCGTAGTCGCGCGGCCCGCGGAACACGTCGAGGCCGACGTCGCTCGCCATCGGGGTATCAGGCGCGAAATAGCCGATCGGCGAGACCTGGAACGCCGGATCGGTACCGGCCACGGCCGTCATGAACGCGGATTGATCGATCGCACCCAGCAGCGCGCGGCGCACGGCAGGATTGTCGAAGGGCGGCTGCAGATGATTGAGGCGCAGCATGCAGGCGTAGCCTCTGGGGTCAAGGATGCGCGTCTCGATATCGCCGGCGGCCTTGATGATCGGCAGCAGATCGTGCGGCGTGGTCTCCTGCCAGTCCTGCTCGCCGGTCTGGAGCGCGGCGACGCCGGTGCCGGCATCGGGCGTGGTGGTCCAGACCACGCGGTCGTAATGCACGATCTTCGGACCCGCGGTCCAATTCGGTTTGCCGTCGGTGCGCGGCTGGTAGCGCTCGAATTTGGCATAGGCGTTGCGGGCACCCTGCACGCGCTCGTCGGCGAGATAGCGGAACGGGCCACTGCCGATCACCTCGGTCAGCGGCTTGAACGGGTCCTGGCTCGCCAGCCGCTCCGGCATCATGAAGCAGGGATTGATCGCCGCTTTGCCGAGCGCCTGCGGCAGCAGCGGGAACGGACGCTTGAGGCGGAAGCGGATGGTGCGGTCGTCGGCGGCCGAGAGCTCGGCGGTCGCCTCCAGCAGCTCGCCGCCAAAGCCGTCGCGCGCCGCCCAGCGGCGGATGCTGGCGACGCAGTCGCGGGCCAGCACACGTTCGCCATCGTGCCAGAACAGGCCATCGCGCAAGCTGAGGTCCCACTGCAGCAAGTCAGCGGAGATGGCGTGGCCCGACAGCATCTGCGGCGAGACCTGGAGCGAGGAGCTCATGCCGTAGAGCGTGTCGTAGACCATGAAACCATGGTTTCGCGACACCTGCGCGGTCGAATAGATGGGGTCGACGAAGGCGAGGTCGATGACGGGAATGAAGCGCAAGGTGCTCTGCGCTTCGGCGCGGACGATGCCCGGCAGCGACAGCGCCGGCATTGCTGCGGCAGCCTTGAGGAGCGAGCGGCGGGAGATCGGCATGACAAAAGGCTCCTGAAGGATCTTACGTGTTCAACAACACCGCGCCGATTGCAGCGGCGACCGCCTGCTGCGCCGGCTCGATCACGGGCACACCGATCGCATCCGCGATCGCCGCGCGGTGCGAGGCCATGCCGGCGCACCCCATCACCACGACATCGGCGCGGCATTGAGTGACCAGCGCGCGGCCGGCATCGACCAAGCGGCCGCGGATATCGGCGCCTGCCGTTTCCGCCGCACTCGCGCCGACCGACCAGCTTCCGGCGTAACGGCTATCGACGCCCATCACCCGCGCCATGCGTTGCTGGCGGCGGATGCTCGACGGCGACAGCGCGATGATGCCGAAGCGTTCGCCCAGCATCAGCGCGCGAAAGATTCCGCATTCGGCGATGCCCAGCACCGGGCGTCCGCCGGCGGCCTCACGCACCGCATGCAGGCCGGGATCGCTGAAGCAGGCGAGCACGAAGGCATCCGCATCGTCACGCGTGACGCGGTTGACCAGCGGCATGACCACGCTATCGGCATCGCGCTGCGAGCTGATGCCCGGCGGTCCTTCGGCGAGGCCAACCACCTCGATGTCAGGCCCGCCGGCAATGCGCAGCGGCGCGACCGCCTCGTCGATCGCCGCCGTCACCGACGCCGAGGAGTTGGGGTTGATGACGAGGATGCGACGACGGGTCATGGTGCTGCTCAGCGACTACCGGCTTCGTGGCGCAGGAAGTTTTCCGCGATCTTCTCGCCGGTTGTGATCCAGACATCCGGGCACGACTTTGCGTAGGTCAGGAACTCGCGCAACAGGCGCAGCCGCATCGGGCGGCCGCTACATTGCGGATGCAGCACGGTCGTCACCATGGCGCCCCAGTCCCTGGTTTCGTCGAGCTCGTCCTTCCAGATCGAGAGCACATGCTCCTTGGGGAAGATCGAGCGCGGGCTGAAGCGGGCGGAGAGGCCGTGCATCCAGTCGTCATAACTCGCTGTGACCGGCAGCTCGATCGTGCCGGGCTTGCCGTCGGCCAGACGATGGCGATAAGGCCGCACGTCGTCGCGGAACGACGACGTGTAGACGATGCCGTGACGTACGAGTGCTGCGCGCAGCTCCTCGGTGAACTCGCCATAGGGCGCGCGATAGCCGGTCGGCCTGACGCCGAGCCGGCGCTTCAGCGCCTCGAAGCCGCGCTCCAGCTCCTCCTCGATCCAGGGATCGCCGGGATCGGGCAGCAGATGGTGATAGCCGTGATGGCCGATCTCGTGGCCGGCCTTGAGGATCGACTCGGCCATCGCCGGATGCGCGTCGACCGACCATCCCGTGACGAAGAAGGTCGCCTTGAGATCGAGCTGGTCGAGCAGCTCCAACAGCTTCGGCGTGCCGACGCGCGCCTCATAGCCGCCATAGCTCATGGTGATGAGCCGCTGCGCGTGCACCGCGTCCTTGCTGGTCCACGCACTCTCCGCGTCGACGTCGAAGGAGAGGAACATCGCCGAAGTGTAGGGTTTCGGCCAGGGATATTCCGGCGCGGGATCGGCGGTGTTGGCCGGAACGAGCGGGATGCTCTTGAGTGCCTTACTGTCCAGCATTGATGGTCGCCTTCTCTAATCCGTTGTCGTTCAGTTTCCACTTGGCAAGCAGGGTCTTGTAGGTGCCGTCGGCGATCAGCGCATCGACCGCTTCGAGAATGGCCTGCTGCAGTGCCTTTTCCTTGACCGGCAGGGCGATGCCGGTGAATTGCTGCGCGATGGGCTCGCCCACGGGCGCATAGGCGCCGGGTTCGAAATCCATAATGTAGGGCAGCGTCTCGTTGCCCTGGGCCGCGGCATCGATGCGGCCCTGCCTCAGCTGGGTGCGGGCGTCGGCCGAGCCGTCGGTGCCGATGAACTGGATCGGATTGCTGCCGCAATTCTTCTCGCTCCACGCCGCGATCTGCGCCGGGAACATGGTGCGGCGGCTGGCGCCGACCTTCTTGCCGCAGAGCGATGCCGCGTCCTTGAACTCCGCCTTGCGCGACTGCTGCACGAAGAACTGCGGACCGCTCCTGAGATAATCGACGAAGGACGCGATGTCGTGACGGCTCGCGTAGTCCGTGAAACCGGACAGGATGGCGTCCACCCGCCCGGTCGAGATCGACGGCATGAACTCGGCAAAGCTCGTCTCCTGCCATTCGATCTTGACGCCGAGCTTGCGGCCGATGGCTTCGCCGAGATCGATGTCGAAGCCGGATAGCGCGTTGGTAGCGGGATCGCGGAATTCCATCGGCGGATAGTTCGGCACCAGCGCCACCTTGAGGCTGCCGCGCTTGGCGATCTCCGCCGGCAGCTCGATCGCCAATGCCGAAACGGTCATGACGCCGAAAAGCGCCGCCGCAACCCAAAGTCTCTTCATCAACACGCCCCCATCTCAGATCACCGCCGAAAGAAATGCCCTGGTGCGCTCCTCGCGCGGCGCACCCAATACGTCCGAGGCGCGCCCCTGCTCGACGATCGCGCCCTGGTCCATGTAGACGACGCGGTCGGCGACCTCGCGCGCGAAGCCGAGCTCGTGCGTCACCACCATCATGGTCATGCCGCTCTTCGCCAGCTCCTTTATGACCGCGAGAACCTCGCCGACGAGTTCCGGATCGAGCGCGCTGGTCGGCTCGTCGAACAGCATCAGCATCGGCTTCATGGCGAGCGCACGCGCAATCGCCACGCGCTGCTGCTGGCCGCCGGAGAGCTGCGCGGGATACCAGTCCGCCTTGGCGGACAATCCGACGCGCCGGAGCAGTTCGAGCGCCTCCGCGCGCACCTCGTCGGACTTGCGCCCCTGCACCTGAAGTGGACCTTCGATGATATTCTCCAGCGCGGTCTTGTGCGGAAACAGGTTGAAGCGCTGGAACACCATGCCAGTCTTCAGCCGCTGCCGCCCGATCTCCCGCTCGCTGAGACGGTAGAGCTTGCCGCTTTGCTCGCGCACGCCAAGCAGCTCGCCGTCGAGCCAGATGCCGCCGGCATCGATCGCGGCAAGCTGGTTGATGCAGCGGAGCAGCGTGGTCTTGCCGGAGCCGGAGGCGCCGATCAAACACATCACCTCGCCGGGCCAGACGTCGAGCGAGACGCTTCTGAGAGCCTGGAACTCTCCAAAGCTCTTGCTGACGGTGCGGATCGCGACGAGGGGGTTTGTCATCGCGCCAGCCGCAATGTGCCGCGGGCAAAACGGCGTTCGAGCAGCATCTGGAGCGGCGTCAGGATCGAGACCACGAGCAGGTACCAGAGCCCGGCAACGATCAGCAGCTCGATCACGCGCGAATTGGCGTAGTAGATGTTTTCGGCGTTGTGCAGCAGTTCCGGATACTGGATGACGCTCGCGAGCGAGGTCGCCTTCACCATGCCGATGAACTCGTTGCCGAGCGGCGGGATCACGACGCGCATCGCCTGCGGCAGGATGATCCGGCGCAGCGCGCGCAGCCGCCCCATGCCGATCGCCTGTGCCGCCTCGTATTGCCCGATGTCGACCGACAGCATGCCGGCACGCATCACCTCGGACGTATAGGCGCCCTGGTTGATGCCGAGCCCGAGCAGCGCGGCAAGGAACGGCGTCATGACGTCGACCGCGCGCGCAGACCACAGGCCGGGAATGCCGATGGTCGGAAACACCAGCGCGAGGTTGAACCACAACAGCAGTTGCAGGATCAGCGGCGTGCCACGGAACAGCCAGGTGTAGCCGGCCGCGACCGTCTTCAGCACCGGATTGGGCGACAGCCGCATGACCGCGACGACGACGCCGAGGACAATGCCGAGCGCCATCGCCAGCACCGCCATCACCATCGTGTTGACGATGCCTTCGAGAATGACTTTTGCGGTCAGGAAGCGGCTGACATAGGACCATTCGATCTGACCGCCGGCGAAGGCGCGCACGATCACCGCCAGCACGAGGACGATCAGCGCCGCGCTGAGCCAGCGAAACCAGTGCGGCTCGCGCGCGACCCGCATCCCCGACAGATCAGGGAAACCCTCCGCGAGTGCCGGCACCGGCTTCATTGCGGCGCCGCATTCAGCATGGGCTGGGCCACCGCGTTGGCCCCCAGGCCCCATTTGTCGAGAACGGCCTTGTAGGTGCCGTCGGCGATCATCGCCGTGAGCTTCTCCGTCACCACCTCGCGCAAAGCCGCATCGTCCTTGCGGAACATGATGCCCTGGTAGCCTTTGGCGAAGGGCTCGCCGACGACGCGATATTTGCCGGGCTCCTGCGTCTGCGCGTAAGGCAGCGTCTCGCTGCCCTGCACTGCGGCGTCGATGCGGCCCTGCTTGAGCTGGTTGCGGACGTCGATCGAGTTCTCGCCGGGGACGTACTGAATGGCCGGCTTGCCGGCCGGCTCGCAGTTCTGCTTGCTCCACTTCTCGATCTCGACCGGGAAGCTGGTGCTGCGGGTGGTGCCGACCTTCTTGCCGCAGAGATCGGTCGCGTCCTTGGCCGCATTGTCCGCCATCACGAAGAACTGCGGGCCGGTCGCGAGGTAGTCGACGAAAGCGGCGGTCTCGCGCCGTGAGGCGCGGTCGGAGATGCCGGAGATGATGAAGTCCGCGCGCCTGGTCTGGAGCGACGGGATCAGCTCGGCGAACGGCGTCTCGCTCCAGACGATTTTTACGCCAAGCCGCTTCGCAAGTTCGTTGGCCAGATCGACGTCGAGCCCGACGAGCTCGTTGGTGGCGGGATCGCGGTACTCCATCGGCGCGTAGGTGGAGTTGACCGTGAGCTTCAACGCGCCCGCCTGCTTGATCTCCGCGGGAAGCTCCGCCGCTTGCGCCGACGTTACGGTAGCCAGTACTGCGAGACCGAGAGAGAGCGAGAGGCGTATCATGTCAGCTCCTTTGCCAACGTTTTGCTTTGAGTCCTTTGCCAGCGCCGTGCCAGTCAGTCCGCGTCGAGAACGGCCGGCTCGATGACGCCAGCGCGTTCGGTGATCACCCTGTATTGCTCCGGCCGCCGGTGGGCGGCGAAGTTGAACATCTTGTCCTTGCCCTGGCGGCAGAGATCGAGATCGATGTCGGCGATGATCACCTCGTCGGCCAAAGTCTGGGCTTGCGCAACGATGCGGCCATTGGGATCGACGATGCAGGAGCCGCCGATCAACCCGGAGCCGTCCTCCTCGCCCGCCTTCGCCACCGAGATCGCCCAGGTCGCGTTCATGTAGGCGTTGGCCTGCGTCACCAGCGTCGAGTGGAAGGTGCGCAAGGACGCGTCTTCAGTGACGCCGCCATTGGGATCATAGGCGGCCGAATTGTAGCCGATGCAGACGAGTTCAACGCCTTGCAGGCCGAGCACGCGCCAGGATTCCGGCCAGCGGCGGTCGTTGCAGATCATCATGCCCATGATGGCGTGGGCCCAGGCCGATCCGGCGCGGAAAGCGGGAAAGCCGAGGTCGCCATATTCGAAATAGCGCTTCTCGAGTTGCTGGTAGCGCGCGCCTTCGCGCGGCTCGACCGAACCCGGCAGATGCACCTTGCGATAGCGGCCGAGGATCTCGCCGTCGCGATCGACCAGGATGGCGCAATTATAACGTCGACCGTCCGGCGTCAGCTCCGCATAGCCGACATAGAAGCCGACGCGCAGCGCGCGCGCACGGTCGAACAGTTTTGCCACGGCCGGGTTCGGCATGCCGCGCTCGAAATAGTGGTCGAGCGCGTCGCCTTCGAGCAGCCAGCGCGGGAAGAAGGTGGTGAAGGCAAGCTCGGGAAACACCACGAGGCTGGCGCCGTGGCCGGCGGCCTCCTCCAGCATGTCGAGCATTCGCGCCAGCGTATGCTCGCGCGTATCGGCTTTTTGCGTCGGCCCCATCTGTGCGGCGGCGGCGCGAAGGACACGAACCAAGATTGCCTCCAATATGTGCGCAGTGCTGCCTCAATGGGCGAATGAACCCCTTGATGCGACGTGCAAATCCGCGACCATTACGCGGAAGCGGGGCTGCAAAATCAATTCGTTCTGCTATGATGTTTTGGCCCAGAGTATAATTGGCAGTGATATGAACCTGCGTCAGCTCGAGATCCTGCGTGCCGTCATCCGCCATCGCACCACGGTGGCGGCGGCGGACGAACTGGCGCTGTCACAGCCCGCGGTCAGCAACGCGCTGAAGACGATGGAGGCGCAGGCGGGCTTTGCGCTGTTCGAGCGCGTCAACAACCGGCTGTTTCCGACCGCGGAGGCGATGGCGCTCTACAAGGAGAGCGAAGCCATCTTCGCGCTGCACGCCAAGCTCGAGAACCGCGTCCGCGATCTGCGCGAGAACCGCTCCGGCCATCTGGCGCTCGTCGCGACGCCGCCGCTGGCCTACAGCATCATCCCGTCGGCGCTCTCAAGCTTCCTTCGCCGCCGCCCGGAGACGCGGGTGTTCTTCGACGTGCGGCGCTATGAGGGCATCATCGAGGGGGTGCTCAGCCGCGTTGCCGAGCTCGGCTTCGCGCTCGGGCTGACGCATCATCCCGGCATCGCGCATGAGGTGGTGCACACCGGCGAGATGGTGTGCGTGCTGCCGCCGCGGCATCCGCTTGCCGACAAGCCCGTGATCTCGGCCGCAGATCTCTCCGGCATGCCCTTCATCGGGCTCGAGCGCGGCACGCGGCTCGGTGAGGCCGTGCGCGACAGCTTTGCCCGCGCCGGCGCGCCGTTCCAGCCGACCGTCGAGGTGCGCTACTGCAACACGGCTTGCGTGCTCGCCGCGGCCGGCGTCGGCGCCGCCGTGGTCGATCCGTTCTCGCCGCGGCAGAACGGCGGCAGCGGCCTCGTGGTGCGGCCGTTCACGCCCACGACGCACGCGGTTGCCTATATGCTATGGTCAGAATCCGAGCCGCTGTCGCGCCTGGCCAAGGCGTTTCTCAACGAGGTCCGGAAAGAGAGCGCACAGCTGGCACGCACAGCGCCACACCAGCAACATGGGGCAGAAAGCGACTGAGCTTCGCAACCTTTTCACCCGGGGGGCACATGGCACGCATCACCATCATCGAGACCGGACAGGTCCCGCAGAAGTACCGCGAGCAGCACGGCTCGTTTCCCGACATGTTCGAGCGCATGGTCCGCGCCGAGGATCCGACCGCCACGGTGGACGTCGTCAGCATCCCCAATGGCGACGCACTCCCCGACCCGAGCAAGCTCGAGGCCGTGCTGATCACCGGTGCTGCCGCCGGTGTCTATGACGGGCTCGACTGGATCGCGCCGCTGGAAGATTTCGTGCGCACGGCTTACGCCAACAAGACGCCGATGGTCGGTGTCTGCTTCGGCCATCAGCTGATCGCGCAGGCGCTCGGCGGCACCGTGCAGAAGTCGGAGAAGGGCTGGGGCATCGGCCGCCACGTCTATCAGGTGCTGCCGGAGAACGGCGTCGTCGACGGCAAAGCGGTTGCGATCGCCGCCTCGCATCAGGACCAGGTGGTCGAGCCGCCCAGCGATGCGCTGACGATCCTCTCGTCCGAATTCACCCCGCATGCGGGCCTGCTCTACGCCAACGGCACCACGCTGACCGTGCAGCCGCATCCGGAATTCGACGTGGAGTTTGCGCAAGTGTGCTGCGAGCTCCGCGACGGCAAGGCGCCGGAGGATGTCGTTGCGACCGCGAGGGAGTCGCTGGCGGAGCCGATGGACAACGCGAAGCTGGGTGGGGCAATCACGCGGTTTTTGGCGAGGCGCGCGGCGCCTTAATTCAAGGTCCTCGCCACGCGCACCTCTTCCCTTCTCCCCTTGCGGGAGAAGGTGGCGCGAAGCGCCGGATGAGGGGTTGCCTCAGCGCACTCAATAAGAGTCGGACTCGCGGAGGGAGACCCCCTCACCCGTCTCGCCGCTGCGCGGCGAGCCACCCTCTCCCACAAGGGGCCTGTTGCGTTATCGGCTCTTGAGGCTGAAGACGTCAGGAGCGAGTGCCCTGGTCCCGGCAATTGCCTGCCAAGATCTGTAGTTGTCGCCCTGAGCGGGCAGCTCACGCGGCGATCGTGGCCCACCGCCTCATGTTGAAGGCGATTGAGGCGAGCAGGACTTGCCCGGTCGCCTTGATCAGACCGACGTAGCGGATGCAGGTCAGCCGCATGCGGCGTTTGAGAGTAGCGAAGGTGGTTTCGACCTGGGCTCGTCGGCGCGCGATGAGGAGGTTGTAGCGTTTGAGCCTGGGCGGCAGTTCCGGGTGATGTCTGTTGGGCCGACGAGCGATGCGGGGCTTCTTGCCTTCCGCCTTCAGCCGGGCCCGTCGGGCATGGGTGTCGTAAGCCGCATCGGCCCAGACCACGGCTTCATCGCCGCGAATCAAAGCGTCCGCCGGTGTCGTGTCGTTGATGTTGGCCGGTGTGGTCAGTACCGCGCGGATCAAGCCGGATCCTTCGTCCACACCCACATGAGCCTTGTAACCGAAGGTCGAGCCGCTTTTGCCCTGCCGTTTGGCAAACCGGGCATCAGGGTCGTTTGAGGGGCGATCCGCCTTGGGCGGAGCCGAGACTGCCTGGATCAAGGTCGCATCCAGCATCGTGCCGCGCTTGAGGATCACGCCAGCATTCTCAAGCTGACGATCCAATTCGCCAAACAGCTTCTCCAGCAGGCCTTGTTCAACGAGCTGGTTCCGGAAGCGGTTCAGGACCGTATGGTCGGGCGTCGCATCCTCAAGGCTCAAACCGACGAAGCGCTTGAACGACAACCGGTCGCCCAGCGCTTCCTCGAGTTCGCGCTCCGAAAGACCATACAGCGACTGCAACAGCACAGCACGAAACAGCACCAGCACCGGATAGCCTGGACGACCGGGGCTCCCTTCATCCCGCAAATGGCCGATCAGCTTCTCGAACCGGTACCACTTGACCAGGCCGGCCAGCCGATCCAGCGCCGCATTGGCGCCGGCTCCCTTCGGCATCAGTGCTTCCACAAAGCTCGGCTGTCCCGTCCGCTTGACCGCCATCGCTACCCTCCAAGGCTTTGCCCTAGGGAATCACAATTGACGAATTACGCAACAGGCCCACAAGGGGAGAGGGTGCAGCGAGCTCGCTGCACTATCTCCGCAAACCTCAGAACGGATCCGTCCCCAGCCCCGGCACATCCGCCGGCCGCGGTCCCGGCGCCGGCCAGTGAAACCGGCGGTCCTTCTCGGCAATCGCGATATCGTTGATCGACGCCTCGCGGCGCCGCATCAGCCCGTGCTCGTCGAACTCCCACTGCTCGTTGCCGTAGGAGCGATACCACTGGCCGCTGGCGTCATGCCATTCGTACTGGAAGCGCACCGCGATGTGATTGCCGTCGAAGGCCCATAGGTCCTTGATCAGGCGATACTCCCGCTCCTTCTCCCATTTGCGGGTGAGGAACGCGACGATGGCCTCCCGGCCCTGGAACACCTCCGAGCGATTGCGCCAGCGGCTGTCCTCGGTATAGGCGAGCGAGACTTTCACCGGATCGCGCGAATTCCACGCGTCCTCGGCCATGCGCGCCTTTTGCGCGGCGGTCTCACGGGTGAAGGGTGGAAGCGGCGGGCGCGACATGGTGGCCTCATCGGTTGGTCCGGGCCGCAATTTATCGCCGCAATTGGCGGAGTCGATAGGCCATCACCTATCGGCCGATCACTTATCGGGCGATCAGGAAATCAGATCGGCCTTCATCAGGGCGCGGATCGATTTCGGGATCGGCTGAGCGCGGCCGCCGCTGATGAAGGCGACGCGCACCTCGGCTTTCACCAGCACGTCCTCAGCCCGCCGCACCTCCTGCGCCAGCATGATGGAGGCGCCCTTCACCGCAACCGGCCACGTCACGACGTCGAGCACGTCGTCCATCCGCGCGGGCTTCAGAAAGTCCAGATGCATCGAGCGCACCACGAAGGCAAAGCCCGCGCCCTCCGTTTCGACCTGGTCGAACAGCGCCTGCTGCTCGGCGCCCATCAGCCGCAGATGATTGGTGCGCCCGCGCTCCATGTAGCGGAGATAATTGGCGTGATAGACGATGCCGGAAAAATCCGTGTCCTCGTAGTAGACGCGGACCTGCATGTGATGGCGGCCGTCGCGGATCTCGCCGTCGAGATGGGCTGTCACGTCGCGAGCCTCTTCGCTTTTTGCAACCGACCCGTTTTGCGCAAAAACAGCCGGCCGCGCAAGCGCAGGTTATGCCACGGCCGGCGTCCTTCCCAGCGTCACTTCGACGATTTCAGGCGGCACGCCGACGCGGACCGGCATGATGCTGCAGCCGAGGCCGCCGGAGACGATGACGTCGCATTTCAGCCGGAAGTGACCATAGGCGAGCTGCACGCCGTGCTGAGGCGAAACAGCCGGCGACCAGCCGAACAGGCGGACCTGGCCGCCATGGGTATGGCCGGACAGTTGCAGCGCGACGCGCGCGGGTACGAGCGGCGCGATATTTGGCTCATGCGCGAGCAGGATAACCGGCGCATCGTCGGTGACCTTCGCCAGCGTGCCCGCGAGATCGTCGGCGCCAAGCCGATGCACGCGGCCATAGCGCTTCGCGGGATAGTAGGCGAGCTGGTCGCCGAGGCCCGCGAGCCAGAAGGAGCGTCCGTCCTTGGTGAGACGCACGACGTCGTTCTCGTAGACGGGAATGCCGGCCGCCTCCAGCGCGCGATGGGCGGCTGTCGGCCCGTGCCCGGCCTGCTGCACGGCCCTGTCCACCCAATAGTCGTGATTGCCCATGACGGCATGGACGCCGAGCGGTGCCTTGAGGCCCGCGAGCACCTTGGCCCATTCGCTCGACGGAATGATGCGCGTGACCTGGTGAACACCCGCAACATAGTCGCCGAGCAACACGATGACATCGGCGTTGAGCGCATTGGTGCGATCGACGATGCCCTCGATCCGCTCCAGCGACATCCAGGGATCGCAGGCATGAATGTCGTTGACGATGGCGATCTTGAGCGGAAAATCCGCCGGCCATTGCCGCGGGGTCGGGTGATAACGGGTGACGCGGAGCCGCAGCGGCTCAATGCCGACGCCATAGGCCGCGGTCGAGACGCTTAGCGCGGACAGGCCGCCGATGGATCGAATGAGATGACGACGCGTGATCATGGAAGCCCGATGGTGATGCAGCTTTGTGATGCGGTCCGATTGGAGCGGAATTGGGGTCCGCTCGTGCAGACGGCCTGCATTTGCGTGCAGACCGTTTGCAAAGGTTACCGGAAGTTCATGACAACCGACGCACCTTACATCACCGCAATTAGTCGTCGCTCTCGTCCGAGCCGAACAGGCCGAACTGTGCCGCGGCATCGCGCGAGGGCTCGGCGATGCCGAGATGGCGGAAGGCGTGCGAGGTGAGCAGACGGCCGCGCGGAGTGCGCTGGAGATAGCCGCACTGAATGAGATAAGGCTCGATGATGTCCTCGATCGCATCGCGCGGTTCGGACAAGGCGGCGGCCATCGTCTCGACGCCAACCGGGCCGCCACCATAGTTCTGCGCGATGGTCGTGAGGTAGCGGCGGTCCATGGCGTCGAGGCCCGCGGCGTCGACCTCGAGCGCGCTCAGCGCATGATCGGCGATCTTGCGGTCGATCGAGGCGGCATCGGCGGCGGAGGCGAAATCGCGCACGCGCCGCAGCAGGCGGCCGGCGATGCGCGGCGTGCCGCGGGCGCGGCGCGCGATCTCGTTGGCACCGTCGGCGCTCATGCCGACATTGAGCACGCGCGCGCCGCGGGTGACGATGCTTTCCAGCTCTTCGATCGTATAGAAGTTGAGGCGGACCGGGATGCCGAAGCGATCGCGCAAGGGATTGGTGAGGAGGCCGGCGCGCGTGGTGGCGCCGACGAGCGTGAATTTCGACAGCTCGATCTTCACCGAGCGTGCCGCCGGGCCCTCGCCGATGATCAGGTCGAGCTGAAAGTCCTCCATCGCGGGATAGAGCACCTCTTCCACCGCCGGGCTGAGCCGATGGATCTCGTCGATGAAGAGCACGTCGCGCTCTTCGAGGTTGGTGAGGAGCGCGGCGAGATCGCCGGCCTTGGCGATCACCGGACCCGAGGTCGCGCGAAAGCCGACGCCGAGCTCCTTGGCGACGATCTGCGCCAGCGTGGTCTTGCCGAGGCCGGGCGGGCCTACGAACAGCACGTGATCGAGCGCCTCGCCGCGCTTGCGTGCCGCCTCGATGAAGATCGAGAGGTTCTTGCGCGCCTGCTGCTGGCCGACGAAATCGGACAGCGACTGCGGGCGTAGCGCGGTGTCGCCGACGTCATCGGAGCGGCGCTCGGGCGTGACGATGCGTGGGGGAGTGGTCATGCGGGCAGGATAACACGATGCAGCGGTTTCGCGAGCCACCAGCACAGGCTGGCCGGAATGACGGCGACGACGGCGAGCATCGCCGAAAGCTTCAGCGCCTCGGGCGCGGAACGGACACTCGGCACGATCACCGCCGAGGTTTCGGAGGGCACGACGAACATGCCAACCATGACGAAGCCGGCCGCGCCCACGGCCGCGGCGAGCCACGCCATCCAGATCATGTTGAGATCGGCGTAGACCGCCGCCAACGCAAATATCAGGCCGGCGACGACTGCAGGAAGGAACGAGGCGAGAATCGTGACGATGGCCAACAGCACGACCGCGATCGAAACCAGAGCACGCAGTGCTTCCAGTTCGAGGAACACGAGAAACATCTGCAGCACCGCGGCGCCGAGCGCCGTTACCGTCACAGCAACCAACGCGGCGGTCGTCAGCGGCCCGACAATGGAGAAAATCACGACGATACCGGCCACGCGCGAAAGGCGACGAAGCAGGGCGGCGACGGGATTGGCGTGGGCCGCGCTCACTTTGACAGCTCCTTCAGGCCTAGCCGGATGAGTTGCGCGGTCTCGGCGCTCTCGCCCGCGCTGCGCGATGCCGATGCGATGGCCGCAGCCGCCTGCGGCTGGCCGTAGCCGAGATTGACCAGCGCAGAGATCGCGTCCGCCACCGGGCGCGGCGCGCGCTGGTCGTCGACGGCGCCGGCGAGATGGACGACGGCGGGATCGACATTGGCGAAGGCTGGCGCCTTGTCCTTCAGCTCGGTAACGATGCGCTCGGCAACCTTGGGGCCGACGCCCGGCGTGCGTGCCACCGCGGCCTTGTCGCGCAGCGCGATCGCGTTGGCGAGATCGGAAGGCGCCAGCGTGCCGAGCACGGCGAGCGCGACCTTGGCGCCGACGCCCTGCACGGTCTGGAGCAGGCGAAACCATTCGCGCTCCTGATCGGTGCGGAAACCGAACAGCTTTATCTGGTCCTCGCGGACATAAGTCTCGATCGACAGCACCGCGGCCTCGCCGGGCGAGGGCAGATGCTGCAGCGTGCGGGCCGAGCAATGCACCTGATAGCCGACCCCGCCGACGTCGAGGAGCACATAATCGTCGCCGTAGGAATCGATCAGGCCCTTGAGCTTGCCGATCATCTCGGGACCTCAGCTACGGCAGGCACTTCTCTCTCGTCATGGCCGGGCTTGACCCGGCCATCCACGCCTTTGACATCGACGAGAAAGAACGTGGATGCCCGGGACAAGCCCGGGCATGACGCCGGCGATGCATGACGATCGATCATATCCCCACCACCTTCAGCCTGAGCGCCGTGCTCTGGCGGTGATGGGCGTGGGTGATCGCGATGGCGAGCGCGTCGGCGGCGTCCGCTGACGGCGGCTCGGCTTTCGGCAGCAAGATCTTCAGCATCATCGCGATCTGGTGCTTGTCGGCGTGGCCGGCGCCGACCACCGTCTTCTTGACCTGGTTCGGCGCGTATTCGGCGACGGTAATGCCGAACATCGCGGGCGCCAGCATGGCGACGCCGCGGGCCTGGCCGAGCTTCAGCGTCGCGACGCCGTCCTTGTTCACAAAGGTCTGCTCGACCGCGGCTTCCATCGGCTTGTGACCGGACAGGACGGCGGCAAGCCCCTCATGGATCGCGAGCAGCCGGCTCGCCAGCGGCAGATCGTCCGGTGGTTCCACCGAGCCGCAGGCGACGTAGATCAAACGATTGCCCTCGGCCTCGATCACGCCCCAGCCGGTGCGGCGCAGGCCGGGGTCGATGCCGATGATGCGAACGGGGCCACGAATCGGGAGCGCAGTCATGGGCCAGTGATAGCGGCTGGCTGCGGTGGGGGAAACAGAAACAGAACGGAAGTAACAGGGGAAGTGGGGCTCGTCGGAGATCGCCGCGCTGCCCGCAGCACCCTCCGACGTCATACCCCGCGAAAGCGGGGTATCCAGTACGCCGCGGCTTCTCCGTTTCCCTCAGACGTCTCTGGAATACTGGGTCGCCCGGTCAAGCCGGGCGACGACAGCGGAATCCGGGGCTGGTGGCGACCTCAGCCGCCAATCTTCGCCATCAGCGCGTCCGACACCTCGAAATTGGCGTAGACGTGCTGGACGTCGTCGTGCTCGTTGAGCAGGTCCATCAGCTTCAAAAGCTTCTCGCCGGTCTCGTCGTCGACCGCGACCGTATTCTGCGGCTTCCAGATCAGAGCGGCCTTGCGCGGCTCGCCGAACTTGGCTTCCAGCGCCTTGGCGACGTCGCGATAGCCTTCGGTCGAGGCGTAGATCTCGTGTCCACCTTCGCCCGATACCACGTCGTCGGCGCCGGCCTCGATCGCGGCATCCAGCACCGCGTCGTCGGAGGCGACGCTGCGGTCGTATTCGATGATGCCGGTGCGGTCGAACATGAAGGAGACCGAGCCGGTTTCGCCGAGATTGCCGCCCGACTTGGTGAAGAAGGAGCGGATGTCGGAGGCGGCGCGGTTGCGGTTGTCGGTCAGCGCCTCGACGATGACGGCGACGCCGCCGGGGCCGTAACCCTCGTAGCGGATCTCGTCATAGTTCTCGCCCTCATTGCCGAGCGCCTTCTTGACGGCGCGCTCGATATTGTCCTTCGGCATGTTCTCCTGGCGCGCCGCGATGATGGCGGCACGCAGGCGCGGGTTCATGTTGGGGTCGGGGGTGCCCAGCTTGGCCGCGACGGTGATTTCCCGCGCCAGCTTGCCGAACAGCTTCGACTTCTGGGCATCCTGCCGCCCCTTGCGGTGCATGATGTTCTTGAATTGGGAATGTCCGGCCATGCGTGTCTCGTAAGGAATCGTGCGCCAAAGGTGAGCGTGGGAAGCGCGGCCTTATAGGCCGCCAACCCACCGGAATGAAAGAGGCTCTACGACTTTAAGGTAATACCGTAGTGTCCCGTGCCTAGGAGTCAGGCACCGTTAACCCTGATTTCATTCCGGCTTGCGAAAATAGCAACCGCCCGTTCCCCGACAAGAGTGACCTGATGGCATTCGCATTGTTTCGGAAGCGTCTGCCCGACTTGTCCACGCCCGTGGCACCCCCACAGGCCGCGCCGTCGCCGGCCGATCCCGCGCCCGCCCTGTCGGCCGAGGGCGATTCCGCCAGGGAAATCCTGGAACTGCTGGAACTCGAGCTCGGCGCCATGATCCGCCAGCTCGAGCGCGCCGCCAATTCGGTGGCCGGCGGCGCGGAGGCGACCGCGGCAACGCTCGCGGACATTCGCGAGCGCACCGACGCCCTCACCGGTCGGACCAATGCCGCGCAGTCGAACGCCTCGACCTTCGCCCATGCCGCCGACAAGTTCACCCAGTCCGCGCAAGGCATCGGCGCGCAGGTGCGCGAGGCCGGCAAGCTCGCCGACGAAGCCAGCGCCGCGGCGCAGGAAGCCCGCGCCAATGTCGACCGCCTGCGCGAATCCTCCGCCGCCATCGGCAATGTCGTCAATCTGATCGCGCAGATCGCGCGGCAGACGACGCTGCTCGCGCTCAACTCGACCATCGAGGCCGCGCGTGCGGGTGCGGCCGGCAAGGGCTTTGCGGTCGTCGCCACCGAAGTGAAGGCGCTCGCGGTGCAGACCCAGGGCGCGACGGAGGAGATCACCAGGAAGATCGACGCGCTTCAGCGCGACGCCGCCGGCTCGGCCGACGCCGTGCATCGCATCGCGCAGGCGATCGAGGCGATCCGCCCGGTGTTCGATACCGTCAACGGCGCGGTGGCCGAGCAGAATGCCACCACCAGCGAGGTCTCCGGCAACGCGGCCAGCGCGTCGCAGTTCGTCATCTCGGTCGGCGAGAGCGCGGCCGAGATCGATGCCGCGACCAAGGCGGCCGAGACCCACGGCGAGAACGTCGCCAGCGCCGGCAAGGCCGTCACCACCTTCGCGCGCAAGCTGAAATCGCGCTGTGCCGTGCTGCTGCGCCAGAGCGAGCACGACGACCGCCGCAAGACCGAGCGGCTGCCCTGCCATCTCAAGTTCGAAGCCGCGCGCGGCGTGTTGCAGGTCTACGAGATCGCGATGGACGGCGTGCTGATCGGCGGCGCGGAGGCGGCGAAGCTTGCCACGCAGGCCGTCGTCGACGGCACCCTCGAAGGCGTCGGCGCCTGCCGCCTGCGCGTGATCGAGCAGTCCAAGACCGGCGCCCGCGCGCAGTTCGTCAGCCCCAACGCCGATCTCAGCGAGAAGATCGAAGACAGGCTCTGGTCGATCCACGAGGAGAACACCGAGTTCGTCACCCGCGCCATGGAAGCCGGCACGGCGGTGACCCGGATTTTCGAGCAGGCGGTTGCACGCGGCGAGGTCAAGATCGACGACCTCTTCGACACCGATTATGCGGAAATCGCCGGCACCAATCCGCAGCAATACCGCACGAAATATCTGGACTGGGCCGACCGCACGCTGCCGCCGTTCCAGGAAGCCTTTCTCGCCAAGGAACCGCGCATGGCATTCTGCGCCATGGTCGACCGCAACGGCTTCCTGCCGGTGCACAACAAGATCTATTCGCATCCGCAGCGGCCGGGCGACACCGCCTGGAACACTGCCAACAGCCGCAACCGGCGGATCTTCAACGATCCGGCAGGGCTCGCCGCCGCGCGCAACCTGCGCTCGTACCTGGTCCAGAGCTATGCCCGCGACATGGGCAACGGCAACACCGTGATGATGCGCGAGATCGACGTCCCGATCCGCGTCCAGGGCCGGCACTGGGGCGGATTCCGCACGGCTTACAAGCTGTAGTGCACGCTCAGGCAAGACGCCGGCCGCGAATCATCCTTTAAGGCTGGAATTGGAATGGGAATGCCGCGGAGAGCCGGCGAACGGCTCTGACTGGAGGACTCTCAAAACATGTCCGTCGCACAATTTGCAGTCCTGGACACCGGCTCCAACCGGACACTTGCCGAACGTCTGATCGACCAGCTCGCCGACCGCATCGGCGGCCTCGGCGTCGAGCTCGCCGACATCGCCGGCAACGTCCAGGAGGTCGCAAACCGCGTCGCGAACCAGTCCGAACGGTTCCATCACCTCCAGGAGACGGCCGAGACCATGGTCTCGGCCAATCACGATATCGCCAACGCATCGCAGGCGGTGCAATCGACCGCATCGGCGGCGGTCGGCGAGATCGCGCAGTCGCGCGGCGCGGTCGACACCGCGGTCAGCCACATCTCCGAGCTCGTCGCAGCCGTGGAGCGGATCGAGGCGCGCCTGAGCGCGGTCGGCTCGGCGCTGGCGCAGGTGGCAAAAGTGTCCGGCTCGATCGAGGCGATCGCGAAGCAGACCAATTTGCTCGCGCTCAACGCCACCATCGAGGCGGCCCGCGCCGGCAATGCCGGCCGTGGTTTTGCGGTGGTCGCAAGCGAGGTCAAGAATCTCGCGGAGGCTACCCGTGCGGCCACGCATCAGATCTCCGACACCGTGCGCGATCTCGACGGCCAGATCGAAGGCCTGATCGGCGAGAGCAGCGACGCTTCGCAACGCGCTAAGACTGCCGGCGAAGGCGCCCAGCAGATCTCCGGCATCATCTCGCGGGTCCAGCAGGGTTTTGCCTCGGTGGAAGCGGAGATTGACAGCGTCACGCGCGCCGCGACCTCCAATCTCGGCCATTGCGACACGGTCATCAGCGAGCTCAACGAGCTCGCCAAGGGCGTCGACCTGTCCTCGCGCGATCTCAAGAACGCCGATCAGCGCGTGACAAAACTGCTCGACACCTCCGAAGCGCTGATCGCAATGATCGCCGACAGCGGCGTGGAGACATCGGATGCGCCGCTGATCCGCGTCGTCGTCGAGACCGCAAAGCGGATCTCGGACGAGTTCGAGGCCGCAATCGACCGCGGCGAGATCACGCTCGACCAGCTCATGGACGAGAACTACCGGGAAACCCCCGGCACCGATCCCAAGCAATACAAGACCAACTACGTCGACTTCACCGACCGCGTGCTGCCCGCCATCCAGGACCCAATCCAGAAGTCCGATTCCCGCATCGTGTTCTGCGTCGCCTGGGCCAAGGGCGGCTATCTGCCGACCCACAACCCGAACTACCGCCTGCCGCAGGGCAAGGACCCCGTCTGGAACAACGCCAATTGCCGCAACCGCCGCCTGTTCAGCGATCGCGCGGTGAAGAAGGTCGCGGCCAACACAAAACCGTTCCTGCTCCAGACCTATCGCCGCGACATGGGCGGCGGACAGTTCGTGCTGATGAAGGACCTGTCCTCGCCGATCGTGATCCGCGGCAAGCACTGGGGCGCCTTCCGGATGGGTTTTCGGCAGAGCTGAGGGTCGCTCCGGCGGCCCCCTGAATCAAAAACCTGAAAAACAACCCCATGCACAGTAGCGGGGGCCAGGGGAATCAAGGACTTACGCCGGCAGGCCAGGACGCAGTTTGACGCGTCGGGCAAAACAGGCGCATAATACTACTATTCCGAAATCACCCATACGTGCAGACAAACCCCTCACCCGGGTCAGTCTGCATCTGCCAGCGCAGCAGCCCACTCCCGCAAAGTGGAGCTATCGCGTATGGCATTTTGCACGACCTGAGCGCGCGCCTCGTCCTTCGAGACGACCGCTTCGCGGTCTCCTCAGGATGAGGCTAAGCGGCATCGGTGCTCGTCAAAACGACGGCCGCACACTCAGTCCTCATCCTGAGGGCCCGCCGCAGGCGGGCGTCTCGAAGGATGGCCGCGAGCAAGGACGTGCCACGGCCCGACTTTCCCAATCGCACGAATTTCGTCATCGCATGAATTTCCGCATTCGCACGATCATCTGCGGCGATCAACGATGCATGCGACGAAAATGCGTCACAACATGACGATTATCATATCAATTGGCCCAATTCCGCTGCAGCGATCGCCGCACAAATTCGTGAACGTCATGGCCTGACGCGTCGGCAACGCAAATATGCATCGCCGGATATTCTGGCGCTTCATCGTTTCGCATCAGTATGATTATTGTCGCGCACGAATTCGCCGACGAGATCGCCGCAAGCGATCAAGCGAGCAAGGGGATGCATATGGCAACAACTCTCACCATCAACGGCGAAACGAAATCGTTCGACGCGCCGCCGGAAATGCCGCTGCTGTGGGTGCTGCGCGACATCCTCGGAATGACGGGCACGAAATTCGGCTGCGGCATCGCGCAATGCGGTGCCTGCACGGTGCATGTCGACGGCAAGGCCGTGCGCTCCTGTGTCCTGCCGGTCAGCGCGGTTGCGAACCGCGCCATCACCACCATCGAACATGTCGGCAATACGCTCGCAGGCGCGAAGGTGCAGAAAGCCTGGCTCGATCTCGAGGTGGTCCAGTGCGGGTATTGCCAATCCGGCCAGATCATGGCGGCCGCCGCTCTACTGGCAACCACCTCTCATCCGGATGATTCCGACATCGACGCCGCGATGGCTGGCAACATCTGCCGCTGCGGCACCTATGTCCGCATCCGCGAGGCCATCAAGCAGGCCGCCAACGGCCGTCAGTCGTGAGGTCCGCCATGAATGCACACAACAGCCTCTCCCGCCGCACGCTTCTGACCAGCGGTCTTGCGACCGGTTTCCTGCTCGCCTTTCACCTGCCCCTACGGGCCGCCGTCAACGAGCCGGAGCAGCCGAAGGATACGACCGACGGCAAGTTCGCGCCCAACGCCTTCATCCGTATCGACGAGACCGGCCAGACCACGCTGATCATGCCGCAGGTGGAGATGGGTCAGGGCATCTACACCTCGATCTCGATGGTTCTGGCCGAAGAGCTCGACGCCGATTGGGCAAAGGTCGGGGCGTTGCACGCGCCGCCAAACGACAAGTTCTACGCCAATCCCGCCTTCGGACTGCAGGCGACGGGTGGTTCGACGTCGATCCGCGCCTGGTGGAAGCCGCTACGCGAAGCGGGTGCCAGCGCGCGCGCGATGCTGGTGCAGGCCGCCGCCGCGCAATGGCAGGTCGAGCCCGCGAGTTGCACGACGTCCAAGGGCGAAGTCATCCATGCGGCAAGCGGCCGCAAGCTCGGCTATGGTGAGCTCGCGCTGGCGGCACAGAGCCAGACACCGCCGAAGGATGTCCCGGTCAAGGACCCCAAGGACTTCGTCCTCATAGGCCAACCGCTGAAGCGGCTGGATACACCGGACAAGGTCAACGGCAAAGTCGTCTACGGCATCGACGCGATCCTGCCCAACATGAAGATTGCCGCGATCGCCAATTGCCCGGTGTTCGGCGGCAAGGTCGGCAAGGTCGATGACAGCGCAGCGATGAAAGTCGCCGGCGTGCGCAAGGTCGTCGTGCTCGACGACGCCGTCGCCGTGATCGGCGATCACATGTGGGCGGCCAAGAAAGGTCTCGAAGCGCTCAAGATCGAGTGGAACGAAGGACCGAACGCCAAGATCTCCACCAAGGACATCTGGGACGATTTACGCAAGGCCAGCGAGAAGGATGGCGCGATCGCGAAATCCGTCGGCGACATCGCCAAGGGGCTTGCCAGCGGAGACAAGTTCGAGGCGAGCTTCGAACTGCCGTTCCTCGCGCATGCCTCGATGGAGCCGATCAACGCCACCGTTCACGTCAGGCCGGATGCCTGCGAGATCTGGACCGGCACACAAATCATGACGCGCGTGCAGTCGGAGGCGGCGAAGGCCGCCGGCCTTCCCGTCGAGAAGGTGATCGTCAACCAGCACCTGCTCGGCGGCGGTTTCGGCCGCAAGCTCGAACCCGATATGGTGGTTGCGGCGGTCAAGATCGCCAAGCAGGTCGACTATCCCGTCAAGGTGATATGGACCCGCGAGGAGGACATCCAGCACGACGTCTACCGCCCGGTCTATCGCGACCAGGTCAATGCGACCCTGGTCGATGGCAAGGTGGCGGCCTGGAAGTACAAGATCGCAGGTTCTGCGGTGATTGCCCGCTGGCTGCCGCCAGCGTTCCAGAAGGGCGTCGATATCGACGCGGTCGACGCCGCCGTGGAGACGCCCTACGACTTTCCCAACTTCCACGTCGAATATGTCCGTGCCGAGCCACCGGCTGTGCCGACCGGCTTCTGGCGCGGTGTCGGCCCGAACAACAATGTGTTCGCGTTCGAATGCGCGCTGGACGAACTTGCGCGCAAGGCCGGCAAGGATCCGGTCGAATTCCGAAGGTCGATGCTGACCAAGACTCCGCGTGCGCTCGCGGTGCTCAACCTTGCCGCGGAGAAATCCGGCTGGGGCCAACCGCTGCCGGCCCGCGTTGGCCGTGGCGTCTGCCTGCAGCCATCGTTTGCGAGCTTCCTCGCAACTGTGGTGGAAGCCGAGATCGACGACATCGGCGAGATCACCCTGCGCCGCATCACCTCGGTGGTGGACACCGGCATTGCGGTCAACCCCGATACGATCAAGGCGCAGATCGAGGGCGGGCTGATCTTCGGCCTCACCGCCGCGCTCTATGGCGAGATCACCATCGACAAGGGCCGCGTGCAGCAGTCGAACTTCCACGACTACCGCATGATGCGCATCAACGAGACGCCGAAGATCGAGGTCATCGTCGTCAAGAGCGGCGAAGCGCCCGGCGGCATCGGCGAAGCCGGCGTCAATGCCGGACCACCGGCCCTGCGCAACGCGATTTACGCCGCAACCGGCGTGGCGCTGCGGCGCCTGCCGATCGACCGGAAACTTCTGGCTGCGGGGAAGAAGGCATGAGCGGCAAGATGCGTATCCTCACAAGCCTGGTCGTGATCGCCATCGTCGTGGCGGCGCTCGGCGTCTGGATCATCCGTGGGCCCGGTCCGCTCGACTTCGCCGGCGGCACCAAAGTGGCGCTGGCGGATTATCGCGCCGGCAAGCCGACCGGCGTGCCGGCCAAGCTGGAGAAAGCGAGTGTGGTCGAGCGCGGCGAGTATCTCGCGAAGGCGGCCGACTGCATGGTCTGCCACACCAAGCCCGGCGAGAAGGAATATTCCGGCGGGCTCGGCTTCAAGCTGCCGTTCGGCACGCTCTATTCGACCAACATCACGCCGGACAAGGACACCGGCATCGGCAATTACAGCGACCAGGATTTCCTCAACGCGGTCCAGCGCGGCACGCGTCATGACGGCGCGCGGCTCTATCCGGCCATGCCCTACACGTCCTACACCTACATGACGGACGAGGACGTGCTGGCGGTGAAGGCGTATCTGTTCAGCCTGCCGGCAGTGCGCGCGAAAGCGCCCGACAACACGCTGTCGTTCCCGTTCAACCAGCGCTGGGCGATGATCTTCTGGTCGGCCGTGTTCAATCCGGACACGCGCTTTACGCCGGATACCTCGAAGAGCCCGGAGTGGAACAGAGGTGCGTATCTCGCCGAAGCGCTGGCGCATTGCGGCGAGTGCCACACGCCGCGCAATCTCGGCTTTGCGCTCGACAACCGCAAGAAGTTCGGCGGCGCGATCACGGCCGGCTGGCGCGCTTTCAACATCTCCTCCGACAAGGCCACCGGCCTCGGCAATTGGCGCGACGAGGATCTGATCTCGTATCTCTCGCTCGGCCACGCGCCGGGCCACGGCTCGGCCTCGGGTCCGATGGGCGAAGCGGTCGATCACAGCTTCAGCCAGTTCGCTCCCGAAGACATCCGCGCGGTCGTCGCCTATCTGCGCAGCGTGCCGCCGGTGGCCTCGCCCGACCTGCCTGCCACCACGGCACCGGCCGCGCCCGCCTCGCACAAGGACGGCGTCACGGCCGACGCACGCGGCAAGATGGTGTTCGCCAGCGCCTGCGCCAGCTGCCACGGCTGGAGCGGCGAGAGCCCGGTCTCGCCGATGGCGACGCTGACCGGCACCTGGGCCGTCAACGACCCCGCCGCCACCAACGTCGCGCAGATCGTGCTGTCGGGCACCAAGCGGCATACGCCCGACGGCGCGCTCTCGATGCCGGCGTTCGGCGATGCGTATAGCGACGACGAGATCGCGACGGTGGCGAACTACGTCACGGCACGGTTCGGCACCAAGGGCTCGAAGCTGACGGCGAAGGATGTCGCGGAGCTGCGGGAGCAGACGGCGGAGTAGTGTACGACGAGATTGACGCGTGATCGCGCGCCAATCTCCGCCGTCGTCCCGGACAAGCGAAGCGCAGATCCGGGACCCATACCCACAGGGCGGGGTTTGGCGAAGATTCGGTGTGGGAGCTGTGCCCCGCACTACTCCCTGGGGTTATGGATCCCCGCCCCCGTGCGCAATTGCGCACTAGGCGGGGACGACACCGAGGATGTGGCGCCGCTTTCAGCTCAACCATAACATCGGCGCGGACGCGTCACCCGCCCGCGCCGATGCGTATCGTCACGTAATCGCAATCGGACATCCGTTGCTTCCCGTCGCGCCCTTGATGGGCGCCGGGGTGAACGAATAGACGAACTGATACTTCTTCTCGGCGATCAGATCGTCGAAGATCAGGTTCTCGTGGTTGTGGATGCCGTGCTTGGTCTGCAGCTCGGCGTGGACCACGAAAGCGAGCGACTTGTCGGGATTGGGCACCACCTCGACCGCCCAGGTGTCGGCGCCGGTCAGCGCAAGATCCTTTTCGACCACCCACTTCGCAGCATCGAGGCCGATGCCCGGCTCGCCACTGTTGAAGCGATCATTGTTCTTCATCCACAGCGAGCCCCAGCCGGTGTGGAACATGATCGCGTCGCCAGGCTTGATGTCGCTCTCGGGGATGTTCTGCTTCGCCAGCGCCGCCTTGATGTCAGCCGAGGTGATCTCCTGCCCCGCATCCATCATGCCGCCCTTGAGCGCGACCATGTCGAGCAGATGCGCGCGGGTGAAGATCGGCTTAAGCTTCTCGATGCCAAGCTTCTTGAGCCCGTATGCGTCGCTAATTTCTGCAGCTGTGAAGCCATTGTAGAATCGCATCTCGCTCTTGTCGCCGTCCTTGCCGAGCTGGACTCCAATATGGCCGAGGCCGTCGAACTGCGTACCGGTCTGGCCGATCTCGGTGGCCAGGAATTCGTCGTGATAGACCATCTTATTGTCACCGAACGGGCCGCCGGTCGGGCTGCCGGGAATGCGCAGTGCGAATATACGCGCACCAAACAGCGGCATGGCGGCTTCGTAGACGCGGCCGATCTTGTAGATCTTGCCGTCCTTGATCCATTTCGCCGCGTCGAGGACCTTCGCCGGGGTGATGTGGTTGGATGCGCCGGACTCGTCATCCTTACCCCATTTCGATGGCCACCAGGGCTTGTCGGTGCCCTTGGGCATGGAGGTTGCAGTCTGCGCCTGGGCCTCACTGATCGGTGCAAGCGCGAACTTGCCGTGCATCGAGCCGGCGAGCGCGGCTCCAGCAACGCCGGCGATGCCCGCGGTGCGGAGCAGGGTCCGGCGATCCGTCGTGGAGCCGCCGCCGTCTTGATCTACGTTATTGATCTCGTTAGACATTCCACCCTCCCAGGTTGTGGTCAGAACAATGTCTGACTCTAAAATTGTTTCCGCTAGCCTCCTCCTCCGCTACGCTGTTGTCCAGCGACAAAAATAAGACGGCCGACGCGAGAGCTTCCCATGGGCCTGTTCGAAAGCGATAAATCCGCGCAGCGACTTCCGGTCTCGCTGATCACCGGCTTTCTCGGCAGCGGCAAGACCACGCTGCTCAATCGCTTGCTGCGCCACGACGGCATGAAAGACAGCGCCGTCATCATCAACGAGTACGGCGAAGTCAGCCTCGACCATCTCCTGGTCGAACGCGTCGACGGCGAAGTCGCCGTGCTTGCGAGCGGATGCATCTGCTGCACCATCCGCAGCGACCTGGAGCAGACGCTGCGAGACCTTCTGGTGAAGCGGGACCGCGGCGAGATTCCGCCGTTCCGCCGTATCCTGGTCGAGACCACCGGGCTCGCCGACCCCGCGCCGATCGTGCAGCTTCTGCTCAACAATCCGCTCGTCTCGCACTTCCTGCGGCTCGACACGGTCGTGACCACGGTCGATGCGGTCAACGCGCCGCATCAGCTCGACCGGCAGTATGAGGCGGTGAAACAGGTGGCGTTGGCCGACCGGCTGTTGATCACCAAGAGCGACCTGGTCGAGGACATCGCCGCGCTTGAGCTGCGCCTGCGGCGGCTCAATCCCGGCGCCAGAATCGAAAACGTCAGTCACGGCGAGATCGATCCCGCGCAGCTATTCGGCGCCGGCCTGATCGATCCCGAGCTGAAAAGGATAGACGTTGAGCGCTGGCTCAACGAGCGGGCCTTCGCGGAACCAGATGCGCACGCCGGCCATGCGCATCACGATCATCACGCGCACCATGATCATGACCATCATGATCACGATGCGTCGATCGCGAGCTTCATGCTGGCGTTCGACGAGCCGCTCGACTGGATGGCCGTGACGCACTGGCTTGCGCATTTACGCAACGCGCGCGGCCAGGATCTGCTGCGGGTGAAGGGGATCCTCAATCTCCGTGACGAACCGACGCCGATCGTGATCCATGGCGTGCATCACGTCTTCCATCCGCCGGTCGCGCTCAGCGGCTGGCCCGACAGCGATCGCCGCTCGCGCATCGTCTTCATCACGCGCGGGATCTTGCGGGCGGACGTGCTTGAGCTCTGGCAGGCGGTTCGCGCCGCAGCGTGAGGCGCGTCGAAATGAGCGACGCTGCTCTTACCCTCCCCTGGAGGGGGAGGGTCGATCGCGCGAAGCGCGAGCGGGGTGGGGTGATCTCTCCACGCGGGCACTGTTCGTCGCGGAAGGACCGTCACCCCACCCCGCTACGCATTCCGCTTCGCTTCATGCGTAGCGACCCTCCCCCTCCAGGGGAGGGTGGCCAATACCGTGAGACTTCAGCTCAACCAGAACTTCGGCGTCGCCGGCTCCAGCCGGCCGCCGACGCGCACCGGCGCAATCTTTAGCGCAAGGCCCGTGGCATCATCCGTCTCGACCGCAACGCCGCTGAGCGTTGCAACGCCAGCCGCCGGCTCGAACCGGCCGGAGGGAATCCCCGACGTGAAGCGCCGCAGCGGTTCTTCCTTCTGCATGCCGATGATGGAATCGTAATCGCCGGTCATGCCGGCGTCGGTCATGTAGGCCGTGCCGCCCGACAGGATCTGGTGGTCGGCGGTCGGCACATGGGTGTGGGTGCCGACGACGAGGCTGGCGCGGCCGTCGCAGAAGAAGCCGATGCCCTGCTTCTCGCTGGTCGCCTCGCAATGGAAGTCGACGACGATGGCGTCGGCGGCAACGCCGAGCGGACAGGCACCAAGCTCGCGCTCGAGCGCGGCGAAGGGATCGTCGAACGGGGTCATGAAGACCCGGCCGAGCGCGTTGACGACGAGCGCGTGCTTGCCGTTCTTGGTCTCCACCAGCGCGGCGCCGCGGCCGGGCGTGCCGCGCGGGTAGTTCGTGGGCCGCACCAGGCGTTCGGCGCGCTCGATGAACACCAGGGCTTCACGCTGGTCCCAGGAATGATTGCCGAGCGTCACCGCATCGGCCCCGGCATCGAGAAACTCCTGATAGATCGCTTCCGTGATGCCGAAGCCGCCGGCGGAATTCTCGCCGTTGACGACGACAAAATCGAGCGACCAGTCCTTGACCATGCCGGGCAGATATTCGGCGATGGCGTTGCGGCCGCTACGGCCGACGACATCACCCACGAAGAGAATGCGCAACTTCAGAACTCCGGAAATCGAACACGTCCGATTCCGTTAGCACATAATCCAGCGCGACGTCGTGCGATAGTGCCGGAACCGCCTTGATCTCCTGCGCTGCAAAAGCAAGCCCGATGCCGACGATCTGCTTGGTCTTGCGCAGATGCGCGAAGGTGTGGTCGTAGTGCCCCGCGCCATAGCCGATGCGATGGCCGAGACGGTCGAAGGCCGCGAGCGGCGTCAGCATGATGTCGGGGATGACTTCGGCCGCGGCCGGCGACGGCTCGGGAATGCCGAGCGGGCCGAGCATCAGGCGGTCGTTCGGATGGAAGATGCGGAAGATCAGCGACTGGCCGCGGGCGGTGACGCAGGGCAGCGCGAGCCTTGCGCCCGCCTCGGCGAGCGCCTTCATCAGCGGCAGCGGATCGATCTCGCTGCGGATCGGGGAATAGCCGGAGACGATGCTGCCGGGCAGGAGCGGGAACGGCAGCCCGCGCTTGGCGAGCTTTGCGGCGGCGGCGGTGCGCTTCTTCTCGCTCAGCGCATCGCGCGCCGCGAGGGCTTTGGCACGGAGTTCGGCTTTCGAATTGGACATGCGCTTTGGTCCCCCACGTCATCACCCACCTTGTGCGCCCTTGCGCACCGGGGCGGGTGATCCAGTATTCCAGAGGCGGTGGTGATTCACACAAAGGCTGCGGCGTACTGAATGCGCCGGGCAAGCCGGAGCATGACATCTACCGAGCTGGCCGCAGTCGTTTCGACAAGCACAAACCAAGCAAAAAAAGTGCGAAGCCGCGAACGCCGTTGAAGCACTCGATCCCGGAGTTCCCTACGAAAGTAGGTGGGCACCATATGTCCGAGCCCACGGGCCCGGCCAGGGACAGTTCCCTAAAGGATCGATAAGGCCCCGGGGATATATGGCTCCTGACGCACGTCGCAGCCTCGCCCGCGCAATGTAACAACGATACTGACGAACCGCCAGCCCAACGGGCGGTCCGCCCAAAATCAGCCGATCGCGATCCCGTTGCCCACCGTCCGGTTCAGGACCTGGGTCGACTTCTCGATGCGCTCGGCGGCGGCGTTGAGCGCATTCACCACGGCGGTCTGGGTCATCCGGGCGCGCTCGACGGCGGCATTGCGGAAATCCCTGAGCTCAGTCAGCTCCTGCTCCATGGTGCGGACGCGGTTGCCAACGTCGACCAGCTCGTCGCAGACGGTCAGCGCCGCCATCACGGTGAGCCTGGCATCACCGATCTCGCCGAATTTTCCGCGCAGCGACTGAATTCGCGTCTCCAGGCTTTCGGCGAGCTTGAGCAGCCGCACCTCCTGGCCCTCCTCGCAGGCCATGCGGTATTGCCGGCCGTTGATGGTGACGTTGATGTGGCTCATCCGTCCTCTCCGGTATCGAGCACCGAGCGTATCGTGACGATTGCGGAATCCAGCCGATCGGAGATTTCGCGATTGGTGCGCTCGAGCTTGCGCGCCTTCACCAGCGCGCCGTCGAGCTCATCGGCAAGCCGCGAGCGATCCGCGCCCAGTGCCTGGATTCGCGCCGCGAGCTCGTTCTCGTCGCGATCGGCATCGCGCCGCCGCTCCACCGCGCTTTCGAGCGCGTCGAGCGCCGCCATGAGTCTGCGGGTCGCGATCTCGATCTCGACGGCCGAGGACTCCGTCATGGCAGAGCTGTTTGAAACGCGATCGTTCATGCAGTCAGCGGCGGAACCTGTGGCCTTGCCCGTGGGGCTTGCCGTCCGGCAAAAGACTCGGTTCGGCAAACGGTTAGAAGCAGAAATTTACGTGGCAAGCTAGCGGAGCGCAACGCCGCCGCGAAACTATGCACTGCTAAGCAACTTTTACGGCCAAACCGACGTTTGATTGCCTTGGACTCCCGGAACCGAGGTGCTATCCCAGCCCAACCTTCCGTGGCCGCCAGGCTCCCCCCACGCGGCCCGCACCACCGCCAAGCGCCTCATTTCAGACGGATTTCAGACATGACGCAAGTCGACCACAACCGCATGGCCAACGCGATCCGTGGCCTATCGATGGACGCTGTCGAGAAGGCGAAATCGGGCCATCCCGGCCTGCCGATGGGCGCCGCCGACGTCGCCACGGTGCTGTTCACGCAATTCCTGAAATTCGACGCCACTGCCACCGACTGGCCCGACCGCGACCGCTTCGTGCTCTCGGCCGGCCACGGTTCGATGCTGCTCTATTCGCTGCTGTATCTGACCGGCAATGCCGACATGACGCTGGATCAGCTCAAGCAGTTCCGCCAGCTCGGCGGCTTGACCCCGGGCCATCCCGAGAACTTCCACACCAAGGGCATCGAGACCACCACCGGCCCGCTCGGCCAGGGCATCTCGACCGCGGTCGGCATGGCGCTCGCCGAGAAGATGCTGGCCGCCGAGTTCGGCAAGAAGATCGTCGACCACCACACCTATGTGCTCGCCTCCGACGGCGACCTGATGGAAGGCGTGTCGCAGGAAGCGATCGCGATGGCCGGGCACTGGAAGCTCGGCAAGCTGATCGTGCTCTACGACGACAACGGCATCTCGATCGACGGCCCGACCTCGATCTCCGATTCCGTCGACCAGGTGAAGCGCTTCAAGTCCGCGGGCTGGGCCGCCGAAAAGATCGACGGCCATGACCAGGCCGCCATCGCCGCTGCGATCACCCGCGCGCAAAAATCCAACAAGCCGACGCTGATCGCCTGCCGCACCACCATCGGCTTCGGCGCGCCGCACAAGGCCGGCACCGCGAAGGCGCATGGCGAGGCGCTCGGCGCCGACGAGCTCAAGGCCGCCAAGGAAAATCTCGGCATCTCGCTCGAGCCGTTCTCGGTGCCGGATGACGTGCTTAAGGCCTGGCGCGCAGCCGGCAGCCGCGGCGCGGCGGCACGGCAGGAATGGGAGGGACGGCTCGGCGAGCTCGGCAGCCGCAAGCGCGCCGAGTTCGAGCGCCGTCTGCGCCACGAGCGTCCGGCCTCGCTCGCGAAGGCCGTGCGCGCCTACAAGAAGGAGCTGCTGGAAAAGCCGATGACCGCGGCGACCCGCAAATCCTCGGAAGCGGTGATCGAAGTCATTGCCGGCGCGATGCCGATGGAATTCCTCGCCGGCTCGGCCGACCTCACCGGCTCCAACAACAACAAGGCGAAGTCGGCCACAGCTTTCTCGGCCAAGACGCCAAAAGGCCGCTTCATCCATTACGGCATCCGCGAGCACGGCATGGCGGCTGCGATGAACGGCATCTTCCTGCATGGCGGCTTCGCGCCGAACGGCGCGACCTTCCTGGTGTTCACCGACTATGCGCGACCCGCGATGCGCCTTGCCGCGTTGATGGGCGCCGGCGTCGTCTACGTGATGACGCACGACTCCATCGGCCTCGGCGAAGACGGCCCGACCCACCAGCCGGTCGAGCATCTCGCCGCACTTCGCGCCATTCCGAACATGCGCGTGTTCCGCCCCGCCGACTCCATCGAGGTCGCCGAGTGCTGGGAGCTTGCGCTCAATCGTATCGACGGCCCGACCGTGCTGGCGCTGACGCGTCAGAACCTGCCGCAGCTCCGCACCAATGCGCCGAACGACATTCCCTGCGCGGCCGGCGCCTACGAGCTGGTCGCCGCCCAGGGCGAAGCCAAGGCAACGCTGTTCGCTTCCGGCTCCGAGGTCGAGATCGCGGTCGCCGCCCAGAAGCAGCTCGCCGAGCGCGGCATCGCGTCACGGGTGGTCTCGGTGCCCTCGCTCGAGCTTTTGTTAGCGCAACCAGAAGCCAAGCGTGCCGAGATCATCGGCAACGCGCCGGTGAAGGTCGCGATCGAGGCCGCAGTGCGCTGGGGCTGGGACGCCGTGATCGGCCAGGATGGCGATTTTATCGGCATGCATTCGTTCGGCGCGAGCGCGCCGGCGAAGGATCTTTACAAGCATTTCGGCATTACCGCCGAGGCTGCGGTTAACGCTGTGCTGAAGCGCGTTAGCTGAGAGTTGAGCTTGCCAAAAAAAAGGACTACGTAGTCTCTCATATGATCAAGCATCGCCCGGCCGAACCGGGCGTCCGCCCTAAAAAACCCTCGCAGGCGCGCTAAGCGCGTTGTGCGGGATGATCGGGGTTATCGAACACGTCATTGAACGGTCATAAGGAGATGAAACATGGCAGTCCGCGTCGGAATTAACGGTTTTGGCCGCATCGGCCGCAACATCCTGCGGGCTATTGCCGAGTCCGGCCGCAAGGACATTGAGGTCGTCGGCATCAACGACCTCGGCCCGGTCGAGACCAACGCGCATCTCCTTCGCTTCGACAGCGTCCATGGCCGCTTCCCCGGCACCGTGACCGTCGATGGCGACTCCATCAACCTCGGCGGCGGCAAGATCAAGGTGACCGCCGAGCGCGATCCCTCGAAACTGCCCTGGAAGGATCTCGGCGTCGACATCGCGATGGAATGCACCGGCATCTTCACCGCGAAGGACAAGGCCTCCGCGCATCTCACCGCCGGCGCCAAGCGCGTGCTGATCTCCGCGCCCGCCGACGGCGCCGACGCCACCATCGTCTACGGCGTCAACCACGACACGCTCACCAAGGATCACCTGGTCGTCTCCAACGGCTCCTGCACCACCAACTGCCTCGCGCCGGTCGCCAAGGTGCTGAACGACCTGGTCGGCATCGAGACCGGCTTCATGACCACGATCCACGCCTACACCGGCGACCAGCCGACGCTGGACACGCTGCACAAGGATCTCTACCGCGGCCGTGCGGCGGCGATGTCGATGATCCCGACCTCGACCGGCGCGGCGAAGGCAATCGGCCTCGTGCTCCCGGAACTCAAGGGCAAGCTCGACGGCGTCTCGATCCGCGTGCCGTCCCCGAACGTCTCGGTCATCGACCTCAAGATCGTCGCCAAGCGCGCCACCGACGCCAAGGAAATCAACGCGGCGATGAAGCGAGCCTCCGAGCAGCAGCTCAAGGGCATTCTCGGCTACACCAATCAGCCGAACGTCTCGATCGACTTCAACCACGATCCGCACTCCTCGACCTTCCACGAGGACCAGACCAAGGTGCAGAACGGCACGCTGGTGCGTGTGATGTCCTGGTACGACAACGAGTGGGGCTTCTCGAACCGCATGGCGGACACCGCCGTCGCGTTCGCGAAGGTGATCTAACTCCGCTCTCGTGTCCCGGATGCGATGCAGCGTGAAACGCTGCGTCGCAGATCCGGGACCCATGTCCCTCCAGCGTAGGTCCCGGCTCTGCACGGCGGCACTCCGCGCCGCTATGCGCCCGGGACAAGAGAGTGTCCGATGACCAACAAATTCCGCACCCTCGACGACGTCGATGTGAAGGGCAAGCGCGTGCTGCTGCGCGTCGATCTCAACGTGCCCATGGACAACGGGCGCGTCAGCGACGCGACCCGGCTCGAGCGCGTTGCGCCGACCATCACCGAAATCTCGGACAAGGGCGGCAAGGTCATCCTGCTCGCGCATTTCGGCCGGCCGAAGGGACGCGACCCCAAGGAGTCGCTCAAGCCGGTTGCCGAAGCGCTGTCGAAAGTCGTGAACAGGCCCGTCGCCTTCGCCGACGACTGTGTCGGCGAGCCCGCGGCCACGGCCGTGGCTGCGTTGAAGGATGGTGACATCCTGTGCCTGGAAAATACCCGCTTCCACAAGGAAGAGGAAAAGAACGATCCCGCCTTCGTCGCGGAGTTGGCAAAACTCGGCGACATCTGGGTCAATGACGCCTTCTCGGCCGCGCACCGCGCCCATGCCACGACCGAAGGCCTCGGCCACAAGCTGCCGGCCTATGCCGGCCGCACCATGCAGGCCGAGCTCGTCGCGCTGGAGAAGGCGCTGGGCTCGCCGACCAAGCCCGTCATCGCGATCATCGGCGGCGCCAAGGTCTCGACCAAGATCGATCTGCTCGAAAACCTCGTCACCAAGGTCGACGCGCTCGTGATCGGCGGCGGCATGGCCAACACCTTCCTGCACGCCCAGGGCGTTGGGATCGGCAAGTCGCTGGCCGAGAAGGATCTCGCCGCGACGGCGATCCGCATCATGGAGAAGGCGGAAGCCGCCAATTGCGCGATCATCCTGCCGGTCGACGCCACCGTCGCCTATCATTTCGCGGCGAACGCGCCCTCGCATGCCTACGGGCTCGATGCGATCCCGGCCGACGGCATGATCCTCGACGTCGGCCCGCAATCGATCGCGCGTGTCCACGCCGCCATCGACGACGCCGCCACGCTGGTCTGGAACGGACCGCTCGGCGCCTTCGAGATGCAGCCGTTCGACCGCGGAACGGTGTCGGCCGCCAAGCACGCCGCCGAGCGCACCAAGGCCAAGAAGCTGATCTCGATCGCGGGCGGCGGCGACACGGTCGCGGCCCTCAACCAGGCCCATGTGGCCGGTCAATTCACCTATGTCTCGACCGCCGGTGGCGCATTCCTTGAATGGATGGAAGGCAAGCCCCTTCCCGGCGTCGAAGTTCTGCGCACCAAGTAATCAGTCGGCCTTTTAAGTCGGCCTTGCAGGCCCAAACCGGAGAAAAAGACAGATGGCTCGGATCACGTTACGTCAATTGCTCGACCATGCAGCGGAGAACGATTACGGCGTACCGGCCTTCAACATCAACAACATGGAGCAGGCGCTGGCGATCATGGACGCCGCCAACACGGTCGACGCGCCCGTCATCATCCAGGCCTCGCGCGGTGCGCGCTCCTACGCCAACGACATCATGCTCAAGCACATGATGGACGCGGTGACCGAGATCTATCCGCACATTCCGGTCTGCGTGCATCTCGACCACGGCAACGAGGCCGCGACCTGCATGACCGCGATCCAGGCCGGCTTCACCTCGGTCATGATGGACGGCTCGCTCAAGGCCGACGGCAAGAGCCCGGCCGACTGGACCTACAATGTCGGCGTCACCAAGACCGTGACCGACATGGCCCATCTCGGCGGCATCTCGGTCGAGGGTGAGCTCGGCGTGCTCGGCTCGCTCGAAACAGGCATGGGCGACAAGGAAGACGGCCACGGCGCCGAAGGCAAGCTGAGCCACGACCAGCTCCTGACCAATCCGGACGAGGCCGTGAAGTTCGTTCAGGAGACCAAGGTGGACGCGCTCGCGATCGCGATGGGCACCTCGCATGGCGCCTACAAATTCACCCGCAAGCCCGACGGCGACATCCTCGCCATGAAGGTGATCGAGGAGATCCACCGCAAGCTGCCGAACACGCATCTCGTGATGCACGGCTCCTCGTCGGTGCCGCAGGACCTCCAGGACATCATCAACGAGTTCGGCGGCAAGATGAAGCCGACCTGGGGCGTTCCGGTCGCCGAGATCCAGCGCGGCATCAAGAACGGCGTGCGCAAGATCAACATCGACACCGACAACCGCATGGCCATGACCGGCCAGATCCGCAAGGTGTTCAAGGAGCACCCGGAAGAGTTCGACCCGCGCAAGTACCTGAAGCCGGCGATGGAAGCGATGACCAAGCTGTGCAAGCAGCGGCTCCAGGAGTTCAATACCGCAGGCCAGGCCTCCAAGTTCAAGAAGGTCCTGACCCCCGCCGAGATGGCCAAGCGCTACGCCAAGGGCGAACTCGATCCGAAGGTGGCGTGATCTATCCCTCCCTCTCCCCGCTCTTCGCGGGGAGAGGGTCGGGGTGAGGGGCTCGCTCCGCGAATTGTGCCCTATCGATAGACCTGTACCCCCTCACCCGGATTTTACGCTACGCGCAAAATCCGACCTCTCCCCGCAGGCGGGGCGAGGTGAAGGGGCGCCCAGCCCGCTCTTTTTCGCCCAACTGACCTCCCGCCCCTTTACCCTGCGACGAACGTTAACTCGGCAATTGCCCGAGAACGGTCTATTTTCACAGGCAAGGGCAGCATCGTTTTGGGAGGACCTCTCGATGAATCTGACTGAGCTCAACAGGATCGCGACCGCCATGGTCGCGCCCGGCAAGGGCATCCTTGCCGCCGACGAATCCTCCGGCACCATCAAGAAGCGATTTGACGCGATCGGGGTGGAATCGACGGAAGGCAATCGCCGCGACTATCGCGAGATGCTGTTCCGCTCCAGGGAGGCCATGAGCCAGTACATCTCCGGCGTGATCCTCTATGACGAGACGATCTGGCAAGACGCGAAGGACGGCACGCCACTGGTCAAGCTGATCGAACAGAGCGGCGCCATCCCCGGCATCAAGGTCGACGAGGGCACGCAAGCCCTGCCGATGTGCCCGGGCGAGCTCGTCACCGTCGGGCTCGACAAGCTCGCCGAACGCCTGAAGAAATATTACGAGCGCGGCGCGCGCTTCGCCAAATGGCGCGCGGTGATCGATATCGGCAGCGGCATTCCGTCGATGACCGCGATCGGCGCCAACGCCCATGCGCTGGCCCGCTACGCAGCGCTGTGCCAGGCCGCGCAGATCGTGCCGATCGTCGAGCCTGAGGTGCTGATGGACGGCGATCACGACATCGACCGCTGCTATGAAGTGACGACCCGCGTGCTCAACAAGACCTTCCAGGAATTGCGCGTGCAGCGCGTTGCGCTCGAAGGCATGGTGCTGAAGCCGAACATGGCGATCTCGGGCAAGAAGTGCGCGAAGCAGGCTCCCGTCGAGGAAGTCGCGGAGAAGACAATTCGGCTGCTGAAGGCCTGCGTGCCCGCGGCCGTGCCCGGAATCGCCTTCCTCTCCGGCGGCCAGTCGGACGAAGAGGCGACTGCGCATCTCAACGCCATGCATAAGCTCGGGCCGCTGCCCTGGGGCCTGACCTTCTCCTACGGCCGCGCGCTGCAGGCCGCGCCGCAGAAGGCCTGGTCCGGCAAGGCCGAGAATGTCGCAGCCGGCCAAAGTGCATTCAGCCATCGCGCCCGGATGAATGGTCTGGCGTCCAAGGGCGAATGGCAAAGCAGCCTGGAAAAGAAAGCAGCCTAGATCTTGTCGAACAAATCGCCTCCGCCGCGCCCGGCGCCGCGTCTCTATCTCGCGACGCCTGCCGTCGATGATCCCGCTGCGCTCGTCGCCGAGCTGCCGGGCCTGCTCGCTGCCGCCGACGTCGCGGCCGTGCTGCTGCGGCTGAAGGAGACCGACCAGCGCACCATGATCACGCGCATCAAGGCGCTGGCCCCACCGGTCCAGAAGGCGGGCGCCGCGCTGCTCGTTGAAGGTCATGCCGAACTGGTCGCACGTGGCGGCGCCGACGGCGCGCACCTGCCCGGCATCGCCGCGCTGAAAGAGGCGCTGCCATCGCTCAAGCCCGATCGCATCGCCGGCGTCGGCGGGCTGACGACGCGGCACCATTCCATGGATGCGGGCGAGATAGGCGCGGACTACGTGCTGTTCGGCGAACCTGATGCAAAGGGCCAACGCCCGTCGTCCCAGGCGATCGCCGAGCGGCTGGACTGGTGGGCCGAGCTGTTCGAGCCGCCCTGCGTCGGCTTTGCCACCTCGCTCGAAGAGGCGCACGACTTCGCCGCCAGCGGCGCCGATTTCGTGCTGGTCGGCGATTTCGTCTGGTCCGATCCGCGCGGTCCCAAGGCCGCGCTGATCGAGGTCGACGCTGAGATCAAGAAGGCCCATGCGGCTGCGCTTGCGGGTCAGGAGCACGGCTAGCGCCCGACATGAAGCTCCCGCGCATCACCATCCTGGCCACGCTGCTGCTGACGGCGCCCGCGGCCGCGCAGCTCCAGATCACGCCGCCGGTGGCCACGCCTGGCGCTGTGCCTGAGAAACAGAAGCCCAAGCCGCCTCCGGCCGCCAAGAAGAAGGAGGCCGCGCCGGCGCCAAAACCTTCGGCCTCGCCCAAGCCGGCCGCCTCGCCCAAGCCGGCGCTGCCCGCAACCGTGATCCCCGCACCGGCAACCGACAATCCCAATGTCGATCTGGTGTTCGGCGCCTATCAGCGCGGCCAGTACAAGACGGCGTTCGATCTCGCCACCGCCCGCGCACAAGCAGGCGATCCCAAGGCGATGACCATGCTCGGCGAGCTCTATTCCAACGCCATGGGCATCCGCCGCGACTACGCCAAGGCGCTGGAATGGTACAAGCGCGCCTCCGATGCCGGCGACCGCGAGGCGATGTTCGCGCTCGCCATGCTGCGAATTTCCGGCCGCGGCGGCTCGGTCGACAAAAGCGAGGCGGTGAAGCTGATGGCGTCCGCCGCCAAGCTCGGCGAGCCCAAGGCGGCCTATAACCTCGCGCTGCTTTACCTCGACGGCCAGACCCTGCCGCAGGACGTCAAGCGGTCCGCCGAGCTGCTGCGTCAGGCCGCCGATGCCGGCCTGCCAGAGGCGCAATACGCGCTGGCGACCTTCTACAAGGAAGGCACCGGCGTGCCGAAGGACCCGGAACGCGCGGTGCGGCTGCTCCAGGCGGCTTCACTGGCGGACAATGTCGATGCCGAGGTCGAATATGCCATCGCCATGTTCAACGGCACCGGCACGGTGAAGAACCAGCCGGCCGCCGTCGCGTTGCTCCGCAAGGCCTCCCGCCAGGGCAGCGCGATCGCGCAGAACCGCCTGGCCTGGGTGCTGATCAACGGCATGGGCACGTCCGTGGACAAGGTCGAGGGCTTTAAATGGCACCTGGTGGCGAAAACCTCCGGCAAGGGCGATCCGGAGCTCGACAAGCAATTGTCCGACCTGCCGGCCGAGGACCGGGGCAAGGCCGAGGCCGCCGCCAGAAAATGGCTCGGGACCAAATGACTTGACGCAAAGGCCCTCGCAGGGCACCCCATCCTTCAAACAGGCGCGATTTCGCGCCATTTCCCCCGATCAAGACCAGAGCACATGCTGTATTCCGCCACTATCAACGTCATGGTCAAGGCCGCGCGCCGCGCCGGCCGCAGCCTCAAGCGCGATCTCGGCGAGATCGAGCATCTCCAGGTCTCGCTGAAGGGGCCGGCCAATTTCGTCTCGCTCGCCGACAAGCGCGCCGAGGAGATCCTCTACCAGGACCTCGCCAAGGCCCGCCCCGGCTACGGCTTCATCGGCGAGGAAGGCGGCACCCGCGAAGGCAGCGACAAGAGCCACACCTGGATCGTCGACCCGCTCGACGGCACCACCAACTTCCTGCACGGAATCCCGCAATTCGCGATCTCGATCGGCCTCGTGCGCGAGGGCACGATCATTGCGGGCGTGATCTACAACCCCGCCAATGACGAGCTCTACATCGCCGAGCGCGGCAAGGGCGCCTTCCTCAACGACCAGCGCCTGCGCGTCGCCGGCCGCCGCCAGCTCAACGAATGCGTGGTGGCCTGCGGCCTGCCCCATATCGGCCGCGGCGACCACGAGGAATTCCGCCGCGAGATGACCGCGATCCAGGACCGCGTCGCAGGCCTCCGCCGTTTCGGCGCCGCCTCCCTCGACCTGGCCTTCGTCGCCGCCGGCCGCCTCGACGGCTACTGGGAGCGCAATCTGCAATCCTGGGACATCGCCGCCGGCATGATCATGGTGCGTGAGGCCGGCGGCACGGTGAGCGACATCTCAACGCCGGGCGACGCGCTGGTGACCGGCCACGTCGTGTGCGGCAACGAGTTCGTGCACGGGGAGCTGGTGAAGATTTTGCGGAAGTAGGCTTAGGGCGAACCCTACGCTTCACACTCCGCCGTCATCACCCGCCTTGTGCGCACTTGCGTACTGGAGCGGGTGATCCCGTATTCCAGAGACGTTTGTTGGATACGGAAGGGCCGCGGCGTACTGGATGCCCCGCCTGCGCGGGGCATGACAGCTCGCCTTATGGCTTCGCCGGCGCGGGCGGCCCATACGTCTCGCCGGCCTTCGCGGCCTTCGGCTCCCTGTCCCCGGCCAGCACGCGCTGTACCGAGACGAAGAACACCGGCACCATCAGCAGCGCCAGGATCACCACCGCGATCATGCCACCCATCACGATGCTGCCGAGCGCTTGCTGGCTGGCGCCGCCGGCGCCATGCGCGATCGCCATCGGCAGCACGCCGCAGATGAAGGCAAGGCCGGTCATCAGAATCGGGCGGAAGCGCAGACGGCAGGCCTCGATGGTGGCTTCCACCAGCGGCTTGCCTTCTTTCCGCAGATCCTTAGCGAACTCGATGATCAGGATCGCGTCCTTTGCCGCGAGGCCGATGATGGTGATCAGGCCGACGGTGAAATAGACGTCGTTGGGCAGGCCGCGCAGCATCGCCGCGGCCACCGCGCCGACGATGCCGAGCGGCACCGTGAGCAGCACCGCGAGCGGAATGGTCCAGCTCTCGTAGAGCGCGGCAAGACACAGGAACACCACGAACACCGACAGCGCCAGCAGGAACGGCGCCTGCGACCCCGACAGCTTTTCCTGGAGCGACTGTCCGGTCCATTCATAGCCGAAGCCGCGCGGCAATTTGCTGGCAAGCCGCTCCATCTCGGCGATCGCGTCGCCCGAGGTGAAGCCGGGTTTCGCCTCGCCGGAGATGCGCACTGCGGGATAATAATTGAAGCCCGCGATCTGCGTCGGGCCGCGCGCCCATTCGACCGTGGCGAAAGAGGAGAACGGCACAAGCTGGCCACGACTGTTCTTGACGTTGTAGTTGAGGATGTCCTCGGTCCGCATGCGGTCGCGGGCATCGGCCTGCACCACGACGCGCTGCATGCGGCCGCGGTTCGGGAAGTCGTTGATGTAGTTCGAGCCGAGATTGGTCGAGATCGTGTTGTTGATGTCCTCGAAGGTGACGCCGAAGGCGCCGGCCTTCTCGCGGTCGATCACGAGATTGACCACGCCGGCCTCGGGCAGGCCCTCGATATAGACCTTCTGAAGCACCGGGCTCGCATTGGCCTCCGCGATCAGCTGGTCGGCGGCGCGCATCAATGCCGGATAGCCTTTCTGGCCGCGGTCCTGGAGGCGGAACGAGAAGCCCGAGGAGTTGCCGAGATTGTCGATCGGCGGCGGCTGGAGCGCAGAGATCTTTGCATCGCGGATCGACGACGACAGATCGCGGTTGATGTCGTTGACGATCGCGGCGGCGGAGTCCTTCGGCCCGCGCTCCGACCAGTCCTTCAGCGTGATGAAGGCTTGCGCGGTGTTCATGCCCTGCCCGGAGAAGCTGAAGCCGGTGAGGAAGGTGACATCCTTCACACCCGGCCGCTCGGCGAGATATTTCTCGACCTTCTCGATGACGGCCTCGGTGCGGGGATACGACGAATCCGACGGCGTCTGCACGTCGGTGGTGACGAAGCCCTGGTCGTCGATCGGCAGGAAGCCGCCGGGCAGGCTGACGAAGGCCCAGGAGAGACCAACCAGCAGCGCGACATAGACCAGCATCAGGCGGCCGGTCCGCTTCAGCGAGAAGCCGACTGTGCGGGAATAGCCCTCCTTGCCGCCTTCGAGCATGCGGTTGAACCAGCCGAACACGCCCCGCTTCGCATGGCCGTGGCCGGCCGCGACGGGCTTCAGAATCGTCGCGCACAGCGCCGGCGTCAGCGACAGCGCGAGGAAGGCGGAGAAGCCGATCGCAGCGACCATGGTCACCGAGAACTGGCGGTAGATGATGCCGACCGAGCCGGGGAAGAACGCCATCGGCACGAACACCGCCATCAGCACCAGCGTGATGCCGATGATGGCGCCCGATATCTGCGCCATCGCCTTCCGCGTCGCTTCCTTCGGCGGCAGGCCTTCCTCGGACATGATGCGCTCGACGTTCTCGACCACGACGATGGCGTCGTCGACGAGGATGCCGACCGCGAGCACCATGCCGAACATCGAGAGCATGTTGATGGAATAGCCGGCGAGCAGCAGCGTGGTACACGCGCCCAGCAGCGCCACGGGCACCACGATGGTCGGAATGATGGTGTAGCGGATGTTCTGCAGGAACAGGAACATCACCACGAACACCAGCACCACGGCCTCGACCAGCGTCGTCAGCACCTTCTTGATCGAGGCCTCGACCACGGGCGTGATGTTGTAGGGGATCTCGTAGGAGATGTTGGCCGGGAAGAAGCGCGACAGCTCCTTCATCTTCTCCTCGACCGCGCTCGCGGTCGCCAGCGCGTTGCCGGTCGGCGACATCAGCACGGAGAGGCCCGCGGTCGGCTTGCCGTTCAGGCGCGTGTTGAACTGGTAGCTGAGGCCGCCGACCTCGATGCGTGCGACGTCGCGCAACCGCACGGTCGAACCGTCGGCATTGGCGCGCAGGATGATGGAACCGAATTCGTCGGGGGACGAGAGCTGGCCCTTGACCAGCACCAGCGAGGAGGTGCGCTGGCTCGAGGTCGACGGCTCGGCGCCGATGCTGCCCGAAGCGACCTGTGCGTTCTGCGCGGCGATCGCCTTGTTGACGTCGTCCGCGGTCAGCCCGTAGCCGACCAGCTTTGCCGGATCGACCCAGACGCGCAAGCTGCGCTCGGTCGAATAGAGCGTGGCGCGGCCGACGCCGGGGATGCGGCGGATCTCGCCGAGCACGTTGCGGATCATGAAGTCGCCGAGGCCGACTTCGTCGAGGCTGCCGTCGGTCGAGTTCAACGTAATGATCTGGAGCACGGCGCTCGAGGCTTCCTCGATCAGGATGCCCTGCTGGATCACCGCGCGCGGCAGCCGCGCTTCGACGCGCTTGATGCGGTTCTGCACCTCGACGGAGGCGGCGCTGGTATCGGTGCCCGGCTGGAAATTGGCGATGATCTCGACCTGGCCGAGCGAGTCGCTGGTCGATTCGAAATTGAGGATGCCGGAGGCGCCGTTGAGCTCCTCCTCGATCAGCCGGGTGACGCTGTTGTAGAGGTTTTCGGGCGAGGCGCCGGGATAGCTGGTCGAGATCGAGATCGAGGGCGGCGCGATGATCGGATATTGCGCGATCGGCAGCAGCGGAACCGCGATCGCGCCGATCAAGCAGATGAACAGCGCGACCACCCAGGCGAAGATCGGCCTGTCGATGAAGAAACTCGCCATGGCGCGTTACCGCGTCAGCTTCTGGGCGTGCCGATTGTCCGCGGTGGCGTCCGCTTCCGACCAGGATTGCGGCTTCACCTTGTCGCCGGCCGCGAACTTCTGGAAGCCTTCGACCACGACCTTGTCGCCGGCCTTCAGGCCCTCGGTCACGAACCAGAGTCCGTCCTGCACCGACCCGGTGCGGACCGGTTGCACGGCGATGTGGTTGTCGTCCTTGACGACGAACACCTCGCTGCCGCCGCCGCCATTGCGCTGGATCGCCTGCTGCGGCACCGCGATCGCGTCGCTGTCGAGTCCCTGGTCGATGCGGACGCGGACATACATGCCCGGCAGCAGCTCGCGCTTGGGATTGCGGAATTCGCCGCGCAAGGTCACCTGGCCGGTATGGGCATCGACCTTGGCATCGGAGAACAGCAGCTTGCCGTCGAGCGAATAAAGGGTGTTGTCGTCGAGCACGAGGCGCACCTTGGCGGCATCGGCCGCGATGCGCTCGAGGTCGCCGCTCTCGAAGGCGCGGCGGAGCTGGTTGAGCTCGGTCACCGACTGGGTGAAGTCGGCATAGATCGGATCGAGCTGCTGGATGCTGGCGAGGTTGGTCTCGTTCTGCACCGCGAGCGCACCCTCGCTGACCAGCGCCGCACCGACGACGCCGTCGATCGGCGCGCGCACGGTGGCATAGTCGAGATTAAGTTTGGCGCGCGCGAGTTCGGCCTTGCGGCCTTCGACCTCGGCATGGGCCTGACGCTCGGCCGCGATCGCCTTCTCGTTCTCGGCTTCCGGGGCAGCGCGATCCTTGGTGAGGGTGGCGATGCGGTGCGCCTGCTGCCTGGCCTGCATCAACCCGGCCTCGGCCTTGGCGACGGCCGCCTCGGTGGCCATCACCTCGACCTCGAACGGACGCGGATCGATGCGATAGAGCGCATCGCCCGCCTTCACCTCGCTGCCCTGACGGAACAGGCGCTCGACGACGATGCCGGAGATGCGCGGCCGCACGTCGGAGACGCGCGTCGGCGCGATGCGGCCCGGCAGCTCGCGCACCACGGCGCGCGGCTGAGGCTTGACGATGACGATGCTGACGTCAGGATCGGCGGGCTGGGCAGCGGACACCGCAGAGACGGATTCGTCGCAGCCCGCGAGCAGCGGCGTAAGGGCCGCGAGCATGATTGCAACGCATGCCGATCGCGCGCGAAGTCCTGACATGAAGTTAAGTGCCCCGATGTTGTTGAAACTGAAATCATGCTCCGCGCGAGCCCGTTCTGGGCGATTCCATGCGGCTGATGCCGTCAAGATAGAAGGTACTTGCTGCGACGCAACGCATTGCGCGGGCGGCTCAATGCCACATGAGCTATCGTGCTGAGTTCAGGGCGCTTTTCGGGACTCACCGGATTGTGAGTCGGGTTCCATCACCGCGAGCTGCGACAGAAGATCGCAACGGATCGTTACGAGGGTGTGTACCCATAAAGACGATCAAAGCGTTATGCGCGTGATCCGAAGCCGACGTCACCCGCGAGAGCAACGCTCGCTCGACTAATGTCGGCCGGCTTCAGCCTCCTGCTCTAACTGCAAGATCCGTGCTCGTAGCGTGTCAAAGGTTTCTTCGGCAGCCTCGCTAAACAGCGGGTCCTCATGATTGATTGAAGCAGAAGCGATCTCGGTCCAATCCTGAGGCTCTAAAGCCTTGAGGGCGGCAGGAAAGAAATCACGATCTTCCATCATGATGTGACGCCGCTCGCTCTCTATGAAATCGCGAACGACCTTGTCCACATTTTGCCGCAGGATTTCACGATCCGCGAGGACGTAATCGACCGCTTGAGCGACGCGGCGCAAACGCTCGGTCCCCTTCTGGTGCTCAAGTGTGAGGTTACCGATCTTTGCAGCCGCAGCGGGATCGCGACGTTTTAGCTTGGCGAAGACCAGCTCCTCAAGAGGATGATGGTACATCTCGGGATAGAGTTCGAAATAGCTGATAACCGCGCGAATAACTTCGTAGTCAGGGCGGTCCCCGCGATCGAAAATTTCCAGCTCGCGCTCGAGGACGGCGAGCAGTGTCTCGATATTGCGATGTTCTCGGGACAAGCGCTCAATGATCATTGCAGCCTCCAATGAAGTCATTGAGAAAAAATTACATTAGCGTGAAAACATTTCAGCGCTTTGCGCTAGATCAAACCCGGGCCGGAAAGGGAAAAGACGTTATGTCATTGACCAGGGGTCAGTGGGTCACAATGGCTTTCCTGAGGCATTCAGATGTGTTGGCGCCGCGCAGCCTCATCACATTCACCCGCCTTTTGGACCCAACCCGGACCTCTGGCGAGGTCCGCTATCGCGCCTATCAGGGGCGCCGCGAACCTCATACCCTTCCCTGATCTTCGGCGCGAAATTGACGTGTACGCGCCCTAACCCGCCTTCATCCGGTAGTGGCTGACACCCCATTCGCTGCCATCGGCGTAGCCGAACAGCCCTGATGTCGCGAGGAAGAACCAGCGCCAGCGTCGCATCCACAAAGCGGTCTCCTCGCCATGGACGCTGCGCAGGGACGCTTCGATCGTGTCGCGATGCGCATCGAAATTAGCGAGCCAGTCGTTCGCGGTGCGCCGATAGTGCGTTCCGCTCCAGCACCATTCCTTCTCGATCCTGAAGACGTCGCCGAATTGCCTGACGAGGTGATGGCTCGGCATCAATCCATCCATGAAGACATGCTGCGCGATCCAGTCCTCGCGATTGGCACGGTCGAACAGATGAGAGCCGGAACGATGGGTGACGATGTGCATGAAGAAGCGCCCGTCAGGCGCGAGCCAGGACCGCACGCGCGTCATCAGCTTGCGCCAGTTCATCATCTGCTCGAACATCTCGACCGAGACGATGCGGTCGAACTGCCCATCGGGCGCGAACACGTTCATGTCCGCCGCGACCACGCGCAGGTTCAACAGCCCGCGCAGCCGCGCCTGCTCCTCGACATGGGCGCGCTGGGCCTGCGAGTTCGACACCGCCGTCACCTTCGCGTGCGGGAACCGCCGCGCCATCCACAGCGACAGCGAGCCCCAGCCGCAGCCGAGCTCGAGGATGGTCTGGCCGTCGGCGAGACCGGCGTGCTCGACGGTCTGGCGCAGCGCCTCCTCCTCCGCCTCCTGCAGCGTGCTCGCATCGGACTTGTAGAAGCAGGACGAGTAGTTGCGGTTGGGCCCGAGCACCTCCGCAAAGAACGCCGCGGGCACCTCGTCATGCCCGGCATTGACGGCACCCGCGTCCCCGGCGATCGGCCGCAGGATCATCCGCCCGGCGAAGGCGGCATCGTCGGCCGCACCCAGCGCGGCCATGCGCGTCGCCGTGCGCGAGCACAGGCGCTGGATCGCGGCGCGGATCACGACGTCCGGCAGCGGCACGCGTTCGGCAGTCCCGAAGATCGCGGAAACGACGCTCATGCGATCACTCCGTTGATCAGGTCTCGTTGTGGCGGCTGCGAAAGGAACGGACAGGTTCGGGCGTTGCCACCCGCCCGGCGGGCTCTGAGATCAAGACAGCATCGACCGCCCCGCAGATGCTGCCGCGCCACCCAGGCGAGCGCCATCCGGACCGCGAGCAAGAGCGCGATGACTGCCACTCCCCAGGATTCGTCACCATGCAAAAATCCGACCTAAGCCTGCGGAATGCCGAAGTTTTGCAAATTACGCCTCTATCAAAGCGCGGTTTCAGCTTTGGGTTCCGGGAGCTCTCCACGAAATCGGCACATCCGGCGCTTTTTTTGGGCTACCGCTGTGCCATAGTGCGCCCCGCAAGCAAGTTCGTAACGGATGATACCGGCCATGCCGCCAGGCGCCTCGCACCGCTCCCCCATTGATATCGAATATACCAAGCTATCCTCACCCAGCGTTTTCCTGGTGCGGATGCTGGTCTTTCTGGTGCTGTGCACCCTGGTCGGCGTGGTGCTCTACAAGCAGATCATCCTGGCCTTCTTCGCCAATCCCGGCCTCAATGCCCTGATCGGCGGCGTGCTGTTCATCGGCATCATCCTGGCTTTCCGGCAGGTGATCCGGCTCTACCCCGAAGTCTCCTGGGTCAACAATTTCCGCATCGCCGATCCCGGCCTGGCGCCGTCCCGGCACCCGAAACTGCTGGCGCCGATGGCCATGATCCTCGGCGGCGAGCGCACCGGGCGGATGACGATCACCCAGACCACCATGCGGCACCTGCTCGATTCGATCGCGACCCGCCTGGACGAGGCCCGGGACATCTCCCGCTACATGACCGGCCTGCTGGTCTTCCTCGGTCTGCTCGGCACCTTCTGGGGCCTGATCGAGACGGTCGGCTCGGTCGGCAAGGTGATCGACGGGCTCAAGGTCGGGGGCGATTCCGGCGCCCTGTTCGACACGCTGAAGGAGGGCCTCGCCGCCCCGCTCGGCGGCATGGGCATCTCGTTCTCGAGCTCGCTGTTCGGCCTCGCCGGCTCGCTGATCCTCGGCTTCCTCGATCTGCAATCGAGCCAGGCCCAGAACCGCTTCTACACCGACCTCGAAGACTGGCTCGCCACCACCGTGCGCGAATATGGCCACGGCGAGGTTGCGGTCGCAGCCGGTGGCGGCGGCGGCGTTGCCAGCGGCGAGCTCCAGGCCGCCGTCGAGCGCTTACGCTCCGTGCTCGAGGAAGGCAGCGCCAGCCGCGGCACCACGGCGGCAATGGCGAGCCTTGCCGAAGCCATCCAGGCGCTGGTCTCGCACATGCGGACCGAGCAGCAGATGATCCGCGAATGGGCCGACGGCCAGGGCGAGCAGAACCGCGAGATCCGCCGCCTGCTGGAGCGCATCGCGCGCCAGCCTGAGAAGGGTTGAGGACACGACGAAGGTTTCGTGCCCCGGACGCGATGCAGCACGAAGTGGTGCATCGCTGAGCCGGAGCCCAGAGCCTTCACCGAGACAAATGGGTCCCGGCTCTGCGCAGCAGCGTTTCACGCTGCAGCGCGTCCGGGACACGAGAGTGGAGATCGACGACATGGCTCTAGCCCGCGGCCGCCGCAGCGAAGCCGGCTTCAACTACTGGCCCGGATTCGTCGACGCGCTGTCGACGCTGGTGCTGTCGATCGTGTTCCTGCTGTCGGTGTTCCTGGTCGTGCAGTTCTTCCTGTCGCAGGAGGTCACCGGCAAGGACAAGGCGCTGGAGCAACTCAACGCCAAGATCGCCCAGCTCAACGAGCTCTTGTCGCTGGAGAAGCTCGGCAAGCTCACGCTGGACGACCAGGTCTCGCAATTGAAAGCGGGCCTCGCCTTGGCCGAGACCGAGCGCGATCGCATCAAGGGGCTCTATGACGGCCTCGCCGCCGCCGGCAACGACGCCCAAGGCAAGTCCACCGAGCTCGGCAAGGCGCTGGACTCGGAGAAGGCGGTGTCGGCGCGGGCGCTGGCGCAGATCGAGGTGCTGAACCAGCAGATCAGCGCGCTGCGGCGGCAACTGGCGGCGCTGGAAGAGGCGCTCGACGCCAGCGAGAAGCGCGACAAGGAATCGCAGAACCGCATCGCCGATCTCGGGTCTCGCCTGAATGTTGCCTTGGCGCAGCGCGTGCAGGAATTGTCGCGTTATCGCTCGGAGTTCTTCGGCCGCCTGCGCACCATCCTCGGCAACCGCCCTGACATCCGCATCGTCGGCGACCGCTTCGTGTTCCAGTCCGAAGTGTTCTTCGACACCGGCCAGGCGACCTTGCTGCCCGAGGGCCGCGCCGAGCTCGACACATTGGCGACCGCGCTGATCGATCTCGACAAGAAGATCCCGAACGAAATCCCCTGGGTGCTGCGCGTCGACGGCCACACCGACGTGCGCCCGGTCAGCGGTGCGAACTTCAAATCGAACTGGGACCTGTCCGCGGCGCGCTCGATCTCGGTGGTGCAGTATCTGATCTCGCTTGGTGTGCCCGCCCAGCGCCTCGTCGCCGCCGGCTTCGGCGAATTCCAGCCGCTCGACGCCGCCAACACGGAAGAAGCCTACAAGCGCAACCGCCGCATCGAGCTGAAGCTGACGGAGCGGTAGTGAGCGCCCTCCACCTCCGCCCCTACCACCCCGAGGACGAAGCCGCCGCGATCGACCTCTGGCATCGCACCTGGCAGCAGGCCTATCCGCAGATCGATTTCGCCGCGCGGCTGGACTGGTGGGGCGAGCGCTGGCGCAAGGATCTGGTGCCGAAAGCCTCGATCGTCGTCGCCGAAGCGGACGGCGTGCTGACCGGCTTCGTCACCATCGACGGCGAAGGCTATCTCGACCAGCTCGTGGTCGATCCCGCGCACTGGGGCTCGGATGCGGCCAGGCTGCTGGTGGATGAGGCCAAGCGCCTGTCACCGTCAGGCGTCACGCTGCTCGTCAACAAGGACAATGCCCGCGCCATCCGATTCTACGAGCGCAACGGCTTCGCGCATGCCGGCGAGGATTTGAACCCGACCTCGGGACGGCCAGTGCTGAAGATGACTTGGCGGGCGTGACGAGGTTTGCTGCCGACCCCCCTCAGCTGTCATGCCCCGGCTTGCCGCCTTCGCTGAAGCTTCGGCGTGCCGAGCGCTCGTGTGGGCCTCGGCGTAGCCTTGGCGGAGCCGGGACCGGGGCATCCAGTACGCCGCGACTTCTCCGAATCTCACTGCTGTCTCTGGAATACTGGATCGCCCGCTTTCGCGGGCGATGACACCGTGAATGAGGCAACAGGCGGGACGCCTCACGCGCCCTCGAACTGCAGCCTCGCCAGCCTCGCGTAGAGCCCGTTCGCAGCAACGAGCTCGGCATGCGTGCCCTGCTCGACGATCTTGCCCTGGTCCATCACCAGGATGCGGTCGCAGGACAGCACGGTGGCGAGACGATGTGCGATCACCAGCGTGGTGCGGTGGCGCATCAGCTCTTCCAGCGCGGTCTGGACCAGCGTCTCGCTTTCGGCATCGAGCGCGGAGGTGGCTTCATCGAGCAGCAAGAGCGGCGCATCGCGCAGGATCGCGCGCGCGATGGCGATGCGCTGGCGCTGGCCGCCGGAGAGCGTGACGCCGCGCTCGCCGAGCGGGGTCTCGAAACCTTCGGGCAGGCGGCGAATGAACTCGGCGGCATGCGCGAGCTCGGCGGCACGCTCGACCTCGGCATCGGTCGCATCGGGCCGGCCGAAGCGGATGTTCTCGCGGGCGCTCGCGGCAAACACGTTGGATTCCTGCGGCACCAGCGCGATGCGCAAGCGGAAATCGCGCGGGTCCGCGGATTTGACCGGCACGCCGTCGAGGGAGATCGCGCCGCCCCGCGGGTCGTAGAAGCGCAGCAGGAGATGAAAGATGGTGCTCTTGCCGGCGCCTGAGGGGCCGACGATCGCGACCTTCTCGCCGGGGCGCACGGTGAACGACACGGCATCGAGCACATTGACGTGAGGCCGCGCCGGATAAGCGAAGCTGACCTGGTCGAAGCCGACCTCGCCGCGCGCCGGCACCGGCAACGCGCGCGGGGACGCCGGCGCGGTGATCTCGGGCTGCACATGCAGGATCTCGAACAGGCGCTCGGCGGCGCCGGAGGCGGCCGAGACCTCGCCCCAGACCTCGCTGAGCTGGCCGAGGCCAGCCGCGGCGAAGGCCGCATAGAGCACGAACTGGCCGAGCCGACCCGGCGAGATCGTACCGATCAGGACGTCATGCGAGCCGATCCAGAGGATCGCGACCACGCTTGCGAACACGATGAAGATGATGATGGCGGTGAGCACGGCGCGGGCCTGCGTGGAGGTGCGCGCGGCTTCATAGGCCTGCTCGACCTCGCCGCCAAAACGCTTCTCGGCTAGCCCTTCGCTGGTATAGGCCTGCACAGTGCGGATGGCGCTGACCAGCTCGCCCGCATAGGCGGAGGCTTCGGCGAGCGTGTCCTGCGCATTGCGCGACAGACGCCGCACCCAGCGCCCGAACGCGACCAGCGGCAGCACGATCAGGGGAATGGCGAGCAGCACGAAGCCGGAGAGGCGCGGGCTGGTGATCACCATCATCGCCGCCGCACCGAAGAACATCATGAGATTGCGCAGCGCGATCGAGACGGAGGCACCGACCGCGGACTTGATCTGGGTGGTGTCGGCCGTGAGCCGAGACACCAGCTCACCGCTGCGCGCGGAATCGAAGAAGGCCGGCGAGAGCGAGAGCAGATGCGCGAAGACGTCGCGCCGCAGGTCGGCGACGATGCGCTCGCCGATCGTCATCACGAGGTAGTATCGCGAGGCGCTGGCAAGCGCGAGCACGGCGACCACCGCGATCATCACCGAGAAGTAGCTGTTGATCAGCGCGATGCCTTCCGGCGTCAGGCCGAAATCGATCATCCGCCTCACAGCGATGGGCACCAGCAGCGTGGTCAGCGCCGCGACCGTGAGCGCGACGAAGGCGAGCGCCGCGCGGCCGCGATAGCGCGCCACATAGGGCGCGAGTGCCAGCAACGGCCGCAGCTTGGCGCGGCTCTTCGCCGGCGTCTCGATCAACTCGGCTTCGATCGACGGGGCCTCAGGCCCGGCGCGCTCGTCGCGGTACTGGTCGTCAAGCCGTTCCACAGCGCTCATGAGATCGGACCCAAGGAGACATATTAGCTCCACATAGGCCGCTGCGGGGGGAGTGGCAAATCCGGGATGTCCCTTAGGGGACGGCCCGGTTCTCCTTTGCCCACAATGGCTTGTTTTAAAGGGGCCTGTGGGGTATAGACCCCGCCAAATCCGTCATTCGATAGCCACTCAAGACAGGCGCCGGGCGCCGAGGAATTGCCATGAAAGCCGAAATTCATCCGAATTATCATACGATTAAGGTCGTGATGACCGACGGAACCGAGTACCTGACCCGCTCCACCTGGGGCAAGGAAGGCGACACGCTGAATCTCGACATCGACCCGAAGTCGCACCCGGCCTGGACCGGCGGCAACGCCCAGCTGATGGATCGCGGCGGCCGCGTCTCGCGCTTCCAGAAGAAGTTTTCGGGCTTTCTCAAAAAGGATTGATCCCGCCCGCAAGGCTGGACACGAAAAACGCCCCCGGTCAGACCGGGGGCGTTTTTGTTTGTGGCGAGACCTGTAGGGTGGGCAAAGAGAAGCGTGCCCACCATTCCTTCTACGATCCGGAAAGCAAAGTGGTGGGCACGGCGCTTTGCGCCTTTGCCCACCCTACGAGACCTGTGACTACGGCACTTGGGTGCTTACCGCTCGAACGCGGCCTTCAGCGCGTTGAGCTGCGGCACCAGCGGGTTGCCGATCGCCACGTATTCGACCGGCGGGGTGTGGATGGTGGTGTCGAGGCGGCGCACGCGGGTCTGAAGGCTCATCGAGCGATGGATCAGATCCTGGAGCTGCGAGGGCAGCTTCTCGACGGTATCGGACGGGCCGGGATCGGCGGCGCTGAGCTTGACCTTGGTCTTCTCGCGATTGGCCTGGCTCAGCGTCATCTCGCCTTCCTTCACCGCGCGGTGCAGCAGCAGCCACGAGGCAAGCTGCATCAGGCGGGTGGTCAGGCGCATGCTCTCGGTCGCATAGGTGAGGCTGACGGCGCGATCGAGCGCCTTGGCCTCGGTGCGGCCGGCGCCATCGAGATAGGCGGCGGTCTCTTCCACCAGGTCCATGCCCTCACGGAACAGGACGCCGAACGCCGCAGAATTGGTGAACCGCTCGCTGAGTTGAACGAGAGCACCTTCGGCTTGCAAACGTTCCATGGTTAACGCCCCTTACGCAACTGTCTGACTGTCCGGCTTTGGCGCCGGGTTATGATGAACAAATCATTGCGCGGGCGGGACGCGGAGTCCAGCGGCAAGCGCGGATATGGTTTCCGCGCGTCTTTCCTCGGAATTCAACCGGAACGGGACCCAAAAAGGCAAAAAAAGAGCCGCCGGAGACCGGCGGCTTTGAAAGTTGATAACAGGGAGGCGTCAAACAGAGTGGACAGGAGCCACTCGGTGTCCAAACGAGGACAGCTCCAGTCATAAACCCGAAAGCTTAATTGGAAGTAAACGAGCTAATTTTTTGAGAGTTCGTTAGCCATGTCGGTCACTGGCCGAGGGGGCGGCGGAACAAACTCGGCACTCGTCATTCCGGGGCGCCACGAAGTCGCGAGCTTTGATGCGCAATTGCGCATCTGAGAATCCATAGCCACAGGCGGATGCGGTGGCCCGGCTCAGCCTGCCCGTTTCAACTGCCCGTGGTTATGGATTCCGGGCTCGGCGCTGCGCGCCGCCCCGGAATGACGACGCGAGATAGTTTTGCGCGAAGCATGGGTCCCGGCTCTGCGGAGCAGCGCTACGCGCTGCACCGCGTCCGGGACACAAGAGGTGAGCGCTGGGCTCTACTTCTTGAAAAAACTATCCGCCGCATCGCGCGAGGCGCGCTTCTTGGTGGCGGCTTCCTCGAGCCTTGCGATCTCGGTGTTGAGCAGCGCCACGCGTTCCGTCAGTTCCTCCACTGACAAGAGCGAGAGATCCTGTCCGATTTCATGGCTGACCTTCTTGCGCGGCTTGTCGTCGTCCTCGATGGCCATGTGTCCTCCCGGGCAGTCCTGTCCTGAAAGACGCCGATCTGGCGTTTTCCGAGCCGAAATGGTACCGCTCCTGCACAAGGAGAATTTGCAGTGACTTTCGCGAGCGCGCAACACCTGACGCGAATGCCCCGGCCCGACCGCAAGGAGGCTGATCGGACGGGATAAGCGCGCGTCCACGCGCGTGAGGCATGAGCCGACCCCAAGCCCTTCCGATCATGCGGGAGGGCTTTTGATTTTTCGTCGGTCGGCATCACCAAACGCGAAAGACCGCAGTCATGACCAAAATTCTCATCACCAGCGCCCTTCCCTACGTGAACGGCGTCAAGCATCTCGGCAATCTCATAGGCTCGCTCCTCCCCGCCGATGTCCATGCCCGCTTCAGGCGACAGATCGGCGACGACGTGCTCTTCATCTGCGCCACCGACGAGCACGGCACGCCGGCTGAGCTCGGCGCCGTTCGCGCCGGACAGGATGTCCGCACTTTCTGCGATGCGCAGCACGCAATCCAGGCCGACATCTACCGACGCTTCGGCCTCTCCTTCGACCATTTCGGGCGAACCAGCTCGCCACAGAACAGCGCTCTGACGCAGCACTTCTATCGCAGGCTCGACGATGCCGGATTGATCGAGGAACGTAAGTTGCCGCAGGTCTGGTCACCCACGGACGGCCGTTTCTTGCCGGACCGCTACGTGCTCGGCACCTGCCCGCATTGCGGCGACCCGTCCGCGCGCGGTGATCAATGTGACCAGTGTGGCGCGCTGCTCGATCCGCCCGAACTGATCGACCCGCGATCCGCGCTGTCGGGCGACCGGGCGCTGGAGGTCCGCGAAAGCCGCCATCTGTTCCTGCGCCAGTCGCAGCTTGTCGAAGCGTTGAGCGCGTGGATCAATAACCGTTCCGGCTGGCCCTCCTTCGTGGTGTCGACCGCGAAAGGCTGGCTGACAGCCGATCTGCGCGATCGCTGTATCACGCGCGATCTGGCCTGGGGTATCCCGGTTCCGCGACAGGGATTCGCCGACAAGGTCTTCTATGTCTGGTTCGACGCGCCGATCGGTTACATCGCCGCCACCCAGGAATGGGCCGCCGCCGCGCCGGGCCGCGACTGGCGAAAATGGTGGTGGCAGGCCGATGACGTCCGCTACGTCCAGTTCCTCGGCAAGGACAACATCCCATTCCACACCGTGAGCTTCCCGGCGACGCTGATCGGCTCGAACGAGCCCTGGAAGAGCGCGGACGTGATCAAGGGATTCCACTGGCTCAATTACGAGGGCGGCAAGTTCTCGACCAGCCGCAATCGGGGCATCTTTACCGACCAGGCTCTGGAGGAATTGCCCGCCGATCTCTGGCGCTGGTGGCTGATCGCCAACGCGCCCGAAAGCGCCGACTCCGATTTCAACGTTGCCAGGTTCGTCGCCGACGTGAACAAGGATCTCGCCGACATCTTCGGCAACCTCGTCAATCGCATTGTCAGCTTCGCCCATCGGGCCTTCGACGGCCGGATTCCGGAAGGCGGCGCTCCTGACGAGGCCGAGCACCTGCTCGCACGGGAACTGGAGCAGCATATCGCGACGCTGCGACGCCATCACGAGGCGCTCGAGTTTCGTACCGCGGCCGCCGCAACGCGTGCGATCTGGGATGTGGCGAACGCTTACCTGCAGCATGCCGCGCCGTGGACAGCCATCAAGTCCGATCGGCTTCGCGCGGCGATCGTGACGCGAACAGCCCTCAATCTGGTCCGCACCTGCGCCGTGCTGGCGTGGAGTATCGTGCCCAGCCTGTCGGAAAATGTGCTGCACGCCTTCGGTAGCGAAGATGCCGCGCCACGCTGGCCCGGTGGCCAAATCGCGGACTTGCTCGACGGCGGCGCCGGCACAGCGGTCGCGCCGATCGGTCCACTGGTCGAAAAAATCTCTCCCGAAAGAGCAAGCCATCTGGCGGCGCGGTTCGGGCCTTAATGTCGTTTCACTTCGGCGGAAAAAGGCGATATGCCATCCGCCGAATTCATTCATCCAAGGACACATCATGGACAAGCTGCCCGCGCAAATGACCGTGGTCGCCATCTCCAAGCCCGGTGGACCGGAGGTGCTGGTGCCGGAACAACGTGCCGTTCCGCAGCCCGGTCCCGACGAGATCCTGGTCAAGGTGCAGGCCGCGGGCGTCAACCGGCCCGACGTGGCGCAGCGCTCCGGCGCCTATCCGCCGCCGCCCGGCGCCAGCGACCTGCCGGGGCTCGAGATCGCGGGCGAAGTGGTGGCGGTCGGCAGCAACGCCAAACGGCACAAGATCGGCGACAAGGTGATGTCGCTGGTCGCCGGCGGCGGCTATGCGCAGTACTGCATCGCGCAGGACGCCCAGGCGATGAGCGTGCCGCCGGCGCTGTCGATCAGGGAAGCCGGCGCGCTGCCGGAAACCCTGATGACGGTCTGGCACAATGTGTTCGAGCGCGGCGGCCTGAAGGCCGGCGAGACGCTGCTGATCCATGGCGGCTCGTCCGGCATCGGCACCATGGCGATCCAGCTCGCGAAAGCGTTCGGCGCGAAAGTGTTCGTCACCGTCGGCTCGCAGGACAAGATCGATGCCTGCCTCAAGCTCGGGGCCGACCGCGCCATCAACTACAAGACCGAGGACTTCGTCGCCGTGGTCAAGGAAGAGACCGACAAGGCCGGCGTCAACCTGATCCTCGACATGGTGGCCGGCGAGTATGTCGACCGCAACTATGATGCCGCGGCGGTCGACGGCCGCATCGTGCAGATCGCAACCCTCAACGGCCCCAAGGTCAGCGTCAACATCGCCAAGGTGATGGTGAAGCGCCTGACCCATACCGGCTCGACCCTGCGCCCCCGTAGTAATGCGGACAAGGCGGCCATGGTGGCCGCAATCGAGGCGAAAGTGATGCCGCTGTTGCGCGAAGGCCGCGTCAAGCCGCTGATGGACAGCAGTTTCCCGCTGGAAAAGGCATCCGATGCGCACCGGCGCATGGAGACCTCGGCACATATTGGCAAAATTGTGTTGGAGGTCTAGGCCAACGGCCCATCAGGCAAGGCGGAAACCCTTTGATTTTCCTCGCTTTCGTGGCATCTATCGCGACGCGCCGAACCATCTTGTTCCGTTCGGAAAACGCCTTGCACTGACCATCTTGCACTGAAGAGTTTGCGTCGAACGCGGAGAACCGACCTTGCGTCTGATCAGGTGCCTCGCGCCCATAGCGCTGGGCCTCATGATTCTCGTCGCCGCATCCCAGGCGCGCGCGCTGGATGCCGTCAGCGTCCGCGGCGACGCGCCCGCGATCGACCTCACCGGCGTGCTCGAGCATCAGCGCAGTGACGCCGATCGCATCCAGGTCTCCACCGCACCCGGCACCGACGGCATCGTCCGCCGCATCGAGGTGCGCGCCCGCGAGGGCGGCCAGAACTGGGTGGTGTTCGCGCTCGCCAACAACACCGACGACCAGCTCGACCGCCTGATCGTCGCCCCGCATTACCGCATCGTCTCGTCGGGCCTGCTGTGGCCCGACCTCGGGCTGTCGCGCATCGCGACCATCACGCCCTCGATCGGCGACCGCCCGGAGCGCCAGGAGAGCGCGACGGCCGACGTGTTCCGCATCACGCTCGATCCCGGCGCCGTCGTCACCTTTGTCGCGGAACTGCGCACCGACAAGCTGCCGCAGCTCTATCTGTGGGAGCCCGAGTCCTACAAGGACAAGGTCAACTCCTTCACGCTGTACCAGGGCATCGTGATCGGCATCTCCGGGCTTTTGGCGCTCGTGCTCACCATCCTGTTCGTGGTGAAGGGCAGCATCATGTTCCCGGCCGCCGCGGCGCTGGCCTGGGCGGTGCTGGTCTATATCGGCGTCGATTTCGGCTTCTGGGGCAAGGTGCTCGACATGTCGAACAACGCCGAGCGCATCTGGCGCGCGGCGGGCGAAGCGATATTGGCGGCGACGCTGCTGGTGTTCCTGTTCGCCTATCTCAACCTCAGTCGATGGCACGTGCGCTATTCGCACATTACGGTGCTCTGGCTCGCCTTCCTGGGTTCGCTGGTGGCGCTCGCCTTGTTCGACCCGGCGGTGGCTTCCGGCATCGCCCGCATGTCGCTGGTGCTGATCGCCTTTGCTGGCTTTGCGCTGATCGTCTACCTCTCCACCCACGGCTTCGACCGCGCGGTGCTCTTGATCCCGACCTGGTTCCTGCTGGTGGTCTGGGTGGTCGCGGCCGGCATGACGGTCGCGGGCTCCGTCACCAACGACATCGTCGGCCCGGCTCTGCTCGGCGGCCTCGTGCTGATCGTGATGCTGATCGGCTTTACGGTGATGCAGCACGCCTTTGCCGGCGGCAGCGCCACCACCGGCGTCGTCTCCGACATCGAGCGGCGCGCGCTGGCGCTGGCCGGCTCCGGCGATCTGATCTGGGACTGGGACGTCTCCGCCGACAAGGTGTTCACCAGCCCCGAGACCGAAGCCCTGCTCGGCCTCAAGCGCGGCACGCTGGAAGGCCCGGCCGCCTCATGGCTTGAGGTGCTGCATCCGCTCGACCAGGACCGGTTCCGCGCCGCGCTCGACAGCGTGCTCGACCAGCGCCGCGGCCGCCTGGTGCAGGATTTCCGGCTGCGCACGCCGGACGGTCATTTCATGTGGTTCGCGCTGAAGGCGCGCCCGGTGGTCGGCTCGGACGGCGAGGTCTCGCGCGTGGTCGGCACGCTGACCGACGTCACCGAGCTGCGCAACGCGGAGGAGCGTCTGCTGCACGATTCCGTGCATGACAACCTCACCGGCCTGCCCAACCGCAAACTGTTCATGGACCGGCTCGGCGCGGTCGCGCATTTCGCCAAGACCATGCCGACGCTGCGGCCGACGCTGATGGTGATCGACCTCGACCGCTTCAAGCAGGTCAACGATTCCGTCGGCATCGCGGTCGGCGACTCGATCCTGCTGACGCTGGCCCGCCGCCTCACCCGCATCCTGAAGCCGCAGGACACGCTGGCGCGGCTTGCCGGCGACCAGTTCGGCCTGATCCTGCTCTCGGAGCAGGACCCTGCCCGCATCACCGCCTTCGCCGAGACCATCCGCAAGACCATCCGCGCCCCGATCGCCTTCAACGACCGCGAGATTTTTCTCACCGCCTCGATCGGGCTCGCGCTGTCCGATCCGCAGACCCAGTTGACGGACGAGATCATCAAGGACGCCGAGCTTGCGATGTATCATTCCAAGCGGATCGGCGGCGACCGCATCGACGTCTACAAGCCGGCGATGCGCGCGCGAAAGACCGACCGCCTGACGCTGGAGAGCGAGCTGCGCCGCGCCATCGAGCGGCAGGAGCTCACGATCCTGTACCAGCCGATCGTGCGGCTGGAGGATCGTTCGATCGCCGGCTTCGAGGCGCTGGTGCGCTGGGATCATCCGAAGCTCGGACGCATGGCGCCGTCGGAATTCATCAGCATCGCGGAAGAGACCGGCCTGATCGTCGACCTCGGCATGTTCGTGCTCGACCAGACCGCAAAGCAGCTTTCGGTGTGGCAACGCGCGATGCGCTCGCGCGAGCCGATCTTCGCCTCCGTCAACGTCTCCTCGCGGCAATTGCTGCGCCACGATCTTATCCACGACATCCGCACCGTGCTGTCGCGCTCCTCGGTGGCGCGCGGCACGCTGAAGCTGGAATTGACGGAATCGCTGGTGATGGAGAACCCGGAGCACGCAGCCCAGATGCTGACGCGCATCCGCGAGCTCGGCACCGGGCTGTCGCTCGACGATTTCGGCACCGGCCATTCGTCGCTGGCCTATCTCCAGCGCTTCCCGTTCGACACCATCAAGATCGACCAGTCGTTCGTGCGCACCACCAACCGCGGCACCCGTCCGGTGATCCTGAAGTCGATCATCGCGCTCGCGCATGATCTCGGCATGGACGTGGTCGCGGAAGGCGCCGAGACCGATTCCGACGCGGTCGAGCTCTACCAGATGGGCTGCGAATACGCGCAGGGCTTCGCCTTCGGCGAGCCCATGGACGCGGACGCGGCGATGCGTCTGCTCACCGAAGTGCGGCTGGAAGCGGCGAGCTAGCGCTTATCTTCTTCCGCTCTCCTCCCGGAAAGGGTCGCTCGCAAAGCGAGCGGGGTGCCGCACCGGCGCGCTTATGCCGGGCTTGATCCAGATCAATGGGCCCTGCTCGACCCACCATGAAAGATGGCACGCAGCATTCGACCCAGAACGGCTTCGTCATCGAGGTCACTGGGCTCGCAGCTGTCGTTCTCAGAATGAGCGGACCACGCGTCTTTCTCAGGAGTCACGGATGACTCAGCACCTTTTCTACGCGATCGCCCTCATCGGCACCGGAGTGTTCCTCGCCTCATCGGCCGAAGCAGTGACAGCCGCACGATGCGAGGACCGAGGCGCAAATTGCCTTGGCACATGCGCCGACTACACCGGCGGGGCCGGTGACGTTCGAGGGCGCCAGAACACATGCGTGCGCGCCTGCGACCGGCAGACGACCAGATGCCTGATACGAGCCCATGACGAACGCTGGCCCCATAATCGCCAATGAAGGCCGTGGTTCTACACTTGGGCTAACGCCCCCCGTCTCGCGCTTGCGGCGCACCGCGTCCAGCTGACCTACCCTGGCTTGCGTCGTAGCCCCGCGACCAAACAAAACCCCACCACCAGCGAGATCGCGGCAAGACCGCCCCAGACCATTCCCGCCTGTTCGAGATAAACATCCTGCGTTACCGGGTCGTAACAGCGGCCGAGCTCGTTGAAGCAGTCGCGCCAGCGCCAGTAGCGGGCCTCGAAGGCGAGCGCGAACAGCACGCCTGTTGCAATCAGGGCTGCGCCAAAAATCCCCCTTAGCCAGCGCAGAATCATGCAGCGTCAGCTCACCTGCGCTGCTTCTTCTTGGTGAACCGCACGCTCTGGCCGTCCGGCATCCGCGTCGCGACGAACCCCGCGGCGAGGCAGGCTTCGCGCTGGGGCATCTGGATGTCGGGGCTGCGGAGGCTGTCCCACCATGAGGCGCGATTCGCCGCCCGCGGCAGGGCCGAGCCGATGATCTCCTCGATCTGCTCGAAACTCAGCACGAATTCCGTTTGCTTCTGCCGCATCAGGTAATCCCGCAGCGCGTCGTAATCGTTCACAATCGTCCTCTCGTCCCAGCTCCGCTGCCCAAAAGCGATGCCCGCGGAAACCAATTCTTAACTCATTGTGGCAGCGCCGTCCCGGCTTAAACACTACGCAAGATTTCGGGCGCATCCACTAGTGTCGGGAGCACTCGATGCAGTCTGGATGGCGCGACGTCACGACCCGCCGGCCGTGGCGGATTTCGGCGAAGCTGCTGATCATATCGTCCGTCGTGACGGTGATCGGCTTTTCCGCCATTTGCGTCAACGTCATGCTGGACATGCGCCGCGGCGAGGAGGCCCTCGCGCGCCAGACGCTGGACAATCTGGCCACCTCCATCGAAGCAGATATCAGCCGCAACATCGAGATCTACGATCTCTCCCTGAAGGCGGTCGCCAGCAACATGCTGCTGCCGGAGATCAACGCGGTCTCGAAGCCGATCCGTCACCTGATCCTGTTCGATCACGCCACCACGGCGCGGCACTTCGGCGCCATCCAGGTGTTCGATGCCGAAGGCAGGCTGACCATCGACGCCTCCACGCTCGATCCCCTGCCGGAGAACCGGAGCGAGGAGGACTACTTCAGGGTTCATCGCGACGATCCCGACGCCGGCCTCTTCATCAGCCGTCCGATGCTTTTCCGCGGCGCCTATTCCATCGTGCTGAGCCGGCGCATCAGCGATACCGACGGCGGCTTCTTGGGGGTCGTCACCGGCTCGATCCGTTTCAGCTATTTCCACGAATTGTTCGAGCGCCTGAACCTCGATCCCGACGATACCATCACCGTGCTGACGCGCGATCGCACCATCATGATGCGGCGGCCGTTCGATCTCGACGTCATCGGCAAGAATCTCGGGACGCGGCAGAGCTGGAAGGCCGACAATCTCAAGGCCGGCGGGTCCTATGCGGGCCAGGGTCCGGTGGACGCGACGCCGCGCCTCTACGTCCGCAGCACCGGCCCGGGTCCGCTGTTCGTGGTGGCAGGCAAGCCGCTCGCCGCCGTGTTCGAGCTCTGGCAGAAGGAAGCCTACCGCATCGGCGCCGTGGTCCTGGCGCTCATCCTGTTCATGCTGGCCTCGACGCTGGTGCTCGCCCGCGAGATCGGCCGGCGCGCCGATGCCGAGCGCAAGCTCGAGGAGATGGCGACGACGGATGCGCTCACCGGCCTGAAGAACCGCCGCAAGTTCGACCAGGTCATCGACGTCGAATGGCGCCGCGCGACGCGCCAGAAGACGCCGGTCGCGCTGCTGATGATCGATGCCGATCACTTCAAGGCCTACAACGACACGTTCGGCCATCAGGCCGGCGACCAGGTGCTGGTCGGCATCGCCATCTGCATTTCCGATTCGGTGCGGCGCTCCGGCGACTGCGCCGCGCGCTATGGCGGCGAGGAATTCGCGGTGCTGCTGCCGAACACCTCGGCCGCCGAGGCCTTCAATGTCGCCGAGACGATCCGCGGCAAGGTGCAGGGCTGGTCCGACGACCAGGCGATGTCGACGGTCTCCTGCGGGATTGCAGGCCTGGTTCCTACCACCGGCCTGGACTGGCCGGTCCTGGTCGCCGCCGCCGACAAGGCGCTCTATGCGGCGAAAGCCGGCGGCCGCAACCAGTCCGTGGTCGCGAGCCTTCCGAAGCTGTCGCTGGTGGCTTGAGGGGCCCCCTCCGTCATTGCGAGCGAAGCGAAGGAATCCAGACTGTCTCCGCGGAGGCAGCCTGGATTGCTTCGTCGCTTCGCTCCTCGCAATGACGAGTGGAGCGCTACCGCCCCAGATATTTCTTCATCTCCGCGATCAGCCCATCGCGCAGTTCCGGCCGCTTCAGGCCGTAGGCGATGTTGGCGCGGAGGAAGCCGGGCTTGGAGCCGCAATCATGGCGCTCGCCCTCGAACTCGACGCCGTAGAATTTCTGCGACTTGGCGAGGCCGATCATGGCGTCGGTGAGCTGGATCTCGCCGCCGGCGCCGCGCTCCTGGGTCTCCAGGATCTTGAAGATCTCCGGCTGGAGAATGTAGCGGCCGGTGATGGAGAGGTTGGAGGGCGCGGTGCCCTTGGCCGGCTTCTCGACCATGCCGTCGACCTCGAACATCTTGCCGGTGCGCTTGCCGACGCCGCAGATGCCGTATTGGTGGGTGAGATGGTCGGGCACCGCCTCGACCGCGATGACGTTGGATTTTTCGCCGAGCGTTGAAGCCGTCTCGATCATCTGCTTGAGGCAGCCGGTCGTATTGAGCACGAGCTCATCGGGCAGCACCACCGCGAACGGCTCGTTGCCGACGATGTCGCGCGCGCACCAGACCGCGTGGCCGAGACCGAGCGGCGCCTGCTGGCGGGTGAAGCTGACGGCGCCGGCCTCCGGCTGGTTCTGCGCCAGGATGTCCTGCTCGGCCTTCTTGCCGCGCGCGGCGAGCGTCGCGTCGAGCTCGAACATCTTGTCGAAATGATCTTCGATGACGTTTTTGTTGCGGCCGGTGACGAAGATGAAGTGCTCGATGCCGGCTTCCCTCGCCTCGTCATAGACGTACTGGATCAGCGGCTTGTCGACGATGGTCAGCATTTCCTTCGGCATCGCCTTGGTGGCGGGCAGGACGCGGGTGCCGAGGCCGGCGACGGGGAATACGGCTTTGCGAATTTTCATGGGACAGATCGAATACCTGAGGACGTGAAGGGAGCAATGGTATCTTGCTAGCTTGTTTGCAGCCGCTAACAAAGGCGGATGTGGGGCCTCGCGCTCACAGAGTTGAGAAAAAGGCCGACACCAAAATTTCACCTTTGTTAAGCTATTGGCAACCGGTACCGGGCCTCCTGAAGGCGGATTTTCGGCCGGACAGGTAGGGTATGATGCAATCAGTGGCAGCGCTGGCGAAACGTGCTGGATTTGTGACCGGCGCAATGATGCTTGCGGCCGCTGTGCTGCTGCCTGTCAGCGCGCACGCCCAGGCGCAGAACGGCTTGTCGAACCTGTTCGGCGGTATTTTCGCCGGCTCGAATCCAGCGCCCTCTCAGCCGGCGCCCGGCCCCGGCGGCGCCTTGCCATGGACCGGCGAGGACGGCGCCTCCGGCCACCCGTTGATGACGGCCGCCGCGATCCGCGAGGCCGCCTCCAACTTCAACAATTGCGTCGCGGGGATGTGGCCCGATGCCGCACGGCGCAACATCACGCAGGAGAATTTCCAGCGCTTCACGGCCGGGCTGTCGCCTGATCTGCGCATCATGGACCTGATGGATTCGCAGCCGGAGTTCACCAAGTCGATCTGGGACTATCTCGACATCCTCGTGAACGACAACCGTCTCGCCAAGGGCCGCGAGGTCCTCGCCAAATACAAAGCGCAGTTCGACGCCACGGAAAAGGCTACCGGCGTCGACCGCTACATCATCGCCTCGATCTGGGGCATCGAGTCCAATTACTCGACGCAGATGGGCGACCGCAGCGTGCTGCAGTCGACCGCGACGCTCGCCTGCATCGGCCGCCGCCAGGCCTATTTCAAGGACGAGTTTCTCTCCGCGCTGGAGATCCTCAACCGCGGCGATCTCAGGCCTGAGCAGATGCGCGGCTCCTGGGCCGGCGCCTTCGGCCCGACCCAGTTCATGCCGACTGCGTTCAAGCGCTTTGCCGTGGATGGCGATGGCGACGGACGGCGCGACGTCGTCGACAATCCCACCGATCTGATCGCCTCGACCGCCAACAATCTGAAGAAGGACGGCTGGCAGGCCGGCCAGACCTGGGGCTACGAGGTCGTGGTGCCCCAAGGCTTCAACTACATGCTGGCCGATCGCGCCAAGGCGATGACGATGGCGCAGTGGGAGAAGCTCGGGCTCAAGCGCCCGGCCAACCAGCCCTTCCCGCATCCGGCCGAGAAAGCCTATCTGCTGGCGCCCGCCGGGGCGCAGGGCCCGGGCTTCCTGATGCTGCAGAATTACCGCGTCATCATGAAGTACAACCCGGCCGAGGCTTATGCGCTGGCGATCGGCCATTTCGCCGACCGGCTGCGCGGCGGCCAGCCCTTCGTGCAGCCCTGGCCGCGCCAGGAGCGCGAGCTGTCCCGCACCGAACGGCTGGAACTTCAGCAGCTGCTGGCCCAGCGCGGCTTCTACAAGGGCACCCCGGACGGCCAGTTCGGCGGCCAGACCCGGGAGGCGCTGCGCAATTTCCAGGCCTCGATCGGGGTCCCCGCCGACGGATTTGCCTCCTCGGACGTGCTGGATCGCCTCCGCGGGCGGTAAAATCGCGCCGAAAGTAACCCTGAACAGGGATTTTGCCCGATCGCCTTGACGGGGATGGCTGTTCCCCGGTGTATGGCAGAAGAATCCGCAAAGAGAATCTGCCCGTTTGGCGCCTGATTCCGCTATTATATCGAGCCTGTCCCGATCCCCATTGCGCGTGCCTGAGATCGCATGTCGAAGAAGTCCCTATTCAAGGCGCTGACCGAGACCGGCCCGCTGATCGCGCTGGGGACGGCGCTTGCGATTCTGGTCTCCATCGCGGGACCCGCCTCGGCGCAGTTCTTCAACTTCCCCGGCTTCGGCGGCCCGCCGCAGCGGCAGGCCCCGCCACCGCGGAACGGTGGAGGCGGCGGCTGGTTCGGCGGCGACTTCTTCGCACCATTCCAGCAGCAACAGCCGCAGGCGCCGCGCCAGGACTTTTCGCGTGCGCCGGCACCAGCCAAGCGCGACACCACGCCCGACAAGAACGTGCTGGTGATCGGCGACGCCATGGCCGACTGGCTCGCCTACGGCCTCGAAGACGCCTACACCGAGCAGCCCGACATGGGCGTGATCCGCAAGCACAAGACCACGTCCGGCCTGATCAAGTACCAGCCGAAGGGTGAGCCCGCGGACTGGGCGGCGGCAGCGAAGGGCATCCTCGAGACCGAGAAGCCTGATGTGATCGTCGTCATGCTCGGCCTCAACGACCGCATCTCGATCCGCGAGGCCGCGCCCGACAAGGCGACGGACAAGGACAAGAAGAACGACAAGGGCGCGCGCGCCAAGCCACCGGCCAAGCCGGGCGATGCTAAACCCGACACGGCCGCCAAGCCGGACGACAAGCCCGCCGACACCGACCTGCCGCAGGACGATGCCGACAACGCCGACACGCCGGCGGTCGCAGCGCCGGAGAAGACCGCGCGCAACCCGAACGGCCTCTACGAATTCCGCGACGAGCGCTGGGTCGAACTCTACGGCAAGAAGATCGAGGAGCTGGCCAACGTTCTCAAGTCCAAGGGCGTTCCGGTGCTCTGGGTCGGCCTGCCCGCGATCCGCGGCCCCAAGGGCACCGCGGACATGCTGTTCCTGGATTCGCTCTATCGCGAAGGCGCGGCCAAGGCCGGCATCACCTATGTCGATGTCTGGGACGGCTTTGTCGACGAAGCCGGCCGCTTCCTCCAGAAGGGCCCGGACTTCGAGGGCCAGATCCGCCAGCTCCGCAGCTATGACGGCGTCTATTTCACGAAACCTGGCGCACGCAAGCTCGCCCACTATGTCGAGCGCGAGATCACGCGCCTGCTCGCCGGACGCTCCGGCCCGATTGCGCTGCCGAGCGAGCCTGCGACCCCCGACACCAGCGCCGAGCCCGGCAAGCCCGCGCCGCGGCCGCTGGCGGGACCGATCGTGCCGCTGGTTGCGGCCTCGATCTCGGCCGATCAATTGCTGGGCGGACCGGGTTCGCGTCCCGCTGCCGTCGATGCGCTCGCCGCGAAGACGATGGTGAAGGGTGAGCCGCTGGCCGCGCCCGCCGGCCGTGCCGATGATTATGCCTGGCCGCGCCGCGAAGTCGGCCGCGAGCAGGCCAAGGGTGATACGCCGATGGCTGCGACGACGCCCGACGGCAGCGCCACTCCCAGCACACCGGGTGCAGCCGCCGCGATCGCGCCGCCAAGGCTCGCGCCGAAGAAGCCGCCGGTACAGCAGCAGCCGCAGCAGCCGGCCCAGGCAACGCCGGCATTCCGCGATTTCTTCGGCTTCGGCTCTCCGCAGCCACCGCCGCGTCAATTCGCACCGGCGCCGCGTAATCCCAATCCCGCGATCCCGCGCCCGCCTGGTAACGTCGGGCGATCGGCGGAGATGTTCCGGTAGTTTTTCTGAATTGAGATCTCGTGTCCCGGACGCGCTGCAGCGTGTAACGCTGCAGCGCAGAGCCGGGACCCAGCACTGCGACATTCACCAAAGAATGGGCCCCGGCTCAGCAAAGCGGCGTTACCGGACGATGCTACGCATCGCCTAGGCCGCATTGCGTCCGGGGCACGAAAAATTCGGGCGGTGGCTCAGCCGTAATAGCGCCAGCGCGGCGGCGGGCGACGGGCGGGACGCGACATCAGGAGCGCGAGTGCGAAGCCGATACCGCCGGCGATCAGCAGCGCACCGAGCGGATTGTCCTGCACCTTCTTGGCAATCGCCTGCGAACCGTCGCGCAAGGTCTCGGCCGGCTTGTCGTAGGCGTCCTTGGCGTAGCCGGCCGCAGTCTCACCGGCGTCGCGCACGGCATCCTTGGCCTGGCCGTAGAGATTCTGCACGGTGCCGGCGGCTTCCCGCGCCTTGCCTGACGCCTGTGTCTGCGCATCGCCAGCGAGATCACCGACGGCGCCTTCTGCGCGCCCAGCGAATTCCTTGGCCGATCCGACGATCCGATCCTTGTCCATGTTGCTCCTCCTCGGGGGTCAGCCGAGGTAACCGATCAGGAGCAGCGCAGTTCCAAGCTTCTGCGAAAGTGTGTAGTCCGGACTACGCTTCCGCCTGCGCTCTTCGGGCTACGGCAGACATGTCGCTCCATCCGGGCTACAGGATGAGCCCGCCATCGACCACCAGCGTCTGGCCAATGATGTAGGACGACAGCGGCGAGGCGAGGAACAGCGCCGCGCCCGCCATGTCAGCCGGCGTGCCCAATCGCCGCAGCGGAATGCGTGACAGCGCGCCTTCGAGCCGCTTGGGATTGTCGGTGGTCACCTTCGTCATCTTGGTGTCGACGAGGCCGGGCGCGATACCGTTGACGCGGATGCCATCCTCGGCCCAGGCCTCGCCCAGCGTCCGCGTCAGTCCGACTGCGCCGGTCTTCGAGGCGTTGTAGGCGGGATTGCCCATGGTGGAATGATAGGCTGCGGTCGAGGACACCATGATCAGCGCGCCCTTGCTATCGCGCAGCATGGAGTGAAACCGCGTCGCGCAGGCCATCAGGCTCATCAGATTGACCTCGACGACCTTGCGGAAGCCGGCCATCTCGAACTCGCCGCGGCGATAGAGCACCGCGCCCTGCGCGAGCACGAGCACATCGAGACGGTCGAAGGACGGCTTGAACGCTTCCACCGCGCCGGTGTTGCCGACGTCGAGCTGCGCATAGGAAAGACCCGTGAGATCGGAGCCTTCTAGCGCCGAATATTCCGCAGGATGAGCACGCGTGCCGCAGACTGCAACTTGCGCGCCCCTGGCGCGAAAGGCTTGCGCGATGCCGTTGCCGATACCGCTGGAACCGCCGACCACCAGCACCTGCTTGCCTGAGAAATCGAGCTCGTTCGCCATCGCGGCCTCCCCTTTTGTTTTGCTTGTTTGACCTGTCTGCGGATCGATGCCAGCCTTGTCCATCTCATAACAAGAAACAAGAGACGCGAGGAAACGGCATGTCCGAATTCAAGGAGCTCAGCCGGTCGGTGAAGGGCCTGACCGTTCTCGTCACGGGTGCGGCGAGCGGCATGGGGCGCGCGACCGCGCGCGTGTTCGCCGCTGAAGGCGCGAACGTCGCCGTCACCGACTTTGACGAGCAGGGCGCGCTGTCCGTTGCCAAGGAGATTGCCGCGAACGCCGGATCCGCGAAGGCGTGGAAGCTCGATGTCGCCGATGGCGGCGAGATCAAGCGCGTGGTTGGCGATGTCGCGGCGCATTTCGGCGGGCTCGACATCATCGTCAACAATGCCGGCATCTCCGTGCGCGTCGCGATCGACGACGAGGCTTACGAAGACGCTTGGGCCAAGGGGATCGCCGTGATGCTGACGGCGCATCCGCGCATCATCCGCGCCGCGCTGCCGCACCTGCGCAAGTCGAAGAGCCCGCGCATCGTCAACATCGCCTCGACCGAGGCGCTCGGCGCCACCGCGTTGCACAGCCCCTATTCGGCGGCGAAGGGCGGCGTGGCGAGCCTCACGCGCTCGCTCGCCGTCGAGCTCGGCCGCGAGGGCATCACCGTCAACTGCATCTGCCCGGGCCCGATCCGCACCGCCATCACCGACCGCATCTCCGAAGAGCACAAGACGATCTACGCCAAGCGCCGCACTGCACTCGGCCGTTACGGCGACCCCGAGGAGGTCGCGCATATGACGCTGAGCCTGTGCCTGCCTGCGGCGTCTTTCCTCACCGGCGCGGTGATCCCTGTCGACGGCGGCTTGATGGCGCGCAACGCGTGAGAGCCATGACGCTTAAGAGATATGCGCGCCGAGCGTTGACAACGCCGGTCGCGGGAGTAGCTTTTTCACCGGCAGAGCGGGACCAACCGCTCGCGGTTCGCGGGAGAAACACCATGACGATCGCCATCCGGCAGCTTCAGAAACATTTTGCCGGCGAGGTTTCCGGCCTCGACCTGCGAAAGCCTCTCACCGAGGCCGAGGCGCGCGAGGTCGAGGCAGCCATGGACAAATATGCGGTGCTGGTCTTCCACGACCAGGACATCACCGACGAGCAGCAGATGGCCTTCGCGCTGAATTTCGGCCAGCGCGAGGACGCGCGCGGCGGCACCGTGACCAAGGAAAAGGACTACCGGCTGCAATCGGGCCTCAACGACGTCTCCAATCTCGGCAAGGATGGCAAGCCGCTGGCGAAGGACAGTCGCGCGCATCTGTTCAACCTCGGCAACTGCCTGTGGCATTCCGACAGCTCGTTTCGCCCGATCCCCGCAAAATTCTCGCTGCTGTCGGCGCGGGTGGTGAACCCGAAGGGCGGCAATACCGAGTTCGCCGACATGCGCGCGGCCTATGACGCGCTCGATGACGACACCAAGGCCGAGATCGAGGATCTCGTCTGCGAGCACTCGCTGATGTATTCGCGCGGATCGCTCGGCTTCACCGAGTACACCGACGACGAAAAGCAGATGTTCAAGCCGGTGCTGCAACGCCTGGTGCGCACCCATCCGGTGCATCGCCGCAAGTCGCTGTACCTCTCATCGCATGCCGGCAAGATCGTCAGCATGAGCGTCCCCGAAGGCCGGCTGCTGCTGCGCGATCTGAACGAGCATGCGACGCAAGGCGAGTTCGTCTACGTCCACAAATGGAAGCTGCATGATCTCGTGATGTGGGACAACCGCCAGACCATGCATCGCGTCCGCCGCTACGACCAGTCCCAACCCCGCGACATGCGCCGCGCGACGGTGGCGGGGACAGAGCCGACGGTACAGCAGCAGGCGGCGGAGTAGGCGGCACACCCCGCTGGACGTGGTCATCGCCCGGCTTGACCGGGCGATCCAGTACTCCGAGACGGTTGTGATGGAATCGATAGGCCGCGGCGTACTGGATGCCCCGGTCAAGCCGGGGCACGACAGCGGAGGGTGGCGCAGGACACCGCAAACCGTCGCAGCAGCTGCTACACAGCTACGCGTGTCCCGCATCGTTCGAGAGCATGCCGGGATCGATGCCGATCTTGCGCAGCGCACGTCCGTACTTCTCGTCGACATCGTCGCCGAAGATCAAATCCGAATCCGCATCGCAATGCAGCCAGCCATTGCTCTGGATTTCGGTCTCGAGCTGGCCCGGCGCCCAGCCGGCATAACCAAGCGCGAGGATGGCGTGCTTCGGGCCGGAGCCGTTGGCGATCGCCCGCAGGATGTCGACGGTCGCGGTGAGGCAGACGCCGTCGTCGATCCGGAGCGTCGCGTTCTCGATGTAGAAATCGCTGGAATGCAGCACGAAGCCGCGGCCGGTATCGACCGGCCCGCCACGCAGCACCTTCATGCTTTCGGCGTTCTCCGGCAGCTTGATGTGCTCGCCCTTCTTGATGATGCCGAGCTGCTGCAACAGCTCGGGGAAGTCGATGCTGCCGGCGGGATGATTGACGATGATGCCCATCGCGCCCTCGGCGGAATGCGCACAGAGATAGATCACCGAGCGCTCGAAGCGCTCATCGCCCATCACGGGCATCGCGATCAGGAGCTGGCCGTCGAGATAGCCGGCCGAGCTGGGAAGCGCGGGGGCCGCGCTGCGGGTGCTTTCGCCCGTCCTTTTGCCTGTGGGAGCCATCGGTGAAGCACTCCGGTTTCGATTCCTATCCTGATGTCGGGCCGGGCTGCTGTCAAATCAAGGCTTGCATAGACTTGATTCAGGTGCATCCATCACAAGCAATTCAATGGTTTGCCCAGGGGCGACCCTGTAAAGACGTGCCATGCTGACAAGAGTTCCCCTGCATGCGGCGTTTGGCGTCGCAACAACCCTGCTTGCGTCGTCGATGACGCTCGCAGCGCGCGCCGACGACGCTTCGCCCTGGCAGCGCGACGGCCATTCCGCAGTGCGATTGCTGGCGGGATCGCGCAGCGGCGCCGTCCTGCTCGGCGGTATCGCCTTCCAGCTCCAGCAGGGATGGAAGACCTACTGGCGCATCCCCGGCGATTCCGGCGTTCCGCCGCGGTTCGATTTCTCCAAATCGGACAATGTCGAAGCGGTGACGGTGATGTGGCCGGCGCCGCTGAAATTCGATGACGGTGCGGGCGGGCATTCGATCGGCTATCACGGCCAGGTCGTGCTGCCTCTGCGCATCGTGCCCAAGGCGCCCGACAAGCCGGTGACGCTGCGCGCCGAGATCAACTACGCCGTGTGCGAGAAGCTCTGCGTTCCCGTCGAGGCCAATGTCGAGCTCGGCTTCAACAACGTCGCCTCGACCGAGGACGCTAATCTGCGTGCTGCGCTCGACACCGTGCCGAAGCCTGCCACGATCGGTGATCCCAATCCGCTGACCATCCGCGACGTCAAACGTGACGGTCCCAAGAATGTCGTGGTCGACGTGGTCGTGCCTGACAGCCGCGGCGTCAATTTGTTCGTGGAAGGGCCAACGCTCGATTGGGCGTTGCCGATTCCGGCGCCGGTCGAGCGCAGCCCACCCGGCGTGCAACGATTTTCCTTCGAGCTCGATGGACTGCCACCGGGCGCCAAGCCCGACGGAGCGGCGTTGAAGTTCACGCTCGTCGCGCCCGAGAAGTCGTACGAGTTCAATACGAATCTGGAGTGAGCCGGAGCTGAGTTGCGCTGCCAGCGCCCCATATTCAGCTGTCGTCCCGGGGCGCGCGCAGCGCGAGCCCGGGACCCATAGCCACAGGGAGTGGTTTGGCGAGGACTCGGAGTTACCAGCCAGCGCAACAATTTCTCCCTGGGGTTATGGGTCCCCGCCCCCCGTGCGCAATTGCGCACTAGGCGGGGACGTCGCTGGTGGCTGGAGCGGCAGCATGCCTCACCCAACCCAATCTTAACGAATGGTTGCTAATCCCCAAGGGCTACCGCATCAGGCCTGCCGCAGCATGCGGGACGCCTGATACGGACGCCCTGGGGATCTCGAATTGGCCGTGATGGATGCAGAACCCGCAACGACCGGACCTGCCGGCCTCATCGCGCGGCTGCGCGCGAAGCTGATGGGCGGGTCGAACGAAGCGTCGCTGACGCGGCGGTTGGCCGGCACCATCTTCATCATCCGGGTGATCAGCGCGGGCCTCGCCTATTTCTCGCAAGTTCTGCTCGCGCGCTGGATGGGGACGTCCGACTACGGCATCTATGTCTATGTCTGGACCTGGGTGTTGCTGCTCGGCAGCATGATGGACTTCGGCATCTCGGCCTCCGCGCAAAAGATCATTCCCGAATATCGCACCAGCGGCGAGCATGCGCTGCTGCGCGGCTTTCTCTCCGGCAGCCGCTGGCTGACCTTTGCCGCGTCCACGCTGGTGTCGCTGGGGCTCGCCGGAATCGTCAAGCTGCTCTCGCCCTGGATCGATCCGGCCGAGGTGCTGCCGCTCTATATCGGCTGCATGACGCTGCCCGCCTTCGTCGTCGCCAACACCCAGGACGGCATCGCGCGCTCGCATGACTGGATGCAGCTCGGTCTGATGCCGCAATTCATCATCCGCCAGGCGCTGATCATCGGCATCACGGCCGCGGCCTTCCTGCTCGGCTATCATCTCGGCGCGGTCGCCGCGATGGTCGCGAGCGCCGGCGCGGTGTGGATCGCGATGACCGGGCAGATGGTGGTGCTGAACCGCAAGCTCGCCGATCACATCGAGCCGGGCCCCAAGACCTACGACATCGGCGGCTGGCTCGCCGTCTCGCTGCCGATCCTGCTGGTCGAGAGCTTCTACCTGCTGCTGTCCTATACCGACGTGCTGGTGCTTCAGCAGTTCCGCCCATCGGACGAGGTCGGTGTCTATTTCGCGGTGGTGAAGACGCTCGCCCTGGTCTCGTTCATCCACTACGCGATGTCGGCGACCACAGCGCACCGCTTCGCCGAATACAACGCGCTCGGCGACAAGGCGCGCCTGTCGGCCTATGTCGCGCATGCCATCAACTGGACGTTCTGGCCGTCGCTGGCAGCGACCATCGTGCTGCTTGCGCTCGGCAAGCCGCTGCTCTGGCTGTTCGGCCCGCAATTCACGGTCGGCTACGACATCATGTTCGTCGCCGCGATCGGCCTCGTGGTGCGCGCCGCGATTGGACCGGTCGAGCGCCTGCTCAACATGCTCGGCCAGCAGAAGATCTGTGCGCTGGCCTATGCGCTGGCGTTCGTGATGAACCTCGTGCTCTGCATCGCGCTGGTGCCACGCTTCGGCGGTCACGGCGCCGCGGCCGCGACCTCGATCTCGCTGACATTCGAGACGGTGCTGCTGTTCTGGATCGTGCGCCAGCGGCTCGGCCTGCACGTGCTGGCGTTTGGCAAATAGGCGCTGCCACCCGGGTTGCCGGCCTGGAGAATGGCTGTTTCGCGCCTTGCGCGGCGGCGACTGAAACCCCCTCCCCGCCCACCGTCTGTCGCAAGATTTTTCTTATTCAACCGAAGCGATTGCGTTTCAGGGAAATTTTATTCTACGTCATATTGCTCAACCGACGAGATAAACCTAAGATTCCCCAGACATGATTGATCCGCTCTATGTCGCCTCCGGATTTGGCGTCGGCCTGCTTGTCGGGATGACCGGCGTGGGTGGCGGCTCGCTGATGACGCCGCTGCTGATCCTGCTGTTCGGCATCCACCCCTCCACCGCCGTCGGCACCGACCTGCTCTATGCCGCCGCCACCAAGACCGGCGGCAGCGTGGTGCATGGCTGGTCGCGGAGCGTGCACTGGCCCGCCGTGCTGCGGCTCGCCTGCGGCAGCATCCCGGCGAGCGCGCTGACGCTGCTCGTGCTGTGGAAGCTCGACCTCAGGAGCGATTCCGAGCGCAGCCTGGTCAATCTGGTGCTGTGCTTTGCATTGCTGCTGACCGCGACATCGCTGATCTTCCGCAAGGCCCTCATGGAGCGCTATCGCGGCCGGCTGGAACGTGTCGACGATCGTACCACGGCGATCGCGACCGTCGTCACCGGCATCGTGCTCGGCGTGCTGGTGTCGATCTCGTCGGTCGGTGCCGGCGCGGTCGGCGTCACCGTGCTGCTGCTGCTCTATCCGCGCCTGCCGATGGCGACCATCGTCGGCTCGGACATCGCGCATGCGGTGCCGCTGACGCTGGTTGCCGGGGCCGGACATTGGGCGCTCGGCGATGTGGATTGGGCCCTGATGGGCGTGCTGCTGCTGGGCTCGCTGCCCGGCATCATCGTCGGCAGTCTCAGTGCGACGCGCGTCCCCGAGACGGTGCTGCGCCTGACGCTTGCCTGCGTGCTGTTCGTGGTCGCCAGCAAGATCATGTTCGCGGAGCTGAACCTGTCGTCCGCGATCGTGACGGCGCTGGCCTGGACGCATTAGGCCAACCACCCGCCCTAGCTGTCATCGCCCGGCTTGACCGGGCGACGACCAAGGGCGGGATCGTAGGGTGGGCAAAGCGAAGCGTGCCCACCGTTTCTCCTCAATCGCGGGAGGATGGTGGGCACGGCGCTGACGCGCCTTTGCCCACCCTACGGCTGGAGCCTTACTCCGCCGTCCAGCCGCCGTCGATCGACAGGTTGGTGCCGGTGATCTGCGCGGCATCGTCGCCGCACAGGAACAGCGCGAGGGCTGCGACCTGCTCGGAGGTGACGAACTCCTTGGTCGGCTGCGCGTCGAGCAGCACGTCGTTGATGACCTGCTCGCGCGTGAGGTTGCGCGCCTTCATCGTGTCGGGGATCTGCTTCTCCACCAGCGGCGTCCAGACATAGCCGGGGCTGATGCAGTTGCAGGTGATCTTGTGGGTCGCGACCTCGAGCGCCACGGTCTTGGTCAGGCCGGCGATGCCGTGCTTGGCCGACACATAGGCGGACTTGAAGGGCGAGGCGACCAGCGAGTGCGCCGACGCCGTGTTGATGATACGGCCCCAGCCCTTCTTCTTCATGCCGGGCACCGCCGCGCGGATGGCATGGAAAGCCGAGGACAGGTTGATCGCGATGATCTGGTCCCATTTCTCAACCGGGAATTCCTCGATCGGCGAGACGAACTGGATGCCGGCATTGTTGACGAGGATGTCGACCGAGCCGAACGACTTCTCGCCGAGCGCGATCATCCCGGCGATCTCGGCGGGCTTGGTCATGTCGGCCGGCGAATACACCGCCTTCACGCCGAAGTCGGACTCGATCTTGGCGCGTTCCTTCTCGATGTCCTCCGGCGAGCCGAAGCCGTTGATGACGACATTGGCGCCGGCGGCGGCGAAGGCGCGCGCATAGGCGAGCCCGATGCCGCTGGTCGAACCGGTCACGACGGCGTTCTTGCCTGACAGACTACCCATGTTATTCGCTCCTTTTTGGCGGGGGCGCGGTGACGTCCCCCGTGAGATCGTAGGTCACCATGGTCTCGCCGGACTGCGGCCGCTCGAGCCAGTCCTTGTGGCGCATCGACAGATGCACGTCGCGCACGCCGGCTTCCCAGTGCTCGACCATGGCGACATGCGAGAAGTCGTAATCCTTCGACGAGGATTCGTAGTTCTTGCTGCGATAGATCAGATGCACCACGGTGACGGTGCTTTCGCGCGATACCTTCGCGAGGAATTCCACGGAAGGATCATTCTTCAGATAATCGGGCAATTTGGAAATCAGATCGCGCACGGCCCGGCGGGCGTTGTGGATCTGCTTGTTCTTGTCGGTGTTCATCCGCGTGCGGCTGGAGAAGCGGATGTCCTTCTCGCGCTCGGTCGCCTCGAGCAGCGAATTCGGCAGATCGCCGCGGGCGCTGAACAGATCGACCTGGAAGATCAGCATGTCGCGAGCGACCTCGGCATCGAGCACGTAGTCGAGCGGCGTGTTGGAGGCGATGCCGCCGTCCCAATAGTGCTCGCCTTCGATCACGACGGACGGAAATCCCGGCGGCAGCGCGCCGGAGGCCATGATGTGCTCGGGGCCGATGGTCTTGCCGAGCTTCTTGAACTCGTAATTGTCGAAATATTTGAAGTTGCCCGAGGTGACGCCGACGGCGCCGACCGACAGGCGCGTCTTCAGATCGTTGATGCGATCAAAATCGACCAGGCGCTCCAGCGTCTTCTTCAGCGGCGCGGTGTCGTAATAACTCTCGGCCTGCTTGGTGCCGGGCGGCCAGAGCGGCGCGGGCGGAATGCGCGGCGTGAAGAAACCGGGCACGCCGAAGGTCGCGATCAATGCGGCACTGGTCGAATTGAACAGCTCGCGGCTGTGATCGCTCTTGCCGATCGGCTTCCACGGCACCGGCGCCGACACCATCTCCCAGAATTCCTTGAGCCGCTTGACGCGGGTCTGTCCCTCGTTGCCGGCGATGATGGCGGCGTTGACCGCGCCGATCGAGATGCCGGCGACCCATTCCGGCTCGAAGTCGAAATGGCACAGCGACTGGTAGGCGCCGGCCTGATAGGAGCCGAGCGCCCCACCGCCCTGGAGGACCAGGACGCGCTGCGCCTTCGCGGGGACTGTTGCGACTTCCGGGCTATGATCTGTCATCTGGGAACAATAGCAAAAGGCGAGCCACCGTGGCGACAGTCCGCCGCGGCGTCAATGCATCCCGGGATCAAGTCTGGCTTATCGGGGGTCGGTCGAGGCCAGGATCATGGTCCAGAACACCTTGTATTTGGTGCCGGGAGCATAGCCCGCCGCGATGCCCAGTTTTGTGACACCGCTCTTGAGCATGTTGGCCCGGTGCGGAGGCGAGTCGCGCCAGCCGGAAAACGCTTCCGCCAGCGTATGATAGCCCGCCGAAACGTTCTCGACCGCCACCGTCGCCGGATAGCCGCCCGCGCTGAGGCGCTTGGCCAGCGGGGCGCGGACATCATGGTCCATCTTGTTGGCCGCCGCCATGGCCTGGGACTGGGATTCGGCGAGCCGCATCAGATCGGGGTCGATCACGACGGTGCCGAGGGCGTTGTTCTGGCGGTATTGCGAGATCATGATCGCTGCCGCCTGCGCATCGAGCTTGGTGCCCGGGACCGACATGTCGGCATACATCGACGGCTGCTGGACCGGTGCTTCGTTGCCGGCGCAGCCGGCGAGAAGCAAAGTGATGAGTATTGCGGCCGCAGCGCGCATGTTCAGGGGCCCCCAAATGAGGGGCCGTTGTTGCATACCAACCGTGGCTGAAAGGTGAATATTGAGGAAGATTTGAGCTTTCGGCCGAGGCGCCTACTAGCCCGCAAATATCCGGTAGCGGCGCGGTTCGAGGCCGATCGTGTCGCCGGCGCGCAGTTCCCTGTCGCGGGGGGCGTCGATCTCGATGGTCTCGCCGCCGGATAGCGCCACCTCGGCCCGCTGCACGGGGCCGAAATTCCGGACGTGCTGCACAGCGCCCTCGAAGGCACCGCTTCCGGGCGGGCCGACCAGCATATCATGTCGCCGCACGAACAGTTTTGACGCGCCAGACACCAAGCCGTCTGCTGCAAGATTGAGTGGGCGGTCGCCGAGCCTGATGACGCCGCCTTCGACCTGGACCGGCAGCTCGATGGATTCGCCGATGAAGCCGTGGACGAAGGCGGTCGCCGGGCTTTCATAGACGTCGTCGGGCGAGCCGATCTGCTCGATCCTACCCTTGTCCATCACCACGACGCGGTTGGCGACTTCGAGCGCCTCCTCCTGGTCGTGGGTGACGAAGATCGAGGTGACGTTGATCTCCTGGTGCAGCGAGCGCAGCCATCGGCGCAGCTCCTTGCGCACCTTGGCATCGAGCGCGCCGAAGGGCTCGTCGAGCAGGAGGATGCGCGGCTCGATCGCGAGCGCGCGGGCGAGTGCGATGCGCTGGCGCTGGCCGCCGGAGAGCTGGCTCGGATAGCGGTCGGCGAGCCAGTCGAGCTGCACGAGATCGAGCAGCTCCTTGACGCGCGCACGAATGGTGGACTCGTCCTTACGGCTGGCGCGCGGCTGCACGCGCAGGCCGAAGGCGACGTTCTCGAACACCGTCATGTGGCGGAACAGCGCGTAGTGCTGGAACACGAAGCCGACGTTCCGTTCGCGCGCGCCCCGCGCCAGCGCATCCTCGCCATTGAAGGAAACCTCGCCGGAATCGGGCCAGTCGAGGCCGGCGATGATGCGCAGCAGCGTGGTCTTGCCGGAACCGGACGGACCGAGCAGCGCCAGCAGCTCGCCATTGTCGACCTTGAGATCGACGCCGTCGAGGGCTTTGAAGCTGCCGAACTGCTTGACGAGATTCCTGACTTCAATGGTCACTTGCGTCGTGTCCTTCGTCGAGGTGACGTTCGAGAACGGTCTTGGCGATCAACGTGATCAGGGCCAGCATCGCCAGCAGCGAGGCGATCGCAAACGCAGCGACGAACTGGTACTCGTTGTAGAGAATCTCGACCAGCAGCGGCATGGTGTTGGTCTCGCCGCGGATGTGTCCGGATACCACCGACACGGCGCCGAATTCGCCCATCGCGCGCGCGTTGCAGAGCAGGACGCCGTAGAGCACGCCCCATTTGATGTTGGGCAGGGTGACGCGGAAGAAGGTCTGCAGGCCGGAGGCGCCGAGCGAGATCGCGGCCTCCTCCTCCTGCGTGCCCTGCTCCTGCATCAGGGGGATCAGCGCGCGCGCCACGAACGGGAAGGTCACGAAGGTGGTGGCGAGCGCGATGCCGGGCACCGCGAACAGGATCTGGATATCGTGATCCCTAAGCCAGCTGCCGAAATATCCCTGCGCGCCGAACAGCAGCACGAAGACGAGGCCCGAGATCACCGGGCTCACCGAGAACGGCAGGTCGATCAGCGTGATCAGGAAGGTCTTGCCGCTAAACTCGAACTTGGCGATGGCCCATGCCGCGACGAGGCCGAATACGAGATTGAGGCCGACCGAGATCGCCGCGACCAGCAGCGTCAGCTTGATCGCAGCCAGCGCCTCCGGCTCGGCGAGCGCGGACAGATAAGCGAGAACGCCTCTCGAAAAGGCCTGCGCGAACACCAGAACCAGCGGCAGCACGACGAAGACGCTGAGGAAGACCACCGCCAGCGCAATGATGGCGATACGTATTGCGGGCGGCTCGGTGCGGAGGCTGTCCCGGGCGGCGGCCGCGTGGGCACGCGCGCGCGCATCGGTCGAAGGCAGCGAGACGGAATCTGCGATCTGCATCGTCATGATCTGCCCTCAGCGCGCCGGGATCCGGCTCTGCGCCCAGCGCTGGAGCCGGTTGACGGCGAAGATGATGACGAAGGAGACGACGAGCATGACCACCGCGATAGCGGTCGCGTCGGCATAGCGGAATTCGGACAGCCGGATCACGATCAGGAGCGGCGCGATCTCGGAGACATTAGGCAGATTGCCGGCGATGAAGATCACCGAGCCGTATTCGCCGACCGCGCGGGCGAAGGCGAGCGCGAGGCCGGTGAGCAGCGCCGGTCCGAGCGAGGGCAGGATCACGCGGATGATGGTCTGCCAGCGGCTGGCGCCGAGGCTGCCGGCGGCCTCCTCGATCTCGGGGTCGAGGTCCTGGAGCACCGGCTGCACGGTGCGCACCACGAAGGGGATGCCGATGAAGATCATGGCGACGAAGATGCCGATCGGCGTGAATGCCACCTTGATACCGAGCGCTGCGAGCGGCGCACCCAGCCAGCCCGTCTCGGCAAACAGCGCCGTCAGCGCCACGCCGGCGACCGCCGTCGGCAGCGCGAACGGCACGTCGACGATGGCGTCGAACAGCCGGCGCCCGGGGAAGCGGTAACGCACCAGCGCCCAGACGATGATGCTGCCCATGACGAGATTGACGCAGGCCGCCGCAAAGGCGAGGCCGAAGGAGACGCGCAAGGCGTTGAGGGTGCGGCGGCTGGACAGGATGTTCCAGAATTGCTCGGGGCTCAGCTCCAGCGATTTCAGGAACAGCCCGGCCAGCGGAATCAGAATGATGATGGAGAGCCAGGAAAGCGTCAGTCCCATCGTGAGACCGAAGCCCGGCAATGTCCGTCGTCGTGCTGCAACTGCGCTCACCAGGCCCCCTGCTACTCCTAAGACGGCGCCCGATCAGTTCTTGTAGATCTGATCAAAGACGCCGCCGTCGGCAAAATGTTCCTTCTGCGCCTTGGTCCAGCCGCCGAAAACGTCGTCGATCGTGAACAGTTCGACCTTGGCGAAGGAGTTTTCGTACTTCTTGGCGATCTCGGCGTCGCGCGGACGGTAGAAATTGCGCGCGGCGATTTCTTGACCTTCCTTGGTATACCAATACTGGAGGTAGGCATCGGCCGCGTTGCGGGTGCCTTTTTTATCGGCAACCTTGTCGACGATCGCGACCGGCGGCTCGGCGAGGATCGATTGCGGCGGCGCCACGATCTCGAACTTCTGCGCACCAAACTCCTTCAGGGCGAGATAGGCCTCGTTCTCCCAGGCCAGCAGCACGTCGCCGACGCCGCGCTCGACGAAGGTCACGGTGGCGCCGCGCGCACCGGTATCGAGCACCGGCACCTGCTGGTAGAGCTTTCCGATGAAGTCCTTGGCCTTGTCGGCCGAGCCGTATTTCTTTTGGGCAAAGCCCCAGGCGGCGAGATAATTCCAGCGCGCCCCGCCGGAGGTCTTCGGGTTCGGCGTGATCACCGAGACACCGGTCTTGAGCAGATCGTCCCAGTCCTTGATGCCCTTCGGATTGCCCTTGCGCACCAGAAACACGATGGTCGAGGTATAGGGCGATGAATTCTGCGGCAAACGCTTCTGCCAGTCGGTCGCGGTGAGGCCCTTGTTCGCGACGGCGTCGATGTCATAGGCGAGCGCGAGCGTCACCACATCGGCCTGCAATCCGTCGATCACGGCACGCGCCTGCGAGCCGCTGCCGCCATGCGACTGCTTGATCTCGACGCTCTTGCCGGTTTCCTTTTGATAGGCATTCGCGAACGCCTTGTTGAACTCGGCATAGAGCTCACGCGTCGGATCGTACGACACGTTCAAGAGATTGATGTCAGCGGCGAGAGCCGAGCTTGCCAACAATCCAGTCAAGAGCAGCCCTGCCGCGAGCGGAACGATACGGCGCATCATGTCCATCTCCATTTACCTCGACGACGTCATCGTCATCGATGGCACGCGGGCATAACTCGGGGCGAAACGCTCTCAAGTCAACGGAACCGGATTTTCTTGTTCGTAGCCGGACAGCTCGACTGTGCTACGAAGTCTTCATCGTGTGGATGCCGCATTCTGTCTTGGCTCGGCCGCGCCAGCGACCGGCGCGTGCATCCTCGCCCTCGGCCGTTCTGCTGGTGCAAGGCATACACCCAACCGACAGGAAACCGGACTCCACCAACGGATGACGCGGCAATTTGGCGCGGACGAAGATGGCTTCGAGTTCCTCGCGCGAGACATTGGCAAAGGGGTTGAACTTCAACCGCGCGCCATCATCCTCGACCACCGGAATGTCGGTGCGCGCATTGCCCTGAAAGCGCTTGCGGCCATTGAGCCACGCATCGAACGGCTTCAGTGCACGCGCCAGCGGCTCGACCTTGCGGATGCGGCAGCAGGCGTCTGGATCGGAGAACCAGAGGTCGCGGTCGGGATCTTCGCGCGACAGCGTCTCCTCGACAGGCTTGATCGAGCGGACGTCCTTCAAGCCGAGTTCCGCGATCAGCGTGTCGCGATAGGCCAGCGTCTCCTCGAACAGCCAGCCGGTGTCGAGGAAGATCACGGGGATCGCCGGATCGACGTCGGCCATGACCTTCAGCAGCGTCGCCGATTCCGTGCCGAAGGACGACACCAGCGCAAGCTTCTCGCGCCCAACCGCCTTCAACGCCGCGGCAATGACTTCCGCAGGCGAGGCATCGCGCAACGCGCGATCGAGCTCCTCCGCCGAGGGCAGCGCGGACGCGGACACCGAAGCGACCTGGGGCGCGATTGCGTTCACGTGCCGACACCTTCGGAGTGACGCAGCTGCATCCGCCGGTGCAGCGCGGTGATGCGGCCGTCGCCGGTCGGCTGATAGAACACCGAATAGCGCTTCGCGGTCTGCATGAAGGCTTCCGCGTCGGCCTGCTTCTTGACCTCGAAGGAATCGAAGCCGGCACGCAGCATGAACACGAACTGATCGCGCAGCACCTGGCCGGTGGCACGCAAATCGCCGCGATAATTATAGCGCTCGCGCAGCAGGCGCGCCTGGCTGTAGGCGCGGCCATCGCGGAAGCTCGGGAACACCAATGCGACGACGGCGATCTTGCCGAGATAGGGCACGAGCTCGGCGATATCGCGATTGTTCGGCCAGATCACGCCGACCTTGCCGCCGCGCTTGAGCAGCGCGTCCGCATCGCTGAGGAAGCGCTCGGCCGGCACCAGGATGTCGCCGCCCTCGGGCAGCGGCGTGTCGACGGCAAGCTTGACGAAGCTGTCGTCGGCGATTTTTCCGCCGTTAACGAGTGGCATAGACGCGCTCCTTGAAGGGTTCGACGCCGAGGCGCTTCACCGTGTCGACGAACAGCTCCTCCGGCCGCTCGCGCAGCGCCAGATAGGCTTCCACGATGTCCTCGACGACGTCAGCGACCTCGTCAAACTTGACGCCGGGGCCGATCAGATTGCCAAGCGCGGCGCTCTCGTCGGCACGGCCGCCGATGGTGATCTGGTAGACCTCCTCGCCGTTCTTCTCGACACCGAGAATGCCGATATGACCGACATGATGATGGCCGCAGGCATTGATGCAGCCGGAGATGTTGATATGCAGCCGCCCGATCAGATTGGCGAGCTCATGGTTGGCAAAGCGCCGCGTCAGCTCCTGCGCGATCGGGATCGAGCGCGCATTGGCCAACGAGCAATAGTCGAGCCCCGGGCAGGCGATGATGTCGGTGATCAGGTTGACGTTCGGCGTCGCCAGCCCAAGCTTGTCGAGCGCCTTCCACAGCGCCGGCAGGTCGCGCTTGGCAACATGCGGCAGCGCCAAATTCTGCTCATGACCGACGCGGATCTCGCCGAAGGAATATTTGTCGGCGAGATCGGCCAGCGCATCCATCTGCTCGGCCGTGGCATCGCCCGGAGGCGCGCCGATCGGCTTCAGCGAGATCGTGACGATGGAGTAGCCCGGGTTCTTGTGCGCGGCGACCGAGTTCTTGCGCCACGCCTCGAAATCGGGATCGGCCGCTGCCTGGCGCAGCTCGTCCGGCATGTGCGGCAGCTTCTCGTAAGCCGGATAGATGAAGCGCGAGCGGATGTCCTCGATCACCTCGTCGTCGATCTGAAGCGAGGAGTTGCGGATATGCTGCCACTCCTCCTCGACCTCGCGGGAGAACTTCTCGATGCCGAGCTCGTGCACCAGGATCTTGATGCGCGCCTTGTAGATATTGTCGCGGCGGCCGTACTGGTTGTAGACGCGCAGGATCGCCTCGATATAGCTCAGGAGATCGCGGCCGTGGACGAAGTGCTTGATGGTCTTGCCGATGAACGGCGTGCGGCCGAGACCGCCGCCGACCAGCACCTCGAAGCCGGTTTCGCCCTTCTCGTTCTTGATCAGCCGCAGGCCGATGTCGTGGACCTTGATCGCAGCGCGGTCGTGATCCGAAGCGGTGATCGCGATCTTGAACTTGCGCGGCAGGAACGAGAACTCCGGATGCAGCGTAGTGTGCTGGCGGATCAGCTCCGACCAGATGCGGGGATCCTCGATCTCGCCCGGCGCGACGCCGGCCCACTGATCCGAGGTGACGTTGCGCATGTTGTTGCCGGAGGTCTGCATCGCGTGGATGCCGACCTCGGCGAGATCGGCCAGCGCATCCGGCAGGTCCGAAAGCTTGATCCAGTTGAACTGGATGTTCTGGCGCGTGGTGAAATGGCCGTAGCCGCGGTCATATTTGCGCGCGACATGGGCAAGCTGCCGCAACTGGTTCGACGCCAGCGTTCCGTAGGGAATCGCGACGCGGAACATGTAGGCGTGCAGTTGCAGATAGACGCCGTTCTGCAAGCGCAGCATCTTGAATTCGTCCTCGGTCAACTCGCCCGAGAGACGGCGTTGCACCTGGTCGCGGAATTCCGAGACGCGCTCGTTGACCAGCGTGCGATCGATTTCGTCGTAAGCGTACATGATTAAAGTGCCTTACAGCCCGACCTGCGATTAAACCGGCAAGTCGATGGTCACGCCATCGCGGCGGATCTGCTCGCGCAGATTTCCGGGCACGATCTTGCCGTCCTCGCCGATCTGGACCGGAGCGATATAGGGACCAATCGCGCCGACGTCATCGGCCACGGCCTCGGCGAGCAACGCTTTCGCCTCATCGGAGTTTCGCACGATCGCGGCGTCTGCGAGGTCAGCCGACCAGCCCTTGGCAGCGGTGCGGTAGACGACGACGCCATCCCAGGTACGGTTAGCGGTCACGACGGAGGAATCGCTGATTTTAAGTTTCTTTTGCAAGGGAGAGGTCATTCGGCAGCATCCAGGAGGTCAGAGATGATTTGTTTGGGTGTTTCGCGGCGAAGCGAGCCGGCATGCCGGACCACGTCGCCGATGATGAGGATGGCGGGACCGCCATGGGTCCGCCGCACGAGCTCGGGCAGGTCGCGCAGCGTGCCGATCGCGCCTTGTGCATCCGGCCGCGTGACGCGGGAGAATACGCCGACCGGCGTCTCCGGCGAACGGCCGGCCGCGAACAAGCCTTCGCGGATCGCCGGGGCCGCGGTCATGCCCATGTAGACCACGACGGTCATTTTGGTGTCGGTCAGCGTCGACCAGTCCACGTTCTCGGCATCGCGCGCCTTGTGCGCGGTGAGGAAGGTGATGCGGGTCGCCTCATGACGATAGGTGAGTGGCACCTCGAAATCGGAGGCGCCGCCGAGCCCTGCCGTGATGCCGGGAATGATCGAATAGGCGACGCCGGCCGCGCGCAGCGCTTCGACCTCTTCGCCGCCGCGGCCGAACACCAAGGGGTCGCCGCCCTTCAGCCGCACCACGCGCTGGCCGGATTGCGCGGCCTCGATCATGCGCTTGTTGATGGCGTCCTGGCCGATGCCGGGCTTGCCGACGCGCCGGCCGACCGGAACGCGCGTGGTGTCGCGGCGGATGCGGTCGAGAATTTCGCCCGAGACCAGTTCGTCATGAAAGACGATGTCGGCATCCTGGAGCGCGCGCAGCGCCTTGATGGTGAGAAGATCAGGATCGCCGGGCCCGGCGCCGACCAGCGCGACCGAGCCTTCCGGCTTGTCGGCACGCGCGAATGCGGACGGATCGGAGATCGCCCTGATCGCGGCGTCGGCCTCGCCCTTGCGGCCCGCGAGCACAGACGCGCCGATCGGACCGTCGATGACGCGCTCCCAGAAGCGGCGGCGCAGCGGAAACTCGGCGATGCGCTCGTTGATGGATTTGCGGAAGCCGCCGATGAACTCGGCAAGCTCGCCGATGCGGGCCGGCAGCAGCGCCTCGATCTTCTCGCGCACGCGCCGCGCCACCACCGGCGAGGTGCCGCCGGTGCCGACCGCGACTACGACATCGCCGCGATCGACGATCGCCGGGAAGATGAAGCTGGAATGTTCGAGATCGTCCATGACGTTGACGGGCAGGCCGAGCGCCTTGGCGCGGACCGACATGGCAACGCCGACATCGCCCGCGCCGGCGCAAACGATGGCAATGACGCCCGAGAGATCGGCGGTGAGCGGATCGCCAGTCGCGATTTCAATCCGCGCCGCGTCTTCGGAGCTGAGGCTCAGGTCCTGATTGCCGTCGATCGCATGCACGCGGATGCGCGCACCGGCAGCGGCGAGCACGCGCAGCTTAGCGCGCAAAAGCTCACCCGCGCCGATGAGGACCACCGGACCGGCCTTGAGATCGAGGAACACCGGCAAGAACCGCATGCGATACTCGCTTCCCCCACATCCGGGGTTGACTGGAATTATTTTCTATATATGTGTCGTTTCGAGCGCGCAAAGAGAAAATTTTTTCTTCTCTTCTGCACCGCAACTATAGAAAATTCGCCTCCAAACGCAAAGTGGCAGAGATGCATCTTCTCAGGACCGATTCCGGTGCAGATGGACGGGACTTCCGGGCTCCCGTTTCCGAGCAAATTCCCGTCGGGCTGACCGCCCCCAGCATGGACCATTTGGACCAGCTTGAGGCGCAGAGCATCTACATTTTCCGCGAGGCCTTCGGCCGCCTGAAGAAGATCGCCCTGCTGTGGTCGCTCGGCAAGGACTCCAACGTCATGATCTGGCTGGCGCGCAAGGCGTTCTTCGGCCGGCTGCCATTCCCGGCCCTCCACGTCGATACCGGCAAGAAGTTTCCGGAGATGTATCGCTTCCGCGATCACTACGGGAAAGAGTGGGAGCTCGACCTGCGCGTCGAACCCTGCCCGCCGATCGATGCCGTCGACCCAACGCTGCCGCCGGCGGCCCGTTCCGCTGCGCGCAAGACCGAAGGTCTGAAGATGGCGCTCGCCAAATTCGGCTTTGACGGCCTGATCGCCGGCATCCGCCGCGACGAAGAGGCGACGCGCGCCAAGGAGCGCGTGTTCTCGCCGCGCGGGCTCGAAGGCAATTGGGACGTGCGCGATCAGCCGCCGGAGTTCTGGGACCATTTCAACGCCTCGCCGCCGCAAGGCGCGCATTTGCGCATCCATCCGATCCTGCATTGGACCGAGGCCGACATCTGGGCCTACACCAAGCGCGAGAACATTCCGATCATCCCGCTGTATCTCGCCAAGGACGGCAAGCGCTATCGCTCGCTGGGCGATCAGGACATCACCAATCCGGTCGCGTCGACCGCGTCGACCATCGACGAGATCCTGGTCGAGCTCGAGCAGACCAAGGTGCCGGAGCGCGCCGGCCGTGCGCTCGACCACGAGACCGAGGACGCCTTCGAGCGTCTGCGCGTCGCCGGCTATCTCTGATTCAAGGACGCAACGCGGCTATGAACATGATCGTCACCCCCGCTTCGCCCGCCACTCCGAACGGCACCACGCGTCCGCAGGTCCGTATCGTGATCGTCGGCCATGTCGACCACGGCAAGTCGACGCTGGTCGGGCGCCTGCTGCACGAGACCGGCAGCCTGCCCGACGGCAAGCTCGAGATGCTGAAAGCCGTCAGCGCGCGGCGCGGCATGCCGTTCGAATGGTCGTTCCTGCTCGACGCGCTCCAGACCGAGCGCGATCAGGGTATCACCATCGACACCACGCAGATCCGCTTCCGCACCAATTCGCGCGACATCGTGCTGATCGACGCGCCCGGCCATGCCGAATTCCTGCGCAACATGATCACCGGTGCGTCGCAGGCGGACGGCGCGGTGCTGATCATCGACGCGCTCGAAGGCGTGCGTGACCAGACCCGGCGGCACGGCTATCTGCTGCACCTGCTCGGCGTGAAGCAGGTCGCGATCGTCGTCAACAAGATGGACCGCGTCGATTTCAGCGCCGAGCGCTTCAAAGAAATCAGCGACGAGATTTCGGCGCATCTCAACGGCCTCGGCGTGACGCCGACGGCGGTGATCCCGATCTCGGCCCGCGATGGCGACGGCGTCGCGGAGCGCACCGACCGCATCGGCTGGTACAAGGGTCCGACCGTGGTCGAGGCGCTGGACCAGCTCGAGCCGGCGCGTCCGCTGGAAGCCCTCGCCCTGCGCCTGCCGGTGCAGGCGATCTACAAGTTCGACGACCGCCGCATCGTGGCGGGCCGCATCGAATCCGGCAGTCTCATTGCCGGCGACGAGATCGTGATCATGCCGGCCGGCAAGATCGCCAGGATCAAGACGGTCGAAAGCTGGCCGGTAACGCCGGTCGCCGGACGGCAGGGCGCGGGGCGCTCGGTCGGCATCACGCTCGACCGCGAATTGTTCATCGAGCGCGGCGACATCGTCGCGCATGTCGGCTCCGCACCGCGCGAGACGCGCCGTCTGCGCGCGCGCATCTTCTGGCTGCACGACAAGCCGCTCGCCAAGGGCGACCAGCTGCTGGTCCGCTGCGGCCCGAAGGAAAGCCGCGCCACCGTCGTCGCCATCGAGAAGGCGGTCGATCCCGGCGAGCTGTCGAGCGTCGAGAACAAGGCGATCGGCCGCAACCATGTCGGCGAGATCGACATTTCTCTTTCGAGCCCAATTGCCGCCGATCCCTACACCGAGAATCCGCGCACCGGCCGTCTCGTGATCGAAGTCTCGGGGCGCATCGCCGGCGGTGGTCTCGTGCTGTCGGTCGATGCCGGCCAGCGCGCCGTGCCGGTCGACATCGTGCCGGTGGAATCGGCGCTGCGGCCCGACGAACGCTCCGCGCGCTACCGCCACAACGGCGCCGTGGTCTGGCTCACCGGCCTGCCGGCGTCCGGCAAGTCGACGCTGGCGAAGGCGCTGGAACGTCGGCTGTTCACCAATGGCGGCTCGCCGATCCTGCTCGACGGCGACACGCTGCGCGCCGGGCTCAACAACGATCTCGGATTCTCCGCCGCCGACCGCAGCGAGAACATCCGCCGCCTCGCCGAAGTCGCGACCCATCTCGCCCGCAACGGCCACATCGCGATCGTCGCCGCCGTCTCGCCGGCACGCGAGGACCGCGCCACCGCGCGCCGCATCGCCGACACCGCGTTCCGCGAGATCCATGTCGCGACGCCGGCAGAGGTCTGCGAGGATCGCGATCCCAAGGGCCATTACAAGAAGGCCCGCGCCGGCGCGCTGGCGTCGTTCACCGGCATCGGCAACGACTACGAGCGACCCGAGGCTGCCGAGCTCGTGATCGACACGTCGGCCCGCACGGTTGCCGACGCCGCGGACGAGATCGAACGGATGCTGAAGACCACCGGCGTGCTGTTCGACGAGCTCGTGGACCTCGCCGCGAATATTTGAGCGCGCGCTCTCCACGAGAGACGCCGCGCTCTGTCCCCACGCTCTACTGCGTTCCCTCCCCCCTTGCGGGGAAGGGCTAGGGAGAGGGGTCCACACGGGGACTCTCTCCATCAGCGCGAGCACTCCGCTCCGTCGAATTCAGGCACACCTTTTCCTGGGCTACCCCTCTCCCCCGCCCTCCCCCGCAAGGGGGGAGGGAGCGCATCTGTGCGCGTGGCGCTAAGCCGGGCTGAAGCGTTTGTAAAACGAGCCAGACCCACACCTCGCCTTGACATTTTGACAACTTTTGGAGGCCTTCTCACGGCCCCGATTTTGGGGCTAATAGGCCCTGAAAGCTGCCCCTTATGGGCGCATTTTGCTGCTGTCGGGTCAAAAGCAGCCAAAAAACAGCCATTTCCAACAAGAAAGCCCATCATGAAACGCGTCGACGCCCACGGATTGAAGATCGCTCCCGTCCTGTTTGACTTCATCGCCAAGGAAGCGGCCCCGAAAACGGGGATCGCGCCGGATGCGTTCTGGGCCGGGGTCGCCGCCATCATCAAGGATCTGGGGCCGAAGAACCGCGCGCTGCTGGCGGTGCGCGACACGCTGCAGGCCAAGATCGACGACTGGCACCGCGCCAACAAGGGCAAGGCGTTCGACCTCGATGCCTATACCGCGTTCCTGAAGGAGATCGGCTATCTCGTCCCGGAGCCGGCGACGCAGAAGGTCGAGACCGCCAATGTCGATGAAGAAATCGGCAAGATCTGCGGCCCGCAGCTCGTCGTGCCTCTCACCAACGCACGCTATGCGCTGAACGCGGCGAACGCGCGCTGGGGCTCGCTCTATGACGCCTTCTACGGCACCGACGCGATCCCGCACGACGCTGCCGAGAGCGGCAAAGGTTACAACAAGGCGCGCGGCGACAAGGTGATCGCCAAGGCCAAGGCGTTCCTCGATGCCGCCGTGCCGCTGGCGACCGGCAGCCACACCGACGTCACCGCCTATAGCGTCGTCGCGGGCCAGCTCGCGGTGAAGCTGAAGAGCGGCAATGCCACCGCGCTGAAGAACGCCGCGCAATTCGCGGGCTTCCAGGGTGATGCCGCCGCGCCGTCCGCGGTGCTGCTCGCCAACAACGGCCTGCACGTCGAGGTCAAGATCGACCGCAGCAGCGTGATCGGCAAGGACGATCCCGCCGGCGTCGCCGATATGATCATGGAGTCCGCGGTCTCGACCATCCTCGACATGGAAGACTCGGTCGCCGCGGTCGATGCCGAGGACAAGGTGCTGGTCTATCGCAACACGCTTGGCCTGATGAACGGCACGCTCTCGGCCGATTTCGAGAAGGGCGGCAAGACGCTGACCCGTTCGCTCAACAGTGACCGCAGCTACAAGACGCCGGACGGCAAGGGCGAAGTGAAGCTGCATGGCCGCAGCCTGCTGCTGATGCGCAATTGCGGTCACCACATGTTCACCGACGCGGTGCTGGACGAGAAGGACGAGGAAATTCCGGAAGGCCTGCTCGACGCCGCCGTCTCGGGGCTTCTTGCGATTCACGACATCAAGGGCAACTCCAAGGTCAAGAACAGCCGCACCGGATCTGCCTATATCGTCAAGCCGAAGATGCACGGCCCGGATGAGGTGTCGCTGACCTGCGAGATTTTTGACCGCGTCGAGAAGATGCTGTCGCTGCCCGAGAACACGCTCAAGGTCGGCATCATGGACGAGGAGCGGCGCACCACCGTCAACCTCAAGGCCTGCATCCAACGCGCCTCCAAGCGCATCATGTTCATCAACACCGGCTTCCTCGACCGCACCGGCGACGAGATCCACACCTCGATGGAAGCGGGTCCGATGATCCGCAAGAACGAGATGAAGGCGCAGGCCTGGATCAAGGCCTATGAGGACTGGAACGTCGACATGGGCCTGATCGACGGCCTGCCCGGCCATGCCCAGATCGGCAAGGGCATGTGGGCCGCGCCCGACAAGATGGCGGACATGCTGCAACAGAAGCTGGCGCATCCGCAGGCCGGCGCCACCACCGCCTGGGTGCCCTCGCCGACGGCGGCAACGCTGCACGCCCTGCACTATCACCAGGTCAACGTCACCGCGCGTCAGCAGGAGCTGACCAAGGGCGGTCCGCGCGCGAAGCTGTCCGACATCCTCACCATTCCGGTGTCGAAGTCGAACTGGGCGCCCGACGACGTCAAGCAGGAGATCGACAACAACTGCCAGGGCATCCTCGGCTATGTCGTGCGCTGGATCGACCAGGGCGTCGGCTGCTCCAAGGTGCCTGATATCCACGATGTCGGCCTGATGGAAGACCGCGCCACCTTGCGCATCTCCAGCCAGCATCTCGCCAACTGGCTGCATCAGGGCGTGATCACCGAGGCGCAGGTGATGGAATCGCTCAAGCGCATGGCCGTCGTGGTCGACAAGCAGAACGCCGGCGATGCGATCTACAAGCCGATGGCGCCCGCCTTCGACGGTGTCGCGTTCAAGGCGGCCTGCGACCTGATCTTCAAGGGGCGCGAGCAGCCGAACGGCTACACCGAGTACATCCTCACCGCCCGCCGCCGCGAGGCCAAGGCTGCGGGCTAGAGCCCGGTCATTCAAACACCAAAGCCCCGGCTCGCGCCGGGGCTTTTTTGTTTTCGGGCCGTAGCCCGGATGGAGCGAAGCGCAATCCGGGACCGGCGTTGCTTGGGGCAGGCCCCCGGATTTCGCTGCGCTCCATCCGGGCTACACGCCCTACCCCGCTAAAACACCGTCAGATATTTCAGCAGCGACACGACGCCGATGATGATGACGACCACACGCGCGATTTGCTTGGCGCGACCGTCCATGGGCAGCATGTTGATGAGATAGAGCACGAGAATGACGACGAGAAAGGTGACGAGTACGCCGACCAGCATCGCAAGGACCCCCCTTCAGGCAAATTGCTACGGTGTTCTAACGCCTATCTCCAGCGCAGGTTCCATCACGGCAACCCACTGCAACTTCTAGTAAATACGTACTTCTACGATCAGCCGGCCTGCCTAAAACTTTACCCTTTTCGTTTCAGATGCAGAAACCGTTTGGGTGATGCGCCGCAAACGGCACGATTGCCGATCTGCCTGCCCCTCCGTTTTGATGTTGCCGGGGCGTCTCGACGAACTTTGCAATGGGAATTTTAGGAGGCTTCGATGCTGAATCGTCTGACCGTGTCCGCGCTGCTGAAGGCGGTGATCGCCATCACCTCGGTCTGCGTGGTGATTGCGCTCTCGCTCACCGCCTACGCCTCCTGGGACCGCCTCAAGACCGCTAACCGCATCTCGCAGATCGCCGACGCCTCCGCCGATCTGTTCAAGGCGATGCACAATCTGCGCACCGACCGCTCGACCACGTCCCGGCTGCTGAACGCGACCGAGCCGATGGACTCCGAGATCGAGAGATATCTGCGCGCGCTGCGCGATGCCCAGATGCCGGCGATGGCCCGCGCGCTCGAGCTGCTGCCGAGCATCGACTTCCCGCAATCGGGCGCGCTGGTGCCTGAGCTCGCGCGGCTCTACAAGCTGCTGGGCGAAGAGCAGAAGCAGTTCTGGGAGGATGTTGCCAAACCGAAGGACCAGCGCCGCGCCGGCCTGACCAAGGAATACATGGAGACGACGCAGGGGCTGCTCGACGTGCTCGACAAGCTCTCGGGCGTCCTCGCCGCCACCGTCAACCACCAGGATGCCGTGATCGACCAGCTGCTGTCGATCAAGCAGAGCGCCTGGCTGCTCCGCAACACCGCGGGCGAGGCCTCACTGATCGTCTCGACCGGACTTGCGGCCGGCAAGATCTCGCCGGAGGGCCGCTACAACTATACCCAATTTGTCGGCGGTACGGCCGCGATGTGGAAAGCGCTGGAATTGTCGACCTCGGGCATGCAATTGCCGCCCGCGCTCGCCTCGGCCATGACCACGGCCAAGACCGCTTATTTCGAGCCGCAATATCTCACCCTGCGCGACCGTCTCGCGGACACCCTGGTCAAGGGTGAGAAGGCCGAGCTGACGGCCAACCAGTGGAGCCCGCTCACGGTCGGCCGTATGGCCAGTGCGGTCGCGGTGGCCGAAGCCGCGCTCGACGCCGCCCGGAGCTACACGCAGGAGCAGCGCAGTACCGCACAGCGCGCGCTGATCGTGCAGCTTGCACTCCTGGCGCTCGCCATCGGCCTCGCCGTCGGCGCGGTCATGCTGGTCAGCCGCCGCGTCATCCATCCCCTCAACACCATCCGCGACGCCATGCTCAAGGTCGCCGGCGGCGACCTCGCCGTCGACAGCGGCTATCTCGACCGCCAGGACGAGATCGGCGCGCTTGCCGGCGCGCTGGAAACCTTCAAGCAGCAGGCGACCGAGAAGCTCAAGATCGAGGCGCAGGAGCGCGAGCGCAATGTCGGCGCGGCCGCGCGCCAGCGCGCCGTCGAGACCTATGTCGGCGAGTTCGAGGGCGCGGTGCGCAAGACGCTCGGCGAACTGAGCGAGGCGTCCGGCGAGATGCGCAAGACCTCGGGTGATCTCTCCGCGGTGTCGCGCCAGACCAACGACCGCGTCCAGGTCGCCGGCAAGGCCTCCAACGACGCCTCCATGAGCGTCGACAGCGTCGCCGCCGCCGCCGAGGAGCTCTCCGCCTCGATCAACGACATCAGCCAGCAGGCGGCGCACGCCGCGGGCATTGCCAGCCGCGCCGTCAACCAGGCCCGCGAGACCGACGGCACGGTGCAAGGGCTGGCGCAGTCCGCAGGACGCATCGGCGAGGTCGTCGGCCTGATCAACACCATCGCGGCGCAGACCAATCTGCTCGCGCTCAACGCGACGATCGAGGCCGCACGTGCGGGCGAAGCCGGGCGCGGTTTCGCGGTCGTGGCCTCCGAGGTGAAATCGCTGGCGAGCCAGACCGCCAAAGCCACCGAGGAAATCTCCGGGCAGATCGCCGACATCCAGAGGGTGGCGAGCGACGCCATCAACGCGATCCAGACCATCGGTGGCATCATCGGCGAAGTGAACGAGGTCGCCACCGCGATCGCCGCCGCCGTACAGGAGCAGGGCGCGGCGACCCAGGAGATCACGCGCAGCACGCAATTTGCGGCGCAGGGCACCAGGAACGTGTCGGACAACATCACCGGCGTGAAGGCCGACGCGGATGCTGCCGCCGGTGCGGCGGACAACGTCAAGCAGGCCTCGGAAACGCTGGAAACCCAGAGCCGCCAGCTCGGCCAGCAGGTCAGCGACTTCCTGGGGAAAATCCGCGCGGCGTAGGACTGCGGATTGGATAGAAAGCTGCCGCTACACCTTCAGTGTCGTCCCGGCGAACGCCGGGACCCATAACCACAGGGAGAAGTTGTCGCGCGAGCTGCTAACCACGTGCCTTCGTCAAACCGCTTCCTGTAGTTATGGATCCCGGATCTGCGCTCCGCTTGTCCGGGACGACAGTGGAGATCGAGGCGCGCCGCAACCCACTTGAGGCCGCACCGCCCCTACTCCTTCGCGACCACCGGCACCTGGCGGAACCTGGCGCGCACCGACTCCGGCAGCGGCGAAAAATTCATCGCGACGCCACGGCGGTCGTTGGCGTTGCGGTTGGCGACCACCAGGCCATCGCTGCCCGCGACGATGTCACCCTTGCGCAAGGTCGGATCGTCCTCGACCTTGACCTGGGCAAGTCCGACCGGATCCTTGCCGTTGCACGTGCAGCCCGCGACGATCTCGTTGCGGAAGCGGAACGCGTTGGGCAGGTCGGAATAGGATTTTCCCTTGTCCGTCGTGGCGTCGTCGATGTTGCTGCCATAGACCAGCGAGGTTTCGGACGTCGGGCAGAAGCTCTTGCAGGATTTCGCCTTGCTTTCGGCGTCGTTTCCTTGCGCCGGGAAGTAGCGGCCATCGCAACCGCGCACGCAATAGGCGATGCCGCCGCCATAAGAGGCCCGCTGGCGCGGCGTGTCGTAGCGCGGCATGTCATCGGTCGGGAACGGCATGCGGATCTCCGGCGCGGAGCGCGCGCGGAAGCCGCCGAACAGCGCCGAGAAGAAGTCTTCCGCATGCGCCGACGGCGTCAACGCGAGGCCGAGCGAGGCGACGGCGAAGCACGCCGCCGCGCCACCGGCCAGTTTGCCGATCGAACGTCTCTTCATATGACCTCGCTCAACTCTCAGTTCACTGCCGACGTCGTGATGTTCAGCGCCTGCCGTCCCGAAGGCAGCGTCGTCACCGGCGGGCGCTTGCGTACGGGGTCGCCGCCCTTGTCGTATCCCTTGGCCATCAGCGGCGCGTTCTTCGGCAGCACCACCACCTTGGCGCCGACATTGACGCGGCTGAACAGGTCCGTGACGTCCTCGTTGGTCATGCGAATGCAACCGGAGGACACGAACTTGCCGATCGTGGTGGGATCGTTCGTGCCATGGATGCGGTATTCGCTCGAGCCGAGATACATCGCGCGAGCGCCGAGCGGATTGCCGGGACCGCCGGCGACGAAGCGCGGCAGATAAGGCTGACGCGCGATCATCTCGGCCGGCGGATGCCAGTCCGGCCACTCGGCCTTGCGACTGACGCTCTGCACGCCGGCCCAGGTGAAACCTTGTCGGCCGACGCCGACGCCGTAACGGATCGCGCGGCCATTGCCGAGCACGTAATAGAGGTAAGTGTTGCCGGTATCGATGACGATGGTCCCGGCCGGCTCGTTCCGGTCGAAGCTGACGATCTGCTTGCGCAGCCGGTCGGGCAGCGCGGCATCCTCGTCGGCGGCCTGCGGCGCCGCGTTGACATAACCCCGCGAATAGCTCGGGTCCTGCGGATATCCCTGCGGCTGCATCGGCGCGTAGCCGAGCGTCTGGGCCTGTGCCGCGAAGGGCACGGTCAGCAATGCTGTCGCGAAGGCAATGGCGGTGGTGGCGCGCAGCGAGAAGCGGCGACGGACTGGAGAGAACCTTGTCATGTGCTGCCCCATTGGATGTGCATCAGGTGATGCGGCTCCCAACAAACGCAGCTGGACCGACTCAAGTTCCACCGCTCGCTGCGGCGGCGAGGTCACAGTCAAGCGAGCAAAACTTCACGAAACCGCGATGGAACCGGAACGTCCGCCCGGACGTTCTACTGCCAACAATGGGCGCGCGGAGGCTTCCGTGCGGGAGGAGATATTGTGCGCGTCCTTCCCACTGAACGTCTGATTTCCGGCAATAACGAGGGCGCCCCGCTTCCCGACAGCCATGTCGAGCTGCCGCCGGTGATCCGCCGCACCGAGTTCGTCGCCTTTGCGCTCGCCGGTCTGTTCCTGATTGCCGTGGTCGCCGTGCTCTACGTCGCCAGGGCATTCTTCCTCCCGGTCGTGATGGCGGTCGTCGCCGGCACCATGTTGTCGCCGGCCGCGAGCTTTCTCGAGCGGCGGCATGTGCCGCGCGCCTTCGGCGCCGTGCTGATCGTGATCGCGGTGACGACGGTGGTCGCCTTCGTCGTCGCGCTGATTGCCGTGCCAGTGATGGAGTGGAGCTCGCGCCTGCCGGAATTGGGCGCGCAGTTGAAGGAGAAGATGCACGTCTTCGACCGGCCGCTGGCGCTGTGGAAGGAATTGCAGACGATGGTGGGCGGCTCGGAGGGGCTGCCTAGCCTTCCGCTGCCGAAAACCGAATGGGTGCAACCGACGCTGGAATTCCTGTCGCCGACCTTCGCCGAATTCCTGCTGTTCTTCGCCACGCTGATCCTGTTCATCGCGAGCTGGCGCGACCTGCGGCGGGCGCTGATCATGAATTTCGGCGATCGCGATTCGCGGCTGCGCACGCTGCGGATCCTCAACGAGATCGAGGTCCATCTCGGCAACTATCTTTTGACGGTGACGCTGATCAATGTCGGCGTGGGTATCGCAACCGGTCTCATCTGCGCCGTCACCGGCATGCCCAATCCGGCCGGGCTCGGCGCGCTTGCGGCGGCGCTCAACTTCATCCCGATCATCGGACCGGTCGCGATGTTCGTCATCCTGGTCGTGGTGGGGCTCGTCGCCTTCCCGACCATCGGCGGCGGACTGATGGCGGGGCTCGCCTTCGGCGGCATCACCTTCCTGGAAGGACACTTCGTCACGCCGACCATCATCGGGCGCAGGCTTTCCCTGAACGCGCTTGCCGTCTTCATCGCGCTGGCCTTCTGGACCTGGCTGTGGGGGCCGATGGGCGCATTCCTGTCGTCGCCGCTCCTGATCGTCGGGCTGATCCTGAAGGAGCATCTGCTGCCGGAGAATTCGCCGCAGCTGCCGCAGGCATGACCGGTTTCCCGAACGGAACTTACCCGGGCACGAAACGTTTTCCGGCTATCTCAGCCGCCAACAGCTTTGGAACTCCTGATGTCAACCAATGGCGAAACCGGGATGAGAGACTGGACCGACAAAGCCACCAGAGAACGCCTCGAGAAGGATGTAGCAGCCGTGAAAAGCGATATCGCCGCCCTCACCGATCAGATCACCGACGCGCTCAACACCTTTGCCAATTCCACCAGCAAGCAGGCCCGCCGCGGCTATCGCCAGGCCCGCGAGAGCGTGGATTCCGCGGTCGACGACATGTCGGATCGCGGCAGCGCCATGATGGAAGCTGCGCAAGACGCCTACGGCTCGATCGAGGAAACGCTGGAAGATGCCATCACGCAGCGGCCGCTCGCGACCGTCGGACTCGCGCTCGGCATCGGCTTCCTGATCGGTGTCGCCTGGCGCCGGTAGCGTGGGCGCAGGACCTTGACGTTGTTACGGCGGCGCTGTCGCGCCGTCGCTGCCGGCTTGCGGGGATCTGAGGAGCAAGGCCATGTTACAGCGCATCATCGACGGCATCAGCGCATCGACGGGCGCGACCGTCCGCCTGACATCGCTCGCCGCGGGCGCGGCACTCGCGCTCTTCATCACCACGGGCTTTCTCTGCGCGGCCGCCTTCATCTCGGTCCTTCAGACCTATGGACCGGTGCAGGCCTGCCTCGCCGGCGCCGGCATCTTCTTCCTGCTGACGCTTGCCGCGGCGGGGAGCTATTGGGGCTACAAGCGGGAGATGCGGAAGCGCGCCCGGATCGCCGCCGAGCGCGCCGCGAAGTCGGCCGCTTCGAGCATGCTCGCCGACCCCATGCTGCTCGCGACGGGCCTCCAGATCGTTCGCGCCATCGGAATCAAGCGGCTGCTGCCGATCCTGGCGATCGGCGGCGTCGCCCTCGGAATCATGGCGAGCCGCGCCGGCGCATCCGACGAAGCCTCGGCTGAACCGGCCGAATAGCGGTCGAAGCGCTAAGATAATTTCGTCGTCGGCAGAACGGGCGAGCTTGCGGGAATTCCATCCGGCGATCATGCGCAATTTTGCGCCAGATTGGACAATTCCAGCCCCCCTCACGCAAACGCTACTCGGATAGGCGGGCGGTTGCCGCTAAAAGCAGCGCCCGTGATTCCAAAAGTCATTTTCCGCGATGAAACCGTCCGTCAAGGCGAACCTCGCCGCATTCCATCACGATGCCAGATTGTATTTGACGCTCGGCATTGCCAACTGGTCGGTGTTCGTCGACCACATCCCGAACAACGTCGTTAATCTCCTGACGCTGCGAAATTTCGGCTTCAGCGGCGCCGCTGACCTGTTCGTGTTCGTGGTGGGTTATGGCGTCGCCATCATTCACGGCAGGATGGCGCTGGAGCGCGGCTACGTCGTCGCGGCGACGCGCATCTTCCGCCGCGTCTGGCGGCTCTACGCTGCCTATGTCGTGCTCTTCGTGATCTATATCGACACCATCGCCTATGTCGCCTCGCAATCGATGGCGCCGGAGATCATCCACGAATACAACATCTCGGGCATTCTCGATCATCCGCTGCGCATCCTGGTCCGCGGCCTCGTGCTCCAGGAAGAGCCGCTGAACCTCGACCTCCTGCAACTGATGATCCCGCTGATGGCGTTCTTTCCGTTTGCGCTATGGGGTTTGTTGCGGCGGCCGAACCTGACGCTGGCGGCATCGGTCGCGCTGTACGTTGCGGCGCGCTGGTTCGACTGGAATTTCCGGGTCTATCCGGACCAGGACTGGACCTTCAATCCGCTGTGCTGGCAGATGCTGATGGTCCTCGGCGGCTGGTTCGCCGTAACAGGCGCCTCCGGACGCGCGTTGCACGGCATGTCCTGGCTGCGGATCCTCGCGGGTGCCTATCTCATCTTCGCGATGGCGGTCACCTTGATGCGGCATTCGCCCGCGCTGGCCGTCTATTTGCCGGACGTCGTCGTCAACAGCATCGCGCCGACAGACAAGGAAAACCTCGCGCCCTATCGCGTGATCCATTTCCTCGCGCTCGCCTTCCTCGCGACCCATCTCATTCCGGCCGACCACCCCGGCCTGAAGTTGCGGCCGCTTCAGGCGGTGATCACATGCGGCGAGGAATGGCTCGCGGTGTTCTGCGTTGCCGTGTTCCTGTCCTTCGCCGGCCATCTCATCCTGATCACCGGACCGAACCTCGTGGTGATGCAGATCGCGGTAAGCCTCGTTGGCTTCGCGGCGATGACGGCTGTGGCCTATTACATCTCGTGGTCGAGGCGGCAGGACCTTCCGGCCGCCCTGCGGCAGCAGGCCTAGAGCTCCGTTCCGATCTAATCGGAACGGAGCTCTAGATTCCTGTCTTGACGCGTTTTCTTCACGCGAACCGGTACCCACTTCGCTCGAGCCAAATAATCGTGCGATTCTGCTAGGCCGAGACCTGTGGCTGCGCTATGCGGGGAGCCTCTGCGTGAGGGGACCGGGCGTGGCGATGGCAAAGGGCGGGGGTGATGAGGCTGACAGCGCGCCCCGGCGCGGCCGGCCGCGATCGATCGAGACCACCAACGCCATTCTCGAAAGCGCCTATGCGCTGATGGCCGCCACCGGCCTTGCCGCCACCTCCATCGACGCCGTCGCACGCCACTCCAGCGTCTCCAAGATGACGATCTACAAATGGTGGCCGTCGCGGGAAGCGCTGCTGATCGACGCCTTCCTTCATCATGCCGCGCAGATGCTGCCGCTGCCGCCTGCGAGCTCCGGCAGCCCCGCGGCGCGCGCACGCCGCCATGCCGCGGCCTATGCCGAGGCGCTCCAGGGCGAGTTCGGCAAGGTGCAGCTCGCCGTCGTCTCCGAATGCATTTCCAAGACCGGCTCGGCGGAGCTGTTCTATGCCCGCTACCTGCAATTCCGCCGCGACGCACTGGTCGAGATGATCGCCGCTGGCCAGACGGATGGCAGCATCCTGGCGGAGGGAGCGCCCGAGTATCTCTACGACGCCATCTATGGCAGCCTGTTCTACCGCTACGTCTTCGGCATTGCACCGATCACGCCGGCCTACGCGCGCAATCTGGTCGACCTGGTGCTGCGGCCGAAGGGTTAGAGCATGATCCGGAAAAGTGCGAAGCGGTTTTCCGAAAAGATCATGCTCAAAGCAACAATCTGAAGCTCGACCTCTATCGCACCGGCCTGACCGGCGCCGAGATCTTGTCCGTGCGGTCGCGCTCGGACATGTCGACCACCGTCTCCATCGGCGCCGTCAATTCATAGACGTAGGAGGCGTCGGTGAAGTAGCGCTTGGCGGTGCCGCCGAGCGCTTCGGGCGCGACACGGTCGAGCAGGATCAGACCGAAATCGGAATCCGGGCGGCGCGTCGCCTCGCTGGTGTTGAACTCCTCCCAGCGGAAATGGAAGACCTCGTCGGTCCCCTCGCCCGTCACCGTCCAATTCGCGGTGATGTGCGGATGCTTTCCGACCAGCGACAGACCTTCGTCGGAGTGCGAGGCGAGCTCGAAGAACAGGAGCGACAGGCTCTGCGCGGCGCGCGCGCTGACCGCGATGTCGGGGCCGGTGACGGCGATGCGATCGGCATGCGGGATGGCGCGCGCCTCGAACAGGCCCTTCAGCTTGACGCCCTGCCACTGGCTCTCGCTGAGCAGCGAGACCACGTTGGACATGGCGTGGATGCGGCCGATCAGCAGTTCACGCGCAACGTCGATGTCCGAGCCGTGGCGCAGCGTGCGCGTCACGATCGACTGGATCACCGCCAGGATGTTCTTGACCCGGTGGTTGAGCTCGTCGATGACGGCGGTCAGCCGGCGCTCGAAGCCGATCCGCACCTGGATTTCCCGGCTGAGCCGCAGATTGTTGTAGGCGACATAGCCGAACAGGCCGCACACCATCGCGGTGATGGCAAAACCGATCGCCGCCACGATGATCGCCGTCTGCTCAGCGCGCCGCGCCGAATTGGTCTTGGCGTAGTAGCCGAGATGCCAGTCGCGGCCGCCAAAGCTCACCGTGCGCGTCGCCGACGGCGCCGGCCCGTCCGCTGCCGTCATGCGTGACGAGACCACGCCCTGGTCGTTGGCAACGAGCTCGCCACCTTCCCTGCGCGGATCCTTCAGCGCGACCGAGAACAACGACATGTCGTCATTGGTCAGCATCAGGGAGGCGAGCTCGTAGGAAAACGTGACGAAGCCGGCCGGCTCGGTCGCGCCCTCGGGAATGACGGGCGCGGCCACGATGATGCCGATGGGCCCGCCGCCACGCAGCAACTGAACCGGGTCCGAGGCGACCGACCTCTTCTCGACACGCGCACGCGTCAGCATGGCGCTGCGCACCTGATCCTGCTCGTAGCTGCGGCCGGGCAGCGCCTTGGTCTCGTTGCTGCGCGGTTCGAGGTCCATCAGCACGTCGATCGGCTGGGTGACCTTCGCAAGATCGATCGGCTTGTCGTCATACGTGCGAATCTGCGGATTGGGGAAGCCGGCGCTCGCGATCGCGTCCTCCGCCGGGAGAAGCTCGTTCGGCTTCAGCCGGGCGACCCACCCGGCGACCACGAAATCGGTCTTGAAGGCGTAGATGGCCGAGCGCAGCGGCTCCAGCATGTTCGGCTTGATGACCGACGGCGCACGGAACAAGCCTGAGGCGACACGCGCGAGCAGCTCGCGCTCGGTCAGCCGGTCCTGGACCAGGCTCGCGTGGACGTCGATCGCGCGCGCCAGCGCGATCCGGTCCAGTGCCAGCTCCTGGTCGTGGACGCGATAGGCCGCGAGCCCGGAGAGCAGGGCTCCGAGCAGGGCGATGAAACCGATGATAAAACCCAGCCGGACCACTTCGACTACTCAGGCGAAAACAGCAGGTCGGCAATAAACACGGAGCATATCAACGCCGCTCGAACGGCCATGTGCCGAAACAGAGTGGACCCCAGTAACGGAGATAATGAAGGAGGAGGCATCAGTACGCAACTTCGGTCGCCTGAAAAGCTTAATTCGCCCGGCCGATGGTCTGGCCATGAAGGCTTTGCTCCGGGCACCGGAGGTAGTTAATCGCCGTGTCCGAAATTTGTTCCGCGGATGCGGCTTTTGCCCCAGACGTTAACGGCGGAAAACGCCTGCGCCACGTCGTCGCGCCGTCAGCCCGCCCGTTTCAGGCCGCCTTTGGCCTCGATGAAGCCGACGATCTGGTCGAGCCCCTCGCTCTTTTTCAGGTTGGTCATGACGAAGGGGCGCGCGCCGCGCATGCGCCTGGCGTCCGTCTCCATCTTCTCCAGGGAGGCGCCGACATGGGGCGCGAGGTCGATCTTGTTGATGACCAGGAGGTCGGAGCGGGTGATACCGGGGCCGCCCTTGGACGGGATCTTGTCGCCGGCCGCCACGTCGATGACGTAGATGGTGAGGTCGGCGAGCTCCGGGGAAAAAGTGGCAGCCAGATTGTCGCCGCCGGACTCGATCAGCACGAGGTCGAGCCCGGGGAATTTTGCGCGCATGTCGGCGACCGCGGCCAGGTTCATCGAAGCGTCCTCGCGGATCGCGGTGTGCGGGCAGCCGCCGGTCTCGACGCCGGCGATGCGGTCCGGCGTCAGCGAGCCCGAGCGCACCAGGAATTCCGCATCCCATTTGGTGTAGATGTCGTTGGTGATCGCCGCAATGTCATAGCGCTCGCGCATGGTCTTGCAGAGCAGGTCCATCAGCGCGGTCTTGCCCGATCCGACCGGGCCGCCTATTCCGACGCGCAAGGGGCCGTGAGATTTCGACATGTCACTCGCTCTCTCTCGATGGATTAAAGGCCGCACCGCTCACGAGCGAAACAGCCGCGTATATTGCGTCTCGTGCCGCAGGCTGGCGAGATCGGCGCGGAAGGTCGCGCTGCCGAGGTCATCCAAGTTCGCATTCAACGCACGATTGGCGGTCGCGGCAACGGCGGCTTCCAGCTTCACCAGCACCCGCTGGCTGTCGGTCTGGCCGAGCGGAATGAGGCGGCTCGCCGCCGAAATCCAGTTCGAGACCAGCGCATGCAGGAAGGCGTGCAGCGTCGGCGCCAGCGGCACGCCGTGCACCGCGGCAACCACGCCGACGGCGACAGGATAGATCAGTGCCGTGCGACATGCCGCCACCATGGCATTCAGCCCGTCGGCATCCCACGCGGCGCGGGAGATGTCGATGAAGGCGCGGCCCTGCGAGGTCGTCTCGAGCTGCCGCTCGCGCGACGGCACGAAGGCGGCGGCGAGCTCCGCGATATCGTTCAAGGTGGTGTCCTCGCCCAATTCAGTGGCGCGATAGGCGTGGACCAGGAACGTCGCATCGCAAAAGCCGGAACCATCGCCCAGCATGGCGTCGAGCCAGTCGGCCAGCGTCGCGGTGTCAGCGATGTCGCCCGCCTCGACCGCCCATTCGATGCCGCTGGAATAGGAGAAGCCGCCGACCGGAAAGGCTGGCGACAGCCACGTCATCAGCCGGTACAGCGCCGCCGCCTCGCGCTCGGCGAGGTCACCGGCACTCACCGGCTCATTTGTGGTCATGAGCATGCTTGTGGCCGTGGTGGTGGTCGGGGTGGTCGCAATGCTCGTCGTGGTGATGGTCGTGGCCATGGTCATGCGCGGCATGATCATGGTGGTCGTGGTGATCGTGACCATGATCATGGTGATGATGGTCGTGATCGTGATGCCCGTGATCATCGTGACCATGTGCGTGGCCGCCGTCGGCGTAAGCGCCGCCCTCGGGATCGAACGGCGCCTCGATCTCGATCACGCGCGCGCCGAGACCCTTCACCATGGCCTCGATGACATGGTCGCGGCGGATGCGCAGGCTCTTGGCCATGATCTGCGTCGGCAAATGGCGATTGCCGAGATGCCAGCCGACGCGAATGAGGTGGTGCGGATCGCGGCCGCGGATCTCCAGCAGCGGCTCGGGCGCCGCGACCACTTCGACCAGCCTGCCGTCCTCCAGCACCAACGCATCACCGCCGCGCAGTGCGACGGCATTCTCCAGGTCGAGCAGGAATTCGAGGCCCCGCGTCCCCGTCATCGCCATGCGGCGGCGGTGCCGGTCGTCGAAATCGAGCACCACCGTATCCGCCGGCGTCTCCGTGAAGCCGTGCTGTCCCTTAACCTGCGTCGCCCGGATCATGCTTTTACCCCGTTACCGTGTCTCGACCTTCTCGGGCGTGATCACTTCAATCTTCGGCGGCGCCGTAAAACACTTCACCGCGACGCGGCCGAACGTCTTCATGTGCTCCATGGCGCGATGCGGCACCAGCGCCTCGGCGCTCTCCCACTGCTCGACGAACACCATCTTGGCGGGATCGGTGACGCTCTCGTGCAAATCATAGGCGATGTTGCCGGGCTCCTTCCGCGTCTCCTTGATGCAGGCGGTGGCGGCCGCAATGAATTCGGCGCGCGTCTCGGGCTTGATGGTCAAGGTGGCAACGACGTAAATCACGAGAAATCCTCCCGGCTTTTCTTCTAAGGTAAGATACCGGGCGGGACCTTAGACCAGGCGGGGTCGAACGCAAAACCGGAAAAGCCGCCCCAGGACATGCAACAAGACATGCAATCGGGACATGCGCCGGGGACATGCATCCAGACGCTATTTCAGTACATGAAATATCGCTGCGCCATCGGCAGCACCTCGGCGGGCGCGCAGGTCAGCAGTTCGCCGTCGGCGCGCACCTCGTAGGTCTCGGGATCGACCTCGATATTGGGCGTGGCGTCGTTGTGGATCATGCTCTTCTTCGAGATCTTTCCGCGGGTGTTCTGCACCGCATAGAGCTTCTTGTCGATGCCGAGCTTTCGCGCGAGGCCGCCGGTGACCGCCGCCTTCGAGGTGAACACCACGGACGACGCGGTGCGCGCCTTGCCGAAGGCACCGAACATCGGCTGATAGTGCACCGGCTGCGGCGTCGGGATCGAGGCGTTGGGATCGCCCATGGGGGCGGCGACGATCGAGCCGCCCTTGATGATACAGTCCGGCTTGACGCCGAAGAAGGCCGGCGACCACAGCACGAGGTCGGCGAGCTTGCCCTTCTCGACCGATCCGATCAGCTTCGACACGCCGTGCGCGATCGCAGGATTGATCGTGTACTTGGCGATGTAGCGCTTGACGCGGAAGTTGTCGTTGTCCTTGCCTTTGTCCTGGTCGAGCGACCCGCGCTGCTTCTTCATCTTGTCCGCGGTCTGCCACGTCCGGATGATGACCTCGCCGAGTCGGCCCATGGCCTGCGAGTCCGAGGACATCATCGAGAGCGCGCCGAGATCGTGCAGGATATCCTCGGCCGCGATGGTCTCCTTGCGGATGCGGCTCTCCGCAAACGCGAGGTCTTCCGCGATCGAGGGATCGAGATGGTGGCACACCATCAGCATGTCCAGATGCTCGTCGATGGTGTTGCGGGTGAAGGGCCGCGTCGGGTTGGTCGAGGACGGCAGCACATTCTTCAGCCCCGCGACCTTGATGATGTCGGGGGCGTGACCGCCGCCGGCGCCCTCGGTGTGGAAGGCGTGGATGGTACGGCCCTTGAAGGCCTTGATCGTATCCTCGACGAAGCCGGATTCGTTCAGCGTGTCGGAATGCAGCATGACCTGGACGTCGTAATCGTCGGCCACCGACAGGCAGTTGTCGATCGCAGCCGGCGTGGTGCCCCAGTCCTCGTGCAGCTTCAGCGCGCAGGCGCCGCCCTTGATCATCTCGACCAGGGCGGCGGGCCGCGACGCGTTACCCTTGCCGGAGATGCCGAGATTGACCGGGAAGGCGTCGAACGACTGGATCATCCGCCCCATGTGCCACGGTCCCGGCGTGCAGGTGGTGGCGAACGTGCCGTGCGAGGGACCGGTGCCGCCGCCGAGCATCGAGGTGACGCCAGACATCAGCGCGTGCTCGATCTGCTGCGGACAGATGAAATGGATGTGGCTGTCGAAGCCGCCGGCGGTGAGGATTTTTCCTTCGCCCGCGATCACGTCGGTGCCGGGGCCGACGATGATGGTGACGCCCGGCTGGATGTCGGGATTACCAGCCTTGCCGATCGCCGAAATCATGCCGTCCTTGATCGCAACGTCGGCCTTCACGATGCCCCAGTGGTCGACGATCAGGGCATTGGTGATGACGGTGTCGGCCGCACCCTGCTTGTTGGTGACCTGCGACTGGCCCATGCCGTCGCGGATCACCTTGCCGCCGCCGAACTTCACCTCCTCGCCGTAGGTGGTGAAATCCTTCTCGACCTCGATGATGAGATCGGTGTCGGCCAACCGCACCTTGTCGCCGGTGGTCGGGCCGAACATGTCGGCATAGACGGAACGCTTTATTTTGACGGACATCACAAGCCCCGTTTGCGTTTGAATTTTTGGTTGTTCACAGCGAAGCCCTCGCTGCGCTTACGGCATCGTCGAATTTTGCATCGAGCCACGAATTGCCGCCACGGCATCCGGCGACGACCTGCTCAGCCCAGCCCGTGTAGTCGGCGAGATCGTCGCGCTCTTCGGCGGACGGGTCGGAATGAATGCGCGCGCCGATGTTGCTGATCTTGTCGGCGATCTTGATGAGTTTTGCTCCGGCAGATTTCTTCGGCGCATCGACGATCTGCCGGCGTCGCCGCTCTGGTTTGGGCAGGCTCATGTCGTCAGTGCATTCAACGACGAGAGAGGCGACGCGATCAGAGAATTTCTGTGCGAGCTCCTCGCGAGTGGTGTCGGTGTCCTCGATCACGTCGTGCAGCCACCCGGCCGCGACCAGCTCGGCATCCGCGCCATCGGTCGCCGTCGCCAGCAGGTTCGCGACCTCCGCGAGATGGGTGATGTAAGGCTCGTTCCCCCGCCCCTTGCGCGCCATGCCGTTGTGCCGGCGCGCGGCCAGCTCAGCAGCTTCGGAGACGAGGCGGACGGCGGGGAGCATGGACTCACAGCTTCCCCATCACGTCGCCGCGAAAACCGTAGATGGTCTTCTTGCCGGCCACGGCGACGAGCTGGACGTCGCGGGTCTGGCCGGGCTCGAAGCGGACGGCGGTGCCGGCGGCGATGTCGAGGCGCATGCCGCGGGCTTTCTTGCGGTCGAATTTCAGCGCCGGGTTGGTCTCGAAGAAATGGTAGTGCGAGCCGACCTGGATCGGGCGGTCGCCGGTGTTGGCCACCGTCAGCGTCACGGTCTTGCGGCCGGCATTGAGCTCGATCTCGCCTTCCTGGATGAAGAGTTCGCCGGGAATCATGCTCTCGCTCCTACCTGATCGGCTCGTGCACGGTGACGAGCTTGGTGCCGTCCGGAAAGGTCGCCTCGACCTGGATGTCGTGGATCATTTCGGGAATGCCCGGCATCACCTGGTCGCGGGTGAGAACCTGCGCGCCGGATTGCATCAGCTCGGCGACGGTACGGCCGTCGCGCGCGCCTTCGAGGATGAAGTCGGAGATGATCGCGATCGCCTCGGGATGGTTGAGCTTGACGCCGCGATCCAGCCGGCGGCGGGCGACGATCGCCGCCATCGAGATCAGGAGCTTGTCCTTTTCGCGGGGAGACAGGTTCATGCAGCATCTCTTCCGTTCAATGCATCAATTCAGCAGCCATCAACTCAGCCACAGCCGCGGCAGCGCCGCGCCGGTCCGCGCCAGCACCGCCATCATATCGGCGCGCAAGCGCGCGGCATCTTGGGCACAGAACCGCGCCATTGCAAAGCCATTCCAGGCGGAGATTCCGACCTCGCCGGCGAATGACTCCGAGGCCTCGCGGATACGCTCGATCAGCGGCTCGTCGCCGGGAACGATCAGCGCCGTGCCGATCGCGGCACCGCCCTTGGCCACCGCCGATCGCCCTAGTTTTGCACCGATATTGCCGTCGAGCCTGACGGTTTCGGCGAACACCAGCTTGCCACCACGACGCAGCCGCCAGCGATCAATGAACTCGCCCTGCTCCATCCGCTCGCCCATGGCGGTGCGGCCAAACACGACGATTTCGCAAAGCAGAAGCGAGGCGGCCTCGTCCAGCTCGATGTCGAAGCGACGATGGACCCGGGCACGATCGAACAGGATCGTCTCCTGGGGCAACCAGCCGAGGTGCGCGCCCGCGGCGACCTTCAAGGCGATATTGAGCTGCGCCGCCGCCCCGGGCGCACGATAGACCTTCTCGGCCGCAGCGGTGGTCAATGTCAGGCGCGAGCCCTGACCTGCCGCGATCTCGATGTCAAAACTGTCTCCGCCGGCAACGCCGCCAGCCGTGTTGACGAACACGCCGGAGAGCCCCTCGCCCTCCGGCGAGGGAAAGCGCACGCGCAGGGAGCCGGACTCATGCAAGACGCCCCGCCGCGTCACCCCATCGCGGGCATGGACGTCGAAGCGCACCGCGCCGCGGGCGCGGTTCGCCTCGAATACCGAAGATGTCGTCAAAGCGTCGCTGCGCATCCGTCTCCCCAGCCGGCCGCGGCAGAAATTTTCGGATTACAGCGCCATCTGGCGGCTGATTTCGGCCGGATCGAGATTGGATCGGTCGCAGGAGAATTTCACCGCGCCGCGATCCATCACCGCGAAACTGTCGCCGAGTTCGCAGGCAAAGTCGAGATATTGTTCGACCAGTACGATGGCGATGTTGCCGAGGTTACGCAGATACGAGATGGCGCGACCGATGTCCTTGATGATCGACGGCTGGATGCCTTCGGTCGGCTCGTCGAGCAGCAGCAATTTCGGCCGCATCACCAGCGCGCGGCCGATCGCGAGCTGCTGCTGTTGGCCGCCGGAGAGGTCGCCGCCGCGCCGGCCGAGCATCGATTGCAGCACCGGGAACAGCGAGAACACGTCGTCCGGAATGTGCCTGTCCTCGCGCTTGAGCGGACCGAAGCCGGTCTTGAGGTTCTCCTCGACCGTCAGCAGCGGAAATATCTCGCGGCCCTGCGGCACGAAGCCGATGCCCTTGCGCGCCCGCTCATAGGGCTTGAGGCCCGTGATGTCGCTGCCGTCGAGCACGATCGCGCCCGAAGAGATCGGGTACTGCCCGACCATGGCGCGCAGGAGCGAGGTCTTGCCGACGCCGTTGCGCCCGAGCACGCAGGTGACCTTGCCGGGCTCCGCGGCGATGGAGACGCCGCGCAGCGCCTGCGCCGCGCCGTAGAACAGGTTGATGTCCTTGACCTCAAGCATCGCTCAGCGCCCCAGATAGACTTCGATGACCCGCTCGTTGGACGAGACCTGGTCGATGGTTCCTTCCGCAAGCACGGTGCCTTCATGCAGGCAGGTGACCTTGACGCCGAGCTCGCGCACGAACGTCATGTCGTGCTCGACGACCATCACGGTGTGGGTCTTGTTGATTTCTTTCAGCAGCTCGGCGGTGAGATGGGTCTCGACGTCAGTCATGCCCGCGACGGGCTCGTCGACGAGCAGCAGCTTCGGATCCTGCGCCAGCAGCATGCCGATCTCGAGCCACTGCTTCTGACCGTGGCTGAGGCTGCCGGCGAGCCGGTTGCGGGCATCGGTGAGGCGGATCGTCTCCAGCACCTTGTCGATGCGCTCGGACTCCGCCCTGCTGCCGCGCCAGAACAGCGTGCCCTTGACGCTGTGGTCGACATTGAGCGCGAGCAGGAGGTTGTCCTGCACGGTCTGGCTCTCGAACACGGTCGGCTTCTGGAATTTGCGGCCGATGCCGAGCTCGGCGATGCGGGTCTCGTCCAGACGCGTCAAATCGGTGACGCCGTCGAACAGCACCGTGCCCTCGTCGGGCTTGGTCTTGCCGGTGATGATGTCCATCATCGTGGTCTTGCCGGCACCGTTCGGGCCGATGATGGCGCGCATCTCGCCGGGCGCGAGCGTCAGCGACAGATTGTTGATGGCGTGGAAGCCGTCGAACGAGACGTGCACGCCGTCGAGATAGAGCATCGCGGAGGTCGCGCGTGTATCCATCACGTTCATTGCGCCTACTCCGCCATCTTGGGTTCGGTGACGCCATCTTCGGCCGCGGCGCTCGCGCTGGCTGCGGTGCGTTTTTCTTTGGACGACTCCCACCAGGCATTGAAGGTGCCGACGATGCCCTTCGGCAGCAGCAGCGTCACCAGGATGAACAGCGCGCCCAGCATGAACAGCCAGTAGGGCGCGAGCATGCCCGAGGTGAAGAACGTTTTTGCATAGTTAACGACGACGGCGCCGAGTGCCGCGCCGATCAGCGTACCGCGCCCGCCGACCGCAACCCAGATCACCGCCTCGATCGAATTGCCGGGTGCGAATTCGCTCGGGTTGATGATGCCGACCTGGGGCACGTAGAGCGCACCGGCAACGCCGGCCATGCAGGCCGACAACGTGAACACGAACAGCTTGTAGGATTCGACGCGGTACCCGAGGAACCGGCTGCGCGATTCCGCGTCGCGAATTGCGATCAGAACCTTGCCGAGCTTGGAGGACACGACGGAGCGGCAGATCAGGAAGCTCAGGATGAGCGCCAGGCAGCTCAGCGCAAACAGCGCGGCACGGGTGCCCTCGGCCTGGACGTTGAAGCCGAGGATGTCCTTGAAGTCGGTCAGGCCGTTGTTGCCGCCGAAGCCGAAATCATTGCGGAAGAAGGCAAGCAGCAGCGCATAGGTCATCGCCTGCGTGATGATCGACAGGTACACGCCGGTGACGCGGGAGCGGAAGGCGAGCCAGCCGAAGCAGAAGGCGAGCAGGCCCGGCACGAACAGCACCATCAGCGCCGCAAACCAGAACATGTCGAAGCCGTACCAGTACCAGGGCAGCTTCGAATAGTTCAGGAACACCATGAAGTCGGGCAGGATCGGGTTGCCGTAGACGCCGCGGGTGCCGATCTGCCGCATCAGGTACATGCCCATCGCGTAGCCGCCGAGCGCGAAGAAGGCGCCGTGGCCGAGCGAGAGGATGCCGCAATAGCCCCAGATCAGATCGATCGAAAGCGCGAGGATCGCGTAGCAGACATATTTGCCCCAGAGCGCGACCAGATAGGTCGGCACCTGCAGGAACGAGCCCGCGGGCAGCAGCAGGTTTGAGAGCGGGATGAGGATGCCGCAGACCGCGACGATGGCGAGAAAGATCGTCGCGCCGCGGTCCAGCGATCGGGTCAGCATGTGAGGGGTCATGCTTCCACCGCACGGCCCTTGAGCGCGAACAGGCCGCGCGGCCGCTTTTGAATGAACAGGATGATGAGAACGAGGATCGCGATCTTGCCGAGCACGGCGCCGGCGACCGGCTCCAGGAACTTGTTGGCGATGCCGAGTGTGAAGGCGCCGACCAGCGTGCCCCAGAGATTGCCGACGCCGCCGAACACCACGACCATGAAGCTGTCGATGATGTAGCTCTGGCCGAGATTGGGGCTGACATTGTCGATCTGCGACAGCGCTACGCCTGCGATGCCGGCAATACCGGAGCCGAGACCGAAGGTCAGCGCGTCGACGCGCGAGGTGGCGATGCCCATCGAGGCCGCCATGCGGCGGTTCTGCGTCACCGCGCGCATCTCGAGGCCGAGCGCGGTGTAGCGCAGCATCGCGAGCAGGATCGCGAACACCGCGAGCGTGAAGACGAGGATCCAGAGCCGGTTGTAGGTGATGGTGATCTGGCCGAGCTCGAACGCGCCGCTCATCCAGGAGGGATTGCCGACCTCGCGGTTGGTCGGGCCGAACATGGTGCGCACCGCCTGCTGCAGCACCAGCGACAGGCCCCAGGTTGCCAGCAGCGTCTCCAGCGGACGGCCATAGAGGAAACGGATGATGCTGCGCTCGATCAGCACGCCGATGCCGCCGGCGACGAGGAAGGCGAGCGGCACGGCGATCAGCAAGGAATAGTCGAACAGGCTGGGATAGCGGGTGCGGATCACCTCCTGCACCACGAAGGTGGTGTAGGCGCCGATCATCACCATCTCGCCATGCGCCATGTTGATGACGCCCATCACGCCGAAGGTGATGGCGAGGCCGATCGCGGCGAGCAGCAGCACCGAACCGAGTGAGAGGCCGTACCAGGCATTCTGCACCGTGGACCAGACCGCGAGCGAAGACTGGATCGAGCTGATTGCGCTCGCAGCGGCCTTGGTCACCGAGGCCGGCTGATCGCCCATGCCTGTCAGCAGCGCCATCGCCTCCTGGTCGCCGCGCGCCTTGAGGGTCGCGACCGCCTCGAGCTTCTCGACCTCGGTGGCATCGGACTTGAACAGCAGGATCGCGGCGCGGGCATCGCCGAGTGCGGCCTTGACCGATTTGCTGGTTTCCTTGGCGAGCGCGGCATCGACCGGCTCGAGCGCGGTCTCCTCGTGCGACTTGAAGACGGATTGCGCCGCCTGGAGGCGCGTTCCGACATCCGGCGACTGGAGCGTCAGGCTGCCGATCGCAGCGTCGACGCTGCGGCGCAGGCGGTTGTTGAGGCGCACCGCGCTGGCGCTGTCGGGAACGCTGGCGACGGGCTCGCCGGTCGCAGCATCGATCGACTTGCCGTCGGCACCGGTGACGTAAACCTTCTTGCTATCAGGGTCGGCCATGAGGCGACCGTCCTGGAGCGCGCTGATGATGGGGAAAGCCAGCTTGTTGCCGCTGCTCGCGACCACGCCGATCGCCTCATCGGTGTCGGAGAAATCGTCATTGGCGAATTTGGCGACCGCATCCTCGAACGGACCGGCAAAGGCCGGCAGTGCGAACGCGATCAGGAACAACGAGAGGACGAAGGTACAGAGACGAGCGGACAAATTGGTTGGCACTTTGAATCACCCCGGCAGAAGTGGGGAGAAGGCGGCGGAATAGCCGCCTCCTCCCGTCGTGCAATGAACCGACAGATCGGGATCAGGAGCCCGAGCCGAGGCACTTGTTGGTCTTGGTGTTGAAGTTGCCGCACTTCTTGCCGACCCAGTCGCCGACCAGGTCCTTGGAGCCATCGAGCTCCTTCGACCAGGCGTCGCCTGCGACAAGACCCGGGGTCTTCCACACCACGTCGAACTGGCCGTTGGCTTTGATTTCGCCAATGAACACCGGCTTGGTGATGTGATGGTTCGGAAGCATCTTGGAGGTGCCGCCGGTCAGGTTCTTGGCTTCGATGCCGGGCAGCGCGTCGATCACCTTGTCCGGATCGGTCGACTTCACCTTCTCGACCGCCTTGACCCACATGTCGAAACCGATGACGTGCGCTTCCATCGGATCGTTGGTCACGCGCTTCGGGTTCTTGGTGTAGGTCTGCCAGGCCTTGATGAACTTCTCGTTCTCGGGCGACTTGATCGACTGGAAGTAGTTCCAGGCGGCGAGATGACCGAGCAGCGGCTTGGTGTCGATGCCGGCGAGCTCTTCCTCACCCACCGAGAACGCGACCACCGGGATGTCCTTGGCCTTGATGCCCTGGTTGCCGAGCTCCTTGTAGAAGGGAACGTTGGCGTCGCCGTTGATGGTCGAAACCACCGCGGTCTTCTTGCCGGCCGAGCCGAACTTCTTGATGTCGGCCACGATCGTCTGCCAGTCGGAATGACCGAACGGCGTGTAGTTGATCATGATGTCTTCCTGGGCGACACCCTTCGACTTCAGGTAGGCCTCCAGGATCTTGTTGGTGGTGCGCGGATAGACGTAGTCGGTGCCCGCGAGCACCCAGCGCTTCACCTTCTCGTCCTTCATCAGATAGTCGACGGCGGGGATCGCCTGCTGGTTCGGCGCAGCACCCGTGTAGAACACGTTGCGCTCGCTCTCCTCGCCCTCGTACTGCACGGGGTAGAACAGGATGCTGTTCAGCTCCTTGAAGACCGGGAGCACGGACTTGCGCGACACCGAGGTCCAGCAGCCGAACACGACCGCGACCTTGTCCTTGGTGATCAGCTCGCGCGCCTTTTCAGCGAACAGCGGCCAGTTCGAGGCAGGATCGACCACGACGGCTTCGAGCTTCTTGCCGTTGACGCCGCCCTTCTTGTTCTGCTCGTCGATGAGGAAGAGGATGGTGTCCTTCAGCGTGGTTTCGCTGATGGCCATGGTGCCGGAGAGAGAATGAAGAGACGCCGACCTTGATGGTGTCGTCCGCGGCCTTGGCGCCAGTCAATGAAGCCAGACCCATCATCAGTCCGGCGGTCGCGGCGAGAACGCCACGGCGGCTAAATGACGCCGCTATATCGTGAGTGGATTTGTTAAGCATGGATGTATCATCTCCCTGACGCAGACGTGAAAAAGACGCTGCGAAACGGCCCCACGGCCGCCTGCGATTAATGGAATCGCAAGAACCATGCCATGGGCTGGGCACATGCCAACCTATTGGTCAGATTATATAATTTCGCTGCAATCCAACTTTCGCCGCAGTCCGATTGCCCAAATCTTGGGCGAATAAAATGTATGCCAATGCGGCAGACAGGTTATTTTTTAAGCAAAACAATAACCCTGTCTAAATTTCCGGCATAACTATTTCTGCACTGCAATCACGGTTTGAGGCCGCGTTGCCTTGAAACCGCCCCCTGAATGTTCCATATGGAGGTTCGAGACCTCTTGCGAATCAAGGGGTCGTAGCGAGCCGCGTGTTCTTAAGCCCTTTCCGGGCCTCTGGCTTGCCCCATCCCATCAAGCCATCCGACACCCCAAACACGCAGGTGTCCATTCGACACCCTTATTGCGCGTGCCCCGCTGATTGCGCCGGGCGCTCGCTTTCGACATGGAAAGAACCCATCTTTTGACTTCCTTTCAGGACTTCGGCCTTGCCGAACCCATCGCGCGTGCTCTCGCCGAAGAGAATTACGTCACCCCCACCCCCATCCAGGCCCAGACGATTCCCACGGCACTGACCGGCCGCGACGTCGTCGGCATCGCCCAGACCGGCACCGGCAAGACCGCGTCCTTCGCGCTGCCGATCCTGCACCGCCTGCTCGAGAACCGCATCAAGCCGCAGCCGAAGACCTGCCGCGTGCTGGTGCTCTCGCCCACCCGCGAGCTGTCCGGCCAGATCCTCGACAGTTTCAACGCCTACGGCCGCCACATCCGGCTGTCCTCGACGCTCGCCATCGGCGGCGTGCCGATGGGCCGCCAGGTTCGCGCGCTGATGCCTGGCCTCGAGGTCTTGGTGGCGACCCCCGGCCGGCTGCTCGACCTCGTACAGAGCAACGGGCTGAAGCTTGGAAGCGTCGAATTCCTCGTGCTCGACGAGGCCGACCGCATGCTCGACATGGGCTTCATCAACGACATCCGTAAAATCGTCGCCAAGCTGCCGATCAAGCGGCAGACGCTGTTCTTCTCGGCCACCATGCCGAAGGATATAGCCGAGCTCGCCGACGCGATGCTGCGGGACCCCGCCCGCGTTGCGGTCACCCCGGTGTCCTCGACCGCCGAGCGGATCAACCAGCGCATCATCCAGGTCGATTTCTCCGCCAAGCCCGCCTTCCTGACCAAGCTCCTGAAGGACGAGCCGGTCAATCGCGCGCTGGTCTTCACCCGCACCAAGCATGGTGCCGACAAGGTCGTGAAGACGCTTGAGAAGGCTGGCATCGCCGCCAGCGCCATCCATGGCAACAAGTCGCAGAACCATCGCGAGCGGACGCTCGCCCAGTTCCGTTCGGGCGAGATCCGCACCCTGGTCGCCACCGACATCGCCGCCCGCGGTATCGATGTCGACGGCATCAGCCACGTCATCAATTTCGACCTGCCGAACGTGCCGGAGACCTATGTGCACCGCATCGGCCGCACCGCGCGCGCCGGCGCCGACGGCACCGCGATCTCGCTGGTCGCCGGCGGCGAGGAACTCAGCTATCTCCGCGACATCGAGCGGCTGATCAAGGTAACGCTATCGCGTGAGGATCACCGCACCGATGCCGGGCGCCGCGATGCGGGTCCGCCCCCGCCGCAGCAACGACAGGGCCGGCCGGGCCGCCCGGGCCAGCGTCCGCAAGGCGCAAGGCATGGTGAGGGACGTCACACTGACGGACGACGCACCGACGAAAGGCATGCCGACGGACGCCACCATAGCGCCGCCAAGCATGGCGACGGAAGGCCCGGCGAAGGTCGGCACGGTGACGGAAGGCATGTTGACGGACGTCCCGGTGGTAGCCAGAAGGTCTCGAAGGGGTCTCGCCGCCAACGGTCCGGTGGTAAGACGCATTCTTCCCCAACCGAGCGCCCGGAACAGCGTTCCGCGCATAGCGCCGGCAAGCCCGATGGGATACAAGGCGTGGCCTTTTTACGCCGCGAGAGTCGGCCGATGGGCCAACCGACCCGCAAACCCTATTCGCACTAGCCGTCCACGACCTGGAGAAATTCATGGCTAAGGAAGAGCTGATCCAGTTCGAAGGACTGGTCACCGAAATCCTCCCCGACGCGCGCTACCGCGTGCAGCTCGACGCCGGGCACGAGATCGTCGCCTACACCGCCGGCAAGATGAAGAAGAACCGCATCAAGACGCTGGCGGGTGACCGCGTGACCGTGGAAATGTCGCCCTACGACCTCGAGAAGGGCCGGCTGATTTTCCGCCACAAGGACGAACGTCCGAGTGGCGTGGGCGGGCCTCCCCGTCCCGGACAGCGCGGTGGCCAGTTCCGCCGCCGTTGATCCGCTTCCGGCATCTCGGCTGCGAAAGTAAAATTCTGACCTGTATGCTGATCCGCCGTGTCGATCGCGGCGGATCAAAAAATCGTGCACGTCAGGATTGTTTTGGTGCCTTAATTCCAATAAAATCACTCATCGATTTTCGGCCGGACGACATTGGCATCCACCGGTACAGCCGGTTCAGACACGCTGACGACCCTTCCAGAAACTCGATCTAACCCGCCTGCGAAAGTAGGCTTCGACACTGCACATCTGAGAAGGAACTACCCCGTGAGCATGGGAACCGTGAAGTGGTTTAACGCGACCAAGGGCTTTGGCTTCATCCAGCCCGACGATGGCGGCCAGGACGTCTTCGTACACATCAGCGCCGTCGAGCGCGCCGGTCTCGGCACGCTGCGTGAAGGTCAGAAGGTCTCTTACGAGATCGTGGCCGACCGTCGTTCCGGCAAGTCGGCAGCGGACAACCTCCGCGCCGCCGGTTGAGCCCACGGGCCTTTGGCCCGGACGGCTCTAGCGAGCAAGCAAAAGGAAAAGGCCGTGCGCAACGCACGGCCTTTTTTTTATGTCCGAAAGAGCGGATGGACTCAGCAGATCGTACCGGCCGCATCCGCGCTGTCGTGGACGCTGGACAACGCGTCGGTCTTGCCAGTTCGTCTTGCGAGCTCGTCTTGCTAGTTCGTTTTGGCGGCCGCGCCGGCATTGCCGCTGGCGTTGTTGCTCAACGAACCGGCCTGGCTCATCGTGTTGTTGAAATAGTTGTCGCTGTCGCCGAGCGTCACGCGGCGCTGGCACAGCGGCATGCAGCTGTAGGACTCGCGCTCGACCCCGCGATAGACGGTGACGAGCCGGTCGCTCGGACCTTCGACCTGGATCTGACGGTCGACCAGGATCTCACCGCCCCGATCAAGTGCGATGAAATTGGTGGCACCATAGCCCTTCCCGGTCACGACGATCATGCCGCCGGGCTGGAGCGTGACGTCGGCGATCAGGGGATTGCCGACCACGATGGTCGCCACCTTGCCGGGCAGCCGGACCAGCTTGGCCTGGTCGACATTGACGGCGATGGTGTCGGCGGTCGCCTCGGCAAGGCTGGCGGCCGGCGATGCCAGCACCGCAGCCGCAACCAGAAGACAAACGCGCGCATGACGGCGCAGCAACTCTTTACGCATACTCTTACCCCCGGGACGTCACAAACCGGCAGAAGCGATTCGATACACAGCGGAGCCGGTGCCCGACCCGGCTAACCTGCCCTTAATTCGTGAACGTTCCGCAAACTCGCCGACTATTGTTTGAACGGACTGGCGCTTTGCTGCCTCGGAAGATCCCTTACTGGCGGAACGGATAGGCGAGCTGGCCCCCGATCTCCTTCGGCATGGTCGCTTCGTCCTTGCCGTAGTCCTGCGGCAGTTTCCCCTCCGGCATGCGGAAGGTGCCGAACAGCACGTCCCAGATCGGAAACGTCCCGGCAAAATTGGTGTCACCGCCCTCTTCGAGCGCGGTGTGGTGCCAGCGGTGGAACACCGGCGTCGCCAGCACATATTTGAACGGCCCGAAGGTCCAGTTCAGGTTGGCGTGCACGAACGCCGAATGGAAGGTAGTGAACGGACCGAGCCAGATCATGACGTTCGGGGAGATGCCGGCCATCAGCAGCACGACGTCGACGCCGATCGTCCCGAGCATGAGATTGACGGGATGGAAGCGGGCTGCGGAAATCCACCCGATCTCCTCCGACGAATGATGGATGGCGTGGTACTTCCAGAATCCGCCGTCGTGGAACAGCCGGTGCAGCCAGTACAGCATGAAGTCAGACAGCACCAGGAACAGTATGGCCTGTACCCACAGCGGCAACTGCGCCAGCGGGCCATGGCCATTGTCGTAGAAGGCGATCAGGTCGTCGGCGTCGTGGATGTTGAAGATGGCGCCGGCACCGACGATCAGGAGTCCGATCCGCATGGTGCGGGCGAACACCGGAACGAAGAACCAGTAGCAGATGTCGGTGAGGATCTCGCGCTTGCGCCACCACGGCGCGCCGGGATTGCAGGCCCAGAAATGCTCGAGCACGGTGAAGACCGCCGCGAGCACGAAGGTGACGGGGACCATCTTCTGGATGGTCTCGCCGAGCATCAAGGCGACTTGCATGGGCAGGCTCGACATCGTCGCCTCTCTTCCAAACTTCTGATCCCGCTTAGGCCTACTCCCCGAAATTTAAGGGAGGGTGAAGTCCACGGCGCGCTTGGGGCGCATTTGGAACAGGAAGAATTTCGATTGCATCCTTAAGGCCAAATTCACTCTGGGCAAAAGCATCGGGCTGGAAGCGGGTTTGCCCGATCGAATTAACTCTACCGAAAGAGCTCGGATCTCATGTTTATCGCGTCAAGCACAGCGCCGAACGAGGCGATCACACCCCAGACGGAGTTTAGTTCATGAAGAACCTGATTGCGCGTTTCGCGAAGGATGAATCCGGCGCCACCGCCATCGAATACGGCCTGATTGCCGCCGGCATCGCACTGGCCATCATCACCGTCGTCAACAACCTCGGCAGCTCGCTGAACACCAAGTTCGGCTCGATCAGCTCCTCGCTGAAGTAAGCGACCGACCAACGACGGCAAAAGCCCCGGACTTCCGGGGCCTTTGTTTTTCTGAATGCGGCGAGTTCCAGTGGCGTTGCGCGAGTACAGAACGAAAGCCGCGGTTGCGGCGAGCGAGGCGGAGGCGGCCGAGACCTCTTCGCCAGCGTACTGGGTTTGCCTTGCGCTGCTGCTCGCGACGGCCGTCCTCGCCGCGCGCATTGCCAGCATCTGGTGAGTGCGCCTCCGGCAGGTCCCTGCTCGCAGCGCCGCTGCCGCCGTTGTCGGTTTGTTTAGCACTGCCGGCTAGCATGCGGCGACACCCCGATCCCGCGATGAACCCAAGCTCAAGACGCCGCCCATGATCCTCGACCTTGCGCGCCTTCTGCTCTTCCCGGCCCTGATGGCCTTCGCCGCCGCGAGCGATCTCTTCACGATGACCATCTCGAACCGCGTGTCGCTGGCGCTGATCGCGGGCTTCTTCGTGCTCGCGTTCGCTGGTGGCATGGCACCTTACGAGATGCTGAGCCATGTCGGCGCCGGCGCACTGCTCCTCGTCGTGGCCTTCGGCTGCTTTGCGATGGGCTGGATGGGCGGCGGCGACGCCAAGGTCGCGGCTTCGGTCGCGCTCTGGTTCGGCTTCGCGCAATTGATGGATTTCCTGCTCTACGCCTCGCTGTTCGGCGGAGCGCTGACGCTGCTCCTGCTCCAGTTCCGGCAATGGCCATTGCCTTACGGGCTGGCGGGCCAGGCCTGGCTGGCGCGGCTGCACGACAAGGAGAGCGGCATTCCTTACGGCATCGCGCTCACGCTCGGCGCGCTGATGGTCTATCCGGAGACCGAATGGGTGAAGGCGATCGACCTCGCTCACCTCGCACTGCGCTGAACCCACCGGGTAAGCCGGCGTTAAGCCGATTTAGATACGCCTCATTAACCATGCTTTGACGAATAGCTGGTCAACTGCCGATTACGGCGGCGGCTGCGTCGCGGCGTTTTGTGGAAAGTGAAGCGTATGAATAGGGCACGCATTGTCGTCCTGACGGTCGCCATCTGCGCCGGCGGTGTCGCCGCGTACCTGGCGAGCGGCTCGGACTCTGCGCCGCCACCGGCGGCTCCGGTCGCACAGCTTCCGACCGTCGACGTCCTGGTCGCCAAGAACGACATCGGCCTCGGCCAGACCGTGAAGCCGGAAGACGTGCAATGGCAGACTTGGCCGGCTGCGACCGCGAGCTCCACCTTCATCCGCCGCAACGAGCGCCCCGAGGGCGCAACCCAGGTCATCGGCTCGATCGCCCGCGCGCCCTTCATCCAGGGTGAGCCGATCCGCGACCAGAAGCTGGTCAGGGCCGAAGGCTCCGGCTTCATGGCGGCGATCCTGCCGACCGGCATGCGCGCGATCTCGACCGAGATCTCGCCGGAGACCGGCGCGGGCGGCTTCATCCTGCCCAACGACCGCGTCGACGTGCTTCTGACGCGCCGCCTCAAGAACGCCGACCAGGGCGCCGGCGCCCAGGACATCGTCACGTCCGAGATCATCCTGGCCAACGTCCGCGTGCTGGCCATCGACCAGGCGCCGAAGGAAAAGGACGGCCAGAACGCCGTGGTGGGCAAGACCGTCACGCTCGAGCTCAATCCCGCGCAGACGGCGACGCTCTCCGCGGCCCGGCAGAGCGGCACGCTGTCGCTCGCGCTGCGCAGCATCGCCGACGTCAAGATGAGCGAGATCACGCTCGATGATTCCGCGAAGCGCGATGGCGTTTCGATCATTCGCTACGGCATCCCAAGCGCGACGGCGAAGGCACGATGAGGACTGTCGATATGAAATGCAGGGCAGATTTGGCGACGATGCGAACCTCAATGGTCCGCGCCCTGTCGTTTTCGGCCGCCTTCGCGCTGACGCTCAACCCGGTGCTCACCCCGGCGATCGCCGCCGACTACCGCCCCGTGGCGCAGGTCGCGGCCGACGGTCAGATGAACGCACGCTTCCTCTCGCTCGGCGTCGGCAAGTCGATCGTGATCGACCTGCCGCGCGACATCAAGGACGTGCTCGTCGCCGATCCCAAGATCGCCAATGCGGTGGTCCGCTCGTCGCAGCGCGCCTACATCATCGGCGCCTCGGTCGGCCAGACCAACATTGTGTTCTTCGATTCCGCCGGCCAGCAGATCGCGGCCTATGACATCGCGGTCAAGCGCGACCTCAACGGCCTGCGCGCAGCGCTCAAGCAGGTCCTGCCCAATTCCGACATCCAGATCGACGGCCTCGGCGACGGTGTCGTCCTGACAGGCTCGGCGGCGAACCCGCTGGAAGCGCAGCAGGCCAATGATCTCGCCGCGCGCCTCGCCGGCGGTGCCGAAAAGGTGGTGAACTCGATCGTGGTCCGCGGCCGCGACCAGGTCATGCTGAAGGTGACCGTCGCCGAAGTCGCGCGCACCATCATCAAGCAGCTTGGCATCGATCTCACGGCGAACCTGAACTACGGCACCTCGGTGGTGAGCTTCACCAACTCCAACCCCTTCACGGCTCTTGGCAAGAACCTGGTGGACGGCAACGCCCTGACCACGAAGTTCGGCGCGACGCCGTCGGTGCAGGCGACCCTGCGCGCGATGGAGAGCGCCGGCGTGATCCGGACGCTGGCCGAGCCGAACCTGACCGCGATCTCCGGTGAGTCCGCGACCTTCATCGCCGGCGGCGAATTCCCGGTACCGGCGGGCTATGCGTGCGATCCCACCACGCATGTCTGTACCACCCAGATCAGCTTCAAGAAGTTCGGTATCTCGCTCAACTTCACCCCCATCGTGCTGAGCGAGGGCAAGATCAGCCTGCGCGTGATGACCGAGGTCTCGGAACTGTCGAACGAAAATTCGATCACGCTGTCGCAGGCTGTGACCTCGAACTCGGTGAACTCGCTGACGGTGCCCTCGATCAAGACCCGCCGCGCCGAAACCTCGCTCGAAATTCCCTCCGGCGGCGCGATGGCCATGGCCGGCCTGATCCAGCAGCAGACCAAGCAGGCGGTCAGCGGGTTGCCGGGACTGATGCAGCTCCCGATCCTCGGTACGCTGTTCCGCAGCCGTGACTTCGTCAACAACGCGACCGAGCTGGTGGTGATCGTGACACCTTATGTCGTTCGCGCCGCGTCGCCAAAGGACCTGTCGCGGCCGGATGACGGCTTCGCCGCGCCTGCAGACCCGCAGGCCGAGCTGCTCGGCAATATCAACCGCATCTACGGCGTGCCCGGCCGGACCGAACCGGCCAAGAACTACCGCGGCACCTACGGCTTCATTACCGACTGAGGCGGAACGGGGATTTCACGATGATCACAGCACCACCCCAGATTCGCAAACGCGCCATCCGTTTCGGTGGCGCGCTCGTCGGCTTGGCGCTCGCCCTCGGCGGCTGCCAGCACAACGAAGCGGTCACGGCCTCCATCCCCGACGATTACAAGCAGCGCCATCCGATCGCGATCGAGGAGCAGAACCGCTCGATCGTCGTCTTCGTCGGCCACGCCCGCGGCGGATTGACCGCCGCCCAGCGCGCCGACGTGATGGGCGTCGCCTCGGCCTGGCTGCACGAAGGCACCGGCGCCATCCGCATCGACGTGCCGTCCGGTACGCCCAACGCGCGTCCGGTCGCGGACACGATGCGCGAGATCCAGGCGATGCTGGCGGGCGCGGGCGTTCCGCCGCGGGGCGTCAACATTCGCCCCTACCAGCCGGAAGACAGGCGCTTCCTGCCGCCGATCCGGCTCACCTATTCCAAGATCGCCGCGATCGCCGGTCCCTGTGGCCTGTGGCCGGACGACATCGGCCCCTCGATGAAGAACAAGAGCTGGTTCGAGAACAAGGACTATTACAATTACGGCTGCGCCTATCAGCGCAACATGGCGGCGATGATCGACAATCCGTCGGACCTCGAGCAGCCGCGGCCTGAAACGCCGTCCTATACGGCGCGTCGCACCACGGCCTTCGAGAAGTATCGCAAGGGAACGACGACGGCGACCACCTATCCTGAGGCCGAAAAGGCCAAACTCAGCGACACCGGCAAATGATCAGCTACGCTCGCCAGACTCAACAAGAGCAGTCCGAGGCGCCGACGCCGGTCGAGGAGCATATTGCTCCCTCACCGCGCGTGTCGGTCCAGGCTTTCTGCGAGACCGTCGAGACCGCTGCCGCGGTGCAGTCGGCCGGCGAAGACCGTCGTCTCGGCAAGGCCCATCTGAAGATCCAGATGGGCGGCATGGCGGCCGCGATCGAAGCCTACCGCTCGGCGCCGACGCCGAACGTGATCGTGCTCGAGAGCGACGGCCGCAACGATCTTCTGACCGGCCTCGACCATCTCGCCACGGTCTGCGACGCCGGCACCCGCGTGGTCGTGATCGGCCGCATCAACGACGTCACGCTCTACCGCGAGCTGGTGCGCCGCGGCGTCAGCGACTACGTGCTCGCGCCGGTCGGCGCGATCGACGTCGTGCGCTCGATCTGCAACCTGTTCTCGGCGCCCGAAGCCAAGGCGGTCGGCCGCATCATTGCCGTGGTCGGCGCCAAGGGCGGCGTCGGCGCGTCCACCATCTCCCACAACGTCGCGTGGGCGATCGCGCGCGACCTCGCAATGGACTCGGTCGTCGCCGATCTCGACCTCGCCTTCGGCACCGCCGGGCTCGACTACAACCAGGACCCGCCGCAAGGTATTGCGGATGCCGTGTTCTCGCCGGATCGCGTCGACACCGCCTTCATCGACCGCCTGCTGTCGAAATGCACCGACCATCTCAGCCTGCTGGCGGCGCCGGCGACGCTCGACCGGGTCTATGATTTCGGCACCGACGCCTTCGATGCCGTGTTCGACACGCTGCGCTCCACCATGCCGTGCATCGTGCTCGACGTTCCGCATCAATGGTCGGGCTGGACCAAGCGCGCCCTGATCGGGGCGGACGACATCCTGATTGTGGCAGCGCCTGATCTCGCCAATCTGCGCAACACCAAGAACCTGTTCGATCTGCTGAAGGCCTCGCGGCCCAACGATCGGCCTCCGCTCTACTGCCTGAACCAGGTCGGCGTCCCGAAACGGCCCGAAATTGCCGCCGCCGAGTTCGCCAAGGCGATCGAGAGCCAGCCGGTCGTCTCGATCCCGTTCGAACCGCAGATCTTCGGCTCGGCCGCCAACAACGGCCAGATGATCGCGGAGATCTCCGCCAACCACAAGTCGATCGAAATGTTCCTTCAAATCGCCCAGCGCCTGACCGGCCGCAGCGAGACGAAGAAGCAAAAGTCTTCCTTGCTTTCACCCCTGATTGACAAGTTGCGGGGAAAATAAGCCGCCGCATGGAGTTGTTAAGTGTTCGGTAAGCGTAGCGGAACAGACACCGATACTCGGGCTCCCAAGCCCGGCGCCGTGTCGCCAGAGCCTGCCCAGGCTCCGGCGCCCGCGGTGTCGCGCGCGCCGCCCCCGCCGGCCGTCGCCTCGCCGCCGCTTGCCCCCGCGCGGCCGGCGCCGGCCATGGAATCCCGCCGCTCGGACAATTACTACGAGGTCAAGGCAACGATCTTCGGTGCGCTGATCGAGGCCATCGACCTCGCCCAGCTCGCCAAGCTCGACTCCGAGTCCGCGCGCGAGGAAATCCGCGACATCGTCAACGAGATCATCGCGATCAAGAACATCGTGATGTCGATCGCCGAGCAGGAAGAGCTGCTCGACGATATCTGCAACGACGTTCTCGGCTACGGCCCGCTGGAGCCTCTGCTGTCGCGCGACGACATCGCCGACATCATGGTCAACGGCGCCGACACCGTCTACATCGAGGTCGCCGGCAAGATCCAGCGCACCGGTATCCGCTTCCGCGACAACCAGCAGCTCCTCAACATCTGCCAGCGCATCGTCAGCCAGGTCGGCCGGCGCGTCGACGAATCCTCGCCGATCTGCGACGCGCGCCTCGCCGACGGCTCCCGCGTCAACGCCATCGTGCCGCCGCTGTCGATCGACGGGCCCACGCTCACCATTCGAAAATTCAGGAAGGACAAGCTGACGCTGGATCAGCTGGTCAGGTTCGGCGCGATCTCGCCGGAGGGCGCGGAAATCCTCCAGATCATCGGCCGCGTCCGCTGCAACGTGCTGATCTCCGGCGGCACCGGCTCCGGCAAGACCACGCTGCTCAACTGCCTGACCAACTACATCGAGCACGACGAGCGCATCATCACCTGCGAGGACGCGGCCGAGCTCCAGCTCCAGCAGCCGCACGTGGTGCGACTCGAAACCCGTCCGCCCAACATCGAGGGCGAAGGCCAGGTCACCATGCGCGAATTGGTGCGCAACTGCCTGCGTATGCGCCCCGAACGCATCATCGTCGGCGAAGTCCGCGGACCCGAGGCGTTCGACCTGCTCCAGGCCATGAACACCGGTCATGACGGCTCGATGGGCACGCTCCACGCCAACAATCCGCGCGAAGCACTGTCGCGCTGCGAATCCATGATCACGATGGGCGGCTTCTCACTGCCCTCGCGCACCATCCGCGAGATGATCTGCGCTTCGATCGACGTCATCGTCCAGGCCGCGCGCCTGCGCGACGGCTCGCGCCGCATCACGCACATCACCGAGGTGATGGGCATGGAAGGCGACACCATCATCACCCAGGACATCTTCCTCTACGACATGGTCGGCGAGGACGCCAACGGCAAGATCATCGGCCGGCACCGCTCGACCGGCATCGGCCGCCCGAAATTCTGGGAGCGTGCGCGCTATTACGGCGACGAGAAGCGCCTTGCCGCCGCGCTCGATGCGGCGGAAGTCGCGCCGAAGACATGAGCAGATCGGCGCAGCCATGAACATGCAGGTCCTTGCCCTCGCCTTCCTAGCCACCGCCGCCGTCGGCGGCATCGCCTGGGTGTTCCTTTATCCGCTCCTGTCCGGAGAACGGAAGGCGGAAAACCGCCGTGCCTCGATCGCGCGCGCCGATGCGCCCGCGGCCAAGCAGACCGAAAAGAGCCAGCGGTCGCGCCGCGAGCAGGTCGAGACGTCGCTCAAGGATCTCGAGGCGCGGCGCCAGCAGGAGAAGAGCGTTCCGCTCGGTGTTCGCCTGTCGCAGGCAGGGCTCGACTGGACGCCACAGAAATTCTGGATCGTGTCCGCCGTCGTGGCGGGAGTGCTGTTCGCGGCCGCCATGTTCGTTGGCGGCGGCCTGCTTGGCGCCGCGGGCCTTGCCTTCGCCGGCGGCTTCGGCCTGCCGCGCTGGGCGCTGGGCTTCCTGAAGAAGCGACGCGAAAACAAATTCCTGGCGGCGCTGCCCGATGCGGTCGACGTGATCGTTCGCGGCATCAAGGCGGGCCTGCCACTGTTCGAATCGATCAAGGTCGTCGCCGCCGACTCGCCTGAGCCGCTGCGCAGCGAGTTCCTGGCCATCATCGAGACCCAGGCGATCGGCATGCCGCTCGGCGAGGCCTGCTCGCGTCTGTACGAGCGCATGCCGCTGCCGGAAGCCAACTTCTTCGGCATCGTCATCTCGATCCAGCAAAAATCCGGCGGCAACCTCTCCGAAGCGCTCGGCAACCTCTCCAAGGTGCTGCGCGACCGCAAGAAGATGAAGGAAAAGATCCAGGCGATGTCGATGGAGGCCAAGGCCTCGGCCGGCATCATCGGCTCGCTGCCGCCGATCGTGATGTTCCTCGTCTATCTCACGACTCCGCACTACATCTCGCTGCTTTGGACCCATCCGACCGGCCAGCTCATGCTGGTCGGCTGCGTCGTCTGGATGTCGATTGGCATCATGGTGATGAAGAAGATGATCAATTTCGATTTCTAACGGTGCCGTATGGTCGAATTCCTCGTTTCGAAACTGCATGATGTCCGCTTCATGACCATGCTGCTGGCGGCCATCGCCGCCAGCGCCACCGTCTATACGCTGGTGATGCCGCTTTTCGCCGGCGAAGGCCTCGCCAAGCGCATGAAGGCGGTGGCGAGTGAGCGCGAGCGCATCCGCCAGCGCGAGCGCGAGCGCCTCAACAAGAGCGAGAAGGTCTCGCTGCGCCAAACGCCGAAGCAGGTCGTCTCCCGGGTCGTCGAGGACTTCAACCTCACCAAATGGCTCGCGCAGGAAGCCGCGCGCGACAAGCTCATCATGGCGGGCTATCGCGGCCAGGCGCCCTACATCACCTTCCTCTTCGCCCGCATGGTGGCTCCGCTCGTGCTGTTCGTCGGCTCGATCATCTACGTGTTCCTGATCGCGCATATGCAGCAGTCGATGCCGATCAAGATCGGCATCTGCATCGGCGCGGCCTATCTCGGCCTTCAGGCGCCCATGCTGTTCCTCAAGAATGCGATCTCCAAGCGCCAGCTATCGATCAAGCGCGCCTTCCCCGATGCGCTCGACCTGCTCCTGATCTGTATCGAATCCGGCATGTCGGTCGAAATGGCGTTCCGGAAGGTCGCTACCGAAATCGTTGGCCAGTCGATCGCGCTGTCCGAGGAGTTCACCCTGACCACGGCCGAGCTGTCCTATTTGCAGGATCGCAAGGTCGCCTATGAGAACCTGGCGCGGCGCACCGGGCTCGAGGGCGTCAAGTCGGTGTGTCTCGCGCTTCAGCAGGCGGAGCGCTACGGCACCCCGCTCGGGCATTCCTTGCGCGTCATGGCGCAGGAAAACCGCGACATGCGCATGAACGAGGCCGAGAAGAAGGCCGCCGCGCTGCCGCCGAAGTTGACGGTGCCGATGATCCTGTTCTTCCTGCCGGTGCTGTTCGTCGTCATTCTCGGACCGACCGGCATCAAGATCAGCGAGCTGCACTGACGTCGAGACGCGGACCGCGCGCGGTCCGCCGGCAGCTTCAGGATTGCAAGATCAGGTTCTGATCAATCGGGCTGGCTGAGCGAGGCGACCGGCGTCCGCTTCGGTGCGCCGCGCGGAGCGTCGCTGCGGCTCAGCATTTCCTTGAGGTAAGCGACATTGGCCGCGGCCTGGTCGGGCGGCAGGTCGGCCTTCACGATCGTCTCGGCTTCGGCGAAGCGGCCCTGGAGACCGATGACGAGGCCGAGATTCTGCCGCACCCGGGTACTGGCGCGCGGCGAGGCGTAGGCCTGCCGCAACGCCTCTTCGGCCTTCGGCAGGTCCTTCGACAACATGTAGGACAGGCCGAGATTGGAGAGCACGCCGGGATCGCCTGGTGCGATCCTCAGCGCGCTCGCATAATAGGAACGCGCCTCGTCGTGGCGGCCCATCTGATCGAGCGCGGTGCCCTGCACCGAGAGCAGGCGCCAGTCCGGATTGTCGGGCGAGTGCGCCTTCGACAGCACATCGAAGGCTTGCTGAAAATTGCCGTTGTCGGCGAGCGCGCGGCCATACTGCGCGAGCAGCGCCTTGTTGCCGGGATTGGCGATGGTCGCCTGCTCGAGCACGGCGGCGGCCTGGGCGCGCTGGCCGTTGGCGCGCAAGGCCTGGCCGTAGCCGAGCGCCGCGTCGGCGTCCTTGGGATTGGCACGGTAGCGCTCGCCATAGACGTCGACGGCGCGCGCGGGATCGGCGGGGGCGGCTTCCGTCCGCGGCCCGACAGAGCCTGTGACGTCGGAGAGTTTCGACATGGCCGTGCAGCCGCCGAGGCCCATGGCCACTGCCGCCACCAGCGAAGTGGACGCGAGAAGCCGGGCAAGACTGAACCGTTGACGCATGACGCTTTTGACTCACGAGCCGATTGATCGAGCCGAACGCGCCAGCAATAGACTGTTAACCCTAACGGCCGGTTAACGTCAGCCTGGCTGCCCCTCACGGCGGTGTCTGCGGCGGCGGCTCGCCACCGAGGGCCAGCTCGAGACCGAGCACCCTCACCGGCTCGTTCAGGTCGTGCAGCAGCAATTGCAGCCGCCGCGCCTGGGCAACATCGACGCCCGCGCTCGGCATCCCGGGCCATTCGCGCCGGAAGTCGTCGCGGTTGACCAGCCGCTTCGCAAGCAGCTCGTCGAGCTGAACATCGTCAATGCCGAGCACATCGGCGCAGTGCTCGATCAGGCGGCGCAGCAGCAACTTCACCGCGGCCAGCGCTCCGGCGTCATCCCTGCGCTCCGATCTCGCGAACTTGCCCTCGATATCGGCCCAGCCCCATGAGGTCACGAGATAGGCGTGGAGCGCGCTCGGCCAGTCCACCTCGCTGTCGGCATAGAAAGCGCGGCGCATCAGGAGCCGGCGAGCCTGTGCGGCGACTTGATCACGCTTCAGCATCGCACATGAGGCGATCTCGATGGCCGACTGGACGGCGGGATCACGCGAAAAATCCCGTCCTGCCGGCAACCTGATGACGCCGTCCGGCAGGTTCGAGTCGAGCAGCCCGAAGGTGCCGTCGTTGCGCGGCCGCGAATAGCGCGTGATCGCGAACTGGTGCTCCGTGCGGCCGGCCTGGGACGATGCGCCAAAATGAATGATGTTGAAGCCGGCATCGTCACCGGCCTGCCCGGTCGAGGACGGACAGGAGAGCACGTAGATCGTACGCCAGAAGGCTTCGCCGCTTTCGCTCCGCGTGGCACGCGGATCCGGAATCGAATAGCGGGTGAGCCCCTCGACATGCCGGTGTCCGTGCAGGACCAGATTGACGTTGAGCGACGTCGCCGCTTCGAGGAACGTTGCGGGCGCCGCGAGATACATCAGCGGTTCGTCGGGGACGCCGAGAAACCGCTTTCCTTCGCCGGTCGCCTGCGGCAGCGGATGATGATGCAACGCCAGTACGCGCACCAGGTTTTCCGCCGGCTCGGCATAGTCGGCGCGCCCCACGGATCCCATGCTGCCCGCGAGCTCGACGCTCAGCCGGGCGGAATCCGCGACAAGCGCGCTGTAGGCGCTCTCGTCGACATGGCCGCTCGCGAGCGTCGAGAGGCTCGCGCGGTTGGAGTCCAGCAGCACCAGATCGAGGCCGGCCTGGCGGTAATAGACGCTCTTCGAGCTCCGCGGCAGATGCAAATAATCATAGACGTCGTGGCGGCCCGCGCGCTGGCTCGGGCGCTTGACGTCGTGATTGCCCGCGACCGCCTGGATGTCGGTGAACAGTCCGGTCTGCCGGAAGGACGCGATGACGGCGAGCGCTTCGTCCAGCGCGCGCGGCGTCGGGTCGTCCACGAGATCACCCGTGATCAGCAGAATGCGATCGGGAACGTCCGCGAAGTCCGCCATCGCCTGGCGGATTGCGGCACCGAGCGCCTCGGTCGTCGCCAGCAGCCGGCCTGACCCGTCCAGATGCAGGTCGGAAATCTGCGCAATAACGAACGCTCTATCCATTTTGCGCCGCTCATTTGCGAATGCTGCGCCGCCCAAACGATGAGAAGAATGCTTTCGACGAACAGGTTTGGCCGGATATCAAGCCGGCCCGCCGCGTTGTTGCGCTCGGCAGAACCGCACGGCACAATCTAAAATATCCATCAATAATGCCACAACCGCGGCGCTAGTAAAGCCCCGCGGCCGCGCGCTCGTGAACGGCAGTTCTCAGCATGGGTACGAGATCCGCCCGGCGATGGTTTCGCTCACCCGATCAATATTCGATGGCAAGCCGCTTGCGGATTTCGTCGATGCGCTTGTCGAGCGCATCGAACCGCGCGTGGACGGAGCGGTCGTGGAGATAGAAGACGTAACCGCCGGCAAGGAATGCGAAGATCCAGTGATGATGCTCGACATAACCAAAAATCGCCTCGACGACCTGGCCGATGAATGTGACCACGCTCCACACAAATTCCATTGCAGTTTCCTCCCGGCAGGCCTCGTCTTCGGCCGCCGGTCATCTCCTGCACACTTTCCCAGTCGATCCGGCGGCCGTTGCCGGAACCTAGCATGGGCCCCTTGCGGCGAGTAGCGGGTCGCTGAACGGTGACAGCAAAGCCGATTGCAGCCGCGGCGAAACTCTGCGAAGTCTCGTCCGTTCGCATGACCTGCTTGATCTGACGATCCGGACCCGCCAATGCCTTCTGTCTTCGAGACATCGCCCACCGCCATCCCGATCACCTTCGTCACCAAGTCGAGCTGGGATCAGGTCGCCGAGAAATTGCCGCCGGTGCAGCGCCAGTTCGCCGCCGCGAGCGCCTTTGCCGCCAAGCCGGGTGGCTATCTCGCGCTGCCCGCCCCGGACGGAGCGATCGCGCAAGTGCTGTTCGGACTCGAGGACGAGGGCGCGAGATCACGCGACCTGTTCCGGCCGGGCGCCCTGCCTGGCCTGCTGCCGCCGGGCATCTATCACTTTGCCAATGCCCCCCACGATGCGCGGTTGGCGTCGCTCGCCTTTGCACTCGGCAGCTACCGCTTCGCCCGCTACCGCAAGGCTGACCGCCCCGCCGTCCGGCTGGTACCGCCCGATGGCGTCGACGCGGCCGAGATCAATCGCATGGCGGATGCCGCGATGCTGGCGCGCGATCTCATCAACACGCCGGCTAACGACATGGGCCCGGAAGAGCTCGCCGCGGCCGCGCAAGCGCTCGCCACGGAATTCGGTGCGAGCTTTGCCTGCACCATCGGCGAGGATCTGAGGACGAATTTTCCACTGATCCACGCCGTCGGCATGGCCTCCGACCGCGCGCCGCGGCTGATCGACATCGTCTGGGGCGATCCGGCCGATCCCAAGGTGACGCTGGTCGGCAAGGGCGTCTGCTTCGACACCGGCGGGCTCGACCTCAAGCCGTCGAGCGGCATGCTGATCATGAAGAAGGACATGGGCGGTGCCGCCAACGTGCTGGCGCTCGCGCGCATGGTGATGGATGCGAAGCTCAAGGTCCGCCTGCGCGTGCTGATTCCGGCGGTCGAAAATGCCGTCTCCAGCAATGCCTTCCGGCCGCTCGACATCTTCACCTCGCGCAAGGGCATCACGGTCGAGATCGGCAACACCGACGCGGAGGGCCGGCTCGTGCTCGCCGACGCGCTGGCGCTGGCCGACGAGGAAAAGCCGGACCTTCTGATCGATTTGGGCACGCTGACTGGCGCGGCGCGCGTCGCGCTGGGGCCGGATTTACCGCCCTTTTACACCAATGATGAGACGCTGGCCGCCGACGTCGCGCGTTGCGCGGCGAAGGAGAACGATCCGTTGTGGCGCATGCCGCTGTGGCCGCCTTACGATGCGTGGCTGGACTCCAAGACCGCCACCATCACCAACGCACCCTCCGGCGGCTTTGCCGGCTCGATCACCTGCGCGCTGTTCTTGCAACGGTTCGTCGAGCAGGCAAAGAGCTGGCTTCATGTGGATATTTACGGCTGGACCCCGTCGGCGAAGCCGGCGCGGCCCGAAGGCGGCGAATGCCAGGCCGCGCGCGCCATCTACACATTACTGAGCGAGCGCTATGCATGATCCAGCACACGATCCAAGGCTGACACCGGCGCGCGGCGACCTCGCCGCGAAATATCTCGAAGGCAAGGTGCAAGCCGACCGCTTCGTCACGGGCGAGGAATTCGAGGTCTTCGAGGCGATCGCACCCGTGCGCGAGCAGCCGTCGTCGAACGCGATGCTGATGACGGAGGCGCTGCGCGGCGAACGCGTCACGGTCTACGATCGCAATGGCGAGGGCTGGGCCTGGGGCCAGCTTGGTGGCGATGGTTATGTCGGCTGGCTGCCTGATGCAGCGCTGATGAAGCCATCGGCCGCCCCGACCCACAAGGTGAGCGCGCTCCGGACATTCGCCTTCCCCGGTCCCTCGATCAAGCTGCCGCCGGCCGGCACGCTCGCGCTGGGCTCGAAGATTGCGGTGGTGCGCGAGGACGGCAGCTTCGCCGTGACGCGCGACGGACAATATCTGCCGAAGGCCCATCTCGCCCGGCTCGATCATCGCGAGCCGGACTTCGTCGCGGTCGCCGAGCGCTTCGTCGGCACGCCCTATCTCTGGGGCGGCAAGAGCAGCCTCGGTATCGATTGCTCCGGACTCGTGCAGGTCTCGCTGACAGCAGCAGGCATCGGCTGCCCGCGCGACAGCGACATGCAACAGGCAGGGCTCGGCCGCGCGCTGGAGCCGCATGAGCGGACCAAGCTGCAACGCGGCGATCTCATTTTCTGGAAGGGACATGTCGCCATCGTCCGCGATGGCAGCACCATGGTTCACGCCAACGCCCATCACATGGCAACCGCGATCGAGGCGACCGAACCGGCGATCGCGCGGATCAAGGCAGCAGGCAGCGAAATCGTCACGATCAAGCGGCTGTAGCACGACTTCGTGGGATGGGTAGAGCGCAGCGAAACCCATCGTTCTCACCACGCGCTGCGATGCGATGGGTTTCGCTTCGCTCTACCCATCCGACTGAAGACTAGGTCGCCACCGCCCCGTTCCCCGCCGTCTCCAGCCGGAACGCCGCCGCGAAGAGCGCGCGCGTGTAATCCGTCTTCGGGCTCTTGAACAGTTCGGCGGCCTGTCCCTCCTCGACCACCTTGCCGCCGCGCATCACGATGAGATGGCTGGCGAGCGAGGCGACGACGCGCAAATCGTGCGAGATGAACATGTAGGTGAGATCGCGCCTGCGCTGGAGTTCCCGCAAGAGGTCGACCATCTGCGCTTGAATCAGCATGTCGAGTGCGCTGGTCGGCTCGTCCAGCACGACGAAATCCGGCTCCAGCACCACCGCGCGCGCGATGCTGATGCGCTGGCGCTGGCCGCCGGAAAATTCATGCGGATAGCGATAGCGGGTGTCCGCCTTCAACCCGACGTCCTCGAGTGCCTTGACGACGCGCTCCTCACGCTCCTCGCGCGACAGCTTTGGCTGGTGCACGGTGAGGCCCTCGGCGATGATGTCGGCAACCGACATGCGCGGGCTGAGCGAGCCGAACGGATCCTGGAACACGATCTGCATGTCGCGCCGGAAGGGGCGCATCTCCTTGAAGCGCAGGCCCTGGATATCTTTGCCGAGGAACACGATGCGCCCGTTCGAGGAAATCAGCCGCATCAGGGCGAGCCCGAGCGTGGTCTTGCCCGAGCCGGACTCGCCGACAACGCCGAGCGTCTCGCCCTTGCGTACGGCAATGCTGACGCCGTCGACCGCCTTGATGTGGCCGACCGTCTTGCGCATCAGGCCGCGCTTGATCGGAAACCAGACCTTCAAATCATCGGCGGACATCACCACCGGTGCATTCGGCTGCGGCGGCGCCGGATCGGGCTTCGGCTCCGCCGCGAGCAGGTCGCGCGTATAGGGATGGTTCGGGGTCCTGAAGACCTGCTCGACCGGCCCCTGCTCGACGATCTCACCGCCCTTCATGACACAGACTTGGTCGGCGATGCGGCGCACGATGCCGAGATCGTGGGTGATGAACAGCAGGCTCATGCCGAGCCGTGAGCGAATTTCCGCGAGCAGCGTCAGGATCTGCGCCTGCACGGTGACGTCGAGCGCCGTGGTCGGCTCGTCCGCGATCAAGAGGTCCGGCTCGTTGGCGAGCGCCATCGCGATCATCACGCGCTGGCGCTGACCACCGGAGAGCTGGTGCGGATAGCTGTTGAGCCGCGTTTCAGGCTCGGGAATGCCGACCTGCGTCAGCAGTTCCAGCGTCCGCTTGCGCGCCTCGGCATTGCTGGTCGGATTGTGGAGCTGGATGATCTCGCCAATCTGCGCCTCGATCGTGTGCAACGGATTGAGCGAGGTCATCGGTTCCTGGAAGATGATGGAGATATCGCTGCCGCGAATCTCCCGCATCTGCTGCTCGGACTGGTCGATCAGCTCCCGCCCCTTGAAGCGGATGCTGCCCGAGGGATGCGAGGCATTCGGATAGGGCAGGAGCTTCAGGATCGAGAGCGCGCTGACCGACTTGCCGGAACCGGACTCGCCGACCAGTGCGACGCATTCGCCGCGCTTGATCTGGAACGAGACCTTGTCGACCGCGAGCGTGGTGGCGCCGCCCTGGTGGAAGGCCACCGAGAGGTCGCGGACGGCAAGCAGGGGCTGGTTGATCGCGTCCATCACGCCCTCACTTGAACGTCTTGCGCGGATCGAAGGCGTCGCGCACGGCTTCGCCGATGAAGATCAAGAGCGACAGCATGATCGCGACCGAGAAGAAGCCGGAGAAACCAAGCCAGGGCGCCTGCACGTTGGACTTGCCCTGCGACAGCAGTTCGCCGAGCGACGGCGAGCCGGGCGGCAACCCGAAGCCGAGGAAATCGAGGGCCGTGAGCGTCATGACCGACGAGGAGACGATGAACGGAAGGAACGTCATCGTCGCGACCATCGCGTTCGGCAGCAGATGCTTGAACATGATCACGGCGTTCGACACGCCGAGGGCGCGCGCGGCCTGGATGTACTCGAAATTGCGCCCGCGCAGGAACTCCGCGCGCACGAGCCCGACCAGCGACACCCAGGAAAACAGGAGCAGGATGCCGAGCAGCACGAAGAAGCCAGGCACGAGCACCGACGAGAGGATCAGCAAGAGGTAGAGCGAAGGGATCGCAGTCCATATCTCGATGAAACGCTGGAACAACAGATCGACCCAGCCGCCGAAATAGCCCTGCACCGCGCCGGCCGCGATGCCGACGACGGAGGAGACAATGGTCAGGCACAGGCCGAACAGCACCGAGATACGGAAACCGTAGATCAGGCGCGCAACCACGTCGCGGCCCTGATCGTCGGTGCCGAGCCAGTTGTATTCGAGGTCGCGGCAGCTCTTGAGGCCCTTCTTCTCGACGACAGGCTTGCACTGCGCCTCCGTCAGCATCCAGGTCGGCGGCGACGGCGCCGGCGTCGGCAGGTCGAGATTGTGGGTGTCGTAGGAATAGCGGATCAGCGGCCAGACGATGCTGCCACCCTTGTCCTTGATCAGCTTCTGCAAATAGGGATCGCGGTAGTCGGCCGCCGTCTCGAAGTCGCCACCGAAGGTCGTCTCGGAATAGGTGACGAAGGCCGGCCAGTAGAGATGGCCGTCGTACTTGATCAGGAATGGCCGGTCATTGGCGATCAGCTCGGCAAACAGCGACACCACGAACAGGATCATGAAGATCCAGAACGACCAGTAACCGCGCCGGTTCGCCCTAAAATTCTGCCAGCGCCGCCGGTTGAGCGGAGATGGCACGAACGGCTTGCGTGTGATCGGCACGGCATCGCCGAGCGGCGACTTTGCGGTGGTTTCGATCGGGGTCGGGGCGGTCAGTGTCATCAGACCTCCCGTGCCTCGAAATCGATCCGCGGATCGATCCACATGTAGGTCAGGTCAGAGATGAGGTTGATCACGAGGCCGACAAGCGAAAAGATGAAGAGCGTGCCGAACACCACGGGATAGTCGCGGTTGAGAACGCTCTCGAAACTGAGCAGTCCGAGCCCATCCAGTGAGAAGATGGTCTCGATCAGAAGCGAGCCCGAGAAGAAAGCGTGAATGAAGGTGCTGGGAAAGCCCGCGATCACGATGAGCATCGCGTTGCGGAAGACGTGGCCATAGAGCACCCGATTCTCGCTGCAGCCCTTTGCGCGCGCGGTCATCACGTATTGCTTGCGGATCTCATCCAGAAACGAGTTCTTGGTCAGGAACGTCATGGTGGTGAACGCGCCGAGCCCCATGGCGATCAGCGGCAGCGTCAAATGCCAGAAGTAATCGATGATCTTCCAGTACCAGGGAAATTGCGACCAGCCGTCTGACGTCAGTCCGCGCAATGGGAACCAGTTGAAGAACGAGCCCCCGGCGAACAGGATGATCAGGAGGATCGCGAACAGGAAGCCGGGAATCGCGTAGCCGAGCACGAGCACGCTCGACGTCCAGGTATCGAAGCGCGTTCCGTCCTTGACTGCCTTCCGGATGCCGAGCGGAATCGAGATCAGGTAGGTTAGCAGCGTCAGCCAGATGCCAAGCGAGATCGAGACCGGGAGCTTTTCCTTGATCAGCTGGAGCACGCTGACATCGCGAAAATAGCTGTTGCCGAAATCGAAGCGGGCGAAATTCCACACCATCAGCGCGAAGCGTTCGGGGGCCGGCTTGTCGAAGCCGAATTGCTTCTCCAGCTTCTTGATGAAGTCAGGGTCCAGGCCCTGCGCGCCGCGATATTTCGAATTGATGGCGTCGCCACCAGCGCCCAGCTGACCGGGCGCGCGCTGAGCGAAATCACCGCCGCCCGAGATGCGCGAGCTGCCGCCGGTGTCGGCGCCCGAGAGCTGCGCGATGACGCGCTCGACCGGGCCGCCCGGCGCGAATTGCACGACGACGAAGGAGACGAAGAGGATCCCGAGCAGGGTCGGGATCATCAGGAGGATGCGGCGGGCGATATAGGCGCTCATGATTATTTCGCCTGCTCGAGCTTGGTCGCCTTGGCGGCATCGAACCACCAGTTCTCCGGCGCACCGACGCCTTGCGCATATTTCGCCGGCTTGTCGGGATGGCTGAACTGGTCCCAATAGGCCACGCGATGAAAGTTTGCGTACCACTGAGGCACCCAGTAGCGCCCGGCCCGGAACACGCGATCGAAGGCGCGGCAGGCCGTGGTCAGCTCCGCCCTGGTCTGGGCGGCAATGATCTTCTCGATCAGCGCGTCGATGATCGGATCGGAGATGCCGGCGAGATTGTAGGAGCCTTTGGTCTTGGCCGCCTGGGAGGAGAAGAACGCCCGCATGGCGTCGCCGGGCGTCGCCGACATCGAGAAGCGTTGGATCGTCATGTCGAAATCGAAATCCTCGAGCCGCGCGCGGTACTGCACGGCATCGACCAGGCGAAACGTGGCGTCGATGCCGAGCGTTGCGAGGTTCTTCAGGTACGGCCCGTGATGCGGCTGGATCGACTGCTCGTCGTTCAGGAACTCGATCGTGAAAGGCTCGCCATTGGGCAGCACCCGCTTGCGATCCTTGACGACGTAGCCCGCCTCGTTGAGCAGCTCGCCCGCCTTGCGCAGCAGGCTGCGGTCCTGTCCCGATCCGTCCGACACCGGCGGCACGAAAGGCTGGCCGAACACTTCGTCAGGCACCTTGCCGCGGAAGGGCTCGAGCAGCGCGAGCTCTTCGGGCGAAGGCGGGCCTGATACCATCATGTCGGAGTTCTGGAATGGCGAGTGCGTGCGCGCATAGGCGCCGTACATGATCGACTTGTTGGTCCATTCGAAGTCGAAGGCGTAGGTCAGCGCCTCCCGCACGCGCGGATCCTTGAACTTGTCGCGGCGGATGTTGATGAACCAGCCCTGCGCACCCGACGGGGTCTCGTCCGGCAGCTGCTCGCGCTTGACCCGGCCGTCCTTGATCGCCGGGAAATCATAGCGTGTGGCCCAGATGCGCGAGGTGAGCTCCTCGCGGAACAGATAGTTCTTGCCGGTGAAGCCTTCGAAGGCAACGTCGCGGTCGCGGTAGAATTCGTAGCGCACCGTGTCGAAATTGTAGCTGCCGCGGCAGACCGGCAGGTCGGCGCCCCACCAGTCCTTGACGCGCTCATATTCGACATAGCGGTTCACCTCGAACCTGCCGACCTTGTACGGGCCGGAGCCCAGCGGCGTATCGAGCGTCGATTCATCGAAGGCGCGCGTGGCATAATAGGCCTTCGAGAAGATCGGCAGGCTTGCGACATAGAGCGGCACGTCGCGCGCGCGGTTCGGCGCGAAGGTGACGGCCACGGTGGCGTCGTCCAGCGCCTCGGCCTTCACGAAATCGCGGAGCTGCACGACGATCAGCGGATGGCCCTTCTCCTTCAGCGTGTTGAGCGAGAAGGCGACGTCATGCGCGGTGAGCCGGGAGCCGTCGTGGAAGCGGGCCTCGGGCCGTATCGTGAAGGTGTAGGTCAGCTTGTCCGGCGAGATTCGCACCGATTTCGCCGCAAGCCCGTACATCGCGTCGGGCTCGTCATTGGCCCGCGCCATCAACGGCGCGAAGGTCATGTCCATACCCTGCGCACCTTCGCCCTTCAGGATGTAAGCGTTGAGCGAAGAGAACGTGAAGTAGGACTGGTTGTAGGCCCGCACCGAGGGAATGAGCGAGAACGCGCCGCCCTTCGGCGCGTCGACATTGACGTAGCCGAAATGGTGGAAATCGGCGGCATATTTGAGATCGCCGAAGGCCGAGATGCCGTGCGCCTCGGTCCCCGCTTCGGATGCGCGCGCGCCATGTAGCAGCGGTGCGCCGAGGGACACGCCGACGGCGCTACCGACACCCAAGACCAGCACATGGCGGCGTGACATCTGCGTCATGCGGGGGATGTCCTTCACGACTTCTTTGCGATCCGTGCCGCCTTGTCTGCGTCGTACCACCAGATGAACGGGAAGCCGGACTGACCGTATTTGGGCAATTCCGCCGGTCGGCCGAAGCGATCCCAGCGCGCGGTGCGGATCTTCGAATAGGTCCATTGCGGAACGACGTAGTTATTCCACAGCAGCACGCGGTCGAGCGCTTTGGTTGCCGCGACGAGATCGTCGCGACCCGTGGCGTAGATCAGCCTCTCGATCAGCTTGTCAATCGCCGGATTCTTGATGCCGGCAATATTGCGCGAACCAGCGATGTCGGCCGTCTTGGACGACCAGAACTCGCGCTGCTCGTTGCCCGGCGACTGCGACTCGCCCCATGAGTTGGTGACGACGTCGAAATCCCAGTCCCGAGTCCTGTTCTCGTATTGAGTCGGGTCGACCGTGCGCACGCTGACCGCGATGCCGAGTCGTTCCAGCGACGGCTTGTAGAACAGCGTGACCCGCTCGAAGCTCGGATCCTGATTCAGCAGCTCCAGGGTGAACTGCGCACCGGTCTTGACATCGACCAGCTTGCGGTCGCGCACCTCGTAACCGGCCTCCTTGAACAGGCGCAGCGCCTCGCGAAGATTGTCGCGCACGGCTTCCGGACTGCCGCCGACCGGATTGGTATAGGCCGTCGTGAAGACTTCAGGCGGAACATCGGCGCGAACGGTCTCGAGGATCTCGAGCTCCTTGCCTTGCGGCAACCCGGTCGCCATGAGCTCGTCGATACCGTCGAAATAGCTGCTGACGCGCTTGTACTGACCGTAGAAGATCTGCTTGTTCATCTCCTCGAAGTCGAACGCATAGTTGAGCGCGCGACGGACGCGAGGATCTTTGAATTTGGCGCGGCGCAGGTTCGGCACGAAAGCCTGCATCACACCCGAGCTGCGATTGGCGAACTCCTCGAGGATCACCCGCTTTTCGGTCACGGCCGGGAAGTCGTAGGCTGTCGCCCAGTTCTTCGCACTGTTCTCGGTGCGCCAGTCCACCTGATCGGCCTTGAAAGCCTCGATCGCCACGGTGGCATCGCGGAAATACTCGTAGCGCATCTCGTCGAAATTGTTGCGGCCCACATTGGTGGCGAAATCGCGCCCCCAATAATCCTTGACGCGCTCCAGCGCGATCGACCGTCCCGCCACGAATTCCTTGACCTTGTAGGGACCGGAACCGAGCGGTATTTCGAGCGTGGTCGCGGAGACATCGCGCTTGCGGCCTTGCGCGTCGGTCCCCTCCCACCAATGCTTCGGCAAAACCGTGAGCTGCCCGACGATCTGCGGCAGCTCGCGGTTGCCCGGTGCGTCGAACACGAACTTCACCTCGCGCTCACCGACCTTCTCGGCCTTCACCACATGGCTGTAATAGGCCGAGTACATCGGGTGATGCTTCTTGAAGGCATCCAGCGAGAAGATCACGTCGTCCGCAGTGACCGGCTTGCCGTCATGCCATTTGGCCTGCGGCCGCAAACGATAGGTGACGAAGGAAAAGTCGGCCGGGTGGCTGACGGCCTCGGCCAGCGCGCCGTATTCGGTCGAGACTTCGTCGAGCGAGGTCGTCGTGAGGGATTCGTAGATGAACGCGACGGCACCGGCGACCTGCCCCTTCACTCCCGCCACTACGATATTGAAATTATCGAAAGTGCCGACGGCGATCTGGCGCGCGACACCGCCTTTGGGCGCTTCCGGATTGACGTAATCGAAGCGCTTGAAGTCGGCGGGATATTTGACCTGTCCGAACAGCGACAGCGCGTGGCGCCAGGGCGCCTCACTGGCGGATTGCGCCGCGGCCGTGCCGATGACGGGAAGGCCCCCTACGGAACCGAGGGCGGGGAGCGCTACGGCGGCAGTGCCGGTGAGCAGGAGATCGCGTCGGGTAATGGCCAAATCAACATTCCTGGTCTTGAAGGAGGTTACCCCTTTAAGTGCTCAATATAGGCGAGGTTTCGACGGAATATGTTGCTTTTTCCTCATGTTGGAAGTCCCGGCGGCCTGTCGGATGCGGCCAAACGCCCCGATAAACTCACCGCGAGGCCCGGATAAGCGAACGGCCAGGCTTTTCAGCCTGGCCGCACATTCAAGATCGGTTTTTGACGGCCTTACTTCGACGCCGTCGGGATCGGCTGAGGATGCTCTGACAGCGAATTCAGATAGGCGATGACGTCGGCGCGCTCGGAGTCCTTCGGGATGCCGGCGAAGCCCATCGCGGTGCCCGGGATGAAGCCCTTCGGATTGGCAATGAACTTGTTGAGGTCGTCGAACGACCAGGTGCCGCCCTTGGCCTTCATGGCGGCCGAGAAGTTGAAGCCGTTGCGGCCCTCGCCCCTGGCTTCGCCGACGACGCCATAGAGGTTCGGACCGACGCGATTCGGGCCGCCCTTCTCGAAGGTGTGGCAGGCGCCGCATTTCTTGGCAGCCGAAGCGCCCTTTTCGACGGAAGCGGTCTGGAGCAGCTTTTCGATCGGCTCGGAGGGCGCAGCAGCGGCGCCACCTTCCTTGCCGTGGCCGGCGTCTTCCTTCACGGCAATCTCGAAACCCGGCTTCTCGAGCGGCTTCGGCGTGAACAGCGCCTGGGCGGCGAAGCTCGTCACCAGCAGGATGAGACAGGTGCCCAGCACGGCACCGAGAATCTTATTGAGTTCGAAAGAGTCCATTTCCGGCCAGGCCCCACACCACAGTAAGGAAATAGCGGCCGAGCGGCCGCCAGGACGAGCCTCGGGAGAATCAAACGTTCCTTGTTGTTTCCCCGAGTTTTGCCATTGAGATATCGGTTTGCCCGGGGTCTGGCAACCCGTATAAGCGACCCGGCTTTCAGCCCGTCCCCACCCCATTTCTCGACGCGGAAAACCTCTCGTTTCCAGGCCCTTGACCCGATGATCGATCCCCGCATCCTGGTGCTGATCCCGGCCCGCATGGCCGCCACCCGCCTGCCCGGCAAGCCGCTCGCAGACATCGCGGGCCTGCCGATGATCGTGCATGTGATGCGGCGGGCAGAGGCCGCCGGCATCGGCCGGGTCGCGGTCGCGACCGATACGGACGAGATCGCCTCCGTGGTCACCGCCCATGGCGGCGAAGCCGTGATGACCCGCCCGGAGCACCCCTCTGGCTCGGACCGCATCCACGAGGCGATGCAGAAGCTCGATCCCTCAGGCAAGGCCGAGATCGTGGTCAATCTCCAGGGCGATTTCCCGACCATCACGATCGACAACATCCGCGAGGTGCTGCCGCCGCTGCAAGATCCGGCCGTGGACATCGCGACGCTGGCCTCGCAGATCCACACCCAGGAGGAGGACCTCGCGCCGAGCGTCGTGAAGGCGATCGGAACCTCGCTCGGCGGCCGGCGCATGCGCGCGCTTTATTTCACCCGCGCGACCGCGCCGACCGGCGACGGACCGCGCTACCACCATATCGGCCTCTACGCCTATCGCCGCGCCGCGCTGGAGCGCTACGTCTCACTGCCGCCGTCCCCGCTGGAATTGCAGGAGAAGCTCGAGCAGCTCCGGGCGCTGGAGGCCGGGATGCGGATCGACTTCACCATCGTCGATACCGTGCCCCGCGGGGTCGATACGCCGGCGGACCTCGAGACCGCGCGCAGCATCCTTTCCAAATCCTGAGCCGCTGTTACAAGGCCGATCATGAGCAAGCTGAAAATCGCATTCCAGGGCGAACCTGGGGCAAATTCCCACATCGCCATCGTCGAGGCCTATCCCGACGCCGAGCCGATGCCCTGCGCCACCTTCGAGGACGCGCTGTCGGCGATCTCGTCGGGCGAGGCCGATCTCGGCATGATCCCGATCGAGAATTCGGTCGCGGGGCGCGTCGCCGACATCCATCATCTGCTGCCGGCCTCCGGCCTCTTCATCATCGGCGAATGGTTTCTACCGGTCCGCCATCAGCTGATGGCGGTGAAGGGGACGAAGCTCGAGGACATCAAGAGCGTCGAGAGCCACGTGCATGCGCTCGGCCAGTGCCGGCGCATCATCCGCAAGCTCGGCATCAAGCCGATCGTGCACGCCGACACCGCCGGCAGCGCCCGCGACATCTCCGAGCGCAACGACAAGGCCGTCGCCGCGATCGCCTCGCGGCTTGCGGCAAAGATCTACGGCCTCGACATCCTGGCCGAGGACATCGAGGACGAGGCGCACAACACCACGCGCTTCGTGGTGCTGGCGCGCGAGCCGAAATGGGCGGCGCAGGGCTCGGGGCCGCTGGTCACGACTTTTGTATTTCGTGTGCGCAACTTGCCCGCTGCGCTCTACAAGGCGCTCGGCGGCTTTGCCACCAACGGCGTCAACATGACCAAGCTCGAAAGCTACATGGTCGACGGCAATTTCTTCGCCACACAGTTTTATGCCGACGTCGACGGCCACCCTGAAGACAAGGGACTGGCGTTCGCGATCGAGGAGCTGAAATTCTTCTCGCGCGAATTCCGCATCGTCGGCGTGTATCCGGGACACCCCTTCCGCGCGACGTTCAGCGAAACGCAACAGGATTGATTGCGTGTCCCGGACGCGCGAAGCGCGAGCCGGGATCCAGGGGCGGCGATACCCGGAGCGCGATGGGCCCCGGCTCTGCAGCGCACCGCTTCGCGCTGCGCCGCGTCCGGGGCACGAGAGCTTTACGCGGCCGCTTTCAGTCCGAACGCCTCGGCCAGCAGCGAATACGACTTCTTACGCGCGTCGTGATCGTACACGGCCGTAATCACCATCAACTCGTCCGGTTTGCTCGCATCGATCAACGGCTGCAGCTTCTTCTGCACCGTCGCCGGATTGCCAACGAAGAGGCGTGAACGGTTGCGCGAGATCGAAATGCGCTCGGCGTCCGTATAGGGATAGGCCAGCGCCTCCTCGACACTCGGCAGCGGCAGATATTGCCCGCGGTCGCGGCGCAGGCGGTTGAGATCGAACGAGGTGGCGAGCTTTTCGGCCTCCTCATCCGTGTCGGCCGCGATCACGGCGACCGCGAGGATCGCGCGCGGGCTCGCGCTCCAGGCCGAGGGCTGGAAACGGTTGCGGTAATGCACCATCGCATCGATCGCGTCATGGGACGCGAAGTGATGGGCGAAGGCGAAACCCATGCCGACTTGCGCAGCGAGCTCCGAGGAATAGTCGCTGGAGCCGAGCAGCCAGATCGGCGGCAGCTTGGTGTCGTCGGGCATCGCGACGACGTTGTTGTAGGGGTGCCCTGCGGGAAATTCGCGGGTCTCCCACAGAATCAGTTCGTGCAGCCGCTCCAGGAAGTCGTCGCCCTCGCGGCGGTCGAGACGGCTGCGCAGGGCGTAGGCCGTGGCGCCGTCGGTACCGGGGGCGCGGCCGAGACCGAGATCGATGCGGCCGGGAAACAGCGCCTCCAGCATCTTGAAGCGCTCGGCCACCACGAGCGGGGCGTGGTTGGGCAGCATCACCCCGCCGGAGCCGACGCGGATGTGCTTCGTCACCGCCGCGATCTGCCCGATCATCACGTCGGGCGCCGGGCTCGCCACCGAGGCGAGGTTGTGATGCTCGGCGAGCCAGTAGCGGACATAGCCAAGCCCATCGACATGGCGCGCCAGATCGATGCTGTTGCGCAGCGCCGCGGCGGGTCTTGTACCTGTGGTGACGACGGAGAGGTCGAGGACTGAGAGCGGGATCATGGCGCGCTAAGGTAGTGAAGGCCGGCGCGGCGGCAATGGGCAGACTGCGCAGGTCTGGCGTGTGCGGGCCGCGAACCCGCACGGCAGCGCCAGTTGAGGCGATGGGACGAGATTTGTCGCGGCAACACCATCTTCACACTGCCCACACCCCCTATTTGCTCCCGCCCGCCGCCAAAACCGTTGCAATTTGTTGATTTATATAACATTTTGTCATATCCGCGTACTTCCCACTCGCACCCTCATCCGTTCAATATTTCCACCGTTACCGGTGAAAGTGGGCGACTTCCCATCACCGATGGGCTGTCGAGTGCGACCGCTTTGGCTTATCTTGCCCGCATCCAATCGAGACCTGACTGCCGGCCGCCGAAAGCCGGACGAGCCCCTGGAGTGAGTGGTGCCATGACTGATCTGACGACGCCTGCCCGAGCCGAAGGGCAAGACGGGCACCTCCAAAACGGGCACCTCACCTCGAAGCGGCCTGCAATCTCCTTCGAGTTCTTTCCGCCCAAGACGGAAGAGATGGAGCGCAATCTCTGGGAGACCATCAACCGGCTCGCTCCGCTCGACCCGAAATTCGTCTCCGTGACCTATGGGGCCGGCGGCTCGACCCGCGAGCGCACCCATTCGACCATCACCCGCATCCTCAAGGAGACCGCGCTGCTGCCGGCCGCGCATTTGACCTGCGTCGGCGCCTCGCGCGGGGAGATCGACGAGATCGTCGATCGCTATCACGAGGTCGGCGTCCGCCACATCGTCGGCCTGCGCGGCGATCCCGCCGGCGGCATCGGCACGCCCTATTCCAGCCATCCCGACGGCTACCAGAGTTCCGCCGACCTCGTTGCGGGCATCAAGAAGCGGCACGGCGACATCGAAGTGTCCGTATCCGCCTATCCCGAGAAGCACCCTGAAGCGCGCGACTTCGACGCCGACATCGACACGCTGAAGGCCAAGGTCGATGCGGGTGCGACGCGCGCGATCACGCAGGTGTTCTTCGATAACGACCTCTACTTCCGCTACCTCGACCGCGTCCGTGCCCGAGGCATCGACATCCCGATCGTGCCCGGCATCATGCCCATGCACAATTTCAAGCAGGCCCGCAATTTCGTCACCCGCGCCGGCACCTCCGTGCCGGATTGGCTGGCGGAGAAATTCGACGGCCTCGACGACGACGCCGAGACCCGCAAGCTGGTGGCCGCGACCGTTGCCGCCGGCCAGGTGCAGAAGCTGGCGAAGCGCGGCGTCGACACCTTCCATTTCTACACCATGAACCGCGCCGATCTCGTGTTCGCGATCAGCCATTTGCTCGGCATCCGCGCCAAGAGCGCGCAGAAGGCGGCTTAAGATAAAATGACCACTCCCGTTTCTCCCAAGCGAACTGCCCTGCTCAATGCCGCCCGCGAGCGCATCCTCGTGCTCGACGGCGCCATGGGCACGATGATCCAGAACCTCCAGTTCGACGAGGCCGCCTTCCGCGGCGAGCGCTTCAAGGATTTCCATCGCGACCTGCGCGGCAACAACGATCTGTTGATCCTGACCCAGCCGCAGGCGATCGAGGACATCCACGCCGCCTATTTGCGCGCCGGCGCCGACATCGTCGCGACCAACACTTTCTCGACGACCTCGATCGCGCAGGCCGATTACGACCTCACCGACATCGTCTACGAGATGGCGCGCGAAGGCGCCCGCCTCGCCGGCAATGCCGCTCGTCGCATCGAGGCCGAGGACGGCAAGCCGCGCTTCGTTGCGGGGGCCATCGGCCCGACCAACCGCACCGCCTCGATCTCGCCCGACGTTTCCAATCCCGGCTACCGGGCCGTCACGTTCGACGATTTGCGCAAATCCTATGGCGAGCAGATCAACGGCATGCTCGACGGCGGTGTCGATCTGCTGCTGGTCGAGACCATCTTCGACACGCTGAACGCCAAGGCGGCGCTCTATGCGATCGCGGAAATCACCGAAGAGCGCGGCATCGACGTGCCCGTGATGGTGTCGGGCACCATCACCGACAAATCGGGCCGCCTGCTGTCGGGCCAGATGCCGGAAGCGTTCTGGAATTCGGTGCGGCACGCAAAACCCGTCACCATCGGCTTCAACTGCGCGCTCGGTGCGGAAGATCTGCGCGCCCACATCGCCGACATCGGCCGCGTCGCCGACACCTTGGTGTGTGCCTATCCGAACGCCGGCCTGCCCAACGAATTCGGTCAGTACGACGAGACCCCGGAGTACATGGCGCGCCTGGTCGGCGAATTCGCGCGCGATGGCCTCGTCAACATCGTCGGCGGCTGCTGCGGCACCACGCCGGACCATATCGCGGCGATTGCGGCGGCCGTCGCCCCGCACAAGCCGCGTATCGTGCCGGAAATCGAACCTCGCTTAAGGCTCTCCGGCCTCGAGCCATTCATCCTGACGGACGCCATCCCGTTCGTGAACGTCGGCGAGCGCACCAACGTCACCGGCTCCGCTCGCTTCCGCAAGCTGATCACCGCCGGCGACTACACCGCCGCGCTGCAGGTCGCCCGCGACCAGGTCGAGAACGGCGCGCAGATCATCGACGTCAACATGGACGAAGGGCTTCTGGATTCGGAAGCCGCGATGGTGACCTTCCTCAATCTCGTCGCCGCCGAGCCCGACATCGCTCGGGTCCCCGTGATGGTCGATTCCTCGAAATTCTCGGTGATCGAGGCCGGCCTGAAATGCGTGCAGGGCAAGCCGGTCGTCAACTCGATCTCGATGAAGGAAGGCGAGGAGAAGTTCATTCACGAGGCGAAGATCGCCCGGCGCCATGGCGCAGCCGTGGTGGTGATGGCGTTCGATGAGGTCGGCCAGGCCGACACGTTCGCGCGCAAGACCGAGATCTGCAAGCGCGCCTATGACATCCTGGTGGACCGCGTCGGCTTCCCGCCTGAGGACATCATCTTCGATCCGAACATCTTCGCGATCGCGACCGGCATCGAGGAGCACAACAATTACGGCGTCGACTTCATCGAGGCGACGCGCTGGATCCGCCAAAACCTGCCGCACGCGCATATTTCTGGCGGCGTCTCCAATCTGTCGTTCTCGTTCCGCGGCAACGAGCCGGTGCGCGAGGCGATGCACTCGGTGTTCCTGTATCACGCCATCAAGGCGGGCATGGACATGGGCATCGTCAATGCCGGGCAGATGATCGTCTATGACGACATCGATGCCGAGCTGCGCCAGGTGTGCGAGGACGTCATCCTCAATCGCGACCCCGGCGCGTCCGAGCGCCTGCTGGCGCTCGCGGAGAAATTCCGCGGCAACAAGACCCAGACCAAGGAAGCCGACCTCGCCTGGCGCGAATGGCCGGTGGCGAAGCGGCTGTCGCATTCGCTGGTCCACGGCATCACCGAATTCATCGAAGTGGACACCGAGGAGGCCCGCAAGGCATCCAAGCGTCCGCTCGACGTGATCGAGGGCCCCTTGATGGCCGGCATGAACGTGGTCGGCGACCTCTTCGGCGACGGCAAGATGTTCCTGCCGCAGGTGGTGAAGTCCGCGCGCGTGATGAAGCAAGCGGTGGCGTGGCTGATGCCGTTCATGGAGGAAGAGAAGGCGCGCAACCTCGCCAACGGCATCGGCACCGAAGGCTCCTCGTCCGCCGGCAAGATCGTGCTCGCGACCGTCAAGGGCGACGTCCACGACATCGGCAAGAACATCGTCGGCATCGTGCTCCAGTGCAACAATTTCGAGGTCATCGACCTCGGCGTGATGGTGCCGGCGGCCAAGATCGTCGAGACCGTGAAGGCGGAGAAGGCCGACATCGTCGGGCTATCAGGCCTGATCACGCCCTCGCTCGACGAGATGGCGTTCTTCGCCGGCGAATTGCAGCGCGAAGGTTTGAAGCTGCCGCTGCTGATCGGCGGCGCCACCACGAGCCGCGTGCACACGGCGGTCAAGATCGACCCGAGCTACCGCGCCGGTCCCGTCGTCCACGTCAACGACGCCAGCCGCGCCGTCGGCGTCGCCTCCTCGCTGCTCTCGCCAGAGAAGCGCGAGGCTTATGCCGCCGAAGTGCGTGCCGAATACGCAAAAATCTCGGACGCGCATCTGCGCGCGCAGGCGGACAAGAAGCGCCTGAAGCTCGCGGCCGCGCGCGCCAACCGCGTGCCGGTCGACTTTGCCAAGAACAAGCCGGTGAAGCCGACCTTCTTGGGCATCCGCAGCTTTGACGAATACGATCTCGCCGAGCTCGTGCCCTATATCGACTGGACGCCGTTCTTCCAGACCTGGGAGCTTGCCGGCCGCTTCCCCGCCATCCTTGACGATTCCAAGGTCGGCGAAGTCGCACGCTCGCTCTACGACGACGCGCGCAAGATGCTCGATCTGATCGTCAAGGAAAAGTGGTTCAGGGCGCGCGCCACCGTCGGCTTCTGGCCGGCGAATGCGCAAGGCGACGACATCGTGCTCTATGCCGACGAAAGCCGGACCAAGCAGATCGCGACGCTGCACACGCTGCGCCAGCAGCTCGAGAAGCGCGAGGGCCGGTTCAACGCCGCGCTCGCCGACTTCGTCGCGCCCGCCGGCGTCCCCGATTATGTCGGCGGCTTCGTCGTCACGGCCGGCATCGGCGAGGACGTGGTCGCCGACCGCTTCAAGATGGCCAATGACGACTACTCCTCGATCCTGTGCAAGGCGCTGGCCGACCGCCTCGCCGAGGCCTTTGCGGAACGCATGCACGCCCGCGCGCGCCGCGAGTTCTGGGCTTATGCACCGGACGAAGCACTCTCCTGCGACGATCTGATCCTCGAGAAGTACCAGGGCATCCGCCCAGCGCCGGGCTATCCCGCGCAGCCCGATCACACGGAGAAGGCGACGCTGTTCGAGCTGCTCGATGCGGAGGCGACTGCCGGCGTGAAGCTGACCGAGAGCTTTGCGATGTGGCCGGGCTCTTCCGTGTCGGGGCTCTATTTCGCGAACCCCGAGAGCTATTATTTCGGCGTCGGCAAGATCGAGCGTGACCAGGTCGAGGACTATGCCGCACGCAAGGGCATGACGGTGGCGGAAACCGAGCGCTGGCTCGCGCCGGTGCTGAACTACATCCCGTCGCAGCAGACCGACAAGGCCTTCGCGGCGACACCCGCAAACGACGAGACGTCGAAGGACCTCGCCTCGCATCCGCCCGGCTGCACCTGCGCGGTGCATCTCGTCTGGCAGAAGAAGCGCGCGGGGGCGGGGTAGGCCCCGCCTTCGCTTCCCAAGACTAAAAAAGTGAAAAACAACCCCATGCACAGTAGAGGTGGGGTTGAAAGGCTTGAAGAATTTCGGTCTTGCCGAAACGGCTTGCTCCGTCGGGCAAAACACCGGTAATATTCCATCATCGCCTGCCGTGCCGATGGATGCCACGCGCGCGTCCCCATCCTCCCCTGGAGGGGGATTTCGCATGCAGCGAACCGGAATGCGGACCGAGGTGGGTGACGGTCTCTCCGCGTGAACACTACCCGTGTTGAGAGGTCACCCCACCCCGCTCGCGCTTCGCGCGAACGACCCTCCCCCTCCAGGGGAGGGTAGAGACCTCACTCTTTCGGCAGCGCCGGCTGCACGATCTCCCTGGACGGCGCCTGCGCCTCGCAACAACCGGCAGTGCGCGACGCAAAGAGCGGCCTGCTCCTTTCTGACACACCACCAGGACGAGTCGCGGTCCGGAATTCGGCTCACCGGCAATTTCGCGCAGGAACCGGGCGGTGTGAACTCGTTCACTTGTCCGCTCAACCTTGATTCGCTACTCTATCGGTCTACTACCTTCAAACCGATGGTTTGCTTGGGATCGAGCATATGACGCAGTTCATTGCACTGTTCGTCGCCGCGATCGCCCTTGTCGTGCTGCCCACGATTGCCGCGGCTGACTGTCCGAAAGGCTACGTGCCATGCGGCGAACGAAACCAGTTGTGCTGCCCGCGAAAGTAGCAAGTCGCAAATGGCTTTGGCTTGGTAGCCTCGTCTTTGTCGCGACCGGCCTGGTGATGGTTGCAGCCTGGGTCGGATACCCGCGAAAGAAACAGACGATTGCGGCCATCCTCTCCGAGACCGGATATTTCGAGGTGGTCCCGCCGAGCACGTTCGGCGGTCCCGGCACCATCAACACGATCGAATATCTGAGCAATGGCCGGCTGGAGCTGCATCCGACCTGCGATATCGACCCCGCGCTGCTGGCCGACAAGATCCGGAAATCACCGACCGTGGACCGGGACCTGAAGCAGTCGCTCGAGAAGAATCTCGACGTGTCCGCGCAGGTCAGGGACAAGCTGTCGGCGGTCGCCGGAATGCAGCAAGTTGATTCAATTCACCTCAAGCTCGAGAACGCCAACATTCTCCTGATCTCCGACGAGTCGCTGATATCGACCCGCAATGCATTGCTGAAGGCCGAATGCGAGGACGCGATCGCCCTGAACCTTTCGAGCGGCGGAGTCGTCTGCCAGACGCGGTCCGTGCTGGAGGCCGACGTCGTCTACGAGATCAAATATCACAACACCATTTCGATGGAGGAGCGGGCCAAGCTGACATCCGAGATCGCGGCGAAGCTCGAGCTGGACGCCCACCAGGGATCGGACGACAAGGTGTCCGGCTCTCAATTGTTCTTTGGCATAAGGCTGTCGCCGAATCCGATCGTCCTGAAGTCCGCGGCGGGCGAGATCAAGCCCTGCAACAGGAGATAGGACGCCGCGCTTTCACCCTTTCGGCGGGGCCAGCGGCTGCACGATCTCCTTGAACGGTGCCAGCGCCTCGCAGCGTTCGGCGTGCGCCGACAGCGCCGGATAGCGCGATGGCTCGAACAGAAGCGGATGCGCTTCGCGGGTGAAGCGCACGACGCAGGCAACCGCAATGTCGGCGTGGCCGATCCGGTCGCCCAGCCAATACGCCGTCGTCCCCCCGGCGCGCTCGGCCTCCAGCACGCCGAGCACGTCGCCGATCTGCGCCTGGCAGCGCTCGACCCAGAGCGCAAGCTGCTCCTTCCGCAGCACGCGCTCATAGAGCAGGCTCACCGCCTTGTCGCCAAGGCCGGTGGCGAGCGCGCAGATCCGCAGGTGCTTCCGTCGCTCGGCGCCGCCGCGCGGCAGCATCGCCTTTTCAGGCCCGACGAGCTCATCGAGATAATCGAGAATGATCGTGCTCTCGATCAGCGCCTCGCCGTCGTCGAGCACCAGGGTCGGCACGCGGCGCAGCGGATTATACGGCGCGATCTTGTCGGCGTCGCCGAAGGTGGACCATGGCCGGTGCTCAAAGGCGAGGCCGTAGAGCCGCAGCGCGATCGCGACACGGCGGACGAAGGGAGAATCGTATTGGCCAATCAGGAACATGGTTCTCGCTCACTAGTCAGTGCCGGGGCTCGAAGCCGGCCATTCACCTTCTTCACAAGGCTATTATCGAACGACACAGCCAGCGAGCGGTGCCCAACGGCAACAGCTACACATTTTCGTCTCGGCACCGCCTCAACTCCAGCTTGCCGAACAAATTGTCGCATGGTTCATTCCGCGGACCCAGAGGGAAGCCAAATGAATCGGCGGGCATTGAGAGCGGCAGCGGTCGGCCTGGCTCTTACGGCGATCGTGCCCGACGTCACGTCAGCAGCCGATCTGCCGATGAAGGCGCCGCCCAAACCTGCCGACTTCAATCCGTTCTGGGCCGAGGCCGACTACCTTGCCTGGAGCGTGACGGGCGACAAGCTGCCGGCGCTGGTGACCACGAGCCCGGTCGGCACGCCGCTGGGAGTTGTCGGCGTGCTCGGCCAGCCCACGACGACCGTGCTGTTCGGCAATTCCAGTGTGAACAACGACTGGCGTTCGGGCGGGCGCATCACCGCCGGCTACTGGTTCGATCCGCAGCGCAGCCGCGGCATCGAAGCCTCGTTCTTCGGGCTGGAGAATCTCTCGACCGGATTTGCGACCGACACCAATGCCAATCCGATCCTGGCACGGCCCTTCACCAATGCGCTGACGGGATTTCCCGACGCGCTGATCGCGGGATTTCCGGGGCTGGCCACCGGCAGTGCCAGCGCGAGCGAAACCTCGCGCCTGCTCGGCGCCGGCGCGCTCTATCGCTGGGATCTCGGCGCGTGGAGCGGACAGCGCGTCAGCGCGCTGGTTGGCTATCGCTATCTGCGGTCGACCGACACGCTGACGATCTCCAATACTGCGACCATTCTTGCCTTCGGCACCTTCAGCCCCACCGACAATTTCAAGGCGTCGAGCAATTTCCACGGCCTCGATCTCGGCCTCACCGGCGACTGGCGCAATGGCCCGTGGTCGCTGGAGTGGCGCGGCAAGGTGGCGCTCGGCGCCAATCTCAACAGTGCCGACATTTCGGGCTCGACCGCCTCGACCGTGGCCGGCGTCACCACTACGGCCCCCGGCGGCTTCCTCGCGCTGTCGAGCAATATAGGCCATTACGACCAAACCCGCTTCGCCGTGGTGCCGGAGCTGTCGTTGAAGGCGGGATATCAGGTTGCGCCCGGCTGGCGGCTGATCACCGGCTACGACGTGATGTACTGGACCGGCGTACAGCGCGCCGGCGGGCTGATCGACACCACCGTCAATCCGAACCTCGCGCCACCGCCGGCCGGCGGCGGGCCGAACCGGCCCGCGCCGGTGCTCAACACGACGAACCTGCTTGCGCAGGGGTTCAGTTTCGGCGTGCGGTATAATTATTGAGGGCGTGTAGCCCGGATGGAGCGCAGCGTAATCCGGGATTCTGTCAGCGTGCGAGAAAAACCCGGATTGCGCTTCGCTCCATCCGGGCTACGGGCCACGAACATCACTCGATGATCGGCACATGCTTCGCCGCCGTCCGCGACGCCGTGCCATCGAGGCGCGGATCGTTGGCGATTTCGATCTGGCGGCGGAACGCACGAAATCCCGAGCGCTGATAGAACGCGATCGCCGACGGATGGTCGAAGGTGCAGGTGTGCACCCAGACACGGCGTACGTCGCCAGACCATGCGCGCTCCAGCGCGCGGTTCATCAGGAAGCGGGCGGAGCCGGTGCCGATCAGCTTCGCCGTGACGCCGAAATAGACCAACTCGCACTGGCCGGGCTCGCGGAAATCTAGTTCGAGCAAGCCTTCATCGCGGCCGTCCGCGACCAGTGTGTAGACCTCGACACCCGCTGCGTGGATGATCGCGGCGAGCTCCGCGTCGTTCATGCGCATCCGCGAAAACCACAGCCACTCTTCGCCCACGCGGCGGTGGAGATCGCGATACCAATGAAGCGCGGGCGCGTCGACCTTGCGCAAGGACCACGCGCCTGGAGGATCGTCGCGGCGCGCGGGAGGTGCGGTCATCTCCAGGTGGGTGACGACCGCGGCGATCTTGCCGGCGGGGATGTCGGAATAGCCGTCAGGGATGAGCATGGGGCCTCTCAGAAAGACATGACGAACAGCTCGCTTGCGGCCCATCCTTCGAGACGCCCGCTTACGGCGGGCCCTCAGGATGAGGTCGCGTTTGGCGGCGGGATATCAGACCCTCATGGTGAGGAGCCCGCCTAAGCGGGCGTCCCGGACCATGCAGGCCGCGCTCTTCCGGCACTCTCCAGCCAACAAGTCGCTCATCGCGGCGTCAAAATGATCGCTTCCGCGGTCGCGGCTTCGACGGCCGGGCGGCTGTAGAGCAGCGGGACATATTGGCCCGTGGCCCAGAGCGGAGCGAGGTCGCGATAATGGGCGCTGAAGGGATCGCCGGATTGGCCGGGCGTGTTGATGGTGCGGCTCGCATCCCAATTGCCGACGTCGAGCACCATGCGGAACGATGCGCCGGCGAACAGCTGGTAATCGGCGCGGCGGTAGGTGGCCGCGCGCGGCACATTGGCGGCACCGCCATAGGCGAGCGGGCCGACCGAGAGCTGCGCGGCGGTGGCCTTGTCGGCGAGCGGCATCAAGGCATGGTCGAACTTCGCGACATGCAGCCGGCCCCAGCGCCAGGTCGAGGCATCCGGCCCGAGCTTGCCCGCGACGTCGGCCACTGCGGCGCCGAGGCTGTCGCGCAGGATCTGGTCGCGCGCGGCAGCGGGATCGGCGCCGAACGAGGCATCGGGAGATTCCAGATAGGCGACCAACGCCGAAATGCTCGACGCCTCCGGCGCGATCAGATCGGCGGCCTTGGGAGCCGTGGTCTTCAGCAGCACCGGCCCAAGATGATTGGCGATCCAGACCTCGAACACGGCAGCCGCCGCGCTGTCGGCGGCATCGCGCGCGTCCCACGGCTTGAGCAGATCGAGACCCTTCTTCACATTGGGATCGTCGGAGGTGAGCGGCTGCAACAGCTTGACGAGGCGCCGCCCGAGCATCGCGGTGTCGTCGTTCTGCAAATCCATGGCGTCGGCGAGCGTCACCTTGCTGTTGGCCGCGAGCACCTCGGTGATGCGTTGCCAGCGCGCGCTGTCGGACCATTCAAAGCCGACCTTGCGTTCGGCTATCGGGTAATCGGCCGGCAGGTTCATCTGGTTGGCGGTGGCGAGAAAGCCCTGCTTGGGCTGATAGGCCTTCGGCAATTCGTCGAGCGAGAGAAAGCCCTGCCACTCATAGCGGCCGTCGCCGGGCACCGGCATCAGGCCGTCGAAGTTGGCGCGCCGCGGCGTCTTGCCGGCGGCAACCCAGCCGATATTGCCGCGGGTGTCGGCATAGACCTGGTTCTCCGATGGCGCGCCCCAGCGCCGCATGGCGGCGAGGAAGCCGTTCCAGTCCTTCGCGGTCATGTAGTCGGAGGACCCGAAATAGGCGGAGGTGCCGGGCTCGAACCAGATCGAGCGGACGGCAAAGGCGCGCTTGTTCGCATCGTCGACGAAGATGACGGGACCGTGCCGGGTGAATTTCAGCTCGAGGTCGCGATCGGCCTCACCCTTGACCTGCTCGGTTTCGTGGACGATGCGCATGTCCTCCCAGCCATTGCCGTAGCGGTACTGGTTGGGGTTTTGCGGATTGAGCTCGTAGACGTAGAGGTCTTCCTGGTCGACGTTGAAGATGGTGAGGCCGAAGGCGATGGTGCCGTTGTGGCCGATCGAGATGCCGGGCAGCGCCGGCTCGCCGGCACCGATCACGGAGAGGCCCGGCGCATTGAGGCCGACGATGTAGCGCAGCGAGGGCACACTGTGCTCGCGATGCGGATCGTTGGCGAGGATCGGGCGGCCCGTCGCCGTGCGCGAGGCCGCGATCACCCAATTGTTGGAGCCGATGGTGTCGCGCTGCTGGTCGGCCTCGGTGAGGTATTTGTCGGGATCATGGGCGAGTGCGGCCTGCTTGTCCTTCGGTGCCGCGAAGGCCACCGGGCGCGTCGCGAGATCGTAGGCCGCGAGCACGGCCTTCGGCACGCTGCAGGGGTCGAGACCATCGGGGACTTTCGTGGTCCATGCCGGCTCGAGCTTGACCCGAAAACGATCGGCATCCAGGCCGGCCGCGCAGGCGACCAGCGAGCGCTTGACCTCGGAGGCGACATTGCGCGTCAGGCCGTGGCTGCGGATGCGGACGACGTCATCCGCCGTCCACGGATCAGGCATGGTGCCGGCGATCCTGAACTCGATCGGCAGCGGGCGCTTTCCCGCACGCACATCGGCGACATAGGCATTGACGCCGGCGACAAACGCGTCCGCATAGGTCTTCGCCTTGGGACCGTAGGCCGCCCACTCCGCATTCATGTCGCCGCGATAGAGGAACAGCCGCAGCGCCTTGTCCTGCTCGGCATAGGCCGGGCCGAAATCCTTGGCGAGCAAGCCAAGCCCGCGCTTGCGCCAGAGATCGATCTGCCAGAGCCGGTCGCGCGCGGCGTTGAAACCTTGCAGGAAGAACAGGTCGTGCTCGTTGCCGGCGTAGATGTGCGGAATGCCCCAGACGTCGACCAGGATCTGGGCGGGGGCGTCGAGGCCCGCGACGTCGGTCTTGAGCTGCCGCGCGCTGCCGAGCGGATTCGGCTTGTCGCGCGCGATGGCCGTCGAGGTGAGCAGCACGGCGCAGATCGCTGCGCCGCAGAGCTTTTGGATGACCCGGTTGAGATCCGTGTTCATTGTCTTCTCCCGTTGTTGTTATTTTAGTCCGTAGCCCGGATGGAGCGAAGCGTAATCCGGGAATCTTACTCGTGGAGAAAACCCCGGATTGCGCTTCGCTCCATCCGGGCTACGACATCCGCCTATCCCTCTCCCTCGTCGCTCGCGAGCACGCCCTTCACCGCACGCGCCCAGCCGGCGAGCTTCCGCTCGCGCGTCGCCTGGCTCATGTTCGGCTTGAAGCGGTGCTCGAGGCGCCAATTGTCGGCGAACTTTGTCGGCTCGGGATAGACGCCCGCCTGGAGGCCGGCGAGATAGGCGGCGCCCAACGCGGTGGTCTCCTGGATCACGGGGCGATCGACCGGTGCGTCCAAGAGATCGGCGAGGCGCTGCATGGTCCAGTCGGACGCGGTCATGCCACCGTCGACGCGCAGCACGACGCTCGCGACTTCCGAGCTCGGCCAGTCCGCGCGCATCGCGGCCCAGAGGTCGAAAGTCTGGTAACACACGCTCTCCAGCGCGGCGTGGGCGAGCTCGGCCGGACCGGTGTTGCGGGTGAGGCCGAACAGCGCGCCGCGCACCCGTGGATTCCAGTAGGGCGCCCCCATGCCGACGAAGGCGGGGACCAGATAGACGCTCTGCATGGAATCGGACTGGTCGGCGAGCGGTCCGGTCTCGGCGGCGTGCTTGATGATGCCGAGGCCGTCGCGCAGCCACTGCACCGCAGAACCCGCGACGAAGATCGAGCCTTCGAGCGCGTAGGTGCGCTTGCCGTCGAGCTGATAGGCGACGGTGGTGAGCAGCTTGTTCTTGGAGACGACCGGCGTGGTCCCGGTGTTGAGCAGGGCAAAACAGCCGGTGCCGTAGGTCGACTTCATCATGCCCGGGCGGAAGCAGGCCTGGCCGATGGTCGCGGCCTGCTGGTCGCCCGCGATGCCTGAGATCGCGATCGCGCCGCCGAACAGGTCCGGCGTGCTCTCGCCGAAGCGGGCGGAGGAATCCTTCACCTCGGGCAGCATCGAGCGCGGCACGCCGATGATCTCCAAGAGCTCGTCGTCCCACTGGCCGGTGTGGATGTTGAACAGCAGCGTGCGCGAGGCGTTGGTGGCGTCGGTGGCGTGCACCTTGCCGCCGGTGAGGCGCCAGAGCAGATAGCAGTCGACGGTGCCGAACATCAATTCGCCGCGCGCGGCACGCGCCCGCGCGCCGGGGACGTGGTCGAGAATCCAGGCGACCTTGGTGCCGGAGAAATAGGGATCGATGATCAGGCCGGTCTTCTGCGAGATCACGGGCTCGCGGCCGCCGGCCTTGAGTTTCGCGCAGATGTCAGCGGTGCGGCGGTCCTGCCAGACGATGGCGCGGTGCACGGCCTGGCCGGTGGCGCGGTCCCACACCACGGTGGTCTCACGCTGGTTCGTGATGCCGATCGCGGCGATGTCCTTAGGCCCGATGCCGGCCTGCTCGATCGCGTCTCGGCAGACCATGACGGTCGAGGTCCAGATGTCCTCCGGCTCATGCTCGACCCAGCCCGAGGCCGGAAAATGCTGCGGAAACTCCTGCTGCGCGCGGGCGGCAATCGAGATGTCACTGCGAAAAACGATGGCGCGCGACGAGGTGGTGCCCTGGTCGATGGCGAGGACGAAAGACATGGAGCTTACCCTGGCGTTTCCCTGAGAGGGGGTCATTGTGTCGCGCCAAAGGGAGCGGATTAGGGCGGGAAGGTCAAGATTGGATGAGCGGACACGGCCGCCTCCCCTTCTCCCCTTGTGGGAGAAGGTGGCGCGCAAAGCGCGCCGGATGAGGGGTATGCTTCAGCGAATTCAGCGGTAAGAGGGTTGCACATGGAGAGAAACCCCTCACCCGTCTCGCCGCTATGCGGCGAGCCACCCTCTCCCACAAGGGGCCTGTTGCGTAATTCGTCAATTGTGATTCCCTAGGGCAAAGCCTTGGAGGGTAGCGATGGCGGTCAAGCGGACGGGACAGCCGAGCTTTGTGGAAGCACTGATGCCGAAGGGAGCCGGCGCCAATGCGGCGCTGGATCGGCTGGCCGGCCTGGTCAAGTGGTACCGGTTCGAGAAGCTGATCGGCCATTTGCGGGATGAAGGGAGCCCCGGTCGTCCAGGCTATCCGGTGCTGGTGCTGTTTCGTGCTGTGCTGTTGCAGTCGCTGTATGGTCTTTCGGAGCGCGAACTCGAGGAAGCGCTGGGCGACCGGTTGTCGTTCAAGCGCTTCGTCGGTTTGAGCCTTGAGGATGCGACGCCCGACCATACGGTCCTGAACCGCTTCCGGAACCAGCTCGTTGAACAAGGCCTGCTGGAGAAGCTGTTTGGCGAATTGGATCGTCAGCTTGAGAATGCTGGCGTGATCCTCAAGCGCGGCACGATGCTGGATGCGACCTTGATCCAGGCAGTCTCGGCTCCGCCCAAGGCGGATCGCCCCTCAAACGACCCTGATGCCCGGTTTGCCAAACGGCAGGGCAAAAGCGGCTCGACCTTCGGTTACAAGGCTCATGTGGGTGTGGACGAAGGATCCGGCTTGATCCGCGCGGTACTGACCACACCGGCCAACATCAACGACACGACACCGGCGGACGCTTTGATTCGCGGCGATGAAGCCGTGGTCTGGGCCGATGCGGCTTACGACACCCATGCCCGACGGGCCCGGCTGAAGGCGGAAGGCAAGAAGCCCCGCATCGCTCGTCGGCCCAACAGACATCACCCGGAACTGCCGCCCAGGCTCAAACGCTACAACCTCCTCATCGCGCGCCGACGAGCCCAGGTCGAAACCACCTTCGCTACTCTCAAACGCCGCATGCGGCTGACCTGCATCCGCTACGTCGGTCTGATCAAGGCGACCGGGCAAGTCCTGCTCGCCTCAATCGCCTTCAACATGAGGCGGTGGGCCACGATCGCCGCGTGAGCTGCCCGCTCAGGGCGACAACTACAGATCTTGGCAGGCAATTGCCGGGACCAGGGCACTCGCTCCTGACGTCTTCAGCCTCAAGAGCCGATAACGCAACAGGCCCACAAGGGGAGAGGGAAGAATCCCTACACCGCTGCCGTCGTCACGCCGCCGTCGATCACGATGGTCTGGCCGGTCATGAAGCTGGACGCGTCGGAGGCGAGATAGGCGACGGCGCCGGCGATTTCGTCGGGTTCGCCGATGCGGCGAAGGGGCGTGGTGGCGGTGCGGCGCTTGAGGTTGGCTTCGTCTTCCCACAGCGCGCGGGCGAAATCGGTCTTGACCAGGCCGGGCGCGATGCAGTTGACGCGGACGCCTTTCGGGCCCCATTCGCCGGCGAGCGAGCGGCACAGCGCGAAGTCGGCGGCCTTGGAGATGCCGTAGGCGCCGATCACGGTCGAGCCGCGCAGCCCCCCGATCGAGGAGATGATGACGACGGAGCCGTTGCCGCGCTCCGCCATTTGCGGGATCGCCAGCGCGGAGAGCCAGATGTTGCTCTTGACGTTGCTGCCCATGATCTTGTCGAAGGCCTCGTCGGTGATGTCGAGCAGCGGGCCGTAATACGGATTCACCGCGGCGTTGCAGACGAGGATGTCGATCTTGCCGTAGTGCTTGATCGTGCCCGAGATCAGCGCCTCGACCTCGGCCTTGCGCGCGATGTTGCAGGGAATGACGATGGCATCGCCGCCGGCTGCGATGATGCCGTCGGCGACTTCCTTGCAGGCGTCGGCTTTGCGCGAAGAGACCACGACCTTGGCGCCTAACTTGGCGAGCAACTCGGCGGAGGAGCGGCCGATGCCGCGGCTGGAGCCGGTGACGATTGCGACCTTGCCGGTGAGATCGAACGGGGTGTTTTTCATTGTTGTTGGGCTCCGCTGATTCCATTTACTCGATGTCATCGCCCGACTTGATCGGGCGATCCAGTACTCGGCGGCTGAGTTGCGTGAACGAACTGCCGCCGCGGAGTACTGGATGCCCCGGTCAAGCCGGGGCATGACAGTCTTCGCGTGGCCTAGATCAACTCAGATCAACCCGCTCCCATCCGCGACGCGGCGCTGGTGGTAGTCGGTGTCACCAAAGCTGTTCTCGATCATGGTGAGGCGCTTGAAGTAGTGGCCGATCTTCGCCTCCATGGTCATGCCGATGCCGCCGTGGAGCTGGATCGCCTGCTGTCCGACGAACTTCAGCGACTTGCCGATCTGCACCTTGGCCGCGGCGATCGCGTTGGAACGCTCCTTGGCGTCCTCGAAATCACCCGCCATGGTCGCGAACATCGACATTGATCGCGCCTGCTCGGCGGCGACGAACATGTCGGAAGCGCGGTGCTGCAACGACTGGAACGAGCCGATCGCGACGCCGAACTGCTTGCGCGTCTTGATATACTCGACGGTGGTCTTGAGCGACTCGTCCATCAGGCCGACCGCCTCGGCACAGAGCGCAATGCGGGCTTCGTCGACGACACGCTCGATCAGCGCGAGCGAGTCGTCGGGATTGCCGAGCACCGCATCCGCGCCGACCTCGACGCCGGTGAAGGTGATGTCGGCGGCGTGCAGGCCATCCTGCGTCGGGTACGACTTCTTCGTCACGCCCTTGGCGCCCGCCGGCACCAGGAACACGCCGATGCCGGACTTGTCGCGGCGGTCGCCCTTGGTGCGGGCGGTGACAATGAGAGTTTCCGCGTTCTCGCCGTTGAGCACGACGAATTTCTCGCCGTCGATCACCCAGCCGTCACCCTTCTTCTTCGCCGTCGTGGCGACGTCGAACAGGTCGTAACGCGAGTTCTTCTCGAGCTGGGCGAACGCCAGCGTCTTGCTGCCGTCGATGATCCCGGACACGTGCGCGGCCTTCTGCGCATCGGAGCCGGCGTGGCGCAGGAAGCCGCCGCCGATCACAACCGTTGCCAGATACGGCTCAAGCACCAGCGCCTTGCCGAGCGCTTCCATCACGATCATGGTCTCGACACCGCCGCCGCCGAAGCCGCCATCGGCCTCCGCGAAGGGCAGGCCGAGCAGGCCCTGCTCGGCGAGCTTGCCCCAGACGGCCTGGCTCCAGCCGCCCTTCTCCTTCATGTACTTCTTGCGGCTCTCGAAATCATAGGAATCGGTCAGCAGGCCGTCGATGCTTTCCTTGAGAAGCCGTTGCTCCTCGTTCAGATCAAAATCCATTTCTTTGGTTCCTCGTACCCGGAATTTTTTGGTTTCGTCATCCCGGGGCGCGCGTAGCGCGAGCCCGGGATCCATACTCCCGATCGTGGTTATGGATTCCGGGCTCGCGCTGCGCGCGCCCCGGAATGACGCCTAGAGCCCCAGCACCGCCTTGGCGATGATGTTGCGCTGGATCTCGTTGGAGCCGCCGTAGATCGAGACCTTGCGGTTGTTGAAGTAGCTCGGTGCGATCTGGGCGGTCCACTCCATGGCTTCGTTCGAGCCGTCGTCGCCGTGCACGTCGTAGGGTGCTGCGAACGGGCCGATCACTTCCATCAAGAGCTCGGTGGTGGTCTGCTGGATCTCGGAGCCCTTGATCTTCAGCACCGAGGACGCCGGATTAGGCTTGCCCTTGCCGTGCTTGCCCTCGTCGGCGACGACGCGGAGCTGCGTCAGCTCGAGCGCCTTCAGCTCGATCTCGCAGGCCGCCAGCTTCTCGCGGAACGCGGCGTCCTGGATGATCGGCTTGCCGCCGGATTCGACCTTGCCGGCCAAGTCGCGGATGCGGCGCAGCCGCTCCTTGGAGACGCCGACCCGGGCAATGCCGGTGCGCTCATTGCCGAGCAGGAATTTGGCGTAGTCCCAGCCCTTGTTCTCCTCGCCGATCAGGTTCTCGTAGGGCACCTCGACGTCGTCGAAGAACACTTCGTTGACCTCGACGCCGCCGTCGATGGTCTGGATCGGACGCACGGTGACGCCCTTCGACTTCATCGAGAACACGATGAAGGAGATGCCCATCTGCTTCTTGGCGGAGGGGTCGGTGCGGCAGAGGCAGAAGATCATGTCGGCGTGCTGGGCGAGCGTGGTCCAGGTCTTCTGGCCGTTGATGATCCACTTGTCACCCTTGCGCTCGGCCTTGGTCTTGAGCGAGGCGAGATCGGAGCCGGAGCCGGGCTCGGAGAAGCCCTGGCACCACCAGTCGTCGACATTGGCGATGCGCGGCAGATACTGCTTCTTCTGCTCTTCGTTGCCGAAGGTGTAGATCACGGGGCCGACCATGCTGACGCCGAAGGCGAGCGGCTGCGGCGCCGGATAGGACTGCAGCTCCTCGTTGAAGATGTAGTGCTGCACGGAGGTCCACCCCGTCCCGCCATACTGCTTCGGCCAGTGGCTGACGCCCCAGCCCTTCTTGTTGAGGATGCGCCACCACGTCACCATCTCGTCCTTCGAGAGGTGACGGCCCTCGACCAGCTTGCGCCGCGTATCCGGCGGCACGTTGTCGCGGAAGAATGAACGCACTTCCTCGCGAAACGCCTGCTCTTCCCTAGTGAATGCGAGATCCATCGGATCCTCCTGTGAGCTTCTTTGTTTCGTCGCCGTCAGGACGACGGTGAAATTACTGCAACACCTCGAACAGCCCGGCCGCGCCCATGCCGCCGCCGACGCACATGGTGACGACCGCATACTTGGCCTTGCGGCGGCGGCCTTCGATCAGGGCGTGACCGGTCAGGCGCGCGCCCGACATGCCGTAGGGATGGCCGACCGAGATCGCGCCGCCGTCGACGTTGATCTTCTCGGGGTCGATGCCGAGCTTGTCTCGGCAATAGAGCACCTGCACCGCGAAGGCTTCGTTCAGCTCCCAGAGGCCGATGTCGTCGACGGTGAGGCCGTGGCGCTTGAGCAGGCGCGGCACGGCGAAGACCGGGCCGATGCCCATCTCGTCCGGCTCGCAGCCGGCGGAGACGAAGCCGCGGAAGATGCCGAGTGGCTTGAGGCCGCGCTTGGAGGCTTCCTTGTCGCTCATGATGACGGAGGCGCTGGCGCCGTCGGAGAGCTGGCTGGCATTGCCCGCGGTGATCGAAAAGCCTTCGCCGCGCACGGGCTTGAGGCCGGCAAGGCCTTCAGCCGTGGTCTCGGGGCGCGGGCCTTCGTCCTGCGACAAGGTCACTTCCTTCATCGACACGGCGCCGGTCGCCTTGTCGGTGACCGCCATCTGCGTCGTGATCGGCGCCAGTTCGTCCTTGAACTTGCCGCCCTGCTGGGCCGCGGCGGTGCGGCGCTGGCTCTCCAGCGAATATTCGTCCTGCTTCTCGCGCGAGATGCCGTAGCGCTTGGCGACGACCTCGGCGGTGTCGATCATGGGCATGTAGACCTCGCCCTTGATCTTGAGCAGCGCCGGATCCTGGGCGTGGAAGCCGTTCATCTTGTCGTTCTGCACGAGGCTGATCGACTCGCCGCCGCCGCCGACCGCGATCTCGACGCCGTCGAAGATCACCGAGCGCGCGGCAAGCGCGATGGCCTGGAGGCCCGAGGCGCATTGCCGGTCGATGGTGGTGCCGGCGACGGTCACGGGGAGACCTGCGCGGAGCAGCGCCTTGCGCGCGATGTTGCCGCCGGTCGCGCCCTGCTGCAGCGCCGCGCCCATCACGACGTCCTCGACCTCCTTCGGATCGACCTTGGCGCGAGCGACTGCCTCGCCGATGGCGTGGCCGAGCAGCGTCGCACCCTCGGTGGCGTTGAGCATGCCGCGATAGGCCTTGCCGATCGGGGTGCGGGCGGTGGAAACGATGACGGCGTCGGTCAAGAGCGACCTCCTGATGGGTGTTGGGTGGATTGTGCTGGTTTCTGCTGCTGGCGCAATTCGTGGCGCGACAATTTTCCGACCGGCGTGCGCGGCAGATCGTCGACGAACTCGACTGCTGCCGGCAGCTCGTGCTTGCCGACCTTGCCGGCAAGCTGCGCGCGCAGCTCGTCGAGCGAGAACGGCTTGGCGTCCGGCTTGAGCTTGATGAAGGCCTTGGCGGCCTCGCCGCGATACTGGTCGGGAATGCCGAGCACGATCACCTCGTGCACGCCCGGAATGGTGTAGATCGCCTGCTCGATCATCTGCGGATAGACGTTGAAGCCGCCGGAGATGATCATGTCCTTCTTGCGGTCGACCAGGAAGAAATAACCGTCGGTGTCGACATAGCCGATGTCGCCGGTGAGGAAGCGGCCGTCCGAAAACGACTCCGCGGACTCCTTCGCCTTGTTCCAGTAGCCCTTGGTGACGTTCGGGCCCTTGATGCGGATTTCGCCGACTTCGCCCGGCGGCAGAACTTTTGTCGGATCATCCAGCGAGACCACGTCCATCTCGATGCCGGGCAGCATCAGGCCGATCGACCCCGGCTTGTCCGGTCCCGTCGGCGGGTGGCCGGTGCCGGGCGAGCAGGTCTCGGTCATGCCCCAGCCGCTGCGCAGCTTCTTGCCGACCTTGCGCTCGAAGAAGTTCGCGATCTCCACCGGCAGCGGCGCGCCGCCGGAGCCGATGACGGCGAGCGAGGAGAAGTCGCGCTTGTCGAGATCAGGCAGCGCCGCGATCGCGATCCACATCGTCGGGACGCCCGGGAAGTACGTCGCGCGCTTGATTTCGATGTCGCGCATCACCGCCTCGACATCAAAACGCTGGTGGAGCGAGATCAGATTGCCGCGGCTGAGCGACGACAGCAGCACGACGGTGAGCGCATAGATGTGGAACAGCGGCAGCACGCAGATCACGCGCTCGACGACGTCGCCGCGCGCCGCACGCGACGGCTTGCCCCAGACATCGTAGATCGACACTGCCGAGGTGAGATTGCCGTGGGTGAGCATCGCGCCCTTGGGCAGGCCGGTGGTGCCGCCGGTATATTGCAGCAGCGCGACGTCGTCCGCCGTCACGGACGGCCACTCAGCCGGCGCGGTGGCGCCCTCGACGAAGCTCTTGAAGGTGACGATGCGGGGATCGTCGGGGATCGGCGCCTGTGGCGTGCCGACCTTGCCCCAATCGTCGTCCTCGCAGACGACCAGGCGATCGATCAGGCCCTTCTCCAGGAACTTCAGCGCGTTCGGCAGCAGCGCCGCGAGGTTGGAGGTGACGAGCAGGCGCGAGCCGGAATCCGAGACCTTGTGCGTCAGCGCGATCTCGCCGTCGAGCGGGGAGAGATGCGCGACGCGGGCACCGGCCTTGAGCGCGCCGAAGAAATTGACCGGATGGTCCGGCGTGTTGCCGAGGAACAGCGCCACGGAACTGTTCTTGCCGCAGCCGGCGCGCAGGAAGGCAGCCGCGGCACGCTCGGCCATGGCGGCGAGCTCGGTATAGCTGATCGGACGATCGCGGAATTCCAGCGCGGTGCGCGGGCCGAAATCGGCGGCGGCTTTCGACAGCAGGTCAGGCAGCGAGCCCTGGACGATGGTGTCGTCCCAACGCACGCCCTCGGGATAAAACTGTTCGCCGGGATGGGGCATTATTCTTGATTGGTTGAGCGAGCAACTAACAGAGACCGTCATTCCGGGGCGCGACAAAGTCGCGAGCCCGAAATCCACAACCACCAGCTGGGGTTATGGATTCCGGGCCTGCGCCTTGCGGCGCATCCCGGAATGACGAGGGTTGAGATGAAGCGGCCATCACGCCGCTTTCGACGCCGCGGCCAGCGACGCGAACGTCTTGCCTTCGGCCGCGAGCTTCTTCAGCAGCGGCGCGGGCTCGAGGCTCGGATCGTTGGTCTCCTTGGCGTAGAAGGAGAGACGATCGGCGATGTGCTTGAGGCCGACGGTGTCGGCCCAGAACATCGGGCCGCCGCGGTAGATCGGCCAGCCGTAGCCGTAGAGCCAGACCACGTCGATGTCGGAAGGACGCGCCGCGATGCCCTCTTCGAGGATCTTCGCGCCCTCGTTGATCATCGGGTACATCATGCGCTCGAGGATCTCCTCGTCGCTGACGACACGCTTCTTGCGGCCGAGACGGAGCAGCGTCTCGTCGATCAGCTTTTCGACCTCCGGATCGGGCAGCGCCGAGCGACTGCCTGCTTCATACTTGTAGTAGCCCTTGCCGGTCTTCTGGCCGAAGCGGCCGGCTTCGCAGAGCGCATCCGCGATCTCCGACTTGATGCCGCGGTCCTTGCGCGAGCGCCAGCCGATGTCGAGGCCGGCGAGATCGCCCATCGCGAACGGTCCCATCGGCATGCCGAATTTGGTGACCACGGCGTCGACCTGCTGCGGCAGGGCACCTTCGAACAGCAGCTTCTCGGACTGCTTGCCACGCTGCGCCAGCATGCGGTTGCCGACGAAGCCGTCGCAGACGCCGACCACGGCCGGCACCTTCGCGATCTTTCGCGCGATGGTCACGGCGGTGACCAGCGCATCCGGCGCGGTCTTGTCGGCGCGCACGATCTCGCACAGCTTCATGACGTTGGCGGGCGAGAAGAAGTGCATGCCGAGCACGTCCTGCGGCCGCTTGGTCGACTTCGCGATCTCGTCGATGTTGAGGTAGGAGGTGTTGGAGGCGAGCACGGCGCCGGGCTTGACGTATTGGTCGAGCTTGCCGAACACTTCCTTCTTCACCGCCATGGTCTCGAACACGGCCTCGATCACCAGGTCAGCATCACCGACGTTCTCGATGCCGACGACGCCGTTGATCAGCGCCATGCGCTTGGCGGGCGCGTCGGCCGGGATGCCGCCGCGCGCGGCGGTCGCTTCCCAGTTCTTCTGCATGATGCCCATGCCGCGCTTGAGCTGCTCCTCGCCGGTCTCGATCAGGGTGACGGGCACGCCGGCATTGGCAAAGGACATCGCAATGCCGCCGCCCATGGTGCCGGCACCGAGGATGGCGACGCGGTTCACGGGCCGCGACTTGGTGCCTTCAGGGACGCCGGCGATCTTGCTGGCCTCGCGCTCGGCGAAGAAAGCATAACGCTGCGCCTTGGACTGGTCGCTGGAGACGAGCTTGAGGAAGCCCTCGCGCTCCTTCTTCAGCCCCTCGTCGAACGGCAGGTCGATGGCGTAGCCGACGGCGTCGGCGGCGGCGAACGGCGCCTCCAGGCCGCGCGACTTCTTGGTCATGGCGGCGACCGCATTGGTGAAGATCGAGCGGTCGGCCTTGGCCGCCGCGAGCTTGGAATCGTCGTCGCGCAAGCGCCGCAGAGGGCGCTTCTCGGCGAGCAGCTTGCGCACGAAGGCCTCGCCGCCGGAGGCCGGACCTTCGACGATCTCCTCGATCAGGCCGTTCTTGAGCGCTTCGGCGGCACCGATCGGATCGCCGCCGACGATCATCTTGACCGCGAGTTCCGGCCCGACCGCGCGCGGCAGGCGCTGGGTGCCGCCGGCGCCCGGCAGCAGGCCGAGCTTCACCTCGGGCAGCCCGAGCTTGGCTTCCTTCACGGCCACGCGGAAATGACAGGCCAGCGCGACCTCGAGGCCACCGCCGAGCGCGGTGCCATGGATCGCGGCGACGACCGGCTTGGGCGAGTTCTCGATCTCGGCGAGGACGTCGTTGAGGGCGGGCGGCTTCGGCGGCTTGCCGAACTCGGTGATGTCGGCACCGGCGATAAAGGTGCGGCCGGCGCAGGTCAGGACGATGCCCTTGATCGCGGGATCGGCGATCGCGGCCTTGATGCATTCGAGAATACCGCCACGCACTGCGGCACTCAGCGCATTGACCGGAGGACTGTTGACCGTGACGATCCCGACTTCGTCATGACGCTCAAGCTTGACCACTTCGCTCACGGCTTCCCTCCTTGGTGGGGATTTACTTTTGTTCGATTTCGCGGTGCGGAATTTAATTCCGCATCTTGACGGCAGGGTTATTTTGAAGCACGGACGTTGTCAACGACTCCGCGCAAGAAGCAGATCAGGGATGAAGCGTACAGGCAAGAAGACTGCGACCGATCGGAATTTCGTCGTCGCGCTTTCCCGCGGACTAGATGTTTTGCGCGCATTCCAACCCAGCGACGGACTTCTCGGCAACCAGGAGATCGCCGCGCGGACGAACCTGCCCAAGCCGACCGTTTCGCGCCTGACCTACACGTTGACGAAGCTCGGTTATCTGACACCGGTTCCCCGTTTCGAGAAGTATCAGCTCGCGCCCGCCGCGATGGCGCTCGGCTATGCGGCGTTATCCAATCTCGGCGTTCGGCATTTGTCCGAGCCATTTCGCGAGGAATTGATGCGCGCGACCGGCGGCGCCGTCGCGATCGGCGGCCGCGACCGTCACAGCATGATCTATTTCGGGCAAAGTCGCGGCAGCGAGACGGTCGGCGTTCAACTTGACGTCGGCTCCCGCGTGCCGATTGCAACCAGCGCGATGGGCCGTGCCTATTTCTGGGCGCTCGATGACGAGGGGCGCGCCGAGGTGTCCCGCATCCTGCGCGAACATTACGGCAGCCGGTGGCCGAAGATGCGCGACGGATTGGAACGTTCCGGCGAGACCGTTGCGAAATACGGTTTCGCGATGTCCGTCGGCGACTGGCACGACGACATCGGTGCCGCCGGCGTCGCGCTCAAGCTCAACGACGGAACCGGACCTTACGCATTCAATTGCGGCGCGCCCGCATTCCGCTTCACGGAAGAGCGTTTGATCAACGACATTGGACCGCGTCTGCTGGCGATGGTAAGGAACATTGAAGCGGCACTCGGGGGACTGATGCCGCAATCCAAAAAAGAAGTCAGCAAAAAGCTGAAATCAGGAGGAAAAGTTGCGCGTGTGGCCGAGGGGTTCAGATAGCCTTTGTCATCACCGGGAGCGGTTCGCATCGCCCCTTCGCCCACTGACGTGTGTGGGCGAGACGAGATGACGCAGGCACAGCTCGCGCAGGGGACATCGCCCCTGCTCGCGGTTCGCGACGTCAGCGTCGTGTTCGGCGGCATCATCGCGCTCAACGGCGTGTCCTTTGACATGCACAAGGGTCAGATCCTCGGATTGATCGGCCCCAACGGCGCCGGCAAGACCACGCTCTTCAACTGCCTCTCGCGGCTCTATCAGCCGTCGTCGGGCGACATCCTGATGGAAGGCGTGAGCATCCTGTCGCGGCCTCCGCACCGGATCGCCGAGATCGGCATCGGCCGCACCTTCCAGAACGTGGCGCTGTTTCCGAACCTCTCGGTGATGGACAACGTCCGCGTCGGCGCCCATTCGAAGACCTCCAGCGACATCATCAGCGACTCGCTTCGGCTCGCCTGGGTCCGGCGCAGCGAGACCGAGGTCAACAAGAAGGTGCAGGAGATCCTCGCCTATCTCAAGCTCGAGGACGTCGCCCACACCATCGTGTCCGGCCTGCCCTTCGGCACGCAGAAACGCGTCGAGCTGGCGCGCGCGCTCGCGGCCGACCCGAAGATCCTGCTGCTCGACGAGCCGGCCGGCGGCCTCAACCACGAGGAAGTCTATCTGCTCGGCGACCTCATCCGCCGCATCCGCGACGACCGCCACATGACCGTGCTGCTGGTCGAGCACCACATGGGCCTCGTGATGTCGATCGCCGACCACGTCGTCGCGCTGAATTTCGGCAAGAAGCTCGCGGAAGGCACGCCGGCCCAGGTGCAGGCGGACCCCGACGTCATCAAGGCCTATCTCGGGAGCAAGGACCAATGACGACGCTGCTCAACGTCAAGGACCTGCGCGCCTATTACGGCCAGGTCCAGGCGCTCCATGGCCTGTCCTTCTCGCTCAACGAAGGATCGTTGACGACGCTGCTCGGCGCCAATGGCGCCGGCAAGACCACCACCCTGCGCGCGATCTGCAACATGGTGCGTTCCACCGGCGCGATCGAGTTCGAAGGCAAGCCGCTCAGCAACCGCTCCACCGAGAGCATCGTGCGGTTCGGCATCGCCCACGTGCCGCAGGGCCGCGGCACCTTCACGACCATGACGGTCGAGGAGAACCTCCAGCTCGGGGCCATCACCCGCAAGGACAGCGCCGGCATCGTTTCCGACATCGAGCGCATGTACGCGCATTTCCCGGTGCTGAAGCAGCGCCACACCCAGCAGGCCGGCACGCTCTCGGGCGGCGAGCAGCAGATGCTCGCGGTCGCCCGTGCGCTGATGCTGCGGCCGCGCCTGATGCTGCTCGACGAGCCGTCCTTCGGACTGGCGCCGCTGGTCGTGCGCGACCTGTTCGGCATCCTCGGCAAGATCAACCGCGAGGACAAGGTGTCGATCCTGGTGGTCGAGCAGAACGCCCAGCTCGCGCTCGAGCTCGCCGACCAGGCCTATGTGATCGAGACCGGACGCATCGTGATGTCGGGCAATGCCAAGGACATCGCGAACAACGAAGAAATCCGCAAATCCTATCTGGGTTACTGAGGAGCCGGCACGATGGAGCTGTTCACCAACCAAGTGCTGGCCGGCATCGCCACGGGCGCGATCTACGCCTGCATGGCGCTCGCCGTGGTCATGATCTACCAGGCGATCGACCATCTCAACTTCGCGCAGGGCGAGATGGCGATGTTCTCGACCTTCATCTCCTGGCAGCTGATGCAATGGGGCGTGCCTTACTGGGCCGCCTTCATCCTCACGCTGGCGCTCTCCTTCGTCGCCGGCATCGCGATCGAGCGCATCCTGTTCAAGCCGCTGGCGAAAGCGCCGGTGCTGACCAACGTCGCCGGCTTCATCGCCCTGTTCGCAATCATCAACTCCTCGGCCGGCCTGATCTGGGACTTCACCATCAAGCAGTACCCGACCCCGTTCGGCTCCGCGCCGTTCCTGGGCAGCCAGCTGATCTCGACCCACCAGGCCGGCATGATCGCCGTCACGGTGCTGCTGCTGCTCGGCCTCTACTTCTTCTTCCAGTACACGCGCATCGGCCTGGCCATGCGCGCGGCCGCCTCGGTGCCTGAATCGGCCCGCCTCGTCGGCATCAACACGAGCTGGATGATCGCGCTCGGCTGGGGCATGGCGACCGCGATCGGCGCGATCGCCGGCATGCTGATCGCCCCCGTCGTGTTCCTCGAGCCCAACATGATGGGCGGCGTGCTGATCTACGGCTTTGCCGCCGCGGTGCTCGGCGGTCTCACCAGCCCGTTCGGCGCCGTGGTCGGCGGCTTCCTGGTCGGGATCTTCGAGAACCTCGCCGGCACCTACATCCCCGGCGTCGGCAATGAGCTGAAGCTCCCGATCGCGCTCGCGCTGATCATCTCCGTCCTGGTCGTCAAACCCGCTGGCCTGTTCGGCCGGCACATCGTCAAGCGAGTTTGATCATGAGCGCTGCAGAAGAAGTCGTTGCAGAAGGCCACGAGGCGGTCGAGGCTGTTCCGAAGCGGGCCATGACGCTGGGCACCGGCACCTCGCTGGTGGTGCTCGCGGCACTGCTGATCGCACCCCGTTTTCGTCAAGAACTTCATCATCTTCCAGATGACGATGCTCCTGATCTACGGGCTCGCGGTGCTGGCGCTGAACATCCTGACCGGCGGAAGCGGCCAGTTCTCGCTCGGCCAGAGCGCGTTCTACGCGGTCGGTGCCTATACGACAGCGGTGCTGATGGAGCACTTCAACGTCAATTACGCGCTGACGCTGCCGATCGCCGGCGTCGTCTGTTTCGGCTTCGGCTTCCTGTTCGGGCAGCCGGCGCTGCGGCTCTCCGGCGTCTACCTCGCGCTTGCGACCTTCGCGCTCGCCACCGCCATGCCGCAGCTCCTCAAGCTGAACTTCCTCGAGCACTGGACCGGCGGCGTGCAGGGCCTCGTCGTCACCAAGCCGGATGCGCCGTTCGGGCTGCCGATGTCGCAGGACATGTGGCTGTACTACTTCACGCTCGTGGTCGTGATTGCGATCTACATCTTCTCGGTGAACCTGCTGCGCTCCCGCTCGGGCCGCGCCTTCATGGCGATCCGCGACAACGAGATCGCGGCCTCCGCGATGGGCGTCGACGTCGCGCTGTACAAGACGCTGGCCTTCGGCGTCTCCGCCGCCATCACCGGCATCGCCGGCTCGCTTGGCGCCATTGCGGTGCAGTTCGTCGCGCCCGACAGCTACACCATCACGCTCGCAATCTCGCTGTTCCTCGGCATGGTCGTCGGCGGCGTCGGCTGGCTGCCCGGCTCGATCGTCGGCGCTGCCTTCATCATTTTCGTACCGAACATCGCGGAGGGCATCTCCAAGGGCCTCTCCGGCGCGGTGTTCGGCGTGCTCCTGTTCCTCGTCATCTACCTCGTGCCGCATGGCGCAAGGCAAGTCGCGATCCTGGGCCAGCAACTCGCCGGTCGGCTCAGGAAGAACTGAAACGTCCATCCAGACTGTTGTTTTAACCAAGGAGACCCAATTGCTTTTCGGAAGAATACTGCGAACCACCGCACTCGTAACGGCGGTCGCGACCCTCACCTCCGGCGCAGCACTTGCCCAGAAGAAATACGACACCGGCGCGTCCGATACCGAGATCAAGATCGGCAACATCATGCCGTACAGCGGTCCGGCGTCTGCCTATGGCATCATCGGCAAGACCGAAGAAGCCTATTTCAAGATGATCAACGACAAGGGCGGCATCAACGGCCGCAAGATCAACTTCGTCACCTATGACGACGCCTATTCGCCGCCGAAGGCCGTCGAGCAGGTCCGCAAGCTGGTCGAGAGCGACGAAGTGCTGGCCGTGTACAATCCGCTCGGCACGCCCTCGAACACCGCGATCCAGAAGTACCTGAACGCCAAGAAGATCCCGCAGCTGTTCGTCGCCACCGGCGCCACCAAGTGGAACGACGCGAAGAACTTCCCCTGGACCATCGGCTGGCAGCCCTCCTACCAGAGCGAAGCGCAGATCTACGCGAAATGGCTGATGAAGGAAAAGCCGAACGCCAAGGTCGCGATCCTCTACCAGAACGACGATTTCGGCAAAGACTACCTCAAGGGCACCAAGGACGGTCTCGGCGCCAAGGGCGCGTCCATGATCATCATGGAAGAGAGCTACGAGGTCTCCGAGCCGTCGATCGACGGCCACATCGTCAAGATCAAGGCCGCCAATCCCGACGTGCTGCTGATCTACGCGACGCCGAAGTTCGCGGCCCAGACCATCAAGAAGACCGCCGAGCTCAGCTGGAAGCCGCTCCAGATCCTCACCAACGTGTCGATCTCGGTCGGCAGCGTGATGAAGCCGGCCGGCTTCGAGGCCTCGCAGGACGTGCTGTCGGCGGCCTATGCCAAGGATTCCACCGACCCGCAGTGGAACAACGATCCCGGCATGAAGAAGTGGAACGAGTTCGTCGACAAGTACATGCCCGGCGCCGACAAGACCGACACCGGCATGGTCTACGGCTATGGCGCGGCGTCGACCCTGGTCAAGACGCTGGAGATGTGCGGTGACGACCTCACCCGCGCCAACCTGATGAAGCAGGCCGCTTCCTTGAAGGATTTTGCACCGGACACGCTGCTGCCCGGCGTCAAGATCAACACCAGCGCCACCGACTTCGCCCCGATATCGCAGCTCCAGATGCAGCGCTTCAAGGGCGAGAAGTGGGAACTGTTCGGCGAGATCATCAGCGGCGACGTCGCTTCCGAGTGACGCTGACGCAATAGTCCAAGTCTGGTCAGTTCAAGTCTAGTCAAATCTGACAAAGCCCCCGCGGGCGACCGCGGGGGCTTTTTGTTGACGTCAGGCGTCAATCTTGTTCAATGCGGCGCCGATCCATTCCGGGTGGAGAAAGATGACTGTCGTTCGATTTCAGGTTGCGGCCGTTTCGGCCGCGCTCGCGTTGTGCACTGCGATGAGCAGCCCGGCACTGGCGCAAAAGAAATACGACAGCGGCGCTTCCGATACCGAGATCAAGATCGGCAACATCATGCCCTATAGCGGGCCGGCGTCCGCCTACGCCGCGATCGGCAAGGCCGAGGAAGCCTATTTCAACAAGATCAATGCCGAGGGCGGCATCAACGGCCGCAAGATCAAGTTCATCTCCTACGACGACGGCTATTCGCCGCCGAAGACGGTGGAGCAGGCGCGCAAGCTGGTCGAGAGCGACGGCGTGCTGCTGATCTTCGGCTCGCTCGGCACCTCCACCAACGGCGCCATCCGCAAATACATGAACGAGAAGAAGGTGCCGCAGCTGTTCGTGGCGAGCGGCGCCTCCAAGTGGAACGATCCGAAGCAATATCCGTGGACCATGGGCTGGCAGCCGAGCTACGCCAGCGAGGCGCGCATCTACGCCAAATACATCATGAAGGAGAAGCCGGACGCGAAGATCGGCGTGCTCTACCAGAACGACGATTTCGGCAAGGACTATCTGAGCGGGCTGAAGGACGGCTTAGGGGCCAAGGCGTCGATGATCGTGCTCGAAGACGGCTACGACACGTCGGAGCCCGCGATCGACGAGCACGTCGTGAAGCTGAAGGCCTCGGGCGCCGACGTCTTCCTCAGCATCACCACGCCGAAATTCGCGGCGCAGGCGATCAAGAAGGCGGCCGAGATCAACTGGCATCCGGTCCACATCATCTCCAACGTCTCGGCGTCGGTCGGCGGCGTGCTCGAGCCCGCGGGCCTGGAGATCTCGCAAGGCATCCTGTCGGCGAGCTACACCAAGGACGGCTCCGACCCGCAATGGAATGCCGATGACGGCATGAAGAAGTTCTATAATTTCCTCGCGCAGTACGACCCCAAGGCCAACAAGCTCGATGCCGGCGTGGTGTTCGGCTATGCCGCGGCCCAGACCATGGTGAAGGTGCTGCAGATGTGCGGCGACGAGCTCACCCATGAGAACGTCATGAAGCAGGCCGCTTCCTTGAAGGATTTCGAGCCCGACACGCTGCTGCCCGGCATCAAGATCAACACCTCGGCCGATAATTTCGCCCCGATCGAGCAGCTCCAGATGATGCGGTTCAAGGGCAGGAAATGGGAGCTGTTCGGCGACATCATCTCGAGTGAGCTCGGCCACTGAAGTCGCGCAACTCAAAATCGCCACCGGCTGTTTAATCAACTCAAGACAGCGGCGCCGTCTCGCAGTCGCACACCAGCGCGCGCCGGTCCTTGACTACTAAAGGAGCAGCCCCTGCGACACAGCCGCGGGGGCTTTCTGTTGAAGGCTCCCGGTAAATCGTATTGAATTGCCTCCGCGCCGCCAAAAATCATCAAGCCAAGAAAAGGGACGCACACACACCAAGAAAATAGGGAGATAGGAATGCCCGCTGTCACCGGCAAACTTGCGGCCGCGTCACTGGCGCTTGCGCTCATTGCGGCCTCGGCCTCCACTGCATCGGCCCAGAAGAAATACGATACCGGCGCGACCGACACCGAAATCAAGATCGGCAACATCATGCCCTACAGCGGACCGGCCTCCGCCTACGGCATCATCGGGCGGACCGAAGCCGCCTATTTCAAGAAGATCAACGACGAGGGCGGCATCAACGGCCGCAAGATCAATTACATCTCCTATGACGACGCCTACTCGCCGCCGAAGACGGTGGAGCAGGCCCGCAAGCTGGTCGAGAGCGACGAGGTGCTGTTCATCTTCAACTCGCTCGGCACGCCGCCGAACTCGGCGATCCACAAATACATGAACTCGAAGAAGGTGCCGCAGCTGTTCGTCGCGACCGGCGCCACCAAGTGGAACGATCCGCAGAACTTCCCCTGGACGATGGGCTGGCAGCCCAATTACCAGAGCGAGACGCAGATCTATGCGAAGTGGCTGCTCAAGAACAAGCCGGACGCCAAGATCGCGGTGCTTTACCAGAACGACGATTACGGCAAGGACTATCTCAAGGGCCTCAAGGACGGCTTAGGGTCCAAGGCCGCCTCGATGATCGTCATCGAAGAGAGCTACGAGACCTCCGAGCCGACCATCGACAATCACATCGTCAAGCTGAAGTCGACCGGCGCCGACGTCTTCATGAACATCACGACGCCGAAATTCGCCGCGCAAGCGATCAAGAAGAATGCCGAGATCGGCTGGAAGCCGCTGCACTTCCTCAACAACGTCTCGGCCTCCGTCGGCAGCGTGATGAAGCCGGCCGGCTTCGAGAACGGTCAGGACATCATCTCGGCCGACTATCTCAAGGACGTGTCGGATCCCGCGTGGAACAACGATCCCGGCATGAAGGAGTTTCTGGCGTTCATGACCAAATACTTCCCCGAGGGCGACAAGCTCGATAAGGGCACGATCGTCGGCTATGCCGTGGCGCAGACACTGGTCCAGGTCTTGAAGCAGTGCGGTGACAATCTCACGCGCGAGAACATCATGAAGCAGGCGGCGAACGTGAAGGACTTCCGCACCGAGGCGCTGCTGCCGGGCGTGAAGGTCAACACCTCGCCGACCGATTTCGCGCCGATCAGCCAGCTTCAACTCGAGAAGTTCAAGGGCGAGAAGTGGGAGCTGTTCGGAGACGTGATCAGCGCCGACGTCGGCGGCTAACCCCAAACGACAGAGAGCCCCCTGCGCAGCCATCGCAGGGGGCTTTTGCTTGCGCGCGGATTATGATCACGCGATTGCACAATCGAATGATGGTAAAGCCCGCTTACGCTTTGGCGCCTGATGCGGTAGGCAGGGAGCCGGCGATTTTGTCGCCATCATTTCAGTTCGCTGAAGGCCTTCGCCATGACCGACCGACGTCCCCTGCTCCGCGCGCTTTACGACGCCGCCGTTGCCGCCGCCCATCCCAGCACGATTCTGGCGCCGCATCTGCGGCCCGCACCTAAAGGGCGCGTGATCTGCCTCGCCGCCGGCAAGGGCGCGGGTGCGATGGCCGCGGCCGCCGAACGGCATTATCTCGACACGCTCAAGCTCGCGCCGGAGCGCCTCGTCGGCATCGCCACCACGCGCCACGGCTACGGCGTGCCGACGCGCCGCATCCGCGTGGTCGAGGCCGGCCATCCCGTGCCCGACGAGGCCGGCCTGAAGGGCGCCGCCGATACGCTCGCGCTCGCGAGCGAGGCCGGGCCCGACGATCTGCTGCTGGTGCTGCTCACCGGCGGCGGCTCGGCGAACTGGATCGCGCCGGTGGACGGCATCAGCTTCGCGCAGAAGCAGGCGGTCAACAAGGCGCTGCTCCGCTCGGGCGCGCCGATCGGCGAGATGAACACGGTCCGGAAACATTTGTCGCGGATCAAGGGCGGCCGGCTGGCGCGCGCCGGCAAGAATGCCGCCGAGATCGTGACGCTCGCGATCTCCGACGTGCCGCACGACGATCCGTCCGCCATCGCCTCCGGCCCCACCGTGCCCGATCCGACCACCCTGGCGGATGCGCGCGCGATCGTCGCGAAGTACAAGCTCGCCATCGACGACGCCGTCCGCCGCGCGCTCGACGACCCCGCCAACGAAAGTGCCAAGCCTGATGATGCCGCCTTTGCCCGCGCGCATTTCGAGCTGATCGCGCGGCCCAAGCAATCGCTCGACGCCGCGGTGAAGCTCGCCAAGGAAGCGGGCTACGAGACCATCGATCTCGGCGCCGATCTCGAAGGCGAGGCGCGCGAGGTCGCCGCCGATCACGCCAGGCTCGCGCTTCAGGCGCGCGCGCAAGGCAAGCGCCTCGCGATCCTCTCCGGCGGCGAACTCACCGTTACCGTGCGCGGCAATGGGCGCGGCGGCCCCAACCAGGAATATGCGCTGGCGCTCGCCGGCCTGCTGAAGGACACGCCTGACATTTCCGCCCTCGCCGGCGACACCGACGGCGCCGATGGAGGCGCCGGCCATCCCACCGATCCCGCCGGCGCGCTGATTGATGCTGCAACGTTCGCGAAGATGAAGGCGCTGGCGCTTCAGCCGCAGGCGTATCTGGACAACAACGACGCGACGACGTTCTTCGAGGCGACCGGCGATCTGCTGATGCCGGGACCGACACTGACGAACGTGAACGATATCCGGGTGATTTTGGTGGATTGAGGCGCCTGCCCAGGTCTCGCTGTCATTCCCCGCGAAGGCGGGGAATCCAGTACGCCGCGGCCTATCGGTTCGATCACAAACGTCTCGGAGTACTGGATCGCCCGGTCAAGCCGGGCGATGACAGCCGGGCCTCAAAACTCGTTCGCGATCTTCGAGAGCATCCCGATCAGGGCTTCGCGATTGGCCTGCCCGAGCAGCTCGTTCAGCCGGGACTCGTGCTTGGTGGCGACGAGCTTTTTCGCCCGGGTCAGCACGGCCTTACCCTTGTCGGTCAGCACCAGGATGTGCGAGCGGCGGTCGTTGGTGGAGCGGATCCGCGCGCAAAGGTCGCGGCTCTCCAGATTGTCGAGCATCGCCACGAAGTTCGGGCGCAGGATGCCGAGGGTCGAGGCAATCTCGGTCTGGTTACGGCCCGGATTCTTCTCGACCAGCAGCAGCACGGAGAACTGCGCGGGCGTGAGCTGGAGCGAGGCCATGCAGCGCAAAAAGTTCTCGAACACCTTGAGCTGCGCCCGCTTCAGCACGTAGCCGAGCTGTTCGGAGAGCTCGCCAAGCTGGAGGGCTTCAGGCTGGGCCTCGGCCGCGTCCTTGCGGCCCTTGGCCGCGTCGCCGGGCTTTTCAGAAGACTTTTCAGCGGTTTTGGAAACGGTCATCGCCTCGTGCTCGTGATCCCGCTAAATTCGGGGCGGGTCGTCCGCCCCACCCTTGAAGTTATATTTGATAATTGTTATGGACCATATCAAATATCGTCAGCGTTTCAATGGCTGTGAGCGGACCGTCCACCGCAATTGCGGAGCCCGGTCCCGATCTTTGAGGGGGAGCGTCCGGTCTTGAATACCACCATCATGCTGTTCCTGGTACAGGACGGCATCACCAATGGCGCGATCTACGCGCTGCTCGGCCTGGCGCTGGTGCTGGTGTTCGCCGTCACGCGCGTCATCCTCATTCCCCAGGGCGAATTCGTCACCTACGGCGCGCTGACCTATGCCTCGCTGGCCGCGGGCCAGATGCCGGGCACGGCAAAGCTCGCGTTGGCGCTGGGTATCGGCGCCTTCGTGTTCGACCTGTTCGTGGCGCGCAAGGCGCTGCACGGCCGCCTGATCGTGCGCAGCCTCGTCACCAACGTCGTGCTGCCGGCCATCGTGCTGGCGCTGACCATCTACTTCGCCGCCCAGAAGCCGCCGGTGGCGGTCTGCATCGCGCTGTCGCTGGTGATCGTGGCGATGATCGGCCTCTACCTCTACCGCATCGCGTTCCAGCCGCTGGCGCACACCTCCGTGCTGGTGCTGCTGATCGCATCGGTGGGCGTCCACCTCGCGCTGCAGGGACTGGGCCTGCTGTTCTTCGGCGCCGAAGGCCAGCGCGGGCCTGCCGTGCTGTCCGGCTCCTTCACGGCCGGCGCACTGCGCTTCACCGGCCAGAGCATCACCGTCTACGGTATCACCGTCGCCTTCATCATCGGGCTCTGGCTGTTCTTCGGGCTGACGCTCTACGGCAAGGCGCTGCGCGCGACCGCCGTGAACCGGCTCGGCGCCCGCCTTGCCGGCATCCGCACCACGCTGTCAGGGCAGATCGCCTTCCTGCTGGCCTCCGTCATCGGCGCGCTGTCGGGCATCATGATCGTGCCGATCACGACGCTCTATTACGACTCTGGGTTCCTGATCGGCCTCAAGGGCTTCGTTGCCGCGATCATCGGCGGCCTCGTCAGCTATCCGCTCACCGCCGTCGCGGCGCTGGTCGTCGGCATCGTCGAGGCGTTCTCGTCCTTCTACGCCTCCAACTACAAGGAAGTGATCGTCTTCATGCTGCTGATCCCCGTGCTGCTGCTGCGCTCGCTCGCCGCGCCCGCGGTCGAGGAAGAGAAGGACTGACGCGCATGCAGAGCCGGCTTCCCATCCTCCTCTTCGCGCTTCTCATGGCGGCGATCCCGCATCTCCCGGGCATGCCGCCGTTCTGGATCGTGCTGCTCGACAATATCGGCCTTGCCGCCCTCGTCGCGATGGGCCTCGTGCTGCTCACCGGCGTCGGCGGCCTGACCTCGTTTGGCCAGGCGGCTTTCGTCGGGTTCGGCGCCTACACCACCGCGGTGCTGTCGACGGCCTATGGCCTGTCGCCGTGGCTGACCTTGCCGCTGTCGCTGTTGGTCAGCGGATCGTTGGCGGTGCTGCTCGGGCTGGTGACCGTCCGTCTCTCCGGGCACTATCTGCCGCTCGGCACGCTCGCCTGGGGGCTGGGCCTGTTCTATCTCTTCAGCAAGCTGGAATTCCTGGGAAGAAACGACGGCATCTCGGCGATCCCGCCGCTGTCGATCGGCTCGTTCAAGATGCTCTCGCCCGGCTCGATCTATTACGCGATCTGGGTTGCCGTGATCCTCTCGGCCCTGCTCACGATGAACCTGCTGGATTCCCGCACCGGCCGCGCCATCCGCGCGCTGCGCCGCGGACACGTCGCAGCCGAAGCGTTCGGCGTGCACACGCCGCGCGCGAAGCTCCTGGTGTTCATCCACGCCGCGGTGCTCGCCGGCCTCTCCGGCTGGCTCTACGCGCATCTCCAGCGCGCGGTGAACCCGACGCCGTTCGGCGCGCAGGCCGGCATCGAATATCTCTTCATCGCGGTGGTCGGCGGCGCCGGCTATGTCTGGGGCGGCGTGCTGGGCGCGGCGATCGTCGTGGTCCTGAAGGAGGTGCTGCAAAGCTATTTGCCGCTGATCCTGCCGGGCTCCGGACAGGTCGAGACCATCGTGTTCGGCATCATGCTGGTGGCGCTGCTCCAGCTTGCGCCCGGCGGCGTCTGGCCCTGGCTGATGTCGTTCCTGCCCGAGCGCACCAGTGGCAAGAAGCCGGACACCTCGCTGAAACTGGAGCAGCGCACCCGCGCGGCCGGCCAGTCCGGCGTCCTGCTCCAGGTCGAGAAGGCGCGAAAGCAGTTCGGTGGCGTGATCGCGGTCAACAACGTCTCCTTCGACGTGCAGGCCCGCGAGATCGTCGCGTTGATCGGACCGAACGGCGCCGGCAAGAGCACGACGTTCAACCTGATCACCGGCGTGCTGTCGGCGACATCGGGCTCGATCTCGGTGCTCGGCAAGAAGGTCGACAGGGCGCCACCGCAGGAGATCGTCAAGCTCGGCATCTCCCGCACCTTCCAGCATGTGAAGCTCGTCCCTGATATGACCGTGCTGGAGAATGTCGCGATCGGCGCGCACCTGCGCGGCCATTCGGGACCGATCTCCTCGATGCTGCGGCTCGACCGCGCCGATGAGGCGAGGCTGCTCGCGGAGGCCGCCCGCCAGATCGAGCGCGTGGGCCTCGCCGAGCAGATGCATCAGCTCGCAGGCTCGCTCTCGCTCGGCCAGCAGCGCATCGTCGAGATCGCAAGGGCGCTGTGCGTCGATCCGATGCTGCTGCTGCTCGACGAGCCTGCCGCCGGCCTGCGCCACATGGAGAAGCAGCGCCTTGCCGCGCTGCTCCGCGAATTGCGCGACGGCGGCATGAGTGTGCTCTTGGTGGAGCACGACATGGGCTTCGTGATGAATCTCGCCGACCGCATCGTGGTGCTCGATTTCGGCACCAAGATCGCGGAAGGCACGCCCGCCACGATCAAGACCAATCCCGAAGTGATCAAGGCCTATCTCGGAGTGGCGGCATGAGCGCGCTGTTGTCCGTCGCCGACGCACATGTCGCCTATGGCAAGGTCGAGGCCGTGCGTTCGGTCTCGCTCGAGGTCGGCGCCAACCAGATCGTCACCATCGTCGGGGCCAATGGCGCCGGCAAGACCACGCTGCTCTCCGCCATCATGGGCATCTTGCCGCTGAAGGGCCGCGTCGCCTTCGCCGGGCAGGATCTGTCACGGCTCGACATCGAGGACCGCGTCGCGATGGGGCTCGGCCTCGTCCCCGAGCACCGCGAATTGTTCGTGACCATGAATGTCGAGGACAATCTGGAGCTGGGTGCCTTCCGCATCGAGCGAAGCAAGGCGAAAACCTCGATGGAGCGCGTCTACACGCTGTTTCCGCGGCTGAAGGAGCGGCGCAAGCAGTTGGCGGGCACCCTCTCCGGCGGCGAGCAGCAGATGCTCGCGATGGGCCGTGCGCTGATGGGCGAGCCCAAGCTCTTGATGCTGGACGAGCCGAGCCTCGGCCTCGCCCCGATCATCGTCGCCGACATCTTCCGCATCGTCACTGAGCTCCGCGCCAGCGGCGTCTCCGTACTGCTGGTCGAGCAGAACGCACAGGCCGCACTGAAGATCGCGGACCAGGCCTATGTCATGGAGCTCGGCGAGTTCGTGCTCAGCGGCAAGGCGAGCGATGTCGCGGCGAACGAGCGCGTCGCGGCAAGCTATCTCGGCTTCCAGCACGAAGGCGCGAGTGTGATCTGATTTCTTGGCTGGCTCCTCTTCCTTTTCCCTCGTTGGAGAAGGTGGCGCGCGTAAGCACGCCGGATGAGGGGTTCTCTCCACGAATGACAACGTGGGACCATCGCCTGCGGAGAGGCACCCCTCACCCGTCTCGCGGCTACGCCGCGAGCCACCCTCTCCCACAGGGGGAGAGGGTGTACCGTGCGAGCCGCACTAGCTTTCGCTTGAAGGCAGACTCGCTTTTCCCTTCAACGCCGCGACCTCCGCTTCCAGCTCCGCGATCCTCGCATCCCTCGCCGCCAGCGCTGCCGCGACATCCGGCGCATCGAACTTCTGCGGAATGTGCTGCGGGCAGTTGGTGTCCCACGCTGCGATCTTGAACAGGATCACCTGCTCAGGGCGCGCGCGGTACCCCTTGGGCATCAGCGACGTCGTCAGCGCCTCGTCGTCCTCGACGACGCGCGCCTCGCCCCAGATCTTGACGCGGCGGCGATGGGCGTAGTCCATCACGAAGATATAGGCCTTGGGATTCTCGGACAGGTTTCCCTGCGTAATGTATTGCCGGTTGCCGGCGTAGTCCGTGAAAGCCAGCGTCTGCTTGTCCAGCACCTTCAAAAACCCCTTGGGGCCGCCGCGGTGCTGGATGTAGGGCTGGCCATCGCCCGACGCGGTCGCGAAATAAAAGCTGTTGGCGTCAGCCAGGAACGCCGCAAGGTTCTCGTCGACCTCGGTGCGCCATCCGCGCTGCTCGGCATGAGCATAGCCTTCGCGTGATCCCTTTCGTGTCTGGATCGATTTCACCGCCGGCGTGAACGCCACGTCGCTGGCGTAGGTGTGAGTTGCCGTCATCGGAACATCTCCTGAAATCCCGGCGCATCCCTGCGTCTTTCGCTGTCTAAGGTGGACCTTCCGGCGGGCAAAACAATCTGGCCGCTTGACACTTCATCATTGCAATATATGCAATAATACCATGGACCGCCTCGAAGCCATGCACGTCTTCGTCACCGTCGCCGATCTGCGCGGTTTTGCGCCGGCGGCGCGAAAGCTGCGGCTGTCGCCTTCGGCGGTAACGCGGTTGATCGCAGCGCTGGAGGAGCATCTCGGCGCGCGGCTGCTGCAGCGCACCACCCGGCAGGTGAGATTGACCGATGTCGGCACGCGCTATCTGGAGCGCGCGCGGCGCATCCTCGCCGATGTCGAGGAGGCCGACGGCTCCGCGCGCGAGGAGCGCAACCGGCCGAGCGGCCGTCTGGTGGTGTCGGCGCCCCTCGGCTTCGGGCGGCTGCATGTCTCGCCGGTCATGACCGATTATCTCAAGCGCTATCCGGAGGTCACGGCCGAGCTCAGGCTCTCGGACAACCTCGTCAATCTCGTCGAGGACGCGGTCGATGCCGCGGTGCGGATCGGCCATCTCGCCGATTCTTGGCTGGTCGCACGCCAGGTCGGCGAGATGCGGCGGATCACGGTGGCGACGCCGGGCTACCTGAAGCGCCACGGCGAGCCGAAGACGCCACAGGAATTGCTCGCGCACCAGACCATCGCGTTCGGCCCCTACGCCAATTGGCACTTCGTGCAGGACGGCCGCGATATCGAGTGGACGCCGACGCCACGTTTTACCAGCAACAGCGCCGACGCCGCCCTGCAATATGCAGAAGCCGGCGGGGGCATCACGCGGGTGCTGGCCTATCAGGCCGCGGAGGGCCTGAAGCGCGGGCGGCTCAAAATCGTGCTGGCGAAATACGAGCAGCCGGCGCTGCCGATCCACATCGTCTATCCGACCTCGCGCCTGCTCTCGGCCAAGGTGCGGGCGTTCGTCGATCTCGTGGTGGAGACGGCGGAGTGGCGGTTTGGGTGAGGTCTCGTGTCCCGGACGCGCTGCAACGCGTAGCGTTGCTGCGCAGAGCCGGGACCCAGAAGGCCAGAGCAAGGGCTGCGGGTGGATGGGCCCCGGCTCTGCGGAGCGGCACTTCGCGCCGCACCGCGTCCGGGGCACGAGAGCCTTACCCTTTCTTCGGCACCACGCGGAACGTCCCGCTGGCGCGTGCGATCACGACGTCATCGGCCTTTGCGAGACTCTGCGCGAAACAGATCGTCTTGCCGGTCCTGATCACGTCGCTCTCGATCGCAAGCCACTGGCCGATCTCGGCAGAGCCGACAAAATCGACCGTGAGCGAGATCGTGACGAACGAGGTGGTCCAGTTCGTCATCTGCGCGCAGCTATAGCCCATGGCGTTGTCCGCGAGTGCGGCGATGAGGCCGCCATGGATCAGGCCGCGGCCGTTGGTGTGCGGCCTGGCGAGGCGCAGGCCGATGATCACGGCCTTGTCGGTTTTCTTCGCGTAGAGCGGCTCCCACGGCTCGGTGAGCGGACTATTGCGGGAAAGCGGCTCGAAGCCGTCAGGGATGTCGGTGTCGGTCATAGCGTGTCTCGCGTTGCTGGTTGGCGCCATTGAACGCGATGTGGATGACAGTTTCACTGCCTACAAAGTTTTAAACGGAATTTGCGCGGGTGTTTGAAATGGGCACTCCCGTCATTGCGAGGAGCGAAGCGACGAAGCAATCCAGACTTTCTCCGCGGAAACAGTCTGGATTGCTTCGCTTCGCTCGCAATGACGATGTGGAGAAAGCACGCGATGCCGTAGGGTGGGCAAAGGCGCATAGCGCCGTGCCCACCATCTCGTAGCAAACGCAAAAGCTGGTGGGCACGCTACGCTTTGCCCACCCTACGGCATCTACGGCATCGACCACCCTCCTAAAACGGCAGCCCCACATAGTTCTCCGACAGCGACGTCATCGCGGCCTGCGACTGCGTGACGTAGTCGAGCTCGGCGAGCTGGATGCGCCCGCCGATGGTGCCGGTGTCGGGGAATTTGTGCAGCATCGAGGTCATCCACCAGGAGAAGCGCACCGCTTTCCAGACCCGCGCCAGCGCCGTGGCGGAATAGGCGTCGATGCCGGCGTTGGATTTCTCGTCGTAGAATTCGCGGAGTGCGTTCGACAGATAATGCGCATCGCTGGCAGCTAAGTTCAGCCCCTTCGCGCCGGTCGGCGGCACGATGTGGGCGGCGTCGCCGCACAGGAACATCTTGCCGAACCGCATCGGCTCGGCGACGAAGCTGCGCAGCGGCGCAATGCTCTTCTCGATCGAGGGGCCCGTGACCAGACTGTCGGCCGCCTCCTGGTCGAGCCGGCGCTTCAATTCGTCCCAGAAGCGGTCGTCCGGCCACTGGTCGACATGGTCGTCGAGCGAGCACTGCACATAGTAGCGGCTACGGTGTGTCGAGCGCATGGTGCAGAGCGCGAAGCCGCGAGCGTGATTGGAATAGATCAGCTCGTGGCTGACAGGGGGCGTCTCGGACAGAATGCCGAGCCAGCCGAACGGATAGACCCGCTCGAACTCCTCGATCGCTGTGGCCGGGACGCTGGCGCGGCTGACGCCGTGAAAGCCATCGCAGCCGGCGACGAAGTCGCAATCGATCGTGTGGGTGACCCCGTCCTTGACATAGGTGACGCGCGGCCGACTGCCGTCGAAATCATGCGGCTGCACGTCCTTGGCCTCGTAGACCGAGGTGAGACCCGCGGCCTTGCGCGCATTCATCAGGTCGAGCGTGACCTCGGTCTGGCCATAGATCATGACCGTCTTGCCGGTCGCGGCCTTCATGTCGATGCGGTGACGGCGCCCGGAAAAGGCGAGCTCGATGCCTTCATGCACCAGGCCCTCGGCATGCGCCCGCGCGCTGGCGCCAATCTGGTCGAGCAGCGCGACGGTTCCCTCCTCCAGGAGGCCCGCGCGGATGCGGCCGAGCACGTAGTCCGGGCTCTGCCGCTCCAGAATCACATTGTCGATGCCGTATTGGTGCAGCAGTTGCCCAAGCAACAATCCGGCCGGCCCGGCCCCGATGATTGCGACTTTTGTCCGCAATACTTGCTCCTCCCGATCCTGTAGGTTTTCGCCGCGGCTCGCTTGTCGCGTCGGTCCGCGCAAGATAATTATATCATATAATCGTTGGGCAAAAGGGGAGTGCGCCCGGGCAGCGACAAATCCATGCAACATGGCTGACGTAGATGACGCGGCGGCGCGCCGCGCCAGTTCCGGCTTGAACGCGCCGGCAAATTAGATAACATGTTAATTAATGAGACCGGGCCATCGAAGCCCGCCGTCGAAACAGGGAGAGACGACCGATGAGGAAAGCCTGTCTGGCGTTGCTGCTGGCAGCAAGCGTGAGCCCCGCGTTCGCGCAGGACAAGACCTTCGATTTGAAGATCTCGCACTGGGTGCCGGCCTCGCATCCGCTGCAGAAGTCCCTGGAAGACTGGGTGGCCGCGGTGAATAAGGATTCCGGCGGCACCATCACGGGCAAGGTGTTTCCCGCCCAGCAGCTCGGCAAGGCGTTTGACCATTACGACATGGCACGCGACGGCATCGCCGACGTCACCTACGTCAATCCCGGCTATCAGCCCGGCCGCTTCCCGATCGTCGGCGCCGGCGAATTGCCGTTCCTGATCTCGGACGCCAAGGGCGGCTCGATGGGGCTGGACGCCTGGTACCGCAAATATGCCGAGAAGGAGATGAAGGACGTCAAATACTGCCTCGCCTTCGTCCACTCGCCTTCGTCGTTCCATTCCAAGACGAAGAAGATCGTGGTGCCGGAGGACGTGAAGGGCCTGAAGATCCGCCCCGCGCACGCCACCATGGCGAATTTCGTCACCTCGCTCGGCGGCACCAATGTGCAGTCCTCCGCGCCCGAAGTGCGCGACATCATCGAGCGCGGCGTCGCCGACGGCGTCACCTTCCCCTGGGGCTCCCTCGTGCTGTTCGGCATCGACAAGGTGACCAAGTACGACATGGAGGCGCCGCTCTACACCACGACCTTCGTGTTCGTGATCAACAAGGACAAGTACAACGCGATGTCCGACAAGCAGAAGGCCGCGATCGACAAGAACTGCTCGACCGAGATGGCCGGCGTGGTCGGCGAGCACTGGGGCAAGTTCGAGGACGCCGGCGTCGACAAGGTGAAGGCGGAAGCCGGCCACGAGGTCTACAAGCTGACGCCGGAGCAGACCGCCGCCTGGAAGAAGGCCGCCGATCCCTTGGTCAAGACCTGGGGCGAAGGCGCCAAGAAGGCCGGCGCCGATCCCGACGCGGCGCTTAGCGAGCTGAAGGCGTCGCTGAAGAAGTACAACGCGCTGGCGGAGTAGCGCCAAGCTGCGGCCGCGGCCGGCTCTCTTCTTCCCCTCTCCCCGTTCTTACGGGGAGAGGGTTGGGGGGCTGCCTCCGCAGAGACGGTGACAGCTCGATTCGCGGAGAGTCCCCCTCACCCGAATTCGAGCGGCGCTCGAATTCGACCTCTCCCCGCAAGCGGGGCGAGGTGAAGTGCGCGGCGAGACCGAGATCAAACAATGACAGCACACGACGTGACACCTCCCATGAAGCGCTCCTGGATGGACCGCATCATCGACACGATCGAATGGATCGCGGCCGGCTTCGTCGGCATCGTCGCGCTCGACATCTTCCTGTCGGTGCTGCTGCGCAACACGCTGAACTACTCGATCCCCGACTCGTTCGATATCGGCCGCATGCTGCTCGGCATTCTCATTTTCTGGGGCATCGCGGCGACGTCCTATCGCGGCACCCACATCACGGTCGACCTCGTCTGGGGCAATGTCGGGCCGCGCTATCAGCGCTGGATCGACGTGTTCGCGACCCTGGTGCTGCTGTTCGTCGTCACCGTGCAGACCTGGACGCTGTTCGACAAGGTGCGCGGCACCTACAACGACAACGTCCAGACCTTCGACATGCACATGCCGACCTGGCCGTTCTTCGCGGTCGCGTGGATCGGTGATGCCGCGGCCGTGCTGCTGATCGCGATCCGCACCTACCGCCTGATCTTCCATCCCGAAGATATGCACGATCCCAAATTGAAGGCGACGGAGTAATCATGAGCACCGATGCCGTCGCCTTAATCGGCTTCGTTTCCCTGTTTGTCCTGATGCTGCTGCGCGTGCCCGTCGGCATGGCGATGGGCCTCGTCGGCGTGTCCGGCTTCGCCTATCTCGTCAACGGGACGGCGGCGCTGAAGCTGGTCGGCCAGACCTCGATGCGCACGGTCACCGACTACACCTTCGGCGTCATCCCGATGTTCCTGCTGATGGGCTCCTTCGTCAGCAATTCCGGCATGAGCCGCGAGCTGTTCCGCGCCGCCAACGGTTTCGTCGGGCATCTGCGCGGCGGGCTCGGCATTGCCACCGTCGGCGCCTGCGGCGGCTTTGCCGCGATCTGCGGCTCCTCCGTCGCGACCGCCGCGACCTTCTCCGCCGTCGCCTACCCCGAGATGCGCCGCTTCGGCTATCCGCAGTCGTTCGCCACTGGCGTGATCGCCGCCGGCGGCACGCTCGGCGCGATGCTGCCGCCGTCCACCGTGCTCGCGGTCTACGGCATCATCACCGAGCAGGACATCGGAAAGCTCTTCATCGCCGGCATCATTCCGGGCCTCCTGGCGATGACCATGTACATGATCACGATCTTCCTGATCGGTCATTTCCGCCCGGACTTCCTGCCCAAGGGCAAGGTGCTGCCGTGGCGCGAGCGCTTTGCGGGCCTGAAGGACATCTGGGCGCCGGTCTTGCTGTTCGTCTTCGTGATCGGCGGCCTCTACGGCCTGCCCTTCCTGCCGCGCTTCACGCCGACGGAAGCCGGCGGCGTCGGCGCCGCGGGCGCCTTCATCATCGGCGTTGTCACCGGACGGCTCGATCGCGAGAAGATCTTGGCCTCGCTGCTGCAGGCGACGCGCACCGCGGCCGCGGTGTTCACCGTGCTGATCGGCGCGCTGATCTTCGGCTACTTCCTCACGGTGACGCAGACGCCGCAGAAGGTCACCGAATTCCTCACCGGTCTCGGCCTCGGCCCCTACGGCGTGCTGGCGCTGATCATGGTGATGTATCTCGTGCTCGGCTGCCTGATGGACGCCATGGCGATGATCATCCTCACCGTGCCGATCATTTTCCCCGTCATCACGCATCTCGGGTTTGATCCGATCTGGTTCGGCGTCATCATCGTGATGACCGTCGAGCTCGGCCTGATCCACCCGCCGGTCGGGATGAACGTCTTTGTCATCAAGAGCGTGGTGAAGGACGTCTCCTTCTCCACCATCTTCAAGGGCGTGATCCCGTTCGTGGCGACGGATCTGGTGCGGCTGGTGATTTTGATCGCGTTCCCGCTGCTGGCGACCTGGCTGCCGACACGGATGATGGCGCACTAGTGAACGCCTACGGCGCGACGCGCTGTTGTCCCCTCTCCCCTTGTGGGAGAGGGTGGCTCGCCGCGATAGCGGCGAGACGGGTGAGGGGTATCTCTCCGCCCGCACACCTGCGTTTGCGGAGACAACCCCTCATCCGGCGCTTCGCGCCACCTTCTCCCACAAGGGGAGAAGGAAGAGCACTGCGCTTGGCGCAATAGATCGGAGAGAAGCGATGACCACACCGGCGCTCGAGACCAAATACGTCTTCACCGTCACCGCAAAAATCGGCGACGTCATCACGGCCGGCGAGACCGGCATCGGCGTTCGCCGCATCATCCCGATTATCGGCGGCGAGGTGACGGGCGCGATCACCGGGAAGGTGCTGCCGTTCGGCGCCGACTTCCAGACCATCCGGCCCAACGAGCTGATCGATCTCGAAGCGAAATACGCCTTCGAGACGGATGACGGCGCTATCGTCTATGTCGAGAACAAGGGCATGCGCTTCGGCCCGGTCGAGCTGCTGCAAAAGCTCAAGCGCGGTGAGCCGGTCGATCCGAAACTGATCTATTTCCGCACGGTCCCGAAGTTCGAGACGGGGCACGAAAAATATCGCTGGCTGATGGAGCACATTTTTGTCGGCTCAGCCGCACGCCATGCGGACCGCGTGGTGATCGACGTGCATCAGGTGGTGTGACCACACGCTCCGCCGTCGTCCCTGCGAACGCAGGGACCCATACCGCGTGATCTATCAATTGCGACCGGCAGGAGTACCGAACGGCGAGTCTTCGCCAAACAACTCCCTGGGGTTATGGGTCCCTGCCTGCGCAGGGACGACACCGGGTTTGGCGTAGGGATCTTACCCACCTGACTTGCTACATCCTCAGGGACCGCACCGTCCCTCCTTGACTCCCCCAGAATTCGTTATACAACATAACTATTCTGACAAGGACGCAAATGACACAGGGAAACGCCGAGACCGCTGACGCGGGCGCCTCCGGGCTTTTGAGGATCGAGCGGGCGGACCGGGTTCTGACCGTGGGCCTGAACCGGCCGGCCAAGCGCAATGCGCTCAATGACGGCATTATCCTCGAAATCGGCGAGTGCTTTGCCTCCCTGCCCGAGGATATCGGCGCGGTCGTCATCCACGGCATCGGCGATCATTTCTCCTCCGGCCTCGACCTCTCCGAGCTTCAGGACCACGACGCGACCGGCGGCCTCCTCCATTCCCAGATGTGGCACCGGGTGTTCGACCGCATCCAGTACAGCCGCGTGCCCGTGATCGCTGCGCTCCGGGGCGCGGTGATCGGCGGCGGGCTGGAGCTGGCCTGCGCCGCCCATATCCGCGTCGCCGAGCCCTCGACCTATTTCGCCCTGCCGGAAGGGCAGCGCGGCATCTTCGTCGGCGGCGGCGGCTCGGTGCGGCTGCCGCGGCTGATCGGCGTTGCCAGGATGATGGACATGATGCTGACCGGCCGCGTCTATAGCGCGACCGAAGGCGCCTCCTACGGCTTTACGCAATATGTGACGGAGGCCGGCAACGGGCTCGGCAAGGCGCTGGAGCTTGCGACCAAGGTCGCCTCCAACGCGCCGCTGACGAACTTCGCCGTACTCCAGGCGCTGCCGATGATCGCGGAGGCCAATCCGCAGGCCGGCCTGTTGATGGAATCGCTGATGGCAACAGTTGCGCAGAGCGACAAAGAGGCAAAACGCAGGATCCGCGAATTCCTCGAACACAAGACCGCAAAGGTGAAGCCGAAGTCATGAGCGGACAGCCGTCCTCTTCCAGCATGGAGCGCGGCGCGAGCACTTCCCCGCTGCGGCCCATTTCGTTCGGCGATCCCGTCGTCAACATCGAGCGGCGCGACGACGGCACGATTTACCTGCGGCCCAAACAGCCGCTCGGCGACTATCCGGTCCGCCTCACCGACCGCCTGCATCACTGGGCGACGACGACGCCGGACCGCGTCTTCATGGCCGAGCGCGAAGGCGGTCGCGGCTGGCGCAAGATCACTTACGCCGAGCTGCTCGCCGCAAGCCGGCACATTGCGTCCGGCCTGATTGCGCGCGGCCTGTCGGCGGAGCGGCCGGTCGTCATCCTCTCAGGCAATTCGATCGACCACGCGCTGCTGGCGTTCGGCGCGTTCTATGCCGGAATTCCGTTCTGCCCGGTGTCGCCGGCCTATTCGCTGGTGTCGAAGGATTACGGCAAGCTCTCTTACCTGATGAAGCTGCTGACGCCCGGCCTCGTCTTCGCCGAGGACGCCGGCAAGTTCGCGGACGCGCTCACCGCCAATGTCTCGCTCGGCACCGAGATCGCCGCGTCCTGGGGCAGCGTGCCGGGCCGCGACGTCACCCTGCTCGCCGACCTCATGGCGACGCCGCTCCACGGCGATCTCGACGCGATACACGACAAAATCGGCCCCGACACGATCGCGAAGTTTTTGCTGACGTCGGGCTCGACCGGCAACCCCAAGGCCGTCATCAACACCCAGCGCATGATCTGCGCCAACCAGGTGATGCTGCGCGAGACTCTCGCCTTCCTCAAGGACGAGCCCCCGGTCATCATCGACTGGCTGCCCTGGAATCACACCTTTGGCGGCAACCACAATATCGGGCTGACGCTCTACAATGGCGGCTCGATGTATCTCGACGCCGGCAAGCCGGTGCCGGGCGGCATCGAGGAGACCGTGCGCAATCTCCAGGAGATTTCGCCGACGGTCTATTTCAACGTCCCCAAGGGCTATGAATCGCTGCTGCCGTATTTGCGCGACGACCAGGGCCTGCGCGCAAAGTTCTTCGACCGGCTGCACGCGATGTTCTTCTCGGGCGCCGCGCTGTCGCCATTCGTCTGGAACAGCCTCGACGAGCTCGCGGTGAAGGAGAAGGGCTACCGCGTGCCGATGCTGACGGGCCTTGGCGCCACCGAGACCGCGCCGTTCTTCATGTCGGTCAATCCGCGCACCAGCCGCTCCGGCCATGTCGGGTTGCCCGTATCGGGCAATGACGCCAAGCTGGTGCCGAACAACGGCAAGATGGAAGTGCGCGCCAAGGGGCCGAACGTAATGCCCGGCTATTGGCGCCAGCCCGACATCACCGCAAAATCCTTCGACGAGGAAGGATTTTACAAGATGGGCGACGCGCTCAAGCCCGTCGACCCCGATGATCTCAACGCCGGCTTCGATTTCGACGGCCGTGTCAGCGAAGACTTCAAGCTCGGCAGCGGAACCTGGGTCAGCGTCGGCCCGCTGCGCGCGCGCTTCGTCGCGGCCTGCGCGCCGCTGGTGCGCGACGTCGTCATCGCCGGCATCAACCGCGACGAAATCTCCGCGCTGGTGCTGCTCGATCTCGACGGCTGCCGGCTGATCAACCCGACGCTGCCGGCCGACGATCTCACCGTCACGGCCCGGGACCGGCTGGTGCGTGAAGCCTTCCGCGAGCGCCTGACACGCTTTCTGGCTTCGGCCACCGGTTCCTCGACGCGGATCACGCGCGCGATCCTGCTGGACACGCCGCTGTCGATCGACAAGGGCGAGGTCACCGACAAGGGCTCGATCAACCAGCGCGCGGTGCTCGAGCATCGCGACGCGCTGATCGAGGAGCTCTACGCTGCCAATCCATCGGACCGTGTGATATCGGTCGGCTAAGAAACCATCGCTACAGGAGAACGCCATGTTGTTGAAGGATCAGGCAGTCATCGTTACCGGCGGTGCATCGGGACTGGGCGCTGCGACCGCGCGAAAGCTGGCGGCGCAGGGCGCCAAGGTCGCGGTGTTCGACCTCAATGCCAAGCTTGCGGAGACCGTCGCCGCCGAGCTCAAGGGCGTCGCCGTGACCTGCGACGTCTCCGATGCCGCCTCGGCCGAGGCTGCGATCACGCAGGCGACCAAGGCGCATGGACCCGCGCGCGTGCTGGTCAATTGCGCCGGCATCGGCGTCGCCAAGCGCGTGGTCGGCCGCGACGGGCCGATGGCCCTTGCCGATTTCGACAAGGTGATCAAGGTCAACCTCATCGGCACCTTCAACATGCTGCGCCTCGCCGCGACCGAGATGTCCAAGCTCGAGCCGCAGGCGACCGGCGAGCGCGGCGTCATCATCAATACGGCGTCCGTTGCCGCCTATGACGGCCAGATCGGCCAGTCGGCCTATTCCGCCTCCAAGGGCGGCATCGTCGGCATGACGCTGCCGATCGCGCGCGAGCTCGCGCAGTTCGGCGTCCGCGTGCTGACCATCGCGCCCGGCCTGTTCCTGACGCCGCTGCTCGCCAACCTGCCGCAGGAAGCCCAGGACTCGCTCGCCGCCGCGATCCCGTTCCCGCGCCGGCTCGGCCACGCCGACGAGTTCGCCGCGCTCGCGCTGCACATGGTCGAGAACTCGTACCTGAACGGCGAAGTGGTGCGCCTCGACGGCTCGCTGCGCATGGCGCCGAAGTAAGGCGCAACGAAAGCAGGGTCATCGCATGTTCGTGAACCGGCGCGACGTCCAGATCCAGTGGGGCGACTGCGACCCCGCCAACATCGTCTATTACCCGCGCTATTTCGCGATGTTCGACGATTCGACCTCGACCCTGTTCGAGGTCGCCGGCTTCTCCAAGCAGGACCTGGTCCGCAAATACGGCCTAGTGGGTATCCCCATGGTCGATACGCGGGCCAAGTTCTACATCCCCTCGACCTATGGCGACTGGATCACCATCGAAACGAGGATCGAGAGCATCAAGCGCTCGAGCTTCGAGGTGAAGCACAGCGTCTACAAGGGCGAGGCGCTCGCGCTCGAGGGTTTTGAGACCCGCGTCCTGGTCGGCCGCGATCCCGTTAACCCCGACAAGCTGAAATCGGCACCGTTTCCAGCGGAAATGGTAGCCAAATTCACGGGGAGCTGGGTCTGGAGCTAAATCGCCGCATCACCAAAAGAGGGGGCTGAATTACCCCCCGATTTCTGCTTTCAAAGAAACACGTCAAGGGAGGAATAGATGAAACGCTTTTACCTGACCGCCGCCATCGCCGCGGCGACGCTTGCCCTGCCGGCTCTGCCTGCGCTGGCCCAGACCAGCGAAATCACCATCGGCATCACCACCACCACGACCGGCCCCGGCGCAGCGCTCGGCATTCCCGAGCGCAACGCGCTGGAATTCGTGCCGAAGGAGATCGGCGGCGTGCCGCTGAAGGTGATCGTGCTCGACGACGGCGGCGATCCCACCACGGCGACCACCAACGCCCGCCGCTTCGTGACCGAATCCAAGGCCGACATCATCATGGGCTCGGCGCTGACGCCGCCGACCATCGCGGTCTCCAACGTCGCCAACGAGGCCGGCATTCCGCATTTCGGCCTGGCGCCGTTCCCGATCACGCCTGAGCGCATGAAGTGGTCGGTGGCGATGCCGCAGCCGATCCCGATCGTGGGCAAGGTGCTGTACGACCACATGAAGTCGAAGGGCGTGAAGACCGTCGGCTATATCGGCTATTCCGACTCCTATGGCGACCTCTGGTTCAACGACCTGAAGGCCCAGGCCGTGCCGATGGGCATCACCATCGCCGATGAGGAGCGCTTCGCCCGCCCTGATACGTCAGTGACCGGACAGGTGCTAAAGCTCGTCGCCGCCAACCCCGATGCGATCCTGGTCGGCGCTTCCGGTACCGCGGCCGCGCTGCCGCAGACCGAGCTGCGCGAGCGCGGCTATCAGGGCCTGATCTACCAGACCCATGGCGCCGCCAGCATGGACTTCATCCGCATCGCCGGCAAAGCAGCGGAAGGCGTGCTGATGGCCTCCGGTCCCGTCATGGACCCCGAGGACCAGCCCGACGAAGCCGCCACCAAGAAGCCGGGCCTCGCGCTCAACACCGCCTATGAGGCCAAGTACGGCCCGAACAGCCGCAGCCAGTTCGCCGGTCATTCCTATGATGCGTTCGAGATCCTCAAGCGCATCATTCCGACGGCGCTGAAAACCGCAAAGCCCGGCACGCCGGAATTCCGCGAAGCGATCCGCCAGGCGCTGCTGTCCGAGAAGGAGCTGGCGGCGAGCCAGGGCGTCTACAACTTCACCGAAAAGGACCGCTACGGCCTCGACGAGCGCTCGCGCATCCTGCTCACGGTGAAGAACGGCAAGTACACGCTCGTGAGGTAAGGCGCGGCAAGAGTTTTGAGACGACGAGAGCCGGCCCGTTGGGCCGGCTCTTTTGTTTTGGGTTTGAGATTGGCGAGTGCGAAGTCGAATCGAGTCGGCCTACAGCAGCGCTCTCTCCGTTCCCTCCCCCCTTGCGGGGGAGGGGCAGGGAGAGGGGTGCCACACGGGAATTCTTTCCGTCGTGCACCCGCCCTCGATGCATCATCAACAACGGGTACCTTTTCCTGGACCACCCCTCTCCCTAGCCCTCCCCCGCAAGGGGGGAGGGAACGCACCTCCGTCGGGGCGCTAGGCGAGTCTCATCTCATCAGGCCTCAGGCCGCCTGCCGCAGCGGGGTCCAGGCGAACTCCGGATAATAATCGTCCATCATGCGGTCGACATAGGCGGTGAGGTTCGCAAATCCCTCGGCGCGCTGACGCAGGCCGGATTCGAAGAAGGGCGTCAGGATTCCGGCGAGCGCGCCGAAGGCGGTGGCATCGACACCGCAGGGCTTGTTGCCCATCAGGTAGGCCTTGTCGCCGAGCTGGACCGAGAGCGCGAACAGCGAACGTACCGCGAGATCGACATCGTCATCGGGCGCGTGGCGGCCGAGGCCGGAGAGCAGATAGTTCTCGGCGACACGGAATTGCGCATCCTCGCGCAACTTTTCGCGATTGTGCTCCGGCGCGCCGTCGAAGAAATGCGCGGGCCCCTTGGCGAAGTTGACCGGATCGACCCAGCGCGCCCCGACCAGCGCCCAGTAGACGTGATGCTCGATCATGCGCTCGAACGCCCAGGCCTGCGCCCGCTCGGCCAGCGACAGCCCGGCATCGAAATCGAAACCATAGCGGCGCTCGATATGGGCGCGGATGAAGGTGGAATCGGCCACCGCCTCGCCGCCATCGTCGATGAACGGCAGCTGCCCCTTGGGCGAGGCCGGCGGCATCGCCCGCTCCTTCCGGTAGGGCAGTCCCGCCATCTTGAGCTGGACCTCGGTCTTGGTGACGAAGGGGCTGATTTCCGGCAGGCCGAAGCCGGCGCCAAAGCCATAAAGCGTGATCATGCGAACTCTCTCCTGGACCTGCGAAATTTGGGCTTGCGAAATTTGGACTTGCGAAACTTTGAGGGAACCTAGTGACCGGCTGCTGCCACCATGGTGGCAGCAGCCGTGATATCTTCTGCGAAACGGGCCCCCCGCCAGGCGCGGGCCATGACACTACGAACGACATGGCGGGCCAGCGCGTCCGCAGCCTGGGTCAGCAAGCGTGCCATCACGCTTGCAAGAGCAAATCGGAGGTCGACGGCCATGAGATCGAACGAAACGAGGCGGCCGAGTGCCCTGGCGGACCAGACCTGTGCCCGCGACATCGGAATCGCCGGGCCAAAATGGGTTGGAATGATCATGGACAAATCCTCTTCAGTCGATGTGTTGTCCCGGTATAGACACCCCCTGCTGCCAACATCCTGTCAGCAGCAGCGCGCCATTTTCTGATCCGTCCCCGATAAGAGAATTGCCATGAGACGCGCCGACCGGCTGTTTCAGATCATCCAGGTGCTGAGGCGCACGCGTAAGCCGCTGACCGCGGACGCGATCGCGGCCGAGCTCGAGACCTCGAAGCGCACCATCTATCGCGACATCGCAACCTTGATCGGCCAGCGCGTGCCGATCCGCGGCGAAGCCGGCATGGGCTACATCCTGGAGAAGGGTTTCGACCTGCCGCCCTTGATGCTGACACCCGACGAGATCGAGGCGGCGGTGCTGGGCGCGCAATGGGTCGCGGGCCATGCCGATTCCGCGCTGGCACGCGCGGCCGAAGATTTGATGGCCAAGATCGCCGACACCGTGCCTGAGCGCTTGCGTCCCTTCGTGCTGGAGCCGGCAAGCCGCGCGCGGCCGAGCTGGAACAGGGAGCCGGATCGCCTCGACATGGCGCGCACGCGCACCCAGATCCACGAAGGCAGGAAGATCATGCTGCGCTACCGCGACGAGCAGGGCCGCCCCAGCGAGCGCATGATCTGGCCGATCTCGGTCGGCTATCTCGAAGCCGTGCGCCTGCTTGCGGCCTGGTGCGAGCTGCGCGGCGACTTCCGCAGCTTCCGCACCGACCGCGTCGTGGATGCGAACTATCTCGACGATAAATATCCGGAGCGGCGCGACGTGCTGCGCGCAAGATGGCGGCAGAGCCTGGTCTGGGGCCCGCCAAAGGACACGTGAGCGCGATGGAAGAGAATTCCCCCGTCGATCTGTCGAGCTGGTGCCAGAGCTGCGGCGCCTGCTGTGGCTATTCGGAGAACTGGCCGCGCTTCTCGATCGAGAGCGACGAGGAGCTTGCCGCAATCCCCGAGACGCTCGTCAACGCGCGCCAATCCGGCATGCGCTGCGAGGGCGATCGCTGTTCGGCGTTGCGGGGGGAGATCGGAAAGCAGACGGCCTGCGGCATTTACGAGGTCCGGCCGGAGGTGTGCCGCACCTGCATGCCGGGAGACGCCGAATGCGCGATGGCGCGGCGGAAATTCGGACTGCCGGTAATCGAGGTCGCTTAGGCTGGAACGGCTACAGCTGGAACGGCCTCGCTGACCTCGTCGTCGAACCCGTCCTCAAGCGGTGCAAGCACCGAGAGCGGCTTGGTCGACAGCGTGATCGGCTTGCGGCCCCCCGACAGCGACGGCGACGATTTGACCGTGCTTTCGCGCGACAGCGCGTAGAGCGTCGAGCCGACGCGGCCGCCATTGTCGATCAGGTCACGCTCGTTGCAGCTGGCCGCGATCGCGACCGCCAGCGAGTGCAGATGGCTGCGGCGATAGCAGAACAGCGCCAGCCTGGCGCGCGCGTCAGGGGAAACACTCTCAACCAGCCTCGGCAGGCCACTCTCGCTGGCGCGATACATCTCGCCAAGGAGCTCGTCGCGGACCGGGCAGAAATCGCTTTCATAGGCGTCGCGGCTTGAAAACATTGCGGTTCTCCTCGTTGCCGAAGATGCAGCGCAATTCTCTAATGAAAGGTTAACCACGCCGCCCGGTAGTCACCCGGGGTCCTTGCGCCCTCGTCGCGAATCGGAGGCGACCGAATGGGGGTCAGGCCACCACATCTGAGCCGAAAAGTCGGGACGCCAATGCCTCCACGGCGTCATGGCTGGGCATAGCCGTCCGAAGGACGGCGTCGCTTCCGCTCGCCTTTGTCCCGGCCATCCACGGCTGGCCACGCGGCACGAAGAACGTGGATGCCCGGGCCTTCGCCGCGCCGAAGCGGCTTCGGCCGCGCAGGCGGGACAAGCCCGGGCATGACGACCTCTTGTGAATGCCGATCGACGACTATCCGCAGGCCCGCCGGCCTCAGTTCGCCGCCATGAAGATGGAAAGGCCGAAGCCGGTCAAATGATGCAGGGCCTGGTCGACGCCGATCAGGGTCCAGAACCAGGGATGCGCCAGGTCGACACCGAAATTGGCGGAGACGAACCCCTTGGCGCGGTCGATGGTGATGTGGATCGCGAAGTCGATGAACGCGACGAACCAGAATCGCGGCGCCACCAACAGGATCAGCGGCAGCGCAACCGCGAGGTGAATCAGGCAATGCACCAGAAGCGGCAAAGCCCAGCCGTGCTTCTGGTCCTTGCCGTGCGCCATCCAGGCGGTCTGGAGCACGAAATCGGCGATGATGTGCTTGAAGGTGAGCAGCAACATCCAGCCAATGAGCGCTTCGACCGGAACCGCCGATGACATGGGTGGAAACGACAAGCTGACGCCCTCATTGACGTGACAAGAAAGACCGGAGCGTTCAGCGCAACTTCTTTTTGGACCGGTCAAATCGCCGGGACGTGTGATTTATGACATCTCCCGCGACGGAATGCAGCCGGGGGGAACTGGAAAATCGCCAACTGTGGCTAACTGGTGATAGGATGACCAATCGCCGCGGCCAGATCGAGTAAGGTTACCTCCGGCTCGAATTTTGCATTCCGGTACCGGCGCGCTATCATTGTCGGCAGAGAATATCGTTCTTTTTTCAGACGTTTAGGAATTGCAGGGCGCCCGCCGCGATCGCATCCGCGAGCCGCCCGTCACTCAGGAATAGGGCCGGAGTGCTGCCATGAGTACTGAAGGCCCAACCTCGTCACCGACCGAACCGCCGCCGCGGCGCCCCAAGGTGATCAAAACCAATCAGCAGCAGGTCTTTCTCTACGTCGTGCTGACGCTGCTGCTGTCGCTCGCCACCGTCTGGGGCGGCCGCGCCATGCTGCACAATTCGGAGACGCTGACCTTTGCCGTCGGCACCCCCAACAGCGACGAAGCGCTGTTCGCCGCCAAGCTCGCCACTTTGCTGAAGAACAACGCCTCGCGCTTCCGGATCAAGATCGTCAACAACGCAGACAATGCCAAGGCGCTCGCACAGTTCGACCGCAAGCAGGCCGACCTCGCCGTCCTTCGCACCGACACCAAGGTGCCGCTGCGGGCGCGCACGCTCGCGATCCTCGAGCACGATCTGGTGCTGCTGCTCGGTCCCGGCAACAAGAAGATCAAGTCGCTCGCCGAGTTGAAGAAGAAGAAAGTTGCCGTCCTCGCCGAGAACGAATCCTCGCTCGCCTTCGTCCGTAGCATCCTCGACATCCCCGACGGTCCGGATGCCGCCAGGATCCAGATGGCGCCGCAGGGTGCAACGCTCGACAAGCTGTTTGCGCCGGCGAGCGGCTTCGGCGCGGTGATCGCCATCGTCCATACCTCCAGGGCGGTGCGGGACAAGGCCTATGAGCAGGTCGCCAAGCGCGGCGGCTTCACACTGAACGCGATCGACGAGGCCAAGGCGCTCGCGCGCAAGATTCCCGGCATTTCCAGTGAAACGCTGACTGCGGGCACGCTGTCCGCATCGCCGGAAATTCCCGACGACGACCTCGACACGATCGGGCTCGAATGGCTGCTGGTCGCGCAATCAAGGATGTCGGCGAGCACGGCGGGCGAGCTCGCGCGCGTCGTCTATGAGAACAAATCCGCGCTCGGGCTCGACAACGGCTTCGCCAGCAGAATCGAGCCGGCCTCCGTCGAGAAGGATGCCTACGTGATGGCGCATCAGGGGGCGGCCGACTACATCAACGACGACACCAAGTCGTTCATGGATAAGTACAGCGACCTGATGTATCTGGGCGCCGCCGCGCTCAGCGTGATCGGCTCGATCTTCGCCGCGATCTACGCCAAGATCACCCGCATCGCGCCGGAGAAGGCTGGCGAGCTTTCCACCGCCGTCCTCGACATCGGCGAACGCATCGAGCACGCGCATTCGCTGGACCAGCTCGAATGTCTCCAGGACGAGCTGGAGGGCATTCTGCGCGGCGCGGTCATAGGTCTCAGGGACGGCACGATCAGTACCGACGGGCTCGACACGTTCAAGCTCGGCTACGAGTTCGTCCGCGACGAGATCGGCATGCGCCGCGACTATCTCAAACGCCACTGCGGCGAGGCCGACAAGGTCGCCCAGGATACGGCCCCTCCCCAGCAGGACGAGAGCAAGATCGTCGTGGTGAAGACAGCTCAGAGTGCCTGACCTATCGGTTTGACGGGTCTCGCAGCGGCGCCTTGCCGCGAATCCCCGGGCTGAAACCGGGAACCGTCCCCCATCCACAACCGTTTGCTCCCGGATACAACCGGAGCACGCGCGATGCGTACACTCCTCGTCATAATCCTTCTGGGCATGCTGGTAGCGGCTGGATATTTCGCCTATTCCGCAATGGCGATCGAGGGCGAGCCGATCCCGACGGAAGGCTATGTGGCGTTGGCGCTGGGAGCGGGTTTCGCCATCGTCGTCGGCATCGGCCTGATGATGTTGCTTTTTTCAGCAGCCGCCGCGGCTACGACGAGCCGCCGCATTTCAGGTAGCGCCCCGGATCCACCACGGCATCGGGCTTGCCGCGTGCCTGTCCGACGATGCTGCGGGCAGCCCCCTGCCCGTCGTTGACGGCTCCTGCCCGGGCGGGCACTTTGGCGGCGGCGTCCCAGCCGGGACCGCAAGAGACACGACCGAGCCCGCCTTCCCGCATGTCCAAGCCGCTGATCCCCGCATTGGCCCAGTTCGTGGCCGCCACGGCCGGCCGCAACATGACCAAGGCGGCCTATGTGGCGGTCGGGCTCGGCGTGGTCAGCATGGTGCTGCTGACGGTCAACCCGGCCTATGAGACGGCGCACCGCTGGGTCGACGCCCTGCTGTGGGCCTGCCTCGTCTATTTCGTGTTCGAATGGGTGGTCCGGCTGCGCCACATGGCACAGACGGGGCGCCTGTCGCTCTACATGACCTCCTCGGCCGGAGTGGTCGATGCTCTGGGCGCGCTGGCGGTGCCGGCCGCGCTCCTGATCGGCATCGAGCCGAAGACGGCGTGGCTGCTCAGCGTGCTCTGGGTGTTGAAGGTGGTGCCGGGCATTCCGGGCCTGCGGCAGCTGCGCCGGGTGCTGGTGCTGGAATCGGGCCCGCTGGTCAGCGTGCTCGTGATCTTCCTGATGGTGGTGTTCCTCGCTTCCGTCGCCGAATATTTCCTGGAGCGGGACGTGCAGCCGCAGACTTTCGGCAGCGTCCCCGCCGCGCTGTGGTGGGCTGTCGTCACGCTGACGACGACGGGCTATGGCGACGTCGTGCCGGTGACGCCGCTCGGGCGCATCGTGGCGGCCATGGTGATGATCTCCGGCCTCGGCGTGTTCGGGCTGTGGACTGGTATTCTGGCGACCGGCTTTGCCGCCGAGACCCGGCGCGACAATTTCCTCAAGACCTGGGAATCCGTCAGCAAGGTGCCGTTTTTCGCAGCGCTCGGCCCTGCTGCCATCGCCGACGTCACCCACATGCTGCGCACCATGGAGCTGCCCGCGCGGACCATGATCATCCGCAAGGGCACGCAGGGCGACTGCATGTATTTCATCGCCGCCGGCGAGGTCGAGGTCGACCTGCCCGGCAAGAAGGTCCAGCTCGGCGAGGGCGCGTTCTTCGGCGAGATGGCGCTGCTCGGCAACAACAAGCGCGGCGCCAATGTCTCGACCACGAAGGTGTCGCGGCTGCTGGTGCTCGACCTCGTCGATTTCCGCGTGCTGATGGCGCGGCACCCCGATCTCGCCGAGACCATCGATGCGGAAGCCAAGCGCCGCACACTCGAAAACAAATAAATGGAGACAAGAATGTCGGACACAGCCGACGCAGCCTCAGGCCCCGTGCTCGAACGTGACGGCGCACGCGCCACCATCCGCCTCAACCGGCCCAAACATCTCAACCGGCTCCAGGCCGAGGATCTCGGCGAGCTGGTCAGACTTTTCGACCGGATCGAGGCCGATCCTGATATCCGCGTGCTGGTGCTGACCGGCACGGGGCGGGCCTTCTCCGCGGGCTATGACCTCAACTCGGTTGCCGAGCGCGCGGTCAGCGCCAACGAGCAGCAGAGCGCGGGCTCGGCGTTCGAGGTCGTCGTCAACCGGTTGGAGGATCTCGGCGTGCCGACGATCTGCCGGCTCAATGGCGGCGTCTATGGCGGCTCGACCGACCTCGCGCTCGCCTGCGATTTCCGCATCGGCGTCGACACCGCCGAGATGTTCATGCCGGCGGCGCGGCTCGGGCTGCACTACTACAGAAGCGGCATCAAGCGTTACGTGACGCGGCTCGGCGTCGACAATGCGAAGAAGCTGTTCCTCACCGCGCAGAAAATCAGCGCGCCGGAGATGCTGCGGATCGGATACCTCACGGCCATGGTGCCGGAGGAAACGCTCGATGAAGAGGTTGACAAGCTCGCGAGCGTTCTCGCCGGCAACGCCCCGCAGGCGATGCGCGGCATGAAGCGCGCCATCAATGAATTCGCCCGCGGAGAGCTGGATGAAGCCGCCGCCGACCAGCGCCACCGCGACAGCATGCGCGGCGACGAGATCAAGGAAGGCATCAAGGCGTTCGCGAAAAAACGGCCGCCAAAATTCTGATCACGCCCGCTGCGACCGCATCGCGCGCACCTGCGTGAGCTTGGGATCGCGGACGAGCACTTGGTAGCGTTTGCTGTCGACGGCGTAAATCGCGATCCGGCCCTCACTGTCGGCATGAACGCCCCAGCCGAAGCGCTTGCCCAGGCTCGACGCCCTCATGCACGCCTGGCCCCGGGAGAAAAACGCTTCACGGGCCGCATGCTTCTCCGTCTTCGTCGCCGTCACATCGAGCTCACGTCCCGGCGCAGACGTCGCGAAGATCACGTCGTCGGAGGTGTGCTTGTAGGGTGCCTTGGCGATCATCTCGTATTGCAGGCACGCCACCGTCGGCTTTCCCGCGCGCAGCGGCGGCTCCTCGCCAGTATGCGCGGGACAGTCTTCAGCCACCCGGATGAAGGTGTTGAAGCAGTTGGTCGTGTGCATCGACTTTGCCATCTGCAACCCTGGAACATTCAACCACCCGCAGCCGCGGCATGCTGCGCCGCCATCTCGTCGTCGGCGGCATTGATCCGCTGGAACGCAGGCCGGTTCGTCATCCGTTCGGCATAACGAACGAATACATCTTTTTTCGGCACGATGCCGAACATCATCGTCCAGCTGAACGCGACACCCCACAAGATATCGGCGGCCGTCATGCGCTCGCCGAGCAGATACGGACCCTTCGACAGTTGCGCCTCGAGCGCGCCCAGCATGGTGTCGTAATCGGCATAGGGTGACTGCATGATCGGTGCCGGCTCGCGCTGCATGAACTTGTCGATCAGGGCCGGCTCGAACGATGCGCCGTAATAGGCGATCCAGCGCAGGTAAGGACCGCGCAGCGGATCGTTCAGCGCGGGCGTCAGTCCCGCCTGCGGAAACAGATCGGCGAGATAGATGGTGATCGCGACCTGCTCGGTCACCAGCGCCTCGCCGTGGCGGACCGCCGGCACCTTGCCGAGCGGATTGATGGCGAGATAGGCGCCGTGGCGCTGCTCGCCGGCCTTCATGTTGAGGACGTGGAGATCGTAGGGCGCGCCCAGCTCCTCCAGCAGCACCCGCGTGCCGGTGGCGCGGCTTTGCGGCGAATAATACAGGGTGATGCGGTTTTGATCGGTCATAACAGGTCTCCATCTGGCCGGCTGGCGATGGCGCTTGTAGCGGACCATACCTGACATCCTGTGTCAGGTATGGTTTAAGGGATCATGCGCGCGAGCAGAATGCTGTCGATCCTCACCACCCTCCAGGCCAGGGGGCAGGTCACTGCGCCCGAGCTTGCGGAAGCCTGCGAGGTCTCGGTGCGCACGATCTATCGCGACATCGACGCGCTCGCGGCGTCCGGCGTCCCCGTTTATGCCGACCGCGGCGCGGAGGGCGGCTATCGCCTGCTCGACGGTTATCGCGTGCGTTTGAACGGCCTGTCGCAGAACGAGGCGGAGGCCCTGTTCCTTGCGGGACTGCCGGGACCGGCCGCGGCGCTCGGGCTGGACGCGGCGATGATCGCCGCGCAGAACAAGCTGATGGCGGCACTCCCGGCCAACCTTCGCGAAGATGCCGGGCGGATGCAGGAGCGTTTTCACCTGGACGCCCCCGGCTGGTTCGGCGAGACGGAAGAACCCAAACATCTGCGCACCATTGCCGGCGCGGCTCTGCGCGGGACGCTGATCAGGATCCGCTACCAGAGCTGGCGCGCGGAGAAGCAGCGCCGCGTCGCACCGCTCGGGCTCGTGCTGAAGGGCGGCAGCTGGTATCTCGCCGGTCACGTCGACGGCAGCACGCGCACCTATCGCATCGCGCGCGTGCTGGACTGCACCGCGCTCGACGATCGCTTCGATCGTCCCGCCGCGTTCGATCTCGCCGCCTATTGGCAGGCTGCGACGCTTCGCCTCGAAGCCGAGATGCATCCCAATGTCGCGATCGTGCGGCTGTCGCCGTTCGGCGTCAAACTGCTCGACGCGCTGAGCCAGCCTTACGTCAAGGCGCGCACGCAACTTGAAGAGACCACGGATGCGGACGGCTGGCGCATCGCGCGCGTGCCGACCGGCAAGACGTCATGGCACGCGGCATCCGAATTGCTGCGGCTTGGGTCCGAGGCCGAAGTGCTGGAGCCCGCCGATCTCCGCGAGAAGATGGCGGAGATGACGCAGGCGATGGCTGCGCGCTATCGCGCAGCGGCGCGAAAAGCCTGACAGCGGCGCATTTCACCGAAGCCCACGAAACATTCCTGAAACACGATTCCTGCCTCGCGCCCTGAACGCGTTCGCGTCTCGGCCCGACGGAGAAGCAGGGACACAACAACGGCCTTAGCGCCACACTGGAGAATGAAAATGTTTCGTAAGCTTGCTCTTGGTCTGATCGCTGCTGGTTCGCTCGGTGCTGCCGCTCTCGCGCCCACCGCGGCTTCGGCCCACGGCTTCCATCATCACTGGGGTCCCGGCTGGGGCTTTGGCGGCGTCTACGTCAACACCGGCGTCAGCAATTGCTACCAGGAGCGCGTCGTCCGGACCCGCCATGGCCTGCGCGTCCGCGTCGTGAATGTCTGCGCCTACGGGATCTACTGATATCTGACGTCCTCGACAAAGCTCCGGTCGCATCGCGGCCGGAGTTTTGCATTGGGTTAACCAATCTGCCGATGCCGGCGAAACCAGGCCCAGGTCTCGCGCGTCGTCCTGATGTAGCCGCGGCCGCGATGGACGATCTCGTCGTCGACGATCTCGTTCAGCTTCGGCAGCGCGTGAAACGGGATCGAGGGATAGGCGTGGTGCTCGACGTGGTAGGGCATATTCCACGCGAACCATTTGACGATCGCGCTGGTGTAGGTGGTGCGCGTGTTCTGGAAGGCGCTGCGGGTGCGGTCGCAGCCGGTGTGCTCGGCATAGAGATAGGGCCGCAGGAAGGACTGCCCGATGATCAGCGGGACAATCCAGACCCAGAGCAGCAACGCCGAGGAAAACCACAGCGAGAGCGCGAGCAACAGCGCATAGAGCCCGGCATAGGCGCGCGCCTCGCGCACGATGGTGGCGCGCTTGTTTTCGGGAATCCAGGGCACGGTGACCTTGCCGGTGACGGCGTGGCCGAGCATCAACTGGAGGCGGCCGGCGACCTGAAGCAGGCCGCTATAGGCGAGCGCGAGCTGCGTGTCGGATGTCGGCTTCACGCCGACGATCAGCTCCGGGTCCTTGTCCGGATCCTGGGTGTAGCGATGATGGTCCCAGTGAAACAGGCAGTAATATTCGTAAGGTTGTCCGATGATGAAGGCCGAGGGATAGCCGACCGCAAGGTTGAGGCCACGGCTCCTGAACGCGGTCTTGTGCGCGGTCTCGTGCAGCGCCATGAACAGGAAGGCGACGAAATAGCCCTGCACCGCCATCAGCGGCAGCGCCCATAACACGCCCCAGGCTGAAGAGACCTTCCAGACCAGCGCGCCGACCAGCACTACCAGACCGTAATGGCTGAGACTTTTCGCGGCCCCCCTGAGGTTCGAGCGCACCGACAATTCGCGCAGCATCGCCGGTGTCAGCGGCTTCAGACGATGGCCGGGCTCTGAAACGGTCGCGTCAGTCATGATCGAGGACTCGCCCTATTTGCTGAGAAGCTCTGCGACCTCGGCCTTGAGGAAGGCCTGGTCGCGCGGATTGTTGACGGGTTGCCGGCGCGATGGCCGTGCAGCGACGGGATCGGATGCAGCACCGCCGATTTTGCGTTGACCAGCCTGCCCAGCTCGTCCTCGTTGTCGCGGACGTCGAAATAGCGGTCGGTCGCACCCGGCATCAGCAGCATGTGCGCCTTGATCGCGGCCAGCGCCCGATCGAGGTCGCCGCCGAATGAAGCGCAACGACTGATGTCACCGCGCTGCCAGATCCCGGCCTGCGCGAGGAGATCGTTGGCATCACGCCGGGCAAAGGTCGCGTCCCAATTCCGGACCAGATAATCCTCCAGCGAGGTGAAGCCCGCCTCGCGCCAGAGCTCGTCGCGATAGAAGCCGTGCGACATCGCCCAGCCGGCATAGACGCGCCCCATGGCGCGATAGCCGGCAACGGGCTTCTCGACGAAGCGGCCGTCGCGGAAGGCGGGATCACCGGTCAGCGCAGCCTTCACGCTTTCGAGGAAGACGTAATTATAGGGCGCGCAGCGCGCACTGCCGCAGACCACCGCGGCCCGCGCGACCATGTCGGGATGCAGCGCCGCCCAATGATAGGTCTGCATGCCGCCCATCGACCAGCCATAGACCAGCGCCAGCTTTGTGATGCCGAAGCGCTCGGTCAGCAGCCGGTGCTGGACCGCGATGGCGTCGTGATAGGTGATTTGCGGGAATGGCGCCTCGCCGGAATTCGACGGCGAGGACGACAGGCCGTTGCCGAACAGGTTCGGGATGATGATGAAGTAGCGCGTAGGGTCGAGCACGCCATCGGGCCCGATCAGCCATTCCGTGTCGTAGTGTTGGGCGCTGAACGAGGTCGGGTAGAGGATAACGTTGTCCCTGGCCGGGCTGAGGGTGCCGTAGGTCTTGTAGGCGAGCTTCATCGCGGGGAAGACGGCGCCGGATTGAAGCATGACGTCGCCGGCCTCAAAAATCTCGTAGTCGCGCTGCCCGGTCATGCGTCCAACTCCCGCTCACGCGGCCGCAACATGCGCCCGCCGAGACAACGATGCATTGTTCGTGCCGGACCGGCAAACGCATCGTTGCGTCGCGCTTAATATCTGTACTTATAGTACAGTTATTAGATCAGAACAAGGGGGGTTTGGTCGTCGCGCGTCAGGCGATGGCCGCAATGTATCGCTGCACGGACGCCGCGAATGCGGCCTTGGCACCGGAGGCGATGTTGCGGCCCCACCAGGCGCCGTAGATGCGGTCAAAGGCGAGCGGCTCCACAGCGGCTGCGATCCGCCGCACCGCGGCGGCGTTGAGTGGCATGTAGTTCGGATAGGAGTACATGAAGCTGACGAAGCGGCGGTCCATCGCCACCTGCGCGATGTCGCCCGTGAGCAGCGCGCCCTCGGCATCCGCACCGCGCGCATGGTGCAGCATGGTGGCGCCCGCGAAATGACCGCCGGTGCGCAGCAGCAGCACATCGTCGGAGATGCGCTGCTGATCGCCGGTCCAGTGCACGATGGCGGGATGCGGCCGCATCACCCACTGGCGGTCATCAGCATGGAGATAGACCGGCACGCCGCCGAACGCCTCGCTCCAGTCGGCAAACGCGCCGTAGAAGTGTGGATGCGAGATCGCGATCGCCTTCAGCCCGCCAAGCGAGCGCACATGCGCGATAGCTTCCGACGTCGCTAGCGGGACGCAGTCCCACATCAGACAGCCGTCGCCGAGCGGCACCAACAGCGCGCGCTGGCCGATGGCGAAGCTCGGCTCGGACCCGACGCCGGTGAGGCCGAGATCGTCCCGCCAGGCAAGGCGGTGCCGTTCCGCCAACGCTTCGCGTGTGAGGAAGGTTTGGCCCTTCCAGTTCACGAACTGCCGCTCGTCCTCGCAGATCGGACAGGATGCGGGCGGATTTCCGCTGTCTGAAAATTGCGCGCCGCAGGTTTCGCAGGTCCAGAGGGGCATGGCCGTGATCCAGAAGAAGAAGGGGACACCCACGAGATGACGCCGTGGCCCTCCCATCGCAAGTGCGGAGGAACCAACCCGGCTAGCACATGTTACTTTCCGGTCCGCCCCGGCGCCATTGGCCGGTCATGTCAGCCCGTCTTGTCAGCCCTGCTTGTGCAAGACCATTTGCGCCGGCAGTCGCTCAACGTCCCGATGGCATCGCGCTCCCCTCCCCGCCTCTGTCGGGCTATCTCGACTACACGTTCGGCTATGTCGCCGTGTTCGCGCTGGCGGCCATGTTCGGCGCCATCGCGATCGCCTGCGTGCTGATGATCCCCGCAAAGGCGATCGACGATCGACGATCGCGCCGCGCGCGGCTGCAAGGAGGATGATCCCGACAGCGCGCCGGATGCGTTCACCATGCTGCTCAAGCACCGGGCGCTGCTCGTGCTGGCGCTCGCGCTCGCGCTTTTTCATCTCGGCACACCGGGCTGCGGCACCAGGTCGCGGTCACAGCGCGTCATCGCGAGTGGCTTATCACGCAATCCGGCGCTTTTGCGGTTGCGGAGCACCGGCCCGACGATACAACCTGCCGTAAATCGCCAACTAACCTGCCCTTCCCGATCGATGATCCAGCCTCAACTCTCATTCGATGGCGACCCGAATGGCCAGGCCTATGAAAGATGGCGCGAGCAGTTTTGCCGCCAGGTCGCCGACGTCGATTTCGTTCCGATCGGGGAAGGACGTGTTCACCGGACCATTTCGCCGGCTATTCTTCCGCGCCTCCGACTCTCGGCCTCGTTCGGCACGCCGATGTCCTTCGTATCGCTGGGGACGAACGACGAATTGGTGATCACGATGTCGCCGAATTCGGCGCTGAGCGGGGCCATGGGACGACGTCCGCTGGAGGTCGCCGCCGGCGACGTCACGATCGGCGACCCCTCGATCAAGGGCGCCCATATCACCCAGACGACGCACGGCAACTTCCAGACCGCGCTACTGCCGCGCAAGGCGCTGCTGCGCGCGTGCCCGAATGCCGAGGACCTGATCGCGCAGTCGATCCCCGGCGCCAATCCGATCACCTCGATGTTCCTGCGATATTATGATCTCGCGCACACTTATGCCGACAAGCTCGCGCCCGCGGAGCTCGATGCGGTCTCGCAGCATTTGTTCGACCTCTCCGTGCTGATGATCGGAGCGCGCGGCGATGTCGCCGAGCAAGCTCGCATGCGCGGCCTTGCGGCGGCGCGTCTCGAAACCCTCAAATCCGACATCCTGGCCCAGCTCGACAACCCCGCGCTGTCGCTCACCGTCCTTTCAGCCGCGCACCGGATCAGCCCGCGCACGATTCAGTTGATGTTCGAGCAGGCCGGCATCACCTATAGCGGCTTCGTGCTGGAGCAGCGGCTGCTGCGCGCCGAGCGGCTGCTTCGAAATCCAAACCTGCGCGCGCGCAAGATCATCGAGATCGCGCACCTCGCCGGCTTTCACGACGTCTCCTACTTCCATCGCGCATTCCGCCGCCGCTTCGGACGGACGCCCGACGACGTCAGGAAGCTTTCTGGCGAGATGGGCTAAGGAAACTCAACCACGATCTTGCCGAAGTGACCGCCCTGCTGCATCAGCCGCAACGCGTCCGGCACGGCATCGAAGCCGAACGCACGGTCGATGACCGGCTTCATGCCATTGCGGCCGATCGCGGCCGTCATCCCCTCGAACATCCGACGGCTGCCGACTGACAAGCCGATGACGTGCAGGTTCTTGGAGAACAGGCTCGGTATCGCGATCTGCTGCGAGAAGCCGGTGAGCACGCCGATCACCAGAATGTTGCCACCGACCCTGATAGCCTCGAGCGACTGTGCAAAGGTATCCTTGCCGCCGACCTCGACGACGTGGTCGACGCCGACGCCGGTCCAGTCGGCCGCCGCCTTGCCCCATTCCGGCACCGTACGATAATTGATGGTGTGGTCGGCGCCGAGCGTTTTGGCACGTTCGAGCTTCTCGTCGCTCGACGACGTCACGATCACGCTCGCGCCGGCGAGCTTTGCGAATTGCAGCGCGAAGATCGAGACACCGCCGGTGCCCTGCACCAGCACGGTGTCACCAGGTTTCACCTTGGCCTCTTCGAACTGCGCGCGCCACGCCGTGAGGCCGGCGCAGGGCAGCGTCGCCGCTTCCAGGAATGAAAGGTGCGATGGAATGCGGCTGACGCCCTCGGCATCGAGCAGCATCACCTCCTGCAACACGCCCGGCCGCGTGCCGCCGAGCGCATAGCGGCGGCTGGTCGCCGATACCTTTCCGTCGATCCAGGACTGGAAGAACATCGGACAGACGCGATCGCCAACCGCGACGCGGGCAACGCCGTCGCCGACCGCGATGACTTCGCCGGCACCATCCGAGAACGGGATCAGCGGCAATCGTGAGACGCCGCCCTTGCCCTGCACCGTGAGCAGATCACGATAGTTGAGCGATGCCGCCTTCATCCGCACCGCGACCTGGCCGGGGCCAGGCGTGGGCTCGGGCAGATCGACCAGCTCCAGCCCCTCGATCGACCAGTCGCGCTCGACCTGCCAGACCTTCATGGCGACCGCTCCGTGCTTACGCCCCAAAATTCTTCTGGATCGCCTTGTCGAGCGTCTCGCCGCCGACGAAGCGTTGGCGCAATTCGCGCTTGAGCAGCTTGCCGCTCGGGTTCTTCGGCAGGCTGTCGACGAAGATGACGCGCTTGGGCACCTTGAAATGCGCCATCTGGCCGGCGCAGTGCTTGATGACGGCGTCCTCCTCCAGCGTCTCGCCGGTCTTGACCACGACGATCGCGGTCACCGCCTCGATCCAGCGCGGATCGGGCAGGCCAACCACGGCAACCTCGGAGACCGCAGGGATGCGGTAGACCATCTCCTCGACCTCGCGACTCGCGACATTCTCGCCACCGGTCTTGATCATGTCCTTGACGCGGTCGACCACAGTGATGTGGCCCTCGGCATCGACGGTGGCGAGATCGCCGGAGTGAAACCAGCCGCCGGTGAAGGCCGCCGCGGTCTTCACGGGGTCATTATAATAGCCGGAGAGAAGATGCGGCGAGCGGTGCACGATCTCCCCGACCTCGGCGACTTTCACGTCTTCCATCGCCGTGTTGACCACGCGCGTCTCGACGTTGAGCACGGGCTTGCCGGCCGAACCGGCCTTGCGCAGCTGGTCCTCGGGCCGCAGCACGGTCGCGAGTGGCGCGATCTCGGTCTGGCCGTAGAAATTCCAGAATTTGACATTGGGCAGGCGGCGCTGAAGTTCGAGCAGCACCTCCACCGGCATGATCGAGGCGCCATAATAGCCCTTCTGAAGCGTCGACAGATCGGTCTTGTCGAAGTTCGGCGAGCGCAGCATCGCGATCCAGATCGTCGGCGGCGCGAAGAAGGACGTGATCTTGTGCGCCTGGATCAGCGCCAGGATATTGTCGGCGGTCGGTTTGCCCGTGATCACGCCGGAGGCACCGAGATAGATCTGCGGCCCCAGGAAGACGTCGAGCTGGGCGCAGTGATAGAGCGGCAGCGCGTGCAGGAACTTGTCGTCCGCGCTCATGCCGCCGTCGATGATGCAGCTCACGTACTGCCACATCACGGCTTCATGGGTCAGCATCGCGCCCTTGGGCAGCGATTCCGTGCCGCTGGTGTAGACGATCTGTGCGAGATCGCGGCTGTCGACGGAGGCCTCCAGGAACGACCCGTCGGGGCTGAGGAGATCGTCGAAATTGGTGAGGCCCGCGGGCGCGGATGCCGGATCCTCGCCCGGCAGCCAGATCATCTTCTCGACCTCGCAATCCCTGGCGCTTGCGGCCTTTGCCGGCTCGACGAAATCGGGGCCGGTCGCAAGCAGCTTCGCGCCGGAGCTTTTCAGGATGAAATTGATCTCATCCGGGTTGAGCATGAAATTGATCGGCACCAGCACCGCACCGATCCGCGCCAGCGCGAAGCGCAACGCCGCAAACGCGTGCGAATTGCGTGAGAGCACGGCAACGCGATCGCCCTTGCTGACGCCGAGACCGAGCAGGCCGCGTCCGAGCCGGTTGCAGATCGCGTCCATCTCGGCAAACGTCCAGCTGACATGGCCGCAGCTCACTGCGAGCTTGTTCGGCTCGCGGACTGCCGAGCGGCGCAAGAGATCGCCGATGGAATGCTCGCGCGCTTTCGAGATGGTAGCCGCGATGTCGCCGGTCATGTGTTCCTCCGTGTAACGTCTTTGTTTGTTGGATTTCTTGGCTGAAATCTTGCGTCTTCATCAGGCGCCTATCTGCGCCGGGCCGCCTGGGCGTGCTCCATGTACATGTGCTCGACCGACCGATCGAGCGAGGCGATTTTCTCGAAACCGCGCCGCCAGTCCTGCAAGTGCCGGCGCGTCCAGAGCACGCCCGCCTCGCGGTCGCGGCGGCGGATTGCGTCGATCAGATGGCGATGCGCGGCGACGAGGCGTGGGCCGCCTTCGGCAACGCCGGTCACGATCATCTCTGTGGTCGGATAGAACAGCTGCGCCGCCGGCTCGCGTGCGAGCTGGAGCACGCGGTTCTGCGAGGCCTTGGCGACCAGCACGTGGAATTCGGCATCGCATTCGGCAAGCGTGGCGGGATCGCCGACCACGGCCTCGCTGCGCACGAGATTGCCGGTGAGCTCGGCGAGGTTCTCTTCGGTCGCGCGCTCCACCGCGCCTTCGATGCTCGCCACCTCCAGCGTCATCGAGGCCTCGTAGAGCTCGCGGAACGTGACCTCGTGCAGCACCAGTGCGCGGCTGAGGCGGCTTGCGAGCTTGGTGTAGCGCGGCAGGCAGGCGTGCAGACGGCGCGAGGAATCGCGGCTGATCAAGCCGCCCTCCTCAAGCACGCGGATGCCTTCGCGAATGGTCGAGCGGTTGACACCGAACTGGCGCACCAGATCATGCTCGGTGCCGATGGGATCGCCGGGCTTGATGCGCCCATTGACGATCTCGCGCTCGATGGCGTCGGCGACTTTCTGATAGGCCGGCGCGACATCGATCGGACGGAAGAGCGGCGAAATCGGCACGGTAACCCCCAATGGCGTTTGTCCGACAAACTATAGGATCGCCCCGAAGACGCGTCAAACTGCGTCATTCATGCCGCAGATGCAGCAAATTGACTCCTTGGGAACCTCGCTCTAACTTTGTCGGACAAAGGGACAGAATAGTCCCGTACAAGAGGAAACGTATCCATGAGACCTATCGCAGCACTCGTGTCTGCGGCCGGCTTGCTGTCGGCTGCCCTGATCGTCCCCGCCTCCGCCCAGCAGACCCCGCTCAAGATCGGCGTGCTCTCCGACTTCTCCTCGGTCTATTCCGACATCGGCGGCCAGGGGAATGTCGAAGCCACCAAGATGGCGATCGAGGATTTTGGCGGCCAGATGTTCGGCAAGCCGATCGAGATGGTCGCAGCCGACGTGCTCAACAAGCCCGACGTCGCCTCCACCATCGCGCGAAAGTGGTGGGAGACCGAGGGCGTCGACATGATCATCGACCTGCCCACTTCCGCCACCGCGCTCGCGGTGATGGAGCTGTCGAAGCAGTACGAGAAGGTGATGATCGTGACCGATGCGGCAAGCTCCGACATCACCGGCAAATCCTGCTCGCCCTACACCGCGCACTGGACCTATGACACCTATTCCAACGCCCACACCGTCGGCAGCGCCATCGTCAAGAACGGCGGCGACAGCTGGTTCTTCCTCACCGCGGACTACGTGTTCGGTCATTCGATCGAGCGCGACACCGGCGATGTGGTGAAGGCAGCCGGCGGCAAGGTGCTCGGCAGCGTCAAGCATCCGCTCAACACGGCCGATTTCTCGTCCTTCCTGCTTCAGGCCCAGGCCTCCAAGGCCAAGATCATCGGGCTCGCCAACGGCGGCGGCGACACCATCAACGCGATCAAGCAGGCCGGCGAGTTCGGCATCGTCGCCGGCGGCCAGAACCTGGCTGCGATCGTGATGTTCATCTCCGACGTGCACAGCCTGGGGCTCAAGCTCGCGCAGGGCCTGATCATCACCGAGGCCTATTACTGGGACCTCAATGACAAGACCCGCGCTTTCGGCAAGCGTTTCCAGGAGCGCATCAAGCGCATGCCGACGATGAACCAGGCCGCGACCTACAGCGCCACGCTGCACTACCTCAAGGCCGTGCAGGCCGCCGGCACCAAGGACACCAAGACCGTGATGGCCAAGATGCGCGAGCTGCCGGTGAAGGATGCCTTCACCGACAACGGCATCCTGCGCGAGGACGGCCGCATGGTGCACAGCATGTTCCTGTTCCAGGTGAAGAAGCCCGAGGAATCCAAGGGCCCGTGGGACTATTACAAGCTGCTCGCCGAAGTGCCGGCCGACCAGGCGTTCCGGCCGCTGAAGGACGGCGGCTGCCCGCTGGTGAAGTAACGCTGACGACCGACCTGCATCGCCTCGCGCGGTGCAGGTCCTCTAGCGGCGCCGCAAATCCGATGGGCTGTGGCCGAACTTCCTGCGGAACGCCGTGCTGAAATAGGACGAGCTGCTGAAGCCCAGCTGATAGGCAACTTCGGTAATCGACAGCGACCGCAGTTCCGGCCGCGTCAGCACGTCGTAGCAGCGCTGCAGCCGGCGATCCAAAATCCATTCGGACACCGAGACATCGGTCAGCCGAAAGAGATAATGCAGATGCCTGAGCGAGACGCCATTGCTCTTCGCAATCTTCTCCAGCGACAGATCCGCATCAGTGAGGTGCGCCTCGATCCAGGCCTTGACCGAGCGCAGGCGGGCCTGCGCAGCGCTCGCATCCTCGGAGAATTCGTCGCGCTCGCCCATGTCGAGCGCGAGCGCCAGCACGTCCATCAGCTCACCGCCCAGTCGCGTTCTCGCGGTCTCGTCCAGCGGCGCGCCTTCCGCGGCGAGCGTCGCACAGAACTCGGCGGCAATCCGGCCAAGGCCGCGGCTCGTGGCCATCGTAGTGACGACCGGCAGCCGCCCCTCGCTGAAGCGCGCCGAGAATTCCGCGCGCGGAATCTCGAGATAGAGCGATCGCACCTTGCCGACGCATTCGAGATCATAGGCTTCGGAGGCCGAGAAGATCGCGCTCACGCCGGGATTCGACAGCAGGGTCTGGCCGGCCTGGAGCACGTTGACCCGGCCCTGCTGGACGAATTCGACATAGTAGCAATCCTTGTCGAGCTTCGCGATATGCCGCTCGCGGCGCGAGATGCGCTGCTCCGACAGCAGGACGTCGGTCATCGTCACCGCGCCGAACCGTGCCTCGCGGATGAAGCCGTGATAGTCGGACCGCTCCTCGGCATTCACGTCGACATGGACGTAGACGTCGCAGATCGCGCCTTGCCACGCGGCGTAGCGTTTGGACGGCTCCAGATCGTCTGTCGAAAACACCAGGTTCATCGTCCGCCCATCCGTTGCGCCGCCATGATGAACGTCGTTTGTGCATCGCACAAGCTGGCCACGCATCGAGATTCTAGAGGGCCGCCGCCTACACGCAAGACCGTTTGCGCGGAGAAGCAAAAGCTTTGCGCTCCGGAGCAAGCCGCGCTCCGGCATGTGGCCTATGAAGAACAAAAAGCAGTCCACAAAATAGGCGGGAAACGTTCGCTTGCGTCAGGTCCAGTCAACTGCTGCACAGCTTGCCGTGCCGCCCGAATGGCGATGCCCGTGAGCAGCGCCTTGTCATCGCAAGTCACAACCCGGTTCACGCAGCCGGTCAAAACCATCGCCGATATCGAGGCGTTGGAGCAGCGGCCTTACGATTCGCTCATCCCTGCCCGCAATCTGCTCGATCTCTTCGAAGCCACGGCGCACCTGCATCCCGATCGGCCTGCACTGACGGTGCTGACCAAAGGCTCGCGCGAGCCGGGCGACGCGACGCTGACGCACCGGCAATTGCTTGCGGAGATCATCCGCGCGGCCAATCTGTTCCGGTCGCACGGGATCGGCGAGAGTGGCGGGACCGCCGCGTTCCTCTGTCCGATCCTGCCGCCACTGTTTCCCGCATTGCTCGGCGCCCAGGTCGCGGGCGTCGCCAGCTCGATCAACTATCTCCTGAACGAAGACGCAATCGCCGACCTGCTCGAGGCGCAGAACGCGACTGTGCTGGTGATCCCGGCCGAAGCGGCCGATCGCGCGATCTGGGCCAAGGCGGCCAACGTCGCGAAACGCGTCCCGTCGCTGAAGACCATTTTTGTGATGGGCGCGAACGGTCCGCTGCCTGGAGGATCTCTAAACTTCAATGAGACGGCCGCGAGCGCGCTCGGCACACTGGACTTCGCACCTTCGACCGATCGCAATGCGATCTGCGCCCTCTTCCACACCGGCGGGACCACCGGACGACCTAAGCTGGTTCGGCTGACACATGGCAACCAGATCCATGCGGCCTGGAGCTTTGCGCAGGTCCACGGACTGGATGAGCTGGACGCCGCCGTGAACGGTTTTCCGCTGTTTCACGTCGGCGGCACCATGACGCTCGGCCTGTCGATTCTCGCTGCCGGCGGTCATGTGATCATTCCCTCGCCGTACAGCCTCAGAAGTCCCGATGCGATTCGCGACTACTGGCACACGGTGGAGCGGTTTCGCGCGACCATCGTGAGCGGAGTGCCGACTTCGATTGCCGCTCTTGCCGAGGTGCCGATCGGGTCCTCCGATGTCAGCACCGTTCGCATGGCGCTCACCGGCGGGGCCGTGGCTCCCAAGGCTGTCAGCGACAGGTTTCAGGCGCGGACCGGGATTACCTTGTTCGAGACCTACGGGATGACAGAAACCGCGGCAGCGATCGCATTCAATCCCGGCCGTGGCACTCCTGTGCAAGGCAGCGTCGGCTTCAGGGCGCCGTTCGCAAAGACCAAAATCGTCGCTCTGGCCGATGCCGAACTGAAGACAGAGTGTCCGCCTCTCACCAGCGGTCTTGTCCTCGTGAGGGGACCGCAGGTGTTTCCCGGATACGTCGATCCCCAGCACGACAAGGGCGTTCTCACCGACGACCACTGGATCGTCACCGGCGACGTCGGCTATCTCACCCCGGATCAACGCCTCGTGCTGACGGGGCGCGAGAAGGACCTCATCGTACGAAGCGGTCACAACATCGACCCTGCCGCAATCGAGGACGTCGCGAACGCCTTCCCCGGTGTCCAGATGAGCTCGGCCGTCGGCATGCCCGACGCCTACGCGGGAGAGGTTCCAGTTCTCTTCGCGGTGCCCTCCCCCGGACAGACAATCGATCTGGCGCAATTGCGCGAGCATCTCGAACACAACGTCAATGAGCCTCCTGCGAGGCCGAAGCGCGTCGTCCTGCTTGAAGCTCTTCCGGTTACCGCCGTCGGGAAGATCTTCAAGCCCACGCTTCGCGATCTCGCCGTCCGGGAAAAGGTCAGGACCGAGATCGATCGCATCTTCGGCCCCGACACCGCGGCGGATATCGTCGTCGGGAAAGACGAGAAGCTCAACACAGTCGTCAGCATCTCGGTCCATTCCGGTGATCTGGATCGAACAAAGATGCTCGTCGAAAGCCTTGCAACGCTTCCACAAACCTATCGCATCGAGAACCGATCGTCCTGACGGTCGCGCAACAGCCGGGTCGAAGAAAGGCAAGACGGGGATGAAGCGCTTTCGTTTCAATCAGCAAGAGATCGTCTTCGCAGTCTTCGCGCTGCTGTTCCTTGTGTTTTCGATCTTCCTGCGCGGCTTTCTGACGCCGGACAACATGCTGACGCTGCTCCAGAACGTGGCAGTGCTCGGCATCCTCGGCCTTGCCATGGCAATCGTCGTGATCGGACGCGGCATCGACATCTCGCTGATCGCGGCCCTTGCGGTGCCGCCGGGACTGGTGCTCCAGATGGTGCAGAACGGTCATTCGCTACCGGCCTCGCTGCTGACCGCCGTCCTGCTCACGATTGCCTTTGGCCTCGTCAACGGCTGGCTGATCGCCTATGCCGAAGTCCCTTCGCTGTTTGCGACGCTGGCAACGGGCCTGTTGCTGGCCGGGCTCGGGCAGACCGCGCTGTTCCAGCTCGACGTCGTGCAATGGAGCCCGGGCATGGACGGCTTCGAGCGGCTCGGACAAGGCACCATTCTCGGCATTCCGACGTCGATCTGGATGTTCGCAATTGCCTGCATCGTGGTCGCGTTCCTGCTGCGCCAGACGCGCTGGGGCGCCTATATCTATGCGATCGGTGACAACCCCTATGCCGCGCGTGTCACCGGCATTCCCTCTCGCCCGATCATCGTCCTGCAATATGTGATCACCGCCCTGATCGGCTGCTTTGCCGGCCTCGTGATGGCGGCATCCGTCAACTCGATGCCGACCCGCATCTTCAACTCGACGCTCATCTATGACGTCATCCTGGTCGTCGTGCTTGGCGGCATCGGGCTATCAGGCGGCCGTGGCGGCGTGCTCAACGTCGTCATCGGCACGCTCGTTATCGGAACGATGCTCAACGGTATGACCATCATGGACATCTCCTACGCCGGGCAGAATCTCATCAAGGGCGTGGTGCTGCTGCTCGCCGTCATCACGGATTCCTTCCTGAATCCGCGCAACGAGGAAACGGCACAACAGGGCGACATCTGAGCGATCCAACAATAACGACAACCACAACCAAGGAGGAAGCAATGAAGCATTTCGGCAACCCGACAAAGGCAATTGTTGCCGCACTGGGTCTTGCGGCAATGACCGCGCCGGCCCTCGCCCAGCAGGGTCTGGATGAGCCGTTCCAGAAGCCGTTCAAGGAGGCGCTGGCCGGCAAGACCGTGGCCTATGTGCCGGTCGCCATGAACTTCGACCTCACGGAGGGCTGGTATGCCGGACTGAAGAAGGAGCTCGAGCCGTTCGGCGTCAAGTTCGTGATCCGCGACGCCAACTGGAATACCAACGCCGGCGCCCAGGCGGTCACCTCGCTGATCTCGGAGAAGCCGGCGGTGATGGTGGTTCATAATCCGGACGTGCAGACCTACGCCAAGCTGCTGCAGCGCGCCGAGAACGAAGGCATCTACGTCATCCAGATCAACATGGGCTCTGCCTATCGCAGCTCGGCCTTCGTCGGCGCCAATTGGGTCGAGATCGGCGAACGCCAAACCGAAGGCGTGGTCAAGGCCTGCGAGGGCAAGTCCAACAAGATCGCGATCATCCAGGGTGCGCTGTCGGCCGCCGCGAGCGCCTATACGCTGAAGGGCGTCGAGAACGTGCTCGCCAAGCATCCTGAAATCAAGGTGGTGTCGAGCCAGGCCGCCGATTGGGACGCCGCCAAGGCCAAGGCGATCACCCAAACGGTGCTGAAGCAGAATCCCGATCTCTGCGGCATCGTCGGCTTCTGGGATGGCATGGACATCGGCACGGCAGCGGCCGTCAAGGAGGCCGGCCTCACCGGCAAGGTGTTCGTGGCAACTTCGGGCGGCGGCGAGCGCAAGGGCGCGTGCGAACTGGTGAAGTCGGGCGCGTTCGATCTCAACATGAGCTACGACGTGCCGACCCAGGCCGCGCAGATGGCCGGCACCATCAAGTGGCTGCTGTCGTCGGGCGTCAAGCCCGGCTCCGTCAAGGGCTCGGAATACACGACGCTGATTCCGATCACCAAGGAGAACGCCGATAGCCAGATGGCCTGCTGGAATCTCAGCGACCTCAAGAAATAATTGTCGCGACGCAAGACCCTGGCGTCCCGGACGATCTCACGTCCGGGACGTAGTCTCGAAACTTGCAAGGTCCCGGAATGCCGATGCGCGACACTCTGACAAGCCTGCGTTACCGCTACTGGCCCGATCATCTCCTCGGTGAAATCCTGTCCAAGCGATGGACCGAGACAGCTATCCCGGTCATCCTCCTCCTGATCGTCGGCCTCGCGCTCAGCCGGTCCATCGACAATTTCCTGTCGCCGGCGAGCCTTGCCGACACCGCGCGCCAGGCTGGAGAGATCGGCTTCATTGCGCTCGGGCTGGCGCTGGTGGTCATCGTCGGCGGCATCGACCTCTCCGTCGGTTCGATCTTCGCGCTGACCGATTTCTGTGCCCTCTATCTTCTCGACGTCCTGGGCTGGCCGGTCCCGGCGGTGGTGGCGGCCACCCTGCTTTCCGGTGCGCTGCTCGGCGCCGTCAACGGCATCCTGATCGGATATTTGCGACTGCGGGCCTTCATCACCACGCTGATCACCCTGATCATCTACCGCTCGGCCTACGATCTCCTGATCCAGCGTTACTCCAACGCGATCGCGTCGGCCTTCCCCGACATTCCGTCCTGGGATTTCATCGGCAGCGGCAGCATCTTCGGCATTCCGACCGTGGCGCTCGTCTATATCGTCATCGCCATCTTCGGCCATATCTTCATGACCCGGCTGCGCCCGGGCTGGCACATCACCGCGATCGGCGGCTCGCGTCGTTCAGCTTACAATTCCGGCATTCCCGTCCGCCGCACCATCGCGCTTTGCTACGTCGCAAGCGGCGTGCTGACCAGCATTGGCGCGCTGTTCTTCGCGTCCCGGCTTGGCACCGTCGGCGGCGACATCGGCGTTGGCCTGGAGGTGATCGTGCTGACCGCGACAGTGCTCGGCGGCATCACGCTCGGCGGCGGCAAGGGCTCGGTCGCCAAATCGGCGGTCGGGGTGCTGATCGTGCTCCTGATCACCAATGGTCTGACCACCATGAACGCGCGCGGTGGCGTCAACCGGATGGCGCTTGCCGGCATCCTGCTCGTTGCTGCCATGGTCGACATCCGCTGGCAGAAGAACCGAACCCGCATCATCAGCAAGGTCTACGTGGCCCCCACCTATCACGCGCTGCCGCCACCGCCGCCGACCGAGATCGGGCAAGGCGGCCCGTTCGAGCAGAACGACAAGCTGCGCAATGTCGAGTCGATCGGCCTCGGCCGCATCGAGGCGCCGGAGGACGTCATCCTCGACCGCCACGACAATCTCTATGCGGGTTCGCGCCACGGCGACATCATGCGCTTCCTCGCGCCCGACTATCAGAAGATGGAGGTGTTCGCCCATATCGGCGGCCAACCACTCGGCATGGCCTTCGACCGCGAGGACAATCTCTACGTCTGCATCGGCGGCATGGGGCTCTATCGCATCAAGCCTGACGGCACGGTGGAAAAGGCGACCGACGAGACCAATCGCAGCATGCGTTCGGTCAATGACGACAGCCGCCTGCGGCTCGCCGACGATCTCGACATCACCGACGACGGCCTGATCTTCTTCTCGGAAGCCACCGTGCGCTACGAGATGGACGAATGGCCGATCGACGGTCTCGAAGCGCGCGGCAACGGCCGCATCATCTCTTATGACACCAAGACCGGCGTGACGCGCACGGAGCTGCGCGGCCTCAAATTCCCCAACGGCATCTGCGTCGCCAGCGACGGCCAGTCGATCCTGTTCGCCGAAACCTTCGGCTGCTCGATCAAGCGCTATTGGTTCGCAGGGTCAAAGAAGGGCAAGGTCGAGGTCGTCATGGACAATCTGCCGGGCTACCCCGATAACATCAACCTCGCCTCCGACGGCAATTACTGGCTGGCGCTGGTCGGCATGCGCAGCCCCTCGCTCGACCTCGCCTGGAAGATGCCCGGCTTCCGCCGCCGCATGGGCAAGCGCGTGCCGGTGGACGAATGGCTGTTCCCCAACATCAACACCGGCTGCGTGGTCAAGTTCAACGAGCAGGGCAAGATCGTCGAATCGTTCTGGGACCTGCGCGGCGAAAACCATCCGATGATCACCTCGATGCGCGAGCATCGCGGCTATCTCTATCTCGGCGGCATCCTCAACAACCGGATCGGCCGCTACAAGCTCGACAATGCCGATCCGAACTTCGTCCAGTACGACAAGCGATGGGGGAAGCAATCGTGATCGCGGCCGTCAGGGAGTTCGCCAACCGCTTTCTCGGGCGCGGCGACGCCACCATCACCGTACCGTCCTTCGACGGCGCATTGAAGCCCAACCAGAAGCTGGAATCCGCCGAAACCTTGCTGACATGCGAGGCGCCGGAGGATCTCGCCACCGACGGAAGCAACCTCTTCATCGCGGCGGGCCAGCGGCTGATGTCTCTGAATGACGGCACGGCATCGGAGGTCCGCAACTTCGAGCGGCCGATCTCGGCATTGTGTGCCCTCCCCGGCGGCGGCCTTGCGGTTGCGCTCGGGGGACGCGAGGTGCGGCTCTACGCAAGCCCCTCGGCCGAGCAGCCAAGCGTGACGTTTGCAGATAGCGCGTTCAATGCCGTCAACGCACTGACGCTCGCGAGCGACAACACGCTGATCGCGACGGACGGCTCGGCGACATGCGGCGTCGATGACTGGGCACGCGATTTGATGGAGCTCAATCGGAGCGGCCGGGTGTTCAGGCTCGATCCCGGCAGCAGGAGCGTGACGCCCCTCGCGCAAGGGCTGGGCCACGCCTTCGGCGCCTGCGCGTATGGCAATGGCGTGCTGGTCAGCGAGAGTTGGCGCCACCGCCTCGTCCTTGTGGCACCGGGCACATCGCCGCGAACCGTCCTTGCTCACTTGCCCGTCTATCCGTCGCGGCTGTCGAAGGCGGCGGGCGGCGGCTACTGGCTCACCGCCTTCACCGCGCGCACCCAGCTGATCGAGTTCGTGCTGCGCGAACCAGCCTACCGTAAGCGAATGATGGCCGAGATCGATCCGGCGTATTGGGTTGCGCCGCGCCTGCGCTCGGGCTTCTCGTTCAAGGAGCCGATGCAGGGTGCACACATCAAGACCATGGGCGTGATCAAGCCGTGGGCGCCGCCGCGCTCCTATGGCCTCGTCATCCGACTCGATGCAGATGGCCAGCCGCTCTATTCGCTGCACAGCCGGGTCGACGGCGCCAATCACGGTATCGTTGCGGCGATCGAGATGGGCGGCGATCTCGTCCTGATCGCCAAGGGACCGGGCCGCGTGCTGCGACTGCCGCTGTCCGGTCTTGCCGAGGAGTTCCGCTCATGAGCGACATCGCACTCTCGCTGCGCAAGGCCACAAAACTTTACGCCGGCGTGCCCGCCATCGACGGGGTCGACTTCGACCTCCGCCGCGGCGAGATCCACGCGCTGGTCGGCGAGAACGGCGCCGGCAAATCGACACTGACCAAGGTGATGGCCGGCGTGGTGACGCTGACGTCAGGGACCATGACGGTCGACGGCGCCGACGTCGCACCACGGACACCGCTGGAGGCGCGCAATCTCGGCATCGCCATGGTGTTCCAGGAAAACAGCCTGGTACCGACCATGACGGTCGCGCAGAATCTGTTTCTCGGGCAGGAGAAATTCTATAACCGCCTGCGCGGCATCTACATCGCTGCGCAGCAGTTCCTGCAATCGCTCAATTTCGACGTCACGCCGACCGCCACCGTCGGCGGCCTCGGCGCCGCCAAGAAGCAGATGGTGGAGATCGCGCGCGCGGTTTTGCACCGCGCCAAAGTCATCATCTTCGACGAGCCGACGGCGTCGCTGACGCCGGAAGAGAAGAAATACTTCTTTGACCTCGTCCGCGATCTCAAGAAGCGCGGGGTCTCGATCGTCTTCATCTCGCACGCCCTGGAAGAAGCCTTGTTGCTCGCCGACCGCATCACGGTTCTGCGCGACGGCAAGCACGTCGTCACCGACGATGCCACCAACTTCGACCGCGCGGCGATCGTGCAGGCCATGGTCGGGCGCGACCTCTCCAACACGCTCTACGGTGCGCGAAAGAGCAGCGTGCGGCCGCCCGGCGCGCGCGTGCTCACCGTGCAGAACCTGAAGATGGCACCGATGGTGAAGAACAATTCGCTGTCGGTGTTCGCGGGACAGATCACCGGCGTGTTCGGCCTCGTCGGGGCCGGCCGCACCGAAACGTTCAAGATCGTCTCCGGCGTGCTGAAGCGCGACTTCTTCCATGGCGGCGAGATCCTGCTGCACGACAAGCCGGTGCGCTACCGGGTGCCGGCGCCGGCGGTGCAGGCCGGCATCGCCTATGTGACTGAAGACCGCAAGGTCGAAGGCTTCTTCGAGACGTCCTCGATCGCACGCAACATCTATCTCGGCCTTCTGTCGAAATTTCCCAAGGGCCGCATGATGCTGTCGCGGCGAGAGAACGAGGCGATCGGCAGGACCTGGATCGAACGGCTCAAGGTTCGCGCGATCGGCAACGACGGCAAGGTGGTCGAGCTTTCCGGCGGCAATCAGCAGAAGGTCGTGATCGCCAAATCGCTGGTTCAGGAGCCCGATCTGATCATCTTCGACGAACCCACGCGCGGCGTCGACGTCGGCGCCATCGTCGAGATCCACGAGTTGATCAACCAGCTCGCCGACGAGGGCAAGGCGGTCGTGGTCATCTCATCCTACCTGCCCGAGATCATGGCGCTCTCCGACCGCATCCTGGTCTCGCGCCAGGGCAAGGTCGTGGAGGAATTCTCCGCATTGGAGGCGACGGAGGAGAGGATCATGTACGCCGCGATTCACTGAGCATGACGGTCTACGGCTTGTGCGCTTTCTGGCGCAGCGCCTCGATGAGGCGTAGCTTTAGTTCATCTGCGGCCTTCTGGTTGACGTCCTGGCCGATCTGCGCGCTCGCCTGCGCCAGCGCATCGGACTTTTCCATAAACTTCCGGCCAGCAGGCTGGGCATAGAACGCTTCGATCTGGCGCAGCTCGTCGACGGTGAAGTTTTGGGCATAGAGCGCGGCGATCTGGTCGATCATCGAGGCAAAGAACGGCGCGTAGATGTCGGAGCCCGGCGCCGTCATTGCGTCATAATCGCGCTCGATCTCAGGCCGGTCCTGTGCGACCACGGGTCTCAGCTTGAGCAGGAGCTGCGGGAGCGCCGCGCGATACTGATCTGCGATCTTCAGCGTGGCGACGAGTTTTCGTGCAGCATCCATCGCCTCGGGCGACGGCCCTTGCGCCGACGCGTTGCAGACGAGGAGCAGGAGGGCGCCGGCAATCGTCAACAAAAATCTCGACATGCATCTCTCCCGAAAAATCGTCCCGGCGACGCGATGTGCTCTCAGCGGCGAGCCGGAGCCGCGCCGATGATCGTTACCGGCGCGCCTTCGGCGGCGGCCTCCCGCTCGTCGTCGACATCCGTCACCTTGACGAAGAGGCTCGGCACCCGCTCGGCGCGGTCGAGCAGCCACGCCGCCCCGAACATGATGACGAAGCCGGCGAACGAGACGGCGAGTTGCTCCCAGACGCCCCTGGTGAATTGCATCAGGATCCAATGCGCCGAGAACGACAGGAACACGCTGAGGCAAAAGATCGGCAGCGAATGCTGGCCGCAGAGGATGACCGGGTGCACCCATTTCGAATGCAACGCCTTCCAGTGGCGCGGGATAAAATAGATCACCCAGACCGCCAGCGCCAGAAAGTGCGTGAAGCGCAGCATGTCGAGGTCGGTCTTGTCGATCGGGTAGATCGCCTTGATCATCCATTTCGGGATCAGCGCCTCGAGCGCAGGGATGTGCCAGGTCATCACGATCAGGAGCGCGAAGGCGAGCCAGGCCGCCGCCAGCGTCATCGCCGCCTTCGACCACACCCATGTTGCGATCTTGTCGATCTGGCCGACGCCACACCAGGCGGCGAACACGAACATCAGCTGCCAGCAGAACGGGTTGAAGTACCAGGTCGTGCCCGGCGGATAGGAGGCGATGTTCCAGTCGAACCGGCGCGCCAACACATACAACACCACGGAGGCAGCCAGCGTCAGGTTCGGCCGGCGCACCAGGCCCCACACGATGAAGGGCGCGGCGAGCACCAGCGTGATGTAGAGCGGCAGCACGTCGAGATTGACCGGCTTGTAGCGCAGCGAGAGCGCCTGACCTATCAGGATGTCCGGATGGTCGAGAAAATTGTGAACGTTGAACTCGTCTGCATACATCGGGTTGTCGAACCTCCTGACCGTGCGCGCGATCTGCGCCGTGAACAACAGGAACAGCATGATGTGGGCAACGTACATCTCGCCCGCGCGCCGCCACAGCCGCTTCAGCGCGGCGAGAAACCAGCCGCCGGCGACGATCGGCCCGTAGATCCAGCCGACCAGATAGCCGGAGATGAAGACGAAGAACTCGGCGGCGTCACTGAAGCCGTAGTTGCGCAAGGTCAGCCAGGCCACGACGTCGTGCGGGATGTGATCGAGGAAGATCATCCACAACCCGACGCCGCGGAAGAGATCGAGCCGCAAATCGCGCTCGACCGGCGCCAACAAAGCTGACTGGTCCCGTGTGCTCATGGCCCCGCCTCGTCCGGTGGGCGTCGCGCCGTCGCGGCGCCGAAAGATCGGATGCTAAAAAATGTAAATCAAAAGTCACCTGGCCCTGCGGCTAGTGCCGACGGTAGCCGACCTTGGCGTCCGTGCAAGGGGCTTCGTCATCGGGGCGCACAGACCGCGTCCGGCAAGTCATGAGACCTTGAACGGCGCCGGCTGGAGGTGGTGGTCCTCCCTGTAAAATGTCGAAAACAACCCCATGCACAGTAGAGACGGTCTCTTAAGTCCTTGCTTTGCCTGCGAAACTCAAACGGCCCGTCGGGCAAAAAATCAGCCCGGCGGTACGATCGCACGCCAGGGAGGGAGCAGGGTCAGGTCAGCTCGCCGCCCCGGGCAAGCATCTCGGTCAGCATCGCCTCGGCCTTGTGCTGGAGCGGCAGCGCGCCGCTCTCGGAGGCGATCGCGATGGCCGCGCGCAAGGCGACGATGATCGCGGCCTTGTTCGCCGCATCCGTCGGCGGCGTCACCACGGCCTCGCCGAGCAGGGCCTCGGCCTCGAGGCCGGAAAACCCCTGCTGGCGAGCGGTGTTGCGCGCCTCGCGCAGCATGTTCTGCGCGGCCTGGACGTCGCCGAGGCGGAAGGTTGCGAGCGCAAGATAGATCGAGCTGCGCAGCACCGCCGAGGTATAGCCGACCGCCTTCGCCTCCTCGCGCGCCTCGGCCAGCATGCCGCGCGCCCGGTCGAACAGCCCCTGCTCCAGATAGGCGATGCCGAGATGACAGGCGAGCACCGGCACGAACAGCCGGATGCCGTGCTTCTGCGCCAGCACGAACCCGTCTTCGAGAATGGCAGCGGCCGCGGCCGGCTCGTTGCGGCCGAGCATCAGCCAGCCGCCGCTATAGGCGGCGGCGACGCGGTCGTAGGGACGGCCCGTCTCCTCCGCGATCGCGGCGGCTTGTTGCTGGAGCTGGCCGGCGGTGTCGAGTTCGCCCATGACGGTGTGCGTGAAGCTCTTCATCATGCAGCAGAGGAGGAGCGTGTATTTTGGGGGAGTTCCGAAGGGCGCGCTTGCGTCCGGCCCCATGAGATTAGCGCGGCCTTGCGCCAACGTCTGCTCCGCTTCGCGATATCGACCGGCGAGAAAATAGGCCTGTCCCAGATTGTATTGTGCAAGGTTGCGCCAACCCGGGTTGCCTGACTTCTCGGCGAGGCCAACGACCTCCTGGCCGAGCGCAACCGCTTCAGTTGGCGTTCCGTAGAAATTCTGTCCACCCGCCATGACGGTCATGGCGGCGACCTTTCTTCCGATGTCGTCAATTCCACTAGCCCGGCGTTCGGCCTCCTTTCCGAGATCGATCCACTCGGCAACCTGACCGGACCAGATGAATGCCATTCGCGCCTCCATCCGGAGGTCAATTGCATCTGCCTCCCGCGAGAGAGTCATCGGCATCTTGTCGAGCGAACTCATCGCGATCCCGAAATAGTCGACCGCATCGGCATACGCCGAGCGCACAAGACATTTCTGCGCGGCACCTCTCCCGTACCCGAACGCTTTCAGCCAATCCTTCGCGCGCATTGCGTGGTAGCAAAGCGTGTCAGGACCGTCGCTCCATGTCTCGTCGCTTTCGAAGGCCGCAAGTATTCGCCCATGTATATTTTCGCGCACCTTTTCGACCATCGACTCGTAGGTCACTTGGCGGACCATCTCGTGCTGGAACTCGATCGAGTCCTCAAGTTCACTATCGATCCTGACGAGGATCTCGGCTCGGTCGAGCGCTCCGAGGCAATCCTGGAGAATGTCTTCGGGCAGCGCGGCGACGTTCCGCAGCATCATCACGCTTGAGCGCGGCCCCAGCGCCGCCGCTATTTGGAGAACCGAGCGCTCCTGCCTCGAGACACGATCGAGCCGCGCCGCAATCACCCCCTGAATGCTGGTAGGGATGCCGAGCTCGTCAATAGGTCGAACGAGCGCAAGGTCACCCCACTGACCGCGAAGCGTGCCACTATCTTTCAGTCCACGGCAGACTTCCTCGAGAAATAGAGGAACGTTGGCAGTATGAGAAATGATCCGGTTCTTCAAATCGGTGTTCATCGCCGACGGTCCGAGCATATCGGCCAACATGGCCAATCCCGAATCGTCATCCAGAGGGCGCATTGCAATCACTTCCGCATGGCAGCGTGCGATCCACTCGGGCATGCCGTTCGGCCTGCTCGTGAGAAAAACTATCAGGTTGGGACTCTGTAACGACGCAATTGCAGCAACAACCGCATCGCTGGCTCGGTCGATCCAGTGCAGGTCCTCGATGAGAAGAACCGTACGCTGTTGAAAGGCCAGGCTTTGCACGATGGCGCAACTTGCATCGGAAATGGCACGCGCGCGCGCGTAAGGCTCCAGCTCACTCCAGCGATGATCCGCGACCGGAATATCCAATATGGAATCGATCGCGAGCTGATGGATTGCCGGCAACTCCTTTCGGATGTCGACCAGACTATCCGAATCTCTGGCGGCAACTTCGATGATCGAAAGTATGGTGCGCTTGAGCGCGCTGAACGGCACGCCCTGAAGGTTCGGACTACACTCGGCGTCAATCAGCCGCCAGCCATCGGCCTTGAGCTCCTGGGCGAACTCATGCGCGAGCCGCGATTTTCCGATGCCTGCATCGCCGATCAGCAGGACCGTCTGCCGGCTTGCACTGGACCTCTCAGCGGCACGTCCCAACAGGGCCCGCTCAGTCGTGCGATCGACAAACCGCGAAACGCTCCGCGCTCGTCGCACCCGCCAGCTTGAAAGGTCGCTCGCTCCGACGACACGGTAGACCGGCAGCGGCTCGTTGAAACCGCGCAGCACCTTGCGGCCCAAGGCTTCGAATCGGACATGTCCATCCGCGAGTTTCTGGCAGGCTTCCGACACGTAGATCTGATTGGCTTCGGCCGCGGCCTCCAGCCTCGCGGCAAGATGCTGAGCGGCTCCTCCGATCTCGTAGACCTTGGAAAACTCGCTGGCGACCATATAGGCGACGACGTGCCCCGAATGGAGGCCGACCCGAACCTGAAGTCCGGGATCGCCAAGACTGCCGACCCGCCGGACAAGCTCGATGGCCGCATGGCAGGCCAGCGGAGCATGGTTGTCGTCGGCGATCGGGGCACCAAAGACAGCGGCCAAGCCGTCCCCCAACTCCTTGCTGACGATGCCGCCAAACTGGCGTACCGCGCCCCTCATGGCCGCCAGCGCTGGCTCCAGGCGTGAGACGGCCTCCTCCGGCTCCAATTCGGCAACAAGCCCCGTGGAGTCGATGACGTCGGCTCGGAGAATTGTCACAAACCGCCGCTCGCTGTCGGGATCAGCACGCCGACGTACCGCCGCCCCACACTTGGAGCACCAGCTATCGTCCGAATCAATCGCCGACTGGCACGCGAAGCAATGCATTCCTGCGCCTTCAAGGATCGCGGCGTCGCTGTCGTCCAGCGCCCGCGAGCAACTCGTGGTAAGAATACCTATCAAGAACCGCTTAGCAATCGGACTTGCCCATCGCCGTTAGCGGAGCACGGTGCGGTTGGCGATCTGGACGAAACACAGTCCTGAGTGGTAGCCTATGCAATCCCAGCAAAGATGGGGCATATATTCGGCGAAGCCGGGGTGGCAAAACTAACCGGCGTCGCGGAGCTGTATGTATTTTCACAAAGCCAAGGACATATTGAGGGAAAAGACGATGGGGTCGAGAACTTACACCGGGGCTTCATTCAAAGATTTGATGAACGACAATTATTTCCCTCTGGAAAACATGCAGAGGAGCGTGGACATCCTCAAGGCGTCGCCGGACATCCACGTGCCGACCCTGGAGTACGGCCAGTACCATCTGATCCTGACGCCGGCGGACAAATGGCCGGACGGGAGCGCGGCGTACTGGCACAAGGAGAAGGGACGAGCTCGCGTCGACCTCACCACGCAGTTGAATACGGTCCCGCTGTCCAAGGACGAGCCCGGCGTGATCCCGCTGACGCGATGCGCGCTGCTCGATGCCTGCGTGCGGAAGTGCTTCAATTCCGAGCCGCCGATCCCGATGAAGACCAATATCATCACTCACGCGGCGAGCGACGCCTATGCCGACCGGCACGAGATCCGGCTGGAGTGGGAGTACGACAACGGTGAGGACCAGGCGCCGACGCTGCTCCACCTGACGATGGTCTGTCCGTACCGCCCCTGATTCCGAGCGGGAGCAGCAGCGCGGAGGCTTCCGCACCAATCGAAGATGGTCCGTCGTCGCCACAGCATGCGTTGCACGACGGACCAATCATGCCCCGCCCTCTCCGCTCGAAGGCCGCGTTGCATTGTCTCGCGGCCGCGCCCTGTCATGGACCTGTCGCACGAAAATGATCCGCTTCCGCCGTGCGCGTGCGAGTCGCCTGCTTGAAGCAGTCGCCGCGTTCGTTTGACAGGAGCGCCCGATGCCCGTTGGACTGCTAGAGGTCTTAGGCACCATCGATGTCGGCCAGTTCTGGCCGGAGGGCCGGTCGGACGCCGACACCACCAAGGTCGTGGTGAATGTCGCCCCAGACGCGATCCGCTTCCGCAAGAACGACTCGGTGCCTTTCCAGCCGACCCACGTCTTCGAGGGCGCCAAGGTCAAGGGCCGGACCGCGACGGCGCCGATCAAGAACGGCAAGCTCACCATTCGCCTTCAGGGCATCGACGCGCCGGAGCTGCATTATCAGCCCTCGCCGCTCTCGGCCGCCGAGAAGAAGGGCCTGAGCGACGCCAAGCGGCAGGCCTATCACGAGGTCACACACCCCTACCGGCAGTTTCTTGGCGCGACGACGAGCAAGGCGCTGCATGACTTCCTCAGCAGCGCCGGCGAGCCCACGCTCGCCTGCCGGGTGTTCACCCATGTCGATGCGCCGAACGAGGTGTTCGACACCTATGGCCGGCTGGTCGGCGACATCGAGGTGACGGTCGCCGGCAAGACCATCGACATCAATCACTGGCTGGTCGAGCAGGGCTTTGCCTATCCAACCTTCTACTCTTCGATGAACGACGACGAGATCAAGGCCTTCCTCGCGCTCGCGAAGCCCGCACGCGCGCAGAAGCTGCCGGTCTGGAAGCATCTCGCCAAGACGATTCCCGCCTTCGACTTCGACCTGCGCGAACCCAGGAAGAACGAGACCGACGTGCTCGCGACCGACAAGGGCCCCGTGATCCTGCCGAAGCTCTATCGCCGCTACACCAACTGGTCGGCGCGCAAGAAGGCGAAGGTGACGAGCCAGACCTTCCAGAAATTCTTGGGCGAAGGCTCCGGCGGCAAGCCCGACACCTGCTACGAGATCGACGACTTCCTGACCAACGGCGTGCACTCGGCCACGCCGCGCAATTTTGCCGACTTCGTCGAGGGCGGCAAGACGATCAAGTTTCAGCCGGAGGGGCTGGTGTTCGGCGAGGCGCCGTCGAGTCTCGTGGGGGCGGACGGCAAGCCGATCACGACGTTCTGAGGATGCGCGCGCGGCCGACCGGGATCAACGGCGTTTTGTCGCAGATTGCTGCCGGCCGTGAGCTCGCACGTTCATGCGCCGCTATTCTCCTGTCGTTGCAGGCATTTCCGGCGGCCGAGCCTGGCCGATCAAGGACCGCTCGCGCTAACGGTTAGAATTCGCTACTACACAACCATAGATTTTTCGTCTATTTTCCTGGCCGCGGCGATTGCAGGGCGTCCTCGGTCGAAGTCCGAGTGACCCAAGATGCCGGCTCTCAAGGCGAGCTGGTGGATGAGAGGAAGATCAATCCGGCGGAGCCGCCTGCCCGTTCTCTCGGCCGGCCGGCGCCGCAGTCAAGCGACAAGGAGAACGGCATGCTGGTTCGACAGAACGTGTGGGAGCTTGGCGGCGACTGGGCGGATCCGATTCTCTGGTACGCGCGCGCGGTTGGCGCATTGAGGCCGAAGCCGCTCAACGATCGAACCAGCTGGCGCTTCTGGGCCGGCATGCACGGCTATCATCAGGGCCTGTGGGAGTTCTACGGCTACAAGGCGCCTGCCGAGCAAGTTCCTGCCCAGGCCGACTTCGACGAGTTCTGGCAGCAATGTCAGCACGGCAGCTGGTATTTTCTGCCATGGCACCGCGGCTATCTGATCGGGTTTGAGAAGCTCATTCGCTCGACCGTCGTGACGCTCGGTGGGCCGCCTGACTGGACCTTGCCTTACTGGAACTACTTCAAACCCGGTCAGGATGGCTTGCCGCCGGCATTCGGCAGCCCGGACTGGCCGGACGGCACCGGCAACAATCCCCTCTTCATTGAACAGCGGTGGGGACCCGGCGATCCCTCGCAGCCCGGCAAGGTCTTCGTCCCGCTCGACGCCGTGAACCTGGACGCGATGGACGTTCACGAGTTCACCGGTGTGGCAAGTGGCGGCGACCGCGGCTTCGGTGGCATCGACACCGGCTTCGAGCACGGCGGCACCAAGCATGGCGACATCGAAAGTCAACCGCACGACCAGGTTCACGGCCTTGTCGGCGGCGAGAAGATGTTCCCGGAGGCGAGCACGAGGCCATTGCCGGGACTGATGTCGTCACCGGTGACGGCCGGCCTGGATCCCATCTTCTGGCTGCACCACGCGAATATCGATCGGCTGTGGCAAAGCTGGAGGCAGAGCGATTCCCAGAACACGGATCCGGAAGAAGCCAGCTGGAAGAAGGGACCTGCCAGCCTCGGCCAGCATAAATTTGTCGTTCCTCTCCCCGACGGCTCGCCGTGGGAGTACACGCCGGAACAGATGTCGGACTTTGCCGGGGTGGGCTATACTTACAGCGATTTCTCGCCGGCAGGCGCGCCGTTGGCGGCCGTCGCCGGCAGGACAGCGACATCATCCGGAGCGGTCGCGATGGCGAGATCGACTGGAGCAACAGTTGAGGTGCTTGGCGCCAATGCCCAATCGCTTCCCGTCGCAGGGAAAGGTGCCGAGACCTCCGTGCAACTCGATGCGCGTACGCATACGAAAGTTGCCGCCAGGCTGGCTGCCGGCCCCGCGCCCGGGGCGCGCGCGGAGCAGGTCTTTCTCAATCTGGAGAATGTGCGCGGATATTCCGACGCCACCGTGCTGCAGGTCTATCTGCAGTTTGCGGGGAAGGACGGCGCGCCGTCCTTCGAGCGGCAGGTCGGGAGCATCGGGCTCTTCGGCATCACCAAGGCGACGGAGAGCGATACCGGGCACGCGGGAGACGGCTTGTCGTACGCGCTGAACATCACCAAGCCCTATTCGGAGTTCGCCGGTTCGGGCACTGCCGATCTCGCAAAGGTCGGCGTTCGTCTCCAGGCCGTCGCGCCGGTGCAGCAGTCGGCCGACGTGAGTGTCGGCCGCATCAGCATCGTCCGACAGGGCGATTGACGGCCGCTCATGACGCCCGCGGCCTACGAGCGTCTGCAAATCCGTATTCCGCTCACCGTCGCGGCAGCCGCCGCGTGGGCGGCCGTCGTGGCGTTGTCGGACCAGCGCAGGCTCGTCGCCTTCTGCAACAGCGATGTCTGGCCGGCACTGTCGCTCGATCAGCTCGCCCTTGCCATGACGTTCTATTCGCCGACAACACTCACCGGCGAATGGATGCTGATGGTAGCGGCGATGATGACGCCGATGCTCGCGGGCGCTCTTGGGCACGTGCGTGCGCGAAGCCTGCCGCGTCGACGCATGCGGTCGATGGCGCTCTTCATGATCGGATACTGGTCCATCTGGGCTGCCTGTGGCGTTCCCATCGTACTGGCCGTGCTGGCGCTGCAACTGATGCAATCATCATCGATCGTCACGATCGCATTGGCGGGATCGCTCGTCCTAGTCTGGCAATTCTCCCCCGTGAAACAGATCTGCCTGAACCACTGCCACGACCAGCCGCCGCTGGCGGCGTATGGGATCAGGGCCGACCTGGCTGCTCTCGGATATGGCGTCACCCAGGGTATCTGGTGTTGCGGAGCCTGCTGGGCGCTGATGCTCGTTCCGTTGGCGACGCAAGGCGGGCATTTGGCGGCGATGGCCGCGACCAGTGCATTCCTGATTGCCGAGCGCCTGGACAAACCGCGGCGCCCGGCGTGGGAGGTGCGATGGCCATCGACCGCTGCCAGGCTGCTATGGTTCAGGCTCGGCCTTTGGCGACGCACGGAGAGCGCCGGAGTGAAGGCAACCTGATCGGTGCCGACGGCACGCGCGACGACGCGATTCGCGCAGGCGACCGGGCAAACTTTGCCGGCGACACCGCCGCACCGGCAATTTTTTCAAGCTGCCGATGAGCGCGAGCCCGGAAACATCGGGAAATCCAACGAAAACATCTGGCACGCACGTTGCTTGCCCTTCGCGATCGTCTCGAGGGGCCGAACATGCAAGTCACGCCAGGAGCATCAATCTTCGGCTACCAGCCTGCAAAAGCCGGCTCAACGACCGGTGCATCGAAGCCGCCGGTGACCGACAATGGTGGGCCCTCGCAAGCCAACGAAGATGGCGCATCGGGCGACAGCAGCGTCGTGCAGGAATTCCTGAAATACGCGAAGATGAATCCCTTCGACCGTATGCGGGCTGCCATTCTGAAGAGCATGAATCTCAGCGAGGCCGACCTCGCCAACATGACCCCGGACCAGAAAGCGGCGGTGGAGCAGAAGATCCGGGACGCCATCGAAAAGCAGCTGGAGAAGAAGGGCCAGCAGCCCGGCAGCCTGGTCGACCAGTCCGCGTAACGACCGCGCATCACCAGTGGAATGTCGCGCCTTTTCCAATCTCGCAATCGAATGCCGTATCCTTGAGAACGGCGTCATTGACGGCATCCAGGACCATCGTGCGCGCCTCGATCCTGCCGTTTGGGTGCACCCTGAACGACAGGAATTCCCTGACCGCCTTGTCCGGTCTCACCGTGAAATGGGTCGTTGCGAAAGCGATCGTCCCGTCAGGCTGGATCATGTATCCGTCAAACCGCATGCTGGCCTTGACCGGAGGTCCCGCCGCGCCCGTGCCGTGAACTTGACAGGCTGAAAGGTCGACGAGCATGCGAAATTCCTTGCCATCGACGATCGCCTTGTTCAGCGCCGCATAGTCGGCGTTTCCGGGTTCGTCCGCGATCGCGGGGTGCGTCCAGAAGCTCGCTACGATCGCCAGAGCGGCGGCGCAGCTGCGCAGATCATTCGACAAATGTGGCTCCCAGGGATGGCGGCTCTCGGCTGGACCTCGTTTCGCCGGAGCAGGCTTGCGATGATATTCGTCGCTCTAGCCGGCTCCCGACTCGAACTTCACCGCCTCATGATTGGTGATGACTTCTCGAACGACCAGGGCATGCAGCTTCCGGGTAAAATCCGGATCGAGCCCGCTCTGTGCGGCGAGGATGCGAAGCCGTTTCAATTGCCCCGCTTCACGTCTGGGATCCCGGGATTCCAGTCCATGCCTGGCCTTGAGCTCTCCGATCGCGTCCGTACAGCGAAAGCGCTCTGCGAGCAGGTGCACCATCGCCGCATCCAGATTGTCGATGCTGCGGCGCAGCCTGGCCAGATCGCCGGCAAACTCCTGGTCATCATCCGTCATCGATCGGCACCTCCAGACAGCGCCGCGGCGGACAACCCGCCCTTCTGCAGAATGAAGCCCGCAATCTCATCGACACCTTGGCCACTCTTCAGATTGGAGAAGATGAACGGTCGCGCGCCTCGCATCCGCCGCGCGTCCGCTTCCATGATCTCCAGATTCGCGCCCACCATGGGAGCCAGATCGATCTTGTTGATCACCAGCAGATCGGATCGCATGATCCCCGGCCCTCCCTTGCGCGGGATCTTCTCTCCGGCGGCGACGTCGATGACGTAGACGGTCAGGTCCGCAAGCTCCGGGCTGAAGGTGGCGGCGAGATTGTCGCCACCCGACTCGACGAAGCAAAGCTCCGCGTCCGGAAACTTCAGGTTCATGTCGTGGATCGCCGCCAGGTTCATCGAGGCGTCCTCCCGTATGGCCGTATGCGGACAGCCACCCGTCTCCACCCCCATGATGCGCTCCGCCGCCAATGCCTGCGCGCGGGTCAGAATGAGCTGATCCTCCTTGGTGTAGATGTCGTTGGTGATGACGTAGATCTCATAGAAATCGCGCAGGTGCTTGCACAGCGCCTCGACCAGCGCCGTCTTTCCGGAACCGACCGGACCGCCGATTCCGACGCGCAGCGGCCCGTTGGTTGCCGCAATGCCGGGTGTGCGGAGAGACCTGCTCTCGTGTTCAATCGTCTTCATGACCGAAACAACCTCGTATATTGGAGCTCGTGTGCGATGGACGCGAGCTCAACCATCAGGCCCGCCGAACCGAGATCGTCGACCGTCTCACGGCTTGCGACTTCACTGCGCGACAGGATCGGCAGCTCGAGCGCCGCGATGGCAAGCTGACCGTCGGTCTGACCGAGAGGCACCAATCGCACGCCCGCGCTCACCAGATTGGCGACATAGCTGTGCAGGAATGCCGGCAGCGCGATGTCGACGGCAATCCGCTCGCGCGCCGCTCGCGCTCCGAGCAGGACGGCCAGCACCGGCGGACATTTCGGATCTGAGAAGATGTCCAGAATTCGATCCGGCCAGACACTGCGAAGGGTCGTAAGGCACGCAGACGATTGCTGGGCGGATTCGAGCACGAATTCGGATGTGCCGCGGGAAGCGGCTGCGAGTTCGGCCAGATCCGGGAGCTGGTCCTCGGCGCCCTCGGCCACGCATCGGTAGGCTTCGCTGAAGAAGATGGCTTCGTTCCGGCCCGAGCCGTAGCAAAGGTCGGCCTCGAGCCAATCGATCAGGCTGCGCCGATCGGAGACATAGCCGGCCTCCACCGCCCACTCCAGTCCGTGCGAGTAGCTGTAGGCCCCGTTCGGGAACGACGGCGAGAGCCAGCTCTGCAGCCTCAGGAACGCCAGCGCCGTATGTCCATAACTCTGGTCTGTCATCGCACCACCATGCCGGCAACGCGTCAGTACATGAAATAGCGCTGCGCCATCGGGACCACATTCACCGGCGGACACGTGAGCAGCCGTCCGTCGGCCCGCACCTCGTAGGTTTCGGCATCGACCTCCATGCGGGGCAGCGCGTCGTTGAGGATCATGGAATGCTTGCCGATCGATCGCGTGTTCGAGACCGGCAGGAGTTGCTTGGCCAGGCCCAATTGTCTCGTCGTTTCGAGCGAGGCCTGACTGACGAAGGTCACAGAATTTCTGCCGGGAGAACGGCCGAAGGCACCGAACATCGGCCGGTAATATTCCGGCTGAGGCGTCGGTATCGACGCATTGGGGTCGCCCATGATCGCGGCGACGATCATGCCGGATTTCAAGACCATGTCGGGCTTGATCCCGAAGAACGCCGGATCCCAGACGACGATGTCCGCGAGCTTCCCGACCTCGACCGAACCGACATGGCGTGACATTCCCTGCACGATGGCCGGATTGATCGTGTATTTTGCGACGTAGCGCCGCGCCCTGAAATTATCGTTCTGCCCGGTCTCCTCCGGCAACCGCCCGAACTGCTTCTTCATCTTGTCGGCGGTCTGCCACGTCCGCGTGATCACCTCGCCGACGCGCCCCATCGCCTGGCTATCCGACGACACGATCGAGAACGCGCCGAGATCGTGCAGGATATCCTCTGCGGCAATCGTCTCCTTTCGGATGCGGCTTTCCGCGAAGGCGACATCCTCCGGAATGCGACGGTCCAGATGGTGGGTCACCATCAGCATGTCGAGTGCTTCGTCGAGCGTGTTCGCGGTGTAGGGACGCGTCGGATTTGTCGAGGCCGGAATGACGTTGCTCTCGCCGCAGACCTTGATGATATCAGGCGCGTGCCCGCCGCCGGCCCCTTCCGTATGGGCCGCATGGATCGTCCTGCCCTTGAACGCGGCGATCGTGCGCTCGACGAACCCGCCTTCGTTCAGGGAATCGGTGTGGATCATGACTTGCACGTCCATGTCGTCCGCGACAGAGAGGCAGCAGTCGATCGATGCGGGCGTTGCGCCCCAGTCCTCGTGCAGCTTCAGGCCACACGCGCCGGCTTCGATCTGCTCGACCAGGCCCGCGGGTAGGCTCGCATTGCCCTTGCCGAAAATGCCGAAGTTCATCGGGAACCCATCCAGCGCCTCGAGCATCCGATGGATGTGCCATGGCCCCGGCGTACAGGTCGTCGCCGTCGTCCCAGCGGCAGGTCCGGTGCCGCCACCCATCATGGTCGTGACGCCCGAGAAAAGCGCCTCGTCGATCTGCTGAGGGCAGATGAAATGAATGTGCGTATCCATTCCGCCGGCGGTGATGATCTTGCCCTCGCCCGCGATGATTTCCGTCCCCGGCCCAATGATGATCGATACACCCGGCTGTACGTCGGGATTGCCCGCCTTGCCGATGGCGGCAATGAGCCCGTCCCTGATCGCGATGTCGGCCTTGACGATTCCCCAGTGATCGAGGATCAGCGCATTGGTAATGACCGTATCGACCGCGCCCTGCGCGCGCGTGAGCTGCGATTGTCCCATGCCGTCGCGAATGACCTTGCCGCCGCCGAACTTGACCTCCTCGCCATAGATGGTGAGGTCCCTCTCGGGCTCGATGAACAGGTCAGTATCCGCCAGGCGCACCCTGTCGCCGACCGTGGGGCCGAACATCTGCGCATAGGCAGCGCGGCTCATCGTGTGGGACATGTCTTCCTGACCTTATTCGTTGGCGCCGGACGCATCGTTTCCTGATTCCAGAGGTCCCATCACGCCGCCGCTGAAGCCGTAGATGCGCCGCGCTCCGGCAAACGGGATCAATGAGACCTCGCGCGACTGACCCGGCTCGAATCGCACGGCCGTCCCGGCCGGGATATCGAGGCGGCACCCACGGGCAAGGGATCGATCGAACGCGAGTACGGCGTTCACTTCGGCGAAGTGATAATGGCTGCCCACCTGGACCGGCCGGTCGCCGGTGTTGGCTACGGCAATCGATGGTCCGGTCCGGTCCCCGTTCAGGACGATGTCGCCGTCAGCCGGAATGACCTCCCCGGGAATCATGCCACGCCTCCAAGCAGCAGCAGCCCGACAAGGCCAGCGCATACGCCCGCCGCGCGAAGCAAGCTTCGTCTGGTCGCGTTTCCTCCTGAGAACCCGATGACCATGCCGGTCAGGAGAAGAGCGGCGGTCGCCGTCGTGAAGCCGATCACATAGGGGACAAGCATCGCGGCGGCTTCAGTTCCGTGGGCGTGACCATGGAAGAACGCGAACAGGCCGACGGCCGCCGCGCCCAGCATGACGGGCATCCTGAATTCGAACGCAACGAACGCTGCCAGCGCCACCACCGAGAGGCTGATCGCCGCCTCCACAAATCCCAGCTCAAGTCCTGCGCTTGCCGCGGCGAAGCCGCCCAGCATCGCGATCAGAAAGGTCAGCGGCCACACGGCTCTCGCGGATCCGCCCACGAGCGCGCTCCACGTTCCCACCAACGTGACCGCAATCAGATGATCGGCGCCGCTGAACGGATGGACGAGACCGGCGTCGAACGAACTGCCCGCGCCCGGAATGGGATGAGCGAAGGCCGGCGCCGCAAGCAGGCTCAACGCAGCGACGCAAATCGGGATGATGCGCATCATCGGCTCCTATCGGATCGGGTTGTGCACCGGGACAAGCTTGGTCCCGTCCGGAAACGTTGCCTCGACCTGGATCTCGCGGATCATTTCCGGGATGCCCTCCATGACCTGGTCGCGGCGCAGCAGCCGGCCACCTTCGGACATCAGATCCGCGACCGATCGTCCGTCGCGGGCGCCTTCCATGATGGCATCCGAAATCAATGCGATGCTTTCGGGATAATTCAGCTTGACGCCTCGCGCGAGCCGGCCGCGCGCAACGATCGCGGCGAGGGCTATCATCAGCTTGTCTCGTTCCCGTGGCGTCAGATTCAAGATGCTCCTCCCACCTGGCCGCGCTGCTAACAGGACCACATCTTCGGCACTCCGAAGGGACCGGATCCGAGCTCATGGTCGAGTTGATCGAGGAAGCGGCGCAGACCTCGCCTGAGGTCCACGCTTGCAATCGCGGCGACCCGGACCACGATGATCGCGCCCACGATCGTGACGCCGCACGCGCATTCCAGCGAAGCACCGATCTCGCGCAATCTCTCGAGCCGGGCCTCGAGACCCGGACCGAAATAGATCATTGTCGCGATCGCCTTCCAGTTCGAGAGCAGCGCCGTCTTCCGAAGCTGCGGGAGCGCCTGGTCTGAGGCGAGGAAGCCATCCGCCCACACCAGACGGCCGTCGACCCTGACGCGCCAACTGTCCAGGATATGTCCGGCAAGAACCTCCTCGCCGCTTTCGATGCGGCCAAGAACCAGCCACTCGAGGGCAATCAATTCGGTACCCGAGTTCACATCGATCTCGGTCTGCCGCGCGATGCGCGCCTGGTTGAAGACGATCGTCTCTTGCGGAAGCCACGCAAGCCGGGCATTTCCCTCAGCCCTTAACCGCGTCCGGATTCGCGCAGGCCGATCCAGCGCCCGATAGACCTTCTCCGCGGCCTGCGTGGTCACCGCGACCGACGCATTCCCTTGAGCGACCACCTCGATCCTGATCTCGTCGCCGCCTGCGACACCGCCCGAGGTATTGATGAGGACCGCCTCCTTGCGCCGACGATCGTCGACATTCGGGAAGGCAACGGCCATCGGAAACTTCTGATAGACGTTGATGATCTCCGTGCCGTTTGCGGCGCCGGAGAACACCACGCGAGCTTCCCCGGCAGCGCGCTGCAGATCGAATTTTTCCGTGGCGCTCTGCCCTTCTCCCGGTTGGCCGGGATGAGCCGCGGATGTCCCGCGAGAGCGCTCGTGAATTGCTTCAAACATCCGTCTCGGGGCTCATGATTGACCGTGTGTGTCTCGCATATCGGCGAGGGAGAGGCCGGGCGTGGAACGGCAATGCCGACCACGCCCGGACCTCATGTCGCGAAACCGGGATCAGAAACCCGCAAGACCCTGGGAGCCGTTGTACGGGATCTTGACGCTGCCGATCTCCTTCAGCGAACCGTCCGGCTGGGTGCTGTAGCTGACCAGCTTCGAGGCGTTGCCGTAGATCTGATAGAGATAGGCGCCGTCCGGCGAGATCCAGCTATCGCTGGGACCGCTCGTCACGGTCCCGTTCAATCCCCTCGCGGTGCCGTCGCCGGGAACCTTCGGGCACGCCGGATCGCACGCAATCTCCAGGCCGCCACCATTGATGCGGTAGCTGCTGATGTTGCTGTAGCCGAAGTTCGTTGCGTAGATCGTGCGATCATCGGGAGCGACGGCCAGCCAGCACAGCTCGGACGGCAGGCCCGCGCTGGTGTCGATCTTGACGAGCGGGCCGATCTTGATCGAGCCGTTCTTCTCGATGGTGCAGATGGAGCATCCGTCGCCGACGGCATAGCCGATCACGAACGTATTCGGACGCTGATTCAGGAACGCGATGTAGAACGGAGAACCGCCCTTCGCATCGTAGAACCTGGCCGTGCCGAGCGAGCCGTCCTTTTGCAGGGCGAACACGGCAAGGCCGTCCGGATCCGGTGCATTCGACGCAATCGAGTGCAACGCGCCGCCGGCGCGCTGGACCCAGAGAATCGGCGAGCCGTCGGGATACAAGCCGGTGAGCGCGATCGGCTCATCGAAAGTGGTGCCGACAAGCACGAGCTCCTCGTTGGGCGAGACCACGACCATGGTGGAGACACGGTTCCGCTTGCTGTACGTATTCACCGTGTATCGCTCGGGCCGCGTCTTGAGCATGCCTTCGGCATCGACCGACATCAGCCGAAGATGATCCGGTCCGAACGCGTGCAGCACGAAGAGGGTGCGCGTCGACGGAGCGAAAGCCAGCGATTTGGCCGTGCCACTCCTGCCCTCGACCGGGTTGCCGGTCGACTTCACGTCGAGCAGCGTGAGACGACCGTCGCTCTCCAGGCGGAAGCTCGAAACGGAATTGTCTCCGCCATTGGTCGCAAACAGAAAGCGCCGATCGGATGTAATGATGACGCTTCCTGCACCCTCGTAAGAGTTGGGCGCGCTGTCCTGGCCGCTGATCGGCTTGAATTCACCGGAGCCGGCGCCGCCCGTCTTGATACGCGCGACCTCGGCCAGCTTGCCGTCCGCCTGCCGCGTGTAGTGAATAATGGCGTTATCGATCTCATTGGTCTGGATATAGAGATGGCCAGTCTGCCCCTTCGACATTCCCATCTCGCTCGCCGTCGCTTCTTTAGCCATCTCTCGCTCCTTTGATGATTGGCTTTGGTAAATCGAATGACTTTCGGTGACCTGCACCATTGCTATGGCTTCAGCGGAGGGTATCCATCGACGTAAACCCAGTCGGACGCCCGCACGGGTACATGGCACGCCTGGCATTGCGCCCTGTAATTCGTCGTCGTCGTTTTCGAGTGATCGCCCGCGTCGAACCAGGACCATCCCCAGCCGTCGCCCCACAACGCGCTCTCCGGGTGACGGTTCGCGGTGTCCTTCACCATGACGAACCATCCCTTCAAAGCATCGGCGCGGCTGACGGTACCGGTCGTCATTTCAGAGGTTGCCGCCTTGAACACTTCCTTGACCAGCACCGCACCGTCCGGGAAGCGCTTGTCCTTCCGATAGGCGTCGATCACTCCGGGCGAGGCGTACACGACGTGAAGCTCCTTCGAGCCGTGAGTGTCGTCTGCCGCAATCGCCCAGCTTCCGAGGAGCTGATAGGTCGTACGATAGTCATCGGGCACGTGCAGATGCCCGTCGCGGTCGGCGACACTCGCACCGGTCGAAACGCCATCCGCCGCGTTCGCCGGCAGCTGTGACTGCCTGACCGCGGCCGCGATCCCGAGGATCACGACGACGGCGACACAGGCGGCTTTGAGGATTTTCATGCCGATCTTCCGCCGATTACGCGGTCACCGCGCGTCCTTGTTGTCCAGCAGCGGATAGAACTGGGTCCAGACCTCATCCTTCTTGGCGTTGGCGATATGGCAGTAGGCGCACTCGTCCTTCGACTTCACCTTGGCCGTCGGCGCCTTCGGTTCGTGGTGATTGAAGTTGAAATAGCCCCACCCGTTGGTGTCGGCGAAGCGCTTCGAATCCTTGACGGTCACGTCGGCGCCGTTCCACTTGCCCGGGAAGTAGCCCCGTCCCGACGCTTCCGTTCGCGAGCCGTCGGCGTTCTCCTGCGGCAACGTCAGCTGCAGCTCCTTGAACAGGATCGTCCCTTCGGGGAATTCGCTGGTCTTCTTGTAGATCGCGTACGAGCCCGGCTCGATATAGACGTTGTGGAATTCCGGGAAGTTCGCCTGTCCGCCGTTGAGGGCGTTCGGCGTCAGCGGCGAGCCGACATAGACCCACTCGTGGAAATTCTTCGGCAGGAGCAACTGCCCGTCCGCGGTGTATTCCGGCAGATAGCGCGTATTGCTCTGGGCATTGCTATCCCTAAGCGATCCGAAGAACAGAATCGTTGCGACCGCACTGCCTACGATGACCGCCGCTGCTGCCTGGACTCCCACGCGCATTGTCTTCTCCCGCGACTGCGGCCGAACGCGCGAGGCGCCGGCACAATTGACCTGTCGAGAGATGACTTAGCCAGTCGCGGAGGATCCTGCGCGCTGGGGATTGCTTCCGCTTTGGCCATCTTGATGCATTCCGTGCCGAACCTGCGATCGGTGAAGAGGTTGACGCTGCGGAAGCAGGACGCGCGGCCCCAATCGGCGCCGCGATCGCGGCGCGGACGGCCATGGAAGCGACCGAGAGGGTGCAAGGTCAGCGGGTGAGGTCTGAAAGCGGGGCTGTTCTCAGGGGGCGCTCGCGGCAGATCCGGTAGTTGTCCTGCCAGGGACGAAGCCGCTCGAAAGCCGCGCTCGCCGCCAGCACGTCGAAGTCGGCGTTTCGCCGACCTATGATCTGCATCCCGACCGGAAGCCCGTCGGACAGACCTGCTGGAATTGAGGCTGCCGGATGGCCCGTAAAGTTGACGAAGTAGGTCAGGGCCCATCCGATCAGAGGATCTATCTCGACACCATTGATCGACTTCGGCCCAGCCGTGTTGCCGTCGCTGGCGTTGTCGACCGGCGGGCACGCGACGGTCGGCGTGACCAATAGATCGAATCTTTCAAGGACGTTCTGGAAGGCATCGTAGACCTCCGACCGGACAGCCTGGTCGCGGAAGAAATCGAGCCCCGACACGCGATTGGTCTTCTCGACCCAATCCATGTATTCAGGCGGAAAGTCGTCGCGATGCTTGCCGAACAGATCGATGCCGTCGCGCTTCATGTTCTCGATCGCCTGCAGGTTCAGAAGCATGTAGAGACGCGACCAGACGTCGCTCAGCTCCCGTTGCGAGCGAACGATGCCGAGCTTCACTTCCTCCACATGAGCGCCGGCTTCCTCGAACGCCTGTACCGCGCGGCGGACCGTCGCCGCGACTTTTCCGTCGACCGGAAAGACGTCCAGATCCGGACTATAGGCAATCTTGAGGCCACGGATCGAACGACGGGTCGCCGCGGTGAAGTCGACGGGCGGCTCGATCAGGCTGAAGGGATCTCGCGGATCAGGGCCGGCAAGTACGTTCAACGCAATTGCGGCATCTTCGACCGTCCGCGTGATGGGCCCTTCGAACAGGAACGGAGAGTCGGCCACGCCGAACGCGTTGGGACGCACGAGGAACGGCACGCGTCCGAACGACGCCTTGTAGCCATAGACCCCACACCAGGCCGATGGGATTCGTATCGAGCCGCCGGCATCCGTGCCTTCTGCAATGGGTAGCAGTCCATCGGCGACCGCCGCGGCGCTTCCTCCGGATGAGCCGCCCGTGTTCTTGGCAAGATTGAACGGGTTGCGCGTGGGACCAAACAGGTAGTTGTCGCAGGTGCCCCGGAATCCCATGAGAGGGCTGTTGGTCTTGCCGAGGAACACGGCCCCCCCACGCTTCTCCATGCGCTCGCAGAACACGCAGTAACCGTTCACGACGTGGTGCTTGAGCGCGCGGATGCCGCCCAGGCTCGCAGGCCAGCCCGGCTTGAAGTCGAACAGATCCTTGAGCGCCGACGGAATGCCGTGCAGTGGGCCCCACGACTCGCCTGCGACCAACGCGCGCTCGGCCTCTTTCGCCCTCGTGCGGGCGCCGTCGAAATCGAGATAAACCAGCGCATTCAGGCTCGGGTTGCGCGCTTCGATGCGCCGGATGAACGCATCGACCACGTCAACCGGCGACAGATCACGTCGCCGGATGCGAGCTGCCAGTTCGTGCGCGGTGAGGTAAGCGAGTTCGTCGGAATGCAAGGACCGGCTCACGCTCGACATCGTCTCCTCCTTCTGAACCACTTCAGGACGAAGCCGCATTTGACATTGAAACAGTTCTTGCCTGCGCAGCCGTGATTGCTTCGTCTTTCGCAATCTTGATGCATTCACCGCGACGGCCATCGACAAGGCATCGATCAGGGTTCATGTGCGCTGACGTGGGCTGCAGGTTACGCCGACGCGCGTTGGCACATCCCGCGCGTCACCGCACAAGGGCACGCTTCCATGGACCGACCTCCCGTTTCTCGCGGCTTCAAATCCAGGCGACAGGCACCCGAAGCCGCCCGGCTGCCGCCGGGTCAGTATCTGACGACCGACTTCCCGGTGCTGTCCGCCGGACCCACGCCGGATATCCGTGTCGCCGACTGGAAGATTGCGCTTCAACTCGGCGGATCGTTGCTGGGGAAATGGACCTGGGACGAATTCGAGGCACTGCCCCAGACCACGATCGCGGTCGACATTCACTGCGTCACCAAATGGACCAAGCTCAGCACGGTCTGGCAGGGCGTCAGCTTCGACGACCTTCTCAAGGTGGTCGGGCTGAGCGAGCCGCCGAACGCCTATGTCATGGCGCATTGCGACGGCGGATACACGACGAACCTTCCGGTGACCGACCTGGTCGCGGGAAAGGCGATGATCGCGACCCGCTATGAGGGCCTGCCGCTCGCCCCGGCGCACGGCGGCCCCGCGCGACTCCTGGTGCCGCATCTCTACTTCTGGAAGAGCGCAAAGTGGCTGCGAAGGCTCCGCTTCATGCCCAAGGACGAGCCCGGGTTCTGGGAATCGCGTGGTTATCACAATTATGGCGATCCCTGGCGGGAGCAGCGCTATGACGGCGACTGATGCGCCTCTGCAGCAGCCCAGCATCGCGTGGCAGACCGGTCGCGTGCAGGCCATCGTGACTGAGACAAGCCGGGTGAAGAGCATCATCCTGCAGCCGGCCAACTGGTCCGGGCACTGGCCCGGCCAGCACGTCGACATCCGTCTCACCGCCGATGACGGCTATCAGGCCGAACGAAGTTACTCGATCGCATCGCCTCCGGAAGAAAAGCTGCTCGCTCTCACCGTGGAACGGGTCGAGGACGGTGAGGTGTCGTCCTATCTCCTCGACGAATTGCAGGTTGGTGATGCTCTCGAATTTCGGGGGCCCATTGGGCTGCATTTCATCTGGAGTCAAACGCGCGGTGGACCGATTTGCCTGGTCGCGGGCGGTACCGGGATTACGCCTTTGATGGCCATGTTGCGCCACCGCAGGAGGTCGCTCGCACGCATACCGGCATCATTGATCTATTCGGCACGCAGCCTTGCCGAAATCGTGTATCGGGATGAACTCGCTACGATGGCTCGCGGCGATCGCGACCTCCGCCTGGTCTATGCGCTCACCCGCGAGCATCCGAGCGACTGGAACGGACATCGGGGACGGGTCAACGAGGCGCTGCTCGCAGAGAACAGCTTTACGCGCGAGCAGAATCCCACGTTCTTCATTTGCGGTCCCACCGGGTTTGTCGAGGGCATCTCGAGCATGCTCGTGAAGCTCGGCTTCGACCCTCTCGCCATAAGAACCGAGCGTTTCGGGCCAACAGGAGCATGATCGCCATGGCAGACAACATCGCCGACCTCATTCTTGGCGGTGACCCCGGCACACATTTGCTTCAAGAAGCCTTTGCCTTTGACATCACCCTGACGAAGATCCGGTGCGCGGCATGCAACACCGTGTCCTGCCTTGGCTCTCTCGCCGTCGACGGCGGGCCGCTGGAGGCGCTCGTCAAATGCGCCGATTGCGGAAGCGATCTGATGAAGGCGACGCGCACTCAGAGGGGATGTGTCCTTGAAATGCACGGTGCCCGGCACCTGTACTTCTGAATGCCGCGCCCGATCGCCCGCCAAGCCCCGAAATCAAAGACCCGCCATGCACGGTGAAGACATCCACCTCGCTGAAATCGAGCGCCAGATTGCCGCCACGGCGGCGAAGCTTCGCGAGCTGATTGAACAGTCGGCCTCACATGTCGCCGCGATGAGCGAAGAGCTCGTCGGCCAGCGAATTGACGATCAGGCCGCGCGGCTCGAGATTCTGATCAGGCGCCGCGACGAGCTCCTCAGAGCCAGATCTGGCGAAGACTGAAAAGGACGGCCGGGGCAGATCGGGAAGCGTCAGCCGTGAAATTTCAACCCGTCGACGATCTTGTCGATCACCTTGCGCTCGGCGCGCATCGAAATTCCAACCAGATTCAGGTCTGTGCGGGAAACGGCCTTCACGACCTCGCGGTTGGCGGCGTCGTGAGCGGTCCTGAACATGTCCTCGGTATAGAGCCCCGGCGTCACTCCGCGCGTCAGTGCGCGATCGAGCGCGCGAGATAGCGCCGCGCGGTCGGCGCCATAGATCAGGATGGGCTGGCCGATCAACGGCAGATATTTCGTCCCGGAGCCGTCTTCGTAGGGGTCGCCGATGCAGGCCGGAAAAGCCGCCGCGATCCCGCTGGCGAGGAAAGAGGCCACGTTCAGCTTCTGCCACGGCTCAAGGTCGGTGCGGACCACGACCGCGATCTTGGTGTCAAACTGCATGACGGTTTTGCCGCTATTCCTCAGCGCTCGCGAAGAGCGAAAGAGCCCTTACTCCATGCTTGCGCGCATCGAACGCTTTTGCAAGTGGGCCACTTCCGCGGACGGCCTTCGGGTGAAAACCGATTATATCGATTTCACCTCGCCGCCGTCCATCCGCAATGCCGAGCCGGTCATCCAGCGCGCGCCGGGCGATACGAGGAACGCCATCAACTCGGCAATCTCTTCCGGCTCACCGTAACGCGCGATCCCGGCGTCCTTGGGAAACTTCGCCGTGGCTTCCTCGACGGTCATGTTGTGCAGGGGCGCCCAGTGCTCGAGGTAGGAGCGGCGGCGGCCCGTCATCACCGGCCCCGGCAGGACGCTGTTGACCTGGACGCCATCGCTGATTCCCTTGTCGGAGAACGCCTTTGCCAAGGCGACGATTGCAGCGTTGATGGTGCCGACCGCGGCATAGGGCGCCTTGGGGAAAGAGGCCGAGTTTCCCGACATCAACACCACCGCCCCCTGCGCGGCCATGAGCGACGGCCAGGCGGCGATCGTGAGCCGCCGGGCGCCATGCAGCTTCAACGCCAGTCCGGCGTCCCACTGTGCTTCCGTCGTCTCGAACAGATCGACCTGAGGTACCGCGCCTGCGATATTGAGCAGGGCATCGATCCGGCCGAACGCCGCCAAGGTCTGGTCGACGACAGATTGAGCGGCACGAGGTTCGGCCAGATCGGCATCGATCACCAGCACCCCGGCGCCGGCGGCCCGGACCGCCCTTGCGGTGTCCTCGAGATTGGCGCGGTTTCGCGCGACCAGGGCAAGCGCCGAGAAATCGCGCGCCAGGCGTACCGCGGTCGCCCGGCCGATTCCCTGGCTCGCCCCCGTCACGATGGCGACTGATTTCGACATATGAACCCTCCCGAATACCAAGCTTGCAAATATCAGTCGCGAACAACGACCATCTTTCCGACTGCCTCGTTCGCCTCCATGACGCGATGCGCCTCGCGAATCTCGTCGAAGCGAAAGACCCGCGCCGGCTTGACGTCCAGCCGGCCGGCCGCCGCATCGGCGGCGATTTCCCGCAGCGGCACGTCGGAGAGCGGGAACCCGGGCGTGCCGAACACGAAGCTGCCGAAGAAGGTCAGGTAGACGCCGCTCGGCATCTGCAGCAGCGGGTTGAAATCCGGAATCGGATCAAGCCCGCCGAGCCAGCCGGCGAGACAGGAGCGGCCGCCGCGGCGAAGCATGGCGAGAGTGTCGAGCACGACGCTGTTGCCGACGAGGTCCAAGACTGCGTCGACCTGCTTCGCCTCGGGCAGATGCTTCGAGAGATCGCGCCGTTCGATTTCGCAGCGCGCGGCTCCGAGCTTCTCCAGCAGGGCAAAGCGTTCCCGGCTGCGCGTCGTCGCGATGACCCGCGCGCCGGCATTGACCGCAAGCTTGAGTGCGGCCTGACCGAACGAGGACGTCGCTCCGCGAATGACGAGAACCTGACCTTTCGCGAGATCGAGATTTCGGAAGAGACAGGTCCATGCCGTCGCGAAGGTTTCGGGGATCGCTGCGAGCTCGGCCCAGGGCAAATCCGCATCGATCGATGCGACGTTCGAGACCGGCGCACGCGTGTATTCGGCGTAGCTGCCGTTGATGGTTCGACCGAGACCGCCCATCAATGCGGCCACCTTGGCGCCCACCGGAAATTCTCCGCCCGGGCACGACTTGCGGAATCCCTTGACCTCGATGACGGCATGACCGAGCTGCGGCTCCGGCTCCGGAACGTCTCGATAGACGAGGCTGTCCAAGCCACCGAATTTTTCAAGAACGATGGCGCGCATGATGGCTCTCCCGACGTTTCTCGCGGCGAGGGAAGCGGCGGTTACCCATTCGAATTCAGCTGGCCAAGAAAATCACCGATCGAAGCTGCGATCTCCCGCGCGTGAGTCTCGAGCGCAAAGTGCCCTGTGTCGAAGAAGCGCACTTCGGCGCCCGGCATGTCGCGCTGAAACGCCGTCGCGCCCGCCGGCAGGAAAAAGGGATCGTTCTTGCCCCAGACCGCCAGGAAGGGCGGCTTGTGCTTGCGGAAGTAGGCCTGGAATTCCGGATACATGGCGACGTTGGTCCTGTAGTCGCCGAAGAGATCGAGCTGGATCTCGTCCGCGCCTGGGCGCTCGAGATAATGGTTGTCCAGCGTGAAGCCATCAGGGGAGATCAGGGAGGTGTCAGGCACCCCGTAGGTGTATTGCCAGACCGTCGTCTCCGGCGAAAGGAATGATCGCAGCACCGCCCGATTCGCTTGCGATGCATCTTGCCAGTAAGCCCGGATCGGGCTCCAGCCATCGCTCAATCCCTCCTCATAGGCATTGCCATTCTGCGAGATGATGGAAACGATGCGCTCGGGATGCCGAAGAGCCATCCGAAAGCCCGTCGGCGCGCCATAGTCGAAGACGTAGAGCGAGAAACGGGCGAGTCCGATGACTTCTGTGAACCGTTCGATCACCTGCGCCAACGCGGCAAACGTATATGCAAAGCTTTCGCGAGCCGGCATGTCGGACTGGCCGAACCCGGGCAGATCCGGCGCCACCAGTCGGAAGCGATCCGAGAGTGCCGGGATCAACTCGCGGAACATGTGGCCGGCCGTCGGAAATCCGTGCAGCAGCAGCAAGGCGGGCGCGTCAGCCCGGCCAGCCTCCCGGTAAAATACGTTCAGTCCGTCCACGTCCGCCTTGCGGTATCGAATGCTCGTCATCTGCGGTCCCTCCCTCGACACCTGTTGCGCCCGGTGAAATCGATGTTCCGATGGCAGCCGATCCGAGGCGGTCTCACCTGGACATTTCGTGGCTCGGGGCGATCCGGTTACAGACTTCCCGGGGATTTCTGCCCGTACGAGGCTGCCTGTCGCCTGCTCTGCCCGATCTATCGTGCCTCGGATCTATTCATTCGAACCCCCTGCGATAGTCCGTAGGAGTCCAACCCGTCGCTTTGCGAAAGGCGGAGCTGAAGGAGCTCGTTTGCGCATAGCCCAGGCTGAGTGCGATGTCCGTAATCGATACCGCGCGATCCGCCAGCCGCAGCTTGGCGAACTCCATGCGTCGCTGCACCTGATACTGGTAGGCCGGGATTCCGAACGACTTCTTGAAAGCGCGGCAGAAGTGGTGAACGCTGAGCCTGACGAGCTCGGCGAGCTTGAGGAGGCAGACCTGTTCTCCCAGATGCCCCTCGACGTACTCGACCACGACACGCTTCTGCCAACCCGCGAGACCTCCACGACTGACCGCTGCCGGTTCGCGAACAACATCGTGATCAGACCTGGAAAGCTCGTGGGCGAGCACGCCGCAGAGCGCTTCGAGGTAGGGCGCGCAATTCGTCTCGGCGCTCTCGATCGCCTTCTTCAATTTGGAGGCGGTTTCCCAGACCAGCGGATCCTCGAAGTATATTCTCGGCGCGAGCCCGGCCGCGCTGTCGTCGGACTTGTGAAGCGCGGCGGGATCGAAGTAGAGGAAGGTCACCTGCGCAGACGAGGCAGTCTCATGCCATTCCCGATAGGCGCGTCCCGCCGGGACAAAGGTCAGCCTGTGCTCGGAGCCGCGCAGCTTCGACGAGCAGAGGCCATCGATGGAGGTCTCACCGCTTTTCCGCGCTCCCTCGTTGTACAACGCCAGGAGATGTCTCGACCCCTGAAAGCGAAATTCAATCCTGTTGCCGACCGGGAGGTGAACGCTCTCCGAAAACCACCAGCGCCAGCCTATCCCAAGGCGCTTCACCGGCTCGGAAGGCGTTATGCTGACCGTCGGATGAAGCGCTGCGTCGGACGGCCTAGAAGACAGCGTCTCGTCCACCGGCCGGATTGGCGAAGCGGAGACCGCCATCCGTGGCGTGCTCTCACTCGAATTTGATACGTACATCCCCATCGTCGTCGCCCTGTTCTGTGCTCCGGATGGCCGCGTCCAATCGTCAACGAATTTCTGCACGGAGGAGATGCCCTGGTCGCCTGGATACGGGCGTTGAAGCCGCAAGCTGCACGTGACGTTACCTCTCCGGTCAAGACGCGCTGCCAACGCCGGCTGACAGCACCGCACAGGGGCAACATGCTTTTCATCGCCCCCGCGGACAATCTCACGCTTGTGCTGTTCCGGCCCATACTTAGGTATGGGTCGCGTGCATTGAAGGCGCCGAGATGATTCAGCACGAGATGCCAGTCCCGAAGCTTCAGCCCTGGAGTTGGAGCGCTTCTGCCATTCGGACGAGCATTGCCGCGGTTTTTGCCCCGAGCTTCCGCATCACGCTGCCACGATGCATCTTGACTGTCGCTTCGCTGATCGAGAGCTCGCTGGCGACCTGCTTGTTCATCAGACCGGATGCCACCAGCGTCATCACTTGCCGCTCGCGCGTGGTCAGGAGTGCAAACTTCTCCTGCAACTGCGTCAGGTGCGCGCTGTCGTCGCGCCGATCGATGTCCTTTCGGATCGCGGCCGTGATCGCATCGAGAAGGTCCTGATCCCGTATCGGCTTGGTGAGAAAATCGACCGCCCCCAGCTTCATGCCTCTTACCGACATGGGAATGTCGCCAAAGGCGGTCATCAGGATCACCGGGATTCCGACATTGATTTTCGTCAGGTACTCCTGCAGCTCCAAGCCACTCGTGCCGGGCAATCTGACATCGAGCACCAGGCACGCAGGGGCATCCGACAGTTCGACCTTGAGGAAATCCGAGGCTGATCCGTACAGGGCGACCTTGTAGTGCAGGGACTCGAGCAGATCGCCAAGGGACTCGCGAACCGCGCGGTCATCGTCGACGATATGAACAACGCCGGAAGGAGGCATGTCTACCGGCTTTCCGACGTCTGAACCGCCTGGCGAAGCGGGAGAGCGAAGGTGAACTTCGCTCCGCACCTCCCGTTTTCTTCCACCCATAGCTGTCCTCCGTGGAGTTTCACTATCTTGCGGCAGATCGACAGTCCCAGACCGAGTCCCGCTCCCTTCGTCGTGTAGAGCGTCTCGAAGACCCGCTCTCTATCAGCCGGGCTGATGCCGCCCCCCGTATCCGCGATTGCCACGGAAATCATACCATCGGCGACCCCCGAAGAGAGGGCCAAAATGCGGTTCCCGTCCTCGACCCCGGCCATGGCCTCGATCGCGTTGCGCACGAGGTTGAGGGCGACCTGCTGGACCTGAACACGGTCTGCTTCGACACGCGGCGATGATCGATCGAAGTCGGTACGGACGATGACCCCGGCTCGCTCGATTTCCCTGTTCGACAGAAGCAGAACCTCCGCAACCGCATCGTTGATATCGAACTCGGCAAAATGGACCTGCGTGCCCCGCACGAGAGAGCGGACCCCGGTCACAACCTCCGCAGCTCGACGTGCCTGTCTGATGATGCGTGCGACCGATTTGCGGGCCTCCGCGGCCTGAACGGGATCCCGGGCGAGCCACCGGAGGCAAGCTTCCGCGCTCATGATCATGCCCGTCAGCGGCTGGTCGATCTCGTGAATGATCGAGCCGGCGAGCTCGCCAAGGGACGTCAGACCCGTCGCACGCGCAAGCTCGTTTCGCGCGTCGGCGAGAGCCTGCTCCGCCGCCTTCCGTTGCGAGACATCCGTGATGATGCCTTCCAGCTCGAGGTCTCCCGTGGGCCCCTCATCGAATTGCCCAACGGCGACGACATGCAACGTCTTGCCGTCCCGGTGGATCACGCGGTACTCGTGGGTGAATGGCGACTTCGTGCTGATCGCCTCGGTGAGGTCTTGCTCCAGCGCGGGATAATCCTCGGGATGGACCCGGCTCCTGAACACCTCGAAGGGCACGGGGTTCACGTCCAGGTCGATATCCAGGATGCGGTAACATTCGCGCGATCCGCGCGAGAGCAGGGTCCGCGTGTTCCAGCGATAGCTGCCCATCCCGCCGATCTGCTGCCCTCTGACCATCCACATATTGGTCTCGCGCAGCGCCTCGAACAGGCGGACGGATTCGAATGAGACGGCGGCCTGATTGGCCAGCATGGATGTCACCCAGACGCATCGCGGCGTGAAGATCTCCGCATCTCCATCCGCTTCGAGATAGAGAACGCCGATCGCCCAGTGCTGGTGAATCAACGGCAGGCACAGCTGCGCTATCTTTCCAGACGGCGGGTTCGCGGGATCGATCAGTGCGGAGCTCTCCGCGCCGGCTTGCCTCACGACCGTTTGCTTTCGATCGAGCACCTCTTCGGCAAGGTCGCTCGGCAGGCGGAATTCGGCGTGCGGCGGGAAGGAGGCAAGGAAGTTCGCCCTCTCGCGCGGGAAGCTCGCATCGGCCTTGGCAAGCAGCTCTCTTTGCCCGCTGAGCAGGATCGCCCCCCGACTGGCCCCGGAGTAGCTCAGCGCCTCCATGAGGAGAGCCTTGGCCAATCCCTGATAGCTGATTTCTCTCGAGATAATCTGAAACGCCTTTGCGACCAGATCGAGTTCGTGCGTCTCGTTATCAAGCCTCATACTGAGATGTCTCGTCGTGAAAATCATTTCCAGACGTCTCGACGCATCACCCCGCCGCTTGCGTATCGAGGGGTGGGACGAGAGCGCGTCAGTACGCCGCAACATGTAACGGGACTTGCGAACGTTGCCAAGTTTGGTCGCGAGAGCCGCGGTTCACGAGCCCGCGCCGTGCACGTCGTTGCGCATTGCCCCGATTTTTTTCGAAGCAGCTGTAACCGATGCGACGTTTGCTCCGAATGTCTACGAAAGTGCGGAGCAGCGGCAGTGCGCCCCGCTGGCCGTCGGCATGACTCGCCTGCTGTTCAGGCCCGATCGGGGCGTCGAGACACTGCCGCGCAGGCCTGCATCGGCAAGGAAACAGGAATGATGACCGCGGACTCTCCGAAGACAAAACGCCTGAATGCCCTCTCGGACGCGGTTTTTGCAGTCGTTATTACAATTCTCGCCCTGGACCTGCGCCCGCCGCACGCTCCGAGCCTCAATGCTCTGTTCGAACTCTGGCCGACCGTCATCGGCTACGCAGTCAGCTATCTCTTCATCGCCATCGTCTGGGTGAACCATCACCATCTTCTGCACTATGCCAGCGCGGCGACGCCCCGATTGATCTGGGGAAACTTCGCTCATCTGTTTTCCGTATCGCTGCTGCCGTTCTCGACAGCCTGGATCGCGAGCTCAAAGCTGGCGCCGCTGCCCGTCACCGTCTACGCCGGCGTATTCGCCCTGGTGAACGCGACCTATCTGCTGCTGTGCTGGGAAGCCGTCGACCGGCCGGCGATCGAGGCGATCCCGGACAAGGCGCGCATGATGATGCGGATGCGATCCTTGACCACCCTGTTCGGCTTCCTCGCCGCGGCGGCCGTCTCGTTGCACTATCCCATTCTCGCGCTGGCCATGATCTGCATCTGCCTTGCCATGTATCTCAAGCCTCAGGTCTCAGGACACGGGCCGCATCTTGCTTCAGCAGATACAACGATACCGCAAGCAGCACGACATCCTTCATCAGGAACGGAACGTTACCCGTCATCGCCGGAAAGCCGCCTGCAGCAGCGTCCCAACCGTCCGGCATAAACGGAATGATCGTGACTGTTGCGATGAAGGTACCGGTCGATCCAAGGGCGCCCAGAATGCCGAGCCGCTTGCTCCAGAAGCCCGCGAATATCAAAGCACCAAAGGTCCATTCGGCGACGCCGAGGAACCAGCTGGCGCCTTGATGGCCGAACGCGGGATAGAGCCACCAGATCAGCGGACCGTTGCTGATGAAGGGGTCCAGGCGGTCCGCCTCGTACGCCCACCATTTCTGGTAGCCGAAGAAGAAGAACAGGATCACCATCGACGCCCGGACGATGTGGTAATCGAGGTCTCCCGCAAGCAGCCCCGATATCGGCAGCCTGCTTGCGAACGATTTGCGCTGGGCTCTCGCCAATGTACTCATGGTGCCGATCCTCCTGATCCTAACTGACAGGCCCTTGCGCGGTCAGCGCCTGACCGAGATCGATCAGAAGCCGGCAGACAAGGCCGTCGGGTGCGAAGTCGAGATCGACCTGCGCGCCCGGCAGGGCCCTTGCGATCAGTTGCGTGCCAAAGCCCTTGCGTACTGGCTTGGTCACAATCGGTCCGCCGCGCTCGCGCCACTGGATCGCAAGACCTTGTCCGCCGAGATAGGGCGGGCTTTCCCAGATCACCTCGACGGCTCCTGCCGTCGATGTCAGCGCGCCGTACTTGCTCGCGTTGGTAACCAGCTCGTGAATGATGACGTGCAGCGCCAAGGCGATGTGCGGCTCCAGTGTGAGGTCCGGCCCCGCGAGCAGAATGCGGCCTCTGTGAAACATCGCGTGCGGCTTGAGCGTTCGCTCCAGCATCGCCGCGAGAGACACGCGCTACTCTCCCGCGGATTCGATCATCCTGTAGGCGTCGGACAGGGTCGCGATCCGTGCCGAGAGCGCCTCGCGAAAATCGGCGGTCGTATTCGCATCGGTGTTGTTCACGAAGCACAGAACGATGCTGAGGATATTGCGCATGCGATGCTGCAATTCCCTGACGACAAGCTCGAGCTCGTCATCCCGGATCGGGGCGATCCGCTCAAAGTGCGCGCACCCGCTTCCGCCGTCGTGGAACGAACCGGTGACAGTGTGCCTCATGTGCAGACCTATCGCTGTTTGCTGAACCGGATTTCGATCAACATCCGCGGCAGATTTTCAGCTTCTTGTCGAGATCTGCGTCCAGACCTTCCAGTTTCCGGTTGAAGTCGGTAATGCGCTTCTGCAACGCATCCTCGGCGACTGAATTCGGCATGAATTCATTGCCGCGCGGCTGCACCTGGACGGTCTCAGCCGGGCTCGGCGCTTTCGGCGACGGCGCCGGGAGCGGATCTGCCAGGGCGGTTAGAGGAATGGCGGCGAAGCTCAGGATGAGGGATGAACGGAGTTGCATGGTCGCGCCTCAACGCAGTTGATTGCCGTGATGACGCGCACATTATGCAGCATGTGTACGAGCCTCGCTGTTCGTGGATTGCGCCGATTGAGGCGATATTGTTGGAAATGATTCCGTCTGCGCCCCGATTCATCCTAGGGTGCCGCCGGCGCGGGCCTTTGCTCCGCGAGAATGACCGAGAAGAGCCCGCTGTCGTCAGTCCAATCGGCGACGGGATGCCATCCGCCGGCCTGCAGCAGGACGAAGGCATCCCTCCGCCCGTATTTGAGGCTGTTCTCCGTGTGGATGGTCTCGCCCTTCGACAACGAGAAGACGCGACCGTCGACCTCGAAGCGGACGTCGCGCGTGGCTTCCAGATGCATCTCGATACGCGCCTCCGCATCATTCCAGCGCGCCAAATGGCGAAACGCGCCCAGGGGAATCGAGCCGCCCAGCTCGCGGTTGATCCGGTGCAAGAGGTTGAGATTGAATGCGGCCGTCAGCCCTTGCGCGTCGTCATATGCTGGCAGCAGAACATCCTGATCCTTGATACGGTCGATGCCGATCAGCAGCATCGATCCGGCACCCAGGGTCACCGCCATCGCCCGCAACAGGTCGACCGCCACAGGCACAGTGAGGTTTCCGATCGTCGACCCCGGAAAGAAGCCGAGGCGCGCAGTCGAGGCAATCTCGTCCGGCAGCGCAAAGGGATAGGTGAAATCGGCCTCGGTTGGATAGATCGGCAGTCCCGGGAATGCATGCGACAAGCCTACCGCAACCTCCCGGAGGAATTCGCCCGAGATGTCGATCGGCACATAGGCAGAAGGCTCCGTCTCTGCCAGCAACAGTCGCGTCTTTGCCGACGAGCCTGAGCCGAATTCTATGACTGCGCGGCCCGGCCCCGCGAGCGCGGCGATTTCCGATGCTGCGGACGCAAGGATCGATCGCTCGGTTCGTGTCGGGTAGTATTCGGGCAGCAGCGTGATGGCTTCAAACAGAGCCGATCCGCGGCGGTCATAAAGCCATCTCGCCGGAATTGCCTTTGGCGCGAGGCTCAGCCCTTCCATGATGTCATAGCGGAACGCCGCCGTCAGGTCGGCCACCGTAGATCGCATTTCGTTCTGGAGTTGAAGCAATTTCGGCTTTCCTTCGCACGACGTCTCGGTCGGCCCGGCCCGCGGCCGCAATGACGTCAGGATACCAATGTGGACAATTTCTTCAGGCCGCGATGGATATTGATCTTGACCAGGGCCGCCGACTGTCCGGTCGCACCGGCCGCTCGCGCGATGCTCAGACCATTAAGCTTCACGAGGCGGATCACGGTCTCTTGCGCAGGCTTCAATCGGCCAAGCAGCTGGTCCAGCGCAGCAGCGCTGATCGCGGCACCTTCGTGATCCTCGATTGCGATGTCTTCGTCGAGCGCGAGCGCGCTGTAGCGAGACGCATCGCGCACGCGATCGACCCATTTGTAGCGGGCAATCGCCGTAACCCAGGCGCCGAAGGGCTTCGAGGCCGCGAACGTGTGGCGTTTCGCGTGAATGGCCAGGAGCACCTCCTGCCTCGCATCGTCGGCGGCGGGATAGGGAAGCCGGCGCGCGTAGTAAGCCCGAAGCCACAGATCCAGCTCCCGCAGCAATCGCTCATATGCGTCTCCATCCCCTGCTCGCGCCGCAAGCAGAAGCCGGCCCCATCGCTCCGAACAATCGTTCCATCTCTCCCAACGGGCCGCCCTCCGGCGATCATGTCGCGGCGAATCCATATCCCCCCGGGGGCGTGCACGCCCCGGATCGTCGCCGCCAGACGATTGCGTCGCCATAGAGGACGTGATGTCGTCAGCCGAGAGCGCTTTCATCTTCGAAGGCTCCTGTCGAGACACTCAAGCAGCGCGCTCGTTTCGAACGGCTTTCTGAGAAGGCAGAATGCGCCGATCGAGGCCGCTTCGGCGTCCAGCTGCTTGTGAGGAAGCGCGGTAATGAGAATCACCGGCGCTCCGACCTTCTGCTGCTGGAGCTCGCGAACGAGGTTGAGCCCACCCATTCCAGGCATGTGAACGTCGGCAATGATGCAGTCGAAGCTGAACCGGCCGGCGTAGCTCAGCAGCGCTTCGGCCCTGTCAAACGGCTCGGAGCGGTAGCCGATCGATCGCATCAGATCCACCAAAGACAGGCACAGGGCCTCGTCGTCATCGACGACACCTACGTAAGGGACCTTCACCTGACTTACCCTCGCAAGACGCGATCATCATCGAAACGCGATCGCAACACGGGCGATTGAAGCGCAAGCCGCTCTCCAGTTGACCAGGCGGCTGCTGTCGTGACGTTCGATGCTTGTTCGCGAGAGGCACATGTTCGGTCTCCCCAACTGAGGAAAATCCAGTAGCTGCGCCAGGATCGGTTGCGCATGTCGGCCTCGAGCATGCGTTCGGTGGGTGCCTCCGACAATCTCGCGATTGTGATGCACAGACCCATACTTTGGTATGGGTTTGCGGCGCCAAGAGCGAGCCACCGAGGGCGACGCGATGTCAGGCCACGCCGATCCCGGTCGCCTGCGGCCGAACAGCGCAAGTTTGAGAAATGCACGATAACCCGCGCACAGCGCGCCCTTCGAAGCTTGGCTACCGTTCAGATCGCGACAGACGTCGACGCCGCCCTTGGCGCCAATCCGCGACCTCGAGGATGAGACGACATCAGATGGACCATCTCATAAAGAAGCTGTCCGAGCTCGATCTGGTCAGAGGCGATTTTGACTACCATGTCACGCGTGTGGCGATGATCGTCGTCTTCTTCGTCTTCAGCTGCCAGAAATGGTTCGACTACGAAGCGCACGCGTTGATTCCGTTCATCAGCAATGGTCCGCTGATCTTCTGGCTGTATCCGGTGTTTGGCGTGCGCGGCGCGGCCTACTTCCTGGGTTCAGCGGAATTGTTGTTTGGATTGCTTCTTCTGCTCGGCTTCTGGAGCAGAAGAGTGGCGATTTTGGGATCGCTGGGTTCATGCGCGACCTATGTCGCCACCGTGACGATCATTCCGTTTTTCCCCGATGCCTGGCCCGCGCCGGCCGGCGGATTTCCTGCGGCCACGTTGCCGTTCCTCTTCCTCATGAAGGATGTCGTACTGCTTGCGGCTTCCGTCTATCTGCTCAAGCGTGACCTCCTCCGGGCAGCAGCCGACGTGTCACCGGCTCAGAACGGGATTGTTCGACAGGAAGCGATGCAATAGTGCCGGTTGGCACTGGAAGAGCAGGATCAGCGTGCCGGGCCGCCCGATGAACGCAGCTTCCCAGCCGGCCGCCACGGCGCTACGCGTATCCCAGGCGTGGCAGGCGATCATGCAGAGCTGCGAGGGGACGCCAAGTTCATTCTCCATTTGAGCGTAGGTTTGCGGCGACGGCTTACAGATCTTGAAACTGTCCTCGCTGAATGACCTTTCGAAGAATCCCGCAATTCCCCCACGCTCAAAGCTGGAGGGTCTGAACTTCAGCCAGGTTATTCGCAGAGTGAACAGCCTGAAGCCAGCAGCGCGGAGCCGTCTTCCAGTTCACCGTGCCGATCGATGACGGCTTTGCGGTTGGTTGAGCCACGCCCCGAAATCCGAATGTGGCTCATGCCATGGCTCCGATCCCGGCTATTGTTGGGGATTGGCGTTGGGAGTACGTTCCCGGACGGGACAGGTGAGCACCTTTCCCTCCTTTTCAATCGACTGGCCGGCTAGTTCCGGAGTCCGGCAGATGCACGTATCCTCGCGGGTATCCACGAACGGCAATGCCGGTCTCAAAGCGTCATGGGACGACGGCGAGCGCGTCTTTTGTCGCGAATGGCGCCGGGGCGCCGATGGCGATGTCAACAGTGTCCTGACCGTAAGGGCGGCGACGGAACATCCGCCGGCCGCGGTCCTCGACCGGCTCGCCCATGAATACGCCTTGCGCGACGAGCTCGATGGGACCTGGGCCGTACGGCCGCTGGAGCTGATTCGCGACGGTGGTCGAACCTTGCTGATATTGGAAGATCCCGGCAGCGAGCCGCTCGAGCAGTTGCTCGGCGCGCCGATGAAGCTGGACCATTTCTTGCGATTGGCTCTCGGCATCACCACCGCCGTCGACCAGCTGCATCGGCAGGGCCTGGTCCACAAGGATTTGAAGCCGGCCAATCTTCTGGTGACCGGGGCAGACGAGGTCAGGATCACCGGATTCGGCCTCGCATCTCGCCTGCCGCGCGAGCGACAGCAGCTCGAACCACCGGAGACCATGGCGGGCACGCTGGCCTACATGGCGCCCGAGCAGACCGGCCGCATGAATCGGTCCGTCGATTCCCGCAGCGATCTGTACGCAATCGGCGTGACGTTCTACCGGATGCTGACGGGCGCACTGCCGTTCACCGCGGCCAGTCCGATGGAATGGGTGCACAGCCACATCGCGAGACGTGCCGTTCCGCCCGCCGAACGAGTCAATGGCGTGCCTTATGCCGTGTCGGCGATCATCATGAAGCTCCTCGCCAAGACGGCCGAGGACCGCTACCAGACCGCAGCCGGTCTCAAGAGCGACCTGGAACGGTCACTCGCCGAATGGGAAGCGCAGGGACGAATCGATGATTTCGTCCTGGCCCAAACCGATACACCGAACCGCCTGCTGATTCCCGAACGGCTCTACGGCAGGGAGCACGAGATCGAGGCGTTGCTCACCTCGTTCGATCGCGTCACCCGGAGCGGCACGCCCGAGTTGATCCTGGTGTCCGGCCCCTCCGGTATCGGCAAGTCCGCTTTCGTCGACGAAATGCACAAGGCCTTGGTCCCGTTGGGAGGGTTCTTCGCCTCCGGCAAGTTCGATCAGCACAAGCGCGATATGCCTTACGCGACGCTCGCGCATGCGCTCCAAGGCCTTATCCGAGGCCTCCTCGCCAAGAGCGATGCCGATCTGGCACCCTGGCGTAACGCACTGCACGAAGCGCTGGGCCAGCTCGGTCAGCTGATGGTGGATCTCGTACCGGAGCTGCGGCTGGTGATCGGGGATCAACCGCCTGTCCCGGAGGCTCCCCCGCAAGACGCACAGCGACGCTTCCAACTCGTCGTTCGACGCTTCATTGGCATCTTCGCCAAACCTCACCATCCGCTCGTGCTTTTCTTCGACGACCTGCAGTGGCTCGACGTGGCCACACTTGATCTGATCGCGTTTCTTCTGAACAGATCCGACCTGCAAAATCTGCTTCTCATCGCCGCCTTTCGACGCAAGGATGTCGACGTCAAACATCCGCTGGCACAACGGCTCGTCGAAATTCGCGCCTCCCGTAAACGGGTGCGGGAAATCGACCTGGCACCCCTCACCCGCGCTGCCGTCGAGGAACTCACCGCGGATGCACTTCACTGCGAGCCGGCATACGCCATGCCCCTGGCGCAGCTGATATACGAGAAGACGAACGGGAATCCGTTCTTTCTCACGCAGTTTCTGCGGGCACTGGCCGAAGAAAACCTACTGACCTTCGATCATGACAAGCGACAGTGGCGCTGGGATCTCGAACGCATCAAGGAAAAAAGCTACGCCGAAAACGTCGCGCGCCTCATGGTCGGCAAGCTGAGCGGTTTGCGCGACGAGACACGTCGGGCCCTGCTGGAGCTGGCCTGCCTGGGCAACAGCGCCGAGATCGCAACGCTCTGCCTCGTGCACGGAGCATCGGAGCAGACGCTGCACGCGGATCTGCGAGACGCGACGCGTCTCGAACTGGTCCGACGCCTCAAGAGCTCTTACGCGTTCGTCCACGATCGCGTGCAAGAGGCCGCTTATGCGCTTCAACCGGACCAGGACAGGCGAACGGCCCTGCACCTTCGGATCGGTCTGGTCCTGGCAGCGCAGCTGACGCCCGACGAAACCAACGAGCGCGTCTATATCGTTGCCAACCAGCTGAACCGCGGCATCGCCGCTCTGACCAACGGCGCTGAACGCGAACAGGTCATTGCCGTCAATCTCGCCGCGGGCCGGCGCGCGCGAAATGCAACGGCCTACCACGCGGCGGCAACCTACCTTGAAATCGCCCGCGAACTGCTCGGGGAGGAAGGGCATCCGCGGTGCAGCCGGGACGCCTTCGCGATCGGCCTGCTCCACGCCGAATGCAAATTCCTGCTCGGCGAGCTGAACACGGCGGAAGCGGAATTGACGGTCCTGTCGCAGAGCTGTTCGGACATTCAGGCGAGCGCCGAGGTCGCCAGACTCCAGGCGCAGCTATACACCACCGCGGGACAGCTCGAGCGCGCGGTCGACGTTTGCCTCGCATTTTTGCGCAGAACCGGGATTGACTGGTCTCCTCATCCCAGCCGCAGCGAGGTGGACGAGGATCGGCGACGCCTGCGGAGCTTGACCGAAAAGCTGTCCGACGAGCAGCTTCATGCGCTACCGCCGATGACCGATCCGGATCATCGTGCGACCATGGGCGTCCTGGCCGACCTCCTCACGCCTGCGTTTCTCACCGATCGCAACCTCTCCGACACCATGCTCTTGGAGGCCACTCGACTGACGCTCCAGCACGGGACCAGCCCTGAAGCGTGCTACCCGCTGACCGCCATATTCGGCGTGCTCGCGAGCAATTCAACCGATGCTGAACTTGGATTCCGGCTATCGCAATTTGGCGCAGCCCTTGCTGACAGGCAGCCGCAGACAGGGCTGAGCGGCCGGGCGCTTTTGGTATTCGGCCTTCACGTGACCCCATGGATTCTCCCGATCCGATCGGGACGGCCGTTCATTCGGCGCGCTCTTGCGATCTGCTTGACGACCGGAGATCTGGCATTCGCGGCGTATTCGCATCGCGGACTGATATCGGTGGATCTCTTCTGCGGCGATCCGCTCACGGACGTCTGCTCGCGCGCCGAGCGGTCCCTGGCATTCGCCGAGGGTCTGGGCGTCCGATTGGCTGCGGAGGGCCTCATCAGGCAACGAGATCTGGCGCAGAGCCTTATGGGGCGCGATGGCCGGAATGACTTCGAGAGCCCCGCGGCGCTTCAGCCCTCGGATGCGAGCGAACCGATAAGCGCCTTCTTCTACTACGCGACGCAAATTCAGATCGAAGTCATTGCCGGACGTGACGATGTCGCGATTGCCCTCGCCGCACGCGCAGAAGCGCTCTCATGGTGCGTCCGCTCTTATTCGGATTTCACCGAATACCGGTTCTACACGGCACTCGCTCATGCCGGGGCTTATCACGCATCACGCCCCGAGGATCGCGAGCGGCGCCTCGGCGACCTCCGGGAACACCACCGCAAGCTGACAGTCTGGTCCAACCGCTGCCCCGCGAATTACGCTGCCCGGCAGAAGCTCGTCGCGGCGGAACTTGCGCGCATCGAAGGCCGCGAACTCGAGGCGGAACAGCTCTACGAGGAATCGATCCGATTGGCGCAAGAATCCGGATTCGCGCAGATCGAGGCGATCGCTGCGGAACGCGCAGCAGGGTTCTACGAGGCGCGCGGCATTCGAACGGTTGTCTTGTCCTACCTGACAAAAGCGCGCGATTGCTACGCGCGCTGGGGCGCCGAGGCGAAGGTGAGCCAGCTCGAGAAACTCCATCCGAACCTGCGGGAGAGAGGATCCGCGCTCAGCGCCGCAGGGACGATCGGAGCACCTGTCGAGCAGCTGGACCTTGCGACGGTTCTCAAGGTGTCGGAGGCTGTTTCAGGCGAGATCGTGCTGGAGAAGCTCACGGAGACCCTGCTTCGTTCGGCCATCGAGCACGCGGGTGCGGAACGTGGCGTGCTGATTTTACCGAGGGGTTCCGAGCTGAGAATTCGGGCGGACGCGGTGACAGGCGGCGGTTTGATCGCTCTCGATCTCGCCGATTCACCGATCTCCGCCGCTGAAGTCCCGATGTCGATCGTCCTTTACACGGCTCGCACCCAGGAAAGCGTCGTGCTCGACGATGCCTCGACGAGCAGCGCGTTCGGCGGCGACGAATACATCCAGAAGAAGCACGTCCGATCAGCCTTGTGCGTGCCGCTCGTCAAGCAAGGCAGGGCGGTGGCATTTCTGTATCTGGAGAACAATCTCGCCTCGCGCGTCTTCACACCCGCCCGGATCGCGATCCTCAAGTTTCTCGCATCCGAGGCTGCGACCTCGCTCGACAATGCCCGTCTGTACCGGGAGCTTCAGGAGCGGGAGTCGCGGATCCGCCGGCTGGTCGAGGCCAACATCATCGGGATCTTCATCTTCGATCACACCCCCGACATCCTCGATGCCAACGACGCGTTCCTGAAGACCATGGGATATGATCGCGAGGATCTCGCCGCGGGCCGGTTGCGCTGGGCAGATCTGACGCCGCCCGAATGGCAGGAGCGCACCGACCGCGCCCGGGCCGAATTGAAGGCGACGCGGGTTGTCCACCCGTTCGAAAAGGCGTTCTTCCGCAAGGACGGCAGCCGGGTGCCGGTGCTGACCGGCGGAGCCTTGTTCGACGACGAGCAGGAGCAAGGCGTTGCCTTCGTGCTGGATCTCAGCGAGCGCAAGCGCGCCGAAACCGAGGCACGCGAGAACGAGCAGCGTTACCGCGTGGCTCAGATGGAGCTGGCCCACGCCAACCGCGTGGCGGTGATGGGACAGCTGACGGCGTCGATCGCCCACGAGGTCAATCAGCCGAACACCGCCGTCATCGCCAGCGCGCAAGCGGCCTTGAGCTGGCTCGATCACCAACCACCGGCACTGGAGCAGACGCGCAGGGCGCTGACACGCGCCATCGAGAACGGCATCCGCTCCAGCGAGGTCATTGAGCGAATCCGGGATCTCGTCAAAAAATCACCGCCCAAACGGGATTCCCTGGCGATCAACAGCGTCATCGGCCAAGTCATCGAACTCACGCAGGCTGAAGCAGCGCGGCACGATGTGTCGATCCAGACGATATTCGCCGATCGTCTGCCCAAGGTCATCGGGGATCGCGTCGAGCTGCAGCAGGTCACGCTCAACCTGATCCTGAACGCCATCGAGGCCATGAGCGAGACAACGGGGGGCAAGCGCGAGCTGTTGATCCAGACCGCGAGAGCAGATGCCGAGAGCATACGCGTATCGATCACGGATTCGGGACCGGGCTTGTCTGCGGAGAGCCTCGCGCGGCTGTTCGAACCCTTCTACACGACCAAATCGGGCGGCCTCGGTGTCGGACTGTCGATATGCCGTTCGATCATCGTGGCGCATGGCGGCAGGCTCTGGGCGACCGCAAACGAACCGCGCGGCGCCGTCTTCCAGTTCACTGTTCCGATCGATGACGGCTTTACGGTTGGTTGAATCATCTCGGCTGGCGTCATCACGCCGCAAAATTGGTGGGATGACCTGTAACCAAGGCCGGGCCGCGGACGAAATATAGCCATCGGATCGCGCCGGCGAAGCCAAGCACGGGCCGGAACAGATCCGCCATCGACGGCGTGCTGCAGGGAGAGATCAATTGGGACTGTCCTGGCAACAAGGCCCGCTTTCAACGGGAGCAATCGGCCGCTTTCTCGTCCCCGAGCCGCTGCCCAAGCGACTCCTGTACGTCGAACCGTTACGCCGCCGCATCCGCGTGCGCTTTGGGGGAAGCTGGATCGCCGATAGCGAGCGGGTGCTCCTGCTTTTCGAACCGGGCCGTTATCCCGTCGCCTATTTCCCGGAGGCCGATGTTTCCCCACATGTGCTGGAACCCACCGAGCACATCACTCAACACGCCGATCTTGGGCCGACGTCCTGGTACAGCGTTCGGGTCGACGAGCAACACATCGCGGCGCGCGGAGCATGGCGGCACACCGACCTGCCCGCCCATGCAGGCGATTTGCAGGGTCTGATCGCTTTTGCCTGGCGGGCCATGGATGCCTTCTACGAGGAAGACGAACGCATCGTGGGCCATGCCGCCGATCCCTATCACCGCATCGACATCCGCCAGACCTCTCGTAACCTGGTGGTCAACCACCAGGGCCAGGTCATAGCCGATACAAGGCGGCCGCTGGTCCTTTATGAGTCCGGCTTTGCACCGCGTTGGTATGTTCCTCGTGCCGACATCGATGAGTCTGCCCTCACTCCGGTCAAGCTCCAGACCTTCTGCCCGTACAAGGGCCTCTGCAGCTATTACTCCATCGGAGACGCGCGCCAGGCGGCATGGTCGTATCCCGACGCCTATCCCGAAGTCCGGCGCATCTCCAGTTTTGTATCGTTCGAGCCGGACATCGTGACGGTCCATCTCGATGGCACGCAGCTGCGTCTCGAACCCGGCCAATTAGTGGTTCCACACGGCCCCGATCGTAATCTTGACATCGCCGAGGTGGTCGCCGAGCCAACGCCTGGTGGCCAGCCCGCTGAAGCTGCAACCAGTCCCCTCCATCGACGCTCGTGAGACGAACGAGCATATCTTCGAGATCGCGCAGCATTCAGCCTTTCGCGTCCACGACTATTGTGGCCCTCAACGGAGCCGCTCATCCCGAGCCTCCGCTACGGGAGCGCCACAATGTCCCATCGTTCGAACCAGACACGCTCGATCCGCTCCACTTTTGCGGGCCTTCTCCTGATCGGCCTGCTGTCGCCCGCACATGCTTCCGACCGGAACAGCTCTCGCGACGTCCTCCCCGATCTGCCGTCGCGGGCCGCCGCGCGTTTCGCCTCGGTCGAGCCGACGTCGCGCCTGCCCTGGCTCGCTCCGGTCGGCCACCGTCAGCCGAGCCGGGCCGACGCGCCTCAATCAGATGCCCTGTCGGCCTGGGAGCGCGAGCAGCAGCAGCGCGATCAGATGCTGGATCGCAAGCTCATCATCTGCCGCGGATGTTGAGCTAGCCCGGCCACCTCACGCGCGCCGGCCTAGGCATTCTCGACACCCGATGCCGCCTCGGCGCTCTTCGCCAGCTCCAGCTCGTCAATCGTCGCAGGCGACTGCGCAGCCTTTCGCCATTGCGCGGGAGTGATGCCCATGTGGCTCTTGAAAGCCCGCTGGAATGCCGCCTCGGACAGATATCCGACCGCTTCAGCCACCGCTCCGGTCGAGAGCGAGGATTTCCTCAGTTCGTTCGTTGCCAGCGTCATGCGGATGTCGGTCAGCAGCTCGCTCGGCGAACGTCCGACCTTCTCCTGGAATTGACGGGCGAGTGTCGCACGCGACATGTTGGCGAGCTGCGCGAGCTCGGGCAGCGTCCATGCGCGCGCGGGCGCATTGAACATGGCCGCGACGACCGGCGCGAGGCGCGGGTGACCTGCGAGCGCAAGCAGCCCGCGTGGCGCGTCCCCGGTCTCGCTGGCGAGGCGCAGTACGAGCGCGAACATCGCCGTCGACAACGCGTTCAGCATCGCGCGGCCACCCAGCTGATCGTCTGCGGTCTCGCCGCGCATCAAGGCAACGAGGCCTGCGAGCTGCCCCGCCGTATCCCGCTCTCCGGCCTGCGCGCCGGCCCTCACGATCAGCACCGGCGGCAGATAGTTGCGCAGCAGCCGGTCGTGCGGCGGGGCGATCGAAAAATGTCCGCACAGCAGATCGAGCCGCGCGTCCGAGCCGGGATTCTCGCTGATCGTGAAGTTGAGTGAGGCGCGGTTGCGGGCCTTCAGCGGCGCAGCTCCGCTGCCGTCGTGCATCACGTGCCGGGGGTTGCGCGGCAGCAGCAGAATGTCGCCGGCCTCCAGTAGCAACGGCCGGCCTCCCGCCGGATCGTCCAGCACCGCCGAGCCTGCGAGCACCGCATGGTACGGGATCTCGTTGACCTCGCCCGGCCCCTGCTCGATCCGCCAGGGCGCGCCGTAGGAGCAGCGCAGGTCCAGACGGCCGCGCACCGGCATCATCTCGAACAGCCGGCTCAGCCAATCCATCGTATTCCTCTCTCGGTATGTCATTTGAGACGATTGAGCATATATACAGGCATATCAAGCATTCAACATCTCATGCCACGACCCTACTGTCACTCCGCAATCGTTCACCACCCCAACACGGAGTGCCATCATGTCCCGACTTTCCGTCCCGAACCTCGAAACTGACGCCGGCCCCTCCGGCCAGGTCTATGCCCAGATCAAGAAGGCGATCGGCAGCGTGCCGAACACCTTTGCGGCCATCGCCGCCCATGGCCCCGCTGCGCTCAAGGCCGTGCTCGCTGCCGACACTGTGCTCGCCTCCGGCGGACTGACCAAGTCCGACAAGGAGATCATCAAGCTCGTCATCAGCGAAGCCGCCGGCTGTGACTATTGTGTCGCCGCCCACAGCCATCTCGCAAAGCTCGTCGGCCTGGCGCCGGAGATTGTGAAGCAGATCCGCGATGGCCGGCCCACCGGTGATGCCCAGCGCGATGCGCTGGTCGCTTTCGTCGACAAGCTTGCGCGCACCAGCGGCACCGTCAGCCACAAGGATTTCGTCGCGATTAAGGCCGCCGGCTACAGCGACGCGCAGCTCGTCGACATCAGCCTCGCCTTTGCCACCACCGTGTTCACCAACGTCTTCAACCGCATCAACGATACCGAGATCGACTTCCCGGCGGTCGCCTAACGCGACGGCCGCCACGTCGCTCATCTCACATCAGGGATCACGACCATGACCACGCTTGCCAACACCCACACCGCCCAAAATCCTCTCGTCCGCGCCCTGCAGGGATCCGGCCTGCTCGCGGAAGATCTCGACTACCATGTCGTCCGCGCCTCGATGGTGATCATGTTCTTCTTCTTCGGTTACCAGAAGTGGTTTCCGTACGAGTTCGAACGGTTGGTCCCGTTCATCAGCAACGGCCCGTTGATCTGGTGGCTCTATCCCGTGTTCGGCCATGCCGGCGCCAGCTATTTCCTCGGCGTTTCTGAATGGACCTTCGGCGCGCTGCTGCTCTCGGGCTTCTGGAGCCACCGGCTTGGTGTGCTCGGCGCCCTCGGCTCGACCGGCACCTTCATCGCGACCGTCACCATCATTCCCTTCATGCCGGAGGGCTGGGACGTCGCCGCGGGAGGCTTCCCCGCGATGACGGGCAACGTGCCCTTCCTGATGAAGGACGTCGTGCTGCTCGCGGTCTCCTTCTATCTGCTAAGGCAGGATCTGGTTCGCCTGACGCGGTAACAGGTGGCATTCTGCCCAGCGACGCGTCGCCGGCGAGCTTTCCCGCTCGCCGGCGATTGCACGTCGCGACGATCACGGCAGTGTGCCCGCAAGCAGCCGTTTTCGCAGAGCATCAATGAACGCTCTTACCCGGACGGGCATTTGCGCGCGAGTCAGGAAAACCGCCCATATCCCAAGCTCAACCGGCGCGGCATCCGCCAGAACGATGCGCTTCAACTCTCCGCGTTCAATCTGCTCGTAAACATCCCAATAGGTCATCATGGCGACCCCCACGCCCGCAAGACAAGCCGCTCGAACAGCGTCGACTGTGCTGGCCGACAGCGGGCCGGCGATCCGGATCTGCTCCAATTCGCCTCCACGTACGAACGGCCAGGTCTCCATCGCATGAAGCTTGATGCAGGGGTGGCTCACCAGATCGCCCAGCGTTGCCGGCTCGCCGAAGCGAGCGATATAGGCTGGCGATGCGCAGAGGATGTAGGGATTGTCGGCGAGTCTTGTCGCGATCATGTCGGAAGGCTTCATCGGCGCCACGCGGATCGCAACGTCGAGACCCACCGAAGCGATGTCGACGCGATCGTCGCTCAGGACAAGATTGACCCGAAGCGCCGGGTTGTCCGCGATCAGCTTGGCCACGACGGGTACGATGACCGCATGGCCGATGACGTTCGGCGCGGTGACCTTGAGCACACCTGAGAGCCCCGAGCCGGCGGACGACACGGACTCGAATGCTGAATCGCGGGCGGCTATCAGGGCGGCGGCGTGAGGCAAAAAGGCCTCGCCCTCAGGGGTGAGCGATAGCGAGCGCGTCGTCCGATGAAACAGGCGTGCGCCCAGCTCGGCTTCGAGCGCTGCGAGCCTTCGACTGACCAACATTGGCGTCGTGCCCATCTCTCGCGCCGCAGCGGACAGGCTGCCGGCGGTCACGATGCTGCGAAACAGGGCCACATCCGCGAAATCCATTTTATAACGATAATTGATAAAGTGCTTAGCTTCCAGCCGGGCTTCTGTCGGCTCACGGCGAGATTTAAATCGATCTCCAGCAAGGGAGGCCACTCCCGAAGGTAAAGGCTCTGGAGATTCAAAAATGATGGACAGCGAAGCGAAGGCGCTTTTCACGCCGATCGATATAAACGGCCGTACCGCGAAGAACCGTCTTGCTGTTGCGCCAATGACGCGCATCACGGCGACCCAGGACGGCCGGGCCACCGAAACCATGACGCGATACTACGAGCGGTTCGCGCGAGGCGGGTTTGGAACGATCATCACCGAAGGCATCTACACAGACCAGGCGTTCTCGCAGGGCTACGTCCATCAGCCCGGCATGACCGACGAAGTGCAGGCCATGGCCTGGAAGCCGGTCGTCAACGGCATCAAGTCGCACGGAGCGGTGGCCATTGCCCAGATGATGCATGCGGGAGCGATCAGTCAAGGCAATCGCTTTCGCGACAGCACGGTGGGCCCGTCTGCCATTCAGCCAAAGGGCGAGCAGATGACATTCTATCACGGAAAGGACCGCTACGTACTGCCGGCAGCCATCACGGAAGAGCAGATCGCCGACGCCATCGCCGGCTTCGCGGGCTCGGCTGCGCGAGCGATCCAGGTCGCCGGGTTCGACGCCATCGAGATTCACGGCGCCAACGGCTACTTGCTCGACCAGTTCCTGACCGACTACGCCAACAGCAGAACCGATCGCTGGGGCGGCGCCACGGAGAACCGCGTGCGGCTAATCGTGGAAACCTTCAAGGCGGTGCGCGCGAAGGTCGGGAGCGCGGTGCCGGTCGGCGTCCGTATCTCGCAAGGCAAGGTGAACGACTATCATCACAAATGGGCGGGTGCGGAGCGTGACGCCGAAATCATCTTCGGCAGCCTCGGCGATGCCGGCGCCGACTTCGTCCATGTGACCGAGTTTGAGGCGTGGAAGCCTGCTTTCGCCGAGGACGGCCCGTCATTGATGCGCCTCGCCAAGCGCTACGCCCCCAAAGCGACGATTTTCGCCAATGGCAGCCTGCACAACATCGAGCAGGCGGTGGCTGCGCTCGACGATGGCGCCGATGTCGTCACGATAGGCCGCGGGGCCTTGGCGAACCCCGACCTGCCCAAGCGTCTGTTGGACCGCAGCTCTCTGGATGAATTTGACCCTGCGATCCTCGGCCCCATCGCCGACATCAAGGACACCGAACTGATGATGTGAGCGCGTCCCGCGACGTCGATGCCGAGGGCCGACGCTCTGAAGATCGTGCACGCATCGAAAGGAACGATCATGACGGACGCGATCTCCGATGCCTCGGTGGCGTTGTCGCTCATGCTGGAAGCATTGCGCATGCTCGATGGGCCCGAGCATTCGAAGGCTGCGGCCCACCTTCGAGCGGCCATCGAGCAGCTATCGCCTCACACCGCGCAACACTTGCTTCCACCTCTCGGTAAGGCTCCGAGCAGGTCCTAAGTCGTCGTCGGGGGTGTGACCGCAACGATCTCATCATCGCTTCGGCACCGCTCATCTCACCGCACGACCCGTGAAGACGGCAAGGCCGTGATGGTCGAGACCACCGGTGATTTCATAAAAAGACTTCTGATACAGTTCTTATGAATTTTCAAATTCATTCTGGATGACGACTCGCTATCGAAAATATGACTTGCACCAAGTATCTGAAATTACGCGGCTATATTATTTTCTTCGATCACGACAAAGCGAACCAATCCCACGCGTTCTTTGATGTGTTTTTATAAAAACGCATTTTATATAGAGACGCACAATAGTCGGATGCAACCGAAAGGATCAATGGCATGGCCAAGTTCGCCTTCTTCGTCGAGTTGAAAGCCAATCGGGGCAAGGAAGCGGAAGTCGAAGCTTTCCTGAAGCAGGGCGCCGCGATGGCGAAGGCAGAGGCCGGAATAGCGGCGTGGTACGGGCTCAAGGAAGAGGAGCCGGGACGCTACGGAATCATCGACACGTTCAATGACGAAGTTGGACGAGACGCGCATTTGAACGGCGAACTTGCAAAGGCGCTGTTCGCGAAGGCAGGCGAGCTGTTTTCCGAAGCTCCCAAGGTGCACCGGCTTCACGTCATCGCCCAGAAATAGAGCGTCTTACCGAGGCTCTTCGTTGCAAGGCAGATGATGAGCTTGGGCGACGCGACTTAACGAACACTTCAGCGAAGCGACCTCCCCCTAATTCTCCTGAAAAAGGACTCACGATGAACCAGGAATCGCCCAAGCCCACTGTCGTCCTTGTGCACGGGGCCTTCGAAGACGCGTCGATCTGGAATGGAGTGATTGAGAGGCTGCAGCGCGACGGCTACCCGGTCGTCGCCTTCGGCAATCCGCTGCTGGGCCCGGCAATCGACACCGCGTACCTGCGCAGCCTGTTGGACAAGATCCAGGGGCCCGTGATCCTGGCGGCCCACTCCTATGGCGGGGCCGTCATCACGCAGGCCGGGGACGACCCCAAGGTCAAGGGCCTTGTCTACGCGGCCTCCATCATGCCCGCGGTCGGAGAGGCCGCAACCCATTTGCTCGAACGGTACCCCGGCAGCACATTCCCCACGTCCGTCGAGCCGACCACTTACACCCTGCCCGACGGTACCAGCGGCACGTATCTCCTCTACCAGCCCGACAAGTTTCACAGCAACGTTGCCGCCGACGTGCCCGCGAGCGTGGCCGCCCTGATGCTCGCCGGCCAACGCCCCATGAACCTGGCGGCCCTAACCGAACCGCTGACATCCGCGGCATGGACGAGCAAGCCGAGCTGGCAAGTCAGGCCGCTGCAGGATCGCGCCATTCCGGTCGATGAATACAAGTTCGAAGCCGATCGCGCCCACTCCACCGTCATCGAGGTGAACGCTTCGCACGCCGTCCCCGTCTCCAACCCTGAAGTCGTGGCCGACGCAATCGAACAGGCCGCCCGCGCAGCAGCGAAGTAACGGCGTCCGCAAAGGGCGGTTGTCTGGCATCATTCAAACAGGAGGCCCATCCGATGACGCAGGACGGTGAGCAAGAAGCAGCGCCGCCCTGGGATGCGGCTCGGGTGAACCTCACATCGAACGAACTGGCCCCCGGCGTTTTCGCGGTCATGCCTGACGACGTGTTCGAGAAAGACCACGTCGCCACCACGGCCGGCTTCGTGATCGGCGAACGCAGCGTACTCGTCGTCGAGTCAATGCTGAATGGCGATCTCGCCTCGCAGCTTATCGGGCTCGTACGGCAAGTGACGTCGAAGCCGATCCGCTTCCTCGTCAACACCAGCTATCATGGCGACCACGCCTACGGGAATTACCTGTTTCCCGACAGCACTGTCGTGATTCAGCATCCGGCGACCAAGCGCTACATGGAAGAAAGCTTCGAGGACGATCGCCGTTTCATGATCAGCCTCATGGGTAAGGGGAAGGGCATCGAACGCGTGCAGGCACGCGCCGCTGACATCACCGTCCCCGACATGATCAGCGTCGATCTGGGCAGCCGCATCGTCGAGGTCCGTCACTTTGGGTTCGCGCAGACGCCAGGCGATTTGGTCATATGGGCGCCAGACGCGAAGGTGCTTTGGGTCGGTAACATGATCCAAGCACCGTCTCCGGCGCTTCCGTGGCTCCTCGAAGGGCGGCACAAGGAGACGATGACGACCCTTGCGCGCGTGCGCGACTTCCTGCCGGAAGACGCAACCATCATTCCAGGCCACGGCCGGCCGATGCGTCCCGCGGACATCGAATTCCCGCTTCGCTATCTTCGCGAGCTCGACAGCGCCGTGCGCACGGCGATCGCAGAAGGTCGATCGATCGAGGCCACGCTCGAGGCGGTCGCCATGGCGCACTACGGCGAGTACAGCCTGTTCGATTGGGCGCACAACTCCGTCAACGTGCCCGCCGCCTTCCGCCACCTGCAAGAGCCGGGTGGCGGAGTGGCCTAGAGGAAGATGCATCGGGGTCGACCGCGAGCCTGGAGCATCTCGTCGCGTTCGCAACCCTATCGATGTAGCTGATGTTACATCGATTTTTCGTTCGCATCGCCGGGAGAACGTCGATGCCGCCGACGTGTGAATGCAGCAGCGATCGAAGCGCTTGCTGTGCGCGTCACCTCATTGCCGGCTCGCAAGGCAACCCCTTTCGCTGATAGACACAGGGTCGGAGGCAGCTTTCGCCATGGAGCAGTTCGACTCGGTCCGAATCTTCCGGACCGCACGTCGGAAAGCGACTGCGGATTGGTCGGTGCAAGGAAGTCTGCCCCCGTTGTGGTCTTCGTCCTTTGGGCGATCAATTTGCGGGAGCGACCCTTGGCGAAAGGGTTACAGGAAGGGGAAATCAAGCAGGAGCTGCAAAATGGCGGGCACCTGCGCAATGTCCTCATCATCACCAAGACGATCGAGGGTATGGCGGAGCACCTGGCCTATGTTCGGCCGAGCTGGCGACGCGAATTCCTGCCGCTGCGAACCTGGGGCGACAAGGAAGATCGTACCTACAAGGATCTGGATCGGCTGCTCGTGCTTCTCCGCGACGACTTCGGCTATCGGGGCTTCATTGGGCTCTACATGGATGGTGATCCCGATCTCGTGCGCTATCGGGCGCTTTCGGAAAGCGAAGAGGCCGACGACAAGCCGTAAAGCTCGGATCCGACGGCACCGCTGGCTCACTGCGTGGCTCGCGGTGACATCAGGACTCTCACCCGCAGAATAAAAATGGCTCGCTTGATGCGAGCCATTTTCTCATCGGGACCGGTAAAGTCCGAACCTGGTTGCGGGATACACCACCACCGACCATGCCGGGACGACGCCCTTCAGCGATGTCGGGCCGCCAGGGTACGTCACGCGTCAGCGAAGGCCGCCGGTGACGTGGAGTGTCTCGCCCGTGACGTAGGACGCTTCGTCCGAAGCGAAGAAAGCCACCGCGGCAGCGATCTCCTCAACCTTGCCGATGCGGCCAAGCGGGGTGGTGGATTCGATCCAGTTGCGCATGTCGCCCTCGTGCAGGCCGGCGGACACGACGCCTTCGGTGGCGATCATGCCCGGATTGACGGCGTTGACGCGGATCTTGCGCGGCGCGAGTTCCTTCGACAGCACGGAGGAGATCGCATCCACCGAGGCTTTGGTCGCAGTGTAAACGGCGGTGTTCGCCGGCGCGATGGTCGATACGCCCGAGCTGATGTTGATGATGCTGCCCCCATTGGGATTGAAGTGCTGCACCGCTTCCCCCGAGATCAACAGAAGCCCGAGCACATTGAGGTCGAAATGCTTGTGGAAATGCTCAGGCGTGATGGCCTCGAGCGGCGCGAACTCGTAGATGCCCGCATTGTTGACGAGGATGTCGATCGCACCGAACGCCTTCACGGTCTCCGCGACGACGCTTTTCACGTTTTTGGCATCGGCCAGGTTGCCGTGCACGGCGACGGCTTTGCCACCCTTGGCGATGATGGCGGCGACCACGCGGTCGGCGGCCTCTTTGCTGGCGCTGTAATTGACGGCAACCGCCGCACCCTCAGCCGCAAGCCGGGCGGAGATTTCGGCGCCAATGCCTTTGGATGCGCCGGTCACGAGCGCAACTTTGCCTTCGAGTCTCTTGGTCATCGCATGTCTTCCGTTGTTCGGCGGGATGCCGATATTCAATAGTTCAATACTAGTGAACTATTGAATGAATTCAAGGGACGTGCTATATTTTGAGCATGGTGCAGTTCGTTCACCCATCGCGGGACGAGATTACACTCGCCGGGGTGCTTGGAGCTCTCGCGGATCCAATGCGGCTGCGCATCGTCAAAAGCCTGGCCGCGCAAAACGATTGCATGTCGTGCACCGAGGCGGCGCCTTGCCCTGACATGGCGAAGTCGACCCTGTCGAACCATTTTCGGATCCTGCGGGAGGCCGGCCTGATCCGGACGTCAAAGCAAGGCGTCCAGCACCGCAACGTTTTGCGCGAAGAGGATATCAACGCGCGGTTTCCAAAGCTGCTGAAAATGATCCTGAGCTTTCCGGACTGAGGGCATTCGCGCACGACAGATTTGTGGAGCGCGCAAGGTATCCACTGATGTTTCCACCGGGCGTATCCCAAAACAAAAATGGCCCGAGCTTCCGTCCCGGCGCGGCGTGTTGCCCGGCGTTCGCGCCATGATCGATCTTCTGGCTACAGCGCTGAAGGCCCAGGTCTAGCGCGCCGTCTCTGCGCCGACCTGCTAGGGCTGCAAGACATGTTGCTCCGCGCGCGTGACGGAGCCTCCAAGCAGGCACCCCACAGGCCGGCTGTCGGCGAAGCCGAGCCGCACCCGGATCTCGGACAACGACCCCATCGCCCGGCCCTGCATGATGGTGATCCGCGCGCTGTTGCGCTCGACCAGGCCGTTCTTGAGCAGTCCGAACGCGAGCGCCGCGGCGGCAATGCCGGTGGCAGCATCTTCCGGGTAGCCTGATGACTGCGGAAACTGTCGCGCCTCGAAGCGCCGTTCGCCCTGATGTTCGATGGCGTAGGGGTAAAGTCCGGTGGACCCGATCCGCCCGCAGCACGCCTCGATCCGCGCCGGGTCCGGCACCAGCTCGTTGAGCTCGCGGACGCCCTTGATCGGATGAGCGTCTTCACGCGCGACGTGACGGCGTTCTGCACCGGCATATCCAGCAGATCGCGGCGCGACAGCTTGAGCGTCGACAGAACGTCCTCCTCTTCGGCACGCGAGAGATCAACGACCTTGCCGACGGGCTGGCTGATCTCGACGGACGGTTCGCCCGAGTCCACACGATCGACATAACCCGTCACCGATCCGCTGCGCGTCTCGATGCGGACCTGTTCGCCCGGCAAGCGCCCCTTGGTCGCGAGGACCCAGAGCGCGCCGATGGTCGCGTGACCGCACATCTCCATCTCGTGTCGCGGAACCCAGAACCGGAAGGCATAGTCGGCGTCGCCGCTGGGAGCCGGCAGGACGAAGCCCGACTCATGCCCGAAGCGCCGGGCCACCGACTGCATCCCTGCAGCAGTCAGGTTCGATGCATCGATGACAATTGGACAGGGGTTGCCGCCGCGCCCCGTGTGGGTGAACACGTTGACAAGCTCGACCTCGGTCATTGGACAGCTCGCTTCATGGAGTGCGCGACGGCGTCAACGATCGCGTTGGCAACAGTTTGATGGACCATGGTCAGATTCTGATGGCGCTCGAATGCCTCGCTGGGCGGAAGTGACAACCTCTGCATGTCGAATCCAAACCTGGGAAGTCGTAACGCTATTCAAGTTTTAGTGACATGTCCGGCTAGATCATTTCTTACAAGCGTCGAAATATTTGCACCGCGCCGATGTTTCTTATGCTGATGACAGCAACACCAGGATCCCCGATGCCCCCGGCTGCGCTGGTCTCCCTGGCGACGTCGGTGCCTCCCCACGTGTTTTTGCAAGAGGACGTGCTAACGGCGGCATGGGATGTCTTCGGCGCCCGCTTTCCCGAATTCGAACGGTTCTCAAGCATTTTCTCGAATACCGGCATAGTCAAGCGTCACGGCGTCAAGCCGTTCGACTGGTATCTCGAACGACGAGGCTGGCCCGAACGCACCGAGGCCTTTCTCGAGGGAGCTGAAGCGCTATTTGTCGATGTCGCCGAGAAGGCGCTGGCGAGCGCACAACTTGCTGGCGGCGATGTCGACACTGTCGTGACCGTCTCTTCCACGGGAATCGCGACACCAAGTCTCGAGGCGCGCGTTGCTCGCCGGATGGGCTTCCGGTCCGATACGATGCGTGTACCGGTGTTTGGTCTTGGCTGTGCGGGCGGGGTTTCTGGTCTATCGATTGCGTCGCGCCTCGCCCAAGCGCGCCCTGGCACCAACGTGCTGCTGGTCACGATCGAGCTCTGCTCACTCGCACTTCGCCTGGACGAACTTACCAAAGCCAACATCGTCGCCGTCAGCCTGTTTGGCGACGGTGCTGCTGCAATCGTGTTGCGCGCGGGCGATGGCGGTGCGACGCAGATCGAGGCTGCCGGCGAACACCTTTGGCCGGATACGCTTGGCATCATGGGATGGAGTGTCGATCCGGAAGGATTCGGCGTCATCTTTCGCCGCACCATACCTGACTTCGTCACGAGGCATTTCAACTCCGCCGTGACCGAAATTCTCTCCAGAATGCGTCTTTCGGTGGAAGACATTGACCGCTTCATCTGCCATCCCGGCGGCGCGAAAGTTATCTGCGCATTGGAAGGCGCGCTCGCGCTCGACCAAGGAACGCTCTCCCATGAACGACAGATTATCGCCGACTTTGGTAACATGTCGTCACCCACTGTATTGTTCGTGCTTGAGCAGGCTCGCGCGAAAGGGCTGCCGGCGCGCTCACTGTTGACGGCGCTCGGACCCGGCTTCACCGCGAGCTGTGTCACGCTACGGCACACTGCGTGACGTTTGCTGAACTCATTCTCGGCGCCATCACGCTGCGGCGCGTCGGCGAACTCGTCATTTCGCGCGCGAACACTCGAAAGCTCCTGGCCCGCGGCGCCGTCGAGGTGGCACCCCGGCATTATCCGTTGATCATCACGGTTCATGCCGTCTGGCTGTTGTCGCTGTGGGTGTTCGGCCGCGACCAACCGGTGAATGTCGTTGCCCTGGCCGGCTATCTTATCCTTCAGTGCCTTCGCTTCTGGATCATCTGGACGCTCGGCTCACGATGGACGACGCGGATTATTGTTCTGCCCGAACAGCCGCTCGTGTCAGCGGGACCCTATCGATTTCTGTCGCATCCCAACTATGCCGTGGTTGCCGGCGAGATCGCCGTGCTCCCTTTGGTTCTGGGTTTGCCGCTGCTGGCCATCGTCTTCACCATCCTCAACGCCGCGGTTCTCGCGATCCGCATACGGGCCGAAAACCTCGCCCTCGCCGCATCCCGTGAGACATTATGCGTGGCGCATAATGACTGAACGGGTTACCGAGCCGAGTGCAGCTACGTGGCTTGGCTTCGTCCTGATGTGCCTCGGCATGTTCATGGCGATCCTCGACATTCAGGTCGTCGCCACTTCGCTACCCACGATCCAGAGTACACTCGCCATATCGCGAGAGGCGATGAGCTGGATTCAAACCGCGTATCTGATCGCCGAGATCATCGCCATTCCACTGACCGGGTGGCTTACGCGCGTTCTGACGCTGCGATGGCTGTTCGTTATTGCGATCAGCCTCTTTACCCTTGCCTCCATCGGCTGCGCATTCAGCAGCAGTTTTTACGACGCTTGTCAGCTTCCGCGTGCTTCAGGGTTTCGCTGGCGGCGTGCTGATTCCGGCGGTTTTTTCCGCTGTCTTTCTGCTGTTTCCGATCCGTTTGCATCCCGTTGCCACCACCATGGCCGGCATCATGGCCGTGCTGGCGCCCACGGTCGGGCCGGTGGTCGGTGGCTGGATCACCGACACCTGGTCCTGGCATTGGCTGTTTCTGATCAATGTCGCTCCTGGGGTGGTCGCCGCACTCGCCACGCCAATGCTGCTGCCGCGCGAACGACCCCGGCTTTCTGATCTGGCTACACTCGACGTGCCGTCTCTCGGACTTCTTGCGGTTTCGCTTGCATGCCTGGAGATCGGTCTGAAGGAAGGCCCGCAACGCGGGTGGCTTTCTCCATTCTGCTCCATCCTGATCGTCTTGAGTGCTGCCGCGGCAACCGTCTTCGCCATCCGAACACTCAGGGCCGCGCATCCGGTGGTCGAACTGTCAACCTTTAGATCGCGCTCGTTTGCAATCGGTTGCGCATTGAGCTTCTTCCTCGGAGTTGGATTGTTCGGCTCGGTCTATCTCATGCCGGTCTTCCTCGCCTATGTTCGACATCATGACGCATTTGAAATCGGCACGATCATGCTCGTCACCGGCGTTGCGCAGCTTGCCACCGCGCCGATTGCGGGCCTGCTGGAAAGCAGGTTTGATCCCCGCTGGTTGTCGGCGGCGGGGTTTGGTCTGTTCGCGATCGGGCTGGGTTGCAGTGCATTCGAGAGCCGTGTCGCCGACTTTCAAGAAATGTTCTGGCCGCAAGTCTTGCGCGGCGTTGCGATCATGTTTTGCCTGCTGCCTCCGACCCGGCTGGCGTTGGGTTCGCTGACCGCATCACGGGTACCCGACGCAAGCGGCCTGTTCAACCTGATGCGAAACCTTGGGGGCGCAATCGGCATCGCGCTGATCGATACGATCCTTTACGGGCGCACCGGCGGGCACGCCGACGCTTTGCGCGAGCGCCTGATTGCGGGCGATGTGACTGCGGCTCAGGCGATCGGGCTTGACGTCACGCTGTTTACCCACCGCCCTCCGCAGGTCTCCGATGCCACGGTTGAAGCCTATCTGCGTCCCATGGTCGAAAAGGCCGCGTTCGCGCTCAGCGCCAACGAAGCCTGGGCCCTCCTCGCTTGCGTGGCGCTGCTCGGACTGTTGCTCATTCCGTTCGCGGCCGGTCCCCTGGAAGGCACTGATGAGAATTCTGGTGATGGCGCACTCAATTGAGTGGTGAATAGAGATCGCAATTGCCGCGACGCCCGGCCCAACCGGCGAAGTTCGGCGTGGTTCGCTTACCTATCTGAGGAAGGCCGCACTGACCGAGGGACTCGTCGTGACCTGAGACGGTAGGCGCCCGCCCCACCAAAACAAAAATGGCCCGCGTGATGCGGGCCATTTTCGTATCGGAACCGGTAAAAGTCCGAACTTGGTTGCGGGGATAGGATTTGAACCTATGACCTTCAGGTTATGAGCCTGACGAGCTACCGGGCTGCTCCACCCCGCGTTAAACCTTTGCGCGCCTTCGCCGAAATGCCGGGGACGATGAATGAGGGCCGGCGCTATTCGCGTGGCTTGCTCTCGCGTCCCAAAGGCTTCCTTGGAAGGCAACCCCGGGGCAAAGCCCCTCGGGTGCGAGGCGTATGTACCAACCCGGGCTGCCTTTGGAAAGGGCCGCGGGGACGTTTTTTTCGACTTTATGACAGTGAGTTGGGCCGATTTCCGGCCCGTTTGGTGCGCTCTTGCCAGAAGTTCCACAAAGGGCCAGCTTGCGGGCAACAAAACCGGGGGCAAACGTCGTTTTCAGGGGAGACCACCCATGGACCATACCTTGGACCGCCCCTTGGCGAGCGCGCCACTCCCGGCGCTGAAGGATGCCTTCGAGACCATGGTCGCGCGGGCGCGGGCCGAGCCGGCGCCCGACCTGGCCGAGCGGCTCGACCGGCTGGCGCGGCTGCGCACCGTGGTCGCCGACAACGAGGAGCGATTCCGGCAGGCAATCTCGGCCGATTTCGGCCACCGCTCGGCCGTCGAGACCACTATTGCCGAGACGATGCTGGTGTTCTCCGAGATCCGGCATGCGACCAAGCACCTGAAGAGCTGGATGGCGCCGCAGCGAGTGGCCACCGCGCTGCAATTCCTGCCCGCGCGCAACCGGCTGATCCCGCAGCCGCTCGGCGTCGTCGGCATCATCGCGCCCTGGAATTATCCGCTCCAGCTCACGCTTGCGCCCGCGATCGGCGCGATCGCCGCCGGCAACCGTGTCATGATCAAGCCGAGCGAACTCTCGCCGCACTTCTCAGTGCTGCTGAAGGAGTCGGTGGCCGCGAAATTCGATGCCACCGAGCTACTGGTGACAGGCGTCGAGGACGAAATCGCAAAAGCCTTCGCACACCTTCCCTTCGATCATCTGGTGTTCACCGGCTCGACCCGGGTCGGCCGGCTGGTCGCGGAGGCCGCCGGGCGCAATCTCACGCCCGTAACGCTCGAGCTTGGCGGCAAGTCGCCGGCGATCATCGACGCCTCCGCCGATCTCGAGGAGGCGGCCGAGCGCATTGCCTACGGAAAGCTGCTCAATGCCGGGCAGACCTGCATCGCGCCGGACTATGTGCTGGTGCCCGAGCGCTCGTTGCAGGCCTTCGCCGAAAAAGTGCGCGCGCAGATGCGGCGCATGTTCGGCACCGATCCCGCCAACAAGGACTACACCTCCGTCATCTCCGACCGGCATTATGCGCGGCTTGAAGGACTCGTGGCAGATGCTGCGCAGCGCGGCGCAAAAATCCTGCAACCGGCGAAAGCGGACGATCCGAACTGGAAAGCACACCGCAAGTTCCCGCCGACGCTGATCGTCGGCGCGACCGAGGCGATGGCGGTGATGCAGGAAGAGATTTTCGGCCCCGTTCTGCCGGTGCTGGGCTATCGCGATCCGGCGGAGGCGATCGCTTTCGTCAACGCCCGCGACCGGCCGCTCGCGCTCTACTGGTTCGGCAAGGATCGCGCCGCCCGCGACGAGGTGCTGTCGCGCACGATCTCCGGCGGCGTCACCGTCAACGACTGCCTGTTCCACTTCGCGCAAGCCAACCAGCCGATGGGCGGCGTCGGCGCGTCCGGCACCGGCGCCTATCACGGCGAATGGGGTTTTCGCACGTTCAGCAAACTGAAGCCGGTGTTTTATCGCTCCAAGTTCAACCGCCTCGCCGATCTCTATCCGCCCTACGGCGGCAAGATCGCGCGGCTGGAGAAGTTGATGCGGTTCATGTCGTAGCTTTCAGTCATTGCGAGCGAAGCGAAGCAATCCAGAATCCCGCCGCGGGGACAGTCTGGATTGCTTCGCTTCGCTCGCAATGACGAGAAGAAAATGCAGAGGGGGGAACATCAGTGACTGACACATTCGACTTCGTCGTCGTGGGCGCGGGCTCCGGCGGCTGCGCGGTGGCGGGGCGGCTGTCGGAGGATGCGGCGACATCCGTGGCGCTGCTCGATGCCGGCGGACGGAACGACAATTGGCGGATCACCACGCCATTCGGGCTCGCTTTGCCATACAGCGCGGCCAACTGGGCCTTCGATACCGTGCCGCAGAAGGGATTGAACGGCCGCATCGGCTATCAACCGCGCGGCAAAGGCCTCGGCGGCTCCTCGGCGATCAACGCCATGGTCTACATCCGCGGCCACAAATCGGACTACGACCACTGGGCCTCGCTCGGCAATGCCGGCTGGTCGTACGCCCACGTGCTGCCCTATTTCAAGTGCTCGGAGAACAATTCCGATTTCGACGGCGAGTATCACGGCAAGGACGGCCCGCTGCATGTCAACAGACTGCGCTCGGACAATCCGATCCATGACGTCTTCCACCAGGCCGCGCGCGAGGCGCAGTTCCGCATCCGCGAGGACTTCAACGCCGAGGACCATGAAGGGCTCGGCAGCTACCAGGTGACGCAGCACAAGGGCGAGCGCTGGAGCGCGGCGCGCGCCTATGTGCAGCCCTACATGGACAAGCGCGCGAATCTGCGCGTCGAGACCGGGGCGCAGGCCACGAAGATCCTGTTCGAAGGCGGGCGCGCGGTCGGCATCGAATATGTGCAGGGCAAGCAGACCAAGCAGCTGCGCGCCCGCCGCGAGGTGATCCTCGCCGGCGGCGCCTTCCAGTCGCCGCAGCTATTGATGCTGTCGGGTGTCGGCGATGGCGATGCGCTTGCCGCGCACGGCATTGGCGCCGAACATCATTTGCCGGGCGTCGGGCGCAATCTGCAGGACCATCCGGATTTCGTGTTCGTCTACGCCTCCGACTATCCGCATTTCGTTCATTCATCGCTCGGCCGGTTGCCATCCCTGCTCCGCGCCATCCAGCGGTATCGCCGGGAGCGACGCGGCCTGATGACCACCAATTTCGCCGAGTGTGGCGGCTTCCTGAAGACCAGGCCCGACCTCGCCGTGCCAGACATCCAGCTGCACTTCGTCATCGCGATGCTCGACGACCACGGCCGCAAGAAGCACAAGGAAGCGGGCTTCTCGTGCCATGTCTGCCTGCTCAGACCGAAGAGCCGCGGCAGCGTATGGCTGAAAAGCGCCGATCCGCTCGCTGCACCCATGATCGATCCGAACTTTCTGGGCGAGGCGGAAGATCTCGAGTCGATGGTCGCGGGCTTCAAGACCACGCGGCGGCTGATGGAGACGCCCGCGCTGCGCGCGTTGCAGAAGAAGGACATGTTCACGTCCGATGTGAGAACGGACGACGACATCCGCGCCATCCTGCGCAATCGCGTCGACACCGTCTATCACCCCGTCGGCACCTGCAAGATGGGCACCGATGCGATGTCGGTGGTCGATCCGAAGCTGAAGGTGCATGGCATCGAGGGCTTGCGCGTCGTCGACGCCTCGATCATGCCGACCTTGATCGGTGGCAACACCAACGCGCCGACCATCATGATCGGGGAGAAGGCGGCGGATATGATCAGGGCGGAGGTGCGTGCGAGTTAGCGCAACGCCGCCACCCAATTCTCCGCCGTCGTCCCCGCGACCGAGGGGATCCATAATCACAGGGAGATGTTGTGGGGCGAGATGGCAACTCCGAGTCTTCGCCAAACATCTCCCTGGGGATATGGGTCCCGGGCTCGCGCTACGCGCGCCCCGGGACGACGGCGGGGCTCAATTCAGCAGGAAACCACCATCGACGGTGATGACACTCCCCGTCATGTACCGCGACGCCTTCGAGGCCAGCAGCAGGATCGCGCCATCGAGATCGGACTCGGCGCCGACGCGGCGCTGCGGGATGCGTTTGGCCAATCGCTCGCCCGCGGGCGTCGACCAGAAGGCGTGATTCATTTCCGTGTCGATATAGCCGGGCGCCAGCGCGTTGACGCGGATGTTCTGGCCTGCGAGCTCCAGCGCCATCGCCCTGGTCGCCTGGAGGATGCCGGCCTTGGAGATCGCATAGGGCGACACCGCCTTCAGCACACCGGTGCCGAGCACGGAAGCGATGTTGACGATGTTGCCTTCCTGCTTGCGCGCGATCATGCGGCGCGCGACTTCGGTCGCGAGGAAATAAGCGCCTTTCAAATTGGCGCCGATCACGGCGTCCCAATCGGATTCGGTCTGCTCGGTCGCGAGCTTCTCGATGGCGATGCCGGCATTGTTGATCAGCACCGTGATCGGACCGAGCGCGGCTTCCGTGGCATCCACGGCCTTGGCGATCGATGACATGTCCGTGACGTCGAGCGCGACCGCGGCAGCGCGGCCGCCCTTGCCGCGGATCTCCTCCTCCAGGCTCTTCAGCTTGTCGGTCTGCCGCGCGGCGAGCGCGACGGCCGCGCCATGGTCCGCCAGAACCCGGGCAAATTGCCGCCCCAGCCCCTGGCTCGCGCCCGTCACTAGGATGGTTTCTTGACTGACGTCGAATAAGTCTGACATGACGCTTGCCTTGAGTGTTTTCCCTGAGCTTTGGAGCCACCAATACAGACGATTTTAACGATCTGAAACCGGAATGATCGGTCCGGCGTTCATTCGTTCCAACGACGCAAGCGTTCCATCGAGGCAGGCCTGACGCTCATGAACAGTTTCGATCTCGCGGTCTATGCGGCACTCGCCGTCGCGATCGGCTTCGGTTTCAGGACCGGCCTGCTCGGCAGCGCAATGACCATTCTCGCCTATCTCCTGGCCGCTCCCATCGCCGTCGCGCTGATGCCGTTGATCGTGCCGCAGGTCGCGACCAATCCGAACGCGCCGCTGCTGCAAAACTGGATCTGGTTCTTCGGCATCTTCGTGGTCGTCGGCATGCTCCTTGGTTATATCGGCCGCCTCGCGCTGAACGACACGATACGCGAAGCCGGGATCGGCGACCGGCTCGCCGGCGCCGCACTCGGCGCCGTCAGGGTCGGCCTCGTCGCCACCACGCTGGTGCTGGTGTTCGACCAGATCGTGCCGGCCAACCGCCAGCCGCCGTTCCTCGCCGGTTCGCATCTGCGGCCGCTGTTCTCGGCGGCCGGCAAGATGGGCTTCAAGACATTGCCGCCGGAGGCCGCGGCCGCGATCGACCGCCTCAAGCAGGAACGGCGCATCTAGCTTATTGTCTGGGCATGATCTTTTCGGAAAACCGCTGCACACTTTTCGGGATCATGCCCGCACATTTGCATCGCCGCGCGACCGCGCCATGCATTTTGACGCGGCCCCCTCCCTTATCAGCGGCGCCACGATTGGCTAGAGTGCGGCCCGTCTAAAACCTGCCTGACATTACGGGAGTGAAACAGTGGATCTTGGGATCAAAGGTCGCCGCGCCATCGTCTGCGCATCCAGCAAGGGCCTCGGCCGCGCCTGCGCCATCTCGCTGGCGGAAGCCGGCGTTGACATCACGCTGACCGCGCGCGGCGCCGAAGCCCTGAAGAAGACGGCCGACGACATCCGCAAGGCCTATCCGGGCGTGAAGGTCACCGAAATCGTCGGCGACATCACGACGCCTGCCGGCCGCGAGGCCGTGCTGAAGGCCTGCCCAGAGCCGGACATCTTGATCAACAATGCCGGCGGCCCGCCGCCCGGCGATTTCCGCAACTGGACCCGCGACGACTGGATCAAGGCGATCGACGCCAACATGCTCACGCCCATCGAGCTGATCAAGTCGACCGTCGACGGCATGATGGCGCGCAAGTTCGGCCGCATCGTCAACATCACCTCGGCGGCGGTGAAGGCGCCGATCGACATCCTCGGTCTCTCCAACGGCGCGCGCGCCGGCCTCACCGGCTTCATCGCCGGCCTGTCGCGCAAGACCGTGATCAACAACGTCACCATCAACGGCCTGTTGCCGGGCCCGTTCGAGACCGACCGCTTGACCGGCACCGCAAAGGCCGAGGCCGACAAGCGCGGCACGACGCCGGAGCAGATCCTGGCCGAGCGCGCCAAGCTCAACCCCGCCGGCCGCTTCGGCCAGCCCGACGAGTTCGGCTATGCCTGCGCCTTCCTCTGCGGCGCCAAGGCCGGCTTCATCACGGGCCAGAACATCTTGCTCGACGGCGGCGCCTTCCCCGGAACGCTGTGAGAGCAGTCTGGTACGAGCAAACAGGACCGGCGGCGGATGTCCTCACCTATGGTGAGATGGCGACGCCGGTCGCTGGCCCAGGCGAAGTTCGCATTCGCCTGGAGGCCTCCGGCGTCAATCCGGCCGATGTCGGCCGGCGCGGCGGCAGCTATCGCGCGATGGAATTTTCGCGCCTCATTCCGAACAGCGACGGCGCGGGTTTCGTCGACCAGATCGGCGACGGCGTAACGCGCTTCAGGGTCGGCGACCGGGTCTGGCTGTTCAACGGCCAGCGCAACGGCCGCGCCTTCGGCACGGCGGCCGAATATATCGCGCTCGCCGAGCAGCTGGTGACGCCGCTGCCGGATCATCTTTCCTTTGCGGAAGGCGCAACGCTCGGCATCCCCGCGATGACCGCATGGTGCAGCCTGTTTGCGGATGGGCCGATCGTCGGCAAGACCGTGCTTGTCACCGGCGGCGCCGGCGCGGTTGGCCATTATGCCGTGCAGCTCGCCAAATGGGGCGGCGCGCAGGTGATCGCGACAGTCAGCTCGGCGATGAAGGGCGAGCAAGCCCGGCGCGCGGGCGCCGATCTCGTGGTCAATTACAGGGACGAGGACGTCGTCGCCAAGGCTATGGCGTTCACCGGCGGACGTGGTGTCGATCGCGTGGCCGATGTCGATTTCGGCGGCAACGTCGCGACGACGTTGAAGCTGATGGCGCTCAATTCGACGATCGCCGTCTACGCCACCAACGGCAACCGCACACCCACGGTGCCGATGCGCGAACTGATGGAGAAGTGCATCACGCTCCGCTCGCTCGTCTTGTTCGCGCTACCGCCCGCGCTGCTTGCGGCGGCCCAGGCCGATATCACGAAATGGCTGGCGGCAGGGCCGCGCATTCACAACGTCGCGGCGCAGTTCGCGCTGTCGGATACTGCGCAGGCGCATCTCGCGGTCGAGAAGGGTGACAAGCTCGGCACCGTGATCGTCGACTGCGCGCGGTGACGACTTAGGATACCGGCGTGGTCCGCTCGTCGGTCCAGTCGATGCCGAGCTCGTCCATGCCATCGGCGAGCAGATCGCCCAGCATCGGCTCACCCAGCAGGTATTGCACCGTTTCGCGACGCGGGTTCTTGTATTCACCGCGCGCCTCGGCGGCGCGGGCACGCAGATCGTCCCACTCCTCCACTTCGCCATCGCCGCGGCCAAGCCACATCAGCGTGACGAGGTCGAGCTGCTCGTCCTCGTTCAGCGCGCGGATGAAACCGGACAGTTCGGCTGCGACCGGGTCGGAATTGGTGTCCTCGAGCACGTCGATCTCGTCATCATCAGAGGGATTGGACCCCGAGTCGGGGTCGGACGCCGCCTCCTTGACGTCGAATTCGCGGGCCTTCTCGATGATGAAGGCGACCTTCTCGGCGGAAATGGCAAGCTCTGGCATCGTCGCTCTCTCTGGCTGTCTCGGGGTTCCCCCGATAACGCAACATCGCGACAGATGATCCATTGCGTTCGACAGCGGAAGGCCGCATCTTTCGCGAGCAAGAAAATTGGGATCGCCGCATGCCGTGGACCGTGGGCAAGGTCAAAATCACCAAGATCGTGGAAATGGAGACGGTCGGCTCGACCCGCTTCATCCTGCCGGCCGCGACCAATGACGAGATCCAGAAGCTGCCTTGGCTGATCCCGCATTTCGCCACCGAGGAGGGCCGGCTGAAAATGTCGATCCACTCGCTGGTGGTGGAGACGCCGACGCGCCGCATCGTGGTCGACACTGGCCTTGGCAACGACAAGCAGGGCCGCGGTGTCCCGGTCTGGAATAACCGCAGCACGCCGTTTCTGGAGACCATGACGGCGGCGGGCTTTCCCCCTGACAGCATCGACACCGTGCTGTGCACGCATTTGCATGTCGACCATGTCGGCTGGAATACAAAGCTCGTCGATGGCAAATGGGTGCCGACTTTCCCCAGGGCGCGCTACCTGTTCGGCAAGACCGAGTATGAATATTGGCGCGACTATACGGCCGAGCCGGACAAGGTCGCGGTGTTCAACGATTCCGTGAAGCCGGTCGTCGATGCGGGCCTGGCCGAGTTGATCCCGAGCGATCACCGGCTCTGCGAGGAGATCAGCGTGATCCCGACCCCCGGCCACAGCCCCGGGCATATGAGCGTCCTGATCGAGTCCGGCGGCGAACAAGGGTTGCTCAGCGGCGACGTCGCCCATCACCCCTGCCAGATGGCGCATCTCGACTGGTGCTCGGTCGTCGACACCGATACCGCCCAATCGGCCGCGTCGCGGCACAAGGTGTTCTCGCGCTTTGCCGATACCCCGACGCTGGTGATCGGCGGCCATTTCTCGGCCGGGCACATCAAGCGGGACGGGGATGCGTTCAAATTTGTGGCGCTGCAATCGTAGGGTGGGCAAAGCCACCGGGTCGCGCGAATGCGCGCCCGATGACAGGCTCCGCGTGCCCACCATACCGGGCCATCAAAAAGAATTGGTGGGCACGGCGCTCCGCGCCTTTGCCCACCCTACAAAGGAAGGGCTGCAATGCGCCCCGTTTTGAGCGGTTGAATTTCCCGCCGCCCTGTTCCATGAAGCTATTTAACCGATCGGTCCATCTCCAGGGAGAAACGAGAATGAAGCTTGTTCGTTATGGCGAAAAGGGTGTGGAAAAGCCCGGCCTGATCGACAAATCCGGCCAATTGCGCGACCTGTCGGCGCATGTGAAGGACCTGACCGGCGAGGCCTATTCGCCGGAATCCCTGAAGAAGCTGGCGGGCCTTGACCCGGCCTCCCTGCCCGCCGTCTCCGGCAAGCCGCGCTTCGGCGCGCCCGTCACCGGCATCTCGAAATTCGTCGCCATCGGCCTCAACTACAGCGACCACGCCAAGGAAACCGGCGCCGCGATCCCGACCGAGCCGATCATCTTCATGAAGGCCAACACCTCGCTGTCCGGCCCGAACGATGCGGTCGAAAAGCCGCGCGGCTCGACCAAGCTCGACTGGGAAGTCGAGATCGCCGCCATCATCGGCACCCGCGCCAAGTATGTCTCGGAAGCCGATGCGCTGAACTACGTCGCCGGCTATTGCGTCTGCAACGACGTCTCCGAGCGCGCCTTCCAGACCGAGCGCCTGGGCCAGTGGACCAAGGGCAAGTCGCACGACACCTTCGGCCCGGTCGGCCCGTGGCTCGCCACCAAGGACGAGATCAAGGACGTGCAGAACCTGTCGATGTGGCTCGACGTCAACGGCCAGCGCCGCCAGACCGGCTCGACCCAGACCATGATCTTCTCCATGGCCAAATGCGTCTCCTACGTGTCACAGTTCATGACCTTGCTGCCGGGCGACATCATCACCACCGGCACCCCGCCCGGCGTCGGTCTCGGCATGAAGCCGCCGACCTTCCTCAATGTCGGCGATGTCGTCACGCTCGGCATCGAAGGCCTCGGCGAGCAGCGCCAGGAGATTGTGGCGGCGTAAGGCCTCCGCCCTCTCCCCGTCATTGCGAGGAGCGAAGCGACGAAGCAATCCAGACTATTTCCACGGAGACAGGCTGGATTGCTTCGCTTCGCTCGCAATGACGATAACCAACTGCCGGTCACCGCGTAGGACATTTTCCCATGAAACTCTCCTTCTCTGCCGCCTCGCCCTTCGCCCGCAAGGTGCGTATCGCCGCGATCGAGCTCGGGCTGATCGACAAGATCGAGCTCACGCCCGCGACCGTCGCGCCGGGCACGGTCAATGAGGATTATTCGCGCATCACGCCGCTGAAGAAGCTGCCGGTGCTGATCACCAATGACGGCGACGTCATTCTGGATTCCTACGTGATCGTCGAATATCTCAACGAGATGGCCGGCGGCAGCCTGATCCCCGATTACGGCCCGCGGCGCTGGAAGGCCAAGACCGATCACTCCCTGATCAACGGCATGCTCGATTCCATGCTGCTGTGCCGCTACGAGAAGATGGTGCGGCCGCAGGGCCTGCAATGGCAGGCATGGTCGGACGACCATTGGAACCGGGCCTGGACCGGCATGGCGCGCTTCGAGAACATGCCCGAAGTTTTGAACGGCCCGTTCGACATCTCGCAGATCGGCCTCGTCTGCGTGCTCGGCTATGCCGACTTCCGCTTCGCCGATTGCGGCTGGCGCAAGGCCTATCCGAAACTCGACGCCTTCCACCAGAAGATGCTGGAGCGCCCCTCGGTCAAGATCTCGGTGCCTCCAGCGGCGTAAACTAGGCTGCGGGGAGAAGGACGATGCGCGATCGCTTCCCCCGCCTCAGCATTCTCGGCGCGAGCCTCGTGCTCGCGTTGACCGTCTCAGCCACTTCCGTGCAGGCCGACGGCATGGCGACTGGACGACAAAACCTCGCCTGTGGATCGCCGTCGTCAATCGACGACGGGTGGACGACTGCGTCGCCCGACAGCGTTGGCATGGAAGGCATGCGGCTCTGCAGCATCGCTGCACGGCTCGATCAACGCGCGACCTCGGTCCATTCGGTTGTCGTCGTGCGCCACGGCAAGCTCGTCTTCGAGCAGTATTTTCCCGGCTACGACCAACCCTGGGGACAACCGGACGGCCAGCACGAATTTACCGCGACGACGAAGCATGACATGCGTTCGGCATCGAAGAGTGTCGCTTCGCTGCTCGTCGGCATCGCGATCGATCGCAAGCTGATCGAAGGCGTCGACGAGCCCGTGCTCAAATTCTTCCCCGACCATCAGGCGGCGAAGCAGGCGGGCTGGGAGGCCATCACGCTGCGCCATCTGCTAACGATGTCCTCCGGCATTGAATGGGACGAGGCACGGTCCTGGACCGATCCGAAAAACGACGAGCCGCATCTCACCTTTGAGGCCGATCCGATCGGCTATGTGCTCGCAAAGCCAGTCGCTGCGCCGCCCGACGTGCTGTGGACTTATAATGGCGGCGGGACTGAACTGCTCGGCAACATCCTCGAACGCGTCTCGGGCAAGCCGCTGGAGGCATTTGCTCGCGAGGTGCTGTTCCAGCCGCTCGGGATCAGCGATTTGGAGTGGAAAGCCTATAAGAACGGCAAGATTGCAGCGGCCGCGGGCCTTCGCTTGCGGCCGCGCGATGCGACGAAGATCGGCCAGCTCGTGCTCAATCGCGGCCAGTGGAACGGCCGGCAGATCGTCTCGGCCGACTGGATCGCACAATCTACCACGCCGCGCTTCCAGGCGATCGGCTATTTCGGCAGCACGATGTTCTACGGCTATCAATGGTGGATGGGCCGCTCGCTCGCCGGTGACAAGGAAATCAAATGGGTTGCTGCCTTCGGCTGGGGCGGCCAGCGCATCTTCATCGTGCCCGAGCTTGATCTCGTCATGATGACCACCGCTGCCCAATACGGCCAGCCGAAGGAAGGGCTGGCCGCGATCGACATCCTCTCCAACATCGTCATTCCATCCGTGCGCGATGCACGGTGAGTGCAAGGGAAGCGAGCATGAGCCTGAAATTCACCGTCGGCGATCTCACCATCCATCGCGTCATCGAGCAGGAAACCTCGTTCGTGCCGGCGCTGGAGATGCTGCCGGGACTGACGCCTGAGGTCCTAGCCGAGAACCGGGCATGGATGCGGCAGGCCAAGGCGCTGGACGAGCAGGACGTGCTGCTGCTGTGCTTCCAGTCCTATGTTGTGAAGACGCCGCATCACACCATCCTGATCGACAGCTGCATCGGCAACGACAAGCCGCGCCCGCAGCGGCCGAAATGGAACATGAAGACCGACGATACGTACTTGCGCGGACTCAACGCCGCCGGGTTCGCGGTCGACGACATCGATTTCGTGATGTGCACGCATCTGCATGTCGATCACGTCGGCTGGAACACGCGGCTCGAGAACGGCCGCTGGGTGCCGACCTTCCCCAAGGCGCGCTACCTCTTTGCCAAGCAGGAATTCGATCACTGGTCCGAGCAGAACGCGAAGGCGGAGATCCCGCCTTTCGCTGACAGCGTGCTGCCGGTGGTCGAGGCCAGGCGCCACGAGCTGGTCGGCAACGATCACCAGATCGGCGATCACGTCCGCATCCTGCCGACGCCGGGACATACGCCCGGCCATATCGCCATCACGATGGGCCGCGGCAAGGACGACGCCGTGTTCTCCGGCGACCTCATGCATTCGCCGCTGCAGACGCTCTATCCGGAGCTGTCGATCAAGTTCGACGTCGACCCGGCCGCGGCGGCGAAAACGCGCCGCAGCTTTCTCGAGCGCTATTGCGACACCGACACGCTGTGCTGCACCGCGCATTTCCCCTCGCCGTCGGTCGGGAAGATCAGGCGCAAGGGCAGCGCGTTCGTGTGTGCGGCGGTGTAGCGCGCGGCAATCGCCCGGCTTCCGTCATGCCCGGGCTTGTCCCGGGCATCCACGTTCTTACAATCAACGGCAACAAAAACGTGGATGGCCGGGACAAGCCCGGCCATGACGAGGAAACAAAAAATGGCCGACCTCCCCGACGTCCCTCTCCCCGCCGGCATCCGCTCGCGCTATGTCGACGGCATCAACGGCTTGCGCATGCACGTGCTCGAAGCCGGCTTCGAGACCAAGGGGCGGCCCTGCATCCTCTTGCTGCACGGCTTTCCTGAGCTCGCCTTCTCCTGGCGCAAGGTGATGCCGGCGCTGGCCTCGGCCGGTTATCACGTGATCGCGCCGGACCAGCGCGGCTATGGCCGCACCACGGGATGGACCGCGGATTACGACGGCGATCTCACGCCGTTCTCGCTCCTCAACCTCGTGCGCGACGCGCTCGCCCTGGTGTCGGCGTTCGGCTACAGGCAGGTCGATCTCGCCGGGCATGATTTCGGCAGCCCGGTTGCGGCCTGGTGCGCCCTGATCCGGCCCGACGTGTTTCGCTCGGTGACGCTGATGAGCGCGCCGTTCGGCGGAGCGCCGCCGATGCCGTTTGGCACCGTCGACAGTCCGGCAAAGCCGCCAGCAGAAGACCCCGTGCATCGCGAGCTCGCCGCGCTGCCGCGCCCGCGCAAACACTATCAATGGTATTACGCGACGCGCCCGGCCAACGCCGACATGCAGCACGCGCCGCAGGGCGTGCACGATTTCCTGCGCGCCTACTATCACCAGAAGAGTGCGGACTGGACCGACAACAAGCCATATCCGCTGACGTCGTGGTCCGCGGGCGAACTCGCAAAACTGCCGACCTACTACGTGATGGACGCCGGCGAGACGATGGCGGAGACGGTTGCGAAGGAGATGCCCTCGCCGGCCGCGATCGCCGCCAACCAATGGCTGCCGGACAGCGACCTCGCCTATTACAGCGCCGAATACGGCCGCACCGGATTCCAGGGGGGCTTGCAATGGTACCGCTACGGCACCTCGGGCATGCTCAACAGCGAGATGCAGCTGTTTGCGGGCCGCAGCATTGACGTGCCCACCTGCTTCATCTCGGGCAAGCAGGATTGGGGCACCTATCAGCGCCCCGGCGTGTTCGAAGCGATGCAGGGGCGCGGCTGCACGAAGATGCTCGGCTGCCATCTCGTCGACGGCGCCGGCCATTGGGTGCAGCAGGAACAGCCGGCCGAGGTGAGCCGCTTGCTGCTCGAGTTCCTCGCAAAAGTCGCCTGATTTGACCCGGGAACCCCGGCGCCTTATATAGTTTAGAATAATTCTAAACTATTAAACAGGTCCGCCGTGAAGACTTTTGCCGAACTGACCGAGCGCGAGGTGCTTGCGGTCGCGATCTCCTCCGAGGAGGAGGACAGCCGCATTTACATGACCTTCGCCGAGGACTTGCGCGAGCGTTACCCGGACACGTCGAAGATTTTCGAGGAGATGGCCGAGGAGGAACGCGGCCACCGGCATCGGCTGCTGAAACTCTATGAGGAACGCTTCGGCCAGCACCTGCCGCCGATCCGCCGCGAGAACGTCAAAGGCTTTCTGCGCCGGCGGCCGATCTGGCTGACGAAAAACCTGCCGCTCGACACCATCCGGAAAGAGGTCGAGACCATGGAGCTCGAGGCCGAGCGCTTCTACGCGCGGGCCGCCGAGCAGGCCGAGGATGTCGGCGTGCGCCGCCTGCTCGGCGATCTCGCCGAGGAGGAAAAGCATCACGAGAACCGCGCCGTCGCGCTCACCGACGAGATTTTGAAGCCCGACGTGCGCGCCGAGGAAGACCGCACGCGACGGCGCATGTTCGTGCTGCAATATGTGCAGCCGGGCCTCGCCGGCCTGATGGACGGATCGGTCTCGACGCTGGCGCCGCTGTTCGCCGCGGCTTTCGCCACCCACCAGAACTGGCAGACGTTTCTGGTCGGCCTCGCCGCCTCGATCGGCGCCGGCATCAGCATGGGCTTTGCGGAGGCGCTGTCCGATGACGGCTCGCTCACGGGACGCGGCTCGCCATGGCTGCGCGGCATCACCTGCGGCACGATGACGACGCTCGGCGGGCTCGGCCACACCCTGCCTTATCTCGTCCCAGACAGCTGGCCGAACGCATTCTGGATCGCGACGGGAATCGCCGGCGTCGTCGTGTTCTTCGAATTGTGGGCAATCGCCTTCATCCGCGCGCGCTACATGGACACCCCGTTCCTCCAGGCCGTGTTCCAAATCGTGCTCGGCGGCGCCATCGTGCTCGCGGTGGGGATATTGATCGGGGCGGCGTAGCTACCTCGGTGTCATGCCCCGCGAAGGTGGGGCATCCAGGGCGGATTCAATCGGTCGTCGCAACACTCGGAGGTTTGAGGTTGCGATGAACATTGTAAGGCGCCGATCGGCGCAATCAGGACGAGCCCCATTGCCATCGCCAGGACGGCCGTCTGTTGCAGGACGCAATGAACAGAATAAATTTTGGCGGGCGATTGCCGCGGGGCTAAGTAGCGAAGATGCTGCGCTGGAAGCCGGATTGTCACAACCTGTCGGAGGCAGATTATTCCGAAAGGCGGGCGGCATGCCACCAGCGATGTTCAGATCTTCGGCAAAGGTACTCTCCGGGCGGTACCTCTCATTGGTAGAGCGCGAGGAGATCGCACTGCTCAAGGTGCAGGGCCATTCCATACAGGAGATTGGACGTCGCCTGGGGCGGGCTGCTTCGACAGTCTCCCGTGAACTGCGGCGCAACGCGGCCACCCGCGGCGGCGGGTTGGAGTATCGGGCAACAACTGCCCAATGGCATGCGGATCGATCCGCCCGCCGGCCCAAGCCGACCAAGCTTGCGCTCAATGCAACCTTGCGCACTTATGTGCAGGAGAGACTTGCTGGCGACGTCGTAGCCCCGAGCGGCGCTCCCGTTCTTGGTCCCGTCGTTCCGTGGAAGGGGCGCCGGCATGGCCCGCGCAAGGATCGGCGATGGGCCAAAGCCTGGAGCCCCGAGCAGATTGCCCGACGCTTGCCGATCGACTTCCCGGACGACAAGACGATGCGCATCAGCCACGAAGCTATCTATCAAGCTCTCTTCGTCCAGGGCCGTGGCGCGCTACGCCGCGAGCTGACGGCCTGCTTGCGAACAGGGCGTGTATTACGGATGCCCAGAGCGCGCGTACGCAGGCGAGGCAAGGGTTTTGTCTCCCCGGAGATCATGATCAGTGAGCGCCCTGCTGAAGCTGCCGATCGAGCAGTGCCGGGACATTGGGAGGGAGACCTCATCCTCGGTCTTGGCAGCTCGGCAATCGGCACGCTGGTCGAGCGCACGACGCGCTTCACGATGCTATTGCACCTTCCCCGGTTGGCGGGGCATGGCGAAGCTCCGCGCGTGAAGAACGGACCTGCGCTCGCGGGACACGGGGCCGAAGCCGTGCGCGATGCGATCACGCGCACCGTCATCACCTTACCCGAAGAACTGCGTCGATCGCTGACTTGGGATCAGGGAGCCGAAATGGCTCAGCACGATCGTCTCAAGATCGATGCGGGTATCCAGGTCTACTTCTGCGACCCGCAAAGCCCTTGGCAGCGCGGCACTAACGAGAACACCAACGGATTGCTGCGGCAGTACTTTCCGAAAGGCACAGACCTGAGCATCCACAGCGCCGACGAAATATCCGCTGTGGCAGCGGCCCTCAATGCCCGACCGAGAAAGACACTAGGCTGGAAAACGCCAGCGGAGGCGCTTGACGAACTGCTGTCATGAGTGAAATTAATTGGTGTTGCGACGACCGATTGAATCCGCCCAGTACGCCGCGGCGGATGTGGTGAGAGCGAGTTCTCCAATGCGGGTCTCTGGAATACTGGATCGCCCGCCTTCGCGGGCGATGACGGCCGACTTGTTGCTGGACCTTCCCGCGATGACAGCTAGCCACATATCAATCGCGATCAAACGGCGGTTGCGGCATTCGGTCAAACTGCGCATCATCCCATCAGGGAAGCGCAGGAGCATGTCGTGGCGAAAACGGAATGGAGTTACAAGAGCGCGGTCGAGCTGTCGGCCGCGTTGACCGCAAAGAAGGTCTCCGCGGTCGAGCTCACGCAGGATGCGATTGATCGCATCGAACGTCACGACGGCAAGGTCAACGCGATCTGCGTCCGGGATTTCGACCGCGCGCTGAGCGCCGCGCGGGACGCGGACGCGGCGCGGGCGCGCGGCGAGCGGAAGCCGCTGCTCGGCCTCCCAATCACCGTGAAGGAATCCTACAACGTCGCCGGCCTGCCCACGACCTGGGGCATTCCCGCGCAGAAGGATTTTGTCGCGAAGGAAGACGCACTGCCAATCACGCGGGTGAAGGACGCCGGCACCGTCATCGTCGGCAAGACCAACGTGCCGCTCGGGCTCGGCGACTGGCAGAGCTACAATGACATCTACGGCACCACCAACAACCCCTACGATCTCGGCCGCACACCCGGTGGTTCGTCTGGCGGCTCGTCTGCCGCGCTCGCCGCGGGCTATGGCCCGCTGTCGATCGGCTCCGACATCGGCGGCTCGCTGCGTGTGCCGGCCTTCCATTGCGGCATCTATGCGCACAAGCCGACCTTCAGTCTCGTCGCCATGCGCGGCCACACGCCGCCGCCGCTGCCGCCTTTGCCGTTCGAGCGTGACCTCTCGGTGATCGGCCCGATGGCGCGTAGCGCCGCCGATCTTTCGCTTGTGCTCGACGTGATGGCCGGGCCCGATCCGATCGACGCTGGCCTCGCCTACCGGCTCGAGCTGCCGGCGGCGCGGCACACGGCGTTCAGGGATTTCCGCGTGCTGGTGATCGACACCGATCCGGTGATGCCGACCGACACGGCGGTGCGCGGCACCATCAACCGGCTGGCCGACAATCTCGCCAAGGCTGGCGTCAAAATCGAGCGCAACAGCCCGCTGCTGCCGGATTTCGCGGCCTCCACGCGGCTCTATATGCGCATGCTGATGTCGTTCCTCGGCTCGACTTTCGCGCCCGACATCTATGCTGGCGCGAAAGCGGCAGCAGCGGCGTTGCCAGAGGGTGACAACAGCTTGGCCGCGGAACGGCTGCGCGGTATCGCGCTCAACCATCGCGACTGGCAGGCGGCCAACGGCGGGCGCACCCGCCTTCGCGCGCAATGGCGCGAGCTGTTCAAGTCGTTCGACGCGGTGATCTGCCCGGTGATGCCGACGGCGGCCTATCCGCACGACCATTCGCCAGAGCAGGAAAAGCGCCGGATCAAGATCGACGGCAAGGAGCACGTCTATCCCGACCAGCTCGCCTGGCCGGGCATCGCGACGCTCCCCGGTCTGCCCTCGACCGCGATTCCGACGGGCTTTGCGCCTGATGGACTGCCCATCGGCGTGCAGATCGTCGGCCCGTGGCTGGAAGACCGCACGCCGCTCAAGCTCGCCGAGCTGATCGAGCGCGAATTCGGCGGGTTCGTGCCGCCCCCTTTGTTCAATGACTAGTGCCTCCCGTCATTGCGAGGAGCCCTTGCGACGAAGCAATCCAGACTGCATCCGCGGAGACATTTCTGGATTGCTTCGCTACGCTCGCAATGACGGAGTAAAATAACATAGAGGGAGAGAAACGTCATGAGCCAAGACCTCGACCAGCTCACCGCGCTCAACCACGACTATGTCGCGTCCGTGCAAAACTGCGACGTTAAACGCTTCGACGAAATCCTCGCGCCGGAGTTCTTTTGCTCCAATCCCGACAAGACATTGGTCGACCGCGCCGCCTTCCTGGAGCAGACGGCACGGCCGATCGCAATCCGCAATCTGCATGCGCATGATGTCATCATCCGCATCATGGGCGATTTTGCCATCATCCACGCTGCCACCAGCTACACCACCGCCGACGGCCGGCAGGCGACGGGGCGGTACACCGATTGCTGGACGAAGAAGAACGGGACGTGGCTCGCGGTATCAGCGCACGTGTCGCGGTGAGTTGAGGTCAGCCATCCTCACACTCCGCTGTCATGCCCCGGCTTGACCGGGGCATCCAGTACGCCGCGGCAATAGTCGGTTCACACAGCTTCCGCCGCGGAGTACTGGATCGCCCGCTTTCGCGGGCGATGACACCGTCATTGCGGTTGCTAGCTATCAAACACAATCACGCTGCGCAGCGTCTTGCCGGCCTTCATGTTGGCAAAGCCCTCGTTGATCTCGCTGAGCTTCAGCTTGGCCGAGATCCAATCCTCGAGGTGCAGCCGGCCGCGCAGGTAGAAATCAACCAGCCTCGGCATGTCCACGCGAAAATGGTTGGAGCCCATCGACGAGCCCTGGATCCTGCGCTCGCGCAGGAAGTCGAAGCCGTGCAGCTCGATCTTCTGACCGAACGGGATCATGCCGACGATGGTGGCCGTGCCGCCGGACGCCAGCATGCCAAAAGCCTGCTCCGCGGTCTCCTTGCGGCCGAGCACCTCGAAGGAATGATGCACGCCGCCATTGGTGAGGTCGCGCACCTGCTTCACGACGTCGCCGTCGGTGGGATTGATGATGTCGGTCGCGCCCAGCTTGGTCGCAAGCTGCAGCTTTGCCGGATTGGTGTCGATGGCGATGATGCGCCCGGCGCCGGCGATCTGCGCGCCGTTGATCGCGGCCATGCCGACACCGCCACAGCCGATCACGGCCACGGTCTCGCCGGCCGTCACCTTCGCCGTGTTCACGACCGCGCCGTAGCCGGTGATGACGCCGCAGCCGATCAGCGCGGCGAGATCGAGCGGCATCTCCTTGCGGATTTTGACGATGGCGTTCTCGTGCACCAGCATCTGCTCGGCGAACGACGAGAGGTTGAGGAACTGGTGCAACTTCTCGGGCTTCGACCATTGCATCCGGTTGGAGGCGCCCGGCAACAGCTTTACGGTGGTGTCGGTGCAGAGCACGGTGCGGCCCGTGGTACAGTTGTCGCAGGTGCCGCAGAACACCGACAGGCACGTCACGACGTGATCGCCCGGCTTCACATAGGTGACGTCGGAGCCGACCTGCTCGACGATGCCGGCGGACTCGTGCCCGAGCACCGCGGGCAGCGGATGCGGATACAGGCCTTCCATGAAGTGCAGATCGGAGTGACAGAGGCCGGCGACCGCCGTGCGGATCAAAACCTCGCGTGGGCCCGGCTTCGGCAGGCTGACATCCTCGATGACCAGCGGCTGATTGACTTCATAAAGGACGGCGGCCTTCATCGAGCACTCCCTATCGCTTCTTTTGGTTTGAGCGTGGAGTGCAGCCTACGCTGCCAGAACCAGTTCGCCAACCTCGCTCATGCCGGCGTCGCGATCCCCGAGCAGCAGCGCTGCGATCTTCGCTTGCGCGGCATTTTCCGTCAGCCGGAACGGATCGCTCGGCGCCACGCGATGGTCGATCACCAGCCGCGACAGCAGCAGCCGGCGCGCATCGCCGCGCATTTCGTGGATGCGATGCGCTTCCCAGGCGAGCGCGACCGCGCTCGCGACGTGATAGAGCAAGCTCGTCGCGCGGCGCGCATCGGCCTCGTTCTCGGAATTGCGCGCGACCTCGCGCGCGAAGCCGACGGCGCGATCGACGAGACCGCGCAAATTGTCGCGCCAGGCCTGCGGGACCGACACGCTATCATCGAGCCGCGCATGCAGATCGGCTGATAGCGCGGATTCGGCGCCGTGGCGGCCGACCGCGCGCCGGAGCGCATCGATGGCGACGATGTTGCCGGTGCCTTCCCAGACGGAGCCGAGATGGGCGTCGCGCAGCAGGCGGGGCGTGGCAAATTCCTCGATATAACCGATACCGCCGCGCATCTCGAGCGCATCGCCGCAAACCTTGCGCGCATCGCGCGTCGCACGGAATTTCAGCGTCGGCGTGAGGATGCGCAGCAGCGCCGCAGCATCCTGACTGCCAGCCTCGGCGCGGTCGAGTGCGTCGGCGGTCAGAAAACTCATCGACAGCGCCTGCTCGACCGGCAGCATGATCTTCAGCATCTGCCGCCGTCCCAGCGGCAGGTCGATGATGCGCTTGCCGCGAACACCACGCGGTTCTTGGCGACCGTCATCGCATCATGATAGGCGCGGCGCATCAGCGCGGTGGATTTGACGCCATTGGAGAGCCGCGACGAGTTCACCATCTCGGCCATCTGCACGAAGCCGCGGTCGAGCTTGCCGACCGCATAGGCGATCGCGCCTTCGAGCTTGATCTCGCCCGAGGCCATCGAGCGCGTGCCGAGCTTGTCCTTCAGGCGCACGATCCGGTAATGGTTCTGCGAACCGTCGTCGAGGAAGCGCGGCATCAGGAACAGGCCGACGCCGCGCGTGCCGGGGCCAGCGCCTTCGGGGCGCGCCAGCAGCATCACGACCTTGGCATCGGCGTTCGAGCAGAACCATTTTTCGCCATGGAGGCGCCAATGGTCGCCCTCCTGCACGGCGCGCGTGGTCAGTGTACCGACATCGGAGCCACCCTCCTTCTCGGTCATGAACTGGCCGCCCTGGGTCAGCTTGCTCATGTCGGTCTGGGTCAGGCCGTCGAGATATTTCGCCTTCAGCGCCTCGCTGCCGAAATTCGCCAAGAGCTTTGCGCAGCCGTCGGTGACGTTGATCGGGCAGCCCATGCCGAATTCGGTCTGGTTGAACAGGAAGGTGAAGGCGTGCTTGGCCACGACGGGATATTTGTCGGGCCAGCCCATGATGCCCTTGCGGATCGAAAGCGCGTGGATGCCGAACTCGCCGAACGCGGCATTCTCCAGCTCGCGATAGGCCGGGTGATATTCGATCCATTGCATGTCGCGGCCGAACTTGTCGCGCTGGTGCAGCACCGGCGTGTGCCGGTCGGCGAGCCGCGCGCAATCGTCGAGATGGCCACCGGCGAGCTCGCCGAGGCGATTGAGATGCGGCTCGATGTGGCGGAACAGCGTATCCGGCAGATGGATACGCAACAGATCAGTCAGCGCCGGATCGGCGCGATAGAAATTCATGCCTGATGTATCGGGCGCCAGCAGACCGGATGGTGCGGCCGCGACACTTTTTGGCTCACCTGTGACCGGCTTGTGCATGATCGTCCTCTTCGTTCCCGCCCGACGGCAATTCTTATCGCTTGCCGCTTGGGATGATGTCGATCATGCTCCAGTCGCAAAGTCGGATAAAGCCGCAAATTGTCAGGGAGGCATGATCGCCGTGAAGGAGCAATTCGCTCTGCGGAATTATGACCGACCCGGCTGGTTGTCCGCGCGGCGGATGCATAGATCAGCGGCTTCCCGTCTCCGAGAGATCACGCCATGGAACATCCGAAATACAAGATCGCCCTCATCGTTGGCGCGGGCGAAGGCCTGAGCGCCTCGCTTGCTCGGCTGCTGTCTGCGCAAGGCATCCGCGTCGCGCTGGCCGCGCGCAAGATCGAGAAATTAGGCGCGCTCTGTAGCGAGACCGGCGCCAAGGCCTATGCCTGCAACGCCACCGAACCTGAGGAGGTCGAGCGGCTGTTCGGCCTGGTCGAACGCGAGCTCGGCACGCCCGAGCTCGTCGTCTACAACGCCAGCGGCCGCACGCGCGGGCCGTTCGTCGATCTCGTTCCGGCCGATGTCGCGCAGGCGATCGCGATCAGCGCCTATGGCGGCTTCCTGGTGGCGCAGCAGGCGGCCAAGCGCATGCTGCCGAACAAGCACGGCGCGATCCTGTTCACCGGCGCCTCGGCGAGCGTCAAGGGGTATGCACAGTCGGCCTCGTTCGCGATGGGCAAGTTCGCGCTGCGAGGGCTGGCGCAGAGCCTGGCGCGCGAGCTCTCGCCGCAGGGCATCCACATCGCGCATTTCGTGATCGACGGCGGCATCCGCAGCGCGGCGCGGACCGAACCCGCCGACAAGCCGGATTCGATGCTCGATCCCGACGCGATCGCGGAGAGCTACTGGAACGTGCTGCAACAGCCGCGCAGCGCCTGGAGCTGGGAGCTGGAGCTGCGGCCCTGGGTGGAGAAGTTTTGAGTTGAGCTGTCGTAGGGTGGGCAAAGGCGCATAGCGCCGTGCCCACCGCCATGAATGAACAAACAGATGGTGGGCACGCTACGCTTTGCCCACCCGACAAGGGCGGGAAATATGACCACCGAAACCACCATCGATACCGGCACCAACGAACTCCTCTGCGTCATCCGCGACCGCGTCGCGGTGATCACGCTGAACCGGCCGGAGGCGCGCAACGCGCTGTCGGACACCTTGACGCCGGCGCTGCGGACGATGATCCGCACCTGCGGCGAGAGCCCCGAAGTCGGCGCGCTTCTGATCACCGGCGCGGGCGCGGCCTTCTGTGCCGGCGGCAACGTCAAGGGCATGGGCGCGCATCGCGATCCCAAGAAGCTCGAGATGTCGTTTGACGACAAGGTCGCCGACCTCCAGGAGCGGCAGCGGCTGCTCACCGGCGCGCTGGTGTCGGTACGCAAGCCGACCATCGCCGCCCTGCCCGGCCCCGCGGTCGGCGCCGGGCTCGCCATTGCCATGGCCTGCGACATCCGCATCGCCGCGCAATCGGCCTTCGTCGCCACCGGCTACGCCCGCATCGCGCTGAGCGGCGACTACGGCATCGCCTGGCTCTTGACCCGGCTGGTCGGCACCGCGCGGGCCCGCGAACTGCTGTTCACCGGTGATCGCGTCGACGCCGCGCGCGCAGAGGCCATCGGCCTCGTCAACCGCGTCGTACCCGACGACAGGCTGCAAGACGAGGCCTTTGCGCTGGCCAAGTCGCTCGCCGAAGGCCCGCGTCAGGCGCTGCGCTACATGAAGGACAATCTCGACGAGGCGCTGTTGTTCGATTTCGAGACCGCTCGCGACCACGAAGCCGGACGGCTGATCCGCCTGACCACGACTGCTGATCACAGGGAAGCCGTGCAGGCCTTCATCGAGAAGCGCAAGGCGGTGTTTACGGGGAAGTAGGGCTACGCAGCCAAGACCATCAGATCATTCCATAGAGTAGGTACCCCATTTTCAGGAGGGCTGAATGGATTGGTCTGAGATTGTGCGGAAAGCCGCGCTGCTGGCGGAGAAGACTGGGTATGTCACGTTCGATCAACTGAACGAACTGATGCCGTCCACCAGGCTGGAACCGGAAGACATCGAGGCCGTACTGACCGCTTTGAGCGACCGGGGTATCTGGATTGCGGAGGAGTAAGGTTCGCTCCTCCGTCCTCGTAGTAGGTCCGTAGCCCGGATGGAGCGGAGCGTAATCCGGGGCCGCTGGCGCACGTGGCACGAATCCCGGATTGCGCTTCGCTCCATCCGGGCTACGCAGCTCACTACTTGGCGGGCGCCCTCGCAAAATCCACGAATGCGCGCAGCGCTGCGGGCAATTGGCGACGGCTTGGATAGTACAGGAAGAAGCCGGGATAGGCCGGGCACCAGTCGGCGAGCACGCGAACCAGCTTACGCTTGGCGAGCAGCGCTTCGACCTGCGCCTCAAACACGTAGGCAAGCCCAGCGCCGTCGAGCGCCGCATCGACCATCAGATCCTGGTCGTTCATCGTCAGCGGTCCCGCGACGTCGATCGCGAGCTCGATGCCGCCGCGCTCGAATTCCCAATGATAGAGCGCGCCTGAGGTGAAACGGTAGCGGATGCAGGGCAGGCCTTTCAGGTCGCGCGGCGTGGTGGGCGGCTTGCGCGATTTGAAGAACCCGGGCGTGCCGACCACGGCAAAACGGTGCCGCGGGCCGATCGGGACCGCAATCATGTCGGCGGCAATGGTCTCGCCGAAACGCACGCCGGCATCGAAGCCGGCCGCGACCATGTCGATCAGGGCGTCGTTGATGACGATCTCGACGCTGACGTCGGGGAATGATTTCAGGAAACGCGTCACGATCGGCAGCAGTACCAGCTGCGCGGACTGGCGGGCGGCGGTGAAGCGCAGCGTGCCGGCGGGCTTGCCGCGGAAATTGTTGAGGTCCTCGAGCGCGTCGTCGATATCGCGAAAGGCCGGCGTGATGCGGGCAAACAGACGTTCGCCGGCCTCGGTGAGCGCGACGCTCCGGGTGGTGCGGTTGACGAGGCGCAGACCGAGCCGCTCTTCGACATTGCGCAAAGCGTGGGACAGCGCCGATGGCGTCACGCCGAGCTCGGTCGCCGCCGCGCGAAAACTGCGGTGGCGGGCAATGGCGAGGAAGGTCGCGAGGTCGGACGGGTCAATCCGCATTAATGAATTTGGCTCAAGAGCTTGCGGAATATATAGCAGATTATCTCAGCTATGGCGAGCCGCTACACCTTGCCCATCGGCTTCCGCACATCGTCGGGGCCAAAATGGAAAGGGCAACATCATGCGTGTCTGGTTCATCACAGGAGCATCCCGCGGATTTGGCGCTTTGATCGCCGAGGCCGCCTTGAAGGCCGGCGATGCGGTGGTCGCGACCGCGCGCGATCCGTCCACTGTCACCGCGCGCCTCGGCAGCCACGAGCGCCTGCTCGCGACCCGGCTCGACGTCACCAGCGAGGCCGAGGCGCATGAGGCGGCGGGCCAGGCTGTGAAGCGCTTCGGGCGCATCGATATCCTGGTCAACAATGCCGGCTACGGCCTGCTCGGCGCGATCGAGGAGGCCAGCGGCGCTGAGACGCAAAAGCTGTTCGGCACGAATGTATTCGGCCTGCTCGGCGTCACCCGCGCGGTGCTGCCGCATATGCGCCGCCAGCGTTCCGGCCACGTCATCAACATCTCGTCGGTCGGCGGTTACACCGGTTATCCCGGCTGGGGCGTCTATGGCGCGACCAAGTTCGCGGTCGAGGGAATCAGCGAAGCGCTGGCCGGCGAAGTGGCGCCGCTCGGCATCAAGGTCACCGTGGTCGAGCCGGGCTTCTTCCGCACCGACTTCCTCGACGACACCTCGCTGTCGCGCACCGCGCAGGTGATCGACGACTATCACGAGAGTGTCGGCAAGACCCGCGCTCACGCCGCCGAATTCAACCACGGCCAGCGCGGCGATCCGCGCAAGCTGGCGCAGGCCTTCCTGACGCTGGTCGATGCCAAGAACCCGCCGCTGCGCCTGCCGCTCGGCAGCGACACGGTGGAGCGGATCGAGGCAAAGAACCTCTTCGTTGCGCGGGAGCTGGCGGGATGGCGATCGGTCGCGACCTCGACCGACTTCACCAATGACGGCGCTTGAGCGAAGGCAAAAAAAGGCCCGGCTCTGGATGACCAGGCCGGGCTCGGAGTGGTGTCAGGCCGAGGCTGAGGGGCTGTCGGCCTGACGGGAAAGGGCGGCGAGGCGCCAGCTCGCGCAGGGAATATCTTTCGGTGCGACGTTGATCTCCTTATCGAAGCGCACCAGCTTCCAGTCGTCGGGATGATTGACGAAAGCGAAACCGGATTTGCGGGCGAGCGAGATCATGGTCTCGTTGGAGCGTAGCGTGTCGCCGAACATGTGCTCGGCACCGAGCGCAGCCGCGCGGCACTCGAGATTCTTCATCAGCGCAGTGGCGATGCCGTGGCCCTGCCAGCGGTCGTCGACCGACAGGCCGAACTCGAGTGTGGAGGTCTCGGCATGGAAGGCGTAGCGCGCCTCGGCGACGATGGTCTCGAAGCCGTCGACCATCTTCGTCGCGACAACAGTGAAGCGTTCGCGCGCGCCGACATCGAGGAATTCGCTCAGCAGGCCCTTTGGCAATTCGCTGATCGCACCGAAGAAGCGGTTGTAGCGGGAGCGGGTCGAGAGCGAGCGGAAATAGTGCTGAAGCTCCTCGGTGTCGCGCGGCTCGACGAAGCGGATGTTGATCGCCTCACCCTGCCGGGTGCGCAGCACGTCCGAATATTGCTTCAGATCTTCGAGGCGAAGAGTGCTCATGACACGAGCCCTGCGGAAAGAGGGACCGCCGGCGCCCCTGTGATCAGGCGGCGCCGGCCTGGCGGCCAATCAGGCCCGCCAGAAGGGTTTGTCAGCCTCGTAGGCGATGTCGGTCCAGGACAGGCCGACGTCGTGGAGATCGCGGGCCGTCCAGTGGGTCAGTTCGCGGCGGGTCCGGTAGCGCTCGTGCCAGACGTGAAGCGTCTCGCCGATCTGCTGGATCAGGCCGGGTGCATGATGATTTGTCATCGAATTGTGGGTCAAAGTAGACATTTTCAGCTCCTCGAGCTAACTTGACCGCTAATATCTGCTTGCTACCGCGTTGCGACAAACGACAATTTGTACCCCTTCGCATGAAATAACGTCATGCATCCTGCTGCCAGATGACTGCCAGATTGCCCTGCCTGAACGGATTGCGGGCCTTTGAGGCCGCCGCGCGCCATCTCAGCTTCACGCTGGCCGCGTCCGAGCTGAACGTGACCCAGACCGCGATCAGCCATCAGATCCGGCGGCTCGAGGAGGAGCTCGGCATCCGCCTGTTCGTCCGGCAGAACCGCGCGCTGGCGCTGACGCCGGAAGCGCGCGACTATTTGCCGGGCGTCCGCGCCGCCTTCAATGACCTCCGCCTTGCGACCGACCGGCTGCTGCGCAAGGACGACGACAAGGTGCTGACCGTCTCGACGCTGGCATCGCTCGCTGCGAAATGGCTGCTGCCGCGGCTGACCGATTTCCAGGAGCAGCACCCCGGCATCGACGTCCGCATCACCACCTCGACCAGCCTCGTCGATTTCCAGCGCGACAATGTCGATGCCGCGATTCGCTATGGCCGCGGTCAATGGCCGGGCCTGCGCGCCGACTGGCTGATGGCGGACGAGCTGTTTCCGGTGTGCAGTCCGTCGCTGCTGCGCGGCGACAAGCCGCTGCGCCAGCCTGAGGATCTCAAAGGCTATCCGCTGCTGCACACCTCCAATGCCAACAGCGATGACTGGCGGCTATGGCTGACGGCGGCCGGCCTTCCGGGCGACATCGCCAGGCAGCCCGGCATCACCTTCGACATGATCTTCATGACCATCCAGGCCGCAATCGACGGCATCGGCGTGGCGATGGGCCGGACCTCCTACGTCCAGGACGACATCGCCAAGGGCCGGCTCGTGGTGCCCTTCAAGATCGCGCTGCCGGCCGATGCGGGCTTCTACCTGGTCGCGCCGGAGGGCCGGCGCGAGGCGCCGAAGCTGGCCGCGTTCCGCAAGTGGATGATCGCTGCAACGCAGAATAAAGCCTGAAAAATCATCAGCTTCCGCGGTGAAATCGATTGACTCGCCGCGCCCCGCGCGAGAGGGGTAGGACAGATTGTCGCAGCAGGCAATCTGCTGCCTTGCCGTGGAATGAGTTCCGGTCCGGCCGCGCCTTCCAGGGGAGTAACGTCATGGCTGGACCAGCAACCAATCCGCCCGAGATCAAGTCGCGCATCGGCGCGATCCTGCGCGCCACATCAGGCAATTTTCTCGAGCAGTTCGATTTCTTCCTGTTCGGCTTCTATGCCGCCGCGATCGGCAAGGCGTTCTTCCCCTCCACCAACGAGACGGCGTCGCTGCTCAACACTTTCGGCGTGTTCTGGCTCGGCGCCTTGATGCGCCCCGTCGGCGCGATCGTGCTCGGCGCCTACATCGACCGCATCGGCCGCCGCCAGGGCCTGATCGTCACGCTCGGCATCATGGCGATCGGCACCGTCGTGATCGCTTTCTGCCCGAGCTATGCGACCATCGGCATCGCCGCGCCCGTCATCGTGCTGATCGGCCGCCTGCTGCAGGGCTTCTCCGCCGGCGTCGAGCTCGGCGGCGTCTCGGTCTATCTCGCGGAAATCTCCACGCCCGGCAATCGCGGCTTCTACACCTCGTTCCAGTCGTCGAGCCAGCAGGTCGCGATCTTCGTGGCCTCGATCCTCGGCTTCATCCTGTCCGAGGTGATGCCGGCGGACGTCGTGACCGCCTGGGGCTGGCGCATTCCCTTCTTCGTCGGTTGCCTCATCATTCCCCTGATCTTCATGCTGCGGCGGACGCTCGAGGAAACGCCGGCCTTCCTCGCCATGAAGAAGCACCCGACGGCAAACGAGGTGTTCGCCTCCGCGCTCGCCAACTGGCGCATCGTCATCCTCGGCATGATGATCGCGGTCCTGACCACGACGACATTCTACTTCGTCACCGTGTACACGCCGACCTTCGGCAAGACGGTGCTGAAGCTCTCGACGCAGGACGCACTGCTGGTGACGCTGCTCGTCGCCGTGACCAACTTCTTCTGGAATCCCGTCGGCGGCGCGCTGTCCGATCGCATCGGCCGCAAGCCGGTACTGCTCGCCATCGCCGGCCTGGCGCTCGTCACCGCCTACCCGGCACTGTCCTGGCTGGTCGCCGCGCCGACTTTCGGCAAACTGCTCGCGGTCGAGATGTTGTTCTCGTTCTATTTCGGCATGTACAGCGGCACCATGCTCGGTGCTCTCGTCGAGATCGTGCCGGCGCATGTCCGCACCACCTGCTTCTCGCTGGCCTTCGCGCTCGCCGCTGCGCTGTTCGGCACGTTCACGCCATTCGCCTCGACCTTGCTGATCGACTACACCGGCAACAAAGCCTCACCCGGCTTCTGGCTGATGTTCGCCGCTGCGCTTGGCATCATTGCCGCATCCATCGTCTATCGCGGTGGCCGCCAAGCGGTGACGACGTACGATGCGACCGGTGAAGCGGCGCCGGCGGTGAGCCACTGATGGTCATTCCGGGGCGCCTCGAAGAGGCGAACCCGGAATCCATTTCTCCCAACATTCTTGCGGCACGATGGATTCCGGGCTCGATGCTTCGCATCGCCCCGGAATGACAGTAACCTAAAGCTCCACCACCACGTAATCGCTCTCGACCTTCACCGGGATGGTCTCGGCGACATACGGGCCCTTCACCACGCTCGCACCCGGCTCGACATGCGCCGGATAGGCCTTCACGCGGAAGCGGCGGGGGTCGCAATAGGACTGGCCGGTGCGGATGTCGAACTCCCAACCGTGCCAGGGGCAGCGGATGATCTCGCCGAGCTTGGTGTATTCGATCTCGCCGGGATCCTTTGATTGCGCGAGCCCGATCAGCGGGCCCTCGCACAGCGCGGCGCCCTGATGCGGGCAGCGGTTCATCAGGCCGAAATACTCGCCCTTGATGTTGAAGACCGCGATCGGCCGTCCGTCGATCTCCAGAAATTTTCGCGTGCCCGGCGGAAGCTCATCCACCGCCGCAATCACGTGCCGCGCCATGCTTATGTCTTCCGCATGATCTGATCGGAAAACCGCTTCACACTTTTCCGGATCATGCGGCTATCCCATAGAGCTTGCGCGCATTGCCGAGATAGAACGCTTCGCGGTTGGCGTCGCTGACGCCCGCCGGCAGCACGCGCGACGGCTCGTCATAGTCCCAATGCGGATAGTCGGTCGCGAACAGCAGTCGGTCCCAGCCGATCCATTTGATGACGTCGAACAGATCCTCGCGCCGCTCCGGGTCCTCCATCGGCTGCGTGGTCCACCACACCTGCTCGCGGATATATTCCGACGGCGGCCGCTTCACATGCGGCACTTCGCTGCGCAGCCGGTGCCAGACCTTGTCGAGCCGCCAGGCGAGCGACGGGGCCCAGCCGAAGCCGGCCTCGATCATCACCATCTTCAGCTTCGGAAAGCGCTCGAACACACCTTCCAAGACAAGGCTCGCCAGCGCCGATTGCTGGCACTGCGAGTGGCCCACCATCTCCTCGATGTAATAGGAAGGCCAGCCGGACGGCGTGATCGGATTGCCGCCGAAGCCGAAAGCGTGCACGCCGACGGGAAGCCCCGCCTCTTCCGCGGCCTGATAGATCGGCCAGTAACGGCGTTGACCGAGCGGCTCGACATTGCGGCTGAGCAGGAGGACCTGCACGAAATTCTTGTCGCCGGCGCGCTCGCGGATTTCGGCGGCGGCCGACAGGCCGTCCTCATTGCCGACGACAATGGACGCCTTCAGACGCTTGTCCTTGCTGGTCCATTTGTCGATCTGCCAGTCGTTGATCGCCGAGCACAGCGCCGCCGAGAGCTCGTGATTGCGGATGCCCTGCCCGGTGTTGAGCGGATTGAGCACGCCGAGTTCCACGTTGTTGGGATCGAGCAGCTGCTTCCGCATGAAGGACAACGAAGAGCCCTGCGGCCCGCCTTCCGGCGGATAGGCGTCGCGACGCGATGCGTTGGGCTGGGCCTTCGGATAGGGCGGGCCTTCCATCATGCCCTGATAGGCATGGACGCCGTAGACTTCGAGATGATGCTGCCAGCGTTTCGCCAGATAAGGATAGAGCTCGGTGCGGGTGGCGCGTGCCGGATGGATGTCGCAGTCCGCGATTGCGGTTTTGACGGTCAGTGGGGAAGCGGCTTCGGTGCTCTCGCGGAATTGGACATTCATCGCCTTGCCTCCTTTGGCAGCGGGCTAAGTCAGGCGGGGATAGGTCGCATGCGGATTTTCGATCATGATCTTGCGCACGAGATCGGGGGTGAGGCCCTCGGGCAGCGCGTCCTGGCCGTCGAATTGCCAGTGCGGATAGTCCGTGGAGAATAGAACCAATTCGTCGGACTGCATATGATCAAACAGGCGAATTAATGTCTCAGGTTCCGGCGGCGCATCAAATGGCTGTAAAGAGAACCGGATGTTGCTGCGCACAATGTCGAGCGGCGCGCGATCGACCCATGGCGTCTCCATTCGCACCCCGCGCCAGAACTTGTGCAGGCGCCAGAGAAAAGGGGAGATCCAGGAGACGCCGGATTCGAGCATCACCATTTTCAGCCGCGGATATTTGGCGAACACGCCCTCGACGATCAGACTGGTGAGCTGAGTCTGGAACGCTTGGGCCTGACCGACATAATCCTCGATGTGATAGGAACCCCAGCCCACGGCAGTCGGCGGATTGTGATAGGCGGAACCGGCGTGAATCCCGACGGGCAGCTGGAGCCGTTCCGCCGCTTCGTAGATCGGCCACAGCGCGCGCTTGCCGAGCGGCGTGTCGCCCATGACCAGCATCAGCACCTGTACGAAGCGGCGGTCCTGTGCGCAGCGCTCGATCTCGGCGACGGCTTTCTCGACATTTTGCGTGGGGATCACGATCGAACCACGCAGCCGTGAATCGCGATCGAGCCATTCCTTCACCAGCCACTCGTTCAACGCGCGGCAGAAGGCGGCCTGCAAATCTTCCGAAAACACCATCTGCACGCCGTAGAGTGGATTGCAGATGGCGTGCGTAAGCTGGAAGGGATCGAGCAGATGGCGCTGCATGTCCTCCAGGCTTGCGCCGGGCTTGCCGGTTTCCGGCCGCCAATCGGGACGCGCCACGATCGGCGAGTTCTGCGGATAGGATTGTGAGACAAGGTCGACCATGCCGCGCGTCGTCACCTGATCGCGCCAATAGTCGTTGAGGTACGGCAGCAGGCTGGTCAGATGCGGCACGGCCGGATGCACGTCGCAGTCCACCCCGCCGGCGATCAGGGACGCCATCACGTCTCCTTCACGTTTCCTCGTCACGTTTTGTCTTGTCCACCATTCAAGCAGGCCTGCCTGTCGTCCGCAACTCGGCCAAGGCCGCTGTCATATGCTAGGAAGGCACAGCTCCGTTGCGAGGACTGAGAGGTTAAAGGGATGAAAGAGCTCGTCGGCATTGCGGAACAGGTTGCGGCCCGACTAATCGCGCGCAAACAGACCATTGCAGTGGCTGAATCCTCGACCGGCGGCCTGATCTCGGCCAGCCTGCTCGCGGTGCCCGGCGCCTCCGCCTATTTCCTCGGCGGCGCGGTGGTCTACACCCGCGATGCCAGGCGCGTGCTGATGGATATTTCGGACGAAGGAATGAAGGGCTTTCGTTCCTCGTCGGAGCCTTATGCAAAGCTGCTGGCCGAACAGATGCGCAGCCGCTTCGGCTGCGACTGGGGCCTGTCCGAAACCGGCGCCGCCGGCCCCACCGGCAACCGCTATGGCGATGCCGCCGGCCACAGCTGCATGGCGGTTTCGGGACCCGCGGCGGAGGTGATCACGCTGGAGACGGGCAACAACGACCGGTTTGCGAACATGCAGATGTTTGCTGCCACGGCGCTGAAGCTGTTGCTGAGGAAGCTGGAGGGGTGAACGCCCTCACATGGGAACCGCACGCGCTCCCGATCTCCAGCCGGACTGACCGTCGTGCCGGCGCATGAGCAAGCGCGTCACCGCCCAGGCGCGATAGGAGCAATGATGCAACTTCCTGCGTTCGTCTTCGCGACCCTGCTCGTCCTTGGGATAACGACGGCGCAAGCCGCCGGGGTCAGAAACTTCGACATTCCTGCCGGTCCGGCGGGACCGGCAATCCGATTGCTGGTCTGGACTCCGTGTGCAGAGCCACCTCGCGAGATGGATGCGCGTGGCGCCACCTTCTTCGCCGTGCCCGCATGTCCGGTCACCGGAGAAAAGCTTCCACTCATCGTGATGTCGCACGGCCGCCGTGGATGGTTCGGCGGTCACCATGACACCGCCGCGGCTTTGGCCGATGCCGGGTTCGTCGTGGCGGCGCTCAATCATCCCGGCGACACCATGCGTGACACCAGCCGCACCGACAGTCTTTCGGTTCTCGTCGAGCGCCCCACGGACATGAGCCGGCTGATCGACTATATGCTCGACGGGTGGTCGGACACATCCCGCATCGATCCTCAGCGCATCGGGCTCTACGGGTTTTCGTTTGGCGGCTACACCGGCCTTGTCGTCATCGGCGGCGATCCCGATCTGCGCAAGGGATTGCCGAATTGCGAGACCTCCAGCCTGAGGGCGTGCAAGCAACTCGAAAGCGGCGAGCTTCCTGATCAGCCGACGACCCATGATAAGCGCGTCAAGGCCGCGGTCATCATCGATCCCTATCCGGTGTTCGTCTTCCCCGAGGAGAATCTGAAAGCAATAGCAGTGCCGGTTCAATTGTGGAGTTCTGACCCCGCGCAGAATGCCGATGGTCTATCCGGATGCTGTGCGGCAGCGATCAATCAAAGGCTTCCGATCAAGCCGGACTACCATTTCGTGGACAATGCCCGGCATTTTTCCTTCCTCGCGACCTGCACCCCAAAGGACGCCCGGGAGGCGCCCGCCGTCTGCACCGATGCGCCGGATTTCGATCTCACGCAGATGTCGTCGCGTTCTTTCGCAAGCATTTCGCCGAAAGCGCCAAGCCGTAACGCGGCCCTCGGCCCGGCGCCGCGCCGGTCTAAGAGCAGGACAAGCCGTTGCCGGGCTCGCGGCAGAGCTTCGCGCGAACCTCTACGATATCGATATCGTACTCCCCGGCTCTCCGCTTGCGCGAGGCGGAGGCCGAGTCGGCACTGTCCATTGAAAGCAGATTGAGCTGCTTCTTGGTCGCCGCGCTGCACATCAGAGCAGCGTTGCCGCCGAGGTATCTCGACTGGGCGCCAAGCTCCTGCCGGGTGAGCTCCGCGAATGGCCCCAGACGCAATTGCGTTTCGACCGCTGCGATTTCAGCGTCGCTCGCCTGCGTCCGGGCAACACCCTTCATCCTGCGTTCGAAGCCGTTTGCGATCGCCGCCCCATGTGCCGCACCAAGATCCGCAACCTCTTGCGCTGCGTCCGTAAACTCACCGCGCTGGGAACCGGCCAACAGATAGGACTTGCAAGCCAACGGGTTGCTCGCGAGCTTCAGGAGGGTCGCCAGCTCCGCCCGGTCCAGGGCATTGATGTGCTCGTCGTCGGCATAGACTTCCATCTCGCTCGCCAGGATCATGTTGAGTGCACCATTGGCGGCGGGCCATCCGCCCTCGTTGAAGGCCTCTTCGGTCTCCCGAAGGAAGACCGCCCTGAGCGCGGGATCGCTGCGGGCAATCGACGCGGCCAAAGGGAAGCGCGCGATGTTCTGATCGAAATCGCGCGCAAACGCGCTCGGCCCGGAGAGGCTCGCATATGCCAGGTTTCCGGCCAGCAGGGCGACGACGAGGAGCAGCAGGATTGATCTTCTGGTCATGTGAGAGTTTTGGTGTGGGCTACCGCGAGAGATCATCTCACGCCGGGTCACCGTCATCCATTGCAACTACAGGCTGCCCTTAATGAATCCTTTCGCAGCCGTGGCGAGTTGCACGCATGCCCTGCTATCTTGCCAGATGCCGCATGAAGATCCGCACCACATATCCCTGGACCCGCGGCGCTTCGTCATAGATATCCGACGCGAGCCGCTCGATGGTCTCACGCAGGGATAGGAATTGCGCCTGGCGCGCGCTGCTCTCGGTGCCCTGCATGCCCGCGAGCTCGTCCATCGCGGCATCGCTGATCTGGCAATGCACGACCTCATCCTCACGCATCATCGTGAAGCGGAAGGCCAACCGTTCGAGGTCGTGGCCGATGATCCTGTCGCGCGACAGCGGCATCCAATTGTCCCGTTCGCGCCCCCGAACGGGACAATGCTGAAAATCTGACGCTTTGTCACCACCCGCGCCAGGAGGCATCGCTGTCATGCGATGTTCATCAACAGCGAGCTTCCGTCGGTCGGCCCGGCTCCGACGTCAGTAGGCGAGCGCCGTGCCGGTCGGCTTGTCGAGTGCCGCGGCCAGCGATCGATACTCCTCACAATCCGTCCCGCAGATGGCAGCGATCCGGTTGAGATGATAGAGCGCCTGCTCGCGGTTACCCCGCTCGAGCTGCCACAACCCGTAATACTGCCACGTCAATACGTGGTTCGGATCTGCCTTCAACGCGCGCTCGTACCAGACCTGCGACTGCTCGTAGTCGCCGAGCTTGCGGTAGGAATAACCGATGAGGTTGGCGACGTTCGGATGGTCGTCATGGCCGAGCGATTTTAGTTGCTCGATCGCGGTCGCATAGTCGTTTCGCTCGTAGATGGTGTCATAAGCCACGCGGTAGCCGGCCGCGAAGGCGGGATCGCCGATACTGGACTGGTTGTTCGGCTTCCTGCCTTTGTGTGTTGCCTTGGTGCCCCAGCGCTTCGGGTAGACTGGCTGCGGCTGCAGCCTCTGATCCGCGTAGGCTCCGGCATAGGGATCAGTGGAGCTGATGCCGCCCCCGCCACCACCACCACCGCCGCCGCCGGCGGCAAAGGCCGGCGAGCTCAACAGTACTGCCGCAAATGTACCGAGCGTGACGAGCCTGATCATCGCTGTGATCATGTCTGCCTCCTGTCCTGTTCAAGCGACCCCGGACGACGTGATAACCCTGCGTCGGCCGCGATATTCCGGGACACTGTGCTCACAGAGACGTCAGCGTTCGTACGACAGTCACGTTGTCCTTTACTGGAACGCGACCTCGGCGAAGCTTCGCAGCTTTCGCGAATGCAGCCGTTCCGATTCCTGCTGCTTGAGCCGCTCCAGCGCCTTCAGGCCGATCTCGAGATGCTGGCCGACGCGGCGGCGGTAGAATTCGCTGGCCATGCCCGCGAGCTTGATCTCGCCATGCAGCGGCTTGTCGGAGACGCACAGCAGCGTGCCGTAGGGAACGCGGAAGCGGTAGCCGTTGGCGGCGATCGCGGCCGATTCCATGTCGAGCGCGACCGCGCGCGACTGCGACATGCGGCGGATCACCTCGGGCCCCGAGATCTCCCAGTTGCGGTTGTCGACGCTCGCGACGGTGCCCGTGCGCATCAGGCGCTTCAGCTCGAAACCTTCGAGCCCGGTGACGTCCTCGACCGCCTGTTCGAGCGCGACCTGCATCTCGGCCAATGCCGGGATCGGCACCCAGAGCGGCAGCTCGCGGTCGAGCACGTGGTCCTCGCGCACATAGCCGTGGGCGAGCACATAGTCGCCGAGCCGCTGCGTGTTGCGCAGGCCTGCGCAATGGCCGAGCATCAGCCAGGCATGCGGGCGCAGCACAGCAACGTGGTCGGTGACGTTGCGCGCGTTCGACGGGCCGGTGCCGATGTTGATCAGGGTGATGCCGCGATAGCCAGGCGCGACCAGATGGAAAGCCGGCATCTGCGGCGCGCGGGCAGGCGCCACCCCGCTGGTTGCGCCGCCGCTGCCCGTGCTCACATTGCCGGGCGCGACGAAGGCTTCGAGGCCGGCCTCGCCGGACTGCAGCCGCTGCTGGCAGAGCTGCGCGAAGGCATCGACATAGAACTGGTAGTTGGTGAAGATCACGAAATTCTGGAAATGCTCCGGATCGGTTCCGGTGTAGTGGTAGAGCCGCCGCAACGAATAATCGACACGGGCGGCGCGAAACAATGACAACGGCTCGGGCGCGCCCGGCTGAAGCTCGAAAGTGCCGTCGGCGATCGAATCGTCCATGGTGGCGAGATCAGGCACGTCGAACGCATCGCGCAGCGATCGCGTCACAAGGGAATTCTCGCTGGTGGTGATTGCGGCTTCGATATTGATGTCGCGGCGATAGGCGAAGTGGATCGGGATCGACTCGGCGGATTCGCCGATCTCGACGGGAACGCCGTGGTTCTGGATCAACAATCCGATCTGCTCGGTGAGATAGGCGCGGAACAGATCCGGCCGCGTGACGCTGGTCTCGTGCACGCCGGGGCCGGCGACGAAGCCGTAGGCGAGACGCGAGTCCAGCCGCGCATACGTCGCGGTGGTGACGCGGACGAAGGGATAATAGGCCCGCACCCGCGTCGTGATCGCCTCGCCGTTGACATAGGCCTCGAACCGGTCGCGCAGGAATTTCGTGTTGCGCTCGTAGATTTCCTCGAGGCGGGCGACGGCGAGGACGGCGTCGGTGAAGGATTTGGTGGCGATGGAGGGTGGGGACTGCATTGTTCGACCGCCGGGTTGCTGGGCATGAGTCGAACTATAGCAAAGAACGATGGCAATCGTCAGCGAAGGGCGGTTTGCGGACCACACGCTCCACTGTCATGCCCCGGCTTGACCGGGGCATCCAGTACGCCGCGGCGTCCCGGTTCGATCACAGCCGCCTCTGGAATACTGGATCGCCCGGTCAAGCCGGGCGATGACAGCGAGTGTGCGGCGCGCTCCGGGACGACGCGCTTTCGCGCGTCACTTCTCGCGGAAGGCCCGCATCAGCTGGTCGTGCAGCGGCTTCATCAGATAGGACAGCATGGTGCGGTCGCCGGTCTGGACGAAGGCTTCCGCCGGCATGCCGGGGATCAGCTTGGAGTCGCCGAGCTTGGCGACCTCTTCCGCGGGCATCGATACGCGGATGGTGTAGTAGCTCTGCCCGGTGCGCTGGTCGGTGGTGACGTCGGGCGACACGCGGCTGACGACGCCGTTGAGCTCCGGCGTGGTGCGCTGGTTGAACGCAGACAGGCGAAGCAGCGTCTTCTGGCCGATCTGGAGCTTGTCGATATCGACAGGATTGACCTTGGCCTCGACCTGGAGATCGTCGGCCTGCGGCACGATCAGCATCAGCGCGTCGCCGGCGGTGACGACGCCACCGACGGTATGCACGGTCGATTGCAGCACCATGCCGTCCTGCGGCGCGCGGATGTCGACACGGCGGAGCTGGTCTTCGGCGGCGACCTTGCGCTCGATCATTTCACCGATCTTGTCGTTGGTCTCGCGCAGATCCTTGGAGACCTCGCTCACCATGTCCTTGTCGACCTGGATGATCTGTAGCTCGGTCTCGGTGATCTTGCCCTTGGCCTGCGCGCGCGAGGCGATGTATTGCGCGCGCTCGCCGTTGAGGCGGGCGCTGTCGCGTTCCAGCGTGGTGAGGCGGGAGATCTGCACCAGGTGCTTCTCATAGAGATCGCGGACACCGACCAGCTCCTGCTGCACCAGGACGATCTCCCTGTCCTTGGCCTTTTCCTGCGCGGAGAGTCCTTCGATCTCCTCGTTGAGCTGCTGGACACGCTCGCGGAGCTGCGCCTTCTGCCCGGCGCGGCCATTGACGCGGACGTCGAACAACTTGGTTTCGGCGGAGAGCAGGTTCTTGACGTCGGGATCGTTGCCGCGATCGAGGAGCGATTGCGGAAACTCGATCTTGTCGACACCGCGCTGCTCGGCCTGGAGCCGCGCCGTGCGCGCCAGCGCGGCGTCGAGATTCTTGGTGACGATGGCGAGGTTCGCCTTGGTGACCGTGTCGTCGAGCCGCACCACGATATCGCCGGCCTTGACCACGTCGCCGTCGCGGGCACGCAGCTCGCCGACCACGCCGCCGGTCGGATGTTGCACCTTCTTGACGTTGGATTCGACCACGACCTGGCCCGGCGCGATCAGGGCCCCCGAGATCTGCACCGTCGACGCCCAGCCGCCGAGACCGATGACGAGGGCCAGCACGATGGCCAGCCCGAGCATCAGATGAAACCTGATGGAATCCCGCACGGTCCTCTTCGCGGCGGGCTTTCCGCCGCCGATAGCCATCGTGCTCATGACTTGGGCACTCCGCCTTCGCTGACGATCTTGATCGGTGCCGGCGGCGTCACGCGCGGCTGAAGCACCTGGGCAAGCACCTGCTCCTTCGGCCCAAACGCCTGCATACGGCCGTCGCGCAGCACCAGGATCTGGTCGACCGCCTCGACGCCGATCGGGCGATGCGCCACCACGATGACGATGGCGCCGCGCTCGCGCGCGCTGCGGATCGCGCGGGTCAGCGCCTCGTCGCCTTCGGTGTCGAGATTGGAATTGGGCTCGTCGAGCACGATCAGGAACGGGCTGCCGTAGAGCGCACGCGCCAGCGCCACGCGCTGCGCCTGGCCCGCGGAGAGCGCGGTGCCCTGCTCACCGACCTGGGTGTTGTAGCCCTCGCGCATCTTGATGATCATCTCGTGCACGCCGGCTTCCTTCGCCGCGGAAATGATGCCGTCAGAGGTCGCTTCGGGCTCGAAACGGCTGATGTTCTGCGCGATGGTGCCGCCGAACAATTCGACGTCCTGCGGCAGATAGCCGATGTGGCGGCCGAGCATGTCGGAGGCCCACTGGTCGAGCGCCGCGCCGTCGAGCCGCACCTTGCCACGGACCGGATGCCAGACGCCGACCAGCGCGCGGATCAGCGACGATTTGCCGGAGCCGCTCGGCCCGATCACGCCGAGGCCATTGCCGGCGGTGAGCGCGAAGGTGACGTCCTGCACGATGAGGCGCTGATCGCCTGGCGGCACCATGGCGATGCCTTCGACCGACAGACGACTGGTGGGCGCCTGCAACTGGGTCGGCATCGTCTGCGGCGGCATCTGCTCCAGCAGGCGCGTGAGGCGCTGCCAGCTCTGACGTGCCGCGACAAAGGATTTCCAGTGCGCAATGGCGAGATCGACCGGCGCGAGGGCGCGGGCGGAGAGGATCGAGCCGGCGATGATGATGCCTGCGGTCGCCTCCTGGTGGATGACGAGATAGGCGCCGACCGCGAGCACGGCCGATTGCAGCATCATGCGCAGCACTTTTGCGACCGCACCGAGACCGCCGGCGACGTCGCTCGCACGCTGATTGCCGTCGAGGTATTTTTCGTTGGCTTCGCTCCAGCGCTGGTTCATCCGGCCGGTCATGCCCATCGACACCATGACTTCGGCGTTGCGTCGGCTGGAGGCGGCGAGATCGTTGCGCTGGGCGGCAAGGCCCATCGCGTCCTTGGCCGGCTGGCGGGACATGAATTCGGTGACCAGCGTCAGCCCGACCAGGATGATGGCGCCGACCAGAGCGGTGAGGCCGATCATGACGTGGAAGGCGAAGCAGATGGCCAGGTACAGCGGCAGCCAGGGCAGGTCGAAGAACGCGCTCGGACCCATGCCGCCGAGGAACGAGCGGACATTGTCGAGGTCGCGCAGCGGCTGCAGGCCCTCGTTGCGGCTGCCGACCAGGAGCGGCAGGCGCACGACGGTGTCGAACACGCGCTTGTTGAGGGCTTCATCGAGCGCCGTGCCGATCCGCCCCAGGATCCGGTTTCGGATCATGTCGAGCATGCCCTGCGCCATATAGAGGAAGCTGGCGATGATGATCAGGCCGACGAGAGTCGGAACGCTGCGGCTCGGCAGAACCCGGTCGTAGACCTCCAGCATGAAGATCGACCCAGTCAGATAGAGCAGGTTGATCATGCAGCTCATCAAGCCGACGCCGACGAACGCCGTGCGACAAGCACGCAAGGCGTCACCGAGCTCTGAACGGCGGACGCCGGGTACGGCTGCCATCAGTCTGATCTCTTTCGGGTAAGGGGCAACGCCCCTGATTTCCTAGGTCGTTCAGGGGTACGCGACCCGGATTAACATCGTATTCCCCCGCGACGAACGCGGCCGAATTAATCCAGGTCCCTGATAGGCCACCTCTACCCCTGACGGCCTCGCACGCAAGTCCGGTATTTCACAGTCTTTGCGGCTTTTTATAGCAGACATCGCGGCCTCTCCCCAGCGGGGGAGAGGCGAAAGTTCTGGCTCACCGAGCCAATGTGACGCTAGAGCCGGCCGCCGCCGCGCACCAGCCGCACCACCAGGAGCAGGATGATGGCGCCGATGGCGGAATAGATGATCTCGGACACGAGGCCGGTGCCGAGATGGATGCCGAGCTTCGGGAACAGGAAGCTTGCGACAAACGCGCCGGCGATGCCGATCACGATGTCGCCAATGATGCCGAACCCGCTGCCGCGCACCACCTTGCCGGCGAGCCAGCCGGCGACGAGGCCGACGAACAGGATGACGATGAGGCCTTGGCCAGAAATGTACATAAGTTGAAGTCCCTCTCCATGAACGGGGGCATGGAACCGGAACCGGGATGAATGGGGTCTGAATGGTCGGTTCGGATAAAAATGTCGAAAACAACCCCATGCACAGTAGGAGTGCAGTTGGCCGGCGGTGCGAGGTGAACTGTGACAAGTCGGTGTTGTCGTAGAGGGATTCTGAAGAAGTGCGCGATTTGAAGTGAGGGACGCGCCGCTCTCTCATTCCCTCCCCCTTGCGGAGGAGGGCCTGGGAGAGGGGTGGCCACGGGCGAGGTCTGAGTTTGTGGCTACCCCTCTCCCCCGCCCTCCCCCGCAAGGGGGAGGGAGCGCAGTGTTGCGCGGGGATGTAGTACGGCTGGAGAACGAACTACGACGCCGTCACCGGCTCCGCCAGCACGCACCTCGCCGCCCGGCCCGGTCCGACCTCCACATTCGCAGGCAATTGCTCCAGACACCGCGGCTGGGCGACCGTGCAGCGGGGGGCGAAGGAGCAGTTGTTCGGCTTTTCGGCCAGCGAGGGCGGGGTGCCGGGGATGGTCTCCAGCCGGGCGCCGCGCTTGGCGCCGTGGATGGTGGAGGCGAGCAAGCCCTTGGCGTAGGGGTGCACCGGCGTGCGGACGATGTCGCGGAGCGTCCCCTGCTCCACGATCTGGCCAGCATACATCACCGCGACACGGTCGCAGATCTCGATCGCAACACCTATGTCGTGGGTGACGAAGATGACGGACATGCCGAACTCGCGCTGAAGCTCGCGCAGCAACAGCAGGATCTGGATCTGCACGGTGGCATCGAGCGCGGTGGTCGGCTCATCCGCCAGCAAGATCTTGGGACGGCAGGCGAGCGCCAGCGCGATCATCGCGCGCTGGCGCATGCCGCCGGACATCTCGTGCGGATAGGCATCCAGCCGCCGCCTGGCCGAGGGAATGCGCACGACCTCGAGCATTTCGAGCGCCCTCGCCCGCCCTTCCGCAAGGCTCTTGCCTTCGTGGCGCACGACGCTTTCGGCGATCTGCGCGCCGATGGTGTAGACCGGATCGAGCGCGAGCGCGGGCTCCTGAAAGATCATCGACACGGTCTGGCCGCGGAACGACGACAGCTCCTCGTCGTTCATGGCGAGCACGTCGCGGCCCATCACGTTGACCTTGCCCGAAATCTGCGTGCGCTTCTTCGGCAGCAGCCGCATCAGCGCACGCAGGGTCACGCTCTTGCCGGAACCGGACTCGCCGAGCAGGCCCAGCACCTCGCCGTCACCGAGCGAGAGACTGAGATCGTTCACGGCATAGACCGTGCGCTCCCCGGTGAAGCGGATGTTGAGGCCTGAGATGTCGACGAGCTTTGTCATGACGGCAGTTTCGGCAACCTATCGTGATAGTCGGTGACGCGCTGGAAGGCGGCGCCGATGGTGAGCAAGGTCGCTTCATCGAAGGAGCGGCCGATCAGCTGCATGCCAACCGGCAGGCCGCTTTTCGTGAAGCCGGAGGGAATGGTGAGCGACGGCAGGCCCAGAAAATTCACCGGGCGGGTGAACAGCGTCAGCCGCTGCACCATCGCCGGCGCGTTCGGGCCGCCGCCGACGTCGCTCTCCTCGATCGTCGGCGCCGGCACCGGCGATGCCGGCGCGATGACCGCATCGACACCAGCGGTGGCCGCATTGTGCGCGGCGAGTGCGGGGCCGCGCCAGCGCATGGCTTCGAGATAGGTGATGGCGGGAACGGCGAGACCGTTCTGAAGCCGCATCAGGACCTGCGGGCCATAGTCCTGCGGACGCTCGATCATCCAGCGCTTGTGGAAGGCGGCCGCTTCGGCCGCGAGCACGAGCTGGCTTGCCGCAGACAATTGCCGCTGGTCCGGCAGCTCGACTGTGACGATGTCGGCGCCCTCGCGCTTGAGCACCGCGATGGTCTCGTCCAGCACGCGCGCGACCTCGCCGTCGAGATCGTCGACATAGAAGGACGCGGGCACGCCGATCTTCAGGCCCTTGAGCGACCCCTTGGTGGCGCCGACATAGTCGGACAGCGGCTCATGACTGGTGGTCGAATCCGCGGGATCGGGACCGGCCATCAGCGCCAGCAGCAGCGCGCAATCCTCGGCGGTGCGGGCGAGCGGACCGACGGTGTCGAGCGATTGCGACAGCGGCATCGCGCCGGCGCGGCTGACGCGACCGACGGTGGTCTTCAGCCCGGTGACGCCGCAGAAATGCGCGGGCATGCGGATCGAACCACCGGTGTCGGAGCCGAGCGCCGCAAACGTCAGGCGCGCCGCGACCGACGAGCCCGAGCCCGACGAGGAGCCGCCGGTGATGTGCGCGACGTTCCAGGGATTGCGCACCGGGCCATAATGGGCGTTGTGGCCGGTCGGGCCATAGGCGAATTCGGCCAGATGCAGCGTGCCGAGGCGGACCTGGCCGGCATCCTTCAGCCGCTGCAAGGCCGTGGACGTGACGGTCGGCACGAAGTCGCGGCGGATCAGCGAGCCGCAGGTCGAGACGTGGCCTGCGTCGTAATACATGTCCTTGTGCGCGAGCGGCACGCCGTGCAGCGGACCGCGGACATTGCCCTTGGCGAGCTCGGCATCCGCGGCATCGGCAGCCTTCAACGCGGACTCGGCTTCAACCGACATGAAGGCGTTCAGATGCGGCTGCCACTGCGCGATGCGGTGCAGCAGCGCACGCGTCACCTCATGCGAGGACACCTGCTTCATCGCGATCGCGCGCGCGACCTCGGTGAGCGTCATCAATGCAGGCTCACGGCTCATTTCGACACCTTCTGCGTCTGCGCGATCGGATAGAGCGCGGGCTCGAGATCGAACGGCAGCGTGCCGGCGATGGCCGCAAAGCCTTCGAAGGCCGGTCCGATGGAATTGGAGATACGCGTCGCGATCTCGTCATCAACAGGGACGCCGGCGATCTGCGCGATCGGCTTGATCTCTTTGGGTGTCGGTCTTGTCATGCTGTTTCCTCTGCGGGCGCGCGGCTATGGCCTGATCCCGGTATCGCCATGTAGCACGCGGCTTCGTGGCCCATTGTATCGAGCGCGGTGAGCTTTGGTGCTGCATTTGCGCAGAGCGGCTCCGCAAACGCGCAGCGGGTGTGGAAGCGGCAACCCGGCGGCGGATCGATCGGATTGGGCGGATCGCCGGTGATCGGCGGCTTCTCGGTGCGACGATCCGGGTCCGACGACGGCATCGCGGCAAGGAGCGCACGCGTATAGGGATGCGCAGGGTTGTCCCAGACCTGGTCGACCGGGCCGAGCTCGACGACCTCGCCGAGATACATCACCAGCACGCGATCGCTGATGTAGTGGACGACGTTGAGGTCGTGGCTGATGAAGAGATAGGTCAGGCCGAACTCGCGCTTGAGATCGGCGAGCAAATTCAGCACCTGTGCCTCGACGGATTTGTCGAGCGCCGAAACGGCTTCGTCGAGGATCACCAGCCGCGGCGACAGCGCCAGCGCACGCGCGATGTTGACGCGCTGGCGCTGGCCGCCGGAGATCTCGTGCGGATAGCGGTTGGCGAAGTTTTCCGGCCGCAGGCCCACCTTGCCGAGCAGCTCGCGCGCCAGCGCCCGCGCCGTGCCATCGGCCATGCCGTGCACTTTCGGGCCGAACGCGATCGATTCCTCGATCGTCAGGCGCGGATTGAGCGAGGCATAGGAATCCTGGAACACCATCTGCATGCCGCGGCGCAGCTCGCGCAACGACAGCGCCTGGCCGACGGTCATGCCGTCATAGATGATGTCCCCGGTATCGCGCGGCATCAGATGCATCAGCAGCCGCGCGGTGGTCGACTTGCCGCAGCCGGATTCGCCGACGATGCCGACGGTCTCGCCCTTCGCGACCGAGAAGGAGACGTTGTCGACCGCGCGCACGGTGCGTTTCGCGGCGAACAGCCCGCCGCGCACCGGGAAATGCTTGGTCAGGCCGTTGACCTGGAGCAGCGGTTGCGCGACGCCGCCAACGTCCTCGACCGGCTCCAGCATTTCAACGGATGTGTTGCTCTCGCTCATGGCCTAGTTCCTAATGTCCATGGCGCTGCGCAGGCCGTCCGAGAGCAGGTTGAAGCAGATCGAGACCGCAAAGATCATCGCGCCCGGCAATGCCGCGACCCAGGGATTGACGTAGATCGCGGTGCGGAGCGTGTTCAGCATCAGTCCCCATTCCGGCTCCGGCGGTTTTGTGCCGAGGCCGAGGAAGGAGAGACCTGCGGCCAGGATCATCGAGACCGAAATGAGACTGGTCGCATAGACGAAGATCGCGCCCAAGACGTTGCCGAGGATGTGCACACGCATGATGGTGAAGGGCCCCGCGCCGGACGCACGCGCCGCTTCGACGAAGTCCATGTTGCGCACGCCGGTGGTCACGCTTTCGGCAACACGTGTGATCTGCGGCACGAACACAACGGTCAGGGACACGATGGAATTGAGGATGCCGGCACCGAGCGCGCCGGAGATCGCGATGGCGAGCAGCACGGAGGGAAAGGCGTAGAACACGTCGATCGTGCGCATGATCGCGGTGTTGAGCTTGCCGCCGACATAGCCAGCGACGAGGCCGAGCGACGTGCCGATGCAGAAGGCGAGGATCACGGGCAGGATGCCGATAACGAGTGACAGCCGGCCGCCATAGATCAGCCGCGCCAGCATGTCGCGGCCGAGCTCGTCGGTGCCGAGCGGGTAGCCTGCTGTGCCGATGTGGCGGAGGCGGCGGATCATCGAACCCTTGTAGGGATCTTCAAGTCCGAGCCACGGCGCGAGCACCGCGGAGAGGAAAATCAGCAGCAGCACCAGCGCGCAGGCCATGCTGACCTTGTCGCGGGCGATGCGGCGGCCGACGGTCGCCCAATAGCCGCGCGCCTTGGTCGCGGGCGCGGCCTGGAGCGCGGCGTCGGCGGTCGCTGACAACGGAAGCTCGCTCATCGGCTAGCCCCGCTTGATGCGCGGGTCGATCGCGGCTTGCGCGATGTCGACCAGCAGATTGAGGAAGACGAAGAACAGCGCCAGGATCAGGATCGTGCCCTGCAGCAGCGGCAGGTCGCGCTGGAAGATCGCCGAATTGAGCAGGAAGCCCGACCCCGGCCAGGAGAACACGGTCTCGATCAGGATCGAGCCGCCGAGCATGTAGCCGAGCTGAAGCCCCATCACCGCGAGCGCGGTGGGCGCGGCGTTCTTGATGACGTGGCGAAACACGCCGGTTTCGTGCAGGCCCTTTGCGCGCAGCGCCTCGACAAAGTCCTGGCTGAGGATGTCGCCGGTGAGCGCGCGCACGGTGCGGGTGACGATGCCCATCGGAATCACCGAGGTCGTGATCGCCGGCAGCACGAGATATTTCAGATGCGCCCAGTCCCAGGCCCAGGAGTTGGAGCCGTTCGGCCCGGCGCCGACCGCGGGCAGCCAGTTCAGCTGCACCGAGAAGATGATGACGAGCACCATGCCGAGCCAGTAATGCGGCACGGAGACGCCGGCGATGGCGAAGGAGGTCGCGACCTTGTCGATCCAGGTCTCGCGGAAATAGCCGGCGATCAGGCCGAGCAGGATGCCCATCGTGAAGCCGATGATGGCGGCCGCAATCGCGAGCGTGACGGTGTTGCTGACCGCGCGCATGACCTCGGCGAGCACGGGACGCCCCGTCGCGATGGAATTGCCGAGATCGCCATGAAGGGCACGCAGCAGCCACAGGCCGAACTGCACCGGCAGCGGACGGTCGAAACCATAGGCGGCGCGGAGCTGCGCCGCGAGCTCCTGCGAGGCGTCGGCCGGCAGCACGGCGACCAGCGGATCGCCCGGCGTGATGTGCACGAGCAGAAAGCACACCAGCGCCACGCTGATGACGATCGGAATGACATAGACGATGCGGCGAGCGATATAGGCGAGCACTGGTCTTCTTTCTTCCTTCTCCCCTTGTGGGAGAAGGTGGCGCGCGATCAGCGCGCCGGATGAGGGGTATCTATCCGCAGATACAGCGTTATCGAATGAGAGAGAGGGTCGCTCGCGGAGAGAGACCCCTCACCCGGCTTCGCTGCCGCGAAGCCGCCCTCTCCCACAAGGGGAGAGGGTGCACTGAGCGTGTGGCGCGAACTACTGCATCGACACCAGCGAGAAGTCGATGAACCAGCTCTTGGGCTGCACGACGCCCGTCACCTTCGGGCTGATGGCGCGGGGGCCGACGTCGTGGGCGACGTAGAGGAAGGCTGCATCGTCGACGGAGGCCGCGTGCAGCTCGGCGAGCGCAGCGTCGCGCGCGGCTGGATCAAACGTCTGCCGTGCCTTCTTCACCAGCTCGTCGAACTTGGGCTCGTGGATGAAGCCCCAATTGTTCGAGACCGGCGGCGCCATGCCGGACTGGAGGAAGCGCACCAGCGCGAAGAACGGGTCCATCGCCGCGTAGGTGACGTTGGTCGCGTTCGAGCCGTTGGCGCTGGGGTCCTTGGCGCCGCGGCGCCAGTTGGTGAACAGCGTGTTCCACTCGATGACGTCGAGCTTCACGTCGAAATAGCATTCGGCGAGCGCCTGCTGGAGATATTCGTTCATCGGCAGCGGCTGCATCTGGCCGGAGCCCGACGCCGAGGTCTGGATCTTCACCGTCAGCTTCTTTGACGGACCGAAGCCGGCCTCCTGCATCAACTTTTGCGCAGCCGCCTTGTCGTACTTGATCTCGAAGGTCGGCTTGCCGCGCCAGGGATGGCCGGGCTCGAAGGTGCCGGTCGCCGGCACCATCAGGCCCGCGAGCAGGCCGTCCTTGAGACCCTCGCGATCGACGCAGAGGTTGGCGGCCTTGCGGACGCGGATGTCATTCCAGGGCGAGCCTTCGACGCGCGAGAACTGCCACGGCCAGACATGCGGCTGCTCGTTGGCGTAGAGCTTGAAACCGCGCTGCTTGAGCTCGGGCAACGCGTCGGGCGCCGGCGCCTCGACCCAATCGACCTGCCCCGAGAGCAGCGCCGCGGTGCGCGCGTTTGCTTCCGGCATCGGCAGGAGCACCATCTTGTCGACCTTGGGCACGCGCGCCTTGTCCCAATAGGCCGCGTTCTTCACCAGCTCGAGGCGCTCGCGCGGCGTGAAGCTCGCCATCTTCCACGGGCCGGTGCCCGCGGCGTCCTTGGCGAACGCGGTCCACGCGGCCTGCGACTTCGCCTTGGCGTCGGCGCCTTCCGCCTTGTCGTAGAAATGCTGCCACTTCGCCGGGCTCGCCATGAACAGGTTGGTGAGGTTGATCGGCAGGAAGCTGTCGGGCTCCTTGGTGGTGAGCTCGACCGTCATGTCGTCGATCTTCTTCGCGGAGGCCAGCGTCGGCATGCGCGACGCGGTCACGCCGACCTGGCTGGCGTCGAACTGCGGCGCATCCTGCTTCAGCACCTTCTCGACGTTCCACACCACGGCATCGGCGTTGAACGGCGAGCCGTCATGGAAGGTGACGCCGGGGCGCAGCTTGAAGATCCACTTGGTCTTGTCGGCATCGTCGACCTTCCACTCGGTGGCAAGGCCCGGGATTACCACGCTCGCCTTGTCGGCCGAGGACAGGTCCCAGCCCGTGAGCGCGTCGTACATGGTGAGGCCGGTGAAGCGGTTGCCTTCAAAACCCTGATCGGGCTGGCCCAATGTGCGCGGAATATCGGCAGCGGTCATGCCGATGCGCAGCACGGTTTCGGCGCTTGCCACGCTCGGCCACGCGGCCGCAGTCGTCAGAGCCAGCGCAGCAATCAGCGCCGCGCGGGTGGTTGTCTTCATAAGCATCGTCTCAGTCCTCTTCCGGCTTTCAATGACTAATTTTGATGCAAACGTATGCAATGGCTATGCCAATGGGGAAACTTTTTCTGCAAATTGCCCCTGCGACGACAAGTCTGTGTGATCACGTGTCGGCAAAGCCACCGTCCTGCCTATTCTGGCATCAAGATTGCAAGTTTGGCTCTGAAATCTCCTGGGAGCCTTGGGCCATGCGTATCCGACTATCGACCTGTCTCGCCGTGCTTGCGCTGGCGTTATCCGCGATCACGGCACGCGCCGAAACGGTGGTGCGCTACGGCATCTCGATGGCGGACATCCCGCTGACGACGGGCCAGCCCGATCGCGGCGCCGGCGCCTATCAGTTCACGGCGTACACCATCTACGATCCGCTGGTCGCCTGGGAGATGGACGTCGCCGACCGCCCCGGCAAGCTGGTGCCCGGGCTCGCCACCGAATGGAAGGTGGATGATGCCGACAAGACCAAATGGCGGTTTGCTTTGCGCAAGGGCGTGAAGTTTCACGACGGCAGCGAGTTCAACGCCGACGCGGTGATCTGGAATCTGGACAAGGTGCTCAACGACAAGGCGCCGCAATTCGACAAGCGGCAGAGCGCGCAGGTGAAGACCCGCCTGCCTTCGGTCGCGAGCTACGCCAAGATCGACGATTTCACGGTGGAGATCACGACCAAGACGGTCGATTCCTTCTTCCCCTATCAGATGCTGTGGTTCCTGGTCTCGAGCCCGGCGCAGTACGAGAAGCTCGGCAAGGATTGGGACAAGTTCGCGAGCCAGCCTTCCGGCACCGGTCCGTTCAAATTGACCAAGCTGGTGCCGCGCGAGCTTGCCGAGCTCACGAAGAATCCGGACTACTGGAACAAGAAGCGCATTCCAAAGGCCGACAAGATCGTGCTGGTGCCGATGCCGGAAGCGCTGACGCGCACCAATGCGCTGCTCGCAGGCCAAGTCGACCTGATCGAGACGCCGGCGCCGGACGCCGTACCGCAGCTGAAAGCCGCCGGCATGAAGATCGTCGACAACGTCACGCCGCACGTCTGGAACTATCACCTCAGCGTGCTGCCGGGCTCGCCCTGGACCGACATCCGCCTGCGCAAGGCGCTGAATCTCGCGATCAACCGTGACGAAGTCGTTGGTCTGATGAACGGGCTTGCAAAACCCGCCAAGGGCCAGGTCGACCCGTCGAGCCCGTGGTTCGGCAAACCGACCTTCGAGCTGAAATATGATCTGGCCGCGGCCAAGAAGCTGGTCGAAGAGGCCGGCTACTCCAAGGCGAAGCCGCTGAAGGCCACCTTCATCATCGCCCAGGGCGGCACCGGCCAGATGCTGTCCCTGCCGATGAACGAATTCCTGCAGCAAAGCTTCAAGGAAATCGGCATCGACATCGACTTCAAGGTGGTCGAGCTCGAGACATTATATACGCATTGGCGCAAGGGCGCGGCCGACGAGATGAACGCCGGCATCACCGCCAACAACATCGCCTATGTCACCTCGGACCCGCTCTACGCCATCGTCCGCTTCTTCGCCTCCGACCAGATCGCGCCGGTCGGCGTGAACTGGGGCGGCTACAAGAACCCGAAGGTTGACGCGCTGATCAGCGAGGCCAAGCAGACGTTCGACACCGCCAAGCAGGACGATCTGATCGCGCAGGCCCACGCGCTGATCGTCGACGATGCCGTGCTGGTCTGGGTCGTCCACGACACCAACCCGCACGCGCTGTCGCCGAAGATCAAGCAGTTCGTGCAGGCGCAGCACTGGTTCCAGGATCTGACGACGATCGGGACGGAGTGAAGGCGGCAAACGCCGGTGTCGTAGGGTGGGCAAAGCGTAAGCGTGCCCACCACCTCTATACGCGGAGTAAGATGGTGGGCACGGCGCTAAAGCGTGATGGCATTAAGTTCGATAGCCTGAATTTTTCAGGTAATTGGCGCATTCCTCGGGGGTGAAGGCATCGAGTGCGTGGCCGATTGCGGCGCAGACCGCGTCGACGGTTCGCGCGGCAGCTTTGCGGAGCAGATGCTTGAGCTTGGCAAAGACCTGCTCGATCGGGTTCAGGTCGGGTGAGTATTTGGGCAGGAAGAAGAGTTTGGCGCCGACCGAACGGATGAGTTGGCGAACTGCTTTGCTCCTGTGGCTACCGAGGTTATCCAAGACGACGATATCGCCGGGTCGAAGGACAGGCAGAAGAACCTTCTCGACATAGGTGCGGAAGCTCACGCCATCGATCGGCCCCTCGATGAACCATGGTGCATCGATCCGGTCATGGCGCAGCGCCGCCAGGAAGGTCATGGTCTTCCAGCGGCCGTGGGGAACCGTGGCAGGAAGTCTGTGCCCGCGCGGCGCCCATCCCCGCAAAGGCGCCATATCGGTTCTGGTCCATGTCTCGTCGATGAAGACGAGCCGCTCAGCTTCGACGCGTCCTTGATATTTTGTCCACTGGGCTCGCCGCCGCGCGACCGCGGGTCGATCGCGTTCGCCAGCCGCCACGCTTTTTTTTGAAGCTGAGCTTCTCGGCATGCACGAAGTCCCACACCGAGTGATAGTCGACCTTCAGGCCGCGTCCAGCAAGCTCGGCAACGAGCCCCCGTATAGTGAAATCGCCGTCCTTGATCCGTTGCGACAGCCAAACCGCGTGGTCTCCCGAAACCGCCTTCGGCTTATGACCGCCCATCTGACCAGGCTCAACGCTGCCGGTCTCCTCTACCCGTTGCATCCAACCGATTGCTGTGCTGATCGCGACCCCAAACTGCTTGGCTGCCTGATTGCGGGACATCCCGCCCTCGATCGCGGACACGACACGCTTGCGAAGATCCAGAGAATAAGGCTTGCCCATCCATGCTGGCCTCCAACCCAGCCAGCATGGTGAATCAGAAACACACCGATTTGGGAATCCCAAATCGATTCAACCTAACCCCATCCTGCTTTAGCGCGCCTTTGCCCACCCTACGGGAGTTGATGTTGGTGGCGAAGAGCAGACGGACGCTACCGCGCCAAACACCGCTGTCGTCCCGGGGCGCGACGTAGTCGCGAGCCCGGGACCCATAACCGCAGGGAGTGGTTTGGCGAAGACTCGGAGTTACCGGCTCGCGCGATAACATCTCCCTGGGGGTATGGGTCCCCGCGTACGCGGGGACGACACTTTCAGTGCAGCACCAGCGATGGCCACGCACTCACACCGCTACTTCGTCAGCAGCGCATACGCGCCGTTCCATCCTTCCGCCGGCGGATTGATCTGGAATTCCTTGATTCGCGCCTCGTACAGCTTGAACAGCTTTTCCAGCGTGTCGGCATCCTCGCTGCGGCGGCCGCGCTCGATCGCTTCCAGCGCGCCCTGCCAGTCGCGGCCGCGGTAGCAGCCGAGCATCTCGATGGTGACGTTGCGCAGGCGCTGGAAAGCGCCCGAATGCATCACGTCCTCGCGGCCGGCGATGGCGTAGATCACCTCGGGCTCGGTCTTGCCCTTGACCATGATGAAGTCGAGCTCGAGGATCGCGAACTTGTCCTTGGCGGCGAGCGCGGTCCTGGAGCCGACGATGATGGGAAAGCCGTATTCCTTCGACTGGCCTTCCAGGCGCGAGGCGAGGTTCACGCTGTCGCCGAGCACCGAATAGTTCTTCTTTAGGTCGGAGCCCATGTTGCCGACGACGCCGATGCCGGTGTTGAGGCCGATGCCGACATTGAGCGGGATGTAGACGTGACCGCCGTCGGCGGCCTCCTGCTCGCGCTCCTTGTTGACCGCGTCGATCTGCTCCAGCATCTGGATCGCGGCCTCGCAGGCGTTGACCTCGTGCTCGGCATCGTCGAGCGGCGCGTTCCAGAACGCCATGATGGCGTCGCCCATGTACTTGTCGATGTAGCCCTTCTGATCGATGATGACGTCTGTCAACGGCGTCAGGAAGCGGTTCATCAGCGCGATCAGGCCTTGCGGATCCTGCTTGTAGCTCTCCGAGATCGTGGTGAAGCCGCGCACATCGGAAAACATGATCGTCATCTCGCGCTCCTCGCCGCCGAGCACCAGCTTTTCGGGCGACTGCGCGAGCTGCTCGACCAGGACGGGCGACATGTATTGCGCGAACATGCCGCGGATCTGCACGCGCTGACGCTGCTCGCGCACGAAGCTCGCGAAGATCAGTGTCAGATAGATCGCGGTGGTCGAGAGCAGCGGATAGGTGAAGTCGATGAGGTAGCGGTACTGCGCGTAGAAGAACCAGGACACGCCGACCAGGATGGCGGCGAACATCGCGCCCGCGAGCCCCAGACGGACAGGGCCGAGATTGGGCGTGAAGATGATGACGAGCAGGCCGATCACGAGCGCGGCGATCAGCTCGACGCCGAGCGCATAGTTCGGCTGCGAGATCACCGCGCCGCTGAGCACGCTCTCCAGCACCTGGGCATGGATCTCGACACCCGGCATGGTCGATGACACCGGCGTGGTCTTGATGTCGTTCAGCCCGACCGCCGAGGTGCCGACCAGCACCAGCTTGCCGGCGATCTTGTTCGGCGGCGCGGTGTTGTCGAGCACGTCGGCCGCCGAGATGTAGATCGAGGGATCCTGGCGGGCGTAGTGCACCCAGAGCTGGCCGTTCTTGTCGGTCGGAATCTCCACGCCCTTGAGGCGCACGGCCCTGATGCCGGTCTTGTCGGTCCGGACCAGCAGCGTCGGCGTTCCCGTGACGACGCGTAAAATCTCGAGGCTGAGCGAGGGCATGATGTTGCCCTGGGCGCGCATGATCAACGGCACGCGGCGGATCAGGCCGTCGCGCTCGGTCTTGATCGAGAACAGGCCGCGGCCGGCCGCGACCTTCTCGATGACGGACACGTTACGCAACAGGCCGGGGAATTCGAACAGGAAACGTTCGGCATCCGCTTCGCCGACCGTCGCGACGCCGGTGAAGGGCAACGACTTGTCGATCTCGGACGAGATCGCCGGCTGCCCGGTTTCGCCCAGCACCACGTGCGAGCGCTTGATCGCGTCGGCGAGGATCTGGTCGTTGGTCGGGAGCTCGCGCAGCCTGGCGCGGGTGGCGTCGTCGAGATCGCGCATCTGGCTCGCGACCAGATCCGGGTTGAGCCGGTCGGCTTCGGAGAACACCATGTCGAAGCCGATCGTCACCGCGCCGTTACCGGTGAGGTTCTGGATCAGGTCCGCGATCCGCGTGCGCGGCCATGGCCACTGGCCGAGCTTGGCGAGGCTCTTGTCGTCGATGTCGACGATGGTGACCGGCCGCGCCGCCTTGTGGCGGGGATCGATCAGCTGGAACATGTCGAAGGTGCGCAGCCGCAATTCCTGGATCGGCGGCGGATCCCAGACACGAGCGCCGGCAAAGACGACCAGCAGCGCAAGGCACATCAGCCGCGCGAAGCCGAGCTTCCGCGCAAACCACCGCCGCAGGATCTTGAGACGCTTCATTTCAGTCGGACTTCCTGACCTGTATCGCGCCCGGCGCACCGATCATGGAGCGTCCGCGAGCGATTGGCTATTCCCCGGCGGTCGAGGATTAAGGATTTTTTGCCGCGGTCAAGCTGCGAGCCGGCCGCCAGGAGGCCCGGGCGGCGATCAGGTGATGTGGAAGATGAAATCGCTGGCCTTCAGATTTGCCGCGATCACGTTCTTCAGCAGGATCGTCTCGTGGTTGTCCAGCGTGATCAGGGCGTCGCCCGATTGCGGAGCGATATTGACGTCGTGCAGCGAGCTGATGCTGCCGAACTGCCGCAGGTCGATCTTGTCGAGGCCGACCTCGAAATCGTCGACGCTGTGCTGGACCGCGGACTGCGACGACGTCGGCGCGAACACGAACTGGTCCTTGGCGCCGCCGCCGATAAGCGTGTCGCTCGACTCGGTGGCGAAGATCACGTCCTTGCCGTCGGTGCCCTCCAGGCGGATGCCCTGGCTGCTGGCGCCCTCGACGAAGATGAAGTTCACGGTGTCGGAATGACCGGTCGAGTCGGCAACGGTCACCTTGATCTTGTCCGTCGCAGGCGGCTGCGGATACTGCTCGGTGCTGGCGCCTGTCGGGTCGTAGGTGATGCCGGCACCTTCTGCGAGGCCGGTGTTGATCTGCTCGAGCGAGCCCGTCGTCGGATATGCACTGACGCTGCTGGTATCCGGATGCGAGGTCGACACCGTGACGGTGAAAATGTCCGTCGCCGCGCCAGAATCGGTATCGGTGACCACCAGATCGGTGATGATATCGTTGCTGTTCTCGCGGATGTGCTCGACGTGGAAGCTCTCGGTATTGATGACTGGACCGATGGCAGGCGTCACGCTCGTGCCGATGGTGGTGATGTCGTGCGAGATCGACGCGGTGCCGCCGGTGCCCGTCGCCGTGAGATCGATCGTCGCCGTCGAGCCAGCGGTGGTGATGGCGCCTGTATAGGTGTCGTCGAGAGCGTGGACGCCCAGCGCGCCAGGCTCGCCGCTGAATCCGTCTGCAGGCACAAACCGGATCAGCGTAGCGGAGCTCAGCACGAGCGCATTCGCATCACCGACCGAGTCGACATCGACCCAGCAGCCGCCAACCTTGTACTGCCAGACGCCCTGGTCAACGGTCGCGGCGTCCGACGTCACCGCGATGGCCTTGAAGGTCGCGCCAGTGTCGGCGTCATGGAACTTGTTCGTGAAGAGATCGCGGATCTTGCTGCCAGCCGGATCGCTGTCGTTGCCGGCGACGGCGGCCAGCGTCGCGCTGTCGAGCGTCGGCGCGTCGTTCTTGCCGGTGATCGTGATGGTGACGTCGGTCGTGGTGGTCTCGCCCCGGCCATCATCGAGCGTGATGGTGGACACGACCTTCGCCGTCTGGTCCTGGCCGAGGAAATCGAGCGCGTTGTCGGCGATCGAATAGTGCCAGGTGACGGTACCGTTGTTCTTGCCGGTCAGCTGATACGTCAGCGCGTTCTTCAACGCGGCGGTCTCGTCGGGCGTGAGCGACGCGGTGAGGTCGGTGGCGCCGTCGAGCCAGGTCACGTCCTGGTCGACCTTCGTCACCGTCGGACGGTCGGTCAGGTCGATGTCCTTGAAGTCGATCGAGCCGGTCGCGGCCGGCGACGGGTCGATCGTCGAGGACGAACCGGTGGTATCGGGCTGCTCGGAGAAGCTTGCGGTCAGCTGCGCCACATCCGTGGTGGTGAATGTCGGCGCATCGTCGTCCGCATGGATCGTGATCAGCGTGTGGCCACCCTCATCGCTGCCCGCGAAGTGCGCGTCGCGATAGTCTCCGATCAGGGTGAGGCTGATGCTCTTGCCATCGTCGCCGGTGACCGTCAGCACGCCGCCGTTCGCGGGGTGGTCGGCATCCGGGACATAAACCGCGCTGGTGCCAGGCCCCCACTTGATCATCGTCAGGTCGATCTTGTCGTTCGCGGACAGCTCCGCGATCGAGCCGCCGAAATCCTTCGTATCGATCTCCAGCTCGGCGCCGTCACCGGCAAGCGTGATCGTTTGCGATACCGCACCCTTGACCTCGAGCGTCGCGCCGGCATCGACGACGACCGCGCCCGTGGCCGAGCCCGACAGCGAGCCAAACAGCGTCAGCGTCCCGGTGTGAACCTCGATCGAGCCGGTGCCGGTGTTGGTGATGTCGCCCGTGATCGACGCAGTGCCCCAGCTGTCGATGTCGCCATAATTTTCGATGGTCAGATCGGCCCCGGAAATGGAGGCCCCGTGCAGATCGATGTCGCCGTGGTTGACGATCGAGGACGCATCGCCGAACACGCCGCTGCCGGCGACCGTCCAGGTACCGCCCGTCTCGTTATTGAACGTGGCGGTGGCGACCGAGATGTTGCCGTTGATGTGGCCGGCGTTGTTGATCGTGATCTCGCCGCCAGTCTCGACGATCGCATAGGTCGATGAGGTCACGCTGCCGGCATCGGCTGGCCCGATGGTGCCGGAGTTGGTGATAAATGCAGCGCCGGTGCCGTTCTCCTGGATGGAGATCGCAGCAAAACCATCGGCGCCGACCACGGAGCCGGTATTGGTGATGTGCGTCGAGCCGACCGCGCCCGCATCGTCCTGGTCGACATTGATGCCGAACGAGGTCGTGCCGGAGATGTGCCCGTTGCTGGTGACGGTGACTGCGCCGTTGCCATGGGAGACGATGTCGAGGCCGACCGCACCGGAAACGCCGCCGCCGATGGTCGCCGTGATATCGCCTGCACCGTTCGCACCGTCGTGCAGCACGATGCCGTTGCCGGTCTGGCCGGTGATGTCGCCCGATGTCGTCAGCGAGATGTCGCCGATGCCGTTCTGAGTGACGACAATGCCGTTGGTCGCACCGGTCAGCGTACCGCTCGGGGCCAGGACGATGTTGCCGCGACTGCCGATCGTCCCGCCCGAAGCGGTGAAGTCGAGCGCGTCGCCCTTGCCCGAATTGATGCCGGCATCGCCGGTGACCGTGAAAGTACCGCCGGTCGTCGCCTGACCGGCGATAGTGCCGGTAAAGGCATGGCTCGTCTTGTCGAGCTTGAGCGTATTGGTGCCGCCGGCGAAGCTGACGGTCTGCGCATCCGCACCACCGAGCTCCAGCGTCGTGTTATTGTCGATGATCAGCGCGCCGACACCGGTGATGCCGCCGGACAGGTTGAGCGTGCCGCTCTGGACTTCGATGGTGCCGGTGTTGGTGACGCCACCCGTGATCGTGTTGAGGCCGGAGACGCTGTAGAGATTGCCGGCATTGCCGAGGCTGCCGCCGTTGATCGAGACGTCGGACAGATAGAGCTTCGAGGTCCCGTCGACCGAGATCGTGCCGCCGGTGTTGGCGACGGTGACGGTCGTCAGCTTCAGCGTGCCGCCGGTCACTGCCTCGATTAGACCGTGATTGGTGATGCCGTGAAGGATGCCGGGATCGATCGTCAGCGTGCCGCTGGTGACCGAGATCGTGCCGGTATTGCCGACGTCGGCGTTGTCGATCGCGCTCGCGCCGGTCGATTCCAGCGTGCCGGCGATGGTGAGCGTGCCGCCGGCCAGGCTCGCACCGTTCAACGTCAGATTCTTGCTCGCATCGACATTGACGGTGCCGTGATTGACGATCGCGGTGCCCGAAACGGTCGCGTCGTCCAGCGTCAGCGTGGCGCCGCTCTCGACCGTCACCGCGCTGACGCTGAGCGTGGCGGCGTTGTCGATCTTGCTGGCGCCGGTGACGTCGATCGTGCCGGCGCCCCTGATGGCGCCGCCGCTGATCGTGGCATAGTCCAGCGTCAGTGCGGCACTGCCGTCGACGATGACGTCGCCGCTCGAATTGTCGACGGTCGAGCCCTGCTCGATCGCGAGCGCGCCGTTGGCGAGCACTTCGATGATGCCGGCATTGGTGACGGTCTCATCGCTGAGCGCATTGCGCGCACCGCTCACCTTGAAGACGGTATTGTTTTTCAGAATGCCGCCGCTCAGGACGGCATCGCCGGTCAGATCAATCTCACCGTTGTTGGTAATCGTGCCGGCGCCGCGAATGCCGGCGTTGAGGACGGGGCCTCCCTCGTCATCACCGCCACCGGTGTCGATCACCGCACCAGCTCCTCCGATGGTCGCATTGCTGACGATCAGCTTGCCGCTGGCGTCGACCGTGATCTGGCCGGCATTGGTAACGCTGGAGCCCTGATGGATCGTCAGCCAGCCGTTGGCCAGCACCTCGATCACACCGGTCGCGGTGTTGGACACGGTCTCGTGGGCGAACTCGACCGTGCCCTTGACGTTGACTGTGCCGGAATTGTTCAGCGTGCCGTTCTCGATCAGGCTGGTGCCGTCGAGCTCCAGCGTGCCCAAAATGCTGACGGTGCCGCCATCGACCGTCGCGGTGTCGACGATCAGCGTCGAGCCGGCATCGGCCCTCAGCAAGCCGCTGGCGTTGTGGATCGTGGCGAGCGTCTTCAGCGTGCCGCCGGACAGCTCGATCGTGCCGGAATTGGTGATCTTGGTGCCGCTGGCGAAATCGCCGCCGCCCGCGAGCGTCAGATAGCCGGCATTGGTGAGCACGCTCGTGCCCAGAATCTCGGCCTTGCCGCCGACCGACATCGTTCCGGTCGCGGCGGTCGTGAGGATCGAATCGGCACCCATGTTGAGCGCGCCTGATATCGTCAGCGAGCTCTGGACGATCACTTTCGGCGGCGGGCCACCGAAATCGTTCATCGTCAGCGACTTGGCGTAGGCCGCAGTGTCGATCGTCACCGGATAGGACGGCGTCAGGCCGTGCAGCTGATCGGTGATGACGATGACATCGTCATTGATGGTCGGGACCGTGCCGGTTGCCCAGTTCGCCGCGTCCTTCCAGAAGCCGCCGGAGGGAGCGCCGGCCTTGTCGGTCGCGATCCACACCACCGCGGGCGCATCGGTGCCGGTGATCGTGACGGTGATGGTCTGCTTCGAGGTCGCGCCTTGCGAATCCGTCAGCGTCACGGTGTAGACCAGCGTCAGGACCTCACCTTTCGGGATGAAGTCGGCGAGATAGACCGGCAGATCGGCCAGCGACCAGTTGATGGTGCCGGTGCCGTCTCCGGTGCTGTCGGCGCCCGCCGCGATCGCGACCGACATCGCGCTCTGGAACGCCGCGAGCGGGCCCGGCGGAACGGTGCCATCAGGCAGGGTCGCGCTGGTCAGCGCCACCGACACCGTATGCTTGTCGGTGAGATCGACGTCGCCGAAGTTCAGCGTGCCCGTCGTCGGCACATCGCTGGTGAGCGGGCCACCCGGCACGCTGGTGCCGCCTTCAAAGATGATGACCGGAACGCTGGTGGTGATCACCGGCTTGTCGTTGGTGCCGGTGATCGTGATCGTGATGGGGATGAAGGCGGTCTCGGGGCTGACCGAGAAATTGTTGTCGACGCGGACCATGTAGGTCAGCGTCAACGTTTCGCCGGCCGCGAGGAAGTCGAAGACGTGGTCGGGGATCGTGTAGGTCCAGACCGCCGAGCCGTTGTTGTTGTTGCCGCCGTCGGCGACGACGTTGATCTGGATCTGCGTCGCCGCGATGTCCTGCTTCTGGAGCGCGGTGAGCGAGCCGGTGACGTCCTGGCCGGCGCTCTTGTAGACGTAGTTCGGCGCGTCGGCGAGGTTCACGCTCACCGTGGGCCTGTCGCCCAGGTTCTGGTCGATGAAGGTGATGCGGCCGGAGATCGTGTCGGAATGCGTGGTGTCGCCGGTCGTGTCCGCGCGCTCGGTCAGCACAAACGCCGTCTTCACATTGCCGTTGAGATCGAGGCTCTGAGACAGAGGCTTGCCGGGGTAACGGTTGAAAGGCGTCGTGTGATCGCTGGGCCCCTGCGGTCCCTGCTGACCGAGGTTGGTGAAGAGCGCGGTCGCGATGTAGCCGGCCGGCGTCTTGATGACCAGGCCGTCGCTGGTCTGCGTGATCGTGTCGGTGAAGTTCGTGGTCAGCTTGGTGTTGGTGTTGTTGTCGGTGAACTTCAGCGTGAACACGTCTGTGATCAGCCTCTGGACGTCCGGCGACAGCAGCCCGTTGGTGATCGAGACGTTGCCGCCGCTGATCTGGATCATCTGGCCGGCCTGGTTGACCGTCGCGATCGGCAGCAGCGTGACCTTGTCGAACAGGATGTAGGAGCCGGTCGTGCCGTTCGGCTCGACCAGCACCTGGAAGCTCGCCTGCGGCTGCGGATCGCCGCCGCCGGCGGGAACGACGAAGTTGATCTGGGTCAGCACCGCCGTGCCGCGGATGCCCATGGTGGCGACCGGCGTGTCGATCTTCATGTCGCCGTGCTTGGCGGTCTCGCCCGCGACGAAGGTGATGGTGCCCGCAACCAGGCTCAGCAGCGAGGAATTGCTCGACCCGTTGGGGTCGTAGACCATCTCGTTCAGCACCATCCGCGCATTGGAGGACAGGCCGAACACGGTGCCGTCGATGAAGGTGATGCCGAGCGTCGAATCCGCGCCGGTCGAGACCACATCGCCCTTCTCGACGTTATCGCCGTTGTTCAGCGTGACCGAGACGCCGTTGCGAACCGCGGTCGCGCTGCCGGAGAGTTTTGTGACGTGGCCGATGACCTGCGCGGCGGCGATGCCGGGCGCGGCCTGCGCAACCTGCACATGGCCCGTGAGCGCGTTGACGACGTCGCCGGTGAGATGGGCGCCATCGGGCGAGGCGATCGCTGCGCGCTTGTCGCCCTTGAAATAATCGTGAATGACGAACTCATGCCCCTCGTGGGACAGCACGAGGTCGAGACCTGCGCGCTTGAACTCGCCATTGAAGATCAGGTTAGCATCGGGAACAACGAACGTGCCGTCGGGCACGTGACCGTGCGCCTTCGCGACAAAAGGCTTGGCGATAAAAGTCTTGGCCGTAAAGGAATCGATATGAACGTCCGCGGCCGAGCGGGAACCCTCGCCATCAAGGGGAATCGTGGCGTCAAATTTGCCAGCGTAATTCAACCGGGGGGCACCGCAAAAAAGAGTTAAAATCTAAGTAAGTAACGACCGCCTAAGCTTGAATAGCATTACCAAGTCCTTAGCGAAACCATCTATTGCTTGTGTGATTCCCATCACTTGGCTGGAGGAGTCCCCAATAGCGGCGCCTTCACAGAGAAGCCGAAGTAATTCTTCAAATATTCCGAGGTCGGTTTTCGGCTTATTTTCACGCATTCCCAGTCATCCAAAGTAATCAGTCGCCCCTATCGAACGACGGATACTTGTGTCATCTTTTGTTCGTAGTACCCCGCAGCATCCTGCGACAAATACGGGGCAGAATCTGTGACCCAACTAACAGAACCCGTGAAATAACGGGCTGTTAGCCATAAGCGGTAGAATCAGCCCTCCCGCAACTTCTCCCTGCAATTGGTTCCATTTCGCGGCGACGGAGCCCTCCTAGCCGGCGAATCGTAAAATTTTACGCAATTTGCACAGGCCCGTTTCAGCCTGTCCCACGGTTTTGGGACCCCCTGCCGGGCGCGTTAAGCAGAACAAAACGGCCCGTCTCGCACTATCTCCGCGAAAGCAACAAAGCCCGGCACGACCAGGTCGAGGGGGACCTGGCGAAGCCGGAAGGGGATGTCAGATGGAGACCGCTGCTCGCTCGCGCGCCTGGCGCGCTGTCCTTGTGCTGTGCGGATTGATCCTGCTCGGATCGGCCGCCGAGCTCCGCGCCGGCACGCTGCTGTCGCCTGGAGCCGGCGTCCTCGTGCGCAGATCCGCCGAGCCGTTCGGCGTGTTCGCCTTCGCCATCTCGTCCGGCAGCCTCCAGCAGAAATGGTTCGCGCTGAAGCAGAAGCTCGACGACGACATGGTGCAGCTCGCGCTGTGCGACGGCGACCGGGACAATTGCGCGTCGCCCGCGGCGCTCAAGCTGATCGCCATCGTCGACCAGGCCCGCAGCCGCGACGGCCGCGCGAAGCTGGGTGAGACCAATCGCGCCATCAATCTTGCCATCCGGGCCGCCAATGACGGCGCCGACGACGTCTGGAGCTCGCCGCTCGCGACCTTCGCGCGGGGCGCCGGCGATTGCGAAGACTATGCCATCGCCAAGCTGGCCGCGCTGCGGCTCGCCGGCGTTGCCAATGAGGACCTCCGCATCGTCGTGGTGCGTGACGTCAGGGCCGGCGAAGAGCATGCGGTTGCCGCAGCAAAGCTCGGCGGCCACTGGCTGATGCTCGACAACCGCCGCATGGCGATGGTCGAGGACGACGCGGCCCAGACCTACCAGCCGCTGTTCGTGCTCTACCAATCCGCCGTGATGAAATATGTCGACGAACCGGTGCGGTTGTCGATGGCCGCACCCGAGGCGCACTGATTTTCTTGTAGCCCGGATGGAGCGAAGCGAAATCCGGGACTTTCACGACGCGCACCGCTCCCGGATTACGCTTCGCTCCATCCGGGCTACGGGTCTCACGTAAACCGTCACGCCACAAAGCCGTTTCGCCGCGCGATCCGGGGCGCTAGCATGGCGCCTTTGCGGGGGCGACTGGAATGCGGTTCATCGTGCTGTCTGTGCTTGCGCTGCTGGTGTTGCCGGCGGCACCAGGCTCCGCGCAATCGGGCCCGTCCGACCGCTCCATCGCCGACAGGCTGCCGCTATTTGCCCGAAACAACTGCCAGCAGATCCGCGATCCCGGCAATCAATTGATCTGCGGTGACGCCGAGCTGGCCGCCGCCGCCGAGAAGCTCGGCACGGCGATCGAGGCGCGGCTCGCCCGCCTGCCCGATCGCCTGCCCGCGATCGAGGAGAATGCGATTTGGATCCGACAGCGCAACCTCGGCTGCGGCATCGTCGGCCAGACCGCGATCCGCACCGACGATTTCGACCGCGTGAAGGCGTGCCTTCTCAAGGTCACCGAAGAGCGCGCCGCAATCGTGCGTGATCCCGATTTCGACTGTCTCGCGGCCAACACGGCCGCGGGCGCGCTGATCTGCGCGGACCCGTCGCTGGCGCTCACCGAAACCGAGCTCAACAGCCAGGTGCTGGGCCTGATCGGCAGGCTGGATCCGACCGCGGCCCGCTTTGCCTTCGCCGAATACGGCCGATGGACGAGGGAGCGCGATCGCAAGTGCAATCTCGTCGGCAAGGAGAACGTGCCGCTTGCCGAGCTTTCGTCCGCGGAAGATTGTCTCGCCGACCATCTGAAGCGCAAGACCGAGGAGATCGCCGCCGCCAAGGGCGATCCGAAGAAAGTGTTCGGCCGGCAGGTCGCGGCCCTCTCGCCCGACACCGATGCCGTCGATTTCTGCGCCGCCCGGATTCACGCCGCCAATTCGTGCGGCAATTTCCTCCGCATCAACCGCGTCTACGCGCTCGACAGCCAGGTGACCGACCAGGAGGCGCAGGTCACGGGCGAGATCGAGATGGTCGTGCTGGCGCCCTTCACCATGTGCAGCAAGGTCGCATCCACCTGCACCGGCACCTGCTGGGACCCCAGGACGGGCCGTCCACAGCCCGGCCTCGGCAGCAAGGAGCGATCCGGCGAAGCCTTCAACGTCACGCGCCGCCTGAGAATCCAGCGGACCTTCGCTTTCGTCAAAGCCGCCGACGGCTGGCGCTGCCGGGAAGACGAGCTCGCGCCGGTGAATTCGGGGACGGCGGGCGGGGGATCGTAGGTTCTCCCCGTGGCGTGCTTTCTTCCTTCTCCCCTTGTGGGAGAAGGTGGCGCGCACATCGTGCGCGCCGGATGAGGGGTTCTCTCCACTCGCACGACCATTCATGAGGATAGAGACCCCGAACCCGGCTTCGCTCACGCGAAGCCAGCCTCTCCCACAAGGGGAGAGGGTGCACCGTCAGCGCCGCAAGAGCGAAGCCATCAAAACATCAGATTATCCTTCACCAGCACCCAGCGGCCGTTCTTCACTTGCTGCACCTGGGTGACGGTGGTGGCGAGATGGTTGGTCTTCGAGAACACCGTCGGCGGCGAATTAAAGATATCCTGGAACTTGTCGCCGGACTCCAGCGCGTCGAGCATCTTCTGGCCAGTGAGATCCTTGCCAGCCTTGTTGGCATAATGCGCGAACGTCATCACCGCATTGTAGCCGATGATCGCCTGGGTGTTGGCGTCGGCGTTGAACATCTTCTTGTAATTGACGAGCCAGTCCTTCACCTTTCCCTTCGCGGTGTCTTCGTAGGGAATTTCGAAGTTCGAGGCGGAATACAAGCCTTCCACCACTTCCTTGCCGAGCGCCGGCACTTCGAGCACGTTAACGGGCGTGGCGCCGAGGAAGGTGACGTCCCATCCGAGCTTCTTCGCTTCACCCATCGTGCCGATCGGCTCACGGAGGACCGCGCCGAGCACGACGAGGTCGCAACCGTCGGACTTCATCTTGGCGACCTGCGCGCTGAAATCGGAGGCGCCGCGCTTGTAGCTCGTGATCGAGGCCGGCTGCAGCTTCATGGCGGTGAGCTGCTGGTTGAAGCCGTCGAGCACGTTTTTGCCGTACTCGTCGTCCTGATGCAGGATGCACGGCTTCTTGAAATTCTTTGCCTCTATCATGTATTTGAGCGCTGCGCGCGTGCTCTCGACATAGGGCAGGAGGTTGTTGAACTTCAGCCTCTCCTGCGGCTTGGCCGGATCGAACTTGAAGGTGAACTCGGCCGCCGTCAGCGGGAAGAGCTGAAGCACGCCGGCGTCGAGCAAGATATCCTGCGCAGCGAGCACGGTCGGCGATCCCATTGGACCCACCATCGCGAAAATCTTGTCGCGCTCGATCAGCTTTTGCGAAGCCAGCACCGCTTTCTTCGGATCGTAGCCCGAGTCCTCGACGACCAGCTTGATCTTGCGGCCCTGGACACCGCCCGCCGCGTTGATCTCCTCGACCGCCATCTTCATGCCGTTCGAGACCGGCACGCCCCAGCCCTTGATCGGCCCCGACAGGTCCTGATGGGTGCCGATGACGATCTCGGATGCCGAGATGCCATCGTTGGTGACCTTGGTTTGCGCCGCGGCCGGCAGACAGGTGAGCACCACGGCGCTCACAGCAAGGCCGAACGTACTGAACGATTTCGACATTGACGTCTCCTCTCCTTTGGGCCCGTATGGTGCGAAGGGCGGGGGCCACAGCTCCTTCGCTTTCTCGAACTGGCAGGCTCGTCACGCCACCGCGCGCTGGCGATACATCGCCTCGATCTCGGCAGCGTAGCGCTTGTTCACGAAGCCGCGCTTCAGCTTCATGGTCGGCGTCAGCTCCTCGTCCTCCGGGGTCAGCTGGCGCTCGATCAGGTAAAATCTCTTGATGGTCTCGACGCGGGCGAAATTGCCGTTGACCCGTTCGATCTCGCGCCAGATCAGGTCCTGGATCTCCGCCGCGCGGCACAGGCTCGCATAATTGGTGAAGGGGATGTCGTGGTCCTGGGCGAATTTCTCGACATTCTCCTGGTCGATCATCACGAGGCAGGTCAGATAGGGCCGCTTGTCGCCGATCACCACGGCATCCGAGATGTAGGGCGAGAATTTGAGCTGGTTCTCGATCTCGGACGGCGTAACGTTCTTTCCGCCGGAGGTGATGATGATGTCCTTCATCCGGTCGGTGATGCGGACAAAGCCTTCGTTGTCGATGGTGCCGACGTCGCCGGTGTGCAGCCAGCCGCGATGGTCGATGGTCTCGGCGGTCTTCTCGGGCTGATTCAGATAGCCCATGAACAGGAAGTCGCCCTTGATCAGGATCTCGCCATCGGGCGACAGCGCGACCTCGCCCCAGGACACGGCAGTGCCGACCGAGCCGAACTTGATGCGTTCCGCCGGCATCATGGTCGCGACGCCGCAATTCTCGGTCTGGCCGTAGACCTCGTGCATGTCGATGCCGAGCGCGAGATACCAGCGGATCAACTCCGGCGCGATCGGCGCAGCGCCGGTGAACGCGATGCGGCAGCGGTCGAGCCCGATCATGCGGCGGATGTTGCGGAACGCGAGCCGGTAGGCGATGCCGTTGGCGATGCGCAGCGAGAGCGGCGGCGCCCTGCCCTCGATCCGGCAATCGACCATGCGATAGCCGACCTTGATGGCGCGGCGATAGACCCATTGCTGCAGCGGCGTCGCGTCCTTCAGCGCGATGGTGATCGCGGAATAGAACTTCTCCCAGACGCGAGGCACCGCAAAGAAGACGGTCGGCTGCACCTCGCGCAGATTGTCCGGCACCGTCTCCGGGCTCTCGGCGAAATTCATCACCGAGCCGAGTGCGACCGAGATGTAGTAGCCGGCGACCCGCTCGGCGACGTGGCAGAGCGGAAGGAAGATCAGCCGGTCTTCGTCCTCCCGCGCCGAGATGAAATCGTTGGCATGCCGCATCTGATGCGTGACGCTGCGGTTCGCGTGCATCGCGCCCTTGGGCGGACCGGTGGTGCCCGAGGTGTAGACGAGGATGACAAGGTCGTCCGCGCTGCGGCTGTCGATCATCTCCTGCCACAGCTCCTCGCGGCCGACCATGTGGTTGCGGCCGAGCGCACGGAACTCGTCGAGCGACATCACCATGTCGTCGGAGAAGCCGCTGAGGCCCTCCATGTCGAACACGATGATCTTTTGCAGGGACGGACAGCGCGCGCGGCAGGCGAGCACCTTGTCGAGCTGCTCCTCGTCCTCTGCAAAGATCACCCTGGTCCGGGAATCGTTGACCAGATATTCGACCTGGGACGATGCATCGGTCGGATAGATTCCAGAGGAAACACCGCCGGCGCACAAAATCCCCATGTCGGCATGAACCCATTCCGGCACGGCATTGGCGATGATGGAGGCGACGTCGCCGGGCAGAAAGCCGGAGGCGCGAAGCGCGTAGGCGATCTCCTTCGAGATCTCCAGCCACTCGCGCCAGCTGGTCGGCTGCCAGATGCCGAATTTCTTCTCGCGAATAGCCGGCCTGTCGCCCCGCGTCTCGGCGGCGCGCAAGAAGCTCTTCGCGATCGTATCAGCGACCGTCAGCACCGCCGGTCGGGCCATGCGCGTCTCCTCCTTGTCGCTCTCCCCTCCGCTGCCTGCCTTGCCGGCGGTCTGTTGTTGCGGATGGGCCAATCCATTTAACGCCTTCTCCTAGCGCCAAATCTTCAGCGCCAAGTCTTCTTCTTTTTCCAGCGCCGCTCGCCTCGTGCGCCCGCCTCCTTGGCACCAAGGTAGAATTCCTGAATGTCCTGGGAATGCATCAAGCGGTCGCAGGTGTCGTTCATCACGACGCGGCCGATCTCCAGCACGTAGCCGTAATGCGCCGTCTCCAGCGCCACCTTGGCATTCTGCTCGACCAGCAGGATCGACATGCCCTGCTCCTCGTTGACGCGGCGGATGATGGTGAAAATCTCCTTCACCAGCAGCGGCGACAGGCCGAGCGAGGGCTCGTCGAGCAGCAGCAAGGTCGGCCGGTTCATCAGCGCGCGCCCGATCGCGAGCATCTGCTGCTCGCCGCCGGAAAGCTGGCCGGCCGGCTGGTTGATGCGCTCCTTCAGCCGCGGGAAATAGCCGTAGACGCGCTCCAGATCCTCCGCGACGCCATCACGATCCCGGCGCGGATACGCCCCCATCATCAGGTTCTCGCGCACCGAGAGGAACGGGAATACCTCGCGCCCCTCCGGCACATGGCTGAGGCCGAGCCGCACGATCCGGTCCGCCTCCATGCGCTGGATCGACCTGCCCATGAATTCGATCGTGCCCTTCTGCGGATCCAGAATGCCCGAGATCGTCTTCAGCACCGTGGTCTTGCCGGCGCCGTTGGCGCCTAGCAGGGTGACGATGCGGCCGCGCGGCACCTCCAGCGAGATGCCGCGGATCGCCATGATCGGCCCGTAATAGCTCTCGATGTTGGATAGCTTCAGGATGATGTCGGGCGTGACGGCGGCGTCCATGCGTCAGGCTCCCAGATACGCGGCGACGACATCGGGATGCTGCTGCACCTCGGCGGGCGACCCCATCGCCAGCACCCGGCCATAGTTCAGCGCGATGACGCGATCGGAGACGCGGTTGACCAGCGACATGTCGTGCTCGACCATCAGCACGGTGACGCCGAGCTCGTTCTTCATGTCGCGGATCCAGAAAGACATGTCGCCGGTCTCCTCGACATTCAGGCCGGAGGACGGCTCGTCGAGCAGGATCAGTTTCGGCTCCGAGCACAGCGCGCGTGCGAGCTCGATCACCTTGCGCACGCCATAGGGCAGGCCGGAGATCAGCTTGTCGCGATAGGGTTCGAGATCGAGGAACTCGATCACCTGCTCGACCCTGCGGCGATGCACCTTCTCGTTCGCCCGCACGCTCGGCAGGAACAGCAGCTCCTGCCAGAGCCGGGTGGTCGAGTGACGGTGGCGGCCGACCAGGAGGTTGGAGAGCACGGTCGCGTTCTCGAACAGCTCGATGTTCTGGAAGGTTCGCGCGATGCCGAGCCTGGCGATGTCGTAGGGCGGCTGCTCCGTGATGTCCTGGTCTTCGAAGAAGATGCGGCCCGTGGTCGGCCGGTAGATCCGCGAGATCAGGTTGAAGATCGAGCTCTTGCCGGCACCGTTCGGTCCGATGATCGAGAGGATCTCGCCCTTCTCGACCGCGAAGGATACCGCATCGACCGCCTTCAGCCCTCCGAAATGCAGCGACAGGTTCTCCGCGCGAAAGTAGCTCATCGGTTGCGCTCCGACTTCACGTAGATCTTCTGACGCTTGAAGGTGGCGCGCTTGTAGAGCGGAAACAGCTGGAAGAAGAGCTTGATCTTGAGCCAGCGGCCGTAGAGCCCGAACGGCTCGAACAGCACGAACAGCACGATGATGATGCCGTAGATCGCACCCTTCAATCCGTTGAGCGAGGCGAACGCCGCGACTTTCGACTGGATATTGCCCGCAGTCGCCGGACCCGCCCCGAACGTCGCGGCAATGCCGGCGATGATGCCGGGCAGGTCGTCCTTCAGATAGGTCAGGAACGGGTCGATCATCACGATGAAGATCGCGCCCAGCACCGCGCCGTGCAGGCTGAAGGTGCCGCCGATCAGGATCACGATGATGAACTCGATCGAGAGCTGGAGCGTGAACATCTCCGGCGAGATGAAGGAGAGCTTGTGCGCGAACAGCACGCCGGCAAAGCCGGTGATCGCCGCCGAGATCGCAAAGGACTTCACCTTGTACAGCGCGACGTTGACGCCCATGCTGCGCGCCGCGGTCTCGCTGTCGCGGATCGCGACGAAGGCGCGCCCCGTCGGCGAGCGCAGCAGATTGAGCGTGCCGACGATGGTCAACACCAGCACGGCCAGGCAGAGGAAATAGAAAGTCGGGCTGTCGCGCGGGACCGTGACGCCGAGCAGCGACAGGGTCTTGACCCGCATGCCCTCGTTGCCGTTGGTGACGCTCTCCCAGCGGGCCAGGATCTCCTCGACGATCAGGGCAAAGGAGATGGTGGCGATGACGAGGTAGATGCCGGTCAGACGCAGGGCGGGAAAGCCGACCATCGCGCCGATCAACCCGGTCAGGGCACCGGCAGCGAGGAAATAGACCGGGAACGGCACGTTATATTTCTGCAAGTATGCCGCCGTGTAAGCGCCGATCGCGAGGAACGCGGCGTGGCCGAGCGAGGCTTGCCCGGTAAAACCGGTCAGGATCAGAAGGCCGACGCCAACCGTCGCGTAGATGCAGACGAAGACGAGCTGGCTCATCAGATAGCTGGAGAGCACATAGGGCGCGATCAGCAGCAGCGCGAGCAGGATGCCGTAGGAGACGACGTAGCCGGAATGCGGGAACAGCTTGATGTCGTCCTCATAGTCGGTCTTGAACAGGAAGCGCATGGCGTTCAGACCTTCTTGCGGACGTGAAGGCCGAACAGGCCTTCAGGCTTCAAGAGAAGTACGGCGAGCAGCACGAGATAGGGCGCGACGTCCTTCCAGCCCTCCGCCAGATAGAAGCCGGCCATGCTCTCGATCACGCCGATCAGCACGCCGCCGACGACCGCGCCGGGGATCGAGCCAAAGCCGCCGAGGACTGCGGCGGGAAACGCCTTGAGGCCGAGCACGAGGCCGACATTGGAATGGATGAACGTGATCGGCGCCAGCAGCACGCCGGCGCAGGTCGCGACCGCCGCGCTGATCGCCCAGACGACCGACACCACGCGCTTGACCGGGATGCCCATGTAATAGGCCGCCAGCATGTTCTCGGAACTGGCGCGCATCGCGGTGCCGAGCGTGGTCTTGTTGAAAAACAGCCAGAGCAGCGCGCACAGGATCATCGTCGCGGCGATCACCGAGAGCTTGTCATAGGCCAGCACCAGCGAGCCGACGCGCAGCACGCCGTGGCTGAACGGCGTCTCGATCTTCAGATCGTCGGTACCCCAGATCATCCCGGCGACCGAGCGCAGGAAATAGCCGAGGCCGATGGTGGCCATGATGATGGAGAATTGCGGATAGCCGAGGATCGGCCGCACCACCACGCGCTCCGCCAGCATGCCGAACAGCGCCATGGCCGCCACCGCACCGGCAAAGCCGATCCAGTAGTTCAGTCCCATCATGCCGATGAAGGTGAAGGCGAAGAAGCCGCCCAGCATCATCAAATCGCCCTGGGCGAAATTGACGACCTCGGTGGCCTTGTAGACGAGCACGAAGCCGAGCGCGATCAGGCCGTAGACGCAACCGAGCGCAACACCGCTGACCAGCTGCTGAACGAAATCCAGCATCGCCGCGCAACCTCCCGATACAACAGCGGCTCTTCGCGACCGCCTTGCTGCATCTTGTGTCCAGTCGCTACGCGGTCGTTTCGCCGCGTTAGCGCCATTTGTCCCGGCAGCAATTCAGCCTGAACCGTCCAGCGCTGTCAACAAACGGTGACTTGCCATTAGTAGCAACCGGATGGCGGAATTTGGGGGCCGTATATTCACGGTGCCGAAACATCTTGGGATCATGGTCGCGAGCGATGCAAAACCGGATGGTGTGGCCGTCATGAAGCCGGACAGATCGGCGCTGGAAGTCCTGGGGTTAACGAAGCGTTTTGACCGTCTGGCGGTCGACAGCCTCGATCTCACCATTCACGCCGGCGAATTCTATGCGCTGGTCGGCCCCAACGGCGCCGGCAAGACCACCACTTTGCGCATGGTTGCGGGCCTGTTGCGGCCCGATGCCGGCGCGGTCTCGATCTTCGGCATCGATGCGCTCGCAAATCCCGTCGCCGCCAAGCAGCTGATGGCGTGGGTCTCCGACGAGCCCATGATCTACGACAAGCTGACGCCGCTTGAGTACCTCGAATTCGTCGCCGGGCTCTGGGGCATCGCGCCGTCGGCCTCGGAACCGGTCGCGCAGGACCTACTGACCTCGCTCGGGCTCGAGCCGCACCGGCACGAACGCTGCGAAGGCTTTTCCAAGGGCATGCGCCAGAAGGTCGCTCTCGCCGGCGCGCTGGTGCACGATCCCCGCCTCATCATCCTCGACGAACCGCTGACCGGCCTCGACGCCGTTTCCGCCCGCCACGTGAAGGGGCTGCTGAGCGAGCGCGTCCGCGCCGGCTGCACGGTCATCATGACCACGCATATTCTCGAGGTGGCCGAACGCATGGCCGACCGCATCGGCGTGATCGCCTCGGGCCGTCTGGTCGCCGAGGGCACGCTGACCGAGCTGCGCCAGCAGAACGGCCATGCCGACACCAGCCTGGAAGATCTCTTCATCGCGCTGGTGACGCTTCCGGAAGCCGCATGAGCTCGGCAACCGCGCTCTCCTGGTTTGCCCGCCACGAGCTCCGGCTCGCCTGGCGCGAATGGTTCGCCATGATGACCGGCGGGCGGCGCAAGCGGGCGCGCGCTGCAATGATCGGCCTGCTGTTCTTCGCGGCCCTCCTACACGTACCGGCCTGGGCTGTGATCGGCCGTTTCGCCGACCTGCAGCTGCCGCTCGACAAATCCTCGCTGATCGTGATCTCGGCGACGATCTTTCTGGCCTGGACGCTGATGCTGTCTCAGGCGATCGAATCGGTGACGCGGGTGTTTTACGCCCGCGCCGATCTCGACCTGATGATGTCCTCGCCCGCGACGCTGGCCAATCTGTTCTCGGTGCGCATCGCCGCGATCGCACTGGCCGTCACCGTGATGGCGCTGCTGTTCTCGACGCCGTTCATCGACGTGCTGGTGATCGGCGGCGGCGCGCGCTGGCTTGCGGCGTTCGGCGTCGTCATCGCCATGGGCCTCTCGGCCGCGGCGATCGCGATCGCCGTCACCATCCTGCTGTTCCGCCTGATCGGCCCGGCGCGCACGCGCTTCGTCGCCCAGGTCCTCGCCGCGATGATCGGCGCCGGCTTCGTGATCGCGCTCCAGGTCGCCGCGATCATGTCCTATGGCACGCTGTCGCGCTTCACCATCCTGACCTCGAGCAGCTTCGCCGCCTACGCGCCCGACGTCGACAGCATCTGGTGGTGGCCGGCGCGGGCGACCATGGGCGACAGCGAGGCGCTGCTGCTGCTCCTGGCGCTCGGGCTCGTGCTGCTCGGCAGCGTCATGGCGATGTTCTCGCACCGCTTTGCCGACACCGCGATCGATGCCGCCGCTTACGGCGCCTCCGGCAGCAAGGCCGCGAAACAGCGCCCGTTCCGCGGCGGATCGCGGCAACAGGCGCTGCGGCGCAAGGAATTTTCGCTGCTCTGGCGCGATCCCTGGCTGATCTCGCAGACGCTGATGCAGCTGCTCTATCTGGTGCCGCCGGCGCTGCTGCTCTGGCGCAACTTTGCCGACAGCTCCGCTGCGCTGACGCTGATCACACCCGTCATCGTGATGGCGGCAGGACAGCTCGCGGGCGGGCTCGCCTGGCTGACGATCTCGGGCGAGGACGCGCCCGACCTGGTTGCGACCGCACCGCTGACGCCGTCCAGCGTCATCCGCGCCAAGATCGAGGTCGTGCTGATCGCCATCGCCGCCATCTTCTGCCCGCTGATCGCGGCACTCGCTTTCGCCTCACCGTTCCAGGCCGCGGTCAGTGCCGCGGCTGTCATCATCAGCGCGGCGTCCGCGACTGCGATCCAGCTCTGGTTCCGGGTGCAGGCCCGGCGCAGCCAATTCCGCCGCCGCCAGACCTCGTCGCGGCTCGCAACCTTTGCCGAAGCCTTCTCCTCGATCGGCTGGGCCGCCAGCGCGGCGCTGCTGCTCGCGCTGCCGCTTGCCGGCCTCATCAGCGGCCTGATCACCGCGGGCCTCATCGCCATCACCTGGAAGTTCAGCCCAAGGCGCAACTAAACGCCGTGAGTAGGGCTGCGACACTGACGCGCTGTTGATCGCGGCCTATTGGCCACGCGCTGCATTGCACGCTAGACTTCTTCCGAAGTCATCGGGGACGGATTCATGCGGCGACTGGTTTCAGCGGCTCTGGCGCTGTTCGGCGCATTCCTCTCTCCTGCTCTCGCCCAGCAGCCACCTCAGCGGAGCGAATGCCTGGCGATGGCAAACGGCGCGCCCCGCGCAATACCGGCCGCCTTCCGGCAGGCCGCAGGCTCGGCTGAAGTCCAGATCACCTATGCCGGCCATTCCACCTATTTCATCGACACGCCGGGCGGCCTGCGCATCGCGACCGACTACAGCGGCGCCTACCAGGTCGGACGTCTGCCCGATATCGTCACCATGAACCGGGCGCACAGCACCCACTACTCTTTACTTCCCGACAAGCGCATTCCCCATGTGCTGCATGGCTGGGGCGAGGACGGCAAGCCGGCCGTCGTGTCGGAGCGCATCGGCGACACCTTCATCCGCAACGTCACAACCGACATCCGCCGCTATTTCGGTGACGATTCCGGCACCGACATGATCCGCGACGGCAATTCGATCTTCATCTTCGAGGTCGCCGGCCTCTGCATCGGCCATCTCGGCCATCTCCACCACAAGCTCGACGAAACCCATTTCGCCCAGATCGGGCGGCTCGACATCGTGATGGTGCCGATCGACGGCACCTACACCATGTCGCTCGACGGCGTCTCCGAGATCACCAAGCGGCTGCGCGCCTCTGTGGTGCTGCCGATGCATCGCTTCGCCACCCCGCTCGACGAGTTCATGCACCTCATCGGCCGGCAGTTCGAGATCGACCGGCGCAGCGAGCGCTCCTTCCGGATGTCGCGGGACGCGCTGCCGACGACGCCGACGGTGATCATCCTCGACGGCGTGTGACGCGCAATTTTCTCCAAGTCGATTGCCGTTCGGTCGTGCTGATCTCCTCGCGACGGGAGATCGACATGACAGACTTTGCCAGACTTTTGTACGCGGACGGACCGAACCCCGAGCACGCGGCGGCGCTCCAGCTCTATGGCCGCTTCGTCGGCGACTGGGATGCCGGGATCACCGCTCATGGCCCCGATGGAACCACGCACACCGCGCCCGGCGAAATCCATTTCGGCTGGGTGCTGGAAGGCCGCGCCGTTCAGGATGTCTGGATTATCCCTCGCCCAGCGGCTGCGCCGGCGTTTCCGATCGCCGGCAATTGGTACGGCACGACGCTACGGGTCTACGACCCCTCCATTTCCGCATGGCGGATTTCCTGGTTCGATCCCGGTCGTAGCGTGTTCCGCCAGCAGATCGGCCGCCCGCGCGGCGCGGACATCGTGCAGGAAGGTACGACCGATGCGGGCGACCTGACACGCTGGAGTTTCACAAAGATTACCGATGATTCCTTCCATTGGCTCGGCGAAGTGAAGCCGGCAGCCGCCGCCGATTGGCGGCTTGTGGTCGATGTGAGGGCGAAGCGGCGCAAGGGCTAACGACGGCGCCGCTGTGCTCGCGATGACGGGTGCGGTTGCGCAGCACGCGCAGCTGGATGCGAAGACGAGGTGCTAGGCTCCCCCCACAAAAAATAAAGGGAGCGAATGCCGATGGCTGCAAGCGGTGTGCCCGCCAACACGAGCGGGCTATTCGTCGAGCCGCGCGAGGACTGGCTCGCGCAATATCAGGAGGAGATCATCGATCCCTTGCGGCCGATCGTCGATCCTCATCACCATCTCTGGGATCGCGGGCAGCGCTATCTGATCGAGGAGATGGCGGCCGATATCGCCTCCGGGCACAACATCATCGCCACCGTCTATGTCGACTGCCGTTCGATGTATCGCGCGCACGGGCCCGAGGCATTCCGGCCGGTCGGCGAAGTCGAGTTCGCCAACGGCGTCGCCGCCATGAGCGCAAGCGGCGGCTACGGCACGGCCGCGATCTGCGCCGGCATCGTCAGCCACGTGAACCTGTTGCTCGGCGATGCCGCCAAGCCGGTGCTGGAAGCCGAGATCGCGGCGGGCAACGGCCGCTTCCGCGGCATCAGGCATTCCTCGGCCTGGGACGAAGACCCTGTCGTCGCCGGCATGTATGCCAATCGGCCGAAGGGGTTGTTGCGGGATCCTACTTTCCGCAAAGGCTTTGCCTGCCTCGCACCGCTGAACCTGAGCTTCGATGCCTGGCTGTTTCACCCGCAGATCGGCGAGCTGACCGAGCTCGCGCGCGCCTTTCCCGACACCAGGATCGTGCTCGACCATTGCGGCGGCCCGGCCGGCGTCGGTCGCTTCGCCGGGCGGCGCGAAGAGGTGTTTCCGCAATGGCGCGCCTCGATCCAGGAGATCGCGAAGTGCGAGAACGTCTCGGTGAAGCTCGGCGGGCTCGCGATGTGCCTGCTCGGCTATGACTTCCATCTGCGCGCGAAGCCCCCGTCATCCGAGGAGCTTGCCGCGGCCTGGCGGCCCTATGTCGAGACCTGCATCGAGGCGTTCGGCCCCAAGCGCGCGATGTTCGAGAGCAATTTCCCGCCGGACAAGGGCCAGTGCAGCTACCAGGTGATCTTCAACGCGTTCAAGCGTATCGCGGCGCCCTTGAGCGAGGCCGAGAAGACGGCGCTGTTCTCGCAGACGGCGAGCGATGTCTACCGGCTCGAACTGCCGTCATGACGAGAAGAGGGGCCGGGATGTTGGTCCCGGCCCCTCTTCCGTCGTGGCCGCTGGGAAGCGTCCTTGAAAATGCTTGAACTCTAGCCAGCCCCCAACAGCGAGGCGGGGCGGCGCTCGCCGGCGGAGACGAACATCCGCTTGAGCTTGTTGACGACGCGGATCAGGAATCCGATCATCACGGGATTGGTCTTGCGGCAGAAGGCGATCTTCTTGACGTGGCCTTCGACATGCCATTTGGCATGCGCGCCGTCGCGGAAGAAAATGACGTCGCCCGGGCCGTAACGCTTCGGCGGCATGCCGTCGCTTTCGAGCACGATCGATCCTTCCATGATCATGATCGTCTCGTCGATGTCGTAGTACCAGTTGAAGCGCCCTTCGGTGCAGTGCCAGATGATGGTCGAGGCGGTGCCGTCGGCGCTGGTCGACAGGATGTGCGAGCGCGACACCGGATTGCCTTCGATAATCCAGGACGGCTCGATCGGCCGCAGCTCGAGATCCACGTTGCAACTACTGATTTCAATCAATGACGGCGACATCTGCTTCCCCAGGGAATAAAATATGTATGGCCGGGTCTGGGCCCGGATTGTTTCCAAAGATGTTGGAACGCTAGTAGCCGGTTTTTAATTCTTTCTTACGCAGGGCGCCGACAATCAGCCGCAAGTTGCAGGCGCGACGAGGTTAACGTCGGGATTTGCCTGCAAATTCGCGCACATGAACCCATCTTTTCTGGGGTGCGACAAAGTGCGCGAAAGTGACCAGCGAAGGAGCCCGCACCGATGCCCCTCACCCCGGAGGTTCTGACAGCCCAAGGCGAGGTCGTCGCCTGGCTCGGCAGCCTCGATGTTTCCTTCGCAACCGAAGATGAGCCCTGGTTCACCATCGACGGCGTCGAAAACCCCCGGCAGATCGGCAGCGACGGCTGCGGCGGCACCTTCGTGCTGCTGCCATCGCGGAATGTGCTCTACGTCTCATCGGAGGGCCGCGCAGGAATTATCGCCGGCACGTTCGAGGCCTTCATCCAGCTCTTTGTCGCCCACCCCTACTGGCTGGACATCCTCAAATTCTCCGCCGGCGGCGATCTCGCAGAGATGCGGCGCGCGGCGGATGCGCTTGAGGCGACACTCGACCAGGAGGATGACGTCAACGCGGCCCGCGAGGAAATTCGCGGCAGCCTCGACCTGCCCGATGCGGACGATCCCATCGAAGCGCTTTACGAGGCGGTCGCCACGTCCGACGTCATCGTGCGGGCCACCGACGGCAGCCCGTTCACGACGCTGTTCAACCGCTTCAGCATCGACAACAACCGGATGCTGCGCAACGCGGCGGCGTGAGAGCGCGTGACGCCAGCGCTGGGGCTTGAACCTTCCACCATCATCGTCATGGCCGGGCTTGTCCCGGCCATCCACGCCTAGCGGCACAAAGAACGTGGATGCCCGGGACAAGCCCGGGCATGACGAGCAGCGGCGGACTACTTCGCCCACTCGCCCTTGCGGAACACCGGCACCTTGCTGCCGTCGGCGAGAATGCCGTCGATGTCGGTCTCGGCAGAACCGATCATCCAGTCGATATGGATCAGGCTCTGGTTGCCGCCTTGCGCGGCGATCTGCTGCGGCGTCAGCTGCGCGCCGTTGACGAAGCACTTCGAATAGCACTGGCCGAGCGCGATGTGCGAGGCCGCGTTCTCGTCGAACAGCGTGTTGTAGAACAACAGCCCGCTCTGCGAGATCGGCGAGGAATGCGGCACCAGCGCCACCTCGCCGAGACGCCGCGCGCCTTCGTCGGTGTCGAGCACCTTGTTCAGCACCTCCGCGCCGCGCGAGGCCTTTGCGTCGACGATCCTGCCGTCCTCGAAGCGCACCGCGATGTTGTCGATCAGCGTGCCCTGGTAGGACAGCGGCTTCGAGCTCACGACATGGCCAAAGACGCGCCGGCAATGCGGCGTTGTGAAAACCTCTTCGGTCGGGATATTGGCGTTGCAACTGATGCCGTTCTTGGACAGCGAGGCGCCGCCCTCCCATTCATGTCCGTCGGCCAGCCCGATGGAGAGGTCGATGCCGGGACCTGAATATTGCAGCGCGCGAAAGCGCTGGCCGTTGAGCCAGTTGGTGCGCTCGCGCAGCACCGCGTTGTGGCTCGCCCAATTGCCCATCGCATCCTCGCGGTCGACGCGGGAGGCCGCGAAGATCGCGTCTGCCAGCTTGCCGATCGCAATGTCCTCGGGATCATCAGGGAAGACCTGCTTGGCCCATGACGGGCTCGGATAGGCGATGATGTTCCAGTTGGTGTCGAAATTGACGATTTTTTCCAGCGCCGGCTGATAGGCTATCGAATTGGCCTTGCTGGCGCGCGCCACCTTGGAAGGATCTTCGCCGGACAGCAGCATCGGATTGTCGCCGACGATGGCGAGCCGCGCGGTGTTGTCGGAGAACGCCTTGGCCATGCCCTCATAGAGCCAGTTGGCGGCACGATCGAAGCTGTTGTCCTGGCCGTGGCGGTAGCGCGCCAGCGTCATCTCCTCATCCGACAGGATCGGCGTCACGATACCGGCGCCGGCCTTGTAGGCGTGCACGGCGATCCGCCGCACCAGCGGCAGCGCGATCGCGGGCGCCGTCAAGAGCAGATCCTGTCCCGGCCGCAAGCCCAGGCCCACCTTCACCGCCACCTCGGCCAGCCGGTCGAGTTTCACGGGATCGATGGGAACGGCGGAATTGCGGTGATCAATCATGCGGGGTCCTCTGCCGAAGCTCTCTCGTTCAATCTAAGTCTAGCATCGCAAGGCGCAAGTGCGCGAGCGCCTTGCGACACGGAGAGATACGGAGTTTCGCGCATTTTGGTTTTCAACGCGTTGCCGATTTCAGCACCCGGTCGACCATGGCAGGCGCAAGGCCGAGGTAATTTTTCGGTGAAGTCAGCGCTTCGATCGTGGCACGGTCGATCCTGACGGAGACGCGGGGGTCGGACGAGAGCGCGTCCGCCAATGTCAGACCCTTCTCATTGGCGAGCCGGCAGGCATCATAGACCACGTCATGCGCCTCCTGCCGCCCGATCTGCGGCGCCAGCCCCATCATGACCGCTTCGGCCACGATCTGGCCGCGGCTGATGGCGAGATTGTCGTTCATCTTCCTTTCATCGACGATGAGGCCTGCGAGCGCGAACTTCGCCTGGTGCAGCGCGCCGGCGGTCAGCACGAAGCTTTCCGGGATCGCCATCCATTCGGCATGCCAGGGCCCGGTGGCGCGCTCGAAATCCTGCACCATCGCATCCAGCATCAGACCGGCATGCTGGCGCACCGCCTTGGACGCCGCGAGCATCAGCTCCGAGGAGATCGGGTTGCGCTTCTGCGGCATGGTCGAGGAGGCGCCGCGGCCCTTGACGAAGGGCTCGTAGACCTCGGCGAACTCGGTCGAGGCCATGATCATGATGTCGAGCGCGATCTTGCCGAGCGAGCCTGTGACGAGCGCGAGGAAGTTCACGGCCTCGGCAAAGCCGTCGCGCGCGACGTGCCAGGTCGAGGCGGGAACGCCGAGCTCGAGCTCGACGCAGAGCGCCTCCTGCACCTCGAACCCCTTGCCGCCGAGCGAGGCCAGCGTTCCGGCGGCGCCGGCGAACTGTCCGACCAGCACGCGCGGCTTCAATTGCACGAGCCGCTCGGCGTGGCGGTCGAACATCGCGAGCCAGATCGCGGTCTTGTAGCCGAACGTCACCGGCAGCGCCTGCTGGAGATGGGTGCGGCCGGCCATCGGCGTGTCGCGGTAGCGCTTCGAGAGGTCCGCGAGGATGTTTCGCAGCTCGGCGATGTCGCGCTCGACGATCCCGAGCGCGGCGCGCAATTGCAGCACCACCGCGGTATCCATGATGTCCTGCGTGGTTGCGCCCCAATGCACGTAGCGGCCGGCCTCGCCGCACTGTTTCACCATCTGATGCACCAGCGGCAGGATCGGATAGCCGACGATGTCGGTCTCCTGTCGCAGCAGATCGAAATCGAATGCGGCGACGTCGGTCCGCGCCGCGATCTGGTCGGCGGCTTCCTGCGGGATCACGCCGCACTTCGCCTCCGCCTTCGCCAGCGCCACCTCGACCTCGGCATAGCGTCCGACCAGCGCGACATCGGAAAACACTTCGCGCATCTCGGGCGTGCCGAAGGCGTCGCGGAACAGCATGGAATCGAGCATGGTCGTCGAGGCGGGAAAAGCGGGCATGGGCGTTTCTTTATGGTTTGCGTTTGTGTGAGAGCAGCTTACGCGGGCCGCGCTGTTCGGCAATGGACATTCATGGCTCGCCACACATTCGATGCCGTACGACGACATTACGACGGCGCATCGCTCCATCACCCCGTCATCCTGAGATGCGAAGCGTGCGACGCGCGGCGGCGCACGAAGCGCCTCGAAGTGATGAGCGGCCGCGATGCAGCCGGGCCGTCGCCCTTCGAGGGCCGTGACAAGGCGGCCACTTCAGGGGGACGGGATAAATTGTGAGCGCGGCAAGATCGGGCTATGTGCGCAGCCCGCGCACCAGACCCGCCACATTCTCATTCAAGTTGCATTCCTATCCGAAAACGGCATAGCAGCCATCACGCGATCGTGGTGAACCCGGCAGGCCGCTCAGCGGACTCACAGTCTTAGAGTCGAAATCCATTCTGATTTCATCATTGCCTGATGTCATTGCGAGGGTTGAGTTTTCGACGTGCAGTTTATGTTCCGGGACCACCTTCTCGACACCGACCGGCGCGAGCTGAGCCGCGAGCAGGTTCCCGTGGCCGTGGAGCCGCAGGTCTTCGACCTCGTCGTCCACCTCATGGAGAACCGCGACCGGGTGGTCAGCAAGGATGAGCTGATCGACAAGATCTGGCACGGGCGCAGCGTCTCCGAATCCACCCTGACCAGCCGGATCAACGCGGCGCGCAAGGCGATCGGCGACAGCGGAGCCAACCAGGCGCTGATCCGCACCATCGCGCGCAAGGGCTTTCGTTTCGTCGGCGCTGTCCAGACGCAGCGCGGCGCGGCCTTGCCGGAGCCGGGCCGTGTCGCCCAGGCGCCGCAGGCGGCGCTCGCGCTGCCCGACCGTCCCGCGATCGCCGTGCTGCCCTTCACCAATATGAGCGGCGACCGCGAGCAGGACTATTTCTCCGACGGCATCAGCGAGGACATCATCACGGCGCTGTCGAAGCTGCGCTGGTTCTTCGTCGTCGCCCGCAACTCTTCCTTCGTCTACAAGGGCCGCGCCGTTCACATGCACGAAGTCGCGCGCGAGCTCGGCGTACGCTATGTGCTCGAAGGCAGCGTGCGGCGCAGCGGCGATCGCCTGCGCATCTCGGCGCAGCTCAACGACGTCTCGACCGGCAGCCATCTCTGGGCCGAGCGCTACGACCGCGAGCTTGCCGACATCTTCGCCGTGCAGGACGAGATCACCGAGGCGATCGTCGCCGCGATCGAGCCGCAGCTCTATACCGCCGAAAGCTTTCGTGCCCAGCAGAAGCCACCGGGCAGCCTCGACGCCTGGGACCTCGTGATGCGTGCGCTGTCGCATTATTGGCGCATCACGCGCGAGGACAACGCCGCCGCACAAGGACTGCTGGAACAGGCGACCGCGATCGATCCCGCCTATGGCAAGGCGCTGGGCCTGCTCGCGACCAGCCATATCTTCGGCGCGCATATGGGCTGGGCCGACATGGCCATGACCGTGCCGGTCGCCGAACGCGCGGCGCTCGCGGCGGTGGAAGCCGATCGCGAGGACGCCTGGGCCCATCACGGTCTGGCTTATACTTATTTGTTCCGCCGCCGCTTCGACGACGCGCTGGCTGAGTTCGAGCTGACGCTGCAACTCAATCCGAATTTTGCGATGGCGCACGCTTTCTACGGCGTGACGCTGTGCTACGCCGGGAGATGGCGAGACGGCGATGCCGCCGCTCGCCGCGCGCTGCGGCTGAGCCCGCGCGATCCGCTCGCGGCGATCTATTGCGGCGTAGCCGCCTATGCCCAGTTCATCGGCCGCAACTATGAGGGCGCCGTGCAGATGGCGCGGGAATCGATGCGGCAGCGCGCCGATTTCGTCGGCGCCCATCGCGTGCTGACGGCCGCCGCCGGCATGTTGGGCGATCCTCAACTCGCGGCGTACGCGCTGCGGGGCCTGCAACGCACCCAGCCCGGCATCTCGCTGGCCTGGCTCACGCGCGAGCTGCCGATGCGGCGGGCAGAGGATCGCGAGCACTATCTGCAGGGGTTTCGGCGCGCGGGAATGAGGTGATGCTGTTTACCCTCCCCTGGAGGGGTCCGGGACGAGCGTAGCTCGCCCGTGGGTCGGCTCGCATCTGAGCGCAGCGAAGATGAGAGACGGGGTGGGGTGACGGTCTCTCCACAATGAACACTGCCTGCGTGGAGAGATCCCCCACCCCGCTCGCGCTTCGCGCGATCGACCCTCCCCCTCCAGGGGAGGGTAAGTGCACCCTACTCCTGCATCATCTCGCCGCTGCCGCCGAACTCGGCCGGAAAGTCCTTCAGTTTCGGCAGGCCATCGCGCATCGGCAGCACCGTCTCGGCGTAGTTGACGTGAACACCGGGTGTGAATGCGAGCGTGGGGATGGTGGCGGTGAAGACGTCGATCAGGTCGAGCGGCGGGTGGTTGGTCATGAGATGACCGCCGCACTTCTTGCAATATTTGCGCTGGCTGAGCGGCGTCTTGGCAAAGGTCTCGACGTTCTGGGCGCCTTCGGTGATGCGCACGGCTTCCGGCTTCCACAGGCTGAAGGCATTCACCGGTCCGCCCGACCACGAGCGGCAGGAGCGGCAATGACAATAGCCCATCGCCGCCGGCTCGCCTGTGACCTCGATTGTGACCGCGCCACAGAAGCAGTTTCCGACATGTTTCATTGGGTCGTCTCCGTTGGATGAAGGTTGAAATTCCTCTCCCCGCTCCGGCTCGCCGATAAACCGGCAAAGGCGGATGCGGGGAGAGGCGTCGGAGCGGAGGGAATCACCCCGAGGGACGTTGAGGGCTGGAGGCCGGCAACGTCCGTTACGCGCTTCGGTTCCGCCGCGCGTCCTCCTTTCGGTGGACGCGGCGGAAAGATGCTACGGCTATACCGATCTGCGCCAGGGAATAAGCATCGACACCCGTTGTTTGTACTGCCGGTATTCGTCGCCGAAGAGATCGACGAGGTCGTGCTCCTCCAGCGCGATGCCGACGAAGATGTAGAGCGTGGTCACGGCCGCGAACAGCAGATGGCCCGCCGTCATGACCGGCGCCGCCCAGAACGCGATGATGAAGCCGAGATAGATCGGATGACGAACGAACTTGTAGAACAACGGCGTCTTGAAGCGCGGCGGCGCCGCCTCATTGCCCACGAGATGGTTGGTCACCTGGTGCAATCCGAACAATTCGAAGTGATTGATGATGAAGGTCGAGGCGAACACCAGCACCCAGCCCGCGAGGGACAGCGTGACCAGCGTCACGGCGAGATCCGGGTTTCCGACATCCCATACGACCGCAGGCATTGGACGCCACTGCCAGAACAGGAGCAGCAATGACAGGCTCGCGAACAGCACGTAGGTCGAGCGCTCGACCGGCTTGGGGACGAACTGCGTCCACCACGCCTTGAACTGCTTGCGCGCCATCACGCTGTGCTGAACGGCGAACAGCGTCATCAGCAGTAGATTGATGATGACGGCTTCGGCCGTCGGCGTGTCGGTTCCGGTGTCGATGGTCTTCGGCACCACCAGCCCCATGACGAAGCCGATGGCGTAGAGAATGGTGACGAAAAACACGAGATATGCCGCAATTCCGTACAGAAAGCCGATGAATTTGAAAATGCGTGAGCCCGCAACCTCCGGGCCGATGGAATGAAGCTGGTGATCAAGTTGGGTCATAGAACGCTCCGTTGTGCCGAGGCATCGGCACTGTTTAGTGTTCGCACCATGCCGGATCGGACACCCCCTGACTTTCACGGACGGTTGATTTTCGCCTGAGACCACTTTGATTTTTGCTTGAGACGACAGAAACGTGCGATTTCTCTTTGAAAACAACGTGCTCGACGGCGACCTGCGGGAACTGACGTGCAGCGGCGCAGCCGTGCCGCTGCAGCCGCAGGTGTTCGATCTGCTGCTCTATCTGGTCGCGCAACGCGCCCGTGTGGTCAGCAAGGATGACCTGATCAGCCAGATCTGGAGCGACCGCATCGTCTCGGATTCCGCCCTGAACAGCCGAATCAATGCCGCGCGCAAGGCGCTTGGCGACGACGGCGCGACGCAGCGGCTGATCAAGACGATCCCGCGCAAGGGCTTTCGCTTCGTCGGCGAAGTCCGGGAAGATGTGGCAGCGACGCTTGCGCCGGTGGAACCCGGCCCTGCCCCGGTGCGCGCCGTGACGGACCGCCCGGCGATCGCAGTGCTCGCCTTCGAGAACATGAGCGGCGATCCCGCGCAGGAATATTTCGGCGACGGGATCAGCGAGGACATTCTCACCGCGCTGTCGAAGCAGCGCTGGTTCATGGTGATCGCCCGCAATTCGTCCTTCACCTACAAAGGGCGCTCGGTTCATATCAGGCAGATCGCCGAGGAGCTCGGCGTCCGCTACATCGTCGAAGGCAGCGTGCGCAAGGTCGACAACCGTGTGCGCATCACCGCGCAGCTCAACGACGCCACCACCGGCAGCCATCTCTGGGCCGAGCGCTACGACCGCGAGCTTGTCGACGTCTTCGCCGTGCAGGACGACATCACCAACGCGATCGTCGCGGCGATCGAGCCGCAGATCCATGCGGCCGAGAATTTTCGCGCCGACCGCAAGCCGCCCGCGAGCCTCGATGCCTGGGACCTGCTGATGCGCGCGCTGTCGCATTACTGGCGAGTGACGCAGCAGGACCACAAGGCTGCGCAGGCATTGCTCGAACGCGCCATTTCGATCGACTCGAACTACGGTCAGGCGCTGTCGGTGCTGGCGGCAAGCCACATGTTCGGCGTCCATCTCGGCTGGGCGGAGCTTGCCACGACGGTGCCGATCGCGGAGGCCGCCGCGCTCGCCGCGGTGCGTCATGACCACGAGGATGCCTGGGCCCATGCCGCGCTCGGCAGCGTCTTCTTCTCGACGCGCAGGCTTTCCGACGCGCTGTCCGAGTTCGAGCAGGCGCTCGCGCTCAACCCGAACTTCTCGCTGGCGCAGGGCTATTACGCCCTGGCGCTGTCCTACGCCGGTCGTTCCGGGGAATCGTTCGATGCGGCGCAGAGGGCGATCCGGCTCTCGCCGCGCGATCCGTCGCTGGCGATCTATTACGGCATTGCCGGCTATGCGCGCTTCACCGAACGGCATTACGACGAAGCGATCGCGCTGGCGCGCGAGGCGATCCGCCATCGCGGCGACCTCACCGGTGCCTACCGCGTGCTCGCGGTGTCCGCCGGCATGACCGGCGACGGCGCGCTGGCCGAGATGGCGCTGGGCGAACTCCGCCGTACCCAGCCCAACATCTCGCTGCACTGGATCGCAACGCAGCTGCCCTGGGCCAGTGACGCCGATCGCGAGCACTATCTGGAAGGGTTCCGGCGCGCGGGGTTGGGGTAGAGAACTCCCTCTCCCCGCAAATGGGCAAAGGGCGGATGCAGATACGACGCGTCGTCTCAGGCTCCTCCGCACGCGGTCAGTGGATCGTAATCGGGCCGCATCAGCATCGCGTGGAGCTGGCGCCGCCGAATGCCCATGTTGCCACCGTCGAAGATCGGCAGCGCCAACGCGTCCTGCAACAAGCGGCCGAACGGCGCCGCGTGATCATAGCTGTCGATGCCGACCACGCGCATCAGGTCGGTGATGACCCGCACCGCGGCTTCGGAGCCGAAGATCTTGGCCTGGATCGCGAGCTCGTCGGCGCCCGGTGATTGCGTATCGAGCGCATGGCAGGCCCGCCAGCTCAGGTAGCGCGCGGCTTCGATAGTGGTCTTGGCATCGGCGAGTGCATAGCCGACCGCCTGATGCTCGATGATCGCCTGTACCCCGCCGCGTTTCTCGGTGCGGGCAAAATGCAGTGCGAAGTCGAAGGCGGCCCGCATCATGGCGACGCCGAAGATGCCGACCAGCGCCGCCGTGCCGGTGAAGGCGGCGGACGCCAGCATCAAGCCGCCCCCCTCCTGCCCGAGCAGATTGCCGTGCGGCGCGGTGACGGCACGCAGGCTGAATTCCGGCACGAGGTGAGCGCGGTGGCCGATCGAATCAATGGCGCGTTCGAACACGATGCCATGCACCGGGCCTTCGACCGCAATGATGGAGACACCCTGCTCCGGTGGCGCGGCGGGATTGGTCCGGCACACCACGCACAACACGTCGGCGCCATTGCGATCCCACCCGGTGGCGGACGACACCCATTTCTTGCGGCCGTTGATGATCCAATTGCCGAGCTCGCGTTTTGCGGTGGTGCGCACGCCCTCGCCCGGCGGCGGTGCGGCAGCATTGGCGCTGCCGCCGGGTTCCGAGGAGCAGAAGCCCGCAAGCGGAGCGCCGCTCGTCTTCAGGAACGGTGCAAGCAGGCGGGCGCATTGCTCCGCGGTGCCACCAAGCAGAATTGGCAGCAGACCGAGCACCGTGCCGAGCATGGTCAGCGTCACGCTCGGATTCACGGCGTAGAATTCTTCCGCCAGGATCGCCATGTCGATGAGTCCGGCATTGTCGCCGCCCGCCGGCGCCGGAATGCATTTGCGCAGATAACCGGCAGCGACCATCGCCTCATAGGTCGGCTTCGTCGCGAGGAAGCGCTCTTCCGGCGTCGCCAGCAACTCGGCCTTGCCGGCGCCGGCCAAGACCTCCGCCGCGAATTTTCGCGATTGAAGCTGCAACGCGCGCTGCGCAGGTGAAAGCGTGAAATCAATCGCCATCGAACATCTCCCTCGCTCCGGCAGGTCACCAGGGTGAGCCGAGCGAGGGCGGAAAATCTTGGTCGGCAGCGACCTAATTCTTGGCTGGAGGTGAACTACTCGCCCTTCCCCTTCGTCCTGCGAAATTCGCGCGGGGCGAGGCCGTGGCTGCGCTTGAAGAGGCGGTTGAAGTGCGAGATGTCGGAAAAGCCGGCCTCATACGCGATCGTGGAGATGGTCTTGTGACGATGCTGCGCGTCGAGCAGGTCGCGGGCGCAGATCAGGATCCGCCGATCGCCGACATGCTCGCCGACGGAGCGGCCGGTCGCGACGAACAACCGGTGCACATAGCGCTCCGAGCAGCGGAACTTCCGGGCAAGCAATTCGGCATCGAGACCGGGATCGTCGCTGTGGCGGTCGATATGGTCGAGCATCATCGACAGCAGCACGGGCGCATTCACGCGCGCAACCGGCATTTCACCCAGCATCTCCGGTGCATGCGCGATCAGCTCGACCACATGCGTGCCGCTGCTTGCCGCAACGGCGGGTGCTGCCAGGCAAAGCTCGGCATAGCCCGCGAGCGTGCGCGACAACGCGCGGCCATTTTCCGTCCTCGACAACGCAAGCCGCGGAGAATCCGTAAAGCTCTTTGGCAGGTGCCGCCGCGGCACGGCAAAGCAAAAGAGGCGGAAGTCGCGGCCGTTGGCAATCTCGAACGGCTCGGTCGTATCGGCGACCGCGAGGTCGCCGGGCGCACAGACCTGCTCGTGTCCCCGCCGCGTCGTGCGGCCCAGACCCTCGAGCTGGAGATTGACGAAGCAGAGATCGTCCGTGCTTCGCGCAATATGGGGCCGCAGCCGGAGAACGCAGTGCCCTGTGGCTTTCACCAGCGAAATCTGGACCGACGCAGCGTCGGTACGCGCGATCGAACCTTCGAAGGGACGGTCGGCGATTTTACGCGGCTCGAGCCGGACAAAGGCCGCAGCGAGATCGTCGGCCCAACTGCCGAAGGGCCGATCGGCACGAGAGGGCTTGGCTGACCATTCCATAGGTGCGCCCCCGGAACGAGGAATTCGCGCGTGCAAATTCAGATTGGACGACCCAGCGGGACGGAAGGATAGCTTTTGGCGAACAACCGGTCAAATCTCGAAGGCGCGCAATATGCGACCGCCATCACGTCGTCATTGCGAGTGCAGCCGTCGGCGTACCGGAAACCACGTGAATGGTTAGAGAAGCAATCCGCTACTTGGCTTTGGCCTGTATCGGCTTCGGTGCCGGCACGGCGGCCCATTCCTTGTCGGCGCGGGGGCCGTTGAGATCGCCGGTGAGGCCGACGAGCTGGCCGGGCAGCACGTCGAGGGTCTGCTGCCAGGTCTGGGTCTGGCACAGGAACTTGATCAGGCAACCCCTGAGCTTGAGGCGATCGGCGGAGTCGCGCCACAGCGAGACCGAATAGGATTTGCCGTCCTCGGCATTGTAGATCTCGCCGGCAAACTGTCCCTCCGGCGTCGCCTGCAAACCCATGATGAGCTGATGGCCGAGCAGCGCGCGGGCGCGTTTGTCGGGATCGGGATTCTCCTTGTCGCGATAGGGCTGGCCGCGCTTGTCGGCCGGTTCCTTCATCCAGACGATGAAGCCGCAGATGCGGTCGCGCGACGGCCCGCAGCGCTCGAGCCTGATGCGCGCGCGGCCGTCCTGGACGAGCCAGGTGCCGCTGGGGTCGGGCGGCGCCGCGGCGCCGGCGCGGCCGCCAAACACCATCATCAGGATCGTGATCGCAACGCGCAGCACGAAGCGAAGGACAATGTTCATCTGCGGCACCTTTCGTTGGATGGGTCGCGGCGTCAGTTCAATTGCGCCATCAGCGCGTCGGCGCCCTTGTCGAGGCCAGCGGTGGCGGCGGCGAGCGCGCCGGCGGTGGCCTTGATGTCGTAGGCAGCCGGGTATTGCTTGGTGACGTAGGCGGAGAGCAGGCGCGCGGCGGCGGCGTCGAAGATCTCGACGCCGTAGATGACCGAGCCGGTCATGGTGCCTTCGCCGTCGCGCGCGGCCTGCACGCCGTTGTAGACGGCGCCGGCGACGTCGAAGCGGGAGAGCGTGCCGAGCACCGGCGTGTTGGCGACGGCGCCGGTGAGTGTCAGCCTGATCCGCAGCGTCTCCGGCCCACGCTCGCGCACCAGCGCGAAGCGGCCGCGCAGACCCTCGGCGAAACGGTTCTGCATGTAGGCGGCAAGCGTCGCCTTGTCCTTGTCGGACATGTCGCCGAACTGGTGATCCCTGCCGCGATAGACCACGACCGGTTCGAGGATGACTTTGTTATAAGCGCGCCAGTCGACCGGCGTGGAATAGCGGTAGGGCACGCGGCCGGAGGCGTCCGACTTGTCCGGAGCCATGTAGGCTGAGGACGCCATCCCGGAATACGGCACGGGCGCGACGGTGGCGCAGCCCGCGACGGCTGCGCCGAGCAGCAGCGTTCCCAGACCGCGCAGGGCGATCGAGCGATTCATTCCAGACTCCTCTAGCGGCTTGCTGCCCAGGCAGTGGCGACCGCAGCCGCGTACGGGACCAGACGCGGCTGCGGCGCTCACCAGTGCCAACCCAAGGCTTCGTCCGGGGCCATCTCGGAAGCCTTGAGTCGTCTCAGTGTGTCGATTTATAAAACCGACTAGACGGTTTGTAAAGTTCAAAAACGCGGGCATGGCACATTTGGCCGCAGGCGCGGCTTTGGGCAGCGATCGGCGGGAAATCGTTAACGATGAATCAGGCGCGCTTGCGCGGCGTTGCGGCCTTTGCCGCCGAAGGCGCGCCGGATTTGGCGGTGCGCTTGGCGCCCGGCTGCGCGAGGCCGGTCCACTGCGCGTCGTCGAGCAGACGCGCGAACAGCCGCTGGTGCTCGTCCTTGCTGAGCGGTGACATGCCGAACAACGAGCTCAGCAGGAGTCCCATCGCGCCGGCCCAGCGCAGCATCGCGAGATCAGGATCAGTGGCCTCTTCCCTGATCGCCGCCATCCTCTCCATCTCGCGCTCGCGCGGCAGCGCCATCAGGCTCGGATTCTCGACCATGGCCGCAACCAGCGCCAGCGCGGCAGAATTCGGCGAGGTGGCCGCTTCGCGCACGGTCGCGAGCTGGGTCGCCAGATTGGGATTCGCGGAGGTCGCGCTCACCTTTGCCATGGTGCTGGTGGCGAACTCCTCGAAATGCGCCATCTGCCGGTCGAGCAACGCCTTCAGCACCGCTTCTTTGGTGCGGAACTGATGCATCACGCCGCCCTTGCTGAGTCCGCTCTCGCGCGCGATCGCATCCAGCGTCAGCCGGCCCGGCCCGGCGCGCGCGATGATCGCGATGGCCGCTTCGAGTGCGGCGTTACGGGATCGTTCGGAGCGGCTGGCATTGTCCATGGCCGACTTGTCTCCGTGACAAGACAATGAATCAAGTGAAAACAGGACGCGCTGTACATTTTTTGTGCGAACACTGTCGAGACTTTCATCTTGCGGCCCCGAATGAGACTGTGTGAGCCTCGATACCGGATGGGGACTGGGATGGGCCGGCCGGAGCTTTGCGCGCCATGACGTGCGAAGCGTTCTCGGCCGGTCTCGCTTGAGAAAGATACGACATGCCAAAACGAGTGTTGCTTGGTGCCCTCCTGGCTTGCGGCCTCACGGCCTCGGCGCTGGCGCAAGAGCCGAGGACGGGGGGCGTGATCAACGCCGTGATCCAGCCCGAGCCGCCCGGCCTGATGCTTGCGCAGGTCCAGAACGGCCCGACTCAAATGGTCTCGGGCAACATCTTCGAGGGCCTGCTGCGCTACAGCCCCAAGCTCGAGCCGCTGCCGGAGCTTGCCGAAAGCTGGAGCGTCAGCGAGGACGCCAAGACCTACACCTTCAAGCTCAAGAAGGGCGTGACCTGGCATGACGGCAAGCCCTTCACCGCCGCCGACGTCCTGTTCTCGATGGAGATGCTGAAGCAGACGCATGCGCGTGCCCGCACCAATCTGGCGCAGGTCGACAAGATCGAGACGCCGGACGACTATACGGTGGTGTTCACGCTGAAGCAGCCGTTCGGACCGTTCCTCGGCATCTTCGAGGTCGGCTCGATGCCGATGGTGCCGAAGCATCTCTATGAAGGCACCGACTGGAAGACCAACCCCTACAACAACGCGCCGGTCGGCACCGGCCCCTTCATGTTCAAGGAGTGGCAGAAGGGCTCGTTCATCCGCCTGGTCAAGAACCCGAACTACCACGAAAAGGGCAAGCCCTATCTCGACGAGATCTACTGGCAGATCATTCCCGACGCCGCCGCGCGCTCGGTGGCGTACGAGACCGGCAAGGTCGACGTGCTGCCCGGCGGCTCGGTCGAGAATTTCGACGTGCCGCGGCTGTCCAAGCTGAAGGACACCTGCGTCACCGGCGCCGGCTGGGAGTTCTTCTCGCCGCTCGCCTGGCTATGGCTCAACAACCGCCAGGGTCCGCTCGCCGACAAGCGGGTGCGGCAGGCGATCATGTTCGCGATCGACCGCGATTTCGCCAAGGACGTGATCTGGAACGGGCTCGGCAAGGTGGCGACAGGCCCGTCCGCCTCGACCATAAGGTTCTACACCGACGACGTGCCGAAATACCCTTACGATCCGGCCAAGGCCAAGGCGCTGCTGAAGGAAGCCGGCTACAAGGGCGAGAAGATCCGCCTGCTGCCGCTCGCCTATGGCGAAACCTGGCAGCGCTGGGGTGAAGCCGTGAAGCAGAACCTCCAGGACGTCGGCATGAACATCGAGACGATCGCCACCGACGTTGCCGGCGGCAACCAGAAGATCGGCGACTGGGACTACGACATCGCCTTCACCTATCTCTACCAGTATGGCGATCCCGCGCTCGGCGTCGGCCGCAATTATATCTCCAGCAACATCGCCAAGGGGCAGGTCTTCAACAACGTCGAGGGCTACTCCAACCCGGAGATCGACAAGCTGTTCGCCGACGGCGCGACCGCGACGCCGGACTCGAAGCGCAAGGAGATCTACGAGAAGGCGCAAAAAATCCTGGTCGAGGACGTGCCGGTGGCCTGGATGCTCGAACTGCAATTCCCGACCATCACCCGCTGCAAGGTCAAGAACCTGATCACCACGGGGATCGGCGTCAATGACGGCTTCAAGGACGCATGGCTGGACAAGTGATGACTGCCCTCTTCACCTCTCCCCGCTCGCGGGGAGAGGTCGAATGTGCGCATAGCGCACATTCGGGTGAGGGGGAGTCTCCGCGAGTCCAACTATCACCGTCCCCGCGGAGAGTCCCCCTCACCCCAACCCTCTCCCCGCATCCGCCTTCGTCGAGGCTTCGGCGGACAAGAGCGGGGCGAGGGAGCCCAGTGTCTCCGTGGCTCCAGGTCACGCTACAAGAGATGACTCTCTAATATGCTCTCCTTCGTCGCTCAGCGTATCGTGAAGGGCGTGATCGTCCTGCTCGCGATCGTCGTTCTCAATTTCTGCCTGATCCGGCTTGCGCCCGGCGACCCCGCGGTCGTGATGGCGGGCGAGGCCGGTGCCAGTGACCAGGTCTTCGTCAAGCAGCTCCGGGAAAAGTTCGGCCTCGACAAGCCGCTGCCCGAGCAGCTCTTCATCTACGTCAAGGGCGTCGTCACGCTCGACCTCGGCTTCTCCTTCCGCCAGCAGGCGCCGGTCGTGAAGCTGATCGGCGAGCGGCTGCCGGCGACGCTGCTGCTGACACTGACCGCATTCGCGATCTCGCTCATGCTCGGCGTTCTCTTCGGCACCTTCGCCGCGCGCTTTGCCGGAACCTTCCTCGACACGGCCATCACCGTGTTCGCGCTGATCTTCTACGCCATGCCGATCTTCTGGGTGGCGCTGATGGGAATCCTCCTGTTCTCGGTCACCATGGATTGGCTGCCGAGCTTCGGCTACGAGACCGTCGGCGCCAACCTCACCGGCATTGCCCACGCAGTCGACGTCGCAAAGCACCTGATCATGCCGGCGATGACGCTCGGCCTGTTCTTCATGGCGACCTATACCCGCATGACGCGCGCTTCGATGCTGGAGGTGAAGCGCCTCGACTTCGTCAAGACCGCGCGCGCCAAGGGCCTTTCCGATGCCGTGATCCAGCGTCGCCACGTGCTGCGCAACGCGCTGCTGCCGGTCGTGACGCTGGCCGGTGTGCATTCCGGCACGCTGATCGGCGGCGCCGTCATCACCGAGACCGTATTCGCCTGGCCCGGCATCGGGCGTCTGATGTACGACGCGCTGCTCCAGCGCGACTACAACCTCCTGCTCGGCGTCTTCGTGATCTGCTCCGCCATGGTGCTGATCTTCAACCTCATCACCGACCTCGTCTACCGCCTGGTCGACCCGCGCATCGAATTCGCTTCATGAAACAGTTCTGGAAATCGATGCTGAAGAGCCCGAGCGGCGTCGTCGGGCTCGTCATCCTTGTCCTTGCGATCTCGATCGCGGTGTTCGGGCCGATGCTGTTCCCGAATTCACCCTGGCGCATGGTGCAGCGGCCGTTCCTGCCGCCCTTCACGCTCTCGACCGTGCCACTCGGCACCGACGCGCTCGGCCGCGACGTGTTCGCCGGCATGATCTTTGGCGCGCGCGTCTCGCTGCTGGTGGGTCTCGTCTCAACGCTGGTCGCGCTGGTCGTCGGCGTTCCCATTGGCGCCATGGCCGGCTATTTCGGCGGCAAGGTCGACGACGCCCTGATGCGCTTCACCGAGTTCTTCCAGACCATTCCGAGCTTTGCGCTCGCGATCGTGCTGGTCGCGATCCTCCAGCCCTCGATCTATTCGATCGTGGCCTCGATCGCGGTGGTGAGCTGGCCGCCGGTCGCCCGCCTCGTGCGCGGCGAGGTGCTGTCGCTGCGCACGCGCGAATATGTCCAGGCCGCGGTGGTCACGGGCCAGAGCAACACCTGGATCATCCTGCGCGAGATCCTGCCCAACGCGCTGTCGCCGGTGATCGTGCTGGCCTCGCTGATGGTGGCGACCGCCATCCTGCTGGAATCCTCGCTGGCGTTCCTCGGGCTCGGCGATCCCAATCTGATTTCCTGGGGCTACATGGTCGGCGCCGGCCGCACCGTGATCCGCCAGGCCTGGTGGATCACCGTGTTTCCCGGCGTCGCCATTCTGATCTCGGTGCTCGGGCTGAACCTGATCGGCGAAGGCCTCAACGACGCGCTCAATCCGCGCCTGTCGCGGGAGGGCCGCTGATGATGACCGCCCCGCCCGCCGTCTCGATCAAGAATCTGCGGATCGCGCTGCCCAAGGGCGCCGAGCGTCCGTTCGCGGTCGACGGCGTTTCGCTGGATTTGCGGCCCGGCAAGATCGTCTGCGTCGTCGGCGAATCCGGCTCCGGCAAGTCGATGTGCGCGCATGCGCTGATGGGCCTTCTGCCTGATACGGTCACCGTCACCTCCGGCGAGATCCAGTTCGAAGGCCGCGACCTGCTCAAGCTCGACGACGACGGCTGGCGCGATCTGCGCGGCCGCCGCCTCGCGATGATTTTTCAGGAGCCGATGACCGCGCTCAATCCGTTGATGCGGATCGGCGACCAGATGGCGGAGATGTTCGAGGCCCACGGCCTGCTGACGCCGAAGGAGCGGCGCGCCAAGGCCCTATCGCTGGCGCGCGAGGTCGGCCTGCCCGACCCCGAGCGCATTGTCCGCGCCTATCCGCACCAACTCTCCGGCGGCCAGCGCCAGCGCGCCATGATCGCGATGGCGCTCGCGCTCGAGCCCGCAGTGCTGGTCGCGGACGAGCCCACCACCGCGCTCGACGTCACCACGCAGGCGCAGATCCTGAAACTGATCCGCAACCTCCAGCGCAACCGCAACATGGCGGTGATGTTCATCACCCATGATTTCGGCGTGGTCGCCGACATCGCCGACCAGGTCGTGGTGCTCAGGCATGGCAAGGTCGTCGAGGAAGGCCCCGCTAGCTCCGTCTTCAACAATCCGCAGCATGACTACACCAAGGCGCTGCTCGCCGCCGTGCCGTCGATGGACCCGCCGGCGCGCGAGCCGCTCGATGACCAGGCCAGGGCCGTCGAGGTGATCGGGCTGGACAAGACCTACGTCACATCAGGCGGTTGGTTTCGCGACGACCGCCGCGTCGATGCCGCGCGCGAAGTCAACTTCAACATCCTCAAGGGCGAGACGCTCGGCCTCGTCGGCGAATCCGGCTCCGGCAAATCGTCGGTAGCGCGTCTGGTGATGCGACTGATCGAAGCCGACCGCGGCACGGTGCGGATCGGCGAGACCGATCTCACCTCGCTGTCGGGCAAGGCGCTCCGCGCCGAGCGCCATCGCATCCAGATGATCTTTCAGGATCCGTTCGCCTCGCTCAATCCGCGCCGCAAGGTCGGGCACATCATCGCCGACGGTCCGATCGCAGCCGGCATCGATCCGAAAGTGGCGTTCGACCGCGCCCGCGATCTCCTCAAGATGGTCGGACTGGACGCCGGCGCGCTCGACCGCTACCCGCATGAATTCTCCGGCGGCCAGCGTCAGCGCATCGGCATTGCGCGCGCGCTCGCGCTCGAACCCGAGATCATCGTCGCCGACGAAGCCGTCTCCGCGCTCGACGTCTCCGTGCAGGCGCAGGTGTTGCGACTGCTCGAAGACCTCAAGGCGCGCCTTGGCCTCTCGATGCTGTTCATCACCCACGATCTGCGCGTCGCGGCGCAAATCTGCGACCGCATCGCGGTGATGCAGCGCGGCGCCATCGTCGAATTGAAGCCGACCGCACAACTGTTCGCCGCGCCGGAGCACGCCTATACGCGCGAACTGCTGGCGGCGGTGCCCGGGCGGAAAGAGCCCGCGCCGGCGGCGTGAGTCGGCCGATCGCGGTTGCTACTTGCCCGGAGGGTTGGTGTTCTTCCAGGTGGGGACTGAGTTGGTCACGCCGACCGATGGTTGATTAGACGTTCCGACCGACGGCGCCGTGACGGTCCCGACGGTCTGTCCGGAGCTTCCATAGGTCGTGCCTTGCGTTGCTGGCGCTCCGGAAAGACCGCCCGTGTTGCCTTGGGTGCCCGCCGCAGACGTCTGCGCGCCTGCAGCGAATGGCGATGCCGCAAATCCGACCGCGATAAGTACCGCAATCGAGCGTCTCGTTCCTGTCATGGCTAATCCTTTCGGGCGCGGTGTCTCAGTCGCGTCGGCCGTTCGCTCGTCGAACCACTCGTGCACTGAGCAATCTTACAACTCCACGCGCGTGAAAATGTGCCGCAATACGATCACACTGCAGGGCCTGGCGCTCCATCACGATAGCGCGACGAGCAGCTCCAGCCGAACAGGGGCGCACGGGCGCACTCCCGGCGCATTGGCTCGCCGCCGCACGGAGGATGCTCGCATGTCGTGCCTTGCTTGCAGCGGTCCCGGGACGCAAGCAGCGCGCGCCGGCAACGTCAGGCCAGCGCATCAGCCAAGGTATTCCGCTCCTCTTCGGGCGACGGAACACTCACGGGCTTTTTATCCCTCGTGACCGGCCGCACAGATGCGAAACAGAGGCCGACACCCCAGATTCGCATGGAATGATTTCCATCATCTGATGATGGACTTCCGATCCATTGGAGCCGATATGGGCCAGGTTATTCAGTTTATCTCGAAATCCGAGCGCGAGCGCGTTCGCCTCATTCAGGAGGCACGCGCGATCTACGACAGCATTTTTCCGCCGGCTGATCCGAGCGGCGAGCCGCAGGGCAAGGCGACGATCGGTCGCGCGGCCAACGGCGACGCAGGAAATCTGGCGTGATCAAGATCATCGCTGTGCTCTGCAGCCTCTCCTCTCCGGCAAATTGTCACGAGCAGATCGTCACCACCTCGGACTTCGCCAACGTCTCGATGCAGTCCTGCCTGATGGGCGCGCCGCAGCTCGCCGAATGGATGAACCAGCATCCGGCCGAACGCCTGGCTGGATGGCGCTGCGTGTTCGGTCAACAGACCGGCAGGGGCGCCTGAGGCCACAGGCCGTCTGGTCGAGGACGGCGCCATCCAGTTGAACCGTGACGAGCATGCATCGCCAGGCTAGAATGGCGACGCTGCTTGGCAGAGGGGGACGCCGGATGGAGGTCGCCAGCCTCGTTCTTCCCGTGTTCGCAATCATCGTCACCGGCTGGCTTGCCGGCGAACTCGGTTATCTCTCCCGCTCGCTTGCGGACGCGCTGGTGCATTTTGCCTACAACGTGGCGATGCCGGCGCTGCTGATCGTCACGATCGCCCAGGAGCCGGCGCGCAACCTGCTGGAATGGCGCTTCCTGCTCGCGTTCGGCGGCGGCTCCCTCCTCTGCTTCGCGCTGGTCTTCCTGGCGGTCCGTGCGGACGGCAAGCACGACCTCGCCAGCAGCACGATCCATGGCATGGCGGCGGCCATGACCAATACCGGCTTCGTGGCGCTCCCGATCCTGCACGCGATCTACGGCCAGCCCGCCGTCTTGCCCGCCGCGGTGGCGACGGTGTTCGTCGCCGGCGTGATGTTTCCGCTCACGGTCATCCTGCTGGAAAGGGACGTGCGCAGCCCTGCCCATTCCGCCGGGCTGGTGAAGCAGATCCTGCTCAATCCGATGGTGCTGTCGACGCTGATCGGTCTCGTCTGGGCGATCACGGGCTTGCCGATTCCGGCGCCCGTCGCGGCCTATCTGAACATCATTGCCGCCGCGCTCACGCCCTGCGCACTGTTTGCCATCGGGCTTGGCCTGTCGGTCGACGGCCTGCGATCCAACCTGAAAGCATCGTTCGCGCTCGCGACCGTGAAGCTGGTGGTGATGCCGCTGATCGTCTACGGACTTTGCGTGGTCACTGGCCTCAACCCGCTCTACACGGTCGCCGCCGTCATATGCGCGGCCGTGCCGACGGCGAAGACCGTCTATGTGCTGGCGCACGAGCACAAGGTCGAGGAGAAGCTGGTCGCGGCCACCGTCTCGGTCACGACGATGCTGTCGGTCGCGACATTGCTGGTCGCGCTCTACCTGCTCTCAGGCCTCGCGCCGGGTGTGCGTTGACAGTCGCCGGCGCGCCTGGCGGCGTGTTCTCTATCTCGTGGTGTTGCTCCAGGTCGGCACCGAATTGGTCACGCCGACCGACGGCCAATTGTACGATCCGATCGAGGGCGCCGTGACTGTCCCGACCGTCTGTCCGGACGACCCGTAAGAGGTCCTGGGCTGCGCGACCGGCAATGCGGCGGCGCCATAGGTCGGGGCCACCACGCTCGTGCTGTAGTGATGCCGGCTCGGCCGGGCCTTCTTCGCTTCGGCTGCAAAAGGCGCGGCAAGCAGTCCGACAGTGATGAGTGCGGCAATGGCGGGTTTGATGCTTGTCATGGCGGTTCCCTTCATTGGCTGCGAGCCCATTGTGCCATGTGTTCATTCAACGCGGAATTTCCATGGGTACCCGTTCATAACTTCGTGCACGCCCGAATGTGCCTGACCCGGACACCGCTGCCGTGGTCATCGTCGCTTCGGACGACATGCCTTGCGGCCATGTCGCTCCTTGACTGTCGCGACGGAGTGCATCAGCGCCTTGAAGGCGACGATCGCCGGATCGTCAGCGAGCGCGTGGTCGGGCCGCGACTCCAGATGCTCGACCACGGCCAGCAGCGCGTCCGCGATCTGTCCGATCTGCTTGCCGTAACCGGCGACATCCGACAGCACGTCCTTCTCGACATCTGGCGCCGAGGATTGCCCCACCGTGATGTTGACGAGACCGAACTGGCCGCCGGTGGGACTGAAGAACGACGGATAAATGGACTGGACGACATCCCCCGACAGGGGCAGCTTGAACACAGGCATGCGATTTCGCCTCGCTGACGCTCGACCGGCATGGACACACTATCACGACCACTCGCCTTCGGATGGACCCGAATCAGCGCTAGTGCATTGCCTTCAGTGACTTCCCTGGACGCAAGCAGCATGACCGGCCCCGAACTGAAGCAGCTCCGCAACGACCTTTCCGATGCCCTCGAGCGCAAGCTCACCGCGGCCGACATGGCCAAGCTTTGCGGACTGCCGGAGAAGGGCGGCGCCGACACCATCCGGCGCTGGGAAGTGAGCGGGCCGACGCCGTCCGCAACCAAGGTGCTGCGCGTGCTGGCGATGGCGAGCGAGCGCTATCCGATCATGGAGAAGTTCGACGTCTTCGATCGCCACGACGTCCGCGAGGAAGACCGGCCTGCAAGGCGCTCGGCCTTCCGCGCGCAGATGCGCGATGAGGTACGGCGGCGGCTTGGTTAACGAGAGACATGCGCAAGTTACCCGAGACGTGCGACGTTAAGCCTTCCTTCACCACTTCTTAAGCCGCCATTAAGCACGAAAATCATTTACAGCCCAATAAGTTAGGTTGGCTGTCGCTGTGCCACGGATGTGACAGCATTTTCGTCAAAAGCGAGCTATCTGCAAAACCAACGACGGCGCGGACAGCGCGTCTGCCGGGGACCAAAGTGCTGGAGTTCAAGACGATGAAGAAGATTTTGTTTGCGACCGTTGGGCTGCTCGTGGTGGGCGCTGCCGCGCCGGCCGTCGGCGCCGATCTCGGCAACCGCAACTATTACAAGGCGCCTGCGCCGGCCTATGCCGCGCCGATCTACAACTGGACGGGCTTCTATGTCGGCGGCCATGTCGGCGGCGCGTTCTCCAGCGACAACAATTTCAACGGCCTCTCCACCGGCAACAACGGCAACGGCCGTTTCCTCGGCGGCGTGCAGGTCGGTGCTGACTGGCAGTTCAACCCGAACTTCCTGGTCGGCGTCGAAGGCCAGTATTCCTGGCTCTCCGGCAGCGTCGGTGCGGCGTTCCCGGGCGGCGTCGCCTACAGCAACGACCAGCGTGGCCTCGGCTCGATCACCGGCCGCGTCGGCTACACCTGGGGTCCGGGCCTGCTCTACGTGAAGGGCGGCTACGCCTATTCGGACAACAACGAGAAGGTGACGATTGGCGGCGTGCCGACCGGCTTCATCATCGATGGCGATCACCGCAACGGCTACACCGTCGGCGCCGGCCTCGAATACATGTTCGCCCCGAACTGGTCGGCCAAGGCCGAGTACCAGTACTACAATTTCGGCGACGCACACTTCACCGCGGGCCCGCTGGTGGGCACCGGCAACTTCACGACCGACGACCACACCTTCAAGGCGGGCGTCAACTACCGCTTCAACTGGGCCAATTCGGCGGTCGCGCGCTACTGATCGCGCCTCAAAAATCTCTTCGCAATCAAGGGCCGGCAATTCTGCCGGCCCTTTCTTTTTTCGCTGTGCGGAACAGGCGCAACCGATTGTGCAACTTGCGATTTTTTAACCCGACCCAGGGATACTCCGCGGCGAAAATATAAAGATCACGCGTGGGGGAATTTCGATGGCGATCCGTCTGGGTGCTGGCCGTGTCCTTGGCCGTCTCAAGCCTCGTTTCAAGATGCCAAGGTGGGGCGTGCGCGGCAGCCTGTTCGCCGCCTTCGCATTGATCGCCGGCATGGGCCTCGTCATCGCAGCCGGCGCCGGCTTCGTGTTCAATCACCTCGGCGCGACCATGATGGATCTGAGCGGCCGCGACATCCCGCGCCTCTCCGCCAGCCTGCAGCTTGCCTCGCAAAGCGCGACGCTCGCGGCGCAAGGCCCGGGCCTGCTGGCATCGCCCTCCGACGAGGCGCTGAAGGAACGCACCAAGAGCGTGAAGGACATCCAGCAGCTCGCCATGGCCAAGCTCGGCGAGATCATCGAGCTCGGCGCCGACAAGCAGATCGCAACCGCGCTGCGCGACACCGCCAAGAGCATCGACGAGGCGACCCAGAGCCTGGTGTCGGCCGCGCGCGAGCGGCTCGAGACCGGCGCGCTGCATGACAAGCAGTATGAGGCGCTGCGCAACGCGCAGCTCACCTTCGTCGGCGCGGCCGGTCCTGCGATGCTGGACGCACAGACACGCTTGAACGCGATCCTCGGCGCGGCGGAAGTTTCCGCCGATGATGCGACTGAGGCCGCCCGCACCGTCTCCCAGGTCGCGACAATCTCCGCCAACGGCAATCTCATGGCCGCCGACATGATGGCGGCGCTGTCGGCCAACAATAGCGACACGCTGGAAGCGATCGAGAAGGAGTTCAAGGCGACGCGCGACCGCGTCAAGTCGAACCTCGAGGATCTCCCGAACATGCCCTCGATGCAGACGGTGCGCGACGCCGTGCAGAAGCTGTTCGCCTTCGGCGAGGGCAAGACCGGCGTGTTCAAGATCCGCCAGAAGGAGCTCGACGCCATCGACTACGGCCAGACCATTCTGGACGAGACCCGCAAGCTCAATGTCGGTCTCGGCATCAGCGTGCAGCAGCTCGTCGACGGCGTGCAGAAGGAGACCAACGCGTCGACCTTCCAGGCGCGCCAGGAGATCTCGCTCGCCACCACCGCGATGCTGGCGCTGGGCGCGCTGATGCTGGTCGGCTCGGCGCTGTTCGTCTGGCTCTATGTCGGCCGCAACATCCTGCGGCGGATCGGCGCGCTGCATCAGTCGATGCAGCTGCTCGCGAACGGCGACCTCGAGACCGAGATCTACCGCTCGAAGCACCACAATGACGAAATCTCGGTGATGGCGAACACGCTGCAGGTGTTCCGCGAGAGCATGATCGAGGCCCGCGCGATGTCGAGCGAGCAGGACAAGGACCGTGTCGCCAAGGCCGAGCGTGCCGCGCGCATGGAAGCGAAGATCGCCGAGTTCGAGGGCGCGGTACGCAACGCGCTCGACAATCTCGCGCAGTCGGCCAATTCGATGCAGTCCACCGCGCAGAGCATGTCGAACACCGCCGACCAGTCCAACGCACTGGTGAACGCGGTTGCCTCCGCCGCGGAGGAAACCTCGGTCAACGTGCAGACCGTGTCATCAGGCACCGAGCAGCTGTCGTCCTCGATCGAGGAGATCAGCAAGCAGGTCGTCACCTCGGCCGCGATCGCCAGGAAGGCGGTCGACGAGGCCGGCGCCACCGACACCACGGTGCAGAGCCTTGCCGACAGTGCGAGCCGCATCAGCGTCGTGGTCGACCTGATCCAGACGATTGCGTCTCAGACCAACCTGCTCGCGCTCAACGCCACCATCGAGGCGGCGCGCGCGGGCGAAGCCGGCCGCGGCTTCGCAGTGGTCGCCTCCGAGGTGAAGAGCCTCGCGAGCCAGACCGCCAAGGCGACGGAAGAGATCCGCACCCAGATCGCCAGCATGCAACAAGTCACCACCTCGGCGGTCGGCGCCATCCAGGGCATCGGCCGGATCATCGGCGAGATCAACGACGTGACGACGACGATCGCCGCCGCGGTCGAGGAACAGGGCGCAGCCACCCGCGAAATCGCCCGCAACATCCAGCATGCCGCCGGCGGCACCAGCGAGGTCTCGAGCAACATCATCGGCGTCTCCACGGCGTCCGCGGAAGCCGGCGCGGCGGCGAGCCAAGTGCTTGGCGCCTCCGACGCGCTCCGCCGCGAAGCCGACATGCTGCGCGGAGAGATCGACGCGTTCCTCAACAACATGCGGGCGGCGTAAGCCGCCGGCCCGTAGCCCGGATGGCGCGCGGCGTAATCCGGGTTACGGAAAACTGCTGGTATGACCGCCATGCGGAGACCACGGCCCGGCCTTTTTCGGCTGGCGCCCCGCGCCCGGCGGGTTTAAGCCGGTAGCATGAACCCGAAAACCGACACCGTGCAGTCCTCGGCCGAGGCCCTGCGCTATCCCTGGGAACAGCATCCCGGCCCCGAAGAGATCGTCGAGGTGCGTCCCGGCGTGTTGTGGGCGCGGCTGAAACTGCCGTTCCGCCTCAACCACGTGAACATCTACCTGCTCGCCGACGGCGACGGCTATGCCATGATCGATGCCGGCTTCGGCAACGAGGAGACGATCGAGGCCTGGACCAGACTGTTCGAGGGGCCGCTGAAGGGCGTCAACATCACGCGCCTGATCGTCACGCATTCGCACCCCGATCACGTCGGCCTCGCGGGCTGGATCGTCGAGCGGTTCAACTGCCCGCTGGTGATGACGCAGGTCGAATATCTGCAATCGGTCTACCACCAGAACCGCGGCACCGAGGAGCGGCGCGAAGCCCAGCGGCTGTTCTTCCGCCGCCACGGCATGGACGAGTCGCTCACCGAAAAGCTGCTCGGCCGCGGCCAGGATTATCTCAAGCGCGTCTCGGTGCTGCCGCCGTCCTACCGCCGCATCTCGCATGGCGACGAGGTCGTGATCGGCACGCGCCGCTTCAAGGTGATCACCGGCGGCGGGCACGCGCTCGACCAGGCGATGCTGTATTGCGCCGACGACAAGCTGTTCCTCTCCGCCGACCAGGTGCTGAGCAAGATCTCGCCCAATGTCAGCGTCTGGGCGGTCGAGCCCGACCAGAACTCGCTCGGCGAATATCTGGCCTCGCTCGCGAGCCTCACCACCACCCTGCCCTACGATCTGCTGGTGCTGCCCGGCCACGGCGTGCCGTTCTATGGTCTGAAGACCCGCATCAAGCAGCTCGCCGATCACCACGAGGAGCGCTGCCGCCTGATCGCGGAAGCCTGCAGCGAGGTGCCGCAGACCTCGCGCGCCCTGGTGCCTGTCGTGTTCAACAAGCACGTGCTTGACGAGCACCAGATGGGCTTTGCCGCCGGCGAACTCGTTGCGCACGTCAATTACATGATCGTCGAGGGCCGGCTGACGGCGGAGACGAAAGACGGCGTGCTCCAGTTCCGGACGACGTGAGCCACGGCGTCATGGCCGGGCTTGTCCCGGCCATCCACGTTCTTTCGAGAAGAAACGAGTTCGCGGATGCCCGGGACAAGCCCGGGCATGACGAGTTTGTGGAAGCGGCTCACTTCATATTTGCGATCGCGTGCATCGCCGCGACGTAGCCGAACGGGCCGAGCCCGCAGATCACACCGGTTGCCACGAACGAGATCTTCGAATGCCGGTGATATTCGTCGCGGGCATGGATGTTGGAGATGTGGACCTCCAGCACCGGGCCTTCGAATGTCTTGATCGCGTCCATGATCGAGACCGAGGTGAAGGAAAGACCGGCCGGATTGATGACGATCGCATCGGCATCCTGCCGCGCCGACTGGATCAGATCGACCAGCACGCCTTCATGGTTGGACTGGTGGAAGGCGAGCTTGAGCCCGAGCTTGGCAGCCGCTTCCTCGCAGCTTGCGTTGACCTGGTCGAGCGTGGTCGTGCCGTAGATGTGCGGCTCGCGGATGCCGAGCATGTTGAGGTTGGGACCGTTGAGGATCATCACGCGCTTCATGGACAGGTCCTTCTAGAAGTTAGCCACCGAACCATTTGGCCGGGCCGGTGACGAGAACGGGAAACAGCGTCAGCAAGGCTAGCACGACGAGCTGCGCGATCATGAAGGGCCAGACGCCCCGGATCAGATCATCCATCGAGACGCGGGCAACGCCACAGACGACGTTGAGCACGACGCCGACCGGCGGCGTGATCAGGCCGATCGCGTTGTTGATGATGAAGAGCACGCCGAAATAGACGGGGTCGATGCCGGCCTGCTTGACGATCGGCATCAGGATCGGCGTCAGGATCAGGATCGTCGGCGTCATGTCCAGCGCGGTGCCGACGATGACGACGATGATCATCAGAACGAAGGTGAGGAGGGTCTTGTTGCCCGCGAACGGTTGCACGAGCGCCACGATCTGGTCGGAGATCTCGGCAACCGTGATCAGCCAGGACGATACCAGCGCCGCGGCGACGAGGAACATCACGACAGCCGTGGTCTGCGCGGTCGAGACCAGCAGCGCCGGCAATTGTGCCGGCCTGAGCTCGCGATAGACGCCCATCGCCACCACCAGCGAGTAGACGGCGACGACGACGGCCGCTTCCGTCGGCGTGAAGATGCCGAAGCGCAGGCCGAAAATGATGATCATCGGCAGCATCAGGGCCCAGAAGCCGTCGATCAGCGCGCGCCAGATCTCAGTGAAACTCTTGCGCGGCAGGCGCGCCGGATTCTCCTTGCGCACCACCCACCACCAGGCAAAGCACAGGCCGACGCCGAGCAGCAGGCCCGGCACGATGCCGGCCAGAAACAGCTTCGAGATCGAGACATTGGCGGCGACGCCGAAAATGACGAAACCGATCGACGGAGGAATGACGGGCGCGATGATCCCGCCGGCAGCGACGAGGCCAGCCGCACTGGCGCGATTGTGGCCGGCGGCGGCCATCATCGGCACCAGGAGCGCACCGAGCGCCGCGGCGTCCGCGACCGCCGAGCCCGAGAGTGAGGCCAGAATGCATGACGTCAGGATCGCGACATAGCCGAGCCCGCCGCGGAAATGGCCGACCAGCGCGATCGCGAAGTTGAGGATGCGGCGCGCCAGCCCGCCGGTGTTCATGACTTCGCCGGCGAGGATGAAGAACGGCACCGCCATCAGCGGGAAGGAATCGACGCCGTTGATAACGTTCTGCGCGATGATCTGGGAATCGAACATCGCCAGATAGGTCATCAGCGCGATGCCACAGATGATCAGCGCAAACGCAATCGGCATCCCGATCGCCATGGCGCCGAGCAGCGAGAAGGTGAAGACGGCGACAGTCATGCCTGCTGCTTTCCGCTCGCGGCGCCAGGAGAATGCGGGAGCTCCTCGGACTCGCTGATGGCGATCAGATCGGCATCGGCGACATCCACACGAACAGCCAGCGCGACAGCTCTTCCGAGATCGCAATCCCGGAATTGAAGCCGTAGCGCAGCACGACGTTGCCGAACACCAGCACCACCATGGCGGCGAGCAGCACCGCGATCACCGCGCGGAGCAGCCAGAAATAGGCGTCGACCATCGTTTTCATCATGTCCGTCCTGCTGCGCGTCGGCTTACGGCTTCAGCGCGTGCACGCGGTCGAGTTCACTGTTGAACAGCTTGACGATGGCGGGGTCGTAGTCGGCCGAGAATTTTTCCGCGATCGGCTTGGTCTTCTCGCGCATGCGATCGAGCTCGGCGGGTGCGATCTCGTTGACGGCCATGCCCTTGGCCTTGAGCTCGTCGATCGCGGCAGCGGCCTGCTCGCGGCTGACCTTGCGCTGGTAGTCGCGTGCCTCGATCGCCGCGTCCTGCAAAATCTTCTGCTCGTCGGGCGAAAGACCGTCCCAGAATTTCTTGCTGATCAGGATGATATTGGTCGAATAGGTATGATTGGTGACGCTGAGATATTTCTGCACCTCGAAGAACTTGTTCGACAGGATCACGGAGAACGGGTTCTCCTGGCCGTCGACGGTGCCCGTCTCCAGCGCGCTGTAGAGCTCCGAGAAACTCATCGGCACCGGGTTGGCGTTGAAGGCCTTGAAGGTCTCCAGATAGACCGGGTTCGGGATCACACGGATCTTGATGCCGCCGAGGTCCTCGCCCTTGGTGATGGCACGCTTGCTGTTGGTGACGTTGCGGAAGCCGAGATCCCAATAAGCGAGACCAACCAGCCCCTTCTCGGGCAGCTTTGCCAGCAGCGCCGCGCCGAGCGGACCATCGAGCAGGGCGTCGGCCTGCTGCGGCGTCGAGACGATGAAGGGGAAATCGATCAGGCCGTAATCCTTGACGATGCCGACCAGCGACGTCGTCGCCGGCGACTGCATCTCCTGGGTGCCGGCGCGCAGCGCCGATTGCTGCTGCATCTCGCTCCCCAGCTGGTTGGCCGGATATTCGCGCACCCTGAGCTTGCCGCCGCTCTTGGCCGCGACGATCTCGGCGAATTTCTGCACGCCTTTGCTGACGGGATGGTCGGTGTTGTTGAGGTGCCCCCAGCGGATGGTGCGCTCCTGAATGGCCTGCGCCGAGGCCGGCCCCATCGTGCCCAAGGCGACCGCGCCGATCGCCGCCACCAAAGCCAGACCTTTGAACCGAACGGGCATCGCCCCCTCCCTGTTGATCTCGTTCTTAGGGGCGGGAACGTCTTATATGACGAATTATAAATCAACCTATATTTTTGATTTTATATGATGTTACAAGAAACGCTTGATAAAGTTACGAAATTTGGCAAAACGCAAGTCCAAAGCGCTAGGATGAGGCATGGACACCCTTCCCGACACGACCGCCGAGACGGTGGGCGACAGCGCCTATCGCCGCATCCGCACCGACCTGATCTTCGGCAAGCTGACGCCGGGGCAGAAGCTGAAGCTCGAGCGGATGAGCGGCGCCTATGGCACCAGCATCTCGACGCTGCGCGAGACGCTGAACCGGCTGTGCTCGGAAGGTTTTGTCGTCGCCGAAGGCCAGCGCGGCTTCGAGGTCGCGCCGATCTCGGCGACCGAATTCCAGGAGATCGCGGAGCTGCGCGAGCTGCTCGAGAGCCACATGATCGAGAAGTCGTTCGCGGCCGGCGATCTCGACTGGGAAGCGCACATCGTCTCGGCGCATCACAAGCTCGCGGCGATGGAGCGGTTGCTACTGTCAGGCGAGCGATCCGATGCGGAGAGCTGGAAACAGTGCGATTTCCAGTTTCATCGCGCGCTCGTCGCGGCCTGCGGCTCGAAGGTGCTGCTCGATGCGCATGCCGCGGTCTATGACCGCTATCTGCGCTACCAGATGATCGCCGTGGTGTTCCGCGGCGAGATGGCGGCTTCCGAGCATCGCGAGCTGAAAGAGCTGGCGCTGAAGCGCGACGCCAAGGGCGCGAACAAGGTGCTGCACACCCACATCCATGATTGTGTGGCGCATGCCTTGCGCAATTCGGATTGGTTAAAGCCGGTGGCCGCCGTCAAGGACGCGCGGAGCGAGCCGCGCAGGAAGGCCAAGGCCGGGTAGACCCGCACCGCCGCCAATGGTGCAAAGCAACATTGCCTCTCGCGCGAACTTGATCGGGATCAAGTTTCAAATCGCACGATAGGGCATTTTGCCCAAATGCTCCCCATGCCCAAATGTGGGATAGCGCATAGACTCTAGAGCTGGAAAAGCTCTAAGAAGAGGCGCCCTTTTTGGTCAGTTCCGTCTTAGGTTTTGCCGATGGATTACGCCCAGTTCTTCAATACCGCCCTCGATCGTCTCCACACCGAGCGGCGCTACCGCGTGTTCGCCGATCTCGAACGCATCGCCGGCCGGTTCCCGCATGCGCTCTGGCACTCGCCGAAGGGCAAACGCGACGTCGTGATCTGGTGCTCCAACGATTATCTCGGCATGGGCCAGCACCCGAAGGTGGTCGGCGCCATGGTCGAAACCGCGACCCGCGTCGGCACCGGCGCAGGCGGCACCCGCAACATCGCCGGCACCCATCATCCGCTGGTGCAGCTCGAGGCCGAGCTCGCCGATCTCCACGGCAAGGAAGCGTCGCTGCTGTTCACCTCGGGCTATGTCTCGAACCAGACCGGCATCGCGACCATCGCGAAGCTCATTCCGAACTGCCTGATCCTGTCGGACGAGCTCAACCACAATTCGATGATCGAGGGCATCCGCCAGTCCGGCTGCGAGCGCGTCGTGTTCCGCCACAACGACCTCGCCGACCTCGAAGAGAAGTTGAAGGCCGCAGGTCCGAACCGGCCGAAGCTGATCGCCTGCGAAAGCCTCTATTCGATGGACGGCGACGTCGCCCCGCTCGCCAAGATCTGCGATCTCGCCGAGAAATATGGCGCGATGACCTATGTCGACGAGGTCCATGCCGTCGGCATGTACGGCCCGCGCGGCGGCGGCATCGCCGAGCGTGACGGCGTCATGCATCGCATCGACATTCTCGAAGGTACGCTGGCCAAGGCGTTCGGCTGCCTCGGCGGCTATATCGCCGCCAACGGCCAGATCATCGACGCCGTGCGCTCCTACGCGCCGGGCTTCATCTTCACCACCGCGCTGCCGCCGGCGATCTGCTCGGCCGCGACCGCCGCGATCAAGCATCTGAAGACCTCGAACTGGGAGCGCGAGCGCCACCAGGACCGCGCCGCCCGCGTCAAGGCGATCCTCAACGCCGCCGGCCTGCCTGTGATGTCGAGCGACACCCATATCGTGCCGCTGTTCATCGGCGATGCCGAGAAGTGCAAACAGGCATCCGACCTGCTGCTGGAACAGCACGGCATCTACATTCAGCCGATCAACTATCCGACGGTGGCCAAGGGCACCGAACGCCTGCGCATCACGCCCTCGCCCTATCACGACGACGGCTTGATCGATCAGCTCGCCGAAGCGCTCCTGCAGGTGTGGGACCGCCTCGGTCTGCCGCTCAAGCAAAAGTCGCTGGCGGCGGAGTAGGCGTTTCTCCACCCTCCCCTGGAGGGGGAGGGTCGGCTCACATTGAGCGCAGCGAAATGGGAGACGGGGTGGGGTGACAGTCTCTCCACCTCTGACGCTGCTCGTGTGGAAAGATCACCCCACCCCGCTCGCGCTGCGCGCGATCGACCCTCCCCCTCCAGGGGAGGGTAAGCGGGATCCGCGTTCGCCCGCACCTTAACGACAACCCCAATTCCCGCCCCGGTAGGGCATTTCGCTGTCGCTTGCGCCCGCCCAACGCGCTAGATTTGCAGGGAAAATGAGTACGGGCGCCCTCGCGCCCAGGGAGAAGCGCGCTCGCCATGCTGCACGACTGGGGCGTGATCGCTGCCGCCTTCGGCTATATCGGCTTCCTGTTCCTGGTGGCGAGCCACGGCGACCGCCGCTCGCCGGCCGGGCGCGGCCGCGCGTCCGGGCTGATCTATCCGCTGTCGCTCGCGATCTATTGCACCTCCTGGACCTTCTTCGGCTCGGTCGGCTTCGCCACCCGCGCCTCGACCGACTTCCTCGCCATCTATGTCGGCCCGATCCTGATGATCGGGCTCGGCGCGGGCGTCCTGCGCCGCGTGATCCAGCTCGCGAAGGCGCACAACATCACCTCGATCGCCGACTTCATCGGCGCGCGCTACGGCAAGAGCCAGGCGGTGGCGGCAACGGTGGCGCTGATCGCGATCATCGGCTCGGTGCCCTACATCGCGCTCCAGCTCAAGGCGGTCGCCTCCTCGCTCGAAACGATCCTGAGCGAGGACCAGGCGTTCTCCCACATCCCGATCCTCGGCGACATGGCGCTGATGGTGACGCTGGCGATGGCCGCCTTCGCCGTGCTGTTCGGCACGCGGCAGACCGACGCCACCGAGCATCAGCACGGCCTGATGCTGGCGGTCGCAACCGAATCCATCATCAAGCTGATCGCCTTCCTCGCCGCCGGCATCTTCGTCACCTTCTGGATGTTCTCGCCACACGAATTGATCGAGCGCGCGATGAGGACGCCGGAGGCGGTGCGCGCCATCAACTATTCGCCGTCGATCGGCAACTTCCTCACCATGACGCTGCTGTCGCTCTGCGCGATCATGCTGCTGCCCCGCCAGTTCCACGTCAGCGTGGTCGAAAACTCCTCGGATGCCGAGGTCAGCCGCGCGCGCTGGCTGTTCCCGTTCTATCTCGTCGCCATCAATTTGTTCGTGATCCCGATCGCGCTCGCCGGCCTCGTCACCTTTCCGTTCGGCGCGGTCGAACCGGACATGTATGTGCTGGCGCTGCCGATGGAGGGCGGCGCGGGACTTCTCAGCGTCGCCGTCTTCGTCGGGGGGCTGTCGGCGGCGACCGCGATGGTGATCGTCGAATGCGTCGCGCTCTCCATCATGGTCTCGAACGACCTCGTGGTGCCCCTGGTGCTGCAGCGGCGGCCGGAGGGGCGCACCGGCGGCGCCGATTTCAGCGACTTCCTGCTGCGCTCGCGCCGGCTTGCGATCTTCGCCATCATGGTGATGGCCTATTTCTACTACCGCGCGCTCGGCAACACCCAGCTTGCGGCGATCGGCCTGCTCTCCTTTGCCGCCATCGCCCAGCTCGCGCCGAGCTTCTTCGGCGGGCTGTTGTGGCGGCGCGCCACCGCGCGCGGCGCCATCGGCGGCATGCTGGTCGGCTTCGCGGTGTGGCTCTACACCCTGTTCATCCCGAGCTTCATGGATTCCTCGACGGCGGGCATCCTGCTGCTCCAGCACGGCCCGTTCGGCATCGAGGCACTGCGGCCGCAGGCGCTGTTCGGCGCCGACCTGCCGCCGCTGATGCACGGCGTAATCTGGTCGCTGTCGCTCAACATCCTGACCTATGTGCTGCTGTCGCTGGCGCGGCGGCCGTCCTCGATCGAGCTGGTGCAAGCCGATCTGTTCGTACCCAACACGCTCGCGCCGATCTCCCCGAACTTCCGCCGCTGGCGCACCACCGTCACGGTGCAGGACATCCAGACCACGGTCGCGCAATATCTCGGGCCCGACCGCGCCCGGCACTCCTTCGAGGCATTTTCGGTGCGGCGCAATGTGCGCCTGGAATCCGGTGCGCCCGCCGATTTCGAGCTGCTGCAGCACGCCGAGCACCTGATCGCCTCTTCGATCGGCGCGGCCTCCTCGCGGCTCGTGATGTCGCTGCTGCTGCGCAAGCGGACGGTCTCGGCGAAAGCGGCGCTGAAACTGCTCGACGATTCCCACGCGGCGCTGCATTTCAATCGCGAGATCCTCCAGACCGCGCTCAACCATGTCCGCCAGGGCATCGCCGTGTTCGACGCCGATCTGCAGCTGATCTGCTCCAACCGGCAGTTCGGCGATCTCCTGAACGTGCCGCCGCATTTCATCCAGTTCGGCACGCCATTGCGTGAAATCCTGGAATTCATGGGTGTGAGCGAGCCGGACAATCCGGTCGAGCGCGAAGCCATGCTGGAGCGGCGGCTCGCGGCTTACACCACCGACAGCGAGCCTTATCTCGAGCGCCTGCCCGACCGCCACATGGTGATCGAGATCTTGACCAACCGCATGCCCGGCGGCGGCTTCGTCATCACCTTCACCGATGTCACCCCCACGTTCGAGGCCGCCGAAGCGCTGGAGCGCGCCAACGCGACGCTCGAAAAGCGGGTGCGCGACCGCACCGAGGAGCTGACCCGGCTGAATTCCGAGCTGGCGCTGGCCAAGAGCGCGGCCGAGGACGCCAGCATCTCCAAGACGCGCTTCCTGGCGGCAGCCAGCCACGACATCCTCCAGCCGCTGAACGCGGCGCGGCTCTATGTCACCAGCCTGGTCGAGCGCCAGCACAACGGCGAGGAGACGCGGCTGGTCGAGAACATCGACGAATCGCTCCAGGCGATCGAGGAGATCCTCGGCGCACTGCTCGACATATCGCGGCTGGACGCCGGCGCGATGACGACCTCGATCTCGAGCTTCAAGATGGCCGATTTGATGCGCTCGCTGGAGATCGAGTTTGCGCCGATCGCACGCGCCAAGAACCTCGAGCTCGCCTTCGTGCCCTGCTCGCTGCCGGTCGAGTCCGATCGGCTGTTGCTGCGGCGCCTGCTCCAGAACCTGATCTCCAACGCGATCAAATACACCCCGCGCGGACGCGTGCTGGTCGGCTGCCGCCGCCAGGGCCCTTCGCTGAAAATCTGCGTCTACGACACCGGCGTCGGCATCCCGCCGGTCAAGCGCGGCGAGATCTTCAAGGAATTCCACCGCCTCGAACAGGGCGCGCGGATCGCCCGCGGCCTTGGACTCGGCCTCTCGATCGTCGAGCGTCTTGCACGCGTGCTCAAGCACGGCATCGCCATCGACGGCAACAAGAGCGGCGGCTCGGTCTTCTCCGTGACGGTGCCGACAGCCAAGGCGATCACCCACACCGCTGCCGTCACCAGCGCGACGCCGCTGGCGCGGAGGCCGATCTCGGGCGCCCTCATCGTCTGCATCGAGAACGACGCAGCGATCCTCGACGGCATGCGCACGCTGCTCAAGGCCTGGGACGCCGAGGTCATCGCGGTCGCCGACCCCGAGGGCGCGATCGCCGCGATCGAAGGCGCGGGACGCCGCGTCACCGGCCTGCTGGTCGATTATCACCTCGACCGCGGCAACGGCATTGCCGCCATCCGCGACATCCGCCGCCGCTTCGGCGACGGCATCCCTGCGATCCTGATCACCGCCGACCGCAGCCCCGCAGTGCAGGTCGCCGCGCGCGAGGAAAATGTCGCGGTGCTCAACAAGCCGGTGAAGCCGGCCTCGCTCCGCGCCCTGCTGGGACAGTGGCGCACGCAGCAGATGGTGGCGGCGGAGTAAGACGCGGTCAGTAGTCGGTCGAGACGCTGAGCGCGCGCCACCTCTCGAGCTCGTCGAGCCGTTGCCGGTCCGTCGCAGCGATGGCGTTCACGGCGTCGCTGCCGAGCGCGATCCGCAGCGGTGGGCTGTCCATGTCGACCAGCTCCAGCACGGCGGCGGCGGCTTTCGCCGGATCGCCCGGCTGGCGGCCATCATAATCGCGCTGCATCCTGACGGCCGCGCCAACGACGGCATCGTACTCCGCACGCCCTTCGCCGGTCGCATGCGCTGACTGCGCAAAGCCCGTACGGAAGCCGCCGGGTTCGACGATCGTCACGTGCACGCCGATCAACGCCATCTCGCGCGCCAGCGATTCCGAAAAGCCCTCGATGCCCCATTTCGCGGCCGAATAGGCCGCGCGTGCGGGAGCTCCGATCCGTCCGCCGACGGATGAGAATTGCACGATATGCCCGCGGCGCTGCCGGCGCAGCACGGGAATCGCCGCCTTGGTGACGATGATGGTGCCGAGCAGATTGACCTCGATCTGCTGACGGAACGAGGCCAGGCTCGTGTCCTCGACCGATCCGAGATCGCCATAGCCGGCATTGTTCACGACCACATCGACGCCGCCGAACGCCTCCACGGCGAGGCCGATGGCCCCTTGCGCGGCCGCCTCGTCAGTCACGTCGAGCGTTGCGAGCCGCAGTCTTTCCTCAAAGCGTTCCCGCAGCGGTTCGAGCGGACCGAGATTCCTGGCAGTGGCAACCACCCGGTCGCCCGCCGCAAGCGCGGCTTCCGTGATGGCGCGTCCGAGCCCGCGCGAGCTGCCGCTGATGAACCAGATCTTTGACACGGTGGGCTCCTGACCGCTCAAGGCGCAAGCCGGGTGAAAACGTAATCGTGGCTCTTGGCGCGGGCGTCGTGACAGCCGAAGCAGGTGCGGTGCTGTGCCTCGTCGACCGGCTTGCCATTGATGAAACGGCCAAAGCCCCAACCGCCGGTGGACGCATATTTCCTGGAATCCTTGACCATCACCTGCACCGTGGTGGCCGCGCCGGGGATCGTTGCGGATGCGAATTCCGGCGACTGTTTCCGTTTCCAGGCGCGCTTGACCAGAATGGTGCCATCCGGGAACGGAAGTTTTCCGGCCTGATAAGCATCGATCGCGGTCTGGTTGCCGACAACGGCGCGAAGCTCGTCGAGCGGTGCCGCCTCTTCGGCCGGCGCAATCAGCTCCCACTGCTTGTAACCCGCAGGAATCGTGACGCCGAAGATCGGGGAAGCGTCTGCCGTGTTGCCTTGTGTCGGCCCCTCGGCAAGGGCAATCGAGACCAGATAGGGCACGCAAGTCAGGAGAACGACGAGAAGGAGCGCGGCAAGCGTGATAGCCGTCGCATAAGAGCGCTTTTTCTTGTCGGGTTTGATGGACGTCATGACGTTCCTTCATGCTGGGATCGCGGCATAGCCTCGGTCCAGCCGCGCTGGACCGAGGCATCGAATGAACGCTCAGGCGCCGTCGGCGTCGATGACGGCCTTGGCGAAGGCTTGCGGCGCTTCCTGCGGCAGATTGTGGCCGATGCCGCCGGTGATCAGGCGGAAGTCGTACCGGCCTGAGAACCTCTTGGCATAGGCGCTGGGGTCGGGATGCGGCGCACCGTTGGCGTCGCCCTCCATCGTGATCGTCGGGACGCTGATCACCGGAGCTGCGGCGAGCTTCTTCTCGAGCTCCTCGTATTTGGCTTCGCCCTGGGCGAGCCCGAGCCGCCAGCGGTAATTGTGGATCGTGATGGCGACATGATCCTTGTTGTCCAGCGCCGCCGCGCTCCGGTTAAAGGTCGTGTCATCGAACTTCCATTGCGGCGAGGCGAGCTTCCAGATCAGTTTTGCGAAATCATGCGTGTACTTCTCGTATCCGGCGCGGCCGCGCTCGGTCGCGAAATAGAACTGGTACCACCATTGCAGCTCGGCCGACGGCGGCAGCGGCGCGTTGCCCGCGGCCTGGCTGGAGATCAGATAGCCGCTGACCGACACCAGCGCGCGGCAGCGATCCGGCCACAACGCAGCGATGATATCGGCGGTGCGCGCGCCCCAGTCGAAGCCGGCGATAACAGCCTTCTTGATGTCGAGCTTGTCCATCAGCGCGATGATGTCGACGGCCATGGCGGCGGGCTCGCCGTTGCGCAGCGTCTCGCTGGAGAGGAAGTGCGTGGTGCCATAACCGCGCAAGTAAGGGATGATCACGCGATAGCCGGCCTTTGCCAGGATCGGCGCGACATCGACGAACGCGTGAATGTCGTAAGGCCAGCCGTGCAGCAGGATCGCCACGGGGCCGTTCGAGGGACCTGCTTCCGCATAGCCGACATTGAGGACGCCGGCGTCGATCTGCTTGATCGGACCGAACGACGCATTCGATGCGGACGACTTCGGCGCGTCCGTTTCGGCACGGGCGAGGTCGATCACGCCGAAACCGACGGCGACGGTTCCCGCGGCGACGCCGAAAAATTTGCGGCGGTGCTGGTCGATGATCTGTTTCATGGTGGTGCTACCTTGTGGATGGTTGGTGATGTCCGTCAGATCAGCGCGACCGTGACGTCGATATTGCCGCGGACGGCCTTGGAATAGGGGCAGGTCTGGTGCGCCTCATCGACGATGCCGCGCGCGATCTCGCGATCGAGGCCCGGCAGGCTGACGTTGAGGCGTGCGCTGAGCGAATAGGCGCCCTCGTCGAGCACGAGATCGATCTCCGCATCGATCGCGCATTTCCGGGGAAGCTCGATCTTGCGCTTGCGCGCCGCGATCTCCATCGCGCCTTCGAAGCAGGCCGACCAGCCGGCCGCGAACAATTGCTCGGGATTGGTGCCGATGCCAGTGCCGCCCGGCGGCGACAGCTTGACGTCGAGGCGGCCGTCGGAACTGCGCGATATGCCGTCGTGTCGTCCGCCGCTGGTGTGGGTGCTGGCCGTGTAGAGCAGTTTTGCCGCCTGCGTCATGAAGGTCTCCTTGCCGTCGGGAAACTGACTAGCAGCGGCCGCGGCAGGACACCCGTTTGGACTTGTGAGAAGTTGTGAGGCCCCGGCGCGCAGCCCCGCCACGAGGCCTGCATCAGCGGTCTGATGCCGATGCAGGTGCGGCCTTGCCCGATTGCGATCATCTGGCTATCCGGTCCGTTTGAAAGGACAACATTTCGCCATGACCGAGCCGGCCGGCACCGCAACGGGAACCCAATCGTTCGGGCCATTCACCGTGACATCGCATGAAAGGCTCGTGATGCGCGACGGCGTCGCGCTGCCGCTCGGCGCGAAGGCCTTCGACACGCTGATCGCGCTGATGTCGCGGCCGAACGAGGTCGTCAGCAAATGGGACCTGATGGCGCTGGTGTGGCCCGGCCTGACCGTCGAGGAAGCCAATCTGCGCTTTCACGTCGCAGCCCTGCGCAAGGCGCTCGGCGACGGCAAGGACGGCGCCCGCTACATCACCACGCTCTCTGGCCGCGGCTATTGCTTCGTGGCGCCGATCTCCAAGGCGGAAATCGCGGCAGAGCGGCGTCCCGCGCAGCGAACGGAATTACCGCCCGTCAAGCTGCCGAACCGGCTGCAACGGATGGTCGGGCGCGACGATGCGGTCGCCGCCGTCTCCGACAAGCTCATCGGCTCGCACTTCGTCACGATCGTCGGCCCGGGCGGCGTCGGCAAGACCGCCGTTGCGGTGGCGATCGCGCACGACCTGCTCGAGACTTTCTCCGATGCCGCGCATTTCGTCGACCTCGCCGCGCTCAGCGATCCCGATCTCGTGATCACCTCGATCCTGCTGATGCTGGGCTTGCCGGCGCAGACCGACGATCCGCTGCCGGCACTGCTCGCGCATCTCGGCGACAAGCGGATGCTGCTGATCCTGGATAATTGCGAGCATGTCATCGCCGCCGCGGCGCCGCTGGCAGCCGAAATCTTTCACGCCGCACCCCATGTCCATATCCTCGCCACGAGCCGCGAGGCCCTGCGTGTCGAGGGCGAGCAGGTCTACCGGTTGGCGCCGCTCGCCGTTCCGCCTGACAATCCCGGGCTGACCGCGGCTGCCGCGCAGACCTATCCCGCGCTTCAGCTCTTCCTCGAACGTGCCATGGCCGGCGGCGCGCAGATCGCGCTCGATGACGTCAATGCCGCGATCGTCGCAGGGATCTGCCGCAAGCTCGACGGCATGGCGCTGGCGATCGAGCTCGCCGCCGGCCGGATCGAGGCCTACGGACTGGAGCAGACGGCCGCACTGCTCGACGAACGCCTCAATCTGCTCTGGCAGGGCCAGCGCACCGCGCCGCCGCGGCAGAAGACGTTGCAAGCGACGCTGGACTGGAGCTACGGGCTCCTGTCCGACACCGAGCGCCTCGTGCTGCGCCGGCTTGCCGTCTTCGCCGGTCACTTCACCATCGACGCCGCGCTCGAAATCGTGCCGGACGAGCGCGTCGACCGCTCGCGCCTGTTCGATGCCATCGACAGCCTGGTCGCCAAGTCGATGGTCGCGCCGCGACCGGTCGGCGCCATGATGCGCTACCGTCTGCTCGACACGACGCGCGCCTATCTGCTCGAGATCGAGCCGAACGAGACCGCGCTTGCCGCCCGCCACGCAACCCACTACCGGCGATGGCTGGAGCAGGCCGGCACGACATGGGCGACGGTGCCGAGCGCCGACGAACGCGCGATCCATTTCTCCGCGCTTCACAACGTGCGCGCCGCGCTGGACTGGTGCTTCGGCACGGACGGCGATGTCGGCATCGGCATTGCGCTCGCCGCCGCGGCGGCTCCGATCTTTCTCGCGATGTCGCTGCTGATCGAATGCCGGCGCTGGTCGGAACGGGCGCTGCTTGCGATCGATCCGTCCTCGCGCGGCAGCGCTGAGGAAATGCACATCCAGGCCGCCCTCGGATTGACCTTGATGTTCACGCGTGGCGGCAGCGAAGCTGCGCGTGGCGCCCTGAGCAGGAGCCTGGCGATCGCCGAGGCTCGCGGCGACGCGGCGAACCAGCTCCAGCTGCTCGGCCGCATGCACATCTTCCACGAGCGGATGGGACAGTTCGACGCCGCGCTCGGTTATGCGCAGCAGAGCCTCACGGTCGCCGAGACGCTCGGCGACGCCGCCTCCATCGCCCTCGCCCATTCGCTGCTGGGTGTCTCCTTGCATCTGGCCGGCGAGCATCGCGACGCCCTGAGCATGCTGGAGGCCGCCTGGCACGGGCCGGGTACGGAGCGGATCAGCACTGTCCACGGCTTCGATCACCGCAACCGGGCCGGCATCTCGCTCGCGCGCGAGCTTTGGTTGCAGGGCCGGCCGGCGGATGCGCGGCAACTGGCGCAGCAGACGGTCACCGAGGCCGCGCAGATGGACCATCCGATCACGCTCTGCATCGCACTGATCTGGGCGGTCTCGATCGATCTCTGGAGCGGGGATCTCGACGGCGCGGAAGAGAACCTCGACCGCTTCATCGCACATGCCGAAACGCGCTCGATGGGCCCTTATCTCGCGGTCGGCCGCGGCGTCAAAGGCGAGCTGGCGATCCGGCGCGGCGACGCCGCTGGCGGCGTCGAGACGATACGGGCCTGTCTGCGCGAGCTCCACGACGCCGGCTACGAGCTGCTCACCACGACGTTCAACATCGCGCTCGTGCATGGCTTGTTGGCGCTCGGGCAGATCGAGCGGAGTGCGCGCCTGATCGACGACGCGATCGGCCTCGTCGAGCAAGGCGGCGATCATCTCTACATGCCCGAGCTGTTGCGCATGAAGGGTAATGTGTCGCTGACACTGCCGGAGCCGGCCACCGATGAGGCTGAGAACCACTTCAGGCAATCGCTTGACCTGAGCCGCCGCACCGATGCGAAAGCCTGGGAGTTGCGAGCGGCGATCGATCTCGCGAAATTGATCGCCGGGCGCGGCCAGCGCGCGGACGCGAAGAGGTTGCTTCGATCGGCGCTCGGAGGTTTCTCCGACGGGTCACGGACCTCGGATATCGGGATCGCCAGCAAGTTGTTGGAGACTCTCTAGGAAGCGCACCGGCGGCCAGGCGCCGGCCGAAACGGTATCTCAATGTTCGAGGGTCGCGCCGCGTGTCCCTGCGACATCCTCTCTCGTTGCAACTCCCGGGAAATGAACTAGCATCAACCACTGCGAGCATTTTATCGCATGTTGAACCTATTCAGTTGATTGCCTTTAGCACGTCCATTTCAATCATCCGGAGCCACGACAATGGCAGGGTCCAGCCTCGAGGATACACTGGCCGCGATTGGCTATGTCAAAGTGATTGTCACAATGAAGGACAGGGCGTCGGCCGCCGCCACGTCCGAGATCGCGATGCAGGATCATTTCATCGCGCCGGACACTGCCCAGACACAGAGTCTCGTGGCGGCGGCAACGCGCTCCGCCGGCCGCCAAATCAGAGGAGCGGAGAGCCTGGCCGAGCGCCGCGTGCGCATCTACCCCAACCTTGGACTCGCAGTCGGCAGCGTGGATGCCAGCGGCCTCGTTTCGCTCCAGGCTGATCCGCAAGTGGGCAAGGTCGACAAGGCTCCGGAGATCAGCCTGATCAAACCGGTCGAAGCCCGTCCAATCAAGACCGGGGTCGGTCCGACCTGGGGCATCAAGCGCTTGAACGTGGAACGCCTTTGGCAGGCGGGTTTCACCGGCCAAGGCGTGGTGGTTGGTCACCTCGATACCGGCGTCGACGGCAAGCATCCGGCATTGGCCGGAGCCATCAAGAAGTTTGCCGAGTTCGACCTGGCGGGAGATCAGGTTCCGAACGCACCGGCCCGCGACAGCGGCGTACACGGCACTCACACCGCGGGCACGATCGTCGGCCGGCCGGTCAGCAAGGGTCGCTTCGGCGTCGCACCGGATGCCCAGCTCGCGAGCGCGATGGTGATCGAGCGCGGGCAGGTGATCGAACGCATCCTGGCCGGCATGGACTGGGTGATCGGCGAAGGCGCCCGAGTCCTGAGCATGTCGCTCGGACTACGCGGCTTCACGCCGGCATTCCAGAGTGTGATCGATGCCTTGCGCGCCGCCAACGTTCTGCCGGTCATTGCGTCCGGCAATGAGGGCCCCCGGACCAGCCGCTCGCCGGGCAATTACGCGAACGTGTTGTCGATCGGCGCGATCGACGTGCACGACGTCGTGCCTGATTTCTCCAGCAGCCAGAGCTTCAATCGCGCGATCAGCCCATTGTGCCCGGCGATCGTCGCACCGGGGGTCGCGATCACGTCCTGCGTTCCCGGCAAAAAGTACGAGACCATGAATGGGACGTCGATGGCGACGCCCCACGTCGCGGGTCTTGCAGCCCTTCTGCTGCAAGCGAGGCCGACTGCAACGGCGGACCAGCTCGAAGCCGCCATCATCGGATCCTGCGCGCGCCCCGAGGCGATGGAAGAGGCCCGCGCGAACCATGGGGTGCCCGATGCCGTCAGGGCCTACGAGCTCCTGACCGGGTCGCAGCTCCCCGCCGCGCAGGTGAGCGTCGCGCCCCGGCGGCGCACGCCCGCGAAAAAGCGCTCTGCGAGGGGGCGCTCGTCGTCGCATCCACCGCGCAGCGTCGCCAAGAAGATGGCACGCCGGCCGAAGGTTGCCGCATCGCGGCGCCCCGCGCGCAAGAAGAGCCCTTCGAAGCGCCGTCCCGCCTGACTCCACGGCAATTCTTGTTGCGGCCAGCTAAAAGCCGGCCGCAATAAGCGCTATATTGGCCAGGCCGCCAGGGATTCCCGCACAGGAGCCGGCCATGACCGACAAGACAAAGCCTTCGCCCGAATGGGAAGGTAAGGCTGTCGTCAATCGATTGCGCCAAGCCACCAAGCCCGGCCAGCCTTCGTCAGTTCAGGTGTTCCTGAACGATGACGTTGCCGCGAGCGACCTGCCGGAGAAGGCAAGGGAAATCGTCACTGACATGAGCGCTAGCCTCGATCTGCCGGCCAATGCGATCAAGCTCGGCAAGGTGTTTCGCTTGGCCAAGTCGTTTTCGGTGTCGACCGACGTACCCGACGTCTTCGACGCCCTTGCAAGGCACGGCGACGTCAAGAGCATTTTGGAATCGGTACAGCCGGATATCCTGCCCAAGCCGACGCGCGAAAAAGGCGACTGACCCGATCGCGGTTTACGATCCCGTCGGGGTGCCCTGCTTCCACTGCCCGCCGGCGATCTTCGCCGCGGCAATTACCGCCTGGGTGCGGCTCTCGACGCCGAGCTTTTGCAGGATCGCCGAGACATGCGCCTTGATGGTGGCTTCGGAGACGCCGAGCTCGTAGGCGATCTGCTTGTTGAGCAGCCCTTCCGACAGCATCATCAAGACCCGGACCTGTTGCGGCGTCAGCGTCACCAGGCGGTCGCGCAGGCGCGTCATGTCGGGATCGGCGGCGGCCGATAGATCGGTGTCGGTGGGAACCCAGACGTCCCCCTCCATCACCTTGAGGATCGCGTCGCGCAAGGTCTCGACGCCGAATCGCTTCGGGATGAAGCCGGAGGCGCCGAAATCGAGCGAGCGGCGAATCGTGGCGCTGTCGTCGGAGGCCGAGACGATCACCACCGGGATGGCCGGGTACTGCGCGCGCAGATAGATCAGCCCGGAAAAGCCGGAGATCCCGGGCATCGAGAGGTCGAGCAGGACCAGATCGACGTCGGATGTCTGTTCCAGCAGCTTGGTGAGATCCTCGAACGATCCCGCCTCGTCGATCCTGGCCGAGGTCAGGACGCCCGCCACCGCTTGCCGCAACGCGTCGCGGAACAGGGGATGGTCATCGGCAATGACAAGATGGGTCGAAGGAGCGCTCATCGTTCTCTTGCTGGCATTCACACCGGGCCAGTAGGCCGGCCCGGGGCCTTGGTCAATTCTTTCCCGACCGGCCGTGGCATGCAAGTGGGCATTATCCCTTTGCGGGAACGGGGTTAACCCATGGTCGAGCACGATCGTGCCGGATTGAAAGGTCCGCGGCGTCAGGTGCGCGTCAGTGCGCAAGGCCGAAAGTCGTATTGGGGCGGGTTTCACGCCGATGTTACCTTGGAGCCAAGACCTGGGTTGATCCGGCATGACCGGGTATCCGGGGCGCGAGGAAACGCATTTCGGGGAGCGACTCAACATGTCGACAATGGCTGTGTCTCAAGCGGGCGCGGGAGGAATGACGAAGGACGAACGGTTCGTCATTCTCGCCTCCTCGCTCGGTACCGTCTTCGAGTGGTACGACTTCTACCTCTACGGTTCGCTGGCCGGCATCATCGGCGCGCAGTTCTTCTCGGCCTATCCGCCGGCAACCCGCGACATCTTCGCGCTGCTGGCCTTCGCCGCGGGCTTCCTCGTCCGTCCGTTCGGCGCCATCGTGTTCGGGCGCGTCGGCGACATCGTCGGCCGCAAATACACCTTCCTCGTCACCATCCTGATCATGGGTCTGTCGACCTTCATCGTCGGCCTGCTGCCCAATGCGGCGACCATCGGCATCGCGGCCCCGATCATCCTGATCGCGCTGCGCCTCGCCCAGGGCCTGGCGCTCGGCGGTGAATATGGCGGTGCGGCGACCTATGTCGCGGAGCACGCGCCGAACGGCAAGCGCGGCTATTACACCTCGTTCATTCAGACGACGGCCACGCTCGGCCTGTTCCTGTCCCTGCTGGTGATCCTGTTCACCCGCAGCGCGATCGGCGAAGCCGATTTCGCGGCCTGGGGCTGGCGCATCCCGTTCCTGGTCTCGGTGCTGCTGCTCGGCATCTCGGTCTGGATCCGGCTCCGCCTCAGCGAATCCCCGATCTTCCAGAAGATGAAGGACGAGGGGAAGAGCTCGAAGGCGCCGCTGACGGAAGCCTTCGGCAACTGGCAGAACGGCAAGCTCGTTCTGCTCGCGCTGCTCGGCGGCGTGATGGGCCAGGGCGTGGTCTGGTACACCGGCCAGTTCTACGCGCTGTTCTTCCTGCAATCGATCCTGAAGGTCGACGGCTATACCGCCAACCTGCTGATCGCCTGGTCGCTGCTGCTCGGCACCGGCTTCTTCATCGTGTTCGGCGTGCTCTCCGACAAGATCGGCCGCAAGCCGATTATCCTCGGCGGCTGTCTGATCGCGGCGCTGACCTTCTTCCCGATCTTCAAGATGATCACCACCAACGCCAACCCGGCGCTGGAAAAGGCGATCGAGTCGGTCAAGGTCGACGTGGTGGCGGATCCCGCGGGTTGCGGCGACCTGTTCAACCCGGTCGGCACCCGCGTCTTCAGCGCGCCCTGCGACACCGCACGCGCCTACCTGTCGGGCGCGTCGGTCAAGTACTCGACCTCTTCCGGCCCGGCCGGCTCCGGCGTGAAGGTGGTGGTCAACGGCAAGGACATCGCCTACGCCAACGCCAAGGACGGCAATCCCGCGCTGCTCGCCGCAGTGCAGGCAGCCGGCTATCCGAAGCCGGGCGATGCGGGCATCGTGAAGATGTCGCATCCGTTCGACATCTTCCGTCCGCAGGTGGCCGCGACCGTCGGGCTGCTGTTCATCCTGGTGATCTTCGTCACCATGGTGTACGGCCCGATCGCCGCGATGCTGGTCGAACTGTTCCCGACCCGCATTCGCTACACCTCGATGTCGCTGCCCTACCATATTGGTAACGGCTGGTTCGGCGGCCTGCTGCCAGCGACCGCGTTCGCGATCGTGGCCTCGACCGGCGATATCTATGCGGGTCTCTGGTATCCGGTCATCTTCGCATCGATTACCGTCGTGATCGGCTTCTTCTTCCTGCCCGAGACCAAGGACGTCGACATCAAGGCGACCTGATCGACAGCAGCGACCGACAATACGAACCGGCCGCGGTCTCCGCGGCCGGTTTTGTTTTGGGGCCTACTGATTGCTACCGATGAATTGCAGCACGACCTCGCGCCGGTGCGGGCGCTTGCGATGCTCGATCAGGTAGATCGCCTGCCAGGTGCCGAGCGCGACTTTGCCGTTCAGGACCGGGACCTGAAGCGAGGTCTGCGTCAGCATGGTCTTGACGTGCGCCGGCATGTCGTCCGGTCCCTCGGTGTAGTGGGTCCAGCCGGCGTTCTCAGGCGCGAGCCGCGACAGTGCCGTGGTGAGATCGACGAGCACGGACGGATCGGCGTTCTCCTGGATCGTCAGCGACGCCGAGGTGTGCCGGATGAACAGCGTCAGCGCGCCATCGCGCGCCTGAACCTCATTGATGAACTTCGCGGCTTCGCTGGTGAGATCGGTGAAGCCGCGGCCGGGCGTCTGCACGGTCAGCAGTGACGATGCGACGGTGGTGACTTGCACCGACGATGGCGCCGAGCGCGTGACGGATTTGCCTGATGTCATGAAAGATCTCTCAACTCGGAATGCCACCGTAGGGTGGGCAAAGCGAAGCGTGCCCACCAATCGACGCAACGAGGTCAAGGTGGTGGGCACGGCGCTTCGCACCTTTGCCCACCCTACGGCATCTCGTCATGCGCTAGATCTTCCCCGAGACGTCCTTCTGCACGCGGTTGGCCATGTCGATCAGCCGGCGCCAGGCCTTTTCCAGGAACGACATCACCCGATCGACATCCTGGTCGCTGGGCAGCGGAATCTCGATCTTGCGGTCCCCCTCGGCGACCTTCGGGTCCTTCTTGAGCGGATCGGATTTCGGCATCGCCTCGTCGATCTTGCCCGACACGGTCGGCCCCGCCGCGATCTGCCCCTTCAGCTTCTCGACTTCGGCCTGGAGCCGGCCGATCTCGGCGTCGAGCGCGGTGCGTTCGTCGGGCACCGCGTAACAGGCCCAGCCCGCGCCGTTCTTGGTGCAGGTCGATACCGTGCCGGTGCGGGTGTCGAGCCGCAGCACTCCTTCGGGGATGGGCGTCATGCTGTAGCGGCCGTTTTCGCTGTCGGGCGCGGACTGTGCGGCAACGAGGCCGCCGCCGATGGTCATCATCGCGGCGAATACCGCCGCTGCAAGCCATGATGCTGTGGATGAATTTGCTGGTCTCATCGCGCTCTCCGCCATGGCGCTTCTGTGGCTTCTCTTCAATTCTACACCCCGGCGAGGCGATCTGCCGCCCAAAACGCGCCACCGATATCAACGATCGCGGCAATCCCTTTGATCCCGCCGGCAGGACGAAATGGTGGTCGCATTCGCCGATCATGAAGAGAGCTGCTGCGGTGCGGCGTCACGCTGTGTGCAGCGTTGCCGTGCGTGCCAATATCATCAAGTAAATCAGATACATAATAGAACGCGACGCAATCGTGACTTGGCTTGACTTGATTATGGGCCATCAGTATGGTCCGCGCGGCTTTTGAGGGTGGTGGGCGTAATTTCCATTCAGCCGCGGCGTTTCGGGTCTTCGTTGCATGACACAGGGCACGGGACACGGCGAGAATGGGGATCGCGATAGATCGTCCGAGGAAGCTGCGCTTTCCGAACGGCTCGGAAATCTTGATCAGCGGTTGTCCGAATTCCGGGACCGACGAATCAAGACCGAGCAACCCGCAGGTGACGGTGAAGACAGAGCGGCCAGAGCTTCGGCGATGGCGCTTGGTTTCCGGTTATCCTCCGAGTTGGTCGCCGGGGTCGTTGTCGGAGCGGGGATTGGCTGGGGTTTCGACCGCTTGCTGTCGACGTCGCCTTTCGGATTTATCGTGTTCCTGCTGCTGGGCTTCGTGGCCGGCGTGGTGAATGTGGTGAGAACGGCAGGCGCGGGTCAAAACAGGCGCGGTGATTCTTAAGCGATCCGCACCAACAGAGGAATGATCGTGCCGGCCATGCCGGTACGGGCCGGCCCGGCCGGCAGACCGAGACCCGCCGGCATTGCCCGGCAGACCAAGAGATGCCGCGCTGATGAAAATCGATCCGATCCACCAGTTCAACATCGAGCCTCTCTTCACGATCGGCCATATCGGCAATCACACGATCGCCTTCACCAATTCGTCGCTCTACATGCTGGTGGCGGTGGCGATCATCTCGTTCCTGATGCTTGCCAGTGGCACGCAGCTGGTTCCCGGGCGCCTCCAGTCGGTCGCCGAGATCTCCTACGAATTCGTCGCCTCGACCATCCGTTCGACGGCCGGCGCGGAAGGCATGAAGTTCTTCCCGCTGATCTTCTCGCTGTTCATGTTCATCTGCGTCTCGAACCTGGTCGGCATCATCCCCTATACCTTCACGATCTCGAGCCATCTGATCGTGACCGCCGCGCTCGCGCTTTTGGTCTTCTTCACCGTGCTGATCTACGGCGTCGCCAAGAACGGCCTGAAATTCTTCTCGATCTTCGTGCCTCACGGCGTCCCCGGCTACATCCTGCCGCTGGTGATGTTCATCGAGATCCTGTCGTTCTTCCTGCGGCCGGTCTCCCACAGCGTCCGTCTGTTCGCCAACATGCTGGCCGGCCACATCGCGCTCAAGGTTTTCGCGGGCTTCGTCGCCATGCTCGGCTTCTCGCTCGGCGCGCTCGGCTGGGTCGGCGGCGTGCTGCCGCTGGCGCTCACGGTCGCGCTGTACGCTCTCGAGATTCTGGTCGCGTTCCTGCAGGCCTATGTGTTTGCGATCCTGACCTGCATCTACCTGAACGACGCCATTCATCCGGGACACTGAGCGGTCCGGGGAATTTCCACCCACAACCCAATCTTTCTTCCAAGGAGTCTAAAATGGATCCGGCAGCAGCAAAACTTATCGGCGCGGGCATCGCATGCATCGGCATGGGCGGCGCGGGCGTCGGCGTGGGCGTGATCTTCGGCAACTACCTTGCCGCAGCCGTTCGCAATCCGTCGGCCGCTCAGGGCCAGTTCGGCAACCTGATCTTCGGCTTCGCCGTGACCGAAGCGCTTGGCATTTTCTCGCTGCTGATCGCGCTGCTGCTGCTGTTCGTTCCGCTCTGAGGACGATGTTTCGCGCCGCTTCGACCGAAGCGGCGCGCATGACGGCAACAGGAGTAATCCATGGCTGAGAGTCATGGCGGGGCGAAAAGTCCGGCGGCGGGCGCCCACACCGAGTCCGAAGGCGGTCACGGTGGCGGTTTTCCGCCGTTCGAGAGCAGCAACTACGCTTCACAGCTGGTGTCGCTCGCGATCTTCTTCGTCGCGCTTTACGTGATCGTGTCCAAGCTCGCTCTGCCGCGCGTCGGCGGTGCGATCGAGGCACGTCAAAACAAGATCGAGGGTGACCTCGCCGAAGCGCAGAAGCTGAAGGACCAGTCCGACGCGGCGCTGAAGGCCTATGAGGGTGAGCTTGCTTCGGCACGTTCGCGCGCGCAGGCGATCGGCAACGAATCCCGCGACAAGGCGAATGCGCAGGCGGAAGCCGAGCGCAAGGCGCTTGAAGAGCAACTGGCGGTCAAGCTCGCCGAGGCGGAAAAGACCATCGCCTCGACCCGCAAGACGGCCATGAGCAACGTCCGCGGCATCGCGGCCGATGCGGCAGGCCAGATCGTGCAGCAGCTCACCGGTATCGTTCCGGACGCAGCCTCGGTCAGCACTGCCGTTGACGCGTCCTTGAAGGGTTAGTCGATATGTTCTTCGATCCTGAAACCTGGGTCGCCATCGCCTTCGTGATCCTGATGGTCCTGTTCGGCTATCTCGGGGTCTTCAAGAAGGTGACGACTGCGCTCGACCACCGCGCCGACCGCATCAAGGCCGAGCTCGACGACGCGACGCGCCTCAAGCAGGAAGCGGCCAAGGTGCTCGCCGACTACAAGGCGCGCAGTGCCACGGCCGAGCGCGAGGCTGCGGACATCATCGCCAACGCCAAGTCCGAAGCCGAGCGCATCGCGACCGAGGCCAAGGCGAAGATGGAAGACTTCGTCGCCCGCCGCACCAAGACCGCGGAGAGCAAGATCGCGCTCGCCGAGGCCCAGGCGGTGGCCGATGTCCGCGCCGCAGCCGCGGAAGCCGCCGTCCAGGCCGCCTCCACGATCCTGTCGCAGTCGGTCAAGGGCCAGGTCGCCGACGACCTGCTCGCCAAGGGCATCAACGAGGTTCGGCAGAAGCTGAACTGAGGGGCTTTGCCTTTCACCAATCAAAAAGCCGGCGCGCGAGCGCCGGCTTTTTTGTTTGACGATGTCTGTAGCAACACATCGGATGTCATCACCCGCGAAGGCGGGTGATCCAGTACGCCGCGGCATCTCGATTCTAGCCTCGCTGTCTCGGAATACTGGATTGCCCGCCTTCGCGGGCAATGACAGTTGAGATTGCCGCGAGATCTTGCCCTATTTCTTCTTCGGCCTTGCCTTCGGCTCGGGCGAGAGCGCCTGCGGGTCAAAGCCGACATAGAAGATGTAGGAATCGGCGATCTTGGCCGAGGGCACGGGATAGGCCAGATCCTCGGCGATGAAGGTGAAGGGCACGCTGCCGCCCTCCGACATCTCGACCGTGGTCCGGTACGCCTTCGAGGCGATCACCTTCTCGCCGACGCCGCCCTGCACCACGGCAATGCGCAAGGGCACCTCGACGGTCGCAGGCGCACCGGCGGGACCGGCGATGACACGGCCCTGGATGCCGATCCGGGCCGTGATATCGCCGCCATTCCGGGTACATTCACGCGCCATCTTGGTGATCGTGGCCTGGAAGCGGATCTCATTGCCGACGGCCGGCTTGCCGGCGGCGCCGACCGCGTAGGTCGAGGCCCCGGCGCGCACCGTGACCTGCGGACAATCGACGTCGTCATCGGCCGCCGGCTGGCCGGGCGCGGGCGCCGGCTTGGGCTGGGCCGGCTCGTCGGACTTGCCGCCGAACAGGCTCTTGAAGCGGTCGGTGAGCGACTGGGCCGCCACCGGCGAGACGGCGGCGAGCGCAACCGACAACGCCAGCGCGATCCCCGTACCCCGCCGCAACGCATTCCGCGATGACCGAAGCTTCTTCACCATCAACGCCCATACTCCATGACCATCCTCCAGCCGATCGCCGGCCGGCCAGCGGTTTATATCGCCAAAATCGGCGAACCCAAGGCAGCAAACAAGGAGACTTTGGCAGCACGAGCGGCAGCTCAGCCGCGGAAATCCTCGTGCAGCAGGCCGAACAGCAGGTGGTCCTGCCAGACCCCGTTGATGCAGAGATAGCGGCGCGCCAGGCCCTCGCGGGAGAAGCCGCACTTCTCCAGCACCCGGATCGACGGCGCATTGGTTGGGATGCAGGCGGCCTCGACCCGGTGCAGATTGAGCTCGCCGAACAGCGTCGGCAGCAGCACCCGCAGCGCCGCCGTCATGTAGCCGCGATGGGCATGAGGCTTGCCGACCCAGTAGCCGATGGTGCCGGCTTGGACGATACCGCGGCGGACATTGGCGAGCGTGATGCCGCCGACCATGGCGCCATCGAGCTCACGGAAGATCAGGAAGGGATAGGAGCGGTCCGCGGCGATGTCCTCGGAATAGCGCCGCAGGCGGCGGCGGAAGCCGGACCGGGTCAGGTCATCCGACGGCCAGATCGGCTCCCAGGGCGTGAGATAGTCGCGGCTGGACTCGCGCAAATGCGCCCACTGTATGAAGTCCGACATCTGCGGCGCGCGCAGCAACAGGCCGTTGCCGCGCGGCGCGAGGGCGGCGGGTCCACTGGATGGCAGGCGAAACAGGGCCATGGTGATGCTTCCCGGGGCAGATCAGCCCGTGCGCGGCTCCTAGTGCAGCCGCGCCTTGGCACGTGCCCGGGTCAATCCTTCCGCAAAAGATACCGCCGTGTCCAGACCCCTGCCACTGCCCAATGCGACAACTGCAGGGCGGCTCCGCGAAAGCAGCGCACGCGCCGCATCCCGGGTCGATTCGACGCTGACGGCGTCGATCCGGGCCACCAGCTCCTCGACCGTCTGCGGCCGGCCATAGGCCAGCACATGCCGGGCCAGCTGCTCGGCGCGGGACGAGCAGCTCTCCAGCGCCATCAGGAGGCCCGCCTTCATCTGCGCCTTGGCCCGCGCGATCTCGGCCTCGGTCAGCGTCTCCACCGAATCATTCATGATGTCGACCACGACCTCCATCATCTCCGGTGCGTCGGCCGGATCGGTGCCGGTGTACAGGCCGAAGAAGCCCGTGTCGGTATAGGGCGCGTGGAACGAGTAGATGGAGTAGCAGAGGCCGCGCTTCTCGCGCACTTCCTGGAACAGCCGCGACGACATCCCGCCGCCGAGGATGTTGGTGAAGACCTGGAGCGAGAACAACGACAGATCGCTCTGCGGCACGCCTTCCAGCGCCAGCGTCAGATGCGCCTGCTCGAGCTCGCGATGCACCACCTTGGCGCCGCCTTTGCCGAACTGAGCGGCTTGCGGCTTCGGACCCGGCGTCCCCTCGAAACTCGCAAAGCGCCTCTCGACCTCGGCGACGACCTGCTTGTGATTGACCGCGCCGGCTGCCGCCACCACCATGTCGGGGCCGCGATAATGCGTCGACAGATAACCGCGCAGCATGTCGCGGTTGAAGGCGCGCAGGGTCTTGGCGGTGCCGAGCAGCGAGCGGCCCATCGGCTGGTCGGGATAGCAGAGCTCGTTGAGATGCTCGAACACGACGTCGTCGGGCGTGTCCTGCGCGGCACCGATTTCCTGCACGATGACGTTCTTCTCGCGCTCGAGCTCGTCGGGCTCGAATGCGGGATTGGCAAGGATGTCGGCGAGCACGTCGAGCGCGAGCGGCACGTCGGCCTTCAGCACCCGCGCATAATAGGACGTGGTCTCGGTCGAGGTGCCGGCATTGAGGTCGCCGCCGACCGCCTCGATCTCCTCGACGATCTCGCGCGAGGAGCGCTTGGTCGTGCCCTTGAACGCCATGTGCTCGAGCAGATGCGAGATGCCGTGCTCGTTCGGCTTCTCGTCGCGCCCGCCAACGCCGGCCCAGACGCCGAGCGCCGCGGTCTCGAGATGGGGCATCTCGTCGGTGACGACGGTCAGGCCGGAGGCAAGCTTGGACATCTCGACACTCATCCGGCAACTCCCTGTTTTGCGGCCCGCCTTACGGACAGCACGAACCGCTCGACCTCGGCCTGATCGTTCTTCATCACCTTCATGTGTTCGGATTTGGTCATGAGACCGTCGAGCCAGGCGGGCAATTGCGGCCGCTGGCCGCAGGCTGCCTCGACCGCATCGGGGAATTTGGCCGGATGGGCGGTGGAGAGCACGATGCTGGGCACCGTCGTGTCGGTGGTGTCGCGGTCGGCGACCGCGAGTGCGACCGCGGTATGGGGATCGACCAGCTCACCCGCCTCGCGCCAGGCGGCGCGGATCGCGGCTGCGGTTTCGGTCTCGTCGGCCCGGCCGGCGTCGAATTCTTCACGGATTGCGGCCAGCATCGCGTCAGGCAACACGAAGCGCCCCGACTGCTTCAGCGAGTCCATCAGACGGCGCACGCCGGCCGCATCGCGCCGGCCGGCCTCGAACAGCAGCCGCTCGAAATTCGAGGAGATCTGGATGTCCATCGATGGCGACGCGGTGGCGTGCACCTCGCGCACCTCGTAGATCCCGGTCTTGAGCGTGCGCGCCAGGATGTCGTTGACGTTGGCGGCGATGCGCAGCGTGCGCACCGGCAGCCCCATCCGCTTGGCGACATAACCGGCAAAGATGTCGCCGAAATTTCCGGTCGGCACGACGAAATCCACCGTGCGTGCCGGCGCGCCGGCGGCGACGGCGGAGGTGAAGTAGTAGACCACCTGGGCGACGATACGCGCCCAGTTGATGGAGTTGACGCCGGAGAGCGAGGTCGCATCGCGGAAGCGATGGTTGTTGAACATCCCCTTCACGAGCGCCTGGCAGTCGTCGAAATTGCCCTCGATGGCGAGCGCATGGACGTTGGCCGCGCCCGTGGTCGTCATCATCCGCTGCTGCACTTCGGAGATGCGGCCGTGCGGGAACAGCACGATGAGATCGACATTCTCCAGGCCCGCGAACGCGTCGACCGCGGCGCCACCGGTGTCGCCGGAGGTCGCGACCACGATGGTGGTGCGCTGGCCGCGCTTGGCGAGCACGTGGTCCATCAGCCGCGAGATCAGCTGCATCGCCACGTCCTTGAAGGCGAGCGTCGGGCCGTGGAACAGCTCCAGCACGAATTGATGCGGCGTCATCTGGCGCAGCGGCACCACCGCCGGATGGCGGAAGGTGGCATAGGCCTCGTTCGCCATGCGGCCGAGCTCGGCATCCGAAATCTCGCCGCCGGCGAACGGACGGATCACGTCGACCGCGACCTCCCAATAGGGGCGGCCGAAGAAGCCAGCGATGGCCTCGGTCGAGAGCTGCGGCCACGTCACCGGCACATACAGGCCGCCGTCACGGGCAAGCCCAGTCAGCATCACGTCGCAGAAGCCGAGTTCTGGGGCCTCGCCCCGGGTCGAGATATAGCGAGTCAAACTGCCCTCCAAAGGCCGGCCGGCCTTGAGCCAGATCCATAAGCCTTTGATTTCATGAAACTACTTGTTAACGGCCAGAGGCGTTAGGCCACCATAAAGTGTTTTGCGGCATCGGGAAACCGCTTCCCGCCTGTGCCCCGCTCAACGAAAAAGGGCTGCGGCGATGCCGCAGCCCTCTCTTGGAAGGTCTGTCGTTGATATGTGCAGACCCGGTTTGCCTCGTGCGGGTTGCCGGCCCGCCAAAACTGTCGGCCAAGTTCTCGGCGCCCGTCACGAAATCGTCAAGAGCCAAAACGGCGGGGGCAAGAAAATGTTCCTATTTTTCCCGGCGCGGTTCGCGTTTCGCAAAGGCATTCCTGCGAGCGCCCGCACGCCATTGCTTCTTTTTCCCGCAATTTCGGGTGGTTCAGGAACGAATATCACGCCGGCCCATTGTGTCGGCGGATGGTGTCGGCGCTGTCCATGCATTGCCCGGTACGCGCCGAGACCCGATCCGCCCGGCCGGACCGGCTGCATCCTGGAGCAGCCGGTTCGGTGCCGGGCGCCAGTGCGCGGGCCGCCGGTGCCCCCGGGCCGCCAATGCCCCGGGCGTCAGCTCATCCCGATTTCCACCGCGATCCTGATCAGGTCGGAATGGTTCTTGGCGCCGAGCTTCTGCTTGAGCAGGGACGTGGTGTTGGCGACCGTCTTGTAGGAGATGCCGAGCGCCTCGGCGACCTCGACGATCTTGTCGCCACGGCCGAGCAGGCGGAGAATTTCGAGCTCCCGCGGCGTCATCTGCGAGGCCGGATTGGCCTTGATCGCTGCACCGGAGAACGTGACCGCCTCCGCGAGTTGCGGCGAGATGAAATTGTCGCCGGCGACCACCTTGCGCACCGCCTTGAGCAGAATCCGGGGATCGTCGCCCTTGGAGACATATCCCTGCGCGCCAAGCTCGACCGCCCGCACCACGAAGGCCGGATCGTCGTTCATGCTGAACATGATGATCTTGGCATCAGGGTCGTCCTTGCGGATCCGCCGCATCAGCTCGAAGCCGGAGACGTCGGGCAGGCTGATGTCGATGACGGTGACGTCGGGCCGCTTGCTGATATAGGCGCGATGCCCGGATTTGGCGTCGGTCGCCTCGTCGATACGGATCGAGTGGTCGGACGCGAAAAGGGTGCGGCATCCTGACAGCACCACGGGATGGTCGTCGACGATCAGAACTCGGGTCGCCGGCTTGGCGGTATCTTGCATCGCGCGCTCTCTTGTTTTTCGACTCATAGACCGACGGGAACAAATGGAAAGAGCAAATCCCGCCAATGCGCGTTAGAATTGACCTAATGTGGCAGCGGCTCTCATTCAGAACAGAATTGTTTCTTCCGCTCGGCTTGAGCTTCCTTGCCGCGCTGGTCATGGGCGGCGTGCTGCTCCAGAGCTTCGCGGCGGGGCAGCTTGCCGACGAGAATGAGCCGGGCCGACGCTCGACCCGGACGGTCGCCGAGGCACTCAACAACAGCCTGAAGGCCTCGGACGACCCGCGGAAGATACTCGACGCATTTGTCCATTCTTTGGACAACTCCTCGGATATTCAATTCCGTTCAGTGGAAGCAGGTCCCGCCCCCTCTCCAAAGGACAGCCTGCGTGATCTGCATGGCGTGCCGCATTGGTTCGTGGACCTGATCGCCATCCCGGAGATGGACGCCGCATCTCCCGTCATCATCGACGGCAGGCGTGTCGGCGACATCGTGTTCATGCCGGACCTGTCAGCCGATCTGTTCGAGAAATGGATCGGCTTCCTGGCGCTGACGAGCCTCATCGCCGTGCTGATGATGCTGACTGGGACCATTGCCTATCTCTTTGCGGGATCGGTGCTGCGTCCCCTGCAAGATCTCGGCGCAGGCCTCACGCGAATCCGGCGCGGCGATTATGCAACGCCTATCCCGGTCGCAGGACCGCAGGAGATCCGGCAGAGCTGCGAGGAAGCCAATGCGCTGGCGATGACGCTCGCGCAATTGAGTCAGGATAATCGCGACCTGCTGCACCGCCTGGTGTCGCTCCAGGACGACGAGCGGCGCGATCTCGCGCGCGAGCTGCACGACGAGCTCGGACCGCTATTGTTCGGCATCCGCGCCAGCACGATCGCGCTGAGCGAGACCTCGGGAAATCTCGGCAACCCGGCGCAGGAGGTGATGCGCTCTGTCGAGGCGCTCCAGCAGACCAACCGCCGCATCCTCGACCGGCTGCGGCCGCTCTACATCGAGGAATTGGGGCTCGAGACCAGCGTGCAGACGCTGCTCCAGAACTTTCGCAGGCAGGCGCCGCATATCAGCCTGACGGCCACGATCGATCCGGGTCTGAACGAGATCGACCGACCGCTGGCGCAGACCGTCTATCGCCTGATCCAGGAGGCGCTGACCAACGTGCTGCGCCACGCCGGGGCGAACAATGCCCATGTGCTGGCGACCATGGCCGGCGAGGTGCTCACGATTGAGATCTCCGACGACGGCGGCGGCTTTCCCGCCGACAACGTCTTCGGCCGCGGCCTGACGGGCATGCACGAGCGCGTGCGCGCGCTCAGCGGATCGCTGTCGCTGCTGCGCGCGGACCAGCGAACCTATGTGCGCTGTCGCCTGCCGGTCGAGACGGCGCGAGACGTGCCGGCGGCCGGCTAGCACACACCATCGGCATGCGGGGACTGCCGCGCCGGCTCGCACAGGGTACTGTAGATCTTGCCTTCGGGACTGAAGCGAAACGAGGCGTGGATACGCAGCGAGCCCGCGACGGAATATTCGAGATCGATGCCATGCGGCACTGGATTGATCTCCTCAAGACCGAAGCCTGCCGACGAGAAGGTGCTGAGCCGCGGTCCCCAATAGGTTTCGAGCTCGCGCCGCCCGCGATAATGTCGCTTGCCGTTGCACATGCATTCGACCCGGGCGTCGTCCGCATAGAGATCGAGGAGCGTCGCGAGGTCGCCCTTCCGGCAGGCGTCCACCCAGTCGACGACAATTCCCATCTGGTCGAAATCGCTCACACCAAAATCCTGTCTGCCGCGAAAAATTTGCGTGCGGCTTAGGACCACCCTCGTGAATATGTCCTGAATAATAAACCCCGGGCGATACCGGGTTCCCTCCAGGAACCTACGAAAAATTTCAGGTCGGGTGCCGCCGTCCCCTCGCCCAGACGCCGAATGCGATCAGCACCGCGCCGGCGAGCGCGAACCAGGTGATGGCGTATTGCAGATGATCGTCCTTCAGATGCACGTCGAGCGGGCCGGGACGCGGAATGCCGTTCTCCGGCACCGGCCGCTCCAGGTCGATGTAGAACGGCGCGACCGTGCCCCAGCCGAGCGCCCGGGACATGGCGAGATGATCGCGGGTGAACCACAGCCGTTTGTCACGCTCAGCGTCAGGCATCAGCACGCTGGCTGTTTCGGGGAAACGGACGTAGCCGGTCAACATCGCCGGCTTGTTGGTAATGAGTCGCGCGACCGCCCGATCCTGCAGGGCGCGGTCCTGTTGGGTGTTCGGCACGAAGCCCGCGTTGACCGCGACCATATCGCCGCCAGGCAGCCGTGCGGGAAGGAAAGCCCCAGGTGCCGGGGCCGGAAATGTCGGAGCGGATGGCGGAGCCGGAACTGTAGACCATCGCATCCAGACGGGACTCGTAGGTCGCCGAAAATGTGACCCGACGGAATTCGTCCCGCTCCGGCGTCAGCGTGCTCCATTGCGACGGCGGCGGCAACGCAACAGGTGCCGCCGCGAGACGCTCGGTCAATGCGGCGATCAACTGATGTTTCGCGACGCGGCGCTGCAATTGCCAGACGCCGAGCGCGACCAAGACGGCGGCCAGGAAAAGCGTGAACAGCGCGAAGCCGGCCACGCGGGGCTTGCGCGCGGTCTCGTTCATTTCGCGCGGTCGACCAGCCGGCCCGGCGCCGCCTTGTGGTGGAATTGCAGCGCGATCAACAGCGACTTCATCGCGCGCAGCGGCAAGAGCGTGGTCGCGAGGATCAGCGGCAGCCACAGCGCGGCATGCAGCCAGTACGGCGGCTGGTATTTGACCTCGACGATCAGCGCGCACGCAACGACGATCCCGCCGGCCAGCATGATGATGAAGATCGCAGGACCGTCGCCGGTGTCGATGAAGGCATAGTCGAGGCCGCAGCGGTCGCAGCTGGGCGCGAGCGTCAGGAAGCCCGCATAGAGCTTGCCCTTGCCGCAGCGCGGGCACTTGCAGGCAAGCCCGCGCAGCGCGCTTTGCAGGACGGTCGTCTCGGGCTCGGATGGGCCGGTGGTATCGTTCATGATCACGGACTCTAGAACATTATCGGTTCTGATTGAATCAGAACCGAAGCTCTAGATTCTTGTTTTGACGCGTTTTCTTCACGCGAACCGGTATCCGCTTCGCTCGAAAACGCTCAATCACAGTTTCCGCCGAAGCTTCCGGCGGCCCAAAAGCGAAAGGGCGGCCCTGCGGCCGCCCCTTCTGATCGGTCCAATGCGGCTCAGTGCGCGCCGTGGGCCATGGTCTCGGCGCCGTGTCCCCACACATAGATGCAGAGGAACAGGAACAGCCAGACCACGTCGACGAAGTGCCAGTACCAGGCGGCGAACTCGAAGCCGAGGTGCTGTGTCGGGGTGAAGTGGCCGGCATAGGCGCGGAACAGGCAGACCAGCAGGAAGATGGTGCCGACCAGCACATGAAAACCGTGGAAGCCGGTCGCCATGAAGAAGGTCGCGCCATAGACATTGCCGCCGAACGAGAACGCCGCGTGGCTGTACTCATAGGCCTGCACGCAGGTGAAGAGCGCGCCGAGCACGACGGTGAGGATCAGGCCGTATTTCAGGCCCTGGCGATCATTCTCGAGCAACGCGTGGTGCGCCCAGGTCACGGTGGTGCCCGACGTCAGCAGGATCAGCGTGTTCAGGAGCGGCAGATGCCAGGGATCGAAGGTCTCGATGCCATGCGGCGGCCAGGTGCCGGGCACGGCGCAGGCGCCAGCCGCGGTGCCGAGACCGCAGCCGAACACGGCGTCGCGTGTGGCGTGGACGGCGTCGGCCGGGAACAGCGCCGCGTTGAAATAGGCCCAGAACCAGGCGACGAAGAACATCACCTCGGAGGCGATGAACAGGATCATGCCGTAGCGGTGATGCAGCTGCACGACGCGGGTGTGATCGCCCTTGTACTGGGCTTCCCTGATCACATCGCCCCACCAGCTCACCATGGTGTAGATCACGCCGACGGTGCCGGCACCGAAGATGATCGGCGCGGCCGAGAACATGTGGTGCATCCAGGTGATCGCGCCGACCGCCATGATGAAGGCCGAGATGGAGCCGACGACCGGCCACGGGGAGGGATCCACCAGGTGGTAGTCGTGATGCTTGGTGTGCGCCGTTGCCATTTGCGGTCTCTCTCCTCAATCCCGTGCCTGTCCGGCACTTATCCCCTTGTGTCCAACCCCCGCGACGTGAGCCCGGCGGTCAGAGATTTCCCTTGCGTTTGTCGTCTTCACCCGACGCCAGCGGCTTCACCACGGGATCGCGCACCGGATAGAACGTGTAGGACAACGTGATCGTGTTCAGCCCGTCGTTCTCATGATCGTCGGCGATCGACGGATCGACGTAGAATACGACCGGCATCTCGCGCTTCTCGCCGGGCGCCATGGTCTGTTCGGTGAAGCAGAAGCAGTTGATCTTCTGGAAGTAGGAGCCGACCGTCAGGGGCGCGACGTTGTAGGCCGCCTGGCCCGCGGTGGTGCGCGCGGCCTGGTTGGTCACGGTGTAAAAGACCGTCACGACCTGGCCGATATTGACCTCGATCTCGCTCTGCTCCGGCTCGAACTTCCAGGGCAGGCCGGGCGCGACGTTGGAATCGAAGCGCACCGCGATCTTCCGTGCGATCGGCCCGGTGGCCGGCGCCGAGGTCGCAACCTGCGTCGTGCCGTTGAAGCCGGTGGCGCGGCAGAACCAGTTGTAGAACGGCACCGCCGCGTAGGAGGCACCGACCATCAGCGCCACCACGCCTCCGCAGATCGAGGCGACCAGCACGTCGCGGCCAAGACCCTTGGAAGGCCCACGCCCCTGCTTGGCCGTCCGGCTCTGATCCCGCGATATGGTGGGCTCTCGATCCATGTTTCCTACATCGGCCGGACGAGTACTGCCGGTCCCTTGACGATGGTGACGGCGAAGAACAGCACCACGAGCACGCCGAGCGCGAGCGCGATCGCGATCGAGCGCTGGCGGCGGCTCTTCTTCTGCGCCTCCGTGAGGACGATTCCATTCATCTCAGGTTTGTCGGCCATTCCAGCGATCATGCGCCCCCTACCATCGGAGCAAGCGCCCGGAACACGACTTCGGCCAGCAGGGTCGCAAACAGTGCGAACAGATAAAGGATGGAGAAGGCGAACAGCTTGCGGGTCGCGCGCAGCGATTGGCTGCGCTCGCGGCGCATATAGACGTTGATCGCGAGCACAAGCATGCCGGCGCCGAGGATCAGCGAGACGATGCCGTAGATGGCGTCGAAATAGCCGAGCGCCCACGGGGCGGCGGCGACCGCGATCAGCACGATGGTGTAGAGCAGGATCTGAAGCCGCGTCGCGTCGGGACCGGCGACGTTGGGCAGCATCGGAATGCCGGCACGCGCATAGTCGTCGGAGCGGAACAGCGCCAGCGCCCAGAAGTGCGGCGGCGTCCAGAAGAAGATGATGGCGAACAGCAGCAGCGGCTCGACGTCGACGGTGCCCGTGACCGCGGCCCACGCCACCACCGGCGGTAGCGCACCAGCGGCGCCTCCGATTACGATGTTCTGTGCGGTCCGGCGCTTCAGGATCATCGTGTAGATCACGACGTAGAAGAAGATGGTGAAGGCGAGCAGCGCGCCGGCGATCCAGTTGACGAGGATGCCGAGCGTCATCACCGAGAAGAAGGCGAGCGTCATGCCGAACGCCATCGCCTCGGGACGGGTGATGCGGCCGCGCGGAATCGGCCGGTTTGCCGTGCGCGACATCTTGGCGTCGATATCGCCCTCGAGCGCCATGTTGAGCGCTCCGGAAGCGCCGGCACCGACTGCGATGCAGAGCAGCGAGGTGATGGCCAGCACCGGGTGGAAATGCCCGGGCGCCATCGCCAGTCCGACCAGCGCGGTGAAGATCACCAGCGACATCACCCGCGGCTTGAGCAGCGCAATGTAGTCGCCCACCTCCGCTTCCGAGATGCGGGGATCGATGTCGATGGCGTTATGGTCGAGGACGGACACTAGTTTTGACTCGCTTCGCTAAAGAGCCGCGGCGCCCGTCACGGGCGCCGCGAGCGTTGGTTTACTGCACGCGGGGCAGCACTTCAAACTGATGGAAGGGCGGCGGCGAAGGCAGCGTCCATTCCAGCGTGGTCGCGCCCGCACCCCACGGATTGTCGCCGGCCGGCACCTTTTTCGCGAAGGCGTCGAACACGCAGTAGAGGAAGATCAGCACGCCGAAGCCGGAGATGTAGGAGCCGACCGAGGAGACCAGGTTCCAGCCGGCGAACGCGTCGGGATAGTCGACGTAGCGGCGCGGCATGCCCGACAGGCCGAGGAAGTGCTGCGGGAAGAACACAAGGTTCACACCGATGAAGGTGACCCAGAAGTGCGCCTTCGCCAGCGTCTCATTGTACATGTAGCCCGACATCTTCGGGAACCAGTAGTACCAGCCGGCAAAGATCCCGAACACCGCACCGAGCGACAGCACGTAATGGAAGTGCGCAACGACGTAGTAGGTCTCCTGGAGCACGCGGTCGACGCCGGCATTCGCCAGCACGACGCCGGTGACACCGCCGACAGTGAACAGGAAGATGAAGCCCACCGCCCAGATCATCGGCGCACGGAACTCGATCGAGCCGCCCCACATCGTGGCGATCCACGAGAAGATCTTCACGCCGGTCGGAACCGCGATGACCATCGTCGCGGCGACGAAATAGGCCTGCGTCGCCGAGGACATGCCGACCGTGTACATGTGGTGCGCCCAGACCACGAAGCCGATGCCGCCGATCGCGACCATGGCGTAGGCCATGCCGAGATAGCCGAACACGGGCTTGCGCGAGAAGGTCGAGACGATCTGGCTGACCATGCCGAAGGCGGGCAGGATCAGGATGTACACCTCGGGGTGACCGAAGAACCAGAACAGATGCTGGAACAGCACGGGGTCGCCGCCGCCGTCGGGCGCGAAGAACGTCGTGCCGAAATTGCGGTCGGTGAGCAGCATGGTGATCGCACCGGCGAGCACCGGCAGCGACAACAGCAGCAGGAACACCGTCACCAGGATCGACCACACGAACAGCGGCATCTTGTGCAGGGTCATGCCCGGCGCGCGCATGTTGAAGATCGTGGTGATGAAGTTGATGGCGCCGAGGATCGACGAGGCGCCCGCCAGATGCAGCGACAGGATCGCGAAGTCGACGGCCGGGCCCGGATGGCCGGAGCTCGACAGCGGCACATACATGGTCCAGCCGGCGCCGACGCCGTTGGCACCCGGCTCGCCCTCGACGAAGGTCGACATCAGCAGCAGCGCGAAGGAGGCCGGCAGCAGCCAGAACGAGATGTTGTTCATGCGCGGGAACGCCATGTCGGGCGCGCCGATCATCAGCGGCACGAACCAGTTGCCGAAGCCGCCGATCATTGCGGGCATGACCATGAAGAAGATCATGATCAGGCCGTGAGAGGTCACGAACACATTATAGGTGTGCGTCTCGTGGAAGATCTGCACGCCCGGATACATCAGCTCGGCACGGATCGCGATCGACATGGCGGCACCGATGACGCCGGCGATGACCGCGAAGATCAGGTACATCGTACCGATGTCCTTGTGGTTGGTCGAATAGACATAGCGCCGCCATCCGGTCGGATGGGCGTGCTCGTCATGTCCGTGGTCTTGCGCGTGATCGCCGTGTGCCGCTGCGCTCGTTGCCATTTTCAAATCCTGCCTTGCGTCCCGTTCGGACCTTCTGCGGTCCCGCCCTTTATGTCGCTTTCTGTCCCTCGAGCCTTCGCCCGGCGCTTACTGCGTCGGGCCGGCCGCCGAGGCGAAAGTGCTGGTGCCGCCGCTCGCATATTTCTTCTTCGCCGTTTCGACCCAGGAGGCGAAGTCCTTGTCCTCCACGACGCGAATCGCGATCGGCATGAAGGCGTGGTCCTTGCCGCAGAGCTCCGAGCACTGGCCGTAGAACATGCCGGTCTTGGTGGCCTTGAACCAGGTCTCGTTCAGCCGCCCCGGAATGGCGTCGATCTTGACGCCGAAAGCCGGCAGCGCAAAGGCGTGGATGACGTCCGCGCCGGTGACCTGGACACGAATCACCTTGTTGACCGGCACCACCATCTCGTTGTCGACGCCGAGCAGGCGGGGCTGCTTGTCCTGGGCCATCAGCGAGTCGAACTCGAACTTGCCGTTATCAGGATAGGCATAGGACCAGTACCACTGCTTGCCGGTGGCCTTGATGGTCAAATCCGCCTTCGGCACGTCGAGCTCGAGGAACAGCAGGCGGAACGACGGCACCGAGATACCGACCAGGATCAGCACCGGAACGAGCGTCCACGCCACCTCGATCAGCGTGTTGTGCGTGGTCCGCGACGGCACCGGATTGGCCTTCGCGTTGAACTTCATGACCACGATCACCAGCAACGCCAGAACGAACAGCGTGATCAGCGTGATCAGCACGAACAGAAAGTTGTGGAACCAGACGATGTTGTCCATCACCGGCGAGGCGGATTGCTGGAGCGTCCATTCCCACGGCGCCGGCTGCCCGAGCTCGGCATATGCCGCACCGCCCGTCGCCAGCGTCAGACCCGCCACGGCCAATCCCAGCAAGTGCCGGCCCACATGGCCCATCGACATCCTCATGCCGTTCGCGCTCCCCTAACGAAATCACCCCAAGTGCATCCCCCTATTTCCGGGAAACGCTTATTCGATCCGCCCGTCTGACAAACCGCCGCGCAAGAATACCTCTAAGAGGAATTGGGGCCAGATCGCTAGAACGCCGAAATCAAGCCTCTCAAACCATAATTCTTGATCTATCGCAATGCAGTCTTGAGCCCCGCCTGTCAGCCATCACCCGCAAGATATTTCCTAGTAACATCAGAGAAAAATACCGTTTCCCGGGATGCCGCGGCTTGACAGCGGCATTGCCCGCGGTAGGCACTGGCAGACAGCCGCGCAGGAACCTGATTCGTGCGGGCGATGGCGGTGTGGGCGGCGCGGAATTTGCTTGCGAATCGCCTTCAAGACGCCGTCATTCCCGTATCAGTCCGCCAGGCGCGAGCGACCCAGGCGAGCAGAGGGACCGACCCGATGGGGTTTTCGAGAAGCATGGCAAGGCAGGCGAGCGGCCTCACGATGCTGGCGGCCCTGCTGGTGGTGATTGTCGTCATGGCGCTGCCGGGCCTCGCCCATGCGCAGGGCGCGGTGCGCTCCGTCCATGGCGACTGGCAGATCCGCTGCGACACCCCGCCCGGCGCCCAGACCGAGCAATGCGCCCTGATCCAGAGCGTGGTGGCCGAAGACCGCTCCAATGCCGGCCTCACCGTGATCGTGCTCAAGACCGCCGACCAGAAGAGCCGGCTGATGCGGGTGGTCGCCCCACTCGGCGTGCTGCTGCCATCCGGCCTCGGGTTGAAGCTCGACAACCAGGACGTCGGCCGCGCCGGCTTCGTCCGCTGTCTGCCCAATGGCTGCGTCGCCGAGGTCGTCATGGACGACAAGCTGCTCGGCCAGCTCCGCACCGCCAAGACCGCGACCTTCATCATCTTCGAGACCCCGGAAGAAGGCATCGGCTTCCCGCTCAGCCTGAACGGGCTCGGCGAGGGCTATGACAAGCTGCCATAAGGCGGCAGGCGCGTCCGCGCGCGGCGAATCCTATCGTTTCGTAATGTGGCACCTGGCACCCTCGCGGAACCGCCGGGAAACCATTATCTTGCCCTACATCTTCCGATAATGGACGGACGCATGACCAATCCAGCCACCACCTCCCTGCTCGACCGCGCCAATCTCGACCGCGATCAGGTCCGCAACGAGGTCGCACGCGGGCTTGCCGGTGCCGACGACGGCGAATTGTTCCTGGAATACAGCCAGACCGAAGCGCTGATGTTCGACAATGGGCGGCTGAAGCAGGCGACCTATGACACCTCGCAGGGCTTTGGCCTGCGCGCCGTCAAGGACGATGCGGTCGGCTATGCCCATTCCTCCGACGTGTCGCTGCCGGCGCTGATTCGCGCCGCCGACGCGGTCGCTGCCGTCCGCGGCGGCTATTCGGGCAGCTTCGCGGCCCCGCCGGCGCATACCAATGTGCGGCTCTACGCCGACGACAATCCGCTGGATGCGCCGGGCTTCGAGACCAAGGTGAAGCTGCTCGCCGAGATCGACGCTTACTTACGCGACAAGGATCCGCGGGTGCGGCAGGTCAGCGTCAGCCTCGGCGCAACCTGGCAGGTCGTCGAGATCCTGCGGCCCGATGGCGAGAGCTATCGCGACATCCGCCCGCTGGTGCGCGTCAACGTCTCCGTCGTCGCCGGTCAGGGCGACCGCCAGGAGAGCGGCAGCAAGGGTTATGGCGGCCGCGCCGGCTATGCCGAATTCATCGAGAGCAAGAACTGGCGCGACGCCGCCGACGGCGCGCTGCGCGAAGCCCTGGTCAATCTGGAATCGATTCCCGCCCCCGCCGGCGAGATGGACGTCGTGCTTGGGGCCGGCTGGCCCGGCGTGATGCTGCATGAGGCGGTCGGCCATGGCCTCGAAGGCGATTTCAACCGCAAGAAGACGTCGGCCTTTGCCGGCCTGATGGGCCAGCAGGTTGCGGCCAAGGGCGTCACCGTGATCGACGACGGCACCATTGCCTCGCGCCGCGGCTCGCTGTCGATCGACGACGAGGGCACGCCGACCAACCGCACCGTGCTGATCGAGGACGGCATTCTGGTCGGCTACATGCAGGACCGCCAGAACGCGCGCCTGATGAACATGAAGCCGACCGGCAACGGCCGCCGCCAGGGCTACGCCCATGTGCCGATGCCGCGCATGACCAACACCTACATGCTCGCGGGCGACCGCGATCCGGCCGAGATCCTCGCCTCCGTGAAGAACGGCGTCTTCGCCGCGAATTTCGGCGGCGGCCAGGTCGACATCACCTCGGGCAAATACGTGTTCCAGTGCACCGAGGCCTACAAGATCGAGAACGGCAAGATTGGCGCGCCGCTGAAGGGCGCCATGCTGATCGGCAACGGGCCGACCGACCTGCATCGCATCCGCATGATCGGCAACGATCTCGCGCTGGATACCGGCATCGGCACCTGCGGCAAGAACGGTCAGGGCGTGCCCGTCGGCGTCGGCCAGCCGTCGCTTCTGATGGAACGTATTACAGTTGGTGGAACGGGCGCATGAGCGTTGAGAAGGTAACTGTCACCGCCAAGCGGAAGAGCAGCGGCTGGGCTGGTCAGCTGATGCAGCTCGCCGGCATCGTCGCCGCCGTGTTCATCGCCAAGGGCGCACTCGCCGAGCCGTTCTATGTACCGTCGGGTTCGATGGAGCCGACGCTCCTGATCGGCGATGCGCTGCTCGCCTCGAAATTCCCCTATGGCTACGGCACCTCGTCGCTGCCGATCCAGATCAACCTGCCCGAAAGCGGCCGCGTCTTCGCGGAGACGCCGAAGCAGGGCGACGTCGTCGTGTTCCGCTGGCCCGGCGATCGCTCGCAGGCCTGGGTCAAGCGCGTCGTGGGTCTGCCCGGAGACCGCATCCAGATGCGGCAGGGCCAGCTCTTCATCAACGACCGTCCCGCCGAGCTGAAGCCGGATGGCGTCGGCGCCGCCGAAGACGACAATGGCGGCAGCGAGCCGGCCTACCGCTACATCGAGACCCTGCCGAACGGCGTGTCGCATCTGATCTTCAAGATGCGCGACAACGGTCCGCTCGACAACACGCCTGAAGTGACGGTGCCGCCCGGCCACCTCTTCGTGCTCGGCGATAACCGCGACAATTCCGCCGACAGCCGCGTGCCCCTGCGCTCCGGCGGCGTCGGTCTGCTGCCGATCGACAATCTGGTCGGACGCGCGGATGCCGTGCTCGGCTCCTGGGATCTCGGCATGCGCGGCCAGCCGGTGTGGACCTGGCTCTCCGGCTTCCGGCTCGCGCGGTTCTTCACCGCCGTGCACTGAGCTGATCCCAAGGTCTTGATCAAATGACCTTCGACGACGTCAGAAAATTTGCACTGACGTGGCCGGAGGTCGAGGACGGCACCTCCTACGGCACGCCCGCGCTGAAAGTGCGCAAGAAGATGCTGGCGCGGCTGAAGGAGGACGGCGACAGCCTCGTCGTGCCCGACGTTCCAATCGACGAGCGCGCCATGCTGGTCGAGAGCCAGCCAAGAATCTTTTATTTCACCGATCACTACGCCGACTATCCGATCGTGCTGATCCGCCTGTCCAAGGCGAAGCGCGCGATCGTCGAGCCGTTCCTGCGGCGGCGCTGGCGCGGCCTCGCCTCGAAGACCGCACGAGCGGCGTACGATGCCGGCGCGTGAATGATGGCCGCGATGGATCGCGACCGCTTCCTCACGCTGGCGCTGAAGAACCCAGTCAATGTTGCAATCATCGGCGAGCTCGCCTCGCTCGCGCTTCCCGATGCGTGGCTGGTGTCGGGGTGCCTGGTGCAGACGGCGTGGAACGTACTCACGGACCGCGCGGTCGATCATGGCATCGCCGATTACGACGTGTTCTATTTCGATCCAGACACCTCATGGGAGGCGGAGGACACCGTGATCCGCACGCTGCATGCGCGGCTCGCGCATCTCGGCGTCAAGATCGAGACCCGCAACCAGGCGCGCGTGCACCTTTGGTATCCCGGCAAGCACGGCCTGCCCTATCCGCCTCTCACCTGCTCGACCGACGGCATCGACCGTTTCCTCACCCAGAACACGCAAGTCGGTGTGAGGCACGGAGGCGACGGCTACGAGGTCTACGCGCCGCGCGGCTTCGACGACATAGCCGGATTGATCGCGCGGCCCAATCCGGGCCCGAACTTCTCTGCGGCGAGTTACGCGGTGAAGGCCGCGCGATGGAAGGCGTTGTGGCCGGAGCTCACGGTGATTGCCGCGGCGTGATCACGCCGCCTTGGCCTGTACATTGTCGCAGAACTCCGCGAGCCGATCCGCCAGCCGCAGCGTTGCGGGGCTGGCACCGGGCGAGGCCATCAGCGCCACTTCGGTCCGGTTGATCGGCTCAAAGCCGTCCTTGGCGGTCAGCACGCGGTGGTCGGACTGGATCGACATCTCCGACAGGATGCTTAAGCCCATGCCGGCTGCGACCGCAGCCTGGATGCCCGCGAGACTCGATGACGAATAGGACATGTGCCAGGCGCGGCCCGCGCTTTCCAGCGCGTGGATGGCGCCGGCGCGATAGAGACAGCCGAGCGGAAATCCGATCAGCGGCACGGACGAGGCGTTGACGTCGACCGGATGGCTCTTGCTCGTGACCCAGTGCACCCGCTCCGGCCACACCGCGATAGCGCCTTTCGCGCCGGCCTCACGCTTGAACAAGGCGAGGTCGAGCTCGCCGCGTTCGAGGTCGCGGGACAGGTTCTTGCTCTGGTCGGCGCGCACGTCCATTCGCAGACCCGGATGTGAGCGCGAGAAGGCGCCGAGCAGTTTTGCCAGCCGGTACGCCGCAAAATCCTCGGGGATGCCGAGCCGGATCGCGCCCTCGCTGTCGGGCTCGCGCAGCACGTCGCGCGCCTCCTCGGCGAGCGTGAGCAGCCGTCGCGCGTAGGACAGCAGCCGTTCGCCGGCCTCAGTGGGGCGCACGTCCTTGCCGTCACGGTGCAAGAGCACCTGGCCGACGTCCTCCTCCAGCCGCTTGATCTGCTGGCTGACGGTCGATTGCGTGCGGTGGACGCGCTCGCCGGCGCGGGTGAAGCCGCCGGCCTCGACCACCGAGACGAAGCTGCGCAGGAGCTCCAGGTCGAGCATGGCCGCCTCCATTCGAAAATCCACTGATTGGAAGTTAATCATTTAATTTCCAAATGACAAGCCGTCTCCCTAGATCGAGGGCTCAGGAGAATGCCCTCATGTCGCTCGCCACCTCGCTTCCCGCAGCCCCCAGCCGGTTCAACACGCTGCCGCTCGCCATCGGACTGTTTTGCCTGCTCTGGAGCTATGCCTTCGTCGCCGGCAAGATCGGCGTCACCCATTGCCCGCCGCTGATCCTGCTCGCCGCGCGCTTCTCGCTTGCCGGCATTTTGATCCTCGGTGCGACGCTGATCCGCGGTGATGGCTGGTCATTGTCCTGGCGCGATGCCGCGATCTTTGCCGTGCTCGGCATCGCCAACAACGCACTCTATCTCGGGCTCGGCTACACCGGCCTGCAATCGGTCTCCGCCGGCCTCGGCGGCCTGATCGTCTCGGCCAATCCAGTATTCACGGCGGCGCTCGCTGCGTTGCTGCTTGGCGAAGGCATGACTTGGCGCAAGGCGGGCGGTCTCCTGCTCGGCATCACCGGCGTCACCCTGATCGTCTGGCATCGCCTGTCGGTCGGCACAGACTCCCTGCACGGCATCGTCTTCACCCTGGCCTCGCTCGCCTCCATCGTCGCCGGCACGATTCTGTTCAAGCTGCTCGCGCCGAAGGGAAGCCTGTGGATCGGCAACGGCGTGCAGAACCTCGCCGCCGGCATCGTGCTGACGCCGGTCGCGTTCACCTTCGCCGACGTCCACGCAATTGATTTCACCCCGGGCCTGGTCGGCGCCTTCGCGTTCCTCGTGCTCGGCGGCTCGATCCTCGCCTACTGGCTCTGGTTTCATCTCCTGAAAGTGTGTGGCGCAACGGCTGCGAGCGCCTATCATTTCCTGATGCCGCCGCTCGGCATGCTGTTCGCCTACATCGTGCTCGGTGAGCATGTCGAGGCCCGCGACCTGCTCGGCATCATCCCGGTCGCGCTCGGAATTTACCTGGTGACGCGCCCCGCAAAGCCCGTTGCGTAAGAGGAGCTTTCTGATGCCCATTTCCATCACCCTGATCGGCGGCCCTACCGCGCTGATCGAGATCGACGGCTTCCGCCTGCTCACTGACCCGACCTTCGATGCGCCCGGCGCCTACCAGCTGCCGCATGTGACGCTGGAAAAGACGATCGGCCCCGCACTGAAGGCCGACGCGATCGGCCCGATCGATGCCGTCCTGCTCAGCCACGACCAGCACTCGGACAATCTCGACAATTCCGGCCGCGCGTTTCTCAAACACGCAAAGCGCGTGCTGACCACCGAGGCCGGCGCAAAACGCCTGGGCGGCCATGTCGAGGGCCTCGCGCCCTGGGCGACCTCGCATCTGAAGGACCGTGACGGCAACACCCTGACGATCACCGCGACGCCGGCGCGCCACGGCCCGGCCGGCATCGAGCCGCTGTCGGGCGACGTCATCGGCTTCGTGGTGTCCTCGAGCCGGACGGACACGAGCGACGTCTACATCAGCGGCGACACCACCTGGTTCGACGGCGTCGCCGAGGTCGCGCGCCGCTTCAAATGCGGCGTGGTGCTGCCGTTCGCGGGCGCGGCGCAAACGCGTGGGCCGTTCCATCTCACCATGGACACCAACGACACCATCGAGACGGCGCGCGCCTTTCCGGATGCGATGATCGTGCCATTGCATACCGAGGGCTGGGCGCATTTCCGCCAGGACGGCGAGGATCTGCGCAAGACCTTTGATGTGCTCGGCTTCGGGACCCGGTTGCGATTGCTGGAGCCGGGCCTGCCGACGGTGGTTGAGGCGCCGTGAGGCTCAGCTGTCATGCCCCGGCTTGACCGGGGCATCCAGTACGCCGCGGCGGTCGTTGCGAGAGCGAGCTATTCGACGAAGGCCTCTGGAATACTGGATCGCCCGGTCGAGCCGGGCGATGACGGGAGGAGAGAGTGGTGCTCCTCGCAATGACGGACGCTAATCCTTCCGAAACACGATCGACGCCATCCACCCCGTCATCAGCGCCATCGCGGCCGTCGCGAGGCCGTAGATCAGGCCGTGCTGCCGCGCGCTGGTCGCGACGAACTGCTCGAAGCCGACCTTGACGATCTCGAACGCGGTCTCGGTCTTGGTGACCAACGCGCCGTTCGCGAACAGCTTGATTTCCACCTCATAGGTGCCGATCGGCACCTCCTCCGGCAGTGGAATGCCGGTACGAAACAGCGTCGGTGTCAGGAACGTCACCGCGCTCGGGTCCTCGCGATAGAGACCTTTCTGGGTTCGCAGGCGGATGAAGGCCGAGCGGAACGCATCGTTCGGCACCACGTCGGCATAGTCGCCGCTGACCCGTTGGGTCAGCAGCACGTTGTTGAGCCCGATCTGCTGCCGCCGCGCGATCTCGGGCGAGGTGATGACATCGAAGGGGCGGTTGGCGAACAGCGCGAGATAGCTCGGCACCGCCAGGAACTGCCGGTAGTCGGTGTTGATCCAGATGCCGAAGGTACGCTCCTTGCGCCGCGTGACCATGTCGGCGCGCGGGCCCATCACGGTGACGACGAGATCGTAGCTCTTTCGATCCGCGGGCGTGGAGGCGTCCTTCTCGACCGAGCCGAACAGCACCAGTTCCTCGCCGGAATAGTTCGGCGTCACCGTGACGCGATGGTTGGAGACCGACACGATCAGTCGCTCGGCACGCGCGGCTGAGCCCAGCAGCAGGACGAGAAGGACTGCGAGAGCTGCGCGCATCATCCGCTCACTCCCAATTCACGGATGGTGAAGAGATCCTCGGGCCGGATCACCAGCTCGATGGCGAAGCGGACGCCGACCGAAAGGATCAGCAGGCCCAGCAACAGCCGCAGCTGCTCGCCGCGGATCTTCTGGCCGGCGCGGGCGCCGAACTGCGCGCCGGTGACGCCGCCGACCATCAGGATCAGCGCCAGCACCGCGTCGACGAGGTGATTGGTCACCGCGTGCAGCAAGGTCGCGAACAGCATCGTGACCAGCGTCAGGACCATCGAGGTCCCGATCACGGTCGAAGTCGGCACCCGCAGCAGATAGATCATGATCGGCACCAGGATGAAGCCGCCGCCGATGCCCATGATGGCGCCGATGAAGCCGATCACGATGCCGACGATCACGACAGGAATAACCGAGAGGTAGATCTTCGAGCGCTTGAACCGCATTTTCAGCGGCAGGCCGTGGATCCAGCTGTGCGTGCGCCGTGGCGGCACCGCGCCGCGACGGGTCCGCATCAGGGCGCGCAGGCCCTCGGAGAACATCAGGCTGCCGACCGTGGTGAGCAGCACCACGTAGGACAACGCGATCATCAGATCGAGCTGGCCGAGCGCACGAAGCTGCGTGAAGGACCACACCCCGAGCGCCGTGCCGGTGACACCGCCGCATAACAACACGCTCGCGAGCGCCGGGTCGATCGCGCGCCGCCGCCAGTAGGACAACGCACCGGAAAAGGAGGACGCCGCGATGTGGCTCGCAACGGAGGCGACCGCGACCGCCGGAGTGATCCCGATGAAGATCAGAAGCGGCGTCATCAGGAAGCCGCCGCCGATCCCGAACATGCCGGAGACGAAGCCAACCGCCGCACCCATCGCCAGCACCAGGAAGATGTTGACCGGCAGATCGGCGATCGGGAGATAGAGCTGCATCGAAGGACCACACTCCGGCGAAATGGATCGATTGCGCGGGAATGCTCGCCGGACGGTCGGAACGATTGCCGCGCCCTTCAATAGCGGAATTCGTTGTCGGGCGGGACCATGAATTTAGGGCGTGGTGAACGTGGCGCGCGAGCTGTCTCCCCTCACCCTGAGGAGCCTGCGCAGCAGGCGTCTCGAAGGGCGAGGCCCGGATCGGTGGTGGGGGCCTGCATGGTTCTCGCGGCGATGCGAAGCATCGTCCGCTACGCGCGCCAGGGCGCGCTCCTCACCATGAGGAGTGAGAGTGCGCTTTAGTGCGCCGCCGAGGCCGAGCGCTTGGTCGCGACCGGCTTCGGCGCGGGCTTTGCGTTTGCCTGCGGCGCGCTGTCCCAGCCGCCGTTCGGGGCAGGAACATTGACGGCATCGTCAGGCTGCGGCTCGGCGCTGAAAGTCTGGATCGCGAGCTTGGCGGCGGCGAGCGACTGCGGATCGAGCCGCTTGGCGACGTCGTCGCGCTTGCCGGACGCATCCGCGTCACCCTGGGCGGCTGCGAGAGTGAACCATTTGTAGGATTCGGCGAGGTTCTGCTCCACGCCGATACCGCGGGCATAGAGGATGCCGAGGTTGAACTGGCTGTCGGCGACGCCGCGATCGGCGGCCTTGCGGAACCACTGCGCCGCGCTCTTGTAATTGGCGCCGCGTCCGCCGCCATCGGCGTCGAGCACCGCGAGATTGTGCATCGCCTTGGCGTTCCCGCGCTCGGCGGCCTGCGTGTAGTAGCGGCGGGCGATGTCGGCGTCCTTCTTCACCCCGAGGCCCTTCTCATAGAGCGTGCCGAGGCGGAAGGTCGCGGGCACCACGCCGGCCTGCGCCGCGCGGTCGTACCATTTGGCGGCTTCATCGTAATTCGCAGCGACGCCCTTGCCCTCGGCAAAGCGCACGCCGATCTCGTAGGCCGCGGTCGCATCGCCCTTCATCGCGGCGGTGCGCAGCACCGGACCGCCGATGCCGTCAGGGAGCTTCTCGCTCGGCGGCACCTGGATCATACCGAGCCTCGCGCGGCTCGCGCCCGACAGCGCGCCGGTGACGTCGTTGCTCGCCGCAGGCGGTGGTGGCGTCGCGGGGACCGGCGGGATTTCGACCGAAGCCGAGCTGCCCGACCCTGCCACGGGAGCGGGCGCGGGATTATTCAGCGACTGCTTCCCGATCGGCGTCGGCGAGGTCATCGACGGCGTGACCTGCTCGGGCGTGGCAGGCCTGGTCTCGACCGGCGGCGGCGGAGCCTGCGGCGCGGGCGCGCTCGACGAATTCTCCATCGCCTGCGGTGACGGCGGCGGGCTGCCGCCATCGAGCAGATTCATCGCCATCTTGAAGGTGCCGAGCACGATCACGACCACGCTGGCGCCGACCAGCAGCGAGCGGATCTTCGAGGTGATGGTCGAGCCGCCTTCCTGGCCCGTGTCCTTGGCGCGGCCTGCGATGGCCGCCTTGGCAGCTGCCTTTGCACTTGCCTTGGCACCGCGGGCCGGCTTTTCCGGCTGCGCGGCGGCGGCCTGCGCGGCGCGGCGTGCGGCCGCGATAAAGCTCGACGACGACACCGGCTCTTTCGGCGCGGCGGGGATTTCGCTGATCGCGCTTTCGGACGCGGCAATGCGCTCCGAGGGCGTGGCGACGCGGCCGCCCGGCCGTGTGCCCGGCTCGAGCGGATGGTCCGGCGGCAATTCCGGTGCGAGCGCGGCGCGCGCGGGCGCCGTGTGCGGCTCGAGGATCTCGCTGATCGCACGCGGCGGAACGGGCGGTGCGGTTGGCACCGGCGGCGGCGCGGCCGGTGCGGCGGCATGGAATTCGCGCGGCGCGGCGACGAAGGCGCCCTGTGGCGGCTGTTGCGCGGCGGCCGGGTTCTGCAGCTCTGGCTTCGGATCGTATTTCGGCTGCTGCTGTGGCTGCTGCCACGGCTCGCGCGCGACAGGCGGGGGCTCCATGGGCGCGGCCATTGGCATCGACATGGACGTCGAACTGGGCATCGGCTGCGGTGCGGGTGCCGGCGGCGCCGTGCGCACCGCGCGCAGATCACCCTCGATCATCGAGAGGCGATCGACGACATGGCCGAGCGCGCTGTGCACGGCCTCGAGCGAATCCTGGGTGCTGCGGTTGGTCTCGGCCTGGCTGAAGCGGATGTCGGAGAGCTCGCGCTTGACCAGATCGACCATGCCGGGATCGGCAGACGGCGCCGAATTGCGGCTTTCGGCGAGGGCGGAATAGGTCGCCTGCTGCCGCTCCAGATGCCGCAGGATGTCGTGCAGCCCGTCCTCGACGCGGCTTAGATTGCCGTTGCGCGGATCGGAGGCGGCCTCGATCCGCTCCAGCAGATACGAGACCCGCTGTTCGAGATGCGCAAAGGTCGACGCGGAATCGTTGCCGACCTGCATGCGGTCGAAACGGTCCGACAGCGCGCGGATCGCGGCTTCGAGATGCTCGCTGCTCTCGGTGGGCTGCGGCCGCTCGCGCGTTTCCAGCGCGGCGGTGAGGGCCGCGATGCGCTGCTCCAGTACCGCAAAGCTGTCGCTGGGGCCGGACGAGCGGGTGACCTGGTCGACCTTGGAGGACAGCAGCTGCACGTCATCAGAAAGACGCGCCAGGGCTTCGTTGGAGGCGACGTTGGAGACGATGCCGCGCAGCGCCGAGATCGCGCCTTCGAGCTGGCGCACCGTCGACGGGTCGTCATTGGCGCGCAGGATCAGATCGAGCTTGGCGCCGAGGTTGCGGATCGCCTCGTCATAGCCGGTGAGCTGCTCGGCCGGCGTCAGCGTGCGCAGCACCTGCTTGATCTCGGACAACGCGTGCTCGATGCCCGACAGGACCTGGCCGTCCGTCCCGGACGAGCGGGTCTCGTCGATGCGACGGTGCAGCGAGCGGATCTCATTCTCGATAGATTCGATCGCGCGGCGCGGCATCGCCTCGGTGATGGCGTGGCGGATCTCGGCAAGCTCGCTGCGGAAAGCGTTGATCGCCTGCTCGGTGTTGTCAGGGCGCTGAAGCGACTCGATCTGGCTCGTGATCTTGAGCAGATGGCGCTCGAGCGACGAAAAATCCGGCCCCGGCTGCGGGGGCGGCGGCGCATAGGCAGGCGCGGGCGGCGCCATCGGGGGCGCGAAAGGAGCTGCCGTCGGTGCAATCGAGGGCGCGGCGCGTGGCGGCATCTGCCGCGGCGTAAAGCCGTCGAGCTCGCTCTGCCGTGCCGTGATCTTGGCGACGGCAACGTCGAACGACGCGGGGCTCAAGGGAGGTGAATTGCGATAGACCTGTGCGGCCGCGCGCTCGACCATATCGGCCTGGCGCTGGCGCGTCTCGACGGGTGCCGGAGCCGGTGCCGGCCGCTGAGGCTGCTGCGGCTTTGAGATTTGCGACAGCCGCGCATCGAGCCGCGAGATCGCGTCGTTGAGCTGGCGCGCGACGCCCTGCTCGCGCGAGACGTCTGGTCGCGACGCGTCCTGTCGTGAAGCATCTTGGCGCGGCGCGGGCTTTGAAATCCGTTCGATCTGCTGGGTGATCGCGTCGAGCCGCTGGTGGATATCGGCGACGTCGCGGCTCTCCTGGCTCGGCATCTGTTGCGGGCGCTGATCCTGGCGCTGCTCTTGACGCTGGTCTTGACGTTGTTCTTGGCGTTGATCGTAAGGTCCGCGAAAATTCGGCGGGGCCGTCTCGCCGAGCGTGGAGTTCAGCCAATCGTTGAGTGACATGCCGGCACGACGCGCAGCAGCTTCGGCCCGCTCCCTGACGGATGGATCGATGCCGTCAACACTCCACGATACGCGCGAATTCATGACTCTGTCCGGTTCCGACTCCGGCGCCCCACCCGGCGCCTCCAGCCTCCCCACGCGTGCCGGTTGTGAAGACAATCGGATTTGGCGCGGGTCGTCTGCCTCGAAAACCGACTTTTTCCTGTTACGGTAAATAACGGGTTAAGGAACGCGTTGCCGGTGTCTTAAAGTTGGGCGCCGGGAACCCGATTGCCGCCGCTGGCCCCGCCCCAAAGCTGCGTCCCGACAAAGATTTCGCCACGCGCCCGGTCCGCACGTCTCAATGGATAGAGAGCGGCCCGATCCACGGGCGGGTTCTTGCCTGACTGGATTGTTGGCTGACATGAAAAGGTTGCTCGTGGCCGCGATGGCGGCCGGACTGGCATCGCATGCTGTTGCCGCCGATGCCCCGGCGGCAGCGCCTGCGGTGAAGGCACCGGCGCCCGCGGGATACAATTGGACCAGCTGCTATGTCGGCATCCAGGGCGGCGGCAACTGGGGCAAGAGCGAGCATGTCCGGCGCGCCGGCGACGACTCCGGGCCAACGATCACAGGGACTTTCAATCTCAGCGGTGCTGCCGTCGCGGGCGGCGTCTTCGGCTGCGATTTCCAGATCGAAAAGACCGTGCTCGGCTTCGAGAACGACGCGTCATGGACCAACCAGCACGGCAAGGTGCAGGATCTGCCGCCCTTCAACGTCGGGGTGACGAGCGGCACGCGGGAAAAATGGATCGATATGTTCCGCGGCCGTGTCGGTTACGCGCTCGATCAGTTTCTGATCTATGGCACGGCCGGTATCGCCTTCGCCGGTACCGAGGTCACCGTGTCCAACCAAGTGGTGCAGGTCACCAGCTCCCATACCCACACCGGCCTGGCGGCCGGGCTCGGTGGTGAATGGGCGGCCTATGTCGATACCTGGGGCGCCGTGACCCTCAAGCTCGAATATGTGCACGTCGATTTTGGCAGCAAACGATATATCGATCCGCCGATCAGCGCCGCCGTCACGCGCGACGTCAGGCTGACGGACGACATCGTCCGCGCCGGCGTCAATGTCCGGTTCAACTGGGATAGGCCTGTTGTCACGAAGTACTAAGGGCGCTGAAGAGCTAGCCTTTCCCCTCGCGCTTGCCGTCCTCCAGCGGCACGACCGCGCCCTTGCCGCTCATCGCCGATAGCGCCTGGAGCGCCTCTTCGCAGAAATCGGCCACCATCTGCTCGTGGCGGGCACCGAGCTGAAGCAGCAGCAGATTGCCGAGGTCGAGCACGCCCGACGCCGAGCCCTCGGGAAATCGCTTCTTGAGGATCCGCTCGTAATTCTCGTGCCGGTCGCGGTGGTGCTCCAGCCGGGCCATCAGATCGGTGCGCATGGGCTCGATGTCGATGCTGTCGAGCGCGTGCAGCCGCACCAGCAGGTCGTCCTTGATCGAGGGCGGTGTGCTCGGCCGCGCGGCCCAGTGCCGCAGCGCTGTTCGGCCCTCGGGAGTCAGCGTATAAATCAGTTTGTTGGGCTTGCCCGATTGCACGACCTCGCGGCCCTGGATGTAGCCGCGGTCGCGCAGCTTCGAGAGCTCGCGGTAGATTTGCTGGTGGTCGGCTTTCCAGAAGAAGCCGATCGAGGAATCGAATGTCTTGGCGAGCTCGTAGCCCGTCATCGGACGTTCCGTCAGGCATGCGAGGATTGCGTCGCCGAGCGCCATGGCACCAGCTCCATTTCGAGGTCCCGACCAATTGACTTGACTTTATGCGCATCGGTGCATATGCGTCAATGTGCATATGAGGCGGGCTTCAGACCCGCCCTTATCGGCCATCGCGCTACTGTGCATGGGGTTGTTTTCGCGTTTTTGCCAAGGCCTTTGATCAAGAAGGCCTTTGACTAAGGGAGGCACCTGAGAATGACCGGCCTCGATTCCTGGTACGCCTTTATGAAGTCCCACGACCGCGCCGCGCTCTGGGACCTGCTCCATCCTGACGCCGTGTTCGAAAGCCCCGTGGTGCATTCGCCGCAGCGTGGACGCGACATCACCTTCAAATATCTCGCCAGTGCCGAGAAGGTGCTCGGCGGTCCCGGCTTCACCTATGTCGGCGAGTGGAAAAGCGCCAATGGCGCGGTGCTCGAATTCAAGAATGTCATCGACGGCATCGAGATCAACGGTGTCGACATCATCACCTTCGATGCCGAGGGACGCATCACCAATTTCAAGGTGATGGTGCGTCCGCTCAAGGCGATCAACATGCTGCACCGCCTGATGGCGGAGCAGTTGGCCGCCGCTCAATCATAAGTCAACATCATCACTTCAGACCGCCTGCCGGGAGACCATCATGCCGATCTACAAAGCCCCCGTCGAAGACGTGAACTTCCTGCTCAACGACGTCTTCCAGATCGATCGCTACGACAATCTCGCCGGCTTCTCCGACGCGTCGAGCGACGTGCGCGAAGCCATTCTCGGCGAAGCCGCCAAGCTCGCCGAAGAGGTGCTGCAGCCGCTGAATCGTGTGGGCGATCTCGAAGGCTGCAAGCGCGCCGATGACGGCAGCGTCACCACGCCGAAGGGCTTCAAGGACGCCTTCAAGCAAGTGGCAGAGGGCGGTTGGCTTGGCCTGTCGGCGCCGACCGAGTTCGGCGGCCAGGGTCTGCCGGTGACGCTGAGCCAGGCGGTCAACGAATTCCAGATCTCCGCCAACATGGCGTTCTCGATGTATGGCGGCCTCACCATGGGCGCGACCGCGGCGCTGATCGTGCACGGCTCGCCTGAGCAGAAGCAGACCTACGTGCCGAAGATGGTGGCGGGCGAGTGGACCGGCACCATGAACCTGACCGAGCCGCATTGCGGCACCGATCTCGGCATGCTCCGCACCAAGGCGGTCCGCCAGCCCGACGGCAGCTTCAAGATCACGGGCACGAAGATCTTCATCTCGGCCGGTGAGCATGACCTCGCCCCCAACATCATCCACCTCGTGCTCGCCCGCATCGAGGGCGCACCGGCCGGCATCAAGGGCGTGTCGCTGTTCGTGGTGCCGAAATTCATGGTCAATGCCGATGGTTCGGTCGGCGCACGCAACGGCGTGGTGTGCGGCTCGATCGAGCACAAGATGGGCATTCACGGCAATTCCACCTGCGTGATGAACTACGACAGCGCCACCGGCTGGCTGATCGGCGAAGAGAACAAGGGCATGCAGGGCATGTTCGTGATGATGAACGAGGCCCGCCTCGGCGTCGCCGTTCAGGGTCTCGCGCAGTCCGAGGTCGCCTATCAGAACGCGGTCGCCTATGCCCGCGAGCGCATCCAGGGCCGCTCGCTGACCGGCGTGAAGGCGCCGGACAAGCAGGCCGACCCGATCATCGTGCATCCCGACGTGCGCCGCACGCTGCTCTCGATCCGCGCCTTCAACGAGGCGGCGCGCGCCTTCGTGATGTGGACCGCGCTGAAGAGCGACGTCGCCCATCGCTCCGAAGATCCCAAGGACCGCCAGGCCGCCGACGACCACATGGGCCTGATGACGCCCGTGCTGAAGGGCTTCCTCACCGATTACGGCTTTGCCAACGCGGTGCAGGCGCAGCAGATGTATGGCGGCCACGGCTACATTGCCGAGCAGGGCATGGAGCAGTTCGTGCGCGATGCCCGCATCGCCATGATCTATGAAGGCGCCAACGGCATCCAGGCGCTCGACCTCGTCGGCCGCAAGCTGCCGCGCGACGGCGGCCGTGCCATCATGGCCTTCTTCGGCGAGGTCATGGCCTTCGCCAAGGAGAACGGCGGCGACGAGGCGCTCAAGCCATTCATCACCCCGCTCTCGGCCTCGCTCGGCCATCTCCAGCAGGCCACGACCTGGCTGATGCAGAACGCGATGGCGAAGCCGGACAATGCGGGCGCTGCCGCAACCGATTACCTGCATCTCTTCGGCTTCGTCGCGCTCGGCTACATGTGGGCGAAGATGGCCAAGGTGACGCAGGCGAAGATTGCCGCGAGCGGAGCGACGCCCTATCTCTCGACCAAGCTCGTCACCGGCCGCTTCTTCATGGAGCGCATGCTGCCGGAGACCGCCGCCAATCTCGCGCGCATCCAGGCCGGCTGCGCCACCATCATGGAACTGCCGGCGGAAGCTTTCTGAGGCTTCCCGCTTCGCCAATGATCCGACCGCGCCGCGGTCGTAACCAATAACTGCAATCAGGAGGCTCCCATGGCAGATGCCTATATTTACGACCACGTCCGAACCCCGCGCGGCCGCGGCAAGGCAGACGGCGCGCTGCACGAGGTGACGGCGCTCGCGCTCGCCACCGTGCCGCTGAAGGCGCTGAAGGACCGCAACAACTTGCCGGAAGATTCCGTCGACGACGTCGTGCTCGGCGTGGTCGACCCCGTCGGCGAAGCCGGCAGCGATATCGCGCGCTTCGCCGCGCTCAAGGCCGGCCTAGGCGAAGCCGTGCCCGGCGTGCAGATCAGCCGCTTCTGTGCTTCCGGCCTCGACGCCGTGAATTTTGCCGCAGCCCAGGTGATGAGCGGCCAGCATGAGCTGGTGATCGGTGGCGGCGCCGAATCCATGAGCCGCGTCGGCATCGGCGCCTCCGGTGGCGCCTGGCCGATGGACCCGTCGATGGCGGTGCCGGCCTACTTCATGCCGCAGGGCGTCTCGGCCGATCTGATCGCCACGAAGTACGGCTTCTCGCGCGACGACGTCGACGCCTATGCCGTGCAGAGCCAGCAGCGCGCCGGCAAGGCCTGGGACGAGGGCCGGTTCAACAGGTCCATCGTGCCCGTGAAGGACATCAACGGCCTCACCATCCTCGCCAAGGACGAGCACATGCGGCCCTCGACGACGATGCAGTCGCTGGCACAGCTTCAGCCGTCGTTCACGATGATGGCGCAGATGGGCGGCTTTGACGGCGTCGCGGTGCAGTCGCACCCGGAAATCGAGCGCGTGAACTACGTGCACCACGCCGGCAACTCGTCGGGTATCGTCGACGGCGCCGGCGCCGTGCTGCTCGGCAGCAAGGAAGCGGGTAGCAAGTACGGCCTGAAGCCGCGCGCAAAGATCCGCGCCTTCGCCAATGTCGGCTCCGAGCCGGCGATGATGCTGACCGGTCCGGTCGACGTCACCGAGAAGCTGTTCGCGCGTTCGGGCATGAAGAAGTCGGACATCGACCTGTTCGAGCTCAACGAAGCCTTCGCCTCCGTCGTGCTGCGCTACATCCAGGCCTTCGACATCGACAACGCCAAGATCAACGTCAATGGCGGCGCGATCGCACTCGGCCATCCGCTTGGCGCCACCGGCGCGATGATTTTGGGCACCGTGCTCGACGAGCTCGAGCGCACCAACAAGGCGACCGCCTTGGTGACGCTGTGCATCGGCGGCGGCATGGGCACCGCGACCATCATCGAGCGCGTCTAACGAGCTGCCGTAGGGTGGGCAAAGCGAAGCGTGCCCACCATTGCTGTCTCCGCGAAGGATGGTGGGCACGGCGCAAGAGCGCCTTTGCCCATCCTACGAGATCTCAAGTCAACCGCCGCGCCTGAGATCGGCTGCGGCACCGAGGAGCAACCAACATGGCTTACAAGAACTTTAGGGTTGAGACCGATTCCGACGGCATCGCGCTCGTCACCTGGGACATCCCGGGCCGTTCGATGAACGTGCTCGACGAGACCTCGACCAGCGAGCTCGATGCGATCGTCAAGGAAACCACGGCCGACGCCGCCGTGAAGGGCGTCGTCATCACCTCCGCCAAGGAGGCGTTCTGCGCCGGCGCCGACCTGTCGATGCTCGAGGGCATGAACCAGGCCTACGCCAAGGTCTTGAAGGAGCAGGACGAGACCGCCGCAAACCAGATGCTGTTCGACCAGAGCCGGCGCTTCTCGCAGGTGCTGCGTTCGATCGAGACCTCCGGCAAGCCGTGGGCGGCCGCGATCAACGGCCTCGCGCTCGGCGGCGGTTTCGAGATCACGCTGTGCTGCCACTACCGCGTCGCGGCGGAAAATCCCAAGACGCGCCTCGGCCTGCCCGAGGTCAAGGTCGGCCTGTTCCCCGGCGCCGGCGGCACGCAGCGCGTGCCGCGCCTGGTGCCGCCGCAGGACGCGATGACGATCCTGCTCAAGGGCGATCCGGTCACGGTCGAGAAGGCCAAGGCGCTTAATCTGATTCACGCCATCGTTCCCGCAGGCGACCTCGTCAAGGCGGCGAAGGACTGGATCAAGGGTGGCGGCAAGGCGGTCGCGCCCTGGGACGAGAAGGGCTTCAAGCTGCCGGGCGGTCCGGTGTTCTCCAAGGCCGGCATGATGATGTTCCCGGCTGGCAACGCGATCTATCGCCGGGAGACCTACGACAATTATCCGGCCGCGCGCGCGATCATGAGCTGCGTCTATGAAGGCCTGCAGTTGCCGATCGACGCCGCGCTGCGCGTCGAGTCGCGCTACTTCACCTCGGTGCTGCGTTCGAAGGAAGCAGCCGCGATGATCCGCAGCCTGTTCCTGTCGATGCAGGAGCTGAACAAGGGCGCGCGCCGCCCGAAGGACGTAGCCCCGACCAAGGTGAAGAAGATCGCGGTGATCGGCGCCGGCTTCATGGGTGCGAGCGTCGGCTACGTCTCGGCCCGCGCCGGTCTCGACGTCGTCCTGATCGACCGCGACCAGGAGAGTGCCGACAAGGGCAAGGCGCATGCTCAGAAGGTGATCGAGGAGCAGATCAAGAAGGGCCGCGCCAAGCCCGGTGACGCCGACGCGCTGCTCGCGCGCATTACGCCGACTGCCGATTATGCTGCACTCAAGGACGTCGACCTCGTCATCGAGGCCGTGTTCGAGGATCGCAAGGTCAAGGCTGATACCTTCGCGAAGGCGCAGGAGCATATGAAGCCGGACGTGATCTTCGCGTCGAACACCTCGACGCTGCCGATCACCTCGCTGGCCGAGGGCTTCAAGGACCAGGGCAAATTCGTCGGCATCCACTTCTTCTCGCCGGTCGAGAAGATGATGCTGGTCGAGATCATCAAGGGCAAGAACACCGGCGACCTCGCGCTCGCGACCGCGCTCGATTACGTCCGGCAGATCGGCAAGACGCCGATCGTCGTCAACGACAGCCGCGGCTTCTTCGCCAATCGCTGCGTCGGCCGCTACGTCGCCGAAGGCAACGAGATGTTCCTCGAAGGCGTGCCGCCGGCGATGATCGAGAACTGCGCCAAGATGGCCGGCATGCCGGTCGGTCCGCTCTCGCTCTCGGACGAAGTCGCACTCGACCTCGGGCTCAAGATCATGAAGGCGACGGAAGCCGATCTCGGCCCGAACGCCATCAACCCCGATCAGAAGAAGCTGATGGTGGAGATGGTCGAGAAGCAGGGCCGTCTCGGCCGCAAGAACAGCAAGGGCTTCTACGACTACCCCGAGAAGGGCAAGGGCCAGAAGAGCCTGTGGCCGGGCCTCTCGGCGCTGCAGCCGAAGCAGCTCGATCCCGACACGCTCGACATCGAGGAGCTGAAGCAGCGCTTCCTGGTGGTGCAGGCGGTGGAAGCCGCGCGCACGGTCGAGGACCACGTCATCACCGACCCGCGCGAGGCGGATGTCGGCTCGATCCTCGGCTTCGGCTTCGCGCCGTTCACCGGCGGCACGCTGTCCTACATCGACTTCATGGGCACGAAGAAATTTGTCGAGCTCTGCCACACGCTGGAGGCGAAGTACGGCTCGCGCTTCACCCCGCCGAAGCTTCTCGAGGAGATGGCCGCGAAGGGAGAAACCTTCTACGGCCGATTCGCGCCGAAGAAGGCTGCAGCCTGACCACCCAAGATCATTTGAGAAGAAAGGCCGGATCGTCGATCCGGCCTTTTTGTTTGGGGAGACGTCATCACGGTTGCGTCAGATTTGTTCCCGGCTTGTGGAACCAATCACAGAATTCGCGTAGGACCCGTGTCAGAGTCCCCCGCTGCCGTGGTGTCGCGCAATTGTCATAGGCGTGTCGAAGCGGCGCCGTTCTTTTGCTCGGCCCTGGCACTAGTCTTGCTCCGGGTCAGGGTTCCGAATCCGGTTGGGACACTTGCCGAGCCATCGGCAGGTTGAAGACAAAATAAGAAAGTATCCTTGATGAACTCTTTGGTGCTGCGGAAGACCGCGCTCGGTCGCGATCTCACCGCGAAATATGCTGTTGGACCCACAACTGGCCGCCTCTCGCCGCAACAGAAGCCGGCGCGCCTGCGCCGCAAGGGGCCGATGCTTTGGGCCGCTTTGGCGTTACTTGTGCTGGCGGCGGATTTTATGCTGGCTTCCCTCGCCTGGCTCGCCGTCGACTTCGTCATGGGCTGAGACCGCCCGCGCGTGCAGCAGGTAGGCCGCCGCGAAGTAGGCGAGCTGGCAGACGGCAAGACAGATGGCGATGACGGTCACACCCGCCATCATGCCGAATCCGTAAGCGCGAAGAATGATTGCCGAGAAAACTGCGATCGCCGGCGCAATCAATATCAGCGCCCAGATCCTGAAAACATAACCTGTCGCTATTCCCACCAATGCACTTGCGACGATCAGGACCAAGGCAATCGTCAAGTTCGGCTCCGATGAAATAATCCTCTAACAATTCCGCCAAGCTCGCGCGCTTTACGGGTACTGACAAGACAGCACTACTTACATTCGGCGAACAGTAGTTCATAAGTCTAATGATAGGTACGATGATCCGGCGAGATGGGTTCGCGCCCAGCCCGCCCCAGGGCAAATAAAACGGGCCGGATCGACGATCCGGCCCGTTTTATTTGCGGTCTCCGAGCGGCGAGAACGCCCGGCCCGAGACCGCATCGTCGGCAAGACTCGCTCTCCAGCTGCCTTCATCGCCGCGGCCAATGCGAACCTCGAAGCGCCAGCCATTCTGGTTGGTGAAGGCGATGTCCGTTCCGCCCTTCTTCCTGGCATAGCTGCACGGATATTCGGTCGGCCGATCGGGAAAGACGATTTTTCCTTCCTTGCTCTCGAACACGGCCGAGGTGACCTGCGGATGGATCATGAAGATGCAATTGCGCTGCGGCAGGTCCGGCGTCGACAAGCCAAGCATCGCGAGCGGCGCGCCCGCGGCGGTCATAAGGACGATCATGTTCATGGCGGCGGCTGTCCCATGGAGGTGCTCCGCGATTTCGACGTGGCCGCCGATCGAATGGTTCACAAAGAAAAAGGCCGGATCGTCGATCCGGCCTTTCGATTGTTGCATCTTGCGATGCGCTTACTTCGCCTGCGCAAGGCCTTCCTTCTTCAGCGCCTCTTGGACCTGCGGCCGCGCCGCAACGCGAGCCTTGTAGGCGGTCAGGTTCGGCATGGCCGAGAGGTCGAACTCCATCCGATCGCCCCAGGTCAGCATCGTGAAGAGATAGCCGTCGGCCACCGTGAACTGCTTTCCCATGAGGTAGTCGCGGCCGGCGAGCTGGCTGTCGATGTATGTCAGCTTGCCCATGACGCGATCCCTGAAGAAGGCCTTGGCCTCGTCGTTCAGCGCCGGCGCGAACAGCGGTCCGAAGCTCTTGTGCACCTCCGAGGTGAGGAAGTTCAGCCATTCGAGCAGCTTGTAGCGCTCGGAGCTGCCGTGAGCTGGCGCCAGCGCCTTGGCCGAAGCCTGGTCGGCGATCATCTGGACAATGACCGGGCCTTCGGTCACGATCTCGCCGCTGTCGAGGCCCAGCGCAGGGACCTGGCCCTTCGGGTTCAGCTTCAGATAATCCTCACCATTTTCGAGCTTCTTGGCCCGGATATCGACCTTGACCAGCTCATAGGGCAGGCCGGCTTCCAGGAGCGCGATGTGGGGGGACAGGGAGCAGGCGCCGGGCGAGTAATAGAGTTTCATGGAATTTCTTTCTCTTGACGCTTGGTTGGGGCGAAGGAACGCCTACATGCATTTGCATCCAATAGTCAAGATTGATGCAGGTGCATTGAGTGAGGTAAGAGACGGGACGACGAGCTTGAGCGGGACCATGAAACGCAAACCATCGACCGAGGCAACTTCGGCCTGGATCCGCCTGATGCGGGTGCAGAGCCGCGTGCTCGATTGCGTCGAGCAGGACTTGAAGAAGGCGGGGTTCCCGCCGCTGGCCTGGTACGACGCGCTGCTCGAATTGTCGCGAGCGCCCTCGGGAGAGCTGCGGCCGGTGGAACTCGAGCGGCAAATGCTGATCCCGCAATACTCCACTTCGCGCCTGATCGATCGCCTGGTCGACGAGGGGCTCGCCTCCCGGCGCGAATGCAAGATCGACAAGCGCGGCCAGTTCGTGGAGATCACGGAAGCCGGCCGCGAGTTGCAGAAGCGGATGTGGGGCGCCTATTCGGCCGCGATCGAAAAGTATGTCGGCTCGAAACTGTCCGATGCGGATGCCGTCAAGCTCAGCGGTCTGCTCGACCGTCTCGGCTGCTCGTGCGGCGAGATGAAACTGCCGCCCATCCACGTCAACGAAACCACGCCGTCGCGATGATCGTGCGGCACACCAGCTCGTCCGTGCACCCCCTGGGTTCGCGGACCACCCCGTCACCCGCGCGCCTTCGATCGAAGCGCCCTTTTTGATTAGAGTTTGATATGGCGCGAGACCAGATCGATATGACGCCGCTGCAGTCGCGCGACGAGCTCGTCGCGTGGTTCGAGGCCGGCTGCAAGGACCCGTCCGAATTCCGCATGGGCACCGAGCACGAGAAGACGCCGTTCACGCTCGAAGGCCACCGTCCGGTGCCTTACGAGGGTGCGCGGGGCATCGGCGCGCTGCTCGAAGGCATGAAGCTCCTGCTCGGCTGGGAGCCGATCATGGAGAAGGGCAACATCATCGGCCTCTACGACGTCACCGGCGGCGGCGCCATCTCGCTCGAGCCCGGCGGACAGTTCGAGCTCTCCGGCGCGCCGGTCGAGAACGTGCATCAGACCCAGAGCGAGCTGATGGCGCATCTGGCGCAGGTGCGCGAGATCGCGACCCCGCTCGGCATCGGCTTCCTCGGGCTCGGCATGACGCCGTCCTGGTCGCGCGCCGACATCCCGGTGATGCCCAAGGGCCGCTACAAGATCATGACCAATTACATGCCGAAGGTCGGCCAATACGGCCTCGACATGATGTACCGGACCTGCACGGTGCAGACCAATCTCGACTTCTCCTCCGAAGCCGACATGGTCAAGAAGCTGCGCGTCTCGCTCGCGCTGCAGCCGGTCGCGACCGCGCTGTTTGCCAATTCGCCGTTCACCGAGGGCAAGCCGAACGGCTTCCTGTCGTTCCGCTCCGAGATCTGGCGCGACACCGACAATGCGCGTTCGGGCATGATGCCGTGGGCATTCGAGGACGGCATGGGTTTCGAGCGCTATGTCGACTACGCGCTCGACGTGCCCATGTATTTCGTCAAGCGCGACGAGGATTACATCGACGTCTCGGGCTCCTCGTTCCGCGCCTTCTTCGACGGCCGCAACAACAATCTGCCCGGTGAACGCCCGACGCTGTCGGACTGGGCCAATCATCTTTCGACGATCTTCCCGGAGGTGCGCCTCAAGCGCTATCTCGAGATGCGCGGCTCCGATGGTGGCCCGTGGGGCCGCCTGCCGGCGCTGTCGGCTTTCTGGGCCGGGCTGCTCTACGACGATGTGTCGCTCGATGCCGCCTGGGACCTCGTGAAGCACTGGACCGCGCATGAGCGCCAGGCCCTGCGCGACGACGTGCCGCGGTTCGGCTTCAAGGCGCGGATCAAGGACCGCTATCTGTTCGAGATCGCCAAGGAATGCCTCGTTCTGGCCCATGCCGGCCTGCGCCGCCGCGGCCGGATCGACCAGCTCGGCCGCGACGAAACCCGGCATCTGGAGCCGCTCGATCGCATCATCGATTCCGGCCGGACCCCGGCCGAGGAGATGCTGGAGAAGTTCAACGGCGCCTGGAACGGCTCCGTGGAACCGGCCTACGCGGAATACGCGTTCTAGGCCAGAGGCCGACGACCAGGACCTGAGCCGTTCATCGCCCATACAGGTTTGCGGCGATCAAATGACCGGCTGAAAAAACCTGAGCGCCGTCAATAACTCGAAAGCTGTTCCAATGGGGAAGGGCCGCCTGCGTGGGGCCGTCATGGCAAGCGTCGTGGCCTGCGCCACGTTGCTTGCGCTCGTGTTTGCGAGCGCGCCTGCGCGCGCCCAGACGGCGTTCGACCGGCCCGGCGGCGACTATTTCAGCTCGCCGGTGACGTCAGGTGACCCCGAGGATTGCGCGCTGCAGTGTGAGCGTGACCGCCGCTGCCGCTCCTGGAGCTTCAACTATCCCGACGTCGAAGGCGGCTCGGCAGTGTGCTGGCTCAAGAACACGGTGCCGCCGCGTGTCCCGGGCAGCTGCTGCATCTCCGGTGTGCGTGGCGCCGGCGTGATCGAGCCGCGGATCGAAGGCGTTGAAACGTCGATCGACCGCCCCGGCGGCGACTTGCGCAATTTCGAGATCAAGGACGGCGAAGGCGAAGAGGCCTGCAAGGCCGCCTGCATCGCCGACAACAAGTGCCGCGCCTTCACCTATGCCCGTCCCGGCTACACCGGGCGTGAAGCGCGCTGCTTCCTGAAAAAGGAAATCAAGCCGCCGCGCCGCAAGGCGGGCTTCACGTCGGGCGTAGTCAGATAGCGCGCAGCACCTTCACGCGCGGCGAATCCAGCGACCCGCTCCTCAATTCGCTGCCGACACCAGCCTGTCCCCGCACGCATTCGCGTAGAACTTGCCACCGCATTGGCGCTTGATGGCGGCGCAGCGCACCGCGGGAGACGCATTTTCCGGAACGCTGAAGCCGCAGCTCATGCCGTCGGCACTGCGACTCGTCTTGCCGGCGGCAAAGGCGGCGCTGGAGGCGGTGATGCAGACGACGAGGAAGGCCGCGGCGGCGATTTCGATCAGCAGTCTCATGGACGTTTCCTCCACACTGATGGCTGAATCTGCCCTCAATCTAGCACCGAATCCGCATCTCTCCGTACGCTTCCGGGTTCCCAAATCGGCCCGTTCCTTGCATAAATTTACGCCAGCGCAGTGCACGGCCGCGCCAGGGATGGTTCCGGTGCAGGGGCAAGACGCGTAGAGTTAGTGGTGTTCTCGCGACCAGGAAGTGACGGCCTTGCAAGATCAATCGTTCCAGCCAAGTTTTCCGGCCTCCGGCCAGCCCATCGACGAGCTCGCGCTGGCTGACGTCAAGGGCGCGATCCTGGCGAAGCTGCGCCTTGCCATCGGCAAGGATGCGGGCATGGCCACCAAGCACGACTGGTACCAGGCCGCAGCGCTCGCGCTGCGCGACCGCATCGTGCATCGCTGGCTCACGGCCGAGAAGCACAGCTACGATGCGGGACGCAAGCGCGTCTATTATCTCTCGCTCGAATTCCTGATCGGCCGTCTCTTCACCGACGCGCTGAACAACATGGGGCTGCTCAAGATCTTCGAGGTCGCGCTCGGCGATCTCGGCGTGTCGCTGCCTGAGCTCCGCAAATGCGAGCCGGATGCCGCGCTCGGCAATGGCGGCCTGGGGCGGCTCGCCGCCTGCTTCATGGAGAGCATGGCCACGCTCTCGATCCCCGCGATCGGCTACGGCATCCGCTACGATTACGGCCTGTTCCGCCAGATCATCAATCAGGGCTGGCAGCAGGAATATCCGGACGAATGGCTGAGCTTCGGCAATCCCTGGGAATTGCAGCGGCCCGAGGTGATCTATCACGTCCATTTCGGCGGTGGCGTCGAGCATGTCGACGACAAGGGCCGCGACCGCGCGATCTGGCATCCGGCCGAGACCGTGCAGGCGATCGCCTATGACACGCCGATCGTCGGCTGGCGCGGCCAGCACGTCAACGCGCTCCGCCTGTGGTCGGCACGCTCGCCCGATCCGTTGAAGCTCGACGCCTTCAACAAGGGCGACTATGTCAGCGCCAGCGCCGAGCAGTCGCGCGCGGAAGCCATCTGCAAATTCCTCTATCCGAACGACGAGAGCCCGGCGGGACGCGAGCTGCGGCTGCGCCAGGAGTATTTCTTCGTCTCCGCTTCGCTTCAGGACCTGGTCAATCGCCACCTGACCTCCGACGGCCAGCTTCGCAGCCTCGCAATGAAGGTCGCGGTCCAGCTCAACGACACGCATCCGAGCCTCGCCGTCACCGAGCTGATGCGCATCCTGGTCGACCTGCACAATTTCCGCTGGGACGAGGCCTGGAAGATCACGGTCGCGACGCTGTCCTACACCAACCACACGCTGTTGCCCGAGGCGCTGGAGACCTGGCCGGTCGAACTGTTCGAGCAGCTGTTGCCGCGCCATCTCGAGATCATCTACCGCATCAACGTGCAGCATCTCGCGCTGGCCGAAGCGCGCGCGCCCGGCGACATCGATTTCCGGGCCTCGGTTTCGCTGATCGACGAGAGGAGCGGACGCCGCGTGCGCATGGGCCAGCTCGCCTTCGTCGGCTCGCACCGCATCAACGGCGTTTCGGCGATGCATTCGGACCTGATGCGCGAGACCGTGTTCCACGATCTCAACCATCTCTATCCCGGCCGCATCACCAACAAGACGAACGGCATCACCTTCCGCCGCTGGCTGATGTTGGCGAATCCGAAGCTGACCGACCTGCTGCGCGAGACCTGTGGCGAAGTCGTGCTCGACGATCCAACCCAGCTCAGCCTGATCGAAGCCCGCGCCAGCGACGTCGAATTCCAGAAGAAATTCCGCAGCGTCAAGCTTCACAACAAGACCGCGCTGGCGCGCCTGATCGGCGAGCGGCTCGGCATCAAGGTCGATCCGACCGCGCTGTTCGACGTGCAGATCAAGCGCATTCACGAATACAAGCGCCAGCTCCTCAACATCATCGAGACGGTGGCGCTGTACCAGGCGATGAAGGACGATCCCAACGGCAACTGGGTGCCGCGGGTGAAGATCTTCGCCGGCAAGGCGGCGGCGAGCTATCGCTACGCAAAATTGATCATCAAGCTGGTCAACGACGTCGCGGACGTCGTCAACAACGATCCCGCGATCGGCGGCAAGCTCAAGGTCGTCTTCCTGCCCGACTACAATGTCAGCCTTGCGGAGGTGATCATTCCCGCGGCCGATTTGTCCGAGCAGATCTCGACCGCCGGCATGGAGGCCTCCGGCACCGGCAACATGAAGCTGTCGCTGAACGGCGCGCTCACCATCGGCACGCTCGACGGCGCCAACATCGAGATCCGCGACCATGTCGGCGCGGAGAATATCGCGATCTTCGGCATGGAGGCCGGCGACGTGATGATCCGCCGCAAGCAGGGGCTGGATGCCTCCGACGTGATCCGCAATTCGCCAAAGCTCCAGCGCGCCATCAATGCGATCGGCACCGGCGAGTTCTCGCCCGGCGATCCCGGCCGCTTCGAATCGATCGCGCACGCGCTGCGCTATCTCGACCACTACATGGTCAGCGCCGATTTCGATTCCTATTACGAAGCGCAGCGCAGCGTCGACGCACGCTGGCAGGTGGCGCCGGCCTGGACGCGCGCCTCCATTCTCAATGTCGCGCGCATGGCCTGGTTCTCCTCGGACCGCACCATCCGCGAATATGCCGAGGAAATCTGGAACGTGCCGGTCAATCCGACCACGCCGCTGCTGCCAGATCTGCGCGACGTGGCAGGCTGATTTTCCGCAACGTGAAATCGGCGTTACCTGCGAGGTTATTGATTTGGCAGGATAGGCATCATATTACGGCTTGAGCTTTTTCTGGCCGGAGTCGATCGTGCCTGTCGGCGAGTATACGAGCCCGGATGGGCAGCTTCGATTGCTGGTCATATGTCCCGACGGGGACTGGACGCTGGGGTTCGACGGATTCTCCTGGCACACGCACGGCAGCATCCTTGCCAGTCTTTCAGGCAAGGACGAGGAAGCTGCCATCGGCGACTTCGTCGCCGATCTGATCAGCGGCAAGAGTATCATTGCGCTGAAGCGCATAGGAGGCTCCGTCGCGGATGCCTGGGTCACAGATGATCCGGCAGACGATGTTTTGAGTTCGCAGCAATATGGCCCTGGTGATGAGACGATGGAGTTTCGTCGTTGGGACGGAAGCTCAGTAGAGGTCTAATCCCATGCACGCCAAGCTCCCGCACCCGTTCGACGACGCCACCCGCATCAGCGCCGGCGACTCCAGCTGGCAGGGGCATACCAGCGACGACTACTGGGCGTTTGTCGGCCCGTTCGGCGGCGCCACGGCCGCGACCATCCTGCGTGCGCTGATCGACCATCCGCAGCGCGCCGGCGATCCGCTGGCCCTGACCGTCAATTACTGCGCGCCGATCGCCAAGGGGCCGTTCGATCTGGACGTGCGGCTGGTGAAGGCCAATCGCTCCAGCCAGCACTGGAGCGTCGAACTGTCGCAGGGCGGCGGCGAGGTCGCTACGCTCGCCACCGCCGTGTTCGCCGAGCGCCGGCCGTCCTGGGAGCACAGGGTGGCGCAATATCCCGATGCCACGGCGTTCGAGGCGACGCTGCCATTCCCGAAGATATCGGCATCCTGGGCCAACCAGTATGAATTCCGCTTCGTCGAGGGCGAGATGCGGATCGGCCCGCCGCGGACCGAGCTCGCTGGCACCTATTCCAAGCTCTGGATCGGCGACCGCACGCCGCGCAAGCTCGACATGCTGTCGCTGATGTCGATGTCGGACGCCTTCTTCGGCCGCATCTTCCACGCCAGGCGCGAGCTGGTGCCGTTCGGCACGGTGTCGCTGACGACGTATTTCCACACCGGCAGCGAGGAGCTCGCCGCCGAGGACATCACGCGCGTGCTCGCGACGGCCGATTCGAAGATCATGCACAAGAGCTATGCCGATCAGAACGCCGAGCTGTGGTCGCCGAACGGCAGGCTGCTCGCGACCACGACGCAGATCGCGTATTTCAAGGCGTGAGGTGCTCTTCCCCTCTCCCCTTGTGGGAGAGGGTGGCTCGTCGCGAAGCGACGAGACGGGTGAGGGGTCTCTCTCCGCGAGCGCTTCTCTTGCAGTTGAACGCGCGGATACAACCCCTCATCCGGCGCTTCGCGCCACCTTCTCCCACAAGGGGCCTGTTGCGTAATTCGTCAATTGTGATTCCCTAGGGCAAAGCCTTGGAGGGTAGCGATGGCGGTCAAGCGGACGGGACAGCCGAGCTTTGTGGAAGCACTGATGCCGAAGGGAGCCGGCGCCAATGCGGCGCTGGATCGGCTGGCCGGCCTGGTCAAGTGGTACCGGTTCGAGAAGCTGATCGGCCATTTGCGGGATGAAGGGAGCCCCGGTCGTCCAGGCTATCCGGTGCTGGTGCTGTTTCGTGCTGTGCTGTTGCAGTCGCTGTATGGTCTTTCGGAGCGCGAACTCGAGGAAGCGCTGGGCGACCGGTTGTCGTTCAAGCGCTTCGTCGGTTTGAGCCTTGAGGATGCGACGCCCGACCATACGGTCCTGAACCGCTTCCGGAACCAGCTCGTTGAACAAGGCCTGCTGGAGAAGCTGTTTGGCGAATTGGATCGTCAGCTTGAGAATGCTGGCGTGATCCTCAAGCGCGGCACGATGCTGGATGCGACCTTGATCCAGGCAGTCTCGGCTCCGCCCAAGGCGGATCGCCCCTCAAACGACCCTGATGCCCGGTTTGCCAAACGGCAGGGCAAAAGCGGCTCGACCTTCGGTTACAAGGCTCATGTGGGTGTGGACGAAGGATCCGGCTTGATCCGCGCGGTACTGACCACACCGGCCAACATCAACGACACGACACCGGCGGACGCTTTGATTCGCGGCGATGAAGCCGTGGTCTGGGCCGATGCGGCTTACGACACCCATGCCCGACGGGCCCGGCTGAAGGCGGAAGGCAAGAAGCCCCGCATCGCTCGTCGGCCCAACAGACATCACCCGGAACTGCCGCCCAGGCTCAAACGCTACAACCTCCTCATCGCGCGCCGACGAGCCCAGGTCGAAACCACCTTCGCTACTCTCAAACGCCGCATGCGGCTGACCTGCATCCGCTACGTCGGTCTGATCAAGGCGACCGGGCAAGTCCTGCTCGCCTCAATCGCCTTCAACATGAGGCGGTGGGCCACGATCGCCGCGTGAGCTGCCCGCTCAGGGCGACAACTACAGATCTTGGCAGGCAATTGCCGGGACCAGGGCACTCGCTCCTGACGTCTTCAGCCTCAAGAGCCGATAACGCAACAGGCCCACAAGGGGAGAAGGAAGAAACAAAAAGGGCGGCCTCGCGGCCGCCCTTTTGCATTGAAGACAGAGCGAGCGATTACTCCGCCGCGAGCTTCACGTCCGGCGCGGCCGCGCGCACTTCGGCGTCGACCTGGGCTTCGAACTTGGCAAAGTTCTTCTGGAACATGCCGACCAGCGCGCGGGCGGTCTTGTCGAACTCGTCCTTGTCCTTCCAGGTGTTCACCGGGTTCAGGATCTCGGCCGGCACGCCCGGCAGCGCGGTCGGGACCGCGAAGCCGAAATATTTGTCGGTGCGGAATTCGACGTTGCGAAGCGAGCCGTCGAGCGCGGCGGTGAGCAGCGCGCGCGTCACCTTGATCGGCATGCGCGAGCCGGTGCCATACTTGCCGCCGGTCCAGCCGGTGTTGACCAGCCAGCAATCGACATTGTGCTGGGCGATGAGGTCGCGCAGCATGTTGCCATAGACGCTGGGGTCGAGCGGCAGGAAGGGCGAGCCGAAGCAGGTCGAGAATTCCGGCTGCGGCTCGTTGCCGAGACCGCGCTCGGTACCGGCGACCTTGGCGGTGTAGCCGGACAGGAAGTGATACATCGCCTGCGCCGGCGAGAGCTTTGCGATCGGTGGCAGCACGCCGAAGGCGTCGGCGGCGAGCATCACCACGTTCTTCGGCTGCGGCGCGCGGCCGGTGCGCGAAGCGTTCGGGATGAAGTCGAGCGGGTACGCGGAGCGCGTGTTCTCGGTCTTGGAACCGTCGTCGAAATCGACGATTCGGGTGTCCTCGTCGAGTACGCAGTTCTCGAGCACCGCGCCGAAGCGCGTCGAGGCGGCGTAGATCTGAGGCTCGGCCTCCTGCGACAGCTTGATGCACTTGGCATAGCAGCCGCCTTCGAAGTTGAACACGCCGTTCGGGCCCCAGCCGTGCTCGTCGTCGCCGATCAGCGTGCGGTTCGGATCGGCCGACAGCGTGGTCTTGCCGGTGCCTGATAGCCCGAAGAAGATCGCGGTGTCGCCATTAGCGCCGACATTGGCCGAGCAGTGCATCGGCATCACGCCGCGCTCGGGCAGATAGTAGTTCAGCGTGGTGAAGACCGACTTCTTCATCTCGCCGGCATAATAAGACCCGCCGATCAGGACGATCTTGCGGGCGAAATCGATCGCGACGACATTCTCCGACTTGCAGCCGTGGCGTTTCGGATCGGCGCGGAAGCTCGGCATGTCGATGATGGTGAGCTCCGGCGTGAAGCTCGGCAGCTCGACCGCCTCGGGGCGGATCAGCAGCGTACGGATGAACAGCGAGTGCCAGGCGAGCTCGGTGAAGACGCGGGTCTTGATCCGGTAGGCCGGATCGGCGCCGCCATAGAGGTCCTGCGCGAACAGGCTCTTGCCTTCGGCGTGCTTGAGGAAATCCTGGTAGAGCGTCTCGAACTGCTCTGCGGTGATCGACTGGTTGCCGGCCCACCACATCTTCTTGTCGGTGGTGGCGTCACGCACCGTGAACTTGTCCTTCGGGCTGCGACCGGTGAACTCACCGGTGTCGGCGCAAAGCGAACCGTCTGCCGACAGCACCGCCTCGCCCGCAGAAAGTGAGTATTGATAGAGTTGCGGCGCGCCGAGGTTCCAGTGAACCCGTTTGAGATTCTTTAAGCCGAATTTGTCGGCACCGAAGGCACCGTTGCGCACGCCCGTCTCTTGCACGAAAAATCCTCCTAGAACCCGCGACACTCAGCGCGACCAAGCTTTGGCGCCATCGCAGTCACCGTGAATTATAGGCCGTCCGGCCTCGGTTGAACGACGTAATAATGGTGAACGCTGGCGTTGCCAAGCCGATCTCGCAGGATTTGGTTTATTCAAGGACCGCGCCAAATGCCGCGCATGTCAGCTCTGAGCGAGCGTATCAAAAAAATACGAATGATCGCGCAACCAAATGCGCAATTCCGCGTTTCCTGTGGTTATTGCGACGCACAATCGCAGGACCGTCCTATCGTACCTCGCCTTCGCCGATGAGCGCGAACGGCCCCCACATCGCGGGATAGGCGTTGCGCGGTGACGAGGTGTCATCAACGTACGTCAACATCGCGCGGCGCAAAGCTTCGGCACGGCCGATTTTTGGTTCGTTCTTGAGCAGTTCGAAAGTCGACGTGGTCAAGCGGGTGGCAGCTTCCGAATCCACTGCCCAATGCGAGACCAGCAGCGCACGTGCACCCGCGTAGAAGAACGAGCGCGCCAGCCCCGACAGGGCCTCGGCGCCGGGCTTGTCGCCGGCGATGGTGTTGCAGGCCGACAGCACAACCCAATCCGCGTTAAGCTTGAGCTGAGCGACTTCACTTGCCGTGAGCAAGCCGTCATCCAGCTCCGTCGGCCGATCGGGAATGGAGAGTGCAAGCGAGGGCTCGCCCAATCCCTTGATATCGCCGGCCACGAGACCGTGGGTGGCAAAGTAGATGATGCTGTATTGAGCAAGCGCTGCACGCTTCAGCGTCGTTTCGCTGGCATCGCGGCCGAGATGGATGTCGGCCTCGGCCGCGCCGACATCCTTTGCTACCGCGTTCAACTCGTCCGCGGTATCCGGCAGTTGCGGCAGCGCCTGCGCAAGCCGCGCGCGATCGACGCCGGCCCCGCGCCAAAAATCGCTATAGGCAATTGTTGCAATGTTGCGTGCGGCGACCTTGCCGCTTGCAGCGCGACGATCGGCCGGCCCTTCCAGCGCAGGATTGAACACGGGATCGCCAAAGCCGGTCATCGGCTTCACGCCCTGCTCCCGACGCGCGACGGCACGCAACGATTTCAGACTGACCACCGAGGGCAGCACCGACACCGCCTGACGCCGCAACAGCCAGGCGGCGCTGCGATAGCCTTCGAGCGTGTCCGGGATCGCAGCTTGCGGCGTCTCCGTGACGAGCAGATGAAACGGCAACGCCGTCAGCGCGGCCGACGGCACCACCAGCAGGTTGCGCTTGTCCTTCGTCAGCCCTTCGACCGGGCCGAGCAGCGCGACATAAAGCTCGTTGGCGAGCCCGAGGTCGAACAACCCTGATTTGCCGGAGGCATCACGCGCCTTGCCGACATCGAGCCCCTTGCGGAAGGCAGTCACCTTCTGCGTCAGCGCGTCCGCGCCGAGCGGAATCTCCTTCCAGTCGACGCCTTCGCGCGTGATCGCGACGACATAGCTCTGCTTGTCGACGACGGAGTAGAGCACCATCGCCTCGTCGGGCGACAGCAAGGGCTGGATATCCTTGACCGCCAGCGGCAGGGGGTTGGAGAGCGACGCATAATCGGGAAACTCGACCGCGAGCGTCTTCTGCAAGCCTGTGCGCTCGTTCGCTATCGCCGCGATCCGCACCTGGCTGCGCTGCTCGGCCGCGACGTCGCGCTGGGCCGACTGCTTCGACACCGCGGCGATGATCGCCTTGTCGAGCGCCTCGGACTCGGCCGCAAGATCCTGGTCCCGGCGCACGAGCTCAGCGAGCCTGTCGCTGCCCGCAGCAAGGCGCACGGCCAGCTTGTTCACGGCGGAGGCAGCGGAGGATTGCGTGCCGCGCTGAATCGCGGCAAGCGCCTCGTCCAGCGCCCTGTCGTCAGGCAGCAGATATTGCTGTCGCGCGGCGAACAGGACCGGCAGCACGACGCGCAACTGCGCGCGATTGGTCGCAAGCGTCTTTTCCGCGAGCGGCAGCGCGTCGGCGTTCCGGCCGGAGACGTAGAGGAAATAAGCGAGATTGCTGGTCGAGGTCGTGACGTCCGGATGATCGGGACCGAGCGCACGTTCGCGGATCGACAGCGCACGGCGATAGAGCGGCTCCGCATCGGCATAGCGCTGCTGGTGCTCGTAGAGACCGGCGAGATTGTTCAGCGAGCGCGCGACGTCGGGATGGTCCGGTCCCAGCACTTTTTCGCGGATCGCGAGCGAGCGCCTGATCGGCGCCTCGGCATCCGCATCGCGGTTGAGGTCGCGATCGAGCTGGCCGAGATTGTTCAGGAGCGTCGCGACCGCCGGATGCTCGGGGCCACCGGCCTTCTGGTAGATCGCGAGCGCGCGCTGAAACAACGGCTCGGCTTCGGCCTGACGCTGCTGCTTGACGTAGTATGTGGCGAGATTGTTGAGGGACTGACCGACGTCGGGATGCTCGCGCGACAGCGCCTTCTCGCGCACGGCGAGCGCACGCTTGAACAGCGGCTCGGCCTCCGCAAAGCGGCTCTGCCTCTGATAGAGCGCGGCGAGGTTGTTCAGCACCGGCGCGACCTCGACGCTGTCGAGACCGGTCCCCTTCTCCATCAGTGCGATGGCGCGCTTGTAGAGCGGCTCGGCCTGGTCGTCGTGACCCTGGTCGGCGTAGATCTGCGCGAGGTTGTTGAGCGCGCCCGCGAGATCACGATTGTTGGTGGTCTTCTCGAGAGACGCCACCATGGCCTGCGCCAGCGGCAGCGCCTCCGAATATTTGCCGGCGCTTCGGAGTGCGTTGATCCGCGCGCTCTCCGCGGCGAGACCTTTCTGGGCAAAGCTGGGCGTGGCAAGCGATGCGATGATCGCGAGCGCCAAACCCGCAACCAGCGTCAAACGACGGCGTGTCATGAACCCTCTCGCTGCCGACTTCGAACCATTACGGTCTTGGGTCGCAGCGATGGGGGGCAGCGTTCAAATTGTTGCGCGCTAGTCCACCTTCGCGCGCGCTTTGCCAGCAAGGCGGACCAGCATCTTGCGCAGCGCCGTGCCGTCAGTCACCCGCTCCGGGAAGTCCAGCCGCAGCGCAGTCTGGCCATCCTGCATGTCGAGGCCTTCGGGGTCGCAGCCGGTGCAGCGCCAGTCGCCCTCCGCCGCGCCGAGGAGTTTTGTTGCATAGAGACCCATGGCGTCGCGGTGGTCGGCATTCATGTGCGCGACCGCCCCCTCCTCCGCCGCCAGCAGATCCTCGGCACCGGTAAGGTCCGTCAGGAACTGCTCGGGCTTGAGATCGACGATGCGGCCGAAGCCGGCGACCAGATGGGTTCCCGTGGGCCGAATTCTGAAGAAAGAGAAATCCTTAAACGAAACAAACGCTTCGGCCGATGGATGGGCATTGAGATACCGCCGCTGGAGCAGATCCTTGTCGGCATCGGCCTGTTCCGCCCGGCCGGACAGCATGATTCGGGCACCCTCCAGCGGATCGCCGGCCGCGCGTTCGTCCAGCATCAGGGAGACCCGGTGATCCGCCAGGATGTTCCTGGTGTGCACGGCCAGGCCCGAGATCAGCAGGATCGGCGAGCCGTCGGGGTGGCTCGCCAGATTGACCAGGGAGCAATAGGGATCGCCGCTGCCGGCCATCAGCGTTGCCAGCGCCCCCTGGCGCGAGCGCCTGAGCAGCGATTTGGCGAGCTTTCCAGGGTCGAAGTCGGGGGTCGGGTGCATCGGCTTTCTCGGGTCAGGTGGTTGCAAGGGAGGTCTTTTTTCGGGTAAACGGGGGTCAGGTTATGGGTCGAAACGCGGCGAATCTGCTGCGCTTCGTGGAACTTGGTCACACTTCAGCCCAGCTTGCATTGCTCGGTGACAAGGTTCGACCGCCGACTTCGGCACCCGTGTATGCGGCGCATCAGTGAATTGCTCGCCGTTTCAAGCCACGACCCAAACGGAAAGCAGAAAGCAGAGGCTCATGCCCACAATCGCTTTGGTCGACGACGACCGCAACATTCTCACATCCGTCTCGATCGCGCTGGAGGCCGAAGGCTATCGCATCATGACTTACACCGACGGCGCCTCCGCGCTCGACGGCTTCCGCACCACCCAGCCCGATCTTGCCATCCTCGACATCAAGATGCCGCGCATGGACGGCATGGAAACGCTGCGCCGGCTGCGGCAGAAATCCGACCTGCCGGTGATCTTCCTGACCTCCAAGGACGAAGAGATCGACGAGCTGTTCGGCCTCAAGATGGGCGCCGACGACTTCATCCGCAAACCGTTCTCGCAGCGCCTGTTGGTCGAGCGCGTCAAGGCCGTGCTGCGCCGCTCTGCACCGAAGGACCCGACCGTCGCGCCGAAGGAGAACGATGCCAAGGCGCTCGACCGCGGCCTGCTGCGCATGGACCCCGAACGGCACACCTGCACCTGGAAGAACGAGCCGGTGACGCTGACCGTCACCGAATTCCTGATCCTCCAGGCGCTGGCAACCCGGCCCGGCGTGGTGAAGAGCCGCAACGCGCTGATGGACGCCGCCTATGACGACCAGGTCTATGTCGACGACCGCACCATCGACAGCCACATCAAGCGGCTGCGCAAGAAGTTCAAGGTGACCGACAACGAGTTCGAGATGATCGAGACGCTCTACGGCGTCGGCTACCGCTTCAAGGAAGCCTGAGGCTCACGCGCCTTCACGAAAGACTGAGAGCATCGCCGGTTCTCGTTCCATCGGGACCGGGATGGCTCTAGGATGCGGGGACCCTTCGCACGAGATGTCCTAACGCGGGCGTAAGCATTGCTTGACCGAACGCAGCCTGACGAGAACCAGAATGCCGGGGATATCGCATCCGACGGCGTACCGGAGCACGTCGCCGACGACAAGCCGGCCGCGCAAGGTTGGCGACCGTTCTCCTGGCTGACGCGTGCCGGTCAGTATTTCTTCGCGCTCTCCTTCTCGAGCCTGACCCGCCGCATCGTCTCGCTCAACCTCGCCGGCCTCGTCGCGCTGGTCGCGAGCATTCTCTATCTCTCGCAGTTCCGCGCCGGCCTGATCGACGCGCGTGCGCAGAGCCTGCTGGTGCAGGCCGAGATCATCGCCGGTGCCATCGGAGCGTCGGCGACCGTGCAGACCAACGCGATCACGGTCGATCCTGACCGCCTGCTCGATCTGAAGCTCGGCGACAGCTACGGCGAATCCGACGATTATTCGGCGCTGAACTTCCCGATCAGCCCGGAGCGCGTGGCCCCCGTGCTGCGCACACTGATCTCGCCGACCAAGACCCGCGCGCGGATATTCGATCCCAACGGGACGGTGCTGCTCGACAGCCGCGACCTCGAGAACGTGCTGATCTTCCCGTTGCCGCCGCCATCGCAGAAGCCCGGCGTGATCGAGCGCGGCCTGACTTCGGTGCGCCTCTGGATCAACCGCGGTGACCTGCCGCTGTATCGCGAGCTCGGGCGAGAGAACGGCAATGGCTATTCGGAAGTGAGCGACGCGCTCCAGGGCCAGAAGCGTTCGATGGTGCGGGTCAATTCGCGCGGCGAGGTGATCGTCTCGGTCGCAGTCCCCGTGCTGCGCTCGCGCGCCATCCACGGCGCCCTGATGCTGTCGACGCAGGGCGACGACATCGACCAGATGGTCACCGCCGAGCGCCTGGCGATCCTGAAGGTCGGCGGCGTCGCTGCCGCGGTCATGATCATGCTGTCGCTGCTGCTCGCCAGCACGATCGCAGGTCCGGTGCGCCGGCTCGCCGACAGCGCCGAGCGCGTCCGCCGCCGCATCAAGGCCCGCATCGAGATTCCCGACTTCACCCGGCGCCGCGACGAGATCGGTCACCTGTCCGGCGCGCTGCGCGACATGACCAGCGCGCTCTACAGCCGCATCGAGGCGATCGAGATGTTCGCCGCCGATGTCGCGCATGAACTGAAGAACCCGCTGACCTCGCTGCGCTCCGCGGTCGAGACGCTGCCGCTGGCGCGCAACGAGACCAGCCGCGCGCGCCTGCTCGAGGTGATCGAGCATGACGTCAAGCGGCTCGACCGCCTCATCTCCGACATCTCCGACGCCAGCCGCCTAGACGCCGAATTGCAGCGCCAGGATGCGGTCCGGGTCGACCTGCGCCGCCTGCTGACGACGCTCGTGTCCGTCGCCAATGAAACCAAGCTCGGCCATGACGTCGCGGTCGAAACGCGCTTCGAGGGCCGCGGCGCGACCGACGCGTTCTCCGTGACGGGCCACGATTCACGGCTCGGGCAGGTGGTCTCCAACCTGCTCTCCAACGCGCAATCGTTCTCCGAGCCCGGCAGCAAGGTGCGCCTCACCTGCCGCCGCGTCCGCTCCGAGATCGAGATCGTGGTCGACGACGACGGTCCCGGCATCCGCGACGACGCGCTGGAGCGCATCTTCGAGCGCTTCTACACCGACCGTCCGCACCAGGGCTTTGGCCAGAACTCCGGCCTCGGCCTGTCGATCTCCAAGCAGATCGTCGATGCCCATGGCGGACGCATCTGGGCCGAGAACCGCCCGGGCCCTGTGGACGAGGACGGAGCGCCTACGGTTGTCGGCGCGCGGTTCGTGGTGAGGCTGCCGGCGCTATGAGCGACGGTGGCCCCAGCGTTCACGCCTCCGCAGTCAAGGTCGGGACTCTGGCGGTGCTGATCCGCGGGCCCTCAGGCTCCGGCAAGTCGCGCCTTGCCTTCGATTTGATCATGGCGGGACGCGCTGGCGTGGTCGAAAGGGCCGTTCTGGTCGGCGATGACCGTGTCCATCTGGCGACAGTCGGCGACGAAATTGAAGTCCGCCCCGCGCCGCTGCTGGCCGGCCTGATCGAGATTCGGGGACTGGGAATCCGCCGCTGCGACTTCGTGGAGCATGCGACCGTCGGCCTCGTGGTCGATCTGGACGCCGCCGACGCAGAACGGCTGCCTGCGGCGGAATCGCTGAAAACAAGCATTTTCGGTGTCGAAATACCGCGAATCCCCGTCGGGCGCGACTATTCGCCCCTCCCTTTGGTTGTTGCGGCCTTGACCACTACCAAGAGTTCATCTTCCGTTAACCCTTCAGGCGATTGTTTGAAGGGAAATGGTAACCATATGAACCCCACTATCGCGACCGAATAGACCGGCGCAGCTCCCCTCATCCATCCGTCTAGTTTCAGGGAGATACGCAACATCCCCTCTTGCGCGGGGGCTCTGGATGGTCAAAGTGGCGCGTTCGTGCGGTGCACCAAAAGCGCCCGCGAGGAGTTTTCCGATGATTGGTCTAGTACTTGTGACCCACGGGCGCCTTGCCGACGAATTCAAGGCAGCGCTTGAGCATGTCATGGGCCCACAAAAGCAAATCGAAGCGATCACGATCGGTGCCGAAGATGATTCCGATCTCTGCCGAAGCGACATCATCGAGGCGGTCAACCGCGTCGATTCCGGCGACGGCGTCGCGATCCTCACCGACATGTTCGGCGGCACGCCGTCGAACCTTGCAATATCCTGCATGAGCCGGCCGAAGGTCGAAGTGCTCGCGGGCATCAACCTTCCCATGCTGGTGAAGCTTGCCAAGGTGCGCGAGGAGCGTCCGTTGCCCGACGCGATCGCGATGGCCCAGGAAGCGGGTCGCAAATACGTCACCATTGCCAGCCGCGTGCTCGCCGGCAAATGAGCGACGACGCGCCGCTCGGAAACCAGGCCGGGACAGGCGTGCCGGCGGGAGCCATTTCCAAAGACCTCCTGATCATCAACAAGCGCGGCCTGCACGCCCGCGCCTCGGCGAAGTTCGTCCAGGCGGTGGAGCGCTTCAACGCGCAGGTGTGGGTGACGCGCGGCGGCGAGACCGTCGGCGGCACCTCGATCATGGGCCTGATGATGCTGGCCGCAGGACCGGGCACGACGATCACGGTCGCCGCCGCCGGTGATGATGCCCAGGCTGCGCTTGCGGCGATTACCGAGCTCGTTGAAAGCAAGTTCAACGAGGAAGGGATCTGAGCCACGCGCTCGGCGCCGTAGGGTGGGCAAAGGCGCGAAGCGCCGTGCCCACCATCTCGCGACAATCGCCACAGAAGTGGTGGGCACGCTTCCGCCGTCGCTCTTCGAGCTATGGCGGACAAGTCGCTTTGCCCACCCTACGGGACCGACAACGCCGCAATCACTTCGCCGGCGGGGCGATGTAGATATTCCAGCTCATCGCCGGGCCGGCCTTGCCGTGGGTGAAGCGGCGCGTCGTCATCACGATGCGCTCGGCGTTCGGCGCGATCTCCGAGACCCATTTCTCGAACGCCGGGAGGCGGCCATCGGTCGGATCGAACACGCCGATGAAACCATACTTCTTGGCATCCTCGCGCGATGTCAGCCCGGAATCCCAGGCTTCGAGCGGCATCAACGCGGCCGGATGGTCGGGGCTGTAGAACACCATCGGCTGGATCGACTCCATGGTGCCGGCAACGACCGCCCAGCGCGAGCCGAAACGCGTGTGCCAGGCCTGCGTCAATTCATGCGCTAGCTCCGAGCGCGCGCCGTAGGTCGCCGTGTTGCCGGCATTAGCGGCCATCTCGCGCGCGGCGATCCAGGGCGAGGCGGCGAGCGTGGCGACGCTGAGCAGGAGCCAGATCACGGCGATGTTGAACAGGGCCGCGCTCTGCACCCGCAGCGCCGGGATCGCGACCAGCGCCAAGGGTACCAGGAAGAACAGCGAGATGCCCCAATCGGTCTTCATGTAGATGCTGAAGGCCAGCGCGCCGAGCGGCGGGCCGACCGCGACGATGATCTGGATGATCCAGACGTTCAACGCCTGCGCAACATTGACGCCGGGATTGGCGCCGCGCCCCCAGGCACGCGTGACGATGCGTAACGGTGCGCGCAACAGCAACGTGAACCAATGCGGCACCAGCGCCATTGCGAGCGCGGCCAGCGCCACCGGCAACGCCAGCAGCGCCAGATTATGCAGGGCGTAGCCCGCCACGAGCTGATGGACCTGGCGGCTGTCATCGAGGCTGTAGGTATCGCCGGCATAGGTCAGCGGCACGAAATGCACGCCGGCAAGCCAGACGATGTGCGGGATCATCGCCACGACCATTGTCGCGATCGCCACCCACGGCGCCGGCGACAGCAGGAATCGCAGCCGGTCGGGATGGATCAGCGCGGCAAGGCCAATGGCGCCGATCATGGTCAGCACCCAGTATTTGGTCATCAGCGCCAGCGCGCCGGCGAGCCCGAACCAGATACCGGACTGCCAGGTCCGCTTCTCGAAGGCGTTGAGATAGGCGAGCACGAGCAGCGGCAGCGTGACGAGTTGGAGCAGGTCGGGGTTGTACTTGAAACCCTTGAAATTGAAGATCGGGTAGAGCGCGACCATCACCACGACCAGGAACGCACGCCGCGCGTCCACGACGCGCAAGCTCAGCAGCCAGCAGATCACCATGCCGACGCCGACGGTCGCCATCGCCAGCGCATAGGTCGCCCAGTCCGCCGCCGGGAACACCTTGAACCAGAGGCCGGCGACCCAGCCCGACAGCGGCGGGTGCTTGCCGTAGCCCCACAGGAACTCCTGGCCCCAGCCATAGGCTTCTGCGACGTCCATGTGAACGTCCTGCGCTGCCTTGAGATTGATCAGGATGAAGGTCCAGATCACGGCATGCAGGATGGCGAGCTGGATCACCAGCCAGAGCCGCGCTTCGGGCCGGATCGCGCAGGCAACCAGCCAGGCCCGGAAGCGGTTAAAGCTCACCCGGGCTTTTACGCGTGTTCGGGCGGAGGGGATCGAGGTCGTGGACATGAGCCTGGACATGGGCCGTTGCGTAGCGCGTTTTGGGCCCTCGTGGAATCAGCTTGGCGTGAAGAAAGGCCCTGAAAATACAGCAATATGGTTGCCGCACGGGGATGTGAGTGGTATCCCGCGCCCATGACGACCGTCCCCATTTCCAACATCCGCAACTTCTCCATCGTCGCCCATATCGACCATGGCAAGTCGACGCTGGCCGACCGCCTGATCCAGATGACCGGCGGCCTCACCGACCGCGAAATGGCGGGCAAGGAGCAGGTGCTCGATTCCATGGACATCGAGCGCGAGCGCGGCATCACCATCAAGGCGCAGACGGTCCGCCTCGCCTACCACGCCAAGGACGGCAAGGACTACATCTTCAACCTGATGGACACGCCCGGCCATGTCGACTTCGCCTACGAAGTCTCGCGGTCGCTGGCGGCCTGCGAGGGTTCCCTGCTGGTGGTCGACGCCAGCCAGGGCGTCGAAGCGCAGACGCTCGCCAACGTCTACCAGGCGCTCGACAACAATCACGAGATCGTCCCGGTCCTGAACAAGGTCGACCTTCCCGCGGCCGAACCCGAGAAGATCAAGCAGCAGATCGAGGACGTCATCGGCATCGATGCCTCCGACGCCGTGATGATCTCGGCCAAGACCGGCCTCGGCGTCCCCGACGTGCTGGAAGCCATCGTCACCCGCCTGCCGCCGCCGAAGGGCGACCGCGAGGCGACCTTGAAGGCGCTCTTGGTCGACAGCTGGTACGACGTCTATCTCGGCGTAGTCGTGCTGATCCGCGTGGTCGACGGCGTCATGAAGAAGAACCAGCGCATCCGCATGATGGGCACAGGCGCGGCGTATGACGTCGAGCGCGTCGGCTTCTTCACCCCGAAGATGGAGCAGGTCGACGAGCTCGGCCCCGGCGAGATCGGCTTCATCACCGCGGCGATCAAGGAAGTCGCCGACACCCGCGTCGGCGACACCATCACCGACGACAGGAAGCCGGTCACCGAAATGCTGCCGGGCTTCAAGCCGGCGATCCCGGTGGTGTTCTGCGGCCTGTTCCCGGCCGACGCCAATGACTTCGAAACGCTGCGCGGGGCGATGGGCAAGTTGCGCCTCAACGACGCGAGCTTCTCCTACGAGATGGAAACCTCGGCTGCGCTGGGCTTCGGCTTCCGCTGCGGCTTCCTCGGGCTATTGCACCTCGAGATCATCCAGGAGCGGCTGTCGCGCGAGTTCGACCTCAACCTGATCGCGACCGCGCCAAGCGTGATCTACAAGATGCACCTGACCGACGGCCAGGAGATCTCGATCCACAATCCCGTCGACATGCCCGACGTGGTCAAGATCGCCGATATCGAGGAGCCCTGGATCGAGGCCACCATCCTCACTCCCGACGAATATCTCGGCAGCGTGTTGAAGCTGTGCCAGGATCGCCGCGGCGCGCAGAAGGAGCTGACCTATGTCGGCTCCCGCGCCATGGTGAAGTACGATCTGCCGCTCAACGAAGTCGTGTTCGACTTCTACGACCGCCTGAAATCGGTCTCGAAAGGCTACGCCTCGTTCGACTATCACCTGACCGACTACAAGGTGGCCGATCTCGTCAAGATGCAGATCCTGGTCAACAACGAGCCGGTCGACGCGCTGTCGATGCTGGTGCATCGCACCCGCGCGGAGGGGCGCGGCCGCGCGATGGTCGAGAAGATGAAGGAGCTGATCCCGCCGCACATGTTCCAGATCCCGATCCAGGCGGCGATCGGCGGCAAGGTGATCGCGCGCGAGACGGTGCGCGCGCTGCGCAAGGACGTCACCGCAAAGTGCTACGGCGGCGACATCACGCGTAAGCGGAAACTTCTGGAGAAGCAGAAGGAAGGCAAGAAGAAGATGCGGCAGTTCGGCAAGGTCGACATCCCGCAGGAAGCCTTCATTGCCGCGCTGAAGGTCGATAGCTGAGGCCAGTGCTCGGGCCACACCGGACCTGACGAGATTGGGGTCCGGCCCGGATATCGGGACCGACAAACAAAATTCGCGAAAACAACCCCATGCACAGTAGCCGGCCCTTGTCGGCATTGGGCTTTTTCGATTTTACGAAATCGATTTGACCCGTCGGGCAAAACAGGGGCATGATGTCATCATGGCAGCGGGTGTGCAGCAGGCGTCCATCAGGACACGCCATCTCGGCCGCCGACCGATTGGCAACCTCTGAATTCGATATCCTGGCGCCACGTCGATGACGGCTTGCGTCGGCTTCTGGCCCATAAACCGACCTGCCAAGCACTGCTCCTCGAAGACCGCTTTTGACCCGTGGCGACATTGGAGCAACTCCGTCCATTGCCCTTCGGGAATAAGGTTGTTATGTTTAATCGACGCCACCACTGCTTGTAGCTCTCTTGAATAGTCGCCCACTTCGAGGTGGAGTTGTGGAGGACATTACTATGAGATTTTCCTCGCTGTTCCTTGTGGGCTTAGCTGTCGCCATTTTGTCGAATGCACCCGCCAACGCCGTGAAGAAAACTACGAGGCCGAACACTCCATCGACAGAGATATTTTACTCGGGTGCGCATGCCAAAGTGCTTGACCCGGATATAAGGGCGTTTGCGCCAGCCAAGGCCAGGACGTACGTGGAATGCAAACAAGGGTTATGGGCGCAAGGTGCAAACCCCAACTATCAATACGCGGTCTGTAGCAGTATGGGGTACAAGAACTGACCAATTCACGCACGCAGCAGAGGCCGCCCTCAGATGGTGGCCTCTCTGTCATATCGGGTCTTATGAGGCCAGCAGGGAACGTCGCCTCCTGGCCCGTGTGAGACATGGCGGTGCAGTCCGACGATTTCCGTTCACAGGGGTAAACCGGAAGAGAGCGGCACGCGGCCATAGTAACGCGATAGACCGATCGCCGGCATCACCCCTCCGGTACTCCGGCGATGTACAATCCCCTAACCAAGCGCCTGGCTCCTGCAACGAAATTCGCGTCGCCGCGCACTGGAACGTTTCTGACGCGACGGATCGTAAATGTTGGATCAAGTGCAAGTCCGGTTTTGGCGGCCACTTGCGCCTCGTCCAGCCTCCCAAGAAGCGCGAGCGCTGCAGCGTACCCGAAATGCAGCAGCGGATAGTTTCGGTTGGCCTCGATTCCTCGGGCACACCAAGCGGCCGCTTCAGCGTCTGCTGCGATCTGGAGCTTGGCAAAGCCCGCCGTATTCATCCATCGGAAGGCGGAGATATCGCGAGGGGAAAGGCGCAGTGCTTCGTTGACGTGGAACTCGGTATCCGCACCGCAACCCATATAAAATTTGGCCTGACCCATCATCTCGTGAGCGTCAGCCAGATTGCGATCCAGGGCCAAGGCTCGCTCGCACTCAGCCACGCCTTGGGCCGTCCGGTTCGTATAGATGAGCACCATTGCCAAGGTGAAATGAGCCCAGGCATGGTCCGGAGCAAGGCGGAGCGCCTTTAGCACCATGGTCTCTGCCGCTGCCAGATGCGGAGGCTCGTTGTCTTTCAAGAACGCCGCGACAAGCACTGTCTCGACCAACGCGCTCCAGCTCATGGCGTCGACATTTTGCGGATCAGTCGCCAGAGCCCGTTCAAAGGAATTGCGAGCTTCTGTCAAATTCTCGAGTGTCACCCCCCTATTGCAAGAATGGCGGCCCTGGAAATAGAGATCCATGGCATCGGGATTCAACGTTCTTGCCGCGCGACGCGCCTCGGCCACGATGAGCTGGTTGTCTAAGGTCCGCGCAATCCTTGCTACGATTTCGTCCTGCATATCGAGCAGATCGGCGAAGGGCTTGTCGAAGCGGTCGGCCCACAAATGATTGCCCGTCGTCGCGTCGATCAATTGAACATTCACCCGGAGACGATTATCGCAACGCTGCACCGAGCCTTCAAGCGCGTAGCGAACATTCAACTCACGACCAATCTGCCTGACATCGACCGATTTGCCTTTGTAGGTGAACGCGGTGTGTTGGCCGATAACAAATGAGCCACTGATGCGTGATAAATCCGTGGTGAGGCTCCCGGTCACACCATCGACAAAGTAGTCCTGCTCGGGGGCGCTGCTGAGATTGACGAAGGGCAACACAACGATGGAAAGGCGAGGTGGTGAAAGCGACCTCTGCGCCGTATCATCGTTCTGCGCCACTTGGCCAAGGGGGACGGTTGTGGGCCTTTGCGCCTCCTGCACCGCGCCAACGAAGCGGAAACCCTTGCGGGGCATCGTCTTGATCAGGCGCTGTTTCTCGCCCGTGTCGCCAATTGCGCTGCGAGCTGCATTCATGCGCGTCGTGAGCGCGGCATCTGAGACGATGCGACCACTCCAGACCGCACCGAGGAGATCGTCCTTGCTGACAACCCGCTCCCTGTTGCGAATGAGGTAAAGGAGCAAGTCAAACGTTTGCGGCGCAGTAGCAATCAGCTCGGCTCCGCAGCGCAGCTCGCGCTGGTCCGTGTCCAATACATAGTCTTCGAAGAGATAGCGCAACGCCGTCTTCTCCGCCCGATAGACCACATTTCTTCCCAAACGCGCTCATCGCAGAAGGACACCAAGAATAGGCCGGAGACGAGAGAAAAGTAAGCTGTTCGTTCAGGGATGACCGACGGCGGCCGATATGGAGCGGCTAGGCACTTCCGCTCGTGCCCCATCGCTTCCGTTGACGCGGTGCAGCTATGTCGGGTGATGGCGGCAGAGCGGAAGTTTGCCCCTGAGCGCCAAACCGACGCTTTTGACCCAACCCGGACATCGCAGAGCCACCTTTGATTTTCAGTATGGCCTTTTAGACGCTAAGATGCGTTGACCTAGACTCTGGCTAGGGGGCGAACATGAGGCGGCGTGCTTTTCTCTGTGCCGTTTGTGGTGCGGTAGCATCGCCGCAGCTGGCTGCGGCCGCGGGGAGCACCAAGAAGAAACGTCTTGCTATTTTCGTCCCATCAGAGCCGAGCGCGGACTGGCACGATCAGAGCGGGAAAAGATATCCTCGAGCCCTCTTCGCGGAACTGCGACGGTTGGGACAGATCGAGGGACAAAACCTCACAGTCGAAAGTTATGGTCGAGAGCAAAATACGTCCGGCCTCGAAGCCTCGGCGACGGAAATCGTTAGCAGCAACCCGGATGTCATTCTCCTCGGTGGTCCTGGCGCACTCATATTCAAGAAACTGACATCGCGTATTCCAATCGTAACGATAACTGCCGACCCCGTTAGATTGGGGATTGCCGAAAGTCTGGCTCACCCGGGCAGCAATTTCACGGGAGCCAGCATCGATGCCGGTCCATCGATTCATGGAAAACGGATTGCACTGCTGCGCGAAATCTTTCCTTCAATATCAAAACTTGGCTTGCTCGCTCTTCACATCCAATACAGCGGGCTCGTCAAGGGTTCGCCTATCCCCGCAGCGGCCCAGGAGGCTGGCCTACCTATCGCGGTGTCGCTACTGGATGTTGGTGCTCAAGAAAATGACTGGCGGGCAGCGGTAGAGAGCCTTTCCGGCGAAGGCGCAAATGCAGTCATGGTGGTCGACTCCCCTGAAACTTTTCAAAACAGCGCTTTGATCGCCAAGTTGCTGACCGACGCGAGACTTCCGGCGATTTTCGCGTTCACCGAATCCGTCGAAGCCGGGGGCCTAATGGCCTACTCCTTTGATCTAGTCGAATTGTATCAGCGCGCTGCCAACAACATCGACGCAATTCTCCGCGGAGCAAAAGCTGGCGATATTCCATTCTACCAAGTGACCAAATTCGATCTGTCCATCAACTTGAAGACGGCCAGGCAGCTGGGCCTTTCCGTCTCTCCTGCACTCGCGGCCAGTGCCGACAAGGTCATCGAGTGAACAGGTCCGGTTATGGCCCGCGGGTGACATGCCCGCGCAGTCTGACGATTTCCGTTCACAGCGGCAGACCGGAAGGGAGCGGCACGCGGCCATATTGACGCGATTGACCCGAAGGCGACATACAGCAAGCTTCAACTTCGGGACGTCAACCTTATTGGCCAATCGTAGTTCGACCGCGGAGATTACTGAGCCTGCTTCAAGTAGGCTTCAACCTCGCGCAGGTCGTTCTGCGGAGGAAATGACAGGAGAGCCTGAGACGGACTGCACCACGGATAGGGAAGCGAAGATAGCCAGCGCATCACGCCATCGAGTTCGGCGCCAGATAAGACTTTCATGACTTCAATGGTGATCACCAGCCTCACCACTTTTCCGTGCTCATTGAAATGCCAGTCGTAACGTCCACATCCAACTCGCAGCGGTTGCCCGCTGGCCTTGGCGGACATCCCCACCAACCAATGGCACTGAAAGCGCGCTCGGTCCGTTTCGGAAGGCCGGGATAGGCAGAACGTGTAGATGTTCTCGTATTCGACACCAAAACGACGCACCAAGATTTCTTCCACGGCGTTCAAGCCGGAAGCCGTGTTGGGGAATGAAATGGCGTCGGTCTTGACCACCATTTCGAGTGCAATGTCTTCAGAGAACGCCTGCCTCATCAAGAACGGTCGGTTGCCGTCCTTGGCCAAGATGTAGGTTCTTACTGCTTCGGCAGGTGTGGGCATGGTGCCTCAGGCTAGCACACTCAGGCTCCAAACGGGAATGTCCGCTTCTCGCCATCAGCGAAGTGGCGACACCTTTCATTGGGGCCCGCTTGGTGGGGTGGAGCGGACTGACTTTGCTCACTCTGCGTTCTTCGCATTTTGACCCGATTGAGACATCGGTCGCGTTCCAGCGTACCCAATATGAAGGGCTACAACCCGCCTATTCAGGCGCCGACCAAATTCGATTGGTGATCAACTTCAAGACCGCCAAAAAAAGCGCTCGACCTCGACGTGTCGTTGCATCTCCAGCGGCCCACCGACGAGGTGATCAAACTAAATGTGAGATGCTGTTTGCCGCCGGTTCCAGCCAGCCGATGATCTCTTTGTTGAAGTGGTGAATTGCGAGTGCGAGGTACGTGTCGGTGGACTTAACGCCGCCGAAGCAGATGACTCCGCAATCGTTGAAGCGGTGGGGATTGGTGCAGTCATCCGCCCAGGGAACTGGCTACGCGCCAGTTGTCACGATGCAGTTGATCACAGACGGGTAATCACTTTGCTCCTGTAAGCGAATAAATTCTTTGATTGCGCGATAACACGTCGGCATCGACGCACTTCCACCCATGCTTTGGTTCGCCCAACGATCCAACATGACATGCGTCTTGACAATTTCTGCGTTCGCCGCGCGCAGTATGCCGACGGAAGGCGAAGCCGTTTCAAACAGATACTTGTGGAAGCTGATCACGAAAGTATCGCTTCTCGGTAATCCGTTGCCATACGGAAGAAGGTCCACATCCCGCACAGTCTTTATATTTTTATAGAGCCACTGCGAATCGATCAACGCTTTCCCAATCCCTCTTCCCTCAACGCCAAGCGGAGCAACCCACTCGGGGCCCGGGGCTATGGTGGACCAAAAGATCACGCGATCATCACGGCGGTTCTCCATCGCCTTGAGCATGCAGAGGAACCGTTCCTTTTGTGGATCGTTCGAATGCTCCACCTCGTACTGGAGCTTCTTGAGTTTGTCGGGCCAGGGTATGGGTGCAGGTGGGGGCGGAGGCGGCATAGCGGGAAGATAGATTTTGCGCAGCTTCGGGTCAGCCCCGATAAACGCGTAATTGCGCCCCCCGTCACGGCTGTGGCGGCAACCCACGAGCTCTCGCAAATACCAATTCACCTCCTCAGGAACGTGCGTTTGGAAATTGAACTCGATTAACGCCCACGCATCTATGTGCTCGCGCGCCGCAATTTTCCACCAGTCGTCCGTATCCAAGACCGGATATTCGCGCCCGCCTTTGGGCGGCCACAAGCCGCGTTTCTGCACTGGATTAAGAGGAACTTTGATATTGACCATTCAACGCCTCCCGCACAGTCCGAACCGTAGCGCGATACGCACCGGCCACGGTGGCGAAAGAAATGAAGTTTCGCCGGAAACATCGGAATGGCAACACGTCGGCGACGCGCCCGATATGAACTATCTCACATTTGTTCTGGCGCCAGCCGCTCGCGGACAATGTCGCCCCTTGGCCCATCGCGCCACTTTCCGCGCGGCGAGAGAACTTCCGAAGCTGGTGCCAGACCGGAAGTCGTCGGCTAAAGGTCCAGGCTGGTGCTTCTGACCCAAAGCGGAAAATCAATGCGCTATCACCTTACCTCGTCAGCGCGGGGCGGGAACAATACGGGACTTTTCTCTGGCATGTCTCCTCTTCGATTTGTGGCGCAATCGAACAGCCACCGCGGTGGCAAATCCGTGAGTAGCGCCACCAAGTGACATGCAGCCTGTTCCTTTGAGACGCCCGGCGGGTAGTAGATTGAGGAGTCGCGATCGATTCCGGCATAGAACTGAGCCCGTTTGGCGATGATTTCGCGCGTCTTCTCGTCCGCGAGCTTGAAGCACAAATCTATCAGCCCCCCGTCCGCCGTGCCTCGCGACAAATCGGTTGAGAACGCCTTTTGAACGGCCTCGATGGCCAAGGATCTCTTTTCCTCATCGACCTCTTTCTTCTTACGCTTGATCCACGTCCTCGCCCACCAGGTCGCAATGACTGCGAGCCCAAAAGCAGCCAGCGTAGCCAATACCGAGGCCTCCGGAGCCAGCCAAGCCGACAACGACGCCAAGACCAGGAAAAGCCAAACAGCGATGGACGCAAGGTAAATCGTGCCGATACCTACTCGGTGGTCGACTTTCCATGGGATGCCGAAAAGACGAAACTTGAGCGACGCGCGCGGGCGGTTGGCAAATGCTCCATCCGCGAGACCAAGGCTTCGTTCAATGTATGCGGCACGTCTCACGAGTTCATCATACAGCTCGTCATTTCTCGTATTGTAGGTCACGAGCCCGATCGTTGCGATCAGGCCAAACAACGAGAACACAAAGCTCCGGCCATCAATGTGGTCGACTTTGAGCGCAATGGCTACGGCGGTCGCGATCGGCAGTAGACCCAGCAACTTGAACCGGATGTCGGTCAGCGTCCGAAAGTTGCTGCAGACCTCGCCGTATTCCGTGGAAAGTGCGTTTCGACGATTTTCGTCCATGGCCTACTCCGCGAAACGTCCAGTTCTTGTCGAACCGAAGTTAGTTGGCGCGCACAGTGCAGTTTAGCACGCGCACGGGTCTCCCAATGTGGGCTAGTTCACGCTTGCGCTCCGGCATACTGAAGTCAGTCCGCCCCCCAACGACGTTGGTGAAGTTGGGTTTTCGTCTCTGATCAATGTCTGCTGCTGGCCCATCAGCGAAGTGGCGACACCTTTCATTGAGGTCCGCTTGGCGGAGTAGAGCGGGCTGACTTTGCTCACTCTGAGTTCTTCGCATTTTGACCCAAAGCAGACCTAATCTGTTCAACTTCTCAAAACTGGATTATAGTGCCACTACAACCATTCGGTGCGCAGTGCTGTAGATGAAATCGGTCAAGCGAAGCCTAGCTCTTGTCGCTGCGATGATGAGCGCAATCATTGTCGGTCCGCCGCGTTCCTCGGCGATGGAGAACAAGACGCCCATTGCGTATTTTTCAGAAGGCGCGCCAGACAATCTCGTAGAGGCACTGAACAATTTGTCTCCCGACGCTAGGGATGTCGTCGTTGCGAGAGTTCGCTTGCAGCAACCCGTAATATGGATGGGTGGCCGTCACTGCGAGCTTTGTACCAACGATGTATGGTTCGCCCGTCTGAGAATCACGGAGACTCTCAAAGGCAAAGCTGAAGTCGGCCAAGTGCTCGATGTTTTCCTAGGCCAGCGTAGCGAACACCGAAGGTACATCGCCATTCCCCGCACACCGGATCAACGGGGCCGAGAGTACACGGTGGCGATCTATTCTATGGGAGATGGCATTCAGCGGCTCGCTTCATTTCCAATAAGTAAACCTCAATACGACAGATTATCCTCTGATTGGCTTGCATATGAAGGCGAGCGATCGAGGGCAGGATTTCGGGATTAGGTCGTGGGTCCGCTTCTGGCCCGTGTGAGACGTGCCGGTGCAGTCTGACGATTTCCGTTCACAGAGGTAGACCGGAAGAGATCGGCACGCGGCCATAGTGACGCGATTGACCCACAACGGAAGTCGGCTGGCCAGGTTTACTCAAGCGCGCGCCCGCCACAGCGTAACCGCAAGCAGCATATAGGCAGCACAAGTCCATAGCGACTGCCAATTGTCCGGTCCTTCGCTAAGCGCCGCATAGATGGCTGCCACCAGGAATACGACGGCAAACATCGCTTCCGCCATGGGGCGGATTCCCTTCTTCGGGCGATTGAGCTGCGTCATCGCCGCGAAAGGGACCGCCGCCATAGTGAGGGCCGCAAAGGGAAAATCCTTTTCGCGCGGGTCAAACACCAGGCCCAGCGCCGTCTCAGTGCCGATCACGATGGTTACGATCAAGATCAATCCGTGCATGATCGCCAGTCCCGATGGGGTCCGGTAGTGCTCCGGACCCAGCAATTCCAAAAATGTGGGCGGTGCGCGCCCGGACATCAGGGCGTTGGCGCCGAACAGCGGCGAGGCAGTTGCCGCCACCAGAAGTGCGCCCCACAGATGCCAGCTGCCCGCGCCGTAGCTTTCATAGAACATCTTTTGAGCGGCCACCCCAAACAAGACTCCGGCGGTGGTTGCCGATATTCCGACCGCAAACCATGAGATGAGCCGGGGCTGCGAGGGCTTCTGGCGCAAGGTCAGCCATGCAGCGCCGAACACCAGGATCGCCAGCGCCATTCCGCTGCTCATTTGCAGTTTCCAGAGCGGATAATTGCTGACGGGGATGCCGGGCGGATATTTCAGCGTGCGCTGCGTGGAATCGAATAAGCCCCACGATCCGCCGACGGTGCCCTCGAACTCATGCTTCCACAATTCATCATACGCCTCGAACAGGTTGACGCGGAAATTCTCGCGCCGGGCAAGATCGAGGACCTCCGAGATCACCCGCGCCTGATTGGTGCGCGATGGTAGCGCCGACTCGCGCATCCGCCCTTCGCTCGGCCAACCTGTTTCTCCAATCAGGATTTCCTTACCCGGAAACGCCGACGCCACCTGCTTTCGGACGGCGTCGACGTGAGCAGCGGCAGATTTCGCCGCGACCGGGACATTTTCCCAATATGGCAGGATATGAAGGGTGACGAAATCGACGGCGTCACCGAGTTCCCGATAGCGCAGCCAGTACTCCCAGACGTCGGAATAGGTGACGGGGACCGGCACCTGTGCCTTGACCGAGCGGATCAAGGCAGCAAGATCGGAAGGTGTCATCTTCCGATGCAACAGAACCTCATTGCCGACCACGAGTGCGGTGATGGTTTCCGGATATTGCCGGGCGAGGCGTATGCCCGTGGATATCTGCGTCGCGCTCTTCCGTCGGTCCCTATCGAGCCAAATTCCCTGAATGACTTTCAGCCCCACCTTGGACGCAAGTTCGGGGATCTGATCGAGACCAAGATCAGTCGCATAGGTACGAATACAGTCGGTTATTTTGGCAAGCTGGGCGAGATCTTCCGCGATCTGGTCCCGCGGCACTGGTGTCGGCGACTCCGACGTTTGGTTGTTGCGGAAGGGCGCGTAGGATATGCATTGCAGCTTGGCATTCGGATCGATCGGCGCGCGCGCCAAGTTGATCGGTATGGCCAGCCACCACCACACCGCGGCGATCGCACCCAGGGATATGATGAGAAGCGCCAGAGGCGTGCGGGGCGAAATAGTTGACCCTCCAACGTAGAGATCGTCGGTCAACCGGCATGTTGTCGTGACCCGACAACAACGGAGATCATCGTCCGCCGGTCCCTACTTGACCTGTGAAAGCTGGTGCCGGATCGTCCGTGCCGCAAGAGGCGAGTCAACATCCAACAAAGGCCTTAAGGGCTACCGCAGGGCGGGTAGAAATAATCCTCCCCATCTCCCGAGATGGCCTTCGGGGACCGGAGCAGAGCGGCCTTGCTCTGACGGTCGCCGTGCCGGCTAACGAACGTCGCCTGTTGACCCGAATGCGAAGTCCAGATCGGTCACGGGTGGTCCGGTAGTAAGAGCACGCCGGCAGCGGGCTCACCCAGCGCGCAGCAGACGCGATTGACCCGAAGGCGACAAATCCCCATTGCGGCCTGCTCGTGTACAGCTCGCCAATTGTGAGTTAGGTTCCGGCGCTGTCGTATGCCGCACGTAGCCGATCCTCCAGCAGGCCTGGGAGTTGGTCATGCAGCCGATGAACGAGGTCCCCTTCGAGACGTCCCTGGCTGAATATGCCGAAGACATGCTCGACGCCTGTACGCGATGTGGGAAATGCGTCGAGGCCTGTCCGAGTGTCGAGCCGGCCGGCATCTCGCGGACGACAAAGTCCGAAGACATCATCGGCGGCATTCTCGAGCTGGTGCGTACCGGCAACGGCCCGGAAGCGTCGCGCAAATGGGCGCTGTCCTGCATGCGAAGCGGGGCATGCATCAAGGCGTGCAGCTATGGCGTCAATCCGCGTTTCCTGCTGAGCATGGCGCGGCTTGGCATCGCGAAGTCGGACAATGAGCTTGCGGAACGGCGCCGGCGGGGTGTCGAGAGGTACCGCGACGGCAGTCGTGGCGTGAACGTGCTTTCGCGCCTGCAACTCGATGCGGACGTGCTCGAACGACTGGGTCAGAGATCGGCGTCGGTCGCCACGCCCGTTGAAACGCCGGATTTCGTGTTTTACACTGGCTGCAATGTGCTCAAGACGCCGCACATCGCCTTGCTTGCCCTCGATATCATGGACGCGCTCGGCGTCAGTTACCAGGTGATGGGCGGACCGAGCCATTGTTGCGGCATTCTCCAGCTCAAGTCTGGCGACGCAGAGATGGCCGGTCGTATGGGATCGAGTACGATGGAAAAGCTGTCGCACTCGAACTCGGGGCAGGTGATCTCCTGGTGCCCGTCGTGCTACGTCCAGTACACGGAGACCATCCTGCCAACGGTGGAGCGACAACACGGGTCCCGCCCGTTCGAGATGAACCCGTTCATGCGCTTTCTCGGCGACCGGCTGGCGCAGCTAAAGCCGCACCTTCAACGCAGGGTCGAAATGCGGGTCGCGCTGCACAGGCATCCCGGCGTGGCCGGCGTCGTGGAATCCGCCGCTGAAATCTTGACGGCGGTACCCGGTATCGAACTCGTCGATCTGAACCAGCCGGCGGTGGGTTTGCAGAGCGTGGATGTCGGCGCGCTTCCAAAGTACAAGCGCGAATTGCAACTCATGGAGCTTGAGGCGGCGCGCGATGCAGGTGTCGATGCACTGGTCGCGGTCTATCATTCCGATCATCGCGAACTGTGCGCGCACGAGCGCGACTGGCCATTTCGTATCATGAATATCCTTGAAGTGGTCGGCGAAAGCATGGGCCTGCATCGGCACGATCGCTACAAGGAGCTCAAGATCATGCAGGACGCCGACCAGATCGTCGCCGACTGTAGCGACCTGATCGCCAAGCACTCGCTTGATCCCGGCAATGCGCGTGACGTGGTGGTGAAGGTGTTGCTTGGCGACCAGCCGCTTCCCCTGAGGCGTGGCGCGCCCCCGGAGACGCGCGCGGGGGGCGTGGAGCCGTCGTAGCAGCTTGACGTCACCTGTTGGCCCACCGCGCCGGTGAGCCCGGCGCAAACCGGAGGTCGCCGGCTGAGGGGGCAACCGACGCGACTGCCCCCGAAGCCGGCTATTCCTCGACTGATCAATTTCCGTCAGGTACTCTGCGCGGAAAGCCGACGGCGCCCGTCAGGGACATCTCCTGCCCCCGCACGGCTTCACGACTTCTTCTGCTTCGCTTGCACGTGTCGCGCGAAGTTGTCGAGGATCGCCTGCCAGCCGCCCTGCTGCTGCTCAACCGAGTGTGTCGGCTCGCTATCGAAGACAACGCGGACGACGACGCCCTTCGCCCCGGGCACGAACTCGACTTCGGCCTTGCGATCGCCGAATGAATATTCGATCAGCTTGTGTTCGACGATCGTCGTGTAAGTCCCGGCGAAGTCAAAGCCCATGCTGCCGTCCTTGGCTTCCATGCGCGACGAGAAGACCCCGCCTTCCCGCAGGTCGACCGTAGCCTTGGTCGTATGCCAGTCGTCGGACGCGGCGTTCCACGCCATGATGTCAGCAGGTGTCGTATAGGCACGCCAGACCTGATCGATGGGGGCTGCTACGGTGGTTTCTACGGTGATCCTCATGAACATAAGCTCCTGGTTCGATTTTCTAGGTGACGGCATCACTGACGTGTGCGGAGTCCATCCAAGGACGATCGAGACTGGTCCATGCCGACAGGGTCGAGCCGTCAAAGCGTTGAAAACACAAAAAAGTCAAAACATCTGTTGGCCACCCACCAGCGGCCGCGAACAAATTGGGGATGAGGGTCACATTTGTTCGATGCGGCTCGTGGCCATTGAACCCGACCCGGGCTCGACGACACTATCTCCCTGCGTCCTAAACGGCCCCGCCCATCTGTGGGCGATACGGGGGAGTGTCTGTCATGCGAAAGCGAAACTGGCGATTGATTGCCGTTGGCTCGGTCCTGCTGGTGCTCGCCGTCCTGTTCTTCCTCTCGATGCGGGACATGACGCCGTGGTCCAATGATCCTGCCGCCCTGATGCGCACGGTCGGAGAGGTCTCGGGTGCTGTCCGCGGCATCAGCCTCGTCATGATCGTCTTCGGTCTGATCGGCAGGAAAGCGCCGGCCTGACAAACGTCGTTCCGGAAGGCCGGACCACGGCGGTATCACGCCTCCGCGATGACAGGGAATAGCGGGTCTTCGATGCAAATCTGAATGTCTGAACCGCACATGCAGGGCGGGATGCATTTGGAGACACCTATGATCACCTCAAAGATGCTGATTGTGGTCACGATCGTATCGACGATGGGCACAGCTTCGGCGCAACCTTTCCACCCGTCGCTGCCCGGAAAGGAAACGACCACCAGGCCGTGGACGGCCCCGGTCGGTCACCGCCAGCCCCACGCCTCCGACGTGCCCTCGGCAAGTTCGGGATCGCTGGATTTCCTCGACCAAGAGGATGCCAACGTCGATCGCAAGATCTCCGGCGTCTGCCGGGGCTGCTGATCGATCCTGCGCCAAGGCCTGATGGGATGAGACTCGACTGGCGTCCCAACGGACGGCAGTCAGTGCCCGACCTTTCGGAATTGGACCAGGCTGAACGAGCCGACACCGCTGGTGCCGACGAAGGCGAAGCCGGCGAGGACGCCAAGCCTGCGGTACTCGGCTTCCGTCCGCTCGCGGCCACCAGGTCCCCGCAGCATATTGAGGTCGCTCATGGCACAGGAGCGGTCCTGGGTCTCAGTCGTCGCAGGCTCCGGCATGATCCGTTCGATCACGATCAACGTTCCGCTGGCCGGCAGCGCGTCCCGGCAGTTGCGCAGAATGACCTCGCAACGATCGTCTCTCCAATTGTGCAGGATGCTCTTCATCAGGATCGTGTCGGCGCCGCCCAGGACCTTCTCGAAGAAACTGCCGGCGACGAACCGGCAGCGATTGGCGATGCCAAGCCGGGCAAAATGCGCCCGCGCTCCCGCCTCGCAGCGCGCGAGATCGAAGGCGATGCCCTCAAGATGCGGGTTGCGCTGGAGCACGCCGCCGATCAATTCGCCGGTGCCGCCACCGAGGTCCATGACAACGCGCGCGGTCGCGAAGTCGTGGGCCGCAACGATCCTTGGAACGATGCTCCGCGTCAGGCTGACCATCGCGGCGTTGAAGCGGCGGGTGAATTCCGGCGCATTGCTCGTCGCGGCATAGCGATCGTCGCCATCGCCGCGCAGCTCGCCCGCGCTCTTGCCCGAGCGAACCGATTCGACCAGTCCGAGCCAGGATTGCGCGAGCATCTCGCCCTCGAAGAGAACCCAGTCCTTGAAGGAGGGGTCGGCGGTCTCGTCGAGCTGCCGGCCGAGCTCGGTCATGGCAAACCGGTCGCGGTCGGCCTGCCTGCACAGGCCAAGTGTCGTCAGGCCAACGAGCAATCGGCGCAGCGCACTTTCATCGGCGGACACCAGCCGGGCGAGCTCGGTCACCGATTTCGCCTCATCGCCGATGGCCTCGGCGAGATTGAGCTTCGCCGCCGCATAGATCACCGCGGTGATGCGATGCGACTGCACGAGATCATGCACGGATGCCGGCCCGCTCATGTGTTGCCTCCTGTCAATGCCGCTTCAATCGGTCGGGACGAACCCCGTTGCCTGAACGATCGCCTTCCACCGGTCGGATTCGGATGCGATCAGCCGGGCGAAGTCTTCCATGGCGATCGCGTCGGGCTCGACGGCCAGCTTTGCCATGCCGGCCTTGACCTCGTCGGTGCGCAAGGCCGCCTGGATCGCGGTGTTGAGCTTATCGACGATCGGCGCCGGCGTCTTGGCCGGAACGAAGAACGCAAACCATGTGAGGTCCTCGAGCGACGGATATCCGGCCTCCCGCATCGTCGGTACCGCCGGAACAAACAGGCTGCGGCGCGGTCCGGTGGTCGCCAGCGCGCGAAGATCTCCGGACTGGACGAGTCCGAGCGAGCTGCCGATCGGCATGACGGTCGCGGCAATCACGCCCTTGACCAGATCCTGAATCGCACCGCCGCCCTGATAGGGCACGTGAAGAAAATCGAAGCCGGCGCTGCGGCCCAGCATCGCACCGAGAAAATGCAGCGAGGTTCCGGCGCCCGGCGAACCAAAGGTGGCGTGCTTCGGATTGGCGCGGCACCAGGCCACGAAGTCCGCCAGCGTCTTGACGTCGGCCGGCACGCTGGGACCGACCGTCAGCAATGTCGGGGTCGAGGCGACGGTCGACACAGGCGTGAAATCCCGCGGATGGTATCTCAGTGTCTTGTAGACGTGCGGAAAGAACATCATGAAGCCGAGCGGCGCGAACAGCATGACCGATCCGTCGGCGTCGGCGCTCTTCACCGCCTCCACCGCGATGCGACCGGCCGCGCCCGGACGGGTCTCGACCACAATGGTTTCCGCATAGCCGCTCATCTGGCCCGCCACGAGCCGCGCCAACCCATCCTGCAGCCCCGGCGTGAAGCCCGTCAGGATATGCGCGGTTCTCGCGATCGGCTGTGCAAGAGCCCGCGGTGAAATATGCGTAGCGGCGAACGCCGCAGCGGCCGCCGACAACACATCACGACGCGTGATCATCACCCGTTTCCCTGATCGAGCCCAGACCAAATGAGATCGCAGCATGCTACCTGGCCATCGCTGCGGTCTCTGGAGCCATGGATGAGCCGGGTCGCACGAACACAAAACGGGATATCGCAGATATCTGCGCGTCCTCACGGCCATCCTGGCCGATCAGGATGAGGCCTGCTCCGCCATTCGCCACCGTCAGGACGACCGCTTCGCCCGCCCACGTTCCGATAGGCTCCATCCCGATGGTGAGAAACTCACCGATCGGCTGGTCCAAATACTGAAGTCTCAGCTGCGGCGCGATTTCGGCGGGCGCCAGAGCAAGACCGAGCTGTTGTGCACGCGCATAGATTTCCCGCAGCGAAGCCTCGCCTTGAAAGCCGAGCTCCGCAACCGACACGGCAACAAGCTCAACCTCCGCCTTCTTGCGACTTAGGGTAAAGGCCGGTCGAGCGAGTATCTCATCAGCCGCGTTTCCGACGCCGCAGCCCATTGCGCTCATCGCGCTGCGAAGAGCGAACGTATCCGTGAATGTTCCTATCCGGATCGTCTTCCACGCCAGGACATCTGCAGCCGAGCTGACCGGAATCTCCGATCTGGGAGCCGGCGGGTCGACCTTGACCGCCAGCTGCCTCCGCAAACCATCCTGCGCAGTGCATTGAGCCTCGGCGCGATCTACGGAAATCAAGCTGAACAGGTTGACGACCAACAGGATCGCAAGCGCACTGCCAATGCGCCAGGGTGCCGGACGATCGGGCCTTGCGCGGCCTTGCTGCAAGGCAATGTAGTCCATATCGGCGCGCGTCGCGCCGATATCCATCAACTCCCGATCGCTGAGGGCACAGAGAGCGGTTTGTACCTTCAGCCGTCTTCGGCGCTTCTGCCATGCGCTCCAGACCCGCAGGAAAAGGCTGGTCACTTGCTGCACGGGTGTGGCAGTCCGTCGCACCTGTGCAACGCCGTTGATGGTACTCATCGGCGATATCCCTTGGCGATACCTTTACCGAGGGCAGGATGTCAGGACTTCGCCGGGCACGCTTGACGTGCAGCTTACATTTTCCTGACCGGCGCCTTACTTTACGCCCCAGCAGGTGCAGAGGCGGCTTCATCCAACGACGGGAGTGGCAACTTGCGCTATCTCTTCGATGAATACGTGCTCGACACGGATCGGCGCGAGCTGCATCGCGGGGCCGATGCTGTTTCCGTTGCGCCACAGGTCTTCGACATTCTCGACTACTTGATCGGCAACAGGGAGCGTGTCGTCAGCAAAGACGACCTCATGAACGCGATCTGGAAGGGGCGCATCGTATCGGAGGCCGCGCTTGCGACCCGCATCAATGGCGTCCGCACGGCAGTCGGCGATTGCGGGGAAGCGCAGCGCCTGATCAAGACGATCCCGCGCAAGGGCTTCCGTTTCGTCGGAGCCGTTCGGGAAGTACGGGAGCCGGATCCTTCAACCGTCCCTCACCGGTCAGAAGCGAGAACAGCGGCCCTCCCGCTACCGGATAAGCCCTCGATTGCCGTACTCCCTTTCGTCAGCCTCAGCTCCGATCCCGAACAGGAGTATTTCGCAGATGGCATCGTGGAGGAAATCACGATGGCTCTGGCTCATTTTCGCTGGCTGTTCGTGATCGCACGCAATTCGAGCTTTGCGTATAAGGGCCGGGTCGTTGATGTAAAGCAGGTCGGCCGCGAGCTTGGTGTCCGCTATGTACTCGAAGGCAGCGTGCGCAAAGCCGGAAATCGCATTCGAATCGCGGGGCAGCTGATCGATGCCGAAACTGGAACGCATCTCTGGGCAGACCGCTTTGAGGGCCCGATCGAGGACATGTTCGATCTGCAGGACAATCTGACGTCCAGTGTCATAGGCGCAATCGCCCCGAGGCTGCAGCGTGAGGAAATCAAGCGGGCAAGGCGGAAGCCGCCCGAAAATCTGGATGCGTATGATCATTATCTGCGCGGGCTGGCGAAATCCCGTTGGTCCAACAACGCAAACACCGAGGCGCTGCAGCTCTTTTGCAAGGCGACCGAACTCGACCCTCGACTGGCTTGTGGCTATGCGATGGCCGCCTGGTGCTATACCCGGCGCAAGGCGAACGGCTGGATCAGCGATCCCGCGAAGGAAATTGCGGAAGCCACCCGGCTGGCCCGGAAGGCGGTAGAACTGGGGGCAAATGATCCGGTTGCACTGTCCGTGGGTGGATATGCACTCGCCTTCATAGCCCATGAGTTCGACGACGCGGCTGCTTTCGTGGATCGAGCTTTGGCTGACAACCCTAACTTCGCGCAAGCCTGGGCCACCAGTGCCTGGCTGAGAGTTTGGAGGGGAGAGCCGGATCTCGCCCTCGAGCACGCCGCACATGCCGTGAGACTTAGCCCGCTCGATCCGCCCATGTACTACGACGCGCAGGGAGCCATGGCCTATGCGCATTTTCTGGCGGGCCGCTATGACGCGGCGGTATCATGCGCCGAGACCGCATTGCGTGGTCAGACGAGTTTCCTGCTCGTGACCTGCATTGCCGCAGCCAGCAACGCATTCGCTGGGCGGCGTGAACGAGCGCAACGATCCCTCCTGCAAGCCCTTGAATGCAATCCAGATCTTCGTGCCAATCTCGAGAATCTGGCACCGTTTCGCCGGGCAGATGACTTCGCGATCTTCGAGAAGGGTCTCTGCGAAGCGGGCCTTCCGGAAAAGCACGACCTTGGCACCCCCTGACGGGGTGGACCAATGTTCGCGGCTTAGTTTTCGGGAGCGAAGGCCTATTCTCCACGGATTATTGCTCCCGCGCCCTCGGAGAATAGAGGGCAGGCTTGGAGAATGGTGCCATGCGCTATTTCTTCGAGGACTGTGCGTTGGACACCGAGCGGCGCGAATTGCGGCGCGGGCTCGATGTGGTGCCCACGACACCCCAGGTTCTCGATCTGCTCGAACATCTGATCCGCAGCAGGGATCGCGTCGTCAGCAAGGACGATCTCGTCAACGCGATTTGGAATGGCCGGATCGTATCCGATGCGGCGCTGACGACCCGGCTGAACGCCGTCCGGCGCGCGATCGGTGACTCCGGTCAGCAACAACGTCTTATCAAGACATTTCCACGCAAGGGCTTTCGTTTCGTGGGCGCCGTGCACGATGAGGATCGGCAACCAGGAACCACGGCAGCGGTTACGATCCCGGTTGCCTCTGCACACGCTGTTGGCGAACGGCGATCCGCAGGCTGGCTGGAGGACCTCAGAGGCCGTTTGAAGCTCGTCGGCAGCGTGCTGGCGTCGGTCGCCGCCATCGGCGCAATTGCCGGTGGCGTTGCCGGATACTGGAATGCCTGGAAGACAGTCCGTACCGACGCACAACGGGAAGCTCAAAATATCCAGCCACAGCCGACAGTCAGGCCCGAGATCGCGCCTCGCCTCTCTCTCGTCGTGTTGCCCTTCGCCAGCCTCAACGACGGTCCGGCGCAGGACTCCTTTGCCGACTTGATCTCGACAGGCTTGACGACCGATCTCGCGCGAACGCCCGCCACTCTCGTTGTTGGACGCGACACCGCCTTGACCTACAAGAAGAAGGTGGTCGATCTGCAGCAGCTCGGGACGGATCTCCGCGTCCGCTGGGCCGTGCGGGGCGCGGTGAGACGCAACGGAGACCAGGTGCGGGTCAACGTATCTCTGACCGACCTTCAGACCGCCCGCGACATCTGGTCGGATAGGTTCGACGGCGACCTCGCAAACCTGGCCGTCTTGCAGGATACCATCGCAGCGCGGCTTCTCTGCGTCGCACACTTGCACCTCCGTCAATATGAAGAAGCCCTCCAACAGTGCAGCCGCTCCCTCAATATGACCGGCACGGATTCTGAGGCCTACATGAGCCTGATCTCGGCGTACGGGTGGCCGGGGCAAATGGAACGGGCACGCGGGGGCAGCGAAACCGCGGCACAAGACACATCCTAAGTCGGTGTTGCGGTGGCCCATGGCGCATGCCGACGCTCAAGGCGCTGCAAGGTAACGAGCTCTGTACCCGCGCATTGCGCGTAATCTTGCCCTCGGCCGACAGATGGGCCACCATCCCCGCGCGCACCATCAACAAGAGCAAAAGCGCAGAGGAAACGGATGAGCAAGCCGTCAGGGTTCGACTATGGCTGGGTCGTGGTCGCTGCGGGAGCGCTGATGACCTGTGTCGGCTTCGGCACGATGCTGTCGCTTGCGGTCTTCCTGCAGCCGATCTCCGAAGCGATGGGCTGGTCGCGCGCGGGCGTGTCGGCGGCGGCGACGCTGGATTTCCTCTGCATGGGCGTTGCCGCGTTCTTCTGGGGCACGCTGTCGGACCGGTTTGGCACCCGCATCGTGGTGCTTGCCGGAAGCCTGCTGCTGGGCCTCGGTCTCGTGACTGCGAGCCAGGCAACCAGCCTATGGCAATTCCAGCTTTTCTTCGGCGTGCTGATCGGCGTCGCCGCCGGCAGCTTTTACGCGCCGATGATGGCGCTCGCGAGCGCCTGGATCGAAAAGAACCGCAGCCTCGCGGTGGCGCTGGTCTCTGCCGGCATGGGCGTGTCGCCGGTGACGATCGCGCCGACCGCAAGCTGGCTGATCACGGCCTATGACTGGCGCACCGCGATGCTGGTGATCGGCTGTGCGGCGTGGGCGCTGCTGATCCCGGCCTGCTTCCTGGTGCGGCCGGCGCCGCAGGCGGCTGGCCCGGCGAGCACCGACGCGGCACCGGAGATCGAGCTGACCGCGGCGCAGGCGCTGCGCACGCCGCAATTCATCGCGCTCGCAGCCGCGCATTTCGCCTGCGCGCGGCGCATTCCGGTCCGATCTTTCACATGGTGTCCTATGCGATGGTGTGCGGCATCGCCCCGCTCACCGCGGTGACGGTCTACAGCGTCGCCGGCGTCTCCGGGCTCGGCGGACGCCTGCTGCTCGGCGCGGCAGCCGATCGCATCGGCGCCAAGCCCGTGCTGGTCGGCGGCCTGTTCGTGCAGGCGATGTGCATCGTGACCTATCTCGCGGTGGCGCAGCTCGGCGAATTCTACGCGCTCTCGGTCGTGTTCGGCCTCGCCTATGGCGGGGTGATGCCGCTCTATGCCGTGCTGGTCCGCGAGTACTTCGGCGCGCGCATCATGGGCACCGTGTTCGGCGCGGTGTCGGCCTTTGCCAGCCTCGGCATGGCGCTGGGTCCGTGGGCCGGCGGGCTCGTGTTCGACAATTTCCAACGCTACACATGGCTGCACGCCGGCTCCTTCGCGATCGGGCTCGCCGCCGTCGCGGTGGCGCTGAGTTTTCCGACAAGACGCAGGCAATCGCTCGACCTCGGCCGCGCTGCGGCCTGACGAGGTGACGCATGAACAGGCCGCAAGGCTTCGATCTCGTTGAACGTGCCCGGGCAATCGCGCCACTGATTGCGCGCGAAGCGGACGAGATCGAGCGCTCCCGTCGGCTGACGCCGACCGTCGTCTCGGCTTTGATCGAGAGCGGGCTCTATCGCGCGCTTTTGCCGCAGAGTCTCGGCGGTGCGGAAGCCCCCATCGAAACCTTCATGCAGATGCAGGAGGAGATCGCGAAGGCGGATGCCTCGACCGCATGGTGTCTCGGCCAATGCAGCGTCTGCGCGATGATCGCGGCTTCGCTCGACCACGACATTGCGCGCGAGATCTTCGACAGGCCGCCCGGCATCCTCGCCTGGGGCGCGATCGCGCATGAGGCGCGTGCGGTCGAGGGCGGCTATCGCGTCACAGCGCGCTGGGATTTTGCCTCGGGCTCGCGGCAGGCGAGCTGGCTGGGGGCGCATGTCCGCATCGTCGGAGCCGACGGGACGCCGCGGAAAAATGCCGACGGCTCGCCAGAGGTTCGCACCATCCTGTTTCCGGTTGCGAGCGCGGTGCTGCACGACGTCTGGCAGGCGATCGGGCTCGCCGGCACCGGCACGGATTCCTATGAAGTGAGCGACCTCTTCATCCCCGAGCGTTTCACGGCGTTCCGTGACGTGCCGTCCGCGCTGCGTGAGACGGGTCCGCTCTACAGGATCGGCACCGGCTCGACCTTCAGCCTCGGCTTTGCCGCGGTCTCGCTGGGCGTCGCGCGCGCGACGCTGGATGCCGCCATTGCTTTGTCGCGGGCAAAGCACCAGTCGCTGGCAGCGAGCGCCATGCGCGACAACCAGGCTGTCCAGGGCCTGATCGGCCGCACCGAGGGCGACTTACGCGCTGCGCGCACCTATCTCTATGCGACGGCGAATGCGATGTGGCACGACCTCTGCGCGACCGGCCAATTCAGCCCGGCGCATCGCAGCGCCGTTCGCCTCGCCGCGACCTGGACCATCCATCAATCGGCCAAGGTAGTCGACGCCGCCTATCACATGGCCGGCGCGACTGCGGTGTTCCGCAGCAATCCGTTCGAGCGGCGCTTTCGCGACATGCACGCGATCGCGCAGCAGATCCAGGCGCGGGATACGCATTATGAGGATGTGGGGAAGGCGATTTTGGCGGAGGGACGCTGAACTACAGCCGCAATGACGCTGCGCTCCCTCGCCCCGTTCTTACGGGGCCGCGACGAGCTTCGCTCGCGCTGAGAGGGTTGGGGTGAGGGGCATCTCTCCACACGGGCGGTCGTTGAAGGACCTGTACCCCCTCACCGGAATCCGCGCTACGCGCGCATTCCGACCTCTCCCCGCAAGCGGGGCGAGGTAAGGGGCAGCCCCGCCTTACGCCACCATCGCAGCCTTCTCGTCACCATCGATGCCGCGCTGGGCGGCGAGCAGGCTGATGATCTCGGCGTTGGGCCGGGCCTTGCTGAACAGAAAGCCCTGGCCCTCGTCGCAGCCCTCGGCCCGCAGGCAGCTCAGCTCGGCTTCGGTCTCGACGCCCTCGGCGGTGATGGTAACGCCAAGGCCTTTGCCGAGGCTGACGATGGAGCGGATGATCGCCTGGGCCTCGCGGTTGGCGCCGAGATCGCGCACAAAGGACTGGTCGATCTTGATCTTGTCGAAGGGGAAGCTGCGCAGATAGCTGAGGCTGGAATAGCCGGTGCCGAAATCGTCCATCGAGATGCGGACGCCGAGCGCGCGCAGCGCATGCAGCGTCGCCAGCACCTGCGCGCTCTTTTCGAGCAGCAACGTCTCGGTGATCTCGAGCTCCAGCCGCCGCGCCGGCAGGCCGGAATGTTTCAGCGCGTCCGTGACGACCGAAAGCAGATTGCCGCTGCGGAACTGGAGCGGCGACAGGTTGACGGCGACGCGGACATCGTCAGGCCAGGTCGCGGCGTCCAGGCACGCCCGGCGCAGCATCAAGCCGCCGAGCGGATTGATCAGGCCGGTTTCCTCGGCGACCGGAATGAACTCGGCCGGCGAGACCATGCCGCGCTCGGCATGCGGCCAGCGCACCAGCGCCTCGAAGCCGGTGATGCGGCCGCTCTGGAGGTCGATCAGCGGCTGATAGTAGGGCCGCAGCACGTCGTTCTGGATCGCGTCGCGCAGCTCGACCTCGATCTTGCGCCGGCTCTGCGCCTTGGCATCGAGCGCGGCCTCGAAGAACGCAAAGGTGCCGCGGGCATCGGCCTTGGCGCGCGACAGTGCCATGTCGGCGCTCTTGAGCAGCTTTTCGGAATCATCGCCGTCGCCGGGCGCCATCGCGATGCCGATGGAGGCGCCGATCACTACGGAATGGCCGTCGAGCAGATAGGGATCGGCGATGGCTTCCAACAGGCGTTTTGCCAGCATCACCGCGTCCTCGGGACGCGTCAGCCCGCTCTGCACGATCGCGAACTCGTCGGAGTTCAGCCGCGCCAGCGCGTCCTCCTCGCGCAAGGTCGAACGCAGCCGCTTGGCGACGCCGCGCAGCAGCTTGTCGCCGACCGCGTGTCCCAGCGTGTCGTTGACCGCCTTAAAATTGTCCAGCCCCAGCATCAGCAGCGCGACCTTGTCGGAGCTGCGCCGCATATGCAGCAGCATCTCGTCCACCTGCTGGCGCAGCAGATTGCGGTTCGGCAGGCCGGTCAGCCCGTCATGCTGGGCCATGAAGGCGAGCCGCGCCTCGGCGCGCTTGCGTTCGGTGATGTCCATCAGTGCGAGCAGCACCGCGGGCCGGTCGGCATAGGTCAATTCGCGGGAATAGATCGCAAGGTCGATCAGCGCGCCGTTGGCCTTGACGTGCTTCCAGGTGCGTGCGGCCTGCTCCTCGCTGGAGCGATCGGTGGTCCAGGGCGGCTCGCTGTCGAAAGCCTGCAACGAGCGGATCTTCAGCTTCTCGAATTCGGCACGGCTATAGCCGTAATGGGAAATCGCGGCATCGTTGACGCCGAGGATGCGCTCGTCGTCGAGCGCACAGACGATCATGGGGACGGGATTGCCGTCGAACAGCAGGCGGAACGAGGCCTCGCGCTGCTTCAGCTCGGTGATGTCGACGCGCAGGCCGACCACGCCGCCGTCGTCGGTCAGCCGCTCGTCGATCAGGATGACGCGGCCGTCCGCGAGCATCTGCTCGTGGCGCGCGCCGGGCTGATAGAGCTTTTGCAGCCGCTCGGCGATCCACTCGTCCTCGTGGCCGGCCGCCTCGGGATAGTCGCCACGCGCGACGCCGATGCGCAGCGTGTCCTCGAGGCGCGCGCCTTCCTCGAACAGATCGGCGGTCTTGCTGTAGATCTCGGCGTATTTCCTGTTCCAGAGCACGTAACGGCCTTCGGCATCGAGAAACACGATGCCTTGCGGCAGGAGGTCGATGGCCTGGCGCAGGCGCTCATGGGATTTGCGGGCCTCGGCAATCGCCGCCTCCGCCTCGGCGCGGCGGCGCAGGAGTTCGTCGCGTTCGGAAACGGATTGAGGCGCGCGCGCGAAGCGCGGCTTGCGCGGCTGTCGGCGAGCCCGGGCGAGCACGCCTCCCTTTCGCTTTGTTGTTTTTCGAAACCCCAAACTCAACTTGATGCGTCCCAGTCGCGCCCAGTGGCCGCAAGTTTTGGGGCAAGTGTCTGAAAAAAAAGTAATCTTGGGTGGCTTGTCGGTCGGTCGCACAGTCTGGTGGCCGCAGAAAAGCAGCCCTCATTGCCGCTTTGCGCGGCGCGGCAGCGCCGCCGGGCGCGCCAAGCCCATCACATCGTCGTCATCGGAGAACGCGATGGCGCAAAATTGCGCGCTGCCTTGAATCATTTCCGAGATCGCGCGCGAATGCATACAGAGGGCTGGGAGCACGCCTCCCACGCACGAATTTTGGTCAATGCACGAGAGGGTTATCGCGTCGTTAAAAATCGGCCGGCCGCGCGTAGGGAACTGCGACTTTCGGACAATATTTCGGCCGAAGGACTGTTTCTTAACCCTGACGCCGCGTTGCGTTATAAGGATGACAGCATGAGTCCCCGCCGCCTCACCCCTCTCCTGCTTGTCATGACGTTCCTGACCGCCGGCGCCGCGCCGGCCCAGGACAAGGGCAGCGTCAACCCAAAACCGCTACCGCCGCTCGCCAACCCAAACGATCCCAGCATCGGCGCCAAGGAGCTGTTCGCGCGAAAGCTGCTGCCGTCGAAGGGAACGGCTCATGTCATCGGCTCCTACACCAAGGGCTGTATCGGCGGCGCCATGCAGATGCCGCTCAACGGCGACAATTGGCAGGTGATGCGGCTGTCGCGTAACCGCAATTACGGTCATCCCGACATGATCGCGCTGATCAAGCGGCTCGCGGCCAGGGCGAATAAGGACGCGGGATGGCCGGGCATTCTGGTCGGCGACATCGCCCAGCCGCGCGGCGGGCCGGCACTGTCAGGCCATGCCAGCCATCAAATTGGCCTGGATGCCGACATCTGGCTGACGCCGATGCCGGACCGTCGTTTGTCACGCGAGGAGCGCGAGGACTTGTCGGCGGTGATGATGGTGCGCCAGGACCGGCTCGACATCGACCCCAAGGTGTTCACGCCTGCTCATGTGCTGGTGCTGCGCGACGCAGCGCAGGAGCCGGCAGTGCAGCGCATCTTCGTCAATCCCGCGATCAAGAAGGCGCTGTGCCGCGAGGCCAAGGGGGACCGCTCATGGCTGTCGAAAATCCGGCCGTGGTGGGGCCACGACTATCACTTCCACATCCGCATGCGCTGCCCGGCGGGCTCGAGCGAATGCGAAGGCCAGTCGTCGCAATCCGAGGACGAAGGCTGCAAGCCGTCCGACCTCGCCTACTGGTTCAGCGACGCCGTGCTGCATCCGAAGCCTCCGCCGGAGCCGCCGAAGCCAAAGCCGCCGATGACGCTGGCGCAGATGCCGGCGGCCTGCAAGGCGGTGCTGCACGCGGTGGATGCGAAGCAATAGGCGGCTGGCTGGGCAAGCTGCCGCCTCACCCACCGGTGTCGTCCCGGGGCGCGCGAAGCGCGAGCCCGGGATCCATAACCACAGGGAGCGGTGGTTGAGCGAAGCGGTAACTCCGAGTCTTCGTCAAATTCCTCCCTGGGGCTATGGATCCCGGATCTGCGCTCCGCTTCGCTGCGCTTATCCGGGATGACAGAGTCATTACTGGCTCCCATCCTCTGAAATGCGCTAGGATCGCCTTGCCGCTCTGCCGTAAGCTGAGCGGCCCTGTCGGGACGCGCATCCCGCCTTTCAGCAATGACCGCAAGCCCCGCATTGTTCGCGTGGCCAACGATGAGATTTGACATGCGCGTCCTCACCTTCCTCGCTGCGCTTTCGCTCAGTGCGACCTCCGCTCTGGCTGCCGAAGAGCCCAGCGGCTGCGACAAGTTCAAATGGCCGATCGAGCGTGAGCGCGCCGCGCTCACCGCGCCGGTCCGCGCGAAGCTCGCCTCGGGGAGCGAGCAGGCGGCCTTGCCGTCGTCGGCCATCACGCTGGGGCTGGTGGCCCCAGCGGACGCGAAGCTGCCGACGCCGCCGGAAAGGGCGCCGAAGGACGGCACCTTCGCGGGCTTCACCAGCATCAAGGCGCCGAAGGCCGGGCTCTACACCGTCAGCCTGTCCTCCGGGGCCTGGGTCGACGTGGTCCAGGACGGGCATTTCCTCAAGCCCGTGGCCTTCAGCGGCGCGACCGATTGCGACGGCATCCGCAAGACCATGAAATACGAGCTGTCGGCACAGCCTTTCGTGCTCCAGGTCAGCGGCGCCAAGGACAATTCCCTGTCGATCGCGATCCTGCCGGCACAATAAGTCGCTTGGTTGGACAAACGGCCGCCTTTGACCTGAAGGCTTAGCCTGCTATCTTCGCAGCTGCGATATCCCCGCCGGCCGTAAGTCGTTGCGGGGACACGTGGAACAGCGCTTCCGCCCGTCGCACGCCAACCCACCCAACGCCAGATTTGCGCGTACGTTCGCGCGCGCGAACTCGCACGGAGCGCATTCCATGATTCGTATTGCCGGACTTTTCACCGCTTTCGTCCTCCTCGCGAGCGCGAGCCTTTCGCCTGCCGCCGCTGAGGACAAGACCATCACCGTGTTCGCCGCCGCCTCGATGAAGAACGCGCTCGACGAGATCGACGCCGCCTACACCGCCAAGACCGGCGTCAAGTTCAGCGTCAGCTATGCCGCAAGCTCGGTTCTCGCCAAGCAGATCGAGCAGGGCGCGCCGGCCGACGTGTTCGTTTCCGCCGACACCGACTGGATGGACTACGCGATCTCCAAGAAGACCATCAACGAGCCGACCCGCGTCAATTTGCTCGGCAACAGCATCGTCCTGATCGCGCCGAAGGACTCCAAGATCGACAACGTCACGATCGCGCAGGGTTTCGACCTCGCAAAGCTCGCGGGCGACGGCAAGATCGCGACCGGCGACGTCAAGTCCGTGCCGGTCGGCAAATACGCCAAGGCGGCGCTGGAGAAGCTGGGCGCATGGCAGGCTGCGGAGCCGAAATTCGCCATGGCCGAGAGCGTGCGCGCCGCGCTGACGCTGGTGGCGCGTGGTGAGGCCAATCTCGGCATCGTCTATTCGACCGACGCCAAGGTCGAGCCCGGCGTGAAGGTCGTCGGCACCTTCCCGGCGGATTCGCATCCCGCGATCATCTATCCGGTTGCCGCGACCACCACCGCGAAGCCCGAGACCAACGACTATCTCGCCTTTCTGCGCTCGACCGCTGCCAAGACCATTCTGGAAAAATACGGCTTCAAGTTCCTGATCAGCCCGACGACTTGATATCTACGACTTGATGCTCGAGATCTCTCCCGCCGAATGGACGGCGATCCTGCTCTCGCTCAGGGTCGCCGTCATCGCCACGCTGGTCGCAACGCCGTTCGGCATTGCGCTGGCATGGCTGCTTGCCCGCCATGATTTCTGGGGCAAATCGGTGCTCGATGCGCTCGTGCATCTGCCGCTGGTGCTGCCGCCTGTCGTTACGGGCTATCTCCTGCTCCTCACCTTTGGTCGCAAGGGACTCGTCGGCGGATTTCTGGCCGACTATCTCGGTATCGTCTTCGCGTTTCGCTGGACCGGGGCGGCGCTCGCCTGCGGCCTGATGTCGTTTCCGCTGCTGGTGCGCCCGATGCGGCTGTCGATCGAGGCGATCGATCGCCGGCTCGAGCAGGCGGCCGAGACGCTGGGAGCGGCGCCCTGGAAAGTGTTCTTCACGGTGACGCTACCCCTGGCGCTGCCCGGCGTGCTCGCCGGCATGGTGCTGGGCTTTGCCAAGGCGATCGGCGAGTTCGGCGCGACCATCACCTTCGTCTCCAACATTCCCGGCGAAACCCAGACGATTTCGTCGGCGATCTACTCGCTGATCCAGACGCCCGATGGCGACGCGGCCGCGGGACGACTCGTGATCATCTCGATCGTGCTCGCGCTCGGCGCGCTGATCGCCGCCGAATGGTTCGCCCGCCGCGCCACGCAACGCCTGCACGGGAACTGACCATGCTGCGCGTCGACATCGAAAAACAGCTCGGCGAATTCTCGCTCTCCGCAACCTTCACCAGCGAAGGCCGCGTCATCGGCCTGTTCGGCGCGTCCGGTGCCGGCAAGAGCTCGCTGGTCAACATGATCGCGGGCCTGCTGCGGCCCGACCGCGGCACCATCGTGATCGACGGCGAGACCGTCGACGACACTGCCGCCGGCATCCATGTCCCGACCTGGCGCCGCCGCATCGGCTACGTATTCCAGGACGCGCGGCTGTTTCCGCATCTCAACGTCGCGCAAAATCTCGACTACGGCCGGCGGATGAACAGCCTCGCGCCCGATCCTGCCCAGCACAGGCGCATCATCGAGCTGCTCGACATCGGCGCGCTCCTTGATCGCCGTCCAGGAAAGCTCTCCGGCGGCGAACGCCAGCGCGTCGCGCTCGGGCGCGCGCTGCTGTCGAGGCCGCGCCTGCTGCTGCTCGACGAACCGCTCGGCGCGCTCGACGAGGGCCGCAAGCTGGAGATCCTGCCGTATCTGGTGCGGCTGCGCGATGAAGCCAATGTTCCCATGGTCTATGTCAGCCACGACGTCGCAGAATTGCGCCAGCTCGCGACGCAGATCGTGATGCTGAAGCAGGGGCGGGTGACATCGTTCGGCGGGGTGAAGGTGCTGACGTGAGGGGCGCTGACGACTTGCCGAGACACCTCGCCCCACCATCGCTGTCATGCCCCGCCTAGTGCGCAATTGCGCACGGGGGCGGGGCATCCAGTACGCCGCGGCTTCTCGGTTCAATCACAATCGTCTCGGATTACTGGATCGCCCGGTCAAGCCGGGCGATGACAGCGAGGTTGTGGCGGCGGCGCGCAAGCAATGGTGAGCGCTAAACCCCCGCCACCGACGTCCACAAATCCGCGAGCTTGCGCCGCAGCGCTTGCCGGCGCGTCAGCGGCGCGGGCGTCTCCTCGTCCTCCGGCAGACGCAGGCCGACGACGTTGACGCGGCCGCCGGAGATGCTGCGCGCAACCAGCACGATCTCGTCCAGCGGCAGCTCGGCGCCTTCCTTCGGCGCGCGATCGAGATGGACGTCGAAATAGTCGGCGAGGGTCAGCTTGCCGTCATCCTCGCCGACCTTGACGCCGTAGATCTCGGCAAGCTCGGCCAGCGTGTGCTCGCCGGAGACCATGAAGTCGCCGAGCAGATGCGGATCCGGCGCCGAGCTCGGCTGCATGTCGACGAAGAAGCGGTCGAGCGACTCGGCCTTTTCCGGCGGGGCCAGCAGATAGATGTAGTCGCCGGGCGCGATCGGATCGGCTTCTGTCGGGGTCAAAATGTTCTCGTTGCGGATGACCAGCGTCGGCTTGGACCAGGACGGGATCAGACCGCGGCGGAAATACAGGCTCTTGGGCCGCACCGGATAGCCGACGAGTTGCTGCTCGAGCTGGCCGGGCAGATCCAGCTCGACGCGGCGTGGACCACGCTCGGCGCGCGGCAGCGCCACGTGCAGCTTGCGCGCTGCCGGCGCTAGCGTCCAGCCCTGCAGCAGGAGCGAGATGATGACGACGACGAAGGCGACGTCGAAATAGAGATAGGCCTTCGACAGGCCGACCAGCATCGGGATCGACGCCAGGAAGATCGCGACCGCACCGCGCAGGCCGGTCCAGGCGATGAAGATCTTTTCGCGCCAGTTGAAGCGGAACGGCGCCAGGCACACGAACACCGCGATCGGCCGCGCGACCAGCATCAGGACGAACGCAACCCCGACCGCCGGCAGCACGCTCGTGCCGAGCCGGCTCGGCGAAACCAGCAGGCCCAGCAGCACGAACATCACGATCTGCGCCAGCCACGTCGCGGCATCCAGGAATGCCACCACGGAATTATGCGCGCGGGTCGGGCGGTTGCCGATGATGATGCCGGCGAGATAGACCGCGAGGAATCCGGAGGCGTGCATGATCTGCGAGCCGCCGAAGATCACGAGCGCCGCGGTCGTGACAAACGGCGCATGCAGGCCCTGCGGCAGCGCAACCCGGTTGAGCGCAACGACGACGAGACGTCCCCCGAGGAAGCCGACGACGGCGCCCAGCACCGCCTCCTGGATGAACTCCATCGCCACATGGCCCGCCGAGCTCGATCCCAGCGAGATGTATTCGACCAGCATCAGGGTGAGGAAGATCGCGAAGGGATCGTTGGTGCCGGATTCGGCCTCCAGCGTCGCGCCGACGCGCGGACGCAGGCGCAGGCCCTGGGTGTGCACCAGCAGGAACACCGCAGCCGCGTCGGTCGAGGCCACGACGGCACCGACCAGCAGCGATTCCGTCCAGTTGAGGTCGAGCGCGTATTTGGCGAACGGCGCCGTGATCAGCGCGGTCAGAAGCACCCCGACGGTCGCGAGCACAACGGACGGCGCGAGCACGGTGCGGATGCTGGCAAAGCGCGTCTTCAGGCCGCCGTCGAACAGGATCAGGGCCAGCGCCACCGAGCCGACCAGATAGGTGGTGCGGACGTCGTCGAACTGAAGCTGCCCGGGGCCAGAATCGCCCGCGAGCATGCCGATGGCAAGGAAGACGAGCAGCAGGGGCGCGCCGAAGCGCAGAGCAAGCAGGCTCGACAGGATACCGGCCATGACGAGGACGGCGCCGAGCAATATGGCGAGGCTGACAGAGTCGAGGGAAGCCATCCACCTTCCGGGTACAAATCGCTGGAATTGCATCCTTATCGTCGGCAGACTCCCACGCCAACCCATTTTCTCCCACTCGCGGCAATCTGCCCGTATTTTGCGGCCTTAACGCACCTCACTTAGCGGTGTATCGATGGCCGGGCCGCTCCCTTTGTGGGAATCTGCGGCGCCCTCGAATCAATCCCTGCCGCCCGCTTCCCGACGAGACTGATGGACATGGACCTCAAAGACTTCATGGAGTTCGTGCAGACCACCGCGCGCAGCGTCGGGGCGGAAATCTCCTCGCCCTGGTTCTACCTGCAATTCGGCCTGATCCTGGCCGCGGCCGGCATCGCCTATGCCGCGGAAGCCGGGGTTCGCAACCGCATCGACTTGACATCGCTGGCGATACACTGGCCGCTGCCGCTCCGGCACTTCGCCCGGGTGATGGTCTCGAGCGCCTCGACGGCGGTGTTCACCCTGATGGTGATCCTCTCCCGCGTGGTGATGTATCACGCGACCTGGCCGAGCCGCAGCTATCTCCTGATGGTCGCCGCCAAGCTGGGACTGGCCTGGCTTGCGATCCGGCTCGTGACCTCGGTGCTGCGCAACGCCTTCATCGTCAAGCTGGTATCGATCTCGGCGTGGTTCGTCGCGGCGCTGTCCATCATCGGACAGCTCGACACGACGGTCGACCTGCTCGATTCCTTTGCGATCGTGCTCGGCGGCCTGCGGCTGACGCCGCTGCTGGTGATCAAGGCCGGCGCGCTCCTGCTCATCGCGCTCTGGGCCACCAACATCGCCAGCAATTTCGCCGAGAGCCGGATCAACTCGACCACCGATCTGACCCCGTCGGTGCAGGTGCTGCTGGTCAAGATCATCCGGATCGGGCTGCTGGCCATCGCAATCGTCATCGCGCTCGGCGCGGTCGGTATCGATCTCTCGGCGCTTGCGGTGTTCTCCGGCGCGGTCGGCGTCGGCATCGGTATCGGCCTACAGAAGATCGTCGCCAACTTCATCTCGGGCATCATCCTGCTTGCGGACAAGTCGGTGAAGCCGGGCGACCTCGTCACCATCGGCGACAATACCGGGCGCATCAGCGCGATGAAGACGCGCTATATTTCCGTCGCCGCCGGCGATGGCCGCGAATTCCTGGTGCCGAACGAGGACCTGGTGACGCAGAAGGTCGTCAACTGGACCTACACCGACAAGAACACGCTGGTGAAGATCGCCTTCGGCACCAATTACGACGCCGACCCGCGGCTGGTTTGCAAGCTCGCCGCGGAGACCGCGGCCGCCCATCCCCGCGCGCAGAAGGGCAAGCCGCCGAACAGCATCCTGACCGAGTTCGCAGAAGCCGGGATGAAGTTCTCGCTGACCTTCTGGATCGCGGACCCCGACGGCATGGATGGCGTCAAGAGTGACGTGATGCTGGCGCTATGGGAGGCCTTCAAGCGCGAGGGCATCCGGGTTCCCTATCCCGTCCGCGAGATTCGCGTCCGGGGCGGCGCCCTGCCGGTGGAAACCACCGTAGAAGTCCCGAATTAGGCCCTGTTTCGGGCGCAAGAGCCACGCCTGACTTGCATGAAGGCCCCTGATCATTAGATTATGGCCTTGAAATCAAGCCCTTCCGCCGACATCGAGACCAGCCCCGCATGAGCTACGTCGAAGCCTCCGATACCTCCCTGCGCAAGACCGGACAGATCAAGCTGCACGGGCCGAGCGCCTTTGCCGGCATGCACAAGGCGGGCGCGCTGGTGGCGAAGTGCCTCGACGAGCTCACCGATATCGTCGGGCCCGGCGTGCCGACCGAGCGCATCGACCAGTTCGTCCGCGACTTCGCTTTCAGCCACGGCGCCTATCCGGCGACGCTGATGTATCGCGGCTACCGCTACTCGACCTGCACCTCGCTCAACCACGTGGTCTGCCACGGCATGCCTGGTGACCGTCCGTTGAAGGAAGGCGACATCGTCAACATCGACGTCACCTTCATCGTCGACGGCTGGTACGGCGATTCCAGCCGGATGTATGCGGTCGGCCCGATCGCCCGCAAGGCCGAGCGGCTGATCGAGGTGACGTATGAGGCGATGATGCGCGGCATCGCAGCGGTCAAGCCGGGCGCTACCACCGGCGACATCGGCCACGCCATCCAGAGCTTCGTCGAGCCGCAGGGCATGAGCGTGGTGCGCGATTTCTGCGGCCATGGCCTGGGGCGCATGTTCCACGACGAGCCGAACATCATCCATATCGGCCGGCCCGGCGAAGGCGTTCAGCTCAAGCCCGGCATGTTCTTCACCATCGAGCCGATGATCAATCTCGGCAAGCCGCATGTGAAGATCCTCTCCGACGGCTGGACCGCGGTGACCCGCGACCGCTCGCTGTCGGCGCAGTTCGAGCACTCAGTCGGGGTGACCGCGACGGGCGTCGAGATCTTCACGCTGTCGAAGCGGCACGGCGAGACGCAGATCGGGTGATGGCCCGGCAGGACCGCGATGCGATCCTGCCATCCTGTTCGCCGGCGACGATCTGTCGTCAGAGGCGGACCTCTTACAGCACGTAGCCACCATCGATGGTGAGGCTGGCGCCGGTCATATAGCCGGATTCCGGGCCCGCCACATATGACACCAGCGCGGCGATCTCGCCGGGCTCACCGACGCGCTTCAACGGAACGATCTCTTTCAGCCGCGACACCATCGTGGCCGTCATGTCGGTCTCGGTCGGGCCCGGCTGGACGTTGTTGACCGTGATCCGGCGAGGCGCCAGGTCGAGCGCAACGCCGCGGACCAAGGAGGCAACGGCGGCCTTGGTCATGGCATAGACGCTGCCTCCCGGCGTCCCTGTCCGGATCGCCGTGTTGCTCCCGATCGTGATGATGCGGCCGCCGTCACGCATCTGCCCGGCTGCCGCCTGGATGGCCAGAAAGACGCCGCGGATATTCACATCGAGAATGAGGTCGAGGTCTTCCAGGCTGAACTGCTCGACGGGACCGAGGCGGAGAATGCCCGCGTTGACGACGACCGCATCAAGCACCCCAAGCCGGCTCACGGTCTCGGCGACGGCCGCGCGGATCGCGGCGGGATCGGCGCTATCGGCCTTGATCGCGACGGCCTTGCGGCCAGCGTTCTCGATCGCGGACACGATTTCGGCGGCACTGTCCGGTCGCGACACGTAGGTTAGCGCGATATCGAACCCGTCCCGTGCGAGACGGACCGCGATCGCGGCGCCAATGCCGCGCGCTCCACCAAACACCAACGCGACTTTGCTGCTCATTTTCTCTCTCCTTATTTTGAACGATCGTTCCAAATTTGACCAAAAAAAATTACCCGAGGGCGCGCAATGCGATGGCGCCGAGCGCCCGTAATTGGCGCGGCCTGGCGCCACCGCGCGCGGCGATTCGAATACCGGCAACATTCGCCAGCAGAAACTCGGCTGCGTCGTCGGCGTCGAGATCCCGCGTCACGTCGCCGTCGGCCTGCGCTTCGCGCAAGCGTTTCGAAACGGCGCCCTGGAGCGCGCGGCCTGACGCCGCATGGATGCTGGTGAGGTCATCCCGCGAGCGGCCGAACTCGCTGATCGAGCCGATGCCCAGGCAAGCCTCGTTCGCGTCGCGAACGACGCGGTCGATCATCGCCCTGAGGCCGTCAATCGCGCGCGGCGGCGCCCGCAGCGCGGCAAGATGGGCTTCGACCTCGCTGGCCGCGTAGCGGCGCACCGCGGCGCAATAGAGTTGCCATTTGTCGCCAAACGTATCGTAGATGCTCTGGCGGCCGATCCCCATGGCGTCAACAAGCATCGGCGTCGAGGTTCCCTCGAAACCGTGCTCGCGAAACGCACCGATCGCGGCATCGAGCGCCTCGTCCTGATCGAATTCCTTGGTCCTTGCCATGACACGACAATAGTTATTCTGGAACGAATAGTCAATTATCAAATGCGGCGGCATTGCCCGCGACATGGCGGGAAGCAGATCGGGTGATGCCTGGCTCGGCGGCCTAGTGGCGGCGCCGGAATGACGACGGCGGCCGCTTGTAGGTCGCGACAAATGCATCGTTGAATCTGCGAACGCTGCCGAAACCGGCGGCGAAGGCGATCTCCGCCAATGTCATGCTGGTCTGGTCGATCAGACGCTTGGCTTCCTGCACACGGCGGGTCGTGGCGATCTCGCTCGGGCTCGCACCGGCGTGGCGCATGAACAGGCGGAGCAGATGGCGCGGCCCGACTCCCAGGACTTCCGCAAGGTCCATCATCGACGCGCGATCCAGGAATCCGTCATTGATCAGGCGCATCCCGCACGCGACGGTGGTGGCCGTTCCCATCCAGGCCGGCGATCCGGGCGCGGTTTCCGGCCGGCAGCGCAGGCACGGGCGAAAGCCGGCGCGCTCGGCGGCAGCGGCGGTCGCATAAAAGGTGACGTTCTCGGAGCGAGCGGGGCGAACCGGGCAGACCGGCCGGCAGTAGATCCTCGTCGAGCGAACGCCGGAGAAGAACAGCCCGTCGAACGCGCGTGCCCGCGCCAGCCGCGCCCGATCGCAGGTGTCCCAGTCGAGATGCGGCGGCAGCGTTTGCCGATGTGCCGAGCCTGTTGCCATGGCGGAAGAATAGTTTCATCGCAGCCCGCCGAGTAGCTGGAATCGGACTCGATCGGGCGATGAGGTCCGAATCCAGCCAGCCTGCGCCACCACGCCGGATCATGGTCCCGGTCCATCCCGGAGCAGATTCGCAATGCACACGCAGGCGCAACAAACGACGTCAGGACAAACCACGCTCACGTTCGAGATCGGGCTCCTGCTCCTCCTCTCACTAATCTGGGGCAGCTCGTTCACGCTGATCAAGGTCGCAATCCCGACGATCCCGCCGTTCACGATGGTCGCCGCGCGCGTGACGATCGCGGCCATTCTCCTGATCGCGATCGCTCGCGCTCAGGGGCACGCTCTTCCCGCCCGGGGACCGGTGTGGGCGGCTTTCTTCGTGCAGGGACTGCTACAGAGCGCGCTGCCGTTTACCCTGATCAGCTGGGGCGAGCTGCATATCGCAAGCGGTCTCGCCGGCGTGCTCAATGCGACCCCGCCGATGTTCGTGCTCGCGATCGCGATGATGACCGGACGAGGGCGGCGGGCGATCAGCAGCTGGAAGATCATCGGCGTCGCGCTCGGTCTTGCGGGCGTCGCGGTGACGATCGGCATCGATGCGCTGTCCGCCTTGGGCACGACGGCCCCGCTGGCGCAGGCCGCCGTGCTCGGCGCAAGCCTCTGCTACGCGCTCGCACCGATATGGGGGCAGCGGTTCTCCGGCTTTCCCGCCACCGTCACGGCGGCCAGCGCCATGAGCTGTGCCGCGATCCTCATGGTCCCTGCCGCACTCGTCCTCGAGCGACCCTGGACGCTGGCACCGACTTCGCACGCGGTCGCGGCCGTCGTCAGCCTCGCGGTGATCTGCACGGCGCTCGCGATGGTGATCTATTTCCGCCTGATCCGCACGCTCGGCCCACTCGGCACGACCAGCGGCAGCTATCTGCGCGCCGGCTTCGCGGTGGCGCTCGGCACGGCATGGCTCGGCGAACGCTTCACCTGGTCGGCCCTTGCAGGCATGACGCTCATTCTCGCCGGGGTCATCGCCATCACGATGCCCCTGCCGGCGCGGCACCGTGGTCTCGAACCGTAAGAGCGTCCGCGGGGCGATCTTTTGGACCGCCCCCGAGCCGCCGTTACAGATCAGGCATGATTGACCTCGACGACCTCGCACAGGATCGTCTCGGCCTTCGACAGCGCCGCAAGGCTCTGGATGTACGGCGCAAATCGCGGATCCTTGCGAAAATTCTCGATGTCCCCCGCGCTTGCCCATTGCGAGTAGTTGATCGCGCGCCGGCCCTCCTTGCTGGCGTGGACGCTGGACGAGATGAACCCGGGCTGCTTGCTGAAGAAGGTCTCGGTGCCCCCCTTCAGCAACTGAACCAGCTTTTGCTGGTTGTCCGGCTCGACCGTGAAGACGTTGACGAGGGTCGTGACGTCGCTACCGGTGCGAATGGTCGCTTCCATTTTCGAACTCCTGTTCTGGCTGTGGGACGGCGCCGCTTGCGCGACGAGCAAGACGCCCGCTCCGAGGCCGGTGGCAACGAAGGCACGACGCGACGGCTCAGGTCTGGTCCGGGACATTGATATTCTCCTGTTGCGGAAGATCGGCTGGCCACTCGACCGGCCAACAGCGCTGAGACGAACGAGGCAGGAGAACGAAGACAGCTGGTGTGAAATTTTTTCTCGACGGCTCAATCGCCCCGAGCGTAGGCGGCGCCGGGAATCCGGGCCGGCAACATCCTGACCGGCTCCCGGCGTTGCCGATGCGCGCGAACTCTGCTACCCGGAGCGCGCCGAAAAAGGCATGGCCGGATTGGTAAGCCCGGCCTGTTCCTGACTTGCCAGGAATTCTGCCACCGTCTCCACGGTAGGACCCACGGCCGGACAGAGTGACGCGATCGTCACGATGATCGGCGGGTCATGTCATCGTGTCAACTCGGCCGCCGCTCAGTGTGGAAGCTCGTTCCGTCCGTTCCTTCACCTGAACGGAGAGCACCTATGCGACTGCAACATCTCAACCTCGCGACCTCGGACGTCACCGCGCTTGCCGCCTTCTTCGAGCGCTTCTTCGGCTTTGCACCCTATGCCTCGCGTGGCGAAGCCCTCGTCGTCCTGCGCAACAAGGAGGATTTCATCCTGACCGTGATGCGCGGCAGGACGGGCGAGCCGGCCGACTATCCCGCCAATTTCCATATCGGCTTCTACTACGACGAGGCAGCCGACGTGGAAGCCAAGCACGCCGAGCTAAAGGCCGCGGGCCTCGACCCGAGCAGGATCGCCTCCATGGATCGTGGCGGCGGCGTCCGCGTCCCGCACTTCTATGTCACCGCGCCGGGCAATGTCCTGGTCGAGGTCTGCACCCCGCCGGGAGGGCTTTCGTCGTAGGTAGACGACGAGGCCCCGGCGGCCGCGCCAATGAGCGAGCCGCCGGGGCCGGACACTTCCCGGTTGCAAAACGCGCGCCGTACGGCATGGTTAGGCCTGATGCCCGCCAAGACCGACCACGACAAGGCCAAGCCCGAGGACGCGCCGCACTATCACGGCCATCGCGAACGGCTGCGCGAGCGCTTCTACAGCGCGGGCGCAGATGCGCTCAGCGATTACGAGCTGCTGGAGATGGCGCTGTTTCCGGCGCTGCCGCGGCGCGACACCAAACCGCTGGCAAAGACGCTGATCAAGACCTTTGGCTCGTTCGCCGAGGTCGTCCATGCCCCGGTGGCGCGTCTGCGCGAGGTCGGCGGCATCGGCGAAGCCGCGATCCACCAGCTCAAGCTGATCGCCGCGGCAACGCATCGCGTCGCCAAGGGCGAGGTCAACAGCCGCAACGCGCTGTCGTCCTGGAACGAAGTGATCGACTATTGCCGCTCCAGCATGGCGTTTTCAGACAAGGAGCAATTCCGCCTGCTCTTCCTCGACAAGCGGAACCAGCTGATCGCCGACGAGGTGCAGCAGACCGGCACCGTCGACCACACCCCGGTCTATCCACGCGAGGTGATCAAGCGCGCGCTGGAGCTGTCGGCGACCGCGCTGATCCTGGTGCACAACCACCCCTCAGGCGATCCCTCGCCGTCACAGGCCGACATCCAGATGACCAAGGCCATCATCGACATCGCAAAACCGCTCGGTATCGCCGTGCACGACCACATCATCGTCGGCAAACGAGGTCACGCCAGTCTGAAGGGACTGAAGCTGATCTAAACGACGTCGCCTCTTGGGGGCTAAAGCGGACCTTACCGCGAACCTCGCAAAACGACGCGATTGCCCCAGAGCAGTCATCAGTCCCGCTGGCAACTCGAGGTTGTCCAGAGAGCACGGCGTGGATCCGTTGGATCAGCATTGTTGTCCCATGCGTGACTCGTAAGCGACAGTGGTCGGGATAATGGATTGCTGCCGCGATCGCCACAGATGCGGCGTCTTCGCACAACAATTCTGGTGCTCGTTGCCTTTCGCGATCGCGTGTGATCGGGCGCAACAAAATGGAACTGCGCAAGCCTTTGCGATTACGTGCCGGTCAGGCGCCGCGTCGGCACCCTCTGCGAGCACGGGTGCTTTCCGTTGTTCTGCCTTGCGTGATTATCATCGCCGCACCGCAAGCGGCCCGCGCTCAATGTACAACTGATCCTGTCAACGGCGGCATCCTTCAGAACGGCGGAACCTGCGTAGCCAATAATCCGGTGAGCACCGGTTTCAACATCGCGGTCAGCGCGTTGAACGGCGCAAACGTGACGACCAATGGCACGGTGACGGCCAATGGTGGTGGAACAGGAATCCAGGCCACCACCAACGCCACGGTCACCGCAAACGCAAATGTAACCGCCGCCAGCACTGGCCTGATTGCGAACACCGGCGGCACGATCATCATTAATGCGATCACCCTGGCGAATTCTGGCGGCGGCGGCGCGGCCATGATCGCCACCACCGGCACGATCATCGCGAATAGCACGACCGTGAATTGGAACGGCGGCGCCGCGGTCGGGGTGGGCGGGGTAGTGCAGGCCACGGCGGGAGGTCTGATTCAATTCACACCTGGCTCGTCGATCAATCTCAGCGGTGGCTTCGGCAAGTTGATGACCGCCGACGGTGCGACAAGCCAAATCATCGCCAATGGTCTTTCCGTGAACATGGGTGCTTCGGGCGGCATGACCGCCGCTACGGCGCAGAACGGGGGGAGTATCCAGCTTGCGAGCGGCAGCAGCATCACGTTCGCCGGAGGCGGCGGGAATACCGGCTTATCGGCAACAGGGACCAACAGTTCGATCACGGCGACCGATCTGAGCTTGTCGGTAGGTAATGGCGGTGGTGATGTCGGTGTGAACGCCGCGTCCGGGGGCCAGGTGACGTTGACGCGCGGCTCCGTTACCGTTCCGGGCATTGGCGGCGGGGAGATAGGACTTCGGGCGACGGGGGCGAACAGCCTGGTTACCGCAAACGATGTGGTCGTCAGCGTGACGGGAGGCGGTGGAAACGCTGGAGTGAATGCGACGACTGGCGGCACCGTTACGACGAGTGGTGGCTCGGTGTCCGTCGTCAACGGCGCGGGCGGGCTGCTGCAGAACGGCGGCAACGCAACCATGACCGGAACCGACGCGACCGCGTCAGGAAATGGCGGCTTCGGCTTTCTGTTCAACGGTAGCGGAAACACGTTGCAGTACAGCAACGCCACCATCGTGGCCAGCGCCGCCTCCTTCTCGGTGCAGGGCGCCGCGGCCAACATCAGTCTTAGTAATGCCGTCGCAGTAACAAATAACAACACCCTGCTCGAAACGGTGTCTGGAGCCAGCACGACGTTCAACGCACAGGCATCGACCTTGCGAGGGGTGATCACGACGGCGGCCGGCGGCATCAGCACAGTCACCCTTGCGCAGAATACCGTCTGGACGATGACGGGCAATTCGAACGCAACCAACCTGACCAACAACGGCAGTGAGATCATCTTCACCCCGCCGACCGCGGACCCCACACAACTGTCGAGCTACAAGACGCTGATTGCGAATAACTATGGGGGCGCAGGCGGCTTGATCACGCTCAATACTTTTCTCGGCAACGACACTTCGCCATCCGACAGGCTGGTCATTAACGGCGGCGCAGCGACGGGCTCGACAACGCTAAGAGTATTGAACACGACCGGTCCCGGCGATCAGACCGTTGCGAACGGCATCCTTTTGGTGCAGACCGTCAACAACGCCACCACGGCGCCCGGCGCTTTCTCGCTCGCCGGCGAGGTGCGCGGCGGCGCCTATGATTACTTCCTGTTTCGCGGCGGCATTAACGGCAATGCGCCCCAGGATTGGTTCCTGCGCTCGACTTTCGATTCGGGGCCGACACCCCCGGACCCGCCGATTATCCCGCCGCCGATCCTGCCGCCCGATCCGCCTCCGGACGGGCTGCCGCCCGGCTCCTACCCAATCATCGGGCCTGGACTTGCAACCTACGGGTCCGTTCAACCTATGGCCCGGCAAATCGGCCTCGCCACGCTTGGTACGCTCAACCAGCGAGTCGGCGACACGATGACATTGTTGAATGCGGGTACCGACCCTGATGGCTGGGGCCGGTCGGACTGGGCGCGCGTTTTCGGTCAGCAGATCAACGGCCACTACCAGGCCTTCGCCGACCCGCGCACCGATGGCTGGCTGGCGGGCTTCCAAGGCGGAATCGATCTCTGGCGCGGCAGCACCATCCCCGGTCACCGCGACTCTGCTGGACTTTACTTCGCCTATACCCAGGCGCGGGCCGACGTGACCGGGCTGGTCACAAACCCGGCCGCCACTGGCTACATGCTCACCCACACCGGGACCAACGACATCCAGGCTTACTCGGCCGGCGGCTACTGGACGCACTACGGTCCGACCGGCTGGTACCTCGACGCGATCCTGCAGGGGACGCTCTATCGCGGCAACGCGACGACGCAATTCACGCAATTGCCGCTCACGGGCGCCGGCTTCGTTGCCTCGCTGGAGACGGGCTATCCAATCCCGCTGCCGCTTGGCCCAGGCTTCGTGCTCGAGCCGCAGGCCCAGATCATCTGGCAACGGGTCTCGTTCGACGAAGCCAATGACGGTCTGGGCCCGGTCGGGCTGGGCACGACGTCGGGTCCGATCGGACGGCTCGGCCTGCGCGGGCAGTGGAATACCACGAGCAGCAACGGGATGCTCTGGCAGCCTTATGCAGGCGTCAATTACTGGCGCAGCTGGGGCGCGGGAGCGGACACCACTTTTGGCATCGATCAAGTGCTGCTGCTGCAGAAGATGCAGACGGTCGAAACCTTCGTCGGCTTCACCGGCAAGCTCGACAAGAGCTATAGCGTCTATGCTCAATTCGGTTATCAATTCGACGTCGGCAGCACGGTCAACGCGGGCCCGCAAGGCGCCAAAGGCACCGCGGGCATACGCTACAGCTGGTGAATAGGGTTCCATCAAGCTGCTTGCGATCTCTACGCGCAGCGAGGCCCGCATTCCGCGGCCTGCCGTATACACTATGTGCATGTCCGGATGCGGCCCTGTTTGAGACATGCCGACCGACCTTGAGAATGTCCGCGAACCGAGGAAGACCGGAAGTGGCCAGCGCACAAGGCAGGCCGCTTCCATGCGGCCGTCTTCGCTTGGTCACGAATGACCCGGATTGGCAGCCTACAACGCGCCGATCGCCTCGGCTAAAGCATGATCCGGAAAAGTGCGCAGCGGTTTTCCCTCGCGACAAACGCGGAGCGCGTTTGAGCGGAGATCATGCTCAAACAACAACCTAAAGCGCGATGACGATTCATCCCAATCTCATCGCGCTTTAGGCAAGATGACTGGCCAGCCGAAAAGTCTCTCGGCGAGCTCGGCAGGGCGGGCCGATGATCACTTCCTTACGGCAGCGACCCTCTAAGGTCCGCGACACCAAAATCTACCGTGGCCCCGCCACCGTTCTCAGAAGTCGTCTGGGTGCGGGCCTCGCTGTGCGCTGACACAGCGATGACCCGGTCGCCTTTCTTCTCCGCCAGTCCGACATTTCGAGCGAGGATCGCGCCAAGCAAAAGCATCGTGACCATCAGCCCGCTCACGGACGCAGTCACATAAACATTGGACCAATTGCGCATCACTACACCACCCATGCGCATCGCCCCGGCCCGATGCAACATGCGTCGTTGAGTCGTTAGGCGATTTGGTGGCGCGGCAGTGGCGTTCTGGAGTTCACCTCACTTGTTACGCGGTGGCGGCACTCGTTGCAGGTTCGTGGCGAGCGGATTGCTTTGAGCAGCCTTTCCTGTGGACCGCCGCACTTCCATCACAGGAGGCAGCATGGACTCAGGCATACTCCGAAATTGCGCGGCTTGCTCTCCCGGCCGCGCGGATCTCGCCTGGAGCCCCGGCTGGTACGGTCGGGGCTCTCTTTGGAGCGGCTCTCCGAGACCGTTCAGCTTGGCCTCGGGCGGCGGTCTTCGTGCTGCCAGTCGCCTAAGCACTAACCCGATCACTAGCTCCGTCAGAACTGCTGACGTTGCTATCCGCTTCCGGGATTTCAGCGCTGTTCGTCCGGATCAGAATAGCTGTTTCTGCATCTCGACGAGGCGCGCGCGGCTATATTGCCACCGGATAAAGCCGCAGCCGCGCCGTGCTAATTGTTGCGCGCAGCTCAAATGACGACCATTCCGGGCTGCATCGTGCGCGTCGGACTGAAGCATCACTTGCGCTGATCTGTTTACGGCGACTTCCGCTTCTGGCCCGTCTCGGACCTCACGACGCCGAAGCAGAATGTCCGCCACTGAGGTCAGAGCTGAAGTCCGCTGATGGTCCCTGGTGAGTGAAATGGCTTATAAAGGCGCTTCCACGTGTTAACGTGATCATCACGAACGATCACTGCTTACAGTCCCCTGTCTACGTCCCCTGCTACTACCCCACCTAAAAAATCTATTGTGTGTTCAACGCATTACGTGAAGCGATAGATTCATCCACAACCACCCCTCGGGCGATCCCTCGCCCTCGCAGGCGGACATCCAGATGACGAAAGCCATCATCGACATCGCAAAGCCGCTCGGCATCGCCGTGCACGACCACATCATCGTCGGCAAGAGCAGGCATGCCAGGCTGCGCGGGATGCGGTTGATCTAGAGCCTCAAATCAGATGACAAGGACACGATGAGCGACTGGCTGCACAATCTGCCGGTGCCTGCAATGGCGCTGGTGATCTTTGGATTCACGTACCTGCTCGCCGCGGCCATCTTCGCAGGCATCGCGAGGGCCGCGACGGAGGAGCGCGCGAAGTCGCTGAAGGCGATCTCGCCGGGCATGCTGCCGGTGCTCGGAATCATCTTCGGCCTGTTCGTCGCCTTCATCGCCGCGCAGGTCTGGGGCGACAGCGACCGCGCCAGCGCCGCGGTGAGCCGCGAGGCCAGTGCGCTACGCAGCGCCGTGCTGCTGGCCGCCGGCCTGCCGGCGGAGCAGGAGACGAAGCTCCGCGGCCTGGTGCGCGACTATGTCGGCCAGGCCGTCGCGGTGGAATGGCCGATGATGGCGCATCAGGAAGTGTCGCTGAAGGTCACGCCGCCGGCCCTCGCCGAAGCCCTGCAGTTCGTCGTCGCGATGACGCCGCAAGGCCCGGGGCAGGCGAATGTGCAGCGCGAGCTCATCGCCGCGCTGGAGCAGGCGCTGGACGCGCGGCGGCAGCGGATCATCGTCAGCCTCGCCGCGGTGAACCCGGTCAAATGGTGGTGCCTGTATCTCCAGGCGGCCTGCGCGCTGCTGGTGATCGGCCTCGTTCATTGCGACAACCGGCTGGGATCGGCGATCGCGATGGGCCTGTTCGCCACCGGCGTCGCCACCTCCGTCCTGCTCATCGCCGCGCATGACCGGCCGTTCGCCGGCCAGATCTCGATCCAACCGGAGCCGCTGCTCCAGATCATGCCGGCAGACCCCGGCAAGAGTTGAGCAGAGCGGCCGCCCCGCGTGAGAGCATCTCACCGGACGAGCTGCCACCCCTTCGGCGTCCAGCGCAGCAGCGTGCCGGACAGCGGCTTCGGCGCGCGCGCCATCATGTTCCTGGCCAGCGTCCGCAGCGCGTCGATCGCGGCACTGCTGTCTTCGCTTGCATAGAGCACGAGATCGGCCGACGGCGCCGCGACGATCAGGACACCGCCCTGGGCCTGCGCGAGCGGCGCCCAGCTGTCGATCAGCGCGAGCCGGCTGGTCTGATAATAGTCTCCCGTCAACGTGCCGAACTGTCCTGATGGGACCGCTTTTGCGACGGTCGTGAACGGCTTCACGCTGCTGCGCAGATTGGCGATGGCGATGTCGAAGACCTGGTCCTGCGTCAAGCCGAGCGCGGCACGATCCTTGTCGTTGAACACCCTGACCGCCCGCGGCGAATCCAGCACCGGGACGATCACCAGCCCCTCCGCCAGCGGCCGCGTCAGCGCCGGGCCGCGCGCGTCGACCTCCCGAAGCGCCTGCCGCATGTAGTCAGCCGAGCGCACGACCACGCGAAGGGCTGCTCGGGTCGGCGGATCATTCCGGCTGCTCGCCGTTGCCTTGACGCCGCTGACATAGGCGCCGATCTCCCTGGCGCAGCCGCCGGTGTTGGCCTTGCAGAAGGCGTAGATGCGGTCGAGGTTGGTTTGCAGAGGGCCGACCGACAGCGTCAGCGGTCCCTTGATCACGACCGGGGTGTCACGAATCTCGGCGCGGATGCGCTCGGCCACGAAAGCCGTAAACGCGGGTTCGTCGGTTGGAATCTGTTGCGCCCGGGCAGCCCCGGCTCCGACGAGATCGCCGGCCACGATCGCGGCGATCAGCCACCGGCATATGCGAGATCGGATGCTCATGCGAACCACCAGCTCGGGAGAGCGGCTCGCCGGCCGATACTCACCCCTCCGCGTCCAATCTACTGCCGGGCGCCGTCAATCCTGTGGGCGCCGGCGGTTGATCGATCAATAGCAATAGCGTTGGCTGACCCGGACGTAATAGCCGTCGGGACGCTGCACATAACAGCCGCGCTGATAGGCGTAGTAACCGGAGCGGCGGCGCTCGCCCTCGGAAGCGATCGCAGCGCCCGTGCCGGCACCGACGACGGCGCCGATTGCGGCGCCGCGGCCTCCGCCGAGCGCACCACCGAGGATCGCCCCGCCGACACCGCCGATGATCGCACCGCCGATGGCATCCTGGGCTGCAGCCTCATGCGCCGGCATCGCCATCGCGACCGTCAGACATGCCGCGATTCCAAAACTTCCAATGCGAAGACCTCGAAGCATGCTCGCCCTCCCTGTGATGAGCCAGTCATAGCGCCGGAAGCGGATTCGGACCAGACAAATAGCCGGCAGCGCGGCTCGCGACGCCTACGCGATGGCGCCGGAGGCGCAGCGCGAAGACGGCTCAAACCATGCCGCGAGCGACGCACAGGCCGGCCAATCGGACGTCAGGGATAGATCCAGCGCTGCACGGCCTCGGCGGTGTCGGCCGGCGTGGAGTTGAAGCAGATCGCGGCGTCAGGCGCCAGTTGATGGACGAGGTTGAGCACCTTCTCGAACAGCAGCGGGCGCTCTTTCGGCTCGCGCAGCCCCGCGCCGATCACGATGCAGTCGAAGCGCTCGTCGCGCAGTGCGGCCGTGACGCCGGCTTCGGCGGTCGCGTCGAGATCGATCAGGCAGCTCGTGACCTCGTAGCCGAGATCACGCAGGCGCAGCAATTGCGCTTCGATATAATGGCGCATGAGCTCCGGCGTGAGCTGCGGAAATGCGCTGTAATCCGCATTGCCGGGTTCGATGCCGATCGCGAGGACGCGCTTGGCCATGCAGGGCTCCCTACCGCATCGTCTAAAATGCTAACGGACGAACGACCATGCCGGTTCCCCCACTGGCGGGTCGCGCTGCCGGCGAAGGCGCGGGTCCGGCCCTGCGGCGCATTTTCGCGCCCAGGCTGTAAGCCATTTCACATGCGCCGCGCCGGCAACCTGCCACATTTGCCGGAGATCACGTTGGAGTCACACCCGATCACGGCACCTGGTCCATATCTGACTTGCACGAAATTTCGATAATTCATCAATTTTCGGGAGCGGAAGATGGTCTCATTCGAGAGTCTGAAAAGCGAGTACGAGCGGAATTGGGCCGATCTTGAGATCCGGCCTTCCCGCCTCGGCGACGCGAATGGCGTCGCGCGCAAGGCGATCAACGGCAAGGCGACCTATCAGCAGATCGAGCGGTTGACCGGAGTCCCCTGGTATTTTGCCGCGCTCTGCCACTACCGCGAATCCAACTTCGATTTCGACACCTATCTCGGCAACGGCGAAACGCTTCATCGCGTGACGACCATCGTTCCGAAGGGGCGCGGCCCCTTTACCACGTTCGTGGACGGCGCCGTGGACGCGTTCAGAATCGAGAATTTCATCGGCGCCCACGACTGGGGCATCGCGCGGATGCTGTTCCGGCTCGAGGCGTTCAACGGCTTCGGCTATCACTCGAAGGGCTGCAATTCGCCCTACCTCTATGGCGGTTCGACACTGTACGGCCCGCCCGAGGCGAGGGCCGGCAAATTCGTCCGCGACCACGTGTTCGACTCGAACCACGTCGATTCCCAGCTCGGCACGGCGGTGATCCTGCATGCGATGATGTCGCTCGATTCCTCGATCACCCTCGACGGCAGCCCGCAATTCGCCGGCCGCACCGAGCCCGAGGACGATGCGGCGTCGACGATTGTTCTTATGCAGCAGGCGCTCAACAAGCTCGGCGCCAATCCGCCGCTCGCCGAGGACGGCATCAGCGGACCGAAGACCGGGGCCGCGGTCTCGCAGTTTCAGCAGCAGAACGGCCTGAGGGATACCGGGCTTCTCGACGGGGCCACGGTCGCGGCGCTCACGCGTGCAACGCAGGCGGGAGGTTCCGTGCAGAGCGGCGATCTGTCCAAGATCCTGAAGCGGCTGGAGGACCTCGCACACTTGCTGCGACCGTCAGCCGGCGGCGTAACACCGGGAACGACGACACCGGGCAACACGCTGCCCGCCACCAACGATCCGATCAACCTGTTCGAACGGCTCTTCTCCCTCATCAACAAGACGGCGCCCGTGCCAGGACCGGTCAGCCCGACCAATCCAGCCCCCGTCGATCAGTTGAAGCAGGTCGTCGACCTGCTCAGCACGCTGCTCAACAAGGACGGCAAGCCGGTGCTCGGCCAGGTCAACGGCGCGCTCGGCGAGACCATCGGCAAGCTGCTCGACGGCAAGAAGACGGCACTCGGCATCGGCGGCTCGGTGCTCACTGCGCTGCTCTCTTCGGTGACCGCGAGCCCGAATGCAGGCGGTATTGCCGGACTGCTCGGAACGATCGTATCGGCGGTGCCGGGCCTCGGCCAGTTCGCGATGCCGATCTCGCTGGCGCTCACGGCCTGGGGCGTGCTCGGCAAGTTCGAGAAGTGGGCGCAAGGCACCGCGCCGCCGCCGAAGCCGACGACGTAAAGCCGTTTGCGTCTTCAGCCGTCGGCATCGGCAATGGCTGCCGCTCGCCGCTCCATCAACACGCGCTCGCGCGCATTGTTCGTGAGACGCGCTGCGGTCTCGAACGATCGTCGCGCCTCGGCGAAGCGACCGAGCTTCTCCAGGAGGTCGCCGCGGACAGAATGGAGATGGTGGTAAGTCCCGAGCGCCGGTTCGTCCGCGATCATGTCCACGAGATCGAGACCGGCCTGCGGCCCTTCGGCCATGCCAAGCGCGACCGCCCGGTTGAGCTCGATCACCGGCGAGCGCACCAGCGCCGCGAGCTGGCCATAGAGCTCCGCGATGCGGCGCCAGTCGGTGGCAACGGCCGTCTCCGCCGTCGCGTGGCACGCGACGATCGCGGCCTGCAGCGTGTAGAACCGTCCGGCACCGCCGAGCTCGCGCGCGCGATCGAGCGCGCGAAGGCCGCTGCCAATCTGGCGCCGGTCCCAGAGCCTGCGGTCCTGGTCCATGAGCAGGATGGGCTCGCCATCGATGCCCGTGCGCGCCTGCTTCCGCGCAGCATTCAGCTCCATCAGTGCCATGAGACCGTGGACCTCGGGCTCGAGAGGCGCGAGCCCGACCAGCACCCGCCCCATGCGCAGGGCCTCGTCGCAGAGCTGCGGCCGCAGCCACTCCTCGCCGCCTGAGGCCGAATAGCCCTCGTTAAAGATGAGATAAACGACCTCGAGCACCGAGGCGAGACGCTCCGAAAGCGCCTCGCCGCTCGGGATCTCGTAGCTCAGGCCCGACCGCGACAGCGTGCGCTTGGCGCGGACGATGCGCTGGGCGATGGTTGCCTCCGTGACCAGGAAGGCGCGCGCGATCTCGTCGGTGGTCAGGCCGCAGATCATACGCAAGGCCAGCGCCGCGCGGGCCTGCCGCGGCAGCAGCGGGTGACAGGCCGTAAAGATCAGCCGCAACCATTCGTCACCGATATCGTCGTCGAGGGCGGCGTCGAAATCCGGCATCGCGTCCTGCTCCTGCATCAGCTCGTACGTCAGCAGGTCCTGCTTGCGGGTGAGCATCTTTGCCCGGCGCAGATGATCGAGCCCACGGCGCTTGGCCGTCGCAACCAGCCAGGCGCCGGGATTGTCCGGCACCCCGCTGTGCGGCCAGGCTTCCAGCGCTGCGACCAGTGCGTCCTGGGTCAATTCCTCCGCCAGCGGCACGTCCCGCAGCATACGCGACAGCGTGGCGATCAGCCGTGGCTGCGCGACGCGCCAGGTTGCGTGAATCGCGGCGCGGATCTCGCGATCGATGTCGGCGGTCGTCATCGCCGCCGACCAGAGCCCTTTCCGTTCCGATGGAATCGGAACGGGGCTCTAGATTCTTGTTTTGACGCGTTTTCTTTGCGCGAACCGGTATCCACTTCGCTCGAAAACGCTCCAGGACGAGCGGTGGTGTCCATCAGGCGTGGGCAGCCACCCTGGACTGCGCGTCGACCTGGCAGGCGATCTCCACGCCCGGCGTGGCGAATGCCCGTAATTCGCAGGTACCCTCCCAGCCCGGCATGTGATCGAGGTGCAGCTGCATGAATTCCTTCGCCATGGCCACGGCTTCCGCCTTGTCGCGCAGCTCGAAAATGGCATAGCCGCCGATCACTTCCTTGGCCTCGACGAAGGGGCCGTCGATGACGCTGAGCTCGCCGTCCACGATTCGCACCCGTGCGCCGGTCGCAAGCGGCATCAGGCCGCCATTGTCGATCATTCGACCGGCCTTGATCTCCCGCTCGGATATGTTCTGCATGGCCTCCATCAGCGCCGGGCTCGGGGCAGCCATCGGCTGGCTGGAGGTGACGATGTACATGAAACGCATGAAAAACTCCCTTGGCGAGCAGCAACCGCTCCGGCTGCAAACCGGCTCGCTATGGATGTGACGATTGAGCCTTGGCTAAATCGACATCGACCGGAAGATTTATTGCCGCAGCATGATCAGGGGATCGGCGGTATCGGGGACGCGCCGCCATTGCGCGTTGTCATCGGCCTCGAACTGCCAGGCCTCGCCTGATTTCGACATCAGGACGATCTGGCCGCGCTCGAGCCGCCATTGCGCCAGATTGAACTGAGCAATCGCCGGATCGCATTTCGGCTTGACGAAGACCTGGAAATTGTCCGGGCCGGCTTCCGTGTTGGTCAGCGTCAGCCCGCACACCGGCTGGCCGTTGCCGCGCACCATCGACCAATCGCCGATCATCTGGTCCATCGACTTGGCCATCGAGCGGGCTGCGGCGAGGTCCTGGAGGATGTAGACGCCCTCGCCCTGCCGCAGGCCTTCGAAGATGCCGGCCTCGACCTCGGTGAAGTCGATCACGGCTTCACCGGTCGCGTCCTGCAAACGAACGATGTCGAGGCCCCTGACGCTCCAGGCGACGATGTCCTTCGTAAAGGGCAGCGTGGTCTTGCAGGCCGGCTCCAGCTCCAGCTTGAACCCCTGCGCCGCGGCATCGCCCTTCATCGTGACGACGCAGGTCTTGCTGCGCTCGGTGGTCGAGAGCTCCCACTGCCCGGGCATCGTCTTCTTCAGGGTCGTCGCATCCTGCGCATGCGCGATGCCGATCGCGGCCACAAAGGCCGCGACGGCGAATGCAACGAACCGAAGACCTCTCATCAGCGCCCCTTGAACGGCGTTTCCGCAACCGGCGTCAACGGCGCCTTGCCGGCGAACCAGGACTTGAGGTTGTCGACCACGAGCTGATCCATCGCGTTGCGCGTCACCACCGACGCCGAGCCGATATGCGGCAGCAGCACGACGTTCTGCATGGTCTTGAGCTCGTCCGGCACGCTCGGCTCGGCCGCGAACACGTCGAGACCGGCGGCGAGGATGGTGCCTGATTTCAGCGCCTGGACCAGCGCCGCCTCGTCGACCACCGAGCCGCGGGCCACGTTGACCAGCACGCCGCGCGGACCGAGCGCCTTCAGCACCTCGGCATTGATCATCTTGTTGGTCGAGGCGCCGCCGGGCACGATCACCATCAGCGTGTCCACCGCCTTCGCCATCTCGATCAGATCGGGATAGTGCTTGTAGGAGACGTCCTTCGACGGATTGCGGGAGTGGTAGACCACCGGCACCAGCGAGGCATCGAGCCGGCGCGCGATGGCCTGGCCGATCCGGCCCATGCCGACGATGCCGACCTTGCGGTCGCGCAGCGAGCCGACGCTGAGCGGATAGTTCTGCGTCTGCCAGAGGCCGGAGCGGACGTAGCGGTCGGCCTTGATGAACTCACGCACGGTGGAGATCAGAAGGCCCATCGCGACGTCGGCGACCTCCTCGGTCAGCACGTCGGGCGTGTTGGTGACGATGATGTTGTGCTCGGCCGCGTATTTGGCGTCGATATGGTCGTAGCCGACGCCGAAGCTCGCCACCATCTCGATCTTGGGCAATTGCGACAGCGAGTCCCTGTCGGCACGCACCGTGTGATAGGTCACCGCCACGCCGCGGATCTTTTCGCGGATCGCCGGTGTCAGCCGCTCGAGATCGCCCCGGGTCTCCGCCTTGTGCACGACGAAATGATCGGAAAAACCGTTGTCGAGAATTGGCCGCACCGGCCCATAGATCAGAAGGTCGATCTTTTCGGACGAAATCGAACCGGTAGTCATCAGTTTTCCTTTCCAAGCGCGCTCTCGTGCCAGCGCCGTAAAACGAGGTGGGAAACTAGCGCCAGCACCCCATAGATGACAATCCCGGCCAGCGACAACAGCAGCAGCGCTGCGAACATGCGGGGTATGTTCAATCGATAGCCGGATTCGGCGATCCTGTAGGCGAGCCCGGAGCCCGCGCCGGCGGTGCCGGCCGCGATTTCGGCCACAACCGCGCCGATCAGCGACAGGCCGCCGGCAATGCGCAGGCCGCCGAGGATATAGGGCAGCGCCGCCGGCAGCTTCAGGAAGCGCAGGGTTTGCGGCGGCGAGGCGCCATAGAGCTGGAACAGGCCGGCAAGGTTGCGATCGACCGAATTCAGCCCGAGCGTGGTGTTGGACAGCACCGGGAAAAAGGCAACGATGAAGGCGCAGACCACGACCGCGGTTTGCTGCTCCAGATAGATCAGAAGCAGCGGTGCAATCGCGATGACAGGAGTCACCTGGAGCACGATTGCATAGGGGAATAGCGAATATTCCACCCATTTCGACTGGTTGAACAGCAGTGCCAGCGCGATGCCGCCGATGCTGGCGGCGACAAAACCTTCGAGCGTGGTCAGCAGCGTGGTCGCGAGCGATTGTGACAGCACCGCCCAGTCCTTGATCAGCGTCAGGAAGATGACGGAGGGCGCTGGCAGAACGTAAGGCGGGATGTCCTTGATGCGGACGACCAGTTCCCAGGCCGCGAGTCCGGCTGCGAACACGATGACGGGAAGCACCAAGCGCATCGCGCGTTGCGCGCCGGATGGCTTTGCGGTGACGGTAGCTTGCGCGTTCATAGCATCGATTGCCCCGAATAGGACGGCGCCAGCGCGGCCGACACTTTCCGGCAATAATTGGAATAGGCGGCCGAGGTCCGAAACTCCTCACCGCGCGGCTCGACCGTCTCGATGCGGATATCGGCCTGGATGCGGCCGGGCCGCGCGGTCATGACCACGACCCGCTGCGACAGGTAGACGGATTCGAACACCGAATGGGTGACGAAGATGACGGTCTTGCCCAGGGCTCGCCACAGCGCGAGCAGGTCGTTGTTGAGGCGAAAGCGCGTGATCTCGTCGAGCGCGGCGAACGGCTCATCCATCAGGAGGATATCAGGGTCGGTGACGAGCGCACGCGCCAGCGACACCCGCATCTTCATGCCGCCGGAGAGCTCGCGTGGGAAAGCATCGGCGAAATCGGCAAGACCCACGCTGGCCAATGCCTCATCGGCCCGCGCGCGCGCCTCCGCCTTCGGAACGCCTGCGAGCCTCAAGGGCAGCCGCACATTCTCGCGCACGCTGGTCCAGGGCATCAGCGTCGGCTCCTGGAACACGAAGCCGATGCCATGACCCGGCAGCACATCGCCCTCGTGGCGCGCCACCCGCACGATGCCGGACGATGGCGCGCTGAGCTCTGCGATCAGGCGCAGCGCAGTGGACTTGCCGCAACCGGACGGGCCCAGCAGCGAGATGAACTCGCCCTTGCGAACGGCAAGGTCGAGCGGACCGAGCGCCATGACGCCATTGTCATACGCCTTCGTCACGCCGCGCAGGCTGACGGCGAGAGCCGTCAGTCCGGCCTCGACCCCGGACGAGCTTTTGACGGATGACATGGACCTTGCGCTACGGCTTGCTCGGGCGCAGCTCGACGCCGACGCCCTTGTTGACGAAGCGCAGCGTATAGGACTTGCGGAAGTCGAGATCCGCCTTCACGACGCCGGCCTTCACCATCTTGTTGAAGAAGGAGGTGTAGCGATCGTCGCTCATCGCGCCGATACCGTTCTTCAAGGACTCGCCGGAATCGACGATGCCGTATTCCTTCATCTTGGCGACGGAATAGGCGAGCAGCTCGTCAGTCATCTCCGGGTTGAGCTTCCTGATCATGGCATTGCCCGCGGAATTGTCGCGGTAGATGTAATTGTACCAGCCGACCATGGAGGCATCGACGAAGCGCTGCACCAGGTCCGGCTTTTTCTCGACCATGTCGCGGCGCGTCTCGATCAGGGTCGAATAGGTGTTGAAGCCGTAATCGGCAAGCAGCAGCACATTCGGCTTGAAGCCGGCGGCCTTCTCGACCGCGAAGGGCTCGGAGGTGACGTAGCCCTGCATCGCGCTCTTGGGGTTGGCGATGAAGGGCTGCGGATTGAAATTGTAGGGACGAACGTTCTTCTCGTTGAAGCCGTATTCGGACTTCAGCCACTGGAAGTAGCTGGTCATGCCCTCCTTGGAGACGAACAAGGTCAGCGGCTTGAGATCCTCGATCTTGGCGACCTTGGCGTCCGGCTGCGTCAGCATCACCTGCGGATCCTTCTGGAAGACCGCTGCGATGGTGACGACGGGGACGTTATTCGCCACCGCGTCGAACGACATCAGCGTGTTCGCGGCCATGAAGAAATCGATCTTGCCGGCGATCAGCAGCATCCGGTTGTTCTCGTTCGGACCGCCGGGAACGATGGTGACGTCGAGGCCGTATTTCTTGTAGGTGCCGTCGGCGACCGCCTGGAAGAAACCGCCATGCTCGGCCTCGGCGACCCAGTTGGTGCCGAAGGTGACCTTGTCCAGCGTCTCTGCACGCACCGGCGCGAGAGAGACGCAAGCGGCCATCAAGCCCGCCGTTAACGCTCGCCGCAGATGAGAGGGGGTCATGATGGCACTCCGTCGATCGTGGCTGGCCGATGTGAAGGCAACGCGATAGAACCGCATGAAGTTCGGGGACGCGAGCCGGCCAGGCCCGCGTCCCCTGATAACCCCAAAATACGCGACAAATTCGGGCAAAGAAACCACGATGACGCCGTCCCGCGACTGGATCGACATCAACTGGGCCGATGGGAGCCTTGCAGACGTGTCGCGCCGGATCGCGGTGCTGCCGCTGGCGGCGACCGAGCAGCACGGCCCGCATCTGCCGCTCGAGACCGACGTGCTGATCGCGGACGCGTATCTCGCGCGCGTGCGCGAGCTGTTGCCCGCAAATGTTCCGGCGACGTTCCTGCCCGTTGAACCGGTCGGGATTTCCACCGAGCATATCGACTTTCCGGGCACGCAGACGCTGCCGACCGAGGTGGCGCTGAAGCGATGGACCGCAATCGGCGAGGACGTCGCGCGGCGCGGCTTGAAGAAGCTCGTCATCATCACCAGCCATGGCGGCAACAGCGCGGCAATGATGCTGGTCGCGCAGGATCTTCGCGCGCATCGCAAGCTCTTTGTGGTGACGACGTCGTGGTCGCGGCTGTCGGGCGCGGAGAAACTGTTCCCGGCGGATGAAGTGCGCCACGGCATCCATGGCGGCGCGGTCGAGACCTCGATCATGCTGGCGCGCTATCCCGATCAGGTGCGCAAGGATGCGATCGCGGATTTTCCCGCGAGCAGCATCGCCATGGAAAAGCAGTATCGCTGGCTGTCGACGCAGCGGCCCGCACCGTTCGCCTGGCAGGCGCAGGATCTCCACACGAGCGGCGCGATCGGCAATGCGACGCTGGCTGTCCCCGAGAAGGGTGTGCAGCTCGTCGATCAGGGTGCGCGCGCCTTTTGCGAGCTGCTGGCCGAGGTCGATAACTTCGACGTGAAGAGGCTCGCCAAAGGGCCTCTCGGCTAGCTCGCATCCGACTGGAATCATTCGGGAAACAGCCGATCTGCACGCTCACTTTTGCTGGATTCGAACCGGACGCGGCAAGCCTCCGTCCAACTGGGCACGCGGGCCACAACGGACCGCCTCAACCCGGATGGAGTTTCACATGTCGATCAAGACCAGGATTGCCGCCGTCGCACTCGCTGCCCTCGCCGTCACCGGCAGCATCGTGTCCACCACCTCTTCGGCCGAAGCCAAGCAGCCCGGCTGGGTCTGGGGTGTGGGTGCCGGCATCGCCACCGCCGCCGTCGTCGGCTCCGCGATCGCCGCCAGCAACGACCCCTATTACTACGGCTATCACCGCTGCGGCTGGGTCGCCCAGTACAACGCCTTCGGCCAGTACGTCGGCCGCGTTCGTACTTGCTACTGATTTGAGTACCTGAGGCCGATCTCACGTGGATCCCGCGTTCGACACGGGCGCCTCATCCACCCCGTGTCGTGCCCCCGACCCGCCCGGCTGTCCCCCCGGGCGGGTCATTCATTTTGGACCTGAGAATTTGTTGCAGCTCCGTCACACAAGAGTGCGAACCATCCCCTGCGGCAATCCGTGCCAGTTGCTATTGCGAATTAATCGCAATAAGGTTTGTAACAAGCACAGGGGCTTGGGAAGAAATCGCGTCGAATCGGGATCGTCTGGTCCGATCGCGTGAACAACCAAGACTTCGTGACAGGGTCGCCGCGAATCTGCAGGGATATCGCGGCGAATAGGACACATTCGCGTTTGGGGGCGTGCGTTTTGAAGTTGAGAGGTCACCGGCACCGGTATTTGCGAACGGCCGCGGCGATTGCCTCGGGCGTGCTGGCTTTTCCCGCCGCCGTACACGCGGCCGATCTGCCGCTGAAGGCGCCGGCGCTGAAAGCGGTCTATGACTGGACCGGCCTCTATATCGGCGCGCATGCCGGCTACAGCCGTGGCTCGTCCAGCTTCGCGCTGAACGACGGCACCGCGATCAACGGCAGCGGCGTCTTCAGCGGCATGATCGGCGGCGTGCAGGCCGGCTACAACTACCGGCTCAACTCCGGCTGGCTCGTCGGCGTCGAAGGCGATTTTTCGTTTCCCAATTACATCACCTCCAACTCGATCGTTTCCTTCCTCGCGACACCTGCCAACACGGTCATCCAGCAGTGGGACTACACCGCCAGCCTGCGCGGCCGCGTCGGCTACACCAGCGGTCCATGGCTCGTCTATGCCACCGGCGGCTTTGCGTGGATGGGCGAGCGCTATTTCGACACGCCGGCCGCGGGCGACGTCCCGAAAATCCTGAACACGCGGCCCGGCTGGATCGCGGGTGCCGGCATCGAATACGGCTTCGCGCCGCATTGGAGCGCACGGCTCGAATATCTCTATAGCCGCTTCGACGGCGCCAACGTCGCCTTCTCCACGGGGGCCCAATACACCTCCTCGTCGCTCGACTTCCAGTCGATCAGGCTCGGGCTCAACCGCAAGGTCGATTGGCCGGGCATGCCGAGCTACAATCCGAAGAGCTCCCTGATCGACACGGAATCGGATCGCTGGGAGATTCACGGTCAGAGCACTTATCTGCCGCAAGGCTATCCGTCGTTCCCCGCTCTCTACAGCGGAACAAACTCGCTCTCGCCTTCAACCCAGGCCAAGGCGACCTGGAGCAACAGCCTGTTCCTGAACGCGCGGCTGTGGGACGGCGGCGAGGTCTATTACAATCCCGAACTGCTCCAGGGATTTGGACTGAACGACACGGTGGGCGCGGCAGGCTTTCCCAACGGCGAAGCGCAGAAATCGAACTTCCCCTATCCGCATTACAACACCTCGCGGCTGTTCGTGCGCCAGACGTTCGGCTTTGGCGGCGAGCAGGAAGAGCTCGCGAGCGGCCAGTTGCAGCTTGGGCAAAAGGTCGACGTGTCCAGGCTCACGGTGCAGGCCGGCAAGTTCGCGGTGATCGACGTGTTCGACGGCAATGCCTTTGCCAAGGACACCCGCAAGGATTTCATGAACTGGTCGCTGTGGGCGCCGGGCGCCTTCGACTATTCCGCCGACAAGGTCGGTCTCACCTATGGCGTCACCGCCGAGCTCAACCAGAAGCAATGGGCGCTGCGCGGCGGCTATTTCCTGATGGTCGCGGAGTCCAATTCGAATCATTTCGACACCAGGGTCGGGGAACGCGGTCAGTACGCGATCGAGCTGGAGACGCGGTTCTCGCTGCTCGGCCAACCTGGCAAGCTCAGGACCATGGGCTGGGTCGACAGCGCCAACATGGGCAGCTTCCGCGAGACGCTGGACAATCCTGCGCTCAATCTCGACATCGCGCAGACCCGCCGCGGCCGCCTCAAGGTCGGCTACGTCGTCAACCTCGAGCAGGCGATCACAGAAGATATCGGGCTGTTCGGCCGCTGGAGCTGGAACGACGGCAAGACCGAAACACTCGCCTTCACCGACATCAACAGCAGCCTGGCCGGCGGACTGTCGATCAAGGGCACGAAATGGGGCCGGCCTGACGACGTCGTCGGCATCGGCGGCGCGGTCAATGCCATCTCGCAGGATTATCGCGACTTCCTGGCCGCCGGCGGCCTCGGTGTTCTCATCGGCGACGGCGCTCTCAACTACCGCAAGGAGCGCATCCTTGAGGCCTACTATGCCTATTCGGTGAACAAGAACGTCACGCTGACCGCGGACTATCAATTGATCACAAACCCGGCCTATAACGCCGACCGCGGGCCGGTCTCGATCTTCTCGGGCCGCCTGCACGCAGAGTTCTAGCCCAAAATTCCAGCCCAAGGGCGGGCCTATGAAGCCGAGAGATATCCGCACGGCCGCGATCGGCCGGGCGCTACTCCCCAATGTCTGGGATGTCGCGGCGCTGATCCTCGTGATCGGCGCCATGGTCCTGATCGTCTATGGCGGCGAGCAGACCACGGCGCCGCTGTCCGAGCTCGAGCGCGCACCGGTCACGCTCGATCCGGCAAACCTTCCGCTTTATGCCTTGCGCACCGTCTTGCGGATGCTGCTCGCCATCGTCTGTTCGACGGTCTTCACCTTCATCTACGCGGCGATCGCAGCCAAGAGCCGGCGAACCGAATTGGTGATGATCCCGCTGCTGGATATTTTGCAATCCGTCCCGATCCTGGGCTTCCTCACCTTCACCGTCGTGTTCTTCATGAATTTGTTTCCGGGGCAGGTGCTCGGCGCCGAGCTCGCCTCGGTGTTCGCGATCTTCACCAGCCAGGCCTGGAACATGACGTTCAGCCTGTACCAGTCGATCCGCAACGTTCCGAAGGATCTGGAAGAGGCCACGCAAAGCTTCCATTTGTCCGGCTGGCAGCGCTTCTGGCGCCTCGACGTCCCCTTCGCGATGCCCGGCCTGATCTGGAACGCGATGATGTCGATGTCGGGCGGCTGGTTCTTCGTGGTGGCCTCGGAGGCGATCACGGTCGGCAACACCACGGTGACGCTGCCGGGCATCGGCTCCTATGTCGCGATGGCAATTCAGCAGCAGGATTTGCCGGCGATCCTCTACGCCATGCTGGCGATGCTGCTCGTGATCATCGCCTATGATCAGCTGCTGTTCCGCCCCATCGTCGCCTGGGCCGACAAATTCCGCTTCGAGCAGACCGCCTCAGGCGAGGCGCCGGCCTCCTGGATGCTCGACCTGTTCCGCCGGACTCGGGCGCTGCGTGCGCTGACCCTTCCTTTCGCGGCGCTGAACCGCGCGATCTCGAACTTGCGCATTCCGCTGCCAAAGCTGCCGCCCGCGGCACCAGGTAAAGACCAGACGTCACGCCTCGTCGATACGGTCTGGATCGCATTGATCCTCGCCGGCACGGCATATGCCGCCTGGCTGACCTATCGCTATCTCTCGGCCAGTCTCGGAATGTCCGACGTTCTCGTCGTCATCAGGGACGGGCTCATCACGTTGTTGCGCGTCGCCATCCTGATCACCCTCGCCACACTGATCTGGGTGCCGGTTGGCGTGTGGATCGGGCTTCGCCCGAAGCTCGCCGAACGAATCCAGCCGCTGGCCCAGTTTCTGGCGGCCTTCCCGGCCAATCTCGCCTTCCCCGTCTTTGTCGTCGCCATTGTCAGCTTCAAGCTCAATCCAGACATCTGGCTGAGCCCGCTGATGATCCTGGGCACGCAGTGGTACATCCTGTTCAACGTGATCGCGGGCGCGAGCGCCTTTCCGACCGATCTGCGCGAAGCCGCCGGCAGCTTCCATCTCGGGGGATGGCGATGGTGGTTCAAGGTGATACTGCCCGGCGTCTTTCCTTATTACATCACCGGCGCGATCACCGCGTCCGGCGGCTCCTGGAATGCGTCGATCGTCGCGGAGGTCGCAAGCTGGGGCGACACGCATCTGAAGGCCACCGGGCTCGGTGCCTATATTGCTTCCGCCACGGAAGCCGGTGACTTCCCGCGCGTCGTGCTCGGAATTGCCACGATGTGCATTCTGGTGACGTTGTTCAATCGTCTGGTCTGGCGGCCGCTCTATGCCTTCGGCGAGCGTCGCCTGCGGCTCGGCTGACGAGGAGACCATCATGCTCGATCAACCCTCTGCGCTCATCGACATCCGCGGTGTCTGCCGATCCTTCCCGAAAGGCAGCGGCGAACAGCTCCTGGTGCTGGACAAGGTCGACCTGACGATCCGCTCGGGCGAGATCGTCGGCCTGCTCGGCCGCTCCGGCTCCGGCAAGTCCACCTTGCTGCGGATCATCGCCGGTCTGGTCAGCCCGTCTGCGGGACAGGCGACCTGTCGCGGCGAGATCATCGTCGGGCCGCCGAACGGCGTCGCCATGGTGTTCCAGTCATTCGCGTTGTTTCCCTGGTTGACCGTGCTCCAGAACGTCGAGCTCGGGCTCGAAGCGCTGGGCGTCGATGCCACCGAGCGCCACAAGCGCGCTCTTGCTGCGATCGACCTGATCGGCCTTGACGGGTTTGAGTCCGCCTTCCCGAAGGAACTGTCGGGAGGCATGCGCCAGCGCGTCGGCTTCGCCCGCGCGCTGGTGGTGCATCCCGACCTCCTGCTGATGGACGAGCCGTTCTCGGCACTCGACGTCCTCACGGCCGAGACGCTGCGCACGGACCTGATCGACCTCTGGATCGAGGGCCGGTTGCCGATCAAATCGATCCTGATGGTGACGCACAATATCGAGGAGGCGGTCCTGATGTGCGATCGCATCCTGGTGTTCTCATCCAATCCAGGGCGTGTCGCCGCCGAGATCAAGGTCGACATGCCGCATCCGCGCAACCGGCTCGACCCCCATTTCCGGCAGCTCGTCGACAACATCTACGCGCGCATGACCCAACGCGCCGAACCGAAGGCGCCCCCCGTCGAAGGCATCCTGGGCTCCGGTGTCGGCATGACCCTGCACCACGTATCGTCCAACGTGCTGTCGGGCCTGATCGAGACGCTGGCGGGGCCGCCCTATCACGGACACGCCGACCTGCCCGTGCTCGCAAGCCAGCTCCAGCTCGAGGCCGACGAGATCCTCCACCTCGGTGAGTCCCTGCAACTGCTGCGCTTCGCCCAGCTGAGCGAAGGCGACCTGATGCTCACCGACACGGGCAAGCGTTTTGCCCATCTCGAAACCGACGCACGCAAGAAGCTGTTCGCCGAACATCTCGTCACTTACGTGCCGGTGATGGGATTGATTCGCCGCGTGCTCGACGAACGTCCCTCCCATACCGCCCCCGCGGCACGGTTCCGCAACGAGCTCGAGGACTACATGTCCGAGGACTATGCGGACGAGACGCTCAGGACCGTGGTGTCCTGGGGACGTTATGGCGAGCTGTTCGCATATGACGAGCAGTCGGAGACGTTCAGCCTCGAAAACCCGGGCGAGAGCGCTTGATCCCGCCTGCGGCAATTTGGTCGGGAACCGGACAAATTGTGCATCGAGTTCATATATAAGGGGCTTGGTCCGGCGTTCGCCGGGTCAAGTATCCCTTCTCTTTGCGCACAATGTTGTCCGTCGAAATCATCATCGTCGTCGTCCTGATCGTCATTAACGGCCTGTTATCCATGTCCGAGCTGGCGGTGGTCTCGTCCCGCCCGGCCCGGCTGTCGCTGCTCGCGGCCAAGGGGGTGCGCGGCGCCGAGCGGGCGCTGACGCTGGCGGCCGATCCCGGAAAGTTCCTCTCGACGGTGCAGATCGGCATCACGCTGGTCGGCGTGCTCTCGGGCGCGTTCTCCGGCGCGACGCTCGGACAGCGGCTGACGCAATGGCTGGTCGAGCTCGGCCTGTCCTCAGGGATTGCCGACATCGTCGGCGTCGGCATCGTCGTCACGCTCATCACCTACACCACCCTGATCGTCGGCGAGCTGGTGCCGAAGCAGGTGGCGCTGCGCGACCCCGAGAGCATCGCGGTCAAGGTCGCGCCCGCGATGCACGTTCTGGCGCGGATCTCGCTGCCGCTCGTCTTCCTGCTCGATCTCTCCGGCAAGCTGATCCTCACGCTGCTCGGCCGCGGCGGCAAGGCCGAGGAGAAGGTCTCGGAGGACGAGATCCATCACCTCGTCAGCGAAGCCGAGAACGCGGGCGTGCTGGAGTCGGGCGAAAAAGAGATGATCGCGGGCGTCATGCGGCTCGGCGACCGGCCGGTCGGCGCGATCATGACGCCGCGCACGGAGGTCAACGAGATCGATCTGAACGATGCGCCGGAGGCCATTCAAGCGATCATCGCGAAGAGCCCGCATTCGCGCTTTCCCGTCTCGGACGGCGATCGCGACAAGCCGATCGGCGTGCTCCAGGCCAAAGACCTGCTGGTCGCCTACATGAACGAGCGCACGCCGGATCTGCGAGCGCTGGTGCGCGAGGCGCCCGGCATTCCGGCATCAGCCGACGCCCGCGACGTGCTGGCGATCCTGAAAGCCGCTCCGGTTCATGTCGGCCTGGTCTACGACGAATACGGCGCCTTCGAGGGCATCGTGACGACGGCTGACATTCTGGAATCGATCGTCGGCGCCTTCCATTCCGAGGAGGGACCGCCGGAGCCGGCCTATGTCAGGCGCGATGACGGCTCGCTGCTGGTCTCCGGCTGGATGCCGGTCGACGAGTTCGGCGAGTTGCTCGGCGTCGAGCTGCCGCCGCACCGCTACAACACGGTGGCGGGCCTGGTGCTGCAACAGTTCAACGTGCTGCCCAATGTCGGCGATGCCTTCGACTTCGCCGGCTGGCATATCGAGGTGGTCGATCTCGACGGACGCAGGATCGACAAGATTCTGGCGGGCCGGTTGAGTGAGGTCGAGACGGGGTGATTGCGCACCCAACCCTCCACCCGTCGTCCCGGACAAGCGCGCCCTAAGCGCGCGCCGATCAAACGCAGACCGCTCACCCGAACCGCACGCCGATCCGCTTCTCCTCGCGCCAGACGACCGTGCAGGCGAGATGCGTTCCGTCGGCCTGGATGACCAGGGTGAAGCGCTCCGGGATACCGACCGGACTGGTGACATCGAGCGCGGCACCCGTATCGGAGAAATTGCGGATGGTGCAGTCGATCGCGCCGCCGCCGAACTCGATGGTTCCGGCTTTCAGCACGCGGTGCCTGGTTTTGTCGCGTCGCTCGTCCATGGGGCCAATTTACACCCCAAGCTGACACAGACGTTAAAACACAACCACAATCCCCGATGAATTTTCACCGCCGCAGGATCCGGCGGATCATGCGGTGGCCCCTACGGCGCCGGCTGGAACGTCTCCGCCCGCGCCATCTGCCAGGCTTCACGGAAGCGCGGATCTTCGGTGCCTTCGAGCAGCTCGCCCGGACGCAGCGACGGATAGAGCTGCGCAAAGGATCGCACCTGGGTGGTCGATGTCCGCTGGCTGAAGTGGATCGGGCGCAGCTGCTGCGGATGTTCGAGACCGGCCGCGGCGATCAGCTCGGTGAGCGAGTGCAGCGTGGCGTGGTGATAATTATGCACGCGGTCGATCTTGAGCGGCACGTAGAGCGCACGCGCACGCGTCGGGTCCTGGGTCGCAACCCCGGTCGGGCAGCGGTCGGTGTGGCAGCTCAGCGACTGGATGCAGCCGAGCGAGAACATGAAGCCGCGCGCCGAGTTGCAATAGTCGGCGCCAATCGCCATCGCCCGCGCCATGTCGAAGGCGGTCGCGATCTTGCCGGACGCGCCGATCCTGATGCGGTCGCGCGCATTGATGCCGACCAGCGCGTTGTGGACGAAATTGACGCCCTCGCGCATCGGCATGCCCAGATGGTCCATGAACTCCAGCGGCGCGGCGCCGGTGCCACCTTCATTGCCGTCGACGACGATGAAATCAGGATAGATGCCGGTCTCCAGCATCGCCTTGCAGATCGCGAGGAATTCCCAGGGGTGGCCGATGCACAGCTTGAAGCCGGCCGGCTTGCCGCCGGACAAGCGTCGCATCTCGGCGATGAACTGCATCATGCCAACCGGCGTGGAGAAGGCGCGGTGCGAGGCCGGCGAGATGCAGTCCTCGCCCATCGTGACGCCGCGGATTTTTGAGATCTCCTCCGACACCTTCGCAGCCGGCAGCACGCCGCCATGGCCGGGCTTGGCGCCCTGGCTGATCTTGAGCTCGACCATCTTGATCTGGTCCTGGCTCGCGACGCGCGCGAACGCCTCGGGATCGAACGTGCCGTCGAGATGACGGCAACCGAAATAGCCGGAGCCGATCTCCCAGATGATGTCGCCGCCCATCTCGCGATGGTAGGGGCTGAAGCCGCCCTCGCCGGTGTCATGCGCGAAGCCGCCCTTCCTGGCGCCGGCATTGAGCGCGCGCACGGCGTTCGGGCTGAGCGCGCCGAAGCTCATCGCGGAGATGTTGAACACCGATGCCGAATATGGCTTTGCGCAATCGGGGCCGCCAATGGTGACGCGAAACTTCTCCTCGGCGTGCGTCTTCGGCGAGACCGAGTGATGCATCCACTCGTAGCCCTCGCGGTAGACGTCCTCCTGGGTGCCGAACGGGCGCTTGTCGAGCTCCATCTTGGCGCGCTGATAGACCAGCGAGCGGGTATCGCGCGAGAACGGCATGCCGTCCTTCTCGCTCTCGAAGAAATACTGCCGCATCTCGGGGCGTATCTCTTCGAGCAGAAAACGGATATGCGCCGAGATCGGATAGTTGCGCAGCACCGCGTGACTCTTCTGCATGAGATCGCGGACGCCGAGCAGCGTGAGAGCGCCGAAGATCGCGATCGGGATCAGCAGGATGTCGAAGATCTTGCCATCGGCGAGGCCGATGCCAATCAACAGCGCGGTGACGACCGCGCAGATGGTCAGCACGATGAAACGCGGCGAGAACGGCAGCAGCAGGGTTTCCATCAGCCCTTCGGGCGAAGCTTGCGTCTTGTTATCGTTGGCCACGACCACATCCCTCTCGTCAGTCTGACAGGGCATGATACGCCCGCGCCACGTCCATGGTTATGACGCGGACCCCGCCTTGAGGCTACCGAATCCGGATGCCGCAAATCAATCCATCCCGCGGCGGGCTTCGCAGTGCAATAGATTCAAATGAAATGACAAATCAGTGACCATGAGGCTGCGCCTCGTGCGGAATGACGCCGTGCTGCTCGAGGCCGCCTCGCGCCAGCCAGGCATCGGTGCTCGCGACCGCACGCTCGATATGGTCGTCGGTCCGCGAAAAATCGTAGGGCGATCCCACCAGCGGACAGAGCGGCGGCACCACGACATATTCGATGTCGGACGCCACCCCCTCGAGCTCCGCCACCAATTGCCGGGCGATCAGCAGCGTCAGCGCATGCAGGGCATTGGCAACCGCGCCCACCGGCGGATCCTTCACCGCGCAGGCGTGCCCGGTCGGCAGCACGACCAGCCGTTTTGCGCCTTTCTTGATCGCGACCCGGACCGGGGTGTTTGAGGAGATCGCACCGTCGGCGAGGAACCGATTGCGGTAGTAGACCGGCGAGAACGCGCCGGGGATCGCAGTGGACGCCAGGATCGCGTCCACCGTCGCCCCCTCCGACAACACCACGCTCTCTCCGGAGACGAAATCGGTGGTGACGATGTGCACCGGAAGCGCGGCATCCTCGAGGTTGCGATAGGGGATGTGGTCCTCGACCAGCTTGCGGATGCCGTCATGGGGAATCAGGAAATCGCGCCGCCACATGAATCCGGCGAGGCTCTTCCAGGTGACCGGGAAGACATCATGACGCTTCAGGCCGCGCCAGACCGCTTCCAGCCCCAGCACGCCCTTGAGCGAGGGATCGCCGGCATAATAGGCGCCGTTGATCGCGCCGACACTGGAGCCGACCACGAGATCGGCGACGACCCCGTGGCTCGCCAGCGAATGCATCATCCCGACCTGGATCGCCCCGAAGCTGCCGCCGCCCGCCAGCACGAAGGCGGTCGGTTTCGGCGAACCATGGTCGATCACAGACAAGATTTGCGCAGCTCCCCAGCTCTCGCATTGCAACATCGCGGCGAGATTTTGGCGCGAGCTTATAACAAGGGGCGCGCGAGACGCGCCAATAACAAAGTCGGGGGAGGAGGGTGAGGGACGTGGATGGCCTAGCGAGTGTGAGGCGAGATGCCAGCCAAACTCTCAACTGTCGTCCCCGCGCACGCGGGGACCCATAACCACAGGGAGAGGTTATGGAGCGAGCTGATAGCCACTAGCCGTCGCCAAACCACGTCCTGTGGTTATGGGTCCCGGGCTCGCGCTTACGCCTTCGCTCTTCGAGCTACGGCGGACAAGTCGCGCGCCCCGGGACGACACCGATGTTGTGGCTAAAGGCGTCGCTCAGAAAACGAGCGGCTTACCGCTCGACGAACGCCTTCTCGATCCCGAAATGGCCGGGCTTGTTGCCGCTTCCCTCGATGAAATCGCGGCCTTCGAACATCACCTTCAGCTCTTCCAGCATCGCCGGGCTGCCGCACATCATGATGCGGTCGGTTTCGATGTCGAGCGGGCCCTGTCCGATATCGTTGAAGATCTGCTCGGAGTTGATGAGGTCGGTGATGCGGCCGCGGTTCTTGAACGGCTCGCGGGTCACGGTCGGATAGTAGATCAGCTTGTCCGCCAGCAGCTCCCCGAACAGCTCGTCCTCGCGCAAGGAAGCAACCAGCTTCTCGCCATAGGCAAGCTCGGAGACCTGGCGGCAGCCATGCACCAGCACGATGCTGTCGAACTGGTCGTAGACCTCGGGGTCCTTGATCAGGCTGGCGAAGGGCGCGAGACCGGTGCCGGTCGAGAGCAGCATCAGCCGCTTGCCGGGAATGAGGTTGTCGGTGATCAGCGTGCCGGTCGCCTTGCGGCCGACCAGGATGGTGTCGCCTTCCTTGATCTTCTGCAGGCGCGAGGTCAGCGGACCGTCCTGAACCTTGATCGAGAAGAACTCGAGCTCTTCCTCGTGGTTGGCGCTCGCCATGCTGTAGGCGCGCAGCAGCGGACGGCCATCGACCTCGAGGCCGATCATGGCGAACTGGCCGTTCTGGAAGCGAAAGCCGGTGTCGCGCGTGGCGCGGAAGCTGAACAGCGTGTCGGTCCAGTGCTGGACGGAAAGAACCTTCTCTCGGTAAAACGCGCTCATGATTTTCGATATTCCGAATAATTGCGGTTTTAGGGCAAAAGCATTGCCCGGCCCCTGAAAGCGGGGCGGACACCATTGCCATGGCGGAGGATTTCGCGTGTGTGATCTACGCCATTGAGGCCAATAATCAACCTCGTTCCGGATGCAATTGATGCCGCTCAAACCGGCATTTGCGGCGGAAATGGCCACATCATTAATGAATCTGCTGCCGGGCATGCGCGGCGGGCAATTTCTTTTCCCTTCAGGGCCTGATTGCAGCACTTAATTTCCGTCGCGCTCGCGAGAATTTCATTAAGAATAGCTCTGACTTTCACCCCGGTTTGGCGCCGTTTCCCGCATTTTTGCGGCTTTTGGCGACAGGAACGACTGAACACATGGCAAGCGGCGAGCGGATCTTCGTCCAGGCGATCAGGCGCTATTGCGCGACCCATGGCATCGCGCTCGATGTCCGCGCCGGCGGCTGGCTGCTCGCGATGCGCAGCCGCGCGAAGCGCCACTTCGCGTTCGGCTACGACATCGGTCTCAACAGCGCCATCGCGCACCGTCTCGCCAACGACAAATCGGCCACTGCCGAGGTGCTGGCGCTTGAGGGCGTACGATGCGTTCCCCATCGCCTCTTCCTCAACCCAAAGCTGGGCAAGAACGTTGTTGGTCCCAATTGGCGAGACGCAATGCTCGAGCTGCTTCACGACCATCCGCAAGGCGTGGTGGTGAAGCCGAACGAGGGAACATCGGGGCGCGCGGTGTTCAAGGTGACGACAGAGGCGGAACTCGACCAAGCGGCCGCCGAGGTCTTTTCGATGAGCGCCGGACTCGTGATCTCGCCCTATGTCGCGATCGAGCAAGAGGTGCGCGTGATCCTGCTCGATGATGTGCCACTCGTCGTCTACAGCAAGCAGCGTGGGTCGGATTGGCGACACAACCTCGATGCCGGCGCAAAGCCGGTGCTGCTGGAGGACGACAAGGTTCGAACGGCCTGCGTGAAGCTCGCGACCGATGCCGCGAGCGCCATCGACATCGCCTTCGCATCGATTGACGTGGTCCGTGTCGATGGCGAGTGGCGGGTGCTGGAAATCAATTCCGGCGTGATGATGGAAGCGCTGGCGAAGCTGCATCCGGAGCTGGTGCAGGCGACGTACGATGCGGCGCTGGATCGGGTGTTTGGGGCATAACGTTGATCGAACTCTTGCGACAAAGTGCGCTGCGTCCCCTCTCCCCTTGTGGGAGAGGGTGGCTCGCCGCGTAGCGGCGAGACGGGTGAGGGGTCTCTCTCCTCAACGTAGATTTAACGTGCGGATAGAGCCCCCTCATCCGGCGCTTCGCGCCACCTTCTCCCACAAGGGGAGAAGGAAGTAAGCGCTCAATTATTCGCGCTCGCGGAATCGTCCATCGCCTTGAAGGCTTCCTCCAGCTGCAGGGAGATCGGCACGTTCAGGCGTTCGCCGGTGGGCAGCCGCGCGGTGAACCATTTGTTGTAGAGAGGAACGAGATCGCGATTGGAGCCGAGCTTGCGGAAGGTGCGGTCGACCACCGCCGTCAGCTGAGGCTCACCCTTCCTGAACATGATGCCGTAGGGGTCATAGGACAGGTAATCGCCGGTGACGCGGAACTTGTCCTGCGCCTTATGGCGAGCGATCAGGCCGGAGAGCAGGATGTCGTCGGTTGCAAACGCGTCGGCCTTGCCGTCGACGAGCATCTGGTAGGACTGCTCGTGATCCGGCGAGGTGACGATGTTGAGGCCGAGCGAGGACTTCTTGTCGGCCGCCTGGATCGCCTGCTCGTTGGTGGTGCCCTTCGTCACCACCACGGTCTTGCCCTTCAGGTCGGTCAACGACTGGACCTTTGATGCCTTCGGCACCATCAGCTTGGTGCCGGCGACGAACATCAAAGGCGAGAACGCGACGCGCTTGCCCCGCTCGGCATTGGCCGTGGTCGAACCGCATTCCAGGTCGATCTTGTTCTGGAGCACGGCGTCGATGCGGTCGTCCGAGGTGACCTTGACGTAGTCGATCTTCAGATCGGGATCGTCGACCTCGACGCCGATCTCCTCGACGATGGCCTCGCAGAGTTCGAGGCTGTAGCCGATCGGGCGGCCTGACTGGTCGAGGAAGGAGAACGGCGGCGAGCTCTCGCGATAGCCGAGCCGCACGGTGTGCCTGTTCTTGATGGCCGACAGCGTCGGGCTAAGCCCTTCGCTGCCGCCGGTCTGGGCGGAGGCGCCGGTTGCCAGCAGGCACGCCGCCAGCAACAGGCCACCCGATATCGCCGTTGAAAGGCGCATGATGCACTCCCGTCAATGGCCGGCCATCGCGGGCAGTTCGCCCGGAACCATGTCCGGCGTCGTCGCTTCGCCGGGTCCGAGCTCGTGCTCGGGCCCGAGCTCACCTTCCCACTTCGCGACCACGGCGGTCGCGAGCGAATTGCCGATGACATTGGTGGCGCTGCGTCCCATGTCGAGGAACGTGTCAATGCCCATGATCATCAGCAGGCCTGCCTCGGGGATGCCGAACTGCGACAGCGTCGAGGCGATCACCACGAGGGATGCGCGCGGTACGCCGGCAACGCCCTTGGAGGTGATCATCAACGTCGCGAGCATCGCCAGCTGCGTCGCGAGCGACATCTCGATGTGGTAGGTCTGCGCGATGAAGATGCTCGCGAAGGTGCAGTACATCATCGTGCCGTCGAGATTGAAGGAGTAACCGAGCGGCAGCACGAAGCTCGAGATCCGCGACGACGCGCCGAACTTGGTCAGCCCCTCCAGCGTCTTCGGATAGGCCGCTTCCGAGCTCGCGGTGGAGAACGCGATCATCAGGGGTTCGCGGATCAGCTTCAGCAGATGGCTGTATCGCGGCCCGATCACCACAAAGCCGACGATCATCAGGATGACCCACAGGATCCCAAGCGCGAGATAGAAGCCACCCATGAAGACGATGAGCTTCCACAGCACGCCGAGGCCGTTCTTGGCGACAGTGGCCGTGATGGCGGCCCATACCGCGAGCGGGGCGAACAGCATCACATAGCTCGTCACCTTGAGCATGATGTGAGCGACGTCGTCGATCATTGCCAGGATCGGCTTCGACCGTTCGGGCATCGAGCCCATCGCCACCGAGAAGAACACGGCGAAGATCACGATCTGCAGGATCTCGTTCTGCGCCATGGCGTCGGCGATCGAGGTCGGGATCAGATGGGTCAGGAATTTTTCGATCGAGAAGGCCGAGACCGGCAAGCCGGTCGATTGCCCCGCCTGCGGCAGCGTGCCGGGGAAGTTCGCGCCGGGCTGGAGCAGATTGACCATGACGAGGCCGAGCAGCAGCGACACGAAGGACGCGCTGACGAACCAGCCCATGGTCTTGGCGAAGATGCGCCCGAGCCGCGAGCCGCTGCCCATATGCGCGATGCCACCGACCAGCGTCGCAAACACCAGCGGCGCGATGATCATCTTGATCAGGCGCAGGAACATCATGGCGATCAGGTTGATGGAGGAAGCCCATTCGGCTCTGGTGTCAGGCAGGAAGTTGAAGATCGCCGCCCCCATGACGATGCCCAGCACCATCGCGGCCAGAATGTATTGCGTAAACTTGTTCGACATCGCTTACCCCCACCTACACCGGCGCTTCATGATGTCGCAGATATGACGACGACGCAACACGCTTGGCGTGCTCGCGCGATGGCCTGATGTTCCCGTTGCGAAACGGGTCGGCGCGATCTAGCCTTCATGCAGCGCACAACGAATGCGGCTTGCACGTTTTCTTTGCGGCGGCTGCATCCATAATCGTCAAGCAAACGAAGAGGAAACGCCATGAGCAGCAGCATCAATCGCCAGATTCTTCTGGTCGAAAAGCCCAGCGGCAAGCTCGGTGCCGAGCACTTCAAGATGGTCGAGGGTGCGATGCCGGAGCCGAAGGACGGCGAGGCCTTGCTGCAGGTGCGTTACATCTCGCTCGACGCCGCCAACCGCGCCTGGATGCATGGCGCGACCTATCGTTCCGCGGTCGAGGCCAACAGCGTGATGGCCGGCGGCGGCATCGCTGAGGTCGTCAGCTCGAAGGCGCCGGGGCTGGCTGCCGGCGACATCGTGTTCGGCGACACCGGCTGGCAGGAGTTTGCCGCGGTGCCGGCAAAGCATCTCACGAAAATGCCGAAGCTCGAACCGATGACGCATCTGCTCAGCGTGTTCGGCATCGCCGGCCTCACCGCCTATTTCGGCCTGCTGGAGATCGGCAAGCCCAAAGAGGGCGAGACCGTCGTGGTGTCCGCGGCGGCCGGCTCCGTCGGCTCGATCGTCGGGCAGATCGCCAAGATCAGGGGATGTCGCGTGGTCGGCATCGCCGGCGGCGCAGACAAGTGCAACTGGCTGACCTCCGAGCTCGGCTTCGATGCCGCCGTCGACTACAAGGACGGCGCGGTGTTCAAGGCCCTGCGCGCGGCGGCGCCAAAAGGCATCGACGTCTATTTCGACAATGTCGGCGGCGACATTCTGGAAGCCTGCCTGCCGCAGATGAACAATTACGGCCGCATCGCCTGCTGCGGCGCGATCTCGCAATATGACGGCGCACCTGCCGCGCACGGCCCGCGCGGCGTGCCCGGCCTGATCGTGGTGAAGCGGCTCGTCATGCAGGGCTTCATCGTGATGGACTACATGAAGGAGAGCCAGCGCGCGCTCGCCGACCTCCAGGGCTGGGTCGCATCCGGCAAGCTGAAGGTGCAGGAGGACATCATCGACGGATTGGAGAATACGCCGAAGGCGCTGATCGGATTGCTGGCGGGAGAGAACCGCGGCAAGCGCATGGTCAAGCTCTGACGCCGTATTGTTTGAGCATGATCTCCGCGCCAACGCGTTCCGCGTTTGTCGCGAGGGAAAGCCGCGGCACACTTTTCCGGATCATGCTCTGGTTACGTCGCAATTGCGCCCGTATAATCTACTTGCGGTAGAGGCCGAGGCAGCCAATGATGCTGCACGCGGCATCACCCGCAATGATTGCTTGCATTACATTTAAAAATCGTCGGCGTGACCGACAGGGCAGGGAATTTACCCAAATGTTCAACACGTTGAAACACGCGTCAACGCGTCGCGCGCTGCTGGCGGCAACGCTCTTCGCAACTGCAACAGGCGCATTCGCGCAAGCGCCGACCGAGGCTCAGAAGAGCGCCATCCGTTCCGCATGCCGCTCGGACTTCATGGCACACTGCGCGAGCGTCACGCCCGGTGGCGCGGAGGCGTATCAATGTCTCCAGAAGAACATGTCCAGCCTGTCATCGGGATGCCAGACCGCGGTTCGCGCGGTCGAGCCCGCTGCGGCGCCGAAGACTGAAGCTGCGCCCGCCAAATCTGAACCGGCAAAGACCGAAGCGGCCCCCGCCGCCGGGGCGAAGCCCGCCGCCGCAGCCGCTCCGAAAGCGGCAGCGTCAAAGCAGCCGAGCAGCACGCAGATTGCCGCGGTCAAGAGCGCGTGCCGCGCCGATTATCCCAAGGTGTGCGCCAGCGTGCCGCCGGGCGGCGCCCCCGCCCTCGAATGCCTCGAGAAGAACAAGGCCAAGGTTTCGCCGGCCTGTGAGAAGGCGGTGAGCGCCGCAACCGGTGGCGGCAGCGCTGCTGCGACAGCAGCACCTGCGGGCGCAGCTCCTGCGGCAGCAGCACCGGCGGCGGCGCCGGCCGTGATCGTTCTGCGCCCGCTACGGCCGCGCGAAGAACTGTTCATCGTGCGCTCGGCCTGCGGTGCCGACATCCGCACGCTCTGCGCCGGCGTCGCGCCGGGCGGGGGCCGCATCGTGCAATGCATCTCCAGCAATGCCGCATCACTGTCGCCCGCCTGCAAGGAAGTGCTGGCGCCATTCGCGGCGCGATAAGCGGCGCGGGATTGCGCGCCAAGCGCGCGACCACGATCGGGCGCGCGCGAATGAATTTTCGCGCGCCGGCCGCGACAAACCCTTTGCAAGTAACCGATTTCGATCACGACAAGACCGGGAGAAAGACATGCGTTCATTTCTGCTTATTGCTGCCGCGCTCCTCGCCTTCGGCGCGAGCATGACCTTTGAGTCTACCGATGCCAACGCGGTGGTGTGCGCCCGGGGCGTCTACCGCGCCGGCTGTGCCGGGCCGAATGCGGCCGTCGTGGTGCGCAAGCCGGTTCCCGCGGTCCGCTGTACCAGGGTGCTGGTGAACGGCGTCTACGTGAAGCGCTGCGTCTGACCCCGGATGGCCAAGCCCGCGCGGTTTGGTTATGGTTCGCAACGTCACTGCTTCGGACACGCGCCAGACGCGTGTCCGGGAGTAAGCTTCGGCGCGCCTCGCCTTCGATAATTCCGCTGGCGTGGAAAGCCGGAGCACATTAGTCTACCCCTAGATAGTAAGTATACTGTCAATTAGGGAGGCAGACGTTGCGGATCGCCGTGATTGGCGGGGGGCCCGGTGGGCTCTATTTCGCCTATCTCTGGAAGAAGCGTCATCCCGAGGATCAAGTCGACCTGTTCGAACAGAACCCGGCCGACGCGACCTGGGGCTTTGGCGTCGTGTTCTCCGATCAGGCCCTGGAATTCCTGCGCGCCGACGACCCCGAAACGGTCGATGCGATCGCGCCGCATATGGAGAGCTGGGAGAACATCACGCTGAACCTTCACGGCGACAGCGTCGCCATCGACGGCGTCGGCTTCTCCTCGATCGGCAGGCTGGAGCTCCTGCAGTTCCTCCAGCAGCGCGCGCTCGACGCCGGCGTCACGCCGCGCTTCGACACGCAGATCCACGCCATCGACCAGCTCAACGGCCACGACCTGATCGTCGCGGCCGACGGGCTGAATTCGCTGGTGCGGCGCGCCTATGAGGGCGATTTCGGCACGTCGCTGTCCTACTCCTCCAACAAGTTCGTCTGGTACGGGACCTCGAAACGCTTCGACACGCTGTCGCAGACCTTCGTGAAGACGGACCGCGGCGCCTTCAATGCCCATCACTATCGCTACTCCCCGACCATGAGCACCTTCCTGGTCGAATGCGACCACGCGACATGGCAGGCCTATGGCTTCGCCTACAAGGATGCCGAGCAGTGCAAGGGCGTCTGCGAGGAGGTCTTTGCCGACACGCTGGGCGGCCACTGCCTGGTCTCCAACAAGTCGGTCTGGCGCAACTTTCCCTGGGTCTGGAACGAGCACTGGTCGTTCAAGAACATGGTGCTGCTCGGCGACGCCCTGCACTCGGCGCATTTCTCCATCGGCTCGGGGACGCGGCTCGCGATCGAGGACGCCATTGCGCTGGTCAAGGCGCTGGAGTCGGATGCGCATCTGTCGACCGCGCTGCACCGTTATCAGGCCGCGCGAAAACCGGTGGTGCAGAAGCTCGTCAATGCCGCGCGCACCTCGGCCTTCTGGTACGAGCACTTCGCCCAGCACATGCAGCTCGGCCTGATGGACTTCGCCTACAGCTACATCACCCGCTCCGGCCGTATCGACGACCCCCGGCTGCGCGCGATGTCGCCCGCCTTCATGACGCGCTACGAGGCCGAGAAGAACGGCGGAGATGCCGCATGAGCAGCGAGATCCGCGACCAGGTGCCCGCTGACGGCCCGGGCGCCCGTGAAATCGGCTTTGCCATTCCGCAAACCTACAATGCCAGCCGCGTGCTGTTCGACCAGCTCGCCAAGGGCCGCGGCGACAAGCCTGCGCTGATCGGACCCGCGGGGACCCGCAGCTATTCCGAGCTTTGCGCGGAAACTTGCCGCTGGGGCAACGGTTTCGCGTCGCTTGGCCTGAAGCGCGGCGACCGCGTGCTGCTGTTCCTCGACGATACCCCGGCCTATCCGGCCGCATTCTTCGGCGCGGTGCGCGCCGGCTTCGTGCCGCTCCTGATCAACACGCTGACGCCGCCGGACCTGCTGCAATTCTATCTCGCCGATTCCGGCGCCGCGGTCGCGGTGGCGGATGCCGAATTCGCGACGCGCTTCGATGCGGAGGCCTGCGCGGCGACCTGCCTGCGCACGCTGATCGTCGTCAACGGCGAAGCGCGCGCCCACGCCGCGCCTGCTGCGATCGCGGCGCCAGGCTGGCTCGCGCAGTTCCCGGCCGAGCTCGCGGAAGCGGACACCCATCGCGACGAGATGGCGTTCTGGATGTACTCCTCCGGCTCGACCGGCCGGCCCAAGGGCATCGTGCATCTCCAGCACGACATGGCCTACAGCGATGCCGCCTTTGCGCAGAACGTGCTGAAGCTGACGCCCGGCGACATCTGCTTCTCGGTGCCGAAGATCTTCTTCGCCTACGGTTTCGGCAACTCCGTCACCTTCCCGTTCTCCGCGGGTGCCGCGACGCTGCTGCTGCCGGGCCAGCCGAAGCCTGCATCGATCTTTGCCGCGATCGAGCAATACAAGCCGACGGTCTTCTTCGGCCTGCCGACGCTGTACACCTCACTGACCAAGGCGGAGGGGGCAGACAAGACCAACTTCTCGTCGCTGCGCATGTCGCTTTCGGCGGCCGAGGTCCTGTCTGCGGACGTCTTCAACGGCTGGAAGACGCTCACCGGCCTCGAAATCGTCGAAGGCCTCGGCTCGACCGAGGTGCTGCACATCTACCTCTCCAACCGCCCCGAACAGAAGAAGCTCGGCGCCGCCGGCCTGCGCGTGCCAGGCTACGAGGTCGCACTGCGCGACAAGGACGGCCGCGACGTCGCCGACGACGAGGAAGGCATCTTGTGGGTGCGCGGCGGTTCCAACACGCCGCTGTACTGGAACCGGCCGGACAAATCCGCCGAGACCATCCGCGAGGGCGGCTGGATCTACACCGGCGACCGTTTCGTGCGCGATGCCGACGGCTTCCACTTCTTCCGCGGCCGTGCCGACGACCTCATCAAGATCTCAGGCCAGTGGGTCTACCCGCTCGAAGTCGAGCTGTGCCTCGCCGACCACACCCGACATCCGCGAATGCGCCGTGTTCGCCGCCGAGCTGCCGGACCGGCGCATGACGCTGAAGGCGGTCGTGGTGATGAACAACCGCGCGACCGATCAGAATGAGGCGACGCGGCGGCTGCAGGATTACGTCAAGGGCAAGCTGCTTCCCTACAAGTATCCGCGCGAGGTGATCTTCATCGACGAGCTGCCGAAGACGGGGACTGGGAAGATTGACCGGCAGGCGTTGTTGCGGATGTAGCAATCCCAAACTCGCTGTCATCGCCCGCGAAAGCGGGCGATCCAGTATTCCGAGGCGGTTGTGATTGAACCGAGAAGCCGCGGCGTACTGGATTCCCCGCTTTCGCGGGGAATGACAGCGGAGATAAAGGCGACAGCGTCACCGCATCCGCCGACCATCCCGCTCACCCCGCCTTCCCCATATGCTCCAGCGCGTCCTCCGCGCGCAGCGGCACGCGCGAGGCCTCGTTGTTGAGGTCGACGAGCTGCACCAAAAGCCCCATCAGCGCCTTGCGGTCGGCGGGTTTCAGCGGCTCCAGCATCCGCGCCTGGGCGCGCTCGACGGCGGGGATGATCTCGCGCAGGATCGCGGCGCCCGATTTCGTCAGATAGAGCAGCTTGATCCGCTTGTCTTCGGGTGCCGGCTTGCGTTCGATAAAATCCTTGGCCTGCAGCCGCTCGATCACGCTGCCGAGGGTGGAGCGGTCGAAGGCGATCACCGCCGACAGCCGTGTCGCGTCGATGCCGGGGTGGGTGTGAATCGCGATCAGCGCCGCATATTGCACCGGCGTGAGATCGAACGCCTTGCACTCCTCCATGAAGATCGAGACTGCGATCTGCTGCATGCGCCGGAACAGATAGCCCGGCGCGGCATAGACCGCGTCGATCGTGATCGGAGGGGCGGGCTTACTCGGCATCGGGCTGCTTCTCCGGCGCGGCGTTTGCGAAGGCCGGCAGCGCCTTTGCCGCAGCCTCCGCCTTCAGCAGCCGCGGATAGGTCGACACATCGACGCCGAAGCGGCGGGCATTGGCGAGCTGCGGCACCAGGCAGAGATCGGCGAGCGTCGGCGCATCGCCGAAGCAGAACGGCCCCGGCTCGTCCCTGATCAGCGTCTCGCAGGCCGACAGCCCCTCGCGGTTGACCCACGCCGCCCAGTCCTGGACCTTCTCCTCGGCGAGCCCAAGCTCGCGCAGCCGCGCCAGCACCTTCAAATTCTGCACCGGGTGGGTGTCGCAGGCGATCGCCAGCGCGAACGCCCTCACCTTCGCGCGCCGCAGCGGATCCTTCGGCAGCAGCGGCGGATTGGGATGCGTCTCGTCGAGCCATTCGATGATGGCGACCGATTGGGTCAGCACCGCTCCCGCATCGTTCTCCAGCGTCGGCACCAGCCCTTGCGGATTGATGGCGAGATAGGCGGGCGCACATTGCTCGCCCTTGCGAAGATGATGCGGCAGGTGCTGGGCGCCGAGGCCCTTGAGGTTCAGCGCGATCCGCACCCGATAGGCGGCGCTGGAGCGGAAATAGCCGTGCAGCTTCATCGGAACCCTCCCTGTATTTTGTTCGTCATTCCGGGGCGACGCGTTAGCGTCGAGCCCGGAATCCATAACCACGATCGGGAGTATGGATTCAGGCCTCGCGCCTTTCGGCGCGCCCCGGAATGACAGCGGCTTTGTAGGCCGTTCGTCACGTTGACGCTACCTAGATCGTCAGTATACTGTCAATCAACAAAACGAACGGGAGCCGCACCATGGAAGCCGTGACCAAGACGCCGGAACGCGAGGCCTTCTACAAGAAGATTGACGGCGAAAACCTCACCGCGCTGTGGACGGTGATGAGCGATTTGATCACGCCGGAGCCGAGGAGCGCCTGCCGGCCGCATCTGTGGAAATTCGACGTCATCCGCGACTACATGACGGAAGCAGGCCGACTGATCACGGCCAAGGAAGCCGAGCGGCGCGTGCTGGTGCTGGAGAACCCCGGCCTGCGCGGCCAGTCGAAAATCACGACCTCGCTCTATGCCGGCGTGCAGATGGTGGTGCCCGGCGACGTCGCGCCCGCACACCGCCACAGCCAGTCGGCGCTGCGCTTCGTGCTCGAAGGCAAGGGCGCTCACACCGCGGTCGACGGCGAGCGCACCGCGATGGAGCCCGGCGATTTCATCATCACGCCGTCGATGACCTGGCACGATCATTCCAACGAGACCGACCAGCCGATGTTCTGGCTCGACGGCCTCGACATCCCGCTGGTGCAGTTCTTCGACTGCTCCTTTGCGGAAGGTTCCAAGGACGACCAGCAGAGGATCACAAAGCCCGCCGGCGACAGCTTTGCGCGCTACGGCCACAATCTGCTACCGGTCGACGTGAAGCGATCGTCCAAGACCTCTCCGATCTTCAGCTATCCCTATGCCTACACCCGCGAGGCGCTGGAGAAGGCACGCGCGAGCCAGGAGTGGGACGCCTGCCACGGATTGAAGCTGAAATTCAGCAATCCCGAGACCGGCGATTTCGCAATGCCGACCATCGGCACCTTCATCCAGTTGCTGCCGAAGGGTTTCAAGACCGCACGCTACCGCGCGACCGATGCGACGGTGTTCTGTCCGATCGAGGGCAAAGGACGCAGCCGGATTGGCGATGCCGTTTTCGAATGGGGCCCGCGCGATCTGTTCGTGGTGCCGAGCTGGCAGTGGGTGACGCACGAAGCCGAAGACGACGCCGTGCTGTTCAGCTTCTCGGATCGCCCGGTGCAGCAGAAGCTGGATCTGTTTCGGGAAGATCGCGGGAATGCGTGAGCCGCCGGTTTCGTAGGGTGGGCAAAGGCGCCCTTGCGCCGTGCCCACCACACTTCAGCGACTGATGAAGAGATGGTGGGTACGCTTACGCTTTGCCCACCCTGCAGTCGCGCGGGTTGCGGCTACCGCCAGTGCAGCAACCGCGTCTCCAGCCAGCCGATCACCTTCCCCACCACAAGCCCGAACACCGACAGGATCACCACGCCCGCGAGCAGCTGGTCCGTCTGCATCAGATTGCCGGCCTGAAGCACGAAGGCGCCGATGCCATACTGGGCGCCGATCATCTCGGCACTGACGACGAGCAGCAGTGCGACAGACGCGGTGATGCGGAAGCCGGCGAGGATGGCGGGCAGCGCGCCGGGCCAGATCACCTTGCGCACGATGGTGGCGAAGGGAACGTTGAAACTCTGCGCCATGCGGATGAGGTTGCGCGGCACCGCATCGACGCCGCTATAGACCGAGATTGCGGTCGAGAAGAACACGCCGAGCGCAATGGTCGCGATCTTCGGCTCTTCGCCGATGCCGAGCCAGAGAATGAGCAATGGCAGAAGTGCGATCTTCGGGATCGGGAACAGCGCCGAGATGAAGGTGATGCCGACGCTGCGCGCAAGCCGCGACAGGCCGATGGCGAAGCCGACCGCGACGCCGGCCGCCGTTCCCAGCACCCAGCCGACGCCGATGCGCAGGATCGAGGCCGACAGATGCTGCCACAGCGCGCCTGACATCGCGAGCTCGTAGATCGCGCGCGCGATCGCAGCCGGCGCCGGCAGGAACAGCGGATTGACGAGCCCGGCGCTGCCGGCCGCCTGCCAGATCGCGATGACGAGGGCGAGCGCGATCCAGCCGCCGAAGCGGCTGCTGGCGGGCACGAAGCCGGCGCCGCGAAAACGGACGCGCCGCGTCGTGTCGTCCTTCGCAGACGTCCCCGCGCGATCAAGCATGCTGGACCTCGCGCTCGGCGTCGATCGCCTCGTTGCGGATCAGCGACCAGATCTGGTTCTGAAGCGCCAGCAGCTTTTCACGCGCAGCGATCTCGCCGCGCTCGGTGCGCGTCATCGGTACGGCCACGACTTCGCGAATACGGCCCGGCCGCCGCGACAGCACCACGATGCGGTCGGCGAGCCGTGCGGCTTCCTCGAGATTGTGGGTGACATAGACTGCGCCCATGCCGCCATCGGCGAGCAGGCGGACGAAGTCTTCCATCAAAAGTTCGCGGGTCTGCGAATCCAGCGCCGACAGCGGCTCGTCCATCAGCAGGATGGCGGGCTTGACCGCAAGCGCGCGCGAAATGCCGACGCGCTGGCGCATGCCGCCGGAAAGCTGCTTCGGATAGGTTGTGCGAAAATCGGTCAAGCCGGTGCGGCGCAGGGCATCGTCGACCAGCGCGCGGCGCTGCACGGCCGAGAGCTGGGTATGCAGCAGCGGGAATTCGACATTCTCCTCCACCGTCGCCCAGGGCAGCAGCGCGAAATCCTGGAACACGAAGGTCAGCGGATTGAGACTGTCCGCCGGCGGCGATCCGCGCAGCTCGGGCGCGCCCGACGATGGCTGCAACAGTCCGCCGAGAATCGACAGCAGCGTGCTTTTGCCACATCCCGAAGGCCCGACGATCGCCACCACCTCGCCGGCACCGACGGTGAAGGAAACGTCGTCGAGCACGGCGAGGTCACCGAAGCGATGGCTGATGTGGTTGGCGATCAGGTCCATAAGCTGCGTTCTACTCTCAATCCGCCTTCACAAAATCCTTGGCAATGATCGTGTTCACATCAAAGCCCTTGTCCGCGAATCCCTGCTCTTGGAGCCATTTGATCTGGTTGTCGACGTTCTTGACGTCCAGCTTGCCGTCGGGATCGATATAGGCGCAATTGCCGACCACCTGCTCGACCGGCAAATTGGTGTATTTGGCGATGATCTCCAGCAGCGGCCTGGTCTTGTCGTTGATGGGGGCGACGCCGTCCTTCATGGCTGCGAGGATGACGTCGTGATATTCGCGGTCGGCTTTCGCGAGCACGCCGAGAAATTTCGTCACCAGCACCTTGTTGGTCAGCGTCTTCGGCGAAGCGAACACTGCGCCGAGCTGCCACGGCGTCTCGTCGCCGACCCATCCCAAAAACTTCGCGCCGCCTTCGTCCATCAGCTTTCGCGCGGTGGAGATCGGCAGCAGCGCCGCATCGACCGTCTCGCCCTTCAAGGCGGCGGCCGCGTTCGACAGCGATTGCAGCGGCACGATCTTCACGTCGGCGAGCTTGAAACCGTATTTGTCGGCGAGCAGCCCCAGCGAATAGTGGAAGGACGAGCCAACCTGCGTCACGGCTACGCGCTTGCCCGCGAGGTCCTTCGGCGTCTTCAGCCCGGCGGCATAGGCGTTGTTGCTGGCGAAATAGCCGATCAGGGGATAACCGGCCTTCTCTCGGCTCATGCCGCCGATCACTTTCAGCGTGCCCTTGCCGGCGAGATTGTAGAGACCGGCGGTGAATGCGGTGACGCCGAAATCGACGTCGCCCGATGTGGTCGCCACCGCGATCGGCTGCGCCGCATCGAAGAACTTCAGCTCGACGTCGAGACCGGCCTCGCGGAAATAGCCCTTGTCCTGCGCAATGAAGACGGGCGCGGACGACGACAGGCGGAGCACGCCGACCCTGGCCTTCAGCGCGTCTTCGGCCCGGGCCGTGCCCATCGCTGTGATCGCCATCAGGCCAGCCAGTGCGAGCCGCGCAATCCCGATCATTCCGTCTCCTCCGTCGTCGTTCTCTCGGTCGTAATGTTACAACCGTCACAAACCTTCAGGCACGGGCTGGTCCCGCCCGATGAAGGCGCCCTGTTGTTTCAACGTTTCCTGTAATTTTTCAATGGGGATATCGCGCGGGATGCGGTTTCCTGAGAGCGCGAGCGCCGCGGCGGAACCGGCGGCCTCCCCCATCACGAAACAGGCACCGGACACCCGCGCCGCCGACTGGCCCTCATGGGTCATCGAGGCGCAGCGGCCGGCGACGAGGAGATTGTCGACGCCCTCGGGCACCAGCATCCGGTAAGGCAGCTCGTTATAGCCGCGCGATTCCGGGATTGGCGGGAACGTGAAGACGACGTCGCCGGGAACATGGGCCTCGATCGGCCAGCCATTGACGCCGATGGAATCCGCGAACGAGGCGCAGCCGAGCACATCCTCGCCGCTGAGCTGGTAGCCGCCCTTGATGCGGCGGGTCTCGCGGATACCGAGCTGCGGCGGCAAATCGACGATGTAGGACTTTTCGAAGCCCGGCACGGTGCTGCGCAGGAACTCGAATGCGGCCAGCGCCTGCTTGCGGCCCTCGATCTCGCCGCGGGTGAGGTCGTCGGGCTCGATGCCGTTGATGGCATGGCCGTCCTCACGCGCCACTTGGGTGAAATTCACCCGCCATTCGATGCCTGATTTCTGCGGCCGCACGATTGCGCTCTTGCGCGGGAATGTGTGGGTGCCGGCGGCGATCGCCTTCTCCATCAATTGCGGGATGGTGCGCCAGGCATCGCCAGCCTTCTCGGGATCGATGCCGTTGAGGCGGAGCATCATCGAGGGGTACATCGGATGGCCGTGCTCGTCACCGAGCTCGAAGGGCGCCCCGGCCCAGACCGCGAGGTCGCCGTCGCCGGAGCAGTCGATAAAGATCTCGGCGCGGACGGCCTGCCGTCCGGCCTTGGTCTCGACCATCAGCGCATCGATGCGGCAGTTGTCGCCCATCACGACGCCGGCACCGAGCGCATGGAAGAGGATGTGCACCTTGTGGCTGGCGAGCAGCTCGTCGGCCGCGATCTTGTAGGCCGCGGTGTCATAGGCCTGGGCGAAGACCTTGCCGAGGATCAGGTGCGGTGCGTTGAGGCCGTTCAAATGATCGATCCGCGCCAGCAGATCGGACGCCATGCCCTGTACCAGCCGGTGGGCCTGGCCGTAGACATTGCCATGCAGGCCGCAGAAATTGGTGACGCCGGCAGCCGTGCCCATGCCGCCGAGGAAGCCGTAGCGCTCGATCAGCAGCGTCTTTCGTCCCGCGCGCGCCGCTGACGCCGCCGCCACGATGCCGGCGGGTCCGCCGCCGAGAACGACGACTTCATATTCGCCGTAGAGCGGCACCTGGCGTGCCGGTTCTTCGATCATCATGGCCCGCATGCGCGTCCGCTCCCAAAATCTCTTGCTTGAAGCCGACTATGAATTAACGCAGGGCGAGCTACAATCCACCAAAATACGCGATCAGCTTTCTCGAATCGAGAAAGGTCGACATGGACATCCTGGTGAACCTTCAGGCCTTCCTCGCCACCGCGGATACGGCCGGATTCTCCGCCGCCGCGCGCAAGCTCAATGTCTCGACCTCGGTCGTGGCCAAGCGCGTCACGCAACTGGAGGCGCGGATCGGCGCGCCGCTGTTCCATCGCTCGACCCGGCAATTACGCCTGACGGAAGCCGGCCAGCGCTATGTGCATCGCGCCCGCAGTGTCGTCGCCGATGCCACCGACCTGCTCTCGCGGATGGGCGAGAAGGGACACGATCTCGTCGATCACCTCCGCATCAAGGCGCCGACCTCGCTCACCGTGGCGCGCCTTGCCGACGCCTTCAGCGCCTTCCAGACGCAGAACCCGCGATTGAAACTCGAGATCGTGCTGATCGACCGCCCGGTCGATCCCGTCACCGAAGGCTTTGACATCGCCATCGGCGCCTTCCCTCATTCCTTCGGCGGTGTGGTCGACGAGCCGCTGTGTCCGCTGAAGCGGCTGCTCTGCGCCTCACCGGCCTATTTGAAGAAGCACGGCGCGCCAAAGCACCCGCGCGACCTTGTCGACCATCGCTGCCTCAGCTTCCTGCCGACGGGACCGGAGTGGATCTTCGACGGCCCGCGCGGGCGCATCAGCATCCAGGTCAGCCCGCTGCTCTCCTCCAACGAGGGCCATGTGCTGGCGCGCAGCGCGATCGCCGGCAACGGCATCGCGCTGATCTCCCATTATCTCGTGGCGGATGCCCTGCGCGACGGTACGCTCAAGCCGGTGCTGCGCGACTTTCCAATTCCCGAGCTGTGGGTCAAGGCCGCGATCCCCGAGCGGCGGCGCAACGCCGCCGCGGTGCAGGCGCTCTTGCGCGAATTGAAGAGCGCGCTGCTACCGGTGCTGTAAGGCCGCCTCGTTCGCCCCCGTGGCGTCCCCGGTTTTCCCGGGGTTCAGGCCGCCGAGCGGATGGTGTGGAGGAAATCGTCGACGTTCGACCTCATCGAATCCGCCTGCTGCTTCAGGGCGGCTGCGACCGTCAGGGCGGCTTCGGCGCCGGCGTCGGTCTCGCCTGCCACGGCGCGCACCTGCCCGATTTCCTGCGTCACCGCCGAGGTGCCGTTGGCCGCCTCTTCGACGTTGCGCGCGATTTCGCCCGTGGCCGCGCCCTGCTCTTCGACGGCCGCGGCAATCGCCGTGGCGATGTCGGCCATTTCCTTGACGGTGGAGCCGAACTGCCTGATCGCCTGAACCGATTGGCCGGTCGCACTCTGGATCGTCGCGATCTGGCTGGCGATCTGCTCGGTCGCCTGCGCCGTTTGGGTGGCGAGACTCTTGACCTCGCTGGCGACGATCGCGAAGCCCCGGCCGGCGTCGCCGGCGCGCGCCGCTTCGATGGTCGCGTTCAGCGCCAGCAAATTGGTCTGGCTGGCGATGGCCTGAATCAGCTGAATGATGGTGCCGATCTTCTCAGCCGCATCCGACAGCCCATGCATCAATTCTGAGGTGCGGTTGGTCTCGTCGGTCGCCCTGTTCGAGACCGCGACGGAGCGGTGCACCTGGCTCGAGATTTCACGGATCGAGGCCGCGAGTTGCTGGGTGGCGGAGGCGACGGTCTGCACATTCATCGATGCCTGCTCGGCGCGGGTCGCGACCGCTTCGGCGAGCCCGCGTCCGCGTTCGGCGACCTTTGCCAACTCCTCGGCGCTGCGCCCCATGTCGTCGGCACGGCCGCCGACACCGGAAATGACTCCCTGCATGCCCTGCTCGAAGCGGCCGGCAAGATCCGACATCATGCGGGCGCGGTCAGCCTCGCTGGCTTCGCGCTGTGCCGTCGCCTCGCCTTCCATGCGGCGAACCGCCAGCGCGTTTTCGCGGAACACCTCGACGGCGCGCGCCATGCGGCCGATTTCGTCGCGCGAGTCGCCGCCGGGGATCGGCTCATCGAGCTCGCCCGCCGCCAGCGATTGCATCCGGTCGGTCATGCTGCGAATCGGACCGGACACGCTGGCGCCGATCAACCACGCCAGCACCGCTCCCAGCAGCAGCGCGCCGGTCGCGGTCGCGATGACGGTCTGCTTGGTCTGATCGACCGCTGCCGCGGTCTTGTCGCCCTGCTCGGCGCGCACAGTGCCGAGCTTCGCGTTGATCTTGTTGACGTGGTCGTCGATGGCCGCACTGGCCTTCTTCAATTCGGCCTGCCTGGCGCGCAGATCGGCGGCCACCTTGATGACCTCGTCCAGCGCGGCCGCGTCGGCAGTGATCGCGGTCTTGAGCGCGGCGACCAGCGCCTTCAGTTTGGCGTCGTTCGCCCCCGCCAGCTCAGCCTCGGTGTCCGCGATCGCCAGCTGGGCGTAGGACAAGGCCTGCTTGGCGTCGTCGGCATCGCCCGTCGACAAAGTGGAGCCATAGCGCATCACGGTGATCCGCAGTGCGTCAACGACGCCGGCCAGACGCATCGGGTTGACCAGCCGTTCCGCGTCTTCGGACCGGTTGGCGAGCGCAACCTGAATGCCGCTGACATTGAGGCCGGCGGCTGCACCCTGGGCGTCGGTTTTCGTGGTCGCGGCGCGCAGCCGATCCGCCGCCTCCGCTGCCGCGGTGAACGACGAGCGATAGGTTTCCAGCGCGGTCTTGACCGGGCCGATGCCTTCCGCGATCGCTTGCAGCTTGCCGAACTGCCGGTCGACCTGATCGGCCAGTTTGCCGACGCCGTCGATCGCCTTGGCCGCGGCATCCTTGTCGCCGACATTCCAGGTTCGGATGAATTTCTCGACCGCCGAGTTCGCCTCCAGAAGCGCGGCCCGCGCCTGTGACATGCCGGCGTCGCCGGCAGCGCTGGTCACGAGCTCATTGACCGTTCCGCCGATCCGCTCGACCTGGACCATGGCGAAGCCCCCGAGCAGGACCAGAAAGCTGAGAACCAGCGCGAAGCCGCCGAACACGCGCGGACGAACGCCGACGCGGGACATCATGTGCGATAATTTCATGGCAAATCCGAAATTCTTCAACGGGTGGAGCGGATGGCGGCGAGCAGATCCTTGCCGAACCGCTTCTCGAATTCCTGATCGAGCGGTTTGACCGCGTCGACGAACGGCTGGCGATCGAATGTCTCGATGACGTCCATGCCGCCGCTACGCACCTGCTCGAGCGACGCGGCATCGAGCTTCGCCTGCCAGGTCGCCTCCGCTCCCTCCTTCGCCAGCGCGATCAGCATGGCCTGGTCGGCCGGCGGAAGCTGTTCGAACATGGCACGGTTGGCGACGAATGCGATCGGCGCGAAGAAGTGACCGGTCAGCGTGAGGTATTTCTGGACTTCGTAGAGCCGGGAGCCGGCGATGGTCGGCACCGGATTTTCCTGCCCATCGAGCCGGCCGTCCTTCAGCGCGGTATAGACCAGCGGAAATTCCATCGGGACCACTTCGGCGCCGAGCGCCTTGAACGTCATCTGGTAGATCTCGTTCGGAATGACGCGAATCTTGAGCCCTTTGATATCCTCGGGCGAGCGAACCGGCCGTTTGGAATTCGTGACGTTGCGAAATCCCTGTCGGCCGATCGCCAGCAGCGTCAGCCCCTTGTCGGCGAATTTAGTGGCGATCGCCGCGCCGGCCGGACCTTGCGCCACGGCCTTCGCGTGGGCTGTGTCGCGGAACAGGAAGGGAATGTCGAACACGCCAAGTTCGGGGACGACCGAACTGACCACAGACCCCGACAGCACCGCCATATCGACCGAGCCGGCCCGGGTCGCCGCCAGGATGGCGTTCTCGCTGCCGAGCGCGTTGGTGGCCCGCTCGTCGATCACGATGCGCTTGCCGGCCGACGCCACCAGCTTCTGGCGAAACTCATCGGCTCCGATTTGCTGCGGGCTCCCCAGCTGGGAATTGAACGCCAGAGAGATCAATCGCGGTGAAGCGGCAGCCGATTGCAGAACCAGCAGCCCCGCCGCCGCGGCGACGATCGATCCGGCTTTCCAAAGTCCCAAAACTTGTCTGTGCATTCGACACCATGGCGTGACAATTGTCGTAACCCTAATGGCGGGGAATGATTGAACCCTTAAGGAAGGCCCCGCGGAATTACGGAGATTCGCCTCGATCCGCCGCCGACGAGATTTGGGACAGAGGTCCGATGCAGATGGTATCGGATTGCTATGTGATAATGAGTGGTTCGGGGGAATGACGATGGGATCAAGGATAAACGTGGCCGCCGCCATCGCGATCGGCATCATGGGCGGTACGGCCCCGGCCCGCGCCGAGGTCGCGCAATGCCGGCTCATACAGGCCAAGCCGGAGCGCGAAGCGTGTTACCAACGTCAGGAAGCCGCGCTGGCCGCCAAGCGCAAGCCGGAGCCGAGCGCGGAAAGCAAGACGCTCGAATCGATGCGCCAGATGCGGCAGGACGACGATGCCGTCTATCGCAGCATCAACAACATCTGCCGCGGCTGCTGAGATCGCAACCGAGCTCAAGGCGCCTAACGTTCCGACTGATTTCGATAGATCAGTGAGATCACGAAGGCCTCGATCGACCTGCTGCCGGGAGGCAATGGCGGGAACGGTTGTGCCTGCCTAAGGGTATTGAGCGCCGCCTCATCCAGCATGGCCGAGCCTGAGCTGGTTTTCACGCTGCTCGCCGCGAGCAATCCCCAGCGGGTGATGCTGAATGCAAGCTCCGCCACCCCTTCGACCCTGTCGCTGACGGCCTGCCGCGGATAGGACTTTTCGATTTGCAGCCGCGCAACCAACATGCGGCCGTATTCATCGATGGATTTCACACCGGCGCCCTTCGCCGCGCGCACATTGTCACGCGCCAGCGTGCTGCGGCCGTCGCTCGGGTCACGCTTGAGCAACCGGTCATAGTCCGCGATCGCGAGATCGAATGCCTTTTTCCGGCTGTAAGCCCATGCGCGATCCGCATAGGCGTCCCCGGAACGAGGATCGAGCTTGATCGCCCGTGTCATGTCGGCGATCCCAGCATCGAACTGTCGCAGCAAAACGTATCTCCGCCCCCGGGACAACAGGCGCGATGGCGCCGGATCAAGCCGGAGCGCCGCATCGAAATCCTTGAACGCGGCGTCATCTTCGAGACGGTACCAGTGCAGGAAACCGCGATGCATGAAGGCGTCAGCATTCCCCGGATGATTTGCAATCGCTTCGTCGAAATCGGTCAAGGCATGTGCGAAGTCGTCCTTGTCAAAATAGGCATCGGCGCGGCGGGCCAGCAGTCGGGATCGGCTCTCCTTGTTCTTCTCCTGATCGAGCAGTCTTGTGCAGATCTCGATGCGTATGTTGGAGGCAACCTTCTCGTCATTGCAGACGACGCTGTCATCGGAGCTTGCATGACCGGGCCAGATTGCGACGAGCAACGGCAGTGCAAGAATGAACTTCCGACGCATGACCTCTCAGCCCCCACACTCTCGATAGTGGTGGCCATCCAGCACATCGCCGGAGCAAAATCTACCCTTGGTTGCTCCAACGCCCCGCGCGCTTTTCGGCGAACGACGCTAGGCCCTCCGCCGCCTCCGCGCTCTGACGCTTGACCGAATGCAGGTGCACGAGCCGCTTGTACGCGGCATCGTCCACCGCCATCCCGCCAAACGAGCTCTCCAGCGCGAGCCGCTTGGTCTCGGCCATCGCCTCCGGTCCGTTGGCAAGGAGCTGCTCGACCACCTTGGCGCCGGCAGCCTCCAGCTCGGCGAGCGGGACGACCTCGTGGACGAGGCCGATGCGGCGGGCGTCTTCGGCGCCGAAGCGTTCGCCTGTCAGCGCGTAACGGCGGACTTGCCGTACACTAATGGCATCGCAAAGCTGCGGGATGATGATCGCGGCGGTCAGCCCCCAGCGCACCTCCGTGATCGAAAACAGCGCATTGTCCGCCGCGATCACGACGTCGCAAGCGGCAATCACGCCGGTGCCGCCGCCAAAACAGCCGCCCTGTACCAGCGCGATGGTCGGGATTGGCAAGGTATTGAGCCGCTGCACGGCCTCGAAGGTCGCCCGCGACGCCGCCTCGTTCGCCTCAGCCGATTGCGGCCGCACGCCGTTGATCCATTTGAGGTCGGCGCCGGCCTGGAAATGCTTGCCATTGCCCCGGAGCACGACGACGCGAAGGTTGGACTTCCTGCCGAGATCGTCCATGGCCGCGAGCACGCCTGCGATCAATGCGCCGTCATAGGCATTGTTCACTTCAGGCCGGTTCAACGTGACGGTCGCAACCCCACGCTCATCGAGGGTCCACAGGACGGGGTTGGCAGTCATCGGCGATCCTCCGGTCATCTTGTTTGCCGCCCACTATGGCTGAGGCAACTCATCCCGATCCATATCTTTCCGGCGTAGGGCGGCCGCGTCCATCGCATGGCGGCTTGTGTCATGCTGCTGCCGGGCGACATCACGGGATCAGGGACGGGACATCACACCATGCGCATCTGCATTTTCGGCGCGGGCGCCGTCGGCAGCCATATCGCGGTCAGGCTGGCCCGCGCCGGCCATGAGGTCTCGTGCGTGATGCGCGGCGCCCATCTGGAGGCGGTCCGCGCCAATGGCCTGAAGCTGCGCGTCGGCGATTCCGAGGTCACCGCCAAGGTGAACGCCTCCGGCGATGCGGCCCAGCTCGGCCCGCAGGACGTCGTGATCAGCACGCTCAAGGCGACCGCGCTGACGGGCCTGGTCGCCAGCATAAAACCGCTGCTCCATGACGACACCGCGATCGTCTTTGCGCAGAACGGTATTCCCTGGTGGTACGGCATCGGCCTGCCGCCGCGGCATCCGACGCCGCCCGACATTTCCTTCCTCGACCCCGGCGGGCGCTTGCGCGCTTGCATCCCGAAAGAGCGGATCGTCGGCGGCGTCGTCTTCTCCTCCAACGAGGTGACCGCGCCCGGTGTGGTGCAGAACCTGACGCCGGACCGCAACCGCCTGCTGATCGGCGAATGCGACGACCGCAATTGCGAGCGCATCACCAGGCTTCGCGGCGTTCTCAACGATGCTCGGCTGGAATCGCCGCCGGTGGCGGAGATCCGCGAGGCGATCTGGTCAAAGCTCCTGACCAACATGTCACTGTCGGTGCTGTGCCTGCTCACCGGCCAGACCGCGCGCGGAGTGCGCGACGACCCGGCCTTTGCCGAGGTCATTCCGCGCATGCTGAACGAGGCTAACGACATCGCGCAGCACTTCATCCCCGAGGTCAAGCGCGTGACGCGCAGCGGCCCCGCCCCCAACCACAAGCCGTCGCTGCTCCAGGATTACGAGCTCGGCCGCGCCATGGAGATCGACGTGCTGGTGAAGGCGCCCGCCGCCTTCGCCCGCACCGCCGGCCTGTCGACGCCGACGCTCGACCTGATCGCCGCGCTCGCGATCCAGAAGGCGCGGGACAAGGGGCTTTATTCCGCTTGAGCCTTAAGCGAGCTCATCGATCCAGGCCGCCAGCGTATCGAGCACCTCTGTGAGGGCCTCTTCATTCGTCCGGCCGGACTTCTTCAGCACCGCGAAGGAATGATCGCCGCCGGCGACCTCGTGCAGCGTCGCCTTCGGGCCGAGCTGCGCGATCACGGGCTTGAGGAGGCCGAGATCGGCAAGCCCGTCACGCGTGCCTTGCAGGAACAGCATCGGGATCTCGACATGGACCAGGTGCTCGGCGCGCTCCGTCGACGGCTTTTTGTCGGCGTGCAGGGGAAAGCCGAGGAAGGCGAGCCCTTTGACGTCAGGTAGCGGCGCCTTGGACTGCGCCTGCGAGGTCATGCGCCCGCCGAACGACTTTCCGCCGGCAACGAGCTTCAAGCCGGGGCAGAGCCGCGCTGCCTCCTCGACGGCCGCACGGATGGCGGCATGCGCGACCGCAGGCTGATCGGGACGCCCCAGCCTCTTCTCCATGTAGGGGAAATTGAAGCGAAGCGTCGCAATGCCTCGACCGGCGAGCCCCTCCGCAATCTTGTCCATCGATGCATGGCGCATGTCGGTACCGGCGCCGTGCGCAAGGACGTAGCAGGCGCGCGCATTGTCCGGCTGCGTCAGGATCGCCGAGACCGTGCCGATGCGCTCGATGTCGAGCTTGAGCTCCTGCATTTTGACAGCCAAGATCAGACACCCCGACAGACGCGTTTTCCGGCCGCCTTGGTAGCGTCACCGGCGCAGCCTGAAAACACAATAATTGCCGCCGCCGACCAGCCTACCAAGGCCGGAAAGCCGCATTGACCGAGGTGACCATGTCCTACCGCTCCTCCTGGATGACCGAAGAGCTCGAAATCTTCCGCGACCAGTTCCGGAAATATCTGGCCAAGGATCTGGCGCCGCATGCCGAGAAATGGCGCGAGCAGAAGATGGTCGACCGCTTCGCCTGGCGCGGGCTCGGCGAGATGGGCGCCCTGCTGGCGAGCGTGCCGGAGGAATATGGCGGCCTCGGCGCCACCTTCGCCTATGACGCCGCCGTGCTCGACGATCTCGAAAGCACGGTGCCGGAGCTCACCACCGGCGTCTCCGTGCACAGCGCCATCGTCGCGCACTACATCCTCAACTACGGCTCGGAGGAGCAAAGGAAGCGCTGGCTGCCGAAGATGGCTTCCGGCGAGATGGTCGGTGCCATCGCCATGACCGAGCCCGGCACCGGCTCGGACCTGCAGGCCGTCAAGACCACCGCGAAGAAGCAGGGCAATTCCTACGTCATCAACGGCCAGAAGACTTTTATTACCAACGGCCAGGCCGCCGATCTCGTCGTCGTGGTCGCGCGCACCGGCGATGTGGGTGCCAAGGGCATTTCGCTGATCGTGGTCGAGACCGCGGGCGCGGACGGCTACAAGCGCGGGCGCAACCTCGACAAGATCGGCCTGCATGCCTCCGACACGTCAGAACTGTTCTTCGACAACGTCACGGTGCCGCCGGAAAACCTGCTCGGCAAGGAGGAAGGCCAGGGTTTTGTCCAGCTGATGCAGCAATTGCCGCAGGAGCGCCTCGCGCTTGCGGTTGGCGCGGTCGCCTCGATGGAGCGCGCGGTCAAGCTCACCACCGAATACACCAAGGAACGGAAGGCGTTCGGCAAGCCGCTGATGGATTTCCAGAACACCGCCTTCACGCTCGCCGAGCGCAAGACCGAAGCGATGATTGCGCGCGTCTTCGTCGACTGGTGCATTGAGCGCCTCGTCGCCGGGGATCTCGACACCGTCACGGCGTCGATGGCGAAATACTGGTGCTCGGACAAGCAGGTCCAGACCGCCGACGAATGCCTCCAGCTGTTCGGCGGCTACGGTTACATGCAGGAATACCCGATCTCCCGCATCTTCATCGATTCCCGCATCCAGAAGATCTATGGCGGCACCAACGAGATCATGAAGCTGCTGATCGCGAGGTCGCTGTAGCTCTGTTCATCGCGCACGCCAATCGCGTGGGCGGCAGCCGAAGCGCTGCTTGAAGCGCCGCGCGAAGTGGGAGAGATCGGAGAACCCCCAGTCGAAGGCGATAGCGCCGATCGCGCGGCCGCCCGATGCCGGATCCTTCAGGTCGGCCGCCGCGCCCACGAGGCGGCGATCGATCACGTAGTCCGAAAATGTCGTGCCGGAGCGTTCGAACAGCTTGTGGACATAGCGCTCGCTGATGCCGACGGAGCCGGCGACCGCCGCGACCGTCAGTCCCGGCTCGCGCAGCCGCTCGTGAATGGCGCGGCGCAGCGCCAGCACGGTCGCGTCTGCAAAGCTTGCGGCTTCCGCCGTCTGCGCCCGCGAGCGGCGCGACAGGCTGAGCGCAACGAGATCGAGCAGCACGTCGAACAGCCGAATGCTGTCCTCTTCCGCCATCCGCAATGCGCCGGCGTTGAGGGAGCGCGCGGTCTCGACGATGAGGTGACCGACATGGGGATCGTCGGAGACGCGCTCGGCCCTGAAATCGAACGACGGCGGCAGCCGGTCGCGCAGGGCGCGCGACGGCACCCAGAACGAAGCGACCCCCAGCATCGGACCGCGATCGTGCAGCAGCGTCACCTCGCGGTCGCTGTCGACGATGCCGACCTGGCCGCGCGACAGGCTGACCTCGCTGTCGCCCTGGAGCATGCGGCAGCGCCCGGCCAGCTTGAAGTTGAGATAGAAGCAGCTCTCGGTCGATGCTGCGATATCGGCGCGCGAGCGATTGACGGTATGCTCGGGAAACATCACCCGGTTGATTGCGCCGGCGCCGAGCCCGATCGTCTCCACCTTCGCAGGGAAGCGCGACGTCGTCGCCGATTCCGGCGTCAGGTTCATGAATGCCTGGCAGATCGCCTCGCGGTAATAGGAAAACTGCTCGTCCGGCCGCGTCACTGCGGTGTTCCAGACGACGTGCCGCGGCCGGCTTGTGACCTGCTCCATCAGTTCGCTCCGAGACCAATCCGGTTCAGCGCCAGCCAAGCGGAAAATGGCCGGCCGGTTCACACTTCGCACAACAAGAATTGTCCGCTGCGCCTCGCGAGCGCCGCAAAGGACCCACGTCATGCCGATCTAACCACACCCTCGGGAGCAGCTACAACATGTCGACCTACGTTCTCGTCCATGGCGCCTGGCACACCGGTGCCGAGTTCGAACCCGTCGCGGCCCCGATCCGCGCCGCCGGCCACAAGGTCTATACGCCGACAATCAAGGGCAATCGCCCCGGCGATGCCAAGACGACCGGGCTGAAGGACGCGATCCAGTCGATCGCCGACTATCTCGCCGAAAACAATCTGAAGGACATCGTCCTGCTCGGCCATTCCTATGGCGGCATGATCATCACCGGCGTCGCCGACCTCGCGCCCGAGCGCATTCGCCGCCTGGTGTATTGGAATGCCTTCGTGCCCAACAACGGCGAATGCCTCAACGACATGGTGCCGCCGCACTTTATCGGGCTGTTCGAAGCGATCGCGGCCGAACGCGGCGACAGCTCTGTGGTGTTGCCCTTCCCGATCTGGCGCGAAGCCTTCATCAACGATGCCGATCTCGAGACCGCGCAGCGCGCCTATGACGTGCTCAACCCGCATCCGTTCGCGACTTTCACCGACAAGATCGCGCTCAAGACCAATCCGGCGGAGATGCCGCTGGCAAAGTCCTACATCAACTGCACCGAGGACGTCGCGATGCCGCACAGCCATCCCTGGCATCCGCGGCTCTCGGAGAAGCTCGGCCTGTTCCGTCTGGTGCAGGTGCCGGGAAGCCACGAGCTGTGCTTCTCCGATCCGGCGCGGCTGGCCAAGGCGATCATGGAGGCGGGGCGCGACTGACGCGCGTCCGTCAAGAGCGCGACGACTTTCGACGATTGCTCCTACCGCCGGCTTCGGCGGCACAGCCCTTGCTTGTCCGCTAACGAATCCAGATCGGTAGAAGCAACCCCTGCTTGTCACGTGTGGCTCCCCGCCATACGCTGCCCGTGTTCGGCAACCGCCATCTGGTTTCGTTTTGCGTCAAGTCAGGAGAAGCGAATGGTTCACGTCTCGCGACGGAAACTGCTTCAGCTTGCGGCTGTTGCGCCATCGGCACTTCCTCTGGCCTGGACGTCGGTTGTATCTGCCGCGACCGGAAAGAAGACCCTGAGCGCGGTGATGCAATCGGACCTTCGCGTCACCGACCCTGGCTTCACGACAGCCATCATCACCCGCGACCATGGCTACATGGTCTACGATACGCTGCTCGGCATCGATTCCAGCTTCAAGGTGCAGCCGCAGATGGCCGACTGGACAGTGTCCGCGGACAAGCTGACCTACACCTTCACCTTGCGCGACGGCCTGAAGTGGCATGACGGTGCACCGGTGACGGCCGAGGATTGCGTGGCCTCCCTGAAGCGCTGGGGTACGAGCGTCGACGGCATGGCGCGCAAGCTGATGGACTTCACGGCCGGTATCGAAGCCGCGGACGCCAAAACAATCGTCTTCAAGCTGAAGGAGCCCTATGGCCTGGTGCTGGAGACGATCGCCAAGCCATCGTCGGTCTGCGCCTTCATGATGCCCAAGCGGCTTGCTGAAACCCCGATCACCAAGCAGATTCCCGAGCAGATCGGCTCCGGCCCGTTCAGATTCGTCGCGGCCGAATTCCAGCCCGGCGTGAAGGCCGTCTACGAAAAGAACACCGACTATGTGCCGCGCAAGGAGCCGGCCGAATGGACCTCGGGCGGCAAGGTGGCCAAGGTTGACCGGGTCGAGTGGATCACGATGCCGGACGCGCAGACCGCGCTCAACGCGCTGCAGTCAGGCGATGTCGATTTCGTCGAGACGCCGCCATTCGACATGCTGCCCGCGCTCGAGTCCAATCCGGACATCAACGTATCCATCCTGAACAAGTTCGGCTTCCAGTCGTTCGGCCGGATGAATTTTCTGCATCCGCCATTCGACAATGTGAAGATCCGCCGCGCCGCGATGCTGGCGATCAACCAGAAGGACGTGCTCGACGCGCAGATCGGCAATCCCAAATACTACAAGCTGTGCGGCGCGTTCTTCATCTGCGACACGCCGCTCGCCAGCGACGCCGGCGGCGAGACCCTGATAAAGGGCAACGGCATGGCGGACGCCAGGAAGGCGTTGGCCGAGGCCGGTTATGACGGCACGCCCGTGGTGATCCTGGCGCCGACCGATCAGATCCTGCTGAAGGCGCAGCCGGTCGTGGTCGCACAGCTGTTGCGCGACGCCGGCTTCAAGGTCGATCTGCAGGCGATGGACTGGCAGACCGTGGTCACCCGCCGGGCAATCCAGAAGCCGCCGAAGGAAGGTGGCTGGAACATGTTCTTTACCTACCAGGGCGCCGCCGACTCCTTGAACCCGCTGGTCAACGTCCCGATGGTCGGCAAGGGCACGAGTGGCGGCTGGTACGGCTGGTCCGAGGACCCCAAGCTCGAGGAGTTGCGCGATTCCTTTGCCCGCGCGACCTCGCCCGAGGAGCGCAAGAAGATCGCGCTTGAGGTGCAGAAGGAAGCCTACGACCAGGTGATCTACGTCCCGCTCGGCCAGTTCCAGGCGCCGAGCGCCTGGCGCAAATCGCTCACCGGCGTGATCGACGGCCCGGCGACGCCGATGTTCTGGAATGTAGACAAGAACGAGTAGCTTCCTCTCCCCGTTCTCACGGGAAGAGGCAAAGCCCTAATTCGGATGCCACCAGCGGCCGCCGATCACGACGCCCTCGGAGACGATCTTGCGATCCCCGATCAGGTGCTCGCCGACGACGTCCTCATAGTCGAACTGGCCCTGCCTGACCGTAACAAGCGTGGCGTCGCCGACGCTACCGGGCTTGAGGCTGCCGAGCTCGGGACGCCGCAGCGCCATGGCCGCGTTCACCGTCGAGGCGGCGACGACGTCCGACAGCTCCATGCCCATGCACAGGAATTTCGACATGGTCGTGACCTGGTCGAACGCCGGGCCGTCGATGCAGAGCTGATGGATGTCGGAAGAGATCGTGTCGGGATAGAAGCCGTTGGCGAGCATCGCGCGCGCGGTCTTGAAGGCGAACGAGCCCTTGCCGTGGCCGATATCGAACAGCACGCCGCGCTCGCGCGCGTCCAGCACCGCCCTCTTCACTGTGCCTTGCGCGGTCGCCGGCGTGTTGGGGAAGGGGCGGAACGCATGGGTCAGCACGTCGCCCGGACGCAGGCGGCCCAGCACCTCCTCGTAGCTCGGCGGCGGATGGTCGATATGCGCCATCAGCGGCATGCCGACCTCGTTCGCGACCTCGAGCGCGATGTCGAGCGGCACGATCCCCGACGTGCCCGAGGAGTGCAGCCCCACGCGCACCTTGATGCCGACGATGAGGTCGCGGTTGGCATCGGCCACCTTGGCCGCCTCGATCGGGTTCATCAGCCGCAACTCCTCGCTCTCGCCGACCATGATCCGGTGCGAGAAGCCGAAGATGCCGGCATGCGAGACGTGCAGATAGGCGAGGATGCGGACCTGGCTCGGCTCGATCACATGCTTGCGGAAGCCCGCGAAATTGCCGGGACCGGCACTGCCGGTATCGACCGCAGTGGTGACGCCGGAGAGGCGGCAGAATTCCTCGGCATCGATGCCGAGCGAGGTGCCGCCCCAATAGACATGGGTGTGCAGATCGATCAACCCCGGCGTCACGATGTAACGCGAGACGTCGCGCACATCGGTGCCCGGATCGGCCTTGAGCCCGGTCCCGACGGCGGCGACCTTGCCGCCGGCAAAGGCGATGTCCGTCACGGCATCGAGCTTCTGGGACGGGTCGACCACACGGCCGCCGCGCAGGATCAAGTCGAAAGGCATTGTTGTCTCCGGATGGGGTAGCGAGGCGTGGCCGGCACGTCGGCAAGGCCAGGAAGGACGTCTTTCGCTTCTAGCAAATTTTGCGCCGACGAGCGTGGCAAACTGCGACGATTGCCCATGACAAAATGGCGATCCCGGGACGACTCGAACTTTCAACCCATGTTTTACGAAACCGCTCTCAGGTCAACAATATCAGCGGCCTGTTCGCTCGGATTCCGGCTTCACGTGCGAAGCTGAAACATCCGCGGCCTATTGAAAAGACGGCGAGCGCGCATCCGGCAAACATGGAGTCGTCGGCAGGTCTCGGGCCAATGAGTGTCCGGCAAAGGTCGAGACGTGGCCGACATCATGTAGCTGGAGAAAAAACGATGGAACGACTGAAATTGCTTGGCGTGATCGCTCTTTGCGCAACCTTGGCGCCGGGAGCGGCCGCCTCTGCGCGCGGCGGCGGACATGGGGGCGGTGGACATGGGGGCGGTGGCGGACATTTCGGAGGCGGCGGCGGATTTCACGGTGGTGGGCACTTCGGAGGCGGCGGAGGCTTCCACGGCGGAGTTGGTCACTTCCGGGCCGCCGGCGGCTTCCATGCGCCACGTCCCGTCGCGGCCGGCGCCGGCTTCCATGGCGGTCAATTCCATCATGCCGGATTCCGGCATCGCTACCGCCACGCATTTGCTTACGGCGGGGGTCTTGGCCTTGGCGGCGCCTTAGCGCTGGGCGCCTATTCGGGCTGGCCTTACTATGGCGGCTACGACGACGGCTACTACGGCGATTACGACGACTCCGCTGATGGCTCGTCCTATTGCGAACAAAAATATCGGTCGTACGACCCGGCTTCGGGAACGTATCTCGGCTACGATGGCAAGCGACACCCCTGCCCATAGCTCGATGTGGTGATGTCTTCGAGCCGTGCTCGCCGGCACCTTGGGAATCCCTGAGATCGCTGACGACGCACGGCTCGAATTGCCGGCGCGTTGCTGTTGCCAGTCTCCCCAAAGCAATATGGTTGTGACGAATGTCGTTGGGAGGCTGCTGATCAATCAGCTCATGATGCGTAGCGTTGCGAAACCACCACGCTCCGCCCCTGGCGGCATCAAGCTAAGTCATCGAAAAGCTGGCGATCCCGGCATGACTCGAACATGCGACCTACGGTTTAGGAAACCGCCGCTCTATCCGGCTGAGCTACGGGACCGCGGAACCCGCTGGTATGGGTTCGATCCCGTCATAGCAGAGCAAAATGCGGTTCGCCAGCCGCAAGGCGGGCCGGATCATCGTCAACCTGAACGGGGCGGCTATACAATCGCTTCCAGGCCCCTCTCGGCGGAGCAGCTCACATGATCGAAAGCATCAGTGCCATCACGCTCGGCACGCATGACATGGGGCGCGCCGTGCACTTCTACCGTTCGCTGGGGTTCGAGCTCCTGTATGGCGGCGAAGCCGCCGCATTCACCAGCTTTCGCGCCGGCACCGGCTATCTCAACCTGACGGCGCAGCCGGACGACAAGCGCTGGTCCTGGTGGGGCCGCATCATCTTCTACGTCGCCGATGTCGACGGGACCTACGAGCGCGCACGCGCCGCCGGATGGCAGCCGTCGACCACGCCGCGCGATGCAGAATGGGGTGAGCGCTACTTCCATCTCACCGACCCCGACGGCCATGAGCTCAGTTTCGCGCGGCCGTTGTCCTGACCGAATAAGTCACATCCGCTGACGTTCCCAACGCGCAGTAGCGCTGTCTCAGCCGCCGTGGCAAGCTCGGCGCGGTTGCCTCAAGCGAGAATTGGATCTGGGTTCTAACCAGGGAGGACGACCATGGTAACCTATGTCGTGCTGGGAAGCTTCACTGATCAGGGAGTCCGCAACGTCAAGGACTCGCCGAAGCGGGCCGACGCCTTCAAGGAGATGGCCAAAACGTTCGGCGTGACCGTGAAAGAGATCGTCTGGACGCAGGGACGATATGACGTTGTAACCGTTCTCGAGGCTCCAGATGAGGCTGCCGCGATGTCGCTCAGCCTTAGTCTCAGCGCACTCGGCAATGTCCGCACCGAAACGCTGCGCGCGTTTTCGGCGGCAGATATGACAAAGATCGTCGGCAAGATGCTCTGACGCTCAAGCCCGCGCGAGCGCACTGAACCCGGGATGGCAATCCCGGGAATAGGCCTCTCATGCCCTGATATTGTTCTCGCGCACCACCTTGCCCCAATAGGCGACCTGCTTGTCGAAGAAGCTCTTGAAGGCGGCGCCGTCCTGGAGCAGCAGCGTCATCTGCTGGGTCTCCTTGAGCTGGGCGGCGGTCGCGGGCTCGCTCAGGATCTCCCTGGACGCCGTCGCCATGGCCGCGACGATATCCGGCGGCGTGCCCGCGGGCGCGAAAACGCCCCACCACGCCAGCGTCTCAAAGTCCGGAAAGCCGGCCTCGATCGCGGTCGGCGTATCCGGTAAGCCCGGCAGCCGCTCGCGGCCGAGTTGCAGGATCGGCCGCAGCATGTTGGTGCCGAGTTGGGCCGAGACCAGCGCCGCCGATCCCGCGATCAGATCGACATGGCCGCCGAGCACGTCGTTCATCGCCGGGCCGCCGCCGCGATAGGGCACGTGCATGATCTCGACGCCGGCCTTGGTGCCGAGCACCGTCATGGCGAGATGGCCGAGCGTGCCGATGCCGACGGAGGCATATTTCACCGCGCCGGGCGTCGCCTTGCAGGCGGCGACCACGTCGGCAAAGCTCTTGTAGGGACGGCCGGCGCCGGCGGCGATCACGTAGGGCGCGGTGCCCACCAGCAGCACCGGCATCAGCTCGCGCTCGACATCGACCGGCGGCTTGTCGAGGATGGACGGGATCACCGCGTGGGAATCGAAGGTGACCAGGAACGTCGAGCCGTCCGGCGGGCTCTTGGCAACCTGCGCCGCGCCGAGCGCGCCGGCGGCGCCCGACTTGTTCTCGACCACGACGATGCGGTTGAGTTTTGTCTGTAGATTGGCCTGCAACAGCCGCGCCATCGCATCGGTCGATCCGCCCGGCGGAAACGGCACCACCAGAGTAATCTTGCCGGCCTGCGCCACCGCTGGCGCGATTGCGAGAATAGCGGGCGCTGCCAGCAGCGTGCGTCGTGTGATCGTCATAGTCCCCTCCCCTTTGGTTTTGCGCCTGGCTTTTTGCTCTTTGGCGCTTAAGTCGTGCCGAAGCCCGACCCCGCTTTTTTGTATTCTGGCCGTGGTGGACTGAAAATGTCCAGCACGCGGGCCCCATCGGGGCCGGCGCGCATCGTGTGCGGCACATTGCCGGGCGTGCGCCAGAAATCGCCCTTCTTTACCGGAATTTCCTCATCGCCCTGGACGCGGATGGCGGAGCCGTCGAGCAGCACGCCCCATTGCTCCTCGGGATGATGATGCAGCGTGCCCTGCGCATGCGGGGCCAGCGTCACCACCGACAGCATCGCCTGCTCGCCGGAAAAGATGCGCGTGGTCACCCCCGCCGCGAGCTCGCGGAAGAGGCCATCGCTGGGATCGTCGATGTTGTGAAATTCGTCCTTCTGGCTCAAGCCGCCCTCCCCTTCATTCTGATCCGATCAGGATTTGCCATAGGAGCCCTGGTAGCGGCCCTCGCGGATCGCCTTCATGGTCTCCTCCTCACGCGCGACCTGGGCGCGGACGGCTTCCAGCAGCGCCGCGGCGCCGGCGGCGGGGAACGACACCACGCCGTCCTCATCGCCGACGACGATGTCGCCGGGCGAGATGACGCTGCCGCCGATCGTAACAGGCACGTTGATCTCGCCGGGGCCGTTCTTGTAGGGGCCGCGATGGATCACCGCGCGGGCGTAGCAGGGAAAGTCGTCAGCGGCGAAGGCCGCGACATCTCGGATCGCGCCGTCGATGACATAGCCTTCGGCTTTGCGCCACTGCGCGATGTTCTTCATGATCTCGCCGACCAGCGCGCGCGTCTCGTCGCCACCGCCATCGACCACGATGACGTCGCCGGGACCGACCAGTTCAAGTGCGCGGTGGATGGCGAGATTGTCGCCGGGGCGGGTGCGCACGGTGAAGGCCGTCCCCACCAGCTTGCCGCCGCGATGATAGGGTTTCAGCCCGACCGCGCCCGCCAACCGGGCGAGATTGTCTGAAATGACCGAGGTCGGCGCGCCGCGAAAACCCTCGATGATCTCGGCCGGCGGCCTCGGCACGCTGTTCGCTGCGATGGTGATCGTCATGTCTCAATCCTTCTGTATTCTTCTTATTCGGCGTGCGCCCGCGCCTTCGCCGGCCGAATCCGGAAGGCGCGCCCTTCCTTCATCCACGCCGCGCGCTCGTCGCGCAACAGGGTGCGGCGAACTTTTCCGGAATCATCGCGCGGCGGGGCGCTGACGATCTCGAAACTCTCGGGGTGCTTGTAGCGGCTCAGCCTGTCTTTCAAGAAGTCCGCCATGCCGTCGGCGATGGCCTGGCCGTCCGCGCCAGGTTCGGGCTCGACGATGGCATGCACGCGCTGGCCCAATTCCGGATCGGGCAATCCCACCACCACGCAGGACCGCACACCGGGGCATTCGGAGACCGCGGCCTCGACCTCGGCCGGATAGATGTTGGCGCCGCCGCGCAGCACCATGTCGGCGAGACGGTCGCCGAGATAGAGATAGCCTTCGGCGTCCAGCCGGCCGATGTCGCCGAGCGACTCCCAGCCGTCCGCGCGGCGCTTCGGCTCGGCGCCGAGATAATGATAGGTGGCATCCCTGCCGTCATTGTTGAGGAAATAGATCTCGCCGGTCTCGCCGGGCGCGACGTCGTTGCCGTCCTTGCCGACGATGCGCAAGCGCGCCATCTCCCCGATCTTGCCGACCGAGCCCTTGTGGGTCAGCCATTCCGTGCCTGATATGATGCAGGAGCCCTGGCGCTCGGTGCCGCCATAGAGCTCCCAGACGCGCTCAGGGCCGAGCCAGGCGATCCAGTTCTCCTTCAGCCAGGGCGGCATCGGAGCCGCCATGTGGAAGACGGTCTGAAGGCTCGACATGTCGTAAGAGTTCCGCACGTTCTCCGGCAGCGCCCAGATTCGGTGCATCATGGTCGGCACGAAATTGACCCATTGCACGCGCTCGCGTGCGATCTGCCGCAACGTCTCCTCGGCGTCGAACTTGACGAGGCCGGTAAGCTGGCCGCTGGTGAACAGCGCGTAGTGCGACACGATGAACGGCGCATTGTGGTAGAGCGGACCGGGATTGAGCAGCGAAACCCCGAATGGAATGTTGAGCGGCGGCGCGGCGACGGTGTCGGTCACGGCCGGCTGATGATCGAGGATCACTTTCGGCCGGCCGGTCGAGCCGCCGCTGGTCATGGCTTTCCAGTAGCGAGCCACCGGCGGATCGAGCGGCTCGTCCGAAAAACCTTCCGGCACGAAATCCGCCGGCAGGCGGTTCGGCGCGTTCCAGTCGGCCTCGCCGCCGACCACCAGCGCGGGCTTCAGGATGTCGAGCACCGCGGCGGCTTCGCCGCGCGGCAGCCGCCACGACAGTGACGTCGGCGTCGCTCCGCACTTCCAGACCGCAAACGAGGTCTCGAAGAACGCGTTGCCGTTAGGCAAACCGATTGCGACAAAGTCGCCGGGCTTGACGCCCTTGGCCATGAACGCCCGTGCGCGCCGATTGGCGCCGCGTTCGAGCTCGTCCCATGTCAGCGTATCCTGCCCGTGACGGACGGCGATCGTGCCTTGCGGTTTGCGTTGAGCGTACCAGCGAGGCACGTCGGACAGGGGCAGCAGCATCAGGTGTTTCCACTTCGTCTTCTTGGCGTCGTCTCAGGATGAGGCGTCGCGAGACGAAGTGTAACAGCCGGAGCCAACGCTTCAAGGGATCTGCCTTCAAGGGATCTGGCTTCAAGGCATCTGCCTTCAAGAGATCTGCCTTCAAGACGTCCGCATCAGCGCTCCGCCCCGCAGCCCGGAATATCGAACAGCGCTGCGAGGCCGCATTTCGAGGTCAGCATCTTGTCGCCGTCGTGGCCGACCCCGGCGACGTCCCAGACCCGGTGATTGGGCGTGCCGCGGTCGCGCTTGGCCATCGCATCCGCATAAGCGTGGCCGCGGGCGTAGCGCGTGGGACCTTGCGCCTCGGCCATGCAGCTCTTGTCCAGCGCAGAATGCTTCGGATTGGTGTCGAGCGTGCCGAGCAGATAGATCACCTCGCGCTCGACATAGCGCTGCTCCAGCGCTACCGGCGTTGCGTTCGCAAGATAGGGCGGACGCCCGTCCATGCCGTATTTCCAATTGTTGTAGCCCGGGCAGGATGCGGCGATCGCCGGCACGGGCCGCGTGTTGCTGAAATAAGCGTAGGAGGAGGGATTGGCGACAACGTAGCGGACATCGATATGCTGGCGCGACAGCGCCGCCTCGCCTTTGCCGGCGATGGCATAGCGTTGCGCGACCTGGCCACCGCCGGAATGGCCGGCGACGACGACCTGCTTCAGATTCGGGAAGATGCGCCGGTCCGAGAGTTTTACGAGGATCGCATCGAGCGCATCGAAGGACGACACCGGATTCGGCGCCAGCGCGGCGTCGCCGCCCTCCCATCCCTCCAGCGACCAGCGCAACGTATCCGCGGGCAGCCTGTGCGCGTCGATATCGATCTCCGCCAGAAACTGCGGGACGATCATGAGCGCGCTCTTGCCGTCGTCGCCCGCGGCAACCTGCGCAGTATGGGCCGACATGTAATATTCGTCGGCATTGCGCAGGCGTCCGTGCAGCACGATGATGGCGCGCGAGATCGCCGGCAGCGGCAGCGACCAGTCGCTGGAGAGATAGAGCGGCAGCATTCCCTGGCCGCCGACCGAAAGCCGCGCGTCGGCGATCGCCCTCACCGGCTTGCGGTTGGGCGCTTCTTCGTCCGCCGCGAACGCATAGCTGGAAATGAACGCCAATGTGATTGCGGCGAGGCGGGCCAACGCTCTCATGACGGATATTCCCCTTCGAATTCAAACCAATAAAGTCTAAGCCGATCATGTGCCGCGCGGCTGTGACTCCCGCGCCACGTCAAGCAAAAAATGTCAGCATTGCAGCCATGAAATTCCCGAGTTCCACGGGTGACAAGCCGGCGATAAAGGGGCAAAAATCGGACCCGACTCAGTTCGGGTTGAGTTTTGCAAGGAATGCTCTCGTAGAATGTCGGACGTAGTTGCATCGCGTCGTGCGGCGCTAGTCGTTGCCGCAGCAGGATTTCTTCTGCTGACGCCGTTGCATGCCCACGCCCAATGGTGGAAGCGCGCGCCGGTCGATTTCGAGGAATGCGCCGACGCCGCCGAGAAGGCCGCGAACAAGACCGAGAAGACGGCTGCGCTTGCCGATTGCAACGCCAAGTTCGCGGGCCGCCGCAAGCCAGGCGGCGGCTATTCCTATTACGATTTCCTCCAGGACCGCACCTTCGACATCGCAGGTCCCAATCCGACACCGGAGGAGCAGAAGAGGATCGACGAATCCTACACCTCCTACCTCGCCAATCAGCGCCGCAGCAATGAAGCCGCCCAAGCCGCCGCGCGTCAGCAGCGCGAGCAGCAGGAACAAGCGCGGCAACAGCAGGTCGCACTGCGAACCGAGGTCGAGCGCGTGTCCGTCCCGGTCGCGCGCGTGCCTGTCCCGGTCGAGCGGCCGAAGGTGCAGCAGTCCGTCAGCCCGCGACCGAAGGGCGCGCCCTGCACCAAGGGCTCGTTCTCCTGCGAATGGCCGCGGCTATCGGAAAGCTTGAGCGATCTGAAGAAGCTGTTCACCCCCGCGCCAAGCAAGCCGGCGAAGAAGGGGTAAGCTCATCGCGCGGCAAACTCCGCTGTCGTCCCGGACAAGCGGAGCGCTGATCCGGGACGACAGCGAGCGTGTGGCGTCAGTTCGGCTGCTTCTTCTTGCCGCGCTTCGGTTTGACCACCGGCGCACGCGTGGGCTCTGTTGTCGTTGGCGAATTGCCCAACTGCGACCTGCTCTCTTGCAACCGCCTGTCATAGCCGGGCGAGCTCACGACCGTTGGCGGCCTTGCGTAGGCCAGCGTCGACGTGCCGCAGAGCGCGGCCAGCGCGAGCCCAATCATCAAACAACGCCTCATCGTTGCTCCTCCCGCCGCCCGGCTCGCACTCAGGCCGCTCCGCGGATCTGCTGCGGCGTCAGCCGCGGCGGACCATTGCCTGCCGTCTCGGCCTGCTTGATCAGCGCAACAATACGGCGCATCAGCGGCACGTCGACGTTGTTCTGCTCGGCGAGCGCGATGACTGCGCCCTGGAGATAGTCGATCTCGGTCTTGCGGCCCTGCTTCAGGTCCTGCCACATCGAGGAGCGCGCCTCGGGATCGATCTTCATCGTGCGCCCCAGGATCGCATTGAAGATCACATCAGGCAGCCTCAGCAGGGTCGGCGTCCACCTCAGCGGGATCGGCGTCGCCGAGACCGGCGTGATGCCGGCGGCCTTCATCGCAGTCACGCCTTCGGCCATCTGGTCGGCGAACAGTCTTCGCCAGTCGCGGTTCGCCAGTTGCGCGGCGAGCGGCATGTCGGACAGCGCACTGAGCGCATTGTTCAAATTGATGATCAGCTTGCCCCATTGCACGCCGGTGATGTCGCGGCTTGCGCGCATGGCGAGGCCGGGCACCGACAGCGCTACGGCCGTATTCGCCTCATCCGCGCCGACATGGATGTCGCCGGACGTCGAGCGGTGGAAGCGTCCCTCGCCCATCGCGATCACGTTGAACGGCACCATGCCGGCGAGCACGTGCCGGCCGCCGAGCCGCTCGCGCAGAACCGCGACATTGCCGACGCCGTTCTGCAGGGAGACGATGACGGCGTCCTGCGGCGCGTGCCGGGCAATCTGGTCCGCGACATCGGCGGTGTCGGCGCTCTTCACCGTGACCAGCACGATGCCGGCGTTGTGAAAGATCGCGGGATCCTCCGACAGCGCCAGCTGGCCCGCGCCGAGCTTCTGCTCGGAGCCGTCGAAATCGGTCAGCCGCAGGCCGAACCGCTCGATCTCGGTTTTGACCCGCGGCCGCACCAGCAGCGCGACGCGGCGCCCTCCGGCCGCCAGCTGGCCTCCGACGAAACAGCCGATGGCGCCCGCGCCGGCCACCACGATCGGTCGATCCGCAACCACCTGACCTTGCTCCCTTGAATGACCTGCCCTCGATAGCAGAGGCAACGCCGGCTGCCCATTGGTTGCGGTGCATTCGCCTTGTAACCGTCATGAGAGCCTCATATGTTTTTGCCCCGGGGGCTGTCACCGGCGAGAACTCGCCGACGAGAACGCCAAAGGAGAGCACCATGGGTCTACTCGACGTCCTCAACGGCATGCAGAACGGCCCCCGCGGCCCGAGCACGCCCAGCTCTGAGCAATCCTCCGGCGGCATGTCGCCAATGACCATGGCGCTGCTCGGCCTGATCGCCTGGAAGGCCTTCAAGCATCTGACGGCTGGCCAGCCCGACGCGGCGCCGGCGCCGCAGCAGCGCTCGCCGCTGCCGCCTCCGACGCCTGTCAATACGGGCAGCAGCGCTGTTCCCGGCGGCCCCGGTGGTAGCGGCGGCCTCAGCGATCTGCTCAAGGGTGGCCTCGGCGGCCTGCTCGCGGGCGGCGCGGCCGGCAGCGTGCTCAGCGGCGGCCTCGGCGATCTCCTCAACCAGCTCCAGCAGGGTGGCCACGGCGAGACCGCGAGCACCTGGGTCGGCAAGGGCGAGAACAAGGCGATCGCGCCCGGCGATCTCGCCAGCGCCCTCGGCGCCGACCAGATCCAAAGCCTGTCCGCCCAGAGCGGCCTGTCGCGCGACGAGCTGCTCTCCGGCCTCAGCCAGTATCTGCCACAGGTGATCGACCACCTGACGCCGGACGGACGGCTGCCGACCGAGAACGAGCTCTCGGGCAGACTTTAATCGAACTTTGATCTACGCATTCTCGGGAAGGGGAGCACTGACATGAGCATGGGCGGCCTGTTGTGGATCATCGTCGTCGGCTTCATCGCCGGCCTCATCGCGCGCTGGCTGGCGCCGGGACCGAACAACCCGAGCGGCTTTATCCTCACCACCATCCTCGGCATCGCCGGTGCGTTTCTTGCGACCTTCATCGGACAGGCGATCGGGCACTACAGCCCAGACCAGGGCGCCGGCTTCATCATGGCCACGATCGGCGCGGTGGTGGTGCTGTTCATCTGGCACCGGCTGGTCGCGAGCGGCGTGATAAAAGGGTAGTGGTGCCGGACGTCGGGCACGACGCCGCCCTCGCACTCCATCATCGCGAGGAGCCCTTGCGACGAAGCAATCCAGACTGTCCGCGCGGACGCTCTCTGGATTGCTCGCTTCGCTCGCAATGACGAATTAAGTTATCAGATGCATCCCCGCATCCATCCGCACGACCTCGCCGGTCATGTTGCTCGACGCCGGCGTTGCCAGGAAGCAGACGAGCTGCGCGATGTCATTGGCGGATGAAGCGACCTTCAGCGGCACCTTCGCCACCACGCTGTCGCGCACCTGCTTGGCGCCGGCCTCGCCGCGGCCCTTGGTGAACCAGGGCGTGTCGATATAGCCGGGGCACACCGTGTTGACGCGGATCAGCGGCGCCAGTGCACGGGACAGCGACAACGTCATCGTGTTGAGCGCGCCCTTGCTCGCAGCATAGGCGATCGACGAGCCGACGCCGCTGATGCCGGCAACCGAGGACACGTTGACCACGGCGGACGGCCGTTCCGAAGCCTTCGCGCCGGCCTCGAGCAGGCTGCGTGCTGCGCGCACCATCTGGAACGGGCCGATCGTGTTGACGCCGTACAAGCGCTGGAAATCTTCAGCCGACAATCCATCGAGATCGGCATGCGCAACATGCTTGGTGATGCCGGCATTGTTGACGAGCACGTCGAGCCGGCCCCAGCCGCTGGCTGCCGCAACGATCTTGCGGCAATCGTCATCTTTTGAAACGTCGCCCTGCGCGACCAGCACTTCCGCCGCCCCCGCCTTGCGGCAGAGTTCGGCCGTGGCCTCGGCTTCCTTCTGGCTCGAGGAATAGTTGATGACGAGCCGCGCCCCGCTCCGCGCGAGAATTTCCGCAGTCGCTGCACCAAGTCCGGATGCGGACCCCGTCACGATTGCGCACAAGCCATCTTTTGCCATCCGGATTTCCTTCCCCTTGATTGAATACAAGCCTTAAGCAGCTGGCCCTGTTTAGCGAGTTTGCCGCGCCCTGCAAATCGACCAAACTCCGCTAAGCGGAATTAGTCCATAGCAGCTCTTGCGCCCATGCCGGAGCCGCAGATGGGCCTGCGGTCAACGCTTGTCAGGGCCATGGCTTTTTCGGATCATCGGGCGCAAGAAGAGACCGCGCGCCGCGCCGACCGGACGGAACGCGCCAATGGCAAAACACGGGGAACGCTGTGGCGGAGAGTGACAATATCGTCGTCGAGACCGCGGAGAAAATCTTCGCCGATCTCGCCGATCCGCAGACCATCAACAACGACAAGAAGGGTTCGTGGCAGGCGCCGCTGTGGCAGGCGCTGAGCGAAGCCGGCTTGCCATTGTCCTGGGTGCCTGACGATCTCGGCGGCTCCGGCGCCAGCCTTGCCGACGGTTTTGCGCTGCTGAACGCCGCCGGCCGCTTCGCAGTCGCGGTTCCTCTGGCCGAGACCATGCTGGCGGGCTGGCTGCTTGCGCAGGCGAAAATCGCCTCACCGGAAGGTGAGATGACGGTGCTGCCGGCCTCGCCGAAGGATCGCATTACCCTCGATGCCGACGGCGCGCTCTCCGGCCGCGCCCGCGGCGTGCCCTTTGCCAAGGCGGCGAAGCACTTTGCGGTGCTGGCGCACGGCAAGGATGGTATCTCGATTGCCTTGGTCGAAGCGAGCAAGGGCCGGATCGAATCCGGACTCAACGTCGGCTACGACCACAGCGATACCGTGACGCTCGACAAGGTCCAGCCCGTCACCGTCAAGCCCGCGAAGGGCTTTGACCAGACCACGCTCATGCTGATGGGCGGCGTCGCGCGCAGCCTTCAGATCGCGGGCGCGCTGGAAGCGATGCTCGACATCTCCGTGCGCTATTCCAACGAGCGCGTCGCGTTCGAGAAGAAGATCTCGAAGTTTCAGGCCGTGCAGCACAACCTCGCCCGTCTCGCCGGCGAATCCGCCGCGGCGCTTGCGGCCGCGACGTCGGCGGCCGACGCCATCGCGAACGCAAAGTCATTCGACGACGAGGTCTATCTCGAGGCTGCCTCGGCAAAGATCCGCTGCGCGGAAGCCGCGGAAAAAGGCGGCGCCATCGCGCATCAGGTGCACGGCGCCATCGGCTTCACCAGCGAGCACATCCTGCACCGCTTTTCGCTGCGGGCTCTGGCCTGGCGCGATGATTTCGGTTCGGAGAGCCATTGGGCCGTCGAGCTCGGCAAGCTGGTGGCAAACCGCGGCGCCGACGAATTGTGGCCGCTCGTGGCTTCGCGCTGATCAGAGGACGAGACAACAATGACCGCTGCCCTCCGTTTCGATCCGATCCGCCTGCCCGAGAAGTGCGAGCAATTGCGCAAGGAAGTGCGCGCCTTCCTCGCCGAGGAAATCGCGGCCGGCACCTTCGATCCGCACAAGCCCAACCGCGAAGACACCGACGCGCCGGAATTCTCCCGCCGGGTCGGCGCCAAGGGCTGGCTCGGCATGACCTGGCCGAAAAAATATGGCGGCCAGGAGCGCTCCTTCCTCGAGCGCTACGTGGTGACCGAGGAAATGCGCGTCGCCAACGCGCCGACGCGGCGTTTCTTCGTCGCCGACCGCCAGAGCGGGCCGGTGCTGATCAAATACGCGCCCGAGCATATCAAGATGGATATCCTGCCGCGCATCTGCCGCGGCGAGATCTGCTTTGCCATCGGCATGAGCGAGCCGAACTCCGGCTCCGACCTGTTCGCGGCCAAGACGCGCGCGACCAAGACCGACGGCGGCTACCTCATCAACGGCACAAAGATCTGGACCTCGTCGGCGCACATCGCCGACTACATGATCGCGATCTTCCGGACCTCGCAGCCGACCAAGGAAAACCGCCGTCACGGCCTGACGCAGTTTCTGGTCAAGATGAAGCAGCCGGGCATCCAGGTGAACCCGATCGGCCAGATCACCGGCCAGTACGAGTTCAACGAGGTCGTCTTCACCGATTTCTTCGTGCCCGATGATCACGTGCTCGGCGAAGTCGACGGCGCCTGGAAGCAGGCGACGAGCGAGCTCGCCTATGAGCGTTCGGGCCCTGAGCGTTTCCTCGAGACCTATTATGTGTTGACCGAGCTGGTGCGCGCGGTCGGCCCCAACCCGGATACCCGCAGCGCCGAAGGCATCGGCCGTCTCGTGGCGCAGCTCCACACCATGCGGCGCATGTCGGTCTCGGTTGCGGGCATGCTGCAGGCCGGCAAGGAGCCGGTGGTGGAAGCCTCCATCGTCAAGGACATCGGCACGGTCTGGGAGCAGCAGCTTCCGCACCGCGTGCGCGATCTCGCCGCCTTCGTCGAGGAGACCGCGACCAACCGCGAGACGCTGGAGCGGCAACTCGACTTCGCCATCAAGACCGCACCGAAACTCACCATCCAGGGCGGCACCACCGAGGTGCTGCGCGGCATCATCGCGCGCGGACTTGGCCTGCGCTAGTCGCGCGGACTTGGTTTGCGCTAATTCAATCGAGGATCGTCATGAGCACCTATAAAGATATCGGCGTCGAAAAAGTTGGCCACGTCGGCACCATCGAGATCCGCCGCCCGCCGCTGAACTTCTTCGATATCTCGCTGATCAACCAGATCGCGGATGCACTCGACGAGTTCGATCGCGACATCGAGATCCGCGCATCCGTGCTGTCGGCACAAGGCAAGGCATTCTGTGCCGGCGCCAATTTCGGCGATCCGGCGCGCCAGGCGCAGGAAGCGCGCGAGGCCGAGAAGAAGGGCGACCCGGCCGACAACCTCGGCCCGATCAACCATCTCTACATCCAGGCCGTGCGTATCTTCCGCGCCAAGAAGCCGATCGTCGCGGCCGTGCAGGGCGCAGCCATCGGCGGCGGGCTCGGTCTCGCAGTGTCGGCCGACTTCCGCGTCACCTGCCCGGAAGCGCGCTTCTCCGCCAATTTCACGAAGCTCGGTTTCCATCCCGGCTTCGGCCTGACCGTGACGCTGCCCGAGCTGATCGGCAAGAACAACGCTGAGCTGATGTTCTACACCAGCCGCCGCGTCACCGGCGAGGAGGCAGTGAAGTGGGGCCTCGCCAACGAGCTGGTGCCGCAGGACCAGGTGAAGGCCGGCGCGATGAAGCTCGCCGCCGAGATCGCCGAATGCTCGCCGCTCGGCCTCCTCTCCACCCGCGCCACGATGCGCGCCAACCTCGCCGACCGCGTGATGGCCGCGACCAACCACGAGCTCGCCGAGCAGACGCGGCTGCGTGCGACGGAAGACTTCAAGGAGGGCGTCAAGGCGACGGAAGAGCGCCGCGCGGCGAATTTTAAGGGAAGGTGATTGCGGCGACGTCTCGCCGTATCACACCAGCGTCACCATAATCTCCCTGTCGTCCCTGCGAAAGCAGGGACCCATAACCACAGGAAGGGGTTTGGCGGAGACGCGGAGTTATCATCCCGCATCATAACCACTCCCTGTGGTTATGGGTCCCGGATCTGCGCTTCGCTTGTCCGGGACGACAGCGGTGTGTGAGGCAACCGCTCAAGCCGCAAGCCGGAACGTCACCCCGCCGAGCAAAAACTCGTTCCCCGCAATCGCGAGCCCCTTCGCCTTCGCGGCATGCAGCACGCTTGCGGCATCCGCCACCTGAAACTCCAGCGCGCTCATGATCTCGCTGGCGCCCTTCACGAAATGGAAGGTGGCATTGGGCAGTTTCAATTCGGCGCCGCCACTCGGTACGACCCCGATGATCTTCCCCCAATGTTCCGCGAGCCCCTGAGGATCCGGGCTCTGCATCTCCACGCCCGTCAGCGCCTGCGTCACATCCTTGCGGATGAACTTTTGCCAGTCCGGCCCTGCGGGCGGGTACGGCCCCAGAATATCGTCGCTGCCTTTGGTATGGTTGAATTCGATGAAGGCGGCGCGGCAGTCGCGGGGGTGGAGCTGCACGCCGTGATAGGGCGCGTGGTCGATCACGTTGGCGGTGCGCACGCCCATCGCATTGGCGTTGCGGCCGCGTTCGTCCGGATCGTTGCAGCAGAAGATCGCCATATAGCCGCCGCGGCCGCCGGTCTTCTCGATGAAGCGGCCGGCGGTGGTGCCGCCCTTGAACGGCGCGACCACCTCCAGCAGGATCGTGTCGACCGGGAGCAGCGCGTTCTCCAGGCCGTATTTGGCGACATTGCCATCGCGGTAGCAGACGTCGAGGCCCATGATCCCGGCGATGTCGGAGACCACAGGCACGAGCTGCGGCGCGACGAGGCAGATCTGCCGGAGCCGCATATAGGGCGCCATCGTCATGCGCCCTTGAAGGTCGGCTTGCGCTTCTCGACAAAGGCCTTCGCGGCTTCCTTGTGATCCTCGGTGTCGCTGCAACGGGTGTGATGGATCGCCTCGCCGTCGAAGCAATCTTCCAGCGCCAGATGCTCGGCGTTGTTGATGTTGCGCTTGATGAAGCCGAGCGCGATCGATGGCCCCTGCGCCAGCGACAGCGCGAGCTCGTGTGCGGCGGCATCGATCTCGGCGTCGGGAACGACTTTCGTCACCATGCCGATCGCATACGCCTCCTTCGCCGAGAGCACCGGCGACATCAGATAAAGCTCGCGCGCCCGCGCGCTGCCGAGCAGCTGCGTCAGGAAATAGGTGCCGCCATAATCGCCTGAGAAGCCGACCTTGGCGAAGGCGGTCGTGATCTTGCAGGATTCGCTCGCGATGCGCAGGTCGCAGGACAGTGCCATCGAAAGGCCGGCGCCGGCTGCCGCGCCGTCGAGCTGCGCCACCACGGGCTTTGGCATCTGGTGCAGGATGCGCGACACTTCCATGCCGCGGCGCAGGTTCGCCATTTTCACTTCGAACGGCAGCGGCGCACGGCCTGCCGCCATCGACTTGACGTCCCCGCCGACGCAGAACGAGCCGCCTGCGCCTTTGAACAGCACCGCGCGCACCTCGGGATCGTCGGCCGCGCGCCGCGCGGCCTCGACCAGCCCCGCGACCATGTCGGGGTTGAGCGCGTTCTTCCGCTCCGGGCGATTCATCGTGATGGTGAGCAGCCCGCCTTCGAGCTTTTGCAGGACCATGTCGTTCATGGGACGTCTCCCTTGTTGTTGTTTTGCTCGGGCCTCAGCCACACCCGTCATTGCGAGGAGCGAAGCGACGAAGCAATCCAGACCGTCTCTGCGGAAACATCTCTGGATTGCTTCGCTTCGCTCGCAATGACGATCTCTATTTCTTCACCAGGGGGCAGCGCGACTGCTCCAGCGACTGGAACGCCTCGTTGCCGGACACGGTGGCGAGCAGCTTGTAGTCGTCCCAGCGGCCCTTGGACTCCGACGGCTTCTTGACGTCGAACAGGTACATGTCGTGGATCATGCGGCCGTCCTCGCGGATCTTGCCGTTCTTGGCGAAGAAGTCGTTGATCGGTGTCTCTTTCATCACCTTGATGACCGCGGCCGAGTCGGTCGTGCCCGCCGCCTTCACAGCCTTCAGGTAATGCGTGACCGACGAATAGACGCCGGCCTGCGCCGAGGTCGGTACGCGCTTGGTGCGCTCCATGAATCGCTTCGAGAACGCGCGCGTGTCGTCGTTGAGGTCCCAGTAGAAGGCTTCGGCGAGCAGCAGGCCCTGCGCGGTCTCCAGCCCGATCGAATCGATGTCGGAGACGAAGGCGAGCAGCGGCGAGACCTTCTGGCCGCCCTTGGTGATGCCGAACTCGGCCGCCTGCTTGATGGCGTTGACGGTATCGCCGCCGGCGTTGGCAAGGCCAATCACCTTGGCCTTGGACGCTTGCGCCTGGAGCAGGAACGACGAAAAATCCGAGGTGTTGAGCGGATGGCGCACGGCTCCGAGCACCTTGCCGCCGGTCTTGGTGACGACGGCGCTGGTGTCCTTCTCCAGGTCCTGGCCGAAGGCGTAGTCGGCGGTGAGGAAGAACCAGCTGTCGAGGCCGGACTTCACGGCGGCAAGACCGGTCACGTTGGCCTGGCCGTAAGTGTCGAACACGTAGTGGATGGTGTAGGGACCGCAGGCCTCGTTGGTGAGACGGATCGAGCCCGGGCCGTTGAACATGATGATCTTGTTGCGCGCTTTCGCGATCTCGCCGGCGGCGAGTGCAGTGGCCGAGGCCGCGACGTCGTAGATCATCTCGACGCCCTGGTTGTCGAGCATGTCGCGGGCGATGTTGGCGGACAGGTCAGCCTTGTTGAGATGGTCGGCCGCCAGCACCTGGATCTTGCGTCCCAGCACCTCGCCGCCAAAATCTTCGACGGCCATCTTGGCCGCGGTCTCGCTGCCGGGGCCGGTGATGTCGGCATAGAGGCTCGACATGTCGAGGATGCCGCCGATCTTCAGCGGCGGCTTGTCCTGGGCCTGCGCGGCGGCGCTCGCACTCAGCGCAAACGCTGCGGCAAAAATGCCCGACAAAATATGCTTCATAGAAAAAGACCTCCCTTATCGCGCCGTACTCTGATGGCGGCTTGGTTATTGCTCTTGGTTGAAGCTGTTGCCGCAATCATGCCGCATGCGCAAGTGCGCAGCAAGCGCGAGGGCGTTGCGGGCGCATGATTGCCGCACATGTTTTCCGCAAAGCGGAATGGCATGTTGCGGCGAAATGTTTCCACCGTCATTGCTGTGCAAGTTCATTAATTCGCTGATCGAGTGTGAGGCAATGGCGACGCGTCACGCGAACTGCCGTAGGGTGGGCAAAGGCGCGCTCTTCGCGCCGTGCCCACGAGCCCGCGCGACAAATCAAAGACGTGGGCACGCTTCGCTTTGCCCACCCTACGATAGCCTTCGCGGTTCGCCACGTTTGCGTTAGAACTAGAACACAACGCAACCTTTCCGGGCACCGTGACGCGACTGCTTCATCTCATCCTCGCACTTCCTCTCGTCGCCGGTCACACCGCGTTCGCCGCACCGTGTCAGTTCGAGTCCCAAGGCGACGGCCGCGTCGCCGCAATCGTCGATGCGCGTGGCGTGCGTCTCGACGACGGCCGCGAGGTGCGCCTCGCCGGGATCGAGCCAACCGCAACGACGAAGCAGGCGCTGACGTCGCTGCTCACCGGACGCGACGTCACGCTGCGCGGCACCGACGACACGCCCGACCGCTACGGCCGTCAGGGCGCACTCATCTTCGTCGGCGAAAGCGAGGCCCCCATCCAGGCGACGCTGCTCGCCCAGGGCGACGCCCTCGTCTCCGCCGAGATCGCGGACAAGGACTGCGCGGCGGCCCTGATGGCGGCGGAGACCGAGGCACGGCGCCAAAAAAAGGGCAACTGGGCTGACCCGTCGGCCATAAAAAACGCGGAAAGTCCGGACGATATTTTGGCGGGGATCGGGCGCTTTATGGTGGTCGAGGGCAAAGTCCTGTCGGTCCGGCAAGCTGGGGCAATGACCTACCTCAACTTCGGACGAAACTGGACACGCGGCTTTGCCGTCACTATTTCAAAGCGTACGCAACCCGCGCTCGAAAACGCCGGGATCACTCTTAAGTCCCTGGAAAATAGACGGATTCGCGTCCGGGGCTGGGTCGAGGGGAATTCAGGGCCGCGCATCGATGTGCGCCTTGCGGGGCAGGTCGAGTTGCTGGGTGCAAACGAGCCGACAGGGGTAAGGCCCTAAAAGGGCCAGGCACGGGTTAAGCGACGTGGATGGGGTGCTAGAACGGCACGTATCGAGTGAACGCCGCCGCCTGCGGGCTGCGCCGGCGGCGCTGTGCCTCGTGCTGGGCGCAGCCCTTGCCGGTTGCGGCGACATGAACCGGTTCCAGACCGCGGCGGCCCCGCCGACCGTGGCGATGCCCAAGCCGAAACCGGCCGTCGCGCAGACCCCCGCCACCGAAAAGGAGCACGAGCGCATCCTGGCGAGCTATGGCGGCACCTATGACGACCCCAGGCTCGAATCGCTGGTCAGCAAGACCGTCGACCGGCTCGTCGCGGCGTCCGACCGCCCCGACCAGGGCTATAAGGTCACCATCCTCAATTCCGGCGCGGTGAACGCGTTCGCGCTGCCGAACGGCCAGCTCTATGTCACCCGCGGCCTGCTCGCGCTCGCCAGCGACACTTCGGAATTGTCCTCCGTGCTCAGCCACGAGATGGCGCATGTGCTGTCCAAGCACGCCGCGATGCGCGAGGACCAGGCGCGCCAGGCTGCGATCGTCACCCGCGTCGTCACCGACATGAGCAACGATCCCGATCTCACCGCGCTTGCACTGGCCAAGACCAAGCTCACCATGGCGAGCTTTTCGCGCAACCAGGAGTTCGAGGCCGACGGCATCGGCGTCGGCCTTTCCGCCAAGGCACATTTCGATCCCTATGGCGCCGCGCGCTTCCTGTCGGCGATGGAGCGCAATGCCGAGCTCAAGGTCGGCAAGACCTCGCTCGATCCGCGCGCGCAGGATTTCACCTCGTCGCATCCGGCCACCCCCGAGCGCGTGCAGAATGCGCAGACCATCGCACGGCAATATGCGGCGCCCGAGGGCGCCGAGCGCGACCGCGAGACCTATCTCGCCGCGATCGACAACCTCGTCTATGGCGAAGATCCCAGCGAAGGTTTTGTCCGCGGCCGGCGTTTCCTGCACCCGAAACTCGGCTTCACCTTCCAGGCGCCGGACAATTTCACGCTCGACAACACCGCGCAGGCGGTGATCGGCGTGCGCGACGGCGGCTCTCAGGCGATGCGCTTCGACGTCGTGCGGGTGCCGGCCGAGCAGTCACTCGGCGATTACCTGAATTCCGGCTGGATGGAGGGCGTCGAGAAGGCCTCCACCGAAGACATCACCATCAACGGTTTTCCGGCTGCGTCCGCCACCGCCAAGGGCGATCAGTGGCAGTTCAAGGTCTATGCGTTGCGCTTCGGCAGCGACGTCTATCGCTTCATCTTCGCGACACGGCAGAAATCGACCGAGAGCGAGCGCAACGCGCGGGAGACCGTCAATTCATTCCGCCGCCTGACGCTCGACGAAATCCAGGCCGCGCGCCCCCTGCGCATCAAGGTCATCACCGTGCAGCCCGGCGACACCGTGGAATCGCTCTCCCACCGCATGGCCGGCGTCGATCATCCCGCCGAACGCTTCCGCGTGCTCAACGGGCTCGATCGCAACGCGCAGGTGAAGGTGCGGGATCGCGTGAAGGTCGTGGCGGATTGACGCGCGCTAAGCGCGCGTCAATCCCGCGGCGCGCTTAGCGCGAACCCGGGATCTCGGGCCACAAAGACAGTGCCGTAGGGTGGGCAAAGGCGCGTAGCGCCGTGCCCACGATCCGTAATGATAGCGACAGATGGTGGGCACGCTTCGCTTTGCCCACCCTACGAGACCTGCTCTGCCGACCTACCGCGCCTTTTCCTTCAGAAACGCGATGATGTCAGCACGATCCCGCGCGTCCGGGACGTCGAAGAACATCTTGGTTTCCGGCACCATGGCCTGCGGTCCGGCCAGCCATTTGTCGAGATTGTCCTTGGTCCAGACGATCCCTGAGTTCTTCAGATCGGCCGAATAGTCATAGCCGGGCACGCTGCCCGCCTTGCGACCGACCACGCCCTTGTGCATCGGGCCGACAGCGTTCTCATTGATGGAGTGACAATCTGCGCAGCCCTTGTAGAGCGTTTGGCCGCGCGCGACGTTGCCGGTGGCGTGGGCAAGCCCGGTCGAGAAAACGACCGCGACGATGGTGAGGACCAGGCTTACGGTGAGGAGGCTTGCAAAACTTTGCGGGTGGACGGGATTGGACCGGACGTTCATGGGATCTCCTGCTTGCGTCGCCGCAAACAGGATCGTCCAGCCCGAGTTTTATTCCCGTCCGCTGGACGCGGCTTAACCGCCCGCGTCCATGTCGCCCGCCTCGCGCTGGCCGCTGAGCCAGAGTGCGAGCAGCGTCCAGAACGCGCCTGACAGCAGATACGCACCCGACGCGATGACGCCGAGATTGGTGGCGAGCAGAAGCGCCACCAACGGCGCGAAGCCCGCCCCGAACAGCCAGGCCATATCCGAGGTCAGCGCGGAAGCCGTGTAGCGGTACGCCTGCCGGAAGTTCGAGGCGATCGCGCCCGAGGACTGGCCGAAGGAGAGACCCAGCAGGATGAAACCGATCACCATGTAGATGGTCTCACCGAACGCGCCGGCATCGAGCAGCTGCGGAGCAAAACCGCTGTAGATGGCGATCGCGATTGCCGATCCCATCAGCAGCGATTTGCGGCCGACGCGGTCGGCGATGATGCCGGAGGCCACGATGGCCGCGACGCCGAACACGGCGGCGACGATCTCGATGATCAGGAAGCGCACCGGGCTTTCGCGGGTGAACAGGAACACCCAGGACAGCGGAAACACCGTGACCATGTGGAACAGCGCGAAGCTTGCGAGCGGCGCGAATGCACCGAGCATGATGTTCTGGCCTTCGCGCGCGACGGTCTCGGAGATACGCGCGGGCTGCAATTCGCGGGTCTCGAACAACGAAGCATATTCTTCCGTCGTCACCATGCGCAGGCGCGCGAACAGCGCCACGACGTTGATGGCGAAGGCGACGAAGAACGGATAGCGCCAGCCCCAGTCGAAGAAGTCGTCGGCCGAGAGGTTACCGGCGAAATAGGCGAACAGCGCGCTCGCCACGATCAGGCCGAGCGGGGCGCCGAGCTGCGGCACCATCGCGTACCAGCCGCGCTTGGAGGGCGGCGCGTTCAGCGCCAGCAGCGAAGCCATGCCGTCCCAGGCGCCGCCCCAGGCCAGACCCTGCGCGATACGCGCCAGCGCCAGCAGCCAGATCGCGGCGCTGCCGATGTCGTGATAGCCGGGCAGGAACGCGAGCGCGACTGTGGCGGTGCCGAGCAGAAACAGCGCCGAGACCAGCTTGGCGGTTTTGCCGTACTCGCGATCGACCGTCATGAAAATGACGGTTCCGATCGGCCGGGCCACGAAGGCCAGCGCGAAGATCATGAAGGAATAGAGGGTGCCGGTCAGCTCGCTGGTGAACGGGAACACCAGGCGCGGAAACACGATCACCGAGGCGATCGCGTAGACGAAGAAGTCGAAGAATTCCGAGGTGCGGCCGATGATGACGCCGATGGCGATCTCGCCGGGACTGGCCTGGTCGTGGCCGTGCTCGCCCGAGTGGAGGTCTGCCATTGCGGGGGTCTGTGCCGTCGCCATTCGTGCGCCCTTAACGTCCTGAAAACCAAAGCCGACCGCCCGGCGGGGCGCCAGGCAATCTGCCCTTGTCTGACCCAACATTCCGCACTGCAACATTGGACAAATTGTCCAATGTCCGGATTGCTGCGCCGCAGCTACCCCTTGGGCCCGCAAAGGAAACTCATTCTCATAAGGCTCGGCCCGTGTCCCGTCTCAAGATCCTGGCGCTGCTACCCCTGGCAGCTGCGCTCAGCGGCTGCAACTACGTCGTGCTGTCGCCGGCCGGCGACATCGCCGCCCAACAGCGCGACCTCGTCATCATCTCCACCGTCCTGATGCTCCTGATCGTCGTCCCCGTGATGGCGCTGACGGTGCTGTTCGCCTGGCGCTACCGCCAGTCCAACACCTCGGCCCGCTACGAGCCGGATTGGGACCACTCGACCAAGCTCGAGCTGGTGATCTGGTCGGCGCCGCTGCTGATCATCATCTGCCTGGGCGCGCTGACCTGGATGGGCACGCATCTGCTCGACCCCTATCGCAACATCGGCCGCATCCATGCGGAACGCGCCGTGGACCAGTCCAAGGCTCCGCTCGTCGTCGATGTCGTCGCGCTCGACTGGAAGTGGCTCTTTATCTACCCCGATTACGGCATCGCCACCGTCAACGAGCTCGCCGCGCCGGTCGACCGCCCGATCAACTTCCACATCACCGCCTCCTCGGTGATGAACTCGTTCTACATCCCCGCACTCGCCGGTCAGATCTACGCGATGCCGGGCATGGAGACGTCGCTCCACGCCGTGATCAACCACGCCGGTACATACAAGGGTTTTTCGGCGAACTACAGCGGCGCCGGCTTCTCTGGCATGCACTTCAACTTCCAGGGCCTCGACGACAAGGGCTTTGACGCCTGGATCGCGCAGGCCAAATCGGCCGGCGGCTCGCTCGGCCGCGCCGAATATCTCCAGCTCGAAAAGCCGAGCGAGAACGAGCCGGTGCGCCGCTGGGGCACCGTCGATTCCGACCTCTACCGCCTGATCCTCAACATGTGCGTCGAGACCGGCAAGATGTGCCAGAGCGAGATGATGGCGATCGACGCCAAGGGCGGTCTCGGCCATGAGGGCCTGAACAACACCCTGCCGCTGGCCTACGACAAGTACGCACGCCGCGGCACCGCGCTCGGACCCGAGCCGACCTTCGTCGCCGGCACCTGCACGCCGGATGCGCCCCAGGGCAGGACCACCGCCTCCATCACGGCACCCGCCGACACCGCGCCGCTGCTCGGTGCCGGCCTGAAGCGGCCGATCTTCACGCCGCTGAAGTCCTCGTCCTTCTTCCTCGGACAACGTCCCAAGTCAGACTCCTGAAGTCAGACTCCTAAAGAGAGCTCGCATGTCTCCTGATCTTCTCAAGCTCATCTTCGGCCGTCTCGGCCTCGATTCGCTGCCGCTGCACGAGCCGATCCTGGTCGGCACCTTCGTGATGGTCGCGCTCGGCGGCGGCGCACTGTTCGCCGGCATCACCTATTTCCGCCTCTGGGGCTATCTGTGGCGCGAGTGGTTCACCACCGTGGACCACAAGCGCATCGGCATCATGTACATGATCCTCGGCATCGTGATGCTGCTGCGCGGCTTCGCAGACGCGCTGATGATGCGCGCACAACAAGCACTCGCGTTCGGCGGCTCCGAAGGCTTCCTCCCCGCCCATCACTATGACCAGGTCTTCACTGCCCATGGCGTGATCATGATCTTCTTCGTGGCGATGCCGCTGGTCACCGGCCTAATGAACTACGTGGTGCCGCTGCAGATCGGCGCGCGCGACGTGTCGTTCCCGTTCCTGAACAATTTCAGCTTCTGGATGACGGTCGGCGGCGCAGTGCTGGTGATGGCTTCGCTGTTCATCGGCGAATTCGCCCGCACCGGCTGGCTGGCCTATCCGCCGCTGTCGAACATCGGCTACAGTCCTGACGTCGGCGTCGACTATTATATCTGGGCGCTGCAGGTCGCGGGCGTCGGCACGACCTTATCCGGCATCAACCTGATCTGCACCATCGTCAAGCTGCGCTGTCCCGGCATGACCATGATGAAGATGCCGGTGTTCACCTGGACCGCGCTCTGCACCAACATCCTGATCGTCGCCTCCTTCCCCGTCCTGACCGTCGTGCTCGCGCTGCTCTCGCTTGACCGCTACGTCGGCACCAACTTCTTCACGAACGATTTCGGCGGCAGCCCGATGATGTACGTGAACCTGATCTGGATCTGGGGTCATCCCGAGGTCTACATTCTGGTTCTCCCCGCCTTCGGCATCTTCTCGGAAGTGACCTCGACCTTCTCCGGCAAGCGGCTGTTCGGCTACACCTCGATGGTTTACGCCACGGTGGTCATCACCATCCTGTCGTACCTGGTCTGGCTGCACCACTTCTTCACGATGGGCTCGGGCGCCAGCGTCAACTCGTTCTTCGGCATCACCACGATGATCATCTCGATCCCGACGGGCGCGAAGATGTTCAACTGGTTGTTCACGATGTATCGCGGCCGCATCCGCTTCGAGCTGCCGATGCTGTGGACGATCGCCTTCATGCTGACCTTCGTGCTCGGCGGCATGACCGGCGTGCTGCTCGCAGTGCCACCGGCCGACTTCGTCCTGCACAACAGCCTGTTCCTGATCGCGCACTTTCACAACGTGATCATCGGCGGCGTGGTGTTCGGCGCGTTCGCCGGCATCAACTACTGGTTCCCGAAGGCGTTCGGCTTCAAGCTCGATCCGTTCTGGGGCAAGCTGTCGTTCTGGTTCTGGGTCACCGGCTTCTACATGGCCTTCATGCCGCTCTATGTGCTCGGCCTGATGGGCGTGACCCGCCGCCTGCGCGTGTTCGACGATCCGTCCTTGCAGATCTGGTTCGTCATCGCCGCGATCGGCGCCGGCCTCGTCTTCCTTGGCATCCTCTCGATGCTGATGCAGTTCGCGGTCTCCTTCCTCAAGCGCGAGCAGCTCAAGGACGTCACCGGCGATCCCTGGGATGCACGCACGCTGGAATGGGCGACCTCCTCGCCCCCGCCGGACTACAACTTCGCCTTCACCCCCGTCGTTCACGACAATGACGCGTGGTGGGACATGAAGAAGCGCGGCTACCAGCGTCCGCTCACCGGGTTCAAGCCGATCCACATGCCCTCCAGCACCGGCACCGGTGTCATCCTCGCCGGCCTCGCCACCGCGATGGGATTCGGCCTGATCTGGTACATCTGGTGGCTGGCGGCCGTGAGCTTCATCGCGATGCTCGCCGTCGGGATCGGTCACACCTTCAACTATCACCGCGACTTCGACATTCCGGCTGACGACGTCATCCGGACCGAGGACGCGCGTACCAAACTGCTCGCCGGAGCCAAGTAAATGACTGTCGCTGTCAATCCCGCCCAGACCGGCGAGCCGATGTTCTACCTCGCCGACGAACACCCGCATCCGGAAGGCTACAGCACCCCGCTCGGCTTCTGGATCTACCTGATGAGCGACTGCCTCATCTTTGCGATGCTGTTCGCCACCTTCGGCGTGCTCGGCGCCAACTACGCCGCCGGCCCCGCCCCGAAGGACCTGTTCGAGCTGCCGCTGGTCGCGGTGAACACCTCGATGCTGCTGCTGTCGTCGATCACATATGGCTTTGCCATGCTGACGATGCAGCAGAACAAGATCGCCCAGACCCAGATGTGGCTGGCGATCACCGGCCTGTTCGGCCTCGCCTTCATCGGCATCGAGCTCTCCGAGTTCGCCCACATGATCCATGAAGGGGCGACCCCGCAGCGCAGCGCCTTCCTGTCCTCCTTCTTCACGCTGGTCGGCACCCACGGCCTGCACGTCTCCTGCGGCCTGATCTGGCTGGTGACCCTGATGGTGCAGGTCTGGAAGTTCGGCCTGATCGAAGCCAACCGCCGCCGCCTGATGTGCCTGTCGATGTTCTGGCACTTCCTGGACGTGGTCTGGATCGGCGTCTTCACCTTCGTCTATCTCCTGGGAGTTCTGCGATGAACACCGATACCCACGCCGCCCACGCGGACGGCCATCACCACGGCGACGACCACGCCCACGGCACGTTCTCGACCTATATGCTCGGCTTCGTGCTCTCGGTCGTGCTCACCGCGATCCCGTTCTGGCTGGTGATGAGCGGCGCGCTGCCGAGCAAGCAGATCACCGCGCTGGTCATCATGGCCTTCGCGGTCGTGCAGATCGTCGTGCACATGATCTACTTCCTGCACATGAGCACCAAGTCCGAGAACGGCTGGAGCATGATGGCGCTGATCTTCACCATCGTCATGGTGGTGATCGCGCTGTCCGGCTCGCTGTGGGTGATGAACCATCTCAACAGCAACATGATGCCGATGCACCAGATGACGGGAGTGAAGTGAGCGAGACTTCGAAGTGAGCAAGGCTTGGAAGTGAGCAAGGCTTGGACCGTGACAGGCAAGGATAAGGACGCGCGTCGCAAGGCTGCGCGTCCGCGCCTGTGGCTCACGGTCCTCTCGCTCGCGGCCTTTGCACTTCTGATCGCACTCGGCGTCTGGCAGATCGAGCGACGCGCCTGGAAGCTGGCGCTGATCGACCGCGTCGAGCAGCGCGTCCATGCCCCGGCCCAACCGATCCCGTCGCCCGCGGCCTGGCCGACCGTCTCCACCGCAAACGACGAATACAGGCACGTCAGCCTCACCGGCCTCTTCCTGCATGACCGCGAGACGCTGGTTCAGGCGGTCACCGAGGAAGGCCCCGGCTATTGGGTGGTGACGCCGCTTCAGCGCGGCGACGGCACGCTGGTCTTGGTCAATCGCGGCTTCGTGCCGTCCGAGCGGCGCGACGCATCGACGCGCCAGAGCGGCAATCGGGACGGGCAGGTCGAGATCACGGGCCTGCTCCGCATGACCGAGCCGAAAGGCGGGTTCTTGCGGAACAACGTCCCCCAGCACAACCGCTGGTACTCGCGGGATGTCGCCGCGATTGCGGCAGCGCGCGGCCTCGACCATGTCGCACCCTTTTTCGTCGATGCTGACGCCGGATTACAAACCACCAGCGGCCCGATCGGCGGATTGACCGTGATCAGCTTTCCCAATAACCACCTGATCTACGCGCTGACGTGGTTTGCCCTGGCTTTCATGCTGGCGGGTAAACTTTTCGTCACATTCGGCGGCGGGCTGTTCCGCCGCAAGCGCTTCGTCCACGAACCGGCCGGCTGCTCCGATGCAACCGCCCGCAGGACGGGATCAGATGCTGGAACGATCGTCGAATCTACCTGACGACGGAATGACGCATGACGCCGTCACGCTGCAATCGCAGGCGGACGCGCGCAGCGAGCTGATCGGCGTTGCGCCGACCGACGACGAGACCAACCGCAAGAACATGGCGCTGCTGATCCAGCTGCGCTGGACCGCGGTGGTCGGGCAGATCGTGACCATCGGCGGCGTGCATTTCGGCCTGGGTATTCCCCTGCCATTGGAACGGATGGGCGCGGTGATCGGCGCGCTGCTGCTGCTCAACGTCTCCAGCCTCGTCTGGGTGCGCCATCGCGCCGCGATCACCAACAACGAGCTGCTGGTCGCCTTGATGCTCGATGTCGCCGCGCTGACCGCTCAGCTCTACCTCAGCGGCGGCGCCACCAATCCCTTCACCTCGCTGTTCCTGCTCCAGGTGACGCTGGGCGCGGTGCTGCTTAATGCCCGCTCGACCTGGTCGCTGGTCGCACTGACCTGCGCGAGTTTCATCTGGCTGACCATGGCCTACCGGCCGCTCGACCTGCCGCCGAACCCGATCAGCGAGGCCTACAGTCTCACCGTGACAGGCATGCTGCTGGGCTTCGTCCTCAACGCCGTGCTGCTGGTCGTGTTCGTCACCCGGATCAACAGGAATTTGCGCGAGCGCGATGCGCATCTGGCGGCATTGCGCCAGCATGCGGCCGAGCAGGACCACATCGTCCGCATGGGCCTGCTCGCCTCCGGCGCTGCGCATGAGCTCGGCACGCCGCTCGCCTCGCTGTCGGTCATCCTCAGCGACTGGCGCCGCATGCCCGATCTCGCCGCCGATCAGGAACTTGCCGAGGATCTCGCGGAGATGGAAACCTCTCTGCAACGCTGCAAGACCATCGTGACGGGCATCCTGGTGTCGGCGGGCGAAGCGCGCGGCGAAGGCTCCTCGCCGACGACGGTGACGGCCTTCGTCACCGCGCTGGTGAACGAGTGGCGCGACGCACGCTCGGCCCGCACGCTCTATTTCGTCAACACGTTCGGCGAGGACGTCGCGATCGTCTCCGACATCGCGCTGAAGCAAGTGATCTTCAACGTGCTCGACAATGCCTATGAGGTCTCGCGCGAATGGGTGGAGCTGCTGGCCGAGCGCGAGGGCGACAATCTCGTGCTGTCGATCAGCGATCGCGGCCCGGGCTTTGCGCCGGAGATGCTGGCGCAGCTGGGAAAACCCTATCACTCGAGCAAGGGCCGCGCCGGCGGCGGGCTCGGCCTGTTCCTGGTGGTGAACGTCGTGCGCAAGCTCGGCGGCAGCGTGACCGCCGAGAACCACAGGAAGCGTGGCGCCACCGTCCGCCTGACGCTGCCGCTCGCAACGCTCGCGATCGGAGGAACTTTTGACGCCTAACCGTTCGCTCATCGTCGTCGAGGACGATGCCGGCTTCGCGCGCACGCTGAAACGCTCGTTCGAGCGCCGCGGCTACGACGTCGTCCTCGCAGCTTCGATCGAAGAGGTGCGGAAGGTGCTGGAGGAGCGATCCTTTGGACACGCGGTGGTCGATCTCAAGCTCGGCGGCGCCTCGGGCCTCGCCTGCGTCGAGCTGCTGCACACGCACGATCCGGAGATGCTGATCGTGGTGCTGACCGGCTTTGCCAGCATCTCCACCGCCGTCGAGGCGATCAAGCTCGGCGCCTGCCACTACCTGGCAAAGCCGTCGAACACCGACGATATCGAAGCCGCCTTCAACAAGGCCGAAGGCAACGCCGAAGTCGCCCTCGATGCACGGCCGACCTCGATCAAGACGCTGGAATGGGAGCGCATCCACCAGACGCTGATCGAGACCGATTTCAACATCTCGGAAGCGGCGAGACGATTGGGCATGCACCGGCGCACGCTGGCAAGAAAGCTCGAGAAGCGGCCGGTGAAGTGAGCCTAGGACGACGCCGTCGCGAGCTTGCCGACCTCGGAGAGAAGCAACTTCAGGATCGGGGATTGATTCGCCTTGTGATAGGCGACAACGAGATCAAGCTTGGGTGCTTCTCCCCGCACCGGCCGGGTGGTGATGGTCTCCGGCAAATATCGCTTCGTGTAGGCCGGCAGCATCATGACGCCGCGCGTCGACGCAATCATCGAGATCGCGTGGACGACGTTGTGCACTTCGCGATCGGGCTTGAGGTCGATTCCGGTCCGGCTGAAATAATCCAGAACGATACGGCGAACCGCGGGAGCGGATTTGGACGGTAGGTAGAAGGTCTCGTCCCTGATCTCCTCGGGCGCCACCGCGGCTTGCGATGCCAGCCGATGGTCGCTCGGAAAGACGAAGACCAGCGGATCGGTGCGCACGCGCCGGCAGACCAGATCTTCCATGTGCTCTTCCGACCGGATGAAGGCAGCATCGAGCTTTCGCCGCATCAGGGCCTTGGCAAGCGAGGGCGAATAATCGCTCGACAGGCGGATATCGATGCCGGGAAATGCGTCGCGCAGAATGCGATCCACCTCGGGCAGCAGGTCGATTTCGGCGCCCGACAGAAAGCCCAACGAGAAAGCGGGCTGCGGGGGCTGCGCGGCACGGAGCGCCGCTTCCTTGGCAGCCTCCGCCTGAAGCAGCGCCATTCTGGCGTGCTCGAGAAAGGCCTTGCCGGCCGCCGTCAGCGCGATGCCTTGGGCGCTGCGGTTCATCAAGGGAACGCCGACCTCCCGTTCGAGATCCCGGATTTGCCGGCTGAGCGACGGTTGCGACGTGTGCAGCTTCTGCTCGGCCGCAACAGTCAAACTGCCCGCATCGGCAACGGCGACGAAATAGCGGAGATGCCGAAGCTCCATCGCGATCTCCCATATCTCGCAGGCATGGGGCCAGCTTACAAAGTCTTTTTCCAAGCGGCCAGCTGCCCGTATAGCCGGCGTGAACGAAGTCTGCCTGGCAGGCAGAGGCGCACGGGAGCGAGCTTCACATGCTCAAGAGCATTCAAACGTCTCTGCTGATCCTCACGCTGGCGGGATCTGGCGAAGTGGCTGCGCAATCCTCCAACACGCAGGCAAAGGCAAACAACATGGAACTGGATGTGACAGGATTGAAGCAGGCGTTGCTCGGCGACTGGGAAAGCATCGCACCGGAGGTGCGCCCGAGCGCGGCGAAGAACGCCGATGGCACGCTCAAGCCGTTCTATCTCAAGCGGGCCTTCAAATATCTCCCCTCCGACCGTTTCGAGCTCGAGATCGTCAACTCGGCCGATCCCTACAGCGCCGTGCCGCTCGCGCGGATCAGGATTGGCGGCCATATGCTGTGGAGGGGTGCGCATCCCATCGCTCCGGGCGCGCAGAAGGTCGACTTCGTTGCCGACGAGACCTACGAGGTTACGCCGCTGGCACAGGGATTTGCCGATGTGCTCAACAAGGTCGCCGCGGTCGGATATGCACCGTGGGACGTTGGCGCGCCCCAGAGCATCTTCGGCAAGACCTTCGCTCCCTTCGGTCTCGCCGAGGCCACGAACTTCATGGAATATGATCTCGTCTATCTCAGGGGCGACCTCCTGTTCTGGGGCGCCCGCAACATCGACGGCCGTGGCTTTGACACCGAGCAGAACCGGCCGACCAATTTGCAGATTCCGCTGATCAGGAAGTGACTCGGGTCAAGTTCGTCACACTCTCCCTCGACGCGATGCCCTCAACACGGGGCCTGAACACCCGTGGCCGTGCGAACGCATGGATTGCACCGTCACAAAGCCTGATCCGCTCAAAACAAAAAAGCCCGGCCAACCGGCCGGGCTTTTGATTGCTTGCAATCGACGCTGCGAGACGCTTACGCGGCCTCGTCGGCGACGGCGGTGTCGTCGCCATCGGTATCGCCGTCGGCATCCGCCTCGCCCTCGCCGTCGGCGGCTTCCGCCTTGGCGTTGGTGCGGCGCGGGCTCTTGGCGAGCTGGGCCTCGATCTCCTTGACCGCTTCGGTCTCGGTCGAGTGCTGCACAACCGCGATCTCGCGGGAGAGACGATCGAGCGCCGCTTCATAGAGCTGGCGTTCAGAGTACGACTGCTCGGGCTGCGACTCGGAACGGTAGAGGTCGCGCACGACTTCCGCGATCGCGACGATGTCGCCCGAATTGATCTTTGCTTCGTATTCCTGGGCGCGGCGCGACCACATGGTGCGCTTGACGCGGGCGCGGCCCTTCAGCGTCTCCAGCGCCTTCTTCACCAGCGCGGGGTCGGACAGCTTGCGCATGCCGACGTTCGCGACCTTGGCGGTCGGCACGCGCAGCGTCATCTTGTCCTTGATGAAATTGATGACGAACAGCTCGAGCTTCGCACCGGCGATCTCCTGCTCCTCGATGGCCAGGATCTGGCCAACGCCGTGAGCGGGATAGACGACGAATTCGTTGGCCTTGAAGCCCTGGCGCTGGGTCACGACCTTCTTTTCCTCGACCTTCGGCGCGGGTGCAGCAGCCTTCACGGCCGGCTTCGCAGCAGCAACGGGGGCTTTGGCAGGGGCGGCAGCAACAGGAGCCTTCGGAGCAACGGGCTTGGCAGCGGAAGCCTTGGCAGCAGCAGGCTTGGCAACGGTCGCTTTCGCGGCCGGTTTGGCAGTCTTGTGAGGCATTGCGCTTCTTTTGTTCTTCGAGGACTTTGCAGCCGGTGCCTTAGTCGCGGTCCGACCCTTGGATGCGCTACGGCTGGCCGCGGCGACTTTTTTGGCCTCCTTATGGGAAGCCCTCGCTGAAGTACTCTTTTTACGCGTTTTCTGTGACACAGCCTGCGCGCGGAAACTGCCACGCCCCTGTTCGACATTTGGTTTCACGGGAACCCAACGGGGCCAACTGGGCTGACGGGGGTTCAGCTTAATGTGCTCAATATAGCACATTTCCCGCAAAAATCAATGATTTAGGGGTCTTGAGGGCTGGTTTTCGGCGCTGACGAAGGTATTAGGGTTAAGTTTGGGCGAGAATTAGTCTCCCGAGCCCGGGTTCGGAGAAAAATATTTCTCGAACTTTCCTTCCTGGCCGTCGAATTCCTTCGCGTCGGGGGGTGATTCTTTCTTCTGGGTGATGTTCGGCCAGCTTTTGGCGTAGTCGGCGTTGACCTGGAGCCACTTTTCGAGGCCCGGTTCCGTGTCCGGCTTGATCGCGTCAGCGGGGCATTCCGGCTCGCACACGCCGCAGTCGATGCACTCGTCAGGATGGATGACGAGCATGTTCTCGCCCTCGTAGAAACAGTCGACCGGGCAGACCTCGACGCAATCGGTATACTTGCACTTGATGCAGGCTTCAGTGACGACGTAAGTCATCCAACGCTCCGAAAAGCTCTTTTAAAAGTCGCGGCTTGCGTAGCGCGGATGGCCCGGCGCCGCAAGGTCGGGAACGGCCGATCATGACGGCTTTACGCGTTTGATCGACCAAGAAATGAATTCAGAGCGCAATTAATTGCGCCGAGAACTTTGATTGCCTTCGCTCAGCTCCTCGTAGAGCACGCGGGCCGAGGCGGCATCGCCGCGGCGCTCGTTGAAAGCGGTTACTTTCAGCACGCGCACAGTGCGATCGAGCGCGATGGTGATCACGTCGCCGATCTTGATCGCATGGCCCGGCGACTTCTCGCGTGTGCCGTTGATGCGAACGTGGCCGGACTCAACGAGCTCGGCCGCGGAGGTGCGCGCCTTCACCACCCGCGCGTGCCACAGCCATTTGTCGAGACGCTGCCGCTCGGTCGTGGGATCACTCCTTGCGACCGGACAGCTGCTCTTTCAGCGCAGCAAGCTTTGCGAAGGGCGAGTTCGGATCGGCCGGACGATCGCGCTCGCGCGGGTTCGCGCTCGAGGCGTAGGGGCGCAGCGACGGCCCGCCCTGACGGTCGCGGCCCTTGTCGCGGTCACGACCGCGATTGTCGCGGCCCTTGTCGCGATCGCCGCCGAACTTGCCCTTGTTGCGATCGCGATCCTTGTTGTCGCGATCCTTGCCCTCGAAGCGGCGGTTCTTGTCGTCGCGCCCCTCTTGGCGCGGTGCACCTTCGGCGCCACCTTCGCGCGGCTTGCGGAAATCCTTTGCCCCATCTCTGCGATGACCGCCGTGACGATGGCGCTCATTGCGCTTCTCGCCGTCGGCTGACTGCGCGGCCGCGCCTTCGGCGGGGGCGGCGCCAGCTTCAGCACCGGCCTGCTGCGGGCGCTGATTGTGGTGACGCTGGTGGCGATGACGCTCGTGGCGGGGCTTGCGATCGTCGTGGCGGCCGCCGGGACGCCAGACCTCGACGAGCTCGGGCTCGGCAGGCACAGCGGCAGCCTCGACCGGCGCGGCGGCATCGGCGGATGCAGCGGCTTCCGTTGCAGCGGCCTCGGCGGGAGCGGCTTCCACCGCCTCGCTGGGCGCAGCAGCCTCTTCCGCCGGCGGCGCGATGCCGGGGGCATCCTCGGGCGTGACGGGGGCATCAGGCGATGCTTCGAGCGCCGGCTCTTCGTGTGCGGGCTCGTCGTGCTGCTCCATGCCGGGCGCGTCTTCGACGGTGACGGGCTCGGCGGCGGCTTCGATTGCGGTGTCCGCGCTTGCGGTGGCATCATCGGTCGCCGTCGGTTCAGTCGGAGCCTCTGCGCTTGCTTCGGCCGCCGGCGTCTCCACGGCAGCAGCCACCGGCTTCGGCGGCAGCGGCGCACGCTTCTCCATGCGATAGCCGAGCGCGCGCAGCACCGAGGCGAAATCCTCGCCGGCCGAGCCGGTGAGCGAGGTCATCGCCTGCGTCACCACAAAGCTGCGGCCGTCGAACGCGCCGGCAGGCTTTTCGCCGGGCGAGTTCTCGCGCCAGGCCAGCGCCGGCCGGATCAGATCGGCAAGGCGCTCCAGAATGTCGACGCGCACCGCTCGCTCACCGGCCTGCTTGTAGCCGAGCACGCGATAGGCATCGCGCGGCAGCTGCTTGTCGACCGGGAACGAGGTGCGGCCCGAAGATGCCAGATGCTGCGCGCCGGACAGCGACGACAGATCGACATTGTCCTGCTTCAGCGCCCACAGCAGTGCGGCCAGCGCACGGCCGGCGGGCTTGAGCAGGCCGGGGAAATAGATATGATAAGCACCGAAACGGACGCCGTATTTGCGCAACACGGCGCGCGAGGGCTGGTCGAGGTCCTTCAGCTCGTTGGCGATCTTGGGACGCTCGAGCACGCCGAGCGCCTCGACCAGCTGATAGGCGATGCCGCGGGCAATGCCGGTGACGTCCTCGGCCTTCGACAGCTCGAACATCGGCCCAAGCAGCTTTTCGATATGGGTCTTGAGCCAGAGCTCGAGCCGGGCCTGCACCTTCTCACGCGGCGCACCGGTGAGGCGCTCGTCGGAGATGATGCGGATGCGCGGATGCAGCGCCTCCTCCGCGGCAGACAGGCGCGCCACGGCATCGCCGGTCCAGCGGATGGTGCCTTCCGAGGTCAGCACGAACTGATCGTCCGGCGCATTGCCCAGTTTTTCGGCGCGCGCGTTGATCTCGCCGGCGAGCACCGCTTGCGCTGCAGCCTGCAAGGCTTTCGCATCGGAGCCTGCTTCCGCCGCATCCGGTGCAAAGGTGAAGCCATCGAGGCGGCCGATGACATGGCCTTCGACGATGACTTCGCCGGTCTTGCCGATTTCAGTATTCAAGCTCGTGTTCTCCCGCAGGCGGCGCATCAATACACTGGTCCGGCGATCAACGAAACGCTCAGTCAAGCGTTCATGGAGCGCATCCGATAATTTATTTTCGACCTCGCGGGCGATCCCCTGCCAGCGTTCGGGGTCTTTCAGCCAGTCCGGGCGGTTGGCGACGAAGGTCCAGGTGCGGATCTGGGCGATCCGGGCCGACAGCGTGTCGATGTCGCCGTCGATGCGGTCGGCCTGGTCGACCTGGGCCGCGAACCAGGAATCGGGGATGCAGCCCTTCTGCATCAGGAAGCCGTACAGCGTGGTCACGAGCTCGGCATGGGCGGCCGGCGACAGTTTTCGGTAATCGGGGACCTGGCAGGCCTCCCACAGCCGTTCCACGGCCGCCTTGCCATGCGCGATATCGCGCACCTCGACGTCGCGGGCGGCGTGGTCGAGCACGCGCATGTCCTCGGCGATCGGCGCGCGCGTCAGCGCCTCATGGCCGGGCGACTGGTTCAGGGACACCTGGAGCGCGCCGAGGGAGGCGAAATCCAGCTTCGAATTGCGCCATTGCAGCATCTTCACGTTGTCGAAGGTGTGGTTCTGCAGCGCGTTGACGAGCTCGGGCTCGAACGGCCCGCAGCGGCCCGTCGTCCCGAAAGTACCGTTGCGCGTGGCGCGGCCCGCGCGGCCTGCGATCTGCGCGAATTCGGCCGGCGTCAGGCGGCGGAACTGGTAGCCGTCGAACTTGCGGTCGGAGGCGAAGGCGACGTGGTCGACGTCGAGATTGAGGCCCATGCCGACGGCGTCGGTGGCGACGAGATAGTCGACGTCGCCGTTCTGGAACATCTCCACCTGCGCATTGCGCGTGCGGGGCGAGAGCGATCCCAGCACCACGGCCGCGCCGCCATGCTGGCGGCGGATCAGCTCGGCGATGGCGTAGACCTCGTCGGCCGAGAAGGCGACGATGGCGGTGCGGCGCGGCTGGCGCGTGATCTTGCGGTCGCCGGCGAATTCGAGCTGCGACAGGCGCGGCCGCGTGATCATGGACACGCCCGGCAGCAGCCGCTCGATGATCGGGCGCATCGTGGCCGCGCCCAACAGCAGCGTCTCGTCGCGGCCGCGGCGGTTGAGGATGCGGTCGGTGAAGACGTGGCCGCGTTCGAGATCGGAAGCGATCTGGACCTCGTCGACGGCGAGGAAGGAGACGTCGAGATCGCGCGGCATCGCCTCGACGGTCGACACCCAATAGCGCGGGTTCTTCGGCTTGATCTTCTCTTCGCCGGTCACAAGCGCGACGGCCTCGCTGCCGACCCGTGCGGCGATCTTGTTATAGACCTCGCGCGCGAGCAGCCGCAGCGGCAGCCCGATCAGCCCAGAGGGATGCGCGAGCATCCGCTCGATGGCGAGATGGGTCTTGCCGGTGTTGGTCGGCCCGAGCACCGCAGTGACGCCCGCGCCGGGTGCGCGCTCGGAGGCGAAGAGGGAGGAGGAGAAGGCCATGTCTGGGGATTAGGTAGTGGCGATTTGGGCGAATGTCAGTGCTGCTTTGGGGTGTGTTGAGGGCTGGGAGGTGTCGGCCATGTCTCCGAACGCTACGCTGCAGCCAAGCATTCCGCTGTCATGCCCCGGCCTGCCGCCTTCGCCAAGGCTTCGGCGGGCCGAGCACCCCCCTGAGCCCCGGCGTAGCCTTGGCGGAGCCGGGACCGGGGCATCCAGTACGCCGCGGCCTGTCCGCTCAACCACAACGGCCTCGGCGTACTGGATCGCCCGGTCAAGCCGGGCGATGACACCGAGCGTGTGGGAGCGCACTCCCCAAACCTCGCGCAACTGTCTCACTTTGCGACGCTTTTCCCGTTGGCCTTAAGCTTCGGAACGACTCTAGAACGAATCGCGGCCGAATCGCTGACTCCCGCTGAAGCCTGTTCCGTTCACGCCACATGTCGCGGGACTCTTATTGGTTGTGCACTAGATGGAGTTTTGCCCTGCCGCACAAGCGGCGTTTCGATGACCGGTTCCTTAAAATTGGGGACGGCGCGGAGTCGAATCAGAATCGGGCAGGAGTCAAATGGATTCCCGGGATCACGACCCCCAAACTCATTTTCGCGAAAACAACCCCATGCACAGTAGAAATGCCATTGAAAGGATTACATTTCTTTCCAGCCAAATTGCCTCCCCGTCATTCCGGCGCGCGACGCGGTCTTTCCGTCATCCTGAGGTGCGAGTGGCGCGTTGCGCAGCATCGCGCCGGGAGCCTCGAAGGATGGACGGCCCGGATGCGGCGGCACGCACGGATATTCCCTGCGGGAACAGCCGGGCTGTCGCCCTTCGAGGGCCGCTGAAGAAGCGGCCACCTCAGGGTGACGGTCTCTAAGGGGGAATGCGCAGCTAAAGCCCTACTGCGTCTTGGCGACCTTTGGCGGCTGGGCTGAGGTGATGAAGCTGGTGGCTTCCAGCATGGCCGGGCCGAGCGGCGTCGGCACTTTCAGCCAGAACGGGACCAGGATGCGCGTGCCCGCGACGGGGGCGAAGGCGATCTCGATGTTGCGCTGGGCGGCGAGGTATTTGATCACGGGACGGTCGGGAATGTAGCCCGCCACGGGCACGAAATAGAGCGCGCAGACCACGACCGGGCCCCTGTAGCCCTTCTCCGCCTTCACGCTCTCCATGCGCTTGAAATCGAGTTTCAGCTCGTAGCGCATGCGGCCGTCGAACACCGGCGCGGCGTTGTGGCAGGCGTCGGGCGTAACAGGGTCGCCGGTGCCGGGCACGCGCAGCAGCGAGGCCGTCATCGGGTCCCAGACGCCGCGGCGATGCGCATCGGTGACGACGATGCGGTCGGCATCGACAGGCGGCTCCGGCACGATGCCGAACTCCTTCACATTGCCCTTGTCGAGCGTGATGCGGATCTCTTCGGTCTTCTTCGAGGTGGTGGTGGAGGCCTGGTAGCCGGTCGCGACCAGCGCGCCGTTCACCACCCTACCTTGCGAGGCGCCGGTGCCGGACCCGCCCGCGAAGGATTTCAGCAGCCCCGTGGTGCCGCCGCTTGCCGCGGCCGCGAACACGTCGTCGCCGATGTCGATGTTCCAGGCGCCCTTGCCGACGGGAATGCCCGCCAGCGTCGCCTCATACTGCGCCTCGAGCTTGCCCTGTGCCGCCACGGGCTCCGCGCCCCAGGCCACGACGAGCCCGCAAAGGGCTGCGAAGGCCAGCCGGCCGGCAGAGCGCGGACTGGCTGAGCCGTGACTGACCAAGCCTTGGAGCCAAAGTCGGGGGGATGCGAGCACGAAACAATCCAATCGGGGCGCGAACGGTTGTTACTTAAGCCAAAAACCGCGGCAAACAATGTGTCCGGGCGCGGAGGCTTGCGGAACTCCATTTGATACTTCGGGTGCGAATACGCCCTTTATGTGATGGTAAGGCACTTCAATCATTGCCGTTTTGGTGATCGGGGGTGTGTCAGGGACGCGCACCTCGCCCCGCCCATTCCGCCGTCATGCCCCGGCTTGACCGGGGCATCCAGTACGCCGTAGCCCCTCGGCTCCAGCCGCACCGCCTCGGCGTACTGGATCGCCCGGTCAAGCCGGGCGATGACACCTGTTGTGGGGGATGCCGCGGAGCATGAATCCCCGCCCAAAACCTTGACGTCCCGTCCCTTCCCCCCTATACGTCCGCCCGCTCCCTACAAGGACACAGAATTAGCCCCCGTGGCGCCCAGAATGGCGGCCGCAAATCGTTTGGGGGACAGAAGAGGATTTCTACCATGTCTCGCCGCTGCGAACTGACGGCCAAGGGCCCCCTCGTCGGCCACAAGGTCAGCCACTCCAACATCAAGACCAAGCGCCGCTTCCTGCCGAACCTCGTCAACGTGACGTTCATCAGCGAAGCGCTCGGCCGCAACGTGCGCCTGCGCGTCTCCACCAACGCGGTCAAGAGCGTCGACCACAATGGCGGCCTCGACCCCTTCCTGCTCAAGGCCAAGGCCGACGTCCTGTCGCCGCGCGCCCTCGAGCTGAAGCGCGCCATCCAGAAGAAGGTCGGCCCGACGGCCGCGCCGGCGAAGAAGGCCAGCTAATCCAATTTTGAAATCGGGCGGGGGCTAAGTTGCGTCGCGTGGCGTAGTCTTAGCCAGTAGAGTTTTGCGTCGCGGCCGGATCGAAAGATCCGGCCGTTTTTGTTGTTGCCGGTAGGCCAGTAGCGAATTTGGAGTGACATCAGCAAAAGGGAGTACACAAGATCGTACAGCCCTTAGTTGCAGGTTCAATGTGAATCTGTTTGTGTCGGTCAGAGGATAACCGATGCATATTGATTCAGTTGAAATTGCTAACTTTCGCAAGCTTCGTTCTACTCGGGTGAGTTTTGCACGAGACAAGACAGTCTTCGTCGGCGCGAACAACAGTGGCAAAACTTCCGCCATGGTCGCACTACGATATTTCCTCGTAGCTCATGAACGAAGTAGCTTCACACTAAACGACTTCACCGTCTCTCACTGGCCCTCACTCGTGGCGATGGGCGCGAGTTGGGAAAAGGCCGCCGCTGCCGACGAGACACTCCCTGAACCCGACTGGGACGACTTTCTTCCAACACTCGACGTCTGGCTCCACGTTGAGAGTGACGAAGTCCACTATGTCCAAAAGATCTTGCCCACGTTGGATTGGGAGGGCGGTCAGCTCGGCGTGCGGCTACGCTTTGAACCCAAGGACATGACAGAATTACAGCGCGAGTATCTCTCCGCTCGTGCAGATGCGGAGAACGCAAAAAAGGGTGAAACTATCAGCGAGGCGGATAAGGCGAGCGAGACCATCGTCGTCTCACTTTGGCCGGATGACCTTGTTGATTTTCTCCGCCGCCGCCTTGCACGGCTATTCGTCATCAGAGCATACGTCCTCGATCCCACAAAACGTCAAGAGCCGGAACATGGTACGGCGAAACCGCAAGATCTGCCGCCTGATGCCGTTGCACTAGAGGAAGACCCCTTTAGGGGTCTCATCAAAATTAGTGAGATCAGTGCGCAACGCGGCTTCGGGCAAGAAGCTGAAGTCGCATTCGACGAAGATGAGGCCGGCGCCGTTACTGACACCGCCAATGCGCGGAAGCTCTCCGAGCAACTCCGGGGGTACTACAGCCGCCACTTGGACCCTTACGACAACCCGGACACGAGGGATATAAAAGCGCTGCAAGCGATCGAACAAGCACAAAAGGCTTTCGATATCCGGCTCAACGAGGGTTTCGAACCCGCGCTGAAGGAATTGGAAGAGCTTGGATACCCAGGAGTCACTGACCCTAAGCTCGAAATTTCAACAAGACTACGTCCTGTTGAAGGCCTCAACCACGAAGCCGCTGTGCGTTACGTCATCCAAATGACTGACGGCACTAAGAACACTCGGTTGCATTTACCGGAGGACTCGAACGGTCTCGGCTACCAGAATCTGATTTCGATGGTATTCCGGCTTATGAGTTATCGTGATGCATGGATGCTAGTTGGCAAAGCTGAAACAAGAGCCGTCGCGAAAAAGGCATTCAGGCCACCCCTGCACCTTGTGCTCGTAGAAGAGCCTGAGGCACATCTCCACACTCAGGTTCAGCAAGTCTTCATCAGGCAGGCATACAATATCCTACGCAAACACCGCGATTTGGGAGACAGCAAGACTTTCACCACACAACTAGTTGTCAGCACACATTCAAGTCACATTGCGCATGAGTGCGACTTCGCTTCACTGCGATACTTTCGACGAGTTGCTGGCGCGAGGATGGAAATTCCGAGTTCCTGCGTTGTGGACGTCTCTACCGCGTTTGGATCGAACGAGGAAACTCGCCGATTTGTCACTCGCTATCTCAAGGTTACTCACTGCGATTTGTTCTTTGCAGATGCGGCTGTATTGATAGAAGGCCCAGCCGAGCGAATTCTGACTCCTCATTTTGTAAGAGAGCACGCGCAATTTAAAGATTTGCGGGAGTGCTATATTACGTGGCTTGAGATCGGCGGCAGCCACGCGCATCGATTGCGCGGCCTCATTGAATGCCTTGCGCTACCCACCTTGATCATAACTGACCTCGACGCGGTAGGAGAAGGTAACAAATCCGCAAACCCAAAGAGAGGCGCCGGCCAAACTTCGCGCAACCAAACGCTGAACACATGGTGCCCAAAACGAATCTCTCTTGACGAATTCCTTGACGAGCCCGAGCAAAACAAGATTTTGAAGTACGAAGCACAGCGGTTTTCTATTCGCGTGGCGTATCAATCCCCGGTCCGAATTGATTTCCGCGGCCGCACAGTTGAAGCGCTCGCCAACACCTTTGAAGACGCTATACTATTTGAGAATATCGGCCTCTTTCTTCAACAAGAAGGAACGGGCCTCGTGGCCAAGTTCAAGGCTGCAATAGAGGCTAGCGCTACCGTGGAGGAACTGAGTGGGAAGCTTGCAGAGAACCTGAAGACTGGCAGCAAAGCTGAGCTCGCTCTTGATCTGCTCGAGTTTAGGGACGCAAACAAACTTAAGCCTCCAACCTATATGCGTGAGGGCCTTCTCTGGCTTTCCGATCAGGTGCGCGAACGACAGAAAGAGTTGGGGCTCGCAGTATCGTCGTACAGACGCATGGGATTCGAGACGATCTTCGAAGCGCTTGCTAGCGTTGACACCTTCAGAACAGGACTTCTTGACGGGTCTTTGCCGGTCACACGTTTGTTTACGGCCAACGTCCTGCCTCTCGTCTCCGCTCTCCAGAACAATGACAAATTTGCTACCGCAAGAATTGTGCGTGAGTCCTCGCCACTGCTGAGCGCTGAAAGACTCAAGAATGCGACCGACCAGCGCAATCAATTGCGCAATGCCAAGATCGCAGCTGAGGGCCTATTGAAACTGTGGCAGCAGGGGACACCTACCTGCGGCGAAGTCCTGGCTTATGTCGCCGAGCAACATCTCTTTGATCTCCCAGAAGCTTTGAAGCCATTTGCCATTCACCGATCGGACGATGAAGCCCAATCTAGCTCTGACGACGAGTCTCGTGATCCTTTAGATGAGGCAGACGCGGCAATTGAGAAATTTCTGCTCGCATCATTTTCGGAAATCGCGCCATATGCTCAGTACATCTCGAATACGGCCGAGTTCGGCACACACCAGGGGGTTAAGGGGCTAGAGTTCGATCGCGTTATGGTGTTGATGGACGATACCGAGGCGCGCGGCTTCATGTTCGGATATGAAAAGTTCTTCGGCGCCAAAGAACTTTCAGCGAGCGATTTGTCAAATGAATCTGAGGGCCGCGACAACTCGGTTAGCAGGACGCGTCGCCTATTTTATGTCACCTGCAGTAGAGCCAAGAAGAGCCTTGCGTTGGTGCTCTACACTTCCGCTCCCGAGGCGGTGAAAATGCAGATGCTTAGAAACGAGTGGTTCGACGAGCATGAAATTTTATTAGCGGTGCCCGACCATCCGATTCCAGCGTGACCGACTCGCACATGAGTTCCAGGGCTACTTGAACCATGTCATCTGCTCCACTTTCCGCTCTGCTCGCCCCCTAGCCTCACCGGGAGGGGCCTTCCGTGAGCACGAACCCCAATCCGAGCCGCGAAACCTCGTCATCTGCTGTGACGGCACCCTAAACAACGCCCCACGCGCGTTAACCGTCCGTTAACCAACGCAGCCTAGCCTGCGGTAATCGTCCAGCCATCATTAGCTCGAAATGCCTTCCCGGTTCGCTCCAGGAGAAGCGCCAATGTGCGTTGCGTTGTTGACGTATGCCGATCTCAGTGCCCGCCTCAATATCTCGCGCGAGGCCGCGCGTGCCCTGGCGAGACGTCGCCGTTTGCCGCGCTCGCGGTCGGAGGACGGCAAGGCCCTGGTGAGCGTCGATCTCGCCGAGCTCCGCTACACGCCCCGCCCGCGAATTGGCCGCAAGGCAGCCCCCATCGCTGCCCCCATGGCTGAGATCGAGGCCTTCAAGGTCGAGGCCTTCAAGGTCGAGGCCTTCAAGATCGAGGCCTTCAAGATCGAGGCATTCAAGGCGGAGATCGCGCGGCTCGAAGCCCTCGCAGCCGGCGCCAGGTTAGTTTTCGAGCGTGAGCGCGAGCGCGCCGATCGCCTGGCCGTCGAGTTGCTGCAGGCGGCCGCCGAGACGGCGGCAGCCAATGCGTGGGCGGCACGACTGGAAGACGAAGTGGCGGACTTACGGACCGGTCGCCAGGCTGGCGGCGCGACCGCGGGACAAGCCGCGCGTCGATTGGGACATCTGGCCGCGGCCATCGTGGGCGCAGACCGCGCGGCTCGCAGATAGCACTCGAACCCTTCTCCATCCCGGCCTGCCGGAGCAATCGCGAGGACAGAATGACTGGCATGACCGATATTCACGAGATGAAGGCGCGCATTGTCGTATTCGGGGTCGGCGGCGCCGGCGGCAATGCCGTCAACAACATGATCACATCCGGGCTGCAGGGGGTCGACTTCGTCGTCGCCAATACCGACGCTCAGGCGCTTGCCATGTCGAAGGCGCCGCGCCTGATCCAGCTGGGCACCCAGGTCACCGCAGGCCTCGGCGCCGGCTCTCAGCCCGAATTGGGACGCGCCGCAGCCGAGGAGGTCATCGATACGATCCGCGATCAGTTGACCGGCGCGCACATGGTGTTCGTGACCGCCGGCATGGGCGGCGGCACCGGCACCGGGGCCGCCCCCATCATCGCCAGGACCGCGCGCGAACTCGGCATCCTCACGATCGGCGTCGTCACCAAGCCATTCTACTTCGAGGGCCAGCGCCGCATGCGCTTTGCCGAAGCCGGCATCGAGGAGCTGCTGAAGACGGTCGACACCCTGCTGATCATCCCGAACCAGAACCTGTTCCGGGTGGCCAGCGCCAAGACCACATTCGCCGATGCCTTTGCCCTTGCCGACCAGGTGCTCTATTCGGGCGTGGCCTGCATCAGCGACCTCATCGTCAAGGAAGGCCTGATCAATCTCGATTTTGCCGACGTTCTCTCCGTGATGCGGGAGAAGGGCAAGGCCATGATGGGACGGGGCGAGGCGTCCGGCGAGAAGCGCGTGCTCGCCGCCGCCGTGGCCGCCATTTCCAATCCGTTGATCGAGAACCCCTCGATCAAGCGCGCCAGCGGCCTCATCATCTCCATCACCGGCGGCAAGGATCTCATGCTGTACGAGGTCGACGAAGCCGCGACGCGGATTCGCGACGAGGCCGACCCGGACGCCAACATCATCGTCGGCGCCTCGTTCGACGAAAGCCTCGAAGGCATCGTCCGCGTCTCGGTGGTGGCGACCGGGATCGACAATGTCGACCCGGCGCAGCTGGCGGCGCCGGTGGAAACCGCACTCACGCAGCTCGCCGGCAGGCTGCGCGACGACAGCCGCCGCATCGCCGATCGCATCGAGCAGCGCAGTGCGCCGCTTCCGCACGTGGAAAGCCCGCCGCTCCGCCCGGCGGCCGGCCGACCCGCAGTGCAACCGGCAAGGCCCGATCCGGAATATGCGCGCCGCGCGGCGCCTCAGCCGCTCGATCCCTACGGACGCACCGCTCCGCGCAATATAGCCGACGAAGACCTTCTCGACATCCCGGCCTTCCTGCGCCGCTCCGCTAATTGAGCGGGCGCGGGGGAAGCGCGGGGCGATCGCATTTGGTCTTAGTGAGCTCGCGTGCGATGCCCCACAGCGTCATGGCCGGGCTTGTCCCGGCCATCCACGCCTTTCCCACGGCACGAAGAACGTGGATGCCCGGGACAAGCCCGGGCATGACGAGTTTGTGGCCCCGGCTGTGCCGAACCACTGTGATATGAGGCTCTGATATCTCGCCGCGCACTCCGCCCTCATCCTGAGGGCCCGCCGTAGGCGGGCGTCTCGAAGGATAGCCGCAGGCGAGCTTCCGATCTGCGCAGCGCGCCGATCGTTCACGCTGCCGTGCTGCGCGGGGTCTCCGCCGTTTCCCTTTTTTCCGGCTCCTTGTCGCGAGACAGCCATGCCGGGAAGCGAAGCAGGCGATCGTTGCCGTCTTTTGGCGGCTCGATGGGCGGTGCTTCATTGGCCGAACGCGGGAGGTCCAGCACGGCCTGCCCTGCCCGCACCGCATCCGCGCGCTGATCCAGTTCGCGCATCAGGGGATCGAGCACGCTGTCGATTTCGGTCGCCACCGACACGATGAAACTGTTGAGCTCGCGAGCCTCGGGCACAACGGCCGAGGCCGACTCGATCGCCCTGGAGAGACCGTCGACGACCGGTGCGAACGCGCCGGCGGCTTGTTTGATTCGCGTTCTTATCGCTTCGATCTCGGCCAAGACGCGATCACGCTCCCGCCTGGTCTTCTCTTCCGAAAGGCGGGCTTCGATTTCGGCGATCTGAGCCGTGAGAGTCGTGGCTTCGGATGCGAGTGCATCGCGGCGCAGGCGCGCACGATCGAGATCGCGACTGAGATTGTCCACTAGATCGTCCTTCCCGAACATGGCTTTGCTCCGTAGGACAGCCGTGACGCGAACCGCCAGCCGGTTAAGCGAACCAAAGGCTGGATCGGCCGAAAAAGGCATCAACTTCGGTCGCGTCATATGGGCCGACATGGTGACCCCCACCGTCCTCATTAGGCGACGACATGGTTAACAGGTGGTTAATGTCAACAGATGATGGGGCAATGAGGCACCATGCCGCCGATGCCGACTTCGTCTCCTCGCTGCCATCCATTTTCGCTATACTCGCCCCGGTAGCATCACCGGGAGGGGCATACCGTGGAGCACGACGACCAGCACAAACCCAAAACCGAGCCGAAAAACCTCGTCATCTGCTGTGACGGCACCGGCAACGAGATCTCGGAGAACATCTCCAACGTCCTGAAGCTCTATCGCTGCCTGCGCAAGACCGACAAGACGAAGCCGCGGCAGATGGTGTTTTACGATCCGGGCGTCGGCACGGTGACGGAGCCTTCGACGTGGCACCGGCTCAAGGCCAACGTCAATCTGGTGCTGGGGCTCGCCACCGGCTACGGGCTCGATGACAACGTGCTGTCAGCCTATTGCTTCCTGGTCGAGCATTACGCGCCGGGCGACCGCATCTACCTGTTCGGCTTCTCGCGCGGCGCCTACACCGTGCGGGTGCTGGCGGGGCTGATCCACAAGATCGGGCTGATCTCGCCGGAGCAGGCGAACCTCGCGGGCTCGGGCCTCGTCGCCTACAAGCAATATTCCGGCACCGGGCGCGGCAACGACATCGAGGACCTCAAGGATGTCGCCTTCGACGAGAGCGGGCCGCTGCCGAAGGACGAATTCGACCTCGCCGCCCAGTTCGCGCGCATCACCTCGACGCGCTGGCCGACCATCCACTTCATCGGCGTCTGGGACACGGTGGCGAGCGTGATCGTGCCGCGGCGCGACAATTTCTTCTTCGTATTCAGCCTGGAGGAGCTCGCCTTCACGCTGCGCAATCCGAGCGTAAAAATCTTCCGGCAGGCGATCGCGATCGACGAGCGGCGCTGCATGTTCCGCCTCAAGGCGTACAAGGAGCCGCAGGAATATTGGAGTAACCGCTATGTGCCCGACGAGAAGAAGGTGCCGCAGGACATCATGCAGGTGTGGTTCGCCGGCGTTCATTGCGACGTCGGCGGCGGCTATCCGGAAGCCGAGAGCGGCGAGTCCAAATATCCGCTGATCTGGATGATCGAGGAAGCGGCGAAGGCCGGGCTGAACTTCAACCCGCGCACCGTGAACCAGCTCGCCTGGGGCATCCAGCGCAAGAACTCGCCGTTCCAGTATGTCGAGCCTGCCTACACCGGCAAGGTGGGCGAGCTGCACAATTCGATGACGGCGCTCTGGCGCGTGCTGGAATTTGTGCCGAAGAGCGCAAAGTACAAGGAATGGCCGCAGCGAAAGGTTTTTCTGGGCTTCTACATCCCCGATTGCGAGCCGCGCGTGATCCCCGAAGGCGCCCATGTGCACGAGAGCGTGCTGAAGCGGATGGCGGTGGAGCCGGGCTACCGGCCGGTGAACTTGCCGAGGGATTATGTGACCGTGCCGATGCCGGTGCGGCCGCATGCTGAAGCCGCTCCGGACTCGCTGCCACCCTCCCCTGAAGGGGGAGGGTCGGCTCATATTGAGCACAGCGAAATATGAGACGGGGTGGGGTGAAGGTCTCTCCACCTCCAACAGTGCCCGTGTTGAGAGATCACCCCACCCCGCTCGCGCTACGCGCGATCGACCCACGAGCGAGCTTCGCTCGTCTCGGACCCCTCCAGGGGAGGGTGGGCATCCCGCTACCGGCGTTTTCTCCGTTCGCTGCTACTTTTCATTAAAATTCTCGGGCCGCCCTTAGTCGGATCGCATCAACTCTTTTCCATCATGCCTCCCAAGACCACCCGCGCCGTCCGCGGAATTGGAGGAGAGTGCCAATGCATCCGCGCCGACATGCCCGCGTGAAACCGTCCGGGCTGGTATCCCGCCAGGCCAAGATCATCACTGACCCGCGCGCGCCGGTGATTCCCTGCACGCTGATCGACTACTCGCCCGGCGGCGCCTGCGTCGATCTCGGCGGGCAGGTGAATATCCCCGACAGGTTCGAGCTGCTCCACGTCAACACCAAGAAGCGCTGCCGCATCGCCTGGAAGCGCGGCTCGCGGATCGGCGTGGTGTTTTAGGGGGACGCTCTCTCCGTAACTGAATAATTCCGCCGAGCACTCCGCTCTTCCCCCTCCCCCTTGCGGGGGAGGGTTGGGGAGAGGGGTGGCCCGGCAATAGGTGTTAGCTGCGTGCGAGGTGATGCAACACAGGCGCGCTTCATTCGATAGCGCGTGCCGTGTGGCTACCCCTCTCCCAAGCCCTCCCCCGCAAGGGGGGAGGGAACGCAGCGGTGATGCGGCACGACCTTTTTCCAACAGCTGTCGTAGCTACGCCCGCATCCTGGCTTTCGTGCCGGCGACGATCTGCATGGCGACGCCGGCGATCCAGCCGAACAAAGCGAGCCAGGTCCACGCCAGGTGCGGCTCGAGGCGGAGCACGATGACGCCGACGGAGGCGAGCGCGGTGAGCGTGGCGCAGAGCGTGCCGGCGGCGCTGAGGAATTCCGCGGCGTCGATCGCGCTGTGGGCGTCGTCGAAGGGCAGCTGCGGCGTGTCGATGCCGAGATAGAAGCCGACGAAGCCGAGCAGCATCATCAGCAGCAGGAAGCCCTGCGTGGTCAGCGGGGCGATCGAAGATCCCACATAGGCGCCGACGAACAGCCCGCACGCCGCGCCTGCCATCGCGAGGCCCACGCGCTCGAAAACGTGGGCAGTCTTGCGAACACGAAACCGCATGGCGGGCCTCCCTGAGGAGTTGGGTGCGCGGGAGGGTAGGCCAGTTTTGCGGTGCGTGGAAGGTGAGGAGAGTTACGGATGCGTGAGGGCGCGGGATAGTGAGGGCACGATCGCCCGCGCTGCCCCCACCGCTGTCGCCCCGGACAAGCGAAGCACAGATCCGGGATCACCACAGGGAGAGATTTGGCGAAGACTTTAAGTTGTGCAGTGGCAACTCATACCGCGCATCATCGTGAGATCACGCGGTATGGCAGCGCCCTCTCGCGCCCTACCTTGCCCCGAACGTGGTCTTGCCGAACAGCGCCTTTTGCGTCGACGGCTGCGAGCGCCAGTATTGCGGCGGGGCTTCGACTTCGCCGCCGAGTTCGGCCGCGGCGTGCCAGCCCCAGCGGGGATCGTAGAGCAAGCTGCGGCCGAGCGCGACCATGTCGGCCTTGCCGGATGCCACGATCTCCTCGGCGTGTTTGGCTTCGGTGATCAGGCCGACGGCGATGGTGGGCAATCCGGTCTCGCGCTTGATGGCCTCGGCAAACTGCACCTGATAGCCGGGGCCGAGCGGGATCTTCTGCAGCGGCGAGACGCCGCCGGAGGAGGCATCGATCCAGTCGACGCCGCGCGCCTTCAGCGCGTTTGCGAACGTGATGGTCTGCGCCAGGTCCCAGCCGCCCTCGACCCAGTCGGTCGACGACACCCGCATGCCGACCGGCTTGTCGTGCGGGAAGACCGCGCGCACCGCGTCGTAGATCTCGAGCGGAAAGCGCATGCGGTTTTCGAGCGAACCGCCATATTCGTCGGTGCGCCTGTTGGAGATCGGCGACAGGAACTGATGCATGAGATAGCCGTGCGCGCCGTGCAGCTCGATCGCGTCGATGCCGAGCCGGGCAGCGCGCTTGGCGCTGTCGACGAAGGCCTCGCGGATGCGCTTCAGGCCGGCGGCATCGAGCGCCAGCGGCGCGGCCTCGCCTTCCTTGTGCGGCAGCGCCGACGGCGCCACCGTCTGCCAGCCGCCTTCACTCTGCGGAATGAGCTGGCCGCCGTCCCAAGGCCGCGCGCTGGAGGCCTTGCGGCCGGCATGGGCGAGCTGCATCGCGACGGCCGTGGTGGAATGCTTGCGCACGGAGGAGAGGATCTGCTTCAGCGCGGCTTCGCAGGCGTCGCTGTAGAGCCCGAGACAGCCCGGCGTGATGCGGCCGATCGCCTCCACATGGGTCGCCTCGATGCAGAACATCGACGCGCCCGACAGCGCGAGGTTGTTGATATGGGTGAAGTGCCAGTCGGTGGCGACGCCGTCGTCGGCCGAATACTGGCACATCGGCGACACCACGACGCGGTTCTTCAGCGTCAGGCCGCGCAGCTTGATCGGGGAAAACAGGGCGCTCATGCGGGGAGTTCCGGGGGATGGAGGAATGGAAGCGATTGCATGAAGTTTAGTAGCCCTACGGCGAATTGCCAGCTGCGCGGCGGACATGCCCGCCCGCGGCGCCATGCATTGCGCGCGTCATATGATCACAAGGCGGAGATAACCCTCGGCCGCTTGCCAGGAACTCCACTGTCATCCCGGGGCACGCGAAGCGCGAGCCCGGGATCCATAACCACGGGATTGGGTTTTACGAAGATCGACAACAGCTGGTCTTCGCCAAACGTCTCTCTCCCTGTGCCTATGGGTCCCGGGCTCGCGCTTCGCGCGCCCCGGGACGACGATCGAATTTGAGGCCCCTACTCCAGCTCCTCGAACCTGCCCGGCACGGGCTTGCCCATGCGGATGCGGCCGTCGGGCAACAGCTCGCCGTCGGCTTCGGCCGAGAACTGGATCGTGTTGCCGCCGCCGTCGCGCTTGCTGACCTTGCCGAGCGGGCCGAGCTTGTCGGCAAGCGCGGTGTCGTCGAGCACGAACACGCGGTACTCGGTGAGGTGAAAGCGGCGCGGCGCCTGCCATGTCAGCGCGGGCACGGATGTGCGCATGTCGCCGTCGGTCTTGATGTCGACGCTGCGGCCGGTCACGTCGCGGAACAGATCCGGCCCGGCGACCAGCCGCGCGCGGCCGCCGTCGATGGCGTAGAGATTCAGCGTGACGATATGGCGCTCGCTGCGGAACGAGACCGCGACGGTGCGTGAGTCCTGCGACCAGGCGGCGTGGAAGGCATCCGGCGCCGAGTCCAGAATGTTGTCGTCGTTGACATTGTCGAGCGTCATCAGCCGGCGATGGCCGGGCTCGGCCATCAGGTAGATGCGAAAGCCTTCGCTTCCAGACTCGCCGCCGCCATGGGCTGCGACCGACAGCTTCCCATTCGGCGCGCGGCCGCCCTGGATGATGGCGTATTCGTTCTTTCCGTACCGGTGCTCGGCCGTGGCGAAGGCCGGCGACAGCGCGGCGAGCGTGAAAATGAGGGCGAGGGCGAGGATGGCGCGGCAGGGCATGACGGTTTGTCGGAGAAGGGCGGGCGGACGTTCACTCCACCAGCGTGAACTGCAGCAGCAGCGTGCGCTGGAGCATCGAGAAATTGTCGTCCGACACCAGCGTCAGCACGGTCTCACCCTCGGGCGTGACGTGGGCGTCGATGCCTTCCATGTTGTCGACCTCGTGGCCGAGATCGGCGGCGAACAGCGCAGGGCCGTCGACCAGCGCGTTGGGCGCGATGGATTTCAGGGGGATCGACCGGATGCGGATGTTGATGCCAGTGAACCAGGAGAATTTGCGTTCGAGGATGAGAAGCTCGCCGGACGGCAGCAGCACGGCATCGCTGATGTCGAATTTTTCGGTGCGGCGGACGCTGAACTGGCCGGGCGACGGACCGCCGATCAGGAACGCGACCAGATTGCCGTCGGCGTCCAGTCCGCGTTCGGAGAAGGCGATCAGGGTGCCTGCCAGCGGCTGGCCTTTCGGCACGACGACCATCGCTTCGAGCCCCTTGTTGGAGGGCAGCTTCCGCACGGCGGGCGGCGTCGGCAACACCTCGCCGCGGGCGCGCGTGCCGCCTTTCGCGAAATCGAAGCGCAGGACCTGGTTGACGCGCTCGAGCCCGACGTAAACGACATTGCCGTCGCGCGCGAGCGACTCGGTGTCGTACCAGAACCGCCTCTCCGTGATCGGCCGGCCCTCGGAATTGAGCATCGGGGACGCCTCGACATCGTCGAGCCCGATCATCTTGCCGCCGGAATAGCGGATGCTGCCGGTGAACCAGCCGCCCTGGTCGGAGATCGCGAGGAAGCGCTCGCCCTTCGCATCGAGCCGGATGCCGGACAGGCCACCGAAGCCGCGATAGGGCGAAGTCAGCACCAGGCCGCTGCGATATTGCAGCTGACCGAAGCGCACGCGCGAGCGGTCGCGCGGCTCGAAATTGGGAATCGGCCGCGCGTTCACCTCGACGCTGACAGCCTCGGTGACGGCGTGCTCGATCTGCGCGGTGCGCGGCGGCGGCTCGGTCGTCGGCTGCGCCTGCGCCAGTCGGGAGAGTGCGAGAGTGGAAAATCCCGCCGCCGCGTGGCCAAGAAAGCTGCGGCGGGACGATTGCGTGCTCACGAATGCAGTTTGCGTCGCGGGCGACCGGCCTGATGCGTGGGCGCGGTATTGGTCTCGCTGAACAGTTCGGCGAGCTTCTCGGTGATGGCACCGCCGAGCTCTTCGGCATCCACGATCGTTACCGCGCGGCGATAGTAGCGCGTCACGTCATGGCCGATGCCGATCGCGATCAGCTCGACCGGCGAGCGGGTCTCGATCTCCTCGATGATGTGGCGCAGGTGCCGCTCGAGATAGTTGCCGGGATTGACCGACAGCGTGGAATCGTCGACCGGCGCACCGTCGGAGATCATCATCAGGATCTTGCGCTGCTCGGGCCGGCCGAGCAGGCGCTTGTGCGCCCAGTCCAGCGCCTCGCCGTCGATGTTCTCCTTCAGCAGACCCTCGCGCATCATCAGGCCCAGATTCTTCCGCGCGCGGCGCCAGGGGGCGTCGGCGGACTTGTAGATGATGTGGCGGAGATCGTTGAGGCGGCCGGGATTGGCCGGCTTGCCGGCGGCAAGCCACGCCTCGCGCGATTGCCCGCCCTTCCAGGCGCGCGTGGTGAAGCCGAGGATCTCGACCTTGACGCCGCAACGCTCCAGCGTGCGCGCCAGGATGTCGGCGCAGGTCGCGGCGACCGTGATCGGGCGGCCGCGCATCGAGCCGGAATTGTCGAGCAGCAGCGTCACCACGGTGTCGCGGAACGTCGCCTCCTTCTCGTGCATGAAGGACAGCGGGTGATAGGGATCGGTCACCACGCGCGACAGCCGCGCCGGATCCAGAATGCCCTCTTCGAGGTCGAAGTCCCAAGCGCGGTTCTGCTGCGCCATCAAGCGTCTCTGAAGGCGGTTGGCGAGGCGCGCGACGATGCCCTGCAGATGCGCGAGCTGCTTGTCGAGATAGGCGCGCAGGCGCTCCAGCTCGTCATGGTCGCAGAGGTCTTCGGCCGCGATGACCTCGTCGAATTTCGGCGCGAAGGCGTGATATTCCGGCCCGCGCGGCTCGTTCTTGCCGTGAGCGTTCGGACGCGTCGCCTCGCCCGGCGTCTCGTCGTCGCCGAGTTCGCCGTCGTCGAACGTGTCGGAGGTCGAGGCCTGCGCGCTTTCCATCGCGCTCTCGCTCATCTCCTCGCTGGAGGCCTGCGCCTGGTCGGCGCTCATCTCCTGCGCGGCATCGGAATCGGGCGAGCCTTCGGCGCCGGACTGGTCGTTGTCGCCGTCGCGGTTTTCCTCGTCGTCGTCGTTGTCTTCGCTGTCGGCGCTGCGCTCGTCGCCGAGCTCGAGCGCGGTCAGCAGGTCATGCACGGCGTCGCCGAACCTGGTCTGGTCCTCGACCAGGCCATCGAGCCGGTCGAGCCGCTTGCCGATCTTGTCCTCGAGAATGGGCCGCCAGAGATCGACCATCTTCTTCGCCGCCGTGGGCGGCGCCATGCCGGTCAGGCGCTCGCGCACCAGCATCGCCAGCGCATCCGCCAGCGGCGCATCGGCACGGTCGGTGATTTCGTCGAACTTGCCGCGATGGAAATGGTCGTCGAGCATCGCGCTGAGGTTTTTCGCAACGCCCGCCATGCGGCGCGCGCCGATCGCCTCGACGCGGGCCTGCTCGACCGCCTCGAACACGCCGCGCGCCTGCGGATTGCCGGGCATCAGCTTGCGATGCAGCTTTGCATCGTGACAGGCGATCTTGAGCGCGATGGAATCGGCGTGGCCGCGCACGATCGCAGCGTCACGCTTGGTCATCTTGCGCGCGGGCTCGGGCAGCCGCGCTTTGCCCGGCGCCAGACCAGGGCGCTCGGCAGCAAAACTGACCTCGAGCTCCGGCGACTTCGCGATCGCCTTCAGGCAGGAGGCCACCGAGCGCTTGAACGGCTCGGTCGGGGCTTCCTTGGTGTTACGGAATTTGGAGTTGGATGATGATGTGCTCATAGCGACTTCGTAAACGAGTGGCGCGTCACGCCGCCGGGATAGCCCTTGAGGGTGCCGAACTCCTCGTACCCGCAGGAACGATAGAAGCCCGGCGCCTGGAAACTCATCGTGTCGACATGGGCCTGGATCGCGCCCTGCCGTCTTGCCTCGTCCTCGATCGCCGCGATCAGCTTCGTGCCAAGACCCTTGCCGCGCTGCTTCTGGTCGATCCAGAAGTACTGGATGAACAGAACCGTGGCCCACAGGTGTCCGACGATGCCGCCGACGATCTTGCCGCGGTCTTTCAGCGAGACCGCGATGCTCCTGACCTTCTGCTTCCCGAACTGCTCGTCGTTATAGGCGCCGAGCCCGGCGAGCACAGCCTTCTTGGTGGTCCCAATGGTGCGCTCGACGGTGATGTTTGGCATGGTCTAGCTGAGCGCCACGTTGACCGCCGATTCCGGCAGCTCCGCGTTGAAGCAGCGCTGGTAGAACTCGGCGACCAGGGGACGCTCGAGCTCGTCGCACTTGTTGAGGAAGGTGACCCGGAACGCGAAGCCGATATCGCCGAAGATATCGGCGTTCTCGGCCCAGGTGATCACCGTGCGCGGGCTCATCACCGTCGACAGATCGCCATTGGCGAAGGCGTTACGGGTGAGATCGGCAAGGCGGACCATCTTGTTGACGATGTCGCGGCCTTCCTGCGTGCGATAGTGCTTGGCCTTGGCCAGCACGATCTCCACTTCCTCGTCATGGGCGAGATAGTTCAGCGTGGTGACGATCGACCAGCGGTCCATCTGGCCCTGGTTGATCTGCTGGGTGCCGTGATAGAGGCCCGAGGTGTCGCCGAGGCCGACCGTGTTGGCGGTCGAGAACATGCGGAAGGCCGGATGCGGCTTGATCACCTTGTTCTGGTCGAGCAGCGTCAGGCGTCCGGAGACTTCCAGCACGCGCTGGATCACGAACATCACGTCGGGGCGGCCGGCGTCGTATTCGTCGAACACCAGCGCGATGTTGTGCTGGAGCGCCCAGGGCAGGATGCCGTCGCGGAATTCGGTGACCTGCTTGCCGTCGCGGACCACGATGGAGTCCTTGCCGACGAGGTCGATACGGCTGATGTGGCTGTCGAGGTTGACGCGCACGCAGGGCCAGTTCAGGCGGGCAGCGACCTGCTCGATATGGGTGGATTTGCCGGTGCCGTGATAGCCGGTCACCATCACGCGGCGGTTGCGGGCAAAGCCGGCGAGAATGGCAAGCGTGGTGGCACGGTCGAAGCGGTAATCAGAATCGACTTCGGGCACATGAGGATCGACTTCGGAATAGGCCGGGACTTCAAGATCGCTATCGATCCCGAACACCTGGCGCACCGACACCTTCATGTCGGGCAGACCGGAAATTTCCTCAACTTTGGACAGAGCGGCGGTCGTCATCAATCCTCCGAGGCCCCGGGCGATCCCGAGACCAGTTATTTGCACGTTGGCTGCGGCTGGGTGCGGTTGCGAACTTATCAGAGACAACGTGCCGGCAGAAGCCCGCGCCCCAATCAAAGTTCCATTGTCTTTTCATTTAGATAGGCAAGGAACGCGATTTTTGGAGGGCTGCCTTGCGAATCACGCTCAAATTTCAAGCGGGCCAGCGGCCCTGCCCGCGCGAATGGCACTTTTACCGCGTGCACCTACTTATGTAGGGTCCGAACCCCGGTGCTCCAGCCCCCCACGAAAGACGACGTGACGTCCTTTCTCGATCCCCTCATATCCTTCGTTTCAGCCCATGTGTGGCTGGCCTATCTGACCCTGTTCCTGGCGGCGCTGCTCGAAGCCGTTCCGGTGGTGGGATCGGTGATCCCCGGCTCGACCATCATTCTGGCGCTGAGCGCGCTGGTTCCAGGCGGGGAATTGAAGCTGCAATGGGTGCTGCTGGCGGCGGCAATCGGCGCCGTGCTGGGCGACGGCTCGGCCTACTGGATCGGGCACCGGCGGCAGCGCGAAATCCTCAACACCTGGCCGCTGACCAACTATCCGCGCGTGGTTGCCGAGAGCGAAAGCTTCTTCCACCGCTTCGGCACCTGGGCCGTGTTCTTCGCCCGTTTCGTACCGCCGATCCGCGCCTTCGTGCCCGTCACCGCCGGCGCGCTGGGGATGACCCCCGCGAAGTTTTATGCCGTGAATATCCCGGCGATCCTGGTCTGGGCCCCCGCGCATGTGCTGCCGGGCGTGCTGGCGGTATCGGCCTTCCACCAATATTTCGGCGTGCCGCACCATGGGCATCCGTTCAAGCACATCTGGATCTTGATGGTGGTGGCCGTGGCGATCATCGGCGGCCTTGGCATCTGGTACTACCGCCGCCGGCAGAACGGCCTCGTCGCGACGTCCAAGCCGCGGGCTTAGTGCGCCGGTGTCGTCCCTGCCTAGTGCGCAATTGCGCACTAGGCAGGGACGACAGCGGAGGACGACGCGCTCGCAGAGAGATTTTAACTAGCCCTTCTTCCCGGCGCCGGTCCGACATAGCGCGCCCGCGGGCGGATCAGCTTGCCGAACTGCAATTGCTCGCTGGCGTGCGCGATCCAGCCGACGCTGCGGGCCATCGCGAACAGCGCGAGCTCGCTGCCTAAGGGCAGGCGCAGCGCGTGCACGAGGACGGCCAGTGCATAGTCGATGTTGACGAGCTCGCCGGTCGCCTCGACGATCCGCTCCGGCACTTCGCGCGTGAATTTGCGCGGCGCGCCGGCACGCGCCAGCGCGTTCAGCAGCGACTGCGCGCGGGGATCGCCGCGCTTGTAGACGCCGTGGCCGAAGCCGGCAAAGCGCTCACCCAAGGCGACGCGCTCGCGAACCATCGGGGCGACATCGCGATCGACCAGCGCCTTGACGAGCTGCGAGGCCAGCACGCCGGCGCCGCCATGCTTCGGCCCTTTCAACGCGGCGAGGCCGGCGATGACGGAGTCATAGAGGTTGAGGCCGGTCGATGCCGCACAGCGCGCGGTGAAGGTCGAGGCGTTCAATTCGTGATCGGCGAGCAGCACCAGCGCGCGGCGGATGAGGTCGGGCGCGTGCTTGTTGTCGGGCGCCCAGGCCTTCGCGATCTGCTGGTGCAGCGGCTCGGACGACGGCTCGGCGTTGAGCATGGTCGCAACCAGGAGCCGGACAATGCGCCCGCCGACCATCGCGCGGCCGTCGGGCGCGCGGGTGAAGGCACGCGCGTCCGCGCTGGTCGCGAGCGCCAGCACTGCGATGGCACGGTCGATCGGCGCGGCGCGGCGCGCGGCCTCTGCGATCGCGCGCATCTCGTCGGATATCTGGGGCTGATTGTCCGGCGTGAAGGGATCGACGTCGGAGACGTCCCACAGCAGCGTCGCCGTGTGCTCCAGCGTATCGTTCTCGGCGAGATCGACGCAATTGACGCCGCGGTAGATCGCGCCCTCCTCGGTGATGGTCGAGATCTCCGTGTCCATGACAGGCAGGTCGGCATCGAAGCTGCGCAGGCCGCGCGGCTCCGGCGACGGCACCCGGCGCTCCTTGAGCGCGCGGACGTCCTCCGCCCGATAGCGGTTCTTGCGCGAATCCGGCGTCGGCTCGGAGCGGATCAGGCCGCGGCTGACATAGGCGTAGAGCGTGGCCGGCGAGATCGCGAGCTCGGCGGCAGCTTCCCGGGCCGACAGATAGAGTTCCTCGGAATTATTCATATTGATTTATGTAATCAAGATTGATCAATCTGTCGAGAGGCCTGATTTTCTCCTGGTGCAGTGCAAAGGAGATTGGGTCATGAACATCCACCTCACCAAAAGCCAGATCGGGCTGGACGGCGTTCCCGCGGCCGAGACCGTGCTGAGCCATGTCGACGGCGAGCGCGGCGAGTTGATCATCGCCGGCGAGCATGTCGGCACCCTCGCAAGCCAGTCGAGCTTCGAGGGCGTCACCGCCCGGCTCTGGAACGGCGCGAGCAAGACCACGCTGAGCGAAGCCAATGTGCGGGCGAGCCTGGGCGCGGCGCGCGAGCGTGCGTTCGCGCGTTTGCCGGAGCTGTTGCCGGCGACACGCGGCATGAGCATCGTCGACGAGTTCCGCGCGGCGGTCGCGGGCCTGCGCGCGGAAAACGGGCTGGAACATGAGGCGACGATCGTCGGCGCGTTTCCGGTGATCGCAGGCGCGCTGGTCCGTCGCGCCAAGGGATTGGAGCTGCTCGCGCCCGATCCGAATGCGAGCCATGCCGCCGATACGCTGCGGATGCTGCGTGGCGCCTCACCGAAGCCGCGTGAGGTCGCGGCGCTGGACGCCTATCTCGTCACGGTCTGCGACCACGGCATGAACGCTTCGACCTTCACGACGCGCGTGGTGGCCTCGACGCAGGCCGATCTGTTTGCCGCCGTCACCGCCGGATACTGCGCGCTGACCGGCCCCTTGCACGGCGGCGCGCCGGAGCCGGTGCTGGAAATGCTCGATGCGATCGGCTCCAGCGAACGCATCAAGCCATGGGTCGATGCGGCCCTCGCCCGCGGCGAGCGGCTGATGGGCTTTGGCCATCGCGTCTATCGCGTGCGCGATCCGCGCGCCGACGTGCTCAAGGCCGCGATCAGGCGGCTTTCGGCGGATGGCGCCGACCTGCCCTTTGCCGGCGAGGTCGAGGCCTATATCCGCAGCGCGCTGCGCAAGAAGAATCCTGACCGGCCGCTGGAGACGAACGTGGAGTTCTTCACGGCGATTCTGCTCGATGCCCTCGCCATTCCACGCCAGGCCTTCACGCCGATCTTCGCAGTGGCGCGTGCAGCGGGGTGGACCGCCCATGCGCGCGAGCAACAGCGGACGGGGCGGTTGATCCGGCCGAGTTCGTCATATGTGGGGGAAATGCCGAAGGCTTCCGGCGAATAGAGCACAAGGGCACGACAGCCGGGCCGTTCACTGCGCTGTCGTGCCTCGCCCGGACGAACAATGACACGGCAGAGCCGTCGCGCGAGATCGTGATTGCGGGAACGCGCGCACGGTCCGGGCGACGAACTTGGAACATCTCCGGGTCTGGGGACTTAACTGTGAGCCCCCTCGGATCAAGATTCCAATGCTGGACCTGTTTGGACAAGCGGACGAGGCCAGGATCGGCGAGATCGCCGCCGGCTATGCCGCCAACCGGACCGAGGCCGGCACGGATTCTGAAAGACGATTCCGCGACTTGCTGCAGGCTCTGCCTGCCGCGATCTACACAACCGACGCGGAAGGCTGCATCACCTTCTTCAATCGCGCCTGCATCGATTTTGCCGGACGCATGCCGAAGATCGGCGAGATGTGGTGCGTGACCTGGAAGCTCTATCTGCCCGACGGCACGGCGCTTCCCCACGATGAATGCCCGATGGCAATCGCGCTCAAGCAGAACCGGCCAGTGCGCGACGTCGAGGCCGTGGCCGAGCGGCCGGACGGCTCCCGGATCTGCTTCATGCCATATCCGACGCCGCTGCGCGACGAACGGGGGCGTTTGGTTGGTGCGGTGAACATGCTGGTCGACATCACGGCTCGCAAGGAGGCCGAGCAGAGGATGATGCTCCTCACCTCCGAGGTCGATCACCGTTCCAACAACCTGCTCGCGGTGGCTCAGGCGATGCTGCGGCTGACGAAGGCGGATACCGCGGAAGAGTTCCAGACCGTGTTTGCAGGCCGGCTCAGCGCGCTTGCCAACGTGCAGAGGCTGTTCTCGGCTTCGCGTTGGACCGGCGCGAATCTGAAGACCATCGTCGAAGAGGAACTCCGGCCGTACGCAAGCCGGGACGGCGAGCGGATCAGGATCGCGGGAGACGACGTCCGCCTGCCGCCCACGCTGGCCCAGTCGATCGCCGTCGCGCTGCATGAGCTCGCCACCAACGCCGCCAAGTATGGCGCGCTGTCGAGGCCTTCGGGCAGGCTGGAGATCAGCTGGGAGACCAATGGTGCAGAGCCTCTCGTGCTGCACTGGTCGGAGAGCGGCGGTCCTCGGGTCAACGAGGCGCCGACGCGCAAGGGCTTTGGAATCGGCGCGGTCGACGGCATCATCCGGACCTTGCGCGGAACCATTACCCGACAGTGGAGGCCGGAAGGACTGGTTTGCGAACTGTCCTTCCCGGAAGGCGTAGCCTAGGCCTCGCGGACCACCGTCTTCAGATAATTGTAGGCCTTGATGATCTCGATCAGGCGGTCTTCGGTCGACCGGTCGCCACCGTTGGCGTCAGGGTGATGCTGCTTGACCAGCGCCTTGTACTTGCTCTTGACGTCGGCGAGCGTGGAATCGGGGCCGAGGCCCATGACCTGGAGCGCCTTGCGCTCGGCGTTCATCACCTTGCGCGTCTCGGCCTTGGGCTCGGCCTGCGGACCCTTCCGCCAGCCCGCACGGCCGTTGATCTCACTGAACATGCTGAACGGATCGGACGCCATGTCGATCTCGGCTTCCGCACCCTTCTTGCCGCCATTGGCGCCCATCTTCCAGGTCGGGCGGTGACCGGTCAGCGCATCCTTCTGGTAGCGCGCGACGGCATCGGCATTCATGCCGGAGAAGAAATTGTAGTTCTGGTTGTACTCGCGCACGTGGTTCAAGCAGAAGTGCCAGTACTCGCGCTGGTTCTCGCGGCCCTTCGGCGCACGGTGCGCGCCCTTGTTCTGACACCCGGCCCATTCGCAATTGACCACGGCGTCGCGCGGCTTCACTTCCGGCTGCTTGCCTTTCGGCTTGACCCGGATGGAGTCGAAGAACTTTGATGAATCGATCGGCATGACTGACTTTGACTACGCAATGCAAAAACCTTCAAGTCTTGACATTGCAATTAGCTGGGAACCCGCAGCCGAAGTTTCACTCCGGCGTCTTCGAGGTACGGCCGCCGCAGGCGGCCTATGCAATTGACGGAGTGCGGCTGCGCGCTTTAATGGCACTCATGGTTATGAAAGACACTATCAGCAACAAGTTGAAGGAAGCTTTCACGCCGGAAAGCCTGCAGGTCGTCGACGAGTCACATTTGCATGAGGGCCACGCCGGCCATCGGCCGAGCGGCGAAACACATTTTCGCGTTTATATTGTGTCTCAGGCCTTCAAAGGGAAGAGCCGGGTCGATCGCCACCGCATGATAAATTCGGCGCTGGCCGCGGAACTTGCCGGCAGCGTGCACGCGCTCGCGATCCACGCGCAGGCACCGGGGGAAGGTTGATCTTCGCTTACCCTCCCCTGGAGGGGGAGGGTCGGCTCATATTGAGCGCAGCGAAATTTGAGACGGGGTGGGGTGATCTCTCCACACGCGACACTGCCCGAGTGGAGAGATCACCCCACCCCGCTCGCGCTGCGCGCGATCGACCCTCCCCCTCCAGGGGAGGGTAAGAGAAATCAAAACGACGTTCCCGCCCGCCTGGGCTTGGCCTCTTCCATCTCCGCGTCACGCGGCACCGGTGAAATACGGAGCGCGGTGATGCGGTTGCGTTCGCGGCGGAGGACGCGGAAACGGAAGCCGTGGAACGTGAAACTCTGGCCGCGGTCGGGGATCGAGCGCGCCTCGTGAATGACGAGACCGGCGACTGTCGTTGCCTCCTCATCGGGCAGGTGCCAGTCCATGGCGCGGTTGAGATCGCGGATCGGCACCGAGCCGTCGACCACGACCGAGCCGTCCGGCTGGGCGCGCACGCCGGCGACCACGACGTCGTGCTCGTCGGAGATGTCGCCGACGATTTCTTCCAAAATGTCTTCCAACGTCACGAGACCTTCAACCTCGCCGTACTCGTCGACGACGAGCGCGAAATGGGCTTTTCGGCGCCGGAACGCCTTGAGCTGCTCGGAGACCGGGCGCATTTCCGGCACGAACCAGGGCGGCAGCGCGATGGTGGAGACGTCGATGCGCGAGGTATCGCCGTCGGATGCGCGGATTGCGCGCAACAAATCCTTGGCGTGAAGCACGCCGATGATGTTTTCCGGCTTCTCGCGCCACAGCGGAATGCGGGTGTACTCGGTCGCCAGCACCTCGCGCACCAGTTCCTCCGGCGGCAGGTCGGCATTGATCATCATCATCTCGGTGCGATGGATCATGACGTCGGAGACCTGGAGCTCGCGCAGATCGAGCAGGCCGCCGAGCATGTCGCGGTCCTGCTTCTCGACCTTGCCCTCGTGGTGCAACAGGTCGACCGCGCCGCGCAGGCGCTCGGTCGGCGACAGGATCGCCTGGTGCTCGCCGGCCAGACCAAACAAGCGCATCAGCAGACGGACGATGACCTCGACGATCCGCAGCAACGGTCCCAGCACATACATCGTCAGCCGCATCGGGCGGGCGACCGCAAGGGCCATGCGGTCGGGCGCGTTGATCGCGATGGTCTTCGGCAGCACCTCCGCGAAGATCACGACCAGCGCCGTCATCACGCCGGTGGCATAGAGCACGCCGACATCGCCGAACCAGGCCGTGAAGATGCTGGTGGCGAGCGCGGACGCGCTGATATTGGCGATATTGTTGCCGAGCAGCAGCGCGCCGATCAGGCGCTCGCGCATGTCGAGCAGCTGCGAGACGACATCGGCGTCGTGGTTACCCTGCTTGGAGAGCCGCAGCATGCTGGCGCGCGAGGCGCCGGTCAGCGCGGTCTCGCTCGCGGCGAAGAAGCCCGAGACGAGCAGGCAGAGAATGACGATGGTGAATCCGAGCCAGTCCATGCACCACTCAAAAACCGGTTAGCCGCGCATCAAGCCTTTTGCGCGAGCTTCTCTTTGAGGAAATCGCGCACCGGCGCCGGCTCGACGTCCTTCGCGATCACGGCACGCCCGACCGCCTCCAGCAGGATGAAGGTGAGCTTGCCGCGCTTGACCTTCTTGTCCTGCGCCATCAACGCCATCAGCGCGTCGGCGTCGGCGAGCCCTTCCTGCGCGAAACCGGCGATGTCCTGCAGGCGCGTCGGCAGGCCAGCCTCGATGAGGTGACGCTCGACGCGCGCGGCATCGGCCTCGCCGATCATGCCAAGCTTCGCCGAGAACTGCGCCGCCAGCGTCATGCCGATCGAAACACCCTCGCCATGGAAGAGGCGATCGGAGAAACCGGTCGCGGCCTCCAGCGCGTGACCAAAGGTATGGCCGAGATTGAGCAGCGCGCGCTCGCCGGTCTCGCGCTCATCGCGCGAGACGACGCCGGCCTTGGCGCGGCAGGAGGTCGCGATCGCGTGCTCGCGCGCCGAGCCGCCTTTGAAGATATCGGAATGGTTCTTCTCCAGCCAGGTGAAGAAGGCTTCGTCGCCGAGCACGCCGTATTTGGCGACTTCGGCATAGCCGGCGCGGAATTGCCGCGGCGACAGCGTGTCGAGCACGGCGGTGTCGGCAATCACCAGCACGGGCTGGTGGAAGGCGCCGAGCAGATTCTTGCCCTGCGGCGAATTGATGCCGGTCTTGCCGCCGACGGAGGAATCGACCTGCGCCAGCAGCGAGGTCGGCACCTGCACGAAATCGACGCCGCGGCGCAGGATCGCGGCCGCAAAGCCGGCGAGATCGCCGACCACGCCGCCGCCGAGCGCGATGACGAGATCGTTGCGCTCGATCTTCGCGGCGATCAGGGCCTCGCTGACCTTTTCGAGGCCGGCATAGGTTTTGGAGATCTCGCCTTCCTCGACCACGATGCGCGAGGTCGGAATGCCGGCAGAAGCGAGCGACGCTTCGGTCGGCTCGAGCCAGTATTTTGCGACGGTGCGATCGGTGATGATTGCCGTACGCACGCCGGGCCGCAAGCGCGCGACACGTTCGCCGAGCGAGGCCAGCACGCCGCGGCCGATGACGATGTCATAGGCGCGATCGCCGAGCGCGACGTCGACGTTGACAGGATCTGAATGTTTCAACGGCGCAGTCATCGTACGGCACTCGCAACGTCGGCAGGTGATTGGGCGGCTTGTTCGCCGCGGAAATGGGCGCGCAGCGTCTCGATGCATTCCTCGACGATCTTGTCGTGCGGCACGTCGCGCGAGGCGATGGTGAGGTCGGCATGGCGATAGATCGGCTCGCGCTCGGTGAGGAGGCGCGTCACGGTTCCTTCGGGATCGGCGGTCTGGAGCAGCGGGCGGTCGGCGCGGCGGCGCACCCGGCGCATGATGACGTCAGGGTCGGCTTTGAGCCAGATCGAGACCGCCTTGGCCGCAATGCGGTTGCGCGTCTCCTCGCGCATGAAGGCACCGCCGCCGGTCGCCAGCACGATCGGTTCGCCGTCGAGCAGGCGCGCGATCACCCGCGCCTCGCCATCCCGGAAATACGGCTCGCCATGGCGCTCGAAAATCTCCGGTATGGTCATGCCGGCATGAGCGACCTCGATCTCGGTGTCGGCGTCAACGAAGGGCAGCTTGAGCCGGGCCGCCATGCGGCGGCCGATGGTGGATTTGCCCACCCCCATCATGCCGACGAGCACGATCGAGCGCGTCCCGAGCGCCGACAGGATGTCGGCCTCAGGGGCAGCTTGTATCGGCAACGCGGCGTCGGGCATAAATCTCGCTCTGGGTCTCGCTCGATCTGCCGCCGGAGGCGGCATGCTTTGGCCACCTATACGACCCCCTCGGGGCCCTCGCCAGAGGACTCTTGCCACGAAACGGCGAACATGTTGGATGATTCCATTGGTTAATTTGGACGCCTGAGACCCTCCCGAGACCTTGCCCGATGCCCAGCCTGTTCCGCTTCCTGACGGTCGTCGCCGTGCTCGCCGGCATCGTCTATGGCGTGGTCTTCGCGCTGGCGAACTTTGTGAGCCCGAAGTCGCGAGAAATGACGGTGACGATCCCGCCGGATAAGTTTCTCAAGAAATAGGAGCTAGCCTCCAGGGCATGCGCGTACAGCCCTCAGACAGCAAGCTCACCGGCCTGTTCCTCGACATGCTCGCGGCGGAACAGGGCGCCGGCCCCAATACGCTCGACGCCTACCGCCGCGACCTCACCGATTTCTCGGAATTTTTGGGCCGCGTCGGGCACAGCTTTGCCGACGCCGAGACGCAGATCCTGCGCGATTATCTCGCCGATCTCGACAGCCGCGGCTTCAAGTCCACCAGCGTCGCGCGGCGGCTGTCGGCGATGCGGCATCTCTACCGCTTTCTCCTGAACGAGCGCATCCGCACCGAGGATCCCGCGGCGATCCTGTCCGGCCCCAAGCGCGGCCGCGGCCTGCCGAAGGTGCTGTCGATCGCGCATGTCGACCGCATGCTCAGCCGCGCCAAGGAATTGAGCGAGGCGGAGGACGCTTCTCCCTCGAAACGGCTGCGCGCGTTGCGGCTCTATTGCCTGCTCGAGGTGCTCTACGCCACCGGCCTGCGCGTCTCCGAGCTGGTGGCGCTGCCGCGCTCCGCGGCAAAACGCGACGCCCGCATGATCGTGGTGCGCGGCAAGGGCAACAAGGAACGCCTGGTGCCGCTCAACGAGGCCTCGCGGCAGGCGATGGCCGACTATCTCGCGGCGACGGAAGCGGCAAAAGCCGACAAGAAGAACAGCGTGGCCGCCTCGAAATGGCTATTCCCATCGTTCGGCGAGAGCGGGCATCTGACGCGGCAGCATTTCGCCCGCGACCTGAAAGAGCTTGCTGTCGCCTCGGGGCTGCAGGCCCGGCTGGTCTCCCCGCACGTGTTGCGCCACGCCTTTGCCAGCCACCTCCTGCACAACGGCGCGGATTTGCGCATCGTGCAGACCCTGCTCGGCCACACCGATATCTCCACGACCCAGATCTACACCCATGTGGTCGAGGAGCGCCTGAAGAGCCTGGTGCGCGACCTGCACCCGCTGGCGGAGAAATAGTTCTCTTGTAGCCCGGATGGAGCGCAGCGAAATCCGGGGCCGCCCGCCTCGCGGAAAGACCCTCCCGGATTGCGCTTCGCTCCATCCGGGCTACAGGCAACCCATGAAACCGCCTTGACTTCGGCCACATCTCCGCAGAAAGAGCCGTGGCCTCACGCATGATTTGGCGGGCTGCTTTAGAGCGCACAAGCCAACTCATTGAAGAAGCTACATTTCTTTCCGCCGGTCCAAACCTGCTTCGACGCCCCGCCCCGTCCTCGCTATATTGAGTTGATGCCAGATCACATGCGCAGCTATCTCGACTTCGAAAAGCCGGTCGCCGAGCTCGACTCCAAGGTCGACGAGCTGCGGACGCTTGCGGCCTCGGGCACCGATATCTCCGAGGAGATCGGGAAGATCGAGGACAAGGCGGCGCAGGCGCTGGCCGACCTCTATCTGAACCTGACGCCGTGGCAGAAGACGCTGGTCGCGCGGCATCCGCAGCGGCCGCATTTCAACGACTTCATCAAGGGCCTGATCACCGAATTCACCCCGCTCGCGGGCGACCGCAAGTTCGGCGAGGACGAGGCGCTGGTTGCCGGCTTCGGCCGCTTCCGCGGTGAGGCCATCTGCGTGATGGGCCAGGAAAAGGGCGATTCCACCGAGAGTCGCATCCGGCACAATTTCGGCATGGCGCGGCCCGAGGGCTATCGCAAATGCGTGCGGCTGATGGAGATGGCCGAGCGGTTCGGCCTGCCCGTGCTGTCGCTCGCCGATTCCGCCGGCGCCTATCCCGGCATCGGCGCCGAGGAGCGCGGCCAGGCCGAGGCGATCGCGCGCTCGACCGATGCCTGCATGGCGCTGACCGTGCCCAACGTCGCCATCATCACCGGCGAGGGCATGTCGGGCGGCGCCATCGCCATCACCACCGCCAACAGGGTCCTGATGCTGGAGCACGCGATCTACAGCGTGATCTCGCCCGAGGCCGCCTCCTCGATCCTGTGGCGCGACGGCTCCAAGGCGCAGGAAGCCGCCAACAACATGAAGATCACCGCGCAGGACATGCTGCGCTTCGGGGTGATCGACAGCATCTTGAAGGAGCCGGTCGGCGGCGCCCACCGCGACCCCACCGCCATGATCGCCACCACGGGCGATGCCATCGCCAAGGCTTTTGACGAGCTCCGCGGCCTGGACGGCGACACCATCCGCAAGCAGCGGCGGCAGAAATTCCTCGATATCGGCCGGAAGCTGGGCTGATTCGGCCGTTTTCGGTGCCGTAGAGTGGGCAAAGCGAAGCGTGCCCACCATTCCAAACAGTATGGGGAGCGAGATGGTGGGCACGGCGCTTTGCGCCTTTGCCCACCCTACAAGACCTTTCGGGCGGCCCCCGACGCCCCGGTAACTCCCCGTTAACCCTTTTTTGCCCAAATCAGCGATCTCTGTGCGGATTGGGCCGGAAGGCCCAAGTACGGCCCAAAGTCGCGTCCATTTAGTCTTCGTTGACCATGCCACTGGGCCAACGGGCTCGTGATCCCAGCTCGGGTTGCGACCACATGACCCAGAGGTTAGAATTTTAATCAATGGCTTCAGGGCACAAGCGCTGGAGCGTGGTTCGAAAACGCCCGTCACGACGGGTCCGGATCTCCGGTCGGATCATGCTTCGAGATTGGGGTTCGCGCTCTCTGCCCGGCACGGTGTGGGGTCCATCTTGATTTCTCGTTCGCTTGCTCGCGCGCTTTTGGCTTCGGTTGCGCTGCTGACAGCCAGTGTTCTGCTGGCCGGCTGCGACACCGACCAGGTCTCGCTCGCGACCAACGCCAAGGCCAACCAGCCGGTGCCGCCAAAGCTTCTCGCCGCGATGGTCGAGAAGGACATGGACCTGCAATCGCCGATCCTGGTCCGCCTGTTCAAGCAGGAGGCCGAGCTCGAGGTCTGGAAGCAGGCCCGCAACGGCCAGTTCGCGCTGCTCAAGACCTATCCGATCTGCCGCTGGTCGGGCGATCTCGGTCCGAAGGTGCGCGAAGGCGACCGCCAGGCGCCGGAAGGATTCTACTCGATCAATCCGGGCCAGATGAATCCGCAGTCGGCCTACTATCTCTCGTTCAACACGGGCTATCCGAACGCGTTCGACAAGGCTCTGGGGCGCACCGGCTCGCAGCTGATGGTGCATGGCGATTGTTCGTCGCGCGGCTGCTACGCGATGACGGACGAGCAGATCGCGGAGATTTATTCGCTTGGCCGCGAGTCGTTCTTCGGCGGCCAGAAGGCGTTCCAGCTGCAGGCCTATCCGTTCAAGATGACGCCGGTGAACATGGCCAAGCACCGGAACAACCCGAACATGCCGTTCTGGAAGATGATCAAGGAAGGCTATGATCATTTCGAGGTGACGCGGCAGGAGCCGAAGGTCGATTTCTGCGAGCGCAAATACGTGTTCGACGCAACGAAGACGCCTGACGCGAAGCGCGATCCGGTGTTCGACGCGTCCGCGAAGTGCCCGGCCTATGTGATCCCCGAGAACATCGCCAGCGCGGTGCGCGACAAGGATGCGCGCGACCAGGTCGAATACAACAAGCTCGTCGCCAAGGGCACGCCGATCGCGCGCATGAACACCGGCATCGACGGCGGCATGAACAAGATTTTTGCCTCGAAGATTCCGGAGGGATCGACCGGACTCTCGGAGAACGCCGAAGGCTCGACCCTGGAGATGCTGGCGATGGCGAAGGCGCCGGGCACGATCCCCGGACACGTCAATCCGCCCAAGCCCAATCTCGATGCGGTCGCCGCCGCTCCCGTGAACCAGGAGCCGGTCGTCGCCGTCAGCGCGCCCGCCGCCACCACCCGCGTCGCCGCGGCCGCGCCGGCCAGCGAGAAATCCCAAGAGAAATCGTCAGGCGGCTTCTTCTCCAACCTCGGCCGCAAGATGGGCCTCGGCACCGCCGACACGACGGCGACCACGCCTCCCCCGCAAGCGACCGCGTCCGTGGCCCCTGCCGCTGCGCCCGCAACGCCACCCACCGCGACATCGAGGCTGAAGGCCGCAGTGACCCGGTTCGTGCCCGGCCGCGATACGTCCAAGGACGCGCCTAAGCCGGCCGTCGCCGCCGCCAAGCCGGCCGAACCGGTGAAGCCGGACACGCGCCTCGCCGCGACGCGGCCGGCGCTGAAGCCGTCGGTGTCGGATGGCGCGAGTGAAGCGACGCAGATCATGGGCGCCGCGCCGGTGGTGTCGTCGAACTCGTTCGACAGCCGCTTTGGGGCGGTGAAGTAAGGGCGGCGCTCCGCTTAATCTCTCCGATCCATCTCAGCCTGACGCCGTCATTCCCCTTGATGAGGTACAGTGAGAGCGCTGCGCCTCACTCAAAGACGGGCAGCGCGACCTACGGCGCCAGGTACCGCATCAGCTCCGGATTGACGCGCACATCGTTCGCCTGCCCTTGCAGCGCGACCCTGCCGCGGTCCAGTACATAGGCGTAATCGGCGACGCGCAGCGCGAGGTCGAGGTGCTGCTCGACGATGATGACGGCGATGCTCTTCGCGAGCTCGATCAGGCGCTCGGTGATCTCCTCAATCACTCCGATCCAGACGCCTTCGGTCGGCTCGTCCAGCAACAACAGCTTCGGATCGCCCAGCATCGCGCGGCCGATGGCGAGCATCTTGCGCTCACCGCCGGAGAGGGTGCCGGCGGGCTGGTCGAGGCGCTGGCCGAGTTTCGGGAAGATAGTCAGCACATGGTCGACCGCGTCGTCCTTCTTGCTGGCGAGCGAGCCGACCGCGAGATTGTCGCGCACCGACAGGCGCGCGAATACCGAATGCTCCTGCGGCACGTAGCCGATGCCGGCGCGCACGCGCTCCTGGGTCGCGCGGCGGCTGATGTCGCGCCCGTCGAAGGCGACCTCGCCCTTCCACGCCGGCAGCTCGCCGACGATGGTCTTCATCAGCGTGGTCTTGCCTGCGCCGTTGCGGCCGAGCACGGCGACGCCGCCGCGCCAGGGAATGCCGAGGGTGACGTCGAACAGGACCTGGCTGCGGCCATAGCCCGCGTCGAGATGCTTGATGTCCAAAAATTCAGGCACGGCGCAGATAGATCTCCTGAACGGATTTGTTGGCCTGGATCTCCGACACGGTGCCTGATGCCAGCACCTTGCCCTGGTCGAGCACGGTCAACCGATCGCAAATGTCGCGGATGAAATCGAGGTCGTGCTCGACGATGACGAGCGAGCAATGTTTTTTGATCGGCTGAAGCAATTCACCGGTGACGCGGCGCTCCTCCAGGCTCATGCCGCCGGTCGGCTCGTCCAGCAGCAGCAGCTTCGGCTTGCCCGCGAGCGCCATCGCGATCTCCAGCCATTGCTGCTGGCCGTGCGACAGTGCGGCCGCCGCGTCGAAGGCGCGATCGGCGAGGCGGAACTGCGTCAGCATGGTCATGACCTGGTCGTGCAGCGCGTCCCGCGTGCGCGAGAATACGAGATCGAACAGCGAGGACTGCGCCTGCAGCGCGAGCAGGATGTTGTCGTAGAGCGTCAGCGTCGGCAGCACGCTGGTGATCTGGAATTTCAGGCTCATGCCGGCCCGGGCCCGTTCGGTCGGCGTGAACGCGGTGATGTCGGTGTTGATGAAACTCACTTTGCCTTGGGTCGGCACTTCGGCCCCCGCAATGCACTTCATCAGCGTGCTCTTGCCGGAGCCGTTCGGTCCGATCAGGCCGTGAAACTCGTTCTCGCCGACGGTCAGCGCGGCGCCGTCGAGCGCGGTGAGCTTGCCAAAGATCTTCTTGATATCGGCAGCTTCAAGGAGCGGCATTGCGCTTCTCCTTCTCAGTCTGCTTCTCAGTCCGCTTCACGGTCTCCTTGGGCTTGGCACCAAAGCTGCCGACCCGTTCGCGCTCGCCGAGCACAAAGCTGATCAGGCCAAGTGGCCGGAACAGGATCACGAGCAGCAGCAGCAGACCGAGGATGATCGGCCAGATCTCGCGATAATTGTCAGAGAGCCAGAAGCTGACGCCCTCGACGATCACGGCGCCGATGACGGCGCCGATCAACGTGCCGGAGCCGCCGAACAGCACATAGAGCACGACCTGCGTCGAGACGACGACGCCGACCATGTTGGGCCAGACGAAACCTTCATGGAAGGCATAAAGGCTGCCGGCAAGACCTGCGATGGCGCCGCCGATCGCGAAGATGATCGCCTTCAGGTGCTGTACCTTGTAGCCGAAGAAGGCGATGCGCTGCTCGTTCTCGCGCAGGCCCGCAAGCGCCAGGCCGAATTGCGAGCGTACCAGGAAGCGGCAGAGCAGGTAGACCACGACGAGGATACCGAGCACGAGATAGTAGAAGGCCGGGCCCTCAGTAAATTCGTAGCCGCCGAGCGACATCGGCGCGATCGAGGGGATGCCGTTCTGGCCGCCGAGATAGTACCAGCCGCGCGCGAGGCGATCGGCGGCGTAGGAGCCGGTCAGCGTGCCCAGCGACACGAAGATGACGCTGGAGGGGTGCCGTCCAAGCAGCAGGAAGCCGCCGAGCAGCAGCGCGAAGGTGAGGCCGATCAGCGTTCCCGCCGGCAGCACCACGAAGATGTTGGTGATGTCGAGGTCGCGCGCGAGCAGCGCGACGCCATAGCCGGCCGAGCCGAAGAACAGGGCCTGGCCGAAGCTCATGATGCCGGCATAACCCCAGACCAGATCGAACGACAACGCGAACAGCGCGAGGATGATCACGCGGGTCGCGAACACGGTGAGGTAGTCCTGCAGCACCAGCGGCGCGAGCAGCGCCGCGACGAGCACGACGCCCTCCACGATCGGCAGGACCTTTCGTCCTGCCTTGACCTGTTCCTTGGCCTGTCCCGCGGCCACGCGTTCAGCCATCGCACCGTCCGCTTCGTCGCCGGCGATGGCTTCTCTTACCACAGTCATCGACTTCGGCATTCCGCCTCAGCATTCCTTGGGATCGACGAGCCCGTCGCTGCGTCCGACGATCTCGTAGTTCCCACCCTTGGCGACCGCGGTGTACATCTTCATCTTGCAGTGCCGCTTGCCCGGCACCATCTCGGCCGGGCCGCCCGGGCCTTCGGCGATCTTGGCGTGATCGAGAGTGGCGGCAACCGAGTCGCGATCGACCTTGCCGGCTTCCTTCACGGCCGCTTCCCACAGCTTGAGGCCGCGATAGGTACCGGTCGCGGCACTGCCGGCCGCGAACAGGAAGTTGCCGGGAAAGTCCTTCTCGTACGCCGCCTGGATTTTTGCGTCGAACGGGTTCTCCTTGGTCAGCACCTTGAAATAGTCGAGGCAGCTTGCGAGCCCTTCGATCTCGGCGGCCTGGTTGATGTTGAGCGTGTTCTCGTCATAGTAGACGCAGGCTAGGCGCCCGCCGTTCTTGAGGAAGCCCGCTTCATAGAGCTGCTTGAAGAACGGGCCGACGCCCGGCGGAATGACAGTGTTGAAGACGACGTCGACCTTGTTGGAGATGATCCGGTTGACGGTCGATGAGAAGTCGATCTGGTCGAGCGGGTAATATTCCTCGAACACGACCTCGCCGCCGTTCGCCTCAATGACCTTGCGGGCGTAGACGTTGAGCGTGTGCGGCCAGACATAGTTGGCGCTCGGCAGCGCGAACTTCTTGCCGCCGTTCTTGATCAGCCAGGGGATGAACTCGTCACACTGCTGCGCCGGCGTCGGCCCGGTGCAGAACAGATAGGGTGTGCACTCCTTGCCTTCGTAGAGCTGCGGATAGATGTAGAGCGTCTTGCCGCGCGCCACGATCGGGTCCTTGATCGCGTTGCGCATCGACGAGGTGATGCCGCCCAGCACCATGTCGACCTTGTCGCGCTGGATCAGTTTTCGGACGTTGCCGACGGCGACGGATTCGTTCGACGCAGTGTCCTCGATATAGAGCTCGAGCGGACGGCCGAGCAGGCCACCGGCCGTATTGATCTCCTTGATCACCATCTTGGCGACATTGGCGTCGGCATTGCCGGCATAAGCGATCGGGCCGGTGAGATCGGTCGCGATACCGACCTTGATCGGGCCTTCCGCCGCGTTCGCCCACGGCGCCGGGATCACCCAGCTTCCGACGCCGGTCGCGACCGCGCCGGTGGTAAAGGCAAGATTGGAGAGGAAGCGGCGACGCGAAAGCTGAGTACGATCGAACATGACTAAACCCCTTTTCCAGCGATGAGGCCCTGTGGCCGAAATTTGATGAAGACAATGGCGAGCACGAAGACGAGGACGTCGGCGACGACGGGCGCCATCACCCATGGCAGCGCGGCACTGAGGGTGCCGATCACGCCGGCGCCCGCCACCGGTCCGATGAAGGAGCCGACGCCGCCGACCATCACCGCGACAAAACCCTGGATCAGGAAACGCAGGCCGAGATCGGCGTACAGGCTGAACACCGGCACGATCAGCGCACCGGCAAGGCCGGCGAGCGCGGAGCCAAACGCAAACGTGGCGCCGTACATCAGGGGCGTGGAGATGCCTGAGGCCCGCGCCAGCGAGGGATTTTCCAGGGTGGCGCGCATGCGCAGGCCAAAACTCGTGCGCGACAGCAGGAGGTAACAGCCCGCCATCACCAGGAGCGTGATGACGATGATGGTGAAGCGCCAGGCCGAGATATGCATGGCGCCGATATCGATCGAGCCGCCGATCGGCTCGGGCACGGTCAGATAGAAGCCACCGATCAGGCCGCGCACGGATTCGCGGATGATCAGGCCGAGCGCATAGGTGCCGAGCATCGCCACGATCGGCGCGGCGTAGAAGCGGCGGATGATCAGCGCCTCCAGCACGAAGCCGAGCGCACCGACCACGAAGGGCGCCGCGACCATGCCGGCCCAGATCGGCAGGCCCTTGGCGTAGGCGAGATAGGTGATGTAGGCCCCGAGCAGGACGAACTCTCCTTGCGCGAAGTTGAAGATGCCCATCATGCTGGCGATGATGCCGAGCCCCAGCACGATCAGGACGATGATCGCGCCGAAGCTCAGGATTTCGAACGCCGCGACGAACGCGTTAGCCATGCGCTGGATTCTTATTTTTACGCGTTTTCTTGACGCGAACCGGTATCCACTTCGCTTGAAAACGCTCTGGTCCGTCCGTCTGCATCGATGCCTCGCTCACATCTTCTTCCAGTCGCCGATCTGCTCGAAGGCATGCGCGGCGCGGTAGATCGTGGATTCCTCGAACATGCGGCCGACCAGCATCAGTCCGACGGGCAGGCCGTCGACCATGCCGCAGGGCAGCGACATCGCGGGATGATGGGTGATGTCGAACGGCGCTGTGTTGGAGATCATCTCGAGCGCGCGGGCGACGTAGTCTTCGCGGCTCGCGGTGGGCTCCGGCAGCTTCGTCGCCTTCATTGGCGTCGTCGGCAGCAGCAGCAGGTCGTATTCGCCGAACGCCTTGTCATAGGCCGCGGTCAGGCGACGCGAGATGTTGAGTGCCTTGCCGTAATAGCGGGGACCGAAGCTGTTGTTGATGTAGGTCCCGAGCATCAGGAACAGTTTTGTCGTCTCCGATAGCGAATCCGCCTGCCGGCGCCAGCCGCGATGGAAGTCCATCAGCGAGGTCGAGTAGAGGTCGGAGCGGCTGAGGCCATAGCCATCGCCATACATCATGGTCTGGGTCATGCCCTCCGTGCCGATCGGCGTCCAGATCGCGGGACCGACAAGATGCATCGGGATCGAGACGATCTCGACCGTGGCGCCAAGGTCCTTGAAGCGCTTGGCGGCCTCGCGGACGCTTTCGTTGACGGCGGCCTCCGCGTTCGCCTGCTCGAAGCCTTCCTTGAGGATGCCGATCTTCATGCCCTTGACGCCCTGGCCGAGCGCCTTGGTGTACTCCTCGACCTTCGGCGCCTTGATGCGGGGATCGTAGCCGTCGTCGCCGGCGAGCACTTCGAGCAGCAGCGCATTGTCGGCGACGGTCGCGGTCATCGGACCGGTGTGGTCGACGAAGACCTCGATCGGCATGATGCCGGTGTAGGGGACGAGGCCCCAGGTCGGCTTCATGCCGTAGGTGCCGCAGAACGAGGACGGCATGCGGATCGAGCCGCCCTGGTCGCCGCCGATCGCCATGTCGACCTCGCCGAGCGCGACCACGACGCCGGAACCGGAGGACGAGCCGCCGGCCGAATAGCCCATCTTGTGCGGATTGTGCACGGCACCGACCGCACCGGTGTGGCTGCCGCCGGACATGCAGAAGGATTCGCAATGCACCTTGCCGGCGATCTCGGCGCCGGCATCGAGCATGCGCGTGACGATGGTGGCGTCGAAATCGGGAACATAGCCTTCCAGCGTCGCCGAGCCGTTCATCATGGGCACGCTGGCGAGCATGATGTTGTCCTTCAGCGCGACGGTCTTGCCCTTGAGCTTGCCGCTCGCCGCACCCTTCACGGTCGACTTGCGATACCAGGCGTTGCGCGGGTTCTCCTCGGGTGAGGGCCGGTAGCCCGGCGTGCGCGGATATTTCACCTCCGGCACTTCGTCCGGCATCGCGCCGACGAGATTATAGGCCTCGATCGAGCCCTGCATCAGGCCGCGGAACGAGGCGACATCGGCATCGGTCAGCGAAAGGCCGCACTGCTTGGCGACGTCAAGAAGTTGGGCAGGCGTGGGAAGGACAACTGTCACGGCGCTCTCCTGAAGTTTCTTGGTACGGTCCCTGCGCGCGGCCGCGATTGGCGCGACGCGCGCAGCGGCCCTGCTGAAACATTCAAAGCGGAAATATTTTCCTTTTCAAGTATTATTTTAAGATGGGGCTGTCCGGATTGCCGCAGCAGGCTCAGACCGGCTTGATCAGCTTGAAGTCGAGGCCGTCGGCCTCCGCGAGATACATCTGCATGCGGGCGTGGCCGTTGCGAACGACGACCGGGCCGCGCGCGCCGCCGTAAACGATGTTGCGGCCCGCCGCGAGCATGGGCGCCATCGACAGCGAACCTGCCTTTTTCGCCACGGCTTCGAGGAAACGCAGGCCTTCATAGCTGGACTGGCCGAGCGATCCGATCGGCGGGGCGTTCGGCCCGAACATCGCGCGATAGCGGATCTGGAAGTCGTCATTGGCCCGCGAGCCGATGCCGGAGAAATAGCCGGATGCGCAGAACATGTTCTCGCTGTTGTCGGCGCCGATGCCGAGCAGCACCGTCTCGTCCATGGCTCCCGCCAGCCGCAGCGTCGTGGCGCCGAGGCCGCATTCGCCGAAAGCACGATTGAAGGTGACGCTGTCGGTGCCGATCAGCGAGATCAGCACGACATCGGGCCGCGCGGCGCGGATGCGCGCCAGGTGCGGCTCGTGATTGTCCTCGCCGAGGGGGACGAACTCCTCGCCAACGACGTGGCCTCCGGTTTCCTTGATGTAGTTCTTCACGGCGCGGTGCGATTGCCAGGGCCAGACGTAATCGCTGCCGATCAGGTACCAGCGCGACGCCTTCTTGACGTCGGCAAGCCAGTGGATCGACGGCCGGCTCTGCCAGCGCGGCGTCTCGCCGATCGCCATCACGCCGGGCGTGCGCTCGCCGCCTTCGTAGACCGGCGTATAGATGTAGGGGATGCGGTGACGCGTGGTGACGTCGCGCAAGCCGACGCGGACCGCGCTGGTGTGCAGCCCGACGATGAGATCGACCTCGTCGAACGCGATCGCCTGTTCGGCGCGGTTCAGCACCTCGTCGAGCGGCCCGCCGGCGTCGTAGATCGACAGCTCGATCTCGCGGCCGAGGATGCCGCCGCGCTTGTTGATCTCGGCAACGGCGAGTTGCGCGCTGTTGGTCGCGCAGGGGCCCCACACACCCGGCGATCCCGTGCAGCAGATGAAACCGCCGATGCGCAGCTTGTTCGCGCCACGCCGCCTGAGGAAAGCATGATCGCCCGGCGACAGCGAGCTATCGGCGCCCGACGACGACAGATTCCTCAGCAGCAAGGACGGCGGCATCGCCGGACTGCCGTGAGCCGGGAAGTTTACCGTCGCGTGCACGCCAACTCCTGTCTGGCACCAGACCTGAAAGCACAATGAGCAGGCGGCCGCGGCATCCGCCCTTTTGTTAGGCAATCATCCTATTTTGAAAATATTGAATATTCAACAATTGAAGTGCATATAGAAGCAGCATTGATTGCAAGACATTCACTCATTTGGGTCAAGACGAAGTCTTAGCCGTGGCAAAACCGAACTCCCCGATCACCGAACACCTCGCCTACCTGCTCGCGCAAGCCAACCGGGAGATCAACCGGCAGCTGGAACTGCGGCTGAGCAAGGAAGGCGTTCCCGTCGAGCAGTGGCGCATCCTTAAGGTGTTGTCGGACGGCGATGGCCACTCGATGGGCGAACTCGCGGACGCGGTGCTGCTCAATCATCCGACGCTGACCAAGATGATCGACCGCATGGTCTCCGACACGCTGGTCTATCGCGTGCAGGACCCGAATGATCGCCGCAAGGTTTTGATGTTCATCTCCGACCGCGGCAAGGTGCTGTGCAAGAAGCTCAACTCGCTCGCGGTCGACCAGGAGGAGCACATCCTGGAGAGCTACGGCGACAAATCGACGAGCGAACTGAAGCGGCTGCTGGAGAGCTTGATCGACAGCTCGAATTGAGCGGCGTCGATTTCAATCTCATCGTCGTCCTGGACAAGCGAAGCGGAGCGCCAGGACGACGATGTGGTGCGAGTTGCACGCCACACACTCGGCTGTCATCGCCCGATTTAATCGGGCGATCCAGTATTCCAGAGACAGTTTTGATTGAACCGAGAAGCCGCGGCGTACTGGGTCGCCCGGTCAAGCCGGGCGACGACAGTGGAGAGTGAGGCGCCGACGTCGCGCCTCACAGCGGAGCTTAGCGGCTAGCCGTACCGCCCGTGGCAGTGCTTGTACTTCTTGCCTGAGCCGCACGGGCAATCCTCGTTGCGGCCGACCTTGCCCCAGCTTGCGGGGTTCTTCGGATCGCGAAGAGCTGCGTCGGAAGCCTGCGCACCGAGCGTGACGCTGGCGAGCGCCATTTCGTCCTCGCCGGTGTTCGGGTCGAACTTGTGCGCTTCCATCGGCGGCAGCACGGGGGCTTCCTGCTCCGGCGGGACGATCTCGACCCGCATCAGCTGCGCCGTGACGGCCTCGCGCAGATGCGCGCTCATCTCCTGGAAGAGATTGAAGGCCTCGGTCTTGTACTCCTGCAACGGATCGCGCTGGCCGTAGCCACGCAGGCCGATGACCTGGCGCAGATGGTCGAGCATGATCAGATGCTCGCGCCAGAGATGGTCGAGCGTCTGGAGCAGAATGGTCTTCTCGACGTAACGCATCACGTCGGGACCCCATTGCCCGACCTTGGCCGCCATGTGCTCGTCGGCTTTGGTCTCGATGCGGGTGAGCAGCTCCTCGTCGGCGATGCCCTCTTCCTTGGCCCATTCGTCGACCGGCAGGTCGAGATCGAGCACGCGCTTCAGCTCTTCCTTCAGGCCGGCCACATCCCACTGCTCGGCATAGGCATGCTCGGGCACGTGCTTGGCGACGAGGTCGTCGATGAAGGCGTGGCGCATGTCGGTAACGGTCTCGGCGACGCTGTCGTCCTTCATCAGGTCGACGCGCTGATCGAAGATCACCTTGCGCTGGTCGTTCTGGACGTTGTCGAACTTGAGCAGGTTCTTGCGGATGTCGAAGTTGCGCGCCTCGACCTTCTGCTGCGCCTTCTCGAGCGCCTTGTTGATCCAGGGATGGATGATCGCCTCGCCTTCCTTGAGGCCGAGACGCTGCAGCATGCTGTCGAGGCGATCCGAGCCGAAGATGCGCATCAGATCGTCTTCCAGCGACAGGAAGAACTTCGAGCGGCCGGGGTCGCCCTGACGGCCGGAACGGCCGCGCAGCTGGTTGTCGATGCGGCGGGATTCGTGACGCTCGGATCCCATGATGTAGAGGCCGCCGGGCTTCTTCACGGTCTTGGCGGGCTTCGAACCCTTCGCCGGCTCGATCTCGACCTCTTCCTCGGCCTTCAGCACGATCTCGCGGAAGTGCTCGATGTCGGCCTTGATCTGCTCGATCTTCTTCGCCTTCTCCGCCTCGTCCTCGATGCCGGCAGTCTCCTGCTGGATCCGCATCTCGAGCGAGCCGCCGAGCTTGATGTCGGTACCGCGGCCGGCCATGTTGGTGGCGATCGTGATCGCGCCAGGCACGCCGGCTTCCGCGACGATATAGGCTTCCTGCTCGTGGAAGCGCGCGTTCAGCACCGCAAACAGTTTTGCCGGCTTGCCGGCGCGGGCCGCGGCGTACAGCTTCTGCATCGAATTCTCGTTGCCGAAATCGATCTGCCGGTAGCCGTGCTTCTTGAGGTATTCGGCGATCACTTCCGATTTTTCGATCGAGGCGGTGCCGACCAGCACCGGCTGCAGCCGCGCATTGGCACGCTCGATCTCGGCCAGGATCGCGGCGTATTTCTCGTTCTGGGTACGATAGACCTCGTCGTCCTCGTCGAGGCGGCCGACCGGCACGTTGGTCGGGATCTCCACGACTTCGAGCTTGTAGATGTCGAAGAGTTCGTCGGCTTCGGTCAGCGCCGTGCCGGTCATGCCGGCGAGCTTTTCGTACATCCGGAAATAGTTCTGGAAGGTGATCGAGGCCAGCGTCTGGTTTTCCGGCTGAACCTGGACATGCTCCTTGGCTTCAAGCGCCTGATGCAGGCCTTCCGAATAACGTCGGCCGGCCATCATGCGTCCCGTGAACTCGTCGATGATGACGACCTCGTCGTCGCGGACGATGTAGTCCTTGTCGCGCGTGAAAAGCGTGTGGGCGCGCAGCGCCTGGTTGATGTGGTGCACGACGGAAACGTTCTCGACGTCGTAGAGCGACTCGCCCTTGAGCTGGCCGGCGTCGCGCAGCAACGTCTCGATCTTCTCCATGCCACCTTCGGTCAGCGTCACCGTACGCTGCTTCTCGTCGACCTCGTAATCGGTCTTGTCGAGCTTGGGCAGGAAGCCGTCGATGGTGTTGTAGAAATCGGAACGGTCGTCGAGCGGGCCGGAGATGATCAGCGGCGTGCGCGCTTCGTCGATCAGGATCGAGTCGACTTCGTCGACGATGGCGTAGAAGTGCGGGCGCTGGACCATGTCCTCGAGCCGGTACTTCATGTTGTCGCGCAGATAGTCGAAGCCGTATTCGTTGTTGGTGCCGTAGGTGATGTCGCAGGCATAGGCCGCCTTGCGTTCGGCATCGTCCAGGCCGTGCACGATCACGCCAGTGGTCAGGCCGAGGAAGCCGTAGATCTGGCCCATCCAGCCGGAGTCGCGGCGGGCGAGGTAGTCGTTGACGGTGACGACGTGAATGCCCTTGCCGGCGAGCGCGTTGAGATAGACCGCGAGCGTTGCGACCAGCGTCTTGCCTTCGCCGGTCTTCATCTCGGCGATGTCGCCCTCGTGCAGCACGATGCCGCCGATCAGCTGCACGTCGAAATGACGCTGGCCGAGCGTGCGCTTGGCGGCTTCGCGCACGGTGGCGAAGGCCGGCACCAGCAGATCGTCGAGCGTTTTGCCCTCGGCGAGCTGTTTCTTGAACTCGACGGTGCGGGCCTTCAGTGCCTCGTCGGAGAGTTTCGAAACCTCCGGCTCCAGCGCGTTGATCGCGTTGACGCGGGACTGGTATCCCTTCACCCGCCGGTCGTTGGCGGAGCCGAAAAACTTGCGGGCGAGCGCGCCGATCATGCCTAGTTCCTGTGTTCGCGATTCAACCGCGTTGCAGCCAAGAAGTTGTCACCCCCCTGCCTATCAACTCACCGTGACGCCTGATGGCGACAGAGCCCGGACTGCGGGGGGTCATCCGCCATATGGGTGGGAATTGGGCAAGTCTGGGTTCAACGGCCAAAAACGCAGCAAAATAAACGCCATCGCCATGGTCGCGACCGGGCAGAGATATGGCCCGGTCAGGGCCTTGTCAACGGCGGGCGCATTGCGGCTAATTCATCATTTTGACAGACTTTTCGCGTTGCCAAGCCCCCCTGAATTGGGCGAGTGTCCGCCCCGCTAGAGCAGCCCCCTGCTTCAACAAAAGGATTTTCCATGACCACCTCGTTCCCGGTAACCAAAACCGGCCTGCGCTTCGGCCTCGCCACCGCCCTCGTGGGCTGCCTTGCGTTGGCGCTGATCGCGGGTCCCGGCCGGGCTGCCGACGATCCGGTGCTGGCGAAGGTCAATGGCGCGGAAATCAAGAAGAGCGACGTTGCCATGGCCGAGGAGGAACTCGGGGCGAGCCTCGCCCAGATGGACCCGGCGACCAAGGACGAGAACGTGCTGTCCTTCCTGATCGACATGAAGATCGTCAGCAAGGCTGCCGAGGACAAGAAGGTCGCCGACGGCGACGAGTTCAAGAAGCGCCTGGCGTTCGCCCGGAACCGCCTGCTGATGGACAGCCTGCTCGCCAACGAGGGCAAGGCCGCCACCACCCCCGACGCCATGAAGAAGGTCTATGAGGAGGCCTCCAAGCAGATCACCGGCGAGCAGGAGGTCCGCGCCCGCCACATCCTGGTCGAGACCGAGGACGAGGCCAAGGCGGTGAAGGCCGAGCTCGACAAGGGCGCCGATTTCGCCGAACTCGCCAAGAAGAAGTCCAAGGATCCGGGCTCCGCCGATGGCGGCGACCTCGGCTTCTTCACCAAGGAGCAGATGGTGCCGGAGTTCTCGGCCGTGGCCTTCACGCTGGAGCCGGGCAAGATCTCCGATCCCGTGAAGTCGCAGTTCGGCTGGCACATCATCAAGGTCGAGGAAAAGCGCAACCGCAAGGCGCCGGACTTCGAGCAGGTCAAGGCCCAGATCGAGCAGTACGTCACCCGCAAGGCCCAGGCCGACTACGTCGCCAAACTCCGCGCGGAAGCCAAGGTCGAGCGGACGGACCAGCCGGCAGCGGATGCCAAACCGGATGCCAAGCCGGCCGACCCTGCCAAGCCGTCCGACAGCAAGATGGCGCCCCCCGCGAAGAAGTAAGAATTCGCTGTCACTTCGCGGACGCCAATAGTATCTAACGTCGCAATGGCCGGGCAAATGCCCGGCCATCTGCATATCCAGACCTCACCAAGGCGCCCCGATGTCCTCCTCCGTCTCCCCGCTCGCCCCCAAAACTGTCCCCGACATGCCCGTGATCGCGGGCGTCCGCCTTGCGACGGCCGAAGCCGGCATCCGCTACAAGAACCGCACCGACGTGCTGCTGGCGGTAATGGACAAGGGCACCGCGGTCGCGGGCGTCTTCACCAAGTCGAAATGCCCCTCCGCGCCGGTGGAATGGTGCCGCGCCAAGCTGAAGGGCGGCAAGGCGCGCGCGCTGGTGGTGAATTCCGGCAACGCCAATGCCTTCACCGGCAAGACCGGACGCAGCTCCACCGCGCTGACCGCGAAGATCGCGGCCAAGGCGGTCGGATGCAGCGAGGGTGAGATCTTCCTGGCCTCGACCGGCGTGATCGGCGAGCCGCTGGACGCGACCAAGTTCGACGGTGTGCTCGGCCGGCTGGCCGAGACTGCCGAGCCCGGCGACTATCTCGCCGCGGCCAAGGCGATCATGACCACCGATACCTTCCCCAAGGTCGCGACCGCGACCGTCAAGCTCGGCAAGGCCAAGGTCACCATCAATGGCATGGCCAAGGGCGCCGGCATGATCGCCCCCGACATGGCGACGATGCTGTCCTTCATCTTCACCGACGCGCCGATCGCGCCGGCCGCCCTGCAAGCCCTGCTCAAGAGCGGCGTCGAGGACACCTTCAACGCGGTGACGATCGACGGCGACACCTCGACCTCGGACACGCTGCTGGCCTTCGCCACCGGCGCCGCCGCAGAGCACGGCGCACCAAAAATCAGCCGGGCCAGCGATCCCCGCCTGAAGGCCTTCGTGAAAGCCTTCAACCAGGTGCTCGCCAATCTCTCCGAGCAGGTCGCCCGCGACGGCGAAGGCGCGCGCAAGCTGGTCGAGATCACCGTGGAAGGCGCCAAGACCAAGGCGTCGGCGCGCAAGATCGCGATGTCGATTGCGAACTCGCCGCTGGTCAAGACCGCAATCGCCGGCGAGGACGCCAATTGGGGCCGCGTGGTGATGGCGGTCGGCAAGGCCGGCGAGCCGGCCGATCGCGACAAGCTCTCGATCTCCTTCAACGGCATCCGCGTCGCCAAGAGCGGCGCGCGCGATCCGTCCTATGACGAGGCGCAGGTGTCGGAAGCGATGAAGGCCCCGGAAATCGCGATCAAGGTCTCGCTCGGCCTCGGCAAGGGTCGCGACCGCGTGCTGACCTGCGACCTGACGAAGGAGTATGTCGCGATCAACGGGGATTACAGGTCTTAAGCGAACGCCGATGGCCGATCTCAAACTGACATTGGTGGTGGCCTGCGCGCTCGTCGACGCCGACAAGCGCGTCCTGATCGCGCAGCGCCCGGAGGGCAAGACGCTTGCGGGCCTCTGGGAATTCCCCGGCGGCAAGTGTGAGCCCGGCGAGCGGCCGGAGCAGAGCCTGATCCGCGAGCTGCACGAAGAGCTCGGCATCACCGTCGCCGAACCGTGCCTGGCGCCGCTGACCTTTGCGAGCTACGGCTACGAGACCTTTCACCTGCTGATGCCGCTTTACATCTGCCGGCGCTGGGAGGGGCTGGTCACCCCGCGCGAAGGCCAGACCCTGGCCTGGGTCCGCGCCAACAAGCTGCGCGACTACCCGATGCCGCCCGCCGACATCCCGCTGATCCCGCATCTGATCGACTTGCTGATGTGAGTACGGACCTCATCCCGAGGAGCGCGGCACGCGCGTCTCGAAGGATGGCCACACGGCAAGAGCGGGGCCTGTATGGTTCTCGCGGCGATGCGAAGCATCGTCCGCTAAGCGCGCCTTACGCGCCTCCTCACCATGAGGATCACTCCTTCCCCGCCTTCTTCACCGCCTCCGCCAGGCTCGCCTTGGCCGACCCCGGCTTCAGCGGCTGCTGCTGGCTCGCATGCGGGGCCCAGCCGGAGAGCCAGATGATGTCGAATGTCGCACGGATGCGGCCGTCGGCATCCGCAAAGCGTTCGGCGTAGATTTCGGCCATCCGCAGCAGCGTCGCGCGGGGCGTCGGCGTGCGCCGCCGCTCGATCAGCACATTGGCCGCGCCCATGCGGCGGAGATCCTGCATCAGCGCAAACGCATTGGCGTAGCGCACCACCACGCGGTCAACATCGGTGACCGGAAGTGCAAAGCCCGCCCGCTGCAACAGCGCGCCGATGTCGCGCAAATCCGCGAACGGGGCCACGCGCGGCGACACGCCGCCGTCGCATTCGGCCTCCGCCGCGGCAAATGCCTGCCGCAGCTCCGTTAAACTGTCGCCGCCGATCATCGCTGCGAGCAGCAATCCGTCCGGCTTCAGCGCACGCCGCACCTGCGCAAGCACCCCCGGCAGGTCGTTGACGAATTGCAGCGCCAGCGCCGAGACGACGAGGTCGAGACTTTCCGGGGCAAAGGGCAGTTTTTCCGCGCCCGCTTCGTCGAGCGCGATCCGCCGAAGTGATGGCGGCCCCGTGAGCCCCTCTCCGGGCGTCCAGAGATCGGCCGCAGCGTGAAACTCCCGCATCACGGCGGCCAGCCGGTCGGTCATGTCCTCTGCAACACGATCGAGCAGGAATGTCACCTCGCCCTGCGCATGTGCGCGCCGCTGCCGCGCATGCAGCAATGCGCGATCGAACAGAGCGGGCGGGGTTTGCGGGTTCTGGGCCATGCCGCTGGTTACGCCGATCACGACCGCCATGGCAATCTCCTCTCTCGTGTCCCGGACGCGCAGCAGCGCTCTTAGCGCTGCTGCGCAGAGCCGGGACCCAGAAGGCACCACCGCACGATGCGGTGAGATGGGCCCCGGCTCTGCAGCGCACCGCACCGGACGATGCTTCGCATCGCCGGGAGCGCTGCGCTGCGTCCGGGGCACGAGACCGATTCAGTCGCTTGAGCGGCTCTTCCCATAACGCTAGCCTGCCCCCATGGAAGCCGACGCCGCCCCCACCCGCTCCATCGCCGCGCCGTTGCGTGCCGCGTGGACGGCCGGCCGCCACGTGCTGTCACGCGCCGCACGGCTCGCGCTCGACATTGCGCTGCCTACGCTGTGCGTGTCCTGCCGGGAGCCGGTCGATGGCGAGGGCGTCTGCGCGGCCTGCTGGGCGCGGCTGTCGTTCATCGAACGGCCCTATTGCCCGCGCCTCGGCATTCCCTTCGTCTACGATCCCGGCCCCGAGATGCTGTCGATGGAGGCGATCGCCAGCCCGCCGGCGTACACGCGCGCACGCGCGGCGGTGCGCTATGACGACGTCGCGCGCACCCTGGTGCATGCGCTGAAATACCAGGACCGCACCGATCTGGCACCGGCCATGGGCCGCTGGATGGCGCGCGCGGGCGCCGAACTGCTCACCGGAGCCGACATGCTGGTGCCCGTTCCCCTGCATTGGCGCCGGGCGTGGCGGCGCCGCTACAACCAGTCCGGGGCGCTGGCGCACGTCATCGCGCGGCAGAGCGGTGTCAGGGTGCGCGGCGAAGTGCTGCGCCGGGTGCGCGCCACCGAGCAGCAGATCGGCCTGTCGCGGACCCAGCGCGCCACCAATGTGCAGGGCGCATTCCAGGTATCCCCCGACCGCCAGGCGGAAATCCAGGGCCGCCGCATCGTCCTGATCGACGATGTCCTGACCTCGGGGGCGACGCTGGACGCCTGCGCGCGGGCCTTGTTGCGCGCCAAGGCGGCCCAGGTGGACGTGCTGGTCTTCGCCCGGGTTGTCGAGAGCGGCCCCCGTCCCATATAATTCAATGACTTCATGACATGAGAGCGCCACACGACATGACCGACGCTGTCGAAATCTACACCAGGCCGGGCTGTGGCTATTGTTCCGCCGCCAAATCGCTGCTGACCCGCAAGAAGGCAACCTTCACGGAGTTCGACATCGCCAGGAACCCGTCCTGGCGCGAAGAGATGTACGACCGCGCCGGCGGGGGCTCGACTTTCCCGCAGATCTGGATCGGCGGAACCCATGTCGGCGGTTGCGACGAGCTCTATGCGCTCGACCGCGAGGGCAAGCTCGACGGCCTGCTCGAAAGCGTAAAGGCGGTGTCATGAGCCAGGATCGCACCTTCACCGCCGCGATGATCCAGATGCGCACCGGCCTGATGCCCGAGCCGAGCCTCGCGCAGGCCACCAGGCTGATCCGGCAGGCTGCCGCCAACGGCGCCGACTACGTGCAGACGCCCGAAGTCAGCAACATGATGCAGCTCAACCGAAAGGCGTTGTTCGAGCACCTCCAGAGCGAAGAGGACGACACCTCGCTGAAGGCCTATCGCGCGCTCGCGGCGGAACTCGGAATTCACATTCATGTCGGATCGCTGGCGCTGCGCTACTCGGACGAAAAAGCGGTCAACCGCTCTTTCCTGATCGGGCCCGAGGGCAGTGTGCTCGCGAGCTACGACAAGATCCACATGTTCGACATCGAGTTGCCGGACGGCGAGAGCTATCGCGAATCCGCCAACTACCAGCCGGGCGAGACTGCCGTGATCTCCGACCTGCCCTGGGGCCGGGTCGGGTTGACGATCTGCTACGACGTGCGCTTCCCCGCGCTCTACCGCGCGCTGGCCGAGAGCGGTGCGTATTTCATCACCGTGCCCTCGGCCTTCACCCGCAAGACCGGTGAGGCGCACTGGCACATCCTGCTGCGCTCGCGCGCAATCGAGACCGGCTGCTTCATCTTCGCTGCCGCGCAGGCCGGCCTGCACGAGAACAAGCGCGAGACGTATGGCCACTCGCTGATCATCGACCCCTGGGGCGAGATCCTCGCCGAGGGTGACGTCGAGCCCGGGATCATCATGGCCAAGATCGACCCGGCCAAGGTCGAGACCGCCCGCCGCGCGATCCCCTCGCTCCAGCACGGCCGCCGCTTCGGCGTCGCCGATCCCAAGGCCGGGCCGGACCATCTCCACCTCGTGCGGGGATCGGCATGATCCGCTACGCGCTCCACTGCGACCGAAGCCACGCATTCGAAAGCTGGTTCCAGAGCTCGTCGGCTTATGATTCGCAGGTGAAGCGCAAGCTCGTGACTTGCCCGATCTGCGGCTCGGCCAAGGTCGAGAAGGCGATCATGGCCCCGCGGATCATCGGCAAGAAGGGCCGCGGACGGGCGACGCCGCCGCCGGAGCCGGCTTCAACGCCTGCGCCCGAGGCCGCGCCGTCGGGACCGACCTCGCTGATGATGGCGCAGGAGCGCGAGTTGCGCGCCAAGCTCAAGGAGCTGCGCGATCACATCGTCAAGAACGCCGACAATGTCGGCGAGCGTTTTGCGAACGAAGCCCGCGCGATGCATTACGGCGACAAGGAGCACCGTCCGATCTATGGCGAGGCTTCGCCCGACGAGGCAAAGTCGTTGATCGACGAAGGCATCGAGGTGTCGCCGCTGCCGACGCTGCCGGAAGATAGGAACTAGGCCCCCACCAGCACCGCAACGCCAACGACGATCAACGCGATACCAAAAATCTCGCGCGGCGCGATCGGCTGATTGAACGAGTAATACGCCACGCCTTGCGCGAACAGCACCTCGATCAAAGCGAGCGTGCGGACATTGGCGGCGGCCGTCAGCGCGAAGGCCAGGAACCAGAATTGCGAGGCGAACGCGCCCATGAAGCCGGCGAGCAGCGACGGCTTCCACAATCCCAGGATCGACTGGAGCACCTTTGGCGCGCGCCAGAGCAGATAGATCGTCAGCACCAGCGTCTGCACGAACAGACCGAGCACCAGCGTGAACGACGCCGCCGTCACGAAGGAGACATCAGGCACGTTGATGATCGCGCCGCGAAAACCGACCGCTGACAACGCGAACGCCGCAGCCGCGACGAGACCGGTGATGGTCGGCTTCAGCTCGGCAAAGCTCTTCTCGCCGCCGGGCCGCAGGGCCGTGATGACAACGCCGACAGTCGCGATCACGATCGCCAGCACCTTCAGCCAGGTCAGGTGATCGCCGAGGAAGACGAAGCCGAAAATCGCGGTCTGGATCGCCTCGGTCTTCAGGTACGCCGTCGTCACCACGAAGGAGCGATCGTTCATCGCGAGCAGCATCAGCCCGGTGGCGACGATCTGGCTGAGCGCCCCGAGCAGCAGCCACGGCCAGAACACGGTCGGCGGCATGCCGAGGTGATCGCCGGTAGCGATCAGCACCACTCCCAGAAACAGCAGCGAGAACGGGAAACCGAACAGGAAGCGGATATTGGTCGCGCCCCAGGTCCCCAGCGGCTTCGTCAGCGACCGCTGCATCGCATTGCGCGCGACCTGGCCTAGCGCAGCAATGACGGTGAAGGGAATCCAGAGGCTGGCGATGGTGAACATGCGGGTGGGAGCGGTAGGAGGGGAAGCCGTGGCCAACCTGCCGCTAGCGGCGAAGCAGGTCAATCACGCCCACGTCATGGGTGCGATGCTCGCGCCTCGCGTACCCCTCACACCATCCCTTCCGCCACGACCATGTAGTTCACGTCCATGTCGGAGGAGAGGGTCCATTTGTCGGCGAAGGGTGAGTAGACGACGCCGGTCTGCTCGGTGATGACGAGACGGTTGTCCAAAAGATACTTCGTCAGCTCGTCGGGGGTGACGAACTTGTTCCATTCGTGGGTGCCGCGCGGCAGCCAGCGCAGGACGTATTCGGCGCCGACGATGGCGAGCGCAAAGCTCTTCCAGTTCCGGTTCAGCGTCGAGACCACCATCAGCCCGTTCGGCTTCAGCAGCGCCGCGCAGCGCTTGAGGAAAACGCCGACATCGACGACGTGCTCGACCACTTCCATCGCCAGCACGATGTCGAAGCGCTCGCGCGGGTCGATCTCCTCGACCGTGGTGCAGCGGTAATCAATCGACAGATGGCTCTTGTCGGCATGCAGCTTCGCGGCGGCGATGTTGCTGACCGAGGGATCGACGCCGATGACCTGGGCACCGAGGCGCGACAGCGGCTCGCACAACAGGCCGGCACCGCAGCCGATGTCGAGCACGCGCAGGCCGCCGAGGCAGTTGAGGCTGCGCACGTTGCGCTCGAACTTGCGGCAGGCGGCGTCGCGGATATAGCCGAGCCGCAGCGGGTTGATCCGGTGCAGCGGGGCCATCTTGCCGTTGGGGTCCCACCACTCGGCCGAAAGTTTCGAGAATTTCGCGATCTCGGCGGCGTCGGCGGTCGAGCCCGGCTGCGGGCTTGCGGTTGCGGAAGTATTTTGCTGCATGCTCATGGTTAGGCGCGGTCCTACCGCGTGGTGATCGAACTACGGAAGGCGAGCGGCGAGGCGATTGTATCAATGATCTCGCGACCTTCACCCACACCGCGGATCGTCACGTTTCCATAGTTGAGAATACGTCCAAGAATCGACTGATCAACGTCGACGCTCTCTACCTTGTCGAGGCTCATCTCGAAGGTCTTCCGGGTAATGAACCCGGTCTTGTGCACAACCCGCAGATTGGTCACGTCGATCTCGGTGGTCCAGCGATGGAACCAAGCCTTGACTGTCGAGTAAAGGGCAACCAGCGCCACCAGACCGGAGCCGAACAGGCACAGAATCATCACGCTGTAGACGTCGATCAGGCGGGAGGCCACGTACAGGGCCAGAGCCGCGATCCAGGCCATCATCGCCGGGACATGGAAGATCCAGTGCGCATTGGTCGAATACAGCACCCGCTCGCCCGGTTGCAGGATCTCGTCGATATAACGCGCCATGATCTCGGTTAACCCATACCCCCAAGCCCGACCTTAGGTCGGACCTTACCCTGCCCCCGCAGGAACCCGCTTGCCCCCGGCCCCGCCGCTATGTATACGCGCGGTCGGTGTCCGCCCGCACCCGTCCGGTGCGGGTCACCATACTGATCCTTATGAGGGAATGCACGCGTCGTCATGAGCCGCCTCGTGATGAAATTCGGCGGCACGTCCGTCGCCAATATCGAACGTATCCGCAACGTCGCACGCCATGTGAAGCGTGAGGTCGACGCCGGCCATGAAGTGGCCGTGGTCGTCTCGGCGATGTCCGGTAAAACCAACGAGCTGGTGGCCTGGTGCACCGAGGCCTCGCCGATGCACGACGCGCGCGAATACGACGCCGTCGTCGCCTCCGGCGAACAGGTGACGTCGGGCCTGCTCGCCATCGTGCTTCAGGGCATGGGCATCCAGGCCCGCTCCTGGCAGGGCTGGCAGATCCCGATCAAGACCAGCGACGCCCATGCCTCGGCCCGGATCGAGGACATCGACGGCAGCGAGATCATCAAGCGCTTCCGGGAGCGCAAGGAGGTCGCGGTCATCGCCGGCTTCCAGGGCATCAATCCCGAGACCAATCGCATCACCACGCTCGGCCGCGGCGGCTCCGATACCTCGGCCGTGGCGATCGCCGCCGCCGTCAAGGCCGACCGCTGCGACATCTACACCGACGTCGACGGCGTCTACACCACCGACCCGCGAATCGTGCCGAAGGCCCGCCGCCTCGACAAGATCGCGTTCGAAGACATGCTGGAACTGGCCTCCCAGGGCGCAAAAGTGCTCCAGGTCCGCTCGGTGGAACTCGGCATGGTCCACAACATGCCGATCTTCGTCCGCTCGAGCTTCGACAAGCCCGAGGATATCGACCCGCATGCCAACCAGCCGCCCGGCACGCTGATCTGCAGCGAGGAGGAGATCATGGAAAGCCACGTCGTCACCGGCATTGCCTTTTCGAAGGACGAGGCCCAGATCTCGGTACGCCAGATCGAGGACAAGCCCGGCGTGGCAGCGTCGATCTTCGGCCCGCTGGCGGATGCCAACATCAACGTCGACATGATCGTGCAGAACGTCTCCGAGGACGGCAAGACCACCGATCTCACCTTCACGGTGCCGGCGGCCGACTACACCCGTGCCAAGGACACGATCACGGCCGCCAAAGGCAAGATCGGCTATGCCCGGCTCGATACCGCCACCGACGTCGCCAAGATATCGGTAATCGGCAGCGGCATGCGCAGCCATGCCGGCGTCGCCGCCCAGGCGTTTTCGGCCCTCGCCGGACGGAATATCAACATCCGGGCCATCACAACCTCCGAGATCAAATTCTCGGTTTTGATCGACACCGCCTATACCGAGCTCGCAGTACGCACCCTGCACACGCTCTACGGTCTCGATCAGGCCTAGACGAATTTTCTCTTAGCGGTCGCAGCAAACGCGAAGGTGTACACACCTTCGCGTTTGGCAGGCGTTTTGCTTGGCAAAACAAGCCTCAATTCGCTATACGGCGAACAGGGTGGGCTGCCGCAGACTGTGTCCCAGTTCAGGCGGCGCTGATTCGGTGCAAGCGCTAAATCTTGAGTAGATTTGTGTTTGTGCCTGCGCCGGACGAACAATTTGGTTGTTTTTCTGGAATTTTGGGCCAGCCGCCGGCCGATACCGCCGGGCCAGGCAGACGGAGGAGATTGACGGTTCATGCGGAGCTCGTCGGGAGGTCCCCGCGTCTTGTTGAGACGGCTCCGCGAAACCATGGCGGAGCAGGTCTCGGCCCAGGAGCGGCTGGACAAGATCGTGGTGCTGATCGCCGCCAATATGGTGGCCGAGGTGTGCTCGGTCTATGTGCTGCGCATTGACAACACGCTCGAGCTCTACGCCACCGAAGGCCTCAACCGCGAGGCGGTGCACCACACCGTGCTGAGCGCCCATGAGGGCCTGGTCGGCCTCGTCGCCAGCGAGGCGACCCCGCTCAATCTCAGCGACGCGCAAAGCCACCCGGCCTTCTCGTTCCGCCCGGAGACCGGCGAAGAAATCTATCACTCCTTCCTCGGCGTGCCGATCCTGCGCGCCGGCAACACGCTCGGCGTGCTGGTGGTGCAGAACCGCGCCAAGCGCAATTATGTCGAGGAGGAGCTCGAGGCGCTCCAGACCACCGCGATGGTGCTGGCGGAGCTGATCGCCTCCGGCGAATTGTCTGCGCTGGCCCAGCCGGGCCAGGAGCCGGCCGCGCGCCATTCGGCGCAGAAGGTCGGCGCCATCCTCTCGGAAGGCATCGCGCTCGGCCATGTCGTGCTGCACGAGCCGCGCGTCGTCATCAAGGACTACATCGCCGAGGATCTGCCGAAGGAGATCAAGCGGCTCGACACCGCGCTCGCCAAGCTGCGCGCCGATCTCGACCGCATGCTGGAGCGTGGCGACGTTGCCGAGGGCGGCGAGCACCGCGAGGTGCTGGAAGCCTACCGCATGTTCGCCAACGACCAGGGCTGGTCGCACAAGCTGCATGAGGCGGTCGCCACCGGCCTCACGGCGGAAGCCGCCGTCGAGCGCGTGCAGTCCGACACCCGCGCGCGGATGCTGCGCTCCACCGATCCCTATTTGCGTGACCGGCTGCACGATCTCGAGGATCTCGGCTACCGCCTGATGCGGCAGCTGGTCGGCCAGGACCACGCGCCCTCACGCGAGCAACTGCCCGACAATGCCATTGTCATCGCGCGCGCAATGGGCCCGGCGGCGCTGCTCGACTACGACCGCAAGCGCCTGCGCGGCATCGTGCTGGAGGAAGGCACCGCCAACTCCCACGTCTCGATCGTGGCCCGCGCGCTCGGCATCCCCGCGGTCGGCGAAGTCCCGAACGCGCCGGGCATCGCCGATCCCGGCGACGCCATCATCGTCGACGGCACCTCGGGCTCGATCTATGTGCGCCCGTCGCAGGAGGTCGAAGCCGCCTTCGCCGAACGCGTGCGCTTCCGCGCCCGCCGCCAGGCGCAATACCTCGCGCTGCGCGACCGTCCCTGCGTCACCAAGGACGGGCAGAAGGTCGAGCTGATGATCAACGCAGGTCTTGCGATCGACCTGCCGCATATCGAGGACACCGGCAGCGCCGGCATCGGCCTGTTCCGCACCGAGCTGCAATTCATGGTGGGGCAGAGCCTGCCGCGCACCAGCGACCAGCTCGCGCTCTATCGCACGGTGCTGGATGCCGCGGGCACCAAGCCCGTCACCTTCCGCACCCTCGACATCGGTGGCGACAAGGCACTGCCTTACATGGAAGCGGTGATCGAGGAGAATCCCGCACTCGGCTGGCGCGCGATCCGGCTCGGCCTCGATCGCCCCGGCCTGCTGCGCGGCCAGATCCGCGCGCTGCTGCGCGCCGGCGGCGGCCGCGCGCTGCGCATCATGTTCCCGATGATCTCGGAGGTCGCCGAATTCGATTCGGCGAAGGCGCTGGTCGAGCGCGAGCTGACTTATCTGCGCCAGCACGGCCACACCCTGCCGGAGCGGATCGACATCGGCACCATGGTCGAGGTGCCCGCCCTGCTCTACCAGCTCGACGAGCTCCTGAAGAAGGTCGACTTCATCTCGGTCGGCTCCAACGATCTGTTCCAGTTCCTGTTCGCGGTCGATCGCGGCAATGCGAAAGTCTCCGAGCGCTTCGACACGATGTCGGCGCCGATCCTGCGCGTGCTGCGCGAGATCGCGCGGAAGTCGAACGATGCAAAGAAGTCGTTATCGCTCTGCGGCGAGATGGCCTCCAAGCCGATCGGCGCACTGGCGCTGATCGCGATGGGCTATCGTTCGCTGTCGCTCTCGGCGACCGCGCTCGGTCCGGTCAAGGCGATGGTCATCGATCTCGACGCGAAGAAGGCCGAAGCGATGCTCGGCCCGCTGCTGGACGCGCCCTCCGGCAGCGTCTCGATCCGGCAGAAGCTGACGGAATTTGCCGAGGCCGAAGGCCTGGCGTTGTAGCGGGCCTGTCGCCCCCTCCCGCCGCCTCGCCCTCTTCCGCCATTTGAGACTGAACCGATGTCGTCACTCCCCGAAGCCAAACTGGACGTCCTGCTCGCGCATCACGCCTCGCTCGAGGCCGAATCGCTCGGCCAGCTCGCCTCCGAACGCTACGTGCAGATCACCCGCGAGCTCGCCGAGCTCACCCCGCTGATCGAGGCGGTGAAGGCGTATCGTTCTGCGGTCAAAGAACTCGCCGACACCGAGGCGCTGATCGCCGATCCCGCGACGGATTCCGAGATGCGCGGCATGGCTGAAGCCGAGCGCGACGAGCTGACGCCTAAAATCGAAGAGCTGGTCCAGAAGATTCGCGTCGCGCTGCTGCCCAAGGACGCCATGGACGACCGCAACGTGGTGCTGGAAATCCGCGCCGGCACCGGCGGCGACGAGGCCTCGCTGTTCGCCGGCGATCTGTTCCGGATGTACGAGCGCTTCGCGGCCTTGCAGGGCTGGAAGGTCGAGGTGATCTCGGCCAGCGAAGGCACCGTCGGCGGCTACAAGGAAATCATCGCGGAGGTGCAGGGCCGCGGCGCGTTCTCGAAGCTGAAATTCGAATCCGGTGTGCACCGGGTGCAGCGCGTGCCGGACACCGAAACGCAGGGACGCATCCACACCTCCGCCGCTACCGTCGCCGTGATGCCGGAGGTCGAGGAGGTCGACGTCGACATCAAGAACGACGATCTGCGGATCGAGACCATGCGGGCGCAGGGCGCCGGCGGCCAGCACGTCAACAAGACCGAATCGGCGATCCGCATCACCCACATCCCGACCGGCATCGTGGTGATGATGCAGGACAGCCGCTCACAGCATAAGAACCGCGCCTCCGCCATGAACATTCTGCGCTCGCGCATCTACGATGCCGAACAGCAGCGCCTCGACGCCGCACGCTCGGCCGAACGCAAGGAGAAGGTCGGCTCCGGCGACCGCAGCGAGCGCATCCGCACCTACAATTTCCCGCAAGGACGCGTCACCGATCATCGCATCAACCTGACGCTCTACAAGCTGCCGCAGGTGATCGCCGGCGAAGCGCTCGGCGAATTGACCGACGCGCTGACCACCGAGCATCAGGCCGCACAGCTCGCCGCGCAAGGCGCAGCCGCCTGAACCGCGCCTCAGCGCGCTTTGGCCCGGAACGATCGCAGGATCCTGGCCAGGGCGGGCGCGGCGGCACCCAGCTCGTCCAGGTGAATGCGCGAGAGCGATCGCAGCTTCTGCTCGCCCTTGGCCGTCAGCCTGACCAGGACGCGTCTTGCGTCCTGCGGATCGGCTTCCCGGCCGATCAGCTTCAGCTTCGCCATGCGATCCACCAGCTCCACCGCGGTATGGTGCCGGATCAGGAGGAAGCGCGCGATGTCGCCGACGCTTGCGCCGTCAGGGGCGGCCAGCCCCTTGATCGCCAGCAGCGCCTGATGCTGCTGCGGCGTCAAGCCGGCACTCTGGGCCGCGGCTTCGCTGAACGCCAGGAAGGTCCGGAGCTGATAGCGGAACTGTGCGAGCGCCGCATAGTCGGCCTCGCGCATCGCGCCGCCCTTTGAGGGCGCCGCGGACGCGGGACGCGTCGTCTTCCGCTTCGATTGAGTCATTCCTGCCTGCGACGTCGAGCCCACCGATGAAGCGGGCGGGCGCTGCCGAGACTAGCAAGGAAGGACCGGCGGAACCAACCGAGCGGCGCCGCGGATGCACAAATATCGGGGGCTATTCGAAACTGGAGAGCAGGATCTTCACCAGGATGACCTGAAACGCGATCGGGATGCGAACGCTCTTTCGCCTGATCGAGCGCTGGAGCGCGCTGGCGATCTCGGCGCTGGTCAAGGCCCCGGCCGACGCATTGGCAATCAACTCCGCCCACATCTGCGACAGCGAGCCGCCGGGCGGTATCACCGGCTTGATGGTCACGCCGCAGCCCTGGGCCCAATCCACGATCTCCCGCATCGTGTGAGGACCGCAGTTGCGCGTGGTCGCAAGGCGCTCGGCCGTCAGCGCGAGCAGCAACTCGCGCGACGGCAGCCAATTCCCCTTCGGCGGCTGTTCGCCGGTGAGCTCCACCGCAAGCTCCTTCAGAACATTCTGCGCGCGCACGCTCAGCTTCTGCATCGGGCCGGGCGCGCGCTTGGCCTGGACCTTGGCCTGGACGGAGCCGACGACGGGTCCGCGCCGGCCGGCTGACCGGCTGCACGGCTCGGACACGCGGGAGGCATCGCCCGACTGCGGCGCCGCGCGCTGGTCGCTGCCCTCCCCCGCGGGCCACGCGGCCTCCGGCCGCTCCGCCTCCTGCGGCCAGGATCGTCGCTTCCGGGCACTCGCCACTGTCGTCTGCCGCGCCATTTCTCTCGCCGAACCCGCCAGCCTCGTACTCACAAAGACTAATATATATCGTGATCCGATATGTTTTCACGTGATAATTTTCGTCGTTCGACCAAAGACGAAATTGACAGAAGGACTTCACGAGCAATGCTTAGGGCCAAGAGCTACACGCGGATGTGACGTGCCCGGCGCAGCAGGCCAGCGAGGCCGGCTGGCGCCGGACAGGTCGTGCTTGCGCCTGCAAACAAGAACGATGTTCGGAGGAAACGACCATGACTGACGATCTCATCCGCCGCGGCCTCTCGCGCCGTGGCCTGCTCCAGACCACAGCTAGCCTCATCGGCGGTTCGATGCTGCCCGCGACGCCGGCCTTTGCCGAGGACAAGCCGGCGATCGGCTCGTATCCCGCCGGCGTTTCGGGTTCCACCGCGTTCATCGGAATCTCGGTCCCGCGCACCGGCACCTATGCCGTGCAGGGCGAGGACGAGCTCAAGGGCTACCAGCTCGCGATCGAGCACATCAACAGCGGCCACGACCTGATCAAGAAGATTTCGCCGAAGACCAGCAAGGGCGTGCTCGGCAAGGAGCTGAAGTTCGGCGTCGCGGATTCCGCGGCCAAGCCGAACGAGGCGGTGCAGGCGCAGCAGCGCTTCATCAGCGAGAACAAGGCGATCATGATCACCGGCGGCACGTCGAGCGCCGTCGCGGTCGCGCTCAACAAGCTCGCGCAGCGCGAACACGTGCTGTTCGTGTGCGGCATTTCCGGCTCGAACGACACCACCGGCAAGGACTGCGTTCGCTACGGCTTCCGCCAGAATTTCTTCGGCCAGACCGCCGCCGCGGCGATCGGCCCGGTGATGGTGAGGGAGTTCGGCAAGAACAAGAAGGCCGCCTACCTGACGCCCGATTACACCTACGGCCACACCGTCACCAAGTCGATGCAGGACTTCCTCGCGACCGCGGGCTGGACGACGGTGACCAACCAGGTCGCACCGCTCGGCGCGCCCGACTACTCCTCATATCTGCTGAACGTCGCGAATTCCGGCGCCGACGTGCTCATCAACGTCAACTGGGGCCACGACGCGGTACTGTCGACCCAGCAGGCCAAGCAGTTCGGCGTGCTCGACAAGATGAAGCTGGTCGTCCCCTACCAGGTGCCCTTCATCGCACGCGAGACCGGCGGCCTGATGCAGGGCGTGTACGCCGCCACCGACTATTGGTGGACGATCGAGGACAAGTTCCCGCTCGCCAAGATGTTCAACGAGGCCTTCGAGAAGAAGTACGGCTACAAGCCCGAATGGGGCGCCGAGAACGCCTATGTCAGCTTCGCGCACTGGGCCCACATGTGCGAGCAGGCCGGCAGCTTCAATCCGCCCGACGTGATCAAGGCCTACGAGAAGGGCGAGACGATCCCCTCCCTGGTCGGCGACGTGCATTACCGCCCCGAGGATCACCAATGCGTCCGCCCGGTGATCATCGTGAAGGGCAAGCAGCAGAAGGACATGAAGAGCAAGGAAGACTGGTACGACGTCGTCGAGATCGTCCCCGGTGAAGGCCTGATGCAGAAGCCGGACGCGTTCGGCTGCCATCCCGGCGATTACAGCTGAGCCCGCGCTAACCCCTGTGACGCCGCGGGCTGCACTCTGGTCCTGCGGCGTCACCTTTTTCTGACGCGCACCATCGCGCGTCACAACGGCGATTGTCGCATGATCAGTTGGCCCAACCTCGTTTCGCAGCTTTTCAACGGGCTCGCGCTCGGCGCCCTGCTCGCGCTGATCAGCTCCGGCCTGACCATCATCTACGGCACGCTCGGCGTGCTCAACCTCGCGCATGGCGCGATGTTCATGATCGGCGGCTATGCCGGCTTCGTCGCCTACCAGTACACGGAGTCCTTCATCATCGCCGTCATCGCGGGCTCGCTGTTCGTGATGCTGCTCGGCGTCGCGATGGAACGCGTCATCATCCGCCATTTCTATCATCGCCCGCACGAGGATCAGCTGCTCGTGACCTTCGGGCTCGGCATCTGTTTCGTCGAGCTCGTGCGCCTGATCTTCTCGAGCCAGTCGCAGCTGGTGCCGCCGCCGGCCCTGTTCCAGGGCATCACCAATCTCGGCTTCATGTTCTATCCGACCTATCGCCTCGCCGTCGTCGGCATCGTCGCGGTCGCCCTCGGCGCACTGTTCATCGTCCTGTACCGGACCCGGCTCGGCATGATCGTGCGCGCCGGCATCGAGGATTCGGTGATGGTCGATTCGCTCGGCATCAACGTCTACCGCGTCTTCATGGTCGTGTTCGGCATCGGCGCGATGGCCGCCGGATTTGCCGGCATCGTCAATGCGCCGGTGGTGTCGCTGACACCGGGCATCGGTGACGACATCCTGGTCCAGACCTTCGTGGTGGTGGTGATCGGCGGCGTCGGCTCGTTTCCGGGCGCGATCCTCGGCGGCCTGATCGCCGGCGAGATCATCAGCGTCACCTCCATGTTCAACCCCGGCTACGCCTATGTGATGCTGTTTGCGGCGATGACGCTCGTGCTCGTGGTGCGACCGCATGGCCTGCTCGGCGTCCAGGGCCGCGAGTAAGCGATTTCCTGATGCTCAAGCAACGCCCGTTCCTGATCGAGACCCTGACCGCGATCGGTTTGATCGCAGCCCCTTTCGTGCTGCCTCATCTCGGCTTCGCCCCGAACACCGTGAACCGGATTCTGGTCTGGGGCCTGTTCGGTCTCGGCTTCGACATCCTGTTCGGATTCACCGGCCTGCTGTCGTTCGGCCAGTCCGCCTTCTACGGCACCGGCGGCTTTGTCGCGGCCTACCTCCTGACCCGCGCGGGCTTCGGCAACGTGCTGGGCGCGCTGATCATCGGCATGATCGCGGCGGCGGCGACCGGCTACCTGATCGGCCTGATCGCGCTGCGCCGCACCGGCATCTATTTCGCCATGATCACGGTGGCGATCGCGGAGGTGTTCTTCTTCGTCGAGTTCAATCCGCTCTCGGATTTCACCGGCGGCGAGAACGGCCTGCCGGGCGTGCCGACACCGAGCTTCAATCTCGGTTTCACCACCATCCACTTCACCAATGGCTGGTCGCTCTATCAGTTCATCGCGCTGTGCTACTTCATCGGCGTCATCATCGCGCTCAGGATCGTCCGCTCGCCGGTCGGCGCCATCTTCAGCGCGATCCGGGACAATCCGCTGCGCGCCACCGCCGTCGGCCACAACATCCACGGCTACAAGTTGACCGCCTTCGTGATCGCTGCGGCCTATGCGGGCTTCGCCGGCGGCCTGCTCGGCGTATTGCAGGCCTTCATGCCGCCTGACGCCTTCACTTTCGACACCTCGGGCCAGCTCGTGATGCAGACCGCCATTGGCGGCCGCGGCACGCTGTTCGGACCGCTGGTCGGCGCAACAGTTTGGCTCTTCCTTCAGGATTTCCTCCAGTCCGCGCTGGGCCTCGGGGCGGCCTGGAAGCTCGTGCTGGGCGTCGTGTTCGTGGTGCTGGTCTGCTTCCTGCGCGGCGGCATTGTGGGCGGCCTCGTCGATCTCTACGGCCTCGTGTCCGGCAAGCGAGCGCGGAAGGCTGCGGAGACGGAGGTGGAGGCCGAGATCGAGACGCCACAGCAAGCTCCGCCTGCACCGATGCAGGCCAGGGAGGTCGCGCATCCCGCCTATTCCGGGCCGATCCTGAAAGCCACCGGCCTGACCAAGCGCTATGGCGGTCTCGTCGCCAACAGCGACATCGATTTCAGCGTCAATCAGGGCGAGCTGCGCGGCATCATCGGGCCCAACGGCGCCGGCAAATCGACCTTCTTCAAGATGCTGACCTGCGAGATCGCGCCGACCTCCGGCCGGATCGTGTTCGAGGGCCGCGACATCACGGGATTGAAGGTCACCGAGGTTTGCCAGCTCGGACTCACCAAGAGCTACCAAGTCAACCAGCTCTTCACGGGCCTCACGGTGCGGCAGAACCTGACGATCGCAGCACTCGCCGAGCTGCGCGGCAAATTTCGGCTCGACCTGTTCCGCAAGCTCTCGGGCGTGAAGGGCCTGACGGAGCAGGTCGAGCACACGCTTGCCCTGGTCAATTTGACCCGCCGCGCCGATACGCCGGTATCCGAGCTCGCCTATGGCGAGAAGCGCCGGCTGGAGATCGGGCTTGCGCTCGCCACCTCGCCGCGCCTGCTGCTGCTCGACGAGCCGCTCGCGGGCATGAGCCCGCGCGAACGGGTCGAGACCGTCAAGCTGCTCAAATCGATCGCGCGCGGGCGCACCATGATCATCATCGACCACGACATGGATTCGCTGTTCGAGCTGGTCGAGCGCGTGACGGTGCTCCAGGAGGGCAAGGTGCTGCTGGACGGCACACCGGAGGAAATCAGGACCAACGCCGCGGTGCAGGAAGCCTATCTCGGCGGCGTTCACGGAGAGATCGCCGCATGAGCCTGATCGAGGTCAACGGCCTGAACAGCTACTACGGGGACTCCCACATCCTGTTCGACGTCGCCATGCGCGTCGAGCGGCACGAGGTGGTGGCGCTGCTCGGGAGGAACGGCGCCGGCAAGAGCACGACGCTCAAGAGCCTGATGGGCGTCGTGACGCCCCGCAGCGGCAGCGTGAAGTTCGACGGCATCGATATCGCCGGACGCAAGAGCCACAGAATCGCGCAGGCCGGCATGCAGCTCGTGCACGAGGAGCGCCGGATCTTCGGCAGCTTGTCGGTGGAGGAGAACATCGTCCTCGCCGGGATCACCGCACCGAAGCGCTGGCCGCTCGAGCGCGTCTACGAGATGTTTCCGCGGCTGAAGGAGCGGCGCAACAACCGCGGCACCGAGCTCTCCGGCGGCGAACAGCAGATGCTCGCGATCGCCCGGGCGCTGGTGCGCGATCCCAAGATCGTGCTGCTGGACGAGCCGTTCGAGGGGCTCGCGCCCGTCATCGTCCACGATCTGGTCAAGGCCTGCCGCGAGCTCGCGGCCGCCGGCCAGACCATCGTGCTGGTCGAGCAGAATCTGGCAGCGACGCTGGCGCTGGCGACGCGGATCTACATCATCAACAACGGCCACATCGTGCACGAGGGACCGGCGCAGGAGCTCAAGGTCCAGCCGGAGCTGCTGCAGCGATACCTTGGCGTCTAGGTCGAGTCCCCCTAAACTCCGGGATATCTGCTTTCGAGGGCGCAGCATGCGGCCTCGCCCCCGGAATGTCGCCTTGGGCCCAAAGCGGACACAGGGTCGCCTTTAGCCGAGGTGAGGTCTTGCCAAGCCGAACCGAACCTGAGGGAGGAGACGCTATGAGCGCGATCTGGCCGGAGATTCCCTTCGAGGCATGGCGCGAAACCTGTTCCGCGCTTCATCTGTATTGCCAGATTGTCGGCAAGTATCGGCTCGCGAGAACGCCGTGGGTCAACCATTCCTGGCACGCGACCTTCTACGTGAATGCACGCGGGCTCACGACTTCGCTGATTCCAGACGCATCAGGTATCGAGATCGTCTTCGATCTCTCCCGTCACGTCCTGATCGGAGAAGCAGCTGATGGGCGCAGGGCGGAAATGCCGCTCGGGCGAATGTCCGTCGCCGAATTTCACGCCCGGTTCTGTGATTTGGTAGAACATCTCGGCGGAACACCAGAATTTGACGGTCGGCCCAGTGAGGTCCCGGATCCGATCCCGTTCACGGAGGACCGCCAGATCAGGCCCTATGACGCAGACGCCGTGACGCGGTTCTTCCGCGCCCTCGTCGCGATCAGCGGAGTGTTCTATCGGTTTCGGACGGGATTCATCGGGAAAGTCAGTCCGGTCCATCTCTTCTGGGGCAGCTTCGATCTCGCGGTGACGCGCTTCTCTGGGCGTTCCGCTCCGCTTCACCCGGGTGGCGTCCCGGGTTTGCCGGACGTCGTGACACGCGAGGCCTATAGCGATGAGGTCTCGTCCGCCGGCTTTTGGCCGGGCGGAGGTGGCACAGACTTTGCGGCTTTCTACTCCTATGCCTACCCCACCCCGAATGGCTTTGCTGACGGACAGGTCATGCCGGCGGGCGCATACTTCGATCGGAAGCTCGGCGAATATCTCCTGCCCTACGACCTTGTGCGAAAATCCAGCGAGCCAGAGGCCACGCTCATGGCGTTTCTGCAAACCACCTATCAGGCAGCAGCTGATGTCGGACGCTGGGATCGTGCCGCGCTCGAATGTCCGATTGGCTCTCCCCTTCGACCCCGCCCGCTGAACAGGAACTGATGAAGGTTCGATGAAAGATCGCTGGCTCGCAGTTTCGGTGGAGCGAAGCTGCGCCAGTCGATTTCGAGTTTGTCTCGATGATGGGTTTCGCAACAGCTCTACCCGTCCTACGGTCTTGCTGCAGCGCTATCTCGATCAACTGCCAAGCGCCGCAATCATCCGCTTGGCGTGAGCCGCGAGCACGGCCATGTCTTCCTTGCGCGTCTGCGCCGGCAGCAGCTCGATTCCGGCCCTGACCGGCATGACGTGCATGTGCAGGTGGAAGACCACCTGCCCGCTCGCCGGTTCACTGAACTGCTGCAGGATGATACCCTCGGCGTCGAACGCCTTCATCGCTGCAATCGCGATCCGTTTGCCGGTTCGGGCGACCGCGGCGAGATCGTCATCCGCGATGTCGAGGATGCCACGCGCCGGCGCCCGGGGGATGACCAGCGTGTGTCCGGGCGAGCGCGGCATGATGTCGAGGAAGGCGAGGCTGCGGTCGTCGCTGAAAACCTCGAAGCAGGGAATCTCGCCGCGCAGGATCTTTGCGAAGACGTTCTGATCGTCGTAAGCCGCCATGGATCCCTCGCTGGCTGCGAGATGCGATCAGACGCGCTCCTTTCCGTTGACGCAAGCAATGCCGCCGATCTATCCACGATACCAGGCAGGATGGCTCCATTGGCGACAGGTTTCGATTCCGGACACAGCATCGAGAGTGCGCGGCGCGCGCTTGCGGCGCGGCTGCAATCGGCCGGCATCGAAGAGCCCGCCCTCGACGCGCGCCTGCTCGTCGGAGCCGCGCTGAGGCTTGATTTGACCGGCATCGTCACGCAGGCGGCGCGCCAGCTCACGCCCGAAGAGGCCGCGCGGCTCGAAGCCTATGCGCAGCGCCGGCTCGCGCATGAGCCGGTCGCCCGCATTCTCGGCGCGCGCGAATTCTGGGGCCTGCCGTTCCAACTGTCCGAAGCGACGCTGGTGCCGCGGCCGGACACCGAGACCGTGGTCGAACTGGCACTGGAAATCTTTCGGGAGGCCGCGATATCGGGGCAGCGCCCGCGAATCGCGGATATCGGCACTGGATCCGGCGCGATCCTGCTCGCGCTGCTGCACGAAATTCCCGATGCCTTCGGTGTCGGAACCGATCTCAGCCTCTCCGCGCTCGACACCGCGCGGAGCAATGCCGCAGCACTGGGCCTCGCCGATCGTTCCGGCTTCGTCGCCTGCTCCTATGCGGCGGCGCTGCGCGGCCCGTTCGATCTCATCGTGTCGAATCCGCCCTATATTCCCTCAGGGGAAATTCCGAAACTGAGCCTCGATGTGCGCGAGCACGATCCGCATCTGGCGCTCGACGGCGGCAATGACGGCTATGACGCCTACCGCGCCCTGATCCCGCAGGCGGCCGAGCGGCTCGCCCCCGGCGGGGCGTTGATCGTCGAGGCGGGGCAAGGGCAGGCCCGCGATATTGAAACCTTGATGACGGCCGCCGCGTTGTCTGTGGACAGGCCGCCCAAGGCCGATTTGGCGGGCATCCCGCGGGCGGTTTCGGCCCGAAAAATGCCCCCATAAAAGCCGGATTGGGTTGCAAAAAACCTCTTGGAATATCCCTTGGGAACGACTACGTTCCGGTCAACACATCGGTGCCGGCCCCGTAGACCTACGGGCAAAAGCCGGGCTCTCGGGCGAGAGCTTTACTGATTTAAAGGTTCCAAGCCGCAGGTCCTGTTGAGCGCGATGGCCATTGGAGCTGCGCTGCTCTCCGACCGCAAAGTGAACGAAAGCCTGATATTGCGCTTGAAGACTTACGCAACAAAGCTGGGCTTGTTTCGGCAGGCGATATGAATGGGTTCGCTGGCAATGGATGCTGGCGGGTGGGGAACGCGTCTTTGTTGAACGCGACGGTCGACGGACATCGGCAGGGTTCAAGCCGCTCTTGCGCGCGGTGCGCATGAGAGATGTGAACCGCTGTCATCAGGTCACTCCGAGCAATCAGTAATGCGTGCAACCTTTAGGGCTGGAATTAAAGGCAGGACATGAGAAACGGTCAGAACAAGCAGCGGATGCGCAACCGCAATAACAATAATAATAACAACAACAACAACCGGCGCGGCCAGAACCCGATGACCCGGGTTTACGAATCGAACGGACCCGACATCAAGATCCGCGGCACGGCTTCGCACATCGCCGAAAAATATCTTCAGCTCGCGCGCGATGCGCGCTCTTCCGGCGACCCGGTCGCCGCCGAGAACTACTACCAGCACGCCGAGCATTATTTCCGCCTGATCGCGGCAGCCCAGGAACAGTTCCGCCAGAACCAGCAGCCGCGCGGCGACGAGCCCGTCAGCAACAGCGGCGACGACAGCGAGGACGACGGCGAGAATTTCTCGAATTTCGGCCAGGAGCCGGGCTTCGTCCCGCAGCCGCCGCAGCAGCAACAGCCCTTCATGCGCGACCGCGACGGCCAGCGCGATCACCAGCGTGATCATCAGCCGCGTGACGGCCAGCAGCCCTATCAGCGCGACAACCAGCAGCCCCGCGAACATCGCGAACGCGACCATCGTGCGCAGCCGCAATATCAGCCGCAGCCGCTGCCGCTGAACCAGCCGCAGCCCGTCGTTGCCGACGCCGGCAGCGTCGATCGCCTGCCCTCCTTCATCACCGGCGCACAGCCGCAAGTGAATAGTGCCGCGAATGGCGGTCAGGGCGGCCTGGAAGGCGGCGGTGGCGGCGAACGCTTTCCGCGGCGGCGCCGCCGGCCGCACGGCCCGCGCCCCGAGCGCGAGGCGGCTCCGGCCGGCTCCAGCGACGAAGTCGCCTCCGGCGAGTAAGCTTCTTCTGATCTGCAATCGTCCCGGCCTCGCGCCGGGACGATTTGTTTTCAAGTGCGCGTCACCGTCGAGGACGGCACCAGCACCGGCTTCAACGAGGGAATCAGCCGCGCGCGCTCGCGCTTGGCGGGGATCGCGCGATAGACCTGCTTGGTCGCCTCGACAATGTGCACGCCGGCAAAGGGCAGCGACAGCGCCGCGCCCGCACGCTCCCACACCTGCGCCGATTTCAGCACCCAGCCGCCGGCATAGGGCGGCATGAACAGCGCCTCGCCCCAGGCGGTCGGCGTGAACCAGGTCTGGCGCAACAGGTCGGTGATCTGCGAGCGCGAATAGGGCCGGCCGTGACCGAACGGCGTGCTGTCGGTGCGGGTCCATACCCCGCGCCGGTTCGGGATCACCGCGATCACGCGGCCGGAGGGCGACAGCACCCGCCACACCTCGCGCAAGAGCGCGGCCGGATCGTCCGACATCTCCAGCGCATGAATTAGCAGGATCCGGTCGACCGCGGCGTCAGGAAGCGGCAGCGAGAATTCATCGACCAGCGAGGCCAGCGCCGGCCGGCCCGTCGGCCATTTCAAGACGCCCTGCGCCGACGGCATGAAGGCGATGCAGCGCTCCGCGTCCTCGCGGAACAGGCCGAGATAAGGGGTGGGATAGCCGATGCCGAGCACACGCTGGCCCGCGGCGGTCGGCCAGCGCTCCCTGATGCCGCGATTGATCATTTGCCGCGCCACAATCCCGAGGCGACGGGAGTAGAACTCGCGGAGGTCGACGACATCAATGGTCATGACGGCAATGTAACATGCACGAGGCGGCTCCCGCGCCCGGAATATTGCATTGCCTGCGCAACGTTAACGCCATATTTGTCTGCGGGGCTGAGCGCGATGGAGATGACATGGCCGCCGAAATTCGTACTTTCACCTGTTTAAACGACAATTTCGGTTATCTGATCCACGATGTGGAAACCAAGGCGACGGCGTCGATCGACGCGCCGGAGGCCGGCCCCATCCTGAAGGCGCTTGAGCGCGAGGGCTGGCAGCTCACCGACATCCTGATCACCCATCATCATGGCGATCATGTCGGCGGGGTCGCCGAACTCAAGCAGAAATACAATTGCCGCGTCGTCGCGCCGCATGACAAGACGACTGAGATCGCCAACGTCGACCTGCGCGTCGCCAATGCCGACATCGTCAAGGTCGGCAGCTTGCTGGGGCGCGTTCTGGAGACGCCCGGCCACACGCTCGACCACATCTCCTACGTGTTCGACAATGAGAAGACGCTGTTCGCGGCCGACACGTTGTTCTCGATCGGCTGCGGCCGCGTGTTCGAAGGCGACTACCCGATGATGTGGGACTCGCTTCTGAAGCTGCGCGGGCGCTGCCTGACGACTTCAAGCTCTATTGCGGGCACGAATACACCGCGTCCAACGTCAAGTTCGCGCTCACCATCGACCCCGACAATGTGGCGCTCCAGGCACGCGCGGCGGAAGTGGCGAAGCTGCGGGCCGAGAATAGGCCAACCATTCCATCACTGCTTGGTGACGAGAAGCGAGCAAACGTGTTCCTGCGTGCTGATGAACCATCGGTCGCAACCAGGCTACACATGAAGGGCGCGGACGCTGCCGCGGTGTTTGGCGAACTGCGCGAGCGCAAGAACAAATCCTGAAGAAGAAATCCTGACGGGGATCGATGCCGACCGCAGCCGAGATCATCGCACGCCTCGAACTCCGCCCGCATCCCGAAGGCGGCCACTACCGCGAGACGTTTCGCGACCAGACCACGGACCCTAACGGCCGGTCGCGCTCGACCCTCATTTATTTCCTGCTCGCGCGCGGCGAACGCTCGCATTGGCATCGCATCGACGCCGTGGAGACCTGGCACTACTACGCCGGCAGCCCGCTGACGCTGCGCATCGCGCATGAAGGCTGCTCGCAACACGAGGTGCGGCTCGGCACGGACCTTGTGAGCGGCGAACGGCCGCAGGGAATCGTGCCGGCGAATGCCTGGCAGACGGCGGAGAGCATGGGAGAGTGGACGCTGGTCGGTTGCACCGTGGCGCCCGCATTCGAGTTCGCAAAATTCGAGCTCGCGCCGAAGGACTGGGAGCCGTAAGGCGCACTGTCATTCCCTGGCGCCGCATGGCAGCGAGCCCGACAACAACTGTCACCGCTTCCGCAGCACCATATCCTTCGCCGCGATCAGGCCGCCGCCGGCGATCAGGATCGCGGCGATGGCGATGTTCGCGCTGGCTTTTGCAAAACCGGCGGCGATGAGGAATCCGGTCGAGAGCAGCGGCGTCGCATAGGATGCGGCGCCGAGCACGCGGATGTCGCCGCGCTTCATACCGATGTCCCAGGCGTAGAACGCGGCGCCGACGGGGCCGATGCCGAGAGCGGCCACGGAGAGCCATTGCAGCGTCGTCTCCGGCCACACCGTGGTTTCAAGCAGACCATGCATCAGCGCGGCAAGCGCGGCGGTGGCAAGGCAGAAGCCCGCGACCGCATCGGTCGGCACCGCCTTCAATCGCCGCGACAACACCGAATAGGCCGCCCAGACGAACGCCGCGATGAACGCCGCAATCAATCCCGGCAGCTGGCCCGGCGCGAAGCCGGAGGTGCTCCCGGCGAACAGCAGCACGGTGCCGACGAGGCCGAGCACGGCACCAATGATGTGATGCACCGCAAGCCGCTCGCCCGGCAGGAACGACGAGAACAGCACGATCAGGAGCGGCCACATGTAATTCAAAAGACCGGCTTCGGCCGGCGGCGCAAAGCGCAGCGCCAGGAAATACAGTGCGTGATAGCCGAACAGGCCACCGACGCCGACGACCCACACGACCAGCGGCTGACGCAAGCTCCTCGCCGCATCGCCACGGCCGACCCAGGTGAGGAGGCCGACGAGACCGCCGATCGCGAACGTCATGGCGGCGAGCTGGAACGCCGGAATCTTTCCGGTCGCCACCGTCATCACGGATAGCAGCGACCACATCAGGATCGCGGTCAATCCGATCAGTGTGGCTGTGCGCGGGGTCATCAATCGAAAGGCCCTGAGGACGATGATGCCCGGCACGAGGCCGGGCATTTCGTCTTCACTATCGCCTTGTCGCGCCTGAATCTACAGGCTTGACGCCATATCAGGCGTGATACTGGCCGCCATTGATGGTCAGCGTCGAGCCGGTGATGAAGCCGGCCTCGTCGGCGGCGAGGAACACCACCGCGCGGGCGATCTCCTCCGGTTCGCCAAGACGATTGACCGGGATCTGCGGAATGACATTCTTCTCCAGCACGTCCTTCGGCACCGCCTGCACCATCTCGGTGTTGATGTAGCCCGGTGCGATCGCGTTGACGGTAATGCCGCCCTTGGCGTTCTCGATCGCGAGCGCCTTGGTGAAGCCGATGTCGCCGGCCTTTGCTGCAGAATAGTTGACCTGGCCGAACTGCCCCTTCTGGCCGTTGATCGACGAGATCGAGATGACGCGGCCGAACTTGCGCGCGCGCATGCCCTCGATGACCTGGCGCGTCATGTTGAACAGCGAGCCGAGATTGGTGTTGATGACGGCGTTCCACTGCTCGAGCGTCATCTTGTGGAAGGCGGTGTCGCGGGTGATGCCGGCGTTGTTGACGAGCACGTCGACGGGGCCGAGCTCGGCCTCGACCTTCTTCACGCCTTCGGCGCAGGCATCGAAATTGCTGACGTCCCATTTGTAGACGGCGATGCCGGTCTCGGCCTTGAACTTCTCCGCCGCCGCATCATTGCCGGCATAGCTCGCCGCGACCTTGTAGCCGGCCGCTTTCAGCGCCTTGCTGATCGCAGCTCCGATGCCCCGCGTACCACCCGTCACCAGTGCAACACGTGCCATATCGTATTCCTTCCCTTGGACTCTGCGGACGTTTCTGAGTGATCGTTTTAGATGCGGATTATGCGGTTGGTTTGACGGACATCAAGAACAAAACGCCCGGCGTCGAGCCGGGCGTTTGTATTTAGTCGAGGCTGGCGCTGTTGCGAAGAATATTTGATTTGCAACCGCCGCCTTTTTAGTCGCGTGCGATGCACTCATCTATGTGTGCAGCGCACGCGCAAGTGACACGTAAGTTAGATGTCAGCTTCAGTCGCGCGCCAGGCACATCGCGATACCCATGCCGCCGCCGATGCACAGCGTGGCGAGGCCCTTCTTCGAATCGCGCTTCTGCATCTCGTGCAGCAGCGTCACCAGCACGCGTGCGCCGGAAGCGCCGACCGGATGGCCGATCGCGATCGCACCGCCGTTGACGTTGACCTTCGAGGTGTCCCAGCCGAGATCCTTGTTGACGGCGCAGGCCTGCGCCGCGAAGGCCTCGTTGGCCTCGATCAGGTCGAGATCGCCGACGCTCCAGCCAGCCTTCTTCAGCGCGGCGCGCGAGGCCGGGATCGGGCCCGAGCCCATGATCTTCGGATCGACGCCGGCCTGCGCCCAGGACACGATGCGCGCGATCGGCTTCTTGCCTTCCTTGGCGGCCTGCTTCGCCGTCATCAGCACAACAGCAGCGGCGCCGTCGTTGATGCCGGAGGCCGAACCCGCGGTGACCGTGCCTTCCTTCTCGAAGGCGGGCTTGAGCTTCGCCATCCCGTCGAGCGTTGCGCCATGACGCGGATATTCGTCGGCGCTGACGACGATGTCGCCCTTGCGGGTCTTGATGGTGACGGGAACGATCTCGTCGTTGAACTTGCCGGCCTTCTGCGCCGCCTCGGCCTTCTGCTGCGAGTGGACCGCGAATTCGTCCTGCTGGGCGCGGGTAATCTGCCACTGGCGCGCGACGTTCTCGGCCGTATTCCCCATGTGATAGCCGTTGAAGGCATCCCACAGGCCGTCCTTGATCATGGTGTCGACGAACTCGACCGGGCCCATCTTGACGCCGCCGCGCAGATACTGGGCGTGCGGAGCCATGCTCATGGATTCCTGGCCGCCGGCGACCACGATCTCGGAATCGCCGTTGAGCAGCGCCTGGTAGCCGAGCGCGACGGTGCGCAGGCCCGAGCCGCAAAGCTGGTTGACGCCCCAAGCCGGGCTCTCCACCGGAATGCCGGCGGCAATCGAGGCCTGGCGGGCCGGGTTCTGACCCTGAGCCGCGGTCAGGATCTGACCCATGATGACTTCGGAGACCCGGCCAGGCTCGATGCCACCACGCTCCAGCGCGGCCTTGATGGCGATGGCGCCGAGGTCATGGGCGGGAAGGGTCGCGAACGCTCCGTTGAAGCTTCCGACCGGGGTGCGGGCGGCGCTGACGATGACGACATCGTCTGACATGGGCATCTCCTGGTGTTGAAAGGGGGCAGGCGGGGCTGGGGAAACGGCTCGCCAGTCTCGAATGGCATCCTGTTAACGTCGTTGAGGCATGTCAATCGGCCGGCGACCGAATTCATGCCGCAACGCATTCAAAATAGCGTTCTTGGCGCTTTCGCAAGCACGTTTTTGCTGCCCGATTAACCGTGGCGCACAAAACGGTAGCGTGACCCCTTTGAAAATGCTTATTTTGTTGCGTTGCGTACTCTTCCCGCCCTGCGGCATTATCCGCCGGGTTCCCGTTCTCCGCGCTTGCAAGTGAGAGCCCATGGCGAAATCAGACCAACCCACCACCATCAAGAAATACGCGAACCGCCGGCTCTATAACACCGGAACGAGCACCTACGTGACGCTCGAAGACCTCGCCGCCATGGTCAAGGACGGAGAGGATTTCCTGGTCTACGACGCCAAGACCGGCGACGACATCACCCGCTCCGTGCTCGCCCAGATCATCTTCGAGCAGGAGAACAAGGCCGGCCAGAACCTGCTGCCGACCACCTTCCTGCGCCAGCTCATCCGCTTCTACGGCGACAGCATGCAGATGGTGGTGCCGAAATATCTGGAGCAGTCGATCGCGACGCTGACCCAGGAGCAGGAGAAGTTCCGCAAGCAGATCGCCAACTCGCTCTCCGGCACTCCTTTTGCTCCGTTGGAAGAACAGGTCCGCCGCAACATGGAGCTGTTCCAGCAGACCTTCTCGATGTTCAAGCCGTTTGCCCCCAACGCGGGCCGTCCGGCGACCAGCCCCGAACCGGAGGCCGACGCAAGCGCTGCGGCGCCGACGGACAGCAGCAACATCGACGACCTGCGTCAGCAGATGAAGGACATGCAGGAACGCCTCGAGCGGATGTCGAAGAAGGACGAGTAGGGATTTCGTTCGTGCCGGCGCGTCCACCTGCGGCGGGCGCGCGGGCCGCCGGTTCGTAACGGCGCGACGTGCGCGCTGTCGTCCCGGCCAGGCCGGAGCCGCCATGTCCGACCGCAGCACCCACTGGGACAACGTCTACGCCACCAAGGGCGAGGCCGAGGTAAGCTGGTTTCAGGACAGCCCAGCGATCTCCCTCGAGATGATCCGTTCGGCCCGTCCTGACCATGGCGCCGCCATCATCGACATCGGCGGCGGTGCTTCGCGGCTGGTGGACGCTCTCCTGCGGGACGGATACCGCGACCTCGCCGTGCTCGATCTCTCCGCCAACGCGCTTGAAGCGGCGAAGAAACGAATCGGCCGGGCGGCCTCAGCAGTCGACTGGATCGTTGCCGACGCCACGACATGGCGGCCGGGGCGCAGCTACAACGTCTGGCACGATCGCGCGGCATTTCACTTCCTGACCGATCCGCGCGACAGGGCCGCTTACGTCGAGCGCCTGCGGTCGGCGATTACGCCCGGCGGCCACGCCATCATCGCGACATTTGCGCTTGATGGCCCGGAGAAATGCAGCGGCCTTCCGGTGCAGCGGCACGATAGCGCGAGCCTTGCTGCGGAGCTTGGGCCGGAGTTCGAGCTGATCGAGACGCGGAGCGAGACGCACCACACGCCGTGGAAGTCGACCCAGGCGTTTCAGTTCAGCCGGTTTAAGCGACGCGGCTAGGACGAAGGAAAGTGCGGCGCCCTACGCCGCCAGCTTCACCGCATGCGCAAAGTCCCAATAGAGCTTGCGCGCTTTGGTGTAGAGCGGGCCCGGCTTCAGTTCGCGATCGTCGATGCGGATGACGGGGGCGACCTTGGCGAAATTGCCGGTCGAGAAGATCTCGTCGGCAGCGAGGAAGTCGGCATAGCGCAGCGTCTTCTCGACCACGGTAACGCCGTCGCCGCGCAGCAGGCTGATGACGCGCTGGCGCGTGATGCCGTTCAGGAACGTGCCGTTCGGGACCGGCGTGTAGACCACGCCGTCCTTGGCCATGAACACGTTGGAATTGCCGAACTCCGCGACATTGCCGAGCATGTCGAGCATCAGCGCGTTCTGGAAGCCGCGTCCGGCGGCTTCCGCGAGCGCGCGCGAATTGTTCGGATAGAGACAGGCGGCCTTGGCCTCGACCGGCGCGCATTCGGCGGTGGGCCTGCGGAACGGCGATAGCGTGATGGCGTTGCCGACGGGTTTCGGCATCGGCGCCTCGTAGATGCACAGGCACCAATTGGTCGTCTCGGGGTCGAACAGCACGCCGCCGCCCGAACCGTTCTGCGCCCAGTACATCGGACGGACGTACAGCTCGGCATTCGCGGTGAAGCGCGCGATGCCTTCGTGTGCGAGCAACAGCCAGGTGCCGGTGTCGACCACCGGCTTCAGACCAAAATTGATCGCGGATTGATTGGCGCGGGCGACGTGACGGTCGAGGTCGGGCGCGACGCCCTCGAACGCGCGCGCACCGTCGAACACGACCGAGCCGAGCCAGGCCGCATGCGTGCGCGGGCCCATGATCGGCACGTTGCCGTCGTGCCATTTGCCCTCGAAGAAGGTCCAGCTCGGCGAATATTCGATCGGTTTCTTGATCTCGGCCATGACCGGCCTCCCTTGGACATACCCGGGCACTATTGTCCCAATGTCTAAATGATTCCCTGCTGGGATATGGTGCGTTACCCTCTCCGACGAGGGAGAAGGATCCATGCCGCTCGATCCGCTTGCAAGGCGTTTGTTGACCATGATGGCTGCGGCCGCCCCGCAGGGGCGGAGCCGGCCGAGCGTCGAGGCACGGCGGCAGTCGCTGGCCAAGCTGATGCAGTTTGCACGCACTGATGCGCCGGATGTGACCACCGCCGACGGCACGCTTCCGGGTCCCGGTGGAGAGCTGCCCTATCGCCTTTATTCGCCCGCATCAGCCGGCGACCGCGCGCCGGGCTTCGTGTTCTTTCATGGCGGCGGGCTCGTGGCCGGCAGCATTGCGACGCATGACCGCATCGCGGCGGCGCTGGCGCATGTAACCGGCTGTCGCCTCGTCTCGGTCGATTACCGGCTCGCGCCTGAGCACAAATTTCCTGCCGCCGTCATTGATGCGATCGCGGCCACGGAGTGGGTCGCGCGGCAAGCTTCGTCGCTGGGCATCGACGCCGAACGGCTGGTGGTCGGCGGTGATTCCGCCGGCGCCACGCTCGCTGCGATCGTGTGCCAGGAAGCGATGCAGACCGCCGGCCTCTCGATCGTCGCGCAATGCCTGATCTGCCCGGTGCTGGATTTCGAGGAGACCTCGCCTTCACGCGAGGCATTCGCCGAAGGCCATCTGATCGATCGCGCCACCATCGAAGCCGATCTCGCCGATTACCTGCCTGATGGCATCGACACCGCCGACCCCCGCATCTCGCCCTTGCGCGCGACGCGGCTTGCAGGCCTGCCGACCGCGATCATCCACACCGCCGAATTCGATCCGATGCGCGACGAGGGCAATGCCTATGCGCGCAAGCTGCTCGCCGCGGGTGTCGCGGTCGAGCATGTCTGCCATGACGGCATGGTCCACAATTTCCACGCCATGGGCGCGATCCTGCCGCAGGCGCGGCTCGTGCTGTCGCAGATCGGCGAACAGGTTCGGCGGGCGGTGGAGAAATGAGGCACTTTCTTACCCTCTCCCCCTGTGGGAGAGGGTGGATCGCCGCGTAGCGGCGCTTCGCGCCACCTTCTCCCGCAAGGGGAGAAGAGAAGAAAGCATCACGCGCGCGCGCCGAGCACGGCCCGCGCCGCCACGACATATTCCAGCCAATGCGCATCCGCATAGCGCTCGGCCTGCCGTGCGCAGCTGACGTCAGGGGCATGGGCGGCGGCAATCGTGCGCGCGAATCGCTCTTCGGCGACCGTCACGTCGCCAGGCTCGGCCGACGGTACGCTAGCCGCCGCCGCGGTCGGAGCGACAGCGAGGCCCGCCAGACCAGTGAGCAGGATGCGGCGTGACGTGTTCATGGCTGTGTCCTTCCAATGTCCGGCCCGCACTCCGGCCGGCGCGTGTGTCAGTGCGATCACGGCAGGGTAGCCGCGCACATCCGTGCCGTCCATCGCTTACGGATACCGCTTGACCACCCGAGCGATCACGTTCCATCCAACAACGGTTCCGTCATCAAATCGCCACGCGTCGGATTGTCACGTGTCCCATCACAACCCATCGCATCGCCAGGCTTCACGCGCTGTCGCGATGGGACTGCTTTGTCTGACGATCTCGGCAGGCACTGCCTTCGCTGCCGACGATGAGGAAGACGCGCCGGCAAAGCCCGCTGTCCCCAACATCTACCTCGATCTTCGCACGATCCATGCGACCATCCCCGCCGGCACGCTCGGGCTCGGCTTCGGCAACACAACATTGTCGGCCGCATTCGAAGCGCTGGCGGTACGCAGAGGCACGACGCTGCCGAGCGGCTTGCCGGCGGCATCCGCAAGCGCGTAATGAGCGCGCAGGTCTTTGCCGACAAGGTTCAGTTCGGCCTCACCGTGAGCATCGGCATGGCGGAAGCCACCGTCAGCATGTCCGGCATCGACACGCTGATGGGAGCGGCCGATCATGCGCTCTACCAGACCAAGGCCGAAGGCCGCAATCGTTGCATCGCATGGGCGCCCCCGCCGCCTGCAAGCAAGGCGGGCGGAGTGATCGAAGGACGCGGCGTCTACTCCGGCACCGGCACGTCGAACGTGTTGAGGGTGACCGAGACCATGCAGTAGACGCCGACGAGATAGGACAGCTCGGCCGCGCCGTGCTCGCCGAACTCCTTCACCGCGGCGCGCCAGGTCAATTCCGGCAGCACGCCGCCGCCGACCAATGCGGCCGCCACGTCGTAGGCGACGGCTTCCTGCTTGGTGAGATCCACCGGCCGCTGCCCCGCGACGATGGTCGCGAGCTTCTCGTCGGAGAGGCCGCGCTGCTCGGCAACGAGCACATGAGCATAGAGCTCGTAGCCGGAGCGGAAATGCGAACCGGTGACGAGGATCGCGACCTCGCGCACCGGCGCAGGCAGCAGCGGGTTCGACGCGATTGCCTTGACCAGCTCCCACACCGGCTTGCCGAAACGTGGCTCGCAGACCCAGGGATTCCACGGCCCCAGCAGCGCGCCGTCGTCGCGCATGTTCACGAAGCCCTTGAAGTGGTCCTTGATGCCGGCTCGCATGTCGTCATAGAGCGGCTTCTGTTCGTCGCTCAGGTCTTTCGGATCGAGAATGGGAAGGCGCACGGCGGGGATCTCCTCGTTGAGAAGAGGCGAAGCTCACCCGCGTGTGCGTGCAAGGCAAGTGAAGTTGCCGTGACGATCGTGCCATTTTGGAAGTGGCAAGGAAACGTCGGCTAGGATGCCTCGGGGCTTGGTACGATCTGCGGATTTGCGACGTCGTCGACATCGAGCGTCAGCGGCTCGCCCGTCGTGAGGAACGACGACAGGGCCGCCTCGAACGGCGCAGGATCGAGGCGGCGCCCCTTCAGCCATTCGGGCTCGTAATAGGTCTGCCGGTAGCGCTCGCCGGAATCGCAGATCAGCGTCACCAGCGACCCTGATACGTTCGCCTGTCGCATCTCCGAGGCGAGGCGGCACAGTGCCAGGAAGTTGGTGCCGGTGGAGCCGCCGACCGCGCGGCGCAGTCGGCGCGACAGCACGTTCATCGCCGCGATCGTTGCCGCATCCGGGATCTTCATCATGCGGTCGACCACGCCGGGGACGAAGGAGGGTTCGCAGCGCGGCCGGCCGACGCCCTCGATCAACGATGGGCGTTCGCAAACGTGAGAGCGGTCCTGCGTGCGGAAGCAATCGAAGAAGGCGGAATGCTCGACATCGGCGACGCACAGCCGTGTCGGATACTGGCGAAAGCGCAAGTACCGTCCGATGGTGGCCGAGGTGCCGCCGGTGCCCGCACCCATGACAATCCAGTCGGGAATCGGACGCGGCTCACCCTGCAATTGCGTGAAGATCGATTCTGCGATGTTGTTGTTGCCGCGCCAATCGGTGGCGCGCTCGGCAAAGGTGAACTGGTCCATGTAGTGGCCGTTCAGCCGGGTAGCGAGCGCGGCGGCTTCCGCGTAGAGCGCGCGGCCGTCGTCGATCAGATGGCAGTTGCCGCTATAATGCTCGATCGCGGCGATCTTCTCCGCCGAGGTCGTGCGCGGCATCACGGCGTAGAAGGGCACGCCGATCATCTGCGCGAAATAGGCTTCCGACACCGCCGTCGATCCCGACGAGGCCTCGACCACGGGCGTGCCTTCGCGGATGTGGCCGTTGCAGAGCGCGTAGAGGAACAGCGAGCGCGCAAGGCGGTGCTTGAGGCTGCCGGTCGGATGCGTGGACTCATCCTTGAGATAGATGTCGATGCCTGATAGCGCCGGCACGATCAGCCGGATCAGATGCGTGTCGGCCGTGCGGCACTCGTCGGCCTCGATCGCGGCGACGGCCTCGTCCACCCAACCGCGCCGATAGGCCGGCCCGGCCGGATTGAGTTGGCGGAAGGGAAATGTCTGCATCGCCTGAATCTCCCATGATGCGGATCGCGCATCAATAGCAGCTGCTCAAAACTCCAGCGGCGCGTTGTCGACAACCTCCTTCATCACGAAGAAGGTGCGGGTCTGGCGCACGCCGGGCAGCGCGATCAGCTGTTCGCCGTGGATGCGGTTGAAATCCTCCATGTCGCCGACGCGGATCTTGAGGAAATAGTCGAAGTCGCCGGCGACGAGGTGGCAGTCGAGCACGCATTTCAGCCTGGTGATCGCCTGCTCGAAGGTGGCAAAACTCTCCGGGGTCGAGCGGTCGAGCACGACGCCGACCATCACCAGCGTGTCCTTCGCCACCTTCTTCGGCGCGACCATGGCGCGGACCGCGGCGATGAAGCCGTCCTCGAACAGGCGCTGGGTGCGGCGATGGCAGGTGGCGGGGCTGATGGCGACGGTTTCGGCCAGCTCGGCATTGCTGAGCCGGCCGTTATTTTGCAGCAATCTCAACATCTTAAGGTCGGTACGGTCGAGCCTGGCGGCCATGGAAGAAGCTTTCGCTATTGGGCTCAAGTTCGGAAGAAAATAGATCCTTTTGACGATCGACTGCAAGCTTTACGACAGTTGCTGCGCAATATTTGAAAGCACATTTGTCCACGGCAGTGCTAGGCGCTTGAGCCAATTCAACGCCAATCGGGATGACCCAATGATGCTGGACAAATTCACGCGCTATCCGCTGACCTTCGGCCCGACGCCCATCGAGAAGCTGGAGCGGTTGTCGAAGCATCTCGGCGGCAATGTCGAGATCTATGCCAAGCGCGAGGACTGCAATTCCGGCCTCGCCTATGGCGGCAACAAGCTGCGCAAGCTCGAATACATCATCCCGGACGCGATCGCCTCGAACGCGGACACGCTGGTCTCGATCGGTGGCGTGCAGTCCAACCACACCCGCATGATCGCGGCGGTCGCCGCCAAGATCGGCATGAAGTGCCGCCTGGTGCAGGAAGCCTGGGTGCCGCACGAGGACGCCGTCTATGACCGCGTCGGCAACATCATGCTGTCGCGCATCATGGGCGCCGACGTGCGCCTGGTCGACGACGGCTTCGACATCGGCATCCGCAAGAGCTGGGAGCAGGCGATCGAGGAGGTGAAGGCGGCGGGCGGCAAGCCTTACGCGATCCCCGCCGGTGCCTCCGTGCACAAATTCGGCGGCCTCGGCTATGTCGGCTTCGCCGAGGAAGTGCGCAAGCAGGAAGCCGAGCTCGGCTTCAAGTTCGACTACATCGTGGTCTGCACCGTCACCGGCTCGACCCATGCCGGCATGCTGGTCGGCTTCGCCGCCGACGGCCGCGCGCGAAAGGTGATCGGCATCGATGCGTCCTTCACGCCGGCGCAAACGAAGGCGCAGGTGCTCTCGATCGCGCAGAACACCGCCAAGCTCGTCGAGCTCGGCAAGGATATCGTCGAAGACGACGTCGTGCTGATCGAGGACTACGCCTATCCTGCCTACGGCGTGCCGTCGGAAGAGACCAAGGAAGCGATCCGCCTCACCGCACGGTTAGAGGCGATGATCACCGACCCTGTCTATGAGGGCAAATCGATGCAAGGCCTGATCGACCTGACCCAAAAGGGCCATTTCGAGAAGGGCGCAAAGATCCTCTACGCCCATCTCGGCGGCGCGCCGGCGCTCAACGGCTACGGTTACGCATTCCGGAACGGCTAGCCAAAGACCGTCGTCCCGGGCGCGACGAAGTCGCGAGCCCGGGACCCATACCACAGGATCGCATTTGGCGGAGACTCGTGGTTACCGGCTTGCCCCAACCACATCGTCCTGCGGTTATGGATCCCGGATCTGCGCTCCGCTTCGCTGCGCTTGCCCGGGATGACAGCAGAGAGATTGACCGCTACCGCGTCTTGACGATCTGGAGCAGCTCGTCGCCGTAATGCTCGAGCTTCTTGTCGCCGATGCCGGGCACGTTGCGGAGCTCGTCGAGCGTCGTCGGCCACGCCCGGACGATGCCGTCGATGGTCGCATCGTGCAGCACGACATAGGCCGGCACGCCGCGTTCGCGCGCGATGTCCGAACGCCAGGACCTCAGCCGCGCCCGCAATTCGGGATCGACATCGCCCTGCGGCGCGTTGGCCGCAGGCGCGAGGTCACCACGGCGGGATTTTGTCCGGCTCGCGCGAACGCGCGTGCCCGGCGCCTCCTCGCGCAGCCACACCTCGGTCTCGCCACGTAGCACGCCGCGCGCGCTCTCCGTCAGTTTCAGCGCGCCGAACGCCTCGCTGTCGCTGTACAAATGCCCCATCGCCACCAGCTGCCGCAGCACGGTGCGCCACTGCTTCTCGTTCAGCTCGCGCCCGATGCCGAACACGGACAATTTGTCGTGGCCGAACTGCGTCACCTTTTCGGTGAGGCGGCCAATCAGCACGTCGATCAGCTGCATCGCACCGAAACGCTGCCCGGTGCGATAGGCGCAGGACAGCAGCTTCTGCGCCAGCACCTTGCCGTCGCGCATCTTGGGCGGCGTCAGGCAGTTGTCGCAGTTGCCGCAATTGTTCGCCGTCTCCGCCTCGCCGAAATAGGCGAGCAGCCGCTTGCGCCGGCACTGCGCGGTCTCGGCGAGGCCGACCAGTGCGTCGAGCTTGCCGATCGACACCCGCTTGAAATCGTCAGAACCGCTGGACTCGTCGATCATGCGGCGCTGCTGCACGATGTCGGAGAGACCATAGGCCATCCAGGCCGCCGACGGCTTGCCGTCGCGCCCCGCCCGCCCCGTCTCCTGATAATAGGCCTCGATGCTCTTCGGCAGATCGAGATGGGCGACGAAGCGGACGTCGGGCTTGTCGATGCCCATGCCGAAGGCGATGGTCGCGACGATGACGATGCCGTCCTCGTTGAGGAACCGGTCCTGGTTGCGCGAGCGTATGCCGCTGTCGAGCCCGGCGTGATAGGGCAGCGCCGCAATGCCGGCGTCGTCGAGCGCGGCGGCAACCTCCTCGACGCGATTGCGCGACAGGCAATAGACCACGCCGGCGTCGCCCGCGTGCCGCTCCCGGATGAATTCTTTCAATTGCGACACGGCGTTGCGCTTGTCGACGATCTCGTAGCGGATATTCGGGCGGTCGAAGCTGGAGACGAATTGCGGGCTGTCGGCGAGCCGGAGGCGCTCGACGATCTCCTTGCGCGTCAGTTCGTCGGCGGTCGCAGTCAGCGCGATGCGCGGAACGTTCGGAAAACGTTCGGCGATGATGGAGAGGCCGACATACTCGGGACGGAAGTCATGACCCCATTGCGAGACGCAATGCGCCTCGTCGATCGCGAACAGCGCGACCTTCGCCTGCGCCAGCAGCGCCAGGCAGCGCGGCGTCACCAGGCGTTCCGGCGCGACATAGAGCAGGTCGAGATCGCCCGCGATCAGGCGGCGCTCGATGTCGGAAGCTTCCTGCAGCGTCAGCGACGAGTTCAGCGCCGCGGCGTTGACCCCGGCCTCGAGCAGGCCGGCGACCTGGTCGCGCATCAGCGCGATCAGCGGCGACACCACGATACCGCAACCTTCGCGCAGCAGTGACGGCAGTTGATAGCACAGCGACTTGCCGCCGCCGGTCGGCATCAAGACCAGGCAATTGCCGCCATCCGTGACGTGCCGGATGATCTCGCCCTGTGCACCACGGAACTCCGGCAGGCCGAACACCGAATGCAGCACCGACAGCGCGTCGCGGCCGTTGGCCGGCGCAGGCAGCGGGGCGGTGGAGGGAGCGGACATGGGTGCGTCGGTGCAAGGCCGTAGGATTCGTCACAAGGCCAGTCGCATGACCGCGCGGGCATGGCAAGACTGTTTGGATGGCAGGCAGGACTCTTCCCCTCTCCCCTTGCAGGAGAGGGTGGATCGCCGCGTAGCGGCGAGACGGGTGAGGGGTATCTATCCACGGATTCGGTAAAGCTTGCTCTGTGGAGACATAACCCTCATCCGGCGCCATAGCCGAAGCTTTGCTTCGGCGTTCCTAGGAACGGCGGCCGAAGGCCGCCTATGCCACCTTCTCCCGCAAGGGGAGAAGGAAGAAGAAGCTACGCCCCGATCCGTCGTAGCGCTTCCGCGACCGTCACGATCGGCATGTCGCGCTTCCCGGCCGCCTCCAGCGCATGGCGCATCAGGTGCGGCGTGCAGCCGTAGGGGCTTGGCGCGTCGGCGACGTCGTGGCCGTAGAAGATCAGCCATCCGCCGCTCGCCACCGCCTCGTCGAAATAGCGATCGACGCCAGCAATATCGATCTCGCGATCGACCAGAGGCGAGGCGCGTAGGAACTGGAGGTCGATGACGTCGCGATTGACGCCGGGAAGGATGCCGCGCGCCGAGCGAAAGGCCTTTGCAAGCTGCGGCTTGCGCCAGACCGAGGCGATTCCATAGGGGTAGGCGAAGTTCTCCAGCACGATCGAGGAATCGATGGCGTGGAAATGGCTGCGGTTACGCTCGATCTCGCGCGCCATGGCGGCCTCGTCGAGATCGGCCGAGCTCTGGTGCGAAAAGGTATGGCAGGCAATCTCGTGACCGGCCCGGTGAAGCCGCACGATCGCGTCGTTCGACAGGCCGTGCCAGTGATCCGACGGACGATCGATCAGGCTGCCGGCGAGGTAATAGGTGCCGCGGCCACCATGCGTCTCCAGAAGCGCGGCGCCCTCGCCTGCGGCGCTATCGGGCGCGTCGTCAAACGTGAAGCTCACCATCGGCGCATGCGCAGGCAGCCGGTGCGGCGCGGCACGGAAATGCCGGGCCAGCCGATTGCTCACGCGTCCCTGGAGTGCCGACCACACGACTGCGTTTCCTGCGGTTCCCTATTTCTCTACTGAAACATTCGTGCGCTGGTAGAGGCAAGCCTAACGCCCGGGTAATCCTAATGCGGAACCAACGCCCTTCGTCTAGCGTGCCAGGACCGAAATATCGGCTTCCGCACCGAGATATTGCAGCCAGTTGCGGAAAAGCGCCGCCGCGGCGCTGCCGGCAGCGATATCGGCGCGCAGATTCAGCGCAGGCAGTTCGTTGGTGAGCGCCGGGTGGCGCTGTTGGGTCGCCTTCTTCTCGAAGCGGGCGAGCTTCTCTTCAGTCGCTGCGTCAAAATAACTCACGGGCAGGTGCGGATACGCCTCGCGCTCGCGCGCGAGATAGCGGCCGATGTCGCGCAGATATTCGCGCTGGAGCGACAGCGCATCGTATTCCGGGTGGCCCTGGAAGAAGACGAAGCGGCTGGCATATTGCCTGACGAAGATATCGATGCCGGCCTTTGCCGAACGCGTCAGCACCTGATAGCCGGCCTGCGTGAGATCGCTCTCGGCGATCTCGTTCAGGCGCGAATGCGAGACCTTGAGGGGCGCAGGCGCAGCGCGCGTCAGCGCATCGTTCGTCGCAGTTTCGCAGTCGAAAATGCCGTGACATTTGGCCGGGAGCCGCCGCCGCGCGATGCCGTCGAGATGCAGCACCGCCGCATGCGCGGCGAGGCACGACCAGATCGTCGAGCGCGTGTTGACCTTGGCCCAGTCGATCAGGTCGGTGAGGTCGCGCCAATACGGCTCCTGGTCGAGCTCGGGCGCGACCGGCTCGGCGCCGGTCACGATCAGCCCGTCGAACTTGTGGTGCCTGAGCTCGCTGAGTTCCGAATATTCGCTTTCGACATGCCACTTCGCCTCGGGCGACCGCTTCACCGAGGGCAGCGAGAAACAATGGAAACGGATACGGCGCGGACCTGCGGCCGCCTGGAGCAGCTTCATGAACTGCCGCTCGGTCGCCTTCAGCGCTGGATCCGGCATGTTGTTGATCAGGCCGATCGTGAGATCGGCGAAACCGTGGTCGCGCGCGAAATCGCCCTCGGCCGGCACCAGCGCCGGGCTCGATATACCTTGATCCCTGTCGATCAAGATCGTCATCGGCGCCGGCGCCTACTCCGCGGCCTGGAGGCGGGCCGACGGGCAGGCCTTCTCGAGCGCCTGATCGATGTCCGCGATGATATCTGCCGAATGCTCGATGCCGATTGACAGGCGGATCGTCTCCGGCAGCACGCCGGCAACGCGCTGCTGCTCCGCCGACATCTGCCGGTGCGTGGTCGAGGCCGGATGGCACGCCAGCGACTTGGCATCGCCGATATTGACCAGGCGTGTGATCAGCTTCAGCGCATCGTAGAAGGTCTTGCCGGCCTCCATGCCGCCCTTGATACCGAAGGTGAACAGCGAGGAGGCGTTACCGTCGAGGTATTTCTGAACGAGCGGGTAATAGGGGCTGTCCGGAAAGCCGGTGTAGTTGACCCAGGCAACGCGCGAGTCCTTGCGCAGGAATTCGGCGACCTTGCGCGCGTTCTCGACATGGCGCTCCATGCGCAGCGCGACGGTCTCGATGCCCTGGAGCAGCAGGAAGGCGTTGAACGGCGACAGCACCGATCCCATGGTGCGCTGATAGACGCTGCGGGCGCGTTCGATATAGGCGGTTCGGCCGAAGCGCTCGGCATAGACGAGGCCGTGATAGGAGGCGTCCGGCTTGTTGTAGCCGGGGAAGCGGTCGGCGTGCTTCGCCCAGGGGAAATTTCCGGAATCGACGATCGCACCACCGAGCGTGGTGCCGTGGCCGCCCAGAAACTTGGTGAGCGAATGCACGGCGATGTCGGCGCCGTAATCGAACGGCTTAAGCAGGATCGGGGTCGCGACGGTGTTGTCCACGATCAGCGGCACGCCGTGCGCATGCGCGATCTTGGCGAGAGCCTCGATGTCGCAGACATTGCCGGCCGGATTGCCGATGGTCTCGGCGAACACGGCGCGCGTATTCTCGTCGATCAGTTTTGCGATCGCATCCGGCTTGTCGCTCTCGGCGAAACGGCCGTTGATGCCCTGCCGCGGCAGGATGTGCGAGAGCAGCGTGTGCGTGGTGCCGTAGAGCTGCGGCACGGAAACGATGTTGCCGCCGTGATCGGCGACGTTGACGAAGGCGAAATGCAGCGCAGCCTGGCCGGTCGCGACCGCGAGCGCGCCGACGCCGCCTTCGAGCTGGGCGATACGCTTCTCCAGCACCGCGCTGGTCGGATTGGCGATGCGGCTGTAGCGAAAACCCTCGGCCTCGAGATTGAAGAGCGCGGCGCCGTGATCGGCGCTGTCGAAGGCATAGGCCGCGGTCTGGTAGATCGGCACCGCAACCGCGTGCGTGGTGGCTTCTGGCTCGTAGCCGGCGTGAATAGCGATCGTCTCGTTGCGCATCGTGCCACCTCCGCGTGGAGCGGGCCGCACTTATTGGCCTGTATGAGGCATGTGCGTTCTCCGCCGTTCCTCTGTTAGAGGCGGGTGGTAAAGCGGACAATAATTCGCCTAGAGATCGAGGAAGTAACCCTAACGATTGTTGGTGAATTGGCTAAAATTTGAATCGAATTGGATTAATGAATTGCTGCGAGCAAACGCGGCAGTGACGGTGCTTTCCCTTCTCCCCTTGCGGGAGAAGGTGGCGCGAAGCGCCGGATGAGGGGTATCTGTCCATACGGCTAAATGCTCGCCTGTGGGGAGAGACCCCTCATCCGTCTCGCCGCTTTGCCATAGCCGATGCAAAGCATCGGCGTTCTAAGGACGGCGGCCGAAGGTCGCCTATGCCACCCTCTCCCACAAGAAGGGGGGAGGGTGAGAGTACTCCCTACTCCATCGTCTCCCAGAGCCGGTGAGCGAGCACACCGGCACGCTTCTCGATCGCGGCCGCCGCATCGAGCGCGAGGTCCTCGCGATAGCGGCCGGCGATGAGCTGCACGCCGATCGGCTTGCCGTCATGCAGGGTCACCGGCACCACCGCGCCGGGCAGGCCCAGCACGTTGATGGCGGAGATGAAGCGGATCTCGCCCCAGAAGATTTCCTTCACGCGATCGGCACTGACGGTGTCGTCGCGCGGACCCGGCGTCGGCTTCACCGTGGTCGGCGCCAGCACGACCGGATACTCCTCGAAGAACAATTGCCAGGCGCGGATATGGCCGTTGCGTGCGGCCGTCGCCTGCATCCAGGCCTTGAGATCAAGCACATTGGCCTTGGTCTTCATGCCGCCCCAGGCCTTGTGGAAGTCCTCGGACGTCACCTTCAGCATGCCGGCCTCCTGCATCACCACGGTCTCGTTGGTGATGATGTCGCACCAGGTCTGCCAGACGCCGTCGATGTCGGGGACATCGACCTCGGTCACGCGATAGCCGGAACGCTCCAGGTGATCGGCGGCCTGCCGCAGCGCCGCGCGGACGGATGGATCGACGTCCATATCCTCCGGAATCCTGGCCAGTGCGACCTTGATCGGTCCCTTCGGCTTCGGCCCGGCCAGCGGCGCCGGCACCCACCAGGGATCGCGCGGATCGCGCTGGCTCATCACATCGAGCGCGAGGCGGACGTCGCCGACGTGGCGGGCGAGCGGGCCCTGCGCCGACATCAGATGCGCCAGCATCGGACGCTCGGCCGTGGCGCTTCCGTTGAAGGCGGGGATGCGGCCCTGCGTCGGCTTGATGGTGGCAACGCCGTTGCAGTGCGCCGGCCAGCGCAGCGAGCCGCCGATGTCGTTGCCATGGGCGATGGTGCCGATGCCGGCGGCCACCGCCGAGCCCGCTCCGCCCGAAGAGCCGCCGCAGGTGATGTTCGGGTCCCAGGGGTTCAGCGTCAGCCCGTGCAGCGGATTGTCGGTGAAGCCGCGGAAGGAGAATTCCGGCGTGTTGGTGAGGCCGATGACGATCGCGCCGGCTTTCTTGAGATTGCGCACCACGGGCGAGTCCGACGGCGCGACTAAATCCTTGTTGGCGGGCACGCCGTTGAAATTCGGCCGGCCTTCGTAGTCGACATTCTCCTTGATCGTGATGGGCACGCCGTGCAGCAGGCCGAGCGCGCCGCCCTTGGCGCGCTGCTTGTCGGCCGCATGCGCAGCCTTCAGCGCTTCCTCGCTGAGATCGACGATAACCGCGTTCAGCCGCGGATTGACGGCGCGCATCCGTTCGAGATGCGCTTCGACGGTCTCGACCGCGGAGATCGCGCCGTTGCGGATCGCGGCTGCGGTGTCGACCGCGGACCATTGCCAGACCGGACCTTTCGGACGGCGTGCCGTGGCCGCCTTACGCGGTGCCGGCTTCTTGACCGTCTTCTTGGCCGCCTTCGCAACGGCCACCTTGCGGGCGGTGCTCGCCTTGACCGAGGTCTTCGTTACTTTCCTTGCAACACTTTTCTTCTTCGTCGCCGTCTTCTTCGCCACGCCGCATCTCCAAAAAATTGCGCGGCGGAGGTTATGGAGATCACGCGAGCGTGTACAGGCGCGTTTCTGCATGGCGCGTCGCCGCGACGCTCTGCCACGGGCCGGCGCGAGTGACGCGCATGAACCTTTGGCCCCGCTGTCCTGACCCATATACTGGTTGAATAGTGGAACAAACCACCGCCAAGATTGTGTCATCAAGATTGTGCCATGGCGATTAGGTTTTTGACGTAGCTATTCTGACAGCGACGCATCGGAGCATTTGCCATGCTCGTGGAATTCGACAGCGGATACGACCAGCAACCCTTCCGCGATCTGTGCGCCGACTATCCGGGCGCTGAAACCTACGATCCCGACGATTTCCGGATTGAATGGGGGCCGATCTTTCACCGCGGCCGGCTCGACGGATCGGCGCGTGTGCTCGTCGTCGGTCAGGATCCCGCCCCAGCACGAGACGATCGTGCGCAGAATTCTGGTCGGCACCGCGGGGCGCCGCACTCAGGGCTTTCTCGCCAAGCTCGGCATCACGCGGAGCTACGTGATGGTGAACACCTTCCTGTACAGCGTCTACGGGCAGAGCGGCGGCAACAAGCACAAGAACGAGCCGGGCATCGTCGAGTATCGCAACAAATGGTTCAAGGCCGTGCTCGCGCCGGGCAATATCGAAGCCGTTGTCTCACTCGGCGGCCTCGCCGACGAGGCGTGGAAGTCTTGGCTCAAGACGCCCGACGGCGAGGCCTACAAGACCCTCGCCTATCAGCATATCACGCACCCGACCTGGCCGGAAAGCTCGGCCCACGATAACGCGACGCGGGCCGCGAACACGAAGATCATGCTGACCAAGTGGAATGCCGCGCTCGCGGCTCTCGCGCCTGGGCTCCAGCATCCCGACGTGCCGACGACGCTCGTGCCGTACGGCGACGCCTTCAAGCCGACCGAGCTCTTCGACATCATCGCAAAGGATCTTCCCGCCGGACTGCCGGCCTGGATGCGCGGAGACACGCCATGGGCCGTGCGCCAGGGCGCCGACGCGGCCACCAAGCGGCGCACGATCACGATCACCATCCCCGACGGAGTGATCCCATGAGCCCGGCTGCCAACCCGAAACGATGGGCCCTGAGCGGGCGGATCGTGACGATGACCACCGAGGGCGACGTCATCAAGAGCGGGACGATCTTCATCGAGGACAATCGCATCGCGGCGATCGTACCCAAGGGACAGCCGGCCCCGGCAGGCTTCGAGGCCGTCGTTGCAGTGGCGACCGGCGGCACCATCTATCCTGGCCTGATCGAGCTGCATAATCACCTGAGCTACAACATCCTGCCGCTCTGGCGCGTGCCGCAGCCCTACGGCAATCGCGACCAATGGCAGAATGCCAAATCGTACAAGACGTCGGTCACCGGCCCCATGAGCGCGATCGCGCTCGCCGACGACGGCTCGCTGCTGCCGGCCCTGGTCCGCTATGTCGAAGCCAAGTGCATGGTCGCAGGGACCACGACGAGCCAGGGGATCACGCTGTCGAACTGGAGCGGCACGATCCACAAATATTACAAGGGCGCGTTGCGCGCCGCCGAGATCGGCAGCCCGCCCGATCTGCCGCGGGCACACTCGAAGATTCCCGACATCGATGCCGAGGATTGGGCGAAGTTCGACAACGAGTTGAAATCGTCATCGTGCTTCCTGCTGCATCTCAGCGAAGGCATCGACACCAAGGCGCATAGCCACTTCCTCGCCTTGCGCAATTCCGAGGGAGATTGGGCGATCGAGCCGTCACTCGCCGGCATTCATTGCACGGCACTCGATGCGACCGACTTCGGAACGATGGCCGAAAACCATGCCAAGGTCGTCTGGTCGCCCCTGAGCAATCTCCTGCTCTACGGAAAGACGACCAATGTCGTTGCTGCGCGCACGGCCGGCCTCACCATTGCGCTCGGTTCTGACTGGTCGCCGTCCGGCAGCAAGAACCTGCTCGGCGAGCTGAAGGCGGCCAAGGTCGTGTCCGCGCATTTCAATCTCGGCTTCAGCGACTACGACATCGTCTCGATGGCGACGCGCAATCCGGCCGCGATCCTCAAGTGGGATACGAAGCTGGGAACGATTGCCAATGGCAAGTTCGCCGACCTTCTGGTCGTGAAGGGAGTCACCGGCGATCCCTACGCTCATCTGATCAAATCGCGCGAGCAGGACATCGTCCTGGTCACCATCGGCGGACGAGCCCGTTATGGGACGAAGACGGTCATGCAAAAGGCAGGCGGAATCGGCGAGGCGCTCAAGATCGGCAGCAGCGCGCGAGTGATCGACTTCACCTCGCCCGACCAGGATCCCGGGATCGAGAGGATCACGCTGGCGGAGGCGACGAGCCGCCTCCGTGCCGCGCTCGGCAATCTCGGCACCTTGCAACCGCACAGCCTCGCCATGAGTGATGCGATCGCCCGCGGAGCGGTGTCACGCACCGGATGGCGTCTCGCGCTCGACGAGCAGTTCGGCAACAACGTCCAGCTCCGCCCGCGGCTGGAATATAACGGCGTCAGGACCGGTCCGGATTTGGCGGCGGTCGCGGCAGCGGCCGAGCCGCTGCACCCGATCAAGCTGGATGGCCTCACGGTATCAGGCGATCCCGCGTTTCTGGACACGCTGAAGAACGAGCCGAATCTTCCAGCGGGAATCGCGACCGCGATCGCGGCCTTTTACTAGTTCTCCGTCACACCAGCGGTGGGTTAAGGCGCGCAAAGCCTTCCTGGATGCGATAGGGGTAGTAGGGATAAGGCGGCATCACGGCGCTGACCTCGTCGAGACGCGCGATCTGCGCAGCGCTGAGCGACCAGCCAACCGCGCCGAGATTGTCGCGCAACTGCGCTTCGTCGCGGGCGCCGATGATCACCGAGGATACGGTCGGACGCGACAGCAGCCAGGCGATAGCGATTTGCGGCACGGTGCGGCCGGTCTCCGCGGCGATCGTCTCAAGCACGTCGACGATGGCATAGAGACGCTCATCATCCACGGGCGGGCCGAACTGCGCAGTGGCGTGCAGACGGCTGCTCGCAGGGAGCGGCTTTCCGCACCGGATCTTGCCGGTGAGCCGGCCCCAGCCGAGCGGGCTCCAGACCAGCGCGCCGACGCCCTGGTCGCGTGCGAGCGGCATCAGCTCCCATTCGTAGTCGCGGCCGAGCAGCGAGTAATAGACCTGATGTGCGACATGGCGCGGCCAGCCGTGCCGGTCAGCGATGGAGAGCGACTTCATCAGCTGCCAGCCGGCGAAATTGGAGACACCGACATAGCGGAGCTTGCCGGCGCGTACGAGCGTATCGAGCGTGGACAGCACCTCCTCGATCGGCGTGAACGCATCGAAGGCATGGAGCTGGAGCAGATCGAGGTAATCGGTGCCGAGCCGCCGCAGCGCTGCTTCGACCGAGGCGACCAGACGATATCGCGAAGAGCCGGCATCGAGCGGACCATCGCCCATCGGCAGGCTCATCTTGGTGGAGATCAGCACCTTGTCGCGGCGTCCCCTGATCGCGGCGCCGAGGATTTCCTCGGATGCGCCGTTCGAATAGACATCGGCGCTGTCGAACAGGTTGACGCCGGCCTCGAGGCAGATGTCGACCAGCCTGCGCGCTTCGTCGGCGCCGCTGCGGCCCCAGGCCGAGAATAGCGGGCCTTGGCCGCCAAACGTGCCGGTGCCGAAGCTGAGGACGGGTACCCTGAGGCCGGAGGCACCGAGATTGCGATATTCCATGATCATTCTCCTATTCCGCCGGGCACGCCGCGACTGCGGACTGCGTTCGATCAAGCTGAAGGCTCCATAGCGCGAGCACGAGACCGACAGCCGTGATGCCGGCCGCGACCAGCGGCAGCGCGGAGAGACTGAGCCCGCGGTCGATGGTGACGCCGCCTGCCCAGGCGCCGAGCGCGTTGCCGAGATTGAAGGCGGCGATGTTGAGGCTGGAGGCGAGCGTGCGGCCGCTTGGCCCCGCCGCCTCCAGCACGCGAAGCTGGAGCGGCGCGACGGTCGCAAAGGCCGCAATGCCGAGCAGCAGGATCAGCGCAATGGCTGCGATCTTGACCGACAGCACGGCGGCAAGGCCAAGCAGCACGATGGCGAGCGCAGCGAGCGTGCCGATCAGGGCACGCGCGAGGCCGCGATCGGCGAGCTTGCCGCCGGCGACGTTGCCGATTGCGAGACCTGTACCGAACACCAGCAGGATCGGCGACACCGCGGCTTCCGAAAAACCGGTGAAGCGCGTCAGGATCGGCTGGATATAGGTAAAGACGACGAACAGGCCGGCAAAGCCGAACACGGTCATGGCAAGGCCGAGCAGCACCTGCGGACGGCCGAGCACCGCGACCTCCTCGGAGAGCGAGATCGGCTTGTCGCCATTGCCGACATCGCCGGGCACGAATGTGGCCACCACTGCGAAGGCGATCACGCCGATCACCGTCACCGCCCAGAATGCCGCGCGCCAGCCGAGCATCAGGCCGAACCAGGCGCCGAAGGGCACGCCCAGGAGCGTCGCGACCGTCAGGCCGATGAACATGGTCGCAATCGCCGACGCGCGCTTGTCCTCCGCGACGAGGCTGGTCGCAACGACCGACCCGACGCCGAAGAAGGTGCCGTGGGCGAGCGAGGTCAGCACCCGCGCCGCCATCAGCCATTCGTAGTTCGGCGCCAGCGCGCAAGCGGCATTGCCGAGCGTGAAGATCGCCATCAGGGCGAGAAGAACGGTTTTCCGCGGCATCCGCCGCGTCGCCAGCGTCAGGACAGGCGCGCCGACGAAGACGCCGAGCGCATAGCCGGAGATCAGCAGCCCCGCGACCGGCACGGAGACGTGCATGTCGGCGGCGACCTGGAGCAACAGGCCCATGATGATGAACTCGGTGGTGCCGATGCCGAAGGCACCGGCGGTGAGGGCGAGGACGGCGGGAGGCATGCGTGGCTCCAATGCGAGGGACGAGCCACGCAGATAGCCGCAGCGCAGCAAAACCATTAGGATGTCCGCAATCCAATCATTTGTGACGTGAATTCAACATGGCCCGTTTCGACACCAACCGCTCCGCCGAGATGGAGGTTTTCGTCCGCGTCGTCGAACTCGGCGGATTCACCCAGGCCGCGCGAAACCTGCGCCTGACGCCGTCGGGCGTCAGCAAGCTGATCTCGCGGCTGGAGACGCGCCTCGGCTCGCGGCTGATCAACCGCACCACGCGCAAGCTGACGCTGACGGAGGAGGGCCAGGCCTTCTACCAGCGCACCGTGCGCATCCTCGGAGAGATGGAGGAAGCTGAGCGCGAGGCGGCTTCAGGCGCGGCGCCGCGCGGCCACCTCACGGTCAACTGCAACATCCCTTTCGGCATGCTGCACGTCCTACCGCTGATTCCCCGCTTCCTGGAACGGCATCCCGAGATCACACTCGACCTCGTGCTGACCGACACGCTGATCGACCTGATGCAGGAACGGGCCGATATTGCCATCCGCGTCGGGCCCCTGAAAGCGTCACGCCTGGTCGCGCGAAAGCTCGGCACCAGCCGCATGGTCGTCGTCGGCACCCCGAACTATCTGGCGCGCTTCGGCACGCCGAAGACGCCGGCGGATCTCACCCAGCATCGCGGCATCGGCTGGACCTTTCCGCGCATCCGCGGCGGCTGGCCATTCCGGCGCGGCGACCACACCGAGGAAGCCATGCCGCCACCGGCCGCCCGCGCCAGTGACGGCGAAATCGCCCGCCGCCTCGCCCTCGGCGGCGTCGGCCTCGCCCGCCTCGCCCTCTTCCACATCGGCCCCGACATCGAATCGGGCCGTCTCGTTCCGGTCTTGCAGAACTACAATCCCGGCGACCGCGAAGACATCCACGCCGTCTATGTCGGCCACACCGCGCCCCTGCCCGCGCGCGTGCGCGCGTTCATCGATTTTCTCGCCGAGCATGTGCGGGTGAGCGACCCCGCGCTGAAGCGCGCGGGGGACGGGAGGTGGAGGGTGGCCTAGGGACGTCGAAATCGCGGCGATAGGTGCGTTCGGTGCTGCCCATCGTGTCATGGGAGCGGACCAACTATCCGTTGGCCGTTGCGCGCTGCGATCTTCGGCAGCATGTCCATGTGCTGCTCGCGCGGCTCGGGGATCCTGTGCAGATCGCGGAAGAATTCCTCGTGACGACGCGGCGTGGAGACGAGGATGTGTCTCGCGTCGGCCGGCCCCTCATTGGTGAAGCCGTGAACAACTCCTCTCGGCACGAGAATCCGCGAACCGGGTCCAGCGACCTCGGTCTGGTCTCCCACGAGGTATTTCACCTGGCCCTCCAGGAGGACGAACAGCTTGTCCTCCTCCTCGGAGATGTGGGCGGGTGCGCCGAAGCCCGGCTTGATGGTCATGTCCAGCACCGTGAACAGGCTTTCCTGCGGATTGATAATTTTCGTCGTGAGACCGGCAAATTCGGTCGTTTCGAACTTCGTCGTGATGACGCTCTGCATTGGCCAAGGCTCCATTGACTTCGGAGCTCGATAGATTGCATGCGGGAGGGCTGCGGATTAGTCCCCTTCCGCAAGCCACAGCGGCTGTAGTTCTGGCCAATTGGCATCGGAGTTTCCCGAAGACCAGTTCAGCTGCCCGAACGGTCCACCTCAAACTGTCGGCATGAACAACGACAACAACGAAAATCACCGCCCCGCAGCTGCAAGCTGTCGCTCGAACACACGGGTAAAATCCGCGACCTTGGCGCTCAGATCGGCCCGCGACGGATATGTGAGATGCAGGCGGATCGTCCCGGAGAACTGCTCTGGCAAAACCGGCACGACGAGCCCCGATGCGTATTCCACTCTGCAGAGGGCTTCCGGAAGCAGACCAATCCCCTGGTGATTCAGCACAAGCTCACGAGCAAGAGCGAAGGAGTCGACCGCGAGATGAAAGGCGGGCCACGTCGCCCCGCCCGGCAAGGAGCGGGATAGAAGGCGCAGCAATTCCGGCCTCGATGGCCCGATCAAGGTCGACGCGTCGCGAATATCGACGGGGATCCCGTGACGGCTCACATAGTCTGAGCTCGCATAAAGACCGAACTTCATGTCGATTGCGCCCTTGATCAGGGCTTCCTGAGGATTGGCCGCTCCGATGCGGAGCGCAATATCAATATCCCGGGAGATGAGATCGAGCACGTCGTTAGTGAGCGACACCTCAAAGCGCACATTGGGGTGATCGTTTCTGAAATCCCCGATCGCGGCTGCCACGATCCTGACCGGAAAGTCGGCCGGCAGCGTGATGCGGATTTCGCCGGCATACGGGTCGTCAGCACCGCTTACCCCCCGGAGCGCGTTGACAAGCAGGGCAAGCGCGCCAGCCGAACGCTGGTAGAGTTCTCGTCCTGCGGCCGTGAGGGCAAAAGCGCGCGTGGACCTCTTGAAGAGCCGCGCACCGAGCGCCGCCTCCAGGCTGCGGATGCGCAAGCTGACGGACGACCTCGGCGTGTTGGTTTCGCGGGCTGCCGCCGCAAATCCGCCGGCGCGCACGACAGCGACGAATGTCTGCAGGGAATTCAGGTCGATCGGCTGCGCGTCGGTGTGAGCGAGACTTGAATGTTCATTCCGATCATCCTTCTCGGCCTCTTCGAGAACGCTGCTGTGTGCCTTCATGACGTCCTGTTTCCGGTGATGGTCCGGCGCGCGCGGGAACTTCATGAGGGAAGGGAGCGGCAACCGATAGCGAACCTATGGACGGCAACAATGACCGGAGCGCACCAGGACTTGCGATGCAATTGAACGTGACCGTCGATTGATTGAGCAAGCCGCGATATCGTCAGCTCATCGTTCATGGTGGATGCTCTCAGGGGAGAGGGCGGGATGAATCCCGCCCTTTCATCGTCAAATGGTCGGATGAAGGTTGCGGACCGGGCTCACCTCCTCGAGGAGCGAGGCGACCTTGAGCACCGTCGATTCCGCCAGCCAGGAGGAGACTATTTGTACGCCGATCGGAAGGCCGTCGTGGCTCGTTCCAAACCGCATTGATAGAGCGGGCATTCCCGTCAAGCTGAACGGTGATGTGGCGCTCATGACGTGAAAGGGTGAAACCGTCACACCATCGACCACGAGGTCGTTGAGACCGTGTTTGGTCGCCGGGAACGGGGTCACCGGGCATAGCAGCGCATCGTAGCGCTGGAAGTATTCGGCGAAGCTGTCGCGAAGGCGCTCTATGGCCTGCTCGGCGGCGACGAAGTCGGCTATCGGCGTGTCAGGTGTATCGAGGACCAATTTGGCGTGCCTGAAGATCTGGGCCTCATGGCCGGCAGTGACGTTCTCGAACTCGCGCCGGGATTCCATCTGCTGGAGCTGCCAGAGGACGCTGTTGGCATCGGTCTGCTCCACCACCGGCAACCGGACCTGTTCGACGTGGTAGCCGGCATTGCTCAGCGCATGTGCCGCTGCCTTCACGATCGCGACCACTTCCGGATCGATGGGTCCGAAGAAGCCCGGAGAGGCCATCCAGCCTACGCGAAGCTCACGGGTCGATTTCGTACCTAGCCCTGTATCGAGGCTGGGCGAGCTGACCGAGAAGCCGTCGGCACCGTCAGGTCCTGCCATCAAGGAATAAGCGAGCGCCACATCGCGAACGGAACGCGCCATCGGACCGATGTGCCAGAAACGGCGCGGTACCCGAGGCCAGTGGCCCGTCATCGGCATTCGACCGTGAGTCGCTTTAAATCCGACGACACCGGTATGCGCTGCCGGGCCGCGCAACGAGATTGAGAGATCGCTGCCCACACCGAGTGGCGACATGCCCGCTGCGATGGCAGCGGATTCACCGCCGCTCGATCCGCCCGGAGTGTAATCGAGGTTCCAGGGGTTGTTCGTCTGGCCGGTCAGGAGATTGTCGGTTTCGATTGAGTAGGAAAATTCCGGGGGATTCGTTTTTGCGATGAGGATGGCGCCGGCGGCCTTCAGCCTGGCCACGACGGTGGCATCAGTATCAGGCACGCGCCCTCTGAAAATCGGCGAACCGCGCTGTGTCAGCACGCCCGCCGTGTCGATTCCATCCTTGGCCGTGAACGGAACGCCATGGAGAGGGCCGAGCTGGGCGCCCGATATCACCGCCGCTTCGGCCGTCCTGGCGCCTTCCATCGCGCCGTCGGCCAGCGTCACGATCGCATTCAGCTTGGGATTGACCGCCGCGATGCGGTCGAGATGCGCCTGCATGACCTCGACGGGCGAAAGCTCCCGTTGAGCGATCAGCTGGGCGATGCGGGTGGCGTCCATTCTAACGATGTTATCCATCATATCTGTCCTACCTGCCATTTGGTAGGCTGGTCATGTCCCTCGCATTTATGGACTTCAATCCCTACCTGCCATTTGGTAGGGACACGTTGAGGTGATCACGATGAGCGAAAATGCGAAGGAAGCGATCCTGGCTGCAGCGCGCAGGACAGCGCAGGCCCACGGGTATGGCGCGTTGAACTTCCGCGACATCGGGGCTGAAGTCGGCATCAAGGCTGCGAGCATCTATCATCACTTCCCCGGCAAGGCCGAGCTGGGTGCGGCGGTGGCGAGACGCTACTGGGAGGATACGGCGGCGAACCTCGAAGCTCTTTCAAAAGCGAACGGAGATCCAAGAAAGGCGCTCCGCGCCTATCCGGGACTTTTTCGTCGATCGCTCGAGCAGGACAATCGCATGTGCCTCTGCAGCTTCATGGCGGCCGAATATGATGATCTGCCGGACGCCGTCAAAACCGAGGTGCAAGCCTTCGCCGATGTCAACGTGGCCTGGCTGACCAGAATGCTCGCTGCGGCTTCAGTTCCCGCCAGCAAGCGTGAAGCAAGGGCGCGCGCGATCTACGCGGCCGTTGCCGGCGCGCAGCTGATGGCACGGAGCCGCGCCGACCTGAAATTGTTCGATGCGCTGATCGAAAGCTATCGCGGATCAGGCTTGATCCCGACTTGAGAGCCGATCCTGCCTGCGCCGTCCAAATGGCTGGCGGAGATGTATCTGGACATCTTTGGCTCCTTGACGCCGACGCTTGCGTGCCAATTGACGGTCAATTGGAGAACGTGCTCGCCTTGCGGACGAGCAGTTCATCACCCTTTCGGCTGATTTCGAGCGCGGGTGCCTGGTATGGCGTTGAGACAACGACGCGCTGACCGGGCGCCAGTACTGTCACAAAGCGGATCGGCGTTCCCGCTGCACCCTGTGCAAGAGTCGTGACGACGCGGAATCCATCGGGCTCGACCGTGTAGTAGGCGACGCCGGATACATCGCCGAGATTGATGCTCAGGCCCTCGATCGGCCGCAGGCCGTTAGCGTGTGCGGCCCCGAGTGAGGCGAAGGTGACGGCGGCTGCGAGAAGCGAGCTGCGGACTGACATAGGAACCTCCGTTGGCTTCGGCGGCGGGCGGGTTGCCCGTCTGGCTGATCGCGGCGGAATCGCGGTTTCCGTAAAGCTCGCGCAATTTGGTCTTCAGGACTTTTCCGGTCGCCCCGTGCGGAAGCTCGTCGACGAACAGAACATCGTCCGGCATCCACCACTTCGCGATCTTGCCCTCGTAAAAGGTCAGGAGATCTTGCGCCTCGAGCCTCGCCCCCTGGCGCCGGACCGCAAGCACGAGCGGGCGTTCGTCCCATTTTGGATGCGCAATACCAATCACCGCCGCTTCGACGATTTCGGGGTGGGCCATCGCCAGGTTTTCGAGCTCGATAGACGATATCCATTCGCCTCCGGACTTGATGACGTCCTTCGAGCGATCCGTAACCTGCATATAACCGTCGCTGTCGATCGTGACGACATCACCCGTGAAAAACCAGCCATCGGCACGCTCGCTTTCCGGCATCTTGTAATAAGCGCGGGCAATCCAGGGCCCCCGAACCACGAGGTCGCCAACTGCCTTGCCATCGTGGGGGAGTTTTCTGTTGTTGCCATCGCGAATGCCGATTTCGACCCCGAAAAGCGCACGTCCTTGTTTGACCTGGCGAGACCGCCGTTCAGCTCTCGACGAGGTCATGTGCTTGCGCAGTGGCTTCGAGATCGTCGCGAGCGGGCTGGTTTCCGTCATGCCCCAGCCATGCAGAACTTCTACTCCGTATTCGTCCTGCAGCGTTTCCATCAGGGAGGCCGGACATGCCGTGCCACCGATCAGCGCGCGATTGAGCGTCGTCGGCTTCACGCCGGCGCTTTGCAGGTATCGAACATAGCCCAGCCAGACCGTCGGCACGCCGCCGGCGAAAGTCACCCCGTGGTCCTCGAACAACCTGTGCAGGCTCTCACCGTCGACGTTTTGGCCGGCCATCACCAGCTTCGAACCCGTCGCCGTTGCACAATACGGCATTCCCCAAGACATTGCGTGGAACATCGGCGAGACAAGCGCGACCGTGTCATCCAGAGAAATGCGACAAGCGTCTGGGAGCGCTGCGGCGCAGGAATGCAGCACCGCGCTGCGATGGCTATACAGCACACCCTTTGGGTTTCCTGTCGTTCCCGACGTATAGCAAAGTCCGCATGCCGTGTTCTCGTCGAACTCGGGCCATGCATAAGCTTCCGAGCACCCGGAGAGAAATCCTTCATAGGATGGGAAGCCTTTGGCTCCCACGATCTTTGCGTCGCCCGCCTCGCCCAGATATATCCACGCTTCAACAGTCGGACATTGCGGCATTAAAGAGTGTACGAGATCGATAAAAGCCAGATCGAAGAATACAACCGCATCTTCGGCGTGGTTGATGATGTATATGATCTGGTCCACGAACAGCCTTGGATTGATCGTGTGGCAAACGGCTCCCATTCCGGAAATGCCGAAGTATAGCTCCAGATGCCGATAGCTATTCCAGGCTAAGGTCGCCACGCGATCGCCTGGCTTAATGCCGATCGAGTCCAATGCATTTGCGAGCCGAGAGCTGCGCTCGAGAAGGCCGCTGTAGCTCGTGATGTGATCGGGCTTGTCGGGAGTTCGGGAGACGATCTCAACATCGGGAAAGGAGCGCGCCGCGTGCATGAGAATGGACGACAGGAGCAACGGAGTTTGCATCATTAAGCCAAGCATGGCGAATGTTCCCTCGGTTTCAACGCCTTCACTTCAGCCGCAAGCGACTGTTCGTGCGGGCAGGAGATGGTCCGCACGGGTATCCATTTGGCGAGAGGTCTTCATCAGCCAGGACGACGTCTCGCCCGCCCTCGCGCCCTTGGGTGCCCGGTCCCCGAACACGCGCCTTCGCGCGAGACCTGAGAAGGATGGCGAGCTTGAAGTGAACGACTAGCAGCCTGATCGCAAAGGACGTGACGAGCCATATGACTGACAGGGGCATTTGTCTTCCAAACACGATTTAGATTCGATGCTGTGAATGAAGCTAAGACTCTGGAAGCTGGATGTCGTGAGCCGCCGGCGCCCTTTCACCGGTACTGGCACGCACCGCTCACTGCCACGTCGCGCCACCAACTCAGCCATCAGCTATTGGAACGAAAAGATATTCTTCCAGTCGTTCTTCATGCTGATGATGGTCCAGTTTTTCTTCCTGGCCTCAGCGTAGAGCGCGGGGGTGAAGGAACCGATCTTGGTATAGGGCAGCCCCTGCGCCGGACCATAAGCGTACTCACGTATTCCATCGTCGTGCAGTACAAGCATCGATAGTCGCGCGCCCTCCCCGGCACCCGTATATTCCAGCATCTGCTGGTCTCCAGTCGAGTTGCCAAATGAAGCGTTCGGACGCCGACCAATCATCAAGTGAATGCCCTCCGGTTTCCCGGCAGCGCTGTCATACAGCATGAGCCTGGGTTCACTAATGAGGACCGGCTTGCCGTCCTTGTCATAATCATATTTGACGGCAAGCGCCGACCCGACCACCTGCTCCGGTGGGATGCCGTAGACCTGCTGTGAATACAGGCGCACAAAATCCTGACCGAAGCCTGTGACAATGTAGGTCTTAAAGCCATTCGCCCGCAGGTAGGTCATCACCTCCAGCATCGGTTGGTAGACGAGTTCGGTATAGGGCCGCTTCCAGCGTGGGTCCTTCGCGGAGGAAAGCCATTTCTTTCCTTCGGCCTCGAACTCGTCAGTTGTTATGCCGGCGAGCGTGGCAAGGACGATCTTTTCGAGGTCTCGCATCGAAAGCCCGGCTATCGCTTCCCGGTTTCCCGAGAGCACCGTCTTGAATGGCTCAACGTCCTTTAGCGCCGGCTCTTGCGCGACCAACACCGGGACCCGGTCGAGGCAATACACCATTTGGCTATAAATCGGCTGCTCCACCCAAAGCGTGCCATCCTGATCAAAAGTGGCAATGCGTTCCTCGGGAGGCACGAACTTCGGACTTGCCCGGTCTGTCGTGTCTCGGACGAAGTCGAGGATCGCTTGTTTGGCGGATCCGTTATTCCACGATGGCAATGGGCCGCTCGAAGCGGTCTGGGCCAACGCGGAGACGGATAAGGGCGGCGCGGATAGGGCTGGAAGCAGCGCCAACGTCGTGAGCAGGGTGCGACGGTCGATGCCGGAGCGCAGAATAGTTTCTTTCATGGTCGGCTATTCCTAGTTCAAATACATCGGGTGTGAGCATGTTCGGTGAAATGCGACGGTCCGCACTGCTGATGGGGCTTGCAAGCGCCATCAGGTCGGCCGTGGGGGACAAAGGCTCATGGTGACTGGAACGCAGTGCTAGTCCGCGCGCACCCAAAGCGCCTCTAATCCATTGAAGTTGAGCATCGTCCGGCGCTCCAAGGGGTGCTCGGCACTCAGGCGGAGCTTCGGGAACCGCTCGAAAAGCACCGAAAGAGCGATCTGTGCCTCGGCCCGGGCCAATGGCGCGCCAAGACAGAAATGAGCGCCGCCGCCAAATGAGATGTGACGCTTATCCGGCCGTTCGATGTCAAACCGCTTTGGGTCGGGATGCGCCTCTGAGTCGTGGTTCGCTGCGTAGAGCGCGGCATTGATCGTCTGCCCCGCCGCGACCGGGCACCCGTCGATCTGCATCGCTTCGGTTGCGATCCGAGTGCCTTGCACGACTGGCGCGTCATAGCGCAACACTTCCTCGACGGCGCTACGAACCAGGCTCGGATTAGCGAGCAGTTTGCTGAGTTCACCGGGATGCTGTAGCAGGGCTAGTACGGCGTTACCGATAAGATCAGTCGTCGTCACGTTGCCCGCAAAGAGCAAACTATGGCAAACGTTTGTGATCTCCGCTTCGTCGAGCTGCTCGCCGTCCTCTTCGGCGTCGATCAGGCTGCTTATCAGATCGGCCCGTCGTTCCTTACGACGCTTTTGGATTACCTCAGCGAAGTAGCTGGTGAGAGCAGCATTGCAGGATGCCAGGATGGCCTCCTGCTCCGGCGTGCGTTGCGGGTTGAACATTTGTAGTTTGCCGTCAGACCACTGCTTGAAGTCGTCGCAGCGGGCGGTATCGACGCCCAACATCAGCGCGATGGCGATCGTCGGCAACGGTCGGGCATAAGCCTCCATAATATCGAAGCAGGATGGATCGTCGATGTCGTCCAGCAAGCCGCATGCGACCTCAGTGATACGCGGGCGCATCGCATCGACCGCGACCTGGTTGAACGCCTTGACGACCAGGGAGCGCAGGCGCTTATGGTCCGGGTCATCCATATGCAGTATGAGCGGCTGAAATGTCTCATCCACCTTCAGTTGCACCCGAGAGAACGAACCCGGGCGGGATTTCCGTGGATCGGAGGCCAGTTCGCGATTATTCATGACGGCATCGACATCGACCGCACGGGTCAGCACCACCCGATCGAACATCCGGTCCTGGTGCACCGGCTCGCGCGACCTCAGCATATCGAGATATTCGTCTGGCCGCTCCCGAAAGACGGGATCCAAGTGGGTCAGGGAAATTCCCGTTGGCACCGCAGTCTCGTCGTTACTCATGGATCTCGTCCTTTCGCTAGGGTTTAGTTCCGATCGGCTTGGAACGAGCGAAGCCTCCGCGCATGGCAGCATCGTCGCCGAAGGTGATCGAGGCCATCCAGCGCGGGCATGACGCTAACTTGCGAAAACGCGACGCTCGGCGGGACAGAGGCCAGCGCCAGAAGCGAACACGGCGTCATGACCGCGGCCATCGATAGCGCTGATCGTCCGTCATAAAGACACGCAACGAGCCCGCTTGAGACGGCGCCTGCCATCATCTGAATGCTTCCGGACACAGCGCCTACCGCGCCGGCGATCTGCGGCAACGGATGCATCGTCGCGCGGATGGCGTTCGGTATGGTCAATCCGAAGGCAAGACCAACAGCGACCAGAAGTGAAACAACAAGGAGTAGCGGTACCCAGCCGACCAGTGTCGTGGCAAGCAATAGCCCTGAAGCCACCGCCGAGACTGTCAAACCCCTCATCAGCACATAAGCTGGTGAGACGTTCCAAGCGACGAGCCGGCGATCGAGGAAAGCCCCGGCCATGACCGATCCGGAGCACGCACTGAAAATCAGGCCATACCGATTAGGCCGTAGCCCCATGCTGTTGATGAAGAACAGGGAGGACCCGGTGACATAAGCCATAACGGTCCCGCCGGCGGCTGCACCGACCAGAATGTATGCGAACGAGATCGGATGCCTCAGGACTTGAAGATAGCTGCGGCCAATGATTGATGGTGCAAGGCGATTGGTCTGATCGATCTTTGCACTTTCGGCAAAGCCGGTGACCAATGCGATCAACAAAACCAGACCCATTACGAACTGAATCGTGTAAATCAGGCGCCAGCTGCCCAGCGCCAGTAGAGCCGCGCCAGCGGTCGGCGCGATCAATGTGACTACATTTATGGCAATGACAACGTTGGCCATCTTCGCACGCGCATTATCCCCCTCGAACAGGTCGCGGATGATTGCAAACGTCAACGTTGTGCTGGCCGCGCCGCAGCCTTGGCCGAAGCGGCACACCAGCAGCACCGGCAATGATTGGGCGAGCGCGCAAGCGAGACTGCCGACGACAAAGAGCGTGACGCCGAATACCACGATGGGCCTGCGACCGTACCGATCGGATACCGGCCCATAGACAAGCGGCGCCGTCGCCAGACTGAGCATGAAAACACTCATCGTAAAGCCGACATCCGCGGGCGGCGCGCCGAGAGCGGCGACAGTGGCCGCCAGTGCCGGTAAGCTCATGTCAATGCCCGAATACGGAACTGAGGCAAGAAGGCCCAGCAACAGCGTGAAGGCAAACGATGCGGGTTGAATACGCATGGGTTGAATATCCGATACGTTGCTGATCCCGCGCGTCGTCAGATGCGGCGCGTGTCCGCGGAGATATCGATCGCCTCCCAGACGAAGGACGGAAGAATCAACCTTCCATCCTTCCCGGGAGCGGAAGCAAGTCACCGATTGGCGGCGACACGTCGACCTTGCTTAGCGACCGTGGTGCCGCCCGGGTCGCTTATCTCATTCGACCCTTGCGCGACTTGGTTGATGATCCGCAGGATTTCGGAGCGAGTGTCGATCGTCTTGAACTCGTCGGCCATAGCTGAGGCACCCGAACGATAGTCCGGCTTGTCGAGCACGCTCCGCACGGCCTCGCGCAACGCTTGCGGTGTCGGATTGTTGGTCGCAAGATTGATTCCGACCCCGGACCATGCCACACGCGCGTTCACGTCCGCCTTGTCTTCCGTCAACCCTGCGGTCACAAGCGGAATTCCAAAGCTCATCGCCTGGTTGACACTCCCATATCCACCGTTGGTGACGAGCACGTCGACCTTGGGCAGAAGCCACTCGAACGGCAGATAGCTGGAGAGACGCGCATTGCCGGGAATTGGGCCGGGAATGTCGCCGACCGCGCGACCGCCTGCTGTGACGACCACAAGCAAGTCAGGTTCGTTCGCGAGTCCCGCGAGCGCCGGCGCGATCAACAGGTCGAAATCGTGGTTTGCCAACGTACCCTGCGTCACCAGCACAACCTTGCGCGAGCCGTCCAGTTCGTGCGCCCACGACGGAAGCGGGACCTGGTTGGGTATAATCGGAGGGGTGCCAACAAAAGTCACCGAGGAAGGGATATCGCGTGGAAACTCAAAACGCGGCACCGTCAGCTGCATATAGGCATCTGCAAGCTCTACGACGGATTCAAAGAGAGGCTTGGTCACCGGTCCAACGCCCAGCTCCCTCAGGTACCGATTGACGCAAAGGCCGAGAGGCCCGTCGACGATCTTGTCCTGTTCTCGCGCGAAGGCGGCATATTCGTCGAGTTGCGCTCGGGTGGCTGCGGGCGGCAGACCCGCAAAAACTGGCGCTTTGTCGTCGCGTTGCCAGTGCAAGATGGATGTGCCGCAAAGAACGATGGGCGGGCGTTTCGAGCGCGGTCCGAGCAGCATCGGCAGGACGCCAAAAAACATGTCGTCGCCGATGATGACGTCGGCGGGGAATTCCCGCAGGACCTTGAGCATGCCGCTGTGCTGACCGGGAATGGGATCGACGAAGAGGCGTTCGATTACTAAGCGCCGCCATTGTGGCCCGAGTGGCGCGGCCTTTACTTCGTCGGACATGACAATTTCGTTTGCATTAATATCCGCCTCTTTGGGGAGCGGACAGAAATTTGCTTTGAACCGCGCGACACGGCTACGCAGGGGGCTCCCGGTCAAAAAGGCAAGTTCGTGGCCCTCCGCGATCAAGATGTGGCCGATCGCAAGCAGCGGATTGAGATGGCCGGTCATGGGGGTCGAAACGACGAGAATCTTCATATGATCGTCTCGTCCGATTGTCGACATAGCGATCTCCTTTGGATTGCGACGCAAAACCTGTAAGGCGTCGAGGCTGAAGAGCACTGCGGCGGGCCGGCCGGGCGGCATTGCGTTCGCCCGTCCCCTTTCCGCATTGGAATCATCGTGAGAAGGCGCCAATTCGCTCGAAATTTAGTTCGAGACCGATTTCACCTTGCGGACGAGCACGCTGTCGCCGTTCCGGCTGATTTCGAGCGCATCTGCCTGGTACGGTGTTGAGAACGCCACACGCTGACCCGGTGCAAGAACAGACACAATACGGATCGGCGTTCCCGCCATGCCTTGTGCGAGGGTCGTGACAACATGGAATCCGTCGCGCCCGACGGTGTAGTAGGCGACACCGGACACTTCGCCGAGGTCGATGCTCATACCATCAATCGGACGCAGGCCATCGGCGTGGGCGGCCTCCAGAGAGGCCAAGGCGAATGCTGCGGCTACAAACATGCTACGGATCGACATAGCGATCTCCTTTGGGTTGCGACATAAAACCTGTAAAACGTCGAGGCTGAAGAACACTGCGACGAGCCGGCCGGGCGTATTGCGTCCGCCCGCGCCTTTCGGCATTTAGGCGTTCGCGCCGCCGAAGCTTGGCGGATTGATACCCATTGCTGCGATCGGCTCGCTGAAGGCTGCGCCCACACTCAGCTATATGCTGACGGGCGGTCCTCTTTGACCCAGTGCTTTTCAGCCTCAGAATCGGGGTTAGGCGGCTTCATTCCTTGGATGGTCCAGAAATCGATTGGCGTTTCGTCAATGTGGACCTCCCAGCGATAACCCCGCTCGCGTGCGAAGGGATTGAGCGTAGTGTTGACGCGCTCCAGCCACCACGCTCGCCGCTCGGGAGCAGTTGCGCGAGCAATCTGATCAATCCAAATCCGGACAAAATCGTTCGTTGCCTTTCCGCCGACAAAGAACGAGTTCTTTGGCAATTCGTGAAAGACAATGCTTGCATAGAACCGGGGCAGGCCGACATCCGCGTAGAGGTCCGTGATACGCGTCGCAAGCGCGCGCTTGTCCTCGGCTGAGTACGCATTTTCCGGGCAGTAAATATGCCACAGAGGCATTTGAGTTCTCCTTGTTAAGCTCCTGGCAGGGCGCGCCCGCCAGCATGCTGCCGCGTGAGGACGGGTCGACGGCAGGCGCCGACCCGGAACGCTCCATCACGCGAGTTCTTCGAGATGCCCGAGGCCCAGACCGTCGACGACGGCCTTCTGGACGGGCGCGATGTCGGCATTGATCTTGTCAGCACCGAACGACGTGCCCACCACCGTCCGAGCGGCGCGACTGCCCTTCGCCTGGCCGACGAGCTTGGCGACGGCCTCGGCAATGTCGTGAGGCTTCGGAGCGTTCTTTCCCTGCAGCATTGACGTGAAGGTCTTGTAGATGGCGTCGGGAATCTGGCCGACCTCGCCGTAGGACTTCGTGATGTCGCCGTCGGCAGGCCTCTGGATGCTCGAGTACAGGCTTGTCGGGTAAGCGCCAGGTTGAACTTCCACCACGTCTACGCCGAGTTGGGAGACCTCCAGCCGAATGCTGTCGGTCAAAGCTTCGATCGCCATCTTGCTCGCGCCGTAGATGCCGACGAAGGGGAACGTCACGCGGCCGAGGACCGAGCCCATGTTGATAATGAGGCCGTCGCGCTCCCGACGCATCGAAGGCAGCACTGCCCGTGTAACGCGGAGGAGCCCGATGACGTTGGTGTCGAAGATCGCCTTCGCCTGATCCGCCGTGAAGGCTTCGGTCACGCCGACCGACGCAATGCCGGCGTTGTTGACCAGCACGTTGATCTTGCCGGCCTCGGCGAGGATAGAAGCAATGGCGCGATCGACCGAGCCGTCATCGGTAACGTCGAGTTCCACGACGCCTATTTTCTGGCTTCGTAGCGCGTCGGCGTGCCTGCGATTGCGGCTGGCGATGTCGCGCATCGCGGCGAACACGCGATAGCCGTCGCGCGCCAGCCTTTCCGCGGTTTCGCGGCCGAAGCCGCTCGATGTGCCGGTGATGAGAATAGTCCTGGTCATGGTTTGCCTCCGGTGGTGAGGGTTGCGGGTCAATGCGAGATGATCAGCCGGTATGGCTGGTCAGGAACTGGCGGAGTACCGCGACCGGGATGTCCGAGAACGAGCTTCAACAGACGTCAGGAGCGGCGGGTTGGGGTGATGAAGCCTTGGATGCGAGTCAGAAGGCGAATTCCAGGCTGGCGTGTGCAACCAACGTTCCCGTAGACGCAAACGAAACGCGGGTTTCCGTGAAGGCCGACGCTTTGCCAAAGCGCAATGCTTCCGCTCGTACATGATAGTCATCGTTGACGGCTGGACGCAGGAAGTGAGTGTGCTGATACACGGTGCCTTTAGTGATGCGCCCCGTCGTGCCCGCGGACAGTGATGCAACCGAGTCAATGGCCGCCATAATTGCCTGGCCACACACCGCACAGCTTGACAATTTGAGCGCATCATTTTGTGGAAGCATCGCGGACACGATGCCCGGGCAGACCTTGAACTCACGAAGGCCGAGCATTTTCACCCAAGGCGCGAAAACATATTCGTACAACTCAAGAACGGTGGCATCCGTCACGGGCAAACAATGAAGCGGAACCGGAATTCCAAGCCGCCCAACTCCCAAGGCAGGATCGGACTCGTTTTGCGTTGCCTGCTCGGTCACAAGAGCCCGGTTCCCCGTTAGCGTCATTGTATTCTGAACTTCTGCAATCATTGTTGCCTCCGATTCTCGTCAAAGCGTGACTACCAGGATCGGAATCTAGGCGGCTGGACCTCAGGTGTCGTGAGACGATCGCGCCCAATCGTCCGTACTGGCGCGCACCGCCTGGCGCGCCTCGCGGCGATGCTGACACGATCTCGGGGGCGTGATTTGGCGTGACGCAGAGTTGAGTGGGACTCGTCCCGGGCCACGCTAGCTTGATCGACGTCTGCCCGTGGTTTCCGGCGCAGGCCATTACAAACCGTGCGATTAGGCTTGCCAAGGCTCGTTTTACCAAGACCCGTGGAGGTGATGATGCGCCCGAACGACGATTTTCTCAGCGCTCCAGAATTGGACTATGACGGTTTCCGATCTGCAATGCGCGAGGATTGGGGATGGTTTACTCCTGCTCGCGAAACCAACATCTTCGCCAGCAAGGTGCGCACGCGGCGCGTCTTCGGATTCGCTGCAGTGGATCTCACCTGCAGCGCTACCCGCCTTGAGCGGACGGAACAGGACATTCGCCGTGATAACATGGAGTACTATTTCGTCACAGTTCAGGATACCGGCGAATCGATCATCATTCACAACGACCGAGTCGTAAATATCACTGCTGGCGATGTCATCCTGCTCGATTCCACAAAACCCGTGACATTCATCTCGCGGGCCGAAGACAGCGCGCAATGGCTTGGTGTGCAAGTGCCGCGCCAGAAGCTGGCGTCGCATCTCGGCTTCGAACCGCAGGGTGGCGTGTGCGGTCCTCGGCAGGCGCAAGCGTCACGTCTGCTCTGTCAACTCGCTCTTGACCCGATCAGCGATGCAGAACCGGCGTTCGCGTCGACTGATCAATTTATGCATCTGGTGGTCTACGATCTCCTCGGCGCACTGTTTGCACCTCCCGCCCCGCTTGGCTCGCGTCACAACGACAAGCTGTTCATGCGCGTCTGCGGCATCATAAAGGACCGCTTTGCCGATCCGGACATCTCTCCGCGGGAGGTGGCTGCCGAGGCGGGAATTTCACTGCGCTATTTGCAGAAGCTGTTCACGGCCCGTGGGTCGACATGCGGTCACCACATATGTTCGGCCCGTCTGGATCATGCGGCGCGTCTGATCGAACGACGCGCGTTGATGAAGACAGGTCAGCCTCTCAGCGATATTGCCTACGCCTGCGGCTTTCGCGACTACACGCATTTTGCGCGCGGCTTCCGCCGGCGTTTCGGCACCGCGCCGGGCGCCGTCGGAGCAGGCGCCACCGGTAACGACAGCGCACGGGTGTGAAGGCTGCAGAAACAGAGGCAAGCGCAGTTAAGCTCGGCTCTCGACCGAATTCAGAAAGGATCTCGCTTTCCAACCCCTGTCGCGCCCAGAAGCAATCCGGGGGGGCGACCGTCGAAAACAGAGATCTACCTTGCATTTCGATAGGAGCTGGCGGAGAGAGTGGGATTCGAACCCACGGTACGGTTTCCCGCACACACGCTTTCCAAGCGTGCGCCTTAAGCCACTCGGCCATCTCTCCGGAGCGCCCTCTCTTGAAGGGGAGCCGATGATTTTGCAAGAGATCGCGGGGAAATCGGGTGAATTTTCCGTAAGATATTGTATTTGAAAGACAATATCTGGCGCCAGCTGGCGCTTCGGAACCGCTCAAAGGCTGAACCGGAAGCGGGTTTGGCGCGACGATTCACTCAAGACCGCCAAACACGACCGGGGACGCCATGACCATCCAAAAGACCATCGTCGCGCTGGGCCTGATTTCGGCCCTTGGCTCCGCCTTTGCCGCGTCGGCCGCCGCGCAGGTCTGCACCCGGCAGGGCGTCGACGTGAGTTGCGACGACGGGCGGCGCGGGGTGCTTTCGGGCGATGCCATCATCTGGCCGGACGGGACGCGCTCGAACGCCTCGCCGCATCCGAGCGTGATCATCGGCAACAAGAGCTCGGTGCATGTCGGACCCGGCGTGTTCGTCGGCCAGGGCAAGGGCATGGTGCCGCTGGACGATCCCAACGCGCCGAACAAGCGGCAATGCGCGATTTTGGACGGGGTGTCGTATTGTTATTGAGCGCCTCTCCCCGCGAGAACGGGGAGAGCAAGCGAGCTTAAATCAGCCGCACACCTGATATCGCCGACTTCAGCCAGCGCAGTGCCTGCGGCGGCTGGGTCTCGAGCGGCGCGACGACGGCCTTTTCGGTCCGGCACTTCTCCAGCTCGGCGACGAAGTCGGCGGACCATTGCTGGATGGTGTGGCCGCGCAGCTTCTTCATCATCGCGTCCCAGCGCATCTTGCGCTCGGCGAGCGGCATCGCGGCCGCAACCGCGATCGCGCGCGCCATGCCGTCGATGTCGTGCGGATTGACCAGCAGCGCCGTTTCGAGCTCGTTGGCGGCGCCGGCGAACTTCGACAGCACCAGCACGCCGGGATCGGCCGGGTTCTGCGCGGCGACATATTCCTTGGCGACGAGGTTCATGCCGTCATGCAGCGGCGTCACCACGCCGATCTGCGCGGTGCGGTAGAGACCCGCGAGCACGGTCTGGCTGAAGCCCTTGTTGAGGTAGCGAATCGGCGTCCAGTCGACCTCGCCGTGGCGGCCGTTGACGTCGGTGACGAGACGCGCGACCTCGTTCTGGAGATTGCCATAGGCCTCGATCGCGCCGCGCGAGGGGTTGGCGATCTGGAGCAGCGAGATGCTGCGCGCGAACTGCGGATGCTCGGTCCAGAGCCGGTCGAACGCGCTGATGCGATTGACGAGACCCTTGGAATAGTCGAGCCGGTCGACGCCGATGGCGAGCCGCTCGCCGTTGAGGCTGCGGCGCAGCCGCGACACGTCAGGATGCGAGGCCGACTTCGCGGCGTAAGCTGCGAACTTCTCCGCATCGATGCCGATCGGAAAGACCTCGCAACGCGTACGGCCATGCTGCGAGATCGCAACGCCGTCTTCGACGGCGAGGCCGAGTTCGCCCGCGACATAGCCGAGGAAATTCTGGCAATCCTCATTGGTCTGGAAGCCGAGCAGATCGTAGGCCAGCATCGCCGTGATCAGCTCGCGATGATTGGGCACGCCCTGCATCACCGCGGCGACCGGCCACGGCGTGTGCAGGAAGAAGCCGATCGGATCATCGACGCCGAGATCGCGCAGCTCCGCGCCGAGCGCGAGGAAATGATAATCCTGCACCCAGAAAGCCGTTTTCGCTTTCCGGAAGCGCATCAAGGCGCGCGCCATGAAGGCGTTGACCTCGCGATAGCTGACATAGTCGTCGCGCGAGACGCGGATCAGATCGCTGCGCGAATGCAGCGCCGGCCACAGCGCCGAATTGGCAAAGCCTTCGTAATAGCCGCCGTAGTGCGCCGCCGGCAGATCCAGCGTCGCAATCGCACCCGAGCCAAGCGCTTCGATCTCGGCGAACGGTTCCTTCTGATGGCCGTCGCGCACACGGCCCGACGAACCCACCCAGATAGCACCCGAATGTTCCACCACGGGAAGCAATGCCGCAGCCAAGCCGCCCGTCATCGGCTCGTTGGGTTTACCGCGCGCAACTCGATTTGAAACGACGACTAAATTCACAGGTCGTCCCCTCCTTCATTCCAACCCGTTTAACTGCTGTTCATCAATATGGTTCCTGTCCATCATTTGTACGAAATGAAACCAAAATCAGGCACATGCGTTGGAACCAGTTTTTCTGCTGGGAACCCGGCGGTTTCGCTCAACAAAGTCAGTTTTCGTGACTGTGTTGCCCAGCATGAATTGCGCGCGCAAGCGAACCACGCGAGCGACAAATGTGGCCCCGAGGTGTCGGTGCCTTATTCCAACCTTGTGTCGTCGAGCAGACGCGCGAGGAACGCGCGCACATCCTTCGGCTCATCGAAATGGCCGTTGACGCCGATGGCGCGGCGACCGACCGAGAAGGACAGCCCGTTCATGTCGGGCATGATCGCGAACACGGTCTCATCGGTAACGTCGTCGCCAATGAAGATCGGACGGCGCCCTTTGAAGGGCTCATGCTTCATCAATTCGCGCACGCCGGTGGCCTTGGTGAAGCCGGAATGCTTGATCTCGCAAACGAACTTGCCGGGCAGCACCTCGATCGGCGCATTGGGCAGATCGGCGCGGATCAGCGAGACGGCTTCGAAGATCGCCTTCTCCGCATGCGGCGCGAGACGATAATGCAGCGCCAGCGAATAGCCCTTGTCCTCGAGCAGAATGCCGGGGCTGAGCTTGGCGATCGCAGCCAGGCGCCGCTTCAGCTCCTTGTCCATCGGCGGCGCGTGCACGTCGTCGGCCTCATTGCCCACCGACAGGCGCATTTCCGCGCCGTGACCGGCGACCGCGCGAAACACGTCGGGTGCGAAGATCAGGTCGATGTCGTTGAGCGAACGGCCGCTGACCATCGCCAGCGCGCCGGACGTGCGCTCGGTCAACAGGTTCAGCGTTTCCGACAGGCCCGGCGGCACCCACACCTCGCGCGGCGTCGGCATCAGGTCGAGCAGCGTGCCGTCGATGTCGAGCAGGATCGCGGTCTCCCCCAGATGCGGCACGAGCGCATGCGGCACCGGCACCGCGTCGGGCGCTTCTTCGTCAACCATGGGGCGCTTCTGATCCAATTCCGCGAGTTCCGATTTCATAGTCTACTCCATAAAGGCAAGCGGCCGCGCGATTTGTTCGAGCGATTTGCGTTCCGCGGCGACGGCGTAGCGCCAGGCCACGATCGCAGCCACGATCATCAGGAAGGCCCCCAGCAAATAGCCCGCGAACACGCTGGTGCGTGATCCCGTGTCGATCAGCGCGCCGAACAGCGCGGGCCCGATCACGCCGCCGATGCCGGTGCCGACCGCGTAGAACACTGCAATCGCCAACGCGCGCACTTCCAGAGGGAACGTCTCGCTGACGGTCAGGTAGGCCGCGCTCGCGGCGGGCGAGGCAAAGAAGAAGATCACCATCCAGGCAATGGTCTGCCCCTGCGCGCTCAGCGCGCCGATCGAGAACAGATAGCCCGAGAGCGCCAGCAGCACGCCCGATACGCCGTAGGTAAACGTGATCATGACGCGGCGGCCGAGCGTGTCGAACAGGCGGCCGAGCAGCAGCGGCCCGAGGAAGTTGCCGGCGGCGAACGGCAGGAGATACCAGCCGACATGCTCGGCGCTGATGCCGTAGAAGTCGGTCAGCACCAGCGCGAAGGTGAAGAAGATCGCGTTGTAGAAGAACGCCTGCGCGCTCATCAGCACGAGGCCGACCAGGGAGCGCTGACGATAGACGAAGAACAGCGTGTGCACGACCTCCCTGATCGGAGTGTGGTCGCGCATCTTCAGGCGTATTTTCGTGAAGCGGCCATCGCTCGCATGCCGGTCATGCCCGATCACAGAGCGCTCGATCTCGTCCACGATGGCGTGGGCCTGGTCGGGCCGGCCGTGGATCATCAGCCAGCGCGGGCTCTCCGGAATCCACATCCGCATCAACAGCACGACGAGGCCAAGGGTCGCGCCGATGAGATAGGCGAGGCGCCAGCCGAGATCGGGACCGATCAATGCGGGATCGAGCAGCACGATGGCCGCCACCGCGCCCATCGCCGCGCCGATCCAGAAACTGCCGTTGATGACGAGGTCGGTCCAGCCGCGATAGCGCGCCGGCACCAGTTCCTGGATCGTCGAGTTGATCGCAGTGTATTCGCCGCCGATGCCGGCGCCGGTGAGAAAACGAAACAGCGCGTAACTCGCGACATTCCACGACAAGGCGGTCGCGGCGGTCGCGGAGAGATAAAGCGCCAGTGTGATGAAGAACAGCTTCTTGCGGCCGATGCGGTCGGTGAGCCAGCCGAAGCCGAGCGCGCCGAGCACCGCACCGGCAAGATACGCGGAATTGGCGATACCGAGATCGAGATTGGAGAATTGCAGCGACGGACTCTGCTTCAACGCGCCGGAGAGCGCGCCGGCCAGCGTCACCTCGAGCCCGTCGAGGATCCAGGTGATCCCGAGCGCCAGCACGACGCGGGTATGAAAGCCGCTCCACGGCAGCGCATCGAGCCGCGCGGGAATGCTGGTCTCGATGATGCGGTCAGCCGCGACCGCCGCAGAGACTGCAGGTCCATAATTCAGCGCTGGGCTTTGCTGCAATTCCATCGCGTTGCTGGGTCTAACCAATGGAAGCGGCCCCGGTTCACATGGTGTGGACAGGGGCGTTCCGATCATGGAGGTGCGGCATTCCGCCTGCCACCTGCGACAACGCCTGCGGCAAAGGCGGGTTCCCGCGGGAACAGCGCTTGGGATCGTCCGTTTCCGATGGAGCCGCTGGGAGTTGACGCATGGCTCACGTCAGAAAGACGACACATTCGCGCAAAACCTGGAGCGCGCGAAGGTGGAGTTGAAGCGGACGTTCGGGAGGGAGTGAGACTCGCGCTCTTTACCCCCCGTCGTCCCGGACAAGCGAAGCGCAGATCCGGGACCATAACCACAGGGAGTGGTTTGGCGAAGACTTGGAGTTACCACCGTCCGTCTCAACTATCCGCTGGGAGTATGGATCCCGGATCGGCGCGCGCCTAAGGGCGCGCTTGTCCGGGACGACAGCGGAGTATGAGGCGATAGCGAGGTCTTCAAGCGCCAAGCGCCTGACGCGCGGCGAGCCTTACGCGGCCCTGATATTGCCCATAAAGCGATCGAGCTCGGCGCGCAGGCGCGTGCTTTCGGATGACAGCGTCTTGGCCGAGTTCAGCACCTCTTCCGAGGCCGAACCGGTTTCGGCGGCGCCGCGATTGACCTGACCGATGTCGGTGGCTGCGGTCTGTGTGCCCTGCGCAACGGTCTGGACGCTGCGGGCGATTTCCTGCGTCGCGGCGCCCTGCTGCTCGACGGCGCTCGCAATCGACGTCGAGATCGACGAGATCTGGCCGATGGTCGCGCCGATCTCCTTGATCGCGGCGACCGACTCGGCGGTCGCGCCCTGCATCCCCGTAATGTGGGAGGAGATTTCGTCGGTCGCCTTCGCGGTCTGGCTCGCCAGCGACTTCACTTCGCTGGCGACCACGGCGAAGCCGCGGCCGGCCTCGCCGGCGCGCGCCGCCTCGATGGTGGCGTTGAGCGCAAGAAGATTGGTCTGCTCGGCGATCGCCGTGATCAGCTTGACCACTTCGCCGATCTGCTGCGCGGCATGGGAGAGTTTTCCGATGCGGCCGTCGGTTTCCTTCGCCTGCACCACGGCAGCTTCCGCAATACGACTGGAGTCGCGCACCTGGCGGCCGATCTCCTCGACGGAGGCCGAGAGCTCTTCCGTCGCGGTTGCCACCGACTGCATGTTGCTGGAGGCCTGCTCGGAGACACCGGCGACCTGGCTCGACAGGCTCTGCGTGGTCTCGGCGGTGCGGGTCAGCGTGGAGGCCGCCGATTCCAGCTGCACGGCCGAGGCCGAGACGTTGGAGACGATGGCGCCGACGGCGCTCTCGAAATCGTCGGCAAAGCGAATCAGCTCGGAGCGGCGGCTTGCGGCCTGCTCGCGGTTCTGGGCTTCGCTGGCGGCGGCGTCGCGCTCGGCTTTCGCGACAGCCTGAACCTTGAATTCCTCGACCGCGCCAGCCATCTCGCCGATCTCGTCCTTGCGGCCCAGGCCCGGCAGCACGACGTCGAAATTGCCGGACGCAAGCTCGCGCATCGCCTTGCACATCGCGATCATCGGACGCGAGATGCCGTTGCCGAGCATCAGGGCCAGCACGGCGCCAATGGCGAGGCCGCCGAGCGCCATCATCAGCATCAGCCGTTCGGTCTCGGTGATGGTGGAGTTGGCGCTCGCTTCGATGCGCTGCTGATCCGAGGTCAGATCGGACCGCAACTCGGCCGAGAGCTTGAGAATGCCCGCCGCCGTCTTGGTCATCTCGCCGTTCAACTTGACGATGATCTTCACGTTCTCGGTCAGCTTCGAGAAAGAGGTGCGGTACTGCTTCAGCAGGTTGCCGATCTCGGTGACGCGGTCGGTGATCTTCTGGTCATTGGCATAGATCGAGACCAGCAGGGTCTCCAAAAACTTGATGCGGGCGATCACGCCGTCGGCGGTCTTCGGCTCCGGCTTGGCGACGAAGGCGCTGACCGAGGTGGAGACCGCGAGATATTGCGAGGTGACGTCCTTGGCGGTGGTCTGAACCGAGTTCAGGCCCGCCAGCGCGGCCGTATCGGCGAGATCGTCGAACTTGAAGCGGATCTTGTTGCCGACGCTGTTGAGCTCGTCGGCGGCGATCTTGTTGTTCTCGCGGGTCAACGTGATGATCTCACCGAACACCTTGGTGAAGCGCTGGAATTCGGCCTCGAGCTTGCCGACCTGCTCGCGGCGCGCCGCGCCGGTCGTGGCCGCCACCGACTTGGCGATCGCGCCCTTCAGATTCTCTTCGGCGGCCTTGGCCGCGGTCTCGTCATCGGTCGCGCCCGTTAGCGTATAGGCCCGCGCCAGTCCCTGATAGGCGATCAGCTCGCGGTCCACGGTCCGCGCGAGGTCCGCTTCCGACACGCTGGCCCGGTAGGAGGCGACGGCGGCCTGGATCCGCTCGAAGCCGAAATAGGCGAAAGCCATGCTGACGGCGAGGATGGCCAGCACCGCCACGAAGCCGAGGATGATTTTTGCACGAAAACGCAGGGTGAAGAGCTTCGATGTGTTCGGCGTCGACTTGACGGGCATTCCCCACCCCATTCCATTCGCGGAAAACCAGGCGCAGCCCGGAAGCAGCCCGCTTCCTGACTCGTGAGCACGGTAGAGTGCAAAGGATAAGCGGCGGTAAATTTATGGCGTCGCAACTTGCGGTTAGGTGACGCGGGGAGATGCGCACTCGGCTGTCGTCCCCGCGCTCACGCGCCTTCGCGGGACGACAGCCGAGAGTGACGCGACGGCAGCGGCTTCGGACGCGGCCGAGCCTTATGCCGCCCGGATATTCCCCATGAACCGGTCGAGCTCGGCGCGCAGGCGGGTGCTTTCGCTGGACAGGGTTTTGGCCGAATTCAGGACCTCCTCCGAGGCCGAGCCGGTTTCGGCGGCGCCACGGTTGACCTGGCCGATGTCGGTGGCGGCGGTCTGGGTGCCCTGCGCGACGGTCTGGACGCTGCGGGCAATCTCCTGCGTCGCGGCGCCCTGCTCTTCCACGGCGCTCGCGATCGAGGTCGAGATCGACGAAATCTTGCCGATGGTGGCGCCGATCTCCTTGATCGCGGCGACCGACTCGGCCGTCGCGCCCTGCATGCCCGCGATGTGCGAGGAAATCTCGTCGGTGGCCTTCGCGGTCTGGCTGGCCAGCGACTTCACTTCGCTGGCGACCACGGCAAAGCCGCGGCCGGCCTCGCCGGCACGCGCCGCCTCGATGGTGGCGTTGAGCGCCAGAAGGTTGGTCTGCTCGGCGATCGCGGTGATCAATTTGACCACCTCGCCGATCTGCTGGGCGGCGTGCGACAGCTTGCCGATCCGGCCGTCGGTTTCCTTGGCCTGAACCACCGCATCTTCCGCGATGCGGCTGGAATCGCGGACCTGGCGGCCGATCTCCTCGACGGAGGCCGAAAGCTCTTCCGTCGCGGTTGCGACCGACTGCATGTTGCTCGAGGCCTGCTCGGAGACACCGGCGACCTGGCTCGACAGGGTCTGCGTGGTTTCGGCGGTTCGGGTCAGTGTGGACGCCGCCGATTCGAGCTGCACAGCGGAAGCCGACACGTTCGACACGATGGCACCGACCGCGCTTTCAAAGTCATCGGCGAAGCGAATCAGCTCGGAACGACGTGCGGTGGCCAGTTCCTTGTTCTGGGCTTCGCTGGCGGCGGCGTCGCGCTCGGCCTTGGCCACGGCCTGAACCTTGAATTCCTCGACCGCGCCGGCCATCTCGCCGATCTCGTCCCTGCGGCCGAGGCCCGGCAGCACGACGTCGAAATTGCCCGACGCGAGCTCGCGCATCGCCTTGCACATCGCGATCATCGGACGCGAGATGCCGGTGCCGAGCAGAAAGGCGAGGATCGCGCCGAGCAGCGTGCCGCCGACGGCCAGCATCAGCACCAGTTGCTCGGTCCGTCCGATGGTCGCTTCCGACTCCGAATCCAGCCGCTGCTGTTCGGCGACGAGGTCCGCCTTCATGGCGGTGGCGCCTTGCAGGATCGCACCGGCAGAACCGCTCATCTCGGTGACGAGCTCATCCACCATCTTGGCGTTGGCGATCAGCTTCTCCAGCGCTTCGCGATAGGCCACGAGGATGGTCTTGGCGTCCTTCAGGCCGGCGACGATCTTGTCGTCCATGGAATAGACCGCGCCGAGCGAATTCTCGACGAATTTCAGCCGCGCCAGCGCGCTGGTCGCGATCGCCTGGTCGGACGTCAGCACGAAATTGGTCGCCGCCGCGCTCGCGGTCTGGAACTGGGCGTTGACCTGCTTGGTGCCGAACTCGATCGACTGCGCCTCGGAATCGGAGGCATTGTTGCCGATATCGTCAAGCTTGTATTTCAGGAGATTGGCTTGGCGCGTCAGCTGGTTCTGCACCAGCAGCGCGCTGTCGCGCTTGGCCTGGAGGACCTTTGCGAAGGTTGCGGAGAAGTTGGAGAATTCCTTGGCGAGCTTGTTGAGGCCCTCCTGCCGCGCCGGCTTCTGGGCACTCTTGACCGCCTGGTCGATGGCGCTCTTCAGGCCGGTCTCGGCGTCCAGCGCTGCCTTGGCATCGTCCTCCTTGCCGGTGACGACGAAATAACGGACTGCCGAGCGGTAGGCGAGCAGCTCGCGGTCGATGTTGCGGGCGAGATCGGCCTCGGTGACGCTGCTGCGGTAGGACCCGACCCCGGCCGAGACCCGCTCGAAACCGAAATAAGAGAAAGCCATGCTGCCGGCGGAGATCACCAGCACCGCGGCGAAGCCGAGGATGATCTTGGCGCGGAACCGGAGGGTCGGAAATATTGTACGCTTCGACGGCGACGCGATACGCCCGGACATTCCAACCCCCATTTTCTATTCAGCCGTGATCCGGAGGCGCCCCGCCGGATGCGCAAAACTAGGGCAGAATGGATAAAGGGCGGTAAATTCGCCGCACCTGCGCAATTTCCGGCTTTGTCGGCCAAAAGCCGACCGGATGGGATGACGGCTGGCATCCCACATGGGCCGACCATTTTGCGGCGGTCGACCCGCTTCGCCGGCCCAAGTCATTGCCCGCTCGTCAGGATCGATAACTTTTCCATGACCGGCGTGACCAAAATCCTAGTTGCAATGTCAGGGGGCGGCGGTCTCTAATTAGAAACAATCAAAATCAATCCGGGGAGGTATATTCCGTGTCTACAGTCAAACTGACGGTGAACGGCAAGGCCGTTGCCGTCGACGTCGAGGACCGCACGCTGCTGGTCCAACTCCTGCGGGATCACCTCAACCTCACCGGGACCCATGTCGGCTGCGACACCAGCCAGTGCGGCGCCTGCGTCGTACACGTGGACGGCAAGGCGGTGAAATCCTGCACCATGCTGGCCGGCCAGGCCGACGGCGCCAGCGTCACCACCATCGAAGGCATCGCCAAGGGCGATGAGCTGCATCCGATGCAGGCCGCCTTCCGCGACAATCACGGCCTGCAATGCGGCTATTGCACGCCGGGCATGATCATGTCGGCGATCGACATCGTGCACCGCCATGGCGGCCAGCTCGACGAGCCCACCGTGCGCCAAGAGCTCGAAGGCAATATCTGCCGCTGCACCGGCTACCACAACATCGTCAAGGCCGTGCTGGACGCAGCCGGGCGCATGAAGGTCTCGCAGGCGGCCGAGTAAATCGGCGCGCCTCGAATAAAGAACCACCGCTGCCGCTTTCGAGGGAAAGCGCAGTCAAAGAAACTTCCGGTCGGGAGGACCAGACATGGGTGTTGAAGGCATCGGCGCGCGCGTCGTGCGCAAGGAAGACAAGCGTTTCATTACCGGCAAAGGCCGTTACGTCGACGACATCAAATTGCAGGGCATGACCCATGCCCATTTCATCAGAAGCCCGCATGCGCATGCCAAGGTGAAGAAGATCGATTCATCCGCCGCGCTCAACATGCCGGGCGTGGTCGCCGTGCTCACGGGACAGCAGATCGTCGACGACAAGGTCGGCAATCTCATCTGCGGCTGGGCCATCACCTCCAAGGACGGCAGCCCGATGAAGATGGGCGCATGGCCGGCGATGGCGCCGGAAACCGTGCGCTTCGTCGGTCAGGCCGTCGCGGTCGTGATCGCCGACAGCAAGAACCTCGCGCGCGACGCGGCCGAAGCCGTGGTCGTGGATTATGAAGAGCTGCCGGCAGTCGCCGATATCCATGCCGCGATCAAGGCCGGCGCAGCCCAGCTTCACCCCGAAGCCCCCGGCAACCAGGTCTATGACTGGGTGATCGGCGACGAGGGCGCGACGGATGCCGCCTTCGCCAAGGCCGCCAATGTGGTCAAGCTCGACGTCACCAACAACCGCCTCGCCCCGAACGCGATGGAGCCGCGCGCGGCGATCGCCGACTATGACGCGGCGGAAGAGCACTTCACGCTCTATACGACCTCGCAGAACCCGCACGTCGCCCGCCTCGTGCTCTCGGCGTTCTACAACATCGCCCCCGAGCACAAGCTGCGCGTGATCGCCCCCGACGTCGGCGGCGGCTTCGGCTCAAAAATCTTCATCTATCCCGAGGAGATGGTGGCGCTGTGGGCCTCGAAGAAGGTCGGCCGTCCAGTAAAATGGACCGGCGACCGCACCGAGGCCTTCCTCACCGATGCGCATGGCCGTGACCATGTGACCCATGCCGAAATGGCGTTCGATGCCAACAACAAGATCACCGGCTTGAAGGTGAAGACCTACGCCAATTTCGGCGCCTACATGTCGCTGTTCTCCTCGTCGGTCCCGACCTATCTCTACGCGACGCTGCTGTCGGGCCAGTACAACATCCCGGCGATCCATGCCGAGGTGGTCGGGGTCTACACCAACACCACGCCGGTCGACGCCTATCGCGGCGCAGGCCGCCCCGAGGCGAGCTATTTGATCGAGCGGCTGATGGAGACGGCGGCGCGGCAGCTCAAGGTCGATCCGGCAGCACTGCGCCGGAGCAACTTCATCACCCAGTTCCCGCACCAGACGCCTGTGATCATGGCCTATGACACCGGTGATTTTAATGCCTCGCTCGATGCCGCGATGAAGGCGATCGACTATGCCGGCTTCGCAGCCCGCAAGGCCAAGGCGAAGGCGGACGGCAAGCTGCGCGGCATCGGCGTGTCCTGCTACATCGAGGCCTGCGGCATCGCGCCGTCGAAGGCCGTCGGTAGCCTCGGCGCCGGCGTTGGTCTGTGGGAATCCGCCGAAGTGCGGGTCAACCCGGTCGGCACCATCGAGATCCTGACGGGCTCGCACAGCCACGGCCAGGGTCACGAGACCACGTTCTGCCAGCTCGTTGCGGAACGCTTGGGCGTTCCCATCAGCCAGGTCTCGATCGTCCATGGCGACACCGACAAGGTGCAGTTCGGCATGGGCACCTACGGCTCGCGCTCGGCGGCCGTCGGTCTCACCGCGATCCTGAAGGCCATGGAGAAGATGGAGTCCAAGGCCAAGAAGATCGCGGCGCATGCGCTCGAAGCGTCCGAGGGCGACATCGTCATCGAGAACGGCGAGTTCAAGGTGGCCGGCACGGACAAGGCGATCGCCTTCCCGATGGTCGCGCTCGCGGCCTACACCGCGCACAATCTGCCTGACGGGATGGAGCCGGGCCTGAAGGAAAGCGCCTTCTACGATCCGACCAACTTCACCTTCCCGGCCGGCGCCTACATCTGCGAGCTCGAGGTCGATCCCGGCACCGGCAAGACCTCCTTCGTCAACTTCGTCGCGGCCGACGATTTCGGCCGGCTGATCAACCCGATGATCGTCGAGGGACAGGTCCATGGCGGCCTTGCCCAGGGCATCGGGCAGGCGCTGCTCGAGCACGCCATCTACGATGCCAACGGCCAGCCCGTCACGGCCTCGTTCATGGACTACTCCATGCCGCGCGCCGACGACCTGCCCTCGTTCAACCTCTCCCACACCACGACGCTGTGCCCGGGCAATCCCCTGGGCATCAAGGGCTGCGGTGAGGCCGGCGCGATCGGCGCCTCTGCGGCCGTGATCAACGCGATCACGGATGCGATCGGCAAGAACAATCTGGAAATGCCCGCAACCCCGGACCGGGTGTGGCGCACGATCCACGCGGCCTGAGAGGAGCAACAAGATGTACCAGACCACTTATCATCGCCCCTCCTCGGTCGACGAGGCCGTCGCCCTGTTCGGCAAGAGCAGTGAGGCGAAATTCCTCGCCGGCGGCCAGACCTTGCTGCCGGTCATGAAGCAGCGGCTCGCCAGCCCGTCCGACGTGATCGATCTCGGCAAGATCAAGGAGCTGCAGGGCGTCGAGCTCTCGGGCGACGTGCTGACCATCAAGGCCGGCACGACCTATTTCGACATCATGCAGAATGCCGACGTGAAGAAGGCGATCCCCGCGATCGCCTATCTCACCTCGGTGCTCGGCGATCCCGCCGTGCGTTATCGCGGCACGATCGGCGGCTCGATTGCCAACAACGATCCCGCCGCGGATTATCCGGCCGCGCTGCTGGCGCTCGGTGCCACCGTCAAGACCAACAAGCGGTCGATCTCGGCCGAGGACTTCTTCCAGGGCCTGTTCACGACGGCGCTGGAAGACGGCGAGATCATCACCGCGGTGTCGTTCCCGGTGCCGGCGAAGGCAGGCTACGAAAAAATGCGGCACCCGGCCTCACGCTTCGCGCTGACTGCCGTGTTCGTCGCGCAGACGAAGTCGGGCGAGATCCGTGTTGCCGCCACCGGCGCCTCGCAGAGCGGCGTGATGCGGGTGCCCGCGATCGAAGCCGCGCTGAAGGCGAACTGGTCGCCGTCGGCGCTCGACAATGTCAGCATTCCGGCGAGCGGATTGCTGGCCGATATCCACGGGACCGCGGAATACCGCGCCAACCTCGTCAAGGTGATGGCGCAGCGCGCGGTGGCCGCCGCGGGCTGACCGAGTCGCTAAAGCGCGACAGCGCGTCGCGCCTTAGCGCCTCAACACAAATCTTCCGCGGCGCGCAGCAATGCGCGCCGCTTTTTATTATGCGCCCATGCATGAAAACCGCTTGCCACGCGGACATGAAGGCGAGAAAAGTTAATCAGCCAATTAACTCGTCCCCAAAGAGGAACGTCTAAGGCGATTGCCGGACCACCGGCATTCGCCGGTGACCCGAGGAAACAACAGCGTGCTCGATAAACCAGCGCCCACCTCCTCCGTCCGCACCTCCGGCCCGCTTTCGGGCTTCCGTGTCGTCGAATTCGCCGGCATCGGACCCGGCCCATTCGCCTGCATGATGCTGGCTGACATGGGCGCCGATGTCGTCACGCTCGATCGCGTCGGTGCGAAGAAGAGCATGAAGTCGGTCGCGGGCCGCGGCCGCAAGGTGATCGAGCTCGACCTCAAGGACAAGGCGGCGATCGCAGAGGTGCTCGACCTGCTTGCCAGCGCCGACGCGCTGGTCGAGGGCTTTCGTCCCGGCGTGATGGAACGGCTTGGGCTCGGGCCCGACGTCGTGCTCGCGCGCAATCCCAAACTCGTCTACGGCCGCATGACCGGCTGGGGCCAGGAAGGCCCGCTGGCCAACGCCGCCGGCCATGACATCAATTACATCTCGATCACCGGCGCGCTGGCCGCGATCGGCACCAAGGAAGCCCCGGTGCCGCCGCTCAATTTGGTCGGCGATTTCGGCGGCGGTGCACTCTATCTCGTCGTCGGCGTGCTCGCCGCCCTCCTCGAAGCGCAAAGGTCCGGCAAGGGCCAGGTCGTGGACGCCGCGATGTGCGACGGCGCGGCATCGCTGATGTCGTTCTTCTTCGACATGAAGACGATCGGCCGCTGGAGCGAGGGGCGCAACCAGAACTTCCTCGACGGCGGCGCACATTTCTACGGCGTCTATGAATGTGCCTGCGGGCACTTCGTCTCGATCGGCTCGATCGAACCGCAGTTCTACGCGCTGCTGCGCGAGCACGCGGGCCTGACCGATGCCGACTTCGACGCGCAGATGAACCCCAAGGCCTGGCCCGCGCTGAAGCAGAAGTTGCAGGCCGTGTTTAGGAGCAAGACCCGCGAGGACTGGTGCAAGATCATGGAAGGCACCGACATCTGCTTCGCGCCGGTGCTCACCATGTCGGAAGCGACCGAGCATCCGCACATGGTCGCCCGCAACGTCTTCCTCGAGCGCCACGGCGTGAAGCAGCCCGCGCCCGCGCCGCGGTTCTCACGCACGCCGTCGGCGGTGCGGGAGCCGGAGGGCGCGGAGATTGGTGCGGTGATGGCTGCGTGGAAGAGGTAGATCTAGCCTCGGCAAAGATCGCGTAGGGTGGGCAAAGGCGCGAAGCGCCGAGCCCACCACCGCTCCGCAATTCTGATAGAAGTAGTGGGCACGCTTGCGCTTTGCCCACCACGGCAGTGTGCCCGAACGCAGCGACCTACGCCGCCGTATCCACCTTCAACACGCCGCGCCGGATCTGGTCCTCCTCGATCGACTCGAACAGGGCCTTGAAGTTGCCCTCGCCAAAGCCGTCGTCGCCTTTGCGCTGGATGAACTCGAAGAAGATCGGGCCGATCGCGTTGGCGGAGAAGATCTGCAGCAGCACCTTGGTCTGGCCGCCATCGACCACGCCCTCACCATCGATCAGAATGCCGTTGGTCTGGAGCCGCGCGACGTCCTCGCCGTGCTTCGGCAGGCGCGCGTCGATCCGCTCGAAATAGGTCTCGGGCGGCGACGGCATGAACGGCAGGCCGGCTTCGCGCAGGCCTTCGATGGTGGCGTGGATATCGCGGCAGCCGCAGGCGATGTGCTGGATGCCCTCGCCGCGATAGATATTGAGATATTCCTCGATCTGGCCGGAATCGCCGGCGTCCTCGTTGATCGGAATCCGGATCTTGCCGTCGGGGCTGGTCAGCGCGCGCGAGAACAGGCCGGAGGCGCGACCCTCGATGTCGAAGAAGCGGATCTGGCGGAAGTTGAACAGCTTTTGGTAGAAGCCCGTCCACACATCCATGCGGCCGCGATGGACGTTGTGGGTGAGGTGATCGAGATAGAACAGGCCGGCACCGACCGGCTTGGGATCGCGTGCCCCCAACCACTCGAACTCGGCATCGTAAGCCGAGCCCTTGGCGCCGTAGCAATCGACGAAATAGAGCAGGCTGCCGCCGATGCCCTTGATCGCGGGCACATCAAGCGTCTTCTGCACCGACGACACATCGGCAGGTTCGGCGCCGAGCGCGATCGCACGGTCATAGGCCGCCTTCGCATCGACCACGCGAAACGCCATCGACGGCGCGCAGGGGCCGTGCGCGGCGACGAAGTCGAAGCCGTGGGTGCCGGGCTCCTCGTTGACGAGATAGTTGATGTCGCCCTGGCGGTAGACCGTGATCTTCTTGCTCTTGTGGCGGGCGACGGGCGCATAACCCATCAGCTTGAACAACGCGTGCAGCTCTTCCGGATTGGGATGCGCATATTCGACGAACTCGAACCCGTCGGTGCCCATCGGATTGTCGGCGGTGACGGTGGCCGGCGGTGCATCGTGCGGAAACGGACCCATGGTGCTCTCCAATTGCTGCTGCCATGAACTATCCTTCACCGGGCGTGCAATGAGCGTGCAAACGGGACGCGTTTTGGCTATCATATGCACGATCCGTGCATGAAATGGATAAATGACGCATGATCTCCGTAGACGCCTTCGACCTCAAGATCCTGGGCGCGCTCCAGGACGACGGCCGCCTCACCAACCAGGAGCTCGCCGATCTCGCGGGTCTCTCGGCCTCGCAATGCTCGCGGCGGCGGATGCGGCTGGAGGAGGAGAAGGTGATCTCGGGCTATCACGCCGATCTCTCCAGCGAAGCGCTGGGCTTCGGCGTGATCGCCTTTATCCAGGTGGGGCTCGCGACCCACTCGCCGGACAATTCGAAACGCTTCCGCGCCTTGGTCAACCGCATCGACGAGATCCAGGAAGCTTATTCGCTGACGGGCGACGCCGATTACGTGCTCAAAGCCGTGCTGCGCGACCTCAAGGGTCTCTCCAATCTCGTCAACGACGTGCTGATGCCGCACCAGAGCGTGGCGCATGTGCGCTCCTCGATCGTGCTCGACAGGCTCAAGGAAAGCTCGCGGCTGCCGCTGAAGGATTTGAAGGCTGGCTGAAATCGAGGGAACTACGGCATTCGCGCTTCACGCGCCGTCTGCGATGATCAAGCCAATCTGCGGAGATTCTGCCATGGCCCTCCAGCTTCGACCGAACTGCGAATATTGCGACCGCGACCTGCCGCCTGATGCAACGGACGCGCGGATCTGCTCCTATGAATGCACGTTCTGTGCGGATTGCGTGGAGACGAAACTCTCCAACGTCTGCCCGAATTGCGGCGGCGGCTTTGCGCCGCGCCCGATCAGGCCGACGCAGGAATGGCGGCCGGGCGTGTGCGTCACCAAACACGTGCCGTCCGACAAGCGGGTGCATTTGAAGTACAGCGTGGAGGATGTCGCGGCGCATTGCGCGCGGGTCAGGGACGTGCCGCCGGAGAGGCGGTGACTTCGTAGGGTGGGCAAAGGCGCCCTTGCGCCGTGCCCACCACGTCTCCGCAAGCGCGATCGTGATGGTGGGCACGCTTCGCTTTGCCCACCCTACGACACCGGAACGCGCGGCTACTCCGCCGCCAAAATCGTCCCCTCGACCTCTCCGAACCCGACCCGGTAGCCATTGCCCTGGCACCAGCCGCGCATGACGAGGCTGTCGCCGTCTTCCAAAAACGACCGCTTGATGCCGCCGGGCAATTCCACCGGCTCGGTGCCGTTCCAGCTGATCTCCAATAGGCTGCCGCGCTGGTTCTTCTCCGGGCCGGAGATGGTGCCGGACCCAAGGAGATCGCCCACATTCATCGCACAGCCACTGGAGGCGTGATGCATGAGCTGCTGCACCGAGGACCAGTACATGTATTTGAAATTGGTGCGGCTGATGCCGGCGGGCGCATTGGCGCCGGCCGCGCGCAAGGAGACGTCGAGCTCGAGATCATAGTTCTGCGGCTTCGCCTGCTTGAGATAGTCCAGCGGCACCGGCTCCTGCTCCGGCCCCTTCAGCCGGAACGGCTCCAGCGCCTCGCGCGTCACCACCCACGGGCTGATCGAGGTCGCGAACGCTTTTGCCAGGAACGGCCCGAGCGGCACATATTCCCATTGCTGGATGTCGCGCGCGCTCCAGTCGTTGAGCAGCACGAAACCGAAGATCATCTCCTCGGCCTGTTGCTCGGTCAGCATGCCGCCCATGGCAGAGGGCTGGCCGACCACGACGCCCATCTCCAGCTCGAAATCGAGCCGCTTGCACGGCCCGAAGCTCGGCACCTCGACATTCGGCGGCTTCAGCTGGCCGCGCGGCCGCTTCACCTTCGTTCCGGAGACCACGACGGTCGAGGCGCGACCATTATAGGCGATCGGCATGTGCAGCCAGTTCGGCTGCAGCGCGTTGTCCTTGCCGCGGAACATCACGCCGACATTGGTGGCGTGCTCCTTCGACGAATAGAAATCGGTATAGCCGGACACTGCGAACGGCAGATGCAATTTTGCATCGCGCATCGGCACCAGGGCCTGCTTGCGCAGCTCCTCATTGTCACGCAGCTCCGGATGATCATGACGCAGCAGCTCGCTGATCCGCGCGCGTGTCTTCGTCCAGACCTTCGGTCCGAGCGCCATGAACGGATTGAGCGAGGGCGCGGAGAATACGCCGAGCGGCCCGACATCAAGCCGGCAATCCTGCTCGAGCGCCCAGAGATCGAACACGTAGTTGCCGATCGCGACACCGACGCGCGGCGTCGGATTGGCCGAGGTCGAGAACACGCCATAGGGCAGGTTCTGGATCGGGAAGTCGGAGGCGGGATCGACCTCGATGAAGGATCGGAGGCTGGGGTCGTTGGGGTGGGGCATGTTTCCTGCCATACGAATTCTGGTGCTGAACTTCTGTCACCCTCCCCTGGAGGGGGAGGGTCGGCTCATATTGAGCGCAGCGAAATATGAGACGGGGAGGGGTGATCTCTCAACACGGGCAGTGTTCCTTGCGGAGAGACCATCACCCCACCCCGCTACGCATTCCGCTTCGCTGCATGCGTAGCGACCCTCCCCCTCCAGGGGAGGGTAAGCAAGACTACGGCTTGTTCGGATCGAATCGCTTCTCCAGGCCCGTCCAGCAGTCCGCGTAATTGTCCTGCAGCGTCGACGACTTCGCGGCATGCGCTGTCACGCGCTGCGGGTAGCGGGTCTCGAACATGAAGGCCATGGTGCCGGTCAGCTTGACCGGTTTCAGCTCGCCGTTGCTGGCGTGCTCGAAGGCATCGCGGTCGGGACCGTGCGGCAGCATGCAATTGTGGAGTGAGATGCCGCCCGGGACAAAACCCTGCGGCTTGGCGTCGTAGACGCCGTAGATCAGGCCCATGAACTCGCTCATGATGTTCATGTGGTACCACGGCGGACGGAAGGTGTTGTCGGCCACCATCCAGCGCTCGGGGAAGATCACGAAGTCGATGTTCGCGGTGCCCGCGGTCTCCGACGGCGAGGTCAGCACCGTGAAGATCGAGGGATCGGGGTGATCGAACCCGATCGCGCCTACGGGAGAGAAGGTGCGCAGATCGTATTTATAGGGCGCGTAATTGCCGTGCCAGGCGACAACGTCGATTGGCGAATGCGGCAGCGTGGTCTTGAACAGCGAGCCGCCCCATTTCACGTAGAGCTCGGTCGGCGTGTCCTTGTCCTCGTAATACGCGACCGGGGTGAGGAAGTCGCGCGCGTTGGCGAGGCAATTGGCGCCGATCGGCCCGCGCTCCGGCAGCGTGAAGGCGCCGCCGTAGTTTTCGCAGAGATAGCCGCGCGCAGGACCGTTCGGAATCTCGACGCGGAATTTGACGCCGCGCGGGATCACCACGATCTCGCCGGGCTCGGCGTCGATACGGCCGAATTCGGTGACGACGCGCAGATTGCCCTGCTGGAGCACGAACATCAGTTCGCCGTCGGCATTGTAGAAATGCTGATCCACCATCGACTTGGTGATGAGATAGACATGCGCGGCCATGCCGGCCTGCGTGTTGACATCACCAGCCGTCGTCATGGTCTGCACGCCCTGGAGGAAGGTCATGTCCTCCTTCGGGATCGGCGCCGGGTCCCAGCGCAGCTGCGCGATCGGCAGATCGTATTCATGGCAGGGCGCCGAGCGCCACAGGCCGGCATCGGCCTTCTCGAAGCGGCCGGAATGCTTCACCGAGGGGCGGATGCGATAGAGCCAGGAGCGCTCATTGGTGCCACGCGGCGCGGTGAAGGGTGAGCCGGAGAGCTGCTCGGCGTAGAGCCCGTAAGCGCAGCGCTGCGGCGAGTTGCGCCCGATCGGCAGCGCGCCCGGCAGCGCCTCGGTCTCGAAGCTGTTGCCGAAGCCGGACATGTAGCCCGGCGTGACCTGCGCCGAGCTCCGGATGATCTGATCAGGCGAGGTGTTGACGTTCATGACTATCCTCCTCCTTGCAGGGCGGCCCACATTTCCTGGTCGCGCTTGTCGGTCCAGATCACGGGGTCGTCGATCCCCGACGCCTCGTCATAGGCGCGCGACACGTTGAACGGCAGGCAGTGCTCGTAGATGGCGAAGCTGTGGAACTTCGGATCCATGACTTCGCGCGTCGCCGCCATCGATTCCTTCAGCGTACGCCCCCTGGCGACCGAAATTTCGGCCGCGCCATAGAGCGAGGTAACGAAGTCACGCGTCATCGCGATGGCTTCGCGCACCGTGGCCGTGCCCTTCAGCGCATCGCCGCGGCCCGGCGCGATCGCCTTGGGATTGAAGTTGCGGATCTCGTTCAGCGTCAGCGGCCATTCGCGCAAATGCGCGTCACCGCAATAGCAGGCCGAGTGATATTCGATGAGGTCGCCGGAGAACATCACTTCGGCATCCGGCACCCAGGCGACGATGTCGCCGGAGGTGTGGCCTGCGCCCAACTGCATCAGGCGCACCTCGCGCTTGCCCAGATAGATCGACATCTCGCCTTCGAACGTGAGCGTCGGCCAGGTCAGGCCTGGAATGCTCGCGGCATCCTGGAACAGCCGCGGGAAGCGGCCATATTCGGAATCCCAATCCTGCTGGCCGCGTTCCTCGATGAGGCGATAGGTCTCCTGCGAGGCCACGATGCCCTGCGCCTTGTAGGCGGAGGCGCCCAGCACGCGCACGGCGTGATAGTGCGACAGCACGACATATTCGATCGGCTTGTCGGTGACGGTGCGGACGCGCTCGATCACCTTGTTGGCCATCGCCGGCGTCGACTGCGCGTCGAACACCAGGCAGCCGTCGTCACCGACGATGATCGCGGTGTTCGGATCGCCCTCCGCGGTGAAGGCATAGAGATCGGTGCCGATCTCTGAGAAGGTGATCTTCTTCTCGGAGAGATCGCCGGTGGATGCGAAGTTCTTCGCCATCAATTCGTCCTCAGGTCTTGGGGTTATTGTTGTTGCTGTTGTTGCTGCTGGCCGTCGGTCATGCGCCGCTTCGCGAGCACGATCGCTTCCCGCAACACGTCGATGTCGCCGATATGGTTGGCGAGGATCAGGACCAGTGCCGCGTCGAAATCGGCGCTCTGCTCGTCCGTGAAGCCGCGGTGCGCCTCGACGATGGCACGAAAGGCATCGTCGGGCCGCGCGAAGTTGGAGCTGATTGAAAGCGGCATGCGAATCCTCAATTCAAGCCTTGGGCCCGCGACAACGCGGCCGCGATCGCCGCACGCGTCGGATGGCGGAAGCGGGCCGCAACGTAGCCGTCGGGCCTGAGCAGATAGGCTGTATCAGGCGCGGCGTCATAGCGCTTTGCGACAAGGCCCGAGGGATCGGCAAGCCCGCCCTCGCCACCAATGCGGATATCCTTGACACCATCGGGCGCATCGACCGCCGCGCCATTGCTGAACGACAGCAAGGTGAAGTCCGTTCCACCCTGGCGGAATGCATCGGTCAGATAGGCCTGCTCGCCAACGGGCGCGTCGAGCATGGAACAGCCGGGCAACGGTCCGCCGCGCCACGCCTCCGCGTCGGGCGATGACAGCGGCGAGTCGTAGCTGCACGGCACCGAGAGCCGCCCGCCATTGACCATGCGCTTGCCGAATTCGGTCTCCTTAGCCAGCGACAGCACTGCCTTGCGCAGCCGCGCCTCCTGGTGCGAGTTCGGCGCCATGAAATCGGTCGAGCGGGTCGATTCGCGGATGTTCTCGTCGGCCGCGAGACTCCGCTCGACATGGTAGCTCTCGAGCAGGCTCGCCGGCGAGGTGCCGCGCAACACACGATCGAGCTTCCAGGACAGATTCTCGGCGTCCTCTAGCCCGGAATTGGCACCGCGCGCACCGAAGGGCGAGACCTGATGCGCGGAATCGCCCGCAAAAATCACCCGGCCGTGGAGGAAGCGATCCATCCTCCGGCACTGGAATTTGTAGAGCGAGATCCACTCGAACTCGAACTTGTCGTGACCGAGCATGCGCGCGATCCGCGGCCGCACGTTCTCCGGCTTCTTCTCGACGACGGGATCGGCATAGCGATTGAGCTGGAGATCGATGCGCCAGACGTCGTCGGGCTGACGGTGCAGCAGCGCGGAGCGGCCGGCATGAAACGGCGGATCGAACCAGAACCAGCGCTCGGTCGGGAACTCCGCGGTCATCTTGACGTCGGCGATCAGGAACTGGTCCTCGAACACCTGTCCCGCGAACTCGGCGCCGACCATCTGCCGCAGCGACGAGCGCGCGCCGTCGCAGGCGACGACATATTGCGCGTGCAGGCGATAGGCGCCCTCCGGCGTCTCGATCGTCAGCGCGACGGAATCGTTGCGCTGTTCAAGCGCCGTCACCTTGTTGCGCCAGCGCAGATCGATCTCAGAGAGATCGCTGATGCGATCGACCAGATAGGCCTCGGCGTAATATTGCTGGAGATTGATGAAGGCCGGCCGCTTGTGACCGTCCTCGGGCAACAGGTTGAACTGGTAAAGCTGCGACTCGCCATGGAAGATGCGGCCGACGCTCCACACCACGCCCTTCTCGACCATGCGGTCGCCGACGCCGAGCCGATCCCAATATTCGAGCGACCGCTTGGAGAAGCAGATCGCGCGCGAGCCTTCGCCGATCCGGTCGGCATCATCCAGAAGGACGACGCGCTGGCCGCGCTGGGCAAGGTCGATCGCGAGCGACAGCCCCACCGGCCCCGCGCCGACGACCACCACGGGATGCTCGGCCGCACTCTGGCCGGGACGATCCTGGTCGGGATGGCGGCGATAGCCGAACTGGGTTTTGGCCTGCTGCGTATTGGCCTGCGCCATGCGCTAACCTCGGCTCTGGTCAAGAGAGGACTGATCTGCTAGATAGTCTCACGTGCAACTATTTTGGACCGGAGCCGGCCGGCCGTCAACTGGAATTCGGAGCGCAAGCCTTGGCGAGGACATCCAGCGACATCGCGCTGAAGGCACGTGAGGCCGACGAGGCTTCATTGCGGCCGAATGCGCGGCTCGATTTGTTCAAATTCGTGCCGTTCCGCCTCAACCGGCTGGCCGCCGAGGTGAGTTCCGCGCTTGCGGTCGAATATCAGGAGCGTCACGGCCTCGACATTCCGGCCTGGCGCGTGATCGCCACGCTCGGCTTCCGCAACGATGCCTGTAGCGCGCAGTACATCTCGCAATGCACCCGCACGCACAAATCCACCATCAGCCGCGCCGTGACCGCGCTGCTGCACCAGGGGCTGATCGAGCGGGTCGAGAACGAAGCCGACCGCCGCGAATTCCGCCTGCAACTGACGAAGAAGGGTCGCGCGCTGTACGAAGAGCTGTTCCCGCAATTGCTGCGGCGGGAAGACGAGATCCTCGCCTGCCTCTCTGCGCAGGAGCGCAAGCAACTGTCGGCCCTGCTCGGCAAGATCGAACAGAGCCTCGACCTGATCCAGACCAGCGAAGAGGCCGACGCGAAAGAGGCGTATTAGGGCGCGTACTCATAGAGGTGCAGACGTCGGCTTTTGGGAGGCCGATTGAGAAAGCTTGGCAGGTCCGTGACGGCACTGGCTTATATAACGGCGCTACTTGCGGCGTTTGCCGTAACTCGCGCATACGCCGCTGACATAGGTTATCTGGCTTCCCCCGGAGTCGCTGCAAACGAGTTTCCCTCACCACAGCGCCCTGTTGCACGGATCGTCAGCCCGCGCCGTGCCGCCGAAGAGCGCCGAGACGCCCTCAATGAGGCCGGTCAAATCGCACGTGCTCTTGAACTGAAACCAGGTATGACAGTGGGCGACATTGGAGCAGGCAGCGGCTACCACACGGTCAGGCTCTCGCACGTCGTCGGCCCCGCCGGTTCTGTCGTTGCCCAGGACGTCACGCGGGATTACCTCATCGAGCTCGCCAGGCGAACAGAACGTCTGAAGTTGACGAACGTGCAATTCGCGCTCGGCGAACCACACGACCCGCGTCTGCCCGCTTCCTCGCTGGATGCTGCAATCCTCGTGCACATGTATCACGAGATAGCCCAACCCTATGCCTTCCTCTACAATCTCGCGGCCGCTCTAAAGCAGGATGCGCGGGTCGGAATTGTCGATCTTGAGCTTCCGACGTCGAAGCATGGCACGCCAATTGAGCTCTTGCGCTGCGAATTGACCGCCGTCGGCTATCGCGACGTTGCCACATATGAGCTCGCAGGGGACGGAGGATACCTGGCGGTATTCTCTCCGCCGGAGGTAGCGGCTCGAAAATCTCCCCGCGACATCGTTGCTTGTGCGGATCCTGCCGGCACTCGCTGACACCACGCCCCGGATTCCGTCATTTCGCAAACGACCGCGACGGCGGCAAATGCAGCGCCCAGGCATCGACCTTGTCGCTGGCACGCGGATAGATCTCCGTCACGATCGGATCATGGCCGGGAATGAACCTGTCAGGATGTCCGGCGAGGCGTTCGATCGTCTCCCAGCCCTGCGCCATGTCACCGATATTGTAGACGATGGGGAACGGGCTCTTGCGCTGCAGATTGGCGTAGTAATGCGCGGCATCGGACGCCAGCACCACCGGCCCGCGCGCGGTCTCGACCTTGACCACCTGCAAGCCGTCGGAATGGCCGCCGACACGGTGCACGGTGACGCCGGGCGCGATCTCGCCGTCGCCGGAATAGAAATTGACGCGCTCGCCATAGACATGGCGCACCATCTGCGTGACGTGCTCGACCGAGAACGGATGTCGCAGCAGTCCGTTGCACATGCAGCGTCCCGTCGCGTAAGCCATCTCGCGCTCCTGGAGATGGAAGCGCGCGTTCGAGAAGCGATCGAGATTGCCGGCGTGGTCGTAATGCAGATGCGTCACGATAATGTCGCGAACGCTCGACGCCGCGACGCCAAAGCGCTCCAGCGCATCGACCGGATTGAGCGTCAGCTTGCGCGCCCGCGCGCTCGCCTCCTCGGCGTTGAAACCGGTGTCCACCAGGATCTCGCGGCCCTGCCCTCGGATCAGCCAGACGAAATAGTCGAGATCCTGCGCCGCGCTGTCATGCGGGTCGGGCTGAAGGAAGTTCATGTTGGGGGTGCGTGGCGACATCGTCGCATAACGCAGGGCGTAGATTTCGTAGGCGTTTCCCATGGTTTTCTTTTCTGAGTTGGACCTTCGGGGACGATCGAGCGCACCAAGCCATTGTCCGCAGCAAAGGTCAAACACCGGAGGGCTGCGACAGCGTCCAGCCTGCTATGTGAGACCCCTCACATCTTCTTTGTCGCGGCCGCTCCAGCATCCTGCCGCAGAGTCGAACCAGATGGCGCCGAGCACAACCGTGACAGTCCGTTTATTCCCCTCCCGGCGCGCCCATGCATCGCGGTCAATTGTCGCGATAATGCCGAATCTCCAAGCGGTTGACGCCCCCCTTCCGCGGTTTGATAATGCACATTGCGTAAGTTAAGGTCGCCGCGGCGCAAGCTGGTAACGGCGCCTTTTTGGCTGGACCGCGCTGATTATGAAAATTCGCTTCCTTTTTCTTCTGCCCTTGCTCGTTTCGCTCGTCCCGGTTGCGCCATCCCTGGCCGCCGGCGACCGTTATGCGTTGGTCATTGGCAACGCCAAATATCCAGACGCGGACGCCCCGCTGAAGGAACCGCTCAACGACGCGCGCGACGTCGCCGACGAGCTCAAGCGCGACGGCTTTTCCGTTGAAATCGGCGAGAACCTGACCGGCGACGGCATGCGCCGCGCGTTCGACAAGCTCTATGGCAAGATCAAGCCGGGCTCGGTGGCGCTGATCTTCTTCAGCGGTTTCGGCATCCAGTCGGCGCGCCAGAGCTACATGCTGCCGATCGACGCGCAGATCTGGACCGAATCCGACGTCCGCCGCGACGGTTTCAGCCTGGAGACCGTGCTCGGCGAGCTCAATACCCGTGGCGCGGGCGTCAAGATCGCGCTGGTCGACGCCTCCAGGCGCAATCCCTTCGAGCGCCGGTTCCGCAGCTTCTCGGCCGGCCTGACGCCGGTCATCGCGCCGAACGGCACGCTCGTGATGTACTCGGCGGCACTGGCCTCGGTGGTCTCGGACGCGGGCGGCGATCACAGCCTGTTCGTCCAGGAGCTCCTGAAGGAGATCCGCGTCCCCGACCTGATGGCCGAGGAGACGCTGAACCGCACCAAGATGGGCGTCACCCGCGCCTCGCGCGGCGAACAGGTGCCGTGGATCTCCTCTTCCCTCGCCGAGGATTTTTCGTTCATTCCAGGCGCCGGCGGATCGCGCCCGTCGATGACGGCACCGCCGCCATCGCCGCCGCCGGTCGTCGCCAACAATCCGCCGCCGGCTCCGCCCGCACCGCCTCCGCCGCCGAAGCCGGCGGACACGGCAGCGGCACCTGCTCCAGCACCTGCTCCTGCACCGGCGCCCTCACCGAAACCGCAGGTCGAGGCCGCCTTGCCGCCGGCGCCACCGCCGGTGAAACCAGCCGAGACCACCCCCGCACCGAGCATGGATAGCGGGCCGAGCGCGGCCGCGCTGGCGGAGGATCCGACCATCAAGGGCCTGACGGCCAAGATCGCCGCCAATCCTGATGACGTGAATGCGCTGTACCGGCGCGGTCAGGTCTATGCCAGCAAGGGCGCCTACAATTTGGCCATCAAGGATTTCGACGAGACGCTTCGGATCAACGCGAAGGACGTCGAGGCGCTGAACAACCGCTGCTGGACCCGCACCGTGGTCGGCGACCTCCAGGGCGCGCTGAAGGATTGCAACGAGGCGCTGCGGCTGCGGCCGAATTTCGTCGATGCGCTGGACAGCCGGGGGCTCGTCAATCTGAAATCGGGAGCGGTCAAGAACGCCATCGCCGATTTCGACGCAGCCCTGAAGATCAACCCGCGCCTGACCTCCTCGCTCTTTGGCCGCGGGATTGCCAAGCAGCGCAACGGCTCGGCGCAGGAAGGCGCGCTCGACATCGCCAATGCCAAGGCGATGGACCCGAACATTGTTCAGGAGTTCGCAAGCTACGGAGTACGCTAGTATTTTTTTGAGTTGAGGCGGCAGACGCCTCGAACCCTCGGCGGCTCAGGGAAGACTAACGGACGGATGCCGCAGGCGGCCTTTCCCGGGGGGCCATTGCAGGAATTTTGGAACCGCGCGGTCAGCTGCGCAGGAGGGACTGGCAATGAGATTGGCTGCAAAGGGATTTAGCGCGATGCTGTCCATCATCACGGTCGGCGTCGCTCTGTCGCTGACGACCCCGCTCGCATTCGCGGGCGACGACGGCAACAGCAAGAACGTCACCGAGGACGAGATCGTCCGCGCACTGGCGCCGCCGCCGAAGAAGCCGTTGACCCGCGGCCTCTCGATCGCCCCGCAGGCCGATCCCGCACCCAGTGCGACGGAAACCAAGCTGATCCAGTCCGTGCGCGGCCGCTCGACGCGCTCACTTTCGTCGACCGAGCGCGAAGAAATCGCCTCAGTGGCCAAGGACAAGCCGAACATCGATCTTGAAATCACGTTCGACTACAACTCGGCCAATATCAGCGCCAAGTCGCTCGCCTCGGTACAGGCGCTCGGTCGCGCGCTGACCAGCCCCGACCTGAAGGGCTCGACCTTCGTGGTGGCCGGCCACACCGACGCCGCCGGCGGCGAGGGCTATAATCAGGACCTGTCGGAGCGCCGCGCGGATTCGATCAAGCGCTACCTCGTCGACAAGTACAGCATCTCCGCGACCGATCTCGTCACCGTCGGCTACGGCAAGAGCAAGCTGAAGGACCCGGCCCAGCCGATGGCGGAGGTCAATCGTCGCGTCCAGGTCGTCAACATGGAAAACAAGACCACCGCATCGAAGTGAGAGCACGACGTAATCCTTTGAAGTGCCAAATCCTTTGAAGTGCCAAGTCGTGATGTGGTGTAAAGTCTTGCTTCAAAAGCGCGTCCCGCAGCCTTGTGGGACGCCGCTTTATTTCAGGGAAACGCTCTCAGCAGGCCTCGTGCGGATGGCCGTGAGCCAGGCCAGGACAATCCGGCGATGAACGCCTCCGAATATCTCAAGCCTGCCGGAACCGTGGTGTTCGTCGTTGCGCTCGGCGTCGGCTATTATCTGTTCGAGCATCGGCATCGCCCCGAGGCGAAGGAAACGCCGAGCGAGGCGCTCGTCATCGTGACGAAGTCGACCAACGCCTGCTTCTCCGACCTCGTGCGGGTGACCGGCTTCTTCGTGCCGCGCCGCGAGGCCGTGGTCGTCGCCGACCAGGAAGGCTCCAGGGTCACCGACCTCTTCGTCACCGAAGGCGCCATGGTCACCGACAATCAGGAGCTGGCGCGCCTGACGGCGCCGCCGCAGATCCCCGGCCAGCCGCAAAGACCCGGCCCGCAAGGCCCGATCTCGCTGAAGGCGCCCGCGCCGGGCCTCGTCACCGAAGTGCGTACCGTCGTCGGCGCGCCCGCCTCGCCGCAGGCCGGCCCGATGTTCCGCATCGCCGTCAACAACGAGATCGAGCTCGACGCCCAGGTCCCGGCGGTGCACATGCCCAAGCTCAATCCCGGCGCGACCGTGCGCATCAGCCGCGATGACGCGCCCGATTTGATCGGCCGGGTCCGGCTGGTCGCGCCCGAAATCGACCGCACCACGCAGCTCGGCCGCGTCCGCATCAGCGTCACCAACAATCCATCGCTCAAGGTCGGCGTGTTTGCCCGCGCCTCGATCGACGCCAAGCGAAGCTGCGGCGTCTCGATCCCCAAGACCGCGATCGACCATCTCACCATTCAGGTCGTCAAAAACAATATTGTCGAGACGCGCAAGGTACGGGTCGGGCTGTCGTCCGACAGCGCGACGGAAATCCTGGAAGGCCTCGAGGTCGGCGAAATCGTCGTGGCCGACGCCGGGTCTTCGCTCCATGACGGCGACCAGATCAAGACCATGTTCGCCGATGAACTCGATCGCACGCGGGTACGCTGATGGCTCTCAATATCTCGGCTTGGTCGATCCGCAATCCGCTGCCGTCGGTCGTCTTCTCGATCATCCTCCTGGTCCTCGGCTGGGTGTCCTTCACCAAGCTCGCCGTGACGCGGCTGCCTTCGGCCGACATTCCCGTGATCTCGGTCGTGGTGTCGCAGTTCGGCGCCGCACCCGCAGAACTCGAATCCCAGGTCACCAAGACGGTTGAAGACGCCGTCTCCGGCGTCGAGGGTGTCAGGCACATCACCTCCTCGATCACCGACGGCGTGTCAGTGACCACCATCCAGTTCGCGCTGGAAACCAACACCGACCGCGCGCTCAACGACGTCAAGGACGCGGTGACGCGGGTACGATCGAACCTGCCGCAGAACGTCACCGAGCCGCTGATCCAGCGCGTCGACGTCATCGGCCTGCCGATCGTCACCTATGCCGCGATCTCGCCCGGCAAGACGCCGGAGCAGCTCTCCTATTTCGTTGACGACGTGGTCAAGCGCGCGCTGCAGGGCGTGCGCGGCGTCGCCCAGGTCGAGCGCATCGGCGGTGTCGAGCGCGAGATCCTGGTCTCGCTCGATCCGGACCGGATGCAGGCGATGGGGCTGACCGCGGTCAATGTCAGCCAAAGCCTGCGCGGCACCAATGTCGACGTCGCCGGCGGCCGCGCCGAGATCGGCAAGAACGACCAGGCGATCCGCACGCTTGCGGGCGCGAAGACACTGGGCGATCTCGCCGGCACCATGATCCCGCTGTTCGGCGGCGGTGAGGTCCGGCTCGACGATCTCGGCACCGTCACCGACACCATCGCCGACCGCCGCACCTTCGCCCGCTTCAACGGCGAGCCGGTGGTCGCGCTCGGCATCAAGCGATCCAAGGGCGCCAGCGATGTGAAAGTGGCCGAGGCCGTGCAGAAGCGCATCGACGCGCTGAAGGCCGCCTATCCCGACGTCGACCTGAAGGTGATCGACACCTCGGTCGAATATACCAACGGCAATTACCACGCGGCGATCTCGACCCTGTTCGAAGGCGCCATCCTTGCCGTCATCATCGTGCTCCTGTTCCTGCGGGACTTGCGCGCCACCATCATTGCCGCGATCTCGCTCCCGCTGTCGATCTTCCCGGCGTTCTGGGCGATGGACCTTCTCGGCTTCTCGCTGAACCTCGTCAGCTTCCTCGCCATCACGCTGTCGACAGGTATTCTCGTCGACGACGCCATCGTCGAGATCGAGAACATCGTCCGGCACATGAACATGGGCAAATCGCCCTACCGTGCCGCGCTCGAGGCCGCCGACGAAATCGGCCTCGCGGTGATCGCGATCTCGCTGACGATCATTGCGATCTTCGCGCCAGCGAGCTTCATGTCGGGCATCGCCGGACAGTTCTTCAAGCAGTTCGGCATCACCGTCTCGGTGCAAGTGTTCTTCTCGCTGCTCGCGGCGCGCTTCGTCACGCCGGTGCTGGCCGCCTACTTCCTCAAGCACCATGCGCACGAAGAGCCGCCGCCCGGCCGCGTGCTGCGGGCCTATCACAGGATCGTGGCCTGGTCGGTGAAGCACCATTTCATCACCGTGCTGATCGGCTTCGGGGTGTTCGCCGCCTCAATCTGGAGCATCACGCTGCTGCCGCAGGGCTTCCTGCCGGCGCAGGACAGCGCGCGCTCGCTGCTGGCGCTCGAGCTGCCGCCGGGCACCCAGCTTGCCTACACCGAGAAGGTCACCGAGGACATCGTCGCACGCCTGCGCAAGCGGCCGGAGGTGAAGAGCATCTTCGTCGATGGCGGGCGCGTCCCGCCGGGCACCCAGGAAGTCCGGCGCGCCTCTCTGATCATCAACTACACGCCCAAGGACAGCCGCGACATCACCCAGCGCGAGCTCGAATTCTCGATCAGCCAGGAGCTGGAGAACGTTCCCGACATCCGCTTCTGGTTCCTCGACGAGAACGGCCTGCGCGCCATCTCGCTGGTCGTGACCGGCGTCGACGCCAACATCGTCAACAACGTCGCCAGCGAGCTCGCGACGCAGATGAAGCGGATTCCGACGATCTCCAACGTGATCTCGGAAACCACGCTCGAGCGGCCCGAGCTGCGCATCGAGCCGCGCGCAGATCTCGCCGCGCGCCTCGGCGTCTCCACGGAAAGCCTGTCGCAGACCATCCGCGTCGCCACCATCGGCGATGTCGGGCCCGCGCTCGCCAAGTTCGACGTCGGCGACCGCCTGGTGCCGATCCGCGTTCAGCTCGAGGACGCCGCGCGCGGTAATCTGAGGACGCTCGAACAGCTGCGCGTGCCGCTCGGCGAGCGCGGCGAGAAGGGCGGCGTGCCGCTCTCGGTCATCGCCGACGTCAAGCTCGACCAGGGTCCGACCAGCATCAACCGCTACGATCGTGAGCGGCAGGCAACCGTCGCCGCCGACCTCGTCGGCTCCGCCGCGCTCGGCGACGCGACCAAGAAGATCTACGACCTGCCGGTGATGAAGAGCCGGCCGAAGGGCGTGAAGGTCTCGCCCTCCGGCGACGCCGAAAGCCTGAACGAGCTGTCCGACGGCTTCGCCACTGCAATCACCGCGGGCCTGATGATGGTCTACGCCGTGCTGGTGCTGCTGTTCGGCACCTTCCTGCAGCCGATCACCATCCTGTTCTCGCTGCCGCTCTCGATCGGCGGCGCCATCGCCGCACTGCTCATCACCGGTAAGCAGCTCACCACGCCGGTCTGGATCGGCATCCTGATGCTGATGGGTATCGTCACCAAGAACGCGATCATGCTGGTGGAATTCGCCATCGAGGCGATCCGCGCCGGCAAGCCGCGCGAGGAAGCGATGATCGACGCCGGCATGAAGCGCGCGCGCCCGATCGTGATGACCACGATCGCGATGGCCGCGGGCATGACGCCGAGCGCGCTCGCGGTCGGCGCCGGCGGCGAGTTCCGCTCGCCGATGGCGCTCGCGGTGATCGGCGGCCTGATCTTCTCGACCATCCTGTCGCTGGTGTTCGTGCCCGCGATGTTCATGGTGATGGACGATCTCGGCGCCCTGATCTGGCGATTCGCAAAGCGCCTGATCGTGCACAGCGAGGATGCCGACACCGCCGATCATCACGGCACGGCGCCGGATAAAAAGGGCATGGTACACCCCGCGGCGGAGTAGCCGTGATACGGACGTCGACAGCTCAAGCTGGTTCAGCGAGCGGCGTCAGCGAACCCGACGTCGCAGGAGATCGTCTCCGCTACGAAGCGTTCAAGCGCACCGGTCGCGCCGTCCGAACGACGAAGCGGTTTAGCCGATCCCCTACTCGTTCCGCGCGATGGCCGTCAGCTTGGTCATGTTCCGCAGCAGGATGCGGCCGCGCTGGAGATCGAGGATCGCCTCCTTGCGCCACGCCTGAAGCTGGCGGTTGACGCTCTCGCGGGCCGCGCCGACGAAGATGCCGAGCTGCTCCTGCGAGATGTGGACCTCCGAGCCGAAATCGGCGGCGAGCGCGCAGAGCCGCCGCGCCAGCCGCACCGGCAGCGGTTGCAGCATGGATTCTTCCATGCGCTCGCTCTGCCAGCGGATGCGCTGGCACAGCAGCGCGATGATTTTGATTGCGACCTTCGGCTCGCGTTCGAGGAAGCTGAGAAAATCTTCGCGCCGCAGCACGAACAATTCACTGGCTTCGCCTGCGGTCGCATCCGCAGTCCGGCTCTGGCCGTCCAGCACCGCGACCTCGCCGAACAGGTCGCCCGACCCCATGAAGTTCAGGGTCAGACGGCTGCCGTCGGAGACGCCGGTCTCGATACGGACCTGGCCCCGGCGCACGCCGAACAGCGCGTCCCCCGCATCGCCCTTCTGGAACAGCACCTCGCCGTTCCCCAGATGCTGGGTGTGGCAGAGATTCGACAGCCGCTGGAGCTCGTCTGCGCCGAGATCGGCGAACATCGCGTTCATCTTCAGGATGACCGCAAATTCGGCCTGCTTGCTCATTTCAATGTCCTTGTGAATTTCCTTAGCCAGTTTCCCTGGCAAATCGCTTGGAACCATCAAATCAGGATCGCGTAATACCGCGCCGGGGAAGTGTGTCATAAGTCACATAACTTTGCAGCACCCCCTGACTATTTTTACGTGCTTGGAGCCGCTTCCCGTCCGGGGATAAACTCAGGCGCAAAGGACGGATGCATAGGACGGTCATCTGCGGGATTCGCCGCCGATTGTCCGTCGTTGGAAAGTCGACATGAGAGCAGTGAAATTCGCCGGCGCGGCGATAGCCGCCGTCATCATCGTGATCGGGCTTCTCCTCGTGATCGGGATTCCCTCGGGATTCCTGACCACGACGATTGCCTCGCGGGTCGAGAGCGCGACCGGCTACCGCCTGTCCATCGACGGCACCACGAAGATCAGCCTGTGGCCGACGCTGAACGTCACACTCAACGATCTCACGCTTCAGGACCCGAAGGACCGCAGCGGCATCACGCGCCTGACGGTCGACAGCGTGCAGGCCGACATGTCGCTCTCGAGCGTATGGTCGGGCAGCCCGAAGATCAGCGAACTCGTCGTCACCCATCCCGTGCTCCACCAGCCGCTGCTGCGTGAGCGACTGCCGAATGCCGGCACCGCGTCGAAGCCGCTGGCGCTCGACACCGGTGGTGCGACCATCGACCGCGTCAAGGTCGTCGACGGCGAAGTCGCGTTCGCGCGCGTGCGCGACCGTGTCGAGGGCCGCATCAGCGCCATCAACGCCGACGCCGTCGTTGGCCGCGACCGCAAGGTCGACATCGCCGGCACCGCGCGGGTCGGCGATCACCCGACCAAGTTCGACATCAAGGCGTCGACGCCGGCGCCGCCGGCCGACCGGCCGACCATTCCGGTGGATTTCGCCATCGACATGCCTGATGTGCTGAAGTCCCAGCTCACCGGTCATGCCGAGATGCGGCTGAGCGGCGATGTCGTGATGATCAACGGCGTGAACGGCAGGCTCGGCGACGGCGCCTTCAACGGCTGGGCCTCGGTCGATATTGCGAGCAAGCCCCTGGTCAAGGTCGATCTCGACTTCCAGCGGCTCGCGATTCCGGTGGCGAAATCGCCGGAGGGCACGTCGGGACAGCCCTGGAGCAATGCACCGATCGACGTGTCCGGGCTCAATTATGTCGACGCACAAATCAGGATCTCCGCGAACGAGGCCGTGATCGGCGATGCGCGCCTCGCGCCGCTGGCGCTCGATGCGAAGCTCGCCGGCGGCGTGCTGAAGGCCGGCACCGCCAATCTCGGCGCCTATGACGGCCAGGTCTCGGGCGAGGTGATCCTGGATGCCACAAGCGGCGCACCGAGCTTTGCCATGCATTCCGATCTCGTCGGCGTGCGCGCACTGCCGCTGCTCCAGGGCCTTGCCGAGTTCGACCGGATCGACGGCAAGCTGCAAGCCAAGCTCGCGCTGCGCAGCGCCGGCACCAGCCAGCGCGCGCTGATGGCGAACATGCAGGGCACGGCCTTCGTCAATTTCCAGGACGGCGCCATCCGCGGCATCAATATCGCGCAGATGATCCGCTCGCTGACGTCGGGCACGCTGTCGGGCTGGCAGGACAGTGAGGCCCAGAGCACGGATCTGTCGCAGCTCTCGGCGTCCTTCCGCATCGACAAGGGGCAGGCGGTGACGACCGATCTCAATCTGATCGGACCGCTGGTGCGCGTGACCGGCGCCGGCACCATCGCCCTCGACACCAAGATGATGGGTTTTCGCGTCGAGCCGAAGCTCGTGATGACGACCGAAGGCCAGGGCCGCACGTCGGAGCCGGTCGGCTTCGGCATTCCCGTGATGATCCAGGGCAGCTGGTCGCAGCCGCGGATCTACCCTGACATGGCCGGCATGCTGGACAATCCGGATGCCGCCTATGCCAAGCTGCGCGAGATGGGCAAGGGCCTGTTCGGCCCTGATGGCGCAGGGCTCGGCAATCTCCTGGGCAGCCTCGGGTTGGGCGGCGCCGCAGCGCCGGGCGGCGGCAACGCGGCCGGCAATGCCAATCCGCAAACCCAGCAGCCGGGACAGAACAACCCGCTCGGCGGCCCGCTGGGCGAGGCGATCGGCAATTTGATCCAGCAGGGGCTCTCCAGCGGTGCGGGGACCAGCACTGGCACCGGCCGCAGCCGCGGCCTGCCGGCGACACCGTCCACCCCCGCTCCGCAGGCCTCTCCCGCGCCCCCGGCCCAGGACGACCCGGCGGTGGTGCAGCAGGACAGCCAGCCGATGAACGACGTGCTGCGACAGCTCTTTAATCGATGATTGGCCGACCAACGCACTGGACTCCACGCCAATCCCTACATCGGCCTCCCCGTCCGCCGCTTCATCCAAAGGGATGAGGCCGCGACAATTCACGACCCCTTCGGCCGAGCCCCGGCCTCGACAGCGGTAACCACGCCGGCCGGTCCACAGGTCGCTGGACGGCCCGCTGGCCCGAATTGTGGTAGAAGGGCGCCTGGACCGGTACGGCCCGTAGCGTCGGCGTCGATGACGGCGCGAGAGGATCTGGATGGCGGGAGCGAAAGACAAGACACGGTTTCTGCGCGAGGGCCTGTTCGCCAAATACGTCGTCTCCCTCGTCGGCCTCGTCGTGTTTGTCCTCGCCGTCAACGGCGCGATGGAGACCTGGATCTCCTATCGCGCCACCAAGACCCAGCTGACCGACGGGCTCGACGACAAGGCGCAAGGAGCCGCCCGGCGGATCGAGCAGTCGATCTCCGAGCTCGAGCGCCAGATCAGCTGGGTGACGCGGGCAAGCCAGGACACGCTCGAGAAGCGCCGCGCCGACTACGCATCGCTCCCTGCACCAGGTCTCGGTCGTCAATCAGCTGTTCCAGCTCAACGGCGAGGGACGCGAGGTGCTGCGCGTCTCGCGCCAGTCGACCACGACCGGCGGCAATGCCGACCTCTCCCGCGACATGCGCTTCACCGACACGGTTGCCCGCGGCGTCAGCTACGCGCCGGCCTGGTTCTCCGACCGGACGCCGATGATGTCGATCTCGCTGGCGCATTCCGGTTTCAATGCCGGCGTCACCGTGGCCGAGATCGACCTCAGCTTCCTCTCCGACTTCCTGTCCGACGCCCAGGTCGGCAAGGCCGCGTTCGCCTATGTGGTCGATCCGCGCGGCCGCGTGCTGGCGACGTCGTCGAAAGGGCCCGATGTCGGCAAGGACCTGTCGAAGCTGCCGCAGGTGGCGGCGGCGATTGCGCCCGGCCGCGAGCCGGACACCTCGGGCACCGACTTCAACGGCCATGCGGTGATGAGCGCCGCGAGCACCGTACCGAAGCTCGGCTGGAACGTGATGTTCGAGCAGCCGACCACGCAGGCGTTGATGCCGATCCGCGACCAGCTCGTGCGCATCGCGCTCTTGATCGGCATGGGCCTGATGGTCGCGATCCTCGCCGGCACGCTGCTCGCCCGCCGCATGATCATCCCGATCACGGCGCTGCGCGACGGCGCGCACAAGCTCGGCGAAGGCGATTTCAGCCACCGCATCGACGTCCACACCTCCGACGAGCTGGAAGACCTCGCCGGCCAGTTCAACCGCATGGCCGGCCAGCTCCAGGAAACCTATTCGGACCTGGAGACCAAGGTCGAGGAGCGCACCCGCGATCTCGCGCAGTCGATCAACGAGCTCAAGGCGCTGGAAGAGGTCGGCCGTGCGGTCGCCTCCTCGCTCGATCTCAACGCCGTGCTGCCGACCATCGCGGCGCGCGCGATCGAGATCACCCATGCCGATGCGGTGCTGATCTATGGCTTCGATGCCGAGACTCGCCGCTTCAACCTGATCGAATCCAACGGCATCGACAAATCGGCCGACGGCGCGCATGTCACGATCCAGCAGGGCGCCAACATCCTGAGCGATGCCGCCGATAGCGGCGAGCCGATCGCGATCGCCGATCTCGACCGGGCCTCCGAGCAGCCGCTGCGCGACGTCGCGGTCGATGCCGGCTTCCACTCGGTGCTGGTGGTGCCGCTGGTGGACCAGCAGGGCACGCTCGGCTCGCTGGTGGTGCTGCGCCGGGCCGGCGGCGAGTTCGGCGGAAGCCTCACCGGCCTGATGCGCACCTTTGCCAACCAGGCCGTGCTGGCGATGCGCAACGCGCGGCTGTTCACCGAGGTCGATCACAAGGGCCGCGAGCTCGCCGCGGCACATAACACCGTGCAGCAGCAGGCGGCCAAGCTCCAGGAGCAGACCGAGCAGCTTCGCAACTGGAACCGCTCACTGGAAGAGCGCGTCGAGAAGCAGCTCGGCGAGATCAGCCGCATCAAACGGCTCGAACGATTTCTCGCGCCGCAGGTCGCCCAGCTCATCGCTTCGTCGGATGGTCATGACTCGCTGCTCGACAGCCATCGCCGCGAGGTCACCGTGCTGTTCTGCGATTTGCGCGGCTTCACCGCCTTCACCGAGGCGACCGAGCCGGAAGAGGCGATGAACGTGCTGCGCGAATATCACGCAGCGCTCGGCAAGCTGATCTTCAAATACGAGGGCACGCTCGACAAATATGCCGGCGATGGCGTGATGATCCTGTTCAACGCGCCGATCCAGTTCGAGGACCACACGCGGCGCGCGGTCCAGATGGCGGTGGAGATGCGCGACACGATCGGCCCGCTGACCGAGAAGTGGCGCAACCGCGGGCACACGCTCGGCTTCGGCATCGGCATCGCGCTCGGCTATGCCACGCTCGGCCAGGTCGGCTTCGAGCAGCGGCTGGAATATGCCGCGATCGGCAGCGTCACCAACCTCGCCTCGCGTCTCTGCGACGAAGCCAAGGCCAACCAGATTGTGGTCAGCCGCCGCGTCTACGGCATCGTCGAGCCCTGGGTCGAAGCCCGCGCGCTCGACGACCTCGTGCTCAAGGGGTTCAATCACCCGGTGCTGGCGATGGAGATTTTGTCCTGGCGCGAGCAGGTGGAGAACGTGGTGGATGCGTCCGCAGCGCGGCGGAGAGGGTAGCCAACAACAAAAAAGTCGAAAACAACCCCATGCACAGTAGACGGGGTCCGCAAGATCAATGACTTACGCGGGTGCGGGAGTGGTTTGACACGTCGGGCAAAACACCGGCGGAATGGTATCATCTCCCACACCCTCCCACGAACCACATCCCTCCTCCCTGCGACTAACGATCGCCTCGGGGTCGAGGCTCGATTTCGGATGGAGACGATCGTGGCGTTTGCCTTGCCTTCGCGCGCGTATGATTTGCAGATGCTGGACCGTCCCGCTGATCGTGCGCGCGATCACGGTTGGGTCTATGGCCTGCCGCCGGGCATCAGCAGCGAGCAATGGCCGCTCGATCTCGTCACCGGCTTTCCGCTGATGCACGGCTTCACCTTGAAGCTGCCGGAAGACTATCGCGTGCATGGCGAGGACATCGTTGCGGTCTCGTTCTTCGCCACCGCGCCCGACCACAATGACGGCGGTGCGCCCGATGATCCCGAGATTCGCGAGGCCGTGGCGGCGCGACCAGCGCATCCGCGGCTTTCGCGCATGACCGATATTCTCGACTACGAATATGCAGCGTTGCTGCTGACCAAGGCCGAATATGAGGGCGCATTCGCGGCGCCGCCGGCACCGCTTCCGCTTGCGACAGCCGATCGGCCGCGCTGGCTCGACGTCGGCGGCGCCAGTGCCTTCTTCGAGGCCGCCGCGCCTTACGCAAAAAAGATGTTTGCCGCGCAGCTGCGCGCCGATCTCAGCGAGACCCGCGCGATCGCGCTTGTGCCACGCGCGACCGATCCCAATGCCGGCAAGGGCCCGCAGGACGAGCACACCCGACAAAACCCGCCGACTGGTTATCAGCCCTACTATTACTATGTCGGCGGCGTGCCGAGCCGCGACAATTTCCGCCTGCATGACTGGGGCAAGGATCACGCGCACAACCATCTCGGCGGCACCATGCGGCCGTGCCAGGCGGTGCCGGAGATGAGCCCGTTCTACATCGAGTTCGAGGAATATTTCGGCGGCTACAATTTCGGCGGCGGCAACGCGCAGCTCGACTTCAAGGACATGAAGTTCGACTGGGCGTGCGGCTGATCACGCCCCGCGCTTCGGCCCGATCGCCTCGAAGCCGACCTTCTGCTCGTCGCTCAAGTCTGCCTCGAAATCGTCGAGCGCGTCGCCGACGCCCTTCACTGCCTGCAGCATCGTCTCCAGCCGCGCCTTCACGGCCGTGAGGCGGGCCTGCGGCGTTGCGGCCGCATGGGTCGGGCAGGCGCTGAGCGTCTCCATGGTGCGCAGCGTAGTGTCCTGGAGCACCTCAAGCCGGGCGCGAGCGGTGTCGTCGAGCCTCAGCGTGGACGCGATCTCGCCGGCGGGCCATTGCTGCTGCACGAGCTGCTCGTATTGCCGCTGCGCCTGCACATCATAGCGGGGATCGTAGCCGGCCTCGCACGCGGCTGGCGTCTGCGCATCCTTGCGCTGGCCGGCCGCAAGCGCGGCACGGCGCTCGTTGGCCAGCGCGTCGAGCTTTGCCTTCTGGCCGGCATCGAGGAGATCGACGAATTTTGCGAGCGGCGGCGCGATTGCGTCCGTCGCCTTGATCATGGCCGCGAGGCGCGTCTGCATCAGGCCGAGGCGCTCCGCGGCGGTCGCGGGGACCTGCGTCAGGCAGGCCGTGCGAATGGTGTCGCGCGCAGCGACCCAGGCGGTCGCGAGCTCATCGAGCGCTGTGCGCTGCAATTCGTTCGGCTGCACCAGGGCGACGATACGGTCGACCGGCAGGCCGCCGGTGTCGCTGGCATCGCAAACGGCCTCGACCGAAGGGACCTTTCGCGCGCGCCTGCCTTGCGGCGCTGTGTAGGCGGCGAACTCCGTGGCCGCATAGGGCGCGAAGATCGCGGCGTAGATGTCGCCATAGCCATAGAGCGAGAGGCTGGTCGTATCGCCCAGGATGATCGCGGTGGTGAGGTCGTCATGCGCGAACGGCCAGAACACCGGGCCCGCCCAGCCATAGCTGCCATCGGGGTGGCGCCACCAGCCCTGCGGGCGACGGCCACCGTGCCAGCCCGACAGCGCAGCTTGCGCCGTAAGCGCCGCACGCAGGATGTAGGGGTTGGCCGGCTGGCCGCGTTCGGCGCCGCGAGGATCCTGCGACCTCAGCGCGGCGGAGCGGTATCGGCCGCCCCGTACCGCCATGCGCGCATGGCGCAGGCGAGTCATGCCGATCACGTGGCCGACGGCAAAGCGCGCGACACCGAGCGGACCACCGCGCAATCCGAACTGTGCCTCGGCCTTATTCGGCAGCAGCACTGCCGCAATCACAAGAGTAGCGCCCGCCAGCGCCAGTCCCATGCGTCCGGACATGAAAGCGGACCTGACCACCTTGGCCTCCTCCCAGCGGCAAGCGCGCACTACGACGCATCACAATGACGCGCTGGGGAACCGAATGTTCCGGAGAGACGGAGGGCAAAGCGTCGCAACGCGCACCGGCGTTGCCGATGCGGTCTCACTCCGCCTTCCGCGGCACCACAAAAGTCTGGCCGGGATAGATCAGGTTGGGGTTGTGGATCTTGCCCCGGTTGGCGTTGTAGATCACCGCGTAGCGGGCGCCGTCACCGTAAGCGAGCCTGCTGAGCGCCCACAGGCTGTCGCCGCGGGAGATGACCCGGTTGCCGCCTGCTTCGGCCGGTGCGCCGCTGATGGCGTCCGCCGGCGACGCCGATGCAACGGTCGTGGCCGCGGGCGCTCGCGCCATCACCCTGGGTTTCGGTGCACCGATAAATCTCGGCTGAACCGTGGGCCTGTCATGCGCCGATGCCTGGCGCGCCGATGCCGACGGCAGGGATGCCACGACATCAGACTTGTCGTCGGACTTCTCGGCCTGCTTCAGCTCCAGCTTCGCGGCCGGTGCCGGGCGCGCGGGCGGCGGCGCGGCTTCGGCGATGGTCACCGGCATGCTGCGGCCCGACTGCGTCACGGTACCGTCAGGCGCTTTCGCCCGCAGGGTCAGCTCATAGGAGCCGGCGGGAAGCTGCGGCGGGGTCATCACGAACTGGCCCGAGGCATCGGCGACAACCGTATCGAGCGGCTTGCCGTCGCGCAGCAGCTCGACCTGTGCACCCGGCGCGGCCCGACCCGCGATCACCGCCGCCTCGCCGTGATCGTCGACGCGCGCGACGTCGAACCGCGGGCCGGCATCGGTCGTGGCCGCCGGCGGCTTGGCCGGCACGAGATCGGCCAGCGCCATGGCCTGCTTCTGCGTCTCGGCCAGCGCATCGACCTTCGGCGCGGAGGCTGGGGGCGCCGATGGTGCAGGCGGCGCGGCGGCGGCGAGCTTTGGCTCGTCCGGCTTCGGCTCTGGCTTGGTCTCGGCCTTGGCTTCGGGCGTTGCCTCCGGCTTGGCGGCGACGGCGATCTCGGTCTGCGCGCCGCCCGGCAGCAGGCGGCGCAGCTCGGTGGGACCGATCACCAGCAGGGTGCCGCCCACCGCGAGCAGGCAGAATGCAATGAAGGCCTTGGAAGCGGTGATCATCAGACAATGAACCCTTGGATCGCAAATCAACCGAAGCCGGCAAATTGCGCCGATTTGGCTGCGTCAGCAAGTCGATCATTGGGATGATGCACCTTTCGTTCCGGCACGCCCGGCATGAACCGGCGGGGCACCGACGGCGTCAAATCACCGAGGCCGCATCGCGGTCATTTCTTGAGGATTTTTTTCCGTGACCGCATTTTGCCGTCCTGCACCATGGCTGGCGCTTGTCTTGACACTGGCCGCCTCTCCGGCGCTCGCCGCATCCGGCCCGCCGCCGGACTACATCCTCACCAACAATGCCGGCCTCGCCTTCACCTCGCCCGATGGCGCCACCAGGATCGAGCAGTACATGAAGGACGGCGGGGATTGGGACGTCAAATGGCAGGTCTGGGCTCGCCGCGGCGAGCAGATGACGGAGCTGAAGCCCGAGCAGGGCTACGGGGCCGGCTTCCGCTTCACCGGCGACTCGCAATGGCTGGTGCGGATGCAGAAGACCGGCTCGGGCGAGCAGGACCTCTATCTCTACCATGTCGAGAAGGGCGCCTTCGCGAGCGCGACGAAGAAGCCGCTCAGCGATCTCGCCTGGGCCTATTTCTACGGCCGGCCGGAGACGAAGAGGTTCGCCAAGCTCGACTTCCACATCTCGGCCAATCTCATGGAGGGTACGGAAGAGGCCTATCGCTCGCTCGGCATGGACTGGCCCAACAACCGCTACCTCGTGATCTCGCTGTCGGGCGAATATGACAATCATCCCAAGAACGTCGCCATGAAGGGACTGGGCGGCTGGCATTGCCGCTATGATCTCGAGACCGGAAAGTTCGACGTGCCCGAGACGTTCGCCAAGAAGAATGCGGAAGCCTTGAGGTGGGAAATCCGCCGGTGATCCCCCGGAATCGCGTCACCGTAAATCCAGCCAGCGGAGCTCCCGCCGATCGAGGGAAATCAACCCTCTGATTCCGTTCCGATTCATGTTTTCCTAACCCTTACTGGTAACGGGCTCTTGTCGGTTTTGCTGCATCTTGCATCCCACGGGAGGGCTGGATGGGCACATCAATCCGATGGACCACGCGCATGCGCGCGTTGCTCCGCCGTTGGCAGGGCGCGCCGCTGACGTGGCTGATCGCCGGCGGCTTCGTGCTGATGGTCGCGATGGCCATCGGCACCGCGCTCACCGTCGATCGTTTCCGGCAAAATGCAATCGAGAGCGGCCGCGACAGCCTGGAAAACTCCGTGCGCATGCTCGCCCGGCATTTCGACCGCGAATTCGCCGACTTTGCGGTGCTCCAGAAGAGCGTCATCGCCGAGCTTGAAAGTCACGGCATCGCATCCGCCGATCTCTTCCGCAGCGAGATGGCCACGCTGGCCATGCACGAGGTGCTGCGCGCAAAGGCCAGCGGCTGGTCCGACGTCGCCGGCGCCAACGTGTTCGATTCCAACGGCGTGCTGATCAACTCGTCGCGGCGCTGGCCGGTCGCCGATATTTCGGTCGCCGACCGCGGCTACTTCAATCGCCTCAGGAACGATCCGGCCTCGCAGGAAGAGATCGAGGTCGTGCCCGGCCGGCTCGGCAACGGAGCTGCGATCGTGTTCGCGCGGCGTGTCTCCGGTCCCCACGGCGAATTCCTCGGCATGGTGTCGCGGGCCATTTCGCCGGAGCAGCTCGAATCCTTCTTCGCCTCGGCCGGGCTCGGCGAGGAATCCTCGATCGCGATGCACCACCAGAATGGCCAGCTGCTCGCGCGCGTTCCGCATGTCGACACGATGATCGGACAGAATTTTCGCAACGGCACGCGCGAGCAGATGGCGGTGTTCGAGCGCACCTTCGTCACGACGCAGCTCGCCAGCCCGATCGACGGCAAGGACCGCATCGTCGCCGCGCGCCTCCTGACCGGTGAGCCGCTGGTCGTGGTCGCGACCAAATCGCTGGACGCGACGCTGGCCACCTGGCGGACGCAGACAAAATTCTTCGTCGCCGTCGCCGTGCTGTCGATCGGCCTGCTCGTGCTCACGCTGTTCCTGATCTTCCGCCAGATGACGCGCAGGCTCGCCGCGGAGAAGCAGCAGCTCGACACCGCGATGAACACCATGACGCAAGGCCTGTTGATGTTCGACCAGGACGAGCGCCTGATCGTCTGCAACCGGCGCTACATCGAGATGTACGGACTGTCGGCCGACGTGGTGAAGCCCGGTGCCTATTTCCGCGACGTGATCCAGCATCGCTATGACACCGGATCGTTCCACGGTGACGTCGCGTCCTATTGCGACGACATTCTGAGCAATACCGGGCGAACCCAGAGCGCCGTCGTCGAGACCGCGGACGGCCGCCTGATCGAGATCAAGAACCAGCCCGGCGCCGCCGGCGGCTGGCTCGCGACCCACGACGACGTCACCGAACGCATCCGCGCCGACGAGCGCATCGCGCATATGGCGCATTACGACGCGCTGACCGACTTGCCCAACCGCGTGCTGATGCGCGGCCATCTGGAGCGCCGCATCGCGGAGCTTGCCCAGGGCCAGCCGTTCGCGATCCTCTACATCGACGTCGACGAATTCAAGGGCGTTAACGATTCGCTCGGCCACGAGGTCGGCGACGAGCTGCTCCGCCAGGTCGCCAACCGCCTGCGCGCCTGCGTCAGCGGCAACGACCTCGTTGCGCGCCTGGGCGGTGACGAATTCGCCATCGTCAAGGCCGGCACCAGCGACCGGACCGAGCTGACGGCGCTGGCGGAAAATATCCTGAAAGCGCTGCGTACGCCCGTGGACTGCAAGGGCCAGGAGATCCCGACCGATGCCAGCATCGGCATCGCGATCGCGCCCGATCACGGCGACAATCTCGACGATCTGCTCAAGCGCGCCGATCTCGCGATGTATGCCGCGAAGTCCGAGGGCCGCCGCACCTTCCGCCTCTTCGTGCCCGAATACGACGCCAAGGCGCGGCTGCGCCGCCAGCTCGAGCTCGACCTGCGCCAGGCCCTCGCCCGCGGCGAGTTCGAGGTGCATTACCAGCCGCTGGTCGATCTCGCGGCCAATGTGGTCAACGGCTGCGAGGCGCTGCTGCGCTGGCGCCATCCCGAGCGCGGCATGATCTCGCCCGTCGATTTCATTCCGGTCGCGGAAGAGACCGGACTGATCGGCGAGATCGGCGAATGGGTGCTGAAGCAGGCCTGCACCGAGGCCGCGAGCTGGCCCGGCGATATCCACATCGCGGTCAACGTCTCGCCAGTGCAGTTCCGCGCCAGGACGCTGGCGCTCAAGGTTGCAGCCGCGCTCGCGGAGTCAGGACTTGCGCCCGGACGGCTCGAGCTCGAGGTCACCGAGACCGTGCTCATCCGCGACGACGAGGAGGCGCTGACGATCCTCCAGCAACTGCGCGAGCTCGGCGTACGCATCGCGCTCGACGATTTCGGCACCGGCTATTCGTCGCTGAGCTATCTGCACCGCTTCCCGTTCGACAAGATCAAGATCGACCGCAGCTTCATCAGCGACATCGGCCAGTCCGAGGATTCCTCTCCGATCGTGCAGGCGGTGGTGCACATGGCGGCCGCCCGCCACATGGCGACGACGGCCGAAGGCGTCGAGACCGAAGCCCAGCGCGAGGTGCTGCGGCAGCTCGGATGCAGCCAGATGCAGGGCTGGCTGTTCAGCCCCGCCGTGCCGGCGGCGAAGCTGAGGCAGCTGTTGTCGGCGCAGGCGGTGGCGGCTTAGATCGGCGATATTGTTCGGGTGCGGCACGATTTCGCAACAAACCCTGTCGTGCCTGAAGCGATCCGCCAACCCACCTCAGCCTCGACGTAACACCGAGCAAACACACCAGAGAGCGCGGCGCATCAACATCTCTCGGCTGCCCCTTGCGCACGATTGCGTGCACAAATCCTTCAAGACGCAATTTAAGGTTCAGTCACGAGGCAGACCAAATTGATCCTCGTCATGTCGGCGTCAACCGACAGGCTTCTTATGCAAAGGGGACGACAGTATAGGAGCAAAACGATGAAGCAGACAGCTTTCAGAACTTTTGCAATTGCAACTTCGACTATCGCCTTTGCAGCACTGTTCACCGTTGACTGGTCTGAGCAGCGCGGGATTTCGCTCTCAGTTGAGAGTGCCCAGGCGAGGCGACTCTATGTCAGCCCGTATCCCTACAGTCACTACATACCCGATCAAACCGGTCTGCCCTGGTACGCAGTGCGAACCTACTATGCTGGCGGCCCCTGGTGTGGGGCCGGCGGCGGGACCGGGTACGGCACGACGGTTGGAGTCTTTGGCCGTGCTTCCTATACCTGCTACGACGGTTGGGATAGCTATGCGAGGCTCAACGGCATTGGTTGCACGCCCGGCACATTGATCAAGGGCGGTGACGGAATCATGTACGTCTGCCAGTAAGCACGCGGACTGCAACGAGAGGCGGCGCGAGCGCCGCCTCTTTCAATTCGAAAACGCTGTGCGTTCTTGCCGTCACGGGCTCGCGCACCATCGAAGAAAAGTCGTTGGTAGCGTCAGAGTCTCTGCCTCATCCGAGGCTCGCAAGCTCCCTCGTCCAACTTTGATCTAGCGCAATGCCGACCCGACGGTGAGGCAGCATCTTTTCAGCATGGGGCAAGCCAGTAATGGAGCAAGTTCATGAGACAGATGCTTCTAACAAAACTTGCAATTGCGGGCTCAACTGTCGCATGCGCGGCACTGTTCTCGTTTAGCTGGTCTGAACAACACGGCGTCTCCTTGTCGATGGAGAGTGCCCAAGCACGGGTCGGTCGACCGCTGACCCCAATGAGCGTTGCAGGTGTTGCTCGCCGGCAAAATCGGCGGGCTGCGTACGGGTATGGTGCCGGGGTGGTCGGCGCCGGCGTCGCCGGCGCGGCCGCCGTAGGCACAGCCGCTGCAGTGGCGGCCACATCCCCCAACTGGGGATGGGGAGGCAGCCCTTACGACACAGGTGTCGACAACTATGGAGTTACGGGCGTGAGTCCCGCCAGAGGTGGGCCTTCCTACGGTGGTGGAGCCTTGGGAGCTAATGCCTACTATCCTGCGTCCACAGCCGGCGACAGCAGTGGCTGGTACATAACGCCCGCCGGCATGGCCTGCACATCGGGGACTTTGGTCACAGGCGCCAACGGCTTGCCGTTCCGCTGTCCGTAAAACACAGACGAAGGCCGGTGAAGCGGACAAGGACTTCGGCCCGTCAGGGTATCAGCGACGTTATGGCATCCTGATCTAAAGGGTCGCGCTAACAAGTGATTGTGCGCAAAGCAACGGAATTTGTTGCACGCCCGGCACACTGATCAAGGGCGGCGACGGAACCATGTACGTCGGCCAGCAAGGAAACACGCAGCGACCAGGAGGCGGTCCAAACGGCCGCCTCCAGATAAAACTCTTCCTGGTCCTGCATGCGGATTGATGTTGCCTTCGAAGGGCACCAACCTTGCTTTGCGTGATTTCAAAAGGAGAGTGACGATGATCAGGCTATTTGCTGTTGCAGGTTTTGCGTTGGCCATCGCGTCATCGACGCAGGCAATGCCACGCGCGCCGATTCAGTCGGACGATCTCATCACGCAAGTCGCTGCCGGCTGCGGGCCGGGTAGGACGATGGTCAACGGCGTGTGCGTAGCCAGAACCACAATCCGCCAGACCCGCCGGGACGTCCGCAGATGCGTACGATGGAATGCAGGCGTTTGCGCGCTGTACCAGTGAACCACCATCGAGCTAGCATCTGATCGGCCTCGCGCAGTTCAATCGCGAGAAAACGTACTTCCCCGCGCCTGCTTCGCGTCGGGAGAGCTAACACTTGCGAAGCTACGCAGGCATCGCCTGTTACCGCTGCTTCCCTTTCGGACAATGGTGCGAGCGGCAATTTCAAGCTCCAAATCAGCGGCCGACCTCAGGAGCAAGTGTGCACCCGTAGGTCAGCTTGGAGCGCTCCAGAGCGGTACAAGGTCAATCATGCTTGTCCGGGGATGGCGACAATTGTGTTCTCTGCGGGGTGAGCGTCCGCGCACCAGTGTGCGCGCGTGGCTCACGGCGGACCAGCGATCTCGTTCGTCAAAGGAGTGTTCTCTTGATCCGCTCACGTCCCCAATCGTCATGGGTTGGATGAAGAGCAGTTTGCATCCGCCTGAGGACGATCGGCACGGCGTCAAGGCTGTTCTCAAAACAACGATCGGTCTTGATGGAGAGGCGATGCTGTAAGCCAGTCATGCCTGGCATCTGCAGGCTTCGAGCCCGCCCTTGAGGCTCGCGAAGGGCTGAGATGGCGACGGCATCGTCACTCCACTGTAATTAGAAAGGAGGTGACGGCAATTTGGTACGTGACCTTTGAAGTTCGCAGAAGTGGCCTGCTTCCGAAACCGCGAAGTCCCCATGAAACGAGGACGTTTGCAACCGAGGCCGAGGCCAAGGCGTTCGCTCGCTCAAAGCTTGAGGACGGCTTGGTGCTGTTGGCTGGCACCATCAATCCGCATTCTCCCAAGCAACTCATTCCGGCGTCCCGCATCCAGTCCTGGCTGGCTGACGATCAGGAAGGAGGCCCCACTAATGCCGCCTGTCCCGACTAGGCGCGCAAACGGCTCGCACAGCATTCTGCCGGGGAAAGCCATTAAGACGATGTATCGCACCGGCAGAGCCGAAGGCCATGCGAGCGTTAAGCCATGAGATGCTTGCCCACGAAGTTCATGAGCAACATGACGATTATCAGGACACCCATCACCACCACCGCGACGTTTGCGACTCGTCGCAACGGCCCGCCAAGGGGGTTCAACTCGATCAGGAAGCGCAATAGCCAGATCACGAGACCGACGACAACGACGTTGATGACTAGATAGATCAGACCTTCGAGCATGGCAGGCGCTCTCAAATCTCGGGCGGCATGCGCCGTTTCTCCGCCTTCTGTCGAGAACGCACCCGCCTCGGAGAAGGCTTCGCTGCGTCGATAGCGCAGCATAGCTCCGAGAGCACGAAGGCTCGGGATTGTATCGTGCACTATGCAGCTTTTGCCAAAGTTCCGAATAGCAACCTCGTCCAAGATAGCTCCTCGCCATTGACGTGGATCAAGCGACGCGTTCGCCATCGGGGAAGTATCGACAGGCAAGGTACACACTGACCACAAGGAGGCTCATGATGAAGCGGATTGGCGGAATGCAGCTCGCATTCGTAGCAATCGGGCTGGCGTGTGGATTTGGCACGATTAATTGGTCGGAGAGCGACGGCCTGTCGCTTGTACAAGGCGCAGAAGCCAGGGTCGGACGACCGGCGACGCCGATGAGCGTCGCAGGCGTTGCGCGCAGACAGACGCGACGGGCAGTCGTAGGGGGGGCTGCGGTCGGCGCGGCGGCCGCCGGTACAGCCTGTGTGCGCGTACTGGTGAATGGTTCCTACGTGTGTCGTTGAGTCTGGACCTCAGCTTCGATGTCGCGGTCCCCAACAGGTGGCTGGTTGCGGCCCTAGTCACCTTGTGATCTTGGGAAACGGAATCGCAGCGGCGGTCGTTGGTCGCGCATGCTGCCTGGGGATGTCGGCCCTACCAAAGGGGACATCGCCCAGGCTTAAAGTTAGTTTGCCGCGCAGGTTCAGACCATCACGCGGCCGGTATGAATCAACACCCTGCTTCAGTCCTCGTCCTCGGCCTGCGCACGACGTCGTTCCACGACATCACTCATATCGTGAAGGACAAGGACCGCGAGGGCTCCCATGCGCTGCCTCTGTTCGGGACTGAGGGTCTTGTAGAGTGGCTGCCACGCCTCGGCGAGTTTATCCAAATCGGCTGATCGTTGAGCCAATGCCTCCGAGCGTCGTTGCAAGAAGGCGATGGGGTCACGATTGCGCATGGTTTCGACGGCATTTTGGTCGGCCCGTCTACCCACTGTTTCCGAGATTTTTGCAACACGGGCCTTCCGATCTTCCGCCCTGGCACGAATGGCGCTCTCGACAGGCGGCCAGAGTTTTTCCTGGTCAGGTGTAAGCTGCAACGCGGCCTTGGTCAGATCGATCCGCATGTCCATCAGTGTACTCCGGTCCACTGTGTTCAGCCGTTCTGGCGTCGCAGGGGACGGAGATTGCGCGTTGGCAATCGACGGTGCGGCAAGAAGGAGCGCAGCTGTTCCGATCACTACTGCTTTCATCATCGGGAACCTCCAAGGTGAGCGGCCCCCAGGCACCGCGCAGACAATGGTCGGCAGCGCGATGCCGCATTGATTCAAATCAAGGGAATTGGAGAAAGAATTGTGGCGCGCGGGCCGAGCGAGACCTGCGACATGTCCGTTCTTGCGCCGCCATTCTGACGAGCGGACGTCAACCCTTGATCGCAGCACAGCGCGACGCGGCGTTCGTCAGACCAGCAACAAATAGACCGCCCCGGGCGGCTTCCCCGGGGCCAGGTTGCTGGGGACCGAGATTGAACTAATAGCGCGCCGTGATCGGCGTCGTGTAGCAGCCGAAGCCGTAGTTGAAGCGCAGGGTGATCATGTCGATTCCGCGAGCTCGGCGTGCGCATCGCGCTCGACGATTTCGGCACCGGCTATTCGTCGCTGAGCTATCTGCACCGCTTCCCGTTCGACAAGATCAAGATCGACCGCAGCTTCATCAGCGACATCGGCCGGTCCGAGGATTCCTCTCCGATCGTGCAGGCGGTGGTGCACATGGCGGCCGCCCGCCACATGGCGACGACGGCCGAAGGCGTCGAGACCGAAGCCCAGCGCGAGGTGCTGCGGCAGCTCGGATGCAGCCAGATGCAGGGCTGGCTGTTCAGCCCCGCCGTGCCGGCGGCGAAGCTGAGGCAGCTGTTGTCGGCGCAGGCGGTGGCGGCTTAGCGCGGCCAGTCACCCCATCCCTCGCCGACGCCTCGCTACTTCTTCTTCGCCGGTCCGAAATCCGGTTGCCAGGCGGCTTCCTTGCGGCTCGGCGCCGCCGCGATCACCTTGGATTTTTCCTTCTTCGGCTTCTTGGTTTCGCGATTACCGCGTTGCTGACCCTTTGCCATGTCGCTCTCCGTTGGTTCGAGCTCGTCGAGCTCATCCGATTGCAGCAGCCGTCCACGAGGGGTGCAGACCCTGACGTCCATGTAGCCTTCGCGCAGCAGTTTTCGAGCGAGGCGCAGCGCGAACGTCGCCTTGCCGCGACCGAGATTGGAGCTGCCGTATTCGTTGGTCCCGCTGACCAGATACGGCACAATTGTTGCCCTAGCCATTGAAGATGGCGGCCGCGCCGACGAGAAGCAGAAGAAACCGCGGAACCATCACCGGCGGCACGATCCGATCCGCGAAGCGAACGCACGCCATCGAACGCTCCTGCGAAGCCTTCGGCGGGAGCACACGTGCCCCTCAGTCACCGGTCGAAGCCGTTGAGACGTGCGGTGATGGCAGCGACCCTACGCCCGCACCGAGCCAATAGCGAGGGTTAAAATGCTGCGGAAACAATGGCTGCTGTGACATCGTCGCTTGCCGGCCCGGCGACGATAGTACTGGCTATTGCCGCGGCGAGCGCGCATGGTCGTGACGGCCGGCACCGGTTGGGGCTTCACTTGCGAAAGGCAGGCGTGCATGACCATCCGCTCGCGGCGTGAAACCGTCACCTTCAGGCATCCGTTCCGCATCCGCGGCGTCGAGCGCATGTTGCCGGCCGGCGCCTATGAGGTCGTCACTGACGAGGAGGCGATCGAGGGCCTGACCTTCGCGGCCTATCGCCGCGTTGCCACGATGATCACCGTGCCCGCCGAAGGCCCCCGCGGAACCTTGGAGATGCTGTCGATCGGCTCGGTTGATCTTGCGAACGCGCAGGCCGCAGACGCGAGCGTGGCGAATGACTGACCGCACCGTCGATCTCGACAAGCACCGGGGCATGGCCGCGCAGAAGGCGACCGACCTGCGCCGCGCGCTGGCGGAGGTCGAGGCAAATGTCAGGGAACTGCGCGAGCGCGAGGCCGATCTCGAGAACCGTATGATGACGGTGCCCGCCACGTCCTGGCCGGAAGCGGCGGTGAAGGCGCGCCATCTGCTCAACCTCTATGCTGCGAGCCTGCCCGCCGAGGACACACGCCACCGCGCGCTGGTGGCGGCGCTGTTGGACGATTTCGTCCGGCTGTCGGGTGATGACTGAGACAAACGACGGCCGCCTGCAGTCTCGACGTGCGCCACGTTCCGGCCAGCCGGGAATCGGCGGCGATGATTTGAGGGGCATCGTGCCAAGCAGCAATCAGGTGACGGAGTAAGCCATGACATTGACCAGCGGCCGCTTTATCGGCCACGAATACGATCGGATGATCGTCCGGTTCTCGATGCATGACGGTGCCAGGGAGATTCCTTGCGCAATCTCGACCTCGGCGATGGACTACCTCGAGCCCAGCCCGCAGGTCAGGCCCGAGCAACGTGAGGCCCAGTTCACTCGCCTGCGGGATCGCATCGAAGCACGCGCGGCGAGCAAATATCGCGCGACGGAGTTCGAAGGCACGCCGCCCGGCATCGTGCTGCGAGGCATCGACTTCAGGCTATAGGGACCCGAGCCTTGACATCCGGCAGGGGCGGCTTGCGCTCAAAAGGCTTCTTCTTCGGCGGCGCGGGCAGCAATCCTTCGCGGATTGCCTGCTTCCGCGCGAGCTTGCGGGCGCGTCGAACGGCCTCGGATTTCTCGCGAGTCTTTCTCTCCGAGGGCTTTTCGTAGGAACGCCGCTGTTTCATTTCGCGGAAGACGCCCTCGCGTTGCATCTTCTTCTTGAGAACACGGAGTGCCTGCTCGATATTGTTGTCTCTGACGAGTACCTGCAATCGATCCTCCTCCTCGCTTGGGGCTGCAAATGCGACACGCCCTGCATGGCAGCCAATTGCGCAGGAGCTTCATTGCGAATTTTGAGGATAGCGCTGCGACATTCGTCGCCAGCTTCGGACAAGTCGATGCGCTTGTCACAGCGATGCAACTTCGCGCTGGCACGTGACCACTCCAGTGCAGCCCTGTCAATCGATAAAGCCTTGGCTGCACGTCGGCCGGATCGCGTGAAGCCTCTCGATCGAGGCGCCGGAGCTGCCTGGCTGAGCCAAATCGGCCTTGCCGTCCTTGCAGAAAATCGAACGAGACATATATCGGGGGCGTTCGATCAGCCGCTGTGCCTCGTTGAATGCGCCCGCGGGCACCTTTTCCAAAGACATCGACCGAGTTGAAAGCGTTCGCGCGATTGTCGCGCGCCAGCCCGTTCGATCCCCGGATCGAGCGGGTTTTGCCGGTTGCACAACGGAGTGAAGCATGAGCGCCAGGAAATCCGCCGAGCTGTCACCCGAAAGCATCGCGCGCTCCAATCGCAGGCGCCTCGCCGCCGAAGAGGGAGCACTTGCACTGGCAGACGTCGAAAGGCAGTCCATCGAGATTCGCAAGAACATGGCGCGGCTTCGAGAGGCGCGCGAAGCCAAGCAAGCGGCTGACGCAGCCCTTCAAGCGGCGTTGCCGGCACCCGCGGTCAAGAAGCGCTCGAGCAGAGCGGCGCGAAAGCCGTCTTCAACGCCGCCGACGGAGCAGCCATCGCTACCCGCGAACGGTTCATAGCCCCGGAGATCGGGCCTCAGGCGCGCGGGCTCACTTCGCCTGCTTTGCCGCCCGGATCTCGGCGAACTCGGCGTCGGGATGGGTGACGATGGTGGTGAACATGATGCCGCTGATGATGAGCGACCAAGCGGTGTTCCAATAGATCCAAAACACGTGCCAGCCTCCGGTTCGACCTCGTCCGCTTGCGGGATCAGCATAACGGCAAGGCGAGGCTGATGTTCCCGGCGCGAAATACAGCGCTATTTTTGTTTGGTCGGCGGCAGCGTGCGATCGGTTTGGCCGGTGTGGCGCTTTGCCACGACGTCCTCATCGTGCGGACCCTCGCGCGGGCGCGGCGGCGGCTTGGGCTGGCCTTTCTGGCCGCCATGCTTGCCGCCCATGTCGGGCTTGCCTTCGAGGTCATTTTCACGCGGCATATGGGTCAATGCACTCCCGCGGCATTGGTTCGCAATGCCGATGCGATGTTGTGCCTGTGAACGAGTTCATAGGATCGTCGCCGTTTGCAGTGCACGATCATGTGCGGGCCCCGGGGTTTCAAACAACGGATGGACTTGGCTTGATGCGGAAACGATTGGTCGCCTGGACCATTTTGACCTGCGCGCTGCTGGCGGTGGCCGTGTGGGGCCTGCTCGGGGCACCCAACACTGCGTCCGGCCCGCATCTGCCCTCCCGCAGCCAGACGGCCGCAGTGCGGTAGCCACCGCGCGACCGATACAATTTCGGCATCGATCGATCTTCAACCGGAACTTGGTAAGGCGGCACGGCTCCCGCTATCCTCCGGACAAAACGACAAGGCCGTAACGCTGTAAGGAGGAGCCCCATGCCGAGACCGACACGCCGCATCGCGCCACGCGCTGCGATCGCCACCACCCTCGCCTTCCTCACCCTCGTTTCTGGAGTCCGCCCCGGCATGGCCGAGACCTTCGCCTATGTCGGCAACGCCGACAGCAACGACATCAGCGTGTTCAAGCTGGCCGAGAGCGGCGAGATGACACCGGTGCAGACCGCCGCCTTCACCGGCGTCGACAAGCCCGGCTCGTCGACACCGCTCGCGATCACACCCGACCACCGCGTGCTGATTGCCGGCGTGCGCTCGCAACCATTCCTCGCGGTGAGCTTTGCGATCGATCCCAAGACGGGCCAGCTCAGCCCTCTCGGCAATGGTCCGCTTGCCGACAGCATGGCGAACATCGCCGTCGACAGCACTGGCAAATTCCTGTTCAGCGCCTCCTATGGCGGCAACAGGGTCGCGCTGAATCCGCTCAGCCCGAACGGCGTCGCCGGCGAGCCGAAGCAGGTGATTCCGACCGGGCTGAATGCGCACGCCTTCCTGCCCTCGCCCGACAACCGCTTCGTGTTCGCGACCAATCTCGGTTCGGATCAGGTGCTGACCTTCGCGTTCGATGCAGTCGCGGGCACGCTGGCGCCGAGCGATCCGCCGGTGACCAAGGTGCCGGAGAAATCGGGACCGCGGCACTTCGTGTTTCATCCCAACGGCAAGTTCGTCTATCTCGTCCATGAGCTGAACGGCGACGTCGCGGCGTTCAGCTATGAGGCCAAGAGCGGCGCATGGGACGAGATCCAGCGCACCACCGCGCTGCCGGAAGGCTTTACTGGCAAGCCCTGGGCCGCGGACATCCACATCACCCCGGACGGCCGCTTCCTCTACGCCTCCGAGCGCACCACCAACACGCTCGCCGGCTACAAGGTCGACGCAACAAGCGGCAAGCTGACCACGATCGGCAGCGTGCCGACGGAGAAGCAGCCGCGCGGCTTCCACATCGATCCGTCGGGGCGTTACCTCGCCGCAGTCGGCGAGCTCTCCGACAGCATGACGGTCTATGCGATCGACCAGAGCAGCGGCGCGCTCGCCAAGCTGAAATCCTATCCCACCGGCAAGAAGCCGAACTGGGTGGAGTTCTTGACGCTGCAGTGAGGCTACTTTCCTACCCTCCCCTGGAGGGGTCCGAGACGAGCGTAGCTCGCTCGTGGGTCGCTAGGCATTGAGCGAAGCGAAATGCGTAGCGGGGTGGGGTGACGGCCTCTCCGCCTCGCACACTGCCCGAGTGGAGAGATCACCCCACCCCGCTCGCGCTGCGCGCGATCGACCCTCCCCCTCCAGGGGAGGGTAAGAGACGGCGAACCTCTTCGTCCTTGCCACGACTAATCCAACAAGCGGCATCGCGCCGCCTGCGCTGCGGCATTCTCATCCGGCCGGCCCATGGTCCGCCGCGGTTGCTTCTGCTAACGATGAGGCCGTCAAGGCCCCAACCGGAATGACCGATGCGTTCATTGCCTGCGCGTTCCTTTCCTAAAAAACTCGTTGCTCTCGCCGGACTGGTTCTGCTGTCCGCCCAGCCCGCGCGCGCCGCCGATGACGACGCGCCCAAGGGGCCCGCGGTCACAGTGCTGAAGGTCGCAAAATCCTGCTTCTCCGACATCGTCGAGGCCACCGGCACGATCATCGCGCGCGAGGAGACCTCCGTGCGGCCGGAACGTCCCGGCCTGAAGGTCACGGACGTGCTGGCGGAAGCCGGCGACACCACCACGGCCGGCCAGGTGCTGGCGCGGCTGGCGCTGCCCGAAGGCGGCACGCTTCAGGTCACCGCCCCCGTGGCGGGCGTGATCGCGACGTCGACCGCGCAGATCGGCAACCTCGCCTCGGCCAAGGGCGAGGCGCTGTTCACGATCGTGGCGCGCAGCGAATATGATCTGGTCGGCCTGGTCGCGACCACCGATATTCGGAAGCTCGCGGTCGGCCAGCAGGCGACGGTGCGCATTGCCGGCGCGGGCGATCTCGACGGCAAGGTGCGCCGCATCGGACCGACCGTCGAGCCGAACATCCAGCAGGGAATGGTCTATATCGGCATCTCCTCGCAGAAGCGGCTGCTGCTGAACGCGAGCGGGCGCGCGCTGATCAAGACCGGGCAGAGCTGCAACGTCGCGGTGCCGCTGACCTCGGTGCAGTATTCCACCGCCGGCACCGTGGTGCAGGTGATCCGCCGCAACCGCGTCGAGACCAAGCGGGTTGAGATCGGGCTGATGTCGGGCGGCAATATCGAGGTTCGCGACGGCCTCAACGAAGGCGATATCGTCGTCGCCCGCGCCGGCGCGATCCTGCGCGAAGGCGATCCGGTGCGCCCGGTGATGGCCACGGAAGCCGCGAAGTAGGGCTCGCCTCAACCGTCATTGCGAGCGAAGCGAAGCAATCCAGAATCTTTCCGCGGAGAGACCCTGGATTGCTTCGCTTCGCTCGCAATGACGATGTGGGGGCAGTGGTGCGTTACACACGCAGACCGTAGGGTGGGCAAAGCGACTTGTCCGCCGTAGCTCGGCGAGCGAAGGCGGAAGCGTGCCCACGTCTTCTATTGAAATCTCGAAAAGATGGTGGGCACGGCGCTTTGCGCTTTTGCCCACCCTACAATTTGCGGCTAGCCGCCGGCTGCTTCGCCGAAATGGACGTCCTCGAGCAGCGAGGAGGAGATGGTCGGGACCTGGTCGCCTTCGGAGGCGCGGGAGATGGCGACGCGGGTCTTGTTGAAGACGCTTTCGGCGCTGCCCTGCGCATTGAGGTTGGTGAGGAACTCGCCGACCAGCACGCTGTACTCGCCCTTGCCGTCGTCGACGACCTTGCCGGGCGAAGCCGAGGAAAGGATCAACGCGTTGTCCGTCGCGCTGATCGGTGCAAGACCATGGCTGTAGGAGCGGAAGCGGCGCTCGTAGGGGTTACGGCGGGAGGCGTCGACGACGACGAGCTTGGCCTTGGCGCCCTGCTCCTTCATCATGTCGAGCACGCCGTCGATGGACACGCCCTGGCGGCGGACGTCGCTTTCCTTCCAGATCACCGCATCGACCGGCAGCATGTAGCTCTCGCGGCCGGCCTGCACGCCGTAGCCGCCGAAGAACAGCATGACGACGGTGTCGCGCTTGATCCGGGACTTCAGGCGGTTGACGGCGCGGACCATGTCGTCCTTGGTCGCGTCTTCCACCATATCGACGTCAAAGCCGTTCTTACGGAGCGACGAGGACAGCGCGCGGGCGTCGTTGATCGACTGCGTCAGCGGCGCGCTGGCGTCGGGATAATGTCCATTGCCGATGACGAGGGCGAGGCGGGACGACTGGCCGATCGAGCCGGTGACCTCGTCGGTCGCCACGGCCTTGGCGGCATCGATCGCGCGCATGTTGAGGGCAGCATGGGCGCCGATCACGAGCGACACCGTGCCGATGAGGGCTGCGGCCACCGCGATCGTGCGTCTGGAAAGCTCGAGCTGCCTTACATTCATCTCGGTTCGTTCCTGTGCCAAAGACCAGCCAAGCGCGCGCACAATGTTTGAGTAGCGCGATGGTGGCTTCAGGTTTGAGGGATTGGCCGGGGATGTGCCCCCGAACTGCGCGCAATTTGCGGCGCCGCACCAAACAAAGCCTTAACCGGATATCTCCTCCCCGGCAATAGATCGCCCAAAATTTGAGCTAAGTGACTGAAGATATTGGTTAATCCTCCGAGCAGAATTTGCACGTCTTTTCGTCGCGAGCCCCTTGTAACGGCCTTAATCATGCAGCTCCCGTGCCGGATTTTTCCGTGACCGCCATCACATTTGAATTTCCCGCGAATCCGGGTAGCTTTTTCAAAGACTTGCAGGGGGTGGCGCGCAGATGGGAGCGTGCCGGCCGGCCCCTGGCCAAGACCCCGCGACCAGGTATTTCATGAGCTTTCATTATTTTGCCGGCGCTGCCTGCCGGGCGCTGACGGCGCGAAAAGACGGCCCGTCGCTTTATGACGTCTGCGATCCCGTATTGTCGGGCCCAGCCAGCGGCGATCCGCATCTGGCCAAGTTCTACAAGACCGCGCTCGGCAATCCCGCATTGCGGATCCTGCTCGGTCGCGCCGGGCTGCCCGAGTTGCGCGACGAGGCGAAGCTGACCCGGCTTCGCACGGCACTGGTGCGGGCACGCGACGACGCCGAGCCCGACTGGGCGGCGATCGGCCAGCCCGTCGCCGATCTCGTCGACAGCATCGCGCTCGACCATCCAAAGCCGCCGCCGGCGATATTCACGGGCCTAGCGCCGCAACAAGCGCAGATCGACGGCGTGATCCGCGACTGCGCGCAGCATCTGCTCGGCTCGTACCGCAAGAACGGCTTCCTGCCGACCTATGCCGCCTTCAACCTGATCGGCGACCCCGATGTCCGCGGGCGCGAGCTGACCATGGCGCTGACGGGGCTGAACGCGCGCGGCTACAAGAACTCCTCGCTGCTGTTCAACCTCGCCCGCGTCTTCATCGCGCGTTCACAGGCAGCAGCCGTCGTCAATCCGCCCTGGAGCGGCATTGCCGAGCCGATGTGGGAGCCGGTGCAGATCCGACACCGCTCGGCCTATTACGACGCGTTCTTCATCGAGGCGCTGCTGAGCTATGTCGAGACCGGGCTCGCTTCGCCGGCCGACAAGATTGCAGCCGAGCGTGCGATCGCCGACATGGTCGATTTCTGCGTCAACATCAGCCGCGAAGAGGTCGAGGGTATCGACGGCACACGCTTCAACGTCATCACCGCGCTCGCGCCGGCGCCGCATCCGCGCTTCTCCCGCTTCTTCGCCCAGATCAAGCAGGACCTCGGCTTCGGCGTCTACGTGCCGGATTGCGACACCACGGCGTGCTCGATCTCGGCAGCGACGCAAGCCGGCTGCACCGATCCGATCATCGACCAGCCGCTGCTGGACTTCTATTCGGGCTATCAGGTGCTCGCCGGCGTCAACGAACCGCGCGTGACCGTGCCGCTCAACGACAACATCGACTACGAGGGCGGCGTCGCGACCTGGATCGATAACCTCAAAGGCGAGCGGCCCTACGGCAACGATCTCGATCCGACGCTCAATCTCGACATTCTCGAGGTCAGCTTTCGCAACCTCGCGCGCTGGAAGATTTTGGAGACGCCGGCGCGGCTGGCGACCGTGCATCGCATCATCGGCTTCCAGAAGCGGCTCGCCGCCAACGGCGCCTTCGCCAATCCGCGCTCGCACATCTATTATCTGCCCGAGCTCTACAGCGCCTATTTCGGCCGCTGCTATGCGGCCTTCCTCGCACTGCCGCTGGCAGCACAGGCCGCGATCGACCCCGACGGCGATTTCGATTTCATCCGCCATCGCGTGCTCTCCTACGTCAAGGGCGAGCTGATGGCCGCGGAGATGAACGTGTTCGACGCGGCGCTGGCGCTGATCGCGCTCGGCCATCTCGGCGCCGACCCGCGCGCCTTCGCGCCGGCGCTGAACGTGATCGTCGCGAGCCTCGGCGAAGGCGGTCGCCGCGGCCCGTTCCGCGCCTATGAATGGAACAAGATGAAGACGCCGACGCGGATTCTGGTCGGTGGTCCCGAGGTGACGTCGGCCTTCGTGCTGATGGGGCTGGCCGTGGCGAAGCGGGCGATGGCGGGGCGGGGGTAGGTCTCGTAGGGTGGGCAAAGGCGCGCTCTTCGCGCGCCGTGCCCACCATCCGCCACCGCGCTGGACATGGTGGGCACGCTTCGTTTTGCCCACCCTACGAGACCGTCGTGCAATGACGGGAAGTTGAAAGCTCAATCGTTGGGCAGGCGCTGGCCGGGCGGCCAAAAGCCGACCACAATTGCGACGTCTATCGAGATTTTCCTCACACGCGGACCGGCATGTTGCGAAAATTCCTGATTGCGCTGTCTTTGCTCGCCATCCCCTCGCTGGCCCAGGCCGCCGACATCACCGGCACCGCAAAGGTCCGCTCCGGCGATTCCGTCCTGATCGGGAACACGCGGGTCCGGCTTGGCGGCATCGACGCGCCCGCGGTCGACCAGCTCTGCCTCAATACAAAAACCGAACGCTGGACCTGCGGCATCGCGGCGCGCGACGAGCTCGCCAAATACACCGAAGGCAAGAGCTGGGTCTGCCACGCCCGCGCGATCGACCGGCGCGGCCGCACCGTGGCGCGCTGCGAGGTCGGCGGCGAGGACATCCAGAAATGGCTGGTGCGCAGCGGCTGGGCACTCGCCTACACCCGCGTCTCTCACGACTACGAACCCGATGAGGCCGCCGCGCGCGAGGCCAAAGCCGGCATGTGGCAGGGCGCCTTCATCGCGCCGTGGGACTGGCGCGTCCGCAACAAGAAAACCACGATCCTGGGCGCCACCAAGCCGCCCGAGGGCGCGCATGCGGTGCTGCTCGCCTCGGCCTCCGGGCCGGTCGCGCCCTCGCCGGACTGCACCATCAAGGGCAACGTCAACACCGCCGGCGAGTGCATCTATCACCAGCCGACCAGCCGCTGGTACACCCAGATCAAGATGAAGATCAGCAAGGGCACCCGCTGGTTCTGCTCGGTGGAAGAGGCCGAAGCCGCCGGCTGCCGCGAGACCAAGAGATGAGTGCATGGTCCTGAAAAGTGTGAGGCGGTTTTCCGACAAGACCATGCTCGAAACAAAAACCACCCCAGACCTGCGTTTTGCGTGCTTTTCTTGGGCTTCCACGGCGCGTAGAACGTGAGTCAGCGACCCACCAGCCTGTTCTCAAGCAACAAGGACCAACAGCAATGACCGTTCGCGCGGGCCGGGAATTTCTGGCCATCCCCGGGCCCACCACGATGCCCGACGAGGTGCTGCAGGCGATGCATCGTCCGGCGATCGACATCTACTCCAAAGAGATGCACGAGCTGACCGATACACTTCTCGCAGACATCTCGAAGCTGTTCGCGACCAAGGGCAAGTCCTACATCTACATCGCCAACGGCCATGGCGCCTGGGAAGCCGCGCTGAGCAACGTGCTGTCGCGCGGCGACAAGGTGCTGGTGCTGGAGAGCGGGCGCTTCGCGATCGGCTGGGGCAACGCCGCCGCCCTGATGGGCGCCGAGGTCGAGGTGCTCAAGGGCGACTGGCGCCGCGCGGTGCGGCCGCACGAGGTCGAAGAGCGCCTGCGCCGCGACAAGGAGCACACCATCAAGGCCGTCGTCGTCGTCCAGGTCGACACGGCATCGGGCGTGCAGAACGACATCGAGGCGATCGGCAAGGCGATCAAGGCCAGCGGCCATCCCGCGCTGTACATGGTGGACACTGTCGCCTCGCTCGGCTGCATGCCGTTCGAAATGGACAAATGGGGCATCGACGTCGCGATGTCCGGCTCGCAGAAGGGCCTGATGACGCCGCCCGGCCTCGGCTTCGTCGCGGCGAACGCGCGCGCACTCGAGGTGCAGAAGAAGGCCAACATGTCGACGCCCTATTGGAGCTGGAGCGAGCGCGAGGGCAGCGAGAATTATCGCAAATATGCCGGCACCGCGCCGGTGCATCTGTTGTTCGCGCTGCGCAAGGCGATCGACCTGCTGCACGAGGAAGGGCTCGAAAACGCGTTCCGCCGCCACAGCCTGCTCGGCGAAGCCGCGCGCCGCGCCGTCTCCGCCTGGTCGGAAGGCCAGGTGCTCGGCTTCAACGTCGCGGAGGCGAGCGAGCGCTCCAACACCGTGACCACGGTGACCATGAGCAATGGCCACGATCCGGCGCTGCTGCAGCGCTATTGCAAAGACAAGTGCGGCGTCGTGCTCGGCACCGGCATCGGCGATCTCTCCGGACAAGCCTTCCGCATCGCCCATATGGGCCACGTTAATGCGCCGATGCTGCTCGGCACGTTGGGGGTGGTCGAGATCGGGCTGAATGCGCTGAAGATCCCGCACGGCAAGGGCGGGCTGGAAGCCGCGGTCGCGTATCTCGGCGAGCAGGTGGCGGTCTAGACGCGCTTTCTTCCTTCTCCCCTTGTGGGAGAAGGTGGCGTAGGCGGCCTTCGGCCGCCGTTCTTAGGAACGCCGAAGCGAAGCTTCGGCTATGGCGCCGGATGAGGGGTTGTCTCGGCGAACTCAATTGCGAGATGGACTCGCGGATAGATACCCCTCACCCGTCTCGCCGCTACGCGGCGAGCCACCCTCTCCCACAGGGGGCCTGTTGCGTAATTCGTCAATTGTGATTCCCTAGGGCAAAGCCTTGGAGGGTAGCGATGGCGGTCAAGCGGACGGGACAGCCGAGCTTTGTGGAAGCGCTGATGCCGAAGGGGGCCGGCGCCAATGCGGCGCTGGATCGGCTGGCTGGCCTGGTCAAGTGGTACCGGTTCGAGAAGCTGATCGGCCATTTGCGGGATGAAGGGAGCCCCGGTCGACCAGGCTATCCGGTGCTGGTGCTGTTTCGTGCTGTGCTGTTGCAGTCGCTGTATGGTCTTTCGGAGCGCGAACTCGAGGAAGCGCTGGGCGACCGGTTGTCGTTCAAGCGCTTCGTCGGTTTGAGCCTTGAGGATGCGACGCCCGACCATACGGTCCTGAACCGCTTTCGGAACCAGCTTGTCGAACAAGGCCTGCTGGAGAAGCTGTTTGGTGAGCTGGATCGTCAGCTTGAGAATGCCGGCGTCATCCTCAAGCGCGGCACGATGCTGGATGCGACCTTGATCCAGGCGGTGTCGGCTCCTCCGAAGGAGGATCGCCCCTCAAACGATCCCGACGCCCGCTTCACCAAGCGGCAAGGCAAGAGCGGCACGACGTTCGGTTACAAGGCCCATGTGGGTGTGGACGAAGGATCCGGCTTGATCCGCACGGTACTGACCACACCGGCCAACATCAACGACACGACACCGGCGGACGCTTTGATCCGCGGCGATGAAGCTGCGGTGTGGGCCGATGCGGCTTACGACACCCATGCCCGACGGGCCCGGCTGAAGGCGGAGGGCAAGAAACCCCGCATTGCTCGTCGGCCCAACCGGCATCACCCGGAGTTGCCGCCGAGGCTCAAACGCTACAACCTCCTCATCGCGCGCCGCCGAGCCCAGGTCGAGACCACCTTCGCTACTCTCAAACGCCGCATGCGGCTGACCTGCATCCGCTACGTCGGTCTGATCAAGGCGACCGGGCAAGTTCTGCTCGCCTCAATCGCCTTCAACATGAGGCGGTGGGCCACGATCGCCGCGTGAGCTGCCCGCTGAGGGCAACAACTACAGATCTTCGCAGGCATTGCCAGGACCAAGGCCTTCTCTCCTGACGTCTTCAGCCTCAAAAGCCGATAACGCAACAGGCCCACAGGGGGAGAGGGGGAAAGGTCAGCGCTCCACGCGATAGGCCTCGACCTGAGCTTTCAGCGCATCCAGCGACGCGAGCGGCGCCTCAGGATCGACGCGATACTCTCCACGCGCCAGCCAATTCAGCACCTTCGCATCGACCGCCGGCGAATGGTGGATGACGTCGCTGTAGTTATCGAGATCGTGCGTCACCGCCCTGATCGCGCGGAAATCGTACAGACGCACATTCGGAAGCTGCGTCAGCCGCTCGGCGATGCGCGCGGTGAGGTCGGTGACGATCTTCAGCGTCGCAGGCGAGGCATCACGCATCGCCACGAACTGCAGGATCGAATAGGGCGGCAAGTAGATGTCGAAGGTCACGTCCGGATGACGCGTGATCAAGCCGACGGCGTCGCGTTCGAAATGCCGGAGCATGGCGTCGTAGCCATAGCCTTCGCCAAGGAAGCGGCTGCGCACGGGGCTCGTGATGTAAGCGAACGAGGCAAGCGTCTTCTTCGCATTGTAGTCACGCGCGACGTCGAAATCGCGCGGCAGCGCGTAGATGTCGTCGACGTCGGACAGCGCGAACTTGACGGGGAGAAACGGCGCCGCCTGGGTCAGCTTCTGCTGCAGCGGCGGGATCGACCGCAGCAGCACGAACAAGGATTCCTTCGCCATCGCGGCGCTGAACAGATAGGACGCGATGCCCTTCGTTGTCTGGCGATAGAGATCGACGGACAGAAAGGGATCGGCCTCGATATCCGCCGCATCGACAAAGATGAAATCGTCCATCGCCCAGATCACGCGCCGGGCGCCGCGCTCGATCGCCCGCTCCAGCACAAAGCCCTGCTGGCGCGAATTGGACCCGGTCATCGCCAGCTTGAGCGAGTGGACGCCGAGCGCGCGATCGATGTCGCTCTGGCGGAAACGGATCGCGAGCGAGGTGCCCATGAAGGCGGTGTCGAACGACTGGCTGCGGATCAGCCCGGCATTCTGCACGCGCGTGTCGTCGGAATAGAAGGCCAGTCGCGACGGGCGAAACAGTTGCAAGGGATCGACGAGATAGGTGAGTACCGCCGCGCCCAGCACGCAGGCGATGCTGGCGAGCAGAAGACGTCTCAGATGTATGAAATTGCCTCGCATCAGAACCGGAAATAGATGAATTCGCTGTGGCTCTGGATGCCGAGAATCCCGAGAGCGAGCACCAGCGCCGCGCCGTAAAGGAACAGCGGTCGCATCCGTCCTGCCGGCAGGGCCTCGCCGACCCTGCGATTGTCGTGATCGTATCCCATGATCGCTTGCGTGTTCGGCGACATCCACACCAGCGCGGCGTAGATCGACACCAGAACCAATGCGGCGATCTCCTCGCGGCCGAGGACGATATTCGACGGATCGGCCATCGCGTGGAGGACACGCAGCGCCCAAGTAACGCTCTCGGCGCGAAAAAAACCCAAGCCACGACGACGGCGAGGAACGTCAGCACGGCTCCGACGATGCGGACCGGACGCACGAGCAACGTCGGGACGTTGGGCACCAGCGCGTTGAAGGCATGATTGACGCAGAGATAAGCGCCATGCAGCGCGCCCCAGGCGACAAAAGTCCAGGCCGCGCCGTGCCAGAGCCCGCCGAGCAGCATCGTGATCATCAGATTGACGTAGCGCAGCACGCGGCCGCGGCGATTGCCGCCGAGCGAGATGTAGAGATAGTCGCGCAGGAACTGCGACAAGGTCATGTGCCAGCGGCGCCAGAACTCGACGATGCTGGTGGCCTTGTAGGGTGAGTTGAAATTCACGGGCAGGAAGATGCCGAACATCAGCGATATCCCGATCGCCATGTCGGAATAGCCGGAGAAGTCGAAATAGAGCTGGAACGTGTAGGCGAGCGCACCACACCAGGCCTGATCAAAGCTCGGCGAGCGCGCCTCGAAGGCGAGCGCCACCAGGGGCTGGATGCCATCGGCAAGGCAGGTCTTCTTGAACAGGCCGATCGCGAAGATGACGATTCCGCACAGGATCAGGTGTGCGTCCGGATACTTGGTCTCCTTCCGCTCGAATTGCGGGATCATGTCCTTGTGGTGGAGGATCGGCCCCGCGATCAGGTGCGGAAAGTAGGTCACGAACAGCGCGTAGTGCGGCAAGGCGTAACGCGCGACCTGGCCACGATACGCATCCACCAGGAACGCGATCTGGGTGAAGGTGTAGAAGGAGATGCCGACCGGCAGCAGGATGTGGACCGCAACATGCGTACCGGCCAGCGCATTGATGTTCTCGGCGACGAAGCCGGCATATTTGAAGATGCCGAGCACCAGGAGGTCGCCGACGACGCCGAGCGCGAGCGCCGCCTTTCGTTGCATTGGGGCGAGCTTCGCCGCGATCAGGAGATAGCCGACGCCGTAGTTGAAGGCGATCGAGACCAGCAGCAGGCCCACGAACTGCCAGCTGCCGAAGGCGTAGAAGGCGAGCGAGGCCAGCGCCAGCCAGATCACCGGCGCCAGATTGCTGCGCCGCCCGAGCCAGAAATAGCCGGCCAGCACGGCCGGCAGGAACAGCAGGATGAACGGGTAGGAATTGAACAGCATCAGGCTGGACCGGCGGCGGGGGGTATCGCCCCTAAAGCATACAAGGGGGCGATCAACAACCCGGCGACTTGGCGCAGTCCTTGGCGCAGCGGCGCTGGCAATTCGCGGAATCGGGACGATATAAGGTGGAATACGGCGAGCGATGCGGCGCGCCTTTCTTCTCCCTCTCCCCGTTCTTACGGGGAGAGGTAAAGAGGGAACGCAGCGCGAGTACGAGATGATGAGGACCGAGTGACACAAGCCAAGACACCTTCCCAGCCCCCCGTCGCCCCGCGCCGGCCGCATTCCTTCACGCGGCACGGGATCACCGTGGCCGACGACTATGCCTGGCTGAAGGACGAGAAATGGCAGGAGGTGCTGCGCGATCCCGCCGTGCTCGATCCCGACATCCGCAAATATCTCGATGAAGAGAACGGCTACACCGAGAGCCTGCTCGGCCACACCTCGTCGCTTCAGAAGACGCTGGTGCGCGAGATGCGCGGGCGGATCAAGGAGGACGATTCCAGCGTGCCCTCGCCCGACGGACCGTTCGCCTATTTCCGGAGGTTTCGCGAGGGTGGGCAGCACGAATTGTTCGGCCGCATGCCGCGCGACGGCGGCGAGGGCCAGATCGTGCTCGACGGCGACGCGCTCGCCAAAGACCACAAATACTTCAAGTTCGGCGGCAGCCGCCACTCGAACGATCACAAGCTGCAAGCCTGGAGCGCCGACACCAAGGGCTCGGAATATTTCTCCATCCGCGTCCGCGACTGGGCCACGGGCAAGGATCTTGACGATTTGGTCGAGGAGACCGACGGCGGCATCGTCTGGAGCAAGGACTGCAAGAGCTTCTTCTATGTGAAGCTCGACGACAACCATCGCCCGATGCAGGTGTGGCTGCACAGGCTCGGCACCAGGCAGGCCGACGACTCGCTCGTCTACGAGGAGCAGGATTCCGGCTGGTTCACCCATCTGCATGAGAGCACCAGCGGCCGCTTCTGCGTGATCGCGGGCGGCGATCACGAGACCTCGGAGCAGCGGCTGATCGATCTCGCCCACCCCGAAGCGCCGCCGCGCCTGGTCGCGGCGCGCGAGGACGGCGTGCAATATTCGCTGGCCGACCGCGGCGACGAGCTCTTCATCCTCACCAATGCCGATGACGCCATCGATTTCAAGATCGTCACCGCGCCGCTTGGCGCACCCGAGCGCAAGAACTGGCGCGACCTGATCCCGTATCGTCCCGGCGTCTACATCATCGACCTCGATCTCTATGCCGGCCATCTGGTGCGGCTGGAGCGCGCCAATGCGCTGCCGTCGGTCGTGATCCGCGATCTCGCGACCAGGGACGAGCACGCCATCGCCTTCGACGAGGCGGCCTATTCGCTCGACACGATGGGCTCCTACGAATTCGACACCACGAACTTGCGCTTCGCCTATTCGTCGATGACGACGCCGTCGGAAGTCTACGATTACGACATGGTCAAGCGCACGCGGACCTTGCGCAAGCGCCAGGAGATTCCGTCCGGTCACGATGCGGCCGACTATGTCACGACGCGCATCATGGCCAAGGCGCATGACGGCGCCGAGGTGCCGGTGTCGATCCTCTATCGCCTCGGGCTGAAGCTCGATGGCTCGGCGCCGCTGCTGCTCTACGGCTACGGCTCCTACGGCATGGCGATGCCGGCCTCCTTCAACGCCAACCGCCTCTCGCTGGTCGACCGCGGTTTTGTTTACGCCATCGCCCATATCCGCGGCGGCGCCGACAAGGGCTGGGGCTGGTATCTCGACGGCAAGCGCGAGAAAAAGACGAACAGCTTTGACGATTTTGCGGCCAGCGCGCGGGCGCTGATCGATGCGAAATACACCAGCGCAAAACGCATCGTCGGCCATGGCGGCTCGGCCGGCGGCATGCTGATGAGCGCCGTCGCGAACCGCGCCGGCGAATTGTTCGCAGGCATCGTCGCCGAAGTGCCGTTCGTCGACGTGCTCAACACCATGCTTGACGACACGCTGCCGCTGACGCCGCCGGAATGGCCCGAATGGGGCAACCCGATCGAGAGCGAAAAGGATTTTCGCACCATCCTGTCCTACTCCCCGTACGACAATGTCGCGGCGAAGGACTATCCGGCGATCCTCGCGATGGGCGGCTTGACCGATCCGCGCGTGACCTATTGGGAGCCGGCCAAATGGATCGCGCGCCTGCGCGCGACCATGAGCGGCGGCGGCCCGGTGTTGCTCCGCACCAACATGGGTGCCGGCCACGGCGGCGCATCGGGGCGGTTCGACCGGCTGGACGAAGTCGCGATCGTCTATGCGTTCGCGCTTTGGGCAGCGGGGATGCCGGAGGCGTGACCTTGTAGCCCGGATGGAGCGCAGCGAAATCCGGGATTCGTGCAGACGGCAAGACCGCCCCGGATTGCGCTGTGCTCCATCCGGGCTACGGGCCTCTCCCCGCACGCGGGGAGAGGCGAAGGAATTCGGCAGCTCTGTAGGGTGGGCAAAGGCGCATCGCGCCGTGCCCACCATTTTTCAGCAATTGCGACGAGAGCGGTGGGCACGCTTCGCTTTGCCCACCCTACGGCAGCTTAGCTGGTCAGCTCTGCCTCACACCGCCCCATGCGCCTCGACGTACAGCGCATACACCGAGTGGCTGCTCGCCATATAAAGCCGGTTGTTCTTCGGGCCGCCGAAGCAGAGGTTGGCGCAACGTTCGGGCAGCTTGATGAAGGCGAGCGGCTTGCCGTCCGCGTTGAACACCATCACGCCGTCGAGATCTTCCGACTTGCCCCTGAGCTGAAAGACCTTGCGGCCGCCGATGTCGGTGGGTTCGGATTGCAGCGCGCCGTTGGAGCCCCAGCCGCACCAGAGATTGCCGTCGCGATCGACGCGAAAACCATCGAGCGAGGCCTGGTCGGCGGCATCGATCAGCTTGGTCTTGCCGCTCAAGCTGCCGTCGTCGCCGACATTGTAGCTCCAGATGCTGCGGTTGGGCGTGCCCTTCCATTCGACGATGTAGAGCTTCTTCTCGTCCGGCGAGAAGGCGAGGCCGTTGGGATTGACGAGGTCGGTGAGGACGGCGCTGATCTTGCCGTCCTTGGCGATGCGATAGACGTTGGTGGTGGCCTGCTCGGACTTCTCCTTGTTGCCTTCCCACTCGCCGTTGATGCCGAACAAGGGATCGGTGAACCAGATGCTGTCGTCGGACTTCACCACGATGTCGTTCGGCGCGTTCAGCCGCTTGCCCTCGAACTTGTCGGCGAGAACCGTGATTTTGCCGTCCTTCTCGGTGCGGGTGATGCGGCGGGTGACGGAGTGCTCGCAAGTGACGAGGCGGCCCTGGCGGTCGCGCGCATTGCCGTTAGCGTAATTGGCGTTGGCGCGGAACACGCTGGTCTGCCCGGTCTTCTCGTCGAACTTCATGATCCGGTTGTTGGGAATGTCCGAGAACAGGAGATAACCGCCCTCGGGGAAATAAGCGGGGCCTTCGGCCCAGCGCATGCCAGTCGCGACCTGCTCGACCGTTGAGGAATAGAGCCGGTATTTTCCAAAGCTCGGATCGAGGATCTGGACGGCGGGATCGGGGTAGCGCTGGTTGGGCGTGAACGGAAACGACTGGGCACCGGCGGTGCGGGCGAGAAGTGCGGACGCCGCCGCCGCACCGGCGCCGGCCATGAGACTACGTCGCGTGAGATTCATAAGTATCCTCCCTGCTCGATAAAAGGCCGGCGCTTGATGCGCCGGCTCGTTTCTTGACGTGACTTAGCTTCGACCTAGCGGCCGTTCTTCTTCCGCCATTCCGCGAAGTCGGTGAGCGTCTGCGGATCGGTGGCGGGATAGAGCCCAAAAATGCCGCGGCCGTTGCCGACTTCCTCGGTGACGAAATCCTCGAACGCCGTCATCTCAAAGGTTTCGTTCGCGATCTCGTCGGCGAGATGCGCGGGGATCACGATGACGCCGTCGCTGTCGCCGAGAATGACGTCGCCCGGAAATACCGGCGCATCGCCACAACCGATCGGTACGTTGATCTCGATCGCCTGGTGCAGCGTGAGATTCGTCGGCGCCGAGGGGCGATGGTGATAGGCGGGGATGCCGAGCTTGGCGATCTCGGCGGAATCGCGAAAGCCGCCGTCGGTGACGACGCCGGCGACGCCGCGCTTCATCAATCGCGTCACCAGGATCGCACCGGCCGAGGCCGCGCGCGCGTCCTTGCGGCTGTCCATCACCAGCACGCTGCCGGGCGGACAATCCTCGATCGCCTTGCGCTGCGGGTGGGAGCGGTCCTTGAAGACGTCGATGGTGTTGAGATCCTCGCGCGCCGGCATGTAGCGCAGCGTGAAGGCCTCGCCGACCATGGTCGGCTGGTCGGCGCCGAGCGGGTGCACGTCCTGGATCATCTGGATGCGCAGCCCGCGCTTGAACAGCGCGGTGGCGACGGTGGCGGTGGAGACGGATTTGAGTTTTGTGCGGGTGGCTTCGGTGAGTTTTGTCATGTGTATCCTCTTGTCATTCCGGGGCGCCGCGCAGCGGCGAGCCCGGAATCCATCGGGCCGCACGCAACGCGGTGAAATGGGTTCCGGGTTCGCGCTACGCGTGCCCCGGAACGACGGTCAGTAAATCGACGGCTCGCCGATCGGCGCGCCGAAATCGGTCTCCAGGAAGTCGAAGTCGCAGCCGTCATTGGCCTGCTTGATGTGTTTGGTGAACATCCAGCCATAGCCGCGCTCGAAGCGGCGCTCGGGCTGCTTCCAGGCGGCGCGACGCTTTTCGAGCTCGGCTTCGGACACATCGAGGTTGATAGTGCGCGCGGCGACGTCGAGCGTGATGCGGTCGCCATTCCGCACCAGCGCCAGCGGGCCGCCGACATAGGATTCGGGCGCAACGTGCAAAATGCAGGCGCCATAGCTGGTGCCGCTCATGCGCGCGTCCGAGATCCGCACCATGTCGCGCAGGCCCTGCTTCACGAGCTTGGTCGGGATCGGCAGCATGCCCCACTCCGGCATGCCCGGCCCGCCCTGCGGCCCTGCATTGCGCAGGATGAGGATGTGATCCTCGGTGACATCGAGGTTGGGATCGTCGACCGCCTTCTTCATCGACGGATAGTCGTCGAACACCAGCGCAGGCCCGGTGTGCTTGAGGAAGCGCGGCGCACAGGCACTCGGCTTGATGACGCAGCCATCGGGCGCGAGATTGCCCTTGAGCACGGCGAGCGCGCCTTCCTTGTAGATGGGGTTATCGACGCCGCGGATGACATCGGCATTGTGCACTTCGGCGCCTTCGATGTTTTCGCCGACCGTCTGGCCGGTGACGGTGATGCAGTCGAGATGCAGATGCGGCTTGATCTGGCTCATCAGCGCCGGCAGGCCGCCGGCATAGAAGAAGTCTTCCATCAGATAGGCATCGCCGCTCGGTCGGACGTTGGCGATCACGGGCACCTTGCGGCTCGCCTTCTCGAAATCGTCGAGGCCGATGTCGAGGCCGGCGCGGCGGGCCTGCGCGATCAGATGGATGATCGCGTTGGTCGAGCAGCCCATCGCCATGGCGACCGCAATCGCGTTCTCGAACGCCTTGCGGGTCTGGATCGTCTTCGGCGTCAAATCCTCCCACACCATCTCGACGATGCGCCGGCCGCATTCCGACGCCATGCGGATGTGGTTGGCGTCGGCGGCCGGAATCGAGGAGGCGCCGGGCAGCGTCATGCCGATCGCCTCGGCAATCGCGGTCATGGTCGAGGCGGTGCCCATGGTCATGCAGGTGCCGTAGCTCCGCGCGATGCCGGCTTCGATATCGAGCCAGTCCTTGTCGGAGATCTTGCCGGCGCGCCGCTCGTCCCAGTATTTCCAACCGTCGGAGCCCGAGCCGAGCGTCTTGCCCTTCCAATTGCCGCGCAGCATCGGACCCGCGGGCAGATAGATCGCGGGAATGTTCATCGAGGTCGCGCCCAAGAGCAGCGCCGGCGTGGTCTTGTCGCAGCCGCCCATCAGCACCACGCCGTCCACGGGATGGCTGCGCAACAGCTCCTCGGCATCCATCGCCAGAAGGTTGCGGTAGAGCATCGTGGTCGGCTTCAAGAGCGATTCCGACAGTGACAGCGCCGGCAGCTCCAGCGGGAGGCCGCCGGCCATCAGGATGCCGCGCTTGACGTCGTCGACGCGCGACTTGAAGTGCATGTGGCAGGGCTGCGCGTCCGACCAGGTGTTGAGGATCGCGATGATCGGGCGGTCCTTCCACTCCTCCGGGGCGTAGCCCATCTGCATCGTGCGGGAGCGGTGGCCGAACGAGCGGAGGTCGTCGGGCGCGAACCAGCGCGCGCTGCGGAGCTGGTCGGGCGTGATTTTCTTCTTGGTCATGATTGGGTGCCCCATTTCTGGACGGTATTCCGCTCGATGGCGCGGAAGATCAGGTTCTCGACAAAAAGCCCGATGATAATCACCGTCAAGAGGCCCGCGAACACTGCGGGTATGTCGAGGAGATTGCGGTTCTCGAAGATGAACCAGCCGAGCCCGCCCTGCCCCGAGGACACGCCGAACACCAGCTCGGCCGCGATCAGCGTGCGCCATGCAAAGGCCCAGCCGATCTTGAGGCCGGTGAGGATCGAGCCGAACGCCGCCGGGATCAGGATTTTCGCGACATAAGGCAGCCCGCGCAGGCCGTAATTGCGCCCGACCATGCGCAGCGTGTTGGACACGCTCTTGAAGCCGGAATGGGTGTTGAGCGCGACCGGCCACAGCACCGAATGGATTAGCACGAAGACGAGGCTGCCATTGCCGAGCCCGAACCAGATCAAGGCGAGCGGCAACAGCGCGATCGCCGGCAACGGGTTGAACATCGCCGTAACAGTCTCGAGGAAATCGGTGCCGATCCGCGTCGAGATGGCGAGCACGGTGAAGATCGCGGCGAGCACGATGCCGGCCGAATAGCCCATGAAAAGGACTTTCAGCGAAGCCCAGGCGCGCATCGGAATGGTGCCGTCTTTCACGCGGTCCCAAAGCGTCACGATGGTGTCGTGCAGCGTTGGAAACAGCAGCGGATTGTCGAGGGCGACGCCATAGGCTTCCCAGACCGCTGCCAGAAACAGGATGATGACGGTCTTGCGGACAAAACCGTCGTTCCACAACAGCTCCGGCACGCTCAGCTTGCGCTCGACCTCGCCCGCACCGCCGGTCGCGGCAACCGACGCGTCGCGCAGCAATATTCTCGCCTCGCCCATGACAGGCTCCCTCAATGCGCCACAGCTTCGGCCGCGAACAGGAGATCGTGGATCTCCTTCTCCAGCCGGCCGGCGCTGCCGTCTCCATTCGAGACCTTGTCGACGTCGACCACCTCGGCCTTGACCCGGCCGGGATGCGGCGACAGCAGCAGGATGCGGTTGCCGATGCGGATCGCTTCCGCGATCGAATGCGTCACGAACAGCACCGTGAATTTGGTCTCGCTCCAGAGCTGAAGCAGCTCGTCCTGGCAGGTGCGCCGTGTCAGCGCGTCGAGCGCGGCGAACGGCTCGTCCATCAGCAGGATATCGGGCTCCATCGCCATGCCGCGCGCAATCGCGACGCGCTGCTTCATGCCGCCGGACAGCGTGTGCGGATAGGCGTCGACGACGCGGGTGAGGCCGACCTTCTCGATATAGGCCCGTGCGCGGGCCTCGGCGTCCTTGCGCGACAGCTTTCGCGCGGGCAGCAGCGGGAACATCACGTTGGCAAGCACGCTCTTCCAGGGCAGCAGCTGGTCGAACTCCTGAAAGATCATCATGCGGTCCGCGCCCGGACCATGAATCTCGCGATCGTTGATGGTCATGCGGCCCTCGCTCGGCGTCATATAGCCGCCGACGGCCTTGAGCAGGGTCGACTTACCGCAGCCGGACGGCCCGAGCAGCACGAAGCGGTCGGACCTGTCGACCGTGAAGCTGACCCTTTCGGTGGCGGTAACGACGGCGCTGGAGGTCTTGTAGCGCAGCGTCACCCCGTTGACGTCGAGCAGCGCCATCAGTTGCCTTTCAGGTCGTGCGCGACGGGGAGGTAATAGTCGGTCCAGGCCTTGGGCTGCATCTTCAGTGTGCCGGTCTTGAACAGATGGGCTGCGAATTTCATCGTGCCCTGCGGCTCGAGATTCCATTCCATCATGCCGGGCTCCTTGAGGAGATCGAGCAGCTCTTCCACCGAGGTCTTGTCGCCGGTGATCTCCTTGTAGATCTCGACCGCCTGCTTGGTGTCGCTGCGGATCAGATCCTGCGCTTCCTTGGTGGCATCGCGCACCGCCTGGATGATCTTCGGATTGGCGTCGGCGAATTTCGTCGTGGTGAAGAACTGGGCCTGGCTCAGCGGGCCGCCCATTACGTCCGGCGAGTTCAGCACGACATGCGCGCCCGGCACGTTCTTCAGCTCGAGGAAGGTGAAAGGCGGGATCGAGAAGTGGGTGTGGACCTCGTGCTTCGAATTGGACAGCGCCGCATAGGCGTCGGGATGGCCAAGCTGCACGGTGTTGGCGTCCAGCTTCGACCATTGGTCGGCACCGAAGGCCTCGGCGGCCGCGATCTGAAGCACGATCGCCTGGGTCGAGACTTTTACGGTCGGCACCGCGATCTTGTCGCTCGGACCAAGATCCTTGATCGACTTGATGTTGGCATCGCGGCTGATCAGCGTCATCGGCTGCGCCGAGGTCGCGACGATGCCCTTCACGCCGCCGCGGGTGCGGTCCCACAGCAACAGAAGATTGCCGGTGCCGGTGTTGAGGATGTCGACGCCGCCGGCGAGCAGCGCATCGGTCTGCGCGCCGCCGCCGGAAAAGGTCACCCATTTGGTGGTGACGCCGGGTACGCCGAGCGAAGCTGCGTGCTTCTCGATCAGCTTCTGCTTTTCCATGATGTGGCTCGGCATGTAGAAAATGCCGGGCTGGCGCGACAGCGAGATCTCGGATTTCTGCTGCGCATGCGCCGCGGATACCGGCAGGACGGTTGCGGCGATCAGGGCGGCAGCCGCAAGCTTGCTACGAAGATGCTTGATCATTGTTGTGTGTTTCCTCCGGCCAGCGTCGAGCTGCGTTGACCCTGCTGATGCACTAATATATTAGTGCATCAAAGGCAAGCCCGCGGGACCCGACATGGAAGCAACCCATACCGCGCTGCGCGCGGCACGACCCGCCCGGCTCGATCGCGCCCGCCAGGCCGCGCCGCAGGTGTTCGAGCGGCTGCGCAATGCGATCATCGCCCTGGAACTGCCGCCGGGCGCCCCCCTGTCACGCGCCGAGCTCGCCGGCCAGTTCGGCGTCAGCTCGACACCGGTGCGCGATGCGCTGATGCGGCTGGAGGAGGAAGGGCTCGTCGACGTATTTCCGCAGCACGCGACCGTGGTCAGCCGAGTCGACGTCGGCCGCGCCGAGCAGGCCCATTTCCTGCGCCAGGCGCTGGAGCTCGAAATCGTCCGGATGCTCGCGGAACAACATGACCAGGCCCTGGTCATCCGTCTTGACCACGCGATCGCGCTCCAGCAGCAATTCGCCAAGGCCGGGGACTTCGAGAGCTTCATCGCCGCCGACAATGATTTTCACGCCCAGCTCTACGCCGCCGCCGGAAAGCAAGACCTGTGGACGCTGGTGCGCAGCCGCAGCGGGCATATCGACCGGCTGCGCCGGCTGCATCTGCCCTCGCCCGGCAAGGCCCAGAACATCGTCCGCCACCACAAGCTGATCACGCGCGCGATCGAGGCCGGAGAGGCCGATGCCGCGCAACAGCATCTGCGCAAGCACCTGTCGGGCACGCTCAGCGAGCTCGACAAGATCCGGAGCCACCATCCCGAATACCTGACCGATTAGGCCCGCGACACGATCCGGGCGTGCGTCAGGGACCGCATGTGCACGTAAGCATGCATATGACCGACCTCGCCGAAATCGCGCGAGGCGGACAAGGTGTCGGCCGCGAAGTGCTTGCAGGCCGGACGGAAACCGCGCAACAATTTCGCATTTGATGCTTTGATTTGGGGTCGCTGGAACGTCCCATCCGGCCCGGAGGGTTTCAGACGTGGCCAACATCCTGATTGTGGATGACGACCCGGCCGTGCAGATCACGATCCGGCTGATCCTGGAGAGGGCCGGCCATCACGTCACCGCCGCCGGCGACGGCCACACGGGGCTTGCGCTGTTCGAGGCGAGCCGGTTCGACCTCCTGTTCCTCGACATATTCATGCCCGGCATGGACGGACTGGAGACGATGCGCCACATCCGGGTGCTGCAGCCGACCCTTCCGATCATCGTCATTTCCGGCCGCGCCGTCGCGCCAGACGCCTATGCCGAGCCGGACTTTCTGAAGATGGCGACCAAGCTCGGCGCGGTCGCAAGTCTGCAGAAGCCGTTCCGGCCGGACGCCCTGCTCGCCGCTGTCGACGGCTGCCTCACATCCGCGCCGCTAGCCAATGCCGCCTCCGGCAGCCGATGACGGGGCGATCCATGTTGCAGCGTAGCAGGACATTCGGGACCGCTCGCGACGCAGCGCGAAGGCCGAAATGACCCTCGCGACCCGGCTGGCCATCGCAATGATCCTGCTGGTCGCGGCTGCGGTCGCCGCTGTCGGATGGCTGAGCCATTACAGCCTGGAGCAAGCCTTCCTGCCGCGCGTGCTCGACCGTATCGAGGGCCACTCACGGCTCCTGGCCTCGCAACTCGAAGCGCATGTGAACGGCGCCCGCGCCGACGTTGCGACGTTCCGCTCCCGTGCCGCCGCGCGCGGCATGATCGATGCCCATTTCAACGACGGGGTCGATCCGGTCGATCACCTCTCGGAGAAGACCTGGCGCGACCGCTTGCTGACGCGCCTCGTGGCCGACGTCGGCGCCAACCCGGCCTACGCAAAATTCCGTATCATCGGTGCCGACGGCGTCGAGTATCTGCGCGTCGACCGCTCCGGCCCGAACGGAGCGGTGCGAGCAGTTCCCGACGATGCCTTGCAGAACAAGGGCGAGCGCTCCTTCTTCCAGGCGGCGATCAAGCTGGCAGAAGACCAGGTCAGCGTCTCCCCGGTCGAACTGGACGTCGACGACGGCGTGGTTCAGATGCCCTATGTTCCGACCTTGCGCGTCGCGGCGCCCCTGTTTGGGTCCGATCACCGGCTGTTCGGCATCGTCGTCGTCAATGTCGACATGCGCCAGGTGTTCGACCGGATCAGGATATCGATCCGGAACGGTGAAGCGGTCTATGTGGTCGGCCGCAACGGCGATTATCTCGTGCATCCGGATCGCACCCGCGAGTTCGGTTCGCAACTGGGGACACCAACACGCTGGCAGGACGACTTCCCCTATTTCGCAGCCATCACCGGATCGACGCTGGGTGCGACCCAGGTCGTGCCGGGCAGTGACGGCAAGCCGAGCGGCACCGCGATCGCGCCCGCAATCCTGGCCGAGGACCAGTGGGTCGGTGTCATCCGCGTCGTGCCCAACGCCGTCTTCATGGCGCCGGCCGTCACCATCGAGAAATCGACCATCACGATCGGCCTCATCGCGGTGCTGGTCGCCGCCATACTGGCCGTGCTGCTGGCGCGGTCGTTGACCCGGCCGATCGGGCAGCTCACTGCGGCGGTCGAGTGGCTCGGTCGGGACAATTCCATCAGAATTCCAACCGACGCCCCCGGCGAGACCGGTGTGCTGGCGCGGGCATTTGCCCGTCTGATCGATGAAATGCGGGCGAAGACGGCAGCGCTGGAGCATGAGGTCGAAGAGCGGCGGCGCACCGAGGCCGCGCGCGACCAGCTTGCCGTCCGCGAACGCCTGTTCAGCGCGGCCGTCGAATCCTCCGACGATTCGATCGTGATGCAGACGCTCGACGGCATCGTCATCGGCTGGAATGCGGCGGCCGAGCGCCTCTACGGCTATACGGCCGAGGAAGCGGTCGGACAGCCGACCTTGATCCTCCTGCCACCCGATCGCCGCGAAGAGGGCAAGGACTATCTGCGGCGGATTGCGACGGGCGAGCGGATCGAGCACTTCGAAACGGTGCGCCTGCGCAAAGACGGCAGTCCGGTCGAAATCTCGGTGAGCCTGTCACCGATCAGGGACGATTCGGGCGAGATCATCGGCGCGTCCGGCACGGCGCGCCGCCTGACCGATGCGCGACGGACCGAGCGCGCGCTGCAACAGCAGATCGAGGAACGGCGGCAGCTGTTCGACGCCTCGGAAGATCTGATCATGATCATGGATTCGCGGGGCCATATCGTGCAGGTCAGCCCGAGCAGCCAAGCCGTGCTCGGCTACCCGCCGGACGAGATGATCGGCCGCAGCGGCGTCGATTTCATCCATCCCGCGCATCTCGAGCAATCCCGCGAGGAGATGCGCGCGCTGCGGCGCGGCGGGCACCCCAGGCTCGCCGACACCCGCTGCATCCACAAGGACGGACGCGAGGTCTGGCTGTCCTGGCTCGGCAACTGGTCAGATCAGGCCAAACGCTTCTTCTTCGTCGGACGCGACATGACCGAGGCGCGGCGCGCGGAAGAGTCCTTGCGCGAAAGCGAGCTGCTCGCGCGCAATATCGTTGAGACCGCGCTCGACGCCTTCGTCCAGACCGACGAGCGCAGCACCATCCTGAACTGGAGCTCGCGGGCCGAGGAGCTGTTCGGCTGGCGGCGCGACGAAGCGCTGGGCAGGAATGGGGTCGACCTCATCGTCGCCGAGAGCGAGCGGGAGCGGGTCAAGGCCGGCCTCGCGCGCTTCCTCGAGTCCCAGGACGGCCAGACGCTCAACCGCCGCCGCGAGCTCACGGTTCGCCGTCGCGACGGCAAAGAATTCAGGGCCGAGCTGAGCGTCACGGCGCTGAAACGCCGCGAAGGCATTCTGTTCAACGTGTTCTACCGCGACCTCACCGACAAGATCGCGTCCGAGGAGCGCATCCGCCACGCCGACAAGATGGAGGCTGTCGGCCAGCTCACCGGCGGCGTGGCGCACGACTTCAACAACATCCTCACCGTCATCACCGGGACGATCGAGATCCTGGCCGACGCGGTGGCGAAGGAGCCGGAGCTTGCGGCGATCACGAAGATGATCGACGAGGCCGCCGGGCGCGGCGCCGAGCTGACCCAGCACCTGCTCGCCTTCGCGCGCAAGCAGCCGCTGCAGCCACGCGAGGTCGACATCAACGCGCTGATCATCGACACCGCAAAGCTGTTACGCCCGACGCTGGGCGAGCAGATCCAGATCGAATCGGTGTTCGAGGACGAGAGCTGCGTCGCGATCGTCGACCCCAACCAGCTCACCACCGCGATCCTCAACCTCGCGCTCAATGCCCGTGACGCCATGCCCGGCGGCGGCAAGCTGATCGTGGAGACCGGCGCCGCCTATCTCGACGAGGTCTATGCCAGCGTCAACGACGTCAGGCCCGGACACTATGTGCTGATCGCCGTGAGCGACACCGGCACCGGCATTCCTGCGCACATGCTGGCCCGGGTGTTCGATCCGTTCTTCACCTCGAAGGGACCGGGCAAGGGCACCGGGCTCGGGCTTTCGATGGTCTACGGCTTCATCAAGCAGTCCACGGGCCACATCAAGATCTACAGCGAGGAAGGCCACGGTACCACGATCAAGATGTATCTGCCGCCCGGCAAGACGGCCGCGGCCGTGGGCGAAGGCGTGACGCCGTCGACGATCGAGGGCGGACACGAGACGATCCTCGTGGTCGAGGACGACCGGCTGGTGCGCGACTACGTGCTGGCGCAGCTGCATTCGCTCGGCTACGTCACCTTGCAGGCCGCGAACGCCGCGGAGGCGCTCGCGATCGTCGCCACCGGCAAGCCGTTCGACCTGCTGTTCACCGACGTCATCATGCCCGGCAAGTTGAACGGACGGCAGCTTGCCGACGAGGTGTCGAAGACGCGTCCGGACCTCAGGGTGGTCTACACCTCAGGCTATACGGAGAACGCGATCATCCATCACGGCCGGCTGGATTTAGGCGTGCTGCTGCTGGCGAAGCCGTATCGCAAATCCGATCTGGCGCGGATCATCCGCAAGGCGCTGAGCAGTTGAGGAACCGTGTCCCGGACAAGGCGCAGCGTGCAACGCTGCGGCGCAGAGCCGGGACCCAGAACTGTCAGCCGTGAAATTGGAGAGATATGGGCCCCGGCTCAGCAGCGCATCATTGCATGACGCGCTGCGTCCGGAGCACGAGAGGATGGCGAGCGTTACGATGCGCGCTGGGCCGCAGTCATCACGATGCGGATCAGATCGGCGGCGTTGCGCGCCCCGAGCTTCTTCATGATGTTGGCGCGATGGTCCTCGATGGTGCGCGGGCTGATGCCGAGCGTGCGGCCGGCTTCCTTGTTGGACGCACCGGAAGCGAACTGCTCGAGCACCTCGCGTTCGCGCCGCGTCAACGGCTCGCGTCCGGGGAAGTGCAGCGAAGAGAATTTCGGCGATACGCTCTCTGCCTGCCTGCGTGCATAGGCTCCGATCGCCTCGTCCAGCCGGCCGACGATCTCGCTACCGCGGAACGGCTTTTCGATGAAATCGAGCGCGCCGCTCTTGATGGCGCCCACCGCCATCGAGATGTCGCCCTGCCCGGAGATCATGAAGATCGGCGCCGGATAATCTTCGCCCTGCAGTTCGTTCAGAATGTCGAGGCCCGACTTTCCGGGAATGTGCACGTCGAGCAGGATCGCAGCCGGCGTACGGTTCCGCGCGACGGAGAGCAGCGCTGCGCCGTCCGCAAAACAGATCACCTCATAACCCGCCGCCTTCAACACCATCGACAAGGTGTCGCGAACCGCAGGGTCGTCGTCGACCACGAAGATTTCACCACGAGAGGTTTGCTCGGCCATGTGCCACATCCAGTTGGCATTACGGACTCGCGTCCGCGCCAACCGTTATGGCGTTCGGCGCGGATTCGGCCCACCCGTATTTGTACGGGACATAGACTTAACGCACAAGTAGCGGCATTGCGCCTAATTGCAGGAGACGGAGAATATCCATGCTAAATTTGGCCGATACGCCGCCGCTGGTCGCGACATCCGAGGCCGACAGCCAACGATTGATCGCCGCAGACCTTCGCTTGCTGATCGCACAGATCGAGACCAGTATGCGCCGGATCGCCGCAGCCATGGATCAAGAACACAGCAACGATCCGGAAGGTTCCGCCGACGTCTTCATACTCGACGACGTCACGCCGCGTTATGCCACCGCGAACGCCGCTCTCAACGCCTGCCGGGCAGGCCTCGGCCACGCCCTGCAATACCTGTCTGAATCCGGCAATCCGGCTTGAATTGCGACCGACGCGGCGCAGTGCCCGCGTCCGATCGCATGGCAGCTCCGCGCCTCAGGCGCGGTGCCGTTCCACGATCGCGTCGGTGGCGACGCCACCCCAGGTGTGGATCGCCGGCAGCCCCATTGCGGTCTTGCCGAGATTGGCGAGGCTGATGCGCAGCGCCGCGAGATCGAGCGGCTTCGGCAGGCCCTGGAGCTGAATCCCGACGGAACGGGCGAAGCTGCGGGCGGCGCTGCGGCGCTTGCCGTCCATACCGCTGATGACGATCACATGGCCTGCGAATTTCGCCGCCGCCATCTCGCGCAGCACGTCGATGCCGTCGCCATCCTCCAGCACGAGATCGAGCGTCACGCAGTCGAAGCGGGCGGCGCGGAGCTTCTCGATCGCCTCGGCGACGGACGGCGCCACCGTGACTTCATGGCCGGCCTGCTTTGCGGCGACCGTGATCAGGCTGCGCTGCGTAGCGTCGTCGTCGACCACCAGGAGCTGAAGCGCACGCCGCTCGGCGACGTCGGGCAGATTTGACGGGATGGGGGAGAGGGAACTTCGGGGCATTGCCGTATCCTGAGATTGAGACGGGCAATTGCTACACGGCTCGCGCTTAGGCCACGTAAAGCCGGTGCGGCGAATTCGTCCGGATGTTTTAGCAAATATGAACCAACGTCTCGGAAAGCGGCGACGGGGCGCGCGGGACGAGGCCTATTTGGCGATCACGCTGCCTCGTCACGGCCGCCGGCGGCGCCGCGCTTCTTGCGGTTCTTGCCGCGCAGGAACTGGATGTCCATTTCGGCGCCGTTGACGCGCACCAGCTCGCAACGGCGATAGGCGAGCCCGGTCGACGACAGCAGCAGGAAGAATTCCTTCAGGTTCAATCCCTGGATCGAGCCGTCCACCGTGAGGATGGCGTCGGTGTCGGAAATCGCATTGAGCTTGCAGTCGCGCCGCCACGTGCCATCGATCGCCATGATGCAGACATCATAGCCACGACTGAACGTGACGCGCTCCGCGCCCTTGCCATCCTCTGCCATGCCTATCGTCCTGCCAACACCGCCATGCGCGGCGGCGCGGCGCCGGCGAGAGCCGGTTTGGTTGCCGCTGCACGCGGATCGTTCGGCTTGTAGAGGCCGCGACGATCCGGGATCGGCCTGAACGTGTCGGTCAGTCCGACCACGGTTTCGGCTGCACCCAGCACCAGGAAGCCGTCTCCCTCGATCTGGCGGGCGAGGCGGTTGAAGATGTTGATCTTGGTGTCCTGGTCGAAATAGATCAGCACGTTGCGGCAGAAGATGACGTCGAAGGTGCCGAGCTGGGCAAAATCATGCAGCAGGTTGAGCTGCCGGTGCTGGATCATCGCGCGCAGCTCGGGATTGATCTGCCACGTCTCCCCGGTCTGCTTGAAATATTTCATCAGCATCTGGATCGGCAGGCCGCGCTGCACCTCGAACTGGCTGTAGATGCCGGCCTTGGCCTTCTCGAGCACCTCCTGCGACAGGTCGGTCGCGATGATCTCGACGCGCCAGCCGGTCAGGGCCGCGCCCATCTCCTTCAGGCACATCGCGAGCGAATAGGGCTCCTGCCCGGTCGAGCCGGCGGCGCACCAGATGCGCACGCTCCGTCGGCCGGCGCGCGCCTTGATGACCTCAGGCATGATGGTGTCGCGGAAATGATCGAACGGGACCTTGTCGCGGAAGAAGAAGGTCTCGTTGGTGGTCATGGCTTCGACCACGCTGGTGACGAGCGCGCTCGAGCCGCCCTGCAGCTTCTGCACGAGCTCGCCGATCCCGGAGAGCCCGGCCTTGCGGGCGAGCGGCAACAACCGGCTTTCGATCAGATATTGCTTGTCTGCGGACAGGTCGAGTCCGGAATGATCCCTCAGGAACTTACGCAGATACTCATACTCGGTCGGGGTCACGGATAGCCTCTCGGAAGCTGTACTGGGGACACTCTGGCTGAAACGCTCGGGCCAGATACTCAGACCATGGCTTGTCCGACCGGGATCAAGCCGACTTCAGCGAATTTGTCGGCGATGATGTCTTTATCGAAGGGCTTCATAATGTACTCGTTGGCGCCGCCGCTGAGCGCCTGGGCGATATGAGCCACGTTGTTCTCGGTGGTGCAGAACACCACCTTCGGCTGGTCGCCGCCGGGCAGGCGGCGCATGTGGCCCATGAACTCGAAGCCGTCCATCACGGGCATGTTCCAGTCGAGCAGCACCGCATCGGGCAGCTGCCGCTGGCAGATCTCCAGCGCCTTCGAGCCGTCCTCGGCCTCGGTGACTTCGAATTCCAGGCCTTCCAGGATCCGGCGCGCGATCTTTCGCACGACGCTGGAATCATCGACCACCAAACATGTCTTCATTTTGGTTCTCCGGCTTCGATGTTTCGGTTAGCTCAGGCAGCCATTTGTACTTCGGTTTTAAGCTCGAGGACGCGATCGACGTCGAGGACGACCATGAGCTGCCCGTCGAGGCGGTGGACGCCGCCGGCGAGCTTGGCCATGCGGGGATCGAGGTTGACGGGGTTTTCTTCCTTGTTGTCCTCGGCGAGCCGCAGCACCTCGCCGATCTGGTCGATCAGGAGGCCGTAGGATTCACCGCGCAGGTCGACGCCGACCGCCATCGGGGTCTTGCCGTCCTCGGGCTTGGGCAGGCCGAGCCGGGCACGCATGTCGACCACGGTGACGATGCGGCCGCGCAGGTTCAGCACGCCCGCGATCTCGCGCGAGGACAAGGGAACGCGGGTGACGCGCTCGGGCATGAACACGTCCTGCACGCGGGAGATCGGCAGGCCGAACAGCTGGCCGCCGATCATCGCGGTGACGTATTCGACCATGGCGCCTTCGCCGATCTGCGTCTTCTTGTTGCTCATAGCGGTATCTCCTGATCCCCAGTGCCGTTACGCCGCTGCTCGGCTCAGCTCGGAGGCGCCGGCGGCGCCCGCGGTCTGTTCCTTCAGCGCCGCGATCAGACCGGGACGGTCGAACTTGGCGACATAGTCGTGGAAGCCGGCCTGACGGCCGCGCTCGATCGCCGCCGGCGACACCAGCGCGGACAGGCCGATGATCGGCATCGCGCCCAGATTGGTGTCGGAGCGGATCACTTCGGCGAACTCGAACCCGTTCATGTCGGGCATCTCGATGTCGGTCAGGACCACGTCGAAGCTCTGCGCACGCAGCGCAGCCAGGCCCTCCTGCGCAGTCGGCGCGGTGCGGACGCGGTAGCCGGCCGCCTTCAGCACGGGTGCCAGCATGTTGCGGAAGAAGGCCGAGTCGTCGACCAGCAGCACCGACTGCGAGTGCTGCGACGGCTTCATCTCCTTGCGGGTGAACCAGTCGGCGAACGCCATCGGCAGGAAGTGGCCGACGTCGATCACCTCGGTGGCCTGGCCCTTGATCACGGCCGAACCGAGAATGCCGGAGGCGGAGCCGCCGACCTCGATGTTGAGCCGTTCCTCGACGATGTCGATGATCTCGTCGACGACGAGGCCCATGGAGCGGCCGTCATCCGCAAACACCAGAATCGGCTGGGCGCCCTGGCTCGCAATGGTGACGCTCTCCATGGCGACCAGCGGCATCAGCTGCTCGCGGTACTGCACCATGTAGCGGCCGTTGCTGAACTCGATCTTGTCGGCCGGGAGCTCTTCCAGGCGGGTGACGAGCCCGAGCGGGACCGCCTTGGGCTGGCTGGAGCCGGCGCGGAACACCAGCAGCGAGGTGGTCTGCTCGCCACTTCCGATGTGATGGGCGCCGTTCTCGTCGCCCATGTCATGGGCCGAGGAGCCGGCGGCGCCGAGCGCCTTGGCAATGCCGTTGGGATCGATGATCATGATAACAGCGCCATCGCCCAGAATGGTGTTGCCGGAGAACATGTCGATGTGACGCAGCTTCGTCGACATCGGCTTCACCACGATCTCTTCGGTGTGGAACACGCCGTCGACCACGATGCCGAAGGTCTGGCTGCCGACCTGGGTCACCACGATAAAACCGTTCTCGGGATCGCTGGCCGCGCCGTCGTCGATCTTGAGCAGCTTCTTGAGGTGGATCAGCGGCAAGAGCTTGTTGCGCAACCTGAGCACCGCGGTGTCCTTGATGCGCTCGATGCGGTGCTCGCTGTTGGCGCGGGCACGGACAAGCTCGACGACCGAGAGCTGCGGGATTGCAAAACGGTCGCCGGCGGCCTCGACGATCAGCGCCGAGACGATGGCCAAGGTCAGCGGGATCTTGATGGTGACGGAGGAACCCTCGCCGGCCACCGACTTGATGTCGATGGTGCCGCCGATCTGGTCGATATTGGTGCGCACCACGTCCATGCCGACGCCGCGGCCGGAGACCGAGGTGATCGCAGCTGCGGTCGAGAAGCCCGGCGCGAAGATGAACTTGTGGATCTGGGCTTCGCTCATCTTCTCGAGCTCGGCCTCGGTGACGAGACCGGAGGAGATCGCCTTGGCCTTGATCCTCTCGGTGTTGAGGCCGCGGCCGTTGTCGGCGATGCAGATGATGATGTGGCCGCCCTCGTGATAGGCGGACAGGCGGATGGTGCCCTGCTCGCCCTTGCCGGACGCGAGCCGCTCGGCGGGGGTCTCCAGGCCGTGGTCGGCGGAGTTGCGCACCATGTGGGTGAGCGGGTCCTTGATCAGGTCGAGCACCTGGCGGTCGAGCTCGGTGTCGGCGCCGTGCATCTCCAGCTCGATCTGCTTGCCGAGTTCGCTCGAGAGATCGCGGACGATGCGGGGCAGCTTCTGCCAGGCATTGCCGATCGGCTGCATGCGCGTCTTCATGACGCCTTCCTGCAGCTCGGCGGTGACGTTGGACAGGCGCTGCAACGGCACCTTGAACTCGGTGTCCTCGTTGCGGCGGGAGATCTCCAGCAGCTGGTTGCGGGTCAGGACCAGCTCGGAGACCATGGTCATCAGATGCTCCAGCGTATCCACGTTGACGCGGATCGACTGGTTGGCGATGCTGGCGCCTTCGCCTGCATTCTCGTCGGCCGTCGACTTCTTCGGCGCGGCCTTTTCCTTGGCGGGCTTCGCAGCTTCCTTGGCGGCGAGCGCCGGAGCTTCAGCAGCCGGCGCGGGCTCGGCCTTGGCGACAGGAGCCGGCGCTTCGATCGCGGTCTCGCGGAAGGCGCGCTCGAGCTCGTCGAGCGAGACTTCGCCCGGACGTAAGGGGCGCTCCAGGGTCTGGTCGATCAGCGTGCCCTCGGTCATTTCTTTTTCTTTCGACGGTGCAACCTTTGCTTCGACGGGAGTGGGAGCTTCCGGGACGAGCGGCGGTGCATCAGCAACAGCACCTGCGGCCATCGCGGCCATGCCCTGCTCGACCATCGCTTCCAGCTTGTCGATGAGATCGCGGTCGTTGCCTTCGGGCTCGGCTTCGGTCGCCTCGAGGCCGGCGAGGATCTCCTTGATGCGGTCGATCGAGGACAGGATCACCGTCACCGCGCCGGCCGTCACCGGCATGCCGTCGCGGAATTTGCTCATCAGGGTCTCGCCGGCATGCGCCAGCGCTTCAAGCCGCGGCAGTCCGAGGAAGCCGCACGTGCCCTTGATGGTGTGGACCAGGCGGAAGATGTTATCCAGGATCTTGGCGTTATTCGGCTCCTGCTCGAACTTCACGATTGTCGACGGTGTCCAGGCTCTCGCTGGTCTCCGTCAAAAACTCCCGCAACAGATCATCCATGAGCTACGCCTTACTGAGCCGGACTTCGACGCCTGGGCCGCACCTGGAGTTCGGCGGAGGTCCGCGCCTGGATCGTTAGACAACCCCTTTCACGGTCCCGTTAATTTCAGCCTCCGTGCTAATACGGATATTGAAGACAAGTTTGCGCTTCGAGGCCTGCGATAGCGTCTTGCGACAAAAGCGGCGCCGCATCTCACGCGACAGACGCGATAGGTAAACGCTCCGATAACAACACTGCGACGTATGCGAAAAATCCTGCTCGCGAAGGACGATATGCACGGGCCGCGCGAATTGAATCAAATCACGCGCAATCAGAATCGCTCACACCGCCGCCCGCTGCTCGCCTGCTCAATCCGCAACAGCTGCGCTTGCGGTAAACGGACGCTTATTTCGCGGCCGCCGCGATTGCTACCGCGCTAACCCAATTGCGGAGACAGCACGATGCTCCGCGAGACAATCCTCGATGGCCGCGAATAGCGCATCCGGTCTAAACGGCTTGCGAAGGCAACGCGCAGCGCCGAGCTCCGGCGCCATCCGGAGGAAGTCGGGTGCGGGCGCGTTCAAATTTGCGAAGGCGTAGCCGGACATCGCAATCAGCGGAATGGCCGGCGCGTGCTCGTGGAAGATCCGGATCGACTCGAACCTCGCGTGTGCGGCATGAAGATGTCGATCATCATCAGATCGACCTGTTCGTTCTCGAGAGCGCGGAGGCGGCTTCTCCTCCGTCGGCAATCGTCACCCGGAAATGATTCCGCTGCAGATAGATCTCGATGGCCATGCACACCATCGGGTCGTCGTCGACGAGAGTATGGTGCAGGTCTGCCGTCCCCGTTTGAGTTTCCCGTTTCGGCGATTCAAACGTCAAACCGTGGGGCACGCCGTTCTCCTCTGGCTGGTCGAAACATTGATGCAAGCGTCAACGGTCCTGTCGGGAAATCAGGGGCAAGGGGTGCGACAGTCGCGGCGTTGCGAAGCCGCGCGGACCAGTCCCGGATGGATAGAAAATGCGCGCTTGAGGGGAAGCCGCAGGTGTCGGTCGGGTCCGATGACGGCGCAGATGCGATCCTAGCGGCTCATGATGGCCCCCTTGCCGCTTTTTCCTGCCGCCCGGCGCAAGACGGACGCCCCTAATTAACGCGCGAATCAGTGCGTTTCTCAATTTCCGCCGCAAATGCCGCAGCCTGTCTGCCCCCCAACGGGTATATGGACGGCCACACAACCTTTACAATATGTTTTGGTCGCCGTGCAACTGAATGACGCACAGGGCGCGGCGGCCGATCGTCCTAATGAACGCGCCGGATTGACCTGCATGACCGCGAGCGGCCACCCGTCCAACCAGTTGCTGCAAATGCTCGGCGTGGCGGATTTCGATCTGCTGCGCCCCCATCTCGCGACAGTCGAAATGGTCAGGGAATCTGTCTTGGCCGAGGCAGGCGCCGCGCTGCGACATGTCTACTTCCCGCACGGCGGGTCCGTTTCGATCACGGTGGGTCTCTCCGAGGGACAGATGATCGAGGTCGCGATGCTGGGCCGCGACAGCGCCGTCGGCGCCGGCGCCGCGCTTGCAGACGGCATCGCTCCGACGGATGCCGCTGTGCTCTTCCCCGGGACTGCGTCCGTGCTCGAAATCGCGGCCTTCCGGGCGGTGGCGGCCGCAAGCGCGCAGTTTCGCGGCCTGATGATCCGCCACGAGCAGGCGCTGCTCGCGCATGCGCAGCAATCGGTGCTGTGCAATACGGTGCACCCGGTCGAAGCGCGGCTGGCGCGCTGGCTCCTGCGTGCCCGCGACCTGTCCGACAGCAAGTTCCTTCCGCTGACACAGGAGACGCTGGCGCAGATGATGGGCGTACGGCGCAACGCGATTTCCCTCGTCGCAAATGCGCTCCAGCGCGCCGGCATCATTCACTACACCCGCGGCCAGATCGAGATCGTCGACGAGCGCGCATTGGAGACGAGGTCCTGCGACTGCTATGCGGCGGTGAAGGGCTGCCACGCCCGCCTGCTGGGAGCCCCGCGATGAAGATAGCCCGGCGCAACCGGCCTGCTGCATGCCGGTGTGCACACAGTGCAGCGGGGGCGCCATCGCAACCGGACATCTTGTCCCAATTGCCAATATATCCCGACGAGAACATGATCAAACTTATCCGTACAGCGAGCAGCCCATTCGCTTCGAGTTCGGGGGCTGACGAGACGGAGGCAGTCTTGGAAACGATGGCGCGCCCATCCAACGGTTTCCTGTCCGCACTGTCGGCGGAGGATTACGAATTGATCCGCCCGCATTTGCGCATGATCGATCTGCCGCACGAAGCGATCCTGGTGGAGACCGGCGAGACGCTCAAGCGCGCCTACTTTCCCCACCGCGGCGTCATCTCGCTGGTGGTGAAACTCGCCAAGGGCGAGCATGTGCAGGTCGCCATGGTCGGCCGCGACAGCCTGCTCGGAACGCTCTCGACCATGGGCGATGCCTGCGCGCTGAACACGGCAATCGTGCTGGTCCCCGGTGCCGCCTCCGTGATGGACCTCGACCGGCTGCGCGACGCGGCCGACCAGAGCAGCACCTTGCGGACGCTGCTCACCCGTCACGGGCTGGCCGTCTACGCACAGGTCCAGCAGACCGCGGGCTGCAACGCCGCCCATCCGGTGGAGTCGCGGCTGTCGCGTTGCCTGCTGCACACCCATGACCTGTCGGGCGATTACCGGCTGCTGCTGACCCAGGAGGCGATGGCGCAGATGATCGGGGCGCGCCGCAACAGCGTGTCGCTGGTCGCCAATACGTTGCAGCACGCCAATTTCATCCACTACAGCCGCGGGCACATCCAGATCCTCAACCTGGACGGCCTGCGCCAGACGGCGTGCGAATGCTACGCCACCGTGAAGGCCCAGTACGACCGGCTGCTCGGCCCGCGCTGACCGGCGCCTTGGTAAACCGGCGGCTAACGCCGGCCTGCAAACACGGATCGTCCTGCTACCGGAACTGAAATTCGGATGCCCTAGACACGGGGCATGCCTCGCGCCGTACAGGCCGCGCGGCAGACGAACCGTGACCAGGACGGGCCAAAGCCATGTTTGAAGTGACCGCCGCGCCGATGCCAAAAGCGCTCGATGCTGCGCCCGCGCGCGAGCCGGGTGCGTACGAAGCGCTGGTGCGGGAGATCGGCGAGGACGGGGCCTGTGAAGTCCGTGACGTGTTCTGGAGCGAGACCTGCGCGCGTCTGCAGCTGTTCCGCACGCTCTCGCTCGCGCGGCACCTCGCCAGGATCACCCGCGAAGCGCATTCGCTGAAGAGCGCGGCCGGAACGTTCGGCTATGTCAGGCTTGCGGCGCTGGCGCTGCGGCTGGAGCAGACCGCGGAGACGCTTGGCGAGGCCGAATTCCACGGTCTCCTCGACCTGATGGATGCCGCCTACGCCGCCGCGCGCGCGCAGGAGCCGCAGGGCTAGAGCCATTTTCGTTTCGATGAATCGGAGCGGGGCTTGCGCAAACCGTATCCACTTCGCTCGAAAACGCTCTGACGAAAACCGCGCCAGGCCCGCCGTACTTCTACGGTTTGGGATTTTCACAGATGGCTAATCATAGGTGGCGATAGTCGCCGGAAACCAGGAGGGTTTCCATGTTCACCTATGAGACTGCGGATCAGAAAGAGGTCCGTCGCTTCCGCATCGCACAGTTCAACGGCAGGACGGCGACGGTGAAGGCTGGCGAGGCGACGGTGACTGGTTTCGTTCGCTCGGTGCTGGAGCAGGAATCGAGCATGCCGCCGCGCTGGACCATCACGATCATTCCGAGCGCGCCGAAGGAAGAGCCCAAGTCGCTGCGGCCGCCGTCGCGGGTACGCCCTTTCGCCGAGGATTATCTCTGAACCCATCGGGTCCCCAGGCCATTCTCAGGCTTGATCGCCCGCCTGGCGGCGCAGGACAGAACCTCAATCGATCGAATGCAGCAGCGCCGCACGGACGAGGTCCGCGGTGTTGCGCGCGCCGAGCTTGCGCATCGCCTCGGCGCGATGGCTCTCGAACGTGCGCGGGCTGATCTGCATCCGCAGCGCGCCCTGCTTGTTCGAGTAGCCCTCGCTGATCAGCCTCAGCACCTCGCGTTCGCGCTTGGTCAGCCGCTTCTGGCCCGACAGGCCCAGCAACTCGGTGCTCGGCACACGCTGCGCTTGCTGTGCGCGGGCGGCGTTCAATTCGGCGCCCTCGGTCCTGGACTGGATCGGCAGGGCATCCCTATGAGGGCCGGCAAGCTGCTTGACCACGCCGCAAACACGTTCGGTCTGCGCCAGCGCATTCTCCACCACGCGCTGCAAATAGGCCCGATCGGCCGTAACCGGCGCGAGCTGGTCGCTGTGGTGCTTGATCTCGCCCATGTAGAGCAGGAGCGCGGTCAGGGGGCCGTTGAGCTCGCGGGCGATGGCGCTGGCCATCTCGTCGGCGGCCTTGGCGCGGACCGCGTTCAGGCGGGCGAAATCGAGCTCTTCGGTCGGAGCAGAGCTGCTTTCGAACCATTCCGACGGCCGCGAATCGGTGGCCGTATCGTTCTGTGACCCCATGTGACTCGTTTAGCGGAACCGAGGCCGGTCTGTAGTTAACTTTTTGCTCCGTAAGACTACGGTAATTTTGGCAGTTTTGTGCTGAAATACCGGCGCAGGCACAATTTATGCTTGAGTACCCACGCAATCGACCACGCGTAGGTTGAGGTTTCGCCCAAAACTTGAGCAGGCGACGAAATGCCTCCTTAACCAACGCTCCCCAGCGGGCGCCCGCGCCTCCCGGTTTTTACGGATAAATTAACAATGACTTGCTTCTCTTGGTCACGATTGAGAGCGCGCAAATGCCTCCACGCATGAGGCCGGTAGGCCTGCGGGAAACGCTGCGGAAGATTGCGTGCCATGAACGAGATCGATCGGCTGTCCGAGTTCTTGCAGAGGCTGACGCCGCTCTCGCGCAGCTGTCTGCTCAGCGAGCTCGAGCGGCTCGAACTGTGCGGCATCGACATGCCGGGCTCGTCCGACATCCAGGCGAAGTTGCGCGCCGAGTTCCGCAAGGACGGATCGACCCAGGCACGCGCCACCAGTCCCTCGCGCTATTTCTTCGCGCCGCTCGAACTGCTCCTGATCGACGGCGCACCCGAGCATGCCAATGCGGGGCGGATTTCACGTAACACGCTCACGCCGATCTGGGAGTGGATCTGCCGCGACCTGCTGCCGACCATGGCGCGCGACTACATCAAGGCGATCAACGACCAGGTCACCGCCAACAACCCGAAGGAAGTGCTGAAAACCGCGTCGATCTTCCAGACCAAGGTCCTCAAGGTCCTCGAGAACACCCTCGCATCGGCGGAAAGCACCGAGTTCGCACGCGCCAAGCTCACGCAATACACGGCCTCGCGCACCGCCTTCGACGACGTGAGGAAAATGCAGCAGGTGCTGCGCGCCGGCGACGCGCTGCCGAAGTTCAACGAAAAGCTGCCTGAGAAGATCGCGAAATTCGACGACGGCCAGGTTGCCCAGATCACTGCGCAACTCGATGTCTTCAAGAAGTCCCACCCGGACGCGCTGCCCTTTGCGCTGGCGCTGGTGGCGAGGCGGCTGAAGACGTCCTGGGAGCTGGTGCGCCTTGCCACCAGGATCGCCGCGAGCAAGAGCGTGGCCGACGTCGCCGCCACGCCCTATGCCTGCGTCGTTCCCATGGTGCTCGACCGGCTCGACGACAAGCGGCTCGCCCTGCGGGTCGCGCTCAAGCACAACCGCGTGCTGGTCGCCCGCGACCTGCTCGCCGACATCTACGACACCGAATATGCGCTCAAGGTCCGCATCGACGGCATCGAGGGTTGCGAATGGGGTATCCGGCTCCAGCAATTGATGGATGCGATCGCGGCGCTGGTGTCCGCCGAGGTGAGCCGCTTCCCCTCCAATGTCGGCCACATTCTCGGCTCGCGCCGGCTGCGCAGCCACGACACGCTCGGTGGCAAGCTGTCCTATCTGGCCTGGAAGGGACGCGACGCCGTGCAGGACGGCGCGGCGGCGTTTCGAAAATTGATTGGGCAGACCTGATACTGCGGCGCGGCTACTCCGCCCGCGGCAGGCACAGGAAGCGATCGGTAAATCGTCCTGACAGAACGAATCTGAACCACCAATACATCAATCGCCGCGTCGTCATTGCTGTAATCCTCGACAGCCCACCACCGGCTGCGCACAGCAATAGCGCAGGTGCAGCAAGACACATGTGATGTGCTTCACATTTGCGCCGCCGCAGCCGGCCACGTTGTCGCAGAACTGTCACGCGTAAACCATGGAACATGCGCGCATCGCGTGAAAATGAACTCTCCCATCGCTGCCATCGTGTCGATCCTGCGATGCACCGCAAGAGCGACGGGAAGGAGGTTGCGATGAGATCGAACCGGCGGACATCGACGATGGCGGCATTGCACGCGCGCGCCAGCGCCGCGCGAAACGCGAGCGGTTCGTAGCGCGTTGAACGAGCTGAATGCGCAGCTCGACAAGCACGGATTCTACAAGGCGTTTCCCGTCCTGAGTCGCGGTCGCGAGCTGGTACTGCATGACCCGGCACGCCACGGCCACAAGCAATTGAGGCGTCCATTATTCAATTGGGCGAAGTGCGCGCGACCTCGTCCGATTACAGGACAGCGCGCGTGTCCGCAGCCAAGCCGCGTCTTGCAAAAATTGCGCGGGATTGCCGCACGCTCGCGCGCGACGCGCGGGCAGACGTAAAAACTTCTGGAAGAAGATCCAGACAATTTTAGACGTGATGCGGGCTTTAACGTTACCCAGATAATTCAACAATCGACTGAAGCTCTCCATATTTGAAACTGCTCCCATCGCTAACACCTGTCGCGGAACGGGAGTGGTTTGCGATGAACGATGAACTTGTTGAGCTCGCCGGACGGAGGCCTAAAACCTTCGGACGGCGAAAGGTAACGCCGCGCGCATGCGTCGCCGACGGCAAGCGCCATCTGCGCGCATTCCTCGCCGAGGTGCTGGAGGATCTTGGTTTCGTCACCAGCGAATGCGCCAGCGCGGACGAGCTGCAGACCGTGCTGACCCGCGAGTTGCCGGACCTGATCCTGCTCGGCATCGCCGCCGACGGCATCGAGCCCGGCACGTTTCTGGAGACACTGGTGCGCGAGGCCTTCGACGGCAAGGTTCTCGCCGTCGGCGCCCGCGAGTCCACCATCGTCAGGGCTGTGCAGCAGGTCGGCGAGGAGTATGGCCTCGCGATGCTGCCGCCACTGACCACGCCCTTTGCCGCCGAGACGCTGCGCGAGCGCGTCGCGATGCTGCTGCCGGACGAGCCGGCGCCGAGCCCGGCCGTGTATGTCGGCGAGGCGCTGCATGCCGGCTGGCTCGAGCTCTGGTACCAGCCCAAGATCGACGCGCGCACCTTGGTCCGCAGCGGCGCCGAGGCGCTGGTGCGGATGCGGCATCCGACCTGGGGCGTGGTGCCGCCCGCCTACTTCATCCCCGAAGAGCACGATCCGCATTTGCGCGAGCTCTCGGAGTTCGTGATCGAGCGCGCCTTGCAGGACTGGCACTATCTCCTGGAGCAGCAGAGCCCGGTCGATCTCTCGATCAACCTGCCGACGTCGTATCTGAAGGAGCCGCAGGCGGTGCGCGATCTCTGCCGCCGCATGCCGACGCATCCGGCCTTCGGCGGGCTGACGATCGAGATCGACAGCGAGGAGGCGATCCGCGATCTCGAATTCCTCGTCGAGGTCGCCCGCGAGGTGCGCCTGCACAATATCGGCCTGTCGATCGACAATCTTGGCGCCAACTGGCCGTCACTGATGGATCTGGACAAGATTCCCTTCATCAAGCTGAAGGCCGATCGGCACTTCGTCACCGGCAGCGGCAGCGATCGGCTGAAGCGCACGGTGTGCCGTCACATCGTCGAGCTCGCGCACGCCTACGGCGCGCGCACCGTGGCCGAAGGCGTCGAGAGCCGCGCCGACCTCGTCGCCGCCAACGAGCTCGGCTTCGACCTCGTGCAGGGTTTTCTGTTCGGCAAGCCGATGCCGCTGAAGAAGTTTGCCCGGAGTGCGCTGACGCGGACGGTGATGGGGCAGGCGTGAGGCACAGGCCTCACGCCAACCGCCGCGCGAAGAAGAAGACGCACACGACCACGAGCGCGATCGCTGCGATCACCCCCATGAAGGACAGAGCTTTCCTAGCGACAGACCCACGCGCCATTGACCAGCACGCGGGCGCACGTTGGTGCCGCGACAGCGGCGCCTACGGCCGCTCCACCGACTACGGCGCGGCGCGTCGTTCGCCGCGCGACGCCGGCGACACTCACTGGGGTCGCTGGTCGCCCTACGCGGGCCTGTGCGCTCTGAACCGAGAATGAAAGACCATCCTCCTCCGACCACTGCACCGAGCCCATGGCTGCGCAGGCAATAACGGCGTCGGCTAGCCAAAATTTGGTTCCGTGTCGCATGACGTGCTCCTTCCCTTGCTTTCTGCGGATTTCTGTCAGTCGCGTGAGGATGCCGATCACCGTCCCATCAGCGAAACGAGCAGACCAGCCAGGCGGATGCTGTCACTGTGATCGCGAAACAGGGCACGCGATGCACCGGGGAGATAACTCTCCCATCCAGTGCGGCACTGCGTGCAAGAACAGACGTTGATCTAGATCAACGTTGGCAGTCGCATAACGACCGCGCCAAGGTGTGGTCGCGAGCCAATGACCAGAATGGAAGCGCGTTCGATCAAGGTCATCAACTTCAGACCCTGGTCGGGAACTGCGATCACCGCCTCAGGCATATCGCCGCGCGAAGAACACGCAGACGACGACGAGTGCGGTCGCGGCGATCATGCTCCATGCGACCGGCTCGTGCAGCAGGAAGCCGGCAAGCGCGAGGCCGAAGAACGGCTGGAGCTGCTGCAATTGACCGACGCGGGCAATGCCGCCGACCGCAAGGCCCCGGTACCAGAAGATGAAGCCGACGAACATGCTGAAGACGGAGACGTAGGCGAGCCCGATCCAGGCGGGCACGCCGACGCCGCTCCACGTCGACGGCCATGTCAGGATCGCGACCGACACCATCAGCGGCAGCGCGAGCAGCAGCGCCCAGGAGATCACCTGCCAGCCGCCGAGGCGGCGCGACAGCGCCGCGCCTTCGGCATAACCGAGCCCGCACAGCACGATGGCGGCGACCATCAGGAGATCGCCGGTGACTGATGCCGAGCCGTCGTTGGACAAAGCAAAGCCTGCCACCGTGGTGCTGCCGAGGACAGCGAACAGCCAGAACAGCGGCTGCGGTCGCTCGCCACCGCGCAGCACCGCGAAGATCGCCGTCGACAGCGGCAAGAGCCCGATGAAGACGATCGAATGCGCGGAGGTGATGTGCTGGAGCGCGAGCGCCGTCAGCAGGGGAAGCCGACCACGACGCCGATGGAGACGATGGTGAGCGAGACGAGATCCTTCCGCTGCGGCCGCGCCTGGCGGAGCAGGAAGAGCACGGCCATACCGATCAGGGCCGCGATGACCGCGCGGGCGGACGTCAGGAACAGCGCGGAGAAACCACCGACCGCCACGCGCGTCGCCGGCAAGGAGCCGCTGAAGATGATGACGCCGAGAAGCCCGTTGCCCCAGCCACTGCCTGTAGATTGCATGTCCGTCTCGCTTTTTGGGTCACGATCATCGGCCGTCGCCGGTGGCGAAACCAGCAACAATCCAGTACAATCCGGCAGAACTGTATGGATATGGAAGGTAATACACCTTGGGCGGCGAGCTACAAACGAAGGGACGGGGCGGGACGCGGACCAGCGACGTGATGGGCGCGATCCGCGCCAAGGTCGCCGCCCGCGCGCTCAGTGCCGGCGACCGCCTGCCGTCGATCCGCAGCCTTGCCGCGACAATGGGTGTTTCGCCGTCCACCGTCGTCGAAGCCTATGATCGGCTGGCCGCCGATGGCCTGATCCGCGCCCGGCGCGGCTCGGGCTTCTATGTCTCATCGGCCGTCACCCCGCCGCTGGCGCTGACCGAAGTCGAGCCCCGCCGCGACCGGGAAGTTGATCCGTTCTGGGTTTCCCGACAATCGCTCGACACGGATGATGGCGTGCCAAAACCCGGCTGCGGCTGGCTGCCGCCGGAGTGGATGCCGGAGGCGGCGTTGCGCCGCGCCACCCGCGCGCTTGCCCGCACCGACGCGAGCGTTTTGACCAACTACGGCAGCACGAGCGGCTCCCCTGCCCTGCGCCGGCTGCTGCTCGCGCGCCTCGCCGAAGACGCGATCGAGGCCTCGATCAACCAGTTGATGCTGACCGGTTCAGGCACGCAGGCGACCGACCTGATCTGCCGCTTCCTGCTCCGTCCCGGCGACACCGTGCTGGTCGACGATCCCTGCTACTTCAATTTTCGCGCGCTGCTGCGAGCGCATCAGGCGAAGATCGTCAGCGTGCCCTACACGCCGTCGGGCCCCGATGTCGCGCGCTTCGAGCAGATCCTCGCGGCTGAGCGGCCGCGGCTCTACATCACCAATTCAGCGCTGCACAATCCGACCGGCGCGACGATCTCGCTTCAGACCGCGCACCGGCTTCTGACTGCGGCCACGACGCACGACCTCACCATCATCGAGGACGACATCTTCGGCGACTTCGAACCGGAGCGCTCGCCGCGCCTTGCCGCGCTCGACGGATTGAACCGCGTGATCCGCATCGGCAGCTTCTCCAAGACGCTGTCGGCCTCGGTGCGCTGCGGCTACATCGCAGGGCGAGCCGACTGGATCGAGCACCTCGTCGACCTCCAGGTCGCGACCAGTTTTGGCGGCCCGAGCCCGGTGGCGACCGAAATCATCGCAAGGGTCCTGGCCGGCGGCAGCTATCGCAAGCACATGGACGAGCTCAGGCAGAAGCTCACGCGCACGCGCCGCGACGTCGCGCGAAAACTTCAGGCGCTGGGCATCGAGCCCTGGCTGATGCCGCGCGGTGGCTTCTTCCTCTGGTGCCGCCTCGCGGGCGGACAGGATGCCACCGCCGTCGCGCGCGCCGCGCTCGAGGAGGATGTGGTGCTCGCACCGGGCAACGTCTTCAGCGTATCGCAGACGGCATCGGACTTCCTGCGCTTCAACGTGGCGCATATGAGCGATCCGCGAATGTGGGACGTGCTGCGGCGGGCGCTGAAGGCCAAATGATCAGCGCCTAGTATAACGGCTCCTCATAGACCGGCTCGCCGTCGAGCAGCAGCCGCTTGATGGCGGCGCGGCCTGAGGGGAGTACGGCGGCGACGACCCGGAGTTTCTGCTGGTTGCGGGCCTGCTCGAGCTTCTTGCCCTCGCCTTCGGGCACGAAATAGCTTTCGAGACCGTATTTGATCGCCAGTTTCTCGCAGAAGACGCGCGAGCCGGAGCCGCAGGTTCCGCCGTAAGAGGAGACGCGGCCGCGGATCAGCACTTCGGGAGCCGTGACCGTGACGGGCTCGGCATGCACCGAGACGGCCTCGTAGAGACCATTGGCATTCGGCGCGAGCTTGACGAACACGACGGGCTTGCGCTCGGCCGCCGGCTGTCCAGCGAGCGTGCCCGCCGGCAGTTGCGAGATGTCGTAGCGGAGCACGACATAGTCGCCGCGTAGCAGATCGCGGGGATCGACCGGCTGCGTCTGCAACGTCACCTCACGGCCCTCGCGCAGGATCTGCATGCGATCGGCGACCATCAGCACCAGCAGCACGCATTGAAGCAGGACGGCGACACCGAACAGCACGGCTTTCGGGATGCGTTGCCACAGTTTTGTCACGGACGCGGTCAACTCCATCATCGCTGGGCCCTCGGCAGCGCGCGATTGAGCGCGGTGGCAAATACGACGGCAACAACACCGGCCGCGGCAAGGAAAGCCGAGCGGCGCAGCAGCGATCCCTTCACCGCCCAGGTGATGCCCGCGATCACGCCGGCAATCCCGAGCCAGCCGGCAACGATCCGCGGACGCACATCATCGAGCACACCGGAGACAACAAGGCACAGCATGGCGCAGAGCAGCGCGGCATAGGCGAACCAGGGCTCGCCGGCCGTGGATGCCGGCCAGATCGGCGCCGCGAGCAGGACGAGTCCGATCGAACATGCCGCAAGGATTTCACCTGCACGCCTGGTGACGCCGGCAGACGCAAGCGCGAGGATCACGCCCGCGGCCCCGCACAGGATCGCCCAAAGTGGCTGGGCCGGCACCGTGCTGTTCCGGAAGCGGATGATGTCGTCCACCGTTGTCACCTCCAGGCAAGCGACGGCCGCCAGCGAAAACGCTCCGTAGATCGATAAAACGGTCCCGAGACGCCGCGCCCTCGGCGACGGCACAGCGGCGATTGCGAGTCCGGCGCCGAACAGCAAGGCGGCGCCGTTCGCGAGCACGAACGACGGCTGGGCACCGTCGAGTTCGAAGCGGAGCGAAGTCGCGATCCACCACGGAAGCAGCGCGACCGCGACGAGATGGGCCGCCACACGGGAATTCCATGCAAGCGCGAGCGCGGCGGCGATCAGCCAGACCGCCACGAACGGAAGATGCAGGACATCATGCGCATCATAGTTGCGCATGCAGGTCCAGATGCAGGCCGCGACGAGGGCGACCGCAAGCGCGCCGCGCGATCCGGTCAGCAGTGCGGCGGCAAATGCTCCGATCGACCACAGCAGCATGCCGCCGGCGAAATCCTCGCCGAGATGATACATCTGGCCGACCAGCGCGATGCCCGCGCCGAAGATGATCGCACCGATGCTCGCACAGAGATCGGCGAGAACATTGCGGCCCGTCGCGGCAAACCACGCTCCGAGGCCGCCGGCGACGACCATGCCGGCGATCAGGATCGCGAACCGCAGCAGCCGCGCGATCTCGGTCCAGTGCGCCGCGACGAAGGCGAGGAAGGCGGCTGCGATCAAGAGGCCGCCGACGATGGCAACGACGACGGCGATGTTGATGCCGGGCGAGAGCGGCGGCAGCGCGCTGCGGATGGAGGTGGCCGCCGCCGGCGCGATCACGCCGTCGGCTTCCCATTGCGCAAGATCAGCCTCGAGGCGCTGCCGATAGGTTTTGTCGAACATCGTCGTGAAACACCTCGCTCCCTGCCGGTTGGCGGGATGCTGTTGGTCGGGCCGCGACGGTAGCAGGTTCAACCTGTCACCGCTCTGGTTGCGGGGGGACCGGGCGCGTGCCCCCGCGCGACAGCGGCTTCGCGTTCACGGTCGAACCGAGTGAGTAACCGGCCGTCATGATGATGACCCGTCATGCAGAAACTGACGAACTCGAGGCAGGACGAGATCGACCGCACTCAGTTCGGCTTCATGGGTCAGGCCGTCCAGGATCACGAGCTGTACTTTGGTCGACTGCAACGCAGTCCCGATGGTCTGCGCGTTCCCGAGCGCGGGAACTTCCATTTCGCGGGCCACGCCCAGCGTCGCCGCCTCGATATCCAGCGTGCGTAGAATATGACGTCCGGCGATTCATTGGTCAGATCGTTCAAGCGTAACCGCGCGCGAATTTTGATTTCACGCAACAATTCATCGCACGTGCTTGGGAATTCGAGCATCGCAGCGCCCGACGAGAATACGGTGTTCATGACAACCCCGATGAGGCGTCCGACACTCCCGCTATTGCCGAACAAAGGGCTCGTCATCGTTGGCCTTCCCGGATGCCGATCGAAGGATCGTATCGCCGGAAGAAAACGGACAACCTCTCGAAGGGTGAGAGCCTCTTGTGCGGGAAGGCGCCCCTTCGGCACCTGCGCGAGGTTATAAGGTCGTCTTCAAAAGGACGCAAGCTGGTCGGGACGGCGGGCCGTGACGACTTTGAACCTTCCGTCCCCACGTATCGGCAGTCTACTGCAAAGGGATTCGCATGACGCCAACTCACGCACTGACGTCCATCCTTCCCTGCAACGACCTCGACGCCTCGGAGAAATTCTACGCCCGGCTCGGTTTTACGCGCGCGGACGGCGACAAGCCGGAGGACGGTGAGGACAGCTATCGCATCCTCTCCGATGGAAAGGGCGGCCATCTCCATCTCACCGATGCCGTCGAAGGCTGGCTGATCAGAGGCCGCAACCCGTTCGGTCTCTATCTCTACACCGAGGCCGTCGACGAACTCGCGCGAGAGTTTTCGGGCGAGTTGGCCAACGGACGGGGGCCGGAGGACACGCCGTGGGGAATGTACGAGTTTGCGCTGTCGGACCCGGACGAGACCCTGGTCAGGATCGGCTGGCCGTCACGGCTCCGTCAGAACAAGCAAGCTTGAGCGGCGGAGAGGAAGGCCTAGTCACGTGAATCTAAAGTTCGCCACATAAAGTCCGCTGAGCTTTATAGCAGAAGCGTTTGACGGAAGCCAAAATCTGGTCTGCGGACTTGGTCCATTTGAATGGCTTCGGTTTTCTGTTGTGCAGGTCGATGAAGGTACGGATGTCGGCCTCGAGCTGCCTGACGGAGGTGTGAACACCTCGCTGGATCTGTTTTCTGGTGAGTTCAGCGAACCAGCGCTCGACCTGATTGATCCATGACGCGGAAGTCGGCGTGAAGTGGACATGATAGTGCGGCCGACGGGCGAGCCACGCTTTGATCTTAGGTGTTTTGTGGGTGGCGTAGTTGTCCATGACGAGATGGACATCGAGGCCTTCAGGAACTTGAGCATCGATCCCTTTTAAAAACTTCAAGAACTCGACTGCCCGGTGCCGCTTATAGCATTTGCCGATGACGAACCCCGAGGCGACATCGAGCGCGGCAAACAGCGAGGTCGTACCATGCCGCACATAACTGTGCGTGCGCCGTTCCGGTACGCCCGGCATCATCGGCAGGACCGGCTGCTCGCGATCCAGGGCCTGGATCTGGCTTTTCTCATCGATACTGAGGACAAGGGCTCGGTTCGGTGGGGACAGGTAAAGGCCGACGATATCGCGGACCTTGTCGACGAACAGCGGGTCGCTCGACAGCTTGAATGTCTGGCTGCGGTGCGGCTGCAGGCCGAACGCCATCCACATTCGGCGGATCGTGGTGTGGGAAAAGCCAGTTTCCCCAGCCATTGAGCGGATCGACCAGTGCGTCGCGTCGGGTGGCGTTGTACGCAATGTCCGCTCAATTACCTCAGCAACCTGATCGTCGTTGATGGTTCGAGGGCGGCCAGGGCGGGCCTCGTCAAGCAGGCCATCACAGCGATCCTTCAAAAATCGGCGACGCCACTTGCCAACGGTGTGTTCGTGGAGGCCGAGTTCGGCAGCCACGGACTTGCTTGGCAAGCCATCCGCACACCGCAGGATCGCGCGGCAGCGCTCAGATAGCGATCGGGCAACGCGATGACGACGAACTTGCCTCTCCAAGTACGCCCGCTCCTGCGGACTAAGCACCAACGGCGCGATCGGCCGGCCTCGTTCACCTGCATTCGCCACGAGCTCTCTCCTCTGTAGAGATTCGAGCTATCAACTAATGTGGCGAACTTGCGTTCCAGATGACTAGGACGTGGACTCATTAGCGCCAAGCCATAGCCTGATTGAAGCGAGTTGGACGAAGGCGAGATAGTTGGCGGCAAGCTTGTCATAACGCGTCGCCACACGACGGCATTGCTTGATCCTGTTGAAGAAGCGCTCAGTGCTGATGCACGCGGACAATCGACGTGTCGCAGACGCTCTTCTTACGTGGAGTAGCAAGCACCCAGCGTGTCGATGATGCGGCCCCAGAGACCAGCCCGTCACCAACGGACGATTCTCCTCTTCTGCGCCCGGATTTATTCCGACTTCGTCGTTGCCCTCTTTATGGTGCTGTCGCGAAGCGATCGGTGGCGCGCACCAGTTGATCGAGGATACCTGGCTCCGACCAAGCATGACCTGCACCCTCGACCAGATGGAATGCGGCATCAGGCCACGCCCTATGCAGCGCGTACGCATATCGGGCTGGACAGGGCATGTCGTAGCGGCCGTGAACAATGGCTCCCGGGATACCGCGGAGGCGGTGAGCGTTGCGCAGAAGTTGCCCATCCTCCAGCCAGCAATCGTGAACGAAATAGTGGTTCTCCAATCGCGCAAACGCGAGCGCAAATTGGTCGTCGCCAAACGATGTCGAGAATGCTGGATTAGGCAGCAGCGTGATCGTTTCGCCCTCCCAAATAGCCCAAGCCTTGGCTGCCTCGAGCTGGGTGGCTCGATCGTCGCCCGTCAGCCGGCTGCGATACGCCGCAATCATGTCGCCTCGCTCGCTCAGGGGTATCGGTGCCTGGAACTTTTCCCACTTCTCCGGAAAGATCTCTGAAACGCCGAACTGATAGTACCATTGCAGCTCCGCCTTGGTGACGGTGTAGACGCCACGGAGAACAAGCTCGCTGACGCGGTCGGGATGCGTTTCTGCATAGGCTAACGCGAGAGTCGATCCCCACGAGCCACCGAACACGAGCCATTTGTCGACGCCTGCAAGTGCACGCAAGCGCTCGATGTCCGATACCAAATGCCAAGTCGTATTCGCTTCGAGCCCCGCATACGGAGTTGATTGCCCACATCCTCGCTGATCGAAGAGCATGACATCATATCGATTGGGATCAAACAGACGCCTATGTTCAGGGGACAAACCTCCGCCCGGTCCGCCGTGCAGGAAGACCGCCGGCTTCGCGCCCGGCGTCCCCACCCGTTCGTAATAAACCCGGTAACCTTCTCCAACGTCGAGGGTACCAGCGCTATAGGGCTCGATGGGTGGGTACATCGACCTCAACTGACTCATACGGCCTCCGTTTGGCACCACGAGGTTCGATTAGCACGCCGCGATCATGGTGGTTTCGGTTATAGGAGCAAAGCGGACGAAGCCACCAGTCACATGACGCACCGGGTTTATGGGTACGCGGCCTAATTCGCCTTGATGCCGGCCTCGCTGATGAGCTTGCCCCATTTCGTGCTCTCGCTCTGAATGAAGCGGCCGAACTGCTCCGGCGAGGTCGGCGCGGGCTCTGCGCCGAGGGTCCGGATTTTCTCGGCCACCACCGGGTCTTTCAGGGCTTTTGTGAAAGCCTCGTTCAGCCTGCTGATGACGTCCGCGGGCGTGCCTGAGGGAGCAACGAGCCCGAACCAGCCTACGGATTCAAAGCCCGCAATACCGCTCTCGGCAAGGGTTGGCACATCGGGCAAGGATGGGAGGCGACGTACCGAGGAGACGCCGACGGCGTTGAGCTTGCCTTCGAGAATCAGTTGCCTCGATGCGGGGATATCCAGCACCGCGAAGGGGACGTGTCCCGCAAGGACATCAACCGCTGCCGGCGCCGTCCCGCGATACGGAACGAGCTCCATGCTGATCCCCGCCTTCTGCGTGAACAGCGCGGCCGTCAGATGCATCGCGGTCGAATTGCCGCCATGCCCGATCGACAGCGCGCCCGGCTTCGCCTTGGCGAGCGCGATCGTCTCTGCGGCATTGCGCGCGGGCACGTCCGCGGACGCGACCAGCACAAAGGGAATTTCCGCCAGCAGGGTGATCGGCGCGAGATCCTTTGGGTCGAACGGCATCGACGAATTGAGGTGCGGGTTCACCGTCAGTGCGCCCGCCGGCGCAACGCCGAGCGTGTAGCCGTCGGGCCTGGCCTGGGCCACCGCGGCCATGCCGATATTGCCCCCTGCCCCGGCGCGGTTCTCGATCACCAGGCTCTGCTTGAGCTCCGCGGTGACCAGCGGCTCGAGCGCACGGATGACGGTGTCGGCGCTGCCGCCGGGCGGGAAGGTCACGATGATCTTGATCAACTGGTCCGGATAGGCTGCTTCACCGGCCTCCAGCGGCAGCACGGCGAAAGTCGCGGCCGTCAGCGCGGCCAGAATGCGGCGCCTTGCAACGTGAAACAATTTCTCCTCCCCCATTACGTATTCTTGTTTGTAGGCCAACCAGGCTGCCGTGCCGTTGGCAGGCAGCCTGCTATTCGATCACGCCGCAGCGCCTGTGATGCGCGCCAGCAGGCCTTGCGGATCTTCGGGCGCGGCCTGCCCGCGCCAGGCGATGTGCTGGTCGGGTCGTGCCAACACGAGCTTCTCGGCATAGGCCCCGTTCGCCTCATCCGGCGCGATGTCGATGAGCGCGAGCGGCATGCCGCGCTGTTCTGCGGCTGAGAGCAGCCGCGCCACATCGATTGCCGGGTCGAACCGCAGCAACGTGTAGCCGGCTCCGAAGGCGTCGTAGAGCGATCGTCCGTCGCGGAGAAACACATGCGGCGCGCGGGCGCCCGGCACGGTGGAGGGCGTAAAGCTTCCCATCGCGTAGGCCGGCGGGGTTTCGCCGTCATAAGCGATGATCGGCGAGGCATCGTAGTAGTAGCCGAAGTTGAGGCCCGCGCAGCAATATTGCTGCACGTTGAGATCGTAGGCCGCTCTCGCAAGCGAAGCGCGCGCCGCGTGGCCGCGCGGCGTGTCATCCTCGATCTCCGTGGACACGCCGCCGCGCTGCGCCATCATCTTCATCGCATGATCCATGGCAAAGCGCGACACCTGGTCGGTGATGGGCTGGCGCTCCGCCTCATAGGCATCAAGGATCGCAGCCGACGCCCATCCGTTCAGACGCGCGGCCAATTGCCAGCAGAGATCGACGGCATCAGCAATGCCCGCGTTCATGCCGTAGCCCGCATAGGGCATCCACAGATGCGCGGCGTCGCCGCAGATGAAGACCCTGCGGTCGCGGAAGCGATCGGCCACCAACCGGCGCCCGACCCAGTCCTCCTTGCTGAGGATTTTGTACTCGAACCGCTCGTCGACGCCGAGGATGGCACGGATCGACCAGTCGCGATCGACCGAGTCGAACTCAGGTTCGTCGGGCCTCAGATGATTATGGATCAGCCAGCGGTCGTGGCCGTCGATCGCAACGGTGGTGCCGGAACGTCGCGGGTTGAGCGAGAGCACCATCCAGGCCGGCTTGTGCGCGCCCATCAACTCCTTCAGTTGCGGCGCTTCGATGAAGGTTGATTGCACCCGCTGGATCACCGGCGTGCCGGACAGGCTGGCGCCGATCGATTTGCGGACGAGGGAGCGGCTGCCATCGCAGCCGACCACGAAGTCGGCCTCGATGCGGAGCGCGTCTCCACTGTCGAGGTCGCGACCTAGCGCGACCACACGATCGTCGTCCTGCTCGATATCGGTGATTTCCGTGCGCGCCAAAATGGTGATGCGCGGTTGAGCGGCGGCGTGGCTGAACAGGATCGGCTCGAGATAGACCTGGTTGATACGGTGCGGCGGCTCGGGCGTCGGCCACCAGGTGTCGGGGCCGCCGGTGGCGCTGTAGCGGCGCGCGCGCGAGGGAATGTCGATACGGCACAGCTCGATACCGGTCGCCGTGGTCCGATAGGAGCAATCGTTCGGGAAGTCCGCGGGCAGGCCCGCGTCGCGCAGCTTTGCGGCGACGCCCAGCCGGCGGAAGATTTCCATCGATCGCGCCGAGACGTGATTGCATTTGACGCTGGGCGGATCGCCGGCGTGGCGGATCTCCGCGACGACGACGTCGATCCCGCGCGAGGCCAGATCCATGGCCGCGGTCAATCCCACGGGCCCGGCGCCCACGACCAGCACCTGTGTCCTCATGCTCGTTTCCATCCCCTTGCATCATCGCGGATTCGTTGCCCGCGCAGTATGCATTTTATTGCAAGGCCTCTTATGCGATAAGTCGGAAAGAACTCATCAATTCATGAGAATTAGCTATGAATGTCACCTTGCGACAATTGCGGGCCTTCACCGGCGTGTATCGCACGCGCAGCATCACGCGGGCCGCCCGCGAGCTGGGCATCACGCAATCGGCGGCGAGCCTCCTGATCCAGCAGCTCGAAGTGCAGCTCGGCGTGAAGCTGTTCGATCGCTCCACGCGTTCGGTGCAGCCGACGCTGGCCGCCGACGAGGCCTTTCACGCCGCCGAACGCATGCTGAGCGATGCGCTGGGCCTGTCACGGCGCATGCATGACCTCGCGCAGGCGCGCGCAGGCCGCGTCGCGTTCGTCGCGTCGGCGGGTGCCGCTTCGGCACTGCTGCCGCAGGTTCTCGCGAAATTCCGCGCAGGCCATCCCGAGATCGACATCGACATGCGCGACGTCGCCGCCGACGATCTCGTTCCGCGCCTGATCGCAACCGATGCCGAGTTCGCGATCGGCAGCGTCGAAGGTGAGTTCGCGGAGATGACGATCGAGACGCTGACCCGCGGGCGGCTGAGCGCGATCGGCCGTCGCACCGCCGACTTCGCCGCGCGGCGCGCACTGACATGGGACGAACTGGCGCAGCTTCCGACCATCGCGATGCGGCGCGAGACGCGGATCCGCATGCAGATCGATCACGCCCTCGGTGCGCAGGGCAAGCACCTTTCTCCAACCTATGAGGTCACGCTGATCAACACCGCGCTCGCCATGACAGCACAAGGCCTCGGCCTCGCCATCCTCCCCGCAACGATGCTGCCCGCCGATCAATTCCCGACGCTGATCGCAAGACCGCTGATACGCCCGGCGATCATCCGCCCGGTGTCGCTGCTGCAGCGTCAGGGACGCACGCTGTCGCCGGCGGCGCAGGCGTTTGTGACGACGGCTCGGACGGTGCTGGCGGGGTCGTAATCCGCAGGCCGCTGCTCGGGCTACTCCGCGAGATTATGCTGCTGCCAGCGCAGCAGATAGGCCTGCAATCGCCAGATCAACGCGGACAGCGCGACGCCGACCAGCATCAGCACGACGACGGCGACCATCATTCCCGATGCCTCCGCCCGCGCCTCGGATTCGATGATCAGGCGGCCGATTCCTCGTTCCGCGCCGATGAACTCGCCGACGATCACGCCGATCAGGGCGAAGGAGATCGCAGGCGTCAGCGAGGCGAAGACCCAGGCCATGGTCGAGGGGATGACCACCGTGCGGGTGATCTGCCACTCGCTGGCGCCGAGCAGCCGCGCTGCGTTGACGAAGCCCTCGTCGATCGAGCGCGCCCCTTCGAACGTATTGAAGAACACCAGGAAGACGACCACGATCCACGACGTGACGATCTTCGAGGTATCGCCGATGCCGAAGGCCAGCACGATGATCGGCGCCAGCGCGATGCGGGGGATCGAATTCACCGCCGTGATGAACGGCTGGAAGATCGCGCTGAGCCGGTCCGAACGGCCGAGCACGAGGCCCGCGGCAAAGCCGCTGCTGACGCCGGTGACGAAACCGAAGAACGTGTTCTTCAGGGTGACGGCGGTCGCGATCCAGAGATTGTTCTCGGATCGCGCCATGCAGCGGGTGAATTCGCCATTGAACCAGCCGTTGAACACGCCGAGCTTGGACTTGAGGCAGCTCAGGATCAGGAAGTGCTCGAAGATGTCGGACGGCTTGGACACGAAATAGGGGTCGAGCAGATCCGGCACCAGCCAGGGAAGGCGGCCGTGCAGATCGTACCCCCACTGCCAGATCGACAGGAAGCCGATGCAGATCAACATCTGCCATGCGAACGTTCTGCCGGGGCGGCGCGCGCGCCTCATGGCTTGCGGCCCTTGATGAATTCCTCGCCGAGCGAGTGCCAGATCAGCTGAAACAGCTCGGCGTAACGCGGCGTCTCCCGGATCTTCACGGCATTGCGCGGGCGGGCGAAATCCACCTCGAAACTCTCCTTGATCCGGCCCGGCCGCGCGGAAAACAGAATGATGCGGTCTGCCAGCGTCAGGGCCTCGCCGAGATCATGGGTCACGAACAGCACGGTCTGCTGCTCGCGTTCCCAGATGCGAAGCAGCACATCGTGCATGTCGATCTTGGTGTGGGTGTCGAGTGCGCCGAACGGCTCGTCCATCAGCAGAACCTGCGGCTCGACGACCAGCGTTCGCATCAAGGCGGCGCGCTGGCGCATGCCGCCCGACAGCGCCGAGGGATAGGCATTGTCGAAATCCTGCAGCCCGGCTTGCGCCAGGCAGGCACGGACACGATCCTTTCGCTCCGCCGCCGGGACACCCGCCAGTTCGAGGCCGTAGCCGATGTTGTCGGCGACGGTGCGCCAGGGAAACAGGGTGTCGCGCTGGAACACATAGCCGACATTGGGCGTCGCCTGTCCGGGGACGACGGGCGTACCATCAATCAGGATCTGACCGCTGGTCGGCTTGACCAGGGTTGCGATCATGTTGAGGACGGTGCTCTTGCCCGAGCCGGATGGCCCCAGCAGGGCGACGAATTCGCCGCGCCGGACATTGAAGGAGACGTCGCGCACGGCCTCGATGGCCGTACCCGCCAGCTGGAACGTCTTGCACAAACCGCGCACGTCGATGCGCCGCGTCTCAGGCGGCGCATCGACGTGCGGCGTGTGTAAGGCCTGGATCGTCAAGCGGGATAGGCCTTGCGTGCCGCTTCGATGAAGCTGGTGTTGACAACGTCGGCCATCGCGAGCGGCTTGATGCCGGTCATTTCACGAAACCAGACCTTCTGACCGCGCGCGAAGCTGGCGGCATCGATGATGCCTTCGTAATCGGTGACCTTCTTCATGACGCCGCTGTCGAAGATATTCGCATCGCGCGACGTGCTTCCGACGTAAGGCTCGATCATATCATAGATCTCTTCGGGAGAGTGCCCCTTGATCCACAGGGTGGCGCGCCACAGCGCCGTGACGAACGCCTGCATCTTCTGCGGGTCCTTGTCGATGGTCGCCTGCAGCGTGAAATGAGACGTCACCGGGACCTTGCCGCCGATATACTTGGCCCAGACTGCCTCGTCCGTTCCATCGAACAACAGCGCACCCCAGCCCTGCTCCACTGAATCCTTCAGGATCGATGGCGAGTTGATGAGAACATCGACCTGCTTCGTCTTCAACGTGCCCATCATGGTGTCGACATTGCCGGTGCCGATCCAGGTCACCTTGTCGTCCAGCCCCATGGTTTCCATGTAGTAGGACGCCCAGACGTGGTTGGTGCCGCCCAGCGACGACACCGAGACGATCGGCTTTCGTCCGTCAGGCCGCTTCCACTTCGCCAGCGCCTCCAGGGTGGTGATGCCCTGATCGAACAGATCCTTGCGGATGATGAAGATCGCCGCGTTGCTTCTTGTATCGACCGGCATCAGGACCCGCGCGCTGCGGCCGTGATTGCTGAGCTGCATCGGGTGGGTGATGTCGCCGATACCGATATCGCCCTGGGACGAAGCGATGATCTCGCGCGTCTTCACGCCGCTGCCGCCCTGGATCAGCTTGCAGTCGAGGCCGGCCTCTTTGAAGAATCCGGCCCGGTCGGCGACGAATTGAGACTGATAGACCGGAATGGCCACCGGATAGATCACGCGGCCCGACGGGGTATCCGCCCACGCCCGTCCTGCCGCCATGGACGCACCGGCGCCGGCGACGATCGTCAACGCGGCCCGTCTGGTGACCCGAGTCCTCATCACGCGTGCTCCCTCTCCTTGCCGACCACCTTGTCGAGCGCGTTCAGAACCGCATCGCCCATCTCCTGGGTCGAAAGTCTTTTTGCGCCGGGTTCGGCGATATCGGCCGTTCTTGCGCCGGCAGCCAGCGCCGTATCCACGGCCTTCTCCAGCAGCGTGGCATCATCGGGCCGATTGAGGGTGATGCGCAACATCATTGCGACGCTGAGGATCGAGCCGAGCGGATTGGCGATGCCCTTGCCCGCAATATCAGGCGCGCTGCCGTGAACCGGTTCATAGAGCGCCTTGCGGCGGCCCAGCCGGTCCGGCGGCCCGAGCGAGACCGACGGCAGCATGCCCAGCGAGCCCGAGGCCATCGCGGCGCAATCGGAGAGAATGTCGCCGAAGATATTGCAAGTCACCATGACGTCGAACTGCGACGGCGCCCGCACGATCTGCATCGCAGCGTTGTCGACATAGAGGTGTGTCAGCTCCACATCGGAGAATTCCGCCTGATGCAGCGCGGTGACCTCCTCGCGCCACAGCACGCTGGTTTCCAGCACATTGGCCTTGTCGACGGAGCAGACCCGGCCTTTGCGCGTCCGCGCCAGTTCGAACGCGGTTCGCGCCACCCGGCGAATCTGGCTGGTGGTGTATTGCTGGGTGTTGAAACCGCGGCGCTGGCCGTCCGGCAGCGTTTCGATGCCGCGCGGTTCGCCGAAATAGATGCCGCTGGTGAGCTCGCGGATGATGATGAAGTCGACATCCTTCAGCACCGGGGCCTTGAGCGGCGCGGAGTCCGCCAGCGCCGGATTGGCGACGATGGGCCGGAGATTCGCATAAAGGTCGTACTTGCTGCGCAACGACAGCAGGCTTCCCGCCTTGCGCGCTGCCGGAGGGACCTCAGTGGTTTCAGGACCACCCGTCGCGCCCCAGAGTATCGCGTCGGCCTCCTCCATCGCCTCGACGGTGTCGTCCGGCAACACCTTGCCCGTCGCGAGATAGGGGATGAGACCGTATTGCGCTTCGCGCAGCGCCACGGGAATGCTGCGCCTCGCCGAAAACCATTTGAGAATGCGGTGAGACTGGTCGGTCACTTCAGGACCGATGCCTTCACCGCCGACCACGGCGACCTTGATCATGTTCGAGAGCGTGTTCATGCCAATTGTCCTGCCTGATGTCCTGCAAAGTGAATCCACGGCCGCGCGTCGCGGTCGGATGCCTGGAATGCGCGGATCTCGTGGTCGCGCCGCAACGTCAGCGAAATCTCATCGAGGCCTTCGAGCAAACCCGCACGCCGGCGCGGATCGATCTCGAAGACGTGCCGTACGCCCGATGGCGAGGTAACCGTCTGCTCCTGCAGATCGACGCTGACACGTCCCGCGCCCTGGCTCGCTTCGATCTCCGCGGCGAGGCCGTCGATGACGGCCTTGTCCAGCACCACCGGCAGGATGCCGTTCTGGAAGCAATTGGCGAAGAAGATGTCGCCGAAACCGGATCCGATGATGGCGCGGATGCCCATCTCCTGCAGCGACCACACCGCCGCCTCCCGCGACGAGCCGCAGCCGAAGTTCGGTCCCGTCACCAGAATTTCCGCTGCGCGATAGGGCTCGCGATTGAGGATGAACTCCGGATTATCCGAGCCATCAGGCAAATAGCGGAGCGAACCGAACGCCCATTTTCCGAGACTGCCGCGGACGGAATTTCCGATCATGCGGTTGATGCTGATGATGACGTCCGTATCGACATTGGTGCGCATGATCGGCGCCGCAGTCGCGGTCAGCTTGGTGAAGGCTTGCGGCATCTAGCGCTCCATCGTTCGGACGTCGGCGATGGCGCCGGACACCGCCGCCGCCACGGCCATGGCCGGGCTTGCCAGATGGGTGCGGGCACGCGGCCCCTGCCGGCCGATGAAATTCCGGTTCGACGTCGACACCGAGCGCTGGCCGGGCGGCACGGTCTCGCCGTTCGCGGCGAGGCACATCGAGCATCCGGGCTCGCGCCATTCAAAGCCCGCGTCGATGAAGATCTTGTCGAGCCCCTCGGCCATCGCATCGCGCCTGACGGTCTCCGACCCCGGCACGACCCAGGCCCGCACGCCTGGCGCAACCTTGCGGCCGCGCGCGACTTCGGCCGCGGCACGCAGATCGCTGAGGCGGCTGTTGGTGCAGGAGCCGATGAAGACCCAATCCACCGGCGTGCCGGCGATCGGCGCACCGGGCTTCAGGCCCATATAGTCGAGCGCGATCTCGATCGCGCCGCGGCGCGCGGGATCGGCGATATCAGCGGGATCCGGGATGCGGCCATCGACACCAAGGACGTGTTCGGGACTGGTGCCCCAGGTGATCTGGGGGATGATGGTTCCGACGTCGATCGACACCTCGCGATCGAACATTGCGTCGCTGTCGCTCCGCAGCGTCCGCCACGCCGCGACGGCCCGCTCCCACATCTCGCCTTGCGGCGCATAGGGACGGCCGCGGATATAATCGAACGTCGTTTCATCCGGCGCGATCAGCCCCATCTTGGCGCCGAGCTCGACCGACAGATTGCAGATGGTGAGCCGCCCTTCGATCGGCATGTCCCTGATCGCACTGCCGGCATATTCGACGGCATAGCCGGTGCCGCCGGCGGCTCCGACATGGCCGATCAAGGCGAGGATGAGGTCCTTCGCCGTCACGCCGAACGGCAACCGGCCGTCGAACGTCACCCGCATGGTTTTCGGCCGGCGCTGGATGATGGTCTGGGTCGCCAGCACATGCGTGAGCTCGCTGGAGCCGATGCCGAAGGCGAGCGCGCCAAGCCCGCCATGGGTGCAGGTGTGGCTGTCGCCGCAAACGATCAGGCAGCCGGGCAGGCTGAGACCGAGCTCCGGCCCGATGACATGGACGATGCCCTGCCCCGGCTGGTCGAGGTCGAACAGCCGGATGCCGCTGGCGGACGTCTCGGTCCGCAACGCCGCCAGCAGCTCCCACCCGGTCTTGATCGTGCCGGCACGTCCGGACGCCGTCGAAATCGCATGATCGGGCGTCGCGAAGGTCAGTTCGGGATTGTGGACCGGAATGTTGCGGCTTTTGAGATTGATCAGGCCGCTGGAGCCGCCGAGGTCATGCAGCAGATGGCGATCCACGTGAAGCAGATCGGTGTCATCGCTGACATGGGCGATGACATGCTGGTCCCAGATTTTGGCCAGCAGCGTGCGGCCACGCGTGTCCACGATCCGTCCTCCCCTGTTCGGCATCTGATGTGCCGTGTTGCCGCCGATCATGCCGACCGACAGCGAGCTTGAGAAGCAGGATAGAAGTCCGTCGCGGAAATGTGCAGTGACGGTTGGGCAGGGAGCCATCGCGGCCGGCGATGGCAGGCCGTCGGCAGGAGCGATGTCAGCTTCGGCCGCGCACGACCGTCAGCCGGTCGGAGACGCCGCCCATGGTGAGACGCGCATCATCATGGGTCCGCAAATGCTCCACCAGCAGCTTCGTCACCGAAGGCAACGACTTGTAATCGCGCACGCCGATGACCAGGTCGCGTCGCGCCCAGGACTCGTCGAGCGGGACGGTGACGAGACTGTCGACGCCGTAGCGGTCGCGAACGATCTCGAGCGGCACGATTCCGACCCCCATCCTGGCATCGACGACGCGGAACAGCGCATCGAAACTGCTGACGCGGATGCGCACCTTGAGGTGCTGCCCGAGTGCCGCGGCGGCCCTGACACACAGCGTCTCGATCGAGCTGCCCTTCTCCAGGCTGACGAAGTCGAAATCGACCAGCTCGCAGAAGCGAACGCTATCGCGGCCCGCCAGCGGGTGGTCGCGCGTGACCAGCGCGACCAGGCTGTCGCTGCGATAGGACAGCAGCTCCAGATCCTGCCCGTCGATGTTGCCGCCAAAAATGCCGATGTCGGCCCGGTTCTCCACCACCGCACGCACGATCGCGGGGCTGAGATCCTCCTCGATGTCGATGTGGACCAGCGGATGCCGTTCCAGGAACAGGCTGAGCTCGTCGGCGAGCGCTTCGAGGATCGCGGATTTGTTGGCACAGATCCGGATCAGCCCGCGCTTGCCCTGCCGGTATCCCGTCAGCTCGCTCTCGAGCTTGCTGAGATTTCCCAGGATGATGCGGGCGTGCTCGAGCAGGGCGAAGCCAGCCGGTGTCGGCTCGATCCCCTTCGAATGACGATGCAGCAGCTCGACCTGAAACAGGTCCTCGATATCCGAGACGCGCCGGCTGACCGCGGACGCGGCAATGTTCTTCTTCTCCGCCGCCTTCGCGATGCTCTGCTCCTCGACGATCGCCACGAACAATTGCAGCGTCAGCAGATCGATTTTAGCCGTCATCCGGAATGATCCTCGGGCGGGTCGTCACGAGGGGCATTGTGGAGAAGCTTGGCAGCCAGTCGCAAGTGCGGCGTCAGATTGCGGTCCCCGGGGGGACGACAGCAGAGGCTGCTGGGACGCAGAGAGACTGTCCTTGGTGGGAGTTCTCAAAGTCGCTTTAATATGGCGGAGAGGGAGGGATTCGAACCCCCGATAGGCTTGCACCTATGCCGCATTTCGAGTGCGGTGCATTCAACCACTCTGCCACCTCTCCTGAAGGCGCCAAGTAAGGAGCAGGGCCCCTGTGGTTGGGGGCGTTAATAGGCGAGGATGGCGGGCCAGACAAGGCGCGAAAGGGGAAAATCCGCTGCCTCTTTCAGCCCTGCCCTGGAGCCGTCTACGGTCCGATGAATCGGAACGGGGCTCCAGATTCTTGTTTTGACGCGTTTTCTTGAGGCGAACCGGTGTCCGCTTCGCTCGAAAACGCTCTCACCGCCGGGAGGAACTGCCGTGGAGCACCTGACGATCAAGGCCAATGGCGCCGATTTCCACCTGGTCCGCGCTGGCAGCGGCAAACCGCTGCTTTTGCTGCATGGTTGGCCGGAATTCTGGCTGACTTGGGAGCCGGTGATATCAAGGCTTTCGGACCGTTTCATGCTGATCGCGCCCGATCTGCGCGGCTTCGGCGACAGCGACAAGCCGGACGGGCCTTTTGGGCCGGACGGCCATGCCGCCGACATGCTGGCGCTGATGGAGGGGCTCGGCATCGAGCGATTCGCCGTGGTCGGCCATGACGTCGGCGGCGCCGTGATGCAGCCGCTGGCCCGGCAGGCGCCCGAGCGGCTCGCGGGGCTGTTCTTCTTCGATTTCGTCTATCCCGGCATCGGGCCGCGCATGGCGGCGCCCGATAGGCTCAACCACATCTGGTATCAATCTTTCCACCAGATGGAGATGGCGCCCGCGCTCGTCGGCATGAGCCGCGAGAGCTGCCGGCTCTATATCAGCCACTTCCTCAAGGGTTGGGCGCACCGGGAGAGCGCCTTCGACGATGTTCTCGACGCCTTCGCCGACAATTTCTTCAGAGAAGGCAATCTCGCCGGGGGCTTTGCGCATTATCGCGCCTCGCATGCCGGGCGGGTCGCGATGATGAAGGGCGAAGCCCTATCGCTTCCGCCGATCAACGCGCCGACCTGCGTGCGCTGGGCCGAGCACGATCCGCTGTTTCCCTATGCCTGGACCGATCGTCTGGGCGAGACGTTTGGCGATCTCGATCTTGCGATGTTTCCGGGCGTCGGCCACTTCCCGCATCGGGAAGATCCGGATCGCGCGGCCGCGGAGATCGCGGCGTTCTTTCAGCGGATCGGCTGGAGCTGAAGACAGGGGTGGGACCGCCAGACGCGGTAAACACTGGCGGTCCCGTGCCGCTCATTGAAATACTGGCTGGGAAGGGCGGCTTCGCCGGCCAGGGTGAGGCGACGATTCGACCCTAGCGAGTGTCCTGTGCGCCGCAACGCAATCCGGTCCTTAACCTAACCAGTCAAGGTTACTCCTTGTCCGCCTTACTCTTTTTCTTGCCGTTCTCAGTAGAATCCCGGTCTTTTCCGTTGCCGTTGTCCTTGCGGCGGTTGGTGAAGCGGGCATTGCCGAGCCCGGTGCCGATGGTGAGCACACCCCAGCGATCGACGTCCTGCATGAACGGCACCTCGGAGAGGCCCTGAACCACGCCGTCATTGTGCATCAGGATCGCGGTGTCGTGGTCGCCGATCACGGGGATGCCCTCGATCAGGCTCGCCGGCAGGTTGAACTTGCTGCTCTCCCAATTGCCCGGCAGGTTCTGTGCGCCCTTCTCGATCGAGCCATCCTCGTTGATCACGCCGGGGCAGGCGATGCCGATGAAGGGAGCGAGCTTGTAGCCATCTTTCTCGGCCTCGGTGATCAGCCCCTTCAGCATCTTGGTGAGCCGCTTCACCGCACCCTCGCGGGTCGGCTCGTCATCCGCATGACGCCACAGCTCGGATTTCACGACCTTGGCCTTCGAGAGGTCCTTGGCCTTCTTCCAGCCGGTCTCCACCAGGCCACAGCGGATGTTGGTGCCGCCGATGTCGACGGCGAGGATGCTGTCATGAGCCTCGAAAATCCATGATGGCGCCAGATGCAGCGCGCCTATCAGGCCCGCTTCATCGGGATGGGCGCGGATCGGCACCATGTCGATCTTGAAATCCTCGGCCTTGAGGATGATCCCGGTGCGCGCGATCGCGAGCTCACCGAGCCGTGAATCGCGGAAGCCGCCGCCGACGACGATGCGCGCGGTCTTCGCCCAGGCCTTGCTCTTGAGGAAGCGACGGGTGACGTAAGCGAGCTCCTGGGCAAAGTCCTCGATGGCGCTATGCACCACGGCCCAGGCCTCGGTGTCATCGCCGATCAGGATGGCGTCCAGCGTCTTCTTGCTGATCTCATCCGATGGCTCCTTGCCGAACGGATCCTCGCCGGACTTGCGCAGCGGCTTGCGCCAGCGCTCGAGGATTTCGCGGAACGCGCCCTTGCTGGCGCGGTCGCCGAGGAAACCGTCCTCGTCCTTCATCTCGATGTTGAAACTGTCGATGTCCACTGACGGCAGCCGCGCCGCACCGTGGGCGGCGATGCCCGTCGTCGTCTTGACCAGTTCGTCCGTTGCCATGAAAGCCCTGCCCGATTGCAAAAATCCGGCGGGACAACAAACGGGAACCCGTTTGGTTGCGTTGCCCATGGCACAGTTCTGGCCACGTCCGGGGATATATGGTATATTGTTCGCCCTCAGATTGTGGGGAGGATCGAATGGGAATTGCCTTCGACCTGGCCACCGTCAACTGGTTGGCCCATTTGCTTCAGCCTGGCGGACACATTCCCCGGCGTGCCGCGCCTGATGAGCACGAATCGCTGGAAATGTTCCTAAGCCAATTGCCGGAGCGTTTTGTCTCCTCTCGCGGGAACAAGGACAAGGTGCGCGAGGTCGCTGAGGCGGCACGTGCGCAATTGAGCCAGATTCCCTACGGGCAGGAGATTCCCCTTGAGATCCTCGAGTCGCTGCAACAACTGTTTTCGCACTACCCTTGGATCGGCATGATCGTGCCATCGATGAAGAATATGGAGCTGGATCGTTTTCTGGCCTCTCCGGAATTTCTTTACGATCTCGTCCATAAGGTGAACTGGCAAGACGACGGCCTGATCATGCAGCCCCGGGATCTCGACGATCACCCGCAAGCGCTGCTGGACGTCTTCCCCCCACTTCAGACTGCGTTGAACGCAATGACGCGGTGGCCCGGGCTGCTGTTCTGGAGACCCAACGAGGATTCCGTGTTTCTGCCCTTTGCAGGCAAGACGCCGGCTGCTGTCCGCGAATGCGCGGGATGGGCGTTGTCCAATCTCAAGATATCCAGGTTTCGCGGATTAAAGACATTCGAAGCCGAATATTTCAGGAGATTTCCAGAGGCCAGAGCTACTGCAGCATCAACCACGACGCTGCTGCATATCAGCGACCTTCACATCGGAAGCACCGAGGCAGCGACGAGCTTGCCCCGTCTGCAACAATTGTTGCGGAATCAAATCCACGAGATACCGAATGGGCAAAAGGTCGTTTTGGTCATCAGCGGCGATCTGATCGACGATCCCAAAGACGAGTACTACAATTCGGCGCGACAGTTCCTCGACACAGCGCAAAACCTCACGGAGGAACCACCGATCCTCGTTTTGGGCAACCACGACGTCCGAACAGATGGCTATCTGAGCGAGAACCTGAGAAACGCGATCAAGCTCCCGACAAATCGCGTGCGATGGTTCGATGATCGGCCTCTTGGTCTGGTCTGCTTCAATTCAGTGGCCGGCGGCCGTCTCGCCGCGGGCAAGATTGGGCCGGAGCAATTTGCCGACGTTGGCAACGAAATCGACCACAAACGCGATTGGCGGGATCACACGCTGGTTGGCGTACTCCATCATCATCCGCTCCCGGTCGATAATCCCGCCTGGTATGCAAGGCCGTTCTACGAGCGGATACTGGGACGATTTTTCGAGAAGACCGACCAGCTTGAGGACGCCGCCGAATTCGGGGACTTCGTCCGCCAGCGGCGATTTGCCGCCGTGCTTCACGGGCACAAGCATATCCCTCGCGTTGCGTCGATACCGGGACCACCTCCGATCGCGGTTTTGGGATGCGGAAGTTCCGTCGGAAAGGTTCCGACCAATGATGGGAGGATCTTCCTGTCCATCAACCGCATCGACGTCAATCACCAGACCGGGTCCTTGTCGTGCCGGCTGATGGCCGAGCGCACCCTGGGGGCGGGCATGAGCCAATGGGACCGATGGGAGAGCCACGAGATCCTCCATGCGCAGGCCTTGTAGCCTCCTGGATTACGGGTGAATTGCCCTAAACTCTTCGGTTTTCGGCGCTTTTCCTTGACTCTCCGCGTCCGGCGGCTATAAGTCCCGCAACCGGCGCGGGGCGTTTCTCGCGCTGTTTGTTTTTGCGTGGGTTTTCAAAGGGATAACTCCCGCCCGCACAAAACGCGCATAAACCCATAGCGACTGACAAAAAGCCGGCCCGGACGATTCTCGTCGCGAGGCCGGGATTTGAACACGGAGAAAAAACGATGTTCGCAGTCATCAAAACCGGCGGCAAGCAATACCGCGTCGTGCCGGATGATGTTCTCGAAGTAGGCAAGATCGAAGGCGAAGTCGGCTCGATCATACAGCTGAATGAAGTGCTGGTGCTCGGCGGTGACACGCCGGTCCTGGGCGTCCCGACGGTCGCAGGCGCGTCCGTTGCGGTCGAGGTGCTCGACCACAAGCGCGGGCCGAAGGTCATCGCGTTCAAGAAGCGCCGCCGCAAAAATTCGCGCCGCAAGCGCGGCTATCGCGACGAGATCACGGTCCTCCGTATCTCCGAGATCCTGACGGACGGCGCCAAGCCCACCAAGGGCCCGCGTCCGAAGCGGGAGAAGGTCGCCAAGGAAGCGACCACCGAAGAAGCCGCCGCATAATTTGATCACGCGCAATCACGAATTGATGCGTGAGAAATTGTGAAATGATTCCGTCAAGGAATTGATCTAGAAGTACGCAGGATTTTGGAGACGAGCCATGGCTCATAAAAAAGCAGGCGGTTCATCGCGCAACGGTCGCGATTCGAAGGGCAAGCGCCTCGGCATCAAGGCGTTCGGCGGCGAAGTCGTGATTCCCGGCAACATCATTGCGCGTCAGCGCGGCACCACCTGGCATCCCGGCCTTAATGTCGGCATGGGCACGGACCACACTCTGTTCGCCAAGATCGAGGGTCGCGTCACGTTCCAAGCCAAAGCCAACGGCCGCACATTCGTATCGGTACTCCCGATCGCCGAGGCGGCTGAATAGACGGTGGACCAAATTTGGAGTCCGCCGGGTCCTTGACCGAACCGGCGGAGTCCACAAGACGGCTCCAGGGGAGGCAGGGAAACCGGCCTCCCCTTTCGTTTGACTTGCTCACTTTTCACTTAGTGACTTTGACGGAGCCGGACATGTTGCAGGATTTCTCGAGCGTGACCTTGCGGGAGGCGAGACCGAGCGTCGTCGCCACCGAGCGGCTGACGTTGCGGCGCCCGACTCTCGCCGACGTCAGGACCATCGCCCACCTCGCCAACGACCGCCGTGTCGCGGAAAACACCCGCCGCCTTCCACACCCCTATTCGCAGGACGACGCCGTCGAATTCGTCCGCGCCACCGCCGCGCTCGGCAGCGAGACCGTGTTCCTGATCGAGCACGACACCGGGCCGGTCGGCATGGTCGGCATCGACCGCTCCACGCCCGACAATGCCGAGCTCGGCTACTGGCTCGGCGTCGAGCATTGGGGCCAGGGCTTTGCCACCGAGGCGGCGCGCGGCGCGATCGACTTCTTCTTCGAGGAATTCGAGGACGATCATCTCCATGCGGGCGCGCGCGTCACCAATCCGGCCTCGCGCAACGTGCTGGAGAAGTGCGGCTTCCAGTGGAGCGGCGTCCAGCTGCATCGCTTCCTCGCGCTGGGCTCGTCCACGCCGGTCGATTGCTTCCGCCTGTCACGCGGCGTGTGGTCGTCGCTGAAGAACTGGAGCAGTGCGAGACGGATGAGGTAGGGCGGAGAACTGCTCCATTCTCCGCTGTCGTCCCGGGGCGCGACAAAGTCGCGAGCCCGGGACCCATAATCCCAGGGAGAAGTGGGGGACAAAAACTCCCGCTCCGAGTTATCGCAAAACGGCGTCCTGTGGGTATGGGTCCCGGGCTCGCGCTACGCGCGCCCCGGGACGACGGTGTGACCGCAGCTACGCCGGCGGATTCACCTCGTTGCTCGGGCGGCCGAGATCGCGTTCGCGCAAGTAGATGTAGAACCCGGCGCCGATGATGATGGCGGCGCCGATGATGGTGGCAATCGACGGCACGTCGCCGAACACGACGAAGCCGAAGATCACGGCCCAGACGATCATCGAATATTGATAGGGCACCACGACGCTCGCCGGCGCCAGCTTGAGCGAGCGGTTGACGCAGAACAGCGCCGTCACCGAGACGCACCCCGCCATTGCGAAGATCGCGAGGCTGCCCGGTGTCGGCGGCACCCAGTGGAATGCCGACAGCACAGCACCCAGCGAGAACGTGCCGATGAATTGCGACGACGCCATCACGATGTCGGGCGTCTTCCGCAGGCTGCGCGTGATCAGCATCAGGGTCGCAAACGACAGACTGCCGCCGAGCGCGATCAGCGCCGGCAGGCTGACCGTCTGGGCCGACGGCCGTAACGCGATCAGCACGCCGCAGAAGCCGATCAGGATCGCCGTCCAGCGCCGCCAGCCGACCTTCTCGCCGAGGAAGATCGCCGACATCGCGGTGACGAAGATGGGGCCGGCGAGATAATAAGTGATGACGTCGGCGAGCGGCAGATAGACCGTCGCGAGGAAGAAAGCGGCCACTTCCAGCGTCGACAGCACGACGCGAAACAGCTGCAGGCGCGGCCGCTCCAGATGCAGGAACTGGTGACGCTGCCGCCAGACCAGCGGCGACAGCAGCAGCAGCGCCGCGCAGGCGCGCAGGAACAAGAGCTGCCCCACCGAATACGTCCCGACCAGGAACTTGCCCATGGCGTCGCCGAACGAGAACATGAAGATCGACAGCACCATCAACGCAATGCCGGCCAGGCGTGCGGAGCGGTCGTCATAGGCGGAGAGATTCTTGAAGAAGGGCATTGGCGCCGTTTTAATCACGTGGGCGCGCCGGACAAGCCCGCATCTGCCGATTGAACGGATTGTCGCACTCTTCGCGGCGCGATAGCGATAGGCGCCTCCCCAACTAGAGAGCATGGACATGACCGACTTCGACCCGACGCGGCATCGCATGATCCCCGCGCAACGCTGGTTTGAGGATTTCGTGGTCGGCGAGCGCTTCGTGCTGCCGAGCCGCACCCAGACCTCGGCGGTGTTCGCCGCCTTCCAGACCGCGAGCGGCGACACTCATCCCGTGCATTACGACGTGGAATATTGCCGCAGCCGCGGCATGCCGCATCTGCTCGCCCACGGCTTCCAGACCTTGATCCACACGGCGCCCGGCGCAGGCCTGTTTCCGTTCATGGTCGAGGACTCCCTGGTCGGCTTCCTCGAGCAATCGAGCCGGTTCCTCAAACCGGTGTTCGCCGACGACACCATCTATCCCGCGCTCGAGGTCACGGAGCTGGTGCCGGGTCGCACGACCGGCGCGGTGACGCTCAAAAGCACCGTATTCAACCAGCGCAAGGAGCTGGTGCTGGAGGGGATGCAGAAATTCCTGATCCGGAGACGGCCTGCGGGTTAAGCACGGGGTCAAATTCGCGGAAATTCGGCCGATTCAGGGATAAGTCCGGGTTGCCGCGCGGGACCACCTGCCCTACCTATGGCCCATGAAATTCCTCGACGAAGCAAAGGTCTATATCCGCTCCGGTGACGGCGGGAACGGCTGCGTGGCGTTCCGCCGCGAGAAGTTCATCGAATTCGGCGGTCCTTCCGGCGGCAATGGCGGCCGCGGCGGCAACGTGGTCATCGAGGTCGCCGACGGCCTCAACACGCTGATCGACTACCGCTACCAGCAGCATTTCAAGGCCCAGAAGGGCGAGAACGGCTCGGGCTCGGACCGCCATGGCGCCAACGGCAAGGCGATCGTGCTGAAGGTCCCCGTGGGCACGCAGATCTTCGACGAGGATCGCGAGACCCTGATCCACGACTTCACTGATGTCGGCGAGAAGTTCGTGCTGGCCGAGGGCGGCAATGGCGGCTTCGGCAACGCGCATTTCAAATCGTCGACCAATCGCGCGCCGCGCAACGCCAATCCCGGCCAGCCCGGCGAGGAGCGCTGGATCTGGCTGCGGCTGAAACTGATCGCGGATGCCGGCCTGGTCGGCCTGCCCAATGCCGGCAAATCGACCTTCCTCTCCAAGGTCAGCGCGGCGAAGCCGAAGATCGCCGACTATCCCTTCACCACGCTGCATCCGCAGCTCGGCGTCGTGAATTCCGACGGCCGCGAATTCGTGCTGGCGGACATTCCCGGTCTGATCGAAGGCGCGCATGAAGGCGCCGGCCTCGGCGACCGCTTCCTCGGCCATGTCGAGCGCTGCCGCGTGCTGCTGCATCTCGTCGACGCGACCTGCGAGCACGCGGGCAAGGCGTATAAGACGGTTCGCAACGAACTCAATGCCTATGGCGGCCTGCTCACCGACAAGATCGAGATCGTCGCGCTGAACAAGATCGACGCGGTCGGGCCGGACGAGTTGAAGAAGCAGAAGGACCGGCTGAAGCGCGCCGCCAAGAAGACACCGCTGCTGCTCTCCGGCATCACCGGCGACGGCGTGAAGGAAGCGTTGCGCGCGCTTGTCGAAGTGATCGGCGAGGCCCCGGTATCGGCCAAGGCGAAGAGCGCGGCCGAAGCGGAGCCGTGGTCGGCTTGAACTCTCTCCCCACGGTCGTCCCCGCCTAGTGCGCAATTGCGCACGGGGAGCGGGGACCCATACCGCGTGATCTTTCGATTGCGGACGGTTGTAGTACCGAACAACGAGCCTTCGCAAAACTACGTCTTGGGGTTATGGGTCCCTGCTTTCGCAGGGACGACAGCGGAATGCGCGGCCGCGGGCACGCGTATCGCTGGCTTGTCATCGCGCCCGCGATAGCGCAGCATTAAAAAATCAAGAAACGGCAGGGGCGAAGCATGGCGCGCGCGAAGAACGTTCTCTGGATCATGTGCGACCAGCTTCGCTACGACTATCTCGGCTGCACCGGCCATCCCACGCTGAAAACGCCCAACATCGACGCCATGGCCAAGCGTGGCGTGCTGTTCAGCAAGGCGTATGTGCAGTCGCCGATCTGCGGCCCGTCGCGGATGTCGTTCTACACCGGGCGCTACATGCGCTCGCACGGCTCGCACTGGAACGGCTGGCCGCTGCGCGTCGGCGAGCCCACGCTCGGCGACCACCTCAAAAAGATCGGCGTGCGCAACGTGCTGGTCGGCAAGACCCACATGGCGCCCGATCTCGAGGGCATGAAGGCGCTCGGCATCCCGCCGGAATCGATGATCGGCGTTCACGTTGCCGAATGCGGGTTCGAGCCTTATGAGCGTGACGACGGCCTGCATCCAACGGGACGGCCGCGCCCGAAATACGATGAGTACCTGCGCAGCCAGGGATTCGAGGCGACCAATCCCTGGGAGCATTGGGCGAATTCCGGCGAAGCTGGCGACGGCTCCCTGCAGAACGGCTGGCTCCTGGTGCATGCCGACAAGGCCGCGCGCGTGCCGGACGAGCACTCTGAGACGCCCTACATGACGCGGCGCGCGATGGACTTCATCAGCGAGGCCGAGACCGACGGCAGGCCGTGGTGCCTGCATCTGTCCTACATCAAGCCGCACTGGCCCTACATCGCGCCCGAGCCCTATGCGAGCATGTATTCGACCGATGACATGATCCCGGCGATCCGCTCCGAGCGCGAACGCCAGAATCCGCATCCGGTGTTCGGCGCTTACATGGACATGCGCTACTCCCGCAACATGGCGCGCGACGAGGCTCGCGAGAAGGTGATCCCGACCTATATGGGCCTGATCACCCAGATCGACGACCAGATGGGCGTGCTGATGAAGTTTTTGGAGGCGCGCGGCCTGCTGGACACCACCATGATCGTGTTTACCTCCGATCATGGTGATTATCTCGGCGATCACTGGATGGGCGAGAAGGATCTGTTCCACGAACAGTCGGCGAAGATTCCGTTGATCATCATCGATCCGTCGAAGGAAGCCGACGCCACGCGTGGCGCGCGCAGCGACGCGCTGGTGGAAGGCATCGATCTCGCGCCGACCTTCGTCGATTATTTCGGCGGCAAGGTGCCGGGCCACATCCTCGAAGGACGCTCGCTGCTGCCGCTGCTGCGCGGCGAGAGGCCGTCCGACTGGCGCAAGGTCGCGTTCTCTGAATACGACTACGCCATGCAGGATGTGCGGCTGAAGCTGAACCAGCCGATCGAACGCTGCCGCCTGTTCATGGTGTTCGACGGCCGCTGGAAATACATCCACGCCTCCGGCTTCCGCCCGATGCTGTATGATCTCGAAACCGATCCGGAGGAATACGTCGATCGCGGCGACGATCCGGAATGCGCCGCGATCATCGCGAGGCTACAGGCCGAGCTGTTCGACTGGGCCCTGCATCCCAACGACCACATCACCACGCCGCGCGAGAAGATCGCGAACTATGCCGACAACCAGCTCCAGGTGAAGGGCGGCATTTTGATCGGCGTCTGGGATGAGGCGGAGCTTGCGTCGATCAAGGACGGGATCGCGCAACGCGCGAAGCTCTAAAACCCTCATGGTGAGGAGGCGCGAAGCGCCGTCTCGAACCATGCAGGCCCCCGCTGCTACAGCCGGGCCTTTCATCCTTCGAGACGCCGCTCCGCGGCTCCTCAGGATGAGGGGATAGAGTAGCGCGCGGCATTCAATTCTCGATCTTGTACCCCGTCGCCTTCACGATCGGCTGCCAGAACGCCGTGTTGGCGGCGAGCTCCTTGGTCAGGCCATCCGCGGTGCTGCCGACCGGGATCAGCCCGATCGCGGTGAGCTTCTCCTTCACCTCGGGCCTGGCGAGCGCCGCACTCGCGGCGGCGCCGAGCTTGCTGGCGAAGTCCGGCGGGCTGCCGGCGGGAAGCCACATGCCGTACCAGGCATCCGCGACGAGATCGATGCCGCTCTCCTTCAGCGTCGGAACCTCAGGTGCGAACGGCGAACGTTCCGCGCTCGCGACCGCGATGATCTTCACGCCCTTGGCGCGGTGCTGCGGCAGCGCATCGGCCAATGTCACGATGCCGAACGACAGATGGCCGCCGATGAGATCGTTGAGGATGGGCGCGCTCCCGCGATAGGGCACGCGGGTCAAGGGAATGCCGAGATCCTTCTCGAGCTTGGAGCCCATGAAATGCGGAATGGTGCCGTTGCTCGGCACCCCGAACGACGTCTTGTCCGGATGCGCCTTCAGCCACGCCACGAATGACTTGAAATCGGCAGCGTCAATCGCCGGGCCGATCACGACTGCGAATTCGAACCGCGCCAACAGCGACACCGGCATGAAATCCCTGGCCGTGTCGAAGCTCGGCGTCGTCTCCACCATCGGCAGCAGGTACATGGTGGGGCCCGTCGTCACCAGCACCATGCTGCCGTCGGCACTCGCGCCCTTCACCGCCTTGATGCCGATCAGGCCGTCGCCGCCGGTACGGTTCTCGACGACGATGGTCCGTTGCAGCGCCGGCGCCATCTCCTGCGCGATCAGCCGGCACAGCGTGTCGCCGCCCGCTCCCGCCGCGAACGGGAAGATCATCTTTGTCAGCCCGGCCTGCGCTTGCGATCCGCCCGCCTGCGCCAACAGCGGCAACCCGAGACATCCGGCGATGAAGTTGCGGCGATCCATCGGTTTCCTCTTTGAGCCCATTATGGTTGGCGACAATTAGAGCCAGACGCGTGTCCCGGACAAGCGCCGTTTACCATTTTAGCCGCCTTGCGCCGGCCATCGTCCTGCTGCAAAAGCAGGCCTTAACCGGCGCCGCCTGTCGCTCCGCCGTTTCCGATGCAGAGCAATCCGTCACACGCGCCAACGCATACACACATGGCCAGCCCCGAACTCAGTCAATTCCGCCGCATCGTCGTCAAGGTCGGCTCCGCCCTGCTGGTCGATTCCGACAAGGGCGAGGTGCGCGCCTCCTGGCTCGCCGCGCTCGCCGACGACATGGCCAAGCTGCATCGCGAGGGCCGCGATGTGCTCGTGGTGTCCTCGGGCTCGATCGCACTCGGCCGCAGCCGCCTCAAGCTGCCGCGCGGCCCGCTGAAGCTGGAGGAGAGCCAGGCGGCCGCCGCCGTCGGCCAGATCGCGCTGGCGCGGATCTGGTCGGAGGTGCTCGGCGCCCACGGCATCGGCGCGGGGCAGATCCTGGTGACGCTCCAGGACACCGAGGAGCGCCGCCGCTATCTCAACGCTCGCTCCACCATCGGCAAGCTGCTGGAATGGCGCGCGATCCCCGTCATCAACGAGAACGATACGGTCGCCACCAACGAGATCCGCTACGGCGACAATGACCGCCTCGCCGCGCGCGTCGCCACCATGGCGAGCGCCGATTTGCTGGTGCTGCTGTCCGATATCGACGGGCTCTACGACGCCCCGCCGAAGAACAATCCGAACGCAAAACTCATTCCCGTGGTCGACAGCATCTCCTCCGAGATCGAGGCCGTGGCAGGCGACGCCGAGTCCGAGCTGTCGCGCGGCGGCATGCGCACCAAGGTCGAGGCAGCCAAGATCGCGACCACAGGCGGCACGCATATGCTGATCGCCTCGGGCAAGATCGAGCATCCCCTGCAGGCGATCGCCGACGGCGGCCGCTGCACCTGGTTCCTGACGCCGGCCAACCCCATCACCTCGCGCAAGCGGTGGATCGCGGGCACGCTGGAGCCGAAGGGCACGCTGACCATCGATGCCGGTGCCGTGACGGCGCTGCGTGCCGGCGCCAGCCTGCTGCCGGCCGGTGTGATCAAGGTCGAAGGCCAGTTCGCCCGCGGCGATGCCGTGATCGTGCGCGGTCCTGATACCAGCGAGGTCGGCCGCGGCCTGATCGCCTACGATGCCGAGGTCGCCGAGCGGATCAAGGGCCGCTCGTCCCCGGACGTGATGGCCATCCTGGGCATCAGCGGGAGGTCCGAGATGATCCACCGCGACGATCTGGTGGTGGGTGGGTAAGGACGAGCAAGTCCGCCAACTATTGCATGTCGTCAGAGCCGATATCCTGGCGGCCGTGCATCACGCGGACGATCTCGACTCCATCGGGCAGCGGGACATAGAAGATCACGTAATTGCCAACGGGGAAGCTGCGCAGGCTGTCGCGCAATTCTCGCCGTTCGCGGCCAGCCAAGGGATTTTCCACGAGCATCTCGAAAATCTCGCCGATGCGCGCGATCTGCTTGTCGGCCGCCCGAACGCTGTCCGACGCGATGAAATCCCAGATCGAATCTAGATCTTGGTCGGCTTGTGGGGCCTTGCGGAATCTATTCGCCACGTTTGCGCGCGGCCAGTCGCTGCCGTCCCCGCGCCTTGATGTCGTTCATCCATTCCTGGACATCGACCTCTTCCATTGGTCCGCTGTCAAACCCCTTCTGGATTTCCTCCCGCAGCGCCTCCAGCTTGACCCTGCGCCGCTCTTCACGCTCCTCGACTAGGCGAAGGCCTTCGCGCATGACCTCGCTCGCGGTGGCATAGCGGCCGCTCTCGACCAGATCGTCGATCAGGTCCTCGAAATGCTTTCCAATGCTGTAGCTGCTCGCCATGGAACGGCTCCGTTATCAAGTAATGATATTTATTGATATTTGAGCGCCTCGCAAGGATCCGTCCGGCCTCGGGGGCAACCAGGCCATTGGCCGACCGGGCGGCGCGAACCGGGCCCCAGCCATACCCTCCCGACCCTTCGCAGACGCGGGATTTCCGTGCTAGGACACTGCCTTAGCAGAAGGTTGAACTCTCCATGGCCGCCTCCCTCAAAGCCGTCGACGGCAATGCCGATCTCCAGGCGCTGATGTCCGATCTCGCCGCCCGTGCCCGCGCTGCCGCGCGCGTGCTGGCGCTGGCGCCGCCGGAGCAGAAGAACAGGGCGCTCGGGGCCATGGAGCGGGCGATCCGCGCGAACTCTGCCGCGATCCTTGCCGCCAATGCCGAGGACGTCGCGGAGGCCCGGGCCTCGGGCACCATGATCGCCTCATTCATCGACCGCCTGACGCTGACACCTGCGCGCGTCGAGTCGATGGCCGAGGGCATCGGTATCGTGCGCGGCATCGCCGATCCGATCGGCATCGTCACCGAGAGCTGGCAGCGGCCGAACGGCATGACCATCGAGCGCGTGCGCGTTCCGCTCGGCGTCGTCGGCGTGATCTTCGAGAGCCGGCCGAACGTTGCGGCGGATGCCGGCGTGCTGTGCCTGAAATCCGGCAATGCCGTGATCCTGCGCGGCGGCTCCGACAGTTTTCGTTCGTGCCGCGCGATCCATGAATGTCTCGTCCAGGGCCTGCGTGACGCCGGGCTCCCCGAAGCTGCGATCACGCTGGTGCCGACGCGCGACCGCGCGGCGGTCGGCATGATGCTGTCGGGGTTGAACGGCGCCATCGACGTGATCGTTCCGCGCGGAGGCAAGAGCCTCGTCGCGCGCGTCGAGCAGGAGGCCCGCGTGCCCGTGTTCGCGCATCTCGAAGGCGTCAACCACGTCTATATCGATGCCAGCGCCGACCTCGCCATGGCGAAGTCGATCGTGCTCAACGCCAAGATGCGCCGCACCGGCGTCTGCGGCGCGGCCGAGACGCTGCTGGTCGATCGCGCCGCGGCCGCCAAGAACCTGAGGCCGCTGGTCGAGATGCTGATCGAGGCCGGCTGCGAAGTGCGCGGCGACGACGCCGTGCAGAAGACCGATGCGCGCGTCAAGGCTGCCAGCGAAGACGATTGGGACACCGAATATCTCGACGCGATCATCGCGGCGAAGGTGGTGGACGGTGTCGACGGCGCAATCGCGCATATCCAGAACCACGGCTCGCACCACACCGATGCGATCGTGAGCGCGGATGAGGCTGCTGCGAAGAAATTCCTGAGCGAGGTCGATTCCGCGATCGTGCTGCACAATGCCTCGACGCAATTCGCCGACGGCGGCGAGTTCGGTTTCGGCGCCGAGATCGGCATCGCCACTGGCCGATTCCACGCCCGTGGTCCTGTCGGCGCCGAGCAGCTCACGAGCTTCAAATATCGCGTCCACGGCACAGGTCAGACGCGGCCGTAAGTCATGTCGCGAGGCGTGGGGCATTGAGTAACAATTTCGTCGCGCCACGTTTCTTCGCGCAGGCCATTCCGCCCTACACCGAAGGCATGCGCGTCGGCCTGCTCGGCGGCTCGTTCAATCCACCGCACGAGGCCCATCGCGCCATCAGCCAGTTCGCGCTGAAACGCCTCCGACTCGACCGCGTGTGGTGGCTGGTGACGCCGGGCAATCCGCTGAAGGAGAACGGCACGCTGCATGAGCTCGGCGCGCGCATGCAAGCCGCGCGCGACGTCGCCGACGATCCCAGGATCGAGGTGACCTGTCTCGAATCCGTCATTCGTACCCGCTATACTATCGACACGATCAACACCTTGCGCCGCCGCCTCAGCGGCCTGCGCTTTGTCTGGATCATGGGCGCCGACAATCTCGCTCAATTCCATCGTTGGCAGCACTGGCGGCGCATCGCCGACCAGGTGCCGATTGCGGTCATCGATCGCCCGCCGCAGAGTTTTCGCGCCCTCGCCTCGCCCGCTGCCCAGGCCCTTGCACGCTACCGCGTGCCCGAGACGGACGCGGCATTGCTTCCGGATCGGCCAGCGCCGGCCTGGGTCTTTCTGACGGGGTTGAAACTGAACCTGTCCTCGACCGGCTTGCGGAACCCGGACGGGAGCTGGAAAGGTCCGAAGTGAGACGGAGTGTGTGGACGTTGTGGGGATTTCAGACTCTCTGGCATATTGAAACCCTTAACCCCACATGATGTAGTGTAACCAGTGAGCGTCGGATTCGGCGTTCGCGATACAGTGAAAGGAATGGTCCCTGACCACATCTGTATTGTCCAAGTCTGTTTTACCCAAGGTAGCGAAACCGGCGCGTAAAACATCGACCAAAGCTGCGGCCTTGAAGGCGCAACCCGACGCCGACAAGACGCTGAGCCTGATCCTCTCCCGCCTCGACGACATGAAGGCGGAAGAGACGGTCACCATCGACCTTCGCGGCAAATCGGCGTACTCCGACTACATGATCGTCACCACCGGCCGGGTGAACCGGCACGTCGGCGCGATCGCGGACAACGTCGCCAAGGGCCTCAAGGAAAACGGCATCAGGAACATCCACGTCGAGGGCTTGCCCAATTGCGACTGGGTGCTGATCGATTCCGGCGATGTGATCGTGCACGTGTTCAGACCCGAGGTCCGTGAGTTCTACAATCTCGAGAGATTGTACACGCAGGGCCCAGGGGCGGCGAAGGCGATCTAGGCTCATCGAGCCGATTTCGAATCGGCTGACGCGCATGCTAGCGTCGTGCGCGCGCATATTGCGCGCGGTCTCGAAACACGACCTGAAGATATCATGCGCGTTGCTGTCATTGCGGTGGGCCGGCTGAAGCAGGGCCCCGAACGGGAGCTTGCCGACCGCTATTTCGAGCGGTTCGACGAAGCCGGCCGCAAGCTCGGATTCCGCGAGCTCACCATCCACGAAATCCCCGAAAGCCGCGCGCGCGACACCGCGACACGGATGGCCGAAGAGGCCGCGGCGATTGGTGCGCACATCCCGGAAAAATCGATCCTGGTGGCGCTGGACGAGCGCGGCCAGAATCTCGACTCCACCGTATTCGCACGGCACCTCGGTCGCTGGCGCGACGAGGGTGCCGGACATACTATCTTCGTGATCGGAGGGGCGGACGGACTTTCGCCCGAATTGCGCCGTAAGGCCAAGCTCGCGATCGCGTTCGGCTCTGCGACCTGGCCGCACCAAATGGTCCGCGTCATGCTTCTGGAACAGCTTTATCGGGCCGCCACCATTCTGGCCGGCCACCCCTATCACCGCGCGTGATGCGCGCACAACGAGCACCTTTGCGTAAAGCGATGCGAGCGCCGATCCTCAACCTGCTGCTGATCGCCGGCGTCACGGGCGCAAGCCTCGCGCAAGCTCAGACGCAAGGTCCGATAATTGCGCCCGCGCCACAGACGGCGGCCGCCTCGCCCGATGCGATCAAGCAGCGCGAGCAGGAGCTCGAGGCCGCCCGCGCGAGGCAGAAGAGCGCCGAGGAAGCGCAGGCCAAGCTCAAGGCCGAAATCACCTCGCTCGGCCAGGACCGCACCCAGCTCAATCAGCAGCTGATCGATACCGCAGCCAATGTGCGGGCCGTCGAGACCAAGATCGACGAAGCCGAAGCGCGGCTGCGCTCGCTCAACGGCCGCGAGCAGCAGATGCGCACCTCGCTGGAGTCGCGCCGCGCCGACATCGTCGAGGTGCTGGCGGCCCTGCAGCGCGCCGGCCGGCGCACGCCGCCGGCGCTGTTGGTGCGGCCAGAAGATGCGCTGCAATCACTGCGCACCGCCATGCTGCTCGGCGCCGTGGTGCCGGAATTGCGCGGCCGCGCCGAGAAGCTCGCCGGCGACCTCGGCGAGCTCGTGGCCTTGCGCAAGAACATCGCCGCCGAACGCGACCAGCTTGCCACCGACCGCGACAAGGTCCGCAACGACCAGACCCGGCTGACCGCCCTGGTCGACGAGCGGCAGCGTCAGCAGGCGTCGCGCGAAAAAGACCTAGACGCCGAGAACTCGCGCGCCATCGCGCTCTCCAGGCAGGTCGGCGATCTCCAGGGGCTGATCACCAAGATGGAGCAGGATCTGCAGAGCGCCGCCAAGGCCGCCGAGAAGGCGGCTGAGGCCGCCAAGCAGGCCGAGGCCAAGGCGGCCGCCAGCGCCAAGCCCGGTCCGGGCACTTTCAAGGACCGGTCCCGGACCACCCCGGCGATCGCCTTCGCGGCGGCCAAGGGGCTCCTGCCTCTCCCGGTTAACGGTAACAAGATCAGGGATTTTGGCGGTTCCGACGGGGTCGGCGGTGTCCAGAAGGGCATTTCGCTGGCAACCAGGCCCGGCTCCCAGGTCACGACGCCGTGTGATGGCTGGGTTGTCTATTCCGGCCCGTTCCGCAGCTATGGACAACTCTTGATCCTCAACGCCGGGGGCGGGTATCATGTCCTGATCGCCGGGATGGAGCGCATTTCGGTTAACATCGGTCAGTTTGTGCTCACGGGGGAGCCGGTCGCGACCATGGGATCGACCTCACAAGTCGCCTCCATTCTCGCCACGAACGCGAGTCAACCTGTGCTGTATGTCGAGTTCCGTAAGGACGGCACTCCAATCGATCCAGGCCCATGGTGGGCCGCAAATGAAGGCGAGAAGGTTCGCGGATGATGCGCAAGACTTCAGTTATCCTCCTCAGCGCGGCCACCGGTGCTGCGCTGACGCTGTTCGTGACCCAGCCGCGCGCGGTCTTCATGGGCTCCAGCGCGCGAGCCGCAACTGCAGACACTTATCGCCAGCTCAATCTGTTCGGCGATGTGTTCGAGCGCGTGCGCTCGGACTATGTCGAGAAGCCCGATGACACGAAGCTGATCGAATCCGCCATCAGCGGCATGCTCACCGGCCTCGATCCGCATTCGAGCTACATGGACGCCAAGAGCTTCCGCGACATGCAGGTGCAGACCCGCGGTGAGTTCGGCGGCCTCGGCATCGAAGTCACGATGGAGGACGGCCTGATCAAGGTGGTCTCGCCGATCGACGACACCCCCGCTTCGCGCGCCGGCGTCATGGCCAACGACATCATCACCAATCTCGACGACGAAGCCGTGCAGGGCCTGACCCTGAACCAGGCGGTCGAGAAGATGCGCGGTCCGGTCAACACCAAGATCAAGCTCAAGATCATCCGCAAGGGCCAGGACAATCCGATCGACGTCACCCTGGTGCGCGACAACATTCGCGTCCGCTCGGTGCGCGCGCGCATCGAGGCCGACGACATCGCCTATATCCGCATCACCACCTTCAACGAGCAGACCACCGAAGGCCTGAAGCGCGAGGTCGCCAACCTCTCGAATCAGATCGGCGACAAGCTCAAGGGCTACATCATCGATCTCCGCAACAACCCGGGCGGCCTGCTCGAGGAAGCGGTCACCGTCTCCGACTCGTTCCTGGAGAAGGGCGAGATCGTCTCGACCCGTGGCCGCAATGCCGAGGAGACCCAGCGCCGCACCGCGCATGCGGGCGACCTCACCAAGGGCAAGCCTGTTATCGTGCTGGTCAACGGCGGTTCGGCTTCGGCATCGGAAATCGTCGCCGGCGCGCTGCAGGACCACAAGCGCGCGACCATCGTCGGCACGCGCTCGTTCGGCAAGGGCTCGGTGCAGACCATCATTCCGCTCGGCTCGGGCAACGGCGCGCTGCGCCTGACCACGGCGCGCTACTACACGCCGTCGGGCAAGTCGATCCAGGCGAAGGGCATCGTGCCCGACATCGAAGTGCTCCAGGATGTGCCGGACGAGCTGAAGTCGCGCACCGACACCAAGGGCGAGGCTTCGCTGCGCGGCCATCTCAAGAACGACGGCGACGAGAAGACCGGCTCGCAGTCCTACGTCCCGCCGGACGCCAAGGACGACAAGGCGCTCAAGCTCGCGGACGACCTGCTCCACGGCATCAAGAACAGCGCCTCCGCGGCGCCGACGCCGGGCGACAACAAGGCCACGACCGACAAGCCCAAAGCGGCGAACTAAGTCGGCGCGTCACCTCATCTCTCGAAAAGGGCGGCTCCTGGAGCCGCCCTTTTTGCTTGGGGCTCCTGCTACCCCCGGCCTATCCCGGCCTGACGCCGCTTGACCTCGGCGTGGTATCGTCGGCGGGAGTGATTCGGGATCTCGCATGACTGAAACGGCCGATGATCTGAGCGCCCCGCTCGGACAGGACAAGCCGCGCCGGAAACGGCGGCTGCGGCTGCCGTTCACAGCCATGCAGGCCCTCACGGTCATGCTCGGCCTGTTCCTTGGTCGCCTTCGCCGGCTTCGCCATCTTCAACAAGGATCCGCTCGGCGGTGAGCCGATGACGCGGATTGCGATCCGCGAGCCCAGGGCCACCGACGAGAAGCCGGCCGCCGCGAGCCTTGGCCAGGAGAGCAAGCCAGAGAGCAAGCACGAGGCCAAGGAGGCGCCGAAGCAGGCGGGCGAGCAGAAGACCGTCACCATGATCGACGGTTCCACCGGCACGCGCCACGACGTGGTGATCGGTGGCGGCGATGCCGCCGACAAGGGGGACGCGGCAGCCGCCTCCGCCCCTCCGCCCGTCATGGCCGGGATCGACCCAAAACTGCTGGAAAAATCGCGCTACGGCATGATCCCCGTGACGGCCGAGGGCGCGAAGCCGTTCAACGTCTACGCGGCGGATGCCGACCGCGCCAAGGCGGCAAAGATGCCTGTGGTCGCGATCCTGATCGGCGGCCTTGGCGTCGGCGCGGCCAAGACCACCGACGCGATCATGCGGCTGCCGCCGGCGGTGACGCTGGCCTTCACGCCCTATGGCGCCGATCCCGGCAAGCTCGCCGAGCGGGCCCGCGCCCAGCGGCACGAGATCTTCCTCCAGATCCCGATGGAGCCCTACGACTTCCCGGACAACGACCCGGGCCCGCAGACGCTGCTGACCTCGCTCACCACCGACCAGAACATGGACCGCCTGTACTGGCACCTGAGCCGGATGCAGGGCTATGCCGGCCTCACCAATTTCATGGGCGCCCGTTTCGTGGCGACCGACGCCGCGATGCAGCCGATCATCCGCGAGGCGGCCAAGCGCGGCCTCGGCTTCTTCGACGACGGCTCCTCGCCGCGCAGCATCGCGCCCCAGGCCGCGGGCAGCCAGGCGATGCCGTTCGGCAAGGGCGATATCGCGATCGACGTGGTGCCGACCCCGGCGGAGATCGACCGCGCCCTGAACAAGCTCGAATCGATGGCGCGCGAGCGCGGCGTTGCAATCGGCACCGCCTCCGCCCTGCCGGTCTCGATCGAGCGCATCGGCAGCTGGACCAAGACATTGAGCGACCGTGGTATCCTTTTGGTGCCGTTGACAACCGCGATGCTGAAATCAAAATCTAGCTAAATCAACGGATTGGTACGTTACGGGCCCTCGGGACCGGCATACCCACCAAAAGCACGCGAGAGGTCTGGCGGAATGGCACGTTACGAGGATCTGCCCTACCGTACCTGCGTCGGTGTGATGCTGATCAACATGAAGGGTCTGGTGTTCATCGGCCGCCGCGCCGGTGGCATCGAGCATGTCGACGACGCCCATGTCTGGCAGATGCCGCAGGGCGGCGTCGATCCCGGCGAGGACACCTGGGATGCCGCCAAGCGCGAGCTCTATGAGGAGACCAGCGTGCGCTCGGTCGAGCGGCTCGGCGAGGTCCCGGACTGGCTCGTCTACGACATCCCGCGCACGGTTGCCGGGCGCGCCTGGAAGGGCCGCTATCGCGGCCAGCGCCAGAAATGGTTCGCGGTCCGGTTCACCGGCAAGGACAGCGAGATCAATGTCGAAAAGCCCGGCGGCGGCCACAAGGCCGAGTTCGTGAGCTGGCGCTGGGAGCCGATGAAGAACCTGACCGGTTTGATCATCCCGTTCAAGCGCCCGGTCTATGAGCGCGTGGTGAAGGAATTTTCCGCGCTGGCGGATGAATAAATCAAATCGTCATCCCGGGTTCGGTGCTAATGCATCGCCGGAATGACGATGAAAGACGCGCGCGTGACCAATCAAAAACCCTACCGTCCCAACGTGGGGATCGCCCTCTTCAATGCCGATGGCCGCGTGCTGATCGGCCACCGCTTCAAGGGCGACGGCCCCGAGATCATCCTGCCGGGCCTCGACTGGCAGATGCCGCAAGGTGGTGTCGATGAGGGCGAGAACCTGCGCGATGCGGCGCTGCGCGAACTTTGGGAAGAGACCAGCGTCAAGAGTGCGGACTATCTCGGCGAGACAGACTGGCTGACTTACGAGTTCCCGCCCTACGACGGGCCGCAGACGCATCGGCTGGCGAAGTTCCGCGGGCAGCGCCAGAAATGGTTCGCGCTGCGCTTCACCGGCCGCGATGACGAGATCGATCCGCTGACGCCGCGCAACGAACAGCCCGCGGAGTTCGACGCCTGGCGCTGGGAGCGGCTCGACCGCGTCACCGAGTTCGTGGTGCCGTTCCGTCGCGACGTCTACCGCGCGGTCGCGCAGCAGTTTGCGCCCTTCGCAAACTAAAACCGCGAAAACAACCCCATGCACAGTAGCCGGCGATTGCCGGCGCGATGCGCGGTGGTTGTGGCGAAGTTTTTGAAGCGTCAAAGAGAATCGGCCGCGGGGCACAAGCGGCGTGGCGGCCTACGTCCAGCAAGCTCTAATTCGTCGGTCCGACCGTGAACGGGCCGATCGCGATGACGTGGCAATCGCTGTCGCGCTTGGCGCAGTCGGCGAGCGCGGAGTTGACGGCGGTCTGCTCGTCCGCCACCTTCAGGCCGAGGCCCGGCCGGCCCGCGGTTCCGACCGCGACCGCGTTCCAGCCCATGCCATCGGCGAGCTTGCGTACGACCTCGGCCCGCGCGTCGGCGGCGATCGAGGCGTTGGAAGCGGCATGGAAGAAGCCGGTGATCCTGAGCAGGGTCGGGATCGGCACGACGAAATTGTCGTCGACCGCGACGATCAGACAGGCCATGCCGGCGATGGCGCCGCACGATTCCAGCGAACGCCGCGCCGAATCGTCGACGGATGACGCGCCCAGCACCATGAAATATTGACCGCCCGGGCCGAGCGCGATCGCGCGGGATTTCGCCGCCGGCACGAACATGTTCTCGAGCCGGACTTTTGCCGGATCGCGCACCATAGGAAAATCCTTCGGCACGAAGGCCCGCTCGGTCATGGCGTCGTGGCGCACCCAGGGCTGCGGCGGCATCGGCGGCTTGCCGTGCGTGTAGACGACGTCGTTGCCGACCGCATAGAGCTCGCAGCGCCGCGGCGATTGCGCGGCATCGGCGCGCTTCTGGCATTGCTCGAGCGCCATGTTGCGCGCGGCTTCCTCGGTCGGCTGGTTCAACGCCGCGCCTGTGAAGCCGCCGACATTGAGCGCGAAGGCCTTGTAGTCGCCGGAGGCGGAATAGTCGCCAGCCAGATAGTTGCGGATGCGCTCGTTGATGAAGGGCACGCTGTCGGCGGCCAGCTTGCCCGATAGCGGCGCGGCGGATGGTGAGGACGCGGGCATCGGCGCCATCGCAGCGCCGGCTGGGCTCATCGGAGCCATCGGCGCCTTTGCCATCTGGGTCGGCATCGGGCTCGGCGCCACGGCATCTGCCGCTGGCGCTGCGCTTGGCATTGCAGCACTTGGCGTCGCGGCCGGCGCGACTGCGGCGGTGACCGTCTGCTTGAGCTTGGTGTTGTAGAGGAAGCCGGTGACAAGGATGGCGACGACCGAGACGACGGCGACCACCAGCGGCCACATCCAGACGGGTGCCGCGGCCAGCTTGGAGGCGGGCTTCTTCAGTTTCGGCGTGGCGTAAGTGCCGTCCTCGCGCCGCATCGCCACCATGTAGGCATGCACCGGCGTCGGGATGTTCTTGATCTCCTGCGCGCCGATGTCGGCGAACTGCACCGACAGCTTGTTGGCGACCTGCTCGTGCACGGCGCGGGAGACGCAAATGCCGCCGACCTCGGCGAGGCCTTCGAGCCGGGCGGCGATATTGACGCCGTCACCGAGCAGATCGCCGTTGCGCTCGACCACGTCACCGATGGTGATGCCGATGCGGAACGACATCTGCCGGCTCGGCGGATAGGCCATGTTGCGGGTTCGCAGGGATTCCTGGATGTCGATCGCGCAACGCACCGCATCGACCGCGCTCGGAAACTCCGCGAGCACGGCGTCACCCGCCGTGTTGAAGATGCGGCCGTTGGCCTTCGCGATGAAGTCGTCGACGACCTCGCGATAGGAGGCGAGACGCCGCAGCGTCTCCTCTTCGTCTTCCGCGACCAGTCTTGAGTAACCGGCAATATCGGCTGCGAAAATCGCTGCGATCTTGCGTTTCATCTGCTGCCAGCCCCGAAACAAATTCGCGGGCGCAGAATGCCGCTATCGGCGGCGCGGTGCAACAAAGTTTCAGCGCCCGCCACTTTCGTGACGAGCGCTGAACCTGTTCAGGAATTTTTAGCTTGAGCCCCGGAGCAGTGCACCGGGGCTTAGTGCATAGCCGTGCTGTTGAGCTGCTGCTGGATGCTCTTGAAGTGGTCGAGCCGCTCGATGGCCTGATCGAGCTCGCCGCCCTCGTGCTCCTTCAGGCCGTCTTCCATCTCGGAGATGGTCGCGGCGAACTGGGCACGGTCGAGTTCGTCGAGCGACGTCGCGACGTCGGCGAGCACGGTGAGGCCCTTTTCGGAGACTTCGGCGAGACCGCCGAGCACGATGATCTTCACGTGCCTGCCGCCCGTGGTCACGGTGAGGATGCCGGGCCGGATCGCAGCCACGACCGGCGCATGTCCCGCCAGCACGCCGAAGTCACCCTCGACGCCGGGGATATCGACCTGATCGACCTGGCCCGAGAATGCGAGCTTTTCCGGCGAGACGAGATCGAAGTGGATGGTGGCCATTGGAAACCTGCGAATGGTGAGTAGCGAACGCGCGAGTGACGAGCAGCGAATGGCGAATAGATTCTACTCGCCACTCCCTATTCGCTATTCGCCAGCTTAGGCGGCTTCCGCCGCCAGCTTCTTGCCCTTCTCGACTGCCTCTTCGATGGTGCCGACCATGTAGAAGGCGGCTTCCGGCAGGTGGTCATACTTGCCTTCGCAGAGGCCGCGGAAGCCCTTGATGGTATCCGCGAGGTCGACGAACTTGCCGGGCGAGCCGGTGAAGATTTCGGCGACGTGGAACGGCTGCGACAGGAAGCGCTCGATCTTGCGGGCGCGGGCCACCGTCAGCTTGTCCTCTTCCGAAAGCTCGTCCATGCCGAGAATGGCGATGATGTCCTGGAGCGACTTGTAGCGCTGCAGCACCTGCTGGACCTGACGCGCGGTGTCGTAGTGCTCCTGACCGACGACGAGCGGCGAGAGCATGCGCGAGGTCGAGTCGAGCGGGTCCACCGCGGGGTAGATGCCCTTTTCCGAGATCGCGCGGTTCAACACCGTGGTCGCGTCCAGATGCGCGAACGAGGTCGCGGGCGCCGGGTCGGTCAAGTCGTCGGCCGGAACGTAGATGGCCTGCACCGAGGTGATCGAGCCCTTCTGCGTGGTGGTGATGCGCTCCTGCAGCGCGCCCATGTCGGTGGCGAGCGTCGGCTGATAACCCACCGCCGAAGGAATACGGCCGAGCAGCGCCGACACTTCCGAGCCGGCCTGGGTGAAGCGGAAGATGTTGTCGACGAAGAACAGCACGTCCTGGCCCTGGTCGCGGAAGTGCTCGGCGACGGTGAGACCGGTGAGGCCGACGCGGGCGCGGGCGCCCGGCGGCTCGTTCATCTGGCCGAACACCAGCGCGCACTTGGATTTCACGCTCGGATCCGGATTGTGCGGATCGGCGTTGACCTTGGACTCGATGAACTCGTGATAGAGGTCGTTGCCTTCGCGGGTACGCTCGCCGACGCCGGCGAACACGGAGTAACCACCGTGCGCCTTCGCGACGTTGTTGATCAGCTCCTGAATCAGCACGGTCTTGCCGACGCCGGCGCCGCCGAACAGGCCGATCTTGCCGCCCTTCGCATACGGAGCAAGAAGATCGACGACCTTGATGCCGGTGACGAGAATTTCAGCTTCGGTCGACTGGTCGGTGTAGCTCGGCGCTTCCTGGTGGATGGCGCGGAGACCTTCGGACTTGATCGGGCCGGCTTCGTCGATCGGCTCGCCGATGACGTTCATGATGCGGCCGAGCGTGCCGTCACCCACCGGAACCGCGATCGGCTGGCCGGTGTCGGTCACTTCCTGGCCGCGCACCAGACCTTCGGTCACGTCCATCGCGATCGTGCGGACGGTGGACTCACCGAGATGCTGCGCAACTTCCAGCACGAGGCGGATGTTGCCGTTCCGGGTTTCCAGCGAATTGAGAATGGCGGGCAGGTGGCCCTCGAACTGCACGTCGACGACGGCGCCCATGACCTGGGTGACGCGACCGACCTGGTTAGCTGCTGTAGCCATGAATAGCTCTCCTTCGAAATTCTGGACTTGAACGACCGTCGTTTGGTTCGTGCGTCAGACCGCCTCGGCGCCGGAGATGATCTCGATCAGCTCCTTGGTGATCTGGGCTTGACGGGTTCGGTTGTAGATCTGGGTTTGCTTGCGGATCATTTCGCCGGCATTGCGGGTGGCGTTGTCCATCGAACTCATCTGCGCGCCATAGAACGAAGCGTTGTTTTCCAGCAGCGCGCGGAAGATCTGCACCGCGATGTTGCGCGGCAACAGGCCGGACAGCAGTTCGTCCTCCTCCGGCTCGTAATCGTAGGACGTCGTCGGCGCGTTCGCCGCCTTTTCCTCGACGACCAGCGGGATGATCTGCTGCGCGGTCGGGATCTGGGCGATCACCGACTTGAACTGCGCGTAGAACAGCGTGCAGACGTCGAACTCACCGTTGTCGAAACGGGCCAGCACCTTCTTGGCGATGTCCTCGGCGTTGACGAAGCCGAGCTGACGAACGCTACGCAGGTCGAGGTGCTCGACGATCTGCTTGTCGAACAGGCGGCGGAGCTGCTCATAGCCCTTGCGGCCGACACAGAAGAATTTCACTTCCTTGCCCTGCGCGATCAGCGCCTGGGCGCGCTCGCGGGCGAGGCGCACGATCGAGGAGTTGAAGGCGCCGGACAGACCGCGCTCGCCGGTGCAGACCAGCAGCAGGTGGACCTGGTCCCTGCCGGTGCCGGCCAGCAGCGCCGGCGCGCCGGGCGAACCCGCAGCGGCGCTGGCGATGTTGGAGATCACCGCGCTCATCTTGTCGGCATAGGGCCGCGCCGCCTCGGCCGCTTGCTGGGCACGGCGCAACCTCGACGCCGCGACCATCTGCATCGCCTTGGTGATCTTCTGCGTCGCCTTGGTGGAGGCGATGCGGACGCGCATGTCTTTAAGTGACGCCATTCTTCGTCCCCGACGATCCGACCCTTTGGCCTGATCGCAAACCTATCCAGTCGTCATGCCCGGGCTCGCCCCGGGCATCCACGCGGTGCCTCACACGCCGTTAGACGTGGATGGCCGGGACAAGCCCGGCCATGACGGCATTTACGCGAAGCTCTTCGCGAAGCCTTCGACCACCGACTTCAGCTTGGCGGCGGTGTCGTCGGAGAGATCGCGGCTGTCGCGGATCGCGTTGAGGATCTCGGCGTTCTTGCCGCGCAGCAGCGACAGCAGACCGTCCTCGAACGCGCGCACCTTGTTGAGCGGGAGCGGATCGAGATAGCCGTTGGTGCCGGCCCAGATCACGCAGACCTGCTCTTCCATCTTCAGCGGCGCGAACTGCGGCTGCTTGAGCAGCTCGGTCAGGCGCGAACCGCGGTTGAGCAGGCGCTGGGTCGAGGCGTCGAGATCGGAGCCGAACTGCGCGAACGCCGCCATTTCGCGGTACTGCGCGAGCTCGCCCTTGATCTTGCCGGCGACCTTCTTGGTGGCCTTGGTCTGCGCGGACGAACCGACGCGCGACACCGACAGACCGACGTTCACCGCGGGACGGATGCCCTGGAAGAACAGGTCGGTTTCCAGGAAGATCTGGCCGTCGGTGATCGAGATGACGTTGGTCGGAATGTAGGCCGACACGTCGTTGGCCTGGGTTTCGATGACCGGCAGCGCCGTCAGCGAGCCCGAGCCCTGGTCCTTGTTCAGCTTCGCCGCGCGCTCGAGCAGGCGGGAGTGCAGATAGAACACGTCGCCCGGATAGGCTTCGCGGCCCGGCGGGCGGCGCAGCAGCAGCGACATCTGACGGTAGGCGACGGCCTGCTTGGACAGATCGTCATAGATGATGACGGCGTGCATGCCGTTATCGCGGAAGTACTCGCCCATGGTGCAGCCGGTGAACGGCGCGATGTACTGCATCGGAGCCGGATCCGAAGCGGTGGCGGCGACGATGATCGAGTATTCGAGCGCGCCCTGCTCTTCCAGCACCTTCACGAACTGGGCGACGGTCGAACGCTTCTGGCCGATCGCGACGTAGACGCAATACAGCTTGATGTTCTCGTCCGGCTGCGCGTTGAGCGGCTTCTGGTTCAGGATGGTGTCGAGCGCGATCGCGGTCTTGCCGGTCTGACGGTCGCCGATGATCAGCTCGCGCTGGCCACGGCCGATCGGGATCAGGGCGTCGATCGCCTTGAGGCCGGTCGCCATCGGCTCGCTCACCGACTTGCGCGGAATGATGCCGGGCGCCTTGACGTCGACGCGCATGCGCTTGTCGGCCTGGATCGGGCCCTTGCCGTCGATCGGGTTGCCGAGCGCGTCGACGACGCGGCCGAGCAGGCCCTTGCCGACCGGCGCGTCCACGATGGCGCGGGTGCGCTTGACGGTCTGGCCTTCCTTGATCTCGCGGTCGGCGCCGAAAATAACGATACCGACGTTGTCGGTTTCGAGGTTCAGCGCCATGCCGCGGGTGCCGTTCTCGAATTCGACCATTTCGCCGGCCTGGACGTTGTCCAGACCATAGACGCGGGCAATACCGTCGCCGACGGACAGCACCTGTCCGACTTCGGAGACTTCAGCTTCCTGGCCGAAATTCTTGATCTGGTCCTTCAGGATCGCGGAAATTTCCGCGGCGCGGATGTCCATCAGCCTGCCTCTTTCATCGCGTGCTTGATCGAATTGAGTTTGGTGCGAAGCGAACTATCGATCATGCGGCTGCCAAGCTTGACCACGAGGCCACCGATGATCGAGGGATCGACCTTCACGTTGAGCGCGACGTCCTTGCCGGTCACCGACTTCAGGGCAACCTTGAGGGCGTCGAGATTCTTGTCCGAAAGCGCCTCCGCCACGGTGACGTCGGCCGTCGTCTCGCCCTTGAACCTGGCGACGAGGGCGCGATAGGCGCGAATGACGTCAGCCACCGCGAACAGGCGGCGGTTGGCGGTCAGGACTTTCAGGAAATTGGCGGAGATGCCGGCGATGCCCGCCTTGTCCAGAACGGCCGAGAGGGCCCTGGACTGGGTATCGGCCGCAAACACCGGGCTGCGGACGAGGCGCGTCAGATCGGCGCTTTCGCTCAGCAAGCCCTCGAATTTATCGAGATCGGCTTTGACCTCGTCGACCACATTCTGGTCGCGGGCCAGTTCAAACAAGGCCGTTGCATAACGGCCGGACACACCGGAAACGGACGTATCTTCTGCAGCCACAGACGCGCTCTTTTTGCTGTCAAACTCGCAAGGGAAAAACCGTCGCCACAAAGCGGCGCCAAGCGATCCAAGCCCTTGGAATTCAAGCGGGACTTCGATTTTCGGCCGACACGGGAGGTGCCGGGTCCGTTAAAATCGCGGCTTTGCTAACATAGCAGGCGCGCACGTGCAACATGACGCCAAATTAAAGGCACGACCTTCTGTCGCCAGTTCGTCGCAGCCGACGGCACCGCGACAGCGGCCTGCCACGTCGCGGAATGACGCGCCCCCTCGGCGGCATCGCGGCCATTCGTTCCTGCCCTCAGCGCATAGCGGCCATGAACACGAATCGCTGAGGCGTGAGTCGGACGTGACGAGCGGCCTCCCCTGAATACTTTCCTAATTCTAAACATGAAGTATAATGACCTCGTTTTACAGTATTAATGAGTAATAAAATAGTTAAATAATTGTTAAAGCGAAAGATTCCAGAACATCGGCTGCAACATTGATGCCAATCACAGAATATTTCATGACGACACAGAACGGATTTACTGCCCAATTCACGCCTCATTAGGAATCGAAACGCGATCCCGCTCACAGACTTACGGGGGCTCCACTTGCCACATATGTGGCAATACTAGATTAGGGACCACTAAATGCTGTCTTTGAAGACGCTGGGCTCCGTGCCCCGGCCGCGCACGGCGATCGCTTTCGTTGCCGCCACTCTCCTCGTCGGTGGAACCGCCACCGAAGCTTCTGCCAAATCCCGGCATCACCACCGGTACTCTCACCATCATCACCGCCACCACGCCCAGAGCGATGCCAACACGACCTCCGATTGGCGCAACGCCAACGCGTCGATGACGCCGTCGTCGGGCACGGGCCGCAGCTTCTCCGGCATGGCCTCCTATTATGGCAACGAATCCGGCAGCCGGACTGCATCGGGCCAGCGCTTCAACCAGAACGCCATGACCGCAGCGCACCGTTCGCTGCCGTTCGGCACCAAGCTGCGCGTCACCCATGGCGGTTCGAGCGTCATCGTCACCATCAATGACCGTGGCCCGTTCATTCGCGGCCGCGTCCTCGACCTCTCCACGGGCGCTGCCCGCGCCATCGGCCTCACCGGCGCCGGCGTCGGCCGCGTCACCGCGGAAGTCGTCTCCTAAGGCGCCACCAGCGCCTCACCGACAAAGCGCAAATCTCGCCATCGTCCGCGGACGTGTGAGCGGCGAGACCAGTTCGGGCGAAACAAGCCCGCCGTCTTGGGGGACGGCGGGCTTTTTGATTCTTTCGTCATTGCGAGGAGCGCAGCGACGAAGCAATCCAGACTGCCTCCGCGGAGGGATTCTGGATTGCTTCGCTGCGCTCGCAATGACGGGGATGGATCGCAGCCTTACAAAAAGCTCTGCGGGTCGACGTCGACCTCGAGCTTTTGGTTGCCCTTCGGCTTCGGACACACCGCCAGCCAGTTGCGCAAATAGTCCGACAGATCGAAACCACGCGCCGATTTCACCAGGATGCGGAAACGGTAGCGACCCTTGATCACGGCGAGCGGGGCCTCCGCCGGTCCCAGCACCACGACGCGCTCGTCGCGCGGTGCGAGCGCAACGAGGCGGCGACCCAAACCTTCGGCGCTCGGGCGGTCGCCGGCCGAAATGATCAGGCTCGCGAGCCGGCCGAACGGCGGATAGAGCGTGCGCTCGCGCAGATCGATCTCGCTGTCGTAGAAGGCCTCGCGGTCGCAGGCGATCAGCGCCTTCATCACGGGATGATCGGGCTGGTGGGTCTGGAGATAGCCGACGCCGCGGCCCTGCTCGCGCCCGGCACGGCCGATCACCTGGTTGAGCAGCTGCCAGGTGCGTTCCGACGCGCGCGGATCGCCGTTGGACAGGCCCAGATCCGCGTCGACCACGCCGACGAGATTGAGCCGTGGAAAGTTGTGGCCCTTGGCGACGAGCTGCGTGCCGATGATGATGTCGACGCGGCCCTCCGCGATCTCGGTAAGCTCGGAGCGCATTGTCTCGATCGAGGTGATGAGATCGCTCGACAGCACCATGGTGCGCGCGTCGGGGAACAGCGCGGCCGCCTCTTCCTGCAAGCGTTCGACGCCCGGTCCGACCGCGACCAGCGATTCCTCCGCCGCGCAATGCGGGCAGGTCTGCGGGCGCGGCATCGAGAAGCCGCAATGGTGGCAGACCAGCCGCTGGCGAAAGCGGTGATCGACCAGCCAGGCATCGCAGATGGTGCAGGCGAAGCGATGGCCGCAGGCACGGCACAAGGTCAGCGGCGCATAGCCGCGGCGATTGAGGAACAGCAGCGCCTGCTCGCGCTTTTCGACCGCTTTTCTGATCTCGGAAGCCAGCCGCGGCGAGATATAGCGGCCGCGCGCGGGCGGCTCGCGGCGCATGTCGATCGCCTCGATATGCGGCATGTGCTGGCCGCCGAAGCGCGAGGGCAGCGCGATGCGCTGATAGCGGCTCTTGCGCGCATTGACCTCGGATTCGACCGACGGCGTGGCGGAGGCCAGCACGATCGGGATCTTGGCGATATGCGCGCGGACCACCGCCATGTCGCGGGCGTGATAATGCACGCCCTCGTCCTGCTTGTAGGCCTGGTCGTGCTCTTCATCGACCACGATGAGGCCGAGATTGGCGTACGGCAGAAACAGCGCCGAGCGCGCGCCGACCACGACCGGCGCACTGCCATCGGAGATCGCGGCCCAGTTGCGTGCGCGGGTGCGCGGCGTCAGCTCGGAGTGCCATTCGATCGGACGCACGCCAAAGCGCTGCGCGAAGCGGTCGAGGAACTGGCCGGTCAGCGCGATCTCCGGCATCAGGATCAGAGTCTGCTTGCCGCGGCGGATGGTCTCTGCAATCGCCTCGAAATAGACCTCGGTTTTGCCGGAGCCGGTGACGCCGTCGAGCAGCGCAACGTGAAAGGTGCCGTTGGCGGCGAGCGCGCGCATTGCATCCACCCCGGCGCGCTGGAGCGGTGAAAAATCCGGCTGGCCAAAATCCGGATCGGGTGCCGGCGGCGGCGGAGGCGGCGGCATCGGCTCGACCGTGAGCGTGCCTTCGTCGACGAGGCCGTCGATCACGCCGGCCGAGACCCCTGCTTCCTTGGCGGCCTCGGACTTGCCGTGCAGCAGGCGATCCGACAGCAGCTCGATCACGCGCTGCCGCGCCGGCGTCAGCCGTCGCGGCGGATCGCCGACCAGGCGCACACCGGCGCGCACCCGCTCCGGGCCGAGATTCTCGCCCATGCGCAGGCACATCCGCAGCACCATGCCGCGCGGGCTCAGCGTGTAATTGGCGACCCAGTCGACGACCGAGCGCAGCTCAGGCTTCAGCGGAGGAAGATCGAGCTTTTCGCTGACCTCCTTGAGCCGGTTGTGCAGGCGCGGGTCGGGATTGGCGTTCTCCGCCCAGACCACGGCCAGCACCTCGCGCGGGCCGAGCGGCACGCCGACGAGATCGCCCGCCTTCAGCTCCATCCCCCGCGGCACCTTGTAGGAATAGGTCTGGTCGAGCGCGACCGGCACCAGCACGTCGACCATGCGGGTCGCGTTGGCGGGGGTGGTCGTGCTGCGCGACGAATGATCCATCAAAGATCTTTGGAGGGAGAATCGGAACCTTGGGCCTTGAGGCTAGCGCCCAGGGGCGGCCTTAGCGAACAGTAAACGGGTGTGATGCGATATACTGAGTGGAATCATTACGTCCAGAGCGCATGAGCAAAGCGGCCGCCCCCCCAATCGAGCTCGCCAGCGCCGATCCCTCGATCGCGCAGGAGATGACGCGCTGGCTGTCGCATCTTGGCGCCGAGCGGCGGCTGTCGCCGAAGACGCTGGAGGCCTATGGCCGCGACCTGCGGCAATGCCTGGATTTCCTTTGCGCCCATTGGGGCGAGCGCGTGACGCTGGCGCGCTTTGCCGCGCTGGAAGCCACCGACATCCGCGCCTTCATGGCGATGCGCCGCGCCGACGACATTGCCGGCCGCTCGCTGATGCGCGCGCTGGCGGGCTTGCGCTCGTTCGGCCGTTTCCTCGAACGCGAAGGCAAGGGCAAGGTCGGCGCACTCTCGGCTATCCGCGCGCCCAAGGTGGCCAAGACTTTGCCGAAGCCGCTGCCGATGGCATCCGCAAAACGTCTCGCCGATGCCGACGAGCGCGCCGGCGAGGAACGCGAGACGTGGGTTCTGGCCCGCGACGCCGCGGTGATGGCGCTCTTGTATGGCTCGGGCCTGCGCATCTCCGAAGCGCTGGGGTTGAAGCGCCGCGAGGTGCCGCGTCCCGGCGAAGGCGACGTGCTGATCGTGACAGGCAAAGGCAACAAGACCCGCATGGTGCCGGTGCTGCAGAACGTGCTCGCGCTCGTGCAGGAATACGTTGCGATGTGCCCCTATCCGCTGCCGGCGGAAGGCCCGATCTTCCTCGGCGCGCGCGGCGGGCCCTTGAGCCCGCGCATCATCCAGCTCGCGATGGAGCGGCTGCGCGGCGCGCTCGGCCTGCCCGACAGCGCGACGCCTCACGCGCTCCGGCATTCCTTCGCGACGCATCTGCTGTCGCGTGGCGGCGACCTGCGCGCGATCCAGGAGCTGTTGGGTCACTCCTCGCTCTCGACCACGCAGATCTACACCGGCATCGATTCGGAGCGGCTGCTCGAAGTCTATGCGAGCGCCCATCCGCGGCGATGAACCTGACATGAAGCTGTCATAGCGCGCGTGCCTCTTGCGCGGCGCCCGCGGTTCGGTCAATCGTGGGGAACCGCGACTGGAGGGAATCATGAGCGCACACGAAAGCATGGAGCATGCCGAACACGCCGAGCACGCGTCCGGATCGAACAAGAAGATCGCTCTTCTGATCGCCGTGCTGGCGCTGTTCCTGGCGATCTCCGAGACGCTCGGCAAGGGCGCCCAGACTGAATCGATCAGCAAGAACGTCGAGTCCGCCAATCTCTGGGCGTTCTTCCAGGCCAAGACCATCCGCCGCACCGTGGTGCTGACCGCATCCGAGCAGGGCAAGCTCACGCTCGCCGCCGCCGACGAGGCTCAGAAGCCGGCGGTGCAGAAGCAGGTCGACGACTGGACCAAGACCGCGCAGCGCTATCGCTCAGAGCCCGAGACCGGCGAAGGCACCGAGCAGCTCGCCGAGAAGGCCAAGCACGCCGAGCACGAGCGCGACGAGGCGACCGCGAAATATCATCACTTCGAGCTGGCCTCCGCCGCCTTCCAGATCGGCATCGTTCTGGCCTCGGCCACCATCATCACCGGCATGATCGCGCTCGCTTATGTCGCCGGCGTCCTGACCCTGGCCGGCCTCCTCATGACCGCGCTCGGCCTGTGGTGGCCGCATCTGGTGCATTTGCATTAGCGGCGTTGAGGCGCGCGCAGCCGTCACATCTTGGGTGTCATGCCCCGCGAAAGCGGGGCATCCAGTACGCCGCAGCTTCTCGGTTCTAGCCTTACCGTCGCTGGAATACTGGATTGCCCGCCTTCGCGGGCTATGACACCGAGTATGTGACGATGACAGTGTGTATGTCGCGAGCAGCTAGCGCGCCTGGTGCACGCTCTTGCGAAAGCGCTGGATCAGGCGGAGCGTACGGGCGGACCAGCCTTCGCCGTTGCCGGCGATCAGCTCGCGGATGCGCTGCTTGATCGGGTCGACCAGCTCGGCGGCCTTGGCGCGCAGCTTCATCACGAGATCGTAGAGCCGCTCGAACCAGTGCATCTCCATCAGCTTGTCGCGCGTCACGTCGAACACGAAGGCGGTGACGCCGACGCCGAGCAGCTTTGCGAACAGAAACGTGGATACGCCGCTCAGCCAGTATTCATGCGTGAGCAGATACAGGCCCATCAGCTTGAGCGGAAACAGCGGGATGATCGGCACCGCGAACACGATCAGTGTCATGGCCGGCGGCAGCGCATCGACGCGCTCCGTCAGCCATTGCTTGAAGCGTGCGAGCGGGATGGCTGCGACAACCCGCGCGACGATCGGCTCGAGATGGTCCCACAGCCAGGCTTCGATCAGGAAGATGATCGCCAGCAGGACCCAGACCGGTTGAAGTAGGCGGCGCAGCATGTGTTTCCCGCCCGATTCGACGCTAGGCGCGTCGCCTACATATGGATGGCCCGCTTGCCCACCGCAAGCGCGGCTTCCTTGATGGCCTCTGAACGGGTCGGATGCGCGTGGCAGGTGCGCGCAAGATCTTCCGCGCTGCCGCCAAACTCCATGAGAACGCAGGCCTCATGGATCATTTCGCCGGCTTCACGGCCGATAATGTGCACGCCGAGCACGCGATCGGTCTTCGCATCTGCGAGAATCTTCACGAAGCCGTCGGTGGTCTGGTTGACCTTGGAGCGGCCGTTGGCGGTAAAGGGAAACTTCCCAACGGTATACGCTTGACCCGCCTGCTTCAGCTCCTCCTCGGTCTTGCCGACGGAGGACACTTCTGGCGTGGTATACACGACGCCTGGGATAACGTCGTAGTTCACGTGGCCGGCCTGCCCTGCGATGATCTCCGCAACGGCTACGCCTTCATCCTCGGCCTTGTGCGCGAGCATCGGGCCCGCGACGACGTCGCCGATGGCATAGACGCCCTTCACGCTGGTCGCGAAATGCGGATCGATCTGCACGCGGCCGCGATTGTCCAGCGCCACGCCGGCTTCCTTCAGGCCGAGCCCATCCGTGTACGGCACGCGACCGATGCAGACGAGAACGACGTCGGCTTCCAGCGTCTCGGCAGCGCCGCCGGCCGCAGGCTCGATGGTCGCCTTCAGCGACTTGCCGGAGGTGTCGACGGCGGTGACCTTGGCGCCGAGCTTGAATGCAAAGCCCTGCTTCTCCAGGATGCGCTGGAATTGCTTGGCGATCTCGCCATCCATGCCGGGCAGGATGCGATCGAGGAATTCGACGACGACGACTTCAGCGCCGAGCCGCTTCCACACCGAGCCGAGTTCGAGGCCGATCACGCCGGCGCCGACGATCAAGAGCTTGCCGGGGACCTTGTCCAGCGACAGCGCGCCGGTGGACGACACGATGCGCTTCTCGTCGATCTCGATGCCCTTGAGGCGCGCGATGTCGGAGCCGGTCGCGATGACGATGTTCTTGGTCTCGACCACTTGCGACTTGCCGTCGGCGGACACTTCCACCTTGCCGGTGCCCAGGATCTTGCCGGTGCCCTTGAGCACGTCGATCTTGTTCTTCTTCATCAGGAACTCGACACCCTTGACGTTGCCGTCGATGCCCTGCTGCTTGAAGTTCATCATCGCCGGAAGCTCGAGCTTCGGCGCGGAAACGGAAACGCCCATCTTGGCGAAGGAGTGCGCGGCTTCCTCGAACATTTCGGACGCGTGCAGCAGCGCCTTCGATGGCATGCAGCCGACGTTCAGGCAGGTGCCGCCGAGCGTGGCGTCCTTTTCGACCACGGCGACTTTCATGCCGAGCTGGGCCGCGCGCACCGCGCAGACATAACCGCCAGGTCCGGTGCCGATGACGACGAGATCGTAGGTAGCCATGAGAGAAAGTCCCGTAAGTTTAGCGTGATGAGGATGTGTCAGCGTCCGCCGGACACATCGAGAATGGCCGAGGTGACGTAGGAGGCTTCGTCCGACATCAGCCAGACGATGGCGTTGGCGATTTCGTCGGCGGTACCGACGCGCTTCATCGGCACCATATGGGCCAGACGATGGGCGCGATCGGGCTCGCCGCCGGCGGCGTGGATTTCGGTGTCGATCAGGCCGGGGCGGATGCCCGCGACACGAATGCCTTCGCCTGCGACCTCATAGCCGAGACCGACGGTGAAGGAATCGATCGCGCCCTTGGACGCGGCATAGTCGACATAGGTATTCGGCGCACCAAGTCTGGCAGCGACCGATGACAGATTGACGATGACGCCGCCCTGGCCGCCGTGCTTGGTCGACATCCGCTTCACCGCTTCGCGCGCGCAGAGGATGGAGCCGGTGACGTTGACGGCCATCACGCGCCGGATGCGCTCCGCCGACATCTCGTCGACGCGCACGCCGCTCTGGCCGACGATGCCGCCATTGTTGACGAGTGCACCGAGCGTGCCGAACTTGTCGGCAGCCTTGAACAGCTCGATGATGTCGCTTTCCTCGGCGACATCGCATTTCACCGCGATGGCCTTGCCGTTGCTGGCCGCGATCTGGGCGACCACCTCGTCAGCAGCCGTTTTGTTGCTGGCGTAGCCGACGACGACACGGAAGCCGCGCGCGGCCGCCGCAATCGCGGTCGCCCGCCCGATGCCGCGGCTGCCGCCGGTGATGACAACGACTTTATCCGTCACGCGCGCCTCCATGGTTCGACCCGCGCCGTCGCACGATTAAGGCGACGGCGCTCGCAGAGCTTCAGGGATCAGAGATCGAGCACCAGGCGCGCCGGATCTTCCAGGCTCTCCTTGACGCGGACCAGGAAGGTGACGGCTTCCTTACCGTCGATGACGCGGTGATCGTAGGACAGTGCCAGGTACATCATCGGGCGGACCTCGATCTTGCCGACGACGACCATCGGCCGCTCCTGGATCTTGTGCATGCCGAGGATGCCGGACTGCGGCGCGTTCAGGATCGGGGTCGACATCAACGAGCCGTAGATGCCGCCATTGGTGATGGTGAAGGTGCCGCCCTGCATCTCGTCGATCTTGAGCTGGCCGTCACGGGCGCGGCGACCGAAATCGGCGATGCCCTTCTCGATGTCGGCGATCGACTTGTTGTCGCAGTCGCGCACGACCGGCACGACCAGACCCTTGTCGGTGCCGACGGCGACGCCGATGTGGTAGTAGTTCTTGTAGATCAGATCGGTGCCGTCGATCTCGGCGTTGACCGCCGGGATGTCCTTCAGCGCCTGCACGACGGCCTTGGTGAAGAAGCCCATGAAGCCGAGCTTCGAGCCGTGCTTCTTCTCGAACGCATCCTTGTAGTGGGCGCGTAGCGCCATCACGTTGGTCATGTCGACCTCGTTGAAGGTCGTCAGCATGGCCGCGGTGTTCTGCACGTCCTTGAGGCGGCGCGCGATGGTCTGGCGCAGACGGGTCATCTTGACGCGCTCTTCGCGGGCGGCGTCATCGGCGGGCGACGGCGCGCGGACCTGGACGGCGGCGGCGGGCTGGTTGACCGGGGTCGGCGCGGAGGCCGCACGCTCGATCGCGGCGAGCATGTCGCCCTTGGTGACGCGGCCGTCCTTGCCGGAGCCCGGAACGGTCGAAGCGTCGATGCCGGTCTCGGCCGAGAGCTTTCGCACGGACGGGGCGAGCGGGGCGTCGGCCGGCGGCGCTTTCGCGGCCGGAGCCGGCGCAGGAGCAGCAGCCACGGCGGCCGGAGCAGCAGCGGCGGCGGGCTTCGCGGGAGCAGCGGCGGGCTTCGCAGCGCCGGCACCGTCGGTGATCTGGCCGAGCAGCGCACCGACCGCAACGGTTGCGCCATCGGCAGCGACGATCTCGCTCAGCGTGCCGGCGGAGGGCGCCGGGACTTCGATGGTGACCTTGTCGGTCTCGAGCTCCACCAAGGGCTCGTCGACGGCGACGGGATCGCCGGCCTTCTTGAACCAGCGGCCGATGGTGGCCTCGGTGACGGATTCGCCGAGCGTCGGCACACGAATTTCAGTCATGGTCTTTTCCTTAAGGGATCGCCGGTGCGGTCAAAAATTCGGTCGTCATCGGCCCGCGAAAGGCAAGCCATCCAGCAAGCCGGACGTTCGTATTCTGCACGGACGCCGCGGCGTACTGGTGCCCCGCTCCAGTGCGCGATTGCGCACGAGGCGGGGCATGACGCAGTTCAGAAAGATCAGCTCAGTGCTTCGTCCAGGAACGCCTTCAACTGCGCCTGATGCTTGGACATCAGACCAGTGGCGGTCGCGGCGGAAGCGGCGCGGCCGACATAACGCGGACGCCGGCTCACACCGTGCACCTGGTTCAGCACCCATTCCAGATAGGGCTCGATGAAGTGCCAGGCGCCCATGTTGCGGGGCTCTTCCTGGCACCACACCACTTCAGCCTTCTTGAAGCGCGACAGCTCGGCCACCAGCGCCTTCAGCGGCACCGGATAAAGCTGCTCGACGCGCATCAGGTAGATGTCGTCGATGCCGCGCTTCTCGCGCTCCTCGTAGAGGTCGTAATAGACCTTGCCGGAGCAGAGCACGATGCGGCGGACCTTCTCGTCGGGGACGAGCTTGATCGCCTCGTTCGGCAGCATCTGGGCGTCATCATAGAGGATGCGGTGGAAGGTCGTTCCCTTCGCGAGCTCCTCGAGGCGCGACACCGCCCGCTTGTGGCGCAGCAGCGACTTCGGCGTCATCAGGATCAGCGGCTTGCGGATCTCGCGATGAAGCTGGCGACGCAGCACGTGGAAGTAGTTCGCCGGCGTGGTCGGGTAGACCACCTGCATGTTGTCTTCGGCGCACATCTGCAGATAACGCTCCAGACGCGCCGAGGAGTGCTCCGGTCCCTGGCCCTCATAGCCGTGCGGCAAGAGGCAGACGAGGCCGGACATGCGCAGCCATTTGCGTTCGCCCGAGGAGATGAACTGGTCGAACACGACCTGCGCACCGTTGGCGAAGTCGCCGAACTGGGCTTCCCACAGGGTCAGCGTGTTCGGCTCGGCGAGCGAGTAGCCGTATTCGAAGCCGAGCACGGCTTCTTCCGACAGCAGCGAGTTGATGACCTCGTAATGGCCCTGCTCGTGGCCGAGATGGTTGAACGGCGTGTAGCGGCTCTCGTCTTCCTGGTCGATCAGGACCGAATGGCGCTGCGAGAAGGTGCCACGCTCGGAATCCTGGCCCGACAGGCGGACATGGTGGTTCTCGTTGAGCAGCGTGCAGAACGCCAGTGCTTCACCGGTCGCCCAATCGATGCCGGCGCCGGTGTCGATTGCCTTGGCGCGATTGTCGAGGAAGCGCTGGATGGTGCGGTGGACGCGGAAGCCATCCGGCACCTTGGTGATCTTGCGGCCGATTTCCTTCAGCTCGGCGGTGTCGACGCCGGTGACGCCGCGGCGCGCATCCTCTTCCTGGTCGGCGATCTTGAAGCCGGACCACTTGCCATCGAGCCAGTCGGCCTTGTTCGGCTTGTAGGAGGTGCCGGCCTCGAACTCGGCGTCGAGCCGCGCGCGCCAATCGGCCTTGGCCTTGTCGACCTCGCCCTCGGTCATCACGCCTTCGCTGATCAGGCGGCGGGCGTAGAGCTCGAGCGTCGACGGATGGGCCGCGATCCTCTTGTACATCACCGGTTGGGTGAAAGCCGGCTCGTCGCCTTCGTTATGGCCATGCCTGCGGTAGCAGAACATGTCGATGACGACGGGCTTGTGGAATTTCTGCCGGAATTCGGTCGCGACCTTGGCCGCGAAAACCACTGCTTCCGGATCGTCGCCGTTCACGTGGAAGATCGGCGCGTCGATCATCTTCGCCACATCCGACGGATAGGGCGACGAGCGCGAGTAGCGCGGATAGGTGGTGAAGCCGATCTGGTTGTTGACGATGAAGTGCACGGAGCCGCCGGTGCGGTAGCCCTTCAGGTCAGACAGGCCGAAGCATTCCGCGACCACGCCCTGGCCGGCGAACGCCGCGTCGCCATGCATCAGGAGCGGCATCACCGAGATGCGCTGGTCCGGCGGATCGCCGTGCTGGTCCTGCTTGGCGCGGACCTTGCCGAGCACCACGGGATCGACGATCTCGAGATGCGAGGGGTTGGCGGTCAGCGACAGATGGATGCGGTTGCCGTCGAACTCGCGGTCCGAGGAGGCGCCGAGGTGATATTTGACGTCGCCGGAGCCTTCGACAGCATCAGGGTTGGCCGAGCCGCCCTTGAATTCATGGAACAGGGCGCGGTGCGCCTTGCCCATCACCTGGGTCAGCACGTTGAGGCGGCCGCGATGCGGCATGCCGAGCACGACTTCCTTCACGCCGAGATTGCCGCCGCGCTTGATGATCTGCTCGAGCGCGGGAATCAGCGATTCACCGCCGTCGAGGCCGAAGCGCTTGGTGCCGGTGAACTTGGTGTCGCAGAACTTCTCGAAGCCTTCGGCTTCGACCAGCTTCGTCAGGATGGCGCGCCGGCCTTCGCGGGTGAACGAGATTTCCTTGTCCGGCCCCTCGATGCGCTCCTGGATCCACGCCTTCTGCGCGGCGTTGCTGATGTGCATGAACTCGACGCCGAGCGTCTGGCAGTAGGTGCGCTCGCAGATCGCGGTGATCTCGCGCAGCGTGGCGTATTCGAGACCGAGCACGTGATCGAGGAAGATCTTGCGGTCGAAATCGGCTTCGCTGAAGCCGTAGGTGCGCGGATCGAGCTCTTCGCGGTTGCGCGGGGCTTCGATGCCGAGCGGATCGAGCTTGGCGTGGAAGTGGCCGCGCATGCGGTAGGAGCGGATCAGCATCAGCGCGCGGACCGAGTCGCGCGTGGCCTGGAGCAGGTCGGCGGACGAGAAATCAGCGCCCTTGTTGCCCGCCTGGGCCTGCGCCTTGGCGGCGATCTTGGCACCGACCGCCTTCTCGACCTGGGCCCAGTTGCCGTCGAGGGCGGAGGTGAGGTCGTCCTGCGGGGTCAGCGGCCAGTTGGCGCGCTCCCAGGACGGGCCTTCGGCATTCTTGCTGATATCGCCGGGCTGGTCGTTGAGGCTCTTGAAGAACTCCTGCCACTCGGCGTCGACCGAGGACGGGTCCTTCTCGTAGCGGGCGTAGATTTCGTCGATGTAGGTGGCGTTGGTGCCCTGCAAAAAGGAAGAGAGGGCAAAGGCTGCGTTCGCGTCCTGGCGAGACATGCTTAAGTTCCTGGCGATTTCGGTTCGCGCATAACAAACGGCGCTGGCGCTGAGCTCCCCGGCAGAGGCCCAGCGCGACAGGCACCATTTATCCTATTTGCTACGAAACTTCGCCCGGAAAAGTACGAAGAAGTGAATTAGCCTTTCAACTTTTCGGCAAGCGTGTGGCCGAGGCGGGCGGGAGACGGAGACACTGTAATCCCAGCCGATTTCATCGCATCGGTCTTGGAACCGGCGTCGCCCTTGCCGCCGGAGATGATCGCGCCGGCATGGCCCATGCGGCGGCCGGGAGGCGCGGTGACACCGGCAATGAAACCGACCATCGGCTTCTTGCGGCCGCGCTTGGCCTCGTCCTTGAGGAACTGGGCGGCGTCTTCCTCGGCGGAACCGCCGATCTCGCCGATCATGATGATCGATTCGGTCTTGGGGTCGGCGAGCAGCATTTCCAGCACGTCGATGAACTCGGTGCCCTTGACCGGGTCGCCGCCGATGCCGACCGCGGTGGTCTGGCCGAGGCCTTCCTGCGAGGTCTGGAACACGGCTTCATAGGTCAGCGTGCCGGAGCGGGAGACGATGCCGACGCTGCCGGTCTTGAAGATGTTGGCGGGCATAATGCCGATCTTGCACTCGCCGGCGGTCATGACGCCCGGGCAGTTCGGCCCGATCAGGCGCGACTTGGAACCGGCCAGCGAGCGCTTCACGCGCACCATGTCGATAACAGGAATGCCTTCGGTGATGCAGACGATCAGCGGGATCTCCGCGTCGATGGCTTCGCAGATCGCATCGGCCGCGCCCGGCGGCGGCACGTAGATCACCGACGCATCGGCACCGGTCTTCTCACGCGCCTCGCGCACCGTGTCGAACACCGGCAGGCCCAGATGCGTGGCGCCGCCTTTGCCCGGCGAGGTGCCGCCGACCATCTTGGTGCCGTAGGCGAGCGCGGCCTCCGAGTGGAAGGTGCCGTTCTTGCCGGTGAAGCCCTGGCAGATGACCTTGGTGTTCTTGTCGATCAGGATGGACATGAGGTCTGCTTTCGCGAACTAACGAGTGAGAGGTCAGTGGATGCGGCGGTAGATGCCGGTGAGCACGTCGGCCCAGCCTTCCGCGTCCGGCGAGAACTGGATCTTCAACGAGTAGGAATTGTCGTCGATGATTTCGTAGACGTGGCGCGCATTGCCGCGGAGCGAGCCGCGCACCAGCGTCAGGGTCTTGCCGACCCAGCCGCCGGAGGCGGGCGAGGGCGGCGTATAGCCGAGCGAGTCGTACCAGAACAATTTGTAGGTCCGGTCCTCACGATCGTAGGTGAAGAGGCCGTGGGTGGCGAAGACCTGCTTGCCGTCGCGGATCTGGACAGCATCTTGGATCAGGTAGAATCCGTTCAGGTCCATGCGCGCGACGACATGCGAAGTTGCCGGCCCACCCTCCGTCCAGCGTGACGGGAAGACCACCTCTTCGCCATTCCATTCGCCGGCGAACGCGGCGAGGCGCGTGTGCTCTGCAAGCGGAGATGATGCGGCGAGATGGTCCTGGGTCATGGCCTCAGCCTCCCTTGACGGCCTTCACGATCTTCTGCGCGGCGTCGTCGAGATTGTCGGCCGGCACCACGTTCAGGCCGGATTCACGGATGATCTTCTTGCCGAGCTCGACATTGGTGCCTTCGAGGCGAACCACCAGCGGCACGCTGAGGCCGACCTCGCGCACGGCGGCCGTGACGCCCTCGGCGATCACGTCGCACTTCATGATCCCACCGAAGATGTTGACCAGGATGCCCTTCACGTTGGGATCGGCGGTGATGATCTTGAAGGCGGCCGCAACCTTCTCCTTGCTGGCGCTGCCGCCGACGTCGAGGAAGTTCGCCGGCGCCATGCCGTAGAGCTTGATGATGTCCATCGTCGCCATGGCGAGGCCGGCGCCGTTGACCATGCAGCCGATGTTACCGTCGAGGGTGACGTAGTTGAGATCGTATTTCGACGCCTCGATTTCCTTGGCGTCTTCCTCGGTCTCGTCGCGTAGCGCGAGCACCTCGGGATGACGGAACAGCGCGTTGTCGTCGAACGACACCTTGGCGTCGAGCACGCGGAGCTGGCCCTGCTTGGTCACGACCAGCGGGTTGATCTCCAGCATCGACATGTCCTTGGCGACGAAGGCGGTGTAGAGCTGCGCGGTGAGCTTTTCGGCCTGCTTGGCGAGATCGCCGGACAGCTTCAGCGCGTTCGCAACGGTGCGGCCGTGATGGCCCATGATGCCGGTCGCGGGATCGATCGAGAAGGTGACGATCTTCTCGGGCGTGTTGTGCGCGACGTCCTCGATGTTGACGCCGCCTTCGGTCGACACCACGAAGGAGACGCGGGAGGTCTCGCGGTCGACCAGGAGCGAGAGATAGAATTCCTTGTCGATGTCGGAGCCGTCCTCGATATAGAGGCGGTTGACCTGCTTGCCGGCGGGGCCGGTCTGGATCGTCACGAGGGTCGCGCCCAGCATCTGCTTGGCGAATTCGGTGACCTCAGCGGCCGACTTGGCGATGCGGACGCCGCCCTTGTCGCCGGCCGAGGCTTCCTTGAACTTGCCCTTGCCGCGGCCACCAGCGTGGATCTGGCTCTTCACCACCCAGACCGGGCCCGGGAGGGCCTTGGCGGCAGCTTCCGCGTCCGCGGGCTTCAGGACGGGGACGCCCTTTGAGATCGCGACGCCGAACTCGTTCAGCAGCGCCTTGGCCTGATATTCATGGATATTCATATGGTCGCTCCCTGAACCCGCGGGCGGTGACCTCTAGGGCCCACCTCAGTCTTGTGGCTGGCATACCATATACCACAGGAACTGCAACCCGGATTCTTTGACATCGAGATCTCTGGACTGCCGAACCGGGCGCCGCCCGACGCGGGGCCCGGAAATGAAACCGCCGAAGACCGGTTTTTCGATCTTCGGCGGGGATTGCTCTCGCTTAGCGGCCGAGAAGATCGGGTGCGATCTTCTTGCAGGCATCGACCAGGCCCTGTACGGCGCCGACCGACTTGTCGAACGCCTCGCGGTCCTTGCCGGTGAGCTCGATCTCGACGACGCGCTCGACACCCTTGGCGCCGATCACGACGGGCACACCGACATACATGTCCTTCACGCCGTATTCGCCGTTGAGGTAGGCGGCGCTGGCCAGCACGCGCTTCTTGTCCCGCAGATAGCTCTCGGCCATCGCGATCGCGGAAGCAGCAGGCGCGTAGAAGGCCGAGCCGGTCTTGAGCAGATTGACGATCTCGGCGCCGCCGTTGCGGGTGCGGTCGACGATCTCGTCGAGGCGCGCCTGCGAGGTCCAGCCCATCTTGACGAGGTCGGGCAGCGGAATGCCGGCGACGGTGGAGTACTTCACCAGCGGCACCATGGTGTCGCCGTGTCCGCCGAGCACGAAGGCGGTGACGTCCTCGACCGAGACGTTGAACTCGTCGGCCAGGAAGTAGCGGAAGCGCGAGGAATCCAGCACGCCGGCCATGCCGACGACCTTCTTGTGCGGCAGGCCCGAAGCCTTCTGCAGCGCCCACACCATCGCGTCGAGCGGGTTGGTGATGCAGATGACGAAGGCGTCGGGGGCGTATTTCTTGATGCCGGCGCCGACCTGCTCCATGACCTTCAGGTTGATGGAGAGGAGATCGTCGCGGCTCATGCCGGGCTTGCGCGGCACGCCGGCGGTGACGATGCAGACTTTGGCGTTGTCGAGGGCTTCGTACGAATTGGCGCCGGTGTAGTGCGCGTCAAAACCGTCGACCGGCGAGGACTGGGCGATGTCGAGCGCCTTGCCCTGCGGCACGCCCTCGGCGATGTCGAACATCACCACGTCGCCCAGTTCTTTCAGGCCGATGAGATGAGCCAGCGTTCCGCCGATCTGACCGGAGCCAATCAAAGCAATCTTGTCGCGCGCCATGTGAACCTGTCCTTTAGACACGTTAAGGAGGGGAAAACTGAGACGGGTGGTTATCCCTTTCGCTCCCCCCGTTCAAGTCGGTGGATGCCCAATTGTCGGGCTTGGCGAACATTGAAGCGCATCCCTGTCATTCCGGGGCGCGACGAAAGTCGCGAGCTACGATGCGCAATTGCGCATCTGAGAATCCATAACCACCAGCGGGAGTATGGATTCCGGGCTCGTCGCTTTGCGACGCCCCGGAATGACAGCGCTGGCAAATAGGACTTAAGTCTCCACCAGACCCTTGGTGGAGCCGCTGGCGGTGGAATCCTTGCGGCCGTGAGGCAGCGCCAGATAGGATTCCGAGCTCATCTCGATCAGGCGCGAGGCCGTCCGCTTGAACTCCATGGCCTCGTTGCCCTCGTGGGCGAGGTAGAGCGAGATCGGATTGGCATCGGCCGAGGCCATCAGCTTCACGGCATTGTCATAGAGCGTATCGATCAGCGTGATGAAACGCTTGGCGGCGTTGCGCTGGGAAAAATCCATCACTGGAATATGGTCGACCAGGATGGTGTGATAGTCGTGCGCGAGGCGGAGGTAGTCGGACGCGCCGAGCGGTTTTTCGCAGAGATCCGCAAATCCGAACCGCGCCACGCCATGGGCCGAGCACGGCACGTGCAGGATGCGGCCCTTGAACGAAATATCGCGCGACTTGCATTTGGCGCCGCCGGTCATCTTCGACCAGGCGCGGTCGAGGGCTGCGTCCGCGTCGCCGTCGGCCGGCGTCAGCCACATCGGCACGCCCTGAAGCTTTTCCAGGCGGAAATCCGTGCGCGCATCGAGCCGCAACACGTCCATGTGGTCGGTGATCTGCTTGATGAAGGGCAGGAACAGCGAACGGTTCAGGCCGCCCTTGTAGAGATCGTCGGGTGCGACGTTGGAGGTCGCGACCACCACGGTGCCGAGCTCGAACAGCTTTGCGAACAGGCGGCCGAGGATCATCGCGTCCGCGATGTCGGTGACGTGGAATTCGTCGAAGCAAAGCAGCCAGCTTTCCTCAAAGATCGCGTTCGCGGTCAGCGTGATGACGTCGCCATCGGCGATCTCGCCGCGCGAGATGCCCTGGCGATAATCGTAGATGCGCTCATGCGCTTCCGCCATGAACTCGTGGAAATGCGCGCGGCGCTTGTGCTCGACGGTACTGTGCTGGAAGAACAGGTCCATCAGCATGGTCTTGCCGCGGCCGACTTCGCCATGGACGTAGAGCCCGCGCGGCGCCTCGTCCTTGTCGCCGCTGAACAAACGGCTGAGCAGGCCCTGCTTGCGCTGCGGCTTGTAGTTCGCGAGCCGTTGGTCGAGCGCCGCATAGGCTTCGGCGATGTCGGCCTGCGCAGCATCGGGCTCGATCGCGCCGGACGCGATCTGGGCCTGGTATGCCTCGCGGAATGAGGAACTGGGGGTGGAGAGCATGGCTCTTTACCGCCAGAGATGCGCGGAAATTGCAAGCCGTGAATTGGTGGGCGGGGTATGCGTTCCGCGTCCCGGACGCGCTACGGGAAGCAGTGACGGTGCGCAGAGCGGGGACCCACTATTTCGTACATCCATCGTGGAGCGATGGGCCCCGGCCCAGCAGCGCACCGCCGTAGCGTGTCGAAGACGCGCGTAAACGCGCTGATGGCGCTGCGCCGCGTCCGGGGCACGAGAGCGGTGCTACTCACACAGCTCGTAGGCGTCCTCGACCACATAGGGGCCGCCGCCGGTCGATGCGCGGGACGAGAACAAGACAAACCGTTCGGCCATGAACGCCTTGCTCGGGAAGTAACCGCGCAGCGAGAGATAGTCGGCGACGTCGCGGTCGGACGCGTCGTGCAGCCGGGCCAGCGTGACATGCGGGGTGAACTTGCGCCCCTCAGGGTCGAGGCCGATCCGCTGCATCATGCGTTCGAGCTCGGCCTGCAATTCCATCAGCGGCTTGCTCGGCGCGATGGTCGCGACCACCGCGCGCGGCTTGCGGCCGCCGAAGCTCATGAGCCCCTGCACCTTCACCTCGAAGGGCTTGCGATCAACGCGAAACAGCATCGATGCGATCTCGTTGGCGGACATGCCGTCGATATCGCCGATGAAGCGCAGGGTAACGTGATAATTTTCGGGATCGATCCAGCGGGCGCCGGGAAGGCCGCCCCGCAAATTGGAAAGCGTCTGGCCGATCTCGGCCGGAATTTCCAGACCTGTGAACAAACGCGGCATCGTTTCGCACTCCCGATGCTTGGGCATGATCCCTGGGAAGGATCATATCCAAATTGTAGAGCCGGCGACGAATCACCGGTACCCTGATTCCTATCGCAGTTGTGTGACTCTGCGAAGCATCGCGCGCCTCACCCCGGTAAAACCCTGGGAATTACGGTTAGCGCTGCCCGCTTTTCAGCGGCGCTGCTCGCTTATGTTGCGCAAAAATGCCTCCACGGTGGGCATGATGTTGTTAACGATAATGTCGACGCCGGCCGCGGTCGGATGAATGCCGTCGGCCTGGTTGAGCTTGGCGTCGGCCGCGACACCGTCGAGGAAGAACGGATAGAGCGGCACGTCGAATTTTTTCGCAAGATCCGGATAAATCGAATTGAAGCGCGCGGCGTATTCCGCGCCGTAATTCGGCGGCGCCAGCATGCCGCACAGCATCACCGCGATCTTGCGTGCCTTCAATCGCTGGACGATGTCGGTCAGCGCAGTACGCGTCAAATCGGGGTCGATGCCGCGCAGCGCGTCGTTGGCGCCGAGCTCGATGATCACGCCGTCGGTTCCGTCCGGGACCGACCAGTCGAGCCGGTCACGGCCGCCGGACGAGGTATCTCCGGACACGCCCGCATTGGTCATCTCGACCGCTATGCCTTTGGCCTGCAAGGCTTTTTGAAGTTTTGTGGGGAATGCGTCCTGGGCCGGGAGGCCGAGGCCAGCGCTCAGGGAATCGCCGAGAACGACCAGCTTGACCGGCTTTGCCGCTTCGGCCCATGCCGGATCCGCCACCGTCATCAAAGCGATCATCAACACGGCTATGTGCATGAAGAATCCGTAACGCCTCTCGACCGCGTATGCGGAGTTGCCATATGACCGGACCATGGACAGTCGCATCGAAACCTCTTCGCTCGCCGGCACCGCGCCGGACACCATCGCCATCTCCAACGTCAATCTTTCATTGGGTACGGGCGCGGCACGCGTTCACATCCTCAAGGATATCAGCCTGCGGGTCGCCTCGGGCGAGACGATCGGCCTGATCGGCCCGTCAGGCTCGGGCAAATCCACGCTGCTGATGGTGATGGCGGGGCTGGAGCGTCCTGATAGCGGAGAGGTGGTGGTGTCAGGCACGCCTTTCAATGCCCTCGACGAGGACGCGCTGGCCCGCTTCCGCGGCCGCCAGGTCGGCATCGTCTTCCAGTCCTTCCATCTGATCCCGACCATGACGGCGCTCGAGAACGTCGCCGTGCCGCTCGAACTCGCCGGCAACCCTGACGCTGCAAGACGCGCGGCGCAGGAGCTGCAATCGGTCGGGCTTGGCGATCGCCTGCATCACTATCCGACGCAGCTGTCCGGCGGCGAGCAGCAGCGCGTCGCGCTCGCCCGCGCGCTGGCGCCCGATCCCGCCATCCTCGTCGCGGACGAGCCGACCGGCAATCTCGACGAGGCCACCGGAAAACAAATCGTCGATCTTCTGTTCACCAAACATGCCGAGCGCGGCATGACGCTGGTGCTGGTCACGCACGATTCCTCGCTCGCGCAGCGCTGCGATCGCGTGATCCGCCTGCGCTCCGGCCGCATCGACACCCAGTCTGCACCGGCATGAGCATCGCGGCCGAACCGTTCGCGAAGCCCAACGGCGTCGCGCTGTCGCTGCGCTACGCGCTGCGTGAATTGCGCGGAGGCCTGCGCGGCTTCTATGTCTTCATCGCCTGCATCGCGCTCGGCGTGATGGCCATCGCCGGCGTCGGCTCGGTCTCGGCGAGCCTGAGCGACGGTCTCGCGCGCGAGGGCCGTACGTTGCTCGGCGGCGACGTCTCCTTCGTGCTGTTCCAGCGCGAGGCGAAGCCCGAGGAGGTCTCCTTCCTGCGCTCGCGCGGCACCGTCTCCACCGCCGCGACCTTGCGCGGCATGGCGCGCGCCGCCGACGGCCAGCTCGCGCTGGTCGAGATGAAGGCGGTCGACGACACCTATCCGATGCTGGGTCAGCTGACGCTGGCGCCGCCGCTGCCGATGTCCGACCTGCTCGCGGAGCGCGACGGCGCGTTCGGTGCCGCCGCCGATCCGACGCTGCTGGCGCGGCTGTCGCTGAAGACCGGCGACCGCGTCACCATCGGAAGCGCAACGTTCCAGATCCGCAGCACCGTCGAAGCCGAGCCCGACAAGCTCGCCGGCGGCATCGGTTTCGGGCCGCGCTTCCTGATCAGCGAGGCGGGTCTGCGCGCCACCGGCCTGATCCAGCCCGGCAGCCTGGTGCGCTGGGTGTACCGGGTGAAGCTGCCTGATACCGGCAACAGCGAGCGCGCCACCGACGCCTTCATCGCGGACGCGCGCAACGCCGCGCCGCAGGCCGGCTGGGAGATCCGCAGCCGCTCCAATGCCTCGCCGCAGCTCGAGCGCAACATCAACCGCTTCACGCAATTCTTGACGCTGGTCGGCCTCGCCGCGCTCCTGGTCGGCGGCGTCGGCGTCGCCAATGCCGTCAAGAGCCATATCGACCGCCGGCTCGAGGTCATCGCGGCCTTCAAGGCGGTCGGCGCCACCGGCCGCGACGTGTTCGGCATCTATCTGGCGCAGGTCCTCCTGCTGGCGGGAATTGGCTCGGTGATCGGCCTTGCGCTCGGCGCCGCCATGCCGTTCGCCATCGTCGGCCTGTTCGGAAAACTGCTGCCGCTGCCGGTGGTGCCGGCCGTGCATGCCGACGAGCTCGCGCTGTCCTTCGTCTATGGCCTGCTCACGGCGCTCGCCTTCGGCCTGTGGCCGCTCGGGCGCGTGCACGACGTGCCAGTCGCCGCGCTGTTCCGCGACACCATCAGCTCCGAATGGCACCGGCCGCGCTGGAGCTATGTCGTGTTCATGGCCGTCGTGATCGCGCTGCTGATCGCGGTCGTGATTGGATTGTCCTTCGACAAGCGCATCGCCGCGGTGTTCGTGGCCTCCTCCGTCGTCGTATTCGCCCTGCTCCGCGGCATCGCCGCCCTGCTGATGACGATCGCGCGCCGGCTGCCGCGCACGCGCCTGCCGATGCTGCGGCTGGCGATCGCCAACATCCACCGGCCCGGCGCGCTGACGCCCTCCGTCGTGCTGTCGCTCGGGCTCGGGCTCGCCGTGCTCGTCACCATCACCCAGATCGACGGCAATCTGCGCCGGCAGTTCCTTGCGGCCCTCCCCGAGCACGCGCCGTCGTTCTTCTTCATCGACATCCCGAGCACGCAGGCCGAGCAGTTCGACGGCTATCTGCGCCGGATCGCGCCGGGCGCAAAGGTCGAGGACGTGCCGATGCTGCGCGGCCGCATCGTCGCCGCGCGCGGCGTGCGTGCCGAGGACCTCAAGCCCACCACCGATTCCGAATGGGTGCTGCAAAGCGACCGCGGCCTGACCTATACCGCCGAATTGCCGAAGGGTTCCAAGGTGGTCGAGGGCGAATGGTGGAGCGCCGACTATTCCGGCCCGCTGCTGGTCTCGATGGAGAAGAAGATCGCCGACGGGCTCGGTCTCAAGCTCGGCGACGAGATCGTGGTCAACGTGCTCGGCCGCGACATCCCGGCCAAAATCGGCAATCTGCGCACCATCGACTGGCAGGGCATGGGCATCAATTTCGTGCTGGTGTTCTCGCCCAATGCCTTCAAGGGCGCGCCCCACACCCATATCGCGACGCTGACTGAGGCCGGCGGCACTGCGGCCGGCGACGGCAAGATCATCAGGCAAGTCGCCGACACCTATCCGATGGTGACGAGCGTGCGCGTGCGCGAGGTGATGGAGACGGTCGGCTCGGTCGTGACCAATCTGGCGCTGGCGATCCGCGGCGCCAGCGCGGTGACCCTGATCTCGGCGATCCTGGTGCTGGGCGGCGCGCTCGCCGCCGGCCACCGCCACCGGGTCTACGATGCGGTGATCCTCAAGACCCTCGGCGCGACCCGGCTGCGGCTGCTCGGCGCCTACGCCCTCGAATACCTGCTGATCGGACTTGCCACCGCGGTGTTCGGCGTGATCGCCGGCAGCGTCGCGGCCTGGATGATCGTGACGCGGCTGATGACGCTGAGTTTCGTCTGGCAGGCCGGCAGCGCGGCCGGCGTGGTCGCGGCGGCCCTGGTCGTCACGGTCGGACTTGGGCTCGCTGGGACGCTGCTGGCATTGAACAAAAAGCCCGCCACGGTGTTGCGGAATTTGTGACAAATGGTAGCGGGCGACCCCGCGATGTCGGAATCGCACGATTCCAGCGATTAACCACGTCTGCTCGCCAGGATTGCGGGCGAGGGCGACATTCAGCCGCGCGTGGACGGTTGCAGCGAATGTGTTAGTTTCCCACATATCCAATGGGTTCGGACCCCCGATTATGAGCCAGAATTTAGTCGGCACAGATCGGTATCCGAGATAGAATTTGACGAACCGGCGGCATGGCGACCCTCATGCCGGACCGGGCTAACCAACGGGAATTCGACCATGTCGGACCTAGACCGTAACTACGCTTCTCCTTTCGGCAGGGCCGCCGGGCGTGTTGACGCCGCGACGGTCGATGCCGGCCTGCGCGCCTATATGCTGCGCATCTACAATTACATGAGCATCGGCCTCGCCATCACCGGCCTGGCCGCGCTCGGCGTCTATATGGCCGCCGTGACCGACGTTCCGACCCCGGAGGCCGTCCGCGTCGGCAAGCTGTTCCTGACGCCGTTCGGCTACGCGATGTTCGTCAGCCCCCTGAAGTGGCTGTTCATGCTCGCGCCACTCGCGATGGTGTTCGTGATCTCGGCGGGCATCAACCGTCTCGCCCCCTCGACCGCGCAGATCCTGTTCTGGGTGTTCGCGGCGCTGATGGGCATCTCGCTGTCCTCGATCTTCCTGGTGTTCACGCACACCTCGATCGTGCGGGTGTTCTTCATCACCGCGGCCACGTTTGGCGCACTGAGCCTCTACGGCTACACCACCAAGCGTGATCTGACCGGGATGGGCTCGTTCCTGTTCATGGGCCTGATCGGCATCATCATCGCGAGCCTGGTCAACCTGTTCCTGGCGAGCACGATGCTGCAGTTCATCGTCTCGGTGGTGGGCGTGCTGGTGTTCGCGGGCCTCACCGCCTGGGATACCCAGCGGCTGAAGAACGACTACATCTACGGCTACGCCTCGGCCGGCGGTGACATCGCAGAGCGTGCGGCCATCACCGGCGCACTGTCGCTGTACCTGAACTTCATCAACCTGTTCACGCTGCTCCTGCAGCTCCTTGGCCAGCGCGACTAAGCGCTTCGACGAGAGAACGGATACGAACCCCGGCCGAGAGGCCGGGGTTTTTGTTTGGGCCGGGATGCGCGACGCCCCCCCGCTTGTCATCGCCCGCCTTGTGCGCAATTGCGCACTGGGGCGGGCGATCCAGTACGCCGCAGCGGCTCGGTTCTAGCCGCGCTGTCTCGGAGTACTGGATGCCCCCCTGCGCGGGGCATGACAGCGGAGAAGATTGGAGGGCTGCTGCGCTGGCAATGACGGAGCATGGGGAAGCGGCGTTGCCCCTTCCAGTGACCGCGGGAAGGCTCTAATCTCGCCGCCATGTCCGCACCTGAGATCAGGCCCGCCATTGAGGCCGACCTTCCCGCCATCACCGCCATCTACAAGCAGGCCGTCCGCGAGGGCACCGCGACATTCGAGCTGGCGCCGCCGGATCTGGCCGAGATGACGCGCCGCTACCGCGCGCTGATCGACGGCGGCTATCCCTATTTCGTCGCCATCCTCGATCGTAGCGTCGCCGGCTATGCCTATGCCGGCGCCTACCGACCGCGGCCGGCCTACCGCTTCACGGTCGAGAACTCGATCTATCTCGATCCCGCGTTCCACCGCCGCGGCATCGGCTCATTGCTGCTGGACCGGCTGATCGCTGAATGCGAGGCGCGCGGCTTCCGCCAGATGATCGCGGTGATCGGCGATTCCGCCAATGCCGGCTCGATCGGCGTGCACACGCGCGGCGGTTTCAAGATGATCGGCACGCATCCCAATGTTGGCCTGAAATTCGGCCGCTGGCTCGACACGGTGATGATGCAGCGGGATCTGGGCGAGGGCGCGAGTACGGTGCCGAAATAACCTCGGTCTCGTAGGGTGGGCAAAGCGACTTGTCCGCCGTAGCTCGGAGAGCGAAGGCGGAAGCGTGCCCAGCATGCCCGGTGATTGAGGAAAGATGGTGGGCACGGCGCGGTGCGCCTTTGCCCACACTACGGCACCGTCCGTAAGGCTAAACCACCGCCAATTTTCGATCGATCACCAGCAGCACGCGCTCGAGCTCGTGGCCGCGGCGCAGGATCAGGCCGGTCGCCGAGATCACGCTGTACATGCCCTGCTTGCGCGCCAGCCGCGGGTCCTTCTCGATGCGATAGATCGGCACCTCCGAGGCGCGGCGGAAGACCGAGAACACCGCGCGGTCCTTCAGGAAGTCGATGGCATAGTCGCGCCACTCGCCGTCGGCGACCATGCGGCCGTACAGGTTGAGGATGCGGTTCAGTTCCAGCCGGTTGAATGTCACCCGGTTGGGTTGGGCATTCGCAGCGGTGGGGCGCGCCACGGCGCGCTGCTCGCTCGGATCGGCATCCTCCGGCGTCAGACTCATCGAGCGCCTCCTCATCTCGCGGCATGATCGCATCCGCGAAGGACCGTCCCCGGAACCGCGGATCATGACAATTGCATGATCGCGCCAACTGTTCCCCGCCGCAAGGGGCTCTTCACTCAACTGATTGAATCGGGTGCGAATCGGAGCACACGCAGGAGTGGAATTCTGTCGCGGCAAACCGTCACGGGATCGTTAGAAGGAATCTTGATATCGCCGCTTTTCCGCCAAGCGCCTGCCGCCCTGCATTGCGAAAAGACCTGTGTGCGTTGACCCGGTCCTTTCGGTTCCGGATTCCTCAGCCCCCAGCCCCCCGGGGCCGTCAGGATCGGGTCTGTACGCGCGACAAGGAGGGCCAACGCAAGTTGGTCCTTTTTGGTTTGTGCCGAGATGTTTCCGGCACGACCAACTTCTCTCTGATTAACGCGAAGACAACTCTCACCCCTCATCGTGGGGAGCCGCGAAGCGGTGACTCGCAGGATGAAGGCCGCGCTGCATCAGCCGCGCCTGCATGGTTCTCGCGGCGATGCGTAGCATCGTCCGCCTCGCGCGCGAGGGCGCGCTCCTCACCATGAGGCGTGAGAGCGAGTGCGACGTTGGCGAGAGAGATCGGATCTAGTGCAGCGACGTGTACGCCGCGCCAAGCATCGCACCCGGCTTCTCACGGCTGCCGTCCTGGACATAGACCACAGCGCCGTCGACGCCGTCGCGCGTGAGATTTTCCAACGGCACCGTCCAGCTTTCCGGACGCCCGTTCCAGTCGCCGACCTTGAGCAGGTTGCGCACGACGTTGTGATAGGTGATCTGCTGTCCGCGATTTTCGCCGCGGCTGATTGCGATCGGCACCGATTTCGTGATCGAGCAGATCCAGACCTCACCGTGCGAGACCGCCGACTCCTTGCTCGCCGCCACCGACACGTTGATCTGCTTGCCTGCAAGCGACATCGTCACCGGCACGCTCATTACGCCTGTGCCGTTGTCGGTCTTGCCGATCGCGCTCTCGATGCCGGCGCGATCGCTGCCGATGACATGCGTCGAACCGTTGACCACGACTTGCGGCGTATAGACCTCGCGGTCGCCGCGCATGCGCGAATAGGCGCGCTGCCGCGCCGAGAAGCGCGAATCCGCAAGCGTGTCCTTCCAGCCGAGATAATCCCAATAGTCGATCGGCATGCTCAGCGCGATGATCGACGGGTCGTTGGAGAGATCGCCGATGACCTGGTCGGCGGGCGGGCAGGAGGAGCAGCCCTGCGATGTGAAGAGCTCGACTACGGCGCGAGGATCAGCCTCGGCGGGACGGATGACGGCGACGATGGCGCAGATACCAAGTGCTCCCGACCAGAGTGCACCGGACCAGCGCGAAACCAGATTAGAAGCCATCATTGCAGTCATGTTGAACGTCACACCTCGCACGCGTGGGGGAAGATCCTATCGCCTGATGGTCACCGTAGTCTTACGGGCATCGTACACTCAACCGTCCGGGGCGAGGTTTTCCGCCGGGCGGGACCATCGGACGCGTGTTCTAACGCACGAAGGCGGCCTTGTGATAGGCCGCCCTCGTTTAACCTTCTACTCACGTCGCGGTGAGCCACCGTTCACAAATTCGCGCTTAGGCCGCGAGCTTGCGCAGCACGTAGTGCAGAATGCCGCCGTTCCGGTAGTAATCGAGCTCATCCAGCGTATCGATGCGGCAAAGCAGCGAAACCCGCTGCAACGAACCGTCGCCGGAGACGATCTCCGCGGTCAGCTTCTGACGCGGCTTCAGGTCGCCGACCAGGCCGCGCAGCGTGACCTTCTCGTCGCCCTTCAGGCCGAGCGACGACCAGGAGGTGCCTTCCTCGAAGGTCAGCGGCAGCACGCCCATGCCGACCAGGTTGGAGCGGTGGATACGCTCGAAGCTCTGGCAGATCACGGCGCGGACGCCGAGCAGGCGCGTGCCCTTCGCAGCCCAGTCGCGCGAGGAACCGTTGCCGTATTCGGCACCGGCGAACACCACCAGCGGCACCTGCTCCTGCTGGTACTTCATCGCGGCGTCGTAGATCGACATCTGCTCGCCGTCGGGCCAGTGCTTGGTGAGACCGCCTTCCGGGATATTTCCGTCAGCGCCCTTCAGCATGAAGTTCTTGATGCGGATGTTGGCGAAGGTGCCGCGCATCATCACTTCATGGTTGCCGCGACGCGTGCCGTACTGGTTGAAGTCGGCCGGACGCACCTGGTGTTCGCTGAGATATTTGCCGGCGGGCGAGGTGAGCTTGATCGAACCGGCCGGCGAGATGTGGTCGGTGGTGATCTTGTCGCCGAACATGGCGAGGATGCGCGCCTCGATGATGTCGGTGACCGGCTCCGGCTCCTTCTTCATGCCGTCGAAATAGGGCGGGTTCTGCACATAGGTCGAGCTCATGTTCCAGCGGTAGGTCTCGCTCTCGACCGTCTTGATCTTGCGCCAGTTGGTGTCGCCCTTGAACACGTCGGCATACTTCTTCTTGAAGATCGACGCGGTCACGAACTTCTTCATGAAGGCGTTGATCTCCTTCGTCGTCGGCCAGATGTCCTTGAGGTACACCGGCTTGCCGTCCTTGCCTTCACCGAGCGGCTCGACGGCGAGGTTCTTGGTGACGCTGCCCGCAAGCGCGTGGGCGACGACCAGCGGCGGCGAAGCGAGATAGTTCGCCTGCACGTCCGGCGAGACGCGGCCTTCGAAGTTGCGGTTGCCGGAGAGCACGGCGGCCGCGACGATGCCGTTGTCGTTGATCGACTTCGAGATCTCCTCGGGCAGCGGACCGGAATTGCCGATGCAGGTGGTGCAGCCGAAGCCGACCAGGTTGAAGCCGACCTTGTCGAGATCGGCCTGCAGACCGGAATCGGCGAGATAGGCCGCGACCACCTGGCTGCCCGGGGCGAGCGACGTCTTCACCCACGGTTTTGCCTTGAGGCCCTTGGCGGCAGCGTTGCGCGCAAGCAGGCCGGCGCCGATCAAGACGCTCGGATTCGAGGTGTTGGTGCAGGAGGTGATGGCGGCGATCACGACGTCGCCATGACCGATCTCGAAGTTCTTGCCGTCGACGGCAAAGCGCTTCCCGGGCTCGTCGGTCTTCTTGTACTCGGTGCCGAGCGCGAGCGAAAAGCCTTCGGCGACCGACGGCAGCGCGATGCGGCCTTCGGGACGCTTCGGACCGGCCATCGAGGGAACGACGTCGCCGAGGTCGAGGGTCAGCGTTTCCGTGAACACCGGATCGGCCGACTTGGCGGTGCGGAACAGGCCCTGCGCCTTGGCATAGGCCTGCACCAGCGCGACGCGCGCCGGAGCGCGGCCGGAGGTCTTGAGGTAATCGAGCGCAGCAGCGTCGACCGGGAAGAAGCCGCAGGTCGCGCCATATTCCGGCGCCATGTTGGCGATGGTCGCCTTGTCGGCGACGGACAGGTGATCAAGGCCGGGACCGAAGAACTCGACGAACTTGCCGACCACGCCGAGCTTGCGCAGCATCTGCGTCACGGTCAGCACGAGGTCGGTGGCGGTGACGCCTTCCTTCATCGCGCCCTTCAGCTTGAAGCCGACGACGGTGGGCAGCAGCATCGACAGCGGCTGGCCGAGCATGCAGGCTTCCGCCTCGATGCCGCCGACGCCCCAGCCGAGCACGGCGAGACCGTTGACCATGGTGGTGTGGGAGTCGGTGCCGACCAGCGAGTCGGGATAGGCGACCTCGAAGGTGCCGGTCTTCTTGCCGACCGTCATCTTCTCCTTCTTGGTCCAGACCGTCTGGGAGAGATATTCGAGATTGACCTGATGGCAGATGCCGGTGCCGGGCGGCACGACCGAGAAGTTCGAGAACGCCTTCTGGCCCCACTTCAGGAACTCGTAGCGCTCCTGGTTCTGCTTGTATTCCTCGGTGACGTTCTTGCCGAAGGCCTTGTTGTCGCCGAAGAAATTCACGATCACGGAGTGGTCGATGACGAGGTCGACCGGCACCAGCGGGTTGATCTTCTCGGCATCGCCGCCGAGCTTCTGCATCGCGTTGCGCATCGCGGCGAGATCGACCACGGCCGGCACGCCGGTGAAATCCTGCATCAGCACGCGGGCCGGGCGGAATGCGATCTCATGCTCCAGCGACTTCTTGCGCAGCCACTTCGACACCGCCACGATGTCTTCCTTCTTGACCGTGCGGCCGTCCTCGTTGCGCAGGAGGTTCTCGAGCAGAACCTTCATCGAATAGGGGAGTTTCGAAATTCCCTTCAGACCATTCTTCTCGGCCGTGGGCAGGCTGTAATAGACATAGGTCTTGGCGCCGACCTTGAGGGTCTTTTTGCATTTGAAGCTGTCGAGCGAGGTCATGTAGGAAATCCCAATTGTTAGTTATACCCGGCAAGGGGTATTTTAACACCGTCAGCGAGTCCGGCTGGGTCGCTTGCAGGGGCAGGTTAAGTTGCTGCATCAAGTAGTTCCGGGCTTATAGAAGCTTTCTAACCGCGCCGCCACAGCCACAAACGTGCCGCAGCAATCCGCGAGCCAAAAATTCCCATGCGCTACCCCAAGATTTCCTGAGGCCAGGCTTTGAGCGGATTGAACCAAGGCAAGATGCAGCTGTCCGGACGCGGGGTCGTCTGCGTGCGCGGCGGCCGCGAGGTGTTCTCCGGGCTCGATTTCGAGGCGGTCTCGGGCGAGGCCGTGGCGGTCGTGGGCCGCAACGGCTCGGGCAAGACCTCGCTGCTGCGGCTGATCGCGGGTCTGCTGATTCCGGCCGGCGGGACAATCGCGCTCGCCGGCGGCGATGCCGAGCTGACGCTGCCGGAGCAGTGCCACTATCTCGGCCATCGCGACGCCCTGAAGCCAGCACTGAGCGTGGCGGAAAACCTGTCATTCTGGGCTGATTTTCTGGGCGGCGAGCGCAGTGATGCGGCCAAGAGCCTCGCCATCGTCGGGCTCGATCACGCCACTCATTTGCCGGCCGCCTTCCTGTCCGCCGGCCAGCGCCGCCGTCTGTCGCTGGCCCGGCTGCTGACGGTGCGCCGCCCGGTCTGGCTGCTGGACGAGCCGACTACGGCGCTGGACGTGGCCGGCCAGGAGATGTTCGAGGGCCTGATGCGGGAGCATCTGGCCCGGGGCGGCATGATCATCGCTGCGACCCATGCGCCGCTCGGCATCGATTCGCGGGAGCTGAGGATTGGGGGTTCAGCATGATTCCGATGGACCCTCAGTTTTCCAAGCGGCCGGGCCCGGCTCTCTCCGTTCCCTCCCCCCTTACGGGGGAGGGTCGGGGAGAGGGGTGCGGCACGGTAGGGCGATTCGGTTCTAGCGCTGGGGAGGCGAGCGCTCTGTCGCTCGCCGTCAGCCCTTCAAAAGCATCTCTCTCGGGGCTACCCCTCTCCCCCGCCCTCCCCCGCAAGGGGGGAGGGAGCGCAGTTTGCCTGGGGCACGAATCAGGCTCCCATGGCGGCCTCGACGTCGGATACACCCCATGACCGCCCTGTCCGCCCTCATCCGCCGGGACATCCGGATCGCGCTCCGCGTCGGCGGTGGGGCATTGATCGGCGTGCTGTTCTTCCTGACCGTCGTCGTCCTGATGCCGTTCGCGGTGGGGCCGGATCTGGCGCTGCTGTCGCGGCTCGGGCCGGCGATCCTGTGGCTCGGCGCGCTGCTGGCAAGCCTGCTCACCCTGGACCGGCTGTTCATGGCCGACCACGAGGACGGCTCGCTCGACCTGATCACGATGAGCCGAACGCCGCTGGAACTCGCCTGCGCCGCCAAGGCGCTGGCGCATTGGCTGGCCGCCGGCCTGCCACTGATTGTCGCAACCCCGGTGCTCGGCCTGCTGCTCAACCTCGACATGGTCGCGACCGGGGCGGTGGCGCTGACGCTCCTGGCCGGTACGCCGGCGCTGACCTTCACCGGCATGATCGGCGCGGCGCTCGCGGTGACGCTGCACCGGGGTGGACTGTTGATGGCCGTGCTGGTGCTGCCGCTGTCGATCCCGGTGCTGATTTTCGGGGTCGCGGCCTCGCAGGCCGTGATCGTCGGTCCCATGACGTTCGGCGCGCCGTTCTCGATCCTGTGCGCGCTGTCGCTGGTCAGCCTCGTCATCGGCCCTTTCGCGGCGGCGGCGAGCCTGCGCCATGGTCTCGATTGAAATGGGCCGGATGCCCTTGACCCCGATCAACTTTCGCTGCGCGCTTTTATGCTGATTGCGTGAGTGCTGACCTGTGATTATCAGAATACCATGACGCTGATCGATCTCGCCAATCCGACACGGTTCCTCGCGCTGACGGCGCGGCTGCTGCCGTGGCTTGTGGCCGCGACCGTCATCCTGCTCACCATCGGCCTCTACCAGTCCGCTCTCGCGCCCGACGACTACCAGCAGGGCGCGACGGTGAAGATCATGTTCATCCACGTGCCCAACGCCTGGCTGTCGATGTTCGTCTGGGGCGTGATGAGCATCGCCTCATTGGGCACGCTGGTGTGGCGGCATCCGCTCGCCGACGTCGCCGCCAAAGCCGCCGCGCCGATCGGCGCCGCCTTCACCTTCCTCGCGCTGCTCACGGGATCGCTGTGGGGCCGGCCGATGTGGGGCACCTATTGGGAATGGGACGCGCGGCTGACCTCGGTGCTGATCCTCTTCCTGATGTATCTCGGCCTGATGGCGCTGTGGCGCGCGGTCGAGGATCCCTCGCGCGCGGCGCGCGCCGCCGCGGTGCTGACGCTGGTCGGCGCGATCAACCTGCCGATCATCAAGTTCTCGGTCGACTGGTGGAACACGCTGCACCAGCCGGCGTCGGTGATGCGCATGGGCGGCTCGACGCTCGACAAATCGTTCCTGATTCCGCTGCTGCTGATGGCCATCGCGTTCACGCTGCTGTTCGTCACGTTGCATATCGCGGCGATGCGCAACGAGATTTTGCGCCGCCGTGTCCGCTCCTTGCAGATGATGCAGGCGAGCCAGAAGGCCGCATGACGATGTCACTTGGTCCCTACGCGTCCTTCATCGTGACGTCCTATGCCGCGGCCGCGCTCGTCGTCGTGATCCTGATCGGCTGGATCGTGCTCGACTATCGCAGCCAGACCGAGCGCCTGCGCGAGCTCGACCGCAGCGGCGTCACGCGCCGCTCCGGACGCAGCGCAACGGACACGCCGTGAGCGATCAATCATGAGCGATCAACCGACTTCCGCTCCGCCGCAGCGCCGCACCTTCCTGATGGTGCTGCCGCTGATCGCCTTCATCGCCCTGGCGCTGCTGTTCTGGTTCCGGCTCGGCAGCGGCGATCCCTCGCGGATTCCGTCCGCGCTGATCGGCCGGCCGGCGCCGCAGACCGCGCTGCCGCCGCTCGAGGGATTGCAGGCCGACAGCGCGCAGGTACCGGGCCTCGATCCCGCCGCGTTCAAAGGCAAGGTCAGCCTGGTCAATGTCTGGGCGTCCTGGTGCGTACCCTGTCATGACGAAGCACCGCTCCTGACCGAACTGGCAAAAGACAAGCGCTTCCAGCTCGTCGGCATCAACTACAAGGACGCGGCCGACAACGCGCGCCGTTTCCTCGGCCGCTACGGCAACCCGTTCGGCCGCGTCGGTGTGGACGCCAACGGCCGCGCCTCGATCGAATGGGGCGTCTATGGCGTGCCGGAGACGTTCGTCGTCGGGCGCGAAGGCACCATCGTCTACAAGCTGGTCGGACCGATCACGCCGGACAATCTGCGCACGGTGTTGTTGCCGCAGATGGAGAAGGCGTTGAAGGCAGGGAGCTGAGCTCCGCTCTCGCGCGAGCGCAGGGGCCAGCACCACGCACCGCTGTCATGCCCCGGCTTGACCGGGGTATCCAGTACGCCGCGGCCTCACCGTATCTCACGACTGTCTCTGGAATACTGGATCGCCCGGTCAAGCCGGGCGATGACAGTTGAGTGTATGGCCGCATTTCAGCTCGCAATGACGAGCTGAGAGACCGTCAGCCCTTCCGCACATCCCCCGCGTCGGCCTCGCTCGCCTCCAGCGACGCCGGCTCGATCCCGTAGCGCTTGGTCAGCGGCATCTGGGCGATGGCGAAGACCATCGTGATCGGCGTGACGCCGAACACCTTGAAGTTCACCCAGAAATCCGTGCTCTGGGTGCGCCAAACGATCTCGTTCAGGATGGCCATGCCGGCGAAGAACAGCGCCCAGCGCAGCGTGAGGATGCGCCAGCCCTGCGGGGTCAGGTTGAACATCTGGTCGAACATGACGGCGATGAAGGAGCGGCCGAACAACAGGCCGCCGCCGAGGATCGCCGCGAACAGGCCGTAGATGATGGTCGGCTTGACCTTGATGAAGGTCTCGTCGTGCAGCACCAGCGTCAGCGTGCCGAACACCAGCACGATCACGCCTGTCACGATCGCCATGATCGGGATATGGCGCGTCACCACATAGGACGCGATCATCGCCGCCACGATCGCGACCATGAAGGCGCCGGTCGCGGCGAACAGATTGAACTTCGCATTCACGAAGAAGAACACGAGCAGCGGACCGAGCTCGGTCGCGAGCTTGAACAGCGGATGCGGCTGGGTCTTGTCCATTCTCAGCTTTCGATTCCGGCGATCGCACGGGCGAAATCGCGCGCGGTGAACGGCGCGAGATCGTCGACGCCTTCGCCGACGCCGATGAAATGCACCGGCAGTTTGAATTTCTCCGCGAGCGCCACCAGAATGCCGCCGCGCGCGGTGCCGTCGAGCTTCGTCATCACGAGGCCGGTGACCCCCGCCGTGCGATGGAAGGCCTCGACCTGCGACAGCGCGTTCTGGCCGACCGTAGCATCAAGCACCAGCAAGACGGCATGCGGCGCAGTGTCGTCCACCTTGCGGATCACGCGCACGACCTTTTCGAGCTCGTTCATCAGCTCGGCCTTGTTCTGCAGGCGGCCGGCGGTGTCGATCAGGAGCACGTCGATGGCCTGCTCCTTCGCTGCCGTCAGCGCGTTGAAGGCGAGGCTTGCCGAATCCGAGCCCTGGGTGCCAGCGATGACCGGCGTCCTGGTGCGCTCGCCCCAGACCTTGAGCTGCTCGATCGCGGCCGCGCGAAACGTGTCGCCGGCGGCCAGCATCACCTTGCGGCCCTCGGATGCGAATTTTTGCGAGAGCTTGCCGATGGTCGTGGTCTTGCCGGAACCGTTGACGCCGACCACGAGGATGACGAACGGCTTCTTGGCCGTATCGATCTCGAGCGGCTTTGCCACCGGCGCCAGCACCTTCTCGACCTCGGTGGCGACGACGTCCTTGACCTCGTCCGCCGAGATCGCCTTGTCGTAGCGGCCCGTGCCGACGGCGTCCGCGATCCGCACCGCGACCGACGTGCCGAGGTCGGCGCGCAGCAGCACGTCCTCGATGTCGTCGAGCATGGCGCGGTCGAGCTTGCGCTTGGTGACGAGGTCGGCGACCGCGGTCCCGAGCGAGGACGAGGTGCGCTTCAGCCCGTTGGACAGGCGGCGCCACCAGCTCAGCTTGGGGGGATCTGACGTGGTATCGTTCATGGTGGCGGTGTGTTAGCCGTTCCGGCTCCCAAACGAAAGTGTTGACCGAAAGTCTTGCAATTGCTCGATGTTCCCGAATTGACCGCCGACGAGATCCTGGCGCGCGTGCTCCATCGCGACGGGCTGATGCTGGTCATCGACAAGCCCGCCGGCCTGCCGGTGCACCGCGGCCCAAAGGGCGGGGCCAATCTGGAAACGTCGTTCGATGCGCTTCGTTTCGGCCTGCCGCGGCCGCCGGTGCTGGCCCACCGGCTGGACAAGGACACCTCCGGTTGCCTCGTGCTCGGCCGCCATCGCAAGGCGACGGCCTCACTCGGCCTCCTCTTCAAGCACGGCAAGATCGGCAAGACCTACTGGACCGTGGTCGAGGGCGGCCCTGCCGAGGACGAAGGCACCATCGACATGCCGCTCGGCCGGCTCAATGCCGAGCGCGGCTGGTGGCAGAAGCCGGACCCGGAAGGGCAGAAAGCCGTCACAAATTGGAAGGTGATGGGCCGGGGCGACGGGCTGACCTGGCTCGCCATGGAACCGGTGACCGGCCGAACCCATCAATTGCGGGTGCATTCGGCGTCGACCGGCTGGCCGATCTTCGGTGATAACATTTACGGCAACGGCCCGCGCTTCGGCGAGCCGCGGCTGCACCTGCATTCCCGCGAGATCGTGGTACCGATCTCCCGGAACAAGGAGCCGATCCGCGTGGTCGCGCCGGCCCCGCCCCACATGCACGACAAGCTCCGCGCCTGCGGGTGGAATGGGGAATAGTTTTAGCCCCTCATGGTGAGGAGGCGCATCAGCGCCGTCTCGAACCATGAAGGCCCGACTGTCGCCCGCGGCCATCCTTCGAGACGCCCGCTTCGCGGGCTCCTCAGGATGAGGAGCAGTGGCCGGTCGGGGAGCAAAGCAGTGCTCGCCTTCCGCCCCGTGGTTTACGAAACGTTCAGTGCTCGTCTCTATTGATAGCGATTGCTTAGAACAAGCTTCCGTCATTCGCTCAGGACGAGCAACGCGTCATGTCCACGGCCGAGTTTTCGATCATCGATGAAGTCGAATCAGCGATTCGGCTCGGCTCGGCGGAAAAGGGCCTGGAAACGGCCCGCCGCGTCACCGACCTGTTCCTCTCCTCCGCCGGAAGTTTTGGCAACGAGCAGATCGCGCTGTTCGACGACGTGCTCGAGCGCCTGATCGGCACCATCGAGCTGCGCGCCATCGCCGACATGGGCGCACGCGTTGCGCTGGCCGAGATCAGCGCGCAGCTTGCGCCGATCGCGCAGGCGCCGCCCTCCGTGATCCGCCGCCTCGCCAATAATGACGAAATTCGCATCGCCGGCCCCGTGCTCCAGGAATCCGCGCGCCTCGACGATGGCGAGCTGGTGAAGATCGCCTCCAGCAAGGGCGAATCGCATCTGCTCGCGGTCGCCGGTCGCTGGTGGCTCAAGGAGATCGTCACCGACGCGCTGCTGGCGCGGCGCTATCCCAGCGTCAGCCGGCGGCTTGCCGCCAATCCCGGCGCGCGCGTTTCCGGAAACGGATTTGCCGTCATCGTCGGGCAGGCGGAGGCCGATCCCGAGCTCGCCGTGAGCGTCGGCGTCCGCGTCGACCTGCCGTCCGATTTGCGCCGCCGGTTGCTGCGTTCTGCGACGGATGCCGTGCGCACCCGGCTGCTGTCGCGCGCACCGCCGCATCTGTTCGAGGAGATCCAGGGCGCGATCGCCGCCGTGACCGTCGGTGTCGAGCGCGAGATGTCGGCCGTCCGCGATTTCGAAGGCGCCAAGCGGGCCATCGCAAATCTCAAGGCGACGGGCCAGCTGACCGAGGCGACGCTGCTCGGCTTCGCCACGCAGCGGCGCTACGAGGAAACCGTGGCTGCATTAGCGGCCCTGTCCGGATCGACCGTCGAAGTGATTCGCCCGCTGATGCAGAGCCTGCGCGAGGACGGCTTGCTGGTGCCGTGCAAGGCGGCCCAGCTCAGCTGGGAAACCACAGCCGCCGTGCTCGAGAGTCGCTTTGCCACCGGCGCGATGAAACCCGCCGATATCGCGAGGGCGAAAAGCAATTACGCGCGAATGACGTCGGAGAACGCGCGGCGGACGCTGCGATTCTGGCAGGTGCGGGCGTTGTAGGCCTGCTGCTCATCACACACTCCGCTGTCATTGCCCGCGAAAGCGGGCAATCCAGTATTCCAGAGACGGCAGCGATAGAACCGAGGAGCCGCGGCGTACTGGGTCGCCCGGTCAAGCCGGGCGACGACACTGATTACGTGGTTAGCCGCTCGCCATCGCTGCCGGCGATCATCAGCGGCACCACACGGCCAATACGTTCACCCGCGATCGCCACCGGCAGATAATGCTCCGTGCGGCCCTGGCTGTCGCTCTCGATCAGCACATCGCGCGTCGTACCCACTTCCTCTTGCAGCCGCCGTCGTAATGCCACTTCGCCCGCCGCACGCAGCCGCTTCGCACGCTCCTTGATCGCACCGCCCGCGACCTGCGGCATCCGCGCGGCCGGCGTGCCGGGGCGTGGCGAATACGGGAAGACGTGCAGGAACGTCAGACCGCACTCCTCCACGAGATCCAGCGAGCGCGAAAACATCTCCTCGGTCTCGGTCGGAAAGCCCGCGATGATGTCGGCTCCGAACGCGATGTCCGGGCGCAGGCGGCGGACCTGGTCGCAGAACGCGATCGCGTCGTTGCGCGAATGCCGCCGTTTCATGCGCTTCAAAATCATGTCGTCGCCGGATTGCAGCGACAGGTGCAGATGCGGCATCAGGCGCGCATCGTCGCCGATGGCATCCAGCAGATCGGCATCGGCCTCGATCGAATCGATCGAGGAGATGCGCAGGCGCTTGAGCTCCGGCACGTGCCGCAAGATCTGCTTCGTCAGCATGCCGAGTCTTGGTGCACCCGGCAGGTCGGCGCCATAGCTGGTGAGGTCCACACCGGTCAGCACGATCTCGGCATGGCCGCGCGCAACAAGCGCCCGCACCTGATCGACCACCGCGCCCATCGGCACCGAGCGTGAATTGCCGCGGCCATAGGGGATGATGCAGAACGTGCAGCGATGGTCGCAGCCGTTCTGCACCTGCACGAACACGCGCGGCAGGCCGCTCGCAAAGCCGTCGATCAGATGCGGCGCCATCTCCTTCACCGCCATGATGTCGCTGACGGCGATCTTTTCGCTCGCACCGAGATCGAACGCGGCACGCGCATCGCGCCAGGCTTCGCTGCGCATCTTGTCGTCATTGCCGAGGACGCGATCGACCTCGGCCATGTCTGCGAACATCCGGCTCTGCGTCTGCGCCGCACAGCCGGTGACGACGATGCGCGCGCCCGGTCGTTCGCGCTTCAATTTACGGATCGACTGGCGCGCCTGCGCCACCGCCTCGTTGGTGACGGCGCAGCTGTTGATGACGATGGTATCGGAAAGGCCAGCGCCTTCAGCCTCGCGGCGGATCAATTCGGCCTCGAAGGCATTGAGGCGGCAGCCGAAGGTGACGACGTCGACGGCCATCAGCCGACCGGCGCGAACAGCGCCGGATCGAAGGAGCCCTCATATTCGAAGGTCGCGGGGCCCGTCATCAGCACGTGGTCATCGCTTTCACGCCATTCGATCCCGAGCTTGCCGCCGGGCAGCGCGATCTCGACATTGCGCTCGGTGCGCTTCAGCCGCGCGGCCGCGACCGCGGTCGCGCAGGCCGCCGAACCACAAGCTCTGGTCAGGCCCGCGCCACGCTCCCAGGTGCGGATCGTGACGTGGTCGCGATCGACGATGTGGGCGAGCGTGATGTTGGCGCGTTCGGGGAAGATCGGGTGATTTTCCAGCAGCGGACCGAAACGCTCGAGATCATAGGCGTTGACGTCCTCGACCCAGAAGATCGCATGCGGATTGCCCATGCTCACCACTGAAGGCGAATGCAGGATCGGATTGTCGATCGGCCCGATCTGCAATTCGATGTAGCGGGTGTCGCGAAACTCTTCCGCCAGCGGAATCTCCTGCCAGCCGAACTTCGGCGCGCCCATATCGACGGTGTAGAGATCGGGCGCCGGGCCCTGCCAGCAATTGAGCAGGCCCGCGGCGGTCTCGAACGTTGCCGTGGTCTGCCCGGTCTTCTCGAAGATGCGCCGCACCACGCAGCGCATGCCGTTGCCGCAGGCGCCGGCCTCGGAGCCGTCATTGTTGTAGATGCTGATGAAGGCCTCGGTCCCGTCGAACCGCGGCTTCCGGAGCACCATGAGCTGGTCGTAGGGCACGCCGCCCGGCGCGGACGCGACCGCGCGGGCGTCGTCCGGCGTCACCGGCGCGGCGGAATCACGCATGTCGACAACGACGATCTCGTTGCCGATGCCGTTCATCTTGGCAAATGCGTGGTTGGCCAGAGCGCTCATGAAATGTCCCGAATTTCGCCTGCCTTATATGGCGATCCTTGGCGGCTTGGCCAGTGATTTGCCGCCATAGCCATGACGCATCTGTCATGGGACGAATTCGGCACTCGCGTGTTAGAACGGCAGGGTTCGCGCAATCCGGGACGCGCGGCCGGCTCAAGGCCTTGGGGATGTAAGGCCTTGGCGCATAAGCCCTTGGGGAGAATAGAATGAATCGTTTTTGTCGCCTCGCACTGCTCGCGCTGATCCCGGCAGCGACCATGTCGTTTGGCGTGCCCGGCGCTCTGGCGCAGACCCCGAGCCCGGCGCCCGCCGCGTCGGCCAGCCCTTCGCCGGCTCCGTCGGCCTCGCCCTCCCCGGCCGCAAGTGCGGCACCTGCGCCCGCGGCGGCGCCCTCTCCGGCGCCATCGCCTGCGGCCAGCGCTTCGCCCTCACCCGCTCCGGCGGCCCCGCCGCCCGCTGCGGCCGCGACGCCCGCCCCGGTGCAGACCGCCGATCCCTTTGGCCTGGAGACCACGCTCGAGCCGAAGAAGGTCGTGATGGTCAAGGGCACTGCCAATTGGGATTCGGCCTTCGACACGCTGATCGACGCTTTCAAGGCGCTGAACACGCTGCTGGACAAGCAGGGCATCAAGCCCGCCGGCAATTCGATGATCGTTTACACCTCGACCGACGACACCGGCTTCACCTTCCTGGCCGAGATCCCGGTCGAGCAGGACCCGAAGAACCTGCCCAAGGACATGAGCATCGGCAAATCGCCCGAAGGCAAGGCGCTGAAATTCGTTCATCGCGGCTCCTACGACAACATGGACAACACCTATGAGGCGATCACCAATCACCTCGACGACAAGAAGCTGGAAGCCAAGGACACCTTTATCGAGGAGTACCTCACCGATCCCCTGAAGACGGCGGAGGACAAGCTCGTGATCAACGTGTTCGTGCCATTGAAGTGAGAGAGATGAAGAAGCCTGCCGTCCTTTTTACGTCCCTTGCCGCCGCTTTCGCCGCCACGCTGCTGGCGACGCCCGCACGCGCGGACGATTTTCCCTCCGCGATCTCGGTGAGCGGCGAAGCCACGATCTCCGCGGCGCCCGATCTCGCGCAGATCGACGCCGGCGTCGCCAACGACGCCAAGTCGGCGAAGGAAGCCTCCGACGCCAACAACGCCGCGATGGGCAAGGTACTGCTGGCGCTGAAGGGCGCTGGCATCGCCGAGAAGGACTATCAGACCTCGCGCCTGTCCTTGCAGCCGCAATACGGCCAGAACAAATCCACCGGCGCTTCGCCCGTGGTCGGGTTCCGCGCCTCTAACCGCGTTACCGTGAAGATCCGCGACGTGACCAAGGTCGCTGGCATCATCGACACGCTGGTCGGCGCCGGCGCCAACGACATCGGCAACATCTCCTTCGAGGTGACGCAGGCCTCAAAGCTGCTCGACGACGCCCGCGAACAGGCGGTCGTGGACGCCCGCCGCAAGGCCGAGATCTATGCCAAGGCCACCGGCGTCACGCTCGGCTCGCCGCTCAGCGTATCCGAGGGCGGCGCTCCGGTGCCGCTGTTCAAGGCAAGAATGGCGACCGCGCCGATGGCGGCGCCCGCGGCAGTCGCCCCGGGCGAGGAAACGCTGTCGGTGACGGTGAATGTCAGCTGGGCGATTATTCGCCCTGAAGGCAAATAAGTCTCTTGTCCCGGACGCGCTGCAGCGTGAAACGCCGCTGCGCAGGGCCGGGACCCAGAAAGCCAACGGCACGTGCTGCTGCATGGGCCCCGGCTCTGCAGCGCACCGTCGAAGAGACGCTGCGCTGCGTCCGGGGCAAGTTGTGTACGTGGATGGATTTAGATCTCCACCACCTGTCCCGGCTGCATCGCCACGAACCGTTCCTGCGGAAGCTTCGCGGCATCCAACGCTTCGACCAGCGCCTTGGCCGGCGCGTCGATCGCTTCATCGGTCAGCTGGAACGTGCCGTGATGATGCCCGAGCGCGGCTTGCGCGCCGCAATCGGCCAGCGCTTTCACGGCGTCTTCCGGATTCATGTGCTGGTCGCGCATGAACCAGCGCGGTTCGTAGGCGCCGATCGGGAGGATCGCCAGACGCAGCGGCCCGTGCTTCTCTGCGACGCGGCGAAAGTGCCCGCCGTCGCCATAGCCGGAATCGCAGACCACGTAGATTTTCCCCGCCGGTGTCTCCAGCACGAAACTCGCCCACAGTGCCTTGTTGCGATCGAACATGCCGCGCGCCGACCAGTGCCGGGTCGGCACCAGCGTCACGGCGATGCCGCCGCCGAGCTCGACGCGATCGTGCCAGTCGAAGGCCTCCACCTTGATGGAGGAGTCGGCGCTGCGCATCGTTACGTCGTTGCCGAGTGGCGTCACCACGCGCGGCGCAAAGTTCTTGGCAAGCCGCGACAGCGTCGCGATGTCCAGATGATCGTAATGACCGTGCGAGACCAGCACGACGTCGATCTTCGGCAGCTTCTCGAACGCGATACCGGGGTCGTTGTGCCGCTTCGGTCCGGCAAAGCTGACGGGCGAGACCCGCGAGGACCAGACGGGATCGACGAGGATGTTGAGGCCGCCGGCCTGGACCAGCCAGCTGACGTGGCCGACGAAGGAGAGCCGCACCTTGTCGCCCTCGACGCGCTGCGGCGGCGTGTCGGCATGGGGGTTGGGCACCCAGTCGGGCCAGTCCGCGCGCTGCCCCCGGCCACCTAATTGCCACCGCAGCACCTCGCCGAGCGATCTCGGCGGCGCCCCGTCGGGATCGAAGAAGGTCAGGCCGTCAAAATGGTCGGAGACCGGGCCGTCATAGGTTTTCATGCGGGACATCCAGAGGGGCGGAACACCAACCAGCGCGGCGCCACCGGCGAGCGATCCAAAGAGGCGGCGGCGGGTGATCGGCACAAGCGGGCTTCAGGGATGGTAACGGAGGTAAGTCATCGTCTTCTATATGGGCGGAGCCCAGGCAAAAGGAACCGGCCGCGAAAAGTTCCGTATTCTCAGGGCCTTGCCCTGGCAAAGGCACCCCGGCACCCTAACTTTCCTTGACTTTTGGGCGGGAGCGGCGTTTAACCCCGCCACTTTCTCGGAAAGGCTTTCTTTTCGACCCGCCTACTGGCCCTGGAGGCCAGAGGCCAACGCCCGACAGCGCTGTGCGCCCTCGGGCGCAAAGGTGTTTGGAAGATCGCTTGCTTTGGAAGTGGTCATCGCCCGACTTGATCGGGCGATCCAGTATCCCAGAGGCAGCTCGGCTGAACCGAGGTGCCGCGGCGTACTGGATGCCCCGGTTAAGCCGGGGCATGACGATGGTGAACGCGGCAACCCTGCGCGAGCAGGACAAGGGACAACGGCATTGTTCGACAATCTGTCGGAACGGCTTGGTGGCATTCTCGATCGTCTGACGGGGCGCGGTGCGCTGACCGAAAAGGACGTCGACGCCGCGATGCGCGAGGTGCGCCGCGCGCTGCTGGAGGCTGACGTCGCGCTCGAAGTGGTGCGCAGCTTCACCGAGCGCGTCCGCGAGCAGGCGATCGGCGCCACCGTCGTCAAATCGGTCACGCCCGGCCAGATGGTGGTCAAGATCGTCCATGACGAGCTGATCAACACGCTCGGTGCCGAAAGCCAGACCATCGACGTCAATTCCGTGCCGCCGGTGCCGATCATGATGGTCGGTCTGCAAGGCTCCGGTAAAACGACCACCACCGCAAAGCTCGCCCGCCGCATGGTCCAGCGCGACAAGCGCAAGGTGCTGATGGCTTCGCTCGACATCTATCGCCCGGCGGCGATGGAGCAGCTGGCCGTGCTCGGCCGCGATCTCGACATTCCGACCCTGCCGATCGTCGCCGGCCAGCAGCCGGCTCAGATTGCGAAGCGCGCGCTGGAAGCCGGCAAGCTCGGCGGCTACGACGTCGTGCTGCTCGACACCGCCGGCCGCACCACGCTCGACGAAGACATGATGGCGGAAGCGGCTGCGATCAAAGCCGCTGCCAATCCGCATGAAGTGCTGCTGGTCGCCGACAGCCTCACCGGCCAGGACGCCGTGAATCTCGCGCGCGCCTTCGATCAGCGCGTCGGCCTCACCGGCATCGTGCTGACACGCGTCGACGGCGACGGCCGCGGCGGCGCCGCGCTGTCGATGCGCGCCGTCACCGGCAAGCCGATCAAGCTGATCGGCACCGGTGAAAAGACCGACGCGCTGGAAGATTTCCATCCCGATCGTATCGCCGGCCGCATCCTCGGCATGGGCGACGTGGTGTCGCTGGTCGAACGTGCCGCCGCCAACATCGACGCCGAAAAGGCCGCGCGCACCGCCGAGCGCATGCGCAAGGGTCAGTTCGACCTCAACGACATGCGCGAGCAGCTGTTGCAGATGGCGAACATGGGCGGCATCAGCGGGCTGATGGGCATGATGCCCGGCATCGCCAAGATGAAGAACCAGATCGCGGCCGCCGGCATCGACGACAAGATCCTGAAGCGCCAGGTCGCGGTGATCGATTCCATGACGCGCGACGAGCGCCGTCATCCCGACCTGCTCAAGGCCAGCCGCAAGAAGCGCATCGCCGCAGGAAGCGGCCAGAGCGTCGAGCAGGTCAACAAGCTGCTCAAGATGCACCGGAACATGGCCGACGTGATGAAGGCCATGGGCTCGGGCAAGCGTGGCCCGCTCGCCGGCATTGCGCAGGCGATGGGCTTTGGCGGCGGCATGAAGCCGCCCTCGCCCGAAGAGATGAAGGCGTTGCAGGAGAAGATGAAAGGCGGCGGACAAGGTCTGCCCAGCCTGCCGAAGGATTTGCCCGCTGGTCTGCGCACCGGCCTGCCCAACGTTCCCGGACTGACCGGGCTGAGCGGCAAGCCGACGCTGCCGGGCCTCGGCGGATTTCCGGGCAAGAAGAAATGAGGAATTCGTCGCGAGGGATCCTAAGCATCTCGCGCGACGCGGAATACCAACCAACCGAACAAACTGTACTTTGAAGGAGAACCAGATGTCCGTCGTTATCCGCCTCGCTCGCGCAGGCACCAAGAAGCGCCCCGTCTATCACGTCGTCGTCGCCGATTCGCGCTTTCCCCGCGATGGCCGCTTCATCGAGCGTCTCGGTTATTTCAACCCGCTGCTGCCGAAGGACAACGAGGCCCGCCTCAAGCTCGACATGGACAAGGTGAAGGCCTGGGTCGCCAAGGGTGCGCAGCCGTCGGACCGCGTGGCGCGTTTCCTCGACGCCGCCGGCGTCAAGAAGCGCGAAGCGCGCAACAACCCTGAGAAGGCCGTGCCGCGCAAGGAGCGCAAGGCGCAGGCCGAAGCCGCCGCGAAGGGTTAAGGTCAGATCATGTCGGCGCTGGTCTGCGTCGCGCGGATCGGCGCCGCGCATGGTGTGCGCGGTGCGGTCAAGCTGTGGACCTTCACCGAAGATCCCTTTGCGGTCAGGCGCTACGGGCCGCTTCTGTCCAAGGATGGCAAGCGCCAGTTCGAGGTCGCGCAGGCGCGCGAAGCCAAGGATCATCTGGTCGCGACGTTCAAGGGCGTCACGACCCGCGATGAGGCCGAGCGCCTCAACGGCATCGAGCTCTACGTCGCGCGCGAAAAGCTGCCCGCGACCGACGAGGACGAATATTACCACACCGACCTGATCGGGCTCGCCGCCGTCACCACCGACGGCGACGCGCTCGGCCGCGTGCTCGCGATCCACAATTTCGGCGCCGGCGACATCATCGAGATCGCTCCGCCCAAAGGATCTGCAAAGGGCACGACGATGCTGCTGCCGTTCACAAACGCGGTGGTGCCGGAAGTCGATCTCACAGGCGGCCGCGTCGTGATCGCGCTGCCGCAGGAGATCGAGGGTGATGATGACAGCGAGGCTCCGTCATCATGACGGTGCGGTAACGGCTCGCTAACAAATCTCGCGAAATCTTCACTTGCATCGGGCATCCGGCTCGTTCACGCTTTGGTTGCATCGCCCTCCCGCGCCTCTCCCCAACACCGGAGCTCCAAATGCTGCGCCGCTGTCTTATGGCAACGATCGGCCTGCTCGCATCCGCGGGCCTTGTCAGTGCGCAGACGCCACCGAGCCCCCCGCCGGCTGCAGCCGAGCAAGCCACCTCGCTCGCCCCGATGGAGGAGCCGCAGGTCGGTGACCACTGGACCTACGAGATGCGCGACGAGATCACGGGCGACCTCAAATCGACCATGACGCACACCATCACCGACGTGTCGGCCACCGAGATCAGCGTCCGGTTCGAGATCCTCGGCAAGCCCGGTTTCGGCTACCAGACCTATGACCGGTCGTGGGACATCATCAACAATGGTGCATGGCGGTTCACGCCGAATGACGGCACGGGCATCCGCATGCCGCTCGCGATCGGCAAGACCTGGACGTTCAAGTCCAGCGACTCGAACAGCACGGCGGGTGTCAACCTGAAGCGCACGGGTACCTCGAAGGTCACTGCCAGGGAGACCATCACCACCCGCGCCGGCACATTCGAGGCCTACAAGATCGAAACCTCGATCGAGATGCGAAACGCCAACGATCCCACCAAGAAATCCCAGGCCGAGCAGCAGGCCTGGTACGTGCCCGAGATCAACCATTGGGTGAAGCGCACTTATGTCAGCAGAGCGGACGGCAGGGTTCGCGAGCGGGGCGCGCTCGAAATGATCGAATACGGCCGCCGCTAGCGGCCGGCGCGAAAGCGACCGTCGATGACCGAAGCCTTCCGGGGAGCATGAAGATGTCTCGTTACGCGGCCACGATGATGGCTTGTCTGCTTGCCGGCACCACCCTGGCATCGGCGGCGAGCGATCCGCCCGCCGCCGCAAAGCCGGTCATCGCGATGGAGGCACCCCTGCAAGGCGACTTCTGGACCTACGAGGTGCGGGACGAAATCAGCGGCAAGGTCAGCGCGGTCCGCAGGAACATCGTCACCGAGGTCACGCCTGCCGAGATCAGCGTTCGGGTCACGACCGACGGCAAGGAGGCCGAGGGCCTGAACATCTACGATCGGTCGTGGAATCTGAAGAACGCGGGTGAGTGGAAATATCAGCCCGGCGACGGCAGCGGCATCCATGCGCCACTGAAAATCGGCGATAGCTGGAGCTTCTCCGCCGATGACGTCAACAGCAGCAAGGGCTTCATCTGGAAACGCTCGGGCCATTCGAAGGTCGTCGGCCAGGAGACCATCACCACCAAGGCCGGCACGTTCGAGACGTACAAGATCGAAACGACGCTCCTGAGGCGTCCAACCAACGATCCGAGCCGCAAGCACGAGATCTCGGCCATGACCTGGTACGCGCCGGCCATCGACCACTGGGCGAAACGGACCTACGTGGCGCGCGGCAACGGCCATCTGCTGACCAATAACGTCATCGAGCTCGTCGAGTACGGCCGCAAGCAATAACCAACTCGGCCGGCCGGGCCTCGACCTGTCGGCCGCAATGCCCTAACCAGCGGCCATGACGACCTCCTCACCCTGGCGCGCGACGGTGCTGACACTGTTTCCGGAGATGTTTCCGGGGCCGCTCGGCGTGAGCCTGGCCGGCCGGGCGCTGGCTGGCGGGCTCTGGGAGCTCGAGGCGCGGGACATCCGGGCCTCAGCCACCGACCGGCATCGGAGCGTCGACGACACCCCCGCGGGCGGCGGACCGGGCATGGTGCTGCGGGCCGATGTTCTGGCGGCGGCGATCGATGCCGCCGGGATCAGCGCGGACCGGCCGAAACTGCTGATGAGCCCGAGGGGTCGGCCATTGACCCAGGCCCGGGTGGTGGAGCTGGCCGAGGGTCCGGGTCCCCTGATCGTTTGCGGACGGTTCGAGGGCGTGGACCAGCGGGTGATCGACGGACGGGGCCTGGAGGAGGTCTCGATCGGCGACTACGTGCTGTCCGGGGGCGAAATCGCCGCGCTGGCCCTGATCGACGCCTGCGTCCGGCTGCTGCCCGGCGTGATGGGCAAGGAGGCCTCGGGAACCGAGGAAAGCTTTTCGGAGGGCCTGCTCGAATACCCCCAATACACCCGCCCGCAGCTGTTCGAGGGGGCTCCGATCCCGGAGACCCTGACCTCCGGCGACCACGCCAAGGTTGCAGCCTGGCGGCGGGCACAATCCGAGGCCCTGACGGCGGCCCGGCGGCCTGATTTGTGGGCCAAAATCCCGGCCAAAGCCCCGAATCGAGCCAGACGCCAAAAAACGCCAAAAAACAAGACAGACGGGTGACAAACGCTCCGGCTTGCCTTATAGGAGCGGCCACATCCGCAATAGCTGGATCAACGAATTTCGCGCAGCCCCCGTCCTGCGGCTGGGCGCGCCGATGGAGATTTACCCATGAACCTGATCCAACAGCTCGAAAAAGAGCAATTCGACAAGCTCTCCGCCAGCAAGGAGATTCCGGAATTCGGTCCCGGTGACACCGTGATCGTCAACGTGAAGGTCGTCGAAGGCGACCGCACCCGCGTGCAGGCCTATGAAGGCGTCTGCATCGGCCGTTCCGGCGGCGGCCTCAACGAGAGCTTCACCGTCCGCAAGATCTCCTATGGCGAGGGTGTCGAGCGCGTGTTCCCGCTACTCTCCCCGATGATCGACTCGATCAAGGTGGTGCGCCGCGGCAAGGTGCGTCGTGCCAAGCTCTATTACCTCCGCAACCTTCGCGGCAAGTCGGCCCGCATCGTCGAGAAGACTGAGCACGCCAAGGCCGTCAACGAGTAAGCTCCGTTTACAGACGAGTTCTAGAGAGCGCGGGGCAAAACCCCGCGCTTTTTTGTTGCGTCAGCCGTGCGCGTCAAAGCACTCGCGCTTCCAAATCGGCCTGCTATATATTCTTGGAATGTTTCCAGATCAGACCAGCCTCGCCCCCGTCACGCGCATCGTCATCGACGATCGCTCGCGGCTGCCTGGCCGGTTCTTCGGACGCTTCGCGACCTCGGCAACGTCAGAGCTTACGCGCGCAGCCTAAAAGCTGCGCTGACGATTTTGTTGCCCGCGCGTGACCGCGCATATCCGCACCACAACATTCCTGGAGCTGAAGCTCATGTCCAAGCCGACCACATTGTACGACAAGATCTGGAACGACCATCTGGTGCACGAAGCCGACGACGGCACCTGCCTGCTCTATATCGACCGCCATCTGGTGCACGAAGTGACCTCGCCGCAGGCGTTCGAGGGTCTGCGCGCCACCGGCCGCAAGGTGCACTCGCCGGAAAAGACGCTCGCCGTCGTCGACCACAACGTGCCGACCACCGATCGCACCAAGCCGAATCCCGATCCGGAGAGCATCGAGCAGATCAAGGCGCTGGCCGAGAACGCCAAGCAATTCGGCATCGAATATTACGACGAGTTCGACAAGCGCCAGGGCGTCGTCCACGTCATCGGCCCCGAGCAGGGCTTTACCCTGCCCGGCACCACCATCGTCTGCGGTGACAGCCACACCTCGACGCATGGCGCGTTCGGCGCGCTCGCACACGGCATCGGCACCTCCGAGGTCGAGCACGTGCTGGCGACGCAGACGCTGATCCAGAAGAAGGCGAAGAACATGCGCGTGACCGTCGACGGCAAATTGCCTGAAGGCGTGACGGGCAAGGACATCATCCTCGCCATCATCGGCGAGATCGGCACTGCCGGCGGCACCGGCTACGTGCTGGAATACGCCGGCGATGCGATCCGCGCGTTGTCGATGGAAGGCCGCATGACGGTCTGCAACATGTCGATCGAAGGCGGCGCCCGCGCCGGCCTGGTTGCGCCCGACCAGAAGGCGTTCGACTTCCTGCGCGGCCGCCCGAAGGCGCCGAAGGGCGCGGACTGGGACGCGGCGATGCGCTACTGGGAGAAGCTGCGCTCCGACGACGGCGCGCATTTCGACCACGAGCTGCGCCTCGACGCTGCCAAGCTGCCGCCGATCGTGACCTGGGGCACCTCGCCTGAGGACGTCATCTCGGTGACCGGCATCGTGCCCGATCCGGATCAGATCGCGGACGAGGCCAAGCGTCTCTCCAAGCACCGCGCGCTGAAATACATGGGCCTGACGGCGGGCACGAAGATCACCGACATCAAGCTCGACCGCATCTTCATCGGCTCCTGCACCAACGGCCGGATCGAAGATCTGCGCGCGGCGGCGAAGATTGCCGAAGGCAAGACCGTTTCAGCGCATGTCAACGCCATGGTCGTGCCGGGCTCGGGCCTCGTGAAGGAGCAGGCCGAGGCTGAGGGTCTGGACAAGATCTTCATCAAGGCCGGCTTCGAATGGCGCGAGCCCGGTTGCTCGATGTGCCTCGCGATGAACCCGGACAAGCTGGCCCCGGAAGAGCGCTGCGCCTCGACCTCGAACCGCAACTTCGAGGGACGCCAGGGCTTCAAGGGCCGCACGCATCTGGTGTCGCCGGCGATGGCTGCGGCGGCTGCGATCGCGGGTCACTTCGTCGACGTCAGGGAGTGGCGGTAAGCCGCTCCCTGCAATTTGAGCTAAAGCGGCAAACGGCCGTTAATCGGCATCGCCGACACTGCGTCCTCGCGACGGTTTCGCGAGGACACAGCTCATGGCCAACAAGCCTGAATATGTCGATCTGATCGGCGAGGCGACGCGCCAGCACCGGCGGCGCGCAACGCCCTTGCCCATCGTCGCCAAGCCCGAGGTCGAGGAGACCTCGAAGCTCAGCCGCTGGCCGCCGGCGATGATCAAGCAGTGGAAGCTCGAGAACCTGACACGGTGGAAGCCGGCGTCGTGGAAGCTGAAGGATTGGCTCTAGGCCACACGAACAAAGGGCGCCGTCGCGGCGCCCTTTTCATTTCGATCGCGATTACCAATAGCGGTACGGATAGTGCCAGCGATGCCACCGGCAGACGCGGCGCGGACCGTAATAGGTCCAGATCACCCGGCAGCGGCGCGGATAGTTGTAGTAGGGATAGTAGCCGCCGTAATAATAGCGCCGGTGGAAGTGGCGATAGCCGTAATGCGGGCGATAGACCCCGTAGCGATGAAAACCGCCATAGTGGCGAAATCCGCCGTAGCGATAGCCGCTACCGTGAAAGGCGGGTGCGGCGCGGAAGCCGCCGATATGGCCGCCACGAAAGCCACCGCCGCGGAAACCGCCGATATGTCCTCCGCCGCCGTGGAAACCACCGCCACGAAAACCGCCACCACCATGGAAGCCGCCACCATGTCCACCACCGCCGCCACCGTGGCGAACCTGCGTGATCATGTCGTCGCTTGCAGCCTTCGCCGCCGGCAATGGCGTCGGATTGATCGGAGTCATCGCTTCGGCACGTTGTGCAGTTCCGGCCGACAGCATCAGCGTGGCAACGGCCGCGAGCCCGAGCAAGCGTATCGGGCTTGTCCGAGCATCCAAGATCCGCAGCATGGAATTCTCCCTGAATCTGAACGGCAGCATTGCGGCGCAGCCGTCGCTCGCATCGCTGTTCAATTGCAGTCGCTCCCAAGATTAAATTAGGGACAGCGACGTGAACCCCTCGTGAATGAACAACCTGCCGAGGCGCCGTGCCACGACAAAAGGAATTCGAAAGATGACCGTCTACGCGATCGCGCAATTGAAGATGACGGACCGCGCGGCCTATGACCGCTATCAGGCGCGGTTCTTCGACGTGTTCAGAAAGTACAATGGACGGCTGCTCGCCGCCGACGAGCAGCCGCGCGTGCTCGAGGGCCCGTGGCCGTTCGACAAGCTCGTCATGATGTCGTTTCCCGACGAGGCCGCGTTCCTCGCCTTCTCGAATTCGCCGGACTACGAAGACATCTCGCGCGATCGCAAGGCGGGCGCGCAGGCAACCGTGCTGCTGGTCAGGGGATTTGCGCCGGCGGGCTAACGCGGCGCGTCACCACCACGGCCCGTAGCCGAACACGAAGGGTGCCGGCACGCCGTAGGGATAGGGACGATAGTAGATGGGCCGCGCGTAATAATGCGGATCATGGGGCGCTGAGCGCCGCGCAACGTCATGGTGTCTTGCGTGCCGTCTCGCATCGAAAATCGCTGTCCCGGCCGAGGCATCCGACTTCGTCACACTCTGCGCGGTTGAAGCGCGAGGCAAACCCGCTGCGAGCCCGGCGACAACGGCCAATGCAATCCATCTCGTCATGACGAACTCCGCCCTCAAGATGCGGGCATCACGCGGCCGTTGAGGCGCGTCAGCCCCGCCGCCAGTAGCAGCTCATATGCGGCACGATCACCGTGCCGCTCGGCCGATATTCCTGCACATAGGTGGCGTTGCACTCGCGCACCGCATCGGGACCCGGATAGTAGCGCGGATAGACGCCGTCCGGAGCGTAGTAGGGCGTGACGCGCAGCCGGGCGGGCGGGCGCCTGCGCGGCGGCGGAACGTCGTCTGGCGAGGCCGCCTGGGCCAGCCTGACACCGGCGCCGGCCGTCTGAGCTTCCGCACCGACGCAAAATTGCGAAAACAACCCCATGCAAAGTAGAACCAGTATTGCTGTTCCCGCCCGCATCGCACCACCACCCACCTGAGCTATCCCCTTGAGGCGCCGTACGCTCCCCGTTTTCGTGCGCGGCGTCAACTCTTCGTAGCCCTCTATAAAGCCGGATGCATCGCCACGGAACCCGCGCTAAGAAAAGCCCATGTGGACGGAATTGAAAGCACCCTCGCTGGCTGAGATGGAAGCGACGGCGCACGACATCTTCGAGCGCCTGCCGGCGGAATTTCGCGGCCTCTGTGAGGGCGTGATCCTCCGTGTCGACGACTTCCCGACCGAGGAAGTGATGGACGAGATGGAATGCGATAGCGAGTTCGACCTGCTCGGCCTGTTCCAGGGCGTCGGCCTGCCCCAGCAGAGCCTGGGCGATGTGGCGCGGCTGCCCAACATGGTCTGGCTCTACCGCCGGCCGATCCTGGATTACTGGGCCGAGCACGACGAGAGGCTCGGCCACATCGTCCGCCACGTCCTGATCCACGAGATCGGCCACCATTTCGGCCTCTCGGACGACGATATGGCGGCGATTGAGGCTCAGGCGGAGTAGGACGTCATCGGTTGCGTATGGTTGGCGCAGCGAGAAGCATCGTCAGTCGATAGTCGGACCAGCCCGCGAGAGACAGCGACACCTGCTGATAGTGCAGCAGTCCCATGGTCGGATGATCGAACGCACGCTCGCCGCCTTCGCGTGCCAGAACCCCCTGCGTCTCCCAGCAGCGTTCGAAATCGGGGCTTCCAACTCTCAGTTCCTCGACGAGCCGGCGAATGTCCGGATCGTCGGAATAGGCTGTAACAGCGGCGCGGAATTCTGCGACGACGCGTTGCGCGCGTGAGGTCCAGTCGAGGATCAGTGTTCGCGCCTCGGGCCTGAGGAAGATGTAGCGCAGAAGATTTTTTTCGCCGTCAGCATCGAGCCATCCGGCAAACAACCGGGACGCTTTCGCATTCCAACGACGCGCACCCCATGTGCGATCGAGAATGTAGGCCGGCCCTTCGATCGCATCGACGCAGGCCAGCACCTCCTCAGGCGGATCATCCCTGTGGCCGGGACGCTCGGGATCGCGCTTGCCCCCAACTTCGAACAGATAGCTGCGCTCCGCTCGTGACAGGCGCAATCCGCGTGCGAGGCGCGCAAGTGTCGAAGCCGAGACGGAGACATCGCGACCCTGCTCGATCCACGTGTACCAGGTGACGCTCAATCCGCAGAGCTGAGCGACCTCCTCGCGCCGGAGGCCGGGCGTGCGCCGCCGTGCTCCGGCGGCGAGGCCGAATTCTGCCGGAGACTGGCGCTCCCGGAGCGCGCGCAGGAACGCGCTGAGCGAGAGAGGAGCGATCGGGTCTGGTCCCTTCATGGTGGTTTTTATACCAGCATAAATAACATTCTTAAACGGGTATAATCGGCATGCTAACTCTTTGCCGCTGCGGCGTCGCTGCGGAAAGGACGAACGGGTATGGGCAGGCAATTCGCAAGGATCGAACCTGAGCACAGGGCTTTCATCGAACGGCAGAAGATCTTCTTCGTCGCGAGCGCCCCGCCGAAGGGACGCATCAACGTGTCTCCCAAGGGCCTGTCGGCATTCCGGGTGCTGGGAGAGAGCGACGTCGCCTACCTCGATTGCACCGGCAGCGGCAGCGAGACCCGTGCGCATCTGACCGCCTCCGACGACAAGCGGCTGACCATCATGTTTTGCGCCTTCGACGGCGCCCCGATGATCCTGCGGCTCTATGGCCAGGCTCGATCGCTCATGCGCGGCACGCCGGAATATTCCGATCTCGTTCCTGACTTCGAGGACATGGCAGGCGCCCGCCAAATCGTGCGCCTCTCGGTCGACCTCGTGCAGACGTCATGCGGTATGGGCGTGCCGCTGTTCGACTACAGACAAGAACGCGGCAGCCTCGTGCGCTACTGGACGGCGCAGGGTGTCAACAATTTGCGAAAATACTGGGGTCTGAAGAACATGAAGAGCATCGACGGCCTGCCGACCGGCTTTGCCCCTGACAGCATGGCTCCGCCAGGCTGAAGACGAACCTCGATTTACGCCCCTAGGCCTGCCGAATCCGGCCTAGGATTTGTGTGCCAACCGGGCTAAATAGCCCTCCCCTGACTTCAAACCGGGAAGCCTGAAATGGACAAGTTCACCACGCTGGAAGGCGTCGCGGCGCCGCTGAAGATCATCAATGTCGACACCGACATGATCATTCCGAAGCAGTACCTCAAGACCATCAAGCGCACCGGCCTTGGCAAGGGGCTCTTCTCCGAGCAGCGCTACAAGGACGATGGCAGCGAGAATCCGGATTTCGTGCTCAACCAGCCTGCCTATCGCAATTCGAAGGTGCTGGTCGCCGGCGACAATTTCGGCTGCGGCTCGAGCCGCGAGCACGCGCCCTGGGCGCTGCTCGACTTCGGCATCCGCTGCGTGATCTCGACCTCGTTCGGCGACATCTTCTACAACAACTGCTTCAAGAACGGCATTCTGCCGATCCGCGTCTCGCAGGAAGATCTCGACAAGCTGTTCGACGACGCCGAGCGCGGCGCCAATGCGACGCTGACGATCGACCTGCCGAACCAGGAGATCCGCGGCCCCGACGGCGGCAAGGTCAAGTTCGAGATCGACCCGTTCCGCAAGCACTGCCTGATCAACGGCCTCGACGACATCGGCCTGACGATGGAGAAGAAGGCCTCGATCGACACCTACGAGGAAAAGCTCAAGCGCGAACGCGCCTGGGCCTGAGATCGAGCTCCAGTTCGAGCCCCGGTGCGACGAGCGCCGGGGCTTTTTCTTTGCCCTGATTAACCCCTAGATTGACGCGCATGCTGCCCGACATCGTCACCTTCTGGCACGGCCCGATGGACGCACTGCGCCAGACCTGTCTGCGCTCGCAGCTCGCGGCCGGCCACAAGGTCACGGTCTATAGTTTCGACACCATTCCCGGCCTGCCCGCGGGCATCGGGAATGCGGATGCCGAGGCGATCCTGCCGCACGCGTTCTCCGAACGATTGCGACCGCCGCAGCCGGACGGAAGCTGGCGCGACTGGACCACGCTGCAGTTCAGCGACTTCTTCCGCATGAAGCTGATGGCGAAGAACCTCGGCCTCTGGCTCGATGCCGACGTGCTGCTGCTGAAACCCGTCGAGATCGATCCAGCAAAGCCCTACTTCGCCTGGGAGCGGCCGCGCCAGCTCGGCAATTCCGTGATCTATCTGCCGGCGAAGCACGGCATCGTTGCCGCCTTCGAGGAGCTGATGGAGCAGGAGGAGCTGACGCCGAACTGGCTGTCGGTGCGCCATCGCATCACCTTCATGATGCGTCGCCTGCGCGGGGGCTCGAACCGTCTCTCGGATATTCGCGTCGCGATCTTCGGACCGGCGGCGCTCACTGCGCTCGCGCGCCGCACCGGTGAATTACAAAACGCACTGCCGAAGCAATCGTTCTACGCCGTGCATGCCGAGCCAAAACTGTTCTTCGATCCCTCGAGCTATCTCGGCCTCGTCACTAACCCCGAAATCATCGGCCTGCACATCTCGCCCAAGGGCCGTGGCGGCGAAAAGCCGATCCCGGGCAGCCTGTATGCATGGGCGACGGAGCGGTTTAGCTGAGCTCTCTCCGCTGCGCGGCACGCTCGTGCCCCGACGCAGCGCAGCACGTCAGTGATGCGCTGCTGAGCCGGGGCCCAGCATGTGGCAAGATGGGTCCCGGCTCTGCGGAGCGGCACTTCGCGCCGCACCGCGTCCGGGACACGCGACCTGCCTTCTTGACCCATTCTCAATTTGATCCAGCGCAACGCGCTCCTGCACCATTGTGCCTAGTCTGGCTCCAATTCCACGACCCGAACGGAGCCTCGCATGAGCACCGCAAGTAGGCCTTATCCCATCGTACAGGATCTCATCGAATCCTTCGCGAACTGGCTGAAGCATCGCCGCGAGATGAACGAGATGCGGCAGCTCGATCGCGCCGATTTCGACCGGATCGCGCAAGATCTCAGGATCGCGCCTGACGATCTGGAGGAGCTGGTCCGTCACGGCAAGCACGCTGCCGACGAGCTGCTGAAGATGCTCGAGCAGCTCGGCATCAGCGCAGACAGGCTCGGTCGTGCGCAGCCGCTGCTGCTCCGCGACATGGAGCGCGTCTGCTCGCTCTGCAATCACAAGGGACAATGCGACCGCGATCTCGCCGATGGCACCGCCGCGGAGAACTACCACGGCTATTGTGCCAATGCGTCGACGCTGGAGTCGCTCGATCGGGCCGACGTCGCCCCGCGCTGACGCGTCGTCTGGATCGAAAGATCAGATCGTGCCGTTTCGCGCGCAAGCGTCGCGCTGGGCAAATCCCTTCACGAGCTTTCTGCATGCTCGATAGCGCTCTTCCATACTCGCTCCGCCGGCATGACCCGGAGGGCCAGGTTCGGCCGCGCTCTCTTTCTTGACTGCATGAGCTCGCGACGTCTTATCGCGTTTGGTCGGAGGTTCGGCATCCTCGGGCACCGGCACAAGCTGCCAGACTGGACGAAGCTCGATAGTCGCGGTCTCCGACGGATTCTCCTTATTGATGGAAGTCAGGGCAAGGACGTTCTTGTCCAGCTTGACCGTGACAGGCGTTCCATTGATGGAGAATTTATCGTTCGAAATGAACTCGGCGAACGATTTGTATCCCGCCACATCCTTCGCCCATGATTGTTTCGTGGGCGGCCCCCAGAGGTAGTATCCTTTGGCCAAGCCCGTCGCGGAGACCTCCGTGATGATCAGCATGGCGTAGCGTCCCTTGCCATTGGTCCACCCGCGCTTGTTGGACCACACGCCGACAAACCTGGAATTGGCGTTGAGTGGATCGTTCTGATCGGACGAGATGGCGAAGCTCGGCAATTCGAGGTGCTGAGCTGCCGCGATGACAGAGATTTTTTTGTTGTCGTCGGGCGTAAATGGATTTCGCACGACGCGCTTGGCATCAGGCTCCTGGCGCCCGCCCGCATCCGATTTCGGGGCAGCAGCCGGAGATGATAGCGCCGCAACTTCGCTGGCCTTGAGATCCTTGATTCGTTGGCGGGCTTCGACGGCGTGGTCGCTGCGGGGGTATCTGGCGAGAAATTCCTCAAAGAGAGCTGCCACCGTCGACGTCCGGACAGCCTGCCAGAACTTCTCGTCTTCCGCGGGAGCTGCGGGCGCCGGAGTTGATGCAGCTGGCGCCTGAGCGGCGACGGCGGGGGCCTTGAGGTAAATCTCTTCCTTCGACAACGAGCCATACACGAAAGGCTGCTGTTCGCGCCTGGTTGCCGCCATCACGTCGTCACGAACCCGGCGAAACAGAAACGATATCTCCAGGCCGGGCGTTTCGATGTGGCGAAGCAGCGACGTCGTGAAGGGGCTATTCCGGCCTTCGCCGTCGCTTGCCGTGGTGCCGTCCCGGGCGGCATACGCGATCAGGACATTGTCGGACGGCTCCGTCGGCGCGAGCCCGCGAGCCACGGCCCGGGTGCTCAACGAGCGCTTCATCTTCGCAGCAAAAGGGTTGTTGCGGCACGCGTCAAGTATCACGAGGCCCAACTTCCGTGCCTTCGAAACCTGAAGGCTCACCGAACGCAGGCTGATCGCCTCGCTTTCGGCGTCGGTATCGCTGCGCAGCTCGGCGCTGATCGGGATCAGCCAATTCTCGCCGCCGACTTCCATGCCGTGCCCGGCGTAGAACACGACGGCGATGTCGGACATTTCGGCGGATCGGCCGAACTCAACGACGGCCTTCCTCATCTCTTGCGCGGTGGCGTTCTTGACTTGAGTGACCTTGAAATCCAGCCGCTCCAGCGCGCGGCCGATGTCGGCCGCGTCGCGAGTCGGGTTCGGCAACTCGGGCACCTTCTCGTAGGCGCCATTGCCGATGACAAGCGCAACCCGCGCCTGCGCAAGGGCGGGCTGAGCGGACAAAAGCGACATGACGAGAAAGACAGCTGCCCCAAAAAAACGCATCAATAGATTGCCCGAACCCACCAATGGCTTCGAGGGTAGCACCCCTGTTCACCACCGCAACGGGAAAAGCCGAGATCGTGGACTTCGGCGAAACGGCCGTCGTCGGGACGAGCCGACGACAAGCAGCTGACGATGCCGGTGCAGCTCGGCATCGGCGCGGAAGCGCCCGGGCCAGGGCAAACTCACGCGCCGCCGCAACAATCACTGGTCGATCACCACGTGTGGCACCTCGCCCAGTAGCAAAGGGCGTCAATAGTATGATGTATGCAAGGCCCTGTTTGCGCGGCGAGGATGCCGGCAAGGTCTCCGCAATTGTCCGTGCTTGATCTCGACGAATGGCTCTGTTTGGATGGTTGCCCTTCGGCAATTCGAATTCCGGACAATCATGGCAAACGAAATAGATGGTTACCGTCGTTCGTTGGGTGCTCGTTCACCGGAAAGCGCCGTGACCGTCCACCGCACGGGCATCGGGAATCGACTATTGGCGGCGTTGCCGCCGGCGGATCTCGGTTTGCTCACGCCCTACTTCCAGAAGGTCTCGTTCGAACCCGATGCCATCCTGGTGCGGTCGGGCGATGAGCTCGACCCGGTTTATTTTCCCCATAGCGGCGCCATCGCCTTCATGATCGATATGCCGGACGGGCAAACGGTCGCAACCACCTTGATGGGACGGGAAGGCGCTTTGGCCTCGTTCTCCGTGCTCGGCCCGTCGCTGTCATCCGTGACCGCGATTGCTCGGATCGCCGGCACAGCATCGCTGATTTCCGCCGCCAAGTTTCGCGCGGCCTTTGCGCAAAGCGCCGCCATCAGGAACGTCGTGCAAGTCCACGCCCGCGCGGTGTTGTTGCAGCTCCAGCACGTCGCCGCCTGCAACGCGCTGCACCGGGTCGATGGCCGCATGGCGCGGTGGCTCCTGCAGCTGCACGACCGCGTTCCCGATGACCGGCTTCCGGTGACGCACGAGGCGCTTGCGCAATTGCTTGGGGTGCGACGGACGACAGTGACCCTGACGATGAGCAAGCTACGCGATGCCGGCGCCGTCCCGTCCGACCGGCGCGGGTTTGTCGAGATCCATCGGGCGCGGCTCGAGAAGGTCGCATGCGATTGCTATGCGCTCATGCAGCGCAAGATCGATCAGATGTATTGCCAGGAATTGGCGGCGCCGCAGCCTGTCGATGCGCCGTCCCGCGAAAGCGCCATCGTCGCGGGTGACGAATCCAGAGCCGCTTCGCGGGCGGGAAAATAGGCGATTGGGACTGACCGCCGCGATGACCGCATGGGTCACAAGCGGCAGTCCTCTTGACGTCGAGAAGATGTCCGTCTGGCGGGGAAAAGCGGATATCGCTTCTTCGAGTTGACGCCTCAGCCCTTGCTCATCGCTGCGATCGCGTCCGCGATCTCGATCGTGCGCCGCGCCATGTCGGCGTGCAGGCGCTCCACCATTGCGCCATCGAGCCGGATCGCGCCGCGCGAGACGTTCTCAGGCAGCTCGAACGCCGCGATGATCTTTCGCGCGCGCGCGACTTCCTCTTCGGGCGGCGTGAAGATCGCGTTGCAGGCCTCGATCTGCGACGGATGGATCAGCGTCTTGCCGTCGAAGCCGAGGTCGCGGCCCTGTGCGCATTCGGTGGCAAAACCGTCTGAATTCGCGATGTCGCTGTAGGGGCCGTCAAGGATCTCGAGGCCATGGGCGCGCGTCGCCAGAATGCAATGGGTGATCATCGGGATCATCGCCGCGCGGCCCGGCAGCATCTTGATGCGCGTCTCGCGCGATATGTCGTTCGGGCCGAACACGAAACCGGAGAGGCGCGTCTTGGGATCGCGGCCCGCGGCGGCCAGCTCCTCGGCATGAAGCACGGCGCGCGCGGTCTCGATCATCGCCCAGACTTTCACCGTCGGCGCGGCGCCGAGCTCGGCAAGGCGAGCGCCGATCGCCTGGAGATCCTCGATGCTTGAAACTTTTGGAACCAGAATGCCGTCAGGCGAGGCCTTGGCGGCCATCGCGACGTCATCGGCCCACCAGGGCGTGTCGAGGCCGTTGGTCCGGATCAAAATCTCGCGCTTGCCGAACCCCTTGTCCGCGATCGCAGCGGCGATGCCGTCACGCGCCACCCCCTTGAGGTCGGGGGCGACGGAATCTTCCAGATCGAGGATCAAGCCGTCAGCGGCGAGATTTCGCGCCTTTTCCAGCGCGCGGGGGTTGGAGCCGGGCATGAACAGATGGCTGCGGCGCGGGCGGGTCATGCGAGCATTCCTTCCAGTTTCCTCAGGTCTATTCTGAAGCATGATCCCGGAAAAGTGTGCGGCGGTTTTCCGAAAGGATCATGCTCAAACAACAAGCCAAGCCGATAGCATCTGGCCTGCCTATTCGAAAGGCTTGTTCGCCCCTCTGGTCTATGGTTAGGCATAGGCCATGATCACATTCCCGAAGCATTTGCTGGAAGGCTACAAGGCCTTCGCCACCCAGCGGCTGCCGACCGAGCAGAGCCGCTATCGCGAGCTGTCGGTGAAGGGGCAGTTCCCGGAAGTGATGGTGATCGGCTGCTGCGACAGCCGCGTCTCGCCCGAGGTGATCTTCGACGTCGGCCCGGGTGAACTGTTCGTCGTCCGCAACATCGCCAACCTGGTGCCGGTGTATCAGCCCGACGGCAATGCGCACGGCGTCTCCGCGGCGCTGGAATATGCCGTGACGGTGCTGAAGGTGAAGCACATCGTCGTGCTCGGGCACGCGCAATGCGGCGGCATCCGCGCCTTCGTCGACAAGATCGAGCCGCTCACGCCGGGCGACTTCATCGGCAAATGGATGCAGATGTTCATCAAGCCGGGCGAAGTGGTCGAGCAGCGCGACCACGAAACCATGGCACAGTTCGTCGAGCGCATCGAGAAGGCCGCGGTGTTCCGCAGCCTGGAAAACCTGATGACGTTTCCGTTCGTGCAGAAGGCGGTGGACTCAGGCCAGATGCAGACCCATGGCGCCTATTTCGGCGTGGCAGAGGGGTCGCTGTTCGTGCTGGACAAGGTCGCGAAGGAATTCAAGAGCGTGCGCAACGCGGCTTGAATTCGTAGGGTGGGCAAAGGCGCAACGCGCCGTGCCCACCACTTCTATCGCAATCGGGGAGAGATGGTGGGCACGGCGCTTCGCGCCTTTGCCCACCCTACGGTAGCGTGCGTTACGCCGCCTTCTTCTTCGCGCTGATCAGCTTGCGGTTGATCAGGACTTCCGCGATCTGGATGGCGTTGAGCGCCGCGCCCTTGCGAAGATTGTCGGACACGCACCACAGCACGAGGCCGTTCTCCACCGTCGCGTCCTCGCGGATGCGGCTGATATAGGTGGCGTCCTCGCCGGCGGCTTCATACGGCGTGGCGTAGCCACCGGGCTCCTGCTTGTCGATGACGAGGCAGCCCGGCGCCTTGCGGAGGATGTCGCGTGCCTCGTCCGCCGTGATCGGATTCTCGAACTCGATGTTGACGGCCTCGGAGTGGCCGACGAACACCGGCACGCGCACGCAGGTCGCGGAGAGCTTGATCTTGGGATCAAGGATCTTCTTGGTCTCCGCCATCATCTTCCACTCTTCCTTGGTGTAGCCGTCCTCCATGAAGACGTCGATCTGGGGGATGACGTTGAAGGCGATGCGCTTGGGGAATTTCTTCGCGATCAGCTCGCTGTTGGTGTAGACGGCCTTGGTCTGCGAGAACAATTCGTCCATCGCATCCTTGCCGGCGCCCGAGACCGATTGATAGGTCGAGACCACGACGCGCTTGATCGTCGCCTTGTCGTGCAGCGGCTTCAGCGCGACCACGAGCTGCGCGGTCGAGCAGTTCGGGTTGGCGATGATGTTCTTCTTCTTGAAGCCGGCCGTCGCGTCCGCGTTCACTTCCGGCACGATCAGCGGCACGTCCGGATCCATGCGCCAGGCGGACGAGTTGTCGATCACGACCGTGCCGGCGGCGCCGATCTTCGGCGACCATTCCTTCGACACCGAGCCGCCCGCCGACATCAGGCAGATATCGACATCGGAGAAGTCGTAGTGCTCGAGCGCTTTGACCTTCAGGGTGCGGTCGCCATAGGAGACCTCGACGCCGACGCTGCGGCGTGATGCCAGGGCCACGACCTCGTCCGCGGGGAATTTGCGCTCATCGAGGATGTTGAGCATTTCCCGTCCGACATTGCCGGTCGCGCCGACGACTGCGACTTTGTAACCCATCGTTCACTCTCCGATGAAAAAGCCCGTTCCTGAAGCTGACGCTTAAACAGGAAGAGCAGCGCTTCTATGCGAGAACCGGCCTCAAGACAACGTTGGACCATGCCTGAAGGCCGTGGATGCAGTCGCCAGAGGCCAGCACGGCCGCAACCCCTACCCAGATCCATCTGGCGCTCGCAGCCCTCGCCGACGAAATCGTCGGCACGCTGGCGCGCCTGTTCGCCTATGTGGGGGCGCTGGTCCTGTTTGCCATCCTCGCCCTCGCCGCGCTCGACCAGCTGCCCAGCCTGCGTGACGATGAGCCCGCCGAGAAGCTGGGGTGGAGCGTGGCCGACCGCTCGCAACCGGCCTTCGCCCTCAGTCGGCTCGATTCATCAGAAAAAACAGCCTCTTACGTCATTCTCAGGCATCCCGAAGGCGGTCGCCGGGACGTGATGCGCTGGACCGGCGAGGCGGACAAGCCCGTGGCGGAGCTCGAGATCTACCGCGAAGGCGGCGAATTCGACGTGACCCGCCCGGCGACAGCGGACCTGGCGGTCCAAATGGGCCTGGGTGACGCAACGCCGCTCGAGCAGGCCGGCCTGATCGACACGAAATTCGGTCCCGTCGCCCTGTTCCGGCCCACCGGCACGGCGGAGGCCGCGCGGGCGTGCCTCGGCTACCTCAAGCGCAGCGAAGAGCCGGCGCTCCAGATCTCCGGCTTCTCCTGCCAGGGCGACACCCTGCCCGCCCGGCGCGCGGCGATCGCCTGCACGCTGAACCGGCTGACGCTCCTGACCTCGGGCAACGAGCCGAAGCTGGCGGAATTGTTCGCCCATGCGGAGCTGAAGCGCCGCTCCTGCGCTCCCCAGGGTTCGTCGGACTGGCTGCTGGGCGCGGCGAACGCGCAATTGCGCGGCGCGCTCTAACCGGCATCAAGCTCAAGTGGCTGGTATTGATGCAACTTTTGCCAGCGCGCACGATTATTCCGAGCTGGTGTGACCCAATAGACCTAGTTGCGGCCACCCTTGCCGGGCTAGTATGGGGATGAAATCGATTGGCGGCTTGCCGCCTGAAGGGGACGTGATGAGCTCGAATTTCTCCGCCGCGAACAAACTGGCGATGTGGCTTGCGGCCGGCGCCGTGGTTGCCATGTCCTCAGCCCTCGCGACACCCGCCTCGGCAGACACCAAGAAACAACGTTACGACAACAGCCGGCCCTATTACGGTCCGAGCGGCCCCAACGCGGTCTATCAGCAGGGTCGCACCCGCCTCTATGTGAGCAAGCGCTCCTGGCTCGACGGCGGCACCGAGGTCAATCCGGGCGACCGCAAGTTCTCCGACTACGCTTTCCCGCCGGCGATCGGCTATCCGACCTTCGCCCGCGAGAACAACAACCGCCCGATCGATCGCCAGCCGCTGAGCACGCCGGCCGACGTCGGCGGCTATCCGCGGAATTTCCCGCTGTACTGAGCGGAATGATCGACCGAATCAAAATGGCCGGGCTCGCGCCCGACCATTTTTGTTTGTGAGAGATGCGTCCGCTTCAGGCGTTGGCTGCCGGGTCGTAGCGCCTGCAAAATTCTTCAATCGCCTCGGAGCGGAAATCGCCCAGGCGCTCGAAGATCAGTTCGTCCGGCCAATCCCACCAGGCTATGCGGCGCAGGCTTTCGGCGACCGAATCGTCAAATCGCTTGCGGATGGGGCGCGCGGGAACGCCACCGACGATCGTGTAGGGCTCGACATCGCGGCTGACGACCGCGCCCGCGGCAATCACCGCGCCGTCGCCGACCGTGACGCCCGGTAGCAGGATGGCGGCGTGCCCGATCCAGACATCATTGCCGACGATGACGCGGTCACTGCGGCGATCCGCGAAGAAGTCGCGGTCACGACTCGCAGTCGCGTCGTAATATTCAGGGCAATAGGTGAAGCGATGCTGGGACGGCCGGCCCATCGGATGATTGGGCGCGCCGATCCGCACCGAGTTAGCGATGGCGGTGAATTTTCCGATCACCGCGTCGGCGACCTCGCAGTTCTCGCCGAGATAGGAGTAGTCGCCGAGCGCGGCATATTCGATGCGGGTGTTGGCGAGGATTTCGCAGCGCCGCCCGATCTGGGCTTCGCGCTGGCGGACCGTTTCATGGATGATGGTTTCCGCGATCTTGGGGCGGGGCGAGGCATCCATGAGGTGGCTTCCCTGAGGTCGTCGGCAGAGCCGTAGGGTGGGCAAAGGCGCGAAGCGCCGTGCCCACCATCTCGCGGCAATCGCGATCGAAATGGTGGGCGCGCTATCGCTTAGCCCACCCTACGATTGCAGTGTTTGTGGCTACGCGTGCAGCTTCTGCAATTCCTTCAGGATCGCTTCGCCCATCTGCGTGGTCGAGGCGGCCGTGGTGCCTTCCGACTTGATGTCGGCGGTGCGCAGGCCACTCGCCAGCACCGCGGCGATCGCGGCATCGACCTTGTCGGCGAGATCGCCCATGTCGAAGGAATAGCGCAACGCCATGCCGAAGGACGAGATCATCGCGATGGGATTCGCGAGGCCTTGGCCTGCGATGTCAGGCGCCGAACCGTGCACGGGCTCGTACAGCGCCTTGCGCTTCTTGCTCTTCACATCAACCTCGCCGAGCGAGGCCGAGGGCAGCATGCCGAGCGAACCGGTCAGCATCGCCGCGATGTCGGACAGCATGTCGCCGAACAGGTTGTCGGTGACGATGACGTCGAACTGCTTCGGCGCCTTCACCAGCATCATGCCGCCGGAATCGGCGAGCTGGTGCTCGAGCGTGACGTCGGGATATTCGCGCTTGTGGACCGCCGTCATGACCTCATTCCAGAGCACGCCCGACTTCATGACGTTGCGCTTCTCCATCGACGTCACCTTGTTCTTGCGCTTCCTCGCAAGCTCGAAGGCGACGCGGCCGATGCGCTCGATCTCATAGGTGTCGTAGACCTGGGTATCGACGGCACGCTTCTGGCCGTTGCCGAGATCGGTGATGGTCTTGGGCTCGCCGAAATAGACGCCGCCGGTGAGCTCGCGCACGATGACGATGTCGAGACCCTCGACCGCCTCACGCTTCAGACTGGAGGCATCGGCCAGCGCCGGATAACAGACGGCGGGACGGAGGTTGGCGAACAGGGCGAGATCCTTGCGCAGGCGGAGCAGGCCGGCTTCGGGGCGCACCTCGTAAGGAACGGCATCCCACTTCGGGCCGCCGACCGCGCCGAAGATGATGGCGTCGGCGGCCAGCGCCTTGGCCATGTCGCCCTCGGAGATCGACACCTTGTGGGCGTCATAGGCGGAGCCGCCGACCAGGCCGGTATCGGTCTCGAATTTGGCGATCCCTGCCGAATTGAGCCAGTCGATCAGCCGCTTCACCTCGCCCATCACCTCGGGGCCGATACCGTCGCCGGGGAGCAGCAGCAATTTGTGGGTCGCCATGGTCGTTTCCTCTGAGATCGAATTCGGCCGGAGTGCTAGAGCGGCGTTGCGCGCTTGGCAAGACACCATTGCCGCCTCGCGGCTGTGCAAGACCCGCAGGGCCTGCCACACTGCGCACGCCGGAGTATCCCTTGCGCGCCCCTGATCGTCCCCCGCCCGACGCACACCCCGCGCGGCTGATCCTGACCCTGTCGCTGGCGGCGACGGTCGGGCTCGGCATCGGCCGCTTTGCCTATGCGCTGGTGCTGCCCGATATGCGGGAGGACCTCGGCTGGTCCTACTCGGCCGCCGGTTTCATGAACACCATCAATGCCGTCGGCTACCTCGCGGGCGCGCTTGTCGCGTCCCGGCTGATCCAGCGCGTCGGCTGGTCGGCGGCGATCCGCGGCGGAACCCTCGCCTGCGTCGCCGCGCTCGCCACCTGCGCACTGACCGGCAATTTCGTTGCGCTGAGCCTCGCACGTCTCGTGCTGGGCTTAGGGGCCGCGGCCGGCTTCGTCGCCGGCGGCGCGCTGGCCGCTGCTATCGCGCAGTCGCGCCCGGAACGGGCCAATTTCCTGCTGAGCCTGTTCTACGCCGGGCCCGGCATCGGGATTCTCGCCTCGGGGCTGATCGCCCCGTTCACGCTGCAATATTTCGGGCCGGGCTCGTGGTGGCTGGTGTGGTGGGCGCTGACGCTGCTGTCCGTCGTGATGACCGTGCCGCTGTTCCTGATCCGCATCGAGAGCGGGGTGCGTTTCTCGGAAGGCAGCCACGCCACCTTCGCGATTCTGCCCGTGCTGATCTATCTCGCCGGCTACTTCCTGTTTGGCGCCGGCTACATCGCCTACATGACCTTCATGATCGCCTATGTGCGCGACGGCGGCGGCGGGGCCGCGGCGCAGGCCGCGTTCTGGAGCCTGATCGGCCTCAGCGCCTTCGTCACACCCTGGGTCTGGCGCGGCGTGCTGGCGCTCGACCGCGGCGGACTTGCCACCGCCATCATCCTCGGCACCAACGCGCTCGGCGCGGCGTTGCCTATGCTGGGGCATTCGCCGGCGTGGCTCGCGGTCTCGGCGGTCGTGTTCGGCGTTGCCTTCTTCGCCGTGGTCGGCTCGACCACGGCCTTCGTGCGCTTCAACTATCCGCCCGAGATGTGGCCGACCGCGATCGCGGCCATGACGATCTCGTTCGGCGTCGGCCAGACGCTCGGCCCGATCGTGGTCGGTGCGATCACCGATGCACTGGGCAGCTTGAGTTACGCGCTGAATGTGTCGGCGGCGCTGCTGGCGTTGGGGGCGGTGGCCGCGTTGTGTCAACGCAAGGTGGGGCCGGCCAAGCAATCGGTGCCGTAGGGTGGGTTAGCCGAAGGCGTAACCCACCACTTCTGCCACTGCGGAAACGAAAGAGGTGGATTACGCCGTGCGACCGCGCTTCGCGCAGCCGCAGGGCTAATCCACCCTACAGCAGCGTGCCTAACTCCCGCTGAACGAATTGTACCCCTGGTCTTCCCAATAGCCGCCCTTGTAGTCGTTGGTGACTTCCATCGAGACCACGTATTTCGGGTTCTTGAATCCGAGTTTCGTCGGCACGCGGATCTTCATCGGGAAGCCGTAGGCGCGCGGTAATATCTCGTTGGCGTATTTGAACGTCATCTGGGTTTGCGGATGCAGCGCGCTGCGCATGTCCAGGGGCGAGTTGTAGCCGTCCTTGTCGGCGCACTGGAACCAGACATACTTTGCGCGCGTGTCGGCGCCGATCAGCTTGAGGAAATCGCGCAAGGGCGTGCCGGTCCAGCTTCCGATCGCGCTCCAGCCCTCGACGCAGATGTGTCGGGTGATCTGCGTGACCTGCGGCAGCTTGTAGAGCTCGTCCAGCGTCCAGGACTTCTTGTTGTCGACGAGACCGCGCACCTCGAGCTTCCAGTCGGCGCCGTCGACATCGGGCGCGTCGTCGAGATCGTAATAGGCGTTGAACGGAAACGGTTTCGTGATCGCGCTTTCCGGGAAGGTCGGCGCCAGCGCGTCGGGATTGAACATCCAGGCCTGCACGGCGTCGTTGAACTTCGAGACCTTCGCGAGCAGGGTATCGGCCGACGAGGAATCGACGACGTCGCAGCCGGTGAGCAGCGTCAGCGCGCCGAGGCTGGCGCCGCCGGCGATGAAGCGGCGGCGGGTGAAGTCCGGCATGGACTTGATGGAGTCCTTGATCAGCAGCCGCTTGTCGACGCCGGGGATGAGGAATGAGCGCTTGGCCATAACGGGTCTCCTAATCAGCGGCCAATGATCATCGCACGCAGGCTCTTGGGCACCAGCAGCGCGAGCAAGACGTGAATGACGAGGAAGGCGCAGATCGCGGCCATGCAGAAGAAATGGACGTAGCGCGCGGTCGGATAGTCGCCGAACAGCATCACGAGATAATAGAGCTGCACCGGCTTCCACATCGACAGGCCCGACAGCACGATCAGCACGCCGACCACGATGATGCCGGCATAGAGCAGGCGCTGCACGTAATTGTAGACGGTGAGATCGTCGTGGCCGAGCTTGAAGGTCAGGGCAGCCCTGACGTCGTGGAGCACACCGGACGGCGTGATCGGCAGCAATTTTTTGCGGAAGCGGCCGGTGGCGAAGCCGGTGACGAGATAGGCGAGGCCGTTGACCATCAGCAGCCACATCGCCGCAAAGTGCCAGAGCAGGCCACCGCCGAGCCAGCCGCCAAGCGTATACTCGCGCGGAAAACTGAAGCCGAACAGCGGCGAGGCGTTGTAGATCTGCCAGCCCGACAGGATCATCAGGATCATGGCGACCGCGTTGGTCCAGTGCATGACACGGACCCAGGCCGGCTGGATCACTTTGGCGGGGGTGGCGCTGACCTGCTCGTCGCTGACTGTGAGGCTCGACATGATGGTTCCGTCCTGAAGGTCGTCTGACACCGAATATACGCCGATACTTCCGCTTTCGTTACGCCCCCGCACGACGGCGAATCGAGTCTGCGGGCGACCTTGGTCACAATAAAGCGAGCCGGGTGCCCCCGGCTCGCCGTTTCGTCGCATCCTGCTTGCGGGATGAAACAGGGACGCGCGGTGTTACGTCGCCGGCATCAGCACGGTATCGACCACATGGATCACGCCGTTCAACTGGTTGACGTTGGAGATCGTCACCATCGAGGTGCCGCCCTTGGCATCGACGATCCAGACCTTGCCGTCCTGCTTCTTCACGGTCAGTTCCTCGCCTTCGGCGGTCTTCATCTTCTTGCCGTCGGTGAGGTCGGAGGCCTCGAGCTTGCCGGGCACGACATGGTAGGTGAGGATCTTGGTCAAGGTCGCCTTGTTCTCGGGCTTGACCAGATTGTCGACGGTTCCGGCCGGCAGCTTGCCGAAGGCGGCATTGGTGGGCGCGAACACCGTGAACGGGCCCTTGCTTTCCAGCGTCGGCACCAGGCCGGCCGCCTTCACCGCCGCGACCAGCGTGGTGTGATCCTTGGAGTTGACGGCGTTCTGGACGATGTTCTTGGACGGGAACATCGCGGCGCCACCGACCATGACGGTCTTCTCCTCGGCGCGGACAGGCGCGACGACGGTCGCGGTGATGGCCAGGGCGCTGAAAGCGGCGGCAGCGAGATAGGCAATACGCTTCGACATGGAGAGTCTCCCGATTGGATTGTGACCGGCAATGGCCGGCGTTTGCGTTGGGGCAACAACGGCGCCTGCGACCTTTTGGCGTGAAGCAGCAGTGCCGTCGTTGGACCGAACTACGGGAGGGTTCGCGATGGGGTTTCGGGAAATAATTTATCGTGATGCGTGAAACTATGTAGCGGCGCATCCGTGTATGAGCGCGGGCTCAGCACCCGGTGCCGTAGGGTGGGCAAAGCGAAGCGTGCCCACCAACTTCATTCGCGATCGAGGGTAGATGGTGGGCACGGCGCGTCGCGCCTTTGCCCACCCTACGGCAGTGTGCTCGTCTCAATCCCTGTTGTTCGGCGTCTGAATGAATCCGCGATTATGCGTCGGGCTGATCAGCAGCTCGTTGATGCAGACGCGCGGCGGCATCGATGCGATGAACGCGATGGTGCGGCCCAGATCTTCCGATTGCAGCATCTTGGCCTGCTCCTCCTCGCTCGGCACCACCGGGCGCAGTTTCAGGATGGGAGTAGCCACCTCGCCCGGCATCAGGCAGCAGGCGCGCAGGCCGTTGACGCATTCGTCCATGTTGAAGGAATGAGTCAGCGCCAGCACCGCATGCTTGGTGGTGGTGTAGGCCGGGCCCGGCATCTTCGAGACGTGGCGGCCGGCCCAGGACGAGACGTTGATGATCGAGCCATCCTGCTGCTTGCGCATCGTGGGCAACACTGCGCGCATGCAATACAGCACGCCGTTGAGGTTGACCTGGACGAGCTCGTCCCAGCCCTCCAGTTCCATGTCCTTCCAGCTCCGCTTGGGGACATTGATACCGGCATTGTTCACGAGCAGGTCGATGCGGCCGTGTTTCGCGACGATTTGATCGGCCGCCTTCTGGGCTTCGGCGGCGTTGGACACATCGAGCGCAATGGCCTCGGCCGCCCCGCCTGCCTTGGCAATCCTGGCAACCACGGTATCCAGGGCGTCCTTGCGGCGGCCCGAGACCACGACTATCCAGCCGTCGGCCGCGAGCGCCTCGGCGCCGGCCTCCCCGATGCCGCTGCCACCGCCCGTCACCCAGGCCACGCGTTTCCCGTTTTTGGTCATGCAAACTGTCTCCGTTGCTTCATTGGGGCGGTTTTTGCTAATCCAGCCCTCGGTTTTGACCGGCCTTGTTTGCCTTGCGGTCGAGGAAATCTTGCATGAACCAAGCTGCCAACGCCAACCTGTTTTCCCGCCTGTTCGACGGTCTGGACGATCCCAAACGCCTCGCGGTCGAGACGCAGGACGGCGCCCATATCAGCTATGGCGACCTGATCGCGCGGGCCGGGCAGATGGCGAACGTGCTGGTCGCGCGCGGCGTGAAGCCCGGCGACCGCGTCGCGGTGCAGGTGGAGAAATCGGTCGCCAATATCGTGCTGTATCTCGCCACCGTGCGGGCCGGCGCGGTCTATTTGCCGCTGAACACGGCCTATACGCTGAACGAGCTCGATTACTTCATCGGCGATGCCGAGCCGTCGCTGGTGGTCTGCGATCCCTCCAAGGCCGAGGGCCTCGCCCCGATCGCCGCCAAGGTGAAGGCCAAGGTCGAGACGCTCGGGCCCGACGGCAAGGGCTCGCTGACGGAAGCCGCCGACAAGGCCAGCAGCGAATTCGCGACCGTCTCACGGGCAAACGACGATCTCGCCGCGATCCTCTACACGTCAGGCACCACCGGCCGCTCCAAGGGCGCGATGCTGACGCACGACAATCTCGCGTCGAACTCGCTGAGCCTGGTCGGCTATTGGCGCTTCACCGACAAGGACGTGCTGATCCACGCGCTGCCGATCTACCATACGCACGGCCTGTTCGTGGCGACCAACGTCACGCTGTTTTCGCGGGCGTCGATGATCTTCCTGCCGAAGCTCGACCCCGATCTCATAATCAAGCTGATGGCGCGCGCCACGGTGCTGATGGGCGTGCCGACCTTCTACACGCGGCTGCTCCAGAACTCCGCGCTGTCGCGCGAGACCACAAAGCACATGCGGCTGTTCATCTCGGGCTCCGCACCGCTGCTCGCCGAAACCCATCGCGAATGGTCGGCGCGCACGGGCCATGCGGTGCTCGAGCGCTACGGCATGACCGAGACCAACATGAACACGTCGAACCCGTATGACGGCGAGCGCGTGCCCGGCGCGGTCGGCTTTCCCCTCCCCGGCGTCTCCGTGCGCGTGACCGAGCCCGAGACCGGCAAGGAGCTGCCGCGCGACGAGATCGGCATGATCGAGGTGAAGGGCCCGAACGTCTTCAAGGGCTATTGGCGCATGCCGGAGAAGACCAAGTCCGAATTCCGGCCCGACGGCTTCTTCATCACTGGCGACCTCGGCAAGATCGACGACAAGGGCTACGTCCACATTCTCGGCCGCGGCAAGGATCTCGTGATCTCCGGCGGCTTCAACGTCTACCCCAAGGAAATCGAGAGTGAGCTCGACGCCATGCCCGGCGTGGTCGAATCCGCCGTGATCGGCGTGCCGCATGCCGATTTCGGCGAAGGCGTCACGGCGGTTCTGGTCTGCAACAAGGGCGCCGACGTCACCGAGGCCGCGGTGCTGAAGGCGCTCGACGGAAGGCTGGCAAAGTTCAAGATGCCCAAGCGCGTGTTCGTCGTCGACGAATTGCCGCGGAATACGATGGGCAAGGTGCAGAAGAACGTGCTGCGGGATACGTACAAGGATATTTACGCGAAGAAATGAGTGGGGGAGCTCTGCTCTCTCGCCGTCATTGCGAGGAGCCTCTACCCGGTACGCTGTCATGCCCCGCGAAGGCGGGGCATCCAGTACGCCGCGGCCTCTCGGATCAATCACCGGCGCTGGTGGAATACTGGATCGCCCGCCTTCGCGGGCGATGACAGCGGAGGATGTGGCGCGGAGTTCAGCCGAAGCCGTTCACTGTCCGCCCACCAAGCTCATCACAAACCGGCTTCCGACGATGAACAGATAGCAGCCGAACGCCACCTCCAGCGTTCGCTTCGACATCGCATGCGCGGCTCTCACGCCGAGCGGCGCTGTCACGAGGCTCATCGGCATCACCAGCACGGCGCCGATCAGCGAGACGTAGCCAAGCGCGAACGGGACTTGCAGCGCTGCGACGGCCGGATAGGTCGCCGCCGCCGGCCAGCCGGCATAAATGTAGCCGAGCGCGCCGGGGATCGAGATCAGGACCGCGAGTGCCGACGAGGTCGCCACTGCCTGGTGGATGGGCCGGCCGTAGAACGTCATCAGCAGGTTCGAGAACAAGCCGCCGCCGATGCCCATCAGCGTCGAGAGGATACCGACGCAGAAGCCGTAGACGCGCATCAGCGGGCCTTTGGGCAGATCATCGCCGAACTTCCAGCCCTCGCGCGCGAAGATGAGACGCGCCGACGCGGAATAGGCGACGCAGACGAACACGATCTTGAACAGCTTCTCCGGCGCGTAACGCGCGATGACGCTGCCGGCGACGACGCCGATCACGATCGGCAGCCACCACACGCGCAGGATCGTCATATCGACGGCGCCGCGCTTGTAGTGCGCCTGGAACGAACGGATCGAGGTCGGAATGATCACCGCGAGCGAGGTGCCGATGCAGAGCGGCATGCGCACTTCGAGCGGCACGCCGGCGATCCGGAAGCATTCGTAAAACACCGGCACGAGAATCGCGCCCCCGCCAATGCCGAACACGCCGGCCAGGAATCCCGAGAGCGCGCCGGTTGCGATCAGCAACAGCGCGAGCTCGACGATCTCCTTGATATCAAGACCTGCAATCACCCCTGACCTGCCCCGGCGACTTGGTCGCAACTTCTCCGAAACATGCCTTCGGAAAGCTGCGTGCGGAGCTTTAGGCGATCTGATTCTCGCGGTCGACACGCCACATCTTGCGGCTGGGGTGGAATGCAAGGTGCGCATATCCGGACAGGGGCCAAAACGGGCCGGGGCGGGAGCTGTTTGGTGCCGTCCGAAAGGCGTTAGCGGCTCAAAAGACCGGCCCCGGGCGGGTTTGGACGGCATGGTCCGTTTAGAGGCGTTCCAATAGCAATTTCAACGCGCATCGGTCCCTTCAGAACAAATGAATCTATATTCTGTTTTTCGTTGGCGGACAGAAGTGCTGGTATACCAAGCCACTGATTGGCCTTGCATCATCAACGCTCTAGAGCTGAACCGCGGTTCGATTTATGGCGATTTGGTGATTGCGCAGGCGAAATCGACTCCGTAAATAGAGCCGACCTTTCGCGATCCCCGCGTGCCCCCTGCTGGGCCGCAATAAACATCAAAAGCCCATGACCGCACGGATCGAACGACCGCTTTCCCCCCACATGCAAGTCTACCGCTGGACGCTGACGATGGCGCTGTCCATCGTCCATCGCGCCACCGGTATCGCGCTCTACGTCGGAACCCTGCTGCTGGCCTGGTGGCTGATCGCGGCGGCTTCCGGCCCCGCCGCCTATTCCCACGTCCAGGCCTTCACCGGCAGCATCATCGGCCGGCTGATCGTGTTCGGCTACACTTGGGCGCTGATGCACCATATGCTGAGCGGTATCCGGCACTTCGTGTGGGACCTCGGCTACGGCTTCAAGCCCAATGAGCGCGAGGCCCTGACCTGGGGCGCGCTGATCGGCGGCATCGTGCTCACGGTCCTGATCTGGATCATCGCCTATGCGATCGGAGGCGGACGATGAGCGCGACCGATACGCCCAAGCGCAGCATGCGCACCCCGCTCGGCCGCGTCCGCAATCTCGGTGCGGCGCATTCGGGTACGTCCGATTTCTGGCGCCAGCGCATCACCGCCGTCGCCATGACGCTGCTGATGATTCCGGTGCTCGTGATCATCATGATGCTGCTCGGCCGCAACCAGGCCGGTGCCGCACAGATCCTCGGCTCGCTGCCGATCGCGGTGATCCTGCTGCTCTTCATCGCCGCCAGCGCCTGGCACATGAAGATCGGCATGCAGGTGGTGATCGAGGACTACATCCATAACGAGAAGCTGAAGCTCATCTCGATCATGCTCAACAATTTCTTCTCGATCGCTGTGGCGCTCGCCTCGACCTACGCGATCCTCAAGCTTTCATCCGGAGTGTAACCCATGGCCACAGCGACGAATGGCAAGGGCAACGGCGCTCCCGCCACCAACGGCAAAGCCTATCCGATCGAAGACCACACCTATGACGTCGTCGTGGTCGGCGCCGGCGGCGCGGGCCTGCGCGCCGTGGTCGGCTGCAGCGAAGCCGGTCTGCGCACCGCCTGCATCACCAAGGTGTTTCCGACCCGCTCGCATACGGTCGCGGCCCAGGGCGGCATCTCGGCTTCCCTCGGCAACATGCACAAGGACGACTGGCGCTGGCACATGTACGACACCGTGAAGGGGTCGGACTGGCTCGGTGACCAGGACGCGATCGAATACATGGTGCGCAACGCGCCCGAGGCGGTCTACGAGCTCGAACATTGGGGCGTGCCGTTCTCGCGCACCGAGGACGGCAAGATCTACCAGCGCCCGTTCGGCGGCATGACCATGGACTACGGCAAGGGCCAGGCGCAGCGCACCTGCGCCGCCGCCGACCGCACCGGCCACGCCATGCTGCACACGATGTACGGCCAGTCGCTGCGTCACGCGGCCGAGTTCTTCATCGAGTTCTTCGCCATCGATTTGATCATGGACGACCAGGGCACCTGCCGCGGCGTCATCGCGCTCAAGCTGGACAACGGCACGCTGCACCGCTTCCGCGCCCAGACCGTGATCCTGGCAACGGGCGGCTACGGCCGCGCCTACGCCTCCTGCACCTCGGCACACACCTGCACCGGCGACGGCGGCGGCATGGTGCTGCGCGCCGGCCTGCCGATGCAGGACATGGAGTTCGTGCAGTTCCACCCGACCGGCATTTACGGCTCGGGCTGTCTCGTCACCGAAGGCGCGCGCGGCGAAGGCGGCTATCTCGTCAATTCCGAGGGCGAGCGCTTCATGGAGCGCTATGCGCCGTCCGCGAAGGACCTCGCCTCGCGCGACGTCGTCTCGCGCGCGATGACCATCGAGATCCGCGAAGGCCGCGGCGTCGGCAAGAAGAAGGACCACATCTTCCTGCATCTCGACCATCTCGATCCCGCGGTGCTGGCCGAGCGCCTGCCGGGCATCTCCGAATCCGCAAAAATCTTCGCCAATGTCGACGTGACGCGCGAGCCGATCCCGATCGTGCCGACCGTGCACTACAACATGGGCGGCATCCCCACGAACTATCATGGCGAAGTGCTGACCAAGCGGGACGGCGACGACAACGCCGTCATCCCAGGCCTGATGGCGATCGGCGAAGCGGCTTGCGTCTCCGTGCACGGCGCCAACCGCCTTGGCTCCAACTCGCTGATCGACCTCGTGGTGTTCGGCCGCGCCGCCGCTTTGCGTCTTGCCGAAAAGCTCACGCCCAACGCCAAGCAGCCGGAGCTGCCGGCGAACTCGTCCGAGCTCGCGCTCGGCCGCCTCGACCATTACCGCTACGCCTCCGGCGGCACGCCGACCGCGAAGCTGCGCGAAGGCATGCAGCACGTGATGCAGAACAATTGCGCGGTGTTCCGCACCGGCGACATCCTGAGCGAAGGCCAGAACCTGATCGAGAAGGTCCACAGCGGCATCACCGACATCGCCGTGTCCGACCGCTCGCTGGTGTGGAATTCCGACCTGATCGAGACGCTCGAGTTCGACAATCTGATCTCGCAGGCAGTGGTGACGATGGACTCCGCCGCCAACCGCACCGAGAGCCGTGGCGCCCACGCCCGCGAGGACTTCTCCGCGCGCGACGACAAGAACTGGATGAAGCACACGCTGGCCTGGCTGGACGATGCCGGCAAGGTCAAGATCGAGTACCGCCCCGTTCACGACTACACCATGACCAACGACGTGCAGTACATCCCGCCCAAGGCGCGCGTGTACTGAGCGAACAGCGAAGGCCTTAATCGAAATGGTTGAATTCGCACTTCCGAAGAACTCCAAGATCACCGGCGGCAAGACCTGGCCGAAGCCGGCGGGCGCGACAGACGTTCGCGAATTCCGCGTTTATCGCTGGAATCCGGACGACGGCAAGAATCCGAGCGTCGACACTTATTACGTCGACACCCATGATTGCGGTCCGATGGTGTTGGACGGCCTGATCTGGATCAAGAACAACATCGACCCGTCGCTGACCTTCCGCCGCTCCTGCCGTGAAGGCGTCTGCGGCTCCTGCGCGATGAACATCGACGGCCAGAACACGCTCGCCTGTACGCGCTCGATGCATGACGTCAAGGACGGCGCGGTCAAGATCAACCCGCTGCCGCACCAGCCGGTCGTGAAGGACCTCGTTCCTGACCTCACCAATTTCTACGCGCAGTACGCCTCGGTCGAACCGTGGCTGAAGACGACCTCGCCGACGCCGCAGAAGGAATGGCGCCAGAGCCATGAGGACCGCGAGAAGCTCGACGGCCTCTACGAGTGCATCCTCTGCGCCTGCTGCTCGACCTCGTGCCCGAGCTATTGGTGGAACAGCGATCGCTATCTCGGCCCGGCCGCCCTGCTCCAGGCCAACCGCTGGGTCTCCGACTCCCGCGACGAGGCGACCGGCGAGCGGCTCGACAATCTCGAGGACCCGTTCCGCCTCTACCGCTGCCATACCATCATGAACTGCGCCAAGGCCTGCCCGAAGGGCCTGAATCCGGCGGAAGCCATCGCCGAGCTCAAGCTCAAGATGGTCGAGCGCCAGATCTAGGCCTCATTCATGCTACGGCTCCCCGGCCGCGACGGCCGGGGCATTCTACGCCATAGCCCGCACCACGCGCGAACGTCCGGATTACAACCTCCGGTTCCATCGACAGGCCACTTCCTTCCCAGCGGGAATTTCAAGTAAGCTCTCCGGTCAGGGACCGGAGCGACTGTGCAGGGTGCGCAACGCAACTCGCTGAGACTGTTGCAGTGGATGATGGCGGCATCCCTGGCGCTGCCGATTGCACTGTTCGTCTTCACCTCCACGATCTCCTACACATCGACGAAGGACATCGCCGACCGCGAGATCGAGCGCACGCTCGATGTCGCCCATGAGCACGCGCTCAAGGTGTTCGAGACCATCGACCGCAGCTTGGCCGAACTCAACGAAGTCGTGCGCGGCCTTCCCGACGAGGTCATCCGCTCGCGCGAACCGGCGCTGCATCGCCGCCTGAAACGGCTGACCGATGCGCTGCCGCAGCTCAAATCGGCCTGGATCTTCGACTCGAACGGGAAATCGCTGGTCAACAGCCTCGCCTCGCCACCGCAGGATCTGAGTTTTGCGGACCGCGATTACTTCTACGCCCATGTCGACCAGAACATTGGCACGTTCGTCGGCGCAGCCCTGACGCCGCGTCCGCCCTATCAGGGGGCACGCTTCTTCGGCATGAGCCGGCGCCGCGAAACCGACGATGGCAGCTTCATCGGCGTCATCCAGGCCTCCGTCCTGCCGGAATATTTCGAGAGCTTTTATGCCAGGATCGGCTCCGATCCCGGCAGCTTCTTCGCCATGGGACGCACGGACGGCGTGGTGCTCACTCATTTTCCCCGGCTCGACCGCGACTTCCGGCTCGATCCGACCGGACCGGTCGGGCAGCAGATCGCCGCTCACCCCGAGCACGGCCTCATCACCATCGCCTGGCCCTCGGACGGAATCGAGCGGCGCGTCGGCTACAGGCGCGTCGCCGAATATCCGATCTATGTCAGCGCCGGGCTCGAGACCTCGGCGATCCGCGCGCGCTGGCTCGCCACCATGGGCCAGCATCTGGTGTTCGGCATTCCCGCCACGGCGCTGCTGTTTCTGCTGCTTGCGCTCGCGTTCCGGCGCACCCAGCATCTCCACGCCGAGGCCACGGCGCGACGCGAGGCCGAGGAGGCGCTCAAGCACAGCCAGCGGCTGGAAGCGCTCGGCCAGCTCACCGGTGGTGTCGCGCACGACTTCAACAATCTCCTCACCGTGATTCGTGCCTCGGTCGACTTGTTGAACCGGCCGCAGCTGAGCGAGGAGCGGCGGCAGCGCTACATCAATGCCATTGCGGACGCGGTCGCGCGCGCCGCCAAGCTGACCTCGCAGCTGCTGGCGTTCGCGCGGCGCCAGACCCTGAAATCGGAAGTGTTCGACGTCGGGGAGCGGATGCAGTCGCTGCACGACATGCTCGCCACGCTGCTCGGGCCGGCGATCGAGATCGGAATCCGGCTGCCGACCGAGTCCTGCCTCGTCAAGGCCGATGCCGGCCAGTTCGAGACGGCTCTGATCAACATGGCGACCAATGCGCGCGACGCCATGCAGGGCAAAGGCAGGATCACCTTCGCCGTGCAGGCGGCGGCGACCGTACCCGATACATTGGTGCACGTCTCGGGCAGCCATGATCTTGCAGGCAACGATGGCTTCGTCAGTGTCGCCGTCAGCGACACCGGCATCGGCATTCCCGCCGCACGATTGGGCCGCATCTTCGAGCCGTTCTTCACCACCAAGCAGGTCGGCCAGGGCACCGGTCTCGGCCTGTCGCAGGTGTTCGGCTTCGCCCGCCAATCCGGCGGCGAGGTGACCGTCGAGAGCGAGGTCGGCCAGGGCAGCACCTTCTCACTCTATCTGCCGCGCGTGCCGGCGGACCTGCTGCCGCAGCGGCAGGCGCCCAATACCGCGCCGGCGGTGGCCGGCAGCGGCATGTCGGTGCTGTTGGTCGAGGACAATATCGAGCTCGCCAATTTCGCTGCCGACGGTCTCACCGAGCTCGGTTACAGCATCACTTTGGTGGACAACGCCACCGACGCACTTGCCGAGCTCACCGTGGACACAGATCGCTTCGACGTCGTGTTCTCCGACGTGGTGATGCCCGGGATGACCGGGCTCGATCTGGCGCAAGCGATCCGCGAGCGCGGCATCCGCGTGCCGATCGTGCTGACCACGGGCTACAGTCAGGCCCTGTCACAAGATGGCGCCGCCGGCTTCGATCTCGTGCAAAAGCCCTATTCGATCGAGGAATTGTCGCGGGTTCTCCATCGGGCCGCGAGGCTCCGGCCGGTCCGCGACGGCGCCGCCGAGTGAGGGCGGCACGGAACCAACGGGAACCGATTGATTTGGTTCGCGTTATCCGCTCATGCACAAGCCGGCCGCAAAGCGCGAACAGGGCAGGAAGCCCCCCATTGTCGAGATCAAGGGCGAGAACGGCGACGAGGTCACGCCGCCGCCGCCGGAGGTTATTGAGCCCGATCCCGCACTCTCGCCCGAGGAGGCCGAGCAGGTTCGCAAGGACTATCTGCTGACGCGCTTCTGGATCAGCGCACGCGGCTTCTGGGGCCGCAACGGCGACCGGCTGGCGTGGCTCTATTCGATCGGCCTCGTCGTGCTGATCGTCCTCACCGTCGGCTTTCAATACGGCATCAATGTCTGGAATCGCGCGATCTTCGACGCCATCGAGAAGCGCGAGGCGACCACCGTCTTCCATCTCACCGCGGTGTTCTTCCCGCTCGCGATCGGCAGCATCGTGCTCGGCGTCGCGCAGGTGTTCGCGCGCATGGGCATTCAGCGCCGCTGGCGCGCCTGGCTCACGGCAAGCGTGCTGACGCGTTGGCTGGCCAACGGGCGCTATTATCAGCTCAACCTGGTCGGCGGCGACCACAAGAATCCAGAATACCGGATCGCCGAGGATCTGCGCGTGGCGACCGATTCCCCGGTCGATTTCCTCGCCGGCGTCACGTCGGCGCTGTTGTCGGCTGCGACCTTCATCATCGTGCTCTGGACCATCGGCGGCGCGCTCACGGTCACGCTCGGCGGCTCCGCCATCACCATCCCCGGCTTCCTCGTCATCGCCGCGATCCTTTACGCCGCGATCGCCTCCGGTTCGATCCTGGTGATCGGCCGGCGCTTCGTGCAGGTCTCCGAGGACAAGAACCAGGCCGAGGCGGATTTCCGCTACACGCTGACGCGCGTGCGCGAGAACGGCGAGAGCATCGCGCTGCTCGGCGGCGAGGAGGAGGAGCGCGGCGGCATCGACCGCAATTTCACCAACGTGCTGCGGCAGTGGGCGCGTTTGGCCGGCCAGCACATGCGCACAACGCTGGTCTCGCAAGGCTCGAGCCTTGTCGCTCCCGTGGTCCCTCTCCTGCTCTGCGCGCCAAAATTCCTCGACGGCAGCATGACGCTCGGACAGGTGATGCAGGCGGCCTCCGCCTTCACCATCGTGCAGAGCGCGTTCGGCTGGCTGGTCGACAATTATCCCAGGCTCGCCGACTGGAACGCCTGCGCCCGGCGCATCGCCTCGCTGATGATGTCGCTCGACGGCCTCGAGCGCGCCGAGCAGGGCGACGGCCTCGGCCGCATCAAGCGCGGCGAGACCAGCAACGACGCCATGCTGGAGATGAAGGATCTCTCCGTCACGCTCGACGACGGCACGGCCGTGGTCGGCGAGACCGAGGTGGTGATCGAGCCGGGCGAGCGGCTGCTGGTCGCGGGCGAATCCGGCACCGGCAAGAGCACGCTGGTGCGCGCCATCGCGGGGCTCTGGCCATGGGGCGGCGGCAGCGTCAATTTCCATCCCGACCGGCGCCTGTTCATGCTGCCGCAGCGGCCTTACGTGCCGTCCGGCAGCCTGCGCCGCGCCGTCGCCTATCCCGGCGCCGAGGACGACTGGACCGTGGAGGAGATCGGCGAAGCCCTGCACAAGGTCGGCCTCGACCACCTCAAGGAGAAGATCGAGGAAGAGGGACCGTGGGATCAGACGTTGTCAGGCGGCGAGAAGCAGCGCCTCGCCTTCGCGCGGCTGCTGCTGCACAATCCCGACATCGTCGTGCTCGATGAAGCGACCTCCGCGCTCGACGAGAAGAGCCAGGACAAGATGATGCAGATGGTCACCGACGAGCTGCCGAAGGCGACCATCGTCAGCGTCGCCCATCGCGTCGAACTGGAAGCCTTCCACAGCCGCAAGATCGTGCTGGAACGCCGCAAGGGCGGCGCCAAGCTCGTCAGCGATATCGACCTGATCCCGCGCAAGGGCAAGCGCAAGCTGCTCGGGCGATTCCTGAGGCAGCGCAAGGCCGCGCCAAAAAAGGCGGCGTGAGGTCCGTAGCCCGGATGGAGCGAAGCGCAATCCGGGACGGTCCATCAGAGCGGCGAGAACCCCGGATTTCGCTGCGCTCCATCCGGGCTACATTCTTTTCCCGCAACATTGGAGTCCTCATCAAAACCGGCTATGCATGCGCCGCCTGCAACGAGGACCACCTGCTTGACGCCCGACAACGCCCCTTCGTCCGCGCCGTTTGGCGCGTTTGCGCCGAACGCGGCACAGGCTGCGATCATCCGCCTTGCGCAACAGTCGGGGCTGAAGCGCGGTGCGTTCCGCCCGTGGATGTCGCGGCTGGTCAACCTGATACGCGGCGGGCCGATCGATGTGCAGTACCAGGGCGCCTCGTTCCGCTTCTATCACCAGGGCAGCGCGACCGAGCGCGGCGCGCTGTTCAATCCCGACTACAATCTCGACGAGCTCGACTTCCTGCGCCGACACACCCCGGCAGGCGGCGTGTTCGTCGACGTCGGCGCCAATGTCGGCACCTTTGCCCTGGTGATGGCGCAGCAGGTCGGCACCAATGGCAAGGTGGTCGCGATCGAACCGCATCCGATGACGTTTGGACGGCTCTCGTTCAACCACGCCGCGTCGAAGACGACGCAGGTGCGCCTGGTGCAGGCTGCCGCCGGTGACAGCGACGGCGAGCTCATGATCGAGAGCGGCGGCGGCAATCTCGGCGCCACGCACGTCGTCACCGGCACGGCCAGCGCGGAGGCCATCAAGGTGCCGTCGCTGCGGCTGACACGCATTCTGGACGAGGCCGGCGTCGGCCAAGTCGATTCGCTCAAGATCGACGTCGAGGGGTTCGAGGACCGCGTGCTGATCGGCTTCTTCCGCGACGCGCCGCAATCGCTGTGGCCGCGCGCGGTGGTGATCGAGCATCTGTCACAAAACGAATGGCAGCAGGATTGTATCGCTGACATGGTCGCGCGCGGCTTTGCGATCGCGCGCAAGACACGGAGCAATACGTTCCTGTCGCGCTAGCCGTGAGCAAGGGAGATTTGCGATGATCGACCATCTGGGTTTTTCGGTCTCCGACTATGAGCGCGCGAAAGCGTTCTACGCCAAGGCGCTGGCACCACTCGATTACAGCCTGATCATGGAGGTAACGGCGGAGCAGACTGGCCACGCTGCGGCGGCAGGCTTCGGCGCCAACGGCAAGCCGGACCTCTGGTTCGGTGCGGAAGGCGCGATGAACAAGCCGGTGCATATCGCGATTCTCGCCAAGGATCGCGCCACGGTCGACGCCTTCTACAAGGCGGCGATTGCCGCCGGCGGCCGCGACAACGGCGCACCCGGCATCCGCCCGCATTATCATGCGAACTATTACGGCGCGTTCGTGCTCGACCCTGACGGACACAACATCGAGGCCGTCTGCCACGCGCCGGAATAGCGCGCGTTCAGGCACGACACGACAAGGAACATCGGCGCGGCATCATCGTTGTCATTCTCCAGACAACTGACCTCGATGATGTGATGCCGATCGAACCGCCCGAGATTCCACCGTCGACGCCCGGCACGCCCACCGAGCCGCCGCCTGGAATTCCGCCGGGCAATCCGCAGCCTGAAATCGCGCCGCCCGTGCGCGAGCCCGGCGAATCACCGCGGCCCGACGAATTGCCGGGCCACGTGCCGGAAGAGATTCCATCGCGCGGACAGAACGGACCGCTCACGCCGAATCCCGCGACGGATGCAAGTTCGCTGCGCGATCACATGTGAGGCGAAGCATCACATGTGAGGCAATTGCAACCTGCGTCTGAATGCGCAATGAACGTCACCATAGTGAGGTGATTTGCGTGCAGAAATAAATCGGCCCGCGACCTCTTCGCCCGCCACATTCCGGCCTAACGCGTAGCTGTTCATCCCGACACTTCGTCAAAGAACCTTCCGGGGAAGTTCACCATCATGACCAACCTTCGTTTCGTGCTGCTTGCAACGACGGCTCTGACCGCGATGCAATTCGCAAGCTCCGCATCGCATGCGCAAAGCGCGCCGCCGCTCGTGGTCGCGCAAGCGCAGACACAACCACCAGAGACCGACAAATCGAAGCAGCCTCCGAAGGAAGCGCCGAAGGGACCGCCGCCTGGCGCACGTCCTGCCGCACCACCTCCTCCTGCCGCGGCACCGCCTGCAGCTCCTGCGCGCCCCACGGCGCCGCCGCCCGCAGCTGCACCTCCGCATCCTCCCGCTCCGCCGCCGCCGGCTGCCGCGCCATCGCGCCCGACCCCACCACCGCCTCCTCCGCCTGCGGCACGTCCGACACCTCCGCCTCCGCCGCCACCCCCACCGCCGGCAGCTCCCAAGCAGCCGTCGCCGCCTCCGGCTGCGGCACCCCAGCAGCATGCGCCTGCGCCAACTCCGCCGCCCCCGGCCGCGCAGCAGCACACGCCGACGCCGCCTCCCGCCGCAGCTCCGCCTGCCGCGCGTCCCGCTCCGACTCCGCCGGCAGCAGCAACGCCGCCCGCAGCAGCACCCGCACGTCCGGCGCCGGCACCTGCGGCTACGCCGTCGCCTTCACCGGCCGCGCCTGCGGCCCGCCCTGGCGCGGCTGCACCGACCGCCACGCCTGCTCCGACGGCAACACCTGCTCCGACGGCAACGCCGGCACCGGGCGCCACGCCCGGCGCACCGCCGACTGGACGCCCGGGCACCCCGCCGCCCGGCGGACGTCCCGGCACGCCTCCGGCTGCAGGATCACCGACACCGGCCCCCGGTGCCGCGCCCGCTCCAACGGCCACGCCGGCCCCCGGTGGCGCTCCGACGCCGCTGCCGGGCCGTCCCGGTGCAGGACCGACGCCCGCCCCCGGCACAGCTCCAGCGGCGACGCCGACCCCTGGTCAACAGGGCGGAACGCCTCCCGCGGGCGCGCCCGCAGCCGGAACTCCGGCTGCGCCGCCCCAGGCCGGCGGCCTCCCGCCGCGGCCCGCGGCGCCCGCCGGTGCCGCTGCGCCGAGCACAGTCCCAGGCTCGGCGGCCGCAACGCCGCCGCCCAACCGGGCGCAATTCGCTCCGCCGACGGTTACGCCTGCCTTCCAGGCCAGGCCGACAGTCGTCGCACCGCTGCCACCTCCGCCGCGCCCGCCGCAGCGTGACCTGACACCGCTCGCGATCGGTGCGGGCGTGGTGGCCGGCGCCGTGATCGGAGCCACCATTGCCGACCTGCACAACCAGCGACGCGAGGCCATCGAAGGCGGCCGCACCGTCTACACCGAACCGGATCGCATCATCATCCGCGATCCGGGCGGACAGGCCTACGTCCGCGGCAACGACCTCTATCGCTTCCGCTATGGCGCCCGCGACATCCGCACCGACACCGTCGGCGGCGAGACCCGCACGGTCGTGATCCGTCCTGATGGCAGCGAGGTCATCACCGTGGTCGGTCCCGACGGTTCGTTGCTGCGGCGAATCCGCAGGGACCCCGGCGGGCGCGAGATCATCATCATCGACAACAGCTACCGCGATCCGCGGTCGGTCGGCGGCTTCTATGTCGATGCGCCGCCGCCGGTCGTGAACATTCCCTACGATCGCTACATCGTCGACGCCGAGGAAGCATCGCCGGACGTGATCTACCAGACCATGGAGGCACCGCCGGTACAGCGGATCGATCGGCGTTACACGCTCGACGAGATCCGCTACAGCCCCAATGTTCGCATGCAGATGCCGAGCATCGACGTCAACACGATCACCTTCGAGACGGGCTCGTGGACCATCCCGCCGGACCAGGCGGCCCGGCTGCAGGGGATCGCCGACGGTCTCAACCGTGCGATCCAGCGCAACCCGCGTGCGGTGTTCCTGATCGAGGGACACACCGACGCGGTCGGCAACGAGGTCGACAATCTGTCATTGTCGGATCGCCGTGCGCAGTCCGCGGCCGAATTGCTGACCCAGCAGTTCGGGGTGCCCGCCGAGAACCTGACCTCGCAGGGCTATGGCGAGCAGTATCTGAAGGAGCAGACGCAAGGACCGAGCCTGATCAACCGGCGCGTCACCGTCCGCAACATCACGCCGCTGCTCAACGGTGGCCAGGCCTCGCTGCCGCCGCCCCCGCCCGGCACCGCGCCGCCGCGCTGAGGCGAAGCACAAATGCAAAATGGCCGGGAGCAATCCCGGCCATTTTTGTTTGGATCAGGCGCCCGCTGCCTGAAGCGGCACGCAGGCAGCGCAGATGGCTGCGGCATGCCTGTGATCGGTACCGCAGCAGCCGCCGAGCAGTTGCATGCGCGGGAATGCCCGCCTGAGCGCCACATAACGGCGGCCGAGATCGGCGGGATCGCCGCTGTCGAGCACCTCGGACTCATCGAGCTCGGCATGGCTCTTGGCCGACGCATTGGCCCTGACGCCATGAATGCGTTCGACCCATGGCTCGCCGGCTTGGAGGGCACTCTCGAAGTGGGTCGGATGAGCGCAGTTGATCAGGAAATATTCGCAGGCGCTTTCCGTTGCACGATCGACGACTTCGATCGCCTCCCGCAGGGTCTCTCCCCTGACCAGGCAACCGTCAGTTTCGACCGTGAAGGAGATGGCAACCGGGATCGCGTGCATCTTTGCAGCACGCACCACGCCGATGGCTTCATTGACGCTGTTCAGCGTGAACGCGGTCACCATGTCGGCGCCGGCCTCGGCGAAGGAGGCGATCTGGGACGAATGATAGTCCATCGCCTCCGTCGCATCCATGTTGCCGGCCTTGTAGCCGTCGCCCCGCGGACCGATCGCACCGTTGATCACACAGGGCAGGCCGGAGGTCTCCCATGTGCCGCGCAATTCCTCGAGAAAAAGAATTGCCCGCACGTTGATCGCCGTGAGCGCGTCCATATCGTAGCCGAGCTTGACACCCCAATCAGGATTGGCGCGCCAGGTCGGACTGTCGAGCACGAAGCCGAGCCCATGCTGACGCGCGATCGCAAGATAGGCCTCGTAATACTGCCTCAGATGCGAGCGGCCGGCCTCGCTCTCGAGCAACACGAAGGCAGCAAAGTGAGGAAGCTCCAGACCTTTGTGAAAGATCAGGGTCGTCTCCATGCCGCCGTCGGTCAGGAAGATACCGCCGCGGCGCTGAGGCAGATTGTCTCTGTACTTCGCCATTGGTCGCTCCGTCGCTGCGAGGCCCCACTCATTCGGTCGTTTCAACCTCCTTCCGGTCTCATGCGAGATGGTGCCGCATAATGTCGCGCGGTACGCGACTGCTCCTACTGCCCTGCGGCGAGCCCAAGCGCATCGACCATCACGCGAAACACCTCGGTGTTGTCCATCGAGCCGTGCACGCGCTCGCTGCCCGGCCCGGTCGCCGTCAGGATGACGTCCTCGCCCGAATGCACGCTGGCGCCGATCATCGCCGACAGATTGCCCGGGCGCAGCACCGCGCCGGGGACGTCCTTGTATTTGTCGTTGGCCTTGAAGGTCCCGTCGTCACCGGCCTTGACGGTCGGCTCGTTGGGATTGTCGAGCTTCGGGCGGAACGTCTCGTAGTGATCCGGCAGGCTGGCCGAGAAGATGGCGAGCCGGCGGCTCACATCGACGCGTGACGGATAGCCCTCGGCATCCGGCGCCGGATAATTGGGAAATCCAGCCTGCTCGTAGACGCCGACACGCTCGCGCAGCGGCACGTTGGGCGTGGTGCCCATGTCGTCATTCACTGTGCCGACAAGGCTGTTGGGATGATTGTGGTCCGCCAGCACCAGGATGAGGGTGTCGTCGCCGCGCGCCCGTGCCCATTCGCGCGTCTGGCGCACTGCGTTGTCGAGCATGATCGTATCGTAGACGGCGCGCTCCATGTCGAGGACATGCGCATATTTGTCGATCAGTCCGGATTCGACCATCAGGAAGAAGCCGGTCTCGTTCTTCGAGAGCATGTTCAGCGCCGCCCGCACCTGCTCGGTCAAATCAGGTTGCTCGGGAAATTTCTTCACGCCGCCGCCCTTGAGGAATTTGCGGTCGAGCACGCCATCCATGTTGCCGGTCGCGAACAGGCCGAGCAGCTTGCTTGTCTCCGGCTTTGCGGCAGAAGCGCCGAGCTCGCTCGCGGTCGTCGCGACCTGATAGCCTGCTTCGCGAAATTTCGCGATGTAGTCGGCTTCGTCCTTGCGTTTGGAGCCGGCCGCGGATTTCGGCAGAAAATTCGCGCTGCCGCCGCCCATCAGCACATCCGGCTTCGCCGCGAAGAACTGCTCGACGATCTCGTCATAGGCGGCGCGCCGGCGGGTGTGCGCGACCATCGCGGCCGGTGTTGCGTCTTCGATCTCGGTGTTGGTGACGACACCGATCGCCGTGCCGTGCCTCCGCCTGGCAAGACTCGTGATGGTTTCGACGCGGGGATCGTCGAACGGACTTGCGGTGCGGTCCGCATAGACGCCCAGGGCGTTGACGGCGCTCTTGTGGCCGGTCGCATAGGCGCTGGCCGAGTTCGCGGAGTCCGTGATGATCGAGTCCGAGCCCGCGGTCGCCACCAGCGCCATATGGGGCATGTCGTCGATTGCGAGCTTGCCGCGGCTCTTGCCTTCCGCAATCCCCTTGGACAGGATTCGCGCTGCGACCCGATGCGCTGGCGACATGCCGTCGCCGATAAACAGGATGACGTTCTTCGCCTTGCGCGGACCGGTGTCGTAAACCGTCCATGCGATGCTGCGCTGCTGCGTGCCATCGCTGACATCCACCGTGACGGTGCCGGGCTTGGCCAGCGTGACGTCGCGCAAAATCAGCGCCGACTGGTCCTTGCCGTCCTCGCGATCGATGAAGGTCCCGCTACGTCCGAACGCGGCAGCATAGTCCGCGCCGTTCACGGTCACCTTCAGCCTGGCCGGATCGACCGGCCCGGGAAACTCGACCTTGAAGTCGAACCGGGCGCCAGCCAGGATCTCGGCACGATCGATCTGATAGATCGTCTGCGCCGACAGCGACGTTGTCCAACAGAGGACGATGAGTGAGGCGAGTGCCGATCCCTTGACCATGCTCGATGCTCCGCAATCCCGTTCACAACAGGAGCGGAACCCTAGCGGTCGCGCATGACATCGTCATTAAGCGCGTAGCCCGGATGGAGCGAAGCGCAATCCGGGAATCTAGCGGCTGGACGAGAGGCCCCGGATTTCGCTTCGCTCCATCCGGGCTACAAGATCAACCCTTGTCGCTCTCGAGCTTGAAGATCTGCGAGCCTTCGCTGCCCGACAGCAGGCCGGTATCCGTGTAGAGCTTCAGCTTGGTGCGCGTGTCAGCGATGTCGAGGTTGCGCATGGTGAGCTGGCCGATGCGATCGGCCGGCGTGAATGCGGCGTCTTCGACCTTCTCCATGCTGAGCCGTTCCGGCGCATAAGTGAGGTTCGGGCTCTCGGTGTTGAGGATCGAATAGTCGTTGCCGCGGCGCAGCTCCAGCGTCACCTCGCCGGTGACGGCGCGTGCGACCCAGCGCTGCGCGGTCTCGCGCAGCATCAGGGCCTGCGAATCGAACCAGCGACCCTGATACAGCAGGCGTCCCAAGCGCATGCCGCTGATGCGGTACTGCTCGATGGTGTCCTCGTTGTGGATGCCGGTGACGAGGCGCTCATAGGCGATGTGCAGCAGCGCCATGCCGGGCGCCTCGTAGATGCCGCGGCTCTTCGCCTCGATGATGCGGTTCTCGATCTGGTCGCTCATGCCGAGTCCGTGGCGGCCGCCGATCGCATTGGCTTCGAGGAACAACGCGACGGGGTCGCTGAAGGTCTGGCCGTTCAGCGCCGTGGGCTGGCCTTCCTCGAAACGCACCACGACCTTCTCGGCCTTGACGTTGCAGTCGTCACGCCAGAACGGCACGCCCATGATGGGGTTGACGATCTTGATGCCGCTGTCGAGGCTTTCGAGATCCTTCGCTTCGTGCGTGGCGCCGAGCAGGTTGCTGTCGGTCGAGTACGCCTTCTCCGCGCTCATCTTGTAGGCAAAGCCCTGCGCGGTCATGAACGCCGACATTTCGGCGCGGCCGCCGAGCTCGTCGATGAACTGCTGGTCGAGCCAGGGCTTGTAGATGCGCAAGGATGGATTGGTCAGCAGGCCGTAGCGATAGAAACGCTCGATGTCGTTGCCCTTGAAGGTCGAGCCGTCGCCCCAGATGTTGACGCCGTCTTCCTTCATCGCCGCGACCAGCATCGTGCCGGTGACGGCGCGCCCGAGCGGCGTAGTGTTGAAATAGGTGATGCCGCCGGTCGAGATGTGGAAGGCGCCCGACTGGATCGCGGCGATGCCCTCGTGGACGAGCTGCGTGCGGCAATCGACGAGCACCGCCTTCTCGGCGCCGAACGCCTCGGCCTTGCGCGGGATCTCGTTGTAGTCGGCTTCATCGGGCTGGCCGAGATTGGCCGTGTAGGCGTAGCAGCGCGCGCCCTTCTGCTTCATCCAGAGCAGCGCCGCGCTGGTATCGAGACCGCCCGAAAAAGCGATGCCGACTTTCTCACCCTTGGGCAGGCTTTTCAGGATCGTGGTCATGGGGCTTCCAATCGGGTCTCAAGGGGCGGATGGCGTTCGTGGGTTGACCGCGCGAATATCAAATTTCGCGCGCCTCGGCACGCATTTAATGGCTCAAATCGACGGCTCGGGGCCTGTCTTGCGGCCGAACAGGCGCTGGCGGAGCCGGTAGGCGGGCATGTTCAGCCGGGTCAGGGCGGCATCGACCGCCTCGTCCGAGAACCGGGTCCGCGGCCAGCGGTAAATCAGCGCGTAGGCGAACCAGATCACGACGAAGGTGACGAGGCCGGCGATCGAGACGTCCGTGAAGAAGTGGCCGCCGAAGGCCATCCGCAGCCCGCTGGTGACCATGCCGAACATAACCGCACCGGCATAGGCGAGCGGCCGCCATGCCGGCGGCGCCAGCGCAGCCGGCGCCAGCGTCCAGAACGCGGTCGCGCCCTCGCCCGAGAAGAACGAGCAGTTGCGCGCGCAATCGCCGCGCGGATCCCACCACGGCACGAATTGCTGGTCGCCGGCAAACTCAGTCACCACCACCGGACGCGGCCGTCCCCAATAGGTCTTGAAGGTGAGATTGGTGAGGATGCCTGCCGACATGATGATGGTGACCAGCAGGAATACGATCGCGCGCCCCGATACCATCAGCGGCCGGTCGGGTCGGATCATCTTGACCACAAGCGCGACCAGCGGCGGCAGCACGAATGCCCAGGCGACCCACATGGCGGCGTCGCGCGCGACGCCCGCCCACTCATTCAGCTTGAGCGGAAACGTCTTCGTCTCGGGGTCGAAGAACAGCGCGGCGAGCTTGAGATCGAGCTCGGGATAGAGGCCGAAAACGACGCCGATCACAAGCCACAGCGCCAGGGCGATGAAGAGTCCAGTCCGGTTCATGGCGCGCGGTTTAGCGGAGTGGGGAGGAGATGAAAACCCCGGAAGCGGCGCGACTCATCGCGCATCCGGCCGCGAATTCGACGGCAGCGGCGGAGGCGGCTTGTGCGGGGGCGGCGGATTGCGCCAGGCGCCGGCATTGCGGCCGGCAATCAGCCAGTAGACCACGCCGGAGACGATGCCCGCGCCTGTCATGATCTCCAGATGCCGCCGCACGATGCCTTCGAACTGGAGTGTATCGGAGTGGAAGGGGATGAGGCCGAGATAGCAGGCTAGGCCAACTACGCCGCCACCCACGGCATAAGCGAGCGCGCTGCGGATATAGAGCGCTTCGGTGATCGCGACGATCACCGCCGCCGGAACCAGCGCAAAGCCCGAGACGAAGATGAAGCCGAAGCCGAGCAGAATGTCGATCGCGCCCTGGTCGACCGGACCGGCGCCGAGATCGGCAAACTCCGGAAACAACAGCGCGACGACGACGATCATGCCGCCGACGAAGCAGGCGGCGAGGAAGCCGATGAAGATGACGATGAGGCGGCCGATCAGGGACATGACAGAAATGCCAATTCCGCCGTCATTGCGAGGAGCCACCCGGTCCCGCCTTCGGCGGGCCGGATGACAGGCTCCACGACGAAGCAATCCAGACTGTCTCAACGGAAAGATTCTGGATTGCTTCGCTGCGCTCGCAATGACGAGGATGCGAGAGCGAAGGCATGAACTATCAATCCGTCATCGCCATGGCGCGGAGCGCCTGACGTTCGCGGGCCGAGAGCTTCTCGGTCTCCGACTTGAGCTGGCCGCAGGCGGCGAGGATGTCGCGGCCGCGCGGGGTGCGCACCGGCGAAGAATAGCCGGCATTAAAAATGTATTCGGAGAATTTCTCGATCTGGTCCCAGTCCGAGCATTCATAGGCCGTGCCGGGCCAGGGATTGAAAGGGATCAGGTTGATCTTGGCGTGAATGCCCTTGAGCAGCTTCACCAGCAGCTTCGCATCGTCGAGCGAATCGTTGACGCCCTTGAGCATCACATATTCGAAGGTGATGCGGCGTGCGTTCGAGGCGCCGGGATAGTCGCGGCAGGCCTGCAGTAGCTCCTTGATCGGATATTTGCGGTTGAGCGGCACCAGCTCGTTGCGCAGCTCGTCGCGCACCGCATGCAGCGAGATCGCGAGCATGACGCCGATCTCGTCGCCCGCGCGCACGATGTTCGGCACCACGCCCGAGGTCGACAGCGTGATGCGGCGACGGGAGATGCCGATGCCTTCATTGTCGCCGACGATCAGCAACGCATCGCGCACCGCGTCGAAATTGTAGAGCGGCTCGCCCATGCCCATCATCACGATGTTGGTGACGCGGCGCGTGCCGTCTTCGCGATCGGCCCAGTCATTGAGGCGGTCGCGTGCGACCATCACCTGTCCGACGATCTCGCCGGCGGTGAGATTGCGCACCAGCCGCTGCGTGCCGGTGTGACAGAAGGAGCAGTTCAGCGTGCAGCCGACCTGGGAGGAGACGCAAAGCGTGCCGCGATCGGTCTCGGGAATGTAGACGCACTCGACTTCATGCGCGCGCTCGACGTTGTCGCCGCTCGGCAGCCGCAGCAGCCATTTGCGGGTGCCGTCGTTCGAGATCTGCTCGGCCACGACTTCGGGACGGTCGACGGTGAAGTGCTGCGCGAGCTCGCCGCGAATGCCCTTCGAGATCGACGTCATATCGTCGAAGCTTTGGGCGCCGCGGAAATAGAGCCAGTGCCACAGCTGCTGGACGCGCATCTTGCGCTGCGCGGGCGCGACGCCGATCTCGCCGAGGCGGTCGGCAAGCTCGCTGCGCGACAGGCCGATCAGCGAGGGCCTGGCCGGCGGCACATAGGTTTCGAGCGGAGTCTTCTCCACCAGTATTGCGTTGTGCGGCTCGGTCGTCGGTTGCATTGGTTGCCTGATATCTCTCGTCATGCCCGGGCTTGTCCCGGGCATCTACGTTCTATTCCGCCCGTTGCTAGCGCGTGGATGGCCGGGACATCTGGTGCGAAGACGCGCTTCGCGCTTTAGCCCGGCCATGTCGGCTGCACCTTTGGGATACCCCAATATAGCAACCGGAACCGCCGATTGCGACCGTGATACCGACCGCAGCCTTAACGCGGCTGGTTTACCGCCTGCAATCCTGGGAAATCCGGTCCAGCGCCTGGGCGAGGCCCTTCAACGAGAAGGTATCGGTTGTCTCCGTTCCCTTGGCCGAGACGCCCTTGACCACAAGATCGGCGGATTTGCGCATGGCCTCGACCATCCGCTCTTCCTCGGCCGCGTTCTTGATCCAGAGGCCGTCGCCCTGCGTGTACATCGCGAAAGCGGCGCCGCCGACCTCGACCGAGGATTCCGAGCCCGGCTTCAGCGCATAGCCGATCATGACCGAGACTTCGTTGTTCACCTTTTCCGCCGGCCGGGTCGAAACGAAGGCATAGGCGGGATCGCGCGGGCGGTTCGGCGGGTTGGTCTTCGACGACGACGGCTTGGCCAGCGCGAAGCAGACCTTCTTGCCGTTCGGTGTGGCCGAATAGGCGCCCCAGGTGCCGAACTGGCCGATCAGGGTCGGCTCCGCGCCGCCCGCAACTGCGGTGGCTGGAGCCACCGGCTTGCTCTCGGGCTTTGCTACTGTCTTTGCAGCCGGATTGGCCGCCGGTGCAGCCGCCTTTGGCGCGGCTTTGGGCGCCGGTTGCGCCGTCTGCGCCCGCGCGGAATCGGTGATTCCCACGGCCATAACGCCCGTCATCAAGGCTAAAATCAGCACCCGCCACATGCTGGAGTGGTTCCCTCAATATTGTGACTGGAAGATGGCCCGGCCGCGCTTTGTCCCCCGGCAGGGATAACCGGGAAAGTCCAATTTGGGAAGGCAGTTAGCGGCTTAGCCTTTGGATCGCGCAGCCCGCTGCTCGGCCCATTGCGCGTCGGTCCAGCGCAACAAATCCTCGGCGCCCGAGCTGCGCAAATGCGCGCCACCGTCGATCACGACCATCTCGCCATTGATGTAACCGGCACGGTCCGAGACCAGGAAGCTGGCGAGGTCGGCGAGCTCACTGTGCTCGCCGGTACGCCCCATCGGGTTCCGGGCGGTCCAGCCTTCGTCGCGGCCCTCAGGACGGAGCTGCCCCGAGGCGCCAGCGGTCGGGAACGGGCCCGGGGCGATCGCGACGGTACGGATGCCCTTCGGGCCCCACTCGACCGCGAGACTCCTGGTCATCGCCAGCACCGCCGACTTCGCCATCGCCGAGGGAACCGTGAAGGCGCGGCCGGTGATGGTCGAGGTCGAGAGGATCGAGAGCACGACACCGCCATGCTTGCCGTCGATCCAGCGCTTGCCGGCGGCGAGCGTGCAATACATCGCGCCATGCAGCGTCGGCGCGAGGATCGCGTCCGCGGCGCGAAACGACAGATGCTCGCTCTGCGCGATGAAGGTTGCGGCAGCGTTGTTGACGAGAATATCGAGTGGCGCCTCGCGCCAGATCGCGTCCATCATGCTCTCGACGGCGCCACCGTCACGGACATCGCAGGCGATCGTGGTGACCTTGCCGCCGGTCTGCGCGCGCATCTCGCTCGCCGTCGCTTCCAGCCGGTCGAGCTTGCGGCCGCAGATCACGAGCTCGGCGCCAAGCGCGAGAAAGCGACGTCCCATCGCGGCGCCAAGGCCGGAGCCGCCGCCGGTGACGAGGATGCGCTTATCCCTGAGCAGACCCGTTTCAAACATCGTTTGAATCCTTCTTTTTCTTCTTACTTCGTCATTGCGAGCGCAGCGAAGCAATCCAGACTATTTCCGCAGGACGGATTCTGGATTGCGTCGCTGCGCTCGCAATGACGCGAGGATAGGCCTTCACGCTGCGCTAGACAAAGAAACCGGATTGTCGGACCGCACTAAATCCGGCAGAAACGGACCAACTATAATTCCGCCTCGAAACGCCCAGTATTCTCAAGAAGGTGCCGCCATGAAAGCCATCCTCTGCTCGCAATATTGCCAGCCCGATGATCTCGTGCTTGCCGACGTGCCGGATCCGGTGGCAGGTCCCGGCGAAGCGGTGATCGCGATCAAGGCGGCGGCGCTGAACTTCTTCGACATCCTGATGATTCAGGGCAAGTACCAGATCAAGCCGCCGTTCCCGTTCTCGCCCGCCGCCGAAGTCGCCGGCGTGATCGAGAGCATCGGTCCCGGCGTGACTGATCTGAAGGTCGGCGATCGCGTCGTTGCGTCCTGCGGCCACAACGGCGCGCGCGAAAAGATCGCGCTGCCGGCGGCATCGATCGTGAAGATTCCCGACAATCTCGACTATGACCGCGCGGCCGGCATCATCATCATCTACGGCACCGCGCTGCATGCGCTGGAAGACCGCGCGAGCCCGAAGCCGGGCGAGACGCTCGCGGTGTGCTGGGAGCAGCCGGCGGCACCGGCTTGGCTGCCTGCGAGCTCGGCAAGCTGATGGGCCTGAAGGTGATCGCCTGTGCCTCGTCGGACGAGAAGCTCGAATTCGCGAAAGCGCATGGCGCCGAGCTGACGCTCAACTACGGCAAGGAAGATTTGAAAGAGGGCCTGCGCAAGCTCACCGGCGGCAAGGGCGTCGACATCATCTTCGATCCGGTTGGTGGCGCCTATGCCGAGCAGGCACTGCGCTCGATCGCCTGGGAAGGCCGCTTCCTGGTGATCGGTTTTGCCGCCGGCGACATTCCGAAGATGCCGCTGAACCTCGCGCTACTGAAGGGCTGCGACATCCGCGGCGTGTTCTGGGGTGCATGGACCCGGCTCAACCCGGCCAAGAACCGCGCCAATCTCGAGAAGCTCGTGAAGTGGACCGCGGAAGGAAAGATTTCCTCGCATGTCGACCGCACCTTCCCGCTGGCACAAACCGCCGACGCACTGAAGGTTCTGGCGGGACGCCAGGCCATGGGCAAGGTGATCCTGCATCCGTGATGGTGTGAGCCGCAGCGCTTGCCTGCCACACGCACTCGCCACATATGCGACCGTCGTCGCCCGCCTTCTGCGCAATTGCGTACTGAGGCGGGCGGTCCAGATTTCAGAGACGCCAGAGATTTCAGCCGAGACGCCGCGGCCCACTGGATGCCCCGGGGTCAAAGTCAGCGGAGTCTAGGAAAACCTTCCTCAACCATCACCGCCAAAATCGTGGTGCATTCCTCCGCTCCGCCTCAATCAAACCCAAATATTTCCTAATTCGCGCAAACCGTCGTCGTTTTTTGGGCTGATTCCAACTGCGTTTTACCGGTTCCATTTGCGGGACACTTTGGACAAAAGCAAGAAGACTTAAGCCGAATTGCCCCTGCGTTGCGTTGGTAATGGGGAGCATGACCATGGAGACGACGGCACATCGCCCGTCGAAGGAGTCGAAGGCGTTCGACTCCGATCGAGCCACATCACATCCGCCGACCGCGTCCTTTATCCGTGCGCGCGCCGCGCGGGCCGATCTTTCGCAGGACGATCCAATTCCACTCTTCCTGTCCGATCCGCTCGGTGCGCCGGACCCAGGCGAATATGCGCCCATTGAGGTGCGCTCCAGAATTGTCCCGCGCGTTCTCGCGGCCGTTCTGACGGCATCCACCCTGGCAATTCTGGTCACACTGTATCAGTCCGACTTTCGCGGCCTCTTCCCCGCCAATGCCGTTAGCTGGATGGGCATCGCGCCGGAGCAAGCCATGGCGTCGGCCAACACGCCGGCCATGACGCAGAGCTCGCTGAAGGATTCGGACCGCGCGACCAACACGACGCTGGCGAGCGCCGACACGCAGGTTCCCCCTGCACCGTCAACGCCGAGCCGCGAAGCGATCGCGACCGCCTATCAGACGGCGCTGCAAGCCCAGGCACCCATACCTGCGCCCGCACCCGTCGCGGCGCCGCCGGCGCCCACTCCGCCCGCCAAGACGCTAGCCAAGACGCTCGATGCCGACACGCTGGCCGGGCTGATGACACGCGCGAAGAGCCTGTTGAGGATCGGCGATATTGTTGCAGCCCGCCTGCTGCTCGAGCGCGCGGCCAATGCACAGGATGCAACGGCCGCGTTTCTGCTGGCGCAGACCTATGACCCGGCCGTGCTGGGCACCAGCGACGCGCGGAGCATCGCCGGCGACGCGACCGTCGCGCGTGACTGGTACCAGAAGGCCGCGGCACTCGGATCGGCGGAGGCGCGGCAGCGCCTCGCTCAGCTTCAGAACTAGAACTTTTCAGAGGGTATTATGCGTAACGCTTTGGGAATGGCGGTTGCCGCCATCATGACGATTTGCGCCTTCGCGGCACGCGCCGAGCAGACCGAGTACGATCCGGCCAAGGTCTCGGACGGCCTGAAGGCCATCTTCCAGTTCGGCTCGACCTCGACCAAGCAGTCGCTGAACGCCAATACGGTCACGCTGATCACCGGCACGATCGGCGGCACCTACGTGCAGTTCGGCGCCGACCTCGCCTCCGTGCTCGACGACGGCAACAAGATCCGCGTGCTACCGATCGTCGGCCGCGGCTCGGTGCAGAGCGTCGCCGACATTCTATTCCTGCAAGGCGTCGATCTCGGCATCGTGCGGGCGGACACGCTCGACTATCTCGAGCGCAAGGGCTTTGCCAAGGACATCAAGAAGCAGTTCACCTATGTGACCAAGCTCTACAATGAAGAGATGCAGGTGATCGCGCCGAAATCGGTCGCGACGCTGAAGGATCTCGAGGGCAAGAAGGTCAGCGTCGATCTGCCCAATGGCGGGACCTTCGTCACCGCGCTGACGGTGTTCGAACGGCTCGGGATCAAGGCGAACTTCGTCTATGTCGAGCAGCGCATCGCGATGGAGAAGCTGAAAGCCGGCGAGATCGACGCCGTCATCGTGGTCGGCGGCAAGCCGTACAAGTCAGTGTCGACCTTCAGCAATGACGGCCGCTTCCACCTCGCGGGGGTCGACTATGCAAAGCCGCTCCAGAGCGACTATCTGCCGGCGACGCTGACCGCCAAAGACTATCCGAACCTGATCAAGGAAGGCGAGAACGTGGACACCATCGCGGTGCCGGCGGTGCTCGCGGCCTACAACTGGGCGCCCAACACCGACCGTTACCGTAAGCTTGCGCTGTTCGTGGATGCGTTCTTCACGAAATTCCCGACCCTGCAGAACCCGCCTTTCCATCCCAAGTGGAAGGAAGTCTCGCTCCCGGCACCTCTGACGGGCTGGAACAGATTGCCGGTGGCGCAGCAATGGCTCGACAAGCACGGCGTCGAACCGGTGACCCGGGAGCGCTTCGAGGCGTTCCTCAAGCAGAACCCCGCGGCCCAGAAGGTGTCCGACGCAGACAGGGAAGCGCTGTTCAAGCAATTCCAGGCGTGGGACGCGGGGAACGCGCGGGCGGAGAAGAAGTAACGAGCGGCATTGCGGCCGATGGTGTCGCAAGCGGCACCCACACACTCGCTGTCATCGCCCGGCTTGACCGGGCGATCCAGTACTCCGTGACGTCAGTGATTGAATCGAGAGGCCGCGGCCTACCGGATTCCCCGCCTGCCACCTACGCTAAAGCTTCGGCTGCCCTGGACCGCAACCCCGGCGAAGCCTTGGCGTGGCCGGGTCGCGGGGAATGACAGCGGTGGGCGTGGCTACGGCGTGTAGCCAACAACGCCTACTGCGCCGCCTCCGCACCATCCACCCCACGCTTCAGCACGGCGCGGGCGGCTTCGCGGTGCTCCGTCGTGATGTGGCTGGCGACCATGCGGATGGCGGTGGCGAGCACGGCGGCGTCATCGGTGAAGCCGAGGATCGGCATCACGTCGGGGACGAAATCGAACGGCAGGATGAAATAGGCGATCGCTCCGAGCAGCGACGCCTGGACATGGCGCGGCGTCTGCCGGTCGAACGCACAGTAATAGGCCGCGAGCAGGTCTTCCGCGAACGGCAATTGCGCGGCGACACGCTTCAGCTTGCGCCAGAAACCGCGGCGCACGCTCTCATGATCCTCCGCGAGCCGATCGGCCGGCTCGAAGCCGACGCTGTGTTCGGCAGCCATGTTCGACAAACTCCCCATTCAGCCAGGGGCGGCAGATGGCCGCATCTCCTGCTGATCACAACATGGGGATGCAGCCGATCCTCGCAAGGTGTCAGGTAGCTGTCAGCTTGGCGATCGTGTTCATCGTCCTGGCCAGCTCGATGTCGAGCTTGGTGACGCCGCCGGCGTCATGGGTCGACAGCACCACCTCCACCGTCTTGTAGACGTTGCGCCATTCGGGGTGGTGATCCATTTTCTCGGCAACCAGCGCCGCGCGGGTCATGAACCCGAACGCCTCGTTGAAATCCTTGAAGACAAAGGTCTTCCCGATGGCGTCGCGGCCCTGAACCTCGGTCCAGCCCGGTATGGCGCCCAGTGCCTGCTTGCGTGCTTCCGGCGTCAGCCGCTCTGCCATGATCGCCTCCATTTTCAGGGGAACTTTACCCTAACACCGTGCGTATGGCCCTGGTTCAGACCGGATTTCGTCCATCCGCTAACCATGACGGAGATGTAACCCCGCGGGACAAGAAATTTGCTATGATTGCAGGTGTAAATCGCCGGCCAAGATGAAACTGAGCCTCAAGCGCCTGTTTGGGAGATCGATGACCGGGGGATTGGACCTGGCCGAAGCGCCCACCCCGCCTTCGCCGCGATCAGCGGCGCGGAAGACGGCGCTTGTGTCTCTGGCGCTGGTGCTTGCGATCATCGGCGCGCTCGTCGGCGGATACTATTTCGCGATGCGGCCGGTGACGTTGAAGATCGCGGTCGGTCCGGCCAATAGCGACGACCTCAAGGTGGTGCAGGCGCTGACGCAGGCTTTCGCGCAGCACAAGAGCTTTGTGCGGCTACGCCCGATCCAGACCGACGGTGCCACCGCCAGCGCCGATGCGCTCGCGGAAAACAAGGTCGATCTCGCCATCGTGCGCGGCGACGTCGACGTGCCGAAGAACGCGCAAGCCGTCGCGACCCTGCGCAAGAACGTCGTGGTGCTGTGGACCGTGCCCGGCAAGGGCAAGAAGAAGGGCGCGAAGATCACCAAGATCGCGCAGCTCGCCGGCCATCGCGTCGGGGTGATCGGCAGAACCCAGGCCAACGTCAATTTGCTCAAGGTGATCCTCCAGCAATACGGCGTCGATCCCGCCAAGGTCGAGGTCATACAGTTCCCGGCCAATGAAGCCGCCGAGGCGATCAAGGCCCAGAAGGCCGATGCCTATCTCGCAGCCGGCCCCGTCAACAGCAAGATCACGTCGGATGCGATCGCGGCTTCCGCCAAGGACAGCGGCACGCCGACCTTCCTCGCGATCGATTCCGCGGACGCGATCGCGCAAAACCATCCCGTCTACGAAGCATCGGAGATTCCCGCCGGCACCTATGGCGGCTCGCCCGATCGCCCCGATGACGAGGTCAAGACCATCAGCTTCTCGCACCACATCGTGGCGCGCAAAGGGGTGTCCGATACCACCATCGCGGCATTCACGCGCCAGCTCTTCGCCGTGCGCCAGCAACTGGTGGCGGAATTCCCGATGGCGGCGAAGATCGAGACGCCCGACACCGACAAGGATGCGGTGATCCCCGTGCATCCGGGCGCCGCCGCCTTCGTCGACGGCGAGGAAAAGACCTTCCTCGACAAATACAGCGATTACATCTGGTGGACCCTGATGGCGCTCTCGGCGATGGGCTCGATCGGCGCCTGGTTCGCGGGCTACCTGAAGAAGGACGAGCGCGACAACAACAGCCATTTGCGCGACCGCCTGTTCGACCTGATCGCGGCGGCGCGCAAGAGCGAGACGACCGACGAGCTCGACCAGATGCAAACCGAGGCTGACGAAATCCTGCGCGACACGCTGCGCTGCTTCGATCACGGCGCGATCGAAGAGGGCGGGCTCACCGCCATCAACATCGTGCTCGACCAGTTCCACGCCGCCGTCGCCGACCGCAAGGCCGTGCTGTTTGCCATGCCGCAAAGCCTGCAGCGCGCAGGCGCGCAATTCAGGGCCGCCGGCAACGCGTAAACGCTTGCCGCGTTATTGCTGCGTCATACTGTCTCAGTATAGCTTTCGCTGTCATTCCGGAGCGCGCGCAGCGCGAGTCCGGAATCTCGAGATTCCGGGTCCGGTCGTTCGGACCGTCCCGGAATGACGACGCGAGATGCGCACGAGACAAAAAGCGAAGCCGCCATGAACATCAAATTCTCCCGCCGCCGCTTCCTCACCACCAGCGCCGGCGCACTCGGCGCGATCGCGATGCCCCATCTCTCGCGCGCGGCCGACCGGCCGGCGGTTACGCATGGCGTGCAGTCCGGCGACGTCACGGTCGACGGTGGCGTGGTCTGGGCGCGCACTGACCGGCCATCGCAGATGCTGGTCGAGGTGGCCACGACCGAGTCCTTCAAGGATGTCCGCGCACTGCCGCCGATCGCGGCACTGCCGGAGAGCGACTTCACCGCGAAGATGCTGATCGAGAACCTGCCGGGCGGACAGGACATCTTCTATCGCGTCCGCTTTCGCGATCTCTCGCATACCGCGATCGAGGGCGAGCCGGTGGTCGGCCGCTTCCGCACCGCTCCGGCCGACCGTCGCGACGTCAGCTTCGTCTGGGGCGGCGACGTCGCAGGGCAAGGCTGGGGCATCAATCCCGATGATGGCGGCATGTTCACTTTCTCCGCGATGCGCAAGCATCGCCCGGATTTCTTCCTGCATTCCGGCGACACGATCTATGCCGACGGTCCGATCGAATCCGAGGTGAAGCTCACCGACGGCAAGACCTGGAAGAACGTCACCATCCCCGAAAAGGCCAAGGTCGCGGAGACGCTGGACGAGTACCGCGCCGCACACAAATACAATCTCACCGACGACAACGTCCGCGCCTTCAATGCCGAAGTGCCGATCTTCGTGCAGTGGGACGACCATGAAGTGACCAACAACTGGTCGCTGTCGAAGGAGTTGCCGGCGTCCTACAAGGTGCGCGACATCTCCCTGCTGGCAGCCCGCGCCGGCCGCGCCTTTCACGAGATGTATCCGATGCGGGAGAGCATCGTTGAGCCGGGCCGCGTCTATCGCCAGATCTCCTACGGCCCGCATCTCGACGTGTTCGTGCTCGACGAGCGCAGCTATCGCGGCCCGAACGGCGCCAATCTCGAAACCGCTTACGGGCCCGCGAGCTATTTTCTCGGCCCGGACCAGGTCGCCTGGCTCAAGCGCGGCCTTCTGAATTCGCGTGCGACCTGGAAAGTGATCGCCTCCGACATGCCTATCAGTCTCGTCGTGTCGGACACGCCGAAGGGCGGATCGGAAGCCATTGCGCAGGGCGACGGCCCGGTGCGCGGCCGCGAGTTCGAGATCGCCGACATCCTGCGCTTCATCAAGATGGCGCCGATCAACAACACGGTGTGGCTGACCGCGGACGTGCACTACGCCGCCGCGCATTATTACGATCCGAACAAGGCGCAATTCCAGGAGTTCGAGCCGTTCTGGGAATTCGTCTCGGGCCCGCTGCATGCGGGCACCTTCGGTCCGAACGCGCTCGACAACACCTTTGGGCCAGAGGTGCGCTTCGTCAAAGCGCCGGGCAAGGACAACCAGAACCTGCCGCCGTCCGCAGGCATGCAGTTCTTCGGTCACGTCAAGATCGACGGCGCATCCGGCCAGATGACGGTGACCTTGCGCGACCGCGCCGACGTCGCGCTGTGGTCGACCACGCTCGATCCGAAATTGGCCTGAAGCCGGGAGAACGCCGACGGGCGATCAGGAGCCGCCCGAGCGCAGCGCGGCCTCCAGCGCTTCGCTCGAACACGGCTTTTGCAGCCGCGGCCGCGTCTTGAATTCGGGAGCGATCCGATCCTCGGCGCCGTAGCCCGTCACGAAGACGAAGGGAATTTGCGCAGCCGCCAGCCGGTCGGCGACGGCAAAGCTTTTCTCGCGGCCGAGCTCGACGTCGAGCAGCGCGAAATCCGGCGCGCGCGCTGCGATCGCCGCCAGCGCCTGCGCCACCGACCCCACGGTGCGCACGCTCCTCACGCCAAATCCGAGCAGGCGATCCTCGAAATCGATCGCAATGATCGGATCGTCCTCAACGATCAGAACATCGGCGGGCATGCCGGTCGAGCCGTCCGGGGGAGCAGGTATCATGATGGTGGATATCGAGGGCTGCATGTTCTTACCGATCGAGGACAGCCTCATCCCGACGCCTGCGCCCAGCGCATCGGAGGGTTCCCGGAACGAAACTCACCACAGAACAGTTTTCACGTCTGTCCACTTGTGCACATAGCCCATGATCGGACCTCGCTAGTGTTGAAAGGAGAGCAGGGGATTTACGATGGACGCGCGTATCAGCAAGACAACCGAAGTCGGCAGCCGGCCGGCCAACAATCTGCTGCGGCGCTTGAGTCCGGCTGACTACGCGCTGCTGGCACCGCACGTCACCCTGGACACCGCCGGGGCCAACGAGCTGCTCTACAGTCCCGGCGACGATGTCCAGGTCGTGCACTTCCCCTGTGGGCCGTCGCTCGCGACATTTCTCGTTCCCAATGAGGACGGCCGCGACGTCGAGACCATCCTGGTCGGCCGCGAAGGCGCAGTGGGCGGCATCGTCAGCGAGGGATTTTTGCCGGCCTATACCCGCATCTGCGTGAAATTCGGCGGACCATTCGCGCGCATTCACGTCGCCAAGCTGGACGCTGCCAAGATGCGCTCGGCCTCGCTGCGCAACATCTTCGCCCGCTATGCCGACTGCATGCTGGCGCAGATGTTCCAGTCCACCGCCTGTAACGCCATCCACTCCATCGAGCAGCGTACGGCCAAGTGGATCATTGCGGCGATGGAGCGGACCGGCGACGAGAGCAGCGTGCCGCTGACGCATGAGCAACTCGCGACGCTGCTCGGGGTCGGCCGCAGCTATGCGAGCCGCGTGCTCCAGTCGTTCAAGGCCGAGGGCGTGCTCGATACAAGACGCGGCGCGATCCTGGTCCGCAATCTCGACGGCTTGCGCCTGCGCGCCTGCCTGTGCAACGACGCGGTGAAGATGCACTTCGAGGAAGTGCTGCGCGGGGTCTATCCGACCGAGGAGACCAGCCCCGGCTCGGCGCAGGGCTGATCGAGGCCCCGTCCCCGAGCAAAGGCCGGTTTGGTGCTGAATTTACCCTAACCCCCGGAGATTCCCTGACAAAATTCAGTCAACCAACTAGCAAAGAACACATTGTTTTTTGGCGGTTTTTGCATATATTGCGCCGCAACGCGTAGGGTGCCTGGTCGAGATGACCGGGCGGCCCTTTTTGGGCGGAAAGCGCCCGTTTCCAGTCTTCCAGCGTTGTTTCGAGAAGAGGTCCCGGTCCGACCGGCGAGATCGCGCTTAACCCATTGTCCGACCGCAAAGAAGCTCACTCATGAACCTTCGTAACGTCGCCATCATCGCCCACGTCGACCACGGCAAGACGACCCTGGTCGACAAACTCCTCCAGCAATCCGGTACGTTCCGCGAGAACCAGAAGGTGACGGATCGCGCCATGGACTCCAACGATCTGGAGCGTGAGCGCGGCATCACCATCCTGGCCAAGGCGGCCTCGGTGCAGTGGAAGGACACCCGCGTCAACATCGTCGACACCCCCGGCCACGCCGATTTCGGTGGTGAGGTCGAGCGCATCCTAAACATGGTGGACGGCGCCCTGGTGCTGGTCGACGCCGCCGAAGGCCCGCTGCCGCAGACCAAATTCGTGGTCTCCAAGGCGCTCAAGGTCGGCCTGAAGCCGATCGTCGTCATCAACAAGGTCGACCGCCCCGACGCGCGCCCGACCGAAGTCATCAACGAGGTGTTCGACCTATTCGCGGCGCTCGACGCCAGCGAGGAGCAGCTCGACTTCCCGATCCTGTACGGGTCGGCCAAGCAGGGCTGGATGGCTGAAAGCCCCGAGGGTCCGCAGGACAAGGGTATGGAGCCGCTGTTCGACCTGATCCTGCGCCACGTCGCGCCGCCGACGGTCGAGGAAGGTCCGTTCAGGATGATCGGCACCATCCTGGAAGCCAACCCCTATCTCGGCCGCATCATCACCGGCCGCATCTCGTCCGGCGTGCTCAAGCCGAACCAGCAGGTCAAGGTGCTGCATGCCGACGGCAAGCTGGTCGAGTCCGGGCGCATCACCAAGATCCTGGCATTCCGCGGTCTCGAGCGCACGCCGCTCGATGAAGCCGAAGCCGGCGACATCGTCGCCATTGCCGGCCTGACCAAGGGCACCGTCGCCGACACCTTCTGCGATCCGACCGTCGAGGTGCCGCTGCCGGCGCAGCCGATCGATCCGCCGACCGTGTCGATGTCGTTCATCGTCAACAACTCCCCGCTCGCCGGCACTGAAGGCGACAAGGTGACGAGCCGCATGATCCGCGACCGTCTGCTGCGTGAAGCCGAAGGCAACGTCGCGCTGCGCGTCGTCGAAGCCTCCGACAAGGACGCGATGGAAGTCTCGGGCCGCGGCGAATTGCAGCTCGCGATCCTGATCGAGACCATGCGCCGCGAAGGTTTTGAGCTCTCGGTGTCGCGCCCGCGCGTCGTGTACCAGAAGGACGAAGCGACCGGCGCCACCATGGAGCCGATCGAGGAAGTCGTGATCGACGTCGACGAGGAGCATTCCGGCGTCGTCGTGCAGAAGATGAGCGAGCGCAAGTCCGAGTTGGTCGAGATGAAGCCGTCCGGCGGCAACCGCCTGCGCCTGGTGTTCTACGCGCCGACCCGCGGCCTGATCGGTTATCAGGGCGAACTGCTCACCGACACCCGCGGCACGGCGATCATGAACCGCCTGTTCCACGGCTACGCCCCGTACAAGGGCGAGATCCAGGGCCGCCGCAACGGCGTCTTGATCTCCAACGACCAGGGCGAAGCGGTGGCCTACGCCATGTTCAAGCTGGAAGACCGCGGCCCGATGATGATCGAGCCGGGCTGGAAGGTCTACAAGGGCATGATCGTCGGCGAGCACACCCGCGACAACGATCTCGAGATCAACGTGCTCAAGGGCAAGCAGCTCACCAACATCCGCACCACGTCCAAGGACGAAGCGGTGCGCCTGACCCCGCCGATCCGCATGACGCTGGAAAAGGCGCTCGCCTATATCGAGGACGACGAGCTCGTCGAGGTCACGCCGAAGTCGATCCGCCTGCGCAAGAAGCACCTCGACCCGAACGAGCGCAAGCGCGCGGAAAAGTCCAAGGAAGCGGTGGCGTAAGCCGCTCCATACCGTAGTGCCGTAGGGTGGGCCAAGCGTAGCGGGCCCACCACTTGAAATCCCGGTCGACAATGGTGGGCACGGCGCAAGAGCGCCTTTGCCCACCCTACGAAGATGGATCACTCGCCCCAGTGCACAACGTGCGCACAAGGCGGGTGATGACACCTCACTTTGTGGTGGCTTCAGCGCTCTTCGCGAACGTGCTAGAGCCCGCTGATGACCTCCCTGCCCTCCTCCGTCAACGTCGCGATCATCGGCGCCGGCGCAGCCGGCCTCGGCGCGGCGCATGCGCTGCATGGCTCCGGCCTCTCCATGATCGTGCTGGAGGCGCGCGACCGGATTGGCGGACGTGCCTGGACCGTGCAGGCCTCGCCTGAGGTGACCTTCGACGTCGGCTGCGGCTGGCTGCACTCGGCCGACAAGAATTCCTTCGTCGACATCGCCAAGCAGCTCGGCTTCGAGGTCAACAAGGACCTGCCGCCCTGGCGCGAGCGCGCCTTCGGCAACGCGTTTCCGCAGACCGAGCGCGACGATTTCATGCGCGCGATGGACGCATTCTACGAGCGGCTGTGGCAGGCCGCGCAAAAGGGCAAGGACGAGCCCGCAAGCCTGAGCCTCGATCCGGGCAATCGCTGGAATCCCATGATCGACGCCGTCTCGACCTACATCAACGGCTGCGAACTGAAGGACATGTCGACACTGGATTGGGACGCCTACGAGGACAGCGATCTCAACTGGCGCGTCCGCCGTGGCTATGGCGCACTGATCGCGGCCTATGGCGCCCCCTGCCCGGTGGCCCTGGGCTGCAATGTCACGCTGATCGATCATTCCGGCCAGCGCCTCCGCATCGAGACATCGCAGGGTACGCTGACCGCCGACAAGGTGATCGTCACCGTTCCGACCAATCTGATCGCCGATGAGGCGATCCGCTTCTCACCGCCGCTGCCCGCCAAGGTCGATGCGGCAGCCGGCCTGCCGCTCGGCGTCGACGACAAGGTGACGCTGGCGCTCGACGATGCAGAAGCCTTTCCGAAAGAGGGCAATCTGCGCGGCGCCACCATGCGCACCGAGATGGGCACCTATCACATCCGCCCGTTCGGACAGCCCTGCATCGAAGGCTTTTTCGGCGGCAGCTTTGCCCGCGGGCTGGAAGACGCCGGCGACGGCGCCATTGCCGCGCACAGCATCGACGAGATCGCAGGCTTCCTCGGCAACGACATCAGGCGAAAGCTCAAGCCGCTCTACGAGTCGCGCTGGGCCCACGACCCCTTCGCGAGAGGATCGTATTCACACGCACTGCCAGGGCACGCTGGAGACCGCGCGGTGCTGGCCGCGCCGGTGGATGGGCGGCTGTTCTTCGCGGGAGAAGCGACGTCGCCAAGCTTCTTCACGACGGCGCATGGCGCCAGGGACAGCGGGGAGCGCGCGGCGAAGGAAGTGCTGGCGGCTTCAGGCAAGCCGTAAGCGCCGGCTACGTCACTCAATCACCCGCGCCCGCAAATCCGCATCGGGAACGAAGCAGGCGTCGTACTTGCCGAAGATGCGGTAGCGATTGCGCGCGATGAGGCTGTACACGGGGTCTCGCAGCAGTTTTGGCACGGCGAACAACGCGCGCACCCAACGCCATCCCGGCAGATGCGACAGCACGATCAGCGCGGCGTCGGACTTCATAAAGACCTCTCCGTCATGAACCACGGCATTGGTGTCGGGATCGTCAGGATCGATGCCAAACGTACGGGCAAGCCGCGCCCCATAATCCGACTGGATCGGCGTGAAGCGAAACCGCTTCGACGTGTCGCGCTTGGCGACGAAGCGGACCCAGCGCGAGCAGAAGATGCAGACGCCGTCGAACAGAATTACGTCATCATCGGGCCATTTGCTCATCAGTCTCTCTATCTTACGCGTTTTCTGGGCGCGAACCGGGATCCACTTCGCGTGAAAACGCTATCGATTATCCAGCATCATAAGCGCGGCCAGCATCAGCACGATCGCGGGGCCTGTCTTCACCAGCGCGCCGAGCGGCTCGATCCAGAGGTCGGGCGTGAGGATTGCCGCGCCGAACATATAGCCGAGCGAGGCGACGATGCCTGCGAGCAGGCCGATCGCCGCGGTGCGGCGGAAGGCGATCAGCGCGCCGATGCTCATGTCCATCAGGCTGGTGCCGATGGTGATGGGATCGACCAGCGCGGGCGAAAAATTGTGCGCGGTCAGGATGCCGGCGGCGGCGCGGTAGGAGACGAACAGCGCGATGAAGCCGGAGACAAGCCAGAACGCAACGAGGCTGGCGAAGATCAGCGCCTTGATCAGGAACAGCCGCGCGAACCATTTGTCCTGGATGGTGGCGGGATGGCGCCCGATCGCATCAGTCAACGTCTTCGGCGCGATGCCCGTGGCGGCGATCCAGGCGGAGGGATCGCCAGTCACGCCGCGGCGCAGCTCGGCGATGGCGGTGGAGCGCATCGGCGGCACCCAGCCGAGATAATTGGCTAGATCGCCGATCTTCGCGCCGAGATCGAGCATGAAGGATGGCATCACGAGGCGCGGCCAGCCGGCTGTGCCGAAGGCGTGGCGGAACTGTTTGATGACGCCCACCATGGTGACCGGCTCGGCCTGCATCAGGTCCCACGTCACGGCTTTGACTGAGGCGTCGTCGATATCGCGCGCGGCGAGCCAGGCGATGGTGGCCGAAATGTCCTCGACTGCGACGGACTGGAATGGCGTCGACATCTCCTTCTGCGGCAGGTCGAGCGGGAAGGCGGCGAGCGCACGCAGCATGGCGCTGCCGCCATAGGCTGACGGTGCGACGACGAAGCCGGGCCGCAGGACAGCGTGGGGAATGCCGGAGGTTGCAATCAGGCGTTCGGCCTCGCGCTTGGTCGTCGCGAAGGCGGTGCGATCCGCCTCCGCGGTCCCGGGGATCGAGATGTGCACCAGCCGGATCGCGCGGCCGCTGTCGGCGATCGCCTCAAGCAGGCGCGCGACGAAATCGCGATGCACCGCGCCGGTGTCGCTGCCGGGACCATCCTGGAGCACGCCAAGACAGTTCACGACGACGTCGACGGCATGCTCGCGGAAGAGGCGCATCAGCGCGGCTGCGTCGAGCGACAAGATCGGCTGCTCGATGTCCCGTGCGCTCATCTTCTGCGCGGGCGACAGGCTGCGTGCGACGCCGACCACGCGAAATCCCCGCACGCGCAGATCGTCGGTGACGAAGCGCCCGATCAGGCCGGAGGCGCCGAGCACCAAAACGGTTGGCTGGGTCATCGCATCTCTCAAAACGGTTTCGCGATCATCAGCCACAGGATCAACATCGTCGCGCCGAAGCCGGGGAAACCGAACGCGAACCAGCGGCGGTAGAGCACGAAGTAGCGTTCAGGCAGAGCGCCGCGCTGCTCGGCCGCCTTGCGCGCGAGATCGCGCATCTCGATCTGCATGAAGACGACGGGGACCCAGAACAGGCCCGCAAAGACGTAGAGCCCAAGCGAGGCCAGCAGCCAGCGTTCCGTGATCGGCATGGCCGAAAGCATCATCAGCAGGCCGCCCGTCACCGGCTGGAGGATCACGGCCGACAGCGTGAAGATCGCGTCCGCAATCACCACCACCGAAGCGGTACGCGCGATGAATTCGGCGTCGCTCGTGCGGTGCGCCATCAGCATGAAGAAGGCGATGCCGGTGCCAGTGCCGAGAATGACGATGGCGCCCAGCACATGGAGGTATTTGACCAGGAGATACAGCGTCATGGCTTCTTGGCCGCCGCAGGTTTGGACTGGTTCAGCGCAAGCCCGAGCTCGCGGCTGGCGGCTTTGACGCCGGCTTCGCTCTCGATCATCCAATGCCCCTCGCTGCCGACGGCCGGCAATGTGCGGAAGTCCACCTTGCCGCCTCCACCGCGAAACGCATCGGCCAATTGGCGCGAGAACGCCGGCGCAAAATAGCTGTCATTGGTCGCCACGAGCCATGTGACCGGAATGCGCGCCGCCTTGCCGAACTCGGCCACCGCGGCGAGAAGCGTCTGCGGCGCGCAGATCCGGTTCGGTTCGTCGTTGGCGTGGCCACCGCGCCCCGGCGCAAGCGCGATGATCGCGGAGATCGCGTTCGGATCGGCGTTCGCGAGCGCCAACGCCCCCCAACCGCCGGCGGAATGGCCGAGCACGACGGCCGAGTCTTGACGAACGAAATCCTGCTTTCGCAAAAAATCCAGCGCGAGCGAAATTTCGGTGGCCGTCGCGCGACCCGAGCGCGCGTAATCCGCCTCGTCGCAGCCGCCCTGGTCCTCGACATAGCGGCCGCCGGTCGCACCATGGCCGAGCCGCTCCGGCACCAGCACGGCGAAGCCGTGCGCGACGAGAAACGCGACCAGCGCGCGGTATTCAGGCTGCGGCATTTGCGCCCGACGCAGCACATTCTGCGTCGAGGCATGCGCGATCACCGCAAGCCGGAACGGACCGGCGCCAACGGGACGAAACAGCAGCGCATGCGCGGCAACGTCGGTATCCGGCGATGGGACGCGCCATTGTTGCCGGCGAAGCGGCTCGCCCTCCTCACCCGATGACCCAAACGTGACCTGCGCGCACAGAGGGGACGCCATCAACAAGGCCAGCACAGGCAGGAGGGCGAAGATGTTGAAGAGGCGCATGAATCGCCGCAGGCGAACACGGACAGCGACGGATCTGCAGGAACGAATCATTTTCGGCGGACTTTTTGCGTTGCCATCGCGGTTCATTGGTTGCCGCAGGGCAGTTTTGCACCGGCAATGGCAGGCCGGTGCCGTTCGAAATGGCGTCTTGTCTTCTTTCGGTACAACATGGTTAAAATACTGATGCACAAAATCCACACGTTAACCGATAATTAACGATAGGTCTTGCCGCCGGCGCGGCGACTTGGTTTGATCGTATCCATGAGCACAACCCTGATCGAGGTCCGGCCGGCCAAAGCTGCAGATGCAACTGCGGTGGCGTCCACCCATGACGAAGCCTGGCGCTCCGCCTATCAGGGCATCATTCCCGGCGGCGAACTGGAAAAGCTGATCAACCGCCGCGGTCCGCAGTGGTGGGACAGTGCGATTCGCAAAGGCAGCCGCGTCAGCGTGCTCGTGTTCGGCGACAAGATCGCCGGCTATGCCAATTACGGCCGCAACCGCGCCCGCAGCCTGCACTTCGACGGCGAGATCTACGAGCTCTATCTGCGTCCGGAATTCCAGGGTCTCGGCTTCGGCCGCCGCCTGTTCACCGCAGCCCGCCGCGACCTGATGCAGAGCGGCCTGAAGAGCATGGTGGTGTGGGCGCTCTCGGACAACGATCCAGCGACCGAGTTCTACCGCGCCTTGGGCGGCCGCATGGTGGCGCGCTCCTCCGAGCGTTTCGGGCCGAAGTCGCTCGACAAGGTTGCCTTCGCTTGGACCAATTGAGCTGCTGAAAGTCTAGCCGGCAGCGCTTCCCATCCGTCGATACCGTTGCCTTTTGAGCCGGTAGTCGCTGGATTCATTATTTCACAAAAACACGATGGATTGGCGCGCCAAGCCCGCGTATGACAGCGCCAAAATCGCTGCCGGGCGCGATTTAACCTCGGCAACAACGGAGCCTTGAATGCGTATCGATGCGGTCTCGATCGGAAAAAACGTACCCCACGACGTCAACGTCATCATCGAAGTCCCCGTGGGCGGCGAACCGATCAAATACGAGATGGACAAGGAAGCCGGCACGCTCGTTTGTCGACCGCTTCCTCTACACGCCGATGCGTTACCCCGGTAACTACGGCTTCATCCCGCACACGCTGTCCGATGATGGCGATCCCTGCGACGTGCTGATCATCAACACCCGCGCCATCATCCCCGGCGCCGTCATGAGCGTGCGCCCGGTCGGCGTGCTGTTCATGGAAGACGAAGCCGGCGGCGACGAGAAGATTCTCGCGGTGCCGTCGTCGAAGCTGACGCAGCGCTACGACAAGGTGAAGTCGTACTCCGACCTGCCCGACATCACGCTGCAGCAGATCCAGCACTTCTTCGAGCACTACAAGGATCTCGAGAAGGGCAAGTGGGTGAAGATTCTGCGCTGGGGCGGCCCGGAAGACGCGCAGAAGCTGATCCTCGAAGGCATCGAGCGCGAGAAGAAAAAGAAGGCGTGAGCTCTGCTCCCTCGCCCCGCTTGCGGGGCCGCGACGAGCTTCGCTCGCGCTGAGAGGGTCGGGGTGAGGGGGGAGTCTCCGCAAGGACGGTGAGACTTAGATTCGCGGACAGTCCCCCTCACCCGGAATTCAGGCTACGCTTGAATTCCGACCTCTCCCCGCAAGCGGGGAGAGGTGAAGAAAACCTAACCCGCCGGCTTCGGCAGCCCTGCGATCGCGCACGCCGCGCGCAGCGTATTCACCAGCAGGCAGGCGACCGTCATCTGGCCAACGCCACCCGGCACCGGCGTGATCGCGCCGGCAACGGCGAGTGCTTCCTGATACGCGACATCGCCGACGAGACGGGTCTTGCCGTCGTCCTTGGGGATACGGTTGATGCCGATATCGATCACGGTCGCGCCCGGCTTCAACCAGTCGCCGCGCACCATCTCCGGCTTGCCGACCGCGGCATAAACAAGGTCGGCGCGCTTCACGAGCCCGGGCAGATCGCGCGAGCGCGAATGCGCGATGGTCACCGTGGCATTCTCGTTGAGCAGCAATTGCACCAGCGGACGGCCGACCAGATTGGAGCGGCCGATCACGATGGCATTCATGCCTTCAAGCGAGGCGTGGACGCTCTTGGTCAGGATGATCGAGCCGAGCGGCGTGCAAGGCGACAGCGCTTCAAAGCCGCCGGCGAGCCGGCCGGCATTGTTCGGATGCAGGCCGTCGACATCCTTGGCGGGATCGATGGCGTTGATGACGGCCTCGGTGTTCAGGCCCTTCGGCAGCGGCAGTTGCACCAGAATGCCGTGCACGGCGGGATCGCGGTTGAGTTTTGCGACGACGGCCAGCAGATCGGCCTGCGACACGTCGGCCGGCAGCTTGTGCTCGAACGAGGCCATGCCGGCCGCCTGCGTCTGGGTGTGCTTGGAGCGGACATAGACCTCGCTGGCGGGGTCGTTGCCGACCAGAACCACCGCGAGGCCCGGCACCAGATTGTGTTCGCGCTTGACGCGGGCAACCTCGTCAGCGACGCGCGCGCGGAGTTCCGCAGCGATGACTTTTCCATCGATGATCTTGGCCGTCATGTCAGTTCCCTTGGTCTGTCGGTTTGGCGTCTGCCGATCTGGCTTGGGCGAGCTTGCGCAGGGCTTCGCCGAGTCGCGCCGGATCGCCGTCGACCGCGATCTGCTTCAGCCGCGAGGTGGCACCGGATAGCAGCTTTACACTGGCCTTGGGGACGCCGAGCGATTTCGCCAATAGCACCAGAACGGCCTTGTTGGCCTCGCCGCCATCGGCGATCGCGCGCACCCGCACCTTGAGCACGCTGCGGCCGTCGGCCAATTGCTCGATCCCGTCGATGTCGTCGCGGCCGCCGCGCGGCGTCACCCGCAGCGCGATGCTGATTCCTGCGACCGAATAGCGCCAGGGTTCCTTGAAGGCCTCTTTCGCAACCAAGGCGCTCCCGCCTGCTTAGATCACGTTCGGGTAGATGTAATACAGGATCACCCGCTCGATGAACATGATGAGCAGGATCAGGATGATCGGCGAGATATCGAGGCCGCCGAGGCTGGGCAGGAAATTGCGAATCGGCGCCAGCACCGGCTCGGTGATCCGGTACAGGAACTCCGCCACCGCCGAAACGAACTGGTTGCGGGTGTTCACGACGTTGAAAGCGATCAGCCAGGACAGGATCGCGGAGGCGATCAGCAGCCAGACGTAGAGGTCGAGCACGATGATGACGATGTCGAGAACGGCACGCATTGAAGACTCTGGCTTTCGGTCGGGATTGACGCTTTTTGCTAGATATCGGTTCCCCCCGGCCCAAACAAGGGAAGTCAGTGCCGGGGATGGTTAAAACCGGGTCACACCCGTCCTTGACTTGACCTTGGCGGGGACTTAAATGGCGCCCGGTTGTCGGCCGCATTCACCAGAGCGGCCGCCAAACGGGGCCATAGCTCAGCTGGGAGAGCGCGTCGTTCGCAATGACGAGGTCGGCGGTTCGATCCCGCCTGGCTCCACCAGCCTTCGCTCGCTTCGCGAGCTACGGCTAGGCAAGCCAGCCGAGCTCCCTCGTAGCGAAGCGAGCGAAGGCTGTCCCGCCATAGCCCGAAGGGCGACGGCGGACCCCATCCACCATCACTGACATTCGCGAGCTACCGCTAGGCAAGCCAGCCAAGCTCCCTCGTAGCGAAGTGAGCGAAGGCTGTCCCGCCATAGCCCGAAGGGCGACGGCGGACCTTTTCCCCGAGTTCAGCCAGCCCCCCTACTTCCCCGTGAACCTCGGCGGCCGCTTCTCCATGAAGCTCGCGACCCCCTCCCGGAAATCGCTGCCGTTCAACGCGACCATCATCTCGCGGTTGGCCTCGATCGTGGCCTCCGCCAGGGTCTGGAACGGCACCTCGTAGAGCTGGCGCTTGATCACGGCCATCGCGCTCGGGGAAACCATGTCGGCGAGGTCGCGCGCATAGGCGTAGGTCTCCTCGCGCAGCTTCTCCGGCGAGCAGAGCCGGTTCACCAGGCCGATCCGCAGCGCCTCCTCGCTCGACACGCGGCGGGCCGAGAGCAGCAGATCCATCGCATTGGCGTGGCCGACGATGCGCGGCAGCATCCAGGACATGCCATGCTCGGCGATCAGTCCGCGCCGCGCGAAGGCTGTCGTGAAGACGGTATTGTCGGCGGCAAAGCGCAGGTCGCAATAAAGCGCGTGCACGAGGCCGATGCCGGCGGTCGCGCCGTTGAGCATGGCGATGACGGGTTTTCCGATCGATGGATAGAAGCCGTAACGCGTCTGCCAGTCCGGCCGGCGATTCATGTCGAAGGGCGGCAGGTTCGAGGCACGCCTGACGTCGTTGGGGTCGAGCCCCTTCAGCGCATCCATGTCGGCGCCGGCGCAGAAGGCGCGGCCCGCGCCGGTGAGCACGATGACGCGGACATCGTCATCGGCGCTCGATGCTTCCATCGCATGGCGCACGTCGCGCTCCATCGTCGGCGTCCACGCATTCATGCGATCAGGGCGATTGAGCGTGATGGTCGCGACCTTGTCGCTCACCTCATACAAAATGTGTTCATAGGCCATGACGCTCTCCCTGTGTCTGCCGGCACGCGTTCGCGCGCGCTCGTTAGGAACGAGCCTAGCATATCCAGGGATCAGGCAAGGCCTTGCGCGAAGGCCTTGCGCAGAGGCGCGATCACTCGGCGGCTTGCGCCAGCACCTGCCGGCGCGCCAGCCAGCCATCGATGAAATGATCGAGCCAGGCCCGCTCCGCAACGTCGTACACGGCACGGTCCGCGAAATGATGATGCCGCTCGCGCGCGCCGGGCGCGCTGAGGCCGTCATAGCCGCGCGTGGTCCAGCAATGCATCATCGCGCAGGTCACGTCAGGATGAAACTGCACCCCGAAAGCATTGCCGGTGCGGAACGCCTGGATCGGAAAATCATCGCCTTCCGCAAGCAGCTCAGCGCCGACGGGCAGTTCAAATCCTTCGCGATGCCAGTGATAGACCTGCGCCGGCCAATTCGGGCAGAGCGCGTGGCCCGCCGCGGTCGGGCGGATCGGATAGTAGCCGATCTGGGTCAGCGCCTGCGCATGCGGTGCGACGCGGGCCCCCAACTGCATCGCCAGCATCTGCGCGCCGAGGCAGATACCAAGGAACGGCCGCTGTTCGCGGAGCGGAATTTCGATCCAGTCGATCTCGCGGCGGATGTAGTCGTCGGGATCGTTGGCGCTCATCGGACCGCCGAAAAAAACAGCGCCGGCATGCTGGTCGAGCGTGTCGGGCAGGGGATCGCCGAAGCGCGGCCGGCGAATGTCGAGGCGATGGCCGAGCGCGCGCAGCCCATTGCCGACGCGGCCGGGCGTCGAGGATTCCTGATGCAGGATGATCAGAACCGGCAACCGGGCTTCGGAGGCGGCGGCGCTCGGCGTCCTTCTTGGGAAGGGCACCAATTCTGCGCCACCAAACCTGTCCGTCCGGAACGACATGGCCTCTGCGAGTGCTATCGGTTCAGACCGCCAGCATAACTAAGCGGTAGTTAACATCGTGTGAGTTCGCGCACACGCGTCCCGATATTGAAGCAAGCTCCGGGCCACTACGGAGCTCTGAGCTTTCTTTAAAGCGTTTTCGAGCGAAGTGGGTACCGGTTCGCGTAAAGAAAACGCGTCAAAACAAGGAATCAGTGCCTCTGCCTCTGGAACCGGCTGGTGGCGGACAGGATGAAGCCGCGCGGGAAGAAACGCAGCGCGAACGGCACGATCTTGATGCCGAGACCAGGCAACACTGCCCGTTTGTTGGCCATCAGGCCGCGATAAGCTTGTTGCGCAACTTCGGCGGCAGACACGTTGAGAAGAGCCGTATCATGACCGGACCCGACGCCGGCGCGCGCCTGGAATTCGGTGGGCACCGGACCCGGGCAAAGTACGGTGACGCGAACGCCGCGCGGCGCGAGCTCCGCCCGCAAGGCCTCGGTGAGGGAAATCACATAGGCCTTGGACGCGTAGTACACGGCCATGCCGGGGCCGGGCAGAAAGCCCGCGACCGATCCGACATTGAGAAGACCGCCCTTGTTCCTGATCAGCTGATCGGCAAAGCGCAGCGACAGATCCGTCAGAGCCCGGACGTTGACATCGACGATGCCGACCTGTTCGACGCGGTCGCGCTCGATCGCATCGCCGAACACGCCGAAGCCGGCATTGTTGACGAGATGGTCGAGCTCGACGTCTTCGGCGGCAAGCGCGGCGGCGATCTTCTCGCCCGCATCCGCCTCCTGCAGGTCGCAGGCGATCACGATCGGCTTCTTGCCACCCTTGGCGGCGAGCTCGTTCGCAAGCGCCTCCAGCCGGTCTGCGCGTCGCGCCGTCAGCGCGAGGCGATGCCCGTTGGCGGCGAACACACGCGCCAGCTCCGTGCCGATGCCCGCCGACGCACCGGTGATCAACGTTACCCGCTCAGTCACGATCGAAGTCTCTTGAATTGAAGTTTTTTGGCCCCGCAATGGCGGAACGAGAGCATAGGCCGAGCGCGACAGGCAAGCGTCACCGGCAGCATGGCTGCTTGAGCGGGCAACAGGGAAGCAGGAAAACCACGGATTTTACGGGGAAATCCGGGGCCGGGCTGGCCGACGGGGGTATATTAAAGTTTCGTCATGTGGTCAGCACAACCGCCGATAATACCGCGTCGAGACGGCTCAACCCCCGACGGCGCCGTCCTTGACCTGACCACCGGCGCGATTTGCGACCGCATGCTTGAGGTCGATCCGGTCGCGCTGGGCGATCCCGAGCAGGTCGGACGCGCGCCAGACGACGTTATCCTCGAACTCGGACACCTGGCCATCGGCATAGACCAGCTCCCACATCATCTGGACGATGCGCTTGCGGCCCTCTTCGTCGAGCGAGCGCATGATGACGCTGGTGAAGTGATAGAGGTCGACGGCCTCGCCCTCGACCTGGGTAGCGTCCGCAATCAGGCGATCGGCGGTACCGCGATCCAGCCCGAAATGGCTTTCGATCAGGCTGTGCAGCTTGCGCTGCTCGGTCGCCGTCGGCTGACCGTCCAGCGAGACCACGTGAACCAGCAGCGCGGTGGCCGCAAGCCGGTAATCGCCATCGCCGAAAGCACGATCCGCGGCATGAGGAGCCACAATGTCAGCGATGAATTGGCGCAGGCCGTCGAGCATAGGATCCTACCGAAAACGATGAAGCCGCGGGGGTGCGGCCGCCACCAGCGTTATATGAGTGGGAAACTCAACCGCCGCAACGTGCGTCAGCTCCGCGCGGGCATTACCTTTCGGCAATCTGTCACGGTATCTCGTACACCACCATCTTGTCGGCGATGCCGCGCAGGGCCGCCTGCTTCTGGATCGGCTTGATCGCGCGCTGCTCGAGCACCTCGGCGACTGCGGGCGCATCGAGCACGGGGCCCGTGATGTGGATCTCCTGCGCCGTCGACAGGCTCTGGACGCGAGCGGCGATGTTGACGGTCTGGCCGAAATAATCCTGGCGTTCGTTGAGCATCACCGCAAGGCACGGGCCTTCATGGATGCCGATCTTGACGATGAGATCGTCGGTGCCGCGCTGCCTGTTGAGCTCGTCCATCGCGGACCGCATGCGCAGGCCCGCGACGATGGCGTGCTCGGGGCGGACGAAGGTCGCCATCACGGCGTCGCCGATCGTCTTCACCACCGCGCCCTTCTCGGAGGAGATGATCTCGAGCAGCGCATGGAAATGCGCGCGCACGAGATCGAAGGCGGCGAGATCGCCGACGCGCTCGTAGAGCGCGGTCGAGCCCTTCAAATCGGTGAACAGGAATGTCAGCGACGTGATCTGGAGCCGCTGGTCGAGGCTGAGATTGTCCGCCTTGAAGACATCGCGAAACGTCTGGTTCGACAGCATGCGCTTGGCGGTGAGGAACGGCTTGCGCTTGCCGATGAGATGATGGAGCGCCTCGGCCGCGATGAACACCGACGGCAACACGCGCACGCCGGCCTGGTTCTCCAGCGACAGCCGCAGCGGCCCCGGCCGCATGGTCGTCGTCCCTGTCGGAGCCTGCACCTTGTTGTACATGATCGCGAACTGCTGGCGCTCCTTGGTCGGCTCGCCCTGGACGTCGATGAAATGGGCTGCGTGCGTCACCGGCTCGAAGATGATGATGAAGTCGCCCGGCAGTTGCAGCGACATGGTCGCTTTCTCGCCCGCCGGAAGCTCGAGTGTATCGAGCGTCACCTCGTTGGCGAGCGTCGCGAAGGATTCCTTGTTGAAGTCGACGCCGGAACTCCAGAATACCTGCTTGAAATATTCCCACACCGGAAGCGTATCGGGATCGTGCGCTGCGATGCGCCGCACGCGCGGATTGACGGTGAAGGAGACCTCGACCTGATCGTCGACCGACGCCTTGTAGCCGCAGGCGCAGAGCGCGCAGTGATAATCGTCCGGCTTGAGCGCCTTCAGCGTCGAATGGGCACCCAGCACGCCGCCGCAGCCCGGACAGAGCACATTCCAGCCGAGATCGAACAGTCCGAGCCGCGCCGCATGCAGGAAGGTGGAGATCGTGTGCTCTTCGTCGAGGCCATGCTGCCTGGAGAAATCGAGGACATTGACGCGGTTGAGCTCGTGATCCTCGCCGTTCTCGATGAGGTGTGCAATCGCGTCGACCACCTTGGCGTCGGCGGTCTGCTTCAGAACGGAAAACTGGGCCTGGATGTCGCTCATGGCGGAGGCTCTATCTGGGGTGGATCGCGCCATCGGGCAGACGAATGTCTGTCACCGACGCGTGATGCGGAACAAGGGTGAGTGGTCCGGCTGGGTCGTCACGACGCCGAGCGGGATCACCGGAACCCTGTCGGCAAGCTCGATACGGAAGGCGCCGATCAACCGGGCCAGCGCCAGCACGGATTCGGCTTGCGCGAACGGCGCGCCGATGCAGACGCGCGGACCCGCGCCGAACGGCAGGTAAGCGAAACGGTCGGGCGCCTCGTTCGACATGAAGCGTTTGGGAATGAAGGCGTTCGGCTGATCCCACAGCTTCTCATGCCGGTGCAGCAGCCAGGGCGCGATCATGATGATGTCGCCCTTGCCGATCTCGACGCCGGCCGGATTGTCCTTCTCGCGCGCGGCGCGCGCGACCAGGAAGGCCGGCGGATAGAGCCGCATGGTCTCCTCGATCACCGCACGGGTGAACTTCTGGCGATCGATGTCGGCCATGCTGTCGAGGTGCTCGCCGTGGGTCTCGGAGGCAACTTCCTCCTGCGTCTCCGGATCGAGCGCGAGCAGATAGAGCGCCCAGAACAGCGCCGTCGCCGTGGTCTCGTGACCCGCCAGGATCATGGTCGCGACCTCGTCGACGAGTTGCGCGTCCGAAAAGCCCTTGCCGGTTTCGGGATCGCGCGCCGCGTCCATGAGATCGAACAGGTCGCGCGGCGGCGCGCCGTCCTTCTTGCCCATCGTGCGGCGCTCGGCGATCAGCATCGCGACGAATTCGGTCCAACGCTTGCGGAAGCGCGCGCGGGCAAAATCCATCGGGGTCGGCCAGGACACCGGCAGCAGCATGTCGAGGAAATAGGGCCGTCCGAGCCGCGCGCCGTATTCCATGACGAAGTTGCGCAAGGTCGGGCCGTGACGGTCCATGCCGAACGAGAACATCGTGCGTCCGGCGATCTCCAGCGTCATACGCTGCATCGTCTCGCGCAGATCGACCGGCTCGCTTGTTCGCGCATCGAGCTTTGTGATGGTCTCGTCGAGCACCGCGGTCATATGCGGGACGAGATTTGCGGTCGCACGCGGCGTGAAGGCCGGCGCGAGCGTACGGCGCTGATGCGCCCAGGCGTGGCCTTCCGCGATCAGAACTCCTTCGCCGAGCACCGGACGCAGCATGCGGATCCCCGCCGGCGTGCGCGTGTAGTTTTCATAATTGCTGAGCAGGACATGCCGAATTGCATTCGGCTGATTCAGAATGAAGCTGTTGTGGAGGAAAAAGCGGCCCTTGATGACCTCTTCTTCGTAGGCACGCTGGCCCCAGGTCGCGATCATGTTCTGCTTGAGGACCGCGACCCGGCCGAGAAACGACATGTCGTCGGGCGCACGCGGCGGGGTCGGAGGGATGATGGGCCGACGCACACTGGCGATGTTCATGGCTCTCTCCCGCAGATATGACCCAAGCCAATAGCTAGTAAGTCAGCTCGGCAATCGCAATCCTGTTCTCGGAGGCGGGCCAGGCACGCGCCACAATTCGTTCTTCGCCGAACTGGGCCACGACGTTACGCCCGGCCTCCGCGGCCGGGAGCCGCAAGGTTGCTGCCGAATCCGTGGGCACACCCGGCTTGACGTCGGCCGGCTCCTTGCCGTCGAGCAGCACCACGTCCCGCGGCAGGCCGAAATAGCCGCGCGGGCGTGACATGATCACGACGGCGCCGGCATCCTTGTCCGCCGGCCCGAGCGGGCGCGCGGCACGCAGATGCACGACATCGGACGAGCGCGGGAAGGGCGTGCGGTAGATATGCGTCGTCGGCGCGTCCGGCGATGTCAGGACGAATTCGAGGAACCAGGAAGGCTCGACCTGCGCCGGACCCCAGCGGCCGTCGGCGCCGGTCTTCGCGCTGTGCACCGCGCTGCCTTTGCGCTCCCCGGTATCAGGATCAACGCGGAAGACATCGACGGTTGCACCTGCCACCGGGCGATTGGTCGACACGCCGCCTGGCGTACCGGTCACAAGGCCGCTCAAACTGACGCTCTGCTCCGGCACAATCGCGATGCGCGCGGGCTCGCGGCCGGCAATGAATTTGTAGATCTCGCGGAAGGCGCGCGGGTGAAACGCCACTTCGCGATGGTCGAGCGCGCCGAGCACGAGATTGGTGGCGCCCTTCAACTCCGGCCCTTCGACGGTAACACCGGTCGGCGTGCCGGGCTTGCCGATGAAGCGGCCATCCGCCTGGGCGTATTTGTCCATGCCGTCGCTGCGCAGCGTAAGGAAGGCAACACCCGGCGTCACCTCGCTCTCGCCCTCGTTGAGACCGCGCAGAAATGTGCCGCGGCCGTTGAACTCGTTGTTCGGCTGGTCATCGGTCGCGAACACGCCGTGATTGGGTGTGCCGCACAGCACGGCATGGCTGACATCGCCGGCACCGCCGTTCCTGATGACGTTGCGAATCGCATAGCCACCGCGCGAGCTGCCGACCAGCGCCACGCGGGCCGCGCCGGCGCGGCGCTTCAATTCCGCGATGGCCGCCGCGAGTTCGCGGCGCTGGTCCTCGGTCGAGGAGCGCCCCGCTTGCTCGACCTTGTCGTCGCTCCGCGCATTGGGATCAGTGAAGTTGATCGCCATCATGCGATCGCGCGCGACGCCGTTGGATTCCATTCGCCACAAGGTCGTCATCCAGAGCGCGTCGTACTCGCCATTGCCGTGGACGAACAGGACCGGCGGCACCTCGGCAGTCTGAGCCGCGGGCACGGTCTGGGCCAGCGCGCCTGTCCGCAAGCTCGCAACCGCGAAAGGCAAGCTGCCTACTCCCAGCAGGATCGACCGTCGCGACAGCTTCATATGTTTCTCCGGAAAAACCATGTCTTTGTGCCGCTTATAGCGGCCTAACCACTGGACAGCGAAGGACTTTCGCAGGCATCACTGGACTTGCCGGAATCACCCAAAGACCATTCCAAGACCACTTCTGCCAGCCCATATGGAAGGGGATATGACCGAGCAGCCGAACCGTCAGAAATTCGCCGGCGACGGCATCGCCGCACCCCTGCGGTACACCGTGTTCCGGCGCATCTGGCTCGCCAGCCTGCTCTCCAATCTTGGCCTCTTGATCCAGGGCGTGGGCGCGGCCTGGGCGATGACGCAGATGGCGGCCTCGGCCGACAAGGTGGCGCTGGTGCAGACCGCGCTGATGCTGCCGATCATGCTGATCTCGATGCCGGCCGGCGCCATCGCCGACATGTATGACCGGCGCATCGTGACCTTGATTTCGCTCGCGATCGCGCTGATCGGCGCGACTGCGCTGACGGTGCTGGCCTGGCTCAAGCTGATCACCCCGGAAACGCTGCTCGTGTTCTGCTTCGTGGTGGGCAGCGGCAATGCGCTGTTCGGGCCGGCGTGGCAATCCTCGGTCAGCGAGCAGGTGCCGCCCGAATCACTGCCGTCAGCCGTCGCACTGAACGGCATCAGCTACAATATTGCACGCAGCTTCGGTCCCGCGGTCGGCGGCGTCATCGTCGCCTCGCTCGGCGCGGTGGCCGCGTTTGCCTGCAACGCGATCCTCTATCTGCCGCTGCTGGTGGTGCTGCTGCTCTGGCGGCGCAACACCGAGCCCTCGCGCCTGCCGCGGGAGAAGCTCAACCGCGCGATGGTCTCGGGCTTCCGCTACATCACCAATTCGCCGCCGATCAAGATCGTGCTGTTGCGCACGCTGGTGATGGGCCTGATCGGCGGCGCCATCATGGCCCTGATGCCGCTGATCGCGCGCGATTTGCTGCATGGCGGCGCGCAGACCTACGGCATCATGCTGGGTGCCTTCGGCATGGGCGCCGTCGTCGGTGCGCTCAACATCCATGAATTGCGCAAGCGCATGAGCGGTGAAGCGGCGATCCGCGCCTGCACCATCTCGATGGCATTTGCGATGGCCGCGCTCGCCGTGAGCACGGAGCCGGTGTTGACGGCGGCGGCGCTTGTGCTCGCCGGTGCGGTCTGGATGGCGGCGGTCGCGCTGTTCAACATCGGCGTGCAGCTCTCGGCGCCGCGCTGGGTCGCGGGCCGTTCGCTCGCGGCGTTCCAGGCCTCGATATCCGGCGGCATTGCGATCGGCGCCTGGGGCTGGGGCCATCTCACCGATTATGCCGGCGTCGAGGTCGCGCTGCTGACGGCCGCCAGCCTGATGCTGATCTCGCCGGTGCTGGGCATTTGGCTGGCGATGCCGCGCGTCGGCGCCCGCAACGAGGACGCGGACGTGCTCGCCGATCCGGAAGTCAAACTGTCGCTCACGGCGCGCAGCGGGCCGCTGGTGGTCGAGATCGAATATAGGGTGAGCCAAGAGAATGCACGCGCCTTCCACAATGTGATGCAGGACGTGCAGCTCTCCCGGCAGCGCAACGGCGCCTATGGCTGGTCGATCGCGCGCGACATCGCCGACCCCGAATTGTGGACCGAGCGCTACCACTGTCCGACCTGGCTCGATTACTTGCGCCAGCGCAACCGCTCGACGCAGTCCGAACGCGCGTTGCATCAACAGGCGATCGATTTCCACATCGGCCCCGATCCGGTGCGGATCCGCCGCATGCTGGAGCGTCCGTTCGGCTCGGTGCGCTGGAAGGAAGAGACGCCGGATCGTGCCGGCGCCGAGGTGCTGCCGGTGGTCGCGAGCGCGGCGGGAAGCAGCACGTAGGTTTTGGCCTGTAGCCCGGATGGCGCGAAGCGCAATCCGGGACGATCTCACCGCGCGGGCAGACCCCGGATTTCGCTCAGCCGGGCTGCGACGGCACGTCTTACTGCCCGTGATCCGTCAACACCTTGTCGCAGGCTTTGCTGAGGCGGGTACGGTTCTGCTTGAGGCAAGCGAGCACGGCGCCATCGCCATTGTTCATCACGGCACGGCAGAAGCGCGTCACATCGCGCGCGCAGGCATCGTGGCCGGGCTGCTGTTGCGCTGAGGCGCTCGATGCGCACAGAATCAAAGAAACAATGAAAAGAAATCTGGTCATCGCGTAATGCCTCTTACCCCAAGGATGTGCGGGCGAAGCTAGTGCGACGATCCTGGAGCCGCAACGGCTTTATTGCCGAGCGGGACTGGCGCGCGTGGCCCCGGCTTGACGCCGGGAGCACATCGCGAGGGGAGCCAACAACGATCGCCGTTGCGCGTTGTCCTACTGCTTGTCCTGGGCGTCAGCGACCTTGCGTGAGGCGCCCTTTGCGAGGTCCTTGTCCATCACCGCGCGGCAGCCGGCGCTCAGATCAGAGCGATGCTTCATCATGCACGCCGTGATCTTCGGGACGTTGGGGATTTCCGAGGAGCACAGGCGGAAGGCATCGCCGGTGCACTGCTGCTGCGCCTCGGCCGAGAAGGCGAAGCTCGCGGTCGTCGCGACGATCGAGACGATCGCGGCAAAGCCCAGAGCCAGGCTGGTGTCGCGGATCCTACTCGTCAGCAATTTCGCAGAGAAAGACTTGGCCGAAGAAGATTTGGTCATTTGAAGCTCCCATTGGCGCCGCTGGAAGCGGGGCCCGTTGTTGGTGGGAACTACGATGCTCCGGCAAAACAGTTTCCACTGTGATGACGGTCACGGGTGGCCATCCATCTGTGACCTCCGTCACATGGCGCACCTCGCTGAAAATCCGGCGCAAACGCCGTCGTGTTGGTGTCACGTTAACTGTTCCTTCGCATTAATGGCTCGTCGCGCGGGAGATTCCGCAGGGTTGGTTGCGTAATTGGAAAGAATAGCGATGCGTAATGCGTTGGGCCTGATGCTGGCCAGTGTAGTTGCGGCGGTCGTGATCGCCGTCGGCGGTTGGTTTTATTATTCCGCGCGCGCCGATCAGGGCGCCCCCAAAACAACGGCCGCCCGTGCCGCCGATCAATTGCCGGCACAGGCGAAGCTCGCCGCCAAGGATGACGTCGAGACCACCGCGGCGATCGCGGCCAGGCCGACGGCAGTTGCTCAGGCAGCGGCGCCTGCGCCCGCTCCGGCCATGCCGGTGCAGCAGCGGTCGACCTGTGCCAATCCGAACGCGCTGGGCGTTGCCCGCGTGGTCGAGATCGACACCACCGGCGGACCCGGCTTCGGCTTCGAGCATTTCAAGCAGTTCGACTTCCTCACCGACAAGGAGGTCGTGCTGACCTTCGACGACGGTCCGTGGCCGGTCAACACGCCCGCGGTGCTGAAGGCGCTCGGGGATGAATGCACCAAGGGTCTTTTCTTCTCGGTCGGCAAGCACGCGACCTATCATCCCGAAATCCTGCGCCAGGTGCTGGCCCAGGGCCACACGGTCGGCACGCACACGTGGTCGCATGTCAACCTGAACAGCAAGAAGATGACGGAGCAACAGGTCAAGGACGAGGTCGAGAAGGGCTTCAGCGCGGTGAGGTTCGCGCTCGGCACCAATCCGGCACCGTTCTTCCGCTTCCCTCAGCTTCAGCACAATCCGGCGATGGTGAGCTATTTCGGCACCCGCAATGTCGCGATGTTCTCGACCGACATCGACTCCTTCGACTTCAGGAAAGGTGCCACGCCGGAGAAGATCGTCGACAACGTGATGACCAAGCTCGACAAGCTCGGCAAGGGCATCATCCTGATGCACGACTTCCAGAAGCACACCGGCGAAGCGATGCCGGCGCTGCTCGCGCGGCTGAAGGCTGGCGGATACAAGGTCGTGCAGATGAAGGCCAAGGCGACGCTCCAGACGCTGCCGGAATATGACGAGGCGCTGCTGAAGGACCTGAAGGTACCGACCTCGAGCGCGCGTCCGATAACGAGCGTGGTGCAGACGGTGTCGCAGTAAGCCCGAACCGCTTCCTCAATACGCGCATGGCCGGGCTCTTGCCCGGCCATTTGCTTTTGCAGCGGGTCGCGGCCTTACCAGTAGATGCCGTGGCGGTGCAGCTCGCTGATGATGCGGCCTTCGGTCCACGTGCGCTTGTGCTTCGGCTTGCCCGCCTTTGCGGTCTTCGTGGCAGTCGCCGCCGGCGCTGAGGTCGTCGTTGTCGCGGTCACGGCAGGAGCCGTCGCCGCGGCGGGAGCAGGGGCCGAGACTGCCGGCGGACGATCGACGTATTTCGGAGCTTCCGTGGCTGGCGCGACTTCGCTGATTTGTGTCATCGGGGCGATGGTCGTGGTGGCCTGCGGAGCGGCCGTCGCCGTGGCCAGCGACAGGCTGCGGTCGGCGGCATGGGCAGATGCAGAAGCCAGGACCATGGCGGCAACCAGAATGATCTTGCGCATGTGAAATCTCCCCGTGTTTGCGTGACCGGGAAATTAGGGGAGATCTGATCTGCGTTATGTGACTGTCATCACGTAGACTGCGCTCGGTCTTGAACCCGCGATCAGCATCCGCGGCGATCAACCCGCAACGTCATGTCGCGTTTGACGATTGTTTCCAAATATTTCTGATTGTGGCAGACGCTCGACACGTATCAAAAGGCGTGCCGAGTCCGCCCGTTGTGACCTTCATCAAGCGAGTGAAGCGTAAGCTGCTGCCGCCGCGAGAGGTTATTCAGGGGTACGAGAACCCGGAACTGGTTGAAACGATTTTCCTGAAGACAATCAACTACAACCCGGACAGCGACTGGCCGCTGGTCGCGGGCATAAACACGGTTCTGGATTTCGGCGGAGGCGCCGGCCTGCATTACAAGGTGGCGCGCCGGCAATGCCCGGACATTCGATGGGCGGTGGTTGAGACGCCAGCAATGGTGCAGCGCGCCAAGGAGCTTGGCACCGATAGGCTGATGTTTTTCGAGCGCATCGACCAGGCCGCCGACTGGCTCGGCACTGTCGATCTCATCCACTCGAATGGGACCATACAGTACGTCCCGGATGCATTGGAAACCGTCAGAACGCTGTGCTCGGTTCGGCCGGCAATGTTGGCATGGTACCGCGTTCCGATCAGCGAAGAGACCCGGCGAGAGGTTCAGACCTCGTACCTGAGCGACAACGGTCCAGGATCGTCGCTCGCCTCCAAGGAGAAGCTCGTCAGATACGAGCGCAACTGGATCTCCGAGCAAGCATTCATCCAGGCTCATGAGGGATTTCGCATCACTGAGCGGAGCCCGGATCCCACCGAGCGCGGCACGCAACAATTCAGGTTCGCGCGGGTCTAGCTTGCGACAATACGGGGGCGATGTGTTTGACAAGTTTGCAGACTGGTTACGTCAGACGGCCTTTTTCTCGACGGCTATCGACATCGCGCGCCAGACGTTACCGGAGCCCGCGCTGATCTGGTTGCGCACGCAGATGGTGCGCAATCTCCGTGGAACGCCTGGCGAGGTGTTCGGCGAGATCTATCGTCGCAACGTCTGGGGCTAAAAGGAAACCGCTTCCGGCGGCGGATCCACGCTGCACAATACCCAGAGGGTGCGAGAAAGCCTTCCTGGTCTGGTTGGCGACCTCGGGATCCGTACCCTGCTCGATTTGCCTTGTGGTGATTTTCATTGGTTGTCGAAGATCGAACTTCCAATTTCTCGCTACATTGGAGGAGACATCGTTCCGGAACTGATTGCGCGAACGGCTGACCAATACAGTCGCCCAGATCGCACGTTCCTCCGGATCGATCTCTGCAACGATCCGCTCCCGGAAGCTGACCTGCTGCTCTGCCGCGATTGCTTCATTCATCTGTCCGAAGAGATGATTTTTCAAGCAATCGACAACATTCGTCGATCCAACATCAAGTATCTCCTGACGACCACTTACCCGGCGGGCCGAAATCGTGCGATCCGCACGGGTGACTTCTTCTCCATCGATCTGAGCGCTCCGCCCTACAACTTCCCGCCGCCGATCAAGGTGCTGGACGACTACGCCCCACCGTTCGACCGGCGGCAACTGGCGCTGTGGGAAATCGAAAGCCTGCGCAAAGTCTGAGGCGATGGCACGCCGTCTCGCGGCGAGGCTGCTTCGGAGGATGAAACAACGGCGCGGAAAACAACGGAAAATCAGAGTGATAAATGGTGCCGCAAGAGGGATTCGAACCCCCGACCCCGTCATTACGAATGACGTGCTCTACCAACTGAGCTATTGCGGCGAACCCTACCGGGACCCGCGCAATGCAGGTCCCGATACGCGCGCTCCTGATATCGGGCATGGCCCGAATTGGCAAGGTGGAGCGGGCTTCGAAATGTGCCTCACGCGCCCCAGCGGGACCAGAATCCGCGCCAGCCGCCGGCCTGGGCCTTTGCATGGGTTCTGGGCGTGCCGATTTGTTCCGCAAATTCATCGCTCGGACCCTCGTCATCAATCCCGGGATCATCGGGGGCGCGGACTATCGGGATGACGGCCTGGATCGGGGCCGGCGCAGGCTTGCCGAGGTCGGCGCGGGTCCGGAACACCGGCGTTGCCGCCTCCGGCGATGATTCGGCCGCCTCAGGGGCGGGATTGACCGGCTCGGCAGCCGGCGTGACCGCAGGCTCTTCTTTGGCGGCCTCCCCGGTCGTTTCCTTGGCCTCAGGGGGCGAATTGTCCTGTGCGGCGGGGACCGGATCCGGTGCAGCCGCGGGCGGTTCCACCGGGGCTTCGCTCGGGGCTGCCGTCACCCGCTTCGGCGGCGGGGCGGCCAGCATGGCTTCCTCGAAGGCCGAGGATTCGATGGTGGCGCCCTTGTCGGAGGGCAGGCTCGCGACCGGCGTTTGCCACTGGAAGGCATCGAGACGGCCGGTGACCGGCGAGACCGGACGCCAGCGGTCGCTGACATAGCCGTCCGCGGTCCAGGCCGGATCGTGACGGGCGCGCACCGCGCGCAAGGTCCAGGCGCGGGCACGGCCGCCGTCGCCGTGCTCGGTGCGCTCGAGCTCGGCCATCAGCAGCGCGACGCGCTGGGTCGGATCATTGACGTAGGGTGCCAGCACCGCGCGCGCACGCGCGAACTCGGAGGCGTCGATCGCGGCGCGCGCGATCGCGAGCTGGCCCTCGACATGGCCCGCCTTGTCGGCGGGCGTCTTGGCCGCCAGCGTCTCGACCCGCTGCAAGCGCTGCCGCGCAGAATCGCCGAGCTTCACATGCGCGTAGGCGTCAGCGAGATCCGGATGCGGATTGGCGAGCCACGCGGCCTCGACCAGCTTCATGGAGCGGCGCACCTGATGCGCTTCGCTCTCGAACTTCGCCGCAAGTACCGCGGCCGGCACCAGCGTCGGCGCGAGCTTGATGGCCTCCATCACGCTCTCGCGCGCCACGTCGCGGTCCATGGTTTCCAATTCCAGCGCGCGGGCCGTGAGCAGCACGCCGCGCTGGCGACGATAGGCCGCCTTGTCGATCAGGCCCGCGGACAGATTCGAATCGAGGATCGCGAGTGCGCCGCTCCAATCGCCGCGCGCGCAGCGGAAGCCGAGCACCGCGTGCGAGGCCCAGGTCGAGGACGGCGACAGCTTGATCGCCTCCTCCGCGATCATCACGGCGCCGACCGCATCGTCGGCACGCTGCGCCTCGATGAACAGGCCGCGCAGGCCGAGCAGCCGGGTATCCTCGCGCTCAGCCATGACGCGGAAGACGCGCTGGGCCTCGTCGCGATTGCCTTCGAGCTGGGCCGACTGCGCGTGCAGCAGCAGTGCGAGCGGATCGTTCGCGGCCAGCCGCCGCGCGGTATCGGCGTGGCGGCGGGCGAGGGCGGTATCGCCATGACCGATCGCGAGCAGGCCGTGGGTGATGGCATGGCGGCCGCGCGCATGGCGTTTCTCGTGACGGCGGCGGCGCAGGCGTCCCGGCGCGCGCCAGATCATCGTCACGATGCTCCAGACCAGCACGACCGCCGCCGCAAAGACGCCGAGCAGAAACACGAACCTCGGAAGCGTCGTTGACGCGCGGAAACCGCCCGCGGTCAGGACGAGATCACCGGGCTGATCGGCAACCCAGGCCGCGCCGGCCGCCGCCAGCGCGATCAGGACGAGGAAGAGGACGATGCGAAGCATGGCGATCCCTATTACGCGCTGATTATTGCGCGAACCTTTACTGAGCAGGCTTGACCAGATCGGGCTTGGCGAGATCCGCCATGGCATCGTCGGCGAATTTGCGGGAGGCGCCGAGCGCGGCGTCGCGCGCATCGGCCTTGTCGAGCCAGGCCTGTGCCGGTGCACGATCGGCCTCGGGCAGCGTCTTCAGCTCGCGCCGCGCTTCCGCGAAATCGTTGCGAAGCGCCGCCGCCGTCACCCGTGCGACGATGGCGCCGCGATCATTGCCGACGCCGTCGGTGCGCTCGATACGAACGAGTTTCGAGGCCCCCGCCTGGAGGCGCTCGACGATGCCGGCACCGGCGGCCGGGGCTTCCGCCGGCGGCGAGAGCTTGGGCACGATGTTGAGCAATTCGCGGCTCAGCGCGACCGGCGTCGGAATGCCTGACGACGCAAAGGTGTCGAGCGGCTTCAGCATATCGGGCTTGGCCGCGAGCGACCGCGCCGTGGCCAATTGCGATTCGTAGGGATCGCCATGCCGAACCGCGACGTCGAGCAGAGCCGCCGCCACGACATGGCGCAGGGGCTTGTCATTCGTCGCCTTGTTGTCGGCAATCTTCTCGCCCTGCTGTGCGAGCTCGGCGCGCTCCGTCTTGCTGGCGCGCTCCAGCTGCGCAATGCGGTCGCTGAGCGCGGCAAGATCGGGCGCTGCAGCGCGCGGTGCCGATTTCACGTCGTTGGCGGTCTTGTCGGACTGTGCGCGCAGATTGGCGATGTCACTGCGCAAGGCATTTGCGGATTTCTCCAGTGCATCGATCCGCGCCACCGTGGCCGGATCGGCGGCGGGCTTGCCCGCCTTGGCTTCGACCGCGGCGACACGTCCGCTGAGCGCGTCGACCGTCGCGCTCGTGACTTGCGGCGCGGCCGGCGGCGCCTCCACGGCGGGCCAGCCCAGCATCCAGCCGACGGCAATCACGATTGCGGCTGCGACCGCGCCGGAGAACGGCGCAATGACCCAGGGCGAAACCGGCGCCGACGCGGGAGCGGAAGCAACCGCGGCCTCCGCATGCGCGGGCTCCGGGTCGGGCCTGGCCTCTTCGGATTTGGACTCTTCGACCGTGGCCTGCTCTGGCGTGGCCTGCTCCGGCGTTGGCTGAACCTCCGGTTCGGCGGCCGCCGTTGGCTGCGGCTGGGTCGAGATTTCGGTTGCCTCAAGGTCGATGGTGGGCGGGGTGCGCTTGGCACGGCCTGACTCGGGAGCCAATCCTGCGTCTTCAGGCTTGTCGTCGGCCATCGTGACGGTTCCTCACACTCAAATGCCCTGAACGGACCCGATCGCGTCGGATTCGGCCCGACCTCTTACGCCAAACGGGTCCGCAAAGCACGCTCCAAGGTATCAAATAGGGCATTTTCGTCCGGCGTCGCAGCCCCCAGAACCTGCGACGCGCCGGCATCGCGCAGCACGCTGGCGACCGTCTCGGACAGGCAGCATTGCGGGATCGCCAGCGCCGAGATTTCGACGCCTTCGTCCCGTGCCGCATCCAGGAAGGCCCGCGCGCTGCGGCGGGAGTAGTGCAGCACCGCCTCGATCCCATGTGCGGCAAAGCCATCGCAGACATCGCGCGGCAGGATCTTGACCGGAGTCATGCGATAGGTGGTCTGCGTCACCACGCTGAAGCCCTCCGCGCCAAGCTCGCCGCCGAGATCGCGCGACAGATCCGCGCCCGCGAGATAGAGCAGCGTGCTTTTCTTCTTCAGCAGCTTCTCGCGCGCGCTCTGCATCACCTTGTCGCGCAAGGCCGCGGCATCGCCGCCGGCGACGATCACCTCGGCGAAGCCGGCGTCGCGCGCCGCAGCAGCCGTGTGCTCGCCGACCGCAAACAGCGGCAGCTCCAAAAGGCCAAGGTTCTTTAAGCCAAGATCCTGCAATTGCGGCGCGACGGCGCGGATCGCGTTGGCCGACGTGACGATGATGGCGCCGTAGTCGGCCTCACTCTCGTCATGGAAGGCGACCGGCTCGAACTTGAGCATCGGGGCGGAGCAGCACCACATGACCCCGCGCCCTCAAATTTTCCGCCGTTGCCTCATTGTCGGGATGCGGCCGTGTGACAAGAATGGACATCGCTTGTGTTCCCGAACCGCGTGGCGGTGACGCATTCACGAAGGCGGCTGCGCGTGACGATTGCGCAAGTGGACCCCGGAATGCTACCGGACGTACCAGAACTCTGCTTTACGGATGAGCGCAAGGGCGCAAATTGGATAACAATTCGCCAATGCTGGTACTGGGCATCGAAACCACCTGCGACGAGACCGCCGCGGCCGTGATCGAGCGCGCGCCCGACGGCAGCGGCAAGATCCTGTCCAACATCGTGCGGTCCCAGATCGAGGAGCATGCCCGCTTCGGCGGCGTGGTGCCGGAGATTGCCGCACGCGCGCATGTCGACGTCCTCGACGGCATCATCGACCGGGCCATGCACGAGGCCGGCATCGACTATGCGCAGCTCAACGGTGTCGCCGCCGCGGCGGGGCCGGGGCTGATCGGCGGCGTCATCGTCGGCCTCACCACCGCCAAGGCGATCGCGATGGTGCACGACACGCCGCTGGTCGCGGTCAACCACCTCGAGGCGCATGCACTGACGCCGCGCCTCACCGACGGAATTGAATTTCCCTACTGCCTGTTCCTCGCCTCGGGCGGGCATACCCAGATCGTCGCCGTCACCGGGGTCGGCCAATATGTACGGCTCGGCACCACCGTCGACGACGCGATGGGCGAAGCTTTCGACAAGGTCGCGAAGATGCTGGGCCTGCCCTATCCGGGCGGGCCACAGGTCGAACGCGCGGCGGCAACCGGCGATACCACGCGCTTCGCCTTCCCGCGCCCGATGCAGGGACGGCCCGATGCCAATTTCTCGCTGTCGGGATTGAAGACGGCGGTGCGCAACGAGGCGAGCCGGTTAACCGAGATCGCGCCGCAGGATATCAGCGATCTCTGCGCGAGTTTTCAAGCCGCAGTGCTCGACTCGACCGCCGACCGGCTGAGCGTCGGCCTGAGGCTTTTCCGCGAGCAGTTCGGCGCTCCGCATGCCCTCGTCGCCGCCGGCGGCGTCGCGGCCAATCAGGCGATCCGCGGCGCCCTGCATGACGTCGCGCGGCAGGCCGGGACGCAACTGATCATGCCGCCGCCCGCGCTCTGCACCGATAACGGCGCGATGATCGCCTGGGCCGGCGCCGAGCGCCTGGCGCTCGGCATGATCGACACGATGGAAGCCCAACCCCGCGCACGCTGGCTGCTCGATGCCAACGCCACGGCGCCGGCCGGTTACGGCAACACGCGGGCGGGATTCTAGCTATGACGGCGTTCCGGTCCGTCGCGGTGATTGGTGCGGGCGCATGGGGCACGGCACTGGCGACGGTCGCGGCGCGCGCCGGGCGGAACGTGACGCTCTGGGCGCGCAACAGCGAACATGCCGCGCGAATCGCCTCGACCCGCGACAATCTGCGGCTGCCCGGCGTGCGGCTGGCGCCGGAGATCGTCGTGACGCACGAGCTTGCGGAGGCCGCGCGCGCGGACATGGTGCTGATCGCGACGCCCGCACAGCATTTGCGCGGCGCAGTCAACATGCTCGCCTCGCATCTGACAAAGCCGGTGCCGATCGTCGCCTGCGCCAAAGGCATCGAGCACGGCACCCATAAATTCATGACCGACGTCATCGCGGAAGCCGCACCTCACGCGCCGCCGGCGATCCTGTCGGGCCCGAGCTTTGCCGACGACGTCGCGCGCGGCTTGCCGACCGCGGTGACGCTGGCGGCGAAGGATGAAGCGCTGGCGAGCGCGCTGGTGCAGGCGCTGGGCTCGGCGACCTTCCGGCCCTATCACACGACAGATGTCCGCGGCGTCGAGATCGGCGGTGCGGCCAAGAACGTGTTGGCGATCGCGGTTGGCATCGCGGTCGGGCGCAAGCTCGGCGCCTCCGCCCAGGCTGCGCTGACGACCCGCGGCTTTGCCGAACTCACGCGCCTCGGCCGTGCCCTCGGCGCGCGCGGCGAGACGCTCACGGGCCTGTCCGGCCTCGGCGATCTGATCCTGACCTGCTCGAGCCCGCAATCGCGCAATCTCGCGCACGGCCTTGCGCTGGGCCGCGGCGAGCAGCCTCCCGCGGGCAAGCTTGCCGAGGGCGAGTTCACCGCACCTGTGTTGATCGAACTCGCAGCTTCGCACAACATCGAGATGCCGGTATCAGAAGCGGTCGCTTCGATCCTGAGCGGCCGGAGCACGATCGACGCCGCGATCTCGGGGCTGTTGACGCGCCCCTTCAAGGCAGAGGAATGACGTCTTTCTCGTCATGCCCGCGCTTGTCGCGGGCATCCACGTCTTGATATTGAATTGGTGGCAGAGACGTGGATGGCCGGGACAAGCCCGGCCATGACGAACGGATAGGACGCGCGATGAACTACTGGCTGGTGAAATCCGAACCGTCGGTATGGTCCTGGGACCAGCAGGTGGCGAAAGGCGCCAAGGGCGAGGCCTGGACCGGCGTGCGCAATTACACCGCGCGCATAAACCTCGTGAACATGAAGAAGGGCGACAAGGCGTTCTTCTATCATTCCAACGAGGGCAAGGAGATCGTCGGCATCGCCGAGATCATCAAGGAGGCCTACCCCGACCCGACCGACAAGACCGAGAAATTCGTTTGCGTCGATATCAAAGCCGACAAGCCCTTGAAGACGCCGGTGACGATGGCCGCGATCAAGGCGGACAAGAAGCTCGCTGATATGGCGCTGGTGAAATATTCGCGCCTGTCGGTGCAGCCGGTGACGGCGGAAGAGTGGAAGCTCGTCTGCAAGATGGGCGGGATGTAATCGACTTCAACGGTAGGGTGGGCAAAGCGTAGCGTGCCCACCAATCGAAACCGGAGCTTGCCGTGAGATGGTGGGCACGGCGCGCAAGAGCGCACTGCGCTTCGCTCCGTCGGGGCTACGATATCCGGGCTTGCGTCGCCGGTAGCGTAAACACCTCGCATGGCGAAGCGATGCCGCGCAGCGGATGCGATCCGAGCGCGACGAGAGGCGTGTCCGTCTCCGCGGCAAGCGCCCCCGATACCAGGACGGTCCGTTCCAAGGGCTTGCACAATCCCTCGAGCCGGCTGGCGAGATTGACGGCGGGACCGATCGCCGTGAAATCGAGCCTGTTGGCGGCGCCGATATTGCCCCAGAGTATTTCGCCGAGATGAAGGGCCGCTCCGAACGCAAGCGGCGGCAGTCCTTGAGCGCCGCGCTCCCCGTTGAGATACGCCATGCCGGCTTCGGCTGCGCCTGCGGCACGCAGGGCGGCGTCGCAGGCGCGGCGCGGTGAGGCCTCGACCACCGGGAAGATTGCGAGCACGCCGTCGCCGATGAATTTCAGCACCTCGCCGCCGAAGGCATGAACGGCACCGGCGATGCGATCGAACCAGGCGTCGAGCGCTGCGATGACGTCGGCCGGCGGTGTGGTTTCCGACAAGGTCGTGAAGTTGCGCAGATCCGCATAGAGCAGCGCGGCTTGAATGGTCTCGCCGAGATCGCGCCGCAGCGGCGCCGCCAGCACCCGCTCCGCGCTGCGCTTGCCGAGATAGGCATCGAGCGGCGCGCGCAACGTGGCGCGCGCGGCGAGTACGGCAAGCGGCGTCGCGGCGAAACGCGCAGCCTGGCGCAATTGCTCGATCTCGTCTGCGGTGAACGGACGCGGCCCGATCCAGCCGAGCTGCGGCCCATCCTGTCGCCCGACCACCTCTTCGTGCACCTCGCCGCCCGCGATGTCGCGCAGCCAGCGGCGGCCGGCATCATCGGGCGGGTCGGGCGCCAGCCCACTTGGTGCGAAGCCGAGCGCCTCGATGACCCGGCCGTTCTCCGCGCGCCACAGCCAGGTCCGCTTCGCGATCAGCGGATGCGGCACCTCCAACGTCAGGCTGCCTGCCGCAAGCGGCACACCGTCGGCGACCAGATGAGCGCCGAGTTCCGCGAGCAGACGGTCGGCCCCGGGGCAGTCCGAGGCGGCATCGACGAGCCAGGCGAGGGTCCGGGAGAGTTGCATGGCCCGATGATGGCGAAGGTGGCCCGTCTTTGTCACGGGCAATCCTTGACGCACCGCTCCACCGCCGCCATGTGGCCAGTGTCAGCCCAGGGATGATCGCCGATGACCGAGCCGTTCGTAGTGCGACGCGAAACCCAGATCGCAGCCCCCCGCGCCACCGTCTTCGCCTATTTGACCGACCCCGAGAAAATCCTGAGCTGGATGGGCTCCGACGCGACCACGGAGCCGCACCCTGGCGGGCTCTATCTCCTCAAGGGCATCGGCCCGCGTGGCGGCGTCGGCCGCGGCACCTTCCGCGAGGTCGTGCCGGTGCATCGTCTGGCCTACACGTTCGGCTGGGAGGGCGGTCAGGAAGTGCCGCCCGGCTCGAGCCTGATCGAGATCGACCTGATCGAGCGCGACGGCGGCACGCTGCTGCGCATGACCCATAGCGGGCTCCCGACCGAGGAACAGGCCGCCGCGCACGCGAAAGGATGGGCGCATTATCTGGGCCGGCTCACGAGCGCAGCCGCGGGCCGCGATCCCGGTCCGGACAAGGGTATCTCAGACAAGATGTAGCTCTCGTAGGGTGGGCAAAGCGAAGCGTGCCCACGCGGCCTATCAACAATGTCGTGAGAATGGTGGGCACGGCGCTTCGCGCCTTTGCCCACCCTACGGCACTCCCGCTTAAACCGCCGCGGTCGCCACCACCTGCTGCAAAAGTTGCTCGCGCCTGGCCTGTGAACGCTGGCCCTTCATGGTCGCGGCGAAGCGTTCGAGGATGCCGTCCTCGAAGGCGGTGACGATGGTGTCGTGGACGTAGCTCTTGCGGCAGATGGCCGGCGTGTTGGAGAGCTTGTCGGCAGCGGCGCGGATCGCGTCCAGCACCTGCTTCTTGCGGCCGCGCTGGCTGGTCGCCGGCGTGATCCGCGACAGCGATTCCACCACGACTGCGGACGCCATCAGCGTGCGAAAATCCTTCAGCGAAATCTTGATGCCGGCGATCTCGCGCAGAAACGCGTTCACCTGCGTGGTGCTGACCGCGCGCACGATGCCGTAGGCGTCGCGATACTGGAACATGCGCTTGCCGGGAACGCCGTTCAGAATGCCGATGGCGCGCACCAGCTTCGCAGCGTCGCACTCTTTCCGCACCGCCTTGCCGCCCTTGGCCTTGAACGTCAGCACGAAGGAGTCGTCCTCGAGCGTAACGTTCGACTTCAGCATCGTGGTGGCACCGCGGGTGCCGTTGAGGCGGGCATAGGATTCGTTGCCGGGACGGATCGCGGTGCGCGCGATCAGCTCAATCACGGCCGAGAGTGCGAATTCACGCGTCGGCTCGTCGCCCGACAGGAACGCGGAGACCTTGCGCCGGATCTTTGGCAGCGCGCCAACAAGCTTTTCCAGCCGGTGCGCCTTGCGGTGCTCGCGGACCTTTTCCCAATCGGCGTGGTAGCGGTATTGCAGCCGGCCCGCGGCATCGCGTCCCACCGCCTGGAGATGCGAGCTCGGATCGGCGGAGTAGCGCACCTGGCGATAGGCCGGCGGCACCGCCATGGCGTGCAGCCGGCGGATAGTGCGGGCGTCGCGGATATGCGCGCCGTTGGGACGGACGAAGGAATAGCCCTTGCCGCGCTTGATGCGCCGGATGGTCAGCTCGTTCTGGTCGCCGAGCCGCAGGCCCAGCTCCTTGGCGATCGCCTCAACCGAGGTCGCAGGCGCGGTGTCGAAGACCTTTTTCGGGCTGAGACGGGCGGAACCGGCCGGTTTCGGCCATTGTCCGAGGGCTTTCGCCAGCGCGACAGCAGCAGGATCGGCCGAAGCGAGCCGCATCGTCCCGAGATTCTGCTGATCCATCATAGTCTTAAGCCTTAGCCCTGTCTGTTATCGGTCAATGCCGCTGTTCTGATTTTTGTTCCAAGGGTCTCTTGGACGGTCTCGTTGGACCCGGGTTGGCCATTTAGGGTGTTCCGAACCGCATTGCGAGTCCCGAATCAGTGAGAGACGGTTTCTAAATACCTCCTGCGGCGCATGGGCGCCCTGCACGGGCCTCTTCCGGCGATTTGGTAAAGACCTGGAAAGCCGCGCCGGCCTGTTTCAGATCTGCGACAGTCGCGCCAGGCGGCGTTGATCTTCCGCATGGCTGGCCGCTCGCCGAAGGTCCAGCTTGTGCTCCTTGTCGGGTCCGGTTAGGCGGACGCATAATCGGTTCAACGATGACGTCGGCTCGCCAGTCGCCTGGGCTCGGCTTGCCGTATCTGGAGGGAAGCATGTCCGAGAAGACCTACGACGTCCCCGCGGAATGGGCCAAGCGCGCCTGGATCGACCAAGCCAAGTACAAGGACATGTACGCCCGCTCGATCGCGGACCCGAACGCCTTCTGGGCCGAGCAGGCCAAGCGTATCGACTGGATGCACGCGCCGACGAAGATCGAGAACGTCTCCTTTGCCCCCGGCAACATCTCGATCAAATGGTTCGAGGACGGCATCCTCAACGTCGCCCATAATTGCATCGACCGGCACCTGCACAAGCGCGCCAACCAGACCGCGATCATCTGGGAGGGCGACGATCCCTCGCAATCCCGGCACATCACCTACAAGGAGCTGCACGACGAGGTCTGCCGGATGGCCAACATCCTGCGCACCCGCAACGTCAAGAAGGGCGACCGCATCACCATCTACCTGCCGATGATTCCCGAAGCGGCCTACGCGATGCTGGCCTGCGCGCGGATCGGCGCAATCCACTCCGTGGTGTTCGCGGGCTTCTCGCCCGACAGCCTCGCCCAGCGCATCAACGACTGCCAGTCCAAGGTGATCATCACTGCCGACGAAGGTCTGCGCGGCGGCAAGAAGGTGCCGCTGAAGGCCAATGTCGATGCAGCGCTCGCCAAGGCCGATGGCGTCGACTGGGTCGTCGTTGTCAAGCGCACCGGCGGCACGGTCGAGATGAATCCGTCGCGCGATCTCTGGTATCACGACGCCGCCAAGATGGTGACGACGGAATGCCGGGCCGAGCACATGCACGCCGAGGATCCGCTGTTCATCCTCTATACGTCGGGCTCGACCGGCCAGCCCAAGGGCGTGCTGCACACCTCGGGCGGCTATCTCGTATTCGCCGCGATGACGCATCAATACGTCTTCGACTATCACGACGGCGACATCTACTGGTGCACCGCCGACGTCGGCTGGGTCACCGGACACAGCTATATCCTCTATGGGCCGCTGGCGAACGGTGCGACCACGCTGATGTTCGAAGGCGTGCCGAATTATCCGGACAATTCCCGTTTCTGGAACGTGATCGACAAGCACAAGGTCAACATCTTCTACACCGCACCGACCGCGATCCGCGCGCTGATGCAGAGCGGCGACGAGCCCGTGAAGAAGACGTCGCGCGCAAGCCTCCGGCTGCTTGGCTCGGTCGGCGAGCCGATCAATCCCGAAGCCTGGGAGTGGTATCACCGCGTCGTCGGCGACGACCGCTGCCCGATCGTCGACACCTGGTGGCAGACCGAGACCGGCGGCATCTTGATCACGCCGCTGCCGGGCGCGACCAAGCTGAAGCCGGGCTCGGCGACGCAGCCGTTCTTCGGCGTCGTGCCTGAGATCGTCGATGCCGACGGCAAGGTGCTGGACGGCGAGACATCAGGCAATCTCTGCCTGACGCGATCATGGCCGGGCCAGATGCGCACGGTCTATGGCGATCACGCCCGCTTCGAGCAGACCTATTTCTCGACCTACAAGGGCAAGTATTTCACCGGCGACGGCTGCCGGCGCGACGCCGACGGCTATTACTGGATCACCGGCCGCGTCGACGACGTCATCAACGTCTCCGGCCACCGCATGGGCACCGCGGAAGTCGAGAGCGCGCTGGTCGCGCATGAGAAGGTGTCGGAAGCCGCCGTGGTCGGTTACTCGCACGACATCAAGGGCCAGGGCATCTACGCCTATGTCACCCTGATGGCCGGCGTCGAGCCGACCGACGAATTGCGCAAGGAGCTCGTCACCTGGGTGCGCAAGGAGATCGGCCCGATCGCCGCGCCCGACCAGATCCAGTTCTCGCCCGGCCTGCCCAAGACCCGCTCCGGCAAGATCATGCGCCGCATCCTGCGCAAGATCGCCGAGGACGAGCCGGGCAGCCTCGGCGATACCTCGACGCTCGCCGATCCGGCCGTCGTCGACGATCTCGTCAAGAACCGGCAGAACAAGAAGTCGGCGTAAGCCACGCTCTCGTGCCCCGGAGTCAGCGCAGCGCTTCTTCAACGGTGCGCTGCAGAGCCGGGGGCCGATCCAACGGCAGAGCGCGTGGCCTCCTGGGTCCCGGCTCTGCGCAGCAGCGCCAAGGCGCTGTGGCGCGTCCGGGACACAGAGCCCCCCTCGAAACAACAGCCATTCACACCCTCACGCACTTGTCAGGGCGCGCGGCGCCGCGCCCGCGTCTTTCCAGCCAAGTGTTGTTTTCTTGTCATTTACTTTATTTCGAACATTTTCTTTGTTCCGCGTGCTGGCGGGCCCTTGGCGGCCGCGCGTGGAAACCATCCGGTTAACAGGCGCGATTAAGAATATCCGGGTAAGCGGGCAATTGCCGGTGCTGCGTAGTTTTGGACGATCCGTTCGGGGCAGAGGAAAAATTGATGTCGGTAAGGATTGCTGTGGCGCTCGCCGCCACCATCGGGGCAGGGGTCTTGATGTCGACGGCCGCAGAGGCGCGGCCGGAAATGGTTGGGACGCACGTCGCCAACTATTCACCCGGTACCATCGTGGTCAAAACCAACGAGCGGCGGCTCTATCTCATCCTCGATGACGGCCACGCCGTGCGCTACCCGGTCGGCGTCGGCAAGTCCGGCAAGCAGTGGGCCGGCACCACCCGCATCGACGGCAAGTATCGCAATCCGGCCTGGTCGCCGCCCGCCGAAGTGAAGCGCGACAAGCCGCAGCTTCCCGACGTGATCCCGGGCGGCTCACCGCATAACCCGATGGGCGTCGCCGCGATGACGCTGGCCGGCGGCGAGTATGCCATCCACGGCACCAATGTGCCGGGCTCGGTCGGCGGCTTCGTCTCCTATGGCTGCATCCGCATGCTCAACGACGACATCACCGATCTCTACAGCCGCGTCTCGGTTGGCACGACGGTGGTCGTGACGCGCTGATCTCCAAACTCGTAACAGAATTGAAAGAGCCGCGTCCATCGACGCGGCCTTTTGTTACCAGAAGCGCCAGCCGCGCGCGCACCAGCCGTCGCGATGGCCGCCATTGTAGCTCCGCGCGTAACCGCCCGCGAGCAACGCGGCAGATACGTCCGCAGTTCGCCTTGTCGCGACATTGGCGAGAACACGGCCGTATTTGTCGGGGCCGAGATTGGTGATCGTCACGCCGCCCTGGCCGAGCAAATCGCGCAGGGCGCCGGTCGCCGCTTGAGCCTTGTCCAATTCATCCTGGCAGGATGCCTTCATCTCCGGCGCATCGATACCGCGCAGGCGAACGCGCGCAACGAGAACGCGTCCGTCGCGCTGGTGCACGCGAGCGAGAAAGGTATCGCCGTCGATCGTGCGAATGACGTCGACCGGCTGACGGATGTCCGGATTGGCCTGCTGCAAAATGATCTGGGCATCTCGCGATTGACCGTCGATCGCATGCGGGAAGGGCCAGTTCATCCCGTGCCGGAACGTAAGCACGACGGCCACCACGATTCCGACCACGAACATCCACGGCAACAGCCCCGAGAAGTGACGGCCGAACGGCGAACCACTGTATGAGGGCCGGTATGGATGGCTAGGATCGAAGCGCGGCATCCGCGCACGCTAGGGCTGAGTCGGGCGATCCGGCAAGATAGCCTCAAAAGACAGCCTCAAAAGTCCGAGGCGATACCTTTGCGCTCCCAATCGCCGTAGCGGGTGGGCTCAGGTCCCTTCGGTCCCTGCAATTCCTTCGGCGCCGCCGCGGCGTGGGCAGCAGCAGCCTGCCGGCGCGCTTCCGCCTCGGCCAGCGCGCGCTGGGCGGCCGGCGGGAGCGGCTTGCGATCGGAAACGGGGGGCTGGTCACTCATCTCGGCGGTTCCTAGCGCAGGATCACGGGGTGTGCGACGTCCAATAACGCATTGCTGAGATGGTCATGGTGGGCTGTAAACGCGAGAGGCCATTCTTACATTTGGCATATTCGCATGCCAAAGATAGGTCTCTCGAGGCATGCGCCCATTGCGGCGGAACTGCCGCTCGCCAAGAACCTTAAGCCGCATGCCATCTCAACGTTTCGCTCCTCCGTCCGAAGTGCCCGGTCTCGCGGCGCGGCGGATCGCCGCTGACATCGTCGACGGCGTGCTGCACAAGCACCGCACGCTTGACGATCAGCTCGACGGCAGCGGTGCCCATCCCGGATTGAAGACGCTCGCCGACCGCGACCGCGCGCTGATGCGCCGCCTGGTCGCGACCGTACTGCGTCGGCTCGGCACGCTCGGCCATGTGCTGTCCCGCTTGCTCGACAAGGGCATTCCGTCCGAAGCGCCGCGCGCGCAGAGCGCGCTCCTGATCGGCGCCGCCCAGATCCTCTGGATGGACGTGCCCGATCACGCCGCGGTCGATCTTTCCGTCCGCCTCGTCCAGTCCGACCGGCGTGCCGCGCGTTATGCCGGCCTCGTCAATGCCGTGCTGCGCCGCTGCGCGCGCGAGGGCAAGGCGCTGGTGGATGAAGTTGCCACGCAATCGCTGGACCTGCCGCCCTGGCTGCTCGCGCGCTGGAGCGCGCATTACGGCGAGGCGACCGCAAGAGACATGGCGTTGGCGCTCGGCCACGAGCCCTCGCTCGACCTCACCGTGAAATCAGACGCCGCGCAATGGGCGAGCCGGCTGCACGGTGAAGTGCTGCCGACCGGATCGGTGCGCACGGTGCTGCACGGCGCCGTGTCCATGCTGCCCGGCTTCACCGAGGGGCAATGGTGGGTGCAGGATGCCGCCGCCGCGTTGCCGGCTCGGCTATTTGGCGACATCAAAGGCAAGTCCATTGCCGATCTCTGCGCCGCCCCGGGCGGCAAGACCGCGCAACTGGCACAGGCCGGCGCGCATGTCACGGCGATCGACCGCTCACCCGCCCGGGTGGCGCGTCTGCGCGAGAATCTGACGCGGCTGTCGCTCCAGGCCGAGACTGTCGTCGCCGACGCCGTGGAATGGGCCGGCCCTGCCGAGGGTTTTGACGGCATCCTGATCGATGCGCCCTGCACATCGACCGGCACGATCCGCCGCCATCCCGACGTCGCCTGGCTCCGGCAGGAATCCGACGTCGCCGCCCTGACCGCGCTCCAGCAGCGGCTGCTGAAGAAATCCGTCTCGCTGCTCAAGCCGGGCGGGACGCTGGTCTACTGCACCTGTTCGCTGGAACCCGAAGAGGGCGAGCAGGCGATCGCGGCGCTGCTGGCCACGGAGGGCGGCCTGCGCCGCGTGCTGATCGAAGCTTCCGAGGTCTCGGGGCTCAGCGAGATCATCACCACGGAAGGCGACCTGCGCACGCTGCCCAGCCACCTGCCGAACGCCGATCCCAAGCTCGGCGGGCTCGACGGTTTCTACGCAGCCCGGCTCGTTAAATCCTGATTTTGCACCGGTTTTTGCGCCAGCGCTGATTCGCGACGCTTCAAGGTGGTGTCAGACGTCCGATTTTGGGATTAAGAAGGATTCGTCGTTCATCCTCTCCCCCTTCAAGGCAAGGCGTGTCGGTCGCTCAACGCAGACGTATCTCGACGCTGGTGATGAACCGCTTCGCGCGGAACATGCTCGCGCGCGCGAGCGGCGGTTCCGTTGCGCTATCGCGGGTCTGGCCCGGCCGTACCGACCGGCTGATCATCGCGCCGCATGACCTGCGCACCGCGGATGCGACCCGCGCCGCTGAGATCTATGCCGGCCGCTTCGTCTTCGCCGGCAAGATCGTCAATTGCCACGGCCGCTCGATCTTCGATCTCGAACCGCCGTCGGAAGACTGGGAGGTCGCGCTGCTCGGCTTCGGCTGGCTGCGCCATCTGCGCGCCGCCGACACCGCGCTGACGCGCGCCAATGCGCGCGCGCTGGTCGAGGACTGGATCGCCAACCCCGCCAACAAGCGCCGCGCCGTCGCGCGGCGTGCCGACGTGCTGGCGCGGCGTGTGATCTCGCTGCTGTCGCAGGCGCCGCTGGTGCTCAACGACACCGACAACAAATTCTACCGCCGCTATCTGCGGGCGCTGGCGCGGGAGATCCGCCTCCTGCGCTACACCATGGTCAACATGCCCGACGGGGTGCCGAAGCTCCAGGTGCTGATCGCACTGTGCTACGCGGCGCTGTGCCTTGCCAACCAGGCGGGACAGATCCGCAGTGCCTCGAAAAAGCTCTCGGACGAGTTGCAGCGGCAGATCCTGCCCGACGGCGGCCACATCTCCCGCAATCCGGGCGCGCTGATCGAGCTCCTGATCGACCTGTTGCCGCTGCGGCAGACCTTTGCCGCGCGCAACATCGCGCCGCCGCCGGCGCTGCTCAACGCGATCGACCGCATGATGCCGATGCTGCGCTTCTTCCGGCACGGCGACGGCAATTTCGCGCTGTTCAACGGCATGAGCGCGACGCCCTCGGACCTGCTCGCCACGCTGCTCGCCTATGACGACACCCACGGCGCGCCGATGGCGAACATGCCGCATACCGGCTTCCAGCGCCTCGACGCCGGCCAGACCACGCTGATCATCGACACCGGTCCGCCGCCGCCGGCCGGCGTCAGCCACGACGCCCATGCCGGCTGCCTGTCGTTCGAATTGTCTTCCGGCATCAGCCGCATCGTCACCAATTGCGGCATGCCGACCACGGGCCGCGACAATTGGCGGCCGTTCGCACGCGGCACCGCGGCGCATTCGACGCTGACCTATCACGAGACGTCCTCATGCCAGTTCGTCGAGATGTCGGCGATGAAGCGCCTCCTGCACGGTTCACCCGTCACCAGCGGCCCCGTCGAGGTCGAGAGCTATCGCGAGACCGTTCAGAACGGCACGCTGCTCACGACCTCGCATGACGGCTATCTCGCGAAGTTCGGCGCGATCCATCGCCGTGTGCTGATGATCGCCAATGACGGCGCACGCATCGACGGCGAGGACACGCTGTCGCCGCCGCAGGGCGGACGCTTCAAGGGCGCGGATGCCGATTTCGCGCTGCGCTTCCATCTGCATCCGGCGGTGAAGGCGAGCCGGCTGTCGGATGCCCGTGGCGTCATGCTGGTGCTGCCGAACCGCGACGTCTGGACCTTCGAGGCGCTCGACGACAAGGTCGACCTCGAGGACAGCGTGTTCCTGGCCGGCAATGACGGCCCGCGCCGCACCGCGCAGATCGTGATCCGGCAGGATGCGCGGCAGGCGCCGTCGATCCGCTGGAGCTTCGTCCGCTCCACTGCATCGCCTGCGGTCACCAATGCCCGCCGCAACGCCCGGCGCGAGCCGGAACTTCCGCTGTAAACGCGCACGATTCGGCCCCATCTCATCGTTGTGAAAACGGCCGAAAGCTGCTATCGAGCCCTCGCTCGCGCGACTGGCGACCTTGGATGGAGCACCATCGGGAAGCGCGAGATATAGAAGCCGCGCGCCTGGGCATAGACACTCCTTAAGACAGAGGATCTTGCTCATGACTGACCATCCCCGCCGCGTCACCCGTGCTCTTCTCTCCGTCTCCGACAAGACCGGCCTGATCGAGTTCGCAAAGGCGCTTGCCGCGCACGATGTCGAGCTGGTCTCGACCGGCGGCACCGCCAAGGCGATCGCCGCGGCCGGCCTCAAGGTGAAGGACGTTTCCGACCTCACCGGCTTCCCCGAGATGATGGACGGCCGCGTCAAGACGCTGCATCCGAAGGTGCATGGCGGCCTGCTCGCGATCCGCGACAACAAGGAACATGCGGAGGCGATGAAGGCGCACGGCATCGCGCCGATCGATCTCCTGGTCGTCAACCTGTATCCGTTCGAAGCGACCGTCGACAAAGGCGCGGGCTTCGAGGATTGCATCGAGAACATCGACATCGGCGGCCCCGCGATGATCCGCGCCGCGGCGAAGAACCATGACGACGTCGCCGTCGTGGTCGAGGCCGAGGACTACAAGGCCGTGCTCGACGAGCTCGCCGCCAACAACGGATCGACGACGTTGAAACTGCGCCGGCGGCTTGCCGCAAAGGCCTATGCGCGCACCGGAGCTTATGACGCAGCGATCTCGAACTGGTTCAACCGCCAGCTCGAGATCGACGCGCCCGATTTCCGCGCCTTCGGCGGCAGACTGATCCAGTCGCTGCGCTATGGCGAGAACCCGCACCAGACCGCGGCGTTCTATGCGACGCCCGACAAGCGGCCGGGCGTCTCGACCGCGCGCCAGCTCCAGGGCAAGGAGCTCTCCTACAACAACATCAACGACACCGATGCGGCCTACGAGTGCATCGGCGAGTTCGACGCCAAGCGCACCGCGGCCTGCGTCATCGTCAAGCACGCCAATCCGTGCGGCGTGGCCGAAGGCTCCGATCTCGTCAGCGCCTATCGCAAGGCGCTCGCATGCGATTCCACTTCGGCGTTCGGCGGCATCATCGCGATGAACCGCGCGCTCGACGCCGAGACCGCGCGCGAGATCACAAAGATCTTCACCGAGGTGATCATCGCGCCCGACGCCAGCGAGGAGGCGATCGCGATCATCGGCGCGCGCAAGAATCTGCGCCTGCTGCTCGCCGGCAGCCTGCCCGATCCGCGCGCGCCTGGCCTCACCGCCAAGACGGTGGCCGGCGGCCTCCTCGTGCAAAGCCGCGACAACGCGGTGGTCGACGACATGACCTTCAAGGTCGTGACCAAACGTGCGCCCACCGACGCCGAGATGCGCGATCTGAAATTCGCGTTCCGGGTCGCAAAGCACGTCAAGTCCAACACCATCATCTACGCCAAGGATCTCGCCACCGTCGGCATCGGCGCGGGCCAGATGAGCCGGGTGGATTCGGCGCGGATCGCGGCGCGCAAGGCGCAGGACGCGGCGAATGAGCTCAAGCTCGCAGAGCCGCTCACCAAGGGCTCGGTGGTGGCGTCGGATGCGTTCTTCCCGTTCGCCGACGGCATGCTCGCCTGCATCGAGGCCGGCGCCACCGCCGTGGTGCAGCCCGGCGGCTCCATGCGCGACGACGAGGTGATCAAGGCCGCCGACGAGCACGGCATCGCCATGGTGTTCACGGGCACGCGGCACTTCCGGCACTAACGCGATTTGCGTAGCCCGGATGGAGCGTAGCGAAATCCGGGTCTCACGTCTCAGCAACAGCGGCCCCGGATTGCGCTTCGCTCCATCCGGGCTACGCCACTAATCTCGCACCCGCATCAACAACCCCAGCCCCGCGACGAAAAACACCACCAGCACGGCCATGCCGGCCTTCTGGCTCGCCGTCACCGCGGTGATCATGCCGATCAGCAGCGGGCCGATGAAGGACGTTACCTTCCCCGTCAGCGCGAACAGGCCGAAATACTGCGCGATGCGATCCTTCGGCGCGAGACGGATCAGCAGCGTGCGCGAGGCGGCTTGAAGCGGGCCGCCGGCAGCGCCGATGAGACAACCCAAAACGAGATAAGCGCGCTCGGCCGCGCTCGAGAACAGGGGCGCGCCCGGAAGAGGCGGCGCAACCTTGACGAACAGGACGCTGTCCTTGTCGACCAGAAGAATCGCCGCCACCGCCAGCAACAGAACAAGCAGGCTGCCTGCGATGACGCGCTTCGGCCCGAGACCATCGTCGAGCTTGCCACCAAGCCATGCGCCAAGGGCGCCGGCAATCGCGAGCATGATGCCGAAGGTGCCGATCTGGATCGTGTGCCAGCCGAAGGTGCCGGCGGCATAGATGCCGCCGAACGCGAACAGCGACACCAGGCCGTCGGTGTAGATCATGTTGGCGAGCAGGAATGCCGCGAGCGATTTCCGCTGCGGCAGGCCCTTAATCGATTGCTTGAGATCCGACAATCCCTCGCGCAGCGCCTCGCGCACCGGATGCTTCGCCGGATAATCCGGCGTGAACAGGAACAATGGCGTCACGAAGATGATGAACCACAGCCCGGTCAGCGGTCCCACGATGCGGTCGCCCTGATGGCTGACCGGATCGAGCCCGAACAGCGGCTTGAAGCCGAGCAACGTGCGGCCGGTCTCGGGATTGGCGGCGAGGAAGCCGAGCACGATGACGAGGCTGACGATGCCGCCGATGTAACCCGTGGCCCAGCCGGTGCCGGAGAGCCGGCCGATCCGCTCAGGCGGCACCAGGGTCGGCATCATCGCGTTGTTGAAGACGGTGGCGAATTCCGCGCCGACGCTAGCGAGCGCGACCGCGGTGAGCAGCGGCGCAATGATGGTGGGATCGCCGGGCTTGCCGATCCACAGCGTGCAGGCCGCCAGCACCAGCAGTGTACCGAATCCCGCGATCCACGGCTTCCTGCGGCCCGAGGCATCGGCAATGGCGCCGAGCACCGGCGACATCAGCGCGATCGCGAGGCCTGCGGCCGCCATCGCAAAGCCCCACAACGACTGGCCGGTGGCGGCATCTGGCGCAATGCTGGTGGCGAAATAGGGTGCGAAAACAAAGGTCGTGATCAGCGTGAAATAAGGCTGCGCGGCCCAATCGAAGAAGATCCAGCTGATAACAGCGGCGCGCGGCGGATAGGTCCGCTGCGCGCCGGCCAAGCGCGCATCCGAGGCGATCGTCGTCATATTCCAGTCCCCATCACGAACAGTTTTGCCTCTGTTGGGGCAAAGCGTATAGCATTGAAGCGACGCGTGGGAACTGGCCTGAGGCCGCGACGGAAGCTTGATGATGTCGTCATATCCGACACGGCGGACATTTTTCGCCTTCATTGCCACTCTGGCGTTTGGTTTTTCGTCTGCCACCGCACAGGATGCGCGGCGAGCCTATGTCCCACCCGCGCTCGACACGGTGCACGCCGTTCCGTCCGAGCACGGCATGGTGGTGGCGCAGGAAAAGATATCGGCGCAAGTCGGCGCCGACATCCTGCGCGGCGGCGGCAACGCGGTCGATGCCGCGGTCGCCACCGGCTTTGCGATGGCCGTAACGTATCCGCGCGCCGGCAATATCGGCGGCGGCGGATTCATGGTGATCCATTCGGCCGAGCGCAACGAGGACATCACGATCGACTATCGCGAGACCGCGCCGGCTGCGACCACCCCGCAGATATTCCTCGGCGCTGACGGCAAGCCCGATGCCGCGAAGTCGCGGGATTCCGCGCTCGGCGTCGGCGTGCCCGGCACCGTCGCAGGTCTTGTGCTGGCCTTGGAAAAATACGGCTCGGGCCGGTTCACGCTGGCACAGCTGCTCGAGCCCGCGATTGGGCTCGCCCGCGACGGTTTTGTCGTCACCGACGACCTTGCCGACACGCTGCCGGGTTGGCACCGGCGGCTGGCGCGCTGGCCGTCGTCGGCCAGGATCTTCTCGCGCCCCGACGGCACACCGCTCGGCGAAGGCGACAGGCTGGTGCAGAGCGATCTCGCCGAAACGCTGTCGGCCGTCGCCGCACAGGGGCCGCGCGGCTTCTATGAGGGACCGGTCGCGGACAAGCTCGCCAAGGCCGTGACTGACGCCGGCGGCATCATGACGCCGGCCGATCTGAAATCCTATCAGGCGATGATCCGTGCCCCGGCGCACGGCACCTATCGCGGCTACGACATTGTCTCGATGCCGCTGCCTTCCTCCGGCGGCGTGGTGCTGGTGGAGACGCTCAACATCCTCGAGGGCTTTCAGCTGGCCGATCTGAAACAGGGGTCGCCGGCCTCGCTGCATCTGCTGATCGAAGCCATGAAGCGCGCCTATGCGGATCGTGCGCGCTATCTCGGCGATCCCGCCTTCGTCAATGCGCCGATCGACACGCTCACTGCAAAGGACTACGCCGCCAAGCTGCGCGCCGGCATCTCCACGGAGCGCGCCACGCCGTCGAAGCAGCTCGTCTCCGCCCCTCCCGCGCCGCGCGAGGGCACCAACACCACGCACTTTTCCGTCGTCGACGCCGGCGGCAATGCCGTCAGCAACACCACCACGCTGAATTTCAGCTATGGCGTCGGCCTGGTTGCCGACGGAACCGGCGTGCTGCTCAACAACGAGCTCGACGATTTCACCGCCGCGGTCGGCGCTTCCAACGCCTACGGCCTCGTCGGTTTCGAGCCCAATCTGCCCGGACCCGGCAAGCGGCCGTTGTCCTCGATGTCCCCGACCATCGTGCTCAAGGACGGCAAGCCGGTGCTGGTGACGGGCTCGCCCGGCGGCAGCCGCATCATCTCGACCGTGCTCCAGGTCATCGTCAACGTGCTCGACTACAAGATGGATGTGGCCGCCGCCGTCGCTGCGCCGCGGCTGCATCACCAATGGCTGCCGGACGAGGTGCGTATCGAGAGCGGCTTTCCCGGCGATGTGCTGTTCGAGCTGAAGGCGATGGATCACCTCATCGTCGAGCCGATGGGACAGACCTCGGCCAATTCGATTCTGGTGACGCCGAACGGTCCACTCGGCGCGCCGGATCCGCGTACCCGCGGCGCGGAAGCCGCGGGACAGTAGTCTCGCCGTTGCATGGCACGGCAGCGCGCGCCTGCTTGCGCGGGCTGCCCTGCGTGCTACCACCGCGCAGCTTTAAGGAACCGCCGGGGAAACGCACATGAGCACAGCCGATCCGACCCAGCGCATTGAGCGCGCGGAGATCGAAGACACCAGCCTTCTCGCCTTCTATCGCGACATGAACGCGCCGGAGCGGCGGACGTTCTGGGCCTGCGCCGCGGGCTGGGCGCTCGACGGCATGGACTTCATGATCTATCCGCTGGTGATCGGCACCATCATCGCGCTGTGGAAGGTCGATGCGGCCTCGGCCGGACTCGCCGGCACCGTGACACTGCTGGCCTCCGCAATCGGCGGCTGGCTCGGCGGCTATCTCTCCGATCATATCGGACGTGTCAGGACGCTCCAGATCACCATCATCTGGTTCTCGTTCTTCTCGCTGGTCTGCGCGGTCGTGCAGAATTTCGACCAGCTCCTGATCGCACGCGCCGTGCTCGGCCTCGGCTTCGGCGGCGAGTGGGCGGCGGGCGCCGTGCTGATGGGCGAGGCGATCCGGCCGCAATATCGCGGACGCGCAGTCGGTTCGGTGCAGTCGGGCTGGGCGGTCGGCTGGGGTCTCGCCGTGCTGTCGCAGGCAATCCTGTTCTCGGCTTTGCCGCCGGAGACGGCGTGGCGCTGGATGTTCGTGATCGGCGCACTGCCGGCGCTGCTGGTGTTCTACATCCGCCGCTCCGTCACCGAGCCGGAGATCGCGGCCGAGGCCCGCGCAAAACAGGCCGCGAGCGGCGATCGTCCGGCGCTCTGGGAAATCTTCTCCGGCCCGATCCTGAAGACCACGATCCTGGCCTCGCTGATGGCGACGGGCTGCCAGGGCGGCTACTACGCCGTCACCTTCTGGGTGCCGCAGTTCCTGACCAAGGAGCGGCATCTGTCGATCGTCGGTTCGACCGGCTATCTCTCGACGCTGATCATCGGCTCTTTCATCGGCTATCTCGTCGGGGCCTGGCTCGCGGATCGCATCGGCAGGCGCAATCTGTTCCTGATCTTCTCGATCGGCGCCATGGCCGTGGTGCTGCTCTACACGCAGCTGCCGCTCACCAACGAGATCCTGTGGGTGCTCGGCTTCCCGCTGGGCTTCTTCGCCTCGGGCTATTTCTCAGGGATCGGCGCGTTCCTGACCGAGCTCTATCCGACGCGGCTGCGCGGCTCCGGCCAGGGCTTCTGCTACAATTTCGGCCGCGGCATCGGCGCGCTGTTTCCGTTCCTGGTCGGCGCGCTCTCGGCGACGACGTCGCTCGCAAATGCGATCGCGATGTTCGCGGTGGTGGCTTACGTGCTGTTCTTCATTGCCGCCTTCGCGCTGCCGGAGACGCGCGGGCGCGTGCTGCACGCGGACTAGTCCGGCGTTATCACCCCGGGGCGGTGAGGAACCTTACCGTCCCACCTGGTACGGCCCGCCCTTTTCCAGCGCTCTGGCGTAGGCCGACCGCGCGTGGATGCGCTCCAGGAATGCCATCGCCTTTGGATGGCCGAGCTCGAGCCCGCCACGCGCTTGCGCGGCTTCGAGCGGGAAGCTCATCTGGATATCGGCGGCGGTGAACTCGCTGCCGGCGAACCACTCGCTCTTGCCGAGCTCGCCTTCCCAATAATCCATGTGCTGCTTGAGCTGCGGATTGACCAGCGCGGTGAGCGCCTGGTTCGAGACCTTGCGCACCAGTGGGCGAAGCAGCGCGGGTGCGCGCTTCGGCATCAGCGTGAACAGCAGCTTGAGCAGCAGCGGCTGCATCGCCGAGCCCTCCGCATAGTGCAGCCAATAAGTGAAGCGCAGCCGCTCCGGCGTGTTCGGCGGCGGAATCAGCCGGCCGTTGCCGTAGGTCGCAATGAGATATTCGATGATCGCGCCTGACTCGGCGATGGTGTTGCCGTTGTCGGTGATGACGGGCGACTTGCCGAGCGGATGGATGGCGCGCAGCTCCTTCGGCGCGCGCATATCCGGCTGGCGCTGATAGCGCACGATCTCGTAGGGCACGCCCAACTCCTCGAGCAGCCACAGCACCCGCTGCGAGCGGGAATTGTTGAGGTGGTGAACGGTCAGCATCGTTGAGGTCCCCAGGCTAGGCGTGGTCGGTCGGCCGCGCCGTTCGTGCCAGCCCGGGAACACAATGTCGAGCCATCCAGACGGATAATTTCACCCGGGTATATTGACGTCAGCAATTTACCCGGATATTAAAAGGCCAACGTCATCAATATGGCAATGATTTCAATGCAACGGACTTTCACTGCGTTCCAGGGCCATCGCCGCCTGGCGTCCGGGCCAGCGGGAGAGATCGCGCTGGTCGTCAAGCGGATCACGCCACCGCCGGACGAGCCCATCATCATCTTCGAGGACAGCACGGGCCGACCGATCGACTTCGATCTGCGCGGCGGGGATCGCGAGGTGCTGGCGCGGGTGGCAAAGCTTGTCCCGCCACCGGTCGAGGAGTCCGCGCCACCGAGCGAGCCGCGCGGGCGCGGCCGGCCGAAGCTCGGCGTGGTCGCGCGCGAGGTGACGCTGCTGCCGCGGCACTGGGAGTGGCTCGGAGCCCAGCCGGGCGGCGCCTCGGTCGCGCTGCGAAAGCTCGTCGACGAGGCAAGACGCGTAAGCGGCGACAAGGACCGCGAGCGGCAGGCGCGCGATGCGGCCTATCACTTCATGTTGACCATGGCGGGTAATCTGCCGCAGTTCGAAGAAGCGTCGCGCGCCCTGTTCGCGGACGACCGGCGGCGCTTCACCGGACTGATCGCCGACTGGCCGGTCGACGTCCGCGACCACATCGTCAAGCTCGCCTACAGCGACCGCGCTTAGGCGCAGCACTTTCTCTCACCCCATCGACGGCCGAGCCGCGCGCGCATCGCGCGGCAACGGCTTCGCACGCCCCGATGAAAGGCCTATCCATGTCCGCGCCAAAGCCGCTCTGGACGACATTCCTCCGCTTCCTCGCGCCGCTGGTGCTGAGCAACGCGCTGCAATCGCTGTTCGGGACCGTCAGCAACGTCTATCTCGGCCAGATGATCGGCGTCGACGCGCTCGCAGCGGTGTCGGCGTTCTTCCCGGTGATGTTCTTCCTGTTCGCCTTCGTCATGGGCCTGAGCACCGGCGCCACTGTGCTGATCGGCCAGGCCTTTGGCGCTGGCGAGCATGGCAGGATCAGGATCGTCGTCGGCACGACGCTCGCGATCGGCCTGCTGCTCTCGCTTTCGGTTGCATTGGTCGGCGGCTTCTTCAGCCGGCAATTAATGACGATGCTCGCGACGCCTCCGGACATCCTCGACCAGGCGAGTGCCTATGCGCGCATCATGCTGCTCACCATGCCGCTCGGCTTCGTCTTCCTGCTGATGACGGCGATGATCCGCGGCGTCGGTGATGCCGTGACGCCGCTGCTGGCGTTGGCCTTGTCGACCACCATCGGACTGATCCTGACGCCGATGCTGATCCGCGGCGCGTTCGGGATACCTGCCGCCGGAATCACCAGTCCGGCCTGGGCGGCAGCGATTTCCAACGCACTGACACTCATCGCACTGGCCGTCTATCTGCTGCGGACGAAGCATGCACTGGCACCGGATGCCGCGCTGCTGCGTCATCTGCGGCTCAATCGTGCCGTGCTCGGAAAGATCCTCGGCATCGGACTGCCGAGCGCGGTCGGCATGGTGGTGATGGCAGTCGCCGAGCTGGTGCTGCTCGGGCTCGTCAATGGCTTTGGATCGGATGCCACCGCCGCGTATGGCGCAGTCAACCAGGTGATGGGCTACACGCAGTTCACGGCAATGTCGATTTCGATCGCGGTCTCGATCCTCGGCGCGCAGGCCATCGGCGGCGGCAACAGGGCGCTGCTCGATGGCATCGTGCGCACCGGCCTCCTGTTCAACATTGTCCTGACCGGCGGGCTGGTGGGGCTGATCTATCTGGCGCCGCGGGCCGTGCTCGGCCTCTTCATCACCGACAGTGCCGTACTCGACCTCGCCGGGGGACTGCTTCACATCGCACTGTGGAGCTCGGTGCCGTTCGGCTTGGCCACCGTGTTTTCCGGAGCCATGCGCGCGGCCGGCGTCGCCTTGACGCCAATGCTGCTCTCGATCTTCGCCATTGTCGCAATCGAGCTGCCGGCCGCTGTGATCCTGAGCCGCACGATCGGCCTGAAAGGTGTGTGGGCCGCCTATCCGATCGTGTTCTGCGCCATGTTCGTTTTGCAGATGGGCTATTACCTCACGGTGTGGCGCAGGCGCGCGATCCAGCGTCTGATCTGACCGGATCATCAAGATATTATGGCCATCATTAAACGGTGGACCCGTGGCGCGCCCTGCGCCACAATGGATGAAAAGCCAGATCAAAAGCCAGGTCAGGGAGAACGATTTTGACCCGCACAGCCCCGCAATTCCTGTTCGATTTCGGCAGCCCGAACGCCTATCTCAGTCATCTCGCGATCCCGGCGATCGAGCAGCGCATCGGCGTCAAATTCGAGTACGTGCCGATCCTGCTCGGCGGCATCTTCAAGTCGACCAACAACAAGTCGCCGGCCGAGACGCTCGCCGGCATCAAGAACAAGCGCGAATTCCAGGCGGTCGAGACCGAGCGCTTCGTCAAGCGCTTCAAGGTCCAGCCCTATGTCATGAATCCGTTCTTCCCGGTCAACACGCTGAACCTGATGCGCACGGCGATCGCGGCACAGGCGGAGGGCGTGTTCGAAAAGTATGTCGAGGCCGCCTTCCACCACATGTGGCGCGAGCCGAAGAAGATGGACGACCCGGAAGTCGCGGCGAAGGCGCTGGCGTCCTCCGGCCTCGATGCCCAAAAACTGTTCGCGCGTGCCCAGGAGCCAGAGGTCAAGGGCAAGCTGATCAAGAACACCGAGGACGCCGTTGCCCGCGGTGCGTTCGGCTCGCCGACCTTCTTCGTCGGTAACGAGATGTTCTTCGGCAAGGAGCAGCTGCGCGAGGTCGAGGAGATGGTGTCGGGAAAGTGAAGCGCGCGAATGGCGCCTAGCGAATAGCGAGTGGAAATCGCGCCTGCTATTCGCTACTTCCTGTTCGCCATCCGCCAAAAATAAAGCCAAGTATAAAGCCAGGAATAAAACGGAGTTCTCCCATGCGTATCCTCGTGGTCGGCGCCGGCGCCATCGGCGGCTATTTTGGTGGCAGGCTGTTACAGGCCGGCCGCGACGTCACCTTCCTGGTCCGGCCGCGGCGCGCCAGCGAGCTCGCGAGCGCCGGCCTCGTCATCAAGAGCCCGAACGGCGACGTGACGCTGAAGAATCCGCCGACCGTTCAGGCCGACGCGCTCAAGGAAAAGTTCGACGTCGTGCTCTTGAGCTGCAAGGCGTTCGACCTCGACGACGCCATCAACTCGTTCGCGGCCGCGGTCGGGCCTGATACGGCGATCATCCCCATGCTCAACGGCATGAAGCATCTCGACACGCTCGACGAAAAATTCGGCAAGGAGCGCGTGCTCGGCGGCCTCTGCGCCATCGCGGCGACCCTGAACGAGAAGCGCGAAGTGGTGCAGCTCCAGCCGATGCAGTCGCTCAGTTACGGCGAGCGCGACGGCAAGCTCTCGGACCGGGTCAAGGCGATCGACGAGGCCTTCAAGAGCGGCATCAATGGCGCCGCCGCCAGCCAGAACATCATGCAGGACATGTGGGAGAAGTGGGTGTTCCTGTCTTCGCTCGCCGCAAGCACCAGCCTGATGCGCACCTCCGTCGGCAACATCCTCGCGGCCCCCGGCGGCAGGGACTTTTTGCTCGGCATGCTGGACGAGACCAGCGCGATCGCCACCGCGTCGGGCTACACGCCGGGCGGCCCGTTCTTCGAGCGCGTGAAGGGCAACCTCACCACCGAGGGATCGCCGATGACGGCATCCATGTTCCGCGACATCAAGGCGGGCCTGCCGGTCGAGGCCGATCACGTCGTCGGCGATCTCATCGCGCGCGCCGACGCCGCCAAGGTGCCGGTGCCGAAGCTGCGCATCGCGTATACGCATCTGAAGGCGTATGAGAGGCAGCGGGCGGGGTAGCTCCAAGCTCCGCTGTCGTCCCGGGGCGCGCAGAGCGCGAGCCCCGGGACGACAGCGGCGCTTGCCGCAACGACTCCGCGTTACTTGAAATACGCGAGATAGTGCGAGACGGCGGTGATTTCCTCATCGCTCATGTGATAGGCGACATCGGCCATCGCAGCACCACCGCCGCCGACGCGCTGGCTGCTCTTGTAGTCGTGCAGCGCCTTGACGAGGTATTCCTCGCGCTGGCCGGCGAGCCGCGCAACCGCCTTGGTGCCGGCGAAGCTATCCGTATGGCACGAGGCGCAGCGGCGGCCGACGGCGACTTGCGCGCCTTTTTTCGACAGGTCCGGATCCCCGTCTTCCGCGGCCTTCGGCGGCGTCATCTGCGCGAAATAGGCGCCGAAATTGCGGATGTCCTCGTTGGTGATCTCCTCGGCGATCGGCTGCATCTGGTCGTTCTTGCGCGAGCCGGCGCGGAAGAACACGAGCTGCCACTGGATGAATTGATCGGGCTGGCCGGCCAGCGAGGGGATGTTCTCCGTCTGCGAAATGCCGTTCTCGCCGTGACAGCCGGAGCAGACGGCGGCCTTCTCCTGGATCGCGGCATTATCGGCCGCCTCGGCTCGGACGAATGCAAGTGCTGCTAGCGAAAGCGTCACAGACAGAATTCCAAACCGAACGGCTCGCATGGTTGATTTCTCCGACTGTCATTGCCGGGCTTGACCCGCCTGCTTGGCGTAGGCCCGGCAATCCATCCTGTTTGCAAAGAGGTTTCTCGTTTGATGGATGCCCGGATCAAGTCCGGGCATGACGAACGCGTTCCGCTGCAAGCCTGTCACAAACAAACGAGGCTGCGACCGTCATCCGGTCGCAGCCTCGTGTCGTCCTACGCTACTTCTTGCTGTAGCTGATGCGATAGATCGCGCCGGCCCAGTCGTCGGCGACGAGGATCGAGCCATCCTTGGCGAGGATGATGTCGTTGGGACGGCCGAGATAGCCCTGGTCGCCCTCGATCCAGCCGGAGGCGAACACCTCCTTCTTGGCGTTCTTGCCGTCGGGGCCGACGATCACGCGCGTGATATTGCCGCCCTGGTACTTGTGACGATTCCAGGAGCCATGCTCGGCGATCAGGATGTTATTCTTGTACTCGGCGGGGAATTGATCGCCGGTATAGAACTTCATACCGAGCGGAGCGACATGCGCGCCGAGGTTCAGCACGGGCGGCGTGAACTCGGAGCACTTGTGACCCATCGCGAACTTCGTATCCAGCAGGTCGCCCTGGTGGCAGTAGGGATAGCCGAAATGCTCGCCGATCTTCGAGATCATGTTCAGCTTGTCTGAGGGCAGATCGTCGCTGATCCAGTCGCGCGCGTTCTCGGTGAACCAGTATTTGCCGGTGCGCGGATCGACGTCCCCGCCGACCGAGTTGCGAACGCCGAGCGCGTAGATCTCGGCGTTGCCGGTCTTGGGATCGACGCGGCGGATCTGCGAGACACTAGTCGGGGGCACGCCGACGTTGAAGGGCGGTCCGAACGGCAGGTAGAACCAGCCTTCCTTGTCGACCGCGATGTACTTCCAGCCATGCGCGGCATAGGAGGGCATGTCGTCATAGACGACCTTGCCGTCGCCGAGCTTGTCGAGATTGGCTTCGGCGTTGTCGTAACGGATCAGCTTGTCGACCGCGATGACGTAGAGCGCGCCATCCCTAAAGGCGAGACCGGTGGGCATGTTCAGCCCCTTCAGGATGGTCTTGACCTCTTTCTTTCCGTTGTTGTCCTTGATGGCATAGACGTTGCCGAGGCCGAACGAGCCAACGAACAGCGTGCCCTTGTCACCCCAGGCCATCTGCCGCGCGGCGAGAACGCCGGGCGCATAGACTTCGATCTTGAAGCCGGCCGGCAGCTTGATCTTCTTCATCATCGCGGCGAGCTCGGCCTCCGACGCGCCGGTCGGCGGGCCTGATGGCGGCGCGAGGCCCTTCTGCGCCTCGGTCTCGTCGCCGAGGAACCAGTCGTCCGGCGGATGGGTCCAGAACTCCTTGGTGCCGGATTCGTATTTCTTCAGCTGGCGGTTCTTGTCCTGCTGTTGCGCGCTGACTGCGCTTGTCCCCGCGAGAAGGGCAACCGCTGCAAGCGCCAGGACGGATTGAAAGACGGATTGATGGAATTTCATCACGTCACTCCCCTAAGGCAGCCGTCAGGGCTGCACGTTATTTTGTTTTGCTAGTCGAGAGGCGAAGTTCGGAGTCTGTCAGGACGACAGACGCAAAAAGGTTAGCACATCTGCGGACGGTGAGAAGCGCGTCGGGAGCACTGCAGTCAGACTCAATAGAAATTGAGACTGAACGCCACGAAGATTTGCACGGCGACGATCACGGTCTCGCTGCAACGCGGAATCAAAAAATGGTGCGTGACTGATTTGCAGGCAGCAGGAAGAGCGGTCGCACAAAATTGCGAAAACAACCCCATGCACAGTAGAACGGCTCACCCCGGTCTGCTCCCGGTGACGCCGGGCAGACATTTGATGCGTCGAGCAAAACGGCAAAGACGGCGATTACGAGGCGACGGGATAGGGTCCGTCGTCGAATACCGTGTCGTGATAGCCTTTCGACCCGATCTCGCGTGCCAGCGTGCTGCGAAAATCCGTCCCATCGCGCAGGCTGTTCAGGACATGCGCGAAGTCGAATTCGGGCCGCCAGCCCAGCTCGTGCCGCGCACGGTCGTTGACATAGACGCGGTCGATCTCGGGGAATAGCCGCCATCCGCGCGCCGCATAGAGCTGCGCGCAATCCGGGTAGAGCTCGCGCACGACACCGGCCGCGTCGCGCGCGAGCGCCGCGAGATGACGGGGCTCGAACGGGCTCGTCGCGGAGATGATGTAACGGGCAAAACCGATCTTCGGCGCGCGCTCGACGCCGAGGAGATGGGCGCTCACCGCGTCCGCTATATCCAGCCGTCTATAGAGCAGCTCGTTGGCCTGTGCGTTGTCCAGCGGGTAAGCCGAGCGCATCGCGGGATCGTCATCGTCCTCAGGGAAGAAGCGCGAGGTCCTCAAGATCACGACGGGCAGGCCGCGCTCGCGAAAGAACAGCTCGCACAGAGTCTCGGCCATCAGCTTGGTCGTGCCGTAGATGTTCTTCGGCACCGGCGCCAGATCCTCGGTGACCCACACCGCAGCCTGTCCGGCTCCGGGTCGAAGCTGCGAGCCGAATGCGCTGGTGGTGCTGGTGAAGACGAAGCTGCGCACGCCAGCGGCTAGGGCCGCCTCGAGCAGATTGAGCGTGCCGGTGACGTTGGTGTCGACAAAATCCTGCTTGCCGTGGGTCGCCACATGCGGCTTGTGCAGCGTCGCGGTGTGGATCACGGCGGTGACGCCCTCCATCTGGCGCCGCACGAAATCGGGATCGACGATCGAGCCGACGGCATCGGTGAAGGGCGATGGCTTCAGATCGATTCCACGCGCGGGGAAACTGCGTCCCCGGAGCATACGGAGAACGGCCTCCCCAAGGTGGCCCGCGCTGCCCGTGACCAGAATTGTCATTTGAGACCCAATACAGCCGCCAGCGGCGTGGAAAACCACGGCCCGACCCGGTTTGGCTGGATGCGTTCGGAAAAATTGGAGCGGGCGAAGGGGCTCGAACCCTCGACCCCGACCTTGGCAAGGTCGTGCTCTACCACTGAGCTACACCCGCATCCTGTGTCGGTCGCATGACGCGCCGGCAACGGCTGTCGTATGCCAAAAGCGGACGGCGAATGCAACAGCTACCGGCAGCATAGATTCGCAATTGAAGGGCCATATGGACCCCGAACGCGGCCAAATCGCCCGAAAACGTCCCGGAACCGGCGAATCGGCCCTGATGGATTGAAATTCGGCCCATTCGGCCCAATCTAGGAGCCGACAACGAAGCATATGATTTGGCGACGTGCTAAAGAGCCGCCATTCCAGACATCAGACGAGGGGATCCCGTGACGATCATCGACCAGGGTAACGGAGCGGCGGGCGCGGCCGCGGCCGATTTGATCAAGGACACCACCACCCAGACCTTCGTGAAGGACGTCATCGAGGAATCGAAGCGCCAGCCGGTGCTGATCGACTTCTGGGCGGAGTGGTGCGGCCCCTGCAAGCAGCTCACGCCCGTATTGGAAAAGGCGGTCAAGGCGGCCAAGGGCAAGGTCAAGCTGGTCAAGATGAACATCGACCAGCATCCGGCGATCCCGGGCCAGATGGGCATCCAGTCGATCCCGGCCGTGATCGCCTTCGTCAACGGCCAGCCGGCCGACGGCTTCATGGGCGCAGTGCCGGAGAGCCAGGTCAACGCCTTCATCGAAAAGGTGACCAAGGGCGTGACGGCGCCGGGCGAGCCCAATATCGCCGAGATCCTGCAAGAGGCCGAGGCGGTGCTCGCCGAGGGGGACGCCGCCGCCGCGGCGCAGATCTATGCCGAGGTGCTGCAGCACGATTCGACCAACATCGCGGCCCTTGCCGGACTCGCGAAATGCTACGCCGTCTCCGGCGCGATGGAGCAGGCCAAGCAGACGCTGGCGATGGTGCCGGAATCCAAGCGCAACGACCCCGCCGTGAAGGCCGTGCAGACCGCGATCGATCTCGCCGAGCAGGCGGAGCAGCTGGGGCCGGTGGCCGAGCTGGAACAGAAAGTCGCCGCAAACCCGCTCGATCATCAGGCACGCTTCGACCTTGCGACCGCGCTGAATGCGCAAGGCAACCGGGCGGCGGCCACCGAGCAGTTGCTGGCGATCATCAAGCGCGACCGCAAGTGGAACGACGACGGCGCCCGCAAGCAGCTCGTGCAATTCTTCGAGGCGTGGGGTGGCACGGATGATGCTACCGTCGAGGGACGAAAGCGCTTGTCGACGATCCTGTTTTCGTAAGGGTTATTGTTGGAGCATGATCTTGTCGGAAAGCCGCTTCACACTTTGCGCTAACGCGGCCCTCCGGGTCCGGATCATGCTCTAGCGGTCTAGCGGGGTCCAGATGCCGATCAACATCGAATATCGCGGCCCCGCCGACCTGCCGGAGATCATTCCGGTATTTCCGCTGCCGGGCGCGCTCTTGCTCCCGCGCGGCCAGATGCCGCTCAACATCTTCGAGCCGCGTTACCTTTCGATGGTCGACGATTCCTTGCGCGACGGCCATCGCCTGATCGGCATGATCCAGCCCGACATCGCGCACTCGCCGAAGAATTCCGACAGGCCGGCGCTGTTCCGCGTCGGCTGCGTCGGCCGCATCACCCAGCTCGCCGAATCCGGCGACGGCCGCTACCTCCTCGAGCTCACCGGCGTCTCGCGCTTCAAGGTGGTCAAGGAGCTCGAAGTGCTGACCGCCTACCGCCAGTGCAAGGTGGACTTCTTCACCTTCGTCGACGACTTCACCGCGCGCATGGGCGAGGACGAGGTCGATCGCGAGGCGCTGCTGACCGTGCTGGCGGATTTCCTGAAGGCCAACAATCTCAAGGTCGACTGGGAAGGCGTCGAGAGCGCGCCTAACGAAGCGCTCGTCAACGCGCTGGCGATGATGTCGCCCTATGGCCCCGCGGAAAAGCAGGCCATGCTGGAGGCGCCGGATTTGAAGACCCGCGCCGAAATCCTGATCGCGGTGACCGAGATGGATCTCGCCAAGAAGCGCACCAGCGGCGATCCGCCATTGCAGTGAGGGGCGCGCTGCCGCGTCACGCTCCGTCATGCCCGGGCATAGCCGTCCGAAGGACGGCGTCGCTTCGCTCGCCGATGACCCGGGCATCCACGTCTGAGAGGCACAAAAGAACGTGGATGGCCGGGACAAGCCCGGCCATGACAAGGAGAGAGCGCCGCCTCAAAAACCCTATTGATGATGGCGGATGCGCTTGCGTCCGGTGAACATCGCGCGGATCAGGTTCTCGCGCTGGAGAAGCCCCATCAGCACGACGCCCAGCACGTGTACCACGGCCAGCACGATGACGGCGTCGGATGCAATCGCGTGGGTATCCTCGACCCACCACAGGCCGAAGAAGGTGACGGTCACCGACATCGCCCCCGTGATGGCCGAGATGGCGATCGCCAGCAGCAGCGCTACCAGCATCAAGGTGCCGGCTGGATTGAGGCCGATATAGCGGCCGGTCATGCCGCGGCGTAGATTCCAGAGATAGTGTGGCGCGACCCGAAGCCGGACGCCGACCATGCGGAAGCGCGAATAGCGGCTTCCCCAAAAACCCCAGACCAGGCGGAAGGCGAGAAGCCCGAGCACCGTATAGCCGACGATGCGGTGAAGGGTATCGTAGACGGAGGGCGTGAACCACGCGGCCAAGATGCTGACCGCGAGGGCCCAGTGCCAGAGGCGTAGCGGGAGGTCCCAGACTGCGACCGTCCGCGAAGCCGTTCGATCCGCGGGGGTCCCGTCGGACGCCCCGCGCGTTTCTGGCACCGCTTCGTCGATCAAGCCGTGACTATCCTCAAGCCTTGCTCAAGCCCTTGCTTGAAACCTTACTTGGCAACCGTCTTCTTCAGGCTAAGATCTTCCGGGCTGTAGAACAGCTCGTAGAGCTTGCCTTCCTTGACGCCGTAGACCTCATAGCACGAGCCTTCGATCTTGGAGCGCCGCACTTCGTAACCCAGCGCCTTGGCCTTGGCTTCGGCTTCGGCGGCCGGCTTCCACGACGCCTTGTCGAGCTTGGTGCAATCCTTGAACCCGTCGGCCATGGCCGCCGAGCTCATACCCATGCCGACCGTCAGTGCAATTGCAACAACACGAATGACCTTCACGAACGTCTCCTCCTCTGTCGTGTGCGCGCGTGGCGCGAAGCGGGAGCGAGGGAAGCAAAGGCGATGATGAAGTCAATCCGGTTTGGACGCGGATGGCTTTAGAGTTATTCTAACGATCCGGAAAAGATCAGTTGGCTCCGTAGGCAGCAGGCATTTGAGCGGCCGCTGCGGCCTTACGCCTCACGGTTTGACGGCCGGCATTCTGGGCGCGGCACCTCAATAGCCGGCAACCGCCATCGCAACGACGGCACTGAGCGCCATCCAGCCGAAATGCCGGCCGCGCGTGGCCCACGCGTTGGCGACAGCCGAGAAACCGAACACACAGACCATGGTGATGACGATCCAGCGGCGCGCCAGCTCCGAGTCCATCCAGGGCGCCGCGATCAGGAGCACACCACCACCGATCCAGGCGACGGTCGAGGCCTGCCAGACCAGGCGAATTAGGGTGCGGAGCCGTTCCGGCTCGATGCGGGCGCGGGCAAAGACCTTGGTCTCGCCGAGAACACCATGGATGAGGGCCACGGCAATGGCCACGACGCCGGAGCACTGGAGCAAGAGATCACGCATCGGCACAGCTCCCTGAAGCTTCGTCCATACAGTTGTGTATAGTGAGATAGGCGCTGGCCCGCCGCCTGTCAATACACTAGTGTATGGCCAATTTCCGGAACCGGTCATGACCGAACAACTCTCCGCCGACGACTGGATCAAACAGGGCCTGAAGGCGCTGGCCAAGAACGGCTTCACGGCCCTGAAAGCCGATCGGCTCGCAAAGGCGATGGGCGTCTCGCGCGGCAGCTTCTATTGGCATTTCGCCGATCTCGGCGCGTTCCACGCCGAAGTCCTGAAGCGCTGGCGCGAGATCGCGGCCGAACAGATCATCGCCGACGTCGAGGCCGCCGGCGACGAGCCGCTGAAGGCGCTGCTGCGGAGATCCTTTGGCGCGCGGCTCGACCTGGAGCGCGCCGTGCGCAGCTGGGCGGCGTTCGATACGGCCGCGCAAGGCGCGGTCCGCGCGATCGACCGCCGCAGGATCGACTATATCGAGACGCTGCTTGCGATGCGGGGCCTTGAGCCGGCGAAGGCGCAGGCCCGCGCGCAGATCCTGTACTGGACATTCCTGGGCTTTGCCTTGTCGGGCACGCCGGTACCGGCGGCACGGCTCCAGGGCCTGCTCGACGAGATCATGCGGATGGTCTCTGCCTAGATTCTTGTTTTGACGCGTTTTCTTTATGCGAGCCGGTACCCACTTCGCTCGAAAACGCTCTGGTGGCGCAATGGGCGGCCGCGATTTTCTGTGCTAGAGGCAAGCGATCTTCGGAGACCCCAATGAACGCGCCCACCGAACGCCCCGAAACCAGCGTCGATCCCAAATTGCTGGAGATCCTGGTCTGCCCGCTGACCAAGGGTCCGCTGGAGTTCGATTCCGCAAAGCAGGAGCTGATCTCGCGCAGCGCCAAGCTGGCCTACCCGATCCGCGACGGCATCCCGATCATGCTGCCGGAAGAGGCGCGCAAGATCGATTGATCAGGCGGCCCTCATGGTGAGGAGGCGCGATAGCGCCGTCTCGAACCATGAAAGCCCGGCTCTCTCACCTCGGCCTTCATCCTTCGAGACGCGCGCAAGCGCGCTCCTCAGGATGAGGAGTTAGAGCTTGCGCGATTGCTACAACGCCTCACCTTTCAGCAACCGCGGGATCTCACCGGTCAAACCAGCGGCCTGGCGGATGAAGAGGTTCTTCAGCGGCGGGGCGCGGTCGACGAGGCCGAGGCCGATGTCGCGCACCGTGCGCAGCAGCGTCGACTGGTTGGAGAACAGGAAGTTCAGCGAGTTGGTGGCAACGCCCATCGCCATGGTGTCGAAGCGGCGCCAGCGCTGATAACGTTCGAGCACGTCGACGCCGCCGAGATCCATGCCGAGCCGCGCGGCATCGACCACGACTTCGGCCAGTGCTGCGACATCCTTCAGCCCCATGTTGAGGCCCTGGCCCGCGATCGGATGGATGACATGCGCGGAATCGCCGACCAGCGCGAGACGCTCGGCGATGAAGGAGCGCGCCACGAAATAGGACAGCGGGAACGCACGCGGCTTGTCGAGCGCCTTGACCTCGCCGAGATGCAGGCCGAACCGGCGCTCGAGCTCGCCGTGGAACTCCTCGTCGCTCAACGCGATGATGCGCGCGGCCTCGCTGCGGCGCTCGGTCCACACCAGCGAGGATCGTTTTCCGGAGAGCGGCAGAATCGCGAAGGGACCCGCGGGCAGGAAGTGCTCCTCGGCGCGGCCGTCGTGATCGCGCTCATGGCCGACGGTGACGACGATGCCGGATTGATCGTACTCCCAGCCATGGGTGACGATACCGGCGCGCTCGCGCAGTTTCGACCGCGCGCCATCGGCGGCGACCAGCAGGCTTGCCGCAATCACGCTGCCGTCGCCAAGCGTCACGTCGACGCCTTCCGGGCGCGCGTCATAAGACGCGACCGTCGTGGCGCGGAGATCGATGCCCTCGGCTTCGGCCCGCACCACCAGCGCGTCGATCAAACGGCGGTTCTCGACCATATGCGCAAACGGTTCGCCCGGCGCGACATCGCCGGCAAAGTTCAGAAAAACCGGACGGGTGGCGTCTTCCAGCTTTGAATCGGTGACGACCATGTCGAGGATCGGCTGCGCCTCGCCCCTGACGGCGTCCCAGGCGCCGATGGCCTCGAACAGGCGGCGGCAGGCGGCCACGATCGCGGTCGCGCGCGGGTCGCGGCTCGGACGGGTCGCGAGCGCGGGGTCGGCGACGATGACGGGAATCTCGGGCCCGAGCCCCTGGCGCAGCGCCAGGGCCAGCGCGAGGCCGGCAAACGCGCCGCCACCAATGACAATGCTACCCTGTACCGGCATACCAAATTCCTGGTTCACACTTCGGCTTTTCCAGGCCTTGCTAGCAGACTTGAGGTGGGCGAAACAGTGCGGTGAAACAAGGGCGGAACTGCCTCATTCCGTCATTCCGGGGCGCGCAAAAGCGCGAACCCGGAATCCAGAGGTTATCGGCTCGGGATTCCGGGGTCATCGCTGTCGCGATGCCCGGGAATGACGAGATGCTTCGAAAGCACCATCATGTCCAAAGGCCTGATCGACCTGATCTCGATTCTCGACCTCGAACAGCTCGAGGTGAATCTGTTCCGCGGCAACAGCCCGAAGACGGGCTGGCAGCGGGTGTTCGGCGGCCAGGTGATCGGGCAGGCGATGGTTGCGGCCTGCCGCACGGTCGAGGGCCGGCTGCCGCATTCGCTGCATTGCTATTTCATCCTGCCGGGCGATCCGCAGATCCCGATCATCTACCAGGTCGAGCGCCTGCGCGACGGCAAGAGCTATTCGACCCGCCGCGTCACCGCGATCCAGCACGGCAACGCGATCTTCTCGATCATGGTGTCGTTCCACACCGACGAGGAGAGCGCGTTCGATCATCAGGACAAGATGCCCGACGTGCCGCCGCCGGAAAAGCTGACGGCGGAGGAGGTGGCGAAGCAGCCGATGTTCAAGGAGATGCCGGAGTTCATCCGCCGCTACTACGAGTCCGATCGTCCGATCGAGCTGCGCCCGGTCGAGCTCGGCCGTTATTTCGGCCAGAAGATCGAGGACGGCCGCATTCACGTCTGGATCAGGACCGCGGCAAAGCTGCCGGACGATCCGGCGCTGCACATGTGCGCGCTGGCCTATGCCTCGGATTTTTCGCTGCTCGACGCGATCATGGCGCGCTACGGCCGCACGCTGTTCGACAAGCGCATGATGCCCGCGAGCCTCGACCACGCGATGTGGTTTCATCGCCCGTTTCGCGCCGACGAATGGCTGCTCTACGCGCAGGATTCGCCGAACGCACGCGGCGGCCGCGGCTTGACCCGCGGCTCGATCTTCAAGCCCGACGGCACGCTGGTCGCCTCCGTCGCGCAGGAAGGTTCTGTGCGCGAGCGGAAGTCCTAGCGCCCAGGCGCGAGTTCGTCGCGCCTGGGATTTGCGATCAAGCTCCGAGCGACCCGCGCGGAGCGAGCTCGGTCTGCGACGCGAACCAGTTCATGATCCAGCGATACACCCACGGGATCGGGATGATGAGGCTGGACAGGATCGCGGCGACGATGCCGCGCCAGAGAATGCCGAGACCGCTGCCCTTGAACACGATCTCACGGCGCGTGCCTTCGATGCTGCGGCAGAACCAGCGCATCTGCGCCGCGGCGACCCAGGCCCAGCCGATGATCGTGATGATCGAGATCGCGAACAACAGATTCCAGCCGATATAGGCCCAAGCTGAGCCGGAGAAGCTGAGCCCGAGCGGCTGCTCGTTGGAGGCGAGGTTCGCGACCATCCATTTGATCAGCAGCCAGTAGAGCACGATCTGCGCGATGAACAGCAGATTGCTGAGCAGCGCACTGCCGATGACGCCGATCGCGATCGCCAGGACGATGAAGCCGAAGAACCAGGGCACCAGCGTCATCGCATTGCCGGTGAAGCTGAGATTGGGCCGGCCGGGCACCTTCACGCAGGACACGATCCATTTCGTGTACCAGACGAACACCCACGGCACCGGAATGATGAGGCACATGCCGATCAGCATCACGATGCTGCGCCAGGTGAACTCGAGGATGCCGAAATCGACCGACAGCGCTCCTCCGCTGCCACCGCCACCACCAGCGTAGCCGGCGCCAGCGTAACCACCGGAGCCCATCATCGGCGGACCGCCGGCCGGCATCATCGGGGGCGCACCGCCACCGCCGATCAGGCCGGGAATTTCGGCGGCCTTCTGCCAGCCGGCCATGCCCTCGGACCACACCAGCGTATCCGGGCGCACAACTCCCTGCGCGACCAGGTCGCGGAATTGCCCTTCCGGATAGGGTCCCTGTTGCTTGCCCTCGGATGCGTAGAACCAACTCGCCATGAAGCGTCCCCCTCAAACATACTTTTGTACCGGCCGGGACGCTTCGGTTCACCGCATCCATGCCAAAAACGCATTGTGAAGGATGAACGGATGCCCTGTACAGAGGCGGCGGTTCACATGGCCAAACGTTTTTCCGCTTCAGTCTGCAAGTTTTTTATGCCATTTGCCCGGAAAGATGCCAGATTGACGCTGCGCCGGGGACATACGGCGTGGCGCATCCCCGGGGAATAGGCCTGACCATGAAACTCGTCGTCGCGATCATCAAACCCTTCAAGCTCGATGAAGTCCGCCAGGCGCTGACCGCGATCGGCGTCCACGGCATGACCGTGACCGAGGTGAAAGGCTACGGCCGCCAGAAGGGTCATACCGAGATCTATCGCGGCGCGGAATATGTCGTGAACTTCCTGCCGAAGCTGCGGATCGAGATCGCGGTCGCCTCCGACGTCGCCGACAAGGCGGTCGCCGTGATCACCGCGACGGCGCGCACCGGGCAGATCGGCGACGGCAAGATCTTCGTCACGCCGATCGACCACGCGCTGCGCATCCGCACCGGCGAAACCGACAGCGACGCGCTTTAAGGCTTTTTGTTTTGACGCGTTTTCTTCACGCGAACCGGTATCCACTTCGCTCGAAAACGCTTTGATCCTTCTTCGATCGCACCGGGCAACGACGCCACAGCGTGCGACGCCAATTGATGCCGGGGGGAATGACATGGCGGGATTGTTGCGCCGCGCAGCTGCTATGGCTGCGCCGCTCGGATTTGTGACGTTCGTTGCGGCGCCCGCATACGCCGCGGGCTCTGAGATCAACACCGCCGACACCGCCTGGATGATCGTCGCCACCGCGCTGGTGCTGATGATGACGATCCCCGGCTTGGCGCTGTTCTATTCCGGCATGGTGCGCAAGAAGAACGTGCTCGCCACCATGGCGCAGAGCCTCGCCGCGGTGACGATGATCTCGATCCTCTGGGTGGCGTTCGGCTATTCGCTCTGCTTCGTCGGCGACGGGCCTTGGATCGGAACGCTCGACCGCTGGTTCCTCGCGGGCATGACGATGGACAGCGTCAACCCGGCGGCGAAGACGATCCCGGAAGCGCTGTTCATGCTGTACCAGATGACCTTTGCCATCATCACGGTGGCGCTGGTCGCGGGCTCGGTCGCCGACCGGATGCGATTCTCCGCCTATCTGGTGTTCTCGGTCGCCTGGTTCATTTTCGTCTACATTCCGCTGGCGCATTGGGTGTGGGGCGGCGGCTTCCTCGCCAGCATGGGCGTGCTGGATTTCGCCGGCGGCCTCGTCGTGCATCTGTCGGCCGGCACCGCCGGCCTCGTCGCCGCCAAGGTGATGGGCCGCCGCCACGGCTACGGCACCGAAAATCTGTCGCCGTTCGATCTGTCGCTCGCGGTGATGGGCACCGGCCTGTTGTGGGTCGGCTGGTTCGGCTTCAACGGCGGCTCGGCGGGCGCAGCCAATTCGCGCGCGGTGCTGGCGATCATCGCGACGCATCTTGCGGCCTGCTCCGGCGCGCTGACCTGGGGCGCGATCGAATGGTCGACCCGGCGCAAGCCGTCGGTGCTCGGCATGATCTCCGGCGCGGTCGCCGGGCTCGGCACGATCACGCCGGCTTCGGGCTTCGTCGCGCCCTGGCATGGCATCGTCATCGGTATTGTCGCCGGCGCCGTCTGCTACTGGGCCTGCACCTGGCTCAAGCACCGCTTCAACTATGACGATTCCCTCGACGTGTTCGGCGTCCACGGCATCGGCGGCCTGACCGGCACGCTGCTGGCCGGCGTGTTCGCGACTTCCGCGATCGGCGGCACCGCCGGCCTGATCGAGGGCCATCCGCAGCAATTGCTGATCCAGCTCTACGGGGTCGCCGTCACCTTCGTCTGGGCGGCCGGCGTGAGTTTCGTCCTGCTCAAGCTGGTCTCCCTGTTCGTGCCCTTGCGCGTATCCCGTGAGCACGAGCTGGAGGGACTGGATATTTCGCAGCACGGAGAAGCGCTTCAGTAATCGGGGGCTTGCGCGACACATAAGCAAATGCTTATGTATTGGCATGATCGAAGCCGACATCTTCAAGGCACTGGCCGACCCGACGCGCCGAAAGGTCTTTGAGAAGCTCGCCGGCGGAAGCCTGAATGCCAGCGCTTTGCGCGACGGTTTGGAGATCAGCCAGCCGGCGATGTCGCAGCATCTTTCGGTGCTGCGCGCGGCAGGCCTCGTACGCGAACAGCGGCAGGGCCGCTTCGTGAACTACGAAGTCGACCCGGACGGAATCGTGGCCATCGGCACATGGCTTGCGCGCTACCGTGCCTACTGGCCGAAGCGCATGGAAGCACTCGCCGATCTCCTCAAGGACATGGATCAATGAGCGACGCAGCGAAACCTGATCCCTCCGACGCAAAACTGGTGCTCGAATATGAATTCGACGCGCCGCCAGCAAAGGTCTGGCGCGCCGTCACCATTCCGGCCTTGCGCGAGCGCTGGTTGCCGGATTGCGACCTTGCAGGCGCCGAGCCTGAATCAACGATCGCAGGCGAAGAGGTGCGCTACCGGCTTCGCGATTCAGAGCCGCCGTTTCGCGAGAGCCACGTCATCTTCCGGATCGAGCCGAACGAGGACGGCGGCACGCGCTTCCGCATCATCCAGCAAGCCTGCGAAGAGCGAACAAAGCTGCCGCAGCCGGCCAACAGCAATTGCTGCCTGATGCGCGCGGCGGCTTAAACACCAACAAGACTTCGTCACCTGCAAACATGGAGGTCGCCAATGCGCGACATGCTTCAGCTCGTCCCTATGGTTGTCGAGCAATCCGCCCGCGGCGAGCGATCCTTCGACATCTATTCGCGGCTCCTGCGCGAGCGCATCATCTTCCTCAACGGCGAGGTCAATGATGCGATGTCCGGACTGGTGTGCGCGCAATTGTTGTTCCTGGAGGCGGAGAATCCGAACAGGCCGATCAATCTCTACATCAACTCCTATGGCGGCGTGGTCACCTCTGGTCTCGCCATGTACGACACCATGCAGTTCATCAAGGCGCCGGTTCATACGCTGTGCATGGGCACCGCGCGCTCGATGGGCTCGTTCCTGCTGATGGCCGGCGAGCCAGGTCACCGCGCCGCGCTGCCCAATGCGAGCCTTCACGTGCATCAGCCGCTCGGCGGCTTCCAGGGCCAGGCGTCCGACATCCTGATCCATGCCAACGAAATGCAGAAGACCAAGCGGCGCATCACCCGGCTCTACGCGCAGCATTGCGGGCGCACCGAGGCGGAGGTGGAACGGACCCTGGACCGCGACCACTTCATGACCGCGCAGCAGGGGGTCGAGTGGGGATTGATCGACCGGGTCTTTGCGGAGCGCGAGGCCGCCTGACGATTCAGGCCGGTTGCGCGCATCCCGTGAGCACGCCGAGGGCCGGTTCGATATTTCGCAGGGCGGCGGGGCCCTTTGTCGGACCCCTTCTGTAATAAAATACCTTCTTGCTGCCCGACACGTGAGCAGCAATTGTGTCGACAGCCTGTCGTGCCCGCTTTTTGATCAGGCGTGACCACGTTTTGAGCGCGACGTATTAGCGCACTGCACCGCAGCACGCGTCAAACGCGAAAACACCCGTTTTCATAGTCCGTTAGGCAACGCGCCCGATCTGGCACGGCATTTGATTCTAAGGGTGCTGGCTGTGCCCGCGTAGTGAACTTCTCCCTCGTGGCGAACCAGTCGAGAAACGCCCGGCCACGTCCGGACCGGGCCAAGCGGGGATAGGACCCATGAAAATTGTTATGGCGATTATCAAGCCATTCAAGCTGGAAGAAGTCCGTGACGCCCTGACCGCCATCGGCGTTCACGGTCTCACGGTGACGGAAGTCAAGGGATATGGCCGCCAGAAAGGCCATACGGAAATCTATCGCGGTGCCGAATACGCCGTGAGCTTCCTGCCCAAGATCAAGATCGAGGTCGCTGTCGCCTCCGACCAGGTCGACAAGACCATCGACGCCATCACGTCCGCCGCGAAAACCGGGCAGATCGGCGACGGCAAGATCTTCGTCATCAACCTCGACCATGCGGTTCGCATCCGCACCGGCGAGGCCGATGCCGCGGCCCTTTGATTTCGCGCTCAACCTTTACCAATCAGGAGTGAATAAAATGACGTTTAAGCGTCCCTATGGCGCGGGATTGGCGGCTCTCGCAGTCGGCATGTTCGCTGCGACCGCGGCCTATGCCGAGCCAACGGTCAACAAGGGAGACAACGCCTGGATGCTGACATCGACAGTGCTCGTGCTGTTGATGACGATCCCCGGCCTCGCGCTGTTCTACGGCGGTCTTGTCCGTTCCAAGAACATGCTCTCCGTGCTGATGCAGGTGTTCTACACCGTCTGCGTCGTCACGGTAATCTGGGCCGTGTACGGCTACAGCCTCACCTTCACCGGCGGCTCCGACTTCATCGGCGGCTTCTCCAAGGCCTTCATGATGGGCGTCACCACCGACTCGAAGGCCGCGACCTTCTCGGTCGACGCCAACATCTCGGAGCTCATCTATATGTGCTTCCAGATGACCTTCGCGGCGATCACGCCGGCCCTCATCGTCGGCGCCTTCGCCGAGCGCATGAAGTTCGCGGCAATCGCGCTCTTCATCCCGCTCTGGGTCACGCTGATCTACTTCCCGATCGCGCACATGGTCTGGTACTGGCCCGGCCCGGACATGATCCAGGACGCTGCCAAGGCACTCGCTGCTGCCACTGATGCGGCTGCGAAGACCGCGGCGCAGGCCAAGCTCGACGAGATCAACGCCGACGCCGGCTGGATCTTCAAGAAGGGCGCGATCGACTTCGCTGGCGGCACCGTGGTGCACATCAACGCCGGCATCGCAGGTCTCGTCGGCGCTCTGCTGATCGGCAAGCGCGTCGGCTACGGCAAGGAGCTGATGGCTCCGCACTCGCTGACCATGTCGATGATCGGCGCCTCGCTGCTCTGGGTCGGCTGGTTCGGCTTCAACGCCGGCTCCAACCTCGAAGCCAACGGCGGCGCAGCCCTCGCCATGACCAACTCCTTCGTCGCCACCGCGGCCGCCGCGCTGTCGTGGATGTTCGCGGAGTGGATCGTGAAGGGTCACCCGTCGGTGCTCGGCGTCATCTCCGGCGCTGTCGCGGGCCTCGTGGCCGTCACGCCTGCCGCCGGCTTCGCCGGCGTGATGGGTGCGATCGTCCTCGGCCTCGTGGTCGGCGTGGTCTGCCTGTTCTTCTGCACCGTCGTGAAGAACGCGCTCGGCTACGACGACAGCCTCGATGTGTTCGGCGTGCACTGCGTCGGCGGCATCGTCGGCGCCCTCGGCACCGGCATCCTCGTCAATCCGGCGCTGGGTGGTGCGGGCATCATCGACTACACCGCGATCCCGCCGAAGGTTGCCGATTACGACTTCGCGGCGCAGATGGTCTCCCAGCTCTGGGGCGTCTGCACCACGCTGGTGTGGTCGGGCATCGGTTCGGCGATCCTCTACAAGGTCGTCGATGTGATCGTTGGCCTCCGCGCCAATGTCGAGACCGAGCGTGAAGGCCTCGATATCACCGAGCACACCGAGCGCGCCTACAACATGTAACTCTCCTCCCGGGCGCGGCCTCCGCGGGGGCCGTGCCCACAACTACGGTTTGGGGCACATACCCGGCAATGTCCCGACCGTTGAGGGGCTCCAGCGCAAGCTGGAGCCCCTTTCTTTTTGCCTTCTTTTGTCCTGCGCGACAAAGAAAGCGATTGCCATTTCAGATTGCCGGCGCAGAAATATCGACCACAACGAAAAACAAACCGGGAGGTCGTCATGCGTTTGGAAGGCGGATGCTATTGCGGCGAAGTGCGCTACGTGGCCGAAGGTGATCCGATGATGCAGGCCCAGTGTCATTGCCGCGAGTGCCAGTACATCTCGGGCGGCGCGCCCAACACCTTCATCGCGATGCCGGCGGCCGGCTTCAGCTACATCACCGGGCAGCCCAAGCAATTCACGCGCAAGGACCTCGAACGCGCCGTCACGCGCGAATTCTGCGCCGAATGCGGCACCCATCTGGTGACCAAGGTTCCGGGCCTGCCGGCGGCGATCCTGAAGGTCGGCACCTTAGACGAGCCCGCGCAGTTCCATCCGCAGATGGCGATCTACACCTGCGACATGCAGGAGTTCCACGCGATCCCGGTGGGCATGAAGACATTCGAGAAGCTGCCGGGGCACTAGGCGCGCCCATATCCGGAAACTCGCCATGCCCGGGCTTGCCCCGCCTGCGCGGCCGAAGCCCGCTTCGGCGAGGCGAAGGCCCGGGCATGAACGTTCTTGGGTACGGTAGAATGGGCCGGGGGATGGCCGGGACAGGCCCGGCCATGACGGGACCCGGGCCCGCCATGCGTCCGCTCTATCCGGCCTCATTATTCCCGCTCCGGACGGACCGGACCTCAAATCCAGGTCACGGAAATGACTCTTGATGGCGCGGAAAGCCGATGGTTAATCGCGTCTTAACCTCGCCCTATCTATGGTGAAGTGAACCGCTTCCCGCCGGCGCCTTGGTGCGACCGGCTGTTCCAAGAGTGCTGGCGTCCAGAATGGCTATAACCGCTTCATCCCGTGCGCCGCAGGACAGTGGAAGCTCCGATAGCGAACGCTCGCCCTTCGTCCGGCTGAACGAGCTGCTGGCACCCCATCAGCCGGGTAAGCCATTGATTACGCTTGCAGTCGGCGAGCCCCAGCATCCCGTGCCTGACTTCGTCGGCCCGGTGCTGGCCAAGCACATCGCCGATTTCGGCCGTTACCCCGCGAACAAGGGCACCGACCCGTTCCGCATGGCAGCGGGCGCCTGGCTGTCGTCGCGCTTCAAGCTGCCGCGGCCGCTCGACCCCGAGAACGAGATTCTCGTCCTCAATGGCAGCCGCGAGGGGCTGTTCCTCGCCGCGATCGCGGCCGCGCGCTATGTCGGCCCGCGCCCCGGCAAGCCCGCCATCCTGATGCCGAACCCGTTCTATCCGGTCTATGGCGCCGGCGCCCGCGCCGCGGCCTGCGAGCCGGTCTACCTGCCGACCACCGTCGAAAACGGCTTTCTGCCCGATCTCGATGCCATCGACGAAGCGACGCTGGCGCGCACGGTGGCGTTCTATCTGGCCTCGCCCGCCAATCCGCAGGGCTCGGTCGCCAAACCCGACTATTTCAGGCGGTTGAAGCAGCTCGCCGACCGCTACGGCTTCGTGATCCTCAGCGACGAGTGCTATTCCGAGATCTACACCCGCGAGGCCCCGGGCAGCGCGCTCGAATGCGCCGGCCCTGATTTCACCCGCGTGGTTGCGTTCCAGTCGCTGTCGAAGCGCTCCAACCTGCCGGGCCTGCGCGTCGGTTTCGCCGCCGGCGACAAGCGATTCATCGGCATGTTCCTCGAGCTGCGCAACATCGCGGCGCCGCAGGTGCCGGTGCCGCTCCAGCATGTCGCGACCGTTGCCTATGGCGACGAGGCGCATGTCGAGGAGAACCGCAGGCTCTACCGGATCAAGTTCGATCTCGCCGACCAGATCATCGGCGATCGTTACGGCTATCGCCGACCTGACGCAGGCTTCTGCGTCTGGCTCAACACGTCCGCGCTCGGCGACGACGTGTCGATCACGCTCAGGCTCTTCAAGGAAGCAGGCGTACGCGTGGTGCCCGGCAGCTATCTGGCGCGGCTCCAGCCCGACGGCTTCAATCCGGGCGCAGGTTTCATTCGCCTTGCGCTGGTGCAGGATGGCGAGACCACGGCGCAGGCGCTGCACCGCCTGGTCGAGACTCTGGGTTAGGCGGGGCCCATGAGCATGTCGGCAATCGAACGTGTCATTCCACTGGTCGGCCATCTGCCACCGTCGATCCGCGAGGGGCTGGCGCGGCGTATGCGCGAGCTCACCGGTTTCGGCCTGATTGCATTGTCCGGCGTCGCCTCGGCCGCGCTGATGACCTGGTCGGTGCAGGATCCAAGCCTCAGCCACGCGACCTCACGGCCGATCCGCAACATTCTCGGCTATGCCGGCGCGATCGGCGCCGACCTTGCGATGCAGATCCTCGGGCTCGGCGCGATTATGCTGGTCCTGACGGTCGCGGTCTGGGGCTGGCGCATGATGACCCATCGCCCGTTCGACCGCGAGGCGCTGCGGCTCGGTTCCTGGACTCTCTGCACCGTGATCGCTGCGGGCTTTGCCAGCTGCTGGCCGCATGGCGGCGCCTGGCCGCTGCCGACCGGCCTCGGCGGCGTGGTCGGCGATGCGCTGGTGCGCGCGCCCGCGGTGATTTTCGGACCGGCGGGCACGATCTATCGCATGGTGCTGGGCACGATCCTGTTCGCCGCGATCGGCGCGACCTTCCTGATCGCCTGCGGCCTCGGCGCGCGCGCGCATGACGACGAGTTCGCGGAGATCGAGGACGACGACAAGCCGCTCGACGAAGACGAGGAGAGCGATCGCGGCTCGGTGTCGCTGGGGTGGCTGTTCCACGCATTGATGAGCACGAAGGCGCGGCTGATCTGGCTGCTCGGCACCGCTTACCGCTCGCTGGTCTCGAGCGGACCGAAGACCAAAGCCGTTGCGTTCAGCCGCCAGGAGCCGAATCTCGGCGGCGGCCGCGCCGCGCCGTCGATCTCGCCGCAGTCCGAAGACGAAATTGACGAGGACGAGCACGAAGAAGAGGAAGACGAGGAGGAGGAAGAGGAGGAGCCGGCCGCGCGCGCGCCGCGCAAGAAGGCTGCACCAAAGGCCGCCTCCAAGAAATCCTCCGACAAGTTCGAGCTTCCGTCCGTGTCCGTGCTGGCCGCGCCCAAGGCGGGCGATCGCCAGCCGCTCAGCAAGGCTGAGCTGGAAGCCAATTCGCGTTCGCTCGAAGGCGTGCTGCAGGATTTCGGCGTGCGCGGCGAGATCGTGAAAGCCAATCCGGGTCCCGTGGTCACACTGTACGAGCTGGAGCCGGCGCCCGGCATCAAGTCATCGCGCGTGATCGGTCTCGCCGACGATATCGCCCGTTCGATGAGCGCGCTGTCGGCACGCGTCGCCGTCGTGCCCGGCCGTAACGCCATCGGCATCGAGCTACCGAATGCGCATCGCGAAAAGGTCTATCTGCGCGAGCTGCTGGTCGCCAAGGAGACTGTCGATTCGGTTGCGAAGCTGCCGCTCTGCCTCGGCAAGACCATCGGCGGCGACCCCGTGATCATCGACCTCGCGCGCACGCCGCACATGCTGATCGCCGGCACCACCGGCTCCGGCAAGTCGGTCGCCATCAACACCATGATCCTCAGCCTGGTCTACCGGCTGCGCCCGGACCAGTGCCGCCTGATCATGGTCGATCCGAAAATGCTCGAACTCTCCGTCTATGACGGCATTCCCCATCTGCTCACGCCTGTTGTGACCGACCCGAAGAAGGCGGTGGTCGCGCTGAAATGGGCCGTGCGCGAGATGGAAGAGCGCTACAAGAACATGGCCAAGCTCGGTGTGCGCAACATCGACGGCTACAATACGCGCCTGCTCGAATTGAAGGCCAAGGGCGAGGAACCGACGCGCACGGTGCACACCGGCTTCGACAAGGAAACCGGCAAGGCGATCTACGAGGAAGAGAAGCTCTCGCTCGACCCGCTGCCCTACATCGTCATCATCGTCGACGAAATGGCCGACCTGATGATGGTCGCCGGCAAGGACATCGAAGGGGCGGTGCAGCGCCTCGCGCAGATGGCGCGCGCCGCCGGCCTGCACGTGATCCTCGCGACGCAGCGTCCGTCGGTCGACGTCATCACCGGCACCATCAAAGCGAACTTCCCGACCCGCATCGCCTTCCAGGTGACGTCCAAGATCGACAGCCGCACCATTTTGGGCGAGATGGGCGCCGAGCAGCTGCTCGGGCAGGGCGACATGCTCTACATGGCGGGCGGCGGCCGCATCAGCCGCGTGCACGGACCTTTCGCGTCGGACGAGGAAGTCGAGAAGGTGGTGCGTCACCTCAAGACGCAGGGCCAGCCCGAATACCTCGAGGCCGTCACGGCCGAAGAGCCGACCGAGGACGAGGACGGTGGCGCCGTGTTCGACGCCAGCGGCATGGGAGCGGATGGCGGCGGCGATCTCTTCCAACAGGCCGTGGCCATCGTCAAACGCGACCGCAAGGCCTCGACCAGCTACATCCAGCGCCGGCTCCAGATCGGCTATAACCGCGCCGCTTCGCTGATGGAGCGCATGGAACTCGAGGGCATCGTCGGACCCGCCAACCACGCCGGAAAGCGCGAGATTCTGGTCGAGGAAGAAGATAGCCATATGTGAGGCGAGCCGCCTCTGAACATAATTTCACGCAAAATCGATATCTGCAGTAGCGAAATCACGCTAAAAGGGCGCCCAGCCACACAGGACGACGCGTTGATCAGACATCCGGACATTCGATTCGCTGCCACCATCGCTGCGCGAAGCGCGCGCATGGCCGGTGTGCTTCTCGTCACCGCCGCGATGGTGACCGCGGCGTCGTTCGCGCAGACCGTGCCTGTGCCGAAGCCCGCGCCGAAGGGCCGCGATGGCGGTTCGGCCGGTGGGCCCGCCGTCACCGGCGCGACCCAGACGCCGCCGAACCCGGTCATCCCGGATCCGCGCCGCAACGTGCCGACCAGCATCTTCCAGACGTTTGACGCCAACCAGAAGGCGCAGGCGGCCAAGGTCAGCGCCTATCTGTCCTCGTTGTCGACGCTGGTTGGAAATTTCGTCCAGGTCGGCCCCGACGGCAGCAAGACGCAGGGCGACTTCTACATCCAGAAGCCCGGCAAGGTGCGCTTCGAATATGACGCGCCGAGCCCGATCGACATCGTCGCCGACGGATCCTCGCTGGTGGTGCGCGACCGCAAGCTCGCGACCCAGGACGTCTATCCGCTGTCGCAGACGCCGCTGCGCTTCCTGCTGTCCGATCGCATCGACCTGATGAAGGACACCAACGTCGTCAACGTCTCGGCCGACGACGTCTTCGTCAGCGTCACGATCGAGGAGAAGCAGGCGCTGGTCGGCACCAGCCGCCTCCTGCTGATGTTCGGCGCCAAGGACGGCCAGTTGAAGCAGTGGACCGTCACCGACCCGCAGGGCTACGACACCACGATCGCGGTCTACAATCTCGATGCGGGCAAGAAGCTTGATCCTGCCATGTTCAAGATCGATTTCACCAATTACGGCCCATCGCCGGGTTGAAAGCTCTACTGCCGTAGGGTGGGCAAAGGCGCATTAGCGCCGTGCCCACCATCTCTCCTTGCGGCAGGCATTGGTGGGCACGCTTCGCTTTGCCCACCCTACGAGGGCTCGCAACGAACCTTGCACCCACCCCCGAAAAGACGTGGGCACGGCGCTTTGCGCCTTTGCCCACCCTACGAGAGCTTGCTAAGACGCAGGCCTCATGCGTCTTTCCCTGACAACCTGGAACATCAACTCGGTGCGGCTGCGCATCGACTTGGTCGCGAAGTTTCTCAAGAGCGCGCGGCCGGACGTGCTGTGCCTCCAGGAGACCAAGTGCATCGACGATGCCTTTCCCCTGAAGCGTTTCAAGCGGCTCGGCTATGAGCATGTCGCGCTGAACGGGCAGAAGGGTTATCACGGCGTCGCCATCGTCTCGAAGATCCCGTTCGAATCGAAAGACATCCGCACCTTCTGCGACAAGGTGGATTCGCGCCACATCTCGGTCTCGTTCGGCGAGAAGGCCAGCATCGCAAAGCCGCTGGTGCTGCATAATTTCTACGTGCCCGCCGGCGGCGACATTCCCGATCCCGCGCTGAACGAGAAATTCGACCACAAGCTTCGCTTCCTCGACGAGATGAAGGCCTGCGAGCCGCTGCATCCGCGCGGGGAGGATCGCCACATCCTGGTCGGCGATCTCAACGTCGCGCCGCACGAGAACGACGTCTGGTCGCACAAGCAGCTTCTGAAAGTGGTTTCGCATACACCTGTGGAGACAGAGAAGTTGCAAGCCGCGCTGGCAGCCGGTGAGTGGGTCGACGTCGCGCGCGAGCGTTTTCCGATGTCGGAGAAGGTCTATACGTGGTGGAGCTATCGTTCCGCGGACTGGACCGTCGGTGATCGCGGCCGCAGGCTCGACCACATCTGGGTCTCGCGCGCATTGAAGGACGCGGTCAGCGATTTCAAGATCCTGCGCGACGCGCGGAGCTGGGAGCGCCCGTCGGACCACGTGCCGGTGACGGTGACGCTGGAGGTGTAGCGGCGCCGTCCGGGCTACGACGACGTCAGCTTCGCGCCCGCCATCAGGATATCGCTCGCGATCTGGCTGGAGCGCACCGCGAATTCGTCACGCAGGCGCACCGCAGCCGCGGGGTCACTCTCGAGCACACGTTGAAACAGGCTGCGCGCGACGCGGATGACGGAGGCGTGCTCCAGCGCGACCGCGCTCGATGGCCGCTTCATCGGCACCACCAGCGCGAGCTCGCCGATCAGCGCACCGGGACCTGCGATCATCTCCGCGCCGGCGCCGTCGTCGACCCGAAAGGCGCCGCGTTGAACCACGTATCCGGCATCGGCGTCGTCGCCGAGATTGAAGAGGACGTCGCCGCGAACGAAATTACGCTGCTCGGAGCCGATCGCCAGCATGCGCAACGACGCGTCTCCCAACAAGCGCAGTGTCGGGACACGCTCGAGAAGCGCTACGTCGTCGTCGATTGACATTCAGGTCCGGGGCTCAAAGGGCATGCGATCTAAAACGATTCGCACGCCCCTAAAGCGTATCACGGCACCAGCTTGTAGCCACCGGCTTCCGTGACCAGGATCTCCGGATTGGCGGCGTCCTTCTCGATCTTCTGGCGGAGGCGGTAGATGTGCGTTTCCAGCGTGTGGGTGGTGACGCCGGAATTATAGCCCCAGACCTCCTGGAGCAGGGTCTCGCGCGAGACCGGCATCTGGCCGGCCCGGTAGAGGAAGCGGAGGATGGCGGTTTCCTTCTCGGTGAGCCGGACCTTGCGGGCATTGGCCGCGGTCAGCATCTTCGAGCCCGGGCGGAAGGAGTAGGGGCCGACCGAGAACACCGCGTCCTCGCTCGCCTCGTGCTGGCGAAGCTGGGCGCGGATGCGGGCCAGCAGCACGGCGAAACGGAAGGGTTTTGCGACGTAGTCGTTGGCGCCGGATTCCAGCCCCAAAATCGTGTCGGAATCGGTGTCATGCCCGGTGAGCATGATGATCGGGGCCTTGAAGCCGCCCTTGCGCAAGGAACGAACCACCTCGCGGCCATCGGTGTCGGGCAGGCCGACATCCATCAGGACGAGATCGGGGGCATTGGCCTTCGCGGCGCTCGCGCCCTTGGCCCCGGTATCGACGGCGGAGGCCTCAAATTCTTCGTGCAGCGATAATTGCTCCACCAACGTATCGCGCAGATCGGTATCGTCATCCACGATGAGGATCTTGCGGGCATTGGCCATAGGGGGTCATCCTTTTGGAGTCCGGCTCGGCGCGCATGCATGCTGCACCCAGCCGCGAGGGAAAGTTAGGGGGGTCGCCGTTATTATTGTTGTTCGTGTTGAAGTAGTGGGCTGTTACCGATTCACAAGCCAGAAGCACTCTAACTCAAAATCTCAGGCCGTTTTGATGAATGTCCTGTAATGAATTCGACATCGCACGTTCACATGAAAAGCAAAGCGGATTCAGCTAGTTACCCAAAGAATCGAAGCTCCGGACCGCTTCAAGCGATCCGCGTTAAACCTGCTGCCGGGAATCCGCGCCGTGGCTGGCTGACGGCCGGCGCGCTGACGATCCCGGTGGCGCTGGGGCGGGGCGGAATCCTGGCAAACAAGCGCGAGGGCGATGGCGGCACCCCGCGGGGCAGCTTCCGTCCCAGGCAATTGTGGTGGCGGGGCGACCGTCACAGCCGTCCGCGGACCTTTCTTCCGGCCCGGACCATCGGCGACACGGACGCCTGGTGCGAGGACGCCGGAGATCGCCACTACAATCAGGCGATCCGGCTCGGACCGGAGCAGGGCGGTGACCGTCTCAAGCGGACCGACCATCTCTATGACTTCATCATCGAAATCGACCACAACACCAGACCGCGCGTCGCCGGCCGCGGCAGTGCGGTGTTTTTGCATCTGGCGCGCGACAATTTCGGGCCGACCGCAGGCTGCGTCTCGATGACCAAAGCGGCGATGCTGCAATTGCTGCGGCGCCTGGGACCAAGAACCAGAATCATCATCGGGTGAGGGCACATGCTCGACAAGGATCAGATCGCCGCCGCATCGCAGGTCCTGGTCAAACATTGGCGCGACGGCACCAAGTTTGACGCGCTGGAGCCGCGGTTGCGGCCGCAGAGCCGCGCTGATGGCTATGCCATCCAGGCCGCCCTCGAAAACCAATCACTTGGAACACTGTTCGGTTGGAAGATCGCGGCGACAAGCGAGGCCGGACAAAAGCACATCAACGTCGCGGGACCGCTGGCCGGCCGCATCATGAGCGACACCGTGATCGCCGACGGCGGCACGGCGTCGATGAAGGGCAACGAGATGCGCGTCGGCGAGCCGGAGTTCGCCTTCCGCATGGGCCGCGATCTGCCGCCGCGCGCGACGCCGTACAGTGTCGACGACGTGCTCGCCGCCGTCGACACCTTGCATCCCGCGATCGAGATTCCCGACTCGCGCTTTGGCGATTTCGCCGGCGCCGGCGAGGCACAGCTCATCGCCGACAATGCCTGCGCGCATCTGTTCGTGCTGGGCGCCGCGACGACTGCGAACTGGCGCGCCATGGATCTCGTCGAGGAGCGGCCGCAGATCACGCTGCGCGGCCAGCGCTATCTCGGCCACGGCAAGAACGTGCTCGGCGATCCCCGTGTTGCCTTGGCCTGGCTTGCCAACGAGCTGCGCGGGCTCGGCATCACCTTGCGGGCAGGGGAGGTGGTGACGACAGGCACGTGCCATCCGCCGCTGCCGATCCAGGCCGGCGATCATTTCGCGGTGGATTTTGGTGTGCTGGGGCAGGTGTCGGTGGGGTTTGCGTAACCACCGCACACACCGCCGTCGTCCCTGCGGACGCAGGGACCCATAACCCCAGGGAGAAGTTTGGCGAAGACTGGCAGTTACCTCACTTTCGCCGGTACGAAGACCACCCACCAATCAGAGATCACGCGGTATGGGTCCCTGCGCCCCGTGCGCAATTGCGCACTAGGCAGGGACGACAGCAACTACCGGTGCCCGAAGATCGCGCTCCCAACGCGCACATGGGTGGCGCCGAGCATGATCGCGGTGGCGAAGTCCGCGCTCATGCCCATCGAGAGATTCTTCAAGCCATTGCGCGCCGCGATCTTGGCGGTCAGCGCGAAATGCGCCGCCGGCGGCTCGTCGACCGGCGGGATGCACATCAGGCCGGAGATCGTCAGCCCATAGCTGTCGCGGCAGCTCGCGATGAAGGCATCGGCCTCGCCGGGAGCGATGCCGGCCTTCTGCGGCTCCTCGCCGATGTTGATCTGGACGAACAGCTCCGGGTGCCTGTTCTGGGATTCGATTTCCTTGGCTAACGCCTGGCAAATGCTCGGGCGGTCAACCGAATGGATGGCATCGAACAGCGCCACCGCCTCCTTCGCCTTGTTGGACTGCAGCGGCCCGATCAGATGCAGCGCGATGCCGGAATAAGCGGACGTTAACGCCGGCCACTTGCCTTTGGCCTCCTGCACCCGATTTTCGCCGAATACGCGCTGTCCGCCGTCGATGACCGGGATAATTGCATCCGCGGCGAACGTCTTGGACACCGCGATCAGCGTCACGGAGGCGCGACTGCGCCGCGCTTCCTTGCAGGCGCGGGCAATTTCGGCTTCGACCGCGGCGAGCGCGTTTGGTGAATGGCCGGTTACCGGCGCGGCGTTGGTTTCGGTCATGACGTCGGTTCGGACTGGATTGTTGCGGAGCTAGTTCTAATTTTACCGAGTTCAAGAAAGAGTTTTTGAACCCTTCGCTTTACCTTGGCCGATGGGGTGGGCAGCGAAGATGGCAAACGTCAGTTTCAACCGCAAACGAGTGAAACTCAAGCAGGTTCTCGGAATCCGGGCACGGCTTGCGTTGCTCGCGGTGATTCTGGTGACGCCTTTGATGTTCGAGCGCATCCGTTCGCTCGAGGACACGCGCGCGCGGCAGATCGCGCAGGCCGCGACCGAATTCACCACCGTTGCAAGACACAGCGCCGATGCGCAGCGCGAAGTGATCTCGTCGGTCGAAACCATCCTGAAATCTGAAGCCTTCATCCGCGCCTCCGCCGGCGGCATCAGCAAGAGCTGCGACGTGCTGCGCGCGAGCCTGCCGTCGAACCTTCCCTGGATCCGCACGCTGTTGATCGCCGGCCAGGACGGACGCATCCAGTGCGCCACCAACAACATGTATGTCGGCCTCGACCTCAGCGACCGGCCATACTTCCAGCAGGCGCAGGAAACCGGCCGCTTCGTGCTGAGCGACTTCATCCTGTCGCGGCCTGTGCCGTCGCCGACCGTCATGGCGGTTTATCCGGTGTCGGCCTTCAGCGGCGTGGCGGATGCCGTCGTGCTCGCCACCGTCAACCTCGACTGGATGTCGAAGGTCATGAGCAATCTCGGCGGCCGCGCCGGCATCACCGCCGTGCTGGTCGACAGCGCCGGCACCGTGCTCGCCGCGCCGGCTGATCAGCACAGCGCAATCGGCCGTCCGCTCGACAACATGCCGCTGATGTCGGCGATCGCCGACAGGGCGCTGCGTTCGGACCAGGACGAGGGCTCACTCTCTTTCCTCGCCGCTGACGGCTCCCGCCGCGCGGTGAGCTATATCCGCATCGCCGGCACCAACGCCCGCCTGATTGCCAGCATCGACGAGGACAAGGTGTCCGCGGCGGTCAGCCGCGACATCCGCACCGCCTATCTCCAGCTCGCGTTCGTCGTCCTGTTCGTCCTACTCGGCGCGCTGATCGCCGCCGAGAAGCTCGTGATCAAGCCGATCGAGATGCTGGCCGACATGGCCAAGCGCCTCGGCGAAGGCGACCTCTCGGCCCGCGCCGCGCGCAACCGTCTGCCGGCCGAGTTCGTGCCGCTGGCCCGCGCCTTCAACGCGATGGCCGCGCAGCTCAGCCAGCGCGAGCGCGAGCTGATCGCGAGCAACGACCGCCTGACCGTGATGGCCTCGATCGACATGCTGTCGGGGCTGGCCAATCGCCGCGGCTTCCAGAGCCGGCTCGACTTCGAATGGATGCGCGCGCAGCAGTATGACAGCGAGCTTGCGCTCCTGATGATCGACGTCGACCACTTCAAGCTGTTCAACGACACCTACGGCCATCTCGAAGGCGATTCCTGCCTGACCCGGCTCGGCGAATCCTTGTCCGGCATCGCCGCCGACACGATGGGCTTTGCGGCCCGCTATGGCGGCGAGGAGTTCTGCCTGCTGCTGCCGAACACCGATGTGAACCGCGCCGTCGAGATCGGCGAGCAGGTGCGCGCGGCCGTGCTGAAGCTGTGCCTGCCGCACATCACCTCCGCCCACATGATCGTCACCGTCTCGATCGGCGTTGCCGCAACGAAGCCGAACGAGACGCTGCGCCCCGGCGATCTCATCGAAGCCGCCGACGCCGCGCTCTACGCCGCAAAACACCGCGGCCGCAACAATGTCATGGAGCACGGCATCCAGGTGATCGAGAACAGCGCGGCCGCCATGATGCTGGCGGCGAGCGCCTAGCCCGCAGCCGCGGCGCGATCGAGCTCGACCTCCGTCACTACGCGATTGCGGCCGCCGCCCTTGGCGAGATAGAGCGCGCGGTCGCAACGCTCGATCAGATCGGTGATCGCCTCGCCCGCACGATACTGCGCTACGCCGATCGACACGCTGATGCCGGGCAGGGTCTCGCCGGTCGAGCGGCGCGTGATCGTGCATTCGGCGATCGCGCGCCTGATACGCTCGGCGATCTCGGCGCAAGTGGCGAGATCGGCATCCGGCAGCACGGCAATCAGCTCCTCGCCGCCATAGCGGGCCGACAGATCCTGCTCGCGAACTTTTTCGCGCAGCACTTTCGCAATCAGGCGCAGCACCTGGTCGCCGACGCCATGGCCGAAATTGTCGTTGAAGGTCTTGAAGTGGTCGATGTCGAGCATCAGCACGCCGAGCGGCTCGCCCCAATCCGCGGTCGTCTGTGCCTTGCGCAGGAATTCATCGAGCGCCCGCCGGTTTGCCAGCCCCGTCAGCGTATCGGTCCGGGCGCGCTCTTCGGACTTGGAGAGCGAGTCGCGGATCACGTCGAGCTCGCGGGTCTTTTCCGCAAAGCCGGCCTCGAGCCGGGTCGCCCTCGTGGCGGCCCGGGCCAACTCATTCATGAGCTGGGCGACCAGCGCCTTCGGATCGACGCCGGCCCTGCCCTGATCAGCGACTTCGCTGATCGCCTGCATCTGGGAACGATTGTCGGCCATGGCCGTCGCCAGAAACTCCTTCGCCGCCCCCATGAGGGCATGCAGCCGATCGGACGTCTCGGAGGCGACGGCGCCCGCCCGGGGCGCGACATAGGTCTCGAACAGATCCTGGTTGGTCCTGGCGTCGAAGGGACGGTTGTGGTCGATCAGGAGATCGATGGCATTGCGCAGGTCGTCATGGCTGCCTGCGAAATAGTGGAACCGGACGGCAAAATTGGTCGGCGTCGGCGGAATCCGCTGCTCGGCCATGCTCCGCACCGCCCGTCCGGCGACGGACGCGGCATAGTCGTAATCGAGATCGTCGAAGCCTGATTCCATCGCCTGGCGGGGTGCTGTCGGCGGCCAACCTCGCACCGACCCCTTAATCCGATCCCAATGGGCCGTCCGTACTTTAGCGGAGCAGCCTTGCGGGGGGCCGCCGCCAGCGGCAACCCATTGACCCCCTAAGGACTTCTATGGCCTAGTCCGCCGTCTTTAGACGGCCGAATCCACGAAAACCCAACGATTCCATGACCTCCGAACGCTACAACGCCCGCGACGCCGAACCGCGCTGGCAAGCCGCCTGGGACCAGCAGGCGATCTTCGTCTCCAAGAACGACGATTCGCGGCCCAAATACTACGTGCTGGAGATGTTCCCCTACCCGTCCGGGCGCATCCATATCGGCCATGTCCGCAATTACACGCTCGGCGACGTGCTGGCCCGCTTCATGCGCGCCAAGGGGTTCAACGTGCTGCACCCGATGGGCTGGGACGCCTTCGGCCTTCCGGCCGAGAACGCCGCCATCGAGCGCAAGGTCGCGCCGAAGGCCTGGACCTACGACAACATCGCCGCGATGAAGAAGCAGCTCCGCTCGATCGGGCTGTCGCTGGACTGGTCGCGCGAATTCGCGACCTGCGACCCCAGCTACTACAAGCATCAGCAGAAGATGTTTTTGGACATGCTCGCCGCCGGCCTGGCCGAGCGTGAGAAGCGCAAGCTCAACTGGGATCCGGTCGACATGACCGTGCTCGCCAACGAGCAGGTGATCGACGGCCGCGGCTGGCGCTCGGGTGCCGTTGTCGAACAACGGGAAATGAGCCAGTGGGTCTTCAAGATCACGAAGTACTCGCAGGAACTGCTGTCCGCGCTGGATGGGCTCGACCGCTGGCCCGACAAGGTGCGGCTGATGCAGCGCAACTGGATCGGCCGCTCCGAGGGCCTGCTGGTCCGCTTCGCGCTGGATCAGGCGACGACGCCCGCCGGCGAGAGCGAGCTGAAGATCTTTACGACGCGCCCGGACACCCTGTTCGGCGCCAAATTCATGGCGATCTCGTCGGATCATCCGCTGGCTCAAGCAGCAGCCGCGAAGAACCCGAAGCTTGCCCAGTTCATCGCCGACATCAAGAAGATCGGCACCGCGCAAGAGATCATCGACACCGCGGAAAAGCAGGGTTTTGACACCGGCATCCGCGCGGTGCACCCGTTCGACCCGAGCTGGAAGCTGCCGGTCTATGTCGCGAACTTCGTGCTGATGGAATACGGCACCGGCGCGATCTTCGGCTGCCCCGCGCACGACCAGCGCGACCTCGACTTCGTCAACAAGTACAATCTCGGCAACATTCCGGTGGTGTGCCCCGAGGGTCAGGACCCGAAGACGTTCGTCATCACCGACACCGCCTATGACGGTGACGGCCGCATGATCAATTCGCGCTTCCTCGACGGCATGACCATCGAGCAGGCCAAGGACGAGGTCGCAAAGCGGCTGGAAGGCGAACTGCGCGGCAATGCGCCGGTCGGCGAGCGTCAGGTCAATTTCCGCCTGCGCGACTGGGGCATTTCGCGCCAGCGCTATTGGGGCTGCCCGATTCCGGTCATCCACTGTCCGAAGTGCGATGTGGTGCCGGTGCCGGACGCCGACCTGCCGGTGACGCTGCCTGATGACGCGACCTTCGACAGACCGGGCAACGCGCTCGATCATCACCCGACCTGGAAGCACGTCACCTGCCCCAAATGCGGCGGCAAGGCCCAGCGTGAAACCGACACCATGGACACCTTCGTGGATTCGTCCTGGTATTTTGCGCGGTTCACCGATCCCTGGAACGAGAACGCGCCGACGACGCCAGCCGTCGCCAACCGGATGCTGCCGGTCGACCAGTATATCGGCGGCGTCGAGCACGCGATCCTGCATCTGCTCTACAGCCGCTTCTTCACCCGCGCGATGAAGGCGACCGGGCACATTGCGCTGGACGAGCCGTTCGCCGGCATGTTCACCCAGGGCATGGTGGTGCACGAGACCTACCAGAAGGCCGACGGCACCTATGTGCAGCCGGCCGAGGTGAAGATCGAGGTCGGCGGCAACGGCCGGCGCGCGACGCTGCTGACGTCAGGCGAAGACATCCAGATCGGTCCGATCGAGAAGATGTCGAAGTCGAAGAAGAACACGGTCGACCCCGACGACATCATCGAGACCTACGGCGCCGATGTCGCCCGCTGGTTCATGCTGTCGGACTCCCCGCCCGACCGCGACGTGATCTGGAGCGACGAGCGCGTCCAGGGTGCCTCGCGCTTCGTGCAGCGGCTGTGGCGGCTGGTGAACGATGCAGTGGAGCTCGGCCAGGCCGCGCCGGCAGATCGTCCGGGCTCGTTCGGCCCGGATGCGACCGCCTTGCGCAAGGCCGCCCATGGCGCGCTGGACAAGGTCACCACCGGCATCGAGCGGCTGCACTTCAATGTCTGCCTTGCCCATATCCGCGAATTCGCCAATGCGTTTTCGGAGGTGCTCCAGCGCCCCGGCCAGCCCACAGCTGACCTCGCCTGGGCGGTCCGGGAGGCCAGCCAGATCCTGGTCCAGCTGTTCTCCCCGATGATGCCGCATCTGGCCGAGGAGTGTTGGCAGGTTCTGGGCAATAGCGGGCTGGTTTCCGAGGCCGATTGGCCCCAAATCGAACGCGATTTGCTGGTTGAAGACGCCGTGACCCTGGTGGTCCAGGTCAATGGCAAGAAGCGGGGTGAGGTCACAGTTGCAACAGCGGCCCAGAATCCGGAAATCGAGGCTGCCGTTTTGGCACTCGATGCGGTAAAACTGGCCCTGGACGGCAAGCCCGTCCGCAAGGTGATCATCGTCCCCAAGAGGATCGTGAATGTTGTCGGCTAGGATCCGCATCGCAGCCCGCTTGCTGGCGGTCGCCGCATTGGCGGCCCTGACGGCTGGCTGCTTCCAGCCGATGTACGCCGAGCGTGGCGACGGGACACCCGGCCTGCGCGAAAAGCTGATGGGGGTCGACCTTCCGCCGATCAACAAGGCCAATGCCTCCCGCGAGGCCCGTGTCGGCGTCGAGGTCCGCAACGCCTTGGCCTTCAAGCTCTACGGCACGGCCACCGGCATGCCGCCGACCCATCGCCTGGAAATTCGCTTCGCGAGCAGCAAAACGTCGCTGATCGTCGATCCCAATACCGGCCTGCCGAACAGTGAAAACTACGGCATCGACGCCCAGTACAATTTGATCGAGGTCGTCAGCGGCAAGTCGGTCATGACCGGCACGACGTTCGCGCGCGTGTCCTATGACATGCCCGGCTCCTACCAGCGCTTTGCCCGCAACCGGGCCCTTCGCGATGCCGAGGATCGTGCCGCCAACGAGATCGCCGAGAACATCAACACGCGCCTCGCCTCGTTCTTCATCGCCGGCACTTAAGTCATCCCCGTCATTCCGGAGCGCCCGCAGGGCGGATCCGGAATCCAGAGATTATTGATCGAGATTCTCAGGCGCGCAATTGCGCGCCGTAGTTCGCGCTTCGTGCGCCCTGGAATGACAGTCAGGTCCGATGGTCGCGCTGCGCGGAAAAGAGATCGACGCCTTCCTCGCCCGTCCCGACGGGGGCCGACCGATCATCCTGCTCTACGGTCCCGATGCCGGCCTCGTGCGCGAGCGCGCCGATGCACTGATAGCCTCGGCCGTCGACGACCCCAACGATCCCTTCTCCCTCGTCAAGCTCGACGGCGACGAACTCTCCGCCGAGCCGTCGCGGCTCGTCGATGAGGCCATGACGGTGCCGTTGTTCGGCGGCCGCCGCGCCATCCGCGTCCGCGCCGGCTCGCGCAGCTTTGCCAGCGGCATCGATACGCTGGCGGAGATGGGCGTGAAGGATTGCCGCATCGTGATCGAGGCCGGCGAGCTGCGCCCGGAATCGCCGCTGCGCAAAGCCTGCGAGCGCGCCAAGACGGCCGTGGCGATCGGCTGCTATCCCGACACCGAGCGCGACCTTGCCAAGCTGATGGACGACGAGCTCCGCATCGCCAATCTGCGCATCGCGCAGGATGCCCGCGCGGCGCTGATGTCATTCCTCGGCGGCGACCGCCAGGCCTCGCGCAATGAGCTGCGCAAGCTGACGCTCTATGCGCATGGCAAAGGCGAGATCACGCTGGATGATGTGATGTCCGTCGTTGCCGATGCGTCCGAGCTGAAACTCGATCCCATCGTCGACGGCGCCTTCGCCGGCCGGCCCGACATCGTCGAGACCGAATTTGCAAAGGCCATGATCGCCGGCACCTATCCCGGCGTGATCATCTCCGCCGCGCAGCGCCAGGCCGCGTGGCTGCACAAATCTGCGCTCGCGATCGCCGACGGCCAGCCTGCCTCCGCGGTGCTCGAGGGCGGCTATCCGCGCCTGCATTTTTCGCGAAAGCCGGCGGTGGAAACGGCGCTGCGCAATTTCAGCGTGGCGCGGCTCGCCGCAATCATCGAGCAGCTCGCGACCGCCGCGCTCGACACCCGCAAGCAATCGACGCTAGCCGCCGCCATCGCCCAGCGCACGTTGATGGCCATCGCCGTGAATGCGAAGCGGCGCAGCTGAGGCACCGCTCTCTCCACGTCATTGCGAGGAGCGCAAGCGACGAAGCAATCCAGAGTCCCTCCGCGGAAAGAATCTGGATTGCTTCGCTTCGCTCGCAATGACGATGTGGAAACAGATGCGCCCGCAAAGACGGAACGAAGCGCCTACTCCTCATCCTGAGGAGCGCGCCTTGCGCGCGTCTCGAAGGATGAAGGCCCGGGCCCTCGCCCTTCGAGACGCCGCTTTGCGGCTCCTCAGGGTGAGGGAGACAGACTGTGAATGACGTCTACAGCGCGCCCTTCGCCAGCCGCCTCATCACCTCGTCGAGCTGATCGAGGTTGCGGTAGTTGATCTGGACGGAGCCGCCGGGGTCGCGGTGATTGACCGTGACCTTGAGGCCGAGCGCATCGCTGACGCGCCTTTCGAGATCGACCGTATCAGGGTCCTTTTCCTTACCGCCGGTGCTGCGCGCCTTCTGCGGCTTGCGCTCCGGCACACCCTCTTCATGCGCGAGCGCCTCGGCCTGGCGGACGTTAAGGCCTTCCGCGACGATGCGCCTGGCTGATGCGAGCGGATCGGGCACGCCGATCAGCGCGCGGGCGTGGCCGGCGGTCAGCTCGCCGCTCGTGATCAAGGCCTGCACTTCGGCCGGCAGTTTCGTCAGCCGCATCATGTTGGCGATGTGGCTGCGGCTCTTGCCAACGACCTTTGCGATGTCGTCCTGGCTGCGTTTGAACTCGTTGGCGAGCGCGTGATAGCCGAGCGCCTCTTCCATCGGGTTGAGGTCTTCGCGCTGCACGTTCTCGACGATCGCGAACTCCAGCGCATCGCTGTCGCTGATGTCGACCGGCACGATCGGCACCTCGTGCAGGCCGGCCATCTGCGACGCGCGCCAGCGCCGTTCGCCGGCGATGATCTCGAAGCGATCCTGCGCGCCCTTCACCGGACGCACGACGATCGGCTGGATCACGCCGTGCTGTCTGATCGAATCAGAGAGCTCCTTGAGCTCTGTTTCCGAAAAGGCGCGGCGCGGGTTGCGCGGATTGGGCTTGATGAATTCGATCGGCACCTTGCGCTGCGCGCGCGGACGATCGACATGCTGAGCCTCGCCGCCGACATCACCGATCAGACTCGCAAGACCCCGGCCCAGTCGCGAACGCGCTTCGTCGGCCATCGCCAGCTCCCTTGGATTCACGGTGCAACACTCCAGAACTGAATTATCGTAGGGTGGGCAAAGCGAAGCGTGCCCACCAGTTGTGTGCAGAAGATGGTGGGCACGGCGAAGACGCCTTTGCCCACCCTACGGCAGCGTCAATGCGTGGTGCGCAGCTCGCGCTCGCGCTGGATCACTTCCGTGGCGAGCCGCAGATACGCTTCGCTGCCGACGCATTTGAGATCGTAGACCAGGACCGGCTTTCCGTAGGACGGCGCCTCCGAGATGCGCACATTGCGCGGGATCATGGTCTTGTAGACCTTCTCGCCCATGAACTGACGGACGTCGGCGACGACTTGGTTCGAGAGGTTGTTGCGCGAGTCGAACATGGTCAGCACGATGCCGTGGATCGACAGGTTCGGATTGAGCGTCGAGCGCACCTGCTCCACCGTCTGCAGCAATTGCGACAGACCCTCGAGCGCGAAGAACTCGCACTGGAGCGGCACCAGGATCGCATCGGAGGCCGCCATCGCATTCACCGTGAGCAGGTTGAGCGAGGGCGGGCAGTCGATCAGCACATAGGTGTAATCGGCGTCCGGCGAGACGTTGTTGTTGAGCGCGCCGATGGCGTCGCGCAGCTTGAACGCGCGGCCGGGCGTGGTGCCGAGCTCGAGCTCGAGGCCGGAGAGATCCATGGTCGAGGGTGCGATGTGCAGCCGCGGCACCGCGGTCGAGACCACCGCCTCGCGCAAGCTCGATTCGCCGATCAACACGTCATAGGTCGAGCAGGAGCGGTTGCGGCGATCGATGCCGAGGCCGGTCGAGGCGTTGCCCTGCGGATCGAGATCGACGATCAGGACGCGCTCGCCGATCGCAGCGAGTGCCGTGCCAAGATTGATCGCCGTGGTTGTTTTTCCCACGCCGCCCTTCTGATTCGCCAGCGCCAGGATGCGCGGGTGGCCCTGCGGGACTTCGCCGGTCTGTTGCTGCTGCGGTTCGTCAATCACGCTCATCGCAAATTCCCCACTCGACCCCTGAACGCCTCAGCCGCGCTGCTCGACGGACGTCAGCTCGACGATCCAACCGTCGCCGGTACGGCTTTGGTGAAGCTGCGGTTGAATATTCCAATATTTAGCGGCTTCGGTCAATTCAGCCTCTACATCTTGCCCCTTCGGAAACAGCGCTTTTGCACCCTGGCGCATCAGCGGCTCCGCAAAGCCGATGAGTTGATGTAGCGGAGCCAGCGCACGCGCGGTGACGCAATCCACGGGGCCGGTGATTCTATCCACATTATCCCCGATCTCCGCGAGATGTACGAGCCCCGGAGATGCGGTGACGCGAACTGCTTCGCGCAGAAAGGCCGCCTTCTTGGCGATTCGCTCGACGAGGTGGACGCTGGCGCCAGGCGTCCCGGCCATGGCACAGGCGAGGACGATTCCGGGGAAGCCGCCGCCGCTACCGAGGTCGGCCCAGCGTTTGGCCAAAGGGGCGAGATCGACGAGCTGGAGCGAGTCGGCGATGTGCCGGGTCCAGAGCTGCGGCAGGGTCGAGGGCGCGACCAGATTGGTCTTGGCCTGCCACTCCCGGAGCAGCGCGATGTAGCGATCGAGTCGTTCCTCGGTTTCACGTGAAACGGGGGCGAGCCTGAGGGCCGCGAGCTTGTCCGCGGCGATGATCGCGTCCAGCGACCGATCGTTGGCGCTGGCCTTGTCGATCTTCGGCTTGATCGGCGTCGACTCGGATCGGCGACTCGCGCCCTCGCCCGCCGATGGTTTCCCTGATGACGATCTGCCGCCCGGCCCGCGCTGTTTCACGTGAAACGCCTATGCGATCGCCTTTGAGGTCTTCCGTGCCTCGCGCCGGAGGTAGGCCGCGAGGATACCGAGAGCCGCCGGCGTCATGCCGTCGATCCGGCCAGCCTGGCCAACGGTGAACGGCCGCGCCTTCTCAAGCTTGGCCCGCACTTCATTGGAAAGACCAGGGACCTGCTGGTAATCGACGTCCGACAGCACCATCCCCTCGTCTCGCCTGAAAGCTTCGACGTCGGCGCTCTGGCGCTCGAGATAGACGTCGTACTTCGCGTCGATCTCCAGATGGGTGGCGATGACCGGGTCGATCGCCGACAGCTCCGGCCAGATGGTCCGGACCTGGCTCCAGCCGATGTCGGGATAGGCCATCAACTCGAACGCCGAACGGCGCTGGCCGTCCCGGTTCAGGGACAGGCCGTGCTTGATCGCCTCGTTCGGCGTGATGGTCAGGGACTTCGACAGCGCCCTGGCCGCATTCAGAGCGTCCATCTTGGCGCGGTGATGCTGCGTCCGGGCGCTCCCGACGCATCCGAGCTCAATCCCCTTCTCGGTGAGACGCTGATCGGCGTTGTCGGCGCGCAGGGTCAGCCGGTACTCGGCCCTGGAGGTGAACATCCGATAGGGTTCGCTGATCCCGCGGGTGACGAGGTCATCGATCATCACACCGAGATAGCCATCGGCACGGTCGAACACTGTCAGGGCGGCGCCGCTCGCGGCCAAAGCTGCGTTCAGGCCGGCCACGATGCCCTGCCCGGCAGCTTCCTCATATCCGGTGGTGCCGTTGATCTGACCCGCCAGGAAGAGGCCACGCAGACGCTTGGTCTGGAGGGTCGGATCGAGCTCGCGGGGATCGATGTGGTCGTATTCGATGGCGTAGCCCGGGCGAACCATCTTCACCTGCTCCAGGCCAGGAATGCTGGCGAGGATCGCGAGCTGGACCTCCTCCGGCAGCGAGGTCGAGATGCCGTTGGGATAGACAGTGCTATCGTCGAGCCCTTCCGGCTCCAGGAAGATCTGATGCCCGTCGCGGTCGCCAAAGCGGACGATCTTGTCCTCGATCGAGGGACAGTAGCGCGGTCCGGAACTCTTAATCTGGCCGGAGTACATCGGAGAGCGATGGACGTTCGCGCGAATCACCTCATGGGTCGCGGAGGTCGTTCGGGTGATCCCGCACTGGATCTGCGGGGTCGTGATCCGCTCGGTCATCACCGAGAACGGCTCCGGCGGCTCATCTCCGGGCTGCATCTCGACCGCTGACCAGTCGATCGTGGTGCCGTCCAGACGCGGCGGAGTTCCGGTCTTAAGCCGTCCAAGGGTGAAGCCTGCCCGCTCAAAGGAGGCGGAGAGACCCATCGCCGGGGCCTCTCCGACCCGCCCAGCCGGCCAGTTCTTCTCGCCGAGATGGATCAGACCGCGGAGGAAGGTGCCGGTGGTGACGACGACGGCCCCTGCCCGAAGCTCGCGGCCGTCTGCCAGGCGTAGGCCGGTCACCCGGCCCTCGGCCACGATCAGCTCGTCTGCCTCGCCCTCGATGACGGAAAGACCTTCGGTGTCCCGGATCGCAGCCTGCATGGCTGCGGCATAGAGCTTCCGGTCGGCCTGAGCCCGGGGGCCTCGGACAGCCGGTCCCTTGCGGCGATTGAGGACGCGGAACTGGATGCCGCCGGCATCGCCGACCCGGCCCATCAGACCATCCAGCGCGTCGACCTCGCGGACCAGATGGCCCTTGCCGAGGCCGCCGATGGCGGGGTTGCAGGACATCGCGCCGACCGTGGAGAAACGGTGCGTCACCAGAGCGGTCGTCGCACCCATCCGGGCGGAAGCAGCCGCGGCTTCACAGCCGGCATGGCCGCCGCCAATCACGAGGACGTCGAAACTCTCTCGCTCTGTTCGCATGGGCGGACTTCTATCTCAGAGGTGGAGAAGCCGGAAGTAGAAACTGGGTGAGGCGGTTGTTTCACGTGAAACGGTGCGGCCAAGTAGGCGATGCGCATTTTCGCGAAAACAACCCCATGCACAGTAGAAGGGACATTGAGAGGACTGCTGTTTCACGTGAAACAGGATGGGTCTGACCGGGAGAGAACTCCTGGCGAGATCTCGCACGGTTCTGGACGGGGGTAGAGAGGGCACAAGCGATGGGTCTGCTCCGTCATTGCGAGCGGAGCGAAGCAATCCAGAATCCCTCCTTGGAGGCAGTCTGGATTGCTTCGTCGCAAGGGCTCCCCGCAATGACGGGCTTCGGGGACGACCGGCGGCCAAGACCCTCACTGCCCGTCAGGCGATCAGACCGTGCGTACGAACACTGCGACCAGGGCGGTCCAATCGTCCCGCGGTTTCACGTGAAACAGGCCGGAGCCTGCAAGGCACGTGGTCCACGTGAAACGGACCGGAACCGACCCCGCCGCTGTTTCACGTGAAACGCAAGGAGCGTGACAAGCTTGTAGCCTGGATGGAGCGCAGCGAAATCCGGGAAAGGTGTTCCGGCTGCGGAGCCGTCCCCGGATTGCGCTTCGCTTCATCCGGGCTACGAAACGAGCCCCCGTTTCACGGGAAACGCAAGGACTGGAACAAGCTCTAGTTCTACAATGAAGAACTAGTCCTATTTTCCGATGCAGAATTTCTGGAAGATGGCCCCGAGGACGTCCTCGACGTCGACCCGGCCCAACAGCCGACCCAAGGCATAGGCCGCAGCGCGCAGCTCTTCGGCGGCAAGCTCTTCGCCGTCTTCTACAAGCTCCAGGCTCCGGCGCAAGCTGTCTGAGGCCCGGCGCAACAGATCTCGCTGGCGGGCCCGGGTCACCAATGCGCCCTCGGTGGTCCCGAAAAACTCGGCGGCGAATTTCACGAGAGCGTCGATCAGGTCGGGAACGCCGTCCCCCCGGCTCGCCGAGATCCCGAACTCGCCGCGCGGCCCGACCTCCCCCGCCTCGCCCAGATCGATCTTGTTGCGGACGATCCAGACCGCGCCGCTCGATTGATCACGCCCGGGGCCGGACTTCACCAGCGATTGCATCGCGCCCGGATCGACGGCGTGGCCACCCTCGACTAGCCACAGCACGAGGTCGGCGTCTTCGGCTCGGGCTCGCGCTCGGCGCACGCCTTCCTGCTCCACGGGATCGTCGGTCTCCCGGATGCCAGCCGTGTCGATCACCGTGACCGGGTAGCCGTCGAGATCGAGCTGCACCTCGATCACGTCGCGCGTGGTGCCGGCGTAGGGCGAGACGATCGCGACCTCGCGGCGCGCGAGCTGATTGATCAGCGTCGACTTGCCGACATTCGGCTCGCCGGCGATCGCGACCACCAGGCCGTCGCGCAGGCGTTCAGAATGTCCCTGTGCCGCAAGGACTTCTGTGATTTCGTCATACAGCGCTTTGATCGCTTTCACCGCTGGCGCCCTCAACTCGGCTGGCACATCGCCCTCGTCGGAAAAATCGATGCCGGCCTCGATCAGCGCCGACGCCTCGATGATGCGCTCGCGCCAGTCGCGCGCGCGATCGCCGAGCAGGCCCTGCAACTGGCGCAGCGCCTGGCGGCGCTGACGATCGGTATCGGCATGGATGAGATCGTCGAGACCCTCGGCCTCCGTGAGATCGAGCTTGCCGTTCTCGAAGGCGCGCCGCGTGAATTCGCCGGGCTCGGCCGCGCGCGTATTCGGAATAAGGGAAACCGCGGAGAGGAGCGCCGCGAGCACCGCGCGGCCGCCATGGACGTGAAATTCGGCGACGTCCTCGCCGGTCGCGCTGGCCGGCCCCGGAAACCAGAGCACGACCGCGTCGTCGATCGCCTGGCCCGCGCCATCGCGGAGCAGCCGGCGGCTGGCCTGTCTCGGCGCCGGCTGCTTCCCCGCCAGCGTCGTGAGTGCGAGGCCGGCCTGCGGGCCCGAGACGCGCACCACGGCGATCGCGCTGGGCGCACGGCCGGACGACAGCGCAAAGATGGTCTGGTCTCGCGGATGCATGGCCTATTTGTCCGGCTGGCGGGGAAAAGGCAAACGGCCCGTTCTCGCGATGCCGACGCCCCCCCTTTTGCTGCGCTCTGGCCCGCAGCAACGGCTCTATTGCGATGCAACATAAAGCGCAGCATTTTGCTGCAGAGGCAGCCTCGCCCAAGCACCAAATGGTCAGGCAGCGTCAAGTATTATGTAAATATATCAATAACTTACGGAAGATCCGATTTTCCTTTCGTCCCATCGCCATGCTGCATTTCTTCCGCAGCAAAGCCGCACAAACGAAAAAGGGCGCCCGGAGGCGCCCTCTGATCTCATGCTGCATCGCACTCAGGTGTTCATCGAGTCGAAGAACTCTGAATTGCTCTTGGTCGAGCGCAGCTTGTCGAGCAGGAAGTCGATCCCATCCATGGTGCCCATCGGGTTCAGGATGCGGCGGAGCACGTACATTTTCTTGAGCACCTGCGGATCGGTGATGAGCTCCTCCTTGCGGGTGCCGGAGCGCGAGATGTCGATCGCCGGGAAGGTGCGCTTGTCCGAGACCTTGCGGTCCAGGATCAGTTCGGAGTTACCGGTGCCCTTGAACTCTTCGAAGATGACTTCGTCCATGCGGCTGCCAGTATCGACCAGCGCGGTTGCAATGATCGTCAGCGAACCACCCTCCTCGATATTGCGGGCGGCACCAAAGAAGCGCTTCGGGCGCTGGAGCGCGTTGGCGTCGACACCACCGGTCAAGACCTTGCCGGATGACGGCACCACGGTGTTGTAGGCGCGGCCCAGGCGCGTGATCGAATCGAGCAGGATGACGACGTCGCGGCCATGCTCGACCAGACGTTTTGCTTTTTCGATCACCATCTCGGCGACCTGGACGTGACGAACCGCCGGCTCGTCGAAGGTCGACGAAACGACCTCGCCCTTCACCGAGCGCTGCATGTCCGTGACTTCTTCCGGACGTTCGTCGATCAGCAGCACGATCAGATAGCATTCGGGGTGATTGTGCGCGATCGAATGCGCGATGTTCTGCATCAGCACGGTTTTACCCGTGCGCGGCGGCGCGACGATCAGCGCGCGCTGGCCCTTGCCGATCGGCGCGACGATGTCGATCACCCTTGCAGAAAGGTCTTTCCGCGTCGGATCGTCGATTTCCATGCGGAAGCGCTGATTCGGAAACAGCGGCGTGAGGTTGTCGAAATTGACCTTGTGCTTGGCCTTTTCCGGGTCCTCGAAATTGAGTGTGTTGACCTTCAGCAGCGCGAAATAGCGCTCGCCCTCTTTCGGGCTGCGAATGTGGCCTTCGATGGTGTCGCCGGTGCGCAGACCGAAGCGGCGGATCTGCGAGGGCGAAACGTAGATGTCGTCCGGTCCCGGCAGATAATTGGCGTCCGGCGAGCGGAGGAATCCGAAGCCGTCGGAGAGCACCTCGACGACGCCCTCGCCAACGATGTCGGTTTCAGCAATCGCGAGCTGCTTGAGGATGGCGAACAGCAGCTCCTGCTTGCGCATGGTGCTGGCATTCTCGACCCCATTCTCTTCCGCGAACGAGACAAGCTCGGCCGGCGTCTTCGACTTGAGGTCCTGGAGTTTAATTTCCCGCATTGGGGTGGTCCTGTGGGGTAACCTTGGGAGGGGGTGCGAGGAGGCTCTGAAATGCGGACGCGAGAAGGTAAGGTCCGCAGGTCTGGCAAGGAGAGCGCCGGTGAGGCTTCAAACCTGATGCGGTGTCCGGCCTCTGGAAAGCTCAGACAAAACCACATCCGCCTGCGTTGGGTGGGATGTCGCCAATATAGAAAATCGCTTTCCACTCCGCAAGCCGAAGCGCTGAGCGATTCATCGCAAGCCTTGCCTAGAACGGCTTCACGATCACCATGATGACGATCAAAATCATCAGAGCAGTCGGCACCTCATTGATAATTCGATAGAATTTCTGGCTACGCGGACGCCGGTCGGCGGCGAAATCCTTGCACCAGCGTGAAAAAAAGCCGTGGACCCCAGACATCGCCAGGACCAGTGCCAGTTTTACGTGCAGCCAGCCGAAAGAGAACCAGTGGCCGGACCAGGCGAGATAGAGCCCGGCAAGCCATGTGACGATCATGGCGGGGTTGATGATCGCCTTGAGCAGCCGGCGTTCCATCACTTTGAACGTTTCCGACTGCTTCGAGCCGATCTCGGCCTCGGAGTGATAAACGAACAGCCGCGGCAGATACAGCATGCCCGCCATCCAGGAGATGACGGCGATCACGTGCAGCGCCTTGATCCAGAGATAGACGTCTTCGAACATTTTCTGCGCCCGGCTTTCTGTCCAGCGCAGGGAACGCTGGGGATAGTAAGAACTCGTTAAGGTCTCACCCTACACACTTATCCGTCCGTAGCGCCTTCCTCTAATCTAGAATCTTAGATTCTTAAGGTTTGAGTCTATGTGACCGTGAATAGGACTCACACAATTCCGTCCGCACGTTCACGTGCGCTTGTTCACATCCATCAACATATCCCTGATGCTTCCTGCGGCCTTCGATAAGTCGGCCAGCTTCAAAGGCTTGCGCGTTTCTGTCGGCAGCTTATCAAGGGGGTTGTCCGCGCAATCCCGTTTTCCTCTCAACAGGTCGCCGGACTTGTTCCGATGGGCAGTGGTGTGAAGAAAATTGGCACTTGTCCCGCCCCTGGTGTCGCGCAACCCTTTCCGAGGGGTTAAGGTCCACAGAAATCCACAAACCACACCGCCTCCATACAAAGGGCTTTTGTGCCGACCTCGAACAATTATTTCCATCTCCACCTGGTCTCCGACTCCACCGGAGAGACGCTGATCACCGTCGCGCGCGCCGTCGCGGCGCAGTACGCCAACGTCACCCCGGTCGAGCATGTCTATCCCCTGGTGCGCAGCCAGAAGCAGCTCGATCGCGTGCTCGACGAGATCGAGGAGGCGCCGGGGATCGTGCTGTTCACGCTGCTGGAGAAGGATCTGGTCTCTCGGCTCGAGGACAAGTGCAAGCAGATCAACGTTCCGAGCCTGTCGATCATCGGGCCGGTGATGCAGTTGTTCGAAGCCTATCTCGGCGCCGCGACCACGGGCCGCGTCGGCGCCCAGCACGTCCTCAATGCGGAATATTTCAAGCGCATCGACGCGCTGAACTACACGATGATCCACGACGACGGCCAGCATGTCGAAGGCCTCGACGATGCCGACGTGGTGCTCGTCGGCGTCTCACGCACCTCCAAGACACCGACGTCGATCTATCTAGCCAATCGCGGCATCCGCACCGCCAACGTGCCATTGGTTCCGGGCATTCCGGTGCCGGCACAATTGGAGACCCTGACGCGGCCGCTGGTGGTGAGCCTGCATGCGACGCCGGAACGCCTGATCCAGGTGCGCCAGAACCGCCTGCTCTCGATGGGTGCCGATACCAGCGGCGACACCTATACCGACAGGCAGGCGGTCGCCGACGAGGTCGCGTTCGCGCGCAAGCTGAGCGCCAAGCACGACTGGCCGCTGCTCGACGTCACGCGGCGATCGATCGAGGAAACCGCCGCGGCGATCATGAAGCTCTACAGTGACCGCCAGCGCAACCGGCCTACGGGATAGTTTCGGCGATGTCTCTCTGGCGCGGCGAAACTCCGTTGATACTGGCCTCGCAGAGCAGCGCGCGAAAGATGCTGCTGGCTAGTGCCGGACTGGAGTTCAAGGCGATTGCGGCCGATATCGACGAGCGCGGCATTCAGGCCGCCTCGAAACTTTCAGGCCCGCATGACATCGCCCTGCTGCTGGCGCGTGAGAAGGCCAAGGCGGTCTCGGCCGGTCATCCGGGGAGCTATGTGATCGGTGCCGACCAGACCCTGGCTCTCGGCGAGCGTCTCTTCAACAAGCCTGCAGGCCGCGCAGAGGCGATGGCGCAATTGCTCGACCTCGCCGGCAAAAGCCACGCGCTGAATTCCGCGGTGGCCGTGGCGCGAGATGGCAAGATCGTTTTCGAGGATGTTTCGGTGGCCCGCATGACCATGCGGCCGATGACCGAGACGGAGCTTTCCGCCTATCTCGACGCCGCCGGCGATGCGGTGACGACCAGTGTCGGCGCCTATCAGCTCGAAGGTCTCGGCAGCCATCTGTTCGAGCGCATCGAGGGTGACCATTTCACCATTCTCGGGCTGCCGCTGCTGCCGTTGCTTGCGTTCCTGCGGCGCGAACGGCTAGTTGCAGTGTGAACGACAGGAACGGCTGCCTGCTGATGCGGATCCTTGGACTGACCGGCTCGATCGGGATGGGAAAATCCACCACCGCGAAATTGTTCGCGGAGGCCGGCGTTCCCGTCTATGACGCCGATGCCGCTGTCCATCAGCTCTACGAGGGCGAGGCCGCGCCCGCGATCGAGGCCGCCTTTCCCGGCACTACCTCGAACGGCAAGGTTGATCGCCCAAAACTGTCCGCGCGCGTCGTGCATGATCCGGCCGCGATCAAGCAGCTCGAACAGATCGTTCATCCGATGCTCGGCGCCTCCCGGCAAAAATTCTTCGCCGATGCGGAAGCAGCCAAGGCGCCCGTCGTGGTCCTGGATATCCCGCTGCTGTTCGAAACCGGCGGCGAGAAGCGGGTCGACGCCGTCGTCGTGGTGTCGACCTCGCCGGAACTCCAGCGCAAGCGTGTGCTGGAGCGCGGCACGATGGACGAGGCCAAGCTCGACGCGATCATCGCCAAGCAGACGCCGGATGCCGAGAAGCGCAAGCGGGCCGATTTCGTAGTGGATACGTCACACGGACTTGAACCCGTGCGCGCCCAAATCACGCACATTCTGGCCGAGGTCGTTAAGATGCCGCAGCGGCGAGCCTGATTCGCTGCCTCACACGGCCTCTTGATCATGCGTGAAATCGTTCTCGACACCGAAACCACTGGCCTCGATCCGCTCCGCGGCGATCGGTTGGTCGAAATCGGCTGCGTCGAGATTGTCAACCGTATGCCGACGGGCCAGACGTATCACGTCTATATCAATCCCGAACGGGACATGCCGGCGGAAGCCTTTGCGGTACACGGGCTGTCGGCCGAGTTCCTGTCGACCAAGCCGCTGTTCCACGAGGTCGTCGACCCGTTTCTGGAGTTCATCGGCGATGCGCCGCTGGTGATCCACAACGCTTCGTTCGACATCGGCTTCATCAACGCCGAGCTCGACAAGGTCAAGCGCGTCGCGATCCCGCGCGAGCGGCTGGTCGATACGCTGCTGTTGGCGCGGCGCAAGCATCCGGGCGTGTCGAACCGGCTCGACGATCTCTGCTCGCGCTATTCGATCGACAATTCACACCGCACCAAGCACGGCGCGCTGCTCGACGCCGAACTCTTGGCCGAAGTTTATGTCGATCTGGTCGGGGCGCGGCAATCGCAATTGCTCCTCGCTTCGGAAGGCGAGGACATTCGCGCCAATGCGGCTGGCGATGTGCCGCGGCGGCAGCGGACCGTGCCGCTCGCGCCGCGGATTTCCGATGCCGAGCGCGAGGCCCATCGGGCCTTTATCGCAACGCTCGGCGACAAGGCGATCTGGAACGAGTTCCTGCCCGCTCCAGCCGCCCCTCCGGCTGTTTAGGCCTGACCGCTCGTCTGCTGAGCGGCCATTTGCCGCTCCATGTTCTGACGATAGAGACCGACGAAGTCGACCGGATCCAGCATCAGGGGCGGGAACCCGCCGTCGCGCACGGCGGTCGCGATGATCTCGCGGGCGAACGGGAACAGCAGACGCGGGCACTCGATCATGACCAGCGGATGCAAATTCTCCTTCGGCACGTTGGTGATGCGGAACACGCCGGCATAGGCGAGCTCGAACGAGAACATGATCTTACCGGCGGTCTCGGCCTTGCCCTCGACCGACAGCGTCACCTCGAACTCGGTTTCGCTGAGATTGATGGCGCTGACATTGATCTGGATGTTGATCTGGGGCGGCTGGCCCTGCTGCTGGAGCGAGGTCGGCGCGTTCGGATTCTCGAACGAAAGGTCCTTGATATACTGCGCCAGAACGTTGAGCTGGGCAGCCTGGGCCGCCTCGGGAGGGGTGCCGTTGCCGTTGGTCATGAGAGTCTCTCCTTACCCGATTTGGGCTGAATTTCGCGGCGGTTGGCTAACATAGGGCCGCCTCACTCCACAAGGACGAACGGCCCCGGATCGGGTATCCGCGCCGCCCCCGCAATTGTGACGTTCACCCGGCCCTCCTGACGAAATCGCGCGTTAAACGATTGAAGATGCGCGATTTCCGGGCAGGATCGGGTTTCCCCTTAAGCATAAAACGCGCTACACTCGGCGCTGTGCCAAAAGGCGCCATTGGCCGGGCAAGATTTCGTGCCTACATCCCGAGGACCAGACGCGCGGACCTAAAATGGTGATGTAGACTTGCCGTTCCCGTATGGAACGGTCTACTGGCCGGATTGATTTTCCCGGCGACGACCCGAGACGGCCCCTTTCAGCGAAGACCAGAAAGCGAATACGACGTGGACATCTACACCATCATCTTCCTGGCGCTGGCGGTCTTCATCTTTCTGAGGCTGCGCAGCGTGCTGGGACAGCGGACGGGTAACGAGCGGCCGCCGTTCGACCGCACCGCCGCCCGCAATGCGCTGGGGGGTGCCCAGGACAAGAACGTCGTGACCATGCCGGGCAAGGTGATCGACCAGGCCCCGCTGGCGCCGACCGCCGAGCCGGCTCCGCCCTCCGACCGCTGGAAGGGCCTGACCGAGCCGGGCACCGCGCTCGCCCAGGGTCTCGATGCCATCGTCGACAAGGATTCCACCTTCGACCCGCGCCATTTCATCTCGGGCGCCCGCGGCGCTTATGAGATGATCGTGCTGGCCTTTGCCAATGGCGACCGCCGCGCGTTGCGCGACCTGCTGTCGTCGGAGGTCTATGATAGCTTCGACGCCGCCATCAAGGAACGCGAGAAGTATGAGCAGAAGACCGAGACGCGTTTCGTCTCGATCGACAAGGCCGAGCTCGTCGGCGCCGAGCTGCGCGACCGCACGGCTCAGCTCACCATACGATTCGTCTCGCAGATGATCTCGGCCACCCGCGACAAGAGCGGCAATATCGTCGACGGTAGTGCGGACACGGTCGCCGACATCACCGACATCTGGACCTTCGCCCGCGATATCACCTCTCGCGATCCAAACTGGAAGCTGGTTGGCACCGGAAGCGCGAATTAAGAATTTCCTGAAGAACAGCGCGACGGCGCTTTGCGCAGGTGCCGTCGTGCTGTCGTCGTTTTCGCTCGGCGCCGAGGCGGCGCGGCGTCACTATCGCAGCCATCACCATCATCTCCCGGCACTTGCCGCCGCCCCGCCGCGCGCCTTGCCCTATCCGCAGCTCCCTTTGCCGTTCGAAATCCCCGGTGCGCAATATCTGCCGCTGACCTGGACGGACGTGAAAGGCTGGAGCGACGACGACCATCTCGCCGCCTACAAGACGTTCCGCGCGAGCTGCCGGACGATCAACGCGCAGACCGGTGCGGCCGAACCGAAGGCGCTTGGCGGCTCGCTGAGCGAGCCCTGCAGGGCCGCCAAGTCGCTCGAGCTCACCGACGACGGCAAAGCCAGGACCTTCTTCGAGGAGAATTTTGCACCGCTGCGGATCTCGCGCCTCGGCGAGCCCGACGGTTTCGTCACCGGCTATTACGAACCGGTGCTGGAGGGATCGCGGACGCAGACCGACGTCTTCAACGTGCCGGTCTATCGTCGCCCGTCGAACCTGTTCGTGCGCGGCTACAAGCAGGACTCGGTCAGCTTGCCCAACAAGGGCCCGGTCTACCGCAAGATCGGCCGCCGCAAGCTGGTGCCCTATTACGATCGCGGCGAGATCGAGGACGGCAAGATCGCCGGCCGCGGGCTGGAGATCGCCTGGCTGAAGGACCCGACCGATCTGCTGTTCGCCCAGATCCAGGGCTCGGCGCGGATCAAGTTCGACGACGGCGGCACGGTCCGGCTGAATTACGACGCCTATAACGGCTATCCCTACACGGCCGTCGGCCGTGTCCTGATCGAGCGCGGCATCATTCCGAAGGAGGAGATGTCGATGCAGAAGATCAGGGAGTGGATGGCGCAGAACCCCGATGGCGCCAAGGATCTGCGCCGCCAGAACCGATCCTACATCTTCTTCCGCGAGGTCAATCTGTCCGACAAGGAAGAAGCGGTGGGTGCGCAGGGCATTCCGCTGACCGCCGGCCGTTCGATCGCGGTCGACAAGGCACTGCACGTCTACGGCACGCCGTTCTTCATCGAGGGCGAGCTGCCGATCGATTCCGAACGCTCCAAGACGCCGTTCCACCGGCTGATGATCGCGCAGGACACCGGCTCGGCCATCATCGGCCCCGCGCGCGCCGATCTCTATTTCGGCGCCGGCGCGGATGCCGGCCGTGTCTCGGGACGGCTGCGCCATCCCATGCACTTCGTCATGTTGGTACCGAAGGGCCTCGATCCCGCAGTACGCGCCGCGAAGTTGCCGGTGCCGGACCCGCGTCCCTCGGAGAAGATCGCAAGGCTGTTTCCGCAGACCGATCCTGCCAAGGATTCGCCCAAGGATCAGACCAAGCCCGCGGCTCCGGCCGCAGCCGTGGCGCAAGGTAAGGGTGAGACCGTCGCCGTTGCCAATCCGGTCCCGTTGCCGGTGCCGCGTCCCGTGATAGAGCCCGTTCAGGAGCCGCGGCGGCCAGTCAAGAATCGTCCCCATCGGCAGCAATGAAGCGATCGTCCCGTCCGCCCGTGCTGGAGCCTCGTACCTCGCCGCGCCGCCGTGCGCTGAGCGAGGAGGAGCGCGCGCTGTGGGATGCGGTCGCAAAACAGGTCAAGCCGCTGCGGAAGCATCGCGTGGCAAAGACACACGCCCCGCCGCGCACTGAGCCTTCACCGGCAGCGCCGGCTACGCGATCTGCGCCATCGCCACGGCCGATCGCTGCCGCGCCGGCGGTGCGCATGGCAAAGCCGGCCATGCCGCCGCTGGCACCGCTGGGCAAGCGCGAGCGCACAAAATTGTCGCGCGGCCGCAGCGAGATCGAGGCGCGGCTCGATCTGCACGGCATGACCCAGATACGCGCCCACCGGGCCTTGACCGGCTTCCTGCACCGCGCCCATGATGACGGCCTGACCTTCGTGCTCGTCATCACTGGCAAGGGACGGAGCGGCGGCGAAAGCGGCGTGCTCCGCCGCCAGGTGCCGGAATGGCTGAGCCTGCCGGAATTCCGCGCCTTCGTCGTCGGCTTCGAGGAGGCGCATATCGGCCATGGCGGCGAGGGCGCGCTCTATGTGCGGATACGCCGGGCGAGGTATTAGAACGGCCGGACGATTCCGACGCGCGGGATCAGCGTGAGGATCAGGCCGAAGATATTTGTCTTCCGATCCTCCGACGCGATCAGCGGTGCATTGTACTTGGCCGGCAGCATCTTCACCGCGTGCAGGATCAGGAACAGGCAGACCGCCCAGTTCGAGATCCAGCGCGAATAGTCGAACACCATCGCGAACATCACGAGATAGGCGAGACTGATGCCGATCAGCGCCGCGATGACGAGGCGCCGGTGCAGGTCGTTCGCGAGCGCGCCGATCACGCCGGCAAAATAGCGCCAGAGTGGCGTGTGCAGCCAGATCAGCAGGGCAAACACCGGCACGCCGAGGATGTTGTGCGGCAGGCGGCCCCAGGTATCCGAAACCTCCTTCGCCAGCGGCTGGTACCAGATGTAGGCGAATTGCAGCAGGTCGGTCCGCGCCGGATCAGCCATCCGGGTCTTCAGGTAGGCAACGAAATCCGCTTCCGGGATCGGCATCGTTCCCAGGAATTGCGCCGCGAAGAACAGCGCGCTCACGCCAAGCAATGCCACCAAACCAAACGCGACATTCGTCTTGGTGACGCTGTAGGCGAGGTAGTGCCTGATCACGACGATGGCGATGATCGTCGGCACATACATCAGCAGATGAATGTGGTGGATCAGCACGAGGACGATCGAGAACAGCGCGGCCATTGCGACGAACAGCAGCGAGCCCGCCGGCATCAGCAGCAGGATGATCGCCAGCGCGCAGCCATAGATGTCGAAATGGCCGAGCGTGTGCATGAAGTTCTTGAGAAAGAACGGCGAGCCCGCGATGAAGACGAACAGCGGCAGCGTTCTCGCGGTGAAGCCGAACGTTTTCTGGAATAGCCTTGCGTACAGCCCCAGCGTCACCAGCCACGTCGCTCCGCCGAGCGCGAACACCAGCCAAACCGGCACCTTGTCCGTGAACAGCGCGACGATGGCCCCGATCAGCGCGCGCTTGATGAAGCCGAAATGATAGTCGACGAGGAGGTGGATGTAGGGGACGTAAGGCGGCAGCTGGATCTTGTGGACGAACACGCCGACGATGACCGCGGCGTTGATCGCGAGCAGGAGACGCCAGGGATTTTTCTGAATCTGGGCGATCACGCCGCACCCGAACTGACGCGATCTACCTCCGCCGTCGTCCCCGACAAGCGAGCACAGCGAGCGCAGATCCGGGACCCATAACCACAGGAAGTCGTTCGAGCCGGGATCGTGGTCGCCATCTGTTTCAACAAGAGCCGCTGGTGGTTATGGGTCCCTGCTTTCGCAGGGACGACAGCGGCATCCATAGCGTGGCCGCAGCCGAATTACAAAATGAACCGGCTCAGATCGGCGTTCTTGGCGAGGTCGCCGACGTGCTTCTGCACGAAATCCGCATCGACCTTGACGGTCTCGCCGCTGCGGTCGGGGGCGGTGAAGGAGATTTCGTCCAGCACCCGTTCCATCACCGTCTGGAGCCGCCGCGCGCCGATGTTCTCGACGGTGGAATTGACGGCGACCGCGACGTCGGCCAGGGCGTCGATGGCGTCGGCGGTGATGTCGAGCGTCACGCCCTCGGTCTGCAGCAACGCGATATATTGCTTGATCAGCGAGGCCTCGGGCTCGGTCAGGATGCGCCGCATGTCGTCGCGGGTCAGTGCCTGCAGTTCGACGCGGATCGGCAGGCGGCCCTGCAATTCCGGCAACAGGTCGGACGGTTTCGCGACGTGGAAGGCGCCGGACGCGATGAACAGGATGTGATCGGTCTTCACCGCGCCGTGCTTGGTCGAGACCGTGGTGCCTTCGATCAGCGGCAACAGGTCACGCTGCACGCCCTCGCGCGAGACGTCGCCGCCGACCCGGCCGTCGCGTGCGCAGATCTTGTCGATCTCGTCCAGGAACACGATGCCGTTGTTCTCGACCGCGCTGATCGCCTCCAGCGTGAGCTGGTCGGTATCCAGCAGCTTGTCGGATTCCTCATTGACGAGGATCTCGTGCGAGTTCTCCACCGTCAGTCGCCGCGTCTTGCTGCGCCCGCCCAGCTTGCCGAAGATGTCGCCGAGCGACACCGCGCCCATCTGCGCGCCGGGCATGCCCGGGATCTCGAACATCGGCATGCCGCCGCCCGAGGACTGCGTCTCGATCTCGATTTCCTTGTCGTTGAGCTCGCCAGCGCGCAGCTTCTTGCGGAACGATTCGCGCGTTGCCTGGCTGGAATTGGCGCCGACCAGCGCGTCGAGCACGCGCTCCTCGGCGGCGAGCTGCGCGCGTGCCTGCACGTCCTTGCGCTTGCGCTCACGCACCTGGGCGATCGCGACCTCGACGAGATCGCGCACGATCTGCTCGACGTCGCGGCCGACATAGCCGACCTCGGTGAATTTCGTCGCTTCCACCTTCAGGAACGGCGCGTTCGCGAGCTTGGCGAGCCGTCGCGCGATCTCCGTCTTGCCGACGCCGGTGGGGCCGATCATCAAGATGTTCTTCGGGAGTACCTCTTCGCGCAAGGAGCCGGAGAGCTGCTGCCGGCGCCAGCGGTTGCGCAGCGCGATCGAGACCGCGCGCTTGGCATCGGCCTGGCCGACGATGAAACGGTCGAGTTCGGAGACGATTTCGCGGGGAGAGAAGTCTGTCATGGGACCTTAGCTAGGATCAGATGCGGGTCGGGACAAGCCGCATTTTACGTCAGATGATGGGCGGGCCCGATTGCCACTGTTTCACGGCGTCGATCGGATGGATCAGCATCAGGATATTGAGCGTCAGATTGTCGCGAATGTGAAGCGCGAGCATGATCTCGAAGGCGAGCCCGAGCAGGACGGTCACCGAGACTGGCAGCACGCGCGCGGCGAGGAACCCCATCATCATGGCCAGATTGTCAGAAATCGAATTGACGATGCTGTCGCCGAAATAATCCAGCGAGATCGTGCCGGCACGGTAGCGTTCGATGATGAAGGGCGAGTTCTCGACGATCTCCCAGGCGCCTTCGATCAGCATGGCGACGATCAGCCGTGCCGGCCAGGACAGTTGTAGGAAGGGCAGGCGCGCGAACAGCAGCCAGGTCAAGCCGTAGAACAGGAAGCCATGCAGGATGTGAGAGAAGGTGTACCAGTCGGCGATGTGCTGCGAATTCTCGGAGCTGTTCACCACGCCATGCCAGAGCTTTACATAGCCGCAGGTGCAGATCGGCACCCGCCCCATCGCGAACAAGATCGAGGCCTGCAGCGCCAGCAGCAGCAGTGCGATGCCGACCCAGGCCAATGGCGGTACGGCGACCTTGCTCTCGTGCGTGCTCGTCAGCGTCACGGCTCGCGCACCATCAGCAGCGCCGTCCCGTCCGGCGTCTCGACCATGCGGTCGCGGACGAAGCCGGCCTTCTCATAAGCGCGCACGGCGCGTGCGTTGAGCGGATCGGGATCGGTGACAATGCGTGGCAGGCCCTGCCGCAACTGGCCGTCGACGAACTGGCGGATGAACGCGGAGCCGTGGCCGCGCGCGATCATGTCGCTTTCGCCGATGAACTGGTCGATCCCACGGGTGCCCTCCGGTTGCGGCCCGAAGCCGGTATTCCAGGCTGTCAGGCGATAGCATTGAAGATAGCCGAACGGGTGGGTGCCAGCCAACACGATGAACTGGTCCATCGCCGGCTCATCGAGATCGCCGCTCACCAGCAAGAACTGCTCGTCCGGATCGCCCCACCACTCCCGCACATGCACCTCGCCCAGCCACCGCCGGATCAGCGGCAAATCGGCCGGGCTCATCGGGCGGAAGGTGTAGGCGGGCGCCATGTCCTGTTCGGTCTGGCCTAGCCGGTCGCCAGGCTTTCGATGGTCAGATTGCGGTTGGTGTAGACGCAGATGTCGGCGGCGATATCGAGGGAGCGGCGGACGATGGTCTCGGCATCCTTGTCGGTGTCGATCAAGGCCCGCGCAGCGGCCAGGGCGTAATTGCCGCCAGAGCCGATCGCCATGACCCCGGCCTCGGGCTCCAGCACGTCGCCGGTGCCCGTCAGGACCAGGGAGACGTCCTTGTCGGCCACGATCATCATAGCCTCCAGGCGGCGCAGATAGCGGTCTGTCCGCCAGTCCTTGGCGAGCTCCACCGCAGCCCGGGTCAGCTGCCCCGGATACTGCTCGAGCTTGGATTCGAGCCGCTCGAAGAGCGTGAAGGCGTCAGCCGTGGCGCCGGCAAAGCCGCCGATGACGTCGCCCTTGCCGAGTTTTCGCACCTTCTTGGCGTTGGACTTGATCACGGTCTGGCCGATCGAGACCTGGCCGTCGCCGCCGATCACCACCTTGCCGCCCTTGCGGACCGTCAAAATCGTGGTGCCGTGCCAGCCCGGTGCGCTGTTCTGGGAATCCTGCATCAAATACCTCGTTGTCGGACCTGATTTAGGCGGTCGGGACCGACCGTACAACGGGCCGCTCCGGGCCCATTTCGCTCACCATAGGCAGAAGTAGAGGCCCGGCCAGCCGTTCCCGCAGTAGCGAAGGCGTCATTTGACTGTTAAAAGACCGCCGTTTTCGGTCCAAAACCAGAATGGAAACCGCTTTTCAATGCGCACCGCGACGATCAAGCGCAAGACCAAGGAAACCGACATCGAGGTCACCGTGAACCTCGATGGCACCGGCGTGTCCAATATCGCGACCGGCATCGGCTTTTTCGACCATATGCTCGATCTCCTCGCCCGCCATTCCCGCATCGACCTCACGGTCAAGGCGGTTGGCGATTTGCACATTGATCATCACCATACCACCGAGGACACCGGCATCGCGCTGGGCCAGGCGGTCAAGCAGGCGCTCGGCAACATGGCGGGCATCACCCGCTATGCCGGCGTGCACATGCCCATGGACGAGACGCTGTCGCGCGTGGTCATCGACATCTCGGGCCGTCCGTTCCTGGTGTTCAAGGCCGACTTCCCCCGCGACAAGATCGGCGAGTTCGATACCGAGCTGGTGCGCGAGTGGTTCCAGGCCTTCGCCATGAACGCCGGCGTGACTCTCCACGTCGAGACCCTATATGGCGATAACAGCCACCATATCGCCGAGTCCTGCTTCAAGGGCCTGGCGCGGGCGCTGCGCACTGCCGTCGCGATCGATCCGAAGGCCGTGGGCGAAATCCCGTCCACCAAGGGTTCGCTCGGCGGCTGACGTCTTTCGGCCCGCGGCACGCGCCGCTTGCGGTATCACTGAATTCCTAGGAACGGGGCATCACCATGCCTGTCTACACAGTTCATGCTCCCTCCCCTGCCGGAGCCGATCTGCGCGCGACCGACAAGTTCGTCTTCGTGCGCGACGGTTTTCATTTCTGGGCGATGGTTTTGGGTCCGTTCTGGCTGCTCTGGAACAGGCTCTGGCTGGCGCTGATCGGCTGGGTGATTTTCCTGGCTGCATTCGATGCAGGGCTGCATAGCCTCGGCGTTGGCCGCAGCTCGATCTTCCTGGCCAATATGATCATCGCGGTGCTGATGGGTTTCGAGGCCTCGAGCCTGCGCCGCTGGACACTGTCGCGCGGCAAGTGGCGCCAGCTTGACGTCGTCATCTCCGACGACGAGGACACCGCCGAGCGGCGTTTCTTCGAGCGCTGGAGCCTGAAGCAGCGCGGCATCGTCAACGATCAATGGGCCGTCGATCGCGGCGGCCCGCCGCCAACCCGCAACGTGCCGGGTCAGCAATTCTCAAATCCGCCACCGCTGCCGTCGGGCGGCATCATTGGATTGTTTCCGGAACCGGGAGGGTCAAGATGAGCGTCGCGATCATCGATTACGGTTCAGGCAATCTGCATTCCGCCGCCAAGGCGTTCGAGCGCGCCGCGCGCAGCCTGGAGATTCCGCAAAAGGTCTTCGTCACCAGCGATCCGGATCAGGCCTACGGCGCCGACCGTCTGGTGCTGCCGGGCGTCGGCGCCTTCGCCGATTGCCGGCGCGGGCTCGATGCCGTCAACGGCATGGTCGAGGCGATCACCGAAGCGGTCCGCGTCAAGGCGCGGCCCTTCTTTGGTATTTGCGTCGGCATGCAGCTGATGGCGAGCCGCGGCAAGGAACACGTCATCACCGAGGGCCTGAACTGGGTCGGCGGCGACGTCGAGAAGATCATGCCGCGCGACGAGAGCCTGAAGATCCCGCACATGGGCTGGAACACGCTCGACCTGCTGCAGGAGCATCCGGTGCTGGACAGGCTGCCGCTCGGCCCCAAGGGCCAGCACGCCTATTTCGTGCACTCCTACCACCTCAACGCCGCCAACGAGGCGGACGTGCTCGCGCGCGCCGATTACGGTGGACCGGTCACCGCGATCGTCGCGAAGGACACCGCCATCGGCACCCAATTCCACCCCGAGAAGAGCCAGCGTTTCGGCCTGGCCCTGATCTCGAACTTTTTGCGATGGAAACCGTGATTCTCTTTCCCGCGATCGACCTCAAGAACGGCCAGTGCGTGCGCCTCGAGCAAGGCGACATGGCGCGCGCGACCGTGTTCAACCTCAATCCCGCGGCCCAGGCGCAGAGCTTTGTCGAACAGGGCTTCGAGTATCTCCACGTCGTCGATCTCGACGGCGCCTTTGCCGGCAAGCCGGTGAATGCGCAGGCGGTAGAGGCGATGCTCAAGACGATCAAGATCCCGGTGCAGCTCGGCGGCGGCATTCGCGATCTCGCGACCGTCGAAGCCTGGCTCGACAAGGGCATCACCCGCGTCATCATCGGCACCGCCGCGGTGCGCGACCCTGAACTGGTGAAGGCGGCTGCAAGGAAATTCCCCGGCCGCGTTGCGGTCGGGCTCGATGCCCGTGACGGCAAGGTCGCCGTCGAAGGCTGGGCCGAGACCTCGCAGGTGACGGTGCTGGAAATCGCGCAGCGTTTCGAGGATGCCGGCGTCGCCGCCATCATCTTCACCGACATCGCGCGCGATGGCCTGCTCAAGGGCCTCAACCACGATGCGACCATTGCGCTGGCAGATGCGATCTCGATTCCCGTGATCGCCTCCGGCGGCCTCGCCTCGATCGAGGACGTCAAGGCGATGCTGACGCCGCGCGCCAGGAAGCTCGCCGGCGCGATCGCCGGCCGTGCGCTTTACGACGGCCGGCTCGATCCCGCCGCCGCCCTCACCTTGATCCGCAACGCGCGCACCGCCTAGGAGCCGACACATGTTCAAGGTGCGCGTGATCCCCTGCCTCGACGTCAAGGACGGCCGGGTCGTCAAGGGCGTCAACTTCGTCGACCTGCGCGATGCCGGCGATCCCGTCGAAGCCGCGATCGCCTATGACGCCGCCGGTGCCGACGAGCTCACCTTCCTCGACATCACCGCGACCCACGAGAACCGCGGCATCATGCTGGACGTGGTCCGGCGTACGGCGGAGGCCTGCTTCATGCCCGTGACCGTCGGTGGCGGCGTGCGCAAGGTTGACGACATCAAGACGCTTCTGCGCGCCGGCGCCGACAAGGTCTCGATCAACAGCGCCGCGGTGTCGCGGCGCGAGTTCGTCAAGGAAGCTGCCGAGAAATTCGGCGAACAATGCGTGGTGGTCGCGATCGACGCCAAGCGGGTCAAGCGTCCGGGCGGCGACCGCTGGGAGATCTTCACCCATGGTGGCCGCAACTCGACCGGCATCGATGCCATCGAATATGCCCAGGAAGTGGTCTCGCTCGGTGCTGGTGAAATCCTGCTCACCTCCATGGACCGCGACGGCACCCGGCAGGGCTTCGACATCCCGCTGACCCGGGCGATCGCCGACAGCGTTCCCGTTCCCGTGATAGCCTCGGGCGGCGTCGGCAATCTCGATCATCTCGTCGACGGTATCCGCAACGGCCACGCCACAGCTGTGCTGGCCGCCTCGATCTTCCATTTCGGGGAATTCACCATTCGCGAAGCCAAGGAGCACATGGCCCGGCGCGGACTGGCCATGCGCCTCGATGCCTGACGACTCCCGATCATAAAAATGCTACATAGGCCTACGGGGAATGGCCTCCGTGGCCTTGTGTGTTGTTCGAGTAATTCCGATGTCGCGTTTCACGATCCACGATCTGGCCGACACCATCGACGCCCGCGCGGCGGCCGGCGGCGAGGCGTCCTATACCCGTAAGCTCCTGGACAAGGGCGCCGAGCATTGCGCCAAGAAGTTCGGCGAGGAGGCAGTCGAAACCGTAATCGCAGCAGTCGAAAACGATCGCGCGCATCTGATCGCTGAAAGTGCCGACCTGCTCTATCACTTCCTTGTGCTGCTCAAGGCCCGCGGCGTAAAGCTGGAGGAGGTCGAGGCCGCGCTGGACAAGCGGACGAATATGTCCGGATTGGAAGAAAAGGCGTCCCGCAAGGGTTAGTAGATCCCAACGGAAAGGTCGCGTCATGGATATCCGCGCACCCGAGCAGCAGTATAATCCGTACCGCGTCTATACGCGCGAGCAGTGGTCGCGACTGCGCGACGACACGCCGATGACGCTGGAGCCCGGCGAGTTCGACCGGCTGCGCTCGCTGCACGATCGCCTGGACTTGCAGGAGGTCGAGGACATCTACCTGCCGCTGTCGCGCCTCTTGTCGATCTATGTCGATGCGATGCAGCGCCTGTACTACGCAGAGCGCCAGTTTCTCAACATCCGCGACCGCAAGATGCCCTACATCATCGGCGTCGCTGGTTCGGTCGCGGTCGGAAAATCCACCACGGCCCGCGTGCTTCAGGCACTGCTGGCGCGCTGGTCGCCGCGTCCGAAGGTCGAACTGATCACCACCGACGGATTTCTGTATCCCAACGCCGTGCTGGAGCGGCAGGGCATCATGCAGAAGAAGGGTTTTCCGGAGAGCTACGACCTGCCGCTGCTGCTCAGCTTCCTCTCCGACATCAAGGCAGGCCGCCGCCACGTGCGCGCGCCGGTCTATTCGCATCTGACCTACGACATCGTGCCGAACCAGTGGGCCGAGATCGACCAGCCGGACATCCTGATCGTCGAGGGCGTCAACGTGCTGCAAACCGGCAAGCTGCCGCGCGACGGCAAGGCGGTGCCCGTCGTCTCCGACTTCTTCGACTTTTCGGTCTATATCGACGCCGACGAGGCGGCGCTGCGGCAATGGTACATCAAGCGCTTCCTGGCGCTGCGTGACACCGCGTTCACCAATCCGAAATCCTACTTCAATCGCTACGCGCTGTTGTCGGACGAGGAAGCCACCGCCACCGCGATCGCGATCTGGGAACGCACCAACCTCGCCAATCTCGAGGATAACATCCTGCCGACCCGCCCCCGCGCGACGCTGATCCTGAAGAAGGGCGCCGACCACACCGTGGCAAGCGTGGCGCTGCGACGGCTATAGGCCGCGGTATCGTAGGGTGGGCAAAGGCGCGAAGCGCCGTGCCCACCGTCTATCTGCATTGTCGAATGTGAATAGTGGGCACGCGGAGCCTGTCATTGGGCGCGCATTCGCGCGACCCGTTGGCTTTGCCCACCCTACGGCATCGGTGATTGGCGCACGCCTGCAGCCACATCGTCATTGCGAGCGCAGCGAAGCAATCCAGAATCTTTCCGCGGAGGGATTCTGGATTGCTTCGTCGCAAGGGCTCCTCGCAATGACGGAGGAGAGACCTTCCTACACCGCCAGATGCCGCGCCGCCGCCAGCCCGGCCAGCGCCTCGTCCAGCTTGTCGCGGTCGAGCGGCTTGATCAGAAATCCGTTCATGCCCGCCTCGAAACAGGCATAGCGATCCTCCACCAGCGTATTGGCGGTGAGCGCGAGGATCGGCGTGTGGTGGCCGCCTTTGGCCGCCTCATGCGTGCGGATGCGTTTCGTCGCCTCGATGCCGTCGAGCTGCGGCATCTGGATGTCCATCAGCACGAGATCGTAGGGCGTGCCGGCGGATGACGCGGCGAGCCAGGATTCCAGCGCCGCCTCGCCATGAACCGCGATGACGACGCGGTGGCCGAGCTTGGTCAGCAGCGAGCGCATCAGCAGCGCGTTGATCTCGTTGTCCTCGGCGACGAGGATCGACAGACCCTTTGCCGTTACGACGCCGGCGGGGGAGGCGGCCGGCGGCTCCGGCGCCAGTTCGGGCGAGGCGACCTCCGGCGTCAGCGCGAGACGTGCCGCGAGCGAAGCTGCGCGCAGCGGCTTGATCAGAAAGCCGGTGAAGGAAGCTGAAAATTTCTCGTGACGCGAGCTCGACGTCAGCAGCACCAGCCGCTGCGTCGCATGCTTGCGCGCGACCTCGCCGAGATGGTCGGCGATGGCGGCGCCGATCGCACGATCGACCAGCACCGCATGCCATGAGCGCTCCGGCAGCAGCGCCTCTGCGACGGCTCCATCCGAGACGAGGCAGATCTGTCCGCCCCAGCGCTCCAGCCGCCGCGCGATCAGCGAGGCCTCGATGCCGTCGGCGATCAGGAGGATCGACTTGCCGGTGAGATCAGGGCTCGGGAACGCCGTCTGCCCCGCGCCGGATTGCGATGGCGCAAGCGGGATCGCGACGTCGAAGGTCGAGCCCTTGCCCGGCTCGCTCTCCAGGGTGATGCGGCCGCCCATGCGCTTGACGATGCGTTCGCTGATGGCAAGGCCGAGCCCGGTGCCGCCATAGGTGCGGGCGACGCGCTCGTCGGCCTGCTCGAACTCGCGGAAGATGCGCGTTCGCGCCTCGGGCGCGATGCCGATGCCGGTGTCGCGCACCAGAAAGCTGATCTCGTTCGGCCAGATGCCGGGTTCGACGATCAGCGCGACGCCGCCGGTCGCGGTGAACTTGATGGCGTTGCCGGCGAGGTTGAGCAGCACCTGGCGCAACCGCGCGGCATCGCCGACGACCTCGAGCGGCAGGCGCTCGTCGACATAGGCGGCGATCTCGAGCGTCTTTGCCTGCGCGCGCGGCGCGAGCAGCTCGGTGATCTCCTCGATCATGGTCGAGAGCGCGAACGGGCGTTGGTCGAGATCGAGCTTGCCGGCCTCGATCTTGGAATAGTCGAGCAGCTCCTCGATCAGCGCCATCAGCGCTTCGCCGGAGGTTTTCACCGCCCTGGCATAGGTCGTCTGCTCCGGCGTCAGCGTGGTGTCGAGCAACAGGCCGCCCATGCCGATCATGCCGTTGAGCGGCGTGCGGATCTCATGCGAGGCCATCGCCAGGAAGCGCGACTTGGCGCGGTTGGCGGCATCGGCCTGGTCGCGCGCGTCCGACAGCGCGCGCTCGGTCTCGGTGCGGTCGGTGACGTCGCGTCCGACGCTCTGCAATTCGGCGGGCTGGCCGGCATCGAGACGGACATAGCCCTCGCGCCAGGCGATCCAGCGCGCGCCGTGCGGGGTGGTGATCCTCTGGTCGTGAATGCGCGTGCCGTTGCTTTCGCGGGCGCTGTCGCCCTGCTCGAGGACGTCGAAATCGAAACGCGTGCCGACCAGCGCGTTGCGCCCCTGTCCTGCGAGTGCGCAATAGGCGTCGTTGGCGAAGGAGATGCGGCCCTGGTGGTCGCGCAGCACGATCAGATCGCCCTGCTGTTCGAACAGGCTGCGCGCGCGCTCCTCCGCTTCCTTCAGTTCCCAATTGCGGTCGATCAGCGTCTCGTTGTGGGCGGCGAGCTTACGCATCCGCTTGTTGACGAAGCGCAGCCGCATGCTGAGCGTGGCGAGGCCGAGGCAGGCGAGCGCGAACAGGAAGCTCGCGCCGACCGCAAACGTATTGGGATCGTAGCCGGAGTTCTCGGAGCGGCTGCCGGAGACGAAGCCATAGGCGCCGCCGAACGTCGCCGAGAAAATCATGAAGGAGCGGATCGCGAACGCGATGCGGGGATGCTGTCGCCTGAAGCGGCGCATGCGCACCTTGATCCGGAACGTCCGATCCATCGCCATCGACCCCGACTCTTGCTCCGAAACCCCGCGTCGCCAATTGCGACGATGTCTCGCCGACCTTGCGAACAGCTTGAGGCTTTGGTTCGGCCTCCAAACAGGGTTGACGAGGTGTTAACGCTTCAGAGCGAGGCGGCCTGGAGCGGGAGCGGGCGGTGGCCGCCATTGGCACCGACGATCAGCGCCGCGGCCTCGCGCTGCGAAAAGGTCTTCGAGCGCACATAGATGCGGTAATCGGCCGGCCCGTCGGTGGACAGGTAAATCACCGGACCGCCGTCGACCGGCTCCGCGGCAATCGTGATGAGGCGCGTCGCCGGATTGGCCTGACAGGAATCCGTTTCGGAGCCGAGACCGTCGTCCACGACCGCGAAGTCCGCCGCGTCCGGATCGTCGGTGATCTGAACCCGCACCGTGGCCCGCGACAGATCGTCGGTGAAGGCGACATGGACGCCGGCCGTCCAGAACAGGGATGTCAGCTCGACTGAAGTCTCGCCCAGCGCGATGCAGGGATGCGAGACCGATCCGATCTCGCCGCGGGCGAACACCGCGGCCGCCAGCAGGGGAACAACCGAGGCCAGGATCTTGAAACGCAACATGACACTCTACTCGCCCGGGCCCTGTGTGGAACTCATAGGGGAACGCTTGGGCCTTATGGTTTGCAGAGCGTAAAGGAAACTCGTTACCGCCGGGTTGATGCGCGGAAGGATCAGGCCATCTGCCGCACATCCTCCGCGAGTGCGCGGTAGGACAGCGCCTCGGCGAGATGCAGCCGGCCGATCTTGTCGGCGCCGTCGAGATCGGCGAGCGTGCGCGCCACCCGCAGGACGCGGTGATAGCCGCGAGCCGACAGCCGCATGGTCTCGGCGGCGTCGCGCAGTAATTTGGCGCCTTGCGCATCCGGCTTGGCGACGTCCTCCAACACCGAGGCCGGCGCCTCGGCATTGGTGCGAACATGCGGCAGGCCCGCATCCGCGTAACGCGCGAGCTGGATGTCGCGCGCGGCTGCCACGCGCGCGGCGACTTCCGCCGAGCCCTCCGCCGCCGGCGGCAGGATCAGATCGGCTGCGGTCACCGCGGGAACCTCGATGCGCAAATCGATGCGGTCCATCAGCGGACCGGAGATGCGCGCCTGGTAGTCGCCGGTGCAGCGATCGATGCGGCCGCGCTTGCAGGCATAGCCGGGCTCGAACGCATGGCCGCAGCGGCACGGATTCATCGCCGCGACCAGCATGAAGCGCGCAGGATAAGTCACGCGATGATTGGCGCGGGAGACGGAGACCTCGCCGTTCTCCAGCGGCTGGCGCAGCGAATCCAGCACCCGAGGATCGAACTCGGGCAGCTCGTCGAGGAACAGCACGCCCTGATGCGCAAGCGAGATCTCGCCGGGTTTTGCGCGGATGCCGCCGCCGGTGAGTGCGGCCATGCTGGCGGAATGATGCGGCGAACGGAACGGCCGCCGCGCGGTCAACGCGCCGCCCTCGATCTCGCCGGCGACGGAGGCGATCATGGAGACTTCGAGCAATTCGCCCGGCGACAGCGGTGGCAGGATCGAGGGCAGGCGCGCCGCCAGCATCGACTTGCCGGCGCCGGGCGCGCCGATCATGAGCAGGTGATTACGTCAATGACAATTTATGGATCAGGCGGTGGGCCTTGCGGTTTCAGCTCATCGGTTTTGCTGTCAGGCTCCAAATGGTCGTCGTCGACTGTGTCATCTCGCTCCGTCCAAGCCTCTAACTGTTCGGACGTCATGGGAACCTGTACGCAGCCGCAGGAAATGGCTTGGCCGCCACAGGCCGGGCATTCTTCCATGTCGCATCCGCTCACGTGAAGTTGCCCTTGGAGAGCACCGCAGTCATGGCATGTGCGAGGCAGCTTAATTTTCTTCTTTTTCTGGTCGTAGACGGGTTCCTCGTCCCCATACCTGATGCGCTCTCGGGGTGTCGTTACAAGCGAGACTGTCTGATACTGCGCGTCCTCCAGCATCTGCGGCCAATGCGCTGCCATCGAATGCGCGTTGTATCCCGCCTCGACGGCCTTGAGAAATCCACCGAGTGCCCCTGTGTGCGCGTTCTTTCCCCGGTAGGCCGACACACCGAGGTCCGTCATGTTTAGCTCGGTGTCGAGCGTTAGCCCGTGCTCAAGGGCATACTTGGCCGCCTTCTCCGTCTGTCGCTGTAGACTTGCTCCAGCGGCTTGCGAGGGCGTTGAGAACCGAACGTAGGAGTAGGCCCGTGCTTGGGCCTCGGTGCGGACAGGGGCATTCATTGGGGCCGCCTCAGGCTTTGGCGTTGGCGATCAGGGGCTCCAGCACCTTCTCGATGATCAACCACCACACGTGAGCCTGTCGCTCCGCAGCGAGCTCAAGACGCTCGCCAAGGTCTCCCAGTGCTCTCGCAGTGTGTGCTATGCCCGAAGCGAACCGAACGGCACTCCTAAGGGCGAGGATGGCGGCCGAGTTCCACAATTCCATTGCAATCTCCATGTGTTGACGCCGTATAGTGTTGGCATTCACACTCTGCAATGGCGAAAGCCGGCAGCCCGGGCGCGACCTGCACCTGCACGTCGACCGCGCGGGCCTCAATCCCCTCAAAGGCGACGGTAGAAACCCGCTGAACCATGCCCGAACCAGCCTGCCCTCTCGTACAATTAGGGGTAGCAGAGCCCGATCTTTCTTGCAAGAACAATACGAGAACAGCCCGAGGGCCCGGAAAACCCTAACCGGTCGTAAACATCACGCAGACACTACGCCTCGAATGCGAGCGGCTCTCATCAGCACATCCCAACGAATGTTCGCTACTCCTAGAGCTGCGGGATGGGCCGTGATCTAACGGGTGAACAATTCAAATGCTTGCAAATCGCCGCAGAAGCGAACGACGGGTGTGCACTCGGCTCGCCAAGATTCACTTTGGCGCGGGCTCGCTGCCGAGGGATTGCACGATCACGGATATCTCGGATGGGGGCGTGAAAGTGGTGGCGGAGTTTCTGGAAGTGCCGCCGCAATTCACCATCATCTTCGCGCCCGATTATTCCCGCCAATGCCGCCTGCGCTGGCGCATCGGCTGCGAATTCGGCGCCGAGTTCACCGATTGAGCCGGACGGGCCAGGTTCCTTAACTGGACTTTAGGGTTAATCGGTAAGCATCGCTGATCAGTCGCCGAGTGATCAGAGTATGCCCAAGCGTTCGTCCCTTGCCTCTCCGCCGGCGAGATTCCTGCTTTCCGCGCTCGTGATGCTTGCCCTCGGCGGCTGCCAGACCACGAGTCTGGAGGACATCACCGGCGCGCTCGGTGGCAAGTCGGAAACCGCTGGCAGGGCCGACCCGAAGCCGGACATGGACGCGCTTCGCGAGCGCTATCGCGCCAAGCCTTCCGATCCCAACGTCGCGCTCGAATATGGCATGGCGCTGCGCGAGACCGGCCAGCGCGCCCAGGCCGTTGCGGTGATGGAGCAGGCCGTGCTCGCCCATCCCAGCAACAAGGCGCTGCTCGCCGGCTACGGCCGCGCGCTCGCCGACAGCGGCAATTTCCAGCAGGCTTTCGATGTGCTCAGCCGCGCGCATACGCCTGAGGATCCCGACTGGCGCATCCTGTCGGCGCAAGGCGCGGCGCTCGATCAGCTCGGCCGCAACGAAGAGGCGCAGCAATATTATTCGGCAGCGCTGAAGATCGTGCCCGAGGAGCCGCAGGTTCTGTCCAATCTCGGCCTGTCCTACATGCTCCAGAACAATCTGCCGCGGGCCGAGGAAACGCTGCGCCGCGCCTATGAGCACAATCGCGCCGATTCCCGCGTGCGCGCCAATCTGGCGCTCGTCGTGGGACTGCAGGGAAAGCAGGCCGAGGCCGAGACCATCGTGAAGGCCGACCTGCCGCCGGATCAGGCCGCGGCAAAGGTCACGGCGCTACGGCAGTTGCTGGCGAAGAAGCAGCAGCGGGCGGACAAGTAGCCCGCCCTCGTTTCTCGTTCGCGTTGGTGCTTACGACACCTTGCGATGCGGGGCTGACCCGCGACCCGCCCTGCCCTTGAGCCTCTTCAGGAGCGGCCCGAGCAGCGAGCGCTTCGGCTTCTTCACCTCGCCACGCCCGGCGAGGCGGTTCGCCATGTTCTGGAACAGAAGGGTGGTGCGGTGGTTCTTGGAGACTTCCGCGATCATCTGGCCGTTATTGGCCGCGGTCGAGAACAGTTTCGAGTCGAACGGGATCGCCGCGATCGGCTGGCTCTCCATGGTCTTGGCGAACGCCTTGACGTCGATCTCCGCGCGCTTGTGCATGCCGACCTGGTTGATGCAGTACAGCGGCGGACGGTCGTTGGGCCGTGCCGCCTTGAGCACGCTCAGCATGTTCCTGGTGTTGCGCAAATTGGCCAGATCGGGTTCGGCCACGATCACGATATCGTCGGCATTGACGAGCGCGCGGCGCGTCCAGCCCGACCATTGGTGGGGAACGTCGAGCACGATGCAGGGTGTGGTCATGCGCAGCGTGTCGAAGATCGCATCAAAAGCTTCGGCGCCGAAATCGTAGACGCGGTCGAGCGTTGCGGGCGCCGCGAGGAGACTGAGGCGCTCGGTGCATTTGGCGAGCAGGCGCTCCATCAGCGCCGTGTCCGGCCGGTCCTGCGAGAGCACCGCGTTGGCGATGCCCTGCGCCGGGTCCTGGTTGTAGTCGAGGCCGGCGGTGCCGAAGGCGAGGTCGAGATCGATCACGACGGAATCAAGTGCGAGGTCGCGCGCGATGGTCCAGGCCACGTTGTGCGCGACCGTGGACGCACCGACGCCGCCCTTGGCGCCGACCACCGCGATGACGCGGCCGGTGATGATGGCTTCCGACGCCGAGAACAGGCTGCAGATGGAGCGGACGACGTCGAGGGTTTCGACCGGTCCCACCACGTAGTCGTTGACGCCGCGGCGGACCAGCTCGCGATAGGGCGCGGTGTCGTTGGGGTTGCCGATCACGACCACGCGTGTGCCGGGATCGCAGACGCCGGCGAGATCGTCGAGGCCCTCGAGGATATCGCGTGTGCCGTCGGATTCGATCACGATGACGTTCGGCGTCGGCATCGTGTCATAGACTTCGATGGCCGCGGCAAGGCCGCCGCCCTTGGCGGTGAGATGCGCCTTGGCGAGACGGCGATCCTGCCCGGCCGCGGTGATCGCGGCGAGCGTCTGCTCGGTCTCGCAAAAGGCCTGCACCGAGATGCGAGGAACCGGCGCAATGTGGTCCTCGGGGTGCCGCGGGTCGTCCGCTTCCTCGTCGTCGTGAAAACTTGTCATTTGCCGGTGTCGCTGAGTTTGGCCTTTTCGGCCTCGGGATACATGGTCGTGGTCGCCATGCCTTTGCGGTAGCGCTCGAAGGCGATCTCGCGCCGTGCAGTGTAGGCAGGCGTCTCCGCCCTCGGCTGCTCGAGGTCGGCGGGGTTGTCGATCATGGCCGCGAGGTTGCGCTGGCTGGCGCAGCCCAGATTGAAGTACGGCCGGTTCTCGTTGTAGCCGGGGTCGAGGATGTTCGGACCGACGTCTTCCGGCCACAGCCCGCAGGGGCCGGCGACCGCGGCGATCTTCGAATAGCTCAGGCGGATGGTCGGCAGCAGTCCGGGATCCTCGGGGCGATAGGGATGCTGGACGATGGCGCGCGACGGCACGCCGCCGGATGCGAGCACCGACCGGATTTCGTGATAGGTCGCCGCCGCGGCGCGTGAATTCGCAGCGTCGCTCGGCACGTCGACGACGACGGAACCGGTGCCTTCGCGCACCCAGTCCCTGGCAATGCCCGCGACGTCCGCGTGCTGCGCGGTGGAGAGGCCGCCGCGCGCCTTGCCGACGAAGATCACGATCGACTTCTTGGCTTCCTGCACCGCGATCGGGTGGCGCTGGCGATAGTCGGTCGGCACCGTCTGGGTGACGATGTCACCGGTGGTGTTGCAGGCGCCGAGCATGACGGAAAGCCCCGTCAGCGCCAGCGCGATCCGCAGGTTGCGACGTCGATCGGCGATCGTCTTCGTCATCGCTTTGTCCCCTCTTGCCCCATTTCTTGCCCCGGTCCCCAAACCGTCCGTCTCAGTCGATGATGAAGCCGAAATCGCCGCGGGTGCCTTCGATCGGATCGACGCTGCGCGCGATGCCATAGAGCCGGTTCATGCGGCCGAGCAGCGCCGTCTGCGCGTCCGAGGCCGGCGCAAAGCCGTCGTCGGGCCGCGACAATTCCTTCTGGGCGACCGCCCGCACCACATAGGGCGTCACGATCACCATCAGCTCGGTCTCGTTGTTGACGAAGTCCTGGCTGCGGAAGAGCGCGCCGATGATCGGCACCTGGTCGACGCCGGGCAGGCCGTTGATCGCCTGCTTGGTCTTCTGCTGGATCAGGCCGGCCATCGCCATCGAGCCACCGGAAGGAATCTCCAGCGTGGTCTCGGCGCGGCGGGTCTGGACCGAGGGGATGGTGATCGAGTTGCTCGAGGTCGAGGACACCGCCTGCGTCAGCGTGATCGCGTTCGTGTTCGACAGCTCCGAGACCTCGGTCATCACGCGCAGGCTGATACGGCCTTCGCTGAGCACGAGCGGGGTGAAGTTCAGGGAGATGCCGAACTTCTTGTAGGTGACCTGGGTGGTACAGACGTGGGTGACCGGATCGCAGGAATAGCCTGCAGGGATCGGGAATTCACCGCCGGCGATGAAGGTGGCGGATTCGCCCGAGATCGCGGTCAGGCTCGGTTCGGCGAGCGTGCGCATGACGCCGGCGCTTTCCATCGCGCGCATCGTGGCGCTGACGGTGGCGACACCCTTGGCGAGGCCGGCCACGCCGAGCCCGTTGCTGCCGACGATCGGTCCGCCAGAGACCGAGAACGGGTTGGAATTGTTGAAGTTCACGACCGCCGTGCCGGCATTCAGGCTGGCGCTGAGGTCGACGCCCAGCTGCTTGACGATGTCGCGGCGGACTTCGCCGACGACGACCTTGAGCATCACCTGGTCGCGGCCGCGCACGACGATGTTGTTGACGACCTTGTCAGCGCCGCCAACGAGTTTTGCGGCGACGTCGCCGGCCTGCTGGGCCTCGATCGGGCTCGACACCGAGCCGGTCAGCATCACGCTGTCGCCTACGCCTTCGATCTGCACGCCCGGCAGCGACTGGCGCAGCGCCGTGCGCATGCCGTTGAGATCGCGCTTTACCGCGATGTCGTAAGAGGCAACCTGCTGGCCGTCGGCGGTGAAGAACACGACGTTGGTCTGGCCGACCTGGCCGCCGATGATATAGGCGCGCTGCGACGAGCGGATCACTGCATTGGCGATCTTGGGATCGGCCACCAGCACGTCCTTGACCTCGCGCGGCAGATCGATGACGACGGACTTGCCGACGCCGAGCGACAGCGAGCGCGTGCGTGTAGGCGCGATGGTCGAAACCGGCGACACGCCGAGATCCGGCGCCTGCATCGGCGCCTGGTCGCCGACCGGCGCATCCGCCGCGCTGACGAAGTCGGGGGCTGCGATCAGCCCCAGCATCAGCACCGCCCCCGTCCAGAACGAGCGTGCGCGCTTCCCCCGAATGCGCAGGCCCGTCCGATCATCCCCGTAGTTCATGGTGTCCCCATCATCACTTCTGTGACGTCAGTTGCCGTGCCTGCACCCCGTAGCGGATCACGTTCACGCCGCCGGGCCGCTTGGCCGTCAGGTCTTCGATCGAAATCTCCGACGCGTTGGCATCGGCGATGCTTCGCAACGCGAGCGTCAGCGTGCCGCCCTGGCGCGAGGCCGACAGCGTCGCGACCTGGTCCGGCTTGAGCTCGAGCGTGACGGTCTTGCCGAGTACGGCGTTCTGGCCGTCTTTTTCTTTCGGCGCCTGGTCGATCGCGAGCACGCGGATGTTGCTCAGGATGACCTCCGACAGGATCAGGTCGTTGCCGCCGGTCGCGCCGTTGGCGCCATCGGGGTTCTTCAGGCGCCGCGTTAGAACGATGTCGACGCGGTCGTTCGGCAGGATGAAGCCGCCGGCGCCGGTCTCGGCTGAAATCTCGGTAGAGACGGCCCGCATGCCGGAGGGCAGGATCGCGGCCATGAAGCCCGAGCCCTCGGCCCGCACCAGCTTCTGCTCGCGGATCGGCTCGCCCTGCATCAACGGCACGCGCGCGATCGAGCCTGCGATCTGGGTCTGGGCGTCGGGCCTGCTGTCGCGGCGGATGAAGGCGCTGCTCGCGGTCGCCGCCGGCCAGGACTGCCATTGCAGATCCTCGGGCTTCACGGCCTGGCCGAGCTGGATGTCGTTCTTCGCGATCAGCACCTCGACCGTCGGCAGCTTCTCGGCGACGGGAAGGGCGGGTGCTGGCTTGTTGTCAAAGCCGCTCGCCAGATACGCAGCGACGCCGCCGGCGCCCAGCGCGATGACGAGAACGACAATGCGTGCGGTGTTCATGCGCTTCTACTCTTACGCGGGGCACTCGAACCGCACGTGGCGGGTTCCCCTGCGTCGATGAGTAGGGAGTAAAGGTATAAGGGGTGTTGCGAGGCCGAGTGTGATGGCCCGTGACGATGCGCGTTCTGGGCAGATGGTGAACGTCGCGTTATCCGCTCGGCCAATGGCCCCGTAGATTCACGCAGGGCGGGACGTTCGTTCGAACGATGCGCGCGGCGTCATGGTGAATGGGTGGTTTAGCCATGGGCGCTTCGCGCAGCGTGCGCGGTCGTCGCTCCTCTGGGTGAGGAGCGTACTTCCTCGTGTTTCAATTGATGTCCGTAGCCCGGATGGAGCGAAGCGCAATCCGGGCTCGTGCAGCGCGTTGTGAGATCCCGGATTTCGCTGCGCTCCATCCGGGCTACGAGTGAGCGCCCTACTTCGCCCGCTTCTGCTCGATCGTGTCCCAGACCTTCGCCGCGACGTCCGGGCCGCCGAGCCGCGCGATGGCGCGGATGCCCGTCGGCGATGTCACGTTGATCTCGGTGAGGTTGCCGTTGATGACGTCGATGCCGACGAACAGCAGGCCGCGCTCGCGCAGCGCCGGGCCGACGGTGGCGCAGATCTCGCGCTCGCGTGGCGTGAGCTCGGTCTCCTGCGCGGCGCCGCCACGCACCATGTTGGAGCGGAGGTCGTCGGCGGCCGGCACGCGGTTGACCGCGCCGGCGAACTCGCCGTTGACCAGGATGATGCGCTTGTCGCCGTGCTTCACCTCGGGGATGAACTGCTGGATCACCCACGGCTCCTTGAAGGTCACCGAGAACATGTCGAACAGCGAGCCGAAATTCATGTCCTGCGGCATCACGCGGAACACCGCCGCGCCGCCATGGCCGTGCAGCGGCTTCATGACGACGGCGCCGTGCTTATCCCGGAACGCGTTGATCTCGTCGAGGTCGCGCGAGATCAGCGTCGGCGGCATCAGCTGCGGAAAGTTCATCACGAACAGTTTTTCCGGCGCGTTGCGCACTGAGGCGGGGTTGTTGACGACCAGCGTCTTCGGATGGATGCGCTCCAGGAAATGCGTCGAGGTGATGTAGGCGAGATCGAACGGCGGATCCTGGCGCAGCAGCACGACGTCGAAGCCGTTGAGCGCTTCGCGCCTGGGCTCGCCCAGCGTGAAGTGATTGCCGGGCTCGTCGCGCACGGTCAGGAGCTGGATGGGCGCGACGATCTCCTCGCCGACCATCGAGAGCTTGTCGGGCGTGTAATAGGACAGGCCGTGGCCGCGCTTCTGCGCCTCCAGGAGCAGTGCAAAGGTGGAATCGCCCTTGATGTTGATACGGGCGATGGGGTCCATCTGGACGGCGACGTTCAGTTTCATGGTCTGCCTTTCAGGTCGAGGCGTCGAATGCCGCCAACACATGGCGCGGAAGTGAGCGCGGCGCAATCAGCATGGCGTCGAATCGCAGTTCGAATTCGGCATGCTCGGGATGCGCCACGAGCCAGCCTTGCGCGGCGTCGATGATGCGCTGCTGTTGGCGCGGGGTCACGGCGAAGGCGGCGTCATCTAGCGTCGCGCGGGCCTTGACCTCGACGAAGGCGATCAGGTTGCGGCGGCGCGCCACGATGTCGATCTCGCCATGTGGGGTGCGGTAGCGCCTGGCGAGGATGCGGTAGCCCTTGGCCATGAGATAGGCGGCGGCGCGGCTCTCCGCGGAGATGCCGGTGCGGAACGCGGCGACGCGCTCGGGCGAGGCGACCTTCGGTTCCGCGCCCTTAGTCTTCGCCATCGCCGTCCCTCAGGTCCTTTGCGAGCTCGAGCGCGCGGGCATAGACCTCGCGGCGCGGTCGGCCCGAGAGCGCGACCGCATGCGCGACGGCATCCTTGACGCTGTGCGCGGCGAGCTGCTCGCGCAGCAGGCCGTCGAGCGCATCCGAGGTCAGCAGCTCCGCGTCCGCCGCAGGCGGCGCGATCACCAGCACGAATTCGCCGCGCGTCTCCAGCGTGTCCGCTCCGCGTGCCAGCTCCTGCAGCGGGGCGCGCGAAATTTCCTCGTGCAGTTTCGTCAATTCGCGGCAGATCGCGGCTTCGCGCGTCCCCATGATCTCGGCAAGCTCGGCGAGCGTGTCCTGGACGCGGTTGCCGGAGTCGAACATCACGAGCGTCGCATCGATGCGGGCGAGCTCTGCAAGGCGCGACTTTCGCGCGGCGGATTTCGCCGGCAGAAAGCCCTCGAAGAAGAAGCGGTCGGTCGGCAATGCGGCGACCGACAGCGCGGCCAGCACCGAGGACGGGCCGGGCAGCGCGTAGACCGCATGGCCGGCTGCGCAGACCTCGCGCACCAGCTTGAAACCGGGGTCGGAGATCAGCGGCGTGCCGGCATCCGACACCAGCGCGATCGAGCCGCCCTGCCCCAGCGCCTCCAGGATCCTCGGACGCGCCGCTTCCGCGTTGTGCTCGTGATATTGCTTGAGCTGCGCCGTGATCGCGTAGCGCTCGGTCAGGCGCCGCGTGATGCGGGTGTCCTCGCAGGCGATGACGTCGACGCCGGCGAGCGTCTGAAGCGCGCGCAGCGTGATGTCGCCGAGATTGCCGATGGGGGTGGCGACCAGATGGAGGCCCGGCGCCGCCTTCGGCGCCGTCAGCCGATGGGCGTCGATGGAGAAACCGCGCGAGGCGGGATCCGTCGCTTCAGGTGTATTTATCGGGCTCGGCTTTACGCGCATAATGAATCGAACTTAGGCATGATCCCGGGGGCTGGGAACCGGTCCTCGGAAAAAGATCGCGCCAGGTCAGGGGTGAGGAAGGACTGGAATGTGATCCATCCGGCATCACATTGCAGAGGGAATGAAGCGTCGGCGCCACATTCGCGGCGGAAACGCCGCCTTGATGCGGGTGACGGATGGTGGACAGCTAGCCAGGGCTTGAGGTGTGGCCGCGTTAAGTGGTCATTATCCTTTTGTTTTAGTTAACTATTTGCCGACAATATGCCTGAATCCGCGGCTTGTGTCGTGGAAAGAATGTTGTGACCGGCCGGCCGACGGTCGGTCAGAAGAGAAGTTGTGATGCTGGGCCCGCGCGATCCTAAATCTCCCGTTCAGGGCTCCCGATTATCGGGGGCGACCCGGCGGAGCGCACTCGGCCTGTTACTCGGCGCCCCCTTGCTGTCGGCCTGCGCCGGCGTGCAGCAGAGTCTCAGCCAGTTCTCCAACCCGTTCAGCAGCTCCTCCCCGGCCCCGGCTCAGCCGGCCGGACCGCCGCAACAGGCCACCACCGCCGGCAGCGGCGGGGTGAAGGTTGCCGTGATCCTGCCGCTCTCGGCCGCCGGCAATGCCGGCCTTGCCGCGCAGTCGATGCGCAACGCCGCCGAGATGGCGCTGGCCGAGTTCCAGAATCCCAACATCCAGCTCCTGATCAAGGACGACAACGGCAGCCCGCAAGGCGCCCAGGCGAACGCGCAGCAGGCGGTCGACGAGGGCGCCGAGATCATCCTGGGCCCGCTGTTCGCGCAGTCGGTGCCGGCGGTGGCGCAGGTCGCGCGTACGCGCGGCATCTCGGTGATCGCGTTCTCGACCGATTCCAGCATCGCCGGCCGCGGCGTCTTTCTGCTGAGCTTCCTGCCGGAGTCCGACGTCAACCGCATAGTCGAATATTCCGCCAGCATCGGAAAACGTTCCGTCGCCGTGCTCGTGCCCGACAATGCCTATGGCAATGTCGTCGAGGCCGCGGTGAAGGCGGCGGTGCCGCGGCGCGGCGGCCGCATTGTCGCCTTCGAGAAATACGGCGCCGATCGCGCGACGCCGGCACGCACCGTGGCGCAGCAGCTCGGCAGCGCGGATGCGCTGTTCATCGCCGATGACGGCGATGCCGTCGTCGCGGTGGCCGATGCGATGACGGCCGCAGGCGCGAATTTGCGCAACATCCAGCTGCTCGGCACCGGCCTGTGGGACAATCCGCGCGTCTATGCCAATGCAAACTTGCAAGGCGGTCTCTACGCCGCGCCGGACCCGGCCGGCTTCCGCGCCTTCTCCGGCCGCTATCGCACCAAATACGGTGCCGAGCCGATCCGCACCGCGACGCTCGCCTATGACGCGGTCGCCCTCGTCGCCGCGCTCGCGCGCACGCAGGGCCCGACGCGCTTCTCGCCGGATGTGCTCACCAACCCTTCCGGCTTCGCCGGCATCGACGGCCTGTTCCGCTTCCGCGCCGATGGCACGAATGAGCGTGGGTTAGCGGTGATGAAGGTGACGACAGGTGGTGGCGTGGCGGTCGCGGGCTCGCCGAAGAGTTTTGGGGCTTGATGGCTTCGTAGTCCGGATGGAGCGCAGCGCAATCCGGGTTCTATCCGAGTGGCGAAAGCGTCCCGGATTACGCTGCGCTCCATCCGGGCTACGGCAGCTCGCTATGCCGCCAGATCCGCGACCACTGCATCAAGCACCGGAAATCCGCTGCTCGTGACCCGCAAGCGCCCCGTCGCATCCACGATGATCGCGCCCTCCTCGCGCAACAGCGCGATGCGCTTGGGATCAAGCGGGCGGCCCGACAGCGCGCTGTAGCGCTCGGGGTCGATGCCCTCGGCGAGGCGGAGCCCCATCAGCAGAAATTCGTCGGCGCGCTCCTCGCTGTTGAGGAGATCGTCGGTGACGTTGCCGTGGCCGTTGGTTTCGACCCGCATCAGCCAGGCTTCGGGGCGCTTCTCGGTGGCGGTGGCGTGCCTGATCCCGTCGATGTCGAGGCGGCCATGGGCACCGGGGCCGATGCCGGCATATTCATCGCCGCGCCAATACACCAGATTGTGCCGGCACTCGGCGCCGCGCCGCGCGTGATTTGAAATCTCGTAAGCGGGCAGGCCGAGCTTGTCGCAGGTCTCCTGCGTGACGTCATAGAGCGCGCGCGCGACGGCTTCGTCCGGCGTCTTCAATTTGCCGGCCTGGTGCAGGCCGAAGAACGGCGTGCCTTCCTCGATCGTCAATTGATAGAGCGACAGATGCTCCGCGGCTTCATCGATCGCGAGACGCAGCTCGTCGGCCCACATCGCCGGTGTCTGGTCGGGGCGTGCGTAGATCAGGTCGAAGGAGTAGCGGTCGAACGAGCGGCGCGCGATGGCGACAGCGTCGAGCGCTTCGCGGGCGCTGTGCATCCGGCCCAGCGCTTTCAGCGAGGCATCGTCGAGTGCCTGCACGCCGAGCGAGACGCGGTTGACGCCGGCGGCGCGATAGCCGGCAAAACGCGTGGCTTCGACGCTGGTCGGGTTTGCCTCGAGCGTGACCTCGACATCGCTGGCGACGTGCCAGTGCTTGCCGATGGCATCGAGCACCGCGCCGACGGTCGCGGGCTGCATCAGTGAAGGCGTGCCGCCGCCGAGGAAGATCGAGGTGACTTCACGCCCGGGCGCACGCTGTGCGGTCGTTTCGATTTCGCGCGCGAAAGCTGAAGCGAAGCGCGTCTCGTCGATCGCGGCGTGGCGGACGTGGCTGTTGAAGTCGCAATAGGGGCACTTCGACAGGCAGAACGGCCAGTGTACATAGACGCCGAAAGCTTGCTTAGCGCGGCTCAAGGCAGATCTCCGCCAGTTTCACGAAGGCGCGGGCGCGATGCGACAGGCCGAGGCCAAGCGGCGGCAGGCCGTGCTTCTCGATACTGGTCATCTCGCCGAACGTGCGATCGTGGCCATTGGGCAGGAACATCGGATCATAGCCGAAGCCGGCGGTGCCGCGCGGCGGCCAGGCCAAGGTGCCGTCGACGCGCGCCTCGACCTCTTCGAGATGATCGTCGGGCCAGGCGACGCAGAGCGCGGATACGAAATGCGCGGTGCGCTTGTCGGGCGTGGTGGCGCCGCGCTCCTGCAACAGGCGCTCGATCTGCGCCATCGCGGCGGTAAAATCCTTTGCTGGACCGGCCCAGCGCGCGCTGTAGATGCCGGGCGCGCCATCGAGCGCGTCGACCACTATGCCGGAATCGTCGGCGAAGGAGGGAAGCTTGGTCGCCTGCGCCGCCGCGATCGCCTTGATCGCGGCATTGCTGCGGAAATCGTTGCCGGTCTCGTCGGGCTCGGGCAGGCCGAGCTCACCGGCCGACACCGCCTCGATGCCGTGAGGCGCGAGCAGCTCCTTCATCTCGGCGAGCTTGCCGGGATTGTGGGTCGCGATGACGAGCTTTTCGGTGATTCGGCGGTGCATGGGCCTATTGACTACGCGACGGCCAGTTTCTGCAAGTCCACGAGACGGGCAATGCCCTTCTGGGCCAGCGCCATCAGCGCGAGGAATTCGTCTTGTGTGAACGGTTCGCGTTCCGCGGTGCCCTGCACCTCGATGATGCGGCCATCGCCGGTCAGGACGAAATTGGCGTCGGTCTGGGCTTCCGAATCCTCGGCATAGTCGAGGTCGAGCACGGGCGTGCCGTTGTAGATGCCGCAGGAGATCGCGGCGACGTTGTCGCGCAGCACCTTGGCCTTGATCATGTTGCGCGCCTTCATCCAGTTGATGCAATCGGCGAGCGCGACCCAGGCACCGGTGATCGAGGCCGTGCGCGTGCCGCCGTCGGCCTGGAGCACGTCGCAATCGACCGTGATCTGGCGCTCACCGAGCGCTTCGAGATCGACGATGGTACGAAGCGAGCGGCCGATCAGGCGCTGAATCTCGACGGTACGGCCGCTTTGTTTACCCGCGGAGGCCTCGCGGCGGGTGCGTTCGGAGGTCGCGCGTGGTAGCATGCCGTATTCGGCGGTGACCCAGCCGCGGCCTTGGCCCTTCAGCCACGGCGGCAGGCGGTCTTCCAGCGTGGCGGTGACCAGCACATGGGTGTCGCCGAATTTCACCAGGCAGGAGCCTTCCGCATATTTGACCACGCCGCGCTCCAGCGTCACGGGGCGCAATTCGTCGGGCGCACGGCGGCTTGGCCGCATGGGAAATCCTCCAAAACTCTCGGAAAAGGGCTATTCGCGGTGCTTGTAGGTGGGGTGAGGGTGGGCGGCAAGGCTTTTTCACCCCCAGTTTTCCACCCCGCAAACGCCACGCTTGTCAGAACCCTCCGGGATGGACAAATTATAAGCGTCTGAGAGGAGTTACCGTCCGTGGCCCATCACGATCCGATCCATCTGATCGCGCCGCGCGCAGGCCTCGCCCAGCTCAACGAGCGTTCCCGCGACATCTTTCGTCAAATTGTCGAAAGCTATCTCGCGACCGGCGAGCCGGTCGGGTCGCGCAATATTTCGCGGCTGATCGCGATGCCGCTGTCGCCGGCCTCGGTCCGCAACGTCATGGCCGACCTGGAACAGCTCGGCCTGATCTATGCGCCCCACACCTCCGCCGGCCGATTGCCGACGGAACTGGGCTTACGCTTCTTCGTCGACGCCCTGATGCAGGTCGGCGACCTCAATGACGCCGAGCGGCAGTCGATCCAGAGCCAGTTGACGTCGGTGGGTCACGCCCAATCGGTCGAGGCGGCGCTGTCGGAGGCGCTGACGCGGCTGTCCGGTCTCACCCGCGCCGCAGCGGTCGTGTTGACCCCGAAATCCAATGCGCGGCTGAAACACATCGAATTCGTCCGGCTGGAACCCGAAAAGGCGCTGGTGATCCTGGTCGGCGAGGACGGTCAGGTCGAAAACCGCGTGTTGTCGCTGCCGCCGGGAGTTCCCTCCTCGGCGCTCACGGAAGCCGGTAATTTCCTCAATGCGCGGATTCGCGGCCGCACGCTGGCCGAGGCGCGGCTCGAGCTCGAAACCGCGCTCGGCGAAGCCCGCGCCGAACTCGACCAACTGACGCAGAAGGTGATTTCGGCCGGTATTGCGAGCTGGTCCGGCGGCGAGAACGAGGACCGCCAGCTGATCGTTCGCGGCCACGCCAACCTGCTCGAGGATCTGCACGCGCTGGAGGATCTGGAGCGCGTTCGCCTGCTGTTCGACGATCTCGAGACCAAGCGCGGCGTGATCGACCTTCTGGGACGCGCCGAGACCGCCGAGGGCGTGCGGATCTTCATCGGCTCGGAGAACAAACTGTTTTCCTTGTCAGGCTCCTCCACCATCATCTCACCCTATCGGGATGCCGCCGGCCACATCGTCGGCGTTTTGGGCGTGATCGGGCCGACGCGGCTGAATTATGCCCGCGTAATCCCGACCGTGGACTACGCCGCGCGCATCGTCAGCCGCCTCCTGGGGGGCTGACCGGCGTTTCCTCCGATCACGGGCGCTTGATTTTCGTGAGCTTAGGCACGATATCCGGGCCAACAATCCCTTGAGACGAGTTCGAGAAGAGAGCCGATGACCGATCGAGACCGGCAGCCCGACGACACTACCCCACCGACCGACGAGCCCGTGGTGTCAAAACCCTACATCATGCCCGACGATCCGGAGCCCGGCTCGGTCGAGCTGTTGCAGAAGGAAGCCGCCGAGGCGCGTGACCGCATGCTGCGGACGCTGGCCGAGATGGAAAATCTGCGCAAGCGCACCACCAAGGAGGTCGCCGACGCCCGCCTCTACGGCATCACCGGCTTTGCCCGCGACGTGCTCGACATCGCCGACAATCTCCAGCGTGCGCTCGATGCCGTTCCGGCCGAGGCCCGTGCCGCGGCCGATCCCGGCCTGACCTCGCTGATCGAGGGCGTCGAGCTCACCGAGCGCTCGCTGCTCAATGCGCTGGAAAAGCACGGCGTCAAGAAGTTCGATCCGCAGGGCCAGAAGTTCGACCCGAACTTCCAGCAGGCGATGTACGAGGTGCCGGATGCGTCGGTGCCTGCGGGCACCGTCGTGCAGGTCATGCAGGCCGGCTACACCATCGGCGAGCGCGTGCTGCGCCCGGCGCTGGTCGGTGTCGCCAAGGGCGGCACGAAGGCTGCACCGGCTGCGAACAGCAACGAAGTGAACTGAGCGGCGCACTGGTTGATCCTCATGGTGAGGAGGCGCGTCAGCGCCGTCTCGAACCATGCAGGCCCGGCTGTTGCAGCTCGGCCTTCATCCTTCGAGACGCGTGCTAAGGAGCACGCTCCTCAGGATGAGGGTTTGGCAGCTTTTCGCGCCGCTTACGCGCTCACCGCGATATCCGCGGACTGAATCCGCTTCACGCCGGCCTTGGCCATGTCGGCCCAGGCTTTTGCGAGCGAACCCTGCGTGTCGATGCCGCGGCAGGCGTCCTCCACCACATAGACCTCGAAGCCCGCCTTGCGCGCATCGAGCGCGGTCCAGGCGACGCAGAAGTCTGTCGCGAGGCCGGCGACGAAGACGCGCTTGATCTTGCGGCCCTTCAGGTAACCGGCGAGGCCCGTCGAGGTCTTGCCGTCGGCTTCGAGGAAGGCCGAATAGCTGTCGACGTCCTTGTGAAAACCCTTGCGGATGATGAGCTCGGCATGCGGAATCGCAAGATCCTTCGACAGCGCGGCGCCGTCGGTGCCCTGCACGCAATGGTCGGGCCACAGCACCTGCTTGCCGTAGGGGAGATCGACGGTCTCGAACGGCTTCTTGCCGGAGTGCACCGACGCAAATGAAATGTGGCCTGGCGTGTGCCAGTCCTGGGTCATCACCACGTTCGCAAAGGCTTTCGCCATCTTGTTGATGACGGGAACGACCTGCTCGCCTTCCTTCACGGCGAGGCTGCCGCCGGGCAGGAAGCAGTTTTGCACGTCGATCACGAGCAGCGCGGAGGCATCGTCCGGCTTGATCGATGCGGCCGCAAGGAGCGCGGTTGGAGCAAGGGCTACGAGAGCGCTTGTCCCAAGCGCCGCGAGGATTTGTCGTCGATCAAGCATCGTTCGCCTCCCTCCAGGATGATCCAATGGAAGGAAGCCTAGTTCCGTTCGTATACGAACAGAAGCCCGAAAATGCAGCCGGCTCTGTCCAGCGCTTGGGCTAACCCTTGGACTAACCCTTGAGACTAACCCTTGAGACTAACCCTTGGGCTGGATGCCGTCGCGCACAGCGCGGAAGCGGGTGAAGGCGGCCGACCACTGGTCGCGCGGGGCGCTGGCGATGATGCGCAGCGAGGCGCCGCCGCTCGAGAAGCGGATCCACTGCACCACGGTCACGGGCGTCTTGTCCTTGCCGCTGACGCCGTCGATCCGGGTCTCGAAACCCTGCTGGCCGTTGATGCGGATCGGCTCCGACATGGTGACGCGGGATTCGCGCACGCCGGGGATCTGGAGCGCGGCCTCCTGGGCAAAGCGGGCGCGGTCGTCGGCCTGCTGCGGGGTGGCGCCGATCAGGCCGAGGATCATGAACGGCTTGGATTCATAGCCCGAACTCTCATTGCCGTCGGCCAGGATGATGCTGGAGCCCGGCGCCAGGGTGCGGATGTCCTTGAAATCGGCGAGATCGGTGATCTTGAACGGCATCAGCCCGATCTGCTCTTCGGCCGAGACCTGCTTGCGGGTGACGGCGCTCGCAAACATCTGCCGCACCGCCTCGTCGGTGTAGATCTTGGTTGCGTTCTCCGGGATCTGCACCGCGACATAGCCGGAGAAACCGGCGCCCGGCACGATCATCGAGTAGCGCTTCACCGGCGTCTCGCCGGCCTTGCCGCTTTCCATGGTGAAATAGGCAAGACCCGCGGGGGTCTCGATCTTGTCCTGCTTGACGCCGGCGGTGCCGCCGGGATTGGAATTGAAGGCGCTCACGACCTCCCCATAGGCCGCCGGCGGCAGCTCGGTGATCAGCACCTTGACGCTGCCGTCCTCGCTCTCGAAGCCCGGAAACGTCTTGGCCGTGCTCAGGCCGACCAGCGGCACCATGCCGAGGCGCAGGCCGGGCGGGAAAACGGCATCGGCCGCAAAGGCCGGAAGCGCTGTGGCGACGAGGACGGCGAGCGCGGCGAGGGGGCGAATGAGCTTCATGGGCACTCTGATTGGTTCACATTGAGGCCGTTCGATGGTCGGCCATTGGGCCGCTTTGTCGCGCAAAGCCGCCTTGATGGCGGCGGTCCGGCCGCCCGCCTTTTAACGGGTTTGGCCCGCCGGTAACAGGGCGGGCAGATCACGGTGGCGGGGGCCGGCTGACGCCTGAACCTGTTAATAATTCATCACCCGCAAGGGCGGTTGAGCCCGGATATGATCTTCCAAAACCCAATGTTTTCATGGCCGAAACTTGCGTTCGGTCCTTGCGGGCCCCTCCCCCCCTCCTATATGAGCGTCAACCATCGCAATATCGCGGATGTTTGATCTTAGGGGGTTTGGAGCGGGTGCCTCTTGGGCCCAGCCAACCTGCCGCAAAAACAAGGATATCAGGACCATGGGAAAGGTCATTGGGATCGACCTCGGCACCACGAATTCGTGCGTCGCCGTGATGGATGGCAAGAACGCCAAAGTCATCGAGAATTCTGAAGGCATGCGCACGACGCCTTCGATCGTCGCCGTGACGGACGACGGTGAGCGCCTCGTCGGCCAGCCTGCCAAGCGCCAGGCCGTTACCAATCCCGAGCGTACGTTCTTCGCAGTGAAGCGCCTCATCGGCCGCCGCTACGACGACCCGATGGTCGAGAAGGACAAGAAGCTCGTTCCGTACAAGATCGTGAAGGCTTCCAACGGCGACGCCTGGGTCGAGGCCGACGGCCAGACCTACTCGCCCTCGCAGGTGTCTGCGTTCATCCTGCAGAAGATGAAGGAGACCGCGGAAGCCCATCTCGGCCAGAAGGTCGACCAGGCCGTCATCACCGTTCCCGCTTACTTCAACGACGCCCAGCGCCAGGCGACCAAGGACGCCGGCAAGATCGCGGGCCTTGAAGTGCTGCGCATCATCAACGAGCCGACCGCGGCCGCGCTCGCCTATGGTCTGGACAAGACCAAGACCGGCACGATCGCCGTGTACGATCTCGGCGGCGGCACGTTCGATATCTCCATTCTCGAAATCGGCGACGGCGTGTTCGAGGTGAAGTCGACCAACGGCGACACCTTCCTCGGCGGCGAAGACTTCGACATGCGCCTCGTGGGTTATCTGGCCGACGAGTTCCAGAAGGAGCAGGGCATCAACCTGCGCAACGACAAGCTCGCGTTGCAGCGCCTGAAGGAAGCCGCTGAAAAGGCCAAGATCGAGCTGTCGTCGACGACGCAGACCGAGATCAACCTGCCCTTCATCACCGCGGACCAGACCGGCCCCAAGCATCTGACGATGAAGCTCACCCGCGCCAAGTTCGAGGCGCTGGTCGACGACCTCGTCCAGAAGACGGTCGAGCCCTGCCGCAAGGCGCTGAAGGATGCCGGCGTCACCGCCGGTGAGATCGGCGAAGTCGTTCTGGTCGGCGGCATGTCGCGCATGCCGAAGGTCCAGGAAGTCGTGAAGCAGCTGTTCGGCAAGGAGCCGCACAAGGGCGTCAACCCGGACGAAGTCGTGGCGATCGGTGCCGCGATCCAGGCCGGCGTGCTCCAGGGCGACGTCAAGGACGTGCTGCTGCTCGACGTGACCCCGCTGTCGCTGGGCATCGAGACGCTGGGCGGCGTGTTCACCCGCATCATCGACCGCAACACCACGATCCCGACCAAGAAGAGCCAGGTGTTCTCGACTGCCGAGGACAACCAGAACGCGGTCACCATCCGCGTCTTCCAGGGCGAGCGTGAAATGGCGGCCGACAACAAGATGCTCGGCCAGTTCGACCTGATGGGCATTCCGCCGGCTCCGCGCGGCATGCCGCAGATCGAGGTGACCTTCGACATCGACGCCAACGGCATCGTCAACGTCTCGGCCAAGGACAAGGCCACGGCCAAGGAGCAGCAGATCCGCATCCAGGCCTCCGGCGGCCTGTCGGAAGCCGACATCGAGAAGATGGTCAAGGACGCCGAGGCCAACGCCGAGGCGGACAAGAAGCGCCGCGAGGCCGTCACCGCCAAGAACGAGGCGGATGGCCTGGTGCACTCGACCGAAAAGGCTCTCGCCGAGCACGGTTCGAAGGTCGCCGAGCCCGAGCGCCGCGCCATCGAGGATGCCGTCAGCGACCTCAAGGAAGCGCTGAAGGGCGACGATGCCGAGGCGATCAAGGCCAAGACCCAGACGCTGGCCCAGGCTTCGATGAAGCTCGGCGAGGCCATGTACAAGCAGCAGGCCGAGGCCGACGCCAAGAAGGATGCGGCCAAGGACGACGTCGTCGACGCGGAATTCACCGAAGTCGACGACGACAAGAACAACAAGAAGTCCGCCTGATCCCCAAGAGGGTGATGATGCGGACGGCTTGGACCCCACACGCGCTACCGGCCTCCCCCCTCACGGGGGAGGCCGTCGTGTCGGGCTCGGCGGGGTGTGTCCCCGTTACGATCGATCAATTCCCAGCCGTTATGATGAACGTCGCCGTGCCGCCCTCTGCCGCGAAGCAAAGGGCTGCCTATATCGTCTCCTGGCGACGTTGTTCCGCTCCGACTTGAATCGCGATTGGATAGACCGAGTTCAACATGTCCACGTCCACCAAGCGCTGCTATTACGAAACGCTCGAAGTCGAACGCACTGCCGACGATTCCGTCCTGAAATCGTCCTTCCGCAAGCTTGCGATGAAATTCCACCCGGACCGCAACCCCGGGGACGACACCAGCGAAGTCAAGTTCAAGGAAATCAACGAGGCCTACGAGGTCCTCAAGGACAAGGACAAGCGCGCGGCCTATGATCGCTTCGGCCATGCGGCCTTCGAGCAGGGCGGCGGCGGCGCCGGTTTCGGTGCGGGCTTCGCCTCCTCCTTCTCCGACATCTTCGAAGACCTGTTCGGCATGGCCGGGCAGCGCGGCCGCGGCGGCCGCGAGCGTGGCGCCGACCTGCGCTACAACATGGAAATCACGCTCGAGGAAGCCTTTGGCGGCAAGACCGCGCAGATCGAGATTCCGGTCTCGGTCACCTGCGAGGCCTGCTCGGGCATCGGCGCCAAGGCCGGCACCAAGCCGAAGACCTGCTCGAGCTGCGGCGGCGCCGGCCGTGTGCGGCAGTCGCAGGGCTTCTTCACGCTGGAGCGCACCTGTCCGAGCTGCCAGGGCCGCGGCCAGATGATCGAGGATGCCTGCCCGTCCTGTTCCGGCCAGGGCCGGGTCACCCGCGAGCGGACGCTGTCGGTCAACATTCCCCCGGGGGTCGAGGACGGCACCCGGATCAGGCTCGCCGGCGAAGGCGAGGCCGGGGTTCGCGGCGGCCCGCCCGGCGACCTCTACATCTTCCTGTCGCTGGCCCAGCACCAGCTCTTCCAGCGCGACGGCGCCGATTTGCACTGCCGGGTGCCGATCTCGATGGTGACGGCCGCCCTCGGCGGCGAATTCGAGGTGCCGACCATCGACAGCGGCAAAACCAAGGTGAAGGTGCCGGCCGGAACCCAGTCGGGCCGCCGATTCCGCATTGCATCAAAAGGCATGCCGGTGCTGCGCTCGCGCCAGATGGGCGACATGTACGTTCAGGTTGCCGTCGAGACCCCGCAGAATCTCACCAAGAAGCAGCAGGAATTGCTGGCGGAATTCGAAAAGCTCTCCTCTGGCAATACCCAGCCTGAATCCGTCGGCTTCTTCGCCAAGGTCAAGGATCTATTCAGTAATCGGGCGACCTGACTCGTCTTGACCGTATCGCCTTCGGCCTATACCTGTTTATGACCATTTTCTGACACGCCGCGGTCCCGCGGTCCCGTCCGGTCCCGACATGCCATTGCCATCGTCCGCGCGTGCGTTGAAGAAGCCCCGTCTCGACGACGAGGTGCGCTTTCTAAGGTCGTGGATCGAAAAGCCGCTGCACATGGGTGCAGTGATGCCTTCGGGCAAGCTGCTCGCCCGGACCATGGCGCATTACGTCGACGTCAACTCAGACGCACCCGTGGTCGAGCTCGGGCCCGGCACCGGCGCCATCACCTCGGCCCTGGTCGAGCGCGGCGTCGACCAGAAGCGCCTCGTCCTCGTCGAATACAATCCCGGCTTCTGCGCCTTGCTGCGCGACCGCTATCCGCAAGCCAAGGTGGTGCAGGGCGATGCCTATCGCCTGCGCGACACGCTCTGGAACGTGCTCAGCGCGCCGGCCTCCGCCGTCGTCTCCGGCCTGCCGCTCGTGACAAAACCGATGCTGACGCGGCTCCGGCTGGTCCGCGACGCCTTCGCGGCGCTGACCCCGGGCGCGCCCTTCGTGCAGTTCACCTATGCGGTGGTGCCGCCGATCCCGAAATCGCTGCCCGGCGTGTCCACAGAGGCCTCGGAACGGATCTGGATGAACCTTCCGCCGGCCCGCGTCTGGGTGTATCGCAAGGACTAATTCCGTCGGCATTCCCTTTTGCGCGGCGGACTCGTTTCGCCGAACGCATGGAAGTGGATGTCCGCACCCAAAATCCTGGTCATTCCCGGCTCGCTGCGCACCGGCTCGCACAATGCGAAGCTGGCGGCGGTCGCCGCCTATGAATTCGCCCAGGCCGGCGTCGACGTCACCCGTATCTCGCTCGCCGATTTTCCGCTGCCGATCTACGACGGCGATCTCCAGGCCAAGTCCGGCGTGCCCAAGCACGCGATCAATCTCAAGCGCATGATCGGCGCGCATCATGGCGTGCTGATCGTTTCGCCCGAATACAACGCCTCGGTGCCGCCGCTGCTGAAGAACGCGATCGACTGGGTCAGCCGCGTACATGAGCTGCACGAGACGCGCGGCGACGTGTTTCGCAACCGCGCCTTCGCGCTCGCCGGCGCCTCGCAGAGCCGGCTCGGTGCGGCCCGTGCGCTCCAGGCGTTGCGGCTGATCCTGACCTCCTGCCACGCCAACGTGATTGCCAGCCAGCTCACGCTCGCCTTTGCCGACCAGAGCCTATGACGATATGGACAGGCTCAAGAACGAGGGCGACATCGCCGCGTTGAAGGAGCTGGCGCGGCAATTGATCGACATTTCCCAACGCATGATGTGAGGTGACATGACGCCAGCCGAGATCGCCCCGAAGGACCGCCTGATCGTTGCGCTCGACCTTCCCAGCGTTGACGCCGCGGAGGCGATGATCGCAAGGCTCGGCGACAGCGTCACCTTCTACAAGATCGGCTATCAGCTCGCTTATGCCGGCGGCCTGCCGCTGATCGGCAAGCTCGCCGACAAGGGCAAGAAGGTGTTCGCCGACCTCAAGATGCACGACATCGGCAACACCGTCACGCGTGGTGTGGAGAGCGTGGCCAAGCTGGGTGCTACCTTCGTCACCGTGCACGCCTATCCGCAGACCATGAAGGGCGCGGTCGAAGGCCGCGGTAGCGCGAGCCTGAAGATTCTCGCCGTCACGGTGCTGACGTCCTACAACGACGACGATCTGCATGCGGCCGGCTATCGGCTCAGCGTCTCCGAGCTGGTCGAAGCGCGCGCGCAGCAGGCGCAGGTGCTCGGCGTCGACGGGCTGGTGTCCTCGCCCGAGGAGGTCGGCGCCTTGCGCAAGATCGTCGGCCACCAGATGAGCCTCGTCACCCCCGGCATCCGGCCGGCGGGTTCTGCGAGCGGCGACCAGAAACGCATCATGACGCCCGGCCGCGCAATTGCCGCGGGCGCCGATTATCTCGTCGTCGGACGGCCGGTGGTGGAAGCCGCCGACCCCAAGGCGATCGCTGAAGCCATCCAGGCCGAGATCGCGCAGGCGCTCGGCGCATGATTCGGAAAAACCGCGCAGCGGTTTTCCGGTCGGATCATGCTTAGATAGAGACCGACAAACAGGGAGAAGAACAATGGCAAAGGGCTACTGGATCGGGCGCGTGGATGTGAGCAGCGACGAGGGCTACAAGCCCTATGCCGTCGCCAACGGTCCGATCTTCAAGAAATGGGGTGGCCGCTTCGTCGTTCGGGCCGGCAAGTTCACCACCGTCGAAGGCGCCAGCCGCTCGCGCAACGTCGTGATTGAATTTCCCGACTACGAGACCGCGATCGCCTGCTACAACTCGCCGGAATACCAGGCCAACATCAAGGTGCGCCAGCCGCACTCCATCGCCGACCTCATCATCATCGAGGGCTATGACGGCCCGCAGCCCTGAAGACGGATCGTCGCGAGAACCTATCCTGGATTGACGCGAGCATCATCCGGCTCTCGCGGACAGCACGCGCGTGCGATCATCGCACGCGATCAGGAGAGCGTCGCGGACATCTCCGCTCGCACTCACGTCGACATCATCTTGCATCACCTTGACGGACTCATTCGCTTGAACGCCTGAGGGTCGTTCGCGCCTGAGACGAAGACCGTGGCCGTCATTGGGTCCACCAGCTTGCCGTATTCTTTTGTCCCCAAATGGGGATTGCTGGATCGCTCTCGTTTCATCCAAGGTTGCTTGATCGGAGCCCACATCGATCGGTGATGGGCATCAAGCCAACCCGAAATCTGCGACGTCCGTGACGGGCCGCAAGGCGACCCGCATCGCGCATTTCCATGCAAAGGGAGTGAAGATCATGGCACTGATCATCGGAACAGCAGGCGACGATGTGTTGCCTGGCACGAATGTAGACGATCAGATCTTTGGCCTTCAAGGCAACGACACCATTACTGGCCTGGACGGCAATGATGACGTAAGCGGCGGCGCGGGCAATGATTCCATCGATGGTGGTGCCGGCAACGACATCCTTGATGGAAATGCCGGTATCGATACGATCACCGGTGGCGCCGGCGACGACACGATCAACGGCGGCGCGGGCGACGACACGCTGAACGGAAATGCCGGCGCCGACATCATCCACGGCGACCAGGGCAACGACACCATCGATGGCGGAACCGGCGCTGATCAGCTCTTTGGTGACGCCGGCGACGACGGCATCCACGGCGGCGACGGCAATGATGACATTCATGGCGGCGCGGGTGCCGACACCCTGTGGGGCGACGCCGGCGACGATACGTTGAGCGGCGACGCCGGCAATGACGTCTTGAATGGCGGCGACGGTAACGACCTACTCAACGGTGGATTCGGAGATGACACTCTGAATGGCGATGCCGGCAACGACACGCTGAACGGCGGACTTGGCAATGACCTGCTGAACGGCGGTACCGGTGACGACATCCTGAACGGCGGTTTGGGCGCCGATACGCTCAACGGTGGCGATGGCAACGACACCATGCACGGCGACGCGGGCGACGACATCATGGACGGCGGCGCCGGTAACGATACGATGTTCGGCGATGCCGGAGACGACGAGATGGCCGGCGGCGCGGGCAACGATGCCATGAGCGGCGGCGCCGGTGATGACGAAATGAGCGGCGGAACCGGCAACGACACGCTCGACGGCGACGCCGGAGATGACACGCTCGATGGCGGCGACGGCACCGATGTCCTGAACGGCGGGGCTGGGGCTGACATCCTGTCGGGCGGCGCCGGCAATGACACCCTGAACGGCGGTAACGGCGATGACGAGTTGTCCGGCGGCAATGGCGCCGACGTCCTCAACGGTGGACTCGGCGATGATGTGCTGACGGGCGGTGCTGGTACCGATACGCACAATTTCGGCGACAACACAGCTACGAACTTCGGCAACGATGAAGTCACCGATCTCAGCTTTGCCGATGGCGATGCCGTTGTTGTCGACGCTCCGCCAGGCTTTGACCCGGCTACAGTGGTAGTGGACGACGACGGCACCAACACCGTGCTGGATTTCGGCTTCGGCGCCATCCAGCTCGATGGCATCACGGGCGGCGCGACACCGTTCGAGTCGATCGCCGAAATCAACACTGCCGCCGGTTATACGGCCGTTGACGTTGTCTAGCGCCGACTAGTAGCGGGGCGGCTGTCAGGCCGCCCCGCCCTCATTTCAGTCAGTGATAGTGCCGGCAAGTTATGTATTCGCGTAACCGTGGTGTGATCCCAGCATCTGGTCAGAGATTGCTGGTGGCCTTGATTCCGGGACGATTCGCGTTGGTGTGGATCGTTTGTTTCAGCGTGTCCGTAAACCTGCTGCTGCTGGTCGTACCTTTCTATTCAATCGAAGTGTTCGACCGCGTGCTCAGCAGCGGAAGCGTCGAGACGCTTGTCGGCCTCACCGTCATCGCCGTCGGCGCTCTCGCCTTCAGCGCCGCCTTCGACACGTTTCGTAACCGCCTGTTGAGCCGGTTCGCGGTCGGGTTCGAGCACTGCCTCGCTCCGATCATCCTTGAAGGCAGCATCACCGGCGCGGCGCCGGGCGACGGCCGGCAGCACGATCTGGTCAAGCTTCGCGAGTTGAGAACTTTCCTGTCGAGCGGAACGGTCACATCGCTGATAGATGCTCCGTTCCTCCCGGTGTTTATTCTCATCCTGTTCTTCCTGCACCCCTGGTATGGCGTCATAGCCCTGATCGGGGTGGGGGTCCTGCTGGCGATGGGTGTTGCAAGCCACTGGATCGCGCGCGGGGAAATTGCGCAGGCTTCGCAAGCGGCGTTGAAGACGCAGGCGTTGCTCGATGGAATCGTCCGGCACTCCAGCGTGGTGCGGGCGATGGGCTGGACCCGGGGCGCCATCCGCGCGTTCATGAGCCTCAATGACGAAGCCCTGTCTCCGGTGGTGCGGGCCAGCGAACGCATCTACACGATTAGCGCCGCCGCGCGAATGGTCAGGACCATCCTGCAGATTGCCGCGATCGGCTGCGGTGCCTGGCTCGTGCTCCAGAACGAGGTGCTGTCCGGCAGTCTGATCGCGAGCTCGATCCTGATAGCGCGCACGTTGCAGCCCATGGAAGGGTTGGTCTCGGCCTGGCGCGCGTTGGCATCTGCGCAGGACGCGTGGACGCAAGTCTGCAACGCCGCGATGCCGGTGCTTGCGCGTCCGCGGAAGACGTTGCTTCCGCCGCCAGCCGGCATGCTCAAGGTAGAGCGGGTGACATTCCGGATTGGCGGGACGCAGCGTCCCATTCTCGCGGGCATATCCTTTCAATGCCGGCCGTCCGAGCTTGTCGTCGTGATCGGGCCGACCGGCGCCGGAAAATCCACATTGCTGCGCTTGATGGCAGGCCTCGATCGGCCGACCAGCGGTACGATCCGGTTGGACCACGCAGCACTCCATACCTGGGATCCCGACCAGCTTGGGCAATTCGTCGGCTATCTCCCCCAGGACGTGCAGCTCCTGGAAGGAACGGTGGCCGAAGCCATTGCCGGGTTTGATGAATACGCACGGGACGAGGCCATCGTCGCCGCGGCCATGCTCGCGCAGGCGCATGAGATGATCCTGTCCCTTCCGGCCGGCTACCAGACCGAGATCGGCCGCGACGGCTGCAGGCTATCCGGTGGCCAGCGTCAGCGCATTGGTCTTGCCCGCGCCTTCTTCGGCGATCGCAAATTGATCCTGCTGGATGAGCCCAATGCCAATCTCGACCCGGACGGCGAAGAAGCGTTGTGCTCCGCCATTCAATCGGCCAAAGCGCGCGGCGCGGCGTCGGTGATCGTCACCCACCGGCCGCGGCTGTTGACCATCGCCGATGCCGTGCTGCTGTTGAGGGACGGCAACCAGGTCGCCTTCGGACCGCCATATGACGTACTTCGCGCCCAGCGGCCGGCACCGGTACCGGGTTCGGCAGGGCTCCCGCGCAATGTCGAACCTCAGAGGTTGCCAGGCAGGAGGGTCATTCCATGACGCAGACCGGTCATGCCTCCGCGATGTCCGCGCCTGTTGCAGGTCCGTCGAAGACCTGGCCGACGGAGCAACCGCGATCCGACATGCGACGGATCATCGCATGGGGCTGTGTATTGCTCGTCCTGCAATTTTGCGGCTTCGGCTTGTGGGCAACCACGGTTCCGCTCCGCGGCGCCGTCGTGGCACCAGGATTCATCAAGGTCCATTCGAAGCGCAAGGCGGTGCAACATCTGGAAGGCGGAATCATCAAATCGATCTATGTCCGGGAGAACGATCACGTCGAAGCCGGTCAACTCATTGCACGGCTCGACACCGCGCAGATCGAAGGGAGCCTTGGTTCCCTCGAAACCAAGTTCTTTGCTGATCTGGCGATGGAGGCCCGGCTGGCGGCGGAGCAAGACGGTGCGAAGTCAATCCGGTTTCCGGACGAATTGCGGGAAAGTGCAACGCGTCTCTCCGCACGTATCGCCATTCAAACCCAGGAGGCCGAATTTGCCGCGCGACTGGCCGCGATTGAGAACGAGCGCAAGGTGATCGATCAGCAGATGCTGCAAAACGCGGACACCATCCGCGGCCTGCAGAGCAACACCCAAGGACTTGAACAGCAACTCAAGCTGTTGCGGGAAGAGATCGCCGACACGAGTTATCTCCTCGCAAAGGGCCTCGCCCGGAAACCACGTTTGCTGGCCTTGCAACGGGCCGAAGCCGAGGCCACCGGACAGGTCGATCGCAATGCCGCGTCAATCTCGGAGATACAGGGCAAGATCGCGGAGTTGCAGGACAGACGCAGGCAACTGGGGTTCAACCAAAATCAGGATATCGCCAAGCAGCGGCATGCGACGAGCGAGGAGATCGGCGACCTCAGACATCGAATTGCCGCGTTGCGTGCCCAGCTTGTCCGGTCTGAATTGCGTGCCCCGGAAAGTGGAAGGATCGTCGGCCTCAACAGCAGGGACCTCAATGCCGTGCTTGGACCTCGGGAAACCCTTTTGGAAATCGTTCCGATGCAAGATCGGCTTGTCATCGAGGCGACATTGAAGCCTGCCGATCGGGAAGAGGTCTATGTCGGACAGATGGCGCGTGTGCGAGTTCACGCGCTGAACATTCGCCGCCGGCCGATGCTCGAGGGAAGGGTCGTCGGCGTTGCGGCAGACGCACTGACCGACACCCATTCCGGCGACAGCTCCTATTTGGCCGAGGTTGAGCTGGACCCCAACGCGCCGACGGCCTCCTACATCTCCACATTGATGCCTGGAATGCCTGTCGAGATATTTGTCGAGACGGGGGAACGAACCTTTGCGGAATATCTTTTGCAGCCGATGACGTTACGGATCAACCGTGCGTTCAGGGAGAATTAAGCGCTGGTAAGGGGTGGGCCGGCCTATGAGGGAGGCGACCGTGCATGAGTGCAGTAAGGCACTACCTTCCGCACAGGATGATTTTCGTTCCGATTGCGTCGAGCGCGCCTCGAAGCAAGGCAATGACGGATGCGGTCCGTCTGGGTCTTGTCCGGAGCCACGCCCGCAACAGGCCGCAATGGAATATTTCGCAAAGGCCATGGCGGAATTGCTCGGCTGCCGGAGCTGCTACGTAGCCATGCTATCCGCCTCCGGGCTGGAAGAAGCCAGGATCGGAGATGCTCCTGCCGATCCGTCATGCGCGGCGATGGTTGAGCGATTTGCGCGCAAGGGTACAGCCGAGGACGTCGCCTCGCTCGAGCCGATCAATTCCCGGACCTCCTTCGTCCGCAAGTTGATCGGCGCGGAACCCCCGGTAAAGAGTCATTCAGTCATTGGCAGGTTTGCTTCCGATGAGCGAACCACGGTCGTGTTCGTGGCCGGATGGCGACCGGCCGCGCTTGCGGCATCGGAGATTCCGGGCTTGGCGCATACCGTGCGCCCGTTATGGAAGGCTGCTCATTCACTTGCCCGGCAAGCGCCGGGGCAGGTCGATGCGCAACTCTGGCTCGAAGAGCTGACCTTTCCCGCCATCGTCGTGGACCAGGGCCTGCACATTTACGCAGTCAATCGTGGTGGACGCGTGCTGCTTGCCAAGCGCGAGTTGCTCAGGATGGAAGGAGGCAGGCTTGCTGGCTCATGCGCTTCCGTGACCGAGAGCTTGCGGGGGGCAATCGGGAAAGTGCTCATCGAGAGCGGGACTCATGGATGGTTCAACACTACGGTACCGCTTTCGACGGATCGTCAGCAGTTCGCCTTCGCCAAGATCGGCGCTGTTCCAACGCATGACAAGCTGGGACAGGCCCTCATCGTCGTGCCGCAATTCGATGACGTGCAGGGCGCGCACTGCATCGCATCTGCCTTTGGCTTGAACTGGGCTGAGGAAAGAATCGTCGCCCGGATTCTTCAATTCCAGTGCCCTCGCGATATTGGAGCCGAGCTTGGGCTGACCGAGGCAACGGTGCGAACCTACACCAAGAGGATCATGCTCAAACTGGGGATCAACCGACAGTCGGAGTTCTTTCTTCTGTATCATCTCACCCAATCGCCTTTTGGCGCTGGCAGGCGCGAGAACTGGGTGAGCCGGTCGGCCTCCGATTGTCGATTGGACGAAGAGGGTCCGATGAGATTGCGGACGGCCGGCAAGCATTCGCCTGAATGAGTACGGGGTTCTCCGCGATGTCGAGGCGCATGGGCAGCGCAGGTTTCCTCTACCGGATGTTCGCTGCCCTGGCATTGGCCGGGGCCGGCTTCCCTGCCCATGCCCAGAGCATTCAATTGGCGCTGCCGATTGCCTGCGAGCCTGGCCGCACCTGCTACATCCAGAATTACACGGATCTCGATCCGTCGCGGTCGGCGCGAGATTACAAATGCGGCACGCTGACTTATGACGACCACAACGGCACCGATTTTCGTTTGCCCTCACTGCCGGTGCAAAGGGCCGGCGTGGACGTGCGCGCGGCGGCAGGCGGCCGTATTCTTCGTACACGCAATGACGCGCCGGACGGCGCTTTCACAAAATCGGGACGCGAAGCGGTGCGCGAGGCCGAATGTGGCAATGGCGTCGTCATCGAACATCCGGAGCAGTGGGAAACCCAGTACTGCCACCTCGCCGCCGGCAGTGTGTCGGTCAAGCCTGGAGACAAGGTCGACCTAGGACAGCCGCTCGGCCGTGTCGGTCTCTCCGGCCTCACGGAGTATCCTCACCTGCATTTCACCGTGAGGCACAATGGCGCGGTGGTCGATCCCTTTGCGTACGGCGTTCGCCCCGAGTCTTGCGAGGGCGGTCAATCGCTCTGGCTTGCTGCCCTCCGCCCGAAACTCGAGTACCAGGAACGAGCCATCCTCAATGCGGGCTTTACGACGGGGCCGGTCACGATGGAACTCATCGAGGACGGCAGTGCCGAGAGCCAAAAGCCGTCCGTCGGTTCGATGGCGATCGTCGCGTTCGTGCGGGCTATCGGGCTGAAGGCGGGCGACGCGCAATGGCTGCTCATCAAGGATCCCCTCGACAACGTCATCGCGGAAAATCGGTCTGCACCACTTCAGGCCAACAAGGCGCAATTCATGCTCTTTGCGGGGAAGAAGCGACCTCCCGGGGGGTGGGAACGCGGCTCCTACAAGGCCACTTATGTTGTAGAGCGCGATGGCCAGGTCGTGCTCAGGAAAGACCTGGAGCTCATGCTCTAGCGTTGCATCTGTGCTTGGGGAGACCCGCGCCACGGGCCTTTTGAAGGCCTGATCGGTTGCCGGAACGGCCCGCTCCCGCTATAGGGCGTGGAGAGGGTGAACTATGTCCGATATGCGTTTGATTGTTGCCGGGGCAGGCGGCCGGATGGGCCGGGCGCTGGCACGAGCCATTGCCGACACTGAAGGCGCGGTGCTGGCGGGAGCCCTGGAGGCGCCCGGCTCGGAGCTGCTCGGCAAGGATGCCGGCGTACTCGCGGGCCTGCCTGCCAACGGCGTCAAACTCTCGGCCGACCTCTGGGCGATGTCGAAAGATGCCGACGGCATCCTGGATTTCACCGTGCCGGCCGCGACCATCGCCAATGTCGCGATCGCTGCCGAGCGCGGCATCGTGCACGTCATCGGCACCACCGGACTGTCGGCCTCCGACAACGCCGTGATCAAGAGCGTCACCAACCGTGCGGTCGTGGTGCAGTCGGGCAATATGAGCCTGGGCGTCAATCTGCTCGCCGCGGTGGTCAAGCGCGTCGCCAAGGCACTCGACGAGAGCTTCGACATCGAGGTCGTGGAAACCCACCACCGCATGAAGATCGATGCGCCCTCGGGCACTGCGCTGATGCTGGGCCAGGCCGCCGCCGCCGGCCGCGGCATCTCGCTCGATGAGCATTCGGATCGCGGCCGCGACGGCATCACCGGCGCGCGCAAGCCGGGCGACATCGGCTTTGCCTCCTTGCGCGGCGGCACCGTTGCCGGCGAGCACAGCGTGACCTTTCTTGGTCCGTTCGAACGCCTGACGCTGTCGCATCTCGCCGAAGACCGCATGCTGTTCGCACACGGCGCGCTCAAGGCGGCGCTGTGGGCGCATGGCAAGAAGCCGGGGCACTACTCCATGGCCGACGTGCTCGGTCTCGCAGACATCTGAGCGAGCCGGAGCATGAACCGGACCCGAAGGGCCGCGTTAGCGCAAGACGTGAAGCGGCTTTCCGCCAAGATCATTCCTCAACAATAACCTGAATGGAAAGCAGTCAATGAGCGAACGTCTCCTCGTGCTCGTGCGCCACGGTCAGAGCGAGTGGAATCTGAAGAACCTGTTCACGGGCTGGAAGGATCCTGATCTCACCGAGCTCGGCGTGAAGGAAGCCACGGAAGCCGGCCGCAAGCTGAAGGCGCAGGGCCTCGTGTTCGACGTCGCCTACACCTCGGTCTTGACGCGCGCGCAGCACACGCTCGATCTCATTCTCGGCGAGCTCGACCAGAAGGGCCTGCCGACCTCCAAAGACCTCGCGCTGAACGAGCGCGACTATGGCGATCTCTCCGGCCTCAACAAGGACGACGCCCGCAAGAAATGGGGCGAGGACCAGGTGCTGATCTGGCGCCGCTCATACGATGTGCCGCCGCCCGGCGGCGAAAGCCTGAAGGATACGCTGGCGCGCGCGCTGCCCTACTACGTGCAGGAGATCCTGCCCGGCGTGCTCAACGGCAAGCGCACGCTGGTCGCCGCCCACGGCAACTCGCTGCGCGCGCTGATCATGGTGCTGGAAAAGCTCTCGCCCGAAGGCATTTTGAAGCGCGAGCTCGCGACCGGTGTGCCGATCATCTACCGGCTCAACGCGGATTCGACGGTGGCCTCGAAGCTGGATCTGGCGGGCTGAGCTTCGCCACAAGCGCGGAGTCGTAGGGTGGGCAAAGCGTAGCGTGCCCACCATGTGTCAGCGATCGCGGAAGAATGGTGGGCACGGCGCTATGCGCCTTTGCCCACCCTACGGAAGCGGGGCCTACTGCATCCCCAGCTGCCCGGCCTCCCAGCCCAGCATCGCCTGCTTGCGGGTGATGCCCCAGTGATAGCCGGTGAGCGTGCCGCTCTTGCCGAGCGCGCGGTGGCAGGGCACAACGAACGAGACCGGGTTCTTGCCGACCGCAGCGCCGACGGCGCGTGAGGCCTTCGGGCTGTTGATGTTGCAGGCGATGTCGGAATAGGACACCGCGCGACCCATCGGGATCTTCAGCAGCGTCTCCCACACCCGTACCTCGAAATCGGTGCCGATCATCACCACGCGCAACGGCTGGTCCGGCCGCCACAGCCTGGTGTCGAAGATGCGCTGTGCGAGCGGTGCGGTGCCTTCGTGATCCTCGACGTAAGTTGCGTTGCGCCATCGCCGCGTCATGTCGGCGAGCGCGACCTTCTCCTCACCGGGATCGGCGAACGCAAGGCCTGACAGGCCGCGGTCGGTGGCGATCACGATCGCCGTGCCGAACGGCGAGGGATGGAAGCCGTAGCGCAGCGTCAGGCCCGCGCCGCCGTTCTTCCATTCGCCGGGCGACATCGCTTCATGGGTGACGAAGAGATCGTGCAGCCGGCCCGGTCCTGAAAGACCTGAATCGAGCGCGGCATCGAGGATGCTCGCGGAGTCCCGCAACAGTCCCTTGGCGTGATCGAGCGTCAGCGCCTGCATGAACGCCTTCGGCGTGATCGAGGCCCAGCGGCGGAACAGATGGTGCAGCTCATCCGGCGTGACGCCCGCCGCATCGGCCATCGCTTCGATGGCCGGCTGGGTGCGCCAGTTCTCCGAGATGAACGCGATCGCCCGGCGCACGGAGTCGTAATCGCGCAACGCGGCGTTCTGGGAGCCCGGCTTGGCCAGGCGCTGGTCATTTATGGCGAGTGTCATCATGACTGGAAATGTAGGCGTGGCGCCGGGCCGAAACCACCCGATTTCCGATTCGGAGTCAGGAGACCGGGTTGTAGGTCGGGCCGCGCTTGGCGGCGTTCAGGGCCTCAACCAAGCCTTTGTAAAAACTTGCCTTTTCGTCCGGGCCGAGGAAGCGGGCGATCTGGATCTGATGGCCGCGCGAGATCAAATAGAGATGCTCGATGCCAAAATCCTCGTCGACCTCCATATCGAGGCGGACCCAGAGCGGATTGAACGTCCATTCGGCGACCTGGCCGCGATGACTGACGCGCCGCACCCGCAGTTCGGACGCCGTGACCGAAATCTCCTCGCGCGCCCGCGCGCTGCGGAAATTGGCCTTGAAGGCCCACCAGATCACCAGCACGTCGAGGCCGAAGAAGCCGAACACTGGCCACGCACCCATCATCAGGAAGGCGAGGCCGGTGGCAAAGCTCACCACGCTCAGGAACAGCATCACGGCGAGGAAGCCGGTGCGGTTCAGCGAGCGGTGCGGCGTCAGGAGCGCGGAGAAGATCTGAGGGTCCGTCTCGCTTTCAGATCGCCCGCGCTCAATTTCGTTGCCTGTGCTCATCGTCCCTCAGTATATCCGGATCATGGCGAAAATCACCCGCAAGCCGGCCCCGCGCAAAGCGTCCGTGCCGAAGAAAAAGGCAAAGGCGATAGTTGCGAAGCCGAGGGCTCCCGCCAGGAAATCGCTCAAGGCCGCAAGACCCAATTCTACCAAACCTTGGACGCCGGCCGAGATCCACGAGGTCTTCAGCCGTTTCCGCAAGGCCAATTCGGAGCCGAAAGGCGAGCTCGAGCACGTCAATCCCTTCACGCTGCTGGTCGCCGTGGTGCTGTCGGCGCAGGCCACCGATGCCGGGGTCAACAAGGCGACGCGCGCCTTGTTCGAGATCGCCGACACGCCGCAGAAGATGCTCGACGTCGGCGAGGAACGCTTGCGCGAATACATCAAGACCATCGGCCTCTATCGCACCAAGGCCAGGAACGTGATTGCGCTATCGGCAAAGGTGCTCAGCGAATTCGGCGGCGAGGTGCCGCGCACGCGCGCCGGGATCGAATCCCTGCCAGGCGCCGGGCGCAAGACCGCCAACGTGGTGCTCAACATGGCCTTCGGCGAACACACCATGGCGGTGGACACGCATGTGTTTCGCGTCGGCAACCGCACCGGGATGGCGCCCGGCAAGACGCCGCTCGAAGTCGAGCTTGGTCTCGAAAAGGTGATCCCGGCCGAGTTCATGTTGCACGCCCATCATTGGCTGATCCTGCATGGCCGCTATACTTGCCTCGCCCGCAAGCCGCGCTGTGAGGTGTGTCTGATCAACGATCTCTGCCGATGGCCGGAGAAGACGGTCTGAGGTGGCGCCGTCGTTTCGGGGGGGCGATGTGAAGCAAGCCGGTTTTGGGGGCATGTCGTGAGTCAGCAAGAACAAATCTCATCGCCATCGCCATTGCCATCGCCATCGCCACCGCCACCGCCGGCCGCGGCACCGGCTCCGCCGCCGAAGCCGACGCAGCGGCCGGCGAGCTCGCTCTGGGGCCGGCTCGCGATCCCCCTGTTCGCCGTGATCGTCGCGCTCGCCTTCGTGGCACTGGCGACGCTGCGCTTCGACGAATGGGTCGGCAACGCCGTGGTCCAGACCACCAACGACGCCTATGTGCGCGCCGATCTGACGCGGCTTGCAAGCCGCGTCTCCGGCGAAGTGCTGACCGTCGGGGTCTCCGACTTCCAGCGCGTCAAGGCCGGCGATCTCCTGATCCAGATCGATCCCGCCGACTACCAGGCCCAGGTCGCGCAGTCCGAGGCCGCTGTCGCCGCCGCGCAGGCCGTGCTCGACAATCTGAGCAACCAGGTCGAGCTGCAATATGCGACCATCGCGCAGGCGCAGGCCGCGCAGCTGTCAGCGGAAGCGTTGGAGGTCGAGGCCCGGCAGGAGCAGGATCGCCAGAAATCCCTGACGCAGACGGAAGCCGGCACGCGGCAGCGGCTGGAACAGGCCGTCGCGGGCTACGCGAAGGCGCAGGCCGACGTGCGTGCCAGTCGCGCCGTCATCGCCGCGCAGCAGCATCAACTCGAAGTTCTGCAGGGCACCAAGAAGCAGCGCGCCGCCGATGTCGCGGCGGCCAAGGCGACGCTGGCGAGCGCGAAGCTGAAGCTCGGCTATACCAGGATCACCGCGCCGTTCGACGGCGTCGTCGGCGAGCGCCAGGTGCAGCCCGGCGACTACGTCAACATCGGCACCAACCTCATCAATGTGGTGCCGCTGCCGAAGGTCTACGTGATCGCGAATTACAAGGAGACCCAGCTCACGCATGTCGCGCCGGGCCAGCCGGTCGAGATCACCGTCGATGGCTTCCCGCGCGAGAAGCTGCGCGGCAAGGTCGAGCGCATTGCCCCCGCGACCGGCGCGCAGGTGGCCCTGCTGCCGCCGGACAATGCGACCGGCAATTTCACCAAAGTCGTGCAGCGCATTCCCGTGCGCATCCAGTTCGACGACAACCAGCCGCTGCTGGCGCGGCTGGTGCCGGGCATGTCGGTCGTCACCAGCATCGACACGAAGGCCGCGAATGGCGGAAAATGACGATGCCGGCCGCGGGCCTCTCTCGCGCGGCGGCATCGCGCCACAGCCGTTGTTTGCCGTGGCGGCGGTGCTGCTCGGCTCGTTCCTCGCCAATTTCGACAGCCGGCTGACCACGGTCGGTCTGCCGGACCTGCGCGGTGCGTTCTCGCTCTCGTTTGACGAGGGCGCCTGGCTTTCGACCGCCGGCATCGGCTCGCAGATCCTGATTGCGCCGGCGGTGGCGTGGCTCGCGACGGTGTTCGGCCTGCGCCGCGTGCTCGGCATCCCGAGCCTCGTCTACGCCGCGGTGTCGCTGATCATTCCCTTCGTGCACGATTATCCGACGCTGCTCGCGCTCAGCGTCGTTCATGGCCTGCTGCTCGGCACCTTCGTGCCTGCGACGCTCATGATCGTGTTACGAAACCTGCCGATCCGATGGTGGGTGCCGGCGATCTCGCTCTATTCGATCCGGGTCGGCTTTGCGCTGGATACGTCGAGCTCCCTGGTCGGCTTCTATGTCGACCATCTCGGCTGGCAATGGATGTACTGGCAGAGCGTCGTGATCGCGCCCTTGATGGGCCTGATGGTTTATCTGGGCACGCCGAGCGAGCCGGTGAACCGCACGCTGCTGCGCGAGGCCGATTGGGGCGGCATGCTGCTGCTCGGCGCCGCGGTCTCGATGATCTATGCCGGCCTCGACCAGGGCAATCGCCTGGACTGGCTCGGCTCGGGGACGGTGATGGCGCTGCTCGTCAGCGGTGTGGTGCTGTTCGCAGGCTTCCTCGTCAACGAGTCGCTGGTGCGACAGCCCTGGGCGCATGTCAACGTGCTGTTCTCGCGCAATGTCGGGTTGGGGCTGATCTTGATCCTGCTCTACACGCTGACCAGCCTCTCCAACTCGTCGCTGGTGCCGAACTTCCTCGGCAATGTCGTTCTGCTCAGGCCGGAGCAGAGCGGGATGTTGCTGCTCACCTATGGCGCGCTGCCGATGTTCGTGCTGGTGCCGATCTCGATCTGGCTGCTGCGGCATTTCGATACGCGGCTTGTCGTGGTGCTGGGCTTTGCCTGCTTTGCCGCGGCCAATCTCTGGGGCACGCAGCTCAGCCATGTCTGGGCGCGCGAGGATTTTGTCGGCATCGTGCTGCTCCAGGCGATCGGGCAGTCGCTGCTCCTGCTGCCGATCATCATCACGCTGCTGTCGAACGCCGATCCGAGCCGCGCCACCTCCTTTGCCGCCTACATCCAGATCATGCGGCTCGGCGGCGCGGAGATCGGCATCGCGCTGATGGGAACGTGGCTGCGCGTGCGCGAGCAGGTCCATTCCTTCTATCTCGGCCAGGACCTTGTGGTCGGCAATGCCGACGTGGTGGGTAGGCTCAAGCAGCTCGCCGATTACTTCGCGGCCCATGGCACCGGAATGGCGCAGGCGCGCGCGGTCGGCACGCTCGCGGGCCTGGTGCAGCGCGAGGCCAATGTGCTCGCCTATATCGACGGCTTCTGGCTGTGCTTCTGGCTAGCGATGGTCGCGCTCGGCGTCGTCGCGCTGATCACCCGGGCGCCACCGGGCCCGTTCACGCCGGCGCCGTTCGGTTTCGCCAAGATGCTGCTGCGCAAATGCGGGGTGCAAGTGAACTGAGAGGCCTCACCGCATCTGCCGCGCCGGCTCGATCAGCTCGGGCCGCGGCCCCGACAGGCGCTTGTGCATGTGGACCATGAACGCCATGCCGAAGATCGGCGTCGCCAGATTGACGATCGGGATCGAGACGAAGGCCGCAATGAAAAGGCCGGCGGTGAAGATGGTCGCGGCGTTGTCGCGCCGCATCGCCCTGGCCTCCTCCGGCGAACGGAAGCGCATCGCGGCGAGCTCGAAATATTCGCGCCCGAGCAGCCAGGCGGCGGCGACGAAGAAGATCAGGAATCCGGCACCAGCGAACAGGACCAGCGGCAACGCCACCAGATAGACCACGATCGTCAGCAGCGCGGTCTTGACGCCCTCGTAGATCGCCTGGCTGAACGGCAGCGCAGCGCCCGGCCGCTCGGCGGGATAGTGCTCGCGCTCGACGATGTCGGCGACGTCGTCGACGAACAGGCTCGCCACCAGCGAGGTGATCGCAGGCATCAGGAACACACCGCCGAACACGACGCCGAGGCCCGCCGTGATCGAGACGATCCAGGCGAGGACCTCGAGCGAGGAATGCCAGCTCGGCCCGAGCAGGCCTTCCAGCCAGACCTCACCATAGGTCGCAAACCAGCTCAGCAGCCGCTGCAAGCCGATCGCCAGCACGATGATCAGGACCAGTGCAAGCCCGATCGATCGCCACAGGATCGAGCGCATCGGCGGCGAGATCAATTGCGACAGCGCCTTTACGGCGGCATCCAGCATCGGAGTACCTCTCAGCAAAACCACCCGCGAGAGGTAGACATGCGCGGAAGGTTCGACAAGAGGTCGAGCTTTCCGGGACAGATTGCCGCGCCTGGAGCTTGGGTTCTGAGTGAATCAGAACGGAAGCTCAAGGCGCTTGTTTTGACGCGTTTTCTTCGCGCGAACCGGCAGCCACTTCGCTTGAAGACGCTCTAGCTCACCCTGATGACGAGGGCATAGTTCTGCGGCGCGACGGCGATGGAATGAGCGATGACCGATATCACCGCTTCGCCGGCCGGCAGATTTTCGAAGATGACCTGCTCCACATTGTTCCGGCGGTCGAAGTCCTTCGAGCCGGCCGGCATGTTGCCATGGCGTTCCTGCTTGTTGGCCACCACGACGAGATCGAGGTCGCTTTGCAGGCCTTCGCCGGGCGGATCGGTCCAGACCAGCGTGACCTTCAGGCGGCTGCTTCCCGCCGGTATCGTGACCGTGCGGTCTTCGCGGTCGCCGGCGTCCAGCTTCTTCTTCTCGTCGAAGAACTGCAGCTCTTCGCTCGTGGCATGGGGGCCGACCACCGCTTGAACGTCGACCCGGCCGAAGCCCTGGCTGTTGCTCGCGACGGACCCCGCCTCCGACGGATGGTATTGTCCGGCGAGACTGCGCGCTCCGTTGATGATGAGCGCCTTGAGCAGTGCGGCGCTCGGCGACTTCAGTCCCTGGCTTTTCCTCAGGAACGCCCGGATCACCGCGACGGACCCGGCCACCAGCGGCGTCGCCATGCTGGTGCCGCCTTCGAACATGTAGAGCGGATCTTGCGAGAGCTTCCATCCCTTCGATTTCGTGGCGCGGGATCGGGTTGACAGAATGAAGGATCCCGGCGCCACGACGTCGGGCTTGATGCGTTCGTCGTTGGTGGGTCCGCGGCTGCTGAACGCCACCATCCCTTCGGGATTGTTGGCCACACGATCGGAGCTGATCGGCGTGGCCGGAAAATCGTCTGGCCATGCCCTGCCGTAGGTCATGGCCTCGCTGGGACGATTGTTCTCGCAGGCGCCGATGGTGAGGCAGTTCTTGGCCGTACCCGGCGGCGTCACGGAGTTGGGGTCGACCTGGCCATTGCCATCCTTGTCGCTACCCTCATTTCCGGCGGCGAAGCAGATCAGCATGTCGCGGTGCGCGTAGACGAACGTGTCGAGCTCGTTGGCCTGGGAGTCATACACGCCGAAATTTCCGACGCTGCCCCAGGAGTTGGAATGGATTCGCGCCTTGTCCGTCTTGTAGGGCGGGCCGAACAGCGCATCGAGGCTGTCGGGCAGGCCGCCGAGATTGCCGTCGCTGTCGAGCACGGATTGCAGAACCAGCTTGGCACCGGGAGCCGTGCCGCGGATCGGGCCGTCGCTTTTCGATACGCCGTCGCCGAGAGCGGAACCCGCGACATGGGTGCCGTGACCATCAGGATCGTCTTTGCGCCCGGGCCGGCCGAGCGCGTAGAGCTTCTTGACGCGCCCCTTGAAAGCCGGGTGCGTGTTCGTGGTCGATCCCTTGTCGAAACCGGTATCGGCGATCGCGATGATCTCGCCCGCGCCTTCGCCGCCATTGCTCGGCGTCGCCGCGGGAACGCGAAGAATGCCCCGCGCGATGTTGTTGAGCAGCTTGCGGGGAAAGACCTTCTCGACGCTGCGCACCTCGTCGAGCGCCGCGACGTCGGCAAGACGGCGCATCTTCAGCGTCACACGCACCTTGGCCGTGCCCGGGACGACGTCGTCGAGCTGCACATGCGCCGCTTCCGCAATCTTCTTTGCGGCGGCCTTCACGCCGACATTGCGGTGGAGCATGACGTCGACGGTCACGCTGGTGCGGTCGAGCGCCGCCGGCTTTGCCGCAAGCGCGCGCGCCGCGGCGACGCCTCCGGGTTGGGTGTCCAGGTTGCGCAGCGCCGGCGCGATCTTCACGATGCCCGGGTAGAGGTCTGCCCATGTCACGAACGGAAGTTTCCGCACCTTGTCGAGCCCGGCCGCCGGAAAGTGACAGATGACGGCGCTGCCCGGGACGGCTTCCAGGATCTCGGCGCCGGCCTTGGCGAGCTGCCCTCTGCGCTCGGCGTTGAGCGGCTGGTTGGTCTGCACGATGATGTAGTCGGATTCCTTCGCATTCGCATGATCCAGCGACAGCGCGGCGCGTTCCGCGTGCGGAGCCGAAGGATCGATCGTGATGCCGTTGATCGTGATCTGCGCCATGGCCGTTCCACTTTCCCTGATTGATCGCCCGTCCTTTGTCGTCTGTGCTGGCCGGATCGCTCGCTACGGCTCCGCCGCGATGCTGGCCCAGCAGGTGATGGCGCTACAGACCGTGCTCCAGCGGCCGAACCCCTTGTAGATCTGGGCCGCGATCTGCTCCTGCTGCTGCAGGGTGCCTTCGGCCTTGATCTGCGGATCGGAGACGTTGCGGATCGCGAGCCAGCGCGGTGCCTTCTCGCCCATCTCCTGCGCGACTAGGCCAAGGATGGCATCGCCCATCTCGGAGACGTCGCCGAGCCCCTGGAGATGGAAGTGGTCGTCCGAGGTGTCGAAGCCGAAGAAGTCGGTGGTGACCACGGAGGAGGACAGGCCGCTCGGCTTCACGACGAAGATCTTCGGCGCCCTTGTATTGTCCTTCGGCAATTGCCCGGCATTGGCCTTGAACAGCGTCTTGGCCTGCGCGAACTTCTTCGTCACGGCGGATCGGCTGGAAAAATGCTCCTGCGCGAATGGCTGCTTCTTGAACTTCGATAGGCAGTCGAAGCGAACGATCGGACTGACGACGACGTCGCCGACCTCGAATTCCTTGCCGATGCCGCCCGCCGTACCGGTGGTGATCACGAGACTCGGCTGCACCTCGGTGATGATCTGGCGCCAGACGTCGATGTTCGGCAGCTGCGGGCCGTCCTGCGACATGTGCGAATCGGATTTGAAGATGACGACCTTCTTCTTGCCGATCGTGGTGGTCCAGTAGGTGCCGAGCCGTTTCAGCTCCTTGGCCGGACAGCCGTTGCGCATCTTCTTGGAGATGGCCGCGTAATTATGCGTATAGGGTACGTAATCGTTGCGGGAGTCCTTGCCCGGCGTCAGCACGCGGCTGAGGGCGTGGCCCTCGTCGACGGTCCAGGTCACGACCAGCACGTCGGCGCGCGGTAGCGGTCCCTTGCCGTTGCCCTTCGGCTTCGGCCCGGTTTGCGGCGCCAGCCCCTTCGGCCAGGCAATGTCGGTGAAGCGCGACAGCCCGGTCGAGGTCGAGAAGGCCATGAACTCGCGGCCCTCGCTCGACTCGGAATCGAAATCGATGATCTCGCGCCGAAAGTCTTCGGTCGTGACCTTCGCGGATTTCTTCACCGCGCCCTTGGCCACGCGTTTCACCGCGAAGGTGTCGGGCGGGGGCGGCGTCGTGATCGGATCGAAACCGAGATTTCTCTCAACCCATTTGCGGTCAGCACGCATCGCATTGTCTCCGCCAAATTGATTTCCAGACGTCTGATTTCGACAAACGTCTTCCGTTGGTCGGCCAGACAAGCCAACGGTTGCAATTTTAAATCGAAATCCTTGTCGTCGAATGGTCGTGAATATTGACCGATTCCGTGCCGATCTGAGCCAGTCGGATGTTGCCCCTGCCAAACAAGAGGTTTTCTGAAAAAATATCGTTCAAATGCCTGAACCAATTTGGGTTTGAGATTACACCTATAGTTGAGGTGCGACAATCTGCCTTCCAATCACAAACGGAGGAAGTCATGGCAAGCTCGACCACGCGCGTGACGCTGGCGAACAGCGCACGGAAATTGCCGAAGGGGGCCAAGCTCGTCGGCGCGGCCGATCCCAAGCAGGAAATCGAGATCAGCGTTCGCCTGCGCGCGAAGCGTGCCGACGATGAGCAGGTGATGACGCTCGGCGCGCAACCGCCGCGCGAGCGGCAGTATCTCTCGCGTGCCGAGTTCGGCGCAGAGATGGGCGCGGATACCGCCGACGTCGCCAAGATCGACGATTTCGCGCATCACCACGATCTCAACGTCAAGAGCGTGCATCTGGCGTCCCGCACCGTGAAGCTGACCGGGACGGTGAAGGCCATGAGCGCAGCCTTCGGCGTCAAGCTCAACAAGGTCAGATACGAGGGCGCGACCCATCGCATGCGTAAAGGCAGCGTGCAGATCCCGGCCGAGCTCGCAGGTATCGTGGTCGGCGTGCACGGCCTGGACAACCGGCCGGTGGCGCAACCCCACTTCCGCCGCAAGCTGCCGCAGAAGGGCGCAGCCGCACGCGCCGCGCAGGGCGGCAGCTTCTCGGTCGATCAGATCGCCCAGCTCTACAATTTCCCCGGCGGCGAGACCGGCGCCGGCCAGTGCATCGCCATCATCGAGCTCAACGACATCGACCAGAAGGGCCATCCCACGGGCGCCGGCTACAAAACGTCAGACCTGCGCACCTTCTTCAAGAAGGCGGGCATCCCGATGCCGAAGATCGCACCCGCGAGCGTCGACGGCGGCGCCAACAAGCCCGGCCATTCGGACGCCGACGGCGAGGTCGTGCTCGACATCGAGGTGGCCAGTGCGATCGCGCCCGGCGCCAGGATCGTGGTCTATTTCGCGCCCAACACCACCAACGGCTTCATCGATGCGGTCAAGGCCGCCGTCCACGACACCGCGCGAAAACCTTCGGTGATCTCGATCAGCTGGGGCGGGCCGGAAGACCAGGAAGGCTCGCAGCAATTCGTCGACGGCCTGAACGAGGCGATCCGCGACGCCGCCGCGATGGGCGTCACCGTCTGCGTTGCCTCCGGCGACAATGGTTCGGCTGACATGGGCGCGGACTGGGACGGCAAGCCACATGCAGATTTCCCGGCCTCGAGCCCGTTTGCACTCGCCTGCGGCGGCACCAATCTGAAGGCGCCGAACGGCGATATCAACGAAGTGGTCTGGAACGGCGGGCCGCAGGGCGGCGCAGGCGGCGGCGGTGTCAGCGTCGTGTTTCCCGCGGCCGCAATACCAGGCCCAGGCCCATGTGCCGAAATCACCGACGCATCACAACGGCCGCGGGGTGCCCGATGTTGCCGGCGATGCCGATCCCGCGACCGGCTACCAGATCTTCCTCAACGGCGTCGGCACCACCATCGGCGGCACAAGTGCCGTGGCGCCGCTGATGGCGGGGTTGATCGCCCGCATCAACGAGGCGACGACGAAGAAATTCGGCAAGACCGTCGGCTTCATCAACCCGCTGATCTACGCCGCGCACACGCAAGGCGTGTTCCGCGACATCACGGTCGGCAACAATGACATCACCGGCGATTTGCACGGCATGTACAAGGCCGGCCCCGGCTGGGACGCCTGCTCAGGCCTCGGCGTCCCCAACGGCGAAGCGCTGCAGAATTTACTCTCGGCGTGAGGTTTGTCGTCGCCTCTCCCCGCGTGCGGAGAGAGGCCGGATCGCATCGAAAGATGCGATCCGGGTGAGGGGGAGTCTCCGCGAGTCCAACTGGTACCGCCCCCGCGGAGGCTCCCCCTCACCCCGACCCTCTCCCCGCAAGCGGGGCGAGGGAGAAGAACTACTCGTGCCGGTGCCCGTGCTTGCGCGCCTTCGCCTGCTTCCCTTCACCCGTCGGGATCATCACCACGCGGCCGTAGCGGACGCCGCGCTCGGCGATGATGTGGTCGGCGAAATGCTTGACCTCGGAGGCGTCGCCGCGCAGCGCCGTCATCTCCATGCAATTGTTATCGTCGAGATGGACATGCAGGGTGGCCAGCGCGAGGTCGTGGTGGCCGTGGAATTCCTGCACCAGGCGTTTCGAGAGATCGCGCGCGGCGTGGTCGTAGACGTAGACGAGGCCGGCGACGCAGGGGCCGGTCTGCGCGGTGTCCTCGGCGCTCTGTTGCAGGCCGGCACGCGCGAGATCGCGGATGATCTCGGAGCGGTTCTGGTAGCCGCGCGCTTCCGCTGCCGCGTCGATCTCCGCCAACAAATCGTCCTCGATCGTGATCGTAATCCGCTGCATCAGGTCCTCTCCGCGCGTACCGCTCTTGTTACCTCGCCCCGCTTGCGGGGAGAGGTCGGAGTTCAAGCGTAGCTTGAATTCCGGGTGAGGGGGACTCTCCACGAGTCCAATTGTCACCGTGGTCGCGGAAGCGGCCCCTCACCCCGTAAGAACGGGGCGAGGGAGCGCACCGTCATCCTCACAGCCGGGTCCCGCGCAGCCGCAGCGCATTCCCGACCACGCTCACCGAGGACAGCGCCATCGCCGCCGCGGCGATGATCGGGGACAGCAGGATGCCGAACGCGGGATAGAGGATGCCGGCCGCGATCGGAATGCCGGCGGCGTTGTAGATGAAGGCGAAGAACAGGTTTTGCCGGATGTTGCTCATGGTTGCCTGCGACAGTCTTCGCGCACGCACGATGCCGGTGAGATCACCGCCCAGCAGGGTGACGCCGGCGCTCTCCATCGCCACGTCCGTGCCGGTGCCCATGGCGATGCCGACCTCGGCGGCGGCCAGTGCGGGCGCGTCGTTGACGCCGTCGCCCGCCATCGCGACGCTGCGCCCGGCCTTTTGCAGCTTCGTCACCACCGCGCTCTTCTGGTCGGGCAGAACCTCGGCCTCGACCTCGGCGATACCGAGCCGGCGCGCCACCGCTTCCGCCGTCGTGCGATTGTCGCCGGTCAGCATGATGACCTTGATGCCTTCATCGGCCAGCGCTTTCAGCGCTTCCGGGGTCGAGGCCTTGACCGGATCGGCGATCGCGAACAGGCCGGCCAGCTTGCCGTCGACGGCCATGTTGATCACGGTGGCGCCGTCCTGGCGCATGCGTTCGGCCTCGGCATCGAGCGCCCTGGTGTCGATGCCGATCGACACCAGATATCTTGCGTTGCCGAGCACGATGCTCCTGCCGTCGATTATTCCGGTCGCGCCCTTGCCCGTCGGCGAGTCGAACTGTTCGACCTGAGCGAGGGTGAGTTGCTTCTCTTTCGCGGCGCGCATGATGGCGTCGGCCAAAGGATGCTCGCTGGCGCGCTCGACGCTGGCCGCAATGCGGAGGATGTCGTCCTCCGCAAAGCCGGCAGCCGGGACGATCGCGACCACCTTGGGCTTGCCCTCGGTCAGCGTGCCGGTCTTGTCGACCACCAGCGTGTCGATCTTCTCCATCCGCTCCAGCGCCTCGGCGTTCTTGATCAGCACGCCCGCCTGCGCGCCGCGGCCGACGCCGACCATGATCGACATCGGGGTCGCCAGGCCGAGCGCACAGGGGCAGGCGATGATCAGCACGCTGACGGCGGCAACGAGGCCGAACGCCAGCCGCGGCTCCGGTCCGAACCAGGCCCAGGCGGCAAAGGCGGCGATGGCGACGGCGATCACGGTCGGCACGAACCAGCCAGCGACCTGGTCGGCCAGCCGCTGGATCGGCGCGCGCGAGCGCTGCGCGTCGGCGACCATCTGCACGATCTGCGACAGCAGCGTCTCGCGCCCGACCTTGTCGGCGCGCATGATGAAGCCGCCCGATTGGTTGAGCGTCCCGGCGATCACTTTTGCACCTGGCTCCTTGGTGACCGGCATGGATTCGCCGGTGACGAGGGATTCGTCGAGCGCGGAGCGTCCCTCGAGGATAATTCCGTCGACCGGCACCTTCTCGCCTGGGCGGACGCGCAAATGGTCGCCGGCGTGGAGCGCATCGATCTCGACCTCGTGCTCGCCGCCATCGGCATCGACGCGGCGCGCGGTTTTTGGCGCAAGCTGCAACAGCGCCTTGATCGCACCCGACGTCGCGTCACGGGCGCGCAGCTCCAGCACCTGGCCGAGCAGCACCAGCACGGTGATCACAGCGGCGGGCTCGAAATAGACGGCAACGGCACCATCATGACTGCGGAAGGCCGCCGGGAAGATCTGCGGCACGACAGTCGCGACGATGCTGTAGAGATAGGCGACGCCCGTGCCCATCGCGATCAGCGTGAACATGTTGAGGTTGCGGGTGACCAGAGACTGCCAGCCGCGGACGAAGAACGGCCAGCCGGCCCACAGCACGGCGGGCGTGGTGACGACGAGCTGGATCCAGTTCGACAGCGCCGGATCGATCCAGTCGTGTGGTCCGGCGAGATGGCCGCCCATCTCCAGCACCACCGCCGGCAGCGCCAGCGCGCCACCGATCCAGAACCGCCGCGTCATGTCGGCAAGCTCGGGATTGGGTCCCGTCTCCAGGCTCGCGACCTCCGGCTCCAGCGCCATGCCGCAGATCGGGCAGCTGCCGGGTCCGACCTGGCGGATCTCCGGATGCATCGGGCAGGTGTAGATCGTGCCCGCGGGCATCTCGGGTTCGGGCGCCTTCTCTCTGACGAGATACTTTGCGGGATCGGCGGCGAATTTGGTGCGGCAGCCGGCCGAGCAGAAATGGAAGGTCTCGCCGTGATGTGTGTGGTGATGCTTCGAGGTGGCGGGATCGACCGTCATGCCGCAGACGGGGTCGAGGACTGTGGTCGCGGCGGCGCCATGGTCATGCGCGTGGTGCTGGGCATGATCGCCGTGCCCGCCGCAGCAGGAGGACGCCGCGGGCTTGTCGGCTGGCGGAGCACCCGTGGGGGCGGCCTCGGGAGCAGCCTTGGCGGAACAGCCGCATCCGGACGATGTTTCCGACGTGTGATGGTGCCCGTTTTCGGCGTCGTTCATTGCCATGCTCCGGCCTTGCAACATATACCCTAGGGGGGTATATAGAGCGCATGCGCAAGGACATCAAGGCATCCGTCGGAAAACGTCTTGGCCGGATCGAGGGTCAGGTTCGCGGCCTCTCGAAGATGGTCGAGGAGGACCGCTATTGCATCGACATCGTGACGCAGATTTCGGCCGTGCGTGCCGCGCTGCGCCGGGTCGAGGAAGAGGTTCTGAAGGATCACGTCGCCCATTGCGTCGAGCACGCGATCGCGAGCGGCGACAAGGCCGATCAGCGCGAGAAGATCGCGGAGCTGATGGCGGTGATCGGGCGGGCGGAACGGTAGGCTCTCACCATCGTCATTGCGAGGAGCGCAGCGACGAAGCAATCCAGATTGCCTCCGCCGAGGGACTCTGGATTGCTTCGCTACGCTCGCAATGACGGTGGAAAGAGCGGTGCAACGTCTCTCCTGGCCTTTGCCGGAACGACGGCAGGCGCGATGCTTACGCCGCCATCTCCTGCGCGCGTCCCCGCGCGCGGTACATCGCCAGTTCGTTCAGCAGCACAAAATGCTCGGAGCAGATGGCGCCCATCTCCGCGGGCTGCGCGCTCACTTCTTCAGCCGGAACTTCAGTCGGCGCTTCTTCGTCAACCGTCTCAGGAACGAGCGGCGGCGCACTGAGCGTTTCTGGAAACACACTGAATGTGCCCGCTACCTCCTCGAGCGGCTTCTGCTTGTCGGCCCAGTGCAGCGCGGTGTAGTCGAAGCCGTGCACGATGGTGGGTTTGACGACTTCGAAATAGGGCGAGATGTCGAAGTCGCGGGGCATGTAGAGCGAGGAATCGCGGATGTGCAGGATCTCGCGGCGGGCGGCGCGGCTGCCGGCCTTGGTGATCTTCGGCAGGATCGGATAGCGCACGGCATCGAAGGCCTGCGCGATCAGCGCCGAGCAGATGATTTTTGTCGGATCGCCCGAGCCGATCGAGATCATGCGCCGCCGCCAGCGTTGCGGGATCGGCAGCGGGAACAGGAAGCGCATCAGGTCGACGATGTTCTTGGTGTCGTAGCCGAAGCCGATGCGGTTGATCGCATAGCGGCAGACCGTGGTGCGGTCCTCATAGGACAGCCCGACCGGGCGGCAGACACGGGTGTGATACGGGAAATATTTCGACAGCGGCGCCGAGGTGACGCCCTCGCCGATATTGGCCTCGATCAGCACATGCGGCTCGCCATTGGGCTCCGTGGCGCCCTCGACCGGACCAACATAGAGCGCGGCATGGGACCAGGTCGATTGCGTCAGATATTTGATGATGCCGGAGATGCGGTTGTTGCCCTCGACTAGCAGCACGTCGCCGGGCTCGATGACGCCGCGCAGGTGCTCCGGGTCGCTCGGCGTGAACGGCTCGTAGCCCGGCACCTCCTTCGAGAGGTACGCGGCAATCAGCTTGCCGACTGAGTCCAGAACCGTCCCCATTTCAAACTCCCCCCACGGCCTTTTCCGGCCGTCTTTTTCCCTTCTCTATCATGGTCGAAACGTGTTGCAATTCGGTTCATCACTCTGTGAGATCAAGCACGATTGATTCACCATGATGGTTGCCGTGCGACACCAGATGCAGCAAGGTTCGCGGGCTGTTCCCGTTCGCCGCAAGTTCCCGGAAACCATGACATGACAATCACGCGCCGCAGCTTCCTATCGGCGTCGGCGGCTCTTGCCGCGATGCCGGTCCTGCGCGCGACTGCCGCACCCCTGCCGCGCGAGGCCGACATCGTCGTGATCGGTGCGGGAGCGGCCGGAATTGCCGCGGCGCGGCGCATCATGGCGGCCAACCGCAAGGTCGTGGTCGTGGAAGCGGCATCCCAGATCGGCGGCCGCTGCGTCACGGACAGCACGACCTTCGACGTGCCGTTCGATCGCGGCGCGCGCTGGATGCACAATCCCGAGACCAATCCGATGATCCGGCTGGCGCGCAGTGCCGGGCTCGACGTCCTGCCGGCACCGACTGGCCAGAAGATGCGTATCGGCCGCCGCAATGCGCGCGCGGGCGAGACCGAACAGTTCCTGGCGGCGCTGGTGCGCGCCAACCGCGCCATCGACGAGGCCGGACGCGGCAAGCTCGATACGGCCTGCGCCTCGGTGCTGCCGAAGGATCTCGGTGACTGGGCCGGTGCGGCCGAATTCGTGCTCGGTGCGAGCTTTGCGGGCAAAGACCTCAAGGAGCTGTCGGCGATCGACAAGGCGCGTGCGCAGGACCGCAACACCGCGATCGCCTGCCGCCAGGGCCTGGGGACCCTGATCACCAGGCTCGGCGAACAGGCGCCGGTGGCGCTGGCGACGCCGGTGAGCAGGATTGTCTGGAGCAATCGCGATGTCAGCGTGGAGACGCCATCCGGCAGGATCGCCGCACGCGCCGCCATCGTCACGGTCTCGACCAACGTGCTGACGTCGGGCGCGATCAAGTTCGGGCCTGATATTCCCAAGCGCACGCTCGATGCGGCGTCGAAGCTCACGCTCGGCAGCTACGATCGCATTGTGCTGCAACTGCCGGGTAATCCGCTGGGGCTCTCGCGCGACGACATCCTCATCGAGCAGAGCAATTCGACGCGCACGGCGCTGATGCTCGCCAATATCGGCGGCTCTTCACTGTGTTCGATCGATGTCGGCGGCTCGTTCGGCCGCGATCTCTCCGAGCAGGGCGAGAAGGCGATGGTCGCCTTCGCCAGGGAATGGATCACGAAGCTGTTCGGCAGCGAGGCGGCGGCCGCCGTGCAGAAGACCACCGCGACGCGCTGGAACGCCTCGCCCTTCGTGATGGGCGCGATGTCGGCGGCCTCGCCCGGCGGGCAGCTCTCGCGAAAAATCCTGACCGAGCCGATCGGCAACATGTTTCTCGCCGGCGAAGCCACGCACGAGACGCTGTGGGGCACCGTCGACGGCGCCTGGGAAAGCGGTGAGCGCGCAGCCGATGCGGCCTTGCGCAAGATCGGCGCGCTCAAGGACGAGTCGGCCGACGTGCCGACGCAGTCGACGAAGAAGCGCCGCGCGCCTCGACAGTAGGACAATTAAGTCGCCAAACACTCCGCTGTCGTCCCTGCGAACGCAGGGGACCCATAACCACAGGGAGTGGTTTGGCGAAAGCTAGCAGTTAGGGGTCCTTGGTCGGTACTGCCACCTGCGCTTATCGACAAATCACACGGTATGGGTCCCTGCTTTTGCAGGGACGACCGCGGAGATTGTTACCGCAAAATCCCGTCCAGCACCGGCAGCCCCGCGATCACCGCCATCGCGATCAGACCGTAGCAAATCGCGCGAAACACTTTTTCGCTGGCGCGGCCGAACAGCGACGCACCGAACGCGACGCCGATCGCATAGACCGGGCCGACGATCAGCGACAGCACCAGCGATTCGCGTGAGATCAGGCCGGTCGTCGCGTAGCTGACCATCGAGAAGAAATCCGACGCGCCGAAGAACAGCACGATATTGGCGCGCGCGACGATCGGCGCGATGGGGCGGCCGAGCCAGTAGCCGACGATCGGCGGGCCGCCGGTCTGCGCCAGACCGCTACAGAAGCCCGAGAGGCCGCCGATGCCGACCGAGAGCCAGGCGTGGTCCTTGCCGCGATAGCGCCAGCCGGACAGCAGCAGCAGCAACAGCGCAGCGACGAAGCAGGAGATGATCCAGCGCGTGGTGACGGGCTCGAGCACGCTGAGGAAATAGGTGCCCACCGGCACGCCGACCAGCGCGCCCAGCACGATTACCGCGGTGGCCTTGCGGTCCGCCTTCCGCCACGCGTCGGGCAGCAGCGGCAGGGCCGCGACGAAATCGATCACCAGGAGCAGCGCGGCAACGAGACGCGGCGCCGCGATGCTGCTCGCCAGCGGCATGAAGATCAGCGCCGAGCCGAAGCCGGAGAAGCCGCGCGCGGTGCCCGAAACGAAAGCGACGGCGCAGAGCGCCATCGCAACGGTGAGGCTGACGTCCTTCGGAAGAACATCCGCAAGGGTCATCCGCGCAAGACGCCGCCGGTCTTCTTCGTGACTTCCGCCACGATCTTCCCGGCGACGGCCTCGATCTCCTGATCGGTCAGCGTCTTCTCGCGCGGCTGGATCGTCACGGCGATCGCGATCGACTTCTTGCCGTCATCGATGCCCTTGCCCTCGTAGACGTCGAAGACATTCACGCCGGTGATCAGCTTCTTGTCGACGCCTTGCGCGGCGCGAACGATGTCGCCGGCCTTGATGGTGCGGTCGACGATGAAGGCGAAATCGCGCGACACCGGCTGGAAGGCCGACAGCTCGATCACGGGCTTGGCGCGGGTCGGCTTCTTCTTCGCCTCGGGGATGCGGTCGAGGATCACCTCGAACACCATCAGCGGGCCGTCGGCGCCGAGCGCCTCGAGCGCGCTCGGATGCATCTCGCCGAAATAGCCGAGCACGTTCTGCGGGCCGATCTGGATCGTGCCGGAACGCCCCGGATGCAACCAGGCTGGTCCGCCCGCGACGATCTGCAGCGCCTGCATCGGTGCACCGGCAACGGCAAGCACCGCGAGCGCGTCGGCCTTGGCGTCGAACAATTCGGCCTGCGCCGAACCCGACCAGTGCCGTCCCAGACCTTCGGACGAAGCAAAGCCGCGCCGAACGCCGCTGGCCGCCATGAACTGATCCTGCGGGCGGTCGCCCTTGAACAGCTGGCCGACCTCGAACAGCGCGACATCGCCGAAGCCGCGATCGGCGTTGGCCTGCGCCGCCGCGATCAGGCCCGCCAACAGGGTCGGCCGCATGTCGGAGAGATCCGAGGCGATCGGGTTGGCCACTTCGAGCTCGCGCTGGCCGCCGCCGAACAGGGTTGCCGCAGACTTCGTGATGAAGGACCAGGTCACCGCTTCGATGATGCCGCGGCTCGCGAGTGCGCGCCTGGCGCGACGGGTGCGGAGCTGCAGCGGCGTCAGCACCGGCTTGCGCGCGTCCTCGCCGCGCTCGAACGGCGTCATCGGCACCTTGTCGACGCCGTAGATGCGCACGATCTCTTCGACGATGTCGGCCTTGCCATGCACATCGGTGCGCCACGAGGGCACCGCGATCTTCACCACCGGACCCGGGCCGGCCATCATGAAGCCGAGATGGGTCAGGATGCGCTTCATCTCCGGCTGCGGCACCTCGATGCCGGAGAGCCGCTTGACCTCGGTAACAGGAAAATCGATCACCCGGTCGTCGCCGAAGGCCTTTCCGACCACGACGTTCTCGGACGGCGCGCCGCCGCATATTTCCATCACGAGCTTGGTGGCGAGCTCCAGTCCCGGCACCATGAAGGCCGGATCGACGCCGCGCTCGAAGCGGTAGCGCGCGTCCGAATTGATGCCGAGCTTGCGCCCGGTCTGGGCGATGTTGATCTCGTTCCACAGCGCCGATTCGATCAGCACGTCGGTGGTGTTCTCGTCGCAGCCCGAGGCTTCGCCGCCCATGATGCCGGCGAGCGATTCGACGCCGTGCTCGTCCGCGATCACGCAGATGGCGGGATCGAGATTGTAGGTGCGGCCGTCGAGCGCCAGCAGCGTCTCGCCGTCGCGGGCGCGGCGCACCACGAGATTGCCCTTCACCTTCTTGGCGTCGAACACGTGCAGCGGGCGCGCGCGGTCGTAGGTCATGAAGTTGGTGATGTCGACCAGCGCATTGATCGGACGCAGCCCGATCGCGGTCAGCCGCTTCTGCAGCCATTCCGGCGACGGCCCGTTCTTCACCCCGCGCACCAGGCGCAACGCGAAGCCCGGACACAGCGTGGCGTCCTCGACCGCGACCTTCACGGGGCACGGGAATTCACCCTTGATCGGCTTGATCGTGGGGTCCTTGAACTTGCCCATGTCGGCCGCGGCAAGATCGCGGGCGATGCCGTGCACGCCGGTGCAGTCCTGTCGGTTCGGCGTCAGATTGATCTCGACCACGGGATCGCCGAGGCCCGCCCATGCGGCGTATGCCGCGCCGATCGGCGCATCCGCCGGCAGCTCCATGATGCCGTCATGGTCGTTGGAGATCTGGAGTTCGGCCGCCGAGCACAGCATGCCGCGGCTCTCGACGCCGCGGATGGTGCCGACACCGAGCGTGATGTCCTTGCCGGGAATGTAGGTGCCCGGAGGCGAGAACACGCTGACCAGGCCCGTGCGCGCATTCGGCGCGCCGCACACGACCTGCACCGGTGCGCCACCATCGCCGGTGTCGACCATGCAGACGCGCAGGCGATCTGCATTCGGATGCTGCTCGGCCGAGATCACCTTCGCGATGGTGAACGGCTTCAGCGCCTTCGCCTTGTCCTCGATGTTCTCGACCTCGAGCCCGATCATAGTGAGCTTGTCGGCGAGCTTTTCCAGGGGCTCGTCGGTGTCGAGATGATCCTTCAGCCAGGAGAGGGTGAATTTCACGAGCTCAGTCCTCCCGCAAGCGTCGGCAGTTCGAGCGGCTTGAAGCCGTAATGGGACAGCCAGCGGACGTCGCTGTCGAACAGCTGGCGCAAATCGGCGATGCCGTATTTCAGCATGGCGATGCGGTCGATACCCATGCCCCAGGCAAAGCCCTGGTACTCGTCGGGATCGATGCCGCAGGCGCGTAGCACGTTCGGATGCACCATGCCGCAGCCGAGAATCTCGAGCCAGTCCTCGCCCTCGCCGAAGCGGATCTCGCCCTTGTCGCGGCGGCACTGGATGTCGACTTCCAGCGACGGCTCGGTGAACGGGAAGAACGACGGCCGGAAGCGCATGTTGATGTGATCGACCTCGAAGAACGCCTTGCAGAACTCGTGCAGGATCCATTTGAGGTGGCCGAGATGCGAGTGCTTGTCGATGACGAGGCCTTCGACCTGGTGGAATTGCGGCGTGTGGGTCGCGTCCGAATCGATGCGGTAGGTGCGGCCCGGGCAGATCACGCGGATCGGCGGCTTCTGGCTCAGCATGGTGCGCACCTGCACCGGCGAGGTGTGGGTTCGCAGCAGCATGCGCGAGCCGTCCTCCTTCGGATGGAAGAAGAAGGTGTCGTGCATCTCGCGGGCGGGATGGCCTTCCGGGAAATTCAGCTTGGTGAAGTTGTAGTCGTCGGTCTCGATGTCGGGGCCTTCCGCGACCGAGAATCCCATGTCGGCGAAGATCGTCGTCAACTCGTCCCAGACCTGGCTCAGCGGATGGATGCGGCCGGCTTCAGTCGGCGCATCGCGCAGCGGCAGGGTGACGTCGATGGTCTCGGATGCGAGCCGCGCATCGAGCGCCGCCGACTTCAGCACGTCGCGCCGCGCGGCGAGGGCCTGGGTGACCTCGTCCTTGGCCTGGTTGATCGCGGCGCCTTGCGTCTTGCGCTCGTCCGGCGACATCTTGCCGAGCGTCGCAAGCAAGGCGGAGATCGAGCCCTTCTTGCCGAGGGACGCGACGCGGACGGCTTCGAGGGCGGCTTCGTCCCCGGCAGCACTGATCTGCGCGAGGATGGATTGGACGAGACTGGCGAGGTCGGACACGGTCGGATCCTTTCAAAACGCTGCCGGTTGTGGCCGCAGCCGGGCCGGAACGTCAAGCCGTATAGCCGTCGTAAATGCAGGGCATTTGAACCCTATAGGCATGGCTGGCACCAACCTGAAGTCGAGGGAGAAGACGATGCGTTTACGATCCTGGGTGGTCGGCTTGAGCTTGGTTCTTTTGGGGAGCGCGGCTCACGCCGCGGAGGAATGCCCGGCCAAATCGACGTCGATGGATGACATCATCGCGGTCCTGAACGCGGCGCCGAGCTGCGACCGTGCCATGACGCTGTTCGATGCTTGCGCATACGGCGCCAGCGGCGACGTGCAATTCGGCGAAGCGGTCGAGAAGAAGTGCGAGGCCGATTTTGTCGGCCGGCTGAGAACGCCGCAGAAGCTCAGCTATCAGCGCGAGTTGCGGGTCTGCGACCGGAAGTACCGGAACAAGTCCGGCACCATGTATATCTCGGCCACGGCCTTCTGCCGGGCGGAGGTCGCCCAGCGTTACTCGCGACGTGCGCTGAAGGCCGGCGGAGCCGGCCATTAGTGCTGGGCTTGCTCTGAAGCAGCCGCTTAGGCGGCCAGCGCAGCCTTGGCCTTCTCGGCGATCGCCTGGAACGACGCAGGCTCGTGGATCGCGAGATCCGACAGCACCTTGCGGTCCACGGTGATGCCCGACTTGGCGAGACCGTCGATAAATCGGCTGTAGGTCAGGCCGAACGGACGCACAGCGGCGTTGAGACGCTGGATCCAGAGCGCGCGGAAAGTCCGCTTCTTGCGCTTGCGATCACGGAACGCGTACTGCTGGGCCTTTTCTACGGCCGGCTTGGCGGCGCGGATGGTGTTCTTGCGGCGGCCATAGAAACCCTTGGCGGCCTTGTAGACTTTCTTGTGCTTGGCGTGGGCGGTCACACCGCGTTTGACGCGAGACATGACAAAATCCTTCAGAGATGACTTGGTTTTCGGATCGCCGCGCGAGCGCGGCGGAGGTGGCAATGATCTTCGACGATCTTGGACGCGATCAGGCGTTCGGCAAGAAGTACTTCTTGACGTTGTCGCCGTCGGTCTTGAACAGCACGCGAGTGCCGCGCAGCTGACGGATCTGCTTCTTCGTCCGCTTGATCATGCCGTGACGCTTGCCGCGCTGGGCGTGCATCACTTTGCCGGTGGCAGTCACCTTGAAGCGCTTTTTAGCGCCCGATTTGGTCTTCAGCTTGGGCATTTGGCTCTCCTAATGGCCACAGAAACCCGCCCGCGAAGGCGGCTGGCCGTCAAAAATGCTCGTTAGAGCGTTGATTGTGCTCAGGTTTTACGAACAAGCGCGAAACCCGCACGGACACCGCCACGGCAGCCCTTAATCAGCCGGGCGATGAAGGCTGGGCTTATGACAGAGGACAAGCCAAATGGCAACGCTGAACCGCCGAAACCTGCCCGGCGACTATTCGAAGTTACCACCCATATGTCCAAGCCATGTCGCCTGGAGCAAGACCAAAATGGCCCATTTTCCCCGATCGCTTTCGTCCTTGACGGACCTCGCCCGCCCGCGCCGCCTGGCGCTGCTTGCCGTGCTGGCCACGGCCGTGCTGCCCTCGACCGCCGACGCCCGTATCGGCAGCTATGACGGCATCTGGAATGTCACTTTCGCCACCACGCGGGGCAATTGCAGTTCCGGTTACAGCGTCCCCTTCACCGTCACCGGCGGCCGGGTGTCATCCGCCGGCGGCGGCCGGGTCTCCGGCACGGTTCGTCGCGGCGGCGCCGTCGCGGTCCAGGTCTCGGTCGGCGCGTCCCACGCCAGTGGAGGCGGCCGGCTCGGCGGGGTGGCCGGTGCAGGCTCCTGGAACGGCATCATTTCCGGCGACCGGTGCAGCGGCATCTGGCATGCGACCCGGTCCTGATACACAAACGGCCCGCCGGAAATCCGGACGGGCCGTTGAACTCTCAGTCCTGAAAAACGGACGTCAGCGCGGCGCCAGCACCATGACGACCTGACGGCCCTCGAACCTGGCATCCTGCTCGACCTTGGCGAGCTCGGCGACGTCGTTCTTGATCTTGTCCAGAAGCTTGGTGCCGATCTCCTGGTGCGCCATTTCGCGGCCGCGATAGCGCAGCGTGATCTTGACCTTGTCGCCTTCTTCGAAGAACCGCTGCATCGCGCGCATCTTCACGTCGTAATCGTGGTCGTCGATCATCGGGCGGAGCTTGATCTCCTTGATCTCGACGATCTTCTGCCGCTTGCGGGCTTCGGCGGCCTTTTTCTGGGCGGAATACTTGTACTTCCCGTAGTCCATGATCTTGCAGACGGGAGGGCTGACATTCGGCGAAATCTCGACCAGATCCATGCCAGCTTCCTGGGCCATACGGATGGCCATGACGGTTTCGACCGTGCCCTTGTTGTCACCGGTCTGATCGATCAGCTGGATTTGCGCATTGCGAATATCATCATTGATGCGCGGCCCGTCTTTGCTGGCAACGGGCGGGGCTTTATTGGGACGGCGAATGGGTGGTTCTCCAAAATTGTGAAAGAGGCGGCTAGTCTGAAGGAAGATGCGTTTGCCGGCAAGCAAGTCGCGTGCGGGAGGCGAAAAAGCCTCAAATGCGAGGCATTTTGGTCACGCCCATGGGCACGCTGCAGGACATAGACACCTTGCTTCTGTTCCGCAAGCGTCCCAAAGGGCAATAGCGATGCTGGGCTGGGCCTCGGAACGCATCCAGACAGCTCAAACCGAACAACCAGAGTAAACGTTCCATGAGCAATGCAATTCCCGAAGCCGTGCTCGGCTTCATCGATGTGGGCGAGGGACCGTCCGCACGCAGGATCGCGGTGCGCAGCCGCGCCGGTCGCGGACCCGGACTGGTCTGGCTCGGCGGGTTCAAGTCGGACATGCAGGGCAGCAAGGCCGTGGCGCTGGATGCCTGGGCCGCGGACCACGGCCGCGCCGCGGTCCGGTTCGACTACTCCGGCCATGGCGAATCCGGCGGCGAGTTCGCCGATGGAACCATCGGAAGCTGGCTCGAGGACAGCGTGGCGGTGTTCGAGCGGTTCTGCGACGGCCCGCAGGTTCTGATCGGTTCCTCCATGGGCGGCTGGATGGCGCTGCTGCTCGCGCGCGAGATCAGGAAGCGGGCCAGTAAAGCGTCGCTTGCGGGCCTGGTGCTGATCGCGCCGGCGCCCGACTTCACCGAGGAGCTGATGTGGAAGAATTTTTCGCCTGCGGTGAAGAAAGAAATCGAGACCAAGGGCTTCTGGCTGCGGCCGTCGGACTATGGCGATGGCTCGCCCTATCCGATCACGCGGAATCTGATCGAGGAGGGCCGCAATCATTTGCTGCTCGGCAGCGCCATCGATCTCGGCTGTCCCGTCCGCATCCTCCAGGGCGCGCAGGATCCGGATGTGCCCTGGCAGCACGCATTCGCGCTGACGCATCGCCTGCCGGCCGACGACGTCGTGCTCACCATGATCCAGGACGGCGATCACCGCCTCTCCCGTCCGCAAGATATCGCCCGCATTCTTGCCGCGGTGGCCGAGATCGGGTGAGACTGCCGCCCAACATTCGGTGTCATCGCCCGACTTGATCGGGCGATCCAGTATTCCAGAGGCCATCGTGCTTTAGCCGAGAAGCCGCGGCGTACTGGATGCCCCGGTCAAGCCGGGGCATGACGAAGAGCGAGAATGGGAGAAATGCCAATGACCGCCACTGCCATGCTGCGCACCTTTTGCGACGCCGTCGAACAGCGTAACGGAAAAGCCTTCGCGGATCTCTTCACCGAGGACGGCGTCTATCACGACGTCTTCTACGGCGCCTTCGAAGGCCGCGAAAAGATCGCAGCGATGGTCGACGACTGGTTCTATCGCACGGCGACCGATTTCCGCTGGGACATGCATGATCCCGTCACCGACGGCACCACGCTCTATGCGCGCTACACCTTCAGCTATCGCTCGACCTTGGCCGAAGCGAACGGCGCGCGGGCGATGTTCGAGGGCGTCGCGATCATGACGCTGCGCGACGGCAGGATCGTGAGCTATCACGAGGTCGCCAACACCGCGCCGGCGTTCGTCGATCTGAAGTTTGCGCCGGAACGGATTGCGAAGATCGTCGGCAAGCAGGGTGCTGAGCTGAAAGCGCGGCCGGAGATGAAGCGGCATCTGGCGTAGCCGCGCGGCCCCTCTCCTCTTGTCATTCCGGGGCGTGCCACTTGGCGCGCGCCCCGGAATGACAGTAACGACTACCGCTTCGACGGATTCGCCATCGGCTTGCGCTGCGCCAGTGCTGCGACCGTGGCGGTGCCGATCGGGCCTTGCTCGTCGTAGAGCCAGCATTCGCCGATCGCGACACCATCGGTCGCCTGGTGATTGACCACGTCGAAGCCGATCCAGTTCGTCACTGGCAGCCGATGCAGATAGATCGTGACGTCGCTGTTGATGTAGCCGAGCCCCTTGTCGCCGGCGTTGGCAAAGGGGCTGGCGAAATCGGCGCCGACAGCGACATGGACGAACGGCGTCATCGGCACGCCGGCCACGAGCTCGCGCACCTCGCTCATCCAGAGCCGGCGCGGACCGAGCGAGCCCATATGGCCGACGATCGGCCGCGTCGTCCATTTGCCGTTCATGCCGAGCCTGGGATCGGTGGGCTTGGGAATGTCGTCCGGCTTCGGCACGTCCCAGTTCGGCGGCGACCAGACGTTGCCGTCCGGATTCTGCGTTTTGCGCAGCAGCTGGCACGAGGCACGCGCCATGCTGACGCCGCCGGAGACAAATTCGGCCTCGACCACGCGAATGCGTAGTCCGTCGCGCACCAGCCGCGTCGTCACCTCGATCGGCTTGTCGATGGTCGGCAGCCGAAACATGTCGACCGTGAGCCGCGCCGGGACGAATTCCGGGCCGGAATGGCGCTCCTCGATGGCGAAGCCGAGCAGGCCGACGATGACGCGTCCGTGCAGCGATTTCGGATCCCAGGGACCGTTGGCCACTTCCGTCGGATGGAATGTATCGCCGTCGCGGGTGAAGAAAGGCATGTTTGTCATGACGCGCGACTTTGAGGAAACGCGTGAGGAAATCAAGGTCCCCCAATCCTCAGGGTGAGGAGGCGCGAAGCGCTCTCATCACAACAACGGTGTCATCGCCCGGCTTGACCGGGCGATCCAGTACTCCGAGACGATTGTGGTTCAATCGAGAGGCCGCGGCGTACTGGATGCCCCGGTCAAGCCGGGGCATGACACCGAGAATTAGGAAGCGGCCTGCCACTCTTCACGCACGCTGTCGTCGTGCTCGTTGCTCGCCGTGGCAAACCTCATCGCCTCAAACTCTCCGCGCGACACCAGCTGCTCCAGCGCCCACACCGCAGCGCCACGCACCAAAGCGCTCTCATCGCCGAGCAATCGCCGCGCCTCCTCCGCCAGCATCGCCTCACCGGAGTTACCAATCGCGATCAGCACGTTCCGCAAAAACCGGTCGCGGCCGATGCGCTTCACCGGCGACTTCGTGAACAGCGCGCGAAACGATGCATCGTCGAGCCGTGCGAGTTCGGCGAGCGACGGCGCGCGCAATTCGTCGCGCGCGGCGAGCTTTGCCTCGCGTCCCTCCTGCGCGAACTTGTTCCAGGGACACGCTGCAAGGCAATCGTCGCAGCCATAGATGCGGTTGCCGATGGCCTTGCGAAACTCGCGCGGGATCGGTCCCTTGTTCTCGATGGTCAGATACGAGATGCAGCGCCGCGCATCGAGCTTGTAGGGCGCCGGAAACGCCGACGTCGGGCAGATGTCGAGGCACGCCTGGCATGAGCCGCAATGATCGATCTCGGCGTCGTCGCGCGGCAGCTCGAGCGTCGTGTAGATCGCGCCGAGGAATAGCCAGGAGCCGAACTCGCGCGAGACGAGATTGGTGTGCTTGCCCTGCCAGCCCAGATGCGCGGCTTGCGCCAACGGCTTCTCCATCACCGCCGCGGTGTCGACGAACACCTTTACGTCCGATGGCGCGGTCGCGACCAGCCAGCGCGCCAGCGCCTTCAGGCGCTTCTTGATGAGATCGTGGTAGTCGTCGCCCTGCGCATAGACCGAGATCGCCGCGCGCGTGCGCTGCTGCAGGATCGCGAGCGGATCCTGGTCGGGCCCGTAATTGACGCCGAGCATGATGACGCTGCGCACGTCCTGCCATAGCCCGCGTGGATCGACGCGGCGCTCGGGGTGTGCTGCAAGCCAGTCCATGTCGCCATGGCCGCCCGAGGCGATGAATTCGAGAAAATGCTTTCCGGCGTTTTCGATCGTGCCGGATGCGGTGATGCCGATGCAGTCGAAGCCGAGCGCGCGTGCCTCGTTTGCAAGCGCCGCCTTCAATTCGGTCGGATCCGAGTTCAGAAGTCGAGGTCCACGTAGGTCCGCGATGCCGGCACGCCCGCCAGCCATTCGCTCAGCAGCGGACGGAACGACGGGCGGGATTTCACCCGCGCGTACCACGCCTTTGCTGCGTCGTCCTCGCTCCATGGCACGTCGCCCAGATAGTCGATCGCCGAGAGATGCGCCGCGGCGGCGAGGTCCGCGTAGGTGAGCCGGTCGCCGGCGAGGAAGTTCCGCGTCTGCGCCAGCCAGCCGATATAGGCCAGATGATAGCGCACGTTGGCCTTGGCGGCTCGCATCACGTCGGCCGAGGGTGCGCCGCCGCCGTTCTCCTCGCTCATGAAGCGCTTGTAGATGCGCTCGGTGACCAGAGGATGCGAGACCTCCTCGAAGAATTTTTCGTTGAACCAGGCCATCAGCCGGCGCACCTCGACGCGCTCGGCGACCGTTTCCGGCATCAGGCGCTTCGGTCCCATGTCGGCGCCGTAGGCCTCATCGACATATTCGGCGATGATCGCGGCGCCCGGTATGGGCGATTGTTCCTTGTCCACCAGGACGGGCGTGGTGCCGGCCGCATTGAGCAGCAGAAATGCCTCGCGCCGCTCCCAGCTGCGTTCTTCGACCAGCCGCAATTCGAGCCCGTATTCTCCCGCGATCAGGCGGATGAAACGCGAATGCGGGCAGAACGGATGATGAAACAGCGTAAACATGAAGCCTTTGACTATTTGATGGTGATTAAGAATCCATCAATGTTTGTGCGGCGCCACACTAGTCCTTCAAAACCGCGAGGCAAGGGCGTGACGTCGCATTTTGCGATTGCGAGAGCAGGACGAATAGGCGAGAAGAGCCCCGCTTTTCCAGCGGAAATGGACCGTAAATATGTCAGACGCAATACGGGCAGTGATCCTCGGCATCATCGAGGGTGTGACCGAGTTCCTTCCCGTGTCCTCGACCGGCCACCTTCTGCTCGCGGAGCGCTTCTTCCATCTCGGCGAAGGCGCCTTCTGGGATTCGTTTACCGTTCTGATCCAGCTTGGTGCGATCCTCGCGATCGTCGTGCTGTACTTCAAGAAATTGTGGGACGTCGCGATCGGTATGTTCACCGGCGACGCCTATGCGCGCCGCTTCGTGATCGGCGTGCTGGTGGCGTTCCTGCCCGCGGTCATCGTCGGTCTCGTCGCCGGCAAATACATCAAGAGCCTGCTGTTCAATCCGTGGGTCGTGTGCTTCTCGCTGATCGTCGGCGGCGCCATCCTGCTGTGGGTCGATCGGCTCGATCTCAAGGCGCGCGAGCATGACGCCACCCGCTTTCCGCTGCTGATGTATCTCTATATCGGCATCGCGCAGTGCATCGCGATGATCCCGGGCGTGTCGCGCTCCGGCGCCAGCATCGTCGCCGCGATGTTTCTGGGCGCCGACAAGCGCGCGGCGGCGGAGTTCTCGTTCTTCCTCGCCATCCCCACCATGATCGGCGCGTTCGCCTACGATTTCTACAAGAACCGCTCCGAGATGACGATGGACCACATGGGCATCGTCGCGATCGGTTTCGTGGTGTCGTTCATCACCGCGATCATCGTCGTGAAGACTTTCTTGAGCTACGTCACCCGCCACGGCTTCGCGGTGTTTGCCTGGTGGCGCGTGATCGTCGGCACGCTCGGCCTGATCGCGCTGGCGCTCGGCCGTTAACCTCTCGAAAACTCACTGACGCGCCTCAACGCAATATAAGCTTTTGATCGGTAGGCAGTTTCCAGAGCAGGGCGGCGCGCCCGGCACAGGAGCTGAACTATGACCCTCGTCAGCGGCTGGGGGCGTTTCCCGGTCGTCGATAGCGAGCTGCTGCGGCCGCGGTCGTTCGAGGCCGTGGGCGAAGCCGTGGTGACGGGCTCCGTGGCCAGGGGCAACGGCCGCGCCTATGGCGATGCCGCGATCGGCGCCGCAAGGACCATCGCGATGACGGGGTTCGACCGGGTCCGGTCGTTCGATCCCGTGACCGGACGCATCCGGCTCGAAGCCGGCGTGCTGCTGTCGGACCTGATCGACACTTTTGGCCCGCGCGGCTTCCTGCCCTTCGTCGTGCCGGGTACGCGCTTCGTCTCGGTTGGCGGCGCCATTGCCGCCGATGTCCACGGCAAGAACCATCATTGTGAGGGTGGTTTCGGCCGCTATGTCGACAGCATCCTGCTGCGCACCGGGCAGGGCGAGACCATCGAGGCCTCGCGCGAACAGAATTCCGATGCCTTCTTCGCGACCGTCGGCGGAATGGGCCTCACCGGGGTGATCCTCGAGGCGACGATGCGGCTACGACCGGTCGAAACGGGGTGGATCCGCGAGCGGGTGATCTCCGCATCCGATCTCGATGCCGCGATGCGCGCGCTCGATGCGGGCGATTCCGCGACCTATTCGGTGGCCTGGATCGATTGTGCCGCACGCGGCAGCGATCTCGGCCGCTCGCTGATCTATCTCGGCGAGCACGCAAGGACGGGCGAGATTGCCGACGGCGCCGGTGCATTTCCCGCCGGCAAAAATCCCGGCCTCGCGGTGCCCGTCGACCTGCCGTCGATGACGCTGAACCGCTACAGCATCCGCGCCTTCAACGAGCTCTACTACCGCATGGGCGCGCGGCGCGCCGGCGCCAGCCATGTGGTCTCGCTCTATCCGTATTTCTTCCCGCTCGACAGCATCAGTGACTGGAACCGCATCTACGGCCGGCGCGGTTTTCTCCAGCATCAATGCGTGATCCCGGAGCTGGGCGCCCGCGCCGTGCTCGGCGAGATCCTCGATCGCGTCGCCCGGCGCGGCGATGCCTCCTTCCTCGCGGTGCTCAAGAAACTCGGCCAGGGCGACGGCATCCTGTCGTTCCCACTGCCCGGCTACACGCTGGCGCTGGATTTCCCGGTGAAGGGCGACATCCTGAATTTCCTCGACGAGATCGACCGCCTGGTCGTCGCCGCCGGCGGCCGGCTTTATCTGGCCAAGGATGCACGCCAGTCGCGCGCCACGTTCGAAGCTGGCTATCCGGCCTTGCGGCGCTTCAACGCAATCCGCAAATCGCTCGATCCCGCCGGGACCATCCGCTCAAAACTTTCACAACGCCTGTTCGATGAGGTTTAAGCCGTGACGTCACGCAAGTCCGCAATTGTGCTCGGTGGCTCCTCCGATATCGGCCGCGCCGCCGCGCGCGCCTTTGCCAAGGCCGGATACGATGTCGCCCTCGCGGGCCGTGACGTCGCCGCACTCGAGCCTGACGCCGCCGATCTGCGCGCGCGCTACAATGTCGAGGTTGGCCTCCACACATTCGATGTGCTCGATACCGCTTCGTTCGAGGGTTTTGTGAGCGGCCTTCCTGCGTTGCCTGATGTCGTTGTCTCGATCGTCGGCCTACTGGGCGTGCAGCAAAATGCCGAGAGCGATCTCGCGCACGCCACCACGATCATGCGCTCGAACTACGAGGGCCCGTCGCTGATCCTCGGCCTGTTCGCAGAGAAATTTTTGGCGCGCGGCAGTGGTACGCTCGTCGGCGTCTCGTCCGTCGCCGGCGATCGCGGCCGTGCCTCCAATTATGTCTACGGATCGGCCAAGGCAGGCTTCTCCGTCTTCCTGTCGGGCCTGCGCGCCCGCGCCAGCCGCGACGGCGTCCATGTCGTCACCGTAAAACCCGGCTTCGTCCGCACGAAAATGACGGAAGGCATGAAGCTGATCGGCCCGCTCACCGTCGAGGCGCCGGTCGTCGGCGATGCGATCCTCAACGCCGTCGAGAAGAAGACCGACGTCGTCTATGTCAGCGGCAAATGGCGTCTCGTGATGCTGATCATCAAGACGCTGCCGGAAGCGGTGTTCAAGAAGCTGAAGTTTTGAGGCGGTTGCGACCCACACCACAGTCTCGTCACGCCCGGCCTTGTGCCGGGCATCCACGTTCTTGGTGGCCGCGGTGAGAAAGACGTGGATGGCCGGGTCAAGCCCGGCCATGACGCTGCGGAAACCTCAAACGCTCATTCGCTGGAACTGCCCGGCCGCGCGAAAACGCCAGAGATATTGCGGGGCGATGGCCTCCAGCGAATCCGCGGCAATGCCGAGGCCTTCCAGCGTCAGCCCCGCCGCCTTGGCCGCCTCCGACACGACATTGTCGTGCTCGAGCAGCGTAACCTGGTCCGGCGTAAGCTTCAGCGCACCCGGCGCGAATTGCAGGAAGTTGGCCTGGAAGCGAGCAAGGCCGAACGACAGCGGGACCAGCGCCCGCTTGCGGTCGGTGATGGCCAAAATGGCCTCGATGATCTCGCGCATGGTCAGCACTTCCGGCCCGCCGAGCTCGTAGGTCGCGCCCGCCTTGGCCTTGCCGTCGACGGCATCCGCGATCGCGGTGGCGACGTCGCCGACATAGACCGGCTGCATCCTGGTCTCGGCGCCGATCAGCGGCAGCACCGGCGACATCCGCGCCAGCGCGGCAAAACGGTTGGTGAACTGGTCCTCGGGGCCGAACATCACGGAGGGACGGAAGATGGTGGCCGAGGGCACCGCGGCCAGCACAGCCGCTTCGCCGGCCGCCTTGGCCTTGGCATAGCGCGAGGGCGATTCCGCATCGGCGCCGATCGCGGAGACATGCACCAGGCGTGCCCCGGCGGCGGCCGCCGCCTTGGCGACGGTCTCGGCGCCCCTGGCCTGGACGGCGTCGAAGCTCTGCGCGCCGCCCTCGGTGAGGATGCCGACCAGATTGATCACGACATGCGAATCACGCAGCGCCGCCTCGACCGAGGCCGGATAGCGCAGATTCGCCTGCACGGTGTGGACCTGCCCGACCTTGCCGGACGGCTGGAGGTACCCGGCCAGTTCCGGCCGCCGCACCGCGACGCGGACCCGGTAGTCCCGCCGGCACAGCGCGCGGACGACATTCCGGCCCAAAAACCCCGATCCGCCGAAAACCGTGACGAGAGTTTCCAGATTCGATGCCATGGGATCCATTCCTGGGGTCCATTCCTGCGGAAAGAGTGCGTGTTATCAGGCTTGTATCGGGCCGGTTTGCGATGCGCAATCCGCATCCCCGCGCAGGTGCCAAGCAGCATTTGACAACCGCGTCACCGAACCGTAGTAACCGCCTCCGTGCCCCAAACGGCATGCCCAGGTGGTGGAATTGGTAGACGCGCTGGCTTCAGGTGCCAGTGGCTTAACGGCCGTGAAGGTTCGAGTCCTTTCCTGGGCACCATACAATTCTGGAAAATGAGCAATTCCAGTTAGTTGAGCCCCATCTGCGTGCTTGGACGGCTCCCTTGGCCACGGGTGGTTTGGCTCCTTGGCTTGCAAGAATGCGCTCGCCGTGTCGGCACCGGCGCTTCCTATTTCGCAGAGCGTTTGCGCTGGATGCGACCGCCCGGTTTGCTGGCCCACAAATACAAACCGCTCACCAGCACCATGATCGTCACGATGTCGAAAAACGCCCAGACGAGCTTGGGCGCCAGGCCGGGAAACGTCGTCGGAAAATGCAACGGCTCGGCGATCAGCAGCGCCTTCGTGACACCCGTCGGCTCGAATACATCAGACACGCCACCGGTATGGGCGTCGATGAGCACCGCGTAGAAGAGCTCCTGTGTCATCATTTGTCCGTCCTTCATCAGAACCACGTAGTGGTTGGACGGACTGATCTCAGCGTTCGGGAACAACAACGACATCACTCGCGCTGCTGGCACCTTGCCGCGGGCAGCAGCGATCGCAGCTTCGATTGACCCAGGCCGATCGACTTCTTCCATACGCCCTGCCTGTGTCATGACGACCCGCCGCCGAATCTCGTCGGACATGGCTGTCCTTACCGAAGTGGAAACGGGGCCATGCAGGGTGTTGATTGCTCCGGTCGTGGCAACGAGGAGCAGCCATGCCATCGTAATGATGCCCGTCAGATTGTGCAGGTCGAGCCACAATAGTTTTCGGCTCTTGTTCGTGCGAACCGTGCCAAATCCAAATCGGCGGACGAATGGCGGATAGAGTATCAAGCCCGAGACGACAGAGGCGATGACGACGAGTGCCGTGCCGGCAAGGAACAAGCCGCCGGGCAGCCCCAGATACAAATCCGCGTGCAGCGTGTGCAGGAATTGCATCACGGGACTACGCCGTTGCGGCATCGTTGTGAGCTGACCGGTGCGAAGGTCGATCGCCTCGCGGTGTATCCGAGTGGGTCCGGCATCCGGGGTTGGCGCCGAGCGCGTCTCCACGATCGGCCACCGCTTTGCAAATTCGAGTGAGATCATCGTATCGCCGGGGTGTCGCGCCAGCGCTGCCGAGACGATGGAATCAAGCGTTGGCGCGCCCTTGCTTTCCGGGACTTCGGCCAACATTCCCGATGAACCAAACGCCTCGTCGATCTCCTTTTGGAATATCAGCGGCAAGCCCGTCAGGGAGAGGATCAGCAGGAACAGCGTCGAGATGATGCTCGTCCAGCGGTGGATGCCGGCCCACGTCCGCAGCGATCGCATGTTGGGTCGCTTCCGCGCGGCGGTACGCGACGCATTTACCAGTAGCGATGTCATGTCGGGTCTTGAGTCCCCAGCAATTGCGCGTCTGTGACAATTGACCGCGGTGGTTTCGCGCGGTCTGCCTCATGGCTCGTCGCGATCACATCCGGCGCGTTGCGGTCTTACGAATTTTTTCGAATCGTGCGTTCGGGCGGCAGCAAAAGGCTTTCGCGCTTACCAACAATCGATGCGATGTGAAATCGAAACGTAGAGCGGCGCGCCAGGATCACCTGGAAGCTTAGACGCCTTCTAGTTGGCATGGATTTTCCCGAATGCTTAGTCGCTCTCGTCCCAAGCGATTCGTGTCTGGGACGGGGCATCAAGAAGAAAAGACTCCGGGGACTGCATGCTTAACGACGTGACCTTCTCGCGCGCATTCGGGCTTGCGTGCGTGTCAGTGTTTTTGACCACGACCTCATCCGTCGCACAGCAATCGGGCCGCCAACAATCGGCGACGTCCGGACAGTCACTCCCTCCCGTGACCGTCGCCGCGCCTGAGCAGCGAGCCTCTCCCGCGCGGCGACAGCGGTCATCCAATACATCGCGCGCTGCGACGACGCGGCGGGCAGAGCGACGTGAGAACGCGCCAGTGATGACCGCGCCTGCCACGCTTGGAGCAAAACAGGCAGCGTTGCCGGTGCCGTATGTTGGAGGGCAAGTCGCAAGGGGCGGACAGGTCGGCCTCCTCGGCAACAGGGATTATATGGAAACGCCATATAGCCTCACGAGCTACACTGAAAAGACCATCCGCGATCAGCAGGCGACCAGTGTCGCCGAGGTCCTGACCAATTCCGATTCGTCGGTACGGGCGGCGATCGGTAGCAGCAATCGCTATGACGCGCTGACCATTCGCGGCTTCCGGGTCGAGAACAGCGAGATCGCGCTGAATGGGCTGTACGGCCTCGTGCCGGCTTACCGGATCAACCCTGCGCCGATCGAGCGCATCGAGCTGCTCAAGGGACCCGGGGCGTTCCTCAATGGCATGGCTCCGTCCGGCAGCATCGGCGGCAGCGTCAATGTCGTGACCAAACGGGCAAACGAGGACCTGACGCGTCTGACTGCCGGCTACATCTCGAATGCGCGGTTTGGCACGGAGATCGACGTGGCGCGCCGTTACGGCGAGCAGCGGGAATGGGGCGTTCGTTTCAACGGCGGGATCGATGGCGGCAATACGACGATCGACCGTCAGTCGGTACGCGACGGAGTCGGTTCGCTTGGCGTTGACTATCGGGGCGAGCGCTTCAGGTGGTCCGCCGATGTCATCTATCAGGACGACTGGATGAAAGCGGCAGCTCGCGGCTACACGCCCGTCACTGGCATCGCGGTGCCGAACGCTCCGGACCCCCGCATCAACCTCGCCCAGCCGTTCGACTATGCCCGCGCGAAGAGCCTCACCGGGCTTACGCGCGCCGAATATGATGTGTCGAATAATGTCACCGTGTTCGGCGCAATCGGCGCCAACCAATTCACCTTCGACAAGCAGGAAGCCCCCGGCGCCACCATTCTAAACACGGCAGGCGATGCCCTCTCGACCTCTCGCTTCCAGACCGGCAAAAACGACGGCGTATCGGGCGAAGCCGGCGTGCGGGCGCGTTTCGACACAGGTCCGGTCGGTCATGAGGTCGTTGTCAGCGGCAGTGCCTTGAACCGCACTGACTGGCTCGGTCAGACCAATTACGGAAACTATCTTACCAACATCTACACGCCGAACCTGCTGGCGAGTCCGGGCACCCCGCTGTCTTCATTCCCTGAGGGGAAGTCGGCCTTCCTTGGTCTGAGAAGTGTCGGCGTCGCCGATACGCTCTCGATGATGAACGGGATGCTTCAGGTGATCGTCGGAGCGCGACAGCAGCAGGTTATCGCGAACAGCTATGCCCCCGTGAGCGGCCTGGAAGCGACCCACTACGATCAGAGCGCCACGTCGCCTTCCGTGGCGCTGGTGGTTCGGCCGATCAAGGAGCTGTCCTTCTACGCCAACTACATCGAAGGCCTCACGCCTGGACCAACGCCGCCGTCCGGCGCCGCCAACACCAATGCGGTGTTCGCGCCCTTCAAGACAAAGCAGTATGAAGTCGGAACCAAGCTTGATCTCGGAGGCTTCGGCGCGAGCCTCGCGGCATTCCAGATCAGCCTGCCGAGCGGCGCGACCGATCCGGTTACCAGGATCTTCAGTCTCGATGGTGAGCAAAGGAACCGGGGCATCGAGTTCAATACGTTCGGTGAAGTCGGGCCCGGGATCCGCGTCCTGGGAGGGGTGACTTACCTCGACGCGCGGCTGACAAAGACTGAAGGGCACCTCCATGATGGCAACCGTGCCATCGGCGCTCCGGAATGGCAGAGCAATCTCGGTGTCGAGTGGGACACTCCGTTCCTGCCCGGGCTGACTACGACGGCGCGTACCATCTACACCAGCCAGGCCTATGTCAGTGCTGACAACATCCAAAGTGTTCCGGCCTGGATGACGTTCGACATTGGTGCACGTTACGCAACCCAACTGGCGGGACGACCCACCACGTTCCGTGCTTCTCTCACCAACCTCTTCGACAAACGCTATTGGATCGGCAATCCGACCGGTTATGTGATCAGCGGCATGCCGCGTACGTTGTGGTTATCAATGACGGTTGACTTCTGACGCTGCCAGAGAGGCGCATCGTCCTGCGCCAAGCGCGTCACCGAACCATGGTAACCGCCTCCGTGCCCCAAACGGCGCGCAGGTGGGTGGAATTGGTAGACGCTCTGGCTTCAGGTGCCTTCGCGGCCGTGAAGGTTCGAGTCCTTTCCGGGGCGCCAGCTTTTTCTGGATACCCAGCATTTCCAGATAGATAAATCGCATCCTTGTGTTGCGTGATCTCAAACGCGCAACGAAGGGGCGCGGCCCCGCCGACCCGACGCGGATTTCCGCGATCGCTCACGATGTCGACGTATCATTCGTATCGATCGCGAGTCCGTCACTCGCGACGCGTGTGACGTCACCCGTCCGGCAATCATCTGCTCGATGTTTCGGCGTTTCCAATTCGCACGACAATCTGCGGAGCCGAACGGCTGATAACAATGATGTTGACGGCGATTGACCGCTTGTTGCGGTAACACGAGCAGCAAAGCTGCGTGCACGGCTGCTCCTGCAGATTATGCAACGCAGGTCTGTGATTGATGTCCGGCGCAAAACTCGGATAGCCTTCGGGAAGGCCTGACCCCGACAGGGAGTGTGCTTCGTTGAAGAATGATCAAGCGCCAAAGCTTCTTCGACGTGACTTGCTTCGGCTGACGATTGTCGGTGCCGGTGCGTTGGGTGCCGGCCAATTGTTGCCGGCAGCGGCTTCCGCAAAGCCCGTTGATCTCGATCAGAAGCGGAAGGCTCGCTATCGACCTGACTCCCGGGAAGTCAGGAATTTCTACCGCGTCAACAGCTATCCCGCTCGATAGGAGACTTCCGTGCTGATCAGGAAGTCCGAACGTCGTCCGGAGCGTGCCAGGCTTTTCGATGCGGCGGCCGACGAAGCATCGGCGAAACTGGACCGGCGGACGTTCCTGAAGCGCTCGGGAGTCACGGCTGGCGCGTTGGCCGCGGTGGGTGAGATCGCGCTGCACAGCGTGCGCAAGGCCGAAGCCGGTCCGCCGCCACCCGTCGGCGCAACGGTCACGACCCGCAAGAACGTCTGCACGCACTGCTCGGTCGGTTGCTCGGTGATCGCCAAGGTCGCCAACGGCGTATGGATCGGGCAGGAGCCCGACTACGACAGTCCGATTAATCGCGGCTCGCATTGCTGCAAGGGTGCGGCAGTTCGCGACGACGTGTTGAACGAACGACGCCTGCGTTACCCCGTAAAGCTCGTCAACGGACAGTGGACGCGCATCTCCTGGGAGACGGCGATCGACGAGATCGGCGACAAGCTGCTGGATATCCGCCAGAAGGCGGGGCCCGACTCGGTCTATTGGCTTGGCTCCGCCAAGTTCACCAACGAGGCCGCTTATCTCAATCGCAAGCTTGCGGCGTTTTGGGGCACCAATAATTCCGATCATCAGGCGCGGATCTGCCACTCCACGACGGTCACCGGTGTAGCCAATACCTGGGGCTACGGCGCGATGACCAACAGCTACAACGACATCCGCAACGCCAAGACCATCCTGCTGATGGGTGGCAATCCGGCCGAGGCCCATCCGGTTTCGCTGCAGCACATTCTTGAAGGCAAGGAGCTCAACCGCGCCAACATGATCGTGGTCGATCCCCGGATGACGCGGACCGCTGCGCACGCGACCGAATATGTCCGGGTTCGCCCCGGCACGCATATCGCCACGATCTACGGCATGCTGTGGCACATTTTCGAGAATGGCTGGGAGGACAAGGAATTCCTCGCTCAGCGCGTCTATGGCCTGGATGAGGTCCGGAAGCAGGTTGCGAAGTGGCCGCCCAAGGAGGTCGAGCGCGTGACCGGCCTGCCGGAGGCGCAGGTCAAGCACGTCGCCGAACTGTTCGCCAAACAGAAGCCGTCCACCCTGATCTGGGCGATGGGGCAGACCCAGTTCACCACCGGCACCGCCAATGTCCGCGCCAGCTGCCTGTTGCTGCTCGCCACCGGCAACATGGGGCTGCCCGGCGCAGGCGCCAACATTTTCCGCGGCCACACCAACGTGCAGGGTGCAACCGATCTCGGTCTCGATGTCACCTCGCTGCCGCTGTACTACGGTCTTGCCGAGGAGGCCTGGCGGCATTGGTGCCGGGTATGGGAGGTCGACTACGACTGGATGAAGTCGCGCTTCCCCGACAAGAAGCTGATGGAAACGCCTGGCATTCCCAGCACGCGCTGGTTCGACGCAACCCTGCTCCCGAAGAATCAGATCAGCCAGCCCAATCCGGTGCAGGCCATGTTCATCATGGGCCATGGCGTCAACACCATCACGCGGATGCCGGAAGCGGTGAAGGGCATCGAGAAGCTGGAGTTGCTGGTGGTCTGCGATCCCTATCCGACCGCATGGTCGGTGCTGTCGGAGCGCAAGAACGGCACTTACCTCCTGCCGGCCTGCACGAGCTTCGAGATGGAAGGTTCGCGCACCAACTCCAACCGCTCCCTGCAATGGGGCGAAAAGATCGTCGATCCGGTCTTCGAATCGAAGAACGACTACGACACCATGTACCTGTTCGCCCGCAAATTCGGATTTGCCGACCTGATGTTCAAGAACATCAAGGTCGAGAACGGCGCGGTCTCGGCGGAGGACATCCTGCGCGAGATCAACCGCGGCGGCTGGTCGACGGGCTATTGCGGCCAGTCGCCGGAGCGGCTCAAGGCCCACATGAGAAACCAGCATAAGTTCGACCTGGTGACGCTGCGGGCGCCGAAGGATGATCCGGAGGTTGGTGGAGATTATTACGGCCTGCCATGGCCGTGCTGGGGCACGCCCGAGTACAGGCATCCGGGCACGCCGATCCTCTACAATACCAACGTTCCGGTGAAGGAGGGCGGCGGTACCTTCCGCGCGCGGTTCGGAGTCGAGCGCGTCGTGAAGCGCAAGGTGATGGAGAACGGGCAGGAGGTGGAGCGGGAAGATCACGATAATCTTCTTGCCGAAGGCTCGTACTCCGTTGGTTCGGAGATCAAGGACGGTTATCCCGAGTTCACCCTTGGCGTGCTGAAGAAACTCGGCTGGGACAAGGACCTCACGACGCAAGAACGCGAGGTGATCGAGCGCATCAATCCGGCCGATCCCGACAAGGTGTCATGGTCGACCGATCTTTCCGGCGGCATCCAGCGGGTCGCGATCGAACACGGGTGTTCGCCTTACGGAAACGCCAAGGCACGCATGATTGCGTGGAATCTTCCCGATCCGGTTCCGGTGCATCGCGAGCCGATCTACACGCCGCGTCCCGACCTCGTCGCCGACTATCCGACCTTGCCGGACGCGAAGCAATTCCGCGTGCCCAATATCGGCTTCTCCGTGCAGAAGGCGGCCGTCGATCGCGCGATCTCGAAGCAGTTCCCGCTGATCCTGAGCTCGGGCCGTCTGGTTGAATACGAAGGCGGTGGCGAGGAAACGCGGTCCAACAGATGGCTCGCCGAACTGAAGCAGCACATGTACGTCGAGATCAACCCGGCGGACGCAGCCGAGCGCGGCATCGTCGATGGCGGCTGGGTTTGGGTGACCGGTGCAGAGAACAGCTCGCGGGCCCGGATGAAGGCGCAGGTGACTGAACGCGTCGGCAAGGGCGTTGCCTGGATGCCGTTCCATTTCGCCGGCTGGTACGAGGGAACCGACCTTCGGGCGAAATATCCAACGGGGGCCGATCCCATCGTGCTCGGCGAGAGCAACAACACGCTGACGACCTATGGCTATGATCCTGCCACCGGCATGCAGGAGCCGAAAGCCACGCTGTGTCAGATCAGGGCCGCATGAGAGGTTAGACCAATGGCACGCATGAAATTCCTGTGCGATGCGGACCGTTGCATCGACTGCAATGCCTGTGTGACCGCCTGCAAGAACGAGAACGAAGTGCCTTGGGGCATCAATCGGCGGCGCGTCGTCACGATCAATGACGGCAAGCCCGGCGAGCGGTCGGTGTCGATGGCCTGCATGCACTGTACCGATGCGCCTTGCGCGTCGGTGTGTCCGGTCAAGTGCATCTATCCGACCGAAGACGGTATCGTCCTGCACGACAAGGATCTGTGCATCGGCTGCGGCTATTGCTTCTACGCCTGCCCGTTCGGAGCGCCGCAATATCCCCAGGTCGGGAATTTCGGCTCGCGCGGCAAGATGGACAAGTGCACCTATTGCGCGGGCGGCGGCGGTCCGGAGGCACCGGGCAGCGCTGAAGAATATGCGAAATACGGCTCGAACCGGTTCGGCGAAGGCAAGCTGCCGTTGTGCGCCGAGATGTGCTCGACCAAATCACTGCTCGCAGGCGATGGCGACATCATCGCCCAGATCTACGAGGAGCGCGTCGAGAAGCGCGGCTATGGTTCCGGAGCCTGGGGCTGGACAACCGCCTATCACGAGGACGTCAAGTCGTAAGGGGACCTGCGTTTACCGCGACGATTAGGGACGAAGATTGGGTATCCGTCATGACGGCTTTCGCACGCATTCGCTTCGTAGCGCTGTTGTTGATGCTGTTCGGTCTCACGACAGCCCCGGTGCTCGCCCAGAAGCTCGGTCCCGACGGGGCGCCCAATCCGACCGCCAGTGTGGCCAATCAGAAGACGCTTCTCGAGCAGGCGCCGCGCATCCAGGGCCGGATCGACATTCCAGATGTCAAAGCCAGCGTGCTGATGCAGCCGGCGGGACGGACCTGGGATTATTTCCACGAGGTCCTGCTGCACTGGGGTGGGGCGGTGGTGATCGTCGGCATGCTTGCCGTGCTCGCGCTTGCCTATCTGATCATGGGCCGGCTTCGCATCGAAGCGGGGCGCTCCGGCCAGAAGATTGTCCGCTTCAAGGCTTTCGAGCGGTTCGCGCATTGGCTGACAGCGGTTTCGTTCGTGCTGCTCGGATTGACCGGCCTGAACATCACCTTCGGCAAGGTCCTGCTGCGGCCGCTGGTCGGCCCGGATCTGTTCTCCGACATCTCCCAGGTCGCCAAGTACGTGCACAATTTCACGAGCTTCGCCTTCGTGGCGGGCCTCGTTCTGATCACGGTGCTTTTCTTCAGGGACAATCTGTTCAAGCGAGTCGATATTGACTGGGTCAAGCAGGGTGGCGGCTTCATCAAGTCGAAGCATGCGCCTGCAGGCCGCTTCAATCTCGGTGAGAAAATGGTCTATTGGCTGTCGGTCGCGGCCGGCCTCCTGGTCTCCGCATCGGGATTCGTGCTGCTGTTTCCCTTCTACGGCACTAACATTGCCGACATGCAGATCGCCCAGGTCGCCCACGCCGTCATCGCGATCCTTTTCATCGCGCTGATCCTGGGACACATCTATATCGGCACGCTCGGCATGGAAGGCGCATTCGAAGCCATGGGTACCGGCGAGGTCGATATCAATTGGGCGAGAGAGCATCACGACCGCTGGCTCGCCGAAAAGCTCGAAGCGGAAGGCCGGCAACCCTCGGCCACGCCGGCTGAATAGCGCGATGGCGCTCGGACCAACCTGAACCGGGCAATTCAGTTGGAGCGGCCGTCCGGGTCTCGCTTCCCGTCCCGGTCACGCAGGTAATCGTCGGTGGTGCGGACGGTCGGGCTCTGCGCGCCATAAGATTCAAAACCTTGTTCGGCGACGAAGCCGACGCGGCAGTCGCCGCACATCTTGACGGCGTCGAGCCGCTGCGCCGAGCCCGAATACATCCAGTGCTGGCCTTCGAGCTTCGCGACCACACGCTCGATGCTGCTCTTGACGCCGAACGGCTTGCCGCAGCGGATACAGCAAAACGGCTCCTCTTCCTTGAGAACCCGGGTTGGCGCGCGGCTGGCGCGGAAGTCGATCTGCGGAACCAGGGTGATGACGTTTTCCGGGCACGTCGTCCGGCACAGGCCGCACTGGACGCAGGAGTCTTCGACAAAACGCAATGCCGGGCGCTCGGGGTCGTCGCGCAGGGCACTCGTCGGACAGACCGACACGCAGGACAGGCAAAGCGTGCAGCCGGCAGCATCGATCTCGACGGCCCCGAACGGCGCGCCTTCGGGCAACGGAACGACATCGACGGGTGCAGGCGCCGCGCGGTGCAGTTCGGCCAGCGCAAAACGCAGCACGTCGCGCTTGCCGCCCACGGCGCGGAAGCTCGCAGGGCGCGGAGTGGGGGCGTCGGCCGGCGCGGTACGGAGCGCTTCGATCAGACCGTCCGGATCGTCGGTCGCGATGACGGAAAGCCGGGCCGGGCCGAAGCCGAGTCCGGCAAGGATCGGATCGGCGAGCGCGATCGTCCGCGTCAATCCGGAGACGTCGTGGCGCGGCTTGGCCCGTAGCAGGAAATGCACCGCCGACACGCCATAGGCAAAAGCCGCGATGATGCTCTCCAACCCGATTTGCGTGACCTCGTTGACCGCGAACGGCAGCACGTTCGCGGGCAAGCCGTCGCCGAACCGCGACAGCGCGTCGATCAGCGGCGCGCCGTTGCTTTCGTCATGGACGAGGACAACGGCCCGCTCGCCGCCCGCCTGACGGTATGCGAGCAGCATGGCACGCAGCTTTCTGACCAGCGCGTCTTCCGCCGGCAGCGCATAGGACGCGGCGCCGGTGGGACAGGCCGTCGCGCATTGGCCGCAGCCCGCGCAGATGTTGGCGTCGATCGCCACATGGTTGCCGGCAGGTGTGATCGCGCCGGCCGGACAGGAATCGAGACAGCGGGTGCAGCCGGTCCGCTTCGAGCGCGAATGTGCGCAAAGCCCGGCGTCGAAGGTGATGTAGCGCGGCTTCTCGAAGGTCCCGACGAGGTCGCGCGCTTTCAGCACGGCCTGGAGGATTGCTGCGGGACTGCCGGGATCCGCGCGCAGATAGCCGTCGCGCAAGTCGGCAGGAACCAGCGCAGGCCCGCCGGTCAAGTCGAGGACGATGTCGCAGCTCGAACGGGCGTTGTTGCGTGACGAGCCGAACGTCAGGGCGCGACGTGAGGACGGTGCGGCTTCGGCGAAATCGTCGACCACCACATCGAACGCGCCCAGATGTCCTTTGACACTCGTTATCCGGCCTTTGGCAATCGGATAGTCGGCGCTACGTGGCGGTGCGATCGCGGCTGGTGGCGCAATCAGCACGGTGACGTCGAGATGTTCCTTCAGCAAGTCGCCAGCCTCGATCGCGGCCTCGTCGCGGCCGTAGATCAGGATGACCCCGCTGCTTTCCAACTGGACCATCGGCGCGGGTGCGGCGACTTCGGCCGCGGCGGCCAGCAGCGCGGCCATCTTCGGTCCCGCGCGGTCGGCATCGCCGGACCATCCGGCGGTCTCGCGGATGTTGGCAAACTGTATCGAATTCGCACGATTATTTTCGGAAGCAACCTGCGAAAACAACGCCGCCTGCTGCGTGCAGGCCACCGTGAGCGGACCATCTTCGGCGGCGACAGCCTTGAATCGGCCGAGTTCGGCGCCGCAGAGCTGCGTCGCTGCCGTCACTTCACCGCGGCAGCCGCGGCGAATTGCGTCTGCATCGAGCGGCATCGTCCCTTCGCACGAGCAGATCAGGTGGCGCCTGCCGGTATCAGATATGACGGTCACAATATCTCGCGGCTCCCAAAATAGAGCGGCCACCTACTGGCCCGTTCACCCCCGAAGTATATACTCCGCGTATCGGAAAAGACGACGCCCGTATCATGAGCGCACGATTATCGCTCTCGCCGGGCGCGAGCGCAGCTTCGCAGGATTGGCTTCGGAAGCGGGAACCACATCTCGATCTCGAGAGGGCACATTGATATCGACAAGTCTTGCACGCATTGCTGTCGGTGTCGCAATCGAGCGGCGCAAGGCGAAGAGTGCGTGGGCCGATTTTCTGTGGCGGCCCGTCTCGGTATTCGCGGGAGAGCCGACTGCGAAGCCGTGGACTCCGATTGGTGGCGAAGGCGAGGTCACGTTGTTCTACGCCGGTGATGCCGTGATCGAGCTGCACCGGACCGAAACCACCAACTATCGCGAAAATCTCACGTCAGGCTCGCCCACGCTGTGGGTCAATTTGCGTCCGACCGGCTCCGAGCCGCCCTACGAGCTGCTCGCGGTCACGGCCGATCCGGCGGAGGGCGAGGCGTTTACCGATGCAGGCAGCAATCTGGTCGAAGCCGTGCCGATGCCACCAGGCATCTCCGAGATCGTCGGCCGGTTCATCGCCGAGCATCATGTCGAACGACCATTCGTCAAACGGCAGCGCAATCGTTAGCAGCGGCATGAGAGAGATCGATGTCAGAGACTAACGTCTTCGTTCGCTGGGCGCGGCTCAAGCAAGCCTCGAAAAGCCAAAACGCTGAACTTGCCCCGGCCGACAAAGAGCAGGCTGCCGAGCCGTCCGTAGCGAATGACGAGACAGACCGGCCTTTCGATCTCGCCAGTTTGCCGTCGATCGAATCGATCACCGCTCACACCGACATTGCGGCGTTCCTGCAGACGGGCGTTCCGGCCGAACTGACGCGCCTGGCATTGCGCCGTGCCTGGGCGGCCGACCCTGCGATCCGCGACTTCATCGGGATTGCGGAGAACCAGTGGGATTTCAACGATCCCAACGCAATTCCAGGATTTGGCCCGCTCGATCCGGCGGACAACGTCGCCGATCTCGTTGCGCAGATGTCGAAGGGGCTGGAGCAGGTGGGTGACGCGCTTGCGGACGTGCCGCCGCCAACCGAGCTCATTCCGCAAGGGCGGCCCGATGCCGAACAGCCCATTCTCGAACCGACGATAGTGGCAGCTCAATCGCTGCCCGATGATGCCACGGCACGACCGGACCAGGACCGGAATGAGAGCATGCAGTCCGTCAGTCCTGCTGCCGGAGAGCCGCCCTCCCAGCGAGCACGACGTCATGGCAGCGCATTGCCCCGCTAGCAACCGGCAGGATCATATGTCTTGCGCGATCGAACAATGATGGATCCAACTTCAACAATCGCTTCAGTGCGTATCGTCGATGAATTCGACCTCGCCCGGGCGCAGGAATATGCCCTGTTGGCGACGTTGCTGACGCGCAGCCCGGACGCGCAGCTGCTGCGCCGGATCTCTGCATTGCACAGCGATGCGAGTGCGATGGGCAAGGCGCACATGGCGCTGGCGGATGCAGCGCGCCGGACCAATGAGCAGGCCGCATCGAGCGAGTTCTTCGCCCTCTTTGCAGGGTTGGGCAAGGGGGCGCTGCTGCCTTATGCGTCACACTACCTGTCCGATACCCTGTATGGCCGTCCACTCGCGCGGTTGCGGGAAACTCTCGAGGGTCTCGGCCTCGAAGCGGCTCCGGAACGTACGGAGCCCGAAGATCACGCGGGATTTCTCTGTGAGATCATGGCAGGCTTCGCCGGCGGGAGCATTCCAGCGCCAGCGGATGCCGAGCGCATTTTCTTTGATCAGCATGTTTCACGCTGGATGAGGCGCTTTTTCGTTGATCTCGAGCGGGCCAGTTCGGCGGACTTCTATGCGGCGGTCGGCGCGCTCGGACGGACGTTCATCGATATCGAGGCGGAGGCCTTCGCACTTCCAGGTTGAACACAGCGTTTTGTACGGCCGCTGCACAAATCCGTTTGGAAGCGTGCTAGGTTGCAGGGGTAGGGATCAACAGAATGCGCGTTTTCATAATTGCCTGTCTGTTCGCCGCCGTCGTCGCACTTGGTGCCGCCGGCATCCTTGATCATTTCGTGCAGGAGTCCGCCACAACGGCGTTCGCTGAGTCGAGCGCCCGCGTTTAGCGGTCATTATTGTTTGTTAAGCTTTCTGTTCTCCACATAGACGTGGGAGACGCCATATGCGCCGGTCGCTGATCGCTTGTTTCGTCGTTGCAGCTCTGATCGCCGCTTCTGCCCTGATCTTCAGGACGCAACCTCGCTCGATAGAGCTATCCGCAGCGGCCATGCCGCCCTTGGTCGAGCTGCACGCCATGGCGGGCGTCCATCAGCTCCCGGATCAGGAGATCGATGATCAGTCGCTCATTTTTCCCGGCCAGCGTAAAGCAATAACCTGGCTCCAGACGATCTTGCTCCCGGCCCGCTTAGATCGGCATCTCGAAAGAGAAGGTCGTTTCGCGTCCGGTCGATATCGCACTCAATTTGCCGCCATGGGCCTGGGCGATTTGCGAAGCGATGTAAAGACCAAGTCCCAGACCCTGCTGACTGGGCCGGTCGCCTCGCGTGTATGGCTTGAAGAGGTTTGCCAGCGCCTTTTCGGAGATTGGCGGGCCTTCGTTGGACACCGTCAGATCGAACGTTCCGTCCAAGGTTCTGGCTACGACGTGGATCGGCCTACTCTGGTCACCGTACGTAATTGCATTCCCGAGCAGGTTCGAGAAAAGTTGGCCCATCTTGCTCCGATCGCAGCTGATGGGCTCTTCGATTTGGACCGATGAACTGATCGTCACGGTCGGCCAAGCCGTCCTGAACTCCGCGATGATTTGCTCCAGCACCGGCGCCAAAGGCAGCGTCGCATCTCGCTTGATCGTAAGGCCTCCGCCAAGTCGGCCTCGCGCGAAGTCCATGACGTTTTCGACGATGCCGGCCATGCGATAGACGGCTTTTTGAACGCCGAGCGCGATTTCGGGCGCCCGCCCGGTGTCGAGGTTCTTCAGCAGCACGCGCATGCCTGCATCGACGGCTGCGAGGGGATTACGAAGATCGTGCCCCAATACGCCGATGAACTGCTCGCGAAGCTCTGCCGTTTTTCGCTCGTCGATGAGATCGGCCTGACTCCGCTCCAGACGTTGATTGAGTTCGAGCTGTGCAGCGATCAGTTCGGCCAACAGCTGAAACGTGTCGAGGATTTCAGGCGTACGAAGTTGTCGAGGCGTGGGGTCGATGGCGCACAATGTTCCCCAGACGGCTCCGTCGATCAGGACGATGGGAGCTGAGATGTAGCTGCGAAATCCATACATGGCCGGTGTCGGATGATTGCAGAAGTCGCTGTCCGTCTGCACATCGTTGATGACGACCGTGTTGCCGTGCTGCCGGATCTCGTTGCAGATGGTCGTCTCGACACGCAGTTCTCCGCCCGGCTCAAGGCCAAAGGCGATGCTGTCCCGAACGGCGCAGCAAATCCATTGATCTGAAGTTACGCGCGCTATGGCGACGAAGCCCATGCCCGTTATGCGTGCGGCCAAATCCAGAACTTTGGGAACTGCCCCAATCTGCTGGACGGCATCCACGTCCGCCTTGATGTCAATTGCCATGGTGAACCCTAACGCCCTGCTCTAACAAACGCGATCCTTTGCAAGACGTTCTGTGGAACAAAGAAGCCGTTCAAACCTTATGCTCGGTTATGCCGGAGCATAAGTGTCCAATCTCAGCCAGCATAGGGACGTGATCCTCATCGTGGAAGATGACTTCCTCATCCGCGTGAACGCGGCTGACATGGTGCGGGATATGGGCTTCGATGTCTTCGAGGCGGCCGACGCGGACGAGGCTGTCAATCTGCTGGAGACGGAACCGGCGATCACCGTCGTCTTTACCGACATCCAGATGCCGGGCTCGATGGATGGCCTTCGGCTGGCGGCGGTGATCAGAGACCGATGGCCGCCCGTGCGGCTCCTCATTACGTCCGGCCAACTCAGCCCGGCAGCGGATGACATCCCACTCGGGGCGAGGTTCATCCCCAAGCCGTATCTTCCTGCGCAGCTTCACGACCAGCTTGAAAGGCTGGCCGGCGGGCGGGCATAGCGGGCTTTTTCAAGTCGAGCCCTCAGACCACCCGTCTCCCGGTCCGCTCTGCCACAGCCTTCTGCACAAAGTACATCGCGACCAGCGAGACGATTGCCGACGCGACCACGACGTAGCCGATCCGGTCGAAATGGAGCAGCGAACCATCCGGTTGTTGCGCGATGATGGCGGCGGCGAGGACCGAACCGAGCCCACCGGAGAGTTGCTGAAGCGACGCGCTGACCGCACTGAACGAGCCGCGCTGGCTGGGGTCGGGGATCGCCGACATCAGCGCCTGCGACGGGATCATGCGCGAGAAGATGCCGACGAACATCAGCACGTTGACGAGGATCGCGGTCGCGAGCGAGACGTGGCCGAGATGGGTGTAGATCAGCACCATGATGACAGACACCACGCTGCCGAAGACGAAGGTCGGGTACTTGCCGAACGCGTCGCTCGCCCTGCCGACCAGCGGTCCCGTGACGATGCTGAACAGGCCGGAGACGAGATAGATCGTCGGCAGATGCAGGATGTCGATGCCGAGATTATGCACGGTGAAGGCGCTGGAGAACGGCATCAGCATGTACCCGCCCGTCGCCAGCAACGTCGTGACGGCGAAGGCCAGCGTATAGCGCGGCTGTCCGATGGTCGCGATCAGATGGCGGAACGGGTTTCTGTCCTGCTTCAGTTTCAGATGCGCGTCGACCGGCTCCATCGCGAAGGCGATGACGGCGATCGCGACGATCGACAAGCCGACGATCGCAACGAAGCAGACATGCCAGTTCCAGTGATTGGCGAGAAACAGCCCCGCGGGAATGCCGAGCACCTGGCTCGCGGCGAACGCCGTCTGGACGAAGCCCATCACGCGGCCGCGCAGGTGCAGCGCGAACAAATCGGTGATGATGGCCAGCACGACCGAGCCGATCACGCCGCCGAACAATCCGGTCACGATCCTGCCGAGCAGCAGCACGTGGTAGGTCTGCGCGGCGGCACAGAGCAGGGTCCCGAGCGTGAAGCCGACATAGAAGAACAGCAGCAGGCGCTTGCGGTCGAAGCGATCGGCAAAGCCCGCGGCCAGGATCCCCGACAGTCCCGCGCTGAACGCGTAGGCCGACACCGCGACGCCGAATTGCCCGGCCGTGATGTCGAGCGCCGGCATCAGGATGGCGCCGAGCGGCGACATGATGATGAAATCGAGAATGATCGTGAACTGCGTGAACGCGAGCAGTGCGATCAGGAGCGCCTGGTAGCGCGTAAAGCCGCGCTGGCGTTCCTGTTGGTCGTCGATAGGCGCAGCGAGCGTCTGTTCGGTCATGACACCTGATTTCATTGTGGGCGGCGGGCGAGCGCGCGAAAACTCGCAGATGGGGTCGGCCGGGAGGATTTTCACGGGGCGCGCGGCAAAAGCCCCGCCGGAACATGAAGCTGGCGCCGGGTTGTGGGATCCATGCAACAGCAGGGTGCATGGCCTGGACCCGGCATCCCCCAGGGGCGCCGGCCCTTCTCCCCCCGGTTAAGTCGCCCTTAGCGAATGCCCCCTAGGCTCTCGGCCGTCCATTTCCCTGCTCCCCGGCCTCAGGGCCGGTCATGTTGCGGCAAGTCAGAGCGTTTTCGGATGGAGCAGCCTGCCTGGCACTACGATTCGGGCGTCCCCACACCGTCGGCGGTTCCCGCCGCGGCGCGGACGCTTGTCATCGATCTCGAAGGCGCCCTGCTCCGTTCCGAGCTGCTGCTGGAAGCGCTGTTCTCCAGCCCCGGCCGGATGCTGGCCCGCTTCGGCGCGGGTGGACGCCCGGGCATGGCGGCGCTCACGGATATCCTGGCGCAGGCCGAGCTCGACTACGCCCATCTGCCCTATGATGCCGACGTGCTGAACCAGGCCCTGGCGGCGCGGGCGCGGGGCGACAAGATTTATCTGGTGGCCGGCCGGTTTGCGCATCACGCGGCGGGCATTGCCGCGCATCTCGGGTTCGATGGCGTCGTTGCGCCGGCCGATCTCGCGGCGCCTGACCGGCTGCCGTTCGACCGCGCCTCCATGGAGCGCATCGAGACGCGCGGCAGCAGCCGTGCCAGCCTCAAAACCTGGGCGCAGGCGCTGCGCGTCTATCAATACGCCAAGAACACGCTGGTGTTCGTGCCGGCGATCACGGCGCATCAGATGAATCTTGCGACGCTCGGCTACGCGTTGCTGGCGTTCCTCGCGTTCTCGGCCTGCGCGTCGGGTGCCTACCTGATGAACGATCTGCTCGATCTCTCAGCCGACCGGCAGCATCCGACCAAGCGCCATCGCGCGCTGGCGGCAGGTCGACTGCCGATGTCCTCGGCGCTGCTTGCGATTCCCGCGCTGTGGCTGCTCGCGGTTGCCGCCAGCCTCTGCATCTCGCCTCTGTTCCTCGGCGTGCTCGGTGGCTATCTCGCCACCACGATCGCCTATTCGCTCGTGCTCAAGCGCAAGATGCTGGTCGACGTCGTGACACTCGCCGGCCTCTACACGCTACGCATCATCGCCGGCGCGGTCGGCGTCGGCGTGGTGCTGTCGGAATGGCTCTTGATCTTCTCGCTGTTCGTGTTCACCTCGCTGGCGCTGATCAAGCGCTTCAGCGAGCTCAGCATGCGCGAGAGCGCCGGCCTCGCCGATCCCTCCAACCGCGATTACAGGATCACCGACCTGCACATCATCGGCGCGATGGCGGCGGCGAGCGCCATGAACGCGGTGACCGTGTTCTCGCTCTACGTCTCCTCCTCCGCGGTGACGCCGCTCTACAGCCGTCCCTGGATGTTATGGCTGCTCAATCCGCTGCTGCTCTACTGGTTCGGCCGCGCCCTGATGATGGCGCATCGCCGCGAGATGCCCGACGACCCGATTCTCTACACTTTTCGCGATGGTGCCAGCCGCACGACGGTGGCGGCGATGATCTGCATCATGCTGGCGGCGATCTGACCGCGCCCCGGCGGGCACAGCTGCCGCTTGCGCGGCCCGCCGCCAGTGGCTACATCGCGGGCAACCCGATTAGCTTATGATGCCGACCGACCAATTCGATTGAGGTTTTGAAACGCCATGACCGTACGCCTGCATCGCGGCGACCTGCCCGACCTGTCCCGCTACACCGGAGCGGTGGCGATCGACACCGAGACCATGGGGCTGAACCCGCACCGCGACCGGCTCTGCGTGGTGCAGCTCTCGCCCGGCGACGGCAGCGCCGACGTGGTGCAGATCCCCAAGGGCCACACCGACGCGCCGAACCTGAAGGCCCTGCTGGCCAATCCTGCGATCACGAAGATCTTCCACTTCGCGCGGTTCGACGTCGCGGTGCTGTACCAGACGTTTGGCGTCATGACCGGCCCGATTTATTGCACCAAGATTGCCTCCCGCCTGACCCGCACCTACACCGACCGGCATGGCCTCAAGGACCTCGTGCGCGAGGTGCTCAATGTCGACCTCTCCAAGCAGCAGCAATCCAGCGACTGGGGTTCCGACAGCCTGACCGAGCCGCAGCTCGCCTACGCCGCCTCCGACGTGCTGCACCTTCATGCCCTGCGCGAGCGGCTCGACGCCATGCTGGTGCGGGAAGGCCGCACCGCGCTGGCAAAAGCCTGTTTCGACTTCCTGCCGACCCGCGCTCTGCTCGATCTCCAGGGCTGGGCGGAAGAGGACATTTTCGCGCATTCCTGAGGCCTCGGGCCGCTGTTAGCTTAGGGCTGCCGCCCCGTTTCGGACACTTTCGTGCGGCCTGTCGCAGGCTGCATATTCAGGCGGCGCCGGATACAATGGCGTGCGCCCGTCAACCGGACGAGACGAGCGACACCTCGGGAGCTCAGGTGAATTCGGCCCAGAATCCAACCTACGACGCCGCGCTTGCGGCGAAGTTTGCCAGCGCGGCGCGCCACAGCCGCCTGGTGCGGATTCTGCGCATCGCGGTGCCGGTGACGGTGGCTGCGTCCATGGCCGCGATCGTCGCCGTCTCGACTTTCCTCAATCCCTTCCAGATCCCCGTGAAGCTCGACTCCGGAAATCTCGTGGTGACGGGCACCAAGATCACGATGGAAACGCCGCATATGTCCGGCTTCACCCCGGACCAGCGGCCCTACGAGCTCTGGGCCAAGACCGCGACGCAGGACATCACCGACCCCGATCATGTCGATCTCAATGATTTGCGCGCAAAGGTGCTGATGGAAGACAAATCCACTTTGCTGCTCGATGCGCGCACCGGCCGCTTCGACAACAAGCAGCAGCAGCTCGACCTGCACAAGGATATCTTCCTGCGCACCTCGTCCGGCTATGAGGCGCGGCTGAACTCGGCCTTCGTCGACATGGGCAAGGGAACGGTCTCCTCGGATGAGCATGTCGACGTCAAGCTGACCAACGGAACGCTGACCGCCGACCGGCTGCGGATCACGGAAGGCGGCGACGTCATCCGCTTCGAGGGCAATGTGGTGATGCATCTGGACAAGCTGGACGATCCCGCTGCCGCCCAGCCTGCGCCGGCCGAGCAGCCCGCGCCGCCGGTGAAGACACGCACGCCTCAGAACAAGTCGGCCAATTCAAAGTGATTTTCATGATGAGATTCTTTTCGCGCAACGAAGACAAGCGGTGCGCCATTCTCGGTGTGGCCGCGCTCACCGTCGCGCTGGTCGCAACCGGTGCGGCCGTCGCGCAGAGCACGATGCAAGGCGTGCCCAACGCAATGCAGGGCTTTTCGCAAAACCGCGACCAGCCGATCCAGATCGAAGCCGCCTCGCTCGAGATGCGCGACAAGAAGAAGGAGGCGACCTTCTCCGGCAATGTGAAGGTCATCCAGGGCGACACCACCATGACCTCGAAGACGCTCGTGGTGTTTTACGACTCCGGCGGCGGCGACAAGCCGGCCGCGCCGCAGCCCGCGGCGAAGGGGACCAAGGGTGCGCCGATGCAGTCGGCGCAGCCGGGGCCGGGCGGCAGTTCCTCGATCAAGCGGCTGGAAGCGCGCGGCAACGTCGTCGTCACCCAGAAGGACCAGGTGGTAACAGGCGAGACCGCCGTGTTCGACACCAAAACCAACCTCATCACCATGCTCGGCGGCGTCGTTCTCACGCAGTGCAGGAACGTGCTGCGCGGCGACCGTCTGGCGGTCGACATGACCACGGGCGTCTCGCGGGTGGAATCCGACAGCGGCAGGGTGCAGGCATTGCTGCCGCAGGGCGGCAGCAATGATTGCGGATCGGGGAGCCCGGGCAAGCCCGCTCCGGCGCCGCCTCTGCAATTGCCCGGCGCAGGCAAACAAAAGTAAATTCCTGAAGTAACTTCAATCGCTTGGGCCAGATTCTCCCGATCCGAGGTTGAAGCTTGCCCGGCGAGGCTGTATCTAGCGCGAAGGGCTTTCCAAGCGGGGTTCGCCGCTTTTCGGGCGTGTTTCACTGGGCATGAGACATCCCTTCACTCATGCTGTGCCGGCGAATCGCAAGGCCGGTGCGGCAGATCGCGGGATCACGCGCGGATCATCGCGCAGGATTGTCGTGAAAGGCTAGAAGGCGGGATGGTCGATCTCTTCAGCATGTTCCGTCGGCGCCCCGCCAAGCGCGGCCGGCCAGGATTTGCGCGCCAGGACATCACTGCCCTCGGTGACAGCGTCGGCGGTCTCGTGCCCAGCCCGGTGCGGGATGCATCGCCGATCGCGCGCGACCAGATGCGCGCGCCCGACCATTTCCAGGCCGACTACCAAGCCGACTACCAGACCGAACCGCCGCGTGCCCAGGCGGTGCATCCCGTGAGGGCCGCCAGCAGGCCCAACGGCGCCGGCGGACCGCAGCTTCTGAAGCGGCCGGGTTTCCTGGCTGTGCATAGCGTGGAAAAGAGTTTCGGCAGCCGCCAGGTGGTGCGCGGCGTCAGCATCTATGTGCGCCGCGGCGAAGCGGTCGGCCTGCTCGGCCCGAACGGCGCCGGCAAGACCACCGTGTTCTACATGATCACCGGCCTGATCAAGCCCGATCGCGGCGCGATCGAGCTCGACGGCCACGACGTCACCAAGCTGCCGATGTATCAGCGCGCGCGGCTCGGCATCGGCTATCTGCCGCAGGAAGCCTCGATCTTTCGCGGCCTCACCGTCGAGCAGAATATCCGCGCCGTGCTCGAAGTGGTCGAGCCCTCGCGCAAGAAGCGCGAGCAGCAGCTCGACTCGCTGCTCGACGAATTCAACATCACGCGCTTGCGGAAATCGCCGTCGATTGCGCTGTCAGGCGGCGAGCGCCGCCGCGTCGAGATTGCGCGCGCGCTGGCGACGCGTCCGAACTACATGCTGCTCGACGAGCCCTTCGCGGGCATCGATCCGATCGCGGTCGGCGACATTCAGGACCTCGTCCGCCATCTCACCAACCGCGGCATCGGCGTGCTGATCACCGACCACAATGTGCGCGAGACGCTCGGCCTGACCGATCGTGCCTATATCGTCTATGCCGGTGAAATCTTGACCGAGGGTAGCCCGGATGAGATCGTCGCCGATCCCGACGTTCGCCGGCTTTACCTTGGCGAGGAATTCCGCCTCTAGCCCTTTTTTCCCGTTCGTCAAGCCGTGTACATCGCGCCAAGACTAGGATAAGCAAAAATCGGACCAACTTTTGGGATCGGTTCTTGCTTCATGGCGCTCACGCAGAGATTAGAGTTCCGGCAATCGCAGTCGCTGGTCATGACGCCGCAGCTGATGCAGGCGATCAAGCTGCTGCAATTGTCCAACCTCGATCTCACGACCTTCGTGGAAGAGGAACTCGAGCGGAACCCCCTGCTGGAGCGGGCCAACGACGAGCCGCCCGCGGGTGAAGCCCCGGCCGAGACCGGCCAGTTCAGCGACTCCGACGGTGGCCACAACGACGAGCCGGGTGGCGGTCCGGGCGAGGCGTTCGAGCCGGGCCAGGAAGAATGGATGAGCAAGGATCTCGGCACCCGCGCCGAGATCGAGCAGACCCTGGATACGGGCCTGGACAACGTCTTCTCCGAGGAACCGGCCGAGGCCGCCGCGCGCAACGCCCAGGATGCGGCGCCGACCACCTATACCGAATGGGGCGGCGGGGCCTCCGGCGACGAGGACTACAATCTCGAAGCCTTCGTCGCCGCGGAGATCACGCTCGGCGACCATCTTGCCGAGCAGCTCTCGGTCGCCTTCACCGGCCCGGCGCAGCGCATGATCGGCCAGTACCTGATCGACCTCGTCGACGAGGCCGGCTATCTGCCGCCGGATCTCGGCCAGGCCGCCGAGCGCCTTGGCGCATCGCAAGCCGACGTCGAGGACGTCCTTGCCGTGCTGCAAAAATTCGATCCGCCCGGCGTCTGCGCGCGCAATTTGAGCGAATGCCTGGCGATCCAGCTCCGCGAGCTCGACCGCTACGACCCGGCGATGCAGGCCCTCGTCGAGCACCTCGATCTGCTCGCGAAGCGCGACATCGCTTCGCTGCGCAAGCTCTGCGGCGTCGACGACGAGGACATCGCCGACATGATCGGCGAGATCCGCCGCCTCAATCCCAAGCCCGGCATGAAGTTCGGCTCGGCGCGGCTCCAGACCATGGTGCCCGACGTCTATGTCCGCCCGGGCCCGGATGGCGGCTGGCATGTCGAGCTCAACAGCGACACCTTGCCGCGCGTGCTGGTCAACCAGACCTACTATTCGCAACTCTCGAAGAAGGTCGGCAAGGACGGCGACAAGTCCTATTTCACCGACGCGCTCCAGAACGCGACCTGGCTGGTGCGCGCGCTCGATCAGCGCGCCCGCACCATCCTGAAAGTTGCGACGGAGATCGTGCGCCAGCAGGACGGCTTCTTCACCCATGGCGTGGCGCACCTGCGGCCGCTGAATCTGAAGGCCGTTGCCGACGCCATCCAGATGCATGAATCGACCGTGTCGCGCGTCACCGCCAACAAGTACATGGCGACAAATCGCGGCACATTCGAATTGAAATATTTCTTCACGGCCTCGATCGCCTCCGCCGACGGCGGCGAGGCGCATTCCGCCGAGGCCGTGCGCCACCACATCAAGCAGCTGATCGATTCGGAAGCTCCGTCGGCGATCCTGTCGGACGACACCATCGTGGAACGCTTACGCGCCTCGGGAATTGATATTGCCCGCCGCACGGTCGCGAAGTACCGCGAAGCCATGCGCATTCCCTCTTCGGTGCAACGCCGCCGTGACAAGCAGAGCGCTCTTGGTAACGTCCTCTCCACCGCAATGCCCGATCGCTCCCGCAACACCGAGCCGGCCTGATTGCGCTGGCGCGAAATCGCGCTACTCTCGATCCCCCATCGAGACCGATCCAAGCTGGGCACTTAAAACCAAGCGAGGCATCACATGACCCTCAGAATCTCGGGAAAGAGCGTCAGCGTCGGCGACGCCCTGCGCGGCCGCGTGACCGATCGGACCGACGAGGTCCTGCGTAAATATTTCGACGGGAACTATTCCGGCCACATCACCCTGAGCAAGGATGGCTTCGGCTTCCGCACCGACTGTGCCCTGCATCTTGATACGGGAATTACGCTGGAGGCCGATTCGAACGCGCCGGATGCCTATGCCAGCGCCGACCAGGCGCTCCTGATGATCGAGAAGCGGCTCAAGCGCTACAAGAGCCGGCTCAAGGACCGCTCGGCCCGCAAGGCCCATGTCGCCTCCGCGGCGCTGGCCGCCATGGACGCCACGAGCTACGTGCTGGAGGCGCCGGGCGAGGGTGAGGACGAGGACGAGGTCACCGGCTACAGTCCCGTCATCATCGCCGAGGCCACCACCTCGCTGAAACAGCTATCGGTGAGCGAGGCGGTGATGGAGCTCGACCTCAGCGGAGCGCCCTGCCTGGTATTCCAGCACGGCTCCAGCGGCCGGGTGAACATCATTTACCGCCGGGCCGACGGCAATGTCGGCTGGATCGACCCGCCGGGGCCCAAACCGGACGGTTAAGGGCTGGAACCGGCCCCCGTACCAACCGCAGCCCTTAACAATGAGCGGGGCAAAGCCGCACGCAGCAGTTGGCACCGGGATTGCGTTGGAGTAGAAGCGCCCCACATCAGGATCGGGGCTAAGTCCCCCTCCTGCTTCACCTTCTTGATGCCGGCCAGGCATGGTTTGACCAAGCTGGCCAATTCGGAACCTGACGGTTTAATTCACCTCGGAAACCTTCCATGCCGATTACCGATCTGGTCGCACCCGAGGCGATTCTCCCGGCATTGAAGGTCAACAGCAAGAAGCAGGCGCTTCAGGAGCTCGCGGCCAAGGCCGCCGAGTTGACCGGGCAGAACGAACGCTCCGTGTTCGAGGTGCTGCTGCAGCGTGAGAAGCTCGGCACCACCGCGGTCGGCTACGGCGTCGCCATTCCGCACGGCAAGCTGCCCAAGCTGGAAAAGATCTTCGGCCTATTCGCGCGCCTCGATCGTCCGATCGATTTCGAGGCGATGGATGGCCAGCCGGTCGATCTCGTCTTCCTGCTGCTCGCCCCCGAAGGCGCCGGCGCCGATCACCTCAAGGCGCTCGCCCGCATCGCCCGCCTTCTGCGCGACCAGGACATCGCCAAGAAGCTCCGCGCCTCGCGCGACGCCCAGGCGATCTATTCGGTGCTGGCGCTGCCGCCGGCGACCGCGGCGTAACGTCGCCTGTCCTCGTCGTCCGCTGAGAAGCGGAATCGATCCACGCAATTGCCAATGCACGCCGGCCATCCTCGTGGCATGCGCGCGCGGGATGTGGTGATCCTGCAAGAACCGACAACGCGAAAACTTTTCCGCTTGAGACGCCCGGCACATTGTACCGCGCCCGAGTCCCTTAAGGTCGCCCCAGGACGCAAGGGGCACGCGGGTGGACGTGATGGGGAAGAAAAAGGTGCCGTTGCGCTTCGGCGCAACCGCGGGACGGCGGCAAGACGATCGGGCGCGATTCGCCCGACTTGCCGAATCGGATCTTACCAACGACCGCGCTCCTGCCGGCGAAGGGGCGAGCACGTTCCAGGCGCTGAGCGCGAGCCGTGGCTGGCGCGTGGCGCTGCTTGGGACAGCGGCCAGCGGCGCGCTGTGGCTGATGGAACCGCGGCCGGCGCAAGCCGGACCAAATGGCTGCACGACGGCCGGGACGACCGCGAGCTGCACCGGCGATCAATCGGCCGGGATCGGTGCCGCTGATTTCAACCAGGCCCTCGTCGACACGCTCAACGCCAATTCGCTGACGACCAATATCGCGCCGGCCGCCGGCACGTCCGGTATAGAATTCGTGCGCTCGAGCGGCGCGGTCACCATCAACAACGACATGGCGCCCCATTCCATCATCGTGACCGGAGCCGCCGATGGCATTCGTGCCTCGTCCGCCGCGACGGGGTCGTGGGAAACCGGGGTGGTGACGATCAACCACACCGGCGACATCAGCTCGGCTGGCGGTTTCGGCATCCACGCATCCACAGTTGGCCTTTTCGGCATCGTCGACATCAACATCACCAGCCGCGGCACAATCACTGCATATCTTGATGGCATTTACGCTAACGCCCATTCCGGCTATGGCGACGCCATCACCATCACGAACAGCGGCGACATCACCTCCAGCAATGGTAGCGGCATTTATGCCAAGACGTACACCTACGGCATCTCTGTCACCAATGTCGGAAATATCAACGCGGCCAGTCTCGGTATTTACGCGTTCGCTGACTTTGGTGCCACGATCGACAGCATCGGAAACATTGCCGCGACCGCCGGCATCCTCGCCTCCGCAGATCTTGGCGATGCAGTGATCCGGCACAGCGGAAACATCTCTGCCCTTTTCGGCATTCAAGGGAACTCGGGGCGAGGATCCGTAAGGATCACGCATGATGGAGGTAACATCACGTCCGACCGCATGGCTATCTATGCGGATGCTCTGAACGACGTCTACATTACCAACCGCGGCAATCTCGTCGGCAACGACTACGGCATCCTCGCGGGCGCCCAGATCGGCACCAACGTGGACAGCATCGGCGACATTACCTCGCGCAACGGCACCGGCATGTATCTCGTGGGGACGAATGCCGTCGTGGTGACGAGCCGGGGAAACATCGGCGCGCGCGATTACGGCATTTACGCGTTTGCGGGTGGGATGCTCGGGTACTACGTCACGGTGGACAGTACCGGCGACATCACCTCGTCCGGCGCTGAAGGAATTCATGCCGTTGGCTATGCCGGCTACACGTCGGTCATCAGCCGGGGAAATGTCAGTGCGTATGGCGACGGCATCCACGCCGAGAGCGTGGGCACCACCACGCTGAACAGCACCGGCAACGTCACCTCGACAACCGGCAACGCGATCTATGCGAGTGCGGGCGGCAATATCGGCGTCACGGTCAATGGCGGTGTCTTATCCGGCGCTGCTGCGGGCGTTAATATGGCCGGCGGCGTAACCAATACCTTGACCATCGGTGCGACAGCGACGGTCGCGGGAGGCCTTTACGCCATCGTTGCCAGCACCGGCAACGACACGGTGAACAATGCCGGCACGGTCACCGGCAATGTCGGTCTCGGCAGCGGCACGAACGCCTTCAACAATCTTTCGGGCAGCGTGCTCAACAGCGGCGCGACGGTCGATCTCGGCGCCGGCAACATGCTGGGCAATAGCGGCATCCTGGCTCCATCAGGTCTCGGCACTGTCGGCACCACGACGCTCACCGGCAATTTCGTTCAGAGCGGGGGCGGCAAATTCATCGTGGACGTTGACCCCCACAGTGCCGACCGGCTCAACGTCAGCGGTACGGCTGGCCTCGCCGGCAAGGTGATGGTGGATCCGCTGGCGCGCGTCGCGGCGACCACGACCTATACGATCGCGACGGCGGGCACGGTGAACGGCACCTTCTCCGGTGTCGACTTCCTCACCGCCACCAGCTTCGCCCGCAACGCGCGGCTGAGCTATGTCGGCAACGACGTGCTGCTGACGCTCGATGCCGGCCTGCTGTCGCCGTCGCTGCCGGGCAACGCCAACGTCAATCAGAGGAACGTCGCGGCGGGCATCGATAGTGCGCTGATCGGCGGCGCTCCCCTGCCGGCCGGCTTCAACCCGCTGTTCGCGCTCTCGGGCAATGCTCTGCTCAATCCGCTGACGCAGGTTTCGGGCGAGACGGCGGCCGGCACGCAGCAGACCACGTTCAACGCGATGAACCAGTTCATGGGCGTGCTGACCGATCCGTTCGCCGCCGGGCGCGGCGATCCGCGTTCGTCGTCCGGTGCGACGGGCTACGCAACTGACGACAGCGATGCGCTCGCCTATGCCGGCGGCCGCAAGCGCACGAGCGCCGAGCGCGACGCCTATGCCGCGATGTCGCGCAAGGCGCCGGCGCAGACCTTCGCGCAGCGTTGGAATGTCTGGGCCGCTGGCTTCGGCGGCTCGCAGACCACGGACGGCGATGCGACGCTCGGTTCGAACAGCACCACCAGCCGCATCGCAGGCACTGCGGCGGGAGCCGACTACTGGTTCTCGCCCAACACCGTCGCGGGCTTTGCCCTTGCCGGCGGCGGCACCAGCTTCTCGGTGGCGAATGGCGGCACTGGCCGCTCCGACCTGTTCCAGGCCGGCGCGTTCGTGCGGCACAATGCCGGGGCGGCCTATGTCACGGGCGCGCTGGCCTATGGCTGGCAGGACGTCACCACCGATCGCACTGTGACCATCGCCGGGGCCGATCACCTCCAGGCCCGCTTCAATGCCAACGCCTGGTCCGGCCGGCTCGAAGGCGGCTATCGCTTCGTGGCGCCCGTGATCGGCGGCGTTGGCCTCACGCCCTATGCCGCAGTCCAGTTCACCACGTTCGACCTGCCGTCCTATACGGAGCAGGCAATCACGGGGACCAGCACCTTTGCCCTGAGCTACGCTGCGAAGAGCGTCACCGACACCCGCAGCGAATTCGGCCTGCGTGCCGACAAATCCTTTGCCGCGGCGGACGGCGTCACCACGCTGCGCGGCCGCCTCGCCTGGGTCCATGACTTCAACCCCGATCGCGCGATCGGAGCGACCTTCCAGACGCTGCCCGGCGCGAGTTTCGTCGTCAACGGCGCAGCGCAAGCCACTGAGGCCGCGCTCGTCACGGCCTCAGTGGAAAGGCAATGGCTGAACGGCTGGTCCACGGCAGCGACGTTTGAAGGTGAGTTCTCGAACCTCACGCGCAGCTACGCCGGCAAGGGCGTCCTGCGCTACGCCTGGTGAGACCGCAGAGGCGGCACTTACTCGTTCGAACCGAAGCCCCGCCGTCTGCGACTTATTTTCGCAGCCGGGCGCTGCGATGTTTCTCCGCCGGATACGACCGTCACCCGCTTGCGCGACCCGGCGCGGGTTCGATGCAGGGTTTTTTGAGCCATGAATTGCGGTTCGATCGGCCGGATTTTCGGTCTGTTTTGCGCGGTCACCATTGCCGTGACGGTTGCCGTTCATGCCGATGATACGTCCAACGACCGCGTCATCGCCGAAAAGACCGAGATCATTGCGGCTGATCCGACAAACGCGGTTGCTTACGAGCTGCGTGGCGAAGCCTGGTACCTCAAGCGGGACAGGGATCGCGCCTTCGAGGATTGCAGCGCCGCGATACGGATCGATCCGAATTTCGGGCGGGCTTATAACTGCCGCGGCCGCGCCTATTCGGCGAAGGGCGAACGGGATCGCGCTTTGGCCGATTACAACGAGGCCATTCGCCTCGATCCCGGCTACGGTCCGTCCTACACCTCCCGTGCCCTCGAATATTTCAACCAGCGCGACTTCGATCTGGCGATCGGCGCGTTTACCGAGGCCATCGAACGCAATCCCAAGCAAGCCTACTTTGCTCTTATCAAGAGAGGGGAAGCGTATGCGGCGAAGCGCGACTCCGATCATGCCGTCGCCGATTACAACGAGGCGATGCGGCGCAATCCCGCCGCCGCATGGCCCTACGAGCTGCGAAGCACCGTCCATTTCAACAAGGGCGAGATCGACGAGGCTCTCGACGACTGCAACACCGCCGTCCGTCTGGAGCCCGGGAGCGCTGGCGGCCATTATTGCCGGGCCATCGTTCTCCTGAAAAAGGACGACACCGACAATGCCATCCGCGAGCTTGATGACGTCACCAGGATCATGCCTTCCTTCGAGAAGGCCTACTTCGTTCGTGCAACCGCCTGGCGCAAGAAGGGTGATGATCGTCGCGCCATTGCCGATTTCGACGAGGGCATCCGGCTGCAGCCGGGAAATTCGATGGCCTACAGCAATCGCGCCAGTGCGTTTCGCGACATGGGCGAGAACGACCGCGCGCTCGCCGACTACAACGAGGCGATCCGGCTCGATCCCGGCAATCAGATCGCGCTCGTCAATCGCGGCATCCTCTACATGAAGCTGTCCGACTCCGCCAAGGCGCGCGCGGATTTCAAAAGCGTGCTCGCGCTGCCGCCGGGCGACCAATGGGCCGTGGACACGGCGCGCGAAGGACTTGGCTTTTTGAAGTGATGCGTCTCGAAAGAGCGTGCATCTCCGCTCTAGTCCCCCGGACGCAGCGCAGCGCTTCCCTCGCGATGCGAAGCATCGTCGAGAGCGGTGCGCTGCAGAGCCTTCGCCGGCGCCGCTCGTGCGCTTCAGCAGACCGTCGGCAACAGGCGCCGGACTTCGTCGAGCAGTTCGGGAATCGCCGTCTTGTCACCCGCGAGGTGCTTAAGCAGCGCACTTTGGAATAGACCGTCGAACAGCGCATAGAGCGCGGCGGACGACGACGCCGGCCGCTTGCCGCCGAGCTCGGCATAGCGGGAGGCGATGCGCCAGATCATCGCTTCCAGGCTCTTGTCGATCTCGAGTACATCCTTGCGAAACGCCGCCTCGAACATCGCCTGCGAGCGCAGGTCGTACCAAAGGCGGTGCATACGGGCTTCGTTCTGCAGCGTTGCTGCGAGCTTGGCGAGGAAACCCTCCGTCAATTCGTCGCGGCTCGTTGCTGTCGCGACGACATCGTCATATCGCGTCACGCACTTCGCCTTGTAGTGGCGGACGCAGCAGCAGATCAGGTCGAGCTTGTCGCTGAAATAATAGTGGAACACGCCGTGCGTGAACGCCGAGTTCTGCGCGATTTCGCGCAGGCTGGTGCGTGCGAAGCCGAGCTCTCCAAGCGTTTCGAGCGCGGCCTCGGCAAGCTCGACGCGCCGCGCGTTGAACTTCTCGTCGCGCAGCACCTCGGCCGCATCAGCCACACGCCGGGCCGCTCCCGTCACCTGCCGCGCCATCTCGTTCCTTCCTCAGTCCCGTTCTTTCAAGGACTTATACCGCGTCGACCGCGGAATGCTCCATCCCTCACAACCACTTCCTTTGACAACTGTCAAATTCGTTCTTGACAAGTGTCAAGATTTTGGCGGAGGTTCGCACCAAGAATTTGGACAGTCGTCAAGACGTCCGACCATGGAGGAACGCTTCGCTGGGTGCCGCCGAAAGGCCTGCGCCCATCGACCTGGTGCGCGCCGATTGGCGCAGCACGAATCGATCACCAGCAACGGAGGAGTGCGTCATGAGTGGGAAGAGCCTTGCAGGCAGGAACGCCCTGGTCACCGGCGGTGCTAGAGGAATCGGCGCGGCCATCGCGCAAGCGTTGGCGCGAGCCGGCGCCTCGATCATGATCGCCGACATCCTGGAAGAGACCGGCCGCGCCAGCGCAGCCGCTATCGCGAAGGAAGACGTCGCCACGGGCTTCGTCCAGCTCGACGTCACCGACGACGCTCAATGGGAGCAGGCGGTTGCCAAGACCGTCGCAACCCTCGGCGGCTACGACATTCTGATCAACAATGCCGGCATCGAGATCACGTCGCTGATCTCCGAGGTCAAGGCCGAGGACGCGCGGCGGATGTGCGACGTCAATATCGTTGGCACCGTGCTCGGCATGAAGCACGCCTTCCGTGCCATGCGCCCGGGCGGGCCGGCCGGCAAGGGCGGCGCCGTCGTCAACATCGCCTCGGTTGCGGCAACGATCGCCTTCCCGAGCATCGCGGTCTATTCGGGCACCAAATCCGCGGTTGACCGCATGACGCGGGTCGGAGCGATGGAAGCCGGCAAGCTCGGTTTCGGCGTGCGCGTAAACTGCATCTATCCGGGCCTGATCCCGACCGACATGGGCATGCAGCTCGCCAACGACATCGTCAAGGTCGGGCTCGCGGCCGACGTCAACGCCGCAGTCGGCTCGGTGGTGGAGCAAACCCCGCTCGGCCGTCTCGCCGAGGTCACGGACATCGGCGATGCCGCGGTGTTCCTGTGCTCGAACGAGGCGCGCTTCATCACCGGCATCGGACTGCCGGTCGATGGCGGCATGGGCATGTAACGACAAAGCCGACAACAAGCATTTCGGAGGAACGCAATGAGCGAGAAGAAGCCCGTCATCGTCTATGGCGCTTCCGGCTATACCGGCCGGCTGGTCTGTGAATACTTACGCGAATACAACATCCCCTTCATCGCCGCCGGCCGCAGCAATGAGAAGCTCAACGCCGCGATGAAGTCGAATGTAGCGGGCATCGAGACCGCCGACTACGAGGTGGTCAAGGTGCCGCACACCGTGGCTGCGCTGACTGAATTGTTCAAGGGCGCCTCGGTGGTGCTCAACACCGTGGGTCCCTTCGCCAAGTTCGGCGGCGAAGTGGTGCAGGCTTGCCTCGCTTCCAAGTGTCATTACACCGACACCACCGGTGAGCAGGACTGGCTGATCACGCTCGAGCAGGAGTGGGGCACGAAGTTCGCCAATGCCGGGCTGCTGTTGGCGCCAGGCATCGCGCAGATGTACACCACCGGCGAGATCGCCGCGCAGCTGTGCCTGGAGACGCCCGGCCTCGACACGCTGGACATTGCCGTGTTCTGGGGTGGCAGCCCGACCATCGCATCGACGCAGACCATCCTGGTCAACGCCGCGATGGCCAAGGCCTACTACCTGGAGCAGAACAAGTACGTCGAGCATCAGCCCGATGCCGGCCTCTACAACCTCGCCATCCCTGGTCAGCACGAGCTGGCGCTGGCGTTGCCCTGGGGAGGCACCTCGCACCCGGTGTGGTTCAAGCGCGATCCGCGCGTGGCCAACGTGAAGGTGCTGGGCGGCGTGTTCAATCGCGCGCTGATGCTGGGCGTGCCGCAGATCGTCGCGGCCGCGCTGGAGGCGACCAAGGATATGAATCCCGACGACCGCTACGCCGCATTGGCGCAGACCGCCGCCGGTGTGATGAACACCATGCCGCCGCGCGAGAACCCGCGCGTCAACAAGTCGATGGATTCGGTACATGCCTCCGGCCCGTTGGGGCGCGCGCACTGCGTCATCAACGGCAACAGCAACTACAAGCAGACCGGCATGTTGCAGGCCTATGCTGCGGCCCATCTGTTGCAGCAGCCGCCCAAGCGCGTAGGCTTCGCCTCCGGCTGCCAGGCGTTCGGCCATCACGAGCTGCTCGGGCAATTGCGCAGCTTCGGGCTCGTCAGCAAGCCTGTTCTGACCGTGCACGATTAAGTCAATCGCGGGTGGCGCGGACCTCCGCGTCACCCGCTACCGCTTCGGGTGTTGATCATGCGCTTCATCGATTACCTGGACAAAGGTGCCTCGCTCGGCGCCGACGCGCCGTGCCTCACCATGGATGGACGCGACCTCAGCTATGGCGAGGTGCAGGGGCTGAGCTACCGCGTCGCGCGCGGGCTCGCGCGATCGGGCATTGCTGCCGGCGAGAAGGTCGCAATCCTCTCCGGCAACGATCCGGTCGCGTTTGCCTGCGTGTTCGGCATTTCCCGCGCAGGCGCGGTCTGGTGCCCGATCAATCCGCGCAACGAGGCGGTCGAAAATCGGCTCATCCTCGAGCAATTCGACTGCAGCCTGCTGTTGTTTCATTCAAGCTTCGCGCCGATGGTCGAGGCGGTGCGTGCAGAGCTGCCAAAGCTGCGCGCCGTCGTCTGCCTCGATGCTGAGTTGCCCTTCGCGCCTTCGTTCGACAGCTGGCTCGCCGGCCTCGCCGACGACCATTATCAACGCGAGGCGGTCGACGATCTCGCGATGATCCCGGGCACCGGCGGCACCACAGGCAAGCCGAAGGGGGTCATGCTGTCGGGCCGCAACATCGAGGCGATGACGGCCCTGACGCTGATGGGCTATCCCTTCAAGGGCCGCCCGATCTACCTCGCGCTTGCGCCGCTGACCCACGCGGCCGGCGTGCTGTGTTTCCCGATCATGGCGCTCGGCGGCCGCATCGTGATCATGCATCACCCCGACATCGCAGAATTTCTCGATCTGATCGAGCGCTACCGTATCACGCACACCTTCCTGCCGCCGACCGTGATCTACATGCTGCTCGATCATCCGAAGCTCGACTCCGCGAGGCTCGGGTCTCTGCAATGTTTCTGGTACGGCGCGGCGCCGATCTCGGCCGCGCGGCTTGCGGAAGCGCTCCAGCGTATCGGGCCGATGGCGCAGTTGTTCGGTCAGACCGAAGCGCCGATGATGATCTCGATGATGGCACCTAGCGAGCATTACAATGCCGACGGCACGATCGCGATGGAGCGTCTCGCCTCGGCCGGGCGGATCAGCCCGCTGGTGCAGGCCGGCATCATGGATAGCGACGGCAATTTGCTGCCGACCGGCGCCCGCGGCGAGATCGTGGTCCGCGGTTCGCTGGTGATGGAGGGCTATTACAAAAATCCCGAGGCTACGGCGGAGGCCTCCGCGCATGGCTGGCACCACACCGGCGACATCGGCTACATCGACGACGACGGCTACCTCTATATCGTCGATCGCGCCAAGGACATGATCATCACCGGCGGGTTCAACGTCTACTCGATCGAGGTCGAGAACGCGCTGCGGGCGCATGAGGCGGTGCAGGATTGCGCCGTGATCGGGCTGGCGGACGAGAAATGGGGTGAGCGGATCGTCGCCGTGGTGCAGCCCCGCGCCGGCCAAAGCGTCGATGCGACGGCGCTGGCTGCCTTCGTCAAGGCGCGGATCGGCAGCGTCAAGACACCGAAGCAGATCGAAGTCTGGGACGACCTGCCGCGTTCCAAGGTCGGCAAGGTCTTGAAGCCGGACATCCGCGCGCGGCTGGCGGAGCGTTCAGGCGGCTGAGGCGCATCTTATTGCAGCGCCCATCGCTTCGAAGATATCCGCGAGACGCGCTGACGCGGACATTCGCGCGGGCCTGGAACTCTCATCCGTGTCCGGGCAGGCAAAGGCATGTTTCCGCTTTTCGATGCGCGTTTTGGGTGTCACCATGCTTTTGAACGGACGGGAGGGCCGCCATGCGCTGGTGTGTCTCGGTCGGGGCGGTGCTTGTTGCGGGGGCGATCGTCGGAGGTGACGTTGCCAGCATTGCCGCGCCGAGCCCGAAATCAGGGATAGCCGACGCCAGGCACAGCGCACTGTCCGTCAATGTCGAGCTCGTTATCGCCGTCGACGTCTCCTATTCGATGGATCTGGACGAACTCGCCATTCAGCGCGAGGGCTATGCACAGGCCATCGTCTCGAAAGACTTTCTTCAGGCGCTAAGGGCCCGTCCGGCCAGCAAGGTGGCTCTGACCTATTTCGAGTGGTCGATGTCGGGCGACGACAGGATCATCATTCCGTGGCGCGTGATCGACGGCCCGGAATCGGCGGACGCCGTGGCCGCCGAGATCATGAAAACGCCGATTCGCCGAGGTTCGAGCACCTCGATTTCCGGCGCGATCAATTTCGCAGTGCAGCTGTTCGAAGAAAATCCCTATCGCGGGTCGCGGCGCGTCATCGACATTTCCGGCGATGGGCCGAACAACGACGGAGCCCCCGTCACCGGCGCGCGCGACGCTGCCGTTGAGAAAGGCATCATCATCAACGGCCTGCCGATCATGGTGAAGGAGCCGTCCTATTTGACGACCGATATCGAGAATCTCGATCTGTATTACGAGGACTGCGTGATCGGAGGGCCGGGTGCCTTCATCATGACAATCAAGGATCGCGAAAAATTCCAGGAAGCGATCCGGACCAAGCTTGTTCTCGAAGTTGCGGGCCTCGCGCCGGAGGGGAGGATCGTCCCAACTGCCGAGAATGAGCCCCGGGTGTCCTGTCTGGTCGGCGAAGAAAAATGGCGGGAGCGCGGGCGACGGATCATGCGCTAGTTGCCCGTCAGCAAAGCGAACCGACGTCGGTCGATCGCCTCACGCGCCACCAGCCCTGCCGCCTTGCAAAGATCTGGCGCATAGAGTTGGCAGCGCCGTTCCTGCTTCTCGATAGCCTTGTCGATCAACTCCAGCAGTCGTGCGGGGGCCATTCCCGCGGGAGCGGCAATTCGCCCCGTGACGACGTGCTTTTCTATTGCCTCGTGACGGTCGTGATCGAGATCGGGGTCGCGCCAGCAATTCGCGCATATCATCACGAAGCTCTCGGAATGCGAATAGACGACGGCGTCCTCATCCAGCTCTGCGGTCAAGTCCGCCAGTTGCCGTGCCGAATCCTGTGTGCCGGCGAAGTCGAATAGCTGATAGTTCCGCCGCTCCAGCGTCGCCAAATGTGGAAAAACCGGGACCTGCACCTCACCATACGTGTGATGTGTAATCGGCGCGCCGTCGATCAGGATGACGTCGCCATAGTCCACGCCGAGCTTCTGGTAGAGCACACTGCGGACGATGCCGTGGCACGGGCTCAACCGTTCGATCCAGATGGTTTCCTCCGCGCCCGGATCGTCCTGATCGGCCGTGCGCTCCGCCAGGGGCCGCTCCGCCAGCTTGACCTTGCATTGAGACAATGAGCATTCCGGCAAGCCAAAGCGCCCGATCTCGATCGCAAGCCCCATGCGCCTCCAGACATCCAGTGCCAGAGAGGCATTCTTTGCGCCGGTGGCGCAGATACCAAGATTCCACTCGTAACTCTCGGTGACTTCGTCCGCGAGGCTGGCTGCGATCTGGTTTGCGGTCGCGCCATCTGCGAATCTGCCGCGTGTCTTGTAGAAAAGACCCAGATTGTAATGGTGGGTGCTGTTTTGCGGATTGAGTTCGGTGAGTTTCCGATAGCTGCTCTCGGCAATCGCATCTTGCTGGCGCGACAGCATTCGCGCCGCAGTGGCCAGACCTTCGAGAATCGGTTCCTGTTCGGGTTGCCCCTCGTGGACCTTGGCCAACCCGCTCAGTTTTTCGACGACCAAACGGAACAATGCAATATCGGGCGGCGGTGCATTGAGATCGTCAATGTCGCGCGCTGCTTCAAGGCAGAGCCCTACAGTCGAGAGAATCCAGAAGTCCTGATCGTGAGATTGTGCGACCTCTGACAGAACGTCTATCGCGGCTTCTCTTTGCAAGCATCGATCATGGACGACCCGCAGCAATGCCATGGCGGCTTCGGGCTGCCGGGGCTGCGCTTTTCGCAGCGGCATCAGCTTGTGCAACGCGGCCTGTGTTCTTCCCGCCTGAGCTTCCGCAATGGCATCGCGCGCAATCGCCTCGATCTCTTCGGATGAGAGCACCGCACTTGGACCGTCCGACGTCATTCTCGATTCTCTTCTCAGAGCACCCCGCTTCGGCGTTGAGCCCGATGCTAGGCCGGAACGTCGACGCTTCGCCAGATGGCCCATAAAAAATGCGCGGGCCGCCTTGAGGCATGCCCGCGCATTTGAATTCGCAGATGTCGCGCTAAGCGTGCGTCAGTGCACGCTCACGGCTTGCAGCTCGTTGCTCCAGGCGTTGGCGACCGCGGCTTCGCGGCTGTCGGTCAGCATGATCGGCGTGCCGTCGGCGGCGTGGAGCGCGAAGAGCTTGAGGCCCGGCGCGATTTTCGGCGCCTCGGGAAACAGGCCCGGCACATCCTCGGAGCGGATCTGCTTCACATAGGCGATATGACCTTCGCCGAGGGTTGCCAGCGTCTCGGGCGAGACGTTCTTGGCTTCGTATTCGAACGCAACGTGACCTTCACTCATGGTCTCGACTCCTTCACAGAAACTAAGCGGTCGAGTCCGCTACTCGTTCCATTATTCGTGCTCATTGATAGCGATTGTCTTAACGATCCTCTCCGGTTCAGGCCGGGCAAGATCGACCGACAGCAGCCCGTTCTTCAGATCCGCACCCAGCACCAGCATCCCCTCCGCCAGCACGAAGGTGCGCTGGAAGTGGCGCGCGGCGATGCCGCGATGGATGTATTGCCGGGACTTGTCGTCCTGCTGACGCCCGCGAATCACGAGCTGGTTTTCCTCAATGGTTACATCGAGTTGGTCGCGGGTGAATCCGGCGACCGCCAGCGTGATCCGCAGCCGCTCGGGCTGGCCGTCCGATCGGTCGCACCTCTCGATATTGTAGGGAGGGTAGCCGTCGGCGCCTTTGACGACGCGGTCGAGCACGCGCTCGATCTCGTCGAAGCCCAGAAGGAACGGACTGGAAAGCGTGGGAACACGAGACATAGTTTACAAAGTCCTCTCGAAGCGACTTTGGCATTTCGGGGCCCGGAAGCGGCGCCCCTTGGTCAGCAATATGGTCATAACCCCGTGTCGGTTCAAGGACGTAGCGGGAGCCTGTGGATTGCCCATTTTCGCGCCTGACCCCGCCCGCGGTCGCGCGGAAGCGCCCAATTCGTCACCGGGAACGCAAATGCTCGGACAAGCCCGGGCATGACGAGTCGGCCGCCGATTTATCTCAATGAAATCAAACCCCCGGCTACTGTGCATGGGGTTGTTTTTCGCGTTTTTGATCGGCCGGCCCTCGGAACCGGTCAGGCCTCGATCCGCGTCCGCCCGTCGCCGCTGAAAAGGTGCAGCTTCGGCCGTACCGCGGCGACGCGGATCCTCTCACCGATGGCTGGGGCCTCGGTTCCGGGAATGCGGACGATGACCTCGCCGGGCGGCAGCTCGCCGGGGGTGGCGGCGACGCGCTGCTCGTCCTGGGCCCGCGTGCCGTAGACGAAAGTTTCGGCGCCGACGCGCTCGATCGCTTCCACGGTCAGCGGCAGTGCGACACCGCCGGCCGGGGTCTGGTCGGTGATGACGAAATCTTCCGGGCGGATGCCGAGGATGCCGGCCTCGGTCGCGCTGCCGTCGAGCTGCGATTTGATCTCATCGGCGCGCGTCGACATCAGGTTCATCGGCGGTGCCCCGATGAAGGAGGCGACGAAGGTCGTCGCCGGCTTCTCGTAGATCGCCAGCGGATTGCCGACCTGCTCGACCTGGCCGCCATTCATGACCACGAGAATATCGGCGAGCGTCATCGCCTCGAGCTGGTCGTGGGTGACGTAGATCGAGGTCGTGTTGAGCCGGCGCTGCAATTTGCGGATCTCGACCCGCATCGCGATGCGCAGCTTTGCATCGAGGTTCGACAGCGGCTCGTCGAACAGAAAGACTTTCGGCTGGCGCACGATGGCGCGGCCCATGGCGACGCGCTGGCGCTGGCCGCCGGAGAGCTGGCGCGGCTTGCGCTCCAGCATCGGCGTGAGCTCGAGCACGCGTGCGGCCTCGTCGACGCGGGTCTTGACCTCGGCCTCCTTCATGCCGCGGTTGCGCAGGCCGTAGGCCATGTTGTTGAAGACGCTCATATGCGGATAGAGCGCGTAGTTCTGGAACACCATCGCGATGTCGCGATCGGCGGGCTCGATCTGGTTAACGATTCGGCCGCCGATGTCGATCTCGCCGCCGGTGACGGTCTCGAGACCTGCGACCATGCGCAGCAGCGTGGACTTGCCGCAGCCGGAGGGACCGACCAGCACGCAGAACTGGCCGTCGCCGACATCGACGTTGACGCCCTTGATGGCCTCGAAGCCGCCGGGATAGGTCTTGCGGACGTTGCGCAGGGTGACGTTAGCCATGAAAACTCATTCCCAAAAACCTACTTCTCGGTCTCGACCAGGCCGCGCACGAACAATTTCTGCATGGCGACGACGACGAACACCGGCGGCAGCATGGCGAGCACGGCGGTGGCCATCACGATCGGCCATTCGGTCAGCGCATCAGTAGTGGTGATCATCTTGCGGATGCCGACCTGGATGGTCTGCATGTCGTCGCGCGTTGTGATCAGCAGCGGCCAGAGATATTGATTCCAGCCGAGGATGAAGAGGATCACGAACAGCGCCGCCATGTTGGTGCGCGACAGCGGCAGCAGCGTATCCCAGAAGAAACGCAAGGGGCCGGCACCGTCGATGCGCGAGGCCTCCAGCAACTCGTCCGGCACGGTCATGAAGAACTGGCGGAACAGCAGCGTCGCGGTGGCCGACGCGATCAGCGGCAGCGCGAGGCCAGCATAGCTGTCGAGCATGTGCAGATCGGCGACGATCTTGTAGGTCGGATAGATGCGCACCTCGACCGGCAGCATCAACGTGATGAAGATGATCCAGAAGATCGCCATCCGGAACGGAAAGCGGAAATACACGATCGCATAGGCCGAGATGATCGAGATCGCGATCTTGCCGATCGCGATTGCCAGCGCCATCACCAGCGAGTTCAGCATCATGTTGCCGACGGGCTCGCGGGTCGAGCCGCTCGTGCCGACGAAGATGGTCTTGTAGTAGACCTCGAAGAAATGGCCGCCCGGCAGCAGCGACATCTGCCCGTTCGCGATCAGGGCGTTGTCCTGGGTCGAGGCGACGATCGCGATGTAGACCGGGAATGCGACGATCGCGATCCCGATCCAGAGAATCGCGTGGGCGACGTAGCGCCGAAAGCCCTCTTCTTCGACCATCAGTAGGTCACCTTGCGTTCGACGAAGCGGAACTGGATTCCCGTCAGCACGATGACCATGACCATCAGGATCACCGACTGCGCCGCCGAGCTGCCGAGATTGCCGCCGAGCAGGCCGTCAGAATAGACCTTGTAGACCAGCGTGACCGTCGATGTGCCGGGACCGCCGCGGGTCATGGTGTCGATGATGCCGAAGGTGTCGAAGAAGGCGTAAACGATGTTGACGACCAGCAGGAAGAAGATCGTGGGCGACAGCAGCGGGAAGGTCACTGTCCAGAACCGCCGCATCGGACGGGCGCCGTCGATCGCGGCGGCCTCGAACACGCTTCGGGGGATGGCTTGCAGGCCGGCGAGGAAGAACAGGAAATTATAGGAGATCTGCTTCCACGCCGCGGCGAGGATGATCAGCCCAGCCGCCTGGTTGCCGTCAAGCAGCGGATTCCAGTCGACGCCCAGGTTGCGCAGATAGCGCGACAGCACGCCGAGCGAAGGATGCAGCATGAAGATCCAGAGCACGCCGACGACGGGCGGCGCCACCGCATAGGGCCAGATCAGCAGCGTGCGGTAGAGCATTGAGCCGCGCAGCGGCTTGTCCGCCATCACGGCGAGCAAGAGCGCGAAGGACAGCGACGAGACGGCGATGGCGAACGAAAAGACGAACGTACGGACAACCGCCTCGAAATAGGCCGGGTCCTTGAACAGGTCCTGATAATTCTCGAACCAGACGAAGCTTGTCGACAGACCGAAGGCGTCCTGGAGCAGGAAGGATTGGATCACCGCCTGCGCGGCCGGCCAGTAGAAAAAAATCAGGACGATCGCGAGCTGCGGCGCAACCAGCGCGTAGGGCAATAGTTTTGCTTGGAAAATGGCTTGCTTTTGCATGATGTCAGGTGAGCGGCAGGCCGGCTTGCGGCCTGCCGCTCATCGCCTCACTTGACGGCAGTCTTTTCGAACTGGCGCAGCATCGTGTTGCCGCGCTCGACGGCAGCATCCAGCGCCTGCTTGGCGGTCTTCTTGCCGGCCAGCGCCTGCTCGATCTCTTCCGACCAGACGTCACGGAGCTGAACCATGTTGCCGAGGCGCAGACCGCGCGAATTGTCGGTCGGCTCCTTGTTGGTCAGCTCGATCAGCGGGGTCTCGAGATAGGGCTGATCCTTGTAGAAGCCTTCTTCCTTCGCCTTGGCGTAGGCCGCCTTGGTGATCGGCAGATAGCCCGAGGCCTTGTGGATGTAGACTTGGCGGTCGGTGTCCGAGAGGAAGGTCAGGAACTTCGCGACACCCTTGTATTCGTCGGCCGACTTGCCGCCCATCACCCAGAGCGAAGCGCCGCCGATGATCGAGTTCTGCGGCGCGCCCTTGACGTCCGGATAGTATGGCATCGGCACGGCGGTGAAGTTGAACTTGGCCTGCGCCTTGACGTTGCCGAAGAACGCCGACGAGGTCAGGTAGATCGGGCATTCGCCGGAGGTGAAGCGGCCTTCGCCGGTGTTGGTGCGGCCGGCATAGTCGTAGGTCTTGGTCTTCTGCAGCTCGACCAGGGTTTCGAGATGCTTGACCTGGAGCGGGCCGTTGAACTCCAGCACGGTGTCGAAGCCGTCGAGGCCGTTGGCCTTGCTGGCGAGCGGCACGTTGTGCCAGGCGGAGAGCTGCTCGAGATTGACCCAGGTGACCCAGGAGCCGGAGAAGCCGCAGGTGTCATGACCCGCAGCCTTCAGCTTCTTGGCGGCCTCGAACGTTTCGGGCCAGGTCTTGGGGATCTCGACGTTCGCCTTCTTGAGCTCGTCGAGGTTGACCCACATGACGGTCGACGACGAGTTGAACGGGAAGGACAGCATCTCGCCCTTCGAGGTCGAATAGTAGCCGGTGATGGCGGGCAGGTAGATCTTGGGGTCGAACTTCTCGCCGGCCTCGGCCATCAGCTTGTAGACGGGTTTTACGGCGCCGGTCGCGGCCATCATGGTCGCGGTGCCGACTTCGAACACCTGCATGATGTGCGGGGCGTTGCCGGCGCGGAACGCCGCGATGCCGGCGTTCATCGTATCGGGATAGTTGCCCTTGTAGGTCGGGATCACCTTGTAGTCGGTCTGAGAGGCGTTGAAGTCGGTGGCGAGCTTGACGATGACGTCGTTGTTGGCGCCGGTCATCGCGTGCCACCACTGGATTTCGGTCACTGCCCACGCCGGCGAAGCGCCAAAACCAACGGTGACTGCAAGCGCGGCAGCCGCGCCAAAGTGTCGAAGAGCCATCAAGAAACCTCCCTTGGGCCGTCAAAAAGAAGCGCTTGCGCTAGCAGCGCCATATGACGTTCACATGACTGTGTAAGCGGGAGAAACGAAAGCAGCAAGCGCGGCCAAATGGGAAGCCGTCAAATAGGCGAATGCCGAGCGCGCAGCCTCCTCCGTTCGCGGCGCACATGCGTGCCCGCGCCGCAGTGCGGCATTTGCTCGGGTGAGGCGGCGAGGGCGTTTAGCGCTTGCGCTCGGGGCCGCAGACGGTGCCCTTTTCGACCATCGCGTCGATCTCCGATTTGGAGTAGCCGAACTCGCCCAGCACCTCCTGGGAGTGCTGGCTGAATTTCGGCGGCAGGCGGCGCAGGCTCGGCTTGCTGCGATCGAGCCGGATCGGCGAGGCCACGCCCTTGTACCAGTCCTTCTCGATGACATCGCCGCGGGCGATCGTGTGCGGGTTGGTCAAGGCCTGGTCGATCTTCTGCACGGGACCTGCGGGCAGGCCGGCGGCGAGCAGACGATTGCACAGCGGCTCGGCCTCGTGCTGGCTGAACACGGCGGCAAGCTCGGCCCGCAGCGCCTCGCGATTGGCGATGCGGTCCTTGTTGCGGGCAAAGCGCGGATCGGTGCCGAGCTCGGGCTTGCCGATCTCCTTGGCGAGCTTGCGGAAGGTGCCGTCATTGCCGACGCCGATGAAGATGTTGTCGGTCCTGGTCGGGAAGATCGCGTAGGGCACGAGGTTGGGATGCTCGTTGCCGGTGAGCGACGGCGGCTTGCCGTGCATGAAATAATTCGCGGTGTGCGGATGCATGATGGCGAGGCCGGTCTCGTACAGCGTCGTCTCCAGGAACTGGCCCTGGCCCGAGCGCTGCCGTTCCGACAGCGCCATCAGGATGCCGATCGCCGCATAGAGGCCGGTGGTGATGTCGACCAGCGGCACGCCGATCCGCATCGGTCCGCTCTCCGGCGAGCCGGTCGCCGCGATCATGCCGGTCATGGCCTGGATGATGGCGTCATAGCCGGGATTGCCGCCGCGCGGACCGTCGGCGCCGAAGCCGCAGATCCGGCAATGCACCAGGCGCGGGAATTTCTTGCTGAGCACATCGTTGCCGATGCCCCATTTCTCCAGCGTGCCCGGCTTGAAATTCTCGATCAGGACGTCGGCGGTCTCGAGCATCTTGAGCAGCACGAGGCGGCCGCCTTCGGAGGCGAGGTCGAGGCCGATCGAGCGCTTGTTGCGGTTGATGCCGATGAAATAGGCCGCGTCTTCCTCGTGGAAAGGAGGGCCCCAGTCGCGCACCTCGTCGCCGGCGGGCGGCTCGACCTTGATCACGTCGGCGCCGTGGTCGGCGAGGATCTGGGTGCAGTAGGGACCGCCAAGCACGCGCGTGAGATCGATGACGCGCAGTCCGCTCATTGCGCCCAAAACGGCTTCAGTCATGCCTTCGCTTCCCCTGTGTCGATCATTGATCACAGGCCTAGCGAGGTTTTTTTGCGCCAGCAATGGCTTGCTGCGTAGGGCCGCATGCGCCGCCGCTGCGCTATCCCGCAACGTGGCAAATCAAGCGGAAGCGGCCGGCCCGAGGGGGATCTCGGGCCAGCCAATCCGCCGTTTGATCAGACGACCGTCAGGCGAACGTCGACATTGCCGCGCGTGGCATTGGAGTAGGGGCACACCTGGTGGGCCTTCTCGACCAGCGCCTCGGCTTCCGCGCGGGCAAGGCCCGGCAGCGAGACGGCCAGATCGATGTCGAGACCGAAGCCGCCGGCCGCGCGCGGGCCGATGCCGACGGTGGAGGTGACCGAGGCGTCAGCCGGAACCTTCGGGCCGCCCTGCGAGGCCACGAACTTCATCGCGCCGATGAAGCAGGCGGCATAGCCGGCCGCAAACAGCTGCTCGGGATTATTGCCGGCGCCGCCTCCGCCGCCGAGTTCCTTCGGCGTGGTGAGCTTGACGTCGAGCGCGCCGTCGAGGGTCGCCGCATGGCCGTCACGGCCGCCGGTGGCTTTGGCGCTGGTCTTATACAGGACGTTTACTGACATTTTCGTCTCCTTAGGTCTTCGGGTTGGGGTGGAACCTACATCGCAAACAATTAGATTGCGCGCAATTGAAATTTGCATGCCTCACATTTAATTGTTCGCAATTGAATGTACGGCCGCCCGGTCCCAGAATGGAGGAAACCGCGTGAGATTCTCGATGCCCCGGAAATTATCGGCGCTGGACCCGCAGCGCCTCGACAATCAGATCTGCTTCGCGGTCTATTCGGCCGCGCATGCCTTCAACCGGGTCTACAAGCCGCTGCTGGACCGGCTCGGCCTGACCTACCCGCAATATCTGGTGATGCTTGTGCTGTGGGAGCGCGACGACGTGCCGGTCAAGGACATCGGCGAAAAGCTGTTCCTGGATTCGGGCACGCTGACGCCGCTGCTCAAGCGCCTCGAGGCCGCCCACCTCGTCAGGCGCACGCGCTCGCGCGAGGACGAACGTCAGGTGCTGATCGCGCTGACCCCGCAGGGCCATGCCTTGAAGGAAAAAGCGCGCGCCGTGCCGCAATCGATCCTGGCGGCGTCGGATTGCTCGGTCTCGGAACTGGTCGCGATGAAGGACGAGATCGTGGCGCTGCGGGATCGGTTGAATGCGGTGATCGGGGAGTAGGGGGGGCGGCGAGCTCAATCCTCTCGTACCTCGCCGCGAGTTTCTCTCCTCAAAGCCGCTTCTTTGCAAATGCGCGGCCCGAAGCCGATTTCAGATATTTCTCGAACGCAACAGCCTTAGCCTCATCGCTGAAAGCGATGCAGGTCTTGATGCGCCATGGGCCATACTTTGATGTATGTGGCACTTCGCCGGCGTTGTGCTTTGCGAGCCGGGCTCGCAGATCATCAGTGATGCCGATGTAGAAATGGCCGGAATCGAGGCTTTCGAGAATGTAGACGTACTTCATCCTATCCCCCGCCTTGCGCAGTGGATGGACAGTATCTCTCAGGATCAGCTTTTGCCGAGGCCCGGCTTCGCCCTTCGGGCTACGCCGCGGCAGCCTTCGCTACGATAGGGCTTGCCGAGCCGAAGCTGGCGAAGCCAGCGAAGGCTGGTGGAGCCAGGCGGGATCGAACCGCCGACCTCTTGCATGCCATGCAAGCGCTCTCCCAGCTGAGCTATGGCCCCTTAGTCTTCCAGTTGGGAGGATCCTGGTGGATCACTCCCGACCGCCGAGCCTGGTGACTCGCGCGGTGCACCCTTTTTCACAGATCAGGGCTGATCTCAAGTCTCTTCATCACCTCCGACATCACCAATGATGTCCGTGACGTCCTCATCGCCCTCTTCGTCGTCGGCGATAAAGGTCGAATCATCGTCGTCATCGTCCTCGATGGTCTCGTCGACCTCGATGTCGTCCTCGGATTCGGGCACCGCGGCCTTGACCTTGCCGGTGTTTTCCTCGGCGTCGGCCTCCTCGAGCGAGACCTCTTCGACTTCTGCCGGCTCCGGCGTGGTGTCGGCAGCCGGCGTGTGGCGAGGTTCGGCGCCGCGAGTCGCGCGGGCCGGCGCCACAGGCGCGATCGGGACGACTTCGCCGGTATAGGGCGAGATCACCGGATTCTTGTTGAGGTCATAGAACTTCTTGCCCGTGGTCGGGCAAATACGTTTGGTTCCGAGTTCGGACTTGGCCACGGCAGGAATCCTGGGAATGTCTGAAAAGCGGTGTTTCACTTGGCTAGTTGGCGGCCCGCTGTCAATAGCGCATTACGGGAGAAAGACATGCCCGTGACGGCGGGCAGACCTTGTGGTACCTGCCCCGCGAGCCCCGCAGGGACGTTTCGGGCCTATCCAAGGACACAAACTTGACTGATTCCGACAAGCCGACGCCGCTTCAGTCGCGCGCAAGCGGTCCCCTGACCGGGAAAGTACGGGTCCCCGGGGACAAGTCGATCTCCCACCGCGCCCTCATCCTGGGCGCGCTCGCGGTCGGCGAGACCCGGATTTCGGGCTTGCTCGAGGGCGAGGACGTCCTCAACACCGCCAAATCCATGCAGGCGCTGGGCGCCAGGGTCGAGCGCACCGGCGATTTCGCCTGGAGGGTGAACGGCGTGGGCGTCGCCGGCTTCGCCGAGCCCAGGGCGCCGCTTGATTTCGGCAACTCCGGCACCGGCTGCCGGCTCGTCATGGGCGCCGTCGCCGGCTGCCCGATTTCGGCGGTTTTCGACGGTGATGCCTCGCTGCGCAGCCGGCCCATGCGCCGGATCCTCGACCCGCTCGAGAAGATGGGCGCCAAAGTGGTGTCCGGCGGCGAGGGCGGCCGTCTGCCGCTGACCGTCCAGGGCGCGCGCGATCCGCTGCCGATCACCTACAAGACCCCGGTCGCCTCGGCCCAGATCAAATCCGCCGTGCTGCTGGCGGGCCTGGCCGCGCCCGGCACCACGACGGTGATCGAGACCGAGGCCAGCCGCGACCATACCGAGCTGATGCTGAAGCACTTTGGCGCCGACATCACCTCCGCGCAGGAGGGTCAGCACGGCCGCCGCATCACGCTCGTTGGCCAGCCCGAGCTGCACGGCGCCACCGTCGTTGTGCCCGCCGATCCCTCTTCGGCGGCCTTCCCGGTCGTCGCGGCGCTGATTGTCGAAGGCTCGGATGTCGTCCTGTCCGACGTGATGACCAATCCGCTGCGCACGGGCCTGTTCACCACGCTGCGTGAAATGGGTGCCTCGATCGAGGAAAGCGAAGTCCGGGGCGATGCCGGCGAGCCCATGGCGCAGCTGCGCGTGCGCGCGTCGAAACTGCGCGGCGTCGAGGTGCCGCCGGAGCGCGCGCCCTCGATGATCGACGAATATCTCGTGCTGGCGGTGGCGGCTTCCTTCGCCGAGGGCACGACCATCATGCGCGGCCTCCAGGAGCTGCGCGTCAAGGAATCCGATCGGCTTGAGGCCACCGCCGACATGCTCCGCGTCAACGGCGTCAAGGTCGAGGTCTCCGGCGACGACCTGATCGTCGAAGGCCGCGGCCATGTCCCCGGCGGCGGCACAGTCGCCACGCACATGGATCATCGCATCGCGATGTCCGCGCTGGTGATGGGCTGCGCCTCCGACCAGCCCGTGACCGTCGACGACACCGCCTTCATCGCCACCAGTTTCCCGGACTTCATCCCGATGATGCGTTCGCTTGGGGCCGAGTTTTCATGATCATCGCCATCGACGGGCCCGCGGCCTCGGGCAAGGGGACGCTCGGCAAGCGCCTCGCCCACCATTACGGCTATCGTCATCTCGATACCGGCGTCATTTATCGCGCGGTGGCCTACGCCGTGGTGGAATCCGGTCATGATCTCCGGGACGAGGCGGCTGCGGTGCAGGCTGCGCTGGAGCTTGATCCCGAAAAGTTCGGCAATCCCGCCCTGAAGACCCAGGAGGCCGGCGAGGGCGCCTCGATCGTCTCGGCGATCCCCAGGGTTCGCGAGGTCCTGCTCAATTTCCAGCGGCAATTCGCCGCCGATCCGCCCGGCGCCGTGCTCGACGGCCGGGACATTGGAACCGTGATCTGCCCCCATGCCGACGTGAAGATCTTCGTCGTGGCCGACCCCAGGGTCCGCGCCCACCGCAGGACCATGGAGGCCAAGGCGAGGGGCGAGGAGGCGGACGAGGCGGCGGTGCTCGCTGACATCATCCGGCGCGACGAGCGCGACAAGAACCGGCCGATTGCGCCCTTGAAACCGGCCCCGGATGCTTACTTGCTAGATAACTCCCAACTGGATATAGAAGGCGGCGTCCGGGCCGCCATCGACATTATCGAGGCCGTCCGAGCGGGCCGGTCGCGGGGTTAAGCCGCCGCCGTCATTGGAGGAAGCGCCCGCTCCCGCTCTTTGAGGTCGATAACCCCGGTCCCCTGTTTGGGCCCGGCGCGATCCAGGCTCCGGACCAAGATTTCCACGTATCGAACGCGCGGGCCTCAGCCGGCCCGCCTCCGCTGTTCCGCCTCCATGCCGGAGCAACGAGCGGTCGCTCGAAGGTCTTGCGGACCTTCCGACACTGCGTGTGCGATGCGCCCATGAACCCAACGGCCGGCACGACATCCGCAACTGGAGAACAAATGGCTTCGATTTCTGCTGATACCTATAGCCCGTCGCGCGACGATTTCGCCGCGATGCTCGACGAGTCCTTCGCAGGTGGCAACCTGCAGGAGAGCTCCGTCGTCAAGGGCAAGGTGGTTGCAATTGAAAAAGACATGGCCGTCATCGACGTCGGCCTGAAGACCGAGGGCCGCGTTGCCCTGCGCGAATTTTCCGGCCCCGGCCGTGAGAGCGAGATCAAGGTCGGCGACGAGGTCGAAGTGTTCCTCGATCGCATCGAGAACGCCCTCGGCGAAGCCGTGCTGTCGCGCGACAAGGCGCGCCGCGAAGAGAGCTGGGGCAAGCTCGAGAAGGCCTTCCAGAACAACGAGAAGGTCAACGGCGTCATCTTCAACCAGGTCAAGGGCGGCTTCACCGTCGACCTCGACGGTGCCGTGGCCTTCCTGCCGCGCTCGCAGGTCGACATCCGTCCGATCCGCGACGTTGCGCCGCTGATGAACAACTCGCAGCCGTTCCAGATCCTCAAGATGGATCGCCGCCGCGGCAACATCGTCGTCTCCCGCCGCACGGTGCTGGAAGAGACCCGCGCCGAGCAGCGTCAGGAGCTGGTGCAGAACCTCGAAGAGGGGCAGGTCATCGACGGCGTGGTCAAGAACATCACCGATTACGGTGCGTTCGTTGATCTCGGCGGTATCGACGGTCTGCTGCACGTCACCGACATCGCGTGGCGCCGCGTCAACCACCCGACCGAGGTGCTCTCGATCGGCCAGACCGTGAAGGTCAAGATCATCAAGATCAACCACGAGACGCACCGCATCTCGCTGGGCATGAAGCAGCTGCTGGACGATCCGTGGCAGGGCATCGAAGCCAAGTACCCGCTGGGTGCCCGCTTCACCGGCCGCGTCACCAACATCACCGACTACGGTGCGTTCGTCGAGCTCGAGCCGGGCATCGAAGGCCTGATCCACGTCTCCGAGATGTCGTGGACCAAGAAGAACATGCACCCCGGCAAGATCGTTTCGACCTCGCAGGAAGTCGAAGTGCAGGTGCTGGAAGTCGATTCCGTCAAGCGCCGCATCTCGCTCGGCCTCAAGCAGACCATGCGCAACCCGTGGGAGGTCTTCGTCGAAGGTCACCCGACCGGTTCGGTGGTCGAAGGCGAGGTCAAGAACAAGACCGAGTTCGGTCTGTTCCTGGGCCTCGAGGGCGACGTCGACGGCATGGTCCATCTCTCCGACCTCGACTGGAAGCTTCCGGGCGAGCAGGTGATCGACAACTACAAGAAGGGCGACGTGGTGAAAGCCGTGGTGCTCGATGTGGACGTCGAGAAGGAGCGTATCTCGCTCGGCATCAAGCAGCTCGAAGGCGACCCCTTCGCCGAGCCGGGCGATGTCAAGAAGGGCGCGGTCGTGACCTGCGAAGTGCTCGAAGTGAAGGAAAGCGGCATCGAGGTGAAGATCACCGGTACCGACTTCTCGACCTTCATCAAGCGTTCGGAGCTCGCCCGTGACCGCAACGACCAGCGCGCCGAGCGCTTCGCCGTCGGCGAGAAGGTCGATGCCCGCGTGATCCAGTTCGACAAGAAGGCCCGCAAGGTCCAGGTGTCGATCAAGGCGCTCGAAGTCGCCGAAGAGAAGGAAGCCATCGCGCAGTACGGCTCCTCCGATTCGGGGGCGACGCTCGGTGACATTCTCGGCACCGCGCTCAAGAACCGCGACAAGTAAGCGAAACGCCTGTTTCGCAACCATCAAAGCCCCGGCGCGAGCCGGGGCTTTTTTGTTGCGGCGGCATACCATTGTCGTCCCGGACAAGCGCAGCGAAGCGGAGCGCCGATCCGGGGACGCATACCCACGGGGAGTGGTTTGACGAAGACTCGGAGTGGGCGCCTCGCGTCACACTCCTTCTTGTGGTTATGGGTCCCCGCGCCCCGTGCGCAATTGCGCACTAGGCGGGGATGACATCTGAGTGCTTGGCTACCATCCGGGCTACGCCAGCCTTGTTCTCTTCAAATTACGCCGCAATTGATGTATCCAGATAAGCCAATGGTCACGCTGTGACGGCACAACGCGCCCAGCCTTTCATTTGGAGATATTCCGATGTCGCTCGATTCGGACATCATCGTCGATCGTCGCAGGATACGTCGCAAGCTGACGTTCTGGCGCGTGATGGCTGCGCTGATCGCGATCGCGGCGATTGCGGGCTTTGCGCTGATCGCAACACCCGGTGCGCGCGGCACGTTCGCATCCGCCGGCTCGATCGCGCGGGTCCAGATCGATGGCCTGATCCGCAGCGACTCCGATCGCACCCAGGCGCTGGAGCGACTGGAGAACTCGCAGGCCGCCGCCGTCATCATTCACATCAACTCGCCGGGTGGCACCACCGCCGGTTCCGAGCAGCTTTACGATTCGCTTGTGAGGCTAAAGGCGAAGAAGCCGCTCGTCGTCGTGGTCGAAGGCCTCGCCGCGTCCGGCGGTTACATCACCGCGATCGCGAGCGACCACATCATTGCCCAGCAGAGCTCGCTGGTCGGTTCGATCGGCGTGCTGTTCCAGTTTCCCAACGTCACGGAGCTGCTGAAGACCGTCGGTGTGAAGGTCGAGGAGGTCAAATCCTCGCCGCTGAAGGCCGCGCCGAACGGTTTTGAGCCGACCAGCCCCGAGGCACGCGCCGCGCTCGATGCGCTGGTGAAGGATTCCTATGCCTGGTTCAAGGGATTGGTGAAGGAGCGGCGTGGCATGGATGACACGCAGCTCGAAAAAGTCGCCGATGGCCGCGTCTTCACCGGACGCCAGGCGATCGATCTCAAGCTGATCGATCAGCTCGGCGACGAGAAGACCGCCGTGACCTGGCTGGTCGAGCAGAAGGGCGTCAAGAAGGGCCTCACCGTCCGCGATTACAAGCTCCAGCCCCGCTTTGGCGATCTGCCGTTCCTCAAAACGGCTGCTGTCGTTACGCTGGAAGCGCTTGGTTTGGGCTCGATTGCGCATCAGATCGGGCAAACCGGCGTCACGCAGGCCGTCGATCGGCTCGGAATGGATGGAATGCTGGCCCTGTGGCAGCCGGCCGCGTCAAATTGATGGAACCGGGCGAGCTTCAGAGGCTTTTCCCGTCTGGCGGGTAGCGGGGCAGCCCGCTTTTTCGGCATTTGTCACGCATTTTCCCGACGCTCAACCTTCATTTAGCGTCTTGACAGATCACAGTATTTTCACGGAAATGGTCATCCGCACGCTTCCGGGTCCTATCTCTCGATGATCAAATCCGAACTTGTTCAGCGTATCGCCGAGCACAACCCGCATCTGTACCAGCGGGATGTCGAGAACATTGTGAATGCGATTCTCGAAGAGATCGTAGCGGCTCTCGCGCGCGGTGATCGCGTCGAGTTGCGCGGCTTCGGTGCCTTCTCGGTCAAGCATCGCCCTGCGCGCGCAGGGCGCAATCCGCGTACCGGCGCCCATGTGCCCGTCGATCAGAAGAGCGTTCCGTTCTTCAAGACCGGCAAGGAAATGCGCGAACGGCTGAACCGCGACCATCCGGATCCAGGCGCGCCAGACTGAGACCGGCGTCAGGGTTTTCCGCGGTCGCGAGCGATGCGGCCGGAAGCTTGATTCAAGGCGAGCGAAGCGAGATGCGAAAGTTCCTGACCGCGCTGATCGTGATTCCGCTGGGCCTGATCCTGGTGACCTTCGCCGTCGCCAACCGGCATTTCGTCACGGTCTCATTCGATCCCTTCATTACGAACGACCCGTCATTCTCGGTGACGCTGCCGCTGTTCCTTCTCCTCATCCTGGTGGCTGCCCTCGGGGTCCTCGCGGGCGGCTGCGCGGTCTGGTTCGGCCAGCGGCGCTGGCGGCGCGCGGCGCGCCGGAATGATGCGGATGCACGGGCTGCCAGGACCGAATTGGCCGATCTGCGGGCCCAGGCGGCCGCAGCGAAGCCCCAGCCCCAGCGCCTCCCCGTTCCCTCCGGGGTGGGCCTTTACGGGCCCATCGGACGAGACAAGCAGCGCGCGACGTTGTAGAAGCGGCCGCAACCGAAAACCCGGTTTTCCGGCCGCAGACCCGCGGCCTTCACCTGCTTCGAGACCATGTCCCTGCTCGTCAAAATCTGCGGCCTGTCCACGGGCGAGACGCTCGAAACAGCGCTCGACGCCGGCGCCGACATGGTGGGGTTCGTGTTCTTTCCGCCGTCGCCGCGGCACGTCTCTCTCGAGCTTGGCCGCGACCTCGGCCGCCAGGTGAAGCGGCGCGCGCTCAAGGTCGCGCTCACGGTCGATGCCGATGACGCCACGCTCGACAACATCATGGACGCGCTGTCGCCGGATATCCTTCAACTTCACGGCAAGGAGAGCGTCGCACGGCTGCGCGACATCAAGCAGCGGTTCGGCCGCCCGGTGATGAAAGCGGTGCCGGTCGCAACCGCCGCCGATCTCGCCGTGCTGCCTGGCTACGCAGAGGTTGCCGATCGCATCCTGTTCGACGCGCGGGCGCCAAAGGACGCGACACGTCCCGGCGGCCTCGGCGCGGCCTTCGATTGGCGCCTGCTCGAAAACCTGGAACTCAAGCTGCCGTATATGGTCTCGGGCGGACTTGACGCCCACAACGTCGCCGAGGCCCTTCGGGTCACGCGCGCCGGCGGCGTCGACGTTTCCTCCGGTGTCGAGAGCGCCTCCGGCGTCAAGGATCCCGAGATGATCAAGGCCTTCATTCGCGCCGCGCGCGCCACCCAAGATGCAAGTCAAGAGTTGAGCGTTCGATGAACATCGCCAAACCAAACTCCTACCGCAGCGGCCCCGACGACCGCGGGCACTTCGGCATTTTCGGCGGCCGCTTCGTCGCCGAAACCCTGATGCCGCTGATCCTCGATCTGGAGAAGGCCTACACGGCGGCCAAGGCCGATCCGGCCTTCCAGGCCGAGATGAACGGCTATCTCAAGAACTATGTCGGCCGGCCTTCGCCGCTCTATTTCGCCGAGCGCCTCACCGAGCATCTCGGCGGCGCCAAGATTTACCTCAAGCGCGAAGAGCTCAACCACACCGGCTCGCACAAGGTGAACAACGTGCTCGGCCAGATCATGCTGGCACGGCGCATGGGCAAGAAGCGCATCATCGCCGAGACCGGCGCCGGCCAGCACGGCGTTGCTACCGCGACGCTGTGCGCGCGCTTCGGCCTCGAATGCGTGGTCTATATGGGCGCCGTCGACGTCGAACGGCAGCAGCCCAACGTCATCCGCATGGAGATGCTGGGCGCAACCGTGGTCCCGGTGCAGTCGGGCACGCGCACGCTGAAGGACGCCATGAACGAGGCGCTGCGCGACTGGGTCACCAACGTGCACAACACGTTCTATTGCATCGGCACGGTGGCGGGCCCGCATCCCTATCCGACGCTGGTGCGCGACTTCCAGTCGATCATCGGCAACGAGACCAAGACGCAGATGCAGGAGGTCGAGGGACGCCTGCCGGACTCGCTGGTCGCCTGCATCGGCGGCGGCTCGAACGCGATGGGCCTGTTTCATCCGTTCCTCGACGATCCCTCCGTCGAAATCTTTGGCGTCGAAGCCGCCGGCCATGGGCTCACGCAACTGCATGCGGCCTCGATCGCAGGCGGCCGTCCCGGCGTGCTGCACGGCAACCGCACTTATCTCTTGATGGATGCGGACGGCCAGATCCAGGACGCGCATTCGATCTCCGCCGGCCTCGACTATCCCGGCATCGGCCCCGAGCATTCCTGGCTGCACGAGATCGGCCGCGTCAACTATCTCTCCGCGACCGATGACGAGGCGCTCGCAGCATTCCAGTTGCTGTCGCGGCTGGAAGGCATCATCCCCGCGCTCGAGCCCGCGCATGCCATCGCCAAGGTGATGGAGCTCGCGCCGAAGCGGCCGAGAGATCACCTGATGGTCGTCAATCTCTCCGGCCGCGGCGACAAGGACGTCCCGCAGGTCGGCGACATCCTGAGGGGCAAGAGCAAGTGACCACGCGTATCGACACCCGTTTCGCCGAGCTGAAGAAAGCGGGCCGCTCGGCCTTCGTCACCTATGTGATGGCCGGCGATCCCGATCTCTCGACGTCGCTCGATATCGTCAAGGCGCTGCCCAAGGCAGGCGCCGACGTCATCGAACTCGGCATTCCCTTCACCGATCCGATGGCGGATGGTCCCTCGATTCAGGCTGCAGGTCTGCGCGCGCTCAAGAACGGCATGACCTTGAAGAAGACGCTGGAACTGGTGGGCGACTTCCGCAAGGACGACAACGTCACGCCGCTGGTGCTGATGGGCTATTACAATCCGATCTACATTTACGGCGTCGACAAGTTTTTGGCCGATGCCAAGACGGCCGGCGTTGACGGCCTGATCATCGTCGATTTACCGCCGGAGGAAGACGACGAGCTCTGCATTCCCGCGCTGAAGGCGGGCCTGAACTTCATTCGCCTCGCGACCCCGACCACCGACGACAAGCGCCTGCCCGCGGTGCTCGCGAATACATCAGGCTTTGTCTACTACGTCTCTATCGCCGGCATCACCGGAGCCGCGGCGGCGGACGCGAATGCCGTCGGTGAAGCTGTCGCGCGCATCAAGCGGCATACCAAGCTGCCGATCTGCGTTGGTTTTGGCATCCGCACGCCAGAGGCGGCGCGCGCCATTGCCGAGAAGGCCGATGGTTCGGTGGTTGGCACCGCGCTGGTCGACGCGCTCAAGAACAGCCTCGACGCCGAGGGCCGGGCGACCGCCAAAACCGTTAACGCCGTAGCCGAGCTGACGGCGGCCCTGGCCCAGGGTGTCAAGGGCGCGAAAGCTGCGGCCGAATAGGCCATAATTCCGCTTCTGGGGCGGGCGAACACGGCGGCTTGCCGGGCAGAGGCCCGGCCGCCATATATCCTTCAGGCGGTCCCTCCGCGGGGCTCGCACATCGGAGCAAACCATGAACTGGCTTACCAATGTGGTCCGGCCGAAGATCCGCAACATGCTGCGGCGGGAGACGCCGGAGAATCTGTGGATCAAGTGCCCGGATTCCGGACAGCTCGTGTTCTACAAGGACGTCGAGGCCAACCAGTTCGTCATCCCCGGCTCGAACTACCACATGCGCATGGGCGCGGTGGCGCGTCTGAAGTCGATCTTCGACAACGAGACCTGGTACGACGTCGCGTTGCCCGACGTCACGCCCGATCCACTCAAGTTCCGTGACGAGAAAAAGTACGTCGACCGTATCAAGGATGCCCGTGCGCGCACCAATCTGAACGATGCGATCAAGGTCGGCTATGGCAAGCTCGAAGGCGCCGCCGTCGTCGTCGCCGTGCAGGATTTCGATTTCATGGGCGGCTCGCTCGGCATGGCCGCAGGCGAAGCGATCGTGCGCGGGCTGGAGCTCGCCGTCGAGAAGAAGTCGCCGTTCATCGTGTTCGCCGCATCGGGCGGCGCGCGCATGCAGGAAGGCATCCTGTCGCTGATGCAGATGCCGCGCACCACGGTCGCGGTGCAGATGCTGCGCGAAGCAAAACAGCCCTACATCGTCGTGCTGACCAACCCGACCACCGGCGGCGTCACAGCGTCCTACGCGATGCTGGGCGACGTCCAGATCGCCGAGCCCGGTGCGCTGATCGGCTTCGCCGGCGCGCGCGTGATCGAGCAGACCATCCGCGAGAAATTGCCGGAAGGCTTCCAGCGCGCCGAATATCTGAAGGATCACGGCATGGTCGACATGGTCGTGCACCGTCACGAACTGCGCCCGACCCTGGCGCGGCTCTGCCGCCTGCTGACCAGGGCGCCGGCGCAGGAAGGCGCATCGAAATCGGTGCAGCCGGTCGTCAGTCCGGCGCAGATCGTCTCGGCCGCCGAGACGGCGCCGGCCGCGCCGCACGCGTGAACGCGTCCTCTGACAGCGCAAAGCCGCCGCTCGGTGAATTGATCGGGCGGCTGTCGGCCCTGCATCAGAAGCGCATCGATCTCGGGCTGGAGCGGATGCACCGCCTGCTCGAGCGGCTCGACCACCCTGAACGCAAGCTACCGCCGGTGATCCACATCGCCGGCACCAACGGCAAGGGCTCGACGCTCGCTTATCTGCGCGCGACGCTGGAGGCCGCGGGCCTGCGGGTCCATGCCTACACCTCGCCCTATCTCGTCCGCATCAACGAATGTTTTCGTCTGGGCCGTGTCGGCGGCGGGGTGCTGGTCGGCGACGATGAATTGCGCGCGGTTCTGGAAGAGGTCGAGCGGGTCAATGCCGGCGAAGCCGCGACCGTGTTCGAGCTGAAGACCGCGGCTGCCTTCCATCTGTTCGCGCAGAACCCTGCCGATGTCGTGCTGCTTGAGGTCGGCCTCGGCGGTCGGCTCGATTCGACCAATGTGGTCGACACACCGGCAGCCTGCGTGATTACGCCCATCAGCATGGACCACATGGATTTCCTCGGCGATACGCTGACCTCCATCGCCGGCGAGAAGGCGGCGATCATCAAGCGCGGCGTGCCCGTGATTTGCGCCGAGCAGACGGGCGAGGCGATGGCCGTGATCGAGGCGCAGGCGAGGCACATGCGCGCGCCGCTGTTTGCCGCGGGCGAGAGCTGGCACGTCAATGTCGAGCACGGGCGTCTGGTCTATTCCGACGATCGCGGCCTGATGGATCTGGCGGCGCCGCGCCTGTTCGGCCGCCACCAGTTCGACAATGCCGGTCTTGCGATCGCGACGCTGCGCGCGATTCCGGCTTTCAAAGTCAACCAGGCGGCCTTCGAGGCGGGCATCGTCGGCGCCGAATGGCCGGCGCGGATGCAGCGCATCACCTCGGGCGAGCTGCTCGCGCTCGGACCGCAGGGCTCGGAGATCTGGCTCGACGGCGGCCACAATGCCGAAGGCGGGCGCGTCGCGGCGGCCGCGCTCGGCGATCTCGAAGAGCGGGTGTCGCGTCCGCTGGTCGTGATCGCGGGCATGATGGCCAACAAGGACGCGCAAGGTTTTCTCGCCAATTTCGCCGGCCTGACCCGTCACATCATCGCGGTGCCGATCCCCGACACCGAGAATGCGATGGCGGTCGACCGCCTCGCGGATGCCGCGCGCAGCCTCGGCATGCGCGTCGAGACCGCGCCCGGCATCGAAGCCGCGCTACGCGGCTTGGCGAAGCTCGCCTACGAGGTGCCACCGCGCATCCTGATCACCGGCTCGCTTTATCTTGCCGGCCACGTGCTGGGCATCAACGGCACGCCTCCTGCATAGAGGGGCGTAGCCCGGATGGAGCGAAGCGCAATCCGGGATCACGCCGCAAGCGATCAAGGCCCCGGATTACGCTTCGCTCCATCCGGGCTACAGGAATCTCAATGCGTTTCGCCGCGATCGCCGACGTTCACGGGAACCATCTCGCGCTGGAGGCGGTGCTTGCCGACATCCGCGCGCAGGGCATCGCCGACATCGTCAATCTCGGCGACATGCTGAGCGGCCCGCTCGATGCGCGCCGGACCATCGAGATCCTGATGCAGCTCGACGCCGTGCACGTGCTCGGCAATCACGACCGCTACCTGCTCGATCGCCCGCCGGAACAGATGGGATCGTGGGACCGTCCAGCCTACGAAGCGCTCAATGCCGCGCAACTCGACTGGCTGCGCGCGCAGCCGATGACGCGGGTGTTTCGCGAGCAGGTTTTCCTCTGTCATGCGACGCCCGATGACGATGAGGTCTATTGGCTCGATACCGTGCATCCCGACGGCACGGTGGCGCTCTCGCCGCTCGACCGCATCGAGCAGTTCGCGCAGGGCGTCACGCAAACGCTGATCCTTTGCGCGCACACCCATCTTGCCCGCGCGGTGCGGTTGCGCGACGGCCGGTTGATCGTCAATCCCGGCAGCGTCGGCAGCCCCGGCTATCGCGACGTGCATCCATTCCCGCATGTCGTCGAAGCCGGCACGCCGCACGCGCGCTATGCGATCCTTGAGCTCGTTGACGGTGTTTGGCAGGTGACATTCCGGCACGTCGCATATGACCACGAGGCGATGGCCGTACTCGCGCGCCGCAATGGCCAGCCGGAGCTGGCGAATGCATTGGCGACGGGGTGGGTTGGATAGAGGCGCTTCGTCCCGGTTGCCTCGACTCCTCAATAAGCGCGCTTATGATGAGCGTACATATTAAGGAGGGCAGCGTGCGATGAACGACGACAATGTCTGGCGGGGCGAATACGCGGTCGAGACATCGGCAGCCCCGGAGACGGTCTGGAGCATCTTCCGCGATGTGCCGGGTTGGAAAACCTGGAACGCAGGTATCGAGCAGATCGACATTGACGGGCCATTTGCGGCAGGGACCTGGTTCACGATGAAGCCTCCCGGCGAGGAGGCGCTGCGCTCGCAGTTGATCGAGGTCCGCGAGAACGCGTGCTTCATCGACGAAACGCGAGTCGGCGATCTCGTCATTAAGGTCGCCCATCGCATCGAATCCCTTGGGGCAGGGCGCACACGGATCGTTTACGCCGTCGACGCGCGAGGGCCGCAAGCGTCCGAGATCGGTCCGGCTGTCGCGTCGGACTTTCCCGATGTTCTCGCCAGTCTCGCCAAACTCGCCGAAACGAGATCGGCATGATTGACGTCGAGCAAAAATAAAACGGCCGGCGTGTTGCCGGCCGTTGAAGAATTCTCAGTTACACGTGCCGCGGATCAAACCGCGGACGTGATCCACTGCTGAAGCTTCGCCTTCGGCGCGGCGCCGACCTGACGGGAGGCCATCTCGCCGCCCTTGAAGATCATCAGCGTCGGGATCGACATCACGCCATACTTGGACGCGGTCTTCGGGCTCTCGTCGACGTTGAGCTTGACGATCTTGACCTTGTCGCCCATCGCGCCGGCGATCTCGTCGAGGGCGGGTGCGATCATGCGGCAGGGGCCGCACCATTCGGCCCAGAAATCGACGACCACAGGGCCGTTCGCCTTGAGCACTTCGGCTTCGAAATCGGTATCGGAAACCTTGCCAACGGCCATTGGAGCACCTCGTACGGTTGAAAGAGAATCGGCGCGACGTGGAATCGCGCCCGGGATCATGGCGTCAACCTATGAACGGCTCCTTGCCGGGTCAAGGACGCTCACGCCGACATGAAGGGATGCCAGCGCCGCGTCCAGCGCGGGGGCTGAAATCTCCATATATTCAAGGGCCTCGGTCCAGAGCAGGACGGCCCGGATCGGCTTTTGGGGATAAAGCCGGGCCAGCACCGCCCGGTACAGCGCGAGCTGCCGGACATAGGCGGCGGGCGCCTCCGCGGCGCTTTTGGGCGCCGCCTGGTTGGTCTTGAAATCGACGATCAGAACCTCGTCCGGACGGACGACCAGCCGGTCAATCTGCCCCGACACCAGCGCTGGCGGCCGCCCCGGCCGGTCCACTCGGCCGACGATCGAGACCTCGGCACGGCTGCCGGCGGTAAACACCGGGGCAAAGCGCGGTTCGGCGATCAGGGCGAGAACCTTGTCGGCCAGCGCGGTCCGGTCGGCCTCCGTCCAGTCGGGCGCGTTGCGCGCCATGAAGCCAAGCGCGGCCTCGCGCCGGCGCTCGGGGGCGATGTCGGGGAGGGATTGCAGCAGCCGGTGCACCAGCGTGCCGCGCTGCAGCGCCACCGCGCGCGACTGCACCGATTCGCCTGGCCGCACGCTTCGGCCGTCCTCGGCCGACTGGCCGGAGGGGCGCACTGGATCGTCATCGACGCTCTCGTGCGGTAACGGCGTCCGCAGCCAGTCCGGCAATGCGATCGATTGGTCCACCGACATCGCAGGCGTGCCGAGCGCCCCGACATCCTCCGGCCGGGCGAATCGGGTCACCTTACCGAGCGGCGTCTCGATCGTCTGCTTGTCCAGGCCCGAGCCGGTGAGCCCGGTGTCGATGAGGTCATACCAGCTCAGCTTGCGGACCGTCTTCATGTTACCGGGCATGCAGCCGCCGACGATCAGCCGATCGGCCGCGCGCGTCATCGCGACATAGAGCAGGCGGCGATACTCGTCCTCGGTCTCCTCGATCATGGCCTTGCGTGCGTCGGCGACGGGCTTGGGATCGTCGGCCTTGCGCCCGGCCCAGACCACGACCTCGCCGCCATTGCCGCGCGGCACGTGGATCAGCCGGACCCGCTGCGAATCCGCGGGCGATGATGTCGTGTCGACCATGAACACGACGGAGGCTTCGAGGCCCTTGGCGCCGTGCACCGTCATCACCCGCACCTCGTCGCGCGAGATCTCCATGTCGCGCTTCACCTCGGTGTCGGCCGAGCGCAGCCAGGCCATGAAACCCTGCAGGGAGGCCGGTGCCTTGCGCTCGTAATTCAGCGCCAGCTCCAGGAACTCGTCGAGCGCGTCGTTGGCCTCATGGCCGAGCCGGCGCAGGATCCGCGCACGTCCGCCGTCGCCGCCGAGCAGCCAAGCGTAGAAGGCGAACGGAGTCTCGTCGCGCGACCGCGCCTCGCAGGCTTCAAGCCGCCGCAGTGCCGTGGCGAACGTCTCGCTTGTGGCGGCATGTTCGGCAAGCGCGCGGCGCAGCGACCCCTTGCGGCCCCAGGCGAGCTGAAACAGGTCGTCGTCATCGAGCCCGAACAGAGGGCTCTTCAGCGCAACCGCGAGCGCGAGATCGTCCTGCGGCAGCAGCAGCGCGTCCGCGAGATTCATCAGGTCGATGATCGCGATGTGCTCGGTCAGCTTCAGCCGGTCGGCGCCGGCGACCGGAACATTGGCGTGCTTCAGCGCCTGGATCACGGCGTCGAACGCATTGCCGCGCCGGCGCACCAGGATCAGCATGTCGCCGTAACGTAAGGGGCGGCGCTCGCCTTCGTGTCCCGTCAGCGTGCCGCTCTCGACCAGTTGCTTGATCTCGGTCTGGATGCGGCGGGCGAGCTTCACCTCGGGGCTGGTGGCGGCGACGCCATCGAACGGCGCGCGCCAGCCCTCGATCTCCTGCCTGTCATCGGGCTCGGCGAGATCCCACAGCTCGATCACGCTCGGGCCCGCATCGGCGAGCGCATTGTGCAGGGGATGGCCGATCTCTGCCGAATGGATGCTCTTGTAGATCTGGGGCTCGCGGAAGACGTGGTCGACCGAGTGCAGGATCGCCGCGCCCGAACGGAACGAATAGGTGAAGGCGACCGGATCGAACTTCAGCCCGGCGGCGGTGAACTTGCTGCGCAGCTCGCGCCGGCGCGCGTCGAATTCTCGGGGTTGGGCGCCCTGAAAGGAGAAGATCGACTGCTTCTCGTCGCCGACGGCAAAGACGGTGCGGTTCAACCCTTCGCGCGCGCCTTCGCCCGCGGTGAACTCGGAAATGATGTGCGCGACGATGTCCCACTGCCGCGGGCTCGTGTCCTGGGCTTCGTCGATCAGGACGTGATCGACGCCGCGGTCGAGCTTGTAATGCACCCAGCCTGAAGAGACGCGGTTCAGCATCGCCAGCGTCTTGTCGATGAGGTCGTCGTAGTCGAGCAGCCCGCGCTCCTGCTTCTCACGGCGGTAGTTTGCGGCGGCCGCGGTCGCGATGTGCAGCAGGGCCGCGGTGCGGTCACGCATGGTCACCGCGCGGCGCTTCTCGATCAATCCGCCGAGGCGCTGCCCCTCGTTCTCGAACAGGCGGGCGACGGATGGGTTGTGATCGCCAAACTTCTTCGTCAGCACCGCCTTGCGCGGCAGCTTTTCGTCGGTGAGGAAGACGCCGAGATAGGCATCGACCTGTGCGGCACCGGAGAAGACCTTCGCCTCGCGGAGGCGACTCGCCTGGTCGTTGTCGGACTTGCTGCCGTCTTCCAGCGCGAAGGCAATGTCGTCCCAACGCGACCGCGGCAGGAAGGGACCGTCGAGAATTTCCGTCTCGACGTCCTCGATCCGATCGCTCGCCTCCACGCCCAGCACCGCCGCCATCTGCTCAGCAGCTGCCCCGGCGTTGCCGGCCTCGTCGGTCCAGGCCATGAAATGATCGCGGCTGAGACAGGCTTCGCGCACGACCTCCTTGAAAGTGACGTCGGCCGCACTCGCCATCGCGGTGAGCAGCGCGCGGCCGGTGACGGTCTCCGGATCGCGCGCGGCTTCCAGCAGCACCTTCAGATTGGCGCGCTCCATCATGTCGGTCTGGTCGCGCTCGTCGATCACGGCGAAGCGCGCGGGAACATTGGCCTCGAACGGAAACTGCTGGAGCAGCCGGGTGCACAACGCGTGGATGGTCTGCACCTTCAATCCGCCCGGCGTCTCCAGCGCGCAGGCGAACAGCTTTCGTGCTTCGCGGCGCAGTTTTCGGTCCGGATGGGGAATGCCGACGTCGCGGATCGCTGCATCAAGCTCCGCATCGTCCAGCGTCACCCAATGGCCAAGCGTGGTGAAAACGCGTTCAGCCATGTTGGCGGCCGCCGCCTTGGTGAAGGTGATGCAGAGGATCTTTTCCGGCGGCACACCTGACAACAGCAGCCGGATCACGCGCTGCACCAGCACATGCGTTTTGCCTGAGCCAGCGTTGGCCGACACGAAGGCCGACGCGGTCGGGTCCGACGCGCGCCTCTGTGTGTCGCGCACAGCATTCGGGATGGGGCGTAGCGCTTTTACCATTCTTCGATCCCCAGGCCGCCGGCCGCCGACCATTCCTTGATGCGGGCGAGGTCGTCATAGGTGCCGTAGCGGTTGGTCCACATCGGCAGGTTCAGCGAGGTGTACGCCTGGTTCTCGTCCTCGAAGGCACGGATCAGCGCCTCCAGCTTGGCCCGTGCTTCGGCGGCGGCCGTGTCCGGCGGCTGCGGCTCGTCGCCTTGCCTATATTTGAGCTCGAGGATGCGCTCTTCACCGGGGGGATTGTTGCCGCTCAGGCGCACATAGACGAGCTGGCTGACGGACGAACCCGCGTCGATGTCAGGGAAGCCGCCCTCGCGCAGGATCGCCGCTTCCAGCGTGAGCTGCGGTGACAGGCCCATGCGGACCTGCTTGCCGGTCGGCGGCTGCCCGGTCTTGTAGTCGAGGATAGCATAGCTGCCGCCCTGGCGCCGCTCGATGCGGTCGGCGCGGGCGGAGAGCTGGAAGCTGCGCTCGTGGTCGAGCCGGATCGAAATCTCGCCACGCGTCTCCGCCGTGATGACCTCGATCACGTCGCGACGCGCCGTCTCCCATTCGCCAAACCAGCGCGCGATGCGCTGGAAACGCGGCCACCACAGCGCGCGCGCTTCGGGGCGCTCCATCAGCGGCTCAAAATACTTCTTACCGATCGCGTGCAGCACGCGGGCGGGATCGTCGGGCAGGCGCGCGGCGTAGCTTTCCGTGAACTCGCCGAGCGCATCGTGAATCGCCGAGCCGCGGTCGGCGGCCGACAGAGGCATGTCGACGGGGTCGAGCGCGTCGAGCCGCAAAATGTGCTTTGCGTAGATCGTGTAGGGATCACGCAGCCAGTCCTCGATCGCGGTGACCGACATCTTGAGCGGCCGCGTCGCGCGCGGCGGCCGCGGCTCGGGCTGCTTGACCGGCCTGACCTCGTCGGGCTGGTCCAGCGCGCCCGCAAACTGCACGTATTTTTCGCCCGCGCGGATGGCCGTCTTCCAGAACTCGCCGCCCGCGACCGCCTCTAACCGGTGCAGGAAGCGCGAGGCGACCGCTGGTGCGCCGCCGGCCTTCGCGGAATGGGTCAGGATCACCTCGCCGCCGCCGAGCAGTTGCGCGAAATCGTGTGCGGAGAGGCCGATACGGCGCTCCGGCAGATCGAGGCCAAGCTCGTGCCGCATCGGCCGGCTGAGCCAGGGATCGATGCGCGGCGCCGGCGGCCAGACGCCTTCGATCAAGCCGCCGATGATGATCCGGTCGGCCTGCATCAGGCGCGATTCCAGCGGGCCGTAGATCTGCAGCCGCGCGCCGGGTCTGTCCCGCCGCCGCACGGCCCGGTCGCTGAACGCGGTCTGGAAAACGTCGGCATAGTCAGACAGCGTCACCATCAACCCGCTGGTGGTGCCGCCGCGCAGGAGGTCGTCGAAGGCGGCTGCGAGCGCCAGGCCCTCGCGCTCCTCGAAAGCGAGCGGGATGCCCTGCTCGTCGCGCGACAGTTCGATCATGATCTCGCGATGCCGGTGCGCGAGCTCGGCGAAGTCGTACGGTTTCGATGACGCGAGACTCTCGATCGGCGCCAACGCTTGTCGCAGGGCATCGATCAGCGCCTGGATGCGATCGAGGTCCTCTGCCTTCAGACGCGCACGTGGCTCCGCGTGGTGGAGCGCAGAGACCTCCTTGCGCCACAGCTTTGCCAGCTCCTCGCGGAAACGATTGAATTCGCGCAGCAGGCCTGCGGTGCCCGCAGGCGGCCGCGTGCCGCGCAGGACTGCAAGCTCGAGGCCCTCGATTGCCGCCTTCCATGCGCCAGGCAGCCGGCCAAGCCGGCACAGCGGATGCTTCAGCATCGCCAATAGCGTCGGCGGCTCCAATCCCTTGGTCGCAGCCTCGGCCGCGAGGCGCGCAAAAACGCCGGCGGACGTTTCCATCAGCACGTCGCCGCCGGAATCGTCGAAGGCGAGATCCCATCGCGTCAGCGCGGCCATCACCCGCCGCGCCAGCGCGCGGTCCGGCGTCACCAGCGCCGCTGATTTGTCGAGATGGCGCGCCTCGCGCATCGCAATGGCGATCGCGAGGGCCTCCATTTCGGGATTGGGCGCCTCGACCACCGCGAGGTTTGACATGCCGCCGGCGATCTTCGCTGCGACATCCGGTTGCTTCAGCCGGTCGTGCCAGACTTCCGTCTTGGCAGATGGCCGCATCGATTCGGAGGCGAGCAGATCGCGGCCGCCGTCCGCTGCCGGTTGAAGCAGCTCGACATCGCCGCGCTTGATGCCGAAGCGATCCAGCAGCGCGTGCATAGCATATTGCGGATGGTTCGACGCCGGATGCTCGGCGAACTTGCCGAGCGAATCGCGCACGCCGCCGATGCTGCGCCAGGCGTCGTCGTCGAGGTCGGTGTCGAGGCCGGGCAGCACCACGGCACCATGCGGCAGCGATGCGACCGCATGCAGGAATTTTGCGGTGGCCGGCATCGAGCCGGTCGAGCCCGCCGCGATCACGGGGCCATGGGGATGCGCGGTCAACCGCCTGGCTTCCGCCGCGATCAGGAGGTCGCGCCGCGCCGCGGGCTCGATCCGGTTGATCTCGGCGAGATGGCCGGGCCACGCGATGCGCGCGATCCGCAAAAATTCGAGCGAGTGCTGCCAGTAGCGGTCGAGCATGTCGGGCACGAGGCCGTCGAGCGCGCTCCAGTCGACGCCGCGCGTCACCATGTCGTCGATCAGGCGCGCGAGGTCGCCGGCCAGCGCCAGCGTCGAGGCGGGGCCGCCGACCACCAGCGGGGACAGCACCGGGCCCTTGGCCCAGGCGGCGACGAGCTGCGCCAGCGTCAGCCGCCGTTCCAGCTCGCCAAGCCGCGGCGGAATGTCGAGCGGCGCTGCGCCGGAGAACTGCTCGCCCTCGTCGGCGAAAGCGAGCTCGTCCTCGTCGATGTCGCCGAGCGCGACGATGCGGGGCAGGACCACCGCATCGGCGGCCATCTCGTCGAGAAAGATCTCGCGCACGACGCGCATGGCGCGCCTTGTCGGCAGGTACAGCGTGGCATCCGCAAGCCGCGCCGGTTCCTTGCGCGCCTCGAATCCGTCGACCAGCCGGCCGTCGAGCAGGCTCGAGACGACCGTGCGCAGGAACGGAACTGAGATGGGAACGCTGAAAACGCGCATGGGCTGCCTGATTCGGGAATCAGGCGCCAATATAGGGAGGCGGATTCAAATGGATATGGGTGGAGGGGAGATAGTCCCCGCTGTTCGCCTGACTAGGATCAGGTGTCGTAGGGTGGGCAAAGGCGCACTCGCGCCGTGCCCACCATGTATCCCCGATCTCTAAGCAGAGAGATGGTGGGCACGCTTCGCTTTGCCCACCCTACGGTACTCGCGTCCGGGACACGAGAGCAGCTTACGCCACGCTCTCCAGAAACGCCTCTTCCGCCGCATGCACGGCATCGGGCGTGCCGACATGCATCCAGACGCCGTCGAGGCGGAGGCCGAACAGCCGTTCCTGCTCGTTGGCGCGGTCGAACATCTTGGTCAGCGAGAACTCGCCCGTCGGCGCGTCGGCGAAGATCGAGGGCGACAGGATCGCCGCGCCGGCATAGACGAACGGAACGACCTCTTTTTCCTTGCGCTTGCGCAGGGCGCCGTCGGGCAGCATGCCGTAATCGCCACGGCCGCTATAGCCGATGCTGGTCGCGGTCGGCGCCATCAAGAGCAGGATGTCCATGCGCTCAGGGTCGAAGTTTTCCGCAAGCCGCGCCAGGTTCGAGCGCACGCCGTCGATCCACAGCGTGTCGGAATTGACATGGAAGAACGGCGCGTCGCCGAGCAGCGGCAGCGCCTTGACCACGCCACCGCCGGTGCCGAGCACCTGGTCGCGCTCGTCCGAGATGGTCACGCGCGGATGCTGGCGGGATGCGGTGTGGTTGATGATCTGGTCCGGCAGATAGTGCACATTGACGATCGCCTCGGTCACGCCGGCGTCGCCGAGCTTGTCGAGCACATGGTCCAGCAGCGGCTGGCCGGCCACCGGCACGAGCGGCTTCGGCATCTTCTCCGTCAACGGACGCATGCGCAGCCCGAACCCCGCAGCGAGCACCATGGCTTTGGTCGGTTTGGCGGACATCGTGCGCTTTCTCAGACTCGTCTTTCCCGGAATCGAGAACTTTTGAAGTTCGCGTACGCAGCAATCCTAACACGGACCGCAATTGGCCGCACCGCGTCTTAACCGCCTTAACCACCTGCCGTGACGGTTGTACGACGGGTGTGGCCGTCACGCCCCAACGGATGTGGAACGCGCCTTCTTCTTCTTGTCGCCGAGCTTGAGAAAATTGACGCCGATCTGGTCGCCATTGACCCACGCCAGCTCACAGCGCCGGTACGCAAGTCCGGTAGACGACAGCAGGAGAAAAAATTCCTTCAGATGCAGGCCCTCGACCGAGCCGTCGATGGTCAGCTTGGCGCCGCTCTCGGAGACGTCCTCCATGGTGCACTCGCGCCGCCAGGTGCCGTCGATCCCCATCATCTGGGCCGGTATCCCGCGCTCGAAAACAACCCGGCTGTTGCCACGATGGTCCGTCTTGACCGCCATCTGCCCTTGCTCCAGCCCCGTCTTTGTCCGGCTGCCTGCGGGCGATGATACCGATGCGATGGCTAACAGGCGGTAAATCGGGCCGCGAATCAGGCTTGGGGCTGCTCTTGAGGCTGCTCTTCGGACGGCTCTTGGGACGCCCCCCGGGGCGGCGGGACGTTGGCGAGATACCAGTCGCGCAGGCGAGCCAGCGCGGGATGTGCCAGCGAGCGCTGGAGGTAGGTCCAGATCCGCGGCTGGTGGCGAAGATAATGCGGCTTACCGTCGCGGCGGTTGAGGCGGGCGAAGGTGCCGAGCAGGCGCGTGTTCCGCTGCGCCGACATGATGGCGTAGAGTTCGGCGAAGCCGGCCGGATCGAAGCTCGCATCGGCCGTGCGCCGCGCCTTGATGTAGCGCGACAGCAGTGTCAGCTCGAGGGTCTCAGGGACGTCGATACGCGCGTCCTGCAGCAGCGACACTACGTCATAGGAGTGCGGCCCGAGCACGGTGTCTTGGAAGTCGATCACGCCGACGCGCGCCATGCCAGTACGATCGGCGAGCCAGATCAGATTGGGCGAGTGGTAGTCGCGGATGATCCAGGTTCTTGGCGCGGCCAGCGGCTTCTTCAGCAGCTCGCGCCACATCGCGAAGAATTCCGCGCGCTTCTCGTCGCTCAGTGGCGCGTTGCGATCGGGCAGATACCATTCCGGCATCAACCCGATCTCGATCAGCAGCGCCTCGGTGTCGAAGGCAGGAATGGTGTAGGTCTGATCCGCCAGCCGCAGCGTCTCCGGCAATGTCTTGCCGTGCAGCACGGCCAGCACGTCGGTCGCAGCTTCGTAACGTTCGGCGATCGGGCGCGGCGGATCGCCTTCGATCACGCCGTCGCTGCCGAAATCCTCGGAGATCAGGAAGCCGTGGTCGAGATCGTAATGGTGGATCGCGGGCGCTGAGACTCCCGCCACGCGCAGGCCTTCGTCGACGGCAACGAACGGCTTGATGTTCTCGGCAAGATGCACTGCCGCGCTGTAGGATTTTCCGTTGTACATCGCAGCGCCGTCGGGCCGCTGCGGAAAGTTCATGAGGATGACGATCTCGTCGTTACGCTGCAGCCGCGCATAGGAGCGGGTCGAGGCATCGCCGGCCATGTGCTTGCGCGTTGCATCCATGTAGCCGGATGCCTCGAGGAATTCCCGTAGCGCCTTCAGCCGCGCGACTTGCGCGGCGGCCTTGCCGTAACCGGTGATGTCGGCGGCGCGCGCATTCGAGCCCAGCGCCGGCCGGTGCGTCAGCGCGATGTCGATGCGGTCTTGCGGCATCGCCGACGGTGCGCGCTCCGGCCATTCGATCAGGACGAGCGTGGCATCGGGAAGCGGCGACAGGCCGATCTCCTCGAGCTCGCTCTCGTCCTCGACGCGGTAGAGATCGGCATGCATCACCGGAAACGGCGGCAGCTCGTAACCCTGCACCAGCGTGAAGGTTGGGCTCGGAACTTCCAGCGTCTCGTCGCCGGCGAGATAGCGGATCATGGCTCGCGCAGCCGCAGTCTTGCCGGCGCCGAGATCGCCGGTGAGGGTGATGACGTCGCCGGGGCCGACCAGCAGCGCAAGGTCGGCCATCAATTGCGCAGTGGCCGTCTCGTTGACAAGCGCGACGGAGAATGTGGTCGGTTCAGTCATTCGGCGGCGTCGCGATGCGCCGCCTGGTCGGTCGGGAAGTCGCAGATCACGACCGTGCCCCTGCCCACGATCGAATCCACCCGCACCTTGCCGCCATGCAGCTCGACGAAGGAGCGCACCAGCGACAGGCCGAGCCCGGCGCCGCGGTGACGCGACCCCTGCGAGCGGCTTTCGAACCAGTTGAACACCTTGTCCTTCATGTCGGCAGGTATTCCAGGCCCGGAATCTGTCACAGTGAAGACCACGCTGCGTTCGGTGCGGCGTGCGCTGATGCCGACGGTGGAATCCTGTGGAGAAAACCCGACGGCGTTGGCGAGGAGGTTATAGAGCACCTGCACCACGCGCTTCTCGTCGCCGACGAAGCTGCCGATATCGGGCGCGATCTCGACCTTGAGACGGATGCGGTCGGTGGCGAGGCGGTCCTGGATGCCCTCGGCGGCGAGCTCGATGGCCTTGCTGACGTCGACCGGGCCGAGTTCGAGCTTCATGGCGCCGGCGTCGATCGTGGCGAGATCCAGGATGTTGTTGGTCAGCGCCAGCAGGGCGTTGGTCGATTTGGTGACGTAGTCGAGATATTCGGCCTGTTTCGGCGTCAGCGGCCCGGTCGAGGGATCGCTGAGGAAATGCGCGAAGCCGATGATGGTGGTGAGCGGCGAGCGCAGCTCGTAGGAGACGTGGTGGACGAAATCCACCTTCATCTGGTCGGCGGCCTCCAGCGCCTCGTTGCGCTCGCGCAGCGCACGCTCGACATTCTCGGTGTCGGTGATGTCCTGGAACGTCAGCATGGTCGCGCCGTCATGCAGCGGACGGATCATGCCGTCGAGCACGCTGCCGTCCTTGCGCTCCAGCTTCAGCGGCACGTCGGCGCGGCTCTCGATCGAGGTGACGGCCTCGCGGATCTGGCGCCAGACTTGCGGGTCGTCGAACAGCTGATGGCACCAGCCTTCGACCGTCTGGATGTGCGGCTCGTCGCGCATGGCGTCGCTCGACAGCTTCCACATCCGGACGAAGGCCGGGTTGAACAGCTGCGCCCTGCCGTTGCTGCCGAACACCGCGACGCCCTCGGCGAGGCTGTCCAGCGTCTCGCGCTGGACGCGAATCATGCCGTCGAAGCGGCGGGCGAGCTCGAGGCTTTCGGTGACGTCGTCGAACAGATAGGTGACGCCGCCTTCCGGATTCGGGGTGGTGACGACGGAGAGCGCGCGGCCATCGGGCAGGTACCAGGTGTCCTTGGCGGCCTCGACCGCGCGATAGGCCTCGTGCAGCTTGGCCTTCCAGGCGCGGAAGTCCGGCTGCTCCGGCAGCTTGCGCGCTGCGCGGAGCTGGTCGAGCACGCTGGAATCGTCGGGATTGGCGTCGAGGAAGATGCGGTCGAGGTCCCACAGCCGGCGGTAGGAATCGTTGTAGAAGGCGAGCCGGCGCTGGCCGTCGAACACGGCAACGCCCGAGGAGAGCTGGTCGAGCGTGCGCCGATGCGCCTCCGCCATCCGCACCAGCGCCGAGCTCAGCGCATCCGCCTCGCTGGCATCGATGGCGACGCCGACATTGCCGCTGCCGACATTGACCGCGCGGACGTCGTAGATGCGCCGCTCACCGCCGATCACGATCGGCAGCCGCGAGGTGAAACTGGCCGCGTCCTTCAGGCCCCGCTCCATCGCGGTCCGGTCGGCACTGTCGAGCAGCTCGAGCTTGCGCTGCTGGGCGTCGGTGACGCTGCTTGCCTCGGTCGCGCGCACATAGGCCGGATTGGCGTAGCTCAGCGCGCCGTTCTCGGCCTTGGCCCAGATCGGCCAGGGCGCGGCGGCGGCAAAGCCGCGCAGCATCTCGGTCTCGTCGGCGAGGGCCTTGTAACGCAAATTGGTCTCGGCCAGATCGCGCCGGAGTCCGGAGAGTTCGCGAATCCTGACAATGGCCTGGCCGCCGATGGCACGGCCGATGGCCTCCAGCGTGTGGCCGTGCGCGGTGGTCAGCGTCAGCTGGAACCCGTCGCCGCGATCACGCAGCGCATCGACCGCGTGATCCATTTGGAGCGCGGGCTCCGGCGGCAGCCATGTTCCGAACGCGAGGACGCGCTGGGGGGAGGAATCGCGCGGCAGCACCATGGAGATGTCGCCGGAAATCTGCGCGCGATTGTCGCCGGCCGGCCAGGAGATCAGGATCTGCGGCTCGGCGAACAGCAACGCGCCGAAGCGATCGGACTGGAGTTGCAGTTCCCCGATCCGCGCGCGCAGCCGCGCCTCGTTGTTCGCCGTGCGCACGCGCGTGCGCATCAACAGGATCGCGGCCACGACCGAGAAGCCGAGCAGCGCGAGCGCGGTGGCCAGCACCGCGAGTTCCTGCCGGTTGAAGTCCAGCATTATGGAAAGTGTGTCGACGAGGTCGGCAGCCTCAGCCGGCGCAGCCGGCAGCAGCGCCGCGAGAGCGCCTCCCAACAAGCCGTTGCGCGCCAACGATGTGCACGACAGCAGCGTCCGACGCATCGACACGATCACGCCTGACATAGTTGCCCCAGATCGCACGAATTTGCGCGCGGCGACCCCCGTCGCGCGCGAATCAAACGACAATACCCCCACCGTGACTCCAGCGGTAAGAGTCCAGATCGTGAACGCAAAGGCGGTCCCACAAAAATGCCGGGCGCGCGGTTCCAATCCACGTCGTTCTTCGGGATGATTCGGCTGGAGTTGCCGTGTGTTAGCGGCCGGTCGAGCCGAAGCCGCCGGCGCCGCGATTGGTCGCGGACAATGTCGCCACGGGAACCAGCGCTGCCTGCACCACCGGCGCGATCACCATCTGCGCGATGCGCTCGCCGCGCTTGACCACGAAGGGCGCCGCGCCGTGGTTGATCAGGATCACCTTGATCTCGCCGCGATAGTCCGCATCGATCGTGCCGGGCGAGTTCAACACGGTGACGCCGTGCTTGGCCGCAAGGCCCGAGCGCGGCCGCACCTGCGCCTCGTGGCCGGGCGGCAGCGCGATCGCGAGGCCCGTCGGCACCAGCGCATATTGGCCGGGGGCGAGCGTCATCGGCTCGCTGTCGGGAACTGCGGCCATCAGGTCGAGGCCGGCGGCTTCGGAGGTCTGATAGGCCGGCAGCGGAAGGCCTTCGGCGTGGGCCAGTTGCTGCAGTTCGACCGTGACTTTCGTGCTCAAGATGCCGGCTCCCGGGATTTGTCGGTCACGCTCTTGACGACATGCGCGACCAGCTCGATGGCGACCTGTTCCTTGGTCATCACCGGCCAGGAATCAACTGCGATCTCGCCGTCCTCCTCACCATTCTTGCGACTGATCAGATGCACGGTGTTGCGGTCGCCGCCCATCACGCCGGTGGCCGGCGAGACGTCGTTGGCGACGATCCAGTCGCAGCCCTTGCGGGCCAGCTTGGACTTGGCGTTGTCGATGAGGTGCTCGGTCTCGGCGGCAAAGCCGATCACCAGCGGCGGGCGCCGGTCGGTCAGCTTCGAGATCGTGGCGAGGATGTCGGGATTCTCGACCAGCTGAAGCGGCGGCATGCCGGCCGAAGTCTTCTTCAGCTTCTGCTCGCCCTCACTGGCAACCCGCCAGTCCGCGACCGCGGCCGCGAAGATCGCGATGTCGGCGGGAAGCGCCGCCTGCACCTGCTCCAGCATCTGCCGCGCCGATTCCACGCGCTTCACCGTCACGCCCGGGGGACCGCCGAGATCGACCGGGCCGCTGACCAAAATCACCTCGGCACCCGCAGCTTGCGCGGCGGCGGCGATGGCAAAGCCCTGCTTGCCGGAGGAGCGGTTGGCGATGTAGCGCACCGGGTCGATCGGCTCGTGGGTGGGACCTGCGGTGATCAGCACGCGCTTGCCGGCGAGCGGGCGCGGCACCGGCGGCCGCAGCAGGCGCTCGGCGGCGGTGGCGATCTCGATCGCCTCGGACATGCGGCCGATTCCGGCTTCGCCCGCCTCGGCCATCTCGCCTGAATTCGGGCCGATCAGCACCATGCCGTCACGCTGAAGCTGCGTGACGTTGCGGCGGGTCGCGGCATTGTTCCACATCAGCGGATTCATCGCCGGCGCCAGCAGCACCTTGCGGTTGGTTGCGAGCAGGATGGCGCTGGCGAGATCATCGGCGTGGCCATTGGCCATCTTCGCCAGGAGATCGGCGGTCGCGGGCGCGACGACGATCAGGTCGCACTCGCGCGCCAGGCGAATGTGCCCGGCGTCGAACTCGCTCTGCGGGTCGAACAGGTCGGTGTAGACGCGTTCATGCGACAGCGCGCTCACGGCCAGCGGCGTGACGAATTGCTGAGCCGCCTTGGTCAGGACGCAACGGACCTCGATCCGGCGCTCCTTGAGCCGGCGGATCAGGTCGAGCGACTTATAGGCCGCGATGCCACCGCCGATGATCAGGGTGACGCTGGCCTCGGGAAGGGCGCCGGTCCGTTGCGGCGTGGGGGCGGTAGATTGGGCCGGCGGCAGCGCAAACGGCGTCAGCGGCTCCTCGCGGCCCTCGATCAGCTCCCCGAGGATGACCCGGACCTCTTCCTCGACCGACCTGCGGTTCCTGGCCGAGCGCAGGCGCAAATAGGTTTTGACGCCCTCGTCGAGCTTGCGGATGGTCAGGCTTGCCATGACGCCCCTCCAGCACGGAATGATAGCGATGCTATCGTTTTCGTGATTGCAGTGCAATCACAGATTCCGAACGGCGATCAGGATTCCGATGAAGGTGGCGGCGATGATCCAGAAGCGCCACGGTGCGCCAGCGATTCTTGCGGCCTTCGCTGCGGCCCATCGCGGCGATGCTCTCCGGCGACAGCCGGATGCCTTCCCGCGTCATGGTCTCGAGCTGCTCGAGCACCGCGACCGAGCGCTGCGCGATGTCGGGCAGGCGCATCAGCACGCGGGCGAGGTCGCTGCCGCCGGAGAGCGCGCCCTGCACGCGGCCGATCGGGCCGAGATTGCGCTCGATCCATTCGCGCACCACGGGGTCGGCGACCTTCCAGATGTCGAGCTTGGGATCGAAGGCGCGCGCCACGCCCTCGACCACCACCATGGTCTTCTGCAGCAGGATCAGCTCGGGCCGCGTCGTCATGTCGAACAGGCCGGTTACCTCGAGCAGCAGCGTCAGCAGCCGCGCCATCGAGATCTCTTCCGCCGTGCGGTTGTGAATGGGCTCACCGATGGCGCGGATCGCTTGCGCGAAATTCTCGACCGAGTGATGCGCCGGCACATAGCCCGCCTCGAAATGCACCTCGGCGACGCGGCGATAATCGCGCGTGATGAAGCCGAGCAGGATCTCGGCGAGGAAGCGCCGCTCCTTCATCCCGAGCCGGCCCATGATGCCGAAATCGACCGCGACCAGACGGCCGGCGTCATCGAGGAACAGATTGCCCGGATGCATGTCGGCGTGGAAGAAGCCGTCGCGGAGCGCGTGGCGCAGAAAACTCTGGATCACCTTGCGGCCGAGATCGGGCAGGTCGACCTGCGCCTCTGCAAGGCGCTTGTGATCGTTCAGCGCGATGCCGTCGATCCACTCCATCGTCAGCACGTTGTGCGTGGTGCGGTCCCAATCGACGGTTGGCACGCGAAAATCAGGATCGTCGCCCGTGTTCTCCGCCATCTCCGACATTGCAGCCGCTTCCAGCCGCAGGTCCATCTCCATCGCGACCGAGCGCGACATGGTGTTGATGACTTCGATCAGGCGCAAACGCCGCGCCTCGCTCGAATAGGTCTCGGCCTTGTGCGCGACGTAGAAGAAATCGGAGAGGTCGCGGCGGAATCGCGAGGCCACGTTCGGCCGCAGCACCTTCACCGCGACAGGCTTGCGGACACCGTCGCGCGACACCTCGCCGCGATGCACCTGCGCGATCGAGGCGGCGGCGACCGGCGGGCCGAGGCTCGTGAACACGTCCTTGAGCGCACGCTCCAGCGAGCTCGCGATCGCGGCTTCCGCTTCGGCTTGCGAAAACGGCGGCAAGCGATCCTGGAGGCTTTCCAGATCACGCGCCATGACGACGCCGACGACGTCGGGACGCGTGGCCAGAAACTGCCCGAGCTTGAGATAGGCTGGGCCCATCCGGGTCAGCGCGCGCGTCAGCCGTGGTCCGTGCTTTGGACCGCGCCGTTCGACGAGGCGCGCAAGCTTCAGCGCGAGTTGCCCTGGCGGCGGCACCAGGGTCGGATCGACGGAACCGAACACGCCCTCGCGCGCAAACACGAACGCGGCGCGGATCAGGCGCGAAATGTGGGTAATGGAAGAAATCACAAACGCCAGCCCGAATGCAGTGCGACGATGCCGCCGGACAATGTCTGCCAGCCGACGCGGGCGAAGCCGGCGTCGCGGATCATGTCGGCGAAGGCGTTGGGTTTCGGAAACTTGCGGATCGATTCGACGAGATACTGGTAGGACTCGGCGTCGCCCGTGACCATGCGGCCGAGCGGCGGGATCACCTTGAACGAGAACAGGTCATAGATCCGGTCGAGCCCGGGCATCTCGACGGTGGAGAATTCCAGGCACAGGAAGCGGCTGCCGGGCTTCAGCACGCGATAGGCCTCGCGCAGCGCCAGGTCGATCCGCGGCACATTGCGAATGCCGAAAGCGATCGTATATGCGTCAAAGCTGCGGTCGGCGAAGGCGAGCGCTTCGGCATTGCCCTCGACGAAATCGACCTGGGTCTCGAGATGCCGCTTCGCGGCGCGCTCGCGGCCCACGGCCAGCATCTCGGCGTTGATGTCGCAGACCGTGGCATGGAAGCCGGGACCTGCCGCCTTGGCAGCGCGGAACGAGATGTCGCCGGTGCCGCCGGCAACATCGAGCAGCGCGAACGGCCGGTCACCCCTCGGCGGGTTGAGCGCGTTGATCATGATGTCCTTCCAGACCCGGTGCAGGCCACCGGACATCAGGTCGTTCATCAAGTCATAGCGCGACGCCACGCTGTGAAACACATCGTTCACCAGCGTCTGCTTGTCCCCCAGGGGAACGTCCCTGAAGCCAAAATGCGTGGTTTCGCCCGGCCGATCCATTACTCTACTCCACTGGGCGGACCATAGCGCGGCCGCCGCAATGGCGCTATCACACCGCCCTCATAAGGTGAATGCCTGACCATGCCTGAATTGCCCGAAGTCGAGACCGTCCGCCGCGGCCTTCAGCCCGTCATGGAGGGTGCGAAAATCCTCGTCGCGGAGGCCCGCAGGCCGGATCTGCGCTTTCCGTTCCAGCCCGATTTCGTGGCCCGGCTCCAGGGGCAGGTCGTCACGGGGCTTGGCCGCCGTGCAAAATATCTCATGGCCGATCTCGCCTCCGGCGACGTGCTGCTGATGCATCTGGGCATGTCGGGCTCGTTCCGCGTCATCAAGCCGGACAACGAGGCCGCGCCGGGCGAGTTTCACTACCCACGGGCTAAGGACTCCACGCACGACCACGTGCTGTTTCGGATGTCCTCCGGCGCCGACATCGTGTTCAACGACCCGCGCCGCTTCGGTTACATGAAAGTCATCGCGCGCAACGCGCTTGAAGACGAGCCACTGCTGCGCGATCTCGGTCCCGAGCCGCTCGGCAACGAATTCGACGCCGCGATGCTGGCGCGGTCGTGCGAGGGCAAGACGACGAGCCTGAAAGCCGCGCTGCTCGACCAGCGCGTGGTCGCCGGGCTCGGCAACATCTATGTCTGCGAAGCGCTGCATCGCTCGCATCTGTCACCGCGCCGCATTGCTGCGACGCTCGCGACCAAGGGTCGCAAGGGTGTTGGCGGCGGCGAGCCGACCGATCACGCGAAGCGGTTGGTGATTGCCATTCACACCGTGCTGAACGACGCGATCAAGGCCGGCGGCTCCAGCTTGCGCGACCATCGCCAGACCTCGGGCGAACTCGGCTATTTCCAGCACTCCTTCAAGGTCTATGACCGCGAGGGCGAGACCTGCAAGACGCCAGGGTGCGGCGGCACCGTGAAGCGATTCACCCAGAACGGGCGCTCCACCTTCTGGTGTCAGAAATGTCAGAAGTGAAGATCGGGCCTGCCGCCGATAGGCCGTGAGTCTCGGCGAAGGCGACGACCCCACCACGCCGTCATTGCGAGCGCAGCGAAGCAATCCGGCCGGGCTGGTGGCCGGATTGCTTCATCGCTTGGACTCTTCAACCGGATAAGTGAAGAGGCCGCCTGTCGTCCGAGCGATCGCCCCGCTCAGGACGCCAGTGTCGTGGTCTCGTCCGCCGCGTGTTTGGCGGCGACGCGCAGCATCCCGTCCGCGACCGAGATGACCTGGTCGATCAGGACATTGGTCGTGGCTTCGAGCTCGAGACGGGTCTCGATCCAGCGCCAGAGGCCGCGGATCTCGTCCGCCGACTTGCCGTTCGGCGCGAATTCGCTGACGGCGAGGCCGCTCGCGAGCGAGTCCTGGTGGTCGTTGCGCATCACAATCAGCGGGCGCGCGAGCACCTCGGCGAGATCGAGCGCGGCTTCCTCGGCGAGCGTGTTGGCGGCGTTGTCGATGCGCTGGCCGCGGATTGGCGCCTGGTTCAGCACGAAGCCGTAGGGCCGCTTCCAAGCGCGCGCGACGCTCAGCGTCGAGACGGTCGCCTCGATGTCGGCAACGCTCGGGCGAGCCGGAATCAGGCAGAGGTCGGAATGGCGGATCGCGGCGGTGGTCGCGGCGCTGAGGCCGGCCGCGGTGTCGACGATCGCGAGCTGCAAGCCGCTGTCGGCCAGCATCTTCAGGCGCGGCGCGATGTCGGCGGCGTGATAGATCGGCTCGACGACGAGATCGTCAGCGTGGCGGCGACGCAGCCAGTTGGACAGGGTACCCTGCGGGTCGGTTTCGATCAGGCGGACGGTGAAGCCGGCCTGCTTGGCCGCCAGCGCGAGGCCGATGGCAAGCGTGCTCTTGCCACTGCCACCCTTTTGGGTGGCCAGTACGATCGTGTGCATGGAAAGTTGAATCCTTTGGAATGCTTGGGTCTGTGGGGTAACGCCACGCGAACGTGCATCGCTTCTCGATGCTGAGCTCTACTCGCTCAGGACGTGCCCTGCCCGATCCAAAGGGGACCGCGGATGTCCGAATCAACGCTAACGATGATGGCAGAATCGGGAATGCCAGCTAATCCGTACCAATACTGGACCCGTCATCGCGCGTATGATGTGCTTGCCGCCGTGAATAAAAGGGGCAGGCGGCATGGGCGGAAACTGGCGCGACCGGACGGCAACGATCTTTGAATGCGAGAAGATGCCGGCGGTCTCGAGCCGCGGCATGGTGGTCAGCAACCATCCGCTGGCCTCCAGCGCCGGCGCCGAGATGCTGGCCGCGGGCGGCAACGCCATCGACGCCGCGATCGCGACCCTGTTCACGCTGACCGTGGTCGAGCCGATGATGGTCGGCATCATCGGCGGCGGCATGGCGCATATACGTCTGGCTGACGGCAGCCACCGTTTCATCGACGGGCAGAGCACTGTGCCCGCGGCGGTACGTGACACCAGCTATACCTCCGCGCCAGGCGCGGCGCATGACGTGTTCGACACCGTCGGCAACGAGAACCTCAACGGCCCGAAGGCGGTCGCCACGCCGGGCTCGCTGAAAGCCTGGTGCGAGACGCTGCGCCGCTTCGGCACCATGAGCCTCGCGGACGTCATGCAGCCCGCGATCAAGCATGCCGCGCGCGGCTATGCGGCGACGCCGTATTTGCACGAATGCATCAGCGAGAGCGCTGCCGAGATGCGCAAGGACAAGCCAATTGCGGCGATCTATTTGCCTGATGGCGAGCCGCTCAAGGTCGGCGAACGCGTGGTGCAGGCCGAATATGCCGAGACGCTCCGCACCATCGCCGACCACGGCGAGACCGCGCTCTACGAGGGGCCGCTTGGTGACATCCTCGTCGACTACATGGAGAAGGCCGGCGGCTTCATCCGCCGCAACGATCTGACCGGCTACAAGACCGTCGAACGGCAACCGATCCGCGCCGACTATCGCGGCTGGACCATCCTTGGCCCGCCGCCGCCCGCGGCCTCCGGCGTGCACATCGCGCAGATGCTGAACATTCTGGAGGGTTATGACATCGGAGGCCTCGGCTTCGGCACGCCGGAGACGATCCACTATCTCGCCGAAGTCCTGAAGATCGCCTTTGCCGATCGCGCCGCGGCCAGCGGCGATCCGGATTATGTCGGCGTCCCCGTGGAGCGGCTGACGTCGAAGGCCTATGCCGAGGAACGCCGCCGCGCCATCGATCCGGCGCGGGCCCAGGCCTGGGGCGCCGGCGTCTCGCAGCTCGAAGGCGCGCACACCACGCACATGACAGCGGCAGACGCGTTCGGCAACGTCGTCGCGACCACGCAGACCATCAACAATCTCTTTGGCGCCAAGATCATGATTCCGGGCCTGGGCGCCATCGCCAACAACTACATGAACCTGTTCGATCCGCGTCCCGGCCACGCGCTGTCGCTGGCGCCGGGCAAGCGCGTCACCACCTCGATGTCGCCGATGATGGCGCTGCGCGACGGCAAGCTGCGCTATGCGCTCGGCCTGCCCGGGGGAAAACGTATCTTCCCCAGCGCGATGCAGGCGCTGGTCAATCTGATCGACCACGGCATGAGCCTGCAGGAAGCGGTCGAGGCGCCGCGCATCTGGACCGAAGGTAACGCGCTCGAAGTCGAGCAGAAGGTGCCGGAGGCCGTGCGCGCGAAGCTTGCGGGCCTCGGCCACAAGGTGCAGCCCGTTGCGACGGTGGCGGGCGGCATGAATGGCATTGCCTTCCACGACGACGGCACCATGACCGGCGCCGCCTGCTGGCGCGCGGACGGCACGCCGGTCGGGATCTCTGGAGGGCTTGCGCGGAGCGGTGTCAGGTTCAGGTTGAGCTGACCGCGCATTCACAAGGACGGTGCGCTCGTACCTCTTGTGCAACTGACGTCGTCCAATCGCCGGCAGGTGTCGCGACCGCAAATCCAGCGGTTCGCGGTTTTCGAACCTCCGCGGTATTTTTCGGTGCGAGGCAGATGTCGCCTATGCGGCCCGATCCGCGCAGATGACGGCACAAGTTCGGCAATGTAGGGTGCGGAACACTGGCGGCAGGCTCGTCGATCAGCGTCTGAGTAAGGCTGTGCGTATGGGCGGCGATATAAGCGGCGACTTCCTGGCCGGCGGCGGCGAGATGGGCGCTTTGACGCGAGCGTTTGACTGGTCGAGCACATCCGTGGGCTCTCCGGACACTTGGCCCCAAAGTCTTCGAGTTACAGTGCGGCTCGTTCTCACCTCGCGGCACCCGATGTTCATTTGGTGGGGACCAGAACTCATCCAGTTCTACAACGATGCATACCGGGAGACGATGGGGCCGGAAAGGCACCCAAGCGCTTTGGGCGCGCGCGGCCGTGAGTGTTGGGCCGAGATCTGGGACATCATTGGTCCCCAGATCGAGTACGTCATGTCGGGCAAGGGGGCGACCTGGAATGAGGACCAGCTGGTACCGGTGACTCGTCACGGGCGCCGCGAGGACGTTTGGTGGACGTACAGCTTTGGTCCAATTGATCTTGAAGGCAAGGTGGGCGGCGTGCTTGTCGTCTGCAGGGATGTCACGTCCGAGCATATGGCAAGGGAAGCGCTGAACCTCATCAATGAGGAGCTGAAGCACCGCGTCAAGAACACGCTCGCAGTGTTGAGCGCGGTAGCTGCCCAGACATTTCGTGACCCGACGAGCAAAGCCGATCTCGAAAAGTACCAGGCACGGCTCGGCGCGTTTGGACGAGCGCAGGATCTGCTGACCGCATCAAATTGGGCGGCCGCGCCACTCCACGATGTGATCGGCACTGCTCTTGCACCTTATCGGACAGGCGAAGGCCGCTTCATCGTCTCGGGTCCTCCACTCGTCGTGAAATCTCGACAAGCGCTGGCTCTGTCATTGGCGCTCCACGAGCTCGCGACCAACGCTTCGAAGTACGGCGCTCTGACCGTAGCGGGAGGCTGCGTATCGATTACATGGTCAACCGAGGCTCAGGATGGCGAGTCAAAATTTGTCTTTGTCTGGCAGGAGATTGGCGGTCCGTCCGTATCGAAACCCGTCGGCACAGGCTTTGGCTCCAGGCTGATTTCCCGGGTGCTGAAGGACGATTTCAGCGGTTCCGTTGACGTTTCGTATGGCGCAGCCGGGCTTACATGCAGGCTGACCGCGCCCCTCGAAAATCTGGGACCTTCGCCAAAGAGCACGTGAGACCGTGTAGGAGCTGCGTGGCTCAACGGAGAGGGCATTGCGTTCCGCACCGCGTCCGGGACACGAGAGAAGTGTTATTCTCTCTCGCCTACTTCCGCACGCAGATCACGCGGACGACGGCCGCCTTCGCATCCGTCGACGTGCCGTTCGCCGTGACATCGTTCGCCTTCAGGAAATTACGCACCGCTTCTGCAGACACCATCACCGCCTGCGACGCCGGCACCGATGTCGCGGGCCCCGCGACCATCGCCGGCTTCAACAGCGCGACGCCGGCGAACTTGCCGTCGCCGTCGATGGCCGGGCTGCCCGAGAAGCCGACCGCCGGTGGAGGCGACAGCGCGGAATCGCTTGCTGTGACCGGCGCCAGCGCGCCCTTGAGGCTCGATACGCCCGCAGCTCCGCCCTGGCTCTGCGGATCGGCAATGCCGATGACATCGACGCTCGTCTTCGCTGTGCCACCGGTGAGGCTGAGCGGCTTCAGGCCGCGCGCGCCGTAGATGTGCAGGAGCGCGAGATCGTGCTCCTTGTCCTCGGCGAGACGGTCGGCGCTGCCATAGCCGGCAATCGTGATCGCGAGACAGCTATCGGTGACGAGGCGGTCGGTGACAATCGCACCATCGTCGCTGACGACGACGCCGGTGCCGTATTCGACGGTCTTGCGCGGCGGCGGCCCGGCCTGCGGGCCCGTCGGAAACGCATTGAACGCGCTCGACATCGCGATCACGACCGGCTCGACGGTGTTCTCGGTCGCCTGGTCGTAGAGGATCGTCATGGTGCGGACTTCGTCGCCCTTAAAGGTGCCTCGCACGTAGAATTTCTTGAGGCCCTGCAATCCCGACAGCACGAAGAAGTCGGGCTTCACCACGGTGTAGTCGACCTTGCGCCCCGACGGCTCCTTCTCCAGCTCGGCGAGTTTCGCCGTGGTCGGGTTCGCTTCCTTGCGGCGGCTCAGCAGCACCTGCACCGTGCCGGTCGGCGAAGTCCATTTCGAGCCGTTGGCGTCGGTCGCCTGCTGCGGCACCAATTTGCCGGGGATGCCGAGCCGGGCGCCGCTGGTCGGCTCCATCACGATTTTCCAGCCGACGCTCTCCTGCTTGCGCCGCGCGGTCTCGGCGAGCGCAGCGCGCTCCTGCGGATTGAGCACGCCGGTCGGCTTGCCACCCTTGGCCTTCTGATATTCCTTGATCGCCTCGACCATGCGCGCGCTGACGTCGCCGGTGATGGCGCCGTTATATTGGCCGACCCAGGCGAGGTCGGACTGGAGCGACAGCCGTTCCGCCTGCGCCATCGCATCGGCCGTCGCCGACGGCGTCTGCAGTGCGGGAGGCCGGATCGGCACGGTCTGGACCGGCTTCGGCTTGGTGCCGGGGATCTCTGGCGTCGTCATCTGGGCGCTAGCGCCTGTGGCAGCCGCGAACATCAGTGTTGCCGCAAGCATCGATCTCATGACAAATCCAGCCAGCCCATTGAACGTGCTACCATTGAAGCACATCTCGTTGGTCGCGAACAATGTTGGGGTGGTTCAGGCAAAGAGCTGAGCCACACACCCAGGTCCTCATCCTGAGGAGCGGTCGAAGGCCGCGTCTCGAAGGATGGCTGCAGGCGAGATCGAGGCCTTCATGGTTCGAGACGGCGCTTTGCGCCTCCTCACCATGAGGGTTTGAGAGAACGAAGGACGACGATGCTGAGCCCGGACGAACTGGAACGCTATGCCCGCCATATCGTGCTGCGCGATGTCGGCGGGCCGGGTCAGGCCGCGCTGAAGCGGGCCTCCGTGCTGGTGATCGGCGCCGGCGGGCTCGGCGCGCCCGCGCTGATGTATCTGGCGGCCGCCGGCGTCGGCACGCTCGGCGTGGTCGATGACGACGTGGTCTCGCTGTCAAACCTCCAGCGCCAGGTGATCCATACGACGCCCGATATCGGCCGGCACAAGGTCGAGAGCGCGGCCGAGCGGATCTCCGCGCTCAATCCGCATGTCCGCTTCGTCGGCCACGCCACCTGGCTCAATGCCGACAATGCGCTGAGCATGATCGGAGACTACGATCTCGTGCTCGACGGCTCCGACAATTTCTCGACGCGTTATCTGGTCTCGGACGCCTGCTTCTTCGCGAAGCGGCCGCTGATCACGGCGGCGCTCGGTACCTTCGACGGCTCGCTCACCACCATCCGCGCGCATGAGAAGAACGAGCAGGGCGTGTTCAATCCGACCTATCGCTGCCTGTTTCCGGAAGCGCCGCCGCCCGGCACGGTGCCTGCCTGCGCCGAGGCCGGCGTCATGGGCGCGCTTGCTGGCGTGATGGGCTCGATGATGGCGCTGGAGGCGATCCGCGAGATCGTCGGCTTCGGCGACGGCCTCGTCGGCCGCCTCCTGATGATCGACGCGCGCGCGATGCGCTTCGAGACGCTGCGCTACGCGCGCGATCCGGCCAATCCGCTCAACGGCGATGGGCCTGTGATCACCGATCTCAGCGCCCATCGCACCTGATCGCCGCCGCTACCGCGTGGCCGGCTTCTCGCTGTCGAGATGCGCCATCTGCTCGGCCGCGTAGCGCGTGCCGGAAGCGACGTCGGGCGGAAATGCTTTTGCAAGCGCCGCGAGATGAGCCGGCGTCAGCGTTACCTTCGCCGCGCCGAGCGCTTCGGTGAGACGGTTGCGCGTGCGTGCGCCGACCAGCGGCACGATCTCCTTGCCTTGAGCCGCCACCCAGGCGATTGCGACCTGCGCCGGCGTTGCGCCGATCTCTGCGGCGATCGCCCGCAGGGATTCCACCAGCGCGAGATTGGCGTCGAGATTTGCGCCCTGGAAGCGCGGCGTCATCAGCCGGTAATCCCTGCCGGTCTTGCCGGAGTCCTTCGACCAATGGCCGCTGATCAGGCCGCGCGCCAGCACGCCGTAAGCGGTGATGCCGATGCCGAGTTCGCGGCAGGTCTTGAGGATGCCGCGTTCGATGCCGCGCTCAATCAACGAATATTCGATCTGGAGATCGGCAATCGGATGCATGGCGTGCGCGCGGCGGATGGTGTCGGAGCCGACCTCGGACAGGCCGATATGCCTGATGTAGCCGGCCTTCACGAGATCGGCGAGGCCGCCGATGGTCTCTTCGATCGGGACGTTGGGATCGAGACGCGCGGGACGGTAGACGTCGATGTAGTCGGTGCCGAGGCGTTGGAGCGAATAGGCGAGGAAGTTTTTGGTCGCGGCCGGCCTTGTGTCCATGCCGGAGAATTCGCCGGCGGGACCGCGCAGCGCGCCGAACTTCACGCTGATCTGCACTTTTTCGCGCGACACATCCTTCAGGGCCTCGCGCACCAGCATTTCATTGTGGCCCATGGCGTAGAAATCGCCGGTGTCGAGCAGCGTGATGCCGGCATCGAGCGCCGCATGGACCGTGGCGATGCTTTCGCCGCGGTCGGCGGGGCCATAGACCTCCGACATGCCCATGCAGCCGAGACCAAGGGCGGAGACGGTCGGACCGGTTGAACCGAGTTTGCGCTGTTCCATGATGGCTCTCCTCAAAAGGCGGCAGGCTGATCGCGCCGCGTGACGAGGCCAGATATGCGCCTGACCGATTAGGCCGATAAGCTGGACAATCCAGAATAGCTTGTTCATCATAGCGAACAATGACCGAGCCCGATCTGCGTGATCTCGACGTCTTCGTGGCGGTTGCCCGCACCCGCAATTTCCGGCGTGCGGCGGTCGAAATTCGCGTGTCGGTGTCGAGCCTTAGCCAGCGGCTGCGGGATCTGGAGGAGCGCCTTGGCGTCCGCCTGATGAACCGCACCACCCGCAGCGTCGCGCTGACCGAGGCGGGCGAGCTGCTGTTGTCCCGCATCGCTCCGGCGCTGCGCGATGTCGGCGATGCCCTGGATCAGGTCCGCGGCTTGCGCGAGGTGGCCTCGGGCCGCCTGCGCATCAACGCGCCGCCGCCGGCGGTGGACCTCGTGCTGGCGCCGATGGTCGGGCCGTTTCTCGCGACCTACCCGCAGGTCGATCTCGACATCGTTTCCGAAAGCGGCTTCGTCGACATCGTCAGCGCGGGCTACGATGCCGGCGTGCGTTATGGCGAGCACCTCGCGCAGGACATGGTGGCGATCCCGCTGAGCGGTCCGCAGACCTATGTCGTCGTCGCATCGCCTGCGTACATCGCGCGCCGCGGCACGCCGAAGCATCCGAAGGATCTGCTCGACCATGACTGCATCCGCGCCCGCTACTCGAGCGGCGTCATGCATGATCTGGAGTTCGAGAAGGCTGGCCAGATCGTGAAGGTCGATCCGCCCGCAAAGCTGATCTCGACCAACATGGGCCTTGCCATGCGCGCTGCGCTCGACGGCGCCGGTATCTGGGCGACGCTCGATGGCTACGTCCATGACGCGGTGAGGTCCGGCGCGCTGGTCAGCTTGATGGAAGATTGGTGCGAGCCGTTTCCGGGCCCGTTCCTGTACTATCCGAGCCGGCGCCAGACGCCGCCCGCGCTACGCGCGTTCATCGATTTCGTCGCGGATTGGCGCAAGCGCGAAACGCGCGGCAAATAAACCTCAGAGCATGCTCGGCAGTACGCGGTCCGGCGGCTTGTGCGCGTCGAGGAAGGTGCGGATGTTGATGATCACCTTCTCGCCCATCTCGACGCGGCCCTCGATCGTGGCCGAGCCCATATGCGGCAGCAGCGTCACCTTGCCGGCCTTGGCGAGCCGCACCAGCTTTGGATTGACCGCGGGCTCGTGCTCGTAGACGTCGAGGCCCGCGCCGCCGATCTCGCCGCCCTCGATCAGCTTGATCAGCGTGTCCTCGTCGGTCACCTCGCCGCGCGCGGTGTTGACGATGTAGGCGTCCTTGCGGATCAGCTTCAGCCGCCGCGCCGACAGCAGATGATAGGTCGCCGGCGTGTGCGGACAGTTCACCGAGATGATGTCCATCCGCGCCAGCATCTGGTCGAGGCTTTCCCAATAGGTAGCCCCTAACTCTTCGGCGATCTTCGGGGCCACGGGGCGACGGTTGTGATAGTGGATCTGGAGGCCGAAGGCGCGGGCACGGCGCGCGACCGCCTGGCCGATGCGGCCCATGCCGATGATGCCGAGACGCTTGCCGCCGATGCGGTGGCCGAGCATCCAGGTCGGCGACCAGCCGGGCCAGGGCTTTCCTTCGGTCAGGATCGAGGCGCCTTCGATCATCCGGCGCGGCACCGCCAGGATCAGCGCCATGGTCATGTCGGCGGTGTCTTCGGTCAGAACTTTTGGTGTGTTGGTGACGGTGATGCCGCGGGCATGCGCGGCCTCGACGTCGATGTTGTCGACGCCGTTGCCGAAATTGGCGATCAGGCGGAGCTTGCAGTCGGGCTGGTTGACGATGTCGGCGGTGATGTGGTCGGTGACGGTCGGAACCAGCACGTCGGCGGTGCGCGCGGCCTCGGCGATCTGCTCGGCCGACATCGGTGTGTCCTCGAGATTGATCCGCGCGTCGAACAGCTCGCGCATCCGGGTCTCGATCGAGTCCGGCAGCTTGCGCGTCACCACCACGAGGGGCTTTTTCTTCACCGACATGTCATGCCCTCATGAGGCGCCGCAAGCCGCCTCTGTTACCAAAGGCCGGCCGTTGAGGCCTCATTAACCCGGTTGTTCGACACTGCCTTTGCCGTGTCGTCCCCGGCGCTTCCTTCAAGCTCTCCCGACATTTCCGGCTGGAAAATCGGGGCAAACTGGTTGTTCAAGTGTCCGTCCTCTCTAGCAGAAGGCCGGGCCAAGACAAGAACCACGGGTTAAGGCTTCGGGAACACTGGCGAGGGGCTTGCGCGGCAGGTTCGGAATTTAGGGTGAGGGCCCGGCGCGGCGGGGCCCTCGACAGGAGACGGGTTGATGGCGTTGGGGCGTTTTTGTTCGGTGATGGCGCTCGTTTGCACCTGGTTGAGCGCCTCGGTCAGCCCCTCCCATTCGGCGAAGGACAGCACCCCCCAGACCGCGAGCGGCCTGCCGGTGCCGCGTTATGTCAGCCTCAAATCGGACCACGTGAACGTCCGCGCCGGCCCGACCAAGGACAATGACGTCGCCTGGGTCTACACCCGCGCCGGCCTGCCGGTCGAAATCACCGCCGAGTTCGAGAACTGGCGCCGGGTGCGCGATTCCGAAGGCGCCGAGGGCTGGGTCTATCATTCACTGCTGTCGGGCCGCCGCACCGCGGTCGTCACCATGAAACACAAGGACGAGCTCGCGCCGATCTACGACCGGGCCGATCCTGACAGCGCGGTTGCGGCCAAGCTCCAGGCCGGCGTCGTCACGCAGGTCAAGAAGTGCACTGCAAACTGGTGTCGCGTCACCGGCAACGGCTTTGACGGCTGGATCCAGCAGGAGCGCCTCTGGGGCGTCTATTCGGACGAGCAGGTCAACTGACGCCGTAGGCGTCATCCCGGGGCGATGCGCAAGCATCGAACCCGGGATCTCGAGATTCCGGGCCTGGTCCTTCGGACCATTCAGGAATGACCGTGCAAATAGCAATGGCCGGGACAAGCCCGGCCATGACGATCAACTCAACAATGTTGGATATTCAGCGCTTCTTGCGCAGGCGCACGACCATGTCGATGCGCGCGATCTCGTAACCCTCGGGCACCTCCGGCATCTTGGACAGTGCCAGATGCGGATCCTCGATATCGACCAGCTCGTGGCTGTTCTCGAGGTAATAATGGTGGTGGGTGGTGACGTTGGTGTCGAAATAGGTCTTGGTGCCGTCGACGCTGACCTGGCGCAGCAGGCCGGCATCGGTCAGCTGGTTCAGCGTGTTGTAGACGGTCGCGAGCGACACCGGCACCTTGGCCAGCGTCGCCTCCTCATAGAGCATTTCAGCCGTGAGGTGGCGAGCACCCTTGCCGAACAGGAGCCAGCCGAGCGCCATGCGCTGGCGCGTCGGACGAAGCCCCGCGGACTGGAGCATTTCGTTGACGTCGTGCCACGGGCAGCCGGTCAAGGCCGGCTGGCGGCCGGACAGGAGGGCGGCGGAATGGACGTCGTCGTCGTGATGGGGCGCGGGATTCTCGCTCATTTCCAGATTTCGGGCACGCGTGGACACTGCATCTATATGCATATATGGACAGATAGATGCAGATGCAAGTTTCTCGCAAGTAGAGAGGTTCTAATGAGAAATGGAACCGGGCGAGCAGGTGGTCACTTTACCTTCATGAGATCGCTTTGCCACCCGAAATGCCTGTGTTAGAGAGCCCGCGGTTCCGCTTGGCCGATTATGGCGCAGCCGGGCATTGAGGCCCGGCCCGCAGTCCATCCTGGCTCGTGGCAGTCGCGCCTGATGACGGGAATTGGCGCGGCTTTCCGAACGAAACGGGGCCCATTTTCGCCAGAAACGCCGCTCAATCGGGATTTGAACAGAGGCTTCCGCATGCTGAACAGGCGCAACGGCTACGAATACGAAGATCTGCTGGCATGTGGCCGCGGCGAAATGTTCGGCCCGGGTAATGCCCAGCTGCCGCTGCCGCCGATGCTCATGTTCGACCGCATCGCGGAAATCAACGACAATGGCGGCGAGTTCGGCAAGGGAATGGTGCGGGCCGAGCTCGACGTGAAGCCCGACCTCTGGTTCTTCGGCTGCCACTTCAAGAACGACCCGGTCATGCCCGGCTGCCTCGGCCTCGATGCGCTGTGGCAGATGGTCGGCTTTTATTTGGGCTGGAGCGGCGGTGAAGGGCGTGGCCGCGCGCTTGGCCTGAACGAGCTGAAGTTCAGCGGCCAGGTGCTGCCCGAGGCCCGTAAGGTTGTGTACAACATCGATATCAAGCGCGTGATGCGTTCAAAGCTGGTGCTCGGCATCGCCGACGGATGGCTTTCGGTCGATGACCAGATTATCTATCGCGCGAAGGATCTGAAGGTCGGCCTGTTCAAGCAGGGCGTGAGCCTGGGCTGAGCGCATCACCAAGAAAGACAATGATTTAGGCGAGGCTGTCATGAGGCGGGTTGTGGTCACCGGGATGGGTATCGTCTCGTCCATCGGAAACAACACCCAGGAAGTGCTTGCGAGCCTTCACGAGGCGAAGTCAGGCATTACGCGGGCTGAAAAATATGCCGAACTCGGCTTCCGTTCGCAGGTGCAAGGTGCGCCGACGATCGATCCCGCGACGGTTGTCGACCGGCGTGCGATGCGCTTCCTCGGCCAGGGCGCGGGGTGGAATCACATCGCGATGGAGCAGGCGATCCAGGACTCCGGTCTGTCGCCCGAAGAAATCTCCAACATCCGCACCGGCATCATCATGGGTTCCGGCGGCCCGTCGGCCCGCACTATCGTCGAATCCGCCGACATCACCCGCACCAAGGGGCCGAAGCGCGTCGGACCGTTTGCCGTGCCGAAGGCGATGTCGTCCACGGCCTCCGCGACGCTCGCGACGTGGTTCAAGATCAAGGGCGTGAACTATTCGATCTCCTCGGCCTGCGCGACGTCGAACCATTGCGTCGGCAACGCCTATGAGACGATCCAGATCGGCAAGCAGGACATCATTTTCGCCGGCGGCTGCGAGGAGCTGGACTGGTCCCTCTCGGTGCTGTTCGACGCCATGGGCGCGATGTCGTCGAAGTACAACGATACGCCCGCCACCGCCTCGCGTCCCTATGACGTCAACCGCGACGGCTTCGTGATTGCCGGCGGCGCCGGCGTGCTGGTGCTGGAAGAGCTCGAACATGCCAAGGCGCGCGGCGCGCGCATTTACGGCGAGATCGTCGGCTACGGCGCGACGTCGGACGGTTACGATATGGTCGCGCCCTCCGGTGAAGGCGCCGAGCGCTGCATGCGCATGGCGATGTCGACGGTGAAGACCAAGGTCGACTACATCAATCCGCACGCGACCTCGACGCCAGCAGGCGATCCGCCGGAGATCGACGCGCTCCGCAGGGTGTTCGGTGCCGGCGAGAAGTGCCCGCCGATCTCGGCGACCAAGGCGCTGACCGGCCATTCGCTCGGTGCGACCGGTGTGCAGGAGGCGATCTACTCGCTGCTCATGATGAACAACGGCTTCATCTGCGAGAGCGCTCACATCCAGGAGCTCGATCCCGTGTTCGCCGACATGCCGATCGTGCGCAAGCGCATCGACAACGTCAAGATCGGCACCGTGCTGTCGAACTCCTTCGGCTTCGGCGGCACCAACGCCACGCTGGTGTTCAGCCGGCTGGATGTGTGAGCCCAGCACTCTGTCATGCTCCGCGAAAGCGGGGCATCCAGTACGCCGCGGCATCTCGGCCTATAACTGCTGTCTCTGGAATACTGGATCGCCCGCCTGCGCGGGCGATGACGTCGGAATGATGGGAGCCGCTGGGCAATGGAAGGACTGATGAAAGGCAAGCGCGGTCTGATCATGGGCATCGCCAATGATCATTCGATCGCCTGGGGCATGGCGAAGGCGCTGCATGCCCACGGTGCCGAGCTTGCCTTCACCTTCCAGGGCGAGGCACTGGGCAAGCGCGTCAAGCCGTTGGCGGAGCAGCTCGGCGTGGAATTGGTGCTGCCTTGCGACGTCGAGGACATTGCCAGCGTTGATGCGACCTTCGCCGTGCTGCGCGAGAAATGGGGCAAGCTCGATTTCGTCATCCACGCCATCGGCTTTGCCGACAAGAACGAGCTGAAGGGCCGCTACGCCGACACCAGCCGCGAGAACTTTTCGCGCACCATGGTGATCTCCTGCTTCTCGTTCACGGAGGTGGCAAAGCGTGCCGCCGAGCTGATGACGGAGGGCGGCAGCATGATCACGCTGACCTTCGGCGCCTCGGAGCGCGCGATGCCGAACTACAACGTGATGGGCGTCGCCAAGGCGGCGCTGGAGGCCTCCGTGCGCTACCTCGCCTCCGATTTCGGACCGCGCGGCATCCGCGTCAACGCCATCTCCGCAGGCCCCATCCGTACGCTCGCCGGCTCGGGCATCGGCGAGGCGCGTGCGATGTTCGGCTTCATGCAAAAACATTCGCCGCTCCGCCGCGGCGTCACGCTCGACGAGCTCGGCGGCTCGGCGCTGTATCTGTTGTCGGATCTCTCCGGCGGCGTGACCGGCGAGATCCACTATGTCGATTCCGGCTACAACATCGTCCTGATGCCAAGGCCGGACGATCTGAAGGCGTCAGAGTGATTTCGTAGGGTGGGCAAAGGCGCAGAGCGCCGTGCCCACCATCTCTCCATGACCGCAGAAAGACGTGGTGGGCACGCTCCGCTTTGCCCACCCTACGAGAGTTGGTTTATCCCGCGGCGATCTGCTCTGCACGCTGGAACGCCGGCCCCGCCATGCAGCGCGCGAGATAGGCATCGAACGCCGGGCGGGACGGCACCATCTTGAACAGGCGCACCGCAAAATTCAGGCCGGAGCCGACCGTGATGTCGGCGGCGGAAAATTCCTCGCCGAGGATCCACGGTCCCTTCGCGAGCGCAGCTTCCAGCACGTCGAACACCTGCGTGGCGCTGCCCCAGGCCGCCGTCGAGGTCGGGATCTCGATCTTGGTGAAGATCTGGATGATGGCAGGCTCGATGCAGCCAGGCGAAAAGAACAGCCATTGCAAATAGCGCGCACGACGCGGATCGGTTACCGCGGGCGCGAGCTTCGCTTCGGGATAGCGGTCGGCGATGTAGGCGCAGATCGCGGCGGCCTCGCCGAGCGCGGCATCGCCGTCGGCGAGCGCCGGCACCTTGCCCATCGGATTGACCTTGAGGAAATCCGGCGCCTTCTGCGCGCCGGTCGAGATGTCGGTCAGCACGCGCTCATAGGGCAGGCCGCTCTCTTCCATCAGCCAGAGCGTCGTGAACGAGCGCGAGCGGGGTGACCAATAGAGCTTGATCATGGCGAGAACTTTCCATTGGCGTAACGGCGGGCGAGGGCAGATTCATTGCGTGTTTGCGCCCGATGCGCAACGCACTATGCCTAGATGGATGCGCCGTTCTGCGAGCGATATCTTGGTCAACGTGACGGCGACGGACGTTGCAGCAGGGCCGGCAGCGTCTTGTCGAGACTCTTCGTCAGCATCGTGCGTACCCCGTCGCGCAGCACCGGGTTGTTGACTGCGTCCGCCGGCTTCTCCGGAAACATCGCGCGATCCAGCTCGCTTGACGGACCGCCGAGCGGATTGTGCAGCAAGCGCTCTACATACGTGTCCTCGGTCATCAAGGCGGGTGCCTCCTTGATCAACGCGAAGGTGGTACCGTCATAGACCCGGATGTACATCATCGCGAAGAGATGGACTGGCCCACCGTAAGGGTATTGTGAGATACCGATGCCGGATTCCCGATGCGTTCCGTGATTCCGGTGGACGACGATGTAGCGCTCACACCGCAGTTTGGGCGCGAGGAAGCGAACGAAGTTTCCGATGTCGGTCGCTGCGCTGTAAAAAAACGGATGCTGCTTTTCGCGACCACCGGACTTGAGCTCTTCGACGGTGTAGGGGATTCTCTTCACGGAACTGCCGGCCGCAGCGGCGCGAACGCGCGAGACGACGAGGTCGTCGAGTGCCCACGCCGCAATCGAGACCCGCGCACGTTTGTCCATGAACGTGAAAGGCCCAAACTTCTCGACCACGAATAGGTCACCGCCGACCGGTATCACGCCGATTTGGCACGGGCCGCTTTCAACCGGTCCGCTTGGCTTGACGCCTGCCGGTTTCCTGATCGCGGGCTTGACCACTTCCGGCTTTGGCGCCGGTTGCACCTGCCCGCCTGTCGGCGACAGCAGCGCGTATGATACCAATGCGCCGGCAAGCAGATTCATCGTCGTACGCCAACGCGCCTTATTGCGCGAAATACGGCGGCAAGATCTTGTCCAGCCGTTTGGTCAGAAAGTCGCGGGTGGTGTCGCGCAGGGCGGTGTTGTTGGCGGAGTCCGCGGCCGTCTCCGGAAACATGGACTTGTCCACCTTCTGCAAAAGCTCGTTCGAAACGAAGTTGTCAGCCATATGCTTCATGACACCTTCGAACGTTACGGCGGGGCCTTTCATGATTTCGAAGGTGCGGCCGTCGACCCACGTCACGCCGATATAGGAGAAGACATATGCATATGAGATGAGACCGACACCCCGGCTGAAGATGCCGACGCCGCTGAGCGACTGATTGGTCCCGTCAAGCTGTCCTTCGCTGCGCATGACGACGAGATAGCGTTCGCAACCAGCAGTGGCGCGACCTGCCGGATCAGGTTCGACAGCTCCTCGCGCTGATTGCGAAACAGGCCGGATTTGGGGTGGTAGCAGGAATCGAGTGCACCCTTGGCATAAGTGATCCGTCGCACCGGCGTGTTGCCTGCTGCGGCCCGCACCCGCGCAAAGACAAGATCGTCAAGGCCCCAGGATACCGGGACTTCGGCATAGTCGTTGCCGAACACGGTCAAACCGATCTTCTGGACGACGAAGATGTCCCCGGTCCCCGCAATCACGCCGGCGCCGCAAGGACCGGCAGTCGCCGACTCCGCAGGCTTCGGCGTCGCCTTCGCCGTCGCTTTCTTGGCTGTCGGCTTTGCCGATGGTGCGGTCTGAGCGGCGGGAGCGGTGGTTGCGGGAGGGGTTTGCGCTGCTGCCGAAGTCAGGAAGGACAGCAGGATGAGCACCGGGGCAGCAAGTCGAAACATGGATTCCAAGGATCAGAGGCGGGAGGTCATCGGACGCGCCACACTAGGGTGGGATCGCGACAACCGCAAGCTGCACCCGGAGGTCGCCGTCTATTCGGTGGGCCGCTGCCGCTTCCACCGATAATACTTCATCACGAACCCATTCGACGGCTCGATCTCTTCCTTCTCGAACACAAAGCCTTCGCGTTCGTACCAGCGCCAGGCTTTTTCGTTCTCGCGCACGCAGCGCAGGTGCATCTCGTCGGGCATTTCCGTGCGGGTGAAGGCGAGCAATTGCCGTCCGAGCGATTGCCCCTGGTAGGCGGGCCCGACGAAAAGCATGTCGAGATAGAGTTTTGGCAGATGCAGCGCCAGCATGGCGGCGATCGTGCCGTTGTCGTCGGCGACGAACAGGCTCCAGCCGTTCTCGATCTCGCGCCTGATGCGTGCGCGCAGATTTGCCAGCAGGAACTCGCTCGCCTCGGCGAGGCCGGTCGAGGCCCAGCTTTCCATCCAGACGCGGCCGATCTCGTCATATTCGTCGGTGCGCGCGGGACGGATGACGGGATCAGACATTGGTGCTCTCAGTTCGATCTGCCGCCTTGCGCCGGGGCTCGCTTGAATGATCCCGGCTATTCAGGAAAATTCCCGCCTACCCACGTTGGCCGCGCGTGGCTTGCCGCGGGCGCGCCTTGCCGGCCGACAGGCACACCACCTCGGAGATCTGCAGCAGCTGCCGCGCCAGCGGGCTGGTCTTGCGCCAGACCATGCCGATGGTGCGCGAGGGCTCGGGATCGCGGAAGCGCGACAGCGAGACCGAGGCCGATCGCGTCTCCACCGACACCGCCATTTCCGGGATCAAGGTGACGCCGATTCCGGCGCTGACCATCTGGACCAGCGTCGACAGCGAATTCGCATCCAGCATCTCGCGCGGCGGCGCCGATTGCATGTTGCAGAACGACAGCGCCTGATCGCGGAAGCAGTGCCCTTCTTCAAGCAGCAGCAGCCGCATCTCGCGCATCATCTCGCGCGATGGCACCGGTGTGCCTTCGTCGGAGCCCGGCCGCACCAGCAGGAATTTTTCGTCGAACAGCGCGACTTCGGTGAGCGAAGGCTCGGACACCGGCAGTGCGACGATGGCCGTGTCGAGCCGGCCTTCGACCAGTTCCTGGATCAGCCGCGGCGTCATCGTCTCGCGCACGCGGATGTCGAGCTCCGGATGCATGCGCGTGAGATTCTTGGTGATCTTCGGCAGCAGATAGGGCGCGATCGTCGGGATCATGCCGATCCGCAGCCGGCCCGCAAACCGGTCCTGCGAGGCGCGCGCGAAATCGCCAAGCTCATCGACCGAGCGCAGGATGTCGCGGACGCGCGGTGCGAGCTCCTCGCCGAACCGGGTCAGCGCCACCTGCCGGGCGCTGCGCTCCAGCAGCAGGCCGCCAAGCGCCTCCTCCAGTTCCTTGATCTGCATCGACAGGGCCGGCTGGGAGATCGAGCTTGCCTCCGCCGCGCGGCCGAAATGGCCGTGACGCGCCAGCGCGTCGAAATATCTGAGCTGGCGCATCGTCACGTTGGCCATCAGAAAATCCTATCGCAGCGATCATTAAAGTCAACTTCCCCTGATCGAATGCGAAGCCTAGAGTAATTCTACCTGGTCAAAGGCGCGAGTTCGACGCCACCAGAGGAGGTATTCATGGATGACACTTCGAAGTGCCCGTTTTCGGGCGGAAAACCCACGCGCGTGAACCGCGACTGGTGGCCGACCCAGCTCAGCATCGAGATGCTGCACAAGAATTCGACCCTGTCCGACCCGATGGGCAAGGAGTTCGACTATGCCAAGGAGTTCAAGTCGCTCGACCTGAATGCCGTCATCAAGGACCTGACGGCTCTGATGACGGACTCGCAGGAATGGTGGCCTGCCGATTTCGGCCACTATGGCGGCCTCATGATCCGCATGGCCTGGCACAGCGCGGGCACCTATCGCACCACGGACGGCCGCGGTGGCGCCGGTGCCGGTCAGCAGCGTTTCGCACCGCTGAACAGCTGGCCTGACAACGCCAATCTCGACAAGGCGCGCCGTCTGCTCTGGCCGATCAAGCAGAAATACGGCCGCAAGATCTCCTGGGCCGATCTGATGGTGCTCGCCGGCAACGTCGCGCTGGAATCGATGGGCTTCAAGACCTTCGGCTTCGCCGGCGGCCGCGCCGACGTGTGGGAGCCGGAAGAGCTCTATTGGGGTCCTGAAGGCACGTGGCTGGGCGACGAGCGCTACAGCGGCGAACGCCAGCTCGCCGAGCCGCTCGGCGCGGTGCAGATGGGCCTGATCTACGTCAATCCGGAAGGCCCGAACGGCAAGCCTGACCCGGTCGCCGCGGCCAAGGACATCCGCGAGACGTTCGCCCGCATGGCGATGAACGACGAGGAAACCGTCGCGCTGATCGCCGGCGGCCACACCTTCGGCAAGACCCACGGCGCGGGCGATCCGTCGCTGGTCGGTCCGGAGCCGGAAGCGGGCGCGCTCGAGGATCAGGGCCTCGGCTGGAAGAGCAAGTACGCTTCCGGCCTGGCGGGCGATTCCATCACCAGCGGTATCGAGGTGACATGGACGACGACGCCGACGAAGTGGAGCAGCAACTTCTTCGAGAACCTGTTCAAGTACGAATGGGAGCTGACGAAGAGCCCGGGCGGTGCGAATCAGTGGACGGCTAAGGGTGCCGACGCGATCATTCCTGATGCCTTCGACAAGTCGAAGAAGCACCGGCCGACGATGCTGACGACCGACCTCTCGCTGCGTCTCGATCCGGCCTACGAGAAGATCTCGCGTCGCTTCTTCGAAAACCCGGATCAGTTCGCGGACGCCTTTGCCCGCGCCTGGTTCAAGCTCACCCACCGCGATATGGGTCCGATCCAGCGCTATCTCGGCCCGCTGGTGCCGAAGGAAACGCTGATCTGGCAGGATCCGATTCCGAAGGTGAACCACGAGCTGGTCGGCGACCAGGACATCGCTGCGCTGAAGACCAAGATACTGGCTTCGGGCCTCTCGGTCTCCGAGCTGGTCTCGACCGCCTGGGCGTCGGCTTCGACGTTCCGCGGCTCCGACAAGCGCGGCGGCGCCAACGGCGCGCGCATCCGTCTGGCCCCGCAGAAGGATTGGGAGGTGAACCAGCCGGCTCAGCTCTCCAAGGTTCTCGGCAAGCTCGAAGCGATCCAGAAGGACTTCAACGCATCGGCAGGTGCGAAGAAGGTCTCGCTCGCCGACCTCATCGTCCTCGGCGGTTCTGCCGCGGTCGAGAAGGCCGCGAAGGATGCCGGCGTTGACGTGAAGCTTGGCTTCACGCCGGGCCGCATGGATGCTTCGCAGGAGCAGACCGACGCGGAATCCTTCGCCCCGCTGGAGCCGCGGGCCGATGGCTTCCGCAACTACGTCGGCAAGAAGCATCAGTTCCTGCAGCAGGAGGAAGCTCTTGTCGATCGCGCGCAGCTGCTGAAGCTGTCCGGTCCCGAGCTGACCGCGCTCGTCGGCGGTCTGCGTGTGCTCGGCGCCAATGCGGGCGGTTCGAAGCACGGCGTCTTGACCTCGAAGGTCGGAACGCTGAGCAACGACTTCTTCATCAACCTGCTCGACATGAGCGCGCAGTGGACGCCGGCGGCTGACGGCACCTACGAGGCCCGCGACCGCAAGACCAACGCGGTGAAGTGGACCGGCACGCGCGCCGACCTGATCTTCGGTGCGCACTCGCAGCTCCGCGCCTTCGCCGAGGTCTATGCCTCGTCGGACGCCAAGCAGCAGTTCGTGCAGGACTTCGCCAAGGCCTGGACCAAGGTGATGAACCTCGACCGGTACGACCTCGCGGCCTGATCCCCGGGCTTAAGCAAGCGACAAACAAAAAGGGCGGCCGCGAGGCCGCCCTTCGTGTTTCTGATGTGCGGATCGATTACTCGCCGGCGGCTTCGCGCGGGGTCTTCTCGCCGTCGCCGCCCTTGCCTTCGAGGTCTTCGCCGGTGGTCTGGTCGACCACCTTCATCGACAGCCGGGTCTTGCCGCGGTCGTCGAAGCCGAGCAGCTTGACCTTGACCTTGTCGCCTTCCTTGACGACGTCGGAGGTCTTCTGCACGCGCGCCGAAGCGAGCTGGCTGATGTGGACGAGGCCGTCCTTGGAACCGAAGAAGTTCACGAAGGCGCCGAACTCCATCACCTTGACGACGGTGCCGTCATAGATCTGGCCGACTTCCGGATCGGAGGCGATCGACTTGATCCACTTGATCGCGGCCTTCATCGCCTCGCCATCGGAGGAGGCGACCTTCACGGTGCCGTCGTCCTCGATGTTGACTTTGGCGCCGGTCTTCTCGACGATCTCGCGGATCACCTTGCCGCCGGTGCCGATCACTTCGCGGATCTTGTCGGTGGCGATCTTGAAGGTCTCGATGCGCGGCGCGTACTCGCCGAGCTCGGCGCGGGCGTTGGTGAGCGCCTTGGCCATTTCACCGAGGATGTGGATACGGCCATCCTTGGCCTGACCGAGCGCCACCTTCATGATCTCTTCGGTGATGCCCTCGATCTTGATGTCCATCTGGAGCGAGGTGATGCCTTGCTCGGTACCGGCGACCTTGAAGTCCATGTCGCCGAGATGGTCCTCGTCACCGAGGATGTCCGAGAGCACCGCGAAGCGCTTGTCCTCGAGGATCAGGCCCATCGCGATACCCGCGGTCGGCCGCTTCAACGGCACGCCGGCATCCATCAGCGCCAGCGAAGCGCCGCAGACCGAAGCCATCGAGGACGAGCCGTTCGACTCGGTGATCTCCGACACCACGCGCGTGGTGTAGGGGAACTCGTGATGCGGCGGCAGCACCGGGTGGATCGCGCGCCAGGCCAGCTTGCCGTGGCCGATCTCGCGGCGCTTGGTGCCGCCGAGGCGACCGGTCTCACCGACCGAATAGGGAGGGAAGTTGTAGTGCAGCAGGAACGTCTCTTTGTACGTTCCGGACAGCGCGTCGATATACTGCTCGTCCTCGCCGGTGCCGAGCGTGGTCACGACCAGCGCCTGGGTTTCGCCGCGGGTGAACAGCGCCGAGCCGTGGGCGCGGGGCAGCACGCCGACTTCGGCGATGATGTTGCGCACGGTCTTGCTATCGCGGCCGTCGATGCGCTTGCCGGTGTCGAGAATGTTCCAGCGAACGATCTTGGCTTCCAGCTCCTTGAACACGCCGGAGACGCGCAGCTTGTCGTATTTCGGCTCCTGCCCTTCGGGGAAGTAATGGGCGATCACCTTTTCCTTGACCTTGCCGACCGCGGCGTAGCGATCCTGCTTGACCGGAATGGCGTAGGCGGCGCGCAGCTCCTGCTCGACGAGGCCGAGCATTTCCTTCTCGAGCGCCGAATTGTCGATCACCGTGACTTCGCGCGGTTCCTTGGCGGCCTTCTCGGCGAGCTCGATGATGGCGTTAATCACCGGCTGGAAGTGGCGGTGACCGAACATCACGGCGCCGAGCATGATGTCCTCGTTGAGCTCCTTGGCTTCCGATTCCACCATCAGCACGGCGTCGGCCGTGCCGGCGACGACGAGGTCGAGCTGGGTGTCGACCATCTCGTCGAGCGTCGGGTTGAGAATGAACTCGTCATTGGCGAAGCCGACGCGCGCTGCGCCGATCGGGCCCTTGAAGGGCGCGCCGGACAGGGTCAGCGCAGCCGATGAGGCCACCAGCGCCACGATATCGGGATCGTTCTCCATGTCGTGCGACAGCACGGTGACGATCACCTGGGTCTCGTTGCGCCAGCCGTCGACGAACAGCGGACGGATCGGACGGTCGATCAGGCGGGAGACCAGCGTCTCCTTCTCGGTCGGACGACCCTCGCGCTTGAAATAGCCGCCGGGAATGCGGCCGGCTGCGTAGGTCTTCTCCTGGTAGTCGACCGTCAGCGGCAGGAAGTCGACGCCTTCGCGCGGCGCCTTCGCCGCGACGACGGTGGCGAGCACCACGGTCTCGCCATAGGTGGCGACGACGGCACCGTCGGCCTGACGCGCGATCTTGCCGGTTTCAAGCTTGAGAGGGCGTCCACCCCAGTCGATCTCGACTGAATGCTTATTGAACATAGATGTCTTCTTTCATGGGTTCTCGAAAGAAGGACGGCCCGAAAAACAAAAACCATGCGCAAGATTGCGGGACGTTGATCGAAGCGGGCGATCAGCGTCCTGCGATCCTGCCATGGTTTTCGGATTTCGGATGGCGTCCATCCTTTCGGGTCATACGGGCGCCTTGCCCGTTGTGCCCAGCCGCCGGATTGCTGCTGGACTGTCAGTCGGCACGAACGCGAACACCGGATTGCGGTCCTCGCCCATCGTGCCCGGGTGCTAGCCGTCAACGGCTCGCACCCGACGCGCACGCAGCCTCGATCAAAAACCTTTAAACAAACGCTTTCGCTCGAAACCGCGCGCCAGTGGCGCGCGCAGGAACACTTAACGACGAATGTTGTGCTTCTCGAGCAGCGCCTTGTAACGCGCCTCGTCCCTCTTCTTGAGGTAGTCGAGCAGCGAGCGGCGGGTCGAAACCAGCTTCAAGAGGCCGCGACGCGAATGGTTGTCCTTCACGTGGGTCTTGAAATGGTTGGTGAGGTTGTTGATGCGTTCCGACAGGATCGCGACCTGAACCTCCGGCGAGCCGGTGTCGCCGGCCTTGTTGGCATTCGTCTTGATGACTTCCGCTTTGCGTTCTGCGGCAATCGACATCGTCAATTTCTCTCGTTGCGACCGGTGCTGGCAGTCAGACCGGTCAGGTTGAACACACGCTTGGGGATGATTTCGCCGTTGCCGACTTCAGCAAGCGCCAATAGACGGCCTGCCACCGTGACATAGACTGTGCCGCTACTAGTGGGCGCATCCCGTCCGCGCAATAAAACGGCCTGGCCCCGATGGAGCCTTGCCGCATCAGCCCGAGTGACGGCCAGTGCCGGGATGTCGTCCAGCGCGGTCTCAACGGGCATAAGCGCGTCGGCGAGGCTGCCCTCGCCGGACGCGGCTCTATCGCATAAAGCCTCCAACTGATCCAGCGGAATCATGTCGTTCTCGTCAAATGGGCCGACCAGGGTCCGCCGCAGCGCGCAGATGTGGCCGTAAGTGCCGAGAATCCGGCCCATATCGCGGGCCAGCGCCCGGACATAGGTGCCCTTGCCGCACTCCGCCTCGAACACTGCCCGGTCGCTATCCGGTTGATCCACAAGGGTTAAATGATGAATTTCGACGGGACGGGGGGCCAGTTCCACAACCTCGCCGTCGCGGGCGAGGTCGTAGGCGCGCTCGCCCTGGACCTTGATCGCGGAATAGCGCGGCGGGATCTGCTCGATCACCCCGGTGAAGCGGGGCAGCAGGGCCAGGATGGCCTCCTGGGTCGGGCGCTGGTCGGAGGTCGCGGTGACCCGGCCCTCGATATCATCGGTGTCGCGCTCCTCGCCCCAGCACACGGTGAACTGGTAGCGCTTGCGGCCGTCCATCACGAAGGGAACGGTCTTGGTGGCCTCGCCGAGCGCAATCGGCAGGCCGCCGGAGGCGAGCGGGTCGAGCGTGCCGGCGTGTCCCGCGCGCTTGGCGTTGAACAGGCGCTTGAGCACGGCGACGGCTTGCGTCGAGGTCATGCCGATCGGCTTGTCGAGCACGACCCAGCCATGGACGTCGCGGCGGTCGCGGCGCGGCTGGTTGCCCTTCTGCTTGTTGGCGCGGGGATCGTTGTTGACGCGGCGCGGCTCCTGATGCGGCTGCGAATCGCCGCCGAGATCCGCAAAATTATTTTTCTGCACGTCGCGCTGATCGGTCTCTTCGCCGCCGATCGTGCCGTGAGCCGGGTCCATCGTCATCGCTCTTCTTCCCGATCCGAATCCGGATCCTGTTCCAGGTCCTTCTGCACCGCAGGTGTTCGCAAAAGCTTCTCGATCCGTTCCGCTTCGTCGAATCGTTCGTCGACGCGGAAACGAAGGTCAGGTGCAAATTTCAGGTTAACGCGCCGCGCGACTTCGCCGCGCAGGAATTTCTTGTTGCGCTCGAGCGCAGCGATGATGACCTCGGTGTCGCGGCCACCGAGCGGCATCACGTAAACCGTTGCGAGCTTCAGGTCGGGCGACATCCGAACCTCCGGCACGGTGATGATGTGACCTTCGAGGTCCACATCATGCACATTGCCTTGCGCCAGAATCTCGGCCATCGCGTGGCGAACCTGCTCGCCGACACGCAACTGGCGTTGCGAGCCGCCCGGCGCGGAACTTTTCTTCTGATGGTGGCGGGGCATGGTTGAAAATCACCTCGTCGTGCCCGCGTTTGGGACACGAGCATTGTCATTTGTCCTGTTGAAACGAATGCGGCGCGGATGGCCGGAATAAATCCGGCCATCGCACTCCCGCAATTTCAGCTCAAAAAGATCCGGGCGCTTCGGTAAGATTTGGACTTACAGGGAGCGCTGGATCGTCTCCACGCGATAACACTCGATCACGTCACCGGCACGCATGTCGTGGTAGTTCTCGAAGGCCATGCCGCACTCCTGACCGGACTGGACTTCCTTCACTTCGTCCTTGAAGCGCTTCAGCGTCGACAGCTTGCCTTCGTGCACGACGACGTTGTCGCGGATCAGGCGCACATTGGCGCCGCGTTCCACGGTGCCGTCGGTGACGCGGCAGCCGGCAACCTTGCCGACCTTGGAGATGTTGAAGATCTCCAGGATCGCGGCATTGCCCAGCATGGTTTCACGCAGGGTCGGCGCGAGCAGGCCGCTCATCGCCTTCTTCACGTCGTCCACGAGGTCGTAGATGATGTTGTAGTAGCGGATCTCGATGCCGTTGCGCTTGGCGGCCGCAGCCGCCTCCTTGTTGGCACGAACCGAGAAGCCGATGATCGCGGCGTTGAAGCCTTCCGCGAGCGTCACGTCCGATTCCGAGATGCCGCCGACGCCGGCATGCAGGATGCGGGCTGCGACTTCATCGGTGCCGAGCTTCTCCAGCGAGCCGAGGATCGCTTCCAGCGAGCCTTGCACGTCGGCCTTGATGATCAGCGGGAATTCCTTGCGGCCCGCCGTCTTCAATTGCGACATCATCTGCTCGAGCGAGCCGCGCATGCCGGAGATCGAGGCAGCCGCGTTCTCGCGCTTCTGGTGCGCGCGATAGCTGGTGACCTGGCGGGCGCGGGCTTCGTTCTCGACCACCGCGAGACGATCGCCGGCCTCCGGCGGACCGTTGAAGCCGAGCACCTCGACCGGAACCGAAGGACCGGCCTCATGCACCGTCTCGCCCTGATCCGAGATCAGCGCGCGGACGCGGCCCATCTCGGCGCCGGCGACAATGATGTCACCGACACGAAGCGTGCCGCGCTGGACCAGCACGGTCGCGACCGGGCCACGGCCGCGATCGAGCTTGGCTTCGATCACGGTGCCTTCGGCCGGACGCTCCGAATTGGTCTTCAGGTCGAGGATGTCGGCCTGGAGCGCGATCATCTCGAGCAGCTTGTCGAGATTGGTCTTGTTCTTGGCTGACACTTCGACGTCGACGACTTCGCCGCCGAAGGATTCGACCTGCACCTCGTGCTGGAGCAGCTCGGTGCGCACGCGCTCGGGCTTCGCATCGGGCTTGTCGATCTTGTTGATGGCAACGATGATCGGGACCCGCGCCGCCTTGGCGTGGTTGATGGCTTCGATCGTCTGCGGCATGACGCCGTCATCGGCAGCAACCACCAGCACGACGATGTCGGTCACCTTGGCGCCGCGGGCGCGCATCGCGGTGAACGCGGCGTGGCCGGGCGTGTCGATGAAGGTGATCTTCTTGCCGCTTTCGGGCGACAGCACCTGATAGGCGCCGATATGCTGGGTGATGCCGCCGGCTTCGCCGGAGACGACGTTGGCATGGCGGAGCGCGTCGAGCAGCGAGGTCTTGCCGTGGTCGACGTGACCCATCACGGTCACGACGGGCGAACGCGTCTCGGTGTCGGTGGAATCGTCGGTGGCGTCGAACAGGCCTTCTTCAACGTCGGACGCGGCAACGCGCTTGACGGTGTGACCAAGCTCTTCGGCGATCAGCTGCGCAGTGTCGGCGTCGATCACGTCGGTGATCTTGTGAATCGCGCCCTGCTTCATCAGCATGCGGATGATTTCCACCGCGCGCTCGGCCATGCGGTTGGCGAGCTCCTGGATGGTGATCGCTTCCGGAATGACCACCTCGCGGATGAGCTTTTCCTTCGGCTCGTTCGCGGCATGGCCCTTCAGGCGCTGAGTGCGGCGGCGGAACGAGGCGATCGAGCGCTCGCGCACGTCGTCGGCATTGAATGCGGTCACGACCGTCAGGCGACCGCGCTCCTTCTGCGGGCCGGGTTTGTGGGTGGGCTTGGGGGCTACCACAGGACGCGCGGCGCCGCCGGGACCGCGACGGATCTGGCGCGGACCATCGTCCTCGTCCGGTCCGGCTGCGACCGCGGGAGCGCGACCCAACGGGCCGCCTCCCGGCCTCGCGGTGGTCGTTCCAGGGCGCGCGGTGGTTGTTCCCGGGCGTGCCGTGGTCGTGGTGGTGCCGGGGCGTGCTGCGGGCGCGCCAGGACGTGGCGTGGGAGCGGCCGGGGCGGCAGTTGCAGGGCGCGCGGCTGACGCCGGCTGTTCGCCTTCGCCAAAACGCTTCTTGGCCTCGGTTTCGGCCTTGCGCTTGGCTTCCTCTTCGTGGCGGTGGCGCTCATCCTCGGCCTTGCGGCGGGCCTCGGCGGCTTCGCGCTCGACGCGTTCGGCGGCTTCGCGGACAGCGCGGCGCTGGGCTTCGTCTTCGGCCTGGCGGCGCTCTTCGACTTCGCGCACCTTGGCGTCGGCCAGCGCGCTGGCGCGGGCGGAACGTTCGTCCTCGGTCAGCGTGCGCAGCACCACGCCGGAGCCGGCGTTGCGCGGCGGAGCCGGGCGTGCCGGAGCGGGAGCAGGCGCGGCCGGTGCCGGCTTTGCAACAACCGCGGGAGCTTGCGGTTCGGGGCTGCCGTCGACGCGGCGCTTGCCGCGCTTCTCGACCACGACCTGCTTGCTGCGGCCATGGCTGAAGCTCTGACGCACAGTGCCCGTTTCGACGCGCGGCTTGAGCGATAGCGTCTTGCTCGGAACGCTCAGCTTCTTGTCGTCAGGGGTCTTGGTATCAACCATTCAGCAGTCCTAATCCTGATCTTTGTTAACGTTGTGCGTTGCCGCACCGTCCTATCGGGTCGTCGTTGTCTCTCAGAAATCCTGGCCGGGCTTTTCGGCAGTCTTGTCATCGTCCGCCATCCGGTATCGGACCAGCATCTGGCTACGTGACAGGAATGACTTGCTCGCCGGGCCCGCGAGCAGGGCAGCATGTATCACATTTGACCGGGTAAGTGCCAAATCCAATTCTATCGATTTCAACGCAGTGACGACGGGAATCTGCGGCTTGGCGCCGCGATTCCCGTCATTTTGACGTGCCAGCATGTCCAATTTGCGGATTCCGTCCGCGGCCCCGTCGCTGGCATGGATCAGGACCTCGGCCGTGCTTTCCCGCAGGGCGCTTTCGACCTTGCCGAAGCCGGCCACAATCTGGCCCGCCTTGGCGGCAATCCCAAGGGCTTCCGTCACACTCCGAACCAGGAGCGCCTCGATGTCGGCGGGAAGCGTCTGGGGAGTGCGCAGCTCGCGCTTGAAGGCTTTGCTAAATTGGTGACGCCGCACGGCTTCCGCAACCACCTCGCGCGAGGCGGTGACCCACATGCCGCGTCCGGGCAGCTTGCGCTTGAGATCGGGAACTATGTCGCCTTGCGGCGAAATGACGAAGCGGATCAGCTCGTCGATCGGCCGGACCTCGCGACTGACCGCGCACATCCGCATGGTCGCGGACCTTTCGGTCCGCGGTCCATGGTCGAGATCGTGGTCAGTATCTGCGAGCATCCGGGCGACATTCTCCTTCGTCCTTAAGCCGGCTGATCTTCGGTCGCCTCGGCCTCTTCGGCGGGCTTCGCGAGATCGGCTTCGGTGATCCAGCCGGCTTTGACGCGGGCCTGCATGATCATGGCTTCGGCATCGTCACGGGAGATCTCGATACCGTCGAGCGCACCAGGGAATTTGGTCTGCTCGCCGCCTTCCTTGCGCTCGGTCCAGCCGACCAGATCGTCAGTGGCGCAGCCGGCGAGGTCTTCGACGGTCTTGATGTCGTTCTCGCCGAACTTGACCAGCATCTTGGAGGTGACGCCCGGCACGTCCTTGACGGCGTCCTCGACACCGAGCTCCTTGCGCTTGGCCTCGATCTCGGCCTCCTGCTGCTCGAGATATTCGCGGGCACGGTTCTGGAGCTCTTGCGCGGTCTCCTCGTCGAAGCCTTCGATGCCGGCGAGTTCCTTGAGGTCCACCATCGCGAGTTCCTCGACCGAGGTGAAGCCTTCGGACGCCAGCAGCTGGCCGACCACCTCGTCGACATTGAGCGATTCCATGAAGACGCGGGTGGAGTTCTCGAAGTCGGCCTGGCGGCGCTCCGATTCCTCCTGCTCGGTCAGGATGTCGATGTCCCAGCCGGTGAGCTGCGAGGCCAGACGCACGTTCTGGCCGCGGCGGCCGATCGCCAGCGAGAGCTGGTTGTTGGTGTCGGGCACGACGACCTCGATGCGCTCGCGGTCTTCGTCGATGACGACCTTGGAGACTTCGGCCGGCGCCAGCGCGTTGACCACGAAGGTCGCGATGTCGGGCGACCACGGAATGATGTCGATCTTCTCGCCCTGCAGCTCGTTCACCACCGCCTGCACGCGCGAGCCGCGCATACCGACGCAAGCGCCGACCGGATCGACCGAGGAATCGCGGGAAATCACGCCGATTTTCGCGCGCGAGCCGGGATCGCGGGCCACCGCCTTGATCTCGACGATGCCGTCATAGATCTCAGGCACTTCCTGCGCGAACAGCTTCGCCATGAACTGCGGATGGGTGCGGGAGAGGAAGATCTGCGGGCCGCGGGTCTCGCGGCGGACGTCGAAGATGTAGGCGCGGACGCGGTCGCCGTTGCGGAACACTTCGCGCGGCAGCATCTCGTCGCGGCGGATGATGGCTTCACCGCGGCCGAGGTCGACGATCACGCTGCCATATTCGACGCGCTTGACGACGCCGTTGACGATGTCGCCGATGCGGTCCTTGAATTCCTGATATTGCCGGTCGCGCTCGGCCTCGCGCACCTTCTGCACGATCACCTGCTTGGCCGATTGCGCGGCGATGCGGCCATATTCCAGCGGCGGCAGCGTATCGGCGATGGTGTCACCGACCTGGGCGCCGGGATTGGCGCGCTGCGCATCCACCAGCGAGATCTGGTTGGAATGATTTTCGACCTTCTCGACCACCAGCATGTGGCGCGACAGCCGCAGCTCGCCCTTCTTCGGGTCGATCTCGGCATGAACGTCAGTCTCGCTGCCGTAACGTGCCCGTGCCGCCTTGGCGATGGCGTCTTCCATTGCCGCGATGACGATGCCGCGGTCGATCGATTTCTCGCGCGCGACGGCATCGGCGATCTGGAGCAATTCAAGTCGATTGGCGCTGACTGCCATGGCTAGTCTCCTTCGTCAGGCTCGATCTCGCCCCGCCGCGCGCGTTCGGCGGCCAGGCGGTGCTTCTTCGTATTGGTCGGTGCCGGCTTCTTTTTTTGCGGCTTGGTGTTCTTGGTGATCTTCGCACTGATTTCCGCGTGCGGTGCAGCCGGCGGCTCGATGCCGAGATCGCGGCGCATCTGGCGCTCCTCGGCCTTGCCGCGGCGCATGGATTCCGCGATCAGCTCGTCGGTCAGCACCAAGCGTGCCTCACCGATGTCTTCCATCGTCAGGAGAACGTCGGGATTATCGTTCGCCTTGACGTCGTCGCGATGCAGGTGCACGCGGTCGCCTTCGACGGCACCAAGCATGCCACGGAACCGCTTCCGCCCCTCATGGGCGACCGCCATGTCGATCTTCACCAGATAGCCGGAATAGCGCTCGAAATCCGAGCGGCGCACCAGCGGACGGTCGATCCCCGGCGAGGAGATTTCCAGCCGATAAGCGCGGTCGATGGGGTCCGCGACGTCGAGCACGGGCGACAGCGCCCGCGAGATCGCTTCGCAATCCTCGAGCTGCATCGAGCCGTCCGGCCGCTCGGCCATGATCTGCACGGTGCAGCCGGCCTCGCCGGAGATGCGGATCCGCACCAGGCGGTAGCCCATGCCCTCGAGCACCGGACCTGCGACCGCAGACACACGTGCCGCCACGCCCGGCTCGACCACGAGCCTCGGCTCGGCCAGCAACTCGGCATCCGTGGAACCAGTGTTCGGTTCGGTCATATCAGGGGTCAAGGCGCTCGATGGTTAAGGCTTGGTTAAGGACTTGAACAGGTTAGGATCCGCAGAGCCTGTTTCGGAACTCTTTATCCCGGCAGCTCGCCGGGCCGCATATCTTCAACCAAGCCGCGTTCAGGTAATAAAAAAGAGCGGGTCCTTTCGGGCCCACTCTCACTACGCGGATCGTATGAGAAGATGAATTGGCGCTGATATAGCCCTTTCCGTCCTCCCGGACAAGGCCCATCGCGGGAAAGACGAGGCTTTTTGCGCCCGGCCTGTGGCCCCCCCCCCCGCGCAACGCTTCCTTCATCTAGCAGGCCTAAATTCCCTGATTGTGGGGCGGCTTGGACCAAGGGCGCACCCGCGGCGTGCCCTGTACGAGTTGCGTTTTCATGACCGCTGCCACGTCGCTCATTCCCGGACTGGACGAGATCGTCAAACGCGGCGACCCCCGGCGTCGCGGTGAGATCGCGCGCGCCATCGCCCAACTGTTCTTCCAGGACGCCGAGAAGCTCCGTCCCGATCTCGTCGATCTCTTCGACAATCTGCTGATCGATCTCGTTCCGCATGCCGAGCTTGCCTCGCGCGTCGACCTCGCCGAGCGCTTCTCGCGCCTGAACAATGCGCCGCCGCATCTGGTGAGCCAGCTCGCGCGCGAAAACGAGATCATGGTGGCGGGCCCTGTGCTGCGCCGCTCGCCGGTGCTCGACGACGCCGCTCTCGTCGAGATCGCGCGGCTGAAGGGTCAGGGCCATCTGCTGGCGATGACCGAGCGCCCCGCACTGTCGGCCGCCATCACCGACGTGCTGGTCGAGCGCGGCGATCGCGACGTGGTGCGTCGCGCCGCGGGCAATGCCGGCGCGGAGTTCTCGCAAGGCAGCTATTCCGAGCTGATCAAGCGTGCGTCGCAGGACGGCGTGCTGACGCTCAAGATCGGCCAGCGCAACGATCTCTCGGGCGAGCACCTGAAACAGCTGCTCGACGGCACGCTCGACGTCATCCGCCGCCGCCTCTCGAGCGTGGTCAATCCCGTGCGCCAGGTCGAGATCAAGCGCGCCATGGCGGCGATCGAGGAGGCCGCGCTGCCGCCGGGGCCGCGCCGCGATTTCTCGGCGGCACAGCGCACGGTGCTGACCTTGCATCGCGAGGGTCATCTCGGCGAGAGCGCGCTGCTCGGCTTCGCCAAGGCGCTCAAATATGAGGAATCGATCGCCTCGCTCGCGGCGATGTCCGGTGTCCGCCTCTCGATCCTCGATCGCCTGGTCGCGGGCGACCGCTACGATCCGATTCTGATTCTGGGGCGCGTGCTCAATCTCGGCTGGCCCACGGTGCGCGCGCTGATCCTGATGTGGTACGGCCCGCATCGCACGCCGGCTGATGCCGATCTCGAGCAGGCGCGCGTGAACTTCACGCGCCTGATGCCGTCAACGGCCGAGCGCGTCGTGAAATTCTGGCGCAACCGCCAGACGATCTAATCAAAGTACGGATCTTCGTCGTCATGGCCGGGCTTGTCCCGGCCATCCACGTTCTTGCTGCCCACAGGAGGAAAGTACGTGGATGCCCGGGACAAGCCCGGGCATGACGATTATCGATGGATCGCGCGAAGAATCTATGCGCGCCTGAACCGCAGATATGTGGTCTTGCGCCCTTCGCGCGTGGCCTTCCGGCCGTAGCGCGTCATGGTGTAGCCGTCCCATGGCCGACGGAAATCGTCGGCGCATTGGGCGAGCCACTGAAAATCCGTCGACCGCGACAGATGCATCAGCGTCCACGCGCAGTAATCGTCGATATCGCAGACGAAACGGAATTCGCCGCCCGCCTTCAGCACGCGTGCCATCGCGGCGATGGTGCGGTCCTGGACGAAGCGCCGCTTCCAGTGCCGCCGCTTCGGCCAGGGATCGGGATGGATCAGGTCGATCCGCGACAGCGATGCCTGCGGCAGCCAGGCCAGGAGCTCGGCGGCATCGCCCGCGAACAGGCGGATGTTGCCGATGTTGGCGGCCTCGATCTGCGCGAGGATCTTTGCCATGCCGTTGACATAGGGCTCGCAGCCGATGAAGCCGGTCGTGGCGAAGTTCTGGGCCTCGGCCGCAAGATGCTCGCCGCCGCCGAAGCCGATCTCGAGCCGGACATCGTCGGCCGCGGGATCGAAGATCTCGTTGGCATTCGCCGGCTTCTCGCCCTCGATGTCGAGTGAAAGATGCGGCAGTAGATGATCGATCAGCTCGGCCTGGTGCTGCCTGAGCTTGTGGCCCTTGCGGCGCCCAAAGAAGGCGCGTTCGCTGTCATCGCGATCGGGATCTGATTTTCGTTCGCTCATCGCAGCGTCTGGTACAGGCGATGGAGCAGCCGCGCGCGGGGTTCGAGCGACGAGAGGTAGATCTGCTCATAATGGGTGTGTGCGCCCTTGCCGTCGACGCCGAGTCCATCGAGCGTTGCGGTGTGGGCGGCGGTGAAATTGCCATCCGAGCCGCCGCCGGTGTGGGTGTCGATCAGCTCGAAGCCGATCTCGGTGGCAAGCGACTTCGCATGCTCGTACAGCGAGGCGCCTGCATTGCTCTTCTCGTAGGGCGGACGGTTGAGTCCGCCCGTGACCTTGACCGTGACGCCATCCGTCTTCGACCTCAGCCCGAGGATCTTGCCGACGAACTCCTCCGCGTCGGCAAAGCTCGGCACGCGCAGGTCGACTTCGGCATAGGCCTCCTCCGGCGTGACGTTGGGACGCGTGCCGCCGCGTGCCACGCCGACATTCACCGTGACGCCGCGTGCCAGATCGTTCATCGCTTCCAGCGCCAGGATGACGTTGGCAAGCTCGCGGATCGCGCTGCGGCCATCCTGGGGCCGCGTGCCGGCATGTGCGGGCACACCCTTGATGAATACTTCGAATCGTCCGACGCCCTTGCGCCCGGTGACGATCTTGCCGCCGTCGCGCGCGGGCTCCGTCACCAGCACGTATTTGGCCTTGCGCCCTTCCGCCTCGATCAGCGCGCGCGAGGTCGGGCTGCCGATCTCCTCGTCGGAGGTGAACAAATGGGTGATGCCGAGCGGCGAGCGATCGCCGGCGGCGCAGAGCGCGCGAAAGGCGTGATGGGCGATATAGGCGCCGCCCTTCATGTCGTAGATGCCGGGACCGAACGCGCTGTCGCCCTCGACCTTGAACGGCAGGCGCTCGATGAATCCCATGGGATGAACGGTATCGAGGTGGCTCAGCACCAAAATGCCCGGCCGGTCCTGGCCCCAGGTCGAGCGTGCAGCGAGATGATCGCCGCAGCCATCGACGCCGGCGACGCGCTCGAGCGTAACCGGCAGATCGCGGTATTGCTCCGCGACCACGGAGATCAGCTTGTTGACCTGTTCAGGTGTGTCCGTCGGCGTCTCGATCTCCACCCAGCGGCGGATGCCATCGAGAATAGTTTGTGAATCGAACCAATTGGACTTGGTCATGAACGCATCTGTGCCTTTGAACCGCATCATCGAAGAGGGCGCGCACCAAAAACGCGCCCGCAAATGACGACATAGGCCAGATTTGACGCAGTCTCAAATCGGATTGAGCCGTCGCGTCAGCGTTTGTCGGGACCTTCGCGGGCGGCGATCTGCTCGACGAGATCGACGATCGAGCGGCGCATCTTCGAATCAGTGATTCGGGTGAACGCCTTGGTCAGAGCGAGACCTTCGGAGGTCGCGAGGAAGTCCGACACATACGACGGCGAGGCGCCTTCGGCGAAGCCGTCCGGGCCAGCTACGCCGCTCGGTCCGCCCTCGAACAGGAACGACACCGGCACCTGCAGAATCTCGGCGATCTGCTGGATGCGGCTTGCGCCGACGCGATTCGTGCCCTTCTCGTACTTCTGGATCTGCTGGAAAGTCAGGCCCAAAGCTTCACCGAGCTTTTCCTGGCTCATGCCCAACATGATGCGGCGCATACGCACGCGGCTGCCGACATATTTGTCAACAGGGTTGGGCGCTTTCGACATTTCCTCAGCCTCCAAACATCACCTTCGGCGCAATCACAAGAATGCCTCCGGTGCCAGCAGCGTCAAAATCAAACCCTGTTATTGGGAAACATTGCGGAGAAATTTAGCAACGCCCACTGTCTTTTGCAGCCGGTGCAGAATGAGGAGGGCGCGTGCAGTCTGTCAACCGTGGGACTACGGTTGTCAAAGGATTCCGGTCGCGGCGGCCGCGAGGCGTGATCAGGGGTGCCGTTTGGCAACACGTCGGCGGACCGCCAGAAACACGGCCAGCGCAACGAGCATGGCTGCGGGCACGTCGCCCACCCGCGCATAGACGGTCGGCGGAATTGCGGCGGGCAGGTTTGCATCCAAAATGCCTTCGACGCCGAGGCCGAGGCTGGCAACGGTTCGTCCCACCGGATCGATCACCGCTGACACGCCGGTATTGGCGGACCGGACCAGCGGCAATCCGAGCTCGATCGCACGCATCCGGGCCTGCTCGAGATGCTGATAGGGACCGGTCGATATGCCGAACCAGCCGTCATTGGTGAGGTTCACGATCCAGCCCGGACGCTCATTGCGGCCGGCGACCTCGCCTGGAAAAATTGCTTCGTAACAGATCAGCGGCAGCGCGGGCGGCGCGCCGGGCACCGATAGCGCATGTCGCACGCTGCCCGGAATGAATCCGCCGCGCACGCGCGTGAGTTGCTCAAAGCCGAGCTTCTCCATCAAGTCCTGGTAGGGCAGGAATTCGCCGAACGGCACGAGGTGCAGCTTGTCATAGACCGAAAGCACGCTGCCGTCGTGATCGATCACGTAGATCGAGTTGTAGGCGCGCGTGATCGGCGTGCCCCGCGGCAGGTCGGGGGCGCGAACCGAGCCCGTGATCAGCACCGTACCCTTCGGCAGCAGCTCGGCGATCTGCGCCATCGCGTCGGCTTCGCGGGTCAGGAAGAACGGAAAGGCGGATTCCGGCCAGATCAGGATGGTGGCATCGCGCACGCCGGTCGATTGCGGCCCCGAGGCGCGGTCCGACAGCGCCAGGTATTTCTTCATCACCTCCGCCTTGGCGGCGTAGTTGAATTTCGCGTCCTGCTGGAGGTCCGGCTGCATCAGGCGCAGCTTCGCGCCCGCGACCATCGTGGTCGGATGCAGCGACAGGCGGATCGCGCCGAAGATGCTCATGACAATCAGAAGGGCAATCGCAGCAGCCGGCGCGCGCCATGCCGGGCGGCGATCGGGCGTACGGTCGATCAGCGCCGCCGGGCTTGCGAAGATCGCAACGCTAAGGAACGTCATGCCCCACAGGCCGATCAGCGACGCTGTCTGCGCCAGCGGCAGCGGCTCTGACAGGGCATAGCCGAACGCGTTCCAGGGGAAACCGGTCAATGCGTGACCACGCAGCCATTCGGCGATGGTGAGACTTGCGGCGAGCGCGAGGATGCGCGTGGCATCCTTGGTCCAGAGCAGGCGGGCCAGCGCGAATCCGATCGCGGTGAAGATGGAGAGATAGGCCGGCAGGCCAAGCACGGCGAACGGCGTCAGCCACGCGAACACGTCGGCGTCGACGAAGAAGGCGTAGCCGATCCAGTAGAGGCCGGGGACGAAATAGCCGAGCCCGAACCAATAGCCCGTCAGTGCCGCGGCAGGGACGCCGCGATATCGTCCGGCGCCCGCGCCGTCGATCAGCCAGACCAGCACCGGGAAGGTGATGAATAGCACCGGAAAGACATTGAATGGCGCCAGCGCCAGCACCGACAGCGCACCGCATCCCATCGCGATGAGCGCACGCTTCCATCCCCAGGTGAGGATGATGGCAAGCGCAATCTGCCGAAACCGCTGGAACGGGCTCACTGCGAACCGGTCCCGTCGCTTGGCGGCGGGACGGGCGTGTCGCTGGAAGGCGGTTGACCGCTCTCCGGCGTGGCTTCGCGGCGGCGGCTCTCGCGCTGGGTACGCGGCGCAGGGCGCTCCTTCCGTGTCGAGATGCGCAGCCGCTTGACGCGGCGCGGATCGGCATCGAGCACCTCGATCTCGTAATGGCCGGGGCCGGAGATCACCTCGCCGCGCACCGGCAGGCGCCCGACGAAGCTGACGAGATAGCCGCCGAGCGTCTCGACTTCCTCACCCGCCTCGCCGGTGACGAAATCCTCTCCGATCACCGTGCGGACGTCGTCGAGGCTGGCGCGGGCGTCTGCAATGAAGGCGTTGTCGGGCAGCCGCACGATCGAGGGCGGCTCGTCGCTGTCATGCTCGTCGTCGATCTCGCCGACGATCTGCTCGACGATGTCCTCGAGCGAAACCAGTCCGTCGCTGCCGCCATATTCGTCGACCACCAGCGCCAGATGAATGCGCGTCGCCTGCATCTGCGCCAGCAGGTCGATCGCCCGCATCGACGGCGGCACGTAGAGCAGCTTGCGGATGATGCGCGCATCCTGCAGCGGTAGCGCCAGGTCGACCGTACGCAGGTCGAGGCCGGCCGGCAGCGGTTTCTTGCGCTTGGTTTTCGTGGCCTCGGACACCCGTGCGCGCGCGGTCATGAAAGCGAGCAGATCGCGGATGTGGACGATGCCGACGGGGTCGTCCAGCGTCTCGTTGTAGACGACGAGACGCGAATGGCCGGCGCTCTCGAAGCGGTCCATCAATTCGCCGAGCGGGATGTCGCGCTTCACCGCGATGATGTCGGCACGATGCACCATGACGTCGGCGATGCGGCGCTCGTGCAGACCGAGGATGTTGCGCAACATGGTGCGCTCGACGGTCGAGAAGCCGGTGTCGTCAGGCGTCGTGGCATCGAGCACGACCTGGAGATCGTCGCGCACCGATCCCGCCTTCCAGCCGAACAGGGTGCGAATGGCACGCAGCAGCCAGCCTTCCGCGGTCGGCCGCATCACCTCGCCTGATGTCACCACGACCGGCAAATTGGCGGTATTGCGCGGATTGTCGTGAATAGGGTCGGAATCGGGCATCTCAATGCGTCCCCGGGCGGTCTGCATAGGGATCGGGTATGCCGAGATGAGACAGGATCTCTCGTTCGAGCGCTTCCATCTCCTCCGCGTCGCCATCGTTCTCGTGATCGTAGCCGACCAGGTGCAGGAAACCATGCACGGCGAGATGGCTCAAATGATGATCGAACGGCTTCTGTTCCTCGTCCGCCTCGCGCCGCATGGTCTCGTAGGCGATCGCGATGTCGCCGAGCATGCGCGGCGCATCGCCTTCCTTCCACTCGCCCTCCGGCTGGAGCGCGGGAAACGACAGCACGTTGGTCGGCTTGTCGATGCCGCGCCAGTTGCTGTTGAGCGTACGGATACCGGCATCATCGGTCAGCATCACGGCCACTTCGGCGTCGGCAACGTCCTCGTCGACACTCTCGGCGGCGGCCGCCACCGCACGCTGGATCACCGCTTCGGAATCGGGTTCGCGCTGCCAGCAATCGGCAACGACGAGGACCTCGGTCATGGGAAGGTTTGGATGTGACATCTTGTCTGTTCGGAACCAAAGGACGCCCTGTCCGCGCCCGTATGGTCCGGTTGTTGTCTCGTCAGGATTTACCGGCGGCCGGCCGCTGCGGCTGCCCCTCATAGGCAGAGACGATTCGTGCCACGAGCTCGTGGCGGATCACGTCCTCGGCTTTGAAATGAACTTGTGCAATACCTTCGACGCCGCCCAGCAGGCGCGTCGCTTCCGCAAGGCCCGAAGTCTGGCCGTTCGGCAGGTCGATCTGCGAGGGATCGCCGGTCACGATCATGCGGCTGTTCTCGCCGAGACGGGTCAAGAACATCTTCATCTGCATAGACGTGGTGTTCTGCGCCTCGTCCAGGATGATCGCGGCGTTGGTCAGCGTGCGGCCGCGCATGAAGGCGAGCGGCGCGATCTCGATCTCGCCGGTCTGGAGCGCCCGCTCGACGATGCGCGCGTCCATGAGATCGTAAAGCGCGTCGTAGATCGGACGGAGATACGGATCGACCTTCTCGCGGAGATCGCCGGGCAAAAAGCCGAGCCGCTCGCCGGCCTCGACCGCCGGACGCGACAGGATGATCTTGTCGACTTCCTTGCGCTCGAACAGCTGCGCGGCATGCGCGACCGCGAGCCAGGTCTTGCCGGTGCCGGCGGGGCCGATGCCGAACACCAGCTCGTGGCGCTTCAGCGCGCGGATGTAGGAATCCTGCGCGGCAGTGCGTGCGCGCACCGGGCGCTTGCGCAAATTGATGCTGTCGAAGGTGGATTTGGCCGATTTGGCGTCGAATTCGAACAGCGAGCCCTGTGCGATCACGGCGCGGATCGCGCCTTCGACTTCGCCCTGGTCGAGATCCTGCCCCTTCACGGCCTGCGCGTAGAGTGTCTCCAGCACGCGGCGCGCGGCGTCGCAGCCGTCGCGCGTGCCGCCGATGGTGATGTGGTTGCCCTTGGAGTCGACCACGACGCCGAGCCGCCGCTCGATCTGGGCGAGATGCTGGCCGTAGGGGCCGACCAACGCGGATGCGGCGCGGTTGTCGTCGAAGTCGATGACGACCTGGGTCTCGGGCGGAACTTGCATGTCGCGGTCAAATTTGCGGCTGGGAGCGAACGAAGACGAATCCGATGCGCTTTTTGGCAAGGGTTCAGGCTCCAATGGCTTGCGATAAAGCGGGCTCGCGCGCGTTACGCGGCGTCACGAGCTCACCGAGGAAACTATAGCGTTCGAGGCTGTCGATCCGGACCGGCAGGATTTGTCCGATGATGTCGGGCGAGGCCATCACATGCGCAGGCTGGAGGAAGGCAGTGCGGCCGACGATCTGGCCCTCCTTGCGGGCCGGACGCTCGAACAGCACATCGACCGTTGAGCCAATCGCGGCCTTGTTGAAGGCCGATTGCTGGCTGTCGATCAGTTCCTGGAGCCGCTCCAATCGCTGGTCCATCTCGGCGGGGGACACCGTCTCCTGCATATCCGCGGCCGGCGTTCCCGGCCGGGCGGAGTATTTGAACGAATATGCGGCAGCGTAGCCGATTTGCGTGACAAGCGCGAGGGTGGCGAGAAAATCTTGCTCGCTTTCACCGGGGAAGCCCACGATAAAATCTGATGAAAAAGCAATGTCTTGGCGCGCGGACCGGAAACGGTCGATGACACGCCGATAATCATCGGCGGTATGTTTCCGGTTCATGGCGGCAAGAATCCGGTCCGAACCCGACTGCACCGGCAGGTGCACGAACGGCATCAGCTCGCCGAGATCGCGATGGGCTGCAATCAAACTGTCATCGACATCGCGGGGATGGCTGGTCGAATAGCGCAGCCGCGCGATGCCGGGAATCTTCGCCAGATGTTCGAGCAATCGGCCGAGCGGCCAGCTTGTCCCGTCCGGTCCCTCGCCATGATAGGCGTTGACGTTCTGCCCGATCAGCGTGAGCTCCCGGACGCCGTTGTCAGTCAGCCGCTTCACGTCATCGACGATCTTCGCCACGGGACGCGAGACTTCGGCGCCGCGCGTATAGGGCACCACGCAGAAGGTGCAGAATTTGTCGCAGCCCTCCTGCACCGTGACGAAAGCGGAAATGCCGCGCGCGCGGATTGCATCGGGTTTTGGCTGGGCCAGGAAGCCGAACTTGTCAGCCGCGGGAAATTCGGTCTCGATCGCGCGGCCTTCGTCGCGCGCTCGCTTCAACAACTCCGGAAGGTGATGATAGCTCTGCGGGCCGACCACGACGTCCACCACCGGCGCGCGGCGCGTGATCTCAGCACCCTCGGCCTGCGCCACGCAGCCCGCCACCGCGATCTGCATCGCCCGGCCCCCGCGCGCGGCCTCGTCCTTGGCAACCCGCAGCCGGCCAAGCTCGGAATAGACCTTTTCGGAGGCCTTCTCGCGGATATGGCAGGTGTTGAGGATGACGAGGTCGGCATCCTCCGCGTTGGCCGTCTCCACGAATCCTTCCGGAGCCAGCGTGTCCACCATGCGCTGGGCATCGTAGACGTTCATCTGGCAGCCATATGATTTGATGTGCAGCTTGCGCGGCGGCGTCATGGAACCCGGAATTGAGGTGGAGGACGCCCCTCAGATATAGGCTGGAGGGGCGAAAATCCAGCGAATGGAGCCCTCAACGGGATTCCGGGCGCTCCCAAAGGGGAGACAGGTCCCAAAACCCCTCGAATCGGGCCCGCCTGGCGTGGATCCAGCACTACACGCGAGGGGCGGCGAGCCATTCCGGAAAAAACTCTTCCTGCGCGTCGACCGAGGCCGGGGTCACATCAGGCCCGGTGTCGAAGATTTCGACGAGGTCGGCCATGCGCGCATGGACACCTTTCTTCATCCGGTATGCCTTCAGCCCGGCTCCCATGTCCCTCGCCATTGCGGACGGATACACATTGAGGCTGGCGCCGTAGCAGAATGGGATAAGCCCTTCACGCTCGAGCTGACGGCGGATCAAGCACAGGGCCTCGAAGAAATCGGGGGCTTCAGCTTCGATCATCTTTCCGCGATAGGTGCAGGTCAGCTTGCAGACGACAGGATCAATTTCGTACTCGGTGATTACTGCCCTTTCGTCGTTACTGCCGCCGATCAGAGCGATGTTGTGTTGCTCGTCCATGGTCCCGACACGCTCTTTACGACCGAAGCTCGGCCATACCGACGTTTCGCTGGACCAACTCCGGCAACTGATGCATGTCGGCAAAGGTCAGGTCGGCCCCGGCCTTGCGCAGGGTCTCGGCATGGCCGTCCCCGCAATGGCTGCCCCCATGGAAGCCGAACACGGTCATGCCGGCCGCTCGCGCCCCGGCGATGCCGGCCAGGCTGTCCTCGATCACGACGCAGCGCTCGGGCGCCACGCCCATTTCCTTGGCCGCGAACAGGAACAGGTCCGGTGCCGGCTTGCCGTTCTTGACCTGCGAGGCCGAGAAGATGTTCGGCGCGAGGCGCTCATAGAGGCCCGTGCTTCCCAGGCTCACCTGCATGCGCTGATGCGAGCCGCTCGAGGCGACGCAGACGGCCTGCGTGACGACATCGAGCACATCGTGGATGCCGCGGATCGCTTCGAGGTCGGCTTCGAACGAGCGGAACAGCTCGTCCTGCAGATCGCTGTGATAGGCCTCGGGCAATTTGCGACCGAGCTCGGTCTCGATCTCCAGATTGGCCTGCCGCGTCGAGCGACCGAGGAAGCGCGCGAATACCTGCTCCGAGGTGATGGAATAGCCGTGCCGCGTGAGTACATCGGCATGGGCGCGACAGGAGATCACCTCGCTGTCCACGAGCACGCCGTCGCAATCGAAGATGATGAGATCTATAGGCACGAGGGCATGATCCGGAAAAGTGTGAAGCGGTTTTCCGACAAGATCATGCCACTTAAGACGTCGGCTTGTCGTCGTCGAGCGGGACGCAATAGAGCTCGAGCCGATGGTCGACCAGCTTGTAGCCGAGCTTGCGGGCGATCTCCGCCTGCAGCTTCTCGATCTCCTCGGAGGTGAACTCGATCACCTTGCCGTCGCGCAGATTGATGAGGTGGTCGTGATGGCTGTCGCGCATCGTCTCGTAGCGCGCGCGGCCCTCGCGGAAATCATGGCGCTCGATGATGCCGGCATCCTCGAACAGCTTGACGGTGCGATACACGGTCGAGATCGAGATCTTGTCGTCGACGGCGACGCAGCGCCGGTACAGTTCCTCGACGTCGGGGTGGTCGACCGATTCCGCCAGCACGCGGGCGATGACACGGCGCTGCTCGGTCATGCGCATGCCGGTGGCGGCGCAGCGAGCCTCGATGCCGGTCGCCTTGGAGGCGGAGGAAGGTTTAAGTCCAGTCATAGTGTGTCTGCCTGACGGGGGCGCTTTCTGCCATCAATGTTACGACAAGTCACGTCGCATCAGAAGTGCGTTCAATTGTTCCCCGTTGGGCTGCTTATAGTAGCGTTCGCGGCGCCCGACCACCATGAATCCGGCCCGATCGTAGAGCCGCCGCGCCGGCTGGTTATTTTCCTCGACTTCGAGAAATATTGTGCGCACGCCGCGCCCTGCGAGGTGGCCGAGATGCGTCATCAGCAGCGTGCCGGACAGCCCGCGGCCGCGGTGAGCCTGGTCGACCGCGATGGAGAGGATTTCCGCTTCGTCCGCGCCGATCCGCGACACCGCGAATCCGATGGTCTTGCGGCCGAGCCGCAACCGGTGCACGAGCGTGTTGCGCTCGCCGATCATGCCTTCGAACTCGCCTTCGCCCCAGCCGCGGGCAAAGGATTGTCCGTGCAGCTGCGCCAGCCGCGCGGCGTCGCGCGTGGAGGCCGGCTCGACGGCGGCCGTGCCGCCGCGCCACCATTCCGAAAGCCATCTCATCATGAGGTTGCGGCTTGTGCTGCGAACGGTGGCTGTGCGGCCGGCTTTGCGTCGGGTGCCTTCAGATAGAACGGCCGCGCCGGCGTGGTTTCGGGATTGGCCGCGGCGCCGAGCCAGGCGACCCAGCCGATGTCGGGCGCGGGCTGGGCGTCGACCGCAACGGGTTGCGGACCGTCCTTCGGCCAGCGATCGGCGAGGATCTTTGCGGCATTGCCGACCAGATGCGGCGCACCGAATTGCGAGGCCGCGATCGCCGCGTCAATTGGCACGACGCTCGGCCGCACCAGCGGGCTACCGTCGCCGGCTACGATCTGGAAGTAGACGTGATCGTGCCGCGCATCGATCGCCGAGATCACCGGCGCCGTTCCGCTCTGGCCGACGACGGTGGCGGCATAGGCCGAAAGCGTCGTCAGCCCGACCGCGGGCCGCTTCGCCGCAAGCGCAAGGCCGCGCGCCGCCGAAATGCCGACCCTCAGGCCCGTGAAGCTTCCGGGACCGACGGTGACGGCGATGCGGTCGAGCGAGGTGAAGGCAAGATCGGCCGATTGCATCACACGCGCGATCATCGGCATCAGCGCTTCGGCGTGGCCGCGCTTCATCAGAAGCGATTCCTCCGCAAGCAGCTGGACGGCGTCGGTGTCGAGAACGGCAGCCGCGCACGCTTCCAGCGCGGTATCGATGGCAAGGATCAGCATCGAATCAGCTTAGTCGGTCGAGCCGCGGTCGAACCAGTCCAAGTTTGATTTCTCGACAGGCGCACGATCGGCCCCGTAATTCTACGTGGACGCGAAGGCGACAAAATTTTCGCTCCCCATTTTCGATGCGGATGCATCAATTTGCAACCTTAGAGATAGCTAAGTGATTGAAATGTTGGCATTTTAAGTAATCATTAGCAAACCAATGACACCGTCAACGGGCGGGAGAGTGAGTCAACGACGACTCAGACGGGGCGCTTTGGCAGATCAAGCCGCGCCTGTTCGGTCATTTGGAAGGGTTCATTTATGTCTTTTTGGCGAAGCGGTTCTTCGGCTAGGGAGGCTTTGGCTCAGGTCATTGCACTCGGCAAGTCGCAGGCGGTCATCGAATTTAATCTCGACGGCACCATTATCACGGCCAACCAGAATTTCCTGGACGCGATGGGCTACCGGCTCGACGAGATCGCCGGCAAGCACCACAGCATGTTCGTGATGCCGGAGGAGCGGGGCAGCGCGGCCTATCGCGAGTTTTGGGCGCAGCTCGGCCGCGGCGCATATCAATCAGCCGAATACAAGCGGCTCGGCAAGGGCGGCCGCGAGATCTGGATCCAGGCGTCCTACAATCCGATCATCGACGAGGCCGGCAAGCCGGTGAAGGTCGTCAAGTTCGCGACCGACATCACCGCGCGCAAGATCCGCAGCCTCGAAGATGCCGGCAAGATTTCCGCGATCGGCCGCGCCCAGGCGGTGATCGAGTTTAATCTCGACGGCACCATCATCACCGCCAACGAGAATTTCCTGAGCACGGTGGGGTATCGGCTCGACGAGATCCAGGGGCAGCATCACAGCATATTCGTGGGGGCAGGTGAGCGCGATAGCGCAGCCTATCGCGAATTCTGGGCCAAGCTCGGCCGCGGCGAATTCCAGTCCGGCGAATACAAGCGCTTCGGCAAGGGCGGCAAGGAGGTCTGGATTCTCGCTTCCTACAATCCGATCCTCGATGAGACCGGCAAGCCGTTCAAGGTGGTGAAGTTCGCGACCGACGTCAGTGCGCAGAAGCTGTCGAATGCGAATTTTGCCGGGCAGATCGAGGCGATCGGCAAGTCGCAGGCCGTGATCGAGTTCAGCATGGACGGTAAGGTTTTGACAGCCAACGAAAACTTCCTCGGCGCGCTCGGCTATACGCTGTCCGAGATCGTCGGCAAGCATCACAGCATGTTCGTGGGCACTGACGAGCGCGACAGCGAAGCCTATCGGGCCTTCTGGGCCAGGCTGAACGCCGGTGAATTCCAGTCCGGCGAATATCAGCGCGTCGGCAAGGGTGGCCGGCAGGTCTGGATCCAGGCCTCCTACAACCCGATCCGCGACCTCAACGGCAATCCGTTCAAGGTCGTGAAATACGCCTCCGACACCACCGCCCAGGTGATCGCGCGCAAGCGCAGCGAGAAGGTGCGCGATATGATGGAATCGGTCGCCGCTGGCGCCGAGGAGCTCAACGCCTCGGTGCGCGAGATTGCCGAGGCAATGACGCGCTCGCGCGAGACCGCATCGACCGCGGTCGATCGGGTCGAGGCGGCGGACCATCAGGCGCAGCGGCTGACGCAGGCGGCGGAGTCGATGAGCATGATCGTGCAGCTGATCGGCAGCATCACCGGTCAGATCAATCTGCTGGCGCTGAACGCCACCATCGAATCCGCGCGCGCCGGCGAGGCCGGTCGCGGCTTTGCCGTGGTGGCATCTGAAGTGAAGAACCTCGCCAATCAGGCCAAGCAGGCCGCCGACCGGATCGAGCAGGAGATCGGCAATCTGAACGGCATCTCGGTCGACGTGGTCGCCGCGCTGGGGGCGATCCGGGGCGCGATCGAGGGCGTCAGCGAATATGTGTCGTCAACGGCCGCCGCCGTCGAGGAGCAGAGCACCGTCACCAGCGAAATGTCGGCGAGCATGCGCAAGGCCGCGGAAGAGGCGGCGAGCATCGGCCAAGCGGCGTAGGAGAGATCTCGTAGGGTGGGCAAAGCGAAGCGTGCCCACCTCTTCTTTTCGCGATGATTGCATGGTGGGCACGGCGCAAGCGCGCCTTTGCCCACCCTACGGCACTTCGCCTACATCGGCCGAACTTCGACCACGTCGGGCACGAAATGCTTCAGCAAATTCTGAATGCCGTGCTGGAGCGTCGCGGTCGACGACGGGCAGCCGGCGCATGAGCCCTTCATGTTGAGATAGACGATCCCGTCCTTGAAGCCGCGGAAGGTGATGTCGCCGCCGTCATTGGCGACCGCGGGCCGCACGCGGGTCTCGATCAGATCCTTGATCATGTCGACCGTCTCGGCATCGGACTCGTCGAAGAACTCATCCTCGTCGTCGAGATCGGCATCGCTTGGAGCCGCGCCATCGGCGAGCAACGGCGCGCCGGACATGTAGTGCTCCATGATGGCGCCGAGGATCGCGGGCTTGAGCTGCTGCCATTCACCGTTCGCCTTGGTCACGGTGATGAAATCCGATCCATAGAACACGCCGGTGACGCCGGGCACGTCGAACAGCTTTTCGGCCAGCGGCGAGCGCGTGGCCGATTCGCGGCTCGAAAATTCCATCGGGCCGCCGTCGACGACGACGCGGCCGGGAATGAACTTCAGCGTGGCGGGATTGGGGGTGGCTTCGGTTTGAATGAACATGGTTTTCTCCAGACGTCGCCGGTTCAAGGCCGGCGCGCAAGCTATCCAGTAGCAGATGGCGACGGGGAACGCACGGTCAAGGGGTGGGTAGGACGTTTCGTTGCGATATCAGCGGGTTAGGACACTTTAATATTCCCGCGCCGTCATGGCCGGGCTTGACCCGGCCATCCACGCCTTGCTTCGTGGCGCCAAGAACGTGGATGCCCGGGCCTTCGCCGCGCCGAAGCGGCTTCGGCCGCGCAGGCGGGACAAGCCCGGGCATGACGGATATCTGGTTGGCCGCAGTCCAGATAGGGACGCCTACGACAGCGAATCCACGCTTCCATCGCTCAGCGCGCCCGAGATGATCGTCACCGGCACCGGGAACGTGCCCAGTTCATGCGCCAGCAGCGAGACCAGCGGTCCCGGACCCTCCGCGCCGGGATTGGCGGCGAGCACCAGCATGGCGATGTCAGGGTCCTCGTCGATCACGGCGAGCAGTTGTTCCATTGCATCGCCTTCGCGGATCACCCGCTCCGGCGTGATCGCGGCGATGCCGTTGGCGCGGCCGGCGGCGCGGTCGAGCGCGGCTTCCGCCGCCTCCTGCGCCTCGGCGCGCATGATCTCGGCCACCCCGAGCCATTCCTGACTCTGCTGCTCGGGCTCGATGATGCGCAGCATGACCACACCGCCGCCGGCGCGGATCGCCCAGCGGCTGGCATAGTAGACCGCGCGATCCCATTCGGCGGTGTCATCGACGATCACGAGGCATTTGGGCTTGTGACCCGGCTCGAAGCAAAGTCGCTTGCTGGTCATGCATGTCCCGGAATGTGCACGGCCGGCATGCTGCCACACTCCCTCACGCTTGGGGAGAGGAGAAGCTGCCGGCGCAGTGGGCGCCGGCCGGGTCTCGCAAATGCGGGAAATCAGCGCCGGCGGATGAAGCCGACGATGTCCTTCGAGAGCTTCATGGTCTCGTCGGCGATCGCGCGGGCCCGGTCGGCGCCATCGTTCAGGATCGCGTCGATATGGCCGGGGTCGGCGACGAGGCGCTTCATCTCGCCGGCGATCGGCGAGAGTTTCGTGACGCACAGATCCACCAGCGCATTCTTGAAGCTGGAGAACTGGCCGCCGCCGAATTCGCGCAGCACGTCAGCCTTGGAGCGGCCGGAGAGCGCGGCGAAGATGCCGACGAGATTGTCGGCCTCGGGGCGCGCTTCCAAGCCCTTTTCCTCTGACGGCAGCGGCTCCGGATCGGTCTTCGCCTTGCGCACCTTCTGCGCGATGGTGTCGGCGTCGTCGGTCAGATTGATGCGCGAATTGTCGGACGCGTCCGACTTCGACATCTTCTTGGTGCCGTCGCGCAGGCTCATCACGCGCGTCGCGGGGCCCGTGATCAGCGGCTCCGGCAGCGGGAAGAACAGGCCGTCATTGGCGCCGAGGTTGCGGATCGAGTCGCCAAAGTCGTTGTTGAACTTCTGCGCGATGTCGCGAGAGAGCTCGAGATGCTGCTTCTGGTCCTCGCCGACCGGAACGTGGGTGGCGCGGTACAGCAGAATGTCGGCGGCCATCAGCACGGGATAGTCGAACAGACCCACGGAAGCGTTCTCGCGGTCCTTGCCGGCCTTCTCCTTGAACTGGGTCATGCGGCCCAGCCAACCCATGCGCGCGACGCAGTTGAAGATCCAGGCGAGCTCGGCGTGGCCGGAGACCTGGCTCTGGTTGAACACGATGTGCTTCTTCGGATCGATGCCGCTCGCGATGAACGCCGCGGTCACCTCGCGGGTGTTGCGCGCGAGCTCGACCGGTCCGCCCCAGACGTCCACGCCTTGCGTGATTGCGTGCATGTCGACGACGCAATAGATGCAGTTGTGGGTTTCCTGCATCTTCACGAAGTTGACGATCGCGCCGAGGTAATTGCCGAGATGCAGATTGCCCGTCGGCTGGACGCCCGAAAAGACCCGTTCAACGAATGCCATGGTAAGTCTTCCTGGAAGGTATTCGGCCGTCGTTTCCAACAGCGGCGCTGCCCCGTCAAGGGTAATTCGATGGCGTCAAGCCTCGGACTCGGTCCGGGCCGGGCGCTTCAGCGCGTTAGCCGCCTCGCGCCACGAGGCCGCGCCGAGGACCTGCAGGAGCACGCCATAGACGGCGATTCCGGCTGCGATCTGCACGCCCAGGACGATGAAGCGGATCAGCCCATGCGCCTCGGCGGGCGTCAGACCGGTCGTGAGCCAAAGCAGGGCGCCCATGGCAGCCGCGGCGAGCATGATCCGCGGCAGCCGGTTGCGGGCGGCCGCATCGACCGAGAAGCCGAACTCGCTGGTGCCTTTCCGCAGCAGCGAGATCGCGCTGCTCCAGGCGCCGGCCGCGATGCTGGCAGCGATTCCGCTCGCGCCAAGGACGTGTCCGAGCACGACAGCGAGGGCGATCGCGACCACAAAGCCCTTGGCGGTCGCCAGCAGCGGCGTCATCGTGTCGCTGCGGGCAAAGTAGGCCGGCGACAGCGCCTTGATCAGCACATGCGCCGGCAGGCCCAGCGCCAGCCACATCAGCGCATGTGCGGTGGCCGTGCTGTCGTCCGCGCCGAATGCGCCATGCTCGAACAACAGTCGCACGATCGGTTCGGCCAGAACGATCAGGCCGAGCGTCGCGGGCAGCGCCAGCCCGGTCGCCAGTTCCAGCGCGCGCGATTCCGCATGCGCCACGGCGTCACGGTCGCCGCTACGCACCGCGCGCGTCAGCTCCGGCACCAGCACCGTGCCCATCGCGACGCCGACGATACCGAGCGGCAGCTCGATCAGGCGGTTGGCGAAATAGAGCCAGGACACGGCGGAGGGCGTTGCAGAGGCGATGATCGCGCCCGCGACCATCAGCCATTGCGGGCCCGAGCTTGCGATCATGCCGGGGATTGCCTTGGCGAAAAAGCCGCGCATCTCCTGGTCGAAGCTGATCCGCAGCGGCGTCGCCAGTCGCGCGCTTCGCTGCGACAGCAGCATCAGCAATTGCAGCAGTCCGGCCACGCCGACGGTCGCCGCCAGCATCCATGCTGCGAAGCCGGCGTCGGCATGCCAGACGAGCAGCATCGCAATGGCCGCAATCAGCGCGATGTTGAACAGCAGCGGCGAGAATGCTGTGAGTGCAAAGCGCCCCTGCGCATTGAGCAGCCCCATCAGCACGGTGACAGGTCCGGCGAAGGCGAGATAGGGCAGCATCAGCCGCGCGTTCGCGACGGCAAGATCGAGCGTGCCGCTGCCGAGAAAACCCGGCGCGATGATCGTGATGATCAATGGCATCAACAGCGCAATCACGATCGAGATCGCGATCAGCGCCGCGCTGACCGTGCCGAGCACGCGTCCGGCGAAGGCGGAAGCGGCCGCTTCGCCGTCGCGGTCACGGACGCGTAGCCAGGCCGGGATCAGGGCAGCGTTCAGCGCCCCCTCGCTGAGCAGTCGCCGAACCACATTGACGAGCTGAAACGCGGCCAGAAACGCATCGGCCACCGCGCCCGTGCCCAACAGTGCAGCAATCATCGAATCGCGTGCAAAACCAAGCAGCCGCGAGGCCAGTGTTCCCGTTGAAACTGTCAGGAAAGAGCGGATCATTGCGCCGACATAATACCGTTGCTTGCCCGCTTGGGGCCGGTCGTGATAGGCCGCGAGCCAGATTTCAGACCGACAGGAAGCGGATTTCCGCGGGTATCGCAATCCGCCAAACAGGATCAAGGTGAATGGCTGACGTGAAATATGACGTTCTCGGCATCGGCAACGCGCTGTTCGACGTGCTGGTCCGGACTGACGAGGCTTTTCTGGCCAAACACGCCATGACCAAGGGCAGCATGTCCCTGATCGACGAGGCGCGGGCCGCCGCCATCTACAAGGACATGGGCCCGGCGACCGAAGTCTCGGGCGGCTCGGCCGCCAACACCATCGTCGGCATCGGCAGCCTCGGGGCACGCGCGGCCTATGTCGGCAAGGTCAAGGACGACCAGATCGGCAAGCTCTATGTCCACGACATCCGCGCCGCCGGCGTCGCCTTCAACACGCCCGCCGCGAAAGACGGCCCTGCGACCGGCTGTTCCTACATCCTGGTCACTGATGACGGCGAGCGCACCATGAACACCTATCTCGGTGCCGCACAGGACCTGTCGCCCGCCGACATCGATCCGGCCGAGATCGCGTCGGCCGGCATCGTCTATCTCGAAGGCTATCTCTGGGATCCGAAGAACGCCAAGGACGCCTTCGTCAAGGCGGCCCAGATCGCGCATGATGCCAAGCGCAAGGTGGCGCTGACGCTGTCGGATTCGTTCTGCGTCGACCGCTATCGCGACGAATTCCTCGGGCTGATGCGCAACGGTACCGTCGACATCGTGTTCGCCAACGAATCCGAGCTGCATTCGCTCTACACGACCTCGGACTTCGACACCGCGCTGAAGCAGCTGCGCAACGACGTCAAGCTCGGCGTGGTCACCCGCAGCGAGAAGGGCTGCGTGGTGGTGACGCCGACCGAGGCCGTCGCCGCGCCGGCCTCGCCGATCGCGAAGCTGGTGGACACCACCGGCGCCGGTGATCTCTTCGCCGCCGGCTTCCTGTACGGTCTCGCGCGTAACCTGGCGCACAAGCAGTGCGGCGAGCTCGGCGCGCTCGCGGCTGCCGAAGTGATCCAGCACATCGGCGCGCGGCCGCAGGTGTCGCTGAAGGAGCTGGCGCAGCAGCGCGGGTTGACCGTTTAAGGAAGTCGCGCCCCAACCGCGCTGTCGTCGCCCGGCTTGACCGGGCGATCCAGTATTCCAGAGGCGGTTGTGATTTAATCGAGACGCCGCGGCGTACTGGATTCCCCGTTTTCGCGGGGAATGACAGTTGCGGCTCGCGGCCTAAGCCGTCTTCGCCGCCTTCAATCCCAGCCGCTGCTCCACCGCATCGCGCATCACGAATTTCTGGATCTTGCCGGTCACGGTCATCGGAAACTCGTCGACGAACTCCACATAGCGCGGGATCTTGTTGTGCGCGATCTGGCCGTCGCAGAACGCGCGAACCTCTTCGGCCGTCAGCGTCTCGCCCGGCCTGACGCGGATCCAGGCGCAGAGCTCCTCGCCATAGCGGGTGTCGGCCACGCCAAAAATCTGCACGTCCTGAATCTTGGGGTGGCGATACAGGAATTCCTCGATCTCGCGCGGATAGAGGTTCTCGCCGCCGCGGATCACCAGATCCTTGATGCGGCCGACGATGTTGCAATAGCCCTCGTCGTCGATGGTGGCGAGATCGCCGGTGTGCATCCAGCCATTGGCATCAAGCACGTCCGCCGTCTTTTCCTTCTCCTCCCAATAGCCCAGCATGATGCTGTAGCCGCGGGTGCAGAGCTCGCCGCGTTCGCCGCGCTTGACGATCCTGCCCTCGAGATCGACGACCTTGACCTCGACATGCGGATGAATCCGCCCGACGGTAGAGACACGCCGTTCGAGCGGGTCGTCCGTCGCGCTCTGGAAGCTGACCGGACTGGTCTCGGTCATGCCGTAGGCGATGGTGACCTCGCGCATGTTCATCTCGGTGTTGACGCGCTTCATCACCTCGATCGGGCAGGGCGCGCCCGCCATGATGCCGGTGCGCAGCGATGTCAGGTCAAACTTTGGGAATTCGGGGTGATCGAGCTCCGCGATGAACATCGTCGGCACGCCGTACAGCGCCGTGCACTTTTCCTGCTCGACCGCGCGCAGCGTCGCGAGCGGATCGAAGCCCTCGCCGGGATATACCATCGTCGTGCCGAGCGTGACGGAGGCGAGGTTGCCCATCACCATGCCGAAGCAGTGATAGAGCGGCACCGGAATGCAGATGCGATCCTGCTCGGTCAGGTGCATCGCACGTCCCGTGAAATAGCCATTGTTGAGGATATTGTGGTGCGTCAGCGTCACGCCCTTGGGCGATCCCGTGGTGCCGCTGGTGAACTGGATGTTGACGGGATCGTCGAATTGCAAGGCAGCGCCGAGTGCAGTGAGCTGCTCGCGATGCTGCGCTCCGCCCATGCGCGCGACCTCTTCGAACGGGATCGTACCTGATGCCGCGGGGCCACCGATCTGGATCACCATCCGCAAGTCCGGCAGTCGCGCTGCGTTGAGTTGTCCGGGCTTGGCGCCGGCCAGTTCCGGCAGCAGCGTGTTGAGCATCTCAATGTAATGACTGGTCTTGAACACGGTCGCCGTGACGATCGCCTTGCAGCCGACCTTGCGCAGCGCGAACTCCAGCTCGCTCAAGCGGTAGGCGGGATTGATCGTCACCAGGATCAGGCCGGCCTTGGCGGCGGCGAACTGGGTCAGCGTCCATTCCGGCCGGTTCAGCGACCAGATGCCGATCCGCTGCCCTCGCTCGAGGCCGAGCGCGAGAAAGCCGGCGGCGAGCGCGTCGACCCGTTCGGCGAATTCGGTCCAGGTCCATCGCACGCCGTGGCTAGGCGAGACCAGCGCCTCGCGATGGCCCCAGCGCCGCACGGCGCGGTCAAGGCTGCGGCCGATGGTTTCGCCGAGCAGCGGCGTGTCCGAGATGCCGCAAACATAGCTGTCGGCTTTATCAGACAATTCGAAATCCTCTCGTCAAAGATAGTCAGTGCGATCTTTTTCGGTCGTCATGCCCGGGCTTGTCCCGCCTGCGCGGCCGAAGCCGCTTCGGCGCAGCGAAGGCCCGGGCATCCACGTTCTTCGTGCAGCAAGGTCAGGCGTGGATGGCCGGGACAAGCCCGGCCATGACGTGTGGGGAGAGCTCGGCTCTCCCTTAGGCCGCCTTCTTCCCGCTGCCCGCATCGAGCCCGGCATACACGCCACGCTCGAATCCCGTGAAGGCCTCGATGCACTTGGCGTCGACGAACGGCAACACCTGCATCAGGATCACGCCGGAAACATCGCGCGCCGGGTCGATCCAGAAATAGGTGTTGGCGAGACCGGCCCAGGCGAGGCTGCCGGCGCTGCGGCCCTCCGGCGTCTTGGCAGTATTGATCAGGAAGGACAGCCCCCACTTCTTCACGATGTCGGGGAAGAGATCGACATCGTTGGTGTACATGGGCGCAACCGTCGTCATCTTGCCAATGGTGAGATCGCCGATGTGGTTCTGGCCCATCAGCGCGACCGTCTCGGGCTTCAGCACCTGGTTGCCGTTGCCGCGGCCCTTGTTGAGGATCATCTGGGTGAACTTGATGTAGTCGCCGGCACTGCCGTAAAGGCCGCCGCCGCCCATGCAAAATTCCGGATTCTGCTCGATCTCGAACGGGATCGGCGCCAGCGATCCATCCTCGCCGCGAGCATGGGTGGCGACCAGCCGCTGGCGCATGTTGTCGGTGATCTTGAAGCCGGTGTCGCTCATACCGAGCGGAGTGAAGAGATTGTCGCGCAGATAGGCATCGAGCCGCTTGCCGCTCACGGCTTCCACTGCCTTGCCGACGAAGTCGATGTTGATGCCGTATTCCCAGCGCGTACCGGGATCAGACATGATCGGCGTCTTCAGCGCGACGTCCTGGCAGGAGAAGATGTTCGGGGTTCCGGTCTTCTCCAGATAGACCGCGAGATCGCCGTTCCACACATTGTAAGCAAAACCAGCGGTGTGGGTCATGAGCTGGCGCAGCGTGATCGCGCCCTTCGCCGGCCGCAGTTTCGGTTCGCCCTTGGCATCAAAACCTTCGAGCACCTGCGGCTTGGCGAGGTCGGGCAGCACCGAACCGATCGGCGCATCCAGCGACAGCTTGCCCTGCTCGACCAGCTGCATCGCGCCTGCTGAAGTCACCGCCTTGGTCATCGAGGCGATCCAGAACACGCTGTCGTCAGTCATCGCATCGGGCTTGGACAGGTCGCGCTTGCCGAACGCGCTTTGATAGATCACGTCGTTGCCGCTGGCGGCGATCGCGACGACGCCGGGAATCTCCTTGGCGTCGCTCTTCTGGCGCAGGATCTCGTCGATCTGGGCTTTGCTTTGCATACGCGTTTCCTCCGGTTTGATGATTGTTGGAAGCGAATGATTGTCCTCCTGCACGGTCCGCGCGGCAAGCGCGTCCAGATGCCCGCGCCGGTCGCGATGTCGTGACTTGACGGTGCGTGGCGTGCGCAGGACGAGAGAGGGCTGAACTGCAACACTCCGTCACAATCTGCGGTGGATGGCCGCAACTCACCGTGACCGTGGATAGGCTCTGGCGATATGTTTCACGTGTTTGAAGCACTTGAAACATTTTGTGCGTTGCGGCGTTTCCGCACGCGGCCAATCGACGGCCAACGTTAAGACTTGATGCAAATATTGGCGGTCGTTCATGACCGCGAGGGGGACCTCAGATGATTTCGACTTGGAGCGAATGGAAGCGCTATCCCCGTCCCGGACGGGGCGACAATCTCGAGGCGCCGATTTCGCCCGGCATTTACGAGGTCCGGATCGCCGGCACCGGCGCGCTCTATTCGTTCGGCGCTGTCGATAATCTGGCGCAGGCGCTGGCGCTGCTGCCGGTGGGCTCGAAATCCTGGTTCGGGCGCCGTGACACCTCGGACGTTCCCGATCTCGAATACCGTACGTGCGCGACGTCCTCGAAGGCCGACGCCAAGGCGGCCGCCGAGCGCATGATCGGTCGGCGCGAGACGTATATGAGTGGCGCGGCATAACCGCGCCGTTGCCACTTTAACTCCCAGCAGATGTGCGTTGCGGGACGGTGCATTGCGCGCCGTCTGTCCCTATATTCGGGGCCGATCCGATCGCGCCCCGAGGAACAATGCCATGACCCCGACTGCCGCCGCACGCGCCCCGCAAGCCACGTCCAATCTGCGCGACCGGTTGAAGGATCCGTCGTTGCTGAAGGAGGCCTGCTACATCGACGGCGCCTGGGTCGGCTCGCCGGTCTTCGCGGTGAACAATCCTGCGACCGGCATCGAGCTCGCGAAGGTTCCGCAGCTTGGTGCGGACGATACGACCAAGGCGGTCGAAGCCGCCGAGCGCGCCTTTCCGGCCTGGGCCAAGCACACCGCCAAGCAGCGCTCCAACATCCTGCGTAAATGGTTCGAGCTGATCATCGCCAACCGCGAGGATCTCGCGCTGATCCTCACCTCCGAGCAGGGCAAGCCGCTCTCCGAGGCGCTCGGCGAGGTCGATATCGGTGCCGCCTATATCGAATTCTTCGCCGAGGAAGCCCGTCGCGTCTATGGCGAGACCATCCCGACGCAGCGGCCCGATGCGCGCCTGCTCGCGATCAAGCAGCCGATCGGCGTCTGCGGCGCGATCACGCCGTGGAATTTCCCGAACTCGATGATTACCCGCAAGGTTTCGCCGGCGCTGGCGGCCGGCTGCACCGTGGTGCTGAAGCCCGCCAACGAGACGCCGCTCTCGGCGCTGGCGCTGGCCGTGCTCGCCGAGAAGGCCGGCGTGCCCAAGGGCGTGCTCAACATCATCACCGGTGACGCGCCGCCGATCGGCAAGGTGCTGTGCGAGCACCCGGCGGTGCGCTTCGTCGGCTTCACCGGCTCGACCGCGGTCGGCAAGATCCTCTACCAGCAGGCCGCCGTCGGCGTGAAGCGGCTCGGCCTCGAGCTCGGCGGCAATGCGCCGTTCGTGGTGTTCGACGATGCCGATATCGATGCCGCGGTCGAAGGCGCGATCGTCTCGAAATACCGCAATATGGGTCAGACCTGCGTCTGCGCCAACCGCATCTACGCCCAGGACAAGATCTACGACGAGTTCGTGCAGAAGCTCTCGAAGAAGGTCGCGGCGATGAAGATCGGCGATGGCACCGAGAGCGGCGTCACGCAGGGCCCGCTGATCAATTTGAAAGCGGTCGACAAGGTCGAGCGCCACATCGCGGACGCCGTCAAGCGCGGCGCCAAGGTCGTCACCGGCGGCAAGCGCAGCGAGCTCGGCCGCTCCTTCTTCGAGCCGACGGTGCTTGCCGACGTCAAGTCGGACTCGCTGGTGGCGCAGGAAGAAACGTTTGGCCCGCTCGCGCCGGTGATCCGCTTCAAGGACGAAGCCGATGTGATCGCGATGTGCAACGCCTCGCCGTTTGGCTTGGCTTCGTACTTCTACTCCCGCGATCTCGGCCGCGTCTGGCGCGTCGCCGAAGCGCTGGAATCCGGCATGGTCGGCGTCAACACCGGCCTGATCACGACCGAAGTCGCGCCCTTCGGCGGCGTCAAGGAAAGCGGCCTGGGCCGCGAAGGCTCGCGTCACGGCATGGAAGAATATGTCGAGATCAAATACGTGATGATGGCGGGGGTTTAAGACCGTCGCCGATCAGTCCTTGCTTCGACGCAGTTCGCTCGGACTGCGTCCGAGCTCGCGTCGCATCCATTTGGCCAGATGAGACTGATGGGCAAAGCCCGCTTCGAGGGCAACATCGCTTAGCTTGCGATCGCCTTGAAGGAGGAGCTGGCGCGCGTGCTCCACTCTCCTTCTCAGGATGTAGCGATGAATCGTGACATCCATGGCCGCCTTGAACCATGTACGCAGATGTGAGCTGCTGACGCCGGCCTCGCGGCTGAGAATGTCGATTGTGAGCGGCTGGTCGAGATTTGCATCGATATAGGCGAGGACTCTCTGGAGCTGCGCGTTCGAGAGGCGGATGGCCTCTCCCGGCGGATCATTCGCCAGGTTGATCAATTCGACCGCCAGGGCCATTCCCACGTTTTCGGCAAACAACGGGCCGCTCGGCGAGCCCGCTTTCACGTCGCTTTCGAGAGCCTGTCCAAGCAGAACGATGCGGTCATTCCGCAGCATATGATGATGCGTGAGCCGGGCGGCTGCCAATTGTCGACTCCTTGATGCTGCATGGTCCAGCATGCCTGGTGCGAGCCGGATCTGAAGCGACTGGTAGGGCGTCTCAGCCACGAAGCCGCCGATGGCGCCGGACGGAACCACATCGATATCGCCGGCCTGACGTAGAAACTGCTCCCCGGTCTCGAGACAGAATGAGCGCGTCGCCCGGCTGAGGTGGATGATGATGCGGTGATCGCCGATCGGCTCCAGCGCAACGGCGTCAGGCTCGGTTCGCCTGGCCGCAGCGGTGGCGCCGGCCGATGTTGACGCCGAACTCGGTCTCGCACGCATGGGCCAGGCTCCAGATCTTGGCGGAACGTGTTCGATATTTGGCGGATCGTGCGCGATTTTCAACGGCGCGGGCGTCAAAGAACTCATCTGTCGTTTCCCGACAAATGAGGATGCCAAGTGAGTCACTACGTGATTGTGGGAGCCGGCCCGGTCGGGCGCGAAACCGCGCGCCTTCTGGCGGAAGAAGGACACAGTGTCATCCTGACCAGCAGGAATGCCGGATCGCTCAATGCCGGCGATGTGCGTACGGTTTCGTCAGATGCCACCGATGCCGCACAGCTGGCGGTACTCAGCAAGGGCGCGGATGCGATCTTCATGTGCGCGATGGCGGCCTATCATCGTTGGCCGACCGACTTCTTTCCGATCATGGACGGAACGGTCAAGGCGGCCGAGCAGGTTGGTGCCAGGCTGCTCGTGGTCGGGAATGTCTATGGCTATGGCGCGGGATCTGCGAGCCCTCTCACGCCGGACCTGGAGCCGGACCCGACCACCCGAAAGGGCACGACCCGGCACATCATGTGGCAGCGTGCGTTGCGATCGAGCGTTCCCGCCCTTGAAGTGCGGGCGAGCGATTATCTCGGCGAGGGCGCAGTCGCCTATTTTTCCCTGCTGGCGTTGCCGTCGCTGCTTAGGAACGAGCCGGTTGCCTTCCTCGGCGATCCGGATGCCGCGCATGCCTGGTCTTTCACCAAGGACACGGCGACGACGCTGGTTGCAGCGTCGCGCTTCACTGGAGAATGGGGCCGCGCCTTTCACGTGCCGTCGCAGTCGGCGTCGGTGCGCGAACTGGTACGGAGATTCGCAGCCGCGCTGAAGATCGACGCTCCTGGCCTGTCGCGACTCGCCCCGGCTGAGCTGGAAGGCATCGGCTTCAGCGAAGGGATCGAGATGGCCTATTTGTTCGAAAAGCCGCTTTTGCTCGATGCCGGCGATACAGAGAAACTGCTGGGCGTCACCGCGAGCAGTCTGGACACCATGGTTCGCGACACACTTTCGCAAGTAGCAGACATGGTTGCGACAGGGAAGGAAGCAAAATAAGTGAACAGGTGACCAATCTCGTCCAGAACTACATCGCGGTCTGGAACGAGAGAGATGCCGGGAAGCGCCGGTTGCTGATCGACAGAGTCTTCAGCGACGCGTGCGTCTATATCGATCCGAATGACTCGGTGGCTGGAAAGGATGCGATCGAGCGCCTGGTGCAAGCCTTGCAGGCGAGACTTCCGGATCTCCGCTTCACGCTCGCCGGTCACGTGAATGCGCATCACGATCAGATCCTGTTCGGCTGGACGCTGGCTGCGCCCGGAGCCGCAACACCTGCCGCCACAGGCGTCGACATGGCGGTGTTGGACGGTGACCGCATTCGGCAGCTTCATGGATTTGTAAATCCGCGGGACCAATAGCGTGTAGCCCGGATTGCGCTCCGCTCGATCCGGGCTACAGGTCCGTCACCGCCGCAACACCGCAATCGTCCGGTTCGCGAACGTCAGCCGCTCGGCCATGACCGACACGAAATAGGTCAGCAGCTTGTGGCTGAGCGTGGGGTCCTCGTCCCTGATCGCGTCGAACTGGAGCGTGTTGAGCACGTAGAGCACGCTGGCGACCTCGGCCTGGATCGTCGCGCTGCGCGGCGTGTTCGACACCAGTCCCATCTCGCCGATCGTGGTGTAGCGCCCCAGGCTGCGCACGCGCGTGGTGCGGTCGTCGTCGGCGGGGACCATGATGCCGACGCGGCCGTCGAGGATGAAATGCATGGAATCGGCGGGGTCGCCGGCCTGCACGATGATGTCGCCGGCCTCGACCTCGAGGCGCTGGCAGCGGTGGATCAGCGCGTCGGCGTCGGCCTCGCTGTCGAGTATCCCCGTGAACCAGTCGCGCAGGCTGGCTTCTTCCTGCTCCCGCCCCTGATGCTGCGAGATGATCTCGTTCTCGCACCATTCCAGCGCATGATCGAGCTCGCCGATGATGGTGACGCCCTCACCGACGAAGTCGCTGGAGCGCAGCACCTTCTCGGCCGCCGCCGACAGATGCACCAGGATCAGCTCGACGCCGAGGTCATGCGCGCTGCGCTTGATCTGGGCGAAGCTGTAGGCGGCCGAGGAGTCGACGCCGGTGACGAGCTTGAAGTCGAACAGCAGATAACGGCACTCCGGGCGCTCCTGGAGCAGCTGTTTGACGTGCTGGTAGAGCCGGTTGGCGGAGCCGAAGAACAGATAGCTCTGCAGGTTGAGGCCCTGGATGTTGCCGCCATGGGCCAGCAGCACGTCCTGGTCGTCGCGCGAGCGGTCGAGCGAGGAACGATATTCCGAGCCGTCGAAACTGTACTTGATCGACTCCACCCGTGCGGCGCTGAACGCAAACGTCGCGCAGCCGATGATCACGCCGATCAGGATGCCCGGCACGAAGCCCCAGGCGACGATGATCGCGATGATGGCGATCAGCGAGAGATATTCGAGCTTCGAGAGCCGCTTGCGCGACTCGATGATCCATTTGTGGAGCTGGTCGGCGCCGAGATAGAGCAGAAGGCCACCGATGACGAATTTCGGGATGAAGCCGAGCAGATCGGGCGCGACGGCAAGCATCAAAAGGGACAACGCCGCGACCGTAAGGCCGGACAAGCGTCCGCGGCCGCCGCTGGAGAAATTGAGGATCGTGCGGCTGATCGAGCTGCAGCCGGCATAGCCACCCAGCATGCCGGTCAGGATATTGGCGGCGCCGGTGACGTTCAGCTCGCGCTCCAGATTGGCCTCGCGATGCACGGCAACCTCGATGCCGGTGGTGTTGAACAGCGTGCTGGAGGCCGTGACGAAGATGACGGCAACCACGTTGCCGAGCAGGTCCGGCACGGCAAACCAGGGATAGCGGGCGAGATCGTCGGTGTGCCAGGGCAGCATGAAGACCGCCTGCGGCGGCGGCTGAAACGTCCAGCCCAGGGCGCGAGCGTGATCGAATGAAACGCCGGTGATCCAGAACGCCAGATGCGCCGTGAGCACGCCACCGACCAGGATGATCGGCAGTCCGAACGGGCTGCGCGAGCGATGCCAGGTCAGGTACAGCACCAGCGCCATCGCGCAGGCGGCGCCCAGCTCCAGCAATGTGGTGCCGTTGGCGAAGTGCGTCAGCGTCGTGAACTGGAGCGGGTGGTTGGTGATCACCCGCACCGCGCCCAGGGCGATGAGAAGCCCGGTGGCGCCGAGGAAGCCGCCGACGACGGGATAGGGCACGTAGCGGATGGCGCGGCCAAGCCGCGTCAGGCCCAATCCGCACAGCACCAATCCCGTCAGCACCGTCGACAGGCCGAGCGTGATCAGAACCGGCGAGAGCAGCGGCGTCGACAGGTTCGCCGTCTTGAGGCGTTCGACCACCGAGGCCGCCAGAATTCCTGTCACCGCCGCGGTCGAGCTGTCGGGGGCACCAATTGCGAAGGGCAGGGAGCTGCCGAGCCCGATGACGACCGCAAGCACCGCGGAACTGACGAACGTCGCCGTGATTCCGTAGGACAGGTAAGGCGAGAGCGGCCCGGCGAAGATCAGCAGCGAATAGGACAGCCCGAAGGTGACGGTCAGGACGCTGGCCGCCGTTCCGCCCAATATATCATTCAACGCACGCTTGAGGGCCGGATTGAATCGCGAAGCCGGGCTGAAAATAATTGCTGGATCGGTCACGCCGTTGCGCTCGCCCCTGAAAAGTCCCGTCCCGAGACGTAGACGAGTACGGGCTTAGCGCAACTGGATTCTTGTAACTGTGAAACATCCGACAGTTTTGCGGCGGTTTGGCGTGTGAACGGCCAATCACACGCGGCGGGCCATCCACGTCATTGCGAGCGCAGCGAAGCAATCCAGTCTGTGTGTTCCTCATCCTGAGGAGCGCGGAACGCGCGTCTCGAAGGATGAAGGCCCCGCTGGTGGCCTCGCCCTTCGAGACGCGCGCAAAGGGCGCGCTCCTCAGGGTGAGGAGCAGCAGCTCTGGATTGCTTCGCTTCGCTCGCAATGACGGAGCGAGACGAAACAGCCGGGCTTAGATCTTCAGCTCTTTCCCCGTCACGCGCCTGTAAGCTTCGAGATAGCGCTTGCTGGTTGCATCCACGACGCTGGCGGGCAGCGGGGGCGGCGGCGCGTCGCCGTTCCAACGGCCGGCGTGGCGCTCGACGTCGAGATAGTCGCGCAAAGGCTGCTTGTCGAAGCTCGCCTGCGGCTGGCCGGGCTTGTAGGCATCGACCGCCCAGAAGCGTGAGCTGTCTGGCGTCATGACTTCGTCGATCAGGATGATGCGGCCGTCCTTGTCGCGGCCGAACTCGAACTTGGTGTCGGCGATGATGATGCCCTGCTCGCGGGCGAGCTCCTCGCCGAGCGTATACACCGCGCGCGTCATGCTCTCGAGCGTGTAGGCGACCTCGTCGCCGACGACTTCTCGCATCTTGGCGATGGTGATGTTCTCGTCATGGCCAGTCTCGGCCTTGGTCGCCGGGCTGAAGATCGAAGGCTCCAGCTTCTCGCTCTCGACGAGGCCCTCCTTCAGCTTCTCGCCGGCCAGCGTGCCGCTGGCGGCATATTCCTTCCAGGCCGATCCCGAGAGATAGCCGCGGATCACGCATTCGATCGGGAAGACGGTGGTGCGGCGCGACAGCATGGCGCGGCCGAGGATCTCGGCGCGATGCGGCTTCAAGGCCGGCACGGCGGCAATGATCTCGTCGGCGTCGGCGCTGATCATGTGATGCGGCACCACGCCTTCGAGCTCGTTGAACCAGAATGCGCTGATCTGGGTCAGCACCGCGCCCTTCATCGGGATGGTCTCGCCCATCACGACGTCGAAGGCGCTGATGCGGTCGGTGGTGACGAGCAGCAGGCGGTCGTCGTCGACGGCGTAGATATCGCGCACCTTGCCGCGTCCGATCTTGGGTAGGGGCAGGTCACTGGAGAGCATGGCGGTCATCGGCAGGGCCTTCGCAGACAAGTCCTTCGGACAGGGGATTCAGGCCGCACTGGATGGTACGGCCTAAATCGGGATAGCCTATTCCGGCAGCGGAATGAACTCATGTTCCTGCGGAACCCCGGCGAAGCGGCCGGTTTTCCAGTCCTCCTTGGCCTGCTCGATCCGCTCCTTGCTGGAGGAGACGAAATTCCACCAGATGTGGCGCGGGCCTTCCAATGCATCGCCACCGAGAAACATCATGCGCGTTGCCTTCAGCGCCTTCACGGTGATGCGGTCGCCGGGCCGGAAGATCAGGAGCCGCGGCCCCTCGTACCGCTCGTTCGCGATCTCGACCTCGCCGTCGACGACGTAGATGGCGCGCTCCTCGTGGTCGGGGTCGAGCGGCACGCTGGCGCCCGCGACCGCCGTGACCTCGGTGTAGAACCAGGGCGACACCATCGTAACCGGCGAGGTGATGCCGAACGCGGAGCCCGCGATCACCCGCGCGGTGAAATCGCGCTCGGAAATCATCGGCAGATCGCCCGCGCCGTAATGCTGGAACGACGGCGCGATCTCTTCGGATCCGGCCGGTAGCGCGATCCAGCTTTGCAGGCCCAGCATCTGCTGCCCCGAGGCGCGCTGTGCGTCCGGGGTGCGCTCGGAATGGGCGATGCCGCGGCCGGCGGTCATCAGATTCATTGCGCCGGGCGCGATCTCCTGGACGTTGCCCTCGCTGTCGCGATGCATGATCGAGCCGTCGAACAGATAGGTGACGGTGGCAAGCCCGATATGCGGATGCGGCCGCACGTCCATGCCCTTGCCGGAGACGAACTGCACCGGGCCGAAATGATCGAAGAAGATGAACGGCCCGACCATCTGCCGCTTGCCATGCGGCAGCGCGCGCCGCACCACGAATCCGTCGCCGAGGTCGCGGGTGCGTGGCACGATGACGAGATCGAGTGCGTCGCAGGACATGGGATCGCCGAGCACGGGATCGTTCGAGGGTTGCCAGCTCATGGTGGTCTCCTGTTTCTTGCTGGTATGATCGTAACAGAACAATGTCGGGAACGGGAGAAGACCGATGATCCCACCGCTCAAGCCAGGCGCCAGGCTGCTCGAGGTCACAGGCCCCCGAATCGAGACGGAACATTTGATCCTGCGGCCATGGCGCGCCAGCGACATTGCGCCGAATGCCGCGATGTTGTCCGACCCCGGCACCGCCCGCTTCATCGCCGCCGACGGCAAGCCGGTCACGACCGAGATTGCCGGCTGGCGTAACGCGGCCGTGATCTCCGGACACTGGGCGCTCCACGGCTTCGGCATGTTTGCGGTCGAGGAGAAATCGAGCGGCAGCTACATCGGGCGGGTTGGTCCGTGGTGCCCGCCGGGCTGGCCCGGCTTCGAGGTCGGTTGGGGCATCGCCAGGGATTTCCGCGGCAAAGGTTATGCGGTGGAAGCGGCCAGCGCATCGATCGACTGGGTGTTTGACAGCTTTGAGATCGACGAGATCATGCACTGTATCGAGAGCACGAATACGCCGTCGCAGGGCGTGGCGCGCAGCCTGGGCGCCCGGAAGGAGCGCGAAATCGATCTGTTCGGCAAGCCGGCCGACGCCTGGATCACGTCGCGCGCCGCGTGGACCCGGCGAAATTGAATCGGTCTTTGATTTGAACTAGGTTCGCGTCACGCGCGTGCGTGCGCGATCGGGTCGACCGGATGCTGCTTGCCAATCTCGAACTTGCCTTTCGCGCCGGCGCCGTGGCGCTGCTGTTGGTGTTGGCGGCATCGTTGTTCTCGGACTTCCGCAACGTGCTGGCGGCTCGCCTCGGCGCCGCCTTCGCGCTCGGCTCGGCCGCGCACGCGGTGAGCTATTCGGTCGGCGTGACGTCGCTAGTGCCGGCCTGGCATGCGCCGCTGATCGCACTGTCGACCGGCAATATCGTGGTGTTCTGGCTGTTCACGCGCGCGCTGTTCGACGACGATTTTCGCCTGCGCTGGTGGCATGGGCTGGTCTGGGGACTGGTGACGGCCTTCAGCTTCGCCGGGTGCGTCTGGATCGCGCCGGGCGGCCATGTGCGGTTCTCCGTCACCGTGGTGAACCTGATCGTGCTCGGCTTCATCGCGCTCGCGGTAGGGCAGACGATCGCGTCGTGGCCGGCGGATCTGGTCGAGCGCCGGCGGCGTGCCCGCGTCTTCATCGTCTGCGCCGCCGCGCTCTATGGCGGACTGAACGCGCTGCTCCAGATTGCCGTTGCCGGCAGTGACGTCGGCGATGTCGCCAACACCATCAATGCCGGCGTGCTGGCCTGCGTCGTTGCGGCCATCGCCTACGCGATGATGCGCGTCGATGGTGCGGACCTGTTTCCGGCGAACGCGGGCGTCACGCCAGCGGTCATTCTGAGCCATCCCACAGCCACCGATGAAGCCGCCGACCAGAAGCTGATCGACGCCCTGATGCGCCTGATGGCGGATGAGCGGGTCTATCGCCAGGAGAACATCACCATCGGCGTGCTGGCGGGCCGGCTGAAAATTCCCGAATACAGGCTGCGCCGGCTGATCAACCAGCGGCTCGGCTACCGCAATTTCAATGTGTTCCTGAACAACCACCGGATCGAGGAAGCCAAGGCGGCGCTCGCCGATCCCGCCCAGGCCGAGGTCCCCGTCATCACCATCGCGATGGACGCCGGCTTCCAATCGCTCGGTCCCTTCAACCGCGCCTTCAAGGCGGTGACGGGCGTGACGCCGACGGAATACCGGCGGCTCAAGGTGAGTGCGGCGTAAGTTCTAACCCTTTCCAATCACGCCGAAATTCCAGAATCGACCAGCCCGGTTCAGTTTCAGCCAGTCTATTTTCCAAATCCGGCGAGCACTCCTCCGCCCACTCCGGCTTCCTCCCGGCACACGCCCCAGCCGGAGAAAGCCCGTGACCCGCCGCCGCAAGATCATCCTCCTGACCACCGCCGTCGCCTGTATTGGCCTCGCATTCGGCGCCGCTCGCGCGCGCAACGCGCCGCAGGTCGCCACCGGCTTCCTCGCCGACATCCTCTGCGCCGAGACATTTATCTCCGGCCTCGATCCGCAGCGCACCTTCACCGAGACCACCGACGCGATGCCGGGCTCGGGCCTGATCACCTGGGCGATGGACTACCGGATCGACCGGGTGCGCAAGGACGTCACCGTGACGCTGTTCGGCCTCGGCCGTAGCCATGCCGTCTATCGCGAGGGGCTGGGCTGTACGCTCGAGCACGGCGCTGATATCGCCGACGTCGCGCCGCCGGCCGACGACAAGCAGCCCGCATTGCTCCCCGAGATCGCGGGACCCTCGATCGTGCCGCCACAAAGCCCGGAGCTGTCGGCCGCACTCGATCGCGCCTTCACCGAACCCGCGCAACCGCCCGCCCGCCGCACCCGCGCCATCGTCGTCATGAAGTCAGGCCGCGTCATCGCCGAGCGTTATGCGGATGGTGTCGGGCCCGAGACGCCGCTGCTCGGCTTCTCCATGACGAAGTCGGTGATCTCGGCGCTAACAGGCATTCTCGTGCGCCAGGGCAAGCTGAAGCTCGACGGGCCCGCGCCGGTCGCGGCGTGGACAAATCCGGATGATCCGCGCCACGCCATCACCGTCGACCAGCTGCTGCGGCACACCGCGGGCCTCGCGCTCGGCAGCTCGCTGCAGGCTTCGCTCGGCTCCGCCTTCGAGCCGGTCAATCGCATGAAATTCATCGAGGACGACATGGCCGCCTATGCCGCGAGCATGCCGCTTGCCACCGCGCCGGGCGCGGTGTGGAATTATCACGACGGCAACACCATCATGCTCGCGCATCTGATCCGCAATGCTTCCGGCGGCAGCCCCGCGGACGCGCTGCGCTTCGCGCGCCGTGAATTGTTCGCGCCGCTCGGCATGCGCCACGTCACGCTCCAGCTCGACGGCGCCGGCACGATCGAGGGATCGAGCGAGATGCTGGCCTCCGCGCGCGACTGGGCGCGCTTCGGTCAGCTCTATCTCAATGACGGCGTCGCCGGCGGCAAGCGTATCCTCCCCGAGGGCTGGGTGAATTACGCGGCGTCAGCCACGCCGAATGCCTTGGTCGGCATCGGCGCCGGCTTCTGGACCAACCGGGGCGACAGCTTTGGCGCGAATTTCCGCGTGGAGCACGGCTGGCCGCGCGATGCGTTTTTCGCCAAGGGCACGATCGGGCAGTACACGATCATCATTCCCTCGGAGCGTCTGGTGATCGTGCGGCTGGGCCGCTCGTCCAACTGGCCGCCGGAAGCGGATGGCGTGTTCGATCTGGTGCGGGATGTGGTGGCGGTGACGCGCGAGAAGGGGAAAATGGCGGGGGTGGATTGATGACAGCAGCAGAGCGCTGTCTCTTACCCTCCCCTGGAGGGGGAGGGTCGATCGCGCGCAGCGCGAGCGGGGTGGGGTGAACCCTCCGCACGGGCACTGTTGAATGCGGAGGGACCGTCACCCCACCCCGTCTCATATTTCGCTGCGCTCTATATGAGCCGACCCTCCCCCTCCAGGGGAGGGTAAGCAGCTCCTACCTCCCCAGCTCCGTGGCTTTCGCCACGCGGTCGAACCGCTCCAGTGTCATGATCGCGTCCGCAAACTTCTCCGCGCGCGCGTTCAGCACCGGGCGCGCCAGCGTCAGAAACTTCTGCTGCATCGCCTGCGCGTCGGGGAACGAATTCGGCTCGCCCGAGGGATCGGCATAGAGCCGCTCATGCACGCCATCGTCTGTCGTGATGCTGACGCGCGCGCCGAACGGGTGGGTGCGGCCGACCTCGAGCCGATCGTCCTGCACCACGTCGAACTTGTCGGCGAGCGCGTCGATGGCGGCGTCACCAAGGCGGTTGTAATCGTCCCAGCCGAACGAGCCCTGGTCGAGCGCGAGCGCACCGGTGAAGAACATCGAGAACTGGCCGCCGACGATCGAGGTGGGATGCCGCTTGGTCGCGACATCGCCGGTCAAGGTGATGCCGTTCCGATGCAGGCCGATCTCGACGCGCTTGACCTGGTCGGGCGTCAGATTGTGCTCGCGCCGCATCGCGATCAGCGCGTCGATCGCCGCATGGGTGTAGCGGCAGCTCGGATACGGCTTCACGCCGATCTTCATCGTCTCATAGGTCTTGCCGAGCCCGGCGACCGCCTTGTCCGGATGCGCGTTGTCGGTGTAGCCGGCGAGCAGGCCGTGCTTGCCCTCGACCGATTCGCTCGCGCCGACGAAATCGTTGCGCGCCAGCGTCGCGGCGATCACGCCATTCATCGCGGCGGCGCCGACCTGGTAGCGCTTGTTCCAGGCGCCGTTGACCAGGAATTGCAGCGAGCCCGCGGCCTGGCTGCCGGAGACGCCGAAGGCGGCGATGATCTGTTGCTCGGACAGGCCGAACAGTTTGCCCGCGGCGGCCGCCGCGCCATAGGTGCCGGCGGTCGCGGTCGGGTGGAAGCCGCGCGCGTAATGCGAGGTCGGGTCGAGCGCGTTGCCGAGCCGGCAGCAGACCTCATAGCCCGCGACGATCGCGGTCAGCACGTCGCGGCCCGACGCGCCGACCATCTCGCCGACGGCGAAGGCGGCCGGAACCACCGGCGCGCTCGGATGCAGCGAGGAATCCGCGTGCGTATCGTCGAAATCGAGGGAATGGCCGAGCGCGCCGTTGAGCAGTGCCGCGACCGCCGGCGTCCAGGTCTTGCTGTCGCCGAACACGGTGGACTCGCCCTTGGTGTCGAGCGCGAGCGCTTCCAGCATCTTCAGGATCGAGGGGGTGGATTCCGCCTCGCTGCGGGCCCGGATGGCGCTGCCGAGGAAGTCCAGCGTCAGCACCTTGGCGCGATTCAGCACTTCCGCCGGAATATCCTGGTATTTCAGATTGACGACATAAGCGGCGAGCGTTGCGGTTTCGTGAGCCATCGTGTTTCCTCGTTTTGGCGCGCAAGTTAGGCGGGCTGATTTGGCCTTTCAAGCGGCCTTGGGGCCGCGGGCATCAGCCATGCTTTTGGCAGGCTCCAAGAGGATCGGACCGGGACATTCGACGATGGCATTCGCAAGACAAATGTTCGACCGGATCCGATCACGGCGCACGCAGTTGGGGCTGGCGATCCGGGTCACGGTGGCCGCAGTGGCGGCCTATGCGATCGCCACCGCGCTGCATCTGCTATTGCCGCTCTGGGCCGTGCTGACCTCGCTGATCGTGACCCAGATGAGCGTCGGCCGCTCGCTGAAGGCGACGCGCGACTACGTGCTCGGCACGATCGGCGGCGCCATCTATGGCGGCGCCATCGCGATCCTGATCCCTTATTCCACCGAGGCGGGCCTGTTGGGGCTGCTGGTGCTGGCGGTCGCGCCGCTCGCCTTCGTGGCCGCGATCAACCCAAGCCTCAACGCCGCCACGGTGACCGCGATCATCGTGCTGCTGGTTCCGACCATGCATCATTCAGATCCCCTGGCGTCGGCGATCGACCGCGTCAGCGAGGTCGGGGTGGGCGCCATCACTGGCCTGCTGGTCTCATTCCTAGTGCTGCCGTCCCGCGCCGTGCGGCAGATCCGCGCCAGCGCGGCCACGCTGCTCGAACTGATCGCGGATGCCTTCACCGAACTGCTCGCGGGGCTCACGCGCGGCCGCGACAACGACGCGCTGCACCGGATCCAGGACGGCATCGGCACGGCAATGGTGGGCATGAACGCGATCGGCGCCGAAGCCGAGCGTGAACGCTCCGTGCGACTGTCGAGCGGCCCCGACACCGGCCCGCTGCTGCGCACCGTGCTGCGGCTGCGCCATGACGTCGTGATGATCGGCCGTGCCACGGTGGTGCCGCTGCCGGCCGAGGTGCAGATGCGGCTTGCAGCCCCGCTGACGGAAGTCTCGACCGTGATCGCGCGATTCCTTCGCTCCGCCGCCGCGGCGCTGCGCGAGGGCGCCGGCGCGCCGGCGATCCATCCGGTCCACGTCGCGCTCCAGCATTATGCCGAGGCCGTCGCCGCCGTCCGTCATGACGGCCTGATCCGCGGCCAGCCCGGCGACACCGCCGAGCGCTTCTTTGCCATCGGCTTCTCGCTGGAGCAGATGCACCAGAATCTCTGCGATCTCGATCGCGTCGTCGGCGAATGGTCAGAGGCTTCGACCGACAAGTCCGCGCGCGTGGCGGAGTGATTCTTTAGAGGTCGAAGAAAGCGAGCGCTGCCGCGTCGCGCTGCTCGATGCCGTCGGTCAGCGCCTTCAGCGCGACATCGAAGCCGGGCTGCTTCTGCTCCAACTCCCATGCGCCGTCATGGTCCCACTGAAAGCACTGGCCATGTCGCTCGCCCGGCTCGACATGGAGCAGCAGGCAGCGACTGAGCTGTGATGGCTCGGCGATGGGCACCAGGTGTTTCAGCGACACGCCATACTCCTTGCGGAAATAGGCGCAGGCCTCTTCGAGCTCGTCCTCGGAATGAGCAATGAAGTCGAGGACGTTGCGCAGCTGCGTGGCCAGCTCGTCCGGTGCGTAGAAGCGTAGCTCGGAGGACGATTCAGGCAGCCGTACCAGCAGCTCGGTCTCGCCGCGGCTCAGCAGGAAATTGCGATAATCGTCGGGCAGTTTGACATCGATGGCCTGCTCTGCCGCGCTGACATCCGCTTCGCTGGCCGGCGTGCCGGGCTTCCAGCGCCAGCCCTTTGCGGTCGTGCCTGCCTTGCGCCGGGCTTCATATTCGGCGTAGCCGGGAAACAGCGTGATGACATCGTAGCCGCCGAACCGTGACCATTGATAGGCATCGTCAAAGGCTTCCTCCCGTCGCTCCGGAAAGAAGCCGCAAAGAATCTCGGCACGCTGGAGAATGCGATCATGGTTCGGAGCGATCTTGCAGAGATGCTCGATCGTCGCGAGCGCCGCGACCGGATTTTCCGCGAGAAGATAGACGTCGCTGAGCAATTCGAGGATGCGACCTTCAAGGTCGCCTTCGTACATGGACCAGGCGTAATGCGACTGTCCCGCAGCCCGCCGTGCGCGGAGCGCGTCACGCGCCTGTTCGGCAAAGCGCAGGGTCTGCGTAAAATCTTCGCCTGCGGCCTTGCCGTGATGAGCGGCGAGCCAGAGATACAACGGCTCATGTTCGGCCGGAGTGCCCTTGAGCGCGTCGAGCTGCGCGGCCTGCTCGGCCATCGGCGCGCTGAGCGCCAGGATCATCAGCTCATCGAGCCCCTTCTGCCAGTCCGGCTTGGCTCGCGGATTGGGACCGAGGTCGCGCAGCGTGTAGTTGGTATGATCCGTCTCGACATAGCCGGCTGCGACCAGCTTGGCGACATGGCGGCGGAAAGCCGCTGCGGCGCCGGCGATATCAGGAAATTCCTCGCGCAGGAATTCGTTCGCGTCGGGCTCGCCCTTCCAGTTCATATGAATGCCGATCACCATGGGATCGCTGCCCGGGACCAGCATCAGCTCGCGATCGTCATCGCCGGGTGCGCGGTGGAAGAACTTTGCCAGATACATGCGACCCTCCGAACGCGCCGCCGGGATCGGGGCGCCACGTCTCAGTCGCAGTTTCAGGGAAACCGGTTCATGCCGGCCGGCAAGAGCGTTTTCGAGCGAAGCGGATAGCGGTTCGCGTGAAGAAAACGCGTCCTAAACAACGGTCAGCGCTTTTTCAGGCCCTTAGCCACCATGCGCCAGAGCAGCAGGTCGATGCGGTCCTGGCCGAAGAACGGCTCGTTCTCGAACACGAAGGTCGGCACGCCCCAATGGCCGGAGGCGGCATGGTCCTTTTCGTTCTCGGCGATCACCCGCTCGTAGCGATCGGGGTCGGCACTGATCGCTTCATCCATCGCGGCGAGATCGAAGCCGGCCGCTTCAGTGGCGCGCGCGAGGTGATCGCCTTCGTTCCAGCCCGCCACCGAGCCGTCCCACAGCACGCGCGCGATCGCATCGGTGAATGCGAGCGAGCGGCCTTCGAGCTGCGCCATCGCACCCAGCCGGGTCAGGCGGTGGATGTAGGGCTGCTCGGCCGCAACATCGAACGTCGTCTTGTCCTGCACGATCGGATCGGGCCTCGGAAAGCGGAACGGGATGCCCTCGTGCTGCGCCACGCGCGTGCTGTCGAGCACCACATAGCGAATGAAGTTCGGACTGGCCTTCTTGAAGAAGCCGGGCACGCGGACGGCGAGCGGATAGACCGGCCGCAAATTCACCGCGAGATCGTACTCTTCGACGAGCTTGAGCGTCTTCGGCAGCGCCAGATAGCTGAAGGGACTGCGGTAGGAGTAGAAGAGATCGACGGACAGGGTCATTGCACCGGCTCCATGATCCCGATCATCCCGCCAGTCTGCGCGTCAGCATGCGGAAGCGCAAGATCAGGAGGCCAGCATAGACGAACGTGCCGGTCGAGAACCCGATCCAGACGCCGACCGCGCCGAGCCCGGCATTGAAGGCCAGCACCCAGGCGATGGGAAAGGCGACGCACCAATAGCCGATCGCCGCGAACAGCAACGTCATCCTGGTATCGTTGATGCCGCGCAGCGCGCCGGCCATGATGGTCTGGAGGCCGTCGGCGATGAAGAAGGTCGCTCCGACCAGCAGCAGGGTCGCCGTCAGCTCGACGGTGGCCGCGCTGGCCTCGCTGCTCCCGAAGAACAGCCGTCCGAGCGCGTAGCGGCCGAGGATGATGGCAACGGTCAGGGCCGAGACCAGCGCTACGCCAAGCACCGCCGCGACGAGGCCCGCTCGCCTCACCGCGGCCGGGTCGTCGCGGCCGAAAGCATGGCCGACGCGGACCGTCGCCGCCATGCCGATGCCAAGCGGGACCATGAACAGCACGGCGGTGACCTGGAGCGCGATCTGGTGCGCGGCAAGCGCCGTGGTCGAGATCAATCCCATCAGCAGCGCGGCGGACGAGAACAGACCATATTCCAGCAGCAGGGAAAACGAGATCGGCGCACCGACCGCGATGAGCTGGCGCATCAGGGGCCAGTCGATCCGCCACAGATGGGCGAGCGGGCGGTAGTCCGCGAATGGCTTTCGCCATGCGGCGATGGCGAGCACGGCGAGGAAGGTGCCGAGATTGACGAGCGTGGTCGCGAGCCCCGCGCCGAACAGGCCGAGCTCCGGCAGGCCGAACAGGCCGTGGATCAGGCAATAGACCAGCGCCGCGTTGGCGGGGATCGCTGCAACGGTGATCCACAGCGGCGGCTGCGGCCGGTTCACCGCGCTCATCATGCTGCGCAACGCGATGAAGCCGAGCGCCGGCGCGATGCCCCAGGCCAGCCCGTTCAGATAGCGCTGCGCGAGCGCGGCCGATTGCGGCGCCTGTCCGAGCGCCAGCAGGATGCGCTCGCCATAGAGCGGCGAGGCCATCATCGGCAGCGAGATCAGGAGTGCGATCCACAGGCCGGCGCGCAGGGAGCGGCGGATGCGCTTGACGTCGCCGGCGCCGAACGCCTGCGCGGCCAGCGGCGACACCGCGGCCATCAATCCGAGCCCGAAGGTGAAACTGACGAAATAGACGGTGTGCGCCAGCGCGGCGGCCGCGACCGCATCCTCGCCGAGCCGCCCGATCAGCGCGAGATCGGTCGTGATCATCGCGATCTGCCCGAGCTGCGTCAGCATCATCGGCACGGCCAGCCGCAGCGTCTCGACGAACTCTTCGGCGAGATGGTTTTGCGGCACGCCGGCTTGCGGCTGCGGACGAGGCTGGACGGTGTCGAGCATGGCGGTTGCAATAGCACAGCCGCACGTCGAAAACATGGCCCAGCTCTCGTGTCCCGGACGCGCGAAGCGCGAGCCGGGACCCGGGAGCCAAGGGCGCGGCTCTCAGGAACCGTAGGGTGGGCAAAGGCGCGCTTGCGCCGTGCCCACCATCAGTCCAACGCGGCAACAGAAGCGGTGGGCACGCTACGCTTTGCCCACCCTACGATACTGTGGCGCGGAGAGAACTTCTCAGCCCTTCCTTTCAGGCACGCGCCTGATCTTGGCGCCGAGCGCGTTCAGGCGTTCGTCGATGCGCTCGTAGCCGCGCTCGATCTGGTCGGCGTTGTTGATCGTGGAGGTGCCCTCGGCGCAGACCGCGGCGAGCAGCATCGCCATGCCGGCGCGGATGTCGGGCGAGATCATCGATGCGCCACGCAGGCGGCTGGGGCCGGCGATGATGGCGCGATGCGGATCACAGAGAACAATTCGCGCGCCCATGGCGATCAGCTTGTCGACGAAGAACATCCGCGATTCGAACATCTTCTCGAACATCAGGATCACGCCGTCGCATTGCGTGGCAGTGACGATCGCGATCGACATCAGATCGGCCGGGAAGGCCGGCCAGGGCTGATCTTCCAGCTTCGGCACGTGGCCGCCGAAATCGTCCTGGATCTTCAGCGTCTGGTTCGAGGGCACGATGAGATCATCACCCTCGATGCGGCAGACGATGCCGAGCCGCTCGAACCCCATGCGGATCGAGCGCAGATGCTCGACGCCGGCGCGCACGATGCGAAGCGGGGAGCGCGTGACGGCCGCAAGCCCGATCAGCGAGCCGACTTCGATATGGTCGGGCTGGATCCGGTAGGTCGTGGCGCCCAGCGTCGCCGGTCCATGCACGATCATGGTGTTGGTGCCGATGCCCTCGATTCGCGCGCCGAGCGCGACCAGGAAATTGGCGAGGTCCTGCACATGCGGCTCGGAGGCCGCGTTGCGCAAATGGGTGACGCCGTCGGCGGCGACCGCCGCGACCAGCGCGTTTTCGGTTGCGGTGACGCTCGGCTCGTCCAGAAACACGTCAGCACCGGCAAGCTTTGCCGCGCGGAATTCGAGCCGGTCGGTGGCGGTGACCTTGGCGCCCAGTTGTTCGAGCGCGAGCACATGGGTGTCCAGGCGGCGGCGGCCGATGACGTCGCCGCCGGGCGGCGGCAGCATCACTTCGCCGCAGCGGGCGAGCAGGGGGCCTGCGAGCAGGATCGAGGCGCGGATACGGACGCAGAGCTCGGGGTCGAGGTCGGCGGCGCGGATGCTCTTGGCGTGGATGTGCAGCGTATTGCGGGCGGTCCATTCCGCCGCCGCGCCGACCGAGCGGATCAGCTCGACCAGCGTCTCGGTGTCGCGGATCCGCGGCACGTTCTCCAGCGTCACCGGATGCTCGGTGAGCAGGGCGGCGGCGATGATCGGCAGCGCCGAATTCTTGTTGCCGGACGGCTCGATCGAGCCCGAGAGCCGGTGACCGCCCTCGACAATGTACTGGATGGGCGCCACGGGGTTCTCGCTGTCCTGTTGGGTGGGGTGTTTCGGGCGGAAACTACAGAGAATTGAGCGCGGGAGCAATTGTGCTCGCTGCGGTTAGAGCCAGCCTGTTAGCCCCGAAGAGGCTGCTAGCCCCTCATGGTGAGGAGCGCGGAACGCGCGTCTCGAACCATGAAGGCCCGGACATCTCGCTTGCGACCATCCTTCGAGACGCCCGCTTCGCGGGCTCCTCTGTCCCGTGCTGAGGAGCGGGCTTCAATGCCCCAGGATGAGCCGGTCTCCCGTCCGCCACCGCGCGAGCCATTCTATCCCGCCCGGCGACCTTGAAGTTACAAGGATGAGGATCGGAGCTTGCGGCAAGCGGCCCTAGAACAGGCCGATGTTGTTCGCCACCACATAAAGGACGACGATCAGCATCAGGACGCCCATGGCGAGGAACGATATCTCGATGGCGATGGCGCCGCTGCCGAGCGCGGCCGCGACGCCCGCCAGAAGCCTCTCCTCGCGAAACACGAGCGCGAGCACGGAGAACAGGATGGCGAGCAGGCCGAGCGAGATCGCGCCGATCGAGGATGCCTCCCTCAGCTGGCTTCCCGTCGACTTCTCGCGTGGCGGCGCCTGATACTCGACGCCCTTGACCCGCGCGATCATGCGATCCTTCAGGCGGTGGCCGGTGTCGACAATCACTTTGTCGGCCGGCGGCGGCGGGTAGATCGCGGGTATGACCCAATGCGGCAACACGGCCGCGATCAGCGCCAGCACACCGACGATGCTACCGATCACGCCGAGACGGCGAGAGGGGAGGACAGGGCTGGCAGTTGCGGAACTGGTCATGGCCGCGACGTTTCCCGGCCAGAACGGGCCGATGGGTTCACGCCATTTCGTCGTGATGGCCGCTGGTCGGGTTCATCGGCGGTGTTTCCACAGCGTCATGGCCGAGCATAGCCGTCCAAAGGACGGCGTCGCTTCCGCTCGCCTGTCCCGGCCATCCACGCCTTTGCCCCGATGCACGAAGAACGTGCCCTGGGACAATCCCGGGCATGACGCCCCTTCGTGAATGTGTCTCCACACAAATAACTTTGACACAGTCGCCCGAAATTTCGCAATAGAATCAAGGGTCACTCGACGTGCCGTAAAATAATTCTCTGACTCAAATAACTCAACAGCCTGACTCTAGGAACGCGCTCCAACGCCTAACTCTGACTCTACCGCGTCGGGCGCCGCTTCTGGTTGTATCGACGCCTTTGCAAGGCGGCGCACTGGAACGTCCCGCACTCGGCGGACGCGGGAGGGTATACTTAGGTGGCCATCGAAGGCGTCATTGGCCAAGAAGTTAACGGTCTATCGAGAGTTTGAAGGCCTGCAGGTGCGGACGCCATCAGGTGTTGACCGATGATTAAACGTCATGAGCTCGCTCGATCTAAGCGAACCACGTCGAGCTTCATCAGAATGGCAATTGCGTCATGATTTATCGCGAGCGAATACGACATCGAACCTCTGTTTGGCGACCACCTGATCAAAGACGCCGTTCAGCCGGTCGTTGGCCGCGTCATAATTGAGCGTGTAGGTCGAGCCGTTGTAACCGGCGGCGCGCAACTCGAAGAGCAATTTGAGCGCGTTACCGTCCCTGCTCGCGACCGCGACATGAAAAGGCAATGGTCTCGGATTTGCGTAGCTCGCGTCGAGTTTGCCGTCCGCGTCAACAGCTCGGATGGTGATCACGTAACCTCCCTGGAGACGTACCCAGCGGCCGAGTAGCCTGTCAAATGCCGGTTCAGCTGACGACTGCCTTGCGGCCGTCGTTGCGGATGGCTGCTGAGAAGGCTGCTGCGCCAATGCCGGATTCACGATCAGGGAGAGGCAGAGCATCACAAATGGAATGGGATTCATATTGGTTCGATCCGCTTGGTTGCTTCTTCGTCGATCCCGCCCCATGAACCTTGCTTCCTGCCATGAAGCGCTCAGGCCGCTTTATTTGTAAAGCCCCGGCAGTGGCTCAGATCAGTCGCGCTCCGCTACTAAATCGGGTGACATATTGTAAGGTAAACTTATTATTGCTGCAGAGCATTTTCTACAGTCATTGCGATCCATGCAGAACTCGATAGACCCTGCTTGCGTGCGGTGGCATTGAGCGCGTCGACGACATCCGGCGCAAGTGGAACGTTGACAATGACGTCCAGCCCGCTTTCCAAGCTGTAGACCAACTGCGTGATTTGCCCAGCGAAGCGCCGAACCTTTGCAGCTTTTTCTGCATCAGTCTGCGAGCTTTCTTGAGCGACGATCAGGCAGTAAGCGCCGACAAGATGACTTACAATCTGACTCTTTGCCATACCGTCCCGACGTAGAGTATCGATAGTCGAGTTGAGCCGGCCGAGACTTCCCATCGCGTCAGCGTCGGGAAGAAGGGCCTTCATTCTTTCAAGCTTTGAGGGATCGCTGCTGGTAAAATTGAAAGGACAGTTGAGTTTTTCGATAGCGGCGGAGGGCTCTGGCGAGAGCATGATTCCCAATAGCATGAGGCTTCGCGGCAGTGACATCTTAGTCATGGGATGCTCCGTCATTTGTGAGCCAGACGGAGAGACTGCTACGCTGATCAAGTTAGAGCAATATGCCTGAACCGCGGGACACTCTAACGAAAATTGTCAGGGAGACTGACGCTTGGTGTAGGTGATCACGTGCCACGTCGTTCCTCGAGGACGACCACGGCGGACCTGTAGCGGGTGATGGCGCGTCGCAGCGTTGCAGCCCACTGAAACCGCCTTCGCGAGATTTTCGGGTCGTTCGATTTTCAGCTTTGCAATAAGGTCGCCAAATGAGCCGAGCGCCAAATCGCTCGGCTTGCGAATCAATGACGGATAACTGTCGACGGAGATGTTGGAAAAGTTATTGACACTCTGTGACATCGCACCAAGCTAGCCGTCGTTCTCGACCCGAATGCCAAAGCGATGTTTTCGATCCGACATTCAGCCCGTTTACCGATTTCGCACTGCCAGAGGCTAGGACGCGCGTCAGAATAATCACGCACCCGGCGATTGAGCAAATGCCCCTAGAATTTGTGAGTCGATCGCGTGACAGACCTTCACCAAATTCTGCAAGCGATTGTAACCATTTTGGCCGTTATCAATCCCGTAGTGTGCGGTTCGCTCTTTCTGAGCCTGACGCCGAATCTGACCGCGCCGGAACGACGACGCGAGGCGGCCAAGGTCGCCCTCAACATTCTGATCATATTGATGGGCTCTGCGTTGGTCGGACTCAAGGTTTTAAGCATCTTCGGGATTTCGCTTGACGTGTTCAGGGTCGTCGGCGGAATGATCATCGCGTATATGGGATTCGATATGCTGCGTGGCAGCCATACGGTTGCTCAGGCGCCGCCCGACAATAGCGACGCGGACGTTCAGGGCTCACTTGTACCACTTTTAATGTTTGCAGCCGGTCCCGGAACTATTACGGCCGTGGTCACGTTGGCAGCTGTTCATACGCCCGATGGTTTGCCGGTGACGGCAATCATCGCCGCTGTCGCTGGAGCAGGCGTAACATTTGTGGCGTTGACCCTCGCTGTTCGGCTTGGGCCTCGTCTAGGCCGAGGCACGCAAGCGACAGTCACACGCTTCATGGGGCTCATCGTAGCGTCCATGGGAATGCAATTCGTGCTGGTCGGCCTAAAGGCGTTTCTTGAGACTTAGGGTCACAATCATCGCGTAGCGAACAATCGGCCAATGAGGTGGCGCTCGAGGGCATCCTTCCCGCGGAAAGCTTTCGCTTGTTCGAGCCGTTTTACACCACAAAGGAAAATGGTCTCGGTCTCGGGATGTCAATCTGTTCGACGATAATTGAGGCGCATGGAACGTCATGCCCAGGACAAGCCCGGGCATGACGATCACCCAAAGCCACGAGCCTCAGATATCGATCGTCGCGCTCAGCGAATGTTCCTGGATGAAGTCGCGGCGCGGCTCGACCACGTCGCCCATCAGCTTGGTGAAGATGTCGTCGGCCTCGTCGACTTCCTTGACCTTCACCTGCAGCAGCGAGCGCGCATCGATGTCCAGCGTCGTTTCCCAGAGCTGCTCCGGGTTCATCTCGCCCAGACCTTTGTAACGCTGCAGCGTGATGCCCTTGCGGCCGGCGTCGGTGACCGCTTCGAACAGGTCGACCGGGCCGTAGACCATGTGCTCGATGTCCTTGCGCCGCAGCTTGCCAGGGCGGGCATAAACGTCCTGGAGCTTCACGGTGTATTCGTCGAGCTTGCGGGCTTCGACCGAGCCCAGGAAGGCGGCGTCGATGACGGCGGCTTCCTTGACGCCGCGCACGGTGCGTTCGAACTGGAAGCCCTGGCCTTCCACGTACTGGCCGACCCAGCCGCGCTCGACCTCCTCGGCCTGGTTGTCCAGCCGTCCCGCGATGTATTGTGCCGCTGCGGCGGCTTTCTCGGGATCGCCGTAGATCGCCTTGTTGAGCACGCCGGTGATGGCGGCCTGCTCGATCACCTTGCGATTGTAGCGGCTGTGCAGATTGCGCAGGACGCTGCGGACGGTGCGGGCGTCGTCGACCAGCGAGCGCAAATCGCGGCCGGTGCGATCACCGCCGACGCCGGGAATGAAGACGCAGTCGTCGAGGCCTGTGTCGATCAGATAATCCTCGAGCGCCCGCTCGTCCTTCAGATATTGCTCGGACTTGCCGCGGCTGACCTTATAGAGCGGCGGCTGGGCGATATAGAGGTAACCGCCGTCGATGATGTCGCGCATCTGACGGTAGAAGAAGGTCAGCAGCAGCGTGCGGATGTGGGCGCCGTCGACGTCGGCGTCCGTCATCACGATGATCTTGTGATAGCGCAGCTTCTCGATCGAGAATTCGTCGCTGATGCCGGTGCCGAGCGCGGTGATCAGCGTGCCGATCTGCTCGCTTCCCAGCATCTTGTCGGGGCGGACGCGCTCGACGTTGAGGATCTTGCCGCGCAGCGGCAGCACCGCCTGGAATTCGCGGTTGCGGCCCTGCTTGGCGCTGCCGCCTGCCGAGTCGCCCTCGACGATGAAGAGTTCGGACTTGGCCGGATCCTTTTCCTGGCAGTCGGCGAGCTTGCCGGGCAGCGAGGAGACCGAGAGCGGGCTCTTGCGCGTCAGCTCACGCGCTTTTCGCGCGGCTTCACGCGCGGCGGCGGCCTGGATCACCTTGCCGACGATCATCTTGGCTTCGCTAGGGTGCTCCTCGAACCAGGCCTGGAGCGCCTCGTTGAGGACGTTCTCGACCACGGGACGCACTTCCGAGGACACCAGCTTGTCCTTGGTCTGCGACGAGAATTTCGGATCGGGCACCTTCACCGAGAGAACGGCGGTGAGACCTTCACGGCAGTCGTCGCCGGTCAGCGCGATCTTTTCCTTCTTCGCATTGGCCTCGGCATAGCCGTTGACCTGGCGTGTCAGCGCGCCGCGGAAACCGGCCAGATGGGTGCCGCCGTCACGCTGCGGGATGTTGTTGGTGAAGCACAGCACGTTCTCATGGTAGCTGTCGTTCCACCACAGTGCCGCCTCGACGCCGATGCCGTTGGCCTCCGCGCGCACCATGATCGGCGCCGGCACGATCGCCTTCTTGTTGCGGTCGAGATATTTGACGAACTCCTCGACGCCGCCGGAATAGTGCATCTCCTCGCGCTTCTCGACCGCATGGCGCATGTCTGAGAGCGCGATGTTGACGCCGGAATTGAGGAAGGCGAGCTCGCGCAGGCGGTGCTCCAGCGTCGCGAAATCATATTCGATGTTCTTGAAGGTTTCCGTCGAGGCCTGGAACGTCACCTCGGTGCCGCGCTTGCCCGGCGCGTCGCCGACCACCACCAGCGGTGCGACCGCATCGCCATGGGCGAACTCGATGTAGTGCTCCTTGTTGTCGCGCCAGATGCGCAAGCCGAGCTTGCTCGACAGCGCGTTGACGACGGAGACGCCGACGCCGTGCAGGCCGCCGGAGACCTTGTAGGAATTCTGGTCGAACTTTCCACCGGCATGGAGCTGGGTCATGATGACCTCGGCCGCGGAGATGCCTTCGCCCTTGTGGATGTCGACGGGAATGCCGCGGCCGTCGTCGCGCACCGTGACGGAATTGTCGGCATTGAGCACGACGTCGACGCGCGTAGCGTGGCCCGCGAGCGCCTCGTCGATCGCGTTGTCGACGACCTCGTAGACCATGTGGTGCAGGCCCGAGCCGTCGTCGGTGTCGCCGATATACATGCCCGGGCGCTTGCGGACGGCGTCGAGACCCTTGAGCACGCGGATCGATTCCGCCCCGTAATCGCTTAAATTTGAGGGCTCGTTTTCGGCAGGCGTCTGCCGAGCAGGTTCTGTCATGAGAGGCCTTCGAGATGTCGCCCGAATCAGCGGCGCAAAAGGCGCTGATTTGCAGGCTATTTGTGCCATGAAAGACCGCTTGCGCCTAGCGCAAAGTATCTTCCGGCAACCCTTTGACGAAATAGGGATTTTTTGCCGGTTTTCAAGGCTCCTGGAGGCCGATTCTGGGGCTTGCGAAAAGGGCGATTCGAGGCCCTGTTTTTAGCTCTTGAAGGCGTGGATTTTGCGGGGCGGAGAAGCGCGTTCCCAGGCGCCGTGGCGCCCCGGAACAGGCCACCAGGTTCAGTAGATCTGATCCGGCCTCTTGTCGTCGTCGCCCAAGCTGAGGGACCAGGCCTCGCCTGAGGCCACGGTGATGGTATCGGTGCGCACCGGATAGCCCGACACGACCAGCTTGTAGGAATATTTGCCGGGCGGCAGATCCAGCGTTTGTGGGTGATTGACGCCGCCCGCGATCTTGATGGTCTGATCGTTGATCGTGAGCGAAGCCGTGTCCGGCGCGAGATAGCCGAATATCAGCCGCGCTTGTCCTGCTATCGGCAGGAAATTGGCCTTCGCCGCGGCCTCCGTATTCCGCTGCACCAGGCTGACAATGGTCTCGTCCTGCGCGCGGCCAAGCTTCAGGGTGGCCGGCCCCTTGGGTGAGGCGAAGGCGAGCTGCACATGATCGGCGGCAACCACAGTGCTTTCAGGCCTTTCCTCCCAGCCACGCTTTGCGAGCTCCCTGCGGTAGAAGGCGAGCACATCGCTGAGCTGGGCCTGCACATGGGCTTCGAGTCCGACCCGCAGCGGGATTTCGATGCCGGTCATATGGGTGGTGTTGGAGCTGGAGAAGTTGTGTTGCTTCGGCACCGGCATCTCGGCGTTTGGATCCGCCGGTGTGAGTGCGGCCGAAGTTTGCGGTGACGGGTGCGGCAGCCATCCGCCGGCGCCTGCGGCGACCAGGCCGCCCGCGAGAAGAGCGAGGCCGCACGCGAACAGCCGCCATCGTGCCGGGACCTTCGTTCTGCGCCTCACCGTCGTCATGCCACTCTCCAGGGATGTCGCGCGTTGTAGTCTTCGCGCGATGCAGCGGCTGCGACACAGTCGCCGCCGCCTCCGGACGACTAGTCGCCCCACCAACTGGACAGGTTCAACCTGGCCGTTACAGGCACAGGCGGCGGGATCAATACATCTGAAGCGGCAGCACGTCGTCGCTTGGCCCCACCAGGAGGCCCCAGGCGTCGCCGGCGGCAACGGTCAGGGTTTCGTTGCGAGCGGGCTGCCCGGGCAGGCGCAGCGCGTACTGATACTTGCCGGGCGGTAGATCCAACATCGGGCCTTTCGGCGATTGCGGGCCGCCGGCGCCGGCAACGCATCCAGCGCGCCAAATGAAGAATCCACTGCCGGCACTCCCTTCTATACGCGATGATATTTCGCGCGGGCTTTCGAAGCGGATCCCGCCGAACGATTTCTTAGCGAAGAAGGATGAGTCGTGGCGTTGGGGCCGACATGAATCGCCACGACTTGTCGCGCTCAGTCCCTCGCTCTTTCGAGCGCGTGTCGAATGACCTTTTGCTCATCCTCCGTCATCTGCGTCGCGCCAAGCTTGAAGGTCAGCTTGTCGATCTTGCCGGTGAAACGGAAGGGCAGCTTATAGCTGTCGTCCACCGTCGTGCGGGTGTCGCTGCCGATGTCAAACGTTTCGTCGATGGCCATAAGAAACGGAATCGTGTGCGGGATCGTCTTTGCGGCCACCAGCTTGCCATCGGCCGTCAGTACACCGGTGCCACCCTTACCCGGGCCGGGTCCGTTGTACTTGAAGTCGAATACAATGGTGTGCTTGCCCGGCTTGAGCGCATCGGTAAACAAGTCGCGACCGCCAATGCCGCCTTCCCAGCGGTACCGTTCTAGATCGAGCAGGTTATAGACGAAGACAGGCTTGCCTTTGAGCAGGTAGAGGGCGTATCCGCCAAAGCGACCGCCTAGAGTTGCGATCATTCCTTCCGCGCCGCCCTTAGGAACGGTAACCTCGGCCGTGATCGTGTAATCCTTATTGAGAAGGCTCGGAGCGTTAGCGTCAGGGATGCCAGCGTTCTCACCAGAATATGTGAAAACGGTTCGTCCGGCGGTCGCGCTTGGGCGCGGTGTCACAATGCGGGGCAGGACCGAGTTGTCCAGCGGAAAGACCTGGTATTTCGCCGCCTCCGACAGGAACAACGCTTGCAACTCCTTGAGCTTGTCGGGATTCCTGGCTGCGAGGTCATTGGCCTGCGAGTAATCCTCGGCGATGTTGTAAAGCTCCCACTTGTATTCATTGATCCCCGGCAGCTTGGCGGTGCCCAGAAGCCAGGGAGGCGCAGGCGGCGTCGTACATGCATACCAACCATCGTGATAGATGCCGCGGTTCGCGAACATCTCGAAATACTGCGTGTCGCGCTTTGACGGCGCGTTGGCGTTAGCCTGGTCGAACGTATAGGCCATGCTGACGCCCTCGATGGGCCTTTGCTTGATGCCATTGACGGTGTCGGGAGCCTGAATGCCTGTGGCTTCCAGAATCGTCGGCACGATGTCGATCATGTGATGGAATTGGCTGCGGATGCCGCCGACGTCCTTGATGTGGCCGGGCCATGAGATGGCCATGCCTTGCCGGGTGCCGCCGAAGTGCGATGCCACCTGCTTGGTCCACTTGAACGGGGTGTCGAAGGCCCACGACCACGCCACCGACATATGCGGGTAGGTCTTGTCGGAGCCCCAATCCTCGTAGTGCAGCATCAGCTCGGTTTCGGGCAGTTTCAGAATGCCGTTGTAGGCGGTCATCTGGTTCGGCGTGCCCTCGAGGGTTCCTTCGGCGCTGGTGCCATTGTCGCCGCTGATGTAGATGATCAGGGTGTTGTCGAGTTTGCCCATGTCCTCGACCGCCTGGATGACGCGGCCGATTTCGTAGTCGGTATACGCCGCATAGCCGGCAAACACCTCGGCTTCGCGCGCGTACAATTTCTTCTGGATGAACGAGAGCGAGTCCCACTTCGGCAGCGTATCCGGCCAGGCGGTGAGCTGGGTGTTCGCCGGGATCACCCCGAGTTTCTTCTGGTTGGCGAAGATCTGCTCGCGCAGCTTCTCCCAACCCATGTCGAACTTGCCCTTGAACTTCTCGCTCTCATTCCTTCTTCGGCTGATGCGGCGAATGGGTGCCGCCGGGCACGTAGTAGACGAAGAACGGCTTCTCGGGCGCCGCCGCGTTCAGTCCGTTCATGTAGTTGATGGCGTCATCCGCCATGTCGGTGATGAGGTTGTAGCCGGTCTTGCCGACCCATGGAAAAACCTGGCTCGTGTTGCGGAAAAGGTAAGGCGTCCACTGGTCGGTCTCGCCGCCCATGAACCCATAAAAATACTGAAATCCCATGCCGATTGGCCATTGGTCGAACGGCCCGGCTGAGCTGTACAGATAGGTCGGGGTGTTGTGGTTCTTGCCGAACCATGAGGTGGCAAATCCGTTATCCCGCAGAATGGTCCCGATCGTCGCACTTTCCTGGCCAATGACGGAATCGTAGCCCGGATAGCCGGTGGACATTTCACCGATCACGCCAAACCCGACCGAGTGGTGGTTGCGGCCGGTGATCAGCGCTGCCCGCGTCGGCGAGCAGAGCGCTGTCGAGTGAAACTGCGTGTAACGCAGGCCCGCCTTGGCGATGCGATCCATGTTCGGGGTCGGGATCACCCCACCGAAGGTGCCGGTCACGCCATAACCCTGGTCGTCGGTCATGATCAGCAGCACGTTCGGCGCGCCTTTGGGCGGCACAACGGACGGTGGCCAGTATGGCTTGGAGTCCGTGGCATCTTCCTTGATCACGCCTTCGAACTTCGGAGGCTCAGGCGGAAGCTGCTTGCCATCGATGGTTGTCGTGGCGCTCGGCGAACCCGGCGTGCCGGTGGTTTGCTGCGCGAGGCTGGTCGTCTCCAGCGCGCACAGCATAAAAGCGACGGTCAGTGCAGTGCCGCAAAGCAGCAAGTTGCGGTGGTTTAGTAAGCGGCTTTCTGGCTTTGAGCTATCGTCAACGTGACGGGTACGCGTCATTGCAAGCTCCCTCTTGGAGACGTCAGAACCTTGTTGACGCCTATTCGGGAGGCAACGCCGCAACGCTCTGTTGATTTAGATCAACTTTCCGCCCACGGGTCCGAAACGCCGGCTGCGCGTGGGCGCACCTGCTTCGTCGCACCTCAATACATCTGCAGCGGAAGCACGTCGCCGCTTGGCCCCACCAAGAGGCCCCAGGCGTCGCCGGCGGCTACGGTCAGGGTCTCGTTGCGAGTGGGCTGCCCGGGCAGGCGCAGCGCGTACTGGTACTTGCCGGGCGGCAGATCGAGCATCGGGCCTTTCGGCGATTGCGGGCCGCCGGCGCCGGCCGCGATCTTGATGGTCTGCTTGTTGATCGTCAGCGACGCCTCCTTCGGCCCGATATTGCCGAGCATCAGCCTCGCCTGTCCCGCCTTGGGCATGATGTCGGCCTTGGCCGCTGCCTGCGGATTCCGCTGCACCAGGCTGACCGTTGTCTCCTCCCTGGCGCGGCCGAGCTTCAGCATGGCCGGCCCCTCCGGCGAGGTGAACGCCAGCTCCGCCCGCTCGGCGGTAACAGTCGCGCCGTCAGTCTTTTCCTGCCAGCCGCGCTTGGTGAGCTCTGCGCGATAGAAGGCGAGGACATCTGAGAGCTCAGCCGGAATGCTGGCTTCAAGCTCCTTGCGGAACGACTGGTCGCTGCCGGGGAATTTCGTCGAGCTGATCCCGCTCGAGCTGCGCTGCGTCGGCACCGGCAGGGCGGAATCGGGATCGGGCTTCAGCGGCTCGGTCGATTTGGCCTGCATGGCCTTGGATTCTGTCGGTTTGGATTGTGCCGATTTGGTCTCGACCGGCTTCGCCGCGGCCACGACCAGGCCGGAGCCGGTGGCGCTGACATTCACTTTCGGGCCCATCTGCATCACGGTCATCGAGATCGACTTGCCGCCCTTGGAGAACTCCATCACCGCCATGTTGGGCTGGTTGATGACGGAGGGCTGCTCCTTCCAGCCCGCGTTCTTCAGCGATGCGCGGTAGAAGGTGCCGAGCGCCTTCACGCTCGAATTGGAGGAGAATTCGAGCCGACCGTCGCCGCCTTCGAATATCACGCCCTCGGCGGTCTCGGGCAGCGGCACCGGTGTCTTGCTGTCGGCGAGCGCATTGAGCGGCGCATCGGAGAGTCCGGCGGCCTGCACCTTGCGCCGCGCCTCGTCGGCGGCGATCATCTTCTGTGCGGCTGCTGCGGCATCGCTGAAGAACTTGTCGTCGGCCTCCTTCTTCGCCTTGGCGCGGGCGGCAAGCGCGGAGTCCTTCACCTGCACGTTCAGGCTGATCATGGTGAAATCATATTTGCGGCCAAGCCGCAGCACGCCGGTCTCCTCGGCGTTGGAGACTTTGATTGCGACTTCGTCGCCGGGCGCGAGCGGCGCGCTGCCATCTTCCTGCCAGCCGCGCGCGGCGAGCTCGCGGTGATAGAAGGCGAGCACGGCGGGCAGCTCGGCCATCGCGGCGGCCGACATCTCGCGCTTGTTGGAGCTTGCGCTGCCGAGGCCCCTGGCCGTCTTGGTCGGGGTTGGCCGCGGCAGGCCGGCCAGATCGCCATCGGCCTTGAGCTCGCTGGGCAGCGCGAAGGGCGCGACGCGGATATCGATATTGGTGCGGCCGTCGTCGCGGCGTGTCAGCGTCAGCATCACCGGCTTCTGCTGGTAGAAGCCGGTGTCCTTGCTGTCAGGGTGCGCGTAGAAGGCGCGCAGGCCGTTGGGAACGGTTTCATCCAGGCTGGTCGTCCAGCGCGCGGCGGTTTCCGGCGTGAGTTTCTGCCAGCCGATCGCGGCCATCTGGCTGGCGTAGAAATCCGACGTCGCATCGAGCGCGCTGGGCGCGATGCAGCCGAGATAGGGCCGGGTCCCATCGAACATGATGTCGCTCGCGCCGTCCGGAAACGGCACGTTCCCGTAGATCCGGTCGGTCGTGTAGTAGACCACGGATTGATCGGGCCGGCCGAGGGCCTGCGTGAAGTGAACCGAAAGGCCCTGCCGTCCCTTCTTGAAGTTCAGATTGGTGCTCTTCTCCTCCAGCGGCCTCACATAGAGCACCCAGCCGTCGGCGCTGAGGAGTTTCTTCACCGCCGGCGATGTCACGGCTTCCGGCGTCGGCATGCGGTATTCGACGCGGTAGGGATCGGGGCGCGAGGTGTCTTCCACCGCGCCCTCGAGCTGCGGCAGCGCATGGACGTCGACGATGCCTCCGTCGGCGGCGGCCGCGGTCGAGCAGCTCGCCATCAGGACAAGGCCGCAGGCAAGCAGCTGCCATCGTGCCGGGACTGGCGTCCCGCGCGGGATCATCGACATCGTCACGTCTCCAGGATATCGCGCACGGCTCAGGCGTGCGCATTTGCAGGCTGCGACACCGTCGGCGCGGCCTCAGACGAGAAGTCGCGGCAGAAACCCGGGAGGTTCAATACAGCAGGAGCGGCGACCATGCCTCTCCGTCGCGCCCGACCGTAAGCTCCCAGGTATCGCCGGCAGCGAAGTTGAGGATGTTCGTCGTGGCTGGATGGCCCGGCACGCTCACCTCGTAGGAATATCTGCCGGGCTGCAGATCCAGCGAAACCGCGTAGGCGCCGGCGGCGTGCTTGATGGTCCGGTCGTTGATCGTGAGCGAGGCTTCCGTTTCGCTGATATTGGAGAACACCAGCTTCGCCTGGCCGGGCTCGGGCATCACGTTCGCATTGGCCGCGACAGATGCGTTCTTCTGCACGAGATTGACGGCGGTGCTGGCGTCTTTGCGGTCGAGCGCCAGCATGCCAGGTCCGAGCGGGGAGGCGAAGGCGAGCTTGACGTGATCGGCGGAGACCACCGCGCCATCGCGCTGCTCCTGCCAGCCGAGCTTGCTGAGTTCGGTGCGGTAGAAGGCGAGGACGTCGCCGAGCTCGGCGGGCACGGTGGCCTCCAGCCTTGTGCGGAGTGGCGTTTCAATGCCCTTGACGACGGTGGTGTGCGTTCCTCGGTAGCTGTAACGGGTCGGCGCGGGCAGCTTGGCAGCGGGGTCCGGCGTGAGTGCCGACGCGAACAGCGGCGACAGATGCGGCACCCAGGCGCTGGCGCTTGCTGCGAGCATGCAGACCGCAAGCAAGAGGAGGCCGCACGCAAAGGCCAGCCATTGAGCCGGGACTCGCGCCCCGGTCCTTACCGTCCGCATCTCATTCTCCAGGGTTTTCGCGCGTGACGTCATTTGCGCGCTGGCGACGGCCGTGACAGGCATCGCCACGGCCTCAAAAGGCTAGTCGCGATTGCAAACGGCCGGGTTCAACGGCGCGGTCTAGCGCCGGGCGGAGACACGTCCGCTCTCGACGTCAAAGACGTCGCCGCCTGCGCCAATGTCGGCAAAGGCGGCGGGGTCGGCGCCGGTCAGCCACACCTGCGCGCCGAGCTTGCGCAGCTCCTCGAACAGCGCCGCGCGCCGGTTCGGATCGAGATGCGCGACGACCTCGTCGAGCAACAGCAGCGGCACGATGGCGGTCATCTCAGCGACCAGGCTCGCATGCGCCAGCACGAGGCCAATCAGCAGCGCCTTCTGCTCGCCGGTCGAGGCATCGCGCGCCGGCATGCTTTTCGGCGCATAGATCACCTGGAGATCGGTGAGGTGCGGGCCGTCGGTGGTGCGGCCGGCGATGGCGTCGCGCGGGCGGTTGTCGCGCAGGATCTGGCGGTAGCGGTCCTCGACCGACGTCGCGGTCTCCGTGAGCAGCGCATTCTCCATCCAGCCGTCCAGCGCGATTTGCGCGGACGGAAAGGCGGATTCCTGCGCGCGGGCGTTGAGCATGCCGGTGAGGCGCGCTGCGGTCTGGCCGCGCGTTGCGGCGACCGCGACCGCAAGCTCCGCGGTCTCGCGCTCGATCGCATCACACCAATGGTCGTCGTAATTGCGCGTCTCGAGCAGGCGGTTGCGCGAGCGCAGGGAGCGTTCGAGCGCGGAGATGCGGCTGGAATGCTCGCTGTCGATCGCCAGCACCAGGCGGTCGAAGAAGCGCCGCCGCTCGGAGGCCGCGCCCATGAACAGCCCGTCCATCGCCGGCGTCAGCCACACCATGCGGATATGGTCGCCGAAGGCGGTGGCCGAATTGACCGGCTCGCGGTCAATGCGGCAGCGCCGGCTGACTGTGGCGTCCGCGCGCGGCGCGTCGATGCCGGTGCCGAGCGTGGCGAGCCCCAGCGCGCCCTCGACCTGCGCCGACACCGCCCAGGAGCCGTCGCCCTGGTTGTCGGCAACATCTTCCAGCGTGGCGCGCCGCAAGCCGCGGCCCGGCGACAGGAACGAGATCGCCTCGATGCAATTGGTCTTGCCGGCCCCGTTCGGCCCGACCAGCGCCACCATGTCAGCCGCCGTCTCGAGCCCCGCCGCCCGATAATTGCGAAAATGCGTCAGCGTCAGGCGTTGAATGCGGGAGGGGGTCATATCACTCTGTCATTGCCGGGCACCCACGTTCTCAGGCTCCCAAGACGTGGATGGCCGGGACAAGCCCGGCCATGACGTATGTAGGCAATGCGAAGGAGGCCGGTAGGCCTCACACCCGCATCGGCATCAGCACGTAGAGCGCGCTCTTGTCGTCCTTGTCCTGCACCAGGGTCGGCGAGCCGGGGTCGGCGAGCTTCAGCGTGGCGACGTCGCCTTCGATCTGGGCGGCGATGTCGAGGAGGTAGCGCGAGTTGAAGCCGATATCGAGGGCGTCGGAGGCGTATTCGACTTCGAGCTCTTCGGTCGCGCTGCCGGAATCAGGGTTGGTGACCGATAGCACCAGCTTGCCCGGCGACAGCGAGAGCTTCACGGCCCGGCCGCGCTCGCTGGAGATGGTGGAGACGCGGTCGACCGCGTTCTCGAAATCCTTCTTGTCGACGACGAGTTCCTTGTCGTTGCCCTGCGGGATCACGCGGCCATAGTCGGGGAAGGTGCCGTCGATCAGCTTCGAGGTCAGCACCACATTGCCGATCGTGAAGCGGATCTTGGCCTGCGACAGCTCGATCGTGACTTCGGCCTCGTTGTCCTCGATCAGGCGCTGCACCTCGCCGACGGTTTTCCGCGGCACGATCACGCCGGGCATGCCGTCGGCGCCCTTGGGCTGGACCAGGTCGAGCTGGGCGAGCCGGTGGCCGTCGGTGGCAACGCCGCGCAGGGTGGCGGCCGTGGCCGTGCCCGCGGCGTGCAGATAGATGCCGTTGAGATAATAGCGCGTCTCTTCGGTCGAGATCGCGAACTGGGTGCGGTCGATCAGCCGCTTGACGTCCTTGGCGGCGAGCGAGAACGAGTGCGACATGTCGCCGGCGGCGAGATCCGGGAAATCATTCTCCGGCAGGGTCTGCAGCGTGAAGCGCGAGCGGCCGGCGCGGATCGCCAGCACGGCGCGGTCGCCGTCGGCCTCCAGCACGATCTGCGAGCCATCGGGCAGCTTGCGCACGATGTCGTAGAACATGTGCGCCGGCACGGTGGTGGAGCCCGCGGTCGCGGTTTCGGCCGGGAGCGTCTCGGTCACCTCGAGGTCGAGGTCGGTCGCCTTCAGCGACAATTTCGCGTTCTCGGCGCGGACCAGCACGTTGCCGAGGATCGGAATGGTGTTGCGGCGCTCGACCACGCGGTGGACATGACCCAGCGATTTCAGGAGTTGCGCGCGTTCGACCGTAACCTTCATTGCACTACTCGCCCGATCCCCAAGGAAACACAACGTTGGAAAAGCCGGGCGGCGGGACGCGCGCCACGGCATCGAAGACCCCGAAAAGCCGGATCATCCAGCCGATATGACCAAAGCCGTCAGGGTCGCGCAAGGTGGCGCGGAAAGCCATCCGTTTCAAGGGATTGCGGGGTGGTTCCCCACGATTTACAGCCCAAAAGGAGGGCGGCCGTCCCGGCAAACGAACACCGCCGCCCAGGCATGGCCGGGGCGGCGGGAGAATGGCAGGAGCCTTAGGCGTTTATTCCTGAAGCTGGCGCTTCAGCGACTCGACTTCCTCGGACAGCGCCGTGTCCTTGTTGACCAGCGCCTCGATCTTGCGCACGGCGTGCAGCACCGTGGTGTGGTCGCGCCCGCCGAAGCGGCGGCCGATCTCGGGCAGCGAGCGCAGGGTCAGCGTCTTGGCGAGATACATCGCCACCTGGCGCGGACGGACCACGTTGGCGGTGCGGCGCGAGGACAGGAGGTCGGAACGGCTGACATTATACTGCCGCGCCACCACGCGCTGGATGTCCTCGATCTTGATCCGCTTCGGCTCCTGCGGCCGGACCAGATCGCGCACCTCGCGCTCGGCCATCTCCAGCGTCACCGGCTGGTTGTTCAGCTTCGAATGCGCGAGAAGCCGGTTGATCGCGCCTTCGAGGTCGCGGCCGTTATGGGTGATGGTGCGCGCCAGATAGAGCAGCACCTCCTCCGGCACGTCGAAGGTGGCGTGATGGGCGCGGGCCGCCGCGACGCGCGACTTCAAGATGCCATGCCGCAGTTCTTCGCCGAGCGAGCCCATCTCGACCACGAGGCCGCCGGCGAGGCGCGAGCGCACGCGATCGTCGAGGCTTTCGAGGTCGGACGGCGGACGGTCGGCCGCGATCACGACCTGGCGGCCGGCATCGATCAGCGCGTTCAGCGTGTGACAGAACTCGGCCTGGGTCGACTTGCCCTGCAGGAACTGGAGGTCGTCGATTACGAGCACGTCGATGCCGCGCAGCGCTTCCTTGAAGGCGAGCGCCGTCTGCGTCTTCAGCGCGGCGACGAAGCCGTACATGAATTTTTCGGCCGTGAGATACAGCACCTTGCGCTCGTTGCCGGAATTGCCGGCCCAGGTCACGGCCTGGAGCAGATGCGTCTTGCCGAGGCCAACGCCGGCATGGATGTAGAGCGGATTGAACATGACGGGATCGCCGCGACGCCCTTCGGCGACCTGACGAGCCGCCGCATGCGCCAGCGTGTTGGAGCGGCCGACGACGAAGCTTGCAAAGGTCAGGCGCGGATCGAGCGGCGAGCCGCCGAGCGCGTCGTGGTTTGCGGAGACCGGCGCAGTCGCCGTCGAGCGCAGTTCCGGCGCGGGCGCGCGGCGTGTTTCGACCGGCGCAGGCGTCTCCTTCTGCTGCACGACCGGGCGCACCGCGGAGCGAACGGTGAGATCGATGCGATGAACTTCCGGCGCCTCGGCCTGCCAGCACGACAGTACGCGCTCGGCATAATGCGCCTGAATCCAGCTCTTCAGGAAGCGCGTCGGCACCGAGAGCCGCACGCTCTCCTCCTGCACGCCTTCCAGATCCATACGGGCGAACCAGCTCGTATAGACGTCTTCGCCTACGTTCGAGCGCAGCCGGCTCTTCACGCGTGACCAGCGATCCTGTTCCGATGTGTTCATCGTCAAAAAACTTCTATTGAGAGATAAAGTTGCGTTGTGAGTGCCATGAAGGGGTCCCGCCAGGATCCTTCAAAGGGCACGACCTCGAGCGATTCCATCGTCGGACACAGCTCCGCCGTTCGGCGCGAACGCCGCGGGTCGGACTAGCGATGTCAGAGATGGAGGGGTCGCGAGGTCAGCGCGTACTCGGCGCTCCGTCACACGCGGGAGGCTGGAGGTTGGGCTGATCTAAACCGGCATCGTTGGAGTAGGTGGCTTGTTTCAATACCGCGTTGAGTCCGTAAGACATGATACCCTCCCCGTCCTGCCGTGACTGCTCACGGCAAGGTCCTGCGTGTCCTGAAGACAACTGCGACTGAAGTCGCCGATGTCCCGCCCGTCTGCACTGTTCGTCCGCTCGGCTACGCCATCACGTGTGTCGCGGTAGTTTCATGACATCTCTCGTTTGCGTCTGGCGCGAGCGGGATCGAAGATCCCACTTGGAGACATTCAGACAAAGAGCTACCGTTCCCATATTGCTATGGGTTTTGAACCGACAATCGCTTGTTGAAGCGTCGCCTACGTGCACACCGCCGCCGATTTGCACGCTCGCCCCGTTTCTAAAACCGCGCTGGTCTTGAGATCGTGGGCGCTGCGGACGACTTAAGGAATACACTATGCGGAAAGACTCGCAACGAAATTGATTCACACTTGAGGCGACTAAAAACTTGACCAGCGTTAACGGCGCGCGGGAGTTGTGCACAGGCTTGCGAGCAAGAGTTTGAATCCGTGCACAGATTCGAAGGCGCCGCGCGTCATGTGACAAATCTCCGCCACCGCCAAAAATTTTTTACAAAAGCGTCACGCGCACGCCTTGCGGGCAATTTTTCCAAATGCTTGTCGGCGCTATGTCGATAAGTGATTATTGAGACACCGCTTTTTGAGTCTCGTTTCGCAGGGTAACTCCATCGCGAGCCGGTTCCGGGAAAACTACGGTGTGCAGAACTCTCGCGCGCGCGGATTCAACTTAAGCCCGCCCCGCAGGGGTTTTTCGCAGCGCAGTGAAAGTTTCCGCTGTTGCAAAAACATCCGCCAGTGAAATTACGGGCGCAGCGCAGCGAAGACGACACGAGTCTTCCAACGGAAGAGTGGTCGCCCAACGACCGCAAGCGTGAATTGTGACAGGCAACAAAAAGCCCGGCGCGAGCCGGGCTGATTGACGAGCGCGATGTCGATCCGATCAGTCGATCGGATGACTCGACGAGCTTACTTCGCGAGCTTGGCGATCTGCGCGGTGAGCCGGGAGACTTTGCGGCTCGCGTTGTTCTTGTGAACGATGTTGCGCTGCGCGGCCTGCATCAGCGCGGGCTCGGCGCTCGCCATCGCCTTCAGCGCGGCGGCGCGGTCGCCGGTGGCGATGGCTTCTTCGACGGTACGCACGGCACCGCGCATCTGGGTGCGGCGCGACTTGTTGACGGCAGTGCGGCGGGCGATCTTGCGCGTCGCTTTCTTGGCGGAAGTGGTATTGGCCATGGTCTCAATATCCTTTGCGGTACCGGTCGCGTCTTGGTCGGGTAGCGCCGGCTGCTTGACCGCTTAATCGACGCTCGGATTTAGGGTGTTCGGTTGCTGGGCTGTTCCCGGAACATGAGCGACGGCCTTGCGGTCGTCTCTGAGGCTCCAAGCCTTTAAAGCTCATGGAGCCTGCAACTGCTCAAAGAACAGCGGCGGCAGGATTGCGCCCACCGCCAGTTGGCGCCCTTATAGAGGGGGTCTGCGGCACCGTCAACGCTTTCCGGGGCTGGAAAACAGGCCCTGAGAGCTCCAGCGCGCGCCGTAACGCCCTGAAGAGGTTGAATTTCTGCCGTCGCCCGGCTATTGGCTGGCGGCATTGCAGAGGTCGTCCGATCGGACGACCATATAGGTGAGGCATGATCCGCGGCTTTTTCCGACTGATTGGGCTGTTGCTGCTGGCCGGCGGGTTCATCTTCATGGTCTATGACGGCGCCCGCTGGGTGGCCGACCAGACCCTGCGGTTCACCCGGTTCGGCCAGTTCTGGAACGACATCAACCAGGCCAGCCAGACGGCGTTCCGCACCTGGGTCGAGGCCAAGGCGCCCTGGCTCTGGACCTCGGTGATCCGCCTCGTGCTGGATCAGCCGGTGTTCGCCGTGCTCGGCATTTTGGGCATCCTGCTGATGATCCTGTTCCGCCCGCGGAAGCCGCTGATCGGTTATTCCCGGGATTGATCTTTCAATTCCCGCCGAGACTGAACCTCGCGTTGACGGCAGCCGTAACAGGGCTGCCCCCTCCTGCGTAGATACCTATATTCCCACCTTGATCGCGAGCGCGCCGCCTGAGCCCTTGGCTTGTTGCATTGGCTCAAGCGACGGACAGCTCGTCTCGGAGAGCCAATCATGCTGTTCATGCGCAAGACCACCGCATTGCCGAGCGCCACGGAAGCGCTGCCGGGCCGTGCGCAAGCCATTCCCACCGCGACCACCCATTTCGTCAACGGCGCGAAGTTGCAGCCGCCTTATCCCGCGGGCCTCGAGCAGGCCGTGTTTGGGCTCGGCTGCTTCTGGGGCGCCGAGCGCAAATTCTGGCAGCTAGGCGACGGTGTCTACGCGACCGCTGTCGGCTATGCAGGCGGCCACACGCCGAACCCGACCTATGAGGAGACCTGTTCGGGACGCACCGGCCACACCGAAGTGGTGCTGGTCGTGTTCGATCCGAAGAAGATCTCTTACGAGAAACTCCTGAAGACGTTCTGGGAGAGCCACAACCCGACGCAGGGCATGCGCCAGGGCAACGATGTCGGCACGCAGTACCGAAGCGCGATCGACACTTATTCAGATGCGCAGAAGAAAGCGGCCGATGAATCGAAGGCGCTCTATCAGAAGGCGCTTGCTGCAAAAGGTCTCGGCGCCATCACGACCGAGATCGCGCCCGCCGGCGCGTTCTATTTCGCCGAGGACTACCATCAGCAATATCTGGCGAAGAACCCCGCCGGCTATTGCGGCCTCGGCGGCACCGGCGTGTCCTGCCCGATCGGCGTGGGCGTGAGTGCGTAAGTTCGCCACGAACAACTCGTCATGCCCGGGACAAGCCCGGCATGACGGAGTGTGCGGTGTCATCGCATCCGCATTGCCGCGCTGCCCCCCTCAACGCTTTGTTAACCATAACCGGTGCATGACTGGACCGTCTCGTTTCGAGGGATTAGGTCCGGTGCCGGTTGCACGCGCGTTTCGATGGTCGATCTTGACAGCCTCCTTGGCAGCGTCCGCCGCGCTTGCCCTCGGCGGCTGCATGCAGACCGCCGGTCCCGTCGCGGTCATGCAGCCCCGTGCCGATCTCGACTCCATGGCCTATGGTCAGCCCTATGGCGCACCACAGCCGGTCGTCGTCGCCGACGGTGGCGGCGCCATCGGCGCGCTGCGCAATTCCTTTGCCTCGTCGCCTGCACCCATGCCGGTCGGCTACGCCGCGCCGATGGCGGCGCCGGTGCGCTACGACTCCTCCTATCATCTCGATGCCGGCGACAGGCTGCGCGTCGTGGTCTACGGCCAGGAAGGCCTCACCAACAGCTATGCCATCGATGCCGGCGGTTCGATCACCATGCCGCTGATCGGTGGAGTGCCGGCCCGCGGCCGCACCCCGGCGGGTCTCGCCGGTGAAATCGCCGCGCGCCTCCGCAACGGTTACATCCGCGAGCCCTCGGTCGCGGTCGAGATCGAAGCCTACCGCCCGTTCTTCATCCTCGGCGAAGTCACCGCACCCGGCCAGTATCCTTACGTGCCGAACATGACGGTCGAAAGCGCGGTCGCGATCGCCGGCGGCTTCTCGCCCCGCGCCAAGCGCGACGTGGTCACCGTGACGCACACCGAAGCCGGCGGCGCGATGCGCGCCATCGTCCCGCTCGGCACTCCCTTGAGCCCCGGCGACACCGTGTTCGTCGGTGAGCGCTGGTTCTAGCTCACCGCCTGAAATCCAGCCGTCCGTTCGGAAAGCATCCGTCGATGCGCGTGCCATCGACCACGAGCCCGACCCATGGCCGCGTGATCGCAGGCGTGGTCAGGTTGATGTACTTTCCGACTAGGCGCGCGCCCTCGCGCGCAGCATCGATCAGGCCGTGCCGGCGGCCATGGTCCCAGTCGAAACGCAGATAGATCCGGCTTCCCGCGACGCGGACTTCGGCGCGCCCCTCTTTCCATCTGTCCGGCGTATCGCCTGCAATGGTCGGATCGGCGCCACCATTCCATCTGCTAGCCCAGATGCCTTCGAGCGGATCGGAGAGGGCGGCAATGGATGTCCATGCCGCCGCGTTGATGTCGGCCGCATCGCCGGCCAGCGTCGCGGTCGCCGCGTAGTCCATGACTTCAGAATCGTCCGGGCCCGGGACGTCCATGGTTCCGAACGGATTGCGGATGACGAGGTGCGTGATGGCTTGCTGCATGGCGATCTCCCGGCGCGAGTTGGTTTGATCGGCCAGCTCTATCGCCGGGTGCCGTGATGCAGCCACCCGATTCCTGCTCTGAGGCCAGACGCACACACTCGCTCTGTCATTCCGGGGCGCGACGAAGTCGCGAGCTATAATGCGCAATTGCGCATCTGAGAATCCATAACCCCAGTTCGTGGTTATGGATTCCGGGCCTGCGCCTTGCGGCGCATCCCGGAATGACAGCGGAGAGAGCCGCGCGCGCTATTTCAAATGCTTCGCGAAAAATTCCATCGAGCGCGGCCAGGCGACATCCGAGCTCGCCTTGTCGTAGCTCGGCCGCTCGTCGCAATGGAAGCCGTGCTGGGCGCCTGGATAGATGAAGACCGCCACATCCGGCCGCTTCGCCTTGACGGTCTCGACGTCGGTCAGGGGAATGCCGGCATCCTTCTCGCCGAAATGCAGTTGCGTCGGCGCCTTCGGTTTCTCGTCGGCAAAGCGCACCACGGCGCCGCCGTAATAGCCGATCGCGGCCTTCAGGCCCGACAGCCGCGTCGCCGCGACAAAGGCAACGCTGCCGCCCAGGCAAAAGCCGATGATGCCGACCGGCCCGACGCTCTTCACCGCGTCGATCGCGGCCTGCGTGTCGCGCAGCATCGCGTCCCAGTCGGGACTGGCGACGAACTTGCGCGCCTCGGCGATCTCGTCGGGCGTGTAGCCCGACTGGAAGTTCGGCGAGGTCCGGTCGAAGATCGACGGCGCGATCGCGACATAGCCTTCCCTGGCGATACGGTCGCAGACCGAGCGGATGTGGTGATTGACCCCAAAGATCTCCTGGATCACCACCACCGCGCCCTTCGGGGCGCCTGAGGGATTGGCGCGATAGGCGCCGAGCTGGAAATTGTCGGAAGCCGTCAGCTTGATGTCTTGTCCCACGCGGGTTGTCCTTCTTGGTTACTACGAACTCTAATCTCTCCCCTCATCCTGAGGAGCGCGTCAGCGCGTCTCGAAGGATGGAGGCCGAGAAGCAGCAGCGTGGCCTTCATCCTTCGAGACGCTTGCTCCGCAAGCTCCTCAGGATGAGGGGAGGCGGCTGTGCGTCGCTCTCACTCCCACATCCAGTTCTCGCCGTAGTCTTCCTTCCATCCCGCCAGCCGTCCGTGACGGAACTGCAGGAACAGGCGATGGCGGTAGGGGATCAGTCCGCTGCCGCCGAGGTTGCGAAGCGCGAGATAGATCTCGTTGCCGGGCCGCCCGCGCACATATTGCAGAGGCTGCCCCAGTGCCCGCGCGGTCTGCTCGGCATCCATGCCGAAGGCGAGCGGCGTGTTGTTCGACAAGGTCGCAACGAAGGGCCGGCGCGGCGGCGTGCCGCCGAACGGTTCTGCCTGCGCAGACATCGATAGCAGCACCGCGCTCGCAGCCAGTATCGCTTGCTTCATTGCCAGTGTCCTTCCGACCGTCCTATCCCGGCAAGTTCTTCAGGAAAGGCGTCACCGCGTCAATAAAAGCCTTGGGCTGATCGATGTTGACGGCGTGACCAGCGGCGGGGATCACGACCTTTTGTGCGCCGGGGATCTTTGTGGCCATGTAGTCGGACGCCGCAAGGAACGGCGCGTCGTCGGCGCCGACCACGACGAGGCTGGGCACCTTGATGTCGGGGAGCAGCTCGATCACGCGGGCATCGCGCTGGGTCAGCATGCCGCGTGCGGCGAGCGCCAATCCCCTGGCGTTGCGATGGCTCGCGGTGGCGCGCTCGCGTGTCGCCGACTTCAGCATGTCGAGACCTTCATGGTCGAGCTTGTCGGCGGTCGCTAGCGCCCGTGCATTCCAGGCCTCGCGCGCGTCGTCCTTCTTGAAGCCGGGGCCGGTGTCGATGATCAGCAGGGCACGGGCGCGTTGCGGGTAAGCGCGATAGAACGCGAGCGACATGTAGCCGCCGAGCGAGAGCCCGCCGATGATGGCGCGCTCGGCGCCGACTGCATCGAGGATCGCGGCCATGTCGCCGACGGTGCGCGCTTCGCTATAGGCATGGGGATCGTCGGGATAGTCGGACTGGCCGTGGCCGCGCATGTCCCACAGGACGAGCTTGTGGTCCCTCGCGAGCGCGTCGACCTGGCCATGCCACATCGCCGAGGTCGAGGAATAGCCGTGAGTGAGCAGCAGCGGCGGACCCGCGCCGTGAACCTCGTAGTAGATCCCGACGCCGTCCCGATCGATTTTTGGCATTGCTTCCGCCCTTGTCGTTCTATCTAGCCACGATGACGGTGCACCCTCGCCCCTTGTGGGAGAGGGTGGCTCGCCGCGTAAGCGGCGAGACGGGTGAGGGGTATCTCTCCGCACCGAAACTGCCCATCGAGTTCGCGGACAGATACCCCTCATCCGGCGCTTCGCGCCACCTTCTCCCACAAGGGGAGAAGGTGCATCCGCGTCGGCGGTTACATTCTAGCCGGTCAAGTTACCTGGAAGAAACTGCCTGAACGCGATGGCACGCATGCCTGATGCATTCTCTGTTGCGTCCAGTCGCTGCATCGGGTGCCGTTGTCGCAACGCACAACACTGAGCTGCCGCGATAGTTTCGATCGATTCCAAATTGCATTTGCCTCTGGCTGCGAACCCGATCATTCTTACGATCAAGGTGGGCGCCAGCCCGGTGGGCGTCCACTGTTCAAGTTGCCGCCGTAAGCGGCTTCATGCACCGGCAGGGGAAGACGCCTATGCCAACTCTCACCATCAACGGGCGGAGTCTGTCCGTGGATGCGGCGAACGACACGCCGCTCCTCTGGGCGATCCGCGAGCAATTGCAGATGACCGGCACCAAGTTCGGCTGCGGTGCCGGGCTGTGCGGTGCCTGTACCGTGCACGTCAACGGCGAAGCCGTGCGCTCGTGCCAGACTATGGTCGGCGATGTCGCCGGCAAGAAGATCACCACCATCGAAGGCCTTTCCGCCAAGGGTGATCATCCGCTGCAGAAGGCGTGGATCGCCGAGCAGGTGCCGCAATGCGGCTACTGCCAGTCCGGGCAGATCATGCAGGCGGCCTCGCTGCTGGCCAAGAATGCCAATCCGACCAAGGAGGAGGTCGTGGCGCATATGGACGGCAATCTCTGCCGTTGCATGACCTATTCGCGGATCCAGAAGGCGATCATGCGCGCCGCTACCGAGATGCGCACCGCATCCGTCTCCGGCAACGAACGGAGGCCCACATGAATAAGCACGTGAACACCATCACGCCCGAGACATCAGATCTCAGCCGCCGCTCCTTCCTGGTCGGCACGGCCGCGACCGGCCTCGTGCTCGGCTACGCCGGCGTGCCCGGCATCGGTGGGGCGCTCGCTGCGCCTTCGAACTTCGAGCCGAGCGTCTGGTATGCGATCGCGCCCGATGGCCTGGTCACCGTGACCTGCGGCAAGGCCGACATGGGCCAGCACATCGCCTCCACCATGGCGCAGATCGTCTGCGAGGAATTGGGCGCGAAGTGGAGCGACATGCGCGTCGCGCTTGCCTCCAACGATCCGAAGTTCAACGACCCCGTGCTCGGGGCACAGATCACCGGCGGCAGCTGGTCGACCATGATGAACTTCGACGCGATGAGCCGTGCCGGCGCAGCCGGACGGACGGCATTGACCGAAGGCGCGGCCGCCGCGATGGGCGTGCCGGCGTCAGAGCTCGTGGTGCGCGATTCCGTGATCTCGCATCCGAAGTCGAAGAAGCAGGTGTCATTCGCCGATGTCGTGAAGAGCGGCAAGGCGACCAAGACCTTCACGCCGGACGAGCTGAAGGCGATCAAGCTGAAGACGCCGGACCAGTACACCATGATCGGCGTGTCGGTGCCGCAGCTCGACATTCCCTCCAAGACCAACGGCACGGCCAAGTACGGCATCGACGTGATGCTGCCGGGCATGGCCTATGGCGCGGTGGTGACGCCGCCGGTGCGCTTCGGCGCCACGGTGAAGTCGGTCGACGACTCGGCTGCCAAGAAAGTGCCGGGCTTCATCAAGGCCGTCACCCTCGACGACAAGACCGGCACGACAACCGGCTGGGTCGTCGCGGTCGCCAGCACCTACGCCAACGCCAAGAAGGCCGCTGCGGCGCTGAAGATCGCCTATGACGGCGGTCCGAACGCGAAGGTCTCGAGCGAGTCGCTGCTCGACGAGGCCAAGCGGCTTCAGAAGTTAGAGGATTCCGGCCAGTTCTTCGTCAAGGACGGCGATCCCAACGCGGCGTTCGGCTCGGCCGCAAAGGTGCTGGAGGCGGAGTACACCACCAGCATCAACATCCACGCGCCGATGGAGCCGATGAACGCCACGGCGGAGTTCAAGGGCGACATCCTGCACATCTATTCCGGCAATCAGTTCGCGACGCGCTCCGGCGCGATTGCGGCAGGCGCCGCCGGGATCGATCCGAAGTTCGTGGTGATGCACCAGATGTGGCTCGGCGGCGGTTTTGGCCGCAGGCTCGATGCCGACATGATGGTGCCGGCGGTGCAGGCGGCGAAGGCCATCGGCAAGCCGGTGAAGGTGATCTATACGCGCGAGAACGACATGACGATGGATTTCTCGCGTCCGCTCACCTACCAGAAGGTCAAGGCCGGCGTGGACGGCGATGGCAAGCTCGTCGCGCTCAGCCACGACGTCGTCTCGGCCTGGCCGACCGCGCGCTGGGGCATCCCTGACTTCCTGACGCCCTCGGTCGACAAGAAGGGCCCGCTCGATTCCTTCACGGTGAACGGGGCCGACTTCTTCTACACCGTGCCCAACCATTATGTGCGCGCGATCAAGAACGAGCTCGCGCACAATGCGACGCCGTCCGGGCAGCTTCGCTCGGTGGCGCCCGGCTGGACGTTCTGGGCGGTCGAAAGCATGATCGACGAGATCGCGGCTGCGACCGGCAAGGACCCGGCGCAATTCCGCATCGCGCTGCTCGACGGCAAGGGCAAGAACGACGGCGGCGCGCAGCGGCTGCGCAACACGTTGCTCGCCGCGATGGGGCTGTCCGGCTACGGTACCAAGCAATTGCCGAAAGGCGAGGGCATGGGCGTGGCCTGCGTCTCCTCGCAGGAGCGCGCGACCGCGAGCTGGACGGCGTGCGTCGCCCATGTCGCGGTGGCGCCGTCGGGCGAGGTGACCGTGAAGAAGCTCACGGTCGCAACCGACGTCGGCACGCAGGTGCATCCCGACAACATCCGTGCCCAGGTCGAGGGCGCGGCGCTGTGGGGTCTGTCGCTGGCGATGTACGAGAAGGCGACGCTCAAGGACGGTGGCATCGAGCAGACCAATTTCGACAGCTACACGCCCTTGCGCATGAGCCAGATGCCCGAGGTCGCCGTCGCCGTGATCGCCAACGGCGAAAAGGCCACCGGCGTCGGCGAGCCCGCGGTGACGGTCATCGCTCCGGCAATCGGCAACGCCATCTTCAACGCCTCAGGCGCCCGCATCCGGGCCCTGCCGATCACGGCCGAGGCCGTCAAGGGGGCGATGAAGGCGTAAGGCGAGGCGTAATTGCCAAGTAAGCTGATCCGCCGGAGGGCAACTTCCGGCGGATTTGTTTTGGTAGGCGTCTCCACAATCTCGCTGTCATGCCGCGCGAAAGCGGGGCATCCAGTACGCCGCGGCCTCTCAGCTCCGGCCGCGCCGCCTCGGCGTACTGGGTCGCCCGGTCAAGCCGGGCGACGACAGCGGAGAGTGGGCGAGAGCGCCCCAAATTCCCCTTTCCCATCAAGGCCCGTTCTACTGTGCATGGGGTTGTTTTCGCCGTTTTCGACTGGAACCGCGCCGGGACCCAAAATCCCTAAAATTGCGCGCAATTCCGCAGGGTTCCGTTGAGCACGCCTCTTAAGGGCCGGAGAACCTGATCCGGCTTAGGCTGACGTCAAATCCAGTCCCGTGCTCTGGGGAAGCCATGAACGCGCCAGCCAAATCCGCCGCAAAACGCCGGCTCTTGCTCGCTTCCGACCGGAGCGACGAGAGCACCGAGCTTGCCAGCATCCTGAAGGCCGTGGGCGACGTTTCGACGGTGACGACGCAGGACATTCCCGAGCAGCCGTCGCGCGATCTGTCCGGTCTCGTGGTCGACATCAATCTGCGCTCGCCCGAGAGCGTGCAGCGGGTGCGCAACAAGCTGCGCGGCGATGCCTATCGCACGATGCCGCGGCTGTTCGTGCTCGCCGATGCCCTGCATCACGGCACCATGCAGGCCTGGGCACTGGGCGCCACCGACACGATCTCGCGGCCGCTTCAGCCCGATGCAATTCTTCAGCGCATCCGCGCCGCGTTCCCCGACACCGCCACCTATGACGCGACCGATCGCGGCAAGACGCTCAACCGCGGCGTCGAGGCGGCGCATGCGGTGCTGGCGAAGATGTTCGAGAAGCTGCCGCTCGGCGTGCCCCTGACCTTCGACGACGTCATCGCCGCCGAGAGCAAGATCCTGAAGGCGATCAAGCATTCATCGCTGCGCGAATGGCTCACCACCGTCGGCTGCCATCATGTCGGCAGCTATCGCCACTGCCTGTTCGTCACCGGCTTCGCCGTCGCCTTCGCGCAGCATCTCGGCATGCGCGAGGACGACCAGCGTCGCCTGACCCGCGCCGCGCTGTTGCACGACGTCGGCAAGGCCTTCGTTCCCTCCGTGCTGCTCGACAAGCCGGGCAAGCTCACCGACGAGGAGATGGCCGAGGTCCGCCAGCATCCGCGCCGCGGCTATGACGCGCTCGCGGAGCAAGGCGGCTTCCCGCCGGAGATGCTCGACGTCGTGCTGCATCACCACGAATTCCTCGACGGCTCTGGCTATCCGAACGGCCTGTCGTCGAACCAGATCAGCGACATCGTGCGGGTCACGACGATCGTCGATATCTACGCGGCGCTGGTGGAGAAGCGCGCCTACCGCATGCCCTTCACCCACTCGCGCGCCTTCACGATGATGGAAGGCATGGGCGGCAAGCTGGATCAGCAACTGCTGCAGGCGTTCCGGCCGGTGGCGCTGGGATCGTTTTGATTCCGGTCTCGTAGGGTGGGTTAGCGCAGCGTAACCCACCACTTCTGTCTCCGCGGATACCAAAGAGGTGGGTTACGCCTTCGGCTAACCCACCCTACAAAACTCACCCCACCATCTTCCGCAACTCCGCCTTCGCCACCTTCTCCAGCGTCGAGCGCGGCATGTCGTCGACGAGCCTGATCTCGCGCGGCACCTTGAAATCCGCGAGTCCCGCGCCGCAGGCCGCCATCACGCGATCATGCAGATCGGGCGCCGCGCCCGCGACGCCGCCGTGCGGGATGATGAAGACAACAGGCACCTCGTCCAGCATCGGGTGCTTCTTCGCCACCACCGCGGCTTCGCGCACGCCTGCTACCACCGCGATCACCTGCTCGATCTCGGAGGCCGCGACGTTCTCGCCGCCAACCTTCAGCATGTCCTTGGCGCGGTCGCCGAACCTGATGAAGCCGTTCTCCAGCCGCTCGACGCGGTCGCCGGTGAGGAAGAAGCCGTGCTCGTCGAAGCTTTCGCGCGTCGCCTTTTCATTGTGCAGATATTCGGCGAACAGCGACAGCCCGACGATGCCCTTGATCGAGAGATTTCCGGTGTCGCCGACCTCGGTCGGCCGTCCGTCATCGTCGGTGATGCGGATCTGATATTCGGGCGCGGCGCGCCCGATCGTCATCGGGATGTTGGGCTGGTCGACCTCGCCGACGATGCCGTGGGTGATGGTCGCGGTCATGCCCCACCAGCCGATCATCTTGACGCCAAACGCAGCAAACGCCGGCGGCTCGTTGATGGCGGTGCCCCACAGGCGGAATTTGTGGTCTTTCGGGATCTCCTGCTCGAGCAGGGCCTTCATGCAGAACGGAATCGTCGAGGTCCAGGTCGAGCCATGCTCGCGCGCGACGCCCCAGAAGCGGCTTGCGGAAAAGCGCGGCTGGATCACGCAGGTGGCGCCGACCCACAGCGTTGCCAGCATCGAATAGGCCAGCGCATTGGTGTGGAACAGCGGCAGATAGGTCTGGTGCACGTCGTTCGCATGAAGGTCCTCATGCGCGGCGTTGATCTTGGCGCCCCACAGCGCGTTGGCGTGGGTCCACAGCACCGCCTTCGGGCGCGATGTCGTGCCCGACGTGTACTGCACGCTGCACGGCGCGAGCGGGTCGGTCGCGCGCCTGGGACGGTCGGCGCTGTCGGCGAACAGTGAATCGAAACTGTCGCCGCGCGAGACCGCTTGCGCGGGCGCCGCACCCGCATCGTGCGAGGTCACCGCCAGCCAGCGGATGTTGCGGCAGTTCTGCGCGACGATCTCGGCATAGGCCGGCTGCGTGATCGCAGCGACCGCGCCGCAATGATCGGCGAAATATTCCATCTCCGCCGGAGCCGAGCGGGTGTTGGTGGTCACCGCGATGGCGCCGAGTTCGACGCAGGCGAACCAGGCCAGCAGCGCCTCGATGCAATTGTCCAGATGAATGAGCACATATTCGCCCGGCTTGACGCCGCGCTTCACCAGCCCCGCCGCGAGCGCGCCGACGCGCTCGTGAAACTCGCCGTAGCTCCAGCGCCGCGCCGGCGCGTCGAACGGCGCCCAGATCAGGAACGCATGATCGCGGCGCACCGCGGCGCGCATCTTCAGCAGACAGGGTACGTCGAGCCCGTCGAACGGTCCTACGAGTCTGGATTCGGTGTATTGAGGTGGCATGGCTCCTCCCGTGCAGCCTGCATCTTGATGGCGGCTGCCTTTCGATTATTGCGTCTTCCTGCCATTGGATGACGCAGGGAGCAAATCGGGGGGCGCGAAAGATGGGCGCGGCGTACTCCGTGGTGCGCGCACGCTCTCTCCTCCGTCATGGCCGGGCTTGACCCGGCCATCCACGCCTTGGCGCGCTAGTCCTCGTACGACGAAATCTCAATCAGGCTGCCATCCGGATCCCTGCAATAGACCGAGCGCAGCGTGCCGCGGGCACCCTGCTTGGGAACCGGGCCTTCCTCGATCGCGACGCCATGTGCCTTCAAATGCGCCACGACTTCGTCGGGCGATGCAGACGTGAGGAAGCACAGATCCTCGCTGCCGGCGGTCTGATGGTCCGCGGTGAACCACTCCACCTTGTCGGCATCGCGCGGCCGGACGTTGATCTTTTGGTTACCGAATTGCAACGAAGTCCGCGGCGCTTTGCCGCCACCGGGGTCGAACACCTTGACTTCCATGCCGAGAATCTTGCGGTACCACTCGGAGGTCACTGCCACGTCGGCGACGTTGATTACGAGATGATCGAGGGCTTCGACCTTGACCGGCATGCCTTAATCCTTTCGTCGTGATGCGCCCGGCGCACTTTCCGCCTGCAGCAAGCTTTGTTAGAACCGCGTCGACGCCACTTTGAAGCCATCTGGCTTTCAAGAACAACACGTTGGGAGAATCCTTGAGATGATCACTCGCCGTACCGCGCTGGGCCTGCTCGCCGCCAGTCCGCTTGCAGCAACCCCGCTGTCGAAGGCCTTTGCCGCCGACTATCCGGCCCGGCCCGTGAAATGGGTGGTCGGCTATCCGCCGGGCGGAGCCACCGACATCCTGGCGCGGCTCATCGGTCAGCGGCTGTCGGAACGGCTCGGCCAGCAATTCGTGATCGAGAACAAGCCCGGCGCCGGCAACAATATCGGCACCGAATCGGTCGTCAATGCCGAGCCCGACGGCTACACGCTGCAACTGGTCAATCCGGCCAACTTCATCAACGCTTCGCTCTACACCAACCTCAAATTCAACTTCGTGCGCGACATCGCGCCGGTGGCCTCGTTCCAGCGGGTGCCGAACGTGATGACCGTCAACAAGGACGTTCCGGCCAAGAACGTCGCCGAGTTCATCGAATATGTGAAGGCCAATCCCGGCAAGGTGAACATGGCTTCGTCCGGCAACGGCACCTCGGTGCATCTGTCCGGCGAGATGTTCATGGCGCTGACCGGCTGCAAGATGCAGCACGTGCCCTATCGCGGCGCGGCGCCGGCGATCACCGACATGCTCGGCGGCCAGGTGCAGGTGATCTTCGACAACATGCCCTCGATCATCCAGCACATCCGCTCCGGCTCGCTTCGCGCGATCGGCGTCACCACCACGGAGCGCTCGCCGCAGCTGCCCGACGTACAGGCTATCGCCGAGACCGTGAAGGACTACGAGGCCAGCGCGCTGTTCGGCATGGGCGCGCCGAAGAACACACCCAAGGAGATCATCGCCAAGCTCAACAATGAGATCAATACGCTCATGAAGGAGCCCGACATGACCAAGCGACTGGTCGAACTCGGCGGCGAGCCGCGGGTGCAGACGCCGGAGGCGTTCGGCGAGGAGATCAAGGCCGAGACCGAGAAGTGGAAGAAGGTCGTCGAGTTCGCCGGCCTGAAGGTCGAGTAGCGATCTTGTGATCCCTGAGATTGGAGCCCTGCCGCCTGGCAGGGCTTTTTTCTTGCGTACTTCGTTCCGTTGATCTGGAATAAAACGGCGCGGCGAAACCTGATGATACATGGCGCGTATCTCGCCCTGTGAAGAGAGGAGTCTGGATCATGCGCAAGACGCAATTGGCGCTGCTGACGCTGGGCGCGACGGTCTTTGCCGGCTTCGTCACCGTCACGCCCGCGGCGGCCCGCGACTACCCCTGGTGCGCCCAGGGCGGCGAGTATGACTATCCCGGCGAATGTGCCTACAGCACCTATGAGCAATGCCAGGCCAGCGTCTCCGGCCGCTTGCTGTACTGCGGGCCCAATCCAATGGTGGCCTATGGCCAGGCGCCGCAGCCGCAACCTCGGCCGCACCGTCGCGCGCGGCCCGTTGCACCGTACTAGCCGCGCGCGCATTGCGCAGCCGCGTATTTTGCGCGATCGCTCCGGAATAAACCGGCTCCGCGAGCCTTTCACTCTGTGAGGTCGGATGTCGCGCGGCGAACATGGGAGGTCGGTCATGGGCAAGGCGCAATTTGTGCTGGGCACCATAGTCCTTGTGTGGCTCGCTGGCGGGAGCCCGGCGCGCGCGGACTATGATTACGCGTGGTGCATTCAGAACTCGGAATACGGCTATCCCGGCGACTGCTCCTATCAGACCCGCGAGCAGTGTCAGATGAGCGCGTCGGGCCGCAAGGGCTATTGCGCGCAAAATCCTGCCCAGGTGGCCGTACGGCCTCCGCTTCAGCCGTCACTACGCGGTCGGTACGTTCGTCCGTACTAGTCGCGCCTCACACTGAGCACTGCCTGATCACGCAGTCGTGCAGATCCGGACGCGCGGGTTCCTGCTTGACGCCTTCTCGTTCACGTCTATACTAAACCAAATGGTTAAGTATAGAGACGAGACGCTCGACCGGACCTTTGCGGCGCTGTCCGATCCGACGCGGCGTGCCCTTCTCGCGCGGCTCGGCGAGCGGGACGGCCTGTCGGTGAGCGAGCTGGCCGCGCCGTTTCCGGTCTCGCTGCCGGCGATCATGAAGCATCTCGACGTGCTCACGGATGCGGGCCTGATCGTGCGGGAGAAGACCGGACGCACGGTGTCCTGCCGGCTCACCGCGCAGCCGATGGAGCAGGCGATGAACTGGCTCAATCGCTACGCGCAGTTCTGGTCCGAGAAGTTCGACCGCCTCGCCACCTTCGTGGAGGACAAGACATGGCCAACGCAGCCGTCAACGCCGATCCCCGCACAGCCGAACGTCCAAGCGAGCGTCCAAACGAACGTCCAAGCCTCACGCTCACGCGCCGGCTCCGCGCACGGCCGGAGAAAGTCTACGCCGCCTGGACGCAAGCCGCGCAGCTAGTCCAGTGGTTCGGGCCGCCGAACATGAAGCCGGCGACGCTGGACGCCGAGCTCGATGTCCGTACCGGTGGCCGTTACCGCATCAGCTTCACTGGTGACGACGGCGAATATTTCGAGGCCGGCGGCATCTATCGCGAGGTCGTGCCGAACGAGCGGCTGGTGTTCACCTGGGCCTGGCATTCGACGCCGGAGCGCGAATCGCTGGTGACGATCACGCTGAAGCCCGATAGCGCCGGCACGCTGATGATCTTCCATCACGCCCAGTTCTTCGACGAAACCGCACGCGACAATCACCAGCGCGGCTGGAGTTCGTTCCTCGACAAGCTCGACGCCTTCGTCGCCTGACACCATGGAGGATACCGTGCAGCAACATCAGATCGTCTCGCGCGAGCAATGGATCGCGGCCCGCAAGGCCCACCTGGCACATGAGAAGGAGCTCAGCCAGGCCCGTGAGCGCCTCGCCGAGCAGCGCCGCGCGCTGCCCTGGGTGAAGGTCGACAAGAACTATGTGTTCGACGGACCGAACGGCAAGGTGACGCTCGGCGATCTCTTCGGGGGGCGCCCGCAGCTCGTGGTGCAGCATGTGATGTTTGCACCCGACTGGGAGGCCGCATGCAAGAGCTGCTCGTTCTGGGCCGACGGTCTCGATCGCATGGTGCCGCACCTCGCCGCGCGCGACACCTCCACGGTTGCGATCTCGCTGGCACCTAGCGCCAAGCTAGAGGCCTTCAAGAAGCGGATGGGCTGGACCTTCGACTGGGTCTCGTCAGGAAGCAACGACTTCAACTACGACTACGAGGTCTCGTTCACGCGCGAGCAGATCGACAAGGGCGTGCCCAAATATAATTTCGGCACCACGCCGTTCTACGGTCCGGAGCTGCCCGGTATCAGCGTGTTCTACCGCAACGAGGCCGGCGAGATCTTCCATACCTATTCATGCTTCGCGCGCGGTCTCGACATGATGAACGCGGCCTATCAGTATCTCGACCTCACCCCGCTCGGTCGTCACGAGGGCGGCCTGCCCTATCCGATGGACTGGGTCCGCCTGCGCGCGACCAGTACGAGCCGCAGGCGAAGGGAGCGTGCTGCCACGGGTGAGGGGGCGGGTGCGCTGTGCCCACACCAACGGTGTCATCGCCCGGCTTGACCGGGCGATCCAGTACTCCGAGACGGTCGTGTCGAATCTAGAAGCCGCGGCGTACTGGATGCCCCGCCTTCGCGGGGCATGACAGCGGAGGCTGAAGCGCAGTCTACCGCTTCGCGTCGGCCTGCTCCGTGCCGTTGCACGAGATCAGCATCGTGTACGGCCGCGCGTTGCCGGCGATGTCGGTGGTCTTGAGCTCGCCCTTCGGTTCGGCGGTCTGGTAGGGCACCACGGAATTGTCGAGGAAGTCGCGCAGCATGCCGGTCTTGATGGCGAAGTTGATGTTCTCCGGAATGTTGCCGGTCGCAGCGACGATGCGCAGTGCGGGGATCTTTGCGGTGACCACGCCCACGATCTGACCGGTGGTGTCGAACAGCGGGCCGCCGCTATTGCCGGGCTGCACCGGCGCGCTGATTTGCAGGAAACGCGTGTCGTTGCGCATGCCGCTGAGCGAGCTCGCGATACCGGTCGTCACGGTGAAGTCCGACGTGAGCAAGCCATGGAAGGGAAAGCCGATTACGATGACGGAATCGCCGGAGCGGATCGAGCGATCGCGGATCCGCGCAAAGTCCTTGAATGTCGTCATCGACGGCGCCTGCAACAAAGCGAGATCGTTGTTGACGTCGCTCGACACGACGCGCAGCACCATCGCGGCCTCACCGGTGAGGTTGCCCTTGATGTCGCCGACACAGCCGTCGATCACATGGTTGTTGGTGACGACGTGGCCGTTCGCGCTGACCACGAAGCCGGTGCCGGTCTTGGCTCTGGCAACTTTGCCGCCGGCCGGCGGCGCCTGCTTGTCCGGCGCAGGCTGCGGCTTGGCGGCGATCTTGGTGAAGTCGCCGGCCTTGTCGAGCCCGTCGGCTTTTACCTTGGTCACGCAATTGGCCAATGCAGCGATCACCGGCCCGGTCGAGGTCAGATCGAAATTCAGAACGGCGCGGCCGGCCGTCGCCACCATCAGGCTCGCCTTCTGAAACGTACGCACAACATTGACCGGCATGATGGCCGTGAGCATGTTGGGCTGGTACGCCGTGGCGAACAGCCTGGCTTGCTCCTGCCCGTCAAAGGTCACGTCGATCGCGGCGTTCTCGCCCTTGTTGAAGCGGTAGCTGGGACTCGCAAAGGCGAGCGACCATGTGCCGGCGGCATTTTGGCTCACGACGAGGATGACGCCGTTCGCATAAGGCGTCGTCGCGGCGCAATGCGAGAAGGCGCCCGTCTCGTCATTGCTGAAGGCGCCGCCGATCCAGTTGCCGACATTGACGCTGCCGAATGGTCCTTTCGCATGCGCGATGCCGGCGACGCTCGCCTGCAACAGAGACGCGACGACAAATGACTTAAGCCACATACTTCCTTCCCCCCGGAATGCTTTTGAAGCCATCTTATCCGGCCGAGGTCGTGCGGCGCAACCGACAGTTGTTTGTGCGGATCGAACCATCCGGCTGCGACTTCCGGGCTTGCCTTTACTTTGCGGTGCTATATACTTTGCGATACAAAGTGACGGGACGGGCGGTCCCGGTTAATTGGGCGGAGCGGGGTTTTGGCGTTGCCAATGCGCGATCTCGACAAGGCACTGGCCGACATCGTGGCGATCCGCAACCAGATTGCGGCGGGCACGGCGTTCCGCGGCTACGGCCCGGCGACGATCGCTGCGACGGGCGCCGTCGCGCTTCTCACCGCAATCCTCCAATTCTGGCTGCTCGGCGATCCCACCAGCGAGCCGGTCGGCTTCTTCTTCGGCTGGTTCATGGCCGCGGTGCTCTCCGTCCTGATGATCGGCATCGAGATGCGCGCACGCTCGCGCCGTCATCATTCCGGCCTGGCCGATGCCATGATCCATCAGGCGGTCGAGCAGTTCCTGCCCGCGGGCGTCGCCGGCGTGCTGCTCGCGGTGGTGATGTGGAAGTTCGCGAGCGAGACGCTGTGGCTGTTGCCCGGCCTGTGGCAGATTCTGGTGTCGCTCGGCATTTTCGCTTCCGTCCGCTCGCTGCCGCGCACCGTCGCGCTCGCCGGCGCCTGGTATTTTATTTCCGGCTTCGCGGTCGTGGTGCTCGCGAGCCGGACTCACACGCTATCGCCGTGGACCATGGGGCTGCCCTTCGTGATCGGGCAGTCGGTGATGGCGGGCATTCTGTATTTCGCGTCCGGAGACCATGATGTCGAAGACTGACAGCGCACCCTTCTCCTATGAAGGGCTCGACCGCGTCATCCATGAGAAGGCGAGGCTCGGGCTTCTGACCTCGCTGATGGCGCATCCGAAGGGTCTGGCGTTCGCCGACCTCAAGCAGCTCTGCGGCCTCACCGACGGCAATCTCAGCCGGCATCTCGCCGTGCTCCAGGAGGCCGGCCTCGTCGAGGTGACCAAAGGCTATGAGGGCAACCGCCCGCACACGACCTGCCGCCTGACCAAGGCGGGCCGCCGCCGCTTCCTCGACTATCTCGCCGTGCTCGAGCGGCTGGTGCGCGACGCCGCCAAGGCCGCCGGCCGCGACGCGCCGCCGCTCGGCCGTCTCGGTATCATCTCGACCTGATCCCCCTTTTTGACCGGAGACTTTGCAATGCAAAGCGACATGACCTCTCGCAACGAGAAGCTTCACGTCGGCATCATCATGGACGGCAACGGCCGGTGGGCGACGCGCCGCGGCCTGTCGCGCCTGCGCGGCCACGAGGCCGGCGTGGAGGCGATCCGCCGCATCGTCGAGGCCGCACCCAAGCAGGGCATCGGGACGCTGACACTTTACGCCTTCTCCACCGACAATTGGCGACGGCCGAAAACCGAAGTCGCCGCGCTGATGACGCTGCTGCGCTTCTATCTCGCCAACGAGGTGCAGAGCCTCGCCAGGAACGGCGTGCGCCTCACCGTGATCGGCCGCCGCGACCGTCTGCCCGACGGCATCGCCAATGCGATCGCGCGCGCGGAAGACGCCACCGCGCACGGCAGCGCGCTTCACTTGCGCATTGCGGTCGACTATTCCGCGCGCGACGCGATCCTCAACGCCGCAGCGAAGGCGGCGGCATTGACGAGCCTCACCCGCGAAGCCTTCTCGCAGCTCGTTACCGGCGAAGCCGGCCTTCGCGACGTCGATCTCATCATCCGCACCTCCGGCGAGAAGCGGCTGTCGGACTTCCTGCTCTGGGAAGGCGCCTATGCCGAGCTGCACTTCACCGAGCGGATGTGGCCCGAATTCGACGCGGGCGATCTCTCCGCGGCTCTGGCGTCCTTCCACGGCCGCGAGCGCCGCTTCGGCGGCCTCCAGGCGATCATGCCCGACGAGGTGCCGTCACTCTCCCGTGTGTGATGCACGGCACGGGACAACGAGCTGTTCGTTTTCAGCCGCATGATTGGCAGTGGTGTCCAAGCCGCGGAAGCGCGGCCTCGGTTAGGTGTGCGAGCCACGCAACCTGCCGAGAGCATCACGCATGTCACTGTTGTTTCCGGGAGCCGTCGTCGAGCCGGTCGAACTGGCCGAAGCGAAGGGCATGGTCTGCATCAGGACCGCCAGCGTATCCGATGTCGAGAACCTGTCGGTTTATTTCACCGGCCTGTCCACGACGTCGCGCAACAAGCGCTTCATGGGCGCGCGTACCGACTTCGCCCTGGTCGCTGCCGAATGCGTGGCGAAGACGGGCCGTCCCGGTCATTTCACCCTGCTCGCCGAAGTCAGGCAGGACGGGCAGCACGCCATCATCGGCGAAGCGAACTACGCCTATGATGCGGCTGCACGGCATGGCGAGTTTGCCATCTCGGTCGCCGATGCGTTCCAGCGCCTGGGCCTCGGCTTGCAGATGATGACGGCGATGGAGACGCGGGCGACCGATCTTGGCCACGAGATGATCGCCGCGGAGACGGCGCGGACAAATACCGAGATGCGTGGTCTGGCGAAGAAGGCGGGCTTCCGGGATACCGGTCTCGGAGACTGGCAGTCGGTTCACCTCGCAAAGCGCCTGTCGCGGTAGCCGTCCGCGCGTTGCCGCCTGGCACGGATCGTGCTCTAGTATCGCCTGGATTTCCCTAGCGATGGGAGCTTCGGCGATGCGCGCAGTTCTGGATCATTGCACCGGCGGAACGGAGCGGCAGGTCATGGCCGGCACGTCGGTCGTTACCGAGGGCGGCACCAGCAGCGGCCATCTTTACGTGCTCGTCGAGGGCAGGCTCGAGGTGCTCAAGAGCGACACGGTGGTCGCGACCATCACCGAGCCCGGCGCCGTGTTCGGCGAGATGTCCGTGCTGCTCGGGCTGCCGCACACCGCGACGGTGCGGGCCAGCTCGGATTCCGTCATCTATGAGTTCGAGGACGCGGCGTCATTCCTCATCCAGCGGCCCGAGGTCGCGCTGCTGCTCGCGCGCACGCTGGCGCAGCGGCTCAACGTCGCCAACACTTATCTCGCCGATCTCAAGCGGCAATATGCTGGCCACGGCACGCATCTCGCCATGGTCGGCGAGGTGCTCCAGAGCATGATCAACCTGCCGCCGCTCGAGGTGTCGCCAGGCTCGGATCGGCAATCCGATCCAAGGATGTGAGCCAGTCCGGCGGCTCCTCGATGGTGTTTGCGGGCCGCTTCAGCGGTGCGCCGAGGTCGATCCACTGCGCTTCGCCCGCTGCCAGCCAGAACGCCTTGTCCGCAGCGAGATCCAGCACGATATGCGTCGGCGGCCGTCCCGGTTGCAGGCCGGCGTTGAACACCCAGGTCTGGCCGAGCCGGTCGAACCACGAGCCGTCGGCGACGAAGGGCGACTGGTGCACATGGCCCGAGATCACCATCGACGGCTGATACTGCATGATCCATTGCACCAGATCGACGTCGCCGAAGAAACGCTTGCCGCCCCAGCTGGTCGGTGAATTCGCCGGCGGCGCATGATGCGCCCAGATCCAGTGCTGCGGGCGGCTTTCGGCGGCGTCGCGCAGCTGTTCGACGATGCGCTGCTTGACCAGCGGGCCGTCCCACCACGGGCACACCGTGAACAGCGTGTCGCCGATGGTGAGGTTGCCGCCGTCGCAAGTGATCCCGAGCTCCCGCACCTCGGAGATCCAGCGCGAGATCTTTTCGCCCTCCGCATTGCGCTCGTCGAGGTCGTGATTGCCGGAGCAGAGGATCACGCGGGTCTGCGCCGCGAGCAACGCGAGGTATTTCTTCACCACCACGATCTGCGCGCGAAAATCCACCACCGAGCCGATGTCGAGCGCATCGCCGGCGAAGATCACGAGGTCGAACTGCGGTGCCGCGCTGACCAGCCAGTCGAGCTGCGGCAGCGAGTAGTGCAAATCGGCCACGACCAGGCAGCGCATTGAAAATCCGTGGGCGGGTTTGAAAAGGTCTGGGAATTCCAAAACGTTAATTACAAAGCAAGAAGCAGACCAGAATGGCTGCCTCTCTTCGTCAAGCCAATGGCCGGCAGCATGCTGCGGCGCATTGGCGTGCGCAAGTGACCGGGCGCCGCAGGGCTGGACCGTGTCATCGAATTCTGATGTCGTGGCGCATCCTCAAACGCCCGTATCCGCATGACCTCCTTCAAGACCATTCGTGCCCGCGCCGAGAAACGCAAGGGCGGCCCCAAGGCGCTGGACAAGCTGATGCCCGAAAAGCCCGACCTGAAGGGGCTCGCCAAGCTCGGCGACGATCGCATCCTCGCCGAGATGACCAGGCGGGTGTTTTGCGCGGGCTTTGCCTGGAGCGTGATCGATTCGAAATGGGACGGCTTTGAAGCGGCGTTTTTGCATTTCCAGCCGGCCAAGCTCACCTTCCAGCCGGAGGACTATTGGGAGGGCCTCGTGCGCGACGCGCGCATCGTGCGCAACGGCGCCAAGATCATGTCGGTGCGCGACAACGCCAGCTTCGTCCAGGAGATCGCAAAAGAGCACGGCAGCTTCGGCAAGTTTCTGGCGAAATGGCCGCCATCCAACGAGGTCGGCCTGCTCGATCTCCTGACGAAGCGCGGCAGCCGGCTCGGCGGCAACACCGGGCAGATGCTGCTGCGCTTCGTCGGCTGGGATGGTTTTGTCACCTCCAGGGATGTCGTCGCCTGCCTGCGCGATGCCGGCCTCGACATCGCCGAAGAGGTCAAATCAAAGGGCGATCTCGCAAAAGTGCAGGCACAGTTCAACGCCTGGGCCGAGGAGACCGGTCTGCCATACACATATCTGTCACGCATCTGCGCGCTCTCGGTTGGCGAGAACCGAGGCGAGCACTAAGTCACGAGAAACCAGGAGAATAAAAATGGCAAAAGCCTATTGGGTTGCCACCTACCGCGCGATCAAGAGCCCCGACGCCATGGCGGCCTACGCCAAGCTGTCGCGTCCGGCCATCGAGGCCGCCGGTGGACGCGTGCTCGCGCGCGGGATGCCGGTTGCGGCCTACGAGCACGGCCTGATGGAACGCGTCGTTCTCATCGAGTTCGATAGCGTCGAGCGCGCCAGGGCGGCGTATGAAAGTCCCGCCTACAAGGCCGCTCACGACCTGCTCGGAGACGGCGCCGACCGCGACATCCGGATCGTCGAAGCCGCCGAATAGCGGCATCGACAGGCGGATCGTGTGCTTCGTGTGGCGGTCCCGTGCCGTGAGCGCGGCAGATGAAACTCGCGATCACGAAATGCATTTTTCCGGAACATTCGTGCGCAACACCCGTTCGGGAATTTGAGCCAGGCGACACAGGCGCAGGGAACGCCCGTTTTGGCTCAACTCACTGAAACCCGGCACGACAGAAACGGAGCAGCGCATGAAGCTCACATCCGAACAGGTGAAGCAGACCGTCAACCAACTCGGCGCCCAGGTGCTGCCCGACGAACATCCCGCCATGCCGCAGCTCAACAGCATGTTCGGCGAACACACCTTCTTCGTCGACGAAACGGGCCTGAAGGTGCTCGAGCCGACGCCGTCGGTCGGCGCTGAGCGCCAGACCGGCGAAGTCGTCAGCCTCGCCAACTGGAGCGATGCCGACCTCACGCGCCTGATGGCCCATGAGCCGGAGCCGACGGGTGTGATCGTCGTGTTCGAGCATGTGAGGCATTGATTGGCCCGAGCGGATCGGCCTTCATCGGTGGCGGGTCTGAAAATCCCGCCACCTTCCATGGCTGGTTTGGAGCCGCGCCGCGGACAAGGATCTCGCGTTCGCGGAGGGCCTTTCCAGCCTGGTTCAAAGACCGAAAGTCAGCTGCGGCTCCGCATCGTCGCCGTCCTGGAGGGCAGACAGCGACACCCCCAGCAGCCTGACGCGCTTGGGTAGCGGTATCTCGGCTTCGAGCAAGCCGCAGGCCAGCCGCCCCAGATCGTCCCGGCCTGCAACCGGCGCCGTGACGGACCTGCTGCGCGTGATGATCTCGAAGTCGGCGAATTTGATCTTCAGGGTGACGGTCCGGCCGCGGTTGCCGGTCGTCTCGCAATGGCGCCAGACCTTGTCGACAAGCGGCTTGAGCTCGGCGGCCAGCGCGCCGTATTCGTCGAGGTCGGTCGAGAACGTCGTCTCCGCGCCGATCGACTTGCGGATCCGGTTGGCCCGGACCGGTCGCTCGTCGACGCCGCGTGAGATCCAGTAGTAATAGGCGCCCGACTTGCCGAAATTCGCATTCATGAACTCCAGCGTCTGGTTGCGGATGTCGAGGCCGGTGAACAGGCCGAGCGCGTTCATCTTCGCGCTGGTCGCCGGGCCTATCCCGTGGAACTTGCCGACGGGCAGCGTCTCGACGAAGGCGGGTCCCATCTCCGGCGAGATCACGAACTGACCGTTGGGCTTGCGATGATCGGAGGCGAGCTTTGCAAGAAATTTGTTGTAGGAGATGCCCGCCGAAGCGTTGAGGCCGGTCTCGGCCTTGATCTTCTCACGGATCCGCAAGGCGACGTCCCGCGCCAGCGGGATGCCTTGCAAATTCTCCGTCACGTCGAGATAGGCCTCGTCGAGCGACAATGGCTCGATGATTGGCGTGTGCTCGGCAAAGATGTCGCGGATCTGCTTGGAGATCGCCTTGTAGACCTCGAAGCGCGGCCTGACGAAGATCAGGTCGGGACATTGCCGCTTCGCGGTCACCGACGGCATCGCGGAGCGAACACCGAACTTGCGGGCCTCGTAGCTCGCGGCCGCGACGACGCCGCGTTCCGCGGAGCCGCCGACGGCGACCGGCTTGCCGCGCAGCTCCGGATTGTCGCGCTGCTCCACGGACGCATAGAAGGCATCCATGTCGATATGGATGATCTTGCGGACGGGCGTGGCCTCGCCAGTCACCGTGCCGGATTCGCTCATGGAACGATGATACAATTGCCCGAAGAGAAGCGCGAGGTGATGGATGCTTCAGTTGTTGGTCTTCGTCGTCGGTGTGGTCGGCATCGGCTGGCTGATCGGCGCGACCAATCTTCCGGGAGAGTGGTATGCGGCCCTTGCCAAGCCGGGTTTCGTGCCGCCGAACTGGGCGTTCCCGGTGGCGTGGACTATCCTTTACATCATGATCGCGGTTGCGGGCTGGCGGACTTTTCGCCGTGAGCCGCCGGGTCGAGCGATGCAGGTCTGGGCCGCGCAACTGGCCCTCAATTTCGTCTGGTCTCCGGTGATGTTCACGATGCACCAGATCGGAGCCGCGCTCGTCATACTCATTTGCCTGTTCGTCGCGATCGTGACCTACATCAGTCTCGAGACGTCACGGGACAGGCTGGCCGCCGCGTTGTTCATACCTTATGCAGCCTGGGTCGCCTTTGCCGGCCTGCTCAATGCGGCCATCTGGCGCTTGAATTGAGGCGATTTGTCCAAGGTTCATCAAAGAGCAATCTCAGGCTCGTGAGTGGCGAGCCTAGGCACGCGTTCCTATATAGGAGCGCGGAGGACAGCCAATGCAATACAGCTCCGAGCTCATTCAGACCATGCGCCAGGCCCTCGAGACCGTGATGGCGAGCGTACCGGCCGATCAGTCGGTGTTCGGTCTGAAAGCCGCTGTCGCCGAATGCATTTTGAAGGCTGCCGCGCACGGTCATACTTCGTATGACGCCCTGGTGACGTCCGCCTCCGATCAGATCCAGTCGATCATCTCGATGCTGACGTGAGGGAGGCAGGCGGCAGATCCGGAGTTCATGCCGACGGAGGCGCCCATAGGAACTCAGGACGAATGCCCTGCTGGATGAGGTCCGTGCCAAGCGACTGAAGTGTGAACATGGCGCCGATGCTGGGTCTTGTACCGCTTGTCCAGCACGTTTGAAGGCCGATCAAGAGCTGCGACAGGGCCTGATTGAACGCAAGCGACGGACTCGGTGTGACGGTCGATTGCTGAAAATCGAACCAGGTCGGAAACGGGATTGGTGCTCCCGTAAAGCTCCAATGGCCAGCCGCATCCTGCACCAGCGTTTTCTCGGTGTAGATTTCCTTGAAGACATAATAGTGGGCGAATGTTGCATTGCCGGTTGGGGGTTGGTTAGGAGAGCCTTCCGTACCTTCACCTTCGGCCTTGATCAGCAGGATCGCCGCCTGCGCATCGGCGATGCTCTTGATCGGCGTTGCTTCCCCCGAATTGACCGCGAAAGCGCTGGCATTGATCGCGGGATTGACTGTGGTGAAACCCTCGGCGATCGCATCGTAGAAATCACCAATCGTCGCAGGTCCCGTTCTTGCGGCGAGCGCAACCGGTGGAAATTCCGGATACTCGATCTGCATGAAGACCTGAACTTGATCTGGCGTAAGCGGCTTCAGATCAACGGGCAATTTTTGCAGAATTTCTCCGGGCAGGACATTGGTCGGGTAGCTCGGAATGAAGGTCGCATTGGCAATGGATGGCACGCCGCCGATCGCGGTCAGCATGTTGCCTGCCAGGGCAAAGTGATACATCTCTTGCACCACAATGTCCTGAATCATACCGCCGACACCGCCCGGGTCGCTGTTGATCGACCATTGCGCGCAAAGATAAGGCGGGATGGTGGAGAACTCCAATTGCATCGCGGTCTGGAGTGCGTCTTTCAGGTCGGAAAGCGTCGTAATGCGATCCTCGACGAACTGGGCGATGGTTTTCATCTGAAGCACCCCTCCCGACTCGGTTGATTGCGAAGCCCTGTTCCTGGCGCCGCCACTGGATCGACGTCGTCAAGCAGGTTCCGTGTTGGCTCATTGCTTGCGGGACGAGCGCTCCTGGGGTGATTCAGTCCGACAATAACCGGATATCGGTCTGCGACATCACGCCTACAATCGGACCTGCCCCGATGATCGCGACCAGAAACGTGCCGCGATCGGGCTCATTTTCCGCAACCCATGAACAATAGTACAATTTAAGGGTGCAATCAATTGCGCCGTTGGTCAGAGATTTGTGACCGCTTTTCCATTCGACGTGCTTAGCCGGACGCGCGCGCGACGTTGCGAAGGCCAGATTGCGAGCCGCAACATTTGATGGATGGTGCCGTCACAGCGTCAAAAGCCGGCACACAGTCTCGGTCCGGCACACAGTCTCGGTAAAGAGTAGGGAGACTGGCGCACCCGACACGATTCGAACGTGTGACCTTTGCCTTCGGAGGGCAACGCTCTATCCAGCTGAGCTACGGGTGCTAGTCGAGGTTCATTTAGCCGATTGGCGGGGAGTGGGCAACCTCCGCTTTGCCCGTGCCCGGACGCCCGGCATCGCCCAATTCCTGGTCTTATGCTTCGCTCTTCAATCCCGGAGGGCGGCCGGTCCCGAGATCTCGCCGGAATCGGTCACGAACATCAACGGGCCCGTCTCCGAGGTGGCGAACACGGCCGCGGTGAGCGGGCCGCCAAAGCAGGCGCCGGTATCCAGATTCAACCGGTTGGCTCGCAGATCAGGTGTCCCGGACCGGACCGGCGTATGACCATGGACAACGAAAAGCCCGTGGTCGTGATCCGACGACAGGAAGGGTTCCCGGATCCACAGCAAGTCTCGCTCGGATTGTGACGCCAGCGGCACGTCCGGCCGTAGTCCAGCATGGACGAACAGCCGCCCATGCTCGATTTTCGTCAGCTGAAGCGCGCGTATCCAGTCGAGATGCTCGCTCGGCAGATCGGCGGGATCGTCGATCCCGTAGCTGTCGAGCGTCTGCTCGCCGCCGTTGCCCCACCAATTCATGAGGTCGCGGTCGGTGCGCTCCATGTCGGCCGCGCGAAGCAGCATCTCCTCATGGTTGCCCCGCAGACAGACGAAGGGGCGGTCCTGCTTCCCTTCGCTGCCGACGAGAAAATCCATCACCTCGCGGCTTTGGGGTCCCCGGTCGATATAGTCTCCGACAAGCACAAACTGCGCGCTCCGCTCGCCGCGAAGCTCCTCGCACGCGGCGAGCAGCGACGTCAGCTTGTCAAAGCAGCCGTGGATGTCGCCGATCGCGAAGGTGAGTTCTTCGTGCTCGGGAAGATGCAAAGCCAGGTTTCTCCCGCGTGCCAACTTAGATGGTGAGACCCTTTGTCGTGCCTTTGAGCCTGATCCGCTCCGGACCCACGCCCACCTTCGCGAGCGATTCAATCACTCTGTCGCTCAGCGCCTTGCCGTCCTTGTCCTTGCGATCGCGTTGAACCGCGGTGAAATCATACACGAGCAGCCCGACATTGGCGCTGCTCACGTTGAGCTTGGCCCCGTCCGCAACAGCGCGGATCGCCGCAGCCACATTGCGATGTCCGTTGCTCCATTTCGCCATGCCGGCCAGATTATTCGCAACGCATCGATAGCTGTCTTCGATCTCCGTCTTGTGAAGGTCGATCACCTTCTGATAGTCCGCGATCTGACCGACAATATCGCCGTTCTCCAGCTCAGGGTTGCTGAACGTCTTGGCCTCCCAGAACACTAGATCCACGCTGGTCGCCGTCGTTTCGAAGTTCGCCAGGTCCATGCGGGGGAGGTTCCGCTTGATGCCGGGGACGCCGGATGCGTTGATCGCAATCTCGACGTCGACGACGGAGAGATTGGACGTCGCGATCTCGTGGACGCCTTCCTTCTCCTGTCCGGAATAGGGCGATGCGGCCCTTTTGAGCTTCGCCAGCGTCTCTGCGCCTTCGTAGTCGCGCGTCAGCATTCTTGGCTCGGCGTTGCCGAAGGCGAACTTCCCCTCGACCAGCGAGACCTGATCCTTCAAGTCCGGATTCAGCAGATATTTCTCGTGCGTCGAGGCGGTCACCTTCCCGCCCTTGAATGACACTTTGAAGATGGATTGCCCCTGCCAGTAGACGTTCAGGTACTCGTCCCGAATGCCGATGATGAGTGTGGGATCGGCGAGAACGTCTTTCCACCAGCCATCCTGCTGGGCGAGTGTCTCGAGTGCCTTGCGAAAGTCGTCGCCCCGGATTCCGCGTCTGAAGCTCATCTCATACCTCCCACCATTCGCCATCGCTGCGTCGCGTGACGTTGTCAAAATATCTGGAGAAACTGTCGCCTTCGAATGTGTGAACGGGCACGAGCCTGTCCGGCTGTATTGCGTTCGCGAGCCGCTTGAGATCCAGGATGCTGGCGTGGCCCGAGGTGTGGATGATCTCGATGGGAACGCCGCGTGTCGCGAGATCCGCCTTCAGTCTGGCGCCAGGACCGTCCTTCAGATATCCGTCCCATTGCGACCAGATCGCTCTGGTGCCGGGCCAGAGATTTGCGGTCTCCACGTCGTCGGCCATCGCCGGGCGAAACAGCATCACGGTGCGATCGGCGATCTCGGTGATGCGCTCGCGGTAGATCCGTGCGGATTTGTAGGGATCCAGCAGGTCGAAGCGCTTTTTCCTTGCGATCTGCCGCCGTTGATATTCCGGCACATAGACCGACAAATTGGGCCAGCCGGCGTTCGGCAAGCGCTCGTTGCCAGTGGCCCGCAATATCTCCATCGCATAGAGGTCCAGCAGCAGCGTCCGGCCGCTGCGCTTGCAGGCGCGATAGATACTGACGATGCGATCGATGTTCTGCGCGGACGCCGAGAGGATGACGAAGCCTGGCTGCTCAAAACTCTCGGTCAGCCTCGCCTCGATGTCGTCCTCCGTCGGGAATTGCGTGTGCTCGTCGAGACGGCCGAGGCTCGACCCCTCCATCAGCATCGTGTCGATACCGCGGGGCGGATGGCTCACCAATCGCTCGAACAGACCGCCCTTGCGACCGTGCGCACGGATGTCGCCGCTGTAGAACAGACGCCGGCCGGCAGCCTGGATCAGCAGCGCATAGGCATCATAGGCCGAGTGATCGACAAGATAGGGCGTGATGCTGAACGGGCCGATCTGGAAGGTTCTGCGATCGTTCAGCTCGAATGAAACATTGGGCACGAAGGCGTTGGGCACGAAAGGAGCTGCCGCACACATGATGCGCGCGGTCGCAGCGCCCATGGCGAGGGGGACATTGGGTCTGCACAGGGGGAGCAAACCCCAATGATCGCCGTGTCCGTGCGACAGGACAACCGCACGCAGGGTTGGATCTTCGACGCGAAGCCCGGCCACAGGCGGGAGAAGATCGTCGGACGCGCCGTCGGCATCCAGCGGAAGGCCAAGGTCGAGCAGGATTCGCTCGCCCGCGGCCTCGAGCTCGATGCAGGTGCCACCAATTTGCTGCGTTCCGCGGTGGACACGTCCGCGAAACGAACCGGCTGCTTCGGTCATCAGCGGTTGGTCTTGGCGGCCGAGCCGGGTTCGGCCGTGACTCGCGACCAGGCGATGGCGTTTTTGGCGGAGGGGAGGGCACTGCGAGATGGGCGGGGAAATTTCAAAGCGAATACGGCTCCAGGCAACGACATATCTATATTCAAACGAGCGCCCGAGAAATTGCGGCTTTTCGAGAAGAAAATGTCCGTGTTGTTCCGGCGCAACATCACCTGCTGGTGAGGCCGAACGCAATAGAACCTTCGGTGGGATGAACGTCAGCCCCGGCTGGACCGGCGATTGGCGGCGACTTGAATCCCGGGCGAGCCGCGATCGGCGTGCGCGAATTCGGCAAGCAGGCGTTCGGAGCAGATGACGCGGTTGCGGCCGAGCCGTTTTGCCGCATAGAGCGCCTCGTCGGCCGCACCCAGCAGCCGGTCGGGGCTGCCGTCGGCCTCAGTGGGAATATGGCTTGCGACGCCGACGCTGAGGGTGACGTGGTCGCCGGCGTCAACAGCTCCATGAGCGATCCGCAAGGCCATGACGGCACGGCGGATCTCCTCGGCGATGGCGCAGGCGGCATCGCAATCCACGTCGGGCAGGATCAGCGCGAACTCTTCTCCGCCATAGCGGCTGGCGAGGTCGAGCGGGCGCACGGCATGGCGGCTGACGACATCAGCGACCGCGCGCAGGCATTCGTCGCCGCTCTGGTGGCCGTGCCGGTCGTTGAACAGCTTGAAATGATCGACGTCGACGAACAGCAGCGCCATCGGCTTCTGCGTCCGCTGGGCGCGGGCCCATTCGCTCATCAGCATCTGGTCGAAGGCGCGCCGGTTCGACAGGCCGGTCAGCCCGTCCTTGGTGGCGAGCTCCTTAAGCGCCATCTCGGCGCGCTTCTGATCGGTGAGGTCGCGCAGCGTCTCCACCACGGCGATCAGCTGGCCGGCCTCGTCGTGGATCGGGCCAGCGTCGATCGCGAGATAGAGCTGGCTGCCGAGCTTGGGCATCACGCACCAGTTCTCCGCGGAAAAGCCGAGCCCGTTGTGGCCGCGTGCGGCATATTCCGAATAAAACTCCGGCAGCTGCTCGGGACGGTCGAGCGCGACCAGGTCGGCGAGGCAGGGGCGCCGGGTCTCGTAGAAGGCCTGCCAGTGTTTCGTCGTGCCGATCACCTCCGCGGCGGGGACGCCGGTCAGCCGCTCGCAGGCTCTGTTCCAGATCACGACGCGGCGCTTGGGGTCGATCACGAAGGTCGGCACCACCAGATGCTGCATCAGCCGCACGGCATAGGAATCCGCGACGTCGACGCCTTTCGCTGACGTTTTCCTCGGCTTCGCCATCTCAGGCCACCGCCGCCACCGGCGCGGCATCGTTCGGACCGAACAGCTTTCGCACCTCGGCGGCCGGCTTCGGTTTGCTGAACAGATAACCCTGCATCTCCGTGCAGCCGAGCGCGCGCAGCATCTCGCGCTGCGCCTCGGTCTCGACGCCCTCGGCGACGGTGGTCATGTGGCTCGCCGCGGCGATGTTCACCACCGCCTGCACGATCACTGGCGCGCCGCTGGTCTCCGCGATGTCGGCGACGAAGCAGCGGTCGATCTTGATCTTGTCGAACGGGAAGCGCTTCAGATAGCTCAGCGAGGAATAGCCGGTGCCGAAATCGTCGAGCGCGATGCGCACGCCGATGGACCGGAGCTGGTGCAGGATCGAGAGCGCGGCCTCGTCGTCGCGGATCAGCACGGCCTCGGTGATTTCGAGCTCGAGCCGGGAGGGAGAGAGCCCGGAGGCGGCGAGTGCGCCGGCAATCCGCAGCGCCAGCGTGTCGCATTTGAGCTGCACCGGCGAGACGTTGACCGCAATCCGCACATGCGCCGGCCAGGTCGCGGCCTCGTTGCAGGCCATGCGCAGCACCCAGTCGCCGAGCTCGTTGATCAGGCCGGTATCCTCGGCAATCGGAATGAACTCCGCCGGCGACACCCAGCCGCGTTCGGGATGCCGCCAGCGCAGCAGCGCCTCGCAGCCCGACACGTCGTTGGTGCTCAGGTCGACCAGCGGCTGGTAGTGGATCTCGAAGCCGCCATTCACCAGCGCCTGGCGCAGATCCTGCTCCATGGTCAGGCGCGCCTTGGCGCTCGCATCCATCTCCGGCTCGAAGAAGCGATGGGTGCGGCGTCCTTCGGCCTTGGCGCCGTACATCGCAAGATCGGCGTGCTTGATGAGCTGGTCGAGATCGGTCCCGTCCTGCGGCGCCAGCGCGATGCCGATGCTGGCGTCGGTGGAGAGCTGATGGCCGAGGCAGTGATAGGGCTGGCGGATCGCCTCGTAGATCCGCGTCACGAACGATAGCACGTCCGCAGAGGACTGGATTCCGGTCTGGATCACGGCGAATTCGTCGCCGCCGAGCCGCGCGATCAGGTCGCTCTTCTTGAGGCAGCCGCGCAGCCGGGTCGCGATCGCCTTCAGCAGCTCGTCGCCGACGTGATGGCCGAGCGAATCGTTGATGCCCTTGAATTCGTCGACGTCGATATAGAGCAGCGCGAACTGTTCGCCGCCGGCGACCTTCGCCAGCTCGCGCTCGATCTGTTCGCGGAACAGCGTGCGGTTCGGCAGGTCGGTCAGCGCATCGTAATGCGCCATATGCGCGATCTTCTCGTGGGCGCGCCGCCGCTCGGTGACATCCTCGACGACGCTGATGAGGTAGCGCGGCTCGCCGGACTTGTCGCGAATGCCGATCCGGGTCGAGGTGATGTAGCGCGGTCCCTTGGTCTGGCTCTGCCAGGTGTGCTCGTCCTTGAACAATCCCCCGGGCGCCTGCAGCGCCTTGCTGTCGTCGTCGTTGACGATCCTGGCGGCGGCCTCCGGATACATGTCGAAAGGAGTCTTGCCGACGATGACGTCACCCGACTGGCCGAACTGCTCCTCGGCGGTCCGGTTGACCAGCAGATATTGCCGCGTCAGGGCATCCTTCACCGTGATCTGCGAGGGGATGTGATCGATGATCTCGCGCAGGAACATGTAGTTGCGGTCGCGCTCCTGCTCCAGATTGCGCCGCTCGGTGATTTCCTCGATCGTGGCGACCCATCCGCCCTGCGCCAGCGGGGTGTTGATGACCTGGAAGGCGCGGCCGTTGGGCAGTTCGTGGATCCTGCTGGAGACCTTGCCCTCGGCGACGACCCGCATCACATCGGTGCAAAACGTCTCGACGTCGCCGCCGAACGTGCCACGCTCCTTGCGATGCTGCATCGCCTCGCGGATGTGACAGCCGGGCTTGATGATGTCGTCGGACAGGCCGAACATCTCGGAGTAGCGGCGGTTGCAGGTGACGATAAATCCGGCGGCGTCGTACAGGATCAGCCCTTGCGACATGTTGTTCAGGGCGGTGTCGAGCCGGAGCCGTTCCGCTTCGATCCGCTCCTGGGCTTCCCGGTTCTGCCGGCTGATCTGGCGGATGATCAGGAAGAGGATCAATGCGATCACGATCGCCGAAAGCGTTGCCGTGGTGACCATGAAGCCGGTCTGCTGACGCCAGTCGGCCAGCGCGGCGCTCGTGGTGTTGGTCGCGACGATGACCAGCGGGAAATGCGACAGCGAGGCCCCCGAGCCGAGGCGGTCCTCGCCGTCGATCGGACCCTTGACGCGCAGCGTGTGCCGGCCGCCCTCGGCCAGCATCTTGCGCATCAGCGGCGCGTCCTTGAAATTCCTGCCGATCAGCTCTTCGACATGTGGATAGCGCGCCAGCATCTTGCCTTCGCGATCGAACAGCGAGATCGCCGTACCCTCGGCAAGCGCGACAGAAGCGAAATACTGCCGGTAGCTGTCCGGATCGATCCGCCGGACCATGGCGCCGAGGAAGGTGCTGCCGTCCGCGCCGCTCAGCCGCCGCGCGACGATCGTGGTCCATTTGCCGATGATGAAGCTGCGGACGGATTCCAGGATGACCGATTCGGCCATCGGATCGGATTTGAACGTCTGGAAATAGGCGCGCGAGGAGACGTTGATCTTGGGCAGCGGCTCGGCCCGCGACCAGTTGATCAGCTCGCCGTCGGCATCGTAGATCGCGATGTCGCCGAGATAGGAGACGGAGCTGATCTTGCTCCGCAGCATCTGATTCGTCGCGAGCCCGGACATGCGCTCGCGGAACATCGCCGGCGAGGTGATCTCCGGCAGGTTCATCTGCCCGATCAGGTCGGCGGCGACGACGTCGGAATCCTGGAATTGCTGATCGAAGTGCCGTGCGATCAGCTGCACCGTGTTTTCCAGCTCGCGCTCGCGGTTGGCCAGGGTGCGCTCGCGGAATTCGCCGACGGCCATGGCGGTCACGGCGAAGATCCCGGCGACCAGCAACACGCCGCACAGGGTCAGCCAGAGGACAGGACCACGCCGCGCCAAGGCCGCCCAGCCGTTGGTCGCGGCTGATGACATTCCGGCTGTCACCGTGGAAAAGACCTGGCGCATTCCCCCTCCCTGGAAGGACAGGAATACACCGCACAAATGGCGCAAACCTTAGGAAAGCCAGTTACCTAAGCATTAATCCGGTTGTGCAGCCGCGCCCGTATGCAGTGGGGCGGGAATCACGTCGCGGTTGTGCCGTGCCCATCACAACCGCTGCGCTGCATCATTAACCGCAGCTTAATGCGAAGCGCCCGCGCTCTTGTCGCGGCCGGCGTTGCGCAGACGTCCGACGACGCCGGTCGGGAAGAAGTAGACGCTGGCGATGAACAGCAGCCCGAGCCACAGCAGCCAGCGATCGGGATGCAGCAGCCCCGGCAGCAACGGCAGGCCGGCTTCGCTCGCCGCCTTGGAGGCGACGCCCATCAGCGATTGCAGATAGTTCTGGGCGAGGATGAAGATGGTGGCGCCGATGATCGCGCCGTAGATCGTGCCCATGCCGCCGATCACCACCATCAACAGAATGTCCAGCATGATCGAGAAGCTGAGCGAGGTGTCGGGACCGGCATAGCGCAGCCACAGCGCGTTCAAAATGCCGGCGCTGGCGGCGACCAGCGCGGCGAGGCAGTTGGCGTAGGTCAGGTGGAAGACGGTGCGAAAGCCGAGCGCCTCGGCGCGAAAGCGGTTCTCGCGGATCGCCTGGAGCACGCGTCCGAACGGCGAGTTCACGACACGCAACAGAGCGAGGATCATCAGGGCTGAGACGGCGAACACCAGGTAGAAGGTGAGGATGCGGCCGTTGATCTCGAATCCGAACAGGTTCTTGGAGATCAGCACCGTGCCGGGCCGCAGCAATTCCGGCAGCTGGAAGCTGCGCCCGTCCTCGCCGCCCGTCAGCCAGGAGAGCTGCGAAGCCAGCACCTGGAAGGCGGAGGCGACCGCGAGCGTGATCATGGCAAAGAAGATCGCGGCCACCCGCAGCGAGAACAGGCCGATCGCGAGCGTGAGCAGCGCCGCGAGCGGCAGGCCGACGACGATGCCGGTCGCGACCGCGGCCCAGTTCGGGCCCATCCCGTACAGCGCGATCGCGATGGCGTAGCTGCCGATGCCGTAGAACATGGTGTGGGCGAACGACACCGAGCCGGTATAGCCGAGCAGGAGGTCGTAGGAGGCGACCAGCGCGGCGAAGACGCAGATCTTGGCCGCGACGTTCAGCGCCTTGGCACCCGGGAACAGGAACGGCGTCGCCGCCAGCGCCAGGATGATGACGATGAGGAGGAGCGTGAGCACGCGGCTCTTCGGCGGATCGCCTGACAGGAGCATCATCGGCTGGTCACCGCATAGAGGCCGCGCGGCCGCCACATCAGAATGGCGACCATCAGCAGGATGTTGGAGACGAGGGCGAGTTTCGGCACCAGGAAGCCGCCGTAATTGGCCACCATCGCGACCAGGATGGCGCCGATGAAGCAGCCGCCGATCGAGCCGAGGCCGCCGATGATGACGACGATGAAAATCAAGACGGTGAGGTCGTCGCTCATGGAGGCGTGGACCTGCTCGCGATACAGCGCCCACATCACGCCGCCGAGGCCGGCGAGCGCCGATCCCGTCATGAACACGCCGAGGAACAGGCGGCGGATGCGATAGCCGAGCGCCTCGACCATCTCGCGGTTCTCGACGCCGGCGCGGATCAGCAGGCCGAGCTTGGTGCGGTTGAGCACGAGCTGGATCGCGATGAAGACCGCGAGGCCGACGAGCATCGCCAGCACACGGTATTTGGCGATCGCGACGTCGCCGAGGATGAAGGAGCCTCGCAGCGAGGTCGGCAAGGGTGTCGGGATGATCTGCGGTCCCCACAGCGCATAGAGCGTCTGCTCGGCGACGATCAGGCCGCCCGTCGTCATCAGGATCTGCTTCAGGTGCTGGCCGTAGACGGGCAGGATCAGCACGCGCTCGACGACCAGGCCGAGCGCGCCGGACACCGCCATCGACAGCAGCGCTGCCGGCGCCAGCACCGCGAGGTTCGTCCACAGCGAATCCGCCTGCATCGAGGCCGCGAACGGCGCCAGCACGAGGGTTGCCACATAGGCGCCGACGGCGATGAAGGCGCCGTGGCCGAAATTGAGCACGTCCATCAGGCCGAACACCAGCGTCAGCCCCGAAGCCATGATGAAGATCATCATGCCCATGGCGAGACTCGCGGCGGTCAGCGTCAGCCAGGTGCTGGGTGACCCCACCAGGGGAATCATCGCAAGCGCCAGTGCGACCGGCAGCAGGATCGGCGCGAGATCGCGCTTCGGCTTCGGCAGTGGATCATTTGCGGCGAGTTCAGTCACTGATGCGCCTCCAGGCTCAGGCCGAGCAGCCGCTCCTGCAGCGGCACGTCGGCGGCGAGCGCCGCCATCTCGCCGCGATGGACGATGGTGCCGTTGTCCATGACCAGCACGTTGTCGCCGAGCTCGCGGGCGGCAAAGAAATTCTGTTCGACCATCAGGATCGTCGCGCCCTTGCGCTCGATCTCCTTCAGGCACTCGATCAGTGCCATGACGATCGCGGGCGCCAGCCCCTTGGTCGGCTCGTCGATCAGCAGCAGCTTGCGCGGCTCGACGATGGCGCGCGCGATCGACAACATCTGCTTCTGTCCGCCCGAGAGGCTTCCCGCGCGCGACAGCCAGAACCGGCGCAGCGCGGGGAAGAAGCCGAAGATCCAGTCGAGCTGGGTATCGTCGAGCGGCCCGTCGCGCGCCGCCAGCACCAGGTTTTCCTTCACCGTGAGGTCGGAAAACACCGCCATGCTCTCCGGCACGTAGCCGACGCCGAGCCGCGCGATGTCGGGCGTGGCGCGGCTCTCGATGCGCTCGCCTGCGAGCGTGATTTCGCCGCTGGAGGCCTGCCACAGGCCCATCACGGTGCGCAGCGTCGTGGTCTTGCCGGCGCCGTTGCGGCCGAGCAGCATGGTGGTCTGGCCCTGCGGTACCGCGAGGTCGATGCCCTGGAGGATGTGGTAGCGGCCGATATGCGTGTGCACGCCGGAGAGTTTGAGCAGATCTGTCATGCGGCACTCTTTGGAGCAACGCCGAGATAGGCTTCCTGCACGATCGGTGAGGCGATCACCTCGGCCGGCGGACCGTCGGCGACAAGTTGTCCGTTGTGCAGCACGATGATGCGGTCGGCGAGCGAGCGCACCACGTCCATCTTGTGCTCGACGAGGAGGATGATCTTGCTCTTGTCCTGCTTGAGCTGGGCGATCAGGTTCAGCACGACCGGCACCTCGTCGATGCTCATGCCCGCGGTCGGCTCGTCGAACATGAACACTTTGGGTTCGAGCGCGATCATCAGCGCGACCTCGAGCTTGCGCTGGTCGCCATGCGACAGCGCAGTGGCGGCGACGCCGCGGCGATTGCCGAGTGCGACCTGGTCGAGGATGGCATCGGCGCGGGCGATCAGGTCGCGGCGGACCATCCAGGGCCGCAGCATGTCGTAATGGGTGCCGCTGGCCGCCTGCACCGCGAGGCGGACGTTCTCTTCCACGGTGAGATTCGGAAACAGGTTGGTGAGCTGGAAGGCGCGGCCAAGGCCCGCGCGGGTGCGCAGCGGCGCGGAATGTTGGGTGATGTCGGTGCCGTCGAATAGGATGCTGCCGTGTGAAGCGCGCAGCTGGCCCGAGATCAGGTTGAAATAGGTGGTCTTGCCGGCGCCGTTCGGCCCGACGATGGCGGTGAGCTCGCCGGGGCGGAACGTGCAGGTGACGTTGTTGACCGCGACATGGCCGCCGAAGCGGATGGTGAGGTCGCGCGTCTCTAGCGTCAGGGCCATGAGGATAACTCTGGAATAGGGAAGGATCCTCTCCCCGCACGGGCGGGGAGAGGGGATTCGATATCAGCGCTTGTTGCGGACCGGAACGTCCATGTCCTCGATCTTCAGCTCGCGTACCGGCTCGAGCACGGCCCAGGCGACGTTCGGATCGACCTTGACCTTGAAGTGATACATGCTCTGCAGCGCCTGATGGTCCTCCTTGCGGAACACCATCTTGCCCTTCGGCGTGTCGAACTCCAGGCCTTCCATCGCCGTGATCAGCTTCTCGGTGTCGGTCGACTTCGCCTTGGTGACGGCGGCGACGACGGACATCGCGGCGGCGAAACCGCCCGCGGTGAAGAAGTCCGGCGGCGCGTTGAAGCGCTTCTGGTGCTCGGCGACCAGCCAGTCGTTCACCGGGTTCTTCGGGATGTCGTAGTAGTAATAGGTCGCGCCTTCCATGCCGGGCAGGCCCTTATACGCCGCGAGCGCCGGCAGGATGTTGCCGCCGGTCGAGAGCTCGATGCCGTAGCGCTTCGGGTCCATGTCCTGCAGCTTGGCCAGCGGATTGCCGGCGCCGGCCCAGATCACCCAGATCACCTTGCGGCCGGGCTTGTCCTTGAGAGCGTCGAACAGGCGCTGGCCGACCGCGGTGAAGTCGGTGGTGTTGGTCGGGGCGTATTCTTCCGCGGCGAGCGTCGCGCCGGTCTTGGCGAGCGCCTCCTTGAAGGCGGCGACGCCGTCGCGGCCGAAGGCATAGTCCTGCGCCAGCGTGGCCACGGTGACGCCCTGCTTGCCGATCGCGACCGCGTTCGAGATTGCGTCCTGCGACGAGTTGCGCGCGGTGCGGAAGATGTAGCGATTCCACTTCTCGCCGGTAATCTGATCCGCGACGGCGGGCTCGACGATCAGGATCTTCTTGTTCTCCTCGGCGACGGGGAGGATGGCGAGCGCCGCGGCCGACGAGGTCGTGCCGATCGCGATGTCGGCCTTGTCGTCCTGATAGGCTTCCGCGAGCGCGGCTTTCGACAGGTCGGGCTTGCCCTGGTCGTCCTTGGTGATGACGACGATCTTGCGGCCGTCGAGCATCATGGTGCCCTTGGTGGCGTATTCAAAACCCATCTGCAGGCCGGTTTCGGTCTGCTTGGCATAGGCTTCGAGCGGGCCGGTCTTGCCGTAGATCAGCGCGACCTTGAGGTCGTCGGCCTGCGCGGAGGTGTTCGCGGCCAGGCCGAGGATGGCTGCCGTGAGAATGAGCGATCGACGCACGATGATTTCCTCCTTGAATGAACTGCCTTGATCACAGCGATTTGCACAAGTGTGCATACATTGCAATTCCACCTTCCGGCGGAGCTTGCACGAGGCTCATGTGACAGTCTCTTGACGTGCGCGTGCCGGATCGTCGCAGGCCGCGATGAGTTCGCGTTAACGATCCCCTGGCTTCACATCAGCCCATGCGTTTCCTCAGGCCGCCTCAGAGCAAGCCCTGCGCCAGATCCGGAGTTTTGCGCGGGAATGCCTGAAATTGCGGCGGATCGCGCGCGAATGCCACAGGCGAGTGCCGATATGGCGGTGTCAGGAGTCCGAGACTCCGGACACGTGCCGTCTCGAAAGTCAGACAGGCGGCGATCCCGACGCCAGTCCGAACTTGGCGAGCTTCTTGTAGAACGTCGCGCGCGAGATGCGCAGCATCCGCGCGGCTTCCGAGATCTGGCCGTTGCTGGCGGCGAGCGCATGTTCGAGCGTCTGCTTCTCGAACTCCGCCTCGGCTTCGGCATAGGGGACGACCGAGCCGGTCATCTGCGGCGCCGGTCCAGGGCCGGCCTCCGCGCTGACCGGCAGGATGTGAACGAAATCATCGCCGGTCAGGCGCCCGGAATCGCTCAGGATCAGTGCGCGTTCCAGAATGTTGCGGAGCTCGCGGACGTTGCCGGGCCAGTCGTAGCGCGCGAGCGCCGACAATCCGCTCGGCGTGATCCTGGCATTGAGGAAATCGCCGGAGGCGCTGATGTCCTCGATCAGCCGCGCACAGATGTCGGGCAGATCGTCGAGGCATTTTCTCAGAGGGGGCAGGTCGATCGAGAGCACGTTGAGGCGGTAGTAGAGATCGGCGCGGAAGGCGCCGTCGCTGACGCGCTTGCGCAAATCCACATTGGTCGCGGCAATGACGCGCACGTCGACCTTGCTGATCTTGTCCGAGCCGAGCGGCTCGATCTCGCGCTCCTGCAGCACGCGCAACAGCTTGGCCTGCAATTGCAGCGGCATCTCGCCGATCTCGTCGAGGAACAGCGTGCCGCCATCGGCGATCCGGAACTTGCCCTCGCGCCCCCTGCGGTCGGCGCCGGTATAGGCGCCCGGAGCAGTGCCGAAGAATTCGGACTCGATCAGCGTTTCCGGGATCGCCGCGACATTGACGCTGACGAACGGTTTTTCCGCGCGCGAGGACGCATTGTGGATCGCCTGCGCCAGCAGCTCCTTGCCGGTGCCGGTCTCGCCGGTGAGCAGCACGGTCACGCTCTGCCGCGCCGCGCGTTTGGCGAACTCCTTGGCCTGCGCGATCGCCGCTGTCGTGCCGACGAAATCGGCAAGGGTGAAGCGCGCCGCGCGGGCGTTGGACAATTGCCGCCGCGCCAGCCGCAGATCGCTCTCGAGCTGGGTGACGCGGGCAAGCAGCGGCTTGAGACTCTCGAGGTGGTCGTAGAGCACGAACCCGATCGCGCCGATGACGTTGCGGTCCTCGTCCTCGATCGGCATGCGCGTCACCACGAGCTGTTCGCCGCCGAGCTCCATGATGTCGAGCAGGATCGGCTCGCCGCTCTCGGCGACGTTCCGCATCAGGCTGTTCGGGATGATCTCCTCGATCGGCCGGCCGATCGCTTCGGTGGTCTGCTTGAGGCCCAGCGACGCCAGATATTTCTCGTTGACGTAGATCACCCGCCCGCCGCGATCGATCGCGATCGCGCCCTCGCACAGATGCTCCAGCCGCTCGAACAGCGTCACCATCGCCCGCGCGCGGACATAGGCGGGATCGCTGACGTCGGGGGAGGAGGGCATGGCGTACCTCAGGGAAGTCCGCCCGTGTATTAGCAAAAGGGCAGTAATTTCAAAGGGGGAAATGGGTGTTGCGGATGCGAGCCGCCCCCACCGCTGTCATGCCCCGGCTTGACCGGGGCATCCAGTACGCCGCGGCCTATCGGTTCAACCACAACCGTCTCGGCGTACTGGGTCGCCCGGTCAAGCCGGGCGACGACATCGAGATTGGAGCGGCGCTTGGGCTCTTACCGCCGATACCCGCTCGCCCGAGAATAGCCCTGCCGGTTCTGCTGCGTCGGGCGGTTGGACACGCCGGGACGGGATTCGCTGGAGGTGGGGGTGGCGAGCTTGAGCTCCTCCAGGAAGATCGGCCGGGCGAAATAATAGCCTTGCGCGTAGCGGATCTTGGTCGCGGCCTGGAGATAGGCCAGCTCCTCGTAGGATTCGAGGCCTTCGGCGATCACGGTCATCCCGAGCGCTTCGCTCAGGGATTCGATCGCGCGCAAGATGCCCTGGCTGCGCGGACGCTTATGGATGTCGGTGATGAACGAGCGGTCGATCTTGATCTCGTCGGCGGTGATGTCGGCGAGCGCCGAGAGCGAGGAATAGCCGGTGCCGAAATCGTCGATGGAGATGCCGACGCCGAGCTTGCGGAACATCGGCAGGATCTCGGTCTGGAAATGATTCTTGGCGACGAAGGCGTCTTCCGTCACCTCGATCATGAAGCGCTGCGGAAAGCCGGTCTCGTCCAGCGCCCGCGCGAAACTGCGCATGAATTCGGGATTGCCGGCCTGCTTGGCGGCGACGTTGATGCTGATGGTCGCTTCCGCGCCGAAGCTGTCGTTGATCAGGTCGATCGACTTGACGATCTCGGCGAGCACGAGATGGGTGAGCTCGTCGATGAGTCCCAATTCGCCGGCAAGGTTGATGAACGAGCCCGGCGCCTGGATCACGCCCTCGTCGTCGCGAAGGCGCACCAATGCCTCGATGCCGGTCACGGCCTGGGTGCGGATGTCGACCTTGGACTGGAACGCGCAGCAGAAGCGCTTTTCGAGGATGGCGAGCCGCAGCGACTGCTCGATCTTCATCCGCGCCAGCGCCTCGCGCTCCATGCTGGCGTCGAAGAAGGCCGCCGAGCCCTTGCCGCTGTTCTTGATGCGGTACATCGCGATGTCGGCGTTCTGGCGCAGCGTCTCGAAGCTGCGGCCGTGGTCGGGATAGAGGCTGACGCCGACGGAGGTGGAGGCGAAGACCTCCGAATTGTCGATGAAGAACGGTGCGGTCAGCCGCTCCAGCGTCGCTTGCATGAATTCGGCGACTTCCTCCTGGCTCTGGATCGGGGAGAGCAGCAGCAGGAATTCGTCGCCGGAGATGCGCGACAGCATGTCGGAATCGCGCAGGTCGCGCCCGAGCCGCTTCGACAGCTCGACCAGCAGCGCATCGCCGACGGCGTGGCCGTAATAGTCGTTGATGTGCTTGAAATTGTCGACGTCGAGAAAGGCGAGCGCGAAACGCTCGCCTTTGCCGTCGCGCGCGAGCAGGCTGGCGGCGCGATGCTCGATCACGCGCCGCGAGGGCAGGCCGGTCAGCTCGTCGAAATAGGCCGAGCGGAACAGCTGGTCCTCGAAATTCTTCTGTTCGGTGATGTCGGAGGAGGCCGAGATCAGCAGCTCGCGTCCGGCAACGCGGACGGGGCGATGGGTGGTCAGCAGCACCTGGCGTGCAGCTCCATCCTGGAGCGCTTCCTCGGAGATGACTGCCTCGCCGGACCTCAGTGCCCGCTGGCAGGCTTCCCGGCGCGGCGTCAGATCGGGCGACGGACGGCTGCCGTCCATGCCGAGCTGAGCGGCCGCGACATCGTTAACCAGGAGAAGCTCGCCCTGCGCGTCCTGCACGGTCAGACCGGCAGGCAGCATTCTAACGATTTCCTTGAGAAATCCGAGTTCGGCTTCACTCGCGCCGGAATATCTGTTGTCGTTCATAGAAGTCATGAATCTTGTTGTTTCAACGCGCCTTTGCAATGGACGCGATCTTGCGCAGTTCCCTCTTAGGTTTGGTTAAGGGGTACGGAGAAATGCGGGGGTGTTTTGCGGCGATGCGACGCGCCCGACCCATCGTCATTAACGGAGCGTCAACGCGCGCAACGAAACTGCGAGCGGGGCGCGCGTCTCTTGCGCTCGTGCCGCGTCTAACCGTTCTGCGGGATGCGGCATTGCATGATGCAATGCAGGCCGGTCTTGAGATACGAGACCTCGGACTTGCCGTCGAAAGCCGACAGCGCTGACTTCAGCAGCTTGGTGCCGAAGCCGGGCTCGGAGACCTTGTCGATGCTCGGGCCCTCGGTTTCGTCCCAGGTGACGGTCAGACGGTCGCCGCTGACGGTCCACGACACCTGCAATAATCCGCGCGGCGCGGAGAACGCACCATATTTGCCCGCGTTGGTGGCGAGCTCGTGAAACATCAGCGACAGCGTGACCGCGAGCTTCGGCGGCAGGAACAGCCGGTCGCCGTTGAGCGTGAAGCGGACATGGCCGTAAGGTCCGAGCTCTGCGATCAGGAGATCGCGGATATCGCAGCCGCCCTTGTCGATCCGCGAGATCAGATCGTCGGTTGCAGCCAGCGACCGTAGCCGCGGATCGATCCGGGCCCAGACCTGCGGCTGGTCGTGCAGCACCTGGTGCAGCACGGCGTGCGCGGTCGACAGCTTGTTCTTCAGCCGATGCTGCAGCTCGTCGACCAGCAGCTTGCGGTATTCTTCTTCCTCGATCAGCCGTTTGGAAATCCGGCGCTGTTCCGCCAGCATCCCGCGATAGTGCTCGACGCCCCAGATCGTGAGTGCGGAGACGCCCCAATAAAGGGTCAGCAAGGTGAACCTGGAGCGATCGGCAAGAGCGTCGCTGAAATTGACGACGACGCCGAGCACGCCGCCGATCAGCGCGGTGATGATGCCGATCCGCAAGCCGCCGAACGCGGCGGCAAAGAACACGGCCGGAAAGTACGGGGTGAAGTAGACGTCGGGCCGCACATGCGCGAGACCCCAGCGCGCCACCGTCGCAACCAGCAGGCAGGCGACCGCGAAGCCGAGGCTCAGAGCGAGGGATGGCGCTGCCACGCCCTGCCAGCCCTTGCGGAATTCGTCGATCAGCTTCTCCATGCCCGGCCCGGTTGCGCTATGCGCGCGTAAATCGAGAAAGGAGCGGGAATGTTACGCATGTCGCATGCACAAGCAAAGCTTGCCTTGTCGCAGACCGGCAGGAATAGTGACTGTCGCGGCGCCGAGATCGATCGGCGTCCGCCATTTGACATCAAATCATTCGAAAACAGGAACATTCCATGGGTAGGTTGGATGGCAAGGTTGCGGTGATTACGGGCGCGACGAGCGGGATCGGCCTGCGTACCGCGGAAGTCTTCGTTGCCGAAGGTGCCAAAATTGTGATCGCGGGGCGGCGCATACCGGAAGGCGAGGCGCTGGCGAAGCAGCTCGGGGTCAATTGCATCTTTCGCCAGACCGACGTGACGGTCGAAGCGCGGATGCAGGCGCTGATCGCGCTCGCGGTCGAGAAGTTCGGCCGGATCGACTGCCTGTTCAACAATGCCGGCGGCCCGGCGCAGACCGGGGGCATCGAAGGCCTCGATGTCGAGCGGTTCGACGCGGCGATGGCGACCCTGGTGCGCAGCGTCATGCTCGGCATGAAGCATGCCGCGCCCGTCATGAAGAAGCAGGGTTCTGGCAGCATCATCAACAATGGCAGCATCGCAGGCCGTCTTGCCGGCTTTTCCTCGTCGGTCGTCTATGGCGCGGCCAAGGCGGCGGTGATCCATCTCACCAAATGCGTGGCGATGGAGCTCGGCGAGTCCAACGTGCGCGTCAACTCGATCTCGCCCGGTGCGATCGCGACCGGCATTTTCGGCAAGGCGCTGGGGCTCGCGACCGATGCGGCGGAGGCGACGCCTGCCGTGATGCGCGAAGTCTTCAAGACCGCACAGCCGATCCCGCGCGCGGGCCTCCCCGATGACATCGCGCAGGCCGCGGTGTTTCTGGCGAGCGACGAATCCAGCTTCGTCAACGGACACGATCTCGTCGTCGACGGCGCCGTCACCGGCGGCCGCAACTGGAGCCAGCAGCAGCAGGGTTACGTCGCCATGCGCAAGGCGTTCGATCAGGAGGCGTAGTAGCGGCAGGTGACGGTGCCGTAGGGTGGGCAAAGCGAAGCGCGCCCACCAATTCTTTCTTCGCGAGGAATGGTGGGCACGGCGCTACGCGCCTTTGCCCACCCTACGAAAACGGTGCCTAAACCGTCTTCACCCGCACCCGCAAGCCATCCCGCGGCTTCGGGATCGGCCACATCTGCCAGTCCGGCTTGTAGCCCGGCTCCAGCGACACTTCGAGGTTCTGCAAAAAGTGCCGGGCAAAACACTTCGCCTGCATGTAGGCGAAGTGCAGGCCGAGGCACATATGCGCGCCGCCGCCGAACGGCACCCAGGCGAAGCGATGCCGGTTGCGCTGGGCTTCCTCGGTGAAGCGCAAGGGATCGAAGCGATCCGGCTCCGGCCAGATGTCCTTCATGTGGTGGGTGTAGAGCGGATTGACGCCGACGGCGGTACCGGCCGGAATCGTAAAACCCTTGAAGGTGAAATCGCGCATCGCACGGCGCGGCATCGACGGCACCGGCGGCTTGATCCGCAGGGCCTCCTTGAACGCCATCTCCGACAGCGGCATTTTTTCGAGGTCGTCGAAGCTGCTCGGCGAACCCGGTGCGAGCCCCAGCGCAAGAACCTCCGCGCGCAATCTATCCTGCCAGTCCGGATTGGCGGCGAGCTCGCCGATGAAGGAGGTCAGCGACGAGGTCAGCGTGTCGTGCGCCGCCATCATCAGGAAGCTCATATGGTCGATGATGTCCTGCTCGGAGAGCAGGGCGCCATCCTCGTGGGTGGCGCGGCAGAGCTGCGAGAACAGATCGTCGCCGCCGTGATTGCCGCGTCGCAGCGGGATCTGCTCGCGGAAATAGGCGACGATGCGTTTGCGTCCCTTCACGCCAGCCGCCATCTGCGTGCCCGGCAGCGGCCGGCGGATCGGGGCGACCGCGGCCGCGACCATGTCGACGAACGCGCGGTTGATCTCGTCGACCTCCGGCCCGATATCCGCGCCGAGGAACGACGCCGCCGCGAGGTCGAGCGTGAGCTGCTTCATCGCCGGATAGAGCTTCATCTCGCCGGGCTTCGCCTTCCACTGCGCGACGCGCGCGGCGATGCCGTAGTCGAGATCGCTCAGATACGACTTCATCGGCCCCGACTTGAACGCGACCGACAGCGCCTTGCGATGCAGACGGTGCTCGTCGAAATCGAGCAGCATCAGGCCGCGCGGAAACAACAGGCCCAGCACCTTGTTCCAGCCATGTGTCGACGAGAACAGCTTTTGCTGGTCGAACAGCACGAGCTCGTTGGCCTCGGGCCCGAGCAGCACGACATTGGTCTCGCCGAAAATATGGGTGCGGTAGACCGGGCCGTATTTGGCGCCGTTCGCCTCGATATGTCCCTTGGGGTCGGCGAGCACCTGAAAGGTCTTGCCGATGATCGGCCAGCCCTCGTCGCCAGGGATGTGCGTCAGCTCGTTGCGCCTGGGTGCGGTGAACGGAAGCGCAGGGGCGACATTCTGCATCGACATGACGATTGCTCCGGTTGACCGACCGAACAGGCGCGCGAACACAGATGACTACGACCCGCGCCAGCTGACCGGGGTCAGCATAGCACAGGCCGGTATGTCTTTCTTGTGAACGTCGTTACAAGCGTAGTTCCGACGGGCCTACCGCTTCGCCGCTTCCTTCTGCAAATCCGGGGCGTTGACGGCGGGAATGGCGACGCGGCCGGCGCCGGTCACCTTCAAGGCCTCTGCAGCCTTTTCGTTCTCCATGATCTTCGCCATCACGGCCTGCCCGGCGCGTTCGAAGATCGCGCGGTTCTCAATCACGAACTTTTGCGACTTCCGCAATCCGTCGATATAGCCGTTGATCTCCGGCACGACGTAGCGCGCCACCAGGTCCCAGCTTCGGCGGGTATTTTCGGGATTGGCCCAATCGTGCACGAAGCCGATCACGGCGCCGACGCCGCCCGACACCTGCATCACGTTCTTGATCATCTTGACGAGGTCGTCGGGCGTGCCGATCACGGAGGCCGCACCGTCGACGAAAGCGGTCTTGTCCACGGCCTCGTCGGGCGAGGCGAACGCGGTCAGGCCCGGCCGCTGCAGCGTGCCGACATTATATTCGTTGTGCCAGCGCATCAGGCCGGCGCCGGCTTCGCGGCGGGCCTGCTCGCGGGTCTCGGCGAGGTGCCAGGTCAGCAGCACGCGCCAGTTCGCCCGATCCACCTTGGTGCCGTGCTTCTTGGCGGCGTCCTCGGCGAACTGCCATTGCTGTTGCAGGGACATCAACCCTTGCGTCGTCATCGAGCCCAGCGAGATGATGCCGATGCCGTATTTGCCGGCGAGCGTCATGCCCGACGGCGAGATCTGCGAGGCCACCACGAACGGCATCTCCTCCTGCAAGGGCAGGATCTGGAGTGCGGCGTCGTTCATGGTGAACCAGTCGCTCTTCGCGGTGACGCGTTCGCCGTTGAACAGGCGGCGGATCACGCCGATGGCCTCGTCCTGGCGGTCGCGCTGCGTCATCGGGTCGATGCCGAGCGTGTGCGCGTCCGACGCCAGCGCGCCGGGGCCGGAGCCGAAGATGGCGCGGCCGCCGGTCATGTGGTCGAGCTGCACCATGCGCTGGGCGACGTTGAAGGGATGATGATAGGGCAGCGACACCACGCCGGTGCCGAGCTTGATCCGCTTGGTGCGCTCGCCGGCCGCGGCCAGAAACATCTCGGGCGAGGCGATCATCTCCCAGCCGGAGGAATGATGCTCGCCGCACCAGAACTCGTCATAGCCGAGCGCGTCGAGCTGCTCGACCAGGTCGAGATCGCGCCGGAACTGGAGCATCGGATGCTCCCCGATCGGGTGATGCGGGGCAAGGAAGGCTCCGAACTTCAGGCGCGCCATGGCGTTCTCTCCGGCTGAATTTTCTGTTTGTTGAGGCGATGAGGCTACGTGCTGGCGATAGCGAAGGCAATCGCGCGGTGTCCCGCGCGGCGGAATGCAGGCATGCGTTGAGACGCTGCAACGACCTGCCTGGCCTGCATGGTTCGAGACGCCCGCTTCGCGGGCTCCTCACCGTGAGGGTCTAACACCTCGCCGCGAAGCGAGACCTCATCCTGAGGAGACCGCGCAGCGGTCGTCTCGAAGGATGGCCGCAAAGGGACTGTTCACCAAATTTGCCGCGAAGAACGCCGCTACCGCGTCATCCTGTTCCACGCATCCAGCCCGGCGATCTTGTACGCCTCCGCCAGCGTCGGATAGTTGAACGTGTTCTGGATGAAATAGTCGATGGTGCCTTTGAGGTTCAGCACGGCCTGGCCGATATGGATCAGCTCGGTGGCGCCTTCGCCGAGGATGTGCACGCCGAGCAACCGGCGCGTCTTGGTCGAGAAGATCATCTTCATCATGCCGCTGTTCAGCCCCATGATGTGGCCGCGCGAGGTCTCGCGGAAGCGTGCGATGCCGACCTCGTAGGGAATGCCGCGCGTGCGCACCTCTTCTTCGGTGAGTCCCGTCGTCGATATTTCCGGCACCGAATAGATGCCGTAGGGGAAGAACTCCGGCGGCGCGAGCGGCTCCATGCCGAGCGCGTGGCAGGCGGCGACGCGTCCCTGCTCCATCGAGGTGGAAGCAAGGCTCGGAAAGCCGATCACGTCACCGGCGGCGTAGATGTGCGGCACGCTGGTCTGCAAGGTCACGGGATCGACCGAGATGCGGCCGCGATGGTCGACGACGATGCCGGCCGCCTCTAAGTTTAGCCGGTCGGTCGCGCCGACGCGCCCCGCCGCGAACAGCAGCATTTCCGTGGTGACGTGCCGCCCGTCCGACAAATGCGTGACGATGCCACCCTGCGCAGTCTTCTCGATCGAATTGACCTTGGCGCCGAGCCGCAGCGCGACGTTGCGGTCGCGCAGCTCGTGCACGAATTCGTCGATCAATTCCTTGTCGATGAAATCGAGGAAGGTCGGCCGCGGCTCGATCAGGGTCACTGGCACGTCGAGCGCGCTGAAGATGGTGGCGTATTCGACGCCGATCACGCCGGCGCCGATCACAGCCAGGCTGCGCGGCAGCTTTGCCAGCTCGATGATCTCGTCGCTGTCGAGCACGGTGGTGCCGTCGAACGGCACGTAGTCGGGGCGGAACGGGCGCGTGCCGCAGGCGATCAGGATGAAGGCGGCCGACACCACCTTTACCTCGCCAATTGAGCTCGTGATCTCGACCTCGTGCGGTGAGACCAGCCGCGCCTCGCCATTGGCGGTGCGCACCAGGTTGCGGCTGAACTGATGCTCGAGTACCTCGACCTCATGGTCGAGCGTCTTCTGAAGACGGATCATCAGGTCGCTCGCCGCGATGTCCTGCTTCACCTTGTAGGAGCGGCCGTAAAAGCCACGCTCGCGCCAGCCGGAGAGATTGAGCACGGTCTCGCGCAGGGTCTTTGAAGGAATCGTCCCGGTATGGACCGAGACGCCGCCGACCCGTCGGCCCTTCTCCACCACCAGCACGGCCTTGCCGAGCTTGGCACATTGCACCGCGGCCCGGCGCCCCGACGGGCCCGAGCCGATCACCACCATGTCGTAGTCGTACATCCGGAAAACTTCCGAGCCCGCGAAACCAGCGGGAATTGCCATGCAGCAATCGGGCCAAAGCGGCAAGTCCTACCTCGGAGGTAATCGCGCCAATGACGCCGATCTGCGAGTTTTGCGCGCAAATAAATCGCCGAAGGCTCGCGCGAAAATGCATCAAACCGTCACAAAACAAGTCGATTCGTCGCGCCGCTGGGCCGTGCTGGCGATCGTCGTCGCTGCTCAATTCATGTTCGGCGTCGACGCGTTCATCGTGAACGTCGCCATTCCCACTATCGCAGTGGACCTGCATGCGACGCCGGCGCAGATCGAATCCGTCATCGCGATATATCTGATCGCCTACGCCACGCTGGTCGTCACCGGCGGCCGCCTCGGCGACATCCACGGCACGAAGAATGTCTTCCTGGCCGGCGTGCTCGGTTTCACGGTGACCTCGCTGTGGTGCGGGTTGGCGCAATCGGGCGCGGAGCTGATCATCGCACGGCTGGCGCAGGGCGCGACTGCAGCGCTGATGGTGCCGCAGGTGCTGGCGACGCTGCATCTGCTCTTCACCGACGAACAGCGCAGCCGCGCTTTCGCCATCTACGGCATCGTGCTCGGGCTTGCGGGCGCCGCGGGCTTCCTGCTCGGTGGTCTCCTGGTCACGATCGACCTCGCCGGTACCGGCTGGCGCTCGGTGTTCTTCGTCAACGTGCCCTGCGGCCTCGTCATTGCGGCCGCCGCCTGGTGCATCATGCCGTCGGTGCCGCGCCGGGCCGGCACGCGGCTCGATATCAAAGGGAGCGTGGTGCTGTTCGCGGGGCTGTTGTGCCTGATCGGACCGCTGCTGTTCGGTCACGATGTCGGCTGGGCGCCGTGGCTATGGGCCGTGATGGCGGTCGGCGGCGCGATCCTTGTCGCGTTCCTGAAGCTCGAGCATGCGGTGGCGCGCGCCGGCGGCATGCCGCTGATCGATCTGACGCTGCTGTCCGATGCAGCCTTCCTGCGCGGGCTCGGCGCGGCGTTCTTTTTCTTCGTCGCCAACCTCTCGTTCTATCTGGTCATGACGCTGTTCATGCAGCGCGGCCTGAAGATCCCGCCGCTCGCAGCCGGCATGGCCTTCATTCCGCTCGCGCTGGCTTTCGTGGTCGCGTCGCGCCACAGCGGCGCGCGGGCGCGCCATCGCGGGACCAAGGTGTTGATCGAAGGCTGCATGCTGCAGATCGCGGGCCTCGCCGCACTCGCGCTGGTCACGGGGTATATCGATGCGCCCGCGCCGATCCTGCTCGCGCTCGTCATGATCATCTTCGGCTGCGGCCAGGGGCTGGTGATGGCGCCGCTATCCGGTGCGGTGCTCTCGACGGTGAAGCCTGTCGCGGCAGGCTCGGCGTCCGGCATGTACGGCACGACGGCGCAGATCGGAAATGCGGCCGGAGTGGCCGCAATCGGCGCGGCGTTAATCACGATCTGCGCCGCATTTCTGGCGTGGATGCGCCGCGTCTCTGCACGAAGTTGAGGCATTGCGGTTAATTCATGCGTATTCCTGCGGATTTTTGCGTGATTTCGGGTGATAGACAGCACACGGGCTTTTTATTTTGCACCGCAGCAACTATTTGGTTTGGGTGAACGTTGAACGTCGCCTGCCAGGAGTTGCCGTGTCGCTTGCCAAAAATCTCGCTCTCTTGAGACATCTGCCAAAGGTGGATGGTCTGCGCCTTGCCGAATTCGGCCGGAGCGCGGACGTATCCAGCCCGTTGGAAGAAGTCACGGGCTTCGGCGACAATCCCGGAAACCTGCGCATGTTCGCGTTCGTGCCGGCGCAACTCCAGAAGCCGCGCGCGCTCGTTGTCGTGCTGCATGGCTGCGGCCAGACCGCCGCTGCTTACGATCTCGGCGCGGGATGGTCGACGCTCGCGAAGCATTACGGCTTCGCGCTGGTGATGCCCGAGCAGCAACGCGTCAACAATGGCAACACCTGCTTCAACTGGTTCAATCCGGAAGACACTGCGCGGGACGGCGGCGAGGCGCGGTCGATCCGCGAGATGATCGCGCATATGGCCGAAGCGCACCGCATCGATCCCAAGCGCGTCTTCATCACCGGTCTCTCCGCCGGCGGCGGCATGACGTCGGTGATGCTCGCGACCTATCCGGAAGTTTTTGCGGCCGGTGCGGTGATCGCCGGGTTGCCCTATGGCATCGCCTCGAATCTGCGCGAGGCGCTGGACGGCATGTTTCATTCGCCGCAGCGGCCGGAGCGCGAACTCGGCGACTTCGTGCGGCGTGCCTCGAACCATCGCGGGCCGTGGCCGAAGATGTCGGTGTGGCACGGCAGCGCCGACCGCACCGTCAATCCCGGCAACGCCAGCGAGATCGTCAAGCAGTGGCTCGATTTGCACGATCTGCCGGCCGTGCCGATGGCGGAGACCATTGTCGACGGCTATCCGCGCCAGGCCTGGTGGAACAAGGACGGCGAAACCCTGGTCGAGTCCTACGCCATCACCGATATGGCCCACGGCACGCCGCTCGGCCTCGCCGACAATGATCAGCGCTACGGCATCGAAGGCGCATTCCTGATCGAGGCCGGTATTTCCTCGTCGTACAACATCGCAAAATTCTTCGGCCTCACCGGCTGGATTCCGGACGCGGCCGGGAAGAAGGCCGGGCCCGGGACGTCGAAGCCGGCGCTTTCACCCGCGCCGCATCTCGCCCGCTCGATCCGTGCTGCAGTCGCCGTTGCCGAAGAGCCGGCCGAGCCGAAGCGCGCGGCGGCGCGCGGCTTCGATCTCGGCCAGATCATCACGCGCGCACTGACCGCCGCGGGATTGATGAAGTAGTTCGTCGCTCGATAAGCGACGGCTACGCCGTCTGATCGATCCATTCGATCGGCGCCACCGTCACCTCGCCGCCGGCGACCTTCCGCGTCATCTCCTGATAGGCCTTGAAGAAGTCGCGCGATTGCAGCGCTTTTTGCGCAGCCTCGTCGGTGACGCTGGCGAGGTGGAAGTAGCTGGCGTCGTCGCGGTTCTTCGGGACCCGATAGCCGATCCGCCCCTTCAACTCCGGATCGCCCTCGATCGCCTTGATGAAGCGGCCGATCTCCTGGTGCCAGGCTTCCGTCGTGCCGTTTTTGAATTCGTACCTGATCATGAAATGCTTCATGTGACGCTCCCTGTTCGTCATGTGCGCCATCATCTGCGCCTTGCGGGCGATCCTGCAAGTATGGACAAAATTGATAGTATGGACTTTTTCGACGTCGCTCCTATCCTCCCGCAAGCTGGCTGCGTATGGAGGAGGCGACATGGCAAGGGCAAACCCGGCGCGCACCTGTCCGGTTACGGCCTTTCAGAAGATGATCAGCGGCAAGTACAAGCTCCGCATCGTCTGGGACCTCAAGGACGGTCCGCGCCGCTATGGCGAGATCAGGAGCGGCCTGTTGCGCGGCATGGCCGGCAGCGCCGAGATCACCCCGCGCGTGCTCAGCCGCGAATTGAAGGCGCTGACCCAAAGCGGCCTGATCGACCGCAAGGATTTTGGCGAGGTGCCGCCGAAGGTCGAGTATCGCCTGACGCGCAAAGGCAAGAGCTTCGTGCCGGTCGTCGCCGCGATCCGCGACTGGGGCGAACGCAACCTCAGTGACACCGCGGCGTTGGCGGAGGCCGCCGAGTAGAGCATGATCCGGAAAAGTGTGAAGCGGTTTTCCGAAAAGATCATGCTCAAGTAAAAGGCTACATCTCGCCGGTGATGAACGGATTGGTCATCCGTTCCTGGCCGATGCTCGAGCCGGCGCCGTGGCCGCAGATGAAGCCGACGTCGTCGCCGAGCGGCAAGAGCTTGGTCTTGATCGAGTTGATCAGCGTGGCGTGACTGCCGCCGGGCAGGTCGGTGCGCCCGACCGAGCCCGCAAACAGCACGTCGCCGACATGGGCAAAGCGCAAGTCCTTGTTGAAGAACACCACGCTGCCGGGCGAGTGGCCCGGGCAGTGCAAAATATCGAACTGCAGGCCGCCGATCGACACGCTGTCGCCCTCGTCGAGCCAGCGGTCCGGCTCGAAATTGCGGCCGCCGGTCATGCCGAAGCGCGCGCCGCTCTCGACCACGTTGTCGAGCAGGAATTTATCCGCGACATGCGGCCCCTCGATCGGCACCTTCAGCGCATCGCGCAATTCGGCCGCGCCGCCGACATGGTCGATATGGCCGTGGGTCAGCCAGATCTTCTCTACGGTGACGCCGGTCTGCTTGATCGCGTCCAGAATCTTCGGCACGTCCCCGCCGGGGTCGATCACCACGGCCTTCTTGCCGGGCTCGTCCCAGATGATGGTGCAGTTCTGCTCGAACAGCGTCACGGGGACGATGATCGCGCCAGCCTTGGCTTGCTGTGATTCTTGGGTATTGTTTTGCTCGGTCATGGCCTCACAATGCCGATTTTTGCCATGCCGCCAAGCAAAAGATTTGTGTCGTAGCCCCGGGAACAGCCGGTCGTCACACGGCCGTCCCAATTGGCCTGCTGGTTTGAACCGGGGCGTTCCTTTCGCGTTTTCTCGCGCAGGGTAGATTAGTGAGTGGTATTCCGGCCATGGCTCAGGGCGGCGACAATTGGTGGCGCGACGGCATCTTCTATCAGATCTACCCGCGCTCCTTTCAGGACTCAGACGGTGACGGCGTCGGCGATCTCGCCGGCATCCTGCGCCGGCTGCCTTACGTGAAATCGCTCGGCGTCGACGCGATCTGGCTGTCGCCGATCTTTCCCTCGCCGATGGCCGATTTCGGCTACGACATCTCCGACTATACCGGCATCGATCCGCTGTTCGGCACGATGGCGGATTTCGATGCGCTGCTCGCGGCTGCGCATGAAACCGGGCTGAAACTGATCCTCGACCTCGTGCCGAACCACACATCAAGCCAGCATCCCTGGTTCGTCGAGAGCCGGTCCTCGCGCGACAATCCCAAACGCGACTGGTACGTCTGGCGCGATCCGGCCGCCGATGGCGGTGTCCCGAACAACTGGCTGTCCGAATTTGGCGGCAGCGCCTGGCAATTCGACGAGACGACAGGTCAATATTACTACCACGCCTTCCTTGCCGAGCAGCCGGACCTCAACTGGCGCAATCCGGATGTCCGCGCGGCGATCTACGACGCGATGCGGTTCTGGCTGGAGAAAGGCGTCGACGGCTTCCGCGTCGATGTGATCTGGCACCTGATCAAGGATGCCGAATTCCGCGACAACCCGCCGAACCCGCATTACGTCGAGGGCCGGCCGCCGAACGAGAGGATCCTGACGCAATACTCCACCGACCAGCCGGAGGTGCATGACGTCATCGCCGAGATGCGGCGCGTCACGGATGCGTATCGCGACCGCGTGCTGATCGGCGAAATCTATCTGCCGCTGCACCGTCTGATGGCCTATTACGGCAACGATCTCACCGGCGCGCAGATGCCGTTCAACTTCGCGCTGCTCTCGACGTTCTGGAGCGCGCGCTCGATCGAGACAATCGTCGAGGATTACGAGAAGGCGCTGCCGAAGGGCGCCTGGCCGAACTGGGTGCTCGGCAATCACGATCGTCCGCGCGTCGCGAGTCGTGTCGGGCCGGAGCAGGCCCGCGTCGCCGCCATGTTGCTGCTGACGCTGCGCGGTACGCCGACGCTCTATTACGGCGACGAGATCGGCATGCATCAGCTGGCGATCTCCCCCGAGGACGTGCGCGATCCCTTCGAGAAGAATGTGCCCGGCATCGGAGTGGGGCGCGACGGCTGCCGTACGCCGATGCAGTGGGATGCGTCGCCGGCCAGCGGCTTCTCCGGCGTAAGGCCCTGGCTGCCGCTGCCGGAGGACCATATCCGCGAGAACGTCGCCGATCTCGAAGCCGATTCGCGTTCGATCCTCAGTCTGTACAAGCGGCTGATTGCCTTGCGGAAGGCATCTCCGGCGCTGGTCGAGGGCGACTACCATCCGATCGCCGCGCAAGGCGATCTGCTGGTCTATCGCCGCGAGGCCGAGGGCACCGCGATCATCGTCGTGCTCAATCTCGGGCCCGACCCGATCGCCGTGACCACCAGCGCGATCCGTTTCAACAGCGAGATCTTGCTGTCGACGTTTCTGGATCGCGAGGGCGAGAGGCTGGAAGGCGTGCTGGATCTGCGCGGGAACGAGGGCGTGGTGGTGATGCCGCCATATATCTAGCCGTTCGCGGGGACGACAGATGAGCGTGTGGCCGCGGTTCATCGGACAGTGTCCGCACCAACCGGAATCGGCTAAGCTCCCCCCATGGACAGCCCCGCCCGCAACATCGCTCTCGTTCCGCCGCCCGATCGCCGCCAGTCCGAGACGGCGCTTGCGATCGCGCGCGGCACGGCGCGGTTGCTGCGCTCGCTCGGCTTTACCTGCATCAGCGAATTACCGCTGCCGTCGGGCCGGCGCGCCGATCTGGTGGCGCTCAACGAGCGCGGCGAGATCTGGATCGTCGAGATCAAATCGTCGGTCGAGGATTTGCGTGCCGACCAGAAATGGCACGAATACCGCGCCCATTGCGACCGGCTGTTCTTCGCCTTCACGCAGGATCTGCCGTGCGAGATCTTCCCGCAAGACACCGGCCTGATCATTGCGGACGCCTATGGCGCGCACATGCAGTGCGAGGCGCCCGAGCACAAGCTTCAGGCCGCCACGCGCAAGCAGATGACGGTGCGTTTCGCGATGGCGGCAGCGCTCCGGATCAACCGTCTGGTCGACCCGCAGGGCCACGCGGATTTTTGGGAATGAAGTCGTAGGGTGGATTAGCGTAGACGCCGTAGGGTGGGCAAAGCGTAGCGTGCCCACCATCCAAGCCGATCAAAATTGAAGCAGAGTTGGTGGGCACGGCGCTACGCGCCTTTGCCCACCCTACGAGACCGTTACCGCGGCGCGCGCTTCGCCAGAATCCGCTGCAACGTACGACGGTGCATATTCAGCCGGCGCGCCGTCTCCGAGACGTTGCGGTTGCACATCTCGTAGATGCGCTGGATGTGCTCCCAGCGGACGCGGTCGGCGGACATCGGGTTGGTCGGCAACTCGGATTTCTCCGAGCTGGTCGAGAGCAGGGCGGCGACGACGTCGTCGGCATCCGCGGGCTTCGACAGATAATCGATCGCACCCATCTTCACGGCGGTCACGGCGGTGGCGATGTTGCCATAGCCGGTCAGCACGATCGCGCGGGCTTCGGGGCGCTTCTTCTTCAGCGCGGAGACGACGTCGAGACCATTGCCGTCGCCGAGCCGCAGATCCACGACGGCGAATGCGGGCGCGGCCTTGCCGATCTGCGCGAGGCCATCCGAGACGGTGTCACACGACGTCACCGCAAAGCCACGGGTCTCCATCGCGCGCGACAACCGCTCCAGGAACGGCTTGTCGTCCTCCACGATGAGAAGCGAGCGGTCGGTCTGTTCGTTCAGTTCGGCGATGGCGTTCAAGGTGTTGTCCTCTCTCTGCACATCTACATATGGCGTCGCAATCAGGCGGTGCCAAGGCCGCAAATAGTCGATCGGCCCTGCTGTGCGACGCAAGGTCGCGGCCTATCCTATTGTTTCTTCGAGCGTCTCGATAGTCTCAAAACGCTCTCTCGGCCAATTGATGTGAACCACAGCACCGTGTTCCGGAAAGGTCCGGTTGGTAAACGAGACCTTGGCCCCGGTGCGTTCCAGCAAGGTGCGCGCGATGAACACGCCAAGCCCGAGCCCGCGCCGCTCGCCGCCGCCGTCATCCAGATTGCGCCGCCGCGACAAATAGGGCTCGCCGATCCGGTTAAGGATATCGGGCGGAATGCCCGGGCCGTCGTCGGAGATCACGAGCTCGATCGTGTCCTTGTTCCACCATGCATTCACCTCGACGGTGGTGCGGGCGAAATCGACTGCGTTCTCGACGATGTTGCCGACGCCGTAGAGGATCGCCGGGTTGCGCGAGCCGATCGGCTCGGCGAAGGCCGCCACCGCGATCCGCACCTTGATGTCGACGCCGAAATCGCGGTGCGGGGCCACCACCTCCTCGATCAGCTCAGACATTTTCATGCGGTCGAACGGCGCGCCTTCGGAGGAAAGCTGGGTGATCTTGCTCAAGATGTCGCGGCAGCGCTGGGTCTGCTCGCGCAGGGTTTTCAGGTCGGCGGCGAAACTTGGGTCCTTCACCGTCTTTTCCAGCTCGCGCGAGATCAGGAAGATGGTCGCGAGCGGCGTGCCGAGCTCGTGCGCGGCTGCGGCGGCCAGGCCGTCGAGCTGGGTCAGATGCTGCTCGCGTGTCAGCACCAGCTCGGTCGCAGCCAGCGCGTCGGCGAGCTTGCGCGCCTCCTCCGTCACCTGGAACGAGTAGAGACTGGTGACGCCGATCGCGAGCACGATCGAGAGCCAGATGCCGATGAGATAAATCGGCGGCAGCACCAGGGGATCGTCGGAATCCCAGGGCAGCGGCAGATGGAAGAAGAACAGGACCGAAGCACAGGCCACCGCGAGCAGGCCGAGGCCGAAGGTGAGGCGGGCCGGCAGCGCCGTGGCCGAGATCAGAACGGGCGCGAGGAACAGGAACGAGAACGGGTTCTGCAGCCCGCCGGTGAAGAACAGCAGCCCCGCCAGCTCCACGATGTTCAGCGCGAGCAGTCCGGCCGCCTGCATCGGCTCCAGCCGTTGCAGCGGATTGGACACGGTCTGGAGCGCCAGGTTGAGCGCCGCCGACAGCGCGATGATGCTGACGCAGGGGACGATCTCGACGTTGAACTCCAGCCCCTGCGCCACGATGAAGATCGCCGCGAGCTGGCCGAGCACCGCGAGCCAGCGCAGCCGCAGGATCGTGTCCAGGCGGATATGCCGCTGTGCGTGGCGGAAATCGGTATCGGCAGTCTCAGTCATCTCGGCCAATGTGGCGGTGCCTTCTCGGTCACAAACGCGGGGCTCGCGGAACCACCCGGATTACAAGCCTTGCGCTATCCGCTGCAATAGCAGAAGAACGGCTAGCATGACCGGGAATGACAAAGCTTCAAGTCCGCCGACTGTCGCGGAGCGCGGCTCCTCTGCGGCCATTGCGGTCGATCACCTCGTCAAGGTCTACAAGCAGACCCGCGCCGTCGACGATATCTCCTTTTCGCTGCCGCGTGGCAGCATCACCGGGCTCCTGGGCGGCAACGGCGCCGGCAAGACCACGACCATCGCGATGATCATGGGCCTGGTGCTGCCGACCTCCGGCCGCGTGCAGGTGCTCGGGCATCGGATGCCGGAGCAGAGCGCGGCGGTGCTGGGGCGGATGAATTTCGAGAGCCCCTATGTCGACATGCCGATGCGCCTCACGGTGCGGCAGAACCTCACCGTGTTCGGCAAGCTCTATGCGGTGAAGAACGTCTCCGATCGCATCGCCAGGCTGGCCGACGAGCTTGATCTCACCGAATTCATCGACCGCGCCAACGGCAAGCTCTCCGCCGGGCAGAAGACCCGCGTCGCGCTGGCGAAGGCGCTGATCAACCAGCCCGCGCTTTTGTTGCTGGACGAGCCCACCGCCTCGCTCGACCCGGATACGGCCGACTGGGTGCGGGCGCATATGGAGCGCTATCGCAAGGAGAACAACGCCACCATCCTTCTGGCTTCGCACAACATGCTCGAGGTCGAGCGTCTGTGCGACCGCGTCATCATCATGAAGCGCGGCCGCATCGAGGACGACGACACGCCGGAGGCCATCATGGCGCGCTACAACCGCACCACGCTGGAGGAGGTGTTCCTGGACGTCGCGCGCGGGCGGGCGAACGGTGCGAAGGAGGCGGCGCGATGACCGAGCTCTCCCTCCACCGCGGCATTTCCATCCATCGCATCGGCGCGATGATCCTGCGCTACTGGTATCTGTTGATGTCGTCCTGGCCGCGGCTGCTCGAGCTGCTTTATTGGCCCGCGCTCCAGGTCATCACCTGGGGCTTTCTCCAGCTCTACATCGCCGAGAACGCCAATTTCTTCGCGCGCGCCGGCGGCACGCTGATCGGCGCCGTCATCCTCTGGGACATCCTGTTCCGCGGCCAGCTCGGCTTCTCGATCTCGTTCCTGGAGGAGATGTGGGCGCGCAACATCGGCAACCTCATGATGAGCCCCTTGAAGCCGATCGAGTTTCTGCTGTCGCTGATGATCATGAGCATGATCCGGCTCGCGATCGGCGTCATCCCGATGACGCTGCTCGCGCTGTTCCTGTTTCACTTCAACGTCTATGCCCTCGGTCTGCCGCTGATCGCGTTCTTCTGCAATCTGATCTTCACCAGCTGGGCGGTCGGCATCTTCGTCTCGGGGCTGGTCTTACGAAACGGCCTTGGCGCCGAGAGCATCGTCTGGACCCTGATGTTCGCGATCATGCCGCTCGCCTGCGTCTACTATCCCGTCAGCGTGCTGCCGGCATGGCTGCAGTACGTCGCCTGGTCGCTGCCGCCGACCTATGTGTTCGAGGGAATGCGGGCGCTCCTGATCGAACAGACCCTCCGGATCGATCTGATGTTGCGTGCGTTGGCCATCAACGCGGTGCTGCTGGTTGCATCTTTTGGGGCATTCCTTGCCCTTTTGCGGAGCGCCAAGAAGCACGGCTCGCTGCTCTCGAGCGGTGAATAATCTCACTTTCCCGTGGATTCAGGCTGATTTAGCCGTTCCGGCTCCGTAGATGTACGGAACCATGCATTGACGCAATATTACGCATTCGGCAGTATGTTGCGATGCGAAGAGGATTTTAACGATGCCTATTGGTGAGTTCGGCGGCGCGCCGCCCCTGGCGGCCGAAGGCAGTCCGGTCCTGACGACGCCGATGTACTGGATGTACGAGATGGGGCAGGCCTCTCTCAATCCGGCGCGTGCGGTCACCGATGCGACCAAGCTCCTGTTTCAGAATCCCCTCAATCCGTGGGCGCGCACCGAGGTCGGCAAGTCCGTCGCCGCGGCCTGTGAATTGTTCGAACGCACCACGCGCCGTTACGGCAAGCCGGAATGGGGCCTCAACGACACCGAGGTCAACGGCATCCGCGTTCCCGTCGAGGTCCGCTCGGTCTGGGAAAAGCCGTTCTGCAAGCTGCTCTACTTCGATCGCAAGTTCGCCCGTCCCTTGCGCAGCCCGCAGCCGCGCGTGCTGATCGTGGCGCCGATGTCCGGCCACTACGCGACGCTGCTGCGCGGCACGGTCGAGGCGTTCCTGCCGGCGCATGAGGTCTACATCACCGATTGGGCCGACGCCCGCATGGTGCCCCTGAGCGATGGCCGCTTCGATCTCGACGACTACATCGACTACGTCATCGAGATGCTGCACGTCCTTGGCGGCAACACCCATGTCATGGCGGTGTGCCAGCCCTCCGTTCCCGTCGTTGCCGCCGTCTCGATCATGGAAGCGCGGCGCGACCCCTTCGTGCCGACGTCGATGACGCTGATGGGCGGCCCGATCGACACCCGCCGCAATCCGACCGGGGTGAACAAGCTCGCCCAGGAGCGCGGCATCGACTGGTTCCGCAACACCGTCATCACCAAGGTGCCGTTCCCGCATCCGGGCATGATGCGCGACGTCTATCCGGGCTTCCTGCAGCTCAACGGGTTCATCAGCATGAACCTCGACCGGCACATGGACGCCCACAAGCGCCTGTTCGCCAATCTGGTGAAGGGCGACGGCGACCTCGTCGACAAGCATCGCGACTTCTACGACGAATATCTCGCGGTGATGGATCTCTCCGCCGAGTATTATCTGCAGACGGTCGACACCGTGTTCGTGAAGCACTCGCTGCCGAAGGGCGAGATGACCCATCGCGGAACACGCGTCGACCCCTCGAAGGTCACGCGCGTGGCGCTGATGACGGTCGAAGGCGAGAACGACGACATCTCCGGGCTCGGTCAGACCGAAGCAACACACACATTGTGCAGCTCGATCCCCGATCACCGCCGCGTTCATTACGTTCAGAAGGGCGTCGGGCATTACGGCGTGTTCAACGGCTCGCGCTTCAAGTCGGAAATCGTGCCGCGCATCCATGACTTCATGGTCTCGGCTGCGAATCCGAGCTCGTTGCAGGCCCTCGCGGCCGAATAAGCGCGTTTTTCGGCTTTCCCGCTGAAAATCGACGCCCTGCCGGGGGTTCCGGCAGGAGTTGGTTCCCTCCAGATTCGCGGTATTTAGGTAGCTTTATAGGAGTGATTCCCACCTCAGCCCTTGGGGGTGCCGCATGCGTCCAGCGGGGGCGAAAAAACCGGGTTCCAACCCCAGTCTGTAGGGTCTCCCGGACGCTAGACCGCTGTATATTGGGCAAATGATTTGTTTTTGCGCCGAGCGCTTTCCCTGGCGGCGGTTATGGCAGAATCCGGGCGCCCTCCTGCCCCCCGGACTGACAGACATGGCCACTCGCGCACTCCTCTATCGACGGCCCCACGAGCCGAAGACCCTGGTCATCACCCATGGATCGCAGTTTTTTGCGATTCGATTGCGTCGGCACCGCCGCGCGCGCCGCTACACGCTCAGAATCCATCCGAGCGATCGCGAAGCCATCCTCACCATCCCGCCGCGCGGCACGCTGGCCGAAGCCAAGGACTTCGCACAACGTCACGGCGCGTGGATCGCTGCACGTCTCGGCCGTTTGCCGAAGGCTGCGCCGTTCCAACCCGGCACAGTGATACCGCTACGCGGCACGGCCCATCGTATCGTTCATCGTGCCGGCACGCGCGGCACGGTATGGACGGAAGTGCGCGACAGCGGTGAACGCATTCTCTGCGTCGCCGGCGGGGTCGAGCATGTCGACCGCCGCGTCAGCGACTTCCTCAAGCGCGAGGCGCGCCACGATCTCCAGCGCTCGGCGGAGGCCTATGCCGTCGAGCTCGGCGTCAGGGTCAAGCGCCTCTCGATCCGCGATCAGTCCAGCCGTTGGGGCTCCTGCACCTCGGCCGGCTCGCTGTCGTTCTCCTGGCGCCTGATCCTCGCGCCGCCCTACGTGCTCGACTACCTCGCCGCGCACGAGGTCGCCCATCTCGTCGAGATGAACCACTCGGCGCGGTTCTGGCGCGTCTGCGGAAAGGCCTGCCCGTCGATGGAGCGCGCCAAGAAGTGGCTCGATACGCACGGCAACGACCTGCACCGCTATGGGGTCGAGGATTGATCCTCGTCGCAGACTAGGCCTCGCTGCTAGCCCAACACTCACTGTCGTCGCCCGGCTTGACCGGGCGACCCAGTATTCCAGAGGCGGTTATTGTTAAGCCGAGAAGCCGCAGCGTACTGGATTCCCCGCTTTCGCGGGGAATGACAGCGGAGGACGGGGCGACATCAGTGCGTCTCGTGCCACGCTTTCCGATTTCCCCGAACGACCGACCCATCGGACTATCTAAGGCGAGCAGCTCTCGTCGCGCGACATCGCGGACGCTGAACGCCGGCGATAGCTGCTCGTTGTTCGGCGTCAGCCGGGATGATCTTGCTTGATGTGCTTTGACTCGTCGCCCGGATGCCGGGCGTCCTCAGACCATCTCTCAGGTCAGGCGCTGATATCTGCGCTTGTCCCCGGCTGCGCGCGCGAGGCGAGATAGGACGATTGCAGTTGCACGGCGGCCTTCGGGCCCTCGGCCAGCATCGCCTGGAAGGCCGCGTCGAGCTGATCGCGACTATAGGTGGCAGAATTGCTTTGACGCGGTGTCCATTGCGATTGCGTGATCGCGGTGGACGCTTTTTCGACGGTGCCGCCAAGCAGCTTGGCGTAATTGTCGGCTCGCCATTGCGCCAGATCAGGTCCACTCAGGCCGGGAGGATCCTCGAGCTTGCCGATCTTTGCGGCCGCCGCGTTGGTCATCGTCGAGGACCCGCCATTGTACAGAGTGGCCACCACCTTGCCGTCAACCTTCACCTGGGCATAGGTGTTCTCAGGTGCATCGTCCGAGGCGGCCGGTTGAGTCGCGTTCGCGCCGTGGGTCATCAGCCAATTCGTTGCCATCAGGTCGCGCAGGACTGGGTTATCAGCCACCGAGATCGGCTTGGCGCCTTGCAGCGGCTTGAGTTGCGACACGCTGATTCCGGGGCTGCTGGTCGCAGCGTCAGTTGCAGTCGACGCCTCCGGCTGGAGATCTGATGTCGTTGTCACATTGGAACCGGACGTTGATGCAGGACGCAGATGGGGCAACGCCGCGCTGGATAGACCTGTAATCATGGAACGCTCCTTCCCACTAAACCCGAGTCTTCGGAACTCAACCTAAGAGAGCAATTCCTGGGCCGATGTCGGAGCCTTGAAGAGACTGGTGTTTTGGCGTTCAGGGATATTTCGGCATCGGTAAATCTTGCCGTCTTGGGCAGGACTTGTTGGGCAGGACTTGTTGGGCAGGACTTGCCGAAGCCGTGGCGCGATGTCAGCCGGAGCAAAACGCTGCTGGCCGCATCCAGTACGCCGCGGCAGCTGTTTTGAATCTCGACGTCTCGGAATACTGGATTCCCCGCTGGAGCCCGTCATTGGGCTAGCCGAAGGCGAGACCCGGTGGCGGGGAATGACAGTTGAGAGTGGGGCGACGTCAGCGCGCTTTGCGCGATCCCCGCCATACTTCGCGACGATTGCGCGGCACGCTCGATTTGTCCCGCCGGATCAAACGTTTCCTACAATCCACCGCGCGGCGCGCCTGAAGTCACCGGCTACTGTGCATGGGGTTGTTTTCGCGTTTTTTGTCTTGAGGCCCTGGGGACCTCAGCTCGAAGCTACCGATTTCCGCCGAACAGCCGGTCCATCAGCCAGCCGTCGAGGCCTGCTGCGGCTTCCGGCCGCACATTGGCGCGCGTCGGAGGCGGGCGATAGCCGCCACTGCTCGCCGGTGCCGGTCCAGGCGCCACCGCCGTCGGCGGCGACACCTGCGATGCCGCCTGCGCGAGGTTCGAGAGGCCCCAGGTCGCTTGCGAGTTCGGCAAGGCGGCCACCGGCACGCCCTCGTGCGCCGTGCGCATGAAGCGCGACCAGACTTCGACGGGCAGGCCGCCGCCGGTCGCCTTCTTGGTCGGCGAGTTGTCGTCATTGCCGAGCCAGACGCCGGTGACGAGGTTGGCGGTGTAGCCGATGAACCAGGCGTCGCGATAATCCTGGCTGGTACCGGTCTTGCCGGCCGCCGGCCAGCCGGGGATCTCCGCCTTCTTGGCGGTGCCTGATATCAGCGTCTCCCGCATCATCGTGTTCATCATGCCGACATAGCGCGGGTCGATCACCTGATTGCGCTCTTCCGCTTGCCGCATGTAGAGCAGCTTGCCACTGAGCGTCCTGATCCGTGTGACGACATGCGGCGCCACGGCGAAGCCGCCATTGGCGAAGGGGGCGTAGGCGCCGACCAGCTCGACGACCGAGACTTCGGAGGTGCCGAGCGCGATCGAGGCATTGGGCTCGAGCTTCGAGGAGATGCCGAGCCGGTGCGCGGTGCGCACAACGTTCTTCGGCCCGACCTCGAGACCGAGGCGGATGGCGACGGTGTTGAGCGACATCGCCAGCGCCTGCGTCAGCGTCACCGCGCCGAAATATTCATGGGTGTAGTTCTCGGGCTTCCAGCCCTTGACCTCGATCGGCGCGTCCTGGCGCACCGTGTCCGGCGTCAGCCCCTGCTCGAGCGCGGTCAGGTACACGAACGGCTTGAACGAGGAGCCCGGCTGGCGCTTCGCAGTGACCGCGCGGTTGTACTGGCTGTCGGAATAGTTCCGTCCGCCGACCAAGGCGCGCACCGCGCCGTCGGGCGTCATCGCCACCAGCGCGCCCTGGCTGACATTGAACTTGACGCTCTTGGCCGCGAGCTCGTCGATGATGGCGGCTTCCGCCACGCTCTGCAGCTTCGGATCGATCGTGGTCTCGACCTTGATGCTCTCGTCGATCTGGCCGACCAGATCGTCCAGCACCTCGCCGATCCAGTCGGCGACGTAGTTGAGCGTGCCGGCGCCGGCCGGCTTCACGTTGTAGGAGGGGTGGCCGATCGAGGCCTGCGCCTGTGCTTCGGTGATGAACTTGGCATCCGCCATCGCCGCGAGCACGATCTGCGCGCGCGCTTCCGCGCCTTCCGGATTGCGGTTCGGCGCCAGCCGCGACGGCGATTTGACGAGGCCCGCCAGCATCGCGGCCTCGGCGACGGTGACGTCCTTCGCCGACTTGCCGAAATATTTCTGCGCCGCGGCCTCGACGCCATAGGCGCCCGAGCCGAAATAGACGCGGTTGAGATAGAGCTCCAGAATCTCGTTCTTGGAATGCTTGCGCTCCAGCCAGATCGCGAGCTCCGCCTCCTGCAGCTTGCGCGCCATGGTCCGCTCCTGGGTCAGGAACAGGTTTTTCGCGAGCTGCTGCGTCAAGGTCGAGCCGCCCTGCGAGACGCCGCGATGGAGTACGTTGGTGACGAGGGCCCGCAGGATGCCAATCGGGTCGATGCCGAAATGCGAGTAGAAGCGGCGATCCTCGATGGCGATGAAGGCCTTCGGCAGATAGGGGGGCAGGTCCTTCAGCGAGACGTTGGCGCCCGCCATCTCGCCGCGCTGCGCCAGCATACTGCCGTCGATGCCGACGATCTGGATCGTCGGCGGGCGCTTGGGAATCTCCAGCGACTGGATCGGCGGCAGATGGGCGCCGACATAGATCACGACGCCGATCACGGCGATCATGCCCCACAGGCCGAGCACCGCACCCCAATAGACGAGGCGGCCGAGGCTGAAGCCTCCGCCCGATTTCGACCGGCGCTTGGCGCCGCTGCGGCCGGCTTGTGCCTTCCGCTCGCGCGGCGGCTCGTCGCCGGCATCCTCGCTCTTGCGCTTGGCGGATGATTTCGTTGATTTCTTCGGCTTGTCCTCGCCGCCGGGGACGCGGTCGGCCGCGGTCAGGCGCAGATCGGCGAGCGCAGCAGGCAAGCCGAACAACGGCTCCTTCCGCCCACCCTTTTTCTTTCCCCACGCCATACGCAAAACGCCCGGTCAGCCCGCCCCGCCGCACGCTACCGGTCGCTGTTTAAGGCCCGGTTACCCAGAGCTTAACGCGCGATTAGGAGGTGCGGCATTCGCCTGCCGCAGTTCCGCTCGCCGGGCGGCAGGGCTAGGATCGCCCGCATAAAACAAGAGGGAACCGGCATGGGCCATATCGATCCGAGCAAGGAGATTTTCGCGCAGTTCCGGGACAACGACCGCCCCGGCCCGATCCACATGCTCAATCTGGTGCGTTTGCGCAAAGAGGCGGCCTATCCTGACGGCCGCAAGGCGAGCGGCGCGGAAGCCTACGCTGCCTATGGCCGCAACAGCGGCCCGGTGTTCGAGCGCCTCGGCGGCCGCATCGTCTGGCAGGGCAAATTCGAGCTGATGCTGATTGGCCCGCAAGAGGAGCGCTGGGACCATTGCTTCATCGCCGAATATCCAAGCGTTGCCGCCTTCGTCGAGATGATCCGCGATCCCGTCTATCGCGAAGCGGTGAAGCATCGGCAGGCCGCGGTGGAGGATTCACGGCTGATACGGCACGCGGTGCTGCCGGTGGGGAAGAATTTTGGGGAGATACCGGAGTAGATGTCTCTGCGCGCATCTCCCTCCGCCGTCATGGCCGGGCTTGACCCGGCCATCCACGCCCTTGCCTTGCCGCTCCAAGAACGTGGATGCCCGGGCCTTCGCCGCGCCGAAGCGGCTTCGGCCGCGCAGGCGGGACAAGCCCGGGCATGACGTCGTTGAGGCAGTTGTTTCCGAGAACTAATCGATCGGGCCGGCATCCTCCAGGATCGGGCCGAACAGCTCCCAGCGCTCACCGTTGAACTTCATCATCTGAAGCTGCTTGTTGACGCGGTAGTCGGTCGGCGAGGTGTTGGCCTTGATGCCGGGCAGCGCGGTGTCACTGACGACGTCCTTCAGCGACGCGGCCTGCTTCATAACGTTCTCGCGCGTCAGGTCGTCGCCGCACTGCTTCAGCACATGGACCAGCAGCTGCGCCGTGCTGTAGCCGTAGGTGTTGAAGTTCGAGTCCTTGTCGCCGTCCGGATAGTACTTCGCCATGAAGTCGAAATACCTCTTCAGGCCGGCATCGTCCTTCCAGGTCGGATCGAGCGGTTCCTTGCCGTAGTTGACGCTGATCAAACCCTTGGCGGCATCGAGGCCGGCCGGCTTCAGCACCGCGCCGACCGAGGTGGCGTTGATGTCGACGATCTGCACCGGATGCCAGCCCATCTCGGCGATCTTCTTGATCGCTTGTGCGGCCTGCTTCGGCGTGGTGGCGCTGAAGAACAGATCGGCGCCGGCGTCCTTGATCTTGAGGACCTGCGAATCGACGGTCGGATCGGAGACTTCGTAGGAGGCTTCGGTCACGATCATCTTGGCGGCCTTGTCGCCGAGGCCGGCCTTGATGCCGTTCAGATAGTCCTTGCCGAGGTCGTCGTTCTGATAGAGCACGCCGATCTTGGCGTTGGGATGCTCCTTCAGAATGTACTGGCCGTAGATGCGGCCTTCGACGAAGTAGTTGGGATTGAAGCCCATGGTCCACGGGAAGTTCTTCGGATCGGTGAACCTCGATGCGCCGGTGGCCGCGAACAACTGCGGCACCTTCTTGGAGTTGAGATATTTCTGCACCGCCGCGTTCACGGGCGTGCCGATGATCTGGAAGGTCAGCAACACCTCGTCGCTCTCGACGAGCTTGCGGATCTGCTCCACGGCCTTCGGCGGCGAATAGGCGTCGTCATACTGGATCAGGTTGATTTTGCGACCGTTGACGCCGCCCTGGTCGTTGATCATCTTGAAATAGGCGGCCTGGGTCTTGCCGATCGACGAATAGACCGATGCAGGTCCCGAGAACGGCATGGTCTGTCCGACCTTGATCTCGGTGTCGCTGGCGCCCGGATCATATTTTTTCTGGGCACTGGCCGTGGTGACCGACAGCGCCAGGGTCAGCGCCGTTGTCGCGGCCAGATGCAGCATTCCATTCCTCATTCGCAATTTCCTCAGTTTGTTATTGCCGATGATCTGCCCGGATGCTCTTGCGCACAGGACGTCACCGCTGAGGGCGATTGTGGATGAGGCGTTGCTGCAACGCAAGGTGGGTGGAGACGCGCAGTTCGTAGGGTGGGTCAGCCTTGCGGCTGCGCGAAGCGCAGTCCGCCAGGCGTAACCCACCACTTCTGTTGCCGCGGATGTCGAAGAGGTGGATTACGCCGAGCAGATGCGCTTTGCGCATCTGCAGGGCTAATCCACCCTGCGCAGTTACTAACCCGCCGGGCCGTTGTCCTCGATGATCGGGCCGAACAGCTCCCAACGCTCGCCGTTGAACTTCATCATCTGCATCTGCTTGTTGACGCGATAATCGTTCGGTCCGGTGTTGATCTTGATGCCGGGCAGCGCGAAGCTCGGGGTGAAGTCCTTGATGTTGGCGACCTGCTTCATCACGTTCTCACGCGACAGGTCGTCGCCGCACTGTTTCAGCACCTGCGTCAGCAACTCGGCGACCGAATAAGCATAGGTGTTGACCGTGTTGAGCTTGTCGCCTTCGGGGAAATACTTGTCCATGAAGGCGAAGAACGCTTTCACGCCCGGATCGTCCTTCCACTGCGGGTCACTCGGCTCCTTGCCGTATTGGGTCGAGATGATGCCCTTGGAGATGTCGAGGCCGGCCGGCTTTAGCGTCGCCGAGATCGGGCTCGCGTTGATGTCGAGGATGTGCACCGGCGTCCAGCCGAGCTCGGCCACCTTCTTGATGGCCTGCGCCGCGAACTTCGGCGTCGAGGCATCGTAGAAAAGATCGGCACCGAGCGACTTCAGCTTGACCACCTGCGAGTCGACGGTCGGGTCGGTGACCTCGTAGGACACTTCGCCGACGATCATCTTGGCGGCCTTGTCGCCGAGGCCGCTCTTGAGGCCGGCGAGATAGTCGCGGCCCATGTCGTCGTTCTGGTAGAGCACGCCGATCTTGGCATTGGGGTGATTGGCGAGAATGTACTTGGCGTAGATGCGTCCCTCGGACACGTAGTTGGGATTGTAGGCGATGGTCCAGGGATAGTTCTGCGGATCGTTGAAGCGTGCGGCGCCGGTGGAGGCCAGCAGCTGCGGGATCTTCTTGCCGTTGAGATATTTCTGCACGGCGGCGTTCGCGGCCGTGCCGATGATCTGGAAGGTGAACAGCACCTCGTCGCCTTCGACGAGCTTGCGCACCTGCTCGACCGTCTTCGGCGGCGAATAGGCATCGTCATACTGGATCAGATTGATCTTGCGGCCGTTGATGCCGCCCTGATCGTTGATCATCTTGAAGTAGGCGGCCTGGGTCTTGCCGATATTGGCGTAGACGGAATAGGCACCGGAGAACGGCACGGTCTGGCCGATCTTGATCTCGGTGTCGCTCGCGCCGGTGTCGTATTTCTTCTGGGCGAGGGCTTGGCTGGCGGAGAACGCGAAGGCGAGCGCCGCCGTGGCAGCTATGAAGGCTCTGCGATTGTTCATCTTGGTTGTTCCTCCTGACGGAATTTCCGGTCGACGGTCTTTTCCCGTTGATTGCAACGGTCGCCATCGCTGCCGGAGAGTGTGGAGGAAGGTCCGGCGCCGCGCAAGGATCGCGACGCTGCGCCGTAGCGTCTCAGGTCACGAGAATCAGGTCAGAAACAGCGCAACCAGCGCGATCGCCGCCGGCAGCGCCTGCACGAGCAGGATGCGGGTGCTAACGGTCGCCGCACCATAGGCGCCGGCCACGATCACGCAGAGCAGGAAGAATGCCTTGATCTGGAATGCGAAGGCCGGGTTGCCGTGGACGAGACCCCAGATCAGGCCGGCGGCGAGGAAGCCGTTATAGAGCCCTTGGTTGGCCGCCAGCACCTTCGTGATCTCGGCCTTTTCAGGCGTATTGCGGAATGTCTTCAAGCCAAGCGGCTTGTCCCAGAGAAACATCTCCAGGATCAGGAAGTAGGCGTGCAGTGCGGCGACCAGCGCCACCAGGACATTGGTGATCAGAATCAAGTTGAGCCCCCCAAAGCGTCAGCTTTCGGGTGGACGTTAGCACGGCCGGCATGGCAAGTGCGATGGCGTGTTTCGATGCAATGGTGCCGCAATGCCCGCTCGATCAACCAAACCGCCTGAACGATTCGGCCTCGATCGCCTGACGACGCCGATCGGGATCGCGCTGCTCGTCACCGATGCCGAGGGTGCGCTGCGCGCGCTCGACTGGGAAGACTACGAGCCCCGCATGCGCGAGCTGTTGCGCCTGCACTACGGCGCCGTGGATCTGAGCGATCAGCCTGCGCCGACGGAGATGCGGACGGCGTTGTCGGGCTATTTCGAAGGCGATCTCGGCCAGCTCTCGGGCGTCGCATGGCGCATCGCCGGCACGCCGTTCCAGCAGAAGGTCTGGACCGCGTTGGCAAAGATCCCTGCCGGCACCACGATGAGCTATGGCGCGCTGGCCGCAAGGATCGATATGCCCAAAGCCATTCGTGCCGTCGGCCATGCCAACGGCTCAAACCCGATCAGCGTGGTGCTGCCCTGTCACCGCCTGATCGGCGCGGATGGCTCGCTGGTGAAATATGGCGGCGGGCTCGAGCGGAAGCGCTGGCTGCTGCGGCATGAGGGGGTAGAGATTTAGCTCTCTCCTCACGCCGCCGGCTGCACCGCCTTGTCGCCGGCCATCACGTGGGTCAGCGCGCTCTTGATTGCGGACTGGCGCGTCGGCGCGTTGATCTGCGCGCCCAGGAGGTCGGTGACGTAGAACACGTCGCGGGCACGCTCGCCGAAGGTCGCGACATGGGCCGAGGCGATGTTCAGATTGAGCTTCGAGATCGCGGTGGTCAGCTCGTAGAGCAGGCCGGGGCGGTCGAGGCCGGACATCTCGATCACGGTGTAGCGGTCGGACCATTGGTTGTTGATGGTCACTTCCGGCTCGATCGTGAAAGGCCGCGCCTTGCTGCGCACGGTGCGCCGCGCCACCACTTCGGGCAGCCGCAGCTTGCCTTCCAGCACGTCCTCGATCATCTCGCCGATGCGCGTGGCGCGCCGGCCCTCGTCCTCGTCGCGGTCGTATTCCCTGGAGATCGAGATCGTGTCGAGCGCGCGGCCGTCGGTCGTGGTGTAGATCTGCGCGTCGACGATGTTGGCGCCGGCCGAGGCGCAGGCGCCGGCGATGATCGAGAGCAGCCAGGGATGGTCGGCGGCGAAGATCGTCAGCTCGGTGACGCCGCGCACCTCGTCGAAGCCGACATTGATCGCGAGCTTGTGGCCGGCCTGCTCGCTGGAGCGGACGAAGCGGGCATGGCGGATCTTCCGCGGCAGCTCGACCTTGAGCCAATAGGCGGGATAGTGCCGGCCGATATAGGCATCGAGCTCGTCCGCCGGCCACTCGGCGAAGGCCATGCGGAATTCGGCGTAGGCGGCCGTGAGGCGCTTGCCGCGGTCGACTTCCGAGAAGCCGCCGGTCAGCACCGGTTCGGTTTCATAATAGAGCGAGCGCAGCAGCTGCGCCTTCCAGCCGTTCCACACGCCCGGGCCGACGCCGCGGATGTCGGCGGTGGTCAGGATCGTGAGCAATTTCATCTGCTCGACCGATTGCACCACGGCGGCGAAATTCTCGATGGTCTTGCGGTCAGAGAGGTCGCGCGACTGCGCGACCGTGGACATCGTCAGATGCTCCTCGATCAGCCAGGCCACGAGCTCGGTGTCGGCCGCGCTGAAGCCGAGCCGCGGGCACAGCCGGCGCGCCACCTTGGCGCCCGCGATCGAGTGATCCTCCGGCCGTCCCTTGGCGATGTCGTGCAGCAGCGTCGTGATGTAGATCACCGCACGGTGCTCGGGCCGGATCTTGCGGAAGAGATCGCTGGCGACCGTGAACTCCTCGATGCCGCCGCGCTCGATGTCCTGCAGGAAGCCGACGCAGCGGATCAGATGCTCGTCGACGGTGTAGTGATGATACATGTTGAACTGCATCATCGAGACGATCTTGCCGAAGGCGCGGATGAAATGGCCGAGCACGCCGGTCTCGTTCATCCGACGCAGCACGATCTCGGCGTTGTCGGAGGTCAGGATCTCCATGAACAGCCGGTTGGCTTCCGGGTTCTCGCGCAGCTGCGCGTTGATCAGTCCGAGCGAGCGCGTCACGTCGCGCATCGCGTCCGGATGGAAGGCGAGGTTGTTCTTCTGCGCCAGGCGGAAGATCCGGATCAAATTGACCGGATCGTGCTTGAACACGTCGGGCGCGGCGACGTTGATGCGGTTGTTGTCGACGAGGAAGTCGTCGCTGTCGGGGACGCGGCGCTTCGCGGGGGCGGGGCGCAGCCGCGCCATCATCCGGCTCAGCACCGGCGCGGGCTTGGCCTGCTGGTCCTCGAGCTTGGCGCAGAGGATGGCGGTGAGGTTGCCCACTTCCTTGGCGACCAGGAAGTAGTGCTTCATGAAGCGCTCGACGTCCTGCATGCCGGGATGCGAGGTGTAGCCGAGCCGGACCGCGATCTCGCGCTGGAGATCGAAGGAGAGGCGCTCCTCCGCGCGGCCGGAGTAGAAGTGCAGATTGCAGCGCACCGACCAGAGGAAGTCGGCGCAGCGGCGAAACGTGCGGTATTCCTGCGCGTCAAACACGCCGCGCTCGACCAGCTCGTCGGTATCACGGACGCGGTAGACGTATTTGGCGATCCAGAACAGCGTGTGCAGGTCGCGCAGGGCGCCCTTGCCGTCCTTGACGTTGGGCTCGACCAGGTAGCGCGACTGCCCGCCGCGGCGGTGGCGCTCCTCGCGCTCGGCGAGCTTTGCGGTGACGAATTCGGACGCCGTGCCCTGCACCACGTCCTTGTCGAAGCGCGCGACCAGTTCGTCATAGAGCGGCTGGTCGCCGGTCAGGAAGCGCGTTTCCAGGATTGCGGTGCGGATGGTCATGTCGCCGCGCGCCTGCCGGATCGATTCATCGACCGAGCGCGTGGCGTGTCCGACCTTCAGTCCCATGTCCCAGAGACAGTAGAGAATGGCCTCAGCCACCTGCTCACCCCAGGCGGTCTGCTTGTAGGGCAGGATGAACAGGAGATCGATGTCGGATTCCGGGGCCATCAGGCCGCGGCCATACCCGCCGGTCGCGACCACCGCCATGCGCTCCGCGCCGCTCGGGATCGGCGAGCGGTAGAGATGCCGGGTCGCTGCCGAATACAGGATGCGGATGATCTCGTCCTGCACGTGGCACAGCCGCTCGGCGCAGCGCCTTCCGTGACGGTCCTTCAGCAGGATCGCCTGCGCCGCAGCGCGCGCCGCGATCAGCTCGGCCTTGAGCAATTGCGCCATGGCCGTGCGGAACGTGTCCTCACGTCCCTGATGCTTCTCGGCAAGCGCATCGACCGCGGCGGTGATCCGCGCGGTGTCGAAGCGATCGTCCACCTCGGCCTTGTGCTCAGTCGCGACGCTGTCCATGTCTCACCGGATATAAGAGGTGACAGGCGCTGTCACCCGCCATTCTCTGGCAATAGTCGTTCCATGCTGGAAAAGCCCCGCTTTGAGCAAATCTGTTCTCAGCAGACGGGCTTTCGGGATAGCGATTTTCTCGTTGACCTCTAGAAATAACTCATTGAAAAACAATGAAGTTTGTTGAGGAGGCTGGGCATGACCGGGATTACACGACGCATTCTGTTGGCGGGGGCTGTTGCGCTCGCCATGACCCCTGCGGCACGGGCGGCGGATCCGCTCAAGGAAATCCGCATCGACTGGGCGACCTACAATCCGGTGTCGATGGTCCTGAAGCAGAAGGGCCTGCTGGAGAAGGAATTCGCCAAGGACGGCATCAGCATCATTTGGGTGCAGTCGGCCGGCTCCAACAAGGCGCTCGAATTCCTCAACGCCGGCTCGATCGATTTCGGCTCGACCGCGGGCTCGGCGGCGCTGGTGGCGAAGATCAACGGAAACCCCATCAAGTCGATCTATGTCTATTCGCGTCCCGAATGGACGGCGCTGGTGACATCAAAGGATTCCAAGATCGCGAGCGTTGCTGATCTCAAGGGCAAGCGCGTCGCGGTGACGCGCGGCACCGATCCGCACATCTTCCTTGTGCGCGCGCTGCTCGGTGCAGGCCTCACCGAAAAGGACATCACGCCGGTGCTGCTCCAGCACGCCGACGGCAAGACCGCGCTGATCCGCGGCGATGTCGATGCCTGGGCTGGCCTCGATCCGATGATGGCGCAGGCCGAGGTCGAGGAAGGTGCAAAACTGTTCTATCGCAAGGCGGATGCCAACACCTGGGGCATCCTCAATGTGCGCGAGCAGTTCTTGAAGGACTATCCGGACGCCGCCCGCCGCGTACTCGCGGTGTATGAAGAGGCCCGCAAATATTCGCTGGCGAATTACGATGACCTGAAGAAGACCTTCATCGCCGTGACCAAGCTGCCGGAGGCCGTCGTCGACAAGCAGCTCAAGGAGCGCACCGAGCTCACCCACAGCCGCATCGGCGCACCCCAGCGCGAGTCGATCCTCGCTGCCGGCCTTGCCCTGCAGCAGGCCGGCGTCGTCGACGCCAAGGTCGACGTGAAGGCGACGCTGGATGCCCTGATCGACGACCAGGTCCCGCTGCCGACGAACTAGTTCTGCGCAAGAGGCAGGCGCGCGCAACAAACTCCGCTGTCGTCCCGGGGCGCGAAGCGAGCCCGGGACCCATAACCCCAGGGAGTAGTTTGACGCGAAGGCGGTCACTCCGAGTCCCCGTAGCCATGTCTGCCTGTGGCTATGGGTCCCGGGCTCGCGCTTCGCGCGCCCCGGGACGACGGGCTGAGGGCGCGGCAAGAGTCATGTTGCATTCCGGCGTGAGACGCGCTTCCTACCGGCCATGATCACCGACGCGCCAGTCCTGCAACAGACCTCGGAACCGGCCGAAAGTGCCGCCGCGCCCTCGCGGCTGTCGCGTTATGCGCGGCCGTTGCTTGGAATCTTGCTGCCGCTCATCCTCGCGCTCGGCTGGGAGCTGGTGGTCTGGTCCGGCTGGTCCAACGGCCGTCTGGTGCCGTCGCCCTCGCGCGTCTTTGCGACCATCACCGAACTCGCCCGCTCCGGCGAGCTGGTCCGCCACATCGCCGCGACGCTGTGGCGGGTCGGTCTCGGCTTCGCCTTCGGCGTGATCGCGGGCACCGTGCTCGGTGCCATCTCCGGCTATTGGTCGCTGGCGCGGCGGCTGCTCGATCCGACCGTGCAGGCGCTGCGTGCGATCCCTTCGCTGGCCTGGGTGCCGTTATTCATCCTCTGGCTCGGCATCTTCGAGACCTCCAAGATCGCGCTGATCGCGGTCGGCGTGTTCTTCCCGGTCTATCTCGGCGTGATGGGCGCGATCCTTTCCGTCGATCGCAAGATCGTCGAGGTCGGTCGCACCTTCCGCCTCTCCGGGTTCGCCATGATCCGCCGCATCCTGCTGCCCGCGGTGCTGCCGGCCTATGTGGTGTCCTTGCGTGTCGGCCTTGGTCTGGGCTGGATGTTCGTGGTGGCGGCCGAGCTGATCGGCGCTTCCGAAGGCCTCGGCTATCTCCTGCTCGACGGCCAGCAGCTCGGCAAGCCTGCGCAGATTTTGGCCGCGATCGTGATCTTCGCCATCCTCGGCAAGCTTACCGACTGGCTGATCGAGGTCGGGGCTGCGCCGTTCCTGCGCTGGCAGGACGCCTTCGGGCGCGCGAAGGGAACGTAACACGATGCTGGCGCTCGACCGGGTCAGCAAGACCTATCCCAACGGCGTGCAGGCGCTGGCGCGTTTTTCCGCCGAGATCAAACAGGGCGAGATCGTCGCCATCATCGGCGGCTCCGGCTGCGGCAAGTCCACGCTGCTGCGCGCCATCGCAGGCCTCGATCGCGCGAGCGCAGGCACGGTGACGCTCGACAGCGAGGCGATCAATTCGCCGCACGCAAAAATCGGCATCATCTTCCAGGAGCCGCGGCTTCTGCCCTGGCTCAGCGTCGCCGACAATATCGGCTTCGGCCTTGCCGACCTGCCCGCGACCGAGCGGCGCGAGAAGGTGGCGCGCGCGCTCGCCCGCGTCGGGCTCACTGATAAGGCGCAGGCCTGGCCGCGCGAGCTCTCGGGCGGGCAGGCGCAGCGCGTCGCGATCGCGCGTGCGCTGGTGCCGCAACCGGAAGTGCTGCTGCTCGACGAGCCGTTCTCCGCGCTCGACGCCTTCACCCGCAGGGATCTCCAGGATCATCTGCTCGACCTCTGGGCCGACACCCGGCCGACGCTCATCCTCGTCACACATGACGTCGACGAGGCCGTGGTGCTGGCTGATCGCGTTTTGGTGATGCGGCCGCGGCCGGGCCGGCTGTTCGACCAGATCGAGATCAATCTGGGCCGGCCGCGCGATCGCAATTCGCCGCTGTTCGAGAATTTCAAGCGAAGTGTGCTGACGTCACTCGACCGTTCGCTCGACCGCAACGTGCCCGACCGTGACGCAACCCAGGGTCCCGGTCAGGCCATGTGGTGGTGACATTTTCTCTCTGAGCCGGTACATCGAGGGACGATTTTTCCGGGAGAGAACAAGATGGACGCCGCAGCACTGCGCCAGATGCAGGCCCCGATCAAGGAACGCTACAAGACCGATCCCAAGACCGCGATGATCACGCTGAAGGCCAAGGGCTCGACCGACAGCGAAGGCATCGCCTGCAAGGTCGAGACCGGTCGCGCCATCGCGATGGCTGGCCTGCATCCCGCGACCGGCGGCTCCGGCCTCGAGCTGTGCTCCGGCGACATGCTGCTTGAAGCGCTGGTTGCCTGCGCCGGCGTCACGCTGAAATCGGTCGCGACCGCCATCGAGATCCCGCTCAAGACCGGCAACGTCTATGCCGAGGGCGATCTCGATTTCCGCGGCACGCTCGGCGTCGACAAGGAGACCCCGGTCGGCTTCGCCGAGATCCGCCTGCGCTTCGAGGTCGACACCGACGCGCCGCAGGACAAGCTTGATCTGCTCCTGAAACTCACCGAGCGCTATTGCGTGGTCTACCAGACCATCAAGAACGGCCCGAAGGTTTCGGTGTCGATGCAGCGGATGTGACTTCCTGACCCTCCCCTTGAGGGGGAGGGTCGATCGCGCGCAGCGCGAGCGGGGCGGGTGATCTCTCCACTCGGGCGCCGTATCCGTCGAGAGACTGTCACCCCACCCCGTCTCATATTTCGCTACGCTCCATATGAGCCGACCCTCCCCTTCAGGGCAGGGTAAGAAGCAAAAAATGCCCCCCGAGCTCCACTTCATCATCTTCCTCGTCCTGCGCATGGCGATCGCCGCGGCGTTCGTCGTGTCCGCGTCGTTCATTGCCGAGCGCACCGGTCCGGTGATCGGCGGACTGGTGGCGACCTTGCCGATCTCGGCCGGTCCTTCCTACGTCTTCCTCGCGCTCGACCATGATGCCGCCTTCATCGCGCAGGGCGCGCTGTCGAGCCTTCCGGTCAACGCGGCGACGATCGTCCTTGGGCTCACCTATGTCGTGCTGGCGCAGCGGAACAATCTGCTGGTGAGCGCCGGCAGCGCGGTCGCGGTGTGGATCGTGCTGGCCTCCATCATCCGCCTGTTCGACTGGACCCTGACCGCCGGGCTCGCTGTCAACCTGGTCGCCTTCGGCATCTGCATTCCGCTGCTCGCACGATACCGCCATGTGAAGATGCCGCTGGTGACGCGTCGCTGGTACGACATTCCATTCCGCGCCTCGCTGGTCGCGACGCTGGTTGCGATCGTGGTCTCGACCTCGGGCTGGGTCGGCCCGCGGGTGAGCGGCGTCATCGCGCTCTACCCGATCGTGTTCACCAGCATGATGGTGATCCTGCATCCGCGCATCGGCGGCCCGCCGACCGCCGCCGTGCTCGCCAACTCCGCCTGGGGCCTGCTCGGCTTCGGTCTGGCAATTGCGGTGCTGCACGTCGCCGTCACGCAGTTCGGCTCGGCGATCGGCTTGAGTTGCGCACTCGCCACCTGCATCGGCTGGAACCTGACGCTGTGGTGGATGGGACGACGGAAGAGGCCGATGCATCAGCCGCGCCGCGCTTCGTAAGGCGAGTTACGCTGCGCTTGGGACCTCAACCCTGCGTCAGGATAGTTAGTTACCCGGGCTGGCAGACCCGCTAAACTGGCAACAGAGCAAGATCGGGGCGTGCAGTGGAGGGATTGTACAAGGTCGAATACGATATCAACGACGGCTCCGGCCGCAGCGTGCTGTACGCCCATGCCGGGAAAATGCTTGGCGGCAACACGGCCTTCGCGCACTTCGGCACCTACGAGATTGGTGGACGGCGAAATCGTCGCCAGGCTCCGGACGAAGCGCCACAGCCGGTCGCCGCAGCACAGGTCGCTGGTCAGTTCCGACGCCGTCACAATCAGCATTCGCGGTCGACCGCAGGGCAAGCTCTACCGCTTCGAGGGAGAAGTGGTCGAGGACGCCTCGGTGTTTCGCGCCGTGATGACGCCGCTCGGCGACGATGACGTTCCCCCGCCCGGTGCGGTCGGCGAGGGCGGCATCGTCAGCGGACTCTATTCGATCGATATCCGGATGCTGGATGGAATTACCGGTGGCCATACCGGCGTGATGTTGCTGCGCGACGGCCGCATCCTCGGCGGCGATGCCTTCTTCTATTATCTCGGCGCCTATTCTTCGGCGAACGGTCGCTGGAAAGGCGAATTCGTCAATCAGGAACACACGCTGGCAAAGAGCGAGCATCCCTTGTTCGGTGGCTATGAGGTGGGCATCGGCTTCTCCGGCCACTGCGATGACAAGGGCGCCGACATGGAAGCGATCGCGCTCGCCGGCAAGCGCAGCATCCGCCTCGCCGCCACCTTGAAGCTGATCGAGCCGTTTGCCAGGGTGGGCCGCTGACGGCCGCCGGAAGGCGTTGCGTTAATGGGGCAGCATCCTGGACGGTAGTCGCGCGGAAAAGCGCGCGCGGGGCCGCAATCCGTTCATGTCGCGACGTCGCTAAGTATCGATTTGATCGTTGCTAATTCGCGTTTCGGCCGTTTCTTCCGCCGGCCATTTTCGGTTCCATCACTCCGTATTTCTTCGGAGATGGGCTGCCCGATTCCGATAGGTGCATTAATCTAAATTTGGTGCATTCCCCGTAAAGCTACTCGTCGGTTGTCGTTTCCGCGTTTGGGCGGACATGGGCATCAAGGCGGGTCCTCTGTACGCGTGAACGGACCCACATAGTTCACAGCTAGTCATATTCCAACGCTCGGTCTGTCCGAGGGCGTCCGCTCGCCTGTCTTTGAGGCGCGTTGCGCTGCGGCACCATGCGATCCATTCTGGAGATGTTTTGATGTTTGGTCGTAATCCCAATGGAAATGCCCAGGCACAGCTCGACGCCATCGGCCGTTCGCAGGCGACGATCGAATTTGCACTGGATGGCACCATCCTCACCGCGAACGAGAATTTCCTGAAGGCCCTGGGCTATGGGCTGGAGGAGATCAAGGGAAAGCATCACTCCATGTTCGTGCCCGCCGATCAGCGAGGCGGCGCGGCGTACAAGGCGTTCTGGTCCGCGTTGAAGAGCGGCGAGTTCCAGGCCGCGGAGTTCAAGCGGATTGCAAAGGGCGGTCGCGAGATCTGGATCGAGGCGTCGTATAATCCCGTGCTTGACGGCGACGGCAAGCCGATCAAGGTCGTGAAGATCGCGACCGATATCACCGCGAAGAAGATCAATGCCATGACGGAAGCCTCCAAGGTGTCCGCCATCGGCCGCGCCCAGGCCGTCATCGAGTTCAAGCTCGACGGCACTATCGTGACTGCGAACCAGAATTTCTGCCAGGCGCTCGGCTATTCGCTGGCCGAGATCGAGGGCAAGCATCACAGCCTGTTCGTGGCCCCCGCTGAGCGCGACAGCGCGGCCTATCGCGAATTCTGGGCCAGGCTTAACCGCGGTGAATACCAGGCGGGCGAATACAAACGTATCGGCAAGGGCGGCCGCGAGGTCTGGATCCTCGCCTCTTATAACCCGCTGCTCGACGAGAACGGCAAGCCGTTCGGCGTTGCCAAATTTGCGACCGACGTCACCGCGGAGAAGCTGAAGAACGCCGACCTCGCTGGTCAGATCTCGGCGATCGACAAGGCGCAGGCCGTGATCGATTTCAACATGGACGGCACGATCATCACCGCCAATGCCAATTTTCTCGGCACGCTCGGCTATTCGCTGGCCGAGATCAAGGGCAAGCATCACAGCATGTTCGTCGAGCCATCGGAGCGCGACGGCGCTGCCTATCGCGAGTTCTGGGCCACGCTCAATCGCGGCCAGTACCAGGCGGCTGAATACAAGCGCATCGGCAAGGGCGGCAAGGAGGTCTACATCCAGGCCTCCTACAACCCGATCCTCGATCTCAACGGCAAGCCGTTCAAGGTCGTGAAATACGCCACTGACACCACGCGGCAGGTGCTGGTCCGCATGGGCAATGAGCGCGTCCGCGGCATGATGGAATCGGTCGCCGCAGGCTCGGAGGAGCTGAACGCGTCGGTGCGCGAGATCTCCGAAGCGATGACCAAGTCCCGCGAGACCGCGATGAGCGCGGTGGAGCAGGTTGCCTCTGCCGACGCGCAGGCGCAGCGGCTGACCGAAGCGGCGAAGGCGATGAGCGGCATCATCGAGATGATCAACAGCATTACCAGTCAGATCAACCTGCTCGCGCTCAACGCCACGATCGAATCGGCGCGCGCCGGCGAGGCTGGCCGCGGCTTCGCGGTGGTCGCTTCCGAGGTGAAGAGCCTCGCCAATCAGGCGAGACAGGCGACCGACAAGATCGGCCAGGAGATCGGCAGCCTCAACGGCATCTCCGGCGACGTCGTCAGCGCGCTCGGCTCGATCAAGCAGGCCATCAACAACGTCAGCGAATACGTCACCTCGACAGCCGCCGCCGTCGAGGAGCAGAGCACGGTCACGAACGAGATGTCGACCAGCATGCAGCGCGCCGCCGCGGAAGCTGCTGCGATGGCGGCAAGGGCGTAAGCCAAGCGCGCAGAAGTCGTAGGGTGGGCAAAGGCGCGCTCTTCGCGCGCCGTGCCCACCATCTTTCCGCGAATTGGTCGTTGAATGGTGGGCACGCTGCGCTTTGCCCACCCTACGGCACCGTCACGGCTTCGGCAGCTTGGCCTTCAACGCATAGAGCGCATCCAGCGCCTCGCGCGGGGACATCTCGTCCGGGTGGAGGGCCTTCACGGCGTCCATCAATAGCTCGGCCTCGGTCGGCGGTGCGGCTTCGGCGGCGGCGCGCGAGGGCACCGCGAACAGCGGGAGGTCGTCGGCAAGCGCGCGGGCGGTCTGGCCGCGGTCCTGGGCTTCGAGTTTCGCCAGCACGGATTTCGCACGCGTGATCACGGCCGGCGGCAGGCCGGCGAGCTTGGCGACCTGGATGCCGTAGGAGCGGTCGGCCGAGCCCGGCAGCACCTCGTGCAGGAACACGACATTGCCCTGCCATTCCTTCACCCGCACCGTCGCGTTGAACATGCGCGGCAGTTTTGCCGAGAGCGCCGTCAGCTCGTGATAATGCGTCGCGAACAGCGTGCGGCAGCGGTTGCTCTCGTGCAGATGCTCGATCGCGGCCCAGGCGATGGAGAGGCCGTCGAACGTCGCGGTGCCGCGGCCGATCTCGTCGAGGATCACGAGCGCGCGCTCGCCGGCCTGGTTCAGGATCGCTGCGGTCTCGACCATCTCCACCATGAAGGTGGAGCGGCCGCGCGCGAGATCGTCGGCGGCGCCGACGCGCGAGAACAGGCGGTCGATGATGCCGATCCGCGCGCGCGTCGCCGGCACGAAGCTGCCGATCTGCGCCAGCAGCGCGATCAGCGCGTTCTGGCGCAGGAAGGTCGATTTACCGGCCATGTTGGGACCGGTCAGCAGCCAGAGCTGGCCGGATTTTTGCGCCGGTGTTGGCGAGAGATCGCAGGCATTGGCAATGAATGGCTCGCCATTGCGCTTCAAGGCCTGCTCGACCACGGGATGGCGGCCCGCCTCGATCGCGAAGCCGAGGGAGTCATCCACGTCCGGCCGCACATAATTGTCGTCGACCGCGAGCTTGGCCAGCGAGGTCGCAACGTCGAGCAGCGCAAAGGCATGGGCGGCGGCGCGCAGATCGTCGCTGATATCAAGCGCCTTCGCGGACAGCCGCTCGAAGATCTCGAGCTCGAGGCCGAGCGCGCGGTCGCCGGCATTGGCGATCTTGGCCTCGATCTCGCCGAGCTCCGAGGTGGTGAAGCGCACCTGTCCGGCCAGCGTCTGGCGATGGATGAAGGTCGCATTCAGCGGCGCCGACATCAGCTTGTCGCCGTGCTGCGCGGTGACCTCGACGAAATAGCCGAGCACGTTGTTGTGCCGGATCTTGAGGCCCTTCACACCGGTATGATCGGCGTAGCGCGCCTGCATCGAGGCCACGACGAGGCGCGAAGCATCACGCAGGCTTCGCGTTTCGTCGAGCGCGGGCTCGTAGCCCTGACGCACGAAGCCGCCGTCGCGCTTGATCAGCGGCAGCGGGTCATCGAGGGCACTTGCGAATTCAGCGGCGAGCTCGCGCGACGGACGCTGCAGGGCCGCCATCACCACCGCGATTTCCTGCGGCGGCTGGTCGAGCTCGGAAAGGCGCGTCAGCACCTGGTCGGCGGCAATGATGCCGTCGCGCAGGCCGGCGAGGTCGCGCGGTCCGCCGCGGCCGACCGAAAGACGGGCCAGCGCCCGCGACATGTCGGGCGCGCCGCGCAGGATGCTGCGGATGTCTTCGCGCGCAGCGGAGTCCGCAACGAAGGCGCTGACGGCATCGAGCCGCCGCGCGATTGCGGGCGCGTCCGTCAGCGGCGCCGCGAGCCGCTGCGCCAGCAGGCGCGAGCCGGCCGAGGTCACCGTGCAGTCGATCGCGTCGAGCAGCGAGCCGCGGCGTTCGCCCGCGAGCGTTCGCGTCAATTCGAGATTGGCGCGGGTGGCCGGATCGATCGCCATGGTCGCGCCCGAGGCCTCGCGCGCGGGTGGCGACAACGGCGGATGCTTGCCGACCTGGGTGCGGTCGACATAGGTGACGGCGGCGGCTGCGGCGGTCGCTTCGAGCCGCGTGAGCTGCGCGAGCCCGTCCATGGTCGCGACGGCGAAATAATCGCACAGGCGTTTTTCCGCGGTGGCGCCGTCGAAGACGTCGCGGGTCAGCGGCGTCACCGCCGGCAGCTCGCGCAAGGTCTGTCCGAGCTCGCTGTCATTGTAGAGCGCGTCGGTGACGATCGCCTCGTTCGGATTGATGCGCGCCAGCGTCGCGGCGAGCTCGCCGCTAGAGCATTCCATCACCGTGAATTCGGCGGTCGAGATGTCGATCCAGGCGAGCCCAAAACGGTCGCCGCCACCGGAGGCGCGGGCACGCGCGATCGCCAGCAGATAATTGTTGGCGCGCGCGTCTAACAGCGTGTCCTCGGTCAGCGTACCCGGCGTGACCAGCCGCACCACGCCACGGCGCACCACGCTCTTGTTGCCGCGCGCTTTGGCGGCGGCGGGATCCTCGGTCTGCTCGCACACGGCGACCCGGTGGCCGGCGCTGATCAGGCGATGCAGATAGTCCTCGGAACGCTCGACCGGCACGCCGCACATCGGGATGTCGGCGCCCTGATGCTTGCCGCGCTTGGTCAAGACGATGCCGAGCGTCTTCGAGGCGATCTCGGCGTCCTCGAAGAACAGCTCGTAGAAGTCGCCCATCCGGTAGAACAGCAGCAGGCCCTGATGAGCCGCCTTGATTTCAAGGTACTGTTCCATCATCGGCGTGACGCGCGCGATGGCTTCCGCCGGCGGCGTGGGCGCTTCGTCAGGGGGCGGCACAGGTATCGGCTGTTGCATTGTCATGGGCGGCGCAACCTACAAAATTTCGCCTCCTGCTCCTACCGGTTTGGCCGGCGAGGGGAGGTTTTCCACGTTGTCCGCACCACGGCATGCATTGGCAGCGTGCGCCCCCCTCGGAACAAGCAAGAAACCGTCAATTGACCTGCCGCGGGCGCCCTCCTAAAACTCCGCGGACATTGAAGAATTTGGGCCGGACCGCGGCATTCAGGGAGAGCAACGATGCGTGACGTCTTTATCTGCGATGCCGTGCGGACCCCGATCGGCCGTTTCGGCGGCTCGCTCGCCAAGGTGCGCGCCGACGACCTCGCGGCGGCCCCGATCAAGGCGCTGATGGCCAAGCATCCCAATCTCGATTGGGCACAGGTCGACGAAGTCTTCTTCGGCTGCGCCAACCAGGCCGGCGAGGACAACCGCAACGTCGCGCGCATGGCGCTGCTGCTTGCGGGCCTGCCGGATTCGGTTCCCGGCCAGACCCTGAACCGGCTCTGCGCCTCCGGCCTCGACGCGGTCGGTGCGGCCGGCCGCGCCATCCGTTCCGGCGAGATCGAGCTTGCGATCGCGGGCGGCGTCGAATCCATGACCCGCGCGCCCTTCGTGATGGGCAAGGCGCAGGAAGCCTTCTCGCGCTCCGCCGAGATTTTTGACACCACCATCGGCTGGCGTTTCATCAATCCGCTGTTGAAGGCGCAATATGGCGTCGACGCCATGCCGGAGACCGGCGAGAACGTCGCCGAGGAATTCCAGGTCTCGCGCGCCGACCAGGACGCCTTCGCGATCCGCTCGCAGCAGCGCGCAGGCGCGGCGATCGCGGCGGGTTATTTCGCCGAGGAAATCACGCCGATCACCATTCCCGGCGGCAAGGCCGGCCCGATTACGGTCGACAAGGACGAGCATCCGCGCCCGGAGGCGACGCTGGAAGGCCTGGCAAAACTGAAGCCGATCGTGCGCAATCCCGGTACCGTGACCGCCGGCAACGCCTCCGGCGTCAATGACGGCGCGGCCGCGATGATCCTGGCTTCTGAAGCCGCCGTGAAGAAGCATGGCCTCACCCCGCGCGCACGCATCCTCGGCCTCGCCTCGGCCGGCGTGCCGCCGCGCATCATGGGCATCGGCCCGGTGCCGGCGACCCGCAAGCTGATGGAACGCCTCGGCAAGAAGATCAGCGATTTCGACCTGATCGAGCTCAATGAGGCCTTCGCCTCGCAAGGCATTGCCTGCATGCGCCAGCTCGGCGTTGCCGACGATGCCGATTTTGTCAATCCGCATGGCGGCGCCATCGCGCTCGGCCATCCCCTCGGCATGAGCGGCGCGCGCCTCGCGCTCACCGCCGTCCACGGCATGGAAAAGCGCGGCGGCAAGCTGGCGCTGGCCACCATGTGCGTCGGCGTCGGCCAGGGTGTTGCGGTCGCGATCGAGAAGCTGAACTGAGCTTTCTCCTCTCCCTCTCCCCGCAAGCGGGGAGAGGCGAAGATTCCGGGCTCGTTCGTTTCACTCGCGCCCGGAATGACGGGTAATCCGGAGACGAGCATGATCATCGAGCGCGAGCAGGACGTCACGGCCGCGGCACTGGCGGTGATGGAGCGGACGTCCGATCCGCGGCTGCGTCAGATCATGGTCTCCCTGGTCAAGCATCTGCACGCCTTCGTCCGCGATGTCCGCCTGACCGAGAAGGAGTTCCGGGACGCGACCGCGATCGTGGCCGAGCTCGGCAAGCTCACGACCGACACGCACAACGAAGTCGTGCTGATGGCGGGCTCGCTCGGCGTCTCGCCGCTGCTGTGCCTGCTCAACAACGGCGATCAGGGCAATACCGAAACCGATCAGTCGCTGCTCGGCCCGTTCTGGCGGCTGAACTCGCCGCGGGTCGAGAATGGCGGCTCGATCGTCCGCTCGGAGACGCCCGGCGCGCCGCTGTTCGTCAGCGCCCGCGTCGTCGACAAAGACGGCCGTCCCGTCGCCGATGCGGAGGTCGATGTCTGGCACGCCTCGCCGGTCGGTCTCTACGAGAACCAGGACCCTGATCAAGCCGACATGAACCTGCGCGGCAAGTTCACGACCGACCAGGACGGACGTTTCGCCTTCCGCTCGGTGATGATGGTGGGCTATCCCATCCCGACCGACGGCGTGGTCGGGCGCCTCCTCGAGGCGCAGAGCCGGCATCCCTATCGGCCCGCGCATCTGCACGCGCTGATCTTCAAGCCCGGATTCAAGGTGCTGATCTCGCAGGTCTACGACCCCGCCGACCCGCATATCGACAGCGACGTGCAGTTCGGGGTGACGCAGGCACTGATCGGCAAGTTCCAGCGCCACGACACGCCGCATCCGACCGCACGAGACGTCCCGACCCCCTGGTATTCGCTCGACCACACCTATCGGCTGGAGGCCGGTGAGGCCGTGTTACCGCGTCCGCCGATCAAATAGCGTGGCCCTGCCGGGCGCAGAACGCCCGCCAAACCCGCTTCCCTAGATTAGTTATGTTCTATAATGATCGGGGGAAGCGTTGACCGGCTGGAGCAAAATGGCCGGGGAGGAGTTCGCCAATGACATTCATCTATCCCGTCGACAGCAACAAGGCGCATCCGCTGCCGCTGTCGCCCGAATACAAGAGCTCGATCAAGCGCGCGCCGAACAAGCCCTTGATCCCGATGCGCCACACGCTGTCGGAATTGACCGGCCCGGTCTACGGCCACGAGACCGTGCGCGAGGGCGATGCCGATCTCACCACCCAGCATACCGGCGAGCCGATCGGCGAGCGCATCATCGTGCACGGCCATGTGCGCGACGAGGACGGACGCGGCGTGCCGAACTCGCTGGTCGAGATCTGGCAGGCCAATTCCTGCGGCCGCTACGTCCATGTCCGCGACCAGCACCCGGCGCCGCTCGATCCGAACTTCACCGGCGCGGGCCGCACCGTGAGCGATGCCGCCGGCTACTACCGTTTCGTCACCATCAAGCCTGGCGCCTATCCCTGGGGCAATCACCACAACGCCTGGCGTCCCGCGCATATCCATCTGTCGGTGTTCGGCCATTCCTTCGTCACGCGGCTCGTGACGCAGATGTATTTCCCGAACGACCCGCTGTTCCCGTTCGACCCGATCTTCAATTCGGTGCCGGACGAGAAGGCGCGGGCGCGGATGGTGTCGTCTTTCGACCTCGAGAACACGCAGCCCGAATGGGCGCTGTGCTACCGCTTTGACATCGTGCTGCGCGGCAAGAACGCCACGCCAATGGAGAACACCTAAGTGCAGGACAACGGTATTACCCCATCGCAGACCGTCGGTCCGTTCTTCAAATACGGCCTGACGCCGACCGGCGAATACGCCTGGAACGACGCGTTCACCAACTCGACGCTGACGCCCGACGTCACCGGGGATCGCGTCCGCATCGAAGGCCGCGTGTTCGACGGCGACGGCGTCGTGGTGCCCGACGTCATGCTGGAGATCTGGCAGGCGGATGCGCAGGGCCGCTTCGCCGACCCCCAGGACAAGCGCGCTCTGCCCAATGCCAGCTTCCGCGGCTTTGCCCGCTGCGGCACCGACAAGGACGGCAATTATTCCTTCGACACCGTCAAGCCGGGCGCGGTGCCCGATCCCGACGGCAAGCCGCAGGCGCCGCACATCGTGCTTGCGGTGTTCGGTCGCGGCATGCTGCGGCATCTCTACACCCGCATCTATTTCAGCGACGAGGCCGGCAATGCCACCGATCCCGTGCTGGGACTGGTGCCGGCCGATCGCCGCGCGACGCTGATCGCGACGCGCGAGGCGGGGAAGGCGGTCTATCGGCTCGACCTGCGGCTTCAGGGCGACGACGAGACGGTCTTCTTCGACATGTGAGGCAGCAACGCGTGGCGGCGATATCGACAGCCGCCACGCGTTTCTCATCCAGCGCAACTGAGCTGGTTGCTGCGTTTCATCGGGCCTGAGACGTTTCTGTTCGTGCCCCGAGTCGATCTCGCTGACTCAAAAACGACCGACTGACGTCCTCTTTTCGTAATTTTCCGGTGCCCGCGGGATACAATTTCCGCGCGAAGCAATCCCGTGTTTACCGCAGTTGTTTAGGGTCCGTTCGGATTTCGACCTGCGCCATTGGATTGTTTCATGAAAATTCGTCTCTCGCTTTCTTCTGCGGTCATTGCATTCGGGATCGTTCTCGCCATCGGCTTTACTGCCGTCGTCTCGACCAGCCTTTACGCCCTGCGCGAGCTCAAGGTCGGCGGTCCGCTTTATTCCGACATCAAGCTCGGCAACGACCTCATCGCGGACATCCTGCCGCCGCCCGAATATGTGATCGAAGCCTATCTCGAGGCCACGCTCGCCATGCGCGAGCCGGACCAGCTGTCGGCCCATGGCGAACGCCTGGTCCAGCTCCGCAAGGATTACGATGAGCGCAAGGCATTCTGGACCACCTCCAGCCTCTCCACCGATCTGAAGACGGCGCTGGTGTCGAAATCTGACGCCGAGGTGCAGAAGTTCTGGAAGCTTCTGTCTGATCAGCTCCTGCCGGCCCTCAAAGCCAAGGACGTGGCCGGCGCCGAACGCGCCTATGCGCAGCTCAAGGACGCCTACACCGCGCACCGCGCCGTCATCGACAGCATCGTCGAGAGCGCAAACAAGCAGAATGCCGACATGGAGAAGCTGGCGGCCGAGCGCGACAGCTCGATCCTCTACATTCTCCTCGGCGTCTCCGCAGCCGTCCTGGCCCTTATTGCCGCAGGCCTGCTCGGCGTCGCGCTTGGCGTGGTGCGCCCGATCGTGCGCATGACGGACACGATGCAGAAGCTCGCGACCGGCGATCTCGCCGCCGACATCCCCTTCGCGCACCGCCAGGACGAGGTCGGCTCGATGGCGGGTGCGCTCCAGGTGTTCAAGCAGGGGGCGATCGAGAATTCGCGCCTGCGCGAGGAGCAGTTGCGGAAGGAGCAGGAGGCCGCGACGGCCAAGCGCGGCGCCCTGCACCAGATGGCCGAGACCGTCGAGCGCGAGACCGGCCGCTCGGTCGATTCCGCGAGCGTGGCAAGCCAGGGCGTCGAACGGGCCGCCTCCAGCCTGTCCGAGATCGCCCGGTCGCTGTCCGCGGAGTCGCAGGCGGTGGCCTCGGCCTCCACCCAGGCGCTGGGTAGCTCGCAGACCGTCTCGGCCGCCGCCGAACAACTGAGCGCCTCGATCCGGGACATCGCAACCCAGGTGGCACGGACCAGCACTGTCACGAAATCGGCGGTCGCGGGCCGCGAGCAGGCGCGTTCGACCATCCAGGCGCTGGCGGGCGCAGTGAAGAAGATTGCGGAGGTCTCCGACCTCATTGGCGGCATCGCCGGCCAGACCAACCTCCTGGCGCTCAATGCCACGATCGAGGCCGCGCGGGCCGGCGAGGCCGGCCGCGGCTTTGCGGTGGTTGCGGCCGAAGTGAAATCCCTGTCCGACCAGACCGCCAAATCCACCGAAGAGATCGGGCGCCTGATCGCCGAGGTTCAGGCCTCGACCCAGGCCGCAGTCGATGCCGTCGAGACGATGGGAGGCCACATCGTCGAGATCGACGGCGTGGCGACGTCGGTCGCGGCGGCGATGGAAGAGCAGGACTCCGCGACGCGGGAGATCGCGCGGTCGATTTCCGAATCGGCATCCGCTGCGAAGGAGGTCTCGGCCAAGATCGCCAATGTCAGCCGCGACGCCGCCTCGGTGGACGCGCGCGCCACGGAGGTGAGGCAGGCGATCGCGGGCATGGCGGCCAACCTGGAATCGCTGCGGTCGGTCGTCGTCCGGACCGTGCGCGACTCGACCGCAGCGGCTTGAGCCGGGCGCCGGGTCTGCGGCTGGTGCGTGGGGTCGTGATCGTGCAGTATTGCGCGGGACAGGGGCATCGTGGTCATGACACCTCCACAACTGCCGGCGGTCGTTGAGCCCGCCCAACTGACGGCTGCGCTGCGCAGGGGTGGCGTGCTGGACGCTGGCGCCGTGCGCGAGGTGAAGGTGCTGCATCAGCGTGACACCGTCGTGTCACACATCGTCCGCCTCGGCCTGCGCTATGTCGGGGAATCCGCCGGTGCGCCGCAATCGCTGATCCTGAAGACCGCCAATTCCGCGTTTGCGCAGACGCTCGCCAATGCCGGCCGGCACGAGGTGGCGTACTACACGCAGCCTGCGCCGAAGATGCCGCTGGGATTGGTGCCGCGCTGCTTCGACGCGCATTTCGACGAAGAAAGCCTCGCCTGGCACCTGCTGCTCGAGGATCTCACCGACAGCCACGAGGTCGCAACGCAATGGCCGCTGCCGCCGTCACGCGAGCAGGCGATCGCGATCGTCACGACGCTGGCGCGCTGGCATGCGGCCTGGTGGGACCATCCCGATCTCGGCGAGACCGTCGGCAGCTGGGCGAGCACCGAAGACAGCACGCAGCACATGGAGGCGTTCGCGGGTCATTACGACCGCTTTGCCGATTTGCTCGGTGACCGTCTCAGCGAGGAGCGACGCCTCATCTACCGTCGCCTCATCGATCAGTCGGCCCGGCTATCCGAGCGCTATCATTCGCGCCGTCATCTCAGCATCACCCATGGTGATGCCCATAGCTGGAATTTCCTGCTGCCCACCGGTGTCGCCGATACCGCGCGCATCTTCGACTTCGACCTGTGGGGCATCGACGTCCCGACCAACGATCTCGCCTACATGATGGCGATGCAATGGTACCCGGAGCGACGGCAGGCGCTCGAACGCTCGCTGCTCAATTTCTATCATAACACGCTGATCGAAAGCGGCATCACGGGCTACACGCGAGGTGCGCTCGATCGCGACTACCGTTGGTCCGTGCTCTGGCACATCACCAAGCCGGTCTGGCAGTGGAGCATCCAGATCCCGCCGTTGATCTGGTGGAATAATCTGGAGCGGGTGATGATGGCGGTGGACGATTTGGGCTGCGAGGAGTTGTTGTAGAAGCTCGTGCCACCTGTTCGCTGTCGTTGCCCGGCTTGACCGGGCGACCCAGTATTCCAGAGACGGTTGTGGGATTCGGAGAAGCTGCGGCGTACTGAATGCCCCGGTCAAGCCGGGGCATGACACCTGTGGTTACTCCATCACCGCATGTTCCGGCCCCGCGGCCTGCTTGCGCAGCGTGGCCTTGGTCGAGCCGATCAGCAAGGCGAGCGGGATGGTGCAGAGGATGAAGATCATCACCAGCATATAGTCGTGTGCGAAGGCGATGATCTGCGCCTGCACGCTGACCATCCTGTCGGCCATGGCGCGGCCGGCGTCGGTGGAGAGATTGATCATGCCGCTGACGCTGGGCATCTGGAGCGCGTGGTTGAACGGGTTGATGTACTCGGACAGGATCGCGTAGGTCCTCCGCGTTCCCTGCGTCAGTTCGGCGATGACGACGGAGATGCCGACCGAGCTCGCGACGTTGCGCATCAGGGTCAGCATCGCGGTGCCGTCGGTGCGCAGCTCGTTCGACAGGGTCAGGAACGCCACCGTCGAGAGCGGCACGAAGACGAGGCCGAAGCCGAAGCCCTGGATGACGCTGACGGTGACGATCTCCGGCACCTGGGTCAGGTCGGTCCACCCGGTCATCTGGAACAGCGAGCCCGCGGTCAGCGTCAGGCCGGTGATGATCAGTGTGCGTGCCTCGAAATAACGCATCATGCGGCCAACCAGCATCATGGCGAAGAAGGTACCGAAGCCGCGGCTCGCCAGCAGCAGGCCGGCGGTGATGATGGGATAGCCGATCACGTTCTGCATGTAGGGCGAGGCCAGCGCCATGGTCGAGAACAGCACGAGCCCCATCACGACCATGAACATGCAGCCGGTGACGAAGTTGCGATCCTTGAACAGCGCGAAGCGGATGAACGGCGTCGACGTCGTGAAGGAGTGCGCGAGGAAGAAGTAGAAGGCGACGGCCGACACAATGAATTCTGCGATGATCTCGCCGGATTCGAGCCAGCCCAATTGCTCGCCGCGGTCAAGCGCGAGCTGAAGCGAGCCGATCGCGATCGCCAGCGCGGCAAAGCCGAACCAGTCGAACTTGAGGCTGATGTCCTTTTTGGTCTCGTCCATGAAGACGATCAGCCCGAGCACGGTGATGGCGCCGAACGGCAGATTGACGAAGAACACCCAGTGCCAGGAATAGGTCTCGGTCAGCCAGGCGCCGAGCGAGGGGCCCATGATCGGGCCCATCATCACGCCCATGCCCCAGATCGACATCGCCTTGGCGCGTTCCTGGAGCGTGTAATAGTCGAGCATGACCGATTGCGACAGCGGCACCAGGGCCGCGCCGAACACGCCTTGCAGCAGACGGAACAGCACCATCTGGTTGATGTCCTGCGCCAAGCCGCACAGCACGGATGCGAAGGTGAAGCCGGCGGCGCAGATGATGAAGATGCGCTTGCGGCCGAAGCGGTTGGCGATCCAGCCGACCGGCGCCGTCATGATCGCGGCGGCGACGATGTAGGAGGTCAAGACCCAGTTGATCTGGTCCTGCGAGGCCGACAGTGAGCCCTGCATGTAGGGCAAGGCGACGTTGGCGATGGTGGTGTCCAGCGCCTGCATGATGGTCGCGGTCATGGCGCAGATCGTCACCATGTTCCTGCGCAGGCCGGGGACCATCAGGCTGGCATTGGGGCCGGACATCGGATCAGTCCTTGTCCTGGTCTTTGTCCTGGTTCGCCGTCGCCGACAATCCGAACAGGCCGGCGAGCGAGCGCTTGTGGCCAGTGTCGATGGTGGCGTAGACGCTCATGCCGGCCTTCAGCTTCCGCACGTATTTGTCGGTCTCGTCGAAATAGATCCTGACAGGCACGCGCTGTACCACCTTGACGAAATTGCCGGTGGCGTTCTGCGGCGGCAGGATCGCGAATTGCGCGCCGGTGCCGGGCGAGAGCGAACCGATCTTGCCCTTGAAGACGTGGTTCGGGAACGCGTCGACCTCGAGGGTCACAGGCTGTCCCTCGGTGACGTGGGTGAGGTCGCTCTCCTTCGGATTGGCGTCGACCCAGGGGTGGGCGACGTCGATGATGGAGAACACCGGCGTGCCGGCGGTGACGTAGCGGCCGAGCTGAATCTGCTCGACCTGCGTCGCAACGCCGCCCATCGATGCCCGCACCACGGCGTGGTCGAGATTGCGCTCGGCATTGTCGAGCTTGGACTTGGCCTGCGCGTAGGGGGGGAATTTCTCCAGCGGAAGGTCGGTGTCGCCGAGCAGCTGCGTCTTGGCCGTCGAGATCTGCTGCTTGACGTATTGCGCGATCGAACCTGATGTGACCAGCGCGTTCGCGGAGTTGTCGAGGTCGAGTTGCGAGCCGTAGCTGTTCTTCACCAGCGCCTGCTTGCGCTCGACGTCGCGCTGCTTGAGGTCGACGCCCTGTTGCGCGAGGTTGAGCATGTCGCCGTAGATCTTGATATTGGCGCGGAGGTTGTCATAGGTCGACTGCGCCTGCATCAGCTGCGCCCTGGCCTCGTCCACCGCGAGGCGGAACGGCACGGGATCGATCTCGAACAGCTCGTCGCCTTGCTTGACGATCTGGCCTTCCCTCACGACGACCTTCTGGATCTTGCCGGAGATGTCGGGCGTCACCAGGACCTTCTGCGCGCCGACATAGGCATCGTCAGTGCCGACGTAGCGGCCGCCGTTCAGATAGAAGGTGAGGCCGCCGACGGCGACGACGAGCGGCAGCACGACCAGGAGCAGGAAGCGGCGATAGCGGCGCAGGCCCGCCACCAGGCGGCGGCGCGGATCGGTGCCGGCTTTCTTGGTGGGCTTGCCGCTGTCGCTCTTCTGCTCGGGCTGGAACTTGAGGACCTGATCAGCCATAGCGCTGCTCCTTACGCGCTTGTTCCGCGCCGGATGTCTGGATCGCGTTACGCACGTTTTCCTTGATGGATTCGAGTTGGGTGAGGAGACGGTGGGCGTCCGCCGGGCTGATGCCGTCGAGTGCGTTCGCCGTGAGTTCCGATTTCAGGCCGCTCATCTTGCCGAGCAGCGCACGGCCGGCCTTCTTGAGATAGAGGCGCTTGACGCGGCGGTCCGAGGCGTCGCTGCGGCGCTCGATCCAGTCGCTGTCGCAGAGCTTGTCGATCAGGCGCGTCAGCGTGATCGGCTGCATCTCCAGCAACTCGGCGAGTTCCGACTGCTTCATGCCCTCGCTGCGCTCGACCTTGGCCAGGACCGCCCATTGCGCGCGGGTGATGCCGAAGCGCGATGCCTCCTTGTCGGCATAGACCCGCAAGAGGCGGTAGAGTTCACCGAGCGTAAACAGGAAGTTCTGGTCGACGGACCCGCGGGTCATAACGTTATCTCCAATGAGCTTGACTATAATAAGCAAGCTTATGATTATTTCGTGGCGGATTAGCGGGACGCTGTCCCGCAGCAAGAGCATGGCTGACAGGCGCATTCCCGGTCGCGCTTTGGGTTCCACGGCCGAAATGCTAGAAGGCAGGCCACATGACCCTCGCAAAGCCGGCATTTCCGACGCCTGACCACGATCACGGCCGCTGCACCGCGGACGCGCTGGCGCACGCCGAGACGGTTTGCGAGGCTCGCGCGCAGAAATTCACGCCGATCCGCCGCCAGGTGCTGGGGGCGCTGCTCTCCAGCCACCGGCCGCTCGGCGCCTATGAGATCATCGACGAATTGGCAAAGTCGATGCCGCGGCCGGCGCCGATCACGGTCTACCGTGCGCTCGATTTCCTGATGGCCAACGGCCTCGTGCACCGCATCGAAAGCCGCAACGCCTACCTCGCCTGCGCCGCCCACGACCACGACGCGACCTCGGCGGTGGCGTTCCTGATCTGCGAGCGCTGCGGCCTGGTCGGCGAGATCCCGTCGGCGTCCTTCGCCAAGGATCTCAATGCCGCCGCGCGAAGCTCAGGCTTCGCACCAAAACTGTCCGTGGTGGAGATTACGGGCGTCTGCGCCCATTGTCAGAAAGCTGCATAAAGCAACAAAGGCGCAAGCCGGTATTCGGGAAGAAATGTCCGCACCACAAGCCATACCGTCCGCCGGTCGCCCCCTCAGTGCCGGCGCCATCGCCGTGATGCTCATGCTGTGCCTGACCTGGGGCTTCAATCAGATCGCGGTGAAGCTGGTGCTGCCGGAGGTGCCGCCGATGCTCCAGGCGATGATCCGCTCGATGGGTGCGTTGCCCGTGCTGTTCATCGTCGGCAGCTTGCGCGGCGTCAAATTCTTCGAGCGCGACGGCACGTGGAAGGCCGGCCTGGTCGCCGGGCTGATGTTCGGCGTCGAGTTCGTGCTGATTTTCCAGGGCCTGCGCCTGACCTCGGCCTCGCGCGCGGTGGTGTTCCTCTACACGGCGCCGTTCTTCGTCGCGCTCGGGTCCTACCAGGTGCTCGGCGAGCGGCTCGGGGGCACCCAATGGCTGGGGCTGGCTGTGAGCTTTGCCGGAGTTGCGCTCGCGATCGGCGTGCCGCAGCCCAATGTGGATTCGCACATCCTGCTCGGCGACCTCCTGATCGTGGCCGGCGCAGGGCTTTGGGCGGCGACCACACTGGTCGCCAAGGGCACCCGGCTGCGCTTCGCGGCGCCGGAAAAGGCACTCGGCTATCAGGTCGCGACCTCGATCCCGATCCTGGGCACCGCCGCCTGGCTGTTTGGGGAGACCATCACCCGGACCCCGTCGCCGCTGTCGCTCAGCCTGATGGCCTTCCAGGCGATCTGGGTGGTTGGAACCACGTTCACGCTTTGGTTCGCGCTGGTGAAGACCTATTCGGCCAGCAAATTGTCGGCTTTTACCTTCATCACCCCTTTGTTTGGCGTGGTGGGTAGCTATTTCATCATGCACGACACCTTGAGCCTGACATTCGGGGCCGCTGCGATCCTTGTAATTGCTGGGCTTTTTCTGGTTAACCGTCCCAGCTCAACGGCTGCGGCGCCGCGCGATGCATTGCTCAACGTCACCAAAACCTGATATTTGGACCCCATGAACAAGCTCGAAAACCCCATTGATTCCGACATCGCGGGCCCGGCGCCCCGGCACCGGACCACCCAGGTCAAGGTCGGCGACGTCGCCGTTGGCGGCGGTGCGCCGATCGTCGTGCAGTCGATGACCAATACCGACACCGCCGACATCGACGGCACCATCGCCCAGGTCGCAGCGCTTGCGCGCGCCGGCTCCGAAATGGTCCGCATCACCGTGGACCGCGAGGAGGCCGCTGCTGCCGTTCCGCATATCCGCGACGGCCTCGCCAAGCGCGGCATCACCACGCCGCTGATCGGCGACTTCCATTATATCGGTCACAAGCTGCTCGCGGCCTATCCGGCCTGCGCCGAGGCGCTCGCGAAATATCGCATCAATCCCGGCAATGTCGGCTTCAAGGACAAGCGCGACACCCAGTTCGCCGACATCATCGAGATCGCGAACAAGAACGGCAAGCCGGTCCGCATCGGCGCCAATTGGGGTTCGCTCGACCAAGAGTTGCTGACCAAGCTGATGGACGAGAACGCCGCGTCCGCCAATCCGCGCGACGTGCGCGCGGTGACGCGCGAGGCCATGGTGCAGTCGGCGCTGCTCTCGGCCGCGCGCGCCGAAGAGCTCGGCATGCCCAAGGATCGCATCATCCTGTCCGCAAAGGTGTCGGCGGTGCAGGATCTGATCGCGGTCTATCAGGATCTCGCGGCGCGTTCCGATTACGCCATCCATCTCGGTCTCACCGAGGCCGGCATGGGCACCAAGGGCATCGTGGCCTCGTCGGCCGCGCTCGGCATCCTGCTTCAGCAGGGCATCGGCGACACCATCCGCATCTCGCTGACGCCGGAGCCCGGCGGCGACCGCACCCGCGAAGTGCAGGTCGGCCAGGAATTGCTGCAGACCATGGGCTTCCGCACCTTCGTGCCGCTGGTTGCGGCGTGCCCCGGCTGCGGCCGCACCACATCGACCACGTTCCAGGAGCTGGCGAGCTCGATCCAGGCGTTCATCCGCGACGAGATGCCGGGCTGGAAGACGAAATATCCGGGCGTCGAAGAGCTCAACGTCGCGGTGATGGGCTGCATCGTCAACGGCCCCGGCGAATCCAAGCACGCCAATATCGGCATCTCGCTGCCGGGCACCGGCGAAGCCCCGGCCGCGCCCGTCTTCGTCGACGGCAAGAAATTCCGCACGCTGCGCGGCCCGACCATCTCCGCCGACTTCAAGGCGCTGGTGATCGACTATATCGACCAGCGCTACGGCCAGGGCGCCAAGGTGCCGGTGACCGCAGCGGAGTAAGCGCCCACTCAACATTGAAATTGTAAGGCGGGTTAGCGCAAGCGTAACCCGCCTTATTTTTTGCGCGACCGTGAAATCCGGGGCGCTGCCCACCGCGGAACGACCGTTCCCGGATTGCGCTTCGCTGCGTCCGGGCTACGATGTCCCCAATCAACAATGATTGGGAGTAACACCCATGAGCTCGCTATCCGGCAAGCAGGGTCCGCGCTATCGCCACACGGCCGAAGACGGCGCGGCTTACGAGACCATCGCGGTCGAAAAGCTCACCCCCATCATCGGCGCGGAAATATCCGGCGTCGACCTCGGCAGCCTCGTCGATGGCGATGCCCGCTCCAACCGGCAGATGGACGAGATCCACCGCGCGCTCGCCGAAAACCTCGTCATCTTCTTCCGCGATCAAAACATCACGCCAAAACAGCATCTCGCGTTCGGCCGCAAGTTCGGCGATCTGCATTTCCATCCCGCAGCACCTCACGAGGACGAAGATCCGGCGCTGATGAAGATCTACGCCGACAAGAACTCGCCGCGGGCGAACGGCGAGGGCTGGCATTCGGACGTGTCCTGCGATCTCGAGCCGCCGATGGGCTCGATCCTCTACATCAAGCAGTGCCCGCCGCGCGGCGGCGACACGCTGTTCGCCAACATGTACGCGGCCTATGAGGCGCTGTCGGATCGGATGAAGGCGTATCTCGACGGGCTGACCGCGCTGCATGACGGCGAGCCGATCTATCGCGGGCTTTACGCCAATTACGGCGTCGCCGATCGTCCGTCCTATCCGAGCGCCGAGCATCCGGTGGTGCGCACGCACCCGGTGACGGGGAGGAAGGCGCTCTACGTCAACCGCGGCTTCACCCGCCACATCAACGGCATCCCGCGCGACGAGAGCGATGCGATGCTCGCCTATCTCTACCAGCACGCCGAGAACCCGCTGTTTCAGTGCCGCTTCCGCTGGACCGAGAACGCCATCGCGTTCTGGGACAACCGCTGCACCCAGCACCGCGCGATGTGGGACTACTGGCCGCACACGCGCTCGGGCACGCGGGTCACGGTGAAGGGGGAGCGGCCGATTTAAACGGCCACCGTCGCCAATCGCTCAGTGACCTGAATCACGGACTTGGGATCGCCCCCGTCGAATGATGTGGGCTCGCGGTGCTGCTTGCAGGGGCTACAACCAGCGATATACTCGCAAAGGGCGATTTGGGGGGAATTATGCGCTGGGTGGCGGCTACCATTCTTGCGCTCGTTTTTTACGGGTTCGCGGGTCAGGCGCTGGCCGAGAAGCGCGTCGCCCTGGTGATTGGCAATTCGTCGTACCGGAATGTCCCGAGCCTTCCGAATCCCCGGAATGACGCCGCCGAGATTGCCTCCCTGTTCAGATCTGCAGGATTCTCCGCGGTCGATGCTCGCCGTGATCTTGGTATTTCAGACATGCGGCGCGCGATCAGCGATTTCGCCGAGATGGCAAGCGATGCCGACGTGGCCGTCGTCTATTTCGCCGGCCATGGCATCGAGGTCGATGGTGCAAACTACGTCATCCCCGTCGACGCGAAGTTGTCCCGCGATTTCGACATTGAGGATGAAGCCATTTCCCTCGATCGCATTCTGAAATCAATCGAGCCCACCAGGCGGCTTCGCCTCGTCATCCTGGATGCGTGCCGGGACAACCCGTTCTTGAAGACCATGAAGCGAACCATAGCGTCCCGATCGATCGGTCGCGGGTTGGCCAAGGTCGAGCCGGCGATATCCGATACGCTGATTGCCTTCGCGGCCAAGGCCGGATCGGTTGCGCTGGACGGCGATGCCAAAAACAGTCCTTTCACGGCCGCGCTGCTGCACAACATCGCCGCTCCCGGCTTGGACTTGAGGATTGCGTTCGGCCGAGTTCGCGACGAAGTGCTGAAGGTCACCAATCGTCACCAGGAGCCGTTCGTCTACGGATCATTGGGCGGCTCTGTCATCTCGATCGTCGATGCACCGAAACTGCCGCCACCGCCAACGACGGATGACATCGTCTGGAACGCCGTGAAGGATTCGGCTTATCCGGGCGTGTTCGAGGATTTCATCGCGAAGTTTCCGACGACGCCACATCTGAAGGCGGCCGAATCACGGCGTGATGAGCTCAAGCAGGCGCAAGCTGCGGCTGCCGCGCGCATACCCCCGCCGCCGACCGCCGACGAAATCGTCTGGACGGCGATCAGGGATTCGAACTATCCCGCAATCTTCGATGATTTCCTCAGCAAGTTTCCGGCCAGCAAGCATCGCGCCGAGGCGCAATCGCGCGCCGACGAGCTGCAAAAGCAGATCGCCGCCGCTGCCGCCCGCGTTCCACCGCCTCCGACCGCCGACGAGGTCGTCTGGGATGCCATCAAAGGCTCGACGTATCCGGCAATCTTCGATGATTTCGCCAGCAAGTTTCCGGCAAGCCCGCATCTGGCGGACGCCCAGAGGCGCAGGGATGAGCTGAAAAAGCAGATTGCCGCCGCGCAAGCTCCGCCACCTCCCGCCGCCGAGGACATCGTCTGGGCCGCGATCAAGGGATCGCGCGATCCCGCGATCTTCGATGAGTTCGTGAGTAAATACGCGGCGAGCCCGCACATCGCGGCCGCACGACAGCGAGGGGATGACCTGCGGAAGGAGATCGCTGCTGCTCAAGCGCCGCCACCTCCGCCTGCAGATGAGATCGTCTGGAACGCGATCAAGGAGTCGCACGACCCCGCGATCTTCGAGGAGTATTCCGTCAAATATTCGAACAGTTCGCACCTCTCCGCCGCACTGTCGCGTCGTGACGAGCTGAAGAAGGAACGCGCGGCGACAACGGCACCTCCTCCGCCCCCGCCCGCAACCGACGAGATCGTCTGGAACGCGATAAAGGATGGGCGCTCGCCGGCGATGTTCGAAGAGTTTCTGAGCAAATTTCCCGAAAGCGCGCGCTCCGCAGAGGCGCGCGAACGGTTCAAGGCGTTACAGGCGGTGCAGATGGCCTCCACCAACGCCACGCTTCCGGCTCCAGACACGACCCCGCAGCGCGAAGGACTGACTGCGATCGGCATCAAGGTGTTGTCCGATTCGGAAGAGGCGGCTCTGAAGCAGAAGGCCAGCTTCAAGGAATGTGAAAAGTGTCCGGAGATGGTTGTGGTCCCGCCGGGCGCGTTCATGATGGGGACGTCGGAGAGTGCATCGAAACGCACCGCGGAATCGTCTCGCCACAAGGTGACGTTCGCCCATTCATTCGCGGTTGGCCGTTACGCTGTCACGTTTGCGGAATGGGACGCCTGCGTCGCCGATGGGGGATGCAATGGGTACAAGCCCTGGGACAACGGTTGGGGCCGCGGGAGACGACCGGCGATCAACATTTCCTGGTCGGATGCCAAGAGCTATGCAGCCTGGTTGTCGGCCCGCACCGGCAAGACGTACCGCCTCCTGAGCGAAGCCGAGCGGGAATATGTGACGCGCGCGGGAACGACGTCATCGTTCTGGTGGGGAGTCTCCGTGTCTCGGGGCCAGGCCAACTACGATGACAGGGCCAGCCAGGACAAGAATGCAAAGGGTGCCTCCGGGCAAAAGACGGCTCCTGTCGATTCCTTCCAGCCGAATCCGTGGGGCCTCTATCAGGTGCACGGCAATATCTGGGAATGGGTCGAGGATTGCGTCAACGACACTTATGAGGGCGCGCCTGTGGACGGGAGTCCTTGGCTGAAAGGCCGATGCGAGCAGCGTGTCCTCAGGGGAGGCTCCTGGGTCAGCAAGGCGGATGCAGTCGAAGCGGGGAGCCGTTACGGCGTGCAGTCCGAAGGACGCGTGAGCAACGTTGGATTTCGAGTCGCGAGAACCTTGAGATAGCCGGGCACGAGTGCATCGGCCTCGCCAGCCGGAACAATCCCATACAATAACTCTAAGATTTTTTCATTGGAGACTTATGAAATGACAACCTACCCGGTACGCCTACCGTCGGCCCTCTTGATCAAAATCACCGCGGGGCTCGTCCTGTTCTTCGGAATCCTCTGTGGCGCACATGCGGGCGGGGGGAACACGTCGCTCGTCGTGAAATCGGGCGAGGCAAAGGAAATCTGCAAATGCGGCGGACACTGGCGCGTCGACAGCAGTGGCAAGGTCTGGCCCGTCAGCATTGAAGTCGTGACTCCGCCGAAGAGCGGTGCCGTGACGACGCGAGCGAGCACCGGGCAACGCAAATTGAGAAGCGGAGAGGCCAAGACCGTGCGGCTGACCAGCGTGGTGTACCAATCCAAGAAGGGTTATGTCGGTGAAGACTCCTTCACGTATCGGCGCGTGACGGCGGACCCTACCGACCCGGATAATGGCAAGGTATACACAGTCGCCGTCACCGTCAGGTAATTGCGATGGGGGCGGATAGGAGCCCTAAGATCTGCCCCCTTCGGCCTGCGATAAAGGCGGCGATTACGCTGCGCCAACCCACTTCACGAAGCCGTGCTTGCGTTGACGTCTTCCCGCGTCCGCGCCAATCTTCCCGAAAATCAAATCGGGAGGATCCGCCATGCTCCGCGCCGAGGACAACAAGTTCCTGACCGAGTCCGGCTTGGGGACGGGAATGGGCGAGTTGTTGCGATCGTCGTGCAGCGCTTCGGCGACGTCGCCGACTTCGTCGGGAGGCCGCGGATCGCGGCAGCGGAGTAGGACTTGTCGTTAGGACGAGGCATCGTCACAATTCTCCTCGTGTCGCTGGTCGCAATGTTGCTTCCGTCGATCGACGCGGGCCGTGCTGCCCCGGCCCGAAAGGTTGCGAAAGCCAGACCTAAGCCGTCGCCCGCACCGGAGAAATGCGAGCCGCGAAAATTTCGGATCGTCGTCGACGTCGGGCACACCCCGGACTCCTACGGCGCGTTGAGCGCGCGCAATGATCCGGAGTTCGGCTTCAACTTCCGGCTCGCAAGGCTGGTCACGGCAAAACTCAAATCCGAAGGCTTTACCGCAACCCGGCTGCTCGTCACGGACGGCAAGGCGCGGCCGAGCCTGTTCAAGCGCGTCAGTGCCGCGAATGACGGCCGGGCCGATCTCGTGCTGTCGATCCATCACGACTCAGTGCCGGACAAGCTGCTCGAGACCTGGGAATTCGACGGCGCAAAGAGCTATTTTAGCGACCGTTTTTCGGGTCACTCGCTGTTCGTGTCCGAGCGCAATCCACACTTCACCAGCAGCCTGAAGCTGGCCCGGATGATCGGCAGGCAGTTGAAGGAGCAGGGGCTGCACTATGCCAGCCAATACACCCTGCCGGTGATGGGCCGCTACCGACGCCAGCTGCTCGACAAGGATGTCGGCGTCTACCGCTATGACGGGCTCGTCGTGCTGTCGCGAGCGAGAAGCGCGGCCGTGCTGCTCGAGGCCGGCTCGATCATCAACCGCGACGAGGAGATGGAGATGAACTCGTCGGAGCGGCAGGAGATGATTGCGGGCGCCGTTGCGGCGGGGGTCGGGGAATTTTGCGAGAGGCGATAGTTGGTGCTGCCGTCATTGCGAGCGAAGCGAAGCAATCCAGAGTCTTTCCACGGCAGCAGTCCGGATTGCTTCGCTTCGCTCGCAATGACGAAAAGGCTACAACGGCACCCCCCCGATACTCCCTGTTCGCAAGGCTTGCCTCTTCCAGGTCCAGGTCGCGCTCGATCCGGCGCCGCGTCTCGTCGGTGATCTGGCCGTCGCGCAGGAGGTCGTGGATGAACTTTCGCTCGGCGACGATCAGGTCGCGGGTCAGGGCGGTGCCGGCGGCGGAGACGTCGTGATGGTTGGGGTCGAGTGAATCCGGAAGCTGGTTGACACGAATCTCGTGACGCGCGCGCAGGAGCCGCATCACCTCGTCCGACACATCCTTTTCCTCGGTCATTGCGTCGAGCGACTTCAGCGCCGCCTCGAGCGCCTGGCGGCGTGCCGAGATCTCGGCCTCGTGCTCGGCGACATGCTCGTTGCGGCCGGCCTCGGCGACACCGAGCCAGCGCACCACCGGCGGCAGCGTCAGGCCGACGCCGATCAGCGTCACGAAGATGACTCCGAAGGCGACGAACAGGATCAGGTCGCGATACGGGAAGGCCTCGCCGCCCGGCAACGTGAACGGCAGCGCCAGCGCGGCCGCCAGCGACACCGCGCCGCGCACGCCGGTGAAGGCGAGCACGAACGGCCATTGCCATGGCGGCGATGGGTCGCGCTTGCGCAGGCTCTTGCTCAATATCCGCGGCAGATAGATCGCAGGATACAGCCAGACGAAGCGTGCGATGACGATGACCGTCAAAACCACCGCGGTCGCGATCATGATATCGTCGAGCGGAAACGCCTTCGACTTCTCGTAGAGTGCCCGCATCTGGAATCCGGTGAGCAGGAACAGCAGGCCCTCGATCAGATAGATGATGAGATCCCAGAAGAAGATGCCTTGCAGGCGGGTCGACGCCGAGATCAGCAGCGGCCCGTTCCAGCTCACATAGAGGCCGCAGGCCACGGTCGCGATCACGCCGGAGCCGCCGAGATGCTCGGGCAGCCAGTAGGACACGTAGGGCGTGATCAGCGACAGCGTCAGCTCGACCTGCGGATCCCTGGACCATTTGCGGAAGCGAAGGGAGAGCCAGCCAATGCCGATGCCAAAGGCGATCTCGCTGGCGACGATGAGGACAAACTCGCCGGCCGCCAGCGGCAGTGAGAAATGGCCGACCATGATGGCCGCAAGCGCGAAGCGGTAGAGGATCAGGGCGGTCGCGTCGTTCGCGAGTCCCTCGCCCTCGAGGATGACCAGGAGCCGGCGCGGTATGTTCAGACGGCGCGCGATCGCGAGCGGCGCCACCACGTCGGGCGGCGCGACGATGGCGCCCAGCAGGAATCCGATGGTCCAGGGCAGGCCGATCACATAATGCGTGGCAGTAGCTACCAGCGCCGCGGTGAAGATCACCGCGCCGACCGCGAGCAGCACGATCGGCCGCAGATTGTTCCTGAACTCGCGCCAGCTCATGGCGACGCTCGCCGAGTAGATCAGCGGCGGCAGCACCATCAGCAGCACCAGTTCCGGTGGCAGTTCCACCGGCGGCATGCCCGGCACGAAGGCGAGGCCGACGCCTGAGAGCATCAGGAGAATGGCGGGCGCGATGTTGAAGCGGCGGGCGACCAGCGCGGTGCCGGCCAGCACCGTGAGCAGGATGAGAAAGGTCTGAAATTTCGCTGCGATCATGGCCTGTCTTGGCCCGGAAGCGGCCAAAAGGTCAATGCGTCGCGGCTCACGCCAGCCGTTCGGCCACCATGCGTCCGACGCGCGCGAACACGGCTTCGATCTGCGCGGCGTTGGGCCTGCCGCCCTGGGTGTAGGCCGCGATCAGGATTGGTACATCTGGCTTACTGTCGAGCTTGGGCCAGACGACCGCGATATCGCCCGACGCATCCTTGCCGTTGTTGCCGGTCTTGTCGCCGATCTTCCAGCCTGCCGGCAGGCCGCCGCGCAGCCGGTTGGCGCCGGTCTTGCAGCCCACAATCCATTCGGTGAGCTGGGTCCGCGAGGCCGGCGACAATGCTTCGCCGACCACCAGCCGCTTCAGATTGCCGGCCATCGCCGCCGGCGTCGTGGTGTCCCGGGGATCGCCGGGCGGTGAGCGGTTGAGCTCGGGCTCGTTGTGGTCGAGCCGCGAGGTGGTGTCGCCGAGCGATCGCCAGAAGGCCGTGAGCGCGGCGGGGCCGCCGATCCGCGCCAAGAGCAGGTTGGCGCAGGTGTTGTCGCTGAGCTCGACAATCGCCTTGCACATGTCGGTGACCGACATCGCGCCGGCGGCGAGATTTTGTTTGGCGACAGGTGCGTAGTCGAGCAGGTCGGCCTTGCCGTAGGGGATCATGGCCGCAAGCTGCTCCTCGCCGCGATCGGCCCGCGCCAGCACGCAGGCCGCGAGCGAAGCCTTGAACGTCGAGCACATGACGAAGCGCTCGTCGGCGCGCCATGCGAGCTTCGCACCAGTCGCGAGGTTCTCGGCATAGACCCCGATCCGCCCGCCGGTTTCGCGCTCGTAGGATTCGAGCTCGGGTGGCGCGTCTGTGGCGAGCGCGGGAGAGGCGGCGATCCAGGCGAGCGAGGCGAGCAGGGAGCGGCGGTCGAGAGGCATAAGGGACTTTCAGACATCGTCATTGCGAGCGCAGCGAAGCAATCCAGAATCTTTCCGCGGAGACAGACTGGATTGCTTCGCTGCGCTCGCAATGACGGAGAATGCGGGGCGAGTGTGCCGGATTTCGGGCAGTGCGAGGGTGCCCTCACTCCCTCAGGTCATACCGGTACGATTTCGACACGATCTGCCAGCCGTCGGCGAGCTTCATCGCCACCAGGTAGTCCGTGAAAAAGCGCGGCGGCAGCTGGCACCTGACCTTGATGAAGGCGGTCTTGTCATCCGAGCGGTCCATGGTGACGATGAAATCCTCGCGCGGCTTGCCTTCGGCCTTGCCGGAAGGGCGCTTGCGGACGCGGTCGAGCCAGTCGGGGACGGTCAGCACCTGAAGCTCGCCCTTCTCGACCCAGCGCAAATCGGCGGAGGGATGGAAGATGGCGCCGAGTTTTTCGGCATCGCCTTCGTAAAGTCCGTCGAAATAGGATTGCACGACGGCTTCGACGCTCGAACGGTTCTGGCTCATGGGTCACCCCTTTGAATGATGGCTCGGGGCGAACTTAGTCGTACGCATCAAAATGCGCTATGGGTGTCTGCGTCAATTGCGCGAGGACGCTGGAATGACCGGATCAGAAAATTCGAACGCTCGTATCCTCACCGGCGAATGCTATTGCCGTGCGGTGCGCTACGAGGTCGCGGACGCGTTCTCTTACGCGCTGAACTGCCACTGTTCGAACTGCCGCCGCACCACCGGCTCCGCCTTCAAGCCGTTCGCCGGGATCGTGCAGGACAAGCTCCGCATCGTCCGTGGCGAGGACCAGCGCCTGATCTATGGCGACGACACAACCCACGACGCGCACTGCGCCCGCTGCGGCTCGTTGCTTTATTCCCGGGTGCGCGAGGGAAAATGGGTCCATGTCGCCATGGGAACCCTGGTTGACGCCCCCTCGATTCGGCCGAGCGCCCACATCTTCGTGGGCTCGAAAGCGCCCTGGCATGAGATCACGGACGAGCTGCCGCAATACCGGGGACACATCGGGGGTGACTGAGCGCATACTTGGCCTGCGCCAGCGAACCGCTATCGCTCCGGCGAGACTAAAGAGTTCCTTGGCAGTTTGCCGGCATCGTCTTCGTGATCTCCATCACAAATGCGATGGCGGATTCTGCTAAGGCAATCCCCAAAGGGCGACCGAATTGCTCCCGATCTCTGGAAGTTCTGTCATGCGTAGCCTGCTCGGACTTTGTCCGCTTTTTCTGGCTCTCTTGTTCGGCGCTGCGCCCGCTCTCGCCGGAAAGCGCGTGGCGCTGGTCCTTGCCAACTCGTCGTATCAGTACGCGCCGTCGCTCGCGAACCCCGTCAATGACGGTGCAGTGATGGCCAAGACGCTGAAGGACGCCAGCTTCGAAATTGTGGAGTCCCGGCATGATCTGTCCGCGTTGGAGACGCGGCGGGTGCTGCGCGATTTTGCCGATGCGACGCGCGATGCCGACATCGCCGTGATCTACTATGCCGGCCACGGCATCGAGGTCGAAGGCTCGAACTATCTGATCCCTGTTGACGCCAAGCTCGAACGCGACACCGATGTCTACGACCAGGGGCTGTCGCTCGACCGCGTCCTGGTCACGGTCGAGCCCGCCAAGCAGCTTCGCCTGGTGATCCTCGACGCCTGCCGCGATAATCCGTTCGGCAAGACCATGAAGCGCACGGTTGTCTCGCGCGGCATCGGCCGCGGCTTGGCCCAGGTCGAGCCGAACAGCCCCAACACGCTGATCGCGTATTCGGCCAAGGCCGGCTTCACGGCGCAGGACGGCGACGGCGCCAACAGCCCCTTTACTATGGCACTGTCGAAGCATCTGACGACGCCGGGCCTCGACGTCCGCCGCGCCTTCGGCTTCGTGCGCGACGACGTGCTCAAATCGACCGGCAACAAGCAGGAGCCGTTCGTGTACGGCTCGCTCGGCGGCGAGGACGTGCCGCTGGTGCCGGTTAAGGTGGTCGCGGCCGCTCCGGTGGCGCCGGTGGCGAACCCGCAGGCGGCCGATATCCGCCGCGACTACGAGCTCGCGCTCCAGGTTGGCAACAGGCCGGCCTGGGAGGCATTCCTGGCCCAGCATCCTGACGGCTTCTATGCGAATCTCGCCAAGCTTCAGGTCGACAAAATCGGTGCCGAGCAGGCCCATGCGGCGGCCACCGAGAAGGCGAAGCAGGCCGAGGCCGAACGCGATCGTCTTGCCGCCCTCGGCGCGCAGAAGGATGCGCAGGCCAAGGCCGCGGCTGATGCGAAGGCCGCCGAGCAGGCGCAGCTCGCCGCGCAGAAGGCCAAGGAGCAGGTGCAGCAGCAGGCAGCCGCGGCCGAGCAGCAGCGCGTCAACCTCGCCGCCGCGGCGCCAGGTGCTGCACCCGCCAGCACGGCGAGCCCCGCCGGCACCAGCGTCGCTTCACTGACGTCGACGACCACGCCGGTCGACCTCAGCCGCTTGGTGCAGACCGAGCTCGGCCGCGTCGGCTGTTTCTCCGGGCAGGCCGATGGCAACTGGAATACAACTTCGCGGCGCTCGCTGTCGCAGTTCAACCGTTACGCCGGCACCAGGCTCGACGTGAAAGTGGCGAGCACCGATGCGCTCGATACCGTCAAGTCAAAGCCGTCGCGCGTCTGCCCGCTGGTCTGCGAGCACGGCTTCAAGGCCGACGGCGACACGTGCACGAAGATCGTTTGCCGTGAGGGCTATGCGATCAACGACGACAATGCGTGCGAGAAGCAGCACATCGCCAAGCCTGCGACGGCCAAGCGCGCAACCGCCAAGCGCGACGACGGCGATGAGCGTCCCGCACGGCAGCGCCGTCAGGCCGGTGGCGCGGCGGGCGGCGATGGTGCCGCAGCGGGCATTGCGGCTGCCGCGAGCGCCGGCCGCGCCTCGGGTGGCGGGCAGATTTTCTGCAATGGCGGCAGCTGCCGTCCGGTCAACCGCGGCTGTCATCTCGAATATCGCGGCGGCGGCGGCCCCGGCAACGACGCCAATGCCGAGGTGTGCAACTAGGACCGCGCCATCGACGCCGTCGTCTCGGCACTTGCCGGGATGACGTCAGTTCGAGATCGCGCTTGCCGCGATGTTCACTGTCAGCGCCAGCAGCGCCGTGTTGTAGATGAACGACACGATGCCATGCGCGGTCGCGGTGCGGCGGATGGTCTTGTCGGTGATGCCGACGTCGGAGACCTGCGCGGTCATGCCGATCACGAACGAGAAATAGACGAAGTCCCAATAATCGGCGTGATCTTCCTTATCGCCGCTCGGAAATTGCAATCCGCCCGGCGGGTGCCGGTAATAATCATGGGCGTAATGCAGCGCGAAGGTCGTGTGCACGGCGGCCCATGACAGCGCGATGGTGGCGATCGCGATGGTCAACTCCCACGCCCCGCGATGCGGCGTGCCGAGCTCAGACATGATCGCTGCGATGCTGGCGAAGGCGCCGATCGCCGTCACCAGCAGGATCACGAAGCGGCCGTCGTCCTGCATTGCGGCACTGCGGCGGATGTGCTGCTGGTCGTTGCACAGCATCATCGCGTAGACCAGCACGAGATAAACCGCGATCAACGCATCCCAGCCGAACAGCAGCCGCGTCACCAGCCGGTGCGATCCCGGCAGCAGCAAGCAGACCAGGATGCCGGCAGCGAGTGCGATAAAGGTGCGCGGCCGCGCGTAAATCAGCCGCATCGGCCGCGACATCTTGCGGAAGCGGACGAGGACGGGATCGTCTTTGTCGGTGGCCATGATGGCTCCAGCCCTCTCGCTCAACTCTCGTTGTCGCCGCAGCGGCGGCCTGCTCCCTCGCCCCGCTTGTGGGGAAAGGGTCGGGGTGAGGGGGCGCCTCCGCAAGGACGGTGAGAGCTGGATTCGCGGAGGCTCCCCCTCACCCGATATTCAAGCTGCGCCTGAATATCGACCTCTCCCCGCAAGCGGGGCGAGGTGAAGATCGTGCACTACATCAGTTCTTCCGCTCGGCGACGAAGCGCGCGGCGGCTTGCAGCACGGCGGCGCGGTCGCCGAAGATCGACACGGCGCCGTCGGCCCGCGCGAGCAGGTCGCGCACGCGCTGCTTGGCGCCTTCGATGCCGAGCTGGGTGACGAAGGTGGTCTTGCCGAGTGCGGCATCGGCGCCGGCCGGCTTGCCGAGGGCCGCCGCATCACCCTCGACGTCGAGCAGATCGTCGGCGATCTGGAAGGCTTCGCCGAGCGCGCGGCCGTAATCGTCGAGCGCCTGATATTCCTTTTGCGAGGCCTGGCCGAGAATCGCGCCGGCGATGCAGCCGTAGCGCAGCAGCGCACCGGTCTTCATCTGCTGAATGCGGGCGACATCGATCGGCTCGTTGCCGCCAAAACGGCCTTCGCCGGCGAGATCGAGAATCTGGCCGCCGACCATGCCGCCGATGCCGGCGCAGCGCGCCAGCGCGCGCGTCAGCAGGAGGCGCACATTGGCGTCGCGGTGGATCTCATCGCGGGTGACGATGTCGAAGGCGAGCGTCAACAGGCCGTCGCCGGCGAGGATCGCGGTCGCGTCATCGGTCTTCTTGTGCAGAGTGGGGCGGCCGCGGCGCAGGTCCGAATTGTCCATCGCCGGCAGGTCGTCATGGATCAGCGAGTAGCAGTGGATGCATTCGAGCGCGGCGCCCACGAGCAGCGCCGCTTCGCGGGGAACGCCGAATACGGCGGCGCTCTCGACCACCAGGAACGGCCGCAGGCGCTTGCCACCGTTCAGGCTCGAATAGCGCATTGCGTCCATCAGTCGCTTGGGACGGGCGATCTCATCGTGCAGGATGTCGTCCGCCAGCAGGCGTCCAAGCAGGGCTTCGGTGTCATCAGCGGTCTTGTCCAGGCGTTTGGCGAAATCGGACGGGGACGTGCCGGTCATCAAGAAGGGCTCCAGAACTAAAATTCGGCGGGACAATCCTTTATGCGCCCGCCTCAGTCAATCGTTTGGAAGGCCTAAAAAGTGCTGGAAAAGGCCAGAATTATCACAGACTTAATGGCGGGATCCGTGGCCGCGTTTCATTTTGCGCCGGAAAGGTCGATTTGCGCATCGTCAAGACCCTGCTGGTAGCGCTCGTGGTCGTGGCTCTCGCGCCCTACGTGATCGCGCCGTTCTACCGCACCGGCCATCCCGTTTCGACGCTGATGGCCTGGCGGTCGCTCCGGGGTGCGCCGATGCATCGGGAGTGGACTGATCTGGCCGCGATGTCGCCCTCACTGCTGCGATCGGTGGTGGCGGCCGAGGACGCCCATTTCTGCAAGCATCATGGCATCGACTGGGGCGCGCTGCGCGAGGCGATCGACGATGCGAAGGAGGACGGTACGCCCTTCCGGGGCGCCTCCACCATCACCCAGCAGGTGGCAAAAAACCTGTTCCTCTGGCAGGGGCGGGATTTCGTCCGCAAGGCGCTGGAATTCCCGCTGGCGCTGTGGATCGATCTCGTCCTGCCCAAGGCGCGAATCCTCGAGATTTACCTCAACATCGCCGAGCTCGGTCCCCAGGGCCAGTTCGGGGTCGAGACGGCCAGCGCCTATGCCTTCGGCAAATCGGCGGCCAACCTCTCGCCTCGGGAGGCGGCACTTCTGGCCTCGATCCTGCCCAATCCGGTCAAACGGAGCGCCCGGACCCCCGGGCCTGGCGTCCGGCGGCTGGCGGGGACCTATGTGGCGAGGGCGCAGGCGAACTCGCTTTTGACCTGCTGGCGGGAAAATCGCTGATTTTGGGCCCTTTTCGGACGTATTTTCCGGTCCAAAAGCCTAGATTTACGGCCAGCCTTCCTCTATAAGCCCGGCCTTGATCGGCATTCAGCTCGCCTCGGTTTGCGGGTGCTGAGCCGTCCCCTCGCGGACGATGCCCTGACAACACCAATCCCTAGAGGATATTGAAATGGCCGTTCCGAGAAGAAAAACCTCGCCGTCGCGTCGTGGCATGCGCCGCTCGGCAGACGCCATCAAGAAGCCGACCTATGCGGAAGACAAGGACTCCGGCGAGCTCCGTCGTCCGCACCATCTCGACCTCAAGACCGGCATGTACAAGGGCCGTCAGGTCCTGAAGAAGAAAGAGTCCTGAATTTAGGACCTTTCTCCGGGCAGGATCATTTCGCCTGCCTGATTTCGGCCACCCAATGAGATATGACAATGACGGCGGCGGAGCTAATGCTTCGCGGCCGCATTGTCCTGTCCGGATATCTTGATCGAGAAGGCATTTCGCCGATGGTCGGTTTCCCGCTGCTCCTGATCCCGCTCGCGGTCTACAACATCATCGCCTTCCTGATGCCGTCCGTGTCCTTTACGGACGTGCTGTTCAGGGTGCCGATGATCACGGGCGAGACCTGGCCGGTCACGCTTGCCGACGTGATGCTCGCGCTCGGTATCGTGTTGCTGCTGTTAGAGGTGGTCAAAGGCGCGCGGCCCGGCTCGAAATTCCTGATGGATCATCTGCTGTCGCTGATCGTGTTCGGTGCCGCCGCGGCCGAATTCGTGATGTGGCCCAAGTTCGGCAACTCCACCTATTTCCTGCTGGTGCTGCTCGCGATGGCCGATTTCCTCGGCGGTATCGCCCAGCGCACGCGCCGCCGCGTCACCTATGTCGCGGAGACGACAGTGCCGGCGCCGCGCAAGGCTAAGCGCCAGGCCGAAGCGGCAGCGGACGACGCGGCGCCCGAACCCAAGTTCGAGCCGGTGTCTGCGCCGGCGGTGCCACCCGCGCCTTCAGCGCAGTCGGTCGCCGAATCCGTGCTGAAGGATCATCCCGCGCCGAAACCCGTGAACCCGCCCTCGCCGGAAATTCCCTCGCCGGATTTGCAACCGGGCAACGGCACGCCGCCGTCTCCCGACGCGCCGCGCTGATCCTTCAAACCACCTGCCGCGTGCGCGCGGTGACGCTCGGAAGCGGGCGCTTGCCGCCATAGGCCGTCTGCGCATCTTCGGAAGAGGCGCGGCGGAGCCGGCTGGCCTGGGGCAGGTGCTCCGCATTGGCGATGAGTTGGGTGACGAAGCTCGGATCGGGACGGGGCAGCGGCGCCTTGTGGACCCACTGCAACGTCGGCAGCAGCGGCACCAGGGCCGTGCCCGTGCCGTTGTCCGTGCAGTCCGATCGATCAGTACTTAACATCGCAATCACCGTTGATCCGGCGAGGCCTGTCGCGTTTCGAGACGCTGGCGCCGGTGCGTGTCATGTACTCGCAAGGCCTATGCCGGCCGGGCCGGTTTGGTTCCGCGGGCCTGCGAAACATGGTTTCCAAATTGTTTATGAACTTTGCCTAGAGTCGGAGTCGAATCTGGCCGTATTCTGTGCCGACTCAGGACTCCCTGCTGTCCCGAAACGAGGCGATTTTGACCCCTGCATTGCCGCAAGCCTCCGACATCCTGGCCGCTCTTGGTCAGGCCGTTTTCGCCTGGGACATCGCCAGCGATTCCATCGTGTGGGGTGAGCAGGTCGCCAGCGTCTTTCCCGGCATCCCGCCCGAGCGGCTCGCGACCGGCGCCGAATTCGCCAAGCTGATCGAGCCCGCGCAGACGCTGCGGACCGCCGCGCTGGCGCAGACCTCGCCGGTGCACGGCGCCGACGGCGCGCCCTACCGGGTCGAATATGGCGTGCGCATGAGCGCCGCCGATCCCGTGGTCTGGATCGAGGAGACCGGCCGCTGGTTCGCCGGCCCCGATGGCCGCCCGGTGCGCGCGATCGGCTCCATCCGCATCAACAATGAGCGCCACGCCCGCGACGAGGAATTGGCCAAGCTGGCTCGGCTCGATCCGCTGACCGGCGAGCTCAATCGTTCCCACCTGATCGCGGCGCTGGCCGAGGCGATCGAGGAGACGACCCGCTTCCGCTCGACCGCAGCCTTCATGCTGGTCGGCATCGATCATCTCGCCCGCGTCAACGACGCTTTCGGCTTCGACGTCGCGGACGCCGTGATCCTCGACGTGGCCAAGCGCATCCGCGCCCGCCTGCGCGGCGGTGACGTGCTCGGCCGTTTCTCCGGCAACAAGTTCGGTCTGATTCTGAAGAACTGCACCGTCGATGACATGAACGTCGCCGCCGAGCGCTTCCTTGCCGGCATCCGCGACGAGGTGGTGCCGACCAAATCCGGCCCGGTCTCGGTCACGGCGTCGATCGGCGCGGTTAGCGTGCCGCGCTATGCCCGCAGCACTGACGAGGCCGTCAATCGCGCCCATGAGACGCTGGACGCGGCAAAACAACGCCGCGTCGGTTCGTTCGCGGCGTGGCGCCCGGATGCCGCGCGCGACGCACAGCGCCGCGTCAACATCCGTGTCACCGACGAGATCGTCACCGCGCTGAACGAGCGCCGCATCAAGCTCGCCTATGAGCCGGTGGTCGCGGCCGCCTCGCGCGACTGCGCGTTCCACGAATGCCTGGTGCGGATGGACCAGGGCGACGGCCAGGTGCTGCTGGCACCCGACATCGTGCCGGTTGCCGAACGGCTCGGCCTGATCCGCCTGGTCGATCACCGCGTGCTCGAGCTCGTGGTCGCCGAGCTCGCCGCCGCGCCCGACATCTGCCTCAGCCTCAACATCTCGCCTGATACGACGATGGATCCGGACTGGTGGGCGGGAATTGAGTCGCTGATGCTGGCCCACCCCGGCGTCGCCGAGCGGCTGATCGTCGAGATCACCGAGACGGTCGCGATCCAGGACATCGATGACGTGCGTGGCTTTGTCACGCGGCTGAAGAATTTCGGCAGCCGCATCGCCATCGACGATTTCGGCGCTGGCTACACTTCGTTCCGAAACCTGCGCAAGCTCGGCGTCGACATCGTCAAGATCGACGGCGCCTTCGTGCAGAACATCACCCGTTCCGCCGACGACCGCGCCTTTGTGCAGACCCTGATCGACCTCGCCCGCCGCCTCGACATCAAGACGGTCGCCGAGTGGGTGCAGGACGAAGAGGCCGCCGCCATGCTGCGCGACTGGGGCTGCGACTACATCCAGGGCCGCCTGATCGGGCTCGCCTCAGCCGACCGCCCATGGGGCACGCCGCCGGACAGCGCACTGCCTGCGGCAGGATAGAGCTGCGTCCCTTGCTTCGTCGGATAACGACGAGCTGCGCGGGGCTTTCCGCATGCTCGCTGTCATCGCCCGACTTGATCGGGCGATCCAGTATTCCAGAGACAGTTGTGTTTAAGCCGAGAGGCCGCGGCGTACTGGATGCCCCGGTCAAGCCGGGGCATGACAGCTGAGTGGGAGGCGCGCAGCTACCCCACGCAAATACCGGGCACCGCGACCTTCTGGAACAGATGCGGGCTCGCGACTGCGGATGCGGGGTAGGCGGCGATCTTTGCGCGGAATTCCGGGTGGGTGAAAGCGGCGCGGAAATGCGCGTTGGATTCCCACACCGCGTAATTCAGATAGGCCGGGCTGTCGCCGACGGCGCGGTGAAGCTGGGTGGAGATGAAACCGGGCTGGCGCTTCATGAAGGCGGCGTCGTCCTGCCACGTCTTGAGGAAGCTCTGCTCATCCTCGGCGTCGAGCGTGAACACGTTCACGAGCACCACGGGGCCGGTTTCGAGCGCGATCTGACGGTCGATCGGGAAGGCAGGGTCGAGGGGGCGCATGAGGGGCATGACATTGCTCCGGTCAATTTGGTGTCATAATGTCAATTCGACAGTCCCGGATATAGCTAATCGACATCATGATGTCAATACGGATCAATGGTGCCAAATGAACAAGACCAAACGGACCCCGGCGGGCGAAGCGCTGACCGGCCTCATCCTCGACATGTTCCGCGCCAACAGCCTGCTTCTGACCGCTGGCGACCGGCTGGTGACGTCGCTCGGCCTCACCAGTGCGCGCTGGCAGATCCTGGGGGCGATCGCCGACGCCGAGCGCCCGGAGCCGGTCGCCTGGCTCGCCCGCAATCTCGGCGCCAATCGCCAGAACGTGCAGCGCATCGTCAACGACCTCGCGCGTGATGGTCTCGTTGTCTTCGAGACCAACCCGCATCATCGCCGGGCGCAGCTTGTGGTGCTCACCGACAAGGGCAGGCAGGTCTACGACGCCGCCGGCCGCTTGCAGGTCCCGTGGGTCAACGGCCTTGCGGATGGATTGTCGGTCAGGGATATCGACGTGGCCCATCGCGTCGTGACCGCACTGCGAGCCGGTCTGAAAGACGCCGGTGAAGCGAACGAGTAAGCAAGCGAGGCGCCGGGGGACACGAGGCGTACATCGTGTGAGCCCATTTCGGACTCAAATCCGCCGCCGACTCAATCGATGTATCCAAATGCGGTTGGAGGCATGTCCTGAGTTGGGGAATTTGCCATGAGTGATGAAGATTTAATGCGTCATAAGAGACAGAAGCTGATTTCCACTGCCGAAGATACCGTGCGTGACGAGTCTTTCGAACTCTTGTCGCAGCAGCTCTGCGAAGGCGCTAGCTTTTCGGACGATGAATCCCCGTCGAACGACGTTTTTTTGCTTCTTGAGGAGAATGCGCGGCTTCGTGCACTTGCCATCAGCCTTTCCAGCCTGGTCGGAGACCTCTCCGAACGGGAGTGGAGCAATGCGCTCGCATCGGCCGATCGTGCCACGCTCAATCGCCTGAGGTCGTGTCGGGCGTAACGATAGAGAGAGCGTCGCGGTGAAGCGGAGCGTCACGCCACGCGTCTGACCGCGCTCAGTCGCTCGATCGTGCGTCCGACCTCGGCTGCCGGGCACGGCCTGCCGAAATAGTAGCCCTGGACTGCTGTGCAGCCGCATTCGCGGACGAAGTCGAGCTGCTCGATGGTCTCGACACCTTCCGCCGTGGTCTCGACGCCGAGCACGGAGCCGAGGCTGGCGATGGTGCGAACGATGGCGACGCTCTCCGGGCTCTCGCCGAGCGTGCCGACGAAGGAACGGTCGATCTTGATGCGGTCGAACGGAAACTTGCGCAAATAGCTCAGCGAGGAATAGCCGACGCCGAAATCGTCGAGGCTGACACGCACGCCAAGCGCGCGGAGCTGGTGCAGGATCTCGATCGTCGCCTCGCTGTCGTCGAGCAGCGCGGTCTCGGTGACCTCGAGCTCGAGCCGCTGCGGCGGCAGGTCGGCTTCCGCAAGCGCGCTCGCGACCATCGCCACGAGTCCGCGCGAGCGGAACTGCACCGGCGACAAATTGACCGCGACGGTGACATCGGGCCAGGACGCCGCGGTCGCACAGGCCGTGCGCAGCACCCATTCGCCGATCGGGACGATCAGCCCGTTCTCCTCCGCGAGAGGAATGAATTCGGCCGGCGAGACCAAGCCGCGGGAGGGGTGTTTCCAGCGCAGCAGCGCCTCGAAACCGGTGAGCTCGGTGGTGTCGAGCCGCACCTGCGGCTGGAACACGAGGTGAAATTCGCGTGCCTCAAGCGCGCCACGCAGATCGTGCTCCAGCGCGTGCCGGCCGCGCGCCTGTTCCTCCATCTCGGGCTCGAACAGCTGGTAGGCGCCGCGCCCCTTGGCCTTGGCCTGGTACAGCGCAAGGTCGGCGCATTTCATCAGCTCGTCGGCATCGAGCCCGTGATCGGGCGCGATCGCGATGCCGACGGAAACGCCGACATGGATCGACTGGCTTTCCAGCGGCGGCGGGTGGCCGATGATCTCGACCAGGCGGCGGGCGAGCCGTTCCGCCGATTGCGGCTGCGGTCCGCGCTGGAGAACGGCGAACTCGTCGCCGCCGAGGCGGGCGACGGTGTCATGCTCGCCGACATTCTCCTTCAGCCGTGACGCGACCCAGCGCAGAAGCCGATCGCCGGCGGCGTGGCCGAGGCGGTCGTTGACCGTCTTGAAATTATCGAGGTCGAAGCACAGCACGGCCATCGCTCCGCCGGCGATCGCGACCTGGTTCAGTCCCTCGCCCATTTTCTCGCGGAACAGCGTGCGGTTGGGCAGGTCGGTGAGTGAATCGTGCTGCGCCATGTGCGCCACGCGGGCCTGGGCCTTGTGGCGCTCGGTGACGTCCTCATAGGTGACAACCCAGCCGCCGTGCTCCATCCGCTTGTGATTGAGCTTGATGATGCGGCCGTCGTTCAGGTGACGGTGCAGCGTGTGTTCGCCCTCGCGCAGCCTTTCGACATAGTCGGCATAGATCCTCGCGGCGGTCGTGTTCGGATGGATGCCGAGGTCGCAGCTATGCTCCATGATCTCGCGCATCGAGACGCCGGGCTTCACGACATCGGGCGACAGCCCATACATCTCGATGTAGCGGCGATTGCAGACGATGACGCGCAGGCTCGCATCGAGCATGCACAGGCCCTGGCTCATGTTGTTCAGCGCCGCGTCGAAGCGGCGGTATTGCTCGCTCAGCTCTTCGATCGCGCGCTCGCGGTCGGTGATGTCCTCGTAGGTGGCGACGAAGCCGCCCTCGGGCAGCGCGCAGTAGCGCACCGAGATCACGGTGTCGTTCGACATGCGCCGGCGCATCGGCGAGGAATCGTGGTTCGCGATCCTCGCGCTGGCGGCTTCCAGCAGCTGTTGCGGACTGTATTCGGAAGTGAACGCCCCGTTCACCATCGACCGCTCGATCAGCTCGCCGAGATGCGTGCCAGGCCTGGTTTCCTCCGGCGACAGCCGATAGATCTTGCGGTAGGTGGTGTTGCAGACGCGCAGGCGCATGTCGCTGTCGTAGAAGGCGAGCCCGTGCGCCATGTTCTCCAGCGCCGCATCGAGGATGAAGTTCTGTTGCCGCAGCGCTTCTTCGTACTGCAGCCGCTCGGTGACGTCCTCATGCACCGTCACCCAGCCGCCGTCGGGCAGGAAGCGGGACACCGCCTGCACCATCCGGCCGTCATAGCGCATCACCAGCAGGGTCTTCGCTTTCCTGGCGCGCACGTCCTCCAGGCGCGTGTGGCGGAATTCGTCAATCGGCATGCCCGGCAGGTTGCCGCGCGACATCCAGTGTTCGATCACTGAGCAATGCGAGACGCCCGGCTTCACGATGTCGGGGTCGAGATTGTAGAGGTTCAGAAACCGCTCATTGCAGACGACGACACGGCTGTCGCCATCGTACATGATGAGGCCGTGCGACATGTTGGCGAGCGCGTGCTGGCTGCGCTCCGTCTGCACGCGTAATTCCGCCTCGAGCCGGGCGAGGCGGCTGACGTCATCGCAGATCGTCATCCAGCCGCCGCCGGGAAGCGGCTTCAGCTCGAGCGCCATGACGAGTCCGCTCGCCAGTTGCTGCTCCGTGCGGAACGGCTTCCCGCCTGCGATCTGCGCGATCCGCTTCGTATACAGCGCGTCGAGCTCGTCCTGAGGAAAGTTGCCGCGCGCCGCGCTGTGTGCGAGCACCTCGCGGTAGCTCGTGCCGACATGCACGATGTCGGCCGACATGTCGAACAGCGACAGATAGCTCTGGTTGACCAGCACGATCCGGTTGTCGGCGTCGTAGACGCAGACGCCCTGCTCCATGTGATCGAGCGCAAGCTGGCTCAGCCCGACGAGGGCCTGCGGGCCCTCTGCGTGGCGTGCACCAAGCTCGTTATCGCGGATCGGCGTCATGGGATCGACGGGTCTCGGCCGGCAATAGACTTAACGCAACGTAGTTCAGCCACTGAGCGTAGCGAAGAGGCCGGAAAATTCCCTTAAGCGCAGTAGTTTACGGAGGGTGACTGGGGATGCGTAGAGTGTGTGCCGGCGCGCGAATGCGGAAGTGCCTGCAAGCCAGAGTTGGCCGAGAGCCTGCAACAAATCAGGTGTCGTCCCTGCGAACGCAGGGACCCATGACCCCAGGGCGCAGTTTGGCGAAGACTGATCCGGAATGATCTTCCCGCGGTACCGGCGTCTGGGCTCACAGGTAGATCACGCGGTATGGGTCCCTGCGTTCGCAGGGACGACGGCGGATGTTGGGCCCGACCTTACCCTACGGCCCGTACAGCACGAGTTCCGTGTCCGTGAGGTCGCCGAGCTGCGGCCGGTGCGGGCCCTTGAAATATTTACGACCGCGCCGCTCGGTGTAGATGCCGGCGAGGCCGGGTATCGGGCCATTGGAGTCGATCGCCACCGAGATCTTGCCAAGTCGCAGCAGCAGCCGGCCGATGCGGCCTGCGCAGGCGGCGTATTCGGCGGCGCTGCGGCAATAGATCAGCTTCATCGCCGGCGGTGCGATGAAGCCGCGGCGGATGCGCACCGGCTGCAGGACGAAGGGGAACGTTCCCTTCGGCGTGCGGCAGACCAGGCTGAGGCAATTGTAGCGGGCATGCCGCGTGAGGAGCTGCGTCTCGTCGTCGGTCAGCCCCTCGATCGCCTTGGCGTGCTGCGAGATGACCTCGATCTTGCTCCAGCGCGGAGGGCGCGCGAGTGCAGGCACGGAGAAGAAGATGCCGTGGCAATAGGCACGAAAGCCCTGCGTCTCGATGATCGGCCAGGTCCACGGCGCCGGGCTGATGTTGAGATAGGTGACATCCTTGTGCCGCTGCGCGATCTTGGTCAGCAGCGGGGCGTAGTTGCGGTAGGCCGGATCGACATACCAGCTCGACAAATTGCACTGGATGGCGGCCTCTTCGCCGTGCTTTCGCGCCGTGTAGATCAGCAGCAGCACGCCGACGGGCGCGCCGTCATTGTCGAGCATGTAGCCGAAGCGCGGATAGCCCTCCGGCACGGGCCGGAAGGCCTGTCGGCGCAGCCCCTGAATCCAGTAATTGCGCGAGCGGCCGACGAAGCCGCGCGTCAGCAGGTCCGCGACCGCATCGACGTCGGCCTCGGTGATCTCGCGGCATCGGACCTTGGTGTGGATCACGCTCGTTTTACCCGTGGAAATGGGAGGCCTCGTTCGCTCTATCGTTTCAGCATGATCTTTCGGAAAACCGCCCCGCAGTTTTCCGGATCACGCTCTAGCGCCAGCCTTCACCATGGGCATCGGCCGTGGCTAACGGCTGCATGCCCATGATCTCCCGCACCTTGGCGGGCCAGGCGGCGAGATCGGTGCCGTGGGTGTGGAACATGGCGACGGCCAGGCGGTCCATGCCGAAGGCGACGCAGCCGGTGTGGGCCGGTTCGCCATTGGCGTCCTGGATGCCCCAGGTCGTGCCAAAATGTTCGCGGTGATAGTTGAAGCTCATGCAGGCGGTCGGCTGATCCTCCGAGCGGAGCGGGATCAGGAGCTCGAACTTGAGCTGCTGCTGCTTCTGGCTCACTGCCTTGATCTGACCGACGCGGCCGAAGAAGGGGTCGCTGGCATAGTCGACGCGGAAGGTCAGGCCGAGGTCGCGGGCAATCGCCTGCGCGCGCACCATCCAGCGCTCGCGGAAATCGGCGACGTCGTCGGGGCTGCCGATGCAGACATATTCGCGCATCCGGAACGATTGCAGCCGGTCGAGATGTTTCGACGGCTCGCGGCGGAAGCAGTCGGCGGCGACGTCGAAGCGCAGGCCGCCCTTCGGCAAAGGTCCGCGGCTCGCCGCGATCGGATAGACCGGGTAGCACGCGGCGGGCGACAGCACGAGGTCGGCCGGCGAGAGCGATGAAGTCCAGTCGCCGCCGGCGTCGAAGCGGCTCACCGCCGCGTTGATCTCGCGTTCGGTGCCGTGCAGGCCGCAGACGCAGCCGAGCAGGTTCGGAAAACTCTTGAGATAGCCGGATTTCTCGAGCTGGGCCCGGCTCATCACCGGCGGAAAGCGCATGACCTCGGTGCCGGCCTCGCGATCGCTCGTGATCAGCGCGGCGAGACGCTCGACGACGCCCTCATAGAGCGCGGTGCGGGCGTAGACGCCGTCCGAGCCCATGGGGTGGAACAGCTTGTCGGCGAGATGATCGAGCGGATCTGCGATTTGCGGCGCGGTCTCGGGCGAGTTGGGGAGAACAGCAATGTTCATGTTCGACTTCCTGCTATCTGAAATTGTTCTTTTTGGCCGAAAGGCACGTCAGTCGCGAAGGCTTTCTAGTCCCGAAGGCTTGCCGGAATGCCGCTCATCAGCGTCGACGTGGCGGCGTTGGCGAGAATGCGGTCGTTGTTGATCATGATCGGTGAGGACAGCACGTCGCGCAGGTGGCGGCCCATGGTGAACTCGCCGTCGTTGCGGTAGCCGGAGAGGCCCGCGGTGCGCATCGCATGCATCACGGTCTCGACCGCGAGCTCGGAGGCCTGCACCTTCAACAGCGTGATCGAAGACTGGAAATCGAGCGAGCTCAGCGCGCGCTCGTCATGTTCGGCGCGGGCAAAGGTGTCGACATTGGCTGCGATCAGCGCGCGCAGCTTGGCCAGCGACATCTTCGCGGCCGTGAAATGCGCCGCGGCCGGCGGCATCTGGCCGCCCGAGGTGCGGGCCGCCTTGCGAACGAAAGCCTGCGCACGGGTCACGGCCGCAGCCGCGATGCCGGCCCAGGCCGAGGACCAGCACAGATGCGCGAACGGCGTCATGGTCTGGGCATGGATCTTGTCATAGGATTCCGGGAAGATGCGGTCGGCCGGGCAATCGACCTTCAGCTCGAAGCCGGTCGAGCAGGTGCCGCGCATGCCGAGCGTCTCCCAGCCCTGCGTCTGCTTCAGCGAATAATCGTCCTTGGCGAGCGCCAGCAGAACCTGGTCGGAGGCGGCGGCCTCGGTGGCGCGGCGGGCGATGGTGACGAGGCCGTCGGCCTCCGCACCGTAGGAGATCACGGTGGCGTCGCGCATCAGCGAGACTGCGTCGCCGGCGTGGTCGACTGCCGCGGCGCTAGCGCGGATGTTGCCGCCGTTCTGGCCTTCGGTGGTGGAGGAGGCGAGCAGCCACTGGTCGCGGGCGACCCGGCGCATCATCGTTTCCATCCAGGGGATGCCGTGGCCGTGCCTGATGACACAGGCGACCTTGGTCGTGTGCATCGCATAGATCATCGCGGTCGAGGCGCAGGCGCGCCCGAGCGTGTAGCAGATGTCGGTGACGTCGTAGATCGAAGCGCCAAGGCCGCCGAACTCGACCGGGATCATGACGCCGAGCAGTTTCTGCTCACGCGCGACCTCGAAAGCCTTGTGGGGGAAGCGGGCGTCGCGATCGACCCCGTCCGCGTCGGCCGCCGCCGCAGTGGCGGTCCGGGTGGCGCGTTCGATGAGGGAGGGGCCGTGTTCGAGAAAGCTCGTTTGCGTTTCGTCGACAGTGAGGACTGCTTCACGCACGTTCATACTCGTCCGCCTCCGGTTTGCCGTTCAGGATCGCCGGCATCATTCGCGATGCCGTGCAAGCGATCCTCCGACCATTTTGCTTGTGAGACGAGGCTACGGATTTAATTCAAATTCGTCGATGAAATAGAGGGTAAACAAACCGCAATTCCCAACGAACAGTTAAGTTCGGGTTGTTTGCATCGCCGACAATTCCGTGATCGCGTTAGGGATCTGGAAGAACCCGGAATTCCAGACAATCTGAGTCATCGTTTACTAAGAAAGGCGAAGTAATGGTGGCGCCCATTGTGGGATCGGCCCGTCGCGCCCATCGTAGCCGGCAACCGGTCCGACCGTTGAATAGACAGATGGGAATTTACCGATGCAGGCCTTCGATACCGACGTGCGCGATCGCGTCATCAAGCTGGTGAAGGGCATCCTCGAGCAGAACTCGCTCACCGCGGACATCACGCCACAGGCGAGGCTCGTCGATGCGGGCCTGACCTCGATGGACATGGTCAATCTGATGCTCGGCGTCGAAGCCGAGTTCGACTTCACCATCCCGCAGTCCGAGATCACGCCCGAGAACTTCCAGTCGGTCGAGACGCTGGAGCGGATGGTCGCGAACCAGCTGCAGCTGGCCGCGGCGGCTTAATTAGACGTACCTATCTCTCCCCGGGTCGTCCCTGCGAACGCAGGGACCCATACCGCGGAATCTATCGATCGTTGAGGGTCGCAGTACAGAACGACGAACCCTCGCCAAACTGCGCCCTGTGGCTATGGGTCCCTGCTTTCGCGGGGACGACATCGAGTGTGAGGCGAGCACTCCACGCCCCTCACAGCACCGGCATCGCCCCACCACCCCCGTTTCAAAATCGCCGCAAAACTGGCATAGCTTAACCATGTCGCACATAGCTGACAGGGTGGAGCAGGCATGACGCAGGCGGTATTGGGCATCATTGGTGGCTCCGGCATCTACGATCTGCCGGGTCTCGAGGGTGCGCGCGAAGAAGTGATCAAGAGCCCCTGGGGCGAGCCGTCGGCCCCTCTGCGGCGCGGCTCGATTGCCGGCCTGCCGATCGTGTTCCTGCCGCGGCACGACAAGGGTCACCGGCTGTCGCCCTCCGACATCAACTATCGCGCCAACATCGATGTTCTGAAGCGGGCCGGCGTCACCGACCTGATCTCGCTCTCGGCCTGCGGCTCGTTCAGGGAGGAGCTGCCACCCGGCACCTTCGTTCTCGTCGACCAGTTCGTCGATCGCACCCACAAGCGCGAGAGCTCGTTCTTCGGTCGGGGCTGTGTCGCGCATGTGTCGATGGCGCATCCGGTCTCGCCGCGGCTTCGTATCCATCTTGGGGCGGCAGCCGAAGCCGAGGGCATCGCGTTTGCGCGCGGCGGCACCTATGTCTGCATGGAGGGGCCGCAATTCTCCACCTATGCGGAAAGCATGACCTACAAGACATCGGGCTATTCCGTGATCGGCATGACCAACATGCCCGAGGCAAAGCTCGCGCGTGAGGCCGAGATCTGCTACGCCACGGTCGCGATGGTGACGGATTTCGACTGCTGGCATCCCGATCACGACGCCGTCACCGTCCAGGACATCATCCGCGTGCTGACCTCGAACGCCGACAAGGCGAAGGCGCTGGTGGCGCGGCTCGCGACGGATTTTCCGCGCGAGCACGAGCCGTGCCCGATCGGTTCGGACCGCGCGCTCGACACCGCGTTGATCACGGCGCCCGAGGCGCGCGATCCCGAGCTCTTGAAGAAGCTCGATGCGGTGGCCGGGCGCATCCTGCGGGCGTGATACGAAAGGCAGAATGCCATGAAGGTTGACGGCAAGCATTTTCGCAGCATCTGGCGCGAGCGCGATGGCTGGTCGGTCGGCGCGATCGACCAGCGCCGGCTGCCGCATGAGTTCGTCATCGCTAAGCTGACTTCTTGCGAAGACGCTGCGGTCGCCATTCGCGACATGCTGGTGCGCGGCGCGCCGCTGATCGGTGCAACCGCGGCCTACGGCATGGCGCTCGCCATGCGCGAGGACTCATCAGACGCCGGCCTCAAGCGCGCCTATGACACGCTGGTCGTGGCGCGGCCGACCGCGATCAATCTGAAATGGGCGCTCGACGAGATGCGCACGGCGCTCGCGCCGGTCGATCCGGTTGAACGGGCGGAGGCGGCCTATGCGCGCGCCGACGAGATCGTCGAGCAGGACGTCGAGATCAACCGCGGCATCGCCGGCAACGGCTTGAAGCTGATCGAGGCGATCGTCGCAAAGAAGAAGCCGGGCGAGACCGTCAACGTGCTGACCCATTGCAATGCCGGCTGGCTCGCCACCGTCGACTGGGGCACCGCAACGGCGCCGATCTATCTGGCGCATGAGCGTGGCATCAAGATCCATGTCTGGGTCGACGAGACCCGTCCGCGCAACCAGGGCGCCTCGCTCACGGCCTGGGAGCTCGGCCATCACGGCGTGCCGCACACGGTGATCCCCGACAACACCGGCGGACACCTGATGCAGCACGGCATGGTCGACCTCGCCATCGTCGGCACCGACCGCGTCGCCGCCAATGGCGATGTCTGCAACAAGATCGGCACATATTTGAAGGCGCTTGCCGCGCACGACAACGGCGTGCCGTTCTATGTCGCATTGCCGTCGCCGACGATCGATTTCGCCGTTGATGACGGCATCCGCGACATTCCGATCGAGCAGCGCAGCGGCACGGAGGTGACCGACATGACCGGCCGCACCGCCGACGGCCGGCTGGAGACGGTGCGCATCGTGCCGGAGGGCTCGCCGGTCGCGAATTACGCGTTCGACGTGACGCCGGCGCGGTTGGTCACTGGTCTCATCACGGAGCGCGGTGTGCTGAAGCCGGATAGAGCATCGCTGGCGGCCGCCTTTCCGGAGCGGATCGCCGCCGCGGCGGAGTAGTCAGTCTGCCAGGCGAGATGGCTCTACGCCGTCATTGCGAGCGCAGCGAAGCAATCCAGAATCCCTGCGCGGAAAGACTCTGGATTGCTTCGTCGCTTCGCTCCTCGCAATGACAGGCTAGACTAGCGCAGCTTCAGCCCCGTCGCCGCCTCGAGCTCGGCGATGGCCTGGGCCCCGCTGGCTACCTTGATCGTCGTCATGCCCATCTCGCGCGCGGGTTTTAGATTGACGCCGAGATCGTCGAGATAGACGCAATTCTTCGGATCGACCCTCAGCGTCTCGACCATCATCCTGTAGATGCGCGGGTCGGGCTTGCGCAGGCCGATCTTGGCGGATTCGATGACGTGGTCGAACAGAACCATCACCTCGGCGATGTAGAGTGAGCGCCCGGTCATGCTGCCGATCGCGTTGGCAGGCAGATTGTTGGTGATACAGCCGGTCTTGAATTGCGCCTTGATGCGCTTGAGAGCTTCGACCATCTCGGGACGCAGATCGCCCTGAAGCAGCGGCAGCACGTCGCGGCCGCGCACCTCCGCGCCGAGCGCGCGCGATTCTTCCGCGAAGAGCTTGTCGAAGGTGTCGATGTCGACCTCGGCTCGCTCGAACTTGGCCCAGGCGTTTTCCAGATGATTGGCGGCGTTGGTGCGCCGGATGATGTCGACGGGCAGACCGCGCTCGGTCTCGTACCGCGCGAACGCCTCGAACGGCGAGCTCGTCAGCACGCCGCCAAAATCAAAGATCACAGCCTCGATCGTCAAGATCCCGCCCTCGTCAATTCCTTCCCAAGAGCGCTAGCATGCGCTATCGGCAAGGGCCAGTCCGAAGCAATCCCGCCGTCACCGATGCTGACGCCAAAGCGTGTTCCCATGAAGAAGCTTGCAACCCTCATCGCAGCCGCGCTGCTGCTCGCTACGCCCGCACACGCCATCGTCGGCGGCGGCACGCCGCAGGCCGATGGTGTCGCGCGCGCGGTCGTCACCATCGTCGGCTCGCGTGGCAATTTCTGCACCGGCAGCCTGATCGCTCCGAAGGTCGTGCTGACGGTTGCCCACTGTGTGCAGCCCGGCGCGGACTACAAGATCGTCGATCGCGGCGCTGACGGTGCGCCGCAATTGCTGAATGTGCGTACCGTCGCGATCCATCCGAACTTCAACATGCAGGCAATGCAGGCGCATCGCGCCACCGCGGACGTGGCATTGTTGCAACTGGAAATTCCACTCAAGGGAAAATCGACGGTGTCGGTCGGTGCGCCGACCATTCCAATCCAGGTTGGCAGCCGCTTCGTCATCGCCGGTATCGGCGTCACCGTCCGTGGCGACGGCAAGAGCGGCGGCGCGACGCGCGTTGCCGGGCTCGTGGCCACGGGCCAGCCCGGCACGTTCCAGATCCGGCTGGTCGATCCCGTAACCAACGGTGTTCGCGACGGAATTGGCGCCTGCACCGGCGATTCCGGCGGTCCGGTGTTCGAGGACAAGCCGAACGGTCCGGTGCTTGTCGGCGTCATCAGCTGGTCCACGGGACCGAACGGCGCCGCCGGCTGCGGCGGATTGACCGGCGTCACGCCGCTCACCCTCTATCGCGACTGGATTTTGCAGACCGCGCGGAGCTGGGGTGCGGCGTTATAGTTTGACCGCGAATTGATCTGTGTCATTTTGAAGTGGAAGCGCGATGGGCGACCATGCCCGTCGCGGAGGAAACGCGCCGTCCGGTCAAGGGCGGCCACAAAAACAAGCAAGGCACAGAAGCAACAATGAATGTCGCTGTCCGCAGTCACGCCACAACCAAGCAGGCCTCTGAACATTTCGACGTGCTGATCGTCGGTGCCGGCATCTCCGGCATCGGCAGCGCCTATCACATCGAAAAGCAGCTTCCCGGCACGAGCTACGTCATCCTGGAAACGCAGGCGACGTTCGGCGGCACCTGGAGCACGCATCGCTATCCCGGCATTCGCTCGGACAGCGATCTCCATACCTTCGGTTATAGCTTCAAGCCCTGGGTCGGCCCGCCGATCGCGACCGCCGAGGAAATCCTCACCTACATGAACGAGGTGATCGAAGACAACGATATCGCCCCGCACATCCGCTACAAGCACCAGATCAATTCCGCGAGCTGGTCGAGCGAGCAAAATCTCTGGACCATCGAGGCGACGACGACCGACACCGGCGAGGCGAAAACGTTCACCGCCAACTTCCTCTGGATGTGCCAGGGCTATTATCGCCATTCCGAAGGCTACACGCCGGAATGGAAGGGCATGGACCGCTTCAAGGGCCGCATCGTCCATCCGCAGAGCTGGCCCGACGATATCGACCTCGCGAACAAGAAGGTCGTCGTGATCGGCTCGGGCGCGACCGCGGCGACGCTGGTGCCGAACATCGCCGACGCCTGCGCGCATGTCACCATGCTGCAGCGCTCGCCGACCTATTTCCGGCTCGGCCGCAACGCCATCGAGATCGCCGAGGAGCTGCGCCGGCTTCAGGTCGACGAGGAATGGATCCACGAGATCGTCCGCCGCAAAATATTGTTCGAGCAGGATGCTTTCACAAAGCTCTGCATTGCCAAGCCGGAGCAGGTGAAGAAGGATCTGATCGACCAGATCCGCGCGGTTCTCGGGCCGGACTACGACGTCGAAACGCATTTCACGCCGACCTACCGGCCGTGGCGGCAGCGTATCGCCTTTGTGCCCGATGCCGATCTGTTCAAGGGCATCGCCAGCGGCAAGGCCTCCGTCGTCACCGACGAGATCGAATGTTTCGTCGAGAACGGCATCCAGCTCAAGTCCGGCAAGCTGCTGGAAGCCGACGTCGTCGTCACCGCAACCGGCTTCAATCTTGCGGCGCTCGGTGACATCGCCTTCGAGATCGACGGCAAGCCGCTCGCCTTCGGCGACACCGTGACCTATCGCGGCATGATGTTCACGGGCGTGCCGAACATGGTCTGGGTGTTCGGCTATTTCCGTGCGAGCTGGACGCTGCGCGTCGACGTCGTCGCCGATTTCGTCTGCCGGCTGCTCGGCCACATGAAGGCCAAGGGCACGAAGAAGGTCGAAGTCAGGCTGCGCGCTGAAGACCACAACATGCCGATCCTGCCCTGGATCGATCCGGAAAACTTCAACCCCGGCTACATCATGCGCAACATGGACCTGCTCCCCAAGCGCGGCGACAAGCCGGAATGGCAGCACAGCCAGGATTACTGGACCGAGAAGGACGAGATCCCGAAGACGGATCTGGATGACGGGGCGTTTGTTTACGGGTGAGTGATTGTTCGTGTGAGGGGCGGTAGCGATTGCCACGCACACGGCTGTCGTCCCGGGGCGCGAAGCGAGCCCGGGACCCATACTCCCAGGCAGTGGTTCTAGGGCGAACCGCTCACTCCGAGTCTTCGCCAAACTTCTCCCTGTGGTTATGGATCCCGGATCTGCGCTTCGCTTGTCCGGGACGACACTGTTTGTTGGGCGAACTGCGTCTCAACTCATTTGCAGTGCTGCTACGAATTCCTTCGCGTTGCATTCGTTGCAATCGCCGCCGCCGCGGTCCGGTTCTCCACGCCGAGCTTGGCGTAGATCTGCTCCAGGTGCTTGTCGACGGTGCGCGGGCTCAAGCCCAGGATCTGCGCGATGTCGCGGTTGGTCTTGCCCTTGCTGAGCCAGGCCAGCACCTCGCCCTCGCGGGTGGTGAGGCCGAGCTCGCTGGTGAATTCGGGCGGCAGCGCCGTGCCGGACTCCTTGGACAGCCGCAGCAGGAACTCGTTCGGCGCGGTTTCGCCCATGTAGTAGAGCCGCAGTTGCGGATTGTCGGGCAGGGGAGCCGCCTGCGACTTCGAGCTGCCCTTGTCCTTCGCCTGCTCCAGCCATTGCAGGAGTGATGGCGGCAGGACGAAGTCGTCGGCCTGCGCGCCATGATGATCGGCCAGCAGTTTTTGCGCCTGCGGGGTGGCCCAGAGGATGTGGCCCTGGCGGTTGACTGCGAACAGGAAGCGGCCGGAGACGTCGAGCGCGGCACGCGCGCTCTGAGTCAGGCGGGCATTGCCGAGATGGACGCGGATGCGCGCCAGCATCTCCTCGATCACAATCGGTTTTGTCACGTAGTCGACGCCGCCGGCCTCCAGCCCGCGCACGATGTGCTCGGTCTCTGCAAGGCCTGTCATGAAGATCACGGGCACGTTGGCAACGCCCGCGTCGCGCTTGAGGCGGCGGCAGGTCTCGAAACCGTCCATGCCGGGCATCACGGCGTCCAGCAGCACGATGTCGGGCGTGATCTGGTCGACGATGCGCATCGCGGCCGCGCCGTCGAGCGCCACCATCACCGTCATCCCGGCGCCGTCGAGCGCATCGGTGAGCAGCCGCAGCGTCTCCGGGGAGTCATCGACAACGAGCGCGACATCGCGCTTCCTCGACTCAATGCTCATGCGCATGCAACGTCTTCAATGTGGCCATGTACCGGTCGAGATCGAAGCGGTCGACGAGCGACCGCATTTCCGCAACGAAGTCGGCATGCTCGGGGTGCTCGCTGCCGATCTCGTCCAGCTTCAACTGGATGCCCTTGACGTAGCCGATCTGGCCCAGCCCCATCAGCGCCTCGATGTGCCGCACCGGTGGCCTTGATCCGCTCTCGAGCCGCCAGAACGGCACCGCGATCTGGTCCGAGCCGTACTGCCATTCGATCTTTAGGAGTTGGCGGATCGTCTCCAGCAGCCGCGGGATGTCGATTGGCTTCATCAAATAGCCGTCGTGGAAGGGCTGCGCCAGCGGCGTGCCGTGAGCCTCCAGAGCGCTCGCCGACACCATCAGGATGCGCGCCTGGTGATGGCCGCTCGTGCGCAAGGCCTCCGCGACGGCCCAGCCGTCCATGGCAGGCATCGAGATGTCGAGCAGGAACAGGTCGGGCCGGCAATGCTGCGCCAGCGCGAGGCATCCTGGCCCATCGGGTGCACTGAGCAGGATGAAGCCGAGCGGCGCCAGCACCTCGCGCAGGAGGTCGCGATGCACGGGGTCGTCGTCGGTGATGAGGATGGTCTTGCGTGCGCCCCGATAGCCGGAGACCGGCGCCTCCACCGGCGCGATGCGCAGCGGATTGGCGACTTCCGACAGCAGCATCTTGACCTTGAAGGTGCTGCCGGCGCCAACCGTGCTCAGGACCTTGATGTCGCCGCCCATGACGCCGGCGAGCAGCCGGCTGATGGTCAGGCCCAGCCCGGTGCCCGTCTGCGGCTGCGAGACGCCGAGCGCGCCACGCTCGAAGGGTGCAAAGATGCGTTCGAGGTCGTCGCCCTGGATGCCGGGGCCGGTGTCGATCACTTCGAACTCGGCAACGGGGCTGCGATAGTGCACGACGAACTGCACGCTGCCGGTCTGGGTGAACTTGATCGCGTTGGAGAGCAGATTGATCAGCACCTGACGCAGCCGCTTCTCGTCGGCGTAGACCACGACCGGCAAATGCGCGGGCCGCCTGAACACGAAGTCGATGCCCTTGGCGGCCGCCTGGAGACGGAACATGCCGACGAGCTGGTCGAGGAATTCGCTCAGCCGCACTTCGTCGCGCGACAGATACAGCCGCCCGGCCTCGATCTTGGAAATATCCAGAATGCCGTCGATCAGGCCGGAGAGGTGATCGGCGCTGCGACGGACGACGCGGACCTGGTCGCGCGGCTTGGTGTTGAGCGTCGCGTCCTGCTCCAGGAGCTGGGCATAGCCGCTGATCGCGTTCAGCGGTGAGCGCAGCTCGTGGCTCAGGCCCACCACGTAGCGGCTCTTGGCGAGGTTGGCGGATTCGGCGACCTCCTTGGCGCGCTGAAGCTCGGCGTCGGTGCGCTTGTGCGCGTCGATCTCCTGGATCAGCAGCGTCGTCTGCCGCCGCGTCTCGGCCTCGGCGGCGCGGCGGCTCTGCTGCGCCAGCACGAACAGCCAGGCCACCACGCCGATGATGATGCTGAGCGAGAAGAACACCTTCCAGAGCACGTTCGAGACGAGCAAATTCTCGCCGGGCACGCTCGCCGAGGTCTGGAGATAAATCAGTCCCAGCACCAGCGCGACGAGGCCGGCGGAGACCATGAACACGCCGATATAGTGGCCGAACTGCGAGTTGATCCGCCGGTAGATCGGTTCAGGAAGAATCCTGCCGAGCGCTTCGGCGAACTGCACCTGCGCGCGCGCATGCGGTTTGCAGAGGTCGTGGCAGCGTGCATCGAGCGAGCAGCACAGCGAGCAGATCGGGCCGGCGTAAGCGGGGCAGGACGTCATGTCCTCCGGCTCGAAACTGTGCTCGCAGATACAGCACTGGATCGACTCGATATTGGCCCAGCTCCGCTTCGGCTTGCGCGCGATGTAGTACTTTCCGTCGGTGAGCCAGGCGATAACAGGCGCGGTGACGAAGGCGACCGTGAGCGCGACGAAGGCGGCGAGCGCCTTCATGGTCGGACCGAACAGGCCGTAAAACGCCGCGATCGAGACGATGGTCGCGATCGTCATGGCGCCGACACCGACCGGATTGATGTCGTAGAGATGGGCGCGCTTGAACTCCATCTGCGGCGGGCGCAGGCCAAGCGGCTTGTTGACGACGAGATCGGCGACGAGCGCGCCGACCCAGGCGATCGCGACGTTGGAATAGAGCGCCAGCGTCTGCTCCAGCGCCTTGTAGACGCCGATCTCCATCAACAGCAGCGCCACCATCACGTTGAACACCAGCCAGACGACCCGGCCGGGATGGCTGTGCGTCAGACGCGAGAAGAAGTTCGACCAGGCGATCGAGCCGGCATAGGCGTTGGTGACGTTGATCTTGAGCTGCGACAGGATCACGAACATGCCGGTGAGCGCCAGCGCCAGATCCGGCTGCGACAGCACGTAGCGAAACGCTTCGAGATACATGTGCGCGGGCTCGGCCGCCAGCTCGCCCGAGAGGCCGTGGCTTAGCGCAAAGAAGGCGAGAAACGAGCCGAGCAACAATTTCAGTGCGCCGAAGATGATCCAGCCCGGTCCCGCGATCAGCAGGGCGATCCACCACGACGTTCGCGACGTGCGGCGGTCGCGCGGCAGAAACCGGAGGAAGTCGACCTGCTCGCCGATCTGCGCCACCAGCGAGAACACCACCGAGGATGCGACACCGAACAGCAGCAGATCGAAATGTCCGCTCGGGTCGCCATGCTCGCCGGCGAACTTGCGCCACTCCGTGAACGAGTAGGGGTTGGCCCAGGCGATCGCGGCAAAGGGCAGGATGTGCAGGATGATCCAGATCGGCTGCGTCCAGAGCTGGAAGCGGCTGATCAGCGTGATGCCGTAGGTCACGAGCGGAATGATCGCCACCGCGCTGATGAGGTAGCCGATCGGGCGCGGAATGCCGAAGCACATCTCGAGCGCCGTTGCCAGGATCACCGCCTCGATGGCGAAGAAGATGAAGGTGAAGGAGGCGTAGATCAACGAGGTGACGGTCGAGCCGATATAGCCGAAGCCGGCGCCGCGGGTGAGCAGGTCAATGTCGATGCCGCACTTGGCTGCGTAATAGGCAATCGGCACGCCGCAGAAGAAGATGATGATGGAGACGACGAGGATCGCGGCGCTGGCGTTGGTTACGCCGTAGTTCAGCGTGATGGTGCCGCCGATCGCTTCCAGCGCCAGGAAGGAGATGGCGCCGAGTGCAGTGTTGGCGACACGGGCGGCAGACCAGCGGCGCGCGCTCTTGGCGGTGAAGCGCAGCGCGTAGTCTTCCAGCGTCTGGTTGGCGACCCACTGGTTGTACTGGCGCCTGACGCGGTCTATTCGCTGCCGCCCTGCCACTCGTTACCCCACTCCCGATACGTCCCAGAGCCCTCGCAAATTCCGTACCAGAAGCCTACGTCGGTATTTTGCGGTGCAGTATACGCGATCTTGCGTATGCTTGCGCTGCACAAATTCGAGCCATCCTCACGGCACCAATCGCGTGTCCTCGAACAAAAGTGGGGTGCTCATGTCAGACGAAGCAAACAAGGGCCTGTTGTCGCCGCTCCGGCGCAAACTATTGATGGGAATGGCCGCCGTGCCGGCCATTACGATGCTGCCGCGGGCCTCTTTCGCGCAGGCTCCGGCGACCTCGGCGATCAACACGACGGGCCTGGCGGTCACCGACACCGAGGTGACGGTCGGCATCCTGCACTCGGCGACCGGCACCATGGCCATCTCCGAGACCGGCTCGATCGAGGCCGAAAAGCTCGCCATCGAGCAGATCAACGCCATGGGCGGCGTGCTCGGGCGCAAGATCAAGTTCATCCAGGAAGACGGCGCCAGCGATTGGCCGACCTTTGCGGAGAAGGCCAAGAAGCTGCTCGTCAACGACAAGGTCGCGGCGATCATGGGCTGCTGGACCTCGGCATCCCGCAAGGCGGTGCTGCCGGTCATGGAGCAGTACAACGGCATGCTCTATTACCCGACCTTCTATGAGGGCCTCGAGCAGTCCAAGAACGTGATCTACACCGGCCAGGAGGCCACCCAGCAGATTCTCGCCGGCCTGAACTGGATCGCCAAGGAAAAGGGCGCCAAGTCGTTCTTCTTCATCGGCTCCGACTACATCTGGCCGCGCACCTCGAACAAGATCGCACGCAAGCACGTCGAGAATGTGCTGAAGGGCAAGGTCGTCGGCGAGGAGTATTATCCGCTCGGCAACACCCAGTTCAACTCGGTCATCAACAAGATCAAGCTGACCAAGCCCGACGTGATCTTCACCGACGTCGTCGGCGGCTCGAACGTGGCGTTCTACAAGCAGCTCAAGGCCGCCGGCATCGACCTTTCGAAACAGGCGCTGCTGACGATCTCGGTGACCGAAGACGAAATCGACGGCATCGGCGGCGAGAACATCGCGGGCGCCTATGCCTGCATGAAGTACTTCCAGTCGCTCGATAATCCCAACAACAAGACCTTCGTGCCCGCGTTCAAGAAGATGTGGGGCGAAAAGACCGTGATCGGAGACGTCACCCAGGCTGCCTATCTCGGCCCGTGGCTGTGGAAGTTGACGGTGGAGAAGGCGGGCTCGTTCGACGTCGACAAGATCGCGGCGGCCTCGCCCGGCGTCGAGTTCAAGGGTGCGCCGGAAGGCTATGTCCGCATCCACGAAAACCATCACCTCTGGTCGAAGACCCGGGTGGGACGCGCCAAGCTCGATGGCCAGTTCGAGCTGATCTACGAGACCGCCGATCTCGTCGAGCCGGATCCGTTCCCCAAGGGTTACCAGTAAGTCGCGACGTCGCTCGCGCCTTTCCTCAACACCAAGCCGCTCCCTGGCGTGGACCGCAAATCCACGCCCAAGACCCCCGCGTCGCGAACCTGCTCGCGACGCGGGACCTTATCCCCGACGGAGGACATCGATGTTCGGCGACTATTCGCTTGGTGATCTTGGCTCCATCTTCGTCATGCAGGGTTTTGCGGGACTGATCCTGTTCTCGGTCTACGTCCTGATGGCGCTCGGGCTTGCGATCATCTTCGGCCAGATGGGCGTCATCAACATGGCCCATGGCGAGTTCATGATCCTCGGGGCCTACGTCACCTGGATGACCTCGAATTTCTTCCAAGCCTATCTGCCAAGCCTGTTCAGCGGCTATTTCTTCCTGGCGATGATCCTGGCCTTCGTCGCATCCGGCGCCCTGGGAATGCTGGTGGAGTGGGTGCTGATACGGCATCTCTACAAGCGTCCGCTCGACACGCTGCTGGCGACCTGGGGCCTCAGCCTGATGCTGCAGCAGGCCTATCGCTCCGTGTTCGGCGCGCGCGAGGTCGGCGTCGAGCTCCCGCAATGGATGCTCGGATCGCTGCACGTCACGGACAGCATCGAGGTGCCGATCAACGGCGTCTTCGTGATGTGCCTCACTGTGCTGATCACCATCGGCGTCGCCTATGTCATGTACAAGTCGCGCTGGGGCCGCCAGGTTCGCGCCGTCGTGCAGAACCGCATCATGGCCGGAGCCGTCGGCATCAATACCGAAAAGGTCGATCGCTACACCTTCGGTCTCGGCTGCGGCATCGCCGGTGTCGCCGGCAGCGCCTTTACGATGATCGGCTCCACCGGGCCAACTTCCGGACAGCTCTACATCGTCGACACGTTCCTGGTGGTCGTGTTCGGCGGCGCCGCCAGTTTGGTCGGCACCATCGCCTCGGCCTTCTCGATCTCGCAGACGCAATCCACCCTCGAGTTCTTCATGTCGGGCTCGATGGCGAAAGTGCTGACGCTGCTTGCGGTTGTCGGAATCCTGATGCTGCGGCCGCAAGGGCTGTTCGCCCTCAAGGTCCGCAAGTGAGAAACTGGGGCTGATGCAATGACCGACAATCGTTTCTTCAATCGATCGGAGTTCATCGGAATTCTGGTGCTCGCGGTCTTCCTGGTGGTGGTCCTGCCGCTCACACTTGATGTCTTCAGGCTCAATCTGGTCGCGAAATACCTGACCTATGCCTTCGTCGCGCTGGGGCTGGTGATCTGCTGGGGCTATGGCGGCATTCTGAGCCTCGGTCAGGGCGTGTTCTTCGGGCTCGGCGGCTACTGCATGGCGATGTTCCTCAAGCTCGAGGCGTCAAGCGTGGAGAACACCAAGATCCAGTCGACGCCCGGCATTCCCGATTTCATGGACTGGAATCAGATCACCGCGCTGCCGCTGTTCTGGAAGCCATTCAGCAGCCTCACCTTCACGATCGCCGCCATCATTCTCGTGCCTGGCATCTTCGCCCTCATCATCGGCACCGCGATGTTCAAGCGCCGGGTCGGCGGCACCTACTTCGCCATCATCACCCAGGCGGTCGCGGCCATCCTCACCATCCTGATCGTGGGACAGCAGGGCTACACCGGCGGAATCAACGGCATGACCGACCTGCGGACGTTGGAGGGCTGGGACATCCGGCCCGACCACGCCAAGATCGTGCTGTACTTCTTTGAAGTCGGGCTTCTGTTCGCCTGCATCATGATCGCGCAGTTCGTCCGGCACTCCAAGCTCGGGCGTATCCTGGTCGCGATGCGCGAGAAGGAGGATCGGGTCCGCTTCTCCGGCTACAGCGTCGCGAATTTCAAGATCTTCGCCTTCTGTATTGCCGCCGTGTTCGCCGCGATCGGGGGCGCCATGTTCGCGCTCAATGTCGGCTTCATGTCGCCGTCCTTCGTCGGCATCGTGCCGTCGATCGAAATGGTGATCTACACGGCGGTCGGCGGCCGGCTTTCGATCCTCGGCGCGGTCTACGGCACGCTGCTGGTCAACTTCGCCAAGACCAGCCTGTCGGAAACCTTCCCCGAATTGTGGCTGTTTGGCCTCGGCGGATTGTTCATCGCCGTGGTGCTGGCCTTCCCGAACGGTCTCGCCGGGATCTGGGGCGACTACGTGCAGCCGCGCATCGATCGCCTGATCTCGTCGCGCAAACCGAAACCTGACGGCTGGACCGACAGCTCGGTCGCCGACGGCGCCCCGGCGGAGTGAGGAGGTCATCATGCTCGTAGGTCACCACGATGCCGATGCCACGCTGGCAGTGAGGAGATAGATCATGCTCGTCGGTCATCAGCCCAAGGAATTCCTGCTCGCCGTCGAAGCACTGACCGTGTCGTTCGACGGGTTCAAGGCGGTCAACGATCTCTCGTTCTACGTCGACGAGAACGAGATCCGTGTCATCATCGGTCCCAACGGCGCCGGCAAGACCACCGTGCTCGACCTGATCTGCGGCAAGACCAAAGCAACGTCGGGTTCGATCCAGTTCCGTGGCAAGGAGCTGACGCGGATGAAGGAAAACGAGATCGTCAAGACGGGCGTCGGCCGCAAATTCCAGAACCCGTCGATCTACGACGATCTCACGGTGTTCGAGAATCTGGAGATCTCCTATCCGCGCGGCCGCTCGGTGTTCGGCGCGCTGACCTTCACCCGCGACGCCGCCGTGCGCGACCGGGTGCACGAAGTCGCCGAAATGATCTTCCTGAAGGATCGGCTCAACGTGAACGCCGATCTGCTCAGCCACGGCCAGAAGCAGTGGCTCGAAATCGGCATGCTGCTGATCCAGGATCCGGATCTGCTGATGCTCGACGAGCCCGTCGCGGGCATGAGCGTGTCCGAACGCGCCAAGACCGCCGAGCTGCTCAACCGCATCATCAAGAACCGCTCGGTGCTGGTGATCGAGCACGACATGAAGTTCGTCGAGGACATCGCGCACAAGGTCACCGTGCTTCACCAGGGGCAAATCCTCTCCGAGGGCACCATGGAGAAGGTGAAGAACGACCCCAAGGTCGTCGAAGTCTATCTGGGCCATTAAAGGAGACGCGACGATGCTGGCTATTTCCGATCTTCACGTCGCCTACGGCCAGAGCGAGGTGCTGCACGGGCTCAACGTCAAGGTCGCCGCGAACGAGATCGTTGCGATCATGGGCCGCAACGGCATGGGCAAGACCACGCTGATGAAATCGCTGATGGGCATTCTCCCCGCCAAAAGCGGCTCGGTGACCATGGACGGTGCCGAGCTCGGCGGTCTGCCGAGCTACGAGCGCGTCGCAAAGGGCCTCGCCTATGTGCCGCAGGGCCGCATGATCTTCTCGACCATGACGGTGAAGGAGAACATCGAGACCGGCCTCGTCGTCTCCGGCGGGACCGAAGTGCCGGCCGACATCTACGAATTGTTTCCGGTGCTGCTGGAAATGAAGGGCCGCCGCGGCGGCAATCTCTCCGGCGGACAGCAGCAACAGCTCGCCATCGCCCGCGCGCTCGCGACCAAGCCGAAGGTGTTGCTGCTGGACGAACCGACCGAAGGCATCCAGCCGTCGATCATCAAGGACATGGCGCGCACCTTGAAGCGCATCCGCGACGAAAAGGGGCTCTCGATCGTGGTGTCGGAGCAGGTCCTGAGCTTCGCGCTCGATATCGCCGACCGCGTGCTGGTGATCGAGAACGGCGAGATCGTGCGCGACGATCCGCGCGACGCCGTCGATGCCGCGCAGGTCTCGAAATATCTGTCTGTCTAACCAACCGTGTAGAAAGGGGAGCATCTCGATGCCAGAGACACTGATCAAGGTCGATCTCACCAAATCGGCTTACGATAATGACATGGTGCACAACCGCTGGCACCCCGACATCCCGATCGTGGCCTGGGTCAATCCCGGCGACGATTTCATTATCGAGACCTATGACTGGACCGGCGGCTTCATCAAGAACAACGATTCCGCCGACGACGTGCGCGACATCGATCTTTCGATCGTGCATTTCCTCTCCGGCCCGATCGGCGTCAAGGGCGCCGAGCCCGGTGATCTCCTCGTCGTCGACCTGCTCGACGTCGGCCCGATGAAGGAGAGCCTTTGGGGCTTCAACGGCTTCTTCTCCAAGCAGAACGGCGGCGGCTTCCTGACCGACCATTTCCCGCTGGCGCAGAAGTCGATCTGGGACATCAAGGGTCTCTACACCTCGTCGCGTCACGTGCCCGGCGTCAACTTCGCAGGCCTGATCCATCCCGGCCTGATCGGCTGTCTGCCTGATCCGAAGATGCTGGAGACCTGGAACAAGCGTGAGGCCGAGCTGATCTCGACCAACCCCACCCGCGTGCCCGGCCTCGCCAACCCGCCGTTCGCGGCGACCGCCCATGGCGGCCGCGCCAAGGGCGATGTGAAAGCCAAGATCGGTGCGGAAGGTGCGCGCACCGTGCCGCCGCGCGAGCACGGCGGCAATTGCGACATCAAGGATCTCTCCCGCGGCTCGAAGATCTACTTCCCGGTCTACGTGCCGGGCGCCGGTCTCTCGATGGGTGACCTGCATTTCAGCCAGGGCGACGGCGAGATCACCTTCTGCGGTGCCATCGAAATGGCCGGCTGGTTGCATCTGAAGGTCGAGGTGATCAAGGACGGCATGGCGAAGTACGGCATCAAGAACCCGATCTTCAAGCCGTCGCCGATCACGCCGAACTACAAGGACTATCTCATCTTCGAGGGCATCTCGGTCGACGAGGCCGGCAAGCAGCACTATCTCGACGTCCACATCGCCTATCGCCAGGCCTGCCTCAACGCGATCGAGTATCTGAAGAAGTTCGGCTACTCCGGCGCCCAGGCTTATTCGATCCTCGGCACCGCGCCGTGCCAGGGCCACATCTCCGGCGTGGTCGACGTTCCCAATGCCTGCGCCACGCTGTGGCTGCCGACCGAGATCTTCGACTTCGACGTGATGCCGTCGGCGGCAGGACCCATCAAGCACATCACGGGCGATATCCAGATGCCGATCTCGCCGGACAAATAGTCTCCCTGCGCGACGGGATGCGGGACGGCGCGTATCTGCCGCCCCGCATCCGCCGCGGGAATTCTCTCACAGGCAACAGCGTAGGGATGATGCGATGCCGGTCTATGAATATCTCTGTGACGACTGCGGTCCGTTCAAGGATTTGCGCCCGATGGCGGAATGCGACGATCCGCAAAACTGCCCACACTGCGAGACGATGGCGCCCCGCGTCATTCTGACCGCACCGAATTTCTTCTGCATGCCGGCGGACAAGCGCAAGGCGCACGCCGTCAACGAGCGCAGCTCGCACGCGCCGCAGACGCTCGCCCAATACAAGGCCTCGCACGGCCCGGGTTGCGGCTGCTGCTCCACGGGCAAGACCGTGAAGGACAAGAGCTCGACCGACAAGAAAAAGCCCGCGCGGCTGATGACCAAGACCAGGAGCGGCGCCAAGGGCTTTCCGACCGCGCGCCCCTGGATGATCAGCCACTAACTCGGTCGCTCGATCGACGGCAACCTCAAACGAATAAAAGACAGGAGCGCTCAAAATGCTTCACGGTGACATTTCCAGCAGCAACGACACCGTCGGTGTTGCAGTGGTGAACTACAAGATGCCCCGCCTGCACACCAAGGCCGAGGTGCTCGACAACGCCCGCAAGATCGCCGACATGCTGGTGGGCATGAAGGCGGGCCTACCCGGCATGGATCTCGTGATCTTCCCGGAATACTCGACCCAGGGCATCATGTACGACTCCAAGGAGATGTACGAGACGGCCTCGGCGGTGCCAGGTGAAGAGACCGCGATCTTCGCGGAGGCCTGCCGCAAGGCCAAGGTCTGGGGCGTGTTCTCGCTGACCGGCGAACGCCACGAGGAGCATCCGCACAAGGCGCCCTACAACACCCTGATCCTGATGAACGACAAGGGTGAGATCGTCCAGAAGTACCGCAAGATCATGCCATGGGTGCCGATCGAGGGCTGGTATCCCGGCAATTGCACCTATGTCTCCGACGGCCCGAAAGGGATGAAGGTCAGCCTGATCATCTGCGACGACGGCAACTTTCCGGAGATCTGGCGCGACTGTGCCATGAAGGGCGCCGAATTGATCGTGCGCTGCCAAGGCTACATGTATCCGGCCAAGGAGCAACAGGTCATGATCTCCAAGGCGATGGCGTGGGCCAACAACGTCTATGTCGCCGTCGCCAACGCCGCCGGCTTCGACGGCGTCTATTCCTACTTCGGTCACTCCGCGATCATCGGCTTCGACGGCCGGACGCTCGGCGAGTGCGGCGAGGAGGACTACGGCATCCAATATGCCCAGCTGTCGAAACATCTGATCCGCGATGCGCGCCGCAACGGCCAGTCGCAGAACCATCTCTACAAGCTGGTCCACCGCGGCTACACCGGCATGATCAATTCCGGCGAAAGCCCGCGCGGCGTCGCGGCCTGCCCCTATGATTTCTACAAGAACTGGATCGCCGACCCGGAAGGGACGCGGGACATGGTCGAGGCGATGACCCGTTCGACGCCGGGGACGGAGGAATGTCCGATCGACGGCATCCCGAATGGGTCGGCGGCGAGCAATTACTGAGCTATTGCGGACGGCGCGCTTGCCATTCATGCGAATGCGCCGGGGAAGGGGCACGGGGCGCGGCCCTGGATGATCAGCCAAGATGTGAACAGCTGTACATGGAACGGACATTCTGACGCATGGGCGCATGCGCGGGGTAGGAATTGAGCCCGGCAAAACCGTGGCTCGGTTGCAACATGAGTTGTTGAATCTGCCCAAGTTGCGGTCCCGTTGGCTGATTCTCGAGGAACCGTAGTTCTACCGGCCAGCCTCATGGCCTAAGTTCCTCGCGGCGCCGCTGGGGAGCGCCGCGGGTGAGGGGAAGAGCGTGGGGGCTTGGTTGCCATCGAGCGGGCGGGGTTGCTCGCGTCGTGCCACCGCTGTTCGCGCGGCATTCTGGATCGGCCTCGCCTTGAGCGCGGCGGCGGCGAGCCCCGCAGCAGCGCAGCAAATCTTCAACGGGTCGCAGACCACGCCGAACGGCGCCGTCAAACGGCGGAGGCGGCGTCTGGGACGCCACCACCACGAATTGGACGGACGTCTTCGGTTCGACCAGCACTGCTTACGATCCCTCGTCAGTCGGCACGGTGTTCGGCTACTCGGGAGTCTCGACGCCGGCAAGCGGTGGCACGGTGACGGTTACGCCAGGCGGCGTGCAGCTCACCAGCCTCGTGGGCTTCGACCTCACCGGCGACGGTTCTGTCTACACCATTCAGGGCGGCGATCTCAGGCTAGCCTCCGGGGGGACGACGTTCTTCACCAACGATGTCACCGGCACGACAGACCCATCGGCCGTCATCGCCTCGCGCATCACCGGCAGTGGTGGCATCTCCGTGCAGGGACCCGGCATCCTGGCGCTGCTGGGCGCCAACACCTATACCGGCGACACTTTCATCTGTTCGTGCGCAGCGCTGCAGCTCGGTGACGCCACCCACACCGCGAGCATCATTGGCGCCGTTAACAACGAGGGCCTCTTCAATATCGTCAATGCCGATACATCGGGAATTACATCGCTCCTGAACGCTATCTCCGGCACGACGATGTTCCTCAACGCGACCTCCGCCAGCTCTATGGTGATCACCAATAACGGCCAGCTGTACTTCGGTGATCCGCTCGGGGGCGGCACCGACACCGCCACGGCCGGCCGGGCGACCATCATCAATGACGGCGGCTTGACCGGCTTCTTTGGCCGGACCAATGCGGGCACGGCCAACATCACCAACCAGAATGGCGGCGGCACCGCATTCCTCGATCAATCCTCGGCGGGCTCCGCGACCATCGTGAACAAGGATTTCAGCGGGACCGTGTTTGGTACGCTGTCCGGGTCCGATACTGCGACCGCCGGCAATGCAACCATTATCAACGAGGCCGATGGCCTGACCAATTTCGGTGCGTTCACGACGGCCGGCAACGCCACGATCATCACCAAGGACGGTGGCAAGACCGAGTTCTTCGATAATTCCACCGGCGGCAATGCGCGCTTCATCACCACCGGCACAGGCGTCGTCGATTTCGGGATCAGCCTCGGCCCGAACGGCGACGGCCGCATCACGGCCGGTTCGATCGAAGGCAATGGCACCTACTATATCGGTGGCGGCAACACGCTCGTCGTCGGCAGCAATAACCGCTCCGCGCTGGTTGATGGCGTCATCGGCGACTACGATCCCTGCGGGTGTGGTTTCATCGGCTCCGGCTCGCTGGAAAAGGTCGGCAGCGGAACGCTGATCCTCTCCGGCACAAACACTTACACCGGTACGACGACGGTGAATGGCGGCATCCTGCGGGTTGATGGCGACATCTCGCAATCGAGCCTGACCACCGTGAATGCCGGCGGTGCGTTGTTCGGCGCCGGGATTGTCGGCAACACCGTTATCGCCACCGGTGGCATCTATGCGCCCGGCGACGGCGGCCCGGGCTCAAGCATGCAGGTCCAGGGCGATCTCACCTTGCAGCCCGGCTCGGTCTATGTTGTGCAGGCCGGTAGTGGATTCAGCACGAGCCATGCGCTCGTCAGCGGCAACGTCACGCTGGACGGGACCGTGGGTGTCGCGCTGTATCCCGGCAGCAAGATAATGCAACACTACTCGATCATGCAGTTTTTCGGCAGCGCCACCGGTAATTTCGCCGACGTTGCCGCGCCGGGTGGCCTAGTCGGCACGACGACGGTCGGGTCAAACGAAGTGTTCCTCGATTTCACGCTGAACTATGGCGCGAAATACGCGCTCAACATCAACCAGCAGAACGTCGCCACGACGCTTCAGAATTTCTTCAACACCAATGGCTTCCTTCAAGCCGAATTCGCGGGCCTCGGCCCCAACGGCCTGACCCAGGCCTCCGGCGAACCGGCAACGGGGTCGCAACAGACGACCTTCAATGCGATGAACCTGTTCCTCGGCCTCTTGACCGATGTGTTCGGCTCGGGACGCAGCGGCACATCAGGTGCGACGCCCTATGCCGACGAGCCGAGCGCGAATGCCTATGCCGCGACCGGCAAGGGCGGGCGTGACAAGAACGCGCGCGACGCCTTCGCCTCGATCTACCGCAAGGCACCGGCCGCAACCTTCGAGCAGCGCTGGGATGTGTGGGCGGCCGGCTATGGTGGCTCGCAGACCACCGACGGCAATGTCGCGCTCGGTTCGAACAACACCACCAGCAGTATCTATGGTACTGCCGTCGGCCTCGACTATCGCTTCTCGCCGTCGACGATCGCCGGCTTTGCGCTTGCCGGCGGTGGAACCGGCTTCAACGTCAACGGGCTCGGCTGGGGCCGCTCCGACCTGTTCCAGGCCGGCGCCTTCGTTCGTCACACGGCAGGACCTGCCTATATCACGGCGGCACTGGCCTATGGCTGGCAGGACGTCACGACCAACCGCATCGTCACGGCCGCCGGCGTCGATCAGCTGCGGGCGCAGTTCAACGCAAATGCGCTCTCGGGCCGTGTCGAGGGCGGTTACCGCTACGCTACGCAGTGGATCGGCCTCACGCCCTATGCTGCGGCCCAGGCCACCCTGTTCAGCCTGCCGAACTATTCGGAGTTCGCGGTGGTCGGCAACAGCACCTTCGCGCTCAACTATGCCGCCAAGGACGTGACCAGCACCCGCACCGAGCTCGGCCTGCGCGCCGACAAATCATTCGCCGCGGCCGGTGGCCTGATGACCCTGCGCGGCCGCGTCGCCTGGGCGCATGATTACAATCCGGACCGCACCGTCGGCGCGGTGTTCCAGACCCTGCCGGGATCGGCCTTCGTCGTGAACGGTGCGGCGCAGGCGCGCGATTCCGCGCTGACCACGGCGGCGGTGCAGATGAACTGGATGAACGGCTGGTCTGCGTCGGCGACCTTCGAGGGCGAGTTCTCGAACGTCACCCGCTCCTACGCCGGCAAGGGCGTCGTGCGCTACGCGTGGTAGAGCGTTGCCACCCTCCCCTGGAGGGGGAGGATAAGAAGGCGTCACTGCTTCTTCTGCGGAGGCTTGCGCGGCGGGCGCGGGGCGGCGGCAGGCGTGGGCGTGCCAGCCATCTTGTTGGCGGCGTCGCTGACGTCGAGCAGCGAGCGGCGGATGTCCTCGACGTAAGCAGCCGACTTCTTCTTCATGGCGTCGGCGAGCTCGTGCAGTCCCCTGATCTTCTCGAACAGCTCGTCCGCCTTGCCGTCGGCGAAGCCGGGGACCACGCCTTCGATCTTGGTGACCGCCTTGTCGAAGCCCGCGAAGGCGCTGTCGACCTTGGCCATGACCGAGTCGATTTCGCCGCCCTTGCTTCTGAGATCGGCGGTGTAGTTCTCGAACGTGCGCAGGCCGTCCTTGATCGCAGGGGCATTGCTGACGATCGTGCGATCGACGCTGTGCAGGGTGTCGACGATGGATTCGGCGTCGCTGAGATCGGCGATCAGCATGGGGACGCCGTCCGTATCCAGCGGCACCGGCGGCGCGGAGGGCGCGCCGCCGATCAACGAAATCGCGGCGACGCCGGTGAGACCCTGGAACTCGATGCCCGCAACCGTGTCCTTGCGAATCGGCGCGGTGTTGTCGAGCATCACCAGCGCCACGATCTTGCGCGGATTATCCAGCTTGATCGACAGGATCTGGCCCGCGGGAACACCGTCGAAATTGACCGGCCCGCCGCGGCGCAGGCCGCTGGCGGAGCCGCCCTCGAACACCACGCGCAACTGGCTCCGGCTCTGGGCGGTGCGCCATTTCTGCACGCCGAGCACGCCGCCGAACGCCACGGCGATGACCGCCAGCGTCGCCGTTCCGATTACGAGGTTGCTCGCGCGTGCCATGCAGGGCGATTTTACGGCCAAAGCGGGATGGTTGGAAGGACGATGCTGCGGCCGCAATACTAGAGCGGGCGGGTTAACGACTTGTCCGCCGTAGCTCGAAGAGCGAAGGCGGAAGCGTAACCCGCCAATCCGCCTTACGCGACATCAATGCCCGGCCGCGCGTTTTGCAGCAGCATTATTCAATACGATCAGCGCGTCGACGGCGACGCCCGTTTTGGTGTTGATCAGGAACGGGTTGACGTCGATCGAGGCGATCCGGTCGCCGGCATCTGCGATCAAATTGGACAGGCCGACCAGCGCTTTCACCGCGGAGGCTTCGTGCAGGGCCGGCTTGCCGCGATAGCCGCGCATCTTGATACCGGCCTTGGTGCGGCCGATCAGGAGCCGGGCCTCGGCCTCGTCCAGCGGTGCGCCGGCGAGCGCGACGTCCTTCATCAGCTCGATGTCGATGCCGCCGGTGCCGAACAGCACGACCGGCCCCATCTCGGCATCGAGCGAGGCGCCGACCACGAGCTCGAGATCGGCCTTGACCTGCTGCGCGATCAGGATGCCGTCGAGCTTCGGCTTGCCCTTCAGCTTCGCCACCCGCGCGGTGATGTCGGCGAATGCCTTCTTCACCTCGGCGGCGCTGTTAAGATTCAGTACCACGCCGCCGATGTCGGATTTGTGCAGGATCTCGGCGCTGACGACTTTTGCCACGACCGGGAAACCGATCTGCTTCGCGATCTTCGCGGCGTCCGCCGCCGTCTGCGCAATCGCTTCCTTCGAGACTGGAATGCCATAGGCCTTCAGCAGCTTCTTCGAGGCGACCTCGTCGAGCGCGGCACCGCTCGCCGATTTCAGCGCCTTCTCCAGCACGGCGCGGGCGGCAGGCTTCGAGCTCGAGACGATGTCGGGCACTTCCTTGCGCAGCCTCGCATAGGCGAGCAGCGACTTGATCGCGGTCACCGCACGGTCCATGCCCTGCATGACCGCGAGATGCGGCAGCGATTTGCGCAAGCCCTTGGTGAACTCGGTGAAGCCGATCGACATCGCGCTGATGTAGATCACCGGCTTGCCGGCCCGGCTCGCCATCCCATCGACGATGCGCAGATTGCGCTCGCGCAGCTCGTGCGGCGCCTTGGGCAGTTCGGCATCGATGATGACGATGTCGATATCGGGGTCGTCGATCATCAGCTCGATCGACTTCATGTAGACGGAGGGATCGACCACCGCGGCAAAGCCGGCATCGAGCGGATTGCCCACGATCGAGCCCGGCCCGAGCATCTTCGCCAGTTCGGAGCCGACGTGCGGGCTCAGCGGCGCAAAGTTCAGGCCTTCGGCATAGAAGGCGTCAAGCAGCATGCCACGCTTGCCGCCTGATAGCGTGACCGCGGCGAGCCGGTCGCCCTTGGGCACGGCCGAGTGAACGAAGCATTCGGTGGTCTCGATCAGCTCGTCGAGCCCGCCGACCCGGATCACGCCTTCACGGGTCGCGATGGCGTCGAAGGTTTCGATTGAGCCCGCGAGCGCACCGGTATGCGCCATCGCCGCGGCGCGGCCGCCCTCGGACGAACCGAGCTTGAGTGCGATGACCGGCTTGCTTGCCGCGCGCGCGGCCTTGCAGGCGTCGCGAAACGCCTTGGTGTTGCGCACGCCTTCGAGATAGACCACGATCACCTTGATGCTCGGATCCTCGGCGAAATAGCGCATCAGGTCCGGCGTCTCGAGCCCGGCCTCGTTGCCGGTCGTCACCATGTAACCGACCCCGACGCCGCGATCCTCCAGCGCCTGCCGGATCGCCATCACGATGGCGCCGGATTGCCCGGCGATCGCCACCGCACCCTGTTCCATGGTGACGACACGGTCGTCGATATTGGTGAAGAGCTTTTCGCCCGCGCTCAGATTGCCGAGGCAGTTCGGGCCGGTGACGGCGAGCCCCGTTTCGCGTATCGCGGCTTGCAATTCGGCAGCGAGCTTCTGGCTCTCCTCATCCTGCAACTCGCTGAAGCCCGAGGTGACGATGGTGGCCGAGCGCGCGCCGCCGGCGGCGGCGTCGCGGATCACCTGCACGGCAAAGCGCGCGGGCACCAGCACCAGCACGTGATCGGGCTTTTCCGGGAGGCTCGCGAAATCCTTGTAGCAGGGCACGCCCCAGACGGTGTCGCGCTTGGCGTTGACCGGATAGAGCCCGCCCTCGTAGCCGTACTTGACGAGGTTGTTCCAGATGCGCTCGGCATAATTGCCGGGCTTGTCGGTCGCGCCCACCAGCACAATGTTGTGCGGGTGCAGCATGGCGTGGATGCCCTTGACGATGTCGCTGGCATCGGGCGCTGGAGACCATGGACGCGGAGAAACGGACGCAGCAGGTACCTTGGCTTCCATGGCGCTTCCTCACCTCTTGTTCTTGTTGCAGCGCGCTGTCTTGCGCCGGCGTCTGGCGGGATTGATCGTGATGGCTCCATGCCGCGTGGCGGAATGGCGGGTGCTTCGCGACAAGGCTAGCATCACCAGACTTTTGGCGAAAGTGCGAACGATCGGACGACGTGCCACGACTGCGTGACGCGCATTCTTTCAAATGGTGATCACGCCTCTGCTATCGTTCAGTAACGCAGCAGGCGCAGCTTGTAGGCGTAGTGATAGGCCAACTGCTTCGCGAGATAGGAAGCGATGGCGCGCCGGATCTGCATCTGCGTCGGATCGAAGCCGAGAACGCGGCGCCGCAGGATGCCCATCTCCCTGACGCCGAGCGCGTAGGTTGAAGCCGTCTTCTGTGCATCGTGGATGCGGAAGCAGGCGAGAAATCGCGGCAGGCGCACGAACTTGAATTCCGCGGCTTGCGCCCGCAGGATAAAATCCCAGTCCATCGCGTAGTGAAAGCTCTCGTCGATGGGCCCGATCATGTCCCACACGCGCTTGCGCCAGAACATCGTCTCCTGCGGGATGTAGTCGGCATATTGCAAAGCCTTGCCGTCATGGGGCGGCAGCACGGCGCGTCCGACCTCGAGCCCCTCGCGGTCGACGAAGATGCGATGGCCGTAGACGACGTCGACATCGGGATGCGACATGAAGTAGTTGGCGACATAGGCGAGCGCTCCGGGCAGCAGCATGTCATCGCTGTTGAGATAGGCCATGATCTCGCAATCGGCACCGGCGAAGCCGAGATTGATGGCGTTCGACTGCCCCTTGTCCGGCTCGCTCGTCCAGCTGATGCCTTCGCCTCCGCTCTTCAGGAGATCGATCGTGCCGTCGATCGAGGCGCCGTCCTGCACGTGATAAGTGAGCTTCGGATAGTTCTGACTGACGATGCTCTCGATCGTGGCGCCGAGATATTGCGCCTGATTGTAGCTCGGTGTGACCATCGTGATCCGCGGCGCATTCGCCGGGATCGCGGGCGCAGGCGGGAAGGCAGTCAGGTTGAGCAGGCGCGGCGGATATTGCTCGAAGGTCCACATCGGCGGGCGTCGCCAGAGGCTCCGCAGCGAGGACCGTCTCTGTCCGGCAGCAATGAGGTCCTGATTCCGTTCAAGGAGCGCGACACGATTTTCGAGTTGCTCCAGCCGCTGTTCGAGGCGCTGCCTGAACTCGTCGTCCATTACAGGTTGTCCTGAAAATTACAGCGCCAAAAGATCAATCGGCTGTTCTTACAGGTCTATGGGAGACGACGCCAGTTCAGCGGCCCGATCAAGCGCGGTTCCCCGGCTGTTCGGCGCGGTCTCTATCGATCCCGGATGGCCGATTGCGAACCGCTATTCACCTGTTTCGATCAAGGTGGCATGCAGGACGTAGCGCTCGGGCCCGGGCGTGACGGCGTCGAAGGGCCAGCAGGTCGTGAGCACCAGTTGGACATCTTGCGCCGCGGGATCGATGCCGGAATCATCGAAGCGAACCACAGCGGAGGAATCCGCCCGATAGCGAAAGTGCTTTCCGTCACGGCGTGTGACATCGATTACGTCACCAATGGCGACATTCCGCAGGAAGCGGAAATGTGTATCGCGGTGCGCAGCATATACGGCAATGCCGCGCTCGCCGGCATCAGCCGTTTGGTGGATATGGCCGGGTCCGAACGCGAGGGCCTGGCCGCTGGCGCCTTCGAGCACGATCGCGCTGGCCCCGATCCGCTTCACCTCGATCCGCGCGACCGGCCAGGTGTCGGCCCATGACCACGGCTTGACCGGCTCGCCGGTCGCAACGCTCCTGTCGAACGCGCGCTCCAGCAGCACCTGCGCGAGCCGTGCCTTGGCATGGATGTAGGCGCCGTCACCGAACAGGATGAGGCCGACAAGTGCAAGAGCGAGAGGAGAGATCAGGCGGAGCATTGTTTCCACACGCGTCATTGCGAGCGCAGCCAAGCAATCCAGAATCCTTCCGCGGAGGCAGCCTGGATTGCTTCGCTGCGCTCGCAATGACGGCAAGAAGAAAAAGGCGCGCGCGGCCGTTGGTATGGGACGGGCAGCCGCGCGCGCTAACAGAGGAGTTCGGGGGGCTCCTCTCTCAAACGACGTCAGTGAGCAAGGGCTGACGCCGGTTGAACACGTACAGAATCAGTGCGAGCACGATCAGGATGAAACCTGCGATCATCTTGAGCTCGGCCGAGGTTGCGGTCTTCGGTAGGCGGATCGTATCGGGCGCGGCGGGCGTCGGCCGCCTCGTCGCCGGCTGGTTGCGCGCATCCGCATGGCGTTCGCGCAACTGTGTGGGCGTCAGGTGCGGTCGCTCGCCAAAAACCTTCTCGAAATCCCAACCGGCCGGCAGGTTGAGCGGTAGCTCGCTGAGCTTGAGCGGCGCGCCCTCGGGGCGGCTCGGCGTCTTGTCGACCGCGACGAGGCTGGTGAGCCGCGTGACGATCTGATGGTCGAGCGCCAGCGCGAGGATCGCCTTGTCGGAGTCTTCGGGCGTCATCTCGCGCATGGTACGCGCCACCTCGGCATCGCCGATCTTGCGCTTGGCCCAGAGTTTTGACAGGCCCTTGCCTTCGGCGGCGTTTTGCAGCGGCAGCGTCACCGACCACGGGCGGTCGCCGACACGTCCCTTGATCTCGAGCGAGCCGGCGAGCTTGTCGAGCTTTGCCGCCAGCACCAGCGGTTCGTCGCGATAGACGTCGGGAATGATCGCAGGCGTCACGTCTGCCTTGGCATCGGAGAACTTTACGCTGAGCCCGGTCACCGCGGGGTTCTCCAGCTTGGCGAACAGGCCGCGCATGCGCTCCTCGACCTGCTCGACGGAGCCGATATGGGTGAAGGCCCCACGGCCGAGCTCGGCGGCGCGCGTCATCAGATAGGTGTTGGGCGCGGATCCGATGCCGACCATGAACACGCGCGAGCGGCCCCGCATCGCAGTGATCGTTTCGAACAAGTGCTGTTCGTTGCCGATCGCGCCGTCGGTCAGGAACACCACCTGGCGGACCATGCTGGTGTCGCCAGCCTTGTCGGTCAGCGCGGCGCGCATCGCCGGCACCATCTCGGTGCCGCCGCGGGCCTGTAATCCATTCACGAAACCGAGTGCTTCGCCGAGATGCGCGGGGTCGGCCGGCACGGAGGTCGAGAACAGCACGTCCATGGTGTCGTCGAAACGGATCACATTGAAACGGTCATTCGGCTGGAGGCGGCCGAGGGCATAGAGTAGGCTCGCCTTGGCCTGAACGATCGACGTACCGCCCATCGAGCCCGAATTGTCGATCACGAACACGACCTCGCGCGGCAGCGGCTTTTGCGTCGTCTGCTCGGCACTGGGCGGGGTGACGAAGGCGAGCAAATAGTCGGCATCGCCGACACGCTCGCGGAACAGGCCAACCGATGGTGCCTTCTCCGCGGCCGGCTTCCAGGTCAGCTCGAAATCGCGGTCGGCGGCCACGGCGCCGTCAGCGAGCGTGACGATTCGCGTCGCATTGTCCGGGCTCTCGACCTTGACGTTATGGTGGTGACTCCTGACCTCGCCGAGCGCGAAGCCTGCCTTCAGGCGCACCGTGATGCTGGTCGGATTGACCGGCGCGTTTCTGGCGGGATCCAGCACCGGCGGCGAGATACGGTCGCGGTCCGGCACCGGCTCCGAATTGGTCGCGCCCCAGCCCGAGCCGTCCGTGCGGAAGTCGACGCTCTGCACGATCGGCGCCGGATTGTAGCGCGGCCCGACCACCAGCGGCAGCCGCAGCGAATATTCATTGCCGGATTGATGCACCGGCTCCTGATATTCGATCTGCACCAGCACGGTTTCGCCGGGACCGATATTGGCGACCGAATTGGTGAAGATGTTCGGCCGCTCCTGCTCGGTGAGCGCGGCCTTCTGGCCGGCACGGCGCGCCTGCTCGTAGATCACCCGTGCCTGCTGCCGCTCCTTGATGTCGCCGATGATGACGCGGTCACCGACCACCATCTTCAGCGTGTCGACGGCGCCGCCGGTGGGAAGCGGATAAACGTAGGTCGCCTCGACCCAGTCCTTGGTCGGATTGCGGAAGGCCTGGGTGACGCGGGCGCGCAGTGTCGGGCCTGATACCGTGATGTCGACGTCGATGCCGAGGCGGATCGCCTCCGTGTAGGCACCGTCCTCCTTCAGGAGAAGGGTGCCGGATTTGGCATCGCCGGGCTGGAGCAGGCTGGCCTGCTCCGTCGTCGCCGACCATCCGGGCTCAAGACTCACGAGCAGGGCCACGAAGGCGACCAGCATCACCGCGATGCCCTGCACCAGAAGAAACAATCCGAGCTTGATCAGCCGCCCCAGCATGGGGTGCTCGTCGCTGTCGGCTGTGTCGTAGCTATCCATTTCGCCTGCTCCCGAAGGGTGTTCGCTGGCTCCGAGCATCCGTCGGGAGCGCCTGAATGCGCGAGCAGAATGATCGGCAATGTTCCGCCGCGGCCGGCCCGGGCAGGCCAAGGCCGGGATGGCCATGTACGGTTTTGTACTGGTTTGTCCGCCCTGCTAGACTGGCGTCCGTGGAGCAGGGCTGACGATGCAGATGCAGGATAAAGTCACCGACGGACAGCTTTCGGACGAGCAGAGCCGCGAGATCGCGGAGACCATTCGCGAGGAGCTCGCCAGGCGCCGGATTTCCCGGCAGGCGTTGGCCGAGCAGGCCAAGCTCAGCCTGTCGACGCTGGAGAAGGCGCTCGGTGGCCGGCGGCCGTTCACGCTGGCAACGACCGTGCGGCTGGAGCAGGCGCTGGGCGTCTCCTTGCGTAAAAGCACCGCCGTGGTGACGCCTCCGGCCGCAAACGATGTCGCGCCCGACAGCCTCGGCTCCTATGCGCATCGCGCGGTGACCTGGCTCGAGGACGTCTACATCACGCTGCGGCCGTCCTTCGGCGACAAGGATGCGATCTTCGCCTATCGCACCGAGATCGTCTGGGAGCCGAAGGTGTCTTCGCTGGTGTTCCGCGAGGGCGAGCGGACCGATGCCGCCTATGAGCATACCGGCGAAGTTGCGGTGCCGCATCAGTCCGGCTTCATCTATCTCGTCATCATCAAGCACGGCCAGCATCGCGTGATCACGGTGTCGCGGCCGACGGTTGCCGGCGAGATGTACGGCATCATCTCGACGCTCCGCGCCGGACCCGGCTCGCAACTGACGCCGATCGCAGCGCCGATCGCCTATGTGCCGCTCCGCAACGTTGCGAAGCCGTCCCTGGGACGGGTCGGCCCCGACGATGCCAACCATGCATTGTATGGAAAGCATCTGCGCCGCACGGTGGAGGAATCGTTCGCGTTGTTTCTGTCGGTATAGTCCGCGAGAAAGAGTCCGGAATGGCGTCGCGTGCGTCTATAAGGGAATATGCAGGACGTGCCCGCACCATACGGCGGTGAATCTCCGCTGTTCTCCATCATCATCCCGCTGGAACATCACCGCGGGCAGTGGGAGCTGTCCTGGCTCGGCTGGACGTCGCAGACTGCCGACAAATCGCTTTACGAAATCATCCTGGTGGTGCCGCCTGATTTCGAGGCACTCAACGAGCTGAAGGCGCTGGCCGGCGGCAAAGCGCGCCTCGAATTCACCAATTCGGACCATGACATCGGGCTCTGCGCCTTCGGCGCCACCAAGGCCCGCGGCAAATATCTGTTCTTCACGGAGTCGCATTGCCGGCCCGAGCCTGACGTGATGGAGGCCTGCATCCGCGCGATCGACGCGCGTCCCGACTGGGCGGGGTTCTCCTGTCAGTCGGTGCCGATCTGCCATAACCGGCTGTCCGTGGCGGAGGCCGCCATGTACCAGGCCGACATCGAGTTCGGCATGAAACAGCATCCCTGGCGCAAGGTGCTGGACCAGTGCTTCGTGACGCGGCGCGACGTCTATCGGGAATGCGGCGGCCTGCGCGAGGAATTCGGCCATTTCGCCGAATGGGTGCTCGCCGCCGCGTATCACGCGAGGGGCCATACGATCGGCTATCTCGAGGAGGCGCGCTTCCATCACTACTATATCGGCGAAATCGGCGAGCTGAAGACATTCACGCTCGATTTCGTGCGGGGCGAGATCCGCTATCTCAGCGAAGCGCACAACGATCCCGGCAGCGAGCTGCTCGAAACTCCGGTCGAGTGGAGCAGCCGCGGCGATTTCAACGTCGCGCTGGCGCGTAGCGCCCTTGCTGCACGGATGCGCGCCGGCGGCGTAACCGGCGAAGGCCTGCAGGCGATCGGGCGTTGGGGCGCGATCGCACTGGCCGGCGACCGCCTTGCGCTTGGTCTTGCACGTTTGTCGGCAGGCTATGCGCGTTGCAGTCTGACCCTGCTCACCATGGGCGGCTCTCGCGGCAGCATCGCGCGCTGGCTGAAGCGCTATATCGCCGCGCTGATCCACTATCAGCGCCTCCATTGTATCCGTGGCATTCGGGGGAGCCTTGGCGGAGCTGCGCAGAGTCCCGGCGATCAGATGGTCGCACAGGCCGGCTTCCATGCCTGGGAGGTCTGGCAGGGCCGCAGCTTCCGCTGGAGCGAGCCGGAAGCCGCCTTGCGGATCGAGGCGCCGCCTGGACGCACCATCATTCGCATCGCGTCGCCGGAAATTCGCGAGCCGCTGGATCGGATCGGCGTGCAGTTCTATCTCGACGGCGTGCGCGTTGCGGATACCGCGACCGCGATCGACGCGGGTGCCTTCGTTCTTCAGCTCGATCTGCCGCCATCGGGCGGGGCGATCCTGGCATGGGCCTGTCCGCGTTTTGCGGCCATCGATGACCCGCGCCGGCTCGGCCTGCCGGTCGCGGGGATCGACGTCAGTGCAGGCGAAGACGTCAGCTGCACGTCTCCGCCCGTTGCTGCGATGCGTGGCTAGCCGCCCGTTTCGGCGCTGATGATGTCGCCGAACAGCTCCCACTGGCCCTTCTTGAACCGCCACATCTTGAGCTGCTCGATTGGCGCGAAGTCGGTAGATGAGGTGTTGATCTTGATCCCCGGGATCAGCGTGTCGGGGACGAAGTCCTTCAGGCTGGCGGCCTGCTTCATCACGTTCTCACGGGTCAGATTGTCGCCCGACTGCTTCAGCACCTGCACCATCGTCTGGGCTGCGGCATAGGCGTACACCAGATTGGCGTCCGAGATGTTCGCACCGGGCATGTACTTGTCGATGAAGGTCATGAATTTCTTCATGCCCTCGTCGTCCTTCCACTGCGGATCCGACGCATCCTTCAGATAGCCGGCCGACAGCACGCCTTCGGATGCCTCGAGGCCGGCCGGCTTCATCACCGCGCCGATGGAGACCGAGACGTCGGTCATCAGGTGCATCGGCTTCCACTCGAGCTCCGCGATCTTCTTGATGGCCTGGGCCGCGAATTTCGGGGTCGCGATGTTCACGAAGACATCGGCACCGGTGCCCTTGAGCTTGACGATGTGGGCGTCGATCGACGGCTCCGAGGTCTCGTAGCTCTCCTCGGCCACGATCAGCTTCGATGCCTTGTCTCCGAACACGTCCTTGATGCCGGCGAGGTAGTCTTTGCCGAAATCGTCGTTGGCATAGAAGATCGCGACCTTCGCGTCCGGCCTCTCCTTCAGAATGTATTTTGCGAAGATCTGTGCCTCGACCCGGTAGCTGGGCTGGAAGCCCATGGTCCAGGGAAAGTTCTTCGGGTCGTTCCACTTGCTGGCGCCGGTGGCGAGGAAGAGCTGCGGCACCTTCTTGGAATTGTGATACTTCTGCACGGCGGTCTGGGTCGGCGTGCCCAGCGCGTTGAAGACCAGGAAGACCTCGTCGCTCTCGATCAGCTTGCGGATCTGCTCCACGGTCTTCGGCGGCGAGTAGCCGTCATCATAGGAAATCCAGTTGATCTTGCGGCCGTTGATGCCGCCCTGGTCGTTGATCATCTTGAAATAGGCTTCCTCGGTCTTGCCGATGATGCCGTAGGCGGACGCGGGACCGGAATAGGCCTCGACATTGCCGATCCTGATCTCGGTGTCGGTGACGCCGGTGTCGTACGCCTTCTGCGCATACGCGGACGGGGTCGCAAGCAGCGTCAACGCCGTTGCCGCGGCAAGCAGGGAGAGTTTCTTGTTCATGAAAATTCCTTGGGGTTTTCTTTGCGGTTTCTTCTGGGTTGGAGCAGGCACGTCAGAAACGAAGAAGCGCCCGCAAGGGGCGCTTTGATCAGGCGTTGGCGACTTTCTTGTCGACTTCGGACGCCACCGAGAATTCTTTCCGCAACGTCGGCTTGTGGATCTTGCCGGTGGCGTTGCGCGGCAGCGCATCGACGAAGCGCACCTGTCGTGGGCATTTGAAGCGCGCGAGATTGGCCGCGCAGTGCGCAAAGACATCCGCCTCGGTCAGCCGCTGACCGGGCTTGGCTGCGACGATGGCGAGCCCTACCTCGCCCCATTGCGGATCGGGAATGCCGATCACGGCGGCTTCCGCGATCGCGGGGAGCTGATGCAAGACGTTCTCGACCTCGGCCGGATAGACGTTCTCGCCGCCCGAGATGTACATGTCCTTCCAGCGGTCGACGATGTAGTAGAAGCCTTCCTCGTCGACGCGCGTCGCATCGCCCGTGTGCAGCCAGCCGTCGGTGAAGGATGTCTTGTTCGCCTCCGGCCTGTTCCAGTAGCCCGGCGTGATGTTCGGGCCCTTGACCCAGAGCTCGCCGAGTTCGCCGACCTCGGCATCGCTGCCGTCGGGTCGCACGATCCGCACCTCGGTGTGCAGCACCGGCTTGCCGGCCGAACCCGCCTTGCGTGCCGCATCCTCGCGATCCAGCACCAGCACGGCCGGCGAGGTCTCGGTCATGCCGTAGCCCTGCTGCAGCGCGACGCCGCGCGCCTCCCACACCTTGAGCAGCGGCACCGGCATCGGCGCGCCGCCGACACCGCAGACGATCAACCGGGTCAGGTCAGTCGTCGCGAAGGCCGGATGCTGTGCCATGAACTGATAGATCGCGGGCACGCCGAAGAACACGTTGATGCCCTGCGCCGGATCGTTGATCAGGCCGAGCGCCGTGCCGGGATCGAAGGCGCGCATGATCATCACGGTGCCGCCGGCATGCAGCACCGGGTTGGTGTAGCAATTGAGCCCGCCGGTGTGGAACAGCGGCAGCACCGTGAGCAGCACCGAGGCCGGACCGATGCAGGCGGGGCCGCCGAGATTGACGCAATTCCAGAACGTCATGCCATGGGTGATGGTCGCACCCTTGGGATGGCCCGTGGTGCCCGACGTGTACATGATGGTCGAGACGTCATCGAGCGTGACCTCCTCGGCGCGGGCAAGCGGCTTGGCGGACGCGATGCCGGTCTCGTAAGCGCCGCCGGGGCCGAGCAGCAGGCTGGTCGCGACGTTGCAGAGCTTTGCGACGGCGAGCGCGGTCTCGGCGAGATCGGTGTCGTGGATCATCACCTTCGGCGCGCAATCGCCGGTGATGAACTGGAGCTCGGGAACGGTGAGGCGGGTGTTCAGCGGCACGAAGACGGCGCCGAGCCGTCCGCAGGCGAACTGCACCTCCAGCGTATCGGTCGTGTTCAGCGCCAGCACCGCGACGCGGTCACCGCGCGAGACCTTGAGAGTGTCACGGAGAAATCCGGCCAGGCGCGAGACGCGGGCATCGAGCTGCGAATAGGTGAAGCGGCGCTCGCTCGCGAGGTCGATGACCGCGACCTTGTCAGGCGTACGGCGGCCGTGATGGACGATCCAGTCGTAATAACGAACGGCCAAAAATCCCTCCCTCGGCGGTCTTGTGCCGCCTGCGTCCCTATTTGCCGGGCACCATGCCCGGCGTGGCCCTGGGGCCAGCCGGAGTTTGTGCGCACGTCTTTTTTTGCCCCGGAGTTGGCCTGCGAGCGGCGAAAATCGTCTTGCGTTGAGTTGCTAGGCGATGGGCTGCCGTGCAGCGGTTCCCCCGGTCAGCCACTCTGCGCAAGTGAGCGGCAAATGTTCCGGCCATGGTGGCCAACACGAATCCGCCAGCAGGGCGAGACGACGATGAAGAGCCCGTTCTATACCACCGAGCATGACGCCTTCCGCGAGGTGATGCGCCGCTTTGTCGAGAAGGAGATCACGCCCTTTGCCCATGAATGGGACGAGGCCGGCGAATTTCCCCGCGTGCTTTATCGCAAGGCGGCCGAGATTGGCCTGTTGGGGCTCGGATTCCCCGAGGAATATGGCGGGATCGCCGCCGACCAGTTCATGAAGATCGTCGCGAGCCAGGAATTGGCGCGCGCCGGGGCCGGCGGGGTCAGCGCCAGCCTGATGAGCCACACCATCGGCTCGCCGCCGATCGCGCGGGCGGCGCGCCCGGAGGTCAAGGCACGCGTGCTGCCGCAGGTGCTGTCGGGTGAGAAGATCTCCGCGTTGGCAATCACCGAGCCGGGCGGCGGCTCTGATGTCGCGAACCTCCGCACCAGGGCGCGGCGCGATGGCGATCACTACGTCGTGACCGGCGAGAAGACCTTCATCACCTCAGGGATGCGCGCCGACTATCTGACCGTTGCGGTGCGTACAGGCGGCGAGGGCGCCGGCGGCGTCAGCCTGCTTCTGATCGAGGGTGACACGCCCGGCCTGTCACGGACGAAACTGAAGAAGATGGGCTGGTGGGCCTCCGACACCGCGACGCTGCATTTCGATGACTGCCGCGTGCCGGCCGAAAACCTGATCGGCGAGGAAGGCCAGGGCTTCAAGATCATCATGCGGAATTTCAACAGCGAGCGCATGGGCATGGCGGCCGGCTGCACCGCCTTCGCGCGGGTCTGCCTCGACGAGGCGATCGCCTATGCCAAGGAGCGCAAGACTTTTGGCAAGCCGCTCGCCCAGCACCAGGTCATCCGTCACAAGATCGTCGACATGGCGCAGAAGGTCGCGGCATCCCAGTCGATGCTCGAAATGCTGGCCTGGCGGCTGGAGCAGGGCGAGAGCCCGGTCGCCGAAATCTGCATGATGAAGAACCAGGCGACGCAGACCATGGCGTTCTGCGCCTCCGAGGCCGTCCAGATCTTTGGCGGCGCCGGCTTCATGCGCGGCATCAAGGCCGAGCGCATCTACCGCGAGGTCAAGGTCAATGCCATCGGCGGCGGCACGGAGGAGATCATGAAGGATCTGGCGTCAAGGCAGATGGGGCTGTGAACGCCCCACCGTCATGCCCGGGCATAGCCGTCCGCAGGACGGCGTCGCTTCCGCTCGCCTATGTCCTGGGCATCCACGTTCTTGCTGCCGGCTGACGAAGACGTGGATGGCCGGGACAAGCCCGGCCATGACGAGCACATTGGAGATACCGAGAGCTGAGCTGACAAAAATGCTATTCACCGCCGACCACGACCACATCCGTCGTTCCCTGCAAAAGTTCATCGCGGGCGAGATCAACCCTCACGTCGATGAGTGGGAGAAGGCCGACATCTTCCCGGCGCATGAGCTGTTCAAGAAGATGGGCAGCCTCGGCTTCCTCGGGCTCAACAAGCCGGTCGAGTTCGGCGGCTCCGGCCTCGACTATTCCTACGCCCTGATGATGGCGGAGGAGCTGGGCGCAATCACCTGCGGCGGCGTGCCGATGGCGATCGGGGTGCAGACCGACATGGCAACGCCGGCGCTGGCGCGGTTCGGCTCGGACGAGGTACGGGGCGAATTCCTCAGCCCCTCGATATCAGGCGATTACGTCGCATGCATCGGCGTCTCCGAGCCCGGCGCCGGCTCGGACGTCGCCTCGATCAAGACCAATGCGCGCTCTGACGGCGACGACTACGTCATCAATGGCGGCAAGATGTGGATCACCAACGGCACCCAGGCCGACTGGATCTGCCTGCTGGCCAACTCCGGCGATGGGCCGGTTCACCGCAACAAGTCGCTGATCTGCGTGCCCATGAAGAGCAAGGGCGTCACGGTGGCGCGAAAGCTCGACAAGATGGGCATGCGCTCGTCAGACACCGCGCAGATCTTCTTCGACAATGTCCGCGTGCCCAAGCGCAACCGCATCGGCGAGGAGGGCAAGGGCTTTACCTACCAGATGATCCAGTTCCAGGAGGAGCGGCTCTGGGGCGCGGCGGCCTGCCTGAAGGCGCATGAATACATCATCAACGAAACCATCGAGTACACCCGCAACCGCAAGGCCTTCGGGAAGTCGATCCTCGACAACCAGGTCGTGCACTTCAAGCTCGCGGAGATGCAGACCGAAGTCGAGTTGTTGCGCGCGCTGATCTATCGCGCCGCCGAGCAACTCGTGGCCGGCGAGGACGTAACCAAGCTTGCGACCATGGCCAAGCTCAAAGCCGGCCGACTCGGCCGCGAGCTCACCGACGCCTGCTTGCAATATTGGGGCGGAATGGGCTTTACCAACGAGACGCCGGTCAGCCGTGCCTATCGCGATAGCCGGTTGACGTCGATCGGCGGCGGTGCCGACGAGGTCATGCTGATGGTCCTGTGCAAGATGATGGGCACGCTGCCCGGCAGTAAAGGGAATGCCTGATGATCACGCTCTATCACTGCGACGCCGCGCGCTCGTTCCGTCCGCTCTGGATGCTGGAGGAGATGGGGCTTCCGTACGAATTGAAGATGCTGCCGTTCCCGCCGCGGGTCTTCGCCAAGGAGTACCTTGCGCTCAATCCGCTCGGCACCATTCCCTTCATGGTCGACGGCGAGACGAAGATGACCGAGTCCTCCGGCATCTGCCATTACCTCGGCATCAAGCACGGACCGACGCCGTTGATGGTCGGACCCGAAGATCCCGCCTATGGCGCGTTCCTGAACTGGATGTATTTCAGCGATGCCACGTTAACCTTCCCGCAGACGCTGGTGCTCCGATACACCCAGCTCGAGCCGGAGGAGCGCCGCAATCCGCAGGTCGCAGGCGACTATGCGAAATGGTTCCTAGGGCGCCTGCGCGCGGTCGAGGCGGCGACGGCCGATGCCGAAACATTGTGCGCAGGCCGCTTCACCGCCGCTGACATTGTCATCGGCTACGCGCTCCGGCTTGCCAACAACGTCGGACTCGCCAAGGATTTCGGGCCAAATGTCGCAGCCTATTGGGCGCGGCTGCAGCAGCGCGACGGATTCAAGCGTGCGGTCGCTGCGGAGCAGAAGGCCGGCGTCGAGCAGAATGTTGCGCCGCGCGTGAGGGCGTAAGCATTCCGTAGGATGGGACTGCGGTCTCATCGCGGTTCCGGGACGACTGATCATCGTCCCGGAATGGTAATCTTTTGCGCGCCATGACAGCGCTATCGCGCCGTGACAGCGCCCAAATTTCCGCTAAGGTGACCTCCGTCCGCAGCGGCCAAAGAGCCGCGCGAGGAGGATCCCAATGGAAGATAACGGTCGCGAATCCGACCATCTGATGCTGATCACGCCGGAGCGGGTATTCTATGCCGGCCTGCTCGGCCGCCCCCGCAAGCGCACCCCCGGCTGCTGCCACGTCTATGTCGCTGTGAAGGGCAGCCTGCATCTGACGATCGACGACGTTCTCGCCACCGGCGAGCTGTTCGTGACCCTGCCGAACCAGCGGCATTCCATCGCCAGCGACTACCGCACTGCAATCAGCGTCACGCTCGAGCCGGAAAGCATGCCGGACGGCGTGATCGAGGCCCTGGCCGCGCGGCTGACCGGACCCGACCGGGCCGTCTATGCCCGCAAGATCCTCGCCGCCTATACGCTGCTGCGCCAGCGCCGCTATGGCGACATCACCACCGCCGAATTCGACGAGATGTGCTTTGGCGAGGCGCTGCCGCGTCGCGTGCTCGATCCGCGCGTGATGCGCGCCGTCGCCCGCATCGGCCGCTTCTCCGGCGAGCCGGTGACGGCGGATACGTGCGCGGCGGAAGCGGGGCTCTCGGCCTCGCGCTTCCTGCATCTGTTCAAGGAGGAGACCGGCATCTCGTTCCGCTCCTTCCGCGCCTGGAAGCGTGCGCGGCATTTGCTGCACTTCGCCAACCAGGACCTCAACCTCGCCCATCTCGCGCAGGACATCGGCTATCCCGACTCGACCCATTTCAGCCATTCGATCCGCCGCTTCTATGGATTGAAACCGCGCGCGATCTTCGTCGGCTCGCGCGACCTTGCGATCTACCGCAGCACCGAGACGGTGAGGCTCGCGGAGGCGAGCTAGCGTCGCTCTCGTAGGGTGGGCAAAGCGAAAGCGTGCCCACCATCTTCGTTCAGCGCCAAGACATGGTGGGCACGGCGCGAGAGCGCCTTTGCCCACCCTACGATAGCCGTGCCTTCCAGCTTCTCCGCGCAAGAAGCCGCATGCCGCTCATCACATGATCGCAAGCGTTGAATTCTCAACGTGCGAGATATTTTTGGCATGAGCGACAAGGCCGTCATCACCTGCGCGCTGAACGGCGTGCTCACCGACCCGAAGCAGCACAACGTGCCGGTTACGCCCGAGCAGATGGCACGCGAAGCCAAGGCTGCGTTCGATGCCGGCGCCAGCATCATGCACATCCATCTGCGCCAGCAGGCGCCGGACAAGGGACATCTGCCGTCCTGGGACGTGAGTGTCAGCAAGGAGATTCAGCAGGCAATCCGCGAGGCCTGCCCCGGCGTCATCATCAATCACACCTCGGGCGTCTCAGGGCCGAACTACAGCGGCGCGCTCGACTGCATCCGCGAGACCAGGCCGGAGATCGCCGCCTGCAACGCCGGCTCGCTGAATTATCTGAAGGTGAAAGCCGACAACACCTGGGCCTGGCCGCCGATGATGTTCGACAACGCGGTCGAGAAGGTGAAGGACTATCTCGACGTCATGAACGCCGTCGGGACGATCCCCGAGTTCGAATGTTTCGACGTCGGCATCGTCCGCTGTGTCGGCATGTACCACCAGGTCGGCATGTACAAAGGCCCGCTCGAATATAATTTCGTGATGGGCGTTGCCTCCGGCATGCCGTCCGATCCCGATCTGCTGCCGATCCTGATCAAGCTGAAGCGGCCCGAGGCGCATTTCCAGGTCACCGCGATCGGCCGCGAAGAGATCTGGCCGCTGCACCAGCGCTGTGCCGAACTCGGCGGCCATCTCCGCACCGGTCTGGAGGACGCCTTCTATCTCGCCGACGGCAAGAAGGTGACGTCGAATGGCCAGTTGATCGAGGCCATCGCCGCCTGCGCCCGCCGTGCGGGCCGCGAGATCGCAAGCCCCGCCGAGGCGCGGAAGATCTTTGGGACGAATAGGTAAGGTATCGCCTCAACCGTCATTGCGAGCGAAGCGAAGCAATCCAGGGTCTTTCCGCGGTGACGGTCTGGATTGCTTCGTCGCTTCGCTCCTCGCAATGACGAGCAGGATAGAGTTATGTCCATTCTCGACAACACCACTTCCCCCGGCAGCACTGCCTATCATGCCAATCGCGACGGCATGCTCGCGCTGATCGACCGCATGCGCGCGCTGGAAGAGCGCACGCGTGCGGCGTCGGCGGCGGCAAAGGATCGCTTCCACAAGCGCGGCCAGCTGCTGCCGCGCGAACGCGTCGCGCTGGTGCTCGATCCCGGCGCGCCCTTCATCGAGCTCTCGACGCTCGCCGGTTACATGTTCGACGTATCAGATGCGAACAAGAGCGTGCCCGGCGGCGGCGTCATCGCCGGCATCGGCTTCGTCTCCGGCGTCCGCTGCATGGTCAGTGCCAATGACGCCGGCATCGATGCGGGCGCGCTCCAGCCCTATGGCCTCGACAAGACGCTGCGGGTGCAGGAGCTCGCGCTGGAGAACAAGCTGCCTTACGTCCAGCTCGTCGAAAGCGCCGGGGCCAATCTGCTGCGCTACCGCGTCGAGGACTTTGTCCGTGGCGGCAACATCTTTCGCAATCTCGCGCGGCTCTCGGCGGCGGGGCTGCCGGTCGTCACCGTCACGCACGGCTCGTCGACCGCGGGCGGCGCCTACCAGACCGGCCTGTCCGATTACATCGTCATGGTCCGTGGCCGCACCCGCGCGTTCCTCGCCGGGCCACCTCTGTTGAAAGCCGCAACCGGCGAGATCGCGACCGAGGAAGAGCTTGGCGGTGCCGAGATGCACACGCAGGTCTCAGGTCTTGGCGATTACCTCGCGGAGGACGACCGCGATGCGCTGCGCATCGCGCGCGAGATCATGGCAGCGCTGGAATGGGAGCGGCCGGGCCGCGCGGCTCCGCAGTTCAAACCGCCGCGCTACGACCAGGACGAGCTGCTCGGCATCATGCCGATGGACCACAAGCGCACCGTCGACATGAAGCAGGTGATCGCGCGCATCGTCGACGATTCCGACTTCACCGAGATGGCGCCCAATTACGGCCCCGCCACCGTCTGCGGTCACGCCCGCATCGAAGGCCAGGCGATCGGCATCATCACCAACAACGGCCCGCTCGATCCCGCCGGCGCCAACAAGGCGACGCATTTCATCCAGGCCTGCTGTCAGACCCGCACGCCGATCCTCTATCTCAACAACACCACCGGCTACATGGTCGGCAAGGCCTATGAAGAAGCCGGCATGATCAAGCACGGCTCCAAGATGATCCAGGCTGTCACGTCGGCGACGGTGCCGCAGATCACCATCTATTGCGGCGCCTCGTTCGGCGCCGGCAATTACGGCATGTGCGGACGCGGCTTCCATCCGCGCTTCTGCTTCTCCTGGCCCAACGCCAAGAACCGCCGTGATGGGCGGCGAGCAGGCCGCCGAGACCATGGCGATCGTGACGGAGGCCGCCGCCGCGCGCCGGGGCAAGCCGGTTGAGAAAGAAAAGCTCGACGCGATGAAGGCGCAGATCATCGGTGTGTTCGACGGCCAGATGGACGTGTTCTCGACCAGCGCCCGCGTGCTCGATGACGGCGTGATCGACCCGCGCGACACCCGTGCGGTGCTCTCCGAGGTGCTCGCGATCTGCCGCGAGGGCGACGCGCGCACGCCCCAGCGCATGCAATTCTCGGTGGCCCGCCCATGAGGAACGGATCAGTGCAGCACCGGCCGTTCTTCAGGGTTTTGGTTGCCAATCGCGGCGAGATCGCGCTGCGGGTGATGCGGAGTGCGCGGCAACTCGGCCTCGGCGTCGTTGCGGTCTATTCGGATGCCGATCGCGATGCGCTCCACGTGCGGCAGGCCGACCAGGCCGTGCGCATCGGCGAAGCCCTGCCGGCGCAATCCTATCTCAACATTCCCGCGATCATCGCCGCGGCCAAGGTGAGCGGCGCAGATGCCGTGCATCCCGGCTATGGCTTCCTCGCCGAGAACGAGGACTTTGCACAGGCCTGCAAGGAGGCCGGCCTCGTCTTCATCGGCCCCTCGCCGCTGGCGATCGAGGCGATGGGCAACAAGGCTGGCGCCAAGGAGATCATGAAGAAGGCCGGCGTGCCCTGCGTTCCCGGCTATCAGGGCGCCGACCAAAGCGACGAGGTCATGCTCACGGAAGCCAGGAAGATCGGCTTCCCCGTGATGATCAAGGCGGTTGCGGGCGGCGGCGGCCGCGGCATGCGGCTGGTCACCGATGCCGCATCCTTCCCCGATGCGCTGCGCAGCGCGCGGTCGGAGGCAAACGCCGCGTTCGGCGATCCCACGGTCATCCTCGAGCGAGCGATCCAGAACCCGCGGCACATCGAAATCCAGGTGTTCGGCGATAGCCACGGCAACGCCATCCATCTCGGCGAGCGCGACTGCTCGGTGCAGCGGCGACATCAGAAGCTGATCGAGGAGGCGCCATCGCCGGCGGTCACGCCGGAGCTGCGCGCGAAAATGGGTGAGGTCGCTGTCGCCGCAGTCAAGGCGCTGCGCTATGAGGGCGCCGGCACGCTGGAATTCCTGCTCGACGCCAGCGGCGAATTCTACTTCATGGAGATGAACACGCGCCTCCAGGTCGAGCATCCCGTCACCGAGGCGATCACCGGGCTCGATCTCGTCGAGCTGCAGCTGCGTGTCGCGCGCGGCGAGCCTCTGCCGGTGAAGCAGCAGGACGTCCGATTCTCGGGCCACGCCATCGAGGTGCGGCTGTGCTCGGAAGATGCCGCGCAGGATTTCATGCCGCAGTCCGGCCGCATGGCGCGCTGGCAGGTACCTGACAGCATCCGCGTCGAGCACGCGCTGCGATCGGGTGCGGGGATTCCGCCGTTCTACGATTCCATGATCGCCAAGGTGATCAGCCATGGCGCGACACGGGGAGGAGGCGAGGGGGCGGCTGATTGTCGGCCTGGAGCAACTCACTGCGTTTGGCGTGACCACCAATCAGGCGTTCCTGATGTCCTGCCTGCGCCATCCCGGATTTGCCAGAGGCGAGGCGACGACAGCTTTCATCGGTGCACATCGCGACGAACTGTTGGCGCCGTCGGCGAATGCTGCATTCAATACGGCGCTGGCGGGCCTGCTGCTCTATGTCACCAATCCGCGCGCGCCGTCATGGCAAGGTGGCCGGAGCCTGGCGGCAACATTCCCGCTGCCGGCGAAAGTCGAGATCGCCGGCCACACCCACGAGCTCGAAGTCACGCGTGAGCGCGATGGCGGCTACATCGTCGCCGCCGACGGCCGTCAGGACAAGTTCGAGATCGACCAGCTCGATCCCGACGCCATCCGCTTTCGCCACGACGGCGTGATGGACTGCGCAAAATTCCTGCGCGATGGCGACCGGCTCTACCTCCAGCATCGCGGCATCCCGCTTGCGGTCACCGATCTCACCCTCGCCGCGCCGAAGGCGGCCGCAACCAACGGCGGCGATGGCAAAGTCCGCGCCGCCATGAACGGCCGCGTCGTCGCCGTGCTGGTCAAGCCCGGTGACCGCGTCACCGCCGGTCAACCGGTGATGACCCTGGAAGCGATGAAGATGGAGCACGTCCACAAGGCCGGCATCGACGGCGTTATCGCCGCGATCGACGTCGCCGAAGGCGAGCAGGTCACCACGGGTAGGGTCGTGGCGGAGATCGGGGCGGGGTAGCGCTCTCGCCATTATCGCGAGGAACGACTTGTCCGCCCTAGCTCGAAGAGCGAAGGTGGAGGCGACGAAGCAATCCCGTCTCACTACTCGGAGGGGCCCGGATTGCTTGGCTGCGCTCGCAATGACGATGGGGTGAGATGCTCCGTCGAGCCCTGCCGTGGCAGCTCTTCGTTTTCGCGCCGAAATTTGAATGATTTCAATCCGATAGTTACCAGTTCGTGCTCAAGCGCAGTTTTATTGAACAATATTCACTTTCGGCTTACTAATATTGAACGATGTTCAATTCACGAGGAGGCCTGTATGTTGCGCGCAACTGATCCCGGCCGAAACACAGCTGCCACGCTCCCTTCGCGGTCCAACCGACTGCCGTTCGCCGCACCTCAGATCCGCGAAAAATATTTGATTGGCGCGCTCTTCGTCCTGACGCTGGTGGCGCTCCTCGCGCCGGCGTTGCCCGCCTCCGCCTGGCACATCCCGCATTTCGTCGACACTCGCACCTGGCTGGGCGTGCCCAACGCCGGCGACGTGCTGAGCAATCTTGCCTTCCTGGCGATGGGCGCTTGGGGCTTGCTGCGCCTGCGTGCCCACCCTGATGCGCCCGCGGGTGCAGGTTGCCTCTTCGTGGGTCTGATCCTCACTTGCATAGGATCGTGCATCTATCATCTGGATCCCGACGCGCCGCAGCGGCTGGTGGCCGATCGTCTCGGTATGGCGGTGGCGTTCGCGGGCTTTCTGGGCATCGCGGCCAGCGAGCGCATCAGCGTGCGTGCCGGTCAGGCGGTGGTGGTGCTGGTGACGGTTGCGGGCCTGCTCGCGGCCTGGGTGGCACGCGAGAATCTCACGCCATGGGTGGTCGTGCAGTTCGGCGGCATGGCGTTGGCCGTGGGACTGGCGTTGACACGGCCCCGGCCCGGTGCGCTTGGCGTGTCTCTGGGCGGCGTGATCTTCTTTTACGCGCTGGCCAAGCTTTTCGAGCTGGGTGACGTGACCATATTTGAAGCGACAGGCCACATTGTCTCGGGCCACACGCTCAAGCATCTGGCCGCCGCGCTGGCGGCCTGGCCGGTGATCCGGGCGTTGCGGCCTGTTGCTACTGGCTCCGCCCCGTCCCCTCGTTGAGCAGGCACGCCACCTGATGTCCGCCGCCTGCGTCCACCAGCGCCGGCCGCTCCGTCTTGCACCGCTCGATCGCAAACCGGCAGCGGGTGTGAAATGCGCAGCCGGAGGGCGGATTGACCGGACTCGGCACGTCGCCGTCGACCAGCGGCGCGAGCTTCTTGGCAAACGGGTTCGCAACCGGCACGGAGGCGAGCAGGGCCTGCGTGTAGGGATGGCGCGGATTGCGGAACAGCTCGTCCTTGCCGGCGATCTCGACGATGCGGCCGAGATACATCACGGCGACGCGGTGGCTGATATGGGCGACCACGGCGAGGTCATGCGCGATGAAGAGATAGGAGAAGCCGTGCGCCTTCTGCAGGTCGATCAGGAGATTGATCACCTGCGCCTGGATCGAGACGTCGAGCGCGGAGACCGGCTCGTCGCAGACGATCAGGCGTGGACCCAGCGCAAGCGCCCGTGCGATGCAGATGCGCTGGCGCTGGCCGCCGGAGAATTGATGCGGGAAGTTGCGCATCTGATCGGGCCGCAGGCCCACCTGCTCGAACAGTTTTGCGGTACGCGCTTCCAGCTCCTTGCCGCTTGCGAGCCCATGCACGGTGAGCGGCTCGCCGACGATGTCGCCGGCGGCCATGCGCGGATTGAGCGAAGCGAACGGGTCCTGGAACACGATCTGCATCGAGCGGCGATGCGGCCGCAGCGCGGTCTTGGAGAGACGGGTGATGTCCTCTCCGTCAAGGCGGATCTGACCCGAAGTCGGCTCGACCAGCCGCAGCACGCTGCGCGCCACCGTCGACTTGCCGCAGCCGGATTCACCGACCAGGCCGAGCGTCTCGCCGGTATGAACCGAGAACGAGACGCCGTCGACCGCATGCACGGTGCCGACCTGCCGCCGCAACACGCCGGCGCGCACCGGATAGTGCTTCTTGAGATCGGTGACTTCGAGCAGCGCTTCGGTCATGCCACCTCCGCCACTTCGGCCGCGCGCCAGCACGCCGCGAGATGGCCGCCGCCCCAGTCCTCCAGCGGCGGATATTCGGCCTCGCAACGCTTGATCGCGAGCTTGCAGCGTGGCGCGAAGGCGCAGCCTTTCGGCAACCGCACCAGCGAGGGCACCGTGCCGGGAATTTCGTTCAGCCGCGCCTGCACCGGAACACCTGACGCCGGCACGGCCGGGATCGAGGCCATCAGCCCGCGCGTGTAGGGGTGCTTGGGATCGGCGAACAGCGCTTCCACCGTTGCCTCCTCCACCTTCTTCCCCGCATACATCACGATCACCCGCTGCGCGGTCTGCGCGACGACGCCGAGATCATGCGTGATCAGCACGAGGCCGGTGCCGAGCTCCTTCTGAAGGTCGAGGATCAGCGCCAGGATCTGCGCCTGGATGGTGACGTCGAGCGCGGTGGTCGGCTCGTCCGCGATCAGCAGCGCCGGCCGGCAGGCGAGCGCCATCGCGATCATCGCGCGCTGGCGCATGCCGCCGGAAAGCTGATGCGGATATTCCCGCGCGCGCCGTGCCGGTTCGGGAATGCGGACCAGCCGCAGCATCTCGACCGCGATGTCACGGGCTTCTCTGGCCGGCATCGCCCGGTGCAACCGCACCGCCTCGACGATCTGGTCACCGATCCGCATCACCGGATTGAGCGAGGTCATCGGCTCCTGGAAGATCATGGAGATGCGATTGCCCCTGACAGCACGCATCTCGGATTCATCCAGCGCCAGCAGCTCGGTGCCTTCGAGCGTGACCGACCCGCCGACGATGCGGCCGGGCGGATCGGGCACCAGCCGCATCAGGGACAGCGCGGTGACGCTCTTGCCGCAGCCGGATTCGCCGACGATCGCGAGCGTCTCGCCACGTTTCACGGTGAACGAGACGTCGTCGACGGCTTTGAACAGGCCGGAATTGGTGAAGAACACCGTCTTCAGGTTCTTCACATCGAGCACGAGATCGGATTTGTCTGCCATCAGCCGCGCTGCCGGGGATCGAGGATGTCGCGTAGGGCGTCGCCGAACAGGTTGGCGCCGAACACGGCGAGGCTGATTGCGATGCCGGGGAAGATCACCAGCCACGGCGCGGTGCGGACATATTCGGCGGCGGATTCCGAGAGCATGCGGCCCCAGGACGGATAGGGTTCGGGAATGCCGAGGCCGAGGAAGGACAGCGAGGCTTCGGTCAGGATGGTCGAGCCGAGCTGCGCGGTCGCGAGCACGATCAGCGGCGCCAGCGTGTTCGGCAGCACGTGGCGTAGCGCGATCCGCACCTCGCTCATGCCGATCGACTTGGCGGCTTCGATAAAGGGCAGCTCGCGCAGCGCCAGCGTGTTGGCGCGAATGACGCGCGACACGGTCGGGATCAGCGGAATGGCGATGGCGATGATGACGTTCGGCAGGGACGGACCGAGCGCGGCGGTCATGATCAGCGCCAGGACCAGCAATGGAAGCGCTTGAAGAATGTCGGAGACGCGCTGGAATACGAGGTCGACCCAGCCGGAGAGATAGCCGGAGGTGAGGCCAACGATGACGCCGATCGTACCGCCAAGTGCCGTCGAGCCGATGCCGACCGCGAGCGAGATCCGCGCGCCGTGGATGATGCGGCTGAACACGTCGCGGCCGAAGGAGTCCGTGCCCATCCAGTGCGCCAGGCTCGGGCGCGCCAGCGCACGGGCGGCGTCGATGGTCAGGGGATCGTAGCGCGCGATGAAGTCGGCAAAGATCGCCGTGAGCACGAACAGCGTCATGATGATCAGCCCGGCCGCGCCCAGCACGTGCCGCTGTGCCAAATACAGTACGCGCCGCCAGCCGCCGGTCGCATGCGCGCCGGCCCGCCTCAGTTCGAGATCATAGTCAATCGCGGCCAAGCTGATCTCCTAATCCGTATACCGGATGCGCGGATCGAACACCGCGTAGAGCATGTCGACGATGAAGTTCGCGCTGACCACCACGACCGCAATCAGCATCACGAGGTTCTGCACGATCGGGTAGTCGCGCCAGCGGATCGCTTCGACCAGGAAGCGCGCGACGCCGGGGATGTTGAACACGGTCTCGGTCACGATCAGGCCGCCGATCAGGAACGCGGCCTCGATGCCGATCACGGTGATGACGGGCAGGATCGCGTTCTTCAGCGCATGCTTATAGTTGACGGCGGCGTCGGAGGCGCCCTTGGCGCGCGCGGTGCGGATATAGTCCTGCCGCAGCACCTCCAGCATCGAGGATCGCGTGATGCGCATGGTCAGCGCCGCGCTGCGGAAGCCGACGGCGGCCGCCGGCACGGCGTAGGTCGCGAACGCCTCGAGCCAGGTCTGCGGATTGGGATTGAAGATCGGCATCTGGTTGAACATCGCCACCGAAGCGGTGAGGATCAGCAGGCCGAGCCAGAACGAGGGCAGCGACAAGCCGCTGAGGCTGACGACGCGCAACGCGTAATCGAGCCGTGTCCCCTGCTTCACCGCGCTGATGACGCCGAGCGGAATGCCGATCGACGCCGAGAACAGCAGCGCCAGCCCGGCGAGCCGCGCGGTGATCGGGATCCGCGGCAGGATCTCCTGAAGCGCGGGCTTCTCCGAAACATAGGAGTAGCCGAAATCGCCGCGCAGAAAGCCGCTGATCCAGTGCCAGTACTGCACGACCAGCGGCTGGTCGATGCCGAGCTCCTTCTCCAGATTGGCCTTGTCGGCGGGATCGACGTAGCCCGCCGCGGCAAACAGGATGTCGACGATGTTGCCGGGCACGACGCGCAGCAGGAAGAAGATGACGACCGAGATCCCGAACAGGGTCACGAGCATCAGGAACAGGCGCCGCACCAGATAGGCAAGCATGCATCGCCTCCTGTCGAAATCGTCAGCCGCCTGCGCTACTTGTCCATCCAGACGTCCTCGTAGCGATACCCATTATAGGAGCTGTTCGACATCACCGTTACGCCCTTGACATAGGGCTGCCAGCAGGAGCCGGTGCGCGCGTGGAAGATGATCGGGCGGGCGACGTCCTCCTGCAGCTTCTTGTCGATGTCCCACACCATTTTCTTGCGCTTGTTGACGTCGGTCTCCTGCGACTGCACGTCGAACAGCTTTTCGATCTCCTTGTTGCAGTAATTGGTGTAGTTGCGCTCGGAACCGCAGGAATAGTTCTCGTAGAACGACTGGTCGGGATCGTCCACGGCGTTGCCGGTCAAATTGAGCCCGAGCATGTAGTCCTTGCGTGCGATCTTCGGGAACCAGTTCGCGGTCTCGACCACGTCGAGCTCGCCGTCGATATAGATGCTCTTGAGCTGGTCGATCAGGATCACCGCGGGATCGCGATAGACCGGAATGTTGCGGGTTGAGACCTTGACGGCGAGATGCTTGTCCGGCCCATAGCCGGCCTTCTGCATCAGCTTCCTGGCTTCCTCGCGGTTGGCGTTCACATCGGGGCCATAGCCGGGAATGCTCTCGAGCATCTCCTTCGGCATGCCCCACAGCCCGTTCGGCGGCGGCAGCATGGTGCCGCCGACATCGCCCTGGCCCTCGAACATGATCGAGATGAAGGCCTTGCGGTCGAGCGACAGCGCCATGGCGCGGCGGATATCGATATTGTCGAACGGCGGCGCGGACGAGTTGACGATGATGTTGGTGGCGACATTGTTGGGCTCGACCACGCAGACCGCTTTCGGCGCCTGCGATTTGACGTCCTTCAGCAGCGGAATGCTCACTTCGGTCGGGAACGCCATGTCGAACTTGCCGGCGACGAAGGCGAGGATCGCGGTCGAACGGTTCGGGATGATGGTGAACTCGATGCCGTCGAGATAGGGCCGCCCCTCGCGCCAATAGTCGGGATTGCGGGTCAGCTTGATCGATTCATTGGCCTTGAACTCGACGAATTTGAACGGGCCGGTGCCGATCGGGTGCGTGCGCATGTCGCCGGGCGAGACATGACAGGGATAGACCGGCGTGTAGCCCGAGGCGAGCAGGGCCAGCAGCGACGGCTGCGGCCGCTTCAAGTTGAAGGAAACTTCGAGGTCGCCGTTGGTGGAGACGTCATTGACCTGCTCGTACCAGGTCTTGCGCGGATTCTGCCGGAACTTCTGCTGCGACTTGCCCATCAGCATGTCGAAGGTGCATTTGACGTCCGCGGAGGTGAACGGCTTGCCGTCATGCCATTTCACGCCCGGGCGCAGCTTGAAGGTCAGCGTCTTGTTGTCGTTGACCCAGGCCCAGCTCTCGGCGAGTTCCGGAATGATGTTGTCCATCCTGTTCTGCGCCTCGTCCTGCTTGTAGATGACGAGGTTGTTGAACACAGGCATGAAGGGAACATTGAGCGAATAGGTCGCGCCTTCATGGATCGAGGCATTGCCGGGGCTGTCGCGGTGGTACATCCGCAGGATTCCGCCCTGTTTGGGCCCGCCGGCGAGCGTGGTCGTCGAGGCCGTCAGCACAGATAGCGCCGCCACTGCGGCGAGCGCCCACACGCTCCGCATGCTCATCCTCCCTGGACACTAGTCTTTTGGGCCTTTGCGGCCTGTTTGTCAGACGATAGCGACGCACGTGCAGCGAGGCAACCGGCAAGGCCGCTCGCCGCCTCGACAATTCGGATGACGGAAGGCCGCAGGCGTTCACACTCTCTTCATGTGAGAGTGCAGGTGCGAAGGGATGGTTCCTGTGCAGATGTTGCGGGCAGCTGCCTCAACAAACTCCGCCGTCGTCCCGGACAAGCGAAGCGCAGATCCGGGATCCATAACCACGGGAGTCGTTTGATGAAGACTCGGAGTTACCTGCTCGCGTGACGACTCCCGCCGGTGGTTATGGGTCCCGGGTTCGCGACTTCGTCGCGCCCCGGGACGACAGTGGGGCTCACACGATCCGTGACGTCTTGTTCCCCCAATATCGGTCCCGCAGCAGCCGCTTGTACAGTTTGCCCGTCGGCAGCCGCGGCAGTTCCTTTTCGAAATCGACCGAGCGCGGCACCTTCTGCCGCGACAGCGATTGACCGCAGAAGGCGATCAGTTCTTCGGCGAGCGCCTCGCCCGGCACGATGCCGGGCATCGGCTGTACCACCGCCTTCACCTCTTCGCCGAGATCGGGATTGGGCACGCCGAACACCGCGGCATCGGCGACCTTCGGATGGGTGATGAGCAGGTTCTCGCATTCCTGCGGATAGATGTTCACCCCGCCGGAGATGATCATGAAGGTCGCGCGGTCGGTCAAATAGAGGAAACGATCCTCGTCGACATAGCCGACGTCGCCGACCGTGCTCATGCTGCCGTCGGCCGAGCGCGCCTCCCTGGTCTTCTCGGGGTCGTTGAAATATTCGAACGACGATGCCGTCTTGAACCAGACCTGGCCCGGCGTGCCGGTCGGGCACGCCCTCATGTTCTCGTCGAGGATGTGGAGGTCGCCGAGCAGCACCTTGCCGACGGTGCCGCGGTGGCTAAGCCATTCCTCGCTGTTGCAGGCGGTGAAGCCGAGGCCTTCGGTCGCGCCGTAATATTCGTGGATGATCGGCCCCCACCATTTGATGATGTCGTCCTTGACCAGTGCCGGGCAGGGCGCTGCGGCGTGGATCGCGATCTCCAGCGACGACAGGTCGTAGCGGCCGCGCACCTCCTCCGGCAGCTTCAGCAAGCGCGAGAACATCGTCGGCACCAGCTGGGTGTGGGTGATACCCCATTGCTGGACGAGCTGGAGATAACGTTCGGGATCGAACGTCTCCTTGATGATCACGGTGCCGCCCATGCGGATCGTGAGGTTCACCGCGGCTTGCGGCGCGGAGTGATAGAGCGGGGCAGGCGAGAGATAGACCATGCCCTCGCGGTAGCGCCAAAGCTTTGTCAGGAAATCGAACAGCGGCAGATTGTGCTTCGGCGGTTCCTCCGGCAGCGGGCGCAGGATGCCTTTCGGCCGTCCGGTCGTGCCGGATGAATAGAGCATGGCGGTGCCGAGCCATTCATCGGCGATCGGAGCCTCGGGCAGGTCGGCGGTCACCTCGGCGAGGCCGACGATACGGTCGCTCTCGCCAGGGCCGTCGGCGACGATGCAGAGCTTGATGTCCGGACAGGCCTTGATCGCCTCGCGGGCGATGTCGAGTTTCGCAACGGACGTGATCAGGATTTTCGACTGGCTGTTGACGAGGAGATAGGCGAGCTCGCCCGGCGTCAGGAACGAGTTGATGCAGGTGTAGTACAGCCCGGAGCGCTCGCCCGCGCCGCAGGCTTCGAGGTAGCGCGAATTGTTCTCCATGAAGATCGAATAATGGTCGAGCCGCTTCAAGTCGTGCTTGCGGAACAGATGCGCCAGGCGGTTGCTGCGCGCATCGAGTTCGCGATAGGTGACGGCCTCGCCGGTTGCAGCCATGATGAAGGCGGGCTGGAGCGGGCGTAGACGAGCATGCTGACCTGGATACATCAGTCCTCCGGCTTGAAATTATGCGGCGAGAAGCAGGATTTCGCGAATGTCGGCGGGGCCGCCGATCTTGCGCGGGTTGCGCGGGATCCAGTTGGTGCGCATCGCCTGTTCGGCGATGGCGTCGAAATGCTCAGGCGAGACGCGGACGTCGGCGAGGCTGCGCGGCATGCCGAGCGAGCGGATGAAGGCGTCGAGCACGTCGCCGGCGTTGTGGCCGGGAAAACCCATCGCGGCGGCGACGATCATCTGGCGCTCGGAATTGTCGCGCGCATTCCAGCGCATCACCGCGGGCAGCATGATGCAGGAGGTGTAGCCGTGCGGCACGTCGAAGGCCGCACCCAGGACATAGCCGATGCCGTGGCTCGCGCCCATCGGCACGCCGGCGGCGAGCGCGCCCATCGACAGCCAGGTGCCGATCTGCGCATCCATGCGGGCGTCGAGATCGGCAGGGTCGGCCTTCACCCGCGGCAGCGCGTCGGCGAGCATGGCCAGCCCCTTCACCGACTGCGCGTCGGCATAAGGGTGCGTCTCGCGCGAGCAGATCGCCTCGACGCAATGGTCGACGGCGCGGATGCCGGTGGAGAGAAACAGCCATTCCGGCGTGTGCACGGTGATGGCGGGATCGAGGATGGTCGCACGCGGCACCGTGAGCGGATGCCGCAGCATCTGCTTCACATGCGTGCCACGGTCGGTGACGCCGGCGATCGCGCTGAACTCGCCGCCGGCGATCGTGGTCGGCACGCTGATCTGCCGCACGTTAGGGGCGGTCATCTCGGGCGCGACGCCCTTGTGGACGCGGATGCGCTCGATGCCCTCGACGTCGTCGATGCCGTTGGCAAGGCAGAGCTGCACCGCCTTGGCACCGTCGGTGATCGAGCCGCCGCCCACGGTGACGATCAGGTCGGCGTTCACTGCGCGCGCCGCATTGGTCGCCGCGATCACCGCCTCGCGCGGCGTATGCGCCGGCATGGCGTCGAACAGGCCGGCGCAGCGCGCGCCGAGCGCCTGTTTGATCTTCGCGATTTCGTCGGTCTGACGGTTCAGCGTGCCGGAGACCATCAGGAAGGCGCGGCGCGTCCCCAGCCGATCCATCTGCGCAACGACGGCCTCGGCCGCGGGATGGCCGAACACAACCTCCTCGATCGCGCCGTAAACGACACGTCCCTGGTGCACGCCTGTCCTCCCAGGACAATTCGGCTTTGTTTTTCTGGGAGCAATCTAGCCGAGCGGACGGTGTCCGTCATGTGCGAAGACGCTGGCGACTTTCTTACCCTCCGCCTCCCGGGGAGGGTGGCGAGCGCCGCGTCTTGATTGCTGACCTTCCGCCGACGCGCATCAGCTGCCGCTTGTCATCATCTCTCTCGCTGTCAACCCGTCATCCGGCTAGGGCATCCTCCCAAGCGTTGCGCGCGCTTTCGTCTTGAAGATTTCATCATTGAAACCCATCTTGTGTCGCCCGCGGGTAGGCGAGTACGCTGCTTTTGCTGCGGCAAATGTGCGAGGGACTTGGGATGAGCGGACCGGACCGAAACGAGCATTTTGTCAAAACGCACGATTTCGTCCTACCTCGACTTTGCGCAATTGCCGGGCTCCTCGCCGCGACGTTCGCTCTCACTGGTTGCGGACAACCGGCCTCGCAGGCCGCCGCCCCACCGCCCCCGCCGGTGACCGTTGCCCAGCCAGTCAAGCGCACCGTCACCGATTGGGACGAGTTCACCGGCCGCTTCGAGGCGGTCGAGGAGGTGCAGGTGCGCCCCCGTGTCGGCGGCTTCGTCAACTCCGTCGAGTTCCAGGACGGCGCGATCGTGCATCAGGGCGACCTGCTCTACGTCATCGACCCGCGCCCGTTCGAGGCGGTGGCCGAGCAGGCGGACGGCCAGTTGTCCGACGCGCGTGCCAAGGTGGAGCTTGCCAAGCGCGAGCTCGACCGTGGCCTGAACCTGGTCCAGACCAGCGCGGTCTCCGAGCAGGCCGTCGACCAGCGCCGCCAGGCCCTGCAGGCGGCGCATGCCGCGGAGACGCAGGCCGCAGGCGCGCTGAAGGCCGCCCGGCTCAATATCGAGTTCACCCATGTGACCGCGCCGCTCACCGGCCGCGTCAGTCGCCATCTCGTCAGCCCCGGCAATCTCGTGCAGGGCAGCGATACCGGCACCTCGACGCTGCTCACCTCGATCGTCGCGCTCGATCCGATCTACGTCTATTTCGACATGGATGAAGCTACCTTCATCAAATACAGCAAGCTGTGGTTCGAAGGCCGCCGCCCGAGCTCGCGCGACACCGCGAACCCGGTGCAGGTGACGCTCGCCGGCGAGACCAAGCCGTCGCATGAGGGCACCATCAACTTCCTCGACAACCGCCTCGATGTCTCAACCGGCACGCTGCGCAGCCGGGCCGTGATCAAGAACACCGATCTCTCGATCCTGCCGGGCCAGTTCGGCCGCGTCCGGCTGATCGGCAGCGCGCCCTATGAGGCGCTGCTGATTCCCGACGTCGCGGTCGCGACCGACCAGTCCCGCAAGATCGTGTTCGTCGTGAAGCCGGACGACACCGTCGAGGCCCGCCCGGTGGTGCTCGGTCCGCTCGATGAGGGCCTGCGCGTGATCCGCGAGGGGCTGAAGGCGGAGGACCGCGTCATCGTCAACGGCATCCAGCGCGCTCGCGTCGGCGCCAAGGTCGCTCCGTCTCCCGCGCCAGCGCCGGCCAAGTCCGGTGACAAGTCATGAACCTTGGCCGTCTCTCCATCAACCAGCCCATCCTGGCGATGGTGCTGTCGATCGTGCTGCTGATCGTCGGCGCGCTCGCCTATACGACGCTGCCGGTCTCCGAATATCCGCAAGTTGTGCCGCCGACCGTCGTTGTCACCACGCAATATCCGGGCGCCTCGGCGCAGACCGTGTCCGACACCGTCGCAGCTCCGATCGAGCAGCAGATCAACGGCGTCGAGGACATGCTGTATCTCTACAGCCAGGCGACCTCGAACGGGCAATTGACGATCACCGTCACCTTCAAGCTCGGGACCGACCTCGACAAGGCGCAGGTGCTGGTGCAGAACCGCGTCGCGATCGCACAGCCGCAGCTGCCGGACGAAGTGCAGCGCAACGGCGTCGTCACGCGCAAGAACTCGCCCGACATCCTGATGGTCGTGTTCATGCTGTCGCCGGACGATACGTTCGACCAGCTCTACATCTCCAATTACGCGCTGCTCCAGGTCCGTGACCAGTTGCTGCGGATCGACGGCGTCGGCGATATCCAGATCTTCGGCGCACGCGACTATTCGATGCGGCTCTGGCTCGACCCTGATCGTATCGCCAATCTCGGCCTGACCTCGACCGAGGTGCTGGCGGCGATCCGTGCCCAGAACGTCCAGATCGCGGGCGGCCAGATCGCCGAACCGCCGATCGCCGACCGGGCCTTCCAGCCAAACCTCGTTTTCACCGGGCGCCTGAAGGACCAGAAGCAGTTCGAGGACATCCTGATCAAGGCCGGCTCCGACGGCCGCACGGTGCGGCTGCGCGACGTCGCCCGCATCGAGCTCGGTGCTCTCGCCTACTCCACCAACAGCTTCCTGTTGCGCAAGTCGGCGGTTGCCATGCTGGTGACGCAGCGGCCGGGATCGAACGCGCTTGCGACGGCAAAGAATATCTCCGACACCATGGTGAAGCTCAAGGAGAGCTTTCCGAAAGGCCTCGACTACAATATCGGCTACAATCCGACCGAGTTTATCGCGCAGTCCGTCCACGAGCTGATCAAGACCATCTACGAGGCCATGCTGCTCGTGGTTATCGTGGTGCTGGTGTTCCTGCAAGGCTGGCGGCCCGCGATCATTCCGATCATCGCGATCCCTGTCTCGCTGGTCGGCACCTTCGCGGTGATGGCGGCGCTCGGCTTCTCCATCAACAACCTCACCTTGTTCGGCCTCGTGCTTGCGGTTGGCATCGTGGTCGACGACGCCATCGTGGTGGTGGAGAATGTGGAGCGCCATCTCGAGCACGGCTTAAGTCGGCGCGATGCGGCGCTGAAGACCATGGAGGAGGTCGGCGGCGCGCTGGTCTCGATCGCGCTGGTGCTCTGCGCCGTGTTCGTGCCGACCGCATTCATTGGCGGCATCTCCGGGCAGTTCTTCCAGCAATTCGCCGTCACCATTGCGGTGGCGACCGCGATCTCCTGCTTCTGCTCGCTGACGCTGTCGCCGGCGCTGGCTTCGATGATCCTCACGCCGCACGCAGAGAAGCGACCGCCTGCCGCCTGGAATCTCCTCGCGCGTGGCTGGAATGCGTTCACCGGCGTCTTCAACCGCGTGTTCGACCGGCTCTCGCATGGTTATGCCGGCCTCGCCAATTTCGTGATCCGCCATTCGGTGGTGATGATCCTGATCTATGTCGTGCTGATCGGCAGCGCCGGCTGGCTGATCGCGACCACGCCGCAGGGCTTCATTCCCGCGCAGGATCGCGGCTACGTCATCATCTCCGTGCAATTGCCGGGCGCGGCGTCGCTGGCGCGCACCACCGAAGTCGTGCGCGAGATCGAGCGGATCTCGCTGGACACGCCCGGCATCGTTCGCGTCGCCGCCTTCGCCGGCTTCTCGGGCGCCACCCGCACGCAGGCGGGCAATGCTGCGGCGCTGTTCCCGGTGTTCGACGAGCCCGAGGCGCGGATGAAGAAGGGATTGTCTGCGAACGCCATCACGGTCGAACTGCGCAAGCGCCTGGCCGCAATCCAGGGCGCCTTCATCATCGTGATTCCGCCGCCGGCCGTGCCCGGCATCGGCACCGGCGGCGGCTTCACCATCCGCGTCCAGGACCGCCAGGGCCGAGGACCTGAGCTGCTCGCCGCGGCCACCGACGAGCTTGTCGCCGCGGCGCGCAAATCGCCGTTGCTGCTCGGCCCCACGGTTTTCTCGCCGTTCTCGGCCAACACGCCGCAGCTCTTCGTCGACATCGACCGCACCAAGGCGCAGAAGCTCGGCGTGCCCATCGCCAGCATCAACGACACGATCCAGACCTACTTCGGATCGACCTACGTCAACGACTTCAACCTGTTCGGCCGCACCTATCACGTCACCGCGCAGGCTGACTTCCCGTTCCGAAAAGAGCCCAGCGACCTCTCGCGCCTGCGCACGCGTAACGCCTCCGGCGACATGGTGATGCTGGGCAGCGTGGTCGAGTTCAAGGACGTCTCCGGCCCCGACCGCGTCGCGCGCTACAATCTCTATGCTGCGTCCGAGCTCCAAGGCGAGCCGGCGCCGGGCACCAGCTCGACCACCGCGCTCAACACCATCAAGAAGCTCGCGGACGACATCTTGCCGAGCGGCTTCACCTTCGAATGGACCGATCTCTCCTACCAGCAGGTCACCGGCGGCAATGCGGGCCTGCTCGTGTTCCCGATCTGCGTGCTGTTCGTCTATCTCGTGCTCGCCGCGCAATATGGCAGCTGGACGCTGCCGTTCGCGGTGATCCTGATCGTACCGATGTGCCTGTTGGCCGCCACGATCGGCGTGCGCATCATGGGGCAGGACGTCAACATCCTCACCCAGATCGGATTCGTCGTTCTGGTGGGGTTAGCTGCAAAGAACGCGATCCTGATCGTCGAGTTCGCGCGCGACATCGAGAAAGAAGGCAAGCCGCGGCTGGAGGCGGTGATCGACGCCTGCCGCCTGCGCCTGCGGCCGATCCTGATGACCTCCTTCGCCTTCATCCTCGGCGTGCTGCCGCTGGTGATATCGTCCGGCTCCGGCTCGGAGATGCGGCAGGCGGTCGGCGTTGCCGTGTTCTTCGGCATGATCGGCGTCACCCTGTTCGGCCTGCTGTTCACCCCGATCTTCTATGTGGTGGTGCGGAACCTGGCGGAAGGGCGGAACGAGGGGAAGAAGCCGGAGGTGGTGGCTTCTTAGTTGTTGCGGGTGGCCACTGGCGTATCCACACCCTCGCTGTCGTCCCCGCGTAAGCGGGGACCCATACCCCCAGGGGGAAATTGCGGCGCGAGACAGGTAACTCCGAGCCTTCGCAAAGCTTCTCCCTGTGGTTATGGGTCCCGGGCTCGCGCTACGCGCGCCCCGGGACGACAGCGGTGGTTGGCGCGCAGAATCCCATACTAACGGCCTACGCCGAAATGGATGGGCAGGCGCGGGGTTCTTCACTAGTATCCGCGCGATTTCAAAACAGAAAACTGCTGGGAGCCAACATATGAAATCAGCACTTTTGGCCGCTGTCGCGACGTCTGCTCTGTTGCTGGCTGCGCCGGCCTTCGCGCAAGGCGTAAAGATCGGCATTCTCAACGATCAGTCCGGCGTCTATGCCGACTACGGCGGCAAATACTCGGTCGAAGCCGCCAAGATGGCGATCGAGGATTTCGGCGGTGAAGTGCTTGGCCAGAAGATCGAGATGGTCACCGCCGATCACCAGAACAAGCCGGATCTCGCCACGTCGATCGCGCGGCGCTGGTACGACGTCGAGAACGTGGACATGATCACGGAGCTGACGACCTCCTCGGTCGCGCTCGCGATCCACGAGCTCTCCAAGGAAAAGAAGAAGATCGACATCGTCGTCGGCGCCGCGACCTCGCGCCTCACCGGCGATGCCTGCCAGCCCTACGGCTTCCACTGGGCCTATGACACCCGTGCGCTCGGCGTCGGCACCGGCGGCGCGCTGACGAAAGCGGGCGGCGACACCTGGTTCTTCCTCACTGCCGACTATGCCTTCGGCTATGCGCTGGAAAAGGACACCAGCGAGATCGTCACCGCCAATGGCGGCAAGGTGGCCGGCTCGGTCCGCGTGCCGCTCAACTCGTCGGACTTCTCCTCCTTCCTGCTCCAGGCGCAGAGCTCGAAGGCGAAGATCGTCGGCCTCGCCAATGCCGGCCTCGACACCACCAACTCGATCAAGCAGGCCGCCGAGTTCGGCATCGTCTCCGGCGGTCAGAAGCTCGCCGGCCTCCTGATGACGCTCGCCGAGGTGAACGGTCTCGGCCTGCAGGCCGCGCAAGGCCTGGTGCTGACCGAGGGCTATTACTGGGACCTCAACGACCGCACCCGCCATTTCGGCGAACGCTTCTTCAAGCGCACCAGCCGGATGCCGAACATGATTCAGGCCGGCACCTATTCGGCGACGCTGAGCTATCTCAAGGCGGTCAAGGCCGCCGGCACCAAGGACCCCGACGCGGTCGCCAAGAAGCTGAAGGAGCTGCCGGTCGACGACGACTTTGCGCAGGGCGGCAAGGTGCTCGAGAACGGCCGCATGGTCCACGACATGTATCTGTTCGAGGTCAAGAAGCCGTCGGAATCGAAGAAGCCGTGGGACTATTACAAGCTGCTCGCAACCGTCCCCGGCGACAAGGCGTTCTTCGCCGCCAAGGACAGCGGCTGCCCGCTGACGAAGTGAGGCTCTCGTGTCCCGGACGCGCTGCAGCGTGAAACGCTGCTGCGCAGAGCCGGAACCCACATTTCTCCATGGGGCGAGACCAGATTGGGTCCCGGTTCAGCGGCGCGGCGTTACACGCTGCACCGCGCCCTGGAGACGGGCGCGCGTGATGCCGCGCCTCACACCATCCGCAACACCACCGCCCCCAATGCCCCCGCCCACAGCGCAATCGCCGCAATGCCCTGGATCGCAAAGCCCGGGCCGCGCTTTGCCGCCGCCTGCGAATAACCGATGAAGTAGACGATGCGGCCGATGATCCAGACCGCGCCGATTCCCGCTGCAATAGCGTCGCCGATATAGATCGCGAACAGCCAGAGCGCCGGCAGGAAGACCGGCATCCATTCCAGCGTGTTCGCCTGGATGCGGAAGGCGCGCTCGAAATCCGGATGGCCCGACATCGCCGGCACCTTGACCCCGGTCTTGGTGCGCGCGCGCGAGACGTTGATGCAGGTGAACATGTAAAATGCGATCGCCAGCAGCGTGACGAGGGCGGTGAGATGATACATCGCAGATCCTTTTGAGGAGGTCGCGCTTCAATAGCCGGTCAGCTCGAGATAGCCAACGCCGTCATGCGTGCCGGCAAAGCTGATCGGCCCTTCCCAATAGGAGAAGCCGGTCCCCATCCAGGCTTTTGGGTTAAGCGGCCTGCAGCCAATCGAGAATGATCGTGAGGGGATCGCGATCTGCCATTCCACCGGCAACTTGCGCCCCGCGATCTCGGCGGTCGCTTTCGGACTCATCTGGATATCGTCACCCGAAATCATCTGTGTGTCACCCGCGGCGCTGATCCAGTTGCCGAACGGATAGTCCTTGCCGTCCTTCTGGCGCAGCCGGTACAGCATCAGCTTGTCGCCGGATGCGAGATGTAGCGACAGCCAGTCCCAGCCGGTCTGGTCGGCATCGAGCGGCTGGCTGCTCCACTCGCGGTCCATCCAGGCCTGGCCCGAGACATCGACGGATTTGTCGTCGATCGTGAGGCTGCCGCGGGCGCGGTAGAACGGCTGGCTGTAATAGTAGGACGCCTGCCCGCGTTCGGACTTGCGGCTGTAGCCGTGATCGCCCTGCAGCACCACGGGACGATCGGCCTCCAGTGTGACCGAATAACTGAAGTCGGTGCCCGAAGCCTTCAGCGTCAGCGGCGCCAACGTGCGATCGTCGGTGCGCTCGGATTCTTTCATCTCCCAATCGTCGATCCACGCCGCAAATGGCTTTGCAGTGACGCCGGCCTGTCCAATGCCGCCGCGCGAAAACACCTCGTTGAAGCGGTGGGTGTCGGCGCGCGTCACCGCCGCATGCGCCATCCAGATCTGCTGATTGGCCCAGCCCTCTCCTTGCGGCCCTGGCCGCGCCGCCTGGCGGAACAGCGTAAATTGCAGGCCGCAAGCCGCTCCGCTGCTATCGACGAGGTTCGCGGTGAGATACCACCATTCGATGCGAAACTCCGGATGCGGGCCGTGATCGGCCGGGAAGCTGAACGTCTTTCCCGGCGTCACCTTCGCAAAGCCGTCGGCGGTCTCGCCGAGCCCGGCATAGCCTTGCGCGCCAGCACGGCGGGCCGCCGCGAGGGCGGCGATGCCGCCGGCGAAGGCGCGCCGCGAAATCTTGTCAGCGCTCATTGGCAAACACCTTGACGAGGCTCGCCGGCTGCATCCGCGCCAGTCGTATCATCGGCAGCAGCGCGGCAAGCAGCGAAGCGATCAGCGCGACCGCGACCAGCTCCACCAGCTGCAGCGGAAACACGTGGAACGGCAGCCGCCAGCCGAACGCCTTCACATTGACGATCGCGATCAGACACCAAGCCACCAGCAATCCGAGCGGCACGGCCAGCAGGGAGGTGAACAGCGCAACCGACAATGTCTTGGTCAGTTCGATCGCGGCAAGGCGCGGCCGGGTGATGCCGATCGCCCACAGCGGCGCGAGCTGCGGCAGGCGGGAATTCGCCAGTGTCAGCAGGCTGGTCAAGAGCGCAATGCCGGCCACGCCGAGCGTGAAGGCATTCAGCGCCGACGTCACCGCAAAGGTGCGGTTGAAGATCCGGATCGATTCCGCCTTCACTGTTGCCTGATCCGCGACGCTGCGGTCGTCGAGCGCGAATTGCTTCTGCAACGCCGCGATCAGGCCGGGGATATTTTCCTTCGCGACGATCAGGCCGATCCGCGTCTGCGGCGTCTGCGGGAAGTGCCGGATCAGCGCCGCGACGTTGACGGCGAGCTGCCCCTTGGGGTTGCCGTAATCGGCATAGATGCCGGCGATGTCGAGCTCCCAGGTGCCGCCGGGCGCCGGCACCTCGATGACATCGCCGACGCGGACGTTGAGGCGGCGGCTCAGCTGCTCGCTGATGAAGGCGGCATTGCCGGGCACGAGCTGGGTCCAGGCGCGCGGCGCGGTCTCCAGCAGTGGCCAACGTTCGCGATAGAGCGCATGATCGGGCAGGCCGAGCAGCTCGACCGGCTGCCCCTGAACCTGCGTATCGGCGCGTCCGCCCGACAGGATCGCCTGCACGTCGCTGCGCTCCTTCAGCCAGCTCCGGATCGCGACGCCTTGCGCATTGTCGGAGGCGCTGATGTAGACGTCGGCGGCAAGCCGCCCGTTGAGCCAGCCGACGAAGGTGCGGCTGAAGGTCTCCACCATGGTGGACACCCCGACATTGACGGCCAGCGCGAGCAGCAGCGCCATCAGGGCCAGCGACAAGCCGGAGAGCTGTTGCCGGCTGTCCGCCCAGAACCACAGGGCCAGCGGCCCCTTCGCCCAGCGCTGGCCCACGAGCAGGATGATCTCGAGGAATGCCGGCAGGATCAGCGCCGCGCCGAACATCAATGCGGCCAGCACGCCGAATCCCGCAATCAGCGATTGCCCGTAGTGCAGCAGCAACAGCGCGACCGCAAACACGGCGCAGGCCGCGCCGCTCTGCAGGATCAGCCAGCGGCGCTGCCGCTGCTGCCAGGCGTACGGCTGCGCAGTCGCCAGCACCGGCATCCTGACCGCCTTGATCAGGCTGGTCGCGGCGGCCACGAGTGCACCCGCGATGCTGATGCCGATACCGGCGAGCCACCATTCGGAGCGCAGTGTGAGCTGTCCCGGGATCTGCGCGCCATACAGCCCGCGCAGCGACGCCGCGACGTCGGGCAACAGCGCAGCCGCGATGAAATAGCCGCAGACGAGCCCGATCAATCCTGCGACCAGCGCCAGCGCCACCAGCTCGACCACCAGCACCGTGTTGACCAGCCGCGCCGAGGCACCGCAGGCCCGCAACGTGCGCAGCATCGGCAGCCGCTGCTCGAAGGCGAGGCCGACGGCGGAGTTGACGATGAAGAGGCCGACGAAGAACGACAGCAGGCCGAAGGCGGTCAGGTTGAGATGAAAGCTGTCGGTGAGGCGCTCCAGCTCCGTCTCCGCATTCGGCTCGACCCGCTGCAACTTCTCGCCGACGATACTGGCCAGCGGCGCCGGCTTGCCCCTCGGCTTGCCGATCAAAAGCCACGACACCTGGCCCGGCTTGTTCAGGAGCCGCTGCGCGACGCCGATGTCGACGACGAGTACGCCGGACACGAGCTGCGGCAGCACGCGCAGCGGCGGCAATTTTGCGCCGTTGCTGATCGGCGGTGCCGCGCCTTCCTGTTCCTGCAGATCGCTCAGCGTCTCCCGCGCCACCAATGTCTGGCCGGGCGGCGCAACAAAACTGCTCAAATCCGAGGCGCCGAGGCGTGGCGCATTGCCGACGTCGGCCGGCATCGTGACCGGCTCGATGCCGAGCAGCCGCACCGAGCGCCCGTTGACCTGGACGCGGCCTTCCAGCACCGGCGAGACCGGCCAGCCCGCGCGGCGAAGTTTTATGAACAGCTCTTGCGAGAAGGTCGCGGCATCAGGCGCCACCAGCATCGCCGTGCGCACGCCGCCGAACGTCGCCGCCGCGCGGTCATAGGCATTGCGGGCCTGCTGGTTGATCGCCTGCACGCCGCTCCACAGTGCGGTCGCCGCGATCAGCCCGATCAGGAGCGTCGCGAACTGCATCTTGTGCCGTCGCCAGTGGCTCAGCAGCACCGCGAGGACCCACAGCGCGCGCCTCATGCGATCCGCCCCGCATGCAAGGTGACGTGGCGGTCAAGCGTGCCGGCGAGATGCAGGCTGTGTGTCACCATCAGGAAGCCGCAGCCGGTGCGGGTGACGAGATCGCGCGTCAGCGCCAGCACGTCGTCGGCGGTATCCTCGTCGAGATTGCCGGTCGGCTCGTCCGCGAGCAGCAGTGAGGGCTTTGTCGCCAGCGCCCGGCCGATCGCGACCCGCTGCTGCTGGCCGCCTGATAATTGCTCTGGATAACGCTTGAGCAGATTGCCGAGCCCGAGCCGCTCGATCAGCTCCTTTGACCATGCCGCATCGTGACGGCCGGCGATCCGCGCCTGGAAGGCGAGATTGTCGGCGACCGACAGGCTCGGGATCAGATTGTACTGCTGAAAAACCAGGCCGATCCGGTCGCGCCGCAGCTCGGCCCGGCCCGCGTCCGAGAGCTTGGTGACCTCGGTGTCCTCCAGGCGAATTGTGCCGTCGTCGGCGGCATCCAGACCCGCGATCAAGTGCAACAGCGTGCTCTTGCCGCTGCCGGACTCGCCGGTCAGCGCGACGCGCTCGCCGGCCTTGAGGTCGAGGTCGACGCCACGCAGCACATGGACCGGCTCGCCGGCCGAGGAGAAGGTCTTTGAGAGGTTTCGGATGCTCAGCAAGGTCAATGCGCCGGACGGAATTAACTCAATGCTGCGTAGCACACTTGCCGTGGAAATGCCGGGGTTGCGTTGGCCTTGAAGCCGTTGTTAGCTCCCAAAACGGCCAAATCAAAAACGTGCCGACAAAAAGACATACGGGGAGATTGATGAGCGCTCAGGGAACGCCCGACGTTGCGGGCAGGACGGCAGGGGAAACCAAGGCAACGCCGAAGGGCGCCTGGACCGTCACTTTTCTCCTCTTTCTCTTCATGGTGGTGAACTTCGCGGACAAGATCGTCGTCGGTCTCGCCGGCGTGCCGATCATGACCGACCTGAAGCTCGATGCCGAGCAATTCGGCCTGCTCGGCTCCTCGTTCTTCTTCCTGTTCTCGATCTCGGCCATCGTGGTCGGCTTCATCGTCAACAAGGTGCCGACGCGCTGGGTGCTGCTGACGCTGGCGGTGATCTGGGCGCTGGCGCAGTTCCCGATGGTGGGCACCGTCTCGTTCACCACGCTCCTGATCTGCCGCATCGTGCTGGGCGCTGGCGAAGGACCTGCCTTCTCGGTCGCAGCCCACGCCATCTACAAATGGTTCCCCGACGAGAAGCGCACGTTGCCGACCGCGATCCTGTCGCAAGGCTCGGCCTTCGGCGTCATCCTGGCCGTGCCGGCGTTGAACTGGGTCATCGTCAATCACTCCTGGCACTACGCCTTCGGCGCGCTTGGCGTCGTCGGCCTGCTCTGGGTCTGCGCCTGGCTGACGTTCGGCAAGGAAGGCCCGCTCGAGGATACGCAGGTTCTCGCCGTCACCGAGCCGAAAATCCCTTATGTGCAGCTGCTGACCTCGCGCACCTTCCTCGGCTGCGTGATCGCGACCTTCGGGGCCTATTGGGCGCTGTCGCTCGGCCTCACCTGGTTCACGCCCTTCATCGTCAAGGGCCTGGGCTTCTCGCAGAGCCAGGCCGGCTACGTCTCGATCCTGCCCTGGGTGTTCGGCGCGACCGTCGTCATCCTCACGGGGTGGGTCTCGCAGGTGATGATGGCGCGCGGCTACACGACGCGCATCTCGCGCGGCGTGCTCGGCTCGGTGCCGCTGATCATCGGCGGCCTGATCCTGGCGATGATGGCGCATGTGCAGGGTGCTGGCCTGCAGATCGCGCTGCTCGTCGTCGGCTCCGGCTTGTGCGGGGCGATCTACGTCGTCTGCCCGCCGATGCTCGGCGAGTTCACCCCGGCCTCGCAGCGCGGCGCGGTCATCGCGATCTACGGCGCGCTGTACACGCTGTCGGGCATCATCGCGCCGAACGTGATGGGCACCGTGATCCAGCGCGCCGGCAACATGGTTGACGGCTACCTGACCGGCTTCACCATCAACGCGGTGGTCATGGTCGGCTCCGGCGTCATCGGTCTGATGCTGCTCTGGCCGAACACGGAAAAGGCCAGGCTGACCCGCGGTGCGGCCCCGCAGGCCGCGGCGCTGAAGGGCGCGGTGTCGCCGACGTAAGGGGCGCGCTTTCTTACCCTCCCCTGGAGGGGGAGGGTCGATCGCGCGCAGCGCGAGCGGGGTGGGGTGATCCCTCCGCTCGGGCACTATTGGATGTGGAGAGACTGTCACCCCACCCCGCTACACATTCCGCTTCGCTACATGCGTAGCGACCCTCCCCCTCCAGGGGAGGGTAAGCGGCAAGCTCGCTTAATTCACCCCCTGCGCACCCCGGATCAACTTCCCCGGTCGCCTGCCGGTGGCCTCACCGTGCCGCCGCGTCACCACGCCCGACACGATCGTCGCGTCATAGCCGTCGACATCCTGCAACAGTCGCCGCCCGCCGACCGGCAGATCGTAATGCACCTTCGGCGGATGCAGATGCAGCCGGTCGTAGTCGATCACATTGACATCGGCCTTATAGCCGGGAGCAATGAGCCCGCGATCGGTGAGGCCGACCGAGAGCGCGGTCTTGCGTGACTGCGCGGCGACCACGAAGGGGATCGTAAGCTTCTCGCCGCGCGTGCGGTCGCGGGTCCAGTGCGTCAGCAGATAGGTCGGGAAGCTCGCGTCGCAGATGATGCCGCAATGCGCGCCGCCGTCGGAGAGGCCCGGCACCGATTGCGGATCGATCAGCATCTCGCGTGTCGCGTCGAGATTGCCGTCGGCATAGTTGAGGAAGGGCACGTAGAGCATGCCCTTGCCCTCATCCGACAGCATCGCATCGTAGGCGAGCTCTTCCGGCTGGCGGCCCTGCTTGCGCGCCTGCGGGCCCAGCGCGTTCTCCGGCGGCTGCTCGTAATCGGGGGGATCGCCGAGCAGGAACATCTTGTCGTAGTTGGGCCGGAAGAACAGCGGATCGTCGGTCGCGGTCGCCGTCTCGCTCAGGATCGCGTTGCGTACGTCCGGCTGATGCAGCCGCGCCAGGCGCTCCCTGAGCGGCAGATGCGCGATCGCCTTGTAGCTCGGATGGGTCTGAAATGGATTGCGCGACAGCTCCAGCCCAAGCAGCAGGCCGACCGGGCGCGCCGCGATCTGCGCGGTGATGGAAAGGCCGCGTTGTGCGGCCGCATTGATCTCGTCCAGCGTCTGGCGCCAGCGGTTTGGCGCCTTGTCGTTCTGCGTGATCGAGAACGAGATCGGGCATTTGGTGGCATCCGCCACCCGCAGCATCATCGGCAGATCCTCGTGGAGGGTGGAGAGGTCGAGCACGAATTGCAGCACGCTGCGGCCCTGGCTGTGCATCGCGCCGGCAATCGCGGTGAGCTCGTCCTCGCCGGCCTTGAGCGTCGGCGTGAAATCGCCGGTCGAGGTGCGGTGGTTGAGCGTGCGCGAGGTCGAGAAGCCCAGCGCGCCCGAGCGCACCGCCTCGCCCGCGAGCTTCGCCATCGCCGCATTGTCCTCGGCCGTTGAGGGATCGCGGCGCGCGCCGCGTTCGCCCATGACGTAGACGCGCAGCGCGGCATGCGGCAGCTGCGCGCCGACATCGATGTCGAAATCGCGCTTCGACAGCCAGTTCATGTAGTCCGGAAAGCTCTCCCACGCCCAGGGAATGCCGGCGCTCAGCACCGGCTCGGGAATATCCTCGACCCCCTCCATGAGCTGGATCAGACGGGTGTGGTCGGCGGGCTTGCACGGCGCGAAGCCGACACCGCAATTGCCCATGATCGCGGTGGTGACGCCGTTCTGCGACGACGGCGTGATGTCCTGGCTCCAGGTGACCTGGCCGTCATAATGAGTGTGCACGTCGACGAAGCCCGGCGTGACGAGCTTGCCGCGCGCGTCGATCTCTTCCTGTCCCTTCGCGGAGATCTTCCCGACCTCGGTGATCTTGCCGGCAGTGATGGCGACATCCGCCTCGAACAATTCGCCGCCGCTTCCATCCGCGACGGTGCCGCCGCGGATCACGAGATCAGGGGTGCTCATGATGTTTCTTCCCGTTTTGTTGTTTTACGTTTTTCTATTCGTCGTCCCGGACAAGCGAAGCGCAGATCCGGGATCCATAACCACAGGGAGCAGTGTTGCGAAGACTCGGAGTGACCAGTCTCTTGCCGCAATGTCTCCCTGGGGTTATGGGTCTCTGCGTTCACAGGGACGACAGTTGAATTTGTGGCTTAAGCCTTGGCTTGCGGCTTCCGCTCCGTGAACGGCGACAGCACCACGGTTGCGACCATGAAGATCACGGACGCCCCGAACACCCAGTGCGGCGCGCTCTGGTCCATGATCCAGCCGAACAGCAGCGGGCTGACGATGCCGCCGAGATTAAAGCCGGTGGAGACGATGCCGAAGGCGCGACCCGCGGCGCCAGGAGGCGCGGCGTTGCGCACTAGCATGTCCCGCGACGGCGCGATCACGCCGGAGAGGAAGCCCGCAGTCGCCATCGTGACGGTCAAAGCCCAGCCCGGCAGTGTCACCAGCGCGATCAGCAGCACGATCAGCGCATTTGCGGCAAAGCAGGCGGCTGCGACATAGCCATGGCGCTCGGTGTAATCAGCGAGGAAGCCGCCCGCGAGCACGCCCACAGCGCTGGAGCCGAGAAACGCCGTCAGCGCGACGTTGGCGGCGGAGTAGGACGCGCCGTAGCCGCTCATCAGCGCCACCACGCCGAAATTGTTGATGCCGGCGACCGACAGGCTGAGCAGCATGAACAGCGCGGTGAGCGTGATCAGCGCCGGCGTGATGACGGCCTGCTTGGGCAGGTTCGCGTTGCCCGGCTTGGTCTTGTGCGCGCCGGCATCGGGAATGTTCATGACGATCAGCAGCAGGGCCACCAGCACGGCGATCGCGCCCGACGCGATCAGCGCACCCGTGCCGCCGGAGACGGTGACGAGCGCCGCGACGATCGCCGGCGCCACGGCGCCGCCGAGATAGCCGGCAAAGGTGTGGACCGAGAAGGCACGGCCCATCCGCGCCTCATCCATATGCTCGGCCAGGATGGCGTAGTCAGCGGGGTGGTAGACGCTGTTGGCAAGACCCAGCAGTACCGCGCAGGCAATCAGCGAGGCATAGCTGAGGTGCAGGCCGAGCAGGATCAGCGTGAAGCCGCCGAGCGCGAGCCCGCCCAGCAGGATCTTGCGCGCGCCAAAATGGTCGACGAGATAGCCGGTCGGCGCCTGCGTCAGGCCGGATACGACCGCCGAGACGGTGAGCGCGAAGCCGAGCTCGATATAGCCGACGCCGAGCTGGCTCTTCAGGAACGGAAACAGCATCGGCAGGACCAGCAGATGGAAATGGCTGACCCAATGCGCGATCGAAATCCCGGTCAGCGTGCGCAGCGCGCTGTCCGCCTTGCCTTGTTGCGGTGCGGCGAGAACGTCGACCATTGCAGTTCCGTTTCACGTCCTTAAGCGGACGCGCAAACTATCGGGCAGAGCCGTTATTTGTCCATGAACGCGGGCGCATGGCAGGTAGCGCGGGTGGGGGAAGTGAGGGGCGTTAGGGCGCCTCCACGCACCCATAACCCAGGGAGCAGTTTGGCGGAGGATCGCTGCTCTGTACTGTGACCTGTCACAGTCGAGATATCACGCGGTATGGGTCCCTGCGTTCGCAGGGACGACAGCGGGGTGTGGGCAGCGCTAGCACGCGATCAAAATCCGCGGCCGCCCTCACAACGGCTCGTCATCCGAACCGTAGCGGTCGCGTTTCGGCGTCGCGATGTCGCCGTCGTCGTAATCGTCGTCGTCGAGCGGAGGCGAGGGCTTCTTCGCCCTGTCGTCCGCTTGCTTGTTATCAACGACTTTGGGCGGCTTGCGCGGCTTGGCGGTCTTGGCCATGGGTGATCCCGGATGGTGATGCGTCATCCGCTTCTACCCCAAAAATATGTGCGGTTCCTGACTTACCGCAAGAAGGGGGCGTCAGTGCACCACAGGCCCGCCCGCCTTCTTCCAGGCATCGATGCCGCCGGCGATGTGGGCAGTGTTGGAAAGGCCGGCTTCCTTGGCGGCGGCGACAGCCATCGCCGAGCGTTCGCCGAAGGCGCAGAAGAACACGACGCGGCGGCCGGTGGCGGCCGCGACCTCGCGCAGCATGCCGCCGGGCTTCAGGCTGTCTTCAACGGACGGGTAGGGCGTATGCAGCGCGCCTTCGAGCATGCCGTGCTTCATCCGCTCATTGGTCTCGCGCAGATCGACCAGCAGGATATCGGGACGGCCAAGCGAGCGGATCGCCTCGACGGCGCTGACCGCGCGGCCCTCTTTCTCCAGCTCCTCCTGATGCAGGCCGACATGCATGTTGGCGGGCACCGCGACGTCCATCATCTTCGGATTGGGCAGCTTCAGGTTCGCCATCAACTCGATATATTCGTCGACCGAACGCACCTGGAGCCGCGGATTGTAGCGCTTCTCCTCGCCGATGGTGGAGACGGTGTCGCCCTTGTAGTCATGCGCCGGGAACACCATCGTCTCGTCCGGCAGCTTGAGCAGGCGATTGAAGATCGAATCGTATTGCGCGCGCGACGAGCCGTTCTGAAAATCGGTGCGGCCGGTGCCGCGGATCAGAAGCGTGTCGCCGGTGAAGACGCGGTCGCCCATCAGATAGGAGTAGGAATCGTCGGTGTGGCCGGGCGTATACATCACGTCGAGCGACAGGCCCTCGATCGTCACCTTGTCGCCGTCGGCGACCCGCATCGCCACAACGTCGGCCTTGGTCTGGTCGCCCATCACGGTCATGCAATGGGTGCGGTCGCGCAGTTCGCCGAGGCCGGTGACGTGATCGGCATGCAGATGGGTGTCGACGGCTTTCACCAGCTTGAGGTCGAGCTCGCGCAGCAGCCGGCAGTAGCGATCGACCTTCTCAAGCACGGGATCGAGGATCAACGCCTCGCCGCCGGGGCGGCTGGCGAGGACATAGCTGTAGGTGCCCGAAACGCTGTCGAAGAGCTGGCGAAAGATCATGGCAAGACCCGGCGTGGAACTGGTTTCGAGGATTCTACTACGCCAGAGGCTGGAAAGAGAAGCAATTCACTGTATAGAGAGTGAAATTTAGAAAATTATTATTCTGCGTGATGGGGTGGGGGGCGGTTTTGCCGTAGGTCCTTGCCCCACCACCGCTGTCATCGCCCGCGAAGGCGGGCGATCCAGTATTCCAGAAGCCGTGGTGGGATACGGAGGGCCCGCGGCGTACTGGATTCCCCGCTTTCGCGGGGAATGACACCGAGGGTGGCGCGGCGCCGTGCCCCGACAAAAAGGTCAGGGCCGCACCACCGTGTACCCATTCTCCGCCAGGAACAGGATCTGCCCGACGCCCACCTGCACCGGCGTCGCAGTCGGAATGAACTCCGGCCGTCTTCCGGTCTCCCGCTCGATCGTGTCGACCGTGTTGAGGCAGATATCGAAGCGCACGCCCTGCACGATCAGGCTTTCGACCTGCTTGCGGCGCTCGCTGCCGGTGAACAGGAGATCAATGCCGGGACCGAACGCCACCACCTCGATCGCGACCTTGTCCGGATCGTAGGCCTTCAGGAGATTGTTGGCGACGCTCAGCACCAGCGCGTGCTTCTTCGCATCGCCGTCGGAGAGCTGAAGCACGATCTTGTGCTCGGCGAACGGCTTGTCCTGGAGCGGCACTTGCTGTGCCGAGGCCCATGGCGTGGCGAAGGCGAGCGCCGCCAGCAGCATCGCGCAGCAGATTTGCGATCGCATCATCCCTGTCCTGCAATGCCTGGATTGCCCTCGACGCCCTTCAGCGTCACGCCGGAGCCGAGCCGCTCCTGAAACATCCGGCCCGAGCGCAGATATTTGGCGACGACATCCCACACCGGTGCGCCCTGCTGGCCGTTGACCGAGGCCCAGCCCGCGACCTTGTAGCGGTTGCTCGCGCTGAGCGCCTTGCCGCCATTGAGCTTCAGTTCGGAGATGCGGCTGCCGATCGCAGCTGTCGGCGTGCAGGTGTAGCTGAGCCCGCCGGCGCGCACCATGTCGCCGCCCTGCTGGTAATAGGGATCGGGGTTGAAGAGGTTGTCGCAGATGTCTTCCAGCACTTCCTTGATCTGGGCGCCGGTCATCTCCTGCACATAGGTCTCGGGATAGGTGATCGCGGTTTCCGCGAGCACATCCTCCATGGTCAGCGGCTGGCCGGACAGTGCGGTGACGCCCCAGCGGAAGCCCGGCGACAGCGCGATCTCGGCATCGAGTTCGCTGCGCAGCGCGGTGCAGATCAGCTCGTCGACGGGGCCGGCGAAATTGTCGCGGCGATAGAGCAGGCGGTCGGGCGTTGCGATCTTCTCCGACCAGTCGGTCACATGCGGCGCACGCACCCGGCCGATCAGCTCGGCCATGCCGGGGTCGGGCTTCAGCAGCTCGGAATAGACCGGCAGCAGATGGTACCTGACATCGCCGACCTTGCCCTTGTCGAGCGCGAGATCGAGGACGCCCAGAAATTTTCCGTTGGAGCCGGCATTGGTGACGAGCGTCGTGCCGCTCGCGTTCTTCACCGCGATGGGCTGCGGGATCGCATCATGGGTATGGCCGCCGAGGATGACGTCGATGCCGGTGATGCGGCTCGCGAGCTTGAGATCGACGTCCATGCCGTTGTGCGACAGCAGGACGACCGCATCGACCTTCTCGGTGCCGCGCAAGGCATCGACATGCTTCTGCAACTCCTCCTCGCGGATGCCAAAAGTCCAGTCCGGCGTGAACCGCTTGGGATGCGCGATCGGCACATAGGGGAAGGCCTGGCCGATGATCGCAACACGATGGCCGCCGAGCTCCTTGATCATCGAAGGCTTGAACACGCGCCCGCTCGCCTTGTCGAAGGCGGGGGCGTCGTTGAACGCGGCCTCCTCGGTCAGGAAGACGTTCTGCGCCAGAAACTCGCCCTTGAAGCGCTCGAGATTGTCGCGCAGCGCCTGCTCGCCATAGGTGAATTCCCAGTGCCCGGTCATCGCCTCGATGCCGAGCAGATTGGCGACCTCGACCATGTCGCGGCCCTGCATGATGTTGGCAAGACCCGTGCCCTGCCAGAGGTCGCCGCCGTCGACGAGCACGGAGTGCTTTTCGCCGGCATCGCCGCGCAAGCGATCGATCAGTGTCTTCAGATGCGCGAAGCCGCCGAGCTTGCCGAAGCGGCCTGCGGACTTCTCGAACTCGAAGCAGCTGAAAGCATAGGCATCGGCGCTGTCGGAGCGGATCCCGAACCGTTCGAGGAAAGCGCGGCCAACCAGATGCGGCGGCCGTCCTGCCATCTCCCCGATGCCGATATTGACGCTGGGCTCGCGGACATAGACCGGGTTGAGCTGCGCATGCGTGTCGGTGGTGTGTAGGATGCGCGCATTGCCGAACCGCTCAAGGTCGTAAATGCTCGCGGTCTCGGCGCCGCGCGCGAGCCGCGGCAGGCTGAGCGATGTGGCGACAGCAGCGGTGCTCTTCAGGAAATCGCGGCGGCGGATGGCCATCCAGAAATTCTCCGCGCCTCTCAACGGCAATTCGACGGTTCCACGAGATTTTTAGTCTAGCGGATTTCCATCGCCTTCCACGCCTCTTTTTCTGACGTCGCCTGGAAGATCGAGGCCTTCGCCAGCGCCTCGGCCTCCTTCGAAGCGGCAACCGCGCGGTCGAAATCGCCGCCGTCGGCCGCCTTCTTGGCTGCCGCCAGCGCTGATACGGTCACGGTCCACTGGTTGCGCATGCCGGCTGCCTCCTTGGAGGCGGCCTCCGCAGCGGCATAGGCCGCCTTGTAGTCTGCCTCGTCTGCCGCGCGCGCTGCTGGCGCGAGGCTCAATGCGAGCAACATGGCGAGAGGAAGTGACAGCTTCATGGCCGCGCTCCCGGCCCTGAAATCGGCAGGCCGTTGGCGACGTAGGACAGGAAATATTCGACGTCGCGATATTCATCGGCCTGCGGCTCCAGCGGAACCGCGCGGGTCTGGCTGTTGCAGGTGACGAAGCGGCGGCTGGTGGTACCCATGCCGCTCCATTCGGAGCGGTAGATCGGCATCGCGTTCAGAATGCCGAGTGCCGGCGCCAGGATCTCGGCGCGGATGCGCTCGCCCGGGCTCTGCACATGGCAGCTCGCGCAGGAGAAATTCATCTGGCCGCGGCGCGTGTAGAAGTAGCGCTTGCCGTTCTCGTACGCGGCGAGCGCGCGCGGGTCGTCGGGAATCTTGATGTCCATCGGCTTGCCGCGCGAGGTGAACGCCATGTAGGCGGTGAGCGAAGCCATCTCGTCCTTGACGTAGGAGTAGGGCGCCTCGCCATTGGCCTCGCGGCAGCGGTTGAGCGCGAGCTCCAGCGTGACGACCTTGCCTTCCCCAGTGTCGAAGTAAGGATAGTTCTGGCGGATGCCGATGCCGCCGTTCGGGAAGCAGTCGGCATAGGTCTTGCCGTTCTTGAACGGGGTCGCGAACATCTCCTTGCCGGCGTCGAGCGCGAACTCGTAGGGCGCAAATTCCTCCTTCTCCTGCCACTGCCGCTTCATGTCCTCGTTCATCGAATAAGGACCGTTGACGAAATCGTCGTGCTTCACGGTCGGAAACTTCTGGAAGAAGAAGTTCTGGAACGCTTTCGCATCGGCAACGGGATCGACCTTGTCGGCCGCGATCACGCGCGGAGAGGTGAGGGCGAACGCGACCAGCGCGGCGCTCAACGAACCAAGCAGGAGATAGAAGCGGACATTCATCACGAAATCTTCGCGGTGGTCGTGTCCGACCCGCCCTTGTTGTCGGTCCAGGAGACCTTGAGGTCGTCGCCCTTCTTGGCGCCCTTGAAGCTGAACTTGACGTAGGGGTCCTTCGAGACCGCGGTGCCCCAATCGGCGACGAAGACATCCTTGCCGTTACATTCGAACTTCAGTCGCTGGATGAAGTGCGCCGGAATCACCTCGCCCTTGGAGTCCTTGACCAGGCCGGTGTCCATGGGGTGCTGGATCAGTACCTGCACCTCGGTGATGTCGCCGTTGGCGGTGGCGCGGACGCGAATGCTGGATGCCATCTAAATTCTCCTAACCGCCGCAGCCGCCGACTGTGACTTTGACTTCCTTCGTCGCGCTGTAGAGCTTGCCGTCGGCTTCCACGATCGCTGTCACGTTGGTGGTCTTGGCCATCTTCAGGCGGTTGGCGACAGCAGGGATCGTGCCATCGGGAATCTTGTAGCTCGCCGCGAGCGCGCTCGGATTCTCGGCCACGAAGAACGAGATCGAGGTGACCTTGTCGAGCGTCGTCGTCACCGAGATCGGCACCACGCCGCCGTTCTCGGCGATCTCGGGCGCGTCGAGCTTGACCTTGTCGGACGGCTCGGCGGTCTTGCCGTAGAGCGCCTTGATCGCGTCCGCCTCGCTCTTCTGCTTGAACGCTTCTTCCGGGTATTTGTCGTTGGCCGCCGCACGCGCGGGCGCGAACGGCAGGTTGCCGAGGCCGAGCAGCGCGACGCCGGCTGCGCCCTGAAGGATCAGGCGCCGCGTCGGATGAGGGCCGGTGGTGATGGTCATCTCGAATCTCCTGGACATTCTCTTGGCGTGCCGGCGGTCACAGGGTCTGGAGGAAATCAACGATCGCGCTGATCTCCTGCTCGGTCAAAATCCGGTTCCGGCCGAACGGCGGCATCATGGTCTGCGGATTGCGCTTGGTCTCGTCGAAGATGATCGCGACCAGCTCGTTGCGATCAGGGTATTTTGACTTGATGTCCTTGAGCTCCGGTCCGATCGTGCCCGGCAGGTCGCCGCCCTTGATGACGTGGCAGGTCAGGCAATTGCCCTTGCCGCGGTCGAAGGCGAGCTTCTGGCCATCGGCCACGGCGGATTGCGCCCGCGCGGGGCCTGCGGCAAGCCCGGCGGCGATCGCCAGCAGGACGTAAAGGACGGGCGTCCGTGGAAAGGCGGTCAAGGCGTCATTCCGAGGCGTTATGTCGATGATCTCGTTCGCGGAAATATAGTGTTCCAAAGCACAAAGGGCATCGGCTGACAATCAAGACTATGCGCGCGGCAAAATGGAGTTAATATCTTCCGCATTGCAACTAAAGAGCTTATTTGTCCGGCGGATTCGGGCCAGGGGTGCTGGCCGGCTGTTTTCGGGGCGTTTGGGCGCCCATCGTGTTTTTTTCCCGTTCTCGTTTTTTCAAGGGGACCTCAATTGGCTGAATATGTCGTCGAATTTGGCAGGGACGGCGGACGGGTGGAGTCGGATGGGCGGCTCGATGCACCGGCATTTCATCGCAATCACGAGCCGCTCTGGGCGGCGCTGGAAAAGCATCTCGCAGGCCTGACCGGCAATGTCGTCGAGCTCGGCAGCGGAACCGGCCAGCACGTGGTCCATTTCGCGCAGCACACGCCCGGCCTGATCTGGTGGCCGAGCGACCTCAACCAGCGCCACCTCAAGAGCATCGAGGCCTGGCGCGTTCATTCGGGCCTGCAAAACATCCGCTCGCCGCTGCGGATCGATCTCACCGACCCCGACTGGTGTCCGGAGATGCGAAGCGGGCAGGGCCCGACGAGCCTGGCCGCATTGTTCTGCGCCAACGTGATCCACATCGCACCATGGAGCGTGGCCGAGGGCCTGTTCGCCGGTGCCGGCCGTTACTTGCGGGCCGACGGCAAGCTGTTCCTCTACGGTCCGTTCAAGCGCGACGGCAAGCACACCGCGCTCAGCAACGCCGTGTTCGACACCTCCTTGCGCGAAGGCAATCCCGAATGGGGCGTGCGTGATATCAGCGACGTCGAGACGCTCGCCCGCGGAGCGGGGCTGAGCCTCGTCGATACGATCGAGATGCCGGCGAACAATCTGACGCTGGTGTTTTCGCGCTAAGCCACGAAGGCGGTGCGCTCCCTCCCCCGCAAGGGGGGAGGGAATGAGAGAGCAGTGGCCGCCTCACGTCGTGATGCGATCAAAGTCCACGAGGGGCTGCGCGCCTACGCCTCCCCGTCCTTCCACCCGATCCTGTCCTTCAAGAACCGGAAGCCGATCACCTCGAAGCCGGCGCGCTCCTTGTTGTCCTTGCCGTAGCCGTGGCCGCCGGCTTCCGGCTCGTAGAACCAGGCCTCGTAGCCCATCGCCTGCAGCTTTGCGGCCATCTTGCGCGCGTGGCCGGGATGAACGCGGTCGTCGCGCCGTGTCGTGGCGATCAGGATCGGCGGATAGGACTGGCCGGCCTTCACGTTGTGATAGGCCGAGTAGGTCTTCAGCCACTCCCACTCTTCGGGCTTATCAGGGTCGCCATATTCCGCGATCCAGCTCGCGCCCGCGAGCAGCTTGGTGTAGCGGCGCATGTCGATCAGCGGAATGGTGCAGAACAACGCGCCGAAGCGCTCGGGGTAGCGCACCAGCATGTTGGTGATGAGGATGCCACCGTTCGACCCGCCTTGCGCCGCGATCCGCTTTGCTTTGGTCACGCCGCGTCGCACGAGATCGGCGGCAACGGCCGCGAAATCGTCGTGCGAGAGTTTCTTGCCGGCGAGCCGGCCGGCGTCGTGCCAGCGGGTGCCGAACTCGCCACCGCCGCGCAGATTCGCCTGCACGATGGTGCCGCCGCGCTCGAGCCACAGCTTGCCGAGCGAGGGGTTGTAGTACGGCTTCACCGCATGGGCGAAGCCGCCATAGGCGCTCATATAGACGGGCGCATCGCCGGTCTCGCTGGCCGGACCCGTTTGCACATAGGGAATGCGCTCGCCGTCGATCGAGATCGCCTCGTGCTGTGTGACCACGAGGCCGTCGGCGGTGAACGTCTTCGGCGCCTGCTTCAGCACGGTCGGGCTTGCGACGCCGCGCTCCAGCAACAGCAGCGACGGCGGCGTGAGCGGGTCCTGCACATTGGCGAGCAGGTCTCCATTGCTCTCGGACGGATGGCGATCGAGCGGCCAGATGTCGACGACGCCGATTTGCGGGAGTCCGGGAAGCGTCTCGCGGCTCCAGCCGCCGGCGGATGGTGTGAAGATCTCGAAGCGCGGCTGCAGCTCGTCGAGGATCGACAGCACCAACTTTCCCGCCGCCCAGAACAGACCTTGCAGGGCCTGCCGCGGCCCGGGTTCGAACAGGACGATGAAATCGCGGTGGCCTGAAAGGAACGCGGAGAGCGAGATGCCGAGCACCGTGTCGGTGGCGTAGGTCCGCCCCTCGACCGTCCAGTCCTTGCGCAGCTTCATCGCGAACCAGTCGCCATGCGCCTGCAGCCAGATGCCGGTCGGCAGATCGAGCTTCGTCGTCGCACCAGCCGCATCGCGCAGCCAGATCGCATGATTGAAGAAATCGATCTGGTCGACGATCCAGACCCGCGGCGCCGGTCCCGTGTCGTCGGCCATGCCTGACATCGCCATGTGATCGGCCGTGGTCTCGAGGATTACCTGGGCCTGATCGACGGGCTCGCCGCGCCGCCACACGCGAACGGTCCGCGAATATCCGGAAGTCGTCGCCATGCCCTCGCCGTGGGCGCTCGACAGCACCAGCGTATCGGCATCTATCCAGTCCACGCCGCCCTTGGCCTCCGGCAGCGTAAATCCGTCCGCAACGAAGCTCTTCGTGTCGAGGTCGAATTCCCGCAAGGTGACGGCGTCGCTGCCGCCGCGCGACAGGCTCAGAATCGCCCGCGAGTGTCCCGGCATCGTGGCGATCCCGCTCAGCAGCCAGTCCTCGCCTTCGCTCGCCGCGAGCTGGTCGATGTCCAGCATGATCTCCCACGCCGGATGCGGTTTGCGAAATTCCGCCAGCGTGGTTTGCCGCCACAGGCCGCGCGGGTTGGCGGCATCCTTCCAGAGATTGTGTAGATCGCTGCCGCGCCGGCTGACATAGGGGATGTTGTCGGGACGATCGTAGATCGCCGCGAGGACATCGCGGTCGCGCTCGAAGGCCGCGCCCCCGAACGCGGCGAGCGTCAGCTGATTCTGCCGCGCGACGAAATCGAGCGCCTGCTTGCCTTCGATCTCCTCCAGCCAGAGCCAGGGATCGTCGTCGGGAGCGCTGAGCGTGGGTCGGTCGTCGACAGACATGAACGAAACTCCCAAGGATCGCGGCGGATAGGATTTGATCGAGCGCAAGCCGTCAAGCGCGCAGGCCCGGTATCATCCGCCCGATTGCGTCAGAGGCATGGCCTGCGCCCGTTTGCGCCGGTTGCCCGCCCTCCCGCGCCCCTCCATAGTGCCGGGAATCAACAAGTCCTCTCGGGCGGAAATGCCGATGTTAGACGTGACTACAGCCCACGAAATCGCTGCCGACGCCCGCGTGCGTGCCAATGTGGTGCGCCTTGCCGCGGCGCAAGCGCTGACCGGCGCCAACTCGGCGGTGATCTTCGCCACCGGCTCGATCGTCGGCGCGACGCTCGCGCCCGACATGTCGCTCGCGACGGTGCCGCTGTCGATGTACGTCGTCGGGCTTGCCGCCGGCACGCTGCCGACCGGCGCGATCTCGCGCCGTTTCGGCCGCCGCTGGGCTTTCGTCATCGGCACCGGCTGCGGCGTCCTCACCGGCGTGCTCGGCTCGTTCGCGATCCTGCATGCCTCGTTCGCGTTGTTCTGCGTCGCGACCTTCCTCGGCGGCCTCTACGGCGCGGTGGCGCAATCCTATCGCTTCGCCGCCGCCGACGGCGCGAGCGCGGCCTACCGGCCGAAAGCTGTGTCCTGGGTGATGGCCGGCGGCGTGTTCGCCGGCGTGCTCGGTCCACAGCTCGTGCAATGGACCATGGACGTCTGGTCGCCCTATCTGTTCGCCTTCAGCTTCCTGGTGCAGGCTGCGGTCGCGCTGGTCGCGATGGGCATCGTCGCCGGCGTCGACATGCCGAAGCCGGCACCGGCAGATCTGCACGGCGGCCGGCCGCTGCTCGACATCGTGACCCAGCCGCGCTTCATCGCGGCCGCTTTGTGCGGCGTCATCTCCTATCCCATGATGAACCTGGTGATGACCTCGGCGCCGCTCGCCATGAAGATGTGCGGCCTCAGTGTCAGCGATTCCAATTTCGGCATTCAATGGCACATCGTCGCCATGTACGGCCCGAGCTTCTTCACGGGCGCGCTGATCGCCCGATTCGGCGCGCCCAAGATCGTCGCCGCCGGCCTGCTGCTGGAGGCCGTGGCCGCCGGCATCGGTCTCTCCGGCCTCACCGCGATGCATTTCTGGGCCACGCTGATCGTGCTCGGCGTCGGCTGGAATTTCTCCTTCATCGGCGCCTCCGCGCTGGTGCTCGAGACGCACCGTCCGCAGGAGCGCAACAAGGTGCAGGCCTTCAACGATTTCCTGGTGTTCGGCATGATGGCGATCGGCTCGTTCTCCTCCGGCCAGCTGCTGGCGAATTACGGCTGGTCGGCGGTGAACATGGTGGTTTTCCCGCCGGTGGTGCTCGGCCTCGCCGTGCTCTCGCTGGCGTCCTGGGCCCGCCGCCGCAAGGCGCGGCTGGACGCAGCGATGGGCGAATTCCCGGATGCGATCTGAGTTGGCAGGAGGCTGTCAGCAGCGTTGATAGTTCGATCCAGGTCGAAGTGATTTTCTGAGGTGAGATAATAGATGCTGCGTCATGGCCGGGCTTGTCCCGGCCATCCACGTCTCGGGACGTCGAAGAAAGAACGTGGATGCCCGGGACAAGCCCGGGCATGACGGAGTAGGCGGCAAATGCTCGACAATCCTCAACAGCCCCGAATCGACGAATCCGCGCTCCGCTACGAAGGCTGGCGCATCGTCGCGGTCTGCTTCCTGCTCGCGACCTTCGGCTGGGGGCTCGGTTTCTACGGCCAGAGCGTCTATGTCGCCGAGCTCCAGCGCGCGCGGGGCTGGCCGGCCTCGCTGATCTCCTCGGGCACGACGTTCTTCTATCTGTTCGGTGCGCTGCTCGTCGTCTTCGTTGGCGAGGCCGTCAGAAAATATGGCCCGCGGCTCTGCCTTATCGCCGGCACGCTGGCGATGGCGGCGGCCGCGGTCGCGATCGGCGCGGTGCGCGAGCCCTGGCAGCTCTATCTCGCCGATGCCGTGCTCGCCTTCGGCTGGGCCGGCACGAGTCTCGCCATGATCACCAACACGATCAGTCTGTGGTTCGACCAGAAGCGCGGCATGGCGATCAGCCTTGCGCTCAACGGCGCCAGCTTCGGCGGCATCGTCGGCGTGCCGCTGCTGGTGACCCTGATCGGCCACATCGGCTTCGCCAGCGCGATGTACGCGGCCGCCGGCGCCATGCTGGTGTTGCTGCTGCCGGTGATCCTGCTTCTCGTCGGCCGGCCGCCCGATCTTCACGGCTGGCACGCGACGGCGAAGGCCAGGCCGCAATCGTCGACGGAGATCCGCGCATGGGCGTTGCGCGACGTCGGCTTCCTCACGGTGACCATTGCGTTCGCGCTGGTGCTGTTCGCGCAGGTCGGCTTTATCGTGCACCTGATCTCGTTCCTCGATCCCGTGATCGGCCGCGAGCGCGCGGCGGTGGCGGTCGCGGTGCTGACCGCGATGGCGGTGATCGGCCGCGTGCTGTTCTCGATGGTGATCGACCGCCTCAACCAGCGGCTGGCTGCAGCACTGTCGTTCCTGAGCCAGGCGGCGGCGCTTTGCGTCGTCATCAATTTGCACAACGACTATGTGCTGATCGCGGCCTGCGCGGTGTTCGGCTTCTCGGTCGGCAATCTCATCACGCTGCCGTCGCTGATCGTGCAGCAGGAATTCGACTCCGCCTCGTTCGGCGTGCTGATCAGCCTCAACACCGCGATCAACCAGGTGACCTATGCGTTCGGCCCGGGCGTCGTCGGCTTCCTGCGAGATTTCTCGGGCGGTTACGCGCTGCCGTTCTATCTGTGTATCGCGCTGGAGGTGGCGGCCGCGGCGCTGATCATGGTGCGGGGGAAGCCAAAAGCGAAAACGGCATAGAGGCGCGACGGCGCCTTAACACACTCCGTCATTGCGAGCGCAGCGAAGCAATCCAGGCTGCCACTGCGGAAAGATTCTGGATTGCTTCGTCGCTTCGCTCCTCGCAATGACGAGGAGAGAGCGGTATTTAAGCCTCGCGCTGCTTCAGCAACCCCTCGACATCCAGCCGCTTCGTGAACATCGCAAGCTTGCCGTCCGGCCCGAGCGGCCATTGGTCTTTCGGCTTGTCCCAATACAGCTCCACGCCGTTCTCGTCGGGATCGCGCAGATACAGCGCCTCGCTGACGCCGTGGTCGCTCGCGCCATCGAGCGCAATGCCGGCCGACAGCACGCGATGCAGCGCATCCGCCAGTGCGGGCCGCGTCGGATAGAGGATCGCGGTGTGGAAGAGACCGGTCGTGCCCGGCGGCGGCGGCGAGCCGCCCTTGCTCTCCCAGGTGTTGAGCCCGATGTGGTGATGATAGCCGCCGGCCGAGATGAACGCCGCGCCCGAGCCCATGCGCTGCATCAGCTCGAAGCCGAGCACGCCGCAATAGAAGCCGAGCGCGCGATCGAGATCGGCGACCTTGAGGTGAACGTGGCCGATCCTTGTGCCGGCATTGACGGCTGGGCTTTGCGACATGGTGCTGCTCCGTTGACCAACTCCAGATAAGGCCGGCTCCGGGACAGTGCTACCTGCCTATCCCGAAACCCATCGTTTCCAGATACGAAACTATGAGAGCTCCGGCACCTCGCCCTCCGGCAGCTCGAACTCGAACGTGTTCAGCGTCATCGACACCATTGTGTAATAGCCGCACAGCCCGATCACCTCGACCACGCCGCGCTCGCTGAGGACCTTCACCGCTGCATCGTAGAGGCCCTTCTCGACGCCATGGCCTTCATGCAGCGACTTCGCGACGTCGTAGATCATCTTTCCCTTGGGATCGTCGAAGACAGGCGTGCGGCGATCGCGGATCGCGTCGATGATCTCAGGATCCATGCCGCCCTGGAGCGCCAGGCGCTTATGCGCATACCATTCGTAATGCGCAGTCCAGTGCCGCGCCGTCACCAGGATCGCGATCTCCGAAAGCTTGGCGGGGAATATCGTGTCGTAGCGCAGCACTTCGCCGAGCCGCGTGGCGTGACGGGCCATGTCGGGGCTGTTGAGCCAGGCCATCATCGGCGCCGGCGGCTTGCCGCGCTTGCCGGCAATCGACTCGTCATAGGTCTGCCGCTGGCTCTCGTTCATTTCGCCAGGCGAAAGTAGTTTCAGGCGCATTGTTATTTCCTCTTTGTTTTCAAGCTCGCCGTGGCGGCGACTATAGCCGAATGCAGCGCCACGGAAGTGGTTGAATTCCACGGTGCGATGGCTCAGAGTCGCGCCCAACAAGTCTTTTTGATTGATGGAAACGACCATGAGTGAATCTGAACCCGCCGATCTTGAGAAATTCCGCAGCGAGACGCGCGCCTGGCTGGAAGCCAACTGCCCGCCGGAGATGCGCAAGCCGGTGACCTCAGACAGCGACGTGTTCTGGGGCGGACGCAATACGAAATTCGCGTCAGAGCCGCAGCGCCTCTGGTTCGAGCGCATGCGCGACAAGGGCTGGACCGTGCCTGACTGGCCTAGGGAATATGGCGGCGGTGGCCTGAGCGCCGCCGAGCACAAGGTGCTGCGCGCCGAGATGGCCAGGATGGGCGCGCGTCCGCCGCTGTCGAGCTTCGGCATCTGGATGCTGGGGCCGGCGCTGCTCAAATACGGCAACGAGGCGCAGAAGAGGGAGCACCTGCCTGACATCGCGGCGGGCCTGATCCGCTGGTGCCAGGGCTATTCCGAGCCGAACGCCGGCTCCGATCTCGCCTCGCTCCAGACCCGCGCCGAAAGCGATGGCGACGATTTCGTCATCACCGGCTCGAAGATCTGGACCTCCTACGCCAACTACGCCGACTGGATCTTCTGCCTGGTGCGCACCGATCCCGCCGCGAAGAAGCACGACGGCATCAGCTTCATCCTGTTCGACATGGCCTCGAAGGGCGTGACGACCAAGCCGATCCTGCTGATCTCGGGCTATTCGCCGTTCTGCGAAACCTTCTTCGACGGTGTTCGCGTGCCGAAATCGCACGTGGTCGGCACGGTCAACCGCGGTTGGGACGTCGCAAAATATCTGCTCCAGCATGAGCGCGCGATGATATCAGGCATGGGCGAGCGCGGCGTCGGCCGGCCGCTCGGCCAGATCGCGGCGGATTCCGTCGGCACCGATGCACAAGGCAAGCTCGACGATTCCATGCTGCGCGGCCGGATCGCGAGCTTCGACGTCGATGAGGCCGCGCTCGCCGCTTGCGCCGAACGCGCGGTCGATCTCGCCAAGGCCGGCCAGGCGCATCCGGCGTTCTCGTCCGCGATGAAATATTACGGCACCGAGCTCAACAAGCGCCGCCACGAGATCCTGATGTCGGCCGGCGGCGTCAACGCGCTGGAATGGGAGAGCGAGCGCTCCAGGCAGGGCGCCCGCCCGCGCGCCTGGCTGCGCACCAAGGCCAACTCGATCGAGGGCGGCACGACGGAGGTGATGCTCGGCATCGTCGCCAAGCGCATCCTGGATTTGCCGGGAGCGTGAGGCACGCTCTCACCACCCGTCATTCCGGGGCGCGCGACTTGTCCGCCGAAGCTCGAAGAGCGAAGGCGGAAGCGCGAGCCCGGAATCCATACTCCCGATCGTGGTTATGGATTACGGGCAAGCCCTATGCAAGCTCTTGTAGTCATGACGCTTTTCGGGTCACGAATTTTGCTAGCTAAGGATTAGCAAAGATTCGGTGAAATCGGCGTAGTCTTGGCGTCAATGACACGCAAAGCAACGCCGCGCAACGCAAGCGAATATGAGCAGTTTGCCGCCGAGTGGGAACGCCGCCGCAACGATCCCCATCGCGGCGCGGCCAACTGGCTGGTCGAACCGGCCGGCCTCCCGGTTGATCCGTTAGAACTCGTGCAGACGCTGCGCGTGCTCGGCGAGATCACGCAGGACCCTACATTCGCTGCCGCGCGCGTGGCCCTGGCCGGGCACGGCCTTGTCGACATCGACGGCAAATGGAAGCGGCACGCGATCCTCGCCAGCGAACCCGCGCGGGACGTCTGCGAAGCCATCGCGGAAGCGATCGCGGCAGGGGTTTCGGAGCGTCAGGCGTTTGCGGAAGCCGCCGTCACATTGAACATCGCTGCAACCTCGTTCGAGGGGGCGGTAAAGCGGGTGCGGCTGCTCTATCTGGCCTACAAAGCCGTGTGACAAAAAACGACGAAAAGAGTCAAATGCAAGCCGGCGCGAAGTGCTTCATATAGATGCCCGACATTGATGGAGGCGATTCGCCATGTCGGACACCAGCGCCATTCGCTACGTCCCGCTCTGGGAGCTGTTTCCCTGCACTCACCGCGTGACGCTGTACCGGTGGCTGCGTGACGGGAAGATTCCGCCGCCTGATCTGGTGATCGGCAACCGCAAGTTCTGGATCGAGCGCCCGCTCACCGCGCCTGCGGGCAATGACCAGACTGATACCCCCACAAAATGACGACGGCCGCGCCCTTGCAGCAAAAGGGGCGGCCGCCGTCGTTTTCCGGAGAAAAACCACTTCCGAGTGGTCCGGAAAATATAGCGCATCGCCTCATCGCACAAGGCCGGCCCTCGATCCGAGGAGCCGCACATGCCCGACAGCTACAAGTCAAAAGCCGAAGCCGCCGCCGACCGCGACTGTCTCGATCGCCTGCGCGTGGCGCTCAGCGCTTCCCATCGGGCGATGCGGCTGGACGATTGCCGCCTCTGGACGATATCCGGCAGCCGTGGCTACGCCTCGACGTGGGGCGATCGCCAAACGTGGATGCTGATGATCCGGCCCGGCGCCACGGCGCGGAAATGGACATCGGCAAAGCGCCGCCTCGCAGCATTCCCCGGCCTCGCGCTGGTGACGCAGGACGGCGACGACGAGGGCATCGCCCGCCTGATGCGGTTGCCGACACCGGAGGAGGCCGTCGAGATCAGACACATTGCCGGGATCAGGCAGACCAACCCCTCGCCACCATCTGGAAGGCGTTTCAGCCCGACAAAAACGGGGTTTACAGCCCCTTCCATCGCGCCAAATAACCCGGCCGCTCCTGAGGGCCATGACGACGGGGCGGCGGATGAATAGGACCGTAGCCGTCTTCCATTGGATCAACGCGGTGCGGGCCGATCGTCGGCTGCGGGCCGGCAGCTGCGTGCGGGTGGCGCTCCAATTGGTCGAGAACATTTCCGCCGCTGAATTTGGTAACAGCGGTCGGATGCTGACATGGCAGTCGATGCCGCGCCTGGCCAGCGCGGCCGGGCTGCAAGTCCGCGCCGTGCGCTATGTGCTGCGCCGGCTTGAGGCCACCGGCTATCTCTCGACCGACGTCGGCGGTGGTCGCAAGCGGTCCAGCCACTACACCCTGACGCTGCCAGAAACCCGGCAAGCCGATGCCGGGTTTATCGGACAGAAACCCGGCACGCCATTGCCGGCTTTAGCCGAAGAAACCCGGCAAAGCCACGTCGTAAACCCGGCAAAACGACGTCCGAAAACCCGGCACGCCCGTGCCGGGGAATCTTTAAAAGAAACACTTAAGAACCTTAAGAGCAACGACAGCGACACCGTGGACCGCCCCGCACCTCGCCAGCGCGCTGACGCGCTCGGCGCGGGGCTCAACGGGCAAAGCCGGCTCGGCGGGCTTGGCGAGCCGCTGCGCCGGCTCGTCAACGACGGCAACTTCCAGGCTTGGTTCGTCAACGGCGAGGCCGAGCTGGTCGAGCACACTGCGGACACGATCACCCTCGCGGTGAAGAGCAAGTTCTACGCGATCCAGATCGAGAACCGTTTCGAGCGCCAGATTCTGGCCTGCGCGCCGGGTGCGGTCTGGCTGCACGTCGTGGTGCGGGACGCCAAGCCGCGACCGGAGGCAGCGCCATGACCGTGATCCCCGAGTTCGACCGGCTTCGCAGCATGATCGACGTGGAGACGTTCAACGAGCGGCACCCGAACTATGACCGGTGGGTGTTTCAGCGCGGCTGGAATGCAGCGCTCGCGTTCGTGCTCGCCAAGATGGAGCTGATCGAGCGCGGTGGCGAGATCGAGGACGACGAGCGCGACGCATGACCGCACCGGCCGGATGCCGGCAACAGGAGGACGACCATGACCGACACCAACGACATCCAGCACGACATCCAGCACTTCATCGACGAGTTCCACGCTTTTGCCGAAACCCTCTTCAACCGTGGTGCCTGCCCGAACTGCGTGGCGCAGGCGATGATTAGCGAGGCATTCCACCTTGCCAATTCAGCGGGTGAACTCGACGCGGCGAAGGAGACGGCGGATCGCTACGTCGCTGGCGACCGTGGGCTTGTCCTTCGCAACCACTGAAATCCCTCCCGGCCTCTCCGGGGGGGGGGGCATCAGAAAAATCTAGGCCCCCACGGCGGCGATCGGCGCGCAAGTTTCGCGTGCGGATTCGCGAAATTGACTTTCCGGAACCCCGTCGGGAGCAGCCCGGACCCTGGCGGCGACGCCCGCGACCGGCGAGGGACCGACGACGACCCGCCACGAAAAACCCCGCCCATGAGGCGGGGTCTCGATCGGGTAGGGCAGTGATGCTGATGGAGCGCGATCGTGCTCCAACAATTCAGGAAGCGATGAAATTGCCATCTGCGAGCCGCTTCAACTTCAACCCGCGCCGCACGCAAAGCTGCTTGAGATCGACTTGCCAGCCGCCGATCGCCTCGACGATCGCCTTCCGCGCCGCGCCGCCTTTGCGCCCGAGCATCTTCACCGCGATGTCGGACTTGCTCGGGCCATCGGCCTTCGGCTTGACCGCCCTCGCGGGCTTAGCAGCCTTCGTCTTCGCGGGCGCCTTCGGCTTGACCGGTTCGGTCGGCTTCTTCGCCTCGGCCTTCGCGTCCGGCTGATAGGAGGGCGGCACCAAGATCGCGCGGCCGTCAGCGATGGCATGGATCATTGCGCGCCTACCGTTGTTCGCCTCGCACTCAAGTGCGGGCGCGGCGGCGCGGGCGGTGGCGAGCGTCGGCCGGCCGATCTTCTTGAATTCGCGGCCGACCAGAATTTGGACTGTGAAGGCTCTGGCGGTTTCGATGGCGGCAATGTCGGCGGCGCTGAGCGGCGTGGGCTTCGGCATGTGGTCGGGCTCCGGCCTCGGAATGAGGCGCGGAGCTGCTCAGCCATGGAACGGCGCGGTGAGGAAGGCTCGAAGCAGGGAATGATTTCCCTTCGGCTTTCGGGGTCCAAGCAGAAAGTTTCTGCTCGATCAAAGTACTGCCGGCTTTTGATCCGTAGCGGATCTCCCTCCTAAAGCTTGAGCGAATCGGCGCTGACGCCGCGCAAGCCGGTTATACTTAGAGAGCACGGCGGCTCGCGAGCACTAGCGGGCATCTTGGCGAACACTTCAAAACCAGCTTCATAATGGGTTTTAAGCTAATCCGGCGTCCCGTCCTGCGCGGGCGCGCGACGACCTCAGGGATTGATGGCCATGCCCAGCACCGGACGGCGCCGAGGTCTTCGCAAGCTCTCGCCTGATTTCATCGGCAAGGCTGCGGATGAGACCGCCCAGCAGGTAACGCGCATTGGACTGACATTCCTCGGCACCACCGTGTTCTGCCTGCTGTCTTTGTTAAGTCCGGACAGCGCCCTGTTGGGCGGCAGTGAAAGGATCAGCGTGCCGCTCGCAGGGCCTGTGTCGTTCTTCGGCTTCATGCTGCTGGGGCCGGCGGTGCTGATCATGCTGCGGGTCTATCTGCAGATTTATGTGGAGCACAGCGAACGGTGGGACCGGCTCGCTCGGTCAATGTCGATCGCGCGGGCGCCAACGTTGGGACCGCTTCAGAATCCGCTGATCCGGCTCTTCAATGGCCTGTGTTTCTATCTGCTGCTGCCGCTAACAATGCTGCTCTTTGCTTGGAAAGCCGCCGTATTCCCGGCTTGGGGTTCAGGTCTGCTTGGCGTTGCGGCGGCAGTCGTCGGCGCCCATCTCATGCTGCCGCTCAGGAAGCTCTCTTGGTCCTTAAAGACGTTCCTGAGTGCCTGCGCCGCGATTGTTGTCTTTGCAAATGTCGGGGGATATGGGCTCGCGCATCGTCCATTCAATTTGTTTCGTGCAAACCTGTCGGGTCAGTGGCTTGCTAGGGAGGATCTCAGGGGCGCCAACCTGAGCTACGCCAACCTTAGGGGCGCCCATCTGGCCTTCGCCAAGCTGCGCGGCGCCGTCCTGAACTATGCCAACCTGAACGACGCCTTCCTGATCGGCGCCGACCTGACCGGCGACCTGACCGGCGATTCCAAAATGTTAGCCACCACCTTCACCGGCGCCAACCTGAACTATGCCAACCTGAAGAACGCTTTCCTGACCGGCACCGACCTGACCGGCGCCGAATTGGTCGAGGCGAACCTGACTGGCGCTACCCTTATTTGGCGCGCCAACCTGAGCCGCGCTAACCTGAGCCGCGCCGACCTGAGCGGCGCCAAACTGTTCGATACCGACCTGACCGGCGCCTTCCTGGGGGACGCCCAAGGGCATACCAAACTGAACGGCGCCAACCTGAGCGACGTCCGGAATTTGACCCAGGAGCAATTGGATAAAGCATGTGGCAACGCAAACACAAAGCTGCCTGAGGGTCTTACATTAAAGGCCATGTGCGAGCGGTGAGGAAATTCCGGACCCCGTTCGTCGGGGCCCACTTGCTGGGTGCTGGTGCTGCTCTCCTGGCGTGATCCGGGCATCTTGCTTCTCTCTTGCGCCCGGACTCGATCAGGCAGAGAATCTGTGTGCGCGTTGGATCGCGGTTTCCGGGACGCCGGCAACACACCCACGATCCGAGGCATGGCTATAGCCCGCATTGAATTGCACGGCCACAACGCCGAGGGCACAGCCATGAGCACGACCGCCGAATTCGAGCCGCGCCGCCAGCTTTCCGATATCCAATCGCAAGTCTCGAAACTGACCGCCCGCTTGTCGCGGGACAGAGGCCCGTCGCCGCGCGATGTGCTGGTGCGATCGGTGATGTGCAAGGTGCTCGCCACCCTGCACAAGTCGTCCCCGCAAGCGGTTGCCGATCAACTGTTCCCGTACCAGCGCGACATCGCCCAGGCGATCCGCACGCCGGGCTCGGTGCTCAAGGCGGCGGTGGCCCCGGCGCAAACCACGGTGGCCGGCTGGGCGAGCGAACTGGTGACGGCCGGCGTGCTCGGCACCTTGCAGATCGTCGCACCGGCCTCGGCCTATGCGCAATTGACGGCATTGCCGAGCACGATCCGCGCCGATCTGGCCGGCTGGGGCTCGATCAAGGTGCCAACGCGCTCGCCATCGCCGACGCTGGCGCCGCCGTTTGTGGGCGAGGGCCAGCCGATCCCGGTGCGGCAGGCCGCGATCGCCAACGCGGCGCTCGCGCGGAAGAAGGCGGCGGTGATCTCGACATTCACCGGCGAAATGCTGGCGAGATCGCAGCCCGACATCGAGCAATTGATCAAGGACGTGATGGCGTTCGATGCCTCGGCCGCGATCGATGGCGTGCTGCTCGGCAATGCGGCCGGCACCGCGATCGCGCCGCCCGGCATCTTGAACGGCGTCAGCGCCAGCGCGCCCACGACCGGCGGCGGGCTCGCCGCATTGGCCGGCGATGTCAGAACATTGGCCGCCGCGATCGAAGCCACCGGGCCGCTCGTCGCGCCGACCCTGATCATGAGCGCGACCTCCGCCTTGATCGTGCTGCTGTCGCTGACCGGCGGCATCGTGCTGTCCGTGGAAGATGGCGGCCCGCAACTGGCGATCATCGCCGCGCCGTCCGTGCCGAGCAAACGGCTGATCATGATCGACGCCGCCAATTTCGCATCCGGCGAGGGCGACACGCCCGAGATCATGTCGAGCAGCGAAGCGCTGTTGCACATGGAGGACACCACGCCGTTGCCGATCGGCGCTGTTGGCGCTGTGCCCGGCACTGACCCGAACGTCGTCGCTGCACCCGCGCGCTCGCTGTTTCAGACCAACGCCATCGCGGTGCGGATGATCACGGACTGCGGCTGGTGCATGACGCGCGCCGGCCGCGTCGCTTACATCGACAACGTGACGTGGTGATCGCCATGACTGACGAAATCGAAGCCCTTCGCGACAAGTTTGCCGAGTTTGCGGAGAAAGCCGAGGCCGAACTCAGCGTGTTGCCGCTGGCGCACATCTGGCCGCAAATCGAGCGCCTCGTCGTCGCGATGGCCTATGCCTCGCCGGAGCGCCGCAGCGATGCGGTCGAACGCTTCATCGACGATATCGGTGACTACATCTGCGACGCGCGCGCCCGCTTGCAGCCCAACTATGGCGAGCGCCATCCGCCGCCGCGCCGGCTGGCCGCGAGAGGCCAGGCCGAGCCGCCGAGAATCGGCTTCAACGCAACGCTGCGGGGAGACGATCAGGAATGATCACCGTTGTTGACCTCTACGGCAACAGCATCGACGACGGCGACGAAGCCCGCGAGCCATACGGCCGCGTCATGGGACTGCACGATCCGGACGCGAAATATTACCGGCACGACATCGTCGCGCATAACGGCTCGGAATGGCGGGCGCGCTACGACAATCCCGGCCCGCTGCCCGGCGATGGCTGGACCCTCGGCGCCAAGGGCGCGCGCGGCAGGCAGGGCGAGAAGGGCGAGCCAGGTGTGCACGTCAAATCAATCGAGGTGGTCGGCTATTGCTTCAAGATTGGGTTGAGCGACGGCGCGACGTTGAGTGCGAACTTGCTGCCGATGCTGGAAAGGTTCAAACGGGAAAGCGGGTCATGAGCCGACGCCCCCGATGTGCATAAGTGCACAAAACCAGAACTAGGACCCACTCCTAGTTGTGGCGCCGTGGCATAATCGATGTCGATTGAGTGATTCGTGGAAGCTGCCGGTTGGCGCCGGCAGCCCCGTCGCTCACTAACCCGAGGGTCGGGTCATGAACCGAGTGTAGGTAGCAATCTCTTCAAACGAGATTCTGCACGAAAGGTCAAGATCGCCTCAACCGATGGAGGGGCGATTGGCTGACTACACCGGCGGCGGTGCCGCACATGATCTTGGTCTTGGGGCGTTGAGTTCGCTTCTCGGGCACAACAACCCGCCGCAGCCAACCCTGCCGCATACCTGGTACTACGTCACCCCACGGTTTACGCAATTCCTGTCAAACCTCGCCGTATCAGACAAGCAACGAGAAGCAGGACTTAAAAAGTTCAACAACGTCGTCGGATCGCTAAACAGGCGTTACTACGACCATGACTCTGAGACATTGAATGGAGTTGTGATTGGCTCATGGGGCAAGCAGACCCAAACTTCGCCACCCCGCGACGTTGACGTTCTATTCCTACTCCCCGACGCCGTTTACCACCGTTTTCGAGAGCGCGTGGGAAATCGCCAGTCCCAACTGCTCCAAGAGGTCAAGGACGCGCTGCTTGTAACCAACTCGCGGACGGAAATGCGTGCTGATCGCCACGTCGTGATCGTGCCATTCGATGCGGTCACGGTCGAGGTCGCGGTCGGTTTCCGCTGCACCGATGGTAGCATCATCGTGTGCGATTCTAAGGGTGACGGTCGTTACGTCACGTCAACGGCGGCGGCGGAGGCGGAGGACCTCGACCTGTCGGATCGACTTTGGAACGGCAACTCGCGTCCCCTAATCCGTATGATCAAGAGTTGGCAAGACAACTGCAATGTTCCGCTCAAGTCGTTCATGATTGAGAGATTGGCCGCCAACTTTCTGGTCGGATGGAAATATCACTTCGAGGGTACATTCTACTACGATTGGATGGTGCGCGATTTCTTTGCCTATTTGATCAGCCAAGCCAATGGCTACGTCGTCATGCCAGGCGGCGAGATCATCGCGCTCGGCGCTGACTGGTTGAGCCGCGCTCAAACTGCCCATCGCAATGCGGTTAGCGCCTGCGACAACGAACGCGCCAACTATCAATATCTGGCGGGCCAAGACTGGCAGAAAATATTCGGCTACAAAATTCCACAAGGTGTCCTTTGAACGCACAGTCTCTTGATCCGAGGGCTGCGGCCCTCAAGGAAGAATGTCTCAATCAATTCCAGAACTGTGGTTACACATCATTGACGTTCACTATCTGGTTACGCTTCTTGCGTTGGCTGAGGGTACTGTCGTGGTCCGCGCCCGTAGTCCTCGGAGCAATCGCGACATGGAACATCGTCGGGGACTCTTTGCCATGGCTCGCGGCAACGTGTTCTTTCGTTGCGGTACTGATCCCGCCAACCTTCCAAGCTGCGAAACTCGATACCTCGATCAAGCAGTACACTACGATGGCGGGTGAGTTCACGAATCTGCGTGATCGGTTCCGCCTTACTGCGGAGTATGGCTCGCTCAAGCCTTTTGAGGAGTTCGAGCTGGCATTCAACACGCTTCTAGCTCGGTTGGAGAAAGCGAGGGCGCGAACGTTGACGCCACCACATGTATGTTTCCTGATCGCGCGCCGTCAGTGGCAGAAGGGCTACTACAACCCAGATGAAAATCACCGCAGCGGTAAGAGCAGCTAGGAATTGGTGGTGGAGACGGTGAATCGAGTTCGCAGGTCACTGATCACTCGATACCCGTGCCGCGCCACAGGGGATCGTGCTGTGAGTCCTCGTTGCGATCGGCAGCGCCTTGGCGGCGCTGCTGCCGCTCGTAGCGCTGGCGCAGGCGGTGGCCGAGTTCTTCGGCGTCGGCGCATTGCATCGCCAGCTTGACCATCGCCCGGATCGTTGGCGCCCGTGGCTTGGCCGGCTCAAGCCGCAGCCGGCGCAGGTCCTTGATCTCGCGCGGCGGTGCGTGCTCCATGTACTTCACCCCATCGAGAAGCTGCGGCACCAACGGCACACTGATCGGCCGCACGGTGGGCCGCGCGTGGCTATCGATGATCGGCAGCATGACGATCATTGCCGGAAGAAGACCCATGGGCGCCGACCGTATGCCCCGATCGAGTCGCCGCGCAAGTGGCGGGGGCATGGCCGGGCGCCGGATAGGCCCGCGCCGGGCGCGGCGGGCGGCCACTGGTGCGTTATTCGGCCCGGCCGGGGGGGGGAAAGCCGCCCCCGGCGCCCGCCAACGCGCGGGCGGACTCGTGTACCGATTGGCGGGGCCATCGCGGCGGAACGAAATAGCCCGCCCGGATGGATGCCGGGCGGGCCCATGGGCATTGCGGGCGCGCTTTAGGCCACGTTGCGCGCCGTGGTCGGCTTGATGGCGGGCTTGGCGGTAAGGATGCGGTTGATCTCGCGCTCCAATGTCGCCGCCATCGTGCGCTTTTCGTCAAAGTGATCGTAGCGGGCATAGACCAGCGTCACCGGGCCGCCCTTCTCGTTGCGATGGCCGAGCAGCCAGCCGACTTCCTCGACGTTCCATTTCATCGGCCGATCCGGCAGCACCGCCGACTGCACCAGCGTGGCGGCGGTGCGCCTGAGATCGTGCGGCCGGGCATAGGGCAGACCATGCTTGGCCCAGATCGCGCGCATCAGCGCCGCCGGATCGTTGCCGCGTAGCGTGGTGGTTTTCGACGACAGCTTGCCGGGGCCGAGCACTTTGGCGTTGCCGCGCCCCTGCGCCCCGGCGATCAGCGCCACCGCCATGCCGTTGAGCGGCAGGATGAACGGATCGGTGGCCTGATCCTCGTCGTCGCTGCGCTTCATGCGCTCATGCGACAATTGCCAGATCGGGCCGTTGCTGGCGTCGTCGGCGGTGACCTCGCGCAATCGGCCCCATAGCACTGGGCGCGGCTGCGCCACATCGAGATCGATCAGTTCCTCGCGCAACATGCCGGTCACCATGCCGGGCCGGGCGGAAGTGGCCAGGATCAGGCGCAATGCGGTGGCGGCATCGGCGGTGAAGCCGAACACCTGCGGGTTTTCGGTCTCGGTCCATAGAATGCGGATTTCGTCCGGGGTCAGCACCCGGCTGCGACGGCGCGGCAACCGCGCGGCATCGACGTCGAGATCGCGGAAGATGTTGGTCCGGAGGTGCTTGGCGCGCTTGGCCCATTTCCACATGGTGCCGAGCAGCGACTTGCAGGCGAAGGCCTCGACCTTGCCGCCGATGATGCGCCCGCGCTCGTTGCGATAGTCGCGATCGGCGAGCCGGGTCAGGCAGTCATGGGCCTCGTCGTCGGTGATCGAAGCGGCATCGCGCGGGCCCCAGCCGAAGGCGAAGGCGATGCGGTGCAGGCGGCGCTTGCCGTCCTTGCCGGTGCGCTTGTGCTGCAAGCTCTTGTCGTAGAAAGCCGCAACCAGCTCATCGAACGTCAGCGAACTTTTTTTTTGCGCGCGGATCGTGGCCTTGGTGGCCTGCGGGTCCTCGCCGTTCTCGATCGCGGCGCGCGCGTCGGCATGGCGGCGGAAGGCGTCGGCCAGCGTCACGTCCGGGTAGCGGCCGAAGGTAAGGAAGCGGGTCTTCTGGTCGGCCTTGGCGTGATAGGCCATCGCGAAGGTCTTGCCGCCGGTTGCGGCGACCCGGATCATCAGGCCCCGATGCTCGGTATCGCCATGGCTGTAGGCCTTGCCGGTCGGTTTGAGCGCGCGGATGAAGCTGTCGGTGAATTTGGCTTTCATGGCTATGTCCCCATCTTAGCTAGCTAAGTTTTTGGTGAAACAGCGCGATACAAAACGATACGCTATGATCGGGCTAAAAGTCAAAAAAGCCTATAGCCATAGGGGTTTGCGATACATAGTGCAACGTGTTGCAACGCTGTGCTACATGGGGATATCGTAATTATGGATTCCGGGCCTGGCCCTTCGGGCCATCCCGGAATGACGGACCAAAAATAGATTTCGAATCGGAAACACGCACATGGCCCTCGTCCTCACCGAAGAACAATCGATGCTCCGCGACTCAGCGCGCGGGCTGATCAGCGACAAGGCGCCGGTGTCGCACCTGCGATCCCTGCGCGACAACAAGGACCCGACCGGCTTCTCCAAGGAGCTGTGGCATTCCTTCGCCGAGATGGGCTTTGCCGGCCTCCTGGTGCCGGAAGAGTTCGGCGGCAGCGGCCTCGGCTTCATGGAGGCCGGTGTCGTGATGGAAGAGATCGGCCGCACCTTGATGCCGTCGCCGTTCCTTGCCACCAGCGTGGTGGCGGCTTCGGCGCTGAATCGCGGCGGCAATGCTGCGCAGAAGTCGGAATTTTTGCCGAAAATTTCCAACGGCTCGCTGCTCGCGACGCTCGCGATCGACGAAGGCGCCAAGCATCGCCCGCTTCAGACCAGCCTCCAGGCGGTGCGCGCCGGCAACGGCTTCAAGCTCTCCGGCGCCAAGGCGCTGGTCGTCGACGGCCACGTCGCGGACCTCTTCATCGTCGCGGCGCGCACCGCTGGCGCCGCCGGCGAGCGTGAAGGGCTGACGCTGTTCCTGGTCAATCCCAAGGCCAAGGGCGTTGCGATCGAGCGCACCATCATGGTCGATGCGCACAACGCGGCACGGATCGAGCTTGCCAATGTCGAGGTCAACGCCGATAGCGTGCTCGGCGAGGTCGATCAGGGCGCAGCGCTGCTCGACGGCGTGCTCGACATCGGCCGCGGCGCGGTCGCCGCCGAAATGGTGGGCTTGAGCGAAGAAGTCTTCAACCGCACCGTCGAGTACCTCAAGAACAGAAAGCAGTTCGGCAAGCTGATCGGCGAATTCCAGGCACTCCAACACCGTGCCGCCGAACTCTATGTCGACATCGAGATCACCCGCGCCGCCACGATGAAGGCGCTGCAGGCGCTCGATGCCGACGTCGCCAAGGCCGCATCAAGCGTCGCCGTGGCCAAGGCCCGCGCCGGCACCACCGCCACGCGCGCGGTGCAGGAAGGCGTGCAGATGCATGGCGGCATGGGCATGACCGACCAGTTCGACATCGGCTTCTTCATGAAGCGCGCCAGGGTGTGCGAGGAGCTGTTCGGCGACGCGAACTACCACACCGAGCAGCTGGCAAGGGCGCGGGGGTATTGAGGCGAGTGGATGTGAGGCGCGAGGACGTGCCTCACACGCGGTGTCGTCGCCCGGCTTGACCGGGCGACCCAGTACGCCGCGGCCTGTCCGCATACGATTGACGTCTCGGAATACTGGATCGCCCGGTCAAGCCGGGCGATGACAGTTGAGAGTGTGGAGAGCGCCTGCCCCAAGCTCCGTCATGGCCGGGCTAGTCCCGGCCATCCACGTTCTTGCGGTGCCTCAAAAACGTAGATGCCCGGGACTAGCCCGGGCATGACGATTGAGAGCGTGGCTGCAACCGAAGTCTATTACCGCATCGGCGGCGCGTACTGCACGCCGCCGGCATTCCACAGCTGGTTCATGCCGCGCGGGATCTTCAGCTTGGACTTCTCGCCGATGTTGCGCTCGTACATCTCGCCGTAATTGCCGACGTTGCGGATGATGCGGACGACCCAGTCCTTGGTGAGGCCGAGCTGCTCGCCGTAATTGCCCTCGGTGCCGACCAGGCGCATCACTTCCGGCTTCTTCGACTTCAGCGCCTCGTCGATGTTCTCCGAGCTCACGCCGAGCTCCTCGGCGTTGATCATCGCGTAGAGCGTCCACTTCACGATCATCATCCAGTCGTCGTCGCGCTGGCGCACCACGGGTGCGAGCGGCTCCTTGGAGATCATGTCCGGCAGGATCATATGGTCGCCGGGCTTGGAGAGATTGAGCCGCAGCGCGTAGAGCTGCGAGACGTCGGCGCTCAGCGTGTCGCACTTGCCGGAGTCGTAGGCCTTCACCACGTCATCCAGCTTGTCGAACTTCACCTCTTCATACTTCATGTTGTTGGCACGGAAGTAGTCGGCGACGTTGAGCAGCGTTGTCGTGCCAGCCTGCACGCAGACCTTGCTGCCGGTCAGGTCCAGCGAAGTCTCCTTGTTGCGTGAACGCGGCAGCATGAAGCCGGCGCCGTCGTAATAGGCCACCGCCGGGAAATAGAGGTCGTAGTCGAGCTCGCGCGCCATGCTCCAGGTCGAGTTGCGCGAGAGGATGTCCACCTTGCGGCTCTGCAATTCCTTGAAGCGCTCGCTGGCGTCGAGTGGAACGAACTTGGCCTTGCCGGGATCGTTGAAGATGGCGGCTGCCACCGCGCGACAGAAATCGACGTCGAATCCGGTCCAGTTGCCCTTGTCATCGGGGATCGAGAAGCCCGGCAGGCCCTTGTTGACGCCGCACAGCACCTCGCCGCGGCGAACGGTGCGCTTCAGGGTGCGGGTATCGTAGAACTCATAGATCACCGCCAGGGCGCCGACCAGTACGGCAACGGCGAGCCCGATCAGCAGGCCGCCTCGAAAAGTGCGCATCATGTTGCTCTCTCGAAATAATCGGGAAAAGGACTATTCGCTAAGGCGAGGAAGATCAGAGTTCGGGCTTCTGTCGGATGACCACCTTGGTGCCAACCGGGACGCGATCGTAGAGATCGGCGACGTCATGGTTGACGAGACGGAAGCAACCCGAGGATACCTTGGTGCCGATCGTATCAGGACGGTTGGTGCCGTGGATGCGGTAGACGGTGGTGCCGAGATACATGGCGCGGGCACCGAGCGGATTGCCGGGGCCGCCGGCCATGAAGCGCGGCAGATAGGGCTGGCGCTGGATCATCTCCGGCGGCGGCGTCCAGTCCGGCCACTCCTTCTTGTTGGTGATGTTCACGAGCCCCTGCCATTGGAAGCCGTCGCGGCCGACGCCGATGCCGTAGCGGATCGCGCGCCCGCCCGGCTGCACCAGATAGAGGTGGCGCTCGGCTGTCGAGATGATGATGGTGCCCGGCGTCTCGGTGGTGCGGAAGTACACGACCTGCTTCTGCCATTCCGGCTCGAGCTGGTAGGCGTCGTCGGCGACCAGGCCCGGCTCGTCGCCGCGGTCAGGCTGCTGGGCGGAGGCGTACGAGGTGGTCAGGACCAGGCCCAGCGCCGCGATGAACGCCCCGGTCAGGCGACGATAATCCGTCATTTCAAGCTCTCCCCGCTGCCACAGCGTAAATCATTCGGACCATCTGAACTCAGGGGCAGCTTCGTGGCAAGTTCATGGCACGCCCGGCTGGTATGTCACGAGAATGCTTTGGTTTTTTGACGAGGCCGGGCAATGCCACAAACAGGGGATGGCGCGAAAAGCCTAGATTGTCGCGGCAATGGTGGTGCGCTCCCTCCCCCGCTTGCGGGGGAGGACGATCGCACAGGAGTTCCTAGCGGCGGTCTGAGCGCGCGCCTCGTCCTTCGAGACGACCGCTTCGCGGTCTCCTCAGGATGAGGCTAAGACGCATCGGAGCCCGTCGAAATTGTCGCCGCGCACTCCGTCCTCATCCTGAGGGCCCGCCGTAGGCGGGCGTCTCGAAGGATGGCCGCAGGCGACTCTGTCAGATCGCCTTCAAATGCGATCGCGACGCCGCAAGCGGGGGAGAGCTAAATCTTGTTATTCTGCGCCGCGATCCCGAGCCGTCGGACGATTTCGGCACCCACCGCTCGGGCCTCGATCCGCGACCCGATTCGTGGGCTGCGAAAGCGTCGCCCCGAGCGCAACCGGATCGTAACGATGCAGTGCTCGTCCTCGGACCGGCCGCGGCGGTCGACGGTGATCGTCTTCACGTCGTGCCCCTCGATATGGTCGGCGCGCGGCGTGCCGTCGCCCCACAGGCGTTCGACGCGGATATCGCTCTCGCGGATGATCCAGAACGCGCCGGTCACCAGGTTGGCGTATCGGTAAACCGCGAATGCGGCGATCGCGCCGAGCGGCAGCAGCAGGATATCGACATGGCTGGGCGGCCATCCACGCCAGAGCTTGTAGGCGTAGGGAACGGCGGACAAGGCGACGGCGATCAGCGCGACGATCCTTATGTCCCGCGCGGAAAACGCCTCGAGGGGGTCGCCGAGACGCATCTCGGGATTGCTGGCATCGAGCGGATTGACGGGTGACTCGACATCGGGGACATCGAACTGTGCGGCGATCCGCGCCACGGTGTCGCGAACATGCGTGACGTCGGAGATCGGCGGGGACGTCAGGCGTTCCCCCGAGGCCAGCGTGAAGGCCAGCTGGAAACGGGCTTTCGCCCGCTTGCTGCCGGGAACCTGTAATCCCCTGATGTCGTCTTTCGCGACGACCCTGGTCCGGAGCTTTCCGAACGGACGCTGTTGCCCGATCAGGATCTCGTTCGGTGTGATGATCCACACCACCGCCGGCGCCAGCATGATGCCGACGACGAACGCTGCTCCGACGAGCAGCGCGGCCACCGAGACGATCACTTCCAACGTGTCGTGCGTGAACAGGCCCGGCGTGAAGCACAGCGCCACGGCGGCCGCAAAGCCGGACATGACCAGCCGTTGCGCGATCGAGGCGCCTTCGCGAAGGCGAATGTCGGTGCTGGTGGTCGCGTCGTCCATTGCGGGCGCTGATTCCGTCGCTCGGGAAACTCCACGGACGGGTCCGTGGAGTCAAGCAACAACGGCGGCAGCGGCGATCCGGCCTCAGCTGTTGGCGTTCAGCAGCTTTGCCACGGTGCGGTCGATCTCGTCGTAGCGGCCCTCGCCCTCGTGCTGGAACACGATCTTGCCGTTCTGGTCGATGATGTATTGCGCCGGCCAATACTGGTTCTGGTAGGCGTTCCAGGTCTTGGAATCATTGTCCTGCGCCACCGGATAGGTGATGCCGTGGCGCTTCAGCGCGGCCTGCACATTGGCGGCGGAGCGCTCGAACGGGAATTCCGGCGTGTGCACGCCGACCACGACGAGGCCCTTGTCCTTGTACTTGGCGTAGAGGTCGGTGACGTGCGGCAGCGTGTTGACGCAGTTGACGCAGCCATAGGTCCAGAAGTCGACCAGCACGACCTTGCCGCGGAGGTCGGCGATGCTGAGCGGTTTCGAGTTGAACCAGGTGTTGATGCCGGTGAAGTCGGGCGCGGTCTGCTGGCTCGCGGCAGCGGTGACGACAGGGGCGGCGCGCGCGGCCTCGTCGCAGATGCCGGGGATGACGGCGCCTGTTACGGCCATGCCGATCAGTGCGGCGGAGACGGCGAGCAGTTTGAAAGTCATGGAAGCGTCCTCCGGTGAAGATGAGGGATGATCACAGGCCGATCTGGCCGGTGGGATAGAATCCTGTGAGCCACGCCACGATCAGCGTGTCGTATTGGAAGTAGGCGGCGACCGCGAAAGCGATCACGACGACACCAAAGCCCTGCTGCAGCCGCGGCGAGATCCGCGCAAGGCTGCGCACGCGCGTGGTCGCAGCCTGTCCGCCATAGGCGATCGCGAGCATCGGGATCGCTGCGCCGATGGCATAGGCAATCAACAGCACGCCGGCCCAGCTGGCGTTCTTCGACGTCGCGACCAGCGTCAGGATCGAGCCGAGCACGGGACCGGCGCAGGGCGTCCAGACCAGGCCGAGCGTGGTGCCGAGCACGAGGCCGCCGAGCGCACCCTCGCGCTGTACGGCGCCGGCATTGCCGAGATCGAGCCAGCCGTTGAGCCGGATCGACAGCCATTCGAACGGCGCCGGCCACAGCATCAACAGGCCGAAGCCGAGCAGCAGGATCGACGCGGCCTCGCGCAGCACGTTCGGATCGAAGTCGAACAGCCGCGTGATCGCACCCAACAGCAGCGCGGTCGCCGAGAACGAGACGACGAAGCCGAGCGCGATCATCGCGGGCCGCAAGTGGCCCGCCCGCCCGATCGAGGCGCCAAGCAGGATCGGCAGCATCGGCAGCGTGCAGGGCGCGGCGATGGTCAGGATGCCGGCAAGGACGGCGAAGACAAGTTCGAGCATCGGGCACTCGTGAAGGAGGTCACGAGGGCAGTTCGGGATGGCTGCGCGGGTTGTTACGTGGCGTCACGCCTTCGTGAGGGGCGGCTGCCTGGTGTGGGGCGTGCCGGGCGGCATTGCGAGGCAGCCCTGTTGGCCACAGCGCCGGCGCGCTCCCTCCCCCCTTGCGGGGGAGGACGGGGGAGAGGGGTGGCCCCGGGAAAGGTCTATCCATCCGCGATCGTGCCGTGCACGACAAATCGAGGGAGTCCCCATGCGGTACCCCTCGAGGGAATGATGGAGCGGTGCCCGCCTCACTGGGTGGCGAGAATGGGCCTCGGCGACCCCCAAATACAAAACGACCCGGAGGGGGGCATCCCGTCCGGGTCGTTGGAAGTCTTGGGAGGTTTAACGAAACCGTATGTGAGCTTTATAGGAGGGAAGTTTTTCCGCCTGATGTTGTGCTTTGTTTCAATTATTGCGTCGGCGGTAACACTTCCGTGTCAGGGGACAGGGCCGAAACCTCGGTCCTATCCCATTGAAATCCTTGGTCTTAGGCAGCGAAACGGTCGACGCCGGCGCCCTTAAGCAAATCGGCCAGTTGCTTGCGGGCATAGAACATCCGGGTCTTCACCGTGCTCTGCGGGATGCCGATGATCTGACCGACCTCCTCCACCGACTTCTCATGGTAGTAGACGAGGTTGATGATCTCGCGATGCGCGGGCGACAGTTTTTGCACGCAGGCGCGCAGGATGGCGCTGGTGTCGTTGCGGTCGAGCGAGGTCTCGGGCGTCTCGGCATCGTCAGGAATCTGGCGCACGTCGTCCTGGTCGATGTCCTCGAAGCGGCGCTGGCGCATCGCGGTCAGCGCTTTGAAGCGTGCGATCGAGAGCAGCCAGGTCGAAACCTGCGAGCGGCCCTGGAACTGGCCTGCCGTGCGCCACACGTCGAGGAACACCTGGCTGACCAGGTCTTCCGCTGTGGTCGCGTCACGCACGATGCGCAAGATGAAGCGATAAACCCGCACATTGTGCCGGCAATAGAGGATGTGCATGGACGTCCGGTTGCCGTCCGCAATGCTCTCCAGGAGCATGTCGTCCGAGGTCGCCTGAGCGGCAATGATGCTCTGGCTGGCTTGGGCGTTGATGGCGATGACGTTCGGCATTGACTTAGCTCCCCGTAGCGCCGCAACCGAGCGGCGTTTCCTTGGACCAAAGTGTTAATCAGCGAACGTTTCGGGACGTCTGCACGAAAAGCGAAAAATGGTTTCGTGCGCCGCCAAATTGTTTCGTCGGACAGGCCGCGACGAAACATTCGGGGCGAAAAGCCGTGGAATTTCAATGTACGGAAAATACGGGGGTGGGGATTGGGGAGCGCCCGGGGCAGCCGGGAACGAAATTCCGGGCTTTGCGTTCGGTCGCGCCACCCATGCCGTCATTCCGGGGCGCGAAGCGAGCCCGGGACGACAGCGGTAGGTGCCGCGCGCCCTACGCCTTCTCGCCCGCGGGCGAGAACAGATAGCCGCCGCCGCGGATGGTGCGGATCACGGCCGGCTTGGTCGGGTCGGGCTCGATCTTGCGGCGGATGCGCATGATGCGCAGATCCACGGCGCGGTCGAAGGCTTCGGCGTCGCGCGCATTGGCCAGTTCGAGCAGGCGCTCGCGCGACAGCACGCGCTTCGGATTGGCCGCGAACACTTTCAGCAGCCCGAACTCGGAGGCGGTGAGCGGGTGCTCGTTGCCTTCGTCGTCGCGCAAGGCCTGCGCTTCGAGGTCGAGCCATTTGGTGCCGAAGCGCACCAATTGATCCTTGTCCGATTTGGCGGGCGCGGTCTCGGCCGCCTTCACCGGCGTGCTCCGCCGCAACACCGAGCGGATGCGCGCCATTAGCTCGCGCAGCTCGCAGGGCTTTGCCACGTAATCGTCGGCGCCGAGCTCGAGACCGACGACGCGGTCGATCGGGCTCGCGGTCGCCGTCAGCATGATCACGGGCACGTTGATGCGGCTCTTGAGGTCGCGGATGATCGAGAGGCCGTCTTCCTCGGGCATGTTGAGGTCGAGCACAACGAGGTCGGGCATGCTGCCGTCGATCGCGGTGCGCAAGCTCTTGCCGCCGTCGCACAGCGTCACGGTGAAGCCGTGCATCTTGAGGTAATCGCCGACCATCTCCCGGGCCGGGGCCTCGTCGTCGACGATCATGATGTGCTGGCTTTGGGTCATATCACTCAGATCTCGGTACTCGAATCACGGCAACTCGGTCGCGGGCAGGGTGATGGTGAAGGTCGATCCCTTGCCGGGACCGTCGCTCTCGGCCGTCACCTCGCCGCCATGCATGTCGATAATACGCTTGACGATGGAAAGCCCAAGCCCCGTCGAGCTCTCGCCCGCGGTCGGTTTGGCCGACAGCCGCTGGAACCGGCCGAACAGGCGGCCGAGATCCTCCGGCGAGAGGCCGGCGCCCTCGTCGCTGACGCGGACGACGGTATCGCTGGCCTCATGGGTGACGGCGACGATGATCTTGCCGCCGATCGGTGAGTATTTGATGGCGTTGCTGATCAGATTGTCGATCGCCTCGCGGATGCGGTCGGTGTCGCACATGGTGACGATGTTGGGCGGCGCCGTGACGCTGATCGCCTGCTGCTTGTTGACCGCGAGCGGGTGGTTGGCATCGGCGACCTCTTTCACCAGCGCAGCGACGTCGACCGGCTCGCGGCGGATGGTGATGTCGAAGGCATCGGCCATCGCGTCCGAGATCAGATGATCGACCATCGTGGTCAGGCGCTTCGTGGCATCGCGGATGTGATCGACCTGGGCGACCACGCCGTCGGACGAGGCGCCGGTCGAGATCAGCTCCTTCAGCATCTCGGTGCGGCCGAGGATGACGCCGAGCGGATTCTTGAGGTCGTGGGCGACGGTGCCCAAAATCTCGTTCTTGAAGCCGTTGGCGCGCTGCAGTCGCAGCCATTGCGCCGAGAGGCGGCGGTTGGCTTGCATCAGCGCGCGGGTACGCTGGGCGACGCGGTCCTCGAGCTGCGTGTTGGCGTCCTGGAGCTGCTGGTAGAGGATGACGTTGTCGAAGGCGATCGAGAGCCGGCTGGAGAAGATCTCGACCAGCGAGCGGTCGGTCTCGGACAGCTCGCGCTCGGCCTGCAGCAGCACCACCACCTCGCGGCCGGAGCCGGTCCGCAGATAGATCACGCTGCGGTGGTCGGCGAATTCGTTCTTGCGGCCCTGGAACGCGGCTTCCACCATCGTCCGCAGATCGGGGTCGAGCGCCTTCGACGAGGTCGTGCCGATGAAGCGGCTGTAGCAGCCGCTGCCGGCGAGCACGGAGAGCTCGGGGTCCACGCCGCCATTGTCGCGCAGCACCAATATGCCGGCGCAATCGACATTGAGCAGCGAGGCGAGCTGGGTCAGCACGCCCTCGGCGAGCCGCTGCATCGACTTGAAGTCGTATAGCGTCGAGGCGGCGTCGATGATGATCTCGAGCCCGCGCCGCGTCTGCACCATGCGCTCGAGCTGCTGATAGGAGCGCAGCGCCGCGGTCAGCGAGGTGAACAGCTTGTCGGCGGTGAGCTCGGTCTTGGCCTTGTAGTCGTTGATGTCGTACTGGACGATCACGCGCCGCTCCGGCGCCTGGCCGGGCTGTCCCGTGCGCAGGATGATACGTACGGTCTCGTTCTTGAGCTCGTTGCGGATGAACTCGACCAGCTCGAGGCCGGCGACATCGGTCTCCATGATGACGTCGAGCAGCACGGCGGCGATGTCGCCATGCGCGGCCATCAGCTTGCGACCTTCCGCCGCGGAATGGGCGGAGAGGATCTCCAGCCCCTGGCCGTTGAGGCTGTAGTCGGACAGCGCGAAGCGGGTGCCGTCATGCACGGCCGGATCGTCGTCGATGACGGCGATCTTCCACTTCCGTGCGTTCTGGTCCTCCGGTGCGGTACCGGTATCGTCGATCAGGTGGAGGACATCGTCCTGTTCGGCCATTGAGAAGTCCCGTCAGTCTCTGTGCTTTGCGCGCCGCCCTTGGCGACCCGGGGCATGATAATGCGAAAAGTAGTGCCTTGTCCCAGCTTGGATTCCAGCATCATGCGCCCGCCGAGCTGCTGGGTGACAAGGTTATAGACGATATGCAAGCCGAGTCCCGTACCACCTTCATTGCGCCGGGTGGTAAAGAATGGGTCAAAGGCCTGGCGCTGCACGTCAGGGGTCATGCCGGCCCCGTCATCGGCGAAGATGATCTCGATGTCGTCGGTCCCGCGCGGACGCGCCGAGATCGTGATCGTGCCGGCGCGGCCGTCGGCAAAGGCGTGGTTGGCGGCGTTGAGGAAGAGGTTGGTCAGGATCTGGCCGTAGGAGCCTGGATAGCCGTCGAGCAGGAGCCCCTCGGGCACGTCGGCCTGGAGCGTGATCGGCGAGCGCTTCAGGACCGGACGCAGGCTGGCGATGATCTGGTCGGTGGCTTCGCTGAGTGAGAACTGCCGCCGCTCGGCATGCGAGCGGTCGACCGCGACCTGCTTGAACGACTGGATCAGCTCGCCGGCGCGGGTGAGGTTGGCGACGAGCTGCTGCGAGGCGTCGCGCGAGGACTGCACGAACTCCTCCAGCTGCGAGCGGCGCAGGCCGCCGTCGCCTTTGAGCTGGGCCTCGAAGATCTCGGTGCGCCGGGCGAAGCTGGAAGCGACGGTCAGGCTGATGCCGATCGGGTTGTTGACCTCGTGCGCGACGCCGGCGACGAGGCCGCCGAGCGCCGCCAGCCGTTCGGCGTCGATCAAATTCTGCTGCGCGGTGTTGAGCTCGAGCAGCGCGCTCTCGGCCTTCTCCTTGGACGCGCGCAGCTCGTCCTCGGTCTCGCGTTTCGCGATCGCGTTCTCGCGGAACACCTCGACGGCGCGCGCCATGGCGCCGACCTCGTCGCGTGCCTTGGTGCCCTGCACTTCGCGGTCGAGGTCGCCGAGCGTAATCGCGCGCATCGCGGTCATGATCTGCTGCAGCGGCAGGCGGATCGACAGCGCGATCAGCACGCCTGCGGTGAGGATGATGCCGAGGAAGATCACCGCGATCGACAGCACCCGCCGCGAGATATCGGCCAGGGTACGATCAAACGTCTCCTGCGCCTTCTGCTCGCGCTGGCGCATCTTCGTGGAGAGGTCGTCGATGGCGCCGATCGCCTCGGCCTGGCTGGCGTCGATGGTGTTGCGCAGCAATTCGGTGCGGCTCGTCAGCTGCTCGGAGAGCTTTGCGAAACCCTCGCGCAGCGCCATGGTGCGGGTCCCGAGCCGTTGCAGCGCCATGCGCTGCAGGTCGTTGTCGGCGAGATCGATCATGACCGGAATGGTCTTCTCGATCGTCTCGGTGTTGCGGCGCGCGTCGTCGGCGGCACCGGGCGAGAGCGACAGATAGTAGGAGTTGGCCGCCACCAGCATCGCGGTGAAGGCCTCGCGCGACTTGCCGAGCGAGGGCCAGATCAGGGCGTCGCGATGGCCGGTGGCGCCCTCGATGATGGAATAGAGACCGGCCATGTCCCTGGCCGGGCCCTGCACCTGCTCCTCATAGGTCTTGGCGATGGTCGCCTGCACACTGCGCAGCTCGCCGAAGCCGTTGAGGAAGCGGTCGGTGGTGCGCTCCAGCTCCTCGACCGAGCCCGACAGCATCGGGTCCTTGGCGGCACGGTCGGTCAGCGTGCCCAGCACCGCCTCGCGCAGCAGCAGGATCTCGGCGAACAGGTCCGGGCTCGGCTGGTTGATGTAGCGGTGGATCAGATTGTGCAGGCGCCCGGTCTCGCTTTCGAGCAGCGCCAGGATGCGGTCGGACTCGCGCACCTGGCGGACGTCGCCCCAGGCCGAGCCCAGCACCTGCGTGCCGTTCCAGATCAGCCCCACCAGCACCACGACCACGGCCGAGTTCAGCGCCGCGATCGACAGGATGCGCCAGCGGATCGGCACCGCGCGGAGCATCCCGACCAAACGTGCGCGCAGCCGCCCGAGCGGGCCGGGCGGCCTGTCTGCGTGCTCGCTGGGTCCAGGCGCAGCCAAGCGGCTCACTCCACCTTGCGAATGCGTTCGATCAGCGCGGCCGCGGCGGGATCGCGCCCCGCCTTGGCATAGATCGCAGCCATCGCGCCCTCGAACGGCTTGCGGTCGATATCCCTGGCGACGGTGATGCCGGCGGCTTCAGCCTTGTGCTGCGACTGCTCTTCGAGGTCGCGCCACTTCTCGCGCATGAACCGGCTGGAGCGAGCCGCGGCTTCGCGGAATATCTGCTGGTCGTCGGCCGACAGGCTCTTCCAGGCCTTCAGCGAGATCACCAGCACTTCCGGGCTCATCGTGTGCTCGGTGAGCGCGAGGTGGCCGGCATGTTTGTAATGGTCTGTCGTCACGAAAGATGGCCAGTTGTTTTCGGCACCGTCGATCAGATGGTTGGCAAGCCCGGTGAGCACCTGCCCGTAGGGCATCTCGACCGGCTCGGCGCCGAGCGAGCGAATCATCTCGCTCATCAACTCCGACTGCTGCACCCGGATCCGCAATCCCTTGAGGTCGGCGACACTTCGTATCGGACGGACGCCGTTGTAGATCGACCGCGCGCCGGAATCGTAGAAGGCGAGCCCGACGAAGCCGTAGGGCTCGAAACTGCCGAGGATCTCGCTGCCGATCGGCCCGTCCAGCACCTTCTGCATGTGCTCGATGGACCGGAACAGGAACGGCATGGCGAGCACGTTCATCGCCGGGACGAAGTTGCCGATCAGCGCCACATTGGTCCGGTTAAGGTCGATCGCGCCGACCCTGGTCTGCTCGATGGTCTCCTTCTCTTCGCCGAGCTGACGGGAATGGAACACCTTGATCTCGTGCCGGCCGCCGGTGCGCTCGGCAATCAGCGCGCCCATGTAGCGCAGCGCCTGGACGGTCGGGTAATCCTCGGCCTGGGTGTCGGCGGCGCGGAATTCGCGCGCAGCTGCGCTCGTCGCGCAGACCGCGAGCAGAAGCGCGACGAAGATCAACCCGGTCCGCGAGAGTTCGGCACGGTTCAGCACTGGCACACTCAACCCCTCAGTGGTGGAGTCTATGGCGAAGCAAAAAGGTTCAATGCAATCTAGCAGATGGTTGAGGGAAGGCCATCCCGCCGCACCCGGCGGAGCGATTGTGCGGCGCGGCCGCCGTTCATTCCCGGTTGAAACAGGAAATGCCGCGCCTTAAGCAGGTACGGTCGCCTTTGCCGCGCGACACGGGAAGAGCCATCGTGATTTCAGCATCGAGTCTTTTGCGGATCCTCGCCGCTTTCATCGTCCTCGCAATGCCTCTTCAGGCGCGCGCCGCAACCGACATCGCGCTGTGGCACGCCATGTCCGGCGAGCTTGGCCGGCAGCTCGAGAAGCTCGCCGCCGACTTCAACGCCTCGCAGTCCGATTACCGCATCGTGCCTGCTTACAAGGGCAACTACACCGAGACGGTGACGGCGGCGATCTTCGCCTTCCGCTCGCGCAGCCAACCGGCGATCGTCCAGGTCAACGAGGTCGCGACCGCCACCATGACCGCGGCCAAGGGCGCGATCTATCCCGTGTTCACCATGATGCGGGACATGAACGAGCCGTTCTCGCTGGGCGATTACCTTCCCGCAGTCTCCGGCTATTACACCGATGCGGCCGGCAATCTGTTGTCCTTCCCGTTCAATTCCTCGACGCCGATCCTCTATTACAACAAGACCATGTTCCGCGACGCGGGCCTCGATCCGGAGACGCCGCCGAAGACATGGCCCGAGCTTGGGCTTGCCGCAAAACGCCTGCGCGAGCGCGGCGCTGTGTGCGGCTTCACCACCTCCTGGCCGTCCTGGATCCACATCGAGAATTTCTCCGCCTTCCACAATCTGCCGCTCGCGACGCGGACCAATGGCTTTGCGGGGCTGGATGCCGAGCTGACCATCAACAACCCGGTCGTCGTGCAACACATCGCCCAGCTCGCCGAGTGGCAGAAGGACAAGGTGTTCGATTACGGCGGCCGCGGGCAGTCGGCCGAGCCGCGCTTCCAGAAGGGCGAATGCGGCATCTTCATCGGCTCCTCGGCGACGCGGGCCGACATCAAGGCGAATTCGAAGTTCGATATCGGCTACGGCATGATGCCGTACTGGCCCGATGTGAAGAACGCGCCGCAGAACTCGATTATCGGCGGTGCCACGCTGTGGGTGCTGCGCGACCGCCCGCGCGCGGAATACAAGGGCGTGGCACGGTTCTTCGCCTATCTGTCGCAGCCCGGCGTGCAGGCCGCCTGGCACCAGAACACCGGCTATCTGCCGATCACCCGCGCCGCCTTCGAGCTGACGCGCGCGCAGGGTTTTTACGAGCGCAATCCGGGCTCCGCGATCTCGTTCGAGGAGATCACGCTGCATCAGCCGACGGAGAACTCGAAGGGCATCCGGCTCGGCTCCTTCGTGCTGATCCGCGGCGCAATCGAGGACGAGCTGGAGCAGGCCTTTACCGGCCAGAAGGGCGCGCAGGCCGCGCTCGATGCCGCGGTCGAGCGCGGCAACAAGCTGCTGCGCCAGTTCGAGCGCGCCAGCCCGGACCGGTAGCGTATGCGTGAGTGCGCGCCTCGTCCTTCGAGACGACCGCTTCGCGGCCTCCTCAGGATGAGGCTAAGCGGCATCGGTGCCTGCCAAAATCGCTGCCACGCACTCCGCCCTCATCCTGAGGAGCCCCGCCAAAGCGGGGCGTCTCGAAGGATGGGCCGCGAGGGGAACTGTTTTTGAAATGCATAAGGTCGCGATGTCGATGAAACTACCTCACTTCGCCGATGCGGACAGCTTTCTCGCCTTTCGCTCTGATCCACGGCAATGGCTGGGAATTGCGCTCGACATCGCGCGCAGCCACGGTCTCGATATCAGCGCGCCGCACGTGTTTGCGACCGGCACCAATCTCGTCGTCGGCCTCAGTGAGAAGCTGATCCTGAAAATCTTCCCGCCGCAGCTCGGCGCGCAATTCGTGTCCGAACGCGGGTCGCTGGCGCAGCTTGCCGGCCGCCTTCATCTGCCGATCCCGGAGATCGTCGCGGAGGGTGAGCGCGATGGCTGGCCCTATCTCGTCATCACGCGTCTTGCCGGCACGCTCGGCTCGGAGGTGTGGCCGCAATTGGCCGAAGCGCAGAAGGAGCGCCTGCTGCGCCAGATCGGCGAGACCATCGCCGCCGTGCAGCGCGCACCGCTCGGACCGCTGGCGGAGATCGAGCCGCGCTGGGATGCGTTCATGCGCGCCCAGATGCAGGGCTGCAAGGCGCGGCACATGCGCCTCGGCCTTGCGCCGAAATTCCTCGAAGGCCTCGACGATCTCCTGCGTGACGCTGCAAAACTGATCCCGATGGATGCGCCGCCGGTGATCCTGGTCGGCGAATATATCCCTCAGAACTTCCTGCTCGCCTGTCATGACGATCAATGGTCGCTCGCGGGCCTGTTCGACTTCGGCGACGTGCTGACGGGATGGCGCGACTACGATCTGCTCGGCCCCGGCGCCTTCATGGCGGCCGGCCGGCCGGGGAGGGTGCGCAGTCTGCTCGAGGGCTTTGGCTATGCAAAGCCGGACTATGCGCTCAAGCGCCGGCTGATGGCGCTGATGCTGCTGCACCGCGCCAGTGACCTCAACAGCCACGTCTGTATCGAGGGCTGGCAGGACAGGGCGAACGATCTCGTCGAGTTGCAGGATCTGATCTGGGCGGGCTGAACCGCCCAGGCCATCTGCGACGTCCTGCTCAATCCAGCAGCGCTCAATCTTTCAGCTTATTTTTGAAGCAGAATCGCATCTTTGTATGCAATTGACCGGCTTGCCCAAAAGGCGATCAGCCGCCGAAATCACAAAAAATAGATTGGAATCAACGCTTTATATGGAAATTAAGAACCCATTAAGCGCTGGCACGAACCTTGCGAATCCCTGTTCCAACCAGAAACTTTTGCGTTGGAGCATTTTCCATGAAGCGCCGCGATTTCCTCAAGTCCGTGTCCGGATTGGCCGCAGGCGCGGCGCTTCCGGCGATCCCACAGGTCGTCTCCACCGCCTATGCCGATGCGCGTTCGGAGACGCTGCTGATCGTCTCGGAAGGCGGCCCGAACAATCTCGACATCCACGGCGTCGGCACCAACGTGCCCGGCTATGAAGTGTCGTGGAATTGCTACGACCGCCTGATCAGCCACGAGATGAAGGTCGGCCCCGGCGGCGTGCCCTATTACGACCGCGACAAGTTCAAGGGCGAACTCGCCGAGGAGATGAAGATCGACGACATGTCGGTCACCTTCAAGCTGCGCAAGAACGCCAAATTCCACGACGGCACGCCCGTCACCGCCAAGGATGTGAAGTGGTCGCTCGACCGCGCCGTCAGCGTCGGCGGTTTCCCGACCTTCCAGATGAGCGCGGGCTCGCTGACCAAGCCGGAGCAGTTCGTCGTGATCGACGACACCACCGTGCGCGTCGACTTCCTGAAAAAGGACAAGCTCACGATCCCCGATCTCGCGGTCATCGTGCCCTGCATCGTCAACTCCGAGCTGGTGAAGAAGAACGCCAGTGAGAAGGACCCCTGGGGTCTCGAATTCACCAAGCAGCAGACCGCGGGCTCCGGCGCCTACAAGGTGACGAAGTGGACCGCCGGCACCGAAGTCATCATGGAGCGCAACGAGGATTGGGTCTGCGGTCCCTTGCCGAAGATCAAGCGCGTGATCTGGCGCATGGTGCCGCAGGCCGGCAACCGCCGCGCGCTGCTGGAGCGCGGCGACGCCGACATCTCCTACGAGCTGCCCAACAAGGACTTTCAGGAGATGAAGGCGAACGGCAAGCTCAACGTCGTGTCGCTGCCGTTCTCCAACGGCATCCAGTATATCGGCATGAACGTCACCAAGCCGCCGTTCGATAATCCAAAAGTTCGCCAGGCGGTTGCCTATGCGCTGCCCTATCAGAAGATCATGGACGCGGTGATGTTCGGCCTCGCCAACCCGATGTTCGGCGCGCCCAAGGACAAGCCGACCGAAGTCGCCTGGCCGCAGCCGCACAAATACAACACCGACATTGAGAAGGCGAAAACGCTGATGGCGGAGGCAGGCCTCGCCAACGGCTTCGAGACCACGATCTCGTTCGATCTCAACTTCGCGGGCGTCAACGAGCCGCTCTGCGTGCTGGTGCAGGAATCTCTCGCGCAGATCGGCATCAAGACGACCATCAACAAGGTGCCCGGCGCCAACTGGCGCACCGAGCTGAACAAGAAGGAGATGCCGCTCTTCACCAACGTGTTCTCGGGCTGGCTCGATTACCCCGAGTACTTCTTCTACTGGTGCTATCACGGCAACAATTCCGTCTTCAACACCATGAGCTACAAGTCGGCGGAGATGGACAAGCTGATCGACGGCGCCCGCACGGCGGCGGCGACCGGCGACACTGCGACCTACGATGCCGACGTGAAGGGCTTCGTCGATCTCGCTTTCACCGACATCCCGCGCATCCCGCTGTACCAGCCCTTCGTCAACGTCGCGATGCAGAAGAACATCAGCGGCTACCAATACTGGTTCCACCGGAGGCTGGATTACCGCGCGCTGGTGAAGGGGTGAGCCGTCATGCTGATCGTCGGCGACGCATCGGCATGTGTTTGTCTCTCTGCTCGCGATGCGGTTTCGTCATCGCGTGAGATGGCCACCAATCTCTCGCTCCCTCCCCCCTTGCGGGGGAGGGTCGGGGAGAGGGGTAGCCACGAACTCCGACCTCTCCTGGGGCCACCCCTCTCCCTAGCCCTCCCCCGCAAGGGGGGAGGGAACGCAGCGGAGCCAGCCTGCTCACAATTGCCAAGCAGAAGGAGAGCGCTCCCATGCTGACCATGATCGGCAAGCGCCTGATGTTCGCGATTCCCTCGCTGATCGGGGTCGTCATCGTCACCTTCCTGCTGACGCGCGCGTTGCCCGGTGATCCCGCCGCATACTTCGCCGGTCCCGCCGCGACCAAGGAAGCCGTTGAGCAGATCCGCAAGAAGCTCGGGCTCGACAGGCCGCTGATCGAGCAGTTTTTCCGCTACACCAACGACCTCGCCCATGGCGATTTCGGCAACTCGCTCACCACGGGCCAGCCGGTCGCGGCCGAGATCCGCAACCGCCTGCCGGCTTCCGCCGAGCTCACGCTGCTCGGCCTCATCGTTTCGGTCGTGATTGCGATCCCGCTCGGCGTGCTGGCGGCGACGCGGCCGGGATCATGGGTCGACCATCTCTGCCGTGTCACGACGACGGCCGGCGTGTCGTTACCCGTGTTCTTCACCGGCCTGGTGCTGGTCTATGTCTTCTACTTCAGGCTAGGCTGGTCACCCGCGCCGCTCGGCCGCCTCGATGTGTTCTACAGCGCGCCGCCGACGGTGACCGGCTTCTATCTGATCGACACCCTGATCGCGCGCGACTTCGAGGCGTTCCGCTCGGCGCTGAGCCAGCTCATCCTGCCGGCGACGACGCTTGCGATCTTCTCGCTGGCGCCGATCGCGCGCATGACGCGCGCCTCGATGCTGGCGGTATTGTCGTCGGAGTTCGTGCGCACGGCACGCGCCAGCGGCCTGTCGCCGACAACGGTCATCGTCACCTACGCGTTCCGCAATGCGATGCTCCCCGTGATCACCACGCTCAGCATGGTGTTCTCGTTTCTGTTAGGGGCCAACGTGCTGGTGGAAAAAGTGTTCGCCTGGCCCGGCATCGGCTCCTACGCGGTGGAGGCGCTGATCTCGTCGGACTTCGCGCCCGTGCAAGGTTTTGTGCTGACCATGGCGGTCATGTACGTGCTGCTCAATCTCGTGATCGACATTCTCTACGGCGTGATCGATCCGCGTGTCAGGTTGGAGGGCTAGATCATGAGCTCCGTTGCGCCTGCTGTTGAACCCGTCGGTCCCGCGCGGACATCAGGGCTGGTCGCGATCCTCGAACAGACCCGCTACGTTCTCGGCGAGAACAAGGTCACGGGTTTCGCCTTCGCGCTGCTGATCGTGATCCTTATCGCGGCGATCTTCGGCCCCTACGTGGTGCCGTATGATCCACTCGCTTCCGATACCGCCGCGGCGCTGAAGCCGCCGTCGATGGCGCATTGGTTCGGCACCGATCAGCTCGGCCGCGACATCTTCAGCCGCGTCGTCGTGGCGACACGGCTCGATACGTTCATCGCGGTCGCCTCCGTCGTGCTGGTGTTCCTGATGGGCGGCCTCGCCGGCATCGCGGCCGGCTATTTCGGCGGCTGGACCGATCGCATCGTCGGCCGTATCGCCGATACCATCATGGCGTTTCCGCTGTTCGTGCTGGCGATGGGCATCGTCGCCGCCCTCGGCAACACCGTGCAGAACATCATTCTGGCCACGGCCATCGTGAACTTTCCGCTCTATGCCCGCGTCGCGCGCGCCGAGGCCAATGTCCGCCGCAATGCCGGCTTCGTGCAGGCCGCGCGTCTGTCGGGCAACGGCGAATTCCGCATCCTGCTGGTGCACATCTTGCCGAACATCATGCCGATCATGATCGTGCAGATGTCGCTGACCATGGGCTACGCCATCCTCAATGCCGCGGGGCTGTCCTTCATCGGCCTCGGCGTCCGCCCGCCGACCGCCGAATGGGGCATCATGGTCGCCGAAGGCGCGGGCTTCATGGTGTCGGGCGAATGGTGGATCGCGCTATTCCCCGGCCTTGCTCTGATGATCGCCGTGTTCTGCTTCAACCTCCTCGGCGACGGCCTCCGCGACATCGTCGACCCGCAGCGGAGGACGTGATGATTGTTTCCAAGCACGCCGATGCGCTCCCTCCCCCCTTGCGGGGGAGGCACAGGCCGCCTTCGGCGGCCGTCCTCTTAGTCAACGCCGAAGCGAAGCTTCGGCTATGGGAGAGGGGTAGCCCCGGGCGAGGTCTGAGCTCGTGGCTAGCCCTCTCCCTGCCCCTCCCCAGCAAGGGGGGAGGGAATGAGAGGCCGGTGCCCGCCTCACACGCAAATTTCCCGCCGAAATTCACCAATGATTCCAACCCCATTCTACTGTGCATGGGGTTGTTTTCGACATTTTTGATCGGGAGGTCCGCATGACCGCCCAGCCCCTGCTCGACGTCCAGGACCTCACGGTCGAATTCACCACCCGCCGCGGCATCGTCAAAGCCGTCCAGCACGTCAACATTTCCGTCGCCAAGGGCGAGACGCTCGCCATCGTCGGCGAGTCCGGCTCCGGCAAGTCGGTGACGTCCTATGCGGTGATGCGCATCCTCGACCGGGCGGGGCGGATCGCCGAGGGCTCGGTGATGTTCTCGGGCATCGACGTGAAGGCGGCATCCGAAGGCCAGATGCGCGACCTGCGCGGGCGCGAAGTCTCGATGATCTTCCAGAACCCGCGCGCCGCGCTCAACCCGATCCGGAAAGTCGGCGACCAGATCGAGGACGTGCTGCGTACTCATGTGCAGCAGGCGATGGTTTCGGACCACGGAGAAAAGGCGATCGAGGCGCTGGAGCAGGTCAAGATCGCCCGCCCGCGCGAGCGCTACCACGCCTATCCGTTCGAGCTGTCAGGCGGCATGTGCCAGCGCGTCGTCATCGCGCTCGCGCTCGCCTGCAATCCGCAGCTCCTGATTGCGGACGAGCCGACCACCGGCCTCGACGTTACCACCCAGAAGGCGGTGATGGACCTGATCGTCGAGCTGACCAAGCGGCGTGCGATGTCGACCATCCTGATCACGCATGATCTGGGTTTGGCCGCAGCCTATTGCGACCGCGTCGTGGTGATGGAAAAGGGCCGCGTGGTCGAGACCGCGAAAGCCGCCGACATCTTCGCCAACCCGCAGCACCCCTACACCAAGAAGCTGATGCGCGCGACGCCGCGGCTCGGCGTGTCCTTGCGGGATTTGTTGGCCGAGGAGGAGGGCGCGTCCTCATCCGCAGCCGTCATGGCCGGGCCTGACCCGGCCATCCATCAGCCTTCGCAAGGTGAGACCTCCAAGCCCCTCCTGCTCATCGAAAAGCTCGTGAAAGAGTATCCCCGCCAGGGCGCCACCGCCACGCTCGGAAAACTGTTCGGCCGCAAGCCGCCGGTGGAGCCGGACGTCTTCCGCGCCGTCGACGGCATCAGCCTCTCCATCGGCCATGGCGAGAGCGTCGGCCTGGTCGGCGAGTCCGGCTGCGGCAAATCGACGACGTCGATGATGGTGATGCGGCTGCTCGACCAGACCTCGGGCCTGATCCAGTTCGACGGCGAGGACATCGGCGCCATCCAGCCGGCGTCGTTTGCCCGGCTGCCGCAGCGCAGCCGCATCCAGATGGTGTTCCAGGACCCGACCGACAGCCTCAACCCGCGTTTCACCGCCGCCCGCGCCATCGCCGACCCCATCATGCAGCTCGGCGACATCAGGGGCCGCGATGCACTGCGAGCGCGCTGCGAGGAGCTCGCCACCATGGTCGGGCTGCCGCACAATCTGCTGGATCGGTTTCCGCACCAGCTCTCCGGCGGCCAGAAGGCCCGCGTCGGCATCGCGCGCGCCATCGCGCTGCATCCAAAACTCGTCATCCTGGACGAGCCGACCGCGGCGCTGGACGTCTCGGTGCAGGCCGTGGTCCTCAATCTGCTTCAGGACCTGAAAGCGCGCTTAGGTATGAGTTATCTGTTCGTCTCGCATGATTTGAACGTAGTGCGCTTGTTGTGCGATCGTGTCATTGTCATGCGGACAGGTCGAATCGTCGAAGAGGGCCCTTCCGAAAAGGTCCTCAGCGATCCGCAGGACGACTATACCAAGGAGCTGCTGACGGCGATCCCGCATCCGCCGTTGCAGGTCCACTAAGAGTGCACTGAGAGATTGTTTGGGAGCGTGATGGCCGAGCCGCTGGACGAGTATATCGACGCCGTATCGAAAGCGCTGGCGCTGCCGGTCGAGGAGGCCTGGAGGCCGGCGGTGCGCGCCAATCTCGAAGTCTCGCTCCGGCTTGGCCGACTGGTCGACGAATTCGCGCTGCCGGACGAGACCGAGCCCGCGCCGATCTTCACGGTCTGACCCCGCCATGACCACCAAGCCAGAGATGACGGCTGCGGACATCGCCAAGGCTGTGGCCGGCGGCAAGATGTCGGCACGCGATGCCACCGAAGCTGCGCTTGCGCGCATCAAGCAGCACGATGGCGTCCTCAATTCCTTCACCGACCTCACCGCCGATCGCGCCCGTGCGAAGGCGCGTGCGATCGACGCCGACATCGCGGCGGGCAAGGAGGTTGGCCCACTTGCCGGCGTTCCCTTCGCGGTGAAGAACCTGTTTGACGTCGCAGGCCTGCCGACACGCGCCGGCTCGAAGATCAACCGCGACCTTGCGCCAGCGAAACGCGATGCCACGCTGATCGAGCGGATGGAAGCCGCCGGCGCCGTGCTCGTCGGCGCGCTCAACATGGGCGAATACGCCTACGACTTCACCGGCGAGAACGTCCATGACGGTCCCTCGCGCAATCCGCATGACACGACCCGGATGACCGGCGGCTCGTCCGGTGGTTCGGGGAGCGCAGTTGGCGGCGCGCTGGTGCCGATCGCGCTCGGCTCGGACACCAATGGTTCGATCCGCGTGCCGTCCTCCTTCTGCGGCATCTTTGGTTTGAAGCCGACCTATGGCCGGCTGTCGCGGGCGCGCTCGTTCCCATTCGTCGCGAGCCTCGATCATCTCGGTCCGTTCGCGCGCTCCGCCGCCGACCTCGCGCTCGCCTATGACGCGATGCAGGGACCCGATGCGGATGATGCTGCCTGCACCACGCGTGGCCTCGAACCGACGGTGCCGCTGCTCGCCAATCCGATTTCGGACCTGCGCATCGCGATTGCCGGCGGGCACTTTCAGAAGAACGTGTTTCCCGAGGCCGTCGAAGCCGTCAGCCGCGTCGCCAAGGCGCTCGGGGTGACGAAGATCGTTGACGTGCCTGAAGCCTCGCGCGCCCGCGCGGCCGCCTATGTCATCACCACCACCGAAGGCGCCTCGCTGCATCTCGATCGCCTGCGCAAGCGCCCGAACGATTTCGATCCCGCCGTGCGCGACCGGCTGATCGCCGGCGCCATGGTGCCGGCGCCGCTGGTCGACCGCGCGCAGAAATTCCGCCGCTGGTATCGCGCGCAGCTCGCCGAGATCTTCAAATCCGTCGACGTGCTGATTGCGCCGGCCACGCCCTGTACCGCGCCGAAGCTTGGCCAGGTGAATTTCACGCTCGACGGCGTCGAGTTGCCGGTTCGCGCCAATATCGGCATCCACACCCAGCCGATCTCGTTCATCGGGTTGCCGGTCGTCGCCGTGCCTGTGCCGCTCGAGCCGCTGCCGATCGGCGTCCAGATCATCGCCGCGCCCTGGCGCGAGGATATCGCGCTGCGCGTCGCGCACGCATTGGAGCAGATGGGCGTGGTATCCGCGCCGTCGCCAAGGGGACTTTGAGAGGAATTTAGAATGGAGATCGATCTCCCCGAGGTGATCGCGGAAGTGAAGGCCGCGTTCGAGCGCTATGAGCAGGCCCTGATCACCAACGACGTCGCCGTGCTCGGCGAGCTCTTCCGCAACGATCCCCGCACGCTGCGCTACGGCATCGGCGAGAACCTCTACGGCTATGAGGCGATCTCCGGCTTCCGCGCTGGCCGCTCGCCGGTCGGCCTGAACCGCCGCACCGCGAAAACCGTGATCACCAGCTATGGCCGTGACACGGCCGTCGCCTCCACTCTGTTCTACCGCGACACGGCTCCCGGCAAGGTCGGCCGGCAGATGCAGACCTGGATTCGCTTCCCGGAGGGCTGGCGCGTCGCCGCCGCCCATGTCAGCATCATCGACGAGTCGAAAGAGACCTGATCGTATGACGCTTGACGATCTTCCGCCCGGAACATTGCCGGCCGAGCCGGTGGTGCCGCGCGTCGACCGGGCGCAGCCCAGCGTGCACAAGATCACGCGCGCCGAGGAACTGCGGCTTCAACTCGCCGACGAGATCGTGCGTGGAACCCTGGCGCCCGGCGCGCCGCTTGATGAAACCGACATCGCGCGGCGCTTCAGCGTCTCGCGCACACCGGTCCGCGAGGCGTTGCGCCAGCTGGTGGCGAGCGGCCTCGTCGAATCGCGCGCCCATCGCGGCGCGGTGGTGGCGCAGCCTTCGGTCGAGCGGCTGAAAAGCATGTTCGAGGCAATGGCGGAGCTCGAGGCGCTCTGCGCCGGCCTTGCCGCCGAGCGCATGTCGGCTGCCGAGCGCCACGGTCTCGAAGCCATCCACGAAGAGCTGCGCGTGCTCAGCTACGCCGGCAATCCCGATCGCTTCCACGAGGTCAACGAGCGCTTCCACAACGCGATCTATGCGGGATCGCAGAATGGCTACATCGCCGAGATCACGCTGGCGACGCGCGTCCGCGTGCAACCGTTCCGCCGCGCCCAGTTCCGCAATCTCGGCCGATTGGCAAAGTCGCAAGCCGAGCACGACCGCGTCGTCGTCGCGATCATGCGCGGCGACAAGCAGGGCGCCGCCGCCGCCATGCGCGCGCATATCGAGCTGGTGCGCGGCGAGTATGAGATTTACGCGGTGTCGGTGTAGGGCGGCAAACGCGGTACCGTAGGGTGGGCAAAGGCGCAAAGCGCCGTGCCCACCGTCTTTCTCAACGCGCGGTGATGGTGGGCACGCTGCGCTTTGCCCACCCTACGAGACCTACGTCTTCGCTGCTTCCGCCATGAACTTCCGCCAGCCACCATACGCCGTTATATCGCGCGCCTCGCCCAGCACCTCCGGCTCGACGAGAAACCCCTTCACGCTGCGGTCGTCCGCAAGCCTGATTGTGCCGATTGCCATCGGCGCTGGAATTGCATTCACGAACCTGCCGAACGCGGATGACGACAGCGACCAGATCTCCAGCTCGATCGACGCGCCCGTGCCAGCCTCGACGCGCAGCATGCCCGGCTTCGGGGGCGTGGTCTTGAGGGCGTAGAGCTTGTAGTCGGGCGCGGTCCTGGTCGCTTCGATTAGCTTTCCGTTGAGCGCCTTCAATTCGCCGTTCAGCGCCATGCCGGACAGGTGAGCGCCGACCACTGCGATCGGAATCTCGTCGCTGCTGCTTGCGGCAAGCGGCGCCAACGGGGCCTGCGCCACACCCTTCGCGCCGACGGTCAGTTTCGTATCCGCATGGAATGCACGGCCGATGCTCGCAAGCAGCGCATCGCGCCCCGCAGGCGCGAGCAGCGTGATACCGAACGGAATGCCGTCGGTGCGCATCGACGCCGGTACCGCGAGGCCACAGAGGTCGAGCAGATTGACGAAATTGGTGTAGGTGCCTAGCCGGCTGTTGAGCTCGATCGGATTGGCCAGCACCTGCGCGGTCGTATACGCGGTCGGCGCGGTCGGCAGCACCAGCGCGTCGATATTGGCGAAGGTGCGCTCGGCGATCTTGCGCAGGCCCTGCAAACGGTAGAGCGCAGAGAAGGTTTCCGCAGCGGTCAGCCGCGCGCCGGCGACGGTGATCTCGCGCGTCACCGGATGAATCGAATCAGGCGCGGATGCCAGCAGATCCTTGATCACGAGATAACGCTCGGCGACCCACGGCCCCTCATAGAGCAGCCGCGCCGTCTCGTAGAACGGCTCGAGGTCGAACTCGACCAGCTTAGCGCCGAGCGCGGTCCAGCGCTTCAGCGCATCGCCGTAAGTGGCTTCTGCCTTCCTGTCGCCGAAGAAGATCAGTTGTCCGTTGCGCGGTACGCCGAGGCGCAAATTCGCGGGGAACTGCGTGATCGCGCCGAGCGGCCGGTCGCGCGAGAACGGGTCGGCCTGGTCTGGACCCGCCATCACGGAGAGTGCGAGGGCGGCGTCGTCGACGGTCAAAGCGAATACCGAGATGCAGTCGAGCGTGCGGCATGCCGCCACCAGGCCAGCAGTCGAGATCATGCCGAGGCTCGGCTTCAGCCCGACGATGTTGTTGAGCATCGCCGGCACCCGGCCGCTGCCGGCGGTGTCCGTGCCCAGCGACAGCGGCACGAGTCCGGCACCCACCGCGACCGCCGAGCCAGAGCTCGAGCCTCCAGGAATGAGATCCTCGCGGATCGAATTTTTGGGGATGCCATAAGGCGAGCGCACGCCGACGAGGCCGGTTGCGAACTGGTCGAGATTGGTCTTGCCGATGATGATCGCGCCGGCCGCGCGCAGGCGCTCCACCGCGGTCGAATCATGCGTCGGCGTATACGAGAAGGCCGGGCAGGCCGCGGTGGTCGGAAATCCCAGCGCGTCGATATTGTCCTTCACCGCGATCGGCACGCCGTAGAGCGGCAGGCTGGTGGCATCCCTTGCGGCAAGCTTCTCGGCCTCCGCGATCGCGTCCTTCTCGTCGCGCAGGCTGATGAAGATTGCGGGATCGTTGTGATCGCGGATGCGCTGATAGGTTCGCGCGACGGTCTGCGCAGGCGTGATCGTGCCCGCGCGATGCGCGGCCACAATCGCGGCGATCGTTTCAGGCTGCTCAGCCCCCATGGTGACAAAACTCCGGCAACAGGTCTTACCCGGATTGAAGCAAGCGATGTGCCATTGTGTACACAATCCGGGCAGGCGCAATGCCCCGGATATTGTCGAGGGATCAGTGGCTTGTTGGATATTTCGAGGATTGATGGGCCGTCGTGCCAGCGCCCTGATACGGGCATTTGCGTAAATGTTGGGCAGTCTCGATCAGGTGAAGCCGGCAAGGATCTGGAGCAGCCGCTCTCGGTTCTCCTTGCCGATCTTCTCCACGACATGCCGCTCGTGCTCGGCGGCGAGGCGCTTGAATTTGGCAAGCGCCGTCTCCCCCGGTGCGGTGAGGTGCAGCGCGTGGGCGCGGCGGTCCGCCTTCGACTTGATCCGCTTCACCAGCTTGCGCTGTTCGAGGCTGTCGAGCAGATGTACCAGCCGGGCGCGCTCGATGCCGAGCCGCTTCGCCACCGCCATCTGGGACAGGCCCGGATTGGCGCCGATGACCGTCAGCACGGAATACTGCGTCGGCTTGATATCGACCTCGCCGAGCGTCTTGATGAAGTCCTGAAAGATCCAGATCTGGAAGCGCCGCACCGCATAACCGGCGTGCCCGACCAGCGCGTCGAGGCCGATCTCGTCCGCGTCGTTCGGCCGCGCCGCGCCGTTGCCGGCACGTTTGCGTGGGGAGGGGCGGGGCTCAGTTCGGGCTGCGCTGGCTGTCACGTGATCTCTCCTGCCGAGCAACCTTAGCGCTTCGAAGGCCTCTGTGGAAGATTGTTGTTGACGACAACAATTGTCGTGCCAAACAATATGGTCAAAGCGGCCCGGAACGAGGCTGTAGCCGATCCCTGATACGGGCGAGGAGGAAACCATGACAACCGCCGCACGCGGTGACGCTTCGAGCCTGTTCGCAACGCCCAAGACCGTCGCCGAGCATCGCGCCGACGGCAGCATCGTGCTGCGCTCGCCAGACCCCTTGCGCGACAGCGCGCGCTGCATCGGCGACTGGCTGGAGCAATGGGCGCGGCAGACGCCTGATGCGATCTTCCTCGCCGAGCGCGACAGCGCCGACACGCCCTGGGCCACCATGACCTACGCGGGTGCCCTGCGGCGGGTGCGCGCAGCAGCGAGCTGGATCTTGGCGCAAGAGCTCAGCGCCGAGCGTCCCGTCGTCATCCTCTCCGACAACAGCATCGACCATGCGCTACTCGCCCTTGCGGCCCAGCATGTCGGCGTGCCCTCGGCCGCGATCTCGCCGGCCTATTCGCTGATGTCGAAAGATTTCGACAAGCTCAAGAGCATGATTGCGCTGCTGGAGCCCGGCGCGATCTATGTCTCCGCGACGAAGCCGTTTGCCGCGGCGCTGGCCGCGATCAAGCCGCTGCACAGCGCGCAGATCATCAGCGGAAATGCCGGCGATGCTGATGCGCTGGCCTTCCGTGACATTGCGGCGACGCCCGAAACGGGCAACGTCGCAAAAGCCTTCGCCGCGGTGGCGCCGGACACGATCGCAAAATTCCTGTTCACCTCGGGCTCGACCGGCACGCCGAAAGCCGTCATCAATACGCAGCGCATGCTGACCTCGAGCCAGCAGGCCAAGGCGCAAACCTGGACGTTTCTCGAACCGGGCCGCGGCGATCTCGTGATCCTCGACTGGCTGCCTTGGAGCCATACCTTTGGCGCCAACCACAATTTCAATCTCGTGCTGCGCAACGGCGGGTCGCTCTATATCGACGGCGGCAAGCCCGCGCCCGGTCTCTTCGCAACGTCACTCGCCAATCTGAAAAGCGTGATGCCGACGGTCTATTTCAACGTGCCGCGCGGCTTCGACATGCTGATCGCAGCGCTGCGCGGCGACGAGGAGCTGCGCCGCCGCTTCTTCGGCGAGGTGAAATTCGCCTTCTATGCCGGCGCCGCATTGCCGCAGAACCTCTGGGACGCGCTCGAGCAGCTTTCGGTGGCGACGGTTGGTCGTCCGCTGCCGATGGTGTCGGCCTGGGGCTCGACCGAGACGTCACCGCTCGCGACCGACTGTCATTTCCTCGCAGAGCGCTCGGGCAATATCGGCGTGCCCATTCCCGGAACCGAGCTGAAGCTCGTCACGTCGGGCGACAAGCTGGAGGTGCGCGTGCGCGGCCCCAATGTCACGCCGGGTTACTGGAAGGCGCCGGAGCTGACGAAGCAGGCTTTCGACGACGAGGGCTTTTATCTCATTGGCGATGCCGTGAAGCTTGCCGATGCGAACAGGCCGGAGCGCGGGTTGTTCTTCGATGGTCGTGTTGCGGAAGACTTCAAGCTCAATTCCGGCACCTGGGTCAGCGTCGGCACGCTGCGCGTCGCCGGCATCGCGGCACTCGCGCCGCTGGCGCAGGATATCGTCGTCGTCGGCCATGGCGGCGACGAGGTGCGCTTCCTGGTCTTCCCGAACATGGCCGCGTGCCGTGCCCATGCCGGCTTGCCCGAGACGGCAGGCGTCAACGATGTGCTTGGCGATGAGAGGGTCAGGGCTGCGATCGCGCAGGGCCTGGCGAAGCTGAAGCAGCAGGGCACCAACTCCTCCGGCCACGCGACGCGCGCGCTGCTGCTCGCCGAGCCGCCGTCGGTTGACGGAGGAGAGATCACCGACAAGGGTTACATCAACCAGCGCGCCGTGCTGACGCGGCGTGCCGATGCGGTGGCGCGCGTGCATGATGATGCGTCGGGTGAGTGGATCGGTCTGTAGCCACTGGCAGATCAAGTCGGAGTGAGGCCACGCTCTGTCCACATCGTCATTGCGAGCGCAGCGAAGCAATCCAGAATCTTTCCCCGGTGGGGCTCTGGATTGCTTCGCTGCGCTTGCAATGACGGGGGTGGGTCGAGCAGCTCGCGAAATACGCCAGCCATTCTGCCGCAATATCCTGCATGATTCTTTTGTTGCTTAAGCAACTAATTTGTGCGAACCGTTCCAAACAAGGATGACGGCGGGGGAACCGCTGCGCCTGATCCTGGAGGAAACGATGCTCGGCAGAGAGGGTGCCGCGGGCAAATGCCGGCGTATGCCGGAAGGCGGCGATGCCGCGCGCTTCACGCGCGCGTCAACTGGTGCTGCTGCCGGTCACTGCGCCGAGATTTTCGTGCAGCCGGCGCAGCAGATCGATCAGCACCTCGCGCTCGTCCTTGCTCAGGCAGGACAACAGCCGCCGCTCGCGATCGAACGCCGCGACGATCACCTTGTCATGGGTGGCGCGGCCTCTGGCCGTGAGCGCGATGGAATGGGTGCGGCCGTCATTCGGGTCGGTTCGAATCGAGACCAGCCCGCGCTTCTCCAGCCCCGCGAGCGTCCGGCTCACCGGCCCCTTGTCAAAACCGATGACGTGGCAGATCCGCGAGGCGGGAATGCCGGGCTCGATCGCCAGCAGCGACATGATCCGCCATTCCGTGACGTTGACGCCAAACTCGCGCTGGTAGAACGCGGTGGCGCTGTTCGAGAGCTTGTTGGCGATGAAGGTGACGAAAGCCGGGACATAACGGTCGAGATCGAGCGTCGGCCCGGTTTCGGCGGGTGCGGGCCTTTGGCGGGCTCTGGTCGAAGACGGCGGCATATCGGTCTTTTGTCTCGCGGCGTGTCCGAAGACCTAAGGGCAAGCGCGGCTCTTTCACAAGATCAAAATGAGGGAGGACTTCAATGAGCGCACCTGGCTCCGCCGTATCAGGCGTCCCGCATCTCGACGTCGATCCCTTCGACATGAATTTTTTCGCCGACCCCTATCCCACGCACGAGCTGCTGCGGGAGGCAGGTCCGGTCGTCTATCTCGACAAGTGGAACGTCTATGGCGTGGCACGCTATGCCGAGGTCCATGCCGTCCTGAACGATCCCGCGACGTTCTGCTCCAGCCGCGGCGTCGGCCTCTCCGATTTCAAGAAGGAGACGCCGTGGCGGCCGCCGAGCCTGATCCTCGAGGCCGATCCGCCCGCGCACACGCGGACCCGCGCCGTGCTCTCGAAGGTGCTGTCGCCGACCGTGATGAAGCAGGTGCGCGACCGCTTCGCCGCGGCGGCCGAGGAGCGGGTGGACGCGCTGATCGAAAGGCGCAGCTTCGACGCGATCGCCGACCTCGCCGAGGCCTATCCGCTCTCGATCTTCCCGGATGCGCTCGGGCTGAAATCCGCGGGGCGCGAGCATCTGATTCCCTACGCGAGCGTCGTGTTCAACGCATTCGGGCCGCCCAACGAGCTGCGCCGGGAGGCGATTGCGCGTTCGACGCCCCATCAAGCCTATGTTGCCGAGCAGTGCCAGCGCGAGAACCTTGCGCCCGGCGGCTTTGGCGCCTGCATTCATGCCCAGGTCGACGAGGGCGCGATCACGGCCACCGAAGCGCCACTGCTGGTGCGCTCGCTGCTGTCGGCTGGCCTCGACACCACTGTCAACGGGATCGGCGCGGCCGTCTATTGCCTCGCGCGCTTCCCCGAGCAATGGCAGCGCCTGCGCGGCGATCTCACGCTCGCGCGTAGCGCCTTCGAGGAAGCGGTTCGTTTCGAAAGCCCGGTGCAGACCTTCTTCCGCACCACCACACGTGAGGTCGAGCTATCAGGCGCGACGATCGGTGAAGGTGAGAAGGTGCTGATGTTCCTTGCCGCCGCCAATCGCGATCCGCGTCGCTGGGACAAGCCCGACAGCTACGACATCACGCGTCGCTCGTCCGGCCATGTCGGTTTCGGCTCCGGCATCCACATGTGCGTCGGCCAGCTCGTCGCGCGCCTCGAAGGCGAAGTGATGCTGACGGCGCTGGCGCGGCGTATCGCGAAGATCGAGATCACGGGCGAGCCGAAACGCCGCTTCAACAACACGCTGCGCGGGCTCGACAGCCTGCCGGTCACCATCACCCCGGCCTGACGAGGAGCCTCGATGCCAGCCATCACTTTCATCCATGTCGACGGCAAGTTCGATCGTGTCGAAACTTCAGGCGACGAAAGCGCCATGCAGGCCGCGACCCGCCATGGTCTCGACGGTATCCTGGCCGAGTGCGGTGGCAATGCCATGTGTGCGACCTGCCACGTCTATATCGACGCAGCCTGGCTCGCGCGCCTGCCCGCGATGGCTGATGACGAAGACGCGCTGCTCGACGGCACCGCCGCCGAGCGGCTGCCGAACAGCCGGCTGGCCTGCCAGATCATGATCACGCCCGCGCTCGACGGGCTGGTGCTGAGATTGCCGGAACGGCAGGTCTGATTCCAGAACGAGCCGGCGGCGACCGGCGCGACACACAAAGGGGAGGGAACGATGAAACACCTGAAATGGACTCTCGCGCTGGCGGCGAGCCTGATGAGCGGCGCGGCGAGCGCCGAGATCTCCGACAATGTCGTGCGCGTCGGCGTGCTCAACGACATCTCGGGCATCTTCCAGGACACCAACGGCATGGGCTCGGTCGAGGCCGCGCGCATGGCCGCCGAGGATTTCAACGGCGGCGGCAAAGGCATCAAGGTCGAGATCGTCTATGCCGACCACCAGAACAAGGCCGATGTCGGCAACGCGATCGCGCGCAAATGGCTCGATGTCGAGGGTGTCGATGCCATCGTCGACGTGCCGAATTCGGCCGTCGGCCTCTCCATCAACACGCTGCTGCGCGACAGCCGCATGACCTTCCTGGCGTCGTCCACGGCGAGCTCGGATCTCACCGGCAAGGCCTGCTCGCCCAATACGATCCAATGGGTCAACGATGCCTGGGCGACCGGCAACACCACCGCGGCGGCGATGATGGCGCGCGGCGGCAAGGACTGGTATTTCCTCACGGTCGACTATGCGCTCGGCAAGGGCATCGAGGCGGAGGCGCAGAAATACATCGAGGCGCATGGCGGCAAGGTGCTTGGCTCCTCGAAACATCCGCTCGGCACCTCCGATTTCGCCTCCTTCCTGTTGCAGGCGCAGGGCTCGAAAGCGCAGGTGATCGGCCTCGCCAATGCCGGCGGCGACACCATCAACGCGGTGAAGCAGGCTGCCGAGTTCGGCATCCAGCAAGGCGGGCAGAAGCTCGTCGCCTTCCTGCTCTTCATCAACGACGTCCATGGCATGGGCATCAAGGTCGCGCAGGGCCTCCAGCTCATGGAAGCGTTTTACTGGGACATGAACGACGATACCCGCGCCTTCGCCAAGCGATTTGCGGCGCGGCCCGGCATGAACGGCAAGATGCCGAGCGGCAACCAGGCCGGCGTCTATGCCTCGACGCTCGCTTATCTGAACGCGGTCGCCGCAACCGGCAGCGACAATGCGAAGGACGCCGTGCCCGCGATGAAGAAGTTCAGGGGTAAGGACAAGCTGTTCGGCGACACCACGATCCGCCAGGACGGCCGCGTCGTGCATCCCATGTATCTGTTCGAGGTGAAGAAGCCGGAGGAGTCGAAATATCCGTACGACTATTACAAGCTGGTCTCGACGATTCCCGCGGATCAGGCGTTTAGGCCGCTCGCGGAGGGCGGATGTGAGCTGGTGAAGTAAAAGATAGCTACGAGCGCTGCTGCACCCTCGCCCCTTGTGGGAGAGGGTGGCTTCGCGAAGCGAAGCCGGGTGAGGGGTCTCTCTCCTCACGAATGGTCGTGCGAGTGGAGAGAACCCCTCATCCGGCGCCATAACCGAAGCTTTGCTTCGGCGTTCTTGAGAACGGCGGCCGAAGGCCGCCTATGCCACCTTCTCCCACAAGGGGAGAAGGAAGAAAGATCTACGCCACCTTGCTACTTCCCTGCGTGATCAACCTCGCCGCGCGCTGGTCGCGGGCGTAGATCCAGAGCCAGCTCAGGGCGACGCTGAGGCGGTGGCGCAGGCCGATCAGGAAGTAGATGTGGGCGATGCCCCAGATCCACCATGCGATCGTGCCGCGCAGTTTGACCTTGCCGAAATCGATCACGGCGAGCCGCTTGCCGATCTGTGCGAGGCTACCGGAGTGCTTGTAGCGGAATGCACCTTTATTCTCGCCACGCAGGCGCGTCTTGATGGTTTCGGCGACGTGCCGGCCCTGCTGCTTGGCGGCCGGAGCGATGCCGGGCACCGGCTTCCCCTCCCAGGCATTGATCACAACGGTGTCGCCGATCGCAAAGATTTCGGGATGACCAGGTATCGTCAGATCGTCTTGGACCTCCACGCGCCCGGCGCGATCGCTTGGTGCGCCCAGCCATTCGGCGGCGGGCGAGGCGCGCACGCCGGCGGCCCAGATCCGCGTCTTTGCTTCGAGCAGCTTTCCGCCGAACACGACGCCCTCACGGTTGATCTCGGTGACGGCCTGGCCCAGCACGACCTCGACGCCGATCTTTTCCAGCGAGGCCTGCGCATAGGCCGAGAGATCATCGGGGAAGCCTGCGAGCACGCGCGGTCCGGCCTCGATCAGCACCACGCGTGCCTTGTGGGTGTCGATGTTGCGGAAGTCGGCGGGGAGCGTGTGGTGCGCCATTTCGGCGATGGTGCCGGCGAGTTCGACGCCGGTGGGGCCGGCGCCGACGATGACGAAGGTCAGCCGCGCCGCGCGTTTGGCCGGATCGGTCTCGCGCTCGGCGCGCTCGAATGCCACCAGGATGTGACGGCGCAGCGTGGTCGCGTCTTCGAGCGTCTTCAGGCCGGGGGCGAACTGCTCCCACTCGTCATGGCCGAAATAGGCATGGCGGGCGCCGGTGGCGAGCACCAGCGTGTCGTAGGGCACCTCGCTGCCGTCGTCGATCAGCACGCAGCGCCGGTCGGCATCGACGCCGCTCACCGTCGCAAACAGGGTCGTCACCTCGCGCCGGTCGCGCATCAGGTGCCGGACCGGCCAGGCGATTTCGCTGGTCGCGAGCGAGGCGGTCGCGACCTGGTAGAGCAGCGGCTGGAACAGGTGATGGTTGCGGCGGTCGATCAGCGTGATCTCGACCGGCGCGCCCGCAAGCCGGTAGGTCGCCTCCAGCCCGCCGAAGCCGGCTCCGACGATGACGACGCGGTGGGGATTTGCGGCCATGATACACCCTCGAATCTCGCTGCTGCTCTCCTTCATCTAAGTGCGCATTGGGCGCCGTAGTCCAATAGCCGTCATCAATCGCGGCATAGGCCGGGCGTATCGTCATCCCGCGAAAAAGCGCCGCAGCCTTGGTCGAAGTGAGTAGAATTATATTTCTTGCCATCCTCGATTGGGGCGAAATATGGTGCAGGGGCGGGCGCTGAGCCATTGGCGGCGCGACAGATTTTGCGTTCAATAGAGACAGACCCGGGGCGGCGATCACCCCGTTTCCGGGATCAATAATAAGGAGGGGAGTGGTTATGAGGACGGCATTCTGGCTGGCGGGCGCAGCGGCGCTGGTGCTGGCAAATCAGGCTTTCGCCGGCGACACCATCAAGATCGGCTTCGTTTCGACCTTCAGCGGCCCGACCGCCGTGATCGGCAACGACATGCGCAATTCCTTCGAGCTCGCGCTCGACCACATCGGCCGCAAGATGGACGGCAAGCCGGTTGAGGTGATCTACGAGGACGACGGGCAGAAGCCCGATGTCGGCAAGCAGAAGACCGAGAAGCTGGTGCAGTCCGACAAGGTCGATTTCATCGTCGGCTACATCTGGTCGAACGTGCTCTTGGCCTCGCTCAAGACCGCGGTGGACTCGCAGACCTTCCTGATCTCGGCCAATGCCGGTCCGTCGCAGCTCGCCGGCGAGCTGTGCTCGCCTTACGTGTTCTCGACCTCCTGGCAGAACGACCAGACGCCGGCCGCCATGGGCCTCTACATGAACCAGAAGGGCGTCAAGAGCGTGTTCCTGATCGGGCCGAACTACGCGGCCGGCAAGGACATGCTCGCAGGCCTGAAGAGCACGTTCAAGGGTGAGGTCAAGGGCGAGGAATACACGGTCTGGCCGAGCCAGCTTGATTTCTCCGCCGAGCTCTCCAAGGCGCGCGCCTCGGGCGCCGAGTCGATCTTCGTGTTCTATCCCGGTGCGGCCGGCGTGCAGTTCCTCAATCAATATGCGCAGGCCGGCCTGAAGAGCACGATGCCGCTCTACACCGCCTTCACGGTCGACGAGCTGTCGCTGCCGCTCCAGAAGGAGAACGCGCTCGGCGTTCCCGGCGCGCAGGAATGGGTCAACGACCTCCCGAACGAGCAGAACAAGCGCTTCGTCGCCGACTACCGCAAGAAGTACCCCAATCTGCGCCCGACCTATTACGGCGCCCAGGCCTATGACGCGGCCCAGCTCATCAACAGCGCGGTGGTCGCGGTGAAGGGCGACACCAGCAAGAAGGACGCGATGAAGGCCGAGATGGAGAAGGCCAACTTCAAGTCGCTGCGCGGCCCGTTCAAATACGGCAAGAACCACATCCCGGTGCAGAGCTTCTATCTCCAGGACGTGGTCAAGGACGGCGAAGGCCAGCTCTCGCTGAAGACGGTCGCGACGATCGTGGAAAACGACCAGGATCGATTCCACGACAAGTGTGCGATGAAGTGAGCTGATGCCTTTTCCCCTCTCCCCGTCTGCGGGGAGAGGGTCAGGGTGAGGGGGAGTCTCCGCGGGGACGGAGGTCGTTGTATTCCTCGATAGTCCCCACATCGTCATTGCGAGCGCAGCGAAGCAATCCAGACTGTCTCCGCGGAGGGACTCTGGATTGCTTCGCTGCGCTCGCAATGACGTGTTGAGAGAGCGTTGCTCCTGGGGGACATATGACTCTCGGAGAGTCCCCCTCATCCGGAATTTGCTGCCGCAAATTCCGGCCTCTCCCCGCAGGCGCGGAGAGGCGAAGACCTACACCCGCGGCATGCTCGCAGGTCTTACCTCGCGGGCCTGCGCCGCGAGCCTGATCCCGGCATTGGCTGCGCCGAATCCCTGATAGTCCCGTCGCTCCACGATCTCGAAGAAGAAGCGCTCATCGAAGATGTGGGTGTAGACTTGGAAGAACTCGCCGTCGCCTTCGCGGTCGTAGAGGATGTGGTTGGCGCGCAGCTGCGCCATCAGGTCGGGCGCGAGGTCATATTTGGCTTCGATGTCGTCGTAGTAATTGTCAGGGATATCCAGGAAATCCGCGCCACGCTTGCGCATCGCGGCGACCGTCGCGAAAATGTCCCGGCAGGAGAACGCCACGTGCTGCACGCCCGAGCCGAAGAACTCCGAGATGAAGCGCGCCGGCAGGGTGCGGTTGGCGGATGAGCCGTTGAGCACGAAGCGCAGGCTCTGGTCGGCGTTGATGACCGCCTGGCTCTGCACGAGGCCACGCGGGTCGGCGATCTCCATCTGCGGCAGCCGCTTCAGGTCGAGGATGCCAGTGTAGAACAGCAGCCAGGACAGCATCTCGTCGTAGGGCATCGACTGCGCGATGTGATCGACGGCAAGCAGGGCGTCGGCGTTCGCGTCACTTGCGACCGGCTCGAAATCGGTGTCCCAGTTCTTGCCGGCCTGATCGAGGAAATAGAGCAGGCTGCCGCCGACGCCATGGATCGCGGGAATCTCCAGCTCGCCCGGCCCGACCGGCTGGTAGAAGGTGCGCGTCTTCAGCGCTTCGGCGCGCTGCATGGCAAGACCGGCATTGTCGACGTCGAGCGCAATCGCGCAGACGCCGGGGCCGTGCGTGACGTAATGCGAATGCGCAAAGCCGTCGGTCTCGCAATTGATCACGAGCTCGACCTTGCCCTGCGACCAGCGCTCCACGGCCTTGCTGCGATGCTTGCCCGTCCTGCGGAAGCCGAGCTGCGCGAACAGGCGGGCGAGGTCGACCGCCTTGGTCTCGTTGACGGCAAACTCGATGAAGCCGGTGCCGTGGCTCTTGGCCTTCGGCGCCAGCGGCTCGCCGGCAAGCTTCGGCCAATCCGGTGCAAGCTGGTCCTCCAGCAGGATCAGCGAACGCAGGCCGTCGACCGCGGTCTGCGCGGCCGAGCCGGCACGGAACTGGTCGTTGAAGATTTCGAGCGACAGCGGCCCGGCATAGCCGGTCGCCGCGATCGCCTGCATGAACTCGCCGACCGGGAGGTCGCCCTGGCCGGGGAAGGAGCGGAAGTGCCGGCTCCATGAGAGGATGTCGAGCTCGAGCTTTGGCGCATCCGCGAGCTGCACCAGAAAGATCTTGTCGCCGGGGATCGAGGCCATGGCGCGTACCGGAAAGCCGGGCGCGAGCGCGTGAAAACTGTCGAGGATGACGCCGATCGCGGGATGATCGGCGCGCCGCACGATCTCCCAGGCATCGCGGTAGTCGTTGACATGGCGGCCCCAGGCCAGCGCCTCATAGCCGACGCGCAAGCCGCGCTTGGCCGCGCGCTCGCCTAGCTCGCGAAAATCGTCCGCGGCGCGATCGATGCCGCCGAGCGAGGCGGGCGAGACGTTGGAGCAGATCAGCAGGAGGTCGGTGCCGAGCTCCTGCATCAGGTCGAACTTGCGCTCGGCGCGGGCAAAGTTGCGTGTCCGCTGCGGCTCCGGCATGCCCTCGAAATCGCGGAACGGCTGGAATGCGCAAATCTCGAGATTGAGGTCCTTGCACAGCTGCGCCACCTCGCGCGGGCCGGAGCCGAACGACAGCAGATCGTTCTCGAAGATTTCGACCGAGTCGAACCCGGCTGATGCGATGGCGCGGAGCTTTTCGTCCAGGCTGCCTGAGAGCGAGACGGTCGCGATCGAGCGCTTGTTCATGCTGCGTTGTCCTCCATGGCGCCGCCGAGAAAGAGCTGGCCGATGCGCGGATCGTTCAAAATGCGTTTCGCGCTGTCGACCATGCGAGTCTGGCCGAGCTCGAGCACGATGCCGATGTCGGAAATCTCCAGCGCCGAGCGCGCGTTCTGCTCGATCATCAGGATCGTGACGCCGCGGTCGCGCAAGCTCTTCAGGATGTCGAAGGTCTGCTGCACCATCAGCGGCGACAGGCCGATCGAGGGCTCGTCGATCAGCACGAGCTTTGGCTCGAGCAGTAGCGAGCGCGCGATCTCAAGCTGCTTCTGCTCGCCGCCGGAGAGCGTGGAGGCCTGCTGCGCCGACTTGCGGCGCAGCGCGGGAAACAGGTCGAGTGCGGCTTCGATGCGTGCGGGCAGGTCGATGCCCTTGCCGGCGGAGACTCCGCCGAGCTCGATATTGTGGCGCACCGACAGTTCGGGAAAGATGTTGCGGCCCTGTGGCACGTAGCAGATGCCGGCATTGAGCAGCGCGCGCTGACTTAGATTGGTGACGTCACGGCCGGCAAAGCTGATCTTGCCTTCGCGCAGCTTCAACAGGCCGAAGATCGCCTTGAACACCGTCGACTTGCCGGCCCCGTTGGGACCGATGATGGTGGTGATGGTGGCCTGCGGCACGGCGAAGGTGGTGCCGTTCAGGATCGTCATCTTGCCGTAGCCGCCGACGAGATTGTGAACCGAGAGGATCGGGTCGCTCATGATGGCTTCCTAATGTCCGAGATAGGCTTCGATCACGGCGGGATTTTTCCGCACTTCGTCCGGCCGCCCCATCGCCAGCACCTTGCCCTCCGCCATCACCATCACGCGCGAGCACAGCGACATCACGAATTCCATGTTGTGCTCGATCACGACGAAGGTGGCGTTCTTCTCGCGGTTGATCGCGACCAGGCGGTCCTTCAGGTCCGACAGCATCGACGGGTTGACGCCGCCGGCGGGCTCGTCGAGCAGGACGAGGCGCGGGCCGCCCATGAAGGCCATCGCGGCATCGAGCAGTTTTTGCTGGCCATAGGAGAGCCCGCCGGCCGGCTCGTCGGCGAGATGGTCGAGCTTGAAGAAGCCGATCATCTGGTTGGCGACCTCGGTCAACCCGGCATCGGAGCGGCCGACCAGGCGCGAGGCCATATTGCCCTGGTGCTCCTGCCCTGCGAGGATCAGGTTCTCGCGCACCGAGAGCTTTGGGAAGACCTGCAGGAGCTGGAAGGTGCGGCTGACCCCGAGCTTGTTGAGCTCGGCAGGACGCAGGCCCGTGACCACCTTGCCGTCGAGCTTGACCTCGCCGCCTGATGGTGTGAGCTGGCCGAGGATGCAGTTGAACAGGGTCGACTTGCCGCAGCCGTTCGGGCCGATCAGGCCGAGGATCTCGCCCTCGCGGACGTCGAATGAGACGCCGTCGACCGCGCTGATGCCGCCGAAATTCTTCTTGATGCCGGTGACTTCCAGGACCGCGCTCATTGCACCGTCTCCAGCCGGGACTTTGCCACGGCCCGCAGCGCGGAGGCCGCCTTGGTGCGGCGCTCGGCGAGATAGCGATCGAGAATTCCCAGAATGCCGGTCGGCGACCAGATCAACAGCAGCATCACCGCGACCGCGTAGAGCATCAGATAATACCCTTCCGTGAAGCGCAGCCATTCCGGCAACAGCACCGCGATCATCGCGCCGAGGAAGGGGCCGAAGTAGAAGCCGGCACCGCCGACGATCACCATCATCAAGAGGTCGAGCGAGAGCGACAGGTTGAACGGCACGGGATCGATATATTGCGTCAGCGGCGCATACAGCGCGCCGGCAACGCCGCCGAGCGCCGAGCCGATCGCGAAGGCCATCAGCGTATAGCGCCTTGTGTCGACGCCGAGCGACTGCGCGCGCAGCGGATTTTCGCGCAATGCCATGAAGGCGCGGCCCCAGGGCGAGCGGATCAGCCACCACACCGCGAGCGACACGATCGCAAGCGAGCCGAGGCAGACATAATAGAACGGCAGCGGCTTGTTGGTCGCGATGCCGAAGATGTGCGGCCGGGGAATGTTGGAGATGCCGTAGATGCCGCCGGTGAGCCAGCTTTCGTTGCGGAACACCAGGAAGGCGAGGGTGGAGAAGGCGAGGGTGACGAAGGCGAGGTAATGGTGCTGCACGCGCAGCGCGGGATAGCCGAGCACCCAGCCGACCGCGAAGCTCAAGGCAATCGCGACCACGATCGCCGCCGGCAGCGGCCAGCCATGGGTCGTCATGATCGCTGCCGCATAGGCGCCGATCCCGACGAAGGCGCCTTGCGCCAGCGAGACCTGGCCGGCATAGCCGAGTGTCAAATTGAGCCCCATCGCGGCGATGCTCATCACCGCCCACTGGCTCAGGATGAACAGGCCGTAGCGGTTGAAGTTCATGGGGACGATGATCAGGCCGGCAATGACGATGAGGCCGAGCGCGATCTTCAACGGTTTGGCGAAGCCGCTCATACGGTGCGCTCCTCGGCGCGGCCGAGCAAGCCCTGCGGCCGGAACAGGATGACGGCGATCAGGAAGATCATCGGAACGGCGGCGCGGTACTGCGTCGAGACATAGGCGGCTGCGAGATTGTCGAGCACGCCGATCAGGAGGCCGCCGGCGATGGCGCCGCGCACCTGGTTGAAGCCGCCGACGATCGCGGCGATGAAGGCGGCCTGGCCCAGCACTTCGCCGGAGGAGAATTTTGCGAGGTAGATCGGTGTAATCAAAAGCGACGCCAGCGCGACCAGGAAGGCGTTGATCAGGAACGTCAGCAGGATCATGCGCTCGACCGGGACGCCGATGATGCGCGCCACCGTCGGGTTCTGCGCCGCCGCCTGCATCTGGTGACCGAGCGACGTGCGGTTGAGAAGGCTCGTCAGGCCGAAGACGGCAAGAATGGCGAGGACGAGGACGCCGATGCTTTGCAGCGAGACGGCATGTCCGAGAATGGAGATATCACCGGTCGGCACGATCGATGGGAAGGGCGAGGCCTCCGCGCTGAAGAACTGCTTCACGGCCTCCTTGATGCCGATCGCGAGCGCCATCGTCGCGATCGCCAGCGGCAGCACGCCATGGCGCATCATCGGATCGACCAGCAGCATCTTGAAGGCGAGGCCCAGCAGGAGCATCGAGAGCAGGATGCCGAGGATGATCGCAAGCCAGAACGGCGCGCCGGCATGCATCGCCGCCAGCATCAGGAACGCCGGCAGCATCACGAACTCGCCTTGCGCGAAATTGATGGTCTGCGAGGTCTGCCACAGCAGCGTGAAGCCGACCGCGACCAGCGCATAGATCGCGCCAGTGGCTAGTCCCGCGACCAGAAGATCGAACAGATTGGACATTTTCCCCTCTCCTGTCCCTCGCCCAGCGCTGTCGTCTCCCTCGCCCCGTTCTTACGGGGAGAGGGCGGGGTGAGGGGCACTATCCGCGAGCCCATCTCTCACCGTCCTTGCAGAATCACCCCTCACCCCGCCCCTCTCCCCGCGAAGAGCGGGGAGAGGGAGAGGAGAGGAGAGATCTCTCGCCGCATCCGCCTTCGCTGAAGCTTCGGCGGGACGGGCGCGGGGAGAGCGAAGATCGTCACTTCACCTTCGGCAGCACCTGCTTCACCACCTGCTTGCCTTCGACCACCTCGACCAGAAAGCTCTGCCGGTCGATGTCGCCGGTCTCGCTGAAGGTGACGTCCATCAGGATGCCCGGCTCGTCCGCGGCCTTGATGGTCAGGCCGTGCAGCGTGTCGGCGAACGCCTTGCTGTCGACCTTCCCCATCTTCTCGGTGGTGGCTTTCACCATGTAGACGGCGAGATAGCCCTTCAGGCCGTTATGGTCGGGCACGTAATTGTACTTCTTGGCGAACTTGTCGCGGAACGCCTTGATCAGGTCGACCGGTGCGTCCGTGGTGAGGCCGACATGGCCGCGCGCGCCGTTGGCGGCATCGCCGGCGAGCTCGATCACCTTCTGGCCGATCAGCGTGGTCTCGCCCATCAGCGGCGCGGTGACGCCCTGGCGCTTCAGCTCTTTCAGGATGCGCGCGCTCTCTTCTTCATTCAGGTAGACGAACACGGCGTCGGGATTGGCGGCCTTGATCTTACCGACGTCGGCGGCGAAGTCGGCTTGTCCCGCTTCAGTCGAGAGATCGGCGACCACCTTGGAACCAAGCCGGTCGAGTTCCTTCACGACGACGTCGCGTCCGCCACGGCCGAAGTCGTTGTTGACCCAGACCACCGCGACCGTCTTCGCCTTCATGTCGTCGTGGATGTACTTTGCGACCTTCGGCATCGACGATTGCTGGCCGAACGAGGTGCGGAACAGGAACTTGTTGCCGGCTTGCGTCAGCTCGGCGGCTTCGCCGCCCATGATCTGAGCGATGCCGGCCTCGGCCGCGAGCGGCGCCGTCACCTTGACCGAGCCGGAATAGCCGGGCCCGAGCAGCACATAGGGCTCGGCGTCGAGCGCCTTCTGCACCTGGGCGCGGGCAACGCCGGGGTTGGACTGCGAATCGGCATGGGTGACCTCCAGCTTGCGTCCGAGCACGCCGCCCTTGGCGTTGATCTCCTCGATCGCGAGGTCGATGCCGTTCTTCCAGTTGGTGCCGACGGTGGCGCCGCCGCCCGAGAGCTCGGCGACGTCGGCGAGCTTGATCGCCTGCGCATGGACGCTGGTTGCAGTCGCGAAGGCAAGCAAGGCGCCTGCCACTAGGGTCGATTTCATGGTCACTCCTCCCATTTTTCGTTGATGTTGTCCGCGGCCTTGTGTCCGGCCGCTTCGGTTACGCGGCGTGGTAGGCCGCGCTTCGTGCCGCCATCACCTCGTCAAATGCCTCTCCCATGACCTCGGTCGATGGGGCAAGGCCGGTGAACAATTCGAAGGCGTCAGCGGCCTGGTAGATCGCGAGCTCCCGCCCGGTCATGATCCGCGCGCCCTTGGCCTGTGCCGCCGCCAGCAGCGGCGTGATCAGCGGCGAATAGACGGCGTCCGCGACCCACATTTTCTCGTGCAGCAAGGCCGCCGGGACCGGCATGCCCCGGTTCGGCAGCATGCCGACCGGCGTGCCGTTGACGAGGCCGGTTGCGCCATCGAGCGCGTCCTCGACGCTTTTCGCCACCGTGGCGCCGCCGTGCCTGGCAAGCAATGAAGCGAGCTTTTCGGCGCGCGCCGTCTCGCTGTCGAAAATGCGGAGGCCGGAGACCTTCAGGCTCGCCAGCGCAAAGGCGATTGCCTTGCCGACGCCGCCCGTTCCGATCACGGCGACTGCATTTCCGGACGGTGCCAACAGCGGCGCGACCGCGCGCGCAAACCCGGTCGTGTCGGTGTTGTGGCCGATCAGCCGGCCGTCCCTGACGACGACGGTGTTGACCGCGCCCATGGCGGCCGCGCCCGGCGCCAGCTCGTCGAGCAGCGGGACCACCGCTTCCTTGTAAGGGTAAGTCACGTTGACGCCGGCAAAGCCGAGCCGCCGCACGCCCTCGAGCATCATGCGGAGCCCGGCCGCATCGGCGCCGGCGACCTCGATGAGCTGGTAGTGACCGCGCAGGCCGAGCGCCTCGGCGGCCCGCTCGTGCATGGCAGGGGAGGCGGAATGCGCGATCGGCGCCCCGATTAGGCCGGTGAGAAGCTTCTTGCTGGCGGCGTATCCGCGCTTGGACATGGTTGGCTATCGTCTCGTTGGGAGCGTTGGGTCCTGGCCATTAGCGGGGAAATCCGCACAATTCCAAGGGGGCTTCCAGTTGCGACGATAGCCTTTCCCGTGCCTAACACAATTACCCATTTATTGGGCAAACCTAACATAATGTTATTTCTTCCGCGCGCGTGCCGGGGCGGCGTTGCCCTCGCTGCGGGACGGCTCCACCGCGCGCATCTCGGCGCGCAGGGACTCGATGAAATACTCGACATGGAGCGACAGCGGCGCGCCGCGCTTCACCGCGATATAGGTCTCGAACCGCGTCGGCTCGGTGATCTTCAACAGCTCGATTCCCGGATAGCCGCCATGGGCCACCGTGAACTGGTCGATGATGGCGATGCCGAGCCCCGCCTTCACCAGCGCACACACCGTGGTGCCGAAGCGCGCGCGGATCGTGATGTTGTAGTCGAGCCGGTGGCGCGCAAAGATCCCGGCCATGATCCGGCCGTAGGGATCGTTGGGATCGATGCCGATCAGCGGATAGCGGGTGATCTCGGCGGCCGAGACCTGCTTGCGGCCGGCAAGCTCGTGACCCGGCGGCACGATGCAATAGAGCTCACCCGAGGCGAGCGGCATGAAGTCGAGCCCGGAATGCTCGAGCCGGTAGCTCATCGCCACGCACTCGCCGCGGCCGAGCAGGAGGTAGTCGATGGCTTCCTCGAGCTTGAGGATGTTGATGTCGATGCCGAGATCGGGATAGCGGCGCCGGACGCGCTCGATCGCGCGCGGCACCATCACCTGGGAGATGCTCGGCACCGAGCCGATGCGCAATTCCGACAAACCGCCGCGGCCGATCTTGGAGATGAGCTCGGAGAGGTCGTCGACCTTCTTGTAGACGCCGTTGATCTGCTCAAAGATGTTCTCGGCTTCCGGCGTCGGGAAATAGCGCCCGTTCTGGCGCTGGAAGAAGCGGATGCCGAGCGTGCGCTCGGTGTATTTGACCAGCCGGCTGATCCCCGGCGCCGACACGTTGAGCAGCTTCGCCGCGCCGCCGATGGTACCCGTCACCATCACGGCACGGATCACTTCAACCTGGCGCAGCGTCATCATGTCGTGGGCATCCCAAAGAGGATCGTGGTGGCGATCATCTCACGAGAGCCGTGATGTCATCCAGCGGCAAGTGTGCGACGGAGCGGGCGGCGCTTCACCCTCCCCCTCCAGGGGAGGGTAAGAGCGCAGCTCGCTCACCGGCAACAATTGCTGATTAACTTCGCAGTCAGAATGTTTCGGCCAAAATCGGCACGTTCGAATGGAAGGGCGCCGCTCGCGCAGAACGTATGCCTCACCTGTAACCGCGTTCTAGCTCGCCGGGCTCTCGGGCGACGCGCTGCCGGGCCGCTCCGCGCGTTCGCGCTGCAGCACTTCGCGCGCGTACTCGATGATCTTCTGCTTGTTTGCCGTTTCGCGGACGGCGAAAAACACGCGGTTGAGTTCCAGGCCGAGCACGCTGTTGAGGGCGATGTCCTCGTCTTCCATCGTGATTTTCCCGCTTCAGACGCCATAGGTGTAACTTGACGTCACTTCCTCCACAAGTAGATTAAATCTCGGGTGCAGACGAGGGCCGGTAAACTACGGAAGCAGCGAATTGAGGCAGCTCCCAAATACGTGCTATACCGACGGCGAGGCTCAGGAAACGCACCGATGTCCGCCGTAGACGCCGTAGATTATGGCCGGGAAGCGCTCGACTTCATCGAAGGCCTGGGGACCTATCGCAAGGTACCGGACGCCATGAATGCGCTTGAGGCGGCGTTCGGTCGCTTCGGCTTCGAGACCATCATCGTGACGGGGTTGCCGAATCCCGATCAGCGGTTCGCGCAGATGGTGCTCGCCAAGCGCTGGCCGGCAGGATGGTTCAATCTCTACACCCAGAACAATTACGACCGCGTCGACCCCGTGGTGCGGCTGTGCCGGCAATCGGTCAATCCGTTCGAGTGGTCGGAAGCGCCCTATGATGCCGAGCTCGAGCCGAGCGCGGCCGAGGTGATGAACCGCGCCGGCGATTTTCGCATGTCGCGCGGCTTCATCGTGCCGATCCACGGGCTCACCGGCTACGAGGCGGCGGTGTCGCTCGGCGGCGTCCATCTCGACCTCAATCCCCGCAGCAAGCCGGCACTGCACCTGATGGCAATGTATGGCTTCGACCATATTCGCCGCCTGCTGGATCCGGCGCCGCATCTGTCGACGCGTCTCACCCCGCGAGAGCGCGAGGTGATCGCCTGGGCCTCGCAGGGCAAGTCGGCCTGGGAGATCGGCGAGATCCTGCACATCACGCAGCGCACCGCAGAAGAGCATCTTGCAACCGCCGCGCGCAAACTCGGCGCCGTCAACCGTACGCATGCGGTTGCACTGGCGATTCGCAACAAGCTCATCAATCCCTAAGCGACGTACTGGGAAATTTCCCAATATCGAACCTGCCTCTTTTCGCAGAGGCTGCCCCTCATTCCGGCTGAATGGGGGTTTTCATGATTCACGCAATTTCTTCGGTCAATCGCCACCTTTACGAAGACGTACTCGAGCAGCACTTCCGACTACGCCACGACATCTTCGTCGAGGAGCGGCACTGGGAGACGCTGCGCCGGCCTGATTGCCGCGAGGTCGATTCCTACGACGACGAGGACACCGTCTATCTGCTCGCGCTGGAAGGCCGGCGCGTCGTCGGCGGTCACCGGCTCTACCCCACCACCAAACCCTCGATGATGAGCGAGGTCTTCCCGCATCTGGCATCGGTTCGCGGCTGCCCTGCGAATCCGCTGGTCTGGGAATGGTCGCGCTACTTTGTCGTGCGCGATCGCCGCGACGGCACTCTCAACCTGCAACTGATGGCAGCGGTGCAGGAGTTCTGCCTCGATCAGGGAATCGCGCAGGTCAGCGCGATCATGGAGACCTGGTGGCTGCCGCGCTTCCATGAGGCCGGCTTCGTCGTGACGCCGCTTGGTCTGCCCGCGCTGGTGGAGAACGCCTGGACCATGGCGGCGACCATCGACATTCGCCGCGAGACCCTCGATGCCCTGCATGATCGCATCGGCATGGATTCGATCGTACAACAAGACGGCCCGCGTCTGGACGCCGTCGCCCGTGCCAACCTCTGCGGCCTTGCTGCCGCACAACGAAAGAGCGCCTGAAATGTCGAACATGATGCGGGACAGCCAGATCATGGCGCAGACCAAGGACGAGAATCTCGGCTACATGTCCGACATGGCGCTCGAGCTGGCGCAGATGGCGGAAGACACCGGATTGGCAACGCTCGCCTATCTGTTCCGTATGGCGGCGCTGGAAGCCTCGACGGCCAACAGCGTGCTGGCCGAGCCGGATGATCTCCCCCGGCAGATGACGTCGCACTAGACGCCTTCTCCTACTTCCGTCGACCTTCGCGCCCTCTCCCAGGCATGCCTGGGGGAGGGCGATCGTTTGGGTGCGGCAGGTTGACCCATCCTGTGCGGCAGCCTTCTTGCAAGGCCAATTTCGATCGCATGCACCGGCATGCAACAAAGTGCATGTCTGGTGTTGAATCGCTCTTGCCTCGGAACGATACTGCCATTACCCATTTTTCCGCCTTGAAGAGGCAGGGGGAGCTCTTTCACTGATGGCGACCGTGTTCGAACATCGGCGCGACACCGCGTGCGCCTGAAAGAGTTTTGATGCTGCTCGTCGTCGAACAGTTCTTGAACGGATTGCAGTTCGGCCTGCTCCTGTTCCTGCTCGCCGCCGGCCTGACGCTGGTGTTCGGGATCATGGATCTCGTCAACCTCGCGCACGGCTCGCTCTACATGATGGGCGCCTATTTCGCCGCGACCTTTGCGGCCTGGACCGGCAGCTTCCTGCTCGGTGCGCTGCTGGCGCTCGGCGCGACTCTGGTGCTCGGCATCGTGCTGGAGATGTCGGCGCTGCGGCATCTCTACGGGCGCGACCATCTCGACCACGTGCTCGCGACCTTCGGCCTGATCCTGTTCTTCAATGAAGCCGTGCGGCTGATCTGGGGTCCGGCCGGGCTTGCGCTGCCGCTGCCGGCCTGGCTCACGGTGCCGGTGCCGATCCTGCCCGGCATCCACTATCCCGCTTATCGTCTCGCCATCATCGTGGTGGCGCTGCTGGTCGCGCTGCTGCTCTATCTCGGCGTGATGCGCACCCGCATCGGCATGCTGATCCGCGCCGGCGCCTCCAACCGCGAGATGATCGGTGCGCTCGGCATCAACATCAAGCTGCTCTATACGCTGGTGTTCGGCCTGGGCGCCGCGCTCGCCGGCCTCGCCGGCCTGATGCAGGCGCCGATCCTCACCGTGCAGATCGGCATGGGCGAGAACATCCTGATCCTCGCCTTCGTCATCATCGTGATCGGCGGCATCGGCTCGATCCGTGGCGCGTTCCTCGCCGCGATCTTCGTCGGCATGATCGACACGCTCGGCCGCGCCTTCCTGCCCAACCTGTTGCGGCAGGTGCTGAGCGGCGCCGCCGCCTCCACCGCCGCGCCCGCACTGTCGTCCATGCTGATCTATCTGCTGATGGCGATCGTGCTGGTGGTGCGCCCGGAGGGGCTGTTTCCGGCCAACCGTCGATGAAGGCTTTCACTGTGAGCAAGGCCGTCACGGCCCTGATGCTGGCGGGCCTCGTGCTGCTGCCGCTCTATTCGCAGCTGTCCGGCAACATCTTCATCCTGACGCTGTTTACCCGCATCGTCATCCTGGCGCTGGCGGCCGCGAGCCTCAACCTCATCATGGGTTTTGGCGGCATGATGAGCTTCGGCCACGCCGCCTATCTCGGCATCGGCGGCTACGCGGTCGGCATGCTCGCGCAGGAAGGCGTCGGAAGCGGCTTCATCCAGTTCCCGGTCGCACTCGCAGCTTCCGCGATCTACGCCCTGGTGATCGGCGCGCTCTCCCTTCGTACGCGTGGCGTCTACTTCATCATGATCACGCTGGCCTTCGCGCAGATGGCCTATTATGTCGCCTCGGGCCTCGCGCGTTACGGCGGCGACGACGGTCTCACCGTCTACAAGCGCAGCGACTTCTCCGGCCTGATCAACCTGTCGAACCGCACGCAGTTCTATTATCTCTGCCTCGCCTGCCTGTTCGCCGTGATCGTCCTGATCTGGCGCATCACCAATTCGCGCTTCGGGCTCGTCTTGCAGGGCCTGCGCTCCAACGAGCAGCGGATGCAGGCGATCGGCTTTCCGGCAAAACGCTACCAGCTCGTCTGCTTCGTCATCTCCGGTATGATGTGCGGCCTTGCCGGCGCACTGCTCGCCAACAACACCGATTTCATCAGCCCGGCCGTGATGTACTGGACCCGCTCCGGCGACCTCATGGTGATGGTGATCCTGGGGGGCATGGGCACGCTGTTCGGCCCGGTGATGGGCGCGGTGGTGTTTTTGCTGCTGGAAGAATTCCTGTCGCAGATCACCGAATACTGGGCGCTGATCATGGGCCCGCTCTTGCTGCTGATCGTGCTGTTCGGCCGCGGCGGCATCATGGGCCTGCTCGGGAGGCTCAATCGTGGCTGAACCGCTGCTCCGCGTCGAAAAACTGGTGCGCCGCTTCGGCGGCATCGTTGCGACGGACAACGTCTCGCTCGACGTAGCTAGCGGCGAGTTGCACGCCATCATCGGCCCGAACGGTGCCGGCAAGACCACGCTGATTAGTCAGCTCACAGGGCACCTCGAACCGCATTCCGGCAGCGTCTCGCTCGGCGGTCGCGACATCACCTATCTGCCGGCCTATCGCCGCTGCGCGCTGGGGCTCGCCCGTTCGTTCCAGATCACCTCGCTGCTGCTCGACTTCACCGCCGCCGACAATGTCGCGCTGGCGGCGCAGGCGCATGCAGGCCACTCGTTCCGCTTCTTCGCCAATGCGCGCAAGGAGAAGGGCCTGCGCGATGCCGCCCATGCCGCGCTCGACCGCGTCGGGCTCGGCCATCGCGCCGATGTCCTGGTGTCCAGGCTCAGCCATGGCGAGCGCCGCCAGATCGAACTCGCGGTCGCGCTCGCGAGCAAGCCGAAGCTGCTGCTGCTGGACGAGCCGATGGCGGGTCTTGGCGTCACCGAATCCCAGCGCATGGTGCAACTGCTTCAGGAGCTGCGGAAGGAAGTCTCGATCGTGCTGGTCGAGCACGATATGCCGGCGGTGTTCGCGCTGGCCGACCGCATCTCGGTGCTGGTCTATGGCCGCGTCATCGCCTCGGGCGATCCGGCCGCGATCCGCGCCAACGAGGACGTCAAGCGCGCCTATCTCGGCGACCAGCACGTGGTGACGCACCATGTCTGAAAAGGCGATGGCTGACACGCTGCTCAACGTCGACGGCATCGAGACCTGCTACGGCCTCTCCCAGGTGCTGTTCGGCCTGTCGCTGTCGATCAAGCCGGGCGAGATGGTCTCGCTGATGGGCCGCAACGGCATGGGCAAGACGACCACCATCCGCTCCATCATGGGCCTGACACCGGCACGATCAGGCACGATCCGCTTCGCCGGCGCAGAAGTGCGGCAGCTTCCATCCTACAGAATTGCAAAACTCGGCGTCGGTCTCGTTCCTGAGGGGCGCCAGATCTTCCCGAACCTCACCGTGCGCGAAAACCTGGTGGCGGCCGCGGCCGATCGCTTCGCTAGCCCCAATCCCTGGACGCTCGCCGCGATCTACGTGATGTTTCCGCGCCTCGCCGAACGTGCCTCCAACATGGGCAACCAGCTCTCCGGCGGCGAGCAGCAGATGCTCGCGATTGGCCGCGCGTTGATGACGAATCCGAAACTGCTGATCCTGGACGAAGCGACCGAAGGCCTTGCGCCGCTGATCCGCGAAGAAATCTGGAATTGCCTGTCGCTGCTGAAGAGCCGGGGACAGTCGATCCTGGTCGTCGACAAGAACGTCGACCACCTCGCCCGCATCTGCGACCGCCACTACATCATCGAGCGCGGCAAGACGGTGTGGAGCGGCACGTCCGTCGAGCTGATGGCCGAGCCGGATCTCCAGCACAAATATCTGGGCATCTGACGCGCTCCTGGATCTGACTGCCGTGCAGGATCGCCGCGCGCGCAGAACCTCGTCGAGGACGTCAGTTTCGAAGCTCTCCAAACTGCGCGCAGAGGTCTTGAGTGCGTTGCCGCCAGCCGCCAATGTCGCGGCGTAGCGGATTCGATGCAGGACTTTTACAATCAAATTGCCGGACGGCCTGACGACGACATCATCGGCTCCGCACAGCGAGGCGCTTCGACAGCGCCTCAGTGGCTGGATTTCCCGGGCTGTGTGTTCATCAGAGGTGAGTTTCGCGCCGATCCCGATCGGCCAGCGATCGTAGGGCCGGGCTTGTTCATCTCCGTTGCGCTCGATGAAGGCGCAGGCCGCGGCATTCTGACGCGCACAACCGGTGCAGGGCAGATGACGGCGATTGCCGTGCGCGAATCCGTCGCCGTAGGAGGCTCGGTTCGCTGCGGCGAACGTCCCGCGATCGGCCTGGCGCTTCCGCAAGCCTCCATCGACGGGCTTGGACTCGGCGACGAGGTTCGGGCGCTGTTCAAGACCGACGCGTTGGGCACGGCCATCGTCTCTGTCACGGCGTCTCCGCGTGTGCAGGCCCTCGCGGCAGAAATGTTCTCGCCACCGGTGGCCGGAAACGCGACGCAATTGCTGCTGTCGGCGCATGCCGCCGAGATCGTGGTCCACGCCTTGTTCGGCAAGCGCGGGATCGCGCTCGATCCTGCAGCCGACCTCCAGCGGGTGCGGTTGCAATCGGTCAAGGCGCGCATGGATGCCGATCTCGCTTATCCCTGGAGCATCGACGAACTGGCGCGGAATGCGGGGCTGAGCCGCCGGTCCTTCAACCAGAAATTCCAGATGGCGTATGGCGAGAGCGCGATCGACTATTTGCGGGCCCGCCGACTCGATGCCGCACGTGACCTTCTGATTCATCAACGGTTGTCGGTCACCGAGGCGGCCTTTCGGGTCGGCTATGCCCATCCGGCCAATTTCGCGACGGCATTCCGCAGGCACTTCGGCTATTCGCCGAGCCACTGTCAGTAAACTTGAACGCCTCCACGTGCGATCAAAGGTGATTTGCGCGCGCGCAAAGGCGGTGTGCGCCTCGATCTGGTTACTCCCGGGTTGTTCGAACACGGAACTCGGGGAAGACAATGACGCGCAACGACGGGCGGATGCTCGGCTGGGAACGGATGGCGAGAACTGGTCTGGGAGCGGCCGGCCTGGGAATAGTCCTGCACGCAACGCCGTCGGTCGCACAGACCTCCGGGACCAATGCAACGTCGACGGCGGCGACATTGCCTCCCGTCACGGTGGAGGCACCGATCCAGGCGCGTCCGCGCACCCAGCCCGCTCAGCGAGCTTCGCAGTCGTCGCGCGGCCGCATCGCGACGCAACGCAATGCCGGGCCCGCGCCAGCCAGAAATTCGGGCGCGCGCGAGGCCGGTGCCGGTCGCGCCAACGCGTCGAGCGAGAGCAGCTATGTTGCAGACAGCAGCTCGGCGGGTACCAAGACCAACACGCCGTTGCTCGAGACGCCGCAGTCGATCTCGGTCGTGACGCGCAAGGAACTCAACGACCGCGCCGTCCAGACGCTGACGGAGGCAGTTGGCTATGAACCCGGCGTCCGCATCGATGCTTCAGGCTACGATCCGCGTTTCGACGCGATCGCGATCCGCGGCTTCGACATCACTTATAACGGCGTTTATCTCGACGGATTGCGCCTCGTCGGAGCAGGTCTCAGCGTGTTCAAGACCGAGCCTTATGGGGTCGACAGCATCACCGTGGTCCGTGGGCCGAGCTCGGCACTCTACGGGCTCGGCTCGCCGGGCGGACTGATCGATCTGTCGAGCAAGCTGCCGACCAGCCAGCCGTTTCACGAGGTGCAAACGGTGTTTGGCGACCGCGATCGCGTCCAGGGCAATTTCGATCTTTCGGGTCCGGTCGATGCCAACGGTCAGTTTTCGTATCGGCTGACCGGCGTGATGCGTGACGCGAACGTGTTCGTGCCCGGCGGCAAGGATAACAGGACCTACATCGCGCCCGCCGTCACCTGGAAGCCGGATCAATCGACGACCCTGACGATTCTCGGGTCCTATCAGAAGTCGAAGACGCCCGGATCCATGTTCACCTACTCCACGGGCACCGGCACCGCCACGGACATCTTCACGGGCAGCCCGTCCTACAATTCGCTCGACCAGGAGCAGGGACGCGTGGGCTATCTGTTCGAGCATGCGTTCAACAACGCCGTGACCGTCCGCCAGAAATTCCGCTACGTCGATGTCGACGCGGTCACCCGCTATGTGGGCTTTCTCGGCGCGCCGGTGGGCAATGTCGTCTCACGCTACACCGGCTACGTCCACGACACGCTGCAATCGGCCATTATGGACAACCAGGTCGAGGCCAGGCTATCGACCGGGCCCGTGCAGCACACGCTCCTGGTCGGCACCGACTACACCGCGTCGAAGTTCAACGACAAGCAGGGATTCGGCTTCGGCGTCTCCGATCTCAACCTGGCCGCGCCGGTCTACGCGCCGGAATCCATTCCCGATCCCGCGATCTCGTCCTCGACGGCCCAGCGGCAAACCCAGTCCGGCGTGTATGTTCAGGACCAGGCCAGGCTCGATCACTGGATCCTGACATTGAGCGGCCGCAGCGACTGGGTCAGCACCACGGGCGAGGATCTGTTCGCGCTGACGCGGCAGACGCAGTCCGATCAGGCCTATAGCGGGCGAGCCGGGCTGACCTATGTGTTCGATTCCGGTGTTGCGCCTTACGTTGCCTATTCGACCTCGTTCTTTCCCAATCTCGGCGTCGATCCGTCGGGCGCCTTCTTCAAGCCGACCACCGGCAAGCAGACCGAAGTCGGTGTGAAGTACCAGCCGCAGGGCACGAGGAGCTTCATTGCCGCGGCGGTGTTCGATTTGACCCAGGACGGCGGCCTGGTCACGACGGGGACGGGCGTGACGGTCCAGCGTGGCGAGATTCAAAGCCGCGGCTTCGAATTGCAGGCGCTTGCCAGCCTGGGCGGTGGTTTCGACATCACCTCGTCGTACACCTATCTCGACATGGTGACCAAGCAGGCCGCTGACGACTCGCTGATTGGCAAGTTTCCCTCGGGCAATCCCCCGCATACCGCGACGCTGTGGGCGAACTACGCCCTGCCGCTGGCCGGACCGTTTGCAGGATTGAGCGTCGGTGGCGGCGCGCGTTACATGTCCTGGAGCTACGGCGATGATGCGAACACGTTCAAGAACAGCTCGGTAACCCTGATCGACGCGGCGCTGAAATATGATTTTGGCCAGGCGATGAAGGAGCTGAAGGGCCTCCAGTTCCAGGTCAATGCCAAGAACCTGTTCAATCTGCACTACACCACGTGCCAGGTCGGTTACTGCTACCGCGGCGCGCCGCTGACCGTCATCGCAACGCTCGGCTATCGCTGGTGAACCAGCTTGCGCCTGAGAAGCCCGGTTATCCGGTCAATATGTCTTACCCAAATCGCTGGCGCCGGCGACTAACGCGCCAGGTGGTGGGTGCCGATTTCAACCAAGGTGGTCCGGCAGGACAGGCGGTAGATCAGGCTGAACAATTGAACCCACATGATCGAACTCCACTGTTGATCATATGCAGGATATTAGGCCCCCAGTCTTTCCGGCCGTTTTCGAGGGACAGGGAAAATGGCTTCGTCGGCGAGCGCCGTGATGTCGTCGGAACAGACCGGACGAAGTTGCCTCACGCGGGCGTGAGACGTATCTCCCTCAAAACACCTCGAAATATTCGCGGTGCTCCCAGTCGGTCACCTCTGACAGGAAGCGGTCGATCTCGGCATTCTTGATGTGGGTGTAGTAGTCGACGAACTCAGGCCCGAACTTCTCGCGGAAGAACGGATCGTCCTTCAGCGCGGCGACCGCATCGCGCAAGCTCTTCGGCAACGGCGGCGCCTTGGTCTCGTAGGGCGTGTCGGCGGACGGGCCGGGGTCGAGCTTGCGGTCGACGCCGTCGAGGCCCGAGAGAATCTGGGAGGCCATGTAGAGATAGGGATTGGCGGCGGGCTCGCCGATGCGGTTCTCCAAGCGCGTTGCGGCATCATTGGCGCCGCCGAGCACGCGGATCATCACGCCGCGATTGTCGCGGCCCCAGATCGCCCGGTCCGGCGCCAGCGAATAGGAGCGGTAGCGCTTGTAGCCGTTGATGGTCGGGGTGGTGAACACGGTCGAGGCGCGGGCGTGGTCGAGCAGGCCGGCAAGGTACGCCCGGCCGAACGCGCTGAGCGGCTCGCTGCCGTCCTTCGTCATGAACTGATTTTCGCCAGACGCGCGCGAGACGATCGACTGGTGCAGGTGCCAGCCGCTCGCGAACATATTCGGCAGTTTCGGCCGACACATGAAGGTGGCGTGATAGCCGTGGCGGCGCGCGATCTGCTTCACGGCAGAGCGGAACAGCACCATGTTGTCGGCGGGCTCCAGCCCCTTCTTCGGCGCGAAGGTGAATTCGCACTGGCTCGGCCCGAACTCGACCTCGACCGAGCGCAAGGGCAGTCCGAGCGCGACGATATCGCGGCGCAGGATCTCCAGCACCGGCTCCATCTGATCGAAGCGCTGCTCGGTGAGGTATTGATAGCCGTGGCTGAGCAGGCTCACCGACGGCGGCGTGCCGGGCTGGCCGGCATCCTCGGGCCGCATATGCGCGTCGTCGAGCTTGAAGATGTGGAATTCAACCTCGAGGCCGGCGACGAAATCGTGGCCGCGGCCGCTGAGATCATCGAGCACCTTGCGATAGAGGCCGCGGGTCGCGAACGGCACGGGACGGCCGTCGCCAAAATAGAGATCGCAGAGCACCCAGCCCGTCGCGGGCGCCCATGGCAGCACGCGGAACGTGGTTGGGTCGGCGACCATCAACACGTCGGCCGCGCCCTCCATCTCCTTCATGCCGAATCCGCCGCCTGACGTGAACACCGGAAACACCGTGCGGTGCGAGGTGTCCTTGGCGAGCATGGTCGTGGTGATGGAGCAGCCGCTCTCCAGCGAGGCGATCGCCTCGGCGGCGATGATGGTCTTGCCGCGCAAAATGCCGTGCTGGTCCGGGAAGGCGAGGCGGATGACCTCGAGGTTCTTTTCCTCGACGATGCGGCGCAGGCGCGCTGCGGCGTCCCTCTGCTCATCCGACCACAGCGCATGACGCGCGACGAAAGTCACTCGGTTGCTCCTTCAGTCCGTGCTGTCATCGCCCGCGAAGGCGGGCGATCCAGTATTCCAGAGACGGCGACGTGTCCACGAGAGGCCGCGGCGTACTGGATGCCCCGCCTTCGCGGGGCATGACAGTGAAGTATGTGGCGCCCGCCGCTGATTGACGGCATTATCACTCCGCCGCCGTCAGCCGGTGCACGTTGTCCGCGATCTCCTTCGGCACCGGCGCGGCCCAAGGTGCGCCGCGGCGGCGCTTGACGTCGACCTCCATCCAGTAGAGCTCCCAACCCTGGGTCGGCCCGATGCCGTCCATGGTGGCCGGTCCCTGGATGCTGCGCGCCCTGCTCTCGTCCAGGAACAGCATCGGCTTTTCGCCGCCGCCGACCTTTTCGATCTCAGCCCGTAGCAGGCGGCGGTACTGCACGATCGCCTTGTCGCTGGAGCCGAGATGCTCCTTGGTGCGGTCCTGGATCGCGCCCATCGATTCCACCGCCCACTGGTCGTGCACGTTGATGTCGTTGCCCATGCCGGTGTAGGTCGCGGTCGCCTGCTCGTGCGGATCGAAGCCGTAATCGTTGCCGCGGTTCTTGCGCGACTTGTAGTCGGGCAGCTCATAGAGCTCGAGCCGCTGATCGCGCATCTTCTGCTTGTCGACCGGGTTGGTGTAGCTGGTGAAGATCGCGTACCAGTAGCAGTTCTCGTCGTCGACCGGCACGTGCCACTGCGTGATCGTCATTTCCGTGCTCATGGGGATGACGAAGCCGTGCGGGAAGAGCTGGTTGGTGACGCGCACATGGGTGCGCTCCTCGTCGATCTCGCGCAGCGCGATCAGCCGCAGGCCATATTCGGTGTGTTCGACATTGATGATCGGCCGGTCGTATTCGCGCAGGATCTTTGTCATCGGCAGATCAGAGCCGGCGGAGGCGCCGCGGAACTGCTTGCCATAAGCCGTCGACGTATCCTCGTCCTCGAAGAAGCGGTGCAGATAGGAGGCGTGCGCGGGATCGATGCCGACCTCCAGCGCCTGAAGCCAGTTGCAGGCCATGTGGCCCTTGAACGCAAAAGTGTGCGTGCCGGGCGCGACAAAGCAGTCGAGCTCCGGAAACGCCGGCGGCTCACCCTCGCCGAGATAAGCCCAGAGGATGCCGCTCTTCTCGACCACGGGATAGGAGCGCTGGCGGATGTTCTGGCAGAGTTTTGAATCCTTCGGTTCGGCCGGCGTCTCGATGCACTGGCCGGTGGCGTCGAACAGCCAGCCATGGAAGGCGCAGCGCAGGCCGTCATGTTCGAGACGTCCGAAGGCGAGGTCGGCGCCGCGATGGGCGCAGTGACGGTCGATCAGGCCGTAGCGTCCGCTCTCGTCGCGGAACAGCACCAGATTCTCGCCGAGCAGTTTGACGGGACGGATCGGGCGCGCGCCCTCCAGCTCGTCGACCAGCGCCGCCGGCTGCCAGTAGCTCCGCATCAGCTTGCCGCAGGGGTCCTTCGGACCGGTACGGGTGATCAGGTCGTTCTGCTCCTGGCTCATCATGGCGGGTGCGTCCTTTGTCGGAGAGGCGTTTGTTCGCCTATTGAACGAATGGGCGAATTATGCCATGCCTTGGTCCGGCGGCAAGCAATATTTTGCAGGATGTTCCCGGACCTATGCCCAAGCTGAAGCGAAGCGAAAGCGAAGAGCGGGCGACGGATTTCGTCGAGAGCCTCGATCGCGGCCTGCGCCTGCTGCAATGTTTCGGCACGACCACCGGCCCGATGACGCTGAGCGATCTCGCCCGGGCGGCAGAGCTGCCGCGCGCCACCGCGCGCCGCATGCTGTTCACGCTCCAGCGCGGCGGCTTCGTCGCCGGCGACGGAAAGCTGTTCTCTCTGACCCCGCACGTACTGACGCTCGCGGCGTCCTACCTGCGCTCCAGCCACCTCGTCGCCGTGCTTCAGCCGGTGCTCGATCGCGTCGCCACGGCAGCGCAGGAAATCGCCTCGCTCGCGGTGCTCGACGGCGACGACGTCGTGTTTGTCGCACGCAGCAGCCCGGCGCGGATGTTTTCGGGGGGGCTCGAGATCGGCTACCGGCTGCCGGCGTTCTGCACCTCGGTCGGCCGCGCCATGCTGGGGCAGTTCGATGATGCAGCGCTTGCCGCACGCCTGAAGACAACGAAGCGCGAGATGTTGACGCCGCAGACGGTGACCGATCCGAAGGCGCTGCTGGCCAGCATCACAGCCGATCGCGAGCAAGGCTATTCGCTGGTCGATCGCGAGGCAGAGCCGCATTTCCGCTCGATCTCGGTTCCGGTGCGCCGCTACGACGGCGTGATCGTCGCCGCCATCAACATGGGCGCCCATGTCGACCGCGTGCCGGCAGGGGAGCTGATCGACCGGTTGCTCCCGCTGCTCCGCGAAGGCGCGGAGTCCGTGCGGTCGCAGCTGTTATAGCAACGATCGTTGGCGCCGCGCGTCCGCGGGCCTATAATCTCGTCACGCAAGACAACAGGGAGGACGCCATGAAACACACCATGGTTCCCAGTGATCGCGTGGAGCACGTCTGCGTCTACGGGCGCGACGGCGCGAAGCTCGGCTCGATCGAGCGGCTGATGCTCGACAAGGTGACCGGCACGGTCGCCTACGCCGTGATCAGGACCGGCGGGCTGCTCGGCACGCACCACCATTATCCTGTGCAGTGGGGCGCGCTGAAATACGATCCCGCGCGGCAGGCTTTTCGTGTCGAGGTGACGCAGGACGAACTCGCCAGCGGACCGAGCGAGTTCGACGGCGACGAATTCGACTGGGGCGATCGTTCGCGGCCCTACGCGCACCCAAATTATTGGTCGATCTGACGGCGCGATTGCGGCAGGCGTCGCGCGCTGAGCCGCCTCACTTGGTCGCGGTGCGCCGGCGCGCGCGCTGTGTCAAAAGGCAAAAATGCCGCATGACACACCTCTCATCGCCACCATCGTCGTCGGACTTGGACTAGCTTTCGTACTCGGAACTATAGCGCAGCGGTTCCGCATTCCGCCGCTTGTCGGCTACCTGCTCGCCGGCGTTGCCGTCGGGCCGTTCACGCCAGGCTTCGTCGCCGACCAGGCGCTTGCGACCGAGCTTGCCGAACTCGGCATTATCTTGCTGATGTTCGGCGTCGGCCTGCATTTTTCGCTCCAGGATCTGCTGAGCGTCCGGCACATCGCCGTTCCGGGCGCCGTCGTGCAGATTGCGGTCGCCACACTGATGGGACTCGGCCTTTCATGGCTGATGGGCTGGAGCGTCGGTGCGGGACTCGTGTTCGGACTGGCGTTGTCGGTCGCGAGCACTGTGGTCCTGCTTCGCGCGCTGCAGGAGCGGCGCCTGATGGAGACCGATCGCGGCCGCATCGCGGTCGGCTGGCTCATCGTCGAGGACCTCGCGATGGTGCTCGTGCTGGTGCTGTTCCCGGCGATCGCAAGCCTTCAGGGCGCCAGCGGTGACAAGCCAGCCTTCGAGCCGCTGGCCGCGCAGGCCGGCTTCGGGCTTGCCGGCATCGTGATGCTGACCCTGGCCAAGATCATCGTGTTCATCGGGCTGATGCTGGTGGTGGGGCGCCGGGTGATTCCCTGGATCCTGCACTACATCGCGCATACCGGCTCGCGCGAATTGTTCCGTCTTGGCGTGCTTGCGATCGCGCTGTGCATCGCATTCGGGGCGACGAAGCTGTTCGACGTGTCGCTGGCGCTGGGCGCGTTCTTCGCCGGCATGATGCTGCGGGAATCGCCGCTCAGTGCACGCGCCGCGCAGGAATCGCTGCCGCTGCGCGATGCCTTCGCCGTGCTGTTCTTCGTCTCGGTCGGCATGATGTTCGATCCGATGAGCGTGGTCCGCGAGCCCTGGCCGCTGCTGGCGACGCTGGCGATTATCATGCTCGGCAAATCACTCGCGGCGTTCCTGATCGTGGTCCTGTTCCGGCATCCGGTCGCGACCGCGCTGACGATCTCGGCGAGCCTGTCGCAGATCGGCGAGTTCTCGTTCATCCTGGCCGAGCTCGGCGTCGCCTCGCAGATCCTGCCCAGCGACGGCCGCGACCTGATCATGGCTGGCGCGATCCTCTCCATCATGCTCAACCCGCTGATGTTCGCGGCCGCCACCTGGCTCGCGCCGCGTCTCGACCCGCGCCGGGATTCACCGCAGGCCGCGGCCGCCGTGCCCGAACCGATCCGCACCACGGACCTGACCGACCATACGATCGTGATCGGCTATGGCCGCGTCGGCGCGCTCGTCGGCGATGCCCTGAAGCAGCGGCAATTGCCGTTCCTTGTCGCCGAGGTCGGCGAGAGTGCACTGGCGAAGCTGAAGCAGGGCGGCATCGAGACCGTCATGGGCAATGCCGCGCAGCCCGAAATTCTCGGCGCCACCAATCCGTCACGGGCGCGGCATCTCGTCATCGCGATCCCCGAGGCGTTCGAGGCAGGGCAGATCGTGCAGCAGGCGCGTGCGGCCAATCCGGACATCCGCATCATCGCGCGAGCGCATGCGGATGCCGAGGTCGATCATTTGAAGGGGCTGGGGGCGGATGTCGTCATCATGGGCGAGCGGGAGATCGCGCGCGGCATGATCGAGGAGCTGGAGAGGAGAAATCCGGATGCTGCCCAGCAAGATCCACGTGCGCTCGCGGTCGGTTCGGTCGTTTGACCTGATCACGCCGAAGGGCCGGACCTACCGCTTTCCGCCGCCGACATTGTTGCAGCGGTTGTTGCGGTGGGGGCTCGCGCATGCGGAGACAATGGCGATCTCCGCGGCGATCCTGGCATTGATTTATGTGGCGGGCTTTGTGGCCGAGGCGCTGGATCGCTCGGTGTTTGACGCGTGCAATGACAGGGCTGGGGTGCGCAGGGTGGGTTAACCTGCAGCTGCGCGAAGCGCAGTCCGCTGGAGTAGCCCACCGCGTCCCCGCCTCGCGTTCTGTGTCACTGCCGATTGCGCATCCAGTCGGCAAGGCCCGATATCGCCTTGTCGAGGTCCTGCCGCGCGGCGGCGTCCGTGACCGTCTCGTCCAGCGCGCCGCGCATGCAGAGCAGCCACGCATCGCGCTCGGCGTCGCCAATGGCAAAGCCGATATGCCGCTGCCGCAGCCGCGGATGGCCCTTCTCGACGGAATAGAGTTTTGGGCCGCCGGTCCATTCGGTGAGATAGCGCTTCAGCACGTCCCTGATCAGTCCGAGGTCATCCGCGTGCATCGCGCGGATTATTTTCGCCTCCGGCAGCGTGTCCATGCGCTCGTAGAAACGGTCGACCAGAGAGTCGATCGTCGCGCTGCCGCCGATCCGCTCGAACATGGAGGTGGTGACGTCGCTGGAGGTCATCGTGAGTCCTGTCTGGTGCAAGGCTCTTCATATCGTCTCCCTTTGCGAAACGAAAAGGGGACGCATGGCGTAGCTGCGCGCTCAGCTCTGCTCCCTCCTCCCTTGCGGGGGAGGGCAGGGGAGGGGTCGCCCAGGAAATGGTGTTGGTTGTCGCGAAGAAGAAGCGCGTTGCGCGAGTGATGGAGTCCCCGTGTGGCACCCCTCTCCCTAACCCTCCCCCGCAAGGGGGGAGGGAACGCAGCGAGCGTGCCGTGAGAGATCGCCTTACAGCGCCACGCTGCGCAGGCCGAAACTCCGCGCTTCGTTTTGCAGCACCGGCCGCACCGCATCGATCAGCCGTGCAGCCGCCGCATCGACCGACAGCCCTGCCGTATCGACCACCGCCGTCGCGCGCGAATACAACGGTTCGCGGCTCAGCAAGATGTTGCGCAGCTCGGCCATTGCGGAGCGGTCGTCCGCCATCGGGCGCAGGTCGCCCTGGCGGCGAACGCGGGCCATGTGCTCCTCGGGCTCGGCCTTCAGCCAGATCGTGTAGAACGACGACAGGATCTGGTCGAAGGTCAACGGCTCCGACACGATGCCGCCGCCGGTCGCCAGCACCATCAGCTCGTTGCGCGCGAGCAGCTGTTGCAGCGCTGCCTGCTCCATGCGGCGAAAGCCTTCCTGGCCGTAGAGCGCGATGATCTCGGCGACCGAGAGCCCGTTCTGCTGCTCGACCTCCTTGTTGAGCTCGACGAAACTCCAGCCGACCTTCTTCGCCAGCATCCGCCCAAGTGTCGATTTGCCGGCGCCGCGCAGGCCGATCAGCGCGATGCCGCAGAACGGTGCGCGCCGCGGCGCCGACGCGCTGCCGCCGGCGAGAACGTCCTTGGCCTGAGCGATTTGCGCCGGCGTCGCCTTGCGCAGGAGATCGCGAAACATCTGCCAGTCCGGCGTCGGATCGGCCGAGGGAAGCAGGTCTTCGAGATGCGCACCCATCGCATCGGAGACGCGGCGCAGCAACACGATGGAGACGTTGCCCTTGCCGCTCTCGAGCTGCGCGATGTAGCGCTCCGAAATTCCCGATACCTTGGCGAGCACCTTGCGCGACATGCCGCGCAGCGCGCGCATGGTGCGCACGCGCTGGCCGAGCTGTTCGAGAAATCGGGATTCGGCGTCGGGACTGTCGGTCATGGACTGCAGATCATGGGCCTTCTTTAGTTGATGCCCTGCGGCGCGTTTTAATGAAACATAGTGCCTGCCAGCATTGACAGCAAGCCGCCGCGGTGTCTTTCTATGAATTATAATTCTAAAATCGGGGGAGAAGTCCGTGAGCGAGGGATCCTATAACGCGGTGACCTGGCTGCTCGACCGCAACGTCGAGGACGGCAGGGGAGGAAAGCTCGCCTTCGACGACACCGTCTCGCGGCTCACCTATGGCGAGCTCCAGCGCGAGACCCGGCGCGCCGCCAACATGCTGCGCCGGCTCGGGGTCCGCCGCGAGGAGCGCGTGGCGATGATCATGCTGGACACGGTCGATTTCCCGATCGTGTTTCTGGGCGCGATCCGCGCCGGCATCGTGCCGGTGCCGCTGAACACGCTGCTGACATCAGATCAATACGCCTACATCCTCGCCGATTGCCGCGCGCGCGTGCTGTTCGTCTCCGAAGCACTCTATCCCGTCATCAAGGACGTCGTCGGCCGCATGCCGGATCTCGAGCATGTCGTGGTCTCCGGCGCCAAGATGAACGGCCACAAGCAGCTCGCGGAAGAGCTCGCCGGCGAGAGCGACCAGTTCACGACCGCCGCGACGCATCCCGACGAGCCCGCATTCTGGCTGTATTCGTCGGGCTCAACCGGCATGCCCAAGGGCGTGCGCCACATCCATTCGAATTTGCAGGCGACCGCGGACACCTATGCGAGCCAGGTGCTCGGCATCCGCGAGAACGACGTCTGCCTGTCTGCGGCAAAACTGTTCTTCGCCTATGGCCTCGGCAATGCGCTGACTTTTCCGATGTCGGTCGGCGCCACCGTGGTGCTGAACAGCGAGCGCCCGACGCCGGCGCGCATGTTCGACCTGATGAACAGGTACAATCCCTCGATCTTCTACGGCGTGCCGACGCTGTTCGCGGCGATGCTCAACGACGAGACGATGAAGGCCGAGCGCGGCGGCAAGTCGCTCCGCATCTGCACCTCGGCCGGCGAGGCGTTGCCGGAATCCGTCGGCAACAGCTGGAAGGCGCGCTTCGGCGTCGACATCCTCGACGGCGTCGGCTCGACCGAGCTCTTGCACATCTTCCTGTCGAACGCGCCCGGCGACATCAAATACGGCTCCTCGGGCAAGCCGGTGCCGGGCTATGCGGTGCGGCTCGTCAACGAGGCCGGCCAGGATGTCGCCGACGGCGAGGTCGGCGAGCTGCTGGTCGATGCGCCCTCCGCCGGCGAGGGCTACTGGAACCAGCGCCACAAGAGCCGCCGCACGTTTGAAGGGCCATGGACCCGCACCGGCGACAAATATGTCCGCGATGGCGAAGGCCGCTACACCTTCTGCGGCCGCGCCGACGACATGTTCAAGGTCTCCGGCATCTGGGTCTCGCCGTTCGAGGTCGAGAGCGCGCTGATCACGCATCCCGCCGTGCTGGAAGCGGCCGTCGTGCCCGAAGCCGATCCGGAAGGCCTGCTGAAGCCGAAGGCCTTCGTCGTGCTGCGTCCGGGCGCGGCGACGGCGGACTTGCAGGAGATGCTGAAGGAGCACGTCAAGCAGAAGATCGGCCCGTGGAAATATCCGCGCTGGATCGACGTGGTGGAGTCACTGCCGAAGACGGCGACGGGGAAGATCCAGCGGTTCAAATTGCGCGAGGGCGCAAACTAGCAATCGGTCGTCATGGCCGGGCTTGACCCGGCCATCCACGTGCATCCGCGATTGAGGAAAGGCGTGGATGCCCGGGTCAAGCCCGGGCATGACGACGGAGAGAGAAGAGCGAAGAAATGACCAACCTCACCCCCACCGGCTTCCTGACCATCGGCAGCGCCAGCCTCGAATACAAATGGCTCGCCCCGCAGGACGCCGATGCACCCACCATCGTCATGCTGCATGAAGGCCTCGGCTCCGTCGGCCTGTGGGGCGACTTCCCCGAGAAGCTCCAGCTAGCCACCGGCGCCGGCATCTTCGTCTATTCGCGCGCGGGCTACGGCCAATCCAGCGCGGTCACGCTGCCGCGGCCGCTCGATTACATGCAGCGCGAGGCGCTGGATGTGCTGCCGAAGATCCTCGACGCGATTTCCTTCAAGCGCGGCCTCCTGCTCGGCCATTCCGACGGCGCCTCGATCGCGACGATCTATGCCGGTGCGCATCAGGATCACCGTCTGCAAGGCCTCGTGCTGATGGCGCCGCATTTCATCGTCGAGGACATCTCGGTGAAATCCATCGCTGCGATCAAGACGACCTTCGAGACCACCGACCTCAAGGCGAAGCTGGCGCGCTGGCACAAGGATGTCGACAACGCCTTCTACGGCTGGAACCGTGCCTGGCTCGATCCGAAATTCCGCGACTGGGACATCTCGGAATACCTCGCCTACATCCGCGTTCCCATCCTGGTCGTGCAGGGCAAGGACGACCAATATGGGACACTGCGACAGGTCGATATTGCGCAGGAAGAGTGTTATTGTCCGGTAGATTTGAAAATTATTTCAGACGCGGGACATTCCCCGCATCGTGAAGCGCCGGGGGCGACGCTTGACGCGATTGAGCAATTTGCAAGAGCGGCCCTGCGCGACGATCAGGGACTTCAAGGACGCGCCGCATGATTCTGCGAAGGCACATCCATGAATGTGCCTTCGGATGCAAGCGGCCCGTTGCCGTGGCCGCGATGGGCCTATGTGCCGGGCGAGACCGACGGGGTCGACGCGGATTACGAGACGCTTGACCTGGCCAAGGTGCTGGTGCCCTCGGCCTTCCGCGGCTACGTGCCGGCGCGCCATCCGGCGCTGCGCTACGGGCTCGCGCTCAACGACCGCGGCTATTTCTGGGAATCGCAGGAGGTGCTGGAAGCGGTGTGGGCCGCAGCCCCGCAAGGCGGCCGCGAGCGTATTCTGCTGCGCGCCTGCATTCACATCGCCAATGCCAATTTGCGACTGCGCATGCAGCGGCTGCATTCGGCCGCGCGCCTGTTCGGCGACGCGCAGGCAGAGTTACGGGCGCTGAACTCGCGCAAGGCAGCCGCGGGCGGCGACGGCTTTGTCGAGAGCTTCCCCATTCCGGCGCTGACGGCTCTGCTCCAGGCCAAGCTGGGCCGTTCCGAACTCTCGAAGGCGGACTGGATCACCCTCGGCGCCATTGTGCGGTCTCAATAGGCCTCATGAAACAAAGTGCATGCGATGGCCGTTAAGGGCTAGACGCTTTCGAAAAGATGCACTATTGTGCATCTAACGCTACAGCCAAAACGCATAACCAAGCTCAAGGGTGGCCCATGGCCGGGGAAGATCGGCGCCTCGCAGGCGGCGCGACATTCATCGATTTCCAGACCGTCCCGTCCCGCTACAAGCACTGGAAGCTTGCGGTCGATGGCGACGTCGCCACCCTGACCATGGACGTCGACGAAAATGGCGGCCTGTTCGAAGGCTATCTGCTCAAGCTCAATTCCTACGATCTCGGCGTCGACATCGAGCTGGCGGACGTCGTCCAGCGCCTGCGTTTCGAACACCCCGAGGTGAAGGTCGTGGTGATGCGCTCGGCCAAGAACCGCGTGTTCTGCGCCGGCGCCAACATCCGCATGCTTGCGGGCTCGACCCATGCCCACAAGGTGAACTTCTGCAAATTCACCAACGAGACCCGCAACGGCATGGAAGATTCGTCGGAGAATTCCGGCCAGCGCTTCATCACGGTGGTGAACGGCTCGGCCGCCGGCGGCGGCTATGAGCTGGCGCTCGCGACCGACCACATCATCCTCGCCGATGACGGCTCGTCGGCCGTTGCGCTGCCCGAAGTGCCGTTGCTCGCGGTATTGCCGGGCACCGGCGGCCTCACCCGCGTCGTCGACAAGCGCAAGGTGCGCCGCGACCACGCCGATTTCTTCTGCACCATCGAGGAAGGCGTGAAGGGCAAGCGCGCCGTGCAGTGGCGCCTCGTCGACGAGATCGCGCCGAACTCGAAGCTCGAGGCCAAGATCGCCGAGCGCGCCAAGGAGTTCGCAGGCCAGTCGAAGCGCAAGGGCAGCGGCAAGGGCATCGCGCTGACGCCGCTCAGGCGCGTCATCGACGAGACCAGCATCCGCTACGGTTTTGTCAGCGTCGACATCGATCGCACGGCGCGCATCGCCACCATCTCGATCAAGGCGCCGGAGGCCGCTCCGCCGGCCGACGTCGACGGCGTGATGGCGCAGGGATCTTCGTTCTGGCCGCTCCAGGTCGCGCGCGAGCTCGACGACGCCATCCTGCATCTGCGCATCAACGAGCTCGAGATTGCGATGCTCGTCTTCAAGAGCCATGGCGACCGCGCCCATGTGCTGGCATCCGATGGCTTCCTCGAAGCCAACAAGGCGCACTGGCTGGTCAACGAAATCAGGCACTATTGGAAGCGCGTGCTGAAGCGCATCGACGTCACCTCGCGCACGCTGGTGACGCTGGTCGAGCCCGGCTCCTGCTTTGCCGGCACGCTCGCCGAGCTCGTCTTCGCCGCCGACCGCTCCTACATGCTGATCGGCACGCGCCAGGGCGACAACCGTCCGCCGCCGTCGATCGAATTGTCGGCCATGAACTTCGGTCCGTATCCGATGAGCCACGGCCTGACCCGGCTGGAATCGCGCTTCCAGGCCGATCCGTCCGACGTCGAGCGTGCGGAAGCCACCATGGGCACCGCGCTCGACGCCGAGCAGGCGGAAGAGCTCGGCCTCGTCACCTTCGCGCTCGACGACATCGACTGGGACGACGAGGTGCGCGTGTTCCTCGAGGAGCGCGCCAGCTTCTCGCCCGACAGCCTCACCGGCATGGAAGCCAGCCTGCGCTTCGTCGGCCCCGAGACGATGGAATCAAAAATCTTCGCGCGCCTCACCGCGTGGCAGAACTGGATCTTCCAGCGCCCGAACGCGGTCGGCGAGGAAGGCGCGCTGCGCCGCTACGGCAGCGGCCAGAAGCCGAAATTCGATATGACGAGAGTTTAGCGAGTAGGAGTGGTGAATGGCGAATAGGGATTTCCATTCGCTACTCACCATTCGCCATTCGCAAGCTCACGGTTCGATGCCAATCGTTGAATGAATCAGTCCCCCACGGGAGGTCCACCATGAACATCATGAACGTCGACTACTCGACCAAGATTCCGAACAACGTGAATCTCGCCGAAGACCGCCAGGTGCTGAAGGCGCTGGAAGGCTGGCATCCCGGCTATATGGACTGGTGGAGCGACATGGGGCCGGAGGGCTTCCAGGAGTCGCTGGTGTACCTGCGCACCGCCTATTCCGTCGATCCGCGCGGCTGGGCCAAGTTCGATTACGTCCGCATGCCCGACTATCGCTGGGGCATCCTGCTTGCGCCGCAGGAGGAGAACCGCGTCGTTCCGTTCGGCGAGCATTTCGGCGAGCCTGCGTGGCAGGAAGTCCCGGGCGAGTATCGCGCCATGCTGCGCCGCCTGATCGTGATCCAGGGCGACACCGAGCCGGCTTCCGTCGAGCAGCAGCGCCACCTCGGCAAGACCGCGCCCTCGCTCTACGACATGCGCAATTTGTTCCAGGTCAATGTCGAGGAAGGCCGCCACCTCTGGGCGATGGTCTACCTGCTCCAGAAGTACTTTGGCCGCGACGGCCGCGAGGAAGCGGATGACTTGCTGCGCCGTCGCTCGGGCGATGCCGATGCGCCGCGCATGCTCGGTGCCTTCAACGAGGCGACGCCGGACTGGCTGTCCTTCTTCATGTTCACCTACTTCACCGACCGCGACGGCAAGATGCAGCTGCACTCGCTCGCGCAGTCGGGCTTCGATCCCTTGTCGCGCACCTGCCGTTTCATGCTGACGGAAGAAGCGCACCATATGTTCGTCGGCGAGACCGGCATCACCCGCGTCGTGCAGCGCACTTGTGACGCGATGCGCGAAGCCGGCATCACCGATCCCACCGACATCGCAAAGGTTCGCGCGCTCGGCGTGATCGACCTGCCGACGATCCAGAAGAAGCTGAACCTGCACTACACGCTGTCGCTCGACCTGTTCGGCTCGGAGGTCTCGACCAACGCGGCCAACGCCTTCAACACCGGCATCAAGGGCCGTTATCACGAGACCCAGATCGACGACGATCACCAGCTCAAGAACGCCACCTATCCGGTGCTCAAGTTCATCGACGGTGAGATCAAGCTGGTCGACGAGCCGGCGCTGACGGCGCTCAACATGCGCCTGCGCGACGATTACAGCCAGGACTGCGTCAAGGGCATGCTGCGCTGGAACAAGGTGATCTCGACCGCCGGCTATAACTTCCAGCTCAAACTGCCCAACGTCGCTTTCCATCGCCATATCGGCGAGTTCAAGGGCATCCATGCGACGCCGGATGGTCTTTTGATCGACGATGCCATTTGGGCGAAGCGCAAGGACGAGTGGCTGCCCTCGACCGCCGACGGCGACTTCATCACCTCGCTGATGCAGCCCGTCACCGAGACCGGCCAGTTCGCCTCCTGGATCTCGCCGCCGAAGGTCGGCATCGACAACAAGCCCGGCGATTTCGAGTACGTGAAGATCGAGTCGTAAGAGTCAGGGTTCGACCCTCGCACAATGCAAATGGTGTCATCACCCGCGAAAGCGGGTGATCCAGTATTCCAGAGGCGGCAGAGATAGATCGAGACGCTGCAGCGTACTGGATGCCCCGGTCAAGCCGGGGCATGACTGCGGAGTGTGACGCGCGCTCTGTGCTGAAACGCCCCGCCTACCCGGCGATCTCCAGCCCCGCATTGGCGTACACCACGCCGCCATCCACCGCGATGGTGTTGCCGACCACGTAATCACCCGCGCGCGAGGCGAGGTAGATCGCGACGCCGGCCATGTCCTCATCGGTTCCGATACGCCGCGCCGGAATGCGCTTTGCGACCTCGTCCGCATGGTCGCGCGCAGCGCGGTTCATGTCGGACTTGAACGCGCCCGGCGCGATCGCGGTGACGTTGATGTTGTCCTTGATCAGCTTCGTCGCCATGCGCCGTGTCAGATGGATCACGGCGGCCTTGCTGGCGGCGTAGGAATAGGTCTCGCTGGGATTGACGAAGATGCCGTCGACCGAGGCGATGTTGATCACCTTGGCTGGCCGCTCGTGCGAGGCCGCCGCGCGCAACGGCTTTGCCAGCGCCTTGGTCAGGAAGAACAGCGACTTGACGTTGAGGTCCATCACCTTGTCCCAGCCGCTCTCCGGGAATTCGTCGAAATCCGCGCCCCAGGCCGCACCCGCATTGTTGACGAGGATGTCGAGCTTCGGCTCCAGCTTGATGATTTCGGAGGCCAGCCTGTCGCAGCCCTCGATGGTCGAGATATCGATCGGCAGCGCGACGCATTCGCCGTCATATTGGGCGGAGAGCTCTTTCGCCGTCGCCTCGCACGGCCCGGCCTTGCGCGCGGTGATGTAGACCTTCGCCGCGCCTTGCGCGAGGAAGCCCGCCGCGATCATCTTGCCGATGCCGCGCGACCCGCCGGTCACGAGCGCGACACGGCCTTTGAGCGAGAACAGATCGTTGAACATGGTGCCTCCCTTGGTTGACGCCGTTTTGAGCGCGGCCGAGAGGGGAGTCAAGGAAGGCGCTGGCCAGCTCCGCCCTCATCCTGAGGAGCGCGTCAGCGCGTCTCGAAGGATGCGGGCGGCCATCCTTCGAGACGCGCTCCTTTGGAGCGCTCCTCAGGATGAGGTCTGAGTGTGTTGATGGATCAGGCCGCCGCGATCCGGCGAAAGCCGTTCCACATTGCGGTCGCGGCGCCTGAGGTCAGCACCGGCAAAATTCGCGCGTCCTGGTAATTGCCGTTGAGCGAGACGCGCGGCAGCGCGGTCATGTGGCCGGCGTTCTCGGCGAACAGCATGCCGGGCCGGGTCGTCACCGCGGTCTTGAAGCCGGCCGATGCAGCGAGAGCGAATTCGCGCTCGCCCGCCGCTTCGCGGTCGCCATAGGGGTAGGCGAAGTGCAGCACGGTACGGCCGAGCGCCTGCTCGATCCGCGCGCGGCTTACCGCCATCTCCTGTGCGGCGATCCCCTCGCTCTGCCTGGCGAGATTGCAATGGCTGATGGTGTGCGCGCCGATCGTGACCAGCGGATCGGCGGAAAATGCCTTCACCTCGTCCCAGGACAGGCACAGGCTGCGGCACAGCGCGGCCATGTCGACGTCGTATCTGGCGCAGAGCGCCTCGATCTCGCGCTTGAGATCATGTTCGCCCGGCAGCGCGCGCAGCCAATCGTGCAGGCGGTCGAACGCAACCTGTTTTGCAGCAGGGGTCGTTGCATCCAGCCGAAGCGCGGAATTGCCGATCTGGATGTCGATCTGTTCGGCCTTGGCGATCACGGTTTCCAGCGCGGTCCACCACAGACGTCCGGTGCCCTCGGCAAACTCGCTCGCGACATAGACGGCCAAGGGCGCGTCAAATTCGCGCAGAACCGGCAGCGCGAATTCGAGATTGTCGCGGTAACCGTCGTCGAGGGTGAAGGCGGCGAAGGGGCGGGTGAAGCGGCCCTGCACCAGCCGCTCATGCAGCTCGTCCATGCTGACGATGTCGATCCCGCGCGAGCGCAAATGGCTCAGCGTGGCGCGCAGGAAATCGGGGGTGACTTCGAGGTGCCGGTTCGGCTGGAACGCGGCCTCGCGGGCCGGCCGCACATGGTGCAGCATGAAAATGGCGCCGACGCCCGACAAGAGCGGGCGCAACAGGTGGTGCGCCCCGCTGAAATAGAGTGCCCCCAGCCCGGCGCGGATGACGTTGTTTCGGAGTTGTTTCATGACCGGCTGGCGAACTCTGGCATTCCACTTTCAACTTACGGAAGAACCCTTGAAGAAAAAGTTATTCCAATTGTCGACGCATGGCCTTCGGAAGGGCATCATTTCCGGTTTGACAGCCCGCCAAGGGTTTGTTTTGTCTCCGGTTCCAGAGTTCGGGTCGTTGAATGCAGAAGCTTTTCAGGTGGGCCAGCAAATGGTGGCCAGGGCTGATCCCCCTGGCCGTCATGTGGGGATTTGCGGCCTGGAATAATACCTTGCCGGTCGAGGCGGACCTGTCCGCCCGCAGCTCGGCGGCGCTCAAGGAGACCGTTCTGGACAAGACCCGGATCGCGGTGGACGGCCGGGACGTCGGCCTGGCCGCGGACGCCTTTTCCGAGGAGGGGCGCCGCGATGCCGTGATGGCGGTCGAGCTCGTCCCGGGCGTGCGCCTGGTCGACGACCGGACCCGCCTTGTTCCCGAAGCAACGCCCTTCGTCTGGAATGCCGAGCGTGACGTGGTGCGGGTGACGCTGTCCGGCTCCGCGCCCCTGCCGTCGATGAAGGCGCGCCTGACCGAGGCCGCGCGCAAGGAGGTCAACGGGACCGAGGTCGCCGATCAGATGGGCCTGGCCAGGGGCGCACCGCCGCGGTTCGAGGCCGCAGCGATGCTGCTGCTCGACCAGATCGGCAAGCTCAAGGACGGCAAGATCACGATCACCGACACCAAGGTCAATCTGTCGGGCATGGCGCGCGACCTCGGCGGCCGTGAGGCGATCGCGGCCGCGCTCAAGAACCTGCCGGAGGGCTTTTCGGTCGCCGCCAACGATGTCAAGGCGCCGCCCTACATCTTCCAGGCCTACAAGGACCCGGTTGCTGCGACGGTGACGCTGACGGGCTACGTGCCTGACAACAACGTGCACGCGGCCATTGCAACGAGTGCCTCGCGAAAGTTCTTCACCGAAAAGGTCGTCGACAATCTCAAGGCCAGCGTCGGCGCACCCGGCTCCTTCAATACTGCCGTGGTCGCAGCGCTAGGCGGGCTGTCGCGGCTGTCGACCGGTACGCTCGTGGTGTCCGATCGCGAGGTGAAGCTGTCGGGTGACGCGCTCTACGAAGGGGCCGCCAACGACATCCGCGCAGGCCTCGGCAAGGACTTCCCGAAGAACTGGCAGTACAAGCCGGAGATTACGGTGAAGCCTGCCGCGGGCCCGGTCGACGGCACGGTCTGCCAGCAATTGTTCACGGAGCTCCTGAACAAGGGCAAGATCCGCTTCGCAACGAAACGCGCCGACATCGACCCGGATTCCGCCGGCATTCTCGACCACCTGATCGAGACGGCGCTGCGCTGCCCCACCACCAATATCGAGGTGGCCGGGCACACCGATGCCGACGGTGAGGACTCCTTCAACCAGGCTCTCTCGGAGAAGCGCGCGCAGGCCGTGATCGACTATCTGGTCAAGGCCGGGCTGCCGGCCACCCGCTTCACCCCGGTCGGCTATGGCGCCACGCAGCCCCTCGCCGGCAATGACACCGACGAAGGCAAGGCGCAGAACCGCCGCATCGAATTTCTGGTGAGGTGACGATGCCCTATCTCGTCTCATTCCATCTGGGCTGGCTGATCGGCTCGCTGCTGCTGGGCTTTTGCATGGGCTGGATCTCGGTGGTCCAGCGCGGCAACGGTACCTCGAAGGTGACCGCGCGCTGGCTCGCCGTGCTTGCCGCCGCCCTGGTCGCAGCCTCCTTCGCGCATGTGGTGCCCGGCCGCTTCGGCTATTGGCTCGATCTCGGGCTGGTCATGTTCGCCTGCTACCTAGTCGGCTGCACCATCGGCGCCTGGCTTCGCGACAGGGTGGTCTCGCGGAGCCAGCCGGCGGCCTGAGTCCTTGGGCTCTCTCGGAGGGCGGGCCTCTATCCAACATTGCGATAACGGCCTGATCGGCAAGCAAATTGCTGAACGATCAGAATGCGCTTGACATTAATACGTACGTACGTATTAATTCCCTCGTGCCAAAGCCCTCACTCAAAGACGCCATCCTCGATGCCGGCCTGAAGGTCATGTTCAGGACCGGCTATCACGGCACCAGCGTGCGCGACGTCACCGCTGCGGCAGGCGCGCCGCAGGGGTCCTTCACCAACCATTTTCGCTCCAAAGAGATATTCGCCTCCGAGGTGCTCGACCGCTACTTCGACACCACGAGGGGACTGGTCGCGCAGGCACTCGACGACACCTCGCTGACGCCGCGCGCGCGGCTGCGGCGCTATCTCGACATCATCACCGGCCGGCTCGAGGCCGACGGCTATGGCCGCGGCTGCCTGATCGGTGATCTCAGCCTGGAGGCATCGGCCAGCAGCGAAATGCTGCGTGTACGTCTCGCCGAAATCTTCGCCCAATGGCGCGCGCCGTTCGCCGCTTGCATCAGGGACGCCCAGACGTGCCGCGAGATCGCATCCGATTTCGAGCCCGAAGAGCTTGCCGATTTCCTGCTCGCGTCCTGGCAGGGCGCGATCCTGCGCATGAAGGTCGACCGAAATCCCAACGCCCTCGAACGTTTCAAGACCATCGCCTTTCAAACCGTCTTCAGGGAGCTGACATGAGCAAGCCAACTGAAATCGAGATTCTCAAAACGTCTGTGCTGGGAGGCACGATGGCCTATCGCGAGGCGGGAGATCGCGATGCGCCCGTTGCCCTGTTCTTGCACGGCAACCCGACGTCGTCACATATCTGGCGCAACATCCTGCCGCTTGTATCGCCGGTCGCACATTGCATCGCGCCCGATCTCGTCGGCTTCGGCCAATCCGGCAAGCCCGACATCGGCTATCGCTTCGTCGACCACGTCCGCTATCTCGATGCATTCATCGAACAGCGCGGCATCAAATCGGCCTACCTCGTCGCGCAGGACTGGGGCACCGCGCTCGCGTTCCATCTCGCCGCGCGCCGGCCGGATTTCGTGCGCGGCCTTGCCTTCATGGAGTTCATCCGCCCGATGCCGACCTGGCAGGACTTTCACCACACCGAGGTCGCGGAGGAGCAGGACCACGCCGAGGCGGCGAGGGCGGCGTTCCGCAAATTCAGGACGCCGGGCGAGGGCGAAGCGATGATCCTCGAGGCGAACGCGTTCGTCGAACGCGTGCTGCCCGGTGGCATCGTTCGCAAGCTCGGCGAGGACGAGATGGCGCCTTACCGTGCGCCATTCCCGACGCCGGAGAGCCGCCGGCCCGTTCTCGCCTTTCCCCGCGAACTGCCGATCGCGGGTGAGCCTGCCGACGTCTACGAGATGCTCCAATCCGCGCATGCGGCGCTGGCTGCATCGTCCTATCCGAAGCTGTTGTTCTCGGGCATGCCCGGCGCGCTCGTCGCGCCCGAATTCGCCGAGCGGTTCGCAGCCTCGCTGAATCACTGCGCATTGGTGCGCCTCGGACCTGGGCTGCACTTTCTCCAGGAGGATCACCCCGAGGCGATCGGCCGCTCCGTCGCCGGCTGGATCGCCGGCATCGAGGCCGTGCGCCAGCAGCGCGCTGCCTGAAGGCGGGCGAGATGGCTGATGTGACCATCATCTATTGTCGTCCCTGCGGCTACGAGAAGCGCGCCAAGGACGCCGCTGCTGCGCTGCGGCAGCATCTGGCGCTGGAGGCGGCTCTCGTGCCCGCCAAGGGTGGGATCTTCCAGGTCAAGGTCGGCGACAGCATCGTCGCCAGCCGCAGGAAGGGCCACTTTCCCGGTACCGACGAAATCGTGGCCGCCGTCACTTCCGCGTGGCACTGATCCGGGGCGGATTCCGATCGCTTCCTGAGGCCGCTACCGTCGCCGCGGCCTTTCGGCCCACCTGAATCCCTGAACAACAGCGCCGGCCACCCCCTCTTTCGCCAGGCGGGGGCGGCCCATGGATTGACGTCGGCTTAAGTCGTGACGGAACATTGTGCGGTCGAAATCATCAAAACTTCATGGCGCCTGCGCAGGATTGCCATGGAGATTCGCGTCAGTCTTGCCGCCGAAAGCGCCAATCCGTGCATCAGGAGCCCGCAACCCTGCCTAAAATATTGAAGGCACGAGTTTTTGTTCGAATTGCTGAATTCCACTCCGCCCCAAAACGCGCTAGTGGAAGGGCATGGGGCATGCGCGATGCCGGAGCCGGCGGCAAGGGTTCGTTGAATGCCTGTGCGTCGTCCGCCTGTCCGCCGGCCACCCCGGCCGCTGAAGCGTTGTTCGAGGTCTAGATGCTGGAAGCCATACGCAGGGCGATGACGTTTCTGCGCCAGAAGCAAGTCCTGCATAAGCTTGGAGTTGTGATCAGCGTCGCGGTCATCGGCATCGCTTGCTATGTGCTCTACCACATGCTGCGGGGCATCGACGTCAACGAGGTCCTCGAAGCGATCAAGAGCACCGAGCCGAGCCAGATCGCGATGGCGGCGCTGTTCGTGGCCGCGGGCTATTTCACCCTGACCTTCTACGATCTGTTCGCCGTGCGCGCGATCGGTCACGCCCATGTGCCCTACCGCATCAATGCGCTTGCCGCCTTCACCAGCTATTCGATCGGCCACAATGTCGGCGCCAGCGTCTTCACCGGCGGCGCGGTGCGCTACCGCATCTATTCGGCCTATGGCCTGAACGCGATCGACGTCGCAAAGATCTGCTTCCTCGCCGGCCTGACCTTCTGGCTCGGCAATGCCGCGGTGCTCGGCCTCGGCATCTCCTACCATCCGGAAGCCGCTGCCGCGATCGACCAGCTTCCGCCCTGGCTGAACCGGATGCTGGCGATGATGATCATCGCGGGGCTGGTCGCCTATGTGGTCTGGGTCTGGACCCAGCCGCGGGTGGTCGGCCGCGGGCCCTGGACCGTGGTGCTGCCGGGCGGCCCGCTGACGCTGCTCCAGATCGCCATTGGCATCATCGATCTCGGCTTCTGTGCGCTGGCGATGTACGTGCTGGTCCCGGACGAGCCCAATCTCGGCTTCGTCGTGGTGGCGGTGATCTTCGTCTCGGCGACGCTGCTCGGTTTCGCCAGCCACTCGCCGGGAGGGCTCGGCGTGTTCGATGCCGCCATGCTGGTCGGCCTCTGGCAGATGGACCGCGAGGAACTGCTGGGTGGCATGCTCCTGTTCCGCGTCCTCTATTATCTCTCCCCCTTCGTCATATCTGTAATCTTGCTGACGTTTCGCGAGGTTATAATCGGCGCTCGATCGAAGCGCTTGCAGCAGGCGGCGCTCAAGCTCGACCCCGGCCCGGCGCGTGAAGCCGCCTATGTGAGAGAGCGCAGCGACACCGGCGCCTGACCGGCGCATCCCCTTAGGAGAAGCCCGCCCCGATGGCGATCGACGCCCCATCTTCTCCCTCCGCGCAGCCCTGGTCCGACCGGCTGCGGCACTCGACCGTCATCCTGATCGCCGCGGCGCTGGCGCTGTCGGTGGTGGTCTCGCTCGGCGAATTGTCGGTGATGCGGGCGGCGACGGTGTTCCTCTGCATCGCGGCCGCAGCGCTGATCCCCTGGCGGCTGCACGACAATGCCGCCTCGCGCGACGACACCCGCCGCGTCAACCCGGTCGAGAGCGCGGCGGTGGCCGCGGTCGTCGCCGGCATGCCGGATCCGGCGGTGCTGCTCGACCGCGCCGGGCGTGTCATCCATCTCAATGCCGCCGCCGCCCAGCTGGCGCCGGCACTGCGCAAGAACGAGCTCGCCCAGTTCGCGCTGCGCTCGCCGGAGATCATCACGGCGCTGCGGGAGTCGATCGCGACCACCGAGCCGCGGCGCACGACCTATCTCGACCATGTGCCGGTCGACCGCTGGATGGAGCTGACCATCACACCGGTGCCGGTGCCGACCTCCTTCGGCGGCGCCGACAAATGCATGCTGATGACATTCCACGACCAGACGCCGCTGCGCCGGGTCGAGGAGATGCGCGCAGACTTCGTCGCCAATGCCAGCCACGAGCTGCGCACGCCGCTCGCCGCGCTGTCGGGTTTCATCGACACGCTCCAGGGCCAGGCCAAGGACGATCCCAAGGCACGCGAGCGGTTCCTCGGCATCATGCACAACCAGGCGACCCGGATGGCGCGCCTGATCGACGATCTGCTCTCGCTGTCGCGGGTCGAGCTGTCGGCCCATGTGCGGCCCGACACCCTGGTCGACCTGCTGCCGATCATCTTCCAGGTCGCCGACGGGCTCGAGCCGCTGGCGCGGGAGCGCCAGGTCGAGGTCGAAACCCATCTGCCTGAGACCCCGGTGATGATCGCGGGCGATCGCGAGGAATTGCTCCGCCTGTTCGAGAACCTGATCGAAAACGCCCTCAAATACGGGGCGTCGGGCGGACGTGTCATCGTGTCGCTGGCCGCCGCGGCAGCCACTGATGGAACTCAGGAAATCCGGGTCCTGGTCCGCGATTTCGGACCCGGCATCGCGCCCGAGCATCTGCCGCGACTGACCGAGCGGTTCTACCGGGTCGACGTCGGCGACAGCCGCTCGCAGGGCGGGACGGGGCTCGGATTATCGCTGGTGAAACATATTCTTAACCGCCATCGCGGCCGGCTTTTGATCGAGAGCGTGCCCAAGCAGGGCGCCGTTTTCACGGCCTGTTTTCCCCAGGCGAAGACCGCGGCTTCAACCTGATATTCAAGCGATTTCAATCGCTTGGCCGTGTCATCCAGCTGTCACGAAACCTTCGTAAAAGCACAGCCGACCGCTCCTAAAGGGGCGGCACGGGGAGCGCGATCGGGCGCGGATGGCGCTTCGCTCCCCTGTATGGAGACCACCATGAATTTCATCAAAACTATCGTCGCTGCCGGCTTGGTCGCCGCATCGGCGACGGCGGCGTTTGCTGCCGACATCACGGGTGCCGGTGCGACGTTCCCGTTCCCGATCTATTCCAAGTGGGCTGACGCCTACAAGAAGGAGACCGGCAACGGTCTGAATTACCAGTCGATCGGCTCGGGCGGCGGCATCAAGCAGATCCAGGCCAAGACCGTGACCTTCGGCGCCAGCGACGCGCCGCTCAAGGCCGAGCAGCTCGAGAAGGACGGCCTCGTCCAGTGGCCGATGGTGATGGGCGCCATCGTTCCGGTCGTCAACATCGAGGGCGTGAAGCCCGGCGAGCTGGTGTTCGACGGCGAGACCCTGGCCAGCATCTATCTCGGCAAGATCACCAAGTGGGACGACGCCGCGATCAAGAAGCTCAATCCGAACGTGAAGCTGCCGTCGGACGCGATCACCGTGGTCCGCCGCTCGGATGGTTCGGGCACCACCTTCAACTTCACCAACTACCTCGCCAAGGCCAGCGCGGACTGGAAGAGCAAGGTCGGTGAGGGCACGGCGGTCGAGTGGCCGGTCGGCGTCGGCGCCAAGGGCAACGAAGGCGTGTCGGGCAACATCAGCCAGACCAAGAACTCGATCGGCTACGTCGAGTACGCCTATGCCAAGCAGAACAAGCTGACCTACACCGGTCTCGTCAACAAGGCCGGCAAGCCGGTGCAGCCGACCGTCGAGGCCTTCCAGGCCGCGGCTTCCAATGCCGACTGGGCCAAGGCGCCCGGCTACTACGTCATCCTGACCGACCAGCCCGGCGACAAGTCCTGGCCGATCACGGCGGCGACCTTCATCCTCATGCACAAGGATGCCACCGACAAGGCAGCCTCGCAGGAAGCCATCAAGTTCTTCCGCTGGGCCTTCAAGAGCGGCGGCAAGGCGGCTGAAGAACTCGACTACATCCCGATGCCGGACCCGGTCGTCCAGCTGATCGAGAAGACCTGGGCTGCCGAGATCAAGAGCTAAGCGCTCTTGTCCCGGACTGGGCGCCGGGATCTCACAAGACCTCCGCTCCGGATCGGCCTCGCGCCGCATCCGGAGCGCAAGACCAACAACAAGACCGACAACAAGCGTATATCAAACGGGCACAGGGGATCGGCGTGGCAGAGATGGCCGTTCAGAGCGATGTAATCGACGACGCCGGACCGTATGACCGCGCCAAGGCCTTGGGCGCCTTCAAGCTCGGCGACCTCACCTTCTACTGGATCACGCGGCTGTCCGCGATCTCGGTGCTCCTCATCCTCGGTGGCATCATCATCTCGCTGATCGTCGGCGCGTTCCCGGCGATGAAGGAATACGGCTTCGCCTTCCTGTGGACGCAGCGCTGGGCGCCGTCGGCAGATCCGCCCGTGCTCGGCGCGCTCGGCCCGATCTACGGCACGCTCATCACCTCCTTCATCGCGATGGCGATCGCCATTCCGGTCGGTCTCGGCATTGCGATCTTTCTGACCGAGCTCTGCCCGCAATGGGCGCGCCGCCCGATCGGCATGGCGATCGAGCTGCTCGCCGGCATTCCCTCGATCATCTACGGCATGTGGGGCTTCTTCGTGCTCGGCCCGTTCCTGGCCAACACGTTCCAGCCCTTCATGATCAAGATCTTCGACGGCGTCCCCGTGCTGGGCGCGATCTTCGCAGGCCCGCCGTCCTATCTCAGCCTGTTCAACGCGGCGCTGATCCTCGCCATCATGGTGCTGCCCTTCATCACCTCGATCTCGGTCGACGTGTTCAAGACGGTCCCGCCGGTGCTCAAGGAAGCCGCCTACGGCGTCGGCTGCACCACCTGGGAAGTCGTGCGCAGCGTGGTGATCCCCTACACCCGCGTCGGCGTCATCGGCGGTGTCATGCTGGCGCTCGGCCGCGCGCTCGGCGAGACCATGGCGGTGACCTTCATCATCGGCAACTCGTTCCGCATCTCGTCGTCGATCTTTGCCCCGGGCACCACGATCTCGGCGGCGATCGCATCGGAGTTCGCCGAGAGCGACGGCCTGCACCAGTCCGGCCTGATCCTGCTCGGCCTGCTGCTGTTCGTGCTGACATTCTTCGTGCTCGCGGCTGCACGGTTGATGCTGATGCGTCTTGAAAAGAAGGCGGGGAAGTAACATGAACCCGATCTACGCACGCCGCCGCCGCATGGACATCGTCATCCGTGTGCTCTGCCTGGCTGCCGCTGCCTTCGGCGTCACATGGCTCGCGCTGATCCTGATGACGCTGCTCTACAACGGCATTGCCGGCCTGAACCTGGAGCTCTTCGTTGCGGACACGCCGCCTCCGGGCTCGACCGAGGGCGGCCTGCGCAACGCCATCGTGGGTTCGATCATCATGACCGTGCTCGGCGTCGGCATCGGCGCGCCGCTCGGTCTGTTCGCCGGCACCTATCTCGCCGAGTACGGCCGCAACGACCGCCTGACCTCGGTGATCCGCTTCATCAACGACATCCTGCTCTCGGCGCCCTCGATCATCATCGGCCTGTTCATCTATGGTGCGGTGGTGGTGCCGATGCGCGGCTTCTCGGCGATTGCCGGCTGCCTCGCGCTTGCGGTGATCGTCATCCCGGTGGTGCTGCGCACGACCGAGGACATGCTGCTGCTGGTGCCGAACGCACTGCGTGAGGCGGCCTCGGCGCTCGGCCTGCCGCGCTCGCTGGTGATCAAGCGCATCGCCTATCGCGCGGCGCGCTCGGGCCTCATCACCGGCGTGATGCTGGCCACCGCCCGCGTCGCCGGCGAGACCGCGCCGCTGCTCTTCACCGCGCTGTCGAACCAGTTCTTCAGCCTGGGTCTGAACAAGACGATGGCGAACCTGCCGGTCACCATCAATAATTTCGTGCAGAGCCCCTACGCCTACTGGAAGCAGCTCGCCTGGAGCGGCGCGCTGCTCATCACCCTGACCGTTCTTGCCCTGAATATTGGCGCGCGCATTCTGAGCGCCGAGAGGACCGCAAAATGAGTGATCTTTCCGTATCGATGAGCGCGGCCGGTGGTTTGCCCCAGGCGCCGGTGCTGCCCGAAGCTCCGGCCAAGGTGACGGTGCGCAACCTCAATTTCTATTACGGCGAGCACCACGCGCTGAAGAACATCAATCTGGCGCTCGGCACCAACCGCGTCACGGCGTTCATCGGCCCGTCGGGCTGCGGCAAGTCGACCCTGCTGCGCATCTTCAATCGGATGTACGACCTCTATCCGGGCCAGCGCGTCACCGGTCAGCTCATGCTCGACCAGACCAACGTCCTCGACCCCAAGCTGGACCTCAATTTGCTGCGCGCCCGCGTCGGCATGGTGTTCCAGAAGCCGACGCCGTTCCCGATGACGATCTACGAGAACATCGCCTTCGGCATCCGCCTTTACGAGAAGATCTCGAAGTCCGAGATGGACGACCGCGTCGAGAAGGCGCTGCGCGGTGGCGCGCTGTGGAACGAGGTCAAGGACAAGCTCAACGCCTCCGGCCTGTCGCTCTCCGGCGGCCAGCAGCAGCGCCTCTGCATCGCCCGCACGGTCGCGGTGCGGCCCGAGGTGATCTTGTTCGACGAGCCCTGCTCGGCGCTCGACCCGATCTCGACCGCCAAGGTCGAGGAGCTGATCCAGGAGCTGTCCGAGAACTACACGATCGCGATCGTCACCCACAACATGCAGCAGGCGGCGCGCGTCTCCGACAAGACCGCCTTCATGTATCTCGGCGAGCTGATCGAGTTCGACGACACCAGCAAGATCTTCACGTCGCCGACCGACCGGCGCACGCAGGATTACATCACCGGCCGGTTCGGCTGAGGAGACGGAACATGGGTTCTGAACATACCGCAAAGGCCTTCGACACCGACCTCCAGGAGCTCACGCGCCTGGTCGCCGAGATGGGCGGCATCGCCGAGCGCATGATCGTCGATTCCGTCGACGCGCTTATCCGCCGCGACGTCGCGCTCGGCCAGCGCGTCGTGACCATCGACGCCGAGCTCGACGCGCTCCAGAAGAAGATCGAGGAGCGCGCCGTTCTCACCATCGCGCGCCGCCAGCCGATGGCGGTGGATCTGCGCGAGATCGTCGGCGCCATGCGCGTCGCGACCGATCTCGAGCGGATCGGCGACCTCGCCAAGAACATGGGCAAGCGCGTCGCGGCGCTGGAGACGGATTTCCATCCGCTCAAGCTGTTCCGCGGTCTGGAGCACATGACCGACCTCGTGCAGCAACAAGTCAAGTCGGTGCTGGATGCCTATGCCGCGCACGATCTGCCGGCGGCGATGGCGGTGTGGAAGGGCGACGAGGAAGTCGACGCCATCTGCACCTCGCTGTTCCGCGAGCTCCTCACCTACATGATGGAGGATCCGCGCAACATCTCGTTCTGCATCCATCTGATGTTCTGCGCCAAGAACATCGAGCGCATCGGTGACCACGCCACCAACATCGCCGAGACCGTGTTCTACATGATCGAGGGCCAGGCGATCACCGACAAGCGGCCGAAGGGCGACATGACGACCTTCGCCACGACGGTCCCGAACACTTAAGGAGCGACGAACACCATGGGCGCACGCATTATGGTGGTTGAGGACGAGGAAGCTCTCACCGAGCTTCTCCGCTACAACCTCGAAGGCGACGGCTATGACGTCGAGACGGTGATGCGCGGCGACGACGCCGACACCCGCCTCAAGGAGCACATCCCCGATTTGATCGTGCTCGACTGGATGCTGCCGGGCCTCTCCGGCATCGAGCTGTGCCGGCGGCTGCGCACCCGGCCCGAGACCAAGCAGCTCCCGATCATCATGCTCACCGCGCGCGGCGAGGAGAGCGAGCGGGTGCGGGGCCTTGCGACCGGCGCCGACGACTACATCGTCAAGCCGTTCTCGGTGCCGGAGCTGCTGGCACGCGTGAAGGGCCTGCTCAGGCGCGCCAGCCCCGAGCGGCTCGCCACCGTGCTCGCCTATGGCGACATCGAGCTCGACCGCGACAAGCGCCGCGTGGCGCGCTCGGGCCGGCCGATCGATCTCGGTCCGACCGAATATCGCCTGCTGGAGTTCTTCCTGGAGCATCCCGGCCGCGTGTTCTCGCGCGAGCAGCTGCTCGACAGCGTCTGGGGCCGTGACATCTACATCGACGAGCGCACCGTCGACGTCCATATCGGCCGCCTGCGCAAGCTGCTCAATCTCGGCCGCGAGCAGGACCCGATCCGCACCGTCCGCGGCGCGGGCTACGCACTGGACGATCGCTTTGCGAAGGCGGAGCAGGCGTAGCTCGGTGAGCTGCGGCCACACTCTCGGTGTCGTCCCGGACAAGCGCAAGCGCGGGTCCGGGACACCCACAGCGAGCGGTTATTTTGTGAAAAGGTAACTCCGAGTCCCCGTAGCCACATCTTGCGGTGGTTAAGGGTCCCGGATCTGCGCGCGCTCGAGGCGCGCTTGTCCGGGACGACATCGGATTTGTTGAGCCGCCATCGTGTGACGGCTCCTTTCTGAGCTCAGAACGACTTCAGCGCGGACCCGGCTTCGCCGGCGCGCGCCGGCGATCGGCCGCGGGCTGATACGCCACGCGCGAGTGCTGGGCGCAGTAGGGCAGGCCGGAGAGCGCCTTGCCGCCGCAGAAGAAGAAATCCGGGCTCGAGGGATCGCCGACCGGCCAGTGGCAGGTGGCCTCGTTCAGCTCCAGCAGCGACAGCCGCTGGCTCATCGGCACGACGTTGTCGTAGGTGACCGGTTCGGCCTCGACCTCGACTTCGAAGGCCTGCGCCAGCGCGGTGTTGCCGCGCGCGATCGGGCGTGTCACCCGCATCATGTGCTGGGCGGGGCGCGCCTTGCGCGGCCGCGGCGCTGCCGATGAAGGGCTCTTGGCGCGGCCCGACAGGCCGAGCCGGTGCACTTTGCCGATTACGGCATTGCGGGTCACATTGCCGAGTTCAGCGGCGATCTGGCTGGCCGAAAGTCCGGCCTCCCAGAGCTTTTTCAGCTGCTCGACGCGATCATCCGACCAGGTCAAAACGGTCATTGCACCCTTTCCTTCGCCGGCGCCTGCCATCCTGGCGGCCGCACGGCGAATGCCTAAGCTTCGAAAAACCCGTGCCGCCAGAATCCCTTAAGGCTCGCCGGGCGCACCAGATGCGCCCGAACGCTTACGCCGGTACATGAGGACTTCGAGGATCAGAACTGCTGCACGAGATGTCGTATCTGACAAGCCAAACGCTACAATATGGCGTGACTCACGCGCAAGAGTCCGCCGACTCGCTTCCACATGTTCCGTGGCGGAAATACGCAAAATCGCCACCGCAAGACTACGGATTCTGCGTTTCGCGAGGCTTTCCGGGCGGCATTGACACCGGTTTCACCAGGCATAAGATAGTCAGGCGTGCCGCCCTTAAAAGGCGGCACGTTTCGTTTTCCGGGCCGGTCAATGGTGCGTTGCGCAATGCACGCTCACACCGTCCGCAACATTCAAGTGATCGTCATGACTAACAGCGCAGCGCCGCATTTGCTCCCCGTTTTCGCCAGGTCCGACCTCGGTTTCGAGCGCGGTGAAGGCTGCTGGCTGATTGCGACCAATGGCGATCGCTATCTCGATTTCACCTCGGGTGTGGCGGTGAATGCGCTCGGCCATGCTCATCCTGCGTTGGTCAAGGCGTTGCAAGAGCAGGCCACCAAACTCTGGCACATGTCGAACCTGTTCCAGAGCCCGGACGGCGAGAAGCTCGCCGCGCGTCTGTGCAACGAAAGCTTCGCGGACTTCGTGTTCTTCTGCAATTCCGGCGCCGAAGCGCTGGAAGGTGTGATCAAGCTGGTCCGCCATCATCACTTCTCCAAGGGTCATCCGGAACGTTACCGCATCATCACCTTCGAAGGCGCCTTCCACGGCCGCACGCTGGCAACGCTCGCCGCGACCGGTTCGGCAAAATATCTCGAAGGGTTTGGCCCGCCGATGGACGGCTTCGACCAGGTCCCGCATGGCGATATCGAAGCCGTCAAGAAGGCGATCGGTCCGCAGACCGCCGGCATCCTGATCGAGCCGATCCAGGGCGAGGGCGGCGTGCGTTCGGCAACGCCCGCCTTCCTGAAGGCGTTGCGCCAGCTCTGCGATGAGAAGGGCCTGCTGCTCGCGTTCGACGAGGTGCAGACTGGCATGGGCCGCACCGGCGATCTGTTCGCGCATCGCCGCACCGGCGTCACGCCTGACGTGATGTCGCTGGCCAAGGCGCTCGGTGGTGGCTTCCCGATCGGCGCGGTGCTGGCGACCGCGGACGCGGCTGCCGGCATGGGGCCCGGCTCGCACGGCTCGACCTTCGGCGGCAATCCCCTCGCGATCTCGGCTGCCAATGCCGTGCTCGACGTCATGCTCAAGCCCGGCTTCTTCGACCACGTGCAGAAGATGTCGCTGCTGCTCAAGCAGAAGCTCGCCTCCGTGATCGATCGTTATCCCGACATCGTCAGCGAAGTGCGCGGCGAAGGCCTTCTGATCGGCATCAAGGCCGTGGTGCCATCCGGCGATCTTGGCGCGGCGTTGCGCAACGAAAAATTGCTCACGGTCGGCGCCGGCGACAATGTCGTGCGCTTCCTGCCGCCCTTGATCGTCACCGAAGCCGAAATCGAGGACAGCGTCGGGCGGCTCGAGCGCGCCTGCGCCGCGATCTCGTCCAGTCAGACCAAGCGGGCGGCGAGCTGATGAGCAAGTCCCCGAAGCACTTTCTGGATATCAACGAGCTCCCGTTGTCGGAGCTCAAGAGCATGCTCGCGGCCTCCTCCGCCATGAAGGCGAAGCAGAAAGCGCACCAGCCGGTGAAGCCGCTGGAAGGCAAGACGCTGGCGATGATCTTCGAGCGTCCGTCCACCCGCACCCGCGTCTCGTTCGACGTCGCCATGCGCCAGCTCGGTGGCGAGCCGATCATGCTGACCGGCGCCGAGATGCAGCTCGGCCGCGGCGAGACCATCGCCGACACGGCGCGCGTGCTGTCGCGCTATGTCGACGCCATCATGATCCGCATCCTCAATCACGAGGCCCTGCTGGAGCTGGCGGAATATGCGACGGTGCCCGTCATCAACGGCCTGACACGGCGCTCGCACCCTTGCCAGGTGATGGCCGACCTCATGACCTACGAAGAGCATCGCGGCCCGATCGAGGGCAGGACGGTGGCCTGGACCGGCGACGACAACAACGTGCTGGCGTCCTGGGCGCATGCCGCCGAGCGTTTCAAGTTCAAGCTCAATGTCGCGACGCCGCCGGAGCTTGCGCCGAAAAAGGTGATGCGGGACTTCATCAAGGCCACCGGCGCGCCGATCGTGCTCGGCACCGATCCCGAGGCTGCCGTGAAGGGGGCCGACTGCGTCGTCACCGACACTTGGGTGTCGATGGGCGACAAGGAAGGCGAGCACCGTCACAACGTGCTCAAGCCCTATCAGGTCAATTCGAAGCTGATGTCGCTGGCCAAGCCCGATGCGCTGTTCATGCATTGCCTGCCCGCCCATCGCGGCGAGGAAGTCACGGACGAAGTGATCGACGGCCCGCAATCGGTCGTGTTCGACGAGGCCGAAAACCGCCTGCATGCGCAGAAGGGCATTCTGGCCTGGTGCTTTGACGCGGTGAAGTAACGCGACGGTGGAGCGGGTGGCCGCGCTGGCGGCCGCATCCACCGCTGTCGTCCCGGACCAGCGCCGCACAGCGGCGCGCCGATCCGGGACCCTTAACCACAGGAAGTTGTTTGGCGAGGACGCGGAGTGGTCGTCGCCGGTTACATTGCAATCCTGTGGTTATGGGTCCCGGGCTCGCGCTTTGCGCACCCCCGGGACGACCCTGAGTTTGTCGTGCTTTCGTGCGATCTTTTCTGCATGCCGGGGAGCGTTCCGCGCCCTCTTCCATTTTCCTCCATCGACCCCAGATAAAGCGCCATGGTTTCCCAATCCCCTGACATGAAAACCGGGCCTGAAGGCCCGGTTCGCGCGCCATCAGCGGTTCCCATCGATGACGCCGTGCTGCCTTACGAGGTCGACGCACTCGACGTGCGCGGTCGCCTGGTGCGGCTTGGTCCCGCGCTCGACGAGATCCTGACCAAGCACGATTATCCCGCTGCCGTGGGCAAGCTGCTCGGCGAGGCCATCGTGCTGACGACGCTGCTCGGCTCGGCGCTGAAGTTCGAGGGCCGCTTCATCCTCCAGGCCCAGACCGACGGTCCGGTGTCGTTCCTGGTCGTCGACTACATGGCGCCGGATCGCCTGCGCGCCTATGCGCGCTACGATGCCGAGCGCCTCGGCGAGACAAAAGATTCCGGCACGCTCCTCGGTAACGGTCATCTCGCCATGACCATCGACCAGGGTCCCGACATGAGCCGCTACCAGGGTCTGGTCGCGCTCGACGGTGGCAGCCTGGAAGATGCCGCCCACGAATACTTCCTGCGCTCCGAGCAGATCCCGACGCGCGTGCGTCTAGCCGTCGGCGAGGAGTGGCGCTCGAACGACGGCGGCAAGCATCGCTGGCGCGCCGGCGGCATGCTGATGCAGTTCCTGCCGAAGGCGCCCGAGCGCGCGCGTCAGGCCGATTTGCATCCCGGCGATGCGCCCGAAGGCGCGGAGGTGCATGCTGTCGCCGAAGACGACGCCTGGGTCGAGGCGCGTTCGCTGGTCGAGACCGTCGAGGACGTCGAGCTGATCGACCCCGAACTCTCCGGCGAGCGGCTGCTGTTCCGCCTGTTCCACGAGCGCGGCGTGCGCGTGTTCAATCCGCTGGTTCTGAAGGCGCAATGCTCCTGCTCGCGCGACGCGGTTGGTGCGATGCTGAAGAGCTTCTCGCCCGACGACCGCGCCGCGATGGTCAAGGACGACAAGGTCGTCGTGACCTGCGAATTCTGCTCGTCGGTGTACCAGTTCACGCCGCACGAGGCGGGCGTGGAAGACGCGTAGGCGTCGCATCCTCCGTCGTTGCAAGCCACACACTCGGTGTCATCGCCCGACTTGATCGGGCGATCCAGTACTCCGAAACTGTTGTGATGGATTCGAAAAGCCGCGGCGTACTGGATGCCCCGGTCAAGGCCGGGGCATGACAGTTGTGGGTGTTCGCACGAAATCGCCTGCCCCTAGTTCAACACCCGCTTGTTGTCCGGGCTGTCCAGCGAGAACGTCGGCACATCGATCTCGAAGCGTTCGCCGCTTTCGCTGACCATCTGGTAGCGGCCGGTCATGAAGCCCGAGGCGGTCGCGAGCGGCACGCCGGAGGTGTATTCGAAGCGCTCGCCGGGAGCCAGGGTCGGCTGCTCGCCGACGACGCCCTCGCCCCTGACCTCCTGCTGGCGGCCGGTGGCGTCGGTGATGATCCAGTGCCGCGTCTTCAGCTGCACGGTTTCGTCGCCGGAATTGGTGATGACGATGGTGTAGGACCAGAAATAGCGGGAGCGGTCAGCCGACGACTGCTCCGGAACAAAGTTCGGCTCGACGGTCACTTCGATCTGGCGGGTCACGGCGCGATACATGGCTGCCATCATAACGAAAACCCGGCCGGGAACCAACGCCCGCAGGCGGTTTTGGTGACATCGTGCCGCCAGAATTGCCGAGGAAGTAGACCCAATGTGATCCGGCCGCTTTGCGAGACGACGGCCGGACCTGTACACTCCATGACACGTCGCGATTTGCGGAAGGGTTTCGAACCCCCGATGACCATTGCCGACCAAGTGACGGGATCGACGATCGCGGGAACCGGCAAGCCTGCGGAGGCCAGACCTGCGGAGGCGAAGCTGCGCTCCGCCGCGCCGGCCATCACGCTGCCCGCCATCGGCGAGCGCGAGCTCCGGCTCGACCTGTTCCGCGGGCTCGCACTGTGGCTGATCTTCGTCGACCATCTGCCGCCGAGCCTTTTGACCTGGTTCACGATCCGCAATTACGGCTTCAGCGACGCCACCGAGATCTTCATCTTCATCTCCGGCTACACCGCGGCGTTCGTCTACGGTCGTGCCATGCTCGAAAGCGGCTTCGTCGTCGCTACCGCGCGCATCCTGCGGCGCGTCTGGCAGATCTATGTCGCCCACGTCTTTCTGTTCACGATCTTCCTCGCCGAAATCTCCTACGTTGCGACCAGGTTCGAGAACCCGCTCTACACCGAAGAGATGGGCATCATGGATTTCCTCAAGCAGCCCGACGTCACGATCGTGCAGGCGCTGCTGCTGCGCTTTCGTCCGGTCAACATGGACGTGCTGCCGCTCTATATCGTGCTGATGCTGGCGCTGCCCTTGATCTTGTGGCTGATGAAATGGCGGCCCGACGTGACGCTCGGCCTCTCGGTTCTGCTCTACGCGGTGACCTGGGAATACGACCTGTATCTGTCGGCCTATCCGAACGGCTTCTGGGCGTTCAATCCCTTCGCCTGGCAATTGCTTTTCGTATTCGGCGCATGGTGTGCGCTCGGAGGTGCGCGACGCATGTCGCGCATCCTGGCGTCCCGCGTCACGATGTGGATATCGATCGCCTATCTGGTCGCGGCGTTCTACGTGACGCTGACCTGGTATGTGCCGCAGCTCTCCCACTTCATGCCGAGGCGGCTCGAGCAGTGGATGTATCCGATCGACAAGGCCGATCTCGACGTGCTGCGCTTCACGCATTTCCTGGCGTTCGCCGCACTCACCGTTCGCTTCCTGCCCCGGGAATGGCCGGGCCTGAAATCGCCCTGGCTGCGGCCGCTGATCCTCTGCGGCCAGCATTCCCTGGAGATCTTCTGCCTCGGCGTCTTCCTCGCCTTCGCCGGCCATTTCATCCTGGCCGAAGTCTCCGGCGGCGCAGCCATGCATGCGCTGATTAGTCTCTCCGGAATCCTGATCATGTGGGGCGTTGCCTGGGTGATTTCGTGGTACAAGCGCGTGGCTGACAAGAGCGGTGCGAAAACCAAAAACGCCGTCGGCAACGCCGATCTGGCGGGAGGGGGCTGATGAAGGCGAAGGTTCTCCTGAGCCTGGTCCTGCTGTGCGGTAACCTCGCCGCGCCCCTGGCGCGCGCGGGCGATGCCGTGCCGGCTGCTCCGGCCGCGCCCCCGGCCTGCGAATTGCCATCCTATCTGCTCACCACTGAAAGCCAGCTTCCGAGGGTCGCCGATGCCATCAAGGCCGGCAAACCGCTCGAAATCCTGGTCATTGGCAGCCGTTCGACCACGATTCCGGCCTCGGAGGACAGCTCCTACCCGGCGCGCATGCAGGCCATCCTGCAGGACAGGCTGCTGCCGTCGGAGACCGTGCACGTCTCCGTAGAAATACAGAGCAAGAAGACGGCCGAGGAGGCGGCCGCGACCTTCGTTAAGCTGATGGAAGCAAAAAGGCCTACTTTGGTCATCTGGCAGACCGGGACTGTGGATGCTATCCGAGCGATTGATCCCGATGATTTTCGCGGGGCGGTGACCGAAGGGGTTTCCGCGCTGCAAAAAGCAGGGGCTGACGTTGTGTTGATGAACTTGCAGTACAGCCCGCGTACCGAAACCATGATCTCGGTGCCGCCCTATCTCGACAATATGCGGGTGGTGGCGCAGGAGCATGACATCCCGCTGTTCGACCGTTTCGCGATCATGCGGCAGTGGAATGATCAGGGTCAGTTCGACCTGTTCAGCCCGTCCCGTGGGCCAGAGCTGGCGAAACAGGTCCATGACTGCCTTGGCCGGGCGTTGGCACAGTTTGTGATCGACGCAGCCCATCTGGGGCCGGCCCAGCAGCAAAATTGAGGTCTAGCGTTAATGAGTTCTCTCCGCCCTTTTTGGTTGACGGCATGGCTGGCTGCGCCCGCGGCGGCTCTGCTGCTCCTGACGCCGATGTCGCTGGCACCAGTGCAGGCGCAGGCCACGCAGGCAACGCCCGCGCCGCAGCAGGCCGCTAGTCCGGCTTCCGCTTCGCCCTCCCAGACCACCGTCGCCGCGACGTCCCACGAGCAGCGCGGCGTGACCGCCCGCGCCATCGACAAGGTGAAGCAGGTCGCGAAATCCGCCGGGGACATTTTCAGCCGCGTGCCCTGCCTCACGCCGAAGGGTGGCTCGAAGGCGATGGGCTCGCTGCCGCATGTCGCGGGCAAGCTCGTCGCCGGCAAACCCGTCGTGATCGTCGCGTTCGGCTCGTCGTCGACGGCGGGCTATGGCGCGAGCTCGCCCGATTTCAACTATCCGAACCGTCTCGCCGCGCAGCTCCGCCGGCAATATCCGACCGCCGACATCACCGTGATCAACGCCGGCGTCGGCGGCGAGGACGCGCCCGAGATGATGAAGCGCCTCCAGAAGGAGGTGATCGACGTGCATCCGGATCTCGTGATCTGGCAGGTCGGCACCAATGCGGTGCTGCGCAATCTCGATCCCGGTGACACCGCCAAGATGGTCGAGGACGGCATCTCCCGCATCCAGGCCGCTGGCGGCGCCGACATCGTGCTGGTCGATCCGCAATATTCGCCAGCCGTCAACCAGCGCAAGGAGAGCGCCGGCAAGATGGTGCACCTGCTCGGGAAGGTCGCCGAGCTCCGTCACGTCGGCATCTTCCCCCGCTTCGAGGTGATGCGCGACTGGCACGAGAATCAATCGATCCCGGTCGAGAGTTTCGTGATCGCCGACGGCCTGCATATGAACGATTGGGGCTATGCCTGCTTCGCGCAGATCCTCGGCGACGACATCATCCGCTCCGTCGGCCAGATCAAGCTCGGCGTCAACGTGCCCGCGGACGTGCGAACGTATCGGCCGATGTAGGCTCGGTGCCGTAGGGTGGGCAAAGGCGCGCTCTTCGCGCGCCGTGCCCACCATCTATCGGCGATATGATCGTGAATGGTGGGCACGCTTCCGCCTTCGCTCTTCGAGCTACGGCGGACAAGTCGCTTTGCCCACCCTACAAGAGCCCAATCGCCTCACGCCTTCTCCAGCGCCGCGGTCAGATCCTCGATCAGATCGTCCACATGCTCGAGCCCCGCCGAGAAGCGGATGAAGCCCTCGCTGATGCCGAGCGCGGCGCGGTCTTCCGGCTTGAGGCGCTGATGCGTCGTGGTCGCCGGATGCGTGACGAGGCTCTTGGCATCGCCGAGATTGTTCGAGATTTTTGCAAGCTTGAGCTCGTTGAGCACGCGGAACGCACCCTGCTTGCCGCCCTTGACCTCGAAGCCGACCAGCGTCGAGCCGCCGCGCATCTGCTTCTTCACGAGAGCTGCCTGCGGATGATCGGCGCGGCCGGGATAGACCAGCCGCGAAATCTTCGGATGGCTCGCCAGCACGTCGGCGATGCGTCCCGCCGTCTCGGTCTGCGCGCGCACGCGTACGCCCAGCGTTTCCAGGCCCTTGAGCAGGACCCATGCGTTGAACGGCGAGATCGACGGGCCGGTCTGGCGCATGAAATTGTGGATGTGCTCGGCGATGAACGCTTCCGACGACAGGATGATGCCGCCGAGACAACGGCCCTGGCCGTCGATGTGCTTGGTCGCGGAATAGACGACGACGTCTGCCCCTAGCGCGAGCGGGCTCTGCCAGATCGGCGTCGCGAACACGTTGTCGACGACGAGCCGCGCGCCGCCGCTGTGCGCGATCTCGGCGATCCCTGGAATGTCGAGCACGTCGAGCGTCGGGTTGGTCGGGCTCTCCAGGAAAAACGTCTTGGTGTTCGGCCTCAAGGCGCGCTGCCACTGGTCGAGATCGGCTCCGTCGACCAGCGTGGTCTCGATGCCGTAGCGTGGCAAGAGATCCTGAATGACGTAGAGACACGAGCCGAACAGGGCACGGGAGGCCACCACATGATCGCCGGCCTTCAGCGGCGCCAGGATCGCGGTCGTCACCGCGGCCATGCCGGTCGCCGCCGAGCGGGCGGCTTCGGCGCCTTCGAGCTCGATCATGCGGCGCTCGAACATCGAGATGGTCGGGTTGGAATAGCGCGAATAGATGAAGCCGGGGTCCTCGCCCTTGAACCGCGCCTCGCACTCCTCGGCGCTGTTGTAGACGTAGCCCTGGGTCAGGAACAGCGCCTCCGACGTCTCGCCATATTGCGAGCGCAGGGTGCCGGAATGGACCAGTCGGGTTTCGGGACGGTATTGCGTGGTGGACGCCGGGGACTTCGACATAGGACCTCCTCTGCGTGACCATCGAAAATGGTCACAAAAAAACCGGCCTGGATAACTTCCACGGGCCGGGATCACAGAGGTCCCCGGCCTGTTTAGCGACTTATTTAACGTGGCTGCAAGCCGGCCGGCTCAAATCACCACGGGATAAGTGATGCTCATATTCCGCAATGGCCTTTCCGTCAAGGCGTCCATCGGATAGCCGTAAAAGGCTGCTATTTCCCGCATGTCCGGATGCATTTGACCCCTGACGAGGACCCCCGGTTGAGCTTCACGGTTGCCGCCGACGCCAATGGTATCCTGCCCGACCGCATGATCGCGGCGATGGCGAAGGCGGGCCTCATCCTGCCCGCTTATGACTTCGTCGAAAGCCAGATCCAGCCGGCGAGCCTCGACCTTCGCCTCGGCGACATCGCGTATCGCGTTCGCGCCAGCTTCCTGCCGGGTCCCGGCGCGACCGTCGCCGAGCGCATCGACGAGTTGAAGCTGCACGAGTTCAGCCTCGCCGATGGCGCGGTGCTGGAGACCAACTGCGTCTACATCGTGCCGCTCCTGGAAAGCCTGGCGCTGCCGCCGGAGATCGTCGCCGCCGCCAACCCGAAAAGCTCGACCGGCCGGCTCGATGTCTTCACCCGCGTCATCGCCGACGGCACCCGCCGCTTCGACATGATCGGCGCCGGCTATCACGGCCCGCTCTACGCCGAGATCAGCCCGAAGACGTTTCCGGTGCTGGTCAGTGAGGGCTCGCGCTTGAGTCAGGTGCGCTTCCGCACCGGAGATGCGATCCTCAACATCGACGAGCTCGAGGCGCTGCATGCGACTGAGCGTCTCGTCGATCTCGATGATGCCGATCTCACCGGCGGCGTCGCCGTCTCCGTCGATCTCTCCGGCGAGAAGGCCAACGGCTTCGTCGGCTATCGCGCCAAGCGCCACACCGGTGTCGTCGACGTCGACCGCCGCTCCGGCTATGCGGTGGAGGATTTCTGGGAACCGATCTCGGCGCGTCCCGACGGCAGCCTGATCCTCGATCCCGGCGAGTTCTACATCCTCGCCTCCAAGGAAGCCGTGCAGGTGCCGCCCGATTACGCCGCGGAGATGGTGCCGTTCGATCCCCTGGTCGGAGAGTTCCGCGTGCACTATGCCGGCTTCTTCGATCCCGGCTTCGGCTATGCCGGCGCTGGCGGGCAGGGATCGCGCGCCGTGCTCGAAGTGCGCTCGCGCGAGGTGCCGTTCATCCTCGAGCACGGCCAGATCGTCGGCCGTCTCGTCTACGAGAAAATGCTGTCGCGCCCCGACGCGATGTACGGCCAGCGCATCGGCTCGAACTACCAGGCGCAGGGGCTCAAACTATCGAAGCATTTTCGGGTGTAGCTACACACCCTACTGTCATGCCCCGGCTTGACCGGGGCATCCAGTACGCCGCAGCCTCTCGATTGACTACTGCCGGGATGCAAGCTGAAATCCGGCTGCATGCGAGGTGGCGAGATGAGTGTTCAATCCGAACTCGACGCAAGGATCGTCGACGACGTCGCGGACGCGCTGATCTATTCGGATCGCTCCGGCACCATCACGCGCTGGAATCGCGCATCGACCACACTGTTCGGCTTCTCGGCGGACGAGGCGCTCGGCCAGAACCTCGATCTGATCATTCCCGAACATCTGCGTGCCGCGCACTGGAAGGGCTTCGAAGCTGCGCTTGCCACCGGGGCGATGAAGCTCGCGGGCAGGCCGACGCTGACCCGCGCGTTGCACAAGAGCGGACGCAAGCTCTACATCGAGATGACCTTCGCGCTGGTGCGCGATGCCGGTGGTGCCGTGGTCGGATCGGTCGCGATGGCGCGCGACGTCACCGAACGCGTCGAGCGCGAGCGCGCGGCCAGGCTTGCGCAAAATTCGTGATGCGGAATTGACGGGCTGGCGTGCAGGGCGCTCTGCTTGAGCGTCAGGTTGCCTCGTACAGGGCGCAGTGACACACTCGATCAAAACAACGATCGGGAGCGAACATGACCGCCGCAACAGACGCAGCAGAGGAAGCGCAATGGAAGCGCTGGCGTGCGGTCGCCGACCTCTATCACGCCTATTTCACCGGACTCATCCTCACCGTCGTCACACGGCGCGGCACGGCGGATGCTGCCGAATTCGTCTTCCGCGTGTTTCGCCGCCAGCAGCAGGAGCGCTTCCTGCCGGGGCTCGAAAAGCTCGGTCTCAGTCATCTGCCGCCTGCGGTGGCCGCCGCGCAATATCACTATCTCTCCAACTGGATCGGCGGCGTGCATGTCGAGTACATGTATGAGAGCGATCGCAAAGCCTGGATCCGCTATCCGCCGCCGCGCTGGATCTGGAAGGGCACCGCGATCTGCGGCGTGCCGGGTGAGGTCAGCCGCGCGATGCTGCGCGGCTGGCACGCCAACAATGGCGTCGCGCTCGGCGATACCAGGCTCGGCTTCGTCTGCACCAAGCAGAGCGTCGACGGTCAGGATGGGCTCGAAGGCTATTATTATCAGTACGACCACCCGCTCGAGCTGGATCAGCGCCTGGTCTTCGCGCGTCATCTGGAAGCGCCGCTGTTCGATGCGAAGAGTGCGCCTGCGCTACCTGTTTCGAGCTGGCCAAAACCGCGGCTGGAAAAAGCCTATCGCAACTACGCGATGGAATATGTGCGCACCGCCGCGCCCGTGATGGTGCAATTGTTCGGCCCGGAAGACGCCGGCTATCTCCTGCACCTCACCGGCAAGCTGATCGGGATGCAGTATTTTGACGAGGTCGCGGCGGCACTGTCCATGAGCCGCGGTGGCGCCAGCGAGTTCGCAGCGTTCCTGAATGCGCTGATTGCCGCGCAGGATGACTCTGCCGAGACGACCGCGTCAGAAGGCACGTTTGAATTTCGTCAGCAGAGCTGGAAGCTGATGGATGACGTCGCCGACTATCATCGCGCCTGCACCAAGGTGCTGGAAGGGTTGTTCGAGGGGCTCGCTGCCGGATGCGGGCGGCACATCGGCGTGCACCTGCGCCCGACAGCGGGCGGTCGGCCGCCGCTGGTGTGGACCATTGAGTAATTCCACCACTTGAAATGCGCTGCCGCAGGGCACGCCTGCATCCGGCGCAGGAGGAATCGGCAATTGCCGTGCTAAGCCTGTCGCCGCGCCTTCCGCGCGACGAAATTTATTGGCACACCTACGCATTGCCGCGCCGCGAATGGCCTGCGCCCGGGAGAGGACATGTCCGACATCGCCGAAATCCCGGTCGATGAACAAGAGCGTCCGTTGCCGCCGCCTCCGCGGCCGGTACGAAGCGCGCTGATGGACGGGCCGATTCTGCGCACGCTGCTCGGCCTCGCCTGGCCGAACGTGGTCGCGCTGTCGGCCGGCACCTGTGTGGTGATCGCGGAGACCTCCTATATCGGCCGGCTCGGCGTCGAGGCGCTGGCGGCAATGGCGCTGGTGTTTCCGACAGTGATCCTGACCATGACCATGTCCGGCGGGGCCATGGGCGGCGCCGTGGCGTCGGCCATCGCGCGGGCGCTCGGCGCAGGCGACCGCGAGCGCGCCGGCACGCTCGCCGCACATGCGCTGCTGATCGGCATCACCTTCGGCCTCGTCTTCATGCTGGGCATGCTGATCTTCGGGCCGCGCGTTCTGGAAATGCTCGGCGGACGGGGGGATGTGCTGACGCATGCGGTCGCCTACACACAGGTGTTTTTTGGCGGGGCCGTGCTGCCGTGGCTGCTCAACACCATGGCGGGCGTGTTGCGCGGCACCGGCAACATGAAGCTGCCCTCGCTGTTGATGCTGAATTCCGCGGTCATGCAGGTTGTGCTTGGCGGCACGCTGGGCCTCGGGCTCGGGCCCGTGCCGCAGTTCGGCATGCGCGGCGTCGCGGCCGGCTCGCTGATCGCCTATTCCGTGAATATCTGCGTGATGGGCTGGTACCTGTTATCCGGCCGCGCCCGAATCGTGCCGAAACTGCGCGGGCTTCGCGTTCAATGGGCGATGTTCTTCGATATCCTGAAGGTCGGCGCCATCGCCTGCTTCTCGCCGCTGCAATCGGTGCTGACGATCTCGATCTTCACCCACATGCTGGCAAAGTTCGGCACTGCGATCCTCGCCGGCTACGGCATCGGCGCGCGGCTGGAATTTTTGCTGACCTCGATCGCGTTCTCGTTCGGCATCGCTTCGGTGCCGATGATCGGCATGGCGATCGGCGCGGTGCGCATCGCGCGCGCCCGGCGCATCGCCTGGATCGCCGGTGCGAGCGCGTTCGTCGCCGTCGGCGCGCCGGCGTGCCTCGTCGCGCTGTTCCCGGATCTCTGGGTCAACATCTTCACCGACAGCGCAACGGTGCGTGCGACCAGCCATCAATATCTGTCGACGGTGGCGCCGTTCTACGCCTTCATCGGGCTCGCCTCGACAATGTATTTCTCGTCGCAGGGCGCGGCCAAGGTGATCGGGCCGGTGCTGGCGCAGACCGCGCGCCTGATCTACATCGCGGCGATCGGCTGGTGGCTGTCGACGCACGACGCCACCGCGCAGAGCTTCTTCTGGCTGGCCGCGAGCTCGATGGTCGTGCTCGGCCTGCTCTCGAGCTCCAGCGTGGTGCTGACACGCTGGGGGCCGCGCGAGAGCAAGCCTGCGATCAGGCCGGCTCTGTCGGCTGCCGATTAGCGGTGCCTGTGGCGGCGATGGCCGCCACCGCCGCCGACATTGGCGAGCCGCATCAGCTGCGGAATCATCGCCATCATGTCGCCGCCGCCGGAACCACCCAGCATACCCATGATGTCGCCGCCACCCATGCCGCCCATTCCGGTCGGCATGTAGCCGCCTGCGCCCATCGGCGTGTAGCCGCCGTAGTTCGGCGCGCCGAAGCCACCGCCGAAATTGCCGCCACTCAGGCTGCCGCCGCCCCCCATCATGCCGCCGAGCCCGCCGCCGCCGTTCTCCATCATGCGGCTCATCATCGGACCCATGGTCTGCATCAGCATGGCGAAGCGGCGCTTGCCCATCTTCGCCTTCATCATCTCCAGCATCGGCGCCATCTGGGTCATCATGTCCTCGCCGCCGGCGCCTCCGCCGCCGAGGAACTGCGCCTTTGCCGGCGCGCTCGAGATCGAAAACAGCAGCAGCACGGCGGCCGCCTGGCAGATCACCTTATCCGCACCTCTCATGGCCTGCTCCTCGCGTGCGTGGCTCCGCCGGGAGAGCGGAGCCAACCGGACGCACGCGGCCATGGTTAGGGCCGGCGAGGGCAGGGCTCTGTGCGAAAGATCACGCAGCCACGGCCGGGAACGCCCGGTGTATTGCGGCGACGGCGTCCCTGGTCTGCCCCTGGACATAAGCCGCAAGCTCGTTCGGCAGCATGTCGATGATCCAGACAAGGCGGCAGCTCGCCTCGCCCTCGGCGATCACCTGCACCGAGGCGCTGTAATGCCTGAGCCGCTCGTTGTTGATGGCGTAGACCAGCCGCTGCCGCGCATCGTCGCAATCGACCAGCACCTCGCGCGCCACTGATCCATTGGCGAAGGTGACGATGCGTGCATCACCGTCGAGCGTGCAGGCGGTGACGAAGCCCGGCGCCAGCCGCTGAGGCAGCGCGCCGAAATCGCGTACGGCGTCCCAGACGTCGCGGGCGGGAACGGGGAGGGGGATGTCGTTGTGGATGGAGGCCATGAAGGTGTCCTTGATTGAGAGGTTCGTGGGTGGGCAAAGGCGCGCTCTTCGCGCGTCGTGCCCACCATTCATCGGCACAGTCGCACGCGATGGTGGGCACGCTTCCGCCTTCGCTCTTCGAGCTACGGCGGACAAGTCGCTTTGCCCACCCTGCGAGTGCTCGTGCGCGGCGGGCTCACACGCAAACCGCCTCGATGTTGTTGCCATCGGGATCAATCAGGAACGCCGCGTAGTAGGTCGGGCTATAGTCCTTGCGCGGGCCGGCGCCGCCATTGTCACGGCCGTCGCTCTTCAAGCCTTCGCTGTGGAATGCCTTGACCGCATCATGGTCCTTGGCGCGAAACGCGATATGCGCGCCGTCGGCCTTGCGTCCCTTGTTCAGGTGCAGCCAGAGCGCCGGCTCGCCCTTCGGCCCGAAGCCCGCATAGCCGTCGCCGCTCGAGCACAGGGCGTAGCCGAGCGGCGCCAGCACCGCGGTGTAGAAGCGCGTGGCGGCGTCGAGGTCGGCAACACGCAGTCCGATGTGGTCGTACATGATCGTCTCCATTGCAAAGCGCGCCGCAACTGGCGCGCGCCGGAGACGACCCTATTCAGTTGAGGGTCGCGCGCTCTTGGAGAATCTTGCGCTCGCCCTTCGACGCCTGCCGGAACTTCGTCGGCGACACGCCGGCGGCGCGATGGAAGGTGCGGACGAAATTGGAGAGATCACCGAAGCCGACGTCATAGGCGATGTCGGTGACCGCGATGTCATCATCTGTCAGCAGCCGCGCCGCATGGCGTAGCCGCGAGCGCACCAGATATTGATGCGGGGTGACGCCGAGCACGGCCGAGAACAGCCGCAGGAAATGGAACGGGCTGAGGCCCGCCTGCCGCGCCGCCTGTTCGAGGTCGACCTCGGCATGCGAGTTGGCGTCGATCCACAGCGCGGCTTCGACTGCGCGGCGGCGGTCGCGTGCGGTGGGCGTGGCCGGCTTGCGCGCCTTGCCCGAGACGACATCGATGAAGCGGCCGGCCAGAATTTGACCGACCTCGTCGAGACCGAGGTCGCTGTTGCCATCTGCCGCCGTCTGGGCGAGCTCGCCCAGCACCATCAGCTCGGGCAGCGGCGGTGTCGCGCCGACCTGCCAGATCTCGCGCCGTCCCCCGAGGGCATCGACCAGGTCCTCGCTGAAGAAGAAGCCCAGGCAGACGTCGCCGCTGACGTGCTCATGCGTGCAGGTGTATTCCTCGCGTGGAGCGCCGACCAGCATCGAGCCCGCCACCAGCTCGAAGAAGCCGGCGCGGCACTGGCAGCCGAAGCTGCCGGAGCGGACATAGGCAATGGAATGCCCGGTGCGGCACTCCGCGAACGGCTTGTCGTCCGGTCCCGCATCGCAGCGAAACTCCGAGACCGTCATCGATTGCGTGGTCAGCAGCGTGGTCGCATCCATGCCACCTATCTAGGCATGGTCCGGACAAGTGTGTAGCGGTTGTCCGACAAGATCATGCCCAAAAAAACAAAGCTAAGGTGCGATTCCGATCGCGCCTTAGCTGGGCCTCGGTGGCGCAACGGGCAGCAGCACCTCGAACAGCGTCTTGCTCGCGACCGGATGGGCGCCCTCGAGCGCCAGCAGCCGCCGCTTGGAGATCACCCCGCCGTAAGGCGAGAGTCGGTCGGCGTAATTGCCGGCCTCCAGCACCCGGTGACAGGGCACGATCAGCATGTAGGGATTTTTGGCGATCGCCTGCGCCACCGAATGCGCGGCGCCGGAGGCGCCCAGCGCCTTGGCGATCTCGTGATAGGTGCGGGTCTCCCCGCGCGGAATGGCGCAGGCGGCTTCATAAACGCGCCGATGGAAGCCGGGGACGCCGCCGGCGTCCAGGCTGACCTCGGAAAAATCAGGGTCGCCGCCCTGCAGCAAGCCTGCGATGCCCTCGATCGCAAGCTCGGCATTCAGCGGAGGCTGCTGCTCGCGCGCCTCGGGATGGACCGCGAAAATCCGGCGGCGGGTATCGATCTCCCGCGCCTCCGGCAATTGCACGGCGACCACGCCGGTGCTGCTCCAGACGATGCCGCAGCGCCCTATGGCCGTGTTGAATATCGTGTAGCCACGCCCCAGCATGCACACGCCCCACTCAGTGCACGTCTCTCCCCAGACGCGCGATCATAACACCGCCACAATCCGGCGCACCTGGAATCTTACTGAAACGTTAAGAAGCGTCCGGCCGGGTGCGCCAAACCGCTTGGCGGGAGGCGCCGTCTCGGCTAATCAGAGCGGGCGCTGCATGCGCATAAGCGGGCGTAGTTCAATGGTAGAACGGCAGCTTCCCAAGCTGCATACGAGGGTTCGATTCCCTTCGCCCGCTCCATTCAAAAATTGATGGCCGCTGATTTGGCGTGTTGGATGTTTCTCCGACCCATGGCCACGTTCATCTTGGCGTATCCGGAAGCATGAAGGGGCCAAAGATCCGCCAAATGGCGTCGGTCTCCCCAGCGTCGGTTAAAGTGGCCAATTTTTGGCGATGGCAATTCTTGGTGATGTAACGGATCACCGCTCGCGCTGCATTTCAGAATGGAGCGGCTTATTCATCCCGACGACACGAGATCACCCTGAGGGATGCTATGCGCTCTCGCAGTTCGGCGCGGCTGCGTATCGTGAAAGACTGCTGGCGCAGTTTTGATTGCCTGTTGTGCAGCGGCGCAGCCAACGACGCTCAATCTGATCCTTCATCTGATCCTTCGCGGCTGCATCAAGCGTTCGTCATCTAGGGGCACTAAACTTGCCTTGGACAGCAGGGACTCATTGGTGCCGCGTTTCTGTTTCTGATTGTCGTGCAAAACATTCGGGTCCGGCCTGTTGCCGGGCAAACGGAGGCATTGATGACAAATTCAGCACCTGTTTTCACCGCTGGCGGTGGCAGCGACGATGCGTTCACGCGCGTGTCGACCAGCGCAACCGGGGCGCAGGCGGATGGCGCGAGTGTCCAGGCAGCGTTCTCGCCCGACGGCACGAAAGTGGCGTTCGCATCCTATGCCGACAATCTGGTGCCCGGCGATACCAACGGTGCACCCGACGTCTTCGTGAAGGACCTTTCGACCGGGGCGATCACGCTCGTGTCGACCGATGCCAGCGGGGTTCAGCTGGGTGGCTACCAGCCGATTTTTTCGCCCGATGGCACCAAGCTGGCGTTCGCAACGGGCGTCGACATCTTCGTGAAGGACCTGGCCACCGGTGCCCTCACGCGCGTATCGACGAGTGCCAGTGGGGAGCAGGCGGACGGCTTATCGACCACCAACCCGATATTCTCGCCTGATGGCACCAAGGTTGCGTTCTATTCCGATGCCGACAATCTCGTGCCTGATGATACCGACCACGTGCGCGACATCTTCGTGAAGGACCTGACCACTGGCGCGATAACGCTCATAGCGCCCAGTCCATACAACGGAGGACCCGGCGGCGGCGGGCTTGAGAATGGCTTTACCTCCCCCCCCTCGTTCTCGCCCGATGGCACCAAAATCGTGTTCGGGTCGGCCACAGTGCGCGGCGACACCACCGAGATCTACATCAAGGACCTTTCCACCGGGGCCACCACACTGGTGTCGGAGAGCGCCAGCGGCGCTCGTGGGGATCGCGGCAGCTTCGACCCGGTGTTCTCGCCAGATGGCACCAAGGTGGCGTTCTATACCTTTGCCGACAATCTTGTGCCGGGTAGTTCTAACAACCTAATCGGCAACATCGTCATTAAGGATCTGACCACAGGCGCGGTCACGCTGGTATCGACCGATGCCGACGGAGTCCCGCAGAACAACGGCGAAGCCCAGAAACCCGTGTTCTCGCCTGATGGCACCAAGATTGCGTTCTATTCCAGTGCCACCAATCTCGTGCCGGGTGTCAATGCCGATCAGGTCGTCTATGTGAAGGACCTGGCCACGGGTGCCATCACGGCCGTCTCGACCAATGGGGGCAGGCCGTGGGAATTCGGAGGCGGCAGCCGGCTTCCCGTGTTCTCGCCTGATGGCACCAAGGTGGCATTCGAGTCTTTATCCAGCATTCTGGTGCCGGGCGATACCAACCATACCTACGACATCTTTGTAAGAGATCTTACTACGCCTTCCTTCACCGCAGCGAAGCTGACGGACAATGGCGCTGCCCATGTTTCGACATCGCAGGCGGGTTTCTTTGCCGGTGCCCACACGGTCGCGGTGGCACCGCAAGACGGCAATCTCGGCACACTCACGGCCACCATCGACGTTGCCGATGGCAAGGTGACGTGGAGCTATGATGTCTCTCATGCCGACATCGCTCCGCTCGCGGCCGGACAGACCCATACCGACATCTTCATCTTGGTCCTCGACGGCTTCTACGGGACACAGGGCATCACCGTGACGCTGAGGGGAATCGATGATGCGCCCGTGATCAGCTCGGGCACGACGGCAAGCTTCGCGGAGAATGGCTCTGGCGTCGCCTACCACGTCGCGGCGACCGATGTGGACAGTCCCGCGCTGACCTATTCGCTGTCCGGCACTGACGCGGCTCTGTTCGACGTGTCGGCGACGGGCGATGTGACGTTCAAGTCCGCGCCCGACTTCGAGGCGCCGAAAGACGCGAACCACGACAACGTCTATGACGTCACCGTCGCGGTCAGCGACGGGACAGAGATCGCGACAAAGAACGTCGCGATCACGGTCACTGACGTGAATGACACCAGCGGCGGCGGTGGCGTTCTGACGGTCACCGGCTCGACCGGCTTCACGTCGATTGACCGGGCCACGATCAATATCAGCGTGACCGGCAATTTGCACGAGACCGGCAGCGCCGGTGTCATCAGCAACAGCACGATCAACAATCTCGGTTCACTGAGCGAAGCCCAGGCGATGCTCGCGTTCGTGAACGATACGATCGCCGGCGGTTCCCTCGGTGCGATCGTCGCCAATGGCGGCACCATCACCTTCGACAACGTGCATCTGGACGGGACGTCGTTGGATGCGACGTCAGGCGGGCTTATCGAATCCGTTGCAGGCAGCGCCAACAGCTTCAACAACGTGACACTCAAGGCTGGCGCCGTGTTTGACGACAGTGCCGGAAGCGTTCTGAATGTCAGCGGCACGCTGAACAATGGCGGCAAGATCGAGTTCTTCAATTTCGCGAAAGCCATCCTGACCGGCGACGCCACGGTCATTGGCAATGGCGAGATCAAGCTCGATCCGGGCTCCTCGATCCTGAACAGCGGTGCACATCACACGCTCGACCTTGACGGCGGCACGATCGACGGCGCCGGCACGATCGGAAACGGAGATCACAGCCTCACCTTGGATATCGGCGTCTCCGGCACGCTCGAGGCGAACGGGTCCCAGCCGCTTGCGGTGAATACCGGCAATTCCGTCACCAGCAGCGGCCTGATCGAAGCCGTGCATGCCTCGCTCGATTTCGACGACGCCGTTTTCAACACCTTTGGAACGATCACCGCAGATCAGGGCGGCACGATCGATTTCGGGAATGGCTTGACCAATGGCGGCATCGTCAATGTCCACGCCGGCAGTGAGGTGGATGTCTCGGGCAACCTCGTCAACAACGCCACTGTCCTGGATAATGGCGTGCTCAAGGTCGACAATTTGAGCGGGACCGGAACGGTCAACGTCAACAACGGGACATTGGTGGTCACCGGTAATTTGAGCAGCAATGTCGTTCTGACGGGTACGGACACGTTTGTTTTCGGGCCCGACGCCCGGCAAACATCCGGTGTCATCTCAAACTATACGCCAGGCACGACGCTGGTGCTGGATGGCTTCGACGCCAAGGTGAACGCGGCCTTCGACACTCAGACCAATATTTTGACGCTGACCGATGCGGATCATCATGCGATGACGCTTCACCTCGCGCCCGGATCCCTGATCCCGCAGGCCCACGGCGCGGCGCCGGATTTTCTGGTCTAGCGAATTTCCCCAAGGACACTTTGCCGAGCCCGCCATGTCCAGGCGGGCTGTGGCAATTCGCCAGGGAATTTGCCGCGCAAAAATTCTAATATATTAGCTCTTCGCATCCGGCATGCGCGCCCCGCCCGGCTTAAGCTTCTCCCGCCCTGATGGGTGCGGTCCTCCTGTCGGGCAATATTCGGATGAAAGCCATGGACCAGCAGAAACTCGACCGTGCGATCGGTCGTCGCTTGAAGACCTTGAGGACGCAGGCGGGCATGACGTTGAACGAACTCGCGACGCGCTCCGGTGTCAGCCGGGCCATGATCGGGAGGGTGGAGCGGGCGCAGAGCAGCGCCACCGCTGCGCTGCTCAACAAGCTCTGCGCGGCGCTCGATGTCACCCTCAGTGACGTCGTCGCGCTCGCCGAGAAACCGCCGGAGCGATTGATGCGGCTTGCCGACCAGCCGCTTTGGCGCGATCCCGACAGCGGCTACCGGCGGCGTCATGCCTCGCCGCCGGATGCGGCGAGCGGCATCGAGATCATCGTCGTCGACCTGCCGGCCGGAGCGCGTGTCTCCTACAGCCCCTGGGGCCGCAACGCGTTCACCCAGCAGCTCCTGATGCTGGAGGGTGCGGTCTGCGTGCATATCGACGCCAAGACCGTGCGGCTGCGCGACGGCGATTGTCTCGATTTCGACGTGATGCGGGCGGTGACCTTCGAGAACGAAACCAAACAGGATGCGCGCTACGTCATCATCACGCGGCGCGGCACATCGTATGGGAAAATGTGATGTCGCTGATCGTGCGGGACGCCACGCTGGAGGATGCCGAAGATATTTTGGCCATCTACAACTACGCCGCGATCAACACCACGGCGGTGTGGACCGACGGACCGGCCGATCTGGATTCGCGGCGCGAGTGGATGCGCGCTCGGCAAGCGGCCGGCTATCCCGTGCTGGTCGCAATGAAGGGCAGGGACGTCGTCGGCTTCGCATCATTCGGCGATTTCCGCCCCTGGCCCGGCTATCGCCACACCGTGGAGAATTCGGTCTATGTCGGCGAGCAACATCATCGGCTCGGCGTCGGCCGCTGCCTGATGGCCGCGCTGATCGAGCGCGCTACTGCGCTCAACAAGCACACGATGGTCGCCGCGATCGAGGCCTCGAATTCCGCCTCGACCGGGCTGCACGCGTCGTTCGGCTTTGCCGAGGTTGGCCGTATGCCTGAGGTCGGCTGCAAGTTCGGCCGCTGGCTCGATATGGTCCTCATGCAGAAGCGGCTTTCAAGTGAGGTGAGGCCGTGACGATGCAGGTCCGTACCGGCGACACCTTTGATCCGCGCGTCATTGAGCTGCTCGACCATCATGTCACGGCTGCGCGGGCGCAGACCGCGCCGGGCAGCGCCCATGCGCTCGATCTCGCTGGGCTGCGCGCGAGCGACGTCGCGTTCTGGACCGGCTGGGACGGCGAGACGCTGGTCGCCACCGGCGCGCTGAAGATGCTCTCGGCCGACCATGGCGAGGTGAAGTCGATGCACACGCTGCAAACCACGCGGAGGCGCGGCTTCGGCGGCCGGATGCTCCGCCACATCATCGCTGAGGCCCGCGCGCGTGGCTTGAAGCGGCTCAGCCTCGAGACCGGCTCCTGGGATTATTTCAAGCCCGCGCATGCGCTCTACCAGGCGCACGGTTTTGTGCTCTGCGGCCCGTTCGAGGGCTATGTCGAGGATCCCAACAGCCTGTTCCTGACGCGCGACCTTATGGGCGGCTGAGGCCGCGCGGTGTGACCCGGACCCGAAAACATCGTCGTGCGCCTCAAAATGAGTTGCGTACCTCAAAACACCTCGATAACCTTCAGCCATGGCCGATACTCTCACCGCGACCGCGCTGACGCTGAAGGACATCGCCCGCGAGGCGGGTGTCAGCCTTGCGACGGTCGACCGCGTCCTGCACAACCGCCCGGGCGTGCGGCCCGATACGGTCCGGCGGGTCAAGGCGACGATCGAGCGCAACGCCTTCCAGCCGCACGTCGCCGCCGCCGAGCTCGCCCGCAGCCGTGCCCGCCGCTTTGCCTTCGTGATGCCGGCGGGGCCGAACCCCTTCATGCAGCAGATCGAGGCCTATCTCGGCGAGATGTCGGCCTGGCTCTCGGCCCGCCGTCTCGGCGTCGAGGTGGTCGCCACGGATGTGTTCGACCCGTCCGTGCTCGCGGCCTCGCTGGAGGCGCTGTCCGGCGATTACGACGGCGTCGCCGTGGTGGCGCTGGACCATCCCGGGGTCCGCGCCGCGATCAACGATCTCGTCGACGCCGGGACCAGGGTCGTGACGCTGGTCTCGGACGTCCCGTCCTCGCGTCGCCACCATTATGTAGGCATCGACAACATTGCGGCGGGACGCACCGCCGGCGCGCTGGTCGGTCGGCTGGTCGGCCAACGGTCCGGCAAGGTCGCGATCGTCGCGGGCTCGCAGGGCCTGCGCGACCATTCCGAACGCATCTTCGGCTTCAGCCAGGTGATGGCGTCGGAATTCCCCGATCTCAGCGTGCTGCCGGTGCTGGAAGGGCGCGACGAAGACGGCCGTTCGGAACAGGTTCTGGCGCAGCTGCTCGGCAGGCATGCTGACATTGTCGGCCTTTATAACGTCGGCGCAGGCACGCAAGGCGTCGCCACAGCGTTGAGCGATGCCGGCCGCGGCAAGCAGGTGGTATTCGTCGGACACGACGTCACCGTACTGACGCGCCGGCTTCTGTTGCAGGGCGTGATGGATGCCGCGATCTCGCAGAACCCCGGGCATGAAGCGCGCGCCGCCGTGCGCGTGCTGCTCGCGCTTGCGCGCGGCGAGCCGATCTTGCGCGAACAGGAGAAGATCAGGATCGACATCGTGATGCGGGACAATTTGCCCTAGGGGCGGGTGGATTTCGAAACGGTCCGTTGCGGAAAGGGCGACTCTGAGATCGCGCACCGCATCAGGCGAAAGGGAGGACGGCGTGTATCTCGGTATCGACATCGGCACATCCGGTGTGAAAGCGGTGCTCGTGAGCGAAACCGGCGCGATTGTCGCGACGGCCGCGCGCGAGCTTGCGCTGTCGCATCCCGCGCCGCTGTGGTCCGAGCAGAATCCCGACGCCTGGGTCGATGCGGCGGTTGGCGCCGTCGACGATCTCGCCGCCCGCCATCCGCGCGAGGTCGCGCAGGTGCGCGGCATCGGGCTGTCCGGCCAGATGCATGGCGCGACGCTGCTGGACGAGGACGGACGGCCGCTGCGCCCCGCTATTCTGTGGAACGACGGCCGCTCTCACGCCGAATGCGTCGCGCTCGAGCGGCGCTGCCCGTCGCTGCACACGATCGCCGGCAATCTGGCGATGCCCGGCTTCACCGCGCCAAAGCTGCTCTGGGTCGCGCGGCACGAGCCGCAGATCTTCGAGCGCGTGGCAAAGGTGCTGCTGCCGAAGGCCTATGTGCGTTATCGCCTCACCGGCGAGATGGTCGAGGACATGTCCGACGCCGCGGGCACGCTGTGGCTCGATGTCGGTCTGCGCCGCTGGTCGGCGCTGCTGCTGCATGCCGTCGGGCTCGATCTCCACCACATGCCCCGCCTCGTCGAGGGCAGCGAGGTCAGTGCAGTGCTCGCGCCCGAATTCGCGCGGCGCTGGGGCATGACGAATGAAGTCGTGATTGCCGGCGGTGCCGGCGACAATGCCGCGAGCGCCATCGGGCTCGGCGCGATCGCGCCAAGCGATGCATTCCTGTCGCTCGGCACATCCGGCGTGGTGTTCCGCGTCACCGACCGGTTTGCACCGGCACCGGCTTCGGCCGTGCATGCGTTCTGCCATGCGCTGCCCGGCCTCTGGCATCAGATGGGCGTAATGCTGTCGGCCGCGGCTTCGCTGGCCTGGCTCGCGGGCGTGATGGAGACGCCGGCCGCCGCGCTCCTGGCGCCGCTCGGCGAGCGTGTCGACGGACCGAGCTCCATAAAATTCCTGCCCTATCTCGATGGCGAGCGCACGCCGCACAACGATGCCGCCGCCAGCGGCGCCTTCGTCGGCCTGCGCGGTGCGAGCGGGCGCAGCCAGATCGTGCAGGCCGTGCTGGAAGGCGTCGCCTTCGCCGCGCGCGACAACCTCGCGGCGCTGAGCGCGGCCAGCGGGCCAATCGCGGAGGTCGATCTCGTCGGCGGCGGCTCGCGCTCGCCGCTGTGGGCGCAGATCTGCGCCGATGTGCTCGGCATTCCCGTCCACCGCGTCGAGGAAGGCGAGGTCGGGGCGGCGCTCGGCGCCGCGAGGCTCGGCCGGCTCGCCGCTACCGGCGAAGATCCCGCGGAAGTGTGCAAGCGCCCGCGGCGGCTCGCGAGCTTTGCGCCCCGCGCATCCGTCACTGCGGCCTATGACGACGCCTATCGGCGGTGGCGCGAACTTTATCCTGCGTTGAAGGAGAGCCTTAAGTGAACGCACCAGCAAAATTCTTCGATGCAAGCGCCCCTGTCGCCTTCGGCGGCAAGGATGCGGGAAACACGCCCGCCTTCCGATGGTACGACAAGGACCGGCTCGTGCATGGCCGCAGGCTCGAGGATCATCTGCGCTTTGCGGTCTGCTACTGGCATTCGTTCTGCTGGCCGGGCGGCGATCCCTTCGGCGGCGAGACCTTTCTGCGCCCCTGGCATCAAGGTGCTGATGCGATGGCGCAGGCACGCGCCAAGGCCGATGTCGCCTTCGAGCTGTTCCGCCTGCTGGACGTACCCTTCTTCACCTTCCACGACGTCGATGCGGCGCCGGAAGGCACTTCGCTCAGCGAGTCCGTCGCCAATCTCAACGCGATCGCCGATCTGTTCGAAGCGAAGATGGCCTCCGCAAAAGTCCGCTTGCTCTGGGGCACAGCCAATTTGTTCACGCATCGCCGCTACATGGCGGGTGCCGCGACCAATCCGGACCCCGAAATCTTCACCTATGCCGCCGGCCAGGTCCGCGCCGCGCTGGAGGTGACGCACCGGCTCGGCGGCCAGAACTACGTGCTGTGGGGCGGCCGCGAGGGCTACGAGACGCTGCTCAACACGGATCTCAAGCGCGAGCTCGACCAGCTCGGCCGCTTCATCTCGCTGGTCGTCGAGCACAAGCACAAGATCGGCTTCAAGGGCCCGATCCTGATCGAGCCGAAGCCGAAGGAGCCGACCAAGCATCAATATGATTTCGACGTCGCCACCTGCTACGGCTTCCTGGAACGCTACGACCTGCTGAACGACGTCAAGCTCAACATCGAGCAGAACCACGCCATCCTCGCCGGCCACTCCTTCCATCACGAGGTGGCGCTCGCCGAGGCGCTCGGCATCTTCGGCTCGCTCGACGTCAATCGCGGCGACGATCTGCTCGGCTGGGACACCGACCAGTTCGCGATGAACGTGCCGGAGCTGGCCCTGGTGTTCCACGAGATCCTGAATCGCGGCGGCTTCACCTCGGGCGGGCTCAATTTCGACGCCAAGATCAGGCGGCAGTCGATCGACCCCGACGATCTGATCCATGCCCATGTCGGCTCGATGGATGCCTGCGCGCGCGCGTTCCTCGCCGCCGCCGACATGCTCGATGCCGGCGCCCTCACCGCACCGCTCGCGCAGCGCTACGAGGGATGGGCGGCACCCGAAGGCCGGGCCATTCTCGGCGGCCAGCGCTCGCTCGCCGAACTTGCCGACCGTGCGCTCAGCCCCGGCTTCGACCCGCGGCCGCGCTCGGGACGGCAGGAATATCTGGAATCCCTGGTAAACCGCTACGTCTGAGGAAGGCCGCTGATGACAAAGGCTGAAGCGACACCGGTCCTCGAGCTGACCGGCATCGGCAAGGAGTTCGGCGCAATCCGCGCGCTGCACGGCGTCGACCTGCAGGTCCAGCCCGGCGAGGTCGTCGGCCTGATGGGCGACAACGGCGCGGGCAAGTCCACGCTGGTCAAGATCATCGCCGGCAATTTCCGTCCCAGCCATGGCGAGATCCGCTTTGCCGGCAACGCGGTCCATTTCAACCGGCCCGTCGATGCCCGCGGCGTCGGCATCGAGGTCGTCTACCAGGACCTCGCGCTTGCCGACAATCTGACGGCTGCTGCCAACGTCTTCCTCGGCCGCGAGCTGAAGCGCAGGTTCGGCCCGCTCGCACTGCTCGACCACAAGGCGATGGCGGCGCGTGCGCTGGAGCTGTTCGGCGAATTGCGCTCGGAGACGCGCCCCGACGATCTCGTCAAGCAGATGTCTGGCGGCCAGCGCCAGGCGGTTGCGATCGCGCGGACGCGGCTGTCCAACGCGCGGCTGGTCATGATGGACGAGCCGACCGCCGCGATCTCGGTACGCCAGGTCGAGCAGGTGCTCGGCCTGATCCACCGGCTGAAGGAGCAGGGCGTCGCCGTCATGCTGATCTCGCACCGCATGCCCGACGTGTTCGCGGTGTGCGATCGCGTGATCGTCATGCGCCGCGGTGAGAAACGGGCCGACAAGCCGATCCACCAGACGTCGCCCGAGGAAGTCACCGCCCTGATCACCGGCGCGAAGGAGGCGGCGTGATGGCCATGCCCTTGGAATCTCCGATCAGCTTCACCAATGTCGGCCGGATCAGATGGTGGCAGCGCGGCATCTTCGCCTCCCAGACCGGCTATGTCCTGCTCGCGCTGGCGATGCTGCTGGTGGTGATGCATTTCGCCAGCCCTTATTTCTTCACCGAAGGCAACATGCAGAACGTGGCGAAGAATTTCTCCTTCATCGCCATCGCCACCCTCGGCGTCACCTTCGTGATCATCACCGGCGGCATCGATCTGTCGGTCGGCTCGATGATGTGCTTCTCCGCCATGATCACCTCGATGGTCATGACCGAGCTGTCGGCGCCCGGCTCGCCCGCAGGCTCGCTGTTCGTGCATATGGCCGCTGACGGCAAGACCGTGCTGGCCAACGTGCCGGGTCTGATCCTGCTGATCTCGATCCTCGCGGGCCTCGGCGTCGCGCTGATCGCGGGCCTCGTCAACGGCTTCTGTATCGCCGTGCTCGGCCTGTCGCCCTTCGTCACCACGCTCGGCATGCTCTCGATCGTGCGTGGGCTCGGCTACGTCGTCTCCAACGGCCGCGGCAGTTTTCCGGGTGGGCCGGACGCTGATTACTTCTACGCGCTCACCTCGGGCGATGTGCTCGGCGTGCCCGTGCCCTTCATCTATCTCGTGGTCCTCGCGCTGGCGATGGCCGTGGTCCTGCACCACAGTTCGTTCGGCCGCCACGTGTTCGCGCTCGGGGGCAACGAGAAGGCCGCCGAGCTCACGGGCATACCGGTCGTGCGGGTGAAGATCGAGGTCTATGTGATCTGCGCGCTTGCCGCAGGGCTGCAAGGCATCATCATCTCCGGCTGGCTCGGATCGGCGCCCGCCAACATGGCGACGTCCTACGAGCTCAACGTGATCGCGGCGGCCGTCATCGGCGGTGCCAACCTCGCCGGCGGCATCGGCGGTCCGTTGGGGGCCATCGTCGGCTGCGTGTTGCTGGAAGTGATCCGCAACGGCCTCGTGCTGGCACAGGTCAGCTCCTACTGGCAGCAGACGCTGGTCGGCGTGATCATCATCCTGGCTGTGCTGGTCGACCGCATCCGCTCGCGGATGATCTGAAATGACGTCGTTCCGGGAGGGCAACGAAAATGTCGCCTGTCCGCTCCCCGGACGATCTTAAGAGGACGGGCGCCAGATAAGGGTGGAGGAAACAATGAGGAAACTTCTTCTTGCCGGCATCGCGGTCGCGATGATGGCGACGCCGGCGTTTGCCGCGAACTACCGTTTCGTGATCGTGCCCAAGGCGATGAACAATCCGTTCTTCGACTTCGCGCGCGACGGCTGCCTGAAGCGTGCCAAGGAGCTTGGCAACATCGAGTGCATCTACAAGGGGCCGGTGGAGCATGAGCCGGCGACGCAGGCGCAGATCATCCAGGACTTCGTCACCCAGAAGGTCGACGGCCTCGCCATCTCGGTCGCCGACGTTGCGGCCATGACCAAGTCGATCGAGGCGGCGACCGCGGCCGGCATCCCCGTCATCACCTTCGATGCCGATGCGCCTGGCTCCAAGCGGATCGCCTATATCGGCACCAACAACAAGGAGTTCGGCGTCGCGCTCGGCAAGGAGCTCTTGAAGCTGCGGCCCGATGGCGGCAAATACGCGATGGTCTCGGGCGGTCCGGGCGCCAAGAATCTCGCCGAGCGCGTCGACGGCGTCCGCGAGGCGCTGAAGGGCTCGAAATGGACCGAGGTCGCGGGCTCGCCGACCTTCTGCAACGACGATCCGGCGCTGGCGGTCCAGCAGATGACGGACATGCGCACCGCCACGCCCGACCTCGCCTCGATCGTTCCCATCGGCGGCTGGCCGATGTTCGCCCCCGAAGGCTTCAAGGCCTTCGCCTCCAGGAACAAGAAGGACATCGACTCCGGCAAGTTCACGCTGGTCGTCGCCGATACGCTGAAGATGCAGCTCGAACTGCTGCGCGACGGTTACGCCAATGCGCTGGTCGGCCAGCGTCCGTTCGAGATGGGCGAGAAGGCGATGGATACGCTGCTCGCCATCAAGAAGGGCGAGAAGGTACCCGAGATCGTCTATACCGGCCTCGATCTCGTGACCAAGGACAACGTTGCGCAGATGTTGAAGTAGGAGCGTCGCCAGCCCCGTGCTCCTGCGAACCTCTCCCGCTTGCGGTTTCCGCAAGCGGGAGAGATGATTGGACGGTTGGAAGGAAGACTTTTGGAAGGCAATGGGAATGAAACGGTCGCGGCTCGGCTCCCTCGACGTCACCTCAATCGGTCTCGGTTCGGCCCCGCTCGGCGGATTGTTCACCGCCGTCAGCGATACCGATGCGTTCGCCACGATCGAGCGCGCCTGGTCGGCCGGCATCCGCTTCTACGATACCGCGCCGCTCTACGGCTTTGGCCTCGCCGAACGGCGGCTCGGCGCTTTCCTGCGGCAGCAGCCGCGCGACTCCTACGTCATCTCGACCAAGGTCGGTCGTCTGCTGCGCGCGCCGGATGGCGCGGCCGCCGAGGACGCGCACTACAAGGGTACGTCGCGCGAGCGGCCGGTGTTCGACTTCTCCCATGACGGCGTGATGCGTTCGGTGGAGGAGAGCCTGACGCGCCTTGGGCTCGATCGCATCGATGTCCTGCTCGTGCATGATCCCGACGATCACTATGACGATGCCGTGGCCGGCGCCTTCCGCGCACTCCAGCGCCTGCGCGCCGACGGCACGGTCAAGGCGATCGGTGCCGGCATGAACCAGTCGGAAATGTTGGTCCGTTTTGCCCAGGCCGTTCCGGTCGACTGCTTCCTGCTCGCCGGCCGCTACACGCTGCTCGACCAGGGCGCGCTGGATGCGCTATTTCCGGTCTGCCGCGAGAAGAACATCGGCATCCTGCTCGGCGGCATCTACAACAGCGGCATTCTGGCCAATCCGCATCCTGGCGCGAAGTTCAACTATCAGGACGCCGACGCGGCGCTGATCGCGCGTGCGCTCGAGCTCGACGAGCTCTGCCGCAAGCACGGGACCGAGCTGAAGGCCGCCGCGCTTCAGTTCTGCATGGCCCATCCGGCGGTCACAATTGCCGTGCTGGGCGCGCGCAACGCCGCGGAAGTGTCCGACAACATCGCGATGTCGGAGAAGGCGGTGCCACAAGCCTTCTGGCAGGAGCTGCGTGCGCGCAAGCTCGTCGACGCACGCGCGCCGTTGCCGGGCGGAGCGTGAGGCATGATCGTCGACGGCCATCAGCATTTCTGGGATCCTTCGCGCGCCGACTATCCCTGGATGGACGCGCCGGAATTGGCCTCGATCCGCCGCGCCTTCGGCCCCGCCGATCTCGCGCCGCTGTTGAAAGCAAACGGCATCGACGCGAGCATCGTGGTGCAGTGCCGCTCCGCGCTGGAGGAGACTGAGGAATTCTTGCGGATCGCGCATGCGACGCCCTCGGTGATTGGCGTCGTCGGCTGGGCCGATCTGACGGACGGTGCGCTTGGCGACACGCTCGATCGGCTGCGCGCTTCGCCCGGCGGCGACAAGCTGGTCGGCATTCGTCACCAGGTGCATGACGAGGCCGATCCGGACTGGCTGCTGCGCGAGGACGTTCAACGCGGCCTCACCGCAACGTTCGCCCGCGATCTCGCCTACGATTTCCTGGTCCGCACCCGCGAACTGCCCGCCGCGATCGCAACTGCACAGGCCTTTCCGCAAGCGCGTTTCGTGCTCGACCACGCCGCAAAACCGCCGATCGCCGATGGCGAAAGCGCCGAATGGGCCGATCGCATCGCGGCTCTCGCGGCCTGCGGCAATGTCTGGTGCAAGATTTCGGGCCTCGCGACGGAAGCGGTGTGGAGTGACTGGGATGCCGAGCGGCTGTTTCCGTTCGTCGAACATGCCGCAACATGTTTTGGCGAGGATCGCCTGATCTTCGGCTCGGACTGGCCGGTGTGTCTGCTTGCCGGGAGTTATGGCGAGATCAAGGGGGCGCTGGAAGCGTGCCTGGCGAAGCTTGGGCCGAATGTTCGAGAGAAGGCATTTGGTGTGAATGCGAAGCGAGCCTATCGGCTGGCAACTGCAAGCTAAGGGCCGGGCTCTTGCTTACCCTCCCCTGGAGGGGGAGGGTCGATCGCGCGTAGCGCGAGCGGGGTGGGGTGATCTCTCCGCTCGGGCACCGCATCGGTGGAGAGACTGTCACCCCACCCCGTCTCACATTTCGCTGCGCTCAATGTGAGCCGACCCTCCCCCTCCAGGGGAGGGTAAGAGGCGTTACGCGCCCGCGGGCACCTGGTCCAGAAATCCCGTGATGCTCCTGATGCGGCCGTCCTTCAGCACGGCGAAGTCGGTGCCCTTGATCGGGCTGTCGACACCGTCGGGACCGAGGCCCCACGAAAAGCGGACATGCTCGCCGTAGCCGTTGGGCTCGCCGATCAGCGTGAACTTGAAGTCGGGGAAACGCTGCTGCACGCCCGCGATCAGCGCGTCGATGCCGTCCCGGCCGTCGCCCTTCATCAGGGGATCGACATAGCTCGCATCCGCCGTCCAGTTTTCGCTGAGCAGTTCGCGACGGCGGCCTGCGGTGCGCTCGTTCCAGAGCTCGATGTAGCGGCGGGCGATGGTGACGGGGTCGGTCATGGTGTTCTCCTTCGATGGCGCCGTGTTCGGCTGTCTCGACTATCGAAGGTTCGCACGCGCAGATCGATTACCCCGGAGGTCATGCGCACGCAGAAAAGAAGCGCGATGATGCTCTCATCGCGCTTCGGACGTTCGCAACAATTTCAGCGCGAATTTACTTCGCCGCGGTGACCATGATCTCGACGGTGTACTGAGCCGCCGCGAGCTTGGCTTCGACGGTCGCGCGAGCCGGGGTGTTGCCGGGCGAGACCCAGGCGTCCCACACCGCGTTCATCTCGGCAAAGGTCTTCATGTCGGTGATGTAGATCGTGGCCGAGAGCAGCTTCGACTTGTCGGTGCCGGCCTTGGCGAGATGGCTGTCGATGGTCGCCAGGATGTCCTGGGTCTGCTTCGTGACGCTTTCACCGGCGGCCTTGTTGGCGACGACGCCGGCGAGATAGACGGTGTTGCCGTGCACGACGACCTGGCTCATGCGCGGGCCGGTTTCGAAACGCTGAATGCTCATTGGGGGATCTCCTGGTGGGAATGGCGGCCCTGTCTAACCCAGCGCCCCCAGCTCTGCCACCCCAGGCACGCATGCGTTGCCGGGTACGCATGCGTGGCCCGCTGATGCATGCGCCGTTCACGGAAACTGACTGAAGAACGACCAGATCGTCTCGGCACCGTCGATGTCGCGGTTCTGTGGCCCGAGCAGGCTGGTTGCAACCTTCGGGAAGCGGGCATCCGGAGCGAAGCCGGGCATGCGGTGGCCGCCATGGTTGATGCGATAGAGCACGACGTCGTGCCCTTTGGGACAGCGTGAGGAGATCCGTGTGACCGTGGACTGGTCCGCGGGCGCCTTCTCGGGCAAATCGGTCACCTCGGCATCGTCGGTCTCGCAGCCATTGAGCTTGCGCCAGAAAGCCAGCGTCTCTTCGGTGGACCAGAACCCGTCTGCGGCATAATAGCTCGATCCCCGTCCTCCCTCGTAGGGGACCAGCGGGTCGGCGGTGCCGTTGATGAGCAGCATCGGCAGTGGCCGCGACGGATGGCAGGTGACTGCGGCCTCATCCGTGAGATTCATGATCACGCTCGCGCCCGCCGCAAACAGATCGGCGCGCGCGCAAACCAGCGTCATCGCCATGGCGCCGCCATTGGAGATGCCGGCGACATAGACACGCTTCGGGTCCGCCGTGCCGTTCGTCACCAGCGTCTCGACCAGCTTTGCGATGAAGGCGACGTCGTCGGTGCCCTCGGGCGGGCCACGCAGCGCCGGTCCAGCCTTCGTCCGCGCATCGGCCCAGGCATGGTTGAGCCCGTCGGGAAAGACCACGGCAAAACCTTCGCGCTTCGCGACCTGCGGCCACGCTGTTCGCGCGACCATGTCGGCGCCGCGCTGGGTCTTGCCGTGCAGCACGACCACGAGCGGCACCAGCCGCTTCGCCGGCAGTTGCGCGGTGTAGGATCGCTTCACGCCGTTGACGTCGATCGTATCGGCGGATGCGGCCGAGGCTGCGGCCAATGCCGCAAGAAGCGCCCCGATCTGCATCCACCTCCGCATGATCTAGCCCACGGCCTTCGCCGCGGCGCGGCCGGCATTGCGGCCCGAGAACAGGCAGCCGCCGAGGAAGGTGCCTTCCAGCGAACGATAACCGTGCACGCCGCCGCCGCCGAAGCCTGCGGCTTCGCCGACCGCATAGAGGCCGGGAATGACGCTGCCCTCGCTGCCGAACACGCGCGAGTCGAGATCGGTCTCGAAACCGCCCAACGTCTTGCGGGTGAGGATGTTGAGCTTGACCGCGATCAGCGGCCCCTGCGCGGGATCGAGGATGCGGTGCGGAGAGGCGGTGCGGATCAGCTTGTCGCCGATATAGCGCCGCGCATTGTGGATGTTCATCACCTGCGCATCCTTGACGTAGGGATTGGCGATCTCGCGGTCGCGCGCCTCGATCTGCATCCTGACATGCTCGAGCTTGAGGAGGTCGCTGCCGGCGAGCTTGTTCATGGCCGCGACAAGATCCTCGATCTTGTCGCGTACGATGAAGTCGACACCATGGCTTTTGAATGCCTCCACCGGCGCCGGCGCGCCCTTGTTGGTGGCGCGGCGCAGGGTCATCCGCCAGCTCTTGCCTGTCAGATCGGGATTCTGCTCCGAGCCCGACAGCGCAAATTCCTTCTTGATGATGCTCTGGGTCAGAATGAACCAGGAATAATCATAGCCGGTGGACATGATGTACTGGAGCTGGCCGAGCGTGTCGGAGCCGGGAAACAACGGCGCCGGCAGCCGCGTGCCTGTTGCGTCGAACCACATCGAGGACGGGCCGGGCAGGATGCGGATGCCGTGGCGCGGCCAGATCGGATTCCAGTTCTGGATGCCTTCGACATAATGCCACATGCGGTCGCGGTTGATCAGCCGCGCGCCCGATTTCTCGGTGATGCCGATCATGCGGCCGTCGACATGCTCCGGCACGCCGGAGATCATGAACTTCGGCGGCTCGCCGAGCCGCTTCGGCCAGTTCTGCCGCACCAGCTCGTGATTGCCGCCGATGCCGCCGGACGCCACGATCACGGCCTGCGCCTTCAGCGCGAACTCGCCGACCACGTTGCGCGACGAGCTCTTGCCACGCTCGACATTGTCAGGGGCAAGCACGGCGCCGCTGATGCCGTCCACCGTGCCGTTGGTGATGGAGAGCGCATCGACGCGATGGCGGAACCTGAAGGTCAGCCGGCCGCTCTTCATGGCCTCGCGCGCGCGGCGCTCGAACGGCTCGACGATGCCGGGGCCGGTTCCCCAGGTGACGTGGAAGCGCGGCACCGAATTGCCGTGGCCCATCGCGTCATAGCCGCCGCGCTCGGCCCAGCCGACCACCGGGAAGATGCGATGCCCCATCGCGCGCAGCCAGTCGCGTTTCTCGCCCGCGGCAAACGCCACATAGGCCTCGGCCCATTGGCGCGGCCAGAAATCCTCGTCGCGGTCGAAGCCGGCGGTGCCGAGCCAGTCCTGCATTGCGAGATCGAAGGAGTCCTTGATGCCGAGCCGGCGCTGCTCGGGAGAGTTGACCAGGAACAGGCCGCCGAACGACCAGAACGCCTGGCCGCCGAGCGACTGCTCGCCTTCCTGGTCGACCACGATCACCCGCTTGCCGGCGTCGGCGATCTCGGTTGCGGCCACCAGTCCCGATAGTCCCGCGCCGACGACGATGACGTCTGTCTCTTCCGCCATAGGTTCCCCCCTGTAGTTGTCCGGATTGAAGCCAGCCGTTGCAACTGAGATCAAGGGCTTGGCGCGTAAGACATCGTTAACTTGTTCCGGTTTGGGACCGAGTCGGGCCTGGTGCAGCGCGGGCGCAACACTGGATTTGAATTTGTTTTGAGCCAGCCGGCGCGCCTAGACAAAACCACGGTTACGACGGACGCTAGCAACGCATCACCACCTGACACGCAGATTCGAATTCGACTGGGGCGGGGGACAATGAAGTTTCTGACGGGGTTGCTCGCGGCGGTTCTCCTCATCGCGAGCATGGGGGCTTCTCACGCAGTGGTTCGGATTGCGGATGACCGCGGTGGCCGGATCGGAACCTACGTCGACAGATACCAGGACCTGCGCCAGTCAGGCGACACCGTCATCATCGACGGTCTCTGTGCCTCGGCCTGCACCATCGTCCTCGGCGCCATTCCGCGCGACCGCATCTGTGTGACCTCGCACGCGACCCTCGGCTTCCACGCCGCCTGGGATTTTGGCGCCAACGGCCGTGCGGTGACCAACTCCGAAGCGACCCAGATGCTCTATGCGATGTATCCCTCGCAGGTGAAGCGCTGGATCAACCAGCGCGGCGGCCTCACCCCGCACATGCTGTTCCTGAGGGGCAAGCAGCTCCAGGCCATGTACAAGCCCTGCTACCTCGACGCGCAGGCCTCGACCAACCGCCCCCTGCGCCGGGCTCTCCCGCAGGCGGAAGAGCTGGAGTCCGCTCGGGGCCAGCTGCTTCGCTGACGTCATCGGCGCGATCTGATTCCGGGAAGTATTCCTTGGAGCACCCGTGGCGCTTGCCCGGGCCCAGGCCAACGCCTATTTGAATGGCAAGGGAACCGGGGCCTTCGCCCCGATCGTTGTTATGGCTCAACCACTGCACCCGGCCCAACCGCTACAGGACAATTCGCCCACTGCCGGCCGGCTGCCGTTCGTGCTGCTGTTGGCTGGCGCGGGGATCGGTGGTCTGGTCATGCTCGGTGCGCTGGCGCTCTGGTTCCACTACGGCAGCCAGGTGTTCTTCGAAATGATCAGGACCGGCTTTGCCGCCTGCTTCTGACCTGCGACAGGAAGTTTTCCGCTCATGAGCTCCACCGCCCGTCCGCTGGTGATCGCGACCGCCTTCGCTGCAAGCCTCGTCGTCGGACTGTTGATCGTGTTCTGGGCGATGGGCGGGGTCAGCAAAGTGGCGCAGCCGGCCGCGATCGGCGGCCCGTTCCAGCTCACCGACCAGCACGGCAAGGCCGTCACCGACAAGAACCTGAAGGGCAAGCCGACCCTGATCTTCTTCGGCTACACCCATTGCCCCGACGTCTGCCCGACCTCGTTGTTCGAGATCTCGGAAGTGCTGCGCGCGATGGGCAAGGATGCCGACAAGGTCAATGCCGTCTTCATCTCGGTCGATCCCGAGCGCGATACGCCGGCGACGATGAAGGACTATCTGTCGAGCTTCGACCCGCACCTCGAAGGGCTCAGCGGCGACCCCGCCGAGACCGCCAAGGTGATCACCTCCTACCGGGTCTATGCCAAGAAGGTCCCGACCAAGGACGGCGACTACACCATGGACCACACCGCGCTGATCTACCTGATGGACCGCGACGGGCGGTTCGTATCGCCGTTCAACATGAAGCGGACGCCGGAAGAGGCCGCGGCCGATTTGAAGCGGTATCTCTGAGGACCCTGTTTGGGTGCAGTCCTTTCCACATCGTCATGGCCGGGCTTGTCCCGGCCATCCACGTTCTTGGGCGGGCGAGAAAGTCCGTGGATGGCCGGGACGGGCCCGGGCATGACGGCTGAGAGACCTTTACCCATCCCGCAATCGGCGCTCGCGTTCCCGGCGGGATGGTCTATAACGCCTTCCGATCCCAACGAAATTCGTTCATTTCCCGCCGATGGCCCCGTCGCGACAGGCAAAATCGTCCAAAACCGTGCGCCGCGTCCTGACCGGGCTGGTCGCCTGCGCATGTCTGCTCGCAGGCCTGCCCTCCGCAAAGGCCCAGGCCCCGGCCAAGCAGCCTCCGGCGGCACCCCAGGCCACGCCGCAGGTCGCGCCTCAGGCTGCCCCGCAGGCCGTGCCCGGCTTCTGGGACCCGCGGCGGCGGCCGGAGCGGCCCGACCTGTCGCGCCTGACCGTGATCCGCTTCCTGACCGAGACCGACTATCCGCCGTTCAACTACACCGGCGCCGACGGCAATCCGGCCGGCTTCAACGTCGATCTCGCCCGCGCGCTGTGCGAGGAGATCAAGGTCACCTGCACGGTGCAGATGCGCCGCTTCGAGACCCTGGTCGACGCGCTCTCCTCCAACCGGGGCGATGCCATCATCGCCTCGATGGCGGTGAGTCCGCAGCTCCGCGTCCGCGTCGATTTCACCGATCCCTATTACCGCGTGCCGGCGCGCTTCGCCTCGCGCAAGGATGCGGTGATGCCGGAGATCCGGCCCGAATACCTCGAGGGCAAGAAAGTCGGCGTCATCGCCGGCTCCGCGCACGAAGCCTATCTCAAGGCGATGTTCACCGACGCCGAGCTGCACCCCTATCCCAACGACGACGCGATGCGCGCCGCCTTGCGCAAGGGCGAGGTCGACTTCATCTTCGGCGACGCCATCTCGCTGGCGTTCTGGATCAACGGCACGGATTCCGGCGATTGCTGCGCCTTCTCCGGCGGCCCCTTCGTCGAGAGCCGCTTCTTCGGCGAGGGCATCGGCATCGCCGTCCGCAAGGGCAACGACGTGCTGCGCCAGGCCCTGAACTGGGCCCTGTTCCGCGTCTGGGAGAAAGGCCGCTACACCGATCTGTGGCTGCGGTATTTTTCGGTGAGCCCGTTTTAGTGCCGTAGGGTGGGCAAAGGCGCGCTAGCGCCGTGCCCACCGTCTTTGGCAGTGGTGGGCACGCTTCGCTTTGCCCACCCTACGATTCCACGATAAAGGCGCTGCTACTTTTGCATTCTGCCCGGAAATCGCTATTTTCCGCGGCCCGGAGGCCCCTGAATGTCTGTCATCGATCTTGCCGCGAACCCGAGCGATCTGCGTGCGCTCGCCGAACAATCCAACGCCTGGCCGTTCGAGCAGGCGAAGGCCATTGTTGCGCGGCTGAAGAAAAGCCCGAAGGACGAGGTGCTGTTCGAGACCGGCTACGGCCCGTCCGGCCTGCCGCATATCGGCACGTTCGGTGAGGTCGCGCGGACCTCGATGGTGCGCCATGCTTTCCGTGTGCTCACCGAGGACAAGATCAAGACGCGCCTGCTGGCGTTCTCCGACGACATGGACGGGTTTCGGAAAGTGCCCGACAACGTCCCCAACAAGGAGATGCTGGCCGCGCATCTCGGCAAGCCGCTGACGCGGGTGCCGGATCCGTTCTCCAACGAGTACCCGTCGTTCGGGCACCACAACAACGCGCGCCTGCGCGCCTTTCTCGATCATTTCGGCTTCGACTACGAGTTCGCGAGCTCGACCGACTACTATACGTCCGGCCGCTTCGACGCGACGTTGCTGAAGATGTTAGCTGCCTACGACAAGGTGATGGCGATCATCCTGCCAACGCTCGGCCCCGATCGCCGCGCCACCTATTCGCCGTTCCTGCCGATCAGCAAGACCACCGGTGTCGTGTTGCAAGTGCCGATGATCCGCCGCGACGTCGCGGCCGGCACGGTGACCTATGTCGATCCCGATACCAACCAGGAAGTCGAGACGCCGGTGACGGGCGGCAACGTCAAGTGCCAGTGGAAGGCCGACTGGGCGATGCGCTGGGTCGCGCTCGGCGTCGACTACGAGATGGCCGGCAAGGATCTGATCGACTCCGTGAAGCTGTCAGGCGCGATCGCCAGGGCGCTCGGCGCCACGCCGCCCGAAGGCTTCAACTACGAGCTTTTCCTCGACGACAAGGGCCAGAAGATCTCGAAGTCGAAGGGCAACGGCCTCACCATCGACGAATGGCTGCGCTACGCCTCGCCGGAATCGCTGTCGCTGTTCATGTATCGCGAGCCGAAGGCGGCCAAGCGGCTGTATTTCGATGTCATCCCGCGCAATGTCGACGACTACCAGCAGTTCATCGATGGCTTTGCCAAGCAGGATGGCAAGCAGCAGCTCGGCAATCCGGTCTGGCACATCCACAACGGCCATCCGCCGAAGGGCGACATGCCCGTCACGTTCCAGCTCCTCTTGACGCTGGTGTCGTCGTCGAATGCGGAGAATGCCGAGACGCTGTGGGGCTTCATCGGTCGCTATCGTCCCGGCGTCAGCCCGCAGACGCATCCGAAGCTCGATGCGATGGTCGGCTATGCCATCAACTATTATCGTGACTTCGTGGCGCCGACGAAGCAGTTCCGCGAGCCGACCGAGGTTGAGCGCGCCGCGTTGCAGGATCTGCGCGATGCGCTGTCGCAGCTTCCGCAGGAATCCTCGGCCGAGGACATCCAGAACGTCGTCTACGAGATCGGCCGCCGCGAGCCGTTCCTCGACCAGGTCAAGAAGGGCAAGGACGGCCGTCCGGGCGTGACGCTCGACTGGTTCAACATGCTCTACCAGGTGCTGCTCGGCCAGGAGAAGGGCCCGCGCTTCGGCTCCTTCGTCGCGGTCTACGGCGTGCAGAACGCGGTGAACATGATCGACGGTGCGCTGGCGCGAAGCGCGTAGTAGATGCCGTACGTAGCCCGGATGTCGCCACGCTCATCCGGGCTACAGATTTGAAGCGCGCCTCAGATCGAGCGCAGCACGAAGCGCCGGTTGTCCTTCTGCACCGGGCGCGCGTTCATCGGATAGAGCTTTGCGAACGCAGCGACGTCGGTGGCTGACACCTGGATCGGGTCGGTCAGCAGCAGCCATTCGACGACCTCCGAACAGGGTGGGGTCGTCAGCGAGCCGGAGTAGCGGAAGTAGCTCAGCCTGTGCGGCAGCATGGCGTGGGGATCGATCGCTGCATCGGCCTTCACCGCGGGGCCTTCCGCCGCCGGCATGGTCTTGACGATCTTGCCGAAGGCCGTGTTCGGCTTGCCTTCCGCCATCAGCACGCCGACCACGGCGAGCCCGCCGGCATCGTTGCGATGCACGAAGTGCGCTTCCATCGGAAAGTTCTTGCCGCCGATCATGTGCTCGCTCGGCCGGTGGAAGTGCACCTGGAGCAGCTTGTATTTGACGTCGCCGAGCGTGAGCGTGCTGCCTTCGGCGAAGTTGAGCTGGATCGTGTGCCCGTTGTTGACGATGGTGTCGGCGCTCTTGCCCCAGTTCAGCTTCAGAACAGGCAATTGCGACTTGATCGTCCCCTCGATGTCGATCGGCGATTGTTGCAGGCCGACCGCGCAGGCCTTGTTGGCCGCGTCGAGATCGCCCCATTTGGCCGGGCCGCCGGCGCCCTCGTAGCTCCAATGCGTGCCTTCGGCGGCAAAGGCCGGCTTGCACAGCGGACAAAGCGCGAGACCCGCCAGGGCCTTCAATGCGTGACGGCGATTCATCATATCCCCCTGCGATGAATTTGATCGGCAAAATCGGCCGCAACCTATGCGAGAGGGGTGGTGAGTCGCAAGGTCGCCGGGGCGAGAAGCGGCGCGGCCGGCGTCATGGTCCAGTCACGACGCAATCACTGGCTCGCCCACACGATTCGCGCGATCCAGCCGACGTCGCTCGGCGCCATCGTGTGCTCCGCCTGCGATGCATCGAGCGGCTGCAATTCCAGTGCCTTTGCCGTGCGGCGCTTCAGCGTCGCGACCGTCACCTCGCCCGCCTTGGTCTTCACCACCACGCGATCGCCTCTGCGGATCGGCGCGCGGGGAGAGATCAGGATGACGTCGCCGTCGCGATAGGCCGGGGCAAGCGCATCGCCGGAAATCTCCAGCGCAAAGGCGCGACTGTCCTCGGCGGTGGGAAACGCAAGTTCGGTCCAGCCCTTGCCGGATGGAAAGCCGGATTCGTCGAAAGCTCCGCTCGCGCCGGCTAGTGCGAGGCCGAGCAGCGGCACCGAGCGGCCGTCGCTGGCGTCGTCACCGGTCAACCCGGCAAAGGTGTCCATCGAGGAGCCGGCCGCCGCCAGCGCTTTCGCGATCGATTCGGTGGATGGCCAGCGCTCGCGCCCGTCGGGGGTGACACGCTTGGACTTGTTGAAGGTGGTGGGATCGAGCCCGGCCCGCTTGGCGAGGCCGGACGGCGACAGGCCGGCACGCTCCGCCAGCCGATCCAGCGCTCCCCAGATCTGGTCGTGAGTCAGTATCCTCTGCGCTTTGGCCTGTCTGACCATGGAAGGTCCAGCCCGTCGCAACTCAGGAAAACTGTCCTCAAATCAACCGGTTTTCCGTTTTTCGCGCAAGGGGTGGCGGGAGAAGCATTTTCAAGCGAAGCGGATACCGGTTCGCGTCAAGAAAACGCGTCAAAACAAGAATTTAAAAGCCCCGTTCCGATTTCATCGGAACGGAAATGGCTCTAAGCCTTGAGTTCGGAGGGGGCGGCCATTACGGTCGCGCCCGGGTTTTGAGGACCCGCACGAGACGAAAAAACCCAAAAGACTCAAAGAGCAAACAGGGCTGCGTGAGCGGTGGTCAAGATCTACAAAATCTGTCCGGCCTCGGCCTGGCGCGAGGCGGAACGGCAGGGTGTCTACCGGGGCAGCGCGGACGATTCGCGCGACGGTTTCATCCATTTCTCGACCGCGCCCCAGGTTCCCGAGACCTTGCGCAAGCACTATTTCGGGCAGCGCGCGCTGTTCCTGGTCGAGGTCGACGGCGACGCGCTCGGCAGCGCATTGCGCTGGGAGCGCTCGCGCAATGAGGAGCTGTTTCCGCACCTCTATGGCGAGCTCGATCTCGGCGCGGTGCTGTCGGTGATGAATCTCAACATGCGCTCCGATGGCGGCCACGACGTTCCGGAGCTTAACCCGTGATCCGCGCCTTCGACGCCTTTTCGCTGCCGGTGCTGCGCTGGCTCGATCCGGAGGATGCGCATCGCCTCGCGATCCAGGGCCTGCGCTTCCTGCCGCCGGTCAAGCCGCGGCCTGACGATCCCAAGCTCGCCGTGCGTGCCTTCGGGCTCAACTTCCCCAATCCGATCGGCATGGCCGCGGGCTTCGACAAGAGCGCCGAGGTGCCGGATGCGTTGCTGCGGCTCGGCTTCGGCTTCGTCGAGATCGGTTCGGTGACGCCGAAGCCGCAAAGCGGCAATCCGCGGCCGCGGCTATTTCGTCTGGAGCGCGACGAGGCCGTGATCAACCGCATGGGCTTCAACAATGACGGCGCGGAAGTCGCGCTGCGCAGGCTCGCGGCGCGCGCGCAGCACGGCGGCATCGTCGGGGTCAATGTCGGTGCCAACAAGGATTCGCCGGATCGCGTTGGCGATTACGTCAAGCTGATCGAGACTTTTGCGCCGGTCGCGAGCTATTTCACCGTCAACGTCTCCTCGCCGAACACGCCGGGTCTGCGCAATTTGCAGGAAGGTGCGCTGCTGGACGATCTCCTCGCCAGGGTGATCGACGCGCGCGAGCGGGTGCGCCAGAAGGCCGGCGACACGCCGGTGCTGCTCAAGATCGCGCCTGATTTGAGCCTCGCCCAGCTCGACGACGTCGTGCAGGTGGCGCGCTCGCGCCGGGTCGACGGCATGATCGTGGCGAACACGACGATCGCGCGGCCGAGCACGCTGCGCGAGGAAATGCGCGCCAAGGAGCAGGGTGGTCTGTCCGGCCGGCCGCTGTTCCGCCTGTCGACGCGCATGGTCGCGGAGACCTATGTGCGCGTCGAGGGCGCGTTCCCCTTGATCGGCGTCGGCGGCGTGGATTCCGGCGGCGCCGCGCTGACGAAGATCCGCGCCGGCGCGAGCCTGATCCAGCTCTATTCGTCGCTGGTCTACAAGGGCCTCGGCCTCGTCGACGAGATCAAACGCGATCTCACCTCGACGCTGCTGCGGACAGGGCGGGATTCGCTGTCCGAAATCGTCGGCGCCGACGCGGCGACACTCACGGCGGAAGACTGGCCGGGGATGTAGCCACCGTCCAGTAGCCCGGATGGAGCGCAGCGCAATCCGGGAATCTTTCCGCGAGCACGAAGACCCCGGATTTCGCTGCGCTCCATCCGGGCTACGAATCTACGATTTCGGAAACGTCACCCGATACAGCGCCGGATAGCGCGCGCCCTGCAACCCGCCGCGGGCGACGTAGAAGGCGATCAGCGCGCTCCACAGCCCGGCATTGCCGAACGATTGCAGCGCCCACCAGGCCCCGAGAAAGATCGTGAACGATAACAGCATCAGATTGCGCATCTCGCGTGCCCAGGTCGCGCCGACATAGATGCCGTCGAAGCCGAACGCGAACACGCCGGGGATCGGCGCAAGCACGATGAACGGCAGGAATTCGCGCGCGGCGCGGCGGACGTCCTCGCTCGCTGTCATGACATTGATCAGGTTCGGCCCGAACAGCGCGAACAGCACCGCGACGACCAGCGCGAAGCCGAGGCCCCACAGCAGCACCAGCCGTGTCGAGTCCGCAAAGCCCCTGGCATCGCGCGCGCCAAAAGTGCGGCCGCAGAGCTGCTGGGCTGCGTTCGCAAGACCGTCGAGGAAGAACGCGCTGACCAGCAGGAAATTGTTCAGCACGGAATTCGCCGCCAGCGTGACGTCGCCGGCGCGTGCGCCCTTGGCGGTGAAGAACAGGAACACGGCGATCAGCGCCGCGGTGCGGATCATGATGTCGGAGTTCACCGCCAGCAGCCGCATCAGTTTTGCCCGGTCGAGCAGCGTGGCAAGGGGCACCGCAAAGCCGCCATCCGCATAGCGCCGGCAGACGATCACGCCGAGCACGAAGCCAATCGTCTCCGAGATCAGTGCGGCGATCGCCGCGCCCGCGATGCCGGTGTCGTAGACCAGCACCAGCAAGATCGTCGCCGCCATGTTGATGAGGTTGATGACGACCTGCAGCAGCAGCGCCGGATTGGCGCGCGCCTGCCCCACCAGCCAGCCGAGAATGACGTAGTTGGCGAAGGCGAACGGCGACGACCAGATCCGGATCATGAAATAGGTCTTTGCCGCGCGCGTGACGCCTTCGCTGCCGCCCATCAGGTCGAACAGCCCGGCGGCCAGCGGCAGTTGCAGCACGATCAGCGCGGCGCCGATCAGGCCCGCGACGATGAAGCCGCGCACCAGGATCACGGTCTCCTCGCGCGTCTCGCCCGCGCCCAGCGCCTGCGCCGTGAAGGCGAGCGTGCTCATGCGCAGGAAGCCGAACAGCCAGAACAGGCAGTCGAAGATGACGGAGGCCATCGCGACGCCGCCAAGCAGCGCGGCATCGTCGAGCCGCCCAATCGCGGTGGTCGAGACCACGCCGATCAGCGGCGTGGTGAGGTTCGCGACCATCGCGGGACCGGCAATGGCGAACACCTGGCGGGAGCCGATCCTGGGATGAACGGGCGCGTGCATGTCAGAACACGAGCACCATGCCGTCTTCGGCGGCGAGATGCGGTACGTCGTCCAGGCGCGACAGCATGTCGTCGCTCATATGGGTGAGGACCAGGCGTTTCGCGCCGATTGCTGGCAGATGCTGTTCCAAGGTCTTCAGGCTGAGATGGTTCTTGACCACCTTCTCGTACATATAGGCTTCAGCAATGAAAAGGTCCGCGCCATGCGCCAGCGGAATGAGTGTCTCCGTCCATTCGGTGTCGGCGCTGTAGGCGAGCGTACGGCCTTCAACCTCGACGCGGTAGGCCAGATGCGGCCCGCCGGATTCGCCGTGCACCACCGGGTAGGGCGTTACATTCACTCCGCCGAAGGATTGGCTTTGCCCAGGCGCGAGTTCGATGACGTTCAGCTCGAAGCGCTGCTTGGTCTTCGAGGAGTGCTCGAACAGCGCCTCCATCACTTGGGCGAGCCGCGTCTCGAGGCCTTGCGGGCCCGCGATCGTCAGCGGCCCGGGTCCGCCGCGAGAATTGCGCATCGAGCAGGACAAACGGCAGCCCGGCAAAATGGTCGCCGTGGAAATGCGTGATGAGAATGAGGTCGATCTCGTTGCGGTCGATCTCGAGTCGCTTCAACGCCGGCAGGGCCGACGCGCCGCAATCGATCAGGAAGTTGGCCGCGCGCCCCGAGACGTGGAAGCAGGTGTTGAGCCTGCCGCCCGAGCCGAAGGCGTCGCCGCAGCCGACAAAGCGTAACTGCATCGGCTGCGGGCTCCCAAATCCTTACCTGTTGCGCGGCGCGCCGAATACGCGCGAGAGCAGCCAGATCGGAACCACGATGACGGCGCCGAGCAGGAAGTAGCGCCACAGCCAGTTCACCGCGTCGAAGCCGAGATCCCAGAGGCGCTGGAACAGCAAGCGGATGCTGTAGATGATATTCCAGGGATCGAAGCCGATCGCGGCGAGCACGACGCCGACCAGGATCGAGAGCAGGACCAGGCGAAACGCGACCGCCAGCGGCGAGCCGCCGAGAAAGCGGTTCAGCCCATCGCTGCGGCCGGCCGGCAAATCTCTGACGTCTTGGACCATCTCAAAACTCCTCGCGGGGATTCGACCCCATTATAGGTCACGGCGGGGCACATGGGGAACCCGCATTCCCTCGTCAATGGCTGTCGGCGGACGCTGCAACCTTAATTGTTGGTAGGGATTCGTCAGCCTTCAGCATCTTTTCCAGCGTTTCCAGCCGGTCGGCCTCGCGCGGCGGCTTGTCCCAGCGCAGCCGGCTGATGCGGGGGAAGCGCATGGCGACGCCGGATTTGTGCCGCGGGGAACGCTGCAGCCCCTCGAACGCCACCTCCAGCACGAGCCCCTTGTCGCGCTCGTGCACGACGTGGCGCACGGGGCCGAATTTCTCGGTGGTGTTGCGGCGGACGAAACGGTCGATCTGCAAGAGCTCCTCGTCGGTGAAGCCGAAATAGGCTTTTCCGACCGGCACCAGCTCCTCGCCGGCTTCGCCTTCGGTCCAGACGCCGAAGGTGTAATCGGAGTAATAGGACGAGCGCTTGCCGTGGCCGCGCTGCGCATACATCAGCACGGCATCGATGATGTGCGGGTCGCGCTTCCACTTCCACCACTGGCCTTTTGGCCGCCCCGGCAGGTAAGGCGCATCGCGCCGCTTCAGCATGACGCCTTCGACGGCATCAGCATCCGCACCCGCGCCGGCACTCGCGGGATCGGCGCGCGCCGCGGTCAGCGCCTGCCAGCTTGCGAAAGGCACGGTCGGCGACAGGTCAATGCGGGGATCGTCGAGCTTGCCGATGAACGTCTCCAGCCGTTCGCGCCGCTCCGCGAAAGGCAGCTCGCGCAGATCGTTCGCGTCGTCGCCGAGCAGATCATAGGCGCGCAAATGGATCGGAAATTCCTTGATCAGCTTCGGCGAAACGACCTTGCGGTTGAGGCGCTGTTGCAGAACATTGAAACTCTGCACGCGGCCTTCGCGCAGGATCAGAAGCTCACCGTCGATTGCGCCCGCGAGCCGCAGCGACGGCACGAGATCCGGAAAGCTCCCCGTGATGTCCTCGCCGGTGCGCGAATAGAGCCGCGCCGTGATCTGCCCGCGCTCATCGCGGCCCGCCACCGCCTGCACGCGGATGCCGTCCCATTTCCATTCGGCGATGTAGTCGGCGGGATCAAGCGCGGCGAAATCCGTGTCCTCGATCGCGTGCGCGAGCATCACCGGCCGGAACGGCGCGGGATCGCGATTGACCGGCTTTTCGCCGCGGCCTTCGAGCCAGGCGAACAGGTCGAGATAGGGAGGGCTGAGCCCCGGCCAGATCAGCTCGACCTCATGCGGGTCCTTGTCGCCAAGCGCTGCGGCTGCAGTCTTGGCGAGGCGCGCGGAAATGCCGATGCGCAGCGCGCCGGTGACGAGCTTCAGCAGCGCCCAGCGGCCGGTCTCGTCAAGCTCGTCGAGCCAGCGTTCGAGCTGCTTTGGCAGCTCGGTCTTGCCGAGCGTGCGCAGCGTGGTGACGACCTCGGTGAGGGTTGGGGGCGGCGGGTTGTTGTGGTTGCTTGGATGTGTGGACTCATGAGCATCCCGCCCGCGGTACCCCTCTCCCTGCCCCTCCCCCGCAAGGGGGGAGGGAACGGAGAGAGTGGTGCCTCCATCACTCGCTGAATCACTGTCGGTCGTGATGCTCACCGGCCGCCGCGCGCTCCGCTGCGCTCCCTCCCCCCTTGCGGGGGAGGGAGGGGGAGAGGGGTGGCCCGGAAAAGATTCGTCATGACCGGGCACCCGCCGCGGCCACATCAGCGCCACCGTCTCCGAGAGATCGCCAACGTAATCGTAAGACAACCCGAACAGCACCTCATCCGTGCGCGCCGCGATCAGATCGCGGATCAGCGCGGGCTTGGCATGCTTGAAGCTCAGCGCGCCGGTCAGCGCGGCCAGGGCGTAGCCGCGGTCGGGATCGCCGACCTCGCGGAAATAGCCGGTGATCAGCCGCAGCTTGTTGTTGCGGCCGGGCTCGTAGGCGAGGCGATCCAGCAGTTCGGCGAAGCGGTTCATGCTTCGGCCTCATCTTGAAGCGGTGTCTCGCTCTCCTCCTCGTCGCCATAGCCGACGAGATCGAGCGGTTGCGCGCGAAGACCTTGCGACTTGCACCAATGCACCAGTGCGTCTTCCTGGCCGTGCGTCACCCAGATCTCGCTGGCGCCGGTCGCCGCGATGGTCGCGGTGAGGCCATCCCAATCGGCATGGTCGGAGATCACCAGCGGCAGCTCGATGCCGCGCTGCCGTGCGCGGGCACGCACCCGCATCCACCCCGAGGCAAAGGCGGTGACGGGGTCGGGAAAGCGCCGCGTCCAGAGGTCCGAGGTGGCCGACGGCGGCGCCAGCGTGATGGTGCCGGCGAGCGCCGCCTTCTTGACGCCCAGCACCGGCTTGAGCTCGCCGAGATCGATCCCGCGGCTCTGATAGTACTCGGTGATCTTCTCCATCGCGCCATGCAGGTAGATCGGTGCGTCATAGCCGGCCTGTCGCAACAGCGCGATCACGCGCTGCGCCTTGCCGAGCGAATAGGCGCCGACGAGATGCGCGCGCTCGGGAAACAATGCAACGGAGGCCAGCAGCTTCCTCACCTCGCCGGCGGCATCGCCATGGCGAAACACCGGCAGGCCGAAGGTGGCTTCAGTGATGAAGACGTCGCAGGGCACGAGCTCGAACGGCGTGCAGGTCGGGTCGGGCGCATCCTTGTAGTCGCCGGAGGCGACGATGCAGGTGTCCTTGCAGGTCACGGCGATCTGCGCCGAGCCCAGCACGTGACCGGCCGGGTGAAACCTCACGCGCACGTCGCCGAGCCGGATCTCCTCGCCATAGCGGATCGCTTGCGTCGAGCCGGCAAAGTTCTCGCCATAGCGCAGCCGCATCATGTCCAGCGTTTCCTGCGTCGCCAGCACCGCGCCATGGCCGGCGCGGGCATGGTCGGAATGGCCGTGGGTGATCACGGCCCGCTCGACCGGGCGGACAGGGTCGATGTGGAAGGTGCCGGGCTTGCAGCACAGGCCGTCAGCAGTTGGCAGCAGGATGTCTTGCGGACGCATATGCGTCATATAGGGAGCGGCCACCCCAAATGAACCCGTGATGCGCGGGCTTGCCGTCTCCGCTAGGCTTCGCCGGCCCGGCGGTGTAAAAGCCCGCCGAAGCCAATTGGCGGAGGCGGGACCCGCGCCTCCATCCTTTTAAACAGTTCCCTTTTTGATGGATTGCCGGGTCGAGCCCGGCGATGACGAGCCGAGTTCCTATGCCCCTGCGCCTGTTCCAGTCCTCCGGCGATCTCATGGCCGACCGCCGTTTCGAATTCGCGCGCGACCTCCAGCTCAAGGGCGATCTGCCCGCTGCCGCCGACCTCATCGAGCAGGCGATCGAGCTCGCGCCCAATTTTACGTCCGCGTGGTTCACGCTCGGTGAAATCCGCAGCCAGCTCGGGGAGCGTGACAAGGCCATCGCAGCATTTCGCAAAGCACGCGAGTCCGATCCCGAGGATCAGCACGGCGCCCATTTGCATCTGATACGGCTCGGCGACGAGCAATTGTCCGAGATGCCCAAGGCCTACGTGCAGGCGCTGTTCGACCAGTACGCGCCGCGCTTCGAGCACACGCTGATCAACGATCTCGACTATCGCGCACCGTCGCTGATCTTCAAGGCGGTGGTGGCCGCGCGCGTCGTCGCGAAGAAGCCGGCCTTGTTCAAGCGCACCATCGATCTCGGCTGCGGCACCGGGCTCGCGGCCGCCGCCTTCGCCAAACAGGTCGATCATTTCATCGGCATCGATCTGTCGCCCGGCATGATCAAGGAGGCGCGCGCCACCGAACTCTATGCCGAACTCGAAGTCGCCGACATGATCGAAGGCCTGCGCGGCAAGGCCGATGCGAGCGCGAACCTCGTCGTCGCCGCAGACGCCTTCGTCTATCTCTCCGATCTCGCGCCAGTGCTCATCGAGGCGAAGCGCGTGCTCATATCCGGCGGCGTGCTCGCCTTCACGCTGGAGACGCATGACGGCAGCGGCATCGTGCTCGGCGAAGGCCTGCGCTATGCCCATTCGGCGGAATATGTGCGTGGTGCGATGGCGAAGGCCGGGCTCAAGCTGCTGACATTGGAGCCGGCATCGCCACGCATCGAGAACAACGAGCCGGTGCGCGGCCTCGTCGTCGTCGCCGAGAAAACTTGAGTTTAGGCGCTAAAAGCCCCGCGATTTAAGCGTCATTGCGTCGCTGAGCTGCGACTTCCCACTTGCGACCCGCGCTGCGATGCCAGCACAATGCGGGCGCTAGGGAGAAACAAAAAATGACGAAGAATCCAACGCGGCGCGATTTCAGCGCCGGCGCGCTCGCCACCATCGCCGCATCCACCTTGCCTGCGCCGTATGTCTGGGCCGCGGAGAAGAAATACGATGCGGGCGCCAGCGACACCGAGATCAAGATCGGCCAGACCGTGCCGCATTCCGGGCCCGGCTCGCTGTACGGCGTGCTCGGCCGCATCGGCGAAGCCTATTTCCAGATGCTGAACGAGAAGGGCGGCATCAACGGCCGCAAGGTCAAGTTCCTCACCATGGACGACGCCTACAGCGCGCCGAAATGCGTCGAGGCGACGCGGCGCCTGGTCGAGCAGGAAGAGGTGCTGGCGCTCTATGGCTCGCTCGGCACCGCGCCGCAGACCTCCGTGCACAAATACCTGAATTCGAAAGGCGTGCCGCAACTGCTGCTCAACACCGGCGCGTCCAAGTGGAACAATCCAAAAGAGTTCAAATGGACGATGGCGGGCCTGCCGCTCTATCCGACCGAAGCGCGCATCCTGGCGCGGCACGTCCTCAGCGTGAAGCCGAATGCCAAGGTCGGCATTCTCTACCAGAACGACGATTTCGGCCGTGACTTCCTCGGTCCGTTCAAGAAGGTGCTGGCGGATGCCGGGGGCACCGCGCAGGTGATCATGGAGCAGACCTACGATCTGACCGATCCGACCGTCGATTCCCAGCTCATCAATCTCTCGAAATCGGGCGCCGACGTCTTCTACAACATTTCCACCGGCAAGGCGTCGTCGCAGTCGATCCGCAAAGTGGCCGAGCTCGGCTGGAAGCCGCTGCAATTGTTGTCAGCCGGTTCGACCGGTCGTTCGATCCTCAACGCAGCAGGCCTCGAGAACGCCACCGGCATCGTCGCCATCCGCTACAACAAGGAGGTCGGCCTGCCCAAATGGGAGAAGGACCCCGACGTGATGGCGTTCGAGGAGCTGCGCAAGAAGTACACGCCGGCGATCGATCAAGACAACACCATCGCGTTTGCCGGCTACGGCCAGGCCGTCACCATGGGCGAGATCCTGCGCCGCTGCGGCGACGATCTCACCCGCGCCAACGTGCTGAAGCAGGCGTCCACGCTCGCAGGCTTCCACTCGCCCTATTTCCTCGACGGCGTCACCTACAGCTACACGCCCGAGGACTACACGCCGATGAAGACGCTCTTCATCTCCACCTTCAGCGGCAAGGACTGGGACATCTCCGACAAGCCGATGTCGGAGTAGGCCGCGCTTTCTTCCTTCTCCCCTTGTGGGAGAAGGTGGCGCGAAGCGCCGGATGAGGGGTCTTCTCCACGTACTCGAAGGAGAATGACGCGCGGAGAGATACCCCTCACCCGTCTCGCCGCTGTCGCGGCGAGCCACCCTCTCCCGCAAGGGGAGAGGGAAAAGGGGCGCCCCGCTATTCACATCTCCACCCCTCGACGAACCCACCCCCACGGCTTACCTGTGATGCCGTGCCGCCCCGCATCCTCAAAATTCCGGCCGAGCCGGCCACGCTGCTGCCCGACCGCTTCCAGGCGTGGTTCGCGGCCCGCGGCTGGTCGCCGCGTGAGCATCAGCTCGCGCTGCTGGACAAGGCGCGCGAGGATCGTTCCGCACTGCTGGTCGCGCCCACCGGCGCGGGCAAGACGCTGGCGGGATTTCTGCCGACGCTGGTGGAGCTCTCGACGCAGCCGGTCGAGCGGGACGGAAGGACGAAGCAAAGCCTCGTCTCCACCGGCCGCGATGTTCGCCGCAGCGATGGCCTGCACACGCTCTACATCTCGCCGCTGAAAGCGCTCGCCGTCGATATTGCCCGCAATCTCGAGCGGCCGATTGCGGAGATGGGGCTGCCTGTCAAGGTCGAGACCCGCACCGGCGACACGCCGGTGTCGCGGCGGCAGCGCCAGCGGCGCTATCCGCCCGATATCCTGCTGACGACGCCTGAGCAGGTCGCGCTGTTGCTCTCCTCCGACGACGCGCCGTTCCTGTTCTCCTCCTTGAAGCGCATCGTGCTCGACGAGCTCCACGCGCTGGTGACGTCCAAGCGCGGCGATCTGCTTTCGCTGGGTCTGGCACGGCTCTGGCGGCTGGCGCCGCAGCTGCGCGCGATCGGCCTGTCGGCGACCGTGGCCGAGCCGGACCAGCTTGCGCGCTTCCTGGTGCCGCAGCCCGGCGGGAAGGAGGCGGCCGCCGACATTGTCGTCGCCGGCGGTGCCGCGCCGCCGCTGGTCGAGATGCTGGATACGCGCGAGCGCCTGCCCTGGGCAGGCCACAGCGCGCGCCACGCGCTTCCTGAAATCTACGAGCTGATCAAGGCCAACAAGACCACGCTCGTCTTCGTCAACACCCGCAGCCAGGCCGAGATGCTGTTCCAGAATCTCTGGAGCATGAACGACGACAACCTCGCGATCGCGCTGCATCACGGCTCGCTCGACGTCGCCCAGCGCCGCAAGGTCGAGGACGCGATGTCGGCGGGCAGACTGCGCGGCGTGGTCTGCACCTCCTCGCTCGACCTCGGCGTCGACTGGGGCGATGTCGATCTCGTCGTCAATATCGGCGCGCCAAAAGGCTCTTCGCGTCTGATGCAGCGGATCGGCCGCGCCAATCACCGCCTTGATGAAGCCTCGCGCGCGGTGCTGGTGCCGGCCAACCGGTTCGAGGTGCTGGAGTGCCGCGCCGCGATCGATGCGATCGCCGAGAATGCGCAGGATACGTCACCCTTGCGCACCGGCGCACTCGACGTGCTGGCCCAGCACGTGCTCGGCTGCGCCTGCGGCGAGCCGTTTCTGAGCGATGATCTCTACGGCGAGGTGCTCACGGCCGCGCCTTACTCAGATCTCGCCCGGCAGGATTTCGACGACGTCGTCGATTTCGTCGCCTCCGGCGGCTACGCGCTGAAGACCTATGAGCGCTTCGCCCGCATCAGGCAGGACAAGCAGGGCCGCTGGCGCGTTGCCAATCCAAAGGTGCGGCAGAGCTATCGTCTCAATGTCGGCACCATCGTCGAGGAGCCGATGCTGAAGGTGCGGCTCGTTCGTGGGCGCTCCACCGGCAGCGGCTCGACCGGCGCCATAGCGCGCGGCGGCCGCGTGCTCGGCGAAATCGAGGAATATTTTATCGAGGGCCTGACCGCCGGCGACACGTTTGTGTTCGGCGGCGAAGTCGTGCGCTATGAGGCGTTGGCCGAGGATCAGGTCTATGTCTCCCGCGCCAACGACAAAGACCCGAAAGTGCCGTCCTATATGGGCGGCAAATTTCCGCTCTCGACCTATCTTGCCGAGCGCGTGCGGCGCCTGCTCGATGATCGCCGTGCATGGAATGGTTTGCCTGAACAGGTGCGCGACTGGCTGTCGTTGCAGAAAGACGTCTCACGTGTGCCCGGCGTGCGCGAACTGCTGGTCGAGACCTTTCCACGCGGCAACAAGCATTATCTCATTTGCTATCCCTTCGAGGGCCGGCTCGCGCACCAGACGCTGGGCATGCTGCTGACGCGGCGGCTGGAGCGGATGCGCGCCCGGCCGCTCGGCTTCGTCGCCAATGAATATGCGGTGGCGATCTGGGGGCTTGGCGATGCCTCCTTCATGATCCGCAACGGCCAGCTCGACCTCGACGCGCTGTTCAACCCGGACATGCTCGGGGACGATCTCGAAGCCTGGCTCGCGGAATCCGCGCTGATGAAGCGCACCTTCCGCAATTGCGCGCTGATCTCCGGCCTGATCGAGCGGCGCTTCACCAGCGAGGACAAGAGCCGCCGCCAGGTGCTGTTCTCGACCGATCTCGTCTACGACGTCCTGCGCAAGCACCAGGCCGATCACGTGTTGCTGCGCGCCGCCCGTGCTGATGCCGCTACCGGCCTGCTCGACCTGCGCCGTCTCGGCGCCATGCTTGCCCGCATCCAGGGCCGCATCACGCATCGGGAACTCGATCACGTTTCGCCGCTCGCCGTCCCCGTGATGCTGGAAATCGGCCGCGAGTCAGTCTATGGCGAAGCTGGCGACGAGCTCCTGGCGGAGGCCGCCGACGAGCTGGTCAAAGAGGCGATGTCGTAGAGAATTTTACCAGTGGTGCGCGCAACTCCATCCACATCGTCATGCCCGGGCTTGACCCGGGCATCCACGTCTTTGCTTCCGCGGCAAGAACGTGGATGGCCGGGACGAGCCCGGCCATGACGGAGCAAGTGGCGCTATCGATCTCATCGACACGCACTTTGGATGTGGCTGGCATCGCGCTCCACGCCGATCTCTCCGGCGCGCTGTTCTGGGAAGAGCAGCGCCTGCTCGTCGTCTCCGATCTGCATCTGGAAAAAGGGTCGAGCTTCGCCACGCGCGGTGTGCTGCTGCCGCCTTACGATACGTTGGCAACGCTGAGCCGTCTCGCTGCCGTCATCTCCCGCCATAATCCCCGAACGGTCATCGCGCTCGGCGACAGTTTTCACGACCGAACCGCGCATGAGCGGTTGTCGTCCGACGATCGCGATGCTGTCGCCGCGCTCCAGACCGGCCGCGACTGGATCTGGATCTCGGGCAATCACGATCCCATGCTGCCGCGCGATCTCGGCGGGACCATCGCCGACGAAGTCGCGATCGGCCCGATCACCTTCCGTCATGAGCCAACAGGTGTGCGCGGCGAGATCGCCGGCCATCTGCATCCGAAGGCGCGCGTCTCCGCACGCGGCCGCTCGATGGAACGCCGCTGCTTCGCCAGCGATGGGATGCGCGCCGTGATGCCCGCCTTCGGCGCCTATGCCGGCGGTCTCAGCATCCGCGATGCCGCGTTCGCAAGGATCTTTCCCAGCAATGGCTTTGTCGCCCATCTGCTCGGTGACCGCCGCGTCCACGCCATTGCGGCCTCGCGCTGTTGTTGAGATCCCGGCCTCGTGCCAACCGGATCCATCGGGCCCGGCAACGGAAAATAGGACAGGACTACGTCCAGTACTTATCCGGAATCGCCTAAGTTCATAGGTACCTCTAACTTGCCAATTGCCGGGGCTGGATTTCATCCCGAACACGATTGCAACCGGCAAAGGGGTCGCTGCGAGGCGACCCCTTTCGATTCCGCCGGTCGGACTTTGTCCCCTGTTCCGGAACAAATTAAGAACACTTTGGCAAGTCTTTGATATATCATTGTGATTCGGTGCGTTGCCGACACAATATCTAGCGTCCGTCAGACTTTGCGAGGACTACATGTCCACCATCGCCTTCGATCAATTTGCCCTCACCCGGATCGCCGATTTCGCGCGCTCGCTGTCGCGGCTGCATCAGGCCGCGCGGCGCTACGCGGTCGATGACGACCAGTTCGACCGCGAGTTCAACGCGGTGTGCCAGTCGATCTGGGGCTACACCATCGACGACGTCAGCGACGATCTGTTCTCGACCGAGGATCATCTGTTCCTCGACACGCTGGACGAAGCGCATGCGCGCATCTTCGCAGCCGAGCAGGGTTACGATCTCATCGGCGAGGCGGGCATGCTCACCGACTGGTGGGGCTTCTGCTGGATGATCCTGGCCGAGAAGCGCGGCCTGCTGACTCAGGAAAACCGCGCCGCCGCGCGCGCGGCGATCGAGGAAAAATATCTGGCGGCGCCGAACGTGATCGGGGTGATCATCGGAAGGTGACGCAGCACTCTCCGTCACTGCGAGCGTAGCGAAGCAATCCATAATCTGTTCGCGGTGACAGACTGGATTGCTTCGCTGCGCTCGCAATGACGACTTTTGATTCAGTTCGGGCTTAGTCCAGCCCCGCCCGCTTCGCCGGCTTCTGTGCTGGGGTCTTCGGCACCGTCACGTCAGGCAGCGCCTCGCGCACGATCTCGACTGAGGCCGGCGCATCTGCTGCGACCGTCTCCGCGCGCACCGGTGCCACCTTCATCTCGCCGAGCCGCGCGCGGACCTGCGCGGTGAGGCCGGGGTAGGAGGCAACCGGCGTGAAGTCCGCAGCCTGGTCATTGCCGACGCGGATGCCGGTATAGGCGACGAGGCCGTCGCTGGTCGCGATCACGTCGCCGGCTTTCAGCGAGGAATCCAGCGCGAGATCGACCGGGGCGAGGCCGACCGGCTCACGGCCGTTGCAGGTGCAGTCGGCACGTAGCGCCTTGCGATAGGCGAACGCGTTTTCGCTGTCGGCGTAGCGCTCGCCGGTCTGCGAAGCGGCGCCGTCGATCGAAGAGCCGAAATAGACCTTTGTCGTGGTGGCAGGACAGAACGCCTGACACATCTGAGCGGGCGAGGCGAGGCCGCGCATCAGCGGAAAATATTTGCCGTCGCAGGTGCGCACGCAGAAGGCCGGGCCGGAGCCGCCGGCCGCCGCCGCGCGTGTCGGGGGCACATATTGCGGGTTTGCGGGATTCTGCTGGCTGGCGAAGGGATCGGCAAAGGAGTTCGACTGCTGCGGAACCTCACGCTGCGGCCGGGGCCGCTGCATTCCGCCGAAGAAGAAGTCGAACAGGCCTTCGGCCGAAGCCGGGGCTGGAACCGCAAGCAGCGGGGCCGCCAGGCTGGCGGCCACAAGCATCGCGCGACGCGCATGGGACAAGGCTGTACGCAATGCTCACTCCGACGCTACTGAACCGGCCGGAACCTTCCGAGGTCTCGGCACATGATTCACCATAGTGCTGGATGGTAAATGAGCAGTTGAGCGGAGGCGATTTCAAGTCGAGGCCGTGACCTCTTCAAGGCCGGGCACAGCTTCCGGCGGATGGTTGCTTCCGGGCAACGCCCGGGCATGGACGGACTGTCTCGCGGCCTTAAGCCTTCAGGAACTCCGACGCCTTGTACAGCGAGCGGAACGGCAGGCCGGCCGCACCAAACGTGTCGGTGGCGCCTTCCTCGCGGTCGACCATGGTCAGCACCAGCACCACCTCGGCGCCTGTCTCGCGTACGGATTCCACCGCCTTCATCGCCGAGCCGCCGGTGGTGGTGACGTCCTCGACGATCACGACGCGCTTGCCTTCGAGCGTCTCGCCCTTGGGCAGACCTTCGATCGCGAGCTTCGCACCGTGCTCCTTCGGCTTCTTGCGCACGAAGAACGCCGCGATTGGATGGCCCTTGATCCAGGAGATCTGCGCCAGCGCGCCGGCCAGCGGCACCGCGCCCATCTCAAGCCCGCCGATGAAGTCGAGCTGGTCGTCCTTCAGCGCCTCATAGGTCAGCTCGGCGAGCAGCGTCGCGCCCTCGGGGTCGAGCATGGTCGGCTTGAGGTTGAAGTAGAAATCGCTCTTGCGGCCCGACGCGAGCGTGACGTCACCGCGGCCGAAGGAGCGCCGGCGGATGATTTCGAACAGGCAGGCGCGGGAGGCAGATTTCGACACGGCGGTCCCTCGGGGCTTTTTGGAGGTGGCGGAATTTATCCGCGACGGCCGCGACATTCCAGAGGGGACCGGTCGAGTCAACAGGGATCGGCCATCCCGGTCCGTCAGTTGTGGGGGTGCAACCTTCTGGAGTAGTTGGATGCCAGATATCTCGGGGAAGGAAATGCCTGAATGACCATCGAGCTGCACACCTGGAACACGCCGAACGGCCGCAAGATCTCGGTCGCATTGGAGGAAATGGGGCTGCCTTACAAGGTGGTCCCGGTGAACATCACCAAGGGCGAGCAGATGGCGCCGGGATTCCTGAAGCTCAGCCCCAACAACAAGATCCCCGCGATCGTCGACCCCGAGGGGCCGGACGGCAAGCCCGTCAGCATCTTCGAGTCCGGTGCGATCCTGCTCTATCTCGGCGAAAAGACCGGCAAATTCTTGCCGAAATCGCTCGCCGGGCGCATCCCCGTCTATGAATGGCTGATGTGGCAGATGGGCGGCTTCGGCCCGATGCCCGGCCAGGTGCACCATTTCATCGCGCTCGAGAACGAGCAGGATCGCGCCTATGGCCTGAAGCGCTACATGGCGGAGACGCGCCGGCTCTACGGCGTGCTGGACCGCCGGTTAGAGGCCCACGACTTCGTCGCCGGCGACCTCTCGGTTGCCGATTTTGCCATCCTGGGCTGGGCCTGGCGCCACCCTCGCCACAAGGTTGAGTTGGCCGATTTTCCCAACGTCAAGCGCTGGTATGAGGCGCTGATGGCGCGTCCCGCGGTGAAGCGGGGCATGGACGCGAAGCTGGATTGAGCGGCCTTTTTCCCTCCCCCCTTGTGGGGGAGGGTGGCTCGCCGCGCAGCGGCGAGACGGGTGAGGGGTCTGTCTCCGCGAGTCCAGCTGTCTTCGAATGCGCGGAGAAAGACCCCTCATCCGGCGCTTCGCGCCACCTTCTCCCACAAGGAGAGAAGGAAGAAAAATAATCACACCTTCTTCGCTTCCACTGCCATCCGCACCGCAAGCCCGGCCAGCACCGTGCCCATCAGCCAGCGCTGCACCAGCATCCAGCTCGGCCGGCTCGCCAGGAACAGTGCGATCGACCCTGCGGCAAGCGCGATCATCGCGTTGACGCTGACGCTGATCGCGATCTGGATCGCCCCCAACACCACCGACTGCGTCAGAACGCTGCCGGCGGTGGGATCGATGAACTGCGGCAGCAGTGCCAGATACAGCATCGCGATCTTCGGATTGAGCAGATTGGTGACAAAACCCATCGCGAACAATTTGCGCGGGTTGTCGATCGCAAGCTGCTTCACCTGGAACGGCGAACGTCCGCCCGGCTTCACCGCCTGCCAGGCCAGCCACAGCAGATAGCCCGCGCCGGCGAAGCGCAGCGCGTCATAGGCAAAGGGAATGGCGAGCAAGAGCGCGGTGATGCCGAACGCCGCGCACAGCATGTAGAACACGAAGCCGAGTGCCACCCCGCCGAGCGAGACGATGCCCGCCGCCGGTCCCTGCGTGATCGAGCGCGAGATCAAATAGATCATGTTCGGCCCCGGCGTGAGCACGAGACCAAGGCAGACGAGGGCGAAGCCGAGCAGGGCGGAGGTGTGGGGCATGGGTGAACCGGTGTGGGGACGGCACGATTCTAATATGCGCCGCGCGGCGGAGCCATCGCGCAATTGCACGGAGGACAATTCCACTCGCCGGCGCGATCGGTGCGCTCCCTCGCCCCGTTCTTACGGGGAGAGGGTTGGGGTGAGGGGCTCTCTCCCCACGTGCGATCGTCGAGAGACCTGTACCCCCTCACCCGGAATCCGCGCTTCGCGCGAATTCCGACCTCTCCCCGCAAGCGGGGCGAGGTTAAGAGGTAGCCTCAATGCGCCTCGTCCCAATTCTTCGCCGCGCGCGCATCGACATGCAGCGGCACCGACAGGTTCACGGCCGGGAACGGTGCGTCCTGCATCACGTGCTGCACCACCGGCAGCGTCGCCTCGACTTCCGCGTCGGGCACCTCGAAGATCAGTTCGTCGTGCACCTGGAGCAGCATCTGTGCCGTCAGCTTCTTCTGGACCAGGGCGTCCTCCATCCGCGTCATGGCGCGGCGGATGATGTCAGCGGCGGTGCCCTGGAGCCGCGCGTTGATCGCGGCACGCTCGTTGAACGCGCGCACCGAGGCATTCGAAGCCTTGATGTCGGGATAATACATCTTCCGGCCGAACAGCGTGGTGACATAGCCTTTGCTCCGGCAGAAGTCGCGCGTCTCGTCCATGTAGGCGCGGATGCCGGGGAAGCGCTCGAAATACTTCTTGATGTAGGCGGAGGCTTCCTCGCGCGCGATGCCGAGCTGGTTGGCGAGGCCGAATGCCGAGATGCCGTAAATGATGCCGAAATTGATCGCCTTGGCGCGGCGCCGGATTTCGCTCGGCATGCCCTCGATCGGCACGCCGAACATTTCGGAGGCCGTCATCGCGTGAATGTCGAGCCCGTCCTTGAACGCCTGCTTGAGGACGGGAATGTCGGCGATCTCGGCGAGCAGCCGCAGCTCGATCTGCGAATAGTCGGCGGAGACGAGCTTGTGCCCGGGTGTCGCGATGAAGGCGCGGCGGATCTTTCGGCCGTCCTCGGTGCGCACCGGGATGTTCTGCAGATTCGGCTCGTTCGACGACAGCCGGCCCGTCGTGGTCGCGGCCAGCGCGTAGGTGGTGTGGACGCGATGGGTCTGCGGGTTGACGTAGGTCGGCAGCGCGTCGGTATAGGTCGATTTCAGTTTCGAAACCTGGCGCCACTCCAGGATCTTCTTCGGGAAGTCGTGGCCCTGCTCGGCAAGTTCGTCGAGCACCTGCGCGGTCGTCGACCATGCGCCTGTCTTGGTCTTGGTGCCGCCGGACAATCCCATCTTGCCGAACAGGATGTCGCCGATCTGCTTGGGGCTGCCGACATTGACGGGCTCGCCCGCGATCTCCTGGATCTCGGCTTCGACGCGCGCCGCGGTCTGGGCGAAGTCGCCTGATAGCCGCGACAAGACCTGGCGGTCGATCGAGATGCCGCGCCGCTCCATGCGCGCGAGCACCGACACCAGCGGCCGCTCCAGCGTCTCGTAGACCGCGGTCATGTGCTCGGCGACGAGGCGCGGCTTCAGCACGCGCCACACGCGCAAGGCCATGTCGGCGCCTTCCGCCGACAGCGGCGCGGCCTTGTCGATCGGCACCTGGTCGAAGGTGATCTTGCCCTTGCCGCTGCCGAGCAGCTCGCTCTCCTTCAGCATGGCGTGGCCGAACCAGCGCTCCGCGAGCGCTTCGATCGCGTGCGAGCCGCGGCCGGCATCGAGCACATAGGAGATCAGCTGCGCATCGTCGGCGTTGCGCAGCGTGATGCCGTGCTGCGCCAGCATCACGGCGGTGAACTTGACGTCGAAGCCGATCTTGAGAATGCCCGCCGATTCCAGCACCGGCCGCAGCGCTTCGATCGCGTCCGCATGCTTGACCTGGTCCGGCGCGAGACCCGCGTCGAACAGGCCGGCGCCGCCACCGGACTGCTTGTGCGCGAGCGGCACGTAGCAGGCCTCGTTCGGCGCCAGCGCCAGCGCGATGCCGCACAGATCGGCCTGCATCGGATCGATGGAGTTGGCTCTCGTCTCGATCGCGACATGACCGGCGTCGTGGATGCGCGCGACGAAGGCGTCGAGCTCCTTGAGCGTCTTGATCGCCTGGTATTTGCTGCGGTCGACCGGCAGCTTGCGCAGCGCCTCTTCGCGCGCGGCGGCCAGTGAAATCGGCGCGCCCTTGAGACCGGCCGACTTGTCGCCCTTGTCGCCGCCTGTTGCGGTCGCGGCTGGAGCGGCGAACAGATCGCCGGAGGTCTCTGACGTCTTTGCCTTGGCGGCGTCGCCGCCAGCCCCTGCGCCGCTCCTGTTCGACGCATCGGCATCGACATTGGCGGGATCGATCTGCGAATAGTCGGCGACGCGACGCGTCAGCGTGGTGAATTCCATCGCCTTCAGGAAGGCGATCAGCTTGCGCGCGTCGGGCTCGTGCACCGCGAGGTCGTCCAGCGGCACCTCGAGTTCGACCTTATCGTCGAGCAGCACCAGCTTGCGCGAAATCCGCGCCTTCTCGGCATTCTCGATCAGCGCCTCGCGCCGCTTCGGCTGTTTGATCTCGGTGGCGCGGAACAGAAGCTGTTCGAGGTCGCCATATTCGACGATCAGCTGCGCGGCGGTCTTGATGCCGATGCCGGGTACACCGGGCACGTTGTCGGTGGAATCGCCGGCCAGCGCCTGCACTTCGACCACTTTCTCGGGCGGCACGCCGAATTTCTCGATCACCTCGGGAATGCCGATACGGCGATCCTTCATGGTGTCGTACATCATGATCTTGTCGTTCACGAGCTGCATCAGATCCTTGTCGGAGGACACGATGGTCGTGTGGGCGCCGCGGTCGCTGGCCTGTCGCGCATAGGTCGCAATGAGATCGTCGGCCTCGAAGCCGCCCTGTTCCAGGCAAGGCAAATCGAAGGCGCGCACGGCTTCGCGGATCAGCGCGAATTGCGGGATCAGATCATCGGGCGCGGGCGGCCGGTGCGCCTTGTACTCGGGATAGATCTTGTTGCGGAAGGTGACTTCCGACTTGTCGAACACGATCGCCAGATGCGTCGGGCGGTTGTCCGCGGGCATGTCGCGCAACAGCTTCCACAGCATGTTGCAGAAGCCGAGCACGGCGTTGACCTGCAAGCCGTCGGACTTGCGGTTCAGTGGCGGCAGCGCGTGATAGGCGCGGAAGATGTAGCCGGAACCGTCGACCAGGAAGATGTGGTCGCCCTTGCCGGCCACCTTCGCCGCGACCGGTTTGGCAGCAGGCTTGTCAGCAGCGGGCTTGGTGTCGGCTTTGGCGGCGGTCTTCGGGGATGTCGTTGGGGAGCTTTTGGGCATGGCCGCAATGTATGAATTTTTGCGGCAAAAGACAGCCTCCACCGGCCTGATTTTGCAGGCGCGCACAGGCAAATCCTGGCAGCGCCGCGCTTTGCGGTGCAGTTATCGCAGGCAGCCTTCGAGGAAGCCTGCGACAGCGCGCACCGCCGGCGCGCGGCGCAAGTCGTTATGGACGATGAGCCAGACCTCGCGACTGACAGGCTTGCGGTCGGTGTTGCAACGTTCGAGCTGTCGATCGCGGTCGCCTAGAAACCGCGGCAACGCCGCAAGCCCAACGCCGGCCCGGGCCGCAGCGGCCTGATTTTCGAGGTCATTGGTCCGCAGCACGATCTGGCGGGTGCCCGCGATATCCGTCAGCCATTGCTGCTGCGGAGTGTCATCCATGCTGGCATCATAAGCGATAAAGGCGAACGCATAAGGTGGCGTCTCCTTCAGATAGGACGGCGCGCCGTAAAGGCCAAACTCGAAATGGCCGATCTTGCGGGCTATCAGCCCGGCCTGTGTCGGACGAGAGAGGCGAAGCGCCAGATCGGCCTCGCGGCGGCTGAGCGAAGCCGTTCGCTTCTCACCGATCAGCTTGATGAGGATGCCTGGATACTGCTCGCGCAACTGCATCAGCTTTGGAGCAATCAGGATATTGGCGAGCGAGGGCGGCGCGCTGATCGAGATCTCCCCGTCGAGTTCCGGCTTCGCTGCCCGTGCCGCGCGCTCCACCGCGAAGGCGATCTCCTCCATCTGCGCGCCAATCGCCGCAATCCGCTTGCCGTCCTCGGTGAGAACGTAACTGCGTGGTCGGCGATCGACGAGCTTGAGCGAAATGGATGCTTCCAGCGCGGCGACGCGGCGGGCTACCGTCACATGGTCGACGCCGAGACCCCTTGCCGCCGCCGACAGGCTTCCCTCGCGCGCCAGAGCCAGGAAATGATGCAGGTCGGACCAATCGAGCATTGTGCAAAATATCACAAGACAACTTCAACTTTGAGCAGTTTCGCAGAATTTGGATTGATCCCATAGTCTCTTTTATTGGCAACGAAAGGGACGAGTCATGGCCGAGATCATCAGGTTGAAGGCACCAGGAAGCGTGGAGCAGCTCGAACTGGCAACGGTCGCTCTGGGACCGCCGGCGCGGGGCGAGGTCCGGCTCCGGCAGACCGCAATCGGCGTCAACTTCATCGACATCTATCAGCGTATGGGCCTCTACGCGCTTCCAGCCGAAGCCGTTCCCGGCGTCGAGGCGATCGGAGTTGTTGCGGCGCTCGGCGAGGATGTAACGGGTCTCAAGGTCGGCGACCGCGTCGCCTACGCGGGAGCGCCGGTCGGCGCCTATGCATCCGAACGAAACCTGCCGGCCTGCCGTTGCGTGAAGCTGCCTGAGACGGTAGCCGACGAAGCGGTGGCTGCAGCGTTCCTCAAGGGGATCACGGCGCACATGCTGCTCGATCGTGTCTTTCCTGTCGGTCGTGGCACAACGATTCTCGTCCACAGCGCCGCCGGCGGGCTCGGTCAGTTGCTGACCCGCTGGGCCAGTGCACTAGGTGCCGTGGTGATCGGGACGGTGGGATCGCAGACCAAAGCCGAAATCGCCCGAGGCGCTGGTGCGCATCACACCATCGTTGGGCGGGATGCCGATTTCGCTGCCGCAGTCGCGGATATCACCGGTGGGCGTGGGGTCGACGTCGCCTATGACGGCATCGGCGGAACGACCTTGCAAAGGACGCTTGGCTGCGTGAGGCCATTCGGTGTGGTGGCGAGCATCGGTCAGTCCGGCGGTCCGATTGCGCCGATCGATGTCAACGACCTCGGGCCACGTCGCAGCCTGATGTTGGCGCGTCCAAGCGTCATGGCCTATGTCAACGATGCCGCGGAATACCGGCGTGCGGCCGAGCGCGTGCTCGCTGCGCTGGCGGATGGCGTCCTGCGGTCGACCGGCATTGCCTACGGCCTCCGTGATGCTGCGCGGGCGCAGGCCGACCTCGAGGCCGGGCGCACCGCCGGGGCTCTCTATTTGGTGCCCTGATCGACCTATTCCGCGGCCTGCAACCGCACGCCCGACTTCTTCGGCGCGATCCAGAATGTCTCTGGCCGTTCGAACAGGAAGTCGGCGTGCAGCCGCAGGGCGGTCTGCCAGATCGCGAGCGACCCGAGCACGCCAACGATGGTGACGATCAGCGATACCGTGCCGATGTCGGGAATGACGCCGGTGCGCAGCAGTAGCGTTCGTGTCGCCGCCATCGGCAGGAAGAAGGCGAGGTAGATCACGATGGAATGCTCGCCGCAGGAGCGGAAGAAGTTCAGCCATTGTGCGCGGGCGAGCAGCGTGCCCATCGTGATGATAGCGCAGGCGCCGGCGAAGCCGAGCACGAGCGAGACGATCTTCCATTCGCTGGCGCCAAGCGCGACGAGGCCCGCATTGATCAGCGCCCAGGTCGCAAGCGCCGCCAGCGCAAGTGCGGGATGCTTGCGCGCGCGATCGGACAGCGCGAACACGTAAGGCGCGAACAGATATCCCGAATAGAAATAGACGAAGCGCGCGCAGAATTCGTCGATCGCGGTCCAGCCGGTCGAGATGCGCGCCGTCTCCAGCGCGGCAGCGATGAGCCAGATCGCCAGCGGCGGGACTCGCCGTGTCAGTTTTGTGACGACGAAGAAGATCGGCAGCAGGTAGATGAACCAGAGCGTGCCGAACGGTTCGACGAAGGATTCCAGATACAGCAGGCCGGCCTCGCGCCAGCTCGTCTCCGCCGCGAATGCCGGTGCCTTGAAGCCGAACTGGATTGTCACCCAGACGACATAGAAATAGGCGAAATGCACCACCTTGCGGTCGAGATAGGTTCGCCAGTCCCGATCGATCACCAATGGCAGGAACAGGCCCGAAATCAGGAAGAAGTCCGGCATCCGGAACGGCTTTGCGAAGGCCACGGCGACATGCATGAAACCGGTCTGGCCGGCCGCGATCTCCACACCCCAGCACCGAGTGCATCATCACGACCATGACGATGCAGACGCCCTTGGCATAGTCGATCCAGTCGACACGCGCGGCCGGGGGGGCTTTGGAAAGCCCGCTCGCGGCGATTGTGCCTGATAGTGCCATGGTGTCCCGTTTCGAGGCGCGGTCCGCCCGGCTCTGTGCGGACGTGGCGCAGTGTGAAGCCTTGCGGTTTAAGGTTTCTTTACCGGTACAATTCGCGTGCCGGTTTTTGCATCCGGGCTGTTCTCTCCCCTCAGGAAAATGCTAAACCGCTCGAGTTGGGGTTTCGTTAACCAAGCTGGAACAGGGTTTTTCATGCGAATCGCGATGATCGGAACGGGCTATGTGGGACTGGTGTCCGGCGCCTGCTTTGCGGATTTCGGTCACGACGTCACCTGCGTCGACAAGGACGAGAAGAAGATCGCGGCGCTTCATCGCGGCGAGATTCCGATCTACGAGCCCGGCCTCGACGAGCTGGTCGCGACCAACGTGAAGGCCAAGCGGCTCGACTTCACCGCCGATTTGTCGAAGCCGGTCGCGGACGCCGATGCCGTCTTCATCGCGGTCGGCACGCCCTCGCGCCGCGGCGACGGTCACGCCGATCTGTCCTATGTCTACGCCGCCGCGCGCGAGATCGCGCAGTCGCTGTCGGGCTTCACCGTCGTCGTGACCAAGTCGACCGTCCCGGTCGGCACCGGCGACGAGGTCGAGCGCATCATCCGCGAGACCAACCCTGCGGCCGACGTCGTCGTCGCCTCCAACCCCGAATTCCTGCGCGAGGGTGCGGCGATCCGCGACTTCAAGTATCCCGACCGCGTCGTCGTCGGCACCTCCGACGAGCGCGGCCGCAAGGTGATGGGCGACGTCTATCGCCCGCTGTCGCTGAACCAGGCCCCGCTGATGTTCACGGCGCGCCGCACCGCCGAGATGATCAAATACGCCGCGAACGCGTTCCTCGCGACCAAGATCACCTTCATCAACGAGATCGCCGATCTCTCGGAAAAGGTCGGCGCCGACGTGCAGGAGGTCGCGCGCGGCATCGGCCTCGACAACCGCATCGGCACCAAGTTCCTGCATGCGGGTCCGGGCTTCGGCGGCTCCTGCTTCCCGAAGGACACCAAGGCGCTGATCAAGATCGCGCAGGACTATGACGTGAACTTGCGCATCGTCGAAGCCGTGCTGGCCGTCAATGAGAACCGCAAGCGCGCGATGGCGCGCAAGGTCAGCCAGGCGCTCGGCGGTAGCTTGCGCGGCAAGACCATCGCCGTGCTCGGCCTCACCTTCAAGCCCGACACCGACGACATGCGCGATGCGCCGTCGATCCCGCTCGTCACCGGCCTGATCGACATGGGCGCGACGGTCAAGGCCTTCGATCCCGTCGGCATGGAACAGGCCAAGGGTGAGTTGCCGAACATCACCTATTGCGAGGACGCCTATTCGTGCGCGCAAGGCGCCGATGCGCTCGTTATCGTCACCGAGTGGGTGCAGTTCCGCGCGCTCGATCTCGGCCGGCTGAAGGCGACCATGACGCAGCCCGTCGTCGTCGACCTCCGCAACGTCTACCGGCCCGAAGACATGGAAGCCGCCGGCTTCACCTACGAGAGCATCGGGCGTCCGCCGGTGCAGGGCTGAGGGACCACTGCCGCAACGATTTCGTCATGGCCGGGCTTGTCCCGGCCATCCACGTCTGTTTCTAGTCGAAGACGTGGATGCCCGGCACAAGGCCGGGCATGACGAATGGATAGGCCTTGCCCCGCAGCTTCGACACGCCCCTCCCGATCGACGCCGTGCTCGACGACCTCTCGCGCACGCTGGAGGCGCATAATTCGGCTGTGCTGGTGGCGCCGCCCGGCGCAGGCAAGACCACGCGGGTGCCGCTGGCGCTGCTGGATGCCCCTTGGGCCGCGGGCAAGAAGATCATCGTGCTGGAGCCGCGGCGTATCGCTGCGCGGGCGAGCGCCGAGCGCATGGCCAAGTCGCTTGGCGAGCGGGCCGGCGAAACCGTCGGATACCGCGTCCGCTTCGGCTCGAAGATCTCGCGCGCGACGCGCATCGAGGTGGTGACCGAGGGGATCTTCACCCGCCAGATCCTCGACGATCCCGAGCTCTCCGGCATCGCGGCCGTCCTGTTCGACGAATTCCACGAGCGCTCGCTCGATGCCGACATGGGCCTCGCGCTGGCGCGCGACGCGCAAACCGGCCTGCGCGAGGATCTGCGCATCCTCGTGATGTCGGCAACGCTCGACGGCGCGCGCGTGGCAAGGCTGCTCGGGGAAGCGCCCGTTGTCGAGAGCGAAGGCCGCGCCTTTCCGGTCGAGACGCGTTATCTTGGCCGCAAGGCGGATGCGCCGGTGGAGCGGCAGATGGCGGATGCGATTGCGTCCGCGCTGCGCGCCGACGGCGGCTCGGTACTGGCGTTCCTGCCCGGCGCCGCCGAAATCCGCCGCACCCAGAATTTCCTCAGCGAACGCGTCCAGGATGCCAGCATCGAGATCGTGCCGCTGTTCGGCGCGCTCGACGCTGCCGTGCAGGACCGCGCGATCGCGCCCGCGCCGAAAGGCACGCGCAAGGTGGTGCTGGCGACCTCGATCGCGGAGACCTCGCTCACCATCGAGGGCGTGCGCATCGTGGTCGATTCTGGTCTCGCCCGCGTGCCGCGCTACGAGCCCGACATTGGGCTGACGCGGCTCGAGACCGTGCGCGCTGCGCGTGCGGCGGTGGATCAGCGCCGCGGCCGCGCCGGCCGCACCGAACCGGGCGTCTGCTACCGGCTCTGGGACGAGCCGCAGACGGCCTCGCTCGCGCCGTACACCCAGCCGGAGATCCTCAGCGCCGACCTCTCCTCGCTGGTGCTCGACCTCGCGCAATGGGGCGTCGCCGATCCTTCGGCGCTGTCATTCCTCGATCCGCCGCCGCTGCCCGCCTGGAAAGAGGCGAAAAGCCTTCTCTCCGAGCTCAATGCGCTCGATGGCGACGGCCGCATCACCGCCGAAGGCAAAAGCCTGCGCGCGCTGGCGCTGCCGCCGCGGCTGGCGCGCATGATCGTGGATTCGCATCGCGTGGGCAGCGGCGAAGCCGCCGCCGAGATCGCGGCCATCGTCACCGAGCGCGGGCTCGGCGGCGACAGCGTCGATCTCGAGTACCGGCGCGATCAGTTCCGCCGCGATCGCTCGCCGCGCGCCGCGAGCGCGCGCGATCTCGCGCGGCGCTGGGCTTCGCAGGTGGCGGCGTCGGAGAAGGCCGTAACCGGACAGGATGATCTCTCGACCGGCCTGATGCTCGCCTACGCCTTCCCGGACCGCGTCGCGCGCAATCGCGGCAATGGCACCTTCGTGCTCGCCAATGGTCGCGGCGCCGCGGTGGAGCAGACCTCGTCGCTCGCCCGCGCACCCTACATCGCGATCGGCGAGATGACGGGCACGGCGGCGAGCGGCCGCGTTCTGCTGGCGGCGCCGATCGGCGAGGACGACATCGAGCGGCATTTTGCCGAGCATATCGAGACCGTCGACGAGATCTCCTTCGACCGCGGCGCGATGGCGCTGCGCGCGCGGCGCAAGCGCGCGCTGCATGCGATCACGCTGTCTGAGGCGACACTCGCGGTGTCGCCTTCGGAGGAGACCGCGCGGATCTTCGCAGATGGGCTGATTGCCGCAGGTCTCGACCGGTTGCCCTGGTCGAAGGCCGCAAAGCAGTGGCGCGACCGCGTGATGTTTCTGCGCAAGGCCGAGGGCGACAGCTGGCCCGATTTGTCCGACGACGGACTGATCGCGCGGCGCGACGACTGGCTGGTGCCGGCGCTCTACGACAAGATCGCACTGAAAGACATCTCGGCCGGCGATCTCTCCGACGCGCTGATGGCGCTGTTGCCCTGGGAGATGCGCGCAAGGCTCGATCGCGAGGCGCCGACGCATTTCGAGGCGCCGACCGGCAGCGTGCTTGCGATCGACTATGAGGCCGAGCAGGGGCCGACCATTGCGGTGCGGCTGCAGGAATTGTTCGGGCTCAACACCCATCCGTCGATCGCCGCCGGCAAGGTGCCGCTGGTGCTGGAATTACTGTCGCCGGCGCAGCGCCCGGTGCAGGTGACGCGCGACCTCCCCGGTTTCTGGCGCGGCAGCTACGCCGCGGTGCGCTCCGACCTGCGTGGCCGCTACCCGCGCCATCCCTGGCCGGAGGATCCGGCGAGTGCGCTGCCGACCCGGCGGGTCAAGCCGCGCGGGACGTGAGAAGCCACGAAGGCGTATTAACCCTCCGCTCATCCTTTTCGTCAAAATAGCGGCGCTCTGACCGCAGCGTCGCTCGCGGCCAGACGTGTCGCGTGGTGAAATCGAGCTTTCCGGCTCGGAAGTGGTGTGATGCGTAACATAATGATCCTCGCGGCCATCATGATCGGCCTCGGCACGTTCATGGCGCAGATGGCGGACAGGATGAGTTCTGCCTCCGCGACGTCAGCGCCGCGCACGACGATTGCGGTTGCTGCGACGGCGCCGGCCGGTGGGCGCAGCCTCGCCATCTCCCGCGATGGCCGTGGCCATTTTCAGGCCGAAGGCCGCATCGACGGCCAGCGGATCGGCTTCATGATCGACACCGGCGCCTCCGTGGTCGCGCTGAACGAGAGCTCGGCCGCCCGCTTTGGCCTGCGTCCCTCGCGCGGCGAGTACAACGCCACCGTCTCGACCGCCAACGGCACCATTAAGGCCGCGCGCACGCGCATCGCCATGCTCGAGGTCGGCGGCCTCGTCGTGCGCGACGTCGACGCCATGGTGCTGCCGGACGAGGCTCTGTCGGAGAACCTGCTCGGCCTCTCCTTCCTGTCCCGCCTCAAGCGCTTCGAATACGCCAACGGCCAGATGGTGCTGGAGCAGTAAGCCGCCTCAAAAGGCTCTCGCCGCGCCGACGAACGGTCGTTCGCACGGATTTTTTTCAGGACGGCATTGGCGGAAGTCTCGCGCCGGGCCGCGTTTTCCCGTTACCAAACTGCCGCAATTATAAGCCATAAGCTGCCATTCCCGCCTTCCGCTGCGGCCCGGCATTCGCTAAGGCTGCATCAATTCCCGCCATTTTCACGAGACCGTCTCAATGTTCCCCAAGCCGAAATCCGTCTTGTTGCCCAACACCTATGCCTTCGAATCCGAGCCGATGGTGAAGGCCACGGGTTTTCGCGAATACGACGCGCGCTGGTTGTTCCAGAAGGAAATCAACCTGATGGGGATCCAGGCGCTCGGCATGGGGCTGGGCGCGCTGATTGCGGAGCTCGGCGTCAAGCAGGAGATCGTCACCGGCCATGATTTCCGCGGCTATTCGGCCTCGATCAAATATGCGCTGATTTCCGGCCTGATGGCTGCGGGCTGCAAGGTGCACGACATCGGGCTCGCGGTGACGCCGATGGCCTATTTCGCGCAGTTCGATCTCGACGTGCCCTGCTGCGCCATGGTCACGGCCTCGCACAACGACAATGGCTGGACCGGCGTGAAGATGGGCGCCAACCGCCCGTTGACCTTCGGCCCCGACGAGATGACGCGGCTGAAGGAGATCGTGCTCAACGCCGAATTCAAGAACGAGGCCGGCGGCTCCTACCAGTTCCACGAGAATTATCCGGCGCGCTACATCGCCGATCTCACCGGCCGTCCGAAGCTGACCCGCAAGCTCAAGGTCGTCGCCGCCTGCGGCAACGGCACGGCCGGCGCGTTCGCGCCGCAGGTGCTGGAGGCGATCGGCTGCGAGGTGATCCCGCTCGACACCGAGCTCGACCACACCTTTCCGAAATACAATCCGAACCCGGAAGACATGGAAATGCTGCACGCGATCCGCGACGCGGTGCTGCATCACAAGGCCGATGTCGGTCTCGGCTTCGACGGTGACGGCGATCGCTGCGGTGTCGTCGACAACACCGGCGAGGAAATCTTCGCCGACAAGGTCGGCGTGATGCTGGCCCGCGACATGTCGGCGATCCACAAGGACGCACATTTCATCGTCGATGTGAAGTCGACCGGCCCTGTTCGTCACCGATCCCGTGCTGCAGAAGCAGGGCGCGAAGGTCGCCTATTGGAAGACCGGCCATTCCTACATGAAGCGCCGCACCTACGAGACGGGTGCGCTCGCGGGCTTCGAGAAGTCCGGCCACTTCTTCTTCAACAAGCCGTATGGACGCGGCTATGACGACGGCCTGGTGTCGGCGCTCGCGATCTGCGACATGCTCGACCGCGCGCCGGGCAAGTCGATGGCCGATCTGAAGAACGCGCTGCCGAAAACCTGGTCGTCGCCGACCATGTCACCGCATTGCGCCGACGAGACCAAGTACGGCGTCATCGACCAGGTGGTGAAGCATTTTGAAGGCTTGCAGGCCAAGGGCGCCAAGATCGGCGGCCAGGCGATCCGCGATCTCGTCACCGTCAACGGCGTACGCGTCACGGTCGAGGACGGCAGCTGGGGCTTGGTGCGCGCGTCCTCCAACAAGCCCGAGCTCGTCGTCGTGGTCGAGAGCCCGGTCTCCGAGCAGCGCATGCACGACATGTTCGAGATGGTGAACAGCGTGCTCCGCACGCATCCCGAAGTCGGCGCGTACAATCAGACGATTTGAGGGGCATCAGGGAGCACAACCCGCGCAGCAAATCTCCGCTGTCATGCCCCGGCTTGACCGGGGCATCCAGTACGCCGCAGCTTCTCCGTATCCAATCGCCGCCTCTGGAATACTGGATCGCCCGGTCAAGGCCGGGCGATGACAGCTTCCTTGTGGTGAGACCTGAGAACTAAGCCTCTAAGCCGCCACCACCGCCGGGATCGGCAGCGCGGTGACCGACTTGATCTTCTCCATCGCGAAGCGCGAGGTGACGTTCTTCAGCGGCACGGCGCTGATCAGCTTCTTGTAGAACACGTCATAGGCCTGCATGTCGGCGACCACGACGCGCAGCATGTAGTCGACGTCGCCGGCCATGCGGTAAAATTCCATCACCTCGGGCATGGCACTCACGGCCTCGGCGAACTTCTTCAGCCAGGCGTCCGAATGGTCGGCGCTCTCGACTGACACGAACACGGAGATGCCGAGCCCGATCTTGTTCTGGTCGACCAGGGCGACCCGCTTCAGGATCACGCCGTCGGCCTCGAGGCGCTGGATGCGCTTCCAGCAGGGGGTCGAGGACAGCCCGACGCGGTCGCCGATCTCGGCGACGGAGAGGGAGGCATCCTCCTGGAGCACCATCAGAATCTTGCGGTCGATGGCATCGAGGCGGCGGCTGGTCTCGGGGAGTTGCACGGCGAGGTCAGTCATTTGAAGAACTTTGTTCCATTTCAGGGGCTGATTTCCCTGATATAGAGAAAATCTTTCCACGGCAAGCCCATAATCTCGGCTCCGTGGTGGAACCGCTCTAGAGTCGGCCTCGCAAAAGCTCTTCAACTTCAACGCGTTGTGGGGCGGCCATGCCGCCACCGTGGCGGGTGCATTTCAGCGCTGCGGCGGCCGCGGCGAATCGCAGCGCCTCCCGCACCTCCTCGCCCTCGGCGAGGCGAAGCGTGAAGGCGCCATGGAAGACGTCGCCGGCCCCGAGCGTATCGACCGCCTGAACCGGGAAGGCCGGTGTCTCCTCCAGCTCGCCCGCCTCGTCCAGCCAGATCGTGCCACGCGGGCCGCGCGTGGCGGCGAGGAAGGCCGGCGTCAGCCCTGCCAGGCGCTTCAATGCCTCGCCGTCATCGGCGACACCGGCCGTCTCCTGCACCTGGTCGCTGGCGAACAGCAGGTGCGAGGCGGCCGTGAGCAGGCCGTCCTGCAACGACATCGCGCGATCGACGCCGACGATGACGGGAATGCCGCGTCGTCGCGCCTCGGCGCAGAGATCGATACAAAGGGCGCCGCAGCGGCTCTCGACGAGGACCGCCCGGCAATCGGCGAGCAGTGCGTCACCGTCTGGCAGCTTCACGCCCCACAGAGCGGGATCGCGATAGATCGTCAGCGTCCGCTCGCCCGAGGGCTCGATCAGGATCGCGGAGACCGGCGTGGTCAGGCCGGGCATGCGCACGACGTGCGTCGTGTCGATGCCTTCACTGGCCATCTGTTCGAGAATGAAGCCGCTCGACGCTTCCCGTGCATCACCCATCGGTCCTGCGAAGGAGACCCGGCCACCGAGCCGCGCGATGGCGATCGCAGCATTGAGCGCGTTGCCGCCGCAGATCTCGGCGAGATGCGTGGCGTTGGCCTTGCTGCCGCGCGCGGGCACGGCCTCGACGCGAAAGGTGAGGTCGCGCACGGGAATGCCGATGCAAAGGGTGTGTGGCGCGGTCCGTGATGTGGCCACCGGCGGCCCCAGCTTACGCGCCGGTCTTGTCGTGCACCCAGCGGCCGAGCAGGTGGTGGGCGATCGCGAACGGATGCGGGCCGGCGAGCCCGTCCGGATGCGTCCGCGTCAGCATCAGCGCGGCCTCCTCGCGGGTGAACCAGCGCGCGTCCTCTAGCTCGGAATGATCGACGACGACGTCCTCGTTGAGCGCCCGCGCGCTGCAGCCGATCATCAGCGACGATGGATAGGGCCAAGGCTGCGTCATGTAATACTGCACGTCGGTGCAGCGGATTCCGGATTCTTCGAGGATTTCCCGGCGTACCGCGTCCTCGATGGTCTCGGCGACCTCGACGAAGCCGGCGAGGCAGGAATACATGCCCGGCGGAAACTGCTTCTGGCGGCCGAGCAGGCACTTCTCGCCCGAGGCGACCAGCATGATCACGACGGGATCGGTGCGCGGAAAATGCTCGGCCTTGCAAGCAGGGCACTCGCGCTTCCAGCCGCCTTCCTTCATCGCGCTCCGCGTGCCGCAATTGGCGCAATAGCCATGGCGCTGGTGCCAGCTCACCATCGACTTCGCCATCGCGATCGCCGAGAGCTCGTCGGGCGGAATCGCGCCCTGCATCGCCATGCCGCGCAGCTCGGTGACGGTGTAGTCCTCGCGGCCGATCAGCTTCTCGGCCGCCGCCTGCGACATCCCCATGCCGAACACCGCGGCGCCGTCGCGCAACCCTAAGAAGATCGTGCCGGGGTTGGCGCCGCATTTCAGCGCCTCGTCTACTCCCAGCAGCGCGCGCGCCTTGTCGCCCTCGCGCTTCACCAGCAGCGAGTCGCGGTAGACGACATAGGCGCGTGACGATGGCTTCTGCTCCATCGCGAACAGCTTCTCGTCGTCGCGGCGCAGATGCGCGGCGCGATCGAGGATGTTGGTGACGAAAGCCGGCTGTCCCAGCGGAAACGAGTCGAATGCTGACATTTCTTGTTCTCAACCCAACCAGATCTTGCGGCGAAGCGCGCTGATGAAAGTCTGCACCTCGGTGGCGTCATGCGCCAAGGGCTTCATCACGCCCCAGACCGGCCGCGGCCATGCAGCGTCGCTGGTCCGGCGTGCGATGATGTGGACATGAAGCTGCGGCACGAGGTTGCCGAGCGCGGCGACATTGAGCTTGTCGCATTTGGTGATCTCTTTCAGCGCGCGCGAGACGCGGGAGATCTCCGTCATGAGTTGCGCCTGCTCCACCTCGTCGAGATCGATGATCTCGACCGCATCGGGCCGCCGCGGCACCAGCAGCAGCCAGGGATAATGCGCGTCCTTGATGACCAGGACCTTCGACAGCGGCAGGTCGCCGATGTCGATGGTGTCCTCTTTCAGGCGGGAGTGCAGCGACCAGGCGGGATCAGACATATGCGTTTCCGGATAGCCCGATGGGGCGGGCGTGTTTGGCCGGACCATACGATAGGGAGTCCCTGAGGGGAAGGTTAGGGGCCGCGGGGGCGGCATGCTCCGCTGTCGTCCCGGGGCGCGCAAAGCGCGAGCCCGGGACCCATAACCACAGGGAGAAGTTTGGCGAAGATGCGTGGTGACCAGCTCGCGCGACAACCACTTCCTGTGGCTATGGATTCCGGGCTCGCGCTGCGCGCGCCCCGGAATGGCGGAATTACGCCTCCGCAAGCACCCGCGCATTGGCGCGGACGGAGGCCTCGCTGACGCGGATGCCGAGGCCCGGGCCGTCGGGCACCACGACATGGCCGGCTCGGTTGGCAACGCGCTCTTCCAGCACGTCCTCGGTCAGCACGTGATGCGGCATGTAGAATTCGCAGCCGAGCGAGATGCCCGGCGTTGCCGCGATCAGCTGCGTCCCGGCGGCAAGCCCGATGCCGCCCTCCCACAGCGTGCCGCCATAGCCGGGCAGGCCGGCGATGTCGGCGATCGCCATGATCGCCTGCGCCTCGAACAGGCCGCCGGCTTTCATCAGCTTGATCGAGACGGCATCGGCCGCCTCGCGGCGCACCACCTCCATCATGTCGCGGCGGTCGAAGCAGCTTTCGTCGGCGAGAACGGGTGTTTCCAGCGCCGCGGTGAGCTGCGCCATCACGTCGAGATATTTGCGCGGCACCGGCTGTTCGATGAAGGTCGGCGCAAACTCTTCGACATCGCGCAAAATCTTGATCGCGCCGAACGGCGCCAGCGCCTGGTTGTAATCGACGCGCAGGTCGACCTTGTCGCCGAATTCCTTGCGGATCGCTTCGAGATGATCGAGGTCCTCGCGATGCGGTTTTACGCCGGTCTTGACCTTGTAGATGACGTTGCCGTCCGGAACCATTTTTCGCATGCGTTCGAGATCGGCGGCGAAATCGGGATCGGCGATGGAGAAGGAGAGGGGAATCGTGTCGCGCACGCGGCCGCCGAGCAGGTCGGCGACCGATAATCCTGACGACTTGCCGACGATGTCGAGCAGCGCCATCTCGATTCCGACCTTGGCCTCGGCATGACCGACCAGCGTACGGTCGAGCTCGGCCATCAGCGCGCGAATGCGGCGCACGGGTTTGCCGAGCACGATCGGCCGCAGATAGATGTCGAGCGCGGAGAAGGCCGCTTCCGGCGTTCCCGTGAACACTTCCCACGGTGCCGCCTCGCCCCAGCCGATCACGCCGTCGCTCGCGGTGAGCTCGATCAGCACGCGCTTCACCGTGCCCTTGACGTTGCCGACGCCTTGGAGGCGCGCCATCTTGATCGGGCTCTCGATCAGGAACAGCCTGATGCGTTCGATGGTTGCTTCGGTCATGTCAGGCCTCCATTGACGTGCCAGACCTGGCCGGTGACGTAGGACGCCTTCGGTGATGCCAGGAAGACGATGATCTCGGCCACTTCTTCCGGCCGCCCGCGACGGCGCATCGGGATCAGTGCCTCGGTGGTGGCGATCTGCTCGGGCGAGAGCCGGCTCTCGCTCGGCTTGTCCTTGATGATGAGGCCGGGTGACACCGCATTGACGGTGATGCCGTCTTTGGCGAGCTCGATCGCGGTGAGACGCACCAGCGCTTCGAGCGCGGAGCGGCTTGCCGCCGTTGCGGCAAACGGTGCGAATTCCGGCCGGATCGCATGCGCGACGAAAGAGGACACCGCCACGATCCGCGCATCGCGCCCGTCACGCAGCAGCGGCAGCGCGGCGTCGACCAGCCGCGTGAACGCCAGCGCCGATTCGTCCATCGCCTGCCGGAACTGATCCGCCGGCGTGCCGATCGCGCTGCCGCGACGGGCATGACCGCCGACCAGGATCAATCCATCGAGCCGTCCGAAAGCGCGTTGCGCGGCGGCGGCGGCGTCGGTGACGACTGCTTCCTCGGCGAGATCGCCGAGGCATTTTGCCACCGCGGCGCCTTTCGCTTCGGCTTCGGCCGCGGTGGCATCGAGACCTTCCACGTTCGAGCGGGTGTGGAGCAGAAGCGCGGTGCCGGGGGCCGCGAGCAGTTTTGCGGTGGCGCGGCCGATGCCGCTGGCGGCACCGGTGACGAGATAGGTGCGATCGATATCAGGCATCACGGTGCTACGTTGGCCGGCGGCAACGCGCCGGTGCGGTGGAAATGGCTGAGGAAGGCGCGCGTCGCGGCTTGCTGCGGATTGTCGATCACCTGCCGCGCCGGACCTTCCTCGACCACGACGCCGTCGCGCATGAAGATGAGGCGGTCGGCGACTTCGCGGGCGAAGGCGATCTCATGGGTGACGATCACCATGGTCATGCCTTCCGAGGCCAGCCGCTGCATGACGGCGAGCACCTCGCCGACGAGCTCGGGATCGAGCGCCGAGGTGGCCTCGTCGAACAGCATCACGTCCGGCTCCATCGCGAGCGCACGCGCGATCGCGACGCGCTGCTTTTGCCCGCCGGACAGCGTCGCCGGATATTGGTCGGCCTTCTCCGCGAGGCCCACCTTGGCAAGTTGCGCCCGCGCGAGCTTCTCGGCGTCCGCCTTGGCCATGCGGCGCACCGTGACCGGTCCCTCCATGACGTTCTGAAGCGTCGTCATGTGCGGGAACAGGTTAAAATGCTGGAACACCATGCCGGTGGTGGTGCGGAATTTTGCGAGTGTCTTCACGTCCGGAAGCCTCGCGCCTTCGCCGAATTGGAAGCTTGTGTCGCCGACGCGGACGCTGCCGCCGTCGGGTACGACCAGCAGATTGATGCAGCGGAGCAGTGTCGACTTGCCGGAGCCGGATGGGCCGATCAGCGCCACCACGCCCCCCTTGACCACGTCGAGGCTGATGTTCTTCAAAACCTCGTTGCTGCCAAAGCTCTTGCGCAGGCTGCGGATCTCGATCTTCGAAGCGTTCTTGGATGGCTCGCTCATTCGCTGACCGCCAGTCGCTTCTCGCCGCGGCGGACGATGATGGTCAGGGGAATCAGGATCGCCGCATAGGCGACCGCGACCGCGGTGTAGGTCTCCAGCGGCCGGTAGCTGTCATGGGCGGCGACCTGGCTCTGGTAGACGAGGTCGGGCACGGCGAGCACCGAAACCAGCGAGGTGTTCTTGAACTGGATGATCGACTGGTTCATCAGCGCCGGGATCATGCGCTTGATCGCCTGCGGCAGCACGATGCGCCGCATGCTCTGGCCCGGTGTCATGCCGAGCGCGGCGCCGGCTTCGGACTGGCCCTTGTCGATCGAGATGATGCCGCCGCGGATGATCTCGGAATAGAACGAGCCGCCATAGAGCGAGAGCGCGAGCGCCGAGGCCGTGATCGGCGTCATCTCGACGCCGGCCAGGATCGGCAGCGCGTAATAGAACCAGATCAGCTGCACCAGGATCGGCGTGCAGCGGAACGCCTCGATGAAGGTGAGGGCGATCAGACGCACCGCCTTGAAGCGCGACAGGCTGCCGAACGCGCCGAACAGGCCGAAGACGAGACCGAGCACGACGATGACCACGGTGAAGCCGACGGTGACGCCGAGCCCGTTGAGAAAGAGCCAGCGATAGCTCCAGAGGATGCCGAAGTCCCACTGATACATGCGTGTTCTTACTCGTACCCGATGTCGCCCAGAAATTCGTCGTCATGCCCGGGCGTAGCCGTCCGAAGGACGGCGTCGCTTCCGCTTGCCTATGTCCCGGGCATCCACGTTCTTGGTGCCGCGGGTCAGACGTGGATGGCCGGGACAAGCCCGGCCATGACGATGTGGATACTTCAGGTGCTCATCACACCTTACAGCGAAACGCCCGGCGGAATGTCCGCTTCGGTCACGCCCACCAGCTCCATGTTGGTGATGATCGCGTTGCGGATGAAGCCGAGGCCCTTGTTGAAGTCGATCCAGGTGTTGACGTAGTCGCGGAAGGTCTTGTCGTTCTCGCGGCGGAAGCCGGCATTCGACGTGGTGGCGAAGATCGGCGTCGGCAGCACGAACTGGCCGAGCGAGGGATTCTTCTTCAGCACGGTCAGCGACAGCATGGTGATCAGGCACTGTGCGTCGACGCGGCCGGTTTGCAGCGCGGCGGTGGCATCGTCGGCGGTCTTCAGTCGCGAGATCTGCGCCTTCGGCGTCAGGCGGCTGACGACCTGGTCGTGGGACGAGCCCTGGTCGACGGCGATCTTGACGTCGGGCGAGTTCAGCTCGGCCCAGCTCTTCGGCTTGAAGTCCTTCTTGCAGAGGATGCCGAAGGCGTTGTTGAAGACCGGCACCGAGAAGTCGACCACCAGCGCGCGCTTCGGGGTCGGGTTGAGGCCGAAGAAGATGTCGATCTTGTTGGACTGCAGATCGAGCACCGAATTGCCCCAGGTGGTCTCGGTGATCTCGAGTTCAGCCTCCATGTCGTCGGCGAGCGCCTTGGCGATGTCGACATAGAAGCCCTTCCACTGGCCGCTGGCGAGGTCCTTCATGTAATAGGGCGCGCCGCCGCCGACCGCGCCGATCCGCATCTTCTTGGTGCGGCGAATGCGGGCAAAGGTCGATTCGCTGGGATCCGCTGCGGTCTGCGCCACGGCCGGTGAGGCCAGCGTGGCCGCAGCCATCGCGCCAAGTCCGACAATCGATGCGACATCACGACGTGTAACCATTTTGAGGAATCGCTTTTCTGGTTGGATGAAGGTGTGTGGTTGATCTCGCGCGAAAAATTCGCCCATCAATCGGCGTCAGCCGGCTGAAGAATGCTCAGGATCGGATTTTCGCGCACCCTTTGTTTCGGTTCCGGCAGGATTTCATAGAAAGGCGCTGCCGGGCGGGCCCTGTCAAGACTCGATTGCCTCAGAGATGTGCGGGGCCTCGAAGATAGGCAGGGAGCCTATCGGCTTGACGCATTCGGAGGCGAATTGCGGCGTCTGTGCTTCGCGGCAAAAATGCCGCGGCGATGCGCTACAGCACCGGCCGGCGGGCGCGTCGGCTCGAGCTATTTTCGCGAGAAAATTGATAGGTTTCGGCGGTTCGCTTTAAAAATGCGAACGGCGCCCTGTCGGCGCCGTTCGCCGAAGACGGCGAGAGCTCGGTGCGGATCGACCGACCCTATTCTGCGGCCTTTTCCGTTCCCTTGGCACGAACGGTCGCGAGGCGCGTCAGCGCGTCGCGGACGCCCGCGCCATAGGCGGGATCGGCCTTGGCGCAGTTGGCGATGTGCCGTTCCTGGATCGGGATGGCAGCGGCGCCGACAGCACGCGCCGTGTTGTCGAACAAGGCCTGCCGCTGGGCTGCGTTCATCTTGCGAAAGAGGTCGCCGGGCTGCCGATAGTGATCGTCGTCGATGCGGTGATCCCAATGTGCGGCTGCACCATCGATCTCGAGCGGCGGCTCGTTGAGATCGGGCTGGTCCGTCCACTCGCCACCGCTGTTCGGGAAATAGGTCGGCGTCCTCCCGAGATTGCCGTCGGTCCGCATTGCGCCATCGCGATGGTAGCTGTGATACGGGCATTTCGGCGCGTTGACCGGGATCAGATGATGGTTGACGCCGAGGCGATAGCGCGCCGCGTCCCCGTAGGAGAACAGCCTCGCCTGCAGCATCTTGTCGGGCGAGAAGCCGATGCCGGGAACGACATGGGCCGGCGAGAAGGATGCCTGTTCGACCTCGGCGAAGACGTTTTCCGGATTGCGGTTCAGCTCGAAATAGCCGACCTCGATCAGTGGAAAGTCCGCCTTCGGCCAGATCTTGGTCAGGTCGAACGGGTTGAAGGCAAACGCCTTGGCCTGATCGTCGGTCATGGTCTGCAAGAACATCGTCCAGCGCGGGAAATCGCCGCATTCGATGCTCTCGAACAGGTCGCGCTGGTGAGTCTCGCGGTCCTTGCCGATGAGGGCTTCGGCCTCGGCGTCGGTCAGGTTTTCGATGCCCTGCTGCGTCCGGAAGTGAAACTTCACCCAGGTCCGCTCGTTGGCGGCATTGATGAAGCTGTAGGTATGGCTGCCGAAGCCATGCATGTGCCTGAAGCTTCTGGGAAGGCCGCGCTCGCTCATCACGATGGTGACCTGGTGCAGAGCCTCCGGCAACAACGTCCAGAAATCCCAATTGTTGTCGGCGCTGCGCATTCCGGTTCGGGGATCGCGCTTGATCGCATGATTGAGGTCGGGAAAGCGCAAGGGATCGCGGAAGAAGAACACGGGCGTGTTGTTGCCCACCATGTCCCAATTGCCTTCCTCGGTGTAGAACTTCAGCGCAAAGCCGCGGATGTCGCGTTCGGCGTCGGCTGCGCCGCGCTCGCCGGCCACCGTCGAGATGCGCGCGAACATCGGCGTGACCTTGCCGATCTCCGAGAAGATCCTGGCCTTGCTGTAGCGGGAGATGTCATGGGTGACCGTGAAGGTCCCGAAGGCGCCGGATCCCTTGGCGTGCATGCGTCGCTCGGGAATCACCTCGCGATCGAAGTGAGCCAGCTTCTCGATCAGCCAGACATCCTGCAACAATGCGGGCCCGCGGCGGCCCGCGGTCATGATGTTGAGGTTATCGCTGACGGGCGCGCCCGTCGCATGGGTCAAACGTTTCGGCTCATCGGCCATGGGATGCTCCTGAATATGGGGTCATTGGCTATTGCGGCCCGCGTGCGAAATCTCAGGCTCGCATGGGTCCACAGCAGTCGATTTCGAGATCGCACTGTCCTTGCGCGAACGCCGGTCAGCCGTGCCAATGCGAGTTGCGGATGACGCTGCAGAAATTGCCGCGATGGAAATGCGGCTCCTTGTCGGCGATGACGTCGGCCTTGACGTTGCCGAACGTCGTATCGGGCCGATGCTTGATGCCGTCGTAGAAGGCCTGGATGATGTCTTCCTTGAAGTGCGGCGTGCGCGGAAACGCCTTCACGACCGCCTCGCGCTCCGCGTCGGAATATTCGTCGTAGGTGAGCCCGAGCACGTCCATCTCGACGCCCGCGGTCACCAGCGCGACGACGGGGTGCATGTGCTGGGGAACGCCCGGCGTGGTGTGCAGGGCGATCGCGGTCCAGACCGTGTAGGCGTCGGCTTCCGAAATGCCGTGGCTGCGCAGGAAGTCGCGCGCGGCGTGCGCGCCGTCGACCTCGAACCGCTCGTGCTGGCTGCCATGGCCCGGCATCAGGCCGATGTCGTGAAACATGGCGCCGGCGTAAAGCAGCTCGCGGTCGAATGTCAGCCCGCGGCGGACGCCGGCCATCGTGCCGAACTGGTAGACGCGGCTGGAATGGTTGAAGAGCAAATCCGTTTCGGTGTCGCGGATGTATTCGGTGATGGCACGCGCCAGCTTGCTGTCGGGAATGACGGCGGCCTCGGTGATTTCTGACATGAGCAGCTCCTGAAATTTTGGATCGCGTTTACTGTAAATCCGAGCTACGTTGTCTTAAATCAACGTAACACGTCAAAAACGGACAAATCCGGATCGAGGCGGACATGGGCGCAAAGCCGAAACCAAGGACGGTTGTGATCGTGGCACTGCCAGGCGTGCAGCTGCTCGATGTCGCAGGGCCGCTCGATGTGTTCGCTGAGGCGAACAACCAGGCCGGCTATCCCGCCTATGCCTTGTTCGTGGCGGGCGCGGAGCCGGGGCCGATCCGCAGTTCCTCAGGTATCCAGCTGATGCCCGACCGAATCGTCGACCGCGACTTCCAGGAGCCGATCGACACCTTGCTGGTGGCGGGATGCCCGAACGCGGCCGAAGTCCCGGCGGATGGGAGCGTGATCGACTGGCTGCGGCGGCGGGCTTCGCGGACCCGCAGATTCGGCTCGGTGTGCAGCGGGGCCTTCTTCCTTGCCGCCGCCGGTCTCCTTGATGGCAGGCGGGTCACGACGCATTGGGCGGTCGCAGACATGCTGGCCAGCAAATTCCCGTCGGTCACCGTGGACAAGGATGCCATCTACGTCACCGACGGCAAGCTCCGCACGGCCGCCGGCGTGACCGCAGGGCTCGATCTGGCGCTGGCACTGGTCGAGGAAGATCTCGGGCGCGATACGGCCATGAAGGTCGCAAGCCAGCTCGTGATGTTCTTCAAGCGTCCGGGTGGGCAGATGCAGTTCACCCGCAAGGGCGAGGCTGTTCCCGCCGGCCGCGCCGCGCTGCAGGAGCTGCAGCGCTGGGTCGCCGCCAATCCCGGGCTCGACCACAGCGTTGCGAGCCTGGCGACGCGCATGGAGCTCAGCCCGAGGCACTTTGCACGGCTGTTCCGCGCCGAGGTGGGCGTCACGCCTGCGACCTGGGTCGAGGAAGCCCGCGTCAATGCGGCGAGGCGGCTGCTCGAGTTTGGCAATGAAGCCCCGAAGCAGGTCGCGCTTCATTGTGGCTTCGCGGACGCCGATACGCTGCGTCGCGCGTTCAATCGTCACGTCGGCGTGACGCCCGCCGAGTATCGCAAGCGGTTTGCGCGAATCACGGAGGTTCCAGCTCGCCAGCACTGAGCCGGCTTCCGCGTCCAAATGGGCCGGCGGGGGCCGCCCAGCGGGGTGTGCGGGACCCACGGATACCCGCTTGCTTTCCCGACCTTTTGGCCCCAAATAGGGACCGGGAGATTGGCGGTGGACGAGCCACTCGCCAACCGGGTCAGGTCCGGAAGGAAGCAGCCCTAACGAGGTCCGGATCGGGTCGCTCGTCAGTCTCCTACCTGTTTTTCCGAGCGAATTGCGCCGGCGGGCTTCCCGCCAGCGCGCTCCTTTCCGCAAAAGCCGGGCGAAAGACATTCCATTGCGGATCGACCGATGACCGACGCTGGCGCCCCTCCCAACCCCGACAGCGCCGGCCAGGCCACCACGCCCTACCGGGTGCTGGCGCGCAAATACCGGCCCTCCAGCTTTGACGACCTGATCGGCCAGGAGGCTGTGGTCCGCACCGTCTCGAACGCGTTCGAGACCGGGCGCATTCCGCAGGCCTGGATCCTCACCGGCGTCCGCGGCGTCGGCAAGACCACCACCGCGCGTATTCTGGCCCGTGCGCTCAACTATGAGATGCCGGATGGATCGGTGAAGGGCCCGACCATCCACATGCCGACGTTAGGGGTGCATTGCCAGGCGATCATGGAAAGCCGGCACATGGACGTGCTGGAGATGGACGCGGCCTCGCACACCGGCGTCGACGACGTCCGCCAGATCAATGACAGCGTGCGCTACGCGCCGGCCAGCGCCCGCTACAAGGTCTACATTATCGACGAAGTCCACATGCTGTCGACGGCGGCGTTCAACGCCTTCCTGAAGACGCTGGAGGAACCGCCGGAGCACGCCAAATTCGTGTTCGCGACCACCGAGATCCGCAAGGTTCCGGTCACCGTGCTGTCGCGCTGCCAGCGTTTTGACCTGCGCCGGGGTCGAGGCCGACGTGCTGATGAAGCACCTCGCCAATATCGCGGCCAAGGAGAACGTCGAGATCGAGCCCGAGGCGCTCGGCATCATCGCGCGCGCCGCGGAAGGCTCGGTGCGCGACTCTCTGTCGCTGCTCGACCAGGCGATCGCGCACGCGGCGGGCACCGTGAAGGCGGATGCGGTCAGGCAGATGCTGGGGCTCGCCGATCGCACCCGCGTCATAGACCTCTTCGATTCGCTGGCGCGCGGCGACATCGCTGCCGCTTTCAAGGAGTTCCGCGACCAGTACGACGTCGGCGCCGATCCGATCGTCGTGCTGTCGGACCTTGCCGAGTTCGTCAATTTCGTCACCCGCGTGAAGATCGTGCCGGCGACCGCCGACAACGTCGCCTATGGCGAGACCGAGCGCGTGCGCGCGCGGGATTTTGCCTCGAAGATCTCGATGCGCGTACTGTCGCGGATGTGGCAGATGCTGCTCAAGGGCATCACCGAGGTGCAGGCCGCGACGCGCCCGGCAGCGGCCGCCGAGATGGTGCTGGTGCGCATCGCCTATGTCGCCGACCTGCCGACGCCGGACGAAGCGCTCAGGATGCTGGAGCAGAACGGCGGCGGCTCGCCGGTCGTGGGCGGCGAAAGCGCCGCGCGCAGCGGCACGCCGGGTGCGCCGGTGGCCTCCGCGGCGCCGATTGCTTCGGCTGCACCCATGCGCGCACCGACCTCGTCACCGTCCGCGTTCGGCGGCGGCGCCGCCCGGCCGCAGATGGCGGCGCCCGCGCCGGATCCGCAAGGGGCCGCGCCCCAGCTGCGCATCACGAGCTTCACCCAGCTCGTCGCAGTCGCCGGGCAGAAGCGCGATCTCATGACCAAGGCCGCGCTCGAAGGCGACATGCGCCTCGTTCGTTTCGAGGAGGGCCGGCTGGAAGTCGCGCTCGAGCCCAACGCCTCCAAAACCATGATCTCCGAGCTCGCGCGAAAATTCGAGCTCTGGACCGGCCGGCGCTGGACCGTGATCGTCTCCAACGAGCAGGGCCAGCCGACGCTGCGTTCGGTGAACCACGCGGCGAAGCAGGAACATGCGCGCTCCGCCGAAGCCGATCCGCGCGTGCAGGAGGTGCTGTCGCTTTTTCCCGGTGCGAAGGTCGTCGAGGTCCGCAGGCTTGCCCCCGAGGCGCCGGAAACCAATATGAATGCGGACTATGGCAGTGACGATCCGCCCGATGGTTCCGACGGCGACGATCTCTAGAGCATGATCCGGACCCGAAGGGCCGCGTAGCGCAAAGTGTGAAGCGGTTTTCCGATTAGATCAGGCTCAAACCAAAAGTTAAGGCGCGATGACGAGTCATCGCGCCAACCAAGGACAGCACCGATGGTCGATATTTTCGGCATGATGAAGCAGGCGCAGCAGCTGCAATCCAAGATGCAGGAGATGCAGGATCAGCTCTCCAACGTCGAGGTCGAAGGCATCTCCGGCGGCGGTCTCGTCGCCGTGCGCATGACCGCGAAGATGGACGTGAAGGGCATCAAGATCGATCCTTCGCTGATGAAGCCGGAAGAGCGCGAGGTGCTCGAGGACCTGCTCGTCACCGCCCTCGGCGATGCCCGCCGCAAGGCCGAGACGGCCGTGCAGGAGAAGATGCAGGCGCTCACGGGCGGGCTCAGCCTGCCGCCGGGTATGTTCGGCCAATAAGATGGGTTCGGTTGCAGGTCCCGAAATCGAGCGGCTGGTCCAGCTCCTCGCACGGCTGCCGGGCTTGGGCCCGCGCTCCGCGCGGCGTGCGGCGCTGCATCTGATCAAGAAGCGCGAAGCGCTGATGATGCCGCTGTCCTCGGCCCTGCAGGTCGCGCTCGACAAGGTCCAGGTCTGCAAGACCTGCGGCAACATCGACACGCAAAATCCCTGCACGGTCTGTACCGATCCGAAGCGCGATGATGCAATCATCGTCGTCGTCGCCGATGTCGCCGATCTCTGGGCGCTGGAACGGGCCAATGCGACCCAGGGGCGCTATCATGTGCTCGGCGCGACCTTGTCGCCGCTCGACGGCGTCGGGCCGCAGGACCTCACCATCGACGCGCTGGTGGCGCGCGCGCATGCTGCCGAGGTGCATGAGATCATCCTGGCGCTGAACGCGACGGTCGACGGCCAGACCACGGCGCACTACATCACCGACCTGCTTCAGGACGCCAACGTAAAAGTAACCCGCCTGGCCCATGGTGTGCCGGTCGGTGGCGAGCTTGATTATCTCGACGAAGGTACGCTATCGGCCGCGATGCGGCAGCGGACCCTGTTCTAGCCATCCAGACTTACGGAACGGACGACATGACGAAACTTTTCGCCACACGATCGGCTTTGGTCGCGACGATGATAATGCTGGCGACCCCGGCCATCTCCGCGCAGCAGGACGACGGGGCGCCGCCGCCGCCGAAGCCCGGCAAGCCGATCAGTGCCGGCGAGGTGCTCTCGGGCGAATTGAACGCAATGAAGGTGCGCGACATCAAAAATGCCGGCAAGCGGATTGCGATGTACCAGATCACCTCGGAGCCGCGTCGACTGCCGGCGCCGAACGGGCTGTGCAATCTCGAGACCGGTCCTGAGACGTTCCAGCTCGTCACTTCGAGCGACGCGCAGGCCACGCAGCTGAAATCCTTCGTCGGCAAGGCGATCTCGGTCAAGGTCGACGAAGTCGCCTGCGCCAGCGATCCCGGCCAGATGAGCGAAGCCGTGATCACGAAGTGGAGCCTGATCAAGAAGCAGTAGGGGGCGCGGCTCCAGCCGAGCTACCGTAGGGTGGGCAAAGGCGCAAAGCGCCGTGCCCACCATTCTCCCGGCGACGATTCAGGTGGTGGGCACGCTTCGCTTTGCCCACCCTACGGCATCGCGGGCGTGGCGCGTGCCGAGTTTAAACCCTCACCGGCCCCAGCGCCTCAAAGTGCCCGCGCTTCTGCAGCCAGGCCAGTAGCACCAGGCTCGGGATCGCCACCAGCACGCAGATCACGAAGAACAGCGGCCAGCCCGTCGTGTCCGCCACGAAGCCCGCACTCGCTGACAGATATGTGCGCCCGACCGCGGCGAGCGCGGTGAGCAGCGCGTATTGCGTCGCCGTGTGCAGCGGATTCTGACACAGCGCGGAGAGATAGGCGACGAAGATCACGGTGCCGATGGCGCTGGTAAAGTTCTCGCAGGTGATGGCAAAGGCCAGCGCCCATTGGCTGGTGCCGACGAATGCCAGCCAGGAGAAGGAGAGATTGGCGAGCGCCTGCACCACGCCGCCGATCCACAGGCTGGTCGCGAGCGAATAGCGCCGCGCGAGGAAGCCGCCGGCAAAGCCGCCGATCAGCGTTGCCGCGAGACCAACGCCCTTCACGATCGCCGCATAATCGTTGCGGGAAAAGCCGAGGTCGATCACGAACGGCGCGGTCATGGTGCCGGAGAAGGCGTCGGTGAACTTGAACAGCACGACGAAGGCGAGCGCGGCGAGCGCATCCTTGCGCGACAGGAATTCCGAGAAGGCTCCGATCGCCGCGTGCAGCACGCGCGCGAACGCCGTCTCGGTTTGTGTCGCGGCTTCCGCCCGCACCGATTGCTCGGGCTCTGTCGCGGCCAGCGCGGTGATCGTGCCGATCAGCACCATCGCCGCCATCACCACGTAGCCCCACATCCAGGCCGACGCGCGCGGAATGCCGGTGCCCTCGAAGCCGGACACGATGAACAGCGCGCCCGCGGTCGAAACCAGCATGCCGATGCGGTAGGCCGCGACGTAGGAAGCCATTCCGGCAGCCTGCTCGCTCTCCGGCAGGCTCTCGACGCGGAACGCGTCGACCACGATGTCCTGCGTCGAGGACGTCGTCGCGACCAGCAGCGCGCCGAGCGCGACGTAGAACGGCGAGCGCGCGGGATCGGTAAGCGCCAGCAGCAGGATCGCGATGATCAGCAGCAATTGCGAGAACAGCAGCCAACCGCGCCGCCGCCCGAACGCGCGAGTGAACAGCGGCACATGCAGCGCATCCACCAGCGGCGCCCACAGGAATTTCAGCGTGTAGGGCGTGCCGACCAGCGCAAACAGCCCGATGGTCTTGAGGTCGACCCCGGCCTCGCGCATCCACACCAGCAGCGTCGAGCCCGACAGCGCCAGCGGCAGCCCGGACGAGAAGCCGAGGAACAGCACGATCAGCACCCGCGGTTGCAGGTACACGGCCAGGCCATCGCGCCAGGACGTGGGGGCCGTGTCGGGGCTGGCAGGGGAGGTCGCGTCGGGTGCGGTCATGGGGAGGTGTTAGCAGATTCTGGCTGCCACAAGTGAGGTGTCGTCGCCCGGTCAAGCCGGGCGACGACAGTGTGCCTCAAAACTCACTCCCCCGCCTGGAGCTTCCTCGGGAACAGCTCCGCGGCACCGGTTGCCACCAGATGCGGCCCCTCCGGCGCATCGGTCTTGCTGAAATCGAGCTCCTCGATTCGCCCGGCGCGCTTCTCGATCTTGTCGGCGGAGATCAGCACCTGCCGCACGTCCTCGTTGGCGTCGGCAAAATGCTTCTGCAATTTCAGCACGCGGTCGCGCAGGCGTCCCAAATCGTCGCCGAGCTTGATCACCTCGGTGCGGATCTGGTCGGCGGCGTCGCGCATGCGCGCGTCTTTCATGATCTGCTGCATCACCTGGATCGCGAGCATCAGCAGCGAAGGCGACACCAGCACGACGCGGGCGCGATAGGCCTTCTGGATCACGTCGTCGAAACCGTCATGGATCTCGGCGTAGACCGATTCCGACGGCACGAACATCAGCGCCATCTCCTGGGTCTCGCCGGCGACGAGATATTTGTCGGCAATGTCGCTGACATGCTTCATCACGTCGCCGCGCAGCCGCTGCGTGGCGATGCGCTTCTCCTCGTCGGTGCGGGCGTCGTGCAGCGCGGTCATCGCCTCCAGCGGAAATTTTGCGTCGATGCAGAGCGGGCGCTGGTCGGGCAGGAACACCACGCAGTCCGGCCGCTTTCCCGTCGAGAGCGTGAACTGGAACTCGTAGGCGCCCTTCGGCAAGCCGTCCTGGACGATCGCCTCCATCCTTGCCTGGCCGAAGGCGCCGCGCGACTGCTTGTTGGCGAGCACGTCGCGCAGGGTCGTCACCTGCGTGGTGAGGTCGGTGAGGTTCTTGTGCGCGTTGTCGATGATGCCGAGCCGCTCGTGCAGGGCGCGCAGGCTCTCCATGGTGTTGCGGGTCGAGTGTTCCATGGATTGGCCGACCCGATGGGTCACCGAATCCAGCCGCTCGTTGACCGCGCGCGCCATGTCAGCCTGGCGGCCGGCCAGCGCCTGGGTCATGGCGTCGGCTCGGCCGGCAGCCTCGCTCTGGGCGTGCAGCACCTGGCTGAGGCGCTCCTCGAGCTCGTCCGCGCGGATGGCATTGGCCATGGCGAGTTCCGCGCCGCGCCGCCCGGATCGCGCGATCACGACCGCGATCACCAGCAGCAGGATGACGACGAGGGCGCCGAAGCCGATCAGCGCATCGATCGTGCGGACCGGCCAGTCGCCAGCCAGGAAAATGATCTCGTTCATGGCGGCCCTTGTAGCCGATTCGACACCCTCCGCGAACGAATAGCGAACGCTTATGGTTAATAGCCCCCTAATTTTTATGGTTAACGAAACCTGAAGTTTTATGGTTAGCGGAGGGTTAACGGAGTTCCTCGCCGCATTGACCGCATCCGGCATGCGGCTTAAATCGCGGCCATGGCCCTCAGAGAAATCATCATCCTGCCCGACAAGCAGCTGCGTCTGGTCTCCAAGCCGATCGAGAAGGTCACGACGGAGATCCGCAAGCTTGCTGACGACATGTTCGAGACCATGTACGACGCGCCCGGCATCGGGCTCGCGGCGATCCAGATCGCGCAGCCCTTGCGGCTGATCACCATGGACCTCGCCAAGCCTGACCCGGACGGCGAGACAAAGCCGGAGCCGCGTGTCTTCATCAACCCTGAAATCATCGCATCCTCCGAGGATCTGTCGGTCTACGAGGAAGGCTGCCTCTCGATTCCCGAATATTACGAGGAGGTCGAAAGGCCCGCGAAGGTGCGGGTGCGCTTCACCGACCTCGACGGCAAGGTGCACGAGGAGGACGCCGAAGGCCTCTACGCCACCTGCATCCAGCACGAGATCGACCATCTCAACGGCGTGCTGTTCGTCGACTATCTGTCAAAACTCAAGCGCGACCGCGTGATCAAGAAGTTCGAGAAAGCCGCCAAGCGCGCGGAGTAGCCACGTCCTCCGCCGTCATGCCCGGCCTTGTGCCGGGCATCCACGTTCTTTGCCGCCGCGAGCAGCGAGAACGTGGATGGCCGGGACAAGCCCGGCCATGACGAGTAACTTGCTCGTTCCCGAGGATTGTCTCGTCATATGTCTCTCCGCCTGATCTTCATGGGTACGCCCGATTTCTCCGTGCCGACGCTGCTCGAGCTGGTCTCGCACGGCCACGAGATCGCGGCGGTCTATACCCGCGCGCCCAAGCCCGGCGGACGGCGCGGCCTGCAATTGCAGCCGACTCCGGTCGAGGAAGCCGCGCGAAAGCTCGGCGTGCCCGTGCTGACGCCGAAGTCGTTGAAGCCGCCCGAAGCGCTCGACGAGTTTCGTGCCTTTGATGCGGATGCCGCCGTCGTCGTCGCCTACGGCATGATCCTGCCGCAGGCGATCCTCGATGCGCCAAAGCTCGGCTGTTACAATCTGCACGCTTCGCTGCTGCCGCGCTGGCGCGGCGCCGCGCCGATCAACCGCGCGATCATGGAAGGCGATGCGGAGAGCGGCGTCATGGTGATGAAGATGGATGTCGGTCTCGACACCGGTGACGTCGCCATGGCCGAGCGCATCGCGATTCCCGACAACATGACCGCGGTCGATCTGCATGACCGCCTCTCCCGGATCGGTGCCGATCTGATGGTGCGCGCGATGGCCGCGCTCGCCCGCGGCGGGCTCCAGCTCAAGAAGCAGAGCGAGGATGGCGTCACCTACGCCGCCAAGATCGACAAGGCCGAAGCGCGGATCGACTGGTCCAGGCCGGCGCGCGCTGTGCTGCGCCACATCCACGGCCTGTCGCCGTTTCCCGGCGCCTGGGCAGAGCTTGAGAATGCGCGCGTAAAAATCCTGCGCTGCGAGCTGGCGAAGGGCTCCGGTGCACCCGGAGAGGTGCTCGACGACCAGCTCACGATTGCCTGCGGTGAGGGCGCGATCCGCATCCTCGAGCTTCAGCGCGAGGGCAAGGCGCGGATGCAGGCCACGGACTTCCTGCGCGGCGTGCCTGTGAAGCCGCCGATGCGGCTGGCCTGATGCCCCGCTACAAGCTCACCATCGAATATGACGGCGCGCCGTTCTTCGGCTGGCAGGTGCAGGACACGCTGCCTTCCGTGCAGGGCGCGCTCGAAGCGGCGGTGAAGGCGATGACCGGCGCGGATCTGCGCGTGCACGGTGCGGGCCGCACCGATGCCGGCGTGCATGCGCGCGGCCAGGTCGCGCATGTCGACATCGACAAGCAGTTTCCGCCGGGCCGGTTTCGCGACGGACTGAACGCGCATCTGCGCCCGCATCCGATCGCGGTGCTGGAGGCCGAGATCGTCCTTGACACCTTCGAGGCACGCTTCTCGGCCGTGAAGCGGCACTACCGCTACCGTGTCGTCAACACCCGCGCCAATCTCGCGCTTGATATCGGTCACGCCTGGCGCGTGCCGCGCCGGCTCGATGCCGATGCGATGCATGCGGCGGCACAACGCCTGCTTGGCAAGCACGATTTCACGACGTTTCGCGACACCGAGTGCCAGGCCAAGTCGCCGGAGAAAACGCTCGACCAGCTCGACGTGCACCGCGACGGCCGCGAGATCACGATTCTCACCTCGGCGCGCTCGTTCCTGCACAGCCAGGTGCGCTCGATGGTGGGATCGCTGGTCTGGGTCGGCGAGGGCCGCTGGACCGCGGACGATCTCACCGCAGCGCTCGAAGCCCGCAACCGCGCGGCGTGCGGCATCGTCGCGCCGCCTGACGGGCTGTATCTGATGAAGGTGGATTACTAGCGCCCGCTGCCGCCACAGACGTCATGGCCGGGCTTGTCCCGGCCATCCACGTGCGCCAACATGCAACCATGCATGGTGGATGGGTCTACATCCTGGCGAGCGCGCCAAACGGCATTTTGTATGTCGGTGTGAGGAGCGACATTATTCGCCGCATCTATGAGCATCGAAACGGACTCGTTCCCGGCTTCACCAAGAAGTACGGCGTCAAGCTGCTGGTCTATTTCGAGCGCTATGAGGATATCCAAACCGCTATCCAGCGCGAGCACAACATCAAGCATTGGTCGCGGACGTGGAAGGTGAGGTTGATCCTCAGGGATAATCCCGAATGGAAGGATCTGTACGAGACGATTGTTCAATAAGTCGTGCCGAGCTCTCGCCACATCGTCATGGCCGGGCTCGTCCCGGCCATCCACGATCTTTCTTGTCAGGAGCGCCGAAGAACGTGGATGCCCGGGACAAGCCCGGGCATGACGGCGGTGGGTTGGGCGGCGATTAGCGCCCTACCCAAAATACCGCGCCAAAATCCCCCGATACACCTGCGTCAGCTTCTCCAGATCCACCACCGGCACGCGCTCGTCGACTTGGTGCATGGTCTGGCCGACCAGGCCGAACTCGATCACCGGGCAATAGCTCGAGATGAAGCGCGCGTCCGAGGTGCCGCCTGAGGTCGATAGTTCCGGCTTGCGCCCCGTCACCTCTTCGATCGCCGACACCGCAAGATCGGTGAACGGGCCGGGCTTGGTCACGAACACATTCGAGTTCGAGGGCTCCCAGACGATGCGAGCCTTGATGCGGTTGCCGCAGGCTTTCGTCAGGCGCGTCTCGACCAGCTCGCGCAAGGATGCCTGGGTGTGGTTGTCATTGTAGCGGATGTTGAATTTTGCGCGCGCCTCGCCGGGGATGACGTTGTTGGCCTTGTTGCCGACGTCCACCGAGGTGAATTCGAGATTGGAGGCCTGGAACTGCGCACTGCCATGGTCGAGCGGCTCGTCACTGATCGCCACGATCAGCCGCGAAATGTCAGGCACCGGATTGGCGGCGCGGTGCGGGTAGGCGACATGGCCTTGCACGCCGTCGACGAACAGCGTGCCCGATTGCGAGCCGCGCCGGCCGACCTTGATGGTGTCGCCGAGCGTCTCGACATTGGAGGGCTCGCCGAGCACGCAATGGTCGAATTTTTCGCCGCGCTCCGCGGCCCATTTCAACAGCTTGATGGTGCCGTTGACCGAGACGTCTTCCTCGTCGCCCGTGATCAGGAACGAGATCGAGCCCTTTCCATCGGCGCGCGGCGCGCCGCCATTGGCGGCGAGATGCTCGAGCACGGCTGCCACCGAGCAGGCGATGCCGCCCTTCATGTCGACCGCGCCGCGGCCGTGCAAAAAGCCGTCCTTCACCTCGCCCGAGAATGCGCCGACGCTCCAGGCGTTCTCGTCGCCGGGCGGCACCACGTCGGTGTGGCCGGCGAAGGTGATGTGCGGGCCCTCAGTGCCGATCCGCGCATAGAGATTGTCGACGTCGGCTGTGCCTGCTTCGCTGAAGGTCACGCGGTGGCAAGTGAAGCCGGCAGCGTTGAGGGCTTTCTCAAGCACGCCCAGCGCACCGGCATCGGCCGGGGTTACCGAGGGGCAGCGGATGAGATCGCGGGCAATCGAGAGAGCATCGGTCATGCGCCCCGCTTAACATGCATGCCGCCGGGTGGGCTAGCGCTGGGCGGCACCAATTCGAGCTCGCTTTGCTGGTCCCAGCTTTTTGCAGGGGACGAGCCGTCCTCGGTCTTGGCCAATGGATCAGGACCGAACCGGTTATCGCCGACGCTGCCTGATACGATGAACATCTCGACAAACCCCCACAGCCACGGGATGGACGCGACCAGCCAGAACGGAAGCATCCAGGTGGAGTTCGGCAGCAGGTCCGAGAACTGGTTGTACAGGCCGGGCAGGAAGAAGAACGGAACGAGCCACCAGCCACTCCTGTCGCGATCATGCAGCCGCTTGATCGCCGTCGCGAGATAGATCCAGAGGAACAGCGACAAGCCGAACGCCTTCAGGATCAGGTTGGTGCGATCAACGGGCGCCAGCGAGCGATAGGCCCGGGGATCGACCAGCTTGAAGAGGTCGTCGAGGCCGAAGTCGAAATCGAGTTTCAGGGATAGCTTCAACGCCCCCTCGGCGTTGATGAGGTGGATCACCTGACCGATCACCCCGAGCAGGGCCGCCAGCAACGCGACGATCAGCAGCGCCTGCCACAGCAAGGCGCGATTGATGCGGCCGTCGAAGCGAAAAAGATACCAGGTCCAGTCCATGGCGAAGGTTCCGGGCAGCGGAGGCCGTCCGGTGATTGGTCGCGATGGGGAGAAGGAGGGTTCGATACGGTAGCAAACCCGTCATCCCCGCGCAGCGGCGAAGCCGCTGTCGCTGGAGGTGCGAGTGGCGCGATGCAAAGCATCGCGCCGGGAGCCTCGAAGGATGGGCGGCCGGGATGTGGCGGCAGCCGGGCCGTCGCCCTTCGAGGGCCGCCGAAGGGGCGGCCACCTCAGGGTGACGGTAAGGGAATGGCGCTGGTGGCGCCGATCAATCCCGCAGCAGCTCGTTGATGCTGGTCTTCGAGCGCGTGCGCTCGTCGACGCGCTTGACGATCACGGCGCAGGCCGTGCTTGGGCCGATCTGGCCGTTCTTCATCGGCTTGCCGGGCAGCGCGCCGGGCACCACCACCGAATATTCCGGCACCTCGCCGATGAAGATCTCGCCGGTCTCGCGGTCGACGATCTTGGTCGAGGCGCCCAGGAACACGCCCATCGCCAGCACCGCGCCCTTGCGCACGATCACGCCTTCGGCGACTTCGCTGCGCGCGCCGATGAAGCAGTCGTCCTCGATGATGACGGGCTCGGCCTGCAGCGGCTCGAGCACGCCGCCGATGCCGGCGCCGCCGGAGATGTGCACGCGCTTGCCGATCTGCGCGCAGGAGCCGACGGTCGCCCAGGTGTCGACCATGGTGCTCTCATCGACATAGGCGCCGAGATTGACGAAGGACGGCATCAGCACGACGTTCTTGGCAATGAAGGCCGAGCGGCGCACCACCGAACCCGGCACCGCGCGAAAGCCGGCATCGCGAAAACGGTTCTCGCCCCAGCCCTCGAACTTCGAGGGCACCTTGTCCCACCAGGTCGCCTTGCCGGAACCGCCGGGAATGACACCCATGTCGTTGAGGCGGAAGGACAGCAGCACGGCCTTCTTCAGCCATTGATTGACCTTCCACTTGCCATCGGCCCCGCGCTCGGCGACCCGTGCCTCGCCCTTGTCCAGGATCTCCAGCGCCTGGTCCACGGCCTCGCGCACCTCGCCCTTGGTCGAGGTCGAGATGCCGTCACGCGCGTCGAAGGCGCTGTTGATGGTGGATTCGAGGGCGGACAGGGACATCGGGATTTCCTCTGGGGAATGAGAATTTTGGCGGATTGGGGCGCTTTTTCGGGATTTGGCGGGGAGGAGTCAAGGCATACTCCGCCGTCGTCCCGGGGCGCGCGAAGCGCGAGCCCGGGACCCATAGCCACGGGCAGTCATTTGGCGAGGATTCGGAGTAATCGATCTCGCGCCACAACCGCTCCCTGTGGTTATGGGTCCCGGGCTCGCTTCGCGCCTCGGGACGACGGCGGCTATTTGGGCGACAGCTTGCCCAAAAACCCCGTCAGGTCATCCGTGACGTGGTCGACATGGGGCGCGTCCCGGCCCTCCAGTTCCCAGTCCTCCCGCACCACTTCCTTGGTGCCATCAGGCACCACCAGCACGGTGGTCATGCCGAGCGCGTGCGGGACGGTGAGGTTGCGGGCGAGGTCTTCGAACATCGCGGCTTTGGTCGGATCGACCGCATGGTCGGCGAGGAATTTTTGATAGGTCTGCGGCGACGGCTTCGGCTCGAACCCGGCGGCGATGATGTCGAACACGCCGTCGAAATGCGTTGCCAGGCCGAGCCGCGCCAGCACGGCATCGACATGGTCGACCGAGCCGTTGGTCAGGATCAGCTTGCGCCCCGACAGTTTTGCTATGGCTTCGCCGAGCGCCGGGTTCGGCTCCAGCGGCGAGTGGTCGATCTTGTGGACGTAGGCGAGGTAGTCGTCGGCGTGCACGCCGTGCAGGGTCATCATGCCGCGCATGGTGGTGCCGAAGCGCTGATAATAATCCTTCTGGATCTTGCGCGCTTCCTCCGGGCCGACGTTCAGCCAGTTGCAGACGAACTCCCCGATCCGCGCGTCGACCTGCTGCCACAGATTGACGTGATGCGGGTAGAGCGTGTTGTCGAGGTCGAACACCCAGGTGTCGACATGGGCAAAGGTGCGCGAGGAGGTCATATCAAATCTCTATCGGTTGGGTGCAAGCGCCGCCCCACTCTCCGCTGTCGTCCCGGACAAGCGTAAGCGCAGATCCGGGACCCATAACCACAGGGAGGAATCGTTTGCGGGATCGTAGTTACATCGTGCCCAACAACTGCGGCCTGTGGTTATGGGTCCCCGCGTTCGCGGGGACGACAGCGGAGTTTGTGGCGCGGTCTGACCCATCACGGCATCGCAAAGCGCAGCGTCTTGCCGCCGCTCGACATATCCACCACGCCAAAACCCGTCGCCGCGAATCCGCGCGCGCCGCAATCGGCCTGCTCGTTGGTCTCGAACTTGGTCTCGCGCGTGCACAGCTGTTTGTCGCCGCCCCAGTTCAGCGGCTTGTCTTTCAGCTTGATGACGCGGTTGTCAGCATCGATGGCCTCCGCGAAGCTGAAGATCTGCTTCGGCTGCCCGGTCACATCGGGGTGCAGGCACGTCTTGGGATCGATGCGATACCAGCCGCGGCTGGTCACGGACTTGCCGTCGTCGGTGGCGACCGCCGCCATCACCTTGTGCGGCGTGTCGTTGCACCAGGTGAGGCCGGTTGCAGAAGGCGTCTGCACCGCATCGACCATGGTCTTGAAGAAGTTCGGCGACGACATGATGTCCGCCGCCAGTCCGCGGCTCTTCAGGAAGGCGGCAAGTGCTGCTTGCGTCTTCGGCCCGTCGACGCCGTCGATCGGCGCCGCGTCGTAGCCCGCGATCACCAGCAGCCGCTGGATGCCGGCGAGGCGGGCCTGCTCGTCGTCATATTCGGAATCCTCGGCGAGATAGGCCGTGAAATTGCCGTCCGCGGCTTGCGTCGGCGTGATCTGGGTGAACGCGGCCTGGGTCTGGCCGCTGCGGCATTGCCGCGCAGCCGCGATAACGAAATTGTCCTGTGCCACGCACAGCATGTCGCTGCCGTTCTGCGGGATTGGCGAGGCGCCGTAAACGCCGAGCGCGCGGGCGTTGAGCAGGATGCGGTCGGCGGTCAGCGTGCCCTGCACCACGACGCGGCAGGTGGCGGGATCGATCCTGAACCAGCCGCGCGTCGCGGTCGCCGCCTTGTCGTCGATGCCGATCGCGGCCTCGACAACATAGGACATGCGGTTGCAGATTTTCAGGTCGGCCAGGGCGGGCGCGGAGGAGAAGAAGAACGAGACGGCTGCCGCGGGCAGCGTCATCAGCAAGCGGGTCAGGGTCGAGCGGCGGGGACGACGCGCTCGCTCGACATGCCCGGCCTTGTGCCGGGCATCCACGTTCTTGGCGCGAGACGAAAGGTCGTGGATGGCCGGGACAAGCCCGGCCATGACGGCTTGCTTTGGCCCGCTCATCATCACTTATGGATCAGCGTTCCCGTGCCCGTGTTGGTGAAGAGCTCGAGCAGCACCGCGTGCTGCATCTTGCCGTCGATGATGACGACGCCCTCCACGCCCTGTTCGAGCGCGTAGATGCAGGTCTCGACCTTCGGAATCATGCCGCCGGAAATGGTGCCGTCGGCGATCAGCTTTCGCGCGTCCTTCACCGAAAGCTGCGGGATCAGCTTCTTCGACTTGTCGAGCACGCCAGGCACATCGGTGAGCAGCAGCAGGCGCTTCGCCTTCAGCGCGCCGGCGACCGCGCCGGCAAAGGTGTCGGCGTTGACGTTGAGCGTCTGGCCGTCCTTGGAGGTCGCGAGCGGCGCCAGCACCGGGATCAGCTCGTAGCCGATCAGCTGGTTGAGCAGCGTGAGGTCGACCTTCTCGGGGTCGCCGACGAAGCCGAGATCGATCGCCTTCTCGATGTTCGAACCCGGATCGACGATGGTGCGCGTCGTCTTCGACGCCTTCACCATGTTGGCGTCCTTGCCCGACAGCCCCACGGCCTTGCCGCCGGCTTCGTTGATGTAGCCGACGATCTGCTTGTTGACGGAGCCGGCCAGCACCATCTCGACGATCTCGATGGTCGCGGCATCGGTGATGCGCAGGCCCGCTGCGAACTCCGACTGGATGCCGAGGCGCTTGAGCATGGTGGCGATCTGCGGCCCGCCGCCATGCACCACCACCGGGTTGATCGCGGTCTGCTCGAGCAGCACGATGTCGCGGGCAAAGTTCTTCGCGGTCTCCTCGTCGCCCATGGCATGGCCGCCATATTTGATGACGATGGTTTCCTCGTCATACTGCTGCATGTGCGGCAGCGCTTCGGACAGGATGCGGGCCTGGTCGAGCGGGGAGATGTCGGTCATGAGGCGGATCTCGCTGGCGGGACTGTCGGTGCGCGTTCTATCCGATTGGCGGGCGCGGCGCAAAGTGTGACTGGCATGTCGCTCTCGTGTCCCCGGACGGAGCCTCGTAGCCCGGATGGAGTGCAGCGTAATCCGGGATTCTTACCGCAGGCACCGGCCCCGGATTACGCTGCGCTCCATCCGGGCTACAGGTCAGCGCTTTGCCACCACCGCTGCGAGCGTCACCGCCAGCCAGCTCAGGATCATCACCGTTCCACCCGTCGGCGCGGCATACGGAAACAGCGAGTGCCCCGCATATTGCCGCAAGGTGAGATCGCCCGCGAACAGCGCGGCGCCGATCACGAAGCCGAACGCCGCGATGAGGCCAATTCCGCCGTGCAGAAGGCCGCGCGCGAGCAGGGCGACACCTGCGAGTATGGCAGTTGCGTGAAACAGCAGCATGGCGCTGGCGGAGGCGAGCCGGCTGGCGTCGGCGCCGTGGGCCGAGGCGGCGGCCAGCGCGACGCCGGCGGCGCCCATCAAACCGGCAAGCCCAATCAGCAGGTGGAATGCAGGCGTCACGAGGTTCGCTCTTCCAGCAGCTTCGCCATCGCGGCGCGCAGTTCGGCCATGCCGGTCGAGCTCCGTGACGAGGTCGCGAGCACGTTCGGAAACGCCGCCGGATGTTTTGCCAGCGCGGCCTCGGTCTCGGTGATGCGGGACTCAAGCTCGGACGCCTTCACCTGGTCGGCCTTGGTCAGCACGATCTGGTAGCTCACCGCGGAACGGTCGAGCGTCCCCAGGATTTCGAGGTCGACGTCCTTGAGGCCATGCCGCGCGTCGATCAGCACGTAGACGCGTGCGAGTGAGGCGCGCCCCAGCAGGAATTTGTGGATCAGCTCGGTCCAGGACGCGACTTGCGTCTTCGGCGCCTTGGCGTAGCCGTAGCCGGGCATGTCGACGAGGCGCAGGTCCTTCTTGCCGGGGACCTCGAAGAAGATCAGCTCCTGGGTGCGGCCCGGCGTGTGCGAGGTGCGCGCAAGCGCGTTGCGGCCGGTCAGCGCGTTGATCAGGCTGGACTTGCCGACATTGGAGCGGCCGGCAAAGGCGATCTCCAGCCCGTCCATCGGCGGCAGCGTCGCAATCGAGGGCGAGGCCCAGATGAACTGCCAGTCGCGGGTGAACAGCTTTCGCCCGGTTTCGATCAGCTTCGCATCTTTGTCGTCGGTCATGCGAAGATCTCACCTCTCGTCATGGCCGGGCTTGTCCCGGCCATCCACGTCTGTCCACACGGTACCCTCCAAAACGTGGATGCCCGGGACAAGCCCGGGCATGACGATGTGGAGGCATTTGCGCCCAACAATGACTGCGCTACGTCGCCTTCTTCGCGAACGTCGCCTTGAGATTGTCGAACAGCTCCACCTTCACGCCGTTGCGGCGCATGATGAAGCTCTGCTGGAGCACCGAGAGCGTGTTGTTCCAGGCCCAGTAGATCACGAGACCGGCCGGGAAGCCCGCCAGCATGAAGGTGAAGATCAGCGGCATCCAGTTGAAGATCAGCTGCTGGGTCGGATCCGGCGGCGTCGGGTTCAGCTTCATCTGGAACCACATCGTGATGCCCATGATGATCGGCCAGATGCCGAGCGCGAGGTAGTGGCCGAACACCGGAATCGTCGTCGGATCGAACGGGATCAGGCCGAACAAGGTGAAGAGGTTGGTCGGATCGGGCGCGGAGAGATCCTTGATCCAGCCGAAGAACGGCGCGTGCCGCATCTCGATGGTGACGAACAGCACCTTGTAGAGCGAGAAGAACACCGGGATCTGGATCACCACGGGAAGACAGCCGGCGACCGGATTGATCTTCTCCTTGCGGTAGATCTCCATCATCTCCTGCTGCTGCTTCACCTTGTCGTCGGGAAAGCGCTCCTTCAGCGCCTGGAGCTGCGGCTGGACCGACTTCATCTTCGCCATCGAGGCGTAGGACTTGTTGGCCAGCGGGAAGAACAGCAGCTTGACGATCACGGTGACGAGCAGGATCGAGATGCCGAAATTGCCGAAGAAGCGGTAGAAGAAGTCGAGGCCGAGGAACATCGGCTTGGTGATGAAGTAGAACCAGCCCCAGTCGATCAACAGATCGAAATGGTTGAGGCCGAGCTCCTTGTTGTAGCCGCCGAGGCCGGCGAACGGGAACACGCCGACCACGCCGGCTTCCTTGGCGCCGGCGAACAGCCGCGCGTTCGCAGTCGCGGTGCCGCCGATCGCGACGGTGACGGGGTCGAGCAGATAGTCGGTCTGGTAGGTGTGGACGTTGCCGACCGGGTTCGACGAGAAACGCGCCTGGAGCTGCGCACTGGTGTCCGGCAGCAGCGCCGAAGCCCAGTACTTGTCGGTGATGCCGAGCCAGCCATTGGTGGCCTTGAAGTTCACCGCCTTGGCTTCGTCGATCTTCTTGTAGGCGTATTCCTGCAAGCCATCGAGATAGCCGATCAGGCCTTCATGCAGGATGTAATAGCCGGAGACCTGCGGCGTGCCGTGGCGCGAGATCAGCGCGAACGGGTAGAGCGTAACAGGCGCGTTGCCGACATTGCTCACCTCGTCCTTGAGCGTGAAGAGATAATGGTCGTCGACCGCGATGGTGCGGCGGAAGGTGAGGCCCTCGCCATTGTCCCATTTCAGCACCACCGGCGTCGTCGGCGTCAGGCTGCCGCTGCCGTCCTGCTGCCAGAGGGTCTGGGCGTCCGGCAGCTTGGCCGTCACGCCCGTCGCCGGCACCCAGCCGAACTCGGCGTAATAGGGTTCTGCGGTGCCCGAGGGCGAATAGAGCACGATCGGCGGCGACTTCGGGTCGACCGTCTCGCGGTATTGCACCAGCGCAATGTCGTCGATGCGGCCGCCCTTCAGCGAGATGCTGCCGGCAATCCGCGGCGTGTCGATCTTCACGCGCGGGCTGGCTGCAATCGCGCTTTCGCGGGAAACGACCGGCTGGGCCTGGTTCGCGGCCGGTGTTGCCGGCTGGGCCGCGCTGCCGGGCTGCGGCGCGGCGCCCGGCGTTGCGGAGGCCGTCGGCTGCGGCGTGTTCTTCTGGAGCTCGGCCTGCGCCTGCTGCTGGGCGCGCTGCTTCTCCATCGCCGGCACATTGTAGAAATATTGCCAGGCGATCAGGACGAGGCCCGACAGAATGACGGCGAGGATGGTATTGCGATTGTCGGTCATCACTATTGTCTCGTCATCAATCCGGTTTGCGGCTGGTCGCAGGAGCGGGGCCGGGCCTTGAGCCGTCGGTTCTTGAGCCGCGTCCCTTGTGCGTATGCCGCGCAGGCTTCGTGAACGCTATGCGCAGATCGTCGAGCATGGTGGCGAAGTCGCGCGAGAGCGCGTCCCTTCGGCCGACCAGTACATAGTCATGATGGGGCTGCATCGACACCGGGTCGAGCCGCTTCACCAATTCGCGAAGCCGGCGCCGGATGCGATTGCGCTGGGGGGCGTTGCCGTTCTTTTTGGTAACGGTGAAGCCGATCCGGATCGGGCCGCTGTCGTCGCGGCGGCGGCTTTGCAGGACGAACGCGGGACTATTCGCCCGCGCGCCATTGGCAACGGCGAGGAAATCCGCTCGCTGCCTCAGCCGATCCATGATGAAATCCCAAAAATGGGGGTCCGGCTCAGGCGCTCAGACGCTTGCGGCCGCGGGCGCGGCGGGCGGCGAGAACCTTGCGGCCGCCGGCAGTGGCGAGACGGGCACGGAAGCCGTGACGGCGCTTGCGCACCAGTTTGCTGGGTTGATAAGTCCGCTTCACGGGTTTTTCTCCGCTGACCGGGCAATTTGCCTGTAGAATTGATGATAAAGTCCGGAAGATGCGGCCCAAAACGGGCCCTTTTCGGCCCCAAGAGAGCCGCTCCCGGCGTGCGCACCGGGTCATCGCGGACAATTTGCGCGGCTTATATGCGAGCGTCTTCTTTTCGTCAACGTCGCAAGAGCGCGCTGTTCCGGTGAATATCACTGTTTGTGCGGGGTTTTTAACCCTTGAGGTGGCGACTCGCGATATCAGAGCTTACATCCCACCTTGAGAGATTAGCGATCCGTAATTTGACCGGCCCCCGGCCGGGTCGCATCCTTCATCAGCCAGGCTCTATTACAAAGCCAACAGGGGCGAATTTCGTGGCAGCGACAGACCTCCAGCCGGTCCATGATACGGATCAGCCGGGCCAGCCGGCGATGCGGCCGCGTGGGCCCAGCGGGCTCGGGCTATCCGGCAAGCTGCTGCTGCTCACCGTCCCCCTGGTGATGATCGCCGCTGTCCTGCTCTACGTGCCCGCCATCGCCAACTTCTGGGTCAACCGGCTCAATGACCGCGTCGCGGCGGCTAACACCGCCGCGCTGGTGCTCGACGCCGCCCCGCTCGGCATGGTCCCCGAGTCGCTGTCGCGCGAGATCCTGAAAAGCATCAATGCGCGTGCCGTCGCCATCAAGATGGGGCAGCAGCGACGGCTGCTCGCCAGCGACAACCTTCCCACGGCCATCGAGCATGACATCGACCTGCGCGACATGACGGTGTGGGAGGCGATCACCGGCTCGTTCCGGATGATGCTGGAGACCGGCAACCAGGCCATCCGCATCGTCGGGCCCGGCGTCGGCAATGCCCAGTTCATCGAGATCGTGACCGATGAGCTGCCGCTGCGGCAGCAGATGTATCGCTTCTCCCGCAACGTCGTGGTGGTCGCGCTGATCATCGCGGTGCTGACCGCGGGCCTCGTCTATCTCGTGCTGCATTATCTCTTCGTGCGCCCGATGCGGCGGCTGACCGCGAGCCTGGTCGGCTTCCACGAAAACCCCGAAAGCTCGGCGCGGATCATCGTGCCAAGCCAGCGCAGCGATGAAATAGGCGTCGCCGAGCGCGAATTGTCGGACATGCAGCGCGATCTGATGTCGATGCTGCACCAGAAGAGCCGGCTCGCCGCCCTCGGCCTCGCCGTCTCCAAGATCAACCACGATCTGCGCAATCTGCTCGCGTCGGCCCAGCTCCTGTCCGACCAGCTCGCCAGCGTGCCCGATCCGCGGGTGCAGCGCTTTGCGCCGAAGCTGGTGCGCTCGCTCGAGCGCGCCATCGCCTTCTGCCAGTCGACGCTGTCCTACGGCCGCGCCCAGGAAGCGGCCCCCGACCGCCGCATGATCATGATCGAGCCCGTGGTGCTGGAGGTGCGCGAAACCGCGGGCCTCGCCAGCGACGCCTCGATCGCCTGGGTCGCCGCGATCGAGCGCGGGCTTGCGGTCGATGCCGATCCCGACCAGCTCTTCCGCGTGCTGCTCAACCTCGTCCGCAACGCCGCCCAGGCGCTGGAAAGCCATTCGTCGGGCGACGGCGGCGCCCAGCAGATCCGGATCACGGGAAAGCGCGAAGGTGCCGTCGCCATCCTGGAGGTCTCCGACACCGGCCCCGGCGTCCCGCAGAAGACCCGGGACCATCTGTTCGAGGCGTTCCAGACCTCCGGCCGCCCCGGCGGCAGCGGGCTTGGCTTGGCGATCGCCGCCGAGCTGGTCCGTGCCCATGGCGGCGAGATCCATCTGGTCGAGGGCACCATCGGCGCCACCTTCCGGATCGTCATCCCCGACCGCCCCGTGGAACTCCTCTCCATCCGCAACGAGCGGCAGAGGGCGTAGTCGGCCAGCGACCGAGCCTCTTTCGTCATTCCGGGTATCGAGCACTCATCTATCCGTCATTCCGGGGCGCGACGAAGTCGCGAGCTATGGTGCGCTATTGCGCACCTGAGAATCCATAACCACCAGCCGGGGTTATGGATTCCGGGCCTGGCCCTTTGGGCCATCCCGGAATGACACCGAAACCCTCATCTCCCTACAAAATCTCCCCAATCCAGACCTTGCCAATCGAGGCAAGAGCGGTTAGTCAGAGCGCTCTTTCGCACCCCTCCGGCGCTGTCCGGAGGCTGCCTGCGGGCCTAGCCCGCACTGTTTGCGAAAAACGCGCCCGTAGCTCAGCTGGATAGAGCATCAGACTACGAATCTGAGGGTCGGACGTTCGAATCGTTCCGGGCGCGCCATTTGCAGTCTTGTTCCACTGCAGGAACCCCCTAGTTTCTAATGGCCCGTTATTCATTTGCCGTTCAAGGCATCGTTCCTATATTGTGCGCCTACGGAAATGGAGTGGGCCATGCTGCGCCTCTTCGGAATTTATGCTTTTGGGATGCTTCTGACGCTGGCTGCTCTGTCGCCGGCGTTGGCGACCGTGACGCCTCCGTAAGCCTGCGCCCTTGATCGGACCACGCGAACAGGTGAGCCTATCCGCTCAGGTCGGCTCGTGCCTTCTCAATCTTCAAAAGCTGCTGCCTTAGCAACTCCTGAACCGAGACGGCGAGGCTCGGTGCGATTCGCTCCAGATATGGCCGATGCGATCGTTCGCGATCGATCCTGGCCAGATCATCGACGACTTGCATTCCGAGTTTGACGGCGCGCTCGGCTTCGTCGAGCCGCTTTTGCTGGGCGACCTGGTCATCCAACTTGGCGCGCAGCATGGTATAGGCAACGGCGTTCTCGGCGAACCCGAGCAGCGATTGCCCATAGATCACCTCCCGCTCCGGAAATTTGGTGCCGCACGACATGTCGAAATTGGCGAGTCGATGGGCGGCGTCGTTCACCGCTTCGGCAAGTTTCGCGGCGTAGTCTGGATGCTCCAGTGCCCGGTGGATATAGGTGTACTCCATGGTCACGTAGGACGTGTACAGGCCCCCCCAAAGCTTCATCCGTGTTTGCGATTCATCCGATTCGCATGTTGCCGGCCGCTTGAAGGTGAGCGGGCATGTCGTGGGACACTGCTTATTCAACGCCTGGAAGAAATCGACCTTCAACAACCGGCTCTTGAGGCCGTCGATTGTCTCCTGGAGATTTTGCAGGTGCTCCGTCCGGACGATGGTGGCTGCTTGTGAGTTCTGGTCTTCCAGCCATTCTTCCACATAGGTTACGAGCATCGCGCGTATGCGCAGGGCGAACCATTCGTCCCTGACCTGCAGCATTGGATTGGCCGCATATCTTCGCTGTTGTTCGTCGCTTGAATTTGTCTCCCGTCGTTCTCGGAGCCAGTTGTCCAGAACGGCGGCTGCAGCCTCGTGTTGTCCAGCTTGCGTCATCAGGCTAGCACGACCGATCGCGAAGTAAGGCAGCGTCTCCAGCCCGCGCCGGTTGGCTGGCTGTGGTGTGATCATCTTCTCCAGATTTCGGAAAACATAGTCGAGCCGGTCCTGGACATTGTCCGACCTGGCTGCGCCATCCGACCGGGTGAACTCGGACAGCGTTTCGCGCAGGCACCGACCGGCATACGTGTCGTCGTCGATTGACGCCGGTTTTTCGTTAAGAGGGCAATAGATATCATACCATGGCTTGCAGGCCTCGAAGGTTTTTGGAGACGTCGATGACAAGGCGATATCCACCGCCATGCGAAGGCCGTTATGAACGAAGTCCGAGCTGACCTGCTTCAATCCGGCTTCGAACTCCCTCGGGTCGATTGCCGGGCCGCGGGCGGCCGCTCGGCGATCGAGTGCTTCAAGTCGGCGGAATACGTTGCTGTAGCTTGCGAGATATCTTTCGACAGGACCGGAATCCGCGGATTGCTCGAACCAGGCGGACAGACACTGCAACGGAAGTGCGATGGTGGACTGCGTGAACGTCTCGCTGCTGCGCAAGTCGTCGACCGGCATATCCGAAACCGGCCTATCCTGCGGCCTTCGGGTGAATATCTCGGTCAAATAGTCCTTGTCGCGTCTGATGATGAGGTGAAGCCTCGCGAGATTTTGCAGGCCGTTCGGTCCCCCGGCCGCATATGTTTCCTTGCTGGCGCTCGGAATGGTCGTCGATGCGAGCCGATCCCGGCTGCCCTGCTCCTTGGATGCAAACGACAATTCGGCGACGCCGAGCTTCACGGATGACAAGCTTCTTGCGTACTGCTTGATCAGGCCCGACCCCTCGCCACCGAGGACTCCCAGGAGGAACAGGAGTGCCAAGCCCGCCCCTGCGAACATCTGGCCGCGGGTCAAGTCCTCATTGGCGCGGTGAACGACGACACTGTTGATCCAGATCGCAAACAGCGGGCCGAAGATGAAGCCAATGATGACGTTGACCTCATACCTCGCGAGTGTGCTGAATGGTGATGAGACCTCATGGATGGTCAGGACACCAAGCAGGATTACAAGGACAATCAGAAATTGGACCATCCTGCGCAACGCCCGTGCAGCAGGCCCTTGCAGACCCAGGGTTTCCTCGCTGAATTCTATGAAGCTTCCCTGTGGCGGCCATTGCGTGAATGCAATCAACTCGAACAGCGCGAATGCTATGGTGGCAGACAGGATGAATGCAGTCATTCGCGGTGCCCCTCTCGCGTGTCCCGACCAGCGGCGGACGCAGTCAACAGAGCTGCTCGATCGACTGCGCAAAAAAACCAATGCGGGGCGCATTATAGATATGGTGTAGCTTATGGTTGCAAATGCTTTCTGATGTGACTAAAATTTCGCGTGGCCGGGATTTCCACCAATGAAGCTTTTTTCGCAGATCATGCTGATTGTCGTGGGACTCGGTGTGATCTATTTCGGCTGCAATCTGCTGTTTCAGCACGAAACGAATGAGTTCGCGTTCCAGAAGAATCTTCTGGCCACGTTCCAGACAGAGTATCATTGGCGGTCGATCGGCGTTGCCTATGGCGGCATCGCCACGGTGATAGTCGGGGCTGCAATGATGGCCGTTGCAGCCATCGTGGCCCGCCTCGGCTGAAATCACCTCGGGTCGCAATCCGGTTACGTCGCGAGCGGCTGCCGGAGCGCGCTACTCGCGCCTGGCTCACTCCGGCAGTTGCACCGCGGCGAAGCGGCAGTGCCCATCTTTATCGGCCGTGTGGCGCCGGTTAGATTGAGGACCGGCCAGAGACGCCTGGACATTTCGGTGAATACGGAGATGACCCATGAAGCTCGCGCATAACGGAATCCAGCTGTCCTTCGACATTGCCGGCGCGGGACCGCTTCAATTCCTGTTCGTCCATGGCCTCGGCGGGGATCGCACGCATTTTGCGCCGCAGATGGAGTATTTCGCCCGTCAAGGTCGGGCATTGAATGCCGAGCTGCGGGGGCATGGTGAGAGCGACAAGCCGCAACAGGCGTATTCGATCGAAGGCTTCGCCGATGATCTCGTCTTTCTGTGCAACCGACAGCAGATCACAAAGCCGATCATCGTGGGTCAGAGCATGGGTGGCAACATGGCGCTCGAAATCGCCGCCCGCTATCCGGACTTTCCTGCAGGCCTGGTGCTGCTCGACTCAGGGGTGCTCTTCCCTGCCTCGGCAGGGACGGTGTTCGCCGGGTATCTGGAGGGCTTAAGGGGCGCGAATTTTGCGGACGAGGTACGGAAGATCGTGGCGGACTCCTGTCTGCCGACCGACCGATGCCGCGCCCATGTTGAACAGACCTTTCTGGCGACGCCACAGCACGTGCTGGTGTCCACGTTTACAAGTCTGTTTCCCTGGGATGTGCATCGGGCGCGTGAATGCGCCCAGGCGTGCCGGGTCCCGGTGCTCTACATCGAAGCGGCCCATCGGCTCGCGGATCTGGATCGTTTTGCGGAGCTGTGTCCGCAACTGGTCACGGCCAAGGCCGTCGGCTCCGGGCATTTCCTGTCGCTGGAAGTGCCGGAGCAGATCAACCCGATGATCGACCGGTTTATCTCGCTCTACGTGCGAAGACCCGGGTAAGCTTCGTCATCGGCCGTGACGCGCCGCGACCGGCGTCCGTCGGGAAGCCACAATGCGCTGCCGGGCAGGGACGAAACCCTTTGCAGGCCGGGTGAAGCCGGCCGGAAACAAACCGGGCCTAACCTCCCGGGAGCTTTCCCGTCCAACCCGATTCAAGGGAGGATTTTATGAAAGCAGCGCTCTTGGTCCTGTCGCTTCTTGGCCAGCCCACGATTCCGATTTCAGACCGTGTGCCCATCTTCAATGTGGAAGCCCTTTGCCGGGACGTTTCCGCCGACGACAAGGCCTCAGGGCTCACCCTGGCGCAGGACGCCGGCGAGTGCGTGCGTGACGAGACAATTGCGCAGCAACAGCTGAGCTCGACCTGGCTGACTGTTCCGGGCCCCGCGCGCGCTAGTTGCGAAGGCGAGGCTGCGGCAGGGGGAATAGAAAGCTATGTCGATCTACTCACCTGCCTGCAGATGGCAGGTTGGGCGAATCCGACTCCGCCGCCGAAGCCCCCGCTCAGGGGAGCGAGCAAGATGCGGAACGCCAAGAATGAGCTGCGGAACGAATTGAAGAATTAGCTGCGCAGGTGACAATGGGGACGAGAAGACGGCGGAGCAGCTTCTTGGCAGGTCGCGTATCATAGCCTGCGCGTTCGCCGGCAGCGGGGTCCTGCGAGCGATGCGACGAAGTTCCGGGCGCCGGGTGGCGGTCGCCATCAATGATGGGCCGACACGCCCTTGACGCATTGGGTCAACAGATCAACGCTGGCGAATTGGCTGACATCGCCCAGGCTGATCATGCCGACCATCCGCCTGCTCTTGTTGATCACGGGCAGCCTGCGGATTTTCAGCGTCTCCATGTGATGCACGGCTTTCGCCAGATCGTCGTCTTCCCGGCAGCAATGGATGCCTTCGGTCATCACGTCCCGCGCCGTCATGCGCGCGGCGTTGAAGTTCTTGCTCGCGAGGCCTTTGCAGACGATGTCGCGATCGGTCACCATCCCGATCAGATGGTCGTCATCGCCGATCGGAATGCAGCCGATGTCGTGCCCTTGCATCAACTTCGCGATCTCGGTGATCGGGGTGTCCGGGCTGACCCAATCGACACCCTTGTGCATCACGTCCTTGACCTTCATGGAGGACCTCCGTTGCGAACGCAGCCCCCGTGACGTGATTATACTACGAACCGGGCGCGACCGCACGCGCGCCGCGACGAAGGCGCAGGAAAAATCATCCCGCCGCCATGCTGCGTCAACCGTGCGTGCTGAAGCGTCCATGCGGCGCATTGGCCGTCAGCCGTTCAAACTGTGCATGCGTCAGGTGAAGCAGCGTCTCATGGTCGCCGGCTTCGATATAGATCTCGGGCTGCGCCCGGATGCTGTCATCGACGATGAGATCGAGCCCGTAGCATCGGCCTACCGCCGGAACGGCTCCATGCGCGCAGTCCGCGAACAGCCTGTTGATCTCGGTTTCGTTCGCCATCACGAGATCCGCGCCGAGCTTCTCCTTCAAGTCCGGCAAGTTGAGACGGTGCGATGCCGGAACGATCGCGAGCATATAGCCGCCGTCATGGCGCAGCACGACGGCCTTGGCGAAACGATCGCCCGAGACGTGGCAGGCCTGCGCCGTGCGCGCGGATGACATGGTGAAAACGTGCGGGATCTCGACATACTGGATGTTCTCGGCAGCCAGGTATCGGTGGAGCGTGGGGGCAATGGTCATGGCGTAGCCTTTCGGATGGATATGCGAGCCATCCATCGTGAGGCTGCCCCGCCGCACGATGGGCGGCCGCGTGATTGCCGGATGCCAGCATAGGCCTCGCGCTCGAATGCGGCAATCGAGTCGGGGGTTCAGATCGTTCCGGGCGCGCCTTTCCGCTTCGTTTGCCGCCGATCGATTGTGGCTTTTGCTGCGCTTCTCGTGTCCTACGGGATCCTTGCCACAACGTTGGGCCGGTTCTCCCTGAGCCACGCGACGGCCTCGGGTCCATCGACGACGCACGCGAAGGTTTCCCAGGTCGGGTCCTCCAGGGATTCCGATTGCAATCGCTTCGCCGCATATTCGACGAGGTCGTGCAAGCCTTCGTAGCCTCGCCGGTGTTCGAGGGACTCTGCAATCGCCGTGCTGGTCCAGCCTCGTCGGGCCAGATCGACAATGCTCGGAGCGTCAGCCTCGCTGAACCACGGTGTGGCATCGAACTCGATGCAGCGGACATTATCGGCGGTGTGGCAAGTGGCGTGGATCATGGGGTTCCTCCGTTCGCCGGCTCAGTTTCACATCGCTGCCTCGCACGCTCTCAGACTTTGACCAGGTCCCCCAGCAGGTTCGCCGCCACCGTCAGCTTGGCAAGCGTCAGGCCGCTGGCCGCAATCTCCTCGACCGAGCGGCGGATACGCGCCGCTTCGGGGTGAGCCGCAAGCCACGTCTCGACGGCCTGCTGGCCGGACTGGCCGGTTGCCAGCATATCCGCGGCCAGTCTTCTCTCGGCGCTGGCGATCTGCTCGACGGCGCGATCGACCGCCATGCGTTCGAAATAATCATTTGCCGGCACGCTGCGCGCGGCGGCGATGATGCGGTCGAGACGGAAATTGGCTTCCGCAGCGAAGAAGGTTGCGGCAGCATCGCCGATGGCGCGGGAGGTGCGCTCGGCGACCGTCACGATATCGGGTGCCGCAATCAGAGGGTCGAGATCGGCGAGCTCGCCGGCGAGGCCGGCCGGGACGCCGGCATCGGTGAGTTCCTGGCGCCGCTTGCCGCGCGCGGCCTGCAGGTCCGGCGGCAGTGTGGTGTCGAGGGAGGCCGCGATCTCGCGGATACCCGGGCCAAAACGCCCGATGACCGCCTCGAGGCCGTCCTTGAAATCGACATTGCGCACGTACCAGACCATGCGGGAAATCAGGAGGTCCTGGACCGTCGCGCAGAGGCCGAGCTGCACCTGCCCGTCGATCCGGGTGTCGAGCGCGTCGATCGCGTCATTGAGCCGCCTGAGCTCGTAGATCGCGTCCACCGCCACCTGCGCCATGACGATGGTGGAGATATCGGCGTCGGTCTCGTCGGTCAGGCGGACGACACACGCCGGGCCGCCGCGGTTGATCACGGCATTGACGAGACTGGTCGCGATGATCTCGCGTCGCAGGCGATGGAGCTCGACCGCGGCCGGGAATTTATCGGGAACCTCGCGCGGAAAATACAGGGACAGTCTGCGAGCGAGGTAAGGATCATCAGGCACGCTGGTGAGGAGCAGGTCCTCGTAGAGCGTCAGCTTGGCGTAGGCGAGCAGCACGGCAAGCTCGGGCCGTGTCAGGGCCTGGCCGCGCCGTGTCCGCTCGGTGAGCGCTGCGTCGTCGGGCAAGAACTCCACGGCGCGGCTGAGCAGGCCGCGCTGCTCGAGCGACTGCATCAGGCGGGTGAGGAAGCCGGTCTCGGCCACGCCCTTGCGCTCGGCCAGCGAGAGCGCCAGCGTCTGCAGATAGTTGTTGCGCAGCACCAGCGTGCCGACCTCGTCGGTCATCGCGGCCAGCAGGCTGTTGCGATCGGCGAAGCTGAGGCGTCCCTCGCGTTCGGGGCGCGCCAGCGCGACCTTGATATTGACCTCGACGTCGGAGGTGTTGACGCCGGCCGAATTGTCGATGGCGTCGGTGTTGAGCTTGACGCCCTTCTGTGCCGCTTCGATGCGGCCGCGCTGGGTGACGCCGAGATTGGCGCCTTCGCCGATCACCCGGGCGCGAACGTCAGTGCCTGCGATGCGGATCGGATCGTTGGCGCGGTCGCCGGCCTGATCGTCGCTCTCTGCCGATGCGCGGATATAGGTGCCGATGCCGCCGAACCACAACAGGTCCGTGCGCGCTTTCAGGATCGCCGTCATCACCTCGAACGGCGTGGCCTGCTCCTTGTCGAGATCGAGCAGGCTGCGGACTTCCGGTGCGAGCGGGATCGCCTTGAGCGTGCGCGAGAACACGCCGCCGCCCTGCGAGATCAGCGACTTGTTGTAGTCCTGCCAGCTCGATCGCGGCAGGTCGAACAGACGCTTGCGCTCGGCGAAGCTGGTCGAAGGGTCGGGGGAGGGATCGATGAAGATGTCGCGATGATCGAACGCGGCCACGAGCCTTGTCGCCGGCGAGAGCAGCATGCCGTTGCCGAAGACGTCGCCGGACATGTCGCCGACGCCGGCAGCCGTGAACGGCATGGTCTGAATGTCGGTGCCGAGCTCACGGAAGTGGCGCTTGACCGCCTCCCAGGCGCCGCGCGCCGTGATCCCCATCTTCTTGTGGTCGTAGCCCTGGCTGCCGCCGGAGGCGAAGGCGTCGCCGAGCCAATGGTTCTTCTCGGCCGAGATCGCGTTGGCGACATCGGAGAAGGTGGCGGTGCCCTTGTCGGCGGCGACCACGAGGTAGGGGTCGTCGCCGTCATGGCGCACGGTGGAATCGGGCGGCACGACGGCGTCGCCGTCGAGATTGTCGGTGAGCTCGAGCAGCGAGCGCACGAAGATGCGATAGGCCGCGGTGCCTTCCGCGAGCCAGGCGTCGCGATTGGACGGTGGCGGCAGGCGCTTGGGCACGAAACCGCCCTTGGCGCCGACCGGCACGATCACGGCGTTCTTGACCTGCTGCGCCTTCACGAGACCCAGGATCTCGGTGCGGAAATCCTGCGGCCGGTCGGACCAGCGCAAGCCGCCGCGCGCGACCTTGCCGAAGCGCAGGTGAATGCCTTCGACCCGCGGCGAGGAGACGAAGATCTCGTAGAGAGGCCGCGGCGCCGGCAAATCGTCGATCCGCCGCGCGTCGAACTTGAAGGAGATGACCGGACGCGGATGTCCATCGTCGCCGATCTGCCAGAGATTGGTGCGGATGGTTGACTGCACCAGATTGGTGAAGCGGCGCAGGATGCGGTCTTCATCGAGCGAGGCGACGGATTTGAGCTGCTCCTCGATCTCGGCAAGGAGTGCCGTCTCGCGCGCCGAACGCTCGCGATCGGTAAGCACGAGGCGTGGATCGAGGCGGGTCTGGAACAGTGCGACGAGGGTGGCCGTGATCGCGGCGTTCTTGCGCAAGGTCTCCCACATGTAATCCTGGGTGAACGGAGCGCGGATCTGGTGCAGATAGCGCGACAGCGCCCGGATCGTCGAGACCTCGCGCCAGCCCAGCGCGGTGCGCAGGATCAGGGCGTTGTATCCGTCGGATTCGGCGCGATCTGTGACCACCGCCATGATCGAGGCTTCCAGGCGATGGCTGAATTCCGGGTTGATCTCGATCGGCTGGCCGTCGCTGGTCTCGATCGTCATCTCATGCAGCCAGACCGGCTCCGGCCTGTTGCCGGGCACGATCTGATAGGTGCGTTCGTCGACCACGCGCAGGCCGTGATTTTCGATCACCGGCACGCGGTAGGACAGCGATAGCGGTGCGGCGTCGGAGAACACCTTGAGGCCGAAGCGCCTGGGATCGTCCTCGCCCTTGTCGCGGTGCACCGAGATCGTCACCGGGCGTGCCGGCGTCAGCTTTTCGATGGTGGCGATGTCGGCGATGGCCTGCTCCGCCGTGAAAACCTCGGTATAGCCGCCGCTAAAGGCCTGGGCATAACGATTGGCGATCATGCGCGCCCGCATGCCGTCGGTCGACGCGGTGAGCGCGGCCTTGAGCTTGTCGGTCCAGGTCGCGGCAATGGCGCTGATGCCGGCTTCGAGCGCGGCGCGCTCGACGACGGGCGTTTTGCCTTCATAGCGTCCGATGATGAAGTGGACGCGCGCCAGCGCGCCTTCAGGGAACGATACGTAGGACGCCGACAGGGTCCCCTTGTAGACCTGCGACAGGAAGGCTCCGACGCGCGTGCGGACGTCGGTGTCGTATTTGTCGCGCGGAATGAAGGTGAGGATGGAGACGAAGCGATCGAACTTGTCGACCCGCGCCAGCGCCCGGACGCGCGGGCGCTCGTAGAGGATCAGGACCTCGATGACGAAGTTGTAGAGCGTGTCGACGTCGATCTGGAACAGCTCGTCACGCGGATAATCTTCGAGGATATGCATGAGCGCCTTGCCCGAATGGCCGTTCGGGTCGAAGCCGGCGCGCTGCAGCACCCGCGCAACCTTGTGGCGCACATAAGGGATCTGCCGCACCGAGCGGGTATAGGCGCCGGAGGTAAACAGGCCGACGACGCGCAATTCGCCCTCGAGCCGGCCGTCGGGTGCATAGAGCTTGATCCCCACATAATCCATCCGGATGCGCCGATGGACGAGGCTTGAGACATTGGCCTTGATGACGATCAGCAGCGTCGGCTCGTGCATGAACTCGCGGATTTCCGATGTCATCACCACCATTTCGTTGCCGCGTCGCAGGACTTTCACGTCGGGATCGCGCAGGATGCCGAGGCCTTCGCCGGTGGTGATGTCGTCCGACGCGTCGCTGTCGGGCGAGAAGCGATATTCGCGCACGCCGAGGAAGGTGAAATTGTCCGCGCAGAGCCATTGCAGGAACTGATTGGCTTCGGCGACCTCGTCGATCGGCAGCGGCGGCGGATTGGAAGCGAACGTCTTGATTGCCTCCTCGACGCGGTCACGCATGGCGCGCCAGTCGGTGACGCAGGCGCGGACGTTGTTCAATGCCCTGGTCAGTCCGTCGATCAGCTTCTGGCGATCGGCGTCGGCGTCCAGGCGGGTGATGTGGAGGTGAATCAGGCTTTCGCGAACGCCTCTTGCTCCCTCCGGCAGTGCTTCGCCGTAGAATCTCAGCAGCTTGCCCTCGGCATCGCGCTCGACGGCGATGATCGGGTGGGCGACGAGGGTGACTTCGATGCCCTGCTCGGCGAGTTCCGCCATCGTGGAGTCGTACAGGAAAGGCATGTTGTCGTTGAGAATCTCGAGCACGGAAATCTCGCGCCCGTTCGGCAACGTCGGATTGACCACGCGGATATCGGCGCTGCCCGACGTGCGCCGCTGCACATGCTCCCAGGCTTGCTCCGCCAGGACGGCAAGCGAGGCGGCATCGTAATTGTCGAGATCCTCGATATTGCTGTAGCCGAACAGGGGCTCGGCAAAGGCCCGCGGGCTCTTGCCCGGCGGCACGCTGCCGGCTGCATCGCGGATCAGGGTTGCCCGGGCCTTGTCGTCACGCCACGCCATCATGTCCTCCATTTGCCGCGCCGTCCGACCGCAGTCGCGATCCTCAGCCTAATTCTGGAGTGCATCTCGTCGAGCACCGCGATCGAGTGGATACGCAAGATCCTCGGTCTCGTGCGTCGGCGACTTCCGGCGACAATACTACGATCCCGGAGCGAAAGGCGCACGCTGTTGTGAGGCGTGCCGAAATTCCCGACGGCAGCGGCGCTGACGGCCGCCGAATCATTGAGGCGAGAAAAATCACGAGCAATTTCAAATCTGTATGAGCTCGTGGTTTTATTCTGAATGGCGCGCTGGAGCTCCGTTCCGATTGCGCTGCAGCGGGCTCTAGTGAGTGCGGGTCAGCTCCACGCCATCGACCACCATTTTCCAGGTTCCCGCTTCCCGGTGAGGCGGCGTCGACACCTCGAATGTCGTCGAGAGGAATGCAATGCCGACGACGAAATGATCGCCCTCGAACTGCCGCAGCGGAGCGTTGATCGACGTCGTGGTGGTCGCGCCAGCCCGGTTCAAAACCGGACTCGCCGATGCAGCGCGGCGCATCGGCACGCGCGTTAACAGATTGTTCATTGAGCACGGCGCGCCAGCCGTAACCGCCGGTTAACCATGGATATTTACGGTGTAGCAAGCCTCTGAACCGGGGCTGTCAGTTGATTTCGAGTCCAACCTTATGGCGTTCGGTCGAAGCGCATCTCCGCGAAGCATCGCCCCGACGGAGCCTGCGGCTTCGTGGGAAGCGCCGCGGGCTGCGACGGCGAAGCCTGACAGCGCTGCTCCTGCGCTGATCAAGGGATCGCTGACCGTCACCGGTGCGCTCTCCTTCCTGCGCGAGAATGGCCGGCGCATCCTGACGCTGGCGCTGGCGCTGTTCGCCCTGGGCGTCATTGTCCTGATGGTCTTGCCGGTCCGGTATGCCGCGACGGCCCTGGTCGTCGTCGATCCCCGCGAGCTGCGCGTCACCTCGGAGCAGGACGTACTGCCGGGCATCGGCCAGGATGCCGCGGCACTTCAGAGCCAGATCGAGATCGCCAAATCGGACGGCTTTCTCCGCCCCCTGATCGAGCAGCTCAAGATCGCCGACGACGCGGACATCGCGGGTGGTTACACCGACATGACGCGCCTGCTCGAAAAATTCCGCAACCGTCTCGATATCTCGCGCCGCGGACTGACCTACGTCATTGCGATTTCATTCACCTCGAACAATGCGGAACGGGCCGCGCATTACGCCAATGCCATCGCCGAGGCGTTCGTCGCCAGCCAGGGCCGTGTCCGCACCGAGGCGACGGACGAGGCGGCCGACTGGCTCAAGGACCGGCTGAAGGCATTGAACGAGCGCCTGCGCGTATCGGAAGATGCCGTTGCCGCCTTCAGGTTCGAGCACAAGATACTCAATGCCGGCAAGGATTCCACGACCCAGCAATTGCGGGTGACCGATCTCAACCAGCAGGTCTCCGCTGCTCGCGCGCGCACCGAGGAAGCCAAGGCGCGTTACGAGCAGGTGCAACGCGATCTCAAGGCCAATGTCGAAGGTCCGGTGAAGCAGGACCTTCTGAGCATGCTGCGCGCGCAGCGCTCGACCCTGAACGATCAGATCGCGCAGAAGAAAGCGGTGTACGGCGACCGCCATCCCGACCTCGCGATCTCCTACAGCCAGCTGGCTGACATCAACAGGCAGATCGAGGTCGAGCGGAAGAAGAACATCGACACGGCGAAGTCCGAATATGAGGCTCAGCTGGAGCAGCAGAACGCGCTGGAAAAGCAGCTCAGGGCGGTCGAGACGCAGATGCTGGTCGACGGTCAGGCACTCGTGAAGCTGCAGGAGCTGCAGCGCGACGCCGATGCCAACAAGAACATCTACGAGCAGTTCCTGTCGCGGTTCAAGACGACCAACGAGCAGCGCCAGCTGCAGAGCTCCCAGACCAAGATCGCCTCGCTCGCCATTCCGCCGATGCGCTCGACGCGTCCGCCCCTCGCCTTGCTGCTCGCGGCGCTCGCGATCGGCTCGATCCTGACCTCGACGGCGGCCGTTGCGGCGATGGGAAGCATGTCCGACGGGCCTGCGCCTGCCGAGGCTCCTGCTCAAACTCCTGCTCAAACTCTTGCGCGTGCTGAAGCGGCGGAGGCGCAAGTCCAGCGACCGGCCCCGGCCGCGCGCCAGCCCGAGGCGATGCCGAACCTGCCTGTCTGGGCCCGCATTCCCGATCTGGCGCCTGGCGCCGTGGCCAACACTGTATGGCAAAGGCCAATCACTGCGACGGCCGAGCTCGATCTCGGCGCATATCTGCGTCCGCTTCTCGAGCGGATCGATCGCGCGCCGGTGCGTGGCTGCAAGGTCGCCCTCGTGTTGTCGGTCGGCAAAGGTGCCGGCGGCAACACCGTTGCGCGCTCGCTCAATCGCGCGGCGGTGAATCGGGGCATGATGAGCGTGCTGATCCGGCTCCAGCCGGAATTCGCCGGTACCCAGCCTCCGGTGACCGAATGGCAGGACGGCTCCACCACGGCAGGGCTCCAGTCGATCGACGAGCTGCTGAGCGCCGGCAGAAAAGCCGATGCGCGGCCCGAGGACGATATTCGCTCGGAGTTCGATCTGATCGTCGTCCATGCGAGCAATCTCGCACTTCAGCCCGACGCCATCGCGCTGGCCGCGCACGCGGATCTGATCATCCCGGTGGTCCGCGCCGGCGAGCTCGGTTCGGCGGCGATGCGGCGGGTCACCGCTGCGCTGTCGAGGTACAACACCGTGCCGACCGGTCTCGTCGTCAATCACGCGCCGGCGGGTTCGGTGGCGCCTGAGGGCAGCGCGTTAAGCAGGGCGGTTTGACGATGCCGACCGGTGGCAAAGCTACGGCTTGCGTCTGAGGCGCAGCACGCAAGCGCACCTGTAATCTGCTTCACACGCAAACGCGCCCAATCACGCTAGATGAACCAGGGCCCGCCTCCGCGCGGCCCGGTTCGGAGCTGGCGATGATGGCTGCACTGGCAAAGGCGATATCCCGCGCGACGAGAACCAACGTTGATGTCGAAACCGTAAAGGTGCTCGTGATTTTCTCGGGCGCGGGCTTGCTGCTCTCCCTCGTCGCCGCGATGATCTACGGACAGGCCGTCAGCGCCGCCTTGTTCTGAGATCGCGCGAGTTGATCCCCAGGAGCCCGCCCAAAGCGGGCGTCTCGCAGGTGCCGGCCTTGCATTCGAGCCGTCATTGACGCCGCGAGGCGGCGCCCGCAGGATGCGGCGTCTCCAATGCGCGACTATTTCGGCTCGGGATTGCGGCGATGACTTCTCAAGCTCACTCCGCAACGTTGGTGCTCATTGCCCGAATACCGCCTGAGGGTATCGAGGCCTTCCGCGCCTACGAGGATGCCGTCTTGCCGCTATTCGCTGCGTTCAACGGGCGTGTGTAGCGTCGTCTTCGAAATCCGGATGGCACGATCGAGGTGCACATCGTCAGCTTCGCATCCGATGCGGACTTCCAAGACTATCGCAATGATCCCCGGCGCCTTGCGCATGCCTCATTGTTGGAAAAATCGTCCGCGAAGCTGGAATTGCTTTCGATGGCGGACGTCTCGCAATGGCCGGTGACATCGGCGCCGGGATGATCGACGGGGCAATGACCGAAATGTAACCGGGCGGCCGGGCATCATCGAACTGTCATCCCTTCGTCATGCGCGCTCTATGGATCGCTGCTCCCTTCGCCGCGCATCGTGGGGGGCTGATATGCATCTGAATGAGACAATGTCGTCCGACCGCCGGTCGATCCTGAAGGGCCTCGCGGCCGCAGCCGTCACGTCCCTGGCGGCACCGGCCATGGCAGCCGACGGCCTGCCGGCGCAGCCGACCGGAGCGGCGGCCGCCATCGCCACCGACAATGCCTATTGGGCGGCGGTGAAGGGGCTCTATTCAGTGACGCCGGATGTCGTCAATCTGGAGAACGGCTTTTGGGGCATTATGGCCGAGCCGGTGAGGCGCGAGTTCATTCGCCAGACCGATATGGTCAACTATCAAAACACCTACTACGCGCGGCAGCGCGCGGGTGCGGATTTCGAGGCCGTGCGCATCAAGGTGGCCCAGGCGGTCGGCGCGGCGCCCGAGGAGATCGCGCTCACCCGCGGCGCGACCGAAGCGCTGCAGCTCCTGATCGGCGGCTACAACATGCTGAAGCCCGGCGACAGCGTTCTCTACGCCGACCTCGACTACGATTCGATGCAGTACGCGATGAACGCGCTTAAGGCGCGCCGCGGTGTCGACGTGGTCAGGTTCGATGTGCCGGAGCCGGCCACCCGCCAGGCCGTGCTCGACGCCTATGCCCGCGCCCTCGAGGCGAATCCCAGGACCAGGCTCCTCCTCCTCACCCATGTCAGCCATCGCACCGGCCTCGTCATGCCGGTCGCCGAGATCGCCCGCATGGCCAGGGTCAAGGGCATCGACACCATCGTCGACGCCGCGCATTCCTGGGGGCAGATCGACTTCAGGGTAGGCGAGCTCGACGTCGATTTCGTCGGCTTCAACCTGCACAAATGGATCGGCGCGCCGCTCGGCGTGGGCTTCCTCTACATCAGGAAGGATCGCCTCGCCGACATCGATCGTGACATGGGCGACGAGGATTTTGCGGAGACCGATATCCGCTCGCGGGTGCACACCGGCACGGTCAATTTCGCGACGGTCCTGACGGTGCCCGCGGCCGTGGCGCTCCATCAACAGATCGGCGCGGCGGCAAAGCAAGCCCGCCTCCGCTATTTGCGCGATTACTGGGTGAGCCGCGCCCGCGGATTCAAGGACATCGAGATCCTGACGCCGGATGAGGTCGGCTCATATGGCGCGATCACGTCCTTCCGTCTCGCCGGCAAGACCAGCAAGGCGGACAACGATGCTATCGTCGTGAAGCTGAGGGATAGCCACAAGGTCATGACGGTGCGCCGGGCGGGCGTCGCCAAGGGCCAATGCATCCGTGTGACGCCGGCGCTCTTTACCGACGAGGCCGATCTCGACCGCCTCGTCGAGGCGCTCGCCGTCGTCACGGGGACGAAGACGGGGTAGGCCCGGGCGCGGGACTGACATCACCACGAATTCACGGGACTTCATCCTCCGCGCATCTGACAAATGTGAGATGCGGGGGCGTCCATGAGCCCTGGCCGCCCCATTTTATCGGCCCACGGTCTGGTTTATCTCTGTCACTCCGGTGCCCTGCGCAAGGAGGAGACGCGTGCTCGACCATATTCTCAGATTCGTGACGCTCGGATCGATCATCGTTGGCATGGCTGCGATCTATGCGGCGCTACACACCAACAATCGGCGTCTGGGCGCGGACATCTTCCTTCGATATTCCGACCGGGTCTCCGACCTGCGACGCCGCCTTCCGGTCGCGGCATTCCTCGAGCGAGGGGCTGCCGGCGACATTGAGATCACACCGGAAGAGCGCCGGGCGGTACACGAGATCATTCATTCGATCTTCGAGCTCTACGAACTCAAGGTGCATGGCTTCTTTCCGCCGGCGATCTGGAAGATCAGGGAGCCCGATATCGAACGGCTGCTCTCGCTGCCGGTCTTTCAGCAGGAACTGGCGGGCCTGGAGGGCCGATATACGAGACATCCGCGTTTGACAGCTTGGCTTGAGAAGATCAGGGGCCAGCGCGAGACGGCCTGACTTTCGCAGTGAATCGGTCGGCGGTCTCACCGCCAGCCAAGCGCCGGCGCGACGTGCTTCAAGATCGCCTCGATCGCATGTGCGCAATAGTCGACGCCGAGCTGGTTCGGAATCGTCAGCAGCAGCGTATCGGCCTCGGCGATCGCCTCGTCCTGCCGTAGTTGCTCGATCAGTGCCTCCGGCTCGGCCGCATAACTCCGGCCGAAGATCGCACGCGTTTGCGGGTCGATGAAGCCGATCTGGTCTTCGCCTCCGCGCTCCCCGCCGAAATAGGCGCGGTCGCGATCATTCATCAGCGCGAAGATGCTGCGGCTGACGGACACGCGGGGCTCGCGGGCGTGGCCGGCCTCCGTCCACGCGGCGCGATAGCTCCGGATTTGCGCCGCCTGCTGCACATGAAAAGCTTCGCCGGTCTCGTCGTTCTTCAGCGTCGAGCTCTGCAGATTCATGCCGAGCTTCGCTGCCCACACCGCGGTCGCGTTCGAGCCGGCGCCCCACCAGATCCGTTCGCGAAGGCCCGCCGCATGCGGTTCGAGGCGCAGCAGCCCCGGCGGATTGGGAAACATCGGTTGCGGATTGGGCTCGGCAAAACCTTCGCCGCGCAACAGGTCCAGAAAGACCTCCGCATGGCGCCGGCCCATGTCGGCATCGCTCTGGCCGTCGGCCGGGCGATAACCAAAGTAGCGCCAGCCGTCGATCACCTGCTCCGGCGAGCCGCGGCTGATGCCGAGCTGGAGCCTCCCGCCGGCGATGAGATCGGCGCTACCCGCATCCTCGATCATGTAGAGCGGGTTTTCGTAGCGCATGTCGATCACGGCCGTGCCGATCTCGATTGTGCTGGTTCTCGCGCCGACGGCGGCGAGCAGCGGGAAGGGCGAGGCCAGCTGGCGCGCGAAGTGATGCACGCGGAAATAGGCGCCATCCGCGCCGAGCTGTTCCGCCGCGACGGCCAGCTCGATGGATTGCAGCAGCGTGTCCGCCGCCGAGCGGGTCTGCGATTGCGGCGAGGGCGTCCAGTGTCCGAAGGACAGAAATCCGATCTTTTTCATGGGCGTCATTTAATGATGGCGGGGGCGGCGTCAACCGCCTGCGCCGGCGGTGCGGGTATGCGACGGGGCTGGCGCGAAATGCTCGGCGCGGTCGACCAGGAGATCCAGAAAGCTTCGCGCGCGCAACGACATCCACTGCGTCTCCGGATAGACCGCGTGCAGGGGCAGCGCGGCGATGGTGTACTCCGGAAGCACATGTTCGAGCTCGCCGCTGCGAAGGCCCTCCGCGGCATTCCATTCGGGCAGGATCGCGATGCCGAGATGCTGCATCGTCGCCTCCTGCATCGCATCGGCGTCGTCGACGTGAATGGGTCCGTTGATCGATGCGACGTGACGGCCATGCTCGGATTCGAAGGCCCATTGCTGCGCCGGCGACATCCGCGAATAGACGATGCACTGGTGCGAGCTGAGATCGTCAGGTGTCCGCGGCAGCGGGCGGCCGTGCAGATAGGTGGGTGTCGCAACAAGATGGCGCTGCACGGTCCCGAGCCGGCGGGCGACCAGCGTGCTCGCTTCCAGGTTTCCAATGCGCAGCGCCAATTCGATGCCTTCTTCCACCAGATTGACGAACCGCTCGCTGAAGCGGATGTCGACCCGCACTTCCGGATAATTCCGAATGTACTCGGCGATGACGGGCATCACGTAGCGCCGTCCGAACGACGACGGCACGCCGATCCGGAGCGTGCCGGTGGGGCGGGGTGCGGCCTGTTCGACACTCGACCGCGCCATGTCGAAGCTGTCGAGGATCTGCCGCGCGAGATCGTAGATCCGGTGCGCTTCGGCCGTCGGCTTCAGTGTGCGCGTCGTGCGCGAAAACAGCTGCGTGCCGAATTCGCTTTCAAGCATCGCAATGCGCTTGCTGATCGCGGGCTGGCCGATTCCGAGCTCCTTGGCCGCAGCCGAGAAGCTGCCGCCCTCCAGGGCGCGAACGAAAGCGCGCAGGCAATCGATCCGGTCCATAATTCATTCCGATCTGGAATAAATTATATCCCATTTATTCCGTAGTGCGCAACTCGGCGGGTCGCTAGGCTCCCTCAAAACAAGCATTCACAGGGGAGGAGACGAAATTGGCACGCCATATCGGAATTGTCGGCGCCGGCATCGCCGGCCTGCATCTCGCGCTTTACCTGCAGAAGCACGGCGTGGACGCGACGATCATCACGGATCGACCGCCCGAGGAATACAAGAACATCCGCCTGCTCAACACCGTCGCGCATCACCACGTGACGATCGCGCGCGAGGACTATCTCGGCGTCAATCACTGGAGCGATCCGAAGGACCATTATTACTACCACGATCACGTCTTCAATTTTCCGCAGCCGCTGAGCTTTCGCGGTGATTTCTCGAAGCCGAGCCGCGCCGTCGACTACCGGATCTATCTTCCTGCCCTGATGCAGGATTTTGTCAGCCGCGGCGGCAAGATCGAATATCGCCGCATCGAAGAGCGCGACATCCGTCCGCTGGTCGCCCGTTTCGATCTCCTGGTCGTCTCGACCGGCAAGGGTCCGCTGGGCCAGCTCTTCACTTACCGGCCGGAGCACACCCCCTATTCGCAGCCGCAACGGCGGCTGTGCGTCGGGCTTTACACCGGCATGCGGCAGCCCGATCCCATGAACGTCACGCTCTCGGTGTCTCCAGGCCATGGCGAGATGATCGTGATCCCGACCATTACGTTCGGCGGTGTCGCCAACGCGCTGCTGATGGAGAATGTGCCGGGCGGCGACATGGAGGAACTGGCCACGCTCAGCTACGACGACAACCCGAAGCACTTCTTGAAAGTGCTGCTCGGCAAGCTCGAGAAGCATCACCCGACGACCTACGACCGCATCGACACCGCGCGCTTCGATCTCGCGCAGCCGCAGGATCTGCTGCAAGGCGGCGTGGTCCCGACGGTGCGCAACACTGTGGTCGAGTTCGACGACGGCAAATGCGCGATCGCGCTCGGTGACGTCCATGCGATCGTCGATCCCATGATGGGCCAGGGCGCCAATGTCGCCTCCTATGCGGCCTTCGTGCTCGGCGAGGAGATCGTCAACGCGGATGCGCTCGACTTGCGCCTGTGCGAGAAGATCGAGCTGAAACGACAGGATCGCGTGCTGGCGGCCTCGCGCTGGACCAATGTGATGCTGCAGCCGCCGACGGAAGCGCTGGGCATGCTGATCGGCGCGATGAGCCAGAACCCGGCGCTGGCCAACGAGTTCACCGAGAATTTCAACTACCCGGACCGGCAGTGGGACCGCATCTGCACGCCGCAGCGCATCCAGGCCTGGATCGAGCGCATGTCGGCGCCGCCTGAGCCGGTCAGGGCGATTGCGTGAGGACCGATGCGAGTGGGGATTGACATGCCGCGCGCCAATCCGGCCTCATTCCGCGAGGCCGCATCGCGCTTTACGACCGGTGTCGCGGTGCTGACCGCGCTGGACGAGCACGGCCGCGTCTGCGGCATGACCGCGAACAGTTTTGTCACCGTCAGCCTGTCCCCGCCGACCGTGCTGGTGTCGGTCATGCCAGGACGCATGCACCGGGCGATCTCGGCGACTGGACGCTACTGCGTCAACGTCCTGCCCGAGCATGGCCGGGACCTGTCGCGGCACTTCGCGAGCCAGCCGAACACCGGCGCGACGCCGGATTACGTCATCGTCGACGGCCTGCCGCGTCTGTCGGGCTGCATGGCCTGGTTCGCCTGCGAGGTCACACGCCACGTCGATGTCAGCGACCACACGCTGATCATCGCCGAAGTTTCGAGCTGCGACTATCGCGACACTACGCCGCTGGTGTTCTTCTCGAGCCGGTATCATCTCGGGCCGGGCGTGCCGGTGGATCGGTGAGGGTTGCAGCGGTCCGCGGCTTGACTGGATCTGGTGTTTTCCTGGCTGCATCGGGGCGCTTTGGCGTTACCGCCGGGACTAGCTTGCCCTGGCGTTCTTTGCGCGAGGGGGCGTATCGTTGACGTTGTCGGCGCGCTTGGGATCGTCCGCGGCACGCCATTGTCGTGGCGTCATTCCGGTCCAGCGCCTGAAGGCGTGGGTGAATGCGCTGACTTCGCCATAGCCGAGCAGCCAGGCGGTTTGCGAAATCGGCAACTCGTCCTTTTTCAAATAGCTTTTGGCGAGGTCGATTTTCAGCTCGTCCATAATGCCGGTGAAGGTCAGTCCTTCCGACGCGAGGCGCCGCGCCAACGTGCGGTGGCTCATGCCGAGCCGGCGCGCGATCTCCTCAGCCCGTGCCTCGCGATGGGGAAGCAGTGGCGCGATGGCATTCTCGACGCTCGATCTGAGCGAAACTCCCCCAGGCTTCCGATGTGCAAGCGCCTCCTCGCAGAAGGTCACCAGCAGATCGTTCAAGTGGTGATCGGCACTTTCGATGGGCATCTGTCCCACGGACTGAGGGAAGGCGATCTCATCGACGTCTGATCCGAACTCGATCTCGCAACCAAGGAACGACCTGACCTCCGCGGGCATCGCTCGACGGCGATGGGCGACTTTGACACGGCTTGGCACCACGCGGCGGTTGGTCAGTGCGCGGTTGATTCGAATGATAGAGGTCACCCAGAATTCGATCTGGTGCCGATCCGACCGCCGTTCCACGCCGACATAGCTCAACGCAATCGCCATGTCCTTCGCGGCAAATCGCAGTGAAATTCCCTCGTTCGCGAGGCGGCAATAGCGCTCCGTCTTTGACAATGCTTCAGCGACTGTCCCGGATGAGGCCGCGACATAGTAGAGCAGGCCGATCTCACGAAGGTCGAAGTCCCGTGCCAGGTGAAATCCCAGGGCGTCGTCGTGCAGCGCCTCGGCACCAAGCTCCAGAAACTTGATCTGGCTTTCAACGCTAAGCCGCGCCTTGCGGTCTTGGATCTGCTCGAGGGTCAATCTGGCCTTGGACAGCAAGCCGTCCGCCTGAATGCCGGCTTCGCGCAGGCGGGCCCACACCAGGCGGGCGATGCCGCCGGTCGCACTGGGCATGGCTTGCAATTGGGGCGAACGGGCAGCAGCCACATCGAACCCTTTCGTCGTTGCCGCTGCGGCCTTGAGTCCTCGGCTCGCGCATCGGGATCGCGGCATAGAAAATCAAGTTATTGGCTCACGATAACAAGAAACCGGGTGTCATGTGACTTAAATCGGCGATCTGTCCCCCTAGGTGCGTCGTCTGTACTCGGGGGCGAACCCACCCCGAAAAAGCCCGAAGGCCTTGATGTCCAGCTGCGATGGCGCGCCGCCTATAAACGTGAAGATATTGCGAAGTTACGGAAAATTGCTCGGAATTCCTCATATCGCTCATGGCCCACGGACGGTTGCGCTTGAGCGCGTTGGCGATTGCGAGATCAACATGTTCGAAACGCTTGAAGCCGGTTCAGCTGCGGCGCCCCTGTTCTGGATGGAGCTGTTCGATCTTCGCGTTCACGCCTCGCGCGACAGCCGCGGATGCCGCAACATGAGCGACGCAGTCGCAGCGTTCAACGATTTTGCTTCGCAGGCGAGCCGCCTGGCGGAGGTGCCGCCGTGCGACACCGGCGAAGCCGTAGGCTGACAATTGCCGCGTCCACCGAGAGTATCCCCAGCGGAAAACGCAGCGCTTCTGACGCGCGGCCAGATTCTTGGCTACGACACGGAGCGGATGGCGTTTCTGTTTACGATGACGTATGGCGCCAGCATCGTCGACTGCGAGATAAGCAGCGTCGCGCTGGACGACCTTCACGGCTCGAAGGGCACGCGTCCCGACGAAAGGGAGACCCAATTCAGGTGTCTCCGCGACGCGGTCGAGCGCCTTGCATCATACGCTTTCGAACAGCAGGGCAGGCGGCAGCGCGAGCGGCTCCGCATCTTCTCCAAGCACGTCAAGGCGCTCTGACGACCGCCAAAGCAAGGCCGCCGCCGCAACGGCAACGCATATGCAATTTGTGCCACGTGAGATGCTCGACATCTCCCTCTTAAACATTTCACTCGACCATGGTCTGCAAGACCGGGTTCCGCAGTTGTCGCCGGCTGGGTGTTGCCGCGCCGTGACATCCAGGCACGCTCAGCCGGTATAGACTGGTCGATATCCGGTGCCCCTTCCGTTGCCCGGATGGTGAGTTATCGCGCTCTTGCGTCCAGTTGTGAGTGTTGCCGGTGGTCCGGACGAGTCGCATCAGTGCTCCAGCAGTTTTGTTGGCTTTGTCGATCGCAGCAGTCCTGGGCGGCTGTGCAGGACGTCCGTCGCAGGGCGTGCTTGTTCCGACAGCGCAGGTCGCCCCCGGAAACACAAATGTCCCGATCTACGTCGTCACCAATCGCAAGCGATCCGACGTCGATCCCGGTGAGATGTTCAGCGGGGACCGTTCGGACGAGCTGTCCTTTGCCGAGGTGACTGTCTCGATCCCGCCAGATGCCGCGCGGAAGATCGGCGAAGTGCAGTGGCCCGCGAGCCTGCCCGGCGACCCCCAACGGGATTTCACGACTGTGTCGGCCGACTATCTCGACAAGACGCATTTCGCTGCGTCTGTCGCCGCGGCGATGAAGCAGTCCGGTCGCAACAAGGTGCTTGTCTTCGTCCACGGCTTCAACAACCGCTTCGATGATGCGGTCTATCGCTTCGCGCAGATCGTGCACGACTCCAAAGTGCCGGTCGTTCCCGTGCTTTTCACCTGGCCATCGCGCGGCGAGCTGAGGCTGCGCGCGTATACCTATGACCGGGAAAGCGCCAATTTTTCGCGTGACGCGCTCGACAATCTGTTGAGCACGCTCGACGCCTCGTCTGCCGTCGGCGAAGTTTATCTTCTGGCTCATTCGATGGGCAATTGGATCGCACTGGAAGCACTGCGAACGCGGGCGATCCGCGCCCCGGCTGTCGCGTCGAAGCGCAGCAAGCTGAAGAATGTGATGCTGGTGGCACCCGACGTGGATGTCGATGTCTTCCGCTCGCAACTGAACCGGATGAGCGGCGCGCGGCCCCCCATCTCGTTGTTCGTCTCGCGTGACGACGGCGCGCTCTCGCTGTCGAAGACGATCTGGGGAGACGTCGCCCGCCTGGGCGATATCGACCCGACCCAGGAGCCTTATCGAACTGAGCTCGCGCGCGACCGGATCGACGTCTACGACCTGACGAAACTGGCGGTCGCCGGCGACGACGCCCACGACCGGGCTTTCGAGCAGGTAGGCCCGGTTGTCGCAATGATCCGCCAACGCATGGCCCAGGGCCAAGCGCTGGGTGAACAGAAGGCGGCCGCGGGCCCGCTCGCGCGGCTTGCGGAGTAGCGCGAGAGGCAGGCCCTGCCTGGCTTCTTCATGGCGACGTGTCGACGAGGCCGTGACGTCTCAGGCGTAGGCGACCCAGCCGCGGAACGTGAAGCCGATGTAGAACAGGGTTGGGACGGAGAAGCCTGCGTCGCGCAAAATTGCTTCGTCTCGCGCGGGCGCCAGAATGCTCAACTGGCCGTCGACCGCCTTTCGCGCGGCGGCCGCCTTGTCGGGCTCGACTCCGGCTGCGGCGAGAAAGGCGGAATAGCGCGAGAGCCAAAGCGGCCGTTCATCGTCGTCGCCGGGGATGCTGAAATGGGCCGCGACGAACGGCGCGCCGGGCTTGAGGCGGCGGCGGATTTCGGACGCTATTCGCAGCCGTTCCTCGACATCGACGAAGTGCAGGGTCAACAGGCACGTCGCGCCGTCGAACGGCCCCTCCGGTGCATCGTCGATATAGCCTTGGTGCAGACGCGCGCGCGACGCGAGCGGGCCCAGCGTCTGCTTCGCGAGATTCAGCATCGCAGCGGACGGGTCCACGCCGTCGAAGGTCCAGCGCGGCTGCGCTTGCGCAAAGGCATTCAGCTCCAGGCCGCCGCCGGCGCCAAGAACGAGTATTCGCGCATCTTCACGCGCACGCTCGCCCAAAAGGATCGCCGCCATGGACAGCATCGAATTGTAGCCGGGAACAAACCGTGGCGGCCCTTCGGTGTACTTCGCCACCATCTGCGGATCGGAGAACGCGTTTTGAATGTCGGTCACGATGTTGTCCTGCTGAGGGGAATGGGTCACGCGTGATGCGCGCTCATGCTGTGAAGCTTTCGCGCACCCAGGCGCTTGCGCAGATCGTCGCTCAGCATCGCCAGCGTCACTTCGCCAAAGCGCGACAGCAGCAACGCCTCTGCATCGTCAAAGGCCTGATCGAGCGCGGCATTGACGGCCTGCTCGACGAGGCAGCCAGGCGCCTCGGTCCGGTTGCCCATGGCCAGAATCGAGGGGCTGCCGAGCGCGGTGTAGACGTCGCGCAGCGTCACCCTCGACAGATCGCAAGCCAGCGTCCAGCCACCGCCGTGCCCCTTCTCGGAGCGGACGTAACCGAGGTCGCGCAGGCCCGCCATGATGCGGCGGATCACCACCGGGTTGGTGTCCATGGCCTTCGCCAGGGTCTCGGAGGTGAACGGGCCAGGCTGCTGCGCCATGTGCAGCAGGACGTGGAGAACCCCTGATAATCGGCCGTCTCGTTTCATGTAACTTCATATGTTACATGATGGCGCCGAGGTCAACTGGTTTCGGAGCGTGCGTTAAGGAACGCGCGCCTCATCGGCCGGCGCGTCGATTGGATTCGAATCGATGGAAGATGCCGTTTCGAGCATGATCCGCACAGCGCGCGCGGAAAAAGCTTGCGTGCGGGACGCGATGTGAAGCTTTGGGATATCGATACGGAGGAGCGTCGGGGACTTGCTCAGCCAACGCTGCCGAGGATGCCATCCAGCGCCTGTTTTGCCCGACGGGTCAACGTCGCCGCAGACCGCCTAAGCCATTGATCCCGCTCATGCCGTCTACTGTGCATGGGGTTGTTTTCGACATTTTATTTTGGAGCACAACTGCCGCAGGCCGAACCGGACCTCATCCGGCTCTGCCGCTACTTCATCACCCGCAGACCCTTGGTCGTGAACCGCTGCGTCTTGCCGCCGGGGCGCACCGGTCGCCGTGTGCCGGCGGCCTTGCCGGTGCCGGGCGGCTGATGCGCGGGCACGAGCTGGTCGGGACGCGAGCCGATCAGGTCGCGGCGGCCCATCTCGATCAAGGCCTCGCGGAGCACCGGCCAATTGTCGGGGTCGTGATAGCGCAAAAACGCCTTGTGCAGCCTTCGCTGCCGCAGGCCCTTGATCGCCTCGACCTTGTCGCTGCCGCCGCGGCGTACGCCGCGCAGCGGGTTGACGCCGGTGTGGTACATCGCGGTCGCGGTCGCCATCGGCGAGGGCAGGAAGGTCTGCACCTGATCGGCGCGATAGCGGTTCTTCTTGAGCCAGAGCGCGAGGTTCATCATGTCCTCGTCGGTCGTGCCCGGATGCGCCGCGATGAAATACGGGATCAGATAGTATTTCTTGCCGGCCTGCTCGGCCGCGGCATCGAACATCCGCTTGAACTGGTTGTAGGCGCCGATGCCCGGCTTCATCATCTTGTCGAGCGGGCCGCGCTCGGTATGTTCGGGCGCGATCTTCAGGTAACCACCGACGTGATGGGTGACGAGCTCCTTGATGTATTCGGGGCTCTCGACCGCGAGGTCGTAGCGCACGCCCGAAGCGACCATCACCTTCTTGATGCCCTTGGTCTCGCGCACCTTGCGATAGAGCCGGATCAGATCGTCATGCGAGGTGTTGAGGTTCGGGCAGATCTCGGGGAAGACGCAGGACGGCCGGCGGCACGCCGCCTCGACCTTCGGATCCTTGCACGCCATCCGGTACATGTTGGCCGTGGGGCCGCCGATGTCGGAGATCACGCCGGTGAAGCCCGGCGTCTTGTCGCGGATCTTTTCGATCTCGCGCAGAATAGAACCCTCAGAGCGGTTCTGGATGATGCGGCCCTCATGCTCGGTGATCGAGCAGAAGGTGCAGCCGCCAAAGCAGCCGCGCATGATCGTCACCGAGAACTTGATCATGTCCCAGGCGGGGATCTTTGCCTCGCCATAGGACGGATGCGGCGCGCGTGCGTAAGGCAGGTCGTAGACCGCATCCATCTCGTCGCTGGTCAGCGGGATCGGCGGCGGATTGAGCCAGAGGTCGCGGTCGCCATGACGCTGCACCAGCGGCCGTGCATTGCCGGGATTGCTCTCCCGATGCAGCACGCGTGACGCGCGCGCATAGGCTTCCTTGTCCTGCTCGACCTGCTCCAGCGCCGGCAGCCGGATGACGGTCGCACCCTTCTGGCGCGTTGCGCCCTCGTCGGCGGAATCGAGATCGTCGGCGTGCAGTTCGCTGTAGTCCTCCGGGACGCGGCGGAACAGCGCGACGCCTCTGATGTCGTTGAGGTCGCGCGGTGCCTCGCCGTCAGCGAGCCGCTGCGCCACTTCGACGACGGCGCGCTCGGCATTGCCGTAAAGCAAGAGGTCGGCCTTGGCGTCGGCCAGCACCGAGCGGCGCACCTTGTCGGACCAGTAATCGTAATGCGCGATCCGGCGCAGCGAGGCCTCGATGCCGCCGAGCACGATCGGCACGTCCTTGAACGCCTCGCGGCAGCGCTGCGCGTAGACGACGGTGCAGCGGTCGGGCCGCTTGCCGCCTTCGCCGCCGGCCGTATAGGCGTCGTCGCTGCGGATGCGCCGGTCCGCGGTGTAGCGGTTCACCATCGAGTCCATGTTGCCGCCGGTGACGCCGAAAAACACTTTTGGCTTGCCGAGCACCTTGAACGGATCGGCCGAATGCCAGTCGGGCTGGGAGATGATGCCGACCCGAAAGCCCTGCGCCTCCAGCAGCCGGCCGATGATGGCCATGCCAAAGCTCGGATGGTCGACATAGGCATCGCCGGTCACCAGCACGATGTCGCAGGCGTCCCAGCCGAGCGCGTCCATCTCGGCGCGGCTCATGGGAAGGAATGGCGCCGGCTTGCGCGGGCGCGCCTGCGCCATCAGGGGCTTTTCGGCGGTGATGATCTGGATGTCCATGGCGCCTACGCATAGGACTCCGGGCGTACGAATACAACCGACGGACGCGTGAAGATTTGCGGTTCCGCCAGGGGCTATCCGGCTTGCGGGAGTGCGTTAACCGTTCGCGAACCCTTGCCGGACCTCGGCAGTCGTGGCCGGCTCGCCGCCATGCTGGCGGACCATCGGTACGGCGTCCTCGACGAGGCGGAGATTGGTTGCCGTCGAGCCCGGCAACGCCGCTTCGATCCAGACCTTGCGCATGGCGCGCATCGCCTCGCCGCCCGGAACAGTGCGCGTGCCCCATATGCACATGAGCGATCCCTCTTCCGGGTTCTCACCGCGGCCGACATCGGATATCCGATTGCTCCATGGGCAAGGAAACTTCTGACGGCGGTGATGACGCCGGCGCGGCGCCGTCCACCGAGGCCTGGCTCGGTGCGGTTGCGTTGATCGGCTTCATCCTGGTGGCGACCGCGCAGGCCTCAAATCAGATTCTGGCGCGCGGGCTTGCGGGCTCGGTCCCGCCCTTCGCGCTCGCCTTCTTCCGCTGGAGCATCGTTGCCATCGGGCTCGCGCCGATCGCGTTCGCCGAGATCCGCGCCGGCCGCGTGCCACTTGGCAAGAACATCTGGCCGATCCTCGCCGCCGGCTTCATGGGCATGTTCCTCTGCGGCGGCCCGGTCTATGCCGCGGGTCTCGACGACGGCGATCCACATCGCGTTGATCATGGCGCTGTCGCCGGTCACGGTGCTGATGATCTCTGCGGTGCTCGGCATCGAGCAGGTCGGCCCGCTGCAATGGCTCGGCACGGCGCTTGCGCTCGCCGGCGCCTTGCTCATCATCTCCGGCGGTCATCCGGAGACCTTGTTCGCACTGGAGACGGCAGCGGGCGACGGCCTGGTCGTGATCGCGATGCTCGGCTGGTCCGGCTACACGCTGCTGCAATCGCGCGCGGCGCCCAAGGCGTCGCTGCTGGCGCGCATGAGCCTGTTCGCAGGCGCCGGCGCGCTGTTCTCGCTGCCGCAGGCGCTGATCGAGATGTGGACCACGCCGGCGCAGGTCTTCAGCACGAAAGCGGTGTCGGCTTACGTCTTCGCCGGGATCGTTCCCGGGCTGCTCGCCTATGCCGGCTTTGCCTGGCTCGGCGGCAAATTCGGTTCGGTCCGAACCTCGCTCGTGCTTTATCTCGGACCGATCGCGAGCGCCCTGCTGTCGTTCGCAATTCTCGGTGAACCGCCAAAACTGATCCATCTGTTCGGCGGTGTGCTGATCCTCGGCGGGGTCTGGGCGAGCCTGCGCAAATAGTTCCATCGATCGGAGTTGTGGTTCATTCGCAGGAACCAACCGCCTCCGCGAACATTCTGATCAAGGGACCGGTGCGAGCCATGCTCGCGCGCGCCCCGACCATCCCGGCGCCAGTGCCGTAACCGGATTTTGCCTCGACGTTTCGTTTCGGGGCGATGGGGGACTTGTGAGTACGGTCATAGAGAACTTGTTGTCACGGAAGCAGAAGCTTGTGGAACAGCTCGAGAAGGCGCAGTCGGTCGACGATCGCGACAAGATCGAGCACCAGCTCGAACAGATCAACACCGCGCTGGATTTTCTGGACAGGCCGGGATCGAAGGACGCGGGGTAGAGGCGCTCAGTCCACCTTCAGCGCCTCCACTTTCAAGGCCTCCACTTTCAAGGCCTTGGCGTAGACCAGGCCGGAATTGGTGATGTGCGTCGTCATCAGCGCTTCGAAGGCCGCGAACTCGCCGCGCGCGAACAGATCGAGCAGCTTGCGATGCTCGTCGAAGGACGAGCGGGTGCGCACGTCGATCGGCGACGTCAGGTTGGTGCGCAGCGCGGCGACGCGGCCCGAGACGAGCTGGTAGGATTCGATGAGATAGCGGTTGCCGCAATGCGCGAACAACCCTTCGTGAAAGCTCGCATCGGCGCGGCCATAGGCGATGTTGTCCTTCGCCGCGATCGCCGGCTCCATCGCCGCGATTGCCTCGCTCATCGTCGCAATTGCGCCGTCGCGATCGTGACGAAACGCGAGCTCGGCGGCCTTGGGCTCGAGCGCGATCCGGAAGGTGCAGAGCGCAGTGATGTCGTCCGCGCTCGGCGTGAACACGAAGCTGCCGACCTGCGGCCGGATCACGACCAGGCCCTGCGCCTGCAACTGGCCCATCGCCTCGCGCACCGGCGTGCGGCTGACGCCGAAGGAATTCGCCACCATCTCCTCGGAGATGGCGGCGCCAAGCGCGAACTCGCCGTCGATGATAGCCTGGCGCAGCCGCAGCACCACCCGCTGCGACAGCGATTTCGGCGTATCGAGCTTGAGCGATCGCATCTGCTGTCTCAGATCACCTTGCCGGGATTGAGCAGGTGATCGGGATCGAGCGCGGCCTTCAGCGTCCGCATCAACGCAATCTCGGCTTCGCTCCTGGCATGGCCCAGCCACTTCTTCTTCAGCGTGCCGATGCCGTGCTCGGCGGAGACGCTGCCGCCCAGTTCACGCACCAGACCGTAGATGATCGCGTCCATCTCTTCCTTCGGCTGCTGCGCGACGGAAAGACCGGTGACCCAGGACACGAGATGCAGATTGCCGTCGCCGATATGGCCGTAATAGACGCTCTCGCATCCCTTGATGCCGGAGGCCAACGCGGCCTTGCAGCGGGTGACGAACTCGTCCATCCGCGCCACCGCAAGCCCGATGTCGTAGGAGATGTGCGGACCCAGCACCTGGCCGAACTCGGCGCAGATGTCGCGCACGCGCCAGAACGCCTGCGTCTGCGCCAGCGATTGCGCCACGGCGGCATCTGCGAGCAGCCCGCGCTCCATCAGCTCTTCGAGCCAGGCCTGGAAACGCGGTGCATCCAGGCTCTCGTCGGTGCCTTGGGCCTCGACGAGCACGTAGAGACCGTGGCCTGCGGCGACCGGCGGCTTCACCCCGGCGCGATTCGTGATCACGTCCCAATAGTCCGGCCACATCACCTCGAATGCCGACAGCAGCGGTCCGAGCCCGCTTCGCGCGGCATCGAGCAGGGCGATCACCGCGGCATAGTCCTTCAGCGCGCACAGCGCCGCCATGGTCGAGCGCGGTTTCGGGAACAGCCGCAACACCACGCGGGTGATGATGCCGAGCGTGCCTTCGGAGCCGATGAAGAGATGCTTGAGGTCATAGCCCGCGTTGTTCTTCATCAGCTTGTTGAGGCTGGTGATGATGGTGCCGTCGGGCAGCACCACCTCCAGGCCGAGCACCAGTTCGCGCGTCATGCCGTAGCGGATCACGCGGTTGCCGCCGGCATTGGTGGAGAGATTGCCGCCGATCGCGCAGGAGCCGCGCGAGCCGAGATCGAGCGGAAAGAAGAAACCGGCTTCGTCGGCGGCCTTCTGGATCGTCTCCAGCGGCGTGCCCGATTTCACCGTCATCGTCATTGACGCCCGATCGATCTCCTCGATGCCGGTCATGCGCTCGAGCGAGATCGCGACCCAGCCCGCTTCGGGCGATGCGCCGCGGCACAGCCCGGTCAATCCGCCCTGCGGCACGAAGGGCAGCCGCGCCTGCCGGCAGGCCGCAATCGCATCGGCGACGCCTTGCGCATCGACCGGCCGGATCACCGCAAGCGGCGTTTGCGGCAGGCTCGCGCTCCAGTCGTTGCAATTGCGCGTCGGCACCTCGGTGCCCATCAGCACGGCGGCCGCGCCGAGCTTGTCGCGCAAGGCGCCAAGCAACTGATCGGGACGCTCAATGGGGCTCAACATGTTCATGCGAGACCTCCTCGGAATCTGGCTGCGTCTCATGCGCGCCGTGATGGTGGAAAGGATTTGCGTCCGTCTTGTATGTAAGGTACAACATAAAAAGTAAAGCAAAAACAAGGCTCGGAAGGCCTCCTAAGATCGTTCGAGATCAGGGGCTTAGTCCGGGACCGCAGCTAATGGGTGGTGAGATGACGGAGGCAATTCGCGGGTTCTGGGTGGCGTCGGCGACGCCGCTGGCGACTGATGGCAGCGTGGACTCCGCCAAGCTCGCCGCTCACGCCAGGCAGCTCTTCGGCAAGGGCGTCGACGGCGTTGTGCTGTTCGGTACCACCGGCGAGGGCACCTCCTTCAATGTCACCGAGCGTGTCGCGACCATCGAGGCCGTGCTCAAGGCCGGCGTCGCGCCCGAGCGTATCGGCATCGGCGGCGGCTTTCCCGCCATCACCGACAGCATCGCGCTGACGCGCACCGTGCTCGGCCTCGGCCTGCGCCACCTGCTGTATCTGCCGCCCTATTTCGACCGTGGTGTCACGCCCGAAGGCATCGAGGATGCTTTTGCTGCGATCATCGACGGCGTCGCCGACGATCGCCTGCGCGCCTCGCTCTATCACATCCCGCAGGTCTCCGGCGTTGCGATCCCGACCGGTGTCGCTGCGAACTTGCGCAAGCGTTACGGCAAGGTGGTTGCGGGCCTGAAGGACTCCAGCGGCGACTTCAAGCAGTTCCAGGCATTCCGTGCTGCCGCGCCGGATCTCGCCATCACCGTCGGCAACGAAGCCGACATCACCCGCGCGATCGTCGCCGGCGGCGCCGGCACCATCTGCGGCATGGCCAACGTCGTGCCCGAGCTGGTCAAGGGCATGGTTGACGGCAAGGACGTCGAGGCGCGCATGCAAGCCGCGACCGATGTCGTGCTGAACACGCCGTCGTTCCTCGCGACGCTGAAGGCAATCCTCGCCGCACAGACGGGCGACGCCGGCTGGCTGCGCGTACGCCCGCCGTTCCGTGCTTCGTCCGATGGTGCGGCGCTCAAGCGAAAGATTGACGAGCTGATTGCTCCTGCCATCGCGTGAGATGCGAAACTTTCGTGACACGTTGCCGCGGATTCGCGTGCAGCGTGTTGCGATCCCTGCGACGTCAATCGGTGATTGCCGTTCGGTGCGCCGATGCGCTTAGAACGATTCAACACTAGAGCGATTCAAGCTCGCCTACGGTTCTCTTCGATCCCGCCGACTGTTACAGGCGCACACTTCAATGTTCTTGACTTGAAGTGGAATGAAAGTGCGTGCCCTCGTGGATGGCCAACGCGTCAGCGGCCATCGTCATCATGCCGGCAAGAGCCGTGCAGGTCTTCTCCTCGGCGCAGCGGTGCTGCTCGTCGAATCCCCCTCGAACACGACGACCGCGCAGGCGCAGTCAGCGCTGCCGCCGGTGACAGTGGAAGCGCCGGTGCAGCGACCGAAGCCGGCCCGCGCATCTGAATCGCCCCAGCGCCGGACGCAAGCCGCCGCGCGCCAGCGCAGCCGGAATGCCGCCACACCAGCAGCACCGACAATATCGGAACGTGCTGCAGCCGCGGCCGCCGCGCAGCAAGCTGCCAAGCTCGGTTACCGCGCGATGCCGAGTTCGACCACACTGCGCAGCGGCGCCTCGCCCCTCGATACCTCGCAGGCGGTCAACATCGTGCCTGAACAGGTGTTGAAGGACCAGCTCCCGCGGAACATCGACGATGCGCTCATCAATGTCTCCGGCATCACTCAGACCAACACGCTCGCCGGCAGCCAGGACGCGGTGATCCGCCGCGGCTTCGGCGACAACCGCGACGGTTCGATCATGCGCAACGGCATGCCGCTGGTGCAGGGCCGCAGCTTCAATCCCGCGGTCGAAAGCGTCGAGGTGCTGAAGGGGCCGGCCTCGCTGCTCTACGGCATCATGGATCCCGGCGGCATCGTCAACACGATCAGCAAACGCCCGGAGCTCTATCAGCACGGTTCGGTCACGCTGCTCGGCTCGGCATTCAGTGCCTCGAAAACCGGCGCTGACGGCCTGCTCGACGTTACCGGTCCGATCGGCGATCAGGGCCTTGCCTATCGCTTCATCGGCTACGGCGTCAGCGAAGATTACTGGCGGAATTTCGGCCGTCACCGCGAAATGCTGGTCGCACCGTCGCTGGCCTGGTACGGCCAGGACACGACGGTCCAGCTCAATTACGAGCACCGTGAATTCATCTATCCGTTCGATCGTGGCACGGCGTTCAATCCGGTGACCAAGGCACCGCTCGCAGTGCCGTCCACGCGCCGGCTCGATGAGCCCTTCAACAACACCTGGGGCACCTCGGACTTGATGCAAGCCTCGATCGAGCATCGCTTCAACCAGGACTGGAAGCTTTACGCCGGCTACAGCTACAACACCGAAACCTTCAGCGCCAACCAGCTCCGCATCTCCACCCTCAACTTCACGACGGGCGTCGAGACGCGCAGCAACGACGGCACGCAGGGCTCGCTCAGTAATGCCAGCTATGGAACGTCGTACATTTCCGGCGGCTTCTGGCTCGGCAATATGCGCAACGAGGTGGTATTCGGCGGCGACGGCCAGTATCGCACCATCTATCGCGACAATCTGATACGGCAGGCGACTCCCGCCATCAACGTCTACAATCCAGTCTACGGGCTGGTCGGACCGGGCACGACGGTGTCGAACAGCGATAGCGCACAGACAGACAAGCTCGGCCAATGGTCGCTGTTCTTCCAGGACACCCTGCATCTCACCGAACGGTTCGCGCTGGTCGGCGGCGTCCGTTACATGGACTACGACCAGATCGCCGGGCGCGGGAAACCGTTCGTCACCAATACCAACGTGTCGCAAGACAAGGTGCTTCCCCTCGGCGGCGCCATCTTCAAGCTGACCGACGAGATCTCGCTGTATGCGAGCTACACCGAATCGCTGAAGCCCAACTCGACCATCGCGCCGATCGGCATCGTGATCGATTCCAACGTCGCGCCCGAAGAAGGCGTGTCATATGAGACCGGCGTGAAGTTCGATCTGAACAAGCGTATCTCCGGTACGCTGGCGCTCTACGATCTCGACAAGAAGAACGTGCAGACGACGAAGACGAACAGCGCTGGCGTGGTGGAACTCCATACCGTCGGCCGCGCCCGCTCCCGGGGCGTCGAGCTGGACGTGACCGGCAGGCTTACCGACAGCTGGGCCTTGATCGGCAGCTATGGCTATACCGACGCGCGGGTGACGGCATCCGAAGATCGGTCGCTCTACGGCATGAAGCTGCAGAACGTCGCGCTGAACACGGCCTCGCTCTATCTGGTCTATGATTTCGGTACAGCTTTGCCGGGCCAGCTCCGCCTCGGCGGCGGCGCGCGCTATGTCGGCGACCGTCCCGGTGATGCGATCAACAGCTTCTTCTTGCCGTCCTATGTGGTCGCCGATATTTTCGCGACCTATGAGACGAACTACCAGAACACGCCGGTGATCTATCAGCTCAACGTCAAGAACCTGTTCGACACCGTCTATTATCCCTCCGCCGTCAACAATCTGAACGTCGCGATCGGCGATGCGCGCCGCGTTTCGCTGTCGGCAACGGTGAAGTTCTAGCGATGGCGGTGCGGCACAAAGCCATCGCGGTCCTGATCGCGGCGGCGTCTGCCTGCCTTGCTGCCACAGGTGCGAGCCGCGCCGAGGAGATCACGCTCTATTCGACCAGGGAGGTTGCCCTGGTCGAGCCTGTCGTTGCGGCCTTCACGGAAGCCAGCGGCGTCAAGGTGAAAATCGTCTTCGTCGAGGACAGTCTCGTCAAGCACTTGGTATCGGAAGGTGACGCGTCGTCTGCCGACCTATTGATGACGATCGGGCTGGACAAGACGACCCAGCTCTCCACCCGCGGTCTGACGCAAGCCTTCACGCCGTCGCGTCTCGACCAGGTGGTCCCTCCAAATCTCCGTGGTAACGGCGCGCAATGGCTTGCGCTTTCCGTCCGCCCGCGCGTTGCCTTTGTGCGCAAGGACAGCGCGCTTGCTTCGATCGACTATGAAGACCTCTCCGATCCCAGATGGCGCGGCAAGCTCTGCATGCGCTCGCCGCTGCATCAGAACAATGTCGCGCTGGTTGCGGCCTATCTCGTCCATCACGGCGAGGCCGCGACGGAGGCCTGGCTCGCCGGGCTGAAGGCCAATCTCGCGCACAAGCCTGATGGCAAGGACAACGACGTGATCCGCGAGATCGCGCAAGGCGCGTGCAAGATCGGCATCGGCAACACCGTGGCATTGGCGCAATTGCGCGACGGACGCGAAGGGGCCGACTGGCGTGCCTGGGCGATGGAGGTCAAGGCGGTGCCATCGACCTTCAAGGGCGGCGGCACGCATGTGAACCTCACCGGCGCGGCCATCGCGAAACAGGCGCCACATCCGGCGTTGGCGCGACAATTCCTCGAATTCCTTGTCACGCCGGCAGCGCAGCGGATCTTTGCCGCTGCCGAGTTGGAATACCCCGTGCTTGCAGCAGCGGAGCGTGCACCGATCGTTGCCGAAATGGGCACGTTCATCGCCGATGCAATTTCGATCGACCAGATCGCCGCACGTCAGCAGGCCGCGATCTCGCTTATCAAGAAGGTTGGCTTCGATGAGTAGGGTGGGGCATCACATCAAGGCCGCTCTGCACCAGATTCACTCGATCGCGGGCCTCGTGCTTGCGCTGCTGCTGGCCTTGATCGCGCTGACCGGCGCGATCATGAGCTTTGAGGACGAGATCGGCGATCATCTGAATAGCGGTATCATGCAGGTCGCGCCGCGCCAGGCGCCGGCGCTGATGCCGGACGAACTGGTGGCCCGGCTGAAGGCGGGGCAGGACCTCGGCAAGGTCTCGGCCGTCACGCTGTCGAGCGATCCGGCCGCGGCGGTGCGTGTCCGCTTCGCGCGTGACGAGCAGGGCGCGCGGCCGACATCGCTCTATGTCGATCCCTACGACGCGCGCGTGCTGGGTGCGCCGCGTGGCGAGGAGTTCTTCGCGACCGTGCGCAGGCTGCATCGATGGCTGTTGATCCCCGGCGATGCCAAGGGGTGGGGACGCCAGATCACCGGCATCGCCGCGCTCGGCCTGATCGTCATGCTCATCTCGGGCCTCGTGCTGCGCTGGCCGCGCCGCGCCGGCAGCGTGAAGATGTGGCTGAAACCCAATCTCGGACTCAGCGGGCGCGGCCTGCACCGCTCGCTGCATGCCGTCATCGGCACCTGGGTACTGCCGGTCTATCTGGTGATGACGCTGACCGGGCTGTGGTACTCGTTCGACTGGTACAAGGACGGGGTGGTCTGGCTGCTGTCGCGTCCAGAGGTCGCTGCTGCGAAGATGCAGCCGAAGATGTCCGCAAAGGTGCCGCGTCCGTCCGCCCGGCCCGAGCCGGCCCAGCCGATCGGATTCGATCAGGCATGGACGACGCTCCAGCATGAGGAGGGGAAACATTTCTCCAGAGCGTTGCTGACGCTGCCCGCCGGACCCGGCACGGTCATCCGGATCCGGTCGTGGCCGAAGGATTCGACGCTCGATACCACGCGCGACGAATTCCGCGTGGATGCGGTCACGGGGCAGGTGATTTCGGCGGAGCGCTATGCCGACAAGACGCTCGGCCAGAAGATCATCGCGAACGTGCTCGACATCCATCGCGGCGCGTTCCTGGGCTGGCCGGGCAAGCTCGCCTTCATGATTGCAGCAGCGTTGATGCCGCTGTTCTCGGTCACCGGCATTTTGCTCTATCTGTCGCGCCGCAGGCTGCGGCGTCCCGCGCAGCCGCCGCTCGGGCGGCTGGTTCCGGGCGAGTGAACGGCCGCGAAGGCTAGCCAAGCGCGCGACAATCGTTCAAAAGCCCTTGGCCGTACTTGCCAGGGTTCACGCCATGAAGCTCTTCACCGTTACCCCCGCCGATATCCGCCGCGCGCTGCTGCTCCGCGAGGAGATCGCGCTGCTCGATCTCAGGTACGAGGCCGGCTTCGCCACCGGGCATCCGCTGTTTGCCGCCAACATGGCCGCGGACCGGATCGCGATCGAGGCCGAGCTGCGGTTGCCGCGCAAGGACGTCGCGATCGTGCTCTACGATGATGGCGAGGGACTTGTTGCAACCGGCGCCGAGCGGCTTGCCGCGCTCGGCTACACCAATGTCAGCGCGCTCGACGGCGGGCTGAAGGCCTGGCGCGATGCGGGCTATCAGGTGTTCGAGGACGTCAATTCCTATTCCAAGGCATTCGGCGAGCTGGTCGAGGCCCGCCGCCACACGCCGTCGTTCAGTGCCGACGAAGTGGCAAAGCTGATCGCGGACAAGGCCGACATCGCCATCCTCGATGTTCGCCGCTTCGACGAATATGCGACCATGAACATTCCGGGCTCGGTCAGCGTGCCCGGCGCTGAGCTGGTGCTGCGCGCAGGACAGGCCGCGCCCGACCCTGAGACCACCATCATCGTGAATTGCGCCGGGCGCACGCGCTCGATCATCGGCACCCAGTCGCTGATCAACGCCGGCGTGCCCAACAAGGTGCGGGCGTTGCGCAACGGCACGATCGGCTGGACGCTGGCGCGGCACACGCTCGATCATGGCGCGGACCGGCGTGGCGCGATCGGGCCATTCGAGGGGGGCCCGGCCAATGCGCGCGACGTCGCCTATCGCGCCGGTGTTCGCCATATCGGCGCGAGCGAGGCGAAGGCGCTCGCAGCTCAGACCGATCGCACGCTCTATCGTTTCGACGTGCGCGACGCAGAGGAGTATGCGGCCGGCCATCTCCCCGGCTTCCGCCATTATCCCGGTGGCCAGCTCGTCCAGGAAACCGACATGGCCGCGCCCGTGCGCGGCGCGCGCATCCTCCTGACCGACGACAAGGGCGTGCGTGCCGACATGACGGCATCCTGGCTCGCGCAGATGGGCTGGGAGGTCTACGTCCTCGAAGGCGGTTACGAGGGTGAGCTCGAGGTCGGCCCGCCGCGCGTGCTGCCGAAGCCCGATCCGGCGCACCGCTACCGCCGGCCCTATGAGGGCACTGACGTCGCCGAGCGCGCGATGCAGGCCTATCTCGACTGGGAATATGGCTTGGTCGAGCAGCTGCGTCTCGACGGCACGCATGGGTTTTACGTCATTTGACCGGGCGGCCACCGTAAACACTTACCGCCCCGCCATCTTCTCCCCATATCCAAACCCTATTGTGCTGCATCTCCCCCGCGGTCTATGAGCTGCGGCAAAGCTGTGACCTACGGAGATTCCATGCCAGCCCCAGGCCAAAGCCCCGAGCGGAACGCGAAGGCGCTGTTGCTCGAAGGCGTCAATGACAGCGCTGTCGACCTGTTCCGGAGCGCGGGCTTCACCAATGTCGAGCGGTTGACCAAGGCGCTGGACGGCGAAGACCTGCGGCGCGCGCTGAAGGGCGTGTCGCTGCTCGGCATCCGCTCGCGCACCCAGATCACCGATGAGGTGCTCGCGGCCGCGGACGGGCTTCTCGCGGTTGGCTGCTTCAGCGTCGGCACCAACCAGGTCGATCTCCTGGCGGCCCGCAAGCGCGGCATTCCCGTGTTCAACGCGCCGTTTTCCAACACGCGCAGCGTCGCCGAGCTCGTGATCGGCGAGATCGTGATGCTGCTGCGGCGCATCTTCCCGCGCTCGGTGTCGGCCCATGAGGGCGGCTGGGACAAGTCGGCGACCGGCAGCCGCGAGGTGCGCGGCCGCACGCTCGGAATCATCGGCTACGGCAATATCGGCTCGCAGCTCTCGACGCTGGCCGAAGCGATCGGCATGCGCGTGATCTATTTCGACCGCACCGACAAGCTCCGCCACGGCAACACCGAGCCGGTCGAGAAGCTGGAAGAGCTGCTGGCGCAGAGCGATGTCGTCAGCCTTCACGTGCCCGAGACGCCGGAGACCGCGGGCATGATCGGCGAGACGGAGGTGCGGGCGATGAAAGCAGGCTCGTTCCTGATCAACAACAGCCGCGGCACCGTGGTTGATCTCGATGCGCTCGCGGGCGCCCTGCGCGACGGCCATCTCGCCGGCGCAGCCATTGACGTGTTTCCGGTCGAGCCGTCCTCGAACTCGGATCGCTTCAAGAGCCCGGTGCAGGGCCTCGAGAACGTCATCCTCACCCCGCATATCGGCGGCTCGACCGAGGAAGCACAAGAGCGCATCGGCGGGGAAGTCGCGCGAAAACTGGTCGACTATTTCATCACGGGATCGACCATGGGCGCGGTGAATTTCCCGGAGGTGCAACTGCACTTGCGTCCCGCCGGTGCGCGCTTCAGCCATGTCCATCGCAACGTGCCGGGCATGCTGCGGCGGCTGAACGAGGTTTTCCTCCAGCGCGACATCAACATCGTCGCGCAATATCTGGAGACCGCCGGCGACCTCGGCTACGTCGTGCTCGACGCCGACCTCGGGGGCGAGGATTCAGGCGCGCTGCTTGCGCAGATCCGCGCGCTTGAGGGCACGGTCGGCGCACGGCTGGTATTCGAGCACTGAACCGCCCTACGTTCCGGTTGCATCTTGCGGTCACAGCTCCCACACTGCTGTCATCCTCGGCGTGCTACAATCACGTCGAATTTGAGCTTCAGTTGCGTGAGTGTCCGCCATGGAACGAGACGCCGTACTGATTGATCTCGCGCTTCAGGGCGGCGGTTCGCACGGCGCCTTCACTTGGGGTGTGCTCGACCGCCTCCTGGAAGAGAGATGGCTAGAGATCGCAGCGATCTCCGGAACCTCCGCAGGCGCGATGAACGCGGCCGTGCTGGCGGACGGCTGGACGGCCGGTGGCGCCGAGGGCGCGCGCGACGCGCTCGAAAAATACTGGCGCCGCGTTTCGAAGGCTGCCGCCTTTAGTCCGCTCCAGCGCTCGCCGCTCGATCGATTGATGGGGCGCTGGACGCTCGATACGTCGCCCTTCTACATTCTCACCGATTTGATGTCGCGCGTGCTGTCGCCCTACGATCTCAATCCGACCGGCTACAATCCGCTGCGCGCCGTGCTGGCCGAGAGTATCGATTTCGAGCGGCTCGCGAACTCGCCAATAAAGCTGTTCGTCACCGCGACGCGGGTGCGCACCGGCCGTGGACGGATCTTCCGCAATGCCGAGATCACGGCGGACGTGCTGCTGGCGTCGGCCTGCCTGCCGACCATGTTCCGCGCGATCGACATCGACGGCGAACCCTATTGGGACGGCGGCTTCGCCGGCAACCCCACGATCACGCCGCTTATTCGCGAAAGCGATGCGCACGACACGATCCTGGTGCAGATCAATCCGACCGAAACGCTCGAAGAGCCGCGGACGGCTGCGGAGATTCTCAATCGATTGAACGAGATTTCGTTCAATTCGCCCCTGATGAAGGAATTGCGCATGATCGCGCTGCTGCGCCAGGCGGCCGACCCCGGCAGCGGCGAGGGCGCGCGCTGGGCAAAGATGCGGACCCACCGCGTCAAGAGCGACATGCTGGCGAAGTTCGGCGCGTCATCCAAGCTCAACGCCGAATGGGAGTTCGTCTCGATGCTGCGCGCCGAGGGGCGCCTGGCCGCGGACGCGTTTCTCGCCGCGCACGGTGCCGACATCGGCCGGCAATCGACCGCCGATCTCGACGTCCTGCTGTCGGAGTGCTGAGGCATGGGTCTTCTCGGCCTCCTCGTCGGGCTCGCCCTGCTCGTCCTGTTCGCTTTTCGCGGCTGGAGCGTGCTTCTGCTGGCGCCGTTTGCAGCGCTCGTTGCCGCGTTGTTCGGCGGCGAGCCGCTGCTTGCGAACCTGACCCAGGTGTTCATGGTGCATGCGGCGGGATTTCTGGCGCAATTCTTCCCGATCTTCCTGCTTGGCGCGGTCTTCGGCAAGCTGATGGACGATAGCGGTGCGGTCACGTCGGTCGCCGCCTTCATGGCGGAGCGCCTCGGCGAGCGTCGCGTGATCCTGGCGGTGGTGCTCGCCGGTGCCGCGGTGACCTATGGCGGCGTCAGCCTGTTCGTTGCGTTTTTCGTCATCGTTCCCATGGCCCGCTCGCTGTTTCGCGCGGCTTCGATCCCGCGTCGCCTGATCCCGGCTGCGATCGTGCTGGGAACGTCGACCTTCACCATGTCGGCCTTGCCGGGCACGCCGTCGATCCAGAATGCGATCCCGATGCCGTTCTTCGGCACGACGCCGTTCGCAGCGCCAGGTCTCGGTATCATCGCCTCCCTCATCATGCTCGTGACAGGATTGTGGTGGCTGCACCGCGCTGAAGCCGCAGCGCGCCGTACCGGAGAAGGCTATGGCGACGACATCGAGGGCGCGACCGAGCGCGCCGCCGCCGACGAGCTCGTGCGCGAGCGCGCCACGACCGCGCGCGAGTTCGATCCGGCGGAACTCCAGCACGGTCAGCGCAGCGAGCGGCCGTCGCCCGTGTGGAGTGCGATCGCGCCGCTGATCGTGGTCGTCATCGTGAATCTGGTGATGTCGCTCGTAGTGCTGCCGCGGCTCGATGTCAGCTATCTCGCCGAGCAGCGTTTTGGTGAAACCACGCTCGCGGCCGTCGCAGGCGTGTGGTCGGTCGCGGTCGCGCTGACTGCGGCCATCGTCACGACCATCGTGCTGAACCGGGCTCGCCTGCCGGCGCTTCGCCGCACCATGGACGCCGGAGCCAATGCATCCGTCCTGCCTGCGTTCAGCGTCGCGAGCCTCGTCGGGTTCGGCGCGGTCGTCGCCTCGCTGCCGGCGTTTACGATCGTGCGCGACTGGGTGCTGGCGATCGAAGGCGGACCGCTGGTCTCGCTAGCGGTCGCGACCAACATCCTGGCCGCTCTGACCGGGTCGGCGTCAGGCGGCCTGACCATTGCCCTCGACGCGCTCGGCCAGACTTATGTCGAGCTCGCCGCGCGCACCGGCATAGCCCCTGCGCTGATGCACCGCGTGGCGGTGATCGGCTCGGGGACGCTCGACATCCTGCCGCACAATGGCGCGGTGGTCAGCCTGCTCGCGATCTGCGGCCTGACGCATCGCGATAGCTATTTCGACATCGTCATGGTCGGCATCGTGACCTCGCTGCTGGCGCTGGTGGCTGTGATCGCCCTGGGCAGCGCGCTGGGATCGTTCTGAAGGAAGGCCAGCGCAAGCGATTGACGGAAGGGCGAAGGTTGCATTGAATGCGGCCAACCGTCGGATACAAAAATAGGGAAAGCCAGGGTGGAAACGATGACGCGAAAGAACGCGAAGCGGTGTGCATTGCTCGTGGGTGCGGCGGTCGCGCTGAGTGCGAATGCCGTGTCGGCGGCGACGCTGGCGGAGGATGCGGAGATGGTCTGCAAAAGCCTCGCTGGCGGCGCCGATGCCGTGAAGATCGTTTCCGCGACATTGCTGGCGCCGTCGCAACTGGCTGTCGCCGAGCGCGGGCCGACGCCGTCTGGGCGCATCACGCCGGCCAATCCCGGTTTCTGCAAGGTGCTGGGTCACATCGACCCAACCGATCCCAAGGCGCCGCCGATTAAATTCCAGGTCAACCTTCCCGTCGAATGGAACGGGCGCTCCGTTCAGTATGGCGGTGGGGGCTTTAACGGCGTGCTGATCACCGGCCTTGGGCTGCCGCCGGCCTATCCGTTCGACAAGCCGTCGCCGCTGGCGCGCGGCTTCGTCACCTACGGCACCGATTCCGGCCATGAGTCCAAGCCAGGCGAGCCGCCGCAACTGTTCGCGCTGAATGACGAAGCCTTCGAGAATTTCGCCCACCGTGCCTACAAGAAGGTGCGCGACGCCGCGGTTGGGCTGATGGAGCGCACATACGGCAAGAAGCCGGAAAAAATGTACTTCATGGGCTCGTCCGAGGGCGGCCGCGAAGGCCTCACCATGGCGCAGCGTTACCCTGATGATTTCGATGGCATCTTCGCCCGCGTGCCCGTGATCAACTGGGTCGGCCTGCAGCATGCCGGCACGCGCTCGGGGCTCGCGACCATGGGCGAGGGCTGGATCAATCCGGCGCAGGTCAAGCTCGTGGCCGATTCCGTGCGGCAGGCTTGCGACAAGGCCGACGGCTCCGATAATGCGCTGGTGCAGGACCCCGTAGCCTGCAAGGCAGCGTTCAAGGTCGAGACGCTGCGTTGTGCGGCGGGCCAGAGCGGCGATCAGTGCCTCACCGATGCACAGATCAAGGCCGTGAACACGCTGCACGGGACCTACAAATTCCCGTTCGCGCTCGCCAACGGGCTCGACGATTATCCGGGCTGGGGCGTGTCGGGCGAGGATGCGGCGGCGATCGGACCGACCGGTGGCTGGGTGGCGTGGTGGCTTGGCACAGCGCCACCCGCGCAGCCGCCTGCCCCCAACAACGGCATCGCCTGGATCTACGGCGCCGGCGGCATTCAACATGTGTTCGCACGCGATCCCAAGCTCGACGTCACCACCTACAAGGTCGAGGAGCACAAGGCGCGGCTGCTAGAGGTCTCGAGCCTGATGGATTCGACCGATCCGGATCTCAGCCGTTTTCGCGGACGCGGCGGCCGGCTGATCATGCTCGAGCACATGGCCGACTATGCGCAGAGCCCCTATGCCGGCATCCGCTATTTCGAAAGCGTCGAGCGCAAGCTCGGCAAGGCCGAGACGGCGGAATTCGCGCGGCTCTACACCGCCCCCGGCGTCGACCATGTCGGCTCCGGCGCGCCGGCCAATGTCGACATGCTGAGCGCATTGGTCGACTGGGTCGAGAAGGGCAAGGCGCCCGGCGATCTCGAAGTTAGCGAGCAGAAGGTCGAGGCGCCGTCGTTTGCCGTGTTGCGCGCGATGCCGCTGTGCCGCTGGCCGTCCTGGCCGCGTTACAAGAGCGGCCCGGTCACGGAGGCGTCCAGCTTCACCTGCGCGCCGTGAGGCGGCTCTTCACCTCTCCCGCTTGCGGGGAGAGGTCGGATCGCTCTTGCGATCCGGGTGAGGGGGTACAGGTCCCTCGACGATCTCACGTGTGGAGAGAGGCCCCTCACCCCGACCTTCTCCCCGTAAGAACGGGGAGAGGGGGAAGAAGAGCCTAATGCACCGGCCCACCGGCCGCCTTCACGCGCCGCGTCAGCAGCACCGCGATCGCGGCGATCACCAGCACGATGCCGATCACGGCAAAGGCGTCGGAATAGCCCATCACCAGCGCCTGGCGCTTGACCGTCTTGCCGAGCGCGATGATGGCCTGCTCGCGCGCGGCGTGGGGGTCGGGCACGCCGTGGGCCATGAAGTAATCCGTCATCTGCGCGATGCGGGTGCGGACTTCCTCGCGGCCGAGCGTGACCGATTGGCCGATGATGTTGGAGTGGAACTGCTCGCGCTTGGTGATGATGGTCGCGAGCGTCGCCGTGCCGATCGCGCCGCCGAGATTGCGGAACATGTTGCTGATGCCGGAGGCCGCGGCCGCGTCCTGCGGCGCGATGCCGCCCGTCAGCACCGAGGTCAGCGGCGTCAGCACCATGGCCTGTCCCACGGCACGCACGATGTTCGGAATCCAGAGCTGGTCGCCGGCATAGTCCGGCGACATCGCCGTGTTCATGAAGCAGCTATAGGCGAAGATCAGAAGGCCGGTGATCGCGATATAGCGCGTGTCGAAGCGTTGCATCAGCTTCGGGATCAGCGGGATCAGCACGAGCTGCGGCAGGCCGGTCCAGGCCAGCACATTGCCGATCTGCTCGGCGTTGTAGCCCTGCGCCTGGCCGAGATAGGCGGGCAGGATATAGACCGAGCCGAACAGCGCGAAGCCGACCATCGTCATCGCAATGGTGCCGAAGCCGAAATTACGCTGCGTCAGGAGACGCAGCCGGATCAGCGGCTTCTCGATCGTGAGCTCGATCGTGACGAACAGCGTCAGGCTGACGGCCGCGATCACGGCGAGCTTGACGATGAAGGGCGAGGAGAACCAGTCGTCCTTGTTGCCTTCCTCGAGCACGGCCTGCAGTGCCGACAGCCCGATCGCCATGGTGAAGATGCCGGCCCAGTCGCCTTCCTTCAAGAGACCGAGCTGCATCTTCTGCTTCTCCAGCGTCAGATAGAGCGCCGCCACCATCACCGCGGTCGGGATCACGTTGACGAAGAAGATGGTACGCCAGCCGTAGTTCTCCGTGAGATAGCCGCCGATGGTCGGGCCGATCGCGGGTGCGAAGGTGACGGACAGCGCGAAGATCGCAAGACCCACCGGCTGCTGCGGCTTCGGCAGCTTGGTCAGCACCAGCGTGAACGCCATCGGGATCAGCACGCCGCCGGCAAAGCCCTGCAGGCCGCGCATCGCGATCATCGACGGCAAATCATGTGTGAAGGCGCAGGCGACCGAGAACGCCGCGAACAGCGTCGCGCTCGCCAGCATGTAGCGGCGGAACGAGAACACGCGGCTCAAATAGTCGGTCAACGGGATCACGATGATCTCGCCGATCAGATACGACGTCGAGATCCAGGAGCCGTTGTCGGCGCCGGTTCCGATGCCGCCCTCGATGTTGGCCAGCGAGGCGTTGGTGATCTGGATGTTCAGGATCGCCATGAACGAGCCGATCATGGCGGCGAGCACGGCGATCCAGATCGCGGCACTCGCGCGGTTCGGGTCGGCTATTGCCGGATCAGGCGTCGCGGCCGGTGTTGCTGGCGTCGAAAGTGAGAGGCTGTTTGACATAGCACGACCCTCCGGAAACGAGCTTCGCCTTTACGTTTGTCTTGGGCGTCACGGCCGCATTCGCGGTCGGCGCGGTCGAACGTGTTGCAATAGTCGGGATCACCGACATGCCCGGCCGTAGCGCGATCGCGGGACCGTGCGCGGCATCGAGCGCGATCTTGACGGGGATGCGCTGCACCACCTTGGTGAAATTGCCGGTGGCGTTGTCGGGCGGCAGCAGCGCGAACTCCTGGCCGCTCGCCGGCGCGATGGAATCGACGTGGCCGTGCACGACCTGGCCCGGGAAGGTGTCGACCTCGATATCGACGGCCTGGCCGGCCTGCACGTGGGTGAGCTGCGTCTCCTTGAAGTTGGCGACCACATAGGCGCCCTCGGCCGGCACGATGGCCATCAGCTGCGTGCCCGCCTGTACGAACTGGCCGACGCGCAAGGAGCGGTTGCCGACCACGCCGTCGATCGGCGAGACGATTGTGGTGTAGCCGAGATTGAGCTCGGCCTGACGCTGGAGTGCGGCCGCGCGTGCGGCGGCGGCCCTGGCTTGCAATATCTCGGCGTTGAGGAGATCGACCTGCTTCAAGGCGGAGGTGAGATTGGCGATATCGCGCTGGATCGCCGCGTCTGCGCCGGCGTCGCGCGCTTGCGCCTGCTGCGCGTTCTGCACGCTGCCGAAACCCGTTGCCGCGAGATCGGTGTAGCGCTTGTTCTCCTGCTTCGCGAAAACCTTCGCGGCATTGTCGACATCAATGGTCGCTCTTGCCGCCGCGATCACGGCCTCCTGGACCTCGAGCTGCGCTTGCTTGCTTGTCACCGTCGCATTCGCGGCGGCGACGTCGGCCTTGGCCTGGTCGAGCGCGACGCGGAAGTCGCGATCGTCGATCCTGGCGAGCACCTGGCCGGCCTTCACATGCTCGTTATCGCCGACCAGGACGCGGTCGAGGTAGCCGCTGACCTTCGGCGCGATCGTGGTGTTGTCAGCCTTCACATAGGCGTCATCGGTGGAGACGAGGTACTGCCCGACGGTCCAGTAGTCGTAGCCGTACCAGCTCGCGCCGGCCAGCGCGACGATCGCCGCACCCATCAGCAACAGCTTGCGGAGATTGATTTTTTGCCGGCGGACGCCGGTCGGTGCGGTGGGCAGCACGCCCTCCGGCACGGTTGCTGGAATAGCGGTTTGGGTCGCAGCAGATGGGGTCGTGTGGACGGACATGGCCGGCTCCCCTGAATTAGGAAACTTGACGATTTCCAAAATGAGACTAGCTTTGGAATTGTCAATGGAATGACAGGCGTCATTTAAAAGCATGGCTCAGGCAAAGCCATCAGGTGAATGCCGCCCCCGCGGGCGGCCGCAACTGCGCAGCGACGAGGAGACGAGGCAGATCGTCTTCGACGCCGGGCGCCACGCCTTCGCCGTCGACGGCTATGCCGCGACCAGCACCGAAGAGCTGGCACGCCGCGCCGGCATCTCGACCAAGACGCTCTATCGCCTGTTTCCGGGCAAGGCCGCGCTGTTCGAGGCGATGTGCGCGGACAGGCTCGAGCGGCTGCTCTCCGCCGTCGATCTGCAAGGAAGCGACGAGGTCGATATCGAGACGGGCCTGCGTGCCGCGCTGCTGGCCTGCGCCGATCTCGCGCTCGATCCTGAGGTCGTGGCGCTGCAGCGCATGGTGCTGCAGGAATCCGCCGCGTTCCCCGAGCTCGCCGCCAACTTCTACAGCAACGGCATTTCCCGCACCGTCAGGACGCTCGCGGGCTGGCTGCGTGTCCAGGTCAAGCGCAAGCGCATCGCCATCGATGATGCGGAGGAAGTTGCCGGCATGCTGATCGGCATGGTCGCATCGGCGCCGCAGCGCGCGGCGATCTATGGGGGCATGCCGCTGCCGTCACGCAAGCAGATCGAGCGCCGCGTGCAAACCTGCGCGGCGCTGTTCCTCGATGGCTGCCGCGCCGCGTAGCCGTCTCCCTTTGACAATCCGGTTCGGCTCGGCTATCTATTTCGCATGCGAAATAAAGAAGCCGCAGCGAGGCATCATCGGCTTATTTACCTCCTGAACGTCGCGCAACGCCGTTTGCAGCGCTGGATGGCGGCGCAGCCGCAGAACGAGGTCACGCCGGCGCAGGCGGGGCTGTTGTTCATCCTCGGCAAGCAGGACGGCGTGCTGATGGGCGAGGCAGGCGCGGCGCTCGACATGGGGCCGGCCGGCATCTCAGGCCTCGTCGATCGCAGTGCTGCGGCGAGGCTGGTCGAGCGGCGGGCCGATCGCGAGGATGGCCGGGCCTGGCGCGTATGGCTGACGCCGAAGGGGCGCACCGTGCTGACGCAGGCGAAGACTGACGCGGCGCAGATCAACGCCGCGTTGACGGACGGATTTACCAGCGCGGAGATCGACATCGTCGCGCGCTGGCTGACCAGCATTCAGGACAAGTTTCCAAGACCTTCAGACGACTAAAGGAGAGACCCATGACCGAGCACGTCCGGATCGAGAACAACAACGGAATTCTCACCCTCACGCTGGCGCGCCCCGACAAGAAGAACGCGCTGACGGATGCGATGTACGGCAAGCTCGCCGACACCATCGAATCCGCCGAGTTCGATCCGTCCGCCCGCGTGATCCTGATCCGCGGCGAGGGTGACATGTTCACCGCCGGCAACGATGTCGGCGAATTCGCCGCCGTGGCAGCCGGCAAGTCCGAAGGCAGCCGTAACGTCGTGCGCTTCATCCAGTCGCTGGCGCGCTGCACCCGGCCGCTCGTCGCGGCCGTGCAGGGCCGCGCCGTCGGCGTCGGCACCACGACGCTGCTGCATTGCGACCTCGTCGTGCTCGCCGACAACGCGCAATTGTCGACGCCCTTCGTCAGCCTCGCGCTGGTGCCGGAGGCCGCCTCCAGCCTGCTGATGCCGGCACGCATCGGCTACGCCCGCGCCTACGAGATGTTCGCGCTGGGCGAGACCGTACCGGCGAGGTCGGCGTTGGAATGGGGCCTTGCCAACCGTGTGGTGCCGCTCGACAAGCTCGATGCCGAGGCGCTCGCGCTGGCGCAGCGGCTCGCTCGCCAGCCGGCCGGCGCGCTTACTGCGACCAAGAAGTTGATGCGCAACGGCGAGGCGCTGGTCGCACAGATGCAGGCCGAAGGCGAGCAATTCGCGCAGCGTTTGCGCACGGCGGAAGCACGCGAGGCCTTCACCGCCTTCGCCGAGCGCCGGCCGCCGGATTTCACCAAGGTTGCCTGATTTCGCTAGTCTTAAAGCGCTTACAGACCGGGCACTTCCGGCAATTTGACTAAAACCTTAACCGATCCTTGGCATGTCGCGATGCAGGGTGGCCGGCAGTACAATGCAGGCCCCCTGACTCATGGCAATGTTTAAGAAATCGGTAAGCTCGCTTCTCCTGACCTTGATGGCTCTGCTGGCCGCCGGTGCGCTGGCCTCTACCGCGATCCAGATGTTCGGAGCGTTCGGTCGCTACAGCGACAGTCTCGAGACGGCGCGGCTCGCCGCTGCCGACAAGGCGATCTTCCATGGCGTGCTCGCGTTGCGCAACAATCGTGGCGATGCCCAGAGCGCCATCCTTGGCGAGGACGATCCCAAGGCAAAACTCGCCGAAGCCGAGAAGGCCGAGCAGGGCGGCTATGAAGGGATCAGCGCTGCACTCCCGACCGTCGATTTCGCACGCCGCGACGAGCTCGCCGGCACGCTGAAGCAGCGCTGGAACGAAGCCGCGCCGCAATTCCAGCTGTTCTACGACGAGGCCAGGCTTCCGCGCGCCGAGCGCAAGATGGAGCGAACCAATTCCTGGTACGATGCCGTCACCAAGGTCATCGACACTGCGAACCTCGCCTCCACCGCGGTGTCGAACCGCGCCTGGATGAACGATCCCTACATCGCCCGCATGATCCAGGTCCGCCGCTTCGCCTGGCAGGTGCGCGACCGCTATGGGGTCCATTGTTCGTCGCTTCGCTCGAACATCAACAGCAGCAAGCCGCTCGACGACGTTCAGAAGCGGTCGGTGGCGCAATGGGACGGCACGATCGCCTCCGGCTGGGCGGGCATGGCCGAGTTGCTGGCCGCGCCCGACGTGACGGCGGAGCTGGTGACGGCAGCGTCGGACGCGAAGACCAAGACCGATGGCGTCCTGAAGCAGATCGGCGATCTCACCAAGAATCTCGACGGCAGCGGCAAGCCCGCGATGCCCGCTTCGGAGTGGAATACGCTCTGCCAGTCGCCGTTCCCGCTCATTGTCGGGGTCGCGACCAAAGCGCTGGATCAGTCGATCGCGCGTGCCGAGGCCGTGCAGACCAAGGCGCTCACCAACCTCATCGTGCAGTCGCTCGCGTTTCTGCTCGCGCTCGCCGTGACCCTCGCCGGCGTCTACGTGGTGCGCAATCGCCTGATGCGCCCGGTCCGCGCCATCCTCGACGCCATCGCGCGAATCGGCGCCCGTGATTATGCGACGCCCGTGCCGCGATCCCGATATCCCGACGAGTTCGGCACCATGGCTGCCGCGCTCGAGAGCCTGCGCGAGAGCGCGGCGACCGCCGAGCGGCTGGGCCAGGACGCGAATCGCAGCAGGCGTTGCAACTCGCCCGCTCCGGCACCGTGGACGACGCATGCCGCAGCTTCGACGACACCGTGCAGGCGGTGATCCACAGTGTCGCGGCGTCGGCGAGGGAGCTCGATGCCACCGCGACCGATGTGCGCACGCTGGTATCAGAGTCGACCAGCCAGACCGCGGCAGTCTCTTCCGCAGCCGAGCAGGCCACCAACAATCTCGAGACCATCGCGGCCGCGACCGAGGAACTCTCCGCATCCGTCGGCGAGATCTCCGCACAGGTGCAGTTGAGCGCCCGCGAGGCGCGCGAGGCGGTGTCGCAGGCCGAGCGGACCAACGCGACGGTCGAGATCCTCGATCAGACCGCGAGCCGGATCGGCGAGGTCGTGAAGATGATCAACGCCATCGCCGGCCAGACCAATCTCCTGGCGCTGAACGCGACCATCGAAGCGGCGCGTGCGGGCGAGGCCGGCCGCGGCTTTGCCGTGGTCGCCGGCGAGGTCAAGAGCCTCGCCGCGCAGACCGCAACCGCAACCGAAGAAATCTCGCGCCAGGTCGAGGAGATCCAGGGCGCGACGGGCCAGGCCGTGACCGCCATCCGTTCGATCGGGGGCGCCATCAGCGGCATCGACGAGAAGATGACGGCGATCGCAGCCGCCGTCGAGGAGCAGCGCGCGGCCACCACCGAGATCTCGCGCAACTTCCAGCAGGCCGCCCAGGGCACCCGCGAGGTCACCGACACCATCGGCAGCGTCGCGAGACTCAACCAGGAAACCGGCAACGCCGGCACGGTGCTGTCCGAATCCGTGAAGAAGATGTCGGGCGATGCCGATCGTCTTCGCGTCGCGGTCGAGGGCTTTTTGGGGGCCGTGAAGACCGCATAACCTCGATCGTCATCCGTCTGGGCGTCGCGCGAACGGCATTGCCGCCGCTTCACGCGGCGGGTACATCTGTGGCGCTGCGGGAGTGCCGCAACAGACGTATCAAGGATGGAGAGTTCGATGCCGGCCACCCCACACAACGCCCAGCGCCCCTATCGCGGCGTGTTCCCGGTCGCGCCCACCATCTTCGACGAGCGCGGCGAGCTCGACCTCGAGGGCCAGCGCCGCTGCATCGATTTCATGATCGATGCGGGCTCGAATGGTCTCTGTATCCTCGCCAATTTCTCCGAGCAGTTCGTGCTCACCGATGCCGAGCGCGAAACCGTGATGCATGCGGTGCTGGAGCATGTCGCGGGCCGGGTTCCCGTGATCGTCACCACCACGCATTTCAGCTCGGCCGTCTGCGCGGCGCGCAGCCAGCAGGCGGAGGCGGCGGGGGCCGCGATGGTGATGGTGATGCCGCCCTATCACGGCGCGACCTTCCGCGTGCCCGAGAAGGGCATCGTCGAGTTCTTCAAGGTGCTGTCCGGCGCGATCAACATTCCAATCATGATCCAGGACGCGCCTGTTGCCGGAACGCCGCTGTCGGTTGAGCTGCTCGCGCGGCTGGCGCGCGACTTCGCCAACATCCGCTATTTCAAGATCGAGGTGCCGGGCGCGGCGGCAAAGCTCCGCAGCCTGATCGAGGCGGGCGGCAAGGATATCGAGGGACCGTGGGACGGCGAGGAAGCCATCACGCTGCTCGCCGATCTCGACGCCGGCGCCACCGGCGCGATGACGGGCGGCGGCTATCCCGACGGCATCCGCCAGATCATCGATCCCTATTTCGCCGGCAAGCGCGAAGAGGCAAAGGCCGCCTATGAGCGCTGGCTGCCGCTGATCAACTACGAAAACCGCCAATGCGGCCTGATCGCCTGCAAGGCCATGATGCAGGCCGGCGGCGTGATCAAATCGGACGCCGTGCGGCATCCGCTCCAGCCGCTGCACCCGGCAACGCGGGCAGGGCTGCTGGAACTCGCGAAGGAGCGGGATGCGCTGGCGTTGCGGTGGGGGAAGTAGCGCCGCACCCACTCGGTTGTCGCTAGCTCTCTCGGCAGTCCCCGCCTTCGCGGGGGCGACGCCGAGTGTGAGGTGCGCGCTGGCCTGATCCCGCCGGCTTCCGTCTGGCTGAGGGCGTCGAATTAGCGCGGTTCGGGCGGTTTTCCGCACGCCGGCGATGACATATTGTACGCTCCTTGCACGCTCGCCAACCAGGTCCGCGGAGCTTCTCAAGACGTCGCTGAGCAGCTCTTCATTATGCCGCTATTCCGAGCCAGGTTGGAGCGAGCCGACGAAACAGGGAGGCAGTGCCATGACGATGAGGCCGGATCCCACCTTTCACGCATCGCCTAAGCTGGCGATGGAAGCACCTGCAGAGAACTTTGCCTACACGCTGCTGCTCAGTCCGGATTTCTCAAAACCGGATGCTCTCGCGGTCATCGACGTCAAGCCGGGATCGCCGACCTACAGCCAAATCGTCCACACGGTGACGATGCCCAACAAGGGCGATGAGTTTCATCACTTCGGCTGGAATGCCTGTTCCTCCGCCTTGTCTCCGCTCGCCGGACACGCCTTCATCGAGCGGCGCTATCTCATCATCCCCGGGATACGCTCGTCGCGGATCTACATCATCGATACCAAGCCCGATCCGACCAAAGCCAAAATCCACAAGATCATCGAGCCCGAGGAAATCTTCAAGAAGACCGGCTACTCGCGGCCGCATACCATCCATTGCGGGCCGGACGGCGTCTATGTGAGCACGCTGGGCGGCGGCGGCAAGGACGGCACCAACGGGCCTCCAGGCGTTTTCATCATGGATTGCGAGACGTTCGAGGTCCTTGGACGGTGGGAGATCGACCGCGGTCCGCAGACACTGCATTATGATTTCTGGTGGAACCTGCCGCGCGACTACATGGTGACGAGCGAATGGGCGTTGCCGCCGCAGTTCGAGAACGGGATCGTCGCGGAAGATCTGCTGGCGAACAAATATGGCCATCGTCTCCACTTCTGGGATCTCCGCGCCCGTCGCAACGTGCAGACCATCGACCTCGGCGCCAATCATCAGATGGCGCTGGAGGTGCGGCCCGCGCACGATCCGGTTCGCGAATACGGCTTCGTTGGCGTTGTGGTCGACACCACCAACCTCGAAGCGTCGATCTGGACCTGGTGGCGCGAAGGCGGAAAATTCCATGCGGAGAAGACGGCGACGATCCCGCCCGAGCCCGCGCCAAAGGAGAAGCTCCCGCCGCTGCTGCAGGGATTTGGCGCCGTGCCACCGCTGGTGACCGACATCGACCTGTCGATGGATGACCGGTTTCTCTATGTCTCGTGCTGGGGCACTGGTGAGATGCGCCAGTACGATGTGAGTGATCCGCGAAAGCCGAAGCTCGCGGGCTCGGTTCACATCGGCGGCATCGCGCGCCGCACGCCCCATCCGAACGGCAAGGCATTTGCGGCCGGTCCGCAGATGGTCGAGATCAGCCGCGACGGCAAGCGCGTGTACTGGACCAATTCGCTGTATTCCACCTGGGATGATCAATTCTATCCCGATGGGGTTCCGGGCGTCGAAGTCATGGCCAATGTCGGCCGCGACGGCGGCCTCGAGCTCGCCAAGGACTATTTCGTGAGCTTCCCCGACGGATATCGTGCGCACCAGATCAGGCTGGAGGGCGGCGATTGTTCGACGGACTCCTTTTGCTACCCGTCGGCCTAGGCTGGCAGCACGGGAGTTGGCCGCTCGGCTGGCTGTGGCTCGCTCTTGTTGCGAGCGGTCTCTATCACGGCGTCAATCCGGGAATGGGATGGCCGCTCGCCGTTTCGGCTGGGCTCATGGACAAGAGCCCGCGCGCGCTGTTCCGCGCGTTGTGGGCTCTGGCGGCCGGACATCTCCTGGCAACACTTCTCGTGCTGCTGCCATTCGCGTTCCTGCTCGTGCTGGCCGAGTGGCAGCGTTCGATCCAGCTCGGCGCGAGTCTTCTCGTCATCGGCTTCGGCGTCTATCGGCTGATCGAGCGACGCCATCCGCGCACGCTGGCACGAATTCCGCCAACGCAATTGGCGCTCTGGTCATTCGCCGTTGCCATTGCCCACGGCGCGGCCTTGATGCTCGTGCCGATCTATCTCGGGCTCTGCCAGGCCTTCGAGCTCGATGCCGGCCATGAGGCGGCGGGCGCGCTGATGAAGGCAAGTCTTCTGAAGACAAGTCTCGGGATGGCGGTGCTGGTGTCCCTGGTGCACGTTGTCGCCATGGTCAGTGCCGGCGGATGTCTGGCGTGGCTGGTCTACCGCTATCTGGGATTGAGGTTCGTCGCGCGAAGCTGGTTCAATCTGGATGCAATCTGGGCGACCAGCCTCATTCTGGTTGGCGCCGTGGCGCTTGCCTTCAATCTCGCGAGCTGGCGCTGAGGCCTACTTCGCCAACGCCCACTCGCCGACAAAGCGGAAGCGCGCCCTGGCATCATCCTGCTTGAACAGCGCGATCCGGTCGATCACCAGCGTCTCGAGGCCGAGCGTCGCAAACCTCGCGCGCAGCATCTCCAGGATCGGCCCGCGCCGTTCTGCATCCAGGCGTCCCGTCAGCGTCATGTGGAAGCGGAATTCTTCCATCACGTAAGGGTAACCCCAGCGGTCGAGATAGTCGCGCTGCCGCTCAGTGAGCTTGTCGGGCTTGCGCCGCGCGCGGTCTTCCGCCGTCATGGGCGCGCGGAAGTCGTCGAATTCGCGGACGCAATCGGCGGCAAGTTGCTGGAGCGCGCCCACCGGCTCGGTCGGAATCACCGCAATGAAGCCGCTGATGGAGTCGACGACCGGACGGATTGACGGCATCGGCCGCGCCTTGCCGGCAAAGGCCGCGCAGGCTGCGACGAGCTCGGCTTCAGTCCTGCCTGGCGCCAGCGACATCGGCGCCTTCAGCGTGCCGTGGAAACCGTATTTGCGGGGATCGGCCGTGACGTCGCGCCAATCCGGCGCAACACGCGATGCGTCGGCAGGGAACGGCATCTCCTCACCGGTGTAGACATCATAGCCGAGCAGCTTGGCGCCGAAGCGGGAGAGGGCGCTGTCGGCGCCGGCTGCGAAGTAGATCGCGTAGCGGGGAAAATCTGTCATTGCCCGAGCATAACCGGTTCAGGCCGCAACAACAGCCTCGCGCGGCGTCGCCGCCGCAGCGAGCAGTCGCGTCGCATCAGTGAGATGCACGAGCTTTCCGCCTGATACCACCGCGATCAGCCGCGGCCGCAGCGGCACGCTGTCGTCGACCAGCAGCATGTCGGCGCGGCATCCTTCTGCGAGCACGCCGCGATCGGCAAGGCCGGTCGCGCGCGCTGGTCCCGCAGAGACCAGATCCCAGGCCTTCGGCAGCGGCAGCACACCGTCGGCGGCGAGGCGGAACGCGGCGAGCAGTTGCGCGGGATAGTAATAGTCCGACGCCAGCACCGAGCAGAGCCCCTTCGCGATCATGTCGGATGCCCGGGTCCAGCCGGTATGGCTGCCGCCGCGCACGACGTTCGGCGCACCGTAGACGATCGCATCGCCCGCGGCCGCGGCCGCTCGCGCGGTCTCCTCGCTGATCGGAAACTCCGCGATGTCAGCGCCCAGCTCGCGAAACTCCTGCCGCATCGCCGGCGTCGCATCGTCATGCGAGAGCATCCGCACCTCGGCCGCGCGGGCAGTTGCGGCAAGCCGCGACACGGAAGCCGGCACTTCACTGGCGCGCGAAAGCACACGCTCGACCAGCCGGTCGAATTCCTCGCCCGAGAGGCCGGTGCGCTCCACCATGCGGTTGCGCTTGCGCGGCTTGGCCATGTCGGCAACGGTGCCGTCCATGTGGTCGTTGAAGGCGAACAGGTCGACGCGGCCCTCGGCGAGCCACTGGCTTATCTCGGCCTCGGCCTCGAGATTGTAGGTCTCGTGCCGCAGGTGGAAACGGGTATCGGCGGCGAATTGCGGGCGCTGCCGCTCGATCGCCTCCATCAGGGCGCGCGCATTGCCGGCGCTGCGCAGGCCCGGCTCCCACGAACAGGTCGTGGCGTGAAAGACGGTGGTGATGCCGTTGCTGATCGCCTGGCGGTCACTGTCGGCGAGCGCGACGTCGATCGGGAAGTCGACGCCGGCGCGCGGCATCATCTGGCGCTCGAAGGCATCGCCATGCAGATCGACGATGCCGGGCAGCACCAGCAGGTTGCGCGCATCGATCGCCAGCCGCGCACGGCCGCGAGAGGCATCGACCTGCGCAATGTCCGCGCCGGACACCAGAATGGAAGTTTCGACGAGCTCGGAGCCGATCAGGGCCCGGCCGCCCTCAAGGAAGATGTCTGTCAAGCGACCGCGCTTCGTTTGCTGGCAGGGGAACGGGTGAGGGAGCTTGCCCGTGCTTCATATGCCGAGAGGAAATCTTCAATCCCGAGCTTGCGGAAATCGGGCAGTGCTTCACGCAATTTGTCGTGATCCCAGTCCCACCAGGCGAGTTGGGCCAGCCGTCCGGCGACGTCTTCCGAGAACCGCCGCCGCACGATGCGCGCCGGATTGCCGGCGACGATGGTGTAGGCCGGCACGTCCTTGGTGACGATGGCGCCCGCCGCGATCACCGCGCCGGTGCCGATGTTGCGGCCGGGCAGCACGATCGCGCCATGGCCGATCCAGACGTCGTGGCCGATATGAACGTGATGCTGGCGCCGCCAGTCGAAGAACTCGGTGTCGTCGCTCTCGCCTTCGAAGTAGGCGCTGGAACGATAGGTGAAATGCGCCTGCGTGGCGCGATGCATCGGATGATTGCCGGGATTGATGCGCGTCATCGCCGCGATCGAGCAGAATTTTCCGATCGTGGTGTAGGTGATCTGGGCGTCGTTCACGACATAGGAGTAATCGCCCATCGTGACTTCAGTGAGGATCGTGCGCGCACCGACCTCGGTATAGGTGCCGAGCCTGGTCTCATGCAGCTTCGCCGAAGGGTCGATGGTCGGTTGAACCGAGAGCGTTTTGCCGGCCATGCTACATCCGATAGGTCGAGGGCGGGCGTACCTCTTCGAGTGCCCTGATGACAACGTCATGACGATGCGATGACAGGGGAAGAGGTGTGTAGGATCGCCGCAGCGCGATCCGCGTGTCACACAAGTGTCAAGTGCCGGCGCTAGCGGTGGCAGCCAGCTACTCTGGAGCCCTCTATGCTGGTGGTTGAAGGTCTGACGTGCCGCTTCGGCGCAAAAGCCGCGGTGGACGACGCTTCGTTTCAAATCTCCCCCGGCGGCTTCGTCGGTGTGATCGGGCGCTCCGGCGCCGGCAAGTCGACCATGCTGCGCATGATCAATCGCCTGGCGACGCCGACGCAGGGCCGCATCCTGTTCGACGGCCTCGACGTCACCGCGTTGCGCGGCAAGGAATTGCGGCAGTGGCGGGCGCGCTCGGCGATGATTTTCCAGCAGTTCAACCTCGTCGGCCGGCTCGATGTGCTCACCAACGTGCTGATGGGGCGCCTCGCGACGATGCCGGCCTGGCGCTCGCTGACGCAGACCTGGCCCGAGCACGACAAGGCGCTGGCGATGTCGGCGCTCGAACAGTTCGATATCGCCTCACTCGCCGCCCAGCGCGCCGACCAGCTCTCCGGCGGCCAGCAGCAGCGTGTTGCGATCGCCCGCGCACTGGTGCAGCAGCCCGACATCATCCTCGCCGACGAGCCGATCGCCTCGCTCGACCCGCGCAACACCAAGATCGTGATGGATGCGCTGCTGCGCATCAACAAGCATTTCGGCATCACCGTGCTCTGCAACCTGCATTCGCTCGATCTGGCGCGCAGCTATTGCGATCGCCTGATCGGCATGGCGCAGGGGCGCGTGGTGTTCGACGGCGCGCCTGCCGAATTGACCGACGACGTCGCGCGCGAGCTCTACGATCTCGAAGCCTCCGACGTCATGGGCGGAATGCCCGTGCCGGTGCCTGAGGGTGTGCCGGCGCTCGGAACGGCCGCGGCTGCCTGAGCTGCGCCTGTAGTTGCCAATTTTTGCGTCAACCGACCCCAACCGATGAAGAGGGTATCATGATCACTCGCAGACTGGTTCTTGCCGGCGCCGCCGCGCTCGCGTTCACGACTTCGGCCTCCGCCGACGACTGGAAAGCCAAATACCCCGAACTGACCTTCGCGGTCATTCCGGCGGAAAACGCCTCGGGCGTGACCGAGCGCTGGGCGCCGTTCATGAACTATCTCTCCAAGGAATTGGGCGTGAAGGTCACGCTGCGCATCGCCAACGACTACGCCGCCGTCATCGAGGGCCAGCGCGCCGGCAACATTTATATCGCCAGCTACGGCTCGGCGTCATTCGCCCGCGCCCGCCTGACCGGCGTCAAGACCGATGCCTTCGCCAACGACATCAACGCCGACGGTTCGACCGGCTACTACTCTGTGTTCTTCGTCAAGGCGAGCAGCCCCTACAAGAGCGTCGACCAGCTCAAGGGCAAGAACCTCGGCCTCGTCGATCCGAACTCGACCTCCGGCAACAACGTGCCGCGCTTCGAGCTCGACAAGATGGGCATCACGGATGCCGACACCTATTTCAGCAAGGTCGTCTTCACCGGCAGCCACGAGAACGCGATCCTGGCGCTGGCGCAGGGCACGGTCGACGTTGCGGCCAACCAGTGGACCAGCGATGACGATTCCACGCTGGCGCAGATGCTGACCAAGGGCATGCTGAAGAATGCCGACGGCTCGCCGATGAAGAAGGACGATTTCCGCATCATCCACAAGTCGGCGCCGATCATCAACGGCCCCTACGCCTACAATTCCGACCTGCCGGAAGATGCCAAGGCGGCGATCGCCAAGGCGTTCTTCGACGCGCCGGCCAAGGACAAGGCGGCCTTCGATCGCCTCCAGGACGGCCAGAAGAAGGGTTTTCATCCCGCCACCACCAAGGACTGGGATGGCACGATCGAGCTGATCAAGTTCGTCGATGCACTGCGTAAGAAGAAGGCGTCCTGAGTTTCGGGACGATAGCACTGGAGCCGGGTCGATGGACCCGGCTCTTTCTCTTTGATCGACTACCTTCCCTGGCCAGATGACCGTCGCGGTTTCGATCCTCCCCGAGCAGCAGCTCGCCGTGCTCAACGCGGCCTATCGCCAGGCGGTCGCGCGCAAGCGGCTCCGACTCCTTTTGGGGCTGGTGATCTTTGCCGCAGCGCTGTTTCTTGCCGCGATCGGCGCGGAAGTGAACCTGCGCACCTTCTTTGCCCATTTCGGCAATTTCATCAGCTATTTCGACCGCATCCTCACGCTCGATAGCGGCCAGCGGGTCTGGACCGATGCCGGCGAGTGGCTGTGGGGCTGGCGCAAATGGCTGAAGATGCTGGGCGAGACGCTGCTGATCTCCTACGTCGGCACGCTGATCGGCGCGACCTTGGCCTTCGCCTTGAATTTCTTCGCGGCTGAGAACACCTCACCGTCGCCCTGGCTGCGCTTCGTGGTGCGTCGCCTGCTCGAATTCGCCCGCACCGTGCCGGGCATCGTCTTCGCGCTGATCTTCGTGATTGCCTTCGGGCTCGGGCCGATGGCCGGCGTGCTCGCGATCGCGATCCACTCCACCGGCGCGCTCGGCAAACTGTTCTCCGAGATCGTCGAGAATGCCGACATGAAGCCGGTCGAGGGCATCCGTTCGACCGGCGCGAGCTGGCTCTCCTGCATGCGCTTTGCGATCGTGCCGCAGGTGACGGCGGGGTATGCCAGCTACGCGCTGCTGCGCTTCGAGATCAACGTCCGTGAAGCCTCCGTCATGGGCTTCGTCGGCGCCGGCGGCATCGGCCAGGAGCTCGTCGTCGCCATCCGCAAGTTCTATTACTCCGACGTCAGTGCCATCCTGCTCACCATCATCATCACGGTCTTCATCATCGACATCACTACGGGCTGGCTACGCGGCCGTCTGTTCGGCAAGGAGGCACGGACGTGACGAGACCGCAGGAGGTCGACACGCGAGAGCTTCGCGCGCGCTACCCCGATGTGTTCGATCGCCCCGCCTCGGCGCGGCTCGCGATGCCGGCGATGATCGTCGCGGCGTTTGCGATCCTGGTTTACGGCCTCGTCGATCTCGACTTCTCGCCGTCGCGATTCTTCGCAGGGCTGAGCCAGCTCGGCTGGATCGGCCTGATGATGATCCCGCCCGATCCGGGCTCTTCGCTGCCGGTCTATCTGAAAGCGCTGGGTGAGACGCTGTCGATCGCGCTGCTCGGCACGACGCTCGCCGCGCTGTTCGCGCTTCCGGTCAGCCTGCTGGCCGCGCGCAACGTCATACCTTCGCAGATCCTGCGTTTTCCGGTCCGCCGTTTCCTGGATTCGATCCGCGGCGTCGACACCCTGATCTGGGCGCTGGTGTGGATTAACGTCGTCGGGCTTGGTCCGTTCGCCGGCGTGCTCGCCATCGCCGTGTCGGATTTCGGCGCGTTCGGCAAACTGTTCTCGGAGGCGATCGAGGGCGCCGACCAGAAGCAGGTCGAAGGCGTCCGCGCCTCCGGCGGCAGTGCTTTGCACGAAATCCGCTTCGGCCTGCTGCCGCAGGTGCTGCCCGTGATCGCCGGCCAGGTGCTCTATTTCATCGAATCCAACACGCGCTCGGCCACCATCATCGGCATCGTCGGCGCCGGCGGCATCGGCCTCCAACTCGCCGAGCAGATCCGCGTGCTGGAATGGCAGCGGGTGTCGTTCCTGATCCTGATGATGATTCTGGTCGCCGTCGCCGCGATCGATTTTATTTCGAGCAAGTTGCGGTTTGCGATCATTGGGCGGCGAGCTGTCGCCTGATCGCCGGCGCCGTAGGGTGGGCAAAGCGAAGCGTGCCCACCACTTCTGCTTAGATATCGGGGAGAGATGGTGGGCACGGCGCAAGTGCGCCTTTGCCCACCCTACGAGCCCTGCGTGGTCGCCCGCTCACCCGTTCTCCACCAGAAACTCCACCCGCTCCGCTGCAAAGCGCGAGTGCTTGGTCACCAGCGGCTTGCCGGCGAGATCGTGGTCGGTCGCGTCGACCACCAGGATCGGCCGTCCCAGCGGCAGATCGAGCCGCGCGGCATCGGTTGCGTCCACGATGCCGGCGGTGATCCGGGTCGCGCCGCGGCTGTAGTCGCGGACGCCGTAATGCTCGAGCAGTTTCGTCATCGAGCGCGTCGCGGCGAATACCTCACCCGCGCCCGGAAACAATTCCGCTGACAGCCAGGTGGTGGAGACGCAGATCGGCGTGCGGTCGGCGAGGCGGATCGCCTCGATCCGCACCAGCGGCGCGCCGGCCTTCAATCCCAGTTCGCGCGCCAGTTCGCGGGTCGCGACGTCGTCGGACGCCTCGATCAGCCGGCCATGCGGTTCGCGGCCGTCGGCGCCGACGATCTCGGAGAAGCGGGTGCGCGAGCGCAAGGGATAAGCGAGGCGCTGCGCCTCGACATAGGTTCCGCTGCCGCGTTCGGCGCGCACGATGCCGCGCTCGGCAAGTGCGGCCAGCGCGCGCCGCACGGTGTGGCGGTTCACGCGATAGGTCTCGGCGATCTCCATCTCGCCCGGCAGCTTGTCGCCGGCTGCAAAGCGGCCGTCGGCGATGCCGCGCTCGATGCCGTCGGCAACGAGGCGCCACAGCGCGACGCCCGAAGAGGCTGTGTCCTGCATGCTCATGTCGCCGAGAAGCCTACTTCAGAAATCACACGTTTGTCACGAAACAGTCATGGCGCTTCCGTATCAAGTTGTCTATTATCATAGACAACTTGGATTCGGCAAGTTCTGTCAAAAGCTCGGTGGATTGGGTGACCCAGCACAACAACCAGCAAGTCCAGCGCAAGGCCGCGATGGCCGTGCTGGCGCACGCGGAGGCGGGCGAGATCGCCGCTCGCCTCCGCGCTCTCGCCCTGCCGGCGCATCAGGAGCTACGCGCGCCGGAAAACGGTCTCGTCATGCTGCGCGGCCGGGTCGGCGGCGACGGCGCGCCGTTCAATCTCGGTGAAGCCACGGTGTCTCGCGCAGCGGTCCGGCTCGCGAGCGGCGAGGTCGGCTTCGGCTACACGCTGGGGCGCGATGGCGAAAAGGCGCGGCTGATCGCGCTCTGCGACGCGCTGGCGCAGTCCAGTGATTTCGGTGAGGCGGTGGAGCGTGACGTTATCGCGCCGTTGCGCGAGCAGCTTATGATCCAGCGCAAGCAGGCGGCGGCCGAGACCGCCGCGACGAAGGTTGATTTCTACACCATGGTGCGCGGTGAGGGGTGAGGCCATGACCACGATTGCGGAACTGCCGCCGGGTTTCGTCGACAAGGTCTTGTCGGCGCAATCGACCTTTCGTTCCGTGATGGACGCGATGGCGCGACCGGGCTCGGTCCAGCGCATCGTGCCGATGGCGGGAGCGCCCGCGCCAACGATGCGCGGCACTGCCGCGATCGCGCTGACGCTGTTCGATCACGACACGCCGCTCTGGCTCGATGAGCGGATGACGGAGCGATCGGACGTGGTGAAATGGCTCAAGTTCCACACCGGCGCGCCGGTGGTGCAGGACTCCTCGATCGCGAGTTTCGCGCTGATCAGTGACGGTGCGGCGCTGCCGTCGCTCGAGCGCTTCGCACTGGGCACGAACGAGTATCCGGATCGTTCGACCACGGTGATCCTTCAGGTCGAGAGCCTGAATTCGGGGCGCAGTTTCGAACTGCGTGGCCCCGGCATCGACGGTGTCGCGACGCTTCAGGCCTCGATCAGGCCTTTCGACCTGTTCGAACGGCTGCAGTTCAACGAGGCGCTGTTTCCGCGCGGCATCGATTTGGTGCTGGTCGCCGATGATGCCGTGGTTGCGATCCCGCGCACCACGCGTGTCGTGAACAAGGGAAGCTAGTCGCATGTATGTCGCAGTCAAAGGCGGCGAGCGCGCCATCGAGAACGCCCATCGCCTGCTCGCCAATGCGCGGCGTGGCGACCAGAGCATTTCCGAAGTCACGCTGGATCAGATCTCGGAGCAGCTTGGCCTCGCCGTGGACCGCGTCATGAGCGAAGGGTCGCTCTACGACCGCGAGCTCGCGGCGCTCGCGATCAAGCAGGCGCGCGGGGATCTGATCGAGGCGATCTTCCTGGTCCGCGCCTTCCGCGCCACCCTGCCGCGCTTCGGCGCCAGCGAGCCGGTCGACACCGGCGCGATGCGCGTGCAGCGGCGGGTGTCGGCGACCTTCAAGGATATTCCCGGCGGCCAGATCCTCGGGCCTACCTTCGACTACACGCACCGCCTGCTCGATCCCTCGCTTGGCCAGGGCTTCGTGCCTGAAGTGCCGGCGACGGCCGAAGCTTCGACGGCGCCCACGCCGCGTGTGACCGACATTCTGGGCCGCGACGGGCTGATCGAATCCTCGCCGCGGGCCGAAGACGGCGCCAGCGTCGGCGACCTCACGCGCGAACCGCTGAACTTCCCGGCCGATCGCGACCTGCGCCTGCAAAACCTCGCGCGCGGTGACGAAGGCTTTCTGCTGGCCATGGGTTACTCCACCCAGCGCGGTTACGGCCGCAACCATCCCTTCGTCGGCGAGATCCGCTTCGGCGAGGTCGAGGTCGAATTTTTCGCGGAGGACGTCGGCTTCGCCGTGCCGCTCGGCTCCATCGAGCTCACCGAGTGCCAGATGGTGAATCAATTCAAGGGTTCGGCGACGGAAGCGCCGTGTTTCACCCGCGGCTATGGTCTCGCCTTCGGCCAGAGCGAGCGCAAGACCATGTCGATGGCGCTGGTCGACCGGGCGCTGCGTGCCCGCGAGCTCGGCGAAGAGGCCGTGGCCCCGGCGCAAGATGAAGAATTCGTGATGTCGCATTCGGACAACGTCCAGGCGACCGGCTTCGTCGAGCATCTGAAGCTGCCGCACTATGTCGACTTCCAGTCCGAGCTCGGGCTCCTGCGCAAGCTGCGCAAGGAATTTGCCGAGGCCAATGCGCCCGATGCCATGAAGGAGGCCGCGGAATGAACGCGCCCGCCTACAATTTCGCCTATCTCGACGAGCAGACCAAGCGGATGATCCGCCGCGCGATCCTCAAGGCGATCGCGATCCCCGGTTATCAGGTGCCGTTCGCCAGCCGCGAAATGCCGATGCCCTATGGCTGGGGCACCGGCGGCGTGCAGGTCACGGCCGCGATCCTCGGGCCCCAGGATGTGCTGAAGGTGATCGACCAAGGTTCCGACGACACGACGAATGCGATCTCGATCCGCAAATTCTTCGCCAAGACCGCGGGCGTCGCCACGACCACGGCAACAGAAGATGCAACCGTGATCCAGACGCGTCACCGCATCCCGGAGACGTCGCTGCACGCGAACCAGGTGCTGGTCTATCAGGTGCCGATCCCGGAGCCGCTGCGTTTCCTCGAACCGCGCGAGACCGAGACGCGGCGCATGCATGCGCTGGCCGAATACGGCCTGATGCATGTGAAGCTCTACGAGGACATCGCCCGCTTTGGCCACATCGCCACTGCCTACGCCTATCCGGTGAAGGTGAACGCGCGCTACGTGATGGACCCGTCGCCGACGCCGAAATTCGACAATCCCAAGATGGACAATTGCCCGGCGCTGCAATTGTTCGGCGCCGGTCGCGAGAAGCGCATCTATGCGATCCCGCCCTATACGCAGGTGGTGTCGCTCGATTTCGAGGATCACCCGTTCGAGCCGTACCGCTTCAACGCGCCCTGCGCGCTGTGCGCGGCGGAAAATTCCTATCTCGACGAGATTGTCACCGACGACAAGGGCGGGCGCATGTTCGTGTGCTCGGACACCGACTATTGCGAGGGCCGCCAGGCCGCCGGACATCACGGCAGCATGAGCGCCGCGCCGTACAAGGAGAAGGCGCAGGAGGGATCAAATGGCTGAGGAGATGCTGGAGAACGATCAGCCGCTGCTGGTCGCGGAGTCGCTCAGCAAGTCCTATGGCCGCATCGCCGCGTGCCGCGACGTGTCGTTCTCGCTCTACCCCGGCGAGGTGCTGGCGATCGTCGGCGAGTCCGGCTCGGGCAAGTCGACACTGCTGCAAATGCTCTCGGGCCAGCTCGCGCCGAGCGCCGGCCAGGTGTCGTACCGGATGCGCGACGGCGTCACCCGCGATCTCACGAGCCTTGGCGAAGCCGAGCGACGCTTCCTGTTCCGCACCGACTGGGGCTATGTGCACCAGGATCCCGCGCAGGGCCTGCGCATGGCGGTCTCGGCCGGCGCCAATGTCGGCGAACGGCTGATGGCGGTCGGCTGGAATCACTACGGCCGCATCCGCGATACCGCGTCGGACTGGCTCACCCGTGTCGAGATCGACATCGCGCGCATCGACGATGCGCCGCGCACCTATTCCGGCGGCATGCGCCAGCGTCTCCAGATCGCGCGCAACCTCGTCACCGAGCCGCGGCTGGTGTTCATGGACGAGCCGACCGGCGGTCTGGACGTGTCTGTCCAGGCGCGCCTGCTCGACCTCGTGCGCAGCCTCGTCGCCGAGCTGCACCTTGCCGTCATCATCGTCACCCACGATCTCGCGGTGGCGCGACTGCTGTCGCATCGCGTGATGGTGATGAAGGGCGGCCGTGTCATCGAGACGGGTCTCACCGACCAGGTGCTCGACGATCCCCGCGAGCCCTATACCCAGCTCCTCGTTTCCTCGATTCTGCCGCCATAAGCCTTCCAAGATGAGTTTTCCGATGACCGCCATGATCGACATCGCCGCCGCGAAAAAGACCTTTACGATGCACCTGCAGGGCGGCATCGAGCTGCCTGTCGTCAGCGGCGTGACCTTCCACGTCAACCCGGGCGAATGCGTCGTGCTCTCTGGCCCGTCCGGTGCCGGCAAGTCGTCGATCCTGAAGATGATTTTTGGCAATTACCGCTGCGACTCCGGCCGTATCGGCATTCGCCATCGCGGCGCGGTTGTCGATCTCGCCACCGCCGAGCCGCGGCAGGTTCTCAACATCCGCCGCTCCACCATCGGCTATGTCAGCCAGTTTTTGCGGGCGGTGCCGCGTGTTGCGACCATCGACGTCGTCGCGGAGCCACTGATCGTGAACGGCACGGCCCGAGCCGACGCGCAGGCACGCGCCGGCGAGTTGCTGCACCGCCTCAACATCCCTGAAAGACTCTGGCAGCTGCCGCCCGCGACCTTCTCCGGCGGCGAGCAGCAGCGCGTCAACATCGCGCGCGGCTTCATCTCGGACCTGCCGATCCTGCTGCTGGACGAGCCGACCGCCTCGCTCGATGCCGCCAACCGCGCCGTCGTGGTCGAGCTGGTCGCCGACAAGAAGCGCCAGGGCGTCGCCATGGTCGCCATTGTCCATGACGACGAAATCCGCCATTTGATTGCCGACCGTATTGTTGACGTCACCAGCTTTGCCGCCGCGGCCTGAAGGAAATGGAAATGAATGCCAAGCCGAAGGAAACATTGATCGCCAACGCCAGGATCGTGCTGGCTGACCGCGTGATCGAACAGGGCTGGCTCGCTCTCGCGGACGGACGCATCGCCGAGATCGGCGAGGGCAGGGCCCCCGCGGGTGCGGAGGATGCCGGCGGCGACCTCATCATGCCCGGCCTGATCGAGCTCCACACCGACCATCTCGAAGCGCATTACGTGCCGCGCCCGAAAGTGTTCTGGAATCCGGTCGCCGCCGTCATCTCCTATGACGGCCAGCTCGCGACCTCAGGCATCACGACCGTGTTCGACTCGCTCCGGGTCTGGCGTGAGGACGGCGCCGAGGAAGTCGATGGCCGCGCCGGCGTGCTCGCCGCCGCGATCACGACCGCGCGCGATGCCAGCCTGCTGCGCGCCGACCACTTCCTGCATCTGCGCTGCGAAATCCCGATGCCGAGCGTGGTCGAGGAAGCCAAGGAGCTGATCGACCGTCCCGACGTCAAGCTGATGTCGCTGATGGACCACACCCCCGGCCAGCGCCAGTTCCGCGACGAGGTCAAGCTGCGCGACTATTATCGCGGCAAGGGCGGCGGCAAGACCGATGCCGAGCTCGACGAGCTGTTCGCGAAGCGCTTCGAGTATCAGAAGCTCTATGCCGCGACCAACATGCGCGAGATCGTATCGCTCGCGCACAAGTACAACATTCCGCTGGCGAGCCATGACGACACCACCGAGGAGAACGTCGCGGACGCCGTGCGCGATCGCGTGTCGGTGGCGGAATTCCCGACCACGCTCGAGGCCGCGCGCGGCCTGCATCAGGCCGGCATCGACATCCTGATGGGGGCGCCGAACGTCGTGCGCGGCGGCTCGCACTCCGGCAACATCGCCGCGGTCGATCTCGCCCGAGAGGGCCTGCTCGACATCCTGTCGTCGGACTACATCCCGTCCAGCCTCCTGATGGCCGCGCTGCAATTGCCGGAGCATGTGCCTGCGATCAGCCTTCCGGCGGCGGTTCGCACCGTGACCAAGGCGCCGGCCGAGGCGGTTGGCCTGTCGGATCGTGGCGAGGTCGCGATCGGCAAGCGGGCCGACCTGATCCGCGTGCATGTCGCAGGCGACGTTCCCGTGGTCCGCAGCGTCTGGCGCGAAGGAAACCGCGTCGCATGAGCGAGACCGCGACCATGGCACACGATGAGGCCAGCGGGATCGGACCCGGGCGGCTCGTGCTCGTGGTCGGTCCCAGCGGTGCGGGCAAGGACACGCTGTTGCGGCTCGCACAGGCGGCCTGCGTCGATGATCGCGACATCGTCTTCCCGCGCCGTGTCGTGACGCGCGAATCCTCCGAGGCCGAAGACAACATCGCGATGAGCCAGGACGAATTCCGCCGCGCGCGCGAGCACGGCGATTTCGCCGTGCACTGGGAAGCGCATGGCCATTCCTACGCTCTTCCGCTCGAAATCAACGATGACATCCTCGCCGGCCGGGCCGTCGTCGCCAATGTCTCGCGCACAGTGATCGGCGCGCTCCGCCAGGCCTATGCCAACGTCGTCGTGGTCGCGATCACGGCGCCGCCGGACGTGCTGGCGCAGCGGCTTGCTGCCCGGGCCCGGCACAGCGACGGCAATATCGCAGATCGCCTCGCGCGCAGCGTCGACGACGCATCGGCCAATGCCGATGTCACTATCCTCAACGCGGGCAGCGCGGACTATCACAGTCGCCAGCTCGTGCGCGTGATCAGGAACGAAGGCTGGCACGAATAGCCGGCGCAACAAGGAGAACGGAATGTCGGTGATTGAAACGGTCGAACAGCTGGAGGCCATCTACGGTGCCGTTGGTGATGCCTCGACCGTGAAAGTCGCCGACCACGTTACCCCGCTCTACCGCATCTTCATCGAGAAGGCGCCGTTTGCCGCGCTCGCCACCATCGGACCGGAAGGGATCGACTGCTCGCCGCGTGGCGATCTCCCCGGCTTCGTCCGCATCCATGATCCGAAGACGCTGATGCTGCCGGATCGCCGCGGCAACAACCGGGTCGATTCCTTGCGCAACATCGTGCGCGATCCCAGGGTGTCGCTGATGTTTCTGATCCCCGGTTCCGGCAACGCGGTGCGGGCCAACGGCCGCGCTTGTCTCTCCGTCGATCCCGAGCTGCTCGCCTCGTTCAAGGTCGAGGGCAAGGCGCCGCGCAGCGTCATGGTGATGAATGTGGACGAAATCTATTTCCAGTGCGCCCGCGCCATCGTCCGCTCCGACCTCTGGAATCCCGACAAGCGGATCGATCCGAAGACGCTGCCGACGCCGGGCCAGATCCTGGCCGAGATGAGCGAGAACAAGGTCGGCGGCGCGGAATATGATCGCATCTGGCCGGAGCGCGCTGCGGCGACGATGTGGTAGCGCTCTCTTGCCCTCTCCCCCTGTGGGAGAGGGTGGCTCGCCGCGAGACGGGTGAGGGGTATCTCTCCTCACGAAAAGGAGCCGTAGGGTGGGCAAAGGCGCACTTGCGCCGTGCCCACCACCTATCCAACACCGCGATAGAAATGGTGGGCACGCTCCGCTTTGCCCACCCTACGGCTCACGAAGAGCGGTGCGCGCGGAGAGATACCCCTCATCCGGCGCTTCGCGCCACCTTCTCCCACAAGGGGAGAAGGAAAGGCGGCACCATCTTCGCTCCTAGTTAAACGCCATCCCGCCGCTCAGCGCGATGGTCTGCCCGGTCATGTAGGCATTGTCGACCGGCAGCATCACGGCTTTCGCCACCTCATCGGCCGTGCCGAAGCGGCCGAGCGGGATGCGGCTGACGAACCGGGGCTGGCCGCTCATCATGTCGGTCTCGATCAGCGACGGCGCCACCGCGTTGACGGTGATGCCTTCCTTCACCAGCCGCGCCGCATAACCGCGCGTAAGGCCCTCCATGCCGGCCTTGGATGCATTGTAGTGCGGGCCGATCGAGCCGGCACCGCGCGCCGCGCCCGAGGAGATGTTGACGATGCGGCCCCATTTCCGCGCACGCATCTCCGGCAGCACCGCCTGCGTGCACAGGAAGGCAGATTTCAGGTTGACCATCATGGTGCGGTCGAAATCCTCTTCGGTGAGATCGTCGACGCCGCGCGTGATCGCGATGCCGGCATTATTGACGAGGATATCGATCGGCCCGAGCCCGGCCGTGGCGCGCTCGACCATTGTAGCCACGGCGTCGCGCTGCGAGACGTCGGCGGCAACGACAATCGCGCGACCGCCTTGCTTGCCGATCTCGCCTGCCAACTGCTCGGCCTGCCCGATCTGCTCCCGGCAGTTGATCGCCACCGCCGCGCCTGATGCGGCCAGGGCGCGACAGACGGCTGCGCCAATCCCGCGCGAGCCGCCGGTGACGAGCGCGGTGCGCCACTTCAGATCATTCGCCATGTCCGGATCTCCCAGATTGTCTGTTTTTACGTTGCGCGAGCGTACCACGCCTGCCGCCCGCGCCTGCTGAACTCATCGCGAGATGAATCCGTCTGTCGGTACTTGCGCCGGGAGAAGCGCGCCAGCGCGCCGGTGCCAAATATGGATAGCCATTTCATTGACCGAGCTCACCAATCGCTCGATATTCGGAGCATCGAAACTGCTCCTCGAGCTTGATGCCGCGATATGAGAACCGATCACCAGCGTAATCCCAGCGACATGCACGCGTGCATGACGCGGCGCTGTTTCTCGGCGGCAACCGGCGCCTGTTGTTGTTGCTGATCGCCTCCTAGCAACCTCCCACAGCACAAATCCCACGACAGGAACGCCGACATTCCGGCGAACGAGCAGTCATGTCCCAGACCCAGTCGAACGCCTACATCATTGAAATCCACGACCGCGCCGCCGGCATCATCACAAGAGATGAGCGCGGCTTCCGCTTCTTCTCCTCCGAACGCCTGTTCGACAGCCTCGAAGGCCGCCAGTTCCGTTCGGCGCGCGAGGCCGAACGCGCAGCCCGTGCGGTGTTTTCGGAGCGGAGCCGCCGCGCCAATTCCTCACTCTTCGCTAACTGAACCTGACGCAAAGGACCGCAACATGATTGCACGACGACATATCCTGACCGCAGCGCTTCTCCTTGCAACCGCCCTGGCCGCACCAGCACGCGCCGAGGACAAGCCGGCGGAAATCCGCATCGGCACTCAGAAGGGCGGATTCTTCCCGGCGGTACGCCAGCGTCAAACGCTCGAAAACGCCTTCAGGCCGCTGGGCATCGAGGTCAGATGGATTGACTTCCAGTTCGGTCCGCCGCTGCTGGAGGCCATCAACGTCGGCAGCGTCGATTTCGGCTTCGTCGGCGACACGCCGCCGATCTTCGCGCAAGCCGGCGGCGCAAAAATAAAATATGTCGCGGCCGTGAAGTCCGAGGGCGACAACCAGGCGATCATCGTGCCGAAGGATTCAGCCATCAAGACGCTCGCCGATCTCAAAGGCAAGCGCGTCGCCTTCGGCAAGGGATCGAGCGCGCACAATCTCCTGGTCGCCTCGCTCGAAAAGGCCGGCCTGTCCTGGTCCGACATCACGCCCGCGCCGCTGGCGCCGGCCGATGCGACGGCGGCCTTCGTGAAGGGCTCGGTCGACGCCTGGTCGATCTGGGATCCCTATCTCGCGCTCGCCGAATTGAAGGAGAACGCGCGCGTTCTCGTCTTCGACAAGGACGTGCACAAGCCGAACGCCTACTACATCGCCAACACCGACTTCGTCGAGAAATATCCATCGCTGGTCGCGAAGCTCAACACGACCTTTGCCTCCGAAGGCAAGTGGGCGGAGCAGTATCACGAGGAGGTCGCAAAGGCGCAGGCCGAGGCGACCGGCGTCGACATCGAGGCTGTCAGGCGCTTCGTCAACCGCTCCGTCTACAGCGTGGTGCCGCTCGACGCCGAGGTGATCAGGACGCAGCAGGCCGTGGCCGACCGTTTTGCAAAGCTCGGGCTGATCCCGAAGCCGGTCAATGTCTCCGATATCGTCTGGAAGTGGACGCCGGGGTCGTAAGGCGGGGGCACTGGCAAGATGTCGTCATGCCCGGGCTTGTCCCGCCTGCGCGGCCGAAGCTGCTTCGGCGAGGCGAAGGCCCGGGCATCCACGTACTTCGCGCGCGCGGCCAGGCGTGGATGGCCGGGACTAGCCCGGCCATGCCGCCCGTGGCGGCTATCTGCGTCCAAACTTTCAAGTCGGATGCGGCTCAGCCCCTCAACGCCGCCAGCAATTCATCCGGGCGCTCGGCCATGATCATGTGGCCCGCGCCCGGCACCACGACGGTCTTCGCATGCGGGATCGCCGTGGCGAGCGCCTTGCCCGCCTTCGCCGGCGTCATCATGTCGCGTTCGCCGAGGATGAGGGTAGCAGGCACTTTCACGCTCGCCGCAGCGGTGAGTGCATTCGCGTAATCATTGCAGGCCGACAAATCCCTGAACAGCACGCCGGGCTCGCAAGACTTCAGCACCGCCTGCGCGCCGCCATGCATCCACAGGCCCGGCGCGAGGCTGCCGCCGAGCTCGGCGTTGAAGCCGAGGCCCCAAATCGACACCATGTCGTTGGCGTCCTGCGAGTTGGCTTCGGCCGCTTTCAAGAGATCCGGGCCGACTGTCATGGTCGCGGCGGTGCCGATCAGGCTCAGCGCGGAGACCTTGTCGGGATGACGCGCCGCCGTCTCCAGTGAGATCAGCGATCCCATGGAATGGCCGATCAGGTGCGCCTTCGCCACGCCGGCCGCGGCGAGCAATGCCGCCGTCCAATCCGCCATCTCGGCGATCGTTGACAGCGAAGGTCCGGCCGAGCGGCCGTGGCCGGGCAGATCGGGCGCCAGCACGGAAAATCCGTGATGGGCGAACCAGCGCGTATGCAGTGCCCAGGTCGAGTGATCGAAGCCGGCGCCGTGGATGAAGGCGACCGCGGGCAGGGACTTGTCGAACTCGCGGCCGCCGTTTGCGACAAACACCTCGGCGCCGTTGACAGTGAGCTTCATGGTGTCAGACCTTTTGCGAGATGCGCAGCGCCTGCGCAAGATCGTCGATGATGTCGCTTGCCGTCTCGATGCCGACCGACAGCCGCACCAGCTCCTCGCCGATGCCGGCGGCCTTGAGCTGTTCGGCATCCATCTGCTGATGCGTGGTCGAGGCCGGGTGGATCACCAGCGTCTTGGCATCGCCGACATTGGCGAGATGGCTGATCATGCGCAGCGCTTCGATGAATTTTCGGCCGGCGGGTCGCCCGCCCTTGATGCCGAAGGAGACGATTGAGCCGGCGCCGCGCGGCAGCAGCGTTTTTGCGAGCTGATAGTCGGTGTGGTCCTCCAGCGAGGGATGCAGGACCCAATCGACGGCCTTGTTCGACTTCAGCGCCTCCAGCACCAGATGTGTGTTCTGGATATGCCGGTCCATGCGCACGCCGAGCGTCTCCACGCCCTGCAAGAGCTGGAACGCGTTGGTCGGGGACAGGCAGGCGCCGAAATCGCGCAGGCCTTCGGTGCGCGCGCGCATGATGAAGGCGCTCGTGCCGAACTGTTCGTCGAAGACGATGCCGTGATAACCGCCATAGGGCTCGGTCAGCACGCCGAATTTGCCGGAGCCGCGCCAGTCGAACCGGCCGCCGTCGACGATGGCGCCGCCGATCGCGATGCCGTGGCCGCCGATCCACTTCGTCGCCGAATGCATCACGATGTCGGCGCCAAGCTCGATGGGGCGGCTGAGATAGGGCGTGGCAAACGTATTGTCGATCAGCAGCGGAATCTTTGCCTCATGCGCGATTCCCGCGACCTTCGGGATATCGAGCACTTCGAGCCCGGGATTGCCGATGGTCTCGCCGATCACGAGTTTCGTGTTCGGCTTGATCGCCGCGCGGAACGCGTCGAGGTCGCGCGGCTTGACGAAGGTCGTGGTGATGCCGAAGCGGGGCAGCGTGTGCGCCAGCAAATTGATGGTGCCACCATAGAGCGAGCTCGACGCCACGATATGGTCGCCGGCATTCAAGAGCGTCGCGATGGCCAGATGCAGCGCGGCCATGCCGCTCGCAGTGCAGATCGCGCCGACGCCGCCTTCGAGCGCCGCGAGCCGCTCCTCCAGCACACCGGTGGTCGGATTGGAGATGCGCGTATAGATGTGGCCGGCGCGCTCCAGATTGAACAGCGCGGCGGCGTGGTCGGAATCCTGGAACACGTAGGACGTGGTCTGGTAGATCGGCACCGCGCGGGCGCCGGTCGCGGGATCCGGATGCTGGCCCGCATGCAGGCTCAGGGTCTCGAAGGCAGGCGGTTTCGGCGCGGGCATGCGTGGCCTCGTTGGTCGGTCGGCGGAGGCGGCTCTTGTGCCACAAAATGGTGCGCGAAGTCAGCCCATTGACAGCGCCGCCTAACCCCGGATCGCCTGCTCGATCGTGCGCGCCTCCCGCAGCAGGATCTCCACGACTTCCTGCTCGCGGCGGGGGCCGAGCCTCGTCCGAACGGCGGAGACCGTCATCGCCGCGGCAGGCTGTCCGTCCGGGGTCTTGATCCAGGTGGAGATCGATTTCGTGCCCTGCACGAGGCCGATCTCCCTCATGCCGTACCCCAGCCGTCTCGCGGCGGTGACCTGGCCGAGCACCGACGCGACGTCGGTCCGGTAGGCCTCGAATCGCTTCTCGTTGGCCGCGACGATTTTTCGCGCGTCCTGAGCCGGCATCGCGGCGAGGATGGCGACGCCTGCGCTGCTGACGCCGAGCGGCCGCCGCGCGCCGACCTCGATCGACAGCACCTGGATCGGATAGATTCCGATCCTGCGATCGACGCACAGCGTGTCGTTGCCGGTCCGCACCGTCAGGAACAGCGTGTCGCCGATCTCGGTGGAGGCACGCCGCAGCGACGGATTTGCCGCGACCAGCAGCCGCGACGGCCGCGGGCGCGCAAGTGCGAGCTCCGGCACCTGGTTGCCGATCGCGTAGCGGCCGGTTCGCTCGTAACGTTCGACGATGCCTTCCTCGATCAGCACGTGGACGATGCGATGCACGGTCGGGCGGGTGAGGCCCGTCGCGCGCACGACCTCGGCCAGCGGCACGCCGTCTTCGCGCCCTGCGGCAAGAATACGCAGCACCGCGAGCGCGCGCCGGATGGTCTGCGCGCCCTGTCGCGGCTCTGCCGTTCCGCGGGCGGATCTTGCGGAGTTCGTCTTGTCCATATTATGGACAAGAACGCCACAATTCTCTCGACAGGTAAAGCGCTCATCTGGAGATTGCGCCGCGATCGAGCGCCATGCGCGACGTCACGGCACTCGATATGGAATTGGAAGCGCCGCCGGGAGGTTAACATGAGATTAATCTGGATTGCCATAGCTGCCGCAGCCGCGATGCTGGCGGGACCCGCATCGGGCCAGCAATGGCCGGCGCGCAGCGTCAAGCTGATCGTGCCCTATCCGGCCGGCGGCAATGTCGACAGCGCCGCGCGCATCGTCGCCGACAAGCTCCAGGAAAAGCTCGGCCAGCCCTTCATCATCGAGAACAAGGCCGGCGCCGGCGGCATGATCGCGGGCGAAGCCTTCGCGAAATCCGCGCCCGACGGCTACACGCTGTTCGTCGGCGCCAACGGCCCGGTACTGTTCGCGACCGAGATCAACAAGCGCGAGGCCTATAACTGGAAGAAGGATTTTCTTCCGATCTCGACGATCTCGATGACGCCGCTGGTGCTCGAAGTGCACCCGTCCGTGCAGGCCACGACGTTCAAGGAATTCATCGAACTCGCCAAGCGCGAGCCCGGCAAGCTGACGATGGCCTCGCCCGGCCCCGGCACCACCAACCATCTGCTCAGCGAGCTGATGCAGTCGAGCCTCGACCTGCAATGGGTCACCGCGCATTACCGCGGCAACGCGCCGGCGATCAACGATCTCCTGGGCGGCCAGGTGCAGTTCGCATTCGACCAGCTCACGGTCAGCCTCCAGCACATCAAGGCCGGCCTGTTCCGCGCGCTCGCCGTCACCAGCCCGCACCGCCTGAAGTCGTTGCCTGATGTCCCGACCTTCACCGAGCTCGGCTACAAGGATTTCGACGGCCAGACTTTTACGGGCCTGTTCGCGCCTGCCGGCACGCCGGCGCCGGTCGTCGACAAACTTCACGAGACGCTGGTTGCGATCCTGAAAGATCCCGGTGTGATCGACAAGTTCGAAAAGCTTGGCGGAGAATCCACCCCGATGACGTCGGACGAGTTCAAGGCCTATCTCGCGCGCGAGGACGCCAAGTGGATTCCGGTCGTGCGCAAGGCCAACATCAAGGCTGACTGAGCGATGCGGATCGACCCCACCGAGCTCGGCGCGGAGCGCATCTACCGGCTGATGACCGGCATCGTGGTGCCGCGCCCGATCGCGTGGGTCACGAGCCTGTCGCGCTCGGGCGTGCTCAACCTCGCCCCCTTCAGCGCCTTCACCTTCGTCTCGCAGAAGCCGCCGATGCTCGCCATCAGCGTCGGCCGCAAAGGTGCCGACTACAAGGACACCGCGCACAACATCCTCGACACCGAGGAATATGTGATCCACATCGCCGATACCCCGCTGATGTCCGCGGTGCACGACAGCTCGGTCGAGCATCCGCCTGAAATCAGCGAGGTCGAGCATCTCGGGCTGGAGACGATCGCGAGCGAGTGTATCAAGGTGCCGCGGCTTGCCGCAGCACCCGTCGCGATGGAGTGCCGTTTCCGGCAGTGCCTCGAATTCGGCGAGGCTCGCAGCCGGCTCATCGTCGGCGAGGTCGTGATGTTCCACATCCGCGACGGCCTCGTGAACGACGGCAAGGTCGAGACCGCGGCGCTCGACCCGATCGCGCGCATCGGCGGGCCCCGCTACGCGCGCCTCGGTGAGATCGTGACGCTGAACACCGTCTTCCAGACGCCCAAATCCAAAGACTGAGCGCGCAGCCCATCGCGCCGGCCTATGTGCCTGAAGACCATCGGAGAACACGACAATGCGACTCGTAAGCTATCTCTTGGACGGAGAGCTGCGCTATGGCGCGGCGGTGGATGGCGGTGTCGTCGATCTGACCAGGCGGATCGGCCGCGACTTCTCCGACGTGAAAGCGTTGATTGCAGCCAACGCGCTGGCCGATGCGCAGGAAGCGGTGGCCGGACAAAAACCCGACTACGCGCTGGAAAGCCTCGTCCTGCTTCCGCCGGTGCTGGCGCCGGAAAAGCTCTGGTGCATCGGCGTCAACTACGCCGAACGCAATGCCGAGTATAAAGACAGCTCGGACCTGCCCAAATATCCCAGCCTGTTCGTGCGCAGCATCTCGTCGATGACCGGCGCCGGCCAGCCGCTCGAGAAGCCTCATGTATCTGAGCAGCTCGACTATGAGGGCGAGCTCGTCATCGTGATCGGCCAGGGCGGCCGCCACATTCCGCGCGACAAAGCCTGGTCGCACATCTTCGGCATGACCCTGTGCAATGAGGGCACGATCCGCGACTGGCTGCGCCACGGCAAGTTCAACGTCACCCAGGGCAAGAATTTCGATCGCTCCGGCAGCATCGGGCCGTGGATCGTCACGTCTGACGAGCTCGATCCGCGCGGGCCTCATGACATCATCACGCGCGTCAACGGCGAGGTGCGGCAGCAGGACACGACCGAGCGGCTGATGTTCCCGTTCGATTTCCTGATCTCCTATCTCTCCACTTTCGCCACCCTGAAGCCCGGCGACATGATTGTAACAGGCACGCCGACGGGCGCGGGCGCGCGTTTCGATCCGCCGCGCTGGCTTAGGGTGGGCGACGTCGTCGAGGTCGAGTCGAGTCGTATCGGCGTTCTGCGCAACACCGTCGCCGCGGAGCAGTAAGCCATGCTCGATACCGCCACGATCGAACGCCTCGCCGCGCGCCTGGATGAGGCCGAGCGCAGCAAGACGCTGATCCCGATGTTCTCGAAGGAGTATCCCGATTTCGCCATCGAGGATGCCTACGCCATCCAGCGCGCCTGGACGAAACTGCAGCTCGGCCGCGGCCGTGTTATCAAGGGACACAAGATCGGCCTGACCTCGAAGGCGATGCAGAACGCGGTCGGCATCTCCGAGCCCGATTACGGCGTGCTGTTCGCCGACATGTTCTATGCCGACGCCACGCCCATTCCGTTTGACCGCTTTCACGCGCCGCGCATCGAGGTCGAGCTCGCCTTCGTGCTGAAGGCGCCGCTGCGCGGACCTGACTGCACCATCTTCGACGTGCTCAACGCCACCGACTACGTCACGCCTGCGCTCGAAATCCTGGAGACGCGCATGCATCGCATCGATCCCGAGACCGGCAAAACGCGGAAGGTGATGGACACGATCTCGGACAACGCGGCCAACGCCGCGCTGGTGCTCGGCGGCCGGCCGTTCCGCCCGATGGATGCGGATTTGCGCTGGATCGGCGCGCTGCTGTTCCGCAACGGCGAGGTCGAGGAGACTGGGCTTGCGGCCGGCGTGCTCAATCATCCCGCCAACGGCATCGCCTGGCTCGCCAACCGTCTTGCGCCGCATGACGAACATCTCGCGGCCGGCGAGGTGGTGCTGGCGGGATCGTTCACCCGTCCCGTCGACATCCGGCGCGGCGACACGTTCCATGCCGACTATGGCGCGTTCGGCTCGGTGTCGTGCCAGTTCGTCTGAATCAACACATAAGAGGGAGCGCATCATGACGGGTCAAACGCGGCGCAAGAGCATCCACATCGGCGGCTTCAAGCACGCCAACCCGATTCCCAACGCCTGCCGCATCGGCAATCTCGTGATGTCCGGTGTCATCCTCGGCCGTGATGCGGCCGGCGTGATGCCTGCGAGCCTGGACGCGCAATGCGCCAACATGTTCGCGCATATGAAGGCGACGGTGGAAGCCGCCGGCGGCACCACGGACGACATCATCAAGATGACGGTGTGGCTGAAGGACCGTACACACCGCGGCCCGGTCAATGTCGAGTGGCTAAAAATGTTTCCGGACGAGCATTCGCGCCCGGCGCGTCACGCGCTGCCGATGGACAATATGGACGGCGGCGCGCTGGTGCAGTGCGACTTCACCGCCGTGATCGACTGAGGGAGCTTTGCGCATGCCGACTTATCTGCCGTTCGACCCGAACCCCCGTCGCCCGGTCAGGGCGCCGCCGCCGAAGACTGTCGACAGCCAGTTTCACGTGCTGGGGCCCATCGACAAATATCCGGAACGCCCCGGCGCTGCCTATCGGATGCCGAGCGCGACCTGGGAAGCAGCGCTGCGCGTGCACAAGACGCTCGGCATCGAGCGCGGCATCATCGTGCAGACCACGACCTATGGTGCGGATCATTCCGTCGTACTCGACGGTCTTGCGGCGATGGGCCCGAACTATCGCGGCTGCGCCAACGCACTGGTGTTCGCGGAAGCGAGCGACTCGTATCTTTCCAAGCTGCATGACGCGGGTGTGCGCGGCGCGCGCTTCAGTTTCCGCCAGGAGCTCGGCGCCGTGCTGTCGGACGCCGATTTCGCCCGCGCCATCGCGCGCATCCGCGAGCTCGGCTGGTACGTGAAGATCCAGCCCGAGAAGGACGGCATCGTCTCCAGCGTCGCCAAGTACGAGAATCTCGACGTCCCCGTGCTGATCGACCACATGGCGCGGCCCGTGCCCTCGAATGGCCGGGATGATCCGAACCTGCGCAAGATGCTGGAGCTGCTCGAGAAGGGCAATTTCTGGGTCATGCTGTCGCTCGGCGAGAAGACCTCGCAGGCCGGCCCGCCCTATGACGACGTGATCCCGATCGCGCGCGCCTATATCGAGGCCGCAATCGACCGCTGCGTCTGGGCCAGCGACTGGCCGCATCCCGTCTCCGTCAAGCAGCCGCCCAACGACGCCGACCTGCTAGAGCTGATGTACCGCTACGCGCCCGACCAGGCCGAGCTGGAGAAGATCCTCGTGCACAATCCGGCAAAGCTGTTCGGCTTTCCGGACTAGCAAGACCCTCATGGTGAGGAGCGCGGTACGCGCGTCTCGAACCATGCAGGCCCGGCTGTCGCCCGAGGCCATCCTTCGAGACGCCCGCCTTTGGCGGGCTCCTCAGGATGAGGTCTCGTATCGTGGCAAAGTCTTAGACCCTCATGCTGAGGAGCCGCTAGCGGCAGACGTCTCGCCCCATGAAGGCCGGGCGCTTTCACAGCCTCCAATTCTGGCGCTCACACCGCCGGCCGTGCCGCCAGCCGGTCGCGCACCTCGGCTGCGATTTCGAACGAGCGCAGCCGCGCGGCGTGGTCGTAGATCTGGCCCGTCGTCATCAGCTCGTCCGCGCCGGTCTCGGCGATCAGCGCCTTCAGCTTCTCCTCGACAGTTTCGGGCGAGCCGACGGCGGAGCAGGACAGCGACTGGCCAACCATGGCCTTCTCGGCCGGTGACCACAGCGCGTCCATGTCGTCGACCGGCGGCGGCAGCGGGCCGGGCGTGCCGCGGCGCAGATTGATGAACTGCTGTTGGAGGGAGGAGAACATCCTCTGCGCCTCCGCGTCGCTCTCGGCGGCGAACACGTTGACGCCGACCATCGCATAGGGCTTGTCGAGCTGCGCCGACGGCTCGAAGCGCGCCCGATATTCGCGCAGCGCCGGCATCATCATTTGAGGCGCGAAGTGCGAGGCGAACGCGAATGGCAGCCCGAGCATCGCGGCAAGCTGCGCGCCAAAGGTGCTCGATCCCAGGATCCAGAGCGGCACTTTCGTCCCAAAGCCGGGCACGGCGCGGATCGACTGGTTCGGCTGGACATCACCGAGCAGCGCCTGCAACTCCAGCACGTCGTGCGGAAAGTTTTCGGAGCTCGTGGCGAGGTCGCGCCGCAATGCCCGCGCGGTGAACTGATCGGTGCCCGGCGCGCGGCCGAGCCCGAGATCGATCCGCCCGGGATAGAGCGACTCCAGCGTGCCGAACTGCTCGGCGATGACCAGCGGCGAATGGTTCGGCAGCATGATCCCGCCGGACCCGACCCGGATCGTCCTAGTCCCGCCCGCGACATGCCCGATCACCACCGACGTCGCCGCGCTCGCGATGCCCGTCATGTTGTGATGCTCGGCGAGCCAGAACCGCTTGTAGCCCCAGGTCTCGGCATGCTGGGCGAGGTCGAGCGAGTTGCGGAACGCCTGCGCCGCATCGCCACCTCTTCGGATGGGAGCGAGGTCGAGCACGGAGAAGGGGATCATGTTTGGCGTACCGGGTGGGAGTGCGATGTGCGCTGCGGCCTCACATGTAGTGGCTTATTATGGAAATGTTAGCGCGGCCGTAGCGCGCAAATGCAATCCAAATCTGCTGTGCTAACGTCAGAGACGATGTAGCGGGCCAGGATTCACCTTTTGCTTCTCAAGAGCGAAATCGTCCTCCGTTTACTAGTTTTGGCTCCATCTCGTGAATTGTTCTGCCGTTCCTATTCCACGTCTCTGGCGTCGAGGGACGAACCTCCATGATTGTCGGTTCGGTCGAGATGTGGCCGGCACTTTTCCCGTTGGCGGCAGCTACAGCAAGCCGCGCTTGTGCTGGATGATGATGATAACGCGAATGATGCAGTCCGATACTGACTCGCCGGGCCGCCGTGCCTTGTGCAGCATTTGCCACGTCACCTCATCGATCTGTATCTGCCATTTGCCGCTTGCCAGGCGTTGTCCGGTATCGTCGGACGGGAACTCGGCCGCAATCAGAGCGCGGCACTCGTCGGTGATTTCAATTTCCGGCATTGTTGGTCGTTCTCGCGGACGGTGTGCTCGCGTGCAGCCCTCGCCCGATCCGGAGAGATCAGCCAGTTAAATCGCGGTAACTACCGATCCAGCCGAAGCCGATGCCGATCGTCCTGACCATGGACGAGGAGCGCGACATCTGGACGCAGTCGCGGTAGGGCGCTGCGGCGCCACCAGTGGATGCCTGCTGAATATTGAGGGATGCGGCGCTGACAAGAAGGATCATTCAATGGCTTGGGTCTCGTTCGCGCAGCCGTGACGCTTGAGTCGTCGGGCTCCCGTCGTCGCCGGACATTGCCGATCCTTCACAACCTTAATGCGATTTAACGAGGTTTCCGTAAGCGGTGTGGGTAAACCGCGAGTCGCGGGGGCGTCCTCCAGACACGAGATGACGCCGTGAAGTTTGACGAACAGGAACGCACCGCGCTGACGGACGCTGGGTTTTCCGTCGCCGACAACAGCAAAGCTGCCTACGTCGAAGCCGTCGTGGTGATCGCCGCATACGACGCCGAAACCTATTGGCTGACGTTCGCCCTGCCGAATGATGCCCAGATCGTGTGCGTTGTGCCACGCGACCAGATTGCCGACGCGATCGCAACTCGTAACTACGCAGCTCGGCGGAACCCACTTCAGTGAAGCTGACCTTCCCTCATGCAAGGCTGAAGGCGCTCTGGAACGAGGCCGTCCGGCAATGGCCGGTTTCGGTGCGAGCCATGAACGGTCGAGATTCCCCCGGTTTCTGGCTTGTCGGTGGCCAAGGCATCTATCTCGTGCATAACGGCGCCAGGCCTCGGGGCAGCGTGACTCTGGCCTACGCAAACGAATGCGACCCGCTCAGGGTGCCGGTCCAAAGTTGGTTGGGTATCAAGCGCGCCATCTTCGGCGATAACGATGGGAGGGAATTCATCGATCTGGTGATGATCGGCACTGCCGTCGATGCCGGCGCCGACCTCGAGGTGACCTTCGAGCCCGACGCGATGACGGTGGCTGTCGTCGAAAAAGGGACGGCGAGCATACGACTGCAATCGCTGCGCATCCGGGACAAAAATGACACCACGTCAGGACGCAGTTGTCGGGTTTGAGTCTGAATCTCGGCTAAGGACCAGACGCGGTATCTTGGCCCGCTACTCTCTCCAAGCCCTGCACATCGTCGTCCTCCCAGTCCTCCCGGTCCTCCCATTCCACGTTGTTGGTTTCGAGATAGCGGGCGACGGCTACGCCGATTGTCGGGAAGAAGTAATTCTCTCCAAGCTGCGCGAAGAGGCCAAATCTTTTCAGCTTGTCCTTCACGGGATCTTTGAGTTCGGCAAAACAAAACTCTATGCCTTGCGCGTGCAACGATCGGTCCAGTTCGGCAACCACGTCGCAGGCGGTGACGTCTACGCTCGTGACCGGCTCCGCGGCAACAACTAGCCAACGCACGGGTGTTGGCGATGTCGCTACGGCATCCAGGACGCGTTCCCTGAAGAATTCGGCGTTGGCAAAAAACAGAGGTGCATCCCAGCGAAACAGGACCAGCCCGGGGACCCGGCGCGCATCCGGATATCGTGTGATGTCGTGATAGCCTTTGACGCCGTAGGCGCGCCCCAATACGGCGGAGTGTGGGCGCCAACCGTCCCACAGGAACTCGATGATAGCGATTGCGATCGCAAGACCAATTCCTGGAATGACTCCGAGCACTGCTACACCGACAAAGCAGACGATGGCCAGCCAGAATTCCCACCGTTGAATGCGATAGATTCGTTTGAGGTCGGCAACTTCAATCAAGCCAATCGCCGATGCGATAACGACGGCGGCTAATGCGGCGGTGGGTAAATGTTGGAGCAGGCTCGGCGCGACCAGGAGGAGCAACGCGATGGCAAGCGCGCCTACGACGCTGGTGAGTTGAGTGCGGGCACCGGCGGCTTCCGCAACGGGTGTCCGTGAACTACTGCTGCTGATCGGGAAGCCCTGGAAAAATCCCGTCGCCAGATTGGCGGCACCGAGCCCGACCATCTCTTGGTTGGGATCGACCCGAGACCCCAATCGCGCAGCATAGGCACGTGAAAGTACGCTCGTATCGGCAAACGAAACCATCGCTACTGCACAACCGCCGATCAGCACCGGCACGAGGTCGCTGGAGGTGATCCATGGGACAACGAAACCCGGCAGGCCCTGGGGAAGGGGGCCCAGCACCTTGACGCCGTATTGCGTCCCGAGATCAAGCACCCCGACGACGAGCGTAGCCCCAACGACCGCAATCAGAAGGCCCGGTACCCGCTTGTTGTTCCTGAGAAGCAGGATCACGATCAACGTGGCGAGGCCAATCGCGAACGCGACCCAGTTTATCTGCCCCCCAAGGATCGCGCTGACAATCGCCCACAGGCTTCGCAGTGGCCCCTCGCTCTCGATGGAAAAGCCGAAGAGCTTGGGCAGCTGGCTGATCAATACGGTCAGGGCAATTCCGTTCATATACCCGTAGCGTATCGGCTTCGAGAGAAGCTCGGTGATAAAGCCAAGGCGCGCGACGCCTGCCAGGATACAGACCGTCCCTGAGACAATCGCCATCATGCCCGCGAGTGTCACGGCCCGCAGGGGATCGCCCTGAGCCAAGGGAGCGATGACTCCAAGGAGTATTGCCGCCAGCGCCGAGTCCGGGCCAAGGACGAGAATGCGGCTTGGGCCGAACAGCGCGTAGGCCAGCAGCGGCACGATCGTTGCGTACAAACCGTAGATGCCCGGCAGGCCCGATGCAGCTGCATAGGCAATGCCGACCGGGACCAGCATTGTCGCCAGGACGATGCCGGCGAAGATATCGTGCGGAAGCCATGCTGCTTCATATTGACGGAGAGTGTCGAGTCCGGGCAACCAGCGCTTCATTGATGGTTTCTCCCAGCCCGCATTGAGCAAGTTTGCCCCGCATGATGTGTTGGACCGATCAGGCTATTACGCCCGCAGCAGGCTGAACAGTGGCCCGGCGCTATGGCCGAAGCAGCACAGCGGGCCATGGGTGCCAGCCGGCACCAAGTCTTCCCTGCGCCCTCTTCACGGACGAGGGGGAAGGACCAAAACCGAACTCGGGCGTTCCATGCCGCGAGAATGGCGTTCGTTCGCGGCTGTTTGAGTGGCCTGTGCCTCCGTTCACAACCCTGTTATTGCGACCTGGTGCGCCCGTTGTCTCAACTGGGCGTTTTGCGCCTGTTGTTGTACCCTTGGTGAAACTGCTGCTGGGGTCGCGAGGAGGAACTGACATGACCATGGTCGTACTCAACCGACGCTATCTCCTCGCCGCCGGCGGCTCGGTCCTGGCGGCCGGGGTGTCCGGGCTCCTGTTGCCGGCCCGTGCCGAAGGCCTCGCACCGACCGAGTCGATGTCGGGTGGCGCGAACAACTACCGCAAGGGCGCGGCGATCGTGGACCGGATCGGCAAGGGCGGCTTCTGGATGAGCGGCACCGTTCGCCGCGCAGGCGACGGGGCTCCACTTGCCGGGCAGCGCATCCAGATCTGGGCGCACACGACCGAAGGGCAGGAGCACGAACCGCAAAGTCATGGCGCCACGCTCACCGACAAGGACGGCAAGTTCCGGCTCGAGATGCCGCAGATCATTCCGATCTTCGGCCAGCCGCATGGTCACCTCGCCTATGACAGCGGTGAGTTCAAGACCGTCTTTCTGCGGCCGGTGATGCGGAGCGCGAAGGAGACGAGCCTGGAAGCGCACTTCGTCCTGCAGACGGCCTGACCGGGTTGCGAATGAAGGGGTGGAGACTGGCCCGGGTGATCCTGATCTGGGTTGCCCTTGCTTCGGCCATTGGCGTGCCGATCGTCGCGGCAGCGGGAAGCGAGCAGCTCGCATGGCGCGGTCCGCTCTACGTCGTGGCCGGGTTTGCGGGAATTGTTGCCCTCGGCCTCGTGCTCGTTCAGCCCCTGCTGATCGGCGGATATCTGCCGGGATTCCCGGCTTATCGCGGACGGCGTGCGCATCACTGGATCGGCGGTACGCTGGTCGCAGCGATCGTGATCCATGTCGTTGGCCTCTGGATCACCAGTCCGCCCGACATGATCGACGCGCTGACCTTCTCATCGCCGACGCCGTTCTCTCCCTTTGGCGTGACCGCGATGTGGGCCATCTTCGCGGTCGCGCTCTTGGCCGCCCTGCGTCGGCGATTGGGACTGCGACCACGAACCTGGCGCTTCATTCACATGCCGCTGGCGATCGTCATCGTCGCAGGCAGCGTGGTCCATTGCCTGCTGATCGAGGGGACGATGGAGACGATCTCTAAGGCGGCACTCTGCGCGCTCGTCCTCGCGGCAACCGTAAAAGTCATGATCGACCTGCAGGTGTGGCGAAAGCGAAGGACCTTGCGCGGCGAGAGCACTGCGCCGCAGTGACATGGCCGCGCGTAGCGCATAGTAGAGCGAAGCGAAACCCATCGCACTTTGTCTGCGCGGAAGCATGATGGGTTTCGCAAGCGCTCTACCATCCTACGAAACTTTTGCTGACCGCCTTGTTCAAACACGTTCGGCGTCGTCAGCGCCGATCTCCGCTCCGCTTGCCGCAGATTGCGACGGGGCGTATCCTAGCGTGATGGTTGTCAGTGCCCCCGAGCTGAAAACGTTCCTGCTCGCGACGCCGTTCTTCGGCGGTCTTCCGGACCCGAGCCTCGACCTGCTGATTTCGATGCTGGTCGAGTGCCGCTTTGATGCCGGCGCGACCGTCGTGGCGGAAGGCGAGCCGGGACGCTCGCTGTTCATCGTCAAATCCGGCCGGCTGGCGGTGAGCAAGCAGGCGAACTCGGGGAGCGTCATCCCGATTTCCGTTCTGGAGGCTGGCGATTTCTTCGGTGAAATGACGCTGATTGAAATGCAGAATCGCTCCGCCACGGTGGTCGCGGAGAGTCCGACGGTGCTGTACGAGCTGACGGCGCAAAAGCTCTACGCTTGCTACAAGGCCGATATCCACGCCTATGTGATCGTCCTGCAGAACGTCAATCGAGAGCTATGCCGGCGGCTGCGCCGTGCCGACGATCGCCTCACCGGACACCAGGCGGACGAAGACGAAACCCCCGCGAGATGACTGTGCTTCTCTGCGCCGCCGCAAGTTCGCTCCGCGGCTGACGGTCCCGGATTACGCTCGCGCTCCATCCGGGCCACGCCACTTCGCGTGGGACGTTCAGCCCACCGGTCCCGGGATCCAATCGTCCCCTGAAAGTGGGATCACTCTTACGCCAACAATGACTCCGAGTTCCAGGCTTGGATCGAAATGGCGCATCGTCCGCTCGTTGAGGTCGATGATGCGGCCAGGCCTCAATGGCCCCACGTCATTTATCTTGACGATGACCTTCTTGCCGACGGCCTCGACGAGGGCATATTTCGGCCTCGCGCCAAATTGGACCCCACCAAATTTCCCGCGCAAATTCGTCTTGATGGCAGCCGCCCAGACAGAGGGATCATAGCGCTCGCCGGAGGCTGTGTTCGGACCGCCCTCTTCCTTGCCGGGCTTGAACGGATTGTACATGGATGCGGCGCCAACGATCGCCTCCCCGGAGGCGGCATCGACGACGGCGCTTGAGTGAACTTCACACGCTTCACTTCGATCAACGGGAACAGAAACGGCAAGCGCAACCAGGGCGCCGCAAATTGCGGCGCTCGAGCGGAACAGCATTATAACTCCTGTGATTTTTTCGATCGTCCGGTTCCGACACCGCAAGCATGGTCAAGCGAACGCGGAAGCGTTCACGAACTTGCACCAGTGCTTTGCGGATTCGAGCCAACCCCTGGCTACGGAACCGATGTGCGAACCAGAGCGGTCCGCACGCAGTGTTTTAGGTTGTCCCCGACTAAGACAGAGAATGCGTCAGCAGCATGACCTGATGGAACCTGCGGTGAGTGACACATGCGATGTCGCCACAAGCCGACACGCTCGCGCTAATTGATACGTCGGGCAAAACACCCGCCGCTCGCACAAACCCGTCAATCCTCTTCAGTAAAAATATTCCACTTTACCGAAATTCGGAATTACGGCATTCTCTCCGTCATCCCGTCCCGAGAAGAGGGGCGATCGTACGTCGTCACGAACGTGGGCCGGGGTGCGGTGGACGCGGCAGTGCCGGGCACGCGAATGCGGGACCAGGGCGAGATGAACCTCGTGAGGGCCTTGACTGCGTGCGGGACGGACGGCGCCTGTGTCCGGCGAAGCCCTTGGGCGGAGCTGGATCGCTGCGTACGGCGAAAACGCGTGGTCCTGACCGTCGTTGCTACGGTCAAGCCTTGCGGAGATGGATCGGGGCTCTACCGGGTTTCGAGGCATCGCCAATTCGCGAGGTGACGGAGGCCAGAAGGAACTCGGCTCCGGGGAGAGCGCGCATAAACCGTCAGACCATCGCGCAGGGAAGGCCGGGTGTTTTTCCGGCCCACCTGTTTCCCGCCTGCGCATTTGCGTGTGCAAATTCCTGGCGCAGCGGATCATGGGTGCCAGCCGGCACCCGGCCTTCCCTGCGCCCTCTTCACGGAAGAGGGCGAAAGAGGAGAGCAAAACTCGGGCGTTTCATGCCGCGAGAATGCCGCTTCATGCGTGAATTGAGAATCGTGTTGCCCGATGGGATTGATCGAGACGCGGGGTGCGTGTCGCTCAAAATCCACATGGGTTCGGAATCGCCAGCTTGGGTGCCTCAAACGGTCGCATCCGCGGACGCGATATCTTTGCGATGGCCTGACCAGATTCCATAGTGTCAGCGATGATTTGCAACCGAGGGGCGGGGTATCAAATGACAGCGCGTAAATGTTTCATCGTGGCCGCGGGATTGATGATGGCGAGCGCCGCCCATGCCGAGGACGTTCCCTCCAACGCCGAACTGTTTCGCATGCTGAAGGCGCAGCAGCAGACCATCTCCGAGCTGCGCGCCGAATTGAAGCAGGCCAAACAGGAGCGGCGCACGGTCACTCCGCGAGAGGCGACTGCATCGGCAGCCAAGCCAGCCGGACGCGACGCCGCGAGGGAGACGGTTGCGGTAGCACCGCCCGCGCAGGCTTATGCGATGTACAACAAGGGACCCGCAGTCGCGCCGGCGCGCACCGGCGGTGCCTATGTCGGTGTGTTCGGTGGCGGCGGCAGTCGCGGCGGCACTGACGTCAGCCAGCTCGGCACCGTCTTTTTCGTTGAGGCCGTCGGGGGCCCCTTGGCTGTCGACGCCACAGGGCGGACCAGCAGCGGCGGCGTCGGGTTCGGTGGCGCGCATCTCGGCTATGAATGGTCGTATGGTACGTATCTGCGGCCCGCTTTGGAGATCGAAGGTTTCTATCTGGCAGGTAACCAGCCGCGTGCGACGTTGGTGACCCCCACAGACCGATTTGCAGAGCACTCCTTCGACACGACTTTCCCGACGCGCACCACGGTGCTGCTGGCGAACATGGTTGTCGGCTTCAACACGCCCTATCAAGGCATCACGCCCTATATCGGTGGCGGGATCGGGGCCGCGAACGTCTCCATCAACGGCGCCACGTCCACACAGACCGACCCGGCCGAGCCTGGCATCAACCACGTCAACGCGCGTCCGGACTCCTCAGCCTGGACCTTTGCGGCACAGGCCAAGGCCGGTGCGCGCTTCGCCCTCGGCAACAGCGGCGCTTACCTGTTCGGCGAGTACCGCTATCTGTACGTCGGCGATGTGAATCAGGTTTTCGGCTCCACCGTGAATCCCGCTCATGCTGCGACCAGCCCGTGGACGGCCAGCTTCGGCGGCACATCGCACCATCTCGCAGCCGGCGGCATCGGCTTCGGCTTCTAGCTGAGCTCGATCACTGCGAGAATCGGAGGGGGCGGACGACACGTCCGGCCCCTCCCAGGAGGCAACCGGGCAACGGAAGAAGGCGATTTTCTGAGGAAACTGGTGCTGCCAGACAGGATTGAACTGTCGACCTCTCCATTACCAATGGAGTGCTCTACCACTGAGCTACGGCAGCATGTGCTGGGATAAGAATCGGCCGCCAAGGGGGCCTACCAAGCGGGCCGATATCTGCCACAAGCCCCCCTCCTGTGCAAGCTTGCTAGCTCCGCCAAAACGAGAAAATCGGGTCGATATCGGGGCCAAAATGCCCGTTTTCAGGTGAAAGTACCGACTTTCCGCCGATTTCGGTTCCGATATCCCCGGCCAACTGGCCAGTTGGCCGCGGCATGGCATTCGGCCCATTTTGGATTTCGCACGAACAGTTCGTGAGGGGCCTCTTGAGCTGCCGCATTCTCCGGGCATGTTATCGCGGATCGCTGGTATGGACCGCTGATGGCTGACGAGAACGACAAGAGCACGAGACAGGCGAGGGGGGCGCGGGACGACCGGCTGAAATCGGCGCTGCGCGAAAACCTGAAGCGACGGAAGATGCAGGCGCGCGAACGCGCCGCAATCACCGACCCCTCGCAGAATGACGATGCTTCCCTAGATGAGGGGACCGCCGGCAAGACTGGCGATTGAAGTCTGGCGATTAGAATTTTTGGAGTGCATGGACGTGGCAATGGGGCAGGACGAGCAGCAACGAGACGATGGTGACGCGCAGATGTCGCGGTTCACGCGCCCTGAGCAGACCTTTCCGGCGCTGACATCGGCCGAGATCGAGCGCATGCGGAATTTCGGCGAGGTCCGCACCTACGCTAACGGCGAATTCCTGTTCGAGACCGGCAAGCCCGGGCCGGGCATGTTCGTCGTGCTGAAGGGCCACGTCGCCATCACCCAGCGCGACGGGCTCGGCAATGTCACGCCGCTGATCGACCAGGGGCCGGGGCAATTTCTGGCCGAGCTCAGCCAGCTCTCGGGCCGGCCGGCGCTGGTCGACGGCCGCGCCGAAGGCGAGGTCGAGACGCTGCTGCTGCCGCCGCCCCGCCTGCGCGCGCTGCTGGTCGCCGAGGCCGAGCTCGGCGAGCGCATCATGCGCGCGCTGATCCTGCGCCGGGTCAATCTGCTTCAGGCCGGCGTCGGCGGTGTGGTGCTGATCGGTCCCTCGTATTCGGCCGGCGTGGTGCGCTTGCAGGGCTTCCTCACCCGCAACGGCCAGCCGCATCATCTGCTCGATCCCGAGCGTGACCGCGACGCCGCCGAGGTGATCGCGCGCTATTCGCCGAAGCCGGAAGACTGGCCGCTGGTCGTCGCGGCGAGCGGCGAGGTGCTGCGCAACCCCAGCGAAACCGAGGTTGCGCGCGCGATCGGCATGATCGGCGGCCCCCGCAACGACCGTATCTACGATGTCGCGATCGTCGGCTGCGGACCCGCCGGGCTGGCAACCGCGGTGTATGCCGCCTCCGAAGGGCTCTCGGTTGCCGTGCTCGACACCCGCGCCTTCGGCGGCCAGGCCGGTGCCAGCGCGCGCATCGAAAACTATCTCGGCTTTCCGACCGGCATTTCCGGCCAGGCCCTGACCGCGCGCGCGTTCAACCAGGCGCAGAAGTTCGGCGCCGACATCATGATCCCCGTCACGGTGAAGTCGCTCGACTGCACGCGCCGGGACGGCGCCTTTGCGGTGACGCTCGACGGCAGCGATCCCTTGCGTTCGCGCGCGGTCGTGGTTGCGAGCGGCGCGCGTTATCGCCGCCCCGAGATCGAGAACCTCGACAAGTTCGAGGGCCGCGGCGTCTGGTATTGGGCCTCTCCGGTCGAGGCGCGGCTCTGCGCCGGCGAGGAGGTGGCCCTGGTCGGTGCCGGCAATTCGGCGGGGCAGGCGGCCGTGTTCCTGTCGGGACACGCCAAGAAGGTGCTGATGATCATCCGCGGCGGTGGCCTGGGCGCCAGCATGTCGCGCTATCTCATCGAGCGCATCGAAGCGACACCCAACATCGAATTGATGTTCAACACCGAGATCACCGCGCTCGAGGGCGACGAGGCTTCGCTGCTGCGGCGCATCCGCTGGAAGAGCCGGCTGTCGAGCGATGAAGACTCCGCCGACATCAAGAATCTCTTTTTGTTCGTCGGTGCCGATCCCGCCACCAGCTGGCTCGACGGCTGCGGCGTCACGCTCGATCGCGGCGGCTTCGTCGTGACGGGCGCGCAGTCCGAGCTGAACCAGGGCAAGCTGGTGGCCCCACTGGAGACCTCGGTGCCCGGCGTCTACGCGGTCGGCGACGTCCGCTCCGGCTCGGTCAAGCGCGTCGGCGGCGCCATTGGCGAAGGCGCGCAGGTCGTGGCCTCCCTGCACGGCTATCTCGGCGACGCCGCAAAACCGGCGCTTTAGTCAAGGACAAGACAAGCAGACGGCAAGCGGAATCTCACTTGCCATCTTGCCGTGTCCCACAGACTATCGCCCCGTCGCGAGGCCAATCGCGCGTGGAAGAACAAAAGATTCACAAGGGAGGACTAAATGGCCGAACTCGTCGTGCTCTACAAGACGCCCAAAGACGCCGCCGCCTTCGACAAGCATTATGCCGAGACCCACATTCCGCTCGCGAAGAAACTTCCCGGCCTGAAGAAATACGCCGTCAGCACGGGCGCAGTCGGCTCGCCCGCCGGACCATCGGGCGTCCACCTCGTCGCCATTCTCAGCTTCGACAGCGTGGGCGACATCCAGAAGGCCTTCGGCAGCGAAGCTGGCAAGGCGGCCGCGGGCGACGTGCCGAAATTCGCCAGCGGCGGCGCCGATCTGCTGATCTTCGACACCAAGGAAGTCTGAGCGCGCGCGAAGCGTCTCGCCAAATTCGATTCAACTTTCGTCGAAGACCTGCAAGCTCGTAGCCCGGATTTAGCTTCGCCCCATCCGGGCTACAAACTGCTCTCGTTTGTGACAGCACTGCAAAAAATTCGGTCGTGCGTTTGTCGATTCGCACGACGGCGCATGGCTCCGCACGAGTCTGTGACATCGCGTATGTAGCCATCCGATGAGGACCGTAATATCAATCGCCTGATCTCAATGCAGAGAGTAGGAGAGATGCCGTGGTTCTTGGGTTGAGCCTGCCCGCCTTCACGTTGGTCCATGTCATCATCAGCCTGATCGGCATCGTCGCCGGCCTGGTCGTGATGTTCGGTCTGCTCGGGTCGAAGTCGATGCCGGGCCTCACCGCGATCTTCCTGCTGTTCACGATCCTCACCAGCGTCACCGGCTTCCTGTTTCCGTTCAAGGAGCTGCTGCCCTCGTACATCATCGCCGGCATCTCGCTGGTGCTGCTCGCGATCGCCTGCCTCGCGCTCTACGGAATGAAGCTCAAAGGGGTCTGGCGTCCCGTCTACATCGTGACCGCGATGATCTCGCTCTATTTCAACGTCTTCGTGCTGGTGATCCAGTCGTTCCTGAAGGTGCCGGCGCTCGCCGCGCTCGCGCCTGCCGTGCCGCCGAATCCGCCGGGAGGCCCCGTCTTCGCCGTGGTGCAGGGCATCGTGCTGGTGTTCTTCGTGGTGCTGACCATCGGCGCCTGGCGCCGCTACAAGCCGATGACGTTTGCCTGATCGCACGTTCACGGTCGGTGCGCGGCATCGACCTCGTGACATCGCCCGACCATCTCCGGATTGCCGGCTCGCGTTTTGCGAGCCCCGGATTGATTTTCACTGAAGGAGCCATTCATGCCCACCATCACCACCAAGGACGGCGTCGAGATCTTTTTCAAGGATTGGGGTTCGGGCCAGCCGATCGTGTTCAGCCATGGCTGGCCGCTGTCGGCCGACGACTGGGACACGCAGATGATATTCTTCGCCAATCACGGCTACCGCGTCATCGCTCATGACCGCCGCGGCCACGGCCGCTCCTCGCAGGTCGCCGACGGCCACGACATGGATCACTATGCCGACGATCTCGCGGCGGTGACCGCGCATCTCGACCTCAAGAACGCCATCCATGTCGGCCACTCCACCGGCGGCGGTGAAGTCGTGCACTACATCGCGCGTCACGGTGAGAGCCGGGTGGCGAAGGCTGCGATCCTCTCCGCGGTGCCGCCGCTGATGGTGCAGACGGCGGCCAATCCCGGCGGCCTGCCGAAGAGCGTGTTCGACGATCTCCAGAAGCAGCTCGCCGCCAGCCGCACCGGCTTCTACCGCGACCTCGCTTCCGGTCCTTTCTACGGCTACAACCGTCCCGGCGCAAAGCCGTCGGAAGCGGTGATCCAGAACTGGTGGCGCCAGGGCATGATGGGCGGCGCGAAGGCGCATTACGACGGCATCGTCGCGTTCTCGCAGACCGATTTCACCGAGGACCTGAAGAAGATCAGCGTGCCCGTGCTGGTGATGCACGGCGACGACGACCAGATCGTTCCCTACGCCGATTCCGGCCCGCTGTCGGCCAAGCTGCTGAAGAACGGCACGCTCAAGACCTACAAGGGCTTCCCGCACGGCATGCCGACCACGCACGCCGAAACCATCAACGCGGACCTGCTCGCGTTCTTCAAGGCGTGAGGGACTGATCTCACCCTCCCCTGGAGGGGGAGGGTCGATCGCGCGCAGCGCGAGCGGGGTGGGGTGATCTCTCCCCTCGGGCGCTGTTCGATGCGGAGAGACCGTCACCCCACCCCGTCTCACATTCCGCTGCGCTCCATGTGAGCCGACCCACGGGCGAGCTACGCTCGTCCCGGACCCCTCCAGGGGAGGGTGCGCACTCACTTCAAGATCGCCCTGATCGCATCGAACGTGCGCTTCACGAAAACCTCCGGTTTCTCCCGCACATCTTCGCCGATCCAGTTTTCGCCGCCGACGCGCATCGCGCCGGTGGCGATCATGGCGACGAGCCGTGCCTTCAGCCTGTCCGATTTGGTTTTGGCACGCTGCGAAAGCCCTTCGGCCAGTGCGCGCTCGAGCTTCTCGTATTTGAGCTGGTCGCGCGCGTGAAGCGCGGGATTGTCGCGCTTGAGCCGCGACATTGCCGCGGCTTCCGCCGGGTCGATCCGCCTGACGGCCGCCGCGATCGCATTCTCCGCCGCCGTCAGCATGGTTTCGCCCACTGGCCGCGCCACGACCTCTGCGACCAGCGCGCTTGCTGCGCCCTCCTGCCAGGCGGCGACCACGTCCTCTTTCGACGCGAAGTAGTGGAAGAAGCTGCGGCGTGACACGTCGGCCGCGGTCGCGATGTCGTCGATGGTCGTGGCCTCGAAGCCGCGCTCCAGGAACAGTGCCATCGCCGCGCGGGTCAGCCGCTCGCGGGTCTCTTGCAATTTACGCTGGCGCAGGCCGGGACCATCAGGGGATTTTGCTCCTGCCGGCAATGGCTTGGCGCCTGTCCTGACCGATTTCCCGCCGGGCTTTGAAGCCTTCAAATTATTTCACCTCTTGCAAACTTGCACTCAGTGCACATTTAGACCGGTCGCGGGCCTCATTCCAGCCCCGAACGGAGATACGGCATGACCGACTGGAGCACGGCAGACATCCCCTCCCTCAGCGGCAAGACCGCCGTCGTGACCGGGGCGACGGGCGGCCTCGGCTACGAGACGGCGATGGCGCTGGCGGGCGCCGGTGCCATTGTCATACTCACCGGACGCAACGACGCAAAGGGCCTGCGGGCGATCGAGGGCATTTGCGAGCGGTTTCCCAACGCATTGATCGCCTACGAGCATCTCGATCTCGCCAGTCTCGCCTCCGTCGCCGATTTTACCAGGCGCTTTGCCGCCAGCAACGAGCAGCTCGATCTCCTGATCAACAATGCCGGCGTGATGGCGCTGCCGAAGCGGCAGCAGACGGAGGATGGTTTCGAGATGCAGCTCGGCACCAACTATCTCGGCCATTACGCGCTGACGGCACAGCTGTTGCCGCAGCTTCGCCGCGCGAAAGCGCCGCGCATCGTCAATCTGTCGAGCCTCGCGCACCGCTCCGGCGCGATCAATTTCGACGATCTGCAAAGCAAGCGTTCCTATCGTCCCTGGCGCGCCTATTGCCAGTCCAAGCTGGCGATGCTGATGTTTTCGCTGGAGCTGCAGCGCCACAGCCTCGCCGCCGGCTGGGGCCTGACGAGCCTTGCTGCCCATCCCGGCTACGCGCGGACCGATCTCATTCCGAACGGGCCGGGCGCCGACACCTTCCAGTCGCGTGTCAGCCGTTGGCTCCAGCCTTTCATCAGCCACTCCGCAGCCGAAGGCGCGCTGCCCACGCTGTTCGCGGCGACCTCGCCGGCTGCAGAGCCCGGCGGCTATTGCGGTCCGAACTGGTTCTACGAATTGAAGGGGCCGCCCGCGCCGGCGAAGATCATGCCGCAGGCGAAGGATTTCGCCGCGGCCGCCATGCTGTGGGATGTCTCGGCGACGTTGACCGGTGTATCCTTCGACGAGATCGCGGTCGCCGCATGAGCCGCGGGCCGGGTGGGGACGTCACGATGCAAGTCATCATCTTCGGCGCGACCGGCATGGTCGGGCAGGGCGTATTGCGCGAATGCCTGATCGACACCGGCATCGACCGCGTGCTCGTGGTCGGCCGCAGCCCGACCGGCGTCCGCAATGCGAAGCTCACCGAAATCACGCACGGCGATTTCACCGACTACTCGGCGATCGAAGCGCAGCTCACGGGCTTCGATGCCTGCTTCTTCTGCCTCGGCGTCTCCTCGATCGGCATGAGCGAGGATCGCTATCGCCATCTCACCTACGATCTCACGCTCGCAACGGCGACGACGCTCGCGAAGCTCAATCCGCAGATGACGTTCGTCTACGTCACCGGCGCCGGCACCGATTCCACCGAGCAGGGATCGCGGATGTGGGCGCGGATCAAGGGCAAGACCGAAAACGATCTGCTCAAGCTGCCGTTCCGGGGGGCCTACATGTTCCGCCCCGGGGCGATCCAGCCCCTGCACGGCGCCCGCTCCAAGACCGCCTGGGTGCAGGCCGTGTATGCCGCAACCGGGCCGCTCTGGTCGGCGCTGCGCCGGATCTCGCCGCGGCTCGTCACCTCGACCGAGCAGATGGGCCGCGCCATGATTCGTGTCGCCCGGGAGGGGTATCCGCGGAAGGTGCTGGAGATGGAGGATATCAATAGCCTCTAGCCGGCTAGCCCGTTAGTTTCACGGAAATTTCCGCGTCCGCGCGCGTTGAGCCTTATCGGCCCCCGAGGAGAAATGCCGGCGATGTCTCCCCAGCTCAAACTGATCGCGCTCGACGCCGACGATCTCGCCGTGATCTCGACCCATGTGCAGGACGCCCGCGTCCAGGCCGCCGACATCATCTGGCGGCAAAGCGAGAAGCGGCTGGTGGTCGGGATGAGCCGGCTGGACTGGGAGCAGTCACTGGACGGCGAGGCCGAACCCCGCCGGCTGGTCGCCGCGCTCCGCTTCGACCGCGTGCTCGCCTGCAAGTCGCGCAACATCGACCTCGGCGCGCCGGACGAGGTTCTGGACCTCGTCGGCATCGAGTTTCACTCCCAGGACGGCCGCGACGAGGAGCCCGGCGGCAGCGCCCTGCTGCTGTTCGCCCATGGCGGCGCCATCCGCCTCGACGTCGAATGTCTGGAATGCGAGTTGACCGATCTGGGGGCGGACGCGCTCGGGGCCGGACTGGGCCTCGAGGAGGAGGGGTGAGCTGGCCGGTATACCAGTCAAGCCAGGTCGGGCCGCTGCCGGAACGGCATCTCCCGAGGGTTGACGCAGCTTCCCCGCCGCGCCATTGAGCAGGGGGTCGGGTGAGCCAATCCGCCCCAAAGACCAGCCGGAAGCCAAGCCAAAAATGCCCGTTCGTCTCGACCGCAGCAGCGCCGATTTTGACCAGCGATTCGCGGCCTTCCTCGCCGCCAAGCGCGAGGTCTCGGCCGACGTCGAGGCCGCCGTGCGCACCATCGTCGACGACGTCGCCAGGCGGGGCGATGCGGCCCTGCTCGAGGCCACGGCAAAGTTCGACCGGCTGAAGCTGGATGCATCCGGCCTGCGCGTCACCGCCGCCGAGATCGAGACGGCCGTGAAGGCCTGCGATGCCGCGACGCTGGATGCGCTCAAGCTCGCGCGCGACCGCATCGAGACCTATCACCGCCGCCAGCTCCCGAAGGACGAGCGCTTCACCGATCCGCTCGGCGTGGAGCTCGGCTGGCGCTATACCGCGATCGAATCCGCGGGCCTCTATGTGCCCGGCGGTACCGCGGCCTATCCCTCCTCGGTGCTGATGAACGCCGTGCCCGCGCAGGTCGCCGGCGTCTCGCGCCTCGTCATGGTGGTGCCGTCGCCGGACGGCAAGCTCAACCCGCTGGTGCTGGCGGCCGCTTCGCTTGGCGGCGTAAGCGAGATCTACCGGGTCGGCGGCGCGCAGGCCGTGGCGGCGCTGGCGCACGGCACCGCCACGATCGCGCCGGTGGCCAAGATCGTCGGCCCCGGCAACGCCTATGTCGCCGCCGCAAAACGGCTGGTGTTCGGCAAGGTCGGTATCGACATGATCGCCGGCCCCTCCGAGGTGCTGGTGATTGCCGACGACACCGGCAATGCCGACTGGATCGCCGCTGATCTGCTGGCGCAGGCCGAGCATGATGCCAGCGCGCAATCGATCCTGATCACGGATTCCGCGCGCCTCGCCGCGGATGTCGAGAAGGCCGTCGAAGCGCAGCTGAAGACATTGCCGCGCACCGCAATTGCCGGCGCCTCCTGGGCCGATTTCGGCGCCATCATCATGGTGAAGAATCTTGCCGACGCCATTCCGCTCGCGGATGCGATCGCGGCCGAGCATCTCGAGATCATGACTGATGATCCCGATGCGCTTGCCGCAAAGATCCGCAACGCCGGCGCGGTGTTCCTCGGGGCGCATACGCCCGAGGCGATCGGCGACTATGTCGGCGGCTCCAACCACGTGCTGCCGACGGCGCGCTCGGCGCGGTTCTCCTCAGGCCTCGGAGTTGCCGACTTCATGAAGCGCACCTCGATCCTGAAATGCGGCCCGGACCAGCTGCGTGCGCTCGGACCTGCCGCGATGACGCTCGGACAAGCGGAAGGGCTGGACGCTCATTCGCGCTCGATTGGATTGCGCCTCAATCTGTCATGACCCAGCCGCCCGAACAGGACGACTCGACCAATCGCATCGTCGCGGTCACCCTCGACGAGGACTCGATCGGCCGTTCCGGGCCCGACATCGAGCATGAGCGCGCGATCGCCATCTACGATCTGATCGAGCAGAACCTGTTCGCGCCCGATGGCGCCGACGGGAAGGGGCCGTTCACGCTGCATATCGGAATCACCGGCAGCCGGCTGATGTTCGACATTCGCCTTGAGGACGGTGCGCCCGTGGTCGCGCATCTGTTGTCGTTGACGCCGTTCCGGCGGATCGTGAAGGACTATTTCATGATCTGCGACAGCTACTATCAGGCGATCCGGACAGCTACGCCGGACAAGATCGAGGCCATCGACATGGGGCGCCGCGGCATCCATGACGAGGGATCGCGCACGCTCCAGGAGCGGCTGAAGGGCAAGGTGCGGGTCGACTTCGAGACCTCGCGCCGGCTGTTCACGCTCATCACCGTCCTGCACTGGAAGGGTTAGGCGCATGATCCCGAAAAGTGGGCACCGGTTTTCGGACCAGATCATGCGCGAGACAAACGGCTTAATGGCCCGGAAAAATGTGCAGCGGTTTTCCGACAAGGCCATGCCCTCTCTCAAAAGAGGCTAGGCGCGATGGCGGGTCCGCCACGCGCACGCGATCCGCAATCGGTGCTGTTCGCCTGCGCGATGAACAGCGTGCGCTCGCCGATGGCCGAGAGCCTGCTGCGGCACATGTTTCCGCAGGGCCTCTACGTGAAGTCGGCCGGCGCCAGGAAAGGCGAGCTCGATCCCTTCGTGGTCGCCGTGATGGACGAACTGGGGCAGGACATCTCCGCCCACAAGCCGCAGACCTTCGAGGAGCTGGAGGACTGGGAGGGGCTCAATTTCGACCTCATCATCACGCTCTCGCCCGAAGCGCACCACAAGGCGCTGGAGCTGACCCGCACGCTCGCCGCCGACGTCGAATACTGGCCGACGCAGGATCCCACCACCATCGAAGGCAGCCGCGACCAGAAGCTCGCCGCCTACCGCGAGGTCTGCGACCAGCTGTTGATGCGCATCCGCAGGCGTTTTGCGAAGGTCGGCGCGGCGAGCGGTTAGCCGTAACACCCGCGTCACAGACCGAGGGCACACGCATGTTGGACGCCTCGAATCAGTAAAGTCCGGGTTCCCGGGTTGTGAAATCAGCCCCCTTCCGATAGGTTCCGCGCGCAATTCACCCCCTGCTTCATCCCCCAATCACCTTATGCTCGGCCGCCCCAAATTCGTACTTGCCTCCGGTTCGCCGCGGCGCCTGTCGCTGCTCAACCAGGCCGGCATCGAGCCGGACGCGCTCCGGCCGGCCGACGTCGACGAGACGCCGAAGCGGGGCGAGCTGCCGCGCGCCTGCGCCAACCGTCTCGCAAGGGCCAAGGCCGACGCTGCCCTGAAATCGGTGCAGCTCGACGACGAGCTGCGCGGCGCCTTCATCCTCTCAGCCGACACGGTTGTGGCGGTCGGCCGCCGCATCCTGCCCAAGGCCAACCTCGTGGACGAGGCCGCGCAGTGCCTGCGGCTGCTGTCGGGCCGCAACCACCGCGTCTACACCGCGATCTGCCTGGTGACGCCGCGCGAGGCCTTCCGCCAGCGCCTGGTCGAGACCCGCGTCCGCTTCAAGCGCCTCTCCGAGGACGACATCCAGGCCTATATCGGCTCCGGCGAATGGCGCGGCAAAGCCGGCGGTTACGCCGTGCAGGGCATCGCCGGCTCCTTCGTGGTCAAGATGGTGGGGTCCTACAGCAACGTCGTCGGCCTGCCGCTCTACGAGACCACGACGCTGCTCGGCGGCGAGGGTTTTCCGATCCGCTTCGGCTGGCTCAACGCCACGGCCATCTAGCGCGCCGACAAAAATCTCGAAAACAACCCCATGCACAGTAGAATGGGCCCGCCGGACCCGGCCCGCGACGCCTGCGCGACCGCCCGAGGAACCGCTTTGCCGACAGGCTCTTGAACGCCTTCACCCCGAGTAAGCTGCCGACATCATGGACGACCACGTCAAAAAGCCCGCCGGCCCGCTCAAAACCTGCCCGATCTGCGGCAAGCCGCAGTCGGAAGCCACCCGCCCGTTCTGCTCCTCGCGCTGCCGCGACGTCGACCTGAACCGCTGGCTGAAAGGCTCCTACGTCATCCCCGGCCGCGATGACGAGGCGGACGGCGAAGAATAATTACTAATATCAATTGCTTACTCCGATGGTCGACGCGCCGCGCGCCTGCCGCAGCAAGTCCGCCCCATCTTGTGCACAGCCGGGCCGCGCCCGGCGAAGCCTCTTGGCGAAGCCGGGTGGACAGGCCGCTTCTAGCCCACTATAAACCGCCCGCTCGATGGGCCTTGGCCCCTCTTTGGAGCACGCCCAGGTAGCTCAGTTGGTAGAGCATGCGACTGAAAATCGCAGTGTCGGTGGTTCGATTCCGCCCCTGGGCACCATCCTGGTGTTTGCCCTCGTTCTCCGGCATCCGCTGACGCGAATTTCTCCGGCCTATTTCACGAACGCCACGCATCGTGGCTGAGCGCGAACCTTGGTTTAGCGGGCGCGGTGCTGCTGACGATGCTCATTCATGGCTGCGCCCGCTTCAAGGCGGAATGCAACGATGATTTCCGCCCGCTCCAGGAGCCAAACCTCATCGTCGTCGCCATCGCGGTCGCCGTTCTGATGACGTTCTTCCAGTGGTTGATCACCACGGACGGATGACGAGAGCGGCCGAATCAAGTTGCAGGGTTCGGCGATGCAACTTCAATCGGCGCGTGATATCCTCGTCTCGGGGGATGGAATGGACTGTCCCTCCGCATCTGGAAGGACATGGCCATGACGTTGTCGTCACGCTTCGTTGCGCGTCCCGCTGTCACATTCCCATCGATTGCACTGTTGCTGTGCGGCCTGAGCGGCACGGCAATGTCTCAACCGACGCCCACCGAGACTCAGCTTCCCAGCATCACGGTCGACGCGCCGAGACAGGTGGCGAGGCCGCACAAGCCAACGCATCACGTGGCCATCCGCAGCACCGGGTATCGGACATCGCCAGCCACATCGACGGCCGCGGCGGCGCCGATGTCGGATGCCGCGAGGCTCGCCAAGCTCGAACGCGAAACGAGCAGCTGTGCCGGCGGTTGCCAATCGAGCTTCAAGACGGGAAATCAGCCCTGGGTCGGCTGCAACGCTTCGGGCGGCGTGTACTCCTTCACGTGCCGGAACGTCGGCAACTTCAAGACTTACGACGAGTGCAAGGAAGCCGGACGGGTCACCGGCTGGCGATCGGGCGAGACCTCGGCGTATTGCAGCAGCCTGGCGTTGAAGTAGGGGCGGCTGGGGTTGAGGAGGCTCGTCGGCTAGGCCAGCCTCCTCCGATCGGACTGGGCACAGTCGCCCGCGTATCGATAATCACGGCGTGATCGCCGGTACCTATCATCGCACGCTGCGGTTCCGGTCGAAAACGCGACCAAGCCCAATAATGCTCAGTAGCGCTCCGTCAGAACTTCGAACCGACACCTCGATTGTTGATGCGAGAGCGATCCGGTGGGCAACCTGCAAACCCGCAAGACGAAGTCTGCCTTCTAATTCGCTTTGGGCCCGGGCGGTCCGATCGGGCCTGCAGGTCCGGCCGGCCCTGGAGGACCCGCTGGCCCGGGGAGGCCGCAATTCTGTATCACCACGTCTCTCGTATCTGGTCCGGACGTGATCTTTACAATACAAGTCGATGGAAACTCCGGTCCAATCCACCGAAATCCTCCGCTCGAAGTGCTCTCGACTTTCACGGTTTTGCTCGGACTGATCTTGATTTCCACGCTGGACTCGCGGGGCCGTCTTACTCTTCCGACGATGACCAACTCGCCCTGCGATATGGTGGCGGTTGTTATGAATATTTCCGCATGCGCGCTTTCAGTCCACGCAATTGCAAAGCCAGCAATAAGAGCTCCAACGGTGCCAAAAGGCTTTGCGAACATCATGGGCCTCCCCGCTTCCCTCACCGATGGTTAGGAGACCAGTTTGGTGCGAAGGCGCCCGTACTCGGTGTCGGTTATGGATCCCGATTTTTTGAGCTGATCGAGCTTGGAAAGCTCGTCGGCGACACTAAAGCCGACGATGTGCCGTAACTCCTCGCGCGCCCGCTGAGCCTGCTCGGCGCTGCGTTCCGCCATCCCCCTGCCTTGGGTGATGAGGTAAGCAAAGATGCCGAGGTAGGAGGTCAGAACAAGTGCAAGCACCCACAGTGCCTTACCCCATCCGGAAATGTCGTGGCGCCTGAACAGGTCGCCATAGATGACAATGAGCAGCCAGAACCAAACGACAAATGCGAATACAGCAATTATATCCATCAGGAAATTTCGATATGTGAATCCTTCCTGAGCGAAGAACATTGCGATCTCCTTATTGAGTTGCCGTTCTCGATCTTTTCTGTAGGCCAGTCGCACGGCCCGCTACGCGAAGGCTCAACGGCAGTACCGATGCGACACGCGGTGCGACCTTCCGCTGGTCGAGCGGTACCAGCAGTTGCCGTTCCTCCAATAATATCGATGCCAATGTTGATGTCGCCGGTGGGCGCCCGCGATGGCTCCGGCCGTCGCCCCTATGGCAGCGCCGCGGCGACCACCAACAGCACCACCGATGACGGCACCTCGAAGCGCACTCTGAGCAAATGATTCGCTGGAAGGGACCATTCCTGCGAACGAGAGCAGGATGACGAACAGTGCAAGCTTTCGCATTGGGGCCTTCCTTGATTGACCGCTTCTGCCATGCCGTGCCGCCGAATAGCTCCGAGCGGTGATTAGCGCCGCCGCGGAGCGGCATAGCGCGGGTTGATGCCGCAATATGCGTTCGTGCCAGAAGCAGCAGCCAGGCATTGCGAGCGGGTGGCGAACTGACAATTGCCCGGAAAGCCCCAATTGCGACCTCGCAGGCAGTATCGATCCGCCTCGGCAGCTCGGACCGGCTCCAAAAAAGCAAGGAATACAGCGGCAGTGAGTAACGTCAGCATCGGAGCGACACGATGCATATCGATCTCCGTGGATGGATGGAGGTGAATATACCGGCGGCGCGAGGGGAATACCGCCAGTAAAAGCCCTTGCCAGACGCTGGGGCGTTTATTGATGCTACCTGGCGCGAAAAGCGCTCATGCTATTCAGGCTCGGAACCGCTTGTAGGTAAACGTAACAGTTGCCATTGCGTGTCCTTGAATGCGGACCGCTGGCCGGATGACGTACGGCTTTCGGATAGCGAGCCCCGTTTCATCTGCGCCGCCTGCGGCAGGCGGGCGCCGATGTCGCGCCAGATGGAGCCGCAGAGACATGGTTCGGGGAGAACGATCCCGAGGGCGTGGCGTTTGAATATGAGGTTCTTCAATGAACCGGATCGGCCGCAGGACTATCTACGCCATGTTAGTAATCGTTGTGCTGCTGATCGACTGGTAGATTCTCGCACCGCTTTGAAGGGGTGAGACGTCGTCGCGCAAGGCCAATGAACCTTGCATACTTGTAACGAGGCGGACACCGAAGCGCCTTCTGGGTGGCCAAATGCTGGCGGAATGTGAGGGCTTATAAAAGCCGACCCTGGCCCACGGGATTTACTCCGATGTTATTTCAAGCGGCGATTATTTGCCTGATCGTACTCAGCATCGGCGTTCTCGTCGCCCACGCGGTTGACGCTCTCAGAACGTAGCGAGCCCGCCAGCGTGAACCGGCGGGCCTCCACCTCGGTCTTCTCAGTTCACGCCCAGAGTCTGGCGTTGAAGTAGATGCGGCTGGGGTTGAGGGGGTTCGTCCGCTGGGCAGCCTCCTCCGATCGGACTGGGGTACAGTCGCCCGCGCATCGATCATCACGGCGTGATCGCCGATACATGTCATCGCACCGGCATGTCGCTTTCGCTCATGCGAGCTGCTCGCCCGCTTGCGTCGCCTACCGCCCCGCCTTCGCCAAGCCTGCCAGGCTCGCCGCCAGCTCATCGCTTCGGAACGGCTTCGTCAGCCGCGACAGGTCCGGCGTGATGCCTTCGTTGTTGGCGTAGCCCGACACGACGAGGATCTGGAGCTCGGGATATTGATTGCGCAGCGCGAGGCCGAGGTCTGTGCCGCTCATGCCGGGCATCAAATGGTCGGTGACGAGCAGGTTCGGCCGCAGGCCTTCCCTGACGCGCTGAAGCGCATCCTCCGCCGAGCCGGCTTCGACGACGTTGTAGCCGAGCTCGCCCAGCATCTCGGCGGTGCTCATGCGCACCAGCGGTTCGTCATCCACCAGCAGAGCCGTGCCGACGGGCTGTGGCCGCAGTTTTGATTGCGGGACGGCATCAATGGCGCCCGCGACGGCGTGGCTGACCGGCAGCCACAGCTCGACCGTCGTCCCCGCCCCCACGGCGCTCCTGATCGTCAGCGCGCCGCCGAGCTGTGACGCAAGGCCGTGGACCATCGAGAGGCCAAGACCGGTGCCTCGCCCGACGCCCTTGGTCGAGAAGAACGGTTCGACGGCGTGGGCCAGCGTGAACTCGTCCATGCCGATGCCGGTGTCGGCGACAGAGATGCAGACATAGGTGCCCGGTGCCAACTCCGAATTGTGAGAGTCTCCAACCGTCCGCGCCTTCGCCGAGATGCGCAACTTGCCGCCGTGGGGCATGGCATCCCTGGCGTTCACGCTGAGATTCAGGATCGCCATCTCGATCTGGTTGGGATCGGCCATGGCCGCGGGAAGGTCTTCCGGCGTGTCCACCGTGACCTGGATCTGCGGCCCGGTCGTGCTCGAGATCAGGTCGCCCATCTCGGCAACGAGGAGACCGATGCTGACGGGAATGGCCTGAAGCGGTTGCCGGCGCGCGAAAGCGAGCAGGCGCTGAACCAGCGTCTTGGCGCGCTCGGCCGCCTGTGCCGCACCGGCGATGAGGCGATGCTCGCGCTCGCCGCCGATGCCCTTGCGCTGAAACAGGTCGAGCAGGCCGACGATCGGCGTGAGCAGATTGTTGAAATCGTGCGCGACGCCGCCCGTGAGCTGGCCCATCGCCTCCATCTTCTGGGCCTGGCGGAGCGCCTCCTCGGCCTGCGCGAGCCGCGCCTGCTCCTCCAGGCGATCCGTCACGTCGACCCCGGTCAGGAACGCGCCGATCCGCGTGCCGTCCGGAGCGCGGAGCGCCTCGAACTTCAACTCGTAGACGCGGCGGTCGAACCGGGGATCGCCGAACTCCTCGATGTTGGTGAAGGCTTCGCCGGCCAGCGCCCGGCTCCAGACCGTGGTTGCCGCAGCGAGATGCTCGGGCCGGTCGGCCAGGAATTCGTGCAGGGAATCGCCGACCCGCGGGCGCTTACCGTAGATGCGCTGATAGGCATCGGCGCAGGACGTGTTGATGGCGAGCCAGCGATAATCGAGATCGAGGGCTTGAATCTGTCCGTCGGTGGTTTCCACGATCGTCGCCAGCAAATGACGCTCGGCGGTCCGTTCGGCGACGCGTTGTTCGAGGGTCGCAGTCAGCTCCCTGTATCGCGCTTCGCTCGCCCGCAGCCGCGTCTCGCCCAGCACGCGCTCCGTCGTCTCGGACACGATACAGAGCACTCCGCCGACCGAGCCGTCATCGTCCCGCACGGCTGAGTAGGAGACGTCCCAGTAGCTGGTTTCGCCGTAGCCGTGGCGCTCGACGTAAAACGGACGATCCTTGGCGGCGAACGTCTTTCTGGTTCGGCGCACGCCTGACAGCAGCGGTTCGAGATCGTCCCACAGCTCGCCCCAGTTTTCGATCGCGGGGCGACCGAGGGCGCGGGGGTGATTGGCGCCGATGCCCGGGGCGTAGGCGTCATTGTAGAGCGCGACGAAGTCGGGCCCCCAGAACAGGACGATCTGGGCTTGCGCGGCCAGCAGCATGCTGACCGTCGTTTTCAGTGCCTGAGACCAATCGCGGGGATGACCGAGCGGTGAATCCGACCAGTCGCGGGCGCTCATCATCGCGCCCAGCTTGCCTCCGTCAGCGAGGAAGCCCATTTCAATTGACCGCCGAGCAGCCTTCTCAGACAGCACCGGATCCCCCGCTACGCGTGACACGGGCGTCCTTGCCCATTCGAGCCGGTATTTCGAGGGCTCGTACTCAAGCGCAGATAACACCCGGCGCGCGCTCTGGTTCCATTCCAGTCGATTCCCGCCGTCCTTGTGCTATTGCTGCTCCCCGCAACTTGACGCGAGGTTCCCATGCTCCCCATTCCCGCAGACATCTTCACCGAACCCGAGGACGTCTCGCCCGACGGCCTTGCCAATCTCGGCCCGCTCCGCCGTCTCGCAGGGAGCTGGCAGGCGGACAAGGGCATCGACATCAATCCGAAGGCGGAGGGGCCGGAGCGGCGGACCTTCATCGAGCGCATCCGCATGGACCCGATCGACCCGCAGGCCAACGGGCCGCAGCTGTTTTACGGGCTGCGCTATCACATCCACATCAACACGCCCGAGGAAGACATCACCTTCCACGACCAGGTCGGCTATTGGCTGTGGGAGCCCGCGACCGGGCTGATCATGCAGACGCTCGCGATTCCGCGCGGACAGGTCTTGCTCGCCTCGGGCAAGGCCGGGCCGGATGACAGGAAGATATCGGTCACGGCGAAGCGCGGCGATACCGCTTACGGAATCTGCTCGACCGATTTCCTGGAACAGGCCTTCCGCACCGATTCTTATCGCTGCGACATCACCTTCAACGATGACGGAAGCTGGAGCTATCTGATCCAGACCGAGTTGTTCGTGCGCGGCGCGCCGTTCAACCATCACGACAGCAACACGCTGAAGCTCGTCGCGCCGCCAAAACTCAATCCGCTCGCGGTGATCGTGAAGGATCGCGCCGGGCGCGATGGATCGGCGGCCTGAAGCGTACCCGGAGAATTGCATGAAGCCCTACGTCATTTGCCTGATGCATTCCAGCCTGGACGGCCGCACGCATCCCAGCCGCTGGCGGCCGAAGGGGGCGGGCACAGACTGGTTCGAGAAGATCCATGACGAACTCGGCGGCGACGCCTGGGTGATCGGCCGCGTCACCGGCTCCGAGTTCGCCAAGGGCAAGCCCTATCCTGCAACGGCGGGCGAGACATTTCCCCGCCAAAGCTGGTTCGCGCGGCGCGATGCGAAAACCTACGGCGTCGTGCTCGACGCGCAGGGCAAGATCGGCTGGGGCCGGTCAGACATCGGCGGTGACCCGATCGTCGTGGTGCTGACCGAGGGCGTGCCGGATTCGCATCTGGCGGGGCTGCGCGACGAGGGTGTGTCCTACATCTTCGCCGGCAAGTCCGAGATCGACCTCGCACTGACGCTGGACATCCTCCATCGGGAGTTGGGTGTGAAGCGCCTGCTGGTGGAGGGCGGCGGCGTCGCCAATGGCGCCTTCCTGCGCGCCGGCCTCATCGACGAATTCAACTTGATCCTCAGCCCCGCGATCGATGGCGCCAGGGGCGCACCCTTCGTGTTCGATTCGACGGACGCGGACAGCGACAAGCGCGCGCCGCTCGCCGCGATGACGCTGGAGAGCACGCGCGACCTCGGCGGTGGCGTTCTGCTGCTGCGCTATCTGATCAAGAACGACCCGCAAGCGATGCCCAAGTAAGGCATCGGCATGGGACAATTGGAGCACATCGTCATCGTCGGTGCCGGCGCGGCCGGGCTGATGGCGGCGCGCGAGCTGGCACGTGCGGGCAGGACGGTCACGATCCTGGAGGCGCGCGAGCGCTGCGGCGGGCGCATCGATCCGCTGCCGGCGTCCGAGTTCGGCTACCCCGCCGATGGCGGCGCCGAATTCGTCCATGGCGAGGCGCCGGTCACGCGCAAGCTTGTGCGCGAGGCGGGACTGTCGCTGCAGGAGATCGAAGGCACCCAGTGGAGCTTTGACGGCACGAGGCTCTCGCACGAAGACCGTCACGATCCGCACGAGGCAGAGCTGTACGCCGCGCTGGGGGCGTTGAGGGATGATCTCACGGTTGCCGATTTCCTCCGCAGCCACTTCGCCGGGCCTGGGTATGACCAGCTGCGCCATTCGATCGAGCGCATGGTCGAGGGCTACGACGCCGCCGACCCCGAGCGCGCCTCGACGCTGGCGCTGCGCGAGGAATGGATGGACGGCGGGCATCACGCCCAGGCGCGCATCGTCGGCGGCTACGGCGCGCTGATCGATTTTCTGGCGAGCGAGTGCCGCGGGATTGGCGTGACGTTTCGCTTCGGCTGCGCGGTATCGACGATCGAGGAGACGGGCGGCGCGCTGGCCGTCCGCTGTGCCGGCGGCGACGTGCATGGCTGCGATCGCGTGATCCTCACCGTCCCGCTGCCGTTGCTGCGCGAGATCGCGCTTCCGGAGCCCGCACGCGCGAAGGCTGCGGCAGCTGACGATATCGGCTTCGGCAGCGTGATAAAAATCCTGCTGCGGTTCGCGCGGCCGTGGTGGCGCGAGCGAAGCGAAGATCTCGCGGACATGACCTTCCTGCTGTCGGACCAGTCGATCCCGGTGTGGTGGACGCGGCATCCGGACGAGCATCCCGTGCTCACCGGCTGGTTCGGCGGGCCGCGAACGGCCGAGCTTGCGAAGCTCGATCGGCAAGGGCTGATCGATGCCGGGGTCGATTCGCTTGCGGCCATCTTCGGCGTGTCGCGGGGCGACATCGCGCGCGATCTCGTGGCGGCTGCGGCGACCAACTGGCTGCACGATCCCTTCGCCCGCGGCGCCTATTCCTGGGCGACGCCGCGGACGCGCGAGGCCCAGGCGATCCTCGCGCGCGCCGACGGCCCGGTGCTGTTCTCTGGTGAAGCGCTCTATCGCGGCCGCGACATGGGGACGGTCGAGGCGGCGCTGGCGAGCGGGCTGGAGACTGCGGAGATGATTTTGCGAGGATGAAAAAAGGCCCGCACAAGGCGGGCCTAATGTCTCACCAGCGGCCGCCGCCGAAGCTGAACGTCACGCCGGGACCTCCGCCACCATAATAGCCGTACGGTCCGCCGCCGTAATAGCCGTGGTGCCGCGGGTAATAACCGTAGCTCCGGTAGTGCGGACGATAGTAGCCGTGATGGTGATGGCGCCATTGGTGATGGCGATGGCCGTGGTGGTGGTGCCTGTGCTGCGCGCTGATGTCGGTGGACTGGCCGGCTGGCGCGTTCTGCTTTGCGCTGGCCTTGCCCGCCGCGTTGGCCGTGGATCCGCCGGCGAGCGCCGCTGCACCCACAGCCATCGCGACAAAGAGATACTTCATGTCATCACTCCAGTTGAGAAGTCGCGTGATAACAGATGGCTGTCCGCTGCGTTCCGACCAGTGCGGGCGTCGAAACGACGCAGACGAAATTCCGATCGACGTGTGAACGATGTGGCGCGATCTATTGTCGCATCGCTTCGAGCGAAGCGATCACGTCGGCGGCGCTGACGATGCGCGCAAATTCGCCGTTGAGATTCGACAGCGTCATCGCATGAATCTCTTCAGCCGAATGCTTGTCGCCATCTGGTCCGATCCGGTCGAAGGTCCAGGTCGCATCGCGCACGAGGCTCGCGTCGAAACCGAGATTGCCGGCCATCCGCGTCGTCGTCTCGATGCAATGATTGGTGGTGGCGCCGCAGATCACGAGCGTCGTGATGTTGCCCGCGCGCAGGCGCGTCTCGAGATCGGTGCCGATGAAGGCGCTGTTGACGCGCTTGACGATCACCGCCTCGCCCGGCGCTTCGCGCGCCTCGCCCTTGACCGTGTAGCCGGAGTTTTGCGGCAGGAACGTCGAGTTCGGCTTGGTGCCTTCGTGGCGGATGTGGAAGATCGGCGCGCCGCGCTTCCTGAATGCGGCGAGCAGATCGGCGATGCGCGCCACCGCGTCCGGATTGTTGCGCCGCTTGCCGGCCGCCTCCCATTCGTCGAATGCGCGCTGAACGTCGACGACGACGAGGGCGGGGAGGGGGCTGATCATGAGGAGCGGCTTCCAGACTTGCTTGCTGCGCGAAGTATGCGGGGCGACCGACGTGGCAGGCAATGTCGATTTTCCCTCGTTTCGCGACAGCTCTCGTGCCCCGGACGCAGAGAGCTGCGCGAGTGCGCGGCCCTCACGGATGCGGATCGGGAAACCCGTGGCGTTCGGAGAGCACGGCGAGGATCGCGTCCTTGTCGGCGATGAAGGCGCGGCCGTGGTGACTGCCGGTCTGGTGCGGCGACGTCATCCCGTCGGCCAGCACGAGCAGCGGCAGCGACTGGTTCTCCTCGCCGACCAGCGCGATCGCCGACAGCCTTGGCCGCGGCCATGCGATGCGCTCAACGTCGAGCTTTTCGGCGAGCTGCGGAAACGAGGCGAGCACGCCCTCGATCAACGCGCAATGCCAGCAATAGAAACGCTGGCCCGGAAAGGCGGGGTCCTCGAAACCAGGGCGCAGCAGAAACAGGCGGTCGCGAGTCATGAATCGCTCCAAAGCATGGCGCGATCATACATGCCGACAGCAGCGGATGATGCCGTTACTTGAACGGATCCTGGATCGATGGCGACGATTGCCGGATGCGGCGCACGCTCACCGGCTTGCCGTCGGAGACGAACAGCAGCTCGTACCGGCGGCCCTCGCTGTCGGTCGCCGTGCAGGTGACGTCCGTGACCTTCCTTGCGGCGAAATTGCCGGTCTGGCGGCAGACGCCGGTCGAGGTCTGCTCAGCCGGCACCGGCAGGCCGTCGACCTTGGGCCTGTCCTTGGAATTGAGCAGCATGCGGTCGATTCGCAGCTCGTAGGAATTGTCGTCCGCGCGCTGGCCGTTCTCGCCGGAGAACGACACGACATGGTTGGCGTCGGAGGGATCGTCGACGGCGACCGCGAAATTGACCCGGCCCTTGTCACCATGGGCGTAAGCCACCGTCTTGCACGCGAAGGTGCGCCCCGCGACCTTCAGCGTCTTGCAGTGGCCCGACATCAGCGCCAGCAGGTCGATGAAGGCGTTCTGCGCCGGCGGGTTGTTGACGGGGATGGGCGCGGAAGACTCGGCAAAACAAGGGCTTGCGAGAATCGCGAGGGCCGCGGCGAGGACCGGTCGGCGGAGGCGCATCATCAGGCTCGTATGCCAGGGGGCCACGGCGGCGGAAAAGTTCCGCTCAACAACGAGCGAACCACAAATTGGTTGCGATCCCGTTTGTTCAGCTAGACCCGACTGGAATACCACCGCACCACCCATCGGCGATTCATCCGATCGCCCCATCCCGTCCTAGCAGGCCACTTGCTGCCAGACCGATGTTTTTTTCGTGGCAGAGCTAAACGGTCGCCGCCTGCCAGCGCGTATCGCGAAGCGAGGGCCGGCGGTGCAGGCGGGCGTCGAGCAGCGCGCGGGCACGGGGCAGCTCACCGCTGCGCATGAGCGCGACGATGTAGGTATCCTCGATCAGTTCGCGCTGGGCATGGCTGCCGCCGATGCGCACGACCTCGCCGAGGACGGGCGCGAGCGTTCGCACGCATGAGGCGTAATCCTCGCGGGCAAAGGCCACGAGCGCACGGCAGATCGCCGGCACCACGGGACCGGCCGGCAGCTTGCCCTCAGTGAGCCGCTGCTCGATCGCCGCGAGGCGCGCGGCGAGCGCCTCCTGGTTCTGCGTCGCCGCAGCGAACAGCGCCATGTGGACGTCGGCAAAGGGCAGGCTCGATTTCGGAAACAGTTTTTGCGCGGTGGCATCGGCCTCGAGCCAGAGCGCTTCCGGCACGGTGTGGCCGTAAGCCGACAGGCGCCAGAGCAGCGAGGCGCCGTCGGTGACGACGTTGAGCGGCGGCGCCTTCGTGGCGGAGGGCTGAAGCACGTCGGCATAGATCGCAAGCGCGCGCGCCGCATCGCCATGCTCGAGCGCGCCGAGCGCCTGGTGCCAGCGGATATGGCCGTGCAGGATGCCGGCGCGGTCGTAAGAGGGGATCCATTCGTCGACGAGGCGATCAGCCGCGTCGATCGAGCCGTCCTCGAACATCGCGTGCAGCACGGCGTGCGCGGCATGGGCGTTCTGACGGCGCAGGTCGAAGCCACGCTCGGTGACGCCGCGACCGCGCGCGACGTCGCCATTCTCGGTCATGGCCCAGCCGGACATGGTGAGAAACCACCAGTCCTCGCCATAATGCTGCGCGACGCGCTCGCACAGCTCGTGCCGCGCGCGGTCGTGATCGGGCATGCCGGAGAACGCGAACAGGCCGAACGCGCCGAGCGGCAGCGACAGCACCACGGCGTCGCGCGGCCATGCGTCGACGTGTTTCAGCGTCGATGCGATCGCCTCGGGCAGCCGGCCCTCGATCGCAAGCGCCAGCGTCTCGACATGCGAGCGCTCGCGCTCCGTGCCGCGCTTGGCGACGCGTTCGCGTGCCACAGCCGCCTTCTGCCGGGCGAGATCGCCCTGCTGATAGAAGGCATGCACGCGGGCGCGGGCGATGTGGGGAAGCGCGAAATCCGGATCGGCCGCAATCGCGCGCTCCAGCGCCTCCGCCGTGCCGGTCCAGCCGGCCAGCATGAGATCGACGCCTTCGCGATAGGCGCTTGCCGCCTCGTGCGAAGACGTCGAGAGCGAAAGGCCGTAGCGGTCTTCGTGCGCCGTCATCGTCTTCAGCTCTCAAGCCGTCCGCGCGCGGCGTCCCTCGATCGGATAGGCGGGGTCGTTGTAGCCCGGCGTCGAGGGATGGCCCGGCACGACCAGCCGGTCGATCAGCGCCTCGTCATCCGCCGTGAAGCGGTAGTCGAGCGCGCGGATGTAGCCGTCCCACTGCTCCTCGGTGCGCGGGCCGGCGACGATCGAGCTGACAAAGGCGGAGTTCAGCACCCAGGCGACCGCGAACTGGCCGGCGGTGATGCCCTTCGTCTCGGCGTGGGTCTTGATCTCCTGCGCGAGCTGGAGCGATTCCGGCCGCCATTCCGTCTGCATCATGCGGGTGTCGTTGCGGCCGGCGCGTGTCTCCTTGTCCGGCGCGGCGTCGGGCTTGTACTTGCCGGTGAGCACGCCGCGCGCCAGCGGGCTGTAGGGCACGATGCCGAGGCCGTAATAGGAGCAGGCCGGGAAGTGCTCGACCTCGGGCATGCGGTTCACGGCGTTGTAATAAGGCTGGCTCACCGCGGGCCGGTCGATGCCGAGCCGGTCGCAGATGTTGCAGATCTCGGCGACGCGCCAGGCGCGGTAGTTCGAGACGCCGAAATAGCGCACCTTGCCGGCGCGGATCAGATCGCCCATCGCGCGCACCGTCTCCTCCAGCGGTGTCGCATGGTCTTCCTTGTGCAGATAATAGATGTCGATGTGGTCGGTGCCGAGCCGCTTCAGGCTCTCGTCGGCGGCCTGCAACACCCAGCGGCGCGACAGGCCGACACGGTTGGGATCGTCGCCCATACCAGTGTTCATGGGGTTGGCGAGTTTTGTGGCGAGCACCCAGGCGTGCCGGTTGTTGCCGATCGCGCGGCCGACGACCTCCTCGGAGCCGCCCTTCGAATAGGCATCCGCCGTGTCGATGAAATTGATCCCGGCCTCATGCGCCTTGGCGATGATCCGATTTGATGCGGCTTCATCGGTAGGTCCGCCGAACATCATGGTGCCCAGACAGATCGGCGAGACTTTCAGGCCGGTGCGGCCGAGCTGGCGGTATTGCATGGGCTGTTTCCTCAACGCTATCGAAGCTGGCAGCATAGCCAGCTAATTCCGTCATTGCGAGCGCAGCGAAGCAATCCAGAGATGCATCCGCGGAGAGATACTGGATTGCTTCGCTGCGCTCGCAATGACGAGATTGGGGAGGGCGCTTGCCGCACTCTCAGCTGTCATCGCCCGCGAAGGCGGGCGATCCAGTATTCCAGAGACGGCTGTGATTGAGCCGAGAGGCTGCGGCGTACTGGGTCGCCTGGTCAAGCCGGGCGACGACAGCGGTGGGTGTAGTTAGAGCGGCAGCCCGACCGCGCGACGCTACCCCGGCCCCTTCAAGATCTTGAACACGCCATTCGCCATCACGATGCAGCGACCATCCACCGTCACTTCCGTGCTCATGAAGATGAGGCTGCGCGTCGAGCGCACCACGCGGGGGCGGGAGATCAGGATGTCGCCGATCTGGCCGGCCTCGACGAAATGGGTGTCGAGCTGCACCGTCGCCATGAACTCCTTGCCGGAAACGTAGCGGGCGGTCATGCCGCAGGTACGGTCCGCGAACGTCATCATCACGCCGCCCTGGACCATGCCGCGGCGATTGTGGTGCTTGTCCTCGGTGGCGAGTGCGAATTCGTAATGGCCGTCGACCTTGCGCTCCCACAAGGGGCCGATCAGGTGCAAGAAGCCCGTGGTCTCCAGGATGCTCCAGCCGTCCGATTTGAGCCTTGCGGCGGCCTTGTTGGTCATGTGGTCGTCCATTGCTGCGCGGGCCTTGCGAGCTCATTTCATCGGGGCCTGACGTGGTGTAGTCAAGCATCATGAGACCATTCGACGATGCCACACGGCGGAATATCGCGGCTGCCTGCGCGGCCTTCACGCGCCTGCCGGAGGACGATGCGCCGGCCGCATTGAAACGCGCCGCGGTGGCGGTCGCGCTGACCGCGGCGAGTGACGGCGATGACACCGCATTCCTGCTCACGCTGCGCGCGTCACACCTGCGCGCCCATCGCGGCCAATGGGCCTTGCCGGGCGGCCGCTGCGATGCCGGCGAGACGCCGGTCGAAGCGGCGCTGCGCGAGCTTGATGAGGAGCTTGGCCTCCGCCTTTCGCACGCGGAGGTGCTCGGCACGCTCGACGATTATCCGACCCGCTCCGGCTATCTGATCACGCCGGTGGTGGTCTGGACGGCCGACAGTGCCGCGATCCGGCCGAACCCGGATGAGGTCGCCTCGGTCCACCGCATCGCGCTCGCCACGATCGAGCATGAAGACGCGTTCGACTTCATCGCGATTCCCGAAAGCTCCCGCCGCGTGATCCGCTTCCATCACGAGACGAGCCTGATTCACGCGCCGACCGCGGCGTTGATCTACCAGTTCCGCGAGGTGCTGGCGGGACGTCACACCCGCGTCACCGAGCTGGAACAGCCGGTGTTCGCCTGGAAGTGACGATGGTAAACGGCGCGTTAACGTGACGGTTACCGGATGCCTGCTAAGAGGGCAGCATGCATCACTCGATTCGAAAACATCTCGCGCTGGTTCCATTCGCGATCGTCCTGCTCGCGCCCACAGCGCAGGGCGGCGAGGCCGACGCGCTGCCGCCGGCCGTCCGCGATGCCAAGGCCCAGCTCTTGTCGCAGTTCTTTGCGCAAGGTGGGGCGTCGCCGGCCGTGCTCGAATATCGCCGCAAGCTGCAGGAATATCAGGCGGCGCGCGGGGCCTTCGACGAAGAGGCGGGTGCCTATTGGAGCCAGATCTCCGAGAAGCGGAAAGGCCGCAACGCCAAGCGGCGCAGCGGACAGCAGGTCACGCTTGACGATTATGTGCTGCAGCATCCGCCGCTCTATAACGGGCCGAAGCGGCCGGTGAATCCGGAGCCGGAGGAAACGCCGGAGCGTCCGACCAGAAAGCCGATACCGGTGGTCGCCGATCTCCTGCAAGCGGCGCGGGAGCTCTATCAGTTCACGCCGCAGCGGCCGTCCAGCGAGGTCGAGTTCAAGCGCGCCTATGCGCGCTACGCGCTCGCCTCCGGGCTGACGCGCGAGCAGGCGGTGCGGGTCTATTCGTTCGAGACCGGCGGCACCGGCAATTACGATGTGCAGGCGGGTATTGAGCATGGCGGCAAGCGCGCGATCTCGACCGCGATGGGCTACAACCAGCTCCTGACCACCAACAGCGTCGAGCTGCTGGCCGAGCAGGGCCATGAACTCATCCGTGCGCTCTCCGAGAAGGTGGCGCGGACGTCGGGACCGGCGCGCCAGCCGCTCGAGCACAAGCTTGCCGTGCTGAAGAAGATGGTGGCGCAGGCGAAATCGGTGCCGGACACCTGGTCGGAGCACGAGAAGATCGGCAACACCGCGCAGGGCTGGGCCATGCATGCCATGGTGCTCGACATCGATATCGGCCCGATGCTGCAAACCCATAAGCTTTTGACTTCGGTGCTGTTCGCGCGCACCAAGGGCTACACCCGGCCGCTCACCGCCGCCGAGCTCGAGATGATGAACCTCACCGGCGACGGCACCGGTCTCGACATGGTGACGATGCCGCAGGCCATGCGCGAGCAGGTGCCGACCTCGAACTTCTTCCAGCGCGGCGGCTACGAGCGCAACCCGGTCGCGATCCGTCACAACACGGTGGCCAAGCTGCTGGCGGTGACGGACACGCGGATGGACAGTAACAGCAACAATGCCGGCGCGCGGGAGCTGGCGGGGGCGTTTTAGTCCTCGCTGCCACATCCTCCGCTGTCATGCCCCGGCTTGACCGGGGCATCCAGTACGCCGCAGCCTCTCGATTGAAGCACAACGGCCTCTGGAATACTGGATCACCCGCCCCAGTGCGCAAGCGCGCACAAGGCGGGTGATGACACCGAGTGCTTGGGTTGGCCGTCGCCCCTTACTGATCCGACCCGAACTTGAACTTGCCGTCGCCTTCGAGATACGGGCCGCTGCGCATGTAGAGCTGGCCGTTGTGGCCGATGAAGAACAGCGTGCCTTTCGGCACCTTCTTGGCGCCCTTCAGGAGTTCACCGGCATTGTTGGTGCCCATCTTGTAGGAGAAGGTCTTGCCTTCCTTGTCATAGGCATAGCCGGTGTCGGGCTTGAGCTCCCAGGGCGTTGCCGCGGTCTGCGCCAATGCGGGTGCGCTGAATGCGCCGAGCGTTGCTGTGAGTGCAAGTGCAAATGTCTTCGTTGAAAATGCCATCATCCCATCCTCCCCATCGTTGGGGTTGCCATCTTGAACAAATCACGAACGGCGTTTACAGGTCAATTTGCGAAAGCGCCGCAGCGCATCACGTCCTGCCCAGCAGTTTGTGATTTTCCCTTCGTCCCCGCGCGACTATGTTCCGCTTTCAGTCTAGAACGCAATTCGACAAAAATATTGGTAGGGGGATGATTCGGATGAACCAAGTCGTGAAAGCCTGCTCAGCCGCCGCGCTGTTGGTGACGGCGCTGGCGCCCGCCGCCCGGGCGGATGACTACCAGCTCAGCCACAACCAGCGGATTTCGTGCAGCCGTGGCCTCGCCCCGGGCAAGCTGAACACCGCGACCTGCAAGTCCTACACCTACCTGTTCAATACCAAGACCTCGGAATATTTCCGCTGCCAGGTCTCGCTCGCGCTGACCCGCGACAACAAGGAAGTCATCAACGTCCAGACCGACGGCGGCTGCACCAAGAAGCCGCGCATCTTCGAGACCGACGGCAAATACGATTTCGACGCGACCGAGACCGAACCGCCGAACACCAACTCGTTCTTCGGCCCCGGCGGCTACTCGGTCTGGGCCGCCGACGTCACCGCGCAGAAGGTGCGCGGCTGCATCATCATCTCCTCCGGCCTCGGCTCCGACATCTCCAAGTGCCTGGACATGACCTTCCAATAAGGGCTTGCCAGCAAGAGCTTGCCAGTAAGGCTTGCCAGCGCGGCGAGACACGCGCCAGACCCTGACTGCGCCACCTCGCCGCACCCGCGGGTTCCCCAAAAATCGAGCCGGGTCAGCCGTTTACCGCAGTCCTGTTGTGACTTTTGGATGGGTTGACCCGCTTCCCCCATCCGGCCAATTTCCCGGCCGGTTTGGGGAGTACAACAACCATGAAACGGACGATTTTCGGCGCGGCCGCGGCTCTTGCCCTGGCGGCGTCGGCACCTTGCGCGCATGCGCAATCCTTCATCAACGTGCTGACCGGCGGCACCTCCGGCGTCTACTATCCGCTTGGGGTCGCGATCGGAAAGATTTACGGCGACAAGATTCCGAACGTGAAGACGCAGGTGCAGGCCACCAAGGCGTCGGTCGAGAACCTGATCCTGCTCCAGCAGGGCCGCGGTGAAATTGCGTTCACGCTGGGTGACTCGCTCAAAGCCGCCTGGGAGGGCGACGAGGAAGCCGGCTTCAAGTCCAAGCTGGACAAGCTGCGCACCATCGGCGCGATCTATCCGAACTACATCCAGATTGTCGCGACCGCCGAATCGGGCATCAAGACGCTCGCAGACCTCAAGGGCAAGAGCCTCTCGGTCGGCGCGCCGAAGTCGGGCACCGAGCTCAATTCCCGTGCGATCCTCGCGGCCGCAGGTATGACCTATAAGGACCTCGGCAAGGTCGAATATCTGCCGTTCGCCGAATCCGTCGACCTCATGAAGAACCGCCAGTTGGGCGCGACGCTTCAATCGGCCGGCCTTGGCGTCGCCTCGCTGAAGGATCTCTCGAGTTCGGCCTCGATCACCGTGGTGTCGGTGCCGAAGGAGACCATCGACAAGATCGGCCCGCCCTTCATCTCGGCAATCATTCCGGCCAATACCTATACCGGCCAGGACAAGGACGTGCCGACCGCGGCCGTGGTCAACTATCTCGTGACGAGCTCCGCGGTGTCGGACGACCTCGCCTACCAGATGACCAAGCTGATCTTCGAGTCGCTGCCCGAATTGCAGAACGCCCATGCCGCGGGCAAGGAGATCAAGCTCGAGGCGGCCGCCACCGGCAGCCCGGTTCCGCTGCATCCCGGCGCGATCCGCTATTACAAGGAAAAAGGGCTGATCAAGTAGTCAGCTTTCGTTATCGGACGTCATGGCCGGGCAAAAGCGCGAAGCGCGTCTTCGCGCAGATGTCCCGGCCATCCACGTTCTTGGAGGCGCCGTGAGCCGTGGATGGCCGGGACAAGCCCGGCCATGACGGTGTGGCGAGCGGAAGCTCAATGTTATAAGCGCCGCAGATGATGGGCGCGGGGATACGGGCATGTTGCAGGCAGAGGGCTCCGCAGAGCCCATCAAGGTTGAATTCGACAATTTCGAGCACGGTTTTCCGGAAGGTTTTGGTCCGGGCTGGTGGGGCCAACTCGCCTACTGGATCGGCATCGCCTTCGCCACCTTCCAGCTCTATGTCGCCGCCTTCAACTATCTGCCGAGCCAGGTGGTGCGCGGCGTCCATGTCGGCTTCCTCGTTCTCCTCACCTTCGGCCTGATCGCCAATTTCACCGCGAAGAGCGATGTCGGTCGCGCGCTCGGCTGGGTGATCGGCGGCGCCGGCTTCTTCTGCGGCCTCTATCAGTGGATCTTCTATGCCGACCTGATTGCGCGCGACGGCGATCCGACCAGGCTCGATCTCGCGGTCGGCACCCTGCTCGCGGTGCTGATCTTCGAGGGCACGCGGCGCCTGATGGGCGCGGCGCTGCCATTGATGTGCGGCGCATGTCTCGTCTACTGGTTCTTCGGGCAGTATCTGCCGTCGCCGCTCAACCATCGCGGCTATGACTTCGACCAGATCGTCACGCATCTGTCGTTCGGCACCGAAGGCTTTTACGGCGTGCCGATCTACGTCTCGGCGACCTACATCTTCCTGTTCATCCTGTTCGGCTCGTTCCTGGAGCGCGCCGGCATGATCCAGCTCTTCACCGACGTTTCTCTTGGGCTATTTGGCAGGACCCGCGGCGGCCCCGCCAAGGTCGCAGTGTTCGCCTCGGGCATGATGGGCACGATCTCCGGCTCCGGCGTCGCCAACGTCGTCACGGTCGGCCAGTTCACGATTCCGCTGATGATCAAGTTCGGCTATCGCCGCGCCTTTGCGGCGGGTGTCGAGGCGACGGCCTCGATGGGCGGCCAGATCATGCCGCCGGTGATGGGCGCGGTCGCCTTCATCATGGCGGAGACGCTCGGCGTCCAGTACTCGGAAATCGTCAAGGCGGCGGCGGTCCCCGCCATCCTCTATTTCGCGTCCGCCTTCTGGATGGTCCATCTCGAAGCCGGCAAGCACGGCCTCGTCGGCATGAAGCGCTCGGAGATTCCGAGTGCCTGGAAGGCGCTGGTGACGCGCTGGTATCTCGTGCTGCCGCTCGCGGCGCTCGTCTACATGCTGTTCGAGGGCTTTACGCCGCTCTATGCCGGCAGCATGGGCCTTGCGCTCACGGTGACGCTGATCCTGGGCGCCAGCATCACGGCCGGCGCCTCCTCGATGGTCGTCCGCTCCATCTTCTGGATCGGACTTGCGCTCGTCGTCGGCGCGCTGTCGCGCGACGGTCTCCAGATCGTGCCGGTCGCGAGCGTCGTCGTCGGGCTGATCGTGATCACGGCGTTCGTGCGCGGCGGGTTCGCGGCCTTGCGCGAATGCCGCAATGCGCTGGCCGAGAGTGCGAAGTCGGCGATCACGGTGGGTATGGCCTGCGCCATCGTCGGCGTCATCATCGGCATGATGTCGCAGACCGGCGTCGGCACCATTTTTGGCAGCTGGGTGATCGGTCTCGGCGAGAAGAGCCTGTTCCTGGCGCTGATCATGACCATGCTGCTGTCGATCCTGCTCGGCACGGGCATTCCGACCATCCCGACCTACATCATCACCGCCGCGCTCGCCGCGCCGGCGCTGGCGAAGCTCGGCGTGCCCTTGATCGCGAGCCATATGTTCGCGTTCTATTACGGCATCATGGCCGACCTCTCGCCGCCGGTGGCACTCGCCGCATTGGCGGCGGCGCCGATCGCGAAGGAGAATCCGGACAAGATCGGCTGGGAGGCGATGCGCATCGCGCTTGCCGGTTACGTCATTCCGTTCATCTTCGTCTATTCCCCGGCGCTGATGCTCCAGGCCGGCGACCCCATGGCGGCCAAGCTCGGCTTCTACGGCGCGGTGGCGCTCGCGACCTTCAAGGCGCTGGTGGCGATCGGCCTGTTCGGCATGGTCGCGATCGGCTTCCTGTTCACGCGCATGACGCTGCTCGAACGCGTGCTCGCGCTCGGCGCCGCGCTCTGCCTGCTCGGTGACTTCGCCTTCAGCGACACCGTGGGCTTCCTGCTCTCCGCCGCGCTCGTGCTGTGGCAATGGCGGCAGCGTCCGCCGGCAATTGTCGAGGCGGTGTGAGCCTCTGTTTCGCAACAGCTTCAGGCGTGAAAGCGCTCGCGCTTTCCGCCTTCACGCTGGTGTGGACGCATTCGATTGCGAAGGTCGACTGGCAGGAGGACTGGCGCGTGACGCCTGCCGGCCTCGAACTGGTGCAGGCGCGCGTCAAGGGCACCGGGCCCGGCATGGAGCCGCCGCCCGAGGCGCGGCTCGTCGACGGCTGGTTTCAATGGCAGCCGCAGCGTGCACCGATGCCGGAGGTCGTGCTCGGCAATTCGGGTGCGGCCGGGGAATGGCGGTTATGCCATGACGGGAAGTGCCGGACGTTGTCGGAGATTGTCGGGCACCCGATCGGTGCTAACGTCACGACGATGAAGATTTGTAACGATCCGTAGCCCGGATGAAGCGAAGCGCAATCCGGGAACAGTCGCCCCGGATTGCGCTGCGCTCCATCCGGGCTACAAGAACAGCAAGGGAGAAATGCGATGGATCGGCTCAAGGGCAAGGTTGCGATGGTGGTGGGCGCCGGCTCGATCGGGCCCGGCTGGGGCAACGGCAAGGCGACCGCGGTGACCTTTGCGCGCGAGGGCGCGCAGGTGTTTTGCGTCGACCGCAACGGTGCGGCAGCCGAGGAGACAGCGAAGATCATCACGGGTGAGGGCGGCAATGCGACTGCCTTCACCGCGGACGTCTCGCGCGCGAGCGAGATCGAGGCGATGGTGGCGGCGTGCCTGAAGGCCTATGGCCGCATCGACGTGCTCGACAACAATGTCGGCATCGCCGAGATGGGCAGCGTGGTCGAGGTCGCCGAGGAGAGCTGGGACCGCGTCTTCACTGTCAACCTCAAGAGTGCCTATCTCGCCATGAAGCACGTCGTCCCCGTGATGGTGAAGCAGGGCGGCGGCTCGATCATCAACATCTCCTCGATCGCCTCGATCCGGCATGTCGGGATTTCCTATGTCAGCTACAACGCCAGCAAGGCCGCGATGAACCAGCTGACGCGCTCGACCGCGATCGAGTTCGCGAAGAACCATGTGCGGGTGAATGCAATCCTGCCCGGTCTGATGAAGACGCCGATGGTGGAGCATTCCGCGGGTCTCGCGAACAGCTACGCCAAGGGCGACGTCGAGGCGATGTGGCGCGCCCGCGATGCGCAGGTGCCGATGGGGCACATGGGCGAGGCCTGGGACGTCGCCAATGCCGCGCTGTTCCTGGCGTCGGACGAGTCGAAATATGTGACGGGGATCGAGCTCGTGGTCGACGGCGGGATCACGTGCAAGGCGGGGGCGTAGCTCCAATTTCCGTCGTCGTCCCGGGACGCGCAAAGCGCGAACCCGGGACCCATAGCCACAGGACGAAGTTGCCGCGCGAGCTAGCAACTCCGAGTCTTCGCCAAACCACGTCCTGTGGCTATGGGTCCCGGATCTGCGCTGCGCTTGTCCGGGACGACAGCGGTGACTACTGCGCCAGCGCCAGAATCCCGCCGGCAAACGAATGCCACGCCGCACTCTCGCTGATCGGCCAGTTCAGCACCTTCACCGCCAGCAGCGCGAGCGTGCCGTAAATGTAGACCGGGTGCACGCGGCCATCGGTGCGCCAGTCGCGCGCCATGGCGACGACAAGCAGGAGCGACGCGACCACGGCCGGGGCGATCGTGACGGGCACCGGCGGCGGGCCGGGAGGACCGGGAGGCGCGAGGAAGGTAATGAACCAGCGCGCGATCGCGGCATCGAGGATCGAGACCGCGGCAAGCAGCATCAGGCGCTTGTGAATCTCGGGCTTTCGCGTGTTCACGATCGCGAGCACGAACACCACCGCGAAGAACGCGATGCCGCTCATCGGCACGATCGAGAAGCCGATGCCGGCATCCTTCTGCCCAAGTGCGGCGGCGTGCTGCATCACGTGCACCGAGGCGAGGACGCCGAAGATCGTCATCGCGGTCGCAAGCGACACGCCGGCAATCCCGAGTGCGCGGTGATTGACCACGCGGCCCGACGCCGCGAGCCAGGTCTGGATCACGAAATAGAGAGACCAGGTGAAGAACAGGAGCCCGTGAAAATGAATCACCGGGCTCGCCGAAAACGTCCGCTGCGCGAGCGGTACGAAATAGGTCGGCGCGAAGCCGAGAAACGCGGTGGCTGCGCAGGCCAGTGCCATATTGAGATAAAAATATCGTGCAGGCGACGCATCACGCGCGCGTACACGACGGTCGTCGATCAAGGTCGTCATCTGGAATGAGTCTGGAGAGGCGGTGTTTGGTTCAAGCTCCTAACCACCTGGATAGGCCGGCACGCCGCTCAACGCTCGAGCGGAGTTTAACCGTCGGCGCTCAATTCTGCGCGATCGAGCTCTTCCTCGATCCGGTGAAACGCGTCGTCGCCGATCACTTCGGTATCGCGAAGGCCGAGGATCGATTTGCGCGCGGCCTCGATGGCGCGGCGGCGCAGCGGATCGGCGGGCAATTCGCCGCTGGCGATGCCGCCGTGCGGATCGTCGTCGGCCTGCATCAGGATGGCGCGGTATTCGAGCCGCAGGATTTCCGCCTCCTCCGACGGATCGTCCTCGATCGCATCGAGCGCGGCGCGATAGGCGACTGCGCGGGCGCGCGCGACCTCGATACCGACGGGATCGTCGTCCTTGAGGCCGAAGGCGAGAATCAGCGGCCGCAGCGTCAGGCCCTGGATGACCAGCGAGCCCAGCACCACCGCAAAGGCGATGAAGACGATGAAGTCGCGGTAGGGGAAGTTTTCCGGCAAGGCGAAGGCGGTGGCGAGCGTGACGAGACCGCGCATGCCGCACCAGGAGATGATGAGGCCACCCTTCGGCGAGGCAACCTGCTTGGGATCCTTCGGATGATAGAGCCCGTGCGCGATCAGGACGCGCAGCGTCGCGCGGTAGAACGTGATCCAGGCAAGCCGCACCAGGACCACCGTGAGCAGGATCCAGGCTGCGGCCACGCAATATTCCCAGCGCACCTCCGCGTCGAGCCGCGTCCAGATCGGCCGCATCTGCATGCCGATCAGCATGAAGGCGAGCACGTTGAGCACGAACACCATCGTTTCCCAGACCGCATAGGACGGCACCCGTAACCGCGCCGGCATGCGCGCCCCCGCCGTGCGCGCGACGGTGATGGCGTAGACGACGATGGTGAGGATGCCGGAGAGGCCGAGATGCTCGGCTGCGATCCAGACCATGAAGGTGGTGGCGAACTGCACGATGATCGCGCTCGGCGCTTCCTTCACGCGTTCCAGGAACAGCGGGATGATGCGCCCGGCCAAAAGACCGGCGAGGACGCTGCCGACCAGCCCGAGTGCGATCGTCGGCGCGACCTCGCTCCATTTCAGATGCTCCATGACGACAGCGCCGACCGCGATGCGATAGATCAGGAGCGCGCTGGCGTCGTTGAGCAGGCTCTCGCCCTCCAGGACCTTCACCATGCGATAGGGCAGCTTGACCTGGCTCAGGATTGCAACCGCTGCCGCGGCATCCGGCGGGGCCACGATGGCGCCGAGCGCAATGGCGGCGGCCCAGGGCATGTCAGGCATCAGCCGGTGCGCGACGAAGGCCACGCCGACCGTGGTCAGGCCGACCGCGGCGACCACCAGGGTCGAGACCGGAACCCAGTTGTTGCGGAGATCGCGCAGCGAGGTGTCGAAGGCGGCATCCATCAGCACCGGTGCGACAAAAAGTGCCAAGGCGAGGTCGGGTTCGAGCGTCCAGGAGGGGCTGTTCGGCACGAAGGCGATCAGCGCGCCGCCGATGGCGAGAAAGGTCGGGTAGGGGACCTTGATCCGCCGCGCCAGCGCCGATAATGCAACGGCGCCGAGCAGAAGCACGATGATCCATTCGAATGTCGACACGTTGATCCCCGAAACCGATTTTGGCCGTGCCACAAGCTAGCACCAATCCGGCCGTATGATGGATAGTGCACCCTCAAGGCAAGGCTCAAGCCAGACCCAGGCCAAAACCCAGGCCAAGACTCAAGCCAAGACTTTCCGACTGCAGCTAGCATGCGTTCTCAAAATCTCATTCGATTGTCCGGCGCGGTGGCGCTCTGTGCGCTTTCGCTAGGGGCGGCCCATGCCGCGACCGGCGGCGAGCCCGCCGCCGTCGTGCAGGTCGATGTCGCGCCGTGCCTCGCTGCTGCTGCCGCCGACGACATGGACAAGGCCGGCTCCGCCTGCGCCTCCGTCATCGACAACGAGAAGACGGCCAAGGCGGACCTGGTCAAGGCGCTGGTCGCGCGCGGCGCGCTTTATGCGCGGCATGACCAGGTCGACCGTGCGATCGCCGACGACAGCCGCGCTCTTCAGCTCGATCCGACCCTGGCCGACCTCTTCAACGCCCGTGGCGAGCTCTGGCTGAAGAAGGGCGATAAGCCGAAGGCGGTGCAGGATTTCGGCGCCGCGCTGAAGATCGATCCGAACCACGAGAAGGCCAAGGCCAATCACAAGGCGATGGCGCGCGAGCTCGAGCGGATCGGCGCGCAGATGGCGGTGGCCGGCAAGCCCAGCTTCAATTGCAGGAGTGCGGCCCGGGCCGTCGAGAAGGCGATCTGCGCCAACCGCGAGCTCGCCGATCTCGATCGGGAGATTTTTGCGTCGAACGCCCGCGCGATCCGGGAGGCACGCAATCCTGCGGAAGCTAAGGCGCTTCAGCGCGAGCAGGACGAGTTCATTGTCCGCCGCAATGCTGGATTTGGCCGGCCGGGCTATGATCTCAAGAAAGCGATGCAAGACAGATTGCAGCGGCTGAACGGGGTGGACGGGTAGTGAGGCGGTCTTCGGCTCTCCCCGCAAGCGGGGCGAGGGAGTGCGGGCGGCGGTGCGTCCCAACAGGGCCGAATTGAACCCATTCCTCGCCCGCCGCGACAATGGTGAAAACCTGATGTCACGGAGTCTCCCTGATGTGCGGCACGCGTTCTTCCGCGCAAATGTTCCCGTTTGCCAAAATTCCGCTTCGCGCCTTCCTGCTCAGCGCTGCAATGAGCCTTGTCCTCGCCGCCCCGGCCTCTGCTGCCGTCGATTGCGTGATGGGCAGCAAGACTGCGCCCGCCGAACTGATCACGGCGTGCGGCGCCATCATCGACCAGACCACCAATTCGAGCTCAGACCGCGCCGCCGCGCTGCTGGTGCGCGCCGACGCCAATGCGCGAACCTCAGGCGGCCTCACGCAGGCGCTGCGGGATATCGACCGCGCCATCGCGCTGGACGGCAAGAACGCAAAGGCATGGCGCCTGCGCGGCGACCTGCTGCGCGAGGCCGGCGGCGATCTCAACCGTGCCGCGGCTGATCTCAGCAAGGCCATCGAGCTCGATCCGCAGGACGCGGAAGCCTACGAGCTGCGCGGCGTCGTCTACACCAATCAGCGCCGGCTCGACCGCGCGCTCGCCGATTACGATCAGGCGATCAAGCTGAAGCCGGATGATGCGCAGGCCTGGTCCGACCGCGGCGTGAACTATTATCTCGGCGGCGACAACGAGAAGGCGATCCGCGATCTCAGCGAGGCGCTGCGGCTCGATCCGAACCGGCCGCGCGCCTACACCAATCGCGGCGCGGCCTACAAGAAGCTCGGCCAGCTCGACAAGGCGGTCGCCGATGACGGCGAGGCGATCAAGCTCGATCCGAAGGTCCCCGAATATTACGACAATCGTGGCCTGGTACTGGCCGCAATGGGTGAGTACGACAAGGCGATCGCCGACTACGACCAGGCGCTGCGGCTGGCGCCGCGGCCGAGCTTCTTCACCAACCGCGGCGATTCCTACCAGCTCAAGGGCGAGCTTGGCGCGGCGCTCAGCGACTACGAGGCTGCGCTGAAGATCGATCCGAATTTCGCGCAGACCTATAACAACCGCGCGGTGCTCTACAAGAAGATGAGTGAGCGCAGGAAGGCGCTGGCCGATTACGAGACGGCGCTGAAGCTCGATCCCGGCAACGAGAACGCGGCCAACGGCCGCCGCACCATGATGGCGGAGATCGCGAAGTTCGGCGCCGAGCCGCTGCGTCCGCTCGCGGCGAATTCCGGCAACGGCCCGTCGTTCGATTGCGCCACGGCGAAGCGCGAGGTCGAGAAGGTGATCTGCGCCGATCCGCAACTCGGCGTGCTCGATCGCCAGATCGCCGAGACCTATGAGCGCGTGCTGAAGGTTACGAAAGGCCGCTCGGCCGGCGATCTCCGCAAGACCCAGCGCGATTTCCTCGCCACGCGGAATGCGAGCTTCGGCCGGCCTGGCTATGATCTGAGGAAGGTCATGCAGGATCGGTTGCAGCGGCTGAATGCGATGGAGAGTTGAGGCGCCTCTACGCGCACACTGCGTTCCCTCCCCCCTTGCGGGGGAGGGTTAGGGAGAGGGTGGCCACAAACTCTAGACTGAGTTCGTGGCCACCCCTCTCTCCCGCTCTCCCCCGCAAGGGGGGAGGGGGCTCACCTTTGTCGTGGCTCCAGCTTGCCTCGATGGCCTTTCTTCCCTCCCTCCCAAAGACCCATCCTTTTCAGCTTGAACCGCGGCCCGTTCCCGGGAAAATACCTCTCAAACAACGCCGGCACTTGATCCCTGTCATGGCGGGACGCTCGTCCTGTCGGTCAGGTCAAGGCAAGGCGACTAAAGGGAACGGGAGCGCGGGAATGAACGTCAAGGGAACGAGTCTCTATCACGAGGTCCATGCGCGCTCGCTGGCTGATCCCCAGGGCTTCTGGGCCGAGGCGGCCACGGAGATCGACTGGATCGAGCCGCCAAAGACGATCTTCGATGCCTCGCAGGGCGTCTACGGCCGCTGGTTCATGGGGGGCGTCGTCAACACCTGCTACAACGCGCTCGACCGCCATGTCGAACGCGGCCGCGCCGACCAGGTTGCGCTGATCCATGATTCGCCGCTGACGGGCTCGGTCACCAAGTTCACCTATGCGGAGCTATTGGGTGAGGTGCAGGCGCTCGCCGCCATCATGCAGGATTTTGGCGTCGCCAAGGGCGATCGCGTCATCCTGTATATGCCGATGGTGCCGGAAGCCGTCGTCGCGATGCTCGCCTGCGCGCGCATCGGCGCGGTGCACTCGGTGGTGTTCGGCGGCTTTGCCGCCAAGGAACTCGCCACCCGCATCGACGACGCTCAGCCGAAGCTCATCCTCTCCGCGAGCTGCGGCATCGAGCCCGGCCGGATCGTGCAGTACAAGCCGCTGCTCGACGAGGCGATCAAGCTTGCGGGCACGAAGCCGAAGGCCTGCATCGTGCTGCAACGTCCCCAGCACATCTGCGACCTCACGCCGGGCCGCGACTACGATTGGGCGAGCCTGCGCCGCAAGGCGATGAACGACGGCAAGAAGGCCGCTTGTGTGCCTGTCGCCGCCACCGATCCGCTCTACATCCTCTACACCTCAGGCACGACCGGGATCCCCAAGGGTGTCGTGCGTGACAATGGCGGCCATCTCGTCGCGGTGAAATGGTCGATGTTCAACCTCTATGGCGTCAAGCCGGGCGAGGTCTGGTGGTGTGGCTCCGACATCGGCTGGGTGGTCGGCCACAGCTACATCATCTATGGCCCGCTGCTGCATGGTGCGACGTCGATCATGTACGAGGGCAAGCCAATCGGCACGCCCGATGCCGGCGCGTTCTGGCGCGTCATCAGCGAGCACAAGGCGGTCGCCTTCTTCACCGCGCCGACGGCGTTCCGCGCGATCCGCAAAGAGGATCCGGAAGGCAAGTTCATCCGGCAATACGACCTGTCGCAATTCCGCACGCTGTTCCTCGCCGGCGAGCGTGCCGATCCGCCGACGGTGGAATGGGCGGAGCAGCAGCTCAAGGTGCCGGTGATCGACCATTGGTGGCAGACCGAGACGGGCTGGTGCATCGCCGGCAATCCGGTCGGTCTCGGCATGCTGCCGGTGAAGCATGGCTCGCCGACGGTGCCGATGCCGGGCTACCAGGTTGACGTCGTCGACGAAGCCGCAAAGCCCGTCGGCCCCAACACCATGGGCTCGATCGTCATCAAGCTGCCGATGCCGCCGGGTTGCCTGCCGACGCTGTGGAATCAGGATGCGCGCTTCAAGGACGCCTACCTCACTGAATTCCCCGGCTACTACAAAACCTCGGACGCCGGCTACAAGGATGAGGACGGCTATGTCTTCGTGATGGGCCGCACCGACGACATCATCAACGTCGCCGGCCATCGTCTCTCCACGGGCGGCATGGAGGAGATTCTGGCCTCGCATCCGGACGTCGCCGAATGCGCCGTGCTCGGCGTCAAGGACGCGATCAAGGGCGAGGTGCCCTGCGGCTTCCTGGTGCTCAAGGCCGGCGTGAAGCGCGCGCCTGCGGAGATCGAAAAGGAGATCGTCGCGCTGGTGCGCGACAGGCTCGGCCCCGTCGCCGCCTTCAAGCTCGCCATCACCGTCGGCCGCCTGCCGAAGACGCGCTCGGGGAAGATCCTGCGCGGCACCATCAAGAAGATCGCCGATGGCGAAGCCTGGACCATGCCGGCCACGATCGAGGATCCCAAGGTGCTGGACGAGATCGGCGAGGCGCTGAAGGGCAGGGTGTGAGGCGATCTCCGCTGTCATCACCCGCGAAAGCGGGTGATCCAGTACGCCGCGGCCGGAGTTGTGTGACCCAATGACCGCCGCGGAGTACTGGATTCCCCGCCTGCCGCCTACGCTAAAGCTTCGGCGCCCCTGGACCTCAACCCCGGCGAAGCCTTGGCGTAGCCGGGTCGCGGGGAATGACAGCGCGTGGGGAACGACGCCCAGGGACTTACAATCTCCTCATTCCGGGCTAAACAGGGCCGGCCAACAGGGGACCTCGTATGCCACTCGCCACCGCGCCGCGCCTGCTTGTCGCCGTGCTGCTCGCCATCGCTGTCTCCGCCTGCTCCGCGCGCTACCAGACGCCGGTGGCGGTGGGCGGTGACGATGACGACGCGGTCTGTCAGAGTCGCGGCTATGCGCAGGGCTCGCCCGAATACGTGGCCTGCCGCAAGGACCGCGACGTCCAGCGCAACGCTGCCACCGCCCGGTCCGACCGCCGTCAGCGCGATCTCGGCGAGTACATGCTGAACCATCCCGACCGGCCGTGACATCGGCTACGGAATTATCCTGCGCATTCATTCGCGTATCTCGTGACACATCGGCAACGCCACAACCAAATCGTGTCGCGTCAGTCCTGATTTGATCGGCGTCAAATCCATCACCATCCCCTTTCTGCTCTGACGCTGACGTCGCGCAACGACGCGCGAGAGATGGCTGAAGGGGAATGCAATGAACGGAACGACAAAAAACCTGGCGCGGCTTGCGACGGTTGGCGCGATGCTCGTGGGGACTTTTGGCTCGGTGCAGGCGGCCGATCTGCCTGTCTACAAGAAGGCACCGCCGTCGGTAGAAGCGTTCAATCCGTGGATGGTGCGTCTGCGCGTGCTTGGCGTGTTGCCGGATGCCGGTAGCTCAACCGTCAATGTCGCAGGCGTGCCGTCGCTGTCGTCGCCGAATTCCGGGCTCTCGATCAGCGACCAGGTCGTGCCCGAGCTCGACATCAGCTATTTCTTCACCAAGAACATCGCGGCCGAGCTGATCCTCGGCGTGACCAGGCACTCGATCAGCGGCAACGGCTCGCTCGCGAACCTGCCGATCGGCAAGACCACGCTGCTGCCGCCGACGCTGACCTTGCAATATCACTTCGACAATTTCGGCGCGTTCAAGCCGTATATCGGCGCCGGCGTGAACTACACCGTGTTCTTCAACAATTCGGCTGCCAATACGCCAGCCGCCATCGTCGGTCCGCCCGCGATCGTTGCCACCACCACCAGCGTGCACGTCAGCAACGCCTGGGGCGGTGCCGTGCAGTTCGGCTTTGACTACATGCTCGACCGGCACTGGGGTCTCAACGTCGACGTCAAGAAGCTCTGGCTGCGGCCGGATTACTCAGCGACCGTCAGTGGCCTGCCGGTCACAGGCACCGCGCATATCGATCCGTGGCTGGTCGGTGGCGGTGTGACGTACAAGTTTTGATACGTCGTTGCTGTCGTTTTCGAGCTGTCGCCTAGGCGAACCCTGCGCTCCCTCCCCCCTTGCGGGGGAGGGCAGGGGAGAGGGGTAGCCCAGCAAACGGTGCGTGAGAGTCGCGCGAGACGCTTTGAGTTGATGGAGAGAGTCCCCGTGGGGCACCCCTCTCCCTAACCCTCCCCCGCAAGGGGGGAGGGGACTGCAGCTTGCGTGTGGCTGCATCTGTGCCGATCGCGAGGGTCTCCGCAAAACAAAAACGCGGCAGGTTTCCCTGCCGCGTTCAAATTGCGTTCGATCGTAAACCGGGAGGGGAGCCTTACTCCTCCTCCTCGTCCTGCTTCTTGCCGCCGAGCGTCTTCAGCTTGGCGAACACGGCGTCGACGTTGAGATCGTCGTTCGATCGCTCCGCCGGCTCGTACTCGTCCTTCTTGGTGGTTTCGGAAGCCGGCAGCAGGGTGGCGCCGCCATAGGCTGTGTCGATCGGCTTTTCCTTCGCCGCGCGCGCCACTTCGAAATCGAGCTCGATCTGCGAGCAAAGGCCAAGCGTCACCGGGTCGATCGGGGTCAGCTGGGAGGTGTTCCAGTGGGTACGGTCGCGAACGCTGGCGATGGTGCTCTTGGTGGTGCCGACCAGACGCATGATCTGGGCGTCCTTGAGCTCCGGATGGCTGCGCAGCAGCCAGAGGATGGCGCTCGGGCGCTCGTGGCGGCGGGAGACCGGGGTGTAGCGCGGGCCCTTGCGCTTGGGCTGCGGCGGCAGCACGACCTTGCTCTCCTGAAGGCGGAGCCGGTAGTCCGGGTTCTTCTCGCCCTTCTCGATCTCCTCGCGGGTCAGCTGGCCGTTGGAGAGGGGATCCATGCCCTTGATGCCCTGGGCAGCGTCGCCGTCGGCGATCGCACGCACCTCGAGGGGATGCATCTTGGTGAAATCGGCGACCTGGTCGAAGGTCAGCGCGGTGTTGTCGAGCAGCCAGACGGCGGTCGCCTTGGGCATCAGAGGTGCGTTGCTCATGGCAAATCTCCTTTGTGCTTCGCCCACCCCTCTGGAGGCGAAACCGGTGGTCATCAGCGATGACAGGGAATTCGCGCTATATAAGCCCTGAGGGGCTAGCCACGCAATGGTTCTGCTATAGATAGTGCCTTGACAGAGCCCGAAAGGGGGCCCAATTCCCTTGGAAGCGCCTGTAAAGTCCTAGCAGACCCCTTTAAGCCCTATTCCATCCATTGACCGCCCCCGCCAGAAGGCGAAACGGGTGATTCGGTCCCGAGATCGCTCAATGTCAGCCAAACCAGACCTCAAGATCGTGCTTTGTTCTCCCCGCGGCTTCTGCGCCGGGGTGGTCCGGGCAATCGACACCGTGGAACGGGCGCTCGATAAATACGGCGCCCCCGTCTATGTTCGCCACGAGATTGTGCACAACAAATACGTCGTCGACGGGTTGAAGAAGAAGGGCGCGATCTTCGTCGAAGAGCTCGCCGAAATCCCGGAAAACACCACTGCGCCGGTTGTGTTCTCGGCCCATGGCGTGCCGAAATCGGTGCCGGCCGACGCCACCTCCCGCAATCTGTTCTCGCTGGATGCGACCTGCCCGCTGGTGACCAAGGTGCACCGCGAGGCCGCGATCCACTTCAAGCGCGGCCGCGAGATCTTCCTGATCGGCCACTCCCACCACCCCGAAGTGGTCGGCACGCTCGGCCAGCTTCCGGTCGGCGCCGTAACCCTGATCGAGACCGCCGAGGACGCCAAGACCATCGTCCCGAAGAACCCCGACAACATCGCCTTCGTGACGCAGACCACGCTGTCGATCGATGACACCGCGGAGATCGTGGCGCTGCTCAAGGAGCGTTTCCCGAACATCAACGGCCCGCACAAGGAAGACATCTGCTACGCCACCACCAACCGCCAGCTCGCGGTGAAGAAGGTGGCGCCGGTCGTCGACGCCCTGATCGTGGTCGGTGCGCCGAACTCGTCGAATTCGCAGCGCCTGCGTGAGGTCGCTGAGCGCGAAGGCTGCGGGATCGCGGTGCTGGCGCAGCGCGCCACCGACATCGACTGGACCAGGTTCGGCAACATCAAGAGCCTCGGCATCACCGCGGGCGCGTCCGCGCCGGAAGTGATCGTCGAGGAGATCATGGATGCCTTCGCCGAGCGCTACACGCTGCATGTGGAGACGGTCTCGGCCGCGGAAGAGAACGAGTTCTTCCCGTTGCCGCGCCAGGTGCGTCCCGAAGCCGCCGCCGAGTAGACTTTTATGGCGGTCTACACCGACGTTGCCGCCGACGAGCTTGCGGATTTCCTGAAGCCATACGATCTCGGCGAATTGCTCTCCTACAAGGGCATCGCCGAGGGCGTCGAAAACACCAACTTCCTGCTGCACACGAGCAAAGGCTCGTTCATCCTCACGCTCTATGAGAAGCGCGTGGCGAAGAACGACCTGCCGTTCTTCCTCGCGCTGATGACGCATCTCGCCGAGCACGGCGTCACCTGCCCGCTGCCGGTGAAGGCCGGGGACGGCGAGGCGCTGCGCGAGCTGTCGGGCCGGCCGGCCGCGATCATCACCTTTCTCGAAGGCGTCTGGCCGCGCAAGCCGAATGTGGCCCATTGCGCCGGCGTCGGCGAGGGGCTGGCCAGGATGCATCTGGCCGGCGCCAATTTTGCGATCAAGCGTGGCAATGCGCTGTCGGTCTCCGGCTGGCGGCCGCTGTTCGACGCGGCGGCAAGCCGCGCCGATGAGGTCCAGCCGGGCCTGCATGCGTTTCTCGCGGCCGAGCTCGACTATCTCTCGAGCGGGGTCTGGCCGAGCAATCTGCCGGGGGGCGTGATCCACGCCGATCTCTTCAACGACAACGTCTTCTTCCTCGGCGACAAGCTCTCCGGCATCATCGACTTCACCTTCGCCTGCAACGACATGCTGGCCTATGACGTCGCGATCTGCCTGAATGCCTGGTGTTTCGAGCCGGACCATTCGTTCAACGTCACCAAGGCGCGCGCCTTCCTCAATGCCTATGGCCGGGTGCGAAAACTCTCCGAGGCGGAAGAAGCCGCGCTGCCGCTGCTCGCGCGCGGCGCCGCGATCCGCTTCCTGCTGACGCGGCTGGTCGACTGGCTCAACGTGCCTCCAGGAGCGCTGGTCAAGCCCAAGGATCCGCTGGAATATTTTCGCAAGCTGCGCTTCCACCAGAGCGTTTCCAGCGTGCGCGACTACGGGCTGATGCCGTCAGGACTGGTCGCGTGAGCGAGCTTCCCATTGTCACGATCTATACCGACGGCGCCTGCTCGGGAAATCCCGGGCCGGGCGGCTGGGGCGCGATCCTGAAGTTCGGCGACAAGGAAAAAGAGCTGAACGGTGGCGAGCGCCACACCACCAACAACCAGATGGAATTGATGGCCGCGATCTCCGCGCTCGAAGCGCTGAAGAAGCCGTGCAGCGTCGATCTCTATACCGACAGCCAGTATGTGCGGCAGGGCATCACCGGCTGGATCCACGGCTGGAAGCGCAACGGCTGGCGCACTGCCGACAAGAAGCCGGTGAAGAATGTCGAGCTATGGCAGCGCCTCGATGCGGCGCTGAAGCAGCACGAGGTCCGCTGGCACTGGGTCAAGGGTCACGCCGGGCATCCCGAGAACGAGCGCGCGGACCAGCTGGCGCGGGACGGGATTGTGAAGGCGCGGTTGCAGCAGCGGGTGGCGGAGTAGAGCGCGGCCGCGGCCACTCTACCGTCATTGCCGCCTCATTCTCAGCTGTCATCGCCCGGCTTGACCGGGCGATCCAGTACTCCGAGACGGTTGTGATTGAGCCGAGAAGCCTCGGCGTACTGGATGCCCCGCCTTCGCGGGGCATGACAGTGTCATTTGTGGTTGAGAGCGTTGGCCGCCTTACAGCTGCCCCAGCAGCGTATCGCCGCCGGAAACCTCGACTTTGCCGGGCATCGCTTCGAGGTTCAGCTTCTTCACCACGCCGTCCTCGACCAGCATCGAATAGCGCTTGGAGCGGATGCCGAGGCCGTTGCCGGAGGCGTCCAGCTCCATGCCGATCGCCTTGGCGAAGTCGGCGTTGCCGTCGGCGAGGAAGATGGCCTCGTCGCGCTGGTCGGTATCGCGCTTCCAGGCGTTCATGACGAAAGCGTCGTTGACGGAGACGATGGCGATGGTGTCGACGCCCTTGTCCTTCATGGCATAGGCGTTGAGGAAGATGCTCGGCAGATGCATCTTGTGGCAGGTGCCGGTGTAGGCGCCGGGCACCGCGAACAGCGCCACTTTCTTGCCCTTGAAGATGTCGTCGGTGGTCTTCACCTGCGGACCTTCGGCCGTCATCACGCGGAATTTCGCCTCGGGCAGCTTGTCGCCAGTCTGGATCGCCATCGTCAGTCTCCCTGAAAATCGATCCCGCTTTTTAGACCGTGCGGCGGCGCTGCACAACATTGGCGGCGAGGGTCGCGGTCCTTCACCGTTCTGTCATCAGCCGGCAAAGCCGCCGCCGTCGAGGAAGGCCTGTTCTTCCTCGGTGGTGGCGCGGTCGAGGAGGCGGTTGCGGTGGGGAAAACGGCCGAACCGCTGGATGATGTCGGCGTGCTCCCGCGCGTATTTCAGGTTCTCGGCATTGTCGGTGTTCTGAAACAGCGCGACGCAATGTAACTGGTCGGGCAGGTGCTCGGAATGCATGAAGGGCAAATAGAGGAATTCGAGCAGGATGGGGTCGATCCTGCCGTCGACGCCCCGATCGATTGCGCGGCGGGCGACGTCGCGCGCCAGCGCGTCGCTGGCAAAGGCTTCCGGCGTGCCGCGAAACATGTTGCGGGGAAACTGGTCGAGCGCGATGACGAGCGCGAGCGCGCCGTCGTCGCTTTCTTCCCAGGAGGCCAGCTCGCCGGCGGTCGCCCGCTTCCATAGCGGAAGAAAGCGACGCCCGACCTCCGCGTCGAAAGCGTCGCTGCGCTTGTACCAGCGCTCGCGGCCGGCCTCGCGCCAGAAGGCGAGAATGCCTGATGGCGTGATGTCGCCGACGTCAGTCATGAACCCAAGAGTCATGAACCAAGGCGCGGCCTACGCCGCCTCCGCCTTCTTCTCGTCGCGGAGCTGCCGGCGCAGGATCTTGCCGACATTGGTCTTCGGCAGGTCGGTGCGGAATTCGATGTGCTTGGGCACCTTGTAGCCGGTGAGCTGGCCCTGGCAGAACTTGATCACGGCTTCCGCGGTGAGGTTGGGATCCTTCTTCACCACGAACGCCTTCACCGCCTCGCCCGACTTGGAATCGGGGATGCCGATCACGGCGCATTCGAGCACGCCCGGATTGCTCGCGATCACTTCCTCGATCTCGTTCGGATAGACGTTGAAGCCCGAGACCAGGATCATGTCCTTCTTGCGGTCGACGATCTTGGTGTAGCCCTTCTCGTCCATCACGCCGATGTCGCCGGTGCGGAAATAGCCGTCGGCGGTCATCACCTTGTCGGTCTCTTCCGGCCTGTTCCAGTAGCCCGACATCACCTGCGGGCCCTTGGCGCAGATCTCGCCGGGCTGGCCGAGCGGGACTTCGTTGCCGTCGTCGTCGCGGATCGAGATCCAGGTCGAAGGCACGGGGATGCCGATCGATCCCGAGAACTCGGTCGTGGTCGCGGGATTGCAGGTCAGCGTCGGCGAGGTCTCCGACAGGCCGTAGCCTTCGGCGATGAAGCAGCCGGTCACCGCCTTCCACTGCTCGGCGACGGGGCGCTGCACCGCCATGCCGCCGCCGTTCGAGATCTTCAGCTTGGAGAAGTCGAGCTTCTTGAAGTCGGGATGGTGCATCAAGCCGTTGTAGAGCGTGTTCACGGCCGGGAAGCTGTTGACCTGGTACTTCGCCAGCTCCTTGACGAAGCCCGCGATGTCGCGCGGATTGGGGATCAGCAGATTGCAGCCGCCGGCACGCACCGCGAGCAGGTAGCAGGCCGTCAGCGCGAAGATGTGATAGAGCGGCAGCGCGCAGACGATCATGAGCTGATCGACATGCGGAGGTGCAGCGAGCGCCGGCTGGAGCCAGGCGTCGTTCTGCAGCACGTTGGCGACGATGTTGCGGTGGAGCAGGGTGGCACCCTTGGAGACGCCGGTGGTGCCGCCGGTATATTGCAGGAAGGCGACGTCGCCCGGCGACAGCTTCGGCTTGTTGAACGTCAGGCCGCGGCCGGCCGATATCGCGTCGTTGAAGGACACCGCGCCCGGCAGCGACCAGGCCGGCACCATCTTCTTGACGCGGCGGACGACGAGGTTGACGATCACGCCCTTGAAGCCGAGCAGGTCGCCCATGCTGCCGACGATGACATGCTTGACTTGCGTCTTCGCGATCACCTGCTCGACCGTGTGGGCAAAATTCTCCAGCACGATGATGGCTTCGGCGCCGGAATCCTTGAGCTGATGCTCGAGCTCGCGCGGCGTGTAGAGCGGGTTGACGTTGACCACCGCGAAACCGGCGCGCAGCACGGCAGCGGTCGCGACCGGATATTGCAGCACGTTCGGCATCATGATCGCGACGCGGGCGCCACGTTGCAGGCCACGGCCCTGTAAATAGGAGGCGAGCGCCAACGACATCTGGTCGAGGTCGCGATAGCTGATCGCCTTGTCCATGCAAATGAATGCCTTGCGGTCGGCGAACTTGGCGAAGCTCTCCTCCAGAAGGTCGACCAGCGATGCGTATTGGGTCGGCTCGATATCAGCAGGCACGCCGGGCGGATATTGCTTGAGCCAGATGCGCTCCATGGAAAACTCCCCTCAATTTACCAGAGCCCGTTGTGTCTCGGGCTTGCCTCATTGCGGCCAGTATCGAGCCTGCCGGAACGGGTGGCAAGCCGGTCGAGGCTTAGGACAAAGGTCAGGGAGTGGCTACTGGAATTGTCGCAAGCCGCTCTGCCGCAGGTGCGAAGCGCGGGCGCGGCTTGCGGTGGGTGCCGTTAGCTGTTGTTGGCCGGCTTGGCGGCGGGCTTGGTCGCCGCCTTGGGCTTGGCGGGCTTGGCCGCCTGATCGCCGCTTGCCGCAGGCTTCTCGGCGGGTTTCGCCGCCGCACCGTGCTTGGCCGCGGCATGCTTGGTCCCGGCCGGCTTCGCCGCGGACTTGGTATCGCTTTTGGCGTCAGGCTTGGCGGCATCCGGCTTTGCCGCCGCCGTCTTGGCATCCTTCGGCTTGTCGGCTGGCTTGTCGGCCGCATCAGGCTTCCTGGCGACGCGCGACTTCTTGCCACGCGGCTTTGGCGTGGCCTGCTGGTCGGCATCGGCCGCGACCGCCGCGATCAGGGCGCTGCCGGTGCGGGTCGGGCCGGTATAGACCAGCACGGGCTCGGCCGCAGCGGGGGCGGAGGCCATCAGCTCGGAGGCCTTCATCAGGGGCGGCTGAAGGCCCGCGGTGAAGAAGGTGACCTGGGCTTCGCCGCCGGTGGCGGAGGCCGATCCGGACGTGCCGCCATTGGCGGCGATCAGTGCGTCGTCATCATCGCTGGCCGGCCGCTTGCGATGACCGCCGCACATGTCCTCGCGCAGGTTCGGCGGCGAAGCGTCGACCGGCACGAGCTTGTCGACGGTGCCGAGCGAGGGGCGGAGCCAGGTGAGATTGTCCTGGCTGAAGCCGCGTTCGAGCAGCTGCGCGGCCTTCACCGCACGCGCAGTGCCGGAGTTGGCGCCGAGCACGACGGCGATCAGCCGTCGGCCGTTGCGCGTGGCCGACGCCACGAGATTGTAGCCGGAGGCGCAGATGAAGCCGGTCTTGAAACCGTCGGCCCCGGGGTAGCGGCCGATCAGCTTGTTGAAATTGCCGGTGACGCGCTTGCCGAAGCGGATTGCCGGGATGTGCACGAAATATTCGTATTCCGGCAGGTCGCGCAGGAACGAGCGCGCGAGAATGCCGAGGTCGCGCGCGGACGTGATCTGGCCGTCGGCGGGCAGGCCGTTCGGATTGACGTAGCTCGTCTGCGTCATGCCGAGCTTCTGCGCGGTGTCGTTCATCATCGCCGAGAAGCCGTCGATTGAGCCGCCGACGCCTTCGGCAAGCACCACGGCCATGTCGTTCGCTGACTTCACCATCATCATCTTCAGCGCGTTGTCGACGGTGAGCTGCGTTCCCGGACGGAACCCCATCTTCGACGGCGATTGCGAAGCCGCCGTCGGCGACACCGTGATCAGCGTGTCGAGCGTGAGCCTGCCGTCCTTCACCGCCTTCAGCGTCACGTAGGCCGTCATGATTTTGGTGACGGAGGCCGGATACCACGGGATGGTCGCGTTCTCGGCCTGCAGCACCTTGCCGCTGTCGGCTTCGATCAGCAGCAGTGCTTCGGCGCTGGCCGTGCGCGGCGCAAGCAGCACCGCGGATGCGAGGGCCGCAGCGAACAGGTTGAACAGGGACTTGCGAAGCAGCGGGCGAAGGGCGTGCACTATCCGATTCCGGTCCTTGGAGACCCGCCGGTTCCGGTCGGCTCTCGTGATCTGATGTTCGGTTCTGAAATCCGGCGCCGCCGCTTGCGGCGTCGCAAACCTATACCGGCTCGTGCGTCGAGAATAGGGGTTTCGGCCGGGTATTCCGTGATGAAATAGGCCGAATTTCGACGATGCTATGGGGACTTGACCGCAGTCGCCGCAGCCTCAGCGGCCGTCACGCTGGCCCGTGCATTTTCCTGAACCATGAATTGGGCCCTGGCGAGTTCGGCAAAATGGCCGCCTTTGGCCACGAGTTCATCGAAAGTTCCGCTTTCGATCACGCGGCCGTTCTCGAACACCAGGATCCGCGTGGCATTGCGGATGGTGGAGAGACGGTGGGCGATCACGAACGTGGTGCGTCCCTTCATCACTTCGTCGAGAGCGGCGTTCACCTTGGCCTCGGTGACGGCGTCGAGCGCGGAGGTCGCCTCGTCCAGGATCAGGATCGGCGGATCCTTCAGCAGCGCGCGGGCGATCGACAGCCGCTGGCGCTCGCCGCCGGAGAGCATGCGGCCGCGCTCGCCGGCATTGGTCTCGAAGCCGCCGCTGCGCTCGATGAATTCGAGCGCCTGCGCGCGCTCCGCTGCCTTGCGCATCTCGGCTTCGGTCGCATCCGGCTTGCCGACGTGCAAATTCTCCGCGATCGAGCGGTTGAACAGCAGCGCCTCCTGGAACACCACGCCGATGTTCCGGCGCAGCGAGGTCAGCGTCACGCCGCGGACGTCCATGCCGTCGATCCTGATGAAGCCCGACTGCGGATCGAAGGCGCGATGCAGAAGCGCGATCGCAGTCGACTTGCCGGCGCCGGTCGCGCCGACCAGCGCGATGGTCTGGCCCGGCAGCGCGGTGAAGGAGAGGTCCTCGACCGCCGGCCGCTTGCCATCATAGGAGAAGGTGACGTCGTTGAATTCGACGAGGCCGGAGAGCCGCCCGGCATCGATCGCGTCGGGCCGGTCGTGCACCGTGGGCACGGCGTCGAGCACGTTGAAGAACTCGCGCAGCCGCGGGGCTTCCATGAACACGTTGTTGATGAAGCTCACGACCTGCTCGAGCTTCTGGATCAGCAGCGTCGCGAAGCTCACGAACATCACGATCTCGCCGACGGAGGTGAGCCCCTGGTCGTGTAGCGCGATGCCGAGCGCGAAGATCGCGAGCACCGTGATCGTCGTGGAGGCGCGCGTGATGACGGTGACGAGCGCCCACCACGACAGCACCGGCATCTGCGCGGCCAGCAGCTCGTCGGCGACGGAGCGCAGTCCCTTCACCTCGGATTCGACGCGCACGAAGCTCTGCACCAGCGCGACGTTGCCGAGCGCGTCGGAGGCGCGCGCGGAGAGCTCGCTATATTGCTCCTCGACCGCCATCTGCATGCCGAAGGTCTTGCGCACGACGAAGGTGGTCAGCACGGTGAAGACGATGCAGAGCACGAACAGCAGGATCGCGAGCCGCCAGTTCAGGTAGAGCGACAGCGGCAGCAGCACCACGACCGACAGGATCGCGGCAAAGTGCTCGCGAAAGAAGCCGAGCCACAATCGCCACAGCGCATCGGTGCCGTTGAGCATCACCTTCATCAGCCGGCCCGAATGGGTGCCTGAGTGGAAGGTCAGCGGCAGTTGCAAAATGTGCTCGAAATAGTCGGTCAGCACCGCCTGGCGCTGGCGGTGCGAGAGCCGGTCGGCCTGCAGCGCCACGATCGCGCTGCAGCCGATGGTGAACAGCCCGAACGCCACCCAGGCCAGCAGGAACGGCCAAGCCGAGTTTGATCCGGCGACCGCCTTGCCGGAGAGCACGTCGACGATCCGGCCGAACAGCACGGGTTCCGCGAACTGCGAGGCGGCGAGCAGCAGATTGGCGAACGCCAGCAGCCAGCCCAGCCGCGCCTCCTTGCCGAGCAGCTCGAGAACGCGGGTGTAGAGGCTGAAAATGGACATGCGGGCGAGGAACTCAGGCGGATCGAACGAGGTGAGCCCATATTCTAATCAGGGATCGCCCGCGAGATACAGCGGAAGCTGCTGGTTTTGCTCAGTTGATCAGCCGTCCCGCGACCGGCGGCAGGAACCGGTCGTCGAAGATATCGCCGGCCGCCGGCCGTTTGCGGAATTTGAAATCCTGCGCGATCTGGTCGATCGAGCGGTCCAGGCGCGCCGGGTCGATGCCGCCGAGGCCGTTGCGCTTGACCTCGTCGGTCAGGATGTTGTCGATGAGCACGCTGCGAAGGCGTTCCCGCTCGAGGTCGCGGTCGCCGTCGTCGATCCGGCTCGTGGCTTCGTCCGCCGCACGGGCCGGCTCTTTGATGGTCGCGTTGACGCCGGCGATCAATGCGCGGACGAATCCCTTCACGGCGTCGGGCTTCGCGGCGGCGAAAGCGGGGTTGGCCACCACGGCGAAGCCGTAGGCCTCGCAGCCATAGTCGGCATAGCGGAGTACCACGAGATCGCCACCGGGCACGCCGCGGTCGCGCAGGTTCACCGCCGAGAGATAGCTGAAGCCGGCGACGGCATCGACCTGGCCCGCGGAGAGGAGCGGCTCGCGGACCGCGGCGCTGATCTTGTGGAATTTCACTTGCGACGCGTTGATGCCGTTCTGCTGCGCCAGCGCCGGCCACAGCCGCATCGACAGATCGCCGTCGGCGACGCCGACGGTCTTGCCGTCGAGGTCGGGTAGCAAGTGAATGCCGCGGCTCCTGCGCGCGACGATCGCGTAAGGCGCGCGATTGAACAACACGAACACGGCTTTGATCGGCGCGGCATCGTCCTTGTCGCGAAAGCGGATCAGCTCGTTGATGTCGACGAGCGCGAGCTCGCTGTCGCCCTTGGCGACGCGCGCGAGCGCCTCCGGCGATCCGGCTGAGCTCTTGAAGGACACGTTGAGACGCTCGGTGCCGAAATTGCCGTCCTTCGCGGCGAGGAAGAACGGCGCCATGCTCGCATCGACGGGACGATCGAATGTGAAGTGGATCGCAGTGGACGGCGCAGCAGTCTCGGCCGCGCTGACGTCGCGCGCAGCCAGCGCGGCAAGCGAGATTGCAATGGCCAGCAGGCCGCGAAGGGCGATCGTCTTGAATGCAAACATCAGGCGCGCCGGTCCCGCATTGTTGTGGTTTCGTGACGCTCGCAGCGCCGGCCAGTGACGAGCCTGCGCGCGCCAACATGAACGGCGGATGAGCGGGGGTTGCGTGATCATGACGCAACCCCGTTCAGCTTCTGTTGGGGTTCGGGAACCCAACATGGGCTGCGGGTGTTTGAAGGACATGAGCCTGTCGTCAGGCACCATTCGAGGTCCCAAGGAGGGTCCAGGACATGTTTGACCGATTTTCGAGATTTGCCGGCCGCAAGGCCGTCTTTGCCACCGCCGCGGTGCTGGCGCTGACCGCGGTCGCCCCGACCGCCTCATACGCAGGCGGCCGCCACTGGCATGGCGGTGGTGGCGGCGTAGCGGCTGCTGCGGCCATCGCCGGCATCGTCGGCACCGGCCTTGCGATCGCTGCGACCCGTGACGCCTACGCTTATGATTACGGTCCGGGTCCGGGTTATGGCTATTACGGCGGCCCTGCCTATTACAGTGGCCCCGCCTACGGTCCCTACTACGGCCCGGGCCCGAACTACCAATATCAGCGCTATGGCGGCACGGCTCCGTCGGAGCTCTGTGGCCAGGGCTACATGCAGAACTGCTACTAGCCTTGGCTACCAAGTCCTTGGCTACCAAGTCCCTGGCTACCAAGTCTTGACCACAACGGGCCGTCGCGCTTGCCGCGGCGGCCTGTTTTTCGCTTTTAACCCTGCGCGTTAACGCGCTCGCCATTGGTTTAGGGTAGTTTTGAGTACCATGAGTGATTCGCTTGAGCGGCTATATCTGGCTGTGCTCGCGGCCAAGGATCTTGATCCGGCAACATCGCGTACCGCCCGGCTGTTTCAGCGTGGGCCATCCAAAATGGCGAAGAAACTGGCCGAAGAAGCCATTGAGGTCGTCATCGACGCGGTCAATGGCGATAGCGAGGCCGTGATCCGGGAAAGCGCCGACCTGCTCTACAATCTCACGGTGCTCTGGGCCTCGGCCGGCGTGCGCCCGGAGGATGTTTGGCGCGAGATGGCGCGGCGGGAAGACATGCTCGGCATTGCCGAGAAGCTGCCGAAGTCGCCGATGAAGCTGCCCAAAGTCGCGTCACCGCGCGTTGCCGCCAGGCGGCCAATTGTCGCGCTGGAAGGGCGCGTCTCGCGCAAGCGCCACTAAAGGCGCGGTGAAACCGGCGCCAAGCGTCATCGCGCTTTAGGTTGTTGTTTGGGCGCGATCTTTCGGAAAACCGCGACACACTGTTCCAGATCACGCCAAATCGTCACAAAACTCGCGATGGACAAATCCGTCCCATGGTGCTTCATCGCGGCGCCATGCTGAAACGTATCTACGACTGGTGCATCGACGCCGCCCACAAGCCCTACGCGCTCTGGATCATGGGAGCCGTGGCTTTCGCAGAAAGCTCCTTCTTTCCGGTCCCGCCGGATGTGATGCTGATCCCGATGTCGCTGGCGCGCCCGCAGCGCGCCTGGCTCTATGCCGCGGTCTGCACCGCGACCTCGGTGGTGGGCGGTCTTCTGGGCTACGCCATCGGTGCGCTGCTGTTTGACTCGGTCGGCCATTGGCTGATCCAGGTCTATGGCCTCGGCGATAAGGTCGATGCCTTCCGCGCCTCCTATGCGGAGTGGGGCGCGGTGATCATCCTGCTCAAGGGCCTGACGCCGATCCCCTACAAGCTCGTCACCATCACCTCGGGCTTTGCCGGTTACAATATCGGCCTGTTCATCCTGTGCTCGATCGTCGCGCGCGGCGGCCGTTTCTTCATCGTCGCGATCCTGCTCAACCGCTATGGCGACTGGATCCGCGTCAGGATCGAGAAGCATCTCGGTCTCTGGGTGGCGCTCGGCGCCGCCGTGCTGGTGCTCGGCTTCGTCGTTGCGGTCAAGCTGATCTAGGGAATGATCCGGACCCGAAGGGCCGCCTCAGCGCAACGTGTGAAGCCGTTCTCCGCAAAGATCATGTTCGCTCAATAACCCCGCGCTTTGCCGCCTCGCCGGGTTCGGCTACGGTTGCCGTCATGATGGTTCGATCCGGCAATCCGGTCCTCCGACCGGGGACGCTGATATTTGCAGTGCTTTCGCTCCTGCTCGGTGCCGGCGGCACCGGCTGGCCGCAATCCGCGCCGCCGGCGCTCGGCTTGCAGGAGCAGGGACCGCAGACCGCGCCGCCGCCCTCGACATCAGCTCCTTCGTCGCCGCCGGCGCGCGAGGAAAATCCCGGGCTGATCAACGAAATGGGCAAGCTGTTCGACAAGCTGCCCTCGATCCTGCCGCCGATCAAAAGCCCGAGCGAGACCATGAACGACCTGTCGCGGCTGGCGACGCCGTCGGCCATGGTGTCGGGGCGCATGGCCTGCCCCGCCTCGTCGAATGGCGCGCCCGACTGCAAGCAGGCCGCCGACCAGCTCTGCCAGAGCAAGGGCTACAAGGAAGGCAAGAGCCTGAACGCCGATTCCGCGGAAAAATGCTCGGCCAAGGTTCTGATCCCGGGCCGGCAACGCAAACCGGATGACTGCCGCACCGATACCTTCGTCACCAGCGCGCTGTGCCAGAACTGAGGACGTAGCGCCAGCAAAGGAGCGCCCATGAGCCGCACGGAGCAGGACTTCCTCGGACAGCGCGAGATCGCCGACGACATCTACTACGGCGTCCAGACCATCCGCGGGAAGGAGAACTTCCACATCACCGGCATTCCGATGAACCAGGAGCCTTACTTCGTGAAGGCGCTCGGTTACGTCAAGAAGGCTGCCGCGATGGCCAACCGCGACCTCGGTGCGGTCGACGCGAAAGTTGCGGACGCGATCATCCAGGGCTGCGACCGCGTCATCGCCGGCGACATGATGGATCAATTCGTTACCGATTTCATCCAGGGCGGCGCCGGCACCTCCACCAACATGAACGCCAACGAGGTGATCGCCAATCTCGCGCTGGAATCGCTCGGCTTCAGCAAGGGCGACTACCAGCACGTCAGCCCGAACGACCATGTCAATTACGGCCAGTCGACCAACGACACCTATCCGACCGCGTTCCGGCTGGCACTGATCCTGCGGCTCGAGAGCTACATGACGGCGCTGCGCCAGCTCCAGGAGGCCTTCTTCACCAAGGGCCGCGAGTTCGAGCGCGTGCTGAAGATGGGGCGCACGCATCTTCAGGACGCCGTGCCGATGTCGCTCGGCGCCGAATTCCGCGGTTGGGGCACCACGATCGGCGAGGAGGTCGACCGCATCTCCGAGGCGCGCGCGCTGCTGCGCGAGATCAATCTCGGCGCCACCGCGATCGGCACCTCCGTCACCGCGGCTGTCGGCTATCCAAAACTTGCGGTCCGGCATTTGAGTGCGCTGACCGGCGTCGACTTCATCCTTGCCGGCGATCTCGTCGAGGCGACCTCGGACACCGGCGCCTATGTGCAGCTCTCCGGCGTGCTCAAGCGCACGGCGAGCAAGCTGACGAAAATCTGCAACGACATCCGCCTGCTGGCCTCGGGCCCGCGCGCCGGCTTCAACGAGATCAACCTGCCGCAGCTCCAGCCGGGCTCCTCGATCATGCCGGGCAAGGTCAACCCTGTCATCCCCGAGGTGGTCAACCAGACCAGCTTCCTCGTCATCGGCCTCGATACCACGGTGACGCTCGCCGCTTCCGCCGGCCAGCTTCAGCTCAACGTGATGGAGCCGGTGATCTCGTTCGCGCTGTTCTTCTCGATCCGCACCATGGAGCGCGCGGTCAACAGCCTGCGCGAGAATTGCGTTGTCGGCATCACCGCCAACGAAGAGCACACCCGCAACATGGTGCTGAACTCGTTGGGTATCGTTACGGTGCTGAAACCGCTGCTCGGCTACAAGCAATGCGCGGAGATCGCGCGCGAGGGCTACAAGAGCGGCAAGTCGCTGCACCAGATCGTGGTGGTCGAGCGCAAGCTGCTGACGCAGGAGAAATGGGACGAGATGTTCTCGTTCGAGCGGCTGATCAATCCGGATCTGATTGGGTGATGCCGCCCGCATTTGCGTAGCGAATTCCGCATGTTGGAATTGCGGTAACGGCATCCGCCACGGCGTCAAAGCGCAATACTTGACAGTGGAAAGATTGCCTTGTTGGTATGGCCTCCAGCTTTCGATTTGCTCGCCACCAAAGGATCGTTTCGCCTATGTCCATGCCTGCCTTGTTCAAGGGGCGCCTGTCGATCCCCGTGATCGGTTCGCCGCTCTTCATCATCTCGGTGCCCGATCTCGTAATCGCGCAGTGCAAGGCCGGCGTGGTCGGCTCGTTTCCGTCGCTGAACGCGCGGCCGCCGGAGCTGCTCGACGAATGGCTGGCGCGGATCACCGAAGAGCTCGCGGCCTATGACCGTGCCCATCCCGACAAGCCGTCGGCGCCGTTTGCGGTGAACCAGATCGTGCACAAGTCGAACAACCGGCTCGATCACGACATGCAGCTCTGCGCCAAGTACAAGGTGCCGATGATCATCTCGTCGCTCGGCGCGCGCGAGGAGCTCAATCAAGCGGTGCACGGCTGGGGCGGCATCGTCTTCCACGACGTGATCAACCAGAAGTTCGCCCACAAGGCGATCGAGAAGGGCGCCGATGGCCTGATCCTGGTTGCGGCCGGCGCCGGCGGCCACGCCGGCACCATCTCGCCGCTGGCCTTCGTTGCAGAAACGCGAAAATGGTTCGACGGCCCGATCGCACTGTCGGGTGCCATCGGCAACGGCAAGGCGATCCGCGCCGCGCGCATCCTCGGCGCAGACTTCGCCTATATCGGCTCGGCCTTCATTGCGACCAAGGAAGCCAACGCGGTCGAGAAATACAAGGAGATGATCGCGGGTTCGACGGCCGACGACATCGTCTACTCCAACCTCTTCACCGGCGTGCACGGCAACTATCTGAAACCGTCGATCCTCGCGGCCGGCATGGATCCGGAAAACCTGCCGACGTCCGATCCGTCCAAGATGAACTTCGGCACGGATGCCTCCGGCGAGCGTGCCAAGCCGAAAGCCTGGAAGGAGATCTGGGGTTCGGGCCAAGGCATCGGCAGCGTCGACGGCATCATCCCCGCCGCCGATCTGATTGCGCGCTTCAAGAAGGAATATGACGAGGCGATCGACCCGCCGCTCTAACCGCTCTCGTGTCCCGGACGCGCTGCAGCGTGCAACGCTGCTGCGCGGAGCCGGGACCCATCGCTGCAGCAGATGGACCCCGGCTCTGCAGCGCGCCGCTTACGCGCTGCACTGCGTCCGGGGAACGCCAGCCGAGATATCGTGCAAACATGACCGCCATTTACCGCGTCGACGGCAACAACGTCGTCACCAGCCCCAATGCTGCCGGTCCGTGGGACCGGCGCATGCAGCACGGCTCGGCGCCGTCTGCGCTGGTGACGTGGGCGGCGGAACGCATTCCGACGCCGGTGCCGATGAATGTTGCGCGCGTCACCATCGACTTGATGCGCCCGGTGCCGGTGGCGCCGCTCACGATCGAGAGCGAGGTTTTGCGCGAGGGGCGCAAGATCCAGCTCTGCGAGATCAAGTTGTTCGCCGACGGTGTTCAGGTCGTCGGTGCCACCGTGCTCAAGATCAAGCGGCAATCACAGCCGTTGCCGGACGACGTCAAGGAGTTGCCGGTCACGCTGCCGTCGCCCGAGGACTCGCTGGTCGAGGACGGCCATGGCGCGACCAGTCCGTTCGCAGGCATGGTCTCGATGCGCGCCGCGCGCGGCCGCTTCGGCCAGGCCGGGGCCGGCGCGATCTGGTTTCGCCTCGACCACCCGCTGGTCGAAGGCCAAGCGGTCTCGCAGGCGATGCGCGCCGTGGTCGCCGCCGACTTTTCCAACGGCACCGCCTCGACGCTCGACTTCCGTGCCTGGACCTACATCAATGCCGACCTCACCGTGAACCTATCGCGCCAGCCGGTCGGCGAGTGGATCTTGCTCGACGGCGAATCCTGGATCGGTCCCGACGGCGCCGGCCTCGCGATGTCGCGGCTCGCGGATCGTCACGGCTATTTCGGCCGGGCGGTGCAGAGTCTGGTGATCGAAAAGCGGTAAGCGTGTCGGCAAGCGCCGTGATCGCTCCTTGCGCCGATGGAACGGCAGACTTCCGCCGCCGCGGAAGGGATGCCCTGGTCGCGAACCTCTTCTTGTCCGGAGGTCTCTGTTCGACGCCAGCGTCCTGCCAGTTCAGCTGCCGTAGACGATCTTGATCTCCCACAGCAGGACGATGATAGCCGTGATCAACGTGATCGCGGCCAACGCACTTTCCAAGGAAGCGACTCTCATTTGATACTCCGCTTCCCAGCCCCGTCAGCGGTCTAGTTGATTCGTTGATTCGCCCGCAATTGCGCGGACGGCGTGCCTGAAAAGTCCCTTCCGAGCTGTTGTTCGCGGGTCACAGCGACCCGTAGAACCCCGGGGTCCGGCCGCGGGAATACGTGCGGTGCTGCCTGCTACAAGTTGCAGATCGGGATGACTACCCCACCAACCGGTCCCGTCCGCTCCAGAAGCCTGCGCGCAGCACCTTCTTGTCGACCTTGCCGACGCCGGTCATCGGCAGCTGCTTGACGAACTGGATCTGCTTCGGTGCATGTGCCGAGCCTTTTCGCGTCCTCACCAGATTGATCAGCTCGTCCGGATCGGGCTGTGCCCCCTCACGCGGCACGACGATGGCGGTGACGGCTTCGCCCCATTTCTCGTCGGGAATGCCGACGACCGCGACCATCGCGACATCCGCATGCTGCGACAGCACGTCCTCGACCTCGCGCGGGAAAATGTTGAAGCCGCCGGAGACGATCATGTCCTTCTTGCGGTCGAGGATGAACATGTAGCCGCGCTCGTCCTTGCGCGCGACGTCGCCGGTGTGGACCCAGCCATTCTTCAGCGTCTCGGCTGTGATGTCGGGCCGCTTCCAGTATTCGGCCATGGCATGCGGCGCGCGCACGCAGATCTCGCCGGCTTCGCCCGTCTTCACTTCCTGGTCGTTGTCGTCCAGGATCCTGACCTCGCAGGCCGAGATCGGGAAACCGCAGGACAGGAACAACTCCGGCGTTTTTGGATCATGATCCGCCTTGCGCAGCACCGAAATCGGATAGCATTCGGTCTGCCCGTAAAGCTGCGAGAACACCGGCCCGATGCGTTCGATGCCCTCGACCAGCCGGCTCGGCGACATCGCGGATGCGCCATAGAGCACGAGCTCCAGTGAGGACAGATCGGTCTTGCTTAAGGCGGGATGATCGAGCAGCACATAGATCATGGTCGGCACGAACAGCGTAAAATTGATGCGCTCGCGCGCGATCGTTGCCAGCACCGCCTCGGGATCGAAGCCTTTCAGCATGTGCACGGTGCCCCCGCGCATCAGCGTCGGCACGACTTTCGTGCCGGCGACATGGCTGATCGGGGCAACCGCGAGATAGTGCGGGGTGTCCGGGATCTCGAAGTCGGCGAGGATCGCGGCAGCACCCCCGGCGTTCTCGCGGTGATAGCGCAGTGCGCCCTTGGATTTTCCGGTCGTGCCACCGGTGTAATTCAGCGTTGAGAGATCGTCGGGGCCGGCGAAGCAATGCGCGCTGGCATGGCCTTCGATCTCGATCGCCTGCAGGAGGTCGACGCCATAGTCGGCCGGTCCCGTGGTGAAGACTGCCTTCAGCCGGCTCGCACTCGCGGCAAGCTCGCCGCCGCGATCGCGGAAGGTGGCGGCATCGACCACCAGCATCTCGGCCTCGGAATCCTCGAGCTGGAAGAGCTGGTCTGCCCTCGATCCCAGCGGATGCAGCCAGGTGACGCAGAGCCTGGATAATTGCGCGGCGACACCGGCGCACCAGGTGTCGGCACGGTTCGCGGTGAGGAACGCGACGCGCGCGCCGGGCTGCAAGCCCAGCCGCATGAACACGGCCTGGATGCGTCCGATCAGGTCGATGGTGCCCTGATAGCTCAGCGATCCACCGGGCCAGGCGAAAGCGGTGCGGCCGGGATAGCGCGACAGTGCCCGCAGCGTCTGCGCGCAAGTCGGGGACGATGCGTGGAGCGGATCGGACATATGTTTCCCCGTTGTTTTGTCATCGGCTTTTGACGTGCCAATGTTTGTGCGCAACGCTAGCACAGAGAATGCGGGATGGAACGACAAAGCCCGTGCAAGGAGGCGTGAGTGACATCCGATCGACTGCAACACTTCCGTGATCGTCTCGCTCTGCCTCTGATCGCGGCGCCGATGTTTCTGGTGTCGGGCGTCGAACTCATGGTCGCGGCCTGTCGCAATGGCGTGATCGGCAGCTTCCCCACCGTGAATTGCCGCGGCACGGAACAGCTCGAGGCGTGGCTCACCGAGATCGAAACGCGACTGCGGCAACACGAAGATCACACAGGTCGCAAGGCCGCGCCGCTTTGCCCGAACCTGATCGTGCATCGCTCCAACGCGCGGCTTGAGCAGGATCTCGCGGTGCTGCTGCGACACAAGCCGGAGATCGTCATCACCTCTGTTGGGTCGCCCGCGCCGGTGTTGAAGCCGCTGCACGATGCCGGCGCGCTGGTGCTGGCGGACGTGGCCTCGATCCGCCACGCCCAGCGCGCGGCGGAAGCCGGCGCCGACGGGCTGGTGCTGCTCACCGCGGGCGCCGGCGGGCAGACCGGCTGGCTCAATCCGTTCGCGTTCGTCCGCGCGGTGCGCGCATTCTTTGACGGCATCATCGTGCTCGCCGGAGGCATCAGCGACGGCCGCGCGCTGCATGCGGCTGGAGTCCTCGGCTGCGATCTCGGCTACATGGGCACGAAATTCATCGCGACGCGCGAGAGCATGGCGGACGAGCGCCACAAGGAGATGCTGGTCGACAGCAGCGCCGACGACATCTTGCTGACCACCGCGTTCACGGGGTTGCAGACCAGCATGCTGAAGCCGTCGATCGTGGCTGCGGGCCTCGATCCCGACGATCTGCCGGCGCGTGGCGCGATCGACATCGGCAAGGACATTGACGTCGACGCGCGCGAAAACCGCCCGAAACGCTGGCGCGATATCTGGAGCGGGGGGCACGCGACATCGGGCGTGACCGGCGTGATGGCGGTCGACGATCTCGTGGCGCGGACCCTCGCCGAATATCGCGATGCGGGCGGGCGGTAGGCGGCGTCCTTCCCCTCGCCCCGCTTGCGGGGGAGGGAGAGGAGGGGCCGTCGGCCCCGATCACAGTTAATCGAGCGCTCCCCCGCGGCCCCGTACTTAACGGCAGATTAACCAACGCCCGCCAAGAATCCCCTCACGGCCGCCAATCAGGACCGAGAGGGACAGGCGATGGACTTCGATTTTCTCAATAGCAAGACAGCCGCGACGCTGGACGAAATCCGGGTCCGCGTGGCCCATGCTCTGGCCCGTCATCCGCTGTGCCGCAACGTGCGCTTCGACATCCTCAGCGTCCCCCGCACCCGCCGGGGCGGCAACTGGACGGTGACGCTGCAATCGGTCGAGCCGCGCGCGGTCTGGGAGGCCTCCGAGATCGTCGCCGACATCCAGGATGCCTACGACCTGGCGCTAGCTGCCTGATTTTCTTGAGATTTCGGGCATGTCGCCGCAGTCCGCGCGATTGCCGTTACGATGGCACGGTTAAGCCTTATTTACCGCCCAGTTTCCGGGCACCCATCACGTGGACTTGAAGCTGGGCCTGGAGAGACGTTTGTCCAAAGCCATCACCATCGTCGTGCTGACCTGTTTCCTCGTCCTCGGCGCCGCCACCACCGCCATCCTTGGCCGTGACAGCGTGCCCAGCGTCAGCGCAGAGATGATCACGCAGGCTCCGCCGCCCAAGCAGCTTTCGACAAATCGCGCCGCCAAGGCCGACCGCCTGGTCCCGACGCTGGCATTGGCCTCGGCCGCGATCGATCCGGTCCAGGTCCCCGCCGACAAGCTTTCGCAGGCGCCGGTGCTGACCGAGCCGCTGCGCCAGGCGTTTGCCGCCGCAACGCCCGCCGATTTCCCGATGCCCAAGGCGAGTGTGCATGAAGCGCCTGCTGCCGCAGAGGCTCCGGTCGAAGCTCCGGCCAAGCCGAAGGTCGCCGCCAAGCCGCAGCCGCAGAAAAGCTATTCGCTGCTGTCCGACGTACAGATCGCGGGCATCAGGGATCGCCTGAAACTGTCGTCGTCGCAGGAATATTACTGGCCCTCGGTCGAGACCGCGCTGCGCAATGTCGTCCGCAAGATCTCTGCGAACAAGCTCTCCAATCCGAACGCGCCGGGCGTGCCGATCGATCCGAACTGCGACGAGGTCCAGCAGTTGAAGTCGGCCGCAATGCCGCTGCTGTTCCAGTTGCGCGAGGATCAGAAGGAAGAAGTGCGCAAGCTCGCCCGCATCATCGGGCTTGAAAAAGTCGCGCAGCAGATCTGACGCGCAAGTTCCTCCGGGAACTGCGCCCCGCATCGGGAACATCCGGCAATCGGCAAGCGTTGCCCGCTCCAAAGAGGGAGTGGATCAATGCGCGCCTCGACAGCTTATTTCGTCGGTGCCGGAACGATCGTTGCCGCCATCGCCATTGGTCTCGGTGGCGGCATCGTCGCCGGCAATATCATGAATCCGGTCGCGCCCAAGCAGGGGCCGGACACGAGCAAGATGTCGCAGCGCGCTGAAGCCGCCAAACCAGCGACGACGGACGCTCCGTCCGAGCGCTTGCAATATCTCACCGGCTCGCAAGCCTTCGGCGCCATGATCGCCGCGCCGGCACAGGCCGAAGCCAAATCCGAACCCGCAAAGCCCGACAGGCAGGCAAGTCAAGCGAACGCCGAGCCGCCAGCGCCGCAGCCTTCCCAGGCGGCCGCGGCCGAGCCGCCCAAGCCGGCACCGGCATCGCCTCCGCAAGTCGCAAAGCCTGCCGAGCAGCAGGCATCGACAGAGCAGCCATCCTCACCCGACAACGCCTATGCCAAGGCCAGGGATTCCGATGTGAAGCGCGCCGCGTCCGAACGGCGCCGCACGGAGCGCCGCGAGCGCTGGGCCGAGCGCCGGCACTACGATCCCCGCGAGCCGCGCGGCATGCGCGACCGCACCGATTGGGATGACGTCGCGCGCAACATCCGCGAAGATTCCGACGCGCGCGATGTCGCGAGCCGGCCGCGCGGCGGCTTGCCGCAGATCAGGCTGTTCGGGTCTGACGACGATTAGCGCCCATCCTCGCCGTCGTGCACGCGATCGTGAGCGACGGTTCGTTCTGCGGACGTGCTTGTCTCGAATTTCAACTTCCAGACGATCTCCGTTCAATGCATGATTGGCGTCGCTAGCCAAAGGCCGCGTCATGGGCGTAGCGCTGTTAGCTTGGGGTCGCTTCTTCGCGCCGTACCGCGAAGGCGTCACCGTGCCGACGCCGGTTGATAGAGCCGGCATTGCCTGGCTGCTCCACTTTCTCGCGCGACACGCGCGGAATCGCGGCTTCACCGCGCTGCAATGGCCCTCGAAGGCGGACGACGGGGCGGCCTTCTCGACTGACCTCACTTATTTCGCATTGCAAACCTTTTAGAGGTTTCCATGTCGATACATCTGTTGTGGACGTCCGCGGACAGTCTCATCGTGGCCTTTGCGCTCGCACTCATCGTTCCGCAACCGCATGTGCTGCCGCTCATTCTGATGTTCGGCGCTTGCGATGCGCTGGGTTCCGCGCTCGGCGTCACGATGCCGGTCGCGGGCGGGCTCGCAGCGATCCTGTTGATCGCGTGCGGCGCATCGCTGGTCGTGCGCCACCCCATCGCGCAACGTCTTTTGAATGCGCCGGGCTGGTTCTATGTGCTGCCACCGCTGCTGGCGATCGACAATCTCGTGTCGCGCACGCCTGATGCGCCGGCCGTTGCCGCACTGTCGAGCGCGATCATGGCCGGGCTCGGCTTTGCCTGCGGAGCCGCCGTGTCGAGCGGGTGGCGCGCAGGCTTGCGCGACGTACGACCGCTTGCGGCGGCTTGCCTGATTGCGGCCGGAAGCCTCCTCGCCTACGGAGCCTGACCATGGTCGCCTCCGTCACGACCCGCAGCTACGACCGTGCCCGTACCGGTGCGAACAATTCCGAGACGGTGCTGACGGCGACCGCCGTCCGCAGCAGGGGCATCGTCAAACTCTTCAGCCTTCCGATTCCCGACGATCCCAGGCTCGAGGCGCAGCCGCTGGCGGTCGGCGGCGTGCACACGGCCGACGGCAAGACCCGCGACCTGATCTTGCAGGCCAGCATGGGCAATTGGGTTTATGCATTCGACGCTGTGACCGGTGAGAAGATCTGGGCGACCAACTTGGGGCGTCCCATCGTCGGAACGAGGGTGATCGACGGCCACATGACCAACGTCCATTGGGGCATTCTCTCGACCCCGGTGATCGACGAGGGGGCGAGCATTCTCTATGCCTGCGCCTGGATCAGCGACGACGGCAGCGTCGCCAAGGGGCAGCATTTCCTCGCGGCGCTGCGGATCCGCGACGGCTCGAAGGTGCACGGGCTGCTGAACCTGGAGGGCGCGGTCTACACGCCGCCGAACGGCCTGCCGGTGCAGAAATTCGTCTCGGCCCAGCGCAAGCAGCGCAGCGCCCTGACGCTGACGCGGAACCACGTGCTGATTCCCTTCGGCACGATCGCCGAGACGTCGAAGACGGCGCGCGGCTGGCTGCTCGCGGTCGACGTCCATGCCTGGCGGCTCGCTGCGTCGTGGTGCTCCACCGTCACCGGCTCCGGCGGCGGGCTGTGGCAGAGCGGGGCCGGCCCGGCCCTCGCTCCCGACGGTTCAATCTACGTCATCACCGGCAACGGAGCGTTCTCGCCGCAGCATGGCGATTTCGGCGAGAGCATCGTGCGGCTCGCCTTGCACACCGGAAGCCATGCGCATTTCGAGGTCATGTCGTGGTGGGCGCCATGGACCGACGCCAACCGGGTCGGCGCGGCCGCGGACGCAGCAGCCGCCGACGACGACAATGACGAACTGGCGTTGCCGTCGAATGTTTCCCTGCCCTCTGTGATCGCGCATGCAAGGCGCATGGGAATGACGCTGAAGCCTCGGTATGCGCGCGAGATGCCGCATGTCGCGGTCACCTCGGGTCGCAGTGCAACCGATGCGCAGATCGCGCCGGTCGTGGCGCATCACATGGAGGCGATGAACGAGTCGATGTGGGGCGACCAGGATTTCGGTTCCGGCGGTCCGGTCTACGTCGCCTCCGCCCATGCCATTCTGGCCGCGGGCAAGGACGGCATCCTCTACACCGGCAATGCCAATGCGCTCGGCAAGACGCAGCCGGGCGAACTTGCGGCCGGCCATTTCGCGGCGAACTACAACAGGCTTCTCATGCCACCGATCCTGTACACGTATTTCGATCCCGCCGTGCCGCCGGCACCGGCGTCACCGATGGAGCTGAACGTGTTTCCCGGCGGCGCGACGCGGCATCTGCATGGCACGCCGCTGCTGTTCCAGTCCGCCACCCACGGCACCATGCATTTCGTCGGCGGCGAGAACAGCGCCTTGCGGGCCTGGTCGATTGCGGCCGACGGGAGAACGACCTATCTCGCCGGGGGCAACGAGATCGCCTCGCCGCAATCGCCGCGTCCGCCGGGCGGCATGCCTGGCTGGAGCATCACGCTTGCCGCCAACAACGGCACCGATGGCATCATCGTGGCGATGGTGCCCTATCAGGACAGCAACATGATTCTCAGTCCGGGCCGCTTCCTGGTCTACGACGCGCAGAATTTCGCCACCAATCCGGATGGCTCCAAACGGCTCCAGGTGATCTGGGACAGCGAGGACTGGGGCCCGGAGCACGCCTTCATGCATCCCAAGTTCAACCGTCCGATCGTCTGGAAAGGCCGCATCTATCGCCCGACCTATGACGGCCGCATCGACGTCTATGGCCTGACGAATTAGCTGCTGTCCCCCTCCCTTCTTCGCGGGAGAGGGTGGCTCGCGGTAGAGAGTCTCTGCTCTGGGTGCGTCGAGGCAGCTCTCATCCGCCTTGCCATTGGCAAGGCACCTTCTCCACAGGGGGAAGAAGATCACCCGCCGTGCGACTCCACCACCTTGCGGCAGGCGTCCGAGAGCTTTGTCTTGTTCTCGCGCAGGCAGGCATTCATCTGCGGCGGCTTGCCGACATGTTCGGCGCAGAATTTGCCGGCGTCGCCGCGGCAGGCCATCTGCTCCTGCGGCGTCGGACCGGATTGCGCAGCGGCGGGCAGGATGGCGGCAGCGAGCAGCAGCGCGGCAAGAACTGAAGTCTTCATGAAACACCTCTTTGGGATTGTGACGGGTCCCGCTGGGATCGGGTGAGCCGGACCATCTCGCGGAGGGCGTTGCCGGTCCATGCCATGTTCATGGCATCGGCTCGCCCGCCACACCCCCATCTTCATGGCATGTATCCGCGCGCCGTCTTTTGCCATTCAGGCTGCACGTCGGCTGCGAAACCCGGTGATTGCATCGGGGCGCCGAACGGGAAGCAGGAGAGCAAGATGTCGAAAAACGTGGGAGCGCTGAGCGCCGGCCTGACGGTCATGATGCTCGCGGGTGCGGCGATGGTGTCGCTGGGCACGAGCCCGGCGCAGGCGGTGGTCTATTGCAAGACGGTCGGCGTGCCCAAGGGCTGCGTGGTGCGGCCGACCGGGGCGGTGGTGGTTGCGCCGGCCGCCGCGGTCGCGGTGGCGACGCCCGGGGTCGGCGCGCCCGGCGTCGGCGTTCGTGCGGGAACGCCGATGAATCGCGGAGGCCCGGTCAATCGCGTCGGCGTGCGCTGACGATCTCGTTTGATTGAGTTGATTGCATCGCTTCGGGCGAAAGGATGACTTGCGGACGAACCCCCCGTCCTCCGCATGACGATAATCCGGCCCGTTCCCTCTCTCCGTGCGTCCCACACGTTCGGGGAGGGGGCTTTTCAGCCCGTGGCGGCGGCGTCGCTATCGGGAAAGATTTTCGGTAGTTGCAGCCGTACGCGCGTCCCCGAGGAATCCGAGGCCAGATCCAGCACCGCGCCGCAGCGCGCGGCGCGGCTTCGCATGTTGCGCAGACCCCGCGCGGTCTGGCCTGCACTCCCGGCTTCGCCGTTGCCGGACAGGGCAAAGCCCATGCCGTCGTCCGCAACGCTGATCACGCCACACGGCCGGTCACCATCTCCTTGGCCATCGTCGCGCGTCTCGATGGTAACAACGATATGGCGCGCCTGCGCGTGCTTGACCGCGTTGGTCACGGCCTCGTCGAGAATGCGCACGATCTGGATGACGTGCCATGGCCGCAGTTCGGGATGGAGCGGCAGGCCCTGCGGCGTCGCCACGTGCCATTCGAGTGCGACGTCGTGTGGCCGCAATTGTGCCGCCGCACGCTCGCGCCAGGAGCCGAGCGCAAGCATCAGGTCGCCGCCGATGTCGTCCATGGAATCGATGACCAGGCGCAGATCCTTCAGCGCGGCGCGCGCAGCGTCCGTGATGGTCGCGCCCTCGTGTCCACGCTCGGAGAGCGCGACGATGCTGACGAGCTGGCCGCCGAGGCCGTCATGCAGGTCGCGCATCAGCCGCGTGCGCTCGTTGGCGAGTGCGGCGGCCCGCGCCCGCTCTTCTTCGCGGGCGAAGCTTGCCTTCAGCCGCTCCTCGGCCTCGCGCACGCGTGCGATGAGCTGGCCGGCGAAGCTGTCGACCTCGTTGAGCGCGCGGGCGAAGCGCCAGGTCAGTCCGGCGCCTATCGCCACCAGCATCGCGGAATAGGACAGCCGCGTGACGAAGGTGCGATCGTCCGGCACGAATTCGAACGCCGAGAGCATGTCGTGAAACCAGCAGGTCAGCACGATGGTCACGGCGCAGCCGAAGGTAAAGCTCGCCGCGTCCTGCCGCCTGATCACCGCCCACGTCAGGATGACGACCAGCAGCATCAGGCACAGGCCCACGGTCGGCACGCCGAGGAACAGGAAGGTGATGCGCGGGATCGGCTGGCCCGCAAAGAGCCCGACCAGCAGGATGACGAGCCCCGGCGCGAACAACAGCAGCCCGTAGCGCGGCCAGCGCCAGCCGAAGAACAGCACCGCGAACGTCACGACCAGCGCGCTCTCGATCGGCGCGGACGCCAGCAGGATGGCGGCCAGCCGCGGATAAGGCGCGGGCGGCAGCGGCGCCGGCGCGAAGGCCTGCATCGCGCCGACGAGCATTCCTGCCGCCAGCACGCCATAGACCGGCTCGCGGCGTCGCATCAGCCACATGATGGCGAGGATCACCGCCAGCAACGATTGCCAGGCCGAGAACACCACGGGCAGCGTCACGAACAGCAGCGTGCGCGTCTCGTAGGCTCCCCGCAGGCTTTCGTCCGGCCCGACATAGACGGTGTCGAGGAAGCCTCGCAGCGGACCCCACACCAACAGCCGCACGGTGATCTCGTTGCTGCCGTCGCGCAGCAGCGACGACGGGATCAGTGCGATCTCCGGCGTGTTGCGGTCGGGCCGGTTGGCGGTGGGATCGCGCCGGGAGTCCAGGATCGCGACGCCGTTGACCGCGACCTCCACGCCGTTGCTGAAGCGCGGCAGAAAGACCGACCAGGCCGTGTTTGCCGCATCGGGCTTGAAGACGAACGTGCCCGAATAGAGCGGCGGGTCCTGGAGCGCGTAGCGCGACGACGTGAAATGCGGCAACGTCACCGCCCGGGTCGTGCCGTCCTCCCGCAGCGAAAATTCGCTCACGGCATAATCGTCGGGGTCGCTGGGCTGGAGCAGCCGCAGCCCCTGGATGGTGACGATCACGATCAGCGCCTGTAGCAGCAGATAGGGCACGAGGCGCGCCGCGATCAGCCGGCGCCGCGGTCGCGCAGGTGCTTTCACCGCGATCTCGCTCACAGCTTGATCAGGCCCTGCTGCACCGCCTCGAACACGGCTTCACTGCGCGTGTGCACTTCGAGCTTGCGATAGATGTTCTTGATGTGGCCGGGCACGGTCTGCCTGGAGAGGCCGAGATGGCTCGCGATCTCGGCGTAGCTGAAACCCTTTGCGATGCCCCAGAGGATATCGATCTCGCGCGGGGTGAGTCGTGCGGTGTTGAGTACGGGACCCCGCGGCGGCTCGACCGAACTCGGCGCGACGCCTTGCGTTCTGCGCACGATGAAACGGGCGATCGAGGCCGAGATCGGCGAATGGCCGGCGACCAGATCGCGCACGGTGGTGGCGATATCGGTCGGGAAGGCGTCCTTCAGGAGATAGCCGGTGGCGCCGACGGTGATCGCCGAGATCACGCTCTCCTCGTCGCCGAGCGCCGAGATCACCATGATCTCGGTGTCGGGAAAGCGCTGCCGGGTCTCGCGGATTAGCTCGATGCCATGGCCGTCGGGCAGCCGCAGATCGGTCAGCAGCACGCGCGGCGCGCCGCCGTTCAGGGCCTGGCGCGCCTCGCCGAGCGTGCCTGCGCTGCGCACCTTGTAGCCGGCCTTGACCAGCGCATCCTGGAGCCGCCAGCAGGTCGGCGCGTCGTCCTCGACGAGGAGGATGGTGATGGCCTCACCCGTCTCGCCCTGTTCGCTCATGTTCATCGTCCCGCACCGCGTGTCCCCCGCGGCGCGAGGCCAAGTTTAGCCGCGGCGCGGACGCCGCGACACCCATAATCATGGGGGCGTTGTCACTCTTCCGCTCCGTTGTGGCCGGCGCCTACTGCTTTGCCGCAGCCGATGGCGTCGGCGGCGCGGGCAGACGCTGTACCGTGATCCGCGCCGTGCCGCTGTTGTTCTTGTAGTATTGTTCGTCCGGCCCGAAATAGTCGGCGTATTTTGCCGGAGCCAGCCATCGCAGGAAGCCCGGGACGATCTGCACGGCGTCGTTGACGTAGAAGAACAGCTCGCCGGAATCAGGTGCGGTGAATTCGGCCACCATCCGGTCTGCAAGTTTCTGCGTGTCCCAGACCTTGCGTGCCGACTCGTCTGGCGGAAGCGCATCGAATGTGCCCATCTTCGCGATATCGGCCTTGAGTTTCGTCAGCTTCGCCGCATCGTCCGTGCTCGATTCCTCAGCGCTTTCGATGCGGACGGGATATCTGTTTTTTGGCTCATCCTGAGCATTTTCCTCGGGAAGGGTCGGGTCAATGCGGCGCGGCAGTTCATCTGCCGACATCACGTTCATGGCCTGCAGCGGCCGATCGTTCAGGCCCTTCTCGCCGACGCGTACGACCGGCTGGAACCAGTCCGCGCCGAACAGTCGCCGGGTCGGGAGAGCGAGGTAATGGTGGTTTTCGTAGGTCTGGAATCCGTTGACGCCGGTCATGATCGTACGGTCAAACCAGCGTTGGTCGATATCGATCCAGACCCGGTATTTGCGGCCCTTCTCCACGGCGAGCCTGCTTGCCCAGCAGAACTGGTTGACGTTGAAAAGCTCGGTCGCAGGAAGCGCGTTGTCGCCCACCGGCTTGGCTGGCGGAATGTCTATCGCGACGTTCGCTCCCTTTTTCTGCGCCTCTGCGGCTTTTGTTTCCGGGGCTTCACAAACCTGTCCGGTCGCGACGCGCCAGGTGAAGAAGCTGCTCGAGGCGATCAGCAAGGCCGCGGCGTAGATGACGACGATGGAGACGACGGGAAAGATGATCTTGGTGAACGGAAAGCTCATCCACCGCGCATTTCGCTGCATCAAACCGCCAAACCTGAACAACCAACTCATCCGGCTGAGGTTTTTTGCGCTCGCCTTCCGTTCCGGCCGGTACCAGGCGAGCCGCGCCCGCTCCTGGATGCCATCACGCAGCGAGGCGTTGATGCTCCAGACCCACCACGTGACCAGCACGACGAGTGAGGTCGCGACAGGATAATAGAGTGCGATATTGAGCCATGGCCCCGCATAGGAGGGCAACACGTTCTTGAGCAGGTTCGCGACGGAGCCGAGTATGGCGCTGAAACCCCAGTCGATGTTGCTGACAAAATCGCGCAGGCTCTTGCCGGATGTATCTATGATCTTGTGGGCGATCCACGGCCAGGCGGCAATGATGCCCGTCATGATCAGGAGCGCGAAATAGGCCACGCGTCGCCACCACACGGCGCCGCGCGCCAGATTCGCCATGTCCGCGTCTGGCGCTTTCATTCCAGTGAAGGCGTCGGATTCCTCCTTGCTTATCGGACGCCTCGCTTTCTTCGCGTAGGCGTCATGCATGGCCTGGTGCGCGCCGTCGTTGGTGAGCTCCTTGATGCTTCCGTCGGGCATCAGCACCCGCGCGTTCGCCGGCAGCATGATCGGCGCATAATCGTCGCATCCGAACAGCATTCGTTCGACCACGGCGAAGTGAACGACCGGTTTGCCGCCGTTCACATCGCCTTCGAGGATCGGCCGCGGACCGTAGCGGTAAAGCACGGCGGCGCCGCTGCGTGAATCGTGCTTTGGCCCGATCGCCGATTGATACTCGCGGAAACGCTCGATCGTGCCGTTCTGAAAGCGCAATTGGCCACCGAGCTGCTCGGTCATCCAGACCAGCGGAACGAAGGAGAGGGTGGATTCCGGGTAACCGCCGCCAATGTCGGAATGGACGCCCGCGAACCACACCTCCTTGACAGTCTGGTCATTCGCTAGACGGCTCTGGTCGATCCGCAGCGGATGAAAGGTGGTGCGCTCGTCGTCGAGCGCGAGCGCGTGACAGATGTGCTTCGCCTTGCGCGAGGGCCGGTGATTGCGGAACGAAATCGGCCAAATTGCCCAGTCGATCGCGACGCGCAGCTCCTCGATCGGTACGCCGAAAGCCTCGACCGTGTCGAACAGCCCAAGGAATTCGATCTTGACGTTCTTGCGGCCGGCCATGGCCTTGCGGACCGTGCAATAGGAGCGGTGCCCGCAGACGAAATGGTAGATGATGAGCAGCAGGTCGCGAATCCAGCGCGTAATCCAGATCGTCGGCAGGCTGCGATAGCCCACCGATTCCTTGCGGTATTCCCGCCATGCGGACATGGCGTTGCGCTCCATCTCGGCATGCGAGACCGGCTCGCCCTTGATTTCCGCCGGCACCAACCCTTGGCTCGCGATCAGCGCCGCCAGCGTGCGCGCGGTGAAGGCGCCGCGGCTGAAGCCGAAGATGTAGATCTCGTCGCCCTCGCGCCAGTTCCAGCACAGGAAGCGGTAGAGCTTGCGGACGTTGGAGGGAACGCCGATGCCGGTGGCGCCGTCGATGGCTGCGAGCGGCGCCCAGCCGGCGGTGCCGACACCCTTGATGTAGTGGGCGATCTGGTCCGGCTGGGTGTGGTCGAGCGCTTCATAGAGCCGCCAGACGCTGGATTCCTGGGCGGTGAACGCGTTGCCCGTGCCGTCGGCGAACAGCACCAGCTTGCGCTTCGACAGGGTGGTGGCGGTCGGCCCGCCGGCGCTTGCATCGTCATGCGTGTGCTTGGGTCTGGCAGAATCGCCATTCTGCGCGCCATCATGGTGGGTCATGGGGCCCCTCTGGCAATCGACGGTGAAGCACTTCAGGCCGGAGCCGTTCAGTACTCCACGATTTCAATCAATGGTTGCGTTATGAAAACAGGTGCATTCTGTGCATAGTCCCGTTGAGGTAGCAAGCGGGATCGCGCCGCCGCCCTGCCGCGGTCGGACGCCGCGGCATGACGGTTACGAAAACGTTTGGTCTTGCTGGTGCCGGTGGCGAGAGGCGCGATGTCGGCGGACGCCTCTCCCCTGCGAGCGGGGAGAGGCGGAATGTTCAGCTCCTACCTGCCATTGCCGCGGCAAGCGCCGCCGGGGCCGATATGGTAGCCGCGCGGGCAGGCATGCGCGGCGGGGTTGGCGTAGTTCCTGAGGCAGCCGCCATAGGGGCCGCGGTGCCAGCCGGGGCCGCAGCCGCCGGCGACCGCGATGACGTCGCCGTTCGCGGCTGCGTTGAGCAGGGTGAGCGGCATGGCCTGGGCAACGCCCGTGATCGCGCCGAGCGTGAGAGCCGTGGCAAACAGGGTGCGTATCATGTCTTCCTCCCGAATGCCGTTGCTTCAATGGCCGGCGGCGAACGCGATGCCGGCGCGTACTTCGGCGATCGCCTGGTCGATCATCCCGATCGCCTTCTCGCGATGACCGCCCTTGTTCGGCTCTGCCTTGCCGAGCTCGGCGCGGGCCGATTGCAGGATCGCGATGGCTTCGTCCATGTGCGGCTGCGCGCCAAGCGCGTAACCGATGCAGAGGCTGGTCGCGATGGCGCCGCCGAGCACGAGGCTGCGGGGTAGAGAGGTTCGCATGTCGTTGTCTCCTCCAGCGGGCGTCAGGCTGGGGCCGCCCGTTTGCCCGGATGCAGTCCCGTCTGTGCCGGGATGCCGCATCCGCGGCCTGAATAGGGCCCGCCTGTGCGGGGCGTCTTGGACTGACCGGCGCCAGCGCCGTCGCAGCTTGGACTGACCGGCGCAGCTTGATTCACGTTGGCGTGCTGATAGCTTGCGGTATGCTGGTCTTCTGCGGGCGTCCGTTTGGCGTGCGAGGTTCAGCGAGCGCCAAGTCTTTTTTTGAAGAACTTAGAAAAGCCATTCTCGAAAAGTCGTTCTCGATGTCCGTCATCAGGAAGTCGCTCTCGACCGAGATGCTGCCGCAGGACTTGTCCGACCGGCAGCGCTTCATCCGCTTCGCGGAGCTGTTCGAGCATTTCTCCAACACCGGCGAGCTCGATCCGGCGTCCGACGTGCCGTTTCGCGCCACGATGAACTCGATCCATATCGGCACCACCATGCTCGGCCGTTGCGACGGCAGCTTCGTCACGGTCCGGCGCGAGAAGCGCCAGGTGATCGAGACCGGCGACGACCGCTTTTGCCTCGCGCGCAACACCGGAGATCTTCCGTCTCAGGTGATCCATCGTGGCCGCGAATTCACCATGCGGCCGGGAGCGATGGTGCTGCTCAAGCTGGACGAGCCGTTCTTCGCGGCCGACGGCGCGAGCCAAAAGCGTTTCACCAACGTGCATCTGCCGGTCGATACGCTGCGCGCGATGGTCGCCGACATCGACGATCTCGTCGGCTGCGAGCTCGAGCCCGGCGGCGCGCTGTCGCTGGCGATGGATTACAGCGATCTCCTCCTCCGCAATCCCACGGCCGCCGACGAGGCCGGCATGGCGATCGCCGGCCATCTGCTCGACCTTGCCGCGATCGGTCTCGGTGCCCGCAGCGATATCGCCACTGCCGCGCGACGCGGGGGCCTGCGCGTCGTGCGGCTCAAGGCCGTGCTGTCGATTCTTGAGGCGCGCTTCCACGAGCCGGGTTTTTCCGCCCAGAAGCTTGCCGCCGCCGCCGGCCTTTCCGAGCGCTACGTCAACGAACTGCTGTTCGAGGCCGGCGCCAGCTTCACCACCCGCCTCACTGAGCTGCGTCTGCGCAAGGCCGCCGACCTCCTGGCGCACCGCGAGGGCCGCATCAGCGACATCGCCTTTGCCTGCGGCTTCAACGATCTCTCTTATTTTAACCGCTGCTTCCGCAGGCGGTTTGGGTTGACGCCGACCGCGGCGAGGGGGAAGTGAGAGAGCGCTAGGTCTCCACCCGCGGCGGCGGATAGCGGCGCGCCAGCGCCGACAGCGGCAGGTGCCGTTCGCCTTCCGGCAGCTCCAGAAAGGCCAGCACTTGCGGCCGCTTCCAGTCACCGATGCCGAAATCCATCGCCATCCATTTCTGCGGCTCGGGGCCCTCGAGGCCCCGGACCCAGACGAAATAGCGGGGGAGGTCGTCGGCGTCCGCTTCCGTCGTGCGTCTCCTGGCCATCAAAGCTGCTCACTGCATCACCATTTCGTTGCGGTAGGATATAGGTATCGGCTCGCCGAAGTCGAACTCCCGGCTGCGGGTCCTGTGAGGCTGGACCGGTTGGTTGATGTGCAGGTCTGAAGATATGAACGAAGTCATGATCGATTTTTGGGGTGACGCCTCGGACGTCACGAAAAAGCTGATCGGCTCGTGGTCCTTCGACCGTGTCATCGAAGGCCAGGCTACGATGCAGGGTATCGCGATCTTCACGCCACTGGACGGGGGGCGGTTGGCCTATCGTGAGCAGGGACATCTGAAGCTCGCGAACGGCACCATTGTGCAGGCCGAACGCGAATACGTCTTCAGCAACAGCGACGGAGGATTCAAGGTCTTCTTCAGGGAAGATCCGCCGCGGCTGTTTCACGAGATTTCACTGTCCGCATCTTCCGGGGGAGTGCTGAGCGGACGTGCGAGCCATCTTTGCAAGCACGACGACTATCAGTCGGCCTACATGTTTCGGCCGGATGGAACGTTCGTCGTCCGTCATGTCGTATCGGGTCCACGCAAGGACTACACGATGAACACGACCTACACGCGTCTCTCGTGATCAAGCCGGGGCGATGGCGACGGCCGTGCCGCCTCTCACCGCCAGAGCTCACTCTCCGCCACGCGGTTGATGTCGGCGAGCCGGCGGTCGGCGTCGCCGTGAAGATCGATGCTCTCGACCAGCGTTAGCAGACGCTGATATGCGCCATCGGCGATTTCGACCGGCAGCGGCTCCTCGTCAAAGGCCTCGACATAGCTGCCGACGAGGCCGCTCAACAGGCGGCAAAGACCGCGCTGGGCGGGATCGTCCCGGCCGAGCGTCTCGAGCTTTTGCTGAAATGTCCGGAAGGTGCGCAGGCCGTGGTGCTGTTGCGAAAGCCACGTATGCAGGTCGTTCATGTGAGCTCCTTCGAGTTACAGAAGAAGCTACCGGTTTATACAGGCGGGATGTGACGATTGGAAGGGGAGGGAAATACCGGATTCGTTGATCTAGTCCGCCTTCGCCAAGGCTTCGGCGGGACAGCCTTCCCTGCTTCGCATGGATAGACTGGAGCCTGGCTCGCCCAGCCGTAGCTGCGAAGCAGCGAAGGCTGGTGCCCCTGGCCGGAATCGAACCAGCACTCCTTGCGGAACTCGATTTTGAGTCGAGCGCGTCTACCAATTCCGCCACAGGGGCTCCCGGTCGGCCCTGGAAAGGGCCTCGCAAAGCGGGCGGACTATAGCCATGGACAGGGCAGGGTCAACCCGCGCCAAAGTGATCCCGGCCGTTCTCGACAGCCGCCTGGGCCGGGGTTAGAGCCTTAAGAAAGCGACCCCATCGGAAGAGGCTGCCGTGACGACCCAGAGTGCCGCAATACCTGCATTCAGGCCGGCTGGGACCGGTCCCGCGCTGACTGCCTCGGTGCTCGTCACGCTGATTGCCGCCGCGACCATCGCCGGCGCCTGGTTCTTCCAGCTCGTGCTGGAGATCCTGCCCTGTCCGCTGTGCCTGGAGCAGCGCTACGCCTATTATTTCGCGATCCCGGTCGGTGTGCTCACGGCGCTTGCGGCGCGGAGCGGGGCGCCGCGGCCGCTGCTGCTCGCGGGCCTTGCGATCCTCGCGCTGGCGACACTCGCCAATGCCGGCCTCGGCACCTACCATTCCGGCGTCGAATGGGGGTTCTGGAAGGGCCCGACCGATTGCTCCGGTCCCGTCATCAATCTCGGCAATGCCGCCGACCTGCTGTCCAAGCTCGATACCGTCAAGGTGGTGCGCTGCGACGAGGTGCAGTGGCGTTTCCTCGGTCTCTCGCTCGCCGGCTACAATGTGCTGATCTCGCTGTTGATGGCCGCGATCGCGGCGGTGGGGATTTTTGCGGACGGCGAAGCGCTAGGCAAGCGCCGTAGGGTGGGCAAAGCGACTTGTCCGCCGTAGCTCGAAGAGCGATGGCGGAAGCGTGCCCACCATTTTTAGCGATAGTGCGGGAGCATGGTGGGCACGGCGCTAGCGCGCCTTTGCCCATCCTACGAGACCGGAGCTCCGCTACGACTGCGGCGCTTCGCTAATCATCCACATCGTCCTGCGTGCGGCCGAACAGGTGCACGATGCCCGGGGTCGCGATCGTCACGAACACGAAGCGCGACAAATGATGGGCGCCGACGAAGATCGGGTCGATGTGCAGCGTGAGCGCGAGCGCCAGCATCGCATCCATCGCGCCCGGCGCGAAGGCGACGACGACATCCGATAATTTCACCTGCGCGGTGAGCGCGATGATGCCGACGAAGATGGCGGAGACGGCGATGGCCACGGCAAACGAGCCCAGCGCCGCATGGATGTGGCCGGCGAGCGTCTTGATCCGCATCCGCGCGAAACGGCTGCCGATCAATGCGCCGATGCCGATCAACGCCACGCCGCGCACCCAGTTCGGCAGGCCGCCCTCGACCCAGTCTGCGCCATGCAGCACGCTGGAGGCGATCATCGCGCCGAACATCCAGCTCGCCGGAAACCTGATCAGCCGCAGCAGGAGCGCCGCGGCCAGCGAGGCCGCGACCAGCTCCACGAGCTCGAGCGGTGAGGCGATCGTCGTCGTCAGCGACGGTGCGACGGAGGGCGCCACGCCCGCGAACGCGAGCACCATCGGTAGCGCCGCGGTGAGGATGATGACGCGCATGGTCTGCACCACCGCGATGCCGGGCAGGTCGGCGCCGCGCTCGACCGCCAGGATCGTGATCTGCGACAGCGCCCCGGGGCTGCCGGCGAGGAAGGCCGAGGTGCGGTCCCAGCCATGAATGCGCTGGAGGTAATAGCTCGAGCCGAAGGTCGAGCAGAAGGTCGCGAGCGCAAGCAGGCCGATGGTGAGGGGATAGGCGCTGACCTGTTGCAGCAGGTGGCGCGAGACGACCGAGCCCAGTGAAATGCCGAGCAGCACCAGCACGGTCTGGGTCAGGATCGGCGGCAGCGCCAGCTGGCGGCCGGCGATCGCGGCGATCCCGACCGCGATCATCGAGCCCGAGATCAGTCCCCCGGGAAGTCCGGCGACCAGAAACACGAGGCCGCCGACGGTGCCGATGACGAGCGTCTCCACCGTGCTCAAGATCTTGGCACGGCTTGGCCATTCGAACGGCAGGGAGGCGGTGATTTGCTTCACGCCACCTTATCGCAAATCAGCGAGAGGCACACAATTGCAGCTTCGTCATGCCGCAATGCGCGCGCCTCTCACGGATGCTCGCGAGCCGTAGTGTGACGGATTTACTTCTTGTCGGCGGCGGGGGCGGCGGGGGCGGCGGTGCCGGCCTTCGCTTCCTTCATGCACTCACGGCGAAATTTTTTGCGCTCCTTGCCCTTCAGCGCCTTGGCGTCCGCTTGCTTGGAGCATTCGAGCGACTCCGCCGAGCGCTCCTTCGACGCCTTCTTGTCGGCGGGGGCGGCGGCAGTTGTGGTCTTGGCGTCGGTCTTGGCAGCCGGCGTGGCGGTCTGCGCGAAGGCGGTGCCGGTGGCGAGCAGGGAGGTCAGGGCGACGATGGCGAGGCGAGACGTGAAGGTCATGGTGGTGCACTCTTGCGAGATTGCGGAGGGTTGGGAACGTCGGCTCGCCTTGCTGAACGCGACATGAATAATCCGAGCCGGGGGATCACTATATTTTGGCGGCAGGAGCCATCGCTTCCTTGTCGCGGCCGGGCGGCACGCTAGGATAGCAATCCTCGTTTCGCTTCCGTCGGGGAAGACCAAGGAGGAGGACCAAGGATGACCATTCAATCAAAATTGCTGTGTGCGGTTGCATTGACGGGCTTTGCCGCGCTGGTCGCGAGCGCGCCGGCGCAGGCGCTGACCTCGCAGGAGTGCAGCGCGAAATACCAGGCCGCCAAGAAGGACGGCTCGCTTGGCACAACGAAGTGGAATGACTTCCGCAAGGCCCAGTGCGGAGCGGATGCGACGCCTGCCGCCGCGCCGGCCGCCGCTGCTCCGGCTGCGCCCGCCGCTCCTGCCGAGCCGAAGCAGGCGAAGAAGGAGGCGGCCCCCGCTGCCGCGCCAACCCTGCCGGCCGGACCCGCAATCTATCCGAATGCGGTCGACCCGAAATACGCCAAGGAGACCGCCGGCAAGGCCCGCCTCCACACCTGCGTCGACCAGTACAACGCCAACAAGACCACCAACGGCAATGGCGGCATGAAGTGGATCGAGAAGGGCGGCGGCTATTACAGCGAGTGCAACAAGAAGCTGAAGGGCGCCGCCTGAGCTTCGACATGATGCGATGGCCGGAGCAAAGCTCCGGCCATTTCGCTAGTCGAGCAGCTTCTCGGCCGACTTCGCCACGAGCTGCGAGCGTTTGCGTGGACCGCGCTCGACGAACAGCAAGCTCTGGCCGAAGATGAAGCAATAGAACAGGAAGGCCTGCGCCTCGGCCGCCTCGGCCTCGAGGCCGGTCGCGCGATAAAGCTCGGCGACGTGCTTGAGCCGCGCCGCGTCCACGCTCGCGACCGCCGCGGCGGCGTTTTCGTCCGAGCGGGCCCATTGCCGGATCGCGAGCTCGATCGCCATGCCCTCCGGATTGAGCCGCTCGGAATAGAGCTGGATCACCGCCTTCAGCCGCTCGCGGGGCTCTTGCCCATCGAGGCTTGTCTGCTGCGCGATTGACGCCGCACGTCCCTCGCGCCAGCGTTCCAGCATGGCATCGAGCAGCGCGGCACGGTCGGCGAAGCGGCGGTAGAAGCCGCCCTTGGTGACGCCGAGGTTCTTGGCGAGCACCTCGACCCTGACACCCTCGACCCCCGAGCGGGCGAGCTCGGTAAACCCTGCCTCGACCCAGACATCGCCCTTGCCGTCGTTCATGAAGGAAGCCTCACCGGTTCTTGATACGGTACCGTATTGCTAACGCGCGGAGGCGTTGATACGCTACCGTATCAATGATCAGAGGGCGGAAAAACGGCAGGAGGAATTGCGATGCAGGAGGCGACCTATCGCGGCACGGTCTATCCGTGGCAGTGCGATCATGTCGGCCACATGAACATCATGTGGTATGTCGGAAAATTCGACGAGGCCAACTGGAATCTGTTCGCCCGCCTCGGGCTGACGCCGAGCTATCTGCGCTCTTCCGGCCGCGGCATGGCCGCCGTCCAGCAGAACATCACCTACAGGCGGGAGCTGCTCGCCGGCGACATCGTCGAGATCCGCAGCCATTTGCTGGAGGTCCGCGACAAGTCGATCCGCTTCCGGCACGACATGACCAATGCCGAGACTGGCGAGATCGCCGCGTTCTGCGACATCACCGGCGTGCATATGGACCGCAGCCAGCGGAAGTCGGCGCCGTTCACGGATGCGATCCGCGCGGTCGCTCTGCAACATCTTGCCGAGCCGGCCGAGGCCTGAGCCATGGCCGCGTTCGAGCCGAAAAATCCGGGCTATCGCGCTGCCGCCATTGCCATGTTCGACGGCCAGCCGGCGATGCGCACGCTCGGCATCGTGATCGTCCGCCTCGCGCCGGGCGAGGTCGAATTGGCAATGCTGCATTCGGCGGCCTTCACGCAGCAGAACGGTTTTATCCATGCCGGCATCATCACGGCAGGCCTCGATAATGCCTGCGGTGTCGCCGCCTTCACCCTGATGCCGCGCGAGGCCGACATCCTGACCGTCGAGTTCAAGACCACGCTGCTGGCACCCGCCCGCGGCACTCGCTTCGTCTTCAAGGCCGAGGTGGTCAAGCCCGGCCGGACGCTGACCTTCTGCGAGGCGAGGGCCTTTGCCGAGCACGAGGGCAACACCACGCTGATCGCCACCATGACCGGGACGCTGATGGCGATGCTGCCCCGCGCGGCGGCTTCGCCAGCGCCGGCGGCGATCCGCGCATAGCATGGCGATGACATCGCGCCCGCAACGCTCTATATGACGCGTAACAGTTCCCGGTCGCGAACCGTATTTGCAGCGATGGGACCGAAACGGGACGAGATATGGCTGGATTCAGGAACAAGGGCCTCGTGGCGACGCGGCGTGCGGCGCTGACGCTGATCGGGGCGGGTGCCCTTGCGGCAGGTCGGATCACCTCTGCGCGCGCGGCCGCCGCCGATGACGAGGTGCTGACCGAAGCCAAGGTGCTGCGCGACCCCGATGTTCCCGTCGCCGGTAATCCCGACGGCAACATCAGCATCATCGAATGGTCCGACTACAACTGTCCCTATTGCCGCAAGCTCGAGCCGGAGCTGCGCCAGGTGGTCCAGGACGATGGCAAGGTCAGGCTGGTGATGAAGGATTGGCCGATCCTCGGGCCGGTCTCGGTCACCGCGGCGCGGATCGCGCTCGCGGCAAAATTCCAAGACAAGTACCATCAGGCGCATGACGCCATGATGGGTGTCAGCTCGCGCCTGACAGAGCCGCGCATCAACGAGCTGCTCGCGGCCGCCGACGTCGACATGGACCGCCTGAAGCGCGATCTCACCGACCGCGCCAATGACATCGACGCCGTCCTCAAGCGCAACAACGAGCAGGCCGAAGCCTTCGGCTTCAGCGGTACCCCCTCCTTCATCGTCGGCAAGTATCGCGTGCCGGGCGTGCTCAGCATGACCGAGTTCGAGCAGGTCATCGCCGATGCCCGCAAGGCCAAGATGAACTGACGCGACCGGATCGATCGCCGTCAACACAAAGGCGCCGCCGCGGACCCGCGACGGCGCCTTGTTCGTGATACGGCGTCGTTACTTCGACGAGATGCGGACCCAGTCCTTGTGCGCGCGATCGCGCAGCGCATCCCAGTCGGCCTTGGCGACGTCCCAGTTCACGATGGTGCGATTGGTCGTCGCGACCTCGCCATTGGCGACCGACGACGTCTGCATGGAGTCATAGACGTATACGCCGCAACCGAGCAGTAGCGCGCCCAAAATCATTCCGAAAAACGTCTGCATCTGCGAACCTCCGGTGACGGGCGATAACGTCGGCCCGGAGTGATGGTTCCGCGGCAGTACGGCGCAGATAAGGACGACCCGTTCATCCGCGGTTCAGCCACTCCAGCAGCTCTGCGTTGATCTCGCGCGGATAGGTGTGGCTGAGGTCGTCGATCTCGCGATAGGTGACATCGGCGCCGGCGGCGGAGAGGGCCGCCTGCGTCTGGCGCGCGGTCTGTACCGGAAACATCCAGTCGAGCTTGCCGTGGGTGATGAAGATTGGCAGTCCCTGCAGGCGCACGGCGTCCGCCATCTCCGCCATCAGCGGATGGAAGGTCGCCGACACCGGCGCGAGATGCGTGAAGGGCGAGGCGCCGTCGAGCCCGGTGACGTAGCAGAAGGTGCCGCCGTCACTCATGCCGGTCAGCAGCAGGCGCGAGCCGTCGATGGTCCAGCGGCTGCGCACCGTATCGAGAATGCGCATGAGGTTCGGCGTGTCGCTATCGTCGCCCATCAGCGCCCATGTCGGGCCGGTCGCGGTTGGCGCCACCAGGATCGCGCCAAGGCAGCGAGCATCGCGCAGCCAGCTCCAGAGAAAGCCGCGGCCGTTGCCGCTGCCGCCATGCAGCGCCATCACCAGCGGCATGGCGCGCTCCGGCGAGTAATATTCTGGCACATAGACCGAGAAGCCGCCGCGGCTGCCGGGCTCGTTGTGGTCGTGGAAGATGCCGGCGTGTTCGCCCGCGCCGGCTTCCAGCCGCGCCAGCAGATCGTCATTCTCGCGATTGGCGGCGTTGAGGAAGAAGCTGCTCACCGGCGGGAACTGGGTCGACAGCGGATACAGCGCCTCCTGTGCACGAGGCAGATGGCGCAGCGCGCGGAAGACCGCGACGAGATCGCCATTGCCGCGCTCGACCTCGCGTATGGCGGCAAAGGCGGCGATCGTCTCGTTGCAGGCGCGGTCGAGCCGCTCGCGCAGCCCCGTGAACTGCTCGGGCCAGGCACCAATCGCAGCGTGCGCCGCCTGCAGCGCCGCGTCGGGCGCGCCGATCGCATTCATCACCGAGGCAAAGGCCGGCGGATGCAGATTCCGGGTGAAGAAGCCGAGTGCTTCCAGCGCGTTGAGCAACGGCGGCAGCACGGTCACGATGTCGTCAACGACGGCCTCGGTCATCGCCGCTTCCTTGCCTGATGTCGGTTCGATCTCGTCAGTGGAGCTTCGGCGCCTTCAAGAGCTTGAAGCGGTCGGTCGACGTCACCGTGACGTCGAAGGTGACACCTTCATGATGCACGGTGAGCGGCACGTCGACGCCGGCGGCGCCGAGCGCCCACATCTTTTTGTAGAAGGCGGTCTGGCTCGTCACCTCCTCGCCGTCCACTGCAAGGATGACATCGCCGGTCTTCAGCTCCGCGCGCGCGGCCGGGCCGTTGGTGGAGATCCCGATCACCACCAGGCGGTTGTCGATTTCGGTCGAATAGAGCCCGAGCCAGGGGCGCGACGGCTTATTGACGCGGCCGAATTTGCGCAGATCGTCGAGCACCGGCTTCAACAGGTCGATCGGCACGATCATGTTGACGTGCTCGGCCTTGCCTTCGCGTTCGCGCTCGAGCTGCAGCGAGCCGATGCCGATCAGCTCCCCGCGCTCGTTGAGCAGCGCCGTGCCGCCCCAGTTCGGATGCGCGGGATAGGTGAACACGGCCTCGTCCAGCAGATATTCCCAGTAGCCGGCGAATTCCTGCTTGGCCACGATCTGGCTCGCGACCGAGCGCGTGCGCCCGCCGGCGCCGCCGACCACGACGCGGTCGCCGACCCTTGTTTTCGCCGAGTTGCCGAGCGGCAAGGGTTCGACGTCGAGCTGACCGAGCGCCTGCACGAGGCCGAAGCCGGTGACGGAATCGAAACCGAGCGCATGCCCCTCGACGACGCGCCCGTCGGCGAGATGCAGCCACACCGATTCCGCCTCGGTAATGAGATAGCCGATGGTCAGCACCAGCCCGTTGTCGATCACGACGCCGTTGCCGGCGCGTTCGGTGCCCAGCGTTTCGGCACTGAAGGCATCGGGCGGGATGATGGCGTGCAGGCCGACGACGGACGCGAGCGAACGGTCCAGATCGAAACCGTAATCGCTCGCGCGCGGCTGATTGGCCGGCGGCACTCTCCATTCGGTCAGGGCGGGCATGGAGTTCTCCTGGCTGAGAGCATTGCTCCGCCTTGGCCGGCGGAACGACGCGCGAAGCACTCATAATTTAGGCTGGAGGAGGCCGTCTTGAAAGCCTCGTTCCCAACTATTCCGGAGATCGCCGCGTGAAATCTTCGACAGGCACAGGACGCCCGCACAGGTGGCAAGCGGCCGCGCGATCCAGCACCGGCCGCATGGCTGCTGTCCCGCGACGTGCTAGGCGGGGTGCAATGAAGCTGCTAACCATTGCCGCTTCGTTTGACCAAGAGATCACGGACCGAAGCATGGATAATCGCAGCGACATCTGGCGTGGCGTCGACACGATCAAGGCGCGTTTCATCGACCTCAGCGACAGGGTCTGGGGCATGCCCGAGGTGTGCTACACCGAGGCGCGGTCCGCCGCCGAGCATCTCGCCGAGCTGCGCCACCAGGGTTTCCGTATCACCGAGAACGTCGCGGGCATCCCGACCGCGGTAATGGGCGAGTGGGGTGAGGGCGGTCCGGTCATTGCCTTCATGGGTGAATATGACGCGTTGCCGGGCCTCAGCCAGGAGGCCGGCGTCGCCGAGCACCGTCCGGTCGAGACCGGCGGCCACGGCCACGGTTGCGGCCACAATCTGCTTGGTTCCGCGGCGCTGCTCGCCGCGACCGCGATGAAGGACTGGCTCGCCGAGAACAAGGTGCCCGGCCGCGTGCGCTATTACGGCTGCCCGGCGGAAGAGGGCGGCGCAGCCAAGGCCTTCATGGTGCGCTCGGGCGCGTTTGAAGACGCCGACATCGCCATCACCTGGCATCCGCACAGCTTCTGGGAAGTCGCGGTGACGCCGTCGCTTGCCAACACGCGCGCGGATTTCATCTTCACCGGCCGCACCTCGCATGCGGCGGCCTCGCCGCATCTCGGCCGCTCTGCGCTCGACGCAGTAGAGCTGATGAATGTCGGCGTGAACTACATGCGCGAGCACATGCCGAGCGACGCGCGCGTGCATTACGCCCTGCTCGACACCGGCGGCATCGCCCCCAACGTGGTGCAGGCGCATGCGCGCGTGCGCTATTCGATCCGCGCCCGCGATCTGCCCGGCATGAACGAGCTGGTCGGACGCGTCAGCAAGATCGCGGAAGGCGCGGCATTGATGACCGAGACCAAGGTCGAGATGAAGATCATCTCCGCGGTCTCCAACATCCTGCCGAACACGCCGCTGGAGCAGGCGCTGCACCGGGTGATGGAAGAGCTGGGGCCGCCGCATTTCGACGACGCCGACAAGGGCTTTGCCAGCCAGATCCGCGCCACGCTGACCGACAAGGACATCGCGTCGGTCTATTACGCGATCGGCATGGAGCCGACTGATCGGCCGCTGGCCGACTTCCTGGTGCCGCTCGATGCCAAGCGCAACCCGCTGGTCGGCTCGACCGACGTCGGCGACGTGAGCTGGGTGGTGCCGACCGTGCAGGTTCACGCACCCACGGTTGCAATCGGCACGCCGTTCCACACCTGGCAGGTGGTGGCGCAGGGCAAGAGCGGACACGCTCATAAGGCAATGGTGCAGGCGGCGAAGGCGATGGCCGGGATCGGCATCAAGGCGTTGACGGATCCGGAGCTGATTAAGGCCGCGAAAGCGGACTTGCAGAAGCGGACCGCCAAGACACCTTATGTCTGCCCGCTGCCGGACCACGTCGCGCCGCCGCTGACCATGTCCGTGGCGTAGAATTTCGCCTCGATACTTCGTCTGATGCCGCGAACAAATTTTCCGCAGTGCAACGTGGATTCCGGCGCGATTTAGCGCCGGATTGCCGAACGCTTGGGCTGCGGAACAGAGTTTTGCCCAACAGACAGCCAGAACACCGTTTGCATACACATGGTCGCAGTTGACGCGCGGCCTATTCGGTGTGCCATCTACCGCCAGCAAAACCCGGCGGCCGCGGTGCGGCTGCCTGCATCCATACGGGAACCAGACGGGGGACAACCATGCTGGATAAAGAACTGCGTTCGATGATCGGTGACGTGAAGGACGGCCGGATGGACCGCCGTGCCTTCATCATGCGTATGGCCGCGGTCGGCCTCACCGCACCCCTCGCCAACCAGATCCTCGCGCTCGGCGGCGTCGCCATGGCGGAAGGTGCCCAGACCTACAAGCCGACCAAGCGCGGCGGCGGCGGTGCGCTGAAGCTGCTGTGGTGGCAGGGGCCGACCCTGCTCAATCCGCATTTCGCCACCGGCACCAAGGACCAGGACGGCGCGCGCCTGTTCTACGAGCCCCTCGCTTGTTGGGATCCCGACGGCAACATGAAGCTGGTTCTGGCGGCCGAAATTCCCTCGATCGAGAACGGCGGCCTCGCCGCCGACGGCAAGTCGGTGACCTGGAAGCTCAAACCAGGCGTCAAATGGCATGACGGCAAGCCGTTCACCGCCGATGACGTCGTGTTCAACTGGGAATACGCCAGGGATCCCGCGACCTCCGCCCTGACCATCGCGACGCTCCGCGACATCACGGTCGAGAAGGTGAATGACCTCACGGTTCGCATCCTCTTTAACAAGCCGACGCCGTTCTGGGCCGACGCCTTTGTCGGGGCTCCCAACACCATCATCCCCAAACATTTGTTCGCCGACTACAAGGGGTCCAAATCGCGGGAAGCGCCCACCAACCTCTCGCCGGTCGGCACTGGCCCCTACAAGTTCGTCGAGTTCAAGCCGGGCGATCTCGTCCGCGGCCAGCTCAATCCCGATTACCACATGCCGAACCGGCCTTATTTCGACACGGTCGAGATGAAGGGCGGCGGCGACGCCGTCTCTGCGGCGCGCGCGGTGATCCAGACCGGCGAATATGATTTCGGATGGAACATCCAGGTCGAGGACGACGTGCTGCTGCGCCTCGAAAAGGGCGGCAAGGGCAAGACCGTTTATGCCGTGGGCGGGGACACCGAATTCATCGCGCTCAACTTCACCGATCCGAACACCGAGGTCGATGGCGAGCGCTCCTCGATGAAGACCAAGCATCCGCTGTTCTCCGATCCGGCGGTACGCAAGGCGCTGTCGATGCTGGTCGACCGCGAGTCCATCAAGAAGGCGATCTACGGCCGCGCCGGCCGCACCACCGCCAACTTCCTCAACGGTCCCGAGAAGTTCGTCTCCAAGAACACGACCTGGGAATTCAGCATCGAGAAGGCCTCGAAGCTGCTCGACGACGCCGGCTGGAAGCCCGGCGCGGATGGCATCCGCGAGAAGGACGGCAAGAAGCTGAAGCTTCTGTACCAGACCTCGATCAACGGACCGCGTCAGAAGACCCAGGCGATCGTCAAGCAGGCCTGTCAGAAGGCCGGCATCGACGTCGAGCTGAAGTCGGTGGTGGCGTCCGTGTTCTTCTCCTCCGATGTCGCCAACCCCGACACCTACGCGCATTTCTACGCCGATCTCCAGATGTTCCAGATCCCGCTGAGCCAGCCGGATCCGTCTCAGCATATGCGCCGCTATCTGTCGACCAACGTCGCCACGAAGGAGAACAAGTGGCAGGGCACGAACTTCCCGCGCTGGGTCAACAAGGACTATGACGCAGCGATCGAAGCAGCCGAAGGCGAAATGGATCCGGTCAAGCGCGCGGCGCATTATATCAAGGCCAACGATCTCATGTTCCAGGACACCGTGTTCATCCCGGCGCAGCATCGCCTAAAGGTGGAAGCGGCGGCCAACAATCTGCGTCCTATCATCAGCGGCTGGGCCAACGAAACCGACAATCTGCACGATTGGTATCGCGAGGAATGATCCCCCAGCTCTAGACGGGGTCTTTCCCTATGAGTCAGTACGTCCTGCGTCGCCTCCTGATCGCGATTCCGAGTCTTCTCGGAATCTCGGTCGTGCTGTTCGTCGTGCTGGCGCTTGCGCCAGGCGATCCGTTCTCGGAACTGGCGACGAACCCGAACGTCCCGCCCGAGGTGCAGGCCGCACTTCGGGCCAAGTTCGGCCTCGACGATCCGATCCACCTCCGTTACCTGCACTGGCTCAACGCCATGCTGCACGGTGACTGGGGTTTCTCCTTCGTCAGCCGGATGAACGTCGACACGCTGATCCTCCAGCGTTTGCCGGCGACGCTCTACGTGATCGGTTCGGCGCAGATCCTGGCGCTCCTGATCGCGATCCCGGTCGGGGTCTATGCGGCGACAAAGCCCTATTCGCTGTTCGACCAGATCGCCAATACGCTCGCCTTCGTCGGCTTCTCGCTGCCGACCTTCTTCACCGGCATCCTGTTCATCCTTATCTTCTCGGTCACGCTGGACTGGCTGCCTTTCGTCTATACGACCGACATCAAGGGCACCGGCATCCATTGGGTGCTGGAGATGATCCGGCAGGCGATCATGCCGGTGGCGGTGCTCGGTCTGTTTCAGGCGGCGTCGATGACGCGTTTCGTTCGCTCGGCGATGCTCGACGTGATCCGGCTCGACTATGTCACCACGGCGCGCGCCAAGGGGCTTGGGCAGGCCACGGTCATCGTCAAGCACGTCATGCGCAACGCCATGATCCCGGTCGTCACCCTGATTGCGTTGCAGATGCCGGCCGTGTTCGGCGGCGCCATCGTCACCGAGCAGATCTTCCGCATCCCCGGCATCGGCTCGCTGCTGATCTCCTCCATCCTTTCCAACGACACGCCGGTGGTGATGGCCGTTACCTTCGTCTTCGCGTGCCTCGTCGTGCTGTTCAATCTCATCGCGGACGTCCTTTATGGCTGGCTTGACCCTCGCATCTCCCTCCGCTGAGCGGCGCGTCTACTCGCCCTGGCGCGAGATGTGGCGGCGCTACAGCCGCCACAAGCTCGCCGTGGTCAGTGCGTTTCTGCTCCTCATTCTGATCCTGGCGGTGGTGGCCGGCCCCTTCGTCTGGCGGGTCAAGATCGACGACATCGATATCGTGGCGGGCATGCAGGGGCCGTCGCTTGCCCATCCGTTCGGCACCGACGATCTCGGGCAGGACATCCTGGCCCGCATGATCTATGGCGGCCGCATCTCGCTCGCGGTCGGCCTTGCCGCGATGCTGGTGTCCGTCTTTATCGGTGTCCTGATCGGCGCGCTCGCCGGCATGTCGCGCGGCGCGCTCGGTCACGGCCTGATGTGGCTCACCGATCTCTTCCTGTCCCTGCCGCAACTGCCGCTGCTGCTGCTGCTGATCTATCTCTTCCGCGACGGGCTGAAGCAGATGTTTGGTCCCGAGGGCGGCATCTTCATCCTGATCGTGCTCGTGATCGGCGGCTTGCGCTGGATGCCGGTCGCGCGGCTGGTGCGCGCGCAGTTCCTGTCGATCCGCGAGAAGGAGTTCGTCGAGGCCGCCCGTGCGCTCGGCGCAAGTCCGGTGCGCCAGGTGGTGCGGCACATCCTGCCCAATGCGCTCGGTCCCGTGATCATTGCCGGCACCATCGACGTGGCTGCCGCCATCATCGCGGAATCGACGCTGTCCTTCCTCGGCCTCGGCTTTCCGCCGGATACGCCAACCTGGGGCCGGCTCTTGTACGACGCCAAGGATTTCCTCGACATCGGCCCGCACTGGGCGCTGTTTCCGGGCGGCGCGATCTTCATCGCGGTGGTCGCCATCAACTTCATCGGCGACGGCCTGCGTGACGCGCTCGATGCGCGACGGGTGATCTGATGGCGCCGCTGCTGGAAATCAAAGGGCTGAAAACCCACTTCTCGACCGACGACGGCATCCTGCAGGCCGTCGACGGTGTCGACATCTCCATCAACAAGGGCGAGACGCTCTGTGTCGTCGGCGAATCCGGCTGCGGCAAGACCGTGACCGCGATGTCGATCCTGAAGCTGATCGCCATGCCGCCGGGCCGCATCGCGGCGGGCCAGATCATCTTCGAGGGCCGCGATCTCGTGCCGCTGACGAGCCGTCAACTCGACGAGATCAGGGCCAAGGAGATCGGCTTCATCTTCCAGGAGCCGATGACCTCGCTCAATCCGGTGCTAACCATCGGCGAGCAGATCGCCGAGAGCCTGCGCCGCCATGAAGCGGTGACGAAGAAGCAGGCGCTCGAGCGCACCATCGAGATGCTGAAGCTGGTGCAGATCCCCAACGCCGAGGGACGCGTGCACAATTATCCGCACCAGTTCTCAGGCGGCATGCGCCAGCGCGTGATGATCGCGATGGCGCTTGCCTGCAGGCCGAAGCTGATCATCGCCGACGAGCCCACCACCGCGCTCGACGTCACCATCCAGGCGCAGATCCTCGACCTCTTGCAGGACATGAAGGAGCGCTTCGGCATGGCGGTGATGCTGATCACCCACGCCATGGGCGTCGTCGCCGAGACCGCGCAGCGCGTCGTCGTGATGTATGCCGGCAAGGTGGTGGAGGAAGCGCTCGTCGACGACCTCTTCGGCAATCCCGGCCATCCCTACACCCAGGGGCTGATCCGCTCGATCCCGCGCATCGATCTCGACAGCGAGCACAAGACAAGGCTCGAAGCGATCGGCGGCTCGGTGCCGATCCTGATCAATCCGCCGGTCGGTTGCCGCTTCGCCCCGCGCTGCAAGTTTGCCATGAACGTCTGCACCGAGAAGGAGCCGCTGCTGCGCGAGATCGCGCCCGGCCATCGCATGGCCTGTCACCTCGGAGATACGCAGTTGGGAGGCACGGCATGACCGAGCCCTTGCTCCGCGTCAGCGGCCTGAAGAAATATTTCCCCGTGCACGGCGGCCTGTTGTCGCGCCAGGTCGGCAGCGTCTATGCGGTCGACGGGGTCTCGTTCTCGGTCAACCGCGGCGAGACGCTCGGCCTCGTCGGCGAATCCGGCTGCGGCAAGTCCACCACCGGCCGCTGCGTGCTGCGCCTGATCGAGCCGACCGACGGCGAGGTCGTGTTCGACGGCCAGGACGTGCGCCAGCTCAGCGGCAATGATTTGCGCGCGATGCGGCGGAACATGCAGCTGGTGTTCCAGGATCCGTTCGCCTCGCTCAATCCGCGCATGACGGTCGGCGCCATCCTCGGTGAGGCCCTGATCATCCATAAGCTCGGGTCGTCGGCCAAGGAGCGCGAGGAGCGCGTCGCCAGCCTGCTCGTGAAGGTCGGCCTCAAGGCCGAGCACATGCGCCGCTACCCGCACGAATTCTCGGGCGGCCAACGCCAGCGCATCGTGATCGCGCGGGCGCTCGCGGTCGAGCCGAAGCTGATCGTCTGCGACGAGCCGGTGTCCGCGCTCGACGTCTCGATCCAGGCGCAGGTGATCAATCTGCTGGAGGATCTCCAGGCCGAGCTGAACCTCACCTATCTGTTCGTCGCGCACGACCTGTCGGTGGTCGAGCACATCTCCGACCGCGTCGCCGTGATGTATCTCGGCCGGATCGTCGAGCTGGCGAAAGCGAGCGATCTCTACCGCAATCCGCAGCATCCCTACACCAGGGCGCTGTTGTCGGCGGTGCCGGTGCCCGATCCCAAGCTCAAGCGTGAACGCATTCGCCTCAAGGGCGACGTGCCAAGCCCGATGAAGCCGCCATCCGGCTGCCACTTCCACACCCGCTGCCCGATCGCCCAGCCGCGCTGCGCGGAAAGCGCGCCCGTACTGAGGGAAGGGGCGGGCGGCCATTTTGTGGCGTGCCATCTCGCCTGACGTCGCGCGAGGCGGTGCGCCCGTTCATCCGTCCCTGAGCAGGCCGTGGGCCGAAAGGGCCTGCCGGAAAGCCTCCACCGACGTGTGATGATGCGCGAAGAGGCCCGCTTCCCGCGCGCCGGCGACATTTGCCGCGAGGTCGTCGACGAACAGAACGGTCTGCGGCGTCGTCTGTAGCTCCGACAGGCAGAGGCGATAGCAGCGCGGGTCCGGCTTGGCGGCCTTGAAACCGGGCCGACGTGTAGATGCGGGAGCCGAACAGCGGACGCAATTCCGGCAGCAGCGCGTCGATATGGTCGGCGACCAGCGTGGTATTGTTGGTCAGGACGGCAACATCGATGGTCTCATGCAGGCGGCGCGCAATCTCCAGCATCGCGCGATCGGCCTTCATCGAACGGCGGCGCGCCTCCACCCACTCATCGAGCGAGAGGGGATAGCCGATGCGCTCGCCAAATCCCCGCAAATAGTCGGCGGCATCGAGCGTGCCGGAGTCGCCGAGAAGCTCGAATCCGCTCTCCCAGATCGCCTTGTAGACGAACTCACTGGTGGTCCCCGCAAGCTCCGCCAGAAACGCGACGCGCCTTCCTCTGTCGTATTCGCAGAGGACATTGTCCATATCAAAGAGGACAAGCTTGATCTCGTCAGGCACGGGAACGCTCCCGGCCGGACCGAAACATCCGGCCGTGCTCAAAGTCATATCCCACTGGAGCGCGGGCGACAAATCCGGGCGCCAAGGCCGAACGTTGCGATACTGGTGTCGAGCGTCGCAGCTTCATGGCTACGAGGTGCGGCGGCGGGCCAGTTGATGCAGCACCGTGTCGATGGTCGGGACCGCACCAGTCTCGCGGAGCCAATTGTCGGCCAGCTCCCTCAGTTCGCCCGGCGTCAAGCCGAACTTGCGGCGGAATGCGCGAATGAAGGTGGAATCGCTGCTGAAGCGCATGCCGACGGCGAGGTCGATCAGCCGCGTGTCCTCCGCGGACGGCGATATCAGCTGGCGGAAAGCGAGATTGAGCCGCTGCTCCCTCACATAGTGCGAGAGCCCGCCATCCGCCTCAAACAGCCGATAGAGGGTCGCGCGCGAGATCTGGAAGTGGCGGCACAACTCGTCTGCGGTGAGCGCGTCGGTCTCGAGATTGTCCGCGATGCGGCGCTTGATCATCGCAAGATAAAGATGCCGCTCGGCGCGTTCGACTCCGGCTGCAATGTCGGCGGTCCCGCCGGCGGCCGCGGCAACGATGTCGGCGATCGCTTCGATCGTGGCCTCGGCGCTGCCGGCCTCAGGCTCGGGTGGCAGCGTAAGCGCCGCGTAATGGCTGGCAAGCAGGCGCGTATGAGGATGGTTTGACGGCAGCAAGGTTGCCGTGGCCGAATCCGGATGAGCAAGCCGTGGTGCCAGCATGGCGCGTTGCAGGATGATCGCCATCAGACGGGTACGACTGCCGCCGCCGCGCAACACCGTCCGGTTCGGCTGCGCCATGTCGATCAGGCAGATGGCGCCAGGCCCCATCGTCACCTCGCGCCGGCCGGAGCTGAACCGCATCTCGCCTTCGACACACAAGGTGATCTGAAAGTGATCCATCGCACCGCGGGCGACGTGTGCAGGCGTCCGGTCGTATTCCTGATCGGTCGCGCGCGTATCGACCAGCAACGCATTGCGGGTCATCATCGTCACGGTGGTGACATGGAAGTTGTCCTCCGTGGTGAGCGGAACGACATCGCAGATGTCGGCCGTCATGGCGCGCAACTGTCTCAGCGCGTCCACCCCGCGCCCCGGGATGTCCGCCGGCATGGTCTCGTTCACGGCCGTCTCGTCTGCATTGCCCCACGATGAGGCCGTACCGCATGGACCCGATCGAAGAAGTCCGGCGGCCCCCCAACATCGCCTCGGGATGTAGCCATTCAGAAATCGGTGCGCAAGCGATGGTGGGCAGGAATTGGCGCGCGCCGATGTGCCGCATGTGCACGCCGCGCTACCCTCGCTTGCCTGCTACGCAGGAAAGGGCGGCGTTCGCTACGCCTGGCAGAATTCGTCACGCGCTCTTCGCGGGCCAGGGCACGACCTGTCCCGACATCACCATACGGTCACGGCCGCTGTCCTTGGCGGCGTAGAGCGCGCGGTCGGCGCCGGCGACCAGCGTGTTGCAGTCCAGCGCGGTCTGAGATGGAAGGCTTGTCGCAGCGCCGATGCTTGCCGTAACCAGCCGGGAGGGCGGATTCTGCGCATGCAGCATGGCGAGGTCGTGCAGTGCCTCGCGAATCCCTTCGCCGACTTCGGCGCAACCATCCGGGCCGGTGTTCGGCAACAGAACGGCGAATTCCTCGCCGCCGTAGCGCGCCGCGAGGTCAGCCGGGCGCCTGGCCTGAGCGGACAGGATCCGGCCGAGTGCGCGCAGGCATCCGTCGCCCGCCTGATGTCCGTAATGATCGTTGAATTTCTTGAACTGATCGACGTCGATCAACAGGAGCGAGATCTGCGTGCCGTCGCGCCGGGCGCGTGCCCATTCCTCCGCGAGGCGTTCGTCGAACGCGCGGCGGTTGGCAAGGCCGGTCAGGCCATCGGTGGTCGCGAGCGATGCCAGTTTGTCCTGCAAGTCCTTCTGCTCGGTCATGTCGCGCACGACCGCGACGACACCGTCGACTTCGCCGCTGTCGGAGGCTCGGGTCACGTGCAAGGCCGCCTCGGCCCAGATATCGCCCTTGTCGCGATGGCGCTGGCGATAGACGAACCGCGCTTCCTCGGCCTCGCCGTTCTTCAGCGCTGCGATGGCCTGCTCGACCCGCTCCATGTCGTCCGCGTGGATACCGGCCACCGCTGACGTGCCGAGCAGCTCCTCGGGAGACCAGCCGATGATGCGCACGCACGAGGGCGAGACGTAGAGCAGCCGGTTATCCAGCCCGATCCGGGATACCATGTCGCTGGATTGCTCGGCGAGCAGGCGGAAATGGGCTTCATTCGCGACCAGGGCCTGCGCCATTCGCTGCCGCTGCCAGAGCTGGCGGACCAGGTAGAAGCCGATCACCGCGATCAGCGCGACGAGGCCGAGCACGAAGACCGTGCGTACGGCTGCCGCGCGCCGCCAGGGCGCCAGCACGTCGTCCTGCGACTTGCTCGCCAGCACCATCAGCGGATAGCGGTTGCTGCGCTGATAGTAGCTCAGCCGCTGCACGCCATCGAGCGGCGACTTGAAATAGTAGACCGCAGCCGCCGGGCGACTTTTCCATTCCCTGAACAGCGGCGCATTGGAGAGGTCGCGCCCGATGAAGGCGCCGCTCTCGTCGTGGCTGCGCGCCAGCATGATACCGGCGTCGTTGAGCAGCGATGCCGAGCCGTTCGACCCGACGTCGAAGCGCTCGTAGAATTTCGCGAAATAGGCGACGTCGATCGTTAGCAGCGCGACGCCGGCAAAGCTGCCGTCGGGGTGGTTGATCCGGCGTGACGCGGTGATGATCCACTGGCCGCCGGCGCGGCTCTTGATGGGCCGGCCGATCAGCGTGTCCTTCGCCCGGGAATCACGGTGCTGCCGGAAATATTCGCGATCGCTGTTGTTGAGCTTGGCGAAGTCGAGATGCTCGGTCGTAGCAAGCCATCGGCCGGTCTCGTCATAGACGAAGATGCCGCGGATGCGGTCCGATGATTTGCGGGTCGGCAGGTAAGTCTGGAGCTTCGCGATCGTGTCCGGGCCGGTTCCGTCGAGTTCGAGGCGATGGACCAGTCCGACCAGGATCGTATCGGCAAGCTCGAACGTGTCGTCCGCGTGCTGGACCAGGGAATGCGCGAGGTTGGCGACGTCGATCTCGGCGTTCCTGAGATCGGCGTTGTGCGTTTCCCATTCGCGCCAGACGCTCAAGCCGAGGATCGCCACGCAGATCAGCACGACGAATCCCGCCGCCCAGAGCGGAAGGCGCGTCTTGCCGAGCTCGCGGGCCGTGACCATCGGCTTGCTCCAAATCGGAGCAAACCTCTCACTTTGGTCTTAACGGCCTGTTGCAACTTCCGCGATGATTTTGCGCGTCCGTAGTCAGCCAGAGGAGATCGTCGATATTTTGATCGACTCTCATCGTCGGATGTTAACCACGCCGCCGCGGCAGGATGTTTCGCGCGGCGTCTGTCGCGTCAGTCCATCAGCGTGAAGCCGACGCGCAGCGTCACCTGGTAGTGGCGGACGGCGCCATTCTCGATGTGACCGCGTGTCTGCACCACCTCGAACCATTTCATTTCGCGAACGGTCTTGGCGGCGCGGCTGATCGCATTCTTGATCGCATCCTCGATGGAGGTTTCGGATGATCCGACCAGCTCCAGGATCTTGTAGACGTGATCCGTCTCGGCTGTGGGCATGGTACGTCTCCCTCGTTTGCGCTGCGGCACCACCGCCACCCGCTCCCATTTGAACGGGTACCGGCGTTCCCGGTTCCATCGTCCGCCATGGCCCGCATGCGCCAGCCGAGGTGGAGTGCGCCGCACCCGCCTGCTAAGCGCTGTCCATGGATTCGGCGCGGCGCGACAGGACGATCGGCTCTCTCTGCCTCGGTGTGACCGCGTTCGGCTGGGCGCTGAACTGGCCATTGATGAAGCTGCTGCTCCAGCAATGGCCGCCGCTGTTCGCGCGCGGGCTGGCCGGCGTCTGCGCCTCGCTCATTCTCGGTGTGCTGGTACTGAGCCGGAAGGAATCCTTCGCCGTTCCGCGCGAGGCGATTCCGCGGCTGTTGTTTGCGACCCTCACCAACGTCCTTGCCTGGATGGGGCTCGGCACGGTCGCGATGAAATATGTGACCGTGAGCGAGGGGGCTCTGCTCGCCTATACGATGCCGATCTGGGCCATGCTGTTCGCCTGGCCGGTGCTGGGTACGCGGCCGACCATGCGGGATATTTTGGGTCTCGTCCTCGGCGTCGCCGGCGTCGCGCTGCTCCTCGGCGGCCATGGCTTTGCGTTCGGCGCCGACAAGCTGCTCGGCATCGCGCTCGCACTGCTCTGCGCCATCCTGTTCGCGCTCGGCAATGTCCTCAACCGGAAACCGCTGCCGATGCCGCCGCTCGTGGTCGTCGCCTGGCAGGTTGGGCTCGGCTGCGCCACGATGCTGATCCTCGGCATCCTGTTCGAGCATCCCGACATCACCGCGATCACCCCGCTGGGACTCGGCTGCTTCGTCTATATGACGCTGGTGCCGATGGGCGTCTGTTACGTCACCTGGTTCGAGACGCTGCGCCGCCTGCCGCCGACCTCGGCTTCGACCGGCATGCTGATCGTTCCCGTGATCGGCGTCGTCTCCGCCGCGATCATCCTGGGCGAGCCGCTGGGCCTGCGCGAATGGGCGGCGATGGCGCTCACGCTCGGCGGCGTGACGCTGGCATTGCAGCGGACGTAGAGGCTTTATTCCGCGGCCTGCGACAGGATGGGCGCCGGCTGCGTCCCGCGCCACAGCAGCCGCAGCAGCAGGACCAGGAGCGCCATCAGGGCGAAGCCACCCAGAGCGGGCGCGAAATGTTGGTCGGGATCGGCCTTCTGCCCGAATTGCACCGCGAGCCGCCCCGACTGCAACAGCCCATAGGCTCCGGCGAACAGGATCAGCCCGTATATGACGCTCCGCTCGCGCGGGCTTGCCATCCTGGCGAGATCGGGCAGCATCAGGGCCAGACCGATCCCGACCATCGGCAGATCGTAATCATACGCATAGGGGCTGATCATCACGGATACCATCACGGCGGCACCGAGCGTGAAGGCCGGTGAAGCGCCCCGCGCCGCACCGAGAAGGACGGCGAACAAGGCCAGCCCGGCAACTGCCGTCTGTCCCCAGAAGGCGGCGCTTGCGGGAAGGCCGGCCTTGTACAGCGCCGCATAGGTCGAGATCATGCGGAAGAGTGGGTAGAAGCCCTGCTCGAGATAGCCCGCCGATTCCCTGATCGCTCCGAGCCACGCGAGCCAGATCTGCCACCCGAAGAGGAGCGTGCAGAGCAGTGAGCTCGCCAATACGACGGCCGCGGCCGTTCCGAGCGCAATCCAGCGCCGCGTCACCAGCAGATAGACGCCGGCGGCAATCGCCAGGTGCGGCTTGATTACCATGGCGCCGAGCGCGAGGCCGGCCAACAGCTGCCGCCGCTCCACGTTGAGGCAGACCAGCCCGATCAGCGCCCCCGTCAGAAAGCCGTTCTGCCCGCAGCCGATGGTGATCGCCATCGCCGGAAACAGGATCACCAGCACCTGCGCGAAATTCCGGCCGGCGATCGCCCGGAGCGTCACGAGATAGAGTGCAAGCGTCGCGGCGGTGAAGAGGAGATAGCCGACGCCGACCGGCAGGAATGCGAACGGCGCGAGCAAGAGGTCGTATTGCGGCGGATAGGTCCAGGGCATGAAGCCGGTGGCGCCGCCGGCTGCCTCCATCTGCATCTTCAGCAGGGCATCGAAATGATAGACCTGGTCGAGATCGCCGCGCCAGACATGCTGCGCTACGATGTGGAAGGCATCGAAGTCGGAGAGCTCGCGATCCGTCCAGCCGCCGAAGCGTGCGAACCAGAAGGCCTTGAAGACGGCGATCGACGCTAGCGCCGCCAGCACGAAGCGGACATAGGTAGTCCGCTTCGATGGCGAGGACTGAACCGCTTCCAGCGTCTCGGCAAACATGAGCGACGACCTTGGACCTGATGGATCGGCGGTTGGACGGGCAGGGCCGCGGATCCCGGCCAAACTGCCATCGGAGGCTTAAGGGACGGTAACGAATGCGGAAGGATTTGGCGCCGGCGCCTCTCTGGCGGAGCCGGGGCGCGCGGAACTGGCCCGGTTAACCGCCGATCTTGCGCCCGGGATGACGCGATTTCCGGGCGAACCTGGATGCGATGTCGAGATGACCTTTTCGAAATCGCCCGCCCGCACAGATGGCCGTGCTTGCCCGCTCGAAGACAGGCGAGCTAACCTGCGCATATCCTGCCAAATTTTCTGCCAAGTTCGATGTGCGGTGATGATCGACAGTTGGACGAAGGGCGCTCTGGTTGCGATCGGCCTGTCTGCCGTGCCCGCGCCGGGCGTCGCGCAGGACGATCTCGATGCTGCGCCCGGCACGATGACGCTGCAAGTGACCACCGATCCCTCCATGATCGAGTGCCGCAAGCTTGAGACGGCCAATCCCGCCTTGCGCGCCTTCCTGCCGCTGCGCCGGACTTTCAACGATGACTTTGACGAGCATCCGCTTGCGACCGGTCGCTGGGTGCCGCATTACGCCGGCGGTGCGGCGTGGCCGGAAGCGCGCTATTGGGGCGGTGACGGCTCCGACTTCAAGCGCAAGACCAGCGCCAATGGCGAGCAGCAGATCTATGTCGATCCGCGCTATTCGGGGCGTGCGGGGACGCCGCTTGGGTTAGATCCGTTCAAGGTGAAGGACGGCGTGCTCTCGATCGTCGCCAGCCGCACGCCGCCGGAACTGAAGTCCGTTCTGTTCAACAACGAGTACATCTCGGGAATCCTGACCACGCAGGGCACGTTCGCGCAGAAGCACGGCTATTTCGAAATCCGCGCCAAGGTGCCGGTCGGCCATGCGGTCTGGCCGGCGTTCTGGATGCTGGCGGACGACGGCGGCTGGCCGCCGGAGGTCGACGTGCTGGAAGGCCGCGGCGAGCGGCCCGGCGATCTCGTGATGACGACGCATTGGCGGATTCCGTCGACCCAGAAGATCCAGTCCTGCGGCTTCGACTATGCGGTCGGCGATGCCTCCAGCATGTTCCACAATTACGGTGTGCTGTGGGAGGAGGATCGCCTGGTCTATTTCATCGACCGCAAGCCGGTCTCCGACATCAAGGTGCCGATCGGCTTCGATGATCCCATGTACATGATCGTCAATCTTGCGATCGGATCGAAATTCTTTCTCGGCGTCGGTCCGGTTGATGCGGAATCGCCGCCCACGGTCGCATTCGAGATCGACCGGATCTCCGCCTATCAGATCGACATGGAGCAAGCTCGGAGATAGCGATGTCAGCTGATGTCTCGCGGCGCGATCTTGCGAAGCTCGCGGGGCTCGCCGCGCTTGGTGCAGCGGCGGGTGCCAGGGCTGCGGATAACAAGGTTGCAGATAACAAGGCTGCAGATAATGAGGCGCCCGCATCGGCCGATCGCCACGCGCCCTTTCCCAAGGATTTTTTGTGGGGCACGGCGACCTCGTCCTACCAGATCGAGGGCGCCGTCGACGAGGACGGCCGCGGCCAATCGATCTGGGACATTTTCAGCCACACGCCCGGCAAGATCGAGGACGGCTCGACCGGCGACCGCGCCAACGAGCACTATCACCGCTACAAGGACGACGTCGCGCTGATTAAGGCGCTCGGCGTCAAGGCCTACCGCTTCTCGATTGCGTGGCCGCGGGTGTTTCCGGATGGATCGGGCCAGCCCAATCCGAAGGGGCTCGATTTCTACAACCGGCTCGTCGACGAGCTGCTCGCGAACGGCATCGAGCCCTATGCGACGCTCTATCATTGGGACCTGCCGCAGGCGCTCCAGGATCGCGTCGGCGGCTGGCAGTCGAGCGACACGTCGAAGGCTTTTGCAGATTACATCCGCCTATGTCGCCGCGCGCCTGACCGATCGGGTCAAAACCATCTTCACCGTGAACGAGGTCGGGCGCTTCGTGAACTTCGGCTATGGCTGGGGCATCGACGCGCCCGGCCTCAAGCTGCCGACCGCGCAGCTCAACCAGGCGCGCCATCACGTCGCGCTGGCGCATGGGCTTGCCGTGCAGGCGATCCGCGCGTCGGGCCGCGCCGGCACCCGCGTCGGTGCCGCCGAAAACATCGCGGCCTGCGTGCCGGCCATCGCGACGCCGGAAAATATCCGCGCTGCCGAGATCGCAACGCGTGAGCTCAACGCCGGCTTTCTTGGCGTGGTGCTGGAGGGCAAGTACACCGACGGCTTCCTCGCCTATGCCGGGGCGGATGCGCCGAAATTCACCCCTGACGAGTTGAAGATCATCGGCACGCCGAACGATTTCGTCGGGCTCAACATCTACGCGCCGCAATACTACGTCACGGCCTCCGAGCGCGCGTCGGGCTTCCGCGTGCTGCCGTTCCCAGCCTCGTTCCCGCACATGAACTCGGAATGGCTGCGGGTCGGCCCTGAGGTGATCTACTGGGCCCCGCGTCTCGCCGCAAAAATCTGGAACATCGAGACCATCTATATCAGCGAGAACGGCACCTCGTCCGAGGACAAGATCGCTACTGACGGCCAGGTCTACGATCTCGACCGCATCATGTTCCTGCGCAATTACCTGACCCAGATGCAGCGTGCGATCGCCGAGGGCGTGCCGATTCGCGGCTATTTCCTGTGGAGCCTGATGGACAATTTCGAGTGGATCTACGGCTACGGCAAGCGCTTCGGCCTCTACCGGGTCGACTTCGAGACCCAAGCGCGCCTGCCGAAGCTGAGCGCGGCGTTCTATCGGGACGTGGTGATGCGGAATGCGATCGGGGTGTGAGCTGGACGCCTAGCCCCCGCTACTCTCCTGGCCCACAATAGACCCGCGCCACGGCGCCGTTCGTTTCTCCTTGAAGCGCGCATCGCGGCCGCTCCGTTGCAATCGAAACAAAGATCTCGCGATTGGAAACATTCCCGTAGTGCGGTCCACGCACAGAAAGGTGGTGAATCGAACCAAAGGAATAAGTATGAGCCGTCATTTTGGGCAACGCGCGGTTGTCATCGGAGCGGGGATTGGAGGATTGTCTGCCGCCGGTGCGCTTTCTTCCGCCTTCCAGGAAGTCGTCATTCTCGAACGCGATGTCCTGCCGGCTTCGATCATGTCCCGCGCCGGCGTTCCCCAGGATCGGCATCCGCATCTTCTTCTGGCCGGTGGGCTGCAGGCCCTCGACTCCCTTTTCCCGGGTTTCGCGCAGGATCTTGCCGCCGCCGGTGCAGTTCCCGTGAATGTCTTCAAGGACGTCCAGTACGAGCGGCCAGATGTCGGCGCGCTGCCAAGGCGCGACTGCGGGACGTCGCTGCTGTGTGGCTCGCGGCCGCTGATCGAGCATACGCTGCGCCGAAAGGTGACTGCGATCGCCAATGTCAAAGTGCAATCGCAGAGCCGCGTGACGGAGATTGTGCCGGCTGCAACCCGGCCGATGGTGAAGTTCGAGAACGACGCAGGCGTTGGTGCGGCGATCGAGGCGGATCTCGTGGTAGATGCATCCGGCCGCGGTGCGCCGACGCTCGGCCTGTTCGATGCCCTCGGCTGGGAACGGCCGCAGGAGACCGCCGTGGGCGTCGACATCAGCTACACCACCGCGGTTCTCCGTCCGGGGCGCACCTCGTTCGACTGGCTCAATCTGGTCACGTTGCCCGATCCCGCCACGTCGGCGACGGCCGGGTTGATCATCCCTCTCGAAGGCGGGCGCTGGTTTACATCGATCTCCCATCACGGCGCGACGAATCGCCCCGGCACGTGGGAGGACTATCTTGCGGCTGCGCGCCAATTGAAGACGCCGGCGATTTACAACGCAGTCTACAAGCTCTTGCCACCCGGAGGCCTCCGGCATTTCGTGTTTGACGCGAGCCGCTGGCGGCATTTTGAACGGCTCAAGCGGCTGCCGCGCGGGATTCTCCCCGTGGCGGACTCGCTGTGCCGGTTCAATCCGGTCTACGGGCAGGGCATGACGGTCGCCGCGCGAGAGGCAAAGTTGCTGCGCGAGATCCTGGATCGCGTCGCCGGGGAGGCGGACCCGATCGAGGCCCTCCAGGCTGGGTTCATGTCCGAAGTGGGCGCGCTGCTTCAGGCACCCTGGAACATGGGCGTGAACGCTGACTTCGCCTATCCAACCACACGGGGCCAGCGCCCGGAGCGGTACGAGGAAAGCCGGCAGTTCGAGGCGGCTCTATTCCGGGCCGTCGTGGCCGATCCGGTGGTTCAGCGCGCGTTCTCTGATGTCGTGCAACTCGTCGAGCCGTTCGACCTGATCAATTCGCCCGATATCCGCCAACGAATCGAGGCTCATTCGCTGGCGCAGAATGCGTGACGTTCGATGAAACGAACCGAGGACCCGACGGGTCCTCGATCTTTCGATTTCAGCAGGTCGCACGAACGGCCGAGCGCGAACAGCGTCGCCCTACGGATCCAGCTCCGTATCCCAGTAGAGATAGTCCAGCCAGCTATCGTGCAGATAATTCGGCGGGAACAGGCGGCCGTTGCGGTGGAGCTGGTGCACGGTCGGCGCGAACGCGCTCTGGCGCGGAAACATCTTTGCCTGCGCCGGCGTGAGATTGCCCTTGCGCAGATTACAGGGCGAGCATGCCGCGACCACGTTCTCCCAGGTGGTCTGGCCGCCTTTGCTGCGCGGGACGATGTGGTCGAAGGTGAGGTCTTCGGGCGAGCCGCAATATTGGCAGGCAAAACGATCGCGCAGGAAGACGTTGAACCGGGTGAACGCGGGATGCGTGGTCGGCTTGACGAAGGATTTGAGCGAGACGACGCTCGGCAGCTGCATTTGCAGCGTGGGACTGTGGACCGCCTGATCGTAATGCGCGACGATGTTGACGCGGTCGAGGAACACCGCCTTGATCGCGTCCTGCCACGACCAGAGAGACAGCGGGTAGTAACTCAGCGGCCGGAAGTCCGCATTCAGCACCAACACCGGCCAACTGCCTTGCGAGACATGTGCGTTCAAGTAACGCTCCTGGCCTCCAATATACGCTGCGAAGCAGCATGTACTGACATACTACATGCAGCGTGACGGGATTGTGAAGCCCGCTGAGCGACTTATTCAGATGCAAGCAATGCGGCGGCGGGGTGGCAAAGCGCTCAAAACCGCCGTGATTTGGGGGGCGAGGACGACGCCGGGGGGAGGCAGGGTCGACCCGACAGCGCATCGCGGCCTCGCCCGCCCAGCTATTCCCGCACCCGCTCCAGCTTCTGCAAGCATCGCGTGGCGCGCACCACGGCCGGCATCTCCTGGTCCGGAAAACTCGTCTTCCAGTCGGTGACGCCGACCTCGCCGACATAGATGTCGCCCTTCGAATCCAGCGCGATGCCGTGCGGAGCCAGGAATTTTCCGCTGGCGACACCCGGCCCTTCCTCGCCGCCGAGCCGCGCGATGCGTTTGCCTTGCGCGTCCACGATCGACAGCCGCGGGCCGAGATTGGGCACCTTGCGGTTGACGGCGAGGCCCGGGCCGAGCTCGCCGATCACGAATGTCGGGCTCTTGCCGCCACCGCAGCAGCACAGCGCGCAGGGCCGGTGAAGGTTGTTCCACTGCGTCTCGTACTTGCCCTCGCCATCGAACACCTGCACGCGGTGGTTCTCGCGGTCGGCGACATAGACAAAACCGTCGGCGTCGGCGGCGATGTTGTGCACGATGTTGAACTGGCCGGGGTCGGTGCCGGGCTCGCCCCAGCTCTTGAGCAGCTTGCCGTCCGGCGTGAACTTGTGCACGCGCGCATTGCCATAGCCGTCGGAGACGTAGATATCGCCCTTCGGCGACAGCGCGGTGTGGGTGCAGCGATGGAACGGCTCGCCGCTCATGAACGGCGACGGCTTCTCGGGGATGCCGATCGTCAGCAGCACCTTGCCGTCGGTGGTGCATTTGCGCACGGTGTGGTCGCCGTCATCGGTGCAATAAAGATGGTCGTCGGCATCGATGTGCAGGCCGTGCGCGCGGGAGAACAGGCCTTCACCCCAGCTCCGGAGGAAATTGCCCTCGCGATCCAGCACCACCGTCGGATGGGCTCCGCGGTTGAAGACGTAGACGCGGTCCTTGCTGTCGACGGCGACCGAGGCGACGTCGGTCAGTGTCCAGCCGTCGGGCAGCTTTGCGAAATTTTCGACGACGCGGTAGCGGTGCTCGCCGGTGCCGAGAATGGCTGGCATTTGTTTTTCCTCTTCTTCGTTTCAGCGGCGCGATCGTCTCTACACTGTCATTGCGAGCGCAGCGAAGCAGTCCAGACTGTCTTCGCGGAAAGATCCTGGATTGCTTCGCTGCGCTCGCAATGACGAGGCTTAAGCGGCGCCCGCCTCACGCCCCAAAATCCCTTCCTCGACCGCCTTGATCTGGAGCGCGAGATATTTCGAGTTGATCCGGCATTGCGCGAGGCTGCCGGCGATGAACCAGAGGCCGGACTGCCCGGTGCGGGCATACATGTTGCGCAGCTCGAGGCCGTCGCCAAAGCCCCAGACCGGGCCGACGCGGTCGGCGACGCCGTCGCCGAACAGTTTTCGCACCAGATATTCCTGCGGCTTGTAACCGGTGGAGAGCACGATGAGGTCGGCCGCGATCATCGAGCCGTCCTTCATCCGAGCGCCTTCGGCCGTGAAGCTCTCGATGTCCCCAAACTGCCTGAGCCCGATCGCGCCCTCGACGATCAGGTTGGAGCAGCCGACATTGAAATAATAGCCACCGCCGCGGGTGAGGTATTTGAACTGCCAGCCGGTGCCGGCCTCGCCGAAGTCGAGCTTGAATCCGACGTTGCGCAGGCCGTCGAGCAGCTCCTTGTCGAGCTCCTTCGACTGCTCGGTCAGCATCACATGGGTTTTCTTCGCGAGCGGCGTCGGCATCGAGGTCGCGATCAGGTCGTTGTCCTCGAGGGTGCCTTCGTTGTAGGTCGCATAGGCGAGCTGCGCCGACGGCTCGATATTGGTGACGAGCGTCGGCGAGCGCTGCACCAGAATCACCTCGGCGCCGCTGGAGCAGAGATCCTGCGCGATGTCGTGGCCGCTGTTGCCGGTGCCGATCACGATGGCGCGCTTGCCGGTCCAGTTCTCGCCGTCCTCGTAGCGGCTCGAATGCAGCAGCGTGCCTTTGAAATTGGCGAGGGTCGGAATATCAGGCACGTTCGCGATGCCGCTGACGCCGGTTGCCATCACAACATGGCGCGGCTGCATGGTGCGCTTGCTGCCGTCGGTGCGCCGCAGCGTGACGGTCCAGCAGCCCTTCGCGTCGTCGTAGCTACCGCCCTCGAACTCGGTGCCGGTCCAGAAATCCAGCTCCATCGCGTCGACATAGGCTTCGAACCAGTTGGCGAGCTTGTCCTTCGGGATGTAGGTCGGCCAGCTGGGCGGGAACGGCATGTAGGGCATGTGATTGACCTGCACCTGGTTGTGCAGGGTGAGCGCGTGATAGCGCTTGCGCCAATTGTCGCCGATCCGCGTCTCGCGATCGACGATCAGTGTGTCGATCTTCAATTGCTTCAGCCGTGCTGCAATCGCAAGGCCGGCCTGGCCGCCGCCGACCACCAGCACGGCAGGATCGCGATCGGCGTAGTCGCGGGCTGCGTTACGCAAATCGAGCCAGTTCGGCCCGCGGAAATCGCGTGAATAGGCCTGCCCTCGCGGCCGCGACGTGCCGAGCTGTTCCTCGAACCCTTTGAGCTCGTCGAGCGCGGTGAGCAGTGTCCACGCCTTCAGCCGGTCGCCATCGGCGGTATCGGGCACGAGCCGAACGATGCCGCTGCCGCGACCGATCACGGTCTCGAAATTGAAGATGACCTCGATATTGCTGGTGCCGGCGCGCGTGACCCAGCGCGGCGCCGCGCGGTCGGGCGCGATCGTGAAGTTGGTCGGCGCCGCCTGTGGCGCGAGCGCCCTCAGCGCTTGAGCAATCCGGTCGTGGCCCGCGATCGTCTGCAGGTTCCAGCTCAGCGCCAGCACATCGCGCCAAAAACTGTCGGCGAGGAAGAGATGGTCGAGTGCGGCCGGATCGGGCTTGCCGAGCGTGCGCTCGAACTCATCGAGCCAGGCTTGCGCCGAGACGGAAATATCCTTCGTCTTGTCCAGCATGCGCGACCTCGTGGCCGTCTTCGCGGCGTTTCCTCTGAGGTTGACGCTATACCGGTTCGACGGGCCTCGAAAGCGGTTTACCCGAGCAGCGAGAGCATGTGGCCCTGCTCAGGCGGAATACGCCCTTTCAGCGTATCGAGAAACACCTGCCGCACCGCGTCGGGGCCGCGGCTCTCGACCACGGTCAGGCTTCTCTCCAGTAGCGGCACAAAGCCGGACCATGCCGCGCCAAAGCGCTGCTCGATGCCGCCCGGGCCCCATTCCTTGGCGCGCTTGCGGATCTGGTCGGGCGCGAAGAACCAGCGCGGCTTTGCACCGGGCAGCTCGCCTTCGTCGGGCTCGGTGGCGCGATGCGTCAATCCGACGCGTACGGAGCATTTCATCCGGTCGCCGAAGTGCTGATGCAATCCGGCGCGCAGCGCGCTGTTGCCGGCCATGTCAACGAAGGCGACTGGCGCATCCGATGGCAGCGACGCAATGCGGTCATAGGTGACGACCTCGTCATAGCAACCGAGCGACGAGACAAAGCCGCTGTTGCCGGCGGACGTCAGCCCGATCACCTTGCGGCCGCGCACATGCAGCATATGGGCGAGGCCGAACGCGGTCTTGCTCGAGGCGCTGGAGAGCAGCACGGTGCGTGCGCCGAAGTCGTTGTTCTCGGCCAGAAAGTCGTCGACCAGGAACGACAGCATGAACAGCGGCCGCAGCAGCGCCTGGTAGTCGCCCTTCCGGCCGGCGTAAGCGGGATCGCCGCTGACGCGGGCATAGGCGTTGTAGACCGGCGCCACGCCCTGCCGGTGTGCGGCACCGTCGCGAAGGCCGCGCTTGCTGACGTCCGTCGCCTCGATGACGAGATGCGTCGCCATCGGGAAATAGCCGAACAGGCGCTCGCCCACGGCGATGTTCGGATGACTGGACGCGACCACCTCGCCAAAGCCCCATACCGGAATGTTGCCAAAACCGTTCGGCGCGGGAAAGAGCTGCCAGTATTTCAACTCGTCGCCCATCACCGCATAGGTGATGTTGTTGGCGGTGAAGGCGAAGCGGTCGACCTTCACGAGCAGGGCGTCAGGCGGCAGCGCATCCGCGCCGGGAAGCTCGGTCGTGACCACCTTGCACTGGTCGAGGTCATTTTTCGCAACGACGAAGTCGATCGATGTCATGGCTTTGATCCCGGCTTTGTCCGCGCCGGCATTTCATCGTTCACCCATGATCCTTTTGCAACAGCAACATAGTTTAAAACGCCGTTCGCAGCCGTTCGTTACGCGCCGGCGCGCGCGTGGCCCGCCCAATAGGGCTCCCGCAGCTTGCGCTTGAAGATCTTTCCCGTCGCCTCGCGCGGCAGCGCGTCGCGGAATTCGACGTCCTTCGGCACCTTGAAATTGGCGAGCCGCTCGCGCAGGAACGACTGGACCGCGGCGGACGAGAGCGCTGCGCCCGGCTCCGGCTCGACATAGGCGCAGAGCCGCTCGCCAAATTCGGCGTCGGGAATGCCGAACACCGCGCAATCGCGCACGCCGGGCATTCCGATCAGCGCATTCTCGATCTCGGCGGGATAGATGTTGACGCCGCCGGAGATCACCATGTCGCGCTTGCGGTCGCACAGGAACAGATAGCCGTCCTCGTCGAGATAGCCGACGTCGCCGACGCTGACGAGCCCGTCGCGGCCGGCCTCGGCGCGCGCTTCGGCCTTGCCGTGATAGTCGAAATCCGGCACCGAGGCCTGCCGCATGTAGATTTCGCCGGGTTCGTTGACGTCGCACAGGCTGCCGTCGGCGCGGAAGATCTTGACGACGCCGCCCTCGATGGCGCGGCCGACGGTGCCGGGCTTCTTCAGCGCCTCCGCCGCGGAGTGCCACACCGGAATCCCGGTCTCGGTCGAGCCGAAATATTCGTTGATGACGCCTCCCCACCAATCGATCATCGCCTTCTTCACGTCGGGCGGGCAGGGCGCCGCGCCATGAACGACAAAGCGCAGCGAGGACAAGTCGTAACGCCGCTTCATGTCGTCGGGCAGCCGCAGCAGGCGCACGAACATCGTCGGAACCATGTGCATGTGCGTGACGCGATGGCGCTCAATCAGTTGCAGCAGGTCTTCGGGATCGAAGCGCGGTTCCAGCACGATGGTGCAGCCGCTGCGATAGGCCAGCATGCCGTAGGAGTGCGGAGCGGAATGGTACATCGGGCCGTTCATCAGCACGACCTGATCCTCGTTCGGCTTGACGCCATAGGCGATCGCCCCGACGCGCTCGGACGCCGCGATCTGCTCGGGGCGCATCGGCATGCGCCGCACGCCTTTCGGCATGCCGGTGGTGCCCGACGTGTAGAACATCGGCGCGCTGCGACGAGGCGGCTGGGTGAGTTCCGCCTGGCTGTCGCGCCATTTGTCCCAATCGGTCAATCCGTCCGGCACCTTTGTGAGCGCGGCGGGGATGTCGAACGCGCCGGCAATCTCCGGCGGCGTCGGCACGACCATGAGCGCCAGTTCCTCCGGCAGGCCGTCGCGAATCTGCGGCAGCAGGTCGGCATGGCAGATCAAAATGTTGGCGCCGCTGTCGGCCAGGATATAGCGGACTTCGGCGGCCTTCAGGTGCCAGTTGATCGGCACCACCGGTCGGCCGAGCGCGGCGGAAGCCGCGACGACCTCGAACAGGGCGAAGTCATTGCGCAGCATCATGGCGACCGGCGTGCCCTCGCGCCCGCCGAGCGTGCTGATCCCGCCTGCGGCCCGTCTGATCCGCGCATGGAGGTCTGGATAATCGATCCGGCGCTCGCCGCTGATGATCATGGGATGTTCTCTACCGGTCATCGAGAATGCCGCCGAACGGCACCCAGCTCTTGCCGCTGAAGCGGCGGAGCTGAAGCTGCTGGAACGGCAGATAGTCGTCCGGACCAGTCGACACGCTCATTCCGGGCAACAGCAGCGGCAGCTTCACCTCTTTCAGCGACGCGGCCTGCTTCAAGATGTTGTCGCGGCTGACATCGTCCTTGCAGGCGCTCAGCACCGTCATCAGCAGCGTGGCATAGTGATAGCCCGCGGCGTAGTTGGAGTTCGAGAGATCCGCGGTCGGCATGTATTGCTTCATGAAGGCGAAATAGGACTTCACGCCGGGATCGTCGGCCCATTGCGGGTCCATCGTGTCCTTCTGGTTGCTCGACGAGATCAGCCCGACCGCATTGTCCAGCCCCGCCGGCTCCAGGAACGAGATCGAGGAGGCCGAGGTCGGCACGAAGAACAGCTCCGGCTTCCAGCCGATCTCGGCTACGCCCTTGACCATCTGCGAGGTGAACTTGCCGAGCACGACGCCGAACAGCACGTTGGCGCCTGACGCCTTCAGCGTCGAGAGCTGCGAGCTGATCGTCGGCGCGCTGGTCTCGTAGCTCGCCTCCGCGATGATCATGCTTGCGGCCTTGGGCCCGAGCGCGCGCTTGAAGCCCGCGACATAGTCGCGGCCGAAATCGTCGTTCTGGGACAGGATCGCGATCTTCGCGTCGGGCTTGGACTGCAAGATATACTTGGCATAGACGACGCCCTCGGATTCGTAGGCCGCCATGCCCGGCATCGTCCAGGGATTCTTCTGCGGATCGGCCCATTTGGTGGCGCCCGAGAGCACGAACAGCTGCGGCACCTTCTTGGCGTTGAGGTAACGCTGCACGGCGCTGTTGGTGGCGGTGCCGAGCGAGCCGAACATCATCAGCACCTCGTCCTGCTCCACCAGCTTTCTCGTCTGCTCGACCGTCTTCGGCGGCGAGTAGGCGTCGTCCAGCGTGATGAACTTGACCTTGCGGCCGTTGATGCCGCCCTCCGCGTTGACCTTCTCGAAGAACGCCTCCTGCGTCCGTCCGATCGCGCCGAAGCCGGAGGCAGGGCCACTATAGGGCAGGGTCTGCCCGATCCGGATCTCGTCCGCACCGGCGCTGCCGGCGGCAAGCGTCAGCAACGACAGGCCTGTCAGCGCGGCTGTCAGCTTCATGATGTCCTCCCGTTTGTCTTGTCAGTCCAATTTTCCTGTCGGACCAAGCCGTCAGGCGCTGGCGCGCATCAGGAAATCCTGCCGGGCCTGATCGAATTCGCCCTTCATCCGGTCGACCAGCTCGGCGACCGGAGGCGCATCCAGGATCTGGCCGATGCCCTGGCCCGAGCCCCAGATGTCGCGCCACGCCTTGGATTTCATGTTGCCGCCGGAGCCGAAATTCATCTTCGTCTTGTCGGCAACCGGGAGATTGTCCGGATCGAGCCCGGCGGCGGCGATCGAGGGGCCGAGATAGTTGCCGTGCACGCCGGTGAATAGGTTGGTGTAGACGATGTCGTGCGCGGCGTGCTGCGTCAGCGCGGACTTGTAGGCTTCGTCGGCATTGGCTTCCTTCGTCGCGATGAAGCGCGTGCCCATATAGGCGAGGTCGGCGCCCAGCGTCAGCGCGGAGGCGATGCCAAAACCGTCACTGATCGCGCCCGACAGCAGGATCGCGCCGTCGAACCATTGCTTGACCTCGCGCACCAGCGCGAACGGCGACAGCATGCCGGCATGTCCGCCGGCGCCGGCGCACACCAGGATCAGTCCGTCGACGCCTTGCTCCGCGGCCTTGCGCGCATGCTTGACGTTGATGACGTCGTGGAACACCAGCCCGCCATAGGAGTGCGCGGCCTCGACGATCTCGGCGGGCGGCCGCAGTGAGGTGATGATGATGGGCGCCCTGTGCTTCACACAGGTTTCCATGTCCTTCATCAAGCGGTCGTTGGAGGCATGGCAGATCTGGTTGACGGCGTAGGGCGCGACCTTCTTGCCGGGATTGCGCGATTTGTATTCGCCGAGCTCGTCCTCGATGCGGCTCAGCCATTCGTCGAGCTTTTCCACCGGACGGGCGTTGAGCGCCGGAAACGAGCCGACGACACCGGCCTTGCATTGGGCGATCACCAGCTCCGGCCCGGAGACGATGAAGAGGGGCGAGCCGACGACGGGCAGCTCCAGATTGTTCTTGAGCAGAGCGGGCAGTGCCATCCGATCCTCCTGACAAAGCACTTCGCCAGCCTGCCGGCCGGGGTGAGCGCTTCCATGTCGATTGTCGCGTCGGCGGGGTGTCCGCCGCTGGCGTGTTTGACCCCACTATAGGGTTGGACGGCGGGCGGGGATCGTTCAATATTGAACAAGCGGATATTCAGATTTGTACGGAGCCGACGTGGATTGGGATCTCTGCAAGACCTTCGTTGCGGTCGCCGACACCGGCAGCTTCACTGCGGCGGCAAAGCGTCTGCACGCCAGCCATCCGACCGTCAGCCGCAAGATCGCGGCGCTGGAGGCGCAGCTCGGCACCAAGCTGCTGGCGCGCGCCGCTGACGGCTTCGTGCTCACCGCCGACGGCCGTACGCTGCGTGAGCATGCCGAGGCGATGGCCGCTGCCGCGCTCCGCGCCGAAGCCGCCGTTGGCGCCGGCGGTCGCAAGGCGCGTGGCACGGTCAAGCTGTCGATCGGCGCGACGCTGGCCTCGCACTGGCTGATGCCGCGGCTGCGATCGTTTCTCGGCGCACATGATCACATTCGGCTCGAGATCATCACCCATCCGTTTCCGGCCAGCGTGCGGCGGCGGGAGGCCGACGTCGTGCTGCGACCGGTCGACAGCGGCGAGGAAAATCTGGTCGGCCGCAAGATCGGCCGTCTCGGCACCGGCTTCTATGCCTCGCGCGACTATGCCACGGGCCGGTCCTTGCCGGAGCGGAGCGGCGAGTGGAAGGGGCACAGCGTCATCGGCTTCGCCGACCAGGATTCGAACGCACAGCTGGCGCGCTGGAGCGATGCGATCACCCGGCAAGGCACCATGGTGATGCGTTGCTCGTCGCAGGGCGACATGCTGGCGGCGGTGCGTGCTGGAATCGGAATCTCCGCGCTGTCCTGCTTCGTCGCGGAGAGCTATCCAGACTTGGTGCGCGTCGCGCCGCAAAAACTGGTCAGCGTCGCCGATCTCTGGCTGCTCGCCCATCCCGATCTGGTCGAGTTGTCTGCGGTGCGCGCCGTCGTCGACTTCGTGGCCGAATGCGCCCGTGCCGATCGCGAACGGCTGCGAGGCTAGGGCTGGTTGCTGATGACACCTTCGCGCTTCTTGATCACGCGATAATAGCTCCACCACAGATGCGCGGCTGCTCCGCGCAGGGGACGCCAGGGTTCGGCAAGCGGCGCCATCTGCTTCTCCGTCGGCCGCGCCTGAAGGCCCAGGCCAACTTTGATCCCCTCCTGCACGGCGATGTCGCCGGCCGGCCAGGCATCGCCGTGCCCGAGGCAGAACAGCAGATAGACGTCGGCCGTCCATGGCCCGATGCCGGGCAGCGCGATCAGCGTATGGTGCGCGGCCTCGGCGTCTTCCTCGGCAAGCACATCGAGGTTCAGCCGCTGCGCATTGATCTCGCGCGCGAGATGTTTCAGCGTCTTGATCTTGGCGGCGGACAGGCCGAGCCGTCCCAGCCGGTCGGTGCGGGCGCGGCTCACGGCCTCATGGTCGAACGGATCGAACGCGGCCGACAGCCGCCCCCAGATCGCTGCGGCGCTCGCGGTCGAAAGCTGCTGCCCGCAAACGATGTGGGCGAGCCCCGTAAAACCCGGCTCACGCCGCCGCAAGGCGGGCATGCCGGCGATCTCGAGCACGGGCTTGAGGCGCGGGTCGCGCTTGATCAGCGCGTGGACGGCGTCTTCGAGATCGGACTGGGTTTCGAGGTGGATGGTCATTTGGGTCGGCAAACTCTCTCCGGCGTCATGGCCGGGTTTGACCCGGCCATCCACGTCTCTCTAACCACACGACATGTCTAGCATGGGTGACAGTGTTCGTATCTGTCCACGACTTGACACGATCGCTGTATCGCACCGAAGAACGTGGATGGCCGGGACATAGGCGAGCGGAAGCGACGCCGTCCCTTCGGACGGCTATGCCCGGCCATGACGAGTTTCACCGCATGGCGCCACCCGTTTTCCGTTTTGCCCCCAGTCCGAATGGCCTCTTGCATCTCGGCCACGCCTATTCGGCGCTGCTCAATTTCGACCGCGCGCGCGAGACCGGCGGGCGGCTGTTGCTGCGGATCGAGGACATCGACGCGACGCGCTGCCGGCCGGAATATGAGACGGCGATCTACGACGACCTCGCCTGGCTCGGCATCGCCTGGGAAACGCCGGTGCGGCGGCAGTCGGAGCATCTCGCGGTTTATCGCGCCGCGCTCGAAAAACTCTCTGCACTTGGTCTCGTCTATCCCGCGTTCGAAAGCCGCGCGGAGATCGCCAGGCTCGTGACCGCGCGCGAGGCCGCCGGGCCATGGCCGCGCGATCCCGATGGCGCGCCGCTTTATCCGGGTGACGCCAGATCGCTGTCGGCCGGCGAGCGCGACCGGCTCATTGCATCTGGCGTGCCTTACGCGCTCCGGCTCGACATGGCGGCCGCCTGCCGACGCGTTGCCGGCCTGAGGTGGACTGAGCTGGGCGTGGGCCCCGACGGCGAGCATGGTACCGTCCCCGCGCGGCCCGAGGCCTGGGGCGACGTCATCCTGGCCCGCAAGGAGACGCCGACCAGCTACCATTTGTCCGTCGTCGTCGACGACGCGCTTCAGGGCATCAGCGAGGTCGTGCGGGGGCAGGACCTGTTTCACGCCACCTCGGTTCACCGCCTGCTCCAGGTCCTGCTCGATCTGCCGGAACCCGCCTATCGCCACCACGCCCTGATTCTGGACGAGGCGGGCCGGAAGTTGTCGAAATCGGACCGCTCGACCGGCCTGCGCGAGCTGCGCGCTGACGGCGCCACGCCCGCCGGCATCCGCCGGTTGGTGGGATTAGGTTAAGTTTCTCTGGGGGTTAGCAAAACGCCGCCGTGACTCCAGGGGTTCCGCCGTGCGATGCTTGCTTGAGAGCCTGGGGATCGAAGGGGACCCTTCGAAGGGATTCATGGCGGCGAAAACGCGCTCAGCGCGCACCACGCGAACGTCCAGGCGACCGCCTCGGAAGCGGTCCGGGGCGACCGGCCGGTTGCGCAAGCGCAGCGCCAAGGCCGTGGCGCCGGACGTGGTCCAGGCCGCGCTCGCCGCCTTCGCCCATGAGGTCCGTACCCCCCTGACCGGGATTCTTGCGATCAGCGACCTGCTCGCCACTTCCGATCTCGGCGAGCGCGAGCGGCGCTGGGCCGACACCATCAAGGCCGGTGCCGAGCATCTGGCGAGCCTTGCCACCCTGTTCGTCGATGCCGCCAGGACCGGCAAGGGGGCGGGCAAGGGTGGAAGTGCCTTGCGGCAGGATTTGTTCGATCTGCGCGCGCTCGCCCGCAGCGCCGGCGATTCGCTCGCCGGACGCGCCGCGGCCAAGGGCCTCCAGGCCCAGGTCGATATCTCCGAGAAGCTGCCGGGGCTGGTGGTCGGCGATTCCGTCCGCCTGCGCGCCGCGCTCGAGAACCTGATCGACAATGCCGTCAAATTTACCGAGCAGGGCGGTGTCGCGCTCGCGGTCGCGCCTTGGCGTCCCGCCAAAGGCAAGGCCAGAGACAAGGCGAAGGGCAAGGTCGGCGTCGCCTTCGCGGTGTCCGACAGCGGCATCGGCCTGACCATGGCCGAGATCAAGCGGCTGTTCCGCCCCTTCACCCAGGCAAATGTCACCATCGCCTCGCGCTTCGGCGGCGCCGGCTTGGGCCTTTCCTCGGTCAAGCAACTGGCGCGCGCGATGGGCGGCGACATCACGGTCGCCCCGCGGCGCGGCGGCGGCGCCACCTTCACGTTGACGATGTCGCTCGACGCGACGGAATCGCGCAAGTCCCGCAAGTCGAAGGGCGAAGCCGAGGCGGATGCGATGGCCGCGCTGCGCGTGCTCAGCGTCGAGGACAATCCGTTCGGCCGCGTCGTGCTCAACACCATCCTGACCGAGCTCGGCCACCATGCCGAGTTCATCGGGCGCGGCGAGGATGCGGTGAACCGGCTCGCGCAGGGCGCGTTCGATGCGGTGCTGATGGACATGGTGCTGCCTGGCATCGACGGCGTCGAGGCCATCAGGCGGATCCGGACCATGCCGGCGCCGCTGGCTCAGATACCCATCATCGGCGTGTCCGGCCGTGGCGAGGACGAGGCGGCCTCGCGCGAGGCCGGCGCCGACGCCTTCCTGGTCAAGCCTGTTTCTCCGCGCGCTTTAGCGACTGCGCTGCTTGAAGCGAAACGCCGTGAGGAAGCCGCGACTTGATGATCGCGGCGTTGAGCTCGCCGCCGTAGACGAAGATCGCGGCGATGAAATACAGGAACACCAGCGCGATGATCACCGAGGCGAGCCCCGCATACATCGTCACGTAGTTGTTGGCGAAGCGCGCCAGATATTGGCCGAACACGATGCCCGAGATCAGCGACGCCACGATGGTGAAGACGATGCCGGGCAGGATCTGGAGGAAGGCGCGCCGTCCCGCCGGCAGCCAGGCATGCAGGATGATCAGCGCCACCACCAGCGCACCCACGGTGATGCCGTAGCGCAGCCAGGTGAGGATGCTCTCGTTGGACTCGACGAACAGCGGGATATGGCGCCGCGCCGCCTCGATGAAGAGCGGCCCGAGCACGATCAGGAACGCCATCGCGAGCGCGGTGAAGGCCGCGACCAGCGTGTAGCCGATCGATTCAAGGCGCAGCCAGTACCAGCGCCGCATCTCCACCACCGCATAGGCGCGGTTCAGCGCGACGCGGAGCGCCTCGACGCCGTTGGAGGCGAAATACACCGACAGCGCTGCGCCGATCGTCAGCACGCCGGTGCGGGTCGTGGTCAAAACGTCGTGGACTTCTCCCGAGATCGAATCGGCGACCTGCTTGGGCCAGACCTGAAGCATCAGGCTTGCGGCCTGATCGGCAAGTTCCTTGGAGCCGAAGAAGCCGGCGAGCGAGGTCAGCACGATCAGGAACGGGAACAGTGCCATCAGCGTCGACAGCGCGATATGGCTCGCGATCGCCCAGCCGTCGTCGGCGAGGAAGGTGTAGAAGGCATCTTCCACGACGACGTAGATGGTGCGGATTGCCCTCACGCGCCCACCTACACGACAGATGCCGCTCGCTCGCCCCGTGCGCGGGGAGAGGCGAAAAAGCCGGGCAATTGGCGCAGACCAGAAATCATCGCACTACCATCTGATATTATTGACCTAAAAGCCAGATCGCGAAGCGCCCCCGTCGTCATTCCGGGCTCGATGCTTCGCATCGCCCCGGAATGACGGCGGCGGCTGCCGCGGCACCATGGCGCATCCGCAAGCACGGTGTTATCTACCCCAAATGGCATCTCTCCTGAGTACTTTCATCCTGCCGGTAGCGGCCGGCGCCGTGGCGGTGGTGCTGCTGCTCGGTCTCGTCAACATGATGCGCGGCGGCTCGCCCAACACCTCGCAGAAGCTGATGCGCTGGCGCGTGCTGCTTCAGTTTGTGGCGATCGTGATTGCCATGCTCGCGGTCTGGGCGATGGGGCGTTAAAAATGGTCACGCTGAATCGCATCTATACGAAGACCGGTGACGACGGCACGACGGCGCTCGGAACGGGCGAGCGCCGTCCGAAATACGATCTGCGCATCGAAGCCTATGGCACCGTGGACGAGACCAATGCCGCGATCGGCGTTGTCAGGCTCCACACCCATGACATGTCCGAGTTCGACGCGATGCTCGGCCGCATCCAGAACGATCTGTTCGACCTCGGCGCGGACCTCGCGGTGCCCGAGCGTGAAGGCAAGGCCGAGCGGCTGCGGGTGGTGGCAAGCCAGGTCGAGCGGCTCGAGCGCGACATCGACGCGCTCAACGACAAGCTGGCGCCGCTCACCTCCTTCGTGCTGCCGGGCGGCACGCCGGCCGCCGCCTACCTCCACGTTGCCCGTACGATTTGCCGCAGGGCGGAACGCGTGATGGTGGAACTGGCGGCCCGGCCCGGCGAGCCCGTGGGCGCCGCTGGCATCCAGTATATGAACCGCCTGTCCGACTTCCTGTTCGTCGCCAGCCGTGCCGCCAACCATAACGGCGCCGGCGACGTGCTCTGGGTTCCGGGCCAGAATCGCTGACCCATTGAGGTCGATATTTCTAAGGTCTAAAATTTGGCCCTGTCGCGCGTTGACCGGGCCGGATCAGGCCTTTAGGTTCCGCGCCAGTTGATAACCCCCCTCCCAAATTGAGTGAAAGAGGATCGATGAAGGTCTTGGTGCCGGTAAAGCGGGTGGTTGATTACAACGTCAAGGTCCGCGTCAAGGGCGATGGATCGGGCGTTGAACTCGCCAACGTGAAGATGTCGATGAACCCGTTCGACGAAATCGCGGTCGAGGAAGCGTTGCGCCTGAAGGAAGGCGGCAAGGCCACCGAGGTCGTCGTGGTTTCCATTGGACCGGCGCAGGCCTCGGAGACGATCCGCACCGGTCTCGCCATGGGCGCCGACCGCGGCATCTTGGTGAAGGTCGAGGGCACCGTCGAGCCGCTCGCGGTCGCGAAGATTCTGAAGAAGATCGCCGACGAAGAGCAGCCCGGCCTGATTATCCTCGGCAAGCAGGCGATCGACGACGACAGCAACCAGACCGGTCAGATGCTGGCCGCGCTGCTCGGCTGGTCGCAGGCGACGTTTGCTTCGAAGCTCGAGGTCGAAGGTTCTGACTTCAAGGTCACCCGCGAAGTCGACGGCGGTCTGCAGACCGTCAAGCTGAAGGGACCGGCGATCGTCACCACGGATCTCCGTCTCAACGAGCCGCGCTATGCCTCGCTGCCCAACATCATGAAGGCCAAGAAGAAGCCGATCGCGGAGAAGACCGTCGCCGATTACGGCGTCGACGTCGCCGCGCGTCTCGAGGTTCTCAAGACGACGGAGCCGGCGGGCCGCAAGGCGGGCGTCAAGGTCAAGGACGTCGCCGAGCTGGTGTCGAAACTCAAGAACGAAGCCGGGGTGCTCTGATGACGACGCTTCTGATTGCCGAACACGACAATGCGTCGCTGAAGGACGCGACCAACAAGGCCCTGACCGCGGCTGCCGCACTCGGCGCGGATGTCGACGTGCTGGTGGCCGGCCAGAACGCCAAGGCTGCGGCGGATGCCGCCGCCAAGCTTGCCGGCGTGAAGAAGGTGCTGCTTGCCGAGGGCGAGACCTACGCCCACGATCTCGCCGAGCCGCTGGCCGCGCTGATCGTCTCGCTGGCTTCCGGCTATGACGCGATCGTCGCGCCCGCGACCTCGCGCTTCAAGAACGTGATGCCGCGTGTCGCAGCCCTGCTCGACGTCATGCAGGTCTCCGAGATCACCAAGGTGGTCGCCCCCGACACCTATGAGCGCCCGATCTATGCCGGCAACGCCATCCAGACGGTGAAGTCGAAGGACGCCAAGAAGGTCATCACGGTGCGCACCTCGACCTTTGCGGCGGCGGGTGAAGGCGGCAGCGCCGCGGTCGAGAACGTCGCTGCGGCGGCCGATCCGGGCCTGTCGTCCTTCGTCGGCGAGGAAGTCGCCAAGAGCGACCGCCCCGAGCTGACCTCGGCCAAGATCATCGTCTCCGGTGGCCGTGCCATGCAGAGCCGCGAGAACTTCGCCAAGTACATCGAACCGCTCGCCGACAAGCTCGGTGCCGGCGTCGGTGCCTCGCGCGCGGCGGTGGATGCCGGCTATGCGCCGAACGACTGGCAGGTCGGCCAGACCGGCAAGGTGGTGGCCCCCGAGCTCTATGTCGCGGTGGGCATTTCCGGCGCGATCCAGCATCTGGCCGGCATGAAGGACTCCAAGGTGATCGTCGCGATCAACAAGGACGAGGACGCGCCGATCTTCCAGGTCGCCGATTACGGCCTGGTCGCCGACCTCTACCAGGCGGTTCCTGAGCTCACCGAAGCGCTCGCCAAGCTCGGCAAGTAAAAACGCGCTAAAAACACCGGCCGGAGTGGTACACTCCGGCCGGTTTTTCTTTTTCAAGGCGTTTTCTTTGGCGTGGGGCACGCCGGGGAAGCGATCCAATCTAGGTTTCGAGCCAGGATTCTGATCTAATCGAGTTTCTGATTAAATCGGACCTCCCGGCTCGGGGGATGAGGCAGGCGCGATCTGCGCGCCGTTCCGGTGGATGACATTATGGCGGCAGTGATCAAGAAGGTCGGCGTGATCGGCGCGGGTCAGATGGGCAATGGCATCGCGCATGTCGCGGCGCTGGCCGGTTTCGACGTGGTGCTCAACGACGTCTCGGCCGACCGGCTCAAGTCGGGCATGGCCACCATCAATGGCAATCTGGCGCGCCAGGTCTCCAAGAAGGCCGTCAGCGAGGACGACAAGACCAAGGCGATGGCGCGCATCAAGCTCGCCGAGAAGCTCGACGACCTCGCCGATTGCGACCTCGTGATCGAGACCGCGGTCGAGAAGGAAGAGGTCAAGCGCAAGATCTTCCACGAGCTCTGCGCGGTGCTGAAGCCGGAGGCGATCGTCGCCTCCGATACCTCCTCGATCTCGATCACGCGGCTAGCCGCCGCCACCGACCGGCCCGAGCGCTTCATCGGCATTCACTTCATGAATCCGGTACCGCTGATGGAGCTGGTCGAGCTGATCCGCGGCATCGCCACCGACGACCAGACCTTCGAGGCGTCCAAGGAATTCGTCTCCAAGCTCGGCAAGCAGGTCGCGGTCTCCGAGGATTTCCCGGCCTTCATCGTCAATCGTATCCTGCTGCCGATGATCAACGAGGCGATCTACACGCTGTATGAAGGCGTCGGCAATGTCGAGGCCATCGACGCGGCGATGAAGCTTGGCGCGCATCATCCGATGGGCCCGCTCGAGCTCGCCGATTTCATCGGCCTCGATACCTGCCTGTCGATCATGCAGGTGCTGCACGAGGGCCTCGCCGACTCCAAATATCGCCCGTGCCCGCTGCTGGTGAAATACGTCGAGGCCGGCTGGCTCGGCCGCAAGACCCAGCGTGGCTTCTACGACTACCGGGGCGCCAAGCCGGTTCCGACGCGCTGATCCAATTTCCGGTGCCGTAGGGTGGGCAAAGGCGCAAGGCGCCGTGCCCACCATCTCTCCAATGATGCGGTGGAAATTGGTGGGCACGCTTCCGCCTTCGCTCTTCGAGCTACGGCGGACAAGCCGCTTTGCCCACCCTACGGCGCTATCGCCCTCCGGCCGTGCATCCGCACCGTGACAATTCATGTCGCATTAACCCATCGCCCCTAGGCTGCGCCCGGTAAGAGGGTTTGCGTAATGGACATGATGGCGATGGTCAGCACCATGCTGGCCGCTCAGCAAGGCGCGCTACAGTCGAATATCTCGGCGACGCTGATGAAGCAGAACGCGGATATGGAGAAATCCACCGTCCTGACGCTGCTCGGCGCCGGTCAGCCTTCGCTCGCCAATGTCGGCGCCGGCGTCGGCGGCAACCTAAACGTCACGGCTTAGTACACACCGCCTAGAGCGACGCGGCGGCCTTGCCCGTCGCAGCCCGGATCAGCTTGAGCGCGTCCTCGCTCGCCCATTCCGCCGGCCCCGCGATCGTCGCGATCTCGCAGCCCTGTGGGTCGACCAGCACCGAGGTCGGCATGCCCAGGGCCCGGCCTATGGCTTTAAGGTCCTGGAAAACCTTGGCTTTCTGATCGCTAAAATAGCCGAGCCGGGTCAGGTTGGCCTCTTTCAGGAACGTCTTGGGCTTCTCGGCGTCGCGGGTGTCGATGTTGATCGCCACCACCTCGAAATTCGGGCCCGAAAGCTTGCCCTGGAGCTCGTCCAGCGCCGGCATTTCCTTGCGGCAGGGCACGCACCAGGTGGCCCAGAGGTTGACCAGCAGCGTCTTGCCGCGGAAATCGGACAGCTTCTTCGGCTTGCCGTCAGCGTCCTCGAAGACCAGGTCGGGCAGTATTAGCGGCGCGCTCGCCACGGTCAGGGCGGCCAGTTCGCCATGGGCGAGGGGAGCGATTTTTTGCGCCGTTGCCACCGCGGCCCGGCAGGCCGGATCGCCTGAGGGCGCCCGGTTCAGGCCCAGCCCGTACAGCGCGGCGAAGCCGGCCAGCCCCCCGATCGCCACAGTGGCGATGACGAGGGGGATCCGGCGCGTGGCGGAGGGCGTCTTGTCGAGCATATCGTTTGTCATCCGGTCGCAGATATGGCTATCAGGGGCCTCTTAATACGGCTGGCTCCGGCCAGCAAACGTGCGGCAGCAGCGGCAAGCAAGGCGTGAGCAGGGGATCATGAGCAACAAGATGTGGGGCGGCCGGTTCTCGGAGCGCCCCGATGAGATCATGGAAGAGATCAACGTCTCCATCGACGTCGATCGTCACCTCTTTGCCCAGGACATTGCCGCATCCAAGGCGCACGCCGCGATGCTTGCCGCGCAGGGCATCATCACGGGCTCTGATGCGAAAAATATCGGCAAGGGTCTAGACACGATTTTGTCAGAGATCGGCAAGGGCGGCTTCACATTCAAGCGTGCCCTCGAAGATATCCATATGAACGTCGAGAGCCGCCTGTCCGAGCTGATCGGCCCCGCCGCCGGCCGGCTGCACACCGCGCGCTCGCGCAACGACCAGGTTGCGACCGATTTCCGTCTCTATGTCCGCGACGTTCTCGACGAGACCGATGCGGCGCTCGCCGCGTTCCAGGCCGCGCTCGTCAATCGCGCGCTCGAACATGCCGCGACTGTGATGCCCGGCTTCACGCATCTGCAGACCGCGCAGCCCGTGACCTTCGGCCATCATCTGCTCGCCTATGTCGAGATGGCGGCGCGTGACCGCGGCCGTTTCCAGGACGCCCGCAAGCGGCTCAATGAATCGCCGCTCGGCGCCGCCGCGCTCGCCGGCACCTCGTTCCCGATCGACCGCCACGCCACCGCGAAAGCGCTCGGTTTCGACCGCCCGATGGCGAACTCGCTCGATGCGGTCTCCGATCGCGACTTCGTGCTGGAGACGCTGTCGGCGGCCTCGATCTGCGCCGTGCACATGTCGCGCTTTGCCGAGGAGATCGTGATCTGGACCTCGCCGCTGGTCGGTCTCATCCGCCTCAGCGACAAGTTCACCACGGGATCCTCGATCATGCCGCAGAAGCGCAATCCGGATGCCGCCGAGCTCGTGCGCGCCAAGACCGGCCGCGTCATCGGCGCGCTCAACGGCCTCCTGATCGTGATGAAGGGCCTGCCGCTCGCCTATCAAAAGGATATGCAGGAGGACAAGCAGGGCGCGATGGAGGGCTTTGCCGCCCTGTCGCTCGCGATCCGCGCCATGACCGGCATGGTCCGCGATCTCATGCCCGACGAAGCGAAGATGAAGGCGGCGGCGGGCGAGGGCTATGCCACCGCGACCGACCTTGCCGACTGGCTGGTGCGGACGCTGAAGATGCCATTCCGCGACGCCCACCACGTCACCGGCCGTATCGTGGCGAAAGCCGCCGAGGGCGGGGTGGCGCTGCACGAGCTGCCGCTGAAGGAGATGCAGGCGATCGAGCCCAAGATTACCAAGGACGTGCTCGGCGTGCTCTCGGTCGAATCGTCGGTGAAGAGCCGGACCAGCTTCGGCGGCACCGCGCCGAAGAACGTGGCGTCGCAGGCCAAGGCCTGGGCGAAGCGGCTGGAAAAAGAGCGAAAATTGGGCTGAGGGCAAAATTTCGCTTATGTTTCATGGTCATCCGGCTCTCGCCAGAGCGTGCCAATCTCTGTATGGTGCGGCCCGCGTAGTGGGGATTTCGTCGTGACGTCAAAGTTTCGCCCGGCCGGCTCGGGGTGGGCCATCATTGTCTTGAGCCTGACGGCGCTCGCGCTTGCCGGCTGCGGCCGCAAGGGCCCGCTGGATCTGCCGCCGACCGCCTCCAGTGCATCCACGGCCAATGTCGCAGCTCCAACCGACACCGAGACGGAAGCCCAGAGGACGCCGAGCGTGTTCAATCCCGGGTACGGTGCGGACGCGGCGCCTGCCGCCGCCAAGGGCAAGAAGAAATCGTTTATCCTCGACCCGCTCCTGGACGAACCTCCCGGCAAAAAATGAGCCGGGATAGCTGAGCTGACGCCATGAACCATTTCGACTATCGCAACGGCGTGCTGCACGCCGAGGCCGTGAACCTGTCCGAGCTGGCCGCAACCGTCGGTACGCCGTTCTATTGCTATTCGACCGCGACGCTCGAGCGGCACTACCGCGTCTTCGCCGACGCCTTCGCCGGCGAGAAGGTGCTGGTCTGCTACGCCATGAAGGCGAATTCCAACCAGTCGGTGCTGCGCACGCTGGCCAAGCTCGGGGCCGGCGCCGACGTCGTCTCCGGCGGCGAATTGAAGCGTGCGCTGGCCGCCGGCATTCCCGCCAGCAAGATCCTGTTCTCCGGCGTCGGCAAGACCGAAACCGAATTACGTGCCGCGCTGGCCGCCGACATCCTCTGCCTCAACGTCGAATCCGAGCCCGAGCTCGAGCTGTTGTCGCGGCTTGCGACCGAGATGGGCAAGACCGCGCGCATCTCCGTGCGCGTCAATCCGGACGTCGATGCTGGCACGCACGCCAAGATCTCGACCGGCAAGTCCGAGAACAAGTTCGGCATTCCGATCGCCTATGCCCGCGAGGTCTATGCGCGCGCCGCAAAGCTGCCGGGTATCCAGGTCACCGGCACCGACGTGCATATCGGCAGCCAGATCACCGATCTCTCCAAGATGGAGACTGCGTTCCGCATCCTCTCCGAATTCGTGCAGACGCTGCGCAGCGACGGTCACAACATCAGCCACGTCGATTTCGGCGGCGGCCTCGGCATTCCCTATTACATGGACCGCGAGGCGCCGCCGGCGCCCGACGCCTATGCCGCCATGGTCAAGCGCGTCAGCCACAATCTCGGCTGCACGCTGATGTTCGAGCCGGGCCGCATGATCGTCGGCAATGCCGGCATCCTGGTCGCCAGGGTGATCTACGTGAAGCACGGCGACGGCAAGAATTTCGTCATCATCGACGCCGCCATGAACGATTTGATCCGCCCGACGCTGTACGAGGCGCATCACGACATTCTGCCGGTGACGCAGCCGGCCGCGGGCGCCGCCACGATCATGGCCGACGTCGTCGGCCCGGTCTGCGAGACCGGCGACTATCTCGCACTGGATCGCACGCTGCCGACGCCGAAGCCTGGCGATCTCATCGCCATCATGACCGCGGGCGCCTATGGCGCGGTGCAGGCCGGCACCTACAACACGCGGCCGCTGGTTCCGGAAGTGCTGGTAAAGGGCGATCAATACGCCGTCGTGCGCCCGCGCATCGAGGTCGAGCAGCTGATCGCGATGGACACGCCGGCGCCGTGGCTGTGAGGGATTGAGGGGCGGTAAGGCCGCGCCTCATCCTCGCTGTCGTCCCCGCCTAGTGCGCAATTGCGCACGAGGGGCGGGGACCCATAACCACAAGAAGTGGTTGTTTGGCTGAGCTGTAACTCCGAGTCCCCGTAACCACATCCGCCTGTGGTTATGGGTCCCGGGCTCGCGCCTCGCACGCCCCGGGACGACGAGCGTGCGGGGCGGCTACTTCCCCGCCAATCCACCCTTCGTTCCGCCGACCACAACTCCCGCCTTCTTTTCGATCGGCTTGATCGCCGCGGTGAAGTCGGACTCGGCGCCTTCCGCGCTGATCACGGTCTCCCATAGCCGTCCGACCGCGTCGGCGACCTCCATCGACAGGCCGAGCTGCTTCATCTCCCCCAGCGCCAGCCGCACGTCCTTCACCATCAGCCCCGTGGCGAAGCCGAAGTCGAACGTCCGCGGCAGCACCGAGCGCGGAAACTTGTCGCGGCTCGCGGTGTTCATGCCGGAGCCGGCATTGATGACGTCGATCATCACCGCGGGATCGAGCCCCGCCTTGACGCCCATCACCACCGCTTCCGAGGTCGCCACGATCGCGGTCGCCGACAGGAAATTGTTGGCGAGCTTCATGGTCTGCGCCGCGCCCGGCTTCTCGCCGATGAAGAACACTTTTCCGATCACGTCGAGCGCGGGCTTGAGCAGCTCGAACTCGGCTTTGGGCCCTGAGACCATCACCGCCAGGGTGCCCTTCTCGGCGCCGCCGACGCCGCCGGAGACGGGGCAGTCGATCTGCACGATGTCGCGTTTTGCCAGCAGGCCGTGGATCTTCGCCGCCATCGTCGAGCCGACGGTGGAGAGATCGATGAAGCGCTTGGCGCGGCTCCCTTCGATCACGCCGTTCGCACCCGTCGCGACCTCGAGCGACGCCTGCAGCGAGGGCAGGCTCGCCATGACCGTCTCGACCTGATCGGCGACGTCCTTCGGCGAGGTTGCAGCGGTGGCGCCGCGCGCCACGAGCTTGTCGACGGCCTCCTTGCGGGTGTCGAACACGACGAGCTTGTGCCCGGCCTCGATCAGCCGCCGCGCCATCGGGAGACCCATGTTTCCGAGGCCGATGAATCCGATGTGCATGGTGTTTCCTTCTTTCTTCTTCGTTGTTCGTTGGATGTGAGGCGGCGAACAGAGGCGGCCTCACGCCTTGCCGTCGATCTCCGCGAACACCTCGCGCGCGATGCGAAAGCTGTCGACTGCGGCCGGCATGCCGCCATAGATCGCGACCAGCATCAGGATCTCGCGGATCTCGTCGCGGGAGACGCCATTGGTCAGCGCGCCCTTCAGATGCGCGCGAAACTCGTGCTGGCGGTTGAGGATCGCGATCATGGCGATGTTGAGCATGCTGCGGGTCTTGCGCGGCAGTTCCTCGCGGCCCCACACGGTGCCCCAGCAATATTCGTTGAGCATCTCCTGGAACGGACGGTTGAAATCGTCGACGTTCTTCAGGGCATTGTTGACATAGGCCTCGCCCAGCACCGCTTTGCGGACTTCCAGGCCCTTGTCGTGCATCTTCTTGTCCATGGCGTTCCCTCTATTTCCTTGCGTTTTCCTCGGAATGGCGCGTGGAAATTACGGTGTTGCGCCCGGCCAGTCACGTCCTCGTGTTATGCGGGAAAAGGGGTCTCTCCCGTACCGGAACGGATGCCTCAGTGCTGCCGTTGTGATACGCTTCTCTACCGGGCAACCTGGAGAATTGATTGAACGGCGTCACCCCCGACCCGTCAGACCCGATCCGCGATGGCGACGCTCTGTCGCGGCTGAAGCTGGCGCAGGCCCTCGATCGGGCCATTTATGCCATCGCGTGGGAACGTGCCTGGCCACATCTGGCGCGGGTGCTGACTGTCGTCGGCCTGTTCCTGGTGGTGTCGTGGGCCGGCCTCTGGCTGGTGCTGCCGTCCGTCGTCCGTGCCATCGGTCTCGTGGCTTTTGCCGGCATCGCAATCGCCGCTCTGGTCCCCCTGATTCGTTTCCGCTGGCCGGGCCGCGACGAGGCTCTGAGCCGGCTCGACCGTGGCTCCGGTATCCGTCACCGCCCGGCGACGACGCTGACGGACACGCTGAGCTCGAAAGACCCGGTCGCGCTGGCGTTGTGGCAGGCGCAGCGCGAGCGCACGCTGGCTTCGCTCAAGCGCATCCGTGCCGGCTTGCCACATCCGCGCCTCGCCCTGCACGATCCCTGGGCGCTGCGCGCGCTGGTCATGGTGATGCTGGTCGCGACCTTCTTCGCCGCCGGCGACGAGCGCGCGATGCGGTTAGGTGCCGCGTTCGACTGGAACGGCGTGCTGGCGCCGACCAACGTCCGCGTCGATGCCTGGATCACGCCGCCGCTCTACACCGGCAAGCCGCCGGTCATCCTGTCGGCCGCCAACAAGGAGGCCGCGGCGCTGCCTGCCAGCGGCCCGCTCGCAGTTCCGGCCGGCTCGACCCTGATCGTGCGCTCCTCCGGCAGCAGCCTCGATGTCGTCATCTCCGGTGGCCTCAAGGAGGTCGCGCCCACCGAGGCCGCGCCGAAGGGCACCAACGAGAAGCATTTTACCATCACCGGCGACGGCACCGCGCATGTCCGCGCGCCCTCCGGCCAGCCGCAATGGGCGTTCGCGGCGACGCCCGACCGCCCGCCGACGATCGCGCTCGCCAAGGATCCCGAGCGTCAGGCCTACGGCGCGTTGCAGCTCTCCTACAAGATCGAGGACGATTACGGCGTCACGGGCGCCGCCGCGCAATTCGTTCCGCGCGCAACCGAAGACAAGGACGGAACCAAGGACGCGGACGGCAAGGCCGCGCGGCCGCTGTTCCAGCCGCCGCAATTCGCGCTGACCCTGCCCAATGCGCGGACCCGCAACGGCGTCGGCCAAACGGTGAAGGACCTCAGCGAGGATCCCTATTCCGGCGCGGACGTGACGCTGACGCTCACTGCCAAGGACGAGGCCGGCAACGAGGCGAAGAGCGAGCCCTTCAACATGCGCTTGCCGGGCCGGCTGTTCACCAAGCCGCTCGCCCGCGCGCTGATCGAGCAGCGCCGCATCCTCGCGCTCGACGCCAACAAGAATTCCGACGTCTACGCCGCGCTCGATGCGCTGATGATCGCGCCCGAGATGTTCACGCCGGAAGCCGGGCAGTATCTCGGCCTGCATAGCGTCGCACGCCAGCTCGAGGCGGCGCGCACCGACGATTCCCTGCGTGAGGTCGTGGCGAGCCTGTGGGCGCTTGCGGTGACGATCGAGGACGGCAACATCAGCGACGTCGCCAAGGCGTTGCGCGCGGCGCAGGACGCGCTCAAGCAGGCGCTTCAGCGCGGCGCCAGCGACGAAGAGCTCAAGAAGCTCATGGACAATCTGCGGACCGCGCTGGACAATTATATGCGCCAGTACGCGCAGCAGATGCGCAGCAATCCGCTGGCGCGGCCGGCCATCGGCCTCGACGACCAGATGAAGCGCATCGAGCGGCTGATCCAGCGCGGCAACCGCGAAGCGGCGGCGCGCGAGCTGGACCGCCTGGCCCGCGCGCTGGAAAATCCTCCGGGGCCGCCCAGCGCCGAGCAAAAAGAGATGGACGAGATTGCGCGCGAGCTGAACGATCTGCTCCGGGAGCAGAACGCGCTTCGCGACGAAACCGACCGGCAGAGCAAGGACTCCAAACGCGGCCAACGCACCAAGCCTCTGCCGCCCAAGGTCGCGGAGATCCTGCGTAAATCGAGAGAGCTGCGGCAGAAGACGCGCGGCGCGACCAGCGATCAGCTGGAGGACCTGGCAAGGCAGCAGGATGCCTTGCGCGAAGAGCTCAGGACCTGGCGTGAATCCCAGGGAGCGAGATAGCTCATGAAACACACCTCAATCTGGCAGAATGGCAAGGTCACGCGCGGAAGGCTCGCCACGGCTTGTCTCGTGCTTATGCTGTCCTGTTCCACGGCTTCGATTGGTCTCGCCCAGTCGTCGCGCGCCGACCAAAAGAGTCTGGATGCACTGCTCGACAGCGCCGAGCGGTCGATGAAGCAATCCGCCGACAACCTGAAGGACAAGAACTCGGACGAGAGCATTGGCCAGCAGTCCCGGGCGATCCGGGACATGGAGAAATATCTCTATCCCGATCCGAACGATCCCTCGGCGTCGCGCGAAGGGTCGCAGGATACGCAGGGCCGGCAGGAGCAATTGAAGAAGCGGCTGGAGGCCCTCAAGAAGAAACTCGCCGAGATGGGCTTGCAGCAGGATGGCCAGAAGGGCCAGCGCGGGCAGAAGCAGCCGGGGCAGCAGGGCCAACAAGGTCAGCAGGGCCAAGGTCAGGGTCAGGACGGCGACCAGGATGGCGATGACGGCTTCGACGCCGCCGAGAACGCCATGGGAGACGCCGGCAATCAGATCGGCGAGGGCGATGCCGACGGTGCGACGACATCGCAGGGCAAGGCCATCGACGCCCTGCGCAAGGGCATGCAGGATCTCGCCGACGCGCTCGGCGGGCAGCAGAACGGCGAAGGCCAGGATCCGGGCGACGGTGACGGCCCCGGTCAGGCTGTCGGCCGCCAGCAGAGCGGCGGCGAACGGACCGACCCGCTGGGCCGGCCGCTGCGCGGCAAGGAATACAGCGACGACTACACGGTCAAGATTCCCGGCGAGATCGATGCCCAGCGCGCGCGCCGCATCCTCGAAGAGCTCCGCCGCCGCCTGAGCGATCCCGCGCGTCCGCAGATCGAGCTCGATTACCTCGAGCGTCTGCTGAAGGATTTTTGACGTCACACTCGGTGTCATCGCCCGCGCAGGCGGGCGATCCAGTATTCCAGAGACGGTTGTGATTGAACCGAGAGGCCGCGGCGTACTGGGTGCCCCGGTCAAGGCCGGGGCCTGACAGCGGAATACGCCGCGCCCCTACGCTTTCTTCGCTGCCAGCGCGTCCGCGACCGCCGTACGGATGTCGGCCACCGAGAACGGCTTGGTCACGACGTCATGCACCAGCGCATTCAAATTCGAGGCGCGCTCGCGCTGGTCGGCAAAGCCGGTCATCAGCAAAATGGTCAGGTCGGGGAAATCGCGCGCGGCGGAGAGCGCCAGCGCGATGCCGTCCATCACCGGCATCTGGATGTCGGTGAGCAGGAGATCGAACGCGCCGTTCTCGCGGGTCAGGATTTCCAGCGCCTCGGCGCCGTCCTGTGCAGTGACGGTCTCGTGGCCGTCCATGGCGATGGCGCGCGCCACCAATTGGCGCATCGAGTCCTCGTCGTCGGCGATCAGGATTTTCGGCATGAGACCAACCTTGAGACCAGCCTCCCGTGCGGGATATGCAAAATCGATTATACGCTGCCGCCGGCAATGTCGCGCCGGTTGAAGAAGCGGACGTCGATATTGCGGCCCTCCGGCGGCGGCGAGGCCAGGCGCGAGCGGAAGAAGGCGCGCTCACCCGGCTGCAGCACGGTCTGCTCCAGCACGGTGTTCCAGGCGTAGATTTCCGCTCCCTGCGCGTCGCGCACCGCAAAGCGCAGCCGCGGGATATCGAGCGGCTTCTTGCTTTGACCGACGATCACGCCCTCGATCACCAGCACCTGCTTACCGTCCACGGTCTCGCTGGAGAGCTTGACGTCCTTGAACGCCAGCCCGCGCAAATTAACTTCGAGTCCGACCATCTTGTAGAACGCCGCCGTCTGCGGCAGCAGCCGGACCATGTCGCCGCGCCAGATGACCAGCGCCAGCACCAGCGCGCCCATGGCGGCGCAGGCGGTCGGCAGACCGAAATGGGATTTTCGCGGAGCCTCGGTGGGGGCCTGGCGCCTCACCCGCGCCCCGCGGCGGCTGAACAGGCTGCGGAACCAAGACTGGTGCTGCGCGCCGACGACGTCATCCTCGGCGGCACGGGCCGCCGCTGACCATTCGTCCTCGGTCGCCTGGGTGTCCTCGGCCGGCCAGTCGCTGGCGATCGAGGGGCTGTCGACGACAGGCGTGTCAGCGGCGCCGACGTCCCTGGCGTAGGAGTTCCACTGCTCGGCGAGGTCGGACTGGTCGTCGGCCTGGCTGGCGGCCGCCATGGCCGGGACGGACGCCTCCTCGATGGCATCCTCGGCATAGGCGACCCAGGTCTCCTTGCAGCGGGAGCAGCGGACCGTTCGTCCGTTCGCCCCCAGGCTCGCGGGCTTGATGGCGTAGGATGTCGTACAATGGGGGCAGACGATATGCATGGACACGAGCCTTGATGCACGGACTGGTCTTGACGATGCTTCGGTCGCGGAGAACCGGGCATCCCAGATGCTACAGAGCGACCGTTAACGAACCGGAAACCATAACGGTCGCAAAACCCGTTGATCGCGTGTGGCGGAGCGCAGCAGCGCGGCCCGCGCCCCCTCTCGAACGGAGCTGAGCTTGGTTCGGTTCGAAAATGTCGGATTGCGTTACGGACTGGGGCCGGAGATTCTGCGCGACCTCAGTTTCGAGATTCCGGCGCATTCCTTCCAGTTTCTCACCGGCCCGTCCGGCGCCGGCAAGACCTCGCTGCTGCGTCTGTTGTTCCTGTCGCACCGGCCGACGCGCGGCCTCGTCAACCTGTTCGGCCACGACATCTCGCAGCTCGGCAAGGACGAGATCGCGGATCTGCGCAAGCGCATCGGCATCGTGCTCCAGGACTTCCGCCTGCTCGACCACATGACGACCTATGAGAACGTCGCCTTGCCATTCCGCGTCATGGGCCGCAGCGAGTCGAGCTATCGCAAGGAGGTGATCGACCTGTTGCGCTGGGTCGGCCTTGGTGACCGCATGGACGCGCTGCCGCCGATCCTGTCCGGCGGCGAGAAGCAGCGCGCGGCGATCGCGCGCGCCGTGATCTCGCGGCCGCAGCTCCTGCTCGCCGACGAGCCGACCGGCAGCGTCGATCCGACGCTTGGCCGCCGGCTGCTGCGGCTGTTCATCGAGCTCAACAAATCGGGCACCGCCGTCATCATCGCCACCCACGACATCGGCCTGATGGACCAGTACGAGGCGCGACGCTTCGTGCTGCACCAGGGGCGGCTGCACGTCTATGAGTAGGCCCGACGACCGCGGCGTGCTGGTAGATCTCGGACAGGAGCGTCCGCAGCTTCCGCCCAAGGCGCGCAACATGTCGCCGATCGTGCCGCGCGCCTCGATCCACGGCCGCGCGCTGGTTGCTGTCGTCGCCATCATGACCTTCCTCGCCTCGATGACCACGGGCACGGTGCTGCTCGTCAGTGCCTCCGCCGCGGAATGGCAGTCGGACGTTGCAAGCGAAATCACCATCCAGGTCCGCCCGCAGACCGGCCGCGATCTCGATCGCGACACCGCGGCAGTGACAGAGGCCATCCGCGCGCAGGCCGGCATCATCGAGGTCAAGCCGTTCACCAAGGACGAGAGCGGCAAGCTGCTCGAGCCCTGGCTCGGCACCGGCCTGTCGATGGATGATTTGCCGGTGCCGCGCATGATCATCGCGCGCGTGCAGCCCGGCACGCCGCTCGATCTCGGCGCCTTGCGCGCGCGCGTGACCCAGGCCGCACCAAGCGCCAGCGTCGACGATCACCGCGCCTGGATCGAGCGGATGCGCTCGATGACCAACGCCACCGTCCTCGCCGGCATCGGCATCCTCGCCCTCGTCATCATCGCGACCATCATCTCGGTCTCGTTCGCGACCCGCGGCGCCATGGCGGCGAACCAACCGATCGTCGAGGTCCTGCATTTCGTCGGTGCCGGCGACCGGTACATCGCCAACCGCTTTCTGCGTCACTTCCTCAGGCTGGGCCTGGAGGGCGGCGTGATCGGCGGCGGCGCCGCCATGCTGGTGTTCGGCTTCTCCGAGTCGATCGCCGGCTGGTTTTCCGGGACCCCCGTCGGCGACCAGTTCGCAGCCCTGCTCGGCACCTTCTCGCTGCGGCCGTCGGGCTACATCGTGCTCGCCGTGCAGGCGGTGCTGATCGGCGCCATCACCGCGGTTGCCTCGCGCCAGACGCTGTTCGCGACGCTGAATGATGTCGATTGAGCCCGATAAACCGGACTCCACTTCGCCTCAAAACGTCCTAAAATCATCCGGGGAAGGGATCACCGACATCATATGACCTCGCCGACCGACGATCGATCGCCGAAATTGCCGCGCGGCTGGCTGCGCGCGGCATTGGTATCGACGATCGCGTTCGTCTTCGTCGGCGCGGCGGCGGGCTTCATCGCCTTCCTGGCGCAATTGCGCGGCGCTGAGATCGCGCCGGACCGCAAGGCGGACGGCATCGTGGTCCTGACCGGCGGCTCCTCGCGGGTGTCGGATGCGATGGAGCTCCTGGCGGCCGGCTACGGCAAGCGGCTCCTGATCTCTGGCGTGCACCCGACCTCGACGGCGAGCGACATCTCCCGGACGCTGCCGGAGAACCAGTCCTTCATGCATTGCTGTGTCGATCTCGACCGCACCGCGGTCTCGACCCGCGGCAACGCGGCGGAAGCGCGGCGCTGGGCCGAGGGGCGCGGCTTCAGATCGCTGATCGTCGTCACCTCGAACTATCACATGCCGCGCGCGCTGGTGGAGTTCTCGCATGCGATGCCGGAAACCACACTGATCCCGTTCGCAGTGGTCGGCGAAAAATGGCGTGAGGAGCCGTGGTGGACCTCGGCCTCCACCTTGCGGCTGCTCCTGTCCGAATACGTCAAATACATCGCCGCCGAGCTGAGGGTGCGGCTGGAGGATTTCGGGATTGACCTTTCGCCCGAGATGTCGGAGCAGCCTGCTGGCGTGGCGCCGAAGCGGCCCGCCACGGCACAGGCCAATTGATCGGACCATCGATGTTTTTGATTTTCCTGCGCTCGCTCCTCTTCAACGTGCTGTTCTATGCTGTGCTCGTATGCCTCGCGATCGTGGCGCTGCCGACCTTCGCATTGCCGCCGCGCGCCATGCTGACGGTCGCGCAATGGTGGGCGAAGGCGACGCTGTTCCTGATGCGCGTGATCTGCAACATCAAGGTCGAATTCCGCGGGCAGGAGAAGATCCCGGCAGGGCCGCTGGTGATCGCGGCGAAGCATCAGTCGTTCTGGGAGACCTTCGTGCTGCCGGGCTTCTTCAACCGTCCGATCTTCATTCTCAAGCGTCAGCTCATGCAGATCCCGGTGTTCGGCCAGTTCCTGGTCAAGACCGGAATGATCGCGATCGACCGCAAGGCCGGCGTGAAGGCGCTGCTGGACATGACGCGGCGGGCGCGCGACGCGGTGCGCGCAGGCGGGCAGCTCGTGATCTTTCCGGAAGGCACACGCCGGGCGCCCGGCGCCGCGCCCGATTACAAGACCGGCTTTGCGCAGATCTATTCGTCCTGCGGCGTGCGGTGCCTGCCGATCGCGCTCAATTCCGGCCTGTTCTGGCCGCGCCGCACCTTCATGCGCTATCCCGGCACGCTGGTGGTCGAGTTCCTCGATCCGCTGCCATCAGGCCTGCCGAAAGACGAGTTTCTCTCGCGCGTGCAAACCGCCATCGAAGACGCGACCGCTCGCCTCGTCGAAGCGGGCCGGAAAGAGCAGGAGCAGTTGATCGGCTCGTCGCCGAGCTACGCTCCGTCGCAGAGCTAGCGGTTCTCTCGATCTTCGGCGGGAGCCGGCGCGTGCAGGGAATGCGCATCACCATGCAGCATGGTCGCGAGCTTATGCAATTGCGTGTCGCGAAAACCTTCGGCCTCGATCGCCTTCACCGTTGCCGTCACGTAGTCGCGGTTGGCGCCGGACTGGCCATGGCCCTGGACGACATGGCGATGCTGGTCGGCGAACGAGAGTCGGCCGGCATATTGGACGTGGCCGCGGTCGACGACATAGGCGAGCGCGGAGACGCGCTGTCGCGCATCGTTCTCAAGCCACACCGAGCGCATCACCTCGCGATAGACGGACGTGACCTGCTCGCGCGCCCGCAGATAGGCGACGACGTCGGCGCGGTCCTTCTCGGCGACGCGAAAAGCAATGCCGCGGCAGGCGCCGCCGCGGTCGAGCCCGAGCACCAGGCCCGGCTGCTCCGGCGTGCCGCGATGCACGAAGGAGTAGACGCAGAGCGCGCGGTGCTCGCCGACCAGCCGCGCCGGGACGCGTTCCCTGAATTCGAAGCCCGGCCGCCACATCAGCGAGCCATAGCCGAACACCCAGAGGTCGCCCTTGGCTGTGGTGACGGAGGGGAGGGTGATTTCCGACATTTCGGGCACGGCTACCAGAACGACGCCCCCAAGCGAAGTGAATTCTCGGCCTTTCGGCGCGGCCGAACCCCGCTTACATTTGACAAAATCTGGGGTCAAAGGGTCGCCGCATGTCAGATATGACCGTTGCCACAGGCCGCCGCCCCCGCTGGGGCCTTTTCATCGCCCCCATTATCCTCCTGATCCTCGCCGTCGCGTGGAGCTGTTTCTGGTTCTATGCGGCCTCGCAGGCCGAAATCGCCGCAGACGCCTGGCGGGCGCAGGAGGCCAAGTCCGGCCGCATCTACGATTGCGCCAAGCGCTCGATCGCCGGCTTCCCGTTCCGCTTCGAGGTCCAGTGCTCCGGCGCCAGCGTCGCCCTGGTGTCGCAGAACGCCAGCAAGACGCCGTTCACGGCGAAGCTCGACAACATCCTGGTCGTCGCCCAAGTCTACGATCCCAAGCGCGTCATCGCCGAATTCTCCGCGCCGGCGACGCTCACCGACGGCGTCACGCAAAACACCTTCGTGGTGAATTGGAGCAAGGGCCGCAGCAGCGTGTTCGGCCTGCCGGCGGTGCCGGATCGCGCCTCCATCGTGTTCGACGATCCCGTCATCAATCGTCTCGACGGCAGCGTGCAGGTGCCGCTCGCGCGCGCCAAGCAGGTCGAGCTGCACGGTCGCCTCGCAGACGGGTCGCGGTCGGATCATCCTGTGATCGAGACCGTGCTGCACGTCGCGCAGGGCAGCATCCAGGGCGTTCATCCCTTGCTCGCCGAGCCGTTCGAGGCGGACACGCGTGCGAAGATCACGGGCCTCTCCGACCTCACCCCAAAGCCGTGGCCGCAACGCTTCCGCGAGATCCAGGCCGCCGGCGGTCACATCGAGATCGTGCAGTCGCGCGTCCAGCAGGGCGAGATGATCGCGGTTGCGGCCGGCACGCTCGGCCTCTCGGCCAATGGCCGACTCGACGGCGAATTGCAGATGACCGTGACCGGCCTCGAGCGCGTGATCCCGGCGCTCGGCATCGACAAGATGCTGGAGGAGGGGGTGCCGCAGGCAACCCTCGACCGCGTTGCGCCGGGCGTGAAGTCGCAGGACCTCAACAATCTGTTCGGCGCCCTCGACCGCGCCGTTCCCGGCCTCGGCAAGGTCATCAAGCAGAACGCCAATGCCGGCGTTGCGGCCGGCATCAATTCGATCGGCACCGAGAGCACGCTCGAAGGCAAGAAGGCCCGCAGCTTCCCGCTGAAGTTCGTCGACGGCGCCGTGCTGCTCGGCCCGGTCAAGGTCGGGCAGATTCCACCGCTTTATTAGGTGTCTCCCGTAGCCCGGATGGAGCGAAGCGCAATCCGGGGCAGGTCGCGCCGCGCTGAAAGAGATCCCGGATTACGCTTGCGCTCCATCCGGGCTACTTGAACGTTACGGCTTCTTGCCGAGCTGCGCATGCGGCCGGCCGAAATCCGGCGCTGCCGAATCCTGGCCGATCTCGACGATGCCGCGGCGGATGGCGCGGGTGCGGGTGAAGTGGTCGAACAGCGCCTCGCCGTCGCCGCGGCGGATCGCGCGGGTAAGCTTGGCGAGATCCTCGGTGAAGGTGCCGAGCATCTCCAGCACGGCCTCCTTGTTGGCGAGGAAGACGTCGCGCCACATCGTCGGGTCGGACGCGGCGATGCGGGTGAAATCGCGGAAGCCGCCGGCCGAGAACTTAATCACCTCGGACTCCGTCACCTGCGCCAGCTCGTCGGCGGTGCCGACGATGGTGTAGGCGATCAGATGCGGCAGATGGCTGGTGATCGCGAGCACGAGATCATGATGATCCGGCGTCATGATCTCGACCTTGGCGCCCATCGCCGCCCAGAACGCGCGCAGACGATCGGTGGCCGCCGCATCGACGCCTTCCGGCGGCGTCAGGATGCACCAGCGGTTGATGAAGAGCTCGGCGAAACCGGAATCGGGACCCGAATGCTCGGTGCCCGCGACGGGATGCGCCGGCACGAAATGAATGGTCTTCGGCAGATGCGGCGCCATGTCCCTGACGATCGCGCCCTTGACCGAGCCGACGTCGGAGACGATCGCGCCCGGCTCGAGATGCGCCGCGATCTCCTGCGCCACCGGCCCGCAGGCACCGACGGGAATGCAGAGGATGACGAGATCGGCATCCTTCACCGCTTCCGCATTGGTCGCCACGACCTGGTCGACGATGCCGAGCTCCAGCACCCGCGCGCGCGTCTTCTCCGAGCGCGCGGTGGTGACGATCTCGGAGGCCAAGCCCTGGAGCTTCGCAGCGCGCGCGATCGAGCCGCCGATCAGGCCGAAGCCGATCAGCGCAACGCGCTGGAAGTGCGGTGTGGTGCTCATTTGCCGGCCATGAAGTCGCGCAGGCCCTCGACGACGAGGCGGTTGGCCTCCTCGGTGCCGATGGTCATGCGCAGCGAATGCGGCAGGCGGTAGTTCTTCAGCGCGCGCAACACCAGCCCGCGCTTGGTAAGATATGCGTCGGCCTCGTCCGCGGTCTTGCCATTTTCCGGGAAGTGGATCAGTACGAAATTGGCGACGCCCGGCGTCACCTTCAGTCCGAGCTTGCCGATCTCCTCGGAGAGCCAGTTGCGCCAGGTCTCGGTGAACTGCTTCGACATCGCCTGGTGCGCAGTGTCCTCGATCGCCGCGACCGCGGCATACATCGCCGGCGTCGACACGTTGAAGGGACCGCGGATGCGGTTGACCGCGTCGATGATGTGCTCCGGACCGAACATCCAGCCGACGCGCAGCGCGGCGAGGCCGTGGATCTTGGAGAAGGTGTGCGTCACCACGGTGTTCTCGGTGGTGGCGACGAGCTCGATCCCCATCTCGTAGTCGTTGCGCGAGACGTAATCGGAATAGGCGGCATCGAGCACCAGCAGCACGTGCGACGGCAGGCCGGCGCGCAGCCGCTTGACCTCGTCGAACGGCACATAGGTGCCGGTCGGATTGTTGGGATTGGCGAGCCAGACCAGCTTTGTCTTCGGCGTCACCGCCTTGAGGATGGCGTCGACATTGCAGGTGAGGTTGGTCTCCTGCGCGACCACGTTCTTGGCGCCGACCGCCATAGTCGCGATCGGGTAGACCAGGAAGCCGTGCGTGGTCGAGATCGCCTCGTCGCCGTGGCTGAGATAGGTGTGGGCGAGCAGATTGAGGATCTCGTCCGAGCCGGCGCCGCAGATGATGCGGTTGGGGTCGAGCCCGAAAGAGCGCCCGATCGCTTCGCGCAGCACGCGCGAGGTTCCTTCCGGATAGTCTTCCAGATGCGCCGCCACGTTCCTGAACGCCTCGATCGCCTTGGGCGAGGGCCCGAACGGCGTCTCGTTGGCCGAGAGCTTGAACACCTTGCGGCCCGGCTCAGCCACCGGGCTCTTGCCGGGCGTGTAGGGCGCAATATCGAGAATGCCGGGATTCGGCACGGGGCGGGACATCTTCAACTCCGGAAGTAGCTTTAGGCGGTTCGCGATCTACGATTTCGACCCGGTCGAGGGCACCGTATAGCGCGTTGCGTGGCTGCCGACGAGGGCCGTGGAGCGCACCGAGGCCCCCGCTTCGATCAGGGCAGCCTTGATCTTGTCGATGCTGGTCGCGCTCGTGACCGAGACCAGCAGCGCTGCGCCGTCGAAGGCGGTATCGGGCACTGCCACGATCTCGGCGAGCGGCGACAGGGCGCGCGCGACCTCGGCGTTCCACCCGGACACGCGCACGCTGAAGGTCTCGACCTCCGTCACCACGGCGCTGTCGGCGACGCGGGAGATCGCGAACACCGGCAGCGCGGCCGGATGGTCGGCGCGCTCGACGAAGGGCATCCGCGCGATAATCTTCGGCGCGCCGTCTGCTTCCAGCTCCAGCCACCATGGCGTGCGGCTCGAGGTCGCCGAGACCAGCGCCAGGTCGCCTTTGGACTTCGCCACCGCTTCGACCGCGGCCTGCGCGCTGAAATGCGCGACGTAAGGTACCGTGAAGCCGAAATGGAAGCGCACGGAATCGCGCATCGCCGGCTCGCTCACCGAGATGTCGGCATGCACGGAGAACGGCGCTTGGACGTAAGTGAACGTCGAGATGATGACGCGCCAGATGCTCTCGACCGTGTCGAGCGGCAGGATGCCGCGATGACGCTGGACGATGTCACGCATCATGGCGGCCTCGCGCGCCGGGCGGAACGCCGAGCCGACCTCCTGGGTCTGCTTCACCTGGATCAGGCGGTCGATGATGTCGCCGCGCTGCATCAGGAGACGATGCATGCCCTCGTCGATCGCGTCGATCTCCTTGCGCAATTCCTGGAGCGATGGTGGCGCGGGCGGACGTTGGGACATATCTGCGAGATGCTGGTGAGAGGCGTTCCAATGCGGGTCGGCCAAGGCCCATCGGCAAGGCCGGATCCGCTGCGATCGACGTCCTGATTAGGCAGTCGGCGCGGCGAAAGCAAAGAGAAATGCAAAGGGAAACCGGGCCTTTTCGGCCGGCCTTTCAGGGATGAATTTGGCTAATCCGGACCGTGACTTGACGAAAACCGCCCAAGACAGTAGCTTTTGCCCGTTCCGTGGTCATTTGAGCCGGCCGGCTTGCAGCCACGTTAAAAAACTCGCTAAACAGGCCGGGGACGCTTCCGATCCCGGCCGAACCTATCGTTCAGGCCGGGTTTTTCATGGCCTGATTCCAGCGGCAGCCTGACGGGTGCCGCAAACGAGGTCGATGATGGTTGGCGTGAAGCCCGTGCCGAGTCCCGCGATCAGTGCCGACGACCGGTCGCATGAGGCGGATCATCCGAATTCGCAGGTCGCGCAGTTCGGCGCCGAGCAACCGCTGCGGCTCGATTGCGGCATCGATCTCACCCCGTTCCAGATCGCCTACCAGACCTATGGCGAGCTCAACGCCGATCGCTCCAACGCGGTGCTGATCTGCCATGCGCTGACGGGAGATCAGCATGTCGCCAACGTGCATCCCGTCACCGGCAAGTCGGGCTGGTGGGAGACGCTGGTCGGTCCCGGCCGACCTCTTGATCCTCAGCACTACTTCATCATTTGCGCCAACGTGATCGGCGGCTGCATGGGCTCGACCGGGCCGGCCTCGATCAATCCCGCCACCGGCAAGGTGTGGGGCCTGGATTTCCCTGTCATCACCATTCCCGACATGGTGCGCGCGCAGGCGATGCTGATCGACCGGCTCGGCATCGACACGTTGTTCGCGGTGGTCGGCGGCTCGATGGGCGGCATGCAGGTGCTGCAATGGACCGCGGCCTATCCCAAGCGCGTGTACTCCGCGCTGGCGATTGCCTGCGCGACGCGGCACTCGGCGCAGAACATCGCTTTCCACGAGCTCGGTCGCCAGGCGGTGATGGCCGATCCCGACTGGCACAACGGCCGCTACACGGATCAGGGCATCCATCCGCATCGCGGACTTGCGGTGGCACGGATGGCCGCGCACATCACCTATCTCTCCGACGCCGCGCTGCATCGCAAGTTCGGCCGCCGCATGCAGGACCGCGAGCTGCCGACCTTCTCGTTCGACGCCGATTTCCAGGTCGAGAGCTATCTGCGCTACCAGGGCTCGTCCTTCGTCGAGCGGTTCGACGCCAACTCCTATCTCTATCTGACCCGTGCGATGGATTATTTCGACATCGCCGGCGACCACGGCGGCGTGCTGGCGAAAGCGTTCGCGGGCATCGAGACGCGCTTCTGCGTGGTCTCCTTCACCAGCGACTGGCTGTTCCCGACTTCGGAATCGCGCGCGCTGGTGCATGCACTGAACGCGTCGAGCGCGCGGGTGTCGTTCGCCGAGATCGAGACCGATCGCGGCCATGACGCCTTCCTGCTCGACGTGCCCGAATTCTTCGATATCGCCCGTGCCTTTCTGCAATCGGCAGGGAAGGCGCGCGGGCTCACCGCCAGGATTGACTGACAAGGACGGCTAGCGATGTCTGTGCAGGAAGTGCTGCCGCTGGGCGGCGTTGCGACGGAGCAGTCCGGCCAGTTTCGCGCCGATCATCTGCTGGTCGCCGAGATGGTCAAGCCCGGCTCGAAAGTGCTCGACGTCGGCTGCGGCGAGGGCGATTTGCTCCAGCTTCTGGAGACCCGCGGCATCGACGGGCGCGGCATCGAGCTGTCGCGCGAGGGCGTCAATCGCTGCGTCGCCAAGGGCCTCGCGGTGGTGCAGGGCGATGCCGACACCGATCTCGTCAACTATCCCGACGACGCCTTCGATTACGTCATCCTGTCGCAGACGCTGCAGGCGACGCGGCAGCCGCGGGTCGTGCTGGAGAATCTGCTGCGCATCGGCCGCCGCGCCATCGTGTCGTTCCCGAATTTCGGCTTCTGGAAGATGCGACTCCAGCTCCTGGTCGGCGGCCACATGCCGCGCACCGAGAATCTGCCGGCGACCTGGTACGACACCGCCAACATCCATTTCTGCACCATCAAGGATTTCGTCGAGCTCTGCGACGCGATCCACGTCAAGATGGAGCGCGCCGAGGCGCTGGATCTCTACGGCCGTCCGTTGCGGCTGCGATTGCCGTGGTGGGTGTGGAACATGTTCGGCGAGCAGGGCGTGTTCTTGCTCACGCGCGGGCAGGGGAAGTAGTTTCCGTCATTCCGGGCCTGTGCCTGTCGGCGCATCCCGGAATGACAGCGACTGGCAGTCTAATGCGCCGCCAGCGACCGCGGATCGCGCACCGGCCAGCGCCCGGCTTCCACCAGCGTCACGAACCGCTCCACGCTCTCGTTGAACAGCGCGGGTTCTTCGAGATTGAGCACGTGGCCTGATTTCGGAAACATCGCGAGGCCCGCCGCGGGCAGGTGCTTCTTCAAGAACAGGCTTGCCTCGACGCAGGGATCGTCTTCGTCGCCGCAGATGATCAGCGCGGGCGTTGCCACACCTCGAATGGCATCCGGCATCGTGTAAATCGATGGCCTGCCGCCCTGGAAGCCGCGCATCGTGTTCGCGGAGCCCTTGGCATCGTGGCGCGCCAGCGCGGCGTAGAAATCGGCGTGGCCGCGCGGGTCCTTCACCAGGAACGGAATCCGGCTCGGCGCCTCGCGCGTGACCTTTGCGACCTCGGCGGAGCCGAGCGTCTCGAACTGCTCGGCATTGGCGCGGCACTGCTTGCGCCAGTTGTCGAGATTCTCGATCTCCGATCCTGAGCCCACGCCGGCCAGCGTCATCGACAGCGCGCGCTGCGGCGAGTTCAACCCGATCTGGAGTGACGAATAGGCGCCCATCGACAGGCCGACGAGATGCGCGCGCTCGATCTTGAGATGATCGAGCACCGCGAGCGCGTCGGTGTAGAAATGCTTGTAGGTGTAGACCTCGCCATCAGGTACGTCCGACGGCGTGTAGCCGCGCGCGGAATAGGTGATGCAGCGATGGCCGCGCGAGAAGTAGCGCATCTGCGGCTCCCAATTGGTGTAGTCGGCCGCGAACTCATGCAGAAAAATAATCGGCGTTCCCTGACCCGCTTCTTCGAAATAGATGCGGACGTCGTCCCTGGTCGTGGCGTGGGGCATTAACTGTTTCCCTCTCTTCAAGCCGCCTTTGGAGAATTGCAGTTAACGTTGTTGTCCGCAATGCGGCAGCCTCAAGCCAGCACCGGCACAAAATCATCGCAGCTATTCGCGGGCGTGGCGTCTTTTTCTCGCCACATCCGGCGGCTTAACGGCCAGACGGATGCCGGCCATCGCACGGGCCGATTGGGGAAGTGGGGTGTCAAGAAGGATGAAGTATGTTGGAGTTGTTTGCGTCTCGCCTGTCGCGTTGTGTTGTCGCGCTGGCGATTTTCTTCGCGGCGGTTGCCGCGTTCGTTTCTCCGGCCTCAGCGCGGCCGCATCATCGTCATAGCGCAGAGCGGCACGCTTACGTGCACCACGCCAGACATCATCATTACCGTCATTATCGCCACCATGCCCGCAGCTCGCGCTTCGAGCGCGGCGCGGCGCAGTTGCAGGCGAGCGGCTTCGCCGACACCCAGGCGAGCTACAATCCGAACGCCAATGTCGGCGGCATGGCCAACAACGGAATGACCAATCCTGGAATGGCCAATAGCGGTGGCGGCTTCGGCGGCGGATCGGGCCTCGTGTCCGAGGCGCGCCGTTATATCGGCGGCAATCCGACCGGGCGCGGCAGCCTGTGGTGCGCGCGCTTCATGAACATGGTGCTGCAGCATACCGGCCATCAGGGCACCGGCTCCGACATGGCGAGCTCGTTCGCGCGCTACGGCACGCGCGTCTCCGGTCCGCAGGTCGGCGCCATCGCGGTCATGTCGCGCGGTCGCCGGGGCGGCCATGTCGGCATCATCACCGGCGTGGACGCGCAGGGCAATCCGATCATGATCTCCGGCAACAACGGCAATCGTGTTCGCGAGGCGCCGGTCTCTCGCGGCCGGATCTATGCGTATGTGATGCCGAACTGACGACGGAGCCGTAGGGTGGGCAAAGGCGCGCAAGCGCCGTGCCCACCGGCGGTGCAGCGGAGTTCGATGGACCGGAGTGGTGGGCACGCTTTCGCTTTGCCCACCCTACGGCAGCGTCGGACGGCTCACACCAGCTTCGGCGCTTCCACCGCGATCGCGTCACCGACGCCGATCTCGCCGTCGGCGATGACCTCGGCATAGATGCCGCAATCCATGTGGCCGAGATTGCGCGAGAGCGTCGGCGGTATCTCGAGATCGCGCTGCGCGGTCTTGGGATCGACGTTGACCGCCGGGCAGCGGACGATGCGCTTGACCACCTTGAGCCGGGCCTCGCCGATCGCCAGTGTCTCGCCGACGAGGTCGAGCTCGGACCAGGCCGGCCAGCCCTTCACGTAGAGATTGGCGCGGAAGCGCAGTGGATTGACTGCGGCGCCGCCGAGCATGGTCTCGATCGCCCGGACGCTGTCGAGATTGATGATCGATACGACCTTGCGGGCGACGTCGGAAAAGCTGTGGTCGCGGCCGGACAGAACTTTTGGCGGGCCCTTCAGCTCCGGCTGAAAATTCTCCGTGAAATAATCCTCGATGGCGGCGCGCCCGGCAGTGGTCTCGATGTCCCCGCTGGCGACGATCTGGCCGTCCTTGCGGATGGTCAGGCGGTTGGTCGCGTCCTCGAACCGGCTGTCGAGGGACGCCAGCCGCTCATTACGCGCCAGCATCAGGAACTGGATTTTCGGCTTCCAGGCCGGCGCCTCCGGATCGAAGCCGCTGGGTCCGTTCTCGATGGCGTAGCGGCGGTCGGCGGGCAGGGTCTGGCCGATCCGCAAGGGGACCCGGGGCAGGGATTCCGGCGTCAGGCCCTTGATCGGGTAACGGTAAAGGCCTGTGATTTCGGCAGTCTGGCTGGCTGTCATGTCGCTACTTAAGGGATTCGACCTGCTGGCGCCAAGCAGGCGGACCCGTGCACGAAATTGTGAACGCGCCTCTTCCGATCCGAGGCCAAGCTTCCCACATCTGGGTCAGGCCGGCGCCAGCGCCGGCTGCTAACGACCGCTGCCGGTTGAGGAACGTCAACGCGTCCAGCGGAAACCCAATGAAGATGCCGTTTGGAGTGCCTTAGAGGGCTCCAGGGGCAGGCCGAGGGAAAGAAAAGACATGAACATCGACAAATATACCGAACGCTCCAGGGGCTTCGTTCAGTCCGCGCAATCGCTTGCGGTGCGCGAGGGGCATCAGCAGTTTTCGACGCTGCACGTCCTGAAAGTTCTGCTGGACGACAATGAGGGCCTCGCTGCTGGTCTGATCGACCGCGCCGGCGGCAATTCCCGCGCCATCCTGAAGGCGACCGAGGATGCCCTCAACAAGGTGCCGAAGGTCTCCGGCGGCGGCGCCGGCCAGATCTATCTGGCGCCCGAGCTCGCCCGCACTTTCGACGCCGCCGAAAAGGCCGGCGAGAAGGCTGGCGACAGTTTTGTCACCGTCGAGCGGCTGCTGCTCGGCCTCGCGCTGGAAAAGACCAGCGAGGCCGGCGCGATCCTGGCCAAGGGCGGCGTCACCCCGCAAAACCTCAATGCCGCGATCGAGGCGCTGCGCAAGGGCCGCACGGCGGACTCCGCGACCGCCGAGAATGCCTATGACGCGTTGAAGAAATATGCCCGCGACCTGACCCAGGCTGCGCGCGACGGCAAGCTCGATCCGGTCATCGGCCGCGATGAGGAGATCCGCCGCACCATCCAGGTGCTCTCGCGCCGGACCAAGAACAATCCCGTCCTGATCGGTGAGCCCGGCGTCGGCAAGACCGCCATCGCCGAGGGCCTCGCGCTGCGCATCGTCAACGGCGACGTGCCCGAGACCCTCCAGGACAAGAAGCTGCTCTCGCTTGATCTCGGCGCGCTGATTGCGGGTGCGAAATATCGCGGCGAGTTCGAGGAGCGGCTGAAGGCCGTGCTCCAGGAAGTCACCGCGAGCGAGGGCAATTTCATCCTGTTCATCGACGAGATGCATACGCTGATCGGCGCCGGCAAGGGCGACGGCGCGATGGACGCGTCCAACCTGCTCAAGCCCGCGCTCGCGCGCGGCGAGCTGCACTGCATCGGCGCCACCACGCTCGACGAGTACCGGAAGCACGTCGAGAAAGATGCGGCACTGGCGCGGCGCTTCCAGCCCATCTTCGTGAGCGAGCCCTCCGTCGAGGACACGATCTCGATCCTCCGTGGGTTGAAAGACAAGTACGAGCAGCATCACGGCGTGCGGATCACCGATTCCGCGCTCGTGGCGGCGACGACGCTGTCCAACCGCTACATCACCGACCGCTTCCTGCCGGACAAGGCGATCGATCTCATGGACGAGGCCGCTGCGCGGCTGAAGATGCAGGTCGATTCCAAGCCGGAAGAGCTGGATTCGCTCGACCGCGAGATCATCCGGCTCAAGATCGAGCAGGAAGCTCTCAAGAAGGAGAGCGATCTCGGCTCCAAGACCCGTCTCGAGGGGCTTCAGAAGGAGCTCATCGAACTCGAAGAGAAATCCGCGGCCCTGACGTCGCGCTGGAGCGCAGAGAAGAACAAGCTCTCCAACGCCCAGAAGCTGAAGTCAGAGCTGGACGCGCTGCGCGTCGATCTCGCCGACGCACAGCGGCGCGGCGAATTCCAGAAAGCCGGCGAGCTGGCCTATGGCCGGATCCCGCAGCTTGAGAAGCAGCTCGCCGATATCGAGGCGCGTGAAGGCTCTGGCGATATGATGGAGGAGGCGGTCACCGCCAACCACATCGCGCAGGTGGTCTCGCGCTGGACCGGCGTGCCCGTCGACAAGATGCTGGAAGGCGAGAAGGAGAAGCTCCTGAAGATGGAGGAGCAGCTCGGACAGCGCGTCGTCGGCCAGGCCGAGGCCGTGCGTGCGGTCGCAACCGCCGTGCGCCGTTCGCGCGCAGGCCTGCAGGATCCGAACCGGCCGACCGGCTCGTTCATGTTCCTGGGGCCCACCGGCGTCGGCAAGACCGAGCTGACCAAGGCGCTGGCGGAGTACCTGTTCAACGACGAGACCGCGATGGTCCGCCTCGATATGTCCGAGTACATGGAGAAGCACTCGGTCTCGCGGCTGATCGGTGCGCCTCCCGGCTATGTCGGCTATGACGAGGGCGGCGCGCTCACCGAAGCGGTGCGGCGCCGGCCCTATCAGGTGGTGCTGTTCGACGAGATCGAGAAGGCGCATCCTGACGTCTTCAACGTCCTGTTGCAGGTGCTCGACGACGGCCGCCTGACCGATGGCCAGGGTCGCACCGTCGATTTCCGCAACACGCTGATCATCATGACCTCGAACCTCGGTTCGGAGTATTTGGTGAATCAACCGGAGGGCGAAGACACCTCAGCGGTGCGTGAACAGGTGATGGGAATGGTGCGTGGGCATTTCCGGCCCGAGTTCCTGAACCGTGTCGACGAGATCATCCTGTTCCACCGCCTGCAGAGGAGCGAGATGGGCCGGATCGTCGAGATCCAGTTCGCCCGGCTGCAGAAGCTGTTGACCGATCGCAAGATCGTGCTGACGCTCGATGCCGCGGGCCGCGACTGGCTTGCTGCGAAAGGCTGGGATCCCGCCTACGGCGCAAGGCCGCTGAAGCGCGTGGTCCAGCGCTACCTCCAGGATCCGCTTGCCGAGATGATCCTGGCTGGAGACGTCAAGGACGGGGACAACGTTGCGATCTCGTCCGAAGGCAACGTCCTGACCTTCAACGGCAAGGCGCCGCAGACCGCGGAAATCACCCAGTTCGACGCGCCGGTGTCGAAGCGGAAGCTGAACTGATCGTCGCGCTCACTGCAAAACGAAAAATCGCCCCGGAGAGGCCAACTCTCCGGGGCGAATTGCTTTGACGAGGTTCGCTCTAGCTGACTGCGGATGTTGAGCCGGGTTCGGCTGGACCTTGCTCGTCGCTGTCCTCTTCGAGCTCCGACAGGATGTCGACAAGCTCGCGCACGCGTCCGTGCGCCAGCGGGCGCAAATCATTGATCATCGGCTCGTCATTGGCGAGCCAGGCCTGGGCTTCGGCGAGTTCCTCGACCGTCGCGCCGGTTCCGATGATCTGGGCGATGGTGAATTCGTCGGCCCGATCCACTGTCTTGACGACATCGTCGCGTGAGAGGCGCCGCATGGGGATCCTCCTGTTGGTCGGCTTCCGTCAGCATTTAACCGGCAAACTCGCGTGCCGGTTCCACCGGGCTGGTTTCCTCCGCGCTACTTCCTGGTGACCTTGTAGATCGCGTTCTCGATATCAGAGGAGAAGTAGATGACGCCGGAGGCGCCGATGGCGACGCCGGTCGGGATGTTGCTGGGCAGGCTCCCGGGTGCGCCCATCAGCCCGATCGGAAGATTGCCAGCGATCTCGGTGACCTTGCCGCCGTCCGGCGCGATCTCGATCAGTCGCCTGGCGCCCACTTCCGCCACGATCAGTCTGCCGTCGCTCCCGCGCGCGATGCCTTGATGCCGCTTTGGCAAACAAAACTTGACGTTGTGGCGCAGTGAAACGACGTCGCTTGACGACGTCGCCTCCTGATCATGTTTTCCAGAGATGTCCGGTCGATTTCGGCCGGTCTAAAGGATCAGCGGTTGGTGACCTGCAACGGGCCGCCGGTTGCGTCCGAAATGCGGGCGATGGCGCCGTTGCGGCCGCTCATCATGGCGTCGAGCCGGTCGCGTTCCTTCTCGAAGCCCGCCAGCACCGTGCCTTCCAGCGAACGGCCGCGCGGCAATTTTACGCGCAGCGGATCGACGAAGCGGCCGTTGACCAGGATTTCGTAGTGGACGTGAGGGCCGGTCGACTGGCCGGTTGAACCGACGAAGCCGATCACCTGGCCCTGCCGCACCTTCTTGCCGATCTCCATGCCCTTGGCGAAAGCCGACATATGGCCGTAGGCGGTCTCGTAGCCGTTGGAGTGCTTGATGCGGATATATTTGCCGTAGCCGCCTTCGGGGCCGACCTTCTCGAGCACGCCGTTGCCGGAAGCAAAGATCGGAGTGCCGTAGGAGGTGGCCCAGTCGACGCCGGTGTGCATCTTCACATAGCCCAGGATCGGGTGGCGGCGGCCGCCGAAGCCGGAGCGCATGATCGCGTTGTTGACGGGCTTCCTGACCAGGAATTTTTTCGCGCTCTTGCCGGTCTCGTCATAGTAGTCGACGACGCCGTCGTCGGGGCTCTGGTAGCGGTAGTATTTCTTGGTCTCGCCGCCGACCGTGAGGGAGGCGAACAGCACGTCGTTCTTTTCGTTCGACGTCGTGCCCTCTTCTTCGCCGGCGTAGAACACGTCGAATGAATCGCCCGGCGCGACCTTGCGCTGGAAATCGACGTCGTAGGAGTAGATCTTGATCATGTCCTCGATGACCGGCATCGGGACTTTGTTGCGCATCGCGGTCTCGTAGATGCTCTGGTAGAGCCGCACGCCGATGCCGTCATCGTCGTCATCGTCGTCGCTGTTGGCGTTGGCCGCGGCATCGGCGACGGTGTTCATGCTGGAGACGTCGACCGCGACGTATTTGCCGAGATCGGACAGCGCCGCGATCGCCTCGACCATGGTGTCGTTTGCAACCACGACGCGATAGGGTTGGAGGCGGGCGCCGGGGCTTGCGGGCGCCATCAGGATGCGGAGCTTTTCGCCTTCCTTCAGGCCGCCGTCGCGGCCGCGCGGGCCGAGCGTCGCGGTGATCGCCTTGATCTCCTCGGCCGTCGCGCCGAGATCGCGCAGGACGGAGCCGACGCTGTCGCCCTTCTTGACCACGTGGACGCGCTCGCCATTGGGATTGCCGCCGGTGATCTGCTCCTTGGTCTTCGGCAGCAGCGTGACGTTTTCCGGCACCACGCGCGTCTCGAAGCCGGCATAGGGATCGGACGCCGACGCTTCGGTGGCGTAGGCCATCTTCATGTCGGAGGGGCCGGTCGCGCCGGAGACGTCGGCGGTGGCATTGGCGAGCGAGGCGTAGCGCACCCCGCCATTGCCGCGCCAGTTGGCGGCGTCGCGCACCCGCATCAGGATGTCGTCGAGCGCCACCACGGCGGAAATCTTGGCCTTCGGCAGCACCGGCGACAGGTCCTTGGTGACGAAGGAGACTTCGGCATCGGGCTCGACGGCTTCGGGATTGTTCGGATCTTCCGCCGCGGTCTTCGGATCGGAGCCGACATCGGTGAGCAGGCGCTGGGCGTTGAACGGCGGGATTTTCGCCGACAGATCGCTCGTCGTCATCGACAGATTGCCGGCGATCCGGACGAACGGGCGCACCCGCATCACGTCGCGGTTGCCGACGCGGGCGACGGTGGAGACGCGGACGATGTTGCGCGAGGCCGTGGATTCGTTCGGCGGCGGCAGGCGGTCGCTCTTGTGCAGCGTGGCGGCGCGATCGGCCGCGCCGAATGCGCCGCGCAGCGCGCCTTCGACGCGCTCAGGCACCTTGGCGAAGGTCATCTCACCGTCGAGAGAAGCGAAAACGGCGCCGCCGATCAGGGCTGCGCCGCAGAGTCCGGTCAGAATTGTCCCGCTGAACCATTGCACGGAAACGCGTCGGCGATCGATGACGGCGGCCTCGGAACCATCGACGGACAGCGGCGGTTCGTGGCCGAGATCGATGATCCCGGTCTCACGCCCGTAAGCGCCGCGCGACGTCCTGTGGTTCAAACCAAGTCCCCCAATCAACGACCCAAGATGCCTGATTTCGAACCTCTCCTGGCCGCCCTCTTGAAGGGGGATCGCCGGAAAAGGCAAGCCGCACAGGCGCCCGCGCTCAGAAAGCCCTCGATGGGGCCGGCCGAAATTACGAACAGCTGGACGGGTAAAGGTCTCTCGATGTCTCTCGAATGTCGGAGGAAGGCTGCGTCATCTGCAAGATCGCCTTCCTCTGACCCAATGAAAATCGCCGGCAGCCCCCACTGGCATCCCGCGATTCAAGCTTGTCTGTACCAGAACGCCGCGGGATTGTGGCTCTAGTACGGCGCCTAATATGGAAAAGTTTCCTGAACGGCCGGGCGCAAGAAGCCCGTCTGGCAGGCGCCGGGGGACCAGGTCTGGCCTTGGCTGGAGCTCGGTCCGGCCTTGGATGGGGCTCGTCTGCCGTGAACGAGGGCTCGGTCCGGCCTGGATGGGCCTCCGCCTGCCAGGGCTTCCGGAGCCCGCCGGCGGGCAAATTTTTTTTGAGATCTTTTGCGGTGCAAATTCGATCCGGCCGTTAGCGGCCTTTCTAATTGGCTGGAATCGCTGGATTTTTTTCGATGATCCACCGTGCGACGATTTGTTGACAATGGGCGTTGACAATCCCGGGCGGGGGGGCCTATAACCCGACCACTGAGCGCGGCGCCGCCGGGTCACTGACCAAGGCGAGCGAACGCGCCACTGATGCTCCTCACCTTGTTGAGTGACACAACAGTCGACGTAAGTCGATTGGAGTTCATTCATCGTCGGTGAGGGTGTCGGGAACCCTTCCACTCTGGAAGGTAGGGGCCACCTGGTCCCGGGCTGTTTGACAAGTGAAGATGAAGAAAGAGAAACGTGGACGGCGGAGTCCTTGCGCCTCTCGGACACTGAAGAGCTTCGGCTTTTGAGTTCTGAGAGGGGACGAAAGACTTCGGCGGTACACGTTTTAAAGGAAACACCATCGCTGCCAGCGATGTGAATCGCGGGCAGCTCGACGACTTCGGTTGTCGAAATAATGGTGGGACCTCGTCAAACGTTGTGATCAGCCGGTTCAAAGTTCAAGTCCAACTTGAGAGTTTGATCCTGGCTCAGAGCGAACGCTGGCGGCAGGCTTAACACATGCAAGTCGAGCGGGCGTAGCAATACGTCAGCGGCAGACGGGTGAGTAACGCGTGGGAACGTACCTTTTGGTTCGGAACAACACAGGGAAACTTGTGCTAATACCGGATAAGCCCTTACGGGGAAAGATTTATCGCCGAAAGATCGGCCCGCGTCTGATTAGCTAGTTGGTGAGGTAATGGCTCACCAAGGCGACGATCAGTAGCTGGTCTGAGAGGATGATCAGCCACATTGGGACTGAGACACGGCCCAAACTCCTACGGGAGGCAGCAGTGGGGAATATTGGACAATGGGGGCAACCCTGATCCAGCCATGCCGCGTGAGTGATGAAGGCCCTAGGGTTGTAAAGCTCTTTTGTGCGGGAAGATAATGACGGTACCGCAAGAATAAGCCCCGGCTAACTTCGTGCCAGCAGCCGCGGTAATACGAAGGGGGCTAGCGTTGCTCGGAATCACTGGGCGTAAAGGGTGCGTAGGCGGGTCTTTAAGTCAGGGGTGAAATCCTGGAGCTCAACTCCAGAACTGCCTTTGATACTGAAGATCTTGAGTTCGGGAGAGGTGAGTGGAACTGCGAGTGTAGAGGTGAAATTCGTAGATATTCGCAAGAACACCAGTGGCGAAGGCGGCTCACTGGCCCGATACTGACGCTGAGGCACGAAAGCGTGGGGAGCAAACAGGATTAGATACCCTGGTAGTCCACGCCGTAAACGATGAATGCCAGCCGTTAGTGGGTTTACTCACTAGTGGCGCAGCTAACGCTTTAAGCATTCCGCCTGGGGAGTACGGTCGCAAGATTAAAACTCAAAGGAATTGACGGGGGCCCGCACAAGCGGTGGAGCATGTGGTTTAATTCGACGCAACGCGCAGAACCTTACCAGCCCTTGACATGTCCAGGACCGGTCGCAGAGATGTGACCTTCTCTTCGGAGCCTGGAACACAGGTGCTGCATGGCTGTCGTCAGCTCGTGTCGTGAGATGTTGGGTTAAGTCCCGCAACGAGCGCAACCCCCGTCCTTAGTTGCTACCATTTAGTTGAGCACTCTAAGGAGACTGCCGGTGATAAGCCGCGAGGAAGGTGGGGATGACGTCAAGTCCTCATGGCCCTTACGGGCTGGGCTACACACGTGCTACAATGGCGGTGACAATGGGACGCTAAGGGGCAACCCTTCGCAAATCTCAAAAAGCCGTCTCAGTTCGGATTGGGCTCTGCAACTCGAGCCCATGAAGTTGGAATCGCTAGTAATCGTGGATCAGCACGCCACGGTGAATACGTTCCCGGGCCTTGTACACACCGCCCGTCACACCATGGGAGTTGGTTTTACCTGAAGACGGTGCGCTAACCCGCAAGGGAGGCAGCCGGCCACGGTAGGGTCAGCGACTGGGGTGAAGTCGTAACAAGGTAGCCGTAGGGGAACCTGCGGCTGGATCACCTCCTTTCTAAGGATGGTTCTTCAGAAGCTTGCTTCTATCGAACCGTTTTAGAAACATCAGTGGCCAACGATCGTCAGGATTGTTGAGCTGCATTGGCGGGATTTCGCCGTCTTCGTTTCTCTTTCTTCGCGGACGAACACGCGCTGGGGCTGCAAGCTTGCAGAATCCCTGGTCCTTGACTGGATATGCGTTAGGGGCTTGTAGCTCAGTTGGTTAGAGCGCGCGCTTGATAAGCGTGAGGTCGGAAGTTCAAGTCTTCCCAGGCCCACCACACTCATCGAGTGAGCATTCGTCTTCTGGTTACGGGGCCATAGCTCAGCTGGGAGAGCGCGTGCTTTGCAAGCATGAGGTCGTCGGTTCGATCCCGTCTGGCTCCACCAGATGGTTTGATCATCGACTGATCGTGCACCTAAATCGTCCGCGAAACATCACTTCGCACTTACTAGTCCGGATGGACAGTAAGCTGCGTGATTTCTGACATCGTAAAGAGGAGATCGATCCGAGTTGGATCGGGCAACAAGCAATTGTTGCGCGATACTTCATTATCTCCGGATCATTTCGGCGCTCGTGCGCCTTTCAATGTAGCTCACAAGGCTGCGTCTGAGAGGAATGCGAGTTGTAAATGATCCTTTTAGCGAAGCTTGACCGCCTCGCTATCGGAACGATCTTACGAAGCAAGCTGGTCTTTCTAATCATTGTCCGGCTGCAGATAGCGTTCATCGAGGGCGCGTGCCGCAAGGTAATTCTGCAGACAACATTCTGCCGAGTGTGTGGACATTGATAATGAGAGCAATCAAGTGCCTTAAGGGTGTTCGGTGGATGCCTTGGCGCTGAGAGGCGATGAAGGACGTGCTACGCTGCGATAAGCCGTGGGGAGCTGCGAAGAAGCTTTGATCCATGGATTTCCGAATGGGGAAACCCACCTTCGATAGCCGGAACTCCAAGACCTTTGTCGAAAGACCATTGGTGTGGGGTTCGATCAGAAATGAGAGATGCCTAGGCCTTTAGATTTCGATCGAAGAGGTTTTGGATTTCCGGTTATCAAGAGAAGGTATGAGACTTCTGAATACATAGGAGGTTTCAAGCAAACCCAGGGAACTGAAACATCTAAGTACCTGGAGGAAAGGACATCAACAGAGACTCCGTTAGTAGTGGCGAGCGAACGCGGACCAGGCCAGTGATACATCAAAGACAATCGGAACCGGTCAGGAAAGCCGGGCCTTAGAGGGTGATAGCCCCGTACGAGTAATGCGATGATGTATCCACGAGTAAGGCGGGACACGTGAAATCCTGTCTGAACGCGGGGGGACCACCCTCCAAGCCTAAGTACTCCTCAGCGACCGATAGTGAACCAGTACCGTGAGGGAAAGGTGAAAAGCACCCCGACGAGGGGAGTGAAATAGACCTGAAACCGGACACCTACAAACAGATGGAGCCCAAGATACGTTCTGGGTGACATCGTACCTTTTGTATTATGGGCC